>CAVTOG010000018.1:0-118103 GCA_963736325.1 uncultured Actinomycetota bacterium | reverse complement strand
CGCGGCGAGGTCGAGACCCTGCTGGAGGAGCTCCGTTTCGGCCGGGGCAAGTCACGCCTGAACCGCGCCGACCTGGTCGTCCTCGACCCGCCCCGTACGGGCGCGGGCCGCGACGTCGTCAAGCGCGTCGCGGAACTCGCCGGGCGCCGCATCGCCTATGTCTCCTGCGACCCGGCGACGTTGGCTCGTGACCTGGCGTTCTTCGCCGAACACGATTGGACGCTGGCCGGGCTGCGCGCCTTCGACGCGTTCCCGATGACGCAGCACGTGGAGCTCGTGGCGACGCTGGCACGTGACTAGGGCGTGTGAGAGCGGATCCCCCTCCCGTCGTGCTCTGCTGTCAGCCGCGGCCCTGCTGCCACTGGCGGGGTGTGACAGGTCCCCGGCGCCGGGTCGCGGCTCGTCCCACCCTCCGGCGCCGGTCCGCCCCACGCGCGCCCCGGACCTGTCGCGGTACGCGGCGCTCGAACACGAGCACGCCGCCCGCCTGGGCGTGTACGCCGTGGCGACCGGCACGGGCGCCACGGTGGCCTACCGCGCGACACCACCACTCCCCGTGCGATCGCCGCCGACTACCGGAAGCTGGTGCTCGGTGACGCGCTGACGGCCGACAAACGTGCCCTGCTCAATGACTGGCTCGTACGCAGCACCACCGGCACCGGACGCATCCGTGCGGGGCTTCCCAAGGGGTGGACGGTGGCCGACAAGACCGGAACCGGCGACTACGGCAGGGCCGGCGACGTCGCCATCGTGTGGCCGCCCCACACGGCCCCGCTGGTGGTGGCGATCATGTCCGACCGGCACGGGTACGGCACTCCGCCTGAGGAGTCCCTGATCGTCGGCGCCACGAAGCGGATCGTCTCCGATCTCACCTGAGCGGATCAGCCGGAGCCGGGTGACTCGGGGACCCGGCGGTCGGTGATCACGCCGCAGGCGACGCGGGCGCCCGAGTCGCCGGTCTTCAGGGTCTCGGCGTCGGGAGCGGTGGCGCTGTAGCGGCGAGGCACGTTCGACTGGTTGTCCGGCAGAGCGTGGACGATGATCGCGCGGTCCACCAGCTGCCGGACACGGAAGCGGTCCGTCACGAACGTCGCGCTGCCGGTGCCGTCCGCCTCGACCAGGAGGTCGGGGAGGTCGCCGGAGTGGTCGGGGTGGGAGCCCGTCCCCAGGTTGAAGTGGGGGCCGGCGCTGAAGAACGGGCTGCCGGTGGCCGGGTCGGTCGAGCCGGCGTCGCAGATGCCCTTCGTGTGGACGTGGAACCCGTGGTAGCCGGCGGCCAGGCCCGCGGCGGTCACCGTGACACGTGACTTGCCGCCCTCGGCGTCGTCGACGCGGAGCGAGCCCACCGTACGGCCGGCCGTGTTCTTGATGACGGCGCCGGCACGGGAGGCGGACCGGCCCAGTATCGCGTCGGCGACGGCCCCGACGCCCAGCGTGCCGGCCCCCGCGCCCAGCGCGACGACCACGACCAGATGGATCCTGCCTGGCATGAGAAGCCCCCGGTCAGTAGATGATCCCGGAACGTCACCTACCCGTGCTCTGTGGGGCACAGCCGTTCATATCGCCGAACAAGGGCCTGGGCTGGGCGAATCCTTACCGTCGGGGGGTGCGCGTACGAGGGTGGGCGACCGCCGCGGCGCAGGTGAGTTCGGCGACGCCGCTCAAATAGGTCCACGCGCGCGGAGGGCCCGGCAGCCGCTCCGGGATGATCGCGTCGTACGGGCGGGGGGCGAGGAAATGCATCGTGCCCGCTCCGGCGAGGAATGCGGCGAGCCGAAATGCCGAGCGTGACTGGTCCGTCAAGGCTGAACTCCAGCGTAGGAAGACGCCCACAGTAGACCCGGGCGCACTACGGGGGCCGCCTGATCATCAGATGATGACTCTAAGTAATCTTGTCAGTACACATTGTCATCACGCGGGAGGACGACATGCGGATCTTCTCATTGGCGGTCGCGGGACTCCTGCTCGCGGCCTGCTCGCCCGGCGGCCACCGCGCCGCGCGTACGGAGACGCCCGCGGCCGGAGTGTCATCCGGCGCGGCTCCGGTAGCTCCCGTGCCCTCCAGTGCGGCTCCGGGGGAGGCTCCCTCGCGTACGGCTCCCGAGGGGCGGACGCACCGGGTCACCTTCACCGTCGGCGGCACCGTCCGCCGTACCTCCGTGACCTACGCGCTGCCCGGAGGCCCGAAGAAGCGCATTGTCGTCTCGCCGCCGTGGAGCAAGACGTTCACCGCGTCCGAGGGGCAGGAATTCGACATTCGCGCGCACAGTGACGGCGGCGGCTCACTGAGCTGTTCGCTCAAGGTCGACGGCGAAGTGCTCAAGGACGCCATGAGCTCCGGCGGAGACATGGCCGTCGACTGCGGCGACGGCATCTGACGGGCCCTCCGGGGTGTGTAGGGGACACACCCCGGAGGCGACGGTCAGGAGTCCGCGGCCTTCTTCGTCGCGGGGGCCAGGTCGGGGCGGTGCGTGTGCGGGGCGAAGTAGCCGGCCACCGCCGCGAGGACGGTCGCGATCGCCGCGGCCACCTCCGACGGTACGTCCACGCCGGCCAGGTGAAGTATCCAAACGAGAATCGTCGCGACAGCGCCGGCGAGCGTAGCGGCGGTGACCTTTTTCTCAGGCACGAGAGTGTTCCTTCTGGTCGAAAAATCGTCATTAGAACTATCGCTCCGCGCCATAAACGTTACGGGCAGTTCGTACGTGGCCGGGTTTTTACCATCACGCTTTGTGACGACACGCCGACGCGCTGCTATGTGGTTTTCTCCGCAGCCATTAGAACGGGACGTTGTCAATAGCATCTGAGCAGTTCACGGGGGATAAGCATGTTTGACTTCTCTGGCCGCGCCGCGCGTGCCGGAACCCGATGTATCTCGGCGGTGGCGGCCATATCGTGCTTGGCCGTCATGCCGCAGCCGGCGCACGCCGGCGTCCACGGTTCGGCGGTACGAAAGCACGGTCACGACATCTCACATCGGGACCACGATCGCCGAAACGGTCAGGGGGGCGCCAACCTCGTGGTCGACACAAAGGGGCCGCAGGGCGTGATCCTGCCCGGCCGTACGTACAAATGGCCATACGAGGTGACCAACAAGGGGACGCTCCCGGCGCGGAACGTCTCGCTCACCGCGACGCCCGACAAGGGCCTCAAGGTCCTCGCCCTGCCGCCGAAGTGCCGGTGGCAGCACGGCAGCCGGCTCTTCTGCAAGATCGGCCTCCTGCCGCAGGGCGAGACCAGGCACGGCGATTTCACCGCGACCGTCGCCCCAAGGCAGCACGCCGCGCGGCCGCTCATCAACCCCGTCCAGGTGTCCTGGCGCAGCTCGCCGTCGCGGGAGACGCGGAGAACCGAGTTCCCGCCGGCCTCCCGGCCGGGCAAGGAAGCGTCGAGGCGGGCCGAGCCGGCCGCGGTGCCGTACCCGGTCATGCAGACCCAGCGCGGCCCCGGCGCGGCCGAGGCCGTCGTCGTCCGCAGCTCGGTCTCGCCGCTGGCACCCGTCGGGCCCTGCGCGCTGATCCTGCCCGCGAGGGTCGGTGGCGGTAAGACGACACCGGTGAAGCCGAACGCCGGCACCTGCGAGGCCGCGAAGAACCCGGCCGAGCCCGTACCGGCGAGCGCGTCCGGCGAGCAGTGCGCGCTCGACCCCACGGGGCATGACGTGCGGGGCCTGCTCACCGCACCGTGCGCGACGCCGGGCCGTACGGCGGTGACGCCGTGCGAGGCGGCCGCGGCCAAGGCCGCCAAGACGGAGACCGGAAGGCCCGCCCGGACGGCCGAACAGGCGAAGGCCGACCCGGCGGTTCCGCCGTGCGCGGCCAAGCACGACGAGGCGGTGGCCGCTCCATGCGGCGTGCCCGCTCCGGCCACGGACGCCAAGCCCGCGGCGCCCTCGTGCGCGACGGGTGACCAGGCGGTCGCCGCTCCGTGCGGCGCGGTGGCCAAGCCGGTTACGGACGCCAAGCCCGCGGTTCCGCCGTGCGCGGCCAAGCGTGACGAGGCGGTCGCCGCTCCTTGTGGTGCGGCCGTTCCGGCCAAGGACGCCAAGCCGGCTGCGGACGCCAAGCCCGCGATCCCGCCGTGTGCGGCGGGCGGGCTCGGCTCGTGCGAGTGCCGGGGACGGCAGGCCGCGGCGCCGGACGTGGTGGTCGTGCCGGGCATGCCCGTCATGGTCCCCGACCGGCCGGCGCACCACGCGACACCGGCCGAGGACCACTCGGCCCTGACGCCGTGCCAGGCGGCCGAGCAGGACACCCGGATCAGGCCCGCGGCCCCGTCGTGCGCGCCTGTGAAGGAGAACCCCGCGGCGTCGCCATGCGACGCGGCGGCCAAGCCGGCGGCCGACGCCGCTGCGCCGTGCGCGGCCGTTCAGGGCGGGCCGGTTCTGGCGCCGTGCCGGGCGGCCGAGCAGGGTGCTCAGGTCAAGGAGGCGGTTCCGCCGTGCGCGTCCGCTCGGAACCAGCCGGCCGTGACGCCGTGCAAGGCCGACGAGGGGACTCACGTCAACGCCGGCGCTTGTGCGGGTGAGAAGGAGCGGCCGGTCGTGGCGCCGTGCCGGGCGGCCGAGCACGTCGCCGACCGGCCGTACGCGCCGTGCCTGGCCGGGCGGGACCGTCCGGCGGAGCCGGGCGCCGTCGCTCCGCGCCGGCCGTCCAGCGGCGTCGTCGTGGTGCCGGGCACGCCGGGCATCGTTCCTCTGGCTCCTCTGGCGCCGCTGGCGCCCCTGGTTCCCGTCGCGCCGATCGGGTCCGGCGAGCAGGTCACGGTTCCCGGCCACGCGGTGACGCTGCCGTGCGGCGCCGTCGCCGAGACCCCGGTCGCCGCGCAGGACGTTCCGGTGACCTCGCCGTGCGCCGGGGCGTCCGGCATCCCGCAAGCCTGCGGCTGCGTCGCGGCCCAGGACCGGCCGGCCGGGACGACCCCGGAGACACCGGACGCGGCGCCCGCCGCGCCCCCGGTCCCGGGCGGCGTCTCGCCGTGCCAGGCGCTGGCGGACAAGCCCATGGCCGAGGACGCCGTCGTTCCGGGCAAGTCGGCGACGCTGACCTGCGCGGGCACGCGGGAGCACCCGGTCGACGGCGAGAGCGTGCCGATCACGCCGCTGGCGAGCCCGGGCAAGTCCCTGCACCGGCCGGCCGGCCGGCACGAGCGCCCCGTGATGGGCCGCGAGGCGAACGACCCGGTGATCCTGCCGGGCCGCGTCCCGTCGCGGCGTGGCCACTTCGTGCGCGTCCCGCGCTCGTACGGCCGCGCGCACAAGGGCTGCCTCGCACAGGGCACCGGTTTCATCTGCCCGCTGGGTTCGGCTCCGCGCGGCGGGCACCACGTCCGGCCGGCGCTGCACTCCCGTCCGGGCGTACGTCCCGAGCGGTTCCAGTGCGGTAGCGGCGGCGCGGCATGCCACACGCGCATGGCGAGGCCCTTGGCCGCACGCCCGAACGTGACCGTGCGGCACCTGCCGACCACGGGCACGTCCTCGGCGCTGCTGGCGCTCTCCGGCCTCGGCCTGGCGGGTGCGGGCGCCGTCCTCTACCGCGTCGGCCGCTCACGCCGTCGCCAGGAGGGTTAAGAAGTTCGTCCGGTGGGCCGAAAGGCCCACCGGACACCTCTGTCCGGCAGATCGTCCGCCGTGGCGGGGAGCCCGGCCCCAGGGCGTGTCCGGGGCTCCAACCTGCCACGCGGCGCGCAGGCCGCGGCCCGTCACGTTGTCGCCGGTCGCCGGCCAGAACCAGGCCGACTCCTCTGCCGCGCGCCCCACCACCGGATCGACCAACCGCCCTGGGCAGTACACCTAGTACGAGATCCGATGGCGGATCATGGCGACGCGGTAGCAGGATGGGCGACATGCTTTTGCGGATCTTCACCGAGCCCCAGCAGGGCGCGGACTACGCCACCCTGCTTCGCGTCGCCAAGGCCACCGAGGAGTACGGCTTCGACGCGTTCTTCCGTTCCGACCACTACCTGAAGATGATGGATGTCGGCGGTCTCCCGGGCCCGTCCGACGCCTGGATCACCCTCGCCGGCATCGCCAGGGAGACCGAGCGAATCCGGCTCGGTACGCTCGTGACCGCCGCCACCTTCCGGCTTCCCGGGCCGCTCGCCATCTCCGTCGCGAACGTCGACGACATGAGTGGCGGCCGTGTCGAGCTCGGGCTGGGCACCGGCTGGTTCGACGACGAGCACACCGCGTACGGGATCCCGTTCCCCGGCCTCGCCGAGCGGTTCGACCGGCTCGAAGAGCAGTTGGAGATCGTCACCGGCCTGTGGGAGACCCCGGTCGGCAAGACGTACTCCTTCGACGGCGCCCACTACAAGGTGACCGACTCACCGGCGCTGCCGAAGCCGGTACAGCAGCCGCGACCGCCGATCATCGTCGGCGGCGCCGGGGCGAAGCGCACTCCGCGGCTCGCCGCGCGGTACGCCGATGAGTACAACGTGCCGTTCCACCGGCTCGACGACACCCGCGAGGCGTTCGAGCGGGTACGCGCGGCCTGTTCGAACGGCGGACGCGACGCGGGATCCATCAAGCTCTCGGCCGCGCAGGTCATCTGCTGCGGGCGCGACGACGCGGAGCTGCGGCGGCGGGCCGAGGCCATCGGCCGCCCGCTGGAGGACCTGCGGACGGACGGTCTCGCCGGCACTCCGGCCGAAGTGGTCGACCGGCTCGGGGAGTTCGGCGTGATCGGCGCCGAGCGCGTCTACCTGCAGGTACTCGATCTCGATGATCTCGACCATCTGGAGCTCCTGGCGAGTGAGGTGCTCCCGCAGGTCTGACGGCCGTGCGCCGGAGAGCGCGCCGCGCTCTCCGGCGCACGGAACGGCGTTCGCGTGAACGGTACGCTGTTCGAAGGAGGAGTGCCCGATGACAGGGACGACCGAGATCCCGCCGCCGCCGTGGCGCCGCCCCCGCAAGGACGCGCGTCAGCGCCGGCCGCTGAGTCGTGAGCTGATCGTCGACACCGCGATGCGAATCCTCGACGCCGAGGGGCTCGACGCGCTCAGCATGCGCCGGGTCGCGGTCGAGCTGAACACGGGCCCGGCGTCGTTGTACGCGCACGTCGCGAACAAGGACGAGCTCCTGGAGCTGATGGTCGACCGCGTCGTCGGCGAGATCGAGCTGCCGGCCCCCGAGCGCGGGCGCTGGCGTGAGCAGGTCATGGAGGCGGCCGTGGCGGCCCACGGCGTGTGGACCCGTCACCCGGGCATCGCGCGCGCCGCGCTCGCCAACATCCCGGTCGGCCCGAACTCCCTGCGTTTCGCCGAGGCCCTCCTGGCGATCCTGCGCTCCGGAGGCGTCCCCGACCAGCAGGCGGCCTGGTTCCTGGACCGGCTCGCGCTCTACATCCTCGCCGACGCGTTCGAGGAGTCGCTGCACCGCGAGCGCGGGCGTGCCACGCAGGCGAACGCCGAGGAGTACATCGCGCAGGTCGCCGCGTACTACCGGAGCCTCCCGCCCGAGCGCTTCCCGGTCATCACGTCGATGGTCGACCCCCTGATGACCGGCGGGGGAGAACGCCGCCTCAGGTTCGGCGTGGAGCTGATGGTCCGCGGCCTCGCCTCGTACACGGAGTAAATCCGGTAGGGCGCCGGCCGGACATCCGGGACACTGTCGAGGTGCTACTGACGATCACGACGACAGCCCGGCCCGCGACCGATCTCGGTTTCCTCCTGGTGAAGCATCCCCAGCGGGTGCAGGCGTTCGAGCAGTCGTTCGGCACCGCGCACGTCTTCTACCCGGACGCCGACGAGGAGCGCTGCACGGCGGCCCTGCTGCTCGACGTCGACCCGGTCAAGCTGGCCAAGACCCGCCGTACGCCCGACGTCTCGCTCGGCCAGTACGTCAACGACCGGCCATACGCGGCGTCGTCGCTGCTGGCCTCGGCGATGGCGAACGTCTTCCGCTCCGCCATGCGCGGACGCAGCGCCGACCGCCCCGAGCTCGCCGCGACGCCGATGCCGTTGACGATCACTCTGCCGGCGCTCCCGTGCCTGGGCGGCCCGGAGGCGGCCGTACGGGTGTTCGAGCCGCTCGGCTGGAAGGTCGACGCGCGGCCGATCCCGCTCGACGAGCGCTTCCCGGAGTGGGGCGACTCCCGGTACGTCACACTGCGGCTCGACGGGGAGCTGAGGCTCGCCGACGCGCTGAACCAGCTGTACGTTCTGCTGCCCGTCCTGGACAGCTCCAAGCACTACTGGGTCGACATGGACGAGGTCGACAAGCTGATCCGCGCGGGCGACGGCTGGCTGGCGGCGCACCCGGAGCGGAGCCACATCACCCGCCGCTACCTCGCCAACCGCCGCGGCCTGGTCCGTACGGCGCTGGCACGGCTCGCGGACGCGGACGACATCTCCGAGGACACGCTGGAAGCCGACCCGATCGACGAGGAGACGCGTTCCCATGTGCCGCTCGCCGAACGGCGGATCGAGGCCGTGCTCGACGCGCTGCGGGCCGAGCGCGTGTCCAGCGTGATCGACCTCGGCTGCGGCTCGGGGAAGCTGACGACCCGGCTGCTGAAGGACGCGGGCTACCGCTCCGTCGCGGGCACGGACGTCTCGGCGCGGGCGATCACGGCGGCGGAGCGCAGGCTCAAGCCGGACCGGATGCCGTCCGCGCAGCGGGACCGCCTGACCCTGTTCACCTCAGCGCTGACCTACACCGACCCGCGATTCCACGGGTACGACGCCGCGGTGCTCATGGAGGTCATCGAGCACCTCGACCCGCCACGGCTGCCCGCCGTCGAACGCGTCGTGTTCGGCGACGCCGCGCCGCGCGTCGTGATCGTCACCACACCGAACGTCGAGCACAACGTGCGCTACGAGGGGCTGACCGGCCACCGCCACCCGGACCACCGCTTCGAGTGGACCCGCGAGGAGTTCCGCGCGTGGACCGAGAAGGTGGCCGGAACGTACGGCTACGGTGTCCGCCGCGTACCCGTCGGCGACGACGACCCCGAGGTCGGCCCGCCCACCCAGATGGGAGTGTTCACCCGATGACCGAGCTGAGGATCCCCGAGATGGGGCTCGTCGTGCTGGTCGGCGTGTCCGGCTCCGGCAAGTCGCACTTCGCGCGACGGCACTTCAAGCCCACGCAGGTCGTCTCGTCCGACCACTGCCGGGCGACGGTGTCCGACGACGAGAACGACCAGTCCGCCACCACCGACGCGTTCGAGCTCCTGCACCACATCGTGGCGACGAGGCTGCGGCGCGGACTGCTCACCGTCGTCGACGCGACGAACGTCCAGTCGCGCCCCCGCCAGCAGCTCCTGCGGATCGCCAAGGAGCATGACGTGCTCGCGGTCGCCGTCGTGCTCGACGTGCCGGAGAGCGTCGCGAAGGAGCGGAACACCGCGCGCACCGACCGCGACCTGCCCGACCACGTCGTCCCCCGGCAGCGCCGCGAGCTGCGGCGCGGCATGCGCGAGCTGGAACGCCAGTTCAAGCGGACGTACGTGCTGCGCGGCGACGACATCGACGAGGCCGTCGTCACTTACGAGAAGGCGTGGCCGGACCGGCGCGAGGTGACCGGGCCGTTCGACATCATCGGCGACGTGCACGGCTGCCGCTCGGAGTTCGAGGAGCTGCTGACCGCGCTCGGATACGTGATCGCGCGCGACGACGCGGGGCGTGCGGTCGGCGCCGCGCACCCTCTGGGCCGTACGGCCGTGCTGCTCGGCGACCTCGTCGACCGGGGCCCGGACACCCCCGGCGCGCTCCGCCTCGCCATGGGAATGGTCCAGGACGGCACCGCGCTCTGCGTGCCCGGCAACCACGAGAACAAGCTGGCCCGCGCATTGAAGGGCACCAAGGTCAAGGTCGCGCACGGCCTTGCCGAGACGCTGGAGCAGCTGTCCGCCGAGTCACCGGAGTTCCGCGCCTCGGTGCTGACGTTCATCGACGGCCTGGTCAGCCACCTCGTCCTCGACGGGGGACGCCTCGTCGTCGCGCACGCCGGCCTGAAGGAGTCCTTCCACGGCCGTGCGTCCGGCCGCGTGCGCTCCTTCGCCCTCTACGGCGAGACGACCGGCGAGACCGACGAGTACGGCCTGCCGGTGCGCTACCCGTGGGCCGAGGACTACCGGGGCGACGCCATGGTCGTCTACGGCCACACGCCCGTGCCCTCGGCGGAATGGGTGAACAACACGCTGTGCGTCGACACCGGCTGCGTGTTCGGCGGCTCGCTGACCGCGCTGCGCTACCCCGAGCGCGAGCTGGTGTCCGTGCCGGCGCACCAGGTCTGGTACGAACCGGTCCGCCCGCTCGCCGCCCCGTCGCCCTCGGGCGGGCGCGAGTCCGGCGTCCTGCGGATCGGCGACGTCGAGGAGGCCGTGGAGACCCGGCTGATGGGCCGGATCAACGTACGGGCCGAGAACCTCCCGCCCGCACTGGAGGTCATGAGCCGGTTCGCCATCGACCCGCGCTGGCTCGTGTACCTGCCGCCCACGATGGCGCCCGCCGACACCTCCGCGCTCGACGGCCACCTCGAACACCCGGCCGAGGCGTTCGCGGCGTACCGCAAGCAGGGCGTCGAGCGGGTCGTGTGCGAGGAGAAGCACATGGGCTCGCGCGCCATCGTCGTGGTGGCCAGGGACGCCGATGTCGCCGCCGCCCGCTTCGGCGTGGACGACGGCACCACCGGCGCCGTCCACACCCGCACCGGCCGGTCGTTCTTCCGCACGCGTGAGCTGACGGAGGAGTTCCTGGCGAGGGTACGGTCGGCGGCCGGCTTCCTCTTCGACGAGCTGGAGACGGGCTGGCTGGTGCTCGACTGTGAGCTGATGCCCTGGTCGGTGAAGGCGGTGGAGCTCCTGCGCGACCAGTACGCGGCCACCGGAGCCGCGGCGGGCGCCGCGCTGCCGATGGCGGCGGACGCCCTGGCACGCGCCGCGTCCCGCGGCGTCGACGTGGGCTCCTTGCGCGAGCGAGTGGACCGCCGGTCCGCGAACGCGTCCCTGTTTCGCGACGCGTACGCGCGCTACTGCGGCCCGGTGGAGGGGCTCTCGGGCCTGCGCCTGGCGCCGTTCCAGGTGCTCGCGGGCGAGGGACGTTCGTACGCCGAGCACGACCACCTGTGGCATCTCGAGATCGCGGACCGCCTGGCCGCGGCCGACGAGCTGTTCGCGCCGACCTCGTACCGCGTCCTGGACCTGTCCGCCGACGAGACGCCCGCGGTGAAATGGTGGGAGGAACTCACCGGGAGCGGCGGCGAGGGCATGGTGGTGAAGCCGCTGGACCCCCGCCGCGACACGGGCCCGGACGGAGGCCGCCGCCTGGTGCAGCCGGGTGTGAAGTGCCGGGGCCGCGAGTACCTCAGGATCATCTACGGCCCGGACTACACCGAACCGGAGCACCTGGAGCGCCTCCGCGGCCGGTCCCTGGGCCGCAAACGCTCCTTGGCGATGCGCGAGTACGCCCTGGGCCTGGAGTCCCTGGACCGCCTGGCCGCCGGCGAACCACTGTGGCGCGTCCACCAGCCGGTCTTCGCGGTCCTGGCCCTGGAATCCGAACCCGTCGACCCTCGCCTGTGACCGCGCGCGCCGGGTTTCTCGGGACGTGACCGCCCGTGCCGGGGATCCCTCCCCGGCACGGGACTCTGTCAGTCGGTCCGCACCTCGGTGCCGTCCTCCGACCACAGGACGTGGAAGGAGCCCTCGCGGTCGATTCGGCGGTAGGTGTGGGCACCGAAGTGGTCGCGGAGGCCCTGGAGCAAGGAGGCCGGGCCGCGTTCGCGGCGGAAGCCGTCGTAGTACGCCAGTGCCGACGAGAACGCCGGGGTCGGGACGCCCAGGTCCACGGCAGTGCGTACGACCTGGCGCCAGGCCTCCTGGCCGCCCGCGATCGCTTCGGCGAAGTAGTCGTTCAGCAGCAGGTTGGCCAGGTCCGGTTCCGCGTCGTAGGCGTCCTTGATGCGGTCGAGGAAGCGGGCGCGGATGATGCAGCCTCCGCGCCAGATGGTGGCCAGGGTGCCCGGCCGGACGTTCCAGCCGTACTCCTCCGACGCGGCGCGGATCTGCTCGAACCCCTGTGCGTACGCGACGACCTTCGAGGCGTACAGCGCGTCGCGTACGGCGTCGACGAACTCCGGGCCGGCGGTGCCGCCGGTCGGGCCGGCGAGCGTGCGGGACGCCTTGACGCGCTGGTCCTTGCGCGCGGACAGAGCGCGGGCGAAGACGGCTTCGGTGATGGCGGTGAGCGGGACGCCCAGTTCGAGGGCGGACTGGGCCGTCCAGCGGCCCGTGCCCTTCTGCTCGGCCTGGTCGAGGATCACCTCGACGAGCGGCTTGCCCGTCGCGGCGTCGTCCTGGGCGAGGACGATCGCGGTGATCTCGATGAGGTACGACTCCAGGTCGCCTTCGTTCCACTGCCGGAAGACGTCGGCGATCTCCTTGGCGGACAGGCCGGCGGCGTGGCTCAGCAGGTCGTACGCCTCCGCGATGAGCTGCATGTCGGCGTATTCGATGCCGTTGTGCGCCATCTTGACGTAGTGGCCGGCGGCGTCGGGGCCGATGTGGTCGCAGCACGGCGTGCCGTCGACCTGGGCCGCGATGGCGGTCAGGATCGCCTCGACCGGCTCGTACGCCTCGCGCGGGCCGCCGGGCATGATGCTCGGCCCGTTCAGCGCGCCTTCCTCGCCGCCGGAGATGCCGGTGCCGAGGAAGTGGATTCCCTGCGGGGTCAGCGCGGCCTCGCGCCGCCGGGTGTCGTCGTAGTGGGAGTTGCCGCCGTCGATGATGATGTCGCCCTCGTCGAGCAGCGGGATCAGCTCTTCGATGACGGCGTCGACGGGCTTCCCCGCCTTCACCATGATCACGACGCGGCGCGGGCGGTCGAGCGCCGCGACGAACTCCTCCAGCGTGTACGCCGGGGTGAAGGAGCCTTCGTGCCCGTACCGGTCCATCAGCTGCTCGGTACGGCTACCGCTCCGATTGTGCACGGCCACCGGGAATCCGTGCCGGGCGATGTTGCGCGCGAGGTTCTGGCCCATTACGGCGAGGCCGGTGACACCGATTTGGCTTCCCATGGGACGACACTAGTCCTCTGGCCTGTCGCGACTCCAAAGCCCGATAACAGAAAATCGGTGGGATTCGGACGAGATGTCGGCCAGGCTCCTCGGTGTGAGTGATCACGAACTGGTCCGCGACCACACGGTGCTGTCCGTCATCGTCGGCTCACGTGCGTACGGCCTCACGACCGAGGCCAGCGACGTCGACCGGCGCGGCGTGTTCGTGGCGCCGACGCCGATGTTCTGGGGGTTCGGCAAGCCGCCGACGCACGTCGACGGCCCGGACGCCGAGCGCTTCTCCTGGGAGCTCGAACGCTTCCTCGGCCTGGCGCTGGACGCCAACCCCACGGTGCTCGAATGCCTATGGTCGCCGATGATCGAGAAGATCACCGAGACGGGGGAGGAGCTCCTGGCCCGGCGTGACGCCTTCCTGTCCCGTCACGTGCACCGCACCTTCCTGCGGTACGCCGAGAGCCAGCTCCGCAAGCTCGACGGCGACATTCGCAACCAGGGCGAGCCCCGGTGGAAGCACGTGATGCACCTGATGCGCCTCCTGCTGAGCGGGCGGCACGTCCTGCGGCACGGACGGCCCATGGTCGAGGTCGGGAGCGACCGCGAGCGCCTGCTCGCCGTACGGCGCGGCGAGGTGCCGTGGGAGGAGATCGACGAGTGGCGGATGTCCCTGACGGCGGACATGGACGCGGCACTGGAGACCAGCCTGCTGCCGGCCGAGCCGGACCGCGCGCGGGTGGAGGAGTTCCTGGTGTCGGTACGGCGGCGGAGCGTCCGGTGAGCGCCGTCCTGCCGGAGTGGCTCGGCGAGGTGACCGGCGACGTGGTGTTCGCGACGGTCAGCGGCGCGCATCTCTACGGCTTTCCGTCCGTCGACTCCGACGTCGACCTGCGGGGCGTGCACCTCATGCCGCTGGAGGACGTCGTCGGCCTGCGGGCCGGGGTCGAGACCGTCGACCGCACCTGGGACCGTGACGGCGTCGAGGTCGATCTCGTCACGCACGACCTGGCGAAGTTCTGCCGGATGCTGCTGCGCCGCAACGGCTACGTCCTCGAACAGCTGCTGTCGCCGCTGGTCGTGTCGTCCTCGCCGGTGCACGAGGAGATGGTCGCGCTCGCGCCGGGCTGCCTCAGCCGTCATCACGCGCACCACTACCTCGGGTTCGCGCGCACGCAGTGGGGGCTGTTCGAGCGTACGGGCGAGCTGAAGCCGCTGCTCTACACGTTCCGCGTGCTGTCCACCGGCATCCACCTCATGCGGACGGGCGAGGTCGTGGCCGACCTCACGAAGCTGGGTCACGGTCCGGGCTACCTGCCGGAGCTGATCGAGGCGAAGCGGGACGCCGAGCACGGCGGGATGCCGCCGGGCGCTCCCGAACGCGACACGCTCGCCGCCGACGTGCGCGCGCTGACGGCGCGGCTGGAGGAGGAGCGCGAACGCTCGTCGCTGCCCGAGCACCCCTCGGCCGAGCCGGCCTTGCACGACCTCGTCGTACGGGCGCGCCTGGGCCGCTGACCTCCGGGGTTATAACCCTTGCTTAGCCCGAATTATGAGGATTAAATGCAGAAGAAGGGCATATCTGGGGTTATAGAAAGCTAACCAGGAGGCGCGGACGTCTTGGGGCACGGGGTGCGTGGGCTCGGAAGCCGCTGGAAGCTCGAAAGGATCGGGAAGGAGCTTGCGGACACCGCCTTTACGGCCCGATATCCGGATTATTGGCTGACAAGCCGGCTCGACGAGCTACGGGTGACGGACTACGGATATCTGGACGCCGGAGGCCACGTCTACCTCGACTACGGGGGCGCCGGACTGCCCGCGGACACTCAGATATCGGCCCACGCCGTACGCATGCGCGGCGCTTGTTTCGGAAATCCGCACTCGGCGAATCCGACGTCCCAAATTGCCACCGAGTTGGTCGAGCAGACCCGCGCGCGAATACTCGCGTACTTCAACGCGTCGCCGGACGAGTATGCGGTGATCTTCACGCCGAACGCCACCGGGGCCTGCCGGCTGGTCGGTGAATCATACGATTTCGGGCACAATAGACGTTTCGTCCTCACCCTTGACAACCACAATTCGGTGAACGGCTTACGGGAGTTCGCCCGCGAACGCGGCGCCGCCGTCGAATATGTCCCCGTACGCGGCCCGGAGCTGCGCGCCGACGACTCGGCCGTACGCGCCGCGCTCGAGAACGGGCACGGCGGGCTGTTCGCCTACCCGGCACAGAGCAACTTCACGGGCGTGCAGCACCCGACGGACTGGATCGACCTCGCCCACGCCCTCGGCTACGACGTGCTGCTCGACGCGGCGGCCTTCGTCCCCACCAACCGGCTCGACCTCTCGGCGGTCCACCCGGACTTCGTCCCGGTGAGCTGGTACAAGATCTTCGGGTACCCGACCGGGGTCGGCTGCCTCATCGCCCGCCGCGAGGCACTGGCGAGGCTGCGGCGGCCGTGGTTCGCCGGCGGCACCATCCAGGCGGTGAGCGCCCAGGGCGGCTGGCACGTCCTCGCCGGCGACGAGACCGCCTTCGAGGACGGCACCCTCAACTTCCTCGCCGTCCCCGACGTCGCGACCGGGATCGAGTGGGTGGAGCGCCTCGGCGCCGACCTCATCCACCGGCGCGTACGGTGCCTCACCGGCTGGCTGCTCCACCGCCTCCAGGGCCTCCGGCACACCAACGGCCGCCCGATGGTCCAGGTGTACGGGCCCCGCGGCACCTCGCGCCGCGGCGGCACCGTCGCGTTCAACTTCCGCGACCCGGACGGCGCCGTCGTCGACGAGCGCGTGGTGGAGCGTGACAGCAGCGCTTCGGGGATCTCGCTGCGTACGGGGTGTTTCTGCAACCCCGGCGCCGGCGAGGCGGCGTTCGCGATCGACCGGGACACCCTGGCGGCGTCGGCCGGCCGCCGGGTCGGCACGCTGGATGAGTACCTGGAGATCCTCGGCCTCCCGAGCGGCGGCGCGATCCGCGTGTCCGTCGGGCTCGCGTCGAACCTCGCCGACGTCGAGTGCTTCCTCCGCTTCGCCGAGGAGACCTACCGCGACCGGTTCCCCTCCGGCGACGGCCTTCCGCCCCGCGAACGCTGCTGACCGGACACGGTACGGCGCGCCAGAAGCACGCAGGTGAGGCCGAGGAACAGGGCCGTGAAGCCGCCCAGGATCGCCCAGTCCACCGCGACCGGGCGTGCGAACGACCCGCCGTAGGACGCGAGCAGCGGCGGCCCGAGCGGCGACGCGCCGCGGCGCCACAGCCGCGCCACGCCGAGGCTGTGGCCGAGCGCCTCGAACGCCCACCGGTTCGACATCCCGTACGCCAGCACCCGCCCCGCCGCGGCCATCACCGGCACCGGCAGGATCGCCCCGACGAACAGCACCTGCGGGAAGCAGAGCATCGGCAGCGCCATCGTCGCCTGCGCCGGGTCGCCGACGGCGGCCGAGACGAGCAGGCCGAGCCCGAGCCCCGCCGCCGACGTGAGCAGCAGCGTCACGAGCAGCGCCCCGTACGTCCCCGCGTCCGCGGACGGCAGCCGTCCCAGCGCCCGCAGCACGAGCAGCATGACCACGTCCGCCGCCGCCAGCAGCGGCAACAACACCGTGACCTTCGCGGCGACGTACGGGACCACGCCCAGCCCGGCGAGCCGCTCCCGGCGCAGGATCGCCGCCTCCGTGCAGATCTGCAGCAGCCCGTACGTGAGGCCGAAGAAGAACCCGCCGAACGCGATCCAGAACAGGATCATCACCGTCGCGGCCGGGCTCGGCCGCGCGTACGAGAAGGCGTGCGGCCGGAACAGCACCGCGAACATCATCAGCACCATCACCGGCGACCCCACGAGGATCGCCGCCGTCAGCCGGTTGCGGGCCAGCAGGTCGGCATTGCGCCGGGTCAGCACCCGCCACTGCGTCCACCGGCCGCGACCGTCTCCCGACGACGGCGCGGGCGCGTACGGGACCGGCGCCGGTCCCGTACGCGCGGAGGCGAAGCGCCGTCCCCATTCCTCGGGGGTGTCCTCGTCGGCGAGGCGCTCGTAGACCTCCTCGACGTGGTCGGTCTGGAAGTACGCGCACGCCGCGGCGGGCGTGCCCTGGAACGCCAGGCGCCCGCCCGCGAGGAACGCGACCTCGTCGCAGAGCGAGATGTCGGGCGGGTTGTGGGTGGTCAGCACCACGGTCGAGCCGGCGGTCGCGAGGCGGCGCAGCAGGCGCATGAAGTCCGAGGCGGTCGCCGGGTCCAGGCCCGAGGTCGGCTCGTCGAGGAACAGGATCCCGGGCCGGGTGAGCAGGTCGACCGCGATGCTCGCGCGCTTGCGCTCGCCGCCGCTCAGCGAGCCGACCCGCGTGCCGGCGTGGGCGTCCAGGTCGAGGGCGCGCAGCACGCGCCCCACCGCCTCCTCGATCCGGTCCGCCGTCGTGCCGGCGGGGAGCCGTAGCCGTGCCGCGTACCGCAGCGTCCGTACGAGGGACAGCTCCCGGTGGATGATGTCGTCCTGCGGTACATAGCCGAAGGACCCCTCGTCGCGGCGCACCTCGCCCGACGACGGCGGACGTACGCCGGAGAGCGCGTCGAGCAGTGTCGTCTTCCCGCTGCCGCTCGCACCGGCGATCGCGACGAGCGTGCCGGGCTCGACCGTCAGGGACACCTCGCGCAGCGTCTCCCTGCCGCCCGCCCGCTGCCCGATCCGGTGCGCCTCGACGCGCAGCCCGGAGCCGGCGGGGACACCGGGCGCGGCATCGGCGGAGGGGAGCGTCCACAGGCGTGCGGCGGTGACCGCGCGCACGGTGGAGGAGTACCGGCCGCCGTTCGCGGTCACCGGCCCGTCGAGTTCGCCGGAGGCGAGCGCGTAGATCCGGTCGGCGGGCTCGCCGCGCTCGCAGACGACGTCACCGGGGGAGACGACGAGCAGGGCCGGTTCGAGGGCGCGCAGGCGGCGTCGGGGCAGGCCGCGCAGCTCCGGCAGGTGACGTAACACCCGCAGCCGCTCGCCCGTCTCGCGCCATCCGGACGCCGCGGGATCGGTGTCCACGGTGTCCTCCAGCGGTACGTGCGGAGTGCCTCCGGTCACTCTCACACAGCGACGCGACAATCCGGAAGAGATCACCAAAAACGTCTGTAAACCACTTAGAACTCCGAAGAAACGTGACCTGCGAGAAGTTAGCCGCGCGTCACCCGGGTTATCGGTAAGGGCGTGGAAACCTCCCGCGTGCTCAGGGATCGCTACCGCCTCGGCTCGGTCATCGGCCGCGGAGGCATGGGCGTCGTGTGGCTCGCCACCGACGAGCTCCTCGGCCGGAAGGTCGCGGTGAAGGAGGTCTCCTATCCACCCGGGCTCACCGGCGAGGAACGGGAACGGATGCGGCGCCGTACGGTGCGGGAGGCGCGCACCACCGCGCGGCTCAGCCACCACAACGTCGTCGGCGTCTACGACATCGTCGAAGAGGACGGCCGGCCGTGGATCGTCATGGAGTTCGTACGGTCACGGTCGCTCGGCGAGATCGTGCGCGCGGACGGGCCACTGAGCCCCGAGCGCACCGCCGAGGTCGGCCTCCAGCTCCTGGAGGCGCTCCGCGCGGCGCACGAGGCCGGAATCCTGCACCGTGACGTCAAGCCGAGCAACGTCCTGATCGGCGAGGACGGCCGGGTCGTGCTCGGCGACTTCGGCATCGCCACCGCCGAGGACGGCTCGACCGTGACGTCGGCCGGGGTCCTCATCGGCTCGCCGTCGTACATGGCGCCCGAACGCGCGCGGAGCAGCGCGCTCGGCCCCGCGTCCGACCTGTGGTCGCTCGGCGCCACGCTCTACACCGCCGTCGAGGGACACCCGCCGTTCGACCGCGAGAACACGGTCGCGATCCTCGCGGCGGTCGTGACGGAGGATCCCGATCCGCCGCGGAGGGCCGGTCCGCTGTGGCCGCTGATCAGGAGCCTCCTCCAGCGAGAGCCGGACGCACGCCCCGGACCGCAGGCGATCGAGGACGCCCTGCTGGAGATCGCGGGCGGGGCCGCACCGGCCGGCGAGGAGCCGGGCGTACGGTCCGAGGGGCCGGCGACCGCCGAGACGGCGGCGTCGGAGGAGACGACGCCGGTGACCGCCGGCCGGCCGCGGCCGGGTCCGGTCCTGGCCGTGGCGGGCCTGCTGGTGGCGCTGGCCGTGCTGGGCCTGGCCGTCCGCTGGCCGGGCGGCGGTCACCCGGACGCCCGCCCGTCCGCGGCGCCCTCGCGCGGCGCGGCGAAGAGCCCGTCCGCGACGCCGCACAAGAGCCCGTCGCCGAGCCCGACCGCCTTCCCGACAGCCTCCCCGTCCGGCGACCTGCCGGAGGGGTTCCACCGCTATGACGACCGCACGAAGTTCTCGATCGGGGTCCCGGACGGCTGGAAGACGTCACATCACGGGCACTACCTCTACGTGGAGGACCCCGAGAGCTCGCGGCTCCTGATCGTCGACCAGACCGGCACTCCCAAGTCCGACCCGCTGAAGGACTGGCGGGCGCAGGAGAAGAGCCGCACCGGCAGCTACCCCGGCTACCACCGGGTGCGGCTGGAGAAGATCGACTACCCCCAGGCGGAGAAGGCCGCGGACTGGGAGTTCACCTACAACGGCTCGCACGGCCGTACGCACATCCTCAACCGCAACATCCTCGCGAGCGCCGAGCACGCGTACGCCCTCTATTTCTCGGTCCCGCAGAGCGAATGGTCGAAGAGCCAGGGCGTGTTCGACGGGTTCGCGACCTCGTTCCGGCCTGCCAAGGCTTGATCGGCATATATGTGTGATTATCCGACTGCATCCCATTATGTGACGATCAGGTTTCGATGTCGTAACCGTCGGATGTCTTGGCCGGTGACCCCCTAGGCGAGCGCGCCCGTGAGGAATACGTTGTGCGCCCAAACAAACTGTTCCCTGGGGAGCTTGAAGAAGGTGTCGACGTGAGATTGAAGCGCACGGCGTGTATCGCGGCCATCGCCGCCATGGCGACGACGGGCCTCGCGGCCTGCGGCAGCGGCAGCGACGACAAGACAAGCGACAAGTCCACCGGCGCGGCAAAGATCAAGGGGAAGGTCGGGATCATTCTCCCCGACACCAAGTCCTCGGTGCGCTGGGAGAGCTTCGACCGGCCGGTCCTGACCGCCGAGTTCAAGGCGGCCGGCATCCCTGCCGACATCCAGAACGCCGAAGGCGACAAGCAGCGGATGCAGACCATCGCCGACCAGATGATCACGAACGGCGTGACCATCCTGGCGATCGTCAACCTCGACTCGAACTCCGGTGCGGCGATCGAGAGCAAGGCCAAGCAGCAGGGCGTCCAGACGATCGACTACGACCGTCTCACGCTCGGCGGATCCGCCGACTACTACGTGTCCTTCGACGGCACCGAGGTCGGCCGTGTCCAGGGCGCCGGCCTGCAGAAGTGCATGGGCGACAAGGCCGGCAACATCGTTTACCTGAACGGCTCCCCGACGGACAACAACGCGACCCTCTTCAGCCAGGGCGCGCACGAGGTCCTCGACAAGGTGACCACCTACAAGAAGGTCGCCGAGCAGGCCGTCCCGGACTGGGACAACCAGAAGGCCGCCACGATCTTCGAGCAGATGTACACCCAGCAGCACGGCAAGATCGACGGTGTCCTGGCCGCCAATGACGGCCTCGGCAACGCCGCGGTGTCCATCCTCAAGAAGAACAACGCCGGCAAGGTGCCCGTGACCGGCCAGGACGCGACCCCGCAGGGTCTGCAGAACGTCCTCGACGGCAGCCAGTGCATGACGGTCTACAAGCCCAACAAGCAGGAGGCCGACGGCCTGGTCAAGGTCGTCACCGCCCTCGCCAAGGGTGAGAAGCCGCAGACCACCGGCACCGCGAACGACCCGGTCGGGAAGCGCGATGTCCCGTCGATCCTTCTCAAGCCGATCGGCATCTTCAAGGACAACGTGAAGCAGGTCGTGACGGACGGCGGCATCAAGCTCGCCGAACTCTGCAAGGGTTCCTACGCCGCCATCTGCAAGGCGGCCGGAGTCGAGTGACGGTGGATGGGGTGCCCGGCGTACCGGGCACCCCGTTTCCGCTTCCGAGGGAGCAAGCGTTGTCTGAGAACGGAACCCCCGCCCTCGAACTGGTGGGGATCAACAAGAGTTTCGGAGCCGTTCACGTGCTCCACGACGTCGACCTCGCCGTCTATCCCGGTCAGGTGACCGCGATGGTCGGGGACAACGGGGCCGGCAAGTCGACCCTCATCAAGTGCATCGCCGGCATCCACCCCGTGGACTCCGGCCGCATCCTCTTCGAGGGCCGCGAGGTCTCGATCAGCAGCCCGAAAGACGCGGGCGACCTCGGCATCGAGATCGTCTACCAGGACCTCGCGCTGGCCGACAACCTCGACATCGCCCAGAACATGTTCCTCGGGCGTGAGCGGAAGAAGGGCATCGTTCTCGACGAGGCCTCCATGGAGCAGGCCGCGCGTGAGACCCTCGCGAAGCTGTCGGTCCGCACCGTCAAGTCGGTGCGCCAGCAGGTCGCGAGCCTGTCCGGCGGCCAGCGCCAGACGGTCGCCATCGCCAAGGCCGTGCTGTGGGAGTCGAAGGTCGTCATCCTCGACGAGCCCACCGCCGCGCTCGGCGTCGCGCAGACCCGGCAGGTCCTCGACCTGGTCCGCCGCCTCGCAGAGACCGGCCACGGCGTCATCCTGATCTCGCACAACATGATCGACGTATTCGAGGTCGCGGACCGCATCACCGCCCTCTATCTCGGGCGAGTCGCCGCCGACGTCAAGCGCTCCGACGTCACCACCGGCCAGGTGGTCGAGCTCATCACCACCGGGCGTTCCGGTGACCTCGGGCTCGCGCCCGCGACCGCCGCCGAAAGCATCTGAGGGATCCCCGATGTCCACCGAAACCCCGCAGCCGGCCGAGACGGCCGCTGACACGCCCCCCGACCAGGCGAGCACGTCGACCGTGGCGGACTCCGACTTCTCCGCCGACACCCGTGTCCAGACGATGGGCACGGCGCTGCATGACTACGGCAACAAGCTGCGGTCCGGTGACCTCGGCGCGCTGCCGGCCGTCTTCGGGCTCGTCGCCCTGATCATCCTGTTCTACGGACTGCGGCCGGAGACCTTCCTCAGCAAGTTCAACATCGCGAACCTGCTGGTACAGACGCTGCCGGTGACGATCCTGGCCATGGGCCTGGTGTTCGTCCTGCTGCTCGGCGAGATCGACCTGTCGGCCGGCGTCGCCAGCGGCGCGTGCGCCGCGGTCATGGCCAAACTGCTCGTCGACAGCGGCCAGAGCTGGGTCGTCGCGGTGCTCGCCGCCGCCGCCACCGGAGTGGTCATCGGCCTGGTGATCGGCGCGCTCGTCGCCATCGTGCGCATCCCGTCGTTCGTCGTGACCCTCGCGTTGTTCCTCGGCCTGCAGGGCATCGCGCTGAAGCTCATCGGCGAAGGCGGCACCGTCCCGGTGCACGACAAGGTCATCTACGCGCTGGCCAACAAGTACATGCCGGCCTGGCTGGGCTGGACCCTCGCGGTCGTCTGCGCCGTGATCTACGCCGGCATCCAGCTGTTCCGCTGGCAGCGGCAGAACGCCAAGGGACTGTCCCGCAAGCCGCTCGCGATGGTCGTCGTCCAGGTCGGCCTGGTCGCGGTGGCGCTCCTCGGCGGCGCGTGGGTCCTGAACCTCAACCGCGCGCGTACGCCGCTGGCGCCGTACTTCGGCGGTGTGCCGTGGGGCGTGCCGCTCGTCGCCGTCCTGCTGATCATCTGCACGTTCGTCCTGGGCCGTACGAGCTACGGGCGCCACGTGTACGCCGTCGGCGGCAACGCCGAGGCCGCGCGGCGCGCGGGAATCAGCGTCACCCGCATCCGGATGTCCGTCTTCATGATCTGCTCCGTCCTCGCGGCGATCAGCGGCATCGTGGCGGCCTCCCGCCTCAACTCGGTGACGCCGGACGCCGGCGCGGGCAACACCCTGCTGTACGCGGTCGGCGCCGCCGTCATCGGCGGCACCAGCCTCTTCGGCGGCAAGGGCAAGGCACGTGACGCGATCCTCGGTGGTCTCGTCATCGCGATCATCGACAACGGTCTCGGGCTCCTCGGCGCCAAGGCGTACCTGAACTACCTGATCACCGGTGGATTCCTGCTGCTCGCCGCCAGCATCGACGCACTGGCCCGCCGCCGGCGCTCCGCCGCCGGCCGTTGACGAAGAAGGACCTTCCGGTGACGCGCCGGCGTATTCGCGGGTCGACACAGGACGACGTACGCCGCCACAACCTCGGCACGATCCTGACGGAGGTGCACCGGCACGGTTACCGTTCCCGTGCCCTGCTCACGGCCGAGATGGGGCTCAACCGCAGCACGATCGGCGACCTGGTCGCCGAGCTGACGGAGGCCGGGATCGTCCTCGAGCGCTCGGCGAGCGCCCGTGGACGGGCCGGCCGCCCGTCGCTGGAGGTCGCGCCCTGCCCGGACGGTCCCTACGTCCTGGCCGTCGACCTCGGCGTGCGTCACCTCGCGGTGGCGCGCGTCGGGGTCGGCGGCGAGCTGCTCGACCGCGTCGACGTGGAGTCCGGGCGTGACTGGAGCGACCTGGACATCACCGTCGAGGCGATCGCCCGCACGTGCGCGAGCCTGCGGGAGAACGCCACGGAGGGCTCCCGCTGCGTGGGCGTCGGGATCTCCGTGCCCGGTGTGGTCCGCCACGACGACGGGCTGCTGCGGTTCGCCCCCAATCTCGGGTGGATCGACCTGCCGCTCGGCGCGCGGCTGGGGGAGCGGCTCGACCTGCCCGCCTTCATAGCCAACGACGCCGATCTCGGCGCGCTCGCCGAACACTGGCGCGGCGTCGCCGTCGGCCACGACCATGTCGTCGTGGTCTCCGGAGAGATCGGCATCGGCGGCGGCATCCTCATCGGCGGGCAGCCGCTGCGCGGACGAGGCGGGTACGCCGGCGAGATCGGCCACCTACGGGTGAACCCGGACGGCCGGCCCTGCCGGTGCGGCTCACGCGGCTGCCTGGAGACCGAGATCGGCGTCGACGCGCTGCTCAGCGCGGCGGGACGGCAGGCCGGCAGCGGCATGCGGGCCTACCGCGACGTGCTGTCCAGGGCCGCCGCCGGTGACACAGAGGCCGCGGACGCCGCCGCGCACGTCGCCCGCTGGCTCGGCGTCGGCGTCGGCATTCTTGTGAACATCTTCAACCCCGACATCGTCGTGCTGGGCGGCCCGCTCGGCGAGCTGTTCGCCGCCACCGCCGACATCGTCGCGGACATGTCCGCGCAGTGCTCCCTCGTCGCACCGCGCGAACAGGTACGCCTCGCCGCCTCCGCGCTCGGCCCGGACGCCCAGATCATCGGCGCCGCCGAGCTGGCCTTCGCGCCCCTGCTGGCAGACCCCATCGGAGCGCTGACGCGGCTCGCCGCCTGACTTAGGGCCTGTCTCGAAGTCCTCTGTCCTACTGCGCGGCGCCCAGGCGGCGCCGCGGCGCCGCGTGGTGCCACCGCCGGCCGCTCCTCATCCGCAGGAACGCGCCCGCGAACCACACGAGGGCGAAGAACGGGAAGATCACCCACGCGCCGGTCACGGCCGCGGCGATGACGACCGGGATCAGCACGAGCCCGACGGGCCGGCCCCGGCGCGGCCCGTACGCGAGGGCGCCTGGTCCCCAGGGAGCCGGCCCGTGCGAGCCGGGCCGCCATCCGTACGGGCCAGGGCTCCACGACCCGCGCCCGTACGTGACGGCGCCCCGCCCTCCGGAGCTCGTCTCCGCCGGCCCCCACGACGCACGCTCGACGGCGCCGGGCGGCCCGTACGCGCCAAGGCGGCGTCCGTGCGCGCCCGGCCACCCGAGGCCGGGGCCGTATCGCCCCCGGTGGTGACGGGCCGGAACGTACCCCGGTGCCTCGTGACCGGGCAGGTCGCGGAGCACCTCGCGCAGGTCGCCCGCGGTCTTCGCGGACAGCGAGGAGGACAGGCGCTCGTCGAGCTCCTCCCGGTCGAGCCGGCCCTGCGCGAAGTGCTCGTGCAGGGCCGACGTCACCTCGTCGCGTTCCGCGTCGCCGACGCGGAGCCCTTCGGAACCCACCTGGGGATTCATCGCTCCTTCTCCCTCTCCTCGTCACCCGCTCGTCAGGTCACTCGTCTTCGGCGAGCAGCTGGTAGAGCTTGCGGCGCGCCTCGGTGAGGATCTCCTTCGCCTCGGCGACCTGGCCCTCGGACCCGGTCTGGACGATCTGCATGACCGCCGCGCCGGTGCGGGCGGAGGTCGTGAACAGGTCACGCACGTCGTCGCGCACGTCCGTGGTCATGGCCTCCCAGGGGGCGTGAACCTCCTCGGCGTGCTCCTCGACGTACGCCCGGCCGGCGTCGGACAGACGGAACGTCCTGCGGCCGTCCTGTTCGTCGCCGTCGATCAGGCCTTCGTCGGCGAGCTGCTGCAGCGCCGGGTAGACGGCACCCGGACTCGGCCGCCACTCGCCCTCGCTGCGCTCCGCGAGCTCCTGGATGATCTGGTATCCGTTGCGCGGCTCCTCGGAGAGCAGCGCCAGGATCGCGGCGCGCACGTCGCCGCGCTGGGCCCTGAGCCGACGGACCGCCCAGGGCGGCGGCCCGTCGAACCCACCGAATCCGCCGAACCCGCCGAACGGGCCGCCACCGGGGAACCCCCAGGGGCCCCCGCCTCCGCGCCGGCCTCCGCGCCGGCCGCCTCTGCGTTCCCGTCCCTGCCACGGTGTCTCGAATGTCGCATTCATCGTTCCGTACTCCCTTCTGAGATCGATCTCAGATCGTTCGCGATACGCTAACGATATATCGGAAGCGTTCGTTGTCAACCGTCAAGGTAGGTAGCTTGATGTCGAGATAAATCGTGATAACTTGATGTCGAGAGAATTTCCTAGGGGAAGTTAGGCAAGCCTCAGTGCTCGCACCCCAGCCCCCTTGCGGCAAAATTCGGACTTGTCAACCGACTGAGCCCCGTGCCCTGGCACGCGGGATCCGCGCTCGTCGAGCGCGTAGAGGAGGAGCGGACTTGGACACCTTCGGCAGCCGCCAGACGCTGAGCGTCGGCGACGCGTCCTATGAGATCTTCCGGCTGGATGCCGTCGAGGGTTCGGCGCGCCTTCCGTACAGCCTGAAGGTCCTCCTGGAGAACCTGCTGCGTACCGAGGACGGCGCGAACATCACCGCCGACCACATTCGCGCCGTGGCGAGCTGGGATTCCAAGGCCCAGCCGAACCAGGAGATCCAGTTCACGCCGGCCCGCGTGATCATGCAGGACTTCACCGGTGTGCCCTGTGTCGTCGACCTCGCCACGATGCGCGAGGCCGTCGGTGACCTCGGCGGCGACCCGGCCAAGATCAACCCGTTGAACCCGGCCGAGATGGTCATCGACCACTCCGTGCAGGTCGACGTGTTCGGCCGTGAGGACGCCTTCGAGCGCAACGTCGAGTTCGAGTACGGCCGCAACAAGGAGCGTTACCAGTTCCTCAAGTGGGGCCAGAAGGGCTTCGACAACTTCAAGGTCGTGCCGCCCGGCACCGGCATCGTCCACCAGGTCAACATCGAGCACCTGGCGCGAGTCGTCTTCGACAACGAAGGCGTCGCCTATCCCGACACGTGCGTCGGCACCGACTCCCACACCACCATGCAGAACGGCCTGGGCATCCTCGGCTGGGGCGTCGGCGGCATCGAGGCCGAGGCGGCCATGCTCGGCCAGCCCATCTCGATGCTCATCCCGCGCGTCGTCGGCTTCAAGCTGACCGGCGAGCTGCCCGCCGGTACCACCGCCACCGACCTGGTGCTGACCATCACCGAGCAGCTGCGCGCCCACGGCGTCGTCGGCAAGTTCGTGGAGTTCTACGGCGAGGGCGTCTCCGCGGTGCCTCTCGCGAACCGCGCCACCATCGGCAACATGAGCCCCGAGTTCGGCTCCACCTGCGCGATCTTCCCGATCGACGGCGAGACCGTGAAGTACCTGGAGCTCACCGGCCGCCCGGTCGAGCAGGTCGCGCTCATCGAGGCGTACGCCAAGGCGCAGGGCCTCTGGCACGACGTCGCCCACGAGGCGGACTACTCCGAGTACCTGGAGCTGGACCTGTCGACGGTCGTCCCGTCGATCGCCGGCCCCAAGCGCCCGCAGGACCGCATCGCGCTGAGCGGCGCCAAGCAGGCCTGGCGCACCGCGGTCCGCGACTACGTCGAGGACGACAGCGTGCGCGGCCCGCTGGACGAGGCGTCCGCCGAGTCGTTCCCGGCCTCGGACTCCCCGGCGATCGCGCACAACGGCGCGGGCGACAAGCCCTTCGCGCAGACCGCCGCGCCCGCCGTCGGACGGCCGAGCAACCCGACGAGCGTCTCCCTCGACGGCGCCGAGTTCGAGCTCGACCACGGCGCCGTCGTGATCGCCGCGATCACCTCGTGCACCAACACCTCCAACCCCTCGGTCATGATCGGGGCGGGGCTGCTCGCGAAGAAGGCCGTCGAGCGCGGCCTGACCCGCAAGCCCTGGGTGAAGACCTCGCTCGCGCCCGGTTCCAAGATCGTCACGGACTACTACGACCGCGCGGGCCTCACGCCGTACCTGGAGAAGCTCGGCTTCAACCTGGTCGGCTACGGCTGCACCACCTGCATCGGCAACTCCGGCCCGCTGCAGGAGGAGATCAGCCGGGCGGTCAACGACTCCGACCTGGCCGTCGCCGCGGTGCTGTCCGGCAACCGCAACTTCGAGGGGCGCATCAACCCCGACATCAAGATGAACTACCTGGCCTCGCCGCCGCTCGTGGTCGCCTACGCCCTCGCGGGCTCGATGGACGTCGACGTCGCGAACGGCCCGCTCGGCACGGGCTCCGACGGGCAGCCGGTCTACCTGAAGGACATCTGGCCGACCCCGCAGGAGGTCGAGGAGGTCGTCGAGTCGGCGATCGCCCAGGAGATGTTCAGCCGCGACTACGCCGACGTGTTCGCCGGCGAGCAGCGCTGGCAGGCCCTCCCGGCGCCCGGCGGCACCACCTTCGAGTGGGACGCCGACTCCACCTACGTCCGCAAGGCGCCGTACTTCGACGGCATGGGGGAGAAGCCCGAGCCGGTCTCCGACATCCACGGCGCGAAGGTCCTCGCGCTGCTCGGCGACTCGGTCACCACCGACCACATCTCGCCCGCGGGCGCGATCAAGGCCGACAGCCCGGCGGGCCGCTACCTCACCGAGCACGGCGTCGAGCGCCGCGACTTCAACTCCTACGGGTCCCGTCGCGGCAACCACGAGGTGATGATCCGCGGCACGTTCGCCAACATCCGGCTGCGCAACCTGCTCGCCCCCGGCACCGAGGGCGGCGTCACGGTCAAGGACGGCGCGGAGATGTCCATCTTCGACGCCGCCGAGGCGTACGCCGCCGAGAACACCCCGCTGATCGTGCTGGGCGGCAAGGAGTACGGCTCCGGATCCTCGCGCGACTGGGCCGCCAAGGGCACCGCGCTGCTGGGCGTACGCGCCGTGCTGGCCGAGTCGTTCGAGCGGATCCACCGCTCGAACCTCATCGGCATGGGCGTCCTGCCGCTCCAGTTCAAGGACGGCGAGTCGGCCGCCTCACTGGGGCTGACCGGCCAGGAGACCTTCGACGTCTCCGGCGTCGAGGCGCTGAACGCCGGTGACGTGCCCCGCGAGGTCACCGTCACGGCGGACGGCAGGGAGTTCACGGCCGTCGTCCGCATCGACACCCCCGGCGAGGCGGACTACTACCGCCACGGCGGCATCATGCAGTACGTCCTGCGTTCGCTGCTGAAGAAGTAGGGCGAGCCGTCCGAGCGGGCCGCCTCCCAGCACGGGAGGCGGCCCGCTCGCGTACGCCATGCCGTGGGTAGGGGAACGGCAACTCAGGGTAACGAGACGTAGTAGCCTGCTATGGCCCGGACGCTCGACGGACGGATAGCTTCCGCGTATGACCCGACCGACCCCCGCCGATCTGGAGGCCGCCCGCGGCCGTACGGTCCCTGACATCGTGCCGCCCCGCGGGGGCGTGCTGCTCTGCGGCATCAACCCCGGCCTCTACTCGGCCGCGACCGGGCATCACTTCGCGCGGCCCGGTAACCGCTTCTGGGCCGCCCTGCACCGCTCGGGCCTCACCGACCGGCTGCTGGCCCCCGGCGAGCAGCACCTGCTTCCCGCGTACGGCCTCGGGGTCACCAACCTCGCCGCGCGCCCCACCGCGCAGGCCGCCGAGCTGAGCGCCGAGGAGCTGGAGCGCGGCGGCGCGATCCTGGAGGCCTTCGTGCGTGCGCACGCGCCGCGTCTCGTGGCCGTGCTGGGCGTGACCGCCTACCGTACGGCGTTCGGCAGCCCGAAGGCCCGCATCGGGCCGCAGGAGGCCGCGCTGGGCGGCTCACGGCTCTGGATCCTGCCCAACCCCTCCGGCCTCAACGCCCACTACATGGCCGACACACTCGCCGCGGAGTTCCGGAGGATGGGAGTCGCCGGGGCCGAGGAGGACCGTGTCACCAGGTGATCGCGGCGGGCAGGCGGGAGACCGGAGCGGCCGGCCACTCCTTGGGGGACCCCAGGGGTATGAGCTGCTCCATCTGGATGCGGAACCACGGCGAGGACGACGGGTCGTTCACCAGCGCGACACAGGAGTCCCAGTCGCGCCACTCGGTGTCGGCCACCTCGCCGGGATGCGGGCGCACGTCGCCGGTCGCGGTGGCGAGGACGACGGGGCACATCTCGTTCTCCACTACGCCGTCCGGCGCTGTCGCGCGGTAGCGGAACTCCGGCAGCACGAGCGTCATCTCGCCGATGTCGAGCCCCAGCTCCGTGCGCACCCGGCGGCGTACGGCCTCGCGCAGGCTCTCACCGGGCGCGGGGTGGCCACAGCAGGTGTTGGTCCATACAGACGGAAATGTCGCTTTCTTGTGGGCTCTCTGCGTGGTCAGGATCCGTCCGGCGGAGTCCGTGACATAACAGGAAAAGGCAAGGTGAAGGGGCGTGGCCTCATGGTGGCTCGGGATCTTGGGAGCTGTGCCGATCGCCATGCCCTCCGTGCTGAGCAGCACGATTCGCTCGGTGTCCATCACCGCCTTTATATCGGACCGGTGACACTGTGCACGTGAACTCCCACGAGGGCCCGAGGCGTCTCACTGGTCAGGAGCACCACTAAAATCGGCATCCGCAGAAAAAACGAGGAGATGACCCGCGTGACCCTTCTTGAGTCGATTCGACGACCTGAGGACCTCAAGCGGCTGGATCCGGCAGAACTTCCCCGGCTCGCCGACGAGATCCGGGACCTCCTTGTCTCGGCGGTGTCGACGAACGGCGGTCACCTTGGCCCCAACCTGGGCGCCGTCGAGCTGACCATCGCGATGCACCGGGTCTTCGACTCTCCGCGTGACTGCCTTCTCTTCGACGTCGGCCACCAGGCGTACGTCCACAAGGTCCTCACCGGCCGGCACGACTTCGCGAAGCTGCGCCAGCGCGGCGGCCTGTCCGGCTACCCGAGCCAGGCCGAGTCCGAGCACGACGTCATCGAGAACTCCCACGCCTCCACGGCCCTGTCCTACGCCGACGGCCTCGCCAAGGCGTACCAGCTGCGCGACGAGGGTGATCGCTACGTCGTCGCCTTCATCGGCGACGGCGCGCTGACCGGCGGCATGGCCTGGGAGGCGCTGAACAACATCGCCGCGGGCACCGACCGGCGCGTGATCATCGTCGTCAACGACAACGGCCGCTCCTACTCTCCGACCATCGGCGGGCTGGCCAGCCACCTCGCCGACCTCCGCATGACCCGCGGCTACGAGCACGCCCTCGACCTGATCAAGCGCACGGTGCCGAAGACGCCGGTCGTCGGCGGCATGGCCTACGACGCCCTGCACGGCATCAAGAAGGGCATCAAGGACATCCTCCAGCCGCAGGCGATGTTCGAGGACCTCGGCCTGAAGTACGTCGGCCCGATCGACGGCCATGACGAGGGCGCCGTCGAGCACGCGCTCCGCAAGGCCAAGGCGTTCGGCGGCCCGGTGATCGTGCACTGCATGACCAACAAGGGGCACGGCTACGCCCCGGCCGAGAACGACGAGGAAGAGGCCTTCCACTCCCCGGGCCTGTTCGACCCGGCCACCGGCCGCAAGCTCGCCAAGGGCGGGCGCGGCTGGACCAAGGTCTTCAGCGACGAGATGGTCCGGCTCGGCGGGGAGCGGTCCGACGTCGTCGCGATCACCGCGGCCATGCTGCATCCAACCGGGCTGGCCGCCTTCTCCGACCTCTACCCCGAGCGCACCTTCGACGTCGGCATCGCCGAGCAGCACGCGCTGACGTCCGCCGCTGGCCTCGCGCTCGGCGGCATGCACCCCGTCGTAGCCGTGTACGCCACGTTCCTCAACCGCGCCTTCGACCAGCTCCTGATGGACGTCGCGCTGCACAAGCTGCCGGTCACCGTCGTGCTCGACCGCGCGGGCATCACCGGCGACGACGGGCCCAGCCACAACGGCATGTGGGACATGTCGATCTTGCAGGTCATTCCGGGCCTGCGGCTCGCCGCGCCCCGTGACGGCGCCCGGCTCGTCGAGCTGCTGCGCGAGTCGGTCGACGTCACCGACGGGCCGACCGTCGTGCGCTTCCCCAAGGGCCCGGTCGGCGACGACATCGAGGCCGTCGAGCGCACCGGCGGGCTCGACGTGCTCCTGCGGTCCGAGGACAAGGACGTCCTGCTGGTCGCCGCCGGCCCGATGGCGGGCATCGCGATCGAGACCGCCGAGCTGGTCTCCGCCCACGGCATCGGGGTGACCGTCGTCGACCCGCGCTGGATCCAGCCGCTCGACGAGAAGCTGATCGGCATGGCCGCCGAATACCGTCTCGTCGCGGTCGTGGAGGACAACAGCCGTGTCGGGGGCGTGGGCGACGCGGTCGCGCGCCTGCTGCGCGAGGGGGACGTCGACGTCCCGGTGCGCACGTTCGGCATCCCGAAGGCCTTCATCGACCACGCCAAGCGCGCGCAGATCATGACCGACATCGGCCTCACCCCGCAGAGCCTCGCCCGCGACATCACCGCGATGACCGCGCGTTACTCCATGCTGGAGCCGACCGAATCCTGACGGACACGGCCCGGCGTCTCCCCGCGCCGGGCCGCGAGCAACCGGACGCGAATGTTAGGGAGAATCCACGCCGTCTGGGGAACAATGGACTTCGTGGCGGACGCATCTGCTCTACACGTGGCAATCATCGGCTCCGGACCGGCGGGCATCTACGCGGCCGAGGCGCTGGTGAAACAGACCGGCGAGAACGTCCACGTCGACGTGGTCGACCGGCTCCCGACCCCGTACGGCCTGGTGCGGTACGGCGTCGCACCGGACCACACCTCGATCAAGTCGATCGCGCGCTATCTCCAGCGGGTCCTCGAACACCCCTGCGTGCGGTTCCTCGGCGGCGTGGAGTTCGGCGCCGACGTCACGCGTGAGGACCTGCGCGGCTGCTACGACGCGGTGATCTACGCGACCGGCGCGATGGTCGACCGGCGCCTCGGCATCCCCGGCGAGGACCTCGCCGGCAGCGTCGCGGCCACCGATTTCGTCAACTGGTACTGCGGCCATCCGGACGCCTCGGGCCTGGAGGTCGACCTGTCGGCGGATTCCGTCGCGGTGATCGGCGTCGGCAACGTCGCCGTCGACGTCGCCCGCGTCCTCGCCAAGACCGCGGAAGAGCTGCGCGCCACGGACGTCCCGGACCCGGTCCTGACCTTGCTGGGCGGCAGCGGCGTGCGCCGGATCCACATGATCGGCCGGCGTGGCCCGGCACAGGCCAAGTTCACCACCAAGGAGCTCCGCGAGCTTGGCGCGCTCCCCGGCACCGAGGTGCACGTCCTCGAGGAGGACATGCGGCTCGACCCCGCGAGCGAGGCCCTGGTCGAGTCCGACCGCCACGTACGCGGCAACGTCGCCGCGATGCGGGCGTGGGCGGGGCAGCCCGTCCTCGGCCGCCCTCGCCGCCTCGACCTGCGCTTCTGGCTGCGGCCGGTGGAGATCCTCGGCGAGGGTCGCGTGGAGGCCTTGCGGTTGGAGCACACGACCCTGAACCCCGAGGGCCGCGTCGTCGGCACCGGCACGTACGAGGAGATGCCGGTCGGCCTCGTGCTGCGCTCGGTGGGCTACCAGAGCGTGCCGCTCCCGGACGTCCCCTTCGACCCGCGCGCCTACGTCGTGCCGAACGACAGCGGCCGCGTCCTCGGCGAGGACACCGCGCCCGTGCCCGGCGAGTACGTCGCGGGCTGGATCAAACGCGGCCCGACGGGCGTGATCGGCACGAACAAGGCCGACGCCGCCGAGACCGTACGCGCACTCCTCGCCGACCACGCCGACGGGCCGGGGGAGCGCTCGTCGATCGAGACCCTCCTGGAGTCCCGCGGCGTCCGCGCGGTGACGTATGAGGACTGGCTCGGCATCGACGCGGGCGAGGTCGCCCTCGCCCGCGCCCTCGAACGCGGAGAACGGGTCAAGCTGTCCGGCTGGGAGGCCCTCCGCGCCGCCTACCGCAAGTCCTGACGCGGCGCCCGCCGTACGACGGGCGCCAGGTCAGGGCTACGGCAGGCTCGCCACGCCCTTGGCGAGGAAGCGGGAGCCGGTCACGCGCTCCGTCACGCCGGTCCGGTCGAGGTACGGCGTGACGCCGCCCAGGTGGAACGGCCAGCCGGCGCCGAGGATCATGCACAGGTCGATGTCCTCGGCCGCCGCGACGATCTCCTCGTCCAGCATGATCTTGATCTCGTCGGCGAGGGCGTCGAGGGCCCGCGCCAGCACCTGCTCCTCCGTGGACGGCGAGGTGCCGCCGCTGAAGATCTCCACGGCCTCCGGGTCGAGGGTGAAGTCCGGTAGGTACACCCCGGTCTTGCCGGCCGCGACGAGCTTGGCGAACTTGCCCGACAGCGGGAACCGGTCCGGGAACGCCTCGTGCAGCGTCTCGTTGACGTGCAGCGCGATCGCCGGGCCGACCAGGCCCATCAGCACGAACGGCGGCATCGGCAGGCCCAGCGGCGCGGCCGAACGCTCCGCCACGTCGACCGGCGTGCCCTCCTCGACCGCCTGCACGATCTCGGCGAGGAGTCGCAGCAGGACGCGGTTGACCACGAAGCCCGGCGCGTCCTTGACCAGCACGCACGACTTCTTCAGCGCCTTGCCGGTGGCGAAGGCCGTCGCGAGGGTCGCGTCGTCGGTCCGCTCGCCCCGGACGATCTCCAGCAGCGGAAGCACCGCGACCGGGTTGAAGAAGTGGAAGCCGACGACCCGCTCGGGGTGACGCAGCTTCGCGGCCATCTCGCTCACCGACAGCGACGAGGTGTTCGTGGCCAGCACGCACTCGGGCGAGACGACCGCCTCGACCTCGGCGAAGACCGTCTGCTTGACGCTCATCTCCTCGAAGACCGCCTCGATGACGAGGTCGGCGTCGGCGAACGCGTCCTTGGTCAAGGAGCCCGATACCAGGCCCTTGAGCTTGGACGCCTCGTCGGCGGAGACGCGTCCCTTGCCGAGGAGTTTGTCGACCTCGGCGTGGACGTAGGCCACACCCTTGTCCAGGCGCTGCTGGTCCAGGTCGGTCAGCACCACCGGCACACCCAGGCGGCGCGCGAACAGCAGGCCGAGCTGGGAGGCCATCAGCCCCGCGCCGACCACGCCGACCTTGGTCACCGGCCGGGCCAGCGACTTGTCCGGCGCGCCGGCGGGCCGCTTGGCGCGCTTCTGCACCAGGTCGAACGCGTACAGGCCGGACCGGAGCTCCTCGCTCATGATCAGGTCCGCGAGCGCCTCGTCCTCGGCGGCGAAACCTTCGTCGCGGCTGCGGGTCTTCGCGGCGGCGACCAGGTCGAGGGCCCGCAGCGGCGCCGGGGCGGCACCGTGCAGCTTGCCCTCCAGGAGCCAGCGGCCCTGAGCGATGGCCTCGTCCCAGGCGGCGCCCGTGTCGACGGGCGTGCGCTCGACCGTCACGTCGCCCTTGAGCACGCCGGCCGCCCAGCGCAGCGACTCCTCCAGGAAGTCGGCGGGCTCGAACATCGCGTCCGCGATGCCCAGCTTGAACGCCTGCGGGCCGCGCAGCATCTTGTTCTGGTTCAGCGGGTTCTCGATGATGACCTTGAGGGCCTTCTCGGCGCCGATCAGACGCGGCAGCAGGTACGTGCCGCCCCAGCCCGGCACGAGCCCTAGGAAGCACTCCGGGAGGGCCAGCGCGGGCACACCCGAGGAGATCGTCCGGTACGTGCAGTGCAGCGCCACCTCGACGCCGCCGCCCATCGCCGCGCCGTTGACCAGCGCGAACGACGGAACCGACAGCTCGTCGAGCCGGCGGAACACGTCGTGGCCCAGCTTCCCGATCTCCAGCGCCTGCTCGCGCCCGGTGATCAGCGGGACGCCGTTCAGGTCGGCGCCGACCGCGAAGATGAACGGCTTGCCCGTCACGCCCACGGCGGCCAGGTCGTCGCGCGCCTCGATGGCGTCCAGCGCCGTCTTCAGTTCGGTCAGGCCGCCGGGCCCGAACGTGCTGGGCTTGGTGTGGTCGAATCCGTTGTCGAGCGTGATGAGCGCCATGGTGCCCGCGCCGTACGGAAGCTCGACGTCGCGTACGAGAGCGTGTGTCACGACCTCGTCGCCGAAGACCTCGGTGATGCTGCTCACTTGGCACCCTCCCACGCGGTGTTCTCCCAGAGGACCGTCCCGCCCATGCCCATGCCGATGCACATGGTGGTCAGGCCGTAGCGGACCTCCGGGTGCTCGGCGAAGTGGCGGGCCAGCTGCATCATCAGGCGTACGCCGGACGAGGCGAGGGGGTGGCCGAGGGCGATCGCGCCGCCCCAGGGGTTCACCCGCGCGTCGTCGTCGGCGATCTTGAAGTGGTCGAGGAAGGCGAGCACCTGCACGGCGAACGCCTCGTTGACCTCGATCAGGCCGATGTCGTCCATGGTCAGCGAGTTGCGTCCCAGGAGCTTCTCGGTGGCCGGTACCGGGCCGACGCCCATGACCTCGGGCTCGACGCCGACGAAGGCGTAGTCGGCGAGGCGCATGCGGGCGGTCAGGCCCAGTTCGGCGGCGACGTCCTCGGCCGCCACGATGCAGCCCGTGGCGCCGTCGTTCAGCCCGGCCGCGTTGCCCGCGGTCACGTTGCCGTGCGGGCGGAACGGCGTCTTCAGGGCCGCCAGGTTCTCCATGGTCGTGCCCGGACGCGGCGGCTCATCCCGCGTCGCGAGGCCGTACCCCTTCTCCGGGGAGCGCATCGCCATCGGCACCAGGTCGTCCTGGAACCGGCCCGCCTCGTACGCCGCCGCGACCTTCTCCTGGCTGCGCACGGCGTACGCGTCGGCGCGCTCCTTGGTGATGTGCGGGAACCGGTCGTGGAGGTTCTCCGCGGTCATCCCCATGATGAGCGCCGACGGGTCGACGAGCTTCTCGGCGAGGAAACGCGGGTTGGGGTCGACGCCCTCGCCCATCGGGTGCCGGCCCATGTGCTCGACGCCGCCGGCGATGGCGACGTCGTACGCGCCGAAGGCGATACCGCCCGCCACGGCCGTCACGGCGGTCATCGCGCCCGCGCACATGCGGTCGACGGCGAACCCGGGAACGCTCTTGGGCAGCCCGGCCAGCACGGCGGCGGAGCGGCCGATAGTGAGGCCCTGGTCGCCGATCTGGGTGGTCGCCGCGATGGCGACCTCGTCGATCCGCTCGGGCGGCAGCGACGGGTTGCGCCGCCGGAGTTCGCGGATCACACGCACGACGAGATCGTCGGCACGGGTGTCGGCATAAAGCCCCTTGGGGCCGGCCTTGCCGAACGGCGTGCGAACGCCGTCGACGAAGACCACGTCACGCGCGGTACGAGGCACGGTCGGTCCTCCCTCTTTTCAGAGCCGGTGAGGTCTATGTCCCATAGGTTACTCGTCAGTAGCCACTGACGTTGCAAGCGACCCCTTGCTGCCGGATCGGCCCGCCCGTAGCCTGACCGCGAGAGTACGGATTCGCAGGGAGTGACAGTGGTTCACGCCAGACCGGAATACCGTCCCGGAATGGGACGGAGGGCCGGTCAGGCTCTCAATGTGCCGGTCACGATGGCCCGCCGCGGCCTGCTGTCGCCCTGGCGTCCGCTCCGGGCCACGCGCCAGCTCCACGCTCTCATGCACTGGGGCACCACGCTCGCCGGCGAGCTCGTCGCCGCGGCCGCCCGCGACCCCGAGCGCCCCGCCCTCATCGACGAGCGCGGCGTGCTGACCTACGCCGAGCTGAACGACCGCACCGACCGGCTCGCCACCGCGCTCATCCCCGACGGGGACGGCCGCCGCCTCCGGGTCGGCGTGCTGTGCCGCAACCACCGAGGCATGATCGAGGCGCTCCTCGCCTGCAGCAAGCGCGGGGCCGAGGTCGTCCTCCTCAACACCGGGCTCGGCACCACACAGCTGCGCAGCGTGGTCCGGGAGCTGTGGGCCGACATCATCGTCGCCGACGCGGAGTTCGCCGCCATGCTGCCGCGCGGCCGCCGCCCGGACACCCGGGTGACCGCCTGGCCGGGCGAGGGCGCGCCGCGCGAATGGCCCACCATCGACCAGCTCATCGAGCGCACCCCGGCCTGTCTCCTCGACCCGCCCTCGGTGCAGGGGCGCGCGGTCTTCCTCGGCTCCCGCGCCGCCGGCTGCCCCAAGGTGGCGCGCCGTCCGCCGCGCCCCGGCTTCGCCCCGTTCGCGGCCATGCTGTCGCGGATCCCGGTGCGCTGCGGCGAGACGATGCTCATCCAGGCGCCGCTGTTCCACGCCTGGGGCTACTCCACCCTGCAGCTCGCGCTCGCCCTGCGGGCCACCGTGGTCGTCGGCCGCGACGCCGACGCCGAGCAGACCCTCCGCACCATCGAGGAGCGCGGCTGCACGTCGCTGTTCACCGTGCCGATCATGCTGCAGCGCATCCTCGCGCTCCCCGTCGCCACGCGCACGTCGTACGGCACGTCCTCCCTGCGGGTGACGGCCGTCAGCGGCTCGCGGCTGTCCGGAGAGCTGGCCACCGACTTCATGGACGCCTACCCGGCGCACCTGTGCAACGTGTACGGCTCGACCGAGACCGGCTGGGTGACCATCGCCACCTCCTCCGAGCTGCGCGCCCACCCCGGCACCGCAGGACGCCCCGCATCCGGCACCGCGATCGCGATCCTGGACGACGAAGGCCGCCCGGTGCCGGCGGGCGCGACCGGCCGGATCTTCGCCGGCAACGGCATGCGCCACGAGGGCTACAGCGCCGGCGTGCCACGGGAGATACGCGACGGCATGATCTGCATGGGCGACGTCGGTCACCTCGACACCGCCGGCCTGCTCCACATCGAGGGCCGCGCCGACGAGATGATCACCTCCGGAGGCGAGAACGTCTTCCCGAGCGAGGCCGAGAACGTCATCGCACGCCTCCCGGAAGTACGCGAGGTGGCGGTGGCCGGCGTCCCGGACCACCAGTACGGCCGTCGCCTCGCCGCCTACATCGTGACCGCGCCGGGAGAGCACCTGGACGCCGACGCCGTACGCGCCCACGTCCGCGACCGCCTCTCCCGCCACCCCGTCCTCCGCGACGTCCACTTCCTCACCGACCTTCCCCGCGACGCCATGGGAAAGGTCCTGCTCCACCAACTGGCCGACACCACCGCCCGCGCCGCGGACGCGGGGGCCTGAGCCGCCTCGCGCGACGACGGCCCCGCGGGACCTCGTGGCCGCAGGGCCGTAGCCCGGAGGACCTCGTCCTCCTCCGCCTCACCGTGGCTTGTGGATCTCGAAGACCACCTTTCCGGAGGACGCGTGGGCCAGCGCCGTCGCGTGTGCGCCGGGGGCGTCGGTGAGCCGCTGGACGGTCGGGGTGATCTTCAGCTTTCCGGTGGCGACCAGGTCCAGCGCGTTCGCGATCTCGGTCGCGACGACGCCGGGCCGGTTCCTGGCGTAGCCCAGGATGGAGAAGCCGCCGACCGACACGGACGAGCGGCGGAGCCCGGCGACACCTACCGAGACGCTCGGCAGGTCGTTCACCGGCCGGGAGGTCACGGCCGCCGGAGCCGCGTTCATCCACCAGGACCTCACGCTGGTGCCGCAGCTCAGCATCGTCGAGAACGTGGCGCTGACCTCCGGGTTCGCCCGCAGACACGGGATCATCAACTGGCGGGCCAGCGCTGAGGGGGCCAGGGAGATCATCGCCGAGATGGGCGCGGACATCGACACGCGCCGTCCTCTGGCGACACTGCCCGTCACCGGGCAGGCCGTGGTGGCGATCGCCCGCGCCCTGGCGCAGCGTGCCCAGTTGCTCGTCCTCGACGAACCCACCGCGAACCTGCCGGACGCCGAGGCGGTGAAGCTGCACGCCGTCCTCAGGCGGCTGCGGCGCCAAGGGGTGTCCAGCATCCTGATCAGCCACCGGATCGACGAGGTCCTCGATCTCGCCGACCGGATCACGGTGCTGCGCGACGGCCACGTCATCGCCACCCTGGAGGCGGCGGAGACGTCGAAGCCGGAACTGGTCGGGCTCATGGTCGACCGTACGGTGACCACGGAGCGGACGAGGCGGGCCGGCGGAACGGACGGCGGCCTCAGGCTTCGGCTCCGAGGTGTGGAGAACGACGAGTTCGGCCCCTTGGACCTCGACGTCCACGCCGGCCGGATCGTCGGGCTCACCGGCCTCGCGGGGGCCGGCCACATCGCGATCGCCGAAGCCGTCTTCGGGCTGTGCCCGCTCCGGCGGGGCCATATGACGCTGGACGACCGGTCGTTCCGCCCTCGGAACCCGAAGGCCGCCGTCGCCGCCGGGGTGCGGTTCGTCCCGGCCGACCGCAAGACCGGCGGCGCCGCGGCGCACATGTCGCTCGCGGAGAACCTCTTACTCAACCCGGGAGGTTCCCGGCCGCTGCGGAGTTCCGCGGAGCGGCGGGCCGCAGCGGAGATCCTCGCGGACTTCGGGGTGAAACCTTCGCGACCGGAGGCGGAGTTCTCCACCCTCTCCGGCGGCAACGCGCAGAAGGTCGTGCTGGCGAGGTGCCTGGCCGGAGATCCACGGCTGGTCGTGCTGTGCGAGCCCACGGCCGCGGTCGACGTCGAGGCGCGCCGCCAGATCCACGGCCGGCTGCGCCGAGGTGCCGCCGAAGGCACCGCTTTCCTGCTGGTCAGCACGGACACCGAGGAACTGGCGGACGTCTGCGACGAGGTCTTCGTCGTGCGGCGCGGCCGTATCGCCGGTGTGCTCACCGGCGCCCAGATCTCACTCCAACGGCTGCGAATGGCGGTACACGACGATGTCTGACGTGTCACGAGTCGGCGACCGGAGACCGGGCGACAAGGGCGGCACCTCGCCGAACGCGGCCGAAGACGACCCGCCCCGCACGGGTGAGCCGTGCGACCTCACCGGCCGTGCCGTGGCCGAGCTGGGCCGGTACGGCGTGCTGGCCCTCGCGCTGCTGCTCGTCGTCCTGTTCAGCGCCCTGAAGCCGGATACGTTCGCCACCTTCGACAACTACCGGCGCATACTCAACGGGCAGACGATCGTGGTCCTTCTCGCCCTCGGCAGCATGCTTCCGCTGATCGTCGGCGAGCTCGACCTGTCGGTCGGGTCAGTGCTCACCATGTCGCAGATCTTCGCCGTCGGGTTCGTCGCGCGGGCACAGCTGCCACCGGCCGTCGCGATCCTCCTGGCCGTCGCCTTCGCCCTCGCGGCAGGTGCGGTCAACGCCGTCCTGATCGTACGTTTCCGGGTGCACGCCTTCGTCGCGACGCTCGCCGTCGGCAGCCTCTGCCAGGGAATCGGGCTCTGGACGTACGGGAGAAGACCAACGGGATGAAGTCCATCGACCATCCGGCGGTCGGCCGGCTGGACCTGCACTACGACGCGCTGCCACTACCGGACGGGACCGACCGCCATCTCGTCATCTACACGGCGTCGGCCGACTCGGAGACGGCCACCGCCCTCGCGCTCCTGCGGATCATGACCGCCGATCCGGCGCTCCCCGGACCGGAATGACGCCAGGCCTCGACCTGTGATCCGGCCGGATGTCAGTGGTCGGCGGCGGCGGTCTCCGGCTTGCGGGCCGGGGCCACCGGGGGCTTGGACGGGCGCAGGAAGAGGTACATCACCGGCACGATGTACACCACCCACATGATCGCCTGCAGGAACGTGACCTGCGGCGTCAGGTTGAAGACGCCCTGGAGGGCGGTCTGCAACCAGCCGCCGACCGTTCCCATGCCGGTGAACCACGTGTGCGGCTCGAAGGCCAGCTTGCCCAGGCCCGGCAGAACCGAGGCCTCCTGCAGGTCGTGGAAGCCGTAGCCGAACACGCCCGCGGCCACGACGATCAGGGCGGCACCGGTGACGGTGAAGAAGCGCTTGAGGTTGAGCTTCATGCCGCCGCGGTACAGCAGGTAGCCGAGCAGCGCCGCGGTCAGCAGGCCGAGGACGGCGCCGACGATCGGCTCGACCGAGGAGTCGGCGTTGGTGATGTTGGTCCACAGGAACAGCGCGGTCTCCAGGCCCTCACGGCCCACGGCCAGGAACGCCACCGCGAACAGGGCCTTGCCGCCGAGGGACAGCGCGCCGTCCAGCTTGCCCTCCAGCTCCGCCTTCATGAAGCGGGCCGTACGGCGCATCCAGAAGACCATCCACGTCACCAGCCCGACGGCGATGATCGACAGGAAGCCGCCGAAGGTCTCCTGCGCCTTGAACTGCATCTCCCCGGAGGCCAGCGTCAGCGCGATGCCGAACCCGACGGCCAGCGCGATGGCCGTGCCCACACCGCCCCACACGGGCGGGAGCGCGCGCCGGTTGCCCGACTTCACCAGGTACGCGATGAGGATGCTGACGACGAGCGAGGCCTCGAGCCCTTCGCGCAGGCCGATGAGGTAGTTGCCGAGCAACAAGGGGAAGGCTCCTCCGATAGGGGTCCGGAAGGGACCGTACTACACGCTTAGGTAAAGCTAACCTAATCGTGAGTCTGCGCCGCGCCCGGGGCCGACGCAAGCCCGACGGCTCCCGGAGTTTCAAACCGGCATGTCGCGGCATGTCGTCTTGGTTCAAGCCTTGCTCTGTTTCAAGGTGACAACACGTATCGCGGTGGCCCGTAGAGGGCATAGCGTTTGACATGTGGAGTTCGGGCACATGTTGACTCGTCGCCGTCTGCTGACCGCCGGAGCCGTCGGGCTCGCCGCCGTCGTCGCGGGCGACCACAGTCAGGAGACCACAGGCGTTTTTCACCCGATCGCGCGCGGCCGGGCGGTCATACCGCGGGCCAACACGGTGCCGGGGCCCCGGCCCGGGCATCCGCCGCGGCTGGCCCCGCTGGAGCCGCGCACCGATGCCGTGCACATGATGCACGACCTCCTGCCGGCCGCGCCGCCCAACGCGATCGCGCTCACGATCGACGACGGCCCGCATCCGGAGTGGACGCCGAAAATGCTCGACCTGTTGGCCGAACACCAGGTCAAGGCGACATTCTCACTCATCGGAATTCAGGTGAAGGAGCTCCCCGACCTCGCGCGGCGGATCGTCGCCGCGGGGCATCAGCTGTGCAACCACACGATGACGCACCCGCTCGAGATCGCGTCATTGCCGCGCAAGAGGGTCGACACCGAGATAACCGAGGCGCACGACCGCATCGGCGACGCGACCGGGATCGCTCCGAAGTTCTTCCGCTCGCCCGGCGGCGCGTGGTCCAAGAACGTGTTCCGTTCGGCCGCCCGCCACGGCATGACGCCGATCGACTGGGCCGTCGACCCGCGCGACTGGGCGCGTCCCGGCACGAAGCGCATCGAGCACAGCCTCCTGGACGCCAAGGGCGGCGACATCCTGCTCTGCCACGACGGCGGCGGCGACCGCTCGGAGACCCTCAAGGCCCTCCGGAAGGTCATCCCAGAGCTGAAGAATCGCGGCCTGGTCTTCTCCGCCCTCTAGTCGTCTCAGCGGATCGCGCGGGTGTACCAGACGTAGGGCGGGGCGAGGAAGTCGATGGAGAAGCCGAGGCGTTCGAGCAGCCGCCGTGATGGCGTGTTGGTCTCGTGCACCTCGGCGGTCACCCGGCGGCAGGACGGCAGGTCGTGGAGCCGGTCGACCAGGCCGCGTACCGCCTCGGTGCCCAAGCCGTCCGAGCGCCAGCCGGGGCTCAGGCCGTAGCCGATCTCGGTGGACCCGTCGGGGCCCGGTGCGTGCTTGATGCCGCACTCGCCGATGACGGCGCCCTCGCGGGTGATCAACCAGGTCAGCGCGTCCGGGTCGTTCGCGGCGCGCTGGGCGACGAGCGGGCTCGCCTCGGTCGGCCAGCCGCTGCCGGCGACCACGCCGGAGTAGTCGCCGTCCGCGATCGCGCGTGCCGGCCCGGTGCCGAGGGGCCGCAGGACGAGCCGGTCGGTGACGATGGCCTCAGCCGTCACCCGTGGTCGCCGATCGGGTCAGGGCCTTTGCGAGCGGTGTGGCTGTGAGCTCCACCTGCCACGACCGCGACCCCAGCGCGGTCAGTACGCGGCCGACCGTCTCCGGGGTGATCTCGTCCGGGGGAGCCCAGGCCAGCCGGCGTACGGCGTCGGGCTGCAGGAGGTTCTCCGTCGGCATCGAGTGCTTCTCGGAGAGCGCGGACACCACGGCGCGGGCGGCGCTGAGGCGCTCGGCCGCGGCCGGGTCGCGCTCGGCCCAGCGGTGGGCGGGCGGCGGGCCTTCGCCGGGCAGGCTGTGCTCGGGGAGTGAGGGGTCGGGGAGGGTACGGCCGCGCTGCACGGCGCGAAACCATGCGGCGGCGTGGCGGCGCGGGTTGCGGCCGCGGAACGACGGCAGCGCCGACAGGTCGTCGGGAGTGCGGGGCAACTGGAGCGCCGCCTCGACGATCGCGGCGTCCGGCAGCACACGGCCGGGCGACAGGTCGCGCTCGCGGGCGATGCGGTCGCGCGCCGTCCACAGCTCGCGTACGACGGCGAGGCCGCGGCGGGTGCGCAGGCGGTGGATGCCGGACGTGCGGCGCCAGGGATCCTGCCGCGGCTCCTTGGGCGGAGCGTTCAGGATCGCGGCGAACTCCTCCTCGGCCCAGGGGAGCTTGCCCGCCTCGTCGAGCTCCTCGCGCAGCGCGTCGCGCAGCTCGACGAGCAGCTCGACGTCGAGGGCGGCGTACCGCAGCCAGTCGGCCGGGAGCGGCCGGGTGGACCAGTCGGCGGCCGAGTGCCCCTTCTCCAGCGTGAAGCCGAGGACGGTCTCGACCATGGTGCCGAGGCCGACGCGCGGGTAGCCGAGCAGCCGTCCGGCCAGCTCCGTGTCGAACAGCAGCTCGGGCACCAGCCCGAGTTCGGCGAGGCACGGGAGGTCCTGGGTGGCGGCGTGCAGCACCATCTCGGTGCCCGCGAGCGCCGCGTGCAGCGCGGACAGGTCGGCGCAGGGGACGGGGTCGATCAGGAACGTGCCGGAGCCTCCGCGGCGGAGCTGCACGAGATAGGCGCGCTGGCCGTAGCGGTAGCCGGAGGCGCGCTCGGCGTCCACCGCGACCGGGCCCTCGCCCCCGGCGAGCGCCTCGATGGCGCGTTCGAGCGCCTCGGCGGTCTCGACGACCGGGGGGATCCCGTCTCTTGGTTCGAGTAGTGGTGTTACTTCTGCTTCCGACACTCCCACGCGCCTACCGTACGTCGTCAGGCTCCTGTACCAGGCAGAGAGGTCACCCCTGCCGGCGGCAATCCAGCCGCAAGGCAGAGTACGTCGCACCATGCACTGATATGCCCTGATATATCATTATCGGTCGGAGACCAGGACGCCCGTAGCTCCAGTTCGGTTGTCTCCGGGTCCTCATATTTATCGCCGAAACTCTCCGAGACGGCCCGGGTGATCGTCCCGGACGCCGCCTGATATCCCGCGTTGCGCGTGCTCAGCGCCTCGGTGAGCCAGCTCCAGCCGACCGGGCCGATGAGGGGATCGGCCGCGATCTCGGGTTCGAGATCGGCGCGCACATAGGCCACCACGCGAAAGTCGCCGTGCCAGCCGCGCTGCCCCTCCGGGTCGTACAGCACGATGAGACGCCCTACGGCGAGCTCGCTGTCGTCCTCACGGTAGACGGTGGCCATGATCGCCGCGGAGTACGGGGCCAGCCGCTGCGGAGCCGGCATGTCCTCGATGACGAGTTCGGTGCGGGACGGCTCGGCGTCGACGACCGTGCGGAGAGTGTCGACGACCCGCTGGAAAGGACCGGGAACCGTGCTGTTTCGAGGTGTCATCCGAACCTTCGCCGATCCAGTGGACCCGGCATGTCGACGCCCTCAACGGGGGGAATGGAACGCATCGTCTGGTGGCTCAGGCCGCTCGGTACCGGACGATGACAGGGATCTCCGGGGCGTCGCCGATCAGGATCGCCAGACCGCATTCGACGCAGGCCCACTCGGGGCAGTCGGCACCATGGCCGTCGGCGCACGGCGGTTGCTCGAACCGGCGTGCGCCGTCACAGACGGAACAATGACGTGTGAGGGTCATCCGTCGTGACCTCCCTCGACTCGGCAGGGGTGGAGCGTTCACACGCTCGCACGCGGCCAGGCGCGATCGCGGGACGTCGCTCGGCGTGTCCCGAAGATTCTCATAACGGGCGTGGCGGCAAGGGGGCACGGCCTCTTCGGGGGTCCAGGCACGGCCTCCGGGGTTTCGTGGGACGATCCAAGGGTGCCTGACGCCCTGAACACGCAAGACAACAGCACGCCACCGCGGGCGCGCGACGAAAACGCCGCGCGGCGGCCGGCCGGACGGACGAGCTCCTTCCTCGACGCCTGCCACCGCAGGCCGGTGCCGCACACACCGGTGTGGTTCATGCGGCAGGCGGGCCGCTCACTCCCCGAATACCGGAAGGTGCGCGCCGGCACCGCCATGATGGACGCCTGCGCGACCCCCGACCTCATCGTCGAGATCACGATGCAGCCGGTGCGCCGCTACGCGGTCGACGCGGCGATCTTCTTCAGCGACATCGTGGTGCCGCTGAAGGCGATCGGCATCGACCTCGACATCAAGCCGGGCGTCGGGCCGGTGATCGCCGACCCGATCCGCGACGCCGCCGGCGTCGACCGGCTCCGCCCGCTCGTGCCGGACGACGTCCCGTACGTCACCGAGGCCGTGGGCGCGCTCACCGGCGAGCTGGGCGGCATCCCGCTGATCGGGTTCGCGGGCGGCCCGTTCACGCTCGCGTCCTACCTCATCGAGGGCGGGCCCTCCAAGACCCACGACCGCACCAAGGCCATGATGTACGGCGAGCCGGAGCTCTGGGCACGGCTGCTCGGGCGCCTCGCGGACATCGCCATCGCCTACCTCAAGGTGCAGGTCGAGGCGGGCGCGAGCGCGATCCAGATCTTCGACTCCTGGGTCGGCGGCGTCAGCCCGGAGGACTACCGCCGGTCCGTCCTGCCGCACAGTGGCCGCATCTTCGAGGCGCTGGAGGCCTACGACGTGCCGCGGATCCACTTCGGTGTGGGCACCGGCGAGCTCCTCGGCCTGATGGGCGAGGCCGGCGCCGACGTGGTCGGCGTCGACTGGCGGGTCCCCCTCGACGACGCCGTGCGCCGGGTCGAGGCCGGCAAGGCCTTGCAGGGCAACCTCGACCCCGCGATCCTGCTGGCCCCCTGGGAGGTCGTCGCCGAGCGCACCCGCGCCGTGCTCGCGCAGGGCCGTACGGCCGAGGGTCACGTCTTCAACCTCGGCCACGGAGTGCTCCCCGGCACCGACCCGGACGTCCTGGCCCGCCTCACCGACTTCGTGCACGAGGAGTCGGCCGGGCGCTGACCGCTCACGTCGCATCGGGCTCTTCCGTCCCGGCGGCCGGGGTGCGCCTGCGCCGCCACACCCACAGCGACGGCAGCCCCACCAGCAGCGCCAGCCCGAGGAACGGCAGCAGCCAGCCGACGACCATGAACACCCCGGTCACCAGCGCCGCGAACGCGTCCCAGCCGGACGCCACGCCGCCGCCGAACCCGGACCCGCGCTTGTGGTGGCTCACGGCACGCGCCGCCTTGGTGCCCTCAAGGCGCACGGTGACGGTGGCGTAGGCGGTCTGGGAGCTCAGGGCCTTCTGCCGGGCCTGGAGCGCCTCCAGGTCGGACTCCCGCCCGGAGATCTCCTGCTCGACGCTGATGACCTCGCCGACGCTGTTCGCGCGGGCGAGCAGCTTGCGGAAGGAGGCGAGCGTGGCCTTGGCCGACTTCACGCGGCTGTCGACGTCCGCGACCTCGTCGGTCTTGTCCTCGGCCTCCTGGCGCAGAGCCGTCCGCGTGCCGATACGCGAAGAGGCGAGCTGGTCGAGCACGCTCTGATACTTCGCGGACGGGATCTTGAAGGTGATGTTCGACGACGGGTGGCTGCCCGTGGCGTCGTCGGAGGTCTCGTCTCCGACATATCCGCCGGAGGCGACGACGATCTGCTTCGCACGCGTCGCGGCGCCGGCGACGTCGCCGGTCCGCATCGTGAGGTCCGCTGAGTAGACGATGGCCTGTGCGGGCGCCAGCCGTACCTGTTCGGCGCGGCCCGGCGGCGCCTTCCCGGATTGTGAGTCCTCGCCGGTCTGGCCCGGACGGGCGGGTGCCGGCAGCGCCGCGTCGCCGCGGGAGGCGGAGGACCCGCTGCTGCCGGTGCCGGCGCCACCGCAGCCGGCGAGGAGGAGTGCTGCGCTCAATGCGATCAGGAATGCCCTCATATGATTGTGACGCCGCCTCGTGTGCCGCCGTTCGCCGCCTGCCGTCGCGATCGGATCACGATGGCGACGCGCCCGTGTCACGGTGCCTGAGACATCCGATACCTCTGTGAACTGGAAGACGTGAGCGAAATGCCGACCCCTGCCAGCGTCGCCGTCGTCGGAGGCGGTATCGCCGGCCTGACCGCGGCCTACCTCGCGGCCCAGAGCGGAGCCTCCGTCACCCTCCTGGAGGGCGGGGCGGAGCTCGGCGGCAAGCTCAGGGTGAGCGACGTCGCCGGCCTGCCCGTGGACGCCGGCGCCGAGGCCATGCTGGCGCGCCGCCCGGAGGGCCTGGAGCTGGTGCGCGAGCTGGGCCTGGCGGACCGGCTGGCCTTCCCGGGCACGACGTCGGCGGCGATCTGGAGCCGGGGCGCGCTCCACGACATGCCCACCGGGCACATCATGGGAGTCCCCGCGGACCTGGGCGCGCTGGCGCGCTCACGCGTGCTGTCCGCGGCGGGCCTGGCGCGAGTACCGCTCGACCTGATGCTGCCCGAGACCCCGCGCGGCGAAGACGTCTCGGTGGGCGGGTTCGTCGGCGCCAGGGTCGGCCCGGAGGTGGTCGACCGGCTCGTCGAGCCGCTGCTGGGCGGTGTCTACGCCGGGCGCGTCGAGGACCTCTCCTTCGAGGCGACCATGCCGGGCCTGGCCGCCGTCTCGCGAAGCCGCCGTTCCCTGGTCACGGCCGCCCGCGCCGTACGCGAGGCCGCACCCGCCAACGCAGGGCCGGTCTTCGCCACGCTCACCGAAGGCCTCGGCACGCTCCCGCACGCCCTGGCCGCACGCCTCGCCGACCTCGGCGTGACGGTGCGCACCGAGACGATGGTGCGCGAGCTGGCGCGTACGCCGCAGGGGTGGCGGCTCACGCTCGGCCCGGCGCGCGCCCCGGAGGCGCTCGACGCCGACGCGGTCATCCTCGCCGTGCCCGCGCGGCCTGCGCAGCGGCTCCTCCAGGACGAGGTCCCCTCGGCCGCCGCCGAGCTCGCCCGCATCGAATACGCCAGCATGGCGATCGTCACCCTCGCCTACTCCGCCACGGCGCTGCCGTCGCGGCCACGCCGCAGCGGCTACCTGGTGCCCGCCGTGGAGTCCGGCGCGGTCAAGGCGGTCACCTTCAGCACCACGAAGTGGCCGCACCTGGTCGACAGCGCGCCCGGCATGGTCGTCGTCCGCTGCTCGATCGGCCGGTTCGGTGACGAGGCGGCGCTCCAGCGCCCCGACGACGAGCTCAAGGCCATGGCCATGACCGAGCTGGCGCGTACGGTCGGCGTCATCGAGCTGCCAGTCGACTCGCGCGTCACCCGGTGGGGCGGCGCGCTGCCGCAGTACACGGTCGGGCACCTCGCCCGCGTCGCACGTATCCGCGCCGCCGTCGCCGGGAAGCCCGGCCTCGCGGTGTGCGGCGCCGCCTACGACGGCGTCGGGATCCCGGCCTGCGTCGCCACGGCGCGCGGCGCGGTGGCCCGTGTGCTGGAGGCCGCGGAGGGTCGGGGAGAATCGAACCGAGGCGAGCGGCCGGCGCGCGAAGGCAGCCGTTGACCGCTGCCGCGCCTCGTAATGATCGAGAAGGGGAGTAGTGCCGTGAGTGGCGCAGCGACGGACAGACCGAAGGCACGCGAGCTGAACGACAAGATCCGTTACACCATGTGGTCGGTGTTCCGGGTCCGCGGCCTCGCCGACGCCGACCGGGACGCGGTCGCCCGCGAGGTCGATGACCTCCTGGAGCAGATGGCCGCCAAAGACGTCACGACGCGCGGCGCGTACGACGTCGCGGGGTTGCGCGCCGACGCCGACTACCTGTTCTGGTGGCACGCGCCGAGCTCGGATGACCTGCAGGAGGTCTACAGCCGCTTCCGCCGTACGGCGCTGGGCCGTGCCTCCGAGCCGGTCTGGTCGGTCATGGCGCTGCACCGGCCGGCGGAGTTCAACAAGAGCCACATCCCGGCGTTCCTGGCCGGCGAGGAGGCGCGCGACTACGTCTGCGTCTACCCGTTCATCCGGTCCTACGACTGGTACCTGCTGCCGGACGAGGAGCGCCGCGCGATGCTCGCCGAGCACGGCAAGATGGCGCGCGGCTTCCCCGACGTGCGGGCCAACACCGTGCCCTCGTTCGCGCTCGGCGACTACGAGTGGATCCTCGCCTTCGAGGCCGACGAGCTGCACCGCATCGTCGACCTGATGCGCCACCTGCGGGCCTCGCGCGCCCGGCTGCACGTGCGCGAGGAGGTGCCGTTCTACACCGGCTCCCGCAAACCGGTCACCGAGTTGGTCGCGGCCCTTCCCTGACCTGGCCAACGACGGGTCAAGTCTCCTCCAACCGCGCCGCGCGGCCCGGCGGCGTGGAGGAGGATCCCGGACGGGACAAGAGGGTTCACCGCCTCTTCTCCCACGGGATCGGGGACGGGGGAGCATGTTACGAGCACGGCGCCCTAGGGGAAGACACGCGCGTGCGGGCCGCCTGGCGGGTGCGCGGCGGGCGCAGGCCGCGCTCGGCGGCGCCGTCGTCCTCGGGGTCCTGACGCTCTCGTGGATCATCGCGGCCGACGGCGGCCGCGCGCCCAGGGCCGCGGTGATCGGCGTGCCCGTCCGGCCCGTCCAGCCCGTGCCGGTCGTGGTCGCGCCCGTGCCCGCCCAGCGCGGCACGGGAGACGCGACGGCGCTCGCGTACCTCCGGTCGAAGAACACCGCGTACGCCGCCCACGTCGGCGAGATCGTCTGGACCGGGCCCATGCTCCGCGTCTACACGGACCTGCCCGCGTCGCAGGCCGACTCCAAGACCGCCATCGCGCTGTGCGAGACCGCCGCGGCGTACCTCACCGCGGGCGGTCACAACCCGATGGTCTTCGTGCACGCCGGCAAGGTGGCCGGCTATCCCGTGCTGGCCAACAAGATGGACGCACGGGACGACTGCCGGCTCAACACCGTGCCGTGAGCCTCACTCCGAGGGCGCCAGCCTCACCGAGACGCTGTTGATGCAGTACCGCTGGTCCGTCGGTGTCGGGTAGCCCTCACCCTCGAACACATGGCCCAGGTGGGAGTCGCAGTTCGCGCACCGCACCTCGACGCGCTCCACGCCGAGAGAGGTGTCCCGCAGGAGCGTCACCGCGTCCGACTCGGTCGGCTGGTAGAAGCTCGGCCACCCGCAGTGCGAGTCGAACTTCGTGTCCGACCGGAACAGCTCGGCGCCGCACGCCCGGCAGTTGTACACACCGGCCGTCTTGGTGGAGACGTACTCCCCGCTCCAGGGCGGCTCGGTGCCCGCCTGCCGCAGCACCCGGAACTCCTCCGGTGAGAGCTGGACCTTCCACTCGTCGTCGGTCTTGCGAATCGCAGTCATGCCATGCACAACCGGGAACCCGTGCCCCGCCATTCCTCGCGTCGCCTCTGAGGAAGATGTCGCAGGTGAGGCGGGTGATCCGCGGCAGGTGAACCTGTCGGTGGCGAGGAGTACGGTGCGTTCATGGCGTCCCCTTTCGTGGAGATCCAGGTCGGCGACCGGCTCGTCAAGGTCACCAACCCGGAGAAGATCTACTTCCCGGCCCGTAAAGAGACCAAGCTCGATCTGGTCAACTACTACCTGTCCGTCGGCGACGGGATCCTGCGGGCCCTGCGCGGCCGGCCGACGACCCTGGAGCGCTGGCCCGGCGGCGTCTTCGAGGGAGCGAAGCTGTCCACCCGCGTGGACAACAAGGGCGACGCCTTCTTCCAGAAGCGCGTCCCGAAGACCGCGCCCGACTGGATCGAGACCGCCCGGATCGCCTTCCCCAGCGGCCGTGTCGCGGACGAGCTGTGCCCGAGCGAGCTCGCCGCCGTGATCTGGGCCGCCAACCTCGGCACCGTGACGTTCCACCCCTGGCCGGTACGCGAGGCCGACGTCGACCACCCCGACGAGCTGCGGATCGACATCGACCCGCAGCCCGGCACCGACTTCGCCGACGCGAAGAAGATCGCGCTGGAGGCGGTCCAGGAGATCCTCGGCGAGCTCGGCTGGACCGGTTTCCCCAAGACCTCCGGCAACCGCGGCGTGCACATCTACGTGCGCGTGGAGCCTCGCTGGACCTTCACCGAGGTGCGCAGCTCCGCGCTGGCCTTCGCCCGCGAGATCGAGCGGCGGATGCCCGACCTGGTCACCACCAACTGGTGGAAGGAAGAGCGCGGCGAGAAGGTCTTCATCGACTTCAACCAGAACGCCCGCGACCGTACGATCGCCTCCGCCTACAGCGTCCGCCCGAAGCTTCACGCCCCGGTGTCCGCGCCGGTGTCCTGGGACGAGCTGCCCGACGTGGAGACCGGCGACTTCACCATCGCGACCATGCCGGCGCGCTTCGCGAAGCTCGGCGACCTCCACGCGTCGATCGACGACCAGGCGTACTCCCTGGAGCCGCTGCTGGAGTGGGCCGCGCGCGACGAACGCGACCACGGCCTGGGCGACATGCCGTACCCGCCCAACTATCCGAAGATGGCCGGCGAGCCCAAGCGCGTGCAGCCCAGCAAGGCGCGCAAGGAGGAGTGACTCAGCCGAGGATGTCGTCGAGGTCGTACGCGACGGGCACCTCGAGCTGGTCGTACCCGCACGACTCCGGCGTGCGGTCGGGGCGCCAGCGGCGGAACCTCGCCGTGTGGCGGAGCCGCCGCCCCTCCATCTGGTCGTAGGCGACCTCGACGACCAGCTCGGGCCGCAGGGCCACCCACGACAGGTCCTTCTTGGCGTTCCAGCGGCTCACCGCCCCGGGCATCCGGTCGGCCGGGGCGTCGCCCTGCTCCGCCCAGGAGGCCCAGGGATGCCCGGTCAGGTCCGTCATCCGGTACGGCTCCAGCTCGGCCACCAGCTCCTCGCGGCGCTTCATCGGGAACGACGCCGAGACGCCGACGTGCTGGAGCCGGTCACCGTCGTAGAGGCCGAGCAGCAGCGACCCGACGATCGGCCCGGACTTGTGCCAGCGGAAACCGGCCACCACGCAGTCCGCGGTGCGCTCCGGCTTGACCTTGAACATCGCCCGCTTGTCCGGCTCGTACGCGCCTGCGAGGGGCTTGGCCATCACCCCGTCCAGGCCGGCGCCCTCGAACTCCTCGAACCACCGCAGGCCGACGTCGTACTCGTCCGTGGCCGGGGTGACGTGGACCGGCGCCTTCACGCTCGCGAGCGCCTCGGTGAGCCTGGCGCGGCGTTCGCCGAAGGGCGTCGCCAGCAGCGACGCGTCGCCGAGCGCGAGCAGGTCGAAGGCGACGTACGCCGCCGGGGTCTGCTCGGCCAGCAGCTTGATCCGCGAGGCCGCAGGGTGGATGCGCTGCTGCAGCGCCTCGAAGTCGAGGGTCTGGCCGTCGCGCAGGATGATCTCGCCGTCGAGCACGCAGCCTTCGGGCAGCTCGCGCGCGAAGCCTTCGACGAGCTCGGGGAAGTAGCGCCCGAGCGGCTTGCCGTTCCGCCCGTGGATCGCCACCTCGTCGCCGTCGCGGAAGACGATGGCACGGCTAGTTGACTGAACTTTCTTGGTGCGCCTTTGGGCGTTTCTTGGGAGGGTTTTATGAGTGTGCGTGTGCTGCTGATCTTGGGCCGTTGGTCAACCCGGTTCCTGCGCAGCGGGGGCGACGTGGTGAACGTTTGTACGCCCACCACAATCCGATGGAGGATTTCGAGCTTCGCCGGAGAGGGGCGTTTCGGCAGCAGATCCCGAAACCCTCGTGGAGGGGTCTTCCTGATGATGCGGCGGACGCGCTTTCGGGGCGTTGAAGAGCAATCGGGATCGGGCACTGATCTCGTTTTGGCTCTCGAGCGGTGTGCGGGCTTCGGAGTTGCTTGGTTTGCGGCACGGTGATCTGGATGCGGGCCAAAGCACGATCACGGTGGTCAGCAAGGGCAGTCGGCTGCGGGAGACGGTTCCGGCGAGTGTGGATGCGTTCGTGTGGTTGGCGCTGTATTTGAAGGAAGGCATTCCGGTGGAGCCGGGCGGGCCGGTGTGGTGGACCCGAAGGGGGAAGCTGCGGCCGTTGACTTATCACGCGGCCAGGGCGATGTTGAACAGGGCCAATGCGGCGCTGGGCAGTAACTGGACGATCCATGATTTCCGGCATACCGCGGCTTCGCGGCTGCTGGCGGATCCGGCGTTCACCCTTGGTCGACGTTCAGACGATCTTGCGGCACGCGAACATCTCCACGACGCAGATCTACACACAACCCCGGCTGGAGGAGCTGGTCGGGAAGGTCTTGGAGCATTTCGCGCGGCGGGCGCGCTGCCGCGCATCGAGGAGATGACCGCCAATGCCGAAGGCAGGCTGGAGGAGGCACGTGGCCGAGTATGGCTCGGTGAGGTCGCCGGGCTCGAGCGGACCCTGGAGTATCTGCGCCAACGGCGGATCGAAGCCCGTGCACTGCTCGAGAACGAGCACAACGATGATGCGCTGACCTGAGGAAACGTGGAGAATGAGGTGATGAACCTTCCGGTCAGCCCGCCAGTCGCGCCGATGCTCGCGAAGGCGGTCAAGAAGATCCCCACCGGCTCTTACAGTTTCGAGCCGAAATGGGATGGATTTAGGTCGATCATCTTCCGTGACGGCGAGGACATCGAGATCGGCAGCCGCAACGAGCGGCCGATGACCCGCTACTTCCCTGAGCTCGTCGAGGCGTTCAAGATCCGCCTGCCGCAGCGGTGCGTGATCGACGGAGAGATCATCATCCCTGACGGCGACGGCAAACGGTTGGACTTCGAGGCGTTGCTGCAACGAATCCATCCCGCGGTGAGCCGGGTCAACCTGCTCGCTCAGCAGACCCCCGCGCACTTCGTCGCCTTCGACCTGCTGGCGCTGGAGGACGTCGACTACACCGGCCGGCCGTTCACCGAACGCCGGGCCGCGCTGGAACACGCCCTGGCCGCCGCGGCCTCACCGATCCACCTGACACCGGCGACCACCGACCAGGACCTGGCATCGGAATGGTTCTCCCAGTTCGAGGGCGCCGGCCTGGACGGCGTGGTCGCCAAGCCGCTGGAGGGGATCTATGAGCCGGACAAACGCGTCATGCTCAAGATCAAGCATGAGCGCACCGCTGACTGCGTGGTCGCCGGCTACCGGGTGCACAAGAGCGGCCCGAACGCCATCGGCTCCCTGCTGCTCGGGCTGTTCACCGACGCCGGCGAGCTCGCCAGCGTCGGGGTCGTCGCGGCCTTTTCCATGGCCCGCCGCCAGGAGCTGTTCGAAGAGCTGCAGCCGCTGGTCACCGGCTTGGAGGACCACCCCTGGAACTGGGCTCAGCAGGAAGCGGGCACACGCACCCCACGTGAGGCCGCGGCCAGCCGATGGAACGCGAAAAAGGACCTGTCGTTCGTCCCCTTGAAGCCCGAACGCGTCGTCGAGGTCCGCTACGACCACATGGAAGGCCCGCGGTTCCGTCACACCACCCAGTTCGTTCGCTGGCGCCCCGACCGCGAACCCCGCTCCTGCACCTACGCCCAGCTCGAAGAACCGCTCAACTTCGACCTCGGTGAAGTCCTGTCCGCCAAGGCCCTGTGAACGCTGTCTTTCCGGCCGCTCGGCGGCCAGGATCTCGACGATGACCCTGGCCGCCGAGGGCAAAACTCAGCTCGGACCACAGGTGCATCCACCACCCGCCGCCCCCTGCTCCACGGCGGGGCCGGAGTCCGCTTGGTCATCACCACAGCACGAAGCAGGAGCCTCATCGGCACTCTTGCCGAGCGTGTCGGCATCGGCTTTGACGACATAGACCTCCCACGGCTCGGCACCGGGGCCGCTCACCCAGACCTTGTCCTGCAGGGCGTAACAGCAGGAGGTGTCGTTCTCCTCGAAGGTCGCCAGGCCCGCGTCCTTCAAACGCCGGGTGGCGGCGGTGACCTGCTCGCCGTCCTCGACTTCGACACCGAGATGGTCCAGGTGAGTGTCTCGGCCGGGCTCGCCCTCGATGAGGACGAGCTTGAGCGGGGGCTCGGCGATGGCGAAGTTCGCATACCCCGGCCGGCGCTTGGCGGGCTCGGCGCCGAACAGCTTGGAATAGAAGGCGATCGAGCCTTCAAGGTCTGCGACGCGCAACGCGAGTTGAACACGCGACACGGCAATCCCCTCCACACTTGTATCGATGTTCGTCTATCCAGGGACATTGCCATGTGGCATAGAGAGCTGTCAACATAGACTTGTGTCTATGCAGAACTTGCCGGTGCTGGACCAGACGGCGTGCTGTTCACCGATAGTCCGGCAACCCCTCGGACCCGACGACGCCGTCGACCTGGCCGTGATGTTCAAGGCCCTGGCCGACCCGGTCCGGCTCCGGGTGCTGTCACTGATCGCCTCCCACGCCGGTGGTGAGGCATGCGTGTGTGAGCTGACCGGCCCGTTCGAGGTCTCCCAGCCGACCATCTCCCACCACCTGAAGGTGCTGCGCGAGGCCGGTCTGGTCGACTGCGAACGGCGCGGGACGTGGGTCTACTACTGGGTCAGGCCCGCGGCCCTGGCCCGCCTGTCCTCGCTGCTGCAGCCACCGGCCACCACAGGTGACAAGCCGTGATGCCGTCCGCGCCGCTCGGTCGCCGGGCGGTTGCCGAGCTGACCGGGACGGCCGCCCTGGTGACGGTCGTGGTGGGGTCGGGGATCCAGGCCGCACAGCTGACCGGTGACATCGCGCTCGCGCTGCTGGCCAACGCGCTGGCCACCGTGTTCGGTCTCGGCGTCCTGATCGCGTTGCTCGGCCCAGTCTCCGGCGCCCACCTCAACCCGGCCGTCACACTGGCGGCCTGCTGGACCGGCCGCCGTCATAACGGAGCCGGCCTGAGCCTGCGCGAGGCCGCGGCTTACATCCCGGCTCAGACCGCAGGCGCCATCGGCGGAGCGGTCCTGGCCAACGCGATGTTCGCCCGCCCCCTCACCCGCCTTTCCACCCATGACCGCCACGCCAGCCACCTATGGCTCGGTGAGCTCGTTGCGACCACCGGCCTGATCTTGTTGATCTTCGGACTCGAGCGGGTCGGCCACGCACGCCTGACCCCGGCCGCGGTCGCCTCCTACATTGGAGCCGCCTACTGGTTCACCAGCAGCACGAGCTTCGCCAACCCGGCGGTCACCATCGGCCGGGCGTTCACCGACACCTTCACCGGCATCGCGCCCGGCTCGGTGCCGCCCTTCATCACCGCTCAGCTCGCCGGCGCGGCCATCGGTCTCGCCTTGGTCACCGTGCTGTTCGGCCGACCCCAGCACGCCACCAACGACGCCCGCTCCTCCCGGAGCGAGGCTCACCTCAACCCCCGATCACTGAACGCTCAGGAGGGTTCGTGAGCGCCGCCAACACCCCGTCCGTGTTGTTCGTCTGCGTCCACAACGCCGGCCGCTCTCAGATGGCCGCAGCGTTCCTCACCCACCTGGCCGCCGGACCCGTTGAGGTCCGCTCTGCCGGCTCGGCTCCGGCCGAGACCGTGAACCCCGCCGTGGTCGAGGCGATGAAGGAAATCGGCATCGACATCTCCGCCCAGACCCCCAAAGTGCTGACCACTGACACGGTGAAATCCTCCGACGTCGTGATCACCATGGGCTGCGGGGACGCCTGCCCCATCTTCCCCGGCAAACGCTACCTGGACTGGACCTTGGACGACCCCGCAGGACAAGGCATCGAAGCCATCCGCCCCATCCGCGACGAAATCCAGCGACGCATCCGCGGCCTGCTCACCGACCTGGGCATCGAGACCCCCACATGACCATCGGCCCCCACATCCACATCACCGGGATGCGCCCCGAACACGCCGACCAGGTCCTGCGCATCTACCAGCTCGGCATCGACGAAGGCGACGCCACCTTCGAAACCGCCACCCCGACCTGGAACACCTTCGACACCACCCGCCTGCCCGACCACCGACACGTCGCTCTCAACGACAACGGCCACGTCCTTGGATGGGCCGCCGCAGTGCCCGTCTCAGACCGCTGCGCCTACGCCGGCGTCGTCGAACACTCCGTCTACGTCCACCCCAACGCCCGCGGCCGCGGCATCGGCCTCGCGCTCCTCCAGGCCCTCATCACCTCAACCGAAGCCGCCGGCATCTGGACTATCCAATCCGGCATCTTCCCCGAAAACACCGCCAGCCTCGCCCTCCACCAACGAGTCGGCTTCCGAACCATCGGCACCCGCGAACGCATCGGCCACCACCACGGCCGCTGGCGCGACGTCACCTTCATCGAACGCCGCAGCCCCACCGTGACCTGAAAACCCCACACCCTCACCACGGCAGAAACCAGATTCACGGAACCGCTTGCGAGTTCAGTGAAGGAACCCGTCCCACTTGGGCTCATAGAGCAGGTCTCCGCGGGGCAGTTCCTTGACCGCCTCGGCCAGCATCGGGCCGAGTGGCGGGTTCACCGGGAGATCCATGACTCGGCTCCTCACCTACCTGGTGCGGGACCTGCTCCCGCTCCCGTTCAGTATGCCCGGAGGCCCACCCTCCGGAGCCGCGGGCCCTCAACGCCGTACATAGCGGAGGAACAGGAAGTCCTCGTCCTCCAGCACGTGGCCGAGACGCAAGGGGAGCGGCTCGATGCCGGCGCCGTTCAGGATGCGCGCCGCGCTCCCCGCGGTGATCTGCGGGCTCACGGTGAGGCAGAGTTCGTCGAGGCGGCCCGCGGCGGCGATGTCGGCGAGCAGGCGGGGGCCGCCCTCGGTGAGCTGGCGTACGAGGCCGCGGGCGGTCAGGGCGTCCACAGCCGCTCCGAGGTCCACGGACTCCTCGCCGGCGACGATGACGTCCGCGTGCCGCTCGCAGCGTTCGAGCCGGTCCTTCGGGGCCGCGTCGCAGGTGATCACGATCGTGCGGGCGAGCGCCTCGGTGAAGAGCGGTGCCTCGAAGTCGAGTTCGAGGGAGCGGGACACGACCGCCAGCGGCGGCGCGGGCGTACGGCCCTCCCGCAGGGCGTCCCACCAGGGGCGGGGCAGGACCGGGCCGTAGCCCTCGGCGCGGGTCGTGCCGGCCCCGGCGATCACGACGTCGGCCAGGGCGCGCAGGGTGGACAGCAGCCGCCGGTCGGCCGGCCCGCCCAGTTTCCTGGTCAGCCCCTCATGCGCGGCCGCGCCGTCCGCGGTGGACACCATGTTGGCCCGCAGCCACGGCACGGTGCCCGGATAGGCGTACGCCTCGGCGAGATCGACGGTGCCGGCGGGTTCGAGTCGGATCATGAGGTCCAGGGTTTCATAGTGCGTCGTAGCGGATTGCGACGGGATCGGTGCGTTCCGCTTATCAAATCCCGGTTTTCCGGGAAGACTTAAGGCCACGCACTGGGAAGGAGACCCGTGAAGATCGCCGCGTTGGTCATGTGGGTCCTGACGGCCGCCGGAGGGTTACGGCTGTTCGCCGGCTGGCTTTCCAACGGAGGGCTGCGGCGGCAGGGAACGAAGGTGACGAGGTTCCCCGCCGTGCTGGTGATCGGGCATCCCGCGCTCGCCATCCTGGCCCTCGGCACCTGGGTGGCCTTCCTGCTGACCGCCCGAGAGGTCTACGCCTGGAGCGCGTTCGGAACGCTCGTGCTCGTGGCGTTCCTGGGGTTCGTCCTGCTCACCCGGTGGCTCCCGGGGCAGGCCGGCAAGCACGCGCGCGGCGGCGAACAGGCCTTCCCTGCCGTCGCGGTCGTCGCCCACGGCGCCGTGGCGCTCCTGACGTTCGTGCTGGTGCTGCTCACCGCCATCACCGTCAGCCGCGGTTGACCCGCCGGAGCACGAGCAGCCCGCGGTCGACCACCTCGATCTCGTCGCCGGCCTTGACGGGCTCACGGTTCTCGACGGAGTCGCTCGCGGTGCACAGGGCGACCTCCCAGCGCTCGCCGAAGCTCTCGTCCGGGATACGGAAGACGATGCTCTCGGAGTGGGCGTTGAAGAGGACCAGGAAAGAGTCGTCGCGGACCTTCTGCCCGCGCATGTCCGGCTCGGTGATCGCGTCGCCGTTGAGGAAGACCGTGACGGCTCGTGCGTACCCGATGTTCCAGTCGGAGTCGTCCATCTCCTCGGCGGCGGGCGTCAGCCACGCGATGTCGCGCTGGCCGTTCAGCTCGCCGCCGTACCCGCGGCCCTCGAAGAACCGGCGGCGGCGGAAGACGGGATGGTCACCGCGCAACTGCGACACCTTGCGGATGAAGCCGGTGAGGTCGTCCTCGCCCGGCCACGACATCCAGGCCAGCTCGCTGTCCTGGCAGTAACCGTTGTTGTTGCCCCGCTGGGTGCGGCCCATCTCGTCGCCGTGCGACAGCATCGGCACGCCCTGGGAAAGGAACACCGTGGCGATGAAGTTGCGCTTCTGCCGCGCGCGCAGGGCGCGGATGCCCGGGTCGTCGGTCTCGCCCTCGGCGCCGTGGTTCCAGGACCGGTTGTCATCGGTGCCGTCGCGATTGTCCTCGCCGTTGGCCTCGTTGTGCTTGTGGTCATAGGAGACGAGGTCGTGCAGGCTGAACCCGTCGTGGCAGGTCACGAAGTTGATCGAGGCCAGCGGGCGGCGGCCGTCGTCGGCGTACAGGTCGCTGGAGCCGGTCAGGCGCGAGGCGAACTCCTGGAGCACCGGCTCGCCGCGCCAGAAGTCGCGGACGGAGTCGCGGTACTTGCCGTTCCACTCCGTCCACAGCGGCGGGAAGTTGCCGACCTGGTAGCCGCCCTCGCCGACGTCCCACGGCTCGGCGATCAGCTTCACCTGGGAGACCACCGGGTCCTGCTGCACGAGGTCGAAGAAGGCCGACAGCCGGTCGACGTCGTGGAACTCCCTGGCCAGCGCCGACGCGAGGTCGAACCGGAACCCGTCGACGTGCATCTCGGTGACCCAGTAACGCAGTGAGTCCATGATCAGCTGCAGCGAGTGCGGGTGCCGCACGTTGAGGCTGTTGCCGCAGCCGGTGTAGTCGAGGTTGTACCGCCGGTCGCTGTCGCTGAGCCGGTAGTACGCCGCGTTGTCGATGCCGCGGAAACTGAGCGTCGGGCCCAGATGGTCGCCCTCGGCGGTGTGGTTGTAGACCACGTCGAGGATGACCTCGATGCCCGCGTCGTGCAGGGTGCGGACCATCGCCTTGAACTCCAGCACCTGCTCGCCGCGCTGGCCCGAGGAAGAGTAGGCGTTGTGCGGGGCGAAGAAGCCGACCGTGTTGTAGCCCCAGTAGTTCGTCAGCCCGCGCGCGACGAGCCCGTGCTCGGAGACGTACTGGTGCACCGGCATCAGCTCGATCGCCGTCACCCCAAGGTCGACGAGATGCTCGACCATCGCCGGGTGGGCCAGGCCCGCGTACGTGCCGCGCTGGCGCTCGGGGATCTCGGGGTGCAGCTTCGTGAGGCCCTTCACGTGCGCCTCGTAGATCACCGTCTCGTTGTACGGCGTGCGCGGCGCTCGGTCGTCGCCCCAGTCGAAGAACGGGTTCACCACGACGTTCTTCGGCATGTACGGGGCGCTGTCGTTGGTGTTCAGCTCCGCCGGAGCGGTGAAGTGGTAGGAGAAGACCGACTCGTGCCAGATGAGGTCGCCTTCGACGGCCTTGCCGTACGGGTCGAGGAGCAGCTTGGCCGGGTTGCAGCGGTGACCGGACGCCGGGTCGTGCGGCCCATGGACGCGGTAGCCGTACCGCTGCCCCGGCCCGATGCCGACGAGATAGCCGTGCCAGACGAAGGCGTCCGCCTCGGTCAGCTCGAACCGGGTCTCGGTGCCGTCCAGGTCGAACAGGCACAGCTCCACCCGCTGCGCCGCCTCCGAGAACAGCGCGAAGTTCGTACCGGTGCCGTCCCAGCTGGCGCCCAGCGGGTACGGTGTTCCGGGCCACACCTCAGTCATCGTTCTCCTCGGCGTCCGCAGACACATCTCGTCGATTGTTCACGCAGCCGGTGGATATGGCGAATGGCCTGGCCGGGGGGTGACGCGCCGTACGCGTGCTCCGCCGGAACACGACGCCGGCCGAGGCGTGGCACCGACGGGTACTCCAGCGAATCCCGCCCGCACACTCTAGGCCACCCCTCGCCGAACCCTCACTCGGCCGACCTGCGGATAGTGCTCGGCATACGCCCGGTGACAGATTCCCCGGCGGCGTTCACCGCCCGGCCGCCGGGCACATGGTCGGAGCGCGCTGAACCCTGCCTCTCGGACGGCGGTCGCTGTCCGGGCAGGTACTTGCCGGTGAGAGTGCCCTGTGCCAGGGGAGAGAGGACGATCTGGCCAAGGCCGAGGCGGGCGACCGCGGATCCGGAGCTGTCGGACGTCGGCACACAAGAGCACGAGGAACTGCTCGCCGCGATCGGCGACCGTGACGGCGACCGCGCCGCGCGAGCCGCCACCTGGCTCCTCTGATCGCCCAGGTCCAAGCCCGCCTTCAGACCTAGCGGCCGGCCGTTTCGGGTGCTGCCACCGGATCTCGGCCGAACTCCACGCTGTGGGCCTCACGGCCGAACGCAGTCAGGAGGATCACCGCCACGAGCGTCGGGGCGATTACGACCGCGAAGGCGGTGGAGTAGCCGTGTCCGTCCGCCAGGCGTTCCTGGAGCGGCAGGTTGATCGCGGCCAGCAGGTTCCCCAGCTGGTAGGTCACGCCCGGGTAGAAGCCGCGGATCGCGTCCGGTGACATCTCGGTGAGGTGGGCGGGGATCACGCCCCAGGCGCCCTGGACGAAGAACTGCATGACGAACGCGCTGATCGCCAGCATCGCGGTGCCCTTGGAGTAGGCGAACAGCGGGACGACGAGCAGGGCGAGGAACGCGGCGCCGGCGATGGCGCGGCGGCGGCCGAAGCGCTGGGACAGCGCGCCGATCAGCACGCCGCCGAGGATCGCGCCGATGTTGTAGATCACCGCGATGCCGACGGCGTAGTGCGGGGAGTGGCCGAGGCCTTTCTTCAGGAAGGTCGGGTACACGTCCTGCGTGCCGTGGGACATGAAGTTGAACGCGGCCATGAGCAGCACGAGGTAGACGAACCGCAGGAGCACCTTGCGGTCGAAGAAGACCTTGCGCAGCGGTGTATGCGTCACCTTCAGGTGTTCCTTGGTGCGGATCCACGCCTCGGACTCGCCCACCTTGTACCGGACGTACAGCGCGAGGAGCGCCGGGGCCGCGCCGAAGACGAACAGCCCGCGCCAGCCGAAGATCGGCGTGATCACGAAGTAGGCGATGGCCGCCACCAGGTAGCCGAAGGAGTAGCCGGCCTGGAGCAGTCCGGAGTAGAAACCACGTTTCTCGACCGGGATCTTCTCCATGGCCAGAGAGGCGCCGAGCCCCCACTCGCCGCCCATGCCCAGGCCGTACAGGAATCGCAGCACAAGCAGCATCGTGAGCGAGGTCGAGAACCCCGACACCACTTCGACGGCCGAGTAGAACAACACGTCGACCATCAGCGGGATCCGCCGGCCGACCTTGTCCGCCCAGACGCCGAACAGGTACGCGCCGAGCGGACGTGCGATGAGCGTCAGCGTGGTGGCGACGGCGACCTTCTCCGCCGACGTCCCGAATTCCTTCGCGATCTCGGTGATCACGAATACGAGGAGGAAGTAGTCGAACGCGTCCATGGCCCAGCCGAGAAGGGCGGCGAGGAACGCGTTGCGCTGGTCGCGTGTCAGGCCGGAGGCCTGGTCGCGAATGTCGCTGAGCAGGGGGATGCCCATGGTGGACCTCTTCGAGGTTGTCGCTCCCAGTGACACCCCGTACCCACGAAAACGGCACCGAATCGATCGGCGCTCATGTCAGCGGGCGCGCGTCATGGCCGCTCGAACACGCCGATGCCGTTCGCGACGGCGCGTTCCGCCGAGCCGGACACCACGTTCCGCACGGTCGCCGCGGGCTCGCCGGGCAGGCGCAGGGCGAGCGTGGTCGACCCGCCTCCGTCCAGGTCGACCGCGTCGTCCGCGCCGACGAAGGTGAACAGCCTGGACAGCTCCGTCACGGTCATTCCGGCGCTCGCGGCGCCGCTGTCCACGACCGCAAGGAACATGTGCCGGCCGTTCCGGCTCACCCCGGCGCCCGTACGGGCCGCGAGGGTCATCGGGTCGAGGCCGTCCGGCGGCGCGCCGTCGCGCAGGATCGGGAAGCCGCCCACCGCGAAGTGCAGGTGGTCCGGTCCGTTCAGGTGGTACGTGATCCGTACGTGGTCACCCGTCCGCAGGCCGCGCAGGGCGTCCGCGCCCGCCTCGCGGCCGGTCAGCACGGTCGTGTCCGGCGGGATCTGCCCCGCGCCCACGCCGTCGCCGACCCAGGTCACGACTCCGCGCCGTACGACCGCTTCGGCCGTGTCGGTGCTGCACGGGTCGTTGCGCACGATGTCGGTGCCGCACACCGCGCGCAGCCGCGAGACGGGACCCCACCGGGCGGTGAACGCGCCGACGCCGCCGACGGGCAGCGCGTACTGGTCGAGCCCGCGCAGTGGGAGCCGGACGCGGTCGCCGCGGATCGTGCCGGTCAGGTGGAGGCTCGACAGCCGCCCGACCCGGTCGCGGCCCACGCCGATGACGGTCTCGGTGGAGGTTCCGGGCGGCGGCAGCGGTCCGAAGCGCTGCCCGTTCGGCACGGCCGCCTTCAGGGGACGTCCGTCCGCGACCTCGGGGCCGACCGCGGCTCCGGTCGGCACGACACCCGAATGGGTCTCGCTGATGTTGAAGAAGTCGCCGTTGATCCCGGCGACCGCGTGCTGGAGGTTGGTCATGACCGAGACACGCTCGCGGGCCGCGACCGCCGCCGGGTGGAGCAGGCCGACCGTGACGCGCGGGTCGCGCAGGTCGACGTCGACCAGGGCGCCGGTGATCGGCCCGCCGGACCCGGCCGTACGGAAGGGGCGGAACACCACTCCGGGCCAGATCTTCGCGGGCGCCTCGAACCGGATCTCCTGGGCCGCAGCGGGTGCCGCGAGCGAAGCGACGGCGGCGGGGACCAGCAGCAAGGACAGCGTTCTTCTCAACACCGGCAACGCCCTTCTCGACAGGTGGGCAAACCTGTTGATCATGACGCGGGGGCGGTGATCCGAAGGAGACCCGAAGCTGTGGAGTGTCCGCCACATTCGTGTGCCGGTCGTGACGAATCAAACGGCTACCGGCCCACGCGTTCGCGTGGCAGGCCGGAGCACGCTTCTCGCGTCAGTGCGTGACGGCGTCTTCTTCGACACGGCCGGGCGTACGGCCGGTGCCGATGACGCGCAGCACCACCGGGGCGAGCAGGAACAGCAGGACGGTGAGGGCCGCGACGGCGGTCATGGCCGTGCGCAGCCCCGCGTGGCCGGCCCACTGGCCGACATAGACGGGACCGAGGAGGAACCCGAGGTAGGACACCGAGGTCACGAGCGAGGTGGCGCGGCCTCGGCGTGACTCCTCGACGGTGCGCGAGACGACCCCGATGAGGGTCGGGAACAGCACCGCGGTGCCCGCGGCGGCCACCGCGAGGCCCAGCGAGGCGACGAGGAGGTTCGGTGCGGCGGCGATGAGGAGCGCGCCCGCGGAGGCGGCGGCCGCGCCGGACAGCAGGACGGTACGCGCGTGGGCGGGCCGCAGGCCGCCGATGGCGAACCGCGTGATCGCGACGGTGGCGGCGAAGACCGCCGGGGCGGTCGCGGAGAGCCCGCCGTGCGCGCGCAGCTCGTCGTGGGCGAAGATCGCGCTCCAGCTCTGGTGGGCGTTCTCGGCGGCGAAGGCCAGCGCGCCGAGCATGCCGATGAGCAGGAGGGGAAGGAGCCGCCCCGGCGGTGCCTCCTCGGCGCGGTGCTCACGGGTGCCGGCGGGCCGCATCGTCGTGGCGATGGCGACCGCCGCCGCGATCGAAAGCACGGTCACCGCGACGAACGGCGCCGCGAGCGGGAGCGAGGCGGAGCCCGCCAGGCCCGTGCCGAGGCTTCCGATCACCACGAAGCTGGAGAAGATGGCGTGGGAGCGGGTGATGACGGGGCGGCCGGTCACCGACTCGGCGCGCCCGGCGACGGAGTTCATCGCGACGTCGGCCGCACCGCTGCACGCGCCGACGAGGGCGAGGCCGGCGCACAGGCCCGCGAAGTTCATCGAGACGAAGGCGACCACGGAGCCGGCGACGCCGAGGGCGGCGATGACCACGGCCGCGAACCGCAGCCCCCAGCGGTCGAGCACCGCGCCGACACCCAGCATCGCCGGGAGGGCGCCGGCGCCCACGAACAGCAGCGCCACCCCGAGCCGGCCGTCGCTGACACCCGCCTGGTCCTGGACCTGCGGCACGGAGGCGCCCCACACGCCCCAGAACGAGCCGAAGGCGGCGAACGCGATGAACGCCGAGACGGCCAGAGAGCGGGAGGTTCGCGACATTTGTGTAACGATACACAGTTAGAGTCGGACCATGGGCTCGGAGATGAGACGCGTGACGCTCGCCCAGGTGGCCGAGCAGGCCGGCGTCTCGGTCATGACCGCCTCCTACACCTACAACCGCCCCGACCGGGTGTCGGAGCGCTCCCGGTCACGCGTGCTCGCGGCGGCGGAACGGCTCGGCTACGCGGGCCCCGACCCGAGCGCCCGCTCGCTGCGCCGCGGCAGCACCCGCACCCTCGGTGTCGTGATGGGGGAGCACCTCGCCTACGCGTTCGAGGACCCGCAGGCGGCGTCCTTCCTCGCGGGGGTCGCCGATGTGTGCGCCGGCCGCGGCTACGGCATGACGATACTGCCGGTCACCGGCGATGCCGGCGACGCCGAACGCGTGCGCACCGCAGCCGTCGACGGATTCATCGTCTGGACCACATGCGACGACGACCCCGTACTGGCGGCCGTACGCGCGCGGGGACGGCCCGCGGTGGTGCACGGCGGCCCCGCCGTACGCGGCGCCGGGCTCGTGGGCATCGACGACTGCGCCGCCGCGCGCGCCGTCGGCGCGGTCGCCTTCGCGGGCGCGCGCCGGCCGGCGGTCGTGAGCTTCCCGCTCTCACGTGATCGCGTCAGCGCGGTCGTGACGGGCGACGGCGTCGGGGGCGTCCGGTTCCCGGTGACGCGCGAGCGCCTCGCCGGATACCGCGAGGCCGCCGAGGAGGCCGGCGTGGCCTGGGCGGACGTGACCGTCGCGGTGTGCTCGCGCAACGACCGCGCCGAGGCCGAGCGGATCGCGTCGAGGCTCCTGTCGTCCCGGCGCCGCCCGGACGCGATCGCCGCGATGAGCGACGAACAGGCCGCCGGCGTGCTCCGGGCCGCCGCGGACCTGAGCGTCCCCGGCGACCTGGCCGTCACCGGGTGGGACGACGCCGTCGTGGCGGCCGAACTCGACCTGACCACCGTCGGGCAGTCCCTCCGCGACCAGGGCGCCGCCTGTGTGCGCGCCGCACTCGGCGAGGGACCGCCCCGCCTGTCCGCCCCGTGGACCGTCGTACGCCGGGGCAGCACCCGCCCGTAGGGAACGAGCTTGGGGCCGTTCCAGCGGACAGCACCCGCCCATAGAGCCTCAGCCGGTGGTCCGCTCGTGGCGGACCAGCCGGGCCTGCATCTCCTTGTACGGGGCCGCCGGGGGTGTGGCGCGCCCGTCGCGGACCGCGTTCGCCACCTCGGCGGCGGCGTGGAGCGCGGCGCGGTACGGCAGGGAACCGGTGCTCACGCGGCGTACGCCGAGCCGGGCCAGCTCGTCGAGGGAGAGTCCGGGGATCGCCAGGACGTTCAGCGGGGCCGCGATGCCCGCCGCCAGCTCGCGGAGCACGTCCGGATCGGACACGCCGGGCACGAAGACGCCGTCCGCGCCCGCCGCGACGTACCGGGCGGCGCGTTCGAGTGTCGCGGCGACCGTGGCGTCCTGGCCGAGCCAGTACGTGTCGACGCGGGCGTTGACGAACAGGTCCGGGCAGCGGCGCTTGACCGCCGCCACCTTCGCGGCGTACGCCTCCGGGGCGATCAGCCTCTCGGCGAAGCTGTCCTCGATGTTGACGCCCGCCACGCCGAGACCGGCGGCGTAGGCGGCGACCTCGTCCGGCTCATCGGCGTAGCCGTCCTCGATGTCCATGCTGATGTGGCACGGCAGCCGCGACAGCTCGCGGGCGAGGGAGAGGTTGGCGTCCTTCGTCGACCGCCCGCCGTCCGGGCGGCCGATGCTCGACGCGACGCCGAAGCTGGTCGTGCCGATCGCCGCGAACCCGGCGTCGAGGAACGCCAGCGCCGACGGGACGTCCCAGGCGTTGGGAAGCAGCAACGGCGAGTCGCCGTGGTGCAGTTCGTGGAAGCTCATGACGCCCCAGTCTGCCGAAATAAGGAGAGGCGCGAGAAGAACGGGGGCGCGTAAGATCGCGGTCAAGCGGGGCTGGTGCCCGGTGCGCAGGTGAGGGTTACTTCGACTCCTAATCGAGAGGTCGCGGGTTCGAATCCCGCCGCCGGCTCAACGAGCCGGTGTAGCTCAGGGGCAGAGCGCTACGTACCCTTGTCGACTGGATCTCGGGCACCATGCTCCGCTTCTATTTCCCGGCTCGTCCGGACGGACGAAAGCAGACCGGTGTCGGTGCTGGGCGAATGTGTGGCGTTCCGTTCCGGCCGACCGTGATCATCCCTGTCGCCAGACCCATTCGACAGCGGAAGGACGGCCCACATGGCCGATCAGGATCGGGGTTCGCCGCGGCGTACCCTCACGCGCCGGAGATTTCTCGGAGGAGTGGGCGGTGTCGCCCTCGGGACCGGGCTGGCGCTCGCTCACGCCAGGCCCGCCGCCGCGTCCTTCATGAAGTGGGGCGCGGTCGTCTCGCCATCGGCCGATGTGCCCTTCAGCCAGAAGCTGGACATCCTGCGGCGTATCAGGCCGCAGACCGCGCGTCTCTCGATGTTCTGGGGCGACCCGAACACGAGGCAGTTCGACGACGGGCAGCTCGACCAGATGCTGGGCACCGGGCTCAGCGAGGTGATCATCCAGTCCTCCGAGGACCCCGACTCCGGGTTGGCGCGTCACCAGCTGGACCTGCTGCTGCCCTACATCGACGCGCACCCGAACATCCTGTTCGTCTGGGAGCTGGGCAACGAGCCCGACTGGCATCAGCCCGACAACCCCTGGCTGGCGCGGTCGAACCGGCTCGCGGCCATCCGTGACAACAAGCCCTCCCAGGACCGCGGGAACCTGTTCTGGGCCGTCAACATGCCGGCCGGCCGGTACGCCGGTGACGGCAGCGGGTTCGGCTTCGGGACCTCGGGCCAGTGGTTCGACGCCTTCGTGCGGGACACCGGCGACGGCCTGGGCGGGATGTTCGGCGGGCCGTACTCCCCGGACATCGCGACCGTTCACTGTTACAGCTCCGACTACTTGCGCCGCTATCCCGAGCGCGGCGAGAACAACCCGTACAAGATGATCGATTACGTACGGGGCTGGAGCACCTCGATCAGCATGAAGATCACCGAGGCGGGCATCGACGACCCGAACCGTACGATCTCCGACCGCGGATATCGCTACACGCAGTTCGGCTCGTCCGTCGGCGACGAGACCGGCGGTCAGATCGACAGCGTCTGCTTCTACGGCCTGCCGCCCGCGGACCGTGAGTACGACATCTGGGAGGGCGAGGCCGACCAGATCGGCAGCCACCCCTGATCGGAGACGCCGGGGGAGACGCGGGTTCTCAGACGGAGGCCACGAGGTCGGCCGTGATGCGGACCCGCATCTTCTCAAGGGTGTCCGCCTGGCGTCCCGCCCGTGCCAGCAGATCGTCGAGCCGTCCGGAGTCGAGGCGGTCGTCGCGGTCGGAGAGCACGCGGAGCGTACGCCAGCAGGCGCCCTTGCCGTTCACGCCGAGGCAGAGGGTCTCGATCTCCTCCAGGTTGCTCAGCGGCGAACGCTCGAAGACGCGCCCGTTCGGCTTGAACCGCCCCGCCTTCTCCGCCGCCCAGCCCAGAGCGATCTTGTAGCGCCGGGCCGGGACACCGAGCCTTTCCAGCATCTCCAGGAGCGCCGAGCGGTCTTCGGCGATCTCGGTGGCGAGGCGTTCGAGCGCGGGGCCCTCCGGCGACATGCGGTGGGCCCGCGCCATCCGCGACGACATCTCGGCGCCGAGCGTCGCGCCGGCGAGATGATCGTTGAGATAGATCCCGAGCAGCGCGGATGTGTCATCGGTCATGGTGTCCTCCTACCCGGAGGCGGGCCTGTCACGCGACAGGGGCGAGCGCGTCGTCCCTGGACACGAGGGCGGCGTAGTGGCCGCCGAGGGCGAGGAGCTCCTCGTGGGTGCCGCGTTCGGCGACCCGGCCGTGGTCGAGCACGATGATCTGGTCGGCGTCGCGGATCGTGGAGAGTCGGTGGGCGATGGTGATGGTCGTACGGCCGCGGGCGAGTGCGTCGATGGCCTGCTGGACGGCATGCTCGGTCTGGGTTTCGAGCGCGCTGGTCGCCTCGTCCAGCACCAGGATCGGCGGGTTGCGCAGGATCGTGCGCGCGATGGCCAGGCGCTGTTTCTCGCCGCCGGAGAACCGGTAGCCGCGTTCGCCGACGAGGGTGTCGTAGCCGTCGGGCAGGCCGCTGATGTGGTCGTGGATCTGGGCGGCGGCGGCAGCCGCGTGCAGTTCCTCGTCGGTCGCGTCGGGGCGGGCGAAGCGCAGGTTGTCGGCGACGGAGGCGTGGAAGAGGTACGTCTCCTGTGAGACCACGCCGACGGCCTCGGCCAGGTCGGCGAAGGCCAGGTCGCGTACGTCGACGCCGGTCTGGAGGAGCCAGACCATCGGCCGGAACAGGCTCGCCTGCAGCGTGGTGAAGGCCACGAGGGTGCCGATCGAGATGAGCGGGCGGCCCTGGGAGACGGTGAGGCCCGCGGCCCAGTAGATGACGGCGGGCATCGCCGAACGTGGAGTCCTCGAAGCCGAACTGGACGCGCATCCCGTCCAGGTACGGCCGGGGGAACGGCAGCAGGTCGACCGCGAGCCTCCGTGCGCCGTGGACATCGGGCAGGTTCGCGGGCGCGGCCCACCGCAGCCGCGGGTCGACCGCGAGGTAGGAGGCCCACACCACGGCGACCGCGACGAGCGCCACGATGGACACGCCCGCGACGGCGAGCACGAGACGCCGCGCCGTACGGCCCGACCACACCGACAGCCCCGCGAGCAGCAACAGCACCGGAACCGCCGGCAGCACGCTCATCTTCGTCGCCACCGCCGCCCCGAGCGCCGCCCCGGCGATGTCGCGGGCGAACAGGAAGACGACGAGCCCGAACAGCAGCGTCAACGCGATCACCGGCAGCCGCGCCGCCAGCATGAGCCGCCGCGTGTCATTGCCCGACTCGTACAGCAGCCGCCGCCCGAGCGCCCCCTGGTCCCCGGCGAAACCGGGATCGAGGCGCGGGTGGGCGAAGGCCACCCCGGCCGCGATGACCAGCTTCCCGAGCGGAGGATGCTCCGGGTTGTAGCGCAGGCTGTGCTCCCGCGTGTACACCACCGCCGCACCATCCCCCCACCCTCCACCGCGGGGACCTCACCCGTCGAGGTCGCCTGAGCCCGCTCGCGAAAAATGCGTGGGTGCCGGGCCCCGAGACGCCCTACGCTGCCCGCACCGAGCACGCGGAGGAGATGAGCGCGATGAAGAAGATTCCGACGATCTACCTACGGGACTGGGACGGGGACCCGAAGTACGTGACGCGTGAACCGGCTCCCGAGTGCTCCTGGGTCTTCGGCGGCGAGGGCAGGCCGACCCGCAAGTACGACGGCACCTGCGTCCGCTTCGACAGGGAGCTCTGGTGGGCGCGCCGCGAGGTCAAGCGCGACCGTCCCGCGCCCGACGGCTTCGAGCTCGCAGGGGAGGACGCCGAGACCGGAAAGCGCGTCGGCTGGGAACCCGCAGCGCAGACCGGCTTCCACCGCTTCCTCGTCGAGGCCGCGGGCGCCGGCGCGTGGGCGCCCGGGACGTACGAGCTGTGCGGGCCGAAGATCAATCGGAACCCGGAGGGCTACCCGGAGCACCGCCTGGTGCGCCACGCGGACGCCGTGCCGATCGACCTGCCCTCCCTCACGTGGGAGGACATCCGCGCGACCGTACGCGCCCTCGCCGAGGCCGACGGCCTCGAGGGCATCGTCTGGCACCACGACGACGGGCGGATGGCGAAGATCAAGGCGCGCGACTTCCGGGCCTGAGACCGCCGGGGCGTCCCCGTACGCCCCGGCGGTCGGGCGGCGCGCGGTGCCATCTGCACCACGACGACCACGACGGCCGGCGGTTCTCCCGGTTAGCCCGCCAGGGCCGCGCGGACCTTGGCGGCGTCGCCGGGCGTCCCGGTCTCGGAGAATTCCGCCCCGAAATACATGGTGCCGTAGGCGGCCGTGTCACGCTGGAACCGCCGCCCCTCGGCGAGCGGGCCGGCGTCGACCGTGTCGTAGCCGAGCCCGTCGAGGAACTCGGTCACCGTCGCCTTCGCCGCCGCGTCGTCGCCCGCGATCGCCAGGGCGCTGCGGTCCGGGGCGCCGGCCGGGCGGCCCAGCGTCAGCAGGTGGTTGAAGTAGATGTTGTTGAACACCTTGACCACCTTCGACGTCGGCAGATGCCGCTGCAGCAGCTCGCTCGTCGTGGTCGAGTCGTCGTCGAGCTCGGGGAACTTGCCGTCCCGCTCCGGGTAGTAGTTGTTGGTGTCGAGGACGATCTTCCCCGCCGTCGCCTCCACCGGCACCGTCGCGTACGCGCGCAGCGGGATCGTCACGACCACGAGATCGCCCGCCTCCGCGGCATCGAGGGGAGTTCCGGCGCGGGCCCGCGGCCCCAGCTCGTCGGCGAGTTCCTTCAGCGTCTCGGGCCCACGTGAGTTGCTGAGGACCACGTCGTGCCCGGCCGCCACGGCCAGCCTGGCCACGGTCCCGCCGATGTTCCCGCTACCGATCAGTCCGATTGTCGTCATGTACGCCCCCAACCCCACCAAGCCGACCGGCATTCCCCAGGACCTCTCGCACAGGCGCGCCGGGGCTCGTACGAGAAGAGACGCGTTTCGTTCCGGGAACGGTATTCCGGCATGGTTTTCTACGGAGGTGTCCGACTCAGGCGTTCTCAACCGGCCATGAGCGATCTACGGTGACGTTGCGTATCGGCCGGCGGAGGGAGTCCGATGTTCGGCAAGGTGTTGGTCGCCAACCGAGGCGAGATCGCGATCAGAGCGTTCCGTGCCGCGTTCGAGCTGGGTGTTTCCACGGTCGCGGTCTACCCGTACGAGGACCGCAACTCGCTGCACCGGGCGAAGGCGGACGAGTCGTACCAGATCGGCGAGCCCGGCCGTCCTGTGCGCGCCTATCTGTCCGTCGACGAGGTGATCAAGGCGGCCCGTACGGCCGGGGCCGACGCCGTCTACCCGGGTTACGGCTTCCTGTCGGAGAACCCGGAGCTGGCTGCCGCCTGCGCGGACGCGGGGATCACGTTCGTCGGCCCGCCGGCGTCGGTGCTGAACCTGACGGGCAACAAGGCACGGGCGGTGGCGGCGGCGCGCGAGGCCGGTATTCCGGTGCTGGCGTCGTCGGAGCCGTCGACGGACGTCGAGACGCTGATCGAGGCGGCCGACGGCATCGGGTTCCCGCTGTTCGTCAAGGCGGTCGCCGGCGGTGGCGGACGCGGCATGCGCCGGGTCGCCGAGGCGGGCGAGCTGCGTGAGTCGATCGACGCGGCGATGCGCGAGGCGGTCTCGGCGTTCGGGGACGCGACGGTGTTCCTGGAGCGTGCCGTCGTCGACCCGCGCCACATCGAGGTGCAGATCCTCGCCGACGCCGACGGCAACGTCGTGCACCTGTACGAGCGTGACTGCTCGATGCAGCGGCGGCACCAGAAGGTCATCGAGATCGCCCCGGCACCGAACCTCGACCCCGCTCTGCGGGACCGGATCTGCGCCGACGCGGTCGCCTTCGCCGAGCACATCGGGTACGTGAACGCGGGCACCGTGGAGTTCCTCGTCGACGCGCGCGGCGACCACGTGTTCATCGAGATGAACCCGCGCATCCAGGTGGAGCACACGGTGACCGAGCAGGTCACCGACAGGGACCTGGTGGTCGCGCAGCTGCGGATCGCCGCCGGCCGGACACTGCCGGAGCTTCACCTGACCCAGGACGTCATCGCCCTGAACGGCACCGCCATGCAGTGCCGGATCACCACCGAGGACCCGGCCAACGGCTTCCGGCCCGACAAGGGCACCATCTCCGCCTACCGTTCGCCGGGCGGCCCGGGCGTACGGCTCGACGGCGGCACCGTGCACACCGGCGCCGAGGTGTCGGCGCACTTCGACTCGATGCTGGTGAAGCTGACCTGCAGCGGGCACGACTTCGCCAACGCGGCCCGCCGCGCGCGCCGTGCGATCGCGGAGTTCCGGATCCGCGGGGTGGCCACCAACCTGTCCTTCCTCGCCGCGGTGCTGGACGACCCCGACTTCCGCGCCGGCCGCGTCACGACCGGTTTCATCGACGAGCGCCCGGACCTGGTCCACGCACGGCACTCGGCCGACCGCGGCAGCCGCATCCTCAGGTTCCTCGCCGAGACGACGGTCAACAAGCCGCACGGCCCACGCCCGGTCGTCGTCGAACCCGTCGAGAAGCTCCCGGCCGTCGACCTCACGAGCACGCCGCCGGAGGGCTCACGGCAGCGCCTGGCCGCGCTCGGCCCGGAGCGGTTCGCGGCCGACCTGCGCGCGCGTACGGCCGTCGCCGTGACCGACACGACGTTCCGCGACGCGCACCAGTCGCTGCTGGCGACCCGCGTGCGCACGCGCGACCTGCTCGCCGTCGTCCCGCACGTCGCACGTACGGCGCCGGAGCTGTTCAGCCTGGAGTGCTGGGGCGGCGCGACGTACGACGCGGCGCTGCGGTTCCTCGCCGAGGACCCCTGGGAGCGGCTCGCCGGCCTGCGGGAGGCGCTGCCGAACATCTGCACGCAGATGCTGCTGCGCGGGCGCAACACCGTCGGCTACACCCCGTACCCGACCGAGGTGACGGACGCGTTCGTCGCGGAGGCCGCGGTCGCCGGGATGGACATCTTCCGGATCTTCGACGCTCTCAACGACGTGTCGCAGATGCGCCCGGCGATCGACGCGGTGCGCGCGACCGGCACCGCGGTCGCCGAGGTCGCGCTCTGCTACACCGCCGACCTGTCCGACCCGTCCGAGACGCTCTACACGCTGGACTACTACCTGCACCTCGCCGAGCAGATCGTCGAGGCCGGCGCGCACATCCTGGCCGTCAAGGACATGGCCGGCCTGCTGCGCCCGCCCGCGGCGCGTACGCTCGTGACTGCGTTGCGCGAGCGGTTCGACCTGCCGGTGCACGTGCACACCCACGACACGGCGGGCGGCCAGCTCGCCACGCTGGTCGCCGCGATCGACGCCGGAGCCGACGCCGTCGACGCCGCGGTCGCCTCGATGGCCGGCACGACGTCGCAGCCGTCGCTGTCCGCGCTGGTCGCGGCCACGGACCACACCGAGCGGGCCACCGGGCTCTCGCTGCGGGCCGTCGGCGACCTGGAGCCGTACTGGGAGGCCGTGCGGAAGGTCTACGCGCCGTTCGAGTCCGGCTCGGCGTCGCCGACCGGGCGGGTCTACCGGCACGAGATCCCCGGCGGCCAGCTCTCGAACCTGCGCCAGCAGGCCATCGCGCTGGGCCTGGGCGACCGCTTCGAGCTGATCGAGGACTGCTACGCCGCCGCGGACCGCATGCTGGGCCGCCTCGTGAAGGTCACCCCGTCCTCGAAGGTCGTCGGCGACCTCGCCCTGCACCTGGTCGGCGCCGGTGTCGAGGCCGCCGACTTCGAGGCGGACCCGGGCCGCTTCGACGTGCCCGACTCGGTGATCGGCTTCCTGCGCGGCGAGCTCGGAGTCCCGCCCGGCGGCTGGCCGGAGCCGTTCCGCACACGGGCCCTGGAGGGCCGCCCGAAGAAGGCCGAGACCGCGGAGCTGACCGACGAGGACCGCGACGGCCTGCGTGACGCGCGCCGCGCGACGCTCAACCGCCTGCTGTTCCCCGGCCCGTCTCGTGACTTCCACGCCCACCGGGATGCGTACGGCGACACGTCGGTGCTGTCGTCAAAGGACTTCTTCTACGGCCTGGAGTCGGACGCCGAGCACACGGTAGTGCTGGGCCACGGCGTCTCGCTGCTGATCGAGCTGGAGGCCATCTCGGAGGCGGACGAGCGCGGCTACCGTACGGTGCTGACCACGCTGAACGGCCAGCTGCGCCCGGTGCCGGTACGCGACACGTCGATCGTCACGGACGTGAAGGTGGCGGAGAAGGCCCAGCGCGGCAACACACGCCACGTCGCCGCCCCGTTCGCCGGCGTCGTGACCCTGCACGTGGAGGAAGGCGCCGAGGTGTCCGCGGGCCAGATGGTCGCGACCATCGAGGCGATGAAGATGGAGGCGTCCATTACGGCACAGACCGCGGGCACGGTCACGCGCCTCGCGATCGGCAAGGTCCAGCAGGTGGAGGGCGGCGACCTCCTCATCGAACTCGGCTGAGGGACGCCGGCGACGACGCTTAGGGCCTGTCTCGAAGTCCCTGTCCTACTGCGGACGAGGATTTTGGGACAGGCCCTACGCTGTTCGGAGCCGCCGCCCGAGATGAGGACCCAGGTGAGTTCACGACCGATCTCACTGGCGCGGGTCGCTCCGGCCGTCTTCCTGCCCACGCTGGTCTTCGAGATCGGTATGGGCGCGATGGTCCCCATGATCGCGTTGAGCGGGCGCGGGCTCGGGGCGTCCGTCGGGATGGCCGGGCTGGTGCTGGCGCTGCTCGGCGTGGGGCAGATCCTCGGCGACGTGCCGGCCGGCGCCCTCGCCGCCCGCGTGGGGGACCGCCGGGCGATGCTCATCGCAGCGGGGATCGCCGTGGTGACCCTGCTGGGCTGCGCGGCCGCCGACACGCTGTGGGAGCTGGCGCTCGGCATCACCGCCACCGGGGCCGTGAACGCCGTGTTCATCCTGGCGCGCCAGGCGTACCTCACCGAGGTCATCCCCGAGGGGCTGCGGGCGCGTGCGCTGTCCACGCTCGGCGGCATGTCGCGGGTCGGCGCGTTCGTGGGGCCGTTCATCGGCGCGGCGGTGGTGCACGGCCGCCCGGTGCGCGACGTGTACTGGCTGGCCCTGGCGTGCGCGGTGACGGCCGGGCTGGTCGTCCTGCTGGTGCCCGACGTGGCCGGCCCGGCGGCCGAGCGCCGGCGCGATCCGGTGTCGGTGCGCTCCGTCGTCACGCGCCACCACCGGGTCTTCCTGACGCTGGGGACGGCCGTGCTGCTCGTCGCGTCGGTGCGCGCCACCCGGCAGACGGTCCTGCCGCTCTGGGCCGACCACCTGGGCCTGAGCCCGTCGACGACGAGCGTCGTCTTCGGCCTCGCCGGCCTGGTGGACACCCTGACCTTCTACCCGTCGGGAAAGATCATGGACCGGGCGGGCCGGCTGTGGATCGCGGTCCCGTCGATGCTGGTCCTGGGGCTGACCCAGGCCGTGCTGCCGCTCACCGACGGGCTGCTGTCGCTGACGGTGGTCGCCATGCTCATGGGCTTCGGCAACGGCATCGGCAGCGGAGTCCTGATGACCCTAGGCGCCGACGTCGCGCCGTCGGCGACCCGTTCCCAGTTCCTGGGCGTGTGGCGGCTGTGCTCGGACTCCGGCACCGCGGCGGGCCCCCTGGTCGTCTCGGCAGCGGCCGGGCTGGGCAGCCTCGCCGCCGGCATCGAGACGATGGGCGTGATGGGAGTGATGGCCGCGACCGCCCTGCTGCGCTGGGTTCCGCGCTATTCCGCCTTCGCCACCCGCGGCACGCGTACCGAGCCCCGCGTCGTCAGCCGTTCAGGACCCGCATAGCGCATTTCGTCGCCCGGCGTTTGGTTTACACCGTGGCCAGAGCCGGTCTCCGGGTGAACACGGAGAGGCCGCAGGGGAACCAATAGGTCATGGGGCGAAGGTCATCGGTGTGGGAACAACTGCGGCGAGAACGTGAACAACGGGGGAACTGGGAACGGCAGATCCAGCTGAAGGGGCAGCAGTCGATTCGCCGGATCCAGCAGACCCGGCTCCAGGCTCAGAAACGCGCGGCTCGCGCGGAACCGGTGGAACGCGAGCGACAGATCGAGATCGCGCACGAGGCGGGCGAACTGGAGGCGGACCTCCGGACCAAGGAGGTCGAGTGCCGGGTCGCCGCCCTTGAGACGCTGCTGGTCGGGAGCCTGGCCACCGACCCTCAGATCGAGTTCGCCGACCTGCGGAAGGCCTGCGACATGAAGCCGTTCGAGTCCGGGCACCTCGGGGAGGCGATCCCGGAGCCGCGCCCGGAGGACTACGAGCCAGCGCCGCCCGGCCGGCTGAGCGTGCTGTTCGGCGGGAAGGGCCGGTACGAGCGAGAGCGCGCCGCCGCGTGGGAACGCTTCGAAGCGGCACGGCGTGCGCATCGGCGGGCCGAGGGGGAACGCCTGCGCGAGCTCCGCGAGGCGAGAGAGGCCCACGCCGTACGCATCGCCGAACTGGAGCATGAGGCCCGGACGGTCGACATCTTCGAACGCGAGTTCCTCGCGGGTGTTCCAGGGGCGGTCGCGGAGTACTTCCACATGGTGCTCGGCCAGTCGGTCTACCCCGAAGGACTCCCGGAGCGGTACCGCCTCGCGTATCGCCCCGAGTCGCGCGAACTGGTCGTCGAGTGCGAGCTGCCGACCCGCGACCCCATTCCGCGGGTGCGCGGCTACGAGTACGTCAGGGTCCACCAGGACGTCGAGGAGCTTCCGCGCGCGGACCGCGCCGTCCTCGCCCTCTACCGTTCGGTGATCTCCCAGATGGTGCTGCGGACCATGCGCGAGTGCTTCGCGGTACGCGCCGGCCAGATCGTCGACAGCGTCGTCGTGAACGGCATCGTCGACGGCCGGGAGGCCGCCACCGGCAGGCAGGTACGCCGCTGCGTCCTCAGCGTCGCCGCCTGCCGGGCCGACTTCGCCGACCTGGTCCTGGAGTACCTGGACCCGGCCGCCTGCCTGAAGAGACTCCGCGCCGTCATGTCGCCCAACCCGGACGACCTGGAGGCCGTCGAACCGCTCGTGACTTCGAGCGGGCCAGGCGGCATCTCACCCCTGCCGACGCGCGACCCGACCTGCTGAAGATGGACTGACCAGGCCTGCGGTCAGCCGGTCAGGTCGACGCCCGTCTGGCACGCGTCCATGAAGGCGGCCTTGCCCGAGGGGAACAACGCGCCCTTGGCGACGCTCTCCCGGTAGGAACGAAGCCCGTCTTCGCCGCCATCTTGATCATCTTGCTGCGGGTGTACTTCTTGCCCGACAAACCACGACCTTTGTCGGCCAAGCCGCGCCAAGTGGTGGCGCCCGTTGCTCCCAATGCGCCGGTCAGCGCGGTCGTTTGCCCGGTGTGTCGCGTTCCCGGCGGACCGTGGCCTTCCTGCCCTTGATCGTGCTGCGTCGCAAGGCCTTGATCACGTGGTCGGCCGCCGAGTCCGGAACCTCCACGAGGGAGAACCGGTCGGCGATCTCGATGGCCCCGATGTCGCGCCCGGCCATGCCCGACTCGCCGGCGATCGCGCCGACCAGGTCCTGCGGCCGGATCCCCGCGGCGCGACCGACATTGAAGAACAGGCGCGTCATACCCTGCGCGGGAGCGCCACCACGCTTGTCCCGGCGCCCGGGAGCCTCCCGGCGGTCGCCGCGTCCCTCGCGCCCCGCAGCCTTCGCGGCGATCTGCGGGATCTCCTCCTCGTCGGCCGCCGCCCCGCTGGACTCGTACGCCAGCTTCACGGCGGCCAGAGCCACCTCCATGACGTCGAACTCCTCGGACAGCGGCTCGATCACGGCGACGAAGCGTTCCAGGTCGTCGTCTTCGAGGAGGCTCTCGTGCAGCGCGGCGCGGGTCAGCTCCAGGCGCCGCGCGCGCAGGTCGGCGACGGTCGGGACCTTCTCGACCGTGATCCGCTGCTTCGTCGCCCGCTCGATCGCCTTGAGCATCCGGTGCTCACGCGGCTCCGCCAGCGTGATGGCCACACCCTCACGCCCGGCACGGCCCACCCGGCCGATGCGGTGCACGTACGACTCGGGCGCGGACGGGACGTTGTAGTTGACGACGTGGCTGAGCTGCTCGACATCGAGGCCGCGCGCGGCCACGTCGGTGGCGATGAGCAACTCCGCCGTCCCGCCGCGCAGGCGTCCCATCACCCGGTCGCGCTGGTCCTGCGCCATGCCGCCGTGCAGCGCCTCGGCGCGGTAGCCGCGTCCGTTCAGGGTCTCGGTCAGCTGGTCGACCTCTTCGCGGGTGCGGCAGAAGACGATCGCGGCCGTGGGCGCCTCGACGTCCAGCAGGCGCCCGAGCGCCGTCGGCTTGTGCGGCCGGGCCACCACGTACGCGCACTGGCGTACGAGCGGCGCCTCGCCGGGAGACGCCGCCTCGCGGCCCATCTGGATCTGGACCGGGTCGCGGAGGTAGCGGCCGGTGAGCCCCTTGATCCGGGGAGGCAGCGTCGCGGAGAACAGGACCGTACGGCGGTCGTCGGGGGTTCCCTGCAGGATCTCCTCGATGTCCTCGGCGAACCCCATGTCGAGCATCTCGTCGGCCTCGTCCAGAACGACCGTCTCGACACTCTCCAGGTTGAGGGTGCCGCGCCCGATGTGGTCCAGCGCCCGTCCAGGCGTGGCGACCACGACGTCGATCCCGCGCCCGAGCGCCTTCATCTGCCAGGTGATCGGCTGTCCGCCGTAGATCGGCAGGACGCGTACGCCCAGCTCACGGCCGTAGCGGTGAAACGCCTGCGAGACCTGTACGGCCAGCTCCCGCGTCGGCACGAGGACCAGGGCCGACGGCTCGCCGCCCCGGGCGTCGCCGGCAAGCTGCTGCAACACGGGCAGCGCGAACGCCGCGGTCTTCCCCGTCCCCGTCGCCGCCTGCCCGACCAGGTCTCTCCCCGTCAGCAACGGGGGGATCGCCTCGCGCTGGATGGGGGTGGGCTCTTCGTAGCCGAGGCCGGACAGCGCGTTCAGGAGCTCCGTCCGCAATCCCAGGTCGGCGAAGCTCATCATGGACACGTTCTCGCTCACCGGCGGCTCGTCCTCCCAGGTACCCGGAGCTGTATTGGCGGCTTACGGTACACACAAGCACCGTGACCACGCGAAGTCACCGCCGCACGTCCCGGCCGCGAAGGCGACGCTTCAGGCCGGCCTGATCTCTGCCGATCGGGACCTCGCCTGCGGCGGCACCGCCTACGGACTGAGTGGCACCCCGCCGCCCTTCTCCGGGCCGTATCGAACTCCTCAAGGAAGGTACGCGAGCTCAGGCCAGGCCGTTCCCGTCACGGATCGTCCGCAGGCCCCTCGGGGCGCAGCTCGGCGAGCCGCTGATGGGCCCGCCCGAGCAGTTTCCGCAGACCTCGGGTCTTGCGCGCCGCATGCGTGAAGCGTTGATAACAGTCGACCGCCCGTTCGGTACGGCCGGAGACGTCGTGACATACCGCCTCCCAGAAATACGCGGTGTGCGCACCCGGATCGAGCCGTACGGCCTTGCGCGCCGCGGCGATCCCCCGTGCCAGGTCACCCGAGCCCGGCTTCGCGCCGTGCTCGGCCATCGCCGCTGCGAACTCCAGCAGCGCACCGACGTCGTCGGGATTCCCGCGAACATTCTCCGTGGTCCGAGCGAGCCGCCGCGCCACCGCGAGTGCGGCCCGGCGCTCCCGACGGCACTCGGGACACCGAGCCGGCGGCCCGGCTGCCACGGACAGCTGACGGACCTCGTAACAGTGCCGCTGCCGCTCCGCGGGCCAGACGAACGCCGTACCGCACTCCCGGCAGCGGAGTTCCTGATCCACGTAGAAGTACTTGGGCGGCCGGCAGTGCGAACAGAATCGCGTCTGCAGCGACGGGTCGCCGCGTACGGCCCCGGCGGGCATGCGAGGCTGGAACGTCAGGTCATAGCCGACCGGGAAGCGGTAAGGAATCGCCCCGTAGACCGGATGGTCCTCCCACTGAACCCCGCTGCCACGCCCACCGGCAGTGCGCTTCCTCGGTATTCGCCCCACGTCGCGGCCCTCCAGCGACTGACCGTAGCGTCAGCGGGCGCGACTCGGCAGCCCGCGGGTCACTCGAAGCGGGACGGGTCTCCGGCGCCTCTGCGGAGGATCTCGGGTTCGGCCTGGGAGAAGTCGACCACGGTCGTCGGCGCGGCGCCGCAGTCGCCGGAGTCGACGACGGCGTCGACCACATGGTCGAGCCGTTCCTTGATCTCCCAGCCCTGTGTCAGGGGTTCGCTCTCGTCCGGCAGGAGAAGGGTGCTGGACAGCAGGGGTTCGCCGAGCTCGGTCAGCAACGCCTGCGTGACGGCGTGATCGGGAATGCGGACGCCGACGGTCTTCTTCCTGGGGTGCAGCAGCCGCCGCGGCACCTCCTTCGTCGCCGGCAGGATGAACGTGTAGCTGCCGGGCGTCGCCGCCTTCATCGAGCGGAATGACGCGTTGCTGACCTGCACGAACTGGCCGAGCTGCGCGAAATCGCTGCAGACCAGGGTGAAGTGGTGACCGCTGTCGAGGTGGCGGATCTCCCTGATCCGGTCGATCCCTTCCTTGTTGCCCAGACGGCACCCGAGCGCGAAGCAGGAGTCCGTCGGGTACACCACCAGCCCGTCCGCGCGGATGACGTCGACCGCCTGGCGGATCGCCCGGGGCTGCGGATTCTCCGGGTGCACGTCGAAATACCTTGCCATTCAAGGCAGCTTAGAAGACCGGACCGGGTTCGGTGCCCTCGACGTCCGCACGCGCCCGCCCTGGCCCCGGTCACCGTGGAGCGAGCTCCTCCCGCCCTGGGGGTGCTGTGAGGCGTGTTGCTCGAGTCGCCCGGCGGTGTTAACCTGGCCGGGTTGCAGTTGTGGTTCCCATAAAGCTTATGTGCGCCTGCGGGTTGTCACCTCAGGCGCATTTTTGTTGACCGGAGTTCGTTCGGATGGGGTCATTACGGCGACGCGTAGCTCGTAGAGTGCGAGCTCCGTCATTGCCTCAGAGAGGGACGAATATGGCCACCGGTACCGTGAAGTGGTTCAACTCGGAAAAGGGCTTCGGCTTCATCGAGCAGGACGGCGGCGGTAGCGACGTCTTCGCTCACTACTCCAACATCGCTGCTCAGGGCTTCCGTGAGCTGCAGGAGGGTCAGAAGGTCCAGTTCGACATCACGCAGGGCCAGAAGGGTCTCCAGGCGGAGAACATCGTTCCCGTCTGAGGATCACACAGCACGTCGCGGGGCCCGTACTTAAGTCCGGTGCCCCGCTTGCTGTCGTTCAGGGCATTTATCGCGCCTTCCTAGGCCACTCAGCCGAGGAAGGCGCGCAGCAGCGCGACCGTACGCGCCGGGTCCTCCCAGAAGAACAGGTGGCCCAGGCCGGGGAGCGGTTCGAGCCGTGCGCCGTCGATGCGTTCGGCCAGCAGGTCGCCGTTGCGCGGGTCGACGACCCGGTCCGCCGTTCCGTGCAGCACGAGCGTCGGCGCGGTGATCTCGGATAGCCGGGACGACGCGTCGTGGCTCATGGCCGCTGCGGCCTGCGCAGGCCAGCCGCCGGGGTTCGGTGGGTCGGCGAGGCGCCGGGCGACGAGGTCGTCCAGGGGATCCTTTGAGGCGAGCGCATTCGCGGTGAACCGGCGTACGGCCTCCTCTTGTGGCAGGTCCGCCGCCTCGCGGATGAGGCGCACGGTGTCCTCGGGCAAGGGGTACGCGCCGTCGCCGCCGGGCGTCGTACAGGCGAGGACGAGCCGGTCGAGACGCTCCGGGTATTCCAGCGCGAACATCTGGGCGATCATCCCGCCGAGGCTGGCGCCCACGACGTGCGCGCGGCCGACCCCGAGCCGGTCCAGCACGGAGAGGGCGTCGGCCGCCATCGCCACCGTGCGGTACGGGCCCGGCGGCACGTCGCTCTCCCCGATGCCCCGGTTGTCGAAGGTGATCACCTGGTACGTCTCGGCCAGCGGCGCGACGATCGGCTCCCAGCCCCAGCGCGGATAGCCGAGACCCTGGATGAGCAGGACCGGCGGGCCTTCGCCGGTGACCGAGTGCGCGATCTTCACCCGAGCCACGTCGCCACCTGTGCCTCCGCGCCGGAGTTCCAGCCGAGCTGAAGGTGGTTGAGCGCGAGTGTCGCCGTCGCGGCGCGGTTCGCGATGCCGTCGGTGGCCGAGCAGCTCGCGATGAAGACCGCGCCGTCGGAGGGGCCGGTGTGCTCGTTGTGCAGCAGCGGCATGGTCGGCGAGCTGCCGCACAGCTCGTACACGGGGACGCTCGACGGGACCCCGGCGTTGATCATCGGCTGGACCAGCGAACCCTGGTCGATGCTGTACTGGATGCCCTTCCCGGAGGTGTAGAAGCCCTGGCCGCCGTAGTAGGTCGTGTACCAGTCCTGCTCGGTCTCCGGCAGCGGGTAGACGTCGTCCCACCGGGCGAGCATCTGCCGCGCGCCGGGGAAGGCCGTGCCCTCATAGCTGAGCTGCGTCTCGTCGTACGAGAGCCCGAAGCAGACCATCGAGGTGTGCGGGGCGGGCGCGTCGAGGGCTCCGCCGCACTCGGGGTAGATGGCGAAGTCGTGGCTCCAGCCATGCCGGAAGCCCCAGTCGAAGCCCTTGTTCGGCCCGCCGATGAGGACGAGCTTCCGGATGTCGCCGGCGTACGCGGTTCCCCAGGACTTGCGGAGCGACGACGCGTACTGCCGGGCGTTGAAGGCGCCCTTCGACCAGCCCACGACGTCGACCTGTGACGCGCCGGTCAGGCCCTTGATGGCCTTGACCGCGTCGCCGATCTGCTCGGCCCAGTAGTAGCCGTCGCCCGTCTTGTGCGGGAAGCCGATCGCGAAGACCTTGTACCCGCGCCCGTCGAGGTACTGCATCAGGCCCGTGGACGGGCAGGTCGCGCTGCCGCAGGCGTTGCCGCCGAGGGCGTTCGGGTTCGCCCACGCCTGGTCGGCCGTCTGGTTGGCGCCGTGTACGAGCAGCACCGGCACCGGCTTGGCACCGGTCAGCGCGCCCGGCGCCTGGTACAGCAGGAAGCGCGACGAGTTCGGCTCGGCGACGTCGCCGAAGAGCCTGCGGCCCTGCCCGGTCTGGTCGCCGACGCCGCCCGGCGGATAGGCCTCGGTGGCGAATCCGGCGGAGGTGTCGCGGTACCGCTCGACCTTGGTCCAGCCGTTCTCCAGGCCGCTCGTGTAGGTCGCCTCCAGAGTCACGGACGAGGTCGCGTGCGCCGGCACGGCGAACAGCACGACGAACAGCATGGCGAGTACGAACCTACGCATCCGCGCCCCTTTTATGAGAGGTGATTCACCTGTTAATTTGGCGATATCCACCGGCTTCGTCAAGAGGACTGACCGCAATGAGCCTCCACATTCGGGAAAGTGGCGAGGGCGTGCCCGTGCTGTTCGTCCACGGCAACCTCTCCGACGGGGCGGCCTGGCGCGAGCAACTTGAGCTGCTGCCGTCCGGATTCCGCGGCATCGCCCCCGACCTGCGCGGCTTCGGCCGCAGCGAAGCGGCGCCCGTCGACGCCACGCGCGGCGTCGGCGACTTCCGCGACGACCTCGTCGCACTGCTCGACGACCTCGGCCTCGACGCGGTCCACCTCATCGGCCACTCCATGGGCGGCGGCATCGTGATGGACCTCGCCGCCCGCCACCCGGAGCGCGCGCGGACCATCACCCTGGTCGCGCCCGTCTCCCCGTACGGCTTCGGCGGAACGTTCGCCGACGGCACGCCCTGTACGCCGGACTTCGCCGGCTCGGGCGGCGGCACCGCCAACCCGGACCTGGTCAGGCTCATCCGCGAGGCCGACCGCGGCGACGCCGACCCGCTGTCGCCGCGCAACGTCGTGCGGACGCTGTACTTCCCCGGCCCGGGCGCCGTGCGCCTGGAGGACGAGCTCCTCGATGGCATCCTGTCCGCGCGCGTCGGCGACGACCACTACCCGGGCGACGCCACGCCCTCGCCGCACTGGCCCGGCACCGCGCCCGGACCACGCGGCGTGCTCAACACGCTCTCACCCAGGTACTTCGACTGGAGCGGCTTCCCCGGCTCCGGCTGCCGCGCGCCGGTTCTGTGGGTCCACGGAGACCAGGACGCCATCGTCTCCGACACCTCGATGGTCGACCTCGGGCACCTCGGCGCGCTCGGGTACGTCCCCGGCTGGCCGGGCGCGGAGGCCTTCCCCGCGCAGCCGATGCTCCACCAGACCCGCGAGGTCCTCGCCCGCCTCGACGCCTTCACCGAACACGTCATGGAGGGTACGGGGCACTTCCCGTACGTCCAGCGGCCGAAGGAGTTCGCCGCGCTGCTGCACGCGCACCTGACAGGCTGAACTCATGACGGAGGACACGCCGAGCACCAGCGCGCGAGGCCGCCCGCTGTCCCCGAAGGGCGAGCGCACCCGGCGCGCACTCCTCGACGCGGCGGAGAGCGTGTTCGCCGCGCTCGGCTACCAGGACGCGTCGATCGTCAAGATCACCGAAGCCGCCGGGGTGTCGCAGGGCACGTTTTACATCTACTTCGAGGGCAAGCGTCAGATCTTCGACGAACTGGTAGCCGACCTCAACCGCCGCGTGCGCCACGCGATGTCCGAGGGCTCCCGGCAGGGCCGCACCCGCGCGGAGGCCGAACGCCTGGGCTTCCTCGGCTTCTTCCGCTTCACCGCCCGCCACCCCGCGCTGTACCGGATCATCCGGCAGGCGGAGTTCGCCTCACCGGACGCGATGCGCCGCCACTACCAGGCCATCGTCGACGGCTACGTCATCGGCCTGCGCGGCGCGATGGACGACGGCGAGATCATCGAAGCCGACCCCGAGGTGATCGCGTGGACCCTGATGGGCGTCGGCGAACTGATCGGCATGCGCTGGATCCTCTGGGAGGACGGCCCCGGCGAGGTGCCGGCCGAGGTGTTCGAGCAGATGTACGCCTTCATCCGGCGCGGCCTCGGCGTGCCCTGATGCCTTGAGCTTCTGATTCGAGGAGGCGCGACGCTCGTCGCTGACACGGTCCGTGCCGGGGCACGCCGGCACCGAGCCCGGCACGCGACGACCTGATGCTGCGGCCCCGCTGATCCACGCGAGCGGGACCTTCGTACTGCCGTTCCGGCCCGCACGGTCGTCGAGCTGTGCCAGCCACCGAACGGCCCCGCCTCTCGCCATCACGCCCGCCGGGCGTGCGAGCCGGTAGGGAGGCGGCGTCGGACTGGGTATCCCGACCAGGGGAGACACTCCGCTTCCTGGAGAGAGAGCGATTCGTGGACGTTCGTCTGGTCACTGATGACGGGGCAGAGGATCGTTCCGCCGATGAGCTGACGGCGCTGCTGGACCGTACGGACGGAGTGGTCTGGGTGGACATCCCCAGCTGCGACCCGGGCGCCGTGCGCGTGTTGTCGGAGGTGTTCCGTTTCCACCTGATGGCCGTGCAGGACTGCGTCGAACGCAACCGCGTGCCCAAGATGCACGCCTACGCCGACCACCTGTTCGTCGTCCTGCACACCCCCGAACGGGGCGAGCGCGGTCACGTGCACTACATCGAGCTCGACCAGTTCGTCGGGCGGAACTACCTGGTCACCGTCCACGGACCGCTGAACCCGGCGGTCGATCCGGAGGCCGCGCTGCGCGAGACCCGTGCGGTGCTGGCACGGATCCGCTCAGGCCGCCTTCGCCCCGCCACGCCGTTCGCCCTGTCGTACGCGATCGTCTCCGCCCTCACACGCAGCCAGGAGGCGTACGTGGAGACCGTGACCAGCGACGTGTGGCAGCTCGAACAGCGGGTCACCGGAGGGAGAGTCGGTGATCCCGAGGAGTTCCTCAACGAGCTGTTCCGCGCCCGACACGGACTCCTGGCCGTACGCACCATGGGCGCGCTGGGCGCCGCGATCTACGGGCGGATGACCGCCCTTCCCGACATCTCCTCCGAAGGCCGCCGGCTGGTGGCCGACATGGCCGACCAGCTCGGCCGGGTCCGCAGCGTGGCCGACGGCGAACGGGAGTACCTCCAAGGCGTGATCGAGTTCTACCAGACCACCCTCACGATCAATGCCGCGTTGATCGGCCAGGCGCAGAATGAGGAGGTCAAGCGCCTGACCGAGGCCAGCTATGCCCAGAACGAAGAGATCAAGAAGATCTCCGCGTGGGCTGCGGTCTTCTTCGCCCCCACCCTCATCGGCACGGTGTACGGCATGAATTTCCACCACATGCCGGAGCTGCACTGGACCGTCGGGTACCCGCTGGCGCTGATCCTGATGCTTCTGGCGTCCGTCGTGCTCTACCTGGTCTTCAAACGCCGCGGCTGGCTGTGAACCCCGCCCGGCCTCGGCCTCGTCGTCCCGGCAGCGAGCGCTGCCAGGCGGAGATCTGTTCTGATGGCGGCGGCTACGACCTGGCCCTCGTCAACGTGGGTGGTTCCAACCAGAACAACCGCCTTCGATCAAAGGATGCCGATGTCACGGGTCATTTGGGGAGTCGTTACCACCTGATCGGGTCGCGCGTACTACGCGCTGATTCGTAGCATTGGCGAGCCGCTCCAGTGGAGTCGGCCTCCCAGATCAGGACCCCTGCGGGGTTCTTCGGCCATGCGGCGATATGCCGTCGTGCCGAGCATGATGACAAGGACACGAACGTGAAGAAGACGCTGTTCACGATTGCCGCCGCCGTCGCTGTCTCCGCCGCTGTGCTGACCGTCGCCGGTCCGGCGTCGGCCGATGACCCTTACCTGTGCATGACGACCGAGAACGCCCCGTTCTACGCCGGTATCGACTCCACCGGTGGGGTCTCCTACCTTTTCACGCTCAGCGCCGGCCGAGGATTCCGGACGAACGGACACTTCCTCAACGACGCCCTCGGCCGAGACTGGATGAGCGGACACGGAGCCGAGCACCCGGACCGTGAGGGCTGGGTCCTCCTGGACCACACCAACTGCAACAGCTGATGGACCAGTGATGGTGCCGCAGGCAGCGACCTTGCCGGCGGCACCACCGCGTTCGGCTCGCGGCGTGCCACTGGATACGGTTCCGCGGTGCGCACAGGTCGGAACGCAGGCGGAAGGCGGTCGCGGACGCCACGTCCCGCCACAGCGCCGGGCCGACTTCTGTGCGAGGTGGGCCAAGGTCTTGAAGCCCTCGATGAGGGCGTCGGAGGTGGCGGGAGGTTCGCCGGACATGCCGGGGAGGCCGAGGTCGTTGATGCCGAAGTGCACCAGGACGTGGGTCAGGCCGGGTATCGAGAGGACGTCGCGGTCGAAGCGTGCCAACGCGTGCTCGCCGACCTCGTCCCGCAGGAGGCGGTTTCCGGCGATGCCCTGGTTGACGACCCATCCCCGGTCGAGGCGCCGGTTGAGGAAGTCCACGGAGGCGTCGAGCCGACCCCTTCGAACCAGGAGTCGCCGAACGCCACGGCGATCGCGGTGTCGTCGGGGGCGAACACGTCGACGCCTGAGACGTAGAACCTGGCTTCTTCCTGCTCGGCCCCAGGCAGTACGGGAGACGCGACGTGGTTCCCGTCGGCTATGTGAGCGGTCTCCATGGGCTTGTGGGAATAGGTGGCCAGGCCGGTCTCCTCGCGGTCTCCGCCGCCGGCCATGTGGAGCGCCTGACGCACCGTCTGGCCGGCGAAGTCGCGGGGCTCGGTGAGCTGGATCTGCTCGTACGGACTGATCACTGCGCTGCGGAAACCTGCGGTCCAGATCATGCTCTCTCCGTTCGTTGTGACGGCGAACAATGCGCGTAGGCGGGGTCAGGGTTTGAGCACGTAGCGACCGCGGACCCCGCCCTTGGCCATGGCCCGGTGGGCGTCGGCGACCTGGTCCAGCGGCACGACCGCGTGCACCCGGGCCGGCAGCTCGCCGGACGCGGTGCGGGCGAGCAGGCCGCCCAGTCGAGCGCCGTCGGGATGCGCCACCACGGCGGTCACGATGATCCCGCGCTCCGCGGCCGGCTCGGCGCTCGGCTGGACGCCGACGAAGACCCCGCCGTCGCGGACCAGGGCGAGGCCCTGCTCCTGCAGCGCCGCACCGTCGGCGACCGCGTCCCAGCCCCGCTCCGCGGACGTGGTGAACTCGGCGCCGAGGCCGCGGACGAACTCCTCGTCCTCGGCCCTGGCCAGCCCGGTCACCTGCCAGCCGCGGTCCTGCGCGAGCGAGACCACGTACCCCCCGACCGCGCCCGCCGCCCCGGTCACCAGCAGCCGATCGCCGTGTGCGTCACCGAGCAGATCGACGATCTGGGCGGCGGCCAGCCCGTTGAGCGGCACCGTCGACGCCGCGATCAGGTCCAGCCCGTCGGGAACGACGGCGATGTCGGAGGCCCGTACGACGAGTTGTTCGGCGTACGTGCCGAAGTCGCGGTCGAAGCCGTCCACCAGGCCGGCGACCCGGGTGCCGGTCGCCAGGTCCACGTCCGGGCCGGTGGCGATGATGGTCCCGGCGAAGTCCCAGCCCAGGCCGGTGTGCTCGGGCTGGCCGATCAGCCCCATGGCGTGGAAGAGACCGCGGGCGACCCCGAGGTCGACGGGGTTGACCGGCGCGGCGGCGATGCCGACAAGGACCTCCCCGGGCCCGGGCTCGACGACCGGAACGTCGATGATCTCGATCGAGTCGGGCCCGCCCGGGGTACGGACGGCCGCCGTGCGAAAGGTGGAGACGCTCATGGGTTCACTCCTTGTGTCTGAGGGGCGACCTGCATCACTATGGGCAGGTAACTCTCCAACGGGAAGTAGGCACTTCGAAGTGCGTAAGTCACCCCTCGGTAGGAAAGAGCGGTCGATGCCAACGAGGACGGCGGCCCAGAAGCGGGCACAAGAGAAGGGGCACTACGACGCGTTCCTGGCGATATGCCCCAGCCGCCAGCTGCTCGACCGGATCTCCGACAAGTGGGTCGCGCTGATCCTGGCCGCGCTCGGCGGCGACGGCCCGTACCGGCCCGAAGCCGACCGCGCCGGTGAGTCGCGGCCGATGCGCTACTCGGAGCTGGCCCGCAGGCTGGTCGGGGTCAGCCAGAAGATGCTCACCCAGACGCTGCGCTCCCTCGAACGCGACGGGCTGGTCACCCGCACCGTGACGCCGACGGTGCCGGTCACGGTCACGTACGAGCTGACCGACCTCGGTCTCTCACTCCACCACATGATGCGCGGCGTCAAGGCGTGGGCCGAGGCGCACATGGACGAGGTACTCGCCAACCGCGAGGAGTACGACACCCGCATCGCCTGAACGCGCAGCGGGCACGACCTTCGTCGACGGCGTGTGATCACCAAGAGGGCACGTGAGCTCCGCTGCCGGCTCGTTCACGGCTTCAGGAGTGTTCATCGTGCGCGGCCGCGTAGCAGGATCAGAGCGGTCGGTACGGCGAGTGCGGCGGGTACGGCGGCGGACACGAAGCCCGCCGACAGGCCGTGTGTCAGCGCCGTGGCCGTCGCCCCGGCGGTGTGGGCGACCGAGACGCTGGTGAATATCGCCGCGCCGAGCGCGCCACCGACCTGGAACACGGCGGTGTTGGTGCCGGATGCCGCTCCGGCGTCTTCCGCGGAGGCGCCCGACAGCGCGGCGACCGAGCCCGCGACCGTACACGCGCCGAGCCCGGCGCCGAAGACGAACAGGCCGGGGAACAGGTCGGCGAGGTAGCCGCCGCCGGGCGAGACCCGGGTGAGCACGAGGTCCCCGGCGCAGAGCAGCAGCGCGCCGCCGGCGGCGGCGAGCCTCGGGCCGCTGCGGGGCAGGAGGGCTTGCGCGGCGAACGAGCCGGTGATCGCCATGACGGTCAGCACCGACGTGCCGACCCCGTAGACCAGAGGGGAATACCCGAGGACTCGCTGTGCGTACGAGGAGGCCGCCAGCCCGGTGCCCCAGGCCGACATGCCGGCGAGCAGGACGACGAGGTTGCCGCCGGTCAGGCCGCGTCCGCGGAAGATCCGCAGCGGGATGAGCGGCGCTGCGGAGAGGGTCTCGACCAGCACGAACACCGCGGCCAGCGCGACGGCGGCGGCGAGCGTGCCGAACGTCGTGGCGCCGGTCCAGCCGGCCTCGGGCGCCCGTACGATCGCCAGGCACAGCAGGGTGAGCGCGCCCGTGAGCGCGACCGCCCCGGGCAGGTCGAACCCGCGGGCCCGGCCTTCGTGCCGCCGGCTCTCACGCAGCAGCACCGGCGCGAGGAGCAGCAACGCGGCCGCCACGGGAATGTTGAGGAAGAAGATCCACTCCCATCCGAGGCCGTCCGTGAGCGCGCCGCCGATCAGGAGCGCGGCGGTGGCGCCGAGTCCGCCGAATCCGCCCCACACGGCCAGCGCCTTGTTGCGCTCGGGCCCTTCGGCGAACGCGGTGATGAGGATCGCCAGGGCCGTGGGTGCCATCAACGCCGCCGACACGCCGTGTACGGCGCGCGCCGCGATCAGGACACCGGGCGACCACGCCAGACCACACCACAGGGACGCGAGGCCGAACAGCGCCGTACCGAACAGGAAGACCCGCCGCCGGCCGAGCAGGTCACCCATGCGCCCGCCGAACAGCAGCAGCCCTCCGAACCCGAGCAGGTAGGCGCTCATCACCCACTGGGCGCCTCCGGCGGAGAACCCGAGGTCCCCCTCGATGGACGGCAGCGCCAGGATGACGATCTGCGCATCAAGGATCACCATGAAGTTGACGGCCACCAGCAGCGCGAGGGCCTTCCATCGCCGCGGATCGGCCGCAGCCGGCGTCAGCTCCCCTGAAACGGGAAGTGTCGTCTCGCCCATGCGGTCCTCCCTCTGGATCGGACTTGTCCAAAGTGAGACCGTCCCCCGGCCGGAAACTCATCGGTGCCGGTGTTCGCACACCGACCAGAGGAGGCGGAATAGGGTCGGCGGCATGGACGGACGCGTTCTCCCGCCCGTCGCGGCGGTCATAGGTTTCATCGATTGCGTCAACCGGGGTGACATCGCGGGCTGGCAGGGGTATGCCTCCGCGTTCCCCGACTACGTCATCTACCCGCACCGGATCGCCGAGCAGGGCACGCGCGTCGCCGTACTCGGACACACCACAGGATCACATCTGGGCCTGCCGGATGATCAAGAACGCGCCAAGACACTGATCTGGCTTGCCGACGTCACCGACGGCGCCCTCCGGCTGTGGCGCCTTCTGCCCGACAGTCCGGAGAACCGTCGGGAACTGGGCCTCACCACGCACTGACCTTCGCCACCCGGCAGGGCGTGGTCAGGCTCGCCTCGACTCACGCGTCTTGTCCGGGTGGATGTCTCTGCCCGGCGGCCGCTACCGCAGGCGGGCTTTGGCAGCGGCCTGGCGTCTCACCTCATGGTGGACCGGGTCAGCAGGTGGTGTCCCCACCGTCGGTGGCGTAGTAAAGGTAGGTCGTGTCGGTCTGAACCGTGCCCAGGAGGTAGTCGGTCTGGGCAGGCACGCAAACCTGGCCCTGGTCGGTCACCGTGGGGATGGTCAGCGGCGGGTAGTACATGAGCCAGGCGTGGATCCGCACCGAGGCGTTGGTGCAGTTGCCGTAGTAGTCGGCGCGGCTGGTCCCCGTCGTCACGTGGTGGTTCCCGCACTCGACGGCGGCAGGTGTGGTCGCTGCCAGGGCGGTGGGTGCCGTTAATCCCATGGCACCCAGGACGGTCGCACCGGCGGCGACGATGATGGCCAGGCGTTTGGTCATCCTCAGCTCCTTCATGGTGGGCTCTCCACTCAGAAGACACTGCGGAATCTAGGGAAACACCTAGCCGTCCACGCGGCGACGTGCCCGGATCCGGCCAACCCGCGCCTTCGGGCCCCTCGCCGCTCATGAGCAGCGTCGACCGGTCAGTGCGTCGACGGCCGCCGTACGAGTGGGGCGATTTGTCCTTTTCTTTTGTTAATTCGTCGGATATTCACATGCGTAGCGGTATCTCGAAATGCCTCTCCCCGCAACGGAAGGAAGCTGACGATGTCGGCTCGCCGCCTCTTCACCGCGCTCGCGACGGCTGTACTGGTCACGGCCTCCGGACCGGCCGCCAGCGCGGCGGATCACACCGCGGGCGCCCGTACCCGATCGGCCGCCGTACCCGGCCTTCCGGGATTCGACATCTCCGGGGCCACCAGCATGGTCGACTGGAAGGGTGCGGCTTCGCTGGGCGCGGCGTTCGTCTTCATCACCGCGACCGAGGGCACCTCACAGCAGTACCAGAACTTCCCGTCACTGTCCGCCGGTGCACGGGCCGCCGGGCTGGCCGTCGGCGCCTCCCACTTCGCGGTTCCCAGCGCCTCGGGAGGCGCGGTCCAGGCGGACTACTTCGCCGCGCACGGTGGCGGATGGTCGGCCGACCATCAGACACTGCCCGGCACCCTCGACCTGGAGTACAACCCGTTCGGGGCGGCGTGCTACGGCCTCGGCCAGAGCGCCATGGCGAGCTGGATCTCCGGTTTCCTCGACGAGTACCACGCGAGGACCGGACGCTGGGCCATCATCTACACCACCGCGGCATGGTGGACTCAGTGCACCGGCGACAGCCGCGCGTTCAACGCCAATGACCCGCTGTTCGTCGCCCACCTGGCCGACCCGCCCTCACCCGGCCCGATCCCCGGCGGCTGGACCACCTACACCTTCTGGCAGTACGCCGCGAGCGGCACCTTCCCCGGCGGCCAGGACGTCTTCAACGGCACCCGCGCCGACCTGGTCGACCTCGCCGACAACACCTGAACGTGCAGACCAGGGCGTACCCGGCCGGTGGTTTCCGCCGCAGTGTGGTGAACTCGGCGGAGGAGCGGTACCGATGGGAGGCGTGGTGGCGACGATTCCGGTTGCCGACGGCGCGGGGCGAGACGGCCGTCGAGAACGTGTCCGGCGGCTGGGAACGCTGATCGAGACGGTGCACGCCGTCGTGTACTTCGCGCCCGAGCCACAGGACGCGTACCGCACGCTCGGGCTGCGCGGGTACTGGCGCGGCTACTTCGCGAGCCGTGCCGCCGCGCTCGGGCCCGTCGGTCCCGAGCTGGTCACCGCCCTGTTCGCCGGGTTCGCCCCCGGGATGGTCACGCGGGCCGTCCCCGAGGTCTGGGCCGTGGCCGCGCCCGCCGCCGTGGTCGCGGCCCGGCAGGACGCCGCCACCGCCGCATTGGAACGCATCCTCGGTCCCGGCCTCGACGAGCCCGTCCGTACGGCCGCGGACCTCACCGGCATCTGCGTCGCCGCGCTGCCCACCGTCACTCGTCCCATGGCCGCCGCGCACCGCGCGCTGCCCCGCCCCACTCGGCCGCTGGCGGCGTTGTGGCACGACTGCACGGTCCTGCGCGAACACCGGGGCGACGGGCACCTCATCGCGGTCGCCGCCGCCGGTCTGACCTGGCCCGAACCACACCTGCTCCAAGGCGGCGCCGTCGACGCCCGCCAGCAGGAGTACCGCGGATGGGACGACGAGACCTGGCACGCCGCAGCCGTTGGCGTACGCGGCCGTACGCTCACCGAGGTCGAGGCGACGACCGATCGGCTCGCCGCCCCCGCCTTCGCCGTCCTCGACGACACGTCGACCGCCCGGCTGGAGGCCGCACTCGAGCCCCTGGCCACCCGCTGCGCCGCGGCGCTTCCCTATCCCAACGCGATGGCCCTCGCCGAACTGTGACGACAACGAGGCCTGAACCACACTGGCCACCGGTCCCCGCGCCGGTGCATTCTGCGACGTGTTGGACGGCATCTCGAACGGAGGCGCGATGACCGATGAGGCTTCCTTCCGGCTGGGGCTTCGCGTCCTGGAGGTGGCCGAGGCCGCCGCCTTCTACCAGGGGCTCGGCTTCGCACGGGCAGGGGAGATATCCGATCCCGGCGGCCGGACCGTCATGGCGATCCTCAGACGCGGCGGCCTCCAGCTGCTCGTCGACGCTCTGGTCGGCATGCCGTTTCCCGACAGCGATCGCGAACGTATGACGAAGACCGGTCCGCGGGGCCTCGGCGTGGTCATCGGTGTCGAGGTGGATGACGTCGACGCGACGGCGGAGTATTGCCGCTCGGCCGGATGTGAGGTCACCACCGAGCCGGTCGACGCGCCGTGGGGCGAGCGGTACCTCGAATGCCTCGATCCCTACGGGTACGCATGGAAGTTCTTCCGGCCGCTCCCGGACCCGCCGTCAGACGGCTTGCGCGCCGCCCACGACAGTTGGTTCGCCTGACCGGCAACGGCTATGTGACGGCCCACGCGAGCTCACGTGTCGAGCCGGAGGCGAACGTACGGCCGTGACGATCCAGTTGCTCCAGGATCGGAGTGTCGCCCTGCCGCAGCATCGCGAGTTGTGAGGCGTACCGGCTCACGGCGTCCGTCTTCGCCTTCCAGGCGTCCTCGCCGGAATCGGTCAGTACGGGCGGGCCCCACTCCCGTCGAAGGGGGAGCGGCCGGCGTTCCCGTGTCCAGAGCCCGTACGGCAGGTCCTCCCAGAGGCGTACGGCGATCCCGGCCTCGGCCGCCGCGCGTACGGCGGCGTCGCGGGCGCGCACATGGTCGACGTGGTTCCCCAGGGCCGAGCAGGTCAGGACGAGCGCCGGACGGTGCTCGGCGATCAGTTCACCTACCGTGTGCTCGATCGACTCCACGAGCACCGACTCGTCGGCGCCCAGCACGCTCGACGCCTTGGCGCCCTCGCCGATCAGCCATCGGCCGGCGTCGTCCCGACGGTAGATCGCGTCGAGGAACCGGCCGTGCAGCGCCGTAACGCCGAGCGCCCGCATCGCGTCGAGGTCCTCCTCACGACGGGTCCGCACCGGCTCGCGCGCCGTCCCCCAGGAACGCAGGGCATCCTGCCGCGTCGCACCCCGCTCCCAGTCCCAGCCCGTTTCGCCCAGTAGCAGCGAATGGCTGCCGCCGTCGCGGTAATAGGGGCATGTCCGGTGGTCGGTGAGAAGACGGTCGGCCGGACCGAGGGGAGGCGCCGCCGCCATGAAACACGCCGCCCTGCGCAGTTCCCGCCTGTCGTTGTTCGCGATGCTGATCTCACCCTGGTGCTCGACCAGGGCCGGCACCGACAGAATGGTCCGTACGCCCTCCCGGCGCAGATAGCGCGCCATTGCTTTGTCGTCCTCACGCATTTCCGCGAGAAGCGGTATCGCGAAGGCGGCGAAGCCGGTGGCGTACCGCGCGGGGAGAAGCAGAGCGAGGCAGGGCGTGTATTCGTTGCCGACGGACGTGACCCAGCGGGCACCGGCGGACGCGGCGAGCCGTACGACGGCGCCGTTGTAGGAGTCCCAGTTGGCGTAGAAGGCGATTGCCGCATCCGGAAATGTACGGGCCGCCTGCGCCGCCCGGGTGACGAAGCCCGCCGTCAGGCGGACGTCGTCCTGCAGGACGAGCACGTGGGTGGCGGCGCTCGGGGCGGACCCCCAGGCGAGCACCGCGGTACGGAGGGGACTCGGGGCGGCGTCCGGAAGCGGATCGGCGACCACCTCCGCCCCCACCGATTCAGCGAGGGAATGCGCGGTCGAAAGCCGTCTCGGATGTGCCATGACCGCTAAATGAAGCGATATCAACGGCACAGAGCTTCCCGTTCCCGATTTCGTGTCACACGACGCGAACACCGTACTGCATCAGCCGGGAACGTTCGGCTGTGCCCGCATTTCGTCCTCGGCCGCCTCGTTCAGGTCACCGACGAGTTCCTCCGGCGCACGCATCCGCCACGCATCGGTCACGAGTTCTCTCAGGCGTTCGAACTTCACTTCTGCGAGGCGCAGCATCACCAGGGGAAAGTTGTCATAGACGGGTGTGGTGAAGAAGAGGTCGGGCTCGCCTAGGACAAGAGCCTGCTTCTCGGCCTCGTCGCCGACGAAGAGCACCGCGATATCGGTTCGGATCTGGCGCGGCCTCCCCGGCGTACGCTCGGGATAGGACCAGACGAACCCCTTGTCGGCCACCCGGAAGTCAAAGCCGTCACTGTCGATCTCCACCACGTGAGGCAGAGCCAGCGCCACCCGGCGCACATCGTCGGCGTCAGCCATCCAGATCCCTCCCACAGCACCCGATCCGCATGTTCAGAGGCTACGCGCCGGCAGCCGAACCGGATCCTTGCCAGTGCAGGGTATGGCCAGGGTCCGTCAGCAGGAGAGGGTGGCGACGAGCTCGCTGCGACCGCTCACCTGGATCTTGCGGTAGATGGCCTTGAGGTGGTCGTTGGTCGTGTGCTGCGACAGGTCGAGGCTGCGGGAGATCTGCTTGCTGGAGCGGCCTTCGAGGACCTGGTCGATCACGGTGCGCTCTCTGGGCGTGATGCCGTACCACGCTGTCACCGCCGGCAGCAGTTGACCGGCGGTGGCCGACTGGACGGTGATGGCCACCTCGCCGCGCCGGGTGCCGGCCAGATGCTGAGCATGCAGTGCTACCCAGCCACGGGGGGTCGGGATGCGACTGAGCACCGCGCCGCTCTGCCGGGCGGCGGACGCGAAGTTCCAGAGGGTGATCGAGAGGTCATCGTCGTCGTCGAGCACCAGGTTGGGAAAGCACACGCGAAGCCAGTCGCGCCCGGTCGGGGTCACGGACGTGATGGTGTCGGCGTCGTCGACGATCAGCAGGCCGGGCGGCATCGTGCTGCGCACCGGACGCGGTGTCGCCCGGGCCACGTACCGTCTCAGCGATTCCGCCAGCGGAGCCACCATCCGCCGGGCGTTCTGGACGTCTTCCGGCGTGAACGCGGGACGTCCCCGCTCCCGAAGCAGGACGAGCGTGCCCCAGAGGACGCCGCGATCGACCAGGGCGACCCGCATCTCACCACTCCAGCCTTGGCCGGCCATGGTGTCCAGCAGTGGCGCACTGCCGGGCGGCGCGGGAACACCGGCATCCAGCACCGCGACGAGGGAGCGTCGGAGGACAAGGCGCGAGAACGGGTACGGGTGGCGGGAGAGCAGGTCATCGGCCTTCATGCGCCGGTAGTGATCACAGCTGTATCCATTGTGCTCGGTGAGGAAGCATCCCGCCCCGGTGACCGGATCCATGCCCGCGAGCATGTGCCCGTCGTGCGGCACGAGCCGGTGAAGCAGACGGGACAGCTCACCGCCGAGGTCCGGCAGGGTGTCGGCGTGCGCCGCGGCCTGCGGTGCGGTTCGGGCAATGGGCTCCAGCGCGGCGACCACCCGACAAGTGTGGCGACTCGCACCCCCTAGGTCTAGGGATTTCCACGGCGCATCGGCCTCCGAACAATGAGACGCGGTCGTGTCAATGATTTGTTGTGAAAGGAATGATCGTGCGCCGAAACCTACTGATCCCCTTGGCCGTCGCCGCCGTACTCGCCGGCAGCGCGGCACCGGCGAGCGCCGCCCATTCGGATGCGGCGTCACCCACGACATCGCATGACGGCTGGGTACCCGAGCCGATCCCGCCGTTCGACGCCGCCGCGGGCGTCCTGTGCGACTTTCCCGTGCATTACGACGTTTTGGTGAACCACGTCCGCACAAAGGTGGTGAGCACGCATCCGGACGGCACCCCCAAGCGACAACTGGCCACCGGCGCGCTGCTCCTGAATGTGAGCAACACCGACACGGGCACCAGCACCGTGGTCGACGCCGGCGGCAGCGCCACGATCGACTACGGCACCGACGGTTCGATGCTCTGGCACATCGTCGGCCCTGTCATCGCACGCCTCGGCGAAGGCACCAGCAACCTCCCACGCGGCCTTTACACCATCGACGGGGTCTACCGGATCGCGTTCAGCCCGACCGGCTTCAAGACCATCACCCTCACGCACGGCACCATCCACGATCTCTGCCCCGACCTGGCCTAGCCCATCGAAAGAAGCCTTCGCCCGGAGGGGATGCAGTAGATGATTAAACATATCGTTTAAAACAACTAGTTGACATCGTCTCGTGCGTCGCTGCATCCTGGTCGCATGCCGTCGACATCCGCCGATCCTTTTGCGCTGCCGAATCCGAGCCAGGCGCGAGCGCACCGCGAGTACGCCTCCCTGTTCCGCATAGCGGAGCGGCATGCGACCAGCGACCAGCAGCGCCAGCGGCAGGTTCATCCCTCCGTCCTGGCGCCGCACGAGGCCATCAGGCTCGTGTCGTTCCTGCTCAGCGGTACTACCAAGCCCGATGAAGGCGAGCCGGAGGTCGATCGGGCCGATGTCACCGCCGCCTTGAGTCTTGTCCCACGGGCTCGCGCGGAGATGGAGCAACTCGAAGCCGGACTCCTCCAGATGGCGCGGGGTCGCGGCATGACGTGGCAGGAGATCGCCTTCGGTCTCGGTCTCGGTACGCCGCAAGCCGCCCGGCAGCGCTACGAACGCCTGGCCGGCCGTACCGGCGCCGAGGACGATCGTTGACGCGGAACGTCCGCCTACGTGGCCGAGAACATGCTGATACCGCTCTACCGGCGGGATCCGACCGTGCTCGGCGTGGTCGGGCTCGACCGGACCACGTCCGTCACCCGTACGGCGACCAAGCTGCTGGACACGGCCGGGATCCCGACGGCCGGCACCACGCTGTCGGCCGACGGCTTCGCCGACGGCCTCACCTACTACCGGCCGCTCTCGGCGTCCAACGCGCGGGAGGCGGACGTGATCGCCGACTACGTCAGGAGCGTCGTGCCAGCGTACTTCCGCCTGCGCAGAGACCTCTACAACTCCGACGGCGAAAGCAGGCCTCTTCGGGTGACCATCTACCACCCGGCGGGTGACCCTGCCAGCCCACGTACCGGCTATCACGACCTGTACGTGGAGACACTCGTACGGGATCTTCGGGACCGCTTTTCCGGCCGGCCGGATGGCCTGACGGTGTCCGCTCCGACACCGATCCTGAACGACCGCCTGTGCGGGGCCTCGTCCGTCGTCATCTACGCCGGCCGGCACGACCGCGGCGACTTCTCGCGGTTTCTGGACCAGATGCGGGTCTGCCGCGGCGAGAACGTCGTTACCGGCCGGTTGCCGTTCGTCATCGCGGACGACGGCATCACACGTTTCGTGGCCGACCCGGATAAGCGCGACCCGAAGTACAAGGACATCGAAATCTCCTACGTCACCAAGGGCATCGATGTGCTCCGCACCGGAACCTCCTGCGTCACCGCGACCGGGACGCACACGGCGTCCGCGCGTCTGGACGGCCTGTGCGCGGCCTACGCCGCGCTGGTGAACGACCCAGGATGGTACGCCCGGGCACGACCGCTGTGGATGGGCGAACGCGTAGCCCTGGCCTACGACGCGGCCCACTGTTCGTCGGCGCGGTGGCACACGGCGTGTCATCGCAGGCCGCCGCGCGGGAGAACCTACGGCGCGCGCGGTACGCGCCTCGCTCCCTCGCCGTCGTACGCATCCCGATGGATTCCAGGACGGCTCGCCCGGGATGTGAATTCGACGCGAGCGACCACCAACTCGGCGGCGACCGTCGGCTGAACGGCACGAGCAGCCACCCCTGCCCCCTGCAGTGAGCAGAAGGATGCGGGACAGAAAATTGCCTACATCCTCACTACTTGCTCGCTTGCTCTACTTAGTCCACACGGTGGTCTTGCTGAGAATGCCGTTATCGCCGGTACCGAGAATCTCGATACGGAAGACCCTGCCTTCGTCGGTTTTTCCGCACACCCGATTGCCGGCAACGAGGTTACCGGCCTGGTTGCTGCCGTCGATGGCCACTCTTTTTGCGCACTGTTCCTTTGACGGCACGGAATCTGTTTCCCACATTGCAAGACGGGAATTACCGCTGTTGACGTACAGCATATCGCTGCTGAGGCCGACGATATAGTTCTCCCCAACCGTCTTGGGCTCCGCCTGATCCAGGTTGAACTTCCCCCATGCCAGCTCGCCGGAGAAATAGACGGTGGGGTCTCCCGGATTCGGCTGCGTCGAGGCCGCCGCTGGACCCTGAGGTGTAGCAACGGTAACCGTTACAGTGGGAGCCGGTGATGCGGTCGCGCTCGCTGTCGGTGCGGTCGCGCGTCCGGTGAAGAACCCTGCTGCACCGAGCCCGGCAAGTAGCGTACCGACCGCGGCAATCCATGCCGGGCCGAATTCTCGAAAGTTCGGTTTACGCTGAGGTTCGCCATTGTGCACGATTGTTCATCGTAGCAGCCTGACCCTCGGTACTGCCCGCTATGTCAGCCATCCGGCTCAGCATCTTCAGCGTGGGTTAATAGGCCGGGCAAGGAGCCCTGCCGACCTGGAACCACTGGCGGAATGTCTTACCTGAACGGCGCCTCCGTCGGCCTCGACTCAGTGACCCGAACCCGCGATACGCCGTAGGGCCGGGAGGTCGAGTAGCTCACACCCGCGATAACGGGTCTCTATGATGCCGCGCCCACGCCAGTTGCCCAGCGTTCTCTCGACCGTACTGATCGAGGTGCAGATCAACTGGCTGATGTCCGCCTGGGAAATAGGAATGTCCAGGACGAGCTTGTGTCGACCGTCATCGGCTCCCCCGACGCGATCGGCGAGATCGAGAAAGAGCTGGGCGAGCCGCTGACTACTTGACGCCGTAGCGAAGTTCATGCATTTGCGATCCGACTCGCTTTGGCGCTCGCTATGGGTTCGCTGCAAGGCTCGTTCGACCATCGGATAGGAATGCAGCAGTTCGAGGAAATCGTGCGCGGTGATGATCAGAGCCTTGACCTCACCCAGCGCGTATACGGTCGCGATGCGAGGATGGTCCGCCGAGGCGCTTTCTCCCACGAGATCACCGGCCGTACGCAACGCGAGCGCCGTTCGCCGTCCGCTGGTCGCTCCACCCGCGATCTTGACCCACCCGGATCGGATCACGAGAGCGATTCCAGGAGGCTCGCCCTCCTTGATGATCTGCTTGTCCGCGTCGTAGGTGACAGTGCCGGCCACCTTCAACACCGCGTGCCGCTCGCGGTCCCCGAGCATCCCCCAGAACGCCTGGCACATGCCCGTGCCGGTCAGTGGATCGTCACTCGCCGCACTCACCACGAAGCTCCTTCAGGATCGCGAGGAGTACGGTGAACAGGGCGGTGAGCCCGGTCAGTGTTTCCGCGAGGTATTCCGGTGACGAGACGGCGACCGCCACCATCACGATCGAGGCAACGCCCAGACAGGCGATGACCGCCGCATGAATGATCGAATCATTGACTTTGTTGTCGCCCTCATTCACGTCGATACCTCTACCTTTTCCGCCGAGCCATGATCGTCTTCTGCCCGGCGGCCTGAATTCCGACCCTGGTAGGAGGTCTCGGCCGCAACGAGCAGGTGTCAGTCATTCTTACTCGGCCTGCGCGGGAGAGCCAGACGTGAAGCAGGCGGACGAATCCCTTATCTGAGCGTCGCCGAATACAGGAACAGAGCCCGTGGGCTACCAACCCCACGAGCTCTGCCTGCGACTACGTCAGGCTCGGCGAAGAGACGCGACGCAACTACGCATTTGTCAACCCGCGACCGGCTACCGGGAACCCGTCAAATGACGGATCCGGCGAGCGGATGTCAGGATCAGCGCAGCGAGAATCGTAAGCCGGGACGGCCTTCGAACACTGTGCCGGACGACACACAGCGGCCCTGGCGTGAGAATACGGCGTCCCCGCTCGAGGCCGAGATACGCCCGCCCATCCGGCCCGCATCGATCAGCCATCCCGTGTGCGAAGCCCGCTCGCCGACCAGGCCGGCCGTGAATGGTGATCACCTTTTGAGGACATGGTGTTATCGGCGTCGACGGCCTGAACATGTGACGCGCCGGGCGACCGGCGGGAGGGGCTGTCCGTGCGCTCTGGTCAGTTCGGCATGTCGCAGCAACTCATCACGGAACTCCGCATCGACCATTCATTGCTTCCGCTCACCCACCGCAGATCGGACGACCCTGGCGCGGCGAGCGGTCGGTCCTCATCTATGACCGACCGCTCGAGGCGAAGACGCCCGAGAGGGGGCAGGGCGGCGTTGGCGTGCGAGGTGAAGGCCCCCTGTTGCCGGAGCGGTTCCTAGACGGCTTCACTCCACAACCCGAGGTCTCCACCTCGCACGTATTCAGGCCGCGTCACACAAAACTCGACCAACCTGCCGGGGCACTACTCCTAGTTGGATACGAAGTGGTGCGTGCGGCCTTCGCGCATGACGGGCTGGCCGCGGAGCTCCGCCTCGGCGCGGCGCATCAGCTCCCAGCTGCCGTCCGGATGCCGGAAGACACAGGAGTGCCAGGGCGTACTCCACATGTCGGCGGCCTCCAGCAGCCGGATCCCGAACTTGGGCGAGCCGCCCTGCTGAGGGTGGATGGACAGCCGGACCGTACCCGGGTAGTGCATGGCGACGAGGTCGCTCCAGCCTCGGCTGCGCCGGATCACGTCGTACGCACGGCGCCGGCATTCGCGTTGCAGCGCCGAACGTGATCCGGAGTAGTCGGCGGTGTCATCGACCAGGAACCGGGTGATGCCCCGGTACAGCGCGAGGGTGTCGGGGTCGGTCTTGGCCTCGGCGCGCAGTTCCTCGAGCGTCGGGGCGTACTTGGCGTCCAGCTCGGCGCGTTTGTCGTCGTAGGACATGTCACCGAAGACGGCGCGCAGGTCGAAGGTGTCCAGCCGGGTCAGGCCCTCCTTGTCGATCATGGCGCGCAGCGCGTCGGAGTAGGCGTCGATGTCGGCGTCCGGCACGCCGATCAGGTCGCCGAACACGTGGCCGTCGGAGCAGATGACGAGCCGGGCGCCCGGGGGATAGAGGGCCGAGATCCGCCCGCAGAACGCGTCCAGAAAGCGCAGGGACAGCAGTTCCCCGGTGTCGGGCAGGTGGCCGAGAACCTTGGCGGGGTTGGGTGACTTACACGGGAACCCGGGCAGTGTGAACACGATCGGCTCGTCCGCGAGGACGTAACCGTCGAGCTGGGCGAGCTGCGCGGCGAACGCGGTGCTGAAATCGGCCGGTTCGTCCTCGGCGCGGCGATGCTGCAGGAGCATGTCCAGGATCGCTTGGCTGACGCCAGAGGCGGGAGGGCTGGCGATCGTCGGCATGGTGGTCCTCCAAGAAGGGCGGGGAGAGAGAGTCAGGAACGTGCGGGGCAGGTGACGGGCAACCGGTTGACCCCGCGCGCCAGAACGGCACGGATCCACTCCAGCGAGTCCTCGGACTCGGCCAGGCGCAGCCCGGGCAGCCGGGCGAGCAGGGTGCCGATCGCGATCTGGAGTTCCGCGCGGGCCAGGGCGGCGCCGGGGCAGAAGTGGATGCCGTGCCCGAACGCGAGGTGGGGATTGGGCGTACGGGCGAAGTCGAGGGTGTCGGGATCGGTGAACTTCGCGGGATCCCGGTTGGCGGCGCACAGCGAGACGATCACCGAGTCGCCCGCGGGGATCCTCGTGCCGAGCAGGTCGGAGTCCTCGGCGAAGAACCGCCAGGTGGTGAGCTCGAAGGCGCTGTCGTGGCGCAGCAGCTCGTCGATGGCCTGGGGGAGCAGTTCCGGCGCGTCGCGCAGCTCTTCGAGCCGTTCGGGCGCGCGCAGCAGGGCCATCAGCGCGGTGGTGATCTGGTTGGTGACCGGTTCCTGGCCGGCGACCAGGAGCTGGAAGATCATCGAGCCGAGCTCCTCCTTGCTCAGCTCCCCGTCCTCGCTCGCCCGTACCAACTTGCCGAGCAGCACGTCCGAAGGGTTCGCGCGGAAGTGCGCGATGACCTCGGCGATGTAGCTCTGCAGGCCGTGCAGCAACGACTCGTACGCGGGTCGGCCGGGGTCCTCGGGGCCGACGGGCTGCACGACCTTGCCCCACTCCCGGCGGAACCGGCCGGCGAGTTCCGCCGGCAGGCCGATCGTCTCGGCCAGAGCCAGGAAGGGGAACCGCGCGGCGAAGCAGGCGACCAGGTCGACATCGCCGGTCGGCGGCATCTCGTCCACCAAGCCGTCGGCGAGCTCCTGGAGGCGTGGCCGCAGCGCCTCGATACGGCGCGGAGTGAAGGCGTCCATGACGAGCTTCCGCATCCGCGTGTGGTCCGGCGGGTCCTGGTGCAGGAGGTGGACCTGGAGCTGTGAGTGCTGAGGCTCCGGCATGATCGAGGCGAGCCGTTTCCACCCGGCGTTGCCACGGGAGTGGTTCTTGCCCAAGCGAGGGTCGTTCAGAGCGGCGTGGGCGGCCTCGTACCCGGTGACGAGCCAGGCGGTGACGCCGCTGGGGAACAGCACGCGGTGCACCGGCCCGTCCTGGCGCATCTCCTCGTACAGCGGATAAGGATCTCGTTTGTAGTCCCGGCTGGTCAGCGGGACCGGATCGGGAAGAGTCATCTCTCTCCAGAGCTCAGAAGGACAGTTCGGGGCTGTAGTGGTCGAGCCAGAGCCCGAGGTCGACGATCCGTTCCAGCCGCAGCCGGTGTCCCCACGAGAGCTCCTCGGGCGGCGCGTCCAGGCAGGGCTTGATCTGGGTCTCGTCGACGAGGCCGCGTACGGTCGGCTCGTCGAGCATCTGAAGGGCCAGATCCCGCAGGCCGCGGTTGTAGTCGAGGTGGTGGGTGGACGGGTAGTGGTTCTTGGCCCGCCACAGCACCGAGTCAGGGGCGATGCCCGTTCCGACGGCGCGGAGCAGGCTCTTCTCCCTGCCGTCGCTGGACTTGAGCGCCCAGGGGACGTTGAAGGCGTACTCGACGAGCCGGTGGTCGCAGTACGGAACGCGAACCTCCAGGCCACGCGCCATGCTGAGCCGGTCCTTGCGGTGCAGGAGCTGGCGCAGCCAGCGGGTCAGTGACAGGTGCTGCATCTCCCGCTGGCGGTGCTCCGCGGGGGCCTCGGAGCTCAAATGGGGTACGTCGGCAAGGGCGCTGCGGTAGGTGTCCTCACGGAACTCCCCGATGCGCAGGGTGGCGGAGAGGTCGGGATGCAGCGGCATCGCGGCCTCGTCGCCGGTCACCAGCAGCCACGGGAAGGTCGGGGCGGCGAGCGCGGCCGGGGTGTGGAACCAGGGGTAGCCGCCGAACACCTCGTCGGCGGCCTCTCCGGACAGCGCGACCGTCGAATGACGGCGGATCTCCCCGAACAGGAGATACAGGGAGGTGTCCATGTCACCGACGCCGATCGGCGAGTCCCGGCAGGCCACGACGGCCCGGCGGTGGTCGAGGTCGAGCAGGGAGCGCGGGTCGAGCACGACCGTGCTGTGGTCCGTGCCGATGAAGCGCCCGGCCTCGGCGGCGTAGGGGGTGTCGTGCCCGGTGCGCAAGACGTCGCCGGTGAACTCCTCGGCCTGGTCGGTGTAGTCGACGGCATAGGAGCGGATCCGGGCGTCCGGCCCGTCCTGCTTCCGCAGTTCGCCGGCGAGCAGCGCGGTGAGCACGGTCGAGTCCAGGCCGCCGGACAGCAGGCTGCACCGGGGCACGTCGGCCTCGAGCTGGGAGATGGCCGCCTGTCCGGTCAGCTCGACGATCCGCGCGATCGTGGTGGGCAGGTCGTCGGTGTGCTCCCGCGCCTCCAGCCGCCAGTACGTCCGCTCCGTCAGCCCGCCCCGGTCGAAGATCGCCAACGTGCCGGGAACCAGCTCCCGTACTCCCGCCCAGACGGTCGGACCGGTCTCGAACAGCAGGCTGTAGGCGTGACGGAAGCCCTCGGCGTCCACCTTCGGAGAGATCTCCGGGTGGGCGAACAGGGCCTTGGGCTCGGAGCCGAAGACCAGGCCGCCGTCGATCTCGGCGAAGAACAGCGGCTTGACGCCGAGCCGGTCCCGAACGAGGAGCAGCCGTTCGGCCGTCGCGTCCCAGATCGCGAAGGCGAACATGCCCTCCAGCCGCTCGACCGCGTCCGCGCCCCATTCCAGGTACGCGCGCAGCACCACCTCGGTGTCGCTGCGGGTGACGAACGTGTGTCCGCGCCGGGACAGCTCGGCGCGCAGCTCGTGGTGGTTGTAGACCTCGCCGCTGTAGGTCAGGACGGCCGGACCCGCCGCCATCGGCTGGACCCCGCCCTCCAGGTCGATCACCGCGAGCCGGCGGTGCCCGATCGCGGCGTGTTCCCCCAGCCAGACGCCACCGGCGTCCGGGCCACGGCGGGTGAGGGTGGAGGTCATCGCCTCGATGACGGGCCGACGGTCCTCCTCACCTGGCCGGAATGAGACCCATCCGGTGATTCCGCACATTCGCGCTCCCTTTCTCTTCAGGTTCAGTGGGGTCCTAGGAACGGCGGACCGGTGCGGTCCGCCCGGCGGCCAGCAGGCCCACCGCCAGGCATCCGAGGGCGGCGGCGAGGGCGAGCGCGGCACGGACCCCGCCGTCCCCGGAGCCTGCGATTCCCCAGACGGCCACCGCGAGAGCCGGGCCGAGGGCGAACCCGACGCTGCGGGCGAATTGCACGGCGGCGCCCGCGGTGGGCATTCGCTCCGGCGGCACGGCCGTCATCACCAGGGCCTGGGACGGCCCGCCGTACAGGCCCATGCCGAACCCGGCGAGCGCCAGCCGCCATGCCACGTCCGGCGGTGACCAGTCACCACCGATCAGGACCAGCAGGAGCAGGCCCGCCGCGGTGACGGCCGCGCCCGTCACCGCGGCGGGCCGGGCACCCCATCGGTCGGCGAGCTGCCCGCCGATCGGCCCGGCCAGCCCCATCGCTAGCGGGAACGCCAGGACAGTGAGGCCGGTGGCGGTCCCGCCGACCCCTTCGTCGCGTTGCAGGTGGACCGCGACCATGTAGTGCATCGCGGCGAAGGCCGCGCCCAGCGCCAGCACGGCCGCATCCACCGGCAGCGTGCGCGAGGAGCGCACCACCGAGATGACGTCCCGGCCGCCTGCCCCGCGGGCCCACCGGACGAGCGGGCCGAGGCCGACGACCGCGAGCGCGAGCCAGGCGGGCGAGTCCGCGGCGAAGGTCAGCGCGAGCAGGACGGCGATCATCGCGCCGCCCATCAGCACGGCGTCGCCGACCTCACGGCGTCCCGGCAGCGGCAGGCCCGCTCCGCGCGGGAGTGCGCGCCAGACGACGACCAGTACCGCGACGCAGAACGGGATCTTCACCAGGAAGATCGCCCGCCAGCCGAGGTGGTCCAGCAGGATCCCGCCGGCCACCGGGCCGACGGCCGCGCCCAGCGGGCCGAGCGTCGCAGGCACGCTCATGGCCCGGCCACGCAGCTCGGGCCGGACGGCCTGGGCCGCGAGCGCGGGCATCAGCACGAACAGGATCGCGCCGAAGCCACCCTGCACGACCCTGGCCGCGATCAGCCAGCCGACCCAGGGCGAGAGCGCGGCGGTCGCGCTCGCCAGCGCGAACCCGGTGATCGAGACGAGCAGCGCGGCGCGGATTCCCGCGCCGTCCAGCCAGCGGCCGACCGGGAGCAGCAACGCCACCACCGGCACCTGGTAGCCCAGCACCGCCCACTGCGCCGTTTCCGCGGAGACGCCCAGGTCGGCGCCGAGCCCGGCCAGCGCGACGTTGACGATGTTCATGTCCAGCATCGCGACGAACGCGAGCATCCCCGCGACGGCGACAAGGCTCCACTGATCGCCCGTACGCGCGGGAGCGTCCTCAACGTCTCGTGCCGGGATCACCATCGCGGGCCCTCTCGCTCATGATGCTTTTGGGTCAAAAGTCGGTTCGGCCCGGCTCCTGGTTCCCGGAGAATCGCTATTTCTCGAATTCGAGACTGTTCCGATCCGCGATGTGGATCTGACCCACCAGCCGTTCCCTGGTCCTGGCCACCCGCGAACGGACGGTGCCGACGGGGCAGCCGAGCAGGTCCGCGGCCTCGTCGTAGCTCAGCCCGGACAGCTGGGTCAGCACGAACGCCCTGCGCCATCCGTCCGGGAGGGACGCGAGCAGCTCCGTCAACGCGATCCGCTCGTCGAAGCCCGGCTCCCCGCGGGATGGCCGCCGTTCGGCGAGGCTCTGCCAGTCCCCGACGCCGATCGAAGGACGGGCCGCCGAGTAGCGGTGGTGGTCGACCACGACGCGCCGGGCGATGGACATCAGCCAGACCCGTGCGGACGACCGCGCCGCGAATCGGGGCAGGCTGCGGAGAGCGCGGATGAGCGTGTCCTGCGTCAGATCGTCGGCCGAATCGGCGTCGGTGAGGAAGGCGATGAACCTCCACACCTCGGGCTGGAAGGCCCGCACGAAGGCGTCGACGTCGGCGGCCAGACCCGCACGAGCGGCCAGGGCCAGGGCGGTCAGCCGTCCGTCGTTGGCGGCCCGGGAATCGCGAGCGCGCAAGAGCCTACGGGGATGTTCGAGGAACTCGACGGCCATGGTTGGTCTCCTTGTTGAGGAGCGCGCAGGAGGACGCCCTGCGCTCCGATCGCACGGGTGTGGCTCAGGGGCCTGCGAGGTGACGTGTTTTTCGTCGAAACTGCCGTTTCGTGACGACGTCCCATTCGAGTTAATGGATGGGAGTACGGGATTGCCAGAAACTGTTGCCGGTCGACCGCGATCACGTGAATTCCGGAACGGCTGGTGAATGCGTGGCGGCCCGGCCATGGTGCACCGGATTTCGTTCCACGGTGGTTCGTGATATGGGCCGACTACGCCGTCTGCTCGGCGAACTCGCGCCGTTCACGTCCTCCGAGGGGCCGTCGCCGGGCATTGGGCAGGGGCTCGGCCATCATCGTGAAACATTGCGCCTGAGCGGCCTTGGAGGGGGCGGGGCTTTATGGTCTCCCAGGTCCGACGCCGTCGCCCGACGGCGTTCGGCGGCTGGGGGCGGCGGGTCGGTCCGAGCTGTGTAACTGAGACGATTCCGCAGTTGAACAGTGCCGGATGGGGTGCGGCAGGCCGGCGTTCGCCGTCGACGACCGGTGTCGTTCGTGGGTGCGCAAGAGCCGGAGGCGGCTTCCGGCCGACCTTCGCGAAGGCTGCATCCGCCTTTCTTCCTCGTCGTTCAGGCGTGCGGAGTCATCTGGTACGAGGTCGGGAATTCGAGTGGTTACTGCCGGTGAATAATCAGTTGCCGTAGAAGAATCTGGCACCCTTTCGAGGTCCATTTTTTCTCCAGGGTTGTCAGGATTACGCCGGCGTCGGTCAGCGGCAGTGGCGCAGACTATGACATCTGTCGGTCGCAAATGACAACGCTTACAGCGAAGCGCTAGATAGCCCGCTACATAGAGAGAGGTTCGTCAGACTTTGCCAAAACTTGACTCAATGGCTTGTGTCCAACTGTCAAGACATAAGTGCGCGCAGCTGAAGAGTTCACAGGGAATTCATCTTGAGATCGCTCTAAGGCGGCGACCGGCGCTCCCATCGCGAGGCGGATCGCCGCCGCCCAGGGCGGGCCGGCGAGGACGACCGGGGCCGCCCGTCACCGAACCCGCGAGCACGGACACCTCCGCCTGCTCGCACCACACCCTCTGGAGTGAAGCCACCGGCCCTCCGGTCGCCTCGGGCGCGGCGCGGTCCACGCCCGGATGGAAGGTCGACATGAGCAAGGGCAAGCCGATCAAGACCGACGACGGCATGGGAACGACCCTGGTGTGCCCGGCCTGATGGCATGTCTGCTCGGGTTCGTCGTCGGACAGCGGCCTTCATCAGGTCCGCCGGTCTGCCACGACCGCCCGGCGGTACCGATGTGACTCCTGCTCGCCTGCCTGCTGCCGGTCCTGCTCACCGCCCCGTTCCGGGAACCGAAGCATTCGGTCCGTCCTGGTGGTGAGGTCGGTTACTCACCGCTCTCCAGGCGTTCGCAGAAGCAGTGCGGCTCAGCCGACCTTCGGACGAACGCGTTCGATGATCGAGGACAAGTCGACGCCGGAAGGCAGGGTGCCGAACGCGCGGCCCCAGTCGCCGCCGAGGCGGGAGGCGCAGAACGCGTCCGCGACCGCCGGGTGGCCGTGCCTGACCAGCAACGATCCCTGCAACACCAGCGCCATCCGCTCAACGATCCGCCGTGCCCGGCCCTCGATGCCGTCCAGGTCGCCGAGCTCCCGCCGCAGGCCGGCCAGGGCCTCGTCGAGCCGTGAGTCCGCTCCGGCGGCCTGTGTCACCTCGCCGAAGAACGCCTCGACCGTCTCGGGCTCCTTCGCCATGGCACGGAGCACGTCGAGGGCGGCGACGTTGCCGGAGCCCTCCCATGTCCCCAAAATTGCCACTAAATGGCTAATATGACTGCAAAAGTGCAGGTCAGGGGCATGTTGATCAAGGACTAGTGGAGACTGGTGGAGTGCCCTGTCGGGCAGTTCGTTAGCCGATTCGCTAGCCGTTGATCATGGGCGGAGGAGTTGAATGCGGCAACCGTACGTCACCATCAAGGTGAGCACGCGGACCGGGCGGGCGCGCTATACCGGGATGTACTACGACGCGATGGGTACCCCGCGGTCGGCTGGTACATACGATGACGAGCTTGAGGCGTTGAGAGCTGCCCGCCATGAGGAGGGCAAGCCGGCCGGCGATTCGCTGGACTCGATGACGTTGGCGCAGAAGCGGGCGGTGACGTTCGAGGAGTTCTGGCCGATCTTCCAACGGCACCACCGTGTCGAACCCAATACGATGCAGAACTACTTCTCGACTTGGGTCAACCACGTTCGTCCATACCTGCAGACCTTTCATGTGGCGACGTTCAATGCGACCAGCGCGATCAAATACTTCACAGCGCTGGCCGATGCCGGGGAGACCGTGAATACGCGGAAGTCCTGCCGGTCGGTGCTGTCGGCCGTGCTCGGTCTGGCGGTGACGATGGGGTACCGAGTCGACAATCCCGCTCAAGGCCTGAACGTGGGCAAGCAGGCGGCGAACAAGACGATCAAGGTGATCAACGAGACGGTCTTCTGGGACCTCTCCTCTCGGTTGCCTCTGGAGACACAGCGCCTGTTCGCCGAGTACATCATCTCCACGGGAACACGGTTCTGTGAGGCGATCTCCTTTCAGGAGGGCGACCTCGACTATAGAACCGGGATGTTGACGGTCTGTCGCTCGACGGTCGAGATCTCAAGGCAGTTCCACCCAACCGGCGGCCGTTTCTACACACGTCCGTACACAAAGAACGGCGAACATCGGCGCTTCAAGATCGGCCGCCCGCTCGTGGAGAAGATCCACGCTCATGTTCACGAGCACGGGATGAAATACGGCGACCTAATCTTCCCGGTGCGCCTGTTCATGTCGGAAACAGCATGGGTGAACATGCCGCGCTGCACCGAGGAAGAGATGATGGAAGCGAGTAGGACCACGTTCGCTTCGCCTGTTACAGGCAACCTCATCACGCACTGCAAGATCAGTACTTACACAAAACACAAGTGCCGGTGTGGGCCCTGTGTCCAAACCTACCGGGACTATCGCTCAGCCTATCGGGTCGAAAAAATGGCACGCAGGGGAAAGGTGACGAAAAGACGAATACGTCGAGACGGCAACGACTTCATCGCCTCCAGTGAATGGAGCAAAATTTGGATCCCGGCTCGTAAAGCCGTCGGCGTGGATGTCACTCCGTACCAGCTGCGGCACTCCCACGCGTCGCTTCTGCTCGCCCACGGTGTCCCGTTGCCGGATGTGCAAGCTCGCCTAGGACACAACGATCTGACTTCAACGACGCACTACGTCTGGGCACTGTCAGAGGAGAGTGAGACCGCGGCCACCGCGATGAACGTGGTCTTGGGGTACCAGCAGAAGGATTCCGACCCGCAGCAGGAAATGATGGCCAAGATAGCGGCCATGGTGAACCGAATGGAGGCGATGATGGATCCGGTACTGGCGCAGAAGATGGCAAGCGAGCAGGTCTCATCCGAACCCGGCCTGCATCTTGTCACTGACGCATTGGACGCGATGAAGCTTTAACCGAATGGAAAGCCGCGTAGGCCAGGCGAACGGCTCGGACCGCTCGCCTGACCGATAGCGGCAGTTACGGCCAGAAGACGGTGAGCCTGGTGTGTTCCTTGTCGATTACCGTCCCTTCGGAGAGGCCTTTGTCTGGCGTGCCCGCGGGCTGGACAGTGATGGTGGGCACGGTATTCCGGGCTTGCCCCCACACGTGGATGTGCTTGCACAGTCGCTCAGCGAGGTCTTGGCCAGCCGGTCCGTGTCCGATCGCGCCAAGTTCCCAACGAGAGCCGGCGTCGTTGTCGTCGAGTCGGCGCAGCGTGAAGTACGAGAGCGAGTGCCCCTCTACGAGTGCGGGGCTGCGAGACGAGATCGCGGGAGTGCACAGACCGGTCTCCTTCGCAGCGGCGTCAGCCTCGATCCGACAGGTGCCCGGCTCGGTGCTGGTCATGCGGAGCCACACGCCGTCGAAGGGTTCGTTGCCGCCGACCGTGACACTCGACCAGGCCTCGGTCCTGGGTTGGTTGAGGACGCCGTGCATCGCCACCGGGTCGATGGACTGGTCCTGGTCGTAGTGGAGGGTGACGAGGGCGCCATCGTCGATGTGCCCGTGCCGTTCTCCGTCTTCGCCGAGCATAGGCACGAAGCCGCACAGCTCGACGGAGTCGGAGCGGAGCAGTTCACCGTCGCGCACGAAGGCGATGCCACGTGTCTGACCGCGCCACCGCAGCGGCACCACGAGACGTCCGCCCGGTGCGAGCTGGCCACGGATGGTGGCCGGGAGGTCCCACGCGCCTGCGGTGTAGATGATGCGGTCGTACGGTGCGTGCTCGACGTCGCCGAGCGCGCCGTCCCTCGTGGCGACGTTCACATGGTGGTAGTCGGTGGCGTCCAACGCCCGCCTGGCCTTCGCGGTTACGTCCGGGTCGATGTCGACGGTGGTGACCTGTCCGGTCGGGCCGGTCAGATGCGCCAGGAGCGCGGCGTTGTATCCGGTTCCCGCTCCGATCTCCAGGACGCGGTCGCCGGGGCGGACGTCGAGCTGGTCGAGCATCATCGCGACGACCCTGGGCACGGACGCGCAGCTGAGAAGCGCACCGTCATCGGCTCGTTTGGTGATCACGGCCTTGTCGGCGTACGCCTCCTCGGGAGTGACCTCCGGGACGAACTGCTCTCGGGGGACGGTCCGCATGGCCTCCTCGACGCGGCTGGAACGCGCGCGGCCGGCGCGGACGATGTCGTCGACCATCCGGTTGCGTAGGTCATATGGGTTCGCCGGAGCGGTTGTATTCATTCGGCTTCCTTTCGTGTAAGGCCCAGGTAGCGGGCCGGATCTTAGCCAGTCGCTCATGGTCAGGCGGGGAAACACGGCCGTACTTCAGCCGTCCAGGAGCAGACAGGCGTCCCACCGAAGGGTGGGTGGATCATGGGTCACGGCGTGCTGGGCCAGTCGCACACCTGCGGCGCCCTCTAGCAGGCCGAGGCCGGTTGCCGGCTCGACGTTGGTGTGTTGTTCCCAGCGCGCCAGCAGGCCCGGCATACGCGAAGCCAGCGCACCGTCGGAGGAGTCTTTGGCGCTACGCCATACGACGTGGAGTAGCCCGGCCCAGCCGTGGCACAGAGATACGTCGCTGAGCTGGTCGAGCTGGCTCGGGTCGGAGACGCAGCCGAGGAGTGCGTGTTCGGCGACGGCCTGCCGGCCGGTGTCACCAATCGCCTGGCCTGCGAGTTGCTGGGCACGCGCGAGGCCGGGTGTGCCGTAGCACCAGCTCGGGCGCATCGGGCCTGTCTGCCGCAGTCGTTGGTCTCTTAGCTCTTCGCGGGTGACCCACCCAGGCCACCACGGACCGGGGACGTCGTCTTGACACCACGTATCCAGCCACGTGCAGATGGTTGCGATGGCCTCGGCATGGCCGTTCACGATGACGTCGCGTTTCATCGCGATGGCCAGCAGTGCTAGCGGCCCGGAGATGCCGTGCGCGATGCCGAGGTTGCCGTGCCCTCCGGGCAGGGACGGCGAGGGCTTGTCGTTGGTGGCGTGGCCTGTCCACCAGCCTGGCAGTAGCTCGCCGTTCAGGCGCAACGGGTGGGTGAGTCGAACGAGGTAGTCCAAGACCGCGTGGAGCGTCGGACCGCCCGGATCGCGGTTCAGGAGGTAGACGCCGAGCCCGGTCAAGCCCTTGATGAGGTCGTATTCGCTCAGCGCGGGCAGCTCTTGCCGGTCCATGCGGGCGTACGCATTCGTGATGCGACGGCGGGTCAACGACATGATGCAGCTGTCCAAGGTGCGCAGCGCGGGGGCGTAGCCCGGCTGGTCCGCTACGTGTAGGGCGAAGGCGAGAGCGGGTGCACCCTGGAACAGGGAACATTCTGGATCTGCGTACACCGGTGAGCGAGTCACCGCGGTGATCCAGGCATGAACGGCATCCCAGCCGGCCATTCCGGAGCGTGCCCGCTCGACGTGCAGCAAAGCGATTCCGGGAGAACCAGCCGACAACGACTGTCCCCAGCCCGGGGCGGGCTCGTCGGCGGGCGGGTGCGCGATCGGGTCCATCACCGGGTCTCCGTTGTCGCCCGCGCGGCCAGTGCGGCGGCCCTGGCCAACCGGCGGCATCGCTGCTCGCTGTCACGGTCGAGTCCGATCGCGCGAATGTGGTGCATGTGCAACAGCGATTCCAGCACCGGCGTCGGGGCGACGGCTGGCGGAAGGAGACGCCGGTACGCGGCCAGGGCGGTACGACGCTCCTCCCATTTCTCCGCGAGGTCCTCACCATCGGGCAACTTCCGTATCGTGGCGAAGCCCTCCCGCGGGTTGCCCAGATTGACGGCCTGGGTGAGGACCTCCCGAGGTACAGGCGAGTGCTCGTGGTTGGTTGCGTGCTCGATCAGCCAGTTGATTCCAGCGTCGGCGGTGCCGCACCAGCCGCAGGCGAGGTCCACGATGTTCGCTGCCGTGAACGCTGCGGGGTACGCCGTCTCGGGAAGCCGTAGTTGGGTGAGGACCGCTGCGGAGTCGGCGACGAATACCGCCTCGGCGGCTGCCAGCACCGTGCCGTCCCCATAGCGACCGACTTCGGGCACGTAGGTATCAAGTACCAATCGCCGTGTCAGGCCAATGCGCCGAAGCCCCTCCGCCCACGAGGCAACGATGGCGGCATACGCGCCGAATTGGGTTGGACCAGCAACTGCGATGCGGAGCCGCAGGTGGTCGGTCTCGGTGGGCGAGTGGTAGCGCAAGAACCACCACCGAGGGGCGTCAAGCTCATCGAGAAGCCGGGGCAGGTGCTCGGTGATGATTTCGGACTGGCGACCGTGATGGGCGTACACCTTGCAGTACAGCCACTGTGAACTAGGGCCGCCGGGCAGATGCCCGCGAGTGTTCGTGATCTGGACCAGAGGCCGTCCGCTGGTGAGCGGGGATGGCGTGGCCGGCCGCGTCGACAGCATGGGGAACGCGACTTGGTGGGCGTGGCCGTCCAGCCACCCGAGATCGATGTCGTCAGTGGCTTCGGTGAGGATCGCGTGGCCGGATCGCTTCAAGTGCTCTCGCAAGAGCACCCCGTGTGCCGGCTCGGCGAGGTCGAGCCGCAGCACCCGGTCCCCGTCGCGCAACTCGACGGTCTCAGGAAGCCGCCACGTCTTCCGCCACTCCTCCAGAGCGTGCATCCATTCGGTCACCGTCGCGCGGGTCGAAGGCAGGTCGGCGCCAGTGATCCGCCACCGGGCCGGTGAGAGCACAGTCCGCCCATACCGTACGCGTGGCAGATGCGGAAGCATCGCTGCGGCGCCCCAGTCGAATTCGGTGTAGGAGGCCATGCAGGCTCGCGGGAGGTGCACGAGAAATCGCGCGATGGTCGGCGGCTGCTTGTCGAGCGCAAGGGCGTTGAAGACCAGCGGCTCGACGACACGGCGCTTCGACAGCGAGACCAGATAGAGCTGTGACCAGTCCGCCGTGACGGCGAGGTCTTCGAGCGGGATCTCACCCTCGTCCTCGGACCGATGCTCTCCGAGCGTGATGATGTGGGGCAGGAAGCGGGGAACACGCGCCACGTTCTCGGCGTGCGAGAAGGCCGGTGGGAACAGAAGCTGTGCCGGGATCGCGCCGGTCACGCTGGTCGGCAGGCCGGCGAACACGTCTGCTGTTCCCATCGTGGCATCACGAGTGAAGCGACCGGTCATCGTTCCGACCGCCCGAGCCGGTGCGACGCTCAGCGTGTAGTCCCCACTGTCGAGAGCGTCCGCGGACGTGGCGTGGATGCGTGCGCTCAACTCCACGTGTGGTGGCACCGGGGCTGCGGACAGGTCACCGTCCGAGATTCGGGAGATCACGTCGTCGTCGAGGACCAGTTCGTCGGTCCCCTCCAGCGCTGCTCGATGGATCAGTGCGAGCAGTACATCGTCGCGGCTCGTACGCTGGGGCAGTCGGGGTTCCGGACGTAGCGACCCCGGGTAGGTGGCGGGGTAACCGAGCCCCGTGTCCGGGTCGATCACATCGGTGACCGGCACGAGCGTGCCGATGCCGTACCGGTCGAGGAACTCGCTGTGGTAGTCGCGCCAGGCGGCAGAGCCGGTGGGCTGGGCGGTCAGACGGAGCAGCGCTGTGGTCGCCGCTTCCATATCTCGGGCAAGCTGAGCAGGCAGCTGCACCTCACAGTCGAGCCACAGGTCCACTGCGAGCGGAGTCTTTCCGGCTCGCGACAGAGCTTTCATCCGCCGTACCGCCGCGGCTCGGGTTGCCGTACGGTCGGCCGCTTCGGCACGGTTGTGACGTTCGAGGTCGGCACGGATCGCATGCAGTTCCTGCACGGTCGCACCGACCTGCTTGACGTGGCCGATCATGTCCAGCTGGGCGAGCACATGAGCAAGCGGGTCGGCGACCGTGGTCGAGGGCCTTAAAACGGTCGGCAGGAACCGTTGCCGCACAAGCTCGGTGAGCATCCCGTGGATCTTCGATATCGGCGTGGCGGGGAACGCTTCCGCAAGGGCGTCGACGAGCGCGGCGAAACGTGTCGGTGTACGGGCAGCGCGCTGCGCAGCCTGTACCGCAGTGGTGTGGCGGATCTGTA
>CAVTOG010000017.1:0-627527 GCA_963736325.1 uncultured Actinomycetota bacterium | reverse complement strand
GCGCCCAGAGGGATTCGAACCCCCGACCGTCGGATTAGAAGTCCGATGCTCTATCCGGCTGAGCTATGGGCGCCGGTCGATCGATCTGAGTGTACGGACTCCGGAGCGTTGATGTTGTGCCGGTGGCTGTGATCCGTGTCGGGTGTGGTGTCCTGATGCGGTCGTGAGTGGGGATCACCCTCTGGAACTGCGGTAACACGCTTGCCGTGGTGTCACTTGGCTGACGTGCGTGATCCTTCGGCTTGCAGTCTGGTCGTGACGCTCGGTCATGGCGATTGGTCATCTTCGGTTCGACAGGTGGATGGCCGGTTTGGGGCAGAGGGTGGCGGTTCTCTGGGCGTGGCGTTTGGATTTTGCTGGGATATGAGGGGTGTTGACGATGAGGTAGCCCCACTCGTCCAGGGTGATGAGCTCGGGGGAGAGTTCGGCGGCGTCGCAGGCGATTCGGTCGAATTTTTCGCGGAAGGCCGAACAGGCGCGGGCTGCACTGTCTCGCTGTGCCCTGGTTGGCCGATCACTAGAGCGGCGTGAGAATCAGCTCGCCGATGCGCAGGAGATGCAGGTGCTCGCTGATGGGCGGGCGGTCAGGCGGTCGGGGGCGATGGGGTGGCCGCAGCGTTCGCAGATGCCGTACTCGCCTTCCTGGATTCGGCGCAGCGCTCGGTCGAGTTCGGACAGGTGGCGGCGTGACTGGTCCAGGAGGGCCTCGATCTGGGAGCGCTCGAAGGCGATTGTGGCGCCTTCGGGGTCGTGTTCGTCGTCGATGCCGATTCCGGCCGCCGCCTCCACGATGCCGGTCGCGGTCGCGGTCGAGTGCGGCGATGCGTTCGAGGGTGCTCAGGCGCTCGGCGGCGAGCCGTTCCTCCAGCGACGACTGGTCGGGCAAGGATTCGCTCATCATCGGTGAATACCCGGGAGACGCGCGTCCATTCCGTCCGAAGTGACCCGCGTTTCCCCACGTCAGACTCTTTTTTTGCCGACCGATCCGGTCTTTCGGAGACGGGCTCGGGTATCAGCCCATCCGTGTCCGACTCGATGAAGGCCGGTGCCGCCGTCATGGCGGTGGCCGCTCTGCTCACCGGCCTGCACGCGCACGGCGGCGTAAAGCGGCGACCCGTCCGCCCGGAACACGTCGAGTTGCGCGATGCCCGGATCCCGGTACGGCATCTGGGCGACGCCCGGGTTCCGGCACGGCACGAGGTTCAGTTGAGCGTGCGCTCCCGTACGCGGCATCGTCCGGTCAGGCCGGGGTTCATGGTCGGCTACGTCGGGCCCGACACCGGCAGGAACGCCTTCCACCGGCTGGCGCGGGTACGGGAGGGGGACCGGGTGAAGGTGGTGCGCCGGGACGGGCGGGCGGCGTGGTTCACGGTCGACTCGGTACGGCGGCGGGCGACGTCGTTCCTGCCCGAGGTCCTCCCGGAGCGCTCCGTACGCCTGGAGCGTCCCGGGCCGCGCCTGATCTCCCGCCGCGCCCCCGGCCGCGACCGCCCGGGCGACGTCGTCGTCTCCGCCCACCTCGACCGGCCCGCCGAAGAGCCCCGTGAAGGGACCGTCGGCATCGGCCAGGGCGGGTCTGAGAAATCACGTTGATCCGGCGACTCTCGGGGAGCTGAAGGCGTTGCTCTTCCGGCGCGGATGGATCACTGGTGAGATCGAGGCGGGAGACGCCGAGCGGACACCTCGACCGCCGTAGGGCCTTCCTGAACGGACACCGAGGAAGGGAACGGCCATGGGTCTGCTCGACGAGAAGGTCTGGACGGGATCGGTCTTCGGCAGCGGCTGGAGCGCGTCGCCGTCGGGGGACGCGGCCGTCATAGAGCCCGCGACCGGGGCGGAGATCGGCCGAGTGGGCGTCGGTGGCCGCGACGAGGTCATGCGCGCCGCGTCCGAGGCGGCGGCGGCGCAGCGCGTCTGGGCGGCGACCTCCTTCGAGGAGCGCGCCGCGGTCCTGCGCCGGGCGGGGCTGCTGTTCGAGGAGCATGCCGCCGAGATCGAGGGCTGGATCGTGCGAGAGACCGGCGCCATCCCGCCGAAGGCGGCGCTGGAGACGCACATCGCGGCACAGGAGTGCTTCGAGGCGTCCGGGCTGGCCTCGCACAACCTCGGCGACATCCTGCCGACCACGAAGAAGCGGCTCAGCCTGGCCCGGCGCGTGCCTGCGGGCGTCGTCGGCGTGATCGCGCCGTTCAACTTCCCGCTGATCCTCGGCATCCGCTCGGTCGCTCCCGCGCTGGCCCTCGGCAACGCCGTCGTCCTCAAGCCCGACCCGCGCACCGCGGTGTCCGGTGGGGTCGCGATCGCGCGGGTCTTCGAGGAGGCGGGACTGCCGGCGGGCGTCCTGCACATGCTGCCGGGCGGTGCCGAGGCCGGGCAGGCGGTCGTCGCGAGCCCGCACGTGCGGGTCGTCTCCTTCACGGGTTCCACCGCGGCCGGGCGCAAGGTCGGCGAGGCGGCCGGCCGGCTCCTCAAACGCGCCCACCTGGAGCTGGGCGGCAACTCCGCGCTGATCGTGCTCGACGACGCCGACCTCGACCTGGCCGTGTCGGCCGCGGCGTTCGGGTCGTTCATGCATCAGGGGCAGATCTGCATGACGACCGGGCGGCATCTGGTCCACGAGCGGATCGTGGGCGAGTTCACCGAGCGGCTCGCCGCCAAGGCCGACGCCCTGCCCGTCGGTGACCCCGCGACCTCGCAGGTCGCGCTCGGCCCGATCATCGACGAGGTGCAGCGCGACAAGGTGCACGCCCTGGTCACCGCCAGCGTCGACGCGGGCGCGAGCGTCGCCGCCGGCGGCACGTACGAGGGGCTCTTCTACCGGCCCACCGTCCTCACCGGCGTCACGCCCGAGACACCCGCGTACGCCGAGGAGATCTTCGGCCCCGTCGCGCCGGTCAGCGCGTTCGGGTCCCTGGAGGAGGCCGTGGCCCTGGCGACCGGCACGGAGTACGGCCTGTCGCTCGGCATCCTGTCCCGTGACGTCATGAAGGCCCTCGACCTGGCCGAGCGCATCCCGTCGGGCATCGTGCACATCAACGACCAGACCGTGGACGACGAGGCCGTGGCGCCCTTCGGTGGTGTGGGCTCCTCCGGCACCGGCTCCAGGTTCGGCGGCGCCTCGGCGAACATCGACGCGTTCACCGAGACGCGCTGGGTGACGATGCGGGGCGACATCGCCCCGTACCCCTTCTAAGCGCCGTACGGGAGCCGCGCGCCGGTCAGCGCAGAGAGAAGGTGCTGATTCGCAGGCCGCCTCTCAGGATCAGGTACACGTCGCGGCGCCCCTTCGCGCCGTGCAGGGCGGCGGTCGTGGTCGTGTAGGAGTAGGCGTCGCCGGCCGGGGCCGCCTTCGCGGTCCCGGCGAGCGGGCCGGTGGGGGAGTCCAGCCGGATCTCCACGGTGCCCGCGCCGGCCGTACGGGCCGTGAACGTGGCCGCGTCCGGTCCGAGCGAGACGTCCGTGAACCTCAGCAGGCCGTCCGAGGCGCTGACCGCGTCGCCGCCGGCCTTGGACGCGTCGACGAGGTGCACCCCCTGGTAGTCGTCGAAGTCCGCGGCGCGCGTCGGCTTCGACAGGTCCCGGGGCGGGATCCGCTCGCCCGCCACGGGGAGCGCCGCCTGCAGCCGGATGTCGGCCGATGACGACCCGGCCAGCACGTCGTACGTCCCGGACTCCACCACGGACCGGTTCCGCGTGACGTCCCAGTGGGCGAGCGCGGAGACCGGGAACGTCAGCCGTACCGTCGTGGTCGCGCCCGGGGACAGGTGCACTCGCTGGAAGGCGCGCAGCGACTTCAGCGGCTCCTTGTCGCGGGAGGCCCGCTGGTGCGTGTACAGCTGGACGACCTCGTCACCGGCGCGCTTCCCGGTGTTCGTGACGTCGAGATCCGCGTGGACCTTCCCGCCGGACGCGGACACCTTCAGCCGTCCGTACCGGAACGAGGTGTAGGACAGCCCGTGGCCGAACGGGTAGAGCGGACGGCCCTGGAAGTACTGGTACGTCCGGCCGGACTTGATGACGTCGTAGTCGAGGATGTCCGGTAGGCCGGTGTCCGAGCGGTACCACGTCTGGGTGAGGCGCCCGGCGGGGTCGCTGTCGCCGAACAACGTGTCCGCGATGGCGTGGCCGGTCTCGGCGCCCGCGTGCGTGGTCCACAGGATCGCCGGGACGTTGTCCTGCTCCCAGCCGAGCGTCGTCGGGTAGCTGTTCTCCACGACCACGACCGTGTGCGGATTCGCCTTGGTCACGGCCTTGACCAGCGCCTCCTGGCCTTCGGCGAGGGCCATCGTGGTCCGGTCGTGGTCCTCGCGGCCGTTGATGAACGGCATGCTGCCGACCACGACGACCGCGGTGTCCGCGCCCTTGGCGGCTTTCACCGCCTCGTCGACGCCGCTGCTGACGGTGTCCTTGGCGAAGTGCGCCGCGTCACCGGCCGTCGTGAGGACCAGTGTGCCGTCATCGGCCGCCTTCACGTATTTCTTGTCGCCGAACCACGACTGGTCGGCGTCGTAGCCGGCGTACCGGATGAGGTAGGTGCCGTCGGCCTGTTTCTCCAGCTTGAACTGCTGCTGGACGAACCAGCCGTTCGGCTGCGCCTGGTCGTTGGCGAACCCGGGGCCCTTGTATCCGGCGTACTTCCCGTTCGCGACGCTGCGGAGCGTCAGCACGCCCTGGCCCCAGTCGAAGGCGTCGAACTGCGTCGTGGTGTCCGCGGTGGTGGCGCTCTCCTTCAGCGTCGCGCCCGCTCCGGTCCCGCCCGTGACGTACCGGCCGGTGGCGACGTCCTTCAGCGCGATCCGGTCGGTGCCCTCGCTGTCGGTGACCGTGCCTCCGGCCCGCTCCTTGATTCCGTCGAGCGGGGTGACGGCGTACGGCAACGAGCCGGAGTACCAGTCGGTGTACAGGGTCTTCTCCAGCGGCCCGACCACGGCGACCTTGCCGGTCTTCAGGGGAAGGGCGGAACGGGAGTTCTTCAGCAGCACCATGGCCTGGTCGGCGGTCCGCCGGGCCAGCCGCTGGTTCGCCGGGCTGTTGATGACGTCCTTGGTGATGCCGCCGAACGGTCCGCCACCGGGGTCGAAGTCGCCGAGCCGGAACCGGACGCTCAGGATGTGCCGGACCGCCGTGTCGACGTCGGACTCCTTCAACAGGCCCTGCGCCAGCGCGGACTTGACCGCGTTGAGGGTCTTGGAGCCGTCGGTGTCGTTGACGGTGAAGCTGTCCAGGCCGGCCTTCAGCACGGCCGCGTCGGCCTCCGGCTGCGTGGCGTAGTAGCCCTCGCTGCCGACCAGGTTGTCCGGGGCGCCGGCGTCGCTGACGTTCAGCAGGTCCCGGCCCGTCCAGGACCGTACGGCGTCGTTCAGGTCCGGGTTCACCGTGTTCGGCCGGCCGTTGACCAGGTTGTAGGAGGCCATCACGCCGGTGGCCGCGTCGGCGGCGATGGCCGGCCGGAACGCCTGCTCGTCGTACTCGTGCAGCACACGCGGCCGCAGTTCCGACGACGAGGTGTCCCGGTGCGCCTCGTTGTTGTTGGCGAGGTAGTGCTTGAGGACGGGCGCCGTCTTGAGGTGGTCGGGGTCGTCGCCCTCCATGCCCGAGCCGTACGCGGTGGAGATCGCCCCGGTGAGGTAGGGGTCCTCGGAGTAGCCCTCCTCGTTGCGGCCCCAGCGCGGGTCGCGCAGGAGGTTCACCACCGGCGCCCACAGCTGCGTGCCCCAGACGTCCGCGTCGATGGAGTTGTAGCCGCGCGCCTCGTCGCCGACGGCGGAGCCGACCTGCTTGATGAGCGCCGGGTCCCAGGTGGAGGCCAGGCCCACCGCCTGCGGGAACACCGTGCCCTTCGCGGTCACGACCGCGCCGCCGTTGTTCTTGTCGGTGGACCAGGCGACACCGTGCAGGGCCTCGGTGCCGGTCTTGAACGCCTTCACGCCCAGGCGCGGGATGGCCGGTTCGTACTGGTGGAGCAGCGACACCTTCTCGTCGAGGGTCAGCCGCCCGAGCAGGTCGGCGACGCGCGTGGCGAGCGGCAGCCGCGGGTTCTGGAAGGACTGGGTGGAACGGGCGTGTGCGGTCGGCCCGAGCGTGGCCAGCAGGGCCACGGCGAGCGTCACGGAGATCCAGGGTCTGGGTTTCACAGGTGGCTCCTAGTCGGTGAGCGGACCCCGAGGCAGGTGGGAAACGGTGTCGCGGTACCAGCGCGCGCTGTCCTTCCACGTGCGTTCCCGCGTTTCGTAGTTCACGTGGACGATGCCGAACCGCTTCGAATAGCCGTACGCCCACTCGTAGTTGTCCAGCAGCGACCAGACGAAGTAACCGCGCACGTCCACGCCGGCCTTCATGGCCTGGCCGACGGCGTTGATGTGGTCGCGCAGGTAGTCGATCCGGCGCTGGTCGTGCACCTCGTCGTCGAAGGCCGCGCCGTTCTCGGTGATCATCATGGGCACGCCGGGATGGTCGCGGTGCACGCGCAGGAGCAGCTCGGTCAGGCCGGTGGCGTCGATGCTCCAGCCCATCGCGGTGTACGGGCCGGGTTGCGGCAGGAACTCGACGTCCTCACAGCCCACCCAGGGGGAGGCGCTGCCGTCGCCGTGCCCGTCGTCGGTGGCGCGCGGCGACGCGCCGTCCCAGGCCCGTACGAGCGTCGGCGCGTAGTAGTTCACGCCGAGTACGTCGATGGGCGCGTTGATCGCCGCCTCGTCGCCGTCGTGGACGAAGGACCAGTCGGTGATGTGGGCGGTGTTCTCCAGGAGGTCGGCCGGGTAGGCGCCGTCGAGCATCGGTCCGAGGAAGACGCGGTTGGCGACGGCGTCGACCTTGCGGGCGGCCTCCTCGTCGCCGCGTACGTGGTGCAGGTTGAGCGTGACCGAGGTGCGGCCGGGCAGGGCGCGGGCGGCGAGGCCGTGCGCGAGGTTGAGGTGGTGGGCGGCCTTCAGGGCCGCTTCGGGATCGGTGCGGCCGGGGGCGTGCACGCCGGAGGCGTAGCCGAGGAAGGCCGAGCACCAGGGTTCGTTGAGGGTGGTCCACAGGTGCACGCGGTCGCCGAGGGCCTGGCCCATGAGCTGGGCGTACTCGGCGAAGCGGTGGGCGGTGTCGCGGGAGGTCCAGCCGCCGGCGTCCTCCAGAGTCTGGGGAAGGTCCCAGTGGTAGAGAGTCGCGACGGGTTCGATGCCGTGTTCGAGGAGGGCATCGACGAGGCGTGAGTAGAAGTCGATGCCCCGCTGGTCATGGACGCGCGGCCAGGCGATGGAGAACCGGTACGCGTCCAGGCCCAGCGCCGCCATGATCTGGACGTCTTCAGGCCACCGGTGGTAGTGGTCGTCGGCGATGTCTCCCGTGTCGCCGTTCAGCACGCGACCGGGCGTACGGCTGTAGGTGTCCCAGATCGAGGGCACGCGTCCGTCCTCGGCCGCCGCGCCTTCGATCTGGTACGCCGCCGTGGCCGCGCCCCACAGGAAACCGGTCACTGAAATCCCCTCACCGTGATGGCGTCTCCTTCGGCCTCCACCAGCAGGCCGTGGTCATGCGGCGATGCGACACCACCCTCGGCGGTCCCGGACCGTACGCCGGTCAGCAGCAGCCGCCACCGGCCGGCGCCCTCGGCGGTGACCGTGATCACGTCGCCGTCGCGGGTGGTCGTGAACACCGCCGCGACCTCGCCGCCGGCCGTCGGCACCTCCGTCGTCACCCGCGCCCCGTCCGGCAGGGCGAAGGCGTGCAGCGTGACCCCGTCGGCGTAGTCGTAGTCCGGGCGGTCCGCGACCGCGCCGATCGGGATCACCGAGCCGGGCCGCGCCAGCAGCGGGACGCTGAGGAATCCGTGGCGCTCGCGGACCCAGCGCCCGCCCTCGACAGGCTCGCCGGTCAGGACGTGCGTCCACGTCCCCGCCGGGACGTAGTAGGCGACGTCGCCGTCCGCCGAGAAGACCGGCGCGACCAGCAGGTCGCCGCCGAGCATGTACTGGCGTTCGAGGTGGGTCACCGCCGGGTCATCGGGGAACTCCACGACCATGGCGCGCATCATCGGCACGCCCTCGCCGTACGCCTCGCGCGCCACGCCCTGGAGGTAGGGCATGAGCCGCGCCTTCAGGTGGGTGAAGCGCCGCAGGACGTCCACGGCCTCCTCGTCGAACAGCCACGGCACCCGGTAGGAGTGGCTGCCGTGCAGGCGGCTGTGCGAGGACAGCAGCCCGAACGCGATCCAGCGCTTGAACAGCGCGGGGTCCGGCGTGCCCTCGAAGCCGCCGATGTCATGGCTCCAGTAGCCGAATCCGGACATGCCGAGGGACAGCCCGCCCCGCAGGTCCTCGCCCATCCCGACGAACGTCGACTCGCAGTCGCCGCCCCAGTGCACCGGGAACGCCTGCCCGCCGGCCGTCGCCGAGCGGGCGAACAGCACGGCCTCGCTCTCGCCGCGGCGTTTGCGCAGCAGCTCGAAGACGGTCTCGTTGTAGAGATGCGTGTAGTAGTTGTGCATCCGTTCGGGGTCGGAGCCGTCGAACCAGGCCACGTCGGTCGGGATGCGCTCGCCGAAGTCGGTCTTGAAGCAGTCGACGCCCATGTCGAGCAGCGCGCCGAGCTTGCCCGCCCACCACTCGCGTGCCTCCGGGTTGGTGAAGTCGACGACCGCCAGGCCCGGCTGCCACTTGTCCCACTGCCACACGTCTCCGTCGGGCCGTTTCAGCAGGTAGCCGCGTGTCTTGCCTTCGGTGAACAGCGTCGAGCGCTGCCCGACGTACGGGTTGATCCAGACGCAGATCTTCAGTCCGCGCGCCTTCAGCCGGTCGAGCATTCCGCGCGGGTCGGGGAACGTCCGCGGGTCCCACTCGAAGTCGCACCAGTGGAACTCCCGCATCCAGAACGTGTCGAAGTGGAACACCGACAGCGGCAGGTCGCGCTCGGCCATCCCGTCGATGAAGCCGGTGACGGTCGCCTCGTCGTACGACGTCGTGAACGACGTGGACAGCCACAGGCCGTACGACCATGCGGGCAGCCGCGCCGGGCGGCCGGTCAGGGCGGTGTACCGGCGCAGGATGTCCTTCGGCGTCGGGCCGTGGATGACGAAGTACTGCATCGACTGGCCTTCGACGCTGAACTGCGTCCGCGCGACCGTCTCCGAGCCCACCTCGAACGACACGTGCCCCGGATGGTTCACGAACACGCCGTAGCCGGCGTCGGTGAGGAAGAACGGCACGTTCTTGTAGGCCTGCTCGCTGGCCGTGCCGCCGTCGGCGTTCCAGATGTCGACGGTCTGCCCGTTCTTGACCAGCGGCCCGAAGCGTTCGCCGAGCCCGTACACGTGGTGGTCGACGCCGAGGTCGAGCTGCTCGCGGATGTAGTGCCGGCCGCCGGTCTCCATGATGGCCGTGCTCTTCGGGCCGTTCGAGGTCAGCACGCGGCCGCCGGCGCTGAACTCCACCCGGTGGTCCTCGCCGCGGCGGACCCGTACGGACAGCCCGCCGGAGGTGAGCGTCGCGGCCTCGTCGTCGACCGCGACCACGGGCTCGGCGTCCTCCTCCCGCAGCACGAAGTGCGGCTCCCGCGGCGCCTCGCCCGCGAAGTGCGTGATCGTCACGCCGATGACGTCCGGCATGGGGGAGGAGTACGTGAGGGTCACGACCGGACCCTTGAGCATGTCGCCGCGGTGCCGGATCGGCTGCGTCGGCGCGTGCACGCTGAACGCCCCGGGCTCCGTGGTGACGTCGAGGACCTCGACCGGATAGGACGCCTGGACGCCGTCGCGCAGCATCCAGTAGCCGTCGGTGAACTTCATCGAGCCCCTTACTTGACCGACCCGACGGTGATGCCGCGGGTGAGGGTGCGCTGGAAGATCAGGAAGAAGACGATGGCCGGGACGATGCCCAGCAGGGCGGAGGAACTGGTCATCGTCGCGTCCATCAGGCGCTGTCCCTGCAGGACGCCGAGGGCGACGGGCACGGTCTGGTTCTCGTTGGAGATCAGGAAGACCAGCGGCAGGAAGAACTCGTTCCAGGTCCAGATGAAGAAGAAGACGAACAGGACCCCGAGGGTCGGCCGGCTGATCGGGACGATGATCCGCAGCAGGATCCGCAGCCGGCCCGCGCCGTCCATCCGCGCCGCCTCCAGGATCTCCCGTGGGAAGGCCGACAGCACCGACGACAGCAGATACGTGCCGAACGCGCTCTGGATGGCGGTGAAGACGATGATGACGCTGAGCCGCGTGTCGTACAGGCCGACCCTCTTCGCCATGAAGTACAGCGGGTAGACGAGCACCTCCTGCGGCAGCGTGTTGGCCAGCAGGAACACCACCATGATCGACACCCGGCCGCGGATCCGGCCGACGCCCAGCGCGTACGCGTTCAGCACCGACAGGAGCACCGACAGGACGGCCACCGAGCCGCTGATGAGCACGCTGTTGACGAGCTTGCCGCCGAAGTCGACGCGTTCCCAGAAATCCTTGAGCCCCTGCAGGTAGAGGCCCTTGGGCAGGCTGAGCGGACCGTGCGCGGAGTACTCCGCCGGCGTCTTGAACGCGTTGAAAGCGATGATCGCGAAGGGCAGGATCATCAGCACCGCGAGCACGATGAGGGCGACGAGGACCGCGTACGAGCCGGGCGTCCGCCGCCGCGTGGAGATGATCGTCATCCGGCCTCCTCGGTCCTGTTCTGCCGCCACAGGAACAGAGCGGTCAGCCCGACGATGATCAGCGTGAGCACGGTGGCGATCGCCGCGCCGTACCCGACCTGGGTCTTCTCGAAGAAGTCCTGCCAGGAGGCGTACGCGGGCACGGTCGTCGCCCCGCCCGGCCCGCCCTTGGTGAGGATGTAGACCTTGTCGAAACTCTTGAGCGCGGCGACGGTGCAGATCAGCAGCACGACGTACAGCTCGGGGCGGATCTGCGGGATGGTGATGTACCAGAACCGCCGCCACCAGGACGCTCCGTCGATCTCGGCGGCCTCGTACAGCGATGGGTCGACCCGCTGCAGGCCGGCCATGAAGACGATGAGCGGGAAGCCGATCTGGACCCAGATCATGACGCCCATCACGGTGTACAGCGCGAGCTTCGGGTCGCCGAGCCAGTCCTCGCGCAGCGAGCCGAGCCCGACCGTGCGAAGGGTCTCGTTCAGCGCCCCGTTGTCGGGCGCCAGGATCCAGGCCCACACGATGCCGGCGACCGCGAACGGCAGCACCTGCGGCAGGTAGACACACGCCCGCAGCACCGACGCCGTACGCGGGCCGAAGCGCTTGCCGATGACGTCGAACAGCGCGGCGGCCAGCACCAGCCCGACGATCGCCGGGATGATCGCCATTGCGATCACGAGGGCGACGTTGTGCTCGAAGGACGCCCAGAAGTCGCCGTCGGCCATCAGCTTCGTGTAGTTGCCCAGGCCGATCCAGCGCGGCTTTCCGATGCCGTCCCACCGGGTGAGGCTGATGCCGATGTTCATCAGGAACGGCACCAGGATGACCGCGGTGAACAGGACTCCGCTCGGGACCAGGTACACCGCGTAGGAGAGGCCGCCGCCGCGCGGCCGTACGACGCTTCGACGCGTCGCTTCGGCCGGCGGGGCGCTGAGGGTCTGTGTCATCAGTGGCCGATGTTCGAGAGGTTCTCGTCGTAGGGCTTGGCGAAGCCGTCGAGCACCTGGCCCGGTGCGGCGGTGCCGTTCATGAGCTTCTGCGTGCCGGCGACGAGGACGTCGTAGAAGCCGGGGGCCGGCCAGTCCGGGTAGAAGGCGAGGCCGTCGTTGTTCGCGAGCGTCGTGAAGTTCTGGATCAGCTTCTTGTTCTTCGCGTCGGCGACGCCGTTCGGGTCGGCCGCGACCGGGACACCGCCATTGTCGGCGAGCGTGTTCTGGATGTCCTTCTTCATCGTGATGCCGATGAAGTCATAGGCGAGGCTCTTGTTCTTCGACCCCTTCGGCACGACCCACAGATTGCCGCTCGACCCGAGCGTCAGCTTGCTGCCGGGCCACAGGAACGTGTCCCACTGGAAGTTCTTGATCTCCTTCTCGAAGCGGCCGTACCACCAGCTTCCGGAGAAGAACATCGGGTACTTGCCGCCGATGAAGGAGGTGCCGGCCTCCTCGGCCTTGACGCTCACCGACTTCTTGGAGATGTAGCCCTTGTTCACCCAGTCGGCGAACGTCGTCGCGGCGTACGTCCACGCCGGGTCGTGGAAGTCGACCTTGCCGGAGTAGCGCTCGAAGCGGTCCACCCACGGGCGGTCCGCCTTGCTGAGCGCGAGCTGGTAGAGGTACTGCTGCGCCGGGTACTCGGCGCCGCTGTTGGCCAGTGGCGTGACGCCCTTCTTCGTGAAGGCGTCCATCGCGGCGGTGAACTCCTCGAAGGTCGTGGGCACCTTCACGCCGTACTTGGCGAACAGCGCCTTGTTGTAGAAGACCTGGAGGTACTCGGCGTAGTTCGGCACGCCGTACCATTTGTCGCCGCCCATGACGCCCTTGGCGTCGTACTTGGCGGTCTCGGCGATGTTGGGGCTGAGTAGTTTGTCCCAGCCGCGCTTGGTGACCTCGGAGCTGATGTCGGTCAGCAGCCCCTGCTTGGCCAGCAGTCCGGTCGTGGCGTTGCCCTTGTTGTACTCCAGGATGTCCGGGGCGTCCTTGGAGTTGAGCACCATCGGCGCGGTCTTCTGGATCTGTTCGAAGCCCTTCTCCTCGAACTTCACCTTGACGCCCGGATGGGTCTGCTCGAACTCCTTGATCGCCTGGTTCCACGCCACCCCCATGGCGCTGTCCGGGCCTTCGTAATGCCAGAGCTTCAGTTCCTTGGACGAGGACGACGAGCCGCCGCCGCTGCCGCACGCGGAGATCGCCAGTACTCCCGCGGCGAGGACCGCGATCGCCTTTCCGTGTCTGGTGAACATGATTCCTCCAGGGTTGTCGAAGCGCTTCAACGATGGGTTGGAGGGAACGGCCGGGCCTTTGAGGTGCCTCAGCCTCGGGGGGTGCTCGATCGGGTCGCGAGCCGTGGCGGGAGAAGGGTGGTGTCGGGGACCTCATGGCCGTCGAGCTTGGCCATGAGCAGGGCGACCGCCTCACGGCCGACCTCGTCGGCCGGGATGGCGACCGAGGTCAGCTCCAGCCGTTCGGCGAGGTCGTCCGGTGCGATGGCGATCACCGCGAGGTCGTCGGGGATGCGGCGTCCGGCCGCGCGGAACGCCGTGAGCAGCGGTTCGACGGCCGGTTCGTTGTGGATCACGACGCCGGTCACGCCGTCTTCGAGCAACTCGGCGGCGGTGGCGCGTACGGTCTCGGGGTCACCGGGCCGTACGACCGCGCGCACGCCGCGTTCGGCGGCGGCCTTTCTGAACCCGGCCTGCGTGCGCTCGGCGAACCCGGTGCCGCGTTCGTACACCGCGGACGGTGCGCCGATCAGCGCGATCTGCTGGTGTCCGAGGTCGGCGAGGTGGTCAGCGCACACGGCACCGGCCGCCTCGAAGTCCAGGTCGATGCAGGTCAGGCCGGCCGGATCGGCGGGGAACCCGATCAGCACCGACGGGCGTCCGAGGGAGCGCAGCACCGGCAGGCGTACGTCGAGCAGCTCGATGTCCATCACGATGATCGCGTCGACGAGGGCGCTGCCGGCGACGCGTTCGAGCCCGCCGACGCCCTCGTCCTGTGTCAGCAGCAGGACGTCGTGGTCGTAGGTGCGTGCGGTCGTGACGGCCGAGATGGCCATCTGCATCACCACCGGCACGTGGATGCCCGAGCGGAGCGGCACCACGAGGGCGATGACGTTGGAGCGGTTGCTCGCCAGGGCCCGCGCCCCGGCGTGCGGGCGGTAGCCGAGGATCCGGACGCTGTCCAGGACCCGGCGGCGGGTCTGGTCGGAGATGGTGCGCTTCCCGCTGAGCACGTACGAGACGGTGCTCGCGGAGACGCCGGCGTGGCGGGCCACATCAGAGATCTTGACCAAGGCCGGGCTCCTGTCGAAGCGCTTCGATTGCCCGGAATGTTAAGCCCGTCACCTAATGGGCGCAATGGGGTGAAACGAATTGGTGGGAGCGTTCCCACGGGAAAGGGCCGCCCCGAGCAGGGGCGGCCCTCTCTGGGCCGACGCGGGGATACCCCTTCTAGGGGCCTTCGGGGAGGCTCGTGATGGTGTCGCGGTACCAGAGTGCGCTGTCCTTCCAGGTGCGCCGCTGGGTCTCGTAGTCGACGTGGACGATGCCGAACCGCTTGGAGTAGCCGTACGCCCACTCGTAGTTGTCGAGCAGTGACCAGGCGAAGTATCCGCGTACGTCCGCGCCGGCCTTCCTGGCCTGGCCGACGGCGTCGATGTGGTCGCGCAGGTAGTCGACGCGAGCCTGGTCGTGCACCCGGCCGCCGCTGACCGTGTCGTCGAAGGCCGCGCCGTTCTCGGTGATGATCAGTGGCGTGCCGGGGTGGTCGCGGTGCAGGCGCAGGAGGAGGTCGGTCAGGCCGGTCGCGTCGATGTTCCAGCCCATCGCGGTGTACGGGCCGGGCTGCTCGCTGAACTCCACGTCATCGCAGCCCACCCACGTGCGCTCCATGCCGGTGGCCGGTCGCGGCTCGCGGGTATGGGCGAGGGTCGGCTTGTAGTAGTTCACGCCGAGCGCGTCGATGGGCGCGTTGATCGCCGCCTCGTCACCGTCGTGGACGAAGGACCAGTCGGTGATGTGGGCGGTGTCCTCCAGGAGGTCCGCCGGGTAGGCGCCGTCGAGCATCGGGCCGAGGAAGACGCGGTTCGACACCGCGTCGGCCTTGCGCACCGCCTCGGCGTCGCCGCGCAGCTCGTGCAGGTTGAGCGTCACCGAGGTGGGGCCGGGCAGGGCGCGGGCGGCGAGGCCGTGGGCGAGGTTCAGGTGGTGGGCGGCGGTCAGCGCCGCCACCGGGTCCGTACGGCCCGGGGCGTGGAGGCCGGAGGCGTACCCGAGGAACGCCGAGCACCAGGGTTCGTTGAGCGTGGTCCACAGGTGCACGCGGTCGCCGAGCGCGGTTCCGATCCGTTCGGCGTAATCGGCGAAGCGGTGGGCGGTGTCACGTGAGGTCCAGCCGCCGGCGTTTTCGAGGGATTGGGGCAGGTCCCAGTGGTAGAGGGTGGCGACCGGCTTGATGCCGCGCTCCAGGAGGACGTCGACGAGGCGTGAGTAGAAGTCGATGCCCCGCTGGTCATGGACGCGTGGCCAGGCGATGGAGAACCGGTAGGCGCCCAGGCCGAGCGCACTCATGATCTCCACGTCCTCCGGCCACCGGTGGTAGTGGTCGTCGGCGATGTCTCCGGTGTCTCCGTTCAGCACGCGACCGGGCGTACGGCTGAATGTGTCCCAGATCGAGGGCACGCGTCCGTCCTCGGCCGCCGCGCCTTCGATCTGGTACGCCGCCGTGGCCGCGCCCCACAGGAAATCCGTCACTGAAGTCCCCTCGTCGTGATCAGCCTTCATTGTGTCGAAGCGGTCAATAGGAGGGGGAAGCGCCGACAAGACGAGGACCCCCTCATCGCACAGGATGAGGGGGTCCTCGGGTGAGGGCGGCCCACGCCGGGGGTGTGGCGGGGCGCCCTTTTGGGGTGGGTCAGGTGGTCGCGGCGACGTCGATCGCCACGGCGCTGCCAGCGTCGACCTGGAAGGTCGCGTTGCCGGAGCCGTCGACGGTGACCTTGGTGCCGTTGCAGGAACCGCCGCCGGAGATCACGTCGCAGTACGTCCCGGCGGGCAGTCCGGTGGCGAACGTACGGTTCACCGCCGAGCCGGAGTTGTTGATGGCGACGTAGCCCTTGTCGCCGCGGCCGAAGGCGATCTGGTTGGAGCCGTCGGTCCACCAGTTGGTGACCGAGGCGCCCTTGGTCGCGTTGTGCCAGCCGACCATCCCGCCGAGCTTGCGGTCGAGGCAGCCCTGCCAGCCGGACGAGCAGTTCGTCCCGGTCACGTGCCCGCTGGAGTCGGACGGCGGGGAGTCGTCACTCCCATTGAAGTCGAAGCCGGAGTACACCTGCGGCGTGCCGTATCCCCAGGCCAGCGAGAAGATCGTGGCCAGCTCGTACTTCGAGCCGTCCTTGTAGGACAGCGCGCTGCCGTTGCGCTCGGTGTCGTGGTTCGTCACGAAGACGACGGCCTTGTCGCTCGGCTCGAAGCCCCACGACTGGCCGAAGGACTGCAGGTTGGAGATGTTGCCGTAGAACTGCTCCTTCAGCTTCTGGCCGTAGACGAACTCCAGAAGGTCGCCGGAGGGCTCGAACGCGCCGGGGGAGATCTCGCCGGGGCTGCCGGGCATGACCTCCTGGTAGATGTACGTGATCCGGCTCAGCTTGTCCTCGATGCCCCTCATGTTGGCCTCGCCGACGTGCTTGGCCGCGTCCACGCGGAAGCCGTCGACGCCGATGGACAGCAGGTCGTTGAGGTAGCCGGCGATCTTGCCGCGCACGTAGTCGGACTCGGACCGCAGGTCGGACAGGCTCGACAGCTCACACTTGGTGACTTCGGTCGCGTTGTTCCAGTCGTGGATCTGGTCGTCCGACTGCGGGCAGTCGGACGGGTAGTTGTGGAAGTCGTTCGAGGAGTAGATCCCCGGATAGTCGTACTTGCTGAAGCTCACACCGCCGTAGGTGACGGATCCCTGGCCGGTCATGTGGTTGATGACCGCGTCCGCGTACACCTTCACGCCGGCGGAGTGGCAGGCCGACACCATCGACGCGAACTGCGCGCGGTCGCCCATGCGGCTGTTGATGCTGTAGTCGCCCGGCTGGTACACCTCCCACCAGGGGTGACCGTCGCGGGTGAGGGAGTCCTCCGGCGGGGCGACCTGCACGGCGCCGTAGCCCTGGGGGCCGAGGACGTTGGTGCACTCGGAGGCGACCGAGAGCCAGTTCCATTCGAAGAGGTTCGCGATCACATCGTGATCACCGCTGGGGGACGCCGAGGCGGGGGCGGCGTTCACGGCGGGTCCGGCGACGGCCGTCAGCGCGACGGCCAGGGCGGGCAACAGGCGTTTCAACATGCGGGCTCCTGGGGCCGAGGGATTTGCGGGGATCCCTCGTAGGTTGTGCCGGCCGCAGTATTTCGGCTGTATTGCGAAGAAGGTAACTTGGAGTTGATTGCACAGCAAGAGGTTTCAGAAAGATTGCGCAAGAAGCGTGAGGGCATGCCGAAACCCCATCCGGGCCTGGGCAGGTAGATTCGGGCGCGTGAGCACGCGACTGGCGGACATCGCCGCCCAAGCCGGAGTGAGCGAGGCGACGGTCAGCCGGGTTCTGAACGGCAAGCCCGGAGTCGCGCCGGCCACCCGGCAGGCCGTCATCGAGGCCCTCGACACCTTCGGGTACGAACGCCCCGGCCGCCTGCGCCAGCCGCGTGCCGGGCTGATCGGCCTCATCGTCGCCGACCTGTCGAACCCGATCTTCCCGGCCTTCGCCGAGGTCATCGAGAACACCCTCGCCGTCCACGGCTACACCGCGGTGCTGTGCGCGCTCGCGCCTGGCGGCATCAACGAGGACGACTACACCGACCTCCTCCTGGAGCGCGGGGTGTCCGGCATCGTCTTCGTGTCCGGCCTGCACGCCGACTCCCTCGCCGACCACGGCCGGTACAAGCGGCTCACCGACCGCGGGCTGCCGATCGTGCTCATCAACGGCTATGCCGGCGAGGTCGACGCCACCTTCGTCTCCAGCGACGAGGCCGGCTCCATGGAACTGGCCGTTTCGCACCTGGCGCACCTCGGGCACCGGCACATCGGGCTCGCGGTCGGCCAGGAGCGGTTCGTGCCGGTGATCCGCAAGACCCAGGGGTACCGCAAGGGGATGGCCGAGCACCTCGGCGTCACCGACGTCGACGACTGGATCTCCAACACGATCTTCACGGTCGAGGGCGGCGAGGCCGCCGCCCGGCAGCTGCTCGCCCGCGGCTGCACCGCGATCTGCTGCGCGAGCGACATGATGGCGATCGGCGCGATCCGCGCGGCCCGCCAGCAGGGTCTGCGCGTGCCTGAAGACGTCTCGGTGGTCGGTTTCGACGACTCGCCACTGATGGCCTATATCGACCCGCCGCTCACGACGGTCCGCCAGCCCGTGCGCGAGATGGCGCTCGTGGCGGTCCGGAGCCTGCTGGACGAGATCCAGGGCATGGGGGCGCCGCACACCGAGCTCGTCTTCCGGCCGGAGCTGGTGGTCCGCGGCTCGACGGGGCCTGCCGGCGTGTAACCGGGCCAGATCACTTACCGCAATTCCTTGCGCCGGCGGGCCTCTTTCGCGCCGGATCCGACGTCTCTGACGTGGGCATTCGTACTTCCATCGGGGTTGCAGGCTCGCTGAGCCCTCTTTCATAGAGAGCGTCTCTCGCTTTAGAGAGCACTGCTCTTGACTTACGTCTTCCTAGAGGTGCACACTGTTCTCAAGAAAGAGCACTGCTCACAGCTAGGAGCATGAGATGGCCACCGAGAACGCCCCCCGTCACGTCAAGGGCAACAAGCTGAGCGACCGCGTCTTCGGCCGCATCGTCCAGGGCCTGACCGGCATGGGGATCAGCGTCCTCGGGTCGCGGGTCCTCTACGTCCGCGGCCGCAAGAGCGGCGAGTGGCGCACCGTCCCGGTCAACCTGCTCCCGTACGAGGGTGAGCGCTACCTCGTGGCCCCGCGCGGCCACACCCAGTGGGTGCGCAACATCCGCGTCTCGGGCGGAGGCGAGCTGCACATCGGCCGCCGCAAGGAGGTCTTCACCGTCACCGAGCTGACCGACGAGGAGAAGCCGGCCGTGCTGCGGGCGTACCTCAAGCGCTGGAAGTTCGAGGTCGGGATGTTCTTCGAGGGTGTCGGCCCGGACGCCTCCGACGAGAAGCTCATCGAGATCGGCCCCGGCTACCCGGTTTTCCGCCTCAACTGAGCAAGCCTCCGGATCCTCCGTCGGAGAACCTCGGGCAGTTCTAACGGACATACGTCGCGTAAGCTGTTAATACGCACTGCGTGTCATCTTTACGGACACGACCATTGAAAAACCTATTTGCAATCCAAAAAATAATAAGTTTCTCTTAGTGATGTGACGACCGATGAGTCGCAGGAAGTGGCGAGTGAGCTACGCGGAGCCATGGCACGGCTCAATCGACGGCTTCGGGCCGAGCGGAGCGGTCACGGGCTGAGCCTCAACCGGCTCAGTCTGCTCGGCCAGTTGCGCCTGAACGGGCCGATGACCGCCACCGCCCTCGCCGCCGCCGAACGCCTCCAGCCGCAGTCGCTGACGCGGATGCTCGCCCGCCTGGAGAGTGACGGGCTCATCGCTCGCCGCCCGGACGCCGGAGATCGGCGTCAGGTGCTGATCGACGTCACACAAAAGGGGATCGCCGTGCTCACGGAGGACACTCGCAGGCGCGAGGCATGGATGGCAGGGGTGATTGCCGAGCGCCTGACATCCACCGAACGCGAACTGCTCCGGCTGACCGCCGGGCTCTTGGACCGGCTCGCCGATGACTGAGCCGGCCCCGGCCCGGCGCGGCGGCTGGATCCGCCGCATGCTGCCGTTCGTGCTCGAACAGCGCCGGAGCCTCTTCCTCACGATCGCCGCCGGGCTGCTCAGCGCCGGCGTCAGCACGGCCGTCCCCGTCGTCGAACGCCACATCGTCGACCGCTCGATCCTGGTCCAGAGATCTCCACTGACCCCGTGGCTGGTGCTGCTGTTCGTGCTCGGCGTCGCCGGGTTCGCCGCGACGCGCACCCGCCGGTACAACGCGGCGCGGACCATGCTGGAGATCTCCTACGGCCTGCGCGCCGCCATCCACGCCGAGCTCCAGCGGCTCGACCTGCGCGCCCACGGCGAGATGTCCACCGGCCAGCTCGTCTCGCGGGCCAACTCCGACATCTCTCTCGTCCTCATGGTGCTGCGGGTGCTGCCCGTCCTGGCCAGCAGCCTCGTCATGATGGTCGCCTCGCTCATCGTCATGTTCGTCCTCTCGCCGCTGCTGGCCCTGATCAGCCTGTTCACGGTGCCGGCGCTCGTCGTCGGGGCGTACCGGATGCGGACCCGCCTCTACCCGGCGACCTGGGACGTCCAGCAGCGCACCGGTGATGTCGCACAGGTCGTCGACCAGGCGGTCTCCGGGGTCCGGGTCGTGAAGGGGTTCGCGCAGGAGAAACGGGAGTTCGACCGGCTCGCCGACACCGCCTCCGGCCTGTACGGCTCCAGCGTGCGGGCTCTGCGGATGCAGGCCCGCTACCAGCCGATCCTGGAGGCGATCCCGTCGTTCGGGCAGGTCGGCGTCCTGGCGCTCGGCGGCTGGCTGGCGCTGCGGCACCAGATCACGGTCGGCACGTTCCTGGCATTCGCGTCCTACCTGGTGCTGCTGGTCGGCCCGGCGCGGATGCTCGCGCGCATGCTGGGCTCGACCCAGCGGGCCCGCGCCGGAGCCGAGCGCATCTTCGAGATCCTCGACACGACACCCGCGGTGGTCGACGCGCCGGACGCGTCCGAGCTGCCGCGGCTCACCGGCGAGATCTCCTTCGAGAACGTCACGTTCGGTTTCTGGCGTTCCGAGGCGGTCCTCGACGGGTTCGACCTGCGGATCGGCGCGGGGGAGACCGTCGCGCTGGTCGGGGCGTCCGGATCGGGCAAGTCGACCGCGGCCATGCTCATCCCGCGCTTCCACGACGTGCAGGACGGCGTCGTGCGGGTCGACGGCCACGACGTACGCGACGTCACGCTCGGCTCGCTCCGCTCCCAGATCGGCATGGTCTTCGAGGAGAGCTTCCTGTTCTCCGAGTCGCTGCGGGACAACATCGCGTACGGGCGGCCCGAGGCGACCGACGAAGAGGTCGAGGCCGCCGCGCGCGCCGCCGAGGCGCACGGGTTCATCATGCGGCTGCCCGACGGCTACGACACGATCGTCGGCGAACGCGGCCTCACGCTGTCCGGCGGGCAGCGGCAGCGCGTGGCGCTGGCCCGCGCCATGCTGTTCGACCCGCGCGTCCTCGTCCTCGACGACGCGACGAGCGCGATCGACGCCAAGGTCGAGGAGAGCATCCACGCGACGCTGCGGCGGGTGCTGCGCCGGCGTACGACCGTGCTGGTCGCCCACCGGCGCTCCACACTGCGGCTCGCCGATCGGATCGCGGTGGTCGACGCCGGCCGGGTGATCGACCACGGCTCGCACGAGGACCTCATGGAGCGCTGCGCGCTCTACCGGCGGCTGCTGTCCGGCGAGGGCGACGACATCGAGGAGACGCCGGAGATCCGCGGGGTCCCGGCGGAGCGCGATCCATCGCAGACGCCGCACCGCGGTTCCCTGCACCTGGCGTCCGCCGAGCCGCAGCCCGCGCGTGGCAGCGGTGGCGAGTTCTCCCACGAGGACATGCTCGAACGCGTCGCGGCGCTGCCGCCGCTGCGTGACGATCCACGCGTCGACATCGAGCGTGAGTCGCGGCCGGAGCCGCGATTCGGGCTGTGGGGGTTCATCCGCCCGTACCGCGCGCCGCTCGCCCTGGGCCTGTTCCTCGTCGTGCTCGACTCGCTCGCGGGTGTCGCCGGGCCGTATCTCTCGCGCGACGGCATCGACAACGGTGTGCTCACCGGATCGCGGTCGGCGCTGTTCACGGCGGCGGGGATCTTCCTGGTCGTCGCGGCCGCGGACCTGTTCGTCGCGCGAGGTGTCTCGTTGGTCGCCGGGAAGACCGGCGAACGCCTCATGTACGCGCTGCGGATCCGTGTCTGGGCGCAGCTCCAGCGGCTCTCGGTCGACTTCTACGACCGCGAGATGGGCGGGCGCATCATGACCCGCATGACCTCCGACGTCAGCGCGTTCTCCTCGCTGCTGCAGGACGGCCTGATCAGCGCGGTCGCGTCGATCTTCACATTCGCCGGTGTGGCGGTCGCGATGGCCTTCATGAGCCCGCTGCTGACCGGCGTCACCGCGCTGGTGCTGATCCCGCTGCTGATCGCCACCGTGGCGTTCCGCCGGATGTCCGCCGAGCCGTACCAGCAGGCCCGCGAACGCCTCGCGGTCGTCAACGCGAACCTCCAGGAGAGCATGGCCGGCGTCCGCGAGTCGCAGGCGTTCACGCAGGAGGGCCGGCGCCACACCGAGTTCGAGGGCGTCACCCGCGGCTACGTCGACGCGCGGCTCGCGGCGCAGCGGCTCATCTCGCTGTACTTCCCGTTCGTCGACTTCCTGGCCTCCGTCGCCGCCGTGCTGGTGCTCGCCATCGGCTACCACCTCGTACGCGCCGGGTCGCTGACACCCGGAGAGATGATCGCCTTCCTGCTCTACCTGAACCTGTTCTTCTCGCCCATCCAGCAGCTCTCGGAGGTCTTCGACGACTGGCAGCAGGCACGCGTGTCGATGGCGCGCATCGCCGACCTCATGGCCGTCCCCGTCACGACGCCGGCCGCCGAGCGTCCGGTCGACCCGGGCGTGCTGCGCGGGCGGCTCAGCCTGGAGGGCGTGCGGTTCGCCTACCCGGGCGTCGAGGAGGAGGCCCTGTCCGGCGTCGACCTGACGATCGCGCCCGGAGAGACCGTCGCGCTGGTCGGCGAGACGGGCGCGGGCAAGTCCAGCATGGTCAAGCTCCTGGCGCGCTTCTATGACCCCGACGCGGGCCGCGTCGTCGTGGACGGCGTCGACCTGCGCTCCCTCGACCTGGTCGGCTACCGGCGGCAGCTCGGATACGTCCCGCAGGAGCCGTTCCTCTTCCAGGGCTCCGTGCGCGACAACATCGCGTACGGGCGGCCGGACGCCTCCCTGGAGGAGGTCGTGGAGGCCGCGCGCGCCGTCGGCGTCCACGACCTGATCACGCGCATGCCCGGCGGGTACGAGCACGAGATCGCCGAGCGCGGCGCGTCGCTGTCGGCGGGTCAGCGCCAGCTGATCTGCCTGGCACGCGCCGAGCTCGTCGACCCGGCGATCCTGCTGCTCGACGAGGCCACCGCCAACCTCGACCTCGCCACGGAGGCGCGCGTCACACGGGCGATGAACAGCGTCGCGGCCGGCCGTACGACGGTGCTGATCGCGCACCGGTTGCAGACGGCGCGGAGCGCCGACCGAATCGTCGTATTGTCCGGAGGACGCGTCATCGAGGACGGCACCCACGACGAACTCCTGCGCGACCGGGGTCAGTACGCACTGCTCTGGCAGGCCGCCTGAGACGTACGCTCGTGGAATGGTCTGGAGCCTGCTCGGTGCCATCGCCGCCGCTGTGTGCTTCGGCGTCGCCAGCGTGCTGCAGGCGGTGGCGGCGCGGGCGGCGCCGGTCGGAGAAGGAGTCGACCCGCGCCTGCTCGTGCGCCTGGTGCGGCAGCTCCCGTTCGTCGTCGGCCTGGCGCTCGACCTTCTCGGCTTCGTCGCGGAGCTGGCCGCGCTCCGGTCGCTGCCGCTGTTCGTCGTGCAGGCGGCGATCGCGGCGAACCTCGCGGTGACGGCCGTCGTCGCCGCGCGGGTGCTGCACGCCAGGCTGTCCGCGGCCGAGTGGTTCGCGGTCGGCTCGGTCTGCGTGGGCCTGGCCGTCCTCGGCCTGGCGGCCGGGCACGAGGTCCCGGCTGCGGTCAGCCTGCGGTTCCGGCTCACGCTGCTCGGATCCGTCGCGGTGATCGCCGCGCTGGGCATGGCGGCCGGGCGGCTGCGTGGCCGCCCGCGGTCGGCGGTGCTCGGGCTCGTCGCGGGGCTCGGCTTCGGGTTCGTCGCCATCGGCGCGCGGGTCCTGACCAGCCTCCACCCGCTCGACCTGCTGCGCGACCCCGCGACGTACGCGGTGGCGGGCGCGGGCGCGGTGGCGTTCCTGTTCTTCGCCACCGCGCTGCAACGCGGCTCGGTGACCACGACCACGGCGGCCGTGGTCGTGGCCGAGACGCTGATGCCCGCCGTCGTCGGTGTGGCCCTCCTCGGCGACCACACCCGGCACGGCTACGTGTGCGCGGCGGTGGTGGGTTTCGTACTGGCCGTGGCGGGCGCGGTCGCCCTCGCGCGGTTCGGGGAACCCGCGGCCGACGTCACTTCGCCGCGAACGCCGCCATCGCGATCCGCATGACCATCGAGCTCTCCGAGCCGTCCTTGTTCCCCGTCGGGTTCAGGGCGTACACCACCTTGCGCGACAGGTCGCGGCTCGCGAACACGCCGTCGGTGTAACCGGGGCGGGAGCCGGTCTTGCCCCAGACGTTGCCGGCGATGCCCGGCAGCCGCGCAGACATCAGGCCCATGCTGTAGCAGGCCTTCCCATCGGGGCAGTTGCCCTTCGCGGTGTAGGGCACGGGGTCGCCCTTCGCGTCGACCGGGAGCGTGAACATCTGCTCGAGCTGCGGCTTCGGCACGACCTTCCCCTGGAACAGCGCGGTGATGAAGCGTTCGAGGTCGGGCGCGCTGGAGATCAGGCCGCCCTCGGACCACGCCCACGGGCTCTCTTCGGTGATGTCCTTCAGCGTGTCGCCGACGGCCACGTACCCGTGCGCGTGCGGGCCGTGGATCGCGAAGTCGGAGAAGGCCGGCACCGAGGTGTTCCGCAGGCCGAGCGGGCCGATGATCCGCTGCCGCACCTCGCGTGCGTACGAGTCGCCGGTGACCTGTTCGATCAGCAGCCCGGCGAGGTAGTAGCCGATGCCGGAGTAGCGCTGCTGGGTGCCCGGTTCGAACTCCATCGGGTGGCGGGTGTCGATGGCGACGATCTACGCCGGCGTCCAGATGTCGAAGCGGTGCTCGACGAACCACGCGGCGTCGCCGTTCGTGATGAAGGGGCTGTCGTCATTGGGGAGGCCGCTCGTGTGGTTGAGCAACTGGCCGACCGTGACCGGCGGGATCTTGTCCGGGAGCAGGCCCGGCATGTAGTGCTGGACGGTCTGGTCCAGGTCGATCCGGTGCTCGGCGACGAGCTGCAGGACGACGGCGGCGGTGAAGACCTTCGAGACGCTCCCGACGCGGAACAGGCCGTTCGGCGGCACCTTCGCGTGCGTCGTGACGTCGCCCTCGCCGGACGTGCCCTGCCAGTGCCCGGCGCTGCCGGTGATCCGCAGCAGCGCGCCGGTGACCTTGTCGGAGGGCTGGATGGTGAGCGCCTTGCGCAGGGCGGCGTCGTCGAGCGGCGGAAGGTTCGTCGTCGCGGTGGTGCGGGCCGGTGTGGAAAGGGCGGGCAGGGTGGTGGCGGCGACGGCCGTCAGGGCGGCGGCGGTGACCGCGACGGCGGCCCGTTTCTTGCGCATGGTCGATCTCTCTTCGCTCGGGGACACCGTCAATCCTGCGGACCTGGGCCGTTTCGCGGATCCCCGGCGACGGCGATCTTCACGCTCCCCTGCGCGGCTGATACGTGGTCCGTGACTCGCCTGTGCGAGGGATATTCCGGCAAGATCGCTGTCGGAGGTGGACTTGATGAAACTCGGACTTCAGATACCTGACTTCACCTGGCCCGGCGGCCCGTCCCGGTTGGGGGCCGACCTCGCCCAAGTGGCACGGACGGCCGACGCGGCGGGCTTCGACCGGATCGCCGTGATGGACCACGTCTTCCAGATCGAGGCCGTCGGCCCGGCCGAGCACGACATGCTGGAGGCGCACAAACTCGACGTTCTGCGTGCCCACTGCGAGGCGGAGGGACGCGACTACGACGCGATCGAGAAGACCTGCTACTTCCTCTTCGACCCGGGCGAGAAGGGCGAGAAGACCGGCGAGATCGTCGACGGGCTCGGAAAGCTGGCGGAGATGGGATTCCAGTCGGCCATCGGCGGCATGGTGGACGTCTGGCGTCTCGACGGCCTGGAGGCGATCGGCAACGAAGTGATCCCCCAGGTGGCGAACCTGTAGTTCTCACGTGATCCGTCCGGACAACAGTGGTTCTTCCAGAGAGGGGCGCGGGTGCAGCGGGGGGTTGAGCTGGCCGGTCGGTACCGGCTGGAGGAGCCGCTGGGGTTCGGCGCGATGGGGCAGGTGTGGGGCGGGCTGGACCTGCGGTTGCGGCGGAAGGTGGCGGTGAAGATCCTGCCGACGCCTGTCCGGTCCGGCGGCTCGCAGGTCACGCGGTTCCGCCGGGAGGCGGAGATCGCGGCGACGCTGTCCCACCCGGGGATCACCACGGTGTTCGACATCGACGAGCACCGGTTCGGCGTCCAGAGCCATCTGTTCCTCGTCATGGAGTTACTCCGTGGCCGCGACCTGCGTGCGGTCGTCGACGAGCACCCCGGCGGGCTGCCCGTCGAGCGGGTCGTCGATCTCACACGGCAGGTGCTGGAGGCCCTCGCCGAGGCGCACGCGCACGGCGTCGTCCATCGCGACATCAAGCCGTCCAACCTGTTCCTCCTGGACGGCGGGCGGGTGAAGATCTGCGACTTCGGGATCTCGCGCCTCCTCGACGCCACGCGGATCACCGAGACGGGCGCGATTTCGGGAACCCCGCTCTACATGGCGCCCGAGCAGATCGACGGGGGCGCCGTCGACCGGCGAACCGACCTGTACGCCGTCGGCTGCGTCCTGTACGAGCTGCTCGTCGGCGAAACATGGCTCGACACCGGCGCCGGCATCGGGTCGGTCATGTACCAGCACGTCAACCGGGCCCCCACCGCCCCGGGGACGCGACGGCCCGGCATCCCGGCGTATCTGGACGTCCTCGTCCTCGACCTGCTCGCCAAGCGTCCCGAGCTGCGCCCCCGCGACGCCGCGGCGACCCTCGAACGCCTGGAACCGGACGTACGGGACACGCTCGTCGACGACCCGCCGGAGGACGCCGCCATCGCGGATCGGGAGGCCCGCCAGATCCTCCTGGCCCAGGCGGCCGGCGCGATGAGGGCCTCGCTCGCGCAGGGCGTCCACGCCGTCGAAGCGCTGCGCGCGAAGAAGGCCGCGGACGCCTACGCCACCCCTCGCGCCCGCGAGCTCGCGGCCGAGCACGGCGTGGACCTCGACGCGGTCCAGGGCACCGGCGCCGACGGCCGCGTCCGCCGGCGGGACGTGCGCGGTGCCATCGAGGATTCGCACGCGAAGAAGCCTCCCGCGAAGAAGCCTCCCGCGAAGAAGCCTCCTGAGAAGAAGGCGTCCGCGAAGAAGGCTCCCGTGACGGAGCCGGAGGAGAAGACCGGGGAGTCGAACGACTCGACCTGGCTGTGGGCCGTGGCCGCCGTCGTCCTGCTGATCGTTGGCGTTCACTACTACTCACACGGTGTGGCAGCCGCGAAGACGGGCGACTGCGTCTACGTCCTTGCCTCCGACTGGCGGCGCGAGCCGTGCCGTGTGCCGGTGCCGGGAGGGCGCAGCTACAAGGTGATCGCGCGTGTCACGACCGGCTTCAGGACGTGCCCGAGCCTCGCGACCCGCGTCACCTACGTGCGGGAGACCTCCACCTCCATGGAGATGACCCTGTGCCTGATGCCGCTGAAGTGACGGGTCAGGCGGGGAGTTCGTACACCGATCCGGCGAACGGGGAGGCGGCCGTGGCGTCGCGGCCGGGATGCGGGGTGAGTCTCGCCGAGGCGGCCCACGCGTCGACCAGGCCGGTCGGCCAGGGCACCTCGGCGCCGGGCAGCAGCACCACGATGCCGCCGGGCGCGACCGCGCGGCCGAGCTCGCGGACCGTACGCCGGGGGAACGGGAACGCCCTGGGGTCCAGGCGGCAGACCAGGATGTCGAACCCCGCGTCCGCGACCGGCAGGTCGATCCGCAGGTCCGCCATTGCCGGCGCGTCCGCGGTGCAACCGGCGTGGCGCAGCGCTCGACGGAACGCCCGCGTGTCCCGTCTGCTGGAGACGGTCATCCCGACGCTCACTCCGTCGGCGATGAGCCGTGCGGCGAGGCCGTGCAGCCCCGGCCCGACGATCTGCACGGGCCGGGCACGGCAGGCGAGCGTGATGCCGAGTGAGACGTCGTCGTACGGGTCGCGCCCGAGCGCCGCCGTCATCGGCCGGTTCATCGCACGACCGTGTGAGCGGTGACGCCCAGCGGGCCGCGACGCGTGTTCACCGGAGCTCCCCATGCTTTATGTGCACTCTGCATATGTAGCTTATGTCGCGATCCATGCCGCGTCGATCCTTTTATGCGCTGGAAGCGGCCGATGACGGTCATGTCTCCTCCGGTTGCGGTGGGGAAGCCGCTCGTATGACGATCGAAGGGTGAGAATCACCGAGGTCGGTACGGTCGTGGTCGGCGCACGGATGCGGAACTGGGTGTTCGTGAAGGTCGTCACCGACGAGCCGGGCCTCGTCGGCTGGGGTGAGGCGACGCTCGAATGGAAGACCCGTTCCGTCGTCGGCGCCGTCGAGGATCTCTCGCCGCTGCTCGTCGGGCAGGACCCGTACCGGATCGAGCATCTGTGGCAGTCGATGCGCCGCCACCAGTTCTGGCCGCCGGGCATCATCGGGATGTCCGCGCTGTCCGGTATCGACCAGGCCCTGCACGACATCAAGGCCAAGGCGCTCGGCGTCCCGATCTACGAGCTGCTCGGCGGGGCCGTACGGGACCGGATCCGGCTGTACGACCATCTCGGCGGCGGTGACCCCACGGCCGTGTACGGAGCCGCCGACCCCGGGCGGTTCGCCGAGGCGGCCCTGAAGAGCATCGAAGAGGGCTTCACCGCGGTGAAGATCCTGCCGCTCCCGCCGCTGGAACCCCTCGCGAGCGCCGCCGCGATCCGTACCGCCGAAGAATGCCTCGCGGCCGTCCGCGACGCCGTCGGCGACGGCGTCGAGGTCATGGCCGACCTGCACGGGCGTACGACGGTGGCCGCGGCGATCCAGGTGATCAAGGCGCTGGAGCCGTACCGGCCGTGGTTCGTCGAAGAGCCGGTCGCGCCGGGTGACCCGGAGGCGTTGCGGCAGGTCGGCGACGCCATCGGGGTTCCGCTCGCGACGGGGGAGCGGCTCGTCGGGCGGCCGGAGTTCAAACCGGTGCTGGACGCCCGGGCGGTCGCGGTGATCCAGCCGGACGTCTGCCACTGCGGCGGCCTCACCGAGCTGCGAAAGATCGCCTCGATGGCGGAGACGTACGGGGTGAGCGTCGCGCCGCACAACCCGCTCGGGCCGGTCGCGACCGCGTACAACCTGCACTTCGCGGCGAGCACGCCGAACTGGCTGATCCAGGAGCAGATGCGCGGCGCCGCGCCCTGGTGGGACGAGGTCGTCACCGCGCCGATCGTCATCGAGAACGGCCACGCCGCGCTGCCACGCGGCCCCGGCCTCGGGCTGGAGGTCGACGAGCGCGCCGCCGCCCGCCACCCGTACGAGCCGGAGCCGCAGATCGCCGCCGCGACGCTCCCCGACGGGTCGGTGACGGACTGGTGACCACGCTCACGGGAAAGAAGGTGCTGGTCACCGGCGGTGCGCAGGGCATCGGGCGTGCGATCGTCGAGCGGGCACTCGCGTACGGCGCCAAGGTCGCCTTCCTCGACATCGAAGAGGCGGACATCGCGGGCGCGCGGTTCGTCCACGGCGACATCACCGACGAGGACTCCGTACGTGAGGCGTTCGCGAGCCCCGTGGACGTGCTGGTCAACAACGCGGGCCGCAACGCCTACTTCGACGCCGAGACGATGACCACAGACGAGTGGGACCAGGTGTTCGCCGTCGACCTCAAGGGCGCGTGGCTGTGCGCCAAGCACGCGATCCCCGGCATGAAGGCCGCCGGGAGCGGGGCCATCGTGAACATCGCGTCCATGCACGCACGGCTGACGACGGCGGGGATGTTCCCGTACGCGGCGGCCAAGAGCGGCGTCGTCGGCCTGACCCGCAGCCTCGCGCTCGACCTGGCCCCGCACGGCATCAGGGTCAACGCGGTGAGCCCCGGCTACACGCGCACCGCGATCGTCGACGACTACTTCAAGCGGTCCGGCGATCCGGGCCTCGAACAGAGCGTCCTCGACGTGCACCCGCTCAAACGCATCGCCGAACCCACGGAGATCGCCGAAGTCGTCTGCTTCCTCGCCTCGGACGCCGCGTCCTTCGTCACCGGCGCCGACTGGGCGGTCGACGGAGGATTGGGCGCGCGGTTCGCCTAGGGTGATCAGGGGTGTCCGCCGCCGAAAGGTAATGACCATGGAACTCACCGCCGAACCCTGTTCGCCGGTTCCGGTCGAGCACGCCGAGGGTCCGTTCTGGCACGACGGCCGGCTCGGCTGGGTGGACCTCATGGCCGGCCACCTCTGGCTCGCCGGGTTCGACGGCGCGCGGCTCGTCGGCGCCGAAGCATACGACGTGGGCTGCCCGCTCGGCGCGGCCGTGCCACGTACGGGCGGCGGCTGGCTGCTCGCCGCGGGCGCGGCCTTCCACACCCTGTCCGAGGACGGCACCGTCACGCGCCTCACCGACGACCTCGCCGACGCGTCCGTGGTCCGGATGAACGACGGCAAGGTCGACCCGGCGGGCCGGTTCTGGGCCGGGACGATGGCGTATGACGAATCGCCGCGCGCGGGGGCGTTCTTCGTCTTCGACGGCACCGTACGCACCGTGCTGAACGGCGTGACGATCTCGAACGGTCTCGGCTGGAGCCCGGACCACCGCCTCATGTACTACATCGACACGCCGACGGGCCGGGTGGACGTCTTCGACTACGACGAGGCGACCGGCACCGCGTCCGACCGGCGGCCTTTCGTGGTGGTGGAAGGCGGTTTCCCGGACGGCATGTCCGTCGACGACGAGGGCTGCCTGTGGGTGGCGCTGTGGGGCGGCGGCGCGGTGCACCGGTACGACCCGTCGGGCCGCCTGCTCGCCACCGTAGGGGTGCCGGTGACGAACGTGACGAGCTGCTGCTTCGGCGGCCCGGACCGTACGACCCTGTTCGTCACCACGTCACGGCACGGCCGCACACCGGAGCAACTCGCCGCCGAGCCCCACTCCGGCCGCGTCTTCCGTGTCGAGGCGGGCGTCTCCGGCCCGACCGCGACCCCGTACGCGGGTTAGAGGGCGAACCGGTCGATCGGCGGGAGGCCGTCGACGAGGTCGGCGGCCAGTTCGCCGACGAGCGGCATGAACTTCGCGCCATGGCCCGAGCAGGCCGAGCACACCACGAACGGTCCGTGGCGGTCGATCACGAAGTCCTCGTTCGCCGTGCTCGTGTAGAGGCAGGTCGTCTCCGCGCGAGGGGTCGGGTCCAGGCCCGGGAGCCAGCGGCGTACGTAATCGGTCATGCGGTCGCGGGAGGCGGGGTTCACCGTGAAGTCCCGGCCGGCGGCGGTCGTGACGGTGCCTTTCGTGTGCTCGGCGACCTTGACGTACGGGCTTTCCGGCAGGCCGTAGATGTCGAGCGTCTCCGCCGACTCGCCATGGACGAGCTGCCGCCGGGCTCCATGCGTCGCACCGGGGTGTCGTACGCGACGTGCGCGCCGGCGCGGACCGCGAGCCGCACCATCGCCTCGATCGCCGCCTCCGGGTCGATCGTCGCGCCTTCGGGGTCGTACGCCACCGGGCCGTCGAACCGCATGCCGGGATGGCGGCGCGCGGCCTCGTCCGGGCCGAGCAGCTCCGCGGCGACCCCGTGCGCTCGTAATAAGGCCACCATGCGCTCGGGCTCGCGCGCGAGCCCGTGGTCCACCCCGCCGGTCGCCGTCAGCAGCGGAACCCCGGCGTCCGCGGCCAGACGCTCCCACAGCCGCCCGGCGCGCCCGGTGAGGTCGACGTAGAGCGGATCGAGGTACGCGCGCCGGAAGATCCGCGCCTTCCCGTGCGAACTCCCGCGATCATGCCCCGGCCCGTACGCCTCGAACGCGACCACCTCGCGCCCGCGTGCGCTCACCGCCCAGGCCGCCGCCGCTCCCGCGAGCCCGAGCCCCACCACCGCGACGTCGACATTCCGCATACCCGCAGTCTGACGGTCGAGAGCGGCGCGTCCTATGGTCGCCTCATGACGATCGCAAAGGGCCTGCTCGCCGGGGTCGTGCTGGACGCCGTCCTCGGGGATCCGCGCCGAGGGCATCCGGTGGCGGCGTTCGGGAGGGTCGCGTCGGCGCTGGAGAAGCGGATCCACGCGGACTCCAAGGTGCGAGGGTCGGTCTTCACGGGCGTGTGCGTTCTGGGGGCGGCGGGGCTCGGCGCGGCGGCCGGGCGTCTCGGCCGCGGCACCGTGCTCACGGCGGTCGCCACGTGGGCCGTCGTCGGGGGGACCTCGCTCGGGCGTGAAGGGCTCGCGATGGCGGGCGCGCTGGAAGGCGGGGACATCGAGGCGGCGCGGCGGCGGCTGCCTCATCTGTGCGGGCGGGATCCGGAGTCGCTCGACGCGAAGGAGCTGAGCCGCGCGACGGTCGAGTCGATCGCGGAGAACACCTCGGACGCCGTCGTCGCGCCGCTGTTCTGGGGTGCCCTGTTCGGGGTGCCCGGGCTGCTGGGGTACCGGGCGGTGAACACGCTGGACGCGATGGTCGGGCACCGTAGCACCCGGTACGTGAACTTCGGGTGGGCCTCCGCCCGGCTCGACGACGTGGCCAACTGGGTGCCCGCGCGGGTCACGGGGCTGCTCGCCGCCGCGTGCGCACCGGCGGTCAAGGGATCGGCCGAGGACGCGTACGCGACGCTCCGGCGCGACGGCGGGGCGCACCCGAGCCCGAACGCCGGACGCTGCGAAGCCGCGTTCGCCGGCGCGCTCGGCATAAGGCTCGGCGGGCTCAACACCTACGGCGACCGCGTCGAGCACCGGCCCGAACTCGGCGACGGCCGCGCGCCCGAGCCGTACGACATCCGCCGCGCGGTACGCCTGAGCCGCTGGGTGACGGCCGGCGCGGCGGTGCTGGCGGCAGGGGTGAGGAGCCGCCTGCTACGTTCGCGTTCGTGAAGGGTGCGCTGCTGGTCGCGGGGACCACCTCTGACGCGGGAAAGAGTGTTCTCACGGCCGGGCTGTGCCGGTGGCTCGTGCGGCAGGGAGTGAAGGTCGCGCCGTTCAAGGCGCAGAACATGTCGCTCAACTCCATGGTCACCGCCGACGGGGCCGAGATCGGGCGTGCGCAGGCGATGCAGGCCGCCGCGGCGCGCGTCGAGCCGACCGCCCACATGAACCCCGTCCTGCTCAAGCCCGGTGGCGACCGGCGCAGCCAGGTCGTCGTGCTCGGGCGGCCGATCGCCGACGTCGACGCGCTCCAGTACGGCGAGTACCGGAGCCGCCTGCGCGCCGTGGCGGCCGAGAGCCTCGATGCCCTCAGGGCCGAGTACGACGTCGTGATCTGCGAGGGCGCCGGAAGCCCCGCCGAGATCAACCTGCGGAAGGGCGACATCGCGAACATGGGGCTGGCGCGCGCCGCGGACCTGCCCGTCATCGTCGTCGGCGACATCGACCGTGGCGGGGTGTTCGCGGCGCTGTACGGCACCGTCGGGCTGCTCGACCCCGAGGACCAGGCCCTGGTCGCCGGATTCGTGATCAACAAGTTCCGTGGCGCGCCCGAGCTGCTCGCGCCCGGGCTCGACCAGATCACGAGGCTCACCGGGCGCGACGTCTACGGCGTCCTGCCCTGGCTGGAGGACCTCTGGCTCGACGTCGAGGACTCCCTCGGCCTGGACCGGAGACGGCCCACGCGGGCGCACACGAGCACCCTGCGCGTCGCCGTCGTTCGCCTGCCGCGCGTCTCCAACTTCACCGACGTCGACGCGCTGGCCGCCGAGCCGGGTGTGGAGGTGAGGTTCGTGACGTCCCCGCAGGACCTGGCCGACGCCGACCTCGTCGTGCTGCCCGGCTCGCGGGCGACCGTCGGCGACCTCGGCTGGCTGCGCGACCGCGGCCTAGCCGAGGCGATCACGGACCGGGCACGTGCGGGCCGCCCGGTGCTCGGCATCTGCGGCGGCTACCAGATGCTCGCCCGCGAGATCGTCGACGACGTCGAGTCACGCCGGGGTGCCGTCGCCGGGCTGGGCCTGCTCCCCGTACGCGTCCAGTTCGAGGCGGAGAAGACGCTGGGGCGCCCGGCCGGCGAGGCGTACGGCGAGGAGGTCCGCGCGTACGAGATCCATCACGGCGTCGCGACCAGAGATGGCGGCGAGCCGTTCCTCGACGGCTGCCGCGACGGCGCGGTCTGGGGGACGACCTGGCATGGCGCGCTGGAGAACGACGGGTTCCGCCGCGCGTTCCTGAGGGACGTCGCCCGTACGGCAGGCCGCGACTTCGAGCCGTGCGCCGACACCGACTTCGCCGCGCTGCGGGAGGCGCAGCTCGACGCTCTCGGCGACCTCGTCGAGGGCCATCTCGACACGATGGCGCTCGCCGGGCTCATCGAGAAGGGCGCGCCTACGGGGCTTCCGGTCGTCCCGCCGGGCGGTCCGGGGTGCTGAGGGCGATCACTTCGAGCCCGGTCACGGCGTCGGCGAGCGACACCGGCGCCGGCCCCTCGCCGCGCACCATCGCGGCGACCTGCGCGTAGAAGTCCTGGTAGCGCCCGTCCTCGGTACGGACCGGGGACGTGTCGCCCGGCGTGCCCAGCCGCCCGTACGACTCCGGCGGCGTCACGCCGTACCCGTGAGAGGCGGGTGTGAGACCGGAGCGGAGCTGCGACTCCTGCCCGTCCAGCCCCCAGACGGTGTACGCGGCGCGTGAGCCCAGTACACGGAAGCGCGGCCCGAGGTCGGCGCTGACCGCGCTCATCCACAGATGCGAGCGGACCCCGTGCGCGTGGGTCAGCGCGACGAACGCGTCATCGGCCGCGACCGCGCCCGGCCGCCGTACGTCCAGCTCGGCGTGGACCGAGACGGGCGGGCCGAACAGCGCGAGTGCCTGGTCGATCAGGTGAGGGCCGAGGTCGTAAAGCACACCGCCCGCGGAGGCAGGGTCGGTGGTCTCCTTCCAACCCGTCTTGATCTCCGGCCGCCACCGCGTGAACCGCGACTCGAACCGCAGCACACGCCCCAGCGCGCCGTCCTCGATCAGCCGCGCGACCGTACGGAAGTCGCCGTCCCAGCGCCGGTTGTGGAACGGCACCACCGGCGGCCCGCCGGAGAGGGACCGCGCCTCGGCCGGCGACACCGCGACCGGCTTGTCCACGACGACCGGCAGACCCGCGTCCAGTGCGGCACGCGCCAGCGGAACGTGAAAACGGTTCGGAGTCGCGATGACGACGAGATCGAAGTCGCCTGACCGAATATGGTCGGCCGAATCCAGGAGAGACGCCGCGGGATACCGCGCGTTCGCGGCGGATCGGCGCTCCGGATCGCGCGTCACGACGGCCGCGAGCTCCAGACCTGGGACGGCGGAGATGAGCGGTGCGTGGAAGACGGCACCTCCGGTGCCGAAGCCGACCAGAGCGACGCGAACGCTGTCCACAGATGGCCTCCCTCAGGACTATTTGATCACGCTCCGGGTCTGTCCCAATACCTGCGCCCAGGCCTAACCTCGCGTCGTAGAGGCAAGCGCGCATAGGGGAGCACTGATGCCAGGCCCGTCCCGGGACGCCAATTTGGCGGAGTCCCTCAGCCAGTGGACGCGAGCCTTCGGATGGCGCGACCGCGCGGCGTTCCTGTGCGGCGACGACGTCTACACGCACGGGGAGGTGCACCAGGGCGCGGCGCGCGCGGCGGCGATGCTGGAGGCGCGCGGAGCCGGCCCCGGCGACCGTGTCGTGATCGCCCTGCACGGGTCGATCGAGTTCGTGTGGGCGTTCCTCGGGGTGGTGCGCCTCGGGGCGATCGCGATGCTCGCCGACCCCGAGGCGGCGATGCTGCCGGTGGGCGAACTGGCGGTGTGCGCGGAAGGCCGGCACAAGCGCGGGATCACCGCGGCGGAGCTGACCTCGGAGATGGCGCGCGCCGGGTTCGCCGAGCCGTACCCCGTCCAGACCGACACCCCGGCGTTCGCGCAGTACAGCTCCATGTACGTGCACGGCGACCCGGAGGCGTCGTTCCTGGCGATGGAGCCGCTGGGACTGCGCCAGAACGACGTGCTGTTCTCGGTGCCGAAGCTGTACGACCCCGTCGGCCTGCGCGACACGATCTTTCTGCCGCTCTTCTCCGGTGCCAGCTCCGTGCTCGACCCGGGCCGCATCTCGGTGTCGGACGTGGCCGAGCGGGTGCGCCGTCACCGCGCGAGCGTGCTGCTCTCCACGCCGTCGTTCTTCACGCGGCTCGCCGTGGAGGGGAACGACGAGACGTTCGCGCCGCTGCGGCTGGCCGTCGCGCACGGCCCGACGCCGCCACCGAGCCGCGTCGCGCTGCGCCTCGGCTGCCCGGTGGTGACGTCGTAGCGGGTCAGGCCTTCGCCCCGGCGTACGTGCCGAAGCTCCAGTAGACGCCCTCGGGGTCGCGCACCGTGAAGCCACGCGAGCCGTAGTCCTCGTCGCGCAGCTCCGCGACCACGGTCGCCCCGGCGGCGGTGGAGCGCTTGAAGAGGCCGTCGGGGTCGTCGGTCACGACGTAGACCGAGCCGGTGCCCGGCGGGAGACCGGAGATGGTGCTGTCGACGCGCGCCGAGCTGCCGAGCATGACGCCGCCGCCTCCCGGCCACCGCATCTCACAGTGGTCGACCAGGTTCTTCTCCTGGTTCTCGTACAGGGCGACCTGCTCGAACCCGAAGGCGTCGATCAGGAACCTGATGGCGGCGTGGGCGTCGTCGTAGCGGAGTGCGGGCCAGATCATCGTTTCGCTCATGACCTCAGCCTGCGGGAGAGAGCGTCTCGTCGTCTTGGACGAAAGGGAGATCTTCGGCGGCGAGCCAAGCCGAGGGCGGGCAGCCGATGAAGGAGTTCCACTCGCGGGCGAGGTGGGCCTGGTCGTAGTAGCCGCATGTGGCCGCCACCGACGCGAGCGGCGGGCGGACGGGCCGCCGGAGGAGGCGCTTGGAGTGCTCGAACCGCATGACGCGCGCCGCCTCCTTGGGGGTGAGGCCGTATTCGGCGGTGAAGCGCTCGCCGAGGTGGCGGCGGCTCCAGCCGACCTGGCGTGCCAGGTCGGAGATGCGGACCGTGCCCTCGCTGCCCGCCAGGCACCGCCAGGCGTGGTCCAGCTCGGCGGGCGGCCCGGCGAGACGACCCGCGCGGCGGGTCAGTGCCTCGCCGAGGACGGCGAAGCGCTCCGGCCAGCTCGGCGTCTCGTGCAGCCGCCCGATCAGCTCGCCGACACCCCGGCCGAACAGCGGGCCGAGGTCGACGACGGTCGAGGCGAGCTCGCCGGCGGGCATCCCCAGCAGCGACCGCGCGCCCTCCGGCGTGAGGTCGAGCTGGATCCCGTGCATGGAGTCGTCGTGCCCGATCACCACGGGCCTCGTGTGCAGGCCGCCCGCGAGCGCCGCGAAGTCGGCCGGGCCCTGGGACGGATCCGGCCCGCGCAGAGTGCGGGTCGGCTCGCCGAGGCTGATGACGACGGTCAGGGACCGTGAGGGCAGGCCCAGGTGAGTGCCGGGGGCGAGCCCTTCGTAGCGGTAGCCCGCGAAGCGCGTCACGAGCGGGCGCAGGTGCGACGGCGGGCGCACCGTGGCGCCGCCGACGCGGGGACCCTCGCCGCTCATGAGGCCACCGTACTCGCGACCTCCGACACCGTATACGCCCTGATCAGCAGCGCTGGCGCGGCTCCAGACCGCTCGCGTCGGGCAGCCGGCTCGCGTACGTGCCCTCGACGAACTGCGCGAAGCGTTCGACGTCCCGGACCGTGGTCACGAGGCCGAGTGAGACCCGGACCGCGCCGGCGGCCGGCGGGCCCAGCAGCCCCACGTACTCGTCGGCGGTGGCCGGGCTCTGCCGGATCGCGGCCCTGATCTGCCGGCGGTCCAGGCCGAAGGCGCTCTCGCCGGCGCCCGGGTTGGCGAACCAGCCGGTCCGCAGGGAGATCCCGGCCGCGGCGGCCTCCCGGCCGATCGCCCGCTCGTCGACCACGTCGCCGTACGGGTCGAGCACGTTGAAGGCGATGGTGCCGCCGCGCATCCGCGTCGACAGCGGGCCGTGCAGCCGTACGAGCGGGCGCTCGTCGGCGTGCCGCAGCGAGCGGAGCCGGTCGAGCAGGTACGCCGTCAGGCACGTGACCCGCCGGTTGATGAGGTCCATGCCGATCTCGGTCACCCAGGAGATGCCGGCCTCGACGTCGGGCACGGACAGGAAGTTCAGCGCGCCGTCCTCGAAGGCGGACTCGTCGCCGGAGAGGGCCGCCCAGCGGGTCCGCGCGCTCGCCGCGCGTGCGCTGCCGCCCGCGAACCACGGGCGGCGCAGGCGTTCCAGGGCGTCGCGCCGTGCGACCAGGCAGCCGACGCCGGTCGGATACCCGAACACCTTGTTCCAGCTCACCGTCACGAAGTCCGGGCGCACCTGCGACAGGTCCAGAGTGTTGGCCGGGACGTACGCGGCGGCGTCGAGCAGCACGTCGTAGCCGTGGTCGTGGGCGAGCGCGATCCACCCCAGGGGATGCTGCACTCCGGTGAAGTTGCTCTGCGCCGGGTAGGCGAACAGGCCGCGCCGCGACGGTGTCTTCAGCCCGGCTGCCTCGGCCCAGCGCGCCGGGTGGATCCGCTCGCCGTGGCGCAGCGCGCGCAGGACGTCGCCCTCGTGGACGCGCATCTCGCGCGGGCGCAGCGGGATGTGCCCGACCCGCGCGCCGGCGCGCCGCGCGTACTCCCGCATGCCGTTCACGGAGTTGTGGTTGTCGGCGGTGAGCAGCAGGCGTGAGCCCGGCCCGAACGCGTACGCCTCCCCGACGAGCCGGCAGGCCCCGGTGGCGTTCGGTGTGAAGATCACCGCGTACTCGGCGGGGTCGGCGGAGAAGAACGCCAGGACCGTCTCGCGTGCCCGGTCGACGAGGCGGCGCGACTCGGCCGACGCGGGGCTGCCCGCGTACGGGTCGCCGAAGCAACCGCCGCGCAGCCGGTCGGTGTGCACGCGCAGCTGGGCGGCGGAGGGCAGCCCGGCGCCCGCGTAGTCGAGATAGACGTGCTCGGTCCGGTCCAGATAGGAGTACTCGGTGGCGCGCAGCCGGTCGAGCTCGGCCGTGCCGTCGTACTGCTCGCGGAAAGAATGCGACCTCGCCTGCTCCGGCAGGACAACCGGACGCCACGTCTCGATCATGTTTCCCCCGAATCTGGTGGGCCTGGCGTTCGTCACCCTGCTGACCAGGGGAGACGACGGCAACCTTCGCCGCGTGGCCACGCCAATGCTTTGTGCGTCCTTGACCGGCCCGTCTCGCCCCATTGCCGGAAGCGCCCGCTCTCGTAGACTGTCGGCGCGGCGAGGGAAGGAACCCGGTGCGAATCCGGGGCTGTCCCGCAACTGTGATCAGGTAGCGGGCCCCGCACGAACGGCCACGGCGAAAGCTGGAAGGCCGCGGGGCCGGCGATGACCTGAGAGTCAGGAGACTTCCCTCCGCCCGTGCTGTCACCCGAGCCGGGGCGAGGACCCCCGAGGGAAGGAACGCCCGTGCGCGTGCTGTTGCTCTCCACCGCCGACACCGAACTGCTGGCGGCCCGCTCCGCCGACGCCGGCTACGTCACCGCGAACCCCACCCGGCTGGACCTCGCCGATCTCGACGCCCTGTGCGCGGACGCGGACGCCGTCGTCCTGCGGCTGCTCGGCGGCCTGAAGACCTGGCGCGAGGGCGTCGAGGACCTGCGCCGCCGCGGCCTGCCGCTCGTCGCGCTGGGCGGCGAGGCCACCCCCGACGCCGAGCTGATGGCGCTCTCGACGATGCCCGCCGGCGTGGCCGCCGAAGCGCTCGACTACCTGCGCGAGGGCGGCGTCGGCAACCTGCGGGAGCTGACGCGCTTCCTCGCCGGCATGCTGTCGCCCGGCTCGGAGACCGAGGCGTGGGCGCCGCCGGAGAAGATGCCGGAGTACGGCGTGCACCGCCGGGAGGCGGCGGGCGGCGACGGGCCGACCGTCGGCGTGATCTTCTACCGGGCGCACGAGCTGTCCGGCAACACCGCCTTCGTCGACACGCTGTGCGAGCGGATCGAGGCTGCGGGAGGCCAGGCGCTGCCGGTCTTCTGCGGTTCCCTGCGCGCCGCCGACGACGGGCTCCTCGATCTGCTCGGCCGCGCCGACGCCCTGGTCGTCACCGTCCTCGCGGCGGGCGGTGCGGCTCCCGTCGATGACACCTGGGACGCCGGGGCGCTCGCCACGCTCGACGTCCCGGTGATCCAGGGGATGTGCCTGACGACCTCGCGGGAGGTCTGGGAGGCATCGGACGCCGCGCTGTCCCCGATGGACGCCGCCATGCAGGTCGCCATCCCCGAGTTCGACGGACGCCTGATCTCGGTGCCGTTCTCCTTCAAGGAGGAGGGCCCCGACGGCATCCCCGTGTACGCCGCCGACCCCGAGCGCGCGGCCCGCGTCGCCGGTGTCGCCGTGCGCCACGCACGGCTGCGGCACACGCCGCCGGAGGCACGCAAGGTCGCGATCGTGCTGTCGTCCTACCCGACGAAGCACTCACGCGTCGGCAACGCCGTCGGCCTCGACACCCCGGTCTCGGCGGTGCGCCTCCTGACCGCCCTGGAGGAGGCCGGCTACGCCGTGGGGGAGCGGCCCGAGGACGGCGATACGCTGATCCACTCGCTGATCGCGGCAGGCGGGCACGACGTGGAATGGCTGACCGAGGACCAGTTGCGCGCCGCGACCGCACGCGTGCCGCTGGAGGAGTACACGCGGTGGTTCGCGGCGCTGGCGGACCCCCTGCGCGAGGCGGTGCTCCGCCACTGGGGCGAGCCGCCGGGGAGCCTCTACACCGACGGCGACGACATCGTGCTGGCCTCGATGCGGTTCGGCAACATCATCTTGATGATCCAGCCGCCGCGCGGGTTCGGCGAGAACCCGGTGGCGATCTACCACGACCCCGACCTGCCGCCGTCCCACCACTACCTCGCCGCCTACCGCTGGCTCGACGAGACGTTCGAGGCCGACGCAGTCATCCACCTCGGCAAGCACGGCACCCTCGAATGGCTCCCCGGCAAGGGCCTCGGCCTGTCCGCCGAGTGCGCCCCGGACGCGGTGCTGGGCGACCTGCCGCTGATCTACCCGTTCATCGTCAACGACCCGGGCGAGGGCACCCAGGCCAAGCGGCGCGGCCACGCCACGATCGTCGACCACCTCGTGCCGCCGATGGCCCGCGCCGACACCTACGGCGACCTGGCCAAACTGGAGCAGCTGCTCGACGAGTACGCCACGGTGCAGGCGCTGGACCCCACGAAGCTGCCGACCGTGCGCGCGCAGATCTGGACCCTCATCCAGGCCGCCCAGCTCCACCACGACCTGCACGTCGACGACCAGCCCGGAGAGGACGCCTTCGACGAGTTCGTCCTGCACGTCGACGGCTACCTGTGCGAGATCAAGGACGTCCAGATCCGCGACGGCCTGCACATCCTCGGCGACGCGCCGGACTCCGGCCAGCGCGTGAACCTCGTGCTCGCCGTGCTGCGCGCCGCCCAGGTCTGGGCCGGGAAGGCCGGCGCGCTGCCCGGCCTGCGCGCCGCCATCGCGGCCGGCCACGGCCTGGACGAGAAGGAGCTGCTGGCCTCGCCGGGCGCGGCGGTCGACGCCGGCGCGCTGACGGAGCTGGCGGACGGCCCGTCGCGTACGGCCTCGGACGCGATCGACCTCCTGGAGGCGGTGGCCCGGCGGCTCGTCGTCGGTATGGAGACCCTCGGCTGGGACCCCGGGAAGGCCACGGGCGTCTGCGCGGAGGTGCTGGGCACCGAAGAACCCGAGGTCGTACGCCTGCTGGAGTTCGCCGCGCGCGAGGTCGTGCCGCGGCTGGACGCCACGGCCGGCGAGATCGACGCGGTGCTGCACGTCCTGGACGGCGGCTACATTCCGGCCGGGCCGTCCGGCTCGCCGACGCGCGGCCTGGTCAACGTCCTGCCGACCGGCCGCAACTTCTACTCCGTCGACCCCAAGGCGATTCCGTCCCGTAACTCCTGGGACGTCGGGCTCGCTCTCGCCGACTCCCTCGTCGAACGCCACCTGAGCGACACCGGGGAGTACCCCCGCAGCGTCGGCCTCACCGTCTGGGGCACCTCCGCGATGCGCACCCAGGGCGACGACATCGCCGAGGTGCTCGCCCTGATCGGCGTACGCCCGGTGTGGGACGACGCCTCGCGCCGCGTCACCGGCTACGAGATCATCCCTCGCGAGGAGCTGGGCCGCCCGCGCATCGACGTGACCCTGCGCATCTCGGGCTTCTTCCGTGATGCGTTCCCGCACGTCATCGGCCTCGTCGACGACGCGATCGCGGCCGTCGCCGAGCTGGACGAGCCCGACAACCACCTGCGCGCCCACGCCCTGGAGGACGCCGAGGCCCACGGCGACTGGCGCCGCGCGACCAGCCGGATCTTCGGCTCCAAGCCCGGGGCGTACGGCGCGGGGCTCCTGCCGCTGATCGACTCGCGCAACTGGCGCGACGACCGCGACCTCGCCGAGGTGTACGCGGTGTGGGGCGGCTACGCGTACGGGCGCGGCCTCGACGGACGCGAGGCGCGCACCGACATGGAGGCGGCGTTCAAACGGATCGCCGTCGCGGCCAAGAACCAGGACACGCGCGAACACGACATCGTCGACTCCGACGACTACTTCCAGTACCACGGCGGCATGGTCGCCACGGTCCGGGCGCTCACCGGCAAGAGCCCCGCCGCGTACGTCGGCGACTCCGCGCTGCCCGACCAGGTCCGCACCCGCACCCTAGGGGAGGAGACCCACCGGGTGTTCCGCGCCCGCGTCGTCAACCCGCGCTGGATCGCGGCGATGCGCCGCCACGGCTACAAGGGCGCCTTCGAGCTGGCCGCGACCGTCGACTACCTGTTCGGCTACGACGCGACCGCCGGTGTCGTCGACGACTGGATGTACGAGACGCTCGCGTCCGAATACGTCTTCGACAGCGAGAACCGGGAGTTCATGGAGAAGTCGAACCCCTGGGCGCTGCGCGGGATCACCGAGCGGCTCCTGGAGGCGGCCGACCGCGAGCTGTGGGCCGAACCCGACCCCGACACGATCCAGCGGCTCCGCGAGACCTACCTCCGGCTCGAAGGTGATCTGGAGGCCGAGTGATCCTGGCGCGGGCGCGGCGCCGGACCGTACGCTGATCCGCCATGGAACAGGATGTACTGGGCGCCGAGTACGAGTCGATCCGGCTGCCCCTCGACGACGACGCCGAGGGCGAGGTCGTGGCCACGCTGGTCCGGCGCCGTACGGAAGGCCGCAAGGCCGTGCTGTACGTGCACGGCTTCGTGGACTACTTCTTCCAGGCGCACCTCGCGGACTTCTACGTCGAACGCGGCTACAGCTTCTACGCTCTCGACCTGCGGAAATACGGCCGGTCACTGCTGGCGCACCAGACGCCGAACTTCGCGCTCAGCATGTCCGACTACTACCCCGAGATCGATGAGGCCGTACGCATCATCCGCGAGGAGAACGACGTCCTGCTGCTCAACGGGCACTCGACGGGCGGTCTCATCGGCGCGCTGTGGGCCGACCGCGTGCGCGGCCAGGGGCTCGTCGACGGGCTTTTCCTCAACAGCCCGTTCCTTCAGCTGAACGTGCCGCCCGCAGTACGCCAGACCGTCGGCCCGCTCGTGCGGCTCGCGGCGAAGGGCCGCCCGTCGATGAAGTTTCCGGCCGGCGTGTCCGAGGCGTATGTACGGACGATCCACCGCGACCACGACGGCGAGTGGGACTTCGACCTCACTCTGAAGCCGCTGCGCGGCTTCCCGGTGCACGTGGGATGGCTGACCGCCGTGATGAAGGCCCAGCGGCAGGTGCGCGACGGTCTTCAGGTCGACGTGCCGATCCTGGTCATGGCCTCGTCGCGCAGCGCGCGCGGCAAGAAGGGCGACCTGACGGCGGCCGACGCGGTGCTGGACGCGGACGACATCGCCCGCTGGTCGACGAGGCTGGGCCCGCACGTGACCTGCGTACGCGTCGATGGTGGCCTCCACGACCTCGTGTTGTCACCGGAGGCCGTCCGCGCGAAAGTCTTCAGTGAACTGGACCGCTGGATGACCGCCTACATGTAGGCTCCACCGCCCGCCGGCGGAGACTCTGGCGGCGGGCGGTCAGAGCTCGAACCAGTAGGTGAGGCCGCTCGCGTCGGAGTGGAACCCCGAGCGGGCCGACAGCTCCTGGACGAGGAAAACGCCGCGTTTGTTCTCCCGCAGGTCGCAGCCGCGGTAGGCCGAGGGGACCGTCTGGCCGCCCTCGTCGGTGATCTCGATGCGCAACCCGGCCGGGGTCTCGATCACCACGACCGTGATCGCCGTGCTGTTCGTGTGGATCACCGAGTTGGTGACGGCCTCGCTGGTCAGCAGCACCGCCGTGTCGACCTCGGGATGCCCGCGCAGCGTCTCGGCCACGAAATTCCGCGCCGCCGCCACCTCCACCGCGAGGCCGCGCACCGTGATGGACCCCAGTACGACTCCGGCCATCAGATCACCGTCCGTGACATCCCGGACGTGACCCTGTCTGTGCCTCCGATCCCCCACATATCACGCTGGTCGGGGGAACCGAATGCTGTTTCGCTCATGGCGGGAAAACCCTCTCGGGAATGGGTTTAGGGGAGGTAAACCATCTATGCTGTGAGCATACGACCACGATGCGTTACCGTGCAACAGGGGGCCTAAAGTTCGTCTTGAAGACCGGAGCGCCGACGCTGTGAACCTCACCACACTCCGCGAGATCGCCGCAATCGCCGACCCCATCGAGCGAGCGAGGGCGATCGGCCACGCCATGTCCGAGCAGCAGGGCCTGGTCGAGGAGGCCGCACGCATGCGGCGGCAGGCGATCGCCGAGGCGCGCGAGACCGGGCACCGGCTCGAGGAGATCGCCAACGTGCTCGGCGTCTCGCCCGGCCGCATCTCGCAGATGCGCAAGGGGTCGACCGCGCGGGCCCCCGAGCCCGCCTGCGAGCCCGGGCCGCAGGTGATCGTCCATCGCTCCCTGCCGACCGCGCCGGGCCTGGGCGGCCCCGCGCACACATTCGCCGCCGCGGCCGAGCGCCAGGGCGTACGCCTTGAGGTGAGCCTCCTGACCTCCGGTCGTGAGGAGTCCAGCGAGCACGTCGCGAGCCTCATGCGAATACGGGCCGGCGACGAGGTCCTCGCCCGGCGCCGCCGGATCATCGCGGACGGCGTCCCGATACGGCTCGTCGGCTCCTTCTTCCGCGCCGACCTGTTCGCCGACACCCCGGTCGCCGACGTCGAGACCGCGACCACGGATCTGCAGGACGCCCTGCAGGCCCTCGGCCATCGCTTCGGCCACGCCGAGGAGACGCTCGTGGCGCGCCCGGCGACCCGCCACGAGACCGAGTCCCTCCAGCTCGACCACGGCGAGTGGGTCGTCCAGCTGCTCCGGGCCGCCTACTCCGTCGAAGACGCGCCCGTGCACGTCCTGGAGACCATCTGCGCGGCCAGCCGCCACGTGTTCACGGTCGACCAGAGCGGCGGCCTCCGCGAGTTCTGACCCCGGTTCAGTGGATCGACGACAGCAGGAAGTTGTCGAAGAGCATCATCAGGTTGCCGCCGCTTCCGGCGTTGCTCAGCTCGGTGACGAGCCCGGTGGCGCCGTTCGGCAGCGGGGCGTCGGCGTCCGTCGTCTCGGCCGCGAGGCTCCCGTTGATCCACAGGCGCAGGTGGACCTTCTTGCCCTCCTGCTCGCACGCGGCCTGCAGGTGGTTCTTCTTGTCCTTCTTGAACCCGGGGGCCGAGGACGTCTGGGCCAGCTGCTTGCTCCCGCTCTTGCCGGCCGCCCTGCGGATGAGCGTGCCCTGCCCGTCGGCCCGTACGAGCAGCTCGTAGTAGGCGGCGTCGTCGCCGTCACCGACCGCCCGGCAGAAGATGCCGAACATCCCGTACTTCGGCCCGCCCAGGATCGACGCGTCCGCGCCGACGAGCACGCGGTCGGGGAGCGTGCCCTTGAACGGCGCGACCGACGGGCGGCGCTGGTAGATGCTGTCGCCCGCGTCGATGCGGTAGCCGGCCTGGGTGTAGCCGCTCCCGGAGATCCAGGTGGAGCCGTCCCAGCCGGAGCTCGTGTTGGAGAAGTCGTCGCCGTAGACGAGGCTGGTGTTCTCCGGCGGCCCGCCGGAGCCGCCGAACAGCGCGTAGCCGCCGACGCCGAGCACGAGCAGCACGGCGAGCGCGGCCGCCCCGAGTATCCACCCCCGCCGAGAGGCCGGACGGGCGGAGGCCGCCCGCATCGGCGGCATCGCCTTGGTCGAGGCGGCGTCGGGCATCGTCGCCCGCTGGTTCGGCACCGCCCACGTACGGCCGACGGTCTCGGCGGCGACGGCGGAGTCGGCGTCGCGACGGCCGGTCAGCGCGTCGAGCAGTTCTTGTGAGGACGGGCGCTGCAGCGGGTCCTTGGAGAGGGCGCGCTCCACCAGGTGCCGGAGGGCCTCGTCCATCTCGCCGATGGCCGGCTCACCGTGGCTGATCTTGTAGAGCACGGACGGGACGGTCGGCGCGTCGAACGGCGGCTTGCCTGTGCCGGCGTACGCGACGACGCAGCCCCAGGCGAACACGTCCGCGGCCGGGGAGGCGGTCTCGCCGCCGATCAGCTCGGGCGCCATGTAGGCCGGTGTGCCGATGAACTGGCCGGTGCGCGTCGCCCCGGAGACCGTGTCGAGCGCGCGGGCGATGCCGAAGTCGATGACGCGCGGCCCCATCGAGGACAGCAGGACGTTCGCCGGCTTCAGGTCGCGGTGGACGACTCCGGCGCCGTGGATCGCGGTCAGGGCCGTCGCGACCCCGACGGCCAGGTGCTCCAGACTCGACCCGCGCATCGGCCCGCTAGTGCGGACGAACTCGTCGAGGTTGGGCCCGTCGACGAACTCGGTGACGATGAACAGCGGCTCGCCGTCGAGCTGCGCGTCGAGCACCGGCGCCGTGCAGAAACGGCGTACGCGCCGCGCGGACTCGACCTCGCGGCGGAAACGGTCGCGGAACAGGTCATCGTCGGCGAGGTCGGGGTTGATCACCTTGACCGCGGCCCGCTCGCCGCTCGAGCTCTCCGCGAGGTAGACCGTCCCCATGCCGCCGCGCCCGATGCGGCCGACGAGCCGGTAGGCACCGAGCTGCTGCGGGTCGCTCGAACGCAGGGGATTGATGACGTGGTTAGCGGTCACGCGGCCAGATCCTCCCAGTACACGGAGCGATAAGACTACTGGGAAGGTCTGGTTCGTTCCCCTTTTACGGGATTAGCACGAGTTTCCCAGTTGTCCGCCGGGCCTCCAGGTCCTCGTGCGCCTTCCCGGCCTCGTCGAGCGCGTAGCGCCCGCCGATGTGCACCGAGAGGTCGCCGGCCGCGATCCAGCCGAAGATGTCGCGGGTGCGCCACATCAGCTCGTCCCGGTCGGCGACGTAGTCGCCGAGGGTGGGCCGGGTCAGGAAGAGCGACCCGGAGGAGTTGAGGCGCTGCGGGTCGACCGGCGGCACCGGGCCGCTCGCGGCGCCGTACAGGGCCATCGTGCCGCGCGGGCGCAGGACCTCCAGGCCGCCGTCGAACGTCGTCTTCCCGACGCCGTCGTAGACCACGTGCACGTCGCCGGCCAGGCGGCGTACCTGCTCGGGGAAGTCGTCGTAGCGCAGGACCTCGTCGGCGCCGGCGTCGCGGGCGAGCTTCTCCTTCTCGGCCGTGGAGACGGTGGCGATGACCCGGCCGCCGCGCAGCTTGACCATCTGGGTGAGCAGCAGGCCGACACCGCCGGCGGCGGCGTGCACCACGGCCGTGTCGCCCGGCTTGACGGGGTACGTCGAGTGGCTCAGGTAGTGGGCGGTCAGGCCCTGCAGGAGCACGGCGGCGGCCGTCTCGGGCCCGACACCGGAGACCGGCACGGCCTGCGCGGCGTCGACCACGGCGCGTCCGGCGTATCCGCCCTTCAGCCCGGCGGAGGCGACCAGGTCGCCGACCTGCACGCCGGTCACGCCCGCGCCGACCGCGGTGACCCGGCCGGCGCCTTCGGCGCCGGGAATGTAGGGCAGCGGCTTGGGGTAGGCGCCGGTGCGCTCGTAGACGTCGCGGAAGTTGACCCCGCACGCGGCGACGTCGATCACGATCTCGCCCTGCTTCGCCTGCGGGTCCTCGTAGTCGGTGGTTTTCAGGACCTCGGGTCCGCCGAACTCCGTTACGACGATCGCGCGCATGACGACCCCTCCATTGGTTCGATATTAATCGAACACTAGCGCACGGCGAGGAAATGGAGGTGAGCCGGGCGCGGCTCCGTACTAAGTTAGCGACTTTGGGCTCCCACACCGCGACCGAAGGGGTTTCGTCATGCCTGCCCGGGAAGCTGAGGAGACGGACGCGGTGATGACGGCGGAGCGCACCCACCTCCGCGTCTCACGCGAGGCGCTGGGGAAGATGCGGGACAACGTCCTGTCCCTGGACGCCTCCGCGGCGGGCGACTGGGTGTCGGCGCAGGCGCTCGCCCGCGACCTCGCCAGGCGCGCCGAGTCCCTGCTGGACGACCCGTCGACCGCGTTGTTCTTCGGCCGCCTCGACTATGAAGAGGAACGCCTCTACGTCGGGCGGCGGCACGTGCACGACGAGGGCGGCGAGCCTCTCGTGATCGACTGGCGTGCGCCCATGTCGCGGCCGTTCTACAAGGCGAGCACGGCCGATCCGATGGGCCTGTCCATGCGCCGCCGGTTCGGCTACTCCCGCGGCGAGCTGACCGCGTTCGAGGACGAGGACTTCACCTCTCCGTCGGAGTCACGGATCCTGATCGAGGAGATCGAGCGCCCGCGCGTGGGCCCGATGCGCGACATCGTCGCGACGATCCAGCCCGAACAGGACGACATCGTCCGCGCCGAGGCCGAGCGCACGCTCTGCGTCCAGGGCGCTCCCGGCACCGGCAAGACCGCCGTCGGCCTCCACCGGGTCGCCTACCTCCTCTACGCGCACCGGGAGCGGATGCGGCGCGGCGGCGTGCTCGTCATCGGCCCCAGTTCCTCCTTCCTCGACTACATCCGCGGCGTGCTGCCCGCGCTCGGCGAGGTCGACGTCAAGCAGCGCACCCTCGAAGGGCTGCTCGACTCCGTCCCGGTGAAGGCGCGCGACGAGAGCCACGTCGGGCGGCTCAAGGGCGACGCGCGGATGGCCGAGGTGCTCCGCCGCGCCGTCTGGAGCCACCTGCGCGAGCCCGCCGAGGCGCTCATGCTCCCGCGCGGCACCCGCCGCTGGCGGATCCCGGCGTACGAGATCACCGAGATGGCCCAGGTCCTGCGCGAGCGCGGCGTGCGGTACGGGGCAGGGCGCGACCTGCTGTCCCACCGCATCGCGCACGCCATCCTGGTCCGCATGGAGCAGGGGGGCGAGGCCTGCGACGACCGTACGCACGAGTCCGTACGCCGCACCCGCCCGGTCAAGGCGATGGTCGACGAGGCGTGGCCCGCTCTGGACCCCGTACGCGTGGTGATGCGCCTTCTCTCGGACGCGGAGTTCCTCGCGTCGGCCGCCGAGGGCCTGCTCGATCCCGCCGAGCAGGAGGCGCTGCTGTGGGCCAAGCCCGCCAAGGGGCCGAAGTCGGCCCGCTGGTCGCGCGCCGACGCCGTGCTCATCGACGAGACCGCCGACCTCATCAACCGCACGCCCAGCCTCGGCCACGTCGTGCTGGACGAGGCGCAGGACCTGTCGGCGATGGAGTGCCGCGCCGTCGGGCGGCGCTGTGAGACCGGCTCGGCGACCGTTCTGGGCGACATCGCGCAGGGCACGACGCCGTGGGCGGTCGGCGACTGGCCGGCGCTGCTGCGCCACCTCGGCAAGCCCGAGGCGGACCAGACCGTGCTCGACCGCGGCTACCGCGTGCCACGTCAGATCATCGACTTCGCGAGCCGCCTGCTGCCCCTGATCGCTCCGGAGCTGGCGCCGCCGACGTCCGTACGGTCCGCGCCCGGCTCGCTCCACATCCGGCGCTCCGACGACGTGCTGGCGGCCGTGACCGAGGCCTGCCGCGAGGCGCTCGCGGGCGAGGGATCGGTCGGCATCATCGCCGCCGACGAGGCCGTGCCGGGGCTGCTCGCGCGCCTGTCCGACGAGGGGATCGAGCACGCCGACCTCCGCGACGGCCTGGGCGGCGCACGGCTCGTGGTCACCCCGGCGACGCAGGCCAAGGGCCTGGAGTTCGACGAGGTGATCGTCATGGAGCCCGGCGCCATCGTCGACGCCGAGCCGGAGGGCGAGCGCTCACCCGGCCTGCGCCGCCTCTACGTCGTCCTGACCCGCGCGGTCTCCCGGCTCACCGTCCTGCACGCCCGCGACCTCCCGGCGGCCCTTCATGGAGAGGCGATGTCCTGAAAAAAGAGTGTCATCTGTCGGTGGCTGCCCATAGCTTCAGGGGACGACGGACGCACTAGGGGGATCGGATGTCTCAACCCGCCGTATCGGAAAGCCCGCCGCTCGAGCGGGACGATGACGGCCGGCGCGGCCGGGGGAACGCCTGGCTGACGCTCGTGGCCGTCGCGCTCGGCGTCATCATGGTCACGCTCGACGGCACCGTGGTCGCCATCGCCAACCCGGCGATCTCCAAGGACCTCGGCGCGTCACTGCCGGACCTGCAGTGGGTGACCAATGGCTACCTGCTCGCGCTCGCCGTCTCGCTGATCACCGCGGGCAAGCTCGGCGACCGGATCGGGCACAAGCCGGTCTTCCTGATCGGCGTCGTCGGGTTCGCCCTCACGTCCGCCGGCATCGGGCTGTCCAAGGACATCGGGCTGATGATCGCGCTGCGGGTGATCCAGGGGATCTTCGGCGCGATGCTCCAGCCGACCGCGCTGGGCCTGCTACGCGCGGCGTTCCCGGCCGAGCGCCTGAACATGGCCATCGGCATCTGGGGCGCCTGCATCGCGGCCTCGACGGCGGCCGGCCCGATCGTCGGCGGCCTGCTCGTCCAGCACATCAACTGGCAGTCGGTGTTCTTCATCAACGTGCCGGTCGGCATCATCGCCCTCGTCGTCGGCGGCCTGTTCCTGGTGAGCGCCAAGGGCCGCGAGCGGTCGAGCTTCGACATCCCCGGCGTTCTGCTCCTGTCCGGGATGCTCTTCTCCCTGGTCTGGGCCGTCATCAAGGCTCCGGTGTACGGCTGGGGCGACGCGAAGACGATCGGGTTCTTCGCCGCCGCGGTCGTGCTGCTGGCCGCCTTCGTCCTCCGTGAGTCGCGCGCCCGTCATCCGCTGCTGCCGCTGGGGCTGTTCCGCTCGATGCCGCTGTCCGTGGGCGTCGTGCTCATGATGCTGATGGCGTTCGGGATGTTCGGCGGGATGTTCTTCCTCACCTTCTACCTGCAGAGCGTGCACGACCTGACGCCGGTGCAGACCGGCGTACGGCTGCTGCCGATGATGCTCGCGATGATGGTGGCCTCGCCGGTGTCCGGCGCGGTGATCTCCAAGTCGGGGCCGCGTATCCCGCTGGTCGTCGGCATGGCCCTCGCGGGCGTCGCCTTCCTCGGCCTCTCCCGCCTCGGCGTGGACGCGAGCGTCGTCTCGATGGCCCCGTGGTTCGCGTTCGTCGGCATCGGCCTGAGCCCGGTGATCGTCGCCGCGACCGACATCATCGTCGGCAACGCGCCGGTCGCCCTGGCCGGCGTCGCGGGCGGTCTCCAGCAGGTCGCGATGCAGGTCGGCGGCGCGCTCGGCACTTCGGTGCTCGGCGCGGTGATGACCGCACGCGTCGCCGGGGTCCTGCCTGGCCACATGAAGGACGCCGGGCTGCCCGCCCCGACCGGCGCCCAGGTCGACCTGATGAAGGGCGCCATCTCCCAGGGCGTCCCCCCGGTGCCGAAGAACGCCACGCCCCAGCTCGCCGCGGCGATCACCAAGGTGAGCGACCTGTCGTTCATGGACGGCATGCATCTGGCGTTCATGGTCAGCGCGAGTGTCGCGTTCACGGCGGCGCTGCTGAGCCTTCTCGTACGTTCCGGCCGCCAGGTAGAGGACGCGATGACGCTCACCTGAGCCGCTTCTCCGACTTTTCGTACTGCAGCACATCAGGAGTGTTCCGGTCCGCTCAAAAGGGTAGTAGGTCCTCCACTGCCAAGATCGGGGGCAACAGGAGGATTCGATGGTCCTGGAGCCGGATGAGGCACGACGAGCGCGCTCGGTCGACGAAGCCGAGCGTGGATCGCAGGTGCGCATGGCGGCCATCGCCAGCGTGGTCGGCACCTCGATCGAGTGGTACGACTTCTTTCTCTACAACACGGCCGCGGCCGTGGTCTTCAAGGACGTTTTCTTCCCGAGTTCGAGCGACTACGCCGGGACGCTCGAGTCGTTCGCGACGTACGCGATCGGCTTCGCCGCGAGACCTGTCGGCGCCGCCATCTTCGGGCACTGGGGTGACCGGCTGGGCCGCAAGGCCACGCTCATCGTCACCCTGGTGCTCATGGGGGTGTCGAGCGCGCTGATCGGCCTGCTGCCCGGCACGAACTCCATCGGGATCACGGCCCCGATCCTGCTCGTGGTTCTCCGCCTGCTGCAGGGCATCGCGGTCGGCGGCGAGTGGAGCGGCTCGGTGCTGCTCTCCATGGAGTGGGGCAACCCGAAGAGACGCGGTCTGATGGCCAGCTGGCCGCAGATCGGCGTCCCCATCGGGTTGATCATCGGCACGGTCGCCATGTCGTCGGTCGCCACGGCGAGCGGCGACGCGTTCAAGGAATGGGGCTGGCGCATCCCGTTCCTGTTCAGCCTCGTGCTCGTCGGCATCGGGCTGTGGGTGCGGCTCCGCGTGATGGAGACGCCGCTGTTCGCGGAGGCCGTCGAGGAGCAGAAGATCTCGAAGGTGCCGGTCAAGGACGTCATCAAGCGGCATCCCAAGGAGATCCTGCTCAGCGCGTTCCTCCGCTGCTCGGAGCAGATGCCGTTCTACATCTTCACCTCGTTCGCCCTGACGTACATCGTGAAGGAGGGCGGCCAGGGCAAGTCGTTCGCGCTGAACGCGGTCGCGGTGGCCGCCGCCCTGGAACTGATCCTCATCCCGACGTTCGGCAACCTCAGCGACACGCTCGGCCGAAAACGCGTCTACGCCGCGGGTGCGATCGTCATGGGCCTCATCGCCTTCCCGTACTTCGCCCTGATCAACACCGGCGTCGCCGTCGTCGTCTTCCTCACCGTGGTCCTGGCCCAGGTGCCGCACTCCATGCAGTACGGCCCGCAGGCAGCGCTCATCGCCGAGGTGTTCCCGACCAAGCTCCGTTACGGCGGCGCGGGCATCGGCTACCAGCTCGCTTCGGTGATCGCGGGAGGCCCCGCGCCGCTGCTGGCGACGTGGCTCCTGCACGACTTCGGCTGGGGCGCGATCTCGGCGATGATGGTGCTCGCCTCGGTGCTCACCCTGATCGCGACCGCTCTGCTGCCCGACCGGTCGAAAGCGGACTTCACCGACGACGCCGTCTACGCCTGACCTGCTCGTGGGCGGCCCCGTGACGGGGCCGCCCCACGGTCCGCCGGGTGCCTCTCAGCGGAGGACGCCCCACTCCGACAGGGCCTCGAGCAGGCCGTCGGTGGTGGGCAGGGCGCGCAGTTCGTCCGTGGTCGCCCAGCGGGCCTCGCTCGCGTCGTCGCCGGCGCGCAGGACGCCGCCGGTCACCGTCGCCGCGTAGTCGCGGATGTCGTACGTGAGGCCGCCCGGCCCCGGCCGGTCGACCGACCCGACGAGACGGCCCGTGGCGACGCTCAGGCCGGTCTCCTCGGCCAGCTCCCGTACGACGGCCTCCTCGTCGGACTCACCGGGCTCGGCGCGGCCGCCCGGCAGCGACCACAGCCCCTCGCCGGGCGGGTGCCCGCGCCGGATGACGAGCAGCCGCCCGCCCGCGTCGTGGACGATCGCTCCCACACAGCGCACTCGCATCCCGCCAGCATGCCGCGACCGCGACGAAGATCGGAACACCTGGGTGAAACGGCGTCAGGCCACCGGCGGGTGGGCGAGAATCAGAGCGAGCGGGGTTAGAGTCGTGGACAGGTACAAAACCGGTTCGGTGAATCGGCATACGGGGGGTGGCCCAATGAAACGTCCGACGATCGCGGACATCGCGCGCCGGGCGGGCGTGACCAAGAGCACGGTGTCCTTCGCCCTGAACGGCAGGCCCGGTGTCTCGGAGGCGACGCGCGGCCGCATCGTGCTCATCGCCCAGGAGATGGGATGGCAGCCGAGCCGAGCCGCGCGCGCCCTGTCGGGTGGGCGCGCGGACGTGCTCGGGCTCGTCGTCGACCGGCCCGCGAGCACGCTCGGCATCGAGCCGTTCTTCATGCAGCTCATCTCGGGCATCGAGAGCGAGCTGGCGGGCCGCGACATCGCGCTCCTGCTCCAGGTCAACGAGGATCCCGCCGCCCAGAACGCCACCTACCGCCGCTGGTGGGCCCAGCGGCGTGTGGACGGGGTCTTCGTCGTCGACCTGCGGGTCGACGACGAGCGGACCGCGCTTCTGGCGGAGCTGGGCCTGCCGGCCGTCGTCGTCGGCGGGCCGCAGGGCCTGGCCGGGCTGCCCGGCCTGTGGAACGACGAGGTCGGAGCGGTGCGGTCGGTCGTTGAGTACCTGGCCGCTCTCGGCCACCGCCGGATCGCGCGCGTCGCCGGGATGACGCGGCTGTGGCACACGGCCGTACGCAGCGAGGCCTTCGCCGAGGCCGCCGGCAAACTCGGCGTCACCGCGATCGAGGAGAGCACCGACTACACCGGCGAGGAGGGCGCGCGCGTCACGCGGCGGCTGCTGTCGTCCGCCGAGCCGCCCAGCGCGATCGTCTACGACAACGACATCATGGCCGTCGCCGGGCTCTCGGTCGCCTCCGAGATGGGCGTGCCGGTGCCCGGCCGCCTCTCGATCGTCGCGTGGGACGACTCGGTCCTGTGCCGGCTGGTGCACCCGCCGCTGACCGCGGTCAGCCTCGACATCCCCGCGTACGGTGCGCAGGTCGCGCGCCGTCTGGCCGATCTGGCCGCCGGGCACGAGGTCGACAGCGCCTGCCACGCCACCCCCATGCTCGCGCCGCGCGCGAGCACCGGACGGCCCGCCCGCCCATCCTGACCCTCCTGGACTGTTGACCCAAAACCGGTTTAGTGGTGCCATGCACTAACGCCGGGAGTTCAGGAGTCTGGAAATGAGAAGACGCAGAGTCGCGGCGCTCGTCACGGGCGCTCTGATCCTCACCGGGCCGACAGCCTGCGGAGGAGGCGGCGGCGGTTCGTCGTCCAAGACGCTCACCTACTGGGCGAGCAACCAGGGCAGGAGCCTGGAGCAGGACAAGCAGGTGCTCGAACCGGAGCTGAAGAAGTTCGAGCAGAGCACCGGCATCAAGGTCAAGCTCGAAGTGATCGGCTGGCCCGATCTCCTCAACCGGATCCTCGCCGCGACCTCCAGCGGCCAGGGCCCGGACGTCCTCAACGTCGGCAACACGTGGTCGGCGTCGTTGCAGGCCACCGGGGCCTTCCAATCGTTCGACGACAAGACCATCGCCAAGGTCGGCGGCCGGAACCGCTTCATCCCCTCCACGCTCACCTCGACCGGCGCGCCCGGGAAGCCTCCGGCGTTCGTCCCGCTCTACGGCCTCGCGTACGGGCTCTTCTACAACAAGAAGATGTTCGCCCAGGCCGGCATCGACGGACCGCCGCGTACCTGGCAGGAGCTCGTCGCCGACGCGCGCAAGCTCACCGACCCGGCCAAGAAGCGGTACGGCGTGGGCATCCTCGGCGCCAGCTACACCGAGGCGGCGCACTTCGCGTTCATGTTCGGCGCGCAGCAGGGCGCACGGCTGTTCCAGGGCGGCCGGCCCGGCTTCGACTCGCCGCAGATGGTCGCCGGTGTGAAGCAGTACCTCGACCTGATGTCGGCCGACAAGGTCGTCGACCCGAGCGACGCGGAGTACCTCAACGACTCCGACGTCCTGAAGGACTTCGCGGCCGGCAGGTTCGGCATGATGATGATCCAGAGCTACGCCACGACCGGCATCCAGGAGAACGGCATGAAGGCGTCGGGGTTCGGCGTCGCGCCGATCCCGGTGCCCGACCCGCTGCCCGCCGGCGGCCGCAAGGTCAGCAGCCACGTCGCCGGGATCAACGTCGGCGTCTTCAAGAACACCGGGAACAAGGACGGCGCGCTCAAGCTGGTGGAGTTCCTGACCAGCCCGAAGGAGCAGACGATCCTCAACGGTGCCTTCGGTGACCTGCCGGTCGTGGCCGACGCGTACCAGGACCCGAAGTTCCGGACGCCCGAGATCCAGACGTTCAAGCAGGTGCTCGCGAACGCCGCCGAGACCATGCCGATGATCCCGCAGGAGGCGCAGTTCGAGACGCTCGTCGGCAACGCCGTCAAGCAGCTCATCGCCGACGCGGCGGCCGGGCGGCCGGTCGACGACCAGACGATCATGAGCAGGCTCTCCGCCGCGGACAAGAAGATGCAGTCCGGCGGATGAGCCGTACGCTCGCCCTCGCACGGCGCGGCTCCGGCAGGAGGTTGTTCCCCTACCTCCTGCTGGTGCCCGCGCTCATCGCCGAGCTGGCGATCCACGTCGTCCCGATGCTGGTCGGGGCGTGGATGAGCCTGCTGCACCTCACACAGTTCTTCATCCGCAACTGGACGGCGGCGCCGTACACGGGCCTGTCGAACTACCGCGTCGCGACGGACTTCAACGGCCCGGCGGGCAAGGAGCTGCTGCACTCTTTCTTCGTCACCGTCGCGGTCACCGCCCTCGTCGTGGCGTTCTCGTGGCTGCTCGGCGTGTCCGCGGCGGTGCTCATGGAACGCCCGTTCCGCGGCCGGGCGTTCCTGCGCACGCTGTTCCTCGTCCCGTACGCCCTGCCGGTCTTCACCGCCGTGATCACCTGGCGGTTCATGTTCCAGCGGGACACCGGCCTGGTGAACGCCGTCCTGTCACAATTCGGGCTGGTGCGTTCGCACCCGTTCTGGCTGCTGGGCGACAACAGCTTCGTCGCGCTGGTCGTCATCGGGATCTGGCGCATGTGGCCGTTCGCGTTCCTGACGCTGACGGCCGGCCTGCAGGGCATCCCCACCGAGCTGCACGAGGCCGCCGCCATCGACGGCGCCGGACAGCTGCGCCGGCTGCGGTCGGTCACGATGCCGCTGCTGCGCCCGGTCAACAGCGTGCTGATGATCGTCCTGTTCCTGTGGACGTTCAACGACTTCAACACCGCCTACATCCTGTTCGACCAGCCGCCCGCCGCCGCGGACGTGATCTCCATCCACATCTACAACGCGTCCTTCCTGACGTGGAACTTCGGCGTGGGCTCGGCGATGTCGGTGCTGCTGCTGGTGTTCCTGCTGGTCGTGACCCTCGGGTATCTCGGAACCGGGCGGCTGAGGAGGCGCCATGCGTGAGTCGCGGGCGACCAAGGTCACGCGCGCCGTCGTCCTGGGCGTGCTGGTGGTCTTCACCGCGGTGCCGCTGTACGTCATGGCGGTCTCGTCGATCAAGCCGCTGAAAGACGTCCAGGGCGCGTTCACGTGGGTGCCCACGCACGTGACGCTCCGGCCGTTCGCGGACATGTGGCACACGGTGCCGCTCGGCCGCTACTTCGTGAACAGCCTGGTCGTCTCCTGCTCAGCGACGGTCCTCTCGGTGGCGATCGCGATCCTCACCGGGTACGCCGTCAGCCGTTACCGGTTTACCGGACGCGGTTCGTTCATGACCGTGGTGCTGTCGACGCAGATGTTCCCCGGCATCCTGTTCCTGCTGCCGCTGTTCCTGATCTTCGTCAACATCGACCGCTACACCGGCGTCCAGCTGTACGGCAGCCGCACCGGGCTCATCATCACCTACCTCACCTTCGCGCTGCCGTTCTCGATCTGGCTGATCGCCGGCTACTTCGACACGATCCCGCGCGAGCTGGACGAAGCGGCGCGTGTCGACGGCGCCGGGCCGCTGCGCACTCTGTTCCGCGTGATCCTGCCGGTCGCCGCCCCCGGCATCGTCGCGGTCGCCATCTACGCGTTCATGACGGCCTGGGGCGAGGTGCTGTTCGCCTCGGTCCTCACCGACGAGTCGACCCGTACGCTCGCGGTCGGCCTGCGCGGATACGCCAACCAGTCGAACGTCTACTGGAACCAGGTGATGGCGGCGTCGCTCGTGATCAGCCTGCCGGTCGTGGCCGGCTTCCTCGGGCTGCAGCGCTTCCTGGTGCACGGTCTGACCGCGGGCGCGGTCAAGTCATGACGGGAGAATCACACTGAAACGCAACTTCGCCAAACTCCCGATCCCCGCGTGGCTCGGCGTCAACTACTGGTCCCGCACCGGCGGCCCGCTCATGTGGCGTTCCTACGACCCGGACGTGGTGCGGGCCGAACTGGACGTCCTGGGCGACCACGGACTCAACGTCACCCGGTCGTTCTTCTACTGGCCCGACTTCATGCCCGAGCCGGACCGGATCGACGAGACCCTCGTCGAGCGGTTCGCCGACTTCCTCGAGGCGCACGCCGAGTGCGGGCTCACCACCGTCCCGACCTTCATCGTCGGCCACATGTCCGGGGAGAACTGGGACCCCGCCTGGCGGAACGGCCGCGACCTGTACGCGGACGTGTGGATGGTCGACCGGCAGGCGTGGTTCGCCGAGGAGATGACCCGCAGGTTCACCGGCCACCCCGCGATCGCGGGATGGCTGATCACCAACGAGATGCCGATCTACGGCGGGCGCGCGACGACCGAGCAGGTCACGAGCTGGGCGCGGATCATGGTGCGGGCCGTGCACGCCGGGGGCGCCAAGGAGCCGGTCTCCATCGGCGACGGCGCCTGGGGCGTGGAGGTGACCGGCGAGGACAACGGGTTCTCGGTGCGCGAGCTGGCCGCCTTCACCGACTTCGTCGGCCCGCACGTCTACCGGATGGAGGACGACCTCGCCCGCCAGCACTACGGCGCGGCGTTCATCTGCGAGCTGGCCGGGACGTTCGGGCGGCCCGTCGTGCTGGAGGAGTTCGGCTGCTCCTCCGACTTCGCCGCCGACGACAACGCCGGGCACTACTACCGGCAGGTCCTCCACAACACCCTGCTCGGCGGCGCCACCGGCTGGATCGCCTGGAACAACACCGACTTCGACCTGGTCGGCCAGCCCCCGTACAGCCATCACCCCTTCGAGCTGCACTTCGGGCTGACCACCGCCGACGGCACGCCCAAACCGGCGCTGCGGGAGATGCGGGACTTCGCCCGCACCCTGGACCGGATCGACCTGGCCTCGTGCGAACGCGCCGACGCCGACGCCGCCCTCGTCGTCCCCTCCGTCATCGAGGGCGCCTTCCCGTTCACCGTGCCGGAAGACCGCGCGCACGTCTTCGACACGCTCCGGCAGGCGTACGTCACCGGGCGCTCCGCGGACCTGCCGTTCGGCCTCACCCGCGAGACGGACGGCATCGACGGCGACGCGCGCCTCTACGTCGTGCCGTCCGCCAAGCAGCTGACCGGGCCCGGCTGGCACCGCCTCGACGAGCTCGCGCGCGGCGGCGCGACCGTCTACGTGTCCTACTGCGCGGGACCGCACGGCAACCAGCGCGGCCCCTGGTACTCCCACATGAACGAGCTGTTCGGCGTGGAGCACCGGCTGACGTACGGTCTGGCCGACCCGATCGAGGACGACGTCGTGGAGCTGACCTTCACGCGTGACCTCGGCCCCCTCACCGAGGGCGCCCGGCTGCGGTTCCGCGCGGGCGGCACGCCGCACAGCCGTACGTACCTGCCGGTGCGGCCCACGTCGGCGGAGGTCGTCGCGACCGACGCGCACGGACGGCCCGCGCTGCTGCGCCGCCGCCACGGCGACGGCCAGGTGATCTTCTGCACCTACCCGCTGGAGCACATGGCCGCGGTCACGCCACGCGTGAACCCCGAGGACACCCACCGCCTCTACGATGCGCTCGCCGAGGTCGCCGGAGTGCGCCGCCCGGTCACGACCCCGGACCCCAGGGTGTCCGCTGACGTCCTCGTGCGCGCGGACGGCACCCGATTCGCCGTGCTGGTCAGCCAGGCTGGCACCGAACTCTGCGTCCGGCCCGCCGGCGCCGAAGGTTTCGAGGAGGTCGTGCTGGCACCGTATGGTGTGCAGGTGCTGGAGCTTCAACCGTGACCGCAGTCCGGGAGGCCGCCACGGGCCCCTCGCCTCCCGGCGCGGGCGTCCTCGCCGTCGACGTCGGCGGCACCAAGCTCGCCGCCGCGGTCGTGCGCGCCGACGGCACGCTGAGCACGCCCGTGACCCGCCCCACACCGGCCGGTGACGCCGAGGCGGTCTGGGCCGCGCTCGCCTCCACCGTTACGGAGGCGGCGGGCGACCACGACATCGCCGGGGCCGGCATCGGCTCCGCCGGCCCCCTCGACGCGATCGCCGGCACGGTCAGCCCGGTCAACATCCCCGGCTGGCGCGGCTTCCCCGTACGCGACCGGCTGTCCGTCCTGCTCGGCGGGCGACCCACCGTCCTGGTCAACGACGCCATCGCGAGCGCGTTCGGCGAATACCGCTACGGCGCCGGGCGCGGAACGCGCGCGATGCTCGGCATGGTCGTCTCGACCGGCGTCGGCGGCGGCCTCATCCTCGACGGCCGCGTCCACACCGGCACCACCGGCAACGCCGGTCACATCGGCCACACCGTCGTCGACCTCGACGGCGAGCCCTGCCCCTGCGGGGCGCGCGGCTGCGTCGAGACGATGACCTCCGGCCCGGCGATGGTGCGCTGGGCGCTCCGCGAAGGCTGGCGGCACGAGGCCCCGGACGCCGCGGCGCTGGCCGGCGCGGCGCGCGAAGGCCATCAGGTGGCCGTGGCCGCCTACGACCGCGCCGCACGCGCGCTGGCCGCGGCGATCGCCGGCGCCGCCGCCCTCTGCGACCTCGACCGCGTCGTGATCGGCGGAGGCGTGTCCCGCTCCTGGGACGTTCTCGAGCCGCCGCTCCGCCGCGCGCTGCGTACCTACGCCGGCCTCGCGTTCGTCCGCCGCGCCGAGGTCGTCCCATCCCAGCTCGACGGGTATGCGGGCCTCCTGGGCGCCGCCGCCCTCGTCCGCGAACCGGAGCCGGTCTGATGCGAACACTCGACAACCCCATCCAGGCCTACTCCTGGGGGTCCCGCACCGTCCTCGCCGACTTCCTCGGCCGCCCTGGCCCCGCGGGCGAGCCGCAGGCCGAGCTGTGGATCGGCGCGCACCCCGCCGCACCGTCCCGGCTGAGCTCCGGCGACTCCCTGGAGACCCACATCGCGGCCGACCCCGACGCGGCGCTGGGCCCGGACGCGGTGGCCGCCTTCGGGCCACGGCTGCCGTTCCTGCTGAAGGTCCTCGCGGTGGCCGCGCCGCTGTCCTTGCAGGTCCACCCCGACCGCGCGCAGGCCGAACGAGGGTTCGCCGCCGAGCGCACCCCGCTCGGCGACCCGGCGCGCAACTACAAGGACTCCTGGCCGAAGCCGGAGCTGCTGTGCGCGCTGACCGACTTCCAGGCACTGTGCGGCCTGCGCGACCCGCGCGAGGCCGCCGCGCTCCTCGCGTACGTGCCGAGCCTGTCGCCGGTCGCCGAGACCGTCGCGCGCGGTGACCTGCGCGCCGCCATCGAGACCCTCCTGACTTGGCCAGATGCCGACAAAGCGGTCGCCGAGGCCGGCGCGGCCCCCGAGCCGTACGCCTCGCTGGCGGCGCGCTATCCGGGCGACATGGGCGTGATCGTGGCCATGCTGATGAACGAGGTGCGCCTCACACCGGGCCAGGCGCTCTACGTCTCGGCCGGGGTGCCGCACGCCTACCTCGACGGCACCGGCGTCGAGCTGATGGCCGCCTCGGACAACGTCCTGCGGGCGGGCCTCACCCCCAAACACGTAGACGTGCCGGAGCTACTGGCCATCGCGTCCTTCGAACCCGGCCCGCCGCACGTCGTCGAGCCCGAGCGCGAGGACGGCGCGGACGTCTACCGGACCCCCGCGCCGGAGTTCCGGCTGTCACGCCTGAGCGCCGCCGGCGAGCCGGTCCTGGCCGCGGGCGGCCCGCAGCTCCTCCTGTGCGCCGACGGCGCCGTACGCCTCCGGCGCGGCGACCGGGAGGTCGGCCTGCGCCGCGGCGACGCGGTCTTCGCTGGGCACCGCGGCGACCCGATCACCCTGACGGGCGACGGCACCGTGTTCCGGGCGAGCCTCCCACGGGCCTAGGCCGCGGCGAACGGTCCGCCGGGGCCGAAGGCCAGCTTGGCGAAACGTTCGCCGAGGCGGCGGTGCGTGGCGGCGTCCGGGTGGAGCTGGTCGGGCAGGGGGAGCTCGGCGAAGTCCGCCTCGCCGTAGAGGTCGCGGCCGTCGAGGTAGTGCAGGTTCGGGTCGTCGGCCGCCCGCTGTGCCGTGATGCGGGCCAGTTCCGTACGGATGACGTTGAGGGTCAGTTTTCCGGCGGCTCGCTCCGCGGGGTCGCCTGCCGCGCGGAAACGCAGGTTTCCGTTCTCGAGGTCGCTGAAGTCCGGGGCGCTGGGGCCGGGAGTGTCCTCGTGGATGGGGCAGTGGATGGGGGAGACGACCAGGAGCGGTGCGGTGGGGTGCCCGTCGCGGATTGTGTCGAGGAAGCCGTGCACCGCCGAGGTGAAGGCGCGCAGGCGCATCAGGTCGGCGTTGACCAGGTTGATCCCGATCTTGACGCTGATCAGGTCGGCGGGCGTGTCGCGCATGGTGCGAGCGGTGAACGCGTCGAGCAGGGCGCTGCCGCTCAGGCCGAGGTTGACCGGATCCACGTCGCCGAGGGAGGCGGCCAGCGCCGGCCAGGTCGTGGAGGGGCTCTCGGCGCCCGAGCCGTGACTGATCGAACTCCCGTGGTGCAGCCACACCCTGCGGTCTCCGGCCGGCACGGCCTCCACAGGTGCGTCGGTGCGCAGGGCGACGAGCCGGGTGATCTCGTTGTACGGCAGCCAGATCTCGACGTCCTTCGCACGGCCGGGCAGACCGGTGAACCGTACGGTGCCGACCGGGCCGGGCCGGGTCTCGGCGGCTCCGGTGGCCATGTCCATCATCAGGACGTTGCCGCCGGGCACCCCGGCCCGCCCGGCCAGGCGGCCGTCGACGAGCAGGTCGTAGACGCCGTCCGGGCGGGGTGGCGCGCCCTGGTAGGCCATCTTGGTGCGGAGCGCGTCCAGCTCGATGGCGGTCGCCCGGGTACGGAACACCAGGCGTACGCCGGAGGGCTGGGCCTCCGCCATGGCCAGCTGCCCGTCGGCGCACTGGGCGCGGGCGCGGGCCGGCAGCCGGTGCGGCAGCACGCCGTTCTCGGTGTGCTCCAGGTCGAGCGCGCCGCGCAGGAGGTCCGCGGTGACGGGCGTGGTGATCCAGTCCGTCGTGCCGGAGGAGGGGTCAGGCCGGTGGTTCATGATCCCAGCCTGTCAACCGGACGCCGGATCCGCATCCGACTTCCCGGCCCGCCGATGAGTTCCGGCGCGCCAGGCGGTCACAACCGGCAGACCGCGACGAATGGAGAGTCCGATGGGCAAGGTGCTGTGGCATTTGACGATGTCGCTGGACGGCTTCGCGGCCGGCCCCGACCACTCGATGGGCTGGATGTCCGGGCTGAAGGCCGACCCGGACGTCCACAAGGAGTCGATCGCCGGCCTGGGCGCCGTCCTGGGCGGCCGTCGCGGGTACGACGCGGTCGCCGGGAGGCATCCCGGCCGGGCGAGCGAGCAGCCGTACGGCGGGGCGTGGAAGGGCCCGGTGTTCGTGCTGACGCATCATCCCGAGGACGCGATCCCGGATCCCGGTGTGACGTTCCTCGACTGTGACGTGGCCGAGGCGGTCGAGCTCGGGCTGGCCGCGGCGGAGGGCAAGGACCTGGAGATCCACGGCCAGGACATCGCCCGTCAGTGCGTCGAGCGCGACCTGATCGACGAGTTCCGCGTGCATTTGGCTCCGGTCATGCTCGGCTCCGGAGTGCGGCTGTTCGACCGCCCCGGCATCGAGCCGGTCCGGTGGGCCCGTATTCACGACGGCCACCCCGCGCAGGCCGTGGACCTGCGATACCGGCGTGCTTGACCGCGCCGTCCGTCCCTCGACGGCGACGGACGGCGATCCCACGAGACGCGCCCTAAGGCGTCAGGCGCTCGGCGAGCCAGGCGAGGGCCAGCGGGTAGCGGTACTCGATGGCGCCGTGGCCCCCGTCGAACAGTTCGAAGTGGACCACGTCGTCGCGTACTCCCGCGGCCTCGACCGCGCGCCGGAAGGCGACCGCGCCGAGGTCGAGGTAGAACTCGTCGCGGCCGCCCGCGTCGATCCAGATCGCGTCGAGCGACCGCAGCGCCTCGGCGTACTCCGGCTTCGCCGCCATCAGCACCGGATCGCGTGACAGCCACCGCTCCCAGACCTCCGGGACGACGGCGCCGGTGTCGTCGAAGGGCATCCGCACGGTGCCGTCGTCGTCGGCGGAGTACGCGGCGGCGTAGCCGTACATCTCGATGAGCGGGAAGTCGGTCTCCTTGCTGCCCGCGGGGTGGCTGCCGAAGTCGTCGAGGAACTTCGGGTACGAGCCGTCGTAGGCGTTGTGCAGCATCCGCGCCAACTTGGGGAACTCCGGGCGGTAGCAGACGTCGAAGAGCGCGTCGCCGGCGTGGGTGGCCAGCGCGCCGAAGACGTCGGGCCGCAGCATCGGGGTGATCATCGCGCCGTAGCCGCCGCTGGACTTCCCGCTGATCGCCCGGTGACGGCTCTCGGGCAGGGTCCGGTAGTTCGCGTCGACGAAGGGCACGATCTCGTCGCACAGGTACGAGTGGTAGCGGCCGGTGCCGGGCGAGTCGAGGAACTGGCTGCCGCCCAGGGACGTCCACGCGTCCACGTACGCGACGATCACCGGTGGCGTGTCGCCGCCCGCGAAGACCTGGTCGGCCAGCTCGGGGTAGGGCTGCCGCCACGGCGACCGGTTGGTCCACATGCCGAGGTGGCCGGTGTAACCCTGGATGACGTACACCACCGGGTAGCGGCGTCCGGGCTCGTCCTCGTACCCCGGCGGGACGTACACCCACAGCGGGCGCTCGTGGGGGTCGCCGAGCGGGTTTCCGCGCAGCAGCTCGCTCGTGACGTGGTGTTCTTCCATGCGTCCGGCGAGCCCGGCAGACCAGGGCAGCATTCGCTCTCCTTCGATCGTCGTGAAGCTCGACCGTAACGGGCCCGGACGCGAAAACCGGCCGCGGGATCGGATCCCGCGGCCGGTCTCATGGACACGGTCGTCAATGCTGATCGTCGTCGTTTATCGCCATGACCTCGACACAGTCGGCGCCCTGCGAGCTGTGACTGCTCTTGAGCCAGCCGGAACTCTTCTGCTCGGGGTGACCACTCATGCGGTGCCTCCTCAGTGGGTGGAAATGGATCATCCCCGCGGGTACGGGGACGCACTCTTGAACTCGTCGGCCGCCGCGGAGATGAACTCGGTCGACTCGTCCGGCGGGAGTGCGGCGGCGCGCAGATGGTCGAACCAGGTCGTGTGCCGCCGGACGTCCCGCGGTTTCTCGAGGAAGATGTTGCCTGCGGGGCAGTCGATGTAGACGACGTCCAGGTCGGTCGGATCGGGGAAGCCGATGATCGTGAACGCGCCGTCGATCCCGGCGTGCACGCCACGTGAGAACGGCAGCACCTGGATCGTGACGCTCGGCAGCTCGCCGGCCTCCAGCAGGCGTTCGAGCTGGGCCCGCATGACCGAGACCCCGCCGATCGGCCGCCGGAGCACCGCCTCGTCGAGGACGGCCCAGATCTCCAGATAGTCGGATTCGGCCAGCATCGCCTGACGGCGCTTGCGCAGGGAGATCATCCGGTCGATGTTGCCGGGGCTCTCACCCGGCCGCGCGACCCGGATCAGCGCGCGGCTGTACTCCTCGGTCTGCAGGAGGCCGGGCACCAGGTGGGTCTGGAAGGACCGGATCGAGGCAGCGGACGCCTCCAGGCCGACGTAGGTGTCCAGGCCGGCCGACAGCACGGCCTCGTACTCGGTCCACCAGCCGCGTTGCTGGGCCTCCTTGGCGAGCGTGAGCAACTGCTCACGCTGGACCTCGTCGGAGACCTTGTACAGGTCGAGCATGTCGCGGACGTCGCGGATGCGCGCCACGGACTTGCCGGTCTCGATGCGGCTGACCCGCGACATCGAGCACTCGAGGTGCCTCGCGACGTCCTCGATCATGAGGGCGGAGGCTTCACGGAGCCTGCGCAGCTCCATGCCCAGGCGCCGTCGTCGAACGGTGGGACTGTGCGAATCGGACATCGGCACCTCCAAGGCGATCGTCCTGGACGGGGGAGCAGGAGAGGAAGCGGAGACCCGGGGGGATGACCGAGACGATGACGGACGGCGAAATATGGCGAAAGGCTCGTGCAAGTGCCCCGTTCGCCGTCGAAGTGTATATCGGAGCAGGTGGCAGTGTTTGAACTTTTTGTCCGAAATAACTTGCGCACGTCATTTGATGGGGTCATCCTGACAGTTGGGGTCACTCACTGTCGTCAGTCGAGCGCCCGTTGCCACGGGATGGCACCCTATCGACTGAATGCTATGTGGCCCACCCTTTTGCACCGTTTGGTGAACCCCCGAAAGGGGCGGTGCCCGATGGTCGGTTCCAGTGATTCGATCAACGGAGCGCGACGGCACTATCTGGCCGCACTCGCCTATGAGGCGGGCGCGCGCGGCCTGGCGTGCCGCCTGGTCGGGCCCGGTGGCAGTGTCCTCCGCATCGTAGAGCCCCGTCGTGGCCGCGCCACCATGGTCGTCGTCATCCCGTCCTCGCGGAACGTCTGGTCCTACCTGTGGGGCGACGGCGGCGTCGCCGACACCTCCGACCCCTCGGGGGCGGCGGATCTGATCGCCGCCTCCCTCACGGCCTGATCTGGCCTTCCCGGCACTCTTCTGCGAACATGTGTTCGAGAAACTCGCCTGCCTTCCCCCGGGCGTCCCAGCGCGTGATCGAGAAGGCGGCGACCCGTGGTGTTCTCGTGAGCCGGGCCTACGGCGACCCAGTGGAGCTCCGCCACGACGAGGCCACCGGCGAATGGATGCTCTCCCGAGCCTGGTCCTAGGGCGTGCCTGACGAATCCGCTGTCCGGCTGCGCGGCGCTCGCTGCGGACGTGATTCGTCAGGCACGCCCTAAGCCTGTACGAGGTCGCGGATGGCTCTCAGGGTCGGCTCGTCCTTGACGCCGGCGATGAGGAGGGTGGTCACGGGGGAGTTCCGCCACAGGTCGAGGCGCTCGCGGATCCGGCCGAGCGGCCCGAGGAGCGAGATCGAGTCGGCCAGCTCGTCCGGCACCGCCTTGATCGCCTCGGCGCGGCGGCCCTCCATGAACAGCTCCTGGACGCGCGACGCCTCCTCCGCGTACCCGAGCCGCCCGATCATGTCGAGGTGGAAGTTGCGGCCCTTGGACCCCATCCCGCCGATGTAGAACGCCAGCGGGATCTTGGCGAACTCCAGGGCGGCCGGCACGTCGTCGGTCACGATCGTGGTGACCGTCGCGGCGATGTCGAAGCCGTCCGGGCGTCCCTTCAGCGACTCGCCGAACACGGGCTCGATCTGCTGAGGGTCCACGAACAGCGGCAGCCAGCCCTGCGCGATCTCGGCCGACAGCGCGACGTTCTTCGGCCCCTCGGCGCCGATGTAGACCGGGATGTCGGGGCGCACCGGATGGGCGATCGACTTGAGCGGCTTGCCGAGGCCCGTGACGCCCGGCCGGTCCGCGGGCAGCGGAAGCGGGTAGTGCGGGCCGTCGCCGGTCACCGGCGTCTCGCGCCGCCAGACGTCGCGCATGATCCGCACGTACTCGCGGGTGCGGGCCAGCGGCTTGGCGAACGGCATGCCGTACCAGCCCTCCACGACCTGCGGCCCGGACGCGCCGAGCCCGAGCAGGAGCCGCCCGCCGGACAGGGCGTCGAGGGTGAGCGCGTGCATCGCGGTCGCCGCCGGGGCACGCGCCGACATCTGCGCCACGGCCGTGCCCAGTTTGATCCGTGAGGTGCGCGCGCCGTACCAGGTCAGCGTCGTGAAGGCGTCCGAGCCGTACGCCTCCGCGGTGAAGACGGAGTCATAGCCCAGCCGTTCGGCGGCCAGTACGGTCTCGGTGGCGTCCTCGGGGTCGCGCTGCCAGTAGCCGACGTTGATGCCCAGTCTCACGTGGCGCCTCCAGAAGTCATTCGATCGGGTTCGCGGCGGGATGGGCCGCATGCGTGGTAAGCGTTTATCGCCGCGCCTGCGATGTCGAGCGGCCGGGCCGTGTGTCATGCTGTGCTCGGCAGTACGCGGAGGAACTCGGTGAGAATCCGAGGCTGTCGCGCAACTGTGACCGGGGAGTTCGTCTCGATCAAAGCCACGGCGAGAGCCGGAAGGCCGAGGCGGGCGCCGATCCGGGAGCCAGGAGACTCCGGCTGCCGACGTCAGGCCACCTACGGGCGCGCAAACCCGAGGAAAGGACGACCGCCGGGTGATCACCTACCCGTTCTCAGCCGTTGCAGGGCTCGACGACCTCAAACTCGCTCTTCTCATCAACGCCGTGTCGCCGTCGGTCGGGGGCGTCCTCGTACGTGGCGAGAAGGGCACGGCGAAGTCCACGATCGTCCGCGCACTGTCGGGGCTGCTGCCCGATGTGTCCGTCGTCGAGGACTGCCGTTTCTCCTGCGATCCGGACTCCCCTGACCCGGCCTGCCCCGACGGGCCGCACGAGGGCGGTCACGTCGAACGCACGGCGCGCCTCGTCGAGCTGCCGGTCGGCGCGTCCGAGGACCGCCTCGTCGGCTCGCTCGACATCGAGCGCGCGCTCACCGAGGGCGTCAGCGCGTACCAGCCGGGCCTGCTCGCCGCCGCACACCGGGGCGTGCTGTACGTCGACGAGGTGAACCTCCTCCACGACCACCTCGTCGACCTGCTGCTGGACGCCGCCGCGATGGGGCGGTCCTACGTCGAGCGCGAGGGCGTCTCGGTGCGGCACGCGTCGAGGTTCCTGCTCGTCGGCACCATGAACCCCGAGGAGGGCGAGCTGCGCCCGCAGCTGCTCGACCGGTTCGGGCTGACCGTCGGCGTGGCCGCGACCCGCGATCCGGACGAACGCGCCGAGGTCGTACGGCGGCGGCTCGCCTACGAGGCCGACCCGGAGAGGTTCGCCGCGGACTGGTCGCGCGCCGACGCCGAGCTGGCCTGGCGCATCAGCGAGGCACGCGACCGGCTGTCCAGGGTGATCCTGTCCGACGGCGCGCTGCGCCAGATCACCGCGGTCTGCGCGGAGTTCGAGGTCGACGGACTGCGGGCCGACCTGGTGATGGCCCGCGCCTCGATCGCGCTGGCCGCCTGGCACGACCGCCCGGCCGTCACGACGGCCGACGTACGCGTCGCCGCGCGCCTGGCCCTGCCGCACCGGCGCCGACGCGACCCGTTCGACGCGCCCGGCCTCGACGAGGACAAGCTCGACGACGTCCTGAACGGCACCGGCGACTACGACCCGAACGAGGGTCCCGAACCTCCGCCGCCACCGCCCCCGCCGGCCTCCGGCCCGGACGACTCCGGCGACGATCCCGACCCGGACACCGATCCCGACGGTCCCGACTCCGGGCCTGGTGGTCCCGGCTCGGGCGCGCCCGACGACTCGCGTCCCGAGCCCGACGAGGGCGCGCTGGTCGACATCGAGCAGGCGCTGTCCGGCGGCGACTGGGGTGAGACGACCCGCGTCGATCCGCCGCGCCCGTCCCCGGCCGACGCCGCCTACCGGCCACGGCTCTTCACCATCCCCGGCCTCGGCGCCGGAGCTCCGGGCCGCCGGTCGCGGGCCCGCACCCCGTACGGCCGCACCTCCGGGTCGGTGCCGGGCAGCCGCACGGTGCACCTGACCGGCACGCTGTTCGCCGCCGCGCCGCACCAGCGCGCCCGTGGCCGCACCGGGCGCGGTCTGGTCATCCGGCGCGGCGACGTCCGCGAGCCGGTACGCGAGGGCCGCGAAGGCAACCTCGTGCTGTTCGTCGTCGACGCGAGCGGCTCGATGGCCGCGCGGCAGCGGATGAGCGCCGTCAAGGGCGCGGTCCTCAGCCTCCTCCTGGACGCCTACCAGCGCCGCGACAAGGTCGGCCTGATCACCTTCCGCGGCACCTCGGCCGACCTGGCCCTGCCGCCGACGTCGTCGGTCGACGCCGGCGCGCGCCGCCTGGAGACCCTGCCCACCGGCGGCCGTACGCCGCTGGCCGCCGGGCTGCTGCGCGCCGAGGGCGTGCTGCGCGCCGAGCGGCTCCGCGACCCCGACCGCCGCCCCCTGCTCATCGTCGTCACCGACGGCCGAGCGACCCACGGTTCCGTCGACGACGCCCTGCGCGCCTCCGACCTGCTGCGGGAGGTCAGCTCGGTCGTGGTCGACTGCGAGAGCGGGCCCGTACGCCTCGGCCTGGCGGTGCGGCTGGCCACCCGTCTCGGCGCCGAGACCGTACGCCTGGACGAGCTGGCCGCCGACGGGCTGGCCGGCGTCGTACGCGACACGAGGGCGGCCTGACATGCCGCAGGGGAAGCCCGAACGGGTGCCCGAGGACGGCCTCACCACCCGGCAGCGCCGCAACCGTCCGCTCGTGATCGTCCACACCGGTCCCGGCAAGGGGAAGTCGACGGCCGCCTTCGGGCTGGCCCTGCGCGGCTGGAACCAGGGCTGGCCGATCGGGGTGTTCCAGTTCGTCAAGTCGGCCAAGTGGCGCATCGGCGAGGAGCGCGCGCTGCGCGTCCTCGGCGACTCCGGCGAGGGCGGCCGTGTCGACTGGTACAAGATGGGCGAGGGCTGGTCGTGGATCCAGCGGCCCGGCACCGAGGAGGACCACGCCGCGGACGCCCGCGAGGGCTGGGAGCAGATCAAACGCGACCTCGCCGCCGAGACGTACGCGCTGTACGTCCTGGACGAGTTCACCTACCCGATGAAGTGGGGCTGGGTCGACGTCGACGACGTCGTCGCGACGCTCCGCGACCGTACGGGCTACCAGCACGTCATCGTCACCGGCCGCGACGCCGACCCGCGCCTGACCGCGATCGCCGATCTCGTCACCGAGATGGGCAAGGTGAAGCACCCGATGGACGCCGGCCAGAAGGGTCAGAAGGGCATCGAGTGGTGACGTCCTCCCACCAGGGGCGGACCGCGCGATGACCTGTCCCCGGCTTGTGATCGCCGCTCCCGCGTCGCGCAGCGGCAAGACCACCGTGGCCACCGGCCTGATGGCCGCGCTGACCGCGGCGGGGCTCGACGTGTCGCCCCACAAGGTCGGCCCCGACTACATCGACCCGGGCTACCACGCCCTCGCCGCCGGCCGCGCGGGCCGCAACCTCGACCCGTGGCTGACGTCGGAGGAGCTGATCGCACCGCTGTTCCTCCACGGCGCGCGCGGCGCCGACATCGCCGTCGTCGAGGGTGTCATGGGGCTGTTCGACGGGGCCGAGGGCGAGCCGGGGGGCCGTCCTCCCGCGAGGAGTATGGGCGGCCACGGGGGATTCGCCTCCACCGCGCACGTCGCGACGTTGCTCGGCGCTCCGGTGGTGCTGGTCGTGGACGCGGCGTCGGCGGGACGGTCCGTGGCCGCGCTCGTGCACGGCTTCGTCACCTACGACCCGTCGGTGCGTATCGGGGGAGTGATCCTCAACCGGGTCGGCTCGGACCGGCACGAGGCGATCTGCCGCGCGGCGGTCGAGGAGACCGGCCTGCCCGTGTTCGGGGTCCTGCGCCGCCACGACGACGCCGAGACGCCGTCACGTCACCTCGGTCTCATCCCGGCCGCCGAGCGCCGCCCGGAGGCGGTCGAGACCGTCGAACGCCTCGGCGCCCTCATCGCCGGAGCGTGCGACCTGCACGGCCTCGTGGCCCTGGCCAACACCGCGTCGCCGCTCACCGCCGAGCCCTGGGAGCCGGCCCCGGAGCAGAGGGGGCCGGTACGCGTCGCCGTCGCCGGCGGGCCCGCGTTCACCTTCGGGTACGCCGAGAACGAGGAACTGCTCGCCGCCGCGGGCGCCGACGTCGTGCGCTTCGACCCGCTGCGCGACACCACGCTGCCGCCGGGCACGGACGGCGTCGTCATCGGCGGCGGCTTCCCCGAGGCGTACGCCTCGGAGCTGTCCGCCAACGAGCCGCTGCGCAAGGAGGTCGCGGCCTTCGGAGGCCCGATCTACGCCGAGTGCGCCGGCCTGCTCTACCTCGCCCGCGAGCTCGACGGCGCCCCGATGTGCGGCGTCCTCGACGCCGTCGGCCGGATGACCGGCACCCTCACGCTCGGCTACCGGGAGGCCGTCGCCGTACGCGACTCACTGGTGGCACGGGTGGGCGAGCGGGTACGCGGGCACGAGTTCCATCGCACCGCCGTACGCCGGGGGAGGGACACCGAACCCGCGTGGCAGTGGTCGGCCGCGGCCCCGGATGGGTTCACGAGGCGAAATTGCCTTGCCTCCTATCTCCATCTCCACTGGGCTGGGCGGCCGGAGATGGCGACGCGTTTCGTGGGGGCTTGCGCATGACTTTCGATGAGGGCGTTCTGCTGGAGACGGAACGACTGTTGATGAGGCCGTTCGAGGAGGACGACGCCGAGAATGTGCTCGCGGCGAGCCGCGACCCGGAGATCCTGCGCTGGATGCCCTGGGCGAGCGCCCAGACGATGACGACCGCGACCGACTGGTGCACGACGCACTCGCACCCCGACCCCGGCCGGGCGATCAATTTCGCCATCGTCGGCGGAGACGGGTTCGCCGGCTCGATCGGCCTCGGCCGTACGGACTGGACGGACGGCCGGGCCGAGGTCGGCTACTGGATCGCGCCGTGGGCACGGCGCAAGGGGTACGCCGTGGAGGCGACGCGGGGCATCGCCGCGTACGCCTTCGAGCGCGGGATGCACCGGATCGAGCTACTGGCCGCGACCGAGCACGTCGCCTCTCAGGGGGTGGCCGTCAAGGCCGGGTTCACGCGCGAGTGCGTTCTGCGCGAGGCGATGCTGATCGGGGCGGGGCGCGTCGACGCCGTGCTGTTCAGCCTGCTGGAGAGTGAGCTGTGATGAGCGGATTCGAGGCCGTCACGCTGGCCACCGGCCGCCTGACCCTGCGCCCGCCTGCCGTGGGCGACGCCGCCGAGATGGCCGCGGCCATCGACGACGAGGTACGCCGCTGGATGGCCTGGTCGGAAGGGTTCACCGAGGAGAGGGCACGGCGATGGTGCACGCGTGAGGCGTTCGCCGACCCGCTGCGCGAGGTCAACCTCGTGGTGGAGCCGCGCGAGACCGGCCGGTTCGCGGGCGTCATCTCGATGTACCGCGCCGACTGGGAGATCGGCGTCGTCGAGACCGGCTACTGGGTCGGCCCGGGCGCCCGCGCCCGCGGCTACGTCACCGAGGCCCTGCGCGCGATCGCGGCCCACGCCTTCGAGCGCGGGATGCACCGGATCGAGCTGCTGGCCGCGACCGGTAACGTCCCGTCCCAGCGCGTCGCGGAGCGGGCCGGGTTCACCCGCGAGGCGGTGCTCCGCCAGGCCCGCCCGATGCCCGGCGGACGCCGGTCCGACATGGTCCTGTTCAGCCTGCTGTGGGGTGAGTTGTGAGACTTGTCGGCGTCGGGGTCGGCCCCGGAGACCCGGAGCTGGTGACCGTCAAGGCGGTGCGCGTGCTGCGCGAGGCCGACCTCGTGCTCGTGCCGGTGATGGCGCCAGGCGAGGAGGGGCGCGCCGAGTCGGTCGTCCGCGCGTACGCCGACGGGGCCGAGCGCGTCGTCTTCGCCCTCGATGACCGGGGCGGCGTGACGGAGCGGCGCACATCCGCCTGGGACGCCGCCGCGGACCGCGTCGTGGAGGCCTTCCGCGCGGGTGCGGGCACCGTCGCCTTCGCCACCATCGGCGACCCGAACCTCTACTCCACCTTCACCTACCTCGCGCAGACCGTACGCGAACGCTCGCCCGGCGTCCGCGTGGAGACCGTGCCGGGGATCACCGCAATGCAGGACCTCGCCGCGCGTGCGGGCACCGTGCTGGCCGAGGGATCCGAGGCGCTCCGGCTGCTGCCCCTGGTCGGGAGCCCCGGCGGCCTGCGCGCCGCGCTGGAGACGGGCGACACCGTCGTCGTCTACAAGTTCGGCCGCGTCGCCGGCGAGGTGCTCGCCGTCGTGAAGGAGGCCGGCCGGCTCGACGGCGCGGTGTTCGGCGCGCGCCTCGGGCTGCCCGGCGAGGACGTCCGGCCGGCCGGATCGATCCGCGGACCCGTCCCTTACCTGTCCACGCTGATCGTCCCGGGGCTCCGTACGACCCGTGGCGGAAAACTGCTCAAGGAGGGGCCATGACGGGACGAGTCACGTTCGTCGGAGCCGGGCCGGGCGCGCCGGACCTGCTGACGTTCCGCGCCGCGCGGGCGATCGCCGACGCGGACATCGTGATCTGGGCGGCGAGCCTCGTGCACGAGGACGTGCTTCAGCACGCCAGCCCTGGCGCCGAGATCGTCGACTCGGCGCGGCTGCCGATGGAGGGCGTGCTGCCCTACTACGAGCGCGCCGCCGCCGAGGGCCTGGCGGTCGCGCGGATCCACTCGGGCGACCCGTCCTTGTGGGGCGCGGTGCAGGAGCAACTCGACCGCTGCCGCGAACTCGGCCTCGACACCGAGATCGTCCCCGGCGTGTCGAGCTTCTCGGCGGTCGCGGCGTCGGCCGGCCGTGAGCTGACCATCCCCGAGGTCGCCCAGTCGGTGATCCTGACGCGCCTGGGCGGCGGCAAGACGCCGATGCCCCCGGGCGAAGAGGTACGGGAGTTCGCCCGGCACGGCACGACGATGGCGCTCTTCCTGTCCGCGGCGCGCTCGCGGCAGCTCCAGGACGAACTGCTCGAAGGCGGCTATCCGCCCTCGACGCCATGCGTCGTCGCGTACCAGTGCACGTGGCCGGACGAGCTGATCGTGCGCTGCCGGCTGGACGCCCTCGCCGAGACCGTACGAGAGCACCGGCTGTGGAAGCACACCCTGGTGCTGGTCGGCCCGGCCCTGGAGGCCGGCGGCACCCGCTCGCACCTCTACCACCCGGGCCACTTCCACGAACACCGCCGCGCGGACCGCGAGGCGCGTAAGGCGCTCCGAAGTGGCTGACACTCCGCCGGTACGTCGCGATGACGTTCACCGTTCTCCCGTGCTTGATTGGCGGCGCGAACGATGACCGAAGACGCAGTGGGGGAGTCCGTGGACCTGAAGGTACGTGGAGTACGAGTCGTCATCTCGATTCCGGCGGGAGGAGCGACGCCGGGCCGCCGCCTCGGCGGCGGCATCTCGATCCTCGGCACGGGCATCGTGCCCCCGCTCTCGACGGCGGCCTGGCGGGCGATCGTCGAGGAGTCGGTGTCGGCCCTGGCCGCGCAGGGAGAGACGACGCTCGTGCTGTGCGCCGGCACACGCGAGGGCGCACGGCGACTGCTGCCGCAACTGCCCGAGGCGTGCTTCGTCGAGGCCGGCGACTTCACCGGCGCCGCCCTGCGCCGAGCCGTCGAGGGCTCCGTCGTCCAGGTGGTGGTCGTGGGAGTCTCCGCGAGACTGGCGAGGCTGGCCTCGGGCGTCCTCAGCCTCCGCGCCGACATGGCCCTCCTCGCAGAGATCACCTCGGCGATGGGCGGCTCAGAGGCCCTGGCGGAACAGGTCTCCCACGCCACCCCCGCCGACGCGTACGCCCTCTGGGAGTCCGAGGGCCTCCAGGGCCGCACCGGCCGCGAACTCTGCCGCCGCACCGCCGTGGCCCTGGAGCAGTTCGCCGGCCCCGGAATGGCCGCCCAGGTCGTCCTCGTCGACGAGAGCGGACAACGCATGATCGCGATGTACGGACGCCTGGCCCGATGACCACGACCACCACTCGACCCGTGACGCCCTCGCCCGTGACGGCCCGCGCGTGCGGCCCGGTGACCGGGATCACGGATCCTGCCTGGCCCGTGATGGGTTCGCCCGGCCCGGTGGGCGTGGCGGCCCGCGTTCGCGGCTTGATGGCCGGGATCACGGACGCTGCCCGGCCCGTGATGGGTTCGCCGGGCCCCGTGGGTGTGGCGGATCGCGCGTGCGAGGGGTGGGGCGCTTGATCACGGTTGTGGGCTGGGACGGATCGCCGTTGTCCCCGGAGGTGCGGGAGCGGCTGGACGCCGCCGCGCTGGTGGCCGGAGGGCGGCGGCATCTGGACGCCGTACGGGCGCCCGAGGGGGTTCCGCGGGTCGTCATGGGCGACGTCGGTGCGGCTCTGGACCGGATGGACGCCGCGGACGGTGACGTCGTCGTGCTGGCGAGCGGTGATCCCGGCTTCTTCGGGATCCTGCGGGCGCTGCGCGAGCGCGGTCACGACCCCGAGGTCGTGCCCGCCGTCTCCTCGGTCGCTCGCGCGTTCGCGCTGGCCGGGCTGCCGTGGGACGACGCGGTCGTGGTGAGCGCGCACGGCCGCGACCCGCGCACGGCGGTCAACGCCTGCCGCGCGATGGTCAAGACCGCCGTGCTCACCTCCCCGGCCTGTGGCCCCGCCGAGCTGGGCGCCGCGCTCACGGGCTGGAGCCGCACTCTCGTCGTCGCCGAGCGGCTCGGCACACCGGACGAGCGCCTCGTCGAGTGCGCCCCCGCCGAGGCCGCCGCCCTCGACTGGGCGTCGCCGAACGTCGTCCTCTCCCTCGCGGCCACGGCGCGTACGCCGTCCGCGCGTACGCACAACCAGCCGGCCGCCCCGCCCGGCGGGACGGCCCGCGCGTACCTCCACCGCGACGGGATGATCACCAAGGAGGAGGTGCGCGCCGTCGTGCTGGCACGGCTGCGCCCCACGCTCGGGACCCTCATCTGGGACGTCGGTGCGGGCAGCGGTTCGGTCGGCATCGAGTGCGCCGCGCGGCACGCCGCCGTCGTCGCGATCGAGCGCGACGCGGACGCCTGCGACCTCATCCGCCACAACGCCGGCGAGGCGGGCCTGATGGTCGTCCAGGGGACCGCGCCGGAAGCCTACGACGGGCTGCCCGACCCTGACGCGGTCTTCGTCGGCGGCGGAGGCGTCTCCGCGCTTTCCGGCGCGCTCGCCCGGCGACCCGCGACGGCGGTGGCGACGTACGCCGCCGTCGACCGCGCCGCGGACGCCCGCCGTCTACTCGCCGAGGCGGGCTACGACGTCGAGGGCGTGCAACTCGCCGCGTCCCGCTTCGCCGACCTGCCCGGCGGTTCGTTCCGTCTCGTGGCGCAGAACCCCGTTTTCGTGCTGTCCGGGAGGCGGCGATGAGCATCGGTGTGGTGGCGGCGACGGCGAGCGGGCGTGCGGCCGCGGCGTCGCTGAAGGCCGTCTGGCCGGACGAGGTGCGCGTCCTGGATGACGGAAAGGTGTCCGACGCGTTGCGCGAGGCGTGGCGGTCCTGCGACGCCATCGTGAGCTTTCTCGCCGTCGGCGCGACCGTGCGCGTGCTCGCGCCGCTGCTCGGCCACAAGAGCACCGACCCGCCCGTCGTCTGCGTGGACGAGTCGACGGAGTTCGCGGTCGCCGTGCTCGGCGGCCACCACGGCGCGAACCTCCTCGCGCACCGGCTCTCCGGCGTCCTCGGCTGTACGCCGGTGGTGACGACCGCGAGCGATCGCGGCAACGTCACCTCGCTCGACTCCTACGGCGCCGACCTGGGCTTCACCGTGCACGACCCGGAGCCGCTCGCGCGTGTCGGCGCGGCGGTGCTGTCCGGCGAGCCGGTGCGCCTGGAGGGCACGGAGGGCTGGCCGCTGCCCCCGCTGCCGCCGAACGTCTCGCCGGACGCCGCGCCGGGCGGTCACCGCATCCTCGTCTCCGATCGCGCCGGCATCGGCCACGACGACCCGCTCGTCTACCGTCCGAAGTCGCTCGTCGTCGGCGTCGGCTCGTCGCGCGGCGTCACGGCCGAGGAGGTCGGCGCGCTGATCGACGAGGCCTTGGAGAGCGCCGGGCTGGCGCCCGAGTCCGTCCGCTGCGTCGCGACCGCCGACCTGAAGGCGCGCGAGGAGGGGATCGTACGTGCCGCCGCCGAACGCGGCTGGGACCTGGTCGCGCATCCGGCCACGGACCTCGCCGCGATCGAGGTGCCGAACCCCTCGGAGGTCGTACGCGCGGAGGTCGGCACGCCGAGCGTCGCCGAGGCCGCCGCGCTCCGGTCGGCCGGCGACCGCGCCGCGCTCGTCGTGGAGAAGGTCAAGTCGGCTCATGCGACCGTCGCGGTGGCCCGTTCGACGCCGCGCGGCCGCCTGTCGATCATCGGCCTCGGGCCCGGCGCGCGTGACCTGCTGACCCCGAGGGCGGCCGCGTCGCTGCGGCGTTCGTCGGTCGTGGTCGGCCTGGACCAGTACGTCGACCAGGTGCGCGACCTGCTGCGCCCCGGCACTCGCGTGATCGAGTCCGGCCTCGGCCAGGAGGAGGAACGCGCACGTACGGCCGTCGCCGAGGCGTCGCAGGGGAACAGCGTCGCCCTGGTCGGCTCCGGCGACGCGGGCGTGTACGCCATGGCGAGCCCGGCGCTGGAGTTCGCGGACGCCGCCATCGACGTGGAGGGCGTGCCGGGCATCACCGCCGCCGTCGCGGCCTCGAACCTCCTGGGCGCGCCGCTCGGCCACGACCACGCGTACATCTCGCTGTCGGACCTGCACACGCCGTGGGAGGTCATCGAGCGGCGCGTCGCCGCCGCAGCGTCCGGCGACTTCACGGTGTGCTTCTACAACCCGCGCAGCAAGGCGCGCGACTGGCAGCTGCCGAAGGCGATGGCCGTCCTCGCCGAGCACCGTCCGCCGGGCACACCGGTCGGGTACGTCCGCAACGCCACGCGTCCGGACGAGTCCGTGACGCTGACGACGCTCGCCGCGTTCGACCCGGCCGAGATCGACATGTTCACCGTCGTCGTGGTGGGTTCCAGCCGGAGCCGCGCCGTAGCCGGGCGATTTGTAACCCCAAGGGGGTATCAGTGGGCCTGAGTCGTACCGTCCATCCCATCGAGGCGCGGTCTTTCGAGATCCTGCGCTCTCGCGTCGACCTGACGTCGATGGGGCCGCTGGCACGCGCGGTCGCCGAACGCGTCATCCACGCCAGCGCCGACACCGCCTACGCCACCGACCTGGTCGCCGACGAGGCCCACCTCGAACAGGGCCTCGCCGCACTGCGCGGCGGCGCCCCGATCGTCACCGACGTCGCGATGGTCGCCGCCGGGATCACCACGCGCGAGACCATCTGCTCCATCACCGACCCGAGAGCCGCGGAGACGGCGCGGGAGGCGGGGGTCACGAGGTCCGCCGCGGCCGTACGCCTGTCCTACGCCGACGCGGGACCGGGCGCGATCTGGGTCGTCGGCTGCGCCCCGACGGCGCTGGAGGAGATCATCGCCCTGGGCGTGGCCCCGGCCCTGGTCATCGGCCTGCCGGTCGGCTTCGTCGGCGCGGTCGAGTCGAAGGAGGCCCTGCGCGCCACCGGCCTGCCCGCCGTCACCAATGTCTCCGAGAAGGGCGGCTCCGCCGTCGCCTCGGCCGCCGCCAACGCACTGCTCTACCTGGGGGACGCATGACGCCACTGCTGCTGGTCGGGCACGGGACACGTGACGAGGCCGGGGCCGCGGAGTTCGGCCGGTTCGTCGAGCGGATGCGGGCGCGGCTGCCCGCCGAGGTGGCCGGCGGGTTCATCGAACTCTCGCCGCCCCCGCTCACCGACGCCGTCGCGAGCCTGTACGAGGCCGGGCACCGGCGCGTGACCGCCGTGCCGCTGGTGCTGGTCGCCGCCGGGCACGCCAAGGGCGACATCCCGGCCGCCCTGGCCCGCGAACGCGAACGCCACGTCGGGTTCTCCTACACGTACGGCCGCCCGCTCGGCCCCCACCCCACCCTCCTGAGCCTCCTCGACGAACGCCTCGACGCCGTACTGGAACCCTCCGAACGCGCCGACACCGCCGTCCTCCTCGTCGGCCGCGGATCCACCGACCCGGACGCCAACGCCGAGATCCACAAGGTCGCGCGCCTGCTCTGGGAGGGCCGTGGCCTGTCCATGGTCGAGCCCGCGTTCGTCTCCCTCGCGTGGCCGGGAGTCGCCGAGGGCCTCGAACGCTGCCGGCGCCTCGGCGCGAGGAGGATCGTCGTCCTCCCGTACTTCCTGTTCTCCGGCGTCCTGCCCGACCGGGTGGCGGAGGAGGCGAAGGCGTACGGCGACGCCGAGGTACGCCTCGCCGAGGTGATCGGTGACTGCGACGGCCTCGCCGACCTGGTCGCCGAGCGGTACGAGGAGGCTCTGCGCGGCGACATCCGGATGAACTGCGACACCTGCGTCTACCGCCTCGCCATGCCCGGCTTCGAGGACCGGGTCGGCGCCCCCCAGCGCCCCCACCATCACCCCGACGATCCGTCCCATGTCCACGCGCACTGACGTGGACCTGCGTCACCACGGCGACGCCGAGGTCGGGCCGGGCCTGGTCGACCTCGCCGTCAACGTACGGCCGGGGACGCCGCCCGAATGGCTCGCCGGCCTCCTCCGCGACAGCGTCGCGGGCCTCGGCGCCTACCCCGGCACCGGCCCGGCGCGGCGAGCGGTGGCGCGACGGCACCGCCGTACGCCGGATGAGGTCCTGCTCACGGCGGGCGCGGCGGAGGCGTTCGTGCTGATCGCGCGGGCGCTCGCGCCGCGAAGCGCCGTCGTCGTGCACCCGCAGTTCACCGAGCCGGAGGCCGCGCTGCGCGCCGCCGGGCACCACGTCGACCGCGTGGTCCTGGACGGCGACTTCCGCATCGGTGACGTCCCTTCCGGCGCCGACCTCGTGATGGTCGGCAACCCGACCAATCCCACCTCGGTGCTGCATCCCGCGCAGGCGGTGGCCCGCCTCGCGCGGCCGGGCCGCGTCCTCGTGGTCGACGAGGCGTTCATGGACTGCGTGCCGGGAGAGACGGAGAGCCTGGCCGGTTCAGGCCACATCCCCGGTCTGGTCGTGGTCCGCAGCCTCACCAAGATGTGGGGGCTCGCCGGGCTGCGCGCCGGCTACGTCCTCGCCGAACCGCCGATGATCGCCAGGCTCGCCGAGGCACAGCCGCTCTGGTCGGTCTCCGCCCCCGCGCTCGTCGCCGCCGAGGCCTGCATGCGGCCCGCCGCGCTCGCCGAGGCCGGCGAATGGGCGACGGCGATGAGCGCTGAACGCTCGCGGTTCGCCGAGACCCTGACCCGCATGGGCGTACGCGTCGTGCCCGGCGCGCGCGCCTCCTTCCTGTGCGTGAACATCCCGAACGGCCTCCGCGTACGCGATGAGCTGCGCGAACGCGGCTACGCGGTACGGCGCGGCGACACCTTCCCCGGCCTCGGTCCCGACTGGCTGCGCATTGCCGTACGTGACGAGGCGACCAACCGCGCGTTCGCCGCCGAGCTGCGCGCGATCCTCAAAAGGAGCCCCATGAGCAAGATCACCGAGACCATCGCCGCGATCGCACCGCTGGACGAGGCCGCCATGACCGCGGCGCGCGAGCACCACGACCGCCTCACCAAGCCACGCGGCTCGCTGGGCGTACTGGAAGACCTCTCCGTACGCCTCGCCGGGATCGCGGGCGTCTGCCCGCCGCCCCTGCCCGAGCCCGCCGCGGTCGCGGTCTTCGCCGCCGACCACGGCGTCCACGCCCAGGGCGTCACCCCGTGGCCGCAGGAGGTGACCGCCCAGATGGTGCAGAACTTCCTCGCGGGAGGCGCCGTCGTCAACGCCTTCGCCCGCGAGTGCGGTGCCGCCGTCACCGTCGTCGACGTCGGTGTCAAGGACGACCTCCCGTCCGCGCCCGGCCTCGTCGAGCGCAAGATCGCCCCGGGCACCGCCGACATGACCCAGGGCCCCGCGATGACGCCCGAACAGGCCCGCCGAGCCGTGGAGACCGGCATCGAGATCGCCGAGGACCTGGTCGCGAAGGGCAACCGCTGCCTGGTCACCGGCGACATGGGCATCGCCAACACGACCGCCTCGGCCGCCCTCATCGCCGCCTTCACCGGCCGTACGCCCGAGGAGGTCACCGGCCGCGGCACCGGAATCGACGACGCCACCCACGCCCGCAAGATCGAGGTCGTACGCGCCGCGCTCGCCCGTACCGAATCCGGGGACGACCCGCTGAACGTCCTGGCCCAGGTGGGAGGGTTCGAGCACGCCGCGATCGCCGGGTTCGTCCTCGGCGCCGCCGCCGCGCGGGTCCCCGTCGTGCTGGACGGCGTGATCGCCGGCTCCGCCGCCCTCGTCGCGGCGGCGCTCGCCCCGGCCGTACGCGACTCGTGCGTCGCCGGGCACCGGTCCGCCGAGCCCGGCCACGCCGCGGCGCTGAGCCACCTGGACCTGCGGCCGCTCGTCGATCTCGACCTCCGGCTGGGGGAGGGCACCGGCGCGGTGCTGGCCCTTCCGCTGGTACGCGCTGCGGTCCGCGTGCTGCACGAGGTCGCGACGTTCGACTCCGCCGGTGTCGCGGACAAGGCATGAGCGGCTCCGAGTACTTTGGGTCCGGACATGTCCGCCTCTGACCAGGAGATCACCCGGGTGCCCCCGTACCTGCTCGGCCTGCGGCTCGACGGCCGCCGCGTCGCCGTCATCGGCGGTGGGCGGGTGGCGCAGCGGCGCGTGCCCGCGCTGCTGGCCGCCGGCGCCGACGTGCTGCTCGTCGCGCCCGAGGTGACGCCCGCCCTGGAAGATCTCGCCGATCGGGGCGCGCTGACCTGGGAACGCCGCGCCTACCGCCACGGCGACTGCGCCGACGCCTGGCTCGTCGAGGCCTGCACCGACGACGGCAAGGTCAACGCGGCCGTCGCCGAGGAGGCCGACGGCCACCGGGTCTGGTGCGTACGCGCCGACGACGCGCAGGCCTCCGCCGCCTGGACTCCCGCGAGCGGCCGGGTCGGCGAGACGAGCGTCGGCGTCCTCGGCGGCGGCGACCCGCGGCGCGCCGCGGGCATCCGCGACGCCGTCGTGGACGGCCTGCGCGACGGCACCCTCAACGCGCGCCACTCACGCCACAAGCCCGTGGGCGTCGCGCTCGTCGGCGGCGGCCCCGGCGACCCTGGCCTGATCACCGTACGAGGCCGCCAGCTGCTCGCCCAGGCCGACGTCGTGATCACCGACCGGCTCGCCCCGCGCGAGCTGCTCGACGAGCTCCCGCACGACGTGGAGATCATCGACGCCGCGAAGATCCCGTACGGCCGGTCGGTCACCCAGGACCACATCAACGCCGCGCTGGTCGAACACGCCAAGGCCGGCCGGTTCGTCGTACGCCTGAAGGGCGGGGACCCGTTCGTCTTCGGCCGCGGCGCCGAAGAGGTGCTCCACTGCGCCCGCGAAGGGATTCCCGTCACCGTGGTCCCGGGCATCACGAGCGCCATCGCCGTGCCCTCCGGCATCGGGGTCCCGGTGACCCACCGGTCGGTCACGCAGGACTTCCACGTGGTGTCAGCGCACGTCCCGCCGGGTCACGCCGCCTCGACCGTCGACTGGGAGGCGCTCGGCCGCGGGAACGGCACACTCATACTGCTCATGGCCGTCGAACGGATGCGTGTGATCGCCGACACGCTCATGCGCTATGGTCGGTCGCCAGACACCCCTGTCGCAGTGATCCAGGACGGTACGCTGCAAAGTCAGCGGGCCCTCACGGCCACGCTCGCGACGGTGGCGGATGAGATGACGGCCAGCGGTGTGCGGCCACCGGCGATCATCGTCGCCGGTGAGGTCGTGCAGGTGGCACGAGAGATCGACATGCTGAGAGCGGATTTGGGGCGGACTCCGTGACACCCCCGGCTGATCAGGGCGCCACCAAGCGTACGGCGGCTTCCCTCCCTCTGGACGAGGTCCTGGTCGATTTGCGAGACCAGGTCGCGTCCTTCAAGTTCGTCCTGGACGCGCCCGGTGTGGAAGAGGCGGGCGTGGTCCAGCAAGACCTGCTGGCCCAGCTGGACGACTACGTCCTGCCCAGGGTGCGGCGCACCGACGCACCGCTGCTCGTGGTGCTGAGTGGTTCGACCGGCGCGGGCAAGTCCACGCTGGTCAACACCATCGTCGGCGAGCGCGTCAGCGCCACCGGCGTGCTGAGGCCCACCACGAGCAGCCCGATCCTCGTCTGCCACCCCGACGACGCCGACTGGTGGCTCGACGAGCGTTACGTCCTGCCCGGCTTCGGCCGCGTCCTCGGCCCCGCGCCGGACGCCGTCGTCGGCGACCAGCTCGTGATCATGAAGAGCGAGGTGCTGCCGCGGGGCCTCGCCCTGCTCGACAGCCCCGACGTCGACTCGGTCTTCGAGGAACACCACGACTTCGCCGCCGCCTTCCTGGCCGCGGCCGACATCTGGATGTGCGTCACCACGGCCGCGCGCTACGCCGACGCCCAGGTCTGGCGCCTCCTCAACCGTGCCAGGAACCACGGCGCCACCCTCGGCATCGTGCTGTCGCGCGTGCCCGAGGGCGGCGAGGAGGTCGTCGTCCACTTCGCCGAGATGCTCAAGGACAACGGCCTCGAACAGGCCGCGCAGTTCACCATCTCCGAGACCAAGGTCTCCGGCGGGATGCTGCCCAAGAAGATGTCCGAAGAGGTCCACTCGTGGCTCACCAGCATCACCGAGGACGAGGACCAGCGCGCCGCGGTCATCAGGTCTACGCTGGGTAGCGTGCTCGACACATTCCGCACCCGCGTGCCCGAGTTGGCCAAGCGGGTCGAGGAGCAGGTCGCGCTGCGCACCGTGCTCCGCGAGGAGGTCGAGGCCGCGTACGCGACCGGGCTCACCGAGCTCGACGAGGACACCCGCAACGGCTCCCTGCTCCGCGGCGAGGTCCTCGCCCGCTGGCAGGACTTCGCCGGCACCGGCGACCTCGTACGCGCCCTTCACGTACGCGGCGGCCAGTCCGGCCACCGCGGCGGACGCCGCCGCCGCACCCCGGCCCGCATGCGCACCCTGAAGATCGCCCTCCGCGGAGGCCTGGAGTCCCTGGTCGTGGCCGCCGCCGAACGGGCCGCCGAAGACGTCGTCAAGCGCTGGAAGAGCCGCACCGCCGGCGCCAACCTCCTCGTCGGCCGCGACGAGGTCCTCGGCCGCGCCTCCGCCGAGCTCTCACGCCGGGCCACCCGCGCGGTCAGCGCCTGGCAGGACCACATCACCGACCTGATCCGCACCGAGGGCGTCACCAAACGGTCGGTCGCCAAGTTCGTGTCCTACGACGACGAGGCACTGTCCCTGGTGCTGATGGTCGGCCTGTTCGGCTTCGGCACCGCCGATGTCGCCGTCGAGGAAGGCACCAGCGCCGTACCCCAGCGGTTGCTCAAGGCGCTGTTCGGAGCGGAGTCGTTGCGTAGCATGAGCGCCAAGGCCCGGGCCGACCTGAGAGGCCGCATCGGCATGCTCTTCGACGAAGAGGCCATCAGGTTCGGCCAGGCACTAGACGGAGCGGGGGTGCCGGACGAGACCACCCCGGTCCAGCTCTACCAGGCCACATACAACCTTGAGGTCGCCCGGTGACCCTACCGCCCGCACACCACGAGCGGCGTTCCCACCGGATGCTGTCCCGAGTCGGTAAGGAGCGCGACCGATGACGACGACCACGCCTTCGCTCTCCGATATTTCCTCTAAGGAGAGCATGTCCGCCGAGGGCGCCGAGCCGACCGCCGGCTCCGGGCTGGCCCTGCGCATCGACATTCTCGACCGGCTCGTCGCCCTCGGCGAGGGTCGGCTCGAACCCGAGCTCATGGCCGACGCCACGGCCCTGCTCACCCGCGCCACCGAGCGGCTGCGCCTGTCCGGCGAACACACCGTCGTCGCGCTCGCCGGCGGCACCGGCAGCGGCAAGTCCTCGCTGTTCAACGCCGTCTGCGGCCTGGAGCTCTCACCGACCGGCGTCCGCCGCCCGATGACCAGCCTGGCCCACGCCTGCGTCTGGGGCCTCGACGGCGCCGGCCCGCTGCTCGACTGGCTCGGCATCGACCCACGTCACCGCTACGCCCGCGCCAGCGCCCTCGACCGTTCGGGCGCGCCGGGCCCCGGCGCACTGCAGGGCCTGGTCCTGCTCGACCTGCCCGACCACGACTCGATCCGAGCCGCCCACCTGGCCGAGGTCGAGAAGTACCTAGGCGTCGCGGACCTGATGATCTGGGTGCTCGACCCGCAGAAGTACGCCGACTTCGCCGTGCACAGCCGCTACCTCGTGCCACGGGCCGGCCACACCGGCGTCACCCTGATCGTCCTCAACCAGATCGACCGTCTGGATGCCGAAGAGGTCGACGAGTGCGTCAAGGACCTGCGCCGCCTCCTCGAGGCCGAAGGCCTGGCGAACCCCCTCATCCTCACCACCTCGGCCAAGTCCGGCGAGGGCATCGAGGGCTTCCGTGAAGTCCTCACCGACACGGTGACCGCCCGCCAGGCCCGCCTTGAACGCCTGGTCGCCGACATCGACCGCCTGGCCACCCGCTTCGAGGACCAGTTCGGCGACGCCGAGCCACCGACCGCGATCGACGACAAGAGGGTCAGCGCCCTGGTCGAGTCCCTCGCGGATGCCGCAGGCGTCCCCGCCGTGGCCGAGGCGATGGAGAGCGCGTACGAACTCCGAGCCCTCGACTACGTGGGCTGGCCCCTACGCCGACTGGCCGCCCGCATCCACAGCGACCCGCTACGCCGCATGAGGTTGGTAGAACTCCGCGACGAACTACGCGTCGCCTTCACCACACCGGTGAACGCCCAGCAGTCCCACGTGGACAACGCCCTGCAGGAGGTAACGGAGGGCGTCGTAAGCGAGCTGCCCCCGTCATGGCAGCGCTCCGTACGCAACGCAGGCCGCTCCCGAGCCGAGGATCTGCCCAAGGCACTGGGCGACTCACTCCGTGACGTAGTACCGAACTTCAACCAGGTCCCGTCGTGGTGGTGGGTCGTCCGCACGTGGCAGTACCTCTTGCTCGCCGGCGCCTTCGTCGGCCTGGTGTGGCTGGGCGCGATCCTCGTATACGGAGCCCTGAAACTGGGACACGCCCCGATCGCCGTCGCCGGCGACACGTCCCTGGCCCCGTACATCGGAGTGCTGTTCGTCTGCGTTTTGGGCCTGGGCGCCCTGACGGCCTCGGCCGCCCGCAACATCATCGCCTTGTCGTCCGTCAAACACGGCGAACGCATCGAGGAACAGATGCGCACGGGCATTACCCACTCCGCCCGAACCATGGTCGTCGAACCGGTAGAGAAGGAACTCGAGGTCTACGCCCGCTTCCGCGATGAGGCCGGCAGCGTAGTCCGCACCATCGGCTCGTAGCCCAGGCAACCCTCCCGATGGTGATGGTGATGGTGATGGTGGTTGGGGGTGGTGCGTCGGTGGTGATCATCAGTGGCGCACGTGACAGTCATCGAGACAGTCTTCTTTCCAGCGCGTATGGCGTGGTCAGGAGCCGCCCGCGCTCATCGCTCCCCTCCTGAACCTCGGGCGATGAGCGCGGGCCGGCCAGTCTCAGGGCATGGCTCTGCCCAGAGCCACTGAGCAGTCCACATCCGGCCTGTGGCCTGGACCGCTGGCTCCGAACGGCCGGCTCGCGCCAGCGCCTCAGGCCCGGCCCGGCCCGGCTCGGCCTGGCCTGGCCTGAGCCTGAGTCCAAGCCGGGGCTTGGGGCCACGCCAGGGACGAGGCCAACCGAGCCCAAGCCAAACATCGCCTACCTCGGGTCTGGTCCGCTTCAGGCCTGGGCCGCCTTAGGCCCCGATCTGAGACGAGCCGAACCTGATCCGAGCCGAGTCTGAGGCGGGCCGGTCCTGATCCGGTCGTGATCAAATTTCGGCTGGCTTGGCCTGGAGAGTGGGCGGTGCCGCACCAGGGCCGCTTGGTGTCAGGTCAGTGGTGCAGTCTGGAACGCCTCCATCGACTCTGAAGGATTCTCAGGGAACTGGTTCCCGCCTCCGACCGGCCGTTCATGGACGCCATCATGCGGCGGCGCGGAACGGGCCGGATTCCGTCGTCTCGTCGGTGGTTTCCTCCGATTCGGAGGTGGTGTCCTCTGACAGGTCGGGGGTCTGGAGCCAGCGGTCGGCCAGGTCGTCGGCCTGGCGGCGGTCTTCAGGGGCGGCGGCTGATCTCTGGGCGCGTTGGAAGCGGGCCACGCCGCGGCTCAGGTCGTGGCCGACCGTTGTGGCCTCGATCTGGGCGGAGAAGCGGCGTTGGTCGTCCTTCACGTACTCGCGGATGCGGAGTCTTCCCGTCACGATCACGGGGTCGCCGCGTTTCAGCTCGCAGTTCTGGAGGTTGTCGGCGAGCGTGCGCCAGCAGGAGACGGTCAGGAACATCGGGTCCTCGTCGCGCCACTGGCCCAGGTCGCGGTCGTAGCGGCGTGGGGTGCTGCCGATGCGTAGCGACATCAGTGGTGTGCCGCTCGCTAGAAGCTCGTAGTGGGGTTCGGCGGCGACGTAGCCGACCACGGTGATGAGCGCGTCGTTCACAACAGGGTCCTCCGGTCTCTGCGCGGCGGCCCCTCACCGCCGCCCTCTCCCACAACCGTGGACCACTCCACCCACCCCCAACACCCCCCACCACCCGCTGTGGATAACCAACATGAGCGTGCGGCAGAGAGAGTCACACGGGTGTCAACCGACGGCAAAGGCCCGGCGGTGTCAGATCCAGGAAATCCCGCGCATCCTGATGCCCCTTCCGGAGTAATGCGCGCCACCGGGCGAATCAAAGGCCGGGTGGTCTGCGGGGGTGCCCGGGATGGCGGCGCGGCCGGGCGTACGCCCTCCGGTCGGCGGGCGTCCTAAGAAGGTACCTGTTTTTCTCACCCGCTCCGCACACATTGCAACTATCCTATTACTGAATGTGATTCGATGCTCGGCGGGCTCATGCAGTCCACGCATCGGATGAGACCGTCCTGACGTGCGGCTTCAGGCCCGACCCGCAGGGGGAAGAATGACGGCACTGCATCAGTCGGCCGCGGAAGACCGAGGTGAGGTGCCGCAGAGGCCGCCCCGCTGGGCGTTGTTCTCACAGCCCACGCCGCTCGTCTTGTACGTGATCGCCGTGGTCGGGCTGCACGTCGTGCTGATCGGAGCCGTCGCCGCGCGTACGCACTGGCGGCCGGACTCCCTGCTCACCTTCGCGGCGCTCATCGCCTGCGGGGCGATCTGCATCGAGGCGACGCGCCGGCTCGGGATGCCCGCGGGCATCGCTCGCGATCTCCTGTCCGCCTGGTGGCTTCCGGTGGCGTTGTTGCTGCCTCCGGTCTACGCCCTGCTGATCCCCATCCCGCTCCAGGCTCTCCTGCAGCTGCGTGTCAGGCGCACCCTGCTCTACCGGCGCGCGATCGTGTCGGCCGCGCACGGGCTAGCGGGCGCCACCACGTCGGTCGTCTTCCATCTCGTCGTCCCCGATCCACTGCGCGGTGGGCTCGACTGGCTCACCGACCTCGACGCGGTCATCCCGGCGATGATCGGCTGCGCCGTGCTGTTCACGGTGATCAACACCGCGATCGTCGTCGTGGCCGCGCACAACGCGAAGCCCGGCTGCCGCTGGCACGAGATGTTGTGGAATCGCGAGCACGCGCTGCTCGACGTCGTCGAGTTGTGCGTGGGCGTCCTCGTCACGATCTCCTGCGCGCTGACTCCCGTCCTTCTCCTCGTCGCCCTCCCGCCGGTGATGCTGCTGCAGCGCAGCCTGATGCACCAGCAGCTCCAGGCCGCGGCCCGTACGGACGCCAAGACCGGGCTGCTCAACGCGGCGGCCTGGCAGCGCGAGGCCGACACGGAGATATCCCGGGCGATCCGCTCGGACGAGTCCCTCGCGCTCCTGCTGATCGACATCGACCACTTCAAGCGGGTCAACGACGCCCACGGCCACCTCGCGGGCGATCAGGTGCTGATCGGGGTGGCGGGCACGCTGGTCGGCCAGTTGCGTGACTACGACGTCGTCGGGCGGTTCGGCGGCGAGGAGTTCGTCGTGCTGCTGCCCAACGCCGACACACTGGAGGCCTGCCGGGTGGCCGAGCGGCTGCGCAATCGCGTACGCCGCCTGTCCGTGCCGGCCGACGATGAGGCGGTCAGCGTGACGATCTCGGTCGGTGTCGCGCTCTTCCGTACGCACGGGCAGGATCTCCTGGAGCTGCTCGCCTCCGCCGATCTCGCGCTCTACCGAGCCAAACAGTCGGGGCGCGACCGCATCTGCCTGCCCGCGACGCAGAAGACCTAGAGGGGCGTAGCCCGCCGGACGGCGGATTTGTCAGACACGCCCCAGCAGTTCGCGGCAAGGCCATCACCTCGGAGGCCCTAGGCTGGAGGGCATGCCGGAGTACATCTACGCGATGCAGCGTGTCCGCAAGGCGCATGGCGACAAGGTCATTCTCGACGACGTCTACCTCAGCTTCCTGCCCGGAGCCAAGATCGGTGTCGTCGGGCCCAATGGCACCGGAAAGTCGACGTTGCTGCGGATGATGGCCGGTCTGGAGCAGCCTTCCAACGGCGACGCGAAACTCATGCCGGGCTTCACGGTCGGCATGCTGCAGCAGGAGCCGCCGCTCAACGAGGCCAAGACCGTCCTCGGCAATGTCGAGGAGGGCGTCGCCGAGACCAAGGCGATGGTCGAGCGGTTCAACGCGATCGCCGAGCAGATGGCGACCGACTACTCCGATGAGCTGCTGGAGGAGATGGGCAAGCTCCAGGAGCAGCTCGACCACCGCAACGCCTGGGATCTGGACAGCCAGCTGGAGCAGGCGATGGACGCCCTGCGCTGCCCGCCGCCGGATGCCAAGGTGACCAACCTGTCCGGTGGTGAGCGCCGGCGCGTCGCGCTGTGCAAGCTCCTGCTGGAGGCGCCCGACCTGCTGCTTCTCGACGAGCCCACCAACCACCTCGACGCCGAGAGCGTGCAGTGGCTGGAGCAGTTCCTGGAGAAGTACGAGGGCACCGTCCTGGCCGTCACGCACGACCGGTACTTCCTCGACCGCGTCGCCGGCTGGATCCTCGAGCTCGACCGGGGGCGCTGCCACCCGTACGAGGGCAACTACTCCACCTACCTGGAGAAGAAGGCCGAGCGGCTCAAGGTCGAAGGCCAGAAGGACGCCAAGAAGAAGAAGCGTCTGGAGGACGAGCTGGAGTGGGTTCGCTCGAACCCGAAGGCCCGTCAGACCAAGAGCCGTGCGCGTCTCCAGCGGTACGAGGAGATGGCGGCCGAGGCGGCCAAATACCGCAAGCTCGACTTCGAAGACATCCAGATCCCGCCGGGCCCGCGTCTGGGCACGACCGTGATCGTCGCCGACAAGGTCACGAAGGGCTTCGACGACCGTCTCCTGATGGAGAAGCTGTCGTTCACCCTGCCGCCGAACGGCATCGTCGGCGTCATCGGCCCGAACGGCGTCGGCAAGACCACTCTGTTCCGCATGGTCATGAGCGCTTCCGCCGACGGTGACGGGCACGATCCGGAGAAGCCCGACGAGGGCGCCCTCAAGGTCGGCGAGACGGTCAAGATCTCCTACGTCGACCAGGGCCGCGGCGGCATCGACCCGAAGAAGAACGTCTGGCAGGTCGTCTCCGACGGCCTCGACCACATCAAGGTCGGCCAGGTCGAGATGCCGAGCCGCGCGTACGTCGCCGCGTTCGGCTTCAAGGGCCCGGACCAGCAGAAGCCTGCGGGTGTGCTGTCCGGAGGTGAGCGCAACCGCCTCAACCTCGCGCTCACCCTGAAGCAGGGCGGCAACGTCCTCCTGCTCGACGAGCCCACCAACGACCTCGACGTCGAGACCCTCAGCTCGCTGGAGAACGCCCTCCTGGAGTTCCCCGGCTGCGCCGTGATCACGTCCCACGACCGGTGGTTCCTGGACCGCATCGCGACCCACATCCTCGCGTGGGAAGAGGGTTCGAGCTGGTACTGGTACGAGGGCAACTTCGCCGACTACGAGAAGAACAAGATCGAGCGCCTCGGTGCGGAGGCGGCCCGCCCGCACCGCGTCACCTACCGCAAGCTCAAGCGCTAGACGTCTCCCGCCGGTGCCGAGTCTCGGCACCGGCGGGCACGCGAGATGGATGAGTTCATGGCACAGCCCGTTCTGGAGACCGACCGTGCCGGCGAGCCGCGTAAGCACGTGCACGAGTTCCACGTGCGTTTCGGTGACATCGACTCGTTCGGGCACGTGAACAACTGCCGCTACATGACCTATCTCGAGGACGCACGGGTGTCGATGTTCTACACCGACCCGGTGCGCCAGGGGCTTCCGCGGCTGCGCGGGCTCGTCATCGCACGGCACGAGATCGACTACGCGCGTCCGCTGCTGTTCGGTCCCGACCCGGTACGCGTGGAGACGTGGGTGACCCACCTGCGCGGCGCCTCGCTCAGGCTCGCGTACGAGGTCCGCGACGACGAGCACGTGTACGCCCGCGCGGCCTCCACGGTCGTCGCCTACGACGTCGAGGAGGGGCGCACCCGGAGGTTCACCGACGAGGAGAAGGCCTTCCTCGAGACCTATCGCTGAGCCTCACGGCGGCCCGGTCACCAGCGCCACCACGCGGGTGCCCGGTGTGAAGGCGCCACGGGCGGCCAGGGCGTACACCCCGTACATCATCTTGGCCACGTAGATCGTCTCGAGTTCGATCCCGTGGCGCTTCGCGAAGTCGGCCGCGAACGCGCGCAGCTGAGGCGGCCGCTTCGCGAACCCTCCGAAGTGATGGTCGTGGTCGATGCTCCAGTCGCCGTACGGCCCGGAGAACGCCTCGGCCTGGAGCCGCCGTACGTCCTTCTCAAGGAATTGCGCGCCTTTCAGCACCGCGAAGCCGATCGCCCGCTGCCCGGGCCGCAGCCCGGCGGCAATTCCGGCGAGCGTCCCGCCCGTTCCGCACGGGCAGCAGATGACGTCGAAGTCCACGGGAATCTCGGCGGCGATCTCGGCGCATCCGAGCGCCGCGAGCCGGTTGGTCCCGCCTTCGGGGAGCAGGTAGAACTCCCCGAACTCCTCGCGTAGCGCGGCGAGCACGTCGGGAGAGGTCTTGGCCCGGTACGTCGTGCGGTCCAGGTAGGTGAGCCGCATGCCGTCGCCGGTGGCGCGGGCGAGAGAGGGATTCAGCGGCAGGTGCTCCTCGCCGCGGATCACGCCGATGGTCGCGAACCCGAAGTGGCGGCCGGCCGCCGCCGTGGCCCGGATGTGGTTGGAGTAGGCGCCGCCGAAGGTGAGCAGCGTACGGAACCGGCCGTCGCGCGCCGCCGCCAGGTTGTATTTCAGCTTCCGCCATTTGTTACCCGGCACATCGGGATGGATCAGGTCGTCGCGCTTGAGGAATACGCGGACACCCGCCAGCCGGTCGTCGCGAAGCTCTGAGACAGGGGAGGGAAGGCGCAACTCCATCCCTGGGTATTCCGTCAGTTGGAACTCCCGAATAACCGCTTTTCCGCAGATCGTACTAGGCCACCGCGCACCCTGCCCGCATACGTACCCGCCCTGACGCCCCGTGGTCGCCCGACTCCGCCCCCGGCTTGACCGGCGACGATTCCGTAACGACTTAACCTGCATGACCCCTTATCTCACCCTTGCCCGTAATGTCGCGCCTGCAATTTGTACGACACAAAGGGGTACGAATGCGGAACGTCTCACGAGGGATGGTCGCCATCCTGCTCGCGGCGGGTCTCAGCGGCATCGGCGGCGCTTCGAGTGCGGCTCCGACCAAGACCGATGACGACATCCTCGCCAAACTCACGGCGATCCCCGGTATGACGGTGCAGGAGAAGACCTCCACCCTCACCGGGTACCGGTGGTTCTGGCTGAACTACAAGCAGCCGATCGACCACCGTCATCCGAACAAGGGCTGGTTCGAGCAGCGCATTCTGCTCGAGCACAAGTCGGCGGACCGGCCGATGGTGGAGTACACCAGCGGCTACAACACGCCGGAGACGATGTTCCTGTCCGAGCCCACCGGGCTCATCGACGGCAACCAGATCTCCGTCGAGTACCGCTACTTCACCCCGTCGAGCCCGGCCAAGCCGGACTGGACGAAGGACAACATCTGGCAGGCCGCCACGGACGAGCACCGCATCGTCCAGGCGCTCAAGACGATCTACCACGGCAAGTGGATCAACACCGGTGCGAGCAAGGGCGGCATGACCGCCACGTACCACAAGCGTTTCTACCCGAATGACGTCGACGGCACGGTGGCCTACGTCGCGCCGAACGACGTGAACAACGACGAGGACAGCGCGTACGACACGTTCTTCAAGAAGGTCGGCACGGACCCGCAGTGCCGTACGGACCTGGAGAGCCTGCAGCGCGAGATGCTCAAGCGGCGTTCGGAGATCGAAGCCAAGATGACGTCGGACGCCAAGGCGGCCGGCGACACCTGGACGATCATCAAGACCGTCGACCGGGCGTTCGAGAACTCGGTGATGGACTTCGAGTGGGCGTTCTGGCAGTACCACCTGCAGGCCGAGTGCAAGGACGTCCCCAAGACGACCGCGTCGACGGACGACATCTACACGTTCTTCGACACGATCTCCGGGGCGCTGACCTACACGGACCAGGGCCTGTCGGACTTCATTCCGTACTACTACCAGGCGGGCACCCAGCTCGGCTGGCCGTCGCCGAAGTTCCCGCACCTGCACCCGCTGCTGCGTCACGAGGCCACGTACCAGCCGCGGACCTATGTCCCGCGTGACATCCCGATGCGGTTCGACCCGTCCGTCATGAAGGACGTCGACAACTGGGTCAGGCACCACGCGAGCCACATGGCGTTCATCTACGGTCAGAACGACCCGTGGGGCGCCGAGGCGTTCAGCGTCGGCGCGGGAAGCACCGACTCGAAGGTCTACGTCTCGCCCGGCCTGAACCACAGCAGTCACCTGATCGTGACGCTGCCGGCCGACCAGAAGGCGAAGGTCACCGCCGACCTTCTCCGCTGGGCCGGTGTCTCGGCTCCGTCGGCGCCCATGAAGGCGCTGCTGACCTCTCAGGTCACCGAGGACCCGTTCCTCGCGCAGCACCCGCACCTGTAGGGCATGACACCGAGAAGGCCCCCGTCGCATTGTGGCGAGGGCCTTTCTCACACCCAAAAGACGTCTCATATCACGAGACACTAATATCACAGTATGAACAGGCGATGGTTGATCCTCGTTGTCGGACTGCTCGCCATGATCGCGGGATGCGCCTACCAGTACGGCCTCCCGTACCTGATCCCCGCGCTGCGCGCCGACAAGGGCCTGTCGCTGCGCCAGGCCGCGGTTCTCATCTCCTGTCCGGTGGCCGGTCTCCTCGTCTCCCTCGCGCTGTGGGGGATGGCCGTCGACCGCTGGGGCGAGCGGATCGCCCTCACCGGCGGGCTCTCCGCCGCCGGCCTCGCGCTGCTGGCCGCGACCACCGCGCACGGGACCGTCGCGCTGGGCGTCTGTTTCTTCGTCGCCGGCGCGTCCGGCGCCTCCGTCCACGCCGCCAGCGGCCGGCTCATCCTCGGCTGGTTCGCGGCGCACGAGCGAGGGCTGGCGATGGGCGTCCGCCAGACCGGGCAGCCCCTCGGCGTCGGGCTGGCCGCGCTCACGCTGCCGCCGCTGGCCGCCCACGCCGGGCTGTCGGTGGGCCTGGACTTCCTGTCCGCCTGCTGCCTGCTGAGCGCGCTCCTGGTCGCCGTCGTCGTCCGCGACCCGGCACGTACGGGCGCAGACGAGCCGCACGGCGGGCGCTCGCCCTACCGGACGCCCGTGCTGTGGCGCATCCACGCGTCCAGCGCGCTGCTCGTCGTGCCGCAGTTCGCGGTCTCGGCGTTCGCCATCGTCTACCTCGTCGACGCGCGCGGCTGGGACGGCGCGAGCGCCGGGCAGGTGCTCGCGCTCGCTCAGGTCGGCGGCGCGGCGGCGCGGCTGGCCGTCGGGGTCTGGTCGGACCGCGCGGGCAGCCGGGTACGCCCGATGCGGCACCTCGCCCTGTGCGTCGGCGCGGTGATGCTGGCGCTGGCGGGCGGCGCCGCAGCCGGCTGGGACGTCGCGATCGTCGCGCTGCTCGCCGCCGCGGTCGTCACCGTCACCACCAACGGGCTCGCCTTCACCGCCGTCGCGGAGTACGCCGGGCGATCATGGGCCGGCCGCGCCCTCGGCATCCAGAACACCGGCCAGAACCTCCTGGCCGCCGCGACCCCGCCGGTGCTGGGCGCACTCGTCGCGCGGTCGGCGTACGGGTCGGCCTTCGCCGTCGCCGCGGTCTTCCCGCTCGTGGCCGCCCTGGTGATCCCCGTGCGGTTCGAGCGCGAGCCGGTGCCGGAGCCGGCTAGAGACCGGACCGGTGAGGCGCGTTGACCATGCTCTGGGCGGCCATGACGAGGTAGTCCCACAGCATGGTCTCGAGCTGCTCGGGCAGCGCCACCTCGTCGACGGCGGTGCGCATCCGCGCGAGCCAGGCGTCGCGCTCGGCCTCGCCGATGACGAAGGGCACGTGCCGCATGCGCAGCCGCGGGTGGCCCCGCCGCTCGCCGTACGTGCGCGGGCCGCCCCAGTATTGGATGAGGAAGAGCCGCAGCCGCTCCTCGGCGGGCCCGAGGTCCTCTTCGGGGTAGAGCGGACGGAGCAGCGGATCCTCCGCCACTCCCTCGTAGAACCGGTGGACGAGCCGGCGGAAGGTCTCCTCGCCGCCGGCGGCCTCGTAAAAAGTCACTTCGTGTGCCATGGCGTGCTCAGCCTATGCGGCCGAGGTGTCCTCCTTGAAGGTGGCGACCGACACGCCCGCGACGTCGAACGTCTTCTTCACGCGTTCGCGCAGCTCCCGTGCGGTGGCGGCCTGCTTGCCCGGCGCGGTCTTGCAGACGACGCGTACGACGACGGCCTCGCCGGACAGCGCCTGCACGCCCCACACCGTGGGGTCCTCGATGATGGTCTCGTCCCACGGCGGCTCGGCCGCCAGCGCCGAGGCGGTCTCCGCCAGGAGCTCGCGCACCTTGTCGAGATCCGAGTCGTACTCCACCGGGACGTCGAGGACGACGCGCGCCCAGTTCTGCGACTCGTTGCCGACGCGCTTGATCTCACCGTTCGGGACGTACCAGACGACGCCGTTGACGTCGCGCAGGCGCGTGATGCGCAGGGTGACGGCCTCGACGGTGCCCTTGGCCGTGCCGACGTCGACCACGTCGCCGACGCCGTACTGGTCCTCCAGCAGCATGAACATGCCGCTGAGGAAGTCCTTCACGAGGTTTTGCGCGCCGAAGGCGACGGCCACGCCGATGATGCTCGCGCTGGCCAGGAACGGCGCGAGGTCGAGCCCGAGATACCCCAGGACCGTGAGCGCCGCCGCCCCGAGGATGATGATCGAGGCGATGCTCCGCAGCACCGACCCCATGGTCTCCGCGCGCTGCCGCCGGCGTTCGCTGATCAGCACCGGGCTGCCGTCGAAGATCGTCCGCGTACGCTCGCGGAGCTTCTCCGACATCGTGCCCTCGGCCATCCGCAGCGTGACCTTCGTGATGGCCTTGTTGATCAGCCTGCGGAGCAGCAGGGAGATCCCGATCGTCAGGATGATCTTCGCGAGCGTGAGGATCAGGCTGTCGCCGTCGAGCCACTCGTTGTACGTGCGCGTGAGGTGTGCGCTGTGCGTGAGGTTCCACGTCAGCTGGCATCCCATGCTGACGTGGGTGCCACAGAAGTCGCTGGCCCGCCCGGCGCCGGTCAGCGGCGCGAAGATCGAGGCGTGGTGAACGGCGAACACGAAGAGAACCCCTCCTGAGCGATCCGTCTCCGGGATCGGCTGCGACCTGCGAGCGTTCCCGATCGTAGGCGAATCGGGGGGTGTCATGGCCGGGGTCGGCGAGATGTTCACCACAGGAGGGGACGAGAGTGGAGCCCCGCGAGGCGCGGTCAGTCCGCGCCACTGGTAACCGGCCTCGCGGGACGTGATCAGTCCTGGTTCGCCTCCAGGACTCGGGCCACCTTCACGGCGGCTCCGAAGGGATCCTCGACACCGTGCATGGGTTCGCCCCAGGACCACCAGAAGTACCAGGGCGGGTGCTCTACGGCGCCGGGAGCCGGTGCGCACATGACGTTCTCGGAGATGCTCGCCGCGTCGGGGTTGACCACCCTGCAGAAGGCGGGACCGGAGCGGGTACGGACCACACGGGCCACGAGCCCGTGTTCGCCTAACTCGCGTGCGAGGCCTTCGAGGTATCCGACCCGGCGTTCGTCGAGCATCCAGAAACATCCCCTCTTACGCTGCGAACGTGCGTCGCTACGCGCTGCGAGAATCGCAAGGCGGAGAGAGAGGGTCAAGCCGCCCGCGCGCGCCCGTGGATCAAAATCCCCCGATCCGGGCGAAGCTTTTTCATCCCGAGAATGACGAACATTAGTCCCAGTGGGGGGAGATCGCTCCGCTCGTCGCGTTTCTGACGGATCCAGTTGGCGGGCGACAATGCCAGAGTTACGCTGCGTACGCGAGCTTTACTCGTCCGTGGTCATCTCATGAACACGGTCGGCTCTTCCCCCCGAGGAGACCGTGCATGGCAGACTCCCCACTGCAGCATCCTCCCCCCCGAAAAGAGGCGGATCTGGCCCGCCGGATCCGGGCACGAGGGCTTGCCCTCGGGCATGCTTCGCCGCAGATCGCGCAGGCGATCTACGATGAGTGTGCGCCCCTTTTTGGTACAAGTCAGATTAAAACGCACCGTTTTGCCCAAGGTGTCGCTCTTTCCGACATCGTGGCCCAGGTGAAGGCACTGTACGAGGTCGAAGGAAAGCCCTTACCCAAACTCGGTGAGACGCTCCTTTCCGCGTACGAGAGCGGATATAAACGTCCCGGCCCGGCATATCTTCATTACCTTTGCCGGGTCTACCGAGTAGAGCCCTCCGACCTCGGTTACCAAGGGCCGTGCGTCTGCGGCCACACCCATGAACCCCCGGGCGGTGTCGCGCGTGCCGCGACCGCACGGGAACCCGACTACGTGCTGAGACCCGGCACCGTGGTCGTCGATCCAGACCAGTGGACCAAACAAGACCTGATCTCCATCCCGCACATCGCCGGAGTCCAGTACCGCGCCGAGGACCCCGATGGCGGACGAGGAGACGAGGAGGAGATCGTGCTTCGTCGAACCCTGCTACAACTCCTGGCCGGAGCGGGCGTGGCGCTCGATGGCCAGATACTCGGAGCGGTGGACGGCACCCGTCGCAAGATGGACGACACCCTGGTGCAGGCGTCGGTCTCGCCGACGATGCTCGACCAGTGGGAGGAGACCACGAGCGGCTACGGGCAGCAGTACATGTCCACACCGCCGCTCCGCCTCCTGTGCGACGTCCTGCTGGACTTCAGCGAGGTACGCCGCATGTGCGAGCAACGGCAGCCGATAGAGCTGCAGGAGCGCCTGTGCCGGCTCGCCGCCCAGCTCGCCGGCCTGTCCGGCGTGATCATGATCGACCTCGGTGACCACCGGCTGTCGAGGTCCTTCTTCCGCACGGCACGTACCGCCGCCGACGAGACCGGAGACAGAGCGCTTCGCGCGTGGGTGAGCGTCCGAGAGGCGCTCGTGCCGATGTACTACGGAGACCCGCGCGAGTCCCTGCACCTCGCCCGGCGGGCGCAGGACCTCGCCGGGCGCACCCCGAACGTCGCCAGCGCCATGGCGCCGATCGTCGAGGCACGTGCGCTCGGCATGCTCGTCAAGCGGGGTCGCAGTGACGCCGCCGGCAGCGCCAAACGCGCGATGGCCCGCGGGCAGGCCGTCTTCGGCCAGCTCGGCAAGGACCAGGTCTCCGACACCGCGTTCGGCTACACCGAGCGGCAGCTCGCCTTCCATATGGGCGACACGCACGTCAACCTCGGCGACCACCGGAGCGCGGAGGAGTCGCTCCGCAAGGCGCTCACCCTCTATCCCACCTCCGAGGAGCTCGATCGCACCCTGATCTGGCTCGACCGCGCTAGCTGCCGGTTGCAGGAGGGCGAGCCGGCGGAGGCCCTGCGTACCGCGAAGGACACCGTGCTCGGCCTGTCACCCGGGCACCGGACCGACATCATCATGCACCGCGCCCGCCAGCTCGTCGGCGCGGTCGTCACCCAGTACGGCGAGATCACCGAGGCGAAGGAGTTCCGCGAGGCGCTCGCCGGACCGTCTGGGAGCGATGCCGACCGGAAGCAGATCTGACCGATGGCCCACGTACTGGGCACCCCCGCCACGCCCTGGCGGCAGAACCGGGAACCCCCGGTCTGGACCTACGCGGGGCTGAGGATCCGCCGTTACACGTCCGAGGATCACACCGCCGTCTACTCGCTCCACCGGGAGTGCCTGGCCCAGGTCGGTGTACACCCGGGAGACGGCGTCTACTACGACGACGACTTCGCCCGCGTCGAGGAGATCTATCTTCGCGCGGGCGGGGAGTTCCTGGTCGGAGAGGTGGCAGGAGAGATCGTCGCCATCGGCGGCCTGCGGCGTACGGGCGATCTCGCGGGTGAGATGGTGCGGCTGCGGGTGCACCCCGCGTGGCAGGGCCGTGGGTACGGCGCGGCGGTCGTGACCGTGCTGGAAGCACGCGCCGTCGAGCTCGGCTACCGGATCCTGTGCGCCGACACCACGGTCAAACAGCCGGTGGCCATCGAGCTCTACCGGTCGAGCGGCTGGCGCGAGACCGGTCGTGAGGTCACCGGCACGACCGTGACCGTCTACTTCGAGAAGGTGCTCGAAGACTGATCAGGTGGAGGCGGCTCAGCCGCAGCAGCCGCCTCCGCAACAACCACCGCCACCGCCGCTCGCGCGGGGCGCGTCGGCGCTGCCGGTCATGGCGACCGTGGACAGCAGTTTCACCGTGTCGTCGTGGCCGCCGGGGCAGGTGGCGGGCGCGGACGCCTCGCTCATCGGCCGGGACAGCTCGAACGTCGACCCGCAGGCGCGGCAGCGATAGTCATAGCGTGGCACTCGACCAGAGTACGTCCTCGAAGGGAGGATCAGGCGGCCGGCTTCGAGACATAAGGGGCCCATTGCGGGTCACCGTCGTTGACGAGCCCGATGAGGCGCCAGTGCGCACCGCGGGGCACGGCGGGTGCGACGGGCAGGTTCCAGCCGAGTTCCTCCAGGAGCTTGTCGGCCTTGCGATGGTTGCAGGGCATGCAGGAGGCGACGCAGTTCTCCCAGAGGTGCTTGCCACCACGGCTGCGCGGAATGACGTGGTCGATCGTCTCCGCACGGTGACCGCAGTAGGCGCACCGGAAGTTGTCGCGTCGCATGAGAGCCGCCCTCGTGAGCGGCACCCGTTGTCGGTAGGGGATCCGGACGTAGCGAAAGAGCCGGATCACCGACGGCATCTCGACGATCATCGAGGCCGACCGCAGGCGCGCGCCGGAGACGTCGTGGTGGACGATCTCCGCCTTCTCCCGCAGGACCAGGCAGACCGCACGCCGCAGGGGGAGGGTGGTCAGGGGTTCGTATGTCGCGTTGAGGAGTAGGACCTGTCGCATCAGACGGCCTCCGGGTCGCAGGCGCCGGAAGCCCCGCGGGACACGCTCCAGCGCGCCTCTGTACGAGGCTCGATGATCGTCTTCGGCACCAGCGCACCCGCCACGAGGACCTCCTCACGGGCGATTCTCGAACTCAAATCAGTGTGGCTGCTCAGATGCGGATTTCGCTACCCCATTAACCGGCAAACGCCGTAAAGGGTTTCGTCCGGTGGACGATCGTGTACGCCCCTCAGCGGCCCGAACGCCCCATCCGGCGCTCGGGCTCCACCCTGTCCCGGTGTCATACCCACCGGAACCGCCTGTTCCTACCGCCAGGTCAGCCGAGCGTTCACTTTGAGGTCTTTCGCCCCCGCCGGGATCGACGTCGTGATCCACCCGGTGTGGCTCTCGCCCGGCTTGATCGCCTCGAACCGGCAGACGACGGGGCCCTCGCTCGTACAGGGCGCGGAGACCGCGACGATCGTCTGGCCGGGCGAGACCCGGTGCGTCACGACGACCGCGTTCGCGACCGCCGCGCCCCGGTTGGTCAGGGTCCAGCGCCACGAGATGCCCGTGTTGCCGGCCGCGACCACCGGTTGCCCGTAATCCAGCCGCAGATCGGCGGCCGGCGGCTCGCCGGCGTACGCCGGAGCCCCGGTCGCCGTCAGTGCCGCGAACGCGAGCAGCGTCGTGGTCCCTCTCATGTCCTACCCCCCGGAATCGACATGCATGAGTTCGTCGCGGACCAGGTTAGGCCCCGCTGACCGGCGCGTACGCGGGAAACGCCGAGCCCGGGCGTGACCGGGGGCGAGTCGTCCGGAGCGTGTGTCCGCATCCGGACCGCGTGGGCTTCGGCGCGCAAATCGACGCTTACCTCGTAGAGTGCGCTCATGAGCCGACCGCAGTATCCGTCCGCCCACCGCGAGGACACCGCCGACGAGCTTCACGGGCACCGTGTCGCCGACCCGTATCGGTGGCTGGAGGACCCCAATGGCGAGGACACCAAGAGCTGGCTGACGGAGCAGGACGATCTGTTCCAGCGGGAGGCCGGAGCGCTGCCCGGTCGGGACCGGCTGCGCTCACGTATCCGCGAACTGCTCGCCACCGGCACCGTCGGCGCGCCCGTCTGGCGCGGATCCCGGCACTTCTTCATGCGCCGCGCCGCAGACCAGGAGCACGCGGTCCTCTACACGGTGGACGAGACGGGCACGGAGCGGGTCCTGATCGACCCCACGCGGCTCGACGCGACCAACAAGACGACGCTCGACTCCTGGCAGCCCGACAAGGAGGGCAGGCTGCTCGCCTACCAGCTCTCCCACGGGGGCGACGAGGAGTCGAAGCTGTACGTGATGGACATCGCCACCGGCGACCTGGTGGAGGGCCCGATCGACCGGTGCCGCTACACCCCGGTCGCGTGGCTGATCGGCGGCGAGGAGTACTACTACGTGCGGCGGCTCGCTGCCGACCAGGTGCCCGAAGGCGAGGGCCAGTACCACCGCCGCGTCTACCTGCACCGCGTCGGCACCGACCCGGACACCGACGTGATGATCTTCGGCGCCGACCGGGAGAAGACCAACTACTACGGCGTCGGGGTCAGCCGGGACGGCCGCTGGCTCACGCTGTCGTCCTCGCAGGGCACCGCGCCGCGCAACGACCTGTGGATCGCCGACCTGCGCACCACCTCCAAGGAGGCGCCGGAGTTCCGGGTCGTGCAGGAGGACGTCGACGCCGAGACCGGCGTGCTCATGGGCCGCGACGGCCGGGCGTACGTCTTCACCGACCGTGACGCCCCTCGTAGCCGGCTGTGCGTCGCCGACCCCGACGACCTGACCGTCGAGGGATGGCGCGACCTCATCCCGGAGGACCCCGAGGCGGTCCTCTCCGACTTCGCCATCCTCGACGACCTCGAACGCCCGATCCTGCTCGTCGGCTGGACCCGCCACGCGATCAGCGAGATCACCATCCACGATCTGGAGACGGGGGAGAAGCTCGGCGACATGCCGCTGCCGGGGCTCGGCTCGATCGGCTCCATCGGCGAGCGCCCCGAGGGCGGCCACGAGGCCTGGTTCGTCTACTCCGACAACACCACGCCGGTCTCGGTTCACCGCTTCGACGCGCGTACGGGCGAGACCACGCTGTGGGCGTCGGCGCCCGGCGCGGTCGAACTGCCCGAGATCGAGAGCCGCCAGGTCACCTACACCTCCCGCGACGGCACCGAGGTGCGGATGATCGTCGTCGCGCGCCCCGACGCGGAGGCCGGGCCGCGGCCGACGATCCTCTACGGCTACGGCGGCTTCAACGTGCCGCTGACCCCGGGATACGCCGCGACGGTCCTCGCGTGGGTGGAGGCCGGGGGCGTGTACGCCATCGCCAACCTGCGCGGCGGCTCCGAAGAGGGCGAGCAGTGGCACCGCGACGGGATGCTCGACAAGAAGCAGAACGTCTTCGACGACTTCCACGCCGCCGCCGAGAAGCTGGTCGCCGACGGCTGGACGACTCCCGACCGCCTCGCCATCGCCGGCGGCTCCAACGGCGGTCTGCTGGTCGGCGCCGCGATCACCCAGCGGCCCGACCTCTACGCCGCGGCGGTCTGCTCCGCGCCGCTGCTGGACATGGTGCGGTACGAGAACTTCGGGCTCGGCCAGACCTGGAACGTCGAGTACGGCTCCGCGGGCGACCCCGAGCAGTTCGAGTGGCTCTACGCGTACTCCCCGTACCACCACGTACGTGAAGGCGTCGACTACCCGGCCACCCTGTTCACGGTGTTCGAGAGCGACACGCGCGTCGACCCGCTGCACGCACGCAAGATGTGCGCGGCGCTCCAGCACGCCACGTCGTCCGGCCGCCCGATCCTGTTCCGCAACGAGGCCGAGGTCGGACACGGCTCTCGCGCCATCAGCCGTTCGGTCGACCTGACCGTGGACACCCTGTCGTTCACCGCCGCCCGTACCGGGCTCACGATCACCGGCGGTGCCTGATAACACCCGCGATCGCCCTCGACCGGGCCCTCAAGCTGCTCGACCCCGCGCCGGCCGACCCCGACACCGGCCGGGGCTACGTCGACCTGCTCGGGGAGACGTCGGCACCGCACACCTCGATGGCCCAGCGGCTGATGCGTTCCGGCGCGCTGCCGACGATCTATGAACGCCTGTGGCGCCCGGTGCTGTTCGGGATCTCGAAGGGCCCGTTCGGCCCCGACACGGCCGAGGAGTACGCCCTGGCGCGCGACTGGCTGGATCTTGAGGCGACTCCGGGCGCCACGGTGCTCGACGTGGCCTGCGGACCGGGCAACGTCACCCGGGCCCTGGCGTCCGGCGTCACCGGCGACGGCCTGGTCGTCGGCGTCGACGCCTCCGCGACCATGCTCGCCCGCGCGGTGTCGGACAGACGCGAGGACGACATCGCCTACGTGCGGGGCGACGCCGTCAGGCTGCCGTTCCGCGACGGCTCCTTTGACGCGGTCTGCTGCTTCGGAGGCCTGTACCTGTTCGACGACCCGTGGGCCGCGGTGGCCGGCATGGCGAGAGTGCTGCGTCCGGGAGGCAAGGTCGTCATCCTGACGACCCTGCGCCCGGGCCTCCGGGGCGTTGGCTCCGGCCTCGACGCCATGAGCCGGGCAGCGGGCATCCGGATGTTCGGAGCATCGGAGCTGACCCACGCCCTGTCGAACTGCGGCTTCACCTCGATCCGCCGCCGCTCGTACGGCCTCATGCAGCTCGCCGGCGCCACCTTGACGTGAGGGCCGGCCCCGTACGGGAGCGGCCCCGGTGGTCAGTGGCCGCCGAGCTGGGAGATGTCGCGGGACGCCCCGGTGGAGGCCGAGGTGGCCATGGCGGCGTATGCCTGGAGGGCCACGCTGACCTTGCGGTCGCGGGAGCGGGGGCGGAATCGGCCGCCGAGCTCGTCCAGCAGGCGTTCGCGGCGTTCGCGGAGGACGTCGGAGGGAACGTCCAGGCGGAGCTCGCGGCGCGGGATGTCGATGACGATGCGATCGCCGTCCTCGACCAGGGCGATGTCGCCGCCGGCGGCGGCCTCCGGGGAGGCGTGGCCGATGGACAGGCCGCTGGTGCCGCCGGAGAAGCGGCCGTCGGTGACCAGGGCGCAGGCCTTGCCGAGGCCGCGGCCCTTCAGGAAGGACGTCGGGTACAGCATCTCCTGCATGCCCGGCCCGCCCTTGGGGCCCTCGTAGCGGATCACGACGACGTCGCCGGGCTTGACCCGGTCGCCGAGGATGCCCTCGACGGCGTCGTCTTGGCTCTCGAAGACCACTGCGGGGCCCGCGAAGGTCCACAGGGCCTCTTCGACTCCGGCGGTCTTCACGACCGCGCCCTCGGTGGCGAGGTTGCCGTAGAGCACGCCGAGGCCGCCGTCCTTGGTGTAGGCGTGCTCGGCGTCGCGGATGCAGCCCTCGGACCGGTCGAGGTCCAGGGAGTCCCAGCGGGTGTTCTGGCTGTACGGCCTGGTGGTGCGGACCCCGCCCGGCGCGGCGTGGAACATCTCCTTCGCCTCGGGCGTGACGTCGTCGGAGGCGATGTCCCAGGCCGACAGGAACTCCCCGAGCGAGGCGCCGTGGATCGTGTGGACGCTACGGGTGAGCAGCCCGGCGCGGTCGAGCTCGCCGAGGATGGCGGGGATGCCGCCGGCCCGGTGGACGTCCTCCACGTGGTACTTGGCGGTGGCCGGCGCGACCTTGCAGATGCACGGCACCCGGCGGGACAGCTCGTCGATCTCCTTCAGGCCGAAGTCGACGCCGGCCTCGCGGGCGGCGGCCAGCAGGTGCAGGATCGTATTGGTCGAGCCGCCCATCGCGACGTCGAGCGCCATGGCGTTCTCGAAGGCGTCGCGGGTGGCGATGTTCAGCGGCAGCACCGAGGCGTCGTCGTCGGCGTAGTAGCGGTTCGCGATCTCCACGACCCGGCGTCCGGCTTCCTCGAACAGCGTCTTGCGCGCCGCGTGGGTGGCCAGGATCGTGCCGTTGCCGGGCAGCGAGAGCCCGATCGCCTCGGTGAGGCAGTTCATCGAGTTGGCGGTGAACATGCCCGAGCAGGAGCCGCAGGTGGGGCAGGCGTTCTCCTCCATCTGGGCGAGCGTCTCGTCCGACACCGACTCGTCCGCCGAGGCGATCATCGGGTCGATCAGGTCGAGCTTGGTGGTGCCCTCGATCGGCTTGCCGGCCTCCATCGGGCCGCCGGAGACGAACACCGTCGGGATGTTGAGCCGCATGGCCGCGATCAGCATGCCCGGCGTGATCTTGTCGCAGTTGGAGATGCAGATCAGCGCGTCGGCGCAGTGCGCGTTGACCATGTACTCGACGGAGTCGGCGATCAGCTCGCGGGACGGCAGTGAGTAGAGCATGCCGCCGTGGCCCATGGCGATGCCGTCGTCCACCGCGATCGTGTTGAACTCGCGTGGCACCCCGCCGGCCGCCTTGGCGGCGGCGGCGACCACCTGGCCGACCTCGCGCAGGTGCACGTGCCCGGGTACGAACTCGGTGAAGCTGTTGGCGACGGCGATGATGGGCTTGCCGAAGTCCTCACGCGCCACGCCGGTGGCTCTGAGAAGGGCGCGCGCGCCCGCCATGTTCCTGCCGTGCGTAACCGTTCGTGACCTCAGCGCGGGCATGACCACTCCTGTTCTTCGTGCTCAGACTCCGATCGTACGGGGTAGGACCTCAGGGCTGAGACAGTCGTCTCACCTTTCGGGCAGAACCGGGCAAGGCTGGAAGTGTCATGACGCTCGACCATCTCGTCTACGCGACGCCAGAACTGGATAAAACCGTCGGATGGATCGCCGAGCTGACCGGTGTACGGCCGGTCGAGGGCGGCCCGCATCCGGGGCTGGGCACGCGCAACCACCTGCTCGGCCTCGGCGAGCTGCGCTATCTCGAGATCATCGGGCCCGACCCGGAGCAGCCGGAGCCCGAGCGGCCCCGTCCGTTCGGCATCGACGAGCTGGCCGGGCCGTGCCTCGCCGCGTGGGCGGTGCGCGCCGCCGACATCGAGTCGAGGGTGGCGCGCTCGCGCACGCTCGGCTACGACCCCGGGCCGATCGAGCCCCTGGCACGCCGTACACCAGAGGGTGACCTGCTGCGCTGGCGGCTCACCCTGCCGTACGAGACCGTGGTGCCGTTCTTGATCGACTGGGGGAGGACCCCGCACCCGGCGCGCCACCTGCCGACCGTGCCGCTGACCTCCTTCGCCGTCGCCCACCCCGAACCGGAGGGCGTACGACGGCGACTGGAGGCCCTCGGCGTCGAGATCGAGGTGAGCAAGGGCGATCCCGGGCTCACCGCAGTCATCGGTGGTTCGACGACCCTGACGTGAATCAGGGCCGTTCGGGTCCGGGGAACTTCGGGGGCAGCACGCGCTCGGCGGCCTCGAAGATCCGGTCGATGTCGGCCGGATCGAGGATCTTCGGCCGCCGCCGCAGGTAGTTGCGGGCGTGGCCGCCGGAGTAGACGTCGACCTCGCGCACCATCAGGACCTTCCAGGAGATGGCCGGACCGTAGATGGCGAGCGACGGTTGCACCGGCACCTCGTAGCCCAGCTCGCCGGAGATCAGCTTGCTCGCCTGCTCGGACTCCCAGCGGGCCTCGTCGAGACGCTCCTTCTTATTGAAGGGGCCGAGGAACAGCTTGCGGTGCGACATTGCACGCACCGGCAGCCGCTTGTCCCAGTTCTCCGAGTCGACGGCGTACACGCCGGTCGGCCCGACGACGAGATGGTCGATCTGCCCGTCGCTGACGCCGTCGTCGTCCATCGGGACCGCCCGCGCGTGCAGGGTGCGGTAGCCGGCCTTCTCCATGCCGCGCAACTGCTTCTCGGTCTTGCGCTCGGCGACGGACGGTTTGCGCCACGCCTCCACGCTCGACTCCTTACGGCCGCGGCGGACCACGTCGACGACCACGACGACGATGGCGACGAGGAGGCCGACGCGGACGTCGAAGACGATCGAGAACAACAGGCCCAGGACAACGGCGGCGACGGACCGGCGGACCCACTGTTGGATCTGCGGGTCGCCGACGAGGCCTTCGAAGGCTTCCCTCGGACGCTCGAACGGGCTCTGCCGCTCCTCCCGCGGACGCTCCTCCTGGGAGTAGTCGTCCTGCTGGTAGTCGTTCTGGTATCCGTCGGACGGGTAGTCGAACGGAATTCCAATGTCGTTCTGATCGGGCGTCGACGTCTCAGTCGACTTGCCGCGCCCTGTAGTCGCCATTATCGACACTCCGTGCTCGATCGACAGCAGCACACACGATCTTCCCTGGGAAGCGTAACGAGATCTGATGCCGAGTGCCTAGTCGTGCCAGGTCGACACTATTGTCTCCCCCATCCAGTGATTCGCGTGTGTCGTCCAAGGGTAGTTGCTCTATATCACCCGAGGTCGCCGTGCAAGTTTCAGTGGGCGTACCGTCTTCACTTGTGACGCATATTCATGATCTCAGCGCGCGTGAGCAGGCCGCCGCGATCCGTGCCCGCGAAATCTCCCCCGTCGACATCACCGAGCACTACCTGGAGCGTATCGACCGTCTGAACGACCAGGTCGGCGCCTTCGTCACCGTGACCGCCGAAATCGCCCGTGATCAGGCGAGAGCCGCCGAGAAGGCCGTCTTGGATGGAGACCCGTCGCCACTCCTCGGTGTGCCCGTGCCCATCAAGGATTTGAACATGGTGAAGGGCGTTCCGATGACGCTCGGCTCGGCGGCCTTCGACGATTTCGAGGGATTCGGCGACGATCACGTTGTGACGTTCCTGCGTGAAGCAGGCACGATTCTGCTAGGTAAGACCAATACACCGGAATTCGGACTGCCCTGTTATACCGAGAACGACGTGGCGCCGCCCTCGCGTACGCCCTGGGATCTCACGCGGTCTGCCGGTGGGTCCAGCGGTGGCGCGGCGGCCGCGGTCGCCGCCGGCCTCGCGCCGGTCGCCCAGGGTAGCGACGGTGGCGGTTCGGTGCGGATCCCGGCCAGCGTGTGCGGCCTGTTCGGCATCAAGCCGACGCGCGGCCGCATCAGCCAGGGCCCGATTGTTCCCGATCTGGCCGGTCTGTCCACATGTGGCCCAATTGCCCGTTCAGTCCGCGACGCGGCACTCCTCCTTGACGCGATGACCGGGAACGCGCCCGGCGACATGTACTACGCCGCCCCCCGCGACGGCACCTTCCTGGAGGCCGCCGACCGTACGCCCGGCCGCCTCCGCATCGGCCGCAGCGTCGCGACCGCCGTCCCCGGCGTCGAGGTCCACCCCGACTGCATGGCCGCCTATGAGGACGCCACCCGGCTGCTCACCGAGCTGGGCCACGAGGTCGAGGACATCGACATCCCCTGGAACGGCGACCTCGTCCCGCATTTCGAGACGCTGTGGGCGTCGATGGCCACGCTGACCCCGGTCGCGCCGGAGCGCGAGGAGCGGCTGCGCCCGCTCACCCGCTGGCTCCGCGACCGCGGCAACGCCATCCAGGCGCCGCAGCTCTTCCACGCCCTGGCCGCGCTGCAGCTCGCCGTGCGCATGGCGCTGCCGGTCACGAACCAGTACGACGCCATCCTGCAGCCGACGCTCGCCCTGCCGCCGGTGCCGATCGGCCACTTCGACGGCGTTTCCCCGGCGGAGAACTTCGAGCGCCAGAAGCGCTTCACGCCGTTCACCTCCGTCTACAACATCTCCGGCCAGCCCGCCGTCAGCGTGCCGCTGTACTGGAACGAGGGCGGGCTGCCCATCGGCGTGATGCTGGCCGGTCGTATGAACGAGGAGGCCACGCTCATCGCGCTGTCGGCGCAGCTGGAGGAGGCCCGTCCGTGGGCCGACCGTCATCCGCCGATTTGGGGATGATCCACGGGGCATCGTCACCACCGTGAACGATCTCAACGAGCTTGCTGCCGCGTACGGCGTCGAGACCTCCTACGTCGACTGGCGCAGGAAGCACACGGATGTCTCACCCGACACGATCAGGGCGGTTCTGACCTCGCTCGGGGTGGACACCTCGTCGCCGGGCACCGTACGCGCGGAGCTGGAGCGCGTCGGGCGGGAGCGGCGCGCGCGCCTCCTCCCGCCCTCGGTCGTCGCCTACGCCGGCGAGGACGTCCTCGCCCGCGCGGGCACCGACCTCCGCGTCGTGCTCACCGGCGGCGGCGAGCTCGCACTCCTTCCCGGCGGGCCGCCGGCCGAGGACGGCCGCCAGGCGTACCGGCTCCCTGTCGAGGTGCCGCCGGGCCGCCACACGGTTCACGCGCGCGGCGGCGGACGCGAGGAGAGCGTCTCCCTGCTCGTCGCGCCGCCGCGCGCCCCCGAGCCCGAGGCACGTGCGTGGGGGTTCATGGCCCAGCTCTACTCCGTGCGCTCGCGCGGCTCGTGGGGGCTGGGCGACCTCGCCGACCTGCGTGACCTCGCGACCTGGAGCGCACGCGACCTCGGCGCCGGGTTCGTGCTGGTCAACCCCATGCACGCCGGAGAGCCCTCCGCGCCGATCAGCCCCTCGCCGTACCTGCCGAAGAGCCGGCGCTTCACCAGCCCGCTGTACCTGCGGCCCGAGGACGTGCCCGAGTACGCCTCCGCCGGCCCCGGCCTGCGCGACCGCGTCGACGAGCTGGCCGCCCCGGCGAAGGCGCGCGACCACACGCTCGACGAAATCGACCGCGACGCCGTGTGGGCGGCCAAGAGCGCCGCGCTGGAGCTGCTCCACACCGAACGCCGCACCGAGGCCCGCGAGGCCGCCTACCGCGCTTTCCGCGAGCGCGAGGGCGCCGCACTGGCCGACTTCGCCACCTGGTGCGCGCTGGCCGAACTCCACGGCGCCGACTGGCGCGCCTGGCCGTCCGCGCTGCGCGACCCGGCATCGGCGGAGGTGGCGGCCGAGCGCGAGCGGCTCGCCGCACGCGTCGGCTTCCACACGTGGCTGCAGTGGCTGCTCGACGAGCAGCTCGGCGGGGTCCAGCGGGCGGCGCGCGAGGCCGGGATGGCGATCGGGGTGATCCACGACCTCGCCGTCGGCGTCGACCCGGGCGGCGCGGACGCGTGGGCGTACCAGGACCTGTTCGCGACCGGCATGACCGTCGGCGCGCCGCCGGATGAGTTCAACCAGCGCGGCCAGGGCTGGGGCCAGCCGCCGTGGCACCCGCAGGCGCTCGCCGCCGCCGGCTACGCGCCGTACCGCGACATGCTCCGGCACGTCCTGCGGCACGCGGGCGGCCTACGACTGGACCACGCGATGCAGGTGTTCCGGCTGTGGTGGGTGCCCGACGGCATGTCCGCGGACCAGGGCACCTACGTCGCGTACCCGCACGACGAGATGCTCGGCGTGCTCCTCGCCGAGGCCCACGCCGCCGGCGCGGTCGTCGTCGGCGAGGACCTCGGCACGGTCGAGGACCACATGCGGGAGGTCTTCGCCCACCGCGGCGTGCTCGGGACGTCCCTCGGCTGGTTCGAGCGCGGCGCGGACGGCGCGCCGCTACCGCCGGGAAAGTGGCGCGAGCGGTCGCTGGCCACCGTCGGCACGCACGACATGCCGCCCATCGAGGGCTACCTGCACGGCGACCACATCGAGTTGCGCGAGCGCCTGGGCCTGCTCGTCCGGCCCGTCGCGGAGGAGTACGCGGAGCTGGAGCGCTCGCTCGCCGAGTGGCGCGCGATGCTGGCCTCGCTCGGGCTGGACACCGCCGACATGGTGGCGTCCCTGCACGCGCTGCTGGCACGTACGCCGGCGCGGCTCGTGGGCGTCTCGCTCGCCGACGCGGTGGGGGAGCGGCGCACGCAGAACCAGCCGGGCACGGTCGATGAGTATCCGAACTGGCGGGTGCCGCTCGCCGGCTCCGGACGCCGCCCGGTGCTGCTGGACGACCTGCCGTCCGATCCGGGAGTGCGCGCCGCGGTCGAGGCGGTGCGCGCCGTCATCTCCCCAGGATCTTGACCAGGTACGCGGAGACGTCGCGGAGGAGCGTGTCGGGCACGATGGGGTGCCCGGCCGCCGCCGTCATCGCCTCGGGGAACCCGGCGAGGGGATAGTCGTCGGCGGCCTCCAGGACCGGCGCCCCGAGCGGGAGACGCCCGATCGACCGGCGGGTGCGCTCCCACGCCTCGGAGACCTCCTCGGGGTTGGGCACGCCGAACCCGTGCCCGACCGGCGCCGCGTGCCGCAGGCGCACGAGCGCGCCGTCGGAGAACTCACGCGCGAGCTTGGCGCGCTCGGTCAGCGGGCCGAGGACCTCCGGCTCCAGCCGGGTGATCACGTCACAGGGGGTGCGGCACGACGCCGCGCACGTGCTCAGCGCCGAGGCCATGGTGCTGTGCTGGCGGTCGAGGTAGGCCCGCCAGCCGGGGCCGGGCTCGCGCGACACCCGCAGCGCGCGCTCGGCGGCCGACTGCTCCGGCCGCGTCAGGTCGCAGTCGCGTGGACGGCCGCCCGTCTCGGACGAGACGCCGAACCGGCTGCCCGGCCCGGTCACCGAGAGCGGCAGCAGCGCCGGATCGCCGGCGTGCCCGAGGACGGGCTCCCAGGCCAGCAGCGGGAGGTATTCGGCGGCGATGTGGATGGCGGCGACCATCGCCGCCATCTCACGCCGCATCCAGCGGACCTCGATCACTTCGAGCAGCAGGCCGTACGCGGGCCGGAGGGTCCGCAGCGCGCCGCGGGTGCGCTCCTTGGCCGACTGCGGCATCCGGCTCGCCCGCGCGCGCCCCAGGAGCTCCTCCGGGACCCGGTACTCGTCGACCGCCGGATCGCCCGTGCGCTCGCGCACGCCGAAGTCCTCGGCGTCCAGGTCGATCAGGCGCTGACCGAACGAGCACAGCAGACGGACCTCCGCCGCGACGTCCGGCGGCAGCCCCGCCGCGCCGGCCTCGCATAGCGCGGCCAGCTCGCCGAAGGCATACCGCCGTGCAAGTGCCGTCAGAACCTCGAGAGCCGTCTCCACCCGACCACTCTGCCATGAGCGCAGCGCCTGACAGAGTGGCCGAGCGCGATGATCAGTTCGAAGAGCGATCCTTCGCCTGCGCGCGCAGGGCGCGCGCCACACCGTCGCGCCCCTCCGTGAGCAGCCGCAGCAGGGCCGGCGGAGGGTTCTCCGCCTCGATGTACGCCGTGGTCCGGTCGACGGTGTCCTGGGAGTACACCTGGAACGGGTAGGCGGTCTCGGCGAACGTGCTCGACATGTCGCTGGACCACAACGACCACACCCGCGCGACCTCGCCGAAGTACTTCTCGACGTAGGGCTCCAGGAGCGAGACGTCGTCGGTGTCGACGAAGCCGCCGAGCGTGGCGCGGTAGACGGCGTTCGGCAGGTCGCCGGCGATGATGCGGTCCCACGCCGCGGCCTTGGCCTCGACGGTCGGGATGGCGGCGTGACCGCCTGCGGCGTGCCGCTCGCCCGCGGCCGTCGGGTCACGGCGCAGCTCCGCGTCGATCTCTGCCGGGCCCGCTGCGCCGCGTACGACGAGGCGGCGCAGCAGCTGCCAGCGCAGCTCCGTGTCGACGGCCAGGCCGTCGAGCACCACGGTGCCGTCGAGCAGGCCGCGGACGTACGCGACGTGCTCGTCCGAGCGCGCCACCGTCGCGAACGCGTGCGTGTAGCTCAGCTGGAAGTCCGAGCCCGGTTCGGCGTCGCGCACCATCTGGTGCAGCTGGTCGGCCATCAGCGTGAGGCCGCTCTCGCGCCACGCCGGGTCGGCGAACTGCGTCGTGGCCATCCGCGCCTGCCGGAGCAGCGTCTGGGCCACCGAGATGTCGGTGACGCCGCGGATGCCGGACAGCATGAGGCGAACGTAGTCGCGGGCGGCCACCTCGGCGTCGCGGCACATGTCCCACGCCGAGGACCAGCACAGCGCGCGCGGGAGGCTCTCGGTGATGTCGCCGATGCCGCTGATGAGGGTGCGCATCGAGTGCTCGTCGAGCCGGACCTTGGCGTACGTCAGGTCGTCATCGTTGACCAGCACCAGGTCGGGGCGGCGCTCACCGACGAGCTCGGGCACGTCGGTGCGGGCGCCGACGATGTCGAGCTCCACCCGCTTGCGCCGGACGATTCCGGCGTCCGTCCGGTCATAGAGGCCGATCGCGATGCGGTGCGACCGCAGCGTCGGGTGCTCCTGAGGAGCCTCCTGCAGCACGGCGAACGCGGTGAAGTTCCCGTCGTCGCCGACCTCGTACGAGGGCCGCAGCATGTTGACGCCCGCGGTCTCCAGCCACTCCTTGGACCAGGAGGCCAGGTCGCGGCCCGAGGTCTCCTCCAGCGCGTCGAGCAGGTCCGACAGCGAGGTGTTGCCCCACGCGTGCCGGTCGAAGTAGCTGCGGACGCCGCTGATGAAGTTGTCGCGCCCGACGTAGGCGACGAGCTGCTTCAGCACGCTCGCGCCCTTGGCGTACGTGATGCCGTCGAAGTTGACCTCGACCGCGCGGATGTCGGGGATGTCCGCCGAGATCGGGTGCGTGGACGGAAGCTGGTCCTGGCGGTACGCCCAGGTCTTCCACAGGTTCGTGAACGTGGTCCACGCCCCGGTCCAGCGGGTCGCCTCGGACTGGCACAGCACGCTCATGTAGGTGGCGAACGACTCGTTCAGCCAGAGGTCGTCCCACCAGCGCATCGTCACGAGGTCGCCGAACCACATGTGCGCCATCTCGTGCAGGATCGTCTCGGCGCGGCGCTCGTACGACGCGTCGGTCACGCGGGACCGGAAGACGTAGTCCTCCAGGTACGTCACGCAGCCGGCGTTCTCCATCGCGCCCGCGTTGAACTCCGGCACGAAGATCTGGTCGTACTTGTCGAAGGGGTACGGCCGTGCGAACGCCTCACGGAAGAAGTCGAAGCCCTGACGGGTGACCTCGAAGATCGCGTCGGCGTCGAAGTACTCGGCCAGGCTCGTGCGGCAGTACACGCCCATGGGGATGACCTGGTCGCCCTCGCGGTACTCGTCGCGCACGACGTGGTACGGCCCCGCGACCAGCGCGGTGATGTACGTCGAGATGCCGGGCGTCGCGGGGAAGTGCCAGCGGCCGCGGTCCTCGTGGTCCGGGGCGTTGTTCGTGATGACCTGCCAGTGCTCCGGCGCGGTCACGCTCAGCTCGAAGCGCGCCTTGAGGTCGGGCTGGTCGAAGCAGGTGTACATCCGGTGCGCGTCGCAGGTCTCGAACTGCGAGTAGAGGTAGACCTCCTGGTCCACCGGGTCGACGAACCGGTGCAGACCCTCGCCGGTGCGGGAGTAGGCGGCGTCGGCGACGACGCGCAGCTCGTTCGAGGCGACGAGACGGGGCAGCGGCACGCGCCCCTTCTCCGGGTCATAGGACGCGGGGTCGAGGGTCTGCCCGTTGAGCGTGATCTCCCGGATCTTCGCGCCGTGCAGGTCGGCGAAGCTGGAGGCGCCCGGCTGGGAGCAGCCGAACCGGACCGTGGTGTCGGAGACGAACGTCTCCGGTCCGGTCGTCAGATCGAGGTCGACGGTGTAGGACTCGACGGTGAGCAGCCGGGCGCGCTCGCGCGCCTCATCACGCGTCAGGTTGCCAGCCAAGTGAACTCCTCGCCTCGTAAAGACATCATTGTCAAATCCCACAGTAAGGCCCGGCGGTCTCCCGCAGGCCATCAGCCTGCCCATCTGACCGGGCGTGGCGGACCGTGATGCGGCCTCCCAGTCCGGAATGGACGAGCCCGTCCGCCGGTTGCGAAGCAGTAGACATCCGAGATTTGGAGGCTGTGGTGGCCGATAGCGAACGCACTCCCGTCGACTTCTGGTTCGACCCCATGTGCCCCTGGGCCTGGATCACGTCGCGCTGGATCCTCGAGGTCGAGCGGCTGAGGCCGATCGACGTGCGCTGGCACGTCATGAGCCTGTCCGTGCTGAACGAGGGGCGTGACCTGCCGGAGAAGTACAAGCAGGCGATGAAGGACGCCTGGGGTCCGGTCCGCGTGGCGATCGCGGCCGAGCAGAAGTACGGGCCCGAGGTGCTCGGGAGGCTCTACACCGAGCTGGGCACCCGCTTCCACAACGAGAAGAGCGAGCGGAACCGCGCGACGGTCGAGGAGGCGCTGGAGGCGGCCGGTCTCGACCGCGCGCTCGCCGACGCCGCCGACTCCGACCAGTACGACACCGCGCTCCGCGCCTCGCACGCCGAGGGCATCGAGCGGGTCGGCTACGACGTCGGCACCCCGGTGATCTCGGTGGCCGGCGCGTCGTTCTTCGGCCCGGTCGTGTCGCCGATCCCGCGCGGCGAGGCCGCCGCCAAGCTCTGGGACGGCGTACGCCTCGTCGCCGAGACCGACGGCTTCTTCGAGCTCAAGCGCAGCCGTACCCGCGACCCGATCTTCGACTGACGCCTCCCGCGATGTGAGGGCGTCCCTCACCGCGCGGCCGACTGCGGCCCGAAACTCATCCACCCGGCGGGTGGTCCGCGCACGCCCGCCGGGGAAGGATGAGGGGCATGCGCGATGTCATCTATGTGGGCGGTGCGTGGGCGGACTCCTCCGACGCCGCGACGATCGACGTGATCAACCCGGCGACCGAGGAGGTCATCGACCGCGTCCCGGCGGGCACGGCGGCCGACGTCGACCGTGCGGTCGCCGAGGCGCGCCGCGCGCTGCCGGCCTGGGAGGTCACGCCGCCCGCCGAGCGCGCCCGATATCTGCGGGCCGTCCTCTCGGGCATCACCGAGCGCGCTGATCACCTCGCGACGCTCATCGCCACCGACCTCGGCGCGCCGTACCAGGTCGCGCTCAAGGTGCACGTCGGCACCCCGATCGCCGTGCTGACCGGCGTTCTGGACATCCTGGAGGGCTACGACTTCGACGCGGGCCGCTCCGGCAACTCGATGATCGTCCGCGAGCCCGTCGGGGTCGTCGGCGCGATCACGCCGTGGAACTACCCGCTGCACCAGGTGGTCGCCAAGGTCGCGCCCGCGCTAGCCGCCGGCTGCACGGTCGTGCTGAAGCCGAGCGAGATCGCGCCGCTCGCCGCGTACGCGCTGGCCGACATCATCGACGAGGCGGGCCTGCCGCCCGGAGTGTTCAACCTCGTGTCGGGCCTCGGCCCGGTCGTCGGCGAGGCCATCGCCTCCCACGAGGGCGTCGACATGGTCTCCTTCACCGGCTCGACACGGGCCGGCAAGCGGGTGGCCGAACTGGCCGCAGGCACCGTCAAGCGCGTCGCGCTGGAGCTCGGCGGCAAGTCGCCGAACATCATCCTCCCCGACGCCGACCTGGCCCTCGCCGTGAAGGTCGGGGTGGCCAAGGCCTTCGTGAACTCCGGGCAGACCTGCAACGCCCTCACCCGCATGCTCGTCTCGCGCGAGAGCCACGACGAGGCCGTCGCGCTCGCCGCCAAGGCCGCGGAGCGCTACACCGCCGGCGACCCGTTCGGCGACGAGACACGGCTCGGGCCGCTCGTCTCGCGCGCCCAGCTCGACCGGGTGCGCGGCTACATCGACAGAGGCGTCTCCGAGGGCGCGCGGCTCGTCACCGGCGGCACCGAGACGACGCTGGGGCGCGGCTACTTCGTGCCGCCCACCGTCTTCGCCGACGTGACACCGTCGATGACGATCGCCCGCGAGGAGATCTTCGGGCCGGTCCTGTCGATCCTCGCGTACGACTCCGAGGACGAGGCCGTGCGCATCGCCAACGACACCCCGTACGGCCTGGCCGCCGCCGTCTGGTCCGCCGACCAGGACCACGCGGTCGCCGTCGGCCGCCGCCTCAAGGCGGGCCAGATCGAGATCAACGGCGGGCGATTCAACCCGCTGGCGCCCTTCGGCGGCTACAAGCAGTCGGGCATCGGACGCGAGCTGGGCCTGCACGGCCTGGAGGAGTTCCTGGAGATCAAGTCCATCCAGCTGTGACCGCGCGCCGCGACTGTGTCCTGAAGGACATACCTGACAGACTCTCCGCCATGCGCGTCTATCTCGGTTCGGACCACGCGGGCTTCGAACTCAAGTGTCACCTCATCGAGTGGCTGACCGCTCACGGTCACGAGGCCGTCGACTGCGGGCCGGAGGCGTACGACGCCGACGACGACTACCCGCCGTTCGTCACGCTCGCCGCCGCGCGCACCGCCGCCGACCAGGGCTCGCTCGGCATCGTGATCGGCGGTTCCGGCAACGGCGAGGCCATCGCCGCGAACAAGGTCGCGGGCGTGCGCGCGGCGCTCGCCTGGAGCGAGGAGACGGCGCGCCTCGCGCGCGAGCACAACGACGCGAACATCGTCAGCGTCGGCGCGCGCATGCACACCACCGAGGAGGCGACACGCTTCGTGGAGGTCTTCCTCGGCACGCCGTTCTCCGGCGAGACGCGGCACGTACGCCGCATCGCGATGCTCACGTCGTTCGAGCAGACCGGGGAGTTCCCGCCGCTGAGCGGCTGATCAGTTGTGGGCGCCACGCTTGGCGAGCCGTCGTTTCTCGGCTCGCCGGTTGGCGCGCGGCGCCGGTTTCGGAGGCGGCGCCGGCGTCTCGTTCTCGGAGAAGATGCGCGACACGTCGCGTGCGCGCATCGCGGCGTCGACCGTGACTCGCATGCCCTGGCCCATGGGTGACCTCCGGATCAGTCGAGACCGTTTCTGTGATCTCCCCGGGACAAGACGTCCGAAACCCGGAGGAGCTTCGCCGAGGTCTCTCTGCCACGGTCGGAGATATGTCGGAGCGATCCGTGTTACGGCCAGATTCGGCCACTAGATTTCGGCCGGTCTAGTTTTGTGTAGGGTGCGTCGGCCTTCAGCGCGGACCCGTCAATGCTCGATACAGTGCCCGCATCATGCTTAGCCGTCTGGTCCACCTGATGCCGCCGAGACTCCGCGCCTTCCTGCGCCGGATCCCGATCCTCGTGCGGTTCTATCAGTGGCTCCGGCGAGGGCAGCTGACCCGTGACCGCAACGCGCTGATCGGCCTCATCGCCGTCACCGCCGCGATCGCCGTCTCGGCCCCGGCGTCCCAGACCTGGTTCTCTCCGAGCGCGGTCGTGCTGACGGTCCTCGCCGGCGGCCTGCTGCTGCGCGTGCGCAGCCTGGCGATCCTCCTCGGCATGGTCGGGCTCGCCCTGGTGTACGACGCGATCGCCGTCGGCTTCCAGAAGGTCGGGCCCGGCGTCATCGCGACCATCGTCATCACGGCGTTGCTCGCCATCGTGCTCGCCCGCAGCCGCCAGCAGATCGGCGTCAAGGGCCTGCGCGGCGAGCTGATGCTCCTCGAACTCCGCGACCGCCTTCGCCGTCACGGCGAGATGCCCCAGCTCCCCAAAGGCTGGGACGCCAACGTCGTGCTCCTGCAGGCCGGCGGGTCCTCTTTCGGCGGCGACTTCGTCGTTTCGGTCTGCGACGGTAAGACGCTCGAAGTCGCTTTGGTCGACGTGTCCGGAAAAGGAGTCGACGCCGGCACCCGCGCGCTCATGCTCTCCGGCGCATTCGGCGGCCTGCTCGGCTCGATCGAGCCGGAGCGGTTCCTGCCCGCGTGCAACGACTACCTGCACCGCCAGCGGTGGGACGAAGGCTTCGTCACCGCCGTGCACCTCACCATCGACCTGCCGACCGGCGAATACATCGTCGAGTCCGCCGGGCACCCGCCCGCCGTCCAGTTCGACGCCGGCAGCGGCACCTGGCGGGTCAGCTCTGCCAAGGGCATCGTGCTCGGCGTCGTCCCGCACATGAGCGGCGACCCCGAGCACGGCGTGCTGCGCAGCGGCGACGCGCTCCTCCTCTACACCGACGGCCTCGTCGAGGCACCCGGCAGCGACCTCGACGCGGGCATCGACCGCCTGCTCGGCGAAGCCGAGCGCCTGGTCCCGAGCGGCTTCCGCGAGGGCGCCGAAGAGCTCGTCGCCGAGATGGCGGCCAGCCGCGACGACGACTGCGCGCTGGTGCTCATCTGGCGTAAGTGACGGACCGTGCCCGTGTCGTCACGTGTGCACCGGCCCGGAAGTGGCAGTCTGGACCCATGAGCACCGTCACGCTGCAACCGGTCGATGAGAACCTCCTGCCGCGCCTGCTCGACGTGGCCGTGGCCGACACCGACGCCGAAGAGGTCATGCCGCACGTCCCTGGCCCACGTGGCTGGACTCCGGTACGCCGCGAGGCCTTCACCGACCGCCACCTCGCCGAGACCACCTACGCGGTGCTGGTCGACGGGGCGATCGCGGGCGCCGTACGCCTGGCCCCGGCAGAAGCGCCCGGAGCGGTGGAGGCCGCCATCTGGCTGGCACGCTCCGCCCGCGGCCAGGGCCACAGCACCGTGGCCCTGCACCTGCTGGTCGAGGAGGCCCGGCACCAGGGCCTGAGCGCCATCATCGTCGAGACCACCGCCTCCAACGCCGCCGCCGTGGGCGCCCTGCGCACGTCGGGCGCGAAACTCTGGGAGGACCCGGAGACCGGCGCCGTCCACGCGACCCTTCGCGTCGGCGACTCGGTCGGCCGTTCGCACTAGCCCGTACGCGCGGGGACCAGGCGGAAGGCGATGAACGCCGGGGCGTGCTCCAGCCGAGCGTGGTCGGCGGGGAACCGCTCGGCCATCTCCGGCACCGGCCGCGGCTCGACGAGCTCGTCGATGAGGAACCCGGCCGTACGGAACTCCCCGCAGACTTCGGTCAGCGGCCGCCGCCAGGCACGTACGGGCCAGTCCTTGCCGGGGTTCAGCGAGCCCTCAACCGGCTCGCGGGCGAAGTAGGAGCCGCCGAGCCGCTGCCAGTCGGCCGTCGGATGCGTCGTGGAGACGACCAGCGCCCCGCCCGTGCCGAGCACCCGCCGGAACTCCCGCAGCATCGCGACCCGGTCGTCGACGTAGTTGAGCGTGAGCGCGAGCACGACCAGGTCGACCGACCCGTCCGCTACGAAGTCCAGCGGCTCGGACAGGTCGTGCACCCGCAGGTCGGCCGCCGAGCCCACCCGCTCACGCGCGAGCGCGACGAGAGCCGGACTCTGGTCGAATCCGACGACCCGCGCCCCGCGCCCCAGGAGCTCCTCGGCGTAGAGCCCTGGCCCGCAGCCCGCGTCCAGCACCGTACGCCCGTCGACGTCACCCAGAAGCCGCAGAACGGCCGGCCGGTCATAGAGCGCGTTGTAGGCGCCGTCGGCGGCGTGTGCCGCGTAGTCGACCGCGAAACGCTCGTACATGGGTCCGCTCGCCATTCGGTGATGATGTCATCCGCGCGCTCTAGGCTGGGGCGCATGTGCACGTACGCGATGGTGACCTACAAGGTCCACTACGTCTGCGTTTCCTGCCGGCAGAGTCACAAGCTCCCCTGGGACGGCGCGGAGCATCTCTGCCCGCGCTGCCGGGCGGCGATGACGTTCGCCGGCCATGACTTCGCCGCCCCGAGACGGGCCGACGATCGCCGCTGGGCCGCGGTCGCGGCCGTCCTCGGCGCGGGCCTGCGCTATGACGGATTCGAGGCCTGCGGCTGTTCACGTGAGCCGAAATACCGGCCGCGAACCAGCGCACAGGTCCGGGCACGGCGCCGTACGGGTGCGCGCGAAGGCTTGAGCGACGCCGCGGCACTCTCGTTGCGCGACGTGTAGTCTCGCGCGCGGCGTTCACGCCGGTTCTGTTCGCTCCACGGTGACGGCGACCGTCGCGTAGCGCATCGTGAAGCCGCCGCCCATCGCGTCGACGGCGGCCCCGACGCTCTCCAGAACCTCCGCCAGCCTCTCCGGGGGAAGCCGGGTGAAGGCGCCGAGGGTGGGCAGCTGGTCCAGCCACGCGTCACGGGTGTAGGACCGCTCCCAGTCGAATCGCCAGTGCTCCGGTTCGCCGAACCCGCCCACCTCCCGTATCCCGTCGGCGGTCTTGGTGAACTGCGCCTGGTACATGTCTTCAGCGGGCTCGGCCATCGCCTGGAAGTCGAACGGCGAGTCGGGCATCACCCGGCGGCAGGCCGAGATGAGGGCTTCCGCGACGCCGGACGGAAGCCGGTGGACGTTCCAGAACGCCGCGAGCCGGCCGCCCTTTCGCAGCACTCGCTTTGCCGTGGCCGCTCCCGCGACCGGGTCGATCCAGTGCCAGGCCTGGCCGGCGACGACCGCGTCGAACTCCCGGCCGCCCGGGTCCCAGGTCTCGATCGTGGCCACGTCGACGTCGACCCCGAGCCGCCGCGCCACGTCGGCCATCCTTGTGTCGGGCTCGACCCCGAGCACCGTGCAACCGGCCGCCTGGAACTGCCGGGCGACGATGCCGGTGCCGCAGCCGACGTCGAGGACCTCGGCCCCGGGGCTGCCGACGATGATCCGATCCACCAGGACGTCGGGGTAGCGGGGCCGGGCCCGGTCGTAGCGCTCGGCGTCGGTGCCGAACGACTCCGCGATCCCTCGGGCCCGATGGGACTCGTTCACGGAAAGATGCGCTTGCCTCGGCGGTATAGTGGGCACGCGCCCACTTTAGTGGGCACGTGCCCACTCGTCCAGAGAGAGAAGGCCCACGGTGCCGACAGGAGTGGCCCTCCGTGACGCGCGCGAGCAACTCTTCGAGGCCGCCGAGCGCATCCTGCTCAGGGACGGCCCGAACGCCCTGACCAGCCGGGCCGTCACCGCGGAGGCAGGCTGCGCCAAGGGCGTCCTGCACCGCCACTTCGCCGACTTCGACGCCTTCCTCGCCGAGCTCGTGCTGGACCGCATCGCCCGCATCGACGCCCAGGCCACCGCCCTACGCGACTCCGCCGGCACCGGCACCGTCGCCGGCAACCTCACCGGCGCGCTGACGGACGTGTTCGAATCGGTCGCCCTCGGAATCATCGGCTTGATCACCTTCCGCGACGCCCTGCGCACCCGGCTGCGCGCGACCATGCCCACGGGCGTCCCGGTACTGAACGAGGCGGCGACCATGATCGCCTCCTACCTCACCGCCGAACGCGAACTGGGCCGCATCGAGGCCGACACCGACACGCTCGCCCTCACCTTGATCGGAACCGGACACCTGCTCTTCTCCGGCTGCGAAGGCACGCCACCAGAGCCCGAAGCCGTCCACAAGGTCGTGACCACGATCATCGCCGGCGCCGTACGAGTTCCATCGCCCTGAACCGCGAACGGCCCTCGTCATTCGATGCTCCAGCCGGGCGGTGTGACCGCCGCTGCCGGTTGTCGCCGACAGGAATCGAGGGGCGACATCTTGTACGGTCGCTCGGGTGCCTGAATCGACGCTGAAGACCGAACGGCTTGTGCTCCGGCGCTGGCGACATAGCGACCGCGAACCTTTCGCCGCCATGAACGCCGACCCCGAGGTCATGGAGCATTTCCCGGCCACGCTCACTCCGGACGAGAGCGACGCGGCGATCGACCGGATCGAAGCCTTCTTCGAGAAGCGGGGGTTCGGGTTCTGGGCCCTGGAGATCGCCGAGACCGGGCAGTTCATCGGGTTCACCGGCCTGTCGGTGCCGAGTTTCGAAGCGCACTTCATCCCGGCGGTGGAGATCGGCTGGCGGCTGATCCGATCCAGCTGGGGCCACGGCTACGCCAGCGAGGCCGCCCGCCGCGCGCTCACCTTCGCCTTCGACGACCTCGAACTCGCCGAGGTCGTCTCGTTCACGAGCCACACCAACGTGCGCTCCCAGATGGTGATGAAGCGCATCGGCATGGTCAATGACCCGGCCGACGACTTCGACCACCCCGTGCTGGACGAAGGTCACCCGCTACGGCGGCACGTCCTGTGGCGAATGACGGCCGAGCGCTGGCGGGGAACGCAACGGGAACCGAAGAAGGCCGAATGAAGATCGAGCCGCCCGCCCTCCCGTAGACGGGAGAACGGGCGGCTCGCCTCTTGCCGGTCGAGGAACAGTCGACCGGGTGCCCTACCTGCCAGACCCCTCACAGGGGCGTGGCCGGGGGCGCCTCGACTCACGCGTCTTATCCGGGTGGAAATCCCTGCCTGACGGCCGCTGCCACGCGTGAGTGGTGGCAGCGGCCTGGCGGTTCACCTCAAGACGGATCGGGTCAGCAGGTGCCGTCCTCGACGCCCGCGTAACCGCCGAGGGGGTTGTAGATGGTCGACGACGTGCCCAAGAAGAAGTCGGTCTGGGCAGGCACGCAACGTACGCCCTCGTAGGTGTCCTGAGGGATGGTGCTGCCCGGCGCGATGTAGACGTACCAGACGTGGATGTTCACCGCGTGGTCTGCGCAGTTGCCGAAATAGGAGTAGCGGGTGGGGGGCACCTCTTGCTGGTGGGTCCCGCACGTGAGGGCCGGTGTGATGGCGGCGGTTGTGGTGGCTGCCATGGCGGCGGGTGCCGTTAATCCCATGGCACCTAGGGCGGTCGCACCTATGGCGACGGCGGTGGCCAGGCGTTTGGTCATCCTCAGCTCCTTCGTGGATGGCTTTCCACCCAGAAGAACACTGCGGGACTTCAGACACGCAACACTAGCTGCTCGGGTAGGTCAGTTCCGCTACGTCGACCGCCCGATCTACGCGCTGCCCGTCCCGCACACCTGGGAGCACAGCCGACGATCACCCTCCTGGGAGATGCCGCCCATCTCATGCCCCCGCTCGGCGTCAACCTCGCCATGCTGGACGCCTGTGAAGTCGCCCTTGCCGTCGCGTACCACGACACCCTCGACGACGCCGTCCACGCATACGAGAAGCCCATGCTGCCCCGCTCCAGCCAGATGCAGCACCTCATCGACGGCGGTGCTGAAGAACTGCTGTCCACCGAGCTGCCCGACTTCGCCATCGGCGACACCAGCTGACCGCCTGGTCGCCGTCATTCCCTGTGAGTCCCAGGGGTCGATCTGGCACAGATCCGGCACGTGCCGGCCGGCTGGGGTGGTGGGCTGAAGTTGAGATACCAGTGGATGCGGTCCAGTCGCTCGGAGATTCGTCAGGCTCTTGCTTCCGCTTCCAGTTGGTGGCATCGGGCGCGGCCAGGCTCATCCCTGCCTGGCGCTAGAGCGCTGAGTCACAGGTTCGTACCGAAGTCCTGCCTCCTTAGTCGCCCTCTTGCCTTGCCTGTCGAATATCGATAGATTTTCATTGTAAATCGATCGAAGGAGAAATGGTGGGAGAGTGGACAGTGCGCGCGTTGCGCGCCGTGCTCGTAGTGGTGCTCGCCAGCACCGCGTTCGTTCAGGCGGCGTTGGTGTGGGGTTTGGCCACCGATCCGGAGGACGGGTCGTTCCCGCTGACCTCGGTCCGCGTGATCGTGCTCCTGGGCGTCGTGACGGGCCAGGTCGCCGTGGTCGGTGTATGGCGGCTGGTGACGATGGTGCGACGCGGAACCGTGTTCTCCCACGCCGCCTTCCGGTACGTGGACGTCCTGATCGGCGCGATCGCGGCGGCCGCCCTCTTGTGGTTCGTGCTCACGGCCGTCTTGGCGCCACAACATCAGGACAATCCAGGCATAACCGTCATCATGGGCGGGATTGGCATGGCAGTCCTGGGAGTCGCGCTCATCGTGCTCGTGCTGCGGATGCTGCTCGTCCAGGCCGTCGCGCGCGACGGCGAAGCGGCACAGATGCAGGCCGAGCTGGACGAGGTGATCTGATGCCGATCACCGTCGACATCGACGTGATGCTGGCCAAGCGGAAGCTGTCCGTGGGCGAACTCGCCGACCGTGTCGGGATCACCCCCGCCAACCTGGCGGTACTCAAGAACGGCCGCGCCAAGGCGGTGCGCTTCACCACACTCGCCGCGCTCTGCAAGGCGCTCGACTGCCAGCCGGGAGACCTACTGCGCTTTGAGGCAAAGGACACCACGGACGGAAAACGTCAGCCAGCGGCGACGGCGGCCAAGACCAAAGCGGAAGAAGAACCCTAGACGCATGATTTCAAAGGGCTCGTGTACGGCGCTATCCGCATAAGGGGTGGCGGCCTGATCTACGCCCCGGGTCTTTTGGGCTGGAACACAGGAGGAGGAGGCTCACGCGCACTGTTCCAGCCCCTCGGACCGCCGATGGGGACATTCGGCGTCGAATCTCCCTGCCTGACCTACCTAAGGTTCGCGCCCGTCGGCTCCGAGTTCCCGCGCCTGGGCTGAGAGCGCTGCCCTGTGTTCCCGCATCCTCATCACGCGCTCGTTGGGCGCGAGAGACTTGTTCGGCTCAGCGTCCACGACCGGGATCCCCTGTTCGAGAGCAGCACGTACCAGCGCCTCACTCACCTGGGGCATCGTGCAGAGCGCGAGAGCGGAGAAGAGGCCGGCGGACGCCTCTTTCTCCCTCCGCAGGATCCCGCGATAGACGATCTCGCAAGGGACCCTGACCGGCGCTTCCTCGTCTTCGGCCTGCTCGACCTGGTCCTCGATGTCGGCCGTCATCGTCAACAGGATCTGCAGCACCTTCGTAACCGCCCACTTGCGTCCGGGCACGGGTGGCAACATCTTCCGGAGATCGTCGATCGCGAAGTCCCAGATGGCGCCGCAGACGAGCTCCTCTGCCGTACGGGTACGGATCTGGACGATCCTCCTCCATTCAACATCGTCACCGTCGAAACCGGCATCTTCCGGTCCGATGACGATCGCGCCGAACCGGTCGAGCGGCGAGAGCAGCTTGCCGGTCATCTTCGGCGCCTTGGGGTGCCGGGCGACGATCGCGCCGATCGACAGCTTCCACGGCTCGGTCAGTGGCAGTACCGGAGGCGGCACGGCCTCGAGTTGGCTCCGCGCCCAGTCGTCGGCGTCCTGTGTCACCGTCGCGGCCCCCTTGCTCACCTCGACCGCGCTGCGCCCGGCCGAGCGTGCGGCGCCCTTTCCCGTGTCCGTGGCCGTCGCGACCGTACGCCCGATATCACCCATCCGATCCCGAAGCCCCACGAACACACCTTTCGCCACTTAGTTGGCAGGAGGTTACTGGATCCACCCGCACAACACGGCAGTGGTCACTGTGGTCAGGACAGCCATTCCAGCTGATGATCGGAGGTGGTCTCACAAACGATCAAGGCTCAGGTCGGTATTCACTTCCTGACCTGGGCCTTCGGTGCGCGAGCGCGGGAATCGAACCCGCGCCGCCCGCTTGGGAATCGTCTGGCTCCAGACCGTCACGGGCACCGTCGGAAGCGCCCGCTGATTCGGGGAGAGAACTGCCGGCCTGTGCCGTAGCGGGCATCGTCCATGGCGGTGTTGGCCAAATGTCAGTGTCCAGTGATCTAGTGAGGCCGACCGGATCGACCGACCAGCCGAGTGGAGGCTGTCTTGGGCATCCTTACCGACTATCTTCGCGCTCCCAGTGCCGAGGCCGTCGTGCGCGCGATGAAGGAGGAGGCGAGGCGGGACCTGTTCGAGGCGGGCCTACTGGATGTTGAGCCATCCGGCGACGGCGATCCCCTCGGTACGGGTCTGGACGCCTTCGGACGAATTAACGCTACCGGCATGGATCACGACGACCTGTTGCCTGAACTCATCGCCGTCATCAGGCGCGTGCCGATGAGCAAAGATCTGGTGCAGACGGCCCTAACGTGGCCGGCCAGCGAGCTTCCCGATCCCGCGGAGCTGACCGGAGACGACCCATGGTCGCAAGGGCCGTGGGTGACCGAATTCGATATGGGCGTTCGGGACACTCTGGCAAGCGTCGGCGACGCGGAGCTATCCGACGTAGCGATCCGCTGGGGAAGTATTCCTGCGGTGCGGAAGCGCAGCGTTACGCCGGATGTCGTGCTGGACCTCGTCGAGCGGCTGGTTCGGTTCGCCAGAGAGGCTCGCACGAACGATGAGCGGCTGTACTGCTGGGTGTCCCTGTGACGTTCAGCGATGGACTTCTGCCTGGGTCTTTGGCGTTCAGAGCGGGTGACGGGACCGCCATGAAGTGATCCCGTCTGACGGACGCCGGGTTTCATGCGGTGTTAGCGGCTGTTTGGTGGGACTGTTCGTACTGGATGGGGCAACGCGTCGGCGACCGAGCCCATGGATGGGACTCCGCCGGAGGTTCGCAGGTGGCGGCCAAAGGCGAAAGAGTCGTCTTGCCCGCGGCGATCGTGCCGGATCTGCGCGTAACTATGGACACCTCGCACCTCCACGACCTTCGTCATACAGGCGGTACCCGCGCCGCAACCACGGGGGCGAGCCTCAAGGAACTGATGTCCCGAATGGGCCACGCCTCGACTCGGGCCGCGCTGATCTACCAGCACGCAAGCGAGGACCGAGACAAGGTGATCGTCGAGGCGTTGGGGGATGCCTTCAAGACAGCGCGCAAGGGCACGAAGCGGCGATCGGGCACGCAACGGGCACGGAAGCGCAAGAAGGCTAGTTGAAGAGCAAAGGCCCAGATCCCGGAAATGTCGGTTGACCTGGGCCTTTGTTGTGTGAGCGGGCGACGGGAATCGAACCCGCGTAGCCAGTTTGGAAGACTGGGGCTCTACCATTGAGCTACGCCCGCGAGGGTGTTCAGAACGCGGCCATCGGCCGCATTCCTCACAACGCCACCCGCGTAGCGTACCGGCTCCGCGCTGGGTCTCGTGCACGACACGGCCCCTGTGCCCGCGGCCCGTTGTGGTCGCGGGAACACGCTCCGGCGCCATCGGTGTGAACCCTGCGGTCAGGGGCGCATAACCGGGTGGGGAACGTCCGGTTATTCGCTACACTCGGAGGCTCACGGGCTGTAGCGCAGCTTGGCAGCGCACTGCGTTTGGGTCGCAGGGGTCGGGAGTTCGAATCTCCCCAGCCCGACATGTTCTTGTCGGCACACCGGAGCGTACGGTTGGCCGAGTCTCGGCATACCTCGCAGATCGGGCGGCGATAGTCTTTCGGGCAATCGGGGTGGGGGTACCCCGCGGCCCGGAGGTTGAGCCATGGTCGCTCTGGTCGCATCGTTCCTGGTCGGTGTCGGGGTGACCTTGCTCGTCACGCGGCTCGCGGCGCGCCGTTCCTCCACGGAGCCCACGCGTGCGCCCGCTCCCGTACCGCCGCGGATCGACGAGGCGATCACGTCGTTCGGCGAGGAGCTCGAAAGGCTCCGATTCGATCCGGCCGAACCCAATGCGACCGAGGCGATGGTCGGCGACTACCGTGCCGCCCTCGACGCGTACGACAAGGCCAAGGCCGTCCCGGCCGGCAAGAATCGTGAGGCCAGGGTCGCCGCCGCGCTCGGTAAGGGGCACGCCGCGCTGATCAGGCTCGACGCGCGGATCCACCATCGTCCTGTGCCCATCGAGGCGATCGAGGATGCCCCTCTTCAGGAGCTGCGGGCCACCGGCGACCGGTTCCTCACCGAGAGCCGCAGCTCCGGCGAGGTCGAGGTTCTCATCGACCGGCCGGAGCCGGGGCGGTTCGCGATCGCGGAGTTCACCTACCGCGGCGACTCGAACTTCTTCGTACGCCCGATGATCAGGACCCAGGACGGCCTCGAAACGCTCCAGACCATCGTCAACGCCCAGCGCACGTACCGGGGCCGTCACCTCGTGCCCCTCGAGGTGACCCATTTCAAGATCGAGGCAAGAGGCGAGGCCCCGAAGTGGTCGGTGAGGATCCTCCAGGCCTCCGCCGCGCTGGCCTTCGGCGGCGAGGTGCACGGGCGTACCCCCTCCGAGGTGATCGCCTACAACGGGCGGCGCACCAAGGTCAGCCTGCAGGTACGCACGTCGGGTGTGTGGCAGCTCGAGTTCGTGCCCGGCGATGGCACGGACCGGATCCACGGGCTCGGCGACGGAATGAAGGAGCTGAACGTGCCCAGGTCGGGCTGGCTGGTCGTGACCGTCGCCGACGGCGGCAGGTGGTCCCTCCAGGAGTGCGTGTGAGCCTCAGGTGCTCTCGGGTACGCGCCGGCCGGAGATCATCTCCTGGGTGATGGAGATGTAGTGGTCGCCGTCGCCGGAACTCCACGGCCGCAGTGGCAGTTTCCGCAGCCGAGCCAGCTCGCCGTCCTCGGCGACCACACGGGCGTGGCCGACGATCACAACGGACCAGCCGGCGCGAAGCGTGCTGTCGTACTCGTCGGCTTCGAACGCGACGACCGCGTTGCGCGTCGCCGCGGCGAGCTTCGACCCCGCCGCCGTACGGATGATCACTTCGCCGTCGCGCAGCACGAAGGTGACCGGCTGGATGGCGGGCAGCGCGCGGTCGGTGAAGACCACTCGCCCGAGGGAGACGGCGCCGAGCAGGTCGTGGCACTCCCGTTCGGTCAGGATCTCCAGACCTCCGGAGTCGTACACCGCTTCGCCCCTCACATCGGCGGCCGACATGGCCAACCACCTTGTACGACGTGGGAAATCGCCCGCAGGGGCCGGGCCGGGGGAACCTCACTGGTCATGCACAAGACGGTAACGAGGATGTCCGGCAGGCCGTCGGCCCGAAGATCCTCGGATCGCGGGACGAAGGTCCCTACGGCGATACTCGGGCCTGTGATGCTGCGAGAAGAACGCCGCCAGGTCGTCGAGTACTGCCAGAAGATGCGCGCCGACGGCCTCGTCGTGGGCACCTCGGGGAACATCTCCGTAAGGTCCGGAGATCTCATCGCGGTCAGCCCGAGCGGTCTGGACTATGACGAGATGACGCCGGCCCTCGTCGGAGTGCACCGCCTCGACGGCGAGGCCGTCGAGGCCCCGCTGCTCCCGACCTCCGAGATGCCCATGCACCTGGCCATCTACGGCCGCACCGGCGCGCGGGCGATCGTGCACACCCACTCGACCGCGGCGACGGTGCTGTCCACGCTGGTGGAGGAGGTGCCGCCCATCCACTATCTGATCGCCAAGTTCGGCGGCACGGTACGCGTCTCGCCGTACGCGACCTACGGCACGCCCGAGCTGGCCGCCGTGATGATCACTGCCCTTGAGGGCCGTACGGCCTGCCTGCTGGGCAACCACGGCGCGATCACGTACGCGGGGACGCTCACCGAGGCCTACTCGAAGGCGGCCTACCTCGAATGGATCTGTGAGCTGACCCTGCGCGCCCGCGCCGCCGGCTCGCCCCGCCTGCTGCCGGACAAGGAGATCGAGCGCGTACGGCGAAAGCTCGCCACCTACGGTCTACCCGGCACGGTCCGCGACGAAGCGGGCGACGACCAGGACGGTCGTACGCCCGGCGGGTGACCGGAACCTGCTCCACCTGACGTCGTGGCTCCCGAGGTCGACGACCGCACGGCCACGGAGCGTGATGACCTCGCCGGAGATCTCGGTCACCCGGGCCGGGAAGGACAGCGGCGCGCTGACGCCGCGGACCCTGAGCGAGCCTTCGACCCAGACATCGCGTTCGGCCATGAGCTTGATGTTGGTCAGTGTGTAGACGATCTGCGGATGGTTCCCGGCGTCGAAGAAGTCACGTGAGCGCAGCCTCTCGTCGCGCCGGGCGCTGCGGGTGTCCAGCGACGCGGCCGCGATGTGCATCCGGCCGAAGACCGTGCCGTCGTCGAGGATCTCCCCTTCGCCCGTGAACTCGGTGAACACGCCGTGCACGGTGGCGAGTCCCCACCACGCGCGATGCCGTATGGCGACGGAAGAGCCGGAATCATCGAGCGTCCAAGTGCCCGTACCGCCCCCGTCGACCAGATTCGCCGCCACATGGGAGAGCGCTCCAGTCATCAGGTCGGTCCTCTCACCTCAGAACCAGGTGGTTGATCACAGGGTGACTTTCACCAAAAGATAGTCACGCTCCGACAATTCGGCGAGCGTCTTACGAGGTCAGGGAGGGCGCCCGTGGTTCAGGCGCACCCTTCGAAACTGGCCTCCGGCGGCGGGCGAGGCCGAGTGGCGCCGGATCCTGGTGACCCGGTCCGTACGGTTCGCCGCCCGCACCCCGCCGACCGGCGCGCCACCCTCGTCGGGCTCACCCCGCGGGGCGAATCCGTCGCCGACGGCACCCTGCGGTCCGGCGCCGCGCGCTTCGGGCGGATCTTCGAAACTCTTTCGCTTCCCGGGCAGCGGCGGTTCCTCGACTCCATGATGCGTCTTCTGGACGCGATGGAGCCCCCGCGTAGTACACGCATTCATGACATTTACCCACTGAAGGACCGGTTGAGGCAGGTCTGGCGCGTGTTCACGCCGCGTAGTCGGGCGGACCCTTTCGCATTACTTGGGGACGCATTACCGCCCCGACCGTCCGCGCTCCTGCCGGAACACCATAGACTTGGCGCGCGAAGGCGCGCGGTGACCTATATCGGCGTGCCCGCGTCCGGCTGACAACGCAGCCGCCACGACATCCAATGTGAAATCCGTGCCGCGGCCGGATCAAGGAGACCGCCCTAGTGAAGACCGATGTTGAGGAGCTGAGCCCTACTCGGGTCAAGCTCACCGTCGAGGTGCCCTTCGACGAGCTGAAGCCCAACCTCGACAAGGCGTACAAGGAGCTTTCGCAGCAGGTGCGCCTGAAGGGGTTCCGTCCCGGTAAGGTGCCCGCTCGCCTGATCGACCAGTACGTCGGCCGGGGCGCGGTCCTGCAGGAGGCGGTCAACGACGCCCTACCCGGCCTGTACGGCCGCGCGGTGCAGGAGACCGAGGTGTTCGCCCTCGGCCAGCCCGAGGTGGAGATCACCGAGCTGGAGGACAACCAGCAGTTCGCCTTCACCGCCGAGGTCGACATCCGGCCCAAGTTCGACGTGCCGAACTACGACGGCCTCGAGGTGACCGTCGACTCGGCCGAGGTGACGGACGAGGAGGTCGAGGAGACCCTCTCCAACCTGCGTGAGCGCTTCGCGACCCTGACCAACGCCGAGCGGCCGGCCGAGGAGGGCGACTTCGCCTCCATCGACCTGTCCGCCAAGGTCGACGGCGAGGACGTCGAGGACGCCCGCACCAGCGGCTACTCCTACGAGGTCGGCAGCCGCTCGTCCGTCGAGGGCCTCGACGACCAGATCGTCGGCATGGAGGCAGGCGCCTCCAAGACCTTCACGACGACCCTGGTCGGCGGCGAGAACGAGGGCTCGGAGGCCGAGGTCACGGTCACCGTGCACAGCGTCAAGATCAAGGAGCTCCCCGAGCTCGACGACGAGTTCGCCCAGCTGGGCAGCGAGTTCGACACGATCGAGGAGCTGCGCGCCGACGTCGCCAAGCGCCTGCAGGAGCAGAAGCGCGTCCGGCAGCTCGGCCAGGCTCGTGACAAGGCGCTCGAAGCGCTCATGGAGAAGATCGACATCCCGCTGCCCGACAGCGTGATCGAGAGCGAGATCCAGCGCCGTACCGAGCAGCTCGACCAGCAGCTGCAGATGTACGGCATGACGCGCGAGAAGTTCCTCGAGGACCAGGAGAAGTCCGCCGAGGACTACGAGTCCGAGCTCAAGGACGACGCCCGCGAGGCCGTCAAGGGCGGGTTCATCCTCGACCAGCTGGCCCTCCAGGAGGAGCTCACGGTCGAGAACGAGGAGCTGACCGAGTACGTCGTCACGAACGCCATGCAGATGGGCGTTCAGCCGGACGTCCTCGCCCAGCACCTGACGGAGAACAACCAGATCCCTGCCATCGTGTCCGAGGTGCTCCGCACCAAGGCGCTCAACCTCGTCGTGGAGCACGTCAAGGCCACCGACGAGAAGGGCGAGGAGCTCGACCTGGGCGCTCTCCAGCGCAAGGCCGCCGGCCAGGACGACGTCGAGGTCATCGAGGACACCGAGGCGCAGGAAGCCGAGGAGACCGCCGAAGAGGCCAAGACCGACGCCTGATCCGACTCAGGTTCCGCGTCGCGGGCCGGTGCCGTTATGGGCCGGCCCGTTCGCATTCCCGTCGGCGACCTTCCACGCCGACAGCGAACAAGCCACTCTGGCGACCAAAGCCCCCGCCGCAGCGCGTTAATGTCGCAAGCAACCGACCATGACCCACGACTCCGGAGCAGGTGACGCAGTGACCACGCCTCCGACCTTCGACCCGCAGGCGCGAATCGACGCGCGTACGGCCGAGGCGCCCCTCCTGCCGATGGCCGATTCGCTTTACCAGCGGCTGCTGCGTGAGCGCATCGTCTTCCTCGGGCAGCAAGTCGACGACGACATCTCCAACCGAATCTGCTCGGAGCTGCTGCTTCTGGCGGCAGAGGATTCCCGGCGCGACATCTACCTCTACGTCAACTCGCCCGGCGGTTCCGTGACGGCCGGCATGGCGATCTACGACATGATGCAGTACGTCCCGAACGACGTCGCCACGGTCGGTATGGGCCTCGCCGCGTCCATGGGGCAGTTCCTGCTCTGCGCCGGCACCGCGGGCAAGCGTTATGCCCTGCCGCACGCGCGCATCATGATGCACCAGCCGTCCGGAGGCATCGGCGGCACCGCGTCGGACATCAAGATCCTCGCCGAGCAGATGCTTTACGTGAAGCAGACCCTCGCCGAGCGGATCGCCTTCCACACCGGTCAGTCGCTGGAGCAGGTGCAGGCCGACTCCGACCGCGACCGCTGGTTCACCGCGGACGAGGCCAAGGACTACGGCTTCATCGACCACGTCGTCCACAACGCGAATCAGGTCGCGTCCGAGGGCGCGGTCTCATGAACATCGACGCGAGGGGACTGAACCCAGTGAGTCACGAGATCCGGGCCGGCGTCCAGCCGATGGAGAGCCGCTACATCATCCCGTCCTTCGTCGAGCGCACCACGTACGGGGTCAAGGAGATGAACCCGTACAACAAGCTCTTCGAGGAGCGCATCATCTTCCTCGGCGTCCAGATCGACGACGCGTCGGCCAACGACGTGATGGCCCAGCTGTTCACGCTGGAGTCGATCGACCCCGAGCGTGACATCAGCATCTACATCAACTCGCCCGGCGGCTCCTACACCGCGATGACGGCGATCTACGACACGATGCAGTTCGTCCGCTGCGACATTCAGACGGTCTGCATCGGCCAGGCGGCCTCCGCGGCGGCGGTCCTGCTCGCGGCCGGCACGCCCGGCAAGCGCGCCGCGCTCCCGCACTCGCGGATCCTGATCCACCAGCCCGCCACCGAAGGCGGGTACGGCCAGGCCAGCGACATCGAGATCCAGGCGAACGAGATCCTCCGCATCCGGGCCGAGATGGAGGAGATCCTTTCCCGCCACAGCGGCCAGGACGTCGAGAAGGTTCGCCGCGACATCGAGCGCGACAGGTTCCTGACGGCGGACGAGGCCAAGACGTACGGACTCGTCGATGACATCATCGCGAGCCGCAAGAAGCGCGCTTCCGAGGTAGTGTCGTCATAGACGGCTAACTGGGCGATCCCCGGGGTGACCGCGAGATTGATCACACCGTAGGGCTCACTCAAGGCCGTGAAGACGGTACCGTCAATAGAACGTCGTGAGCCTCAGCACGCTCCCTCGCCCCGCTCTTCGAGGGTGAGCGGCCCCACGAAAAGGAGACAGGGTGGCACGCATCGGCGACGGTGGTGACCTGCTCAAATGTTCGTTCTGCGGAAAGAGCCAGAAGCAGGTCAAGAAGCTCATCGCGGGTCCGGGCGTGTATATCTGCGACGAGTGCATCGACCTCTGCAACGAGATCATCGAGGAAGAGCTCTCCGAGTCTTCTGACCTCAAGTGGGACAACCTGCCTAAACCTCGCGAGATCTTCGAGTTTCTCGACTCGTATGTGATCGGGCAGGACTTGGCCAAGAAGGCCCTGTCCGTGGCGGTCTACAACCACTACAAGCGGATCCAGTCGGGCAGCGGCGGCAGCAATGGCAGAGACGAAGGCGTCGAGCTCGCCAAGTCGAACATCCTGCTGCTCGGCCCGACCGGTTCCGGAAAGACGCTCCTCGCGCAGACGCTGGCCAAGCTGCTCAACGTCCCGTTCGCGATCGCGGACGCCACGGCGCTGACGGAGGCCGGCTACGTCGGCGAAGACGTCGAGAACATACTGCTCAAGCTCATCCAGGCCGCCGACTACGACGTCAAGAAGGCCGAGACCGGCATCATCTACATCGATGAGGTCGACAAGGTCGCCCGCAAGAGCGAGAACCCCTCGATCACGCGGGACGTCTCCGGCGAGGGTGTGCAGCAGGCGCTCTTGAAGATCCTGGAGGGGACCACCGCGAGCGTTCCGCCGCAGGGCGGGCGCAAGCACCCCCACCAGGAGTTCATCCAGATCGACACCACCAACGTGCTGTTCATCTGCGGTGGAGCCTTCGCCGGCCTGGAGAAGATCGTCGAGCAGCGCGTCGGCAAGCAGGGCATCGGCTTCAACGCCGTGCTCCGCACCAAAGACGACGACGGCGACATCGCGGACCTCTTCGCGGACGTCATGCCGGAAGACCTGCTCAAGTTCGGCATGATCCCGGAGTTCGTCGGCCGCCTGCCGGTGATCACCAGCGTGCACAACCTCGACCGTGAGGCGCTCATCAGCATCCTCACCGAGCCGCGCAACGCCCTGGTGAAGCAGTACCACCGGCTGTTCGAGCTCGACGGCGTCGACCTGGAGTTCTCCGACGACGCCCTTGAGGCGATCGCGGACCAGGCGATCCTCCGCGGCACCGGCGCCCGAGGCCTCCGCGCCATCATGGAAGAGGTCCTCCTCTCCGTGATGTACGAGGTTCCCAGCCGCGTCGACGTCGCCCGCGTGGTGATCACTCGCGAGGCGGTGCTCGAGCACGTCAACCCGACGCTCGTGCCCCGCGAACGCGCCAAGCGGGAACCCCGCGAGAAGTCGGCCTGATCAACTCGTCCTCTCCATGTCATCGCGCATGGAGAGGAGGAGTCCGGCCGTCTTCGCCGAGTCCCCGTCATCGGTCGTGATGACGCCCAGGGTGCCGTCGTCGGCCCACCCGCAGGTAGTGAGCGTCGCCTCACCGGACATCAGCTGATCCAGGCAGAGAACCGTCCCCTTGAGCCGCCCGGCCGGGAACGCTCGAGGCTGCCTGCCACTGGCCCCCGTGCTGTCCGCCACGCCACTGAGGAAGTCCCGCAACCGCGCCGCCGGATCGCCGATACGCCCGGACGACCCGATGAACAGCACGGTCGTGGTCGTCACCCCGGTACGCCGGTAGACGGCGGTCAGCGGATTCGGCATCCCGGCCTCTTTCAAGTGCTCCCGCTGCCGCGAGATGAGCCGCCGCGTACCCGCCGAGTCGTCCCGCCGTAGCCCACCGGCGGCCGGGGGAGCACTGAGAACGTTCGCCGGCGCGTCCACCGCCGAGATCAACACGAACGAAGCGACCACCAGCGCCCCGGTCCCCAGCCCGGCACTGACACCGGCCCCGACCCACAACGCCCGCGACGACCTGCCCTGCTCCCCGGAGACCGGGTCGGTACGCGGCGCCTCGAAGGAAACGCGAGCCGACTCGGTCTCCACCTGCCGAGGACCGGAACCGCCCAGGCATACGGCCGCCGCAGGCAGGGCGATGCCCGAATGCGCGGCCTTCGGGAGCGGAAGTACCTGATCGGCGATCACGGGCCTCTGACCCGTACGCCCGAGGTCGGTGAGGTCCGGTCGAGCGGTGACCGCGCTCGTCCGAGCAACCTCGCTGCGGGCCGGACGGGGGAGCCCCGCAGTTCGCTCGGTGTCGGAATGTGCGGGGTCCTGGACGGTCGGCACGGGGTTCGAGTCGGTCGCCTGTGCGTCGTCCTGGACCGTACGCGTGGGGTCCGTGTGGGCTGGGGGAGTCGGGCCCAGATTCGTACGTGCCGGGACGGTGTCGGCTGAGGGAGTGGGGCTTTGGTCCGTGTGGGCCAGGTCGGTGTCGGCTCTGTGGGCGGCATCCAAGGGGTGCGCCGGAGTGACGGCGGCCAGGTCGGCGGGTTCCGTGGGCGGAGGTGCCGGGGCGGCGCAGGACGAGGGAGCCTGCCCTGGGGCCATTGGTGCGGGGGCGGCGTGAAACGGGTGCGTGGGGGCCGCGCTCGCGTCCGGAGGCTCGGTGTGGACGGTCGGAGGTTCCGCTGGTCTATCGGCCGGTCCTGGGGCCTTGATGTCCGCAGGTGCGGTGGCCTGGATGTCGGCAGGGGTGATGGCGTAAGTGGTGCTCCGAATGCCGGCGGGACCGGTCGCCCTACCGGAGGAGGGCGCAGTGGCCGAAGTGGTGGCCGATGTGGCCACTGGAGTGTCGGCCGAGGTGGCCACTGGAATGTTGGCCGAGGTGGCCACTGGAATGTCACTGCTGGTGGTGGCTGGAGCGTCGCTGGAGCCGACGGCCGATGTGGCCGCTGGAGTGTCGGCGGGGGGCGCGGCAGGGGTGGCGACCGGGTTGTCGGCGGAGATCGTGGCAGAGATTGCGGCCTGGGCCTCGGCCGAGGTTGCGGTCTGTGTGACGGCAGCGGTGGCCTGTGTGACGGCGGTGGTGGTCTGAGTCGTGGCTGGGGAGGTGGTTTGAAGGGTGGGAGGGGCGGTGGCCGATTCCTGGGGTCGGGTGCGTCGGACGGCGGTTCCGCCTAGCCCGGTGGCGAGGGTGAGGAGGCCCAGGCCGACGATCAGGATCGCTACGGCCAGTGGCACCGTCACGATGTACCACGCGTTGTGTGTCCCATGTCAGAATCCGTTTCCCCCCGGTCGCGGTCAGTGACATTGTCGCGCGATTCGCGTCACCACCCCAGCGTCCGGACCGAACCAGTGGGCCGTTTCCCTACTTCGCATGCTCCAGATCGGGACGCATCCGGCGCATCTGGGCGGCGAGTTCGCCCGGAGACTTCGGCGTGGTGGGGGTGATCATCCCGAAGGAGTGCTCGGTCGCCCACATGCACGTGGCCGTCGACCCGCCGGTGACCGTGACGGTGACGCAGGCTCCCTTGCCGTCGCCGCCGGGATCGGTGTCCGTGATCGTCGTCGAGCCGCCCGGCGCCCCGTGCCCGCGGATGAACGTGTCCGGGTCCCCCATGTCCCCGGTACCGCCGACGAAGACCATGCCGACCGGCAGGTACGACGACGGGGCGGAGGGATGCTGGTAGAAGCCCGAGACGATCGTCTCGATCTTCGCGCCGGTCGCCCGCACCGAGGCCTGCTGCCGGCTGATCAAAGCCCGCGTGATCGTGTCCGCGGACGTGTCGAGCACGAGCCCACCCGCCGTCGCCGGCGTCCCCATCGCGTACCTCTTCGACGAGCCTCCGCCGACCGAGACCACCACGATCACGATCAGCAGGAGCAGAACGACACCCCCACCCACCAACCCGACGATCAGGCCCGCGTTGGCCCTCCCTGGCGCCCGGAAAGGCGCGCCGAACCCGCCCCGAGCCGCGAACCTGTCCGGCACAGGAGAAAACCCCGCCCGCCCTACCTCCTGAGGCCCGAACTCGTACGAACGGCCATCGTTCTCCGGCCCCCCGAGCCCTTGCACGCCGAACCCCTGCGCGGAGATTCCCTGCCCATCCTGCGCCTGCCCACCATGCGTCTGGCCCCCGTGCGCATGTGCGCCATATCCCAGATCGCCAGATCCAGCGCCGCCGTACGCCGGCCCGCCGTATGCCTGCGAGCCAAGTCCCGGAACGCCGCCCTCCTGCGCGCCGTATCCCTGCGCGTCGAATCCCTCTGCGCCGTATCCCTGAGGGCCGGGCTCCTGGGGGCCGTATCCCTGAGGACCAGGCTGCTGCGGGGCGAATCCCTGGGCGGAGGGCGCCTGCTCGCCGTCCCCCGGCTCACCCGAGCCCAGCGCGTCGAATCCCCCTGTGTCGAACCCCTGCGTCTTGAGCCCCTGCGGGCCGAGCTCGTGCAGGGCGACTCCCTGCGCGTCGACTCCGCGAGGGTCGGAATCGCGGGCATCCCACGCGACGGCGTCCATCCCGTGGGCCTCTGGTGCCGGGCCGTACTCCGCTGGCGGTTCCTGGCCGTAGGTGTTCTGAGGCCAAGGCGGGATGGGCGCCTGGCCGTACTCCTGAGGGAGAGGGGAGGGAGGGGCCTGACCGTACGGAGGGAGTGAAGCCGGAGCGTTCGGGCCAGGCGGGCATGGGGCCGACGGTGCGGGCGCTCCCGGTCCTGGCCCCTGAGCTCCGTACGGGGGCGGCGTGAGCGTCTCTTCGTACGTCCCGGGGAGCGGGGCCGGTGGGCCGTATCCCATTGGGGCGTACGGTCCGGGTGGCTGCGGGTCGTGAGACACAGGGGGACCGTTGCCGTACGGGGAGGCGCTGGGCGGGTGGTCTGGTCCACTCATGCTCTGTACTCCTCGCCTGGCGGCGATGGGCCGTCTCCGACATGCGTGCTCTCCGGGCCCCTGGGCCCGCGGGGGCTTCGGCCGGCGCCCTGAATCCGGCATTCTGCCTTACGGGTCGGGGCGGCGGGGGAGACCGGTGTTTCCGGGCAGGTTCGTACGGGCAGCGCTGCGCGCCGGGTAGGTCCGTACTCGCGGCTCTGTGCGCCGGGCAGGCGTCTCCGCAGGCCGAAGGATTCTTGGCGCAGCGGGTGTTTAGGTCCGGAAGACCGCGGGTACTTGCGATCTAACAGCCTTGAGCTGCGAAGACATAGACGCCCGCGCCTGGGATTGACCCTGGCGTCCGGGTGGCGTAAGCTTGCGAAGCCCGCAAGGGAGCAGGACGCCGCAAGGCGGCCGACTTTGCGGAAAGACACCCCTTGAGAAAGTCGTGATGGACGTCGTCCGTCACGAACCAAACTGGATGTGTCGGCCCGGTCGGGGCACGGAGCACCGCAAGGTGGTACGTCCGCTGGGAACCTCCCTGATGTAGTTCGAGAAGCCTTGGTTTCTCGAGTTGCGTGCTGGGCGGGGCCGAGTTCGTATTCGGAAGTCGCTCAATTCGACAAACGAAGCGGAAACGGTAAGCTGGGAAGTGTCCAGAAGGAACCGAAAAGTTTCGGACGGACTTTCGTTTAACTGGTCGGTCAATTCGACAAGGGAAACGGAAAACGGTAAGATAGGAAACGCCCCCGAGGGGATCGGGACAAAAGATTCCCAAAGGTGTGTGTCCGTTTCTTGAGAACTCAACAGTGTGCTAAAAGCCAGTGCCTTTAGGTCCTCGATCAAGGCGGCTTGTGAGTCTTATGGCTTGCAGGTTTGTTCTTGGTTTTGGATTCCTTTGGCAAGATATGATTCTTGCCAGGATTTGTCTGTTACAGGTTTGGCGACCACCGATGGTGGTTGTCGTTTGGCCTTAACGGAGAGTTTGATCCTGGCTCAGGACGAACGCTGGCGGCGTGCTTAACACATGCAAGTCGAGCGGAAAGGCCCTTCGGGGTACTCGAGCGGCGAACGGGTGAGTAACACGTGAGTAACCTGCCCTTGGCTCTGGGATAAGCCTAAGAAATTGGGTCTAATACCGGATATGACCTCCCTCCGCATGGTGGGTGGTGGAAAGTTTTTCGGCCAGGGATGGACTCGCGGTCTATCAGCTTGTTGGTGGGGTGATGGCCTACCAAGGCGACGACGGATAGCCGGCCTGAGAGGGTGACCGGCCACACTGGGACTGAGACACGGCCCAGACTCCTACGGGAGGCAGCAGTGGGGAATATTGCGCAATGGGCGGAAGCCTGACGCAGCGACGCCGCGTGGGGGATGAAGGCCTTCGGGTTGTAAACCTCTTTCACCACCGACGAAGCTAACGTGACGGTAGGTGGGGAAGAAGCGCCGGCTAACTACGTGCCAGCAGCCGCGGTAATACGTAGGGCGCAAGCGTTGTCCGGAATTATTGGGCGTAAAGAGCTCGTAGGCGGTCTGTTGCGTCTGCCGTGAAAACCCGAGGCTTAACCTCGGGCCTGCGGTGGATACGGGCAGACTAGAGGTAGGTAGGGGAGAATGGAATTCCCGGTGTAGCGGTGAAATGCGCAGATATCGGGAGGAACACCGGTGGCGAAGGCGGTTCTCTGGGCCTTACCTGACGCTGAGGAGCGAAAGCATGGGGAGCGAACAGGATTAGATACCCTGGTAGTCCATGCCGTAAACGTTGGGCGCTAGGTGTGGGGTCTTTCCACGGACTCCGTGCCGTAGCTAACGCATTAAGCGCCCCGCCTGGGGAGTACGGCCGCAAGGCTAAAACTCAAAGGAATTGACGGGGGCCCGCACAAGCGGCGGAGCATGTTGCTTAATTCGACGCAACGCGAAGAACCTTACCAAGGTTTGACATCACCGGAAAACTCGCAGAGATGCGGGGTCCTTTTGGGCCGGTGACAGGTGGTGCATGGCTGTCGTCAGCTCGTGTCGTGAGATGTTGGGTTAAGTCCCGCAACGAGCGCAACCCTCGTTCCATGTTGCCAGCACGTAATGGTGGGGACTCATGGGAGACTGCCGGGGTCAACTCGGAGGAAGGTGGGGATGACGTCAAGTCATCATGCCCCTTATGTCTTGGGCTGCAAACATGCTACAATGGCCGGTACAAAGGGCTGCGAAACCGTGAGGTGGAGCGAATCCCGAAAAGCCGGTCTCAGTTCGGATTGGGGTCTGCAACTCGACCCCATGAAGTCGGAGTCGCTAGTAATCGCAGATCAGCAACGCTGCGGTGAATACGTTCCCGGGCCTTGTACACACCGCCCGTCACGTCACGAAAGTCGGCAACACCCGAAGCCGGTGGCCCAACCCTTGTGGGGGGAGCCGTCGAAGGTGGGGCCGGCGATTGGGACGAAGTCGTAACAAGGTAGCCGTACCGGAAGGTGCGGCTGGATCACCTCCTTTCTAAGGAGCACACAGACCGCACACGCCCGGGGAACCGGGGTGTTGTCGGTCCATGGCTCATGCCGCGGGCGAACGTCTCGCGGGTGGGTCCGCTCATTAGTGGAGCACTGGCTATTCACACCGCCCGGAACGTCCCGGACGCTAGTACCGCCTCGCCTTCGTGTGGGGAGTGGGAAACCGGTCCGTGGGTGACCGGGGGGTGTGAGCACACTGTTGGGTCCTGAGGGAACGGACGAGGATCTTTTCGTCTGGTCTTCTTCAGGACACCCTGACGCACTCGCCATGTTTGGTGGGGGTGTCGGGGTGTTGCAGGCTGATCCTGCCTCCATACCACACTGGAACGTTTTTGGTCTGGTGGTTTGGTGGTGGTGTTGTGGTCGGGCCTGTCCGTGTTTTGAGAACTGCATAGTGAACGCGAGCATCTTAAATTTTCTTGTTGTGTTCAAGTTTTTTAGGGCACACGGTGGATGCCTTGGTACCAGGAGCCGATGAAGGACGTGGGAGCCTGCGATATGCCCCGGGGAGTTGGCAACCGAGCGTTGATCCGGGGGTTTCCGAATGGGGAAACCTAGCACCCGTCATGGGGTGTTGCCTCCGTCTGAATTGATAGGGCGGTTGGTGGTAACGCGGGGAAGTGAAACATCTCAGTACCCGCAGGAAGAGAAAACAATTGTGATTCCCTGAGTAGTGGTGAGCGAAAGGGGAAGAGGCTAAACCATGCGCGTGTGATAGCCGGCGGGCGTTGCGTGTGTGGGGTCGTGGGAGTGTCTGTGTCCGGTCCGCTGACCGGTCGTGGAGTAAGAAAGTGTTGGAGTAGCCGAACGATCTGGAATGGTCGACCGTAGTCGGTGATAGTCCGGTAGGTGAAACTCCGATGCCTCCATATGATGCCTCCCGAGTAGCACGGGGCCCGTGAAATCCCGTGTGAATCTGCCAGGACCATCTGGTAAGCCTAAATACTCCCTGGTGACCGATAGCGGACTAGTACCGTGAGGGAAAGGTGAAAAGCACCCCGGTGAGGGGGCGTGAAATAGTACCTGAAACCGTGTGCCTACAAGCCGTCAGAGCGTGAACACCTTCGGGTGTTGTGAAGTGATGGCGTGCCTTTTGAAGAATGAGCCTGCGAGTTACGGTGTGTGGCGAGGTTAACCCGTGTGGGGGAGCCGTAGCGAAAGCGAGTCTGAATAGGGCGTCCATAGTCGCATGCTGTAGACCCGAAGCGGAGTGATCTACCCATGGGCAGGTTGAAGCGCGGGTAAGACCGTGTGGAGGACCGAACCCACCAGGGTTGAAAACCTGGGGGATGACCTGTGGGTAGGGGTGAAAGGCCAATCAAACTCCGTGATAGCTGGTTCTCCCCGAAATGCATTTAGGTGCAGCGTCGCGTGTTTCTTACCGGAGGTAGAGCTACTGGATGGCCTAGGGGGCCTACAAGCTTACTGAAGTCAGCCAAACTCCGAATGCCGGTAAGCCAGAAGCGCGGCAGTGAGACTGCGGGCGATAAGGTTCGTAGTCGAGAGGGAAACAGCCCAGATCACCGGCTAAGGCCCCTAAGCGTGTGCTAAGTGGTAAAGGATGTGGAGTTGCTGTGACAACCAGGAGGTTGGCTTAGAAGCAGCCACCCTTGAAAGAGTGCGTAATAGCTCACTGGTCAAGTGATTCCGCGCCGACAATGTAGCGGGGCTCAAGCACACCGCCGAAGCCGTGGCATCCCAGCGATACCCAAGCCGGCCTTTCGGGGCTTGGTTCAGGGGCTGGGATGGGTAGGGGAGCGTCGTGTGGGCAGTGAAGCGGCGGCGTGAGCCAGCCGTGGAGACCACACGAGTGAGAATGCAGGCATGAGTAGCGAATGAGGGGTGAGAAACCCCTCCGCCGGATGACCAAGGGTTCCTGGGGCAGGCTAATCCGCCCAGGGTAAGTCGGGACCTAAGGCGAGGCCGAGAGGCGTAGTCGATGGACAACGGGTTGATATTCCCGTACCCGCTGACACGCGCCCATGCTGAACCCATTGATACTAACCGCACGGACTCTGCTTGGTTCCTTCGGGAGCCTTGCTGGAGCGAGTGCGGGACCTGAGGTGGTAGTAGGCAAGTGATGAGGTGACGCAGGAGGGTAGCTCAGCCCAGGCGATGGTTGTCCTGGGGTAAGCATGTAGCCCGGTGTGTAGGCAAATCCGCACACCATTAAGGGTGAGATGTGATGCCGAGCCGATTTAGGTGAAGTGAGTGATCCCATGCTGCCAAGAAAAGCCTCTAGCGATGTGTGTCGGCGGCCCGTACCCCAAACCGACTCAGGTGGTCAGGTAGAGAATACCAAGGCGATCGGGTGAACTGTGGTTAAGGAACTCGGCAAATTGCCCCCGTAACTTTGGGAGAAGGGGGGCCCCTGCTGGTGACCGGACTAGCTCCGTGGAGCTGGTGGGGGTCGCAGATACCAGGGGGAAGCGACTGTTTACTAAAAACACAGGTCCGTGCGAAGTCGTAAGACGCTGTATACGGACTGACGCCTGCCCGGTGCCGGAACGTTAAGGGGACCGGTTAATCACCTTTCGGGGTGGTGAAGCTGAGAACCTAAGCGCCGGTAAACGGCGGTGGTAACTATAACCATCCTAAGGTAGCGAAATTCCTTGTCGGGTAAGTTCCGACCTGCACGAATGGCGTAACGACTTCCCCACTGTCTCAACCACAGGCCCGGTGAAATTGCACTACGAGTAAAGATGCTCGTTACGCGCAGCAGGACGGAAAGACCCCGGGACCTTCACTATAGCTTGGCATTGGCGTTTGGAGCGTCTTGTGTAGGATAGGTGGGAGACTGTGAAGCCCGTACGCCAGTATGGGTGGAGTCATTGGTGAAATACCACTCTGGTCGTTTCGAGCGTCTAACCCGCACCCGTGAATCCGGGTGGGGGACAGTGCCTGGTGGGTAGTTTAACTGGGGCGGTTGCCTCCCAAAAAGTAACGGAGGCGCCCAAAGGTTCCCTCAGCCTGGTTGGCAATCAGGTGTCGAGTGCAAGGGCACAAGGGAGCTTGACTGTGAGACAGACATGTCGAGCAGGTGCGAAAGCAGGGCCTAGTGATCCGGCACCTACGTATGGAAGTGGTGTCGCTCAACGGCTAAAAGGTACCCCGGGGATAACAGGCTGATCTTGCCCAAGAGTCCATATCGACGGCAAGGTTTGGCACCTCGATGTCGGCTCGTCGCATCCTGGGGCTGGAGTAGGTCCCAAGGGTTGGGCTGTTCGCCCATTAAAGCGGCACGCGAGCTGGGTTTAGAACGTCGCGAGACAGTTCGGTCCCTATCCGCTGTGCGCGCAGGAGACTTGCGAGGGTCTGTCCCTAGTACGAGAGGACCGGGACGGACGAACCTCTGGTGTGCCAGTTGTACCGCCAGGTGCATGGCTGGTTGGCTACGTTCGGTCGGGATAACCGCTGAAAGCATCTAAGCGGGAAGCCTTCCTCCAGATGAGGTCTCCCAACCTTCGGGTTGTAAGGCCCCCAGCTAGACGACTGGGTTGATAGGCCAGAGATGGAAACACCGCAAGGTGCGGAGTCGACTGGTACTAATAGGCCGAGTGGCTTGAACACACCTCAACAAGCTAAGCGTAAGACTCGCGTTCACTATGCGGTTCCCGGGACACGGCCAGGGAACCACACCAACGGCCGAAACACCCGATACACGTTTCGGTGGTCATAGCGAAGGGGAAACACCCGGTCCCATCCCGAACCCGGAAGTTAAGCCCTTCAGCGCCGATGGTACTGCACCGGAGACGGTGTGGGAGAGTAGGACACCGCCGGACACAAACATAGATAGGCAAGGCCCGCCACCCCCAAGGTGGCGGGCCTTACCTCATTTAAGAACCAAAAAGACCCCGAGAATCGGGGTCTTTTTGCATTTCCGGCGAACAGTTATTCGTAGCGTCAGGTCACTCGTTCGGGCGGAACGTGTCGATCGCGCTTCGCAGCTCGCCGATGCGGCGCTCCAGCGCCCCCATGGCCTGCGCCGCGGCCTCTTCCTTCGCGGCCCACTGGGCCAGCACGCCGATCTGCTCCTCGACCGCCGAGAGGCGCTCGCCCAGCTCCGCGGTGAACTCCCCGGACGGCACCGCGGCGAACTGGGTGCGGAGTAGCTCGGACTGTTCGCGCAACTGCTGGTTCTTCCGGTGCAGCTCTACGAAGATCGACACCTTGGTGCGGAGCACCCACGGGTCGAACGGCTTGGAGATGTAGTCGACGGCGCCGGCGGCGTAGCCGCGGAAGGCGTAGTCGGGGCCGGCGTCGACGGCGGTCAGGAAGATGATCGGGACTTCGCGGGTCTTCCGGCGCCGTTTGATGGCGCGGGCGATCTCGAAGCCGTCCATGCCGGGCATCACGATGTCGAGGAGGATCACCGCGAACTCGTTGGTCAGCAGTGCGCGGAGGGCCTCCTCGCCCGACCTCGCACGGATCATGTTCTGGTCGAGCGAGCTGAGGATCGCCTCCAGCGCGACGAGGTTCTCGTCGCGGTCATCCACCAGAAGAATATTCGCCTTCTCCGCCACGATCATTCCTCCGTCAGGTGCGTGGCCGGCTCAGCCACGCCCTCATGATGTCAAGAAGGTGGTCGGCGTCCACAGGCTTGGGAACATAGTCCGAAGCGCCCGACTCGATGCTCTTCTCCCTGTCGCCCTTCATCGCCTTCGCGGTGAGCGCGATGATCGGCAGGTCGGCGAACTGCGGCATCCGGCGTACGGCCTCAGTGGTGGCGTACCCGTCCAGCTCGGGCATCATCACATCCATCAGGACGAGGTCGATGTCCTCGTTGCGGTCGAGCGTGTCGATGCCCTCGCGGCCGTTCTCGGCGTAGAGGACCTCGATGCCGTACTGCTCCAGGACGCACGTGAGGGCGAAGATGTTACGGACGTCGTCGTCCACGATCAGGATCTTGCGGCCGGACAGCACTTCGTCGTCGATGGGGTGCTCGGTGTAGCTCTCCTCGCCGTCCGGCATCTCGAACGGGGTCGACGGCTGGGGGACCGGCGGGAGCGTCGGAGCGGGGAGGGCCGGCGTGGGCGGCGACGGAGCCTGCCGTAGGGATCGGGTCGGCGGGGCGGGAGGGGGAGGCTCGCCGATGCCGGTGTAGCGGGACGGGATGAAGAGCGTGAACGTGCTGCCGTCGCCGGGCCGGCTGGAGACGTGGATCTCTCCGCCGAGGAGCTGGGCGATGTCGCGGCTGATCGACAGGCCCAGCCCGGTGCCGCCGTAGCGGCGGCTGGTGGTGCCGTCGGCCTGCTGGAACGCCTCGAAGATGGATCGGAGGTTGTGCTCGTCGATGCCGATGCCCGTGTCGGTGACCGACATGCCGATGACGTCGGTCGCGGCGGCCAGGGCGGGGTCGACGAACTCGATGTCCTCGGCACGCCGGACCGTGAGGCGTACCTCGCCGGAGGTGGTGAACTTGACCGCGTTGGACAGCAGGTTGCGCAGCACCTGCTGGAGCCGCTGCTCGTCGGTGTAGAGCTCCGGGGGCAGGCCCGGCTCGGCGTAGACGTCGAAGGCGAGACCCTTGTCGGCCGCCATCGGGCGGAACGCCGCCTCGACGTACTCGATCAGCTCGCCGAGCGGGATCCGCTGCGGGTGCAGGTCCATCTTTCCGGCCTCGACCTTGGACAGGTCGAGGATGTCGTTGATCAGCCGCAGCAGGTCGCTGCCGGACTCGTGGATGGTCTTGATCAGCTCGACCTGCTTGGGCGTGAGGTTCCGGTCGGGGTTTCCGGCCAGGAGCTTCGCCAGGACCAGCAGACTGTTGAGCGGTGTCCGCAGCTCGTGGGACATGTTGGTGAGGAACTCGGACTTGTAGCGCGAGGACTGGGCGAGCTGCTCGGCGCGCTCCTCAAGGGTGCGCCTGGCCTGCTCGATCTGGAAGTTCTGCATTTCGATCGCGCGGTTCTGTTTGGCGAGCAGCGCGGCCTTCTCCTCCAGCTCCGCGTTGGAGCGGCGCAGCTCCGCCTGCTGACGCTGCAGCTCGCTGGAGCGGTCCTGCAGCTCCACGGTCAGCCGCTGCGACTCGGCGAGCAGGGACTCGGTGCGGGAGTTGGCGGTGATGGTGTTGATCGTGACGCCGATGGTCTCCACGAACTGGTCGAAGAAGGCCAGGTGAACTTCGCTGAAGGGGCTGAACGAGGCCAGCTCGATCGCGCCGAGCACGCGGTTCTCGAACAGGATCGGCAGCACGATGACGTTCACGGGGGACGCGTGCCCCAGACCCGTACCGATCTTGATGTAGCCGGTCGGCAGGTCGTCGACCAGGATCGGCTTGTGCTCCACCGCGGCCTGCCCGACGAGGTGGTCGCCGAAGCGGAAGCGGACCTTGTCGATCTGGTCGCGGCTGACGCCGTAACCGGTCTTAAGGACCAGCTCGCGCTCGCCTTCGTGGTCTTCGGCGAGGTAGAACGCGCCGTACTGGGCGGATGCCAGCGGCGTGACCTCGCTCATGATGAGCCGGGTGACCTCCATGAGGTCGCGGTGGCCCTGCATGAGCCCGGCGATGCGGGCGAGGTTGGTCTTCAGCCAGTCCTGCTGCTGGTTGGCGCGGGTGGTCTCGCGGAGGTTCGCCACCATCAGGTTGACGTTGTCCTTGAGCTCGGCGACCTCGCCGCGCGCCTCGACGGAGACGGCCTTGGTCAGGTCGCCGCGTGCGACGAAGCTCGCCACGGACGCGATGGCGCGTACCTGCGTGGTCAGGTTGCTGGCGAGCTCGTTGACGCTCTCGGTGAGGCGCTTCCAGGTGCCGGAGACGCCCTCGACCTCCGCCTGGCCGCCCAGCCGGCCCTCGCTGCCGACCTCGCGTGCCACACGGGTGACCTCGCCGGCGAAGGAGGACAGCTGGTCGACCATCGTGTTGATCGTCGTCTTCAGCTGGAGGATCTCGCCCTGGGCGTCGACGTCGATCTTCTTGGTGAGGTCGCCGTTGGCGACCGCCGTGGTGACCTGGGCGATGTTGCGGACCTGGGAGGTGAGGTTGTCCGCCATGGAGTTGACGTTGTCGGTGAGGTCCTTCCAGACCCCGGACACGCCGCCGACCTTGGCACGGCCGCCCAGGTTGCCCTCGGTGCCGACTTCGCGGGCGACGCGGGTGACCTCGTCGGCGAAGGAGGACAGCCGGTCGACCATCGTGTTGAGGGTGTCCTTGAGCTGGAGGATCTCGCCTTGGGCGTCGACGGTGATCTTCTTGGACAGGTCGCCGCCGGCCACCGCGGTCGCCACCTGGGCGATGCTGCGGACCTGGCCGGTCAGGTTGCCCGCCATCGAGTTGACGTTGTCGGTGAGGTCCTCCCAGACCCCGCTGACCCCGCGCACCTGCGCCTGGCCTCCGAGTCGTCCTTCGGTGCCGACCTCGCGTGCCACACGGGTGACCTCGTTGGCGAAGGCCGACAGCTGGTCGACCATCGTGTTGAGGGTGTCCTTGAGCTGGAGGATCTCGCCTTGCGCGTCGACGGTGATCTTCTTGGACAGGTCGCCGTTCGCCACGGACGTCGCGACCTGCGCGATATTACGCACCTGGCCGGTGAGGTTGCCGGCCATGGAGTTGACGTTGTCGGTGAGGTCCTTCCAGACCCCGGACACGCCGCTGACCTGGGCCTGGCCTCCGAGTCGTCCTTCGGTGCCGACCTCGCGTGCCACACGGGTGACCTCGTCGGCGAAGGAGGAGAGCTGGTCGACCATCGTGTTGACGGTCTGCTTCAGCTCCAGCAGCTCACCGGTCGCCTCGACGGTGACCTTGCGGGTCAGGTCGCCCTTGGCGACCGCGGTGGTGACCAGGGCGATGTCGCGCACCTGGCCGGTGAGGCGGCTCGCCATCGCGTTGACCGCGCCGGTGACGTCGCGCCAGCGGCCCGACATCTCGCGCGGTGTGGCCTGGCCGCCCAGGCGGCCTTCGGCGCCGACCTCGCGGGCCAGCTGGGTGACCTCGGTCGCGAACTCGTCGAGGTGTTCGACCATGCGGTTGACACCCGTGCCCATCCGCAGGACCTCGCCGCGCCAGGGCCGGGTGCCGGTGTCGAGGTCGATGCGCTGGCTCAGGTCGCCGTCGGCGACGGCGTCGGCGACACGCGCCATCGCGGTCGCGGACTGCACGAGCGCGTCGATCAGCGCGTTGGCCGCGGCGTTGCCCGTGGCCCATGATCCTTCTCCGCCCGCGCCGAGTCGCTCGTCGATGCGCCCCTCGTGGCGCACCTCTCGCTGGACGCGTACGAGCTCTCCGGTCAGGTGGCCCGCGCGCTCCTGGACGTCGTTGAAGGCCGAGGCGATCTCCCCGAGGACGCCGTCATCGGACGAATCCAGACGCGCCTCGAAGTCTCCGTCTCGCAGAGAGCACAACGCGTCGAGGACCCGCCGGAGGGCAGGATCACCGTCGTGACGGGCGCTCGCGGATGCGTGAGACGTGCCTCGAGGCATTAGCGTCCACCTCGCCTTCCATGCGCTGTGAACGGGGATATGTACTGTCCACCCGGGGAATCTGCCACGATGGCAGCGTCGTGCATCCCCGAGACGAATCCAAGTGGACGTGGAGAAGAACCCAAAGACCTACGCGACCTTCCCGCCGGAGGTCGCGTCTGTCGCGGCCGCGCGGCGCTTCGTCGGGCAAACGCTTCGTAGTTGGGGCGTCGATGAGGTGGATGACGCCATGCTACTCACCAGCGAACTGGTTACGAACGCAATCGTCCACGCCGGGACCGAGGTCGAGGTCGTCTGCCAGGCGTACGGCGGTCAGGTCAAGGTGGAGGTCCACGACCGTCATCAGGCCCGGAGGATCCCCGTACCCGGCGATCAGGTGAGCGGTCGCGGGCTCCTGTTCCCCGAGACCCTCGCCGTCTCGTGGGGCGTAACGTACGGCCAAGGTGACAAGCATGTTTGGTTCACGCTGCCGGGGCGCGCGGGCGGTGACAGGCCGCCCCCTCCTCCGCCTGAGGAGATCGTCTCGTCGCCGCGTCCGGTCCGCTCGACCGTCGACCAACTGGCCCATCGCATCGCCCAGACCGCGCAGGACGCGCTGGGCGCCGACAGCGTCTGGGTCCTGCTCACCGAGGACGACGCCGAGCTGGTCCTCAAGGCGACCTCGGGCGTACGCACCGATGACGCGGACCTGGAGCTCGGCCTGGAGGGCACCCCCGTCGACGGCAGGGGCGTCTACGCGGACCTGGGCGGCAGCCCGTACAACCTGCCGGCTCTTCGGGCGGCCGGGATCCGCTCGCTGGTCACCGCGCCGTTCGTGATCGACGGCCGGGTCATCGGGCTGCTGATCGTCGCGTCCCGCGACGCCGGCCACTTCAGCGAGGAGGACGTCGAGCGGCTCCAGCAGATCGCGGACCGCCAGGCGGGCCACATGGAGCGCGCGCGTCTGATGGAGCTCGAACGCGCCCGCCGCGGCTGGCTGGGCTTCCTGGCCGAGGCGAGCAGCATGCTCGCCGGCACGCTCGACCAGCAGATGACGATGGCCCTCGTCGCCCAGCTGATCGTCCCGCGCGTGGCGACGTGGTGCGCGCTGTTCACCGTGCGCGACACGGACCTGGCGCAGCTCTCGTACGCCTGGCACGCCGACGAGACGATGGTCTCGGACCTGCGCGCCCTGCTGGAGCTCCTGCCGCCGGCGCCACCGCCCGACGACCCGGGGCCCTGGGACGGGTTCGCGCCCGCCCCGGAGGGTGATCTTCCCTCGACCGCGCACCGGGTGACCGGCGACATCGCGCACGTCTTCCCGCTGCTGGCGCGCGGCCGCAGCCTCGGGATGCTGGTCGTCGGCGGGCCCAAGGGCGCGCGGTTCGCCCGCGACATGCTGGAGCTGACCGAAGACCTGGCGGGCCGCGCGGCGCTCGCGATCGACAACGCGCGCCTGTACGAGGAGCAGACGGACACGAGCCGTGCGCTCCAGCGCAGTCTCCTGCCGCCGGAGATCCCCGAGATCCCCGGTCTCGACCTCGCCGTCGTGTACGAACCGGCGGCCGGGAACAGCGCGGTCGGCGGCGACTTCTACGACGTCTTCCCGGTCGGCTCGCGGTGGAGGTTCGCGATCGGTGACGTGTGCGGCACCGGTCCCGAGGCGGCGGCCGTGACCGGCCTGGCCCGTCACACGCTGCGCATCCTCGGCGGCGAGGACTTCGCCATCACCGACGTGCTCGAACGCCTCAACCGGCTGATCCTGGACGAGGGGTCACGCGGGCGATTCCTGACCCTCCTGCACGGGGAGATCGAGACGCTCCCGGACGGCGGCGCGCGCATGACCTACGCCACGGCGGGCCATCCGCCGCCGCTCTTCCTCGCCCCGGACGGGCGGGTGACGGGCGCGGACGATTCGGACCTGCTGCTCGGCGTCTTCCCGGACGCCGACTTCAGCGTACGCACGGTCACCCTCGAACCCGGGCATCTTCTCTTCGGTTTCACCGACGGGGTGACCGAGCGGCGCAACGGAGAGCGTCTCCTCGGCGATGAGGGCGGCCTGGAAGCCATCCTGGCCACTTGTTCGGGTCTGGGTGCCGGTGCGGTCGCGGCGAAGGTCAGGAAAGCGGTACGCGGCTTCTCATCCGATCCGTCCCACGACGACATGGCGCTGATCGTGCTGCGCGTCGAGGGCTGACTCACACCTCGAACGACCGGTCCGTCGGTGCGTCCACCAGATCGAGGATCCGCCCGGTGAAGTAAACCGTGCCCAGGACGAGGATCCGCGTCCCGAGCGCGGCGAGGCGCGCCGCCGTCAGGTCCGCGATATCCGCGATGGACCAGCCGCCCGGCAGCGGGTAGGTGAAGCGCAGGCGCGGGCGGTCCGCCATCCGCACGTACGTCGCGGGAAGACCGCCCAACTCGGCGATCACACCCGGCACGTCCTTGTGGTCGGGCAGGCACACCAGCACGTGGTCCACCCGGCCCCAGCGGCGGTACGCCCCGGCTAGCGCGTCGGCCGCGCCCGTACGGTCGATGGCCGAGTCGACCAGCACCTCGGCCGCCGTGCCGGGCACCGGGTGGCGGGAGGAGCGCCCAGGCAGGACGACCGAGGCCAGCACACGGGCCGTACGGCCGGCGGCGGGCGGTCGGCCGGTCGCGGCGAGCAGGCGCGCGGCGGCGGCGCAGCCCAGCTCGGCGTTGGGGCGGGAGAGGCCGGTGGCGGGCAGGTCGTACGGCACGGAGCCGGGCGCGACCACCTCGGGAGCGACGCACTTCCGCGCGGCGAGGGTCCCGGCGATCGCCTCCGCGACCGCGGGCGTCTGGGGGAGCGTGAGGACCGCGGACGTGGAAGCCGCCGCGACCGCCGCCTTGTCCGCCGCGATCGCGGCCGGGGTGTCGCCCAGCACCCCGACGTGCTCGGCGAAGATCTCGGTGACGGCGACGACCGCCGGTGCGAAGAGGCCGGCCTCGTCGGAGGCGCCGCCCATGCCCGCCTCCAGCACGATGGCGTCCGCGCCGGCCGTACGCGCGTGCAGGAGGCCGGCCAGCGTGAACAGGCCGCTCGGCGACAGGTATCCGGCCCGCCTCGGCGGCAGCGACGCGGAGGCCTCCGCGATCCGGTGGCCGAGCGCGGCGAGCGCCTCGTCGGAGAGGGCCGCGCCGTCGACGCGGATCCTCTCGGCGTCGCGGCGCAGGGCCGGGCTGGTCACCGTCACGACGCGGAGCCCGCTCGCGGCGAGCCACGCCGAGGCGTACGTCGCGGCGGTGCCCTTGCCCTTGGAGCCGACCATCGTGACCACCGGCGCGGACGGGACGCGGACACCGAGGATCTGCGCGAGCACGCCGGCGCGGTGAACGTCGCGCCGCTCTCCCGCACCGCGGTCGTTCCACTCCGCGTAGAAGGCGGACGCCTCCATCGAACCCCCCGTGTCGCGGTCCTACGACGATATCGACCGCCGCACGGGGCGTACGCCCGCGTTAGTAGGCTGCTCGGTGTGACTGGGACCAGCTATGAGGAGGCCGTCAAGGGCATTCGGGCGCGAGGGGTCGAGTGGGACATCGACCCGTCGCTGGACCGGATGCGTGACCTGGCCGACGTTCTCGGATCGCCGCAGCGTGCGTACGCCGTCATCCACGTCACGGGCACCAACGGCAAGTCGAGCACGGCACGCATGATCGACGCCCTGCTGCGTGAGCGCGGACTGCGGGTCGGCCTGTACACGAGCCCCGAGCTCACCTCCATGCGCGACCGCATCTCCGTCGACGGAGAGCCCGTCAGCGAGGAGCGCTTCGCCGAGCTGTACGAGGACGTGCGGCCGTTCGCCGAGCTGACCGACGACCGCAACGATGCGAAGATCTCCTTCTTCGAGTACCTGACGGCGATGGCGTACTCCGCGTTCGCCGACGCCCCGGTGGACGTCGCGGTCGTCGAGGTCGGGATGGGCGGCACCTGGGACGCCACCAACGTCGCCGACGGATCGGTGGCGGTCGTCACGCCGGTAGGCCTCGACCACATGCCGCTACTGGGCACGACCGTGGAAGAGATCGCCGCCGAGAAGGCCGGGATCATCAAGCCCGGCGCGGTCGTGGTCCTCGCCCAGCAGGAGGTCGAGGCGGCCGAGGTGCTGCTGCGCCGCGCCACAGAGGTGGGGGCGACCGTCGCGCGTGAGGGCATCGAGTTCGGCGTGCTCCAGCGGGAGCTGGCCGTCGGAGGGCAGCTCGTACGCCTCCAGGGCCTGCACGGCACCTACGACGAGGTCTTCCTGCCGATGTTCGGCGAATACCAGGCCGGCAACGCCGCGTGCGCGCTGGCGGCGGTCGAGGCGTTCGCGAGCGGGCGGGCCACGGGCGAGTCGGAGACCGACAGCGACCGGCTCGGCCTCGACCTCGTGCGCGCCGCGTTCGTCAACTCCTCCTCGCCGGGACGCCTGGAGGTCGTACGCACCGGGCCGACCGTCCTGGTCGACGCGGCGCACAACCCGTCCGGCATGGCGGCCACGGTCGGCGCGCTGACGGAGGAATTCGGCTTCACGAGGCTGGTCGCGATCCTCGCGGTCATGGGCGACAAGGACGTCGGCGGCCTGCTGGAGGAACTCGAACCCGTCGTGGACGAGCTGATCGTCACGCGCAACTCCTCGCCGCGCTCGATGCCGGCGCAGGACCTGGCGGACGTCGCGCGCGACGTGTTCGACGAAGACCGGGTGCACGTGGTGCCACGGATGGACGATGCGATCGCACAAGCCATCGGGCTCGCGGACGAGGCGGGGGAGTTCGCCGGGGCCGGCGTTTTGATCACCGGTTCGGTGGCGACGGCGGGCGACGCCCGTCTGCTCATGAAGGCCGCCGAATGATCGGCGCGCGCCGTGGTCGCGCCGTGGAAGCGAGTGTCGAATGAAGAGATTGTGTTCGGTCGTATTGACGCTGCAGGCACTCGTGACCGCGCTGGCGATTCCGGTGGCGATCTCCGTGGCGCACGCCGACGGCGCGACGGCGGGGGCCGTGGGGGGCGGTCTCGCCCTCGCCGGGCTGATCATCGTGGGTCTGCTGCGTCACCGCTGGGCGTACATTGCGGGGAGTATTTTGCAAATTCTCGTAATTGTGACTGGTTTTGTAGTGACGCCGATGTTCTTCCTTGGTGTCATATTTGCCGCACTTTGGTGTACCGCTATTTGGTTGGGTTGGCGGGTCGAGGGCATTCCGGCGCGCTAATGTCGCGGTGGCCGTGTGAATTCCCCGTCCGGGATATGTGATAAGCCCGTTAAGTCTCGTGTATCGGGTGGGGATTACCGATCTCCGGGAGGAGACTCCGGATGCCCAATCCCCCCGACGAACGCGACCTGCCAGGGTTCGCAGTCCTGCTGCTCGTGCTCGTCACGGCGGTGCCCGCCGCCGTGATCGTGCTGCCCAACACCGCTTCCTACGTCGTACCGCAGGCGACGCACGACCTCGGCTTCGCCGACGGGCAGGTGGCCGGGTTCATCCGCGCTTGCGGCATGGCACTACCCGCCCTGCTGCTGGCCACCCCGCCGGCCGCCGCCCTCGCGCGCCTCGTGCCCGCCTGGACGGTGCTGTTCGGCGGCCTGTCCCTCCTGCTCGGCGCCGAGGCCGCCTCCGCGTACGCCACCTCGGTCCCGCTCGTCGCGGTCGTACGGGTGGCCGAGGGCGCCGGCGCCGGGGCGATCCTGCCGGCGGTCCTCGTCCTCGCCTGGGAGCGGAGGCAGCGCGCCCTGGCGTCCGGAGTGTGGGCCGCCGCGCTCACCGCCTCGCTGATGCTCGCGACACCGCTCGCCCTGTGGGTGACGCCGATCCCCGACCCCGACGGCGCGGTGTGGCGGCCGATCCTCCACCCGTTCTGGGAGCTGGGCGCGCTGGCGCTGATCGGCACCGGGCTGCTCGGCCTCCTGCGGCTCCGCGGCGAGCACCGCGTGCCCGCACCCTTCCGTCCCGCCGAGCGGATCCAGTTGCTGCTGCCCGTCGTGCCGGCCGCCGGGTTCGCCTTCCTCGCCGTCGTGACGTCCTATGACTGGTCGCCGGGCGCGCAGCTGATCCTGGCGGCCTGCGGCATCGCCGGGCTGCTCGGCATGGCCGCGGTCGGCTCGCGCCACGCCGCCACCGGCAGCCCGTTCGGCCTCGCCGTCGTCATGCTCGCCGCCGGACTGCTCGTCATGCCGGTCACCGGGCCGCTCGCCGGTCTGCTGGGCGGTCGCGGCGCGTCCCTGACGCCGTTCGTGGCGGGCGCGGTGTGCGCCGTCGTCGCGGCGCTGGCGTCGGCCGCGCTCGGCCGCGCCTCCGGGCGGGGCGCGGTGCTCAGCGGCCACGGCCTCGCCATCGTCGCGATCCTGCTGTTCCTGACGGTGTTCGTGACGATGGGCGCGCGTGCCGACCAGTGGGCGCTGCTCGGGGCGCTGTGCGTCCTCGGCGCCGGTGTCGGGCTGATGGTCGCGGCGGCCCTGCGCCACACCGAGATCGGCTCCGCGCTGTTCGGCCTGTCGCTCTGCTTCCCCGCCGTCCTCGGCGGCCATCTCGTCGTCGGGCCGCTCCAGGTCGCCAAGGTCGGCGCCGTCACCCGCGCGGGCGGAGGGGCCACGGAGGCGCTCATCGCGCTGACGGCCGCCTACCGGCTCTGGCTCGTGGCGGCCGGGCTCCTCGCCGTGATCCTGGCGGCGGCGACCGCCTGGATCAGCCGGGCACGCACCCCGCGGAGCACCTCGATCGCGGCGGCGCAGGAGTCTGACGGCGCCGCGTTGCAGGCCGGGTAGGATCGCAGCGATATGCGGAGGCCGGGCCGCGGTGACGCGTGCCGCCAGCGCCGCGAATCACGATGGCCGCCGTGCCCGCCACGGTGCCCCCTCTGTCGTGGCCACCGCGCCGAGATCATCACTGTGAATCCGAGGAGAACCATCCGTGTCCGAACGCACTCTTGTCCTCGTCAAGCCCGATGGCGTGCGCCGCGGCCTTGTCGGTGACGTGATCGCACGCGTCGAGCGCAAGGGCCTGAAGGTCGTCGCGCTGGAGCTTCGCACGATCGATCGCGACGTCGCCGAGGCCCACTACGACGAGCACCGTGAGAGGCCGTTCTTCGGATCGCTCGTCGACTTCATCACCGGCGGCCCGCTGGTCGCCATGGTGCTCGAGGGGCCGCGCGCGATCGAGGCGTTCCGCGCGCTCGCCGGCGCCACCGACCCGGTGAAGTCCGCTCCGGGCACGATCCGGGGCGATCACGCCCTGGAGATCCAGGAGAACATCGTCCACGGTTCGGACTCCGCCGAGTCCTCCGACCGCGAGATCAAGCTCTTCTTCCCGAATCTTTTCTGACATCGGTGTGGACGCACGCGGGCCGGGAAGATCCTGGTCCGCGTGTTTGTTTTTCATCTGGCAACCTCTGACCTGACCTTGACTGACCCGGCGACACTCGCCGTTTGGTCCTCCATCCGGACCCGTGTTCCGAGTTACCATGACAATGCGCATCGCACGCCCGCCAATCCCGAAGGGCTGCCTTTCTTCATGGGTAACAAGCTGTCGTTCCTCGGCCGCGACATGGCGGTCGATCTGGGTACGGCGAACACGTTGGTCTACGTCCGCGGACGCGGCATCGTGCTCAACGAGCCCTCTGTCGTAGCGATCAACACCAACACCGGCAAGATCGTGGCCGTCGGCATCGAGGCCAAGCGGATGATCGGCCGGACGCCGGGCAACATCGTCGCGGTCCGTCCGTTGAAGGACGGGGTCATCGCCGACTTCGACGTGACCGAACGCATGCTCCGATATTTCATCCAGAAGGTGCACAAACGCAGGCACTTCGCCAAGCCGCGGATCGTGGTGGCCGTGCCCAGCGGGATCACCGGGGTCGAGCAGCGCGCCGTGAAAGAGGCGGGCTACCAGGCCGGTGCGAGACGCGTCTACATCATCGAGGAGCCGATGGCCGCCGCCATCGGCGCCGGCCTGCCCGTCCACGAGCCCACCGGCAACATGGTGGTCGACATCGGCGGCGGCACCACCGAGGTGGCGATCATCTCTCTCGGCGGCATCGTGACGAGCCAGTCCATCCGTGTCGGCGGAGACGAACTCGACCAGGCGATCATCTCGTACGCCAAGAAGGAGTACTCCCTGATGCTCGGGGAGCGCACCTCCGAGGAGATCAAGATGGCGATCGGGTCGGCGTACCCGTTCGAGGACGAGCCGCACGCCGAGATCCGGGGCCGTGACCTCGTCAGCGGCCTGCCGAAGACCGTCGTGATCTCCGCCGAGGAGATCCGCCGCGCCATCGAGGAGCCCGTCAACACGGTCGTCGACGCGGTGAAGACCACGCTCGACAAGTGCCCGCCCGAGCTGTCCGGCGACATCATGGATCGCGGCATCGCCCTCACCGGGGGTGGCGCGCTGCTGAAGAACATCGACGAACGGCTCCGTGAGGAGACCGGGATGCCGATCCATATGGTCGACAACCCGCTCGACTCGGTAGTCCTGGGGTCCGGTAAGTGCGTCGAGGATTTCGAGGCGTTGCGGCAGGTTCTCGTACCCGAACCGAGGCGCTAGGGTCGACGGCCGGTGAACGACACCCGGCGAACCCGCGCCGTGCTCGGAGCCCTGCTGCTCACCTCGCTCGCCTTGATCACTGTCGACTACCGCGGCGGCGACGGATCGCCGCTGCGGTTCCTGCGCGGCTTCGGAGAGGTGATCTTCGGCCCCATCGAAGAGGGCGCCACGGCGGTGTTCCGTCCCGTGGCGGGGGCGTTCCACACGATCACCGGCAGTCCCGGCGCCCACCGGCGGATCAAGGGCCTCGAACGCGAGAACGCCCGGCTCCGGCAGCAGGTGCGCACCGACCAGATCGACAAGAGGCGCTCCGCCGAGCTCGACCGGCTCCTCGGCACCGCCGGTCTCGGCCGCTACCGCATCGTCCCGTCCGAGGTGATTTCCTCCGGCGAAGGGCTGGAGAACACCGTGACCATCGACATCGGGAGCGCCAACGGCGTCCGCTCCGACATGACGGTGATCAACGGCGACGGCATGGTCGGCCGGGTCACCCGCGTCGGCCCGTCCACCTCCACGGTCATGCTCGCCACCGACGCGGCGTCCTCGATCGGCGGGCGCCTGGAGGACTCCGACGAGATCGGCATCATCCAGGGCGCCGGGCGGCGCGGCGGCAACAACCTGCGCTTCCAGCTGCTCGACTCGACGGTGACGATGCGGCCGGGCCAGCGCATCGTCTCGTTCGGCTCCCAGGGCGACACCCCGTACGTTCCCGGCGTGCCGATCGGCGCCATCACGCGGATCGAACGCACACCCGGCGCGCTGTCCCGCACGGCGGTCGTGCGCCCGTACGTGCACTACACCGGCCTTGACGTCGTCGGTGTCGTGGTGGGCGCGCCCAAGAAGAACCCCCGCGACGCGGTGCTGCCGCCGACCCCGACCCCGACCCCGACGCCATCGCCCACGCCGCCGAAGCCTGAACCGAAACCGAAGTCGACCCCGTCCCGCCCCCGGTCCACGCCCGCGTCGCCGCAGTCGTCGCCGGCACCGAGAAAGACGCGAAGGGGCTGACGATGTCACGGAACCTGCTCGCCACCATCGTCGTCATCGCCGCCCTGGTCCTGCAGGTGACGGTGGCCAACCGCCTGCCGCTGCCCGGGTCGGTCATCCCGGACATCGTGCTGCTCTCCGTCGTCGCGCTCGCCCTGGTCAACGGCTCGCTGCTCGGTCTCGTCGCCGGCTTCTGCGCCGGTCTGGCCACCGACATCGTGCCGCCCGCCGACCACACGATCGGCCGCTACGCTCTCGTCTACTGCCTGATCGGGTACGTCTGCGGGCTCGCCGAGCCGGAGATGGACCGGTCGGCGGTGCTGCCGTTCGTCGCGGTCGCGGCGGGCGCGGTCGCCGGTTCGGTGCTCTACGCCGCACTCGGCTCCATGCTGGGCGACCCGCGGGCCAACTGGCCCATCGTCTCCCACGTCCTGCCGCTGCAGATCTTCTACGACATGGCCGCCGGCCCGTTCGTCGTGTGGGCGGTCCTGCGGCTGACGAGACGCGCGGAACGCCCGCACAACACCCACGGGCTCGAACCGGTACCGGGCTTCTACCGCGCGAGATAGGAGGGTCATGGGGTCGCGTTCGCACCTGCGGCTGGTGGTCCTGCACGTCCTGGTCATGTCGTTGCTGCTGTCACTCGGCGGCCGGCTCTGGTACCTGCAGGTCATGAACGGCGCGCACTACCGCCGGATCGCCGCCGACAACGGCATCCGCGACATCGTGGTGCCGGCCCCGCGCGGGCTGATCCTCGACGACGCGGGCCGCCCGCTCGTGCGCAACCGTACGGCCCTGGTCGTGTCGGCGGACCGTACGACGCTGCTGCGGCAAAAGGACGGCGGCAAGGCGGTGCTGCGGCGGCTGGCCGGAGTGCTCGGCACGCCGTACGAGAAGATCGCCGCCAAGATCCAGCTGTGCGGGCCGGGCATCAAACGCCCCTGCTGGACCGGATCTCCGTACCAGCCGATCCCCATCGACGACCACGCCTCGCCGCAGAAGGCCCTGCAGATCAGGGAGCGGCAGGAGGACTTCCCCGGCATCAACGCCCAGCTCCAGGCGGTGCGCGACTACCCACGCACCGACGGGGCCGGCGCCGCGCAGGCCCTCGGCTACCTCCAGCCGATCACGCAGGACGAGCTGAACAAGCGCAAGGGCATCAAGGTCACCGGCTACTCCGGTGTCGACCTGATCGGCCGCGACGGGCTGGAGGCGATCTACGACAACGACCTGCGCGGCCGCCCGGGCGTACGCCGGGTGCTGGTCGACAGCCAGGGGCGGGTCACCGGCATCGCCTCCGAGCAGCCGGCGCTGTCCGGTGGCAACCTCGTCACCAGCATCGACGCCAAGATCCAGGGTGACGTCGAGCGCGCGATCGGCCGTGCCGTCAAGGACGCGCGCAAGCGCGGCGACCCCGCCGACTCGGCGGCCGGCGTCGTCATGGACGTCCGCACCGGCCGCGTCCTGGCGCTCGCGAGCTACCCGACGTACGACCCCGGCGTGTGGACCGGCGGCATCTCCCAGAACGAGTACGACGGGCTGCTCAACAAGAGCAAGGGGCAGCCGCTGATCTCGCGGGCGACCCAGGGGGAGTTCGCGCCCGGCTCGACGTTCAAGATCTCCTCGCTGCCTGCGGCGGTGAAGGACCACTACCCGCTGCACGGTATTTACTCGTGCCCGTCGTCGTACATGGTCGGCGGCCGTTCGTTCAGCAACTTCGAGGGCGAGTCCGGCGGCGACATCAGCCTCCACCAGGCGATCGTGATGTCCTGCGACACGATCTTCTACCGGTTCGCCTACGAGGAGTGGCAGCGCGACGGCGCCATCCACCCGGTGAAGAAGCCCAAGGACCCCATGATCAAGATGGCCAAGGCGTTCGGCTTCGGCAAGCGCACCGGCATCGACATCGTGGGCGAGTCGCCCGGGCGCATCCCGAGCCGCGAGTGGAAGACCGAATACTGGAACGCCACCAAGGCCTCGGACTGCAAGCACGGCAAGACCGGCTACCCCGACGTGGCCAAGACCGACCCGGCGCGCGCCGCGTACCTCAAGCAGATCGCGTCGGAGAACTGCGTCGACGGCTACGTCTTCCGCGCGGGCGACGCGGCCAACTTCGCCGTCGGCCAGGGCGACGTGCTCGTCACGCCGCTGCAGCTCGCCCGCGCGTACGCCGCGCTCGCCAACGGCGGCACCCTGTGGAGCCCGCGCGTCGCCAAGGCGGTGCTGTCGCCGGACGGGAAGGTCACCCGGCGCGTCGACCCGGTGAAGGCCTCCACGCTGCCGGTGCCCAAGAAGGTCCTGGCGTACCTGCGGAGCGCGATGGCCGACGTGCCGAAGTCCGGCACCGCCGCCGGGCCGTTCAGCGGATTCCCCCTCGACAAGCTCGCCGTCGCCGGCAAGACCGGCACCGCCGAGGTCTTCGGCAAGAAGGACAACTCCTGGTTCGCCTCTTTCGCGCCGGCCAAGAACCCCCGCTATGTCGTCGTCGTGATGGTCACCCAGACCGGGACCGGCGCGACGACGGCCGCTCCCGCCGTCCGTGAGATCTGGGAGGACATGTACGGCCTGAAGAAGGGCCATAAGCCGGACCTGGTCGACGGGAAGCTCCCGGACAAGCTCCCCACGGTGGCGCCCGATGGCAGCGTCGTCGCGCCGCAGGGCTTCGGCGACCCGGTCGCCAAGGAACCCGAGGCGGTTGTGGGCTACCGGAGGCGAGAGTGATCGGCGGGTACGGCGGCACGGTCGGGCAGCGCTCACGGCTCACGCGGCTGGCCGAGTCCTCGCTGCGGCGGCTCGACTGGATCCTGATCTCCACCGTCGCCGTGCTGTCGGTCGTCGGCTCGCTCCTGGTGTACTCCGCGACGCGCGCCGGGCTGGCCGAGGCCGGCGGCGACCCGCACGCGTTCCTGAAGAAACACGTGTTCAACCTCGCGATCGGCCTGGTGCTCGGCGCGGTCACCGCCGCGCTCGACTACCGCCTGCTGCGGGCGTACGCGCCGATCGTCTACGCCGCGGCCTGCGTCGGCCTGGTCGCCGTGCTCAGCCCGCTCGGCTCGACGATCAACGGCTCCCACTCGTGGATCACCGTGGGCGGCGGCTTCCAGCTCCAGCCCTCGGAGTTCGCCAAGGTCGGGATGGTCGTGCTGCTCGCGATGATCCTCGGCGAGCCCCGCGACGGCGAGATCGGCCCGGGCCGCCGCGACATCGCCATCGCCCTTGCCCTGGCCGCGCTGCCCGGCGCACTCGTGATGCTCCAGCCCGACCTCGGCACCACGCTGGTGTTCGGCGCGGTGATCATCGGCATGCTGGCGGTCTCGGGAGCGCCCAAGCGCTGGGTGTCGGGCCTGTTCGCCGGCGCCGCCTCGGCCGCGCTGGCGGTGTGGTGGCTGCACCTGCTCAAGCCGTACCAGATCAACCGCTTCACGGCCTTCGCCGACCCGTCCCGCGACCCGCGCGGCGCCGGCTACAACGCCCAGCAGGCCCGCATCGCCGTCGGCTCGGGCGGCGTCTTCGGCAAAGGCCTGTTCCACGGCGAGCAGACCACGGGCCACTTCGTCCCCGAACAGCACACCGACTTCATCTTCACCGTCGCAGGGGAGGAGCTCGGCTTCATCGGCGCGGCGCTGATCACCGCACTGCTCGGCGTGGTGCTGTGGCGCGGCCTCCGCATCGCCATGCAGGCCGCGGACCTGTTCGGGGCGCTGGTGGCGAGCGGCGTGGTGTGCTGGCTGGCGTTCCAGACGTTCGAGAACATCGGCATGACGGTCGGGATCATGCCCATCACCGGCCTGCCCCTGCCCTTCGTGTCCTACGGCGGCTCCGCGACCTTCGCCAACATGATCGCCCTCGGCCTCCTGGAGGCCGTCCACCTACGGCGCAATCCGTACGAGTGACCGGGGGATGAGGTCGGCGGCGGTAGGCTCGATGTTTGATCCCAGTCCCGTTTTCCGGAGGCTTTCGCCATGTCCGTCGAGTCGCTCTTCCCGCGTCTGGAGCCGCTGCTCCCTCAGGTGCAGAAGCCGATTCAGTACGTCGGCGGTGAGCTGAACTCCTCGGTCAAAGAGTGGGACGAGGCTCAGGTCCGCTGGGCGCTCATGTACCCCGACGCGTACGAGGTCGGCCTGCCCAACCAGGGTGTCCAGATCCTCTACGAGCTGCTCAACGAGCGTGACGGGGTGCTGGCCGAGCGCACGTACAGCGTGTGGCCCGACCTCGAGGCGCTCATGCGTGAGCATGCCATCCCGCAGTTCACCGTCGACGCGCACCGGCCCGTGGGCGCGTTCGACGTGTTGGGGGTCAGCTTCTCCACCGAGCTCGGCTACACCAACATGCTCACCGCGCTCGATCTCGCGGGGATCCCGCTGGAGTCGCGTGACCGTACGGACGAGCATCCGATCGTGCTGGCCGGCGGGCACGCCGCGTTCAACCCCGAGCCGATCGCCGACTACCTCGACGCCGCCGTGCTGGGCGACGGTGAGGAGATCGTGCTGGCGATCACCGAGGTGATCCGCGAGTGGAAGGGCGAGGGGCGGCCCGGCGGGCGTGACGAGCTGCTCATGCGGCTGGCGCGGTCCGGCGGCGTCTACGTGCCGCGGTTCTACGACGTCGAATACCTGGCCGACCGGCGGATCCAGCGGGTCGCGCCGAACCGGCCCGGTGTGCCGTGGCGGGTCGCCAAGCACACCGTCATGGATCTCGACCAGTGGCCGTACCCCAAGAAGCCGCTGGTCCCGCTCGCCGAGACCGTGCACGAGCGGTTCAGCGTGGAGATCTTCCGCGGCTGCACGCGCGGCTGCCGCTTCTGCCAGGCGGGCATGATCACGCGGCCCGTACGCGAGCGTTCGATCACCACGGTCGGCTCGATGGTCGAGTCCGGGCTGAAGAACTCCGGCTTCCAGGAGGTCGGCCTGCTGAGCCTGTCCAGCGCCGACCACTCCGAGATCGGCGGCATCGCGAAGGACCTCGCCGACCGCTACGAGGGCACCAACACCTCGCTGTCGCTGCCGTCCACGCGCGTCGACGCGTTCAACATCACGCTGGCCAACGAGTTCTCCCGCGGCGGGCGGCGTTCCGGGCTCACCTTCGCGCCCGAGGGCGGCTCCGAGCGCATGCGCAAGGTGATCAACAAGATGGTCACCGAGGACGACCTGATCCGCACCGTCACGACGGCGTACGAGAACGGCTGGCGGCAGGTCAAGCTCTACTTCATGTGCGGCCTGCCGACCGAGGAGGACGAGGACGTCCTCGCCATCGCCGACATGGCCAAGCGCGTGATCAAGGCGGGCCGCGAGGCGACCGGGCGCCGCGACATCCGCTGCACCGTCTCGATCGGCGGGTTCGTGCCGAAGCCGCACACGCCGTTCCAGTGGGCCGCCCAGTGCGACCACGAGACGGTCGACCGGCGGCTGCGGGCGCTGAAGGACTCACTGCGCCGCGACAAGGAGTACGGCCGCGCCATCGGCCTGCGCTACCACGACGGCGAGCCGTCCATCATCGAGGGCCTCCTGTCCCGCGGCGACCGCCGCGTCGGGAAGGTCATCCGGGCCGTCTGGGAGGACGGCGGCCGGTTCGACGGCTGGAGCGAGCACTTCTCGTACGCCCGGTGGCGGGCGTGTGCCGACAAGGAGCTGGCCGAGCAGGGCATCGACCTCGACTGGTACACCGTGCGTGAGCGCGAGGAGGTCGAGGTCCTGCCCTGGGACCACCTCGACGCGGGCCTCGACCGCGAGTGGCTCTGGCAGGACTGGCAGGAGGCGACGGACGGGGAGTCGCCGGAGGTCGAGGACTGCCGCTGGACCCCCTGCTACGACTGCGGCGTCTGCCCGACCATGGACACCGAGATCCAGATCGGCCCGACGGGGAAGAGGCTCCTGCCGCTCAGCGTGGTCTGAGACATGGCAAAGGCCGAGCTCGGCGGGCGGGGTCGCCTCTGAGCTCGGCCTTTTGTGTTCTGGGGATCCGGTACGCCCGCGGGCCCACCGGATCGGTGTGTCAGGCCGCGGACGGTACCGGGCAGGGATCAACTCGGTCGGCCGTTCGGCGCAGCAGGCCGGCGAGGTGGATGCGGACGACGGGCGTCCGCGGCTCCTTGGGCTCCTCGTACGGAACCTTCGGCGCGTCCGGAAGTGCTTCCTGGGCGAGTGAACGCCCCTTCTCGGTCGCGACCATGAAAGCCATGAGCTGCAGCGGTGACATCGGCCCCTCTCCAATTAACTTGATCGATTCAGACACCACTGAGACTACGCCGATGGCGCTTCTGAATCAATTCAGAACTAGGCTTTCGCCTGTGGCCCGCATCACTCTTCAGACGATCGCCGATCTGGTCGGCGTCTCCCGCACGACCGTTTCCAATGCCTTCTCCCGGCCTGACCAGCTCAATGAGGAGCTGCGGCGGAAGATCCTGGAGAAGGCCGAGGAGCTGAACTACCCCGGTCCGAACCCGGCCGCGCGCACCCTCAGGAGGGGGCGTGCCGGAGTGATCGGCGTCGTCTTCACCGAGGCGCTGTCCTACGCCTTCGCCGACTCGTACGCCGTCGGCTTCCTGCGCGGCCTGGCGAGCGTCGCGGAGCAGTCGGGCACCGGGATCCACCTCATCGGCTGGCCGTCGCCCGGGATGGCCGAGGAGGTCATCAGCGACGCCGTGGTCGACGGCTTCTGCCTGTTCACCCCCGAGGGCAACTCGCTGGTGGAGACCGTGCTGCGCCGCAGGCTCCCCGTCGTGACCGTCGACTACCCGTACGTCCCGGGTGTGCCGTTCGTGGGCATCGAGGACCGTATCGCCGCGCGCGAGGTCGCCCTCCATGTGCTCACCCTCGGCCACCGGCGCATCGCCGTCGTCGGGGCCCAGTCGATGGCCGGTCCGCCGCTGGGCCGGGGCGACGACACCGAGCACCGCTTCGGTGCCGGCCGCGCGCGGCTCGCCGGATACCGCGACGCCTGCGTCGAGGCGGGTCTCTCCTGGGACGACGTGCCGATCCACGCGACGTCCAATGACCGGGAGGTCGCACGCAGGGCGGCGGCGCGCCTGCTGGACCTGCGGCCGCGGCCCACCGCGGTGATCGCGGCGACCGACGAGATCGCCTTCGCTGTGCTGGACGTCGCGGCCCAGCGGGGAGTCGACGTGCCGGGGGAGCTCTCGGTGGTGGGCTTCGACGACGTCCCCGCCGCCGCACCGGCCGGGCTCACGACCGTCCGCCAGCCCAAGACCAAGAAGGGCGCCACGGCGGGTCGCCTGCTCCTCGAACCGTCCGGCGACGACCCGGCGCCCCAGGTGCTGATGCCGCACATGCTCATCGTGCGCCGCTCGACCGCCCCTCCCGCCTGATTCGCGGCACTTGGGAGGAACCGCCGATCCTGCCGCCGCGTCCGACCGGTGAGCGAAGGGAAGGCGGACACGAGATGACGACCACGGGACAGGAGCCTCCGGGCTGCGTCGCGATCCCCGTACTGATCGTCGTCGTGCCGCTGCGGCTCCTCTGGGAGGTGCTGGCGGCCGTCGGACGGTTCGTCGGGGCGTACGTGCTGCGGCCCATCGGGATCGCGCTCCACTACGTCTTCGTGCGCCCCCTGGTCTGGCTGCTGAACGCCATCGGATGGGCGCTGGCCTGGCTGTGGGGGGTCGTTCTCTGGCCGCCGCTGCGGTGGCTGCTGAGGGTTCTCGTGTGGATCCCGCTGCGATGGGTCGTGATGGAGATCCTCGTGCCGGTCGCCAGGTTCCTCTGGCGGTACGTTCTCCGGCCGTTCGGTGTCTCCCTCGCCTGGATGCTCGTGATGCTGCTGAGGCCGTTCGTCTGGCTCGGACGGGGGCTCGCGGCCTTGTGGGGCCTGCTCTGGCCGGGGCTGGTCGCGTTCGGCCGGTTGATCGCGTACTGCTGGCGGCTGGCCGGGATCGTGCTGTTCCACGTCTTCGTACGGCCGGTCGTCTGGGCGTGGCAGACCCTGGTCATGCCCGTTTTGCGGGTGATCGCCGCGGTGTGGCGCGCCGTCGTCGTCCCCGCGGCCCGGTGGTTCGGTTCGCGCGTGTGGGAACCGGCGCGCGCGGCCGCGCGTTCCGTCTCAAGGGCACTGGGCCTGGATACACGGTCCCGCTGACCCCGTACTCTTATGGGACAAAGACTTTTCGCCCTGGCACGAGTAGGAAGGACCAAAACCCTGGCTCCCATGCCGGAGGGCCCGGCACCGGCCCCCGTGACCCAGCGGCTGCGCCTGCGATATGCCAAGCGCGGCAGGCTGCGGTTCACCAGCCACCGCGACATCTCCCGGGCCGTGGAACGCGCCGTCAGGCGCGCCGGGATCCCAGTGGCCTTCAGTGCCGGCTTCACTCCTCACCCGAAGATCTCGTATGCGGGTGCGGCGGCCACCGGTGTTGCCAGTGAGGCGGAATACCTCGAAATCGGGCTCACCGCCCCCTGCGATCCGCACCGGGTACGGGCCGACCTCGACGACGCGCTACCCGAGGGCCTCGACGTCCTCGACGCCGTCGTGGCGGGGGCCGGCACCCTGGCGGACCGGCTGGAGGCGTCATCGTGGCTCGTACGTCTCCCCGGCGTCGCCCCAGACGTCGCGGAAGCGGCCGCACGCGCGTTCATGGCGTCCGGCGAGATCGAGGTCGAACGCCTCACGAAGAAGGGACGCCGGCGCTTCGATGCCCGTGCCGCGGTCATCGCGTGCGAGCTCGACCGGCGTGCCACCGAAGACCCAGGTGCGACATGTGCCATACTTCGAATAGTTGTTCGGCACATGACACCTGCTGTACGACCTGACGACGTCCTCACCGGACTTCGCCAGGTGGCCGACCTCGCGCCGCCGTCGCCTCCGTTCGTGACGCGGCTTGCGCAGGGGCCACTTGTAGAAGCCACCGGTGAACTCACCGACCCGCTGACCCCCGACCGGCAGACCGCACCGGCAGGCGATGTTGCCGCCGTAAGCGCGGACGCCGTACGGATGGCGGACCCGGACGCCGTCGGCGCCCAGCCGTAGGAAGAAGACTCCATGCACGGCATGGCTTCTCACCGGGGACCGGGCGCACCCCTGATGACTTTGTCGGCACGACCCGAAAGGGCCAGGCCGGCGCTAACGAGAAACGGAGCGCTCCTGCGCGGCGCACCCCTTGCGGGTCGCGCCCGGGAGCCTGACGGGAGATTGCCCGCATGCTTGATAACGAGCTCGGTGACGCCACCGGCGACACCGACGACAACGCTAACGGAACATCGGTAGAGGCGGGTAAGGCGTCCCGCCCACGCCGGGCCAGCCGCCCGGCCGGGCCACCGCCCGAGCCGGTCGATGAGCCTGCCCCGGCCCGCCGCACCACGACGGCGGCCGCGGCCGCCACGGCCACCGCCGGCGACGCGCCCGAGCCCGCTGCGGAGAAGGCACCTGCGAAGACGCGGTCCGCCGCGAGCAAGGCGTCCCCGGACACGGCCACGGCGTCCGCGCCGGACCCGGCCGCGGAGCCAGAGGCCGCCGAGCCCGAGAAGAAGCCGGCACGTACCCGTACGCGCCGGAGCACCGCCAAGGCGCCGGTCGCGGAAGCGCCCGCCGCCGAGCCGGTGATCGCGACCCGGCCCGCGGGCGCGCCGCCGGAGGTGCCCGAGGCGGCGTTCCAGCCGCCGATGGTCGTCTTCCAGCCGCCCGCGCTGCAGGAGGTCGAGCCCAAGGCCAAGCCGAAGGCGGAAGGCCAGCCGAAGGCCAAGGTCGAGCCCAAGACCGAGCAGAAGCCCAAGACCGAGCAGAGGCCGAAGCAGGAGCCGAAGGCCAAGACCGAGCCCCAGGCGAAGGCCGAGGAGCCGGACGACGACCAGTCCGACGACGATGACGGCATGGACCGCAACGGCCGCCGTCGCCGTCGCCGCGGCGGACGCGGCCGTGGCAAGGCGCGTGACGGCCAGGACGCCGACGACACCGGCGTCGAGGACGAGCCGCAGGCCGACGACTCCGACGACACCGACGACGAGGAGTCGGCGTCGACGCGCCGCCGTCGCCGCCGTCGCCGCCGCACCGGCGGGGGAGACGGCGACGACCTGTCGCCGGACGACCCGCCCAACACGGTGGTGCACGTACGTGAGCCCCGCTCCGCCGAGGACGAGGTCCAGTCGGTCAAGGGGTCGACGCGGCTGGAGGCCAAGAAGCAGCGCCGCCGTGAGGGCCGTGAGCAGGGCCGCCGCAGGCCGCCGATCGTCACCGAGTCGGAGTTCCTCGCCCGGCGCGAGTCCGTCGACCGCGTGATGGTGATCCGCTCGGAGGGCGACCGCACCCAGATCGGCGTGATGGAGGACAACGTCCTCGTCGAGCACTACGTCGACCGGTCGAGCCACCAGTCCTACGTCGGCAACGTCTACCTCGGCAAGGTGCAGAACGTCCTGCCCTCGATGGAGGCGGCGTTCGTCGACGTCGGCAAGGGCCGCAACGCCGTCCTGTACGCCGGCGAGGTCAACTGGGATCTCGCGGGCCTGGAGGGCCAGCCGCGCCGCATCGAGGCGGCGCTGAAGTCCGGCCAGTCGGTCCTGGTACAGGTCACCAAGGACCCGCTCGGCCACAAGGGCGCCCGGCTGACCAGCCAGATCTCGCTGCCGGGCCGCTACCTCGTGTACGTCCCGGACGGCTCGATGACCGGCATCAGCCGCAAGCTGCCCGACAAGGAGCGCACGCGGCTCAAGCAGATCCTCAAGAAGGTCATGCCGGAGAACGCCGGCGTGATCGTGCGGACCGCCGCCGAGGGCGCGGCCGAGGAGGAGCTGGCCCGCGACGTGTCGCGGCTCGCGGCGCAGTGGGAGAACATCAAGCGCCAGAGCAAGACGGCCAACGCGCCCGCCATGCTGTACGGCGAGCCGGACCTGACCATCAGGGTCGTCCGCGACATCTTCAACGAGGACTTCGCCAAGCTCGTGGTCCAGGGCGACGACGCCTGGGACATGGTCAAGGAGTACGTCGGCTACGTCGCACCTCACCTGGCCGACCGGCTGGTGCGGTGGGACGAGAGCGAGGACGTCTTCAGCGACTACCGCGTGGACGAGCAGATCGCCAAGGCCATGGAGCGCAAGGTCTGGCTGCCCAGCGGAGGCTCGCTGGTCATCGACCGCACCGAGGCCATGACGGTCGTCGACGTCAACACCGGCAAGTTCACCGGGCAGGGCGGCAACCTCGAAGAGACGGTCACCCGCAACAACCTGGAGGCGGCCGAGGAGATCGTCCACCAGCTGCGGCTGCGTGACATCGGCGGCATCATCGTCATCGACTTCATCGACATGGTGCTGGAGAGCAACCGCGAGCTGGTGCTGCGGCGCATGCTGGAGTGCTTGTCGCGCGACCGCACCAAGCACCAGGTCGCCGAGGTCACCTCGCTGGGCCTGGTGCAGATGACCCGCAAGCGCGTCGGCGGGGGGCTCCTGGAGTCCTTCTCCGAGCCGTGCGAGTGCTGCAACGGCCGTGGCATCCACGTCACGCTGTCGCCGGTCGAGCCCAAGGCGGACAAGGCCGCCGGGCCGAGCCGCCGGCGGAAGCGCAAGGGCGAGATCGAGAAGGCCGTCGAGGACAAGATCTCCCGCAGCGAGCGCAACCGGGCCGCGATGACCGACGGTCCCGAGCTCGCCGCCGAGGCCGGTTCCGAGCCCGCGGAGAACGGCAACGGCCCGCATGACGGTTCCGAGCCGGCCCAGGCCGACGCGGACCACGAGGAGCACACCGACCATGCGGACGAGGCGGACCAGTCGCCTGACGGCGAGTCCGGCTCCGGCGCCCGGCGGAGGCGCTCGCGCCGTTCGCCGCGCGCGAAGTCCGAGGCCACCGCGGACTGACGCCCGTACGGGCCGTGGCCCCTGTGACCACGGCCCGGAATGGGCGCCGGTTCGACCAGAGGGCACCGGATCCGGTACTCTGAATGTCCGGCGTTTCATTGCGCCGTTGTTAGCGCGCCTGGGTCCCTTCTTCTGATGGGGGCAGGCAGCAGCTTCCAAAATGAGCTTTGTTCGGTTAGTCGTGCCCGAGGCACGCAAAGGAAAGGTTCCGCGGTGTACGCGATCGTCCGTTGCGGCGGCAGGCAGGAGAAGGTGGCCGTCGACGACGTGCTCACCGTCGACAAGGTGGCCGGTGAGGTCGGTTCAACGGTGACGCTGCCGGCCGTGCTCGTCGTCGACGGCGACAGCGTCGTCAGCGAGCCCGCCAAGGTGGCCAAGTACGAGGTCACCGCCGAGATTCTCGGTGCGACCAAGGGCCCGAAGATCAACATCATGCACTACCGGAACAAGACCGGGTACAAGCGGCGCATGGGTCACCGCCAGCCGTACACCCAGGTCAAGGTGACCGGTATCAAGGCCGGAAAGTAAGAGGGCGTAGACATGGCACATAAGAAGGGCGCCTCCTCCAGCCGTAACGGTCGCGACTCCAATGCCCAGCGCCTCGGAGTGAAGCGGTTCGGCGGCCAGCGGGTCAACGCCGGCGAGATCATCGTCCGGCAGCGCGGCACGCACTTCCACCCCGGTCCGGGTGTCGGACGCGGCAAGGATGACACGCTGTTCGCGCTCGTCGCCGGTGCGGTGGAGTTCTGCCGTTACCGCGGCCGTCGCGCCGTGAGCATCGTCCCGCCGGCGGAGTAGATCCGCCGACGGACAAGCAAGCTGAGGACGAGGGCGGACCGAGGTTTCGGTTCGCCCTCGTCGCATTCTGAGATGAGAGGCGATCATGCCGGAAGGCCGCAGGACTGGTGCGCAGTTCATCGACCGTGTGGTGCTGCAGATCCAGGCCGGAAACGGCGGCAACGGCTGCGCCTCTGTCCATCGGGAGAAGTTCAAGCCTCTCGGTGGGCCCGACGGCGGCAACGGCGGGCGCGGCGGTGACGTGACCCTGGAGGTCGACGTCAACACCGCCAGCCTGCTCGACTACCACAACCGCCCGCGCCGTAAGGCGACCGGCGGCAAGCAGGGCCAGGGCTCGCACAAGAACGGCGCCAACGGCCAGGACCTCGTGCTGCCCGTGCCGAACGGCACCGTCGTGAAGACCCGTGACGGCGAGGTCCTCGCCGACCTCATCGGCGCCGGCACGCGGTTCGTCGTCGCCGAGGGAGGTCACGGCGGGCTCGGCAACGCCGCGCTGGCCTCCGCGCGCCGCAAGGCGCCCGGCTTCGCGCTGCTCGGCGAGCCCGGCGACGAGCTCGACGTCGTCCTGGAGCTGAAGACCGTCGCGGACGTCGCGCTGGTCGGCTTCCCCAGCGCGGGCAAGTCCTCGCTGATCGCGGCGGTCTCGGCCGCCAAGCCCAAGATCGCTGACTACCCGTTCACGACGCTGATCCCCAACCTCGGGGTCGTCAGCGCCGGCGAAGAGGTCTACACGGTCGCCGACGTGCCCGGTCTCATCGAGGGCGCGAGCCAGGGCAAGGGCCTCGGTCTGGAGTTCCTGCGCCACATCGAGCGGGCGTCCACACTCGTCCACGTGCTCGACTGCGCCACGATGGAGCCGGGCCGCGACCCGGTCTCCGACTTCGACGTGATCGAGGCCGAGCTGGCCGCGTACGACTCGCTCGGGGAGGAGCCGCTGTCGGGACGGCCGCGGCTGATCGTGCTCAACAAGGTCGACGTCCCCGAGGCGCGTGACCTCGCCGAGCTCGTACGCCCCGAGTTCGAGAAGCGCGGCCTGAAGGTCTTCGAGGTGTCGGCCGCGACCCGTGAGGGCCTGCGCGCGCTGAGCTTCGCGATGGCCGAGATGGTCGCCGAGCACCGCGCCGCGCAGCCCGTGCTGGAGCCCACCCGCACCGTCGTACGCCCCGCGCCGGTCGGCGGCAAGGACTTCGAGGTCCGGCTGCTCGGCGACGGCAGCTTCCTGGTCACCGGCGACAAGCCGGTCCGCTGGCTGCGCCAGACCGACTTCACCAACGACGAGGCGGTCGGCTACCTCGCCGACCGGCTCGCCCGCCTCGGCGTCGAGGAGAAGCTCGCGGCCGCGGGCGCCGAGGCCGGCGCGACCGTGCTCATCGGCACCACGGAGGAGTCGATCGTCTTCGACTGGGAGCCGGAGGTGCTGGCCGGCTCCGACAACGGTCTCGGCCGCCGCGGCACCGACCTGAGGCTGGGCGGCCGGTGACCCGCTCGCGCGGAGCCCGAGGGCGGCCACGGTGCGCGCGGCCGTAGCGGAGGCGCGCCGGGTCGTGGTCAAGGCGGGGTCGTCCTCGCTGACCACCTCCGACGGCACGATCGACGCCACGCGCGTCGACGCCCTGGTCGAGGTCCTCGCCGCGCGTGCCGGCGTGCGCGAGGTCGTGTTCGTCTCCTCCGGCGCGATCGCCGCCGGCATCGGCCCGCTGGGCCTGCCCGCGCGCCCGCGTGACCTCGCCACCCAGCAGGCCGCCGCGAGCGTCGGACAGGGGCTCCTCGTGGCCCGCTACACCGCCTCGTTCGCCCGCTACGGCCTGCGCGTCGGGCAGGTGCTGCTCACCGCCGACGACATGATGCGCCGCTCGCACCACCGCAACGCCCAGCGCACCCTCGAACAGCTCCTGGCGTTCGGCGTCGTGCCGATCGTCAACGAGAACGACACCGTCGCCACCGACGAGATCCGCTTCGGCGACAACGACCGGCTCGCGGCCCTGGTCGCCCACCTCGTACGCGCGGACGCGCTGATCCTGCTCTCCGACGTCGACGCGCTCTACACCGGTGACCCCCGGCAGCCCGGCGCACGCCGGATCGAGCACGTCCACGGCCCCGCCGACCTCGACGGCGTGAGCCTCGGCGGGTCCGGACGGGTCGGCACGGGCGGCATGGTGACCAAGGTCGAGGCGGCCCGCATCGCCGGGATCCCGGTGGTGCTCACCGACGCGGGCTCGGCCGCCGAGGCGCTCGCCGGCGGCGACGTCGGCACCTACTTTCATCCGGTGGGCGCACGCCAGTCGTCGCGGCGGCTGTGGCTGGCCCACGCGACGACGGGCCAGGGCCGGCTGCGCCTCGACCCCGGCGCGGTCGAGGCGGTGGCGCGGGGCGGAAAGTCGCTGCTGCCGGCCGGTGTGATCGGCGTCGAGGGCGACTTCAGCGCCGGCGACCCCGTCGACGTGTGCGACGAGAAGGGCGACGTGGTCGCCCGCGGCCTGGTGAACTACGACGCGGGGGAGATCCCCGACATGATGGGCCGCTCGACGCGCTGGCTGGCGCGCGAGATGGGCCCGGAGTACGAGCGCGAGATCATTCACCGCGATGACCTGGTCGTCCTGGCGGCCAGGCCTGGTTAGGGCGGGTCCGATGAATCACGTTCGTAGCGAGCGGTGCGCAGGCGGAGGAGGGGGCCGGCCTGGTTTTGGCCGGCGACCGGCGACAACGCGGCGAGGCGTCGTCTGTGCGCCGCGCAGCCGGACAGGGATTCATCAGACACGACGTAGGGGGAGACGTGAGCACGCAGGAGCAGATACTCGACGTGGCACGGCGGGCCAGGCAGGCCGCCGCCGAGCTGGCTCCGCTGCCGCGCCGTACCAAGGACGCCGCGCTGCACGCGATCGCGGACGCCCTGGAGGCCCGGTCCGCGGAGATCGTTGAGGCCAACGCCGCCGACGTGGCGCGTGCGCGGGAGAACGACACCTCCGCGTACATGATCGACCGGCTGAGCCTGTCGGGCGAGCGGGTCGCGGCCGTCGCCGCCGCCGTACGCCATGTCGCGACGCTGCCCGACCCGGTGGGGGAGTCCGTCCGCGGCTACACGCTGCCGAACGGCCTGGAGCTCCGGCAGGTACGCGTACCGCTCGGCGTCGTCGGCATCATCTACGAAGGCCGTCCCAACGTCACCGTCGACGCGGCCGCCCTCACGCTGAAGAGCGGCAGCGCCGTGCTGCTGCGAGGGTCCTCCTCGGCGTACGACTCCAACAGTGTGCTGGTCGAGGTGATGCGGTCCGCGCTCACGGACCTGCCCGCCGACGCGGTGCAGCTCGTTCCAGGCCGCGGGCGCGACTCGGTGAAGCACCTGATGCGGGCGCGTGGCCTGGTCGACGTGCTGATCCCGCGCGGCGGCGCCGCGCTGATCAACTCGGTGGTCGAGGAGTCGACGGTGCCGGTCATCGAGACGGGCGTCGGCAACTGCCACGTCTACGTCGACGCCGACACCGACGTCGACATGGCCGTCGGCATCCTCATCGACGCCAAGACGCAGCGGCCGTCGGTGTGCAATGCCGCCGAGACCGTCCTCGTCCATGAGAGCGTCGCCGAGGCGTTCCTGCCGCGCGCCCTCGCCGCCCTGAAGGACAAGGGCGTCACCGTGCACGGCGACACCCGCGTACGCGCCTTCTCGTCCGACGTGGTGGAGGCGACCGAGGACGACTGGGGGACCGAATACCTCTCCCTCGACCTCGCCGCCGCCGTGGTGCCGTCACTCGAGGATGCCGTCGCGCACATCCGGCGCTACGGCTCCGCGCACACCGAGGCGATCGTCACGACGTCGCAGGCCGCCGCGCGCCGGTTCGTGTCCCTGGTCGACTCCGCGGCGGTCATCGTGAACGCCTCGACGCGGTTCACCGACGGCGAGGAGTTCGGGTTCGGCGCGGAGATCGGCATCTCCACCCAGAAACTGCACGCCCGCGGCCCGATGGGCCTGGCCGAGCTGACCTCGACCAAGTACATCGTGACGGGCGAGGGCCAGCTCAAGGCGCCGTGAGAGACGAGACCGCCCCGGCGACGCGCACGCGTCGCCGGGGCGGTCGTCGTTTTCTAGTGGACCGTCAGGTCGGCGGACTTGCCGCCGGCCACGATCTTGTACAGGCCCGGGATCACCGAGCGGGTGCTGGAACCGTTGATGTCGCCCTGGGTCACCGCGAGGCGCGACAACGGGAACGACAGCGACACGGTCGCGGACTGCCCGGCCTTCAGCGACACGCGCGTGTAGGCGACGAGGCGGTTCGGCGGGACGAGGATCCGGCTGACCGGCTGCTGGGCGAAGACCGGCACCACCATGTCGCCGTCCGCGCCGCCCGTGTTCGCGACCTTCACCGAGACCTTCACGATGCTGTGGCCCGACACCGCGACGTCCTGCACCGCGTAGCTCGTGTAGGACAGGCCCGCGCCGAACGCGTACAGCGGCTCGTAGTTCGAGCTCGTGCCGCTGTTGGTGCCGGGGAGCTGCTGGTAGAACATCGGCTCGTCGCCGGTGGTCTTCGGCCACGACACCGGGAGGCGGCCGCTCGGGTTCGCCTTGCCGAACAGCACGTTCGCCACGGCCGTGCCGCCCTCGCTGCCGGGCAGCCACGACATGAGCAGCTGCTTGGAGTCGGCGGCCTTGCCGAGGACGAGCGGGCGCCCGGCGACGACGTCCACGATCACGGGTTTGCCGGTGGCCTGGAGGCGATTGATAAGGGTCTGTTGGTCGGCGGTCAGCTCGGGCACCTCGTTGTCGTTGAGGCCCTCGGCGCCGGGCTTCTCACCGACGACGACCACCGTCGCGTCGACCTTCCCGGCCTGGTCGACGGCGTCGTCGGGGTCCTTGACGAGCTTCGCGTGGTCACCGATGACGTTCTTGATGCCCTGGTAGATCGTGACACCCGGGTCCTTCACGCCGTCCGGGATGCCCTGCCACTGGATGGTCCAGCCGCCGTCCTGGTTCGGGATCGAGTCGGCGCTGTCGCCGGTCACCACGACCTTGCCGGTGCCCGTCGAGAGCGGCAGCACACCGCCGTCGTTCTTCAGCAGTGTCTGTGACTCCGTGGCGGCTTTGACCGCGAGGTCCTTGTCGGCGCCGAGCACGGCCGCGTCGGCCTTGGACGCGTCCACGTACGGGTGGTCGAAGAGGCCGAGCTCGAACTTCTGGGTGAGGATGCGCGACACGGCCTCGTCGATGCGCCGCTTGGAGATCTTGCCGCTCTTCACGTCGGCGAGCAGGCCCGAGACGAAGTCGTCGAGGCTGCCCGGCGGGAGCATGCCCATGTCCACGCCGGCGTTCACCGCGATGGCCACCGCCCCGGCGTAGGTGTCGCTGAGGTGGTAGGCGTTCTGGAGCGCCTTCACGTCGTCCCAGTCGCTGACCACGACGCCCTTGAAGCCCCACTGGCGCCGCAGCAGGTCGGTGAGCAGGTAGTGCGAGGCGTGCGCCGGGATCCCGTTGACGGAACCGGAGTTCGCCATCAGGGTGTCCGCGCCCGCGTCGACGGCCGCCTTGTACGCGGGCAGGAACGTGTCCTGGAAGTAGCGCGGGTCCAGGTGCGCCTCAGTGCGGTCGTGGCCCGAGATCGGCTGGGAGTAGCCGCCGAAGTGCTTCACCGTCGCGCTGACCTGGCCGCTCTTCTGCAGCCCCTGGACGGTGCTCGCCGCCAGGGACCCGGCGAGGTACGGGTCCTCGGAGTAGGTCTCGTAGTAGCGGCCCCAGCGGGTGTCGCGCGAGATGTCCTCGACCGGGGCGAAGTCCCACTGCGGGCCGGTCGCCTTGACGGCGGTCGCGGTGGACACGCCCATCGCCTCGGCGACCTGCGGGTCCCAGGTCGCGCCGACGCCGATCTGCTGGGGGAACTTCGTCGCGCCCAGCACGTTGTTGTGGCCGTGTACGGCGTCGACGCCGTACACGATCGGGATGTGCAGACGCGAGTGGTCGATCGCGTACTTCTGGATCGTGTTGACCATGTCGGCCCAGTCCTTGGGCGTGTTCGACGGCGGCGTCTCACCTCCGCCCGACAGCACCGAGCCGACCTTGAGGTCGGTGAGGACGTGCTTCATGCACGAGTCGACGAGCGCCCCGCCGGCCCACTGGCAGTCGCCCTGCATGTTCAGTACGGCGGGCTGTGCCATCTGGCCGACCTTCTCCTCCAGCGTCATGCGCTTGAGAAGGTCGTGCACTCGGGCGGGAACACTGGCATGCGGGTCGCGATAACCGGCTTGCGCGGCGGCGCCGGTCGCGCTCAGCGCGAGGCCGGACACGGTGAGAGTGACGGCCATGCCGATGCGGGCGGCCTTGATCCTCAATTTCATGAGGCATGCTCCAGGCGGGATCAGGAGGGACGAGCCTTGTGATCAAAGACCTGACCTCAAGATCAAATCAAGCTATGAACGAAAAGCTGGCCACAGCTTGCCATGGGTGTTCAGGAATTAAACAACTTCCCAGGCCTGGAGCACGAGCGCGAGGGCGCCGAGAACCTCCGCGCGGTCGCCGAGGACTCCGGGCACGATCGACAGCAGCGTCGCGGCGCTGGAGATCGCCGACCGCCCCACGGCCTCGGCCATCGGCTCCAGGAGAATGTCGCCCGCCCGGCTCAGGGCGCCGCCGACCACCACGCGGGTCGGATTGAGCAGGTTGCAGAGGCTCGCCACGCCCGCGCCGACATAGCGCCCGGCATCGGCGACCGCACGACGGCAGGGCGCGTCGCCGGACAGGGCCAGCTCGACGATCCGCGCCGTGGTCAGCCCGTCGCCGTGGGCCGGTCGCAGCAGCTCGGCGAGGTAGCGGCCGCCGGCGAACGTCTCCAAGCAGCCCCGGTTGCCGCACCGGCACATCGGGCCGCTCTCGTTCAGCGTCAGGTGCCCGATCTCACCGGCCGTCCCGCCCGGCCCGTGGTAAACCTGGCCGCCGATCACGATGCCGGCGCCGACACCAGAGCTGATCTTGATGTACGCGGCGTCGGTGTGGCCGCGCGCCGCGCCCCAGGTCATCTCCGCGAGCGCGCCCAGGTTGGCGTCGTTGTCGACGTGCACGGGTCGGCCGAGCCGCCACCGCGCCTCGTCGGCCGCGTGGATGCCGGCCCAGCCGGGGAGGATCGTGCTCGACCCGAGAGTGCCGCTGGCCGCGTCGACCGGGCCGGGCACGCCCAAGCCGATGCCCAGCACGTCGGCGCGCGTGGCGTCCGCCTCGGCGAGCAGGTGGTCCATGAGCCGCTCGGCCGCGGTGAGACCGTCGGCCGCCGAGGCGCCGACGTCGATGGGCATGGCCTCTTCGGCGACGACCTCGCGCGCGAGGTTTCCGATCGCGACGCGCAGGTGAGAGTGGCCGAAGTCGACGCCGACCGCGAGCCCGGCGCCCGGCGCGAGCGACACCGCACGCGCCTTCCGGCCTCCGGCGGAGGTGTCGGTGACGACGAGCACGCCGCCCGCGGTCAGCTCCCGCACGATGTTGGAGACGGTCGCGCGCGAGAGCCCCGTGCTGCGAGAGATGTCGGCCTGTGTCGGATCGGTCGCCTCGCGTACGGCCTGGATCACCCGCCGCTCGTTCGCCTCGCGCAGGGACGTCTGTGAACCTGGCGTCGTCATTGGGCCCCCAGCGCGGTCACTGCGTTCAATAAGTGAACCATAAGGTACGCGCCACTACTTAATCGATCACGCGAGGGCCGGATCGTCGCGCTCTGGAGATGACGTGGGCCCGACCACCGTGAGGCGGCCGGGCCCATCGTTCCCCCGCTCGGAGAGAAGTTCTGGTCGGCCAAGCCGCCCTCCGTCTGGGGTTCTCCGGAGACCGGAGATCCCCAGCGCTCCCCGTCACGGCAAGGCCGACTCCTCAAGTTTCCACATCGCAGGCATCAGACAGCAAGTCTAAAAAGCCGATATTCCGTAAGAATTGCTTACGACGCCCTAGGCGGGACTGATCCCTCCCGGCCTCACGCGGTGAGCGCCGTGGCCGCCTCCTGGAGGTAGGACAGGAACGCCATCAGCGCCGGATCGCGCGAGGTCACCCGGTAGAGCGCGAAGATCCTCCGGTGGTAGCTCGGCTCGGTGGCGAAGACCTTGATCGCCGGGTCCGGCGACCGCAGCAGCGAGCGTGGGACGATCGCCGCTCCCGCGCCGGACGCGGTCAGGGCCAGCGTGACGGCGTAGTCGCGGGTCTCGAACTCGATCGCCGGCTGCGTCGCCAGCCGCGCGAACGCGTGGTCCAGTGCGACCCGGTGCGCGTCGCCCGGACGGCCGGAGATCAACGGCATCAGCTCCGCGAGGCGTTCCAGCGAGACTGGTCCCTTGCCGAGCTGCTTGGCCTGCTTGGCGGGGACGACGGCGACGAGCGTGTCGTTCATCAGCTGGGCGCGCACCAGGCCGTCCGTCTTGACCGGCTTCACTCCCGGATAGGTGTGGGTGACGAGGAGGTCGAGCGTGCCCGCCAGGACGGCGTCGTACCCGTCCGGCGGCTCGGCGTCCGCGAGGGTCAGCCGCAGTCCGGGGTGGTCCTCGCGCATCCGCGTGATCGCCGGCGCGACCATGGTCCGCGCCGCAGTCGTGAAGCTGCCGACGCGTACGGCTCCCCGGCGGAGCCGCCCGACGTCGACCACCGCCTGCTTGGCCGCCTCGAGCTCCTTGAGGATCACGCGGGCGCGCTCGGCGAGGATCTGCCCCTCCGGTGTCAGCTCGACGCCGGACCGCGTGCGGGTCGCGAGCACCGTGCCGACCTCGCGTTCCAGTTTGGCGAGCTGTTGCGAGACGGCCGACGGCGTGTAGCCGAGGGCCTTCGCACTGCCGGCGATGGAACCGGCGTTCGCCAACTCGACCAGGACCTGGAGCCGTGTGACATCGAGCATAAGAAGATCTTAGCTAGAAGCCCCTAATCCACCTCGTCGGCTAATGAAGGTCGCTATTCGTTCCGTTCGGAGAGGAAGCGCTCGAACTCGGCGGCGATCTCCTCGCCGTCCGGCATCCGGGTGTCCGAGCCGGCCATCGGAAGGCTGTTCTTGCCGGCCTCGGTGACCGCGTCGTACTGGGCTTCGAGGTTGCGCACGGCCTCGGCGACCTCGGGGGAGGACTCGACCTGCTCGTCGACCTGCTTGCGCGCCTCGTCGGCGGCCTCGTCGAGCTTCTCCGTACGCAGCAGCAGGCCCGTCGCGGCGGTGATCCCGTGCAGCAGCGCCACGGCCGCGGCGGGGTTCTCGGCCTGCGCGAGGTAGTGCGGCACGTGCGCGGCGTATCCGATGGCGTCACGGCCGGCCTCGGCCAGCCGGTACTCGATCAGCGCGGAGGCGCTGCCGGGCACCTCGGCCCGGTTGATCCAGGCGGTGTGCTCGCCGAACAGGTCGGGCCGGTTGCCGTGCGGGGTGAGCCCGGTCTCGCGGGTGTGCGGCACCGCCATCGGGATGCCGTGCACGCCGACCGCCATCGCGACGTCGAGCTCCTTCACGAGCGTCACCACAGAGGCCGTGAACCGCTCCCAGGACAGATCCGGCTCAGGCCCCGTCATCACCAGGAACGGCACCCCTACGGCGTCCTCACAGGCGTGGACGGCGAGCTCGTGCGCCTCGTACTCGACCCACCGGTCGGTGTCGAAGATCATCGGAGGCCTGCGCGTCCGGTAGTCGATGAGCGAGTCGAGGTCGAACGATGCGACCAGCCGGGGTTCGAGCGTCGCGAGCAGGTGCCCCATGGCCAGCCGCCCGGCCGCACCCGCGTCCATGAACCCCTCCAGGTGGTAGAGCAGAACCGGCCGTCGAAGCTCCGGAATGTCCTCCGCCAGCGTGTACAACTCAGCACCCTCGGCCACAAGCCCTCCTCAGTGAATCAATGAGTACACAAACGCTCACGCGCCTGGCCGAATTCCAGGAGACCTCCCGAATCACGAGTCAGCCGATCGGCTGGGCGCACCCGTCCGTACGGCTGGTTCGGGGGTTAGGCCGCAGAGCGGCGAGGCACGGCCGGCCGGTCGATGCGCGGAGAAGAGCCGCGCTGCCACGCTGGCGGTAAGGCACCGCCCGCGAGAAAGAGGAACATCGTGAACACCCCGAACCTGGCAGAAGACCGCCTGGACGACCCGCGTACACGGGGGACGTTCCGTACAGTGCGGCTTCTCGTCGGCGGCTATCTCACCATCAGCGTGCTCACGCTGATCGCCATCATCGTGCTGCGCAACCACTCAGGCATCGTGAACGCGGCCGTGTGGATCCGCGGCTCCATCGTCGTCGGCAGCGCCGCGCTGATGACGATGTTCGCCGCGCGTACGGGCCGTGGCTCCGGCCGCGCGTACTTCCGGCTGCGGCTCGTCTCGGCCATCATGGTGGTGGCCATCGTGGTCATCATCGCGCTCCCCGGCACCTTCCCGCTCTGGATGAAGGTCGAACAGGGAGTCTGCGGACTCATCCTGCTCGGCGTCGTCTTCCTCGTCAACGGAAAGCACCTGCGGTCGGTGTTCGCCGGCGCGTAGGAGCTCGTCCGTCCGTCCGCCGCACAGGCCGCGCTGCGACTAGATTATCCCGCTGAGATGAGATTTCAGCGCGCAGCGCGGTTGAGCGGTGCTTCCCAGACGGACGCCCAGAGATGGTCCTTGGTCGTGACCGTCGCGCCGTACACGCTGCTGGCGATCCTGGCGGGTGTCACGACGGTGACGAAACGCTCGGCGGGAGGTTCGCTGCTCATCGACCTGGCACTTTGCGCGCTGGCCGCGGCCTGGATGCTATGGATGTTCACGTTGCATCCGGCCTGGCGGGAACGCACGCCCGTGATGGCGGTGTTCTTCGTCGGGCTGATCGTGATCATGGCGGTCCTGGTGGTGAGGGACCCGTGGTTCGGGTTCCTCACACCCGTCGGCTACCTCTACGCGTTCAGATTCCTGCCCTGGCCCTGGCTCGCACCCGGCGTCGCCGCGGTCGCGGTCGTGGCGGGCACCGCACAGGCGTCCGGCGTGGACAAGACGACTCCGTTCGGCCTGACGATGTACGCGGCGGTCCTGGCCGTCAACGTCCTGCCGATGTGCGGGTTCGCCTGGTCCGACTGGCGCAGCCATCGGCAGAACGACGAGCGCCGTCGCGCCCTCGACGACGCGCGTGAGGCCAACCGGAGGCTTGAGACGACGCTGGCCGAGAACGCCGCCCTGCACGAGCGGCTGCTGACCCAGGCGAGGGAAGCGGGCGTCCTCGACGAGCGGCAGCGCATGGCGCGGGAGATCCACGACACTCTGGCGCAGGGGCTCACCGGGATCATCACCCAGCTGCAGGCGGTCGAGCAGGCCGAGGAAGACCCGGCCGGGCGGAACCGGCATGTCACGGCCGCGATCGGGCTGGCGAGAGAGAGCCTGTCCGAAGCGCGCCGGTCCGTACACGCGCTGCGCCCCGAACCACTGGAGGCGGCACGCCTGAGCGAGGCGGTGGCCGACGTCGCCGGACGGTGGTCGGCCCTGCACGGCATCGCGGTCCAGGTCACGACCACCGGCACGGCGCGGCCGATACGGCCGGAGGCGGAGCTCACGCTGCTGAGAGCCGCGCAGGAGGCGCTGACCAACGTGGCCAAGCACGCGCGGGCCGCCCGCGTCGGGGTGACACTGTCCTACATGGAGCACGAGGTCGCCCTGGACGTACGCGACGACGGCAGAGGCTTCGAGTCGTGCCGTGGCGTCGACGCCGAGGAGCGCGTCGGCCGTACGGGCGGCCTCGCCGTCGCGGATGACCTCCCCTGCGACGACGATGCCGGTGGAGGGTACGGCCTGGTCGCGATGCGGGAGCGGATCGAGGGGCTGGCCGGCACGTTGCTGGTCGAGTCGGAGCCGGGGGTCGGTACGGCGATCTCGGCCCGCGTTCCGGTGGAGACGGCGAGCGCCGGGTGAGCCGCTCCGAGGGCCCGATCAAGCTGCTGATCGCGGACGACCATCCGGTGGTCAGGGACGGGCTGAGCGGGATGTTCGCGGCCGACGCGGGGTTCGAGGTGCTCGGTCAGGCCGCGGACGGCGCCGAGGCGATCCGGCTCGCGCAGGCTCTCGAACCCGACGTGATCCTGATGGACCTGCGGATGCCGGGCACGGACGGCCTGACCGCGATCACCGAGCTGGCCCGGCGCGGCGTCGCCGCGCGCGTCCTGGTGCTGACCACCTATGACACCGACAGCTACGTGCTTCCGGCGATCGAGGCGGGCGCCACCGGTTACCTGCTGAAGGACGCTCCACGCGCCGAGCTGATGCGGGCGGTACGCGCGGCGGCCGAGGGGCAGGCCGTGCTCTCGCCGTCGGTGGCGACACGGCTGATGAGCCGTCTCCGTGACCCGGTCGCGGAGCCGCTCAGCCGCCGGGAGCTCGAGGTCGTCGAGCTGGTGGCGCGGGGGAACACCAACCGCGAGATGGCGGCGAGGCTCTTCATCAGCGAGGCCACGGTCAAGAGCCACTTGCTGAACATCTACACCAAGCTCGGCGTCGGCGACCGCGCCGCCGCCGTGGCCGAGGCGTTCAACCGGGGTCTTCTCACGCCGGGGACGACGGACCCGTCCTGATTTCCCGGGGCCCGGATCCCAGGCCCTGGAAAAACAGAAGTCCCGCCCGGCCTGAATGGCCCGGACGGGATTACGAGGGTCGAACTTGTGGAGCTATGGGGATTCGAACCCCAGACCTCCTCCATGCCATGGAGGCGCGCTACCAACTGCGCCATAGCCCCGCACTGTCCCGCAGATCTCTCTGCGGCAGCGGAGCCACTATATCGGACCCCGAGCCCAGACCTGTAATCGATTGTCCGTGGGGTCAGGCGTCCGCTTCGGTCCGGTCGTCGCTGAGGACGGGTTCGGGCAGCGTACCGGCGTTGTGCTCGACCAGACGCCAGCCGCTGCGGCCCTCCTGAAGGATGGACCAGGAGCAGTTGGATAGGCCGCCGAAACGGCTCCAGTATTCCTCGGGGAAGCCGAGCCAGCTGAGCATCCCGATACGGACGGCGGCGCCGTGGGAGACGACGACGAGGAGGCCGCCCGGTGGGACGTGGGCCAGCGCGCGCTCCAGGGCGGCGCTGAAGCGCTTGGCGACCTCCTGGGCGGTCTCACCGCCCGGCGGCTCCCAGATGGCGTGCTCGTCCGGGTAGCGGGTGCGGATCTCCATGTTGGTGAGACCCTCCCAGGCGCCGCCGCTGCGCTCGATCAGGTCGGGGTCGTGGGTGACCTCCAGGCCTGTGACGGAGCCCAGCGCCCGTGCGGTCGCGGCGGCGCGCTGGAGAGGGGAGGAGACGATCGCGTTCGGGTGCAGTGCGGCGAGGAGGCGTGCGGCGCGGTCGGCCTGTTCCACGCCCGTCTCGTCGAGGGAGATGTCCGTCGTGCCCTGGAACCGGCGTTCGACGTTCCAGAGCGTCTGCCCGTGGCGCCATAGAACGATCTTGCGCGGCTCGCTCACTGGCCCTCACCGGCCCGTACGCGCTGCGTGGAGTGGGCGTTGATGTCGTCGGGGAGCGGGACCGTGGGGCAGTCCTTCCAGAGGCGCTCCAGCGCGTAGTAGACGCGGTCCTCCTCGTGCTGGATGTGCACGATGATGTCGGAGTAGTCGAGGAGGACCCAGCGGCCCTCTCGCTCGCCCTCGCGGCGGGTCGGCTTGGCGTCGGCGTCCTCGCGGAGCCTCTTCTCGATCTCGTCGACGATCGAGTGCACCTGACGGTCGTTGGCGGCCGAGCACAGGACGAAGGCGTCCGTGATGACCAGCTGCTCGCTCACGTCGTAGGCGATGATGTTCTCGGCCAGCTTCTCGGCCGCGGCCTGGGCGGCGATCTGGACCAGCTGGGCGGCCCTGTCGGATGCTGTCACGTGTGGTCGTGTTCCTCCCTGCGGTACTTCATCGCTAGTCACGATAAAGACCTCGTTTGTTGATGTACTGGACAATCCCATCGGGCACGAGATACCAGACCGGCTCCCCGGCGCGTACCCGTTCGCGGCATTCGGTCGAGGAGATCGCCAAGGCCGGCACCTCCACCAGACTCACGCCTCCTCCGGGCAGGCCGGGGTCGGCGAGATGATGTCCAGGTCGGGTACAGCCTATGAAATGCGCGAGCGTGAAAAGCTCGTCCGCGTCACGCCATGACAACATCTGCGCGAGCGCGTCGGCGCCCGTGATGAAGAACAGATCCACGTCGGGACCATGGATCTCGCGCATCTCACGCAATGTGTCGATGGTAAACGTCTTCCCGGGACGCTCCACGTCGACACGGCTCACCGAGAATTGAGGGTTCGAGGCGGTCGCGATGACCGTCATCAGATAGCGGTCCTCGGGCGCGGAGGTCTTGCGGCCCTCCTTCATCCAGGGCTGGCCGGTCGGCACGAACACGACCTCGTCAAGCCCGAAGAGGTGGGTGACCTCGCTCGCGGCGACGAGGTGCCCGTGGTGGATGGGATCGAACGTGCCGCCCATGATCCCGAGTCGGCGACGTCCCGCACCGGTGCTCATGGCGTGACCTTAACCACCGCCACGGACGTTATGCGCACCACGCCTCTCAAAGGCCGCTGATCGGGGGCTCGCCCGAGGTCCAGCCGACGACCCTGACCGCCTTGCCGATCTCCACGCGTGGGATCGTACCGGCCGGCAGGACCCGGACGTCGCAGGAGATGCCCAGCTCGTTCGAGAGCGCCGTCGCCAGGCCGTCGTCGGCCTCCTCGCAGGCCACGATGAGCCGTGCCATGGCCGCGCGCCGGTCGACGACGACCTGGTAGTGCGGCGAGGCGTGCCGCAGCACGACGGCCTCGATCTCGCGCGGGTAGACGTTCACCCCGCGGATCACGAGCATGTCGTCGCTGCGCCCCAGCACCTTGCTCATCCGCACGAGCGTGCGCCCGCACGAGCAGGGGGCGTGGGAGAGGGAGGCGACGTCGCCGGTCCGGTACCTGAGCAGTGGCATCGCCTGCCGGGGCGTGCTGAACACCAGCTCACCGGGTACGCCGTCCGGCACCGGAACGCCCTCGGCGTCGACCGCCTCGACGATGAAGTGGTCCTCGTTGACGTGCAGCCCCGCACGCGCGAGGCACTCGGTGGCCACACCGGGGCCGATGATCTCCGAGAGGCCGTAGATGTCGAGCGCCGCGAGGCCGAGGAGGTCCTCGATCGTGGTGCGCAGCTCCTCCGACCACGGCTCGGACCCGAACAGACCGGCCTTGAGCGTCAGCTCGATCCCCGCGTCGCGCGCCGCCTCCCCGAGGCGTACGGCATAGGACGGGGTGCAGGTCAGGATGTCGGGGCGCAGGTCGGCGATCATGCGGATCTGGCGCTCGGTCATGCCGCCGGACATCGGCACGACGGTGGCGCCCAGCGCGATGGCGCCCTGGTGGATGCCCAGCCCGCCGGTGAACAGGCCGTAGCCGTACGCGTTGTGGATCACGCTGCCGGGCCCGGCGCCCGCGCAGACCAGCGAGCGCGCGCACATCGACGCCCACAGCTCCAGGTCCGCCCGCGTGTAGGTCACCAGGGTCGGGCGCCCGCGCGAGCCGCTGGAGCCGTGGACCGCCACGACCTCCTCCATCGGCACCGCGAGCATCCCGTGGGGATAGGAGTCCCACAGGTCCTGCTTCGTGGTGACCGGCAGGCGCGGGAGGTCACCGAGAGTGACGTCCGCGGCGGCGGTGACGCCCGCGTCGCGCAGCCGCTTGCCCTGGAGTCCGCCTGCGGCGAGCAGCCGGTCTACCAGGTCGCGGAGCCGGAACTCCTGCAGGGTGGCCAGTTCGTCCCGCGACATCATCTCCGCGGGCGCAGGCCCGTACGACTCCGCCATAGACCGGAGTAGACCCCGTACGGCATGCGTGCGCAAGGGGAACCCTGTGCGGACCTCGCACGTCGGACTTAGCATGCCGGACATGACGAGCAACACTCCTGATCGCTCACGCACCCGCTTTCCGGGAATCAGCTCCCGTGCCTACGAACACCCGGCGGATCGATCGGCGCTCGTCGCCCTGCGGTCACTGTCCGGATTCGACACCGTTCTCAAGCGCCTGGCCGGGCTGTTCAGCGAGCGTGCGATCCGGCTGATGTTCCTCGGCGGCAGCGTGCGAGCCGGTGAGAACCAGTTCCGTAACCTGCACGACATGGTGCGCGACAGCGCCTACATCCTGGACCTGCCCGAGGTCCCGGAGCTGTACATCGTGCAGGACCCCACGCCGAACGCCATGGCGATCGGCAGCGACCACCCGTTCATCGTGCTCAACACCGGCCTCGTCGACCTGCTCGACGACGAGGAGCTGCGGTTCGTCATCGCCCACGAGGTCGGCCACATCCTGTCCGGCCACGCCGTCTACCGGACGATGGCGATGATCCTGGCCAACCTGGGCGCGCGGCTGGCGTGGATCCCGTTCGGCAACATCGCGATCTCCGCGATCCTCATGGGCCTGAACGAATGGCAGCGCAAGTCGGAGCTGTCCGCCGACCGCGCCGGCCTGCTCGCCGGCCAGGACCTCGAGGCGGGCAAGCGCAGCCTCATGAAGCTCGCCGGCGGCTCGAAGCTCACCGAGATGGACGCCGAGGCGTTCCGCGAGCAGGCGCGCGAGTACGACGCCGCGGGCGACGTGCGCGACGGCCTCCTGAAGTTCCTCAACCTGCTGAACCGCTCGCACCCGTACGCCGTGGTGCGGTTCGTCGAGCTCGACCGCTGGGTGGCCGACGGCGGCTACGGGCGGGTCCTCGGCGGCGACTACGAGCGCCGCGCGGACGACTCCAGCGCCTCGATCTCCGATGAGATCAAGAACGCCGCCCAGTCGTACCGCGAGTCGTGGAATCGCAGCTCCGACCCGTTCGTCGGCGCGGTCAAGGGCGCCGCGGAAGGCGCCGTCAACGTCGGCGAGCGCATCTTCTCCCGCTTCGGCCGCGGTGGCGACGGCGAGGAACGCCGGTCCTGACCTCCCGGTGGCGGTGCCCCGCGGGACACCGCCACCGCCGTCACGACCAGATGACCAGCTCGCCCCGGTCGATCAGGCCGAGGAAGAACGTCACCGCGATGCGGCGCCCGCCCTGGCTGGGCGCGACCGAGTGGAAGTTGCCCGGGTCGAACAGCAGCGCGTCGCCGAGGCCCATCGACAGCTCGATGGAGCGCACACCCGCGACGGCCGACTCGTCGTAGCCGTAGCCGCGCCGGAGGTGCTCGTCGGCGGGCCGTCGGCGGCGCTGCCAGATGCGCGTCGTGCCGCCGTGCGCCGGCACGGAGATCCAGGCGTTGAACGCGAGCTGGACCATCGGCGTGCCTTCGTCGAACAGGTCCGGGCCGTACTCCCGTGCCACGTCGTCGTCGTGGATGCGGGCGCCCTGGTTGATCTCCCGTACGGCGCCGGCGAAAAGCGGGCGGCCGCCGCTCAGCGCGGGACGGATCGGGCGGCCCCAGGCACGCGCCAGGCCGCCGATGGCCACCGCGACCGTGTCGTCGCGGCCCATGGCGGTGCGCCACACCGTACGGTCGCGGCGTGCCCGCCACCAGTAGTCCGCGCGCAGCCGGTCGCCGTCCTTGAAGTCGTTGATCACCGGCCCGAAGCGCGCGATGGGCGGGTCGACCCTGTCCCGGTCGTAGGTGTCGAGTTCGAAGTCGTCCGTGCCCAGGCGTGCCATCGCCTGCATGCAGAGGGTGGCAGGGAGGAACCGGCGGATTCCGACCGCGGCGACGGTGCCGTTGAGAAGGTCGAGGAAATCGGTCCGGGAGAATTGCGAAGAATCCAGCGTGCGGGGGATGAAAAAGTCGGCTTCGGTGTATATGGGGCGTTCGGCGAGATTCTGGAGGGGCATGGGGGGTCCTTTCCGGTGCTCGGTCACGATCAGGTCGTCGGGGAGACGAGCCATTCGTTTCCGAGGGTGCCAGTCCGGGTTCCCCTGCATTAACGGGTTTCCTGCAGTTGGCAGCGTTGAATCGGCCAATTGCCAATGACAATTTGGGGCGAGTGTTTATATCTACCCATAAAGCCGCGGGGGTACGGCACGTGCCGTACCCCCGCGGACCGCTACGGGTGGACGTCGCCCTGGTGCAGGACCTGAGGGTCGTAGTAGGTGGCCTTGATGGCGTCGTCGCTGTTGGAGTTCGTCAGGTATTCCGCCCAGACCATGAAGTACGTCCACTTCGGCTGGGCGGCCAGCTGTGCGGGCGAGGGGAGCGTGCCGACCTCGGCCAGGGCGATGGGCTTGCCGCCGGCCACCGACTGCATGGCCTGGTAGTACTCGCCCGGCGGGAAGGAGTTGTTCCAGCTGTCGAGCGTGGCCACGTCGACGTAGGAGGAGCCGGGGTAGTAACCGGGGATCCCGCCGGCGTCGAGGTCCTTGACGTTCCACACCCAGACGAGGTTGCTCAGGCCCTTCGTGCCCGCCAGGTAGTCGTGGGTGATCTGGTAGAGCCGGGGGCTTCCGCCGGATCCAGGGCGTCCGCCCCACCAGGCCCAGCCGTCGTTCATCTCGTGCAGCGGCCGCCACAGGACGGGGACTCCGGCGTCCTTCAGCTGCTGCAGGTACGGCACGATCGCGTCGAGCCGGGCCTTCCACGCGCCGTTCAGCGCGGTGCCGTTCGTGACGAGGTCGTTCCACTGGGAGTCGGAGAGATCGCTCTGGATGCCGCTCGTGCCCCAGTCGCAGGGCTCGGCCATGGTCGGCGGGCACATGTGCCACATCAGCGCGACGAGCGATCCGTTCGCCCATTCCCGCTTGGCCTGGTCGACCATTGTCTGACGGTGCGCGATGTCATCCGCGGAGAAAAGGAAGTCGCCGCCCCACAGACCCGGGTAGACGCCGGTGATGTCGTGGACCTTCGCGGTCCAGATGGAGGGGGCGGAGTTCGGCTCGCGATTGTGCTGGCCGGACACCGTGTGGTTGCCGGATATCCCGTGCAGGTAACCGACGATGTCGGCGGATGTGGTGGCCCCGGCGGGTGCGGCGAGCCCCAGTGCGGCGAGTAGCGCGACGGCGGCGCACGCCGCCTTTCTCCGGTGAGTGAATCGCAACGGATCCTCCCTCTTGCAGGCGGGTCGGGTTCGTCTTGCTAAACCGGTTTTGTAAAGACTATTTCCTGTTAATATCACGACAATGCGATGTCGGCAACCCTCGTTTTGATCAGGTGAGGCCGAGCTCGCCCGCGCGTACGCCCGCCTGGAAACGCGAGTCGGACTCCAGCAGCCTCATCAGCTCCGCGACGCGCCTGCGGTAAGTGCGCAGGGACACCCCGACGCGCCGCGCGGCGACCGCGTCGGTCAGCCCGTCGCCCAGCGCCCGGAGGATCTCACGGCCGTCCTCGCCGATCCGTGGCAGCTCGCGGTCGAGGCACGCGCCCAGAACGGTCGCGGCGTCCCAGGTGGCCTGGAACAGCGCGTGCACGCCCTCGATCAGCGTGGGCGACGTCGTGACGGTGAACTCCCGCTCGCCGGCCACGAGGTCCCCGGCGAGGATCATGACCTGCCGGTCCATGATGATCGTCTCGTGCGGCAGGCCGGACGCGCAGATGCGCACCCGCGCACCGACGGCGGCGACGTCGAGGAGGTGGCCGCGCTGCACGGGGTCGGCCAGGGCGGCCCGCGTGTAGAGCTTGCGGACGACGAGGCCGCCGCTGATCGCGGGCCGCATCCGGGCCGCGATCGCCGACCGCGCGTCAGGGTGCGACCAGGTGTCCATGTCCGTGGCCGCGCACAGGAACTCCTCCCGCACGTCGGCGAAGAGGTGACCCGTGCGGCTGAAGAGCTCGTGCTCGCCGTGGACCGTCATGACGCTCACCACGCTCGCAGTGTACGGATGGCAGCTTGATGCCATCCGTTGGCCCTCGCCCCGCTGCGGGCGGCAGAGTCTCACCCATGACGAATCACGTGACGGCCGCCGGCGGCGGCGACCTTCTCATCGGCGGCGACCTGCGGATCAACCGGATGGGCTTCGGGGCGATGCGCCTCGCCTCGGGAACCTTCGCCGGGCCCGCACGCGGCTTTCAGGACGGTGTGGACCTGCTCCGGCGTGCCGTGGAGCTCGGGGTGAACCACATCGACACGGCCGGTTTCTACGGGCGCGGCGACGTGAACGCCCACGAGCAGATCCGCGAGGCGCTTTCGCCGTACGACGACGGCCTGGTCATCGCGACGAAGGTCGGCCCGATCCGGGACGACAGCGGGTTCCCCGCGATCGAGGCGACGCCCGGACAACTGCGCGGGCTGGTCGAGGACGACCTGCGCCGGCTCGGCCTCGACCGTTTGGACCTGGTCTACCTGCGGGTCGGCGGCATGGCCGCGCCGGGGGAGGCACCGGTCGCGGACCGGTTCGCCGCGCTGGCCGCGCTACGTGAGGAGGGGCTGATCCGTCACCTCGGCGTCAGCAACGTCGGTGCCGCGCAGCTCGCCGAGGCTCGCGCGATCGCCCCGGTCGCGGCGATGCAGAACCACTTCCACGTCCAGCACGACGCGGACTCCACGCTGCTCCGTGCCTGCGCGGAGTCGGGAACGGCGTTCGTGCCGTTCTTCCCGCTGGGCGGAGGCGACCGGCCACTCGACGAGGGGGCCCTGGAGAAGGTCGCCGCCGCTCATGGCGCGACCGTACGGCAGGTGGCGCTGGCCTGGCTCCTCGCGACCTCGCCGATGATGGCCGCCATCCCCGGCACCGGGACCATCGCGCACCTGGAGGAGAACATCGCGGCCGCCGGCGTACGGCTGACCGGCGAGGATCTGGTGTCCCTGGCGTAGCCTCCCGGCCTTGCGGTTCGGGCCGGAGCGCCGTGGCGGCGGCGCTCGATCACAGCGGGATGTCGCGGTGATCACCGCGCCGCGGTGGAGCGCTCACCAGGGCACGCAGGCACCCCTGCCGCCCCTGAGCGGGGCATCCTCACCGGTCCGCGAACACCCACTCCATCGCGGCGACGCTGCGGTCGACGAACAGCCGCAGACCCGTCTCGACGCCGTACGCGAGGTCCTCCAGGACCGTGCAGCGCGCGTAGAAGACGGCGCGTTCTCGCAGGGCGTCGCTCTCGCCCCTCAGGGTGACGGGGCCGAGGTCGCGGAACAGCAGACCGTGGTCGTACGCGGGATCGTCGATCGCGGCGTCGCCCCAGTCGATGACGCCGGTCACCGTCCACGTCGCCGGATCGACGATGACGTGCTCCATGCCCAGGTCATTGTGGGAGAACACCGGGTCGTACGCGCCGTCCGGCGGCGGGGCGGCCAGGAACGACTCCACCGCGCCGCGCAGTGACGAGGGCACGAGGCCGGCGACCGCCGCGTGGCACTCCACGGCGTCACTGAGCCACTCGGACGCCGGCGGGTCGTCGACGTCCACCAGGCCCGTCATCCGCCCGGCCGGGACGGCGTGCAGGGCGGCGAGCAGTTCGCGGAGGGTCCTGGCCAGCGGCTCCGCGCGTGCCAGCCGTTCGCTCTGCGGCAGCCGCAGCAGAGGAGTGCCCTGGATCGCGAAGTACGCCAGGCAGCCCAGCTCCGGCGCGGTGAAGACCGGCTCGGGGACGGGCAGCGGCGAGACACCGGCGACCGCGGTGAGCAGACGCGCCTCGTTCTCGACGAGGCGCGCCCGCTCCGAGACATCCGGCTCCTTGCTGAACCGTACGATCAGCTCGCCGTCGACCTCGAACGCGACGTTCTCCTGCCCCTCACCGAGCCGCACGACGTTCTCGGCCCGGTATCCGGGCAAACGCTCACCGACCAGGCGGCGGACCTCGCCGAAATCCTCTGTCCCCATGATCGGATCACGGTACGGGCCGTTCTACATTGGCGCCATGGACGAGGACGAGCTGCTGGACATCGTGGACGAACACGACCTGGTCATCGGCCGGGCACGACGTGGCGACGCGACCGCACGCGGGCTGCGGCACCGGTGCGTGTTCATCCTCGTACGCGACGCCGAGGGACGGATCTTCGTGCACCGGCGCACGGCGGAGAAACTCGTCTTCCCGTCCCGCTACGACATGTTCGTGGGCGGAGTCGTCGGCGCGGGCGAGGAGTATGACGACGCGGCCCTGCGCGAGGCCGAGGAGGAACTGGGCGTCTCAGGCCTGCCCCGGCCGTCACCGCTGTTCTCGTTCCTGTTCGAGGGCGAGGGCCTCACCTGGTGGTCGAGGGTGTACGAGGTGCGCTGCGACCTCCCGGTGGAGCCGCAGCGTCAGGAGGTCGCATGGCACGCCTTCTTGACCGAGACGGAACTGACGGCCCGGCTGAACGATTGGGACTGGGTCCCCGACGGCCTGGAGGCATACCGGCGATTGCTGGCCGGCTGAGGGACTTGCCCGCCAGGCGGGCACGGGGTCGCTGAGGTGGCATGCCCGATGTGGTGTGCGGGCGGTTGTGATCGCTGAGGGCGTGCGGCATGGCGAATCGGCGGTTGCGGGGGCGCTGAAGAGGCTCGCTCGCCTTGAGCGGCTGAGCGGGCCACGGCCACTCCGTGGCCTGGTCCGGTGGATCCGATCCGCCGGCTCGTGACAAGCCCAGCCGGACCGGCCCCGCCGAGCCTGGACATGACCCAACCCCGGCCGGTGCCGACTATTTCCAGTTGAGCCGACCGAGCCCGGGTTCGGACTGATTCGGTCCGGAGTTCGGTCGGACCCGACGGGCCCGAGCCTGGCCAGACCGAAGCTTGGCAGGACCGAGACCGGCTGGACCGAGGCTTGGCCGGGCCAGGCCGGACCGAGACTGGCTGGACCGAACCTACCGGTCCGGGCCTTGCTGGGGCGAGCGCGAGCTGAGACCGATCAGGTTCCGAGCGTGGCTGGATCGGATCGGGCCCGGATCGTGGGCGGGGTGGTGGATCGCTGGGGTGGCTCAGTTGGCGAGGGTGTCGAGGATTTGTTGCCCGTATTTGGCTAGTTTGTTCTCGCCGACGCCGCTTACCGTGCCCAGTTCGTCGAGGGTGGACGGGGAGCGGGTCGCGATCTCGCGCAGGGTCTTGTCGTGGAAGACGACGTAGGGCGGGACGCCCTGTTCCTTGGCGGTGGCCGAGCGCCAGGCGCGCAGGGCCTCGAACACCGGGGCGGCGGACTGCGGCATGTCGACCGGGGCGGCCTTCGCCGTCTTCGTGGCCTTTCTCGCCGGGCGTTCGGGCTCGCGGCGGAGCATGACCGTGCGCTCCTTGCGCAGCACGTCCGTGCTGGCGTCGGTGAGCACCAGTGTGCCGTAGTCGCCCTCGACGGCCATGAGGCCCTGCGCGAGAAGCTGGCGGACGACGCCGCGCCACTCGCCGGCGCTCAGGTCGGTGCCGATGCCGAACACGCTCAGCGAGTCGTGGTCGAACTGCTCGACTTTCGGGGTGCGCTTGCCGAGGAGGATGTCGACGAGGTGACCGGCGCCGAACTTCTGCCGCCGCTCGCGCAGGAGGCGCAGCACCGCGGACAGGAGCATCTGGGCGGGCACCGTGCCGTCCCAGGATTCCGGCGGGGTCAGGCACGTGTCGCAGTTGCCGCAGGGGGTGCTCTCCTGGCCGAAGTAGGCGAGGATCTGCACGCGGCGGCACTCGACGGTCTCGCAGAGCGCCAGCATGGCGTCGAGGTGGGTGGCGAGGCGGCGGCGGTGGGCGTCGTCGCCCTCGGAGCCGTCGATCATCTTTCGCTGCTGCACGACGTCCTGGAGGCCGTACGCGAGCCAGGCGGTGGAGGCGAGGCCATCGCGGCCCGCGCGGCCCGTCTCCTGGTAGTAACCCTCGACGGATTTGGGCAGGTCGAGGTGGGCGACGAAGCGTACGTCCGGCTTGTCGATGCCCATGCCGAAGGCGATGGTCGCGACGATGACGATGCCGTCCTCGCGCAGGAAGCGTGACTGGTTGGCCGCGCGCGTGGCCGCGTCGAGGCCCGCGTGGTAGGGCAGCGCGGCGATGCCGTTCTCCTGGAGGAAGACCGCGATCTTCTCGACGGAGTTGCGCGAGAGGCAGTAGACGATGCCCGCGTCGCCGGCGTGCTCGGTGCGCAGCAGCTCCAGCAGCTGCCGCTTCGGCTCGTTCTTCGGAGCGATGCGGTATTGGATGTTGGGCCGGTCGAAGCTCGCGACGAAGTGGCGCGCCTCGTCGAGGTTGAGCCGGGTGGTGATCTCGGTGTGGGTGGCCGGGGTGGCGGTCGCGGTCAGGGCGATGCGCGGGACGTCGGGCCAGTGCTCGTGCAGCGCGGACAGGGCGAGGTAGTCGGGCCGGAAGTCGTGGCCCCACTGCGCCACGCAGTGGGCCTCGTCGATGGCGAACAGCGAGATCGTGCCCCGCTCCAGCAGCCGTACCGTCGACTCGACCCGCAGTCGCTCCGGCGCGAGGTAGAGCAGGTCGAGCTCGCCGGAGAGGAACTCCGCCTCGACCAGGCGGCGCTCCTCGAAGTCCTGCGTTGAGTTGAGGAACCCGGCGCGTACGCCGAGGGCCCGCAGGGCGTCGACCTGGTCCTGCATGAGCGCGATGAGCGGCGAGACGACGACGCCGACGCCTTTCCGCACCAGCGCGGGGATCTGGTAGCACAGCGACTTTCCGCCGCCGGTCGGCATCAGCACGAGCGCGTCGCCCCCGGCGACGACGTGCTCGATGATCTCCTCCTGGCCCTCACGGAAGGCGTCGTAGCCGAAGACGCGGTTGAGCACTCGGGAGGCGTCGCTCAGGTCGGTAGGGGTGTCCACGGGAGCCATCCGGCCACTCTATGAGGCATCAGAGCCCCCACGTGGCGACTGACCACAGATGTGGACAAGGGGATTCGTCCGCTTGCGTTCCGTGACGCCTATAGCGTTGTACCCGATCGAAGAGCGGCCTGTGGAGGGGTTTGCGCGTGAACCAGACGCAGATGGCCGAGGAGCTCGCCGAGCAGGTGGCGAAGGTACGCCGGCGGGCGCGGCCCTGGCGGGCGATCTTCGCGGCGTTGCTCGCCCTCGGGGCGATGGCCGGGTCCTTCCTTGCGCGTGCCGAGGCCGAGGACCTCGACGACCGGCTGCCGCTGGAGCTCGTCGCCGCCGGGTGCGCCGTGGCGTTCTTCATCTTCGCGTTCGCCGCGACCCTGGGCCTGTCCGCTCGGGCGCGCGACCTCCTGCTGCCGAGAGTGGGCACCTCGCACGCGACGATGGTGCGGCTGGTCCTCGTGCTGGTGGGCGGGCTCGCCACGCTCGTGCTCACCCTGCAGCTGTTCAGCCTGCCGGTGGGGCAGCTCGTCCTCGGAGGCGCCCTCACCGGCGTGCTGGTCGGCATCGCGGCCCAGCAGACCCTGGCGAACCTCTTCGCCGGCATCATCCTCCTGCTGTCCAAGCCGTTCGTGGTCGGCGACGACGTACGCCTCTGGTCGGGTCCGCTGGGCGGGCAGTTCGAGGGGACGGTCATGGAGATCGGCCTCACGTACCTGCGGCTGGAGTCGGCGGCCGGGGAGTTCCGGCTGCCCAACGCGCAGGTGCTCTCCTCGGCCGTCGGCCCGCCCGAGCCGGAGGAGGAGAAGCCCGCCGACTACGCGGGCCCGCCGCTCGAACCCCCGCCCGTGCTGCCTCCCCACGAGCCGAAGTAGGCGCGCTCAGGGGGAGATCGAGTCGAGCGGGCGGGCGCGCGTGTGCTCGTGAAGTGCGCGGCGACGGCCGCGACGACCAGGAACGCCGAGATCAGGATCAGCGCCCCCAGCACCGACATGTGCTTCACGTACGGGGCGATGAGCAGCACGCCGATGCCGCCGCCGAGGTGCCCGACGCCGTCGACGAGGCCGAACCCGGTGGTGCGCGCCCTGGTCGGGAACGATTCGGCGGTCATGGCGTACGCCGGCGACACCCACACGTTGAAGCCGAAGAAGATCAGCGCCGAGCCGAAGAAGGCGACCGCGATGGTGGTGCCGGCCTCGGCGACGAGCCGAACGGCAGCCCGAGCGGCCAATGCTCCGACGGGGTGGTCAGGAGCAGGCCGCCCCAGATGCCGAAGAAGGCGCCGAGCGCCGACATGGTGAAGATGACGGCGGTGTAGCGCGCCCGGCCGCGGCGGGGTGCGACCTCGCCGAGGTAGGTGTTGACGATGGCCAGGTCCGCGCCGATGCCGATCCCGGTGACGATACGGGCGATCACGAAGTTGTCGTAGCCGGGCGCGACCGCGTTGTAGAGCGACCCGGCACCGGTGATCAACATGGTGATGAGCAGCATGTTCCGGCGCCCGATCCGGTCCGCGATCGGGCTGAGCACGAGCGTGCCCACGACGTACCCGGCCAGGTTGAGCACGACCGGCAGGGAGAGGGAGTCGAGCGCCGTCTCGGGCGTGCAGCCGGGTTTGATCTGCACGCAGGTCTGTACAAATGACACGTTGATGTCAAATATGTCGTAGAACGTGAAGAGAAAACCCGTGCCGATGATGCCGATGAACAGATACGAGAGTGCCCACACGTCGATCCGTTCGACGCGTGCGGCGATCGACTGTGGTGTCAGGGGCGGCGTTCCGGCTGGTGCCGTTATGGCCGGGCTCCTTTGAGAGCGGTCTGCGGTCGGCCCGGCCACGCCCCCGGTGGACCCGGCGTGTGCGGAAAGCATGACTCACGGGTGCGAGGGGACCAGGGCGGATCCTTCCGCTGAGCGGAAACGTGTTACCGGAGGCGACATGACGATCGTGACCGAGCTGGATGTTCCGGAGTTCGACTACTCCGCGCCCGACCTGACCGGTGAGGTGTACCACCGGCGCCTCGCCGAGGTGAGCGAGCGGAACTGGCTCGCGCAGGGACCGCTGTCGTACATCGTGCTGGACCGCGAGGCGGGGGAGTTCTTCCTGCGCTCCCGCGCCACGGCGTTCCCCGGGCAGCAGATCGCCGAGATCTTCGGCGTCACGGGCGGCCGGCTGCGCGAGCAGATCGACGCCAACATCCTCAACCTGAACGGCGCCCACCACCGGCGGCTGCGCGCCCTGGTCGGGCCCGCGTTCACGCCCCGCGCCGCCGACCGCTGGCGGCCCGTGATGCGCGGCTTCCTCGACCGGCTCTGGGACCCCTCCGCCACATCGGGCGACCTCGTCGAGGTAGTGACGCGGCCATACCCCTCGATGACCATCGCGGCGGTGCTCGGCGCGCCGCTGGAGGACGCGCCGCGCCTGCACGAGTGGTCCAGTTGGGTGCAGCGCCAGTTCGACATCCGCGCCCTCGGCAGCGAGCAGCCTCGCATCGAGACGGCCGTCGCCGAGGTGTACGACTACGTCGAGACGATCCTGGACAAGCGTCGCGCCGAACCCGCCGACGACCTCGTGGGCGCCCTGCTGGCCGCCGAGGACCAGGGCGACCGGCTGTCGCACGCCGAGTGCGTCAACCTGGTGCTGAACGTTCTGGCAGGCGGCGTCGACACCACGCAGGCGCAGCTCGCGCACGCGCTGCGGCTGTTCGCCGACCACCCGGACCAGTGGGCGCTGCTGGCCGCGGACCCGGGCCTGGCGGGCCGCGCCGTCGAGGAGGTGCTGAGGTTCGAGCCGATCACGCCGTTCACCGCGCGGATCTGCGTCGAGGAGGTCGAGCACCGCGGGGTCGTCTTCCCGGCCGGCACGATCGTGGCGATCTGCGCCGAGCGCGGCAACCGGGACACCGCGGACGGCGAGCGCTTCGACATCACCGCCGACCGTGACGCGCGGCTGCTGACGTTCGGCGCGGGCGCCCACTACTGCCTCGGGGCCAACCTCGCCCGCGCGGAGCTGGAGGAGGCGCTGGCGTTCCTCGCGCCGAGGACGCCGGGCCTGGCGCCCGACGGGCCCGCACGGCTCGGCGGCGTCGAGGGCATCTACAGCGTCGAGTCGCTCCCGCTCAGGTGGGAGTCCTCCCAGGACGGGTGAGCCGGAGGAGGGCGGGAGATCGCTACGATGTGGGCCCCCAGCCGTTCATCACCTCTCCGGCGGCCGTCCATCAGGAAGGCGTTCATGCCGTCCACCAGCACCAAGCGCCGCCCCGCCGCCCGCCGTGCCCGCAAACCCTTCGCCGCCTTCGTGATCCGCGGGCTCTGGATCCTGTTCGGCCTGGCCGGGGTCATCGGCTTCGCCTACGTGATCACCAAGCTGACGCTGAGCCCGGATCCGGGCGCGGGGGAGTTCGTGCACGACAACACGCACCCGGGCGCGACTCTCCGGCTCTACCTCGACCGGCCGAGCGTACGAACGGCGATGCTGGAGATCGGCGGCAACCTCGCCCTGCTGATGCCGCTCGGCGCCCTGCTGCCGGTCCTGTTCTCGAGGTTGCGCGGGCCGCTGCGGATCTTCGCGGCGGTCGGCCTCATCTCCCTCGCCATCGAGATCGCCCAGGGCACCATGATCGCCGGCCGGGCGTTCGACACCGACGACGTCATCCTCAACACCATCGGCGCCGTGCTGGCCTACCTCCTGATCGGCCGCAGGCTCTCGCGCTGGGCGCACTCCACGGCTTAGGGCGGCCACGCTCCCGCCGACACGGCATTCCCGTGCGGCAGCGGCGGCGAATAGGGCGTGAGGCGGTCAGGCCGGCATGGAGAACTGCTCGGCCGCGGCCTCGCCAGCGGGAGCGCCCGCGGCGGCGCCGAACTGCGTGAGGCCGGTCACCAGTGCTCTGCGGGCCGGAGGGGGCATCTCGGCGAGCACGCGGCGGAGTTCGCCCTGCCGGTGGCGGCGGACGCGGTCGAGCAGCGCCTCGCCGTCGGGGCTCAGCCGGATGGTGATCTCACGGCGGGACTGCAGGCCAGGGTCGCGTACGATCAGGCCCGCGGCCTCCAGGCGGTCGCACAACCGGCTCGCCGAGGACAACAGGGCGCCCAGGTCGGCCGCGAGGCCGCTGAGGTTGATGCCCCCTCGTTGCTCCACGATGAAAAGGACTCTCAGCTGGGTCGCCGGCACCGGGACGTCGGAGGCGCCGTGGGGCGCGGTCCAGACGTCCATGAACGCTCCGGCCAGCGCGTCGATGGCGGCAGCGCATTCGTCGAGCTCGGATGAATCGCCCACAATCGCCGCCATATATCTACTGTTACACAGCGCGCGCGGTAAGGCACGTGTTCCACGCTGCTGGCCCCGACGAAAGCCGAGGCAGGTCCTAGCAACAGGTGATGAAGAAAATCATGTCCGAAGATCAGCTCAGCATCATCGAGAACGCCATCTGGGAAGCGCAGCCGCATACCGTCGCCAACGGCGCGGTGAACGCGATCAAAGATCATTTCGGCGCCGACGACGCGGAGATCTACCTCGCCGATTATCGATCGTACGTCCCGATGTCGCTGTACGGCGAACGCCTGGGCGTGATGGGGATCAATCTGCCACGGGTGCCCGACGCGGCCGAGCGCGAGAGGTTCGCCGGGATCGCCGCGATCGTGACGCGCGCCCTCAAGGTCGCCGACCAGCACACCGATCTCTACCAGCGGGTCAAGCGGCGGAGCCGGCTCACCCTGCCCGCCGAGATCCAGTGGGGGCTGCTGCCCGCCCAGGCGTGCGTCTGCGACGAGTAGCACCTGGCCGGCATGCTCGAACCCGCGTACGCGATCTGGGGCGACAACTTCGACTGGTCCTCGGCGTCGGACCACCTGATCGTCTCGGTGACGAACGGCATGGGACGCGGCACCGAGGCGGCGCTCCTGACCCACCTGGCGGTCAGCGCGCTCCGCAACGCCCGGCGCTCCGGCGGCGACATCATCGACCAGGCGACCCTCGCCAACGAGACCGTCTACAACCAGTATCGCGGGCAGAGCCACCTCGCGACGCTCCTCATGCGCTTCGAGCTGGAGAGCGGCCGGGCCACGGTCGTCGACGCCGGATCACCGCTGATCTTCCGGCTGCGCGGCAAGAACGTCTCCCTCGTCGAGCTGGACGCGCAGATGCCGCTGGGCATGTTCGAGGACACCCGGTACACGGAGCAGGAGTTCACCGTCGAACCGGGCGACCGCCTCGTCATCGTGAGCGACGGCGTCCACACCGCCGCGTCGCCGCGCGGCGACTCCTACGGGGTGTCCGCCCTGCCGAGCGCGCTGCGGCAGACCCGCCTGCAGGACCCCTCCGAGGCCGTGCGCACGCTCACCCAGGGCCTGCTCGACCACCACGAGGGCGCCCCTCGACGACGCCGTCATCCTCTGCATCGACTGGACCGGCCGTCCTAGCGAGCCGCGGGTTTGATCCAGTCGAAGGTGCGCTCGACGGCGCGCTGCCAGTTGTCGTACTCCGTGGCGCGGCGCGCCGGGTCCATCTCGGGGTGCCACTGGCCGGCCCGGTGCCAGTTGCGCCGCAGTCCCTCCAGGTCGGGCCAGTAACCGACGGCGAGCCCGGCGGCGTACGCGGCGCCGAGCGACACGGTCTCGGCGGCCATCGGCCGGATCACCGGAACGTTCAGGACGTCCGCGATGATCTGCATGAGCAGGTTGTCGGCGGTCATCCCGCCGTCCACCTTGAGCGCCTTGAGGATCAGCCCGGAGTCGGCGTTCATCGCGTCGACGACCTCGCGGGTCTGCCAGCCGGTCGCCTCCAGGACGGCGCGCGCCAGGTGCCCCTTGGTGATGTAGGAGGTCAGGCCGACGATGATGCCACGGGCCTCGCTGCGCCAGTGTGGCGTGAACAGCCCGGAGAAGGCGGGCACGATGTAGCAGCCGCCGTTGTCGTCCACGGTGCGCGCGAGCGTCTCGATCTCCGGGGCGCTGCTGATGAGCCCGAGTCCGTCGCGGAACCACTGGACCAGCGCGCCGGTGATCGCGATGGACCCCTCCAGGGCGTACACCGCGGGCTCGCCGCCGACCTGGTAGCCGACCGTCGTGAGCAGGCCGTGCGTCGAGCGGATGGGCTCGTTGCCGGTGTTGAGCAGCAGGAAGCCGCCGGTCCCGTAGGTGCACTTGGCCTCGCCGGGCGCGAAGCAGGTCTGCCCGAACAGCGCCGCCTGCTGGTCGCCGAGCGCCGCGGCGATCCGTACGCCGGGAAGGACGCTGCGCGCCGTGCCGTACGTCTCCGTGGACGGCCGGATCTGCGGCAGCATCGCGCGCGGGATTCCGAAGAAGGCGAGCAACTCGTCGTCCCAGCCGAGTGTCGTGAGGTCCATCAGGAGCGTACGGCTGGCGTTGGTGACGTCGGTGACGTGCAGGCCCTCGCCGGGGCCGCCGGTGAGGTTCCAGATCAGCCAGCTCTCCATGGTGCCGAAGAGCACGTCGCCGCGCTCGGCGCGTTCACGCAGGCCGGGGGTGTGGTCGAGCATCCAGCGGATGCGCGGAGCCGAGAAGTAGGTGGCGATGGGGAGTCCGGAGCGCTCGCGGACGAGGTCGGCGCCGGGGCGCGCGGACAGTTCGTCGACGAGGGCGTCGGTGCGGGTGTCCTGCCAGACGACGGCGCGCCCGACCGGGCGGCCGGTGTGGCGGTCCCACAGCACCGTGGTCTCGCGCTGGTTGGCGATGCCCAGCGCGACGACCTGGTCCGGCGTCACGCCTGCCTGGGCGACCGCCTCGGGTGCGATGCGCTGCAGGTTACGCCAGATCTCCATCGCGTCGTGCTCGACCCATCCCGGCTTCGGGAAGTGCTGGCGATGCTCACGCTGGGTGACCGAGACCAGGCGGCCGCCGTGGTCGAACAGGATGCAGCGCGTCGACGTCGTGCCCTGGTCGACGGACATCACGTATCGCTCAACCATCGCGTCGTTTCCTCCAGGTGGACCTCACCAGCGTGAGGCTCCGAGATCACGAGAGACCGCACGCGCGGCGTCGCGCACGTACGTCACCAGCGCCGGTTTCGGCCGCCCCTTGGCGTCGCAGACGCGCTCGACGGCGCCGGATATCCCCATCGAGCCGACGACGAGGCCGCCCTGTCCGCGGATCGGCGCGGCGAGGCCCGCCTCGCCGACGGTCATCTCCTCGACCTCGGCGGCCCATCCGTTGTCCCTGACCTCGCTCAGCGCGCGTGCGAGCTGGTGGGGGAGGGTGATCGTACGTCTGCTGAACGGCTCCAGGGGGCCGGGCGAGTTCTCCGTCGCGCCCGCGCCGTAGGCGAGCAGGACCTTGCCCAGCGCCGTGGCGTGCGTGGGGAGCAGCGCGCCCACGTCGAGGGTCTGGAGCGTGTCGTCGGGGCGGAACACGTGGTGGACGACCAGGACCTTGCCGTCCAGCGGTGTGCCGATCCTGACCGCCTCGCCGCTGCGGGCGGCCAGCGCGTCCGCCCAGTTGATCGCCCGCGAGCGGAGCTCGTTGACGTCGAGATAGCTCGTGCCCAGGTGGAGCAGGGCGGCGCCGAGCCGGTACTTGCCGGTGTCCTCGTCCTGCTCGACGAAGCCGACGCCGTGGAGCGTACGGAGGATGCCGTGGGCGGTGCCGCGGGCCAGGCCGAGCGACCCGGCGATCTCGCTGACCCCGAGGCGTCCGGAGCCGCGGGCGAGCAGCTTGAGGATGGCGGCCGCCCGCTCGATCGACTGAACCGGTCCAGGCACGAGGGCGACTATAACCATTTCGTCATGTATTCGACAATGTAGGCATATCTAGACGGTGACTGACCGAAATGCCCGCCAATTCGGCGTAGAAGTTGCGTGCCGCCTGGTTTCAGGAACGACTTGCGGTCGATCGCAGCGGCCCTTCCCGCGCTCAGACGCGGCTCGCGTTCGACAATGTCGGCAACCGTCTGTTGACCGCCGCGTCATGCCGACTTAGCGTCCGGACTGCCGCCGAGCGAGGTCATCGGACTTCTCTTCGCGGTGCCGCCACTCGGCGTACGAGCCTCAAGGAGGAGACGTGACAGAGCGGTTGAAGATCCCAGGGCTGGCCGGTGAGCTGGCCGCGGAGTTCGCAGGGACCCTGATCCTGATCTTGTTCGGGACGGGCGTCGTGGCCCAGGTGGTGGCCGGCGGAATCGGCGACCACGACAGCATCGCCTGGGCGTGGGGCCTCGGTGTCACCTTCGGCGTCTACGTCGCCGGGCGGATCAGCGGAGCGCACCTCAACCCGGCCGTGACCGTGGCCCTCGCGGTCTTCAAGGGCTTCTCCTGGCGCAAGGTGGCGCCGTACGCGGCGGCCCAGTTCGTGGGCGCCTTCGTCGCCGCGATGCTCGTCCGGTGGAACTACGACGAGGTCCTGACCAAGCTGGATCCGGGCCACACCGTCAAGACCCAGGGCGTCTTCTCGACTCTCCCCGGCAACGGCGCACTGCCCGTGCACACCTTCGGCGCGCTACGCGACCAGGTCATCGGCACCGCGATCCTGCTCTTCCTCATCCTGGCCGTCACGGACCTGCGCAACACCTCGCCGGCCGCGAACCTCGCCCCGTTCATCATCGGCCTGATCGTCGTGGCGATCGGCATGGCGTGGGGGACGGACGCCGGGTACGCGATCAACCCGGCACGTGACTTCGGTCCGCGTCTCGCCTCGTTCTTCACCGGGTACGGCAGCGCCTTCCGCGATCAGTACGGTGGCCTGTACTTCTGGGTGCCCATCGTCGGGCCGCTCATCGGTGGCGTGATCGGCGCCGGTCTGTACGAGGCGCTCGTCGGGCGATTCCTTCCCAGCGAGGGCACCCCCGAGCCCGGCGAGCTGCCCGCCGACACCACCAAGATCGAGACCGCCTGAGCCGCGAGAAAAGAGACCGATATGGCCGACTTCGTCGGAGCCGTTGACCAGGGAACGACGAGCACCCGTTTCATGATCTTCGATCATTCGGGCAACGAGGTGGGGAAACACCAGCTCGAACACGAGCAGATCCTGCCCCAGGCCGGATGGGTCGAGCACGACCCGACCGAGATCTGGGAACGCACCCGGTCCGTCATCGGCATCGCCCTGCGCAACGCGAACCTCACCGCCGCCGACCTCGCGGCGCTCGGCATCACCAACCAGCGCGAGACCACCGTGGTGTGGAACCGCCGCACCGGGCGGCCGTACTACAACGCGATCGTCTGGCAGGACACGCGGACCGACCGCATCGCCTCGGCGCTGGACCGCGACGGGCGCGGCGACGTGATCCGGCAGAAGGCCGGCCTGCCGCCCGCGACGTACTTCTCCGGCGGCAAGATCCAGTGGATCCTGGAGAACGTCGAGGGGGTGCGCGAGGCCGCCGAGGCCGGTGACGCGATCTTCGGCAACACCGACAGCTGGCTCCTGTGGAACCTCACGGGCGGCGTCGACGGCGGCGTGCACGTCACCGACCCGACCAACGCCAGCCGCACGATGCTGATGAACCTGGAGACGCTCGACTGGGACGACGAGCTGCTCGGATTCTTCAACGTGCCGCGGCAGATGCTCCCGGAGATCAAGCCGTCGTCGAACCCGGACTTCTACGGGATGACGCTGGCGAACGGCCCGCTCGGCGGCGAGGTGCCGCTGTCCGGCGACCTCGGCGACCAGCAGGCCGCCACGGTCGGGCAGGTCTGTTTCGACGTCGGTGAGGCCAAGAACACCTACGGCACCGGCAACTTCCTGCTGCTCAACACCGGCACCGAGCTCGTACGGTCCAAGAACGGCCTGCTCACGACGGTCTGCTACCAGCTCGGCAACGAAGCGCCCGTGTACGCCCTGGAGGGCTCCATCGCGGTCACCGGGTCGGCCGTGCAGTGGCTGCGCGACCAGCTCGGCATCATCTCCGGCGCCGCGCAGAGCGAGTCGCTCGCCCGTCAGGTCGAGGACAACGGCGGTGTGTACTTCGTGCCGGCGTTCTCCGGCCTGTTCGCGCCGTACTGGCGGTCCGACGCGCGTGGCGCGATCGTCGGCCTGTCCCGTTTCAACACCAACGCCCATCTGGCGCGCGCCACGCTCGAATCCATCTGCTACCAGACCCGCGACGTCGTCGAGGCGATGCGGCAGGATTCCGGGGTAGCCCTCGACGTCCTGCGTGTCGACGGCGGCGTGACCGCGAACCAGCTCTGCATGGAGCTGCAGGCCGACATCCTCGGTGTCCCGGTCTCCAAGCCGGTCGTCGCCGAGACCACGGCGCTCGGCGCCGCGTACGCCGCCGGGCTGGCCACCGGATTCTGGAAGTCGACCAGCGAGCTGCGGCAGAACTGGAACGAGGACCAGCGCTGGCAGCCCGGCTGGAGCGACGAGCAGCGTGAGACCGGCTACGCCGGATGGAAGAAGGCCGTCGGCCGCACCCTCGACTGGGTCGACGTGGACTGACCGGAACCCCGTACGACGGGCGGCGCGCCGGAGGCGCGCGCCGCCCGTCCCATGACTCCGAGGAGAAGTGTGAAACCTGCATCCCTGGGACCGGACCACCGCGAACAGTCCTTGCGCGACCTCTCCGCCGATGAGTTCGACGTGCTGGTCGTGGGCGGCGGAGTGGTGGGCGCCGGCGCGGCGCTCGACGCGGTGTCACGCGGCCTGACGGTGGCGCTCGTCGAGGCCGCGGACTGGGCTTCCGGCACGTCCGGCCGGTCGAGCAAGCTGATCCACGGCGGGCTGCGCTACCTGGAGCAGCGCGACTTCGGCCTCGTACGCGAGGCACTGCGGGAACGCTCCCTGCTGCTGAACCGGATCGCGCCCCACCTCGTACGCCCGGTGCCGTTCCTGTACCCGCTGAAGTACCGGATGTGGGAGCGGTTCTACGTCGGCGCCGGTATCGGCCTGTACGACACGATGGGCGGCGCGCGTGCGATGCCGCCGCACCGGCACCTGAGCCGGCGCGCGGCCTCCCGGCTGGCGCCCGCCCTGCGCCGTGACGCCTACGTCGGCGCGATCCGCTACTTCGACGCCCAGGTCGACGACGCGCGGTACACGATGACGCTGGCCCGCACCGCCGCCAGCTACGGTGCGACGGTCGTGAGCCGCGCGAAGGCGACCGGTTTCGTCCGCGAGGGCGAGCGCGTCGTCGGCGCGATCGTGCGCGACCTGGAGAACGACCGGGAGATCACCGTACGGGCCCGGCAGGTCATCAACGCGACCGGCGTGTGGACCGATGAGACCCACCGGCTCGCCGGGGCGCGCGGGCAGCTGGAGGTCAAGGCGTCCAAGGGCGTTCACATCCTGGTGCCGCGCAACCGCATCCACCTGAACACCGGCCTGATCCTGCGCACGGAGAAGAGCGTGCTGCTTGTCATCCCGTGGGGGCGGCACTGGATCATCGGTACCACCGACACCGCGTGGGAACTGGGCAAGGACGAGCCGGCCGCCAGCGCCGCCGACGTCGACTACCTGCTGGAACACGTGAACTCGGTGCTGAGCACGCCGCTGGTCCGCGATGACATCGAGGCCGTGTACGCGGGGCTGCGCCCGCTGGTGTCCGGGGGCGGCGACGACACCGTGAAGCTGTCGCGCGAGCACACGGTCTCCCAGCCGGTCCCCGGCCTCACGGTGATCGCCGGCGGTAAGTTCACGACGTACCGGGTGATGGCGCAGGACGTCGTCGACGCCGTGGCGGGCGAGCTGCCCCAGGTCGTTCCCGGCTCTGTGACCGACCGGCTGCCGATCGCCGGCGCGGTCGGGTACGAGGTGCTGTGGAACGACCGGGCCAAGCTCGCCCGGCGCAGCGGCCTGCACGTCGCACGCGTCGAGCACCTGCTGAACCGCTACGGCTCCTGCGTCCACGACCTCCTGGAGCTGGTCGAGGCCGACCCGTCGCTCGGCGAGCCGATCCCGTCCGCCGCCGACTACCTGAAGGCCGAGGTCGTCTACGCGGTGACCCACGAGGGCGCGCTGCACGTGGAGGACGTCCTGCGGCGGCGGCTGCGCGCCGCCATCGAGGAGTGGGACCAGGGCGCCGGTGCGGTGCCGGAGGTGGCGGCGCTCATGGCCCCGGTCCTCGGCTGGGACGCGGAGGCCGTGAAGCGGGAGACCGAGCACTACCTGCGCCAGGTCGAGGCCGAACGCCGTGCCCTGGACCAGTGGGACGACGCGTCGGCGGCGGCGGCGCGGGGCGAGGCGCCCTCGCTGTTCGCCGAGGCCTCCTGACAGGGGGCACACGATGAAGTGGCCGCGCGTCTCCCGGCAGGAGGCGGCGGCCACGGCTTGGGCCTCACACCCGTGTGGTGCGAGGCCCGCCGGTTCACCGGTCAGGTGTTCGTCGGTCGGATCACCAGCCCCAGTCGTCCCAGTCGTCGCAGTCGTCCCAGCAGCCCCAGCAGCCACCACAGCCGAAGATGCTGGTGAGATGCGTGCCGGTCGCCGGAGCGCTCGCCGGAGCCGCGACGGCGGCACCGGCAGGAGCCGCCGCGCCCAGTGTGAGAGCCGCGGTCCCCGCGAACGCGGCGCCGGAGAGGACGAGTGCGAGCCGCTTCGAAATTCCCATCGAACAACCCCCCTGGATCGTGTTCGTGACATGATCGGAAATCCCCATGCCGGGCGAATTGCGCATTTCTCGCTTTCCGCCTAAATCAACATCACATCGCCGCGCGGCAGGAAGCAATAGCGATAAAGCAGTACATAGCGCCTTTTGACCGCTCTAGGGGCGGCGTGCCAGGACGGCTTTAAGGACGGACCTCGCCGTTTGCGCGCAGCGGGGAACTGGCCTGTACGCGGCGTGCCGGGACCATCGGCGGACGCCCGGAAGGCCTTCTGGCCCTGGGATCGCGCCCGTATCTCCGTCATTACTGGAGGGGTACGGAACGCACGCGCGCGTGAGGGGGCCGGTCATGGACGCGATCGTGGTGGGAACGGACGGGTCGGATCACAGCCTGCGGGCGGTCGAGTGGGCCGCCGAGGAGGCAGGGCTGCGCAACGTGCCCCTGCGGATCGTGCACGCCGTCGCCCCCTGGGTGTACGACACGTCGGTGGACCCCCGCCTCGCCGCGGTGCGCAAGTGGCTCCTAGCCAGCGGCGAGGAGGTCGTCGACGCGGCCGTCGCGGCCGTACGGGTTCGCGCGCCCGGCGTGACCGTCGGCGGGGACGCCGTGCCGGGCGGAGCCGCCAAGGCGCTGCTGGAGGAGGCGCGGAACGCCTCCATGGTCGTGCTCGGCGGCCACGGCGTGGGTGTCGTCGCGGGCGTGCTGCTCGGCTCGACGGCTCTGCAGGTCGTGGCCCACATGCCGGTGCCCGCGATCGTCGTACGCCACCGGGACACCGTCGTGCGCCAGGAGGTCCTCGTCGGCGTGGACGGCTCGGAGAGCGGAGACGCCGCCCTCGCGTTGGCCTTCGAGGAGGCCGCGCTCAGGAAGGCGCGGCTGCATGCGGTCCACGTCTGGTCCGAACCCGGTTCGGCCGGGCCGGGCGAGATGATGCCGCTCGTGTACGACCCGGAGATCGTCATCGAGGAGCAGGCCGACCGCCTCGACGGGTCCCTCGCCCCCTGGCGCGTCAGGTACCCCGACGTCGAGGTCGTCCCGGAGGTCGTCCACGGGCGTCCCGTCCGCATCCTCGGCGGCGCGTCCGCCCGCGCCGACCTGCTCGTGGTCGGCACCCGCGGGCGCGGCGGCTTCGCCGGCCTGGTGCTCGGCTCGGTGAGCCACGGACTGCTCCACCACGCGCACTGCCCGCTCGCGGTGGCGCCGGTCCGCAGGGAGAAGTCCCCTGGCTGAGGTCCCTTCTCATCGGGACCTTGGTCTCTGCTGTGCCGCGGACCGGGGGTGGTGGCCTGGAGGCCAGAGGAGCACCGAGGAGGGGCATGGACATCGCGGACACGGCGCCTGAGGAGAAGATCACCCACTTTCTCATCGACACGGCGGCGTGGGCGCCTCCGATGCACGACGTGCGGCCCTGGCGGTTCGAGACGCACGGGTCGACCGTGAGCCTGCACGCCGACGGCGACGCCGGTGTCGAGGGCCGGGTGGCGATGATCGGCTGCGGCGCGGCGCTCTACACGCTGTGCCTCGCCGTCAGCCACCTCGGGCGGCGGCCGGACGTGCGGACGCTGTCCGATCCTGGGCAGCCCGCCCGCGTCGCCGAGGTCGCCCTCGGCCCGACGTACCCGACCTCCGCCGAGGAACGCCTCATGTACCGCCAGATCAGGCGCTGCCGGCGCCACCGTGGCGGATTCCGTCCCGGAGGCCTGCCGATCGGCCTGCTCCAGACCCTCCGCGGCCAGGCGTACGCCGAGCGGGTCTCGCTGCGCGTCATCGCGGATCCTCGGGTGCGCACGGCGCTGTGCGCGCTGACCGAGGCGGCCGGGCAGATGCAGTCGCGGGAGCCCGCGCAGTGCTCGGAGACCGCCACCGCCTGGGCGACCGACGAGGGCGGTGCGGAGAACCCGCAGGAGGCCGTCGAGGCGACCGGGGTCGTCACGCTGCTGGTGACCGACGGGGACGGCCGCGACGACTGGCTCCGCGCCGGTCAGGCGCTGCAGCGCGTCCTGCTGTGCGCCGCCGAGCAGGAGGTGTCGGTCGCCTTCCACATGGAGGCGCTGGAGGTGCCGGAGCTGCGGGAGTTCATCCGCACCCGCTTCTGCGACGGCGCATTCCCGCAGATGATCATGCGCCTGGGCGTCGTCCCCCTGCGGTCACCGGCCGCACGGCCCTCGGTCACCGAACTGACCCACGGCGCCCTCTAGCGCGGCAAACGCGTTGATCTTGTGAGAAGACGGTGGTCGGTTACCGTCAGTCCTTGATCAGCACGGTCGCGAACCCGGACAGCGCGTTGTTGGTCTGGGCCAGGTCGAACGTCGCGGGGTCGAATCGGCCGGCCGAGTCGAGGCAGAGCCACTCCAGCCGGTCCTGGTGCTCTTCGTGCTCAGGGTCGGTGAGGATCTCGATGAGGTAGTCGTATCCCCAGATACCGCCGCAGTCCTCGGGTGGGCAGGCACGGCGGCCGGTGAGGCAGCGGGGGTAGGCGATGCCTGGTTCGGGGTCGGTGACGGTTTCGACGAGGATGACGTGCTCCCAGTCGTCACCGAAGTCGTAGGTGTAGCCGAGCCGGTCTCCCTTATGCGGGGCGACCTGGTCGAGACGCTTGGCCGCGGCACTCTTGATCTGCAGTTCACGGTCGGCGACGCCCCAGCGGCCCAGCGGATTGTCAAAGACCCACATGTGGTTGTCCTCCCAGCCGAAGGCCGCCTGGAGGACATCGTGCAGAGCGCGCAGAGTGATGGCAGAGGAGACCTGCAGGCGGCGCCAGATCGGCGGCCGTGAGCCGGCCAGCGTGACCTTGATGGTGTGGAGCGTGCGGGTCGGCGCCGTGGTGGTGGCCATGACGGCATCTTGCCGTACGGCCAGATCCTCGCGCGCGCCCTCGCAACAATGATCAACAGTGATGATCAAGTCTCCGAGCGCGTCGCCGCGTAGCCTGACGGCGGATTCGTCAGACGGTCCCTAGCGGCGGCCGGTCCAGCGGGGTGCGACCGAGATCCACTCCTGCTCCCACAGCGCGAGGCGCTTGCGGTCCAGGCGGCGGTCGATCACGGTGCAGGAGATCGAGTGCAGCAGCGTGATGAGGATGACGACGGTCAGCGCGGCCATCACGGTGTCGGCGACGGTCTGGGAGTGCCGCCGCGGATGCGTCGTCAGGTGTCCCGTGCGGTCGATCCAGATGGAGCGGTGGGCGCCGAGGCGGTCGGTCCCTCCTGCCGGTACCGCCGCGATCCGCGCGGTCCCCGAGGCGTCGTGCCAGGAGATACGGGTGCTCCCGCCGTAGCCGGTGTCCGAGGTGGCCGGGGACACGCCGATGACGGTGGCGTCGGCCCGGTGGCGTGTCAGCGCCTGCTGGTGCTCGGCGCGTACGCCGGAGCGGGCGACGATGTGGGCGACCATGGTCGCCGCGAACGGCGCGACCAGGAGCATCACCAGGCCGAGAACGGTGATCAGACGTGCGTGCAGCCGGTCGATCGGGCGCCGGAGCGGGTTGCGGTCGGGCCGCGCGTACCGGATCACCCGCGTCAAGTTGATCATGAAGGTTCGCATCGGACACCTCCGCTACTGCCTTAACCGCAGGCTAGGACGGGCGGCGGACGGCACGGCAGGGGCACAGGTCCCGGTGGCCGAGCCCGAGAGTCCCGTGCCATGCCGACTTTGGACCCCGGTACGGCCGGGCTCCGCGCGCGCCGCCGACGCGGGGACCTTCGGCTCTTACACGGGTCCTGCGGCGCCGGTGATCCTGGGGGCATGAGCCGGGGTGACATGTCGTACGTGCTGGTGGGTGTGGACGGGTCGCCCGAGGGGGAACGGGCGCTGCGGTGGGCGGCCGAGGAGGCGCGGCTGCGGCGCATGCCGCTGACCATCTGCCATGCCTGGCACTGGCCGCTCCCGGTGCCGCCGTCCGGGCCGCCCGCGCTGGAGACGGTGCGCAGGATGGGCCAGCACGTCGTGGACCGTGCGGTTCTGACCGCGCGGGAGATCGTCCCGCAGGTCCGCATCCGCGGGAGGCTCGCCGCCGGGCCCGCGCCCGAGGTGCTGGTGAACACCTCGCAGAACGCCTCGCTGGCGGTGATCGGCGGCCACGGCCAGGGCGCGCACCCGGAGTTCGCCACCGGCTCGTCGGCCGTGGCGCTCCCCGCGTACGCCCGCTGCCCGGTCATCGTGGTGCGCTCGTTCGCGGACCGCAGCCGTCCCATCGTCGTGGGCGTCGACGGCTCGCCCGGCTCCGACGCGGCTCTCGCCTTCGGGTTCGAGGAGGCGGCCCTGCGAGGGCAGTCGCTGCTCGCCGTGTACGGCGCGTGGGAGACCGAGGCAATCGCCTGCGCGGAGATGGGCATCCTGACCGACCCGGAGCACCTGCGCGAGACGGCCTCGACCCTCCTGGAGCGCACGGTGTCTCCGTGGCGCGAGAAGTACCCGTACGTCGACGCGGAGACCTCGATGGTGATGCGGACCCCGAGGCACGCCCTGACGGAGGCCGCGGCCGGCGCCGGGCTGCTGGTCCTGGGCGGGCGGGAGCCCGGCGGCGTCGCAGGCCTTCGCCTGGGCGCGGTGACCAGTGCCATGCTGCGGCACGCGTCCTGCTCGGTCGCGGTCGTACGGCCTCGCAGGTGAGGCGTTCTACGATAAGAGTTCGCAGGTCAGGCGTGGCGAATGTCCTGTGTCAACCAGGACTTACGGCCCTGGAGAAGGTCCCGGATCGGGCAGATCATGACATTGGCACCCGTCGGCCTGTGACGGACGGATCACGCCGGGGGCCGGAGCGGTCGTGCGACGGCCGCGACGTCGTCTCAGGCGGCGTCTCCGGGCCCGCGGCGCCGGTCCGATCGGCGCCGGCACGGGTGTCGCCATTCGCAGTCAGGGTGGTCGTGAGCTGGGGGACGACCATGGATCGGGGGGAAACATGACGGCGGAGATCCGAACGACACCCTCACGAGATGGTAGGCGCCGGCGCCTGCGTACGGTGCTTCCGTCGGCCGACAGCGTGCTGGCCGTGGTGGCCAGGCCCGGAGACGAGTCCTGCTACCTGGGGGCGGTCCTGGAGACGTTCGGCCGTCAGGGATGCGAGCTGGGCGTGCTCGCCTTCACCCGCGGAGACGAGTCCCCGTACAACGACTCGATGCAGATGCTGGACTCGATACGCCTGTTCGAGTTCGAGGCCGCCGCGTCCGTGCTGCGCGCCTCGCACCGCCAGGTCGTCGACTACCGCGAGGCCGAGCTGTGCCGGCTGCCGATCGAACGGCTCGCCGAGCACGTGAACCGCAGGATCCGCGAGTGGTGCGTCGACCTGGTCCTGACCGTGGACGGCCGTCTCATCGACCGGACCGCTGCGGACGCCGCCTGCCGTGCCGCGCGCGAGCACGGCGTCCCGGTGCTCGCCTGGACGCTGCCGCACGACGTGGCGCAGTCGGTGACGGACGCCAGCGGCCTGACCATGACCGGCGACTGCGAGGAGCGCATCGACTTCGAGCTCCAGGTCGGCCGGAGGGTGCAGATATCGGCGATGCGCGCCCACCAGAGCCAGTGCGGAGGCGACGCCCAGCAGCTCGCACGGCTGTCCGTCCAGGGCGACCGCGAGTGGCTGCGCTGGCTGGTCCCCGAACCCGCGACGCCGCCGACCCCGTGCCCGACCGCGCCGCGGGAGGTGCGGCGATGATCGTTTCCGTGGCGGACGTGATGAGTGAACGCGTGATCGCGGTACGCCAGAGCGCGCGGTTCACCGAGATCAAAGCGGCGATGCGCCGCTTCCAGCTGATGGCCCTGCCGGTGATCGACACCGCGGACCGGGTGGTCGGCATGGTCTGCCAGGACGACCCCGCCTTCCGTGAGGCGGGGCGGCGCCGCTCCGGCGGCCTGCTCGGCCTTCTCGGCCGGCTCCGCGTACGGCCCCGGCCCGCCGAGGCGACCGCGGCCGAGCTGATGAGCTCGCCGGTCGTGACGGTGACGCCGTCGACGGCGGCGCGCGAGGCCGCCCGCGTGATGTACCGGCACCAGACCCGGCAGCTCCCCGTGATCGATCCGGCGAACGGCCGGCTCACCGGCATCGTCACCAGGTCGGACCTGCTCGCCGTGTACGAGCGCCCGGACGAGGAGATCCGCCGCGAGATCCTCTACGACATCATCGGGAACACTCTCGGGATGGACCCCGAGCACTTCATCGTGAGCGTGGTCGGCGGGACGGTCCTGATCCGAGGCCAGGTCGAGCGCCGCTCGGAGGCGGTACGGCTCGCCGAGGCGATCGGGCACGTCGACGGCGTCGCCGCAGTCGGCGACCACATGGTGTATCGCCGTGACGATCGCGCCCCGGAAGAACACCGAGCGAAGTCGCCGCGGGCGCGTTTCTGAGCAGGTGAGACGCCGGACGGGTTCGGTCCGCCCGGCGTTCTTCTGTGCGGTGGTGGTCAGTGCGTGACGAGCGGGCCGTACATGCCTATTTCGGACAGGTCGCGCACCACGACGTGGGCGCCGTGGTCGAGCAGTTCGGAGCTGTCGCCGAGCCGGTCGACGCCGACGATGAGCCCGAATCCGCCGCGATGGGCGGCCGCCACTCCGGCGATGGTCTCGTCGATCACCGCGGTCCGGCTCGGGGGAGCGTTCATCCGGGCCGCCGCCTGGATAAGGAGGCCCACGTCGGCCTGGGCGGGCAGCCGCGTCCCCTGCGCGTCCAGGCCGTCCATCGTGACGTCGAACATGCCGATCACGCCGGCACGGCGCAGGATCTCGGTGCCGAACGGTTCCGGCGAGACCACGGCCGTGTGGATGCCGCAGCGGCGGACGTCCCTGATCATCGCGATCGCGGACCGGAACGGCGTCGCGCCGTGGCGGCGTACCTCCGCGAGGAGGAACTCCTCCTGGCGCGCGATGATCCCTCGTGTGTCGTCGTACGGGAGAACGATTCCGCGCGAGGCCAGGAAGCGGTGCACTCCTTCCAGGCGAGAACGGCCGTGCAGGTACTGCGGATAGTCCGTGGTCACGTCGAAGGGCACGTACGGCTGCTCGTGCGCCGCCGCGTAGGTGCGCAGGAACGGGTCCAGGACCGACTTCCACGAGGTGGCCGCCGCCTGGGCGCTGTTGATCACCACCCCGTCCACGCCGAAGATCACCGATACGACGTCGTCGCCGAGTACACATCGGCCCGGCTTGGTGTGCATGGCCTGCCTCCGTCCGCTCACATGCTGCTCATGGTCCGTCGCCGTGCCCCGTGAGATCAGAGTCATCGGTCCCCGGGATCCCGGCCGAAGGACCCGCCGCCGGTCAAGGCGGCATGATCGCGGTCAGCGGCCAGGAGGCCGTGCGGCCCGCCAGCGTTCGGGCCGCACGAGTCGTGAGCACGACGATGTCGACGTCGGTATCGAGGGACTGCCAGGCGGCGAGCACCGCCGCCGGCTCATCGGCCGTCATCACGTCCGCTCCGGGGAGGCCGAACCCGAGGACTTTCGCACCTTCCCCGATGATCACGATCTTCGCCATGTCACGCCTTTCGAAAACGAATGATTCCGATGAATCGGGCCGTCAGCGGCTGGTGGTGGCGGATCCACTGCCGTGGGCTCGCCGTCCCCGTGAAGGGCGGCTTGATCACATGTTCACTGTTCGCGGATTGCGGGAGCAGAGCAGCTCGGGTGTCCCTCAGGGACCTTTGACTTGGTTTGATGCTCGGAATCGTTGTTCGGTGCGGGACTTACCGCTTGGGACTTTGGTCCGGAGATCGATGGTCCTGTGACTCTGACTCGGCTCTGGAGCGGCTCGGAAAACTGTGGATGCGGTCGCCGGACCGTACGAGGGGGATGGTCCGGCAGATGGCCGCGTCAAGGGGGCACGCACCGGCCTCCGGCGCTGGACGCCCGCTGGGCGTATTCGCCGCGCCACCCGGCGTCCGTGGGTACGGGCCGCCACATGGGGGAGGCGGCCATGCGCGTGGAGGCCGGTGCGTGAGCACATGCGGGAGCCGGTCGCTCTCGCCGTCCCTCCGTGAAGGAGGAGCCATGAGGAGACCACCGCCCCTGCGATCCGCGGAAATACAGCCCTCATGGCCGGAAGACGCGCCGCACCCGCCAGCGGTTGTCACTACTTTGACGGATGACACACCTGTAAAGCTCGCGGAGATCGGCTCCGGCGACTTCGCCGCGGTGCGCGCCCTGCATCGCGGGATGTCCCCGGACGACCTCTACCTACGCTTCTTCGGCGGTGGCCCGCGGCTCGCGGACGAGACCGCCGAGCGCCTGTGCCGGCTACCCGGGCCCGGGCACGCCGCCGTCGGCGCCTGGGCCGAGGGGCGGCTGGCCGGGGTCGCGGACTACGAGACGGCCGGGTCGCCCTTCGTCGCCGAGATCGCCCTCGCCGTGGCGGACGGCATGCACCACCGGGGTGTCGGGACCCTCCTGCTGGGACGGCTCATCTCCCTGGCGCGCTCGCGCGGGATACGTGAGCTGCGGGCCGACGCGCTCGTGCAGAACAGCGCCGTCCTGCATGTGCTGTTCTCGGCCGGGACGCCTGTACTGCACCGGTGCGAGGGCGGGGTCGTCGAGATCACCATGCCCCTGACGCCGGACGGCCGCGAGAAGGCGCCCGGATGAGGCGTCCCCACGCGGCCGGTCGTCACCGCAGCGCCGGCTCCTTCTCGCGGACGGTCGTCTCGTGCTCGGCCGCCGGCTTGGCCGGCGCCTCACGGCCGGGCAGCAAGAGGGCGACGAGGACGGTTCCGGCCCCCAGGATGATCGCGCCGATGAGGCTCGTGTGAGCGACCGCATGTGTGAAGGCGTGGTCGGCGGCGTTCACCAGTGCACGCGCCGGGCCCGGCCCGGCGGTCGCGCCGATCCGTTCGGCGACCGCGAGGGCGCCGCCGACCGACTCCTTGGCCGTGGCGGCCGCCTCGGCGGGCAGCCTGCCGTTCACCGCGGACGCGATGCCGGAGGTGTAGGTGCTCGCCAGGATCGAGCCGAGAATGGCGATCCCGAGCGAGCCGCCGAGCTCCAGAGAGGTGTCGTTGACGGCGCCGCCGACGCCGAGCTGCTTCTCCGGGAACGCCCCCATGATGGCGTCGGTGCAGGGAGAGACGCTGAGCCCGATGGCGATCCCGAGCAGGATCAGCGGTGCGAGGAAGTCGCCGTACCCGGAGCCGTCGCCGACGCGGGAGAGCAGGAGAACGCCGGCCGTGCCGAGCACCATGCCGAGGACGACGGTGACCCTCATGCCGGCCCGCGGCGTGAGGACACCGGTGACGGCGGCTCCGGCGAAGACCGCGCCGGCCAGCGGCAGCAGCCGTACGCCTGTGTCGAGGGGGCCGTAGCCCAGCACGAACTGCAGGTGTTGCGTCAGGTAGTAGATCGAGCCGAACGCGGCCAGGAAGAACAGCAGCACCGCCAGGTTGGCGCCGGCGAAGGCGCGGTCGCGGAAGCGCCGCACGTCCAGGATGGGCCGCGCGTGGTGCGACTCCCAGGCGACGAAGGCGACCAGCCCGGCGCCGGCGATGACCGCCGCGGTCACGGCCGCCGGTCCCCAGCCGAAGCGCGGCCCCTCGATGATCATGTAGACGAGCGAGCCGAGGAAGACGACGGAGAGCAGCCCGCCGACCAGGTCCAGCCGTCCCTGGCCGTGCGCGCGGGACGGCGGGACGAACACGAGCGCGGCGAGCATCGCCACGACCGTGACGGGCACGTTGATCAGGAAGGTGGAGCCCCACGCGTGCCCGTCGAGCAGGCGCCCGGCGAGCAGGGGCCCGGCCGCGATGGCCAGCCCGGACGTCGCGGTCCAGGCGGTGATCGCGCGGGCGCGCTCGCCGCGGGGGAAGGTCGCGGTCAGCAGCGACAGCGTCGCCGGCATGATCATCGCCGCGCCGACGCCCATCACGGCGCGGGCCGCGATGACCGCGGCGGTGCTGTGCGCGAGGCTCCCGGTCACCGAGCCCGCGGCGAAGACGGCGAGGCCGGCCAGCAGCGCTCCGCGGCGGCTGTACTTGTCCCCGATCGCTCCCATGATCAGCATCAGCGCCGCGTACGGGACGGTGTAGGCGTCGATGACCCACTGCAGGTCACTGCCGCTCAGGCCCAGGTCGCGGGTCATGGCGGGCGCCGCGACGAGCAGCGACGTGTTGGCCATGACGATGATCAGCAGGCTCAGGCACAGCACCGCCAGCGCCATCCAGCGGCGCGTGTACGGCCGGTCCATGCGCTCGACCGGTGTGGTCGTCATCAGCGGCATGTTCGTTCCTCTCGGATGGATGGGGGTGTGCCGGAGATATCGGTATTTGCACACAAGTGTGCAATCTAGTCATCTGCACAAGCTTGTGCAAGAATTGACTATGGAATGTGAAGGGAGTCACATGGGCGACGTGAAGCGCTCTGGGCGTGCGGAAGCCAACCGGCTGCACATCCTGGCCGTCGCCGCGCAGGAGCTGACCCGCAAGCCCGAGGCGAGCATGGACGACATCGCGCGTGCCGCCGGCGTCGTACGGCGCACCGTGTACGGCCACTTCCCCAGCCGCGAGGCGCTGATCGAGGGCCTCACGGACAAGGCGGCCCGCGAGGTCGTCGACGCACTGCGCCGCGGCATCGAGAGCGCACGCTCACCGGCCGACGCGCTGGTCCGCTCGACGCTGGCGATGTGGGAGATCGGCGACCGCTACCGGCTGCTCATCGCACTGGCGCAGCGGAGCCTCACGGGCGCCGGCATCCGCGAGCGCCTCCGTCCGGCGCGCGACCAGGTCGCGAGCCTGCTCGCGGAGGGCAGGCGGCGCGGCCAGTTCGCCGGTCACCTGCCCGCGCCCGTGCTCGCCCACGGCATCGAGTCGCTGATGCTCGGCCTCCTGGAGGCGGTCAACGACGGCACCTGGCAGTGCGCGGACCCGGCGCGCGCGGCGGCGCGCGCCTGCCTGATCGCGGCCGGCGTCGCGCCCGCCGACGCCACGGCGGCGGTCGAGGACGCCGCGAGGGTCGTGAAGCCCCTGCGGGACGGCGGGCCCGCGCGAGTATGAGGACCCGCCTCGCCCGGCACGTAGATCGTTTACTCTGCCGAAGTGCGCATTCCCCCCGAGAGACGCATCTACGTCACGACCGGTCTCACGATCGCGTCGGTCGCCCTCGTGGCGCTGTCCGGCGCGGAGGTCGGTGACGGTGGTCAGCTGAAGCCGTTCTGGATCACCTTAGGGATCTTGATGAGCGTGCTCGGCGCGGCCGTGCCCGGCTACGAGCAGATCCGCCGCGACCGGCAGCGCAAGCGCGCCGAGTTGGCCGTGATCGAGGCCGCCGTCCAGATGCGGGTCACCATCAACGACGCCCTCGACCCGATCGTCCGGCAGCTCGGCCGCGTCGCGACCGCGTCGAACCGCCAGGAGCGCGGCAACCTTCGCGAACAGACCATCCCGATGGTGCTGGACTCCGCGGCGCACCTCATCCGCGCCGAGCGCGTGCGCGCGTGCTGGTTCCGCATCGTGGACGGCGATCCGAGGCGCCTCGTGCCCGCGGGTTACGCGGGCCGTGCCGACGAGCCGGACACCGTCTTTCACGAGGGAACCCCCGCCGGCGATTCGGTGTTCGAGATGATCCGCGACAACGAGCACACGCACTCCCCGGACGTCCGCACGGACCCACCGGACGGCTGGGCCGGCTCGGAGGACCACGGTTACCTGTCGTTCGCCGCGGTCCCGGTGGTCGCCGGGAGCGTGCCGTACGGGATGTTGACCGTCGACGCGATGAACGCCGGAGGGATCACGGACGGTGACGTGCCGTTCGTGCGGATCCTGGCCGGCCTGCTCGCCGACGCCCTGGCGAGCGGCTCGAAGTAGGACCGGATGGAACCGCGCGGACAGTGACCGAAGTCTGATTGACCTTTGGTGAACGGGCACCGACACTGAACACGGGGGAGAGGGAGTCAGTATGGCCAAGGACCTGATCGCGAAGGACTCAGACGACCGGCGGGAACGCATGGTCAGCGATCCGAAGCGCTACTTCGCCGAGGCGCGCGAGCGCGCCGAGCAAGAGGTGAAGCAGGAGGCGGAGCGCCGGGAGCACAAGCACGGCCGGCACACCGACCCGGACTGACGCGAGTTCGGGGGGCGTCGTTCGAGGGAAGGTCGTCACAGGACGGTCAGGTGACCGGACTGTGACGATTTCGGGGGACACGCCATGGTTTCGGTCAAGGACGTGCTCATCGTGGGCGCCGGCCCCACCGGCCTGCTGCTCGCCGGCGACCTGGCCGCCGCCGGCATCTCGTGCGCGGTCCTGGAGCGCCGGGACACCGAGTCGAACCTCACGCGCGCCTTCGGCGTCCACGCTCGCACGCTCGAACTCCTCGACGCGCGCGGCGTCGCCGACGACCTGATCCGCACGGGCACGCCCGTCGGACGGCTACGGCTCTTCGGCGACATCGAGCTCGACCTGTCCGCGCTGCCGAGCCGCTTCCCCTACCTCCTGATCACGCCTCAGTACGAGACCGAGCGGGTGCTCGCCGACCGTGCGCGCGCCCTCGGCGCCGAGATCTGGAACGGCATGCGCGTGGCCGGGCTGAGCCAGGACGCCGACGGTGTCGACCTCGACGTGCGTACCGCGGACGGCGCTGGCCACCGCTGGCGTGCGCGTTACGTCGTCGGCGCGGACGGCGTGCACAGCACCGTACGGCAGGCGCTCGGCCTGCCTTTCCCAGGCCGTTCGGCGGTGCGCTCGGTGATGCTGTGCGACGTACGGCTGGCCGACCGCCCGCGGGAGCTCGTCACGGCCGGCCGTGGGAAGAGGGCCTTCGCGTTCGTCGTGCCGTTCGGCGACGGGTGGTACCGCGTGATCGCCTGGAGCCGGCACAGCCGTCTCCCCGAGACCGCTCCGGTGGACCTGGAGGAGATCCGCGACGCGGCACGCCGCGCGCTCGGCACCGACCACGGCATGCACGACCCACGCTGGATGTCGCGGTTCCACAGCGACGAACGCCAGGTGCCGCGCTACCGCGTCGGCCGGGTGTTCCTCGCGGGCGACGCCGCGCACGTGCACTCCCCGGCGGGCGGCATGGGCATGAACACCGGCCTGCAGGACGCGGCCAACCTCGGCTGGAAGCTCGCCGTCGCGGTCCGTGGCAAGGCCCCGGAGGGGCTCCTGGACACCTACGACGCGGAACGCCGGCCGGTCGGCCGCAGCGTCCTGCGCATCAGCGGCCTGCTGCTGAGAAGCGCCCTCACCCGTACCCCCATGGTGCGCCTGCTCCGCCGGCCGGTCGGCCGGATCATGACGGCGATCCCCGCCGCGGCGCGCCACGCGACCGGCGCCATCAGCGGCATCGGCATCGCCTACGACGCTCCGCGCGGCGCGCATCCGCTGACCGGCCGGCGCGCCCCGGACGTACCGCTCGCGGGCCGCGGCCCCCGGAGGCTGTACGAGGCCCTCCGGTCAGGGCGTTTCGTGCTGGTCCTGCCGCCGGACACTCAGACGCCCGCGTCCCGGCCGGCCGGCTGGCGCTCCCGTGTCACGGTGGTCACCGCGGGCGGCCACACGAGGAACGTCGTGCTCGTACGCCCGGACGGCTACATCGCGTGGGCGGCACGCGACACGGGAGACGGTGCCGCGATCCGCGCGGCCCTGGAACGATGGTGCGGCCGCCCGGACCGCGTGGCCCACTAGGTGTCCCGCTCGTTTTTCTCACGCGGGTCTCCGGACGTCGCCTCCTAGCGTGGATGAGCCGACCTGAGGCTCGTGTAACAGAGCCGGTAGCGTCCGTGACGTGAAAGCAGAGTGGGACGCCGAGCACACCGTGTCGGAGAAGCAGGCCGCCGCCCTCGTCGGGGACCGGTTCGCGCACCTGCGCGGCGCTCCGGTGCGCGTGCTGGCGACGGGGTGGGACAACACCGTCTTCCTCGTCGGCGGGCGCTGGGTGTTCCGGTTCCCGCGTCGCGAGATGGCCCTGCCGGGCGTACGACGAGAGATCGCGGCTCTGCCGGCCCTGGCTCCGCGGCTGCCGCTCCCGGTCCCCGTTCCCGAGCTGATCGGGCGGCCTGGCAACGGTTATCCGTGGCCGTTCTGGGGCGCGCGGCTGATCCCCGGAGACGAGCTCGCCGAGACCGGCCTGGAAGGGGCGGCGCGCACGCGCGCCGCGGCCGGACTGGGGGAGTTCCTGCGGGCTCTGCACGATCCGGCCCTCGTGGGTGAGGCGGGGGCGGACCTGCCCCGCGACCCTTTCCGCCGCGGAGACCCCGCCGTACGCGCGCCGATGGCCCGCGTACGGTTGGCGCGGCTGGCCGGCGACGGGGTCTTCACCCCTGACGCGCGGGTCGAGCGCCTGCTCGCCGAAGGGGAGCGCCTCGGCCCGTCCGGGGAGGCCGACGTGGTGAGCCACGGCGACCTGCACATGCGCCACCTGCTGGTCGGCGGGGACGCGCGGGCGGCCGGCGTCATTGACTGGGGCGACCTGTGCCTGGCCGACCCCGCCGTCGATCTGTCACTGGCCTACGGTGGCTTCGAGGGCGCGGCGCGTGCCGAGCTGCTGTCCGCGTACGGCCCGGTCGGCGCCGACCGGGAACTGCGGGCACGCGTGCTCGCCGTCTTCCTCTGCGCGGCCCTGGCCGAGTACGCCGCCTCGACCGGTCGGCAGAGGCTTCTCGCCGAGGTGCTCGCCGGGATCGGGCGCGCGGTCGCGAACTGAGGTGGAGCACTGCTCTCCTTTCGGGGCAATGCTCTGTTATGGTCGGTTCATGAACGCAGGCCGTACGGCACGGGAGCGCGTGCGCGCGGAGCTGACGCGCGAGATCACCGAGATCGCCCGGAAGCGGCTGGCGAGCGAGGGCGCCGCCGGGTTGTCCCTCCGCGCCGTCGCGCGGGAGATGGGCATGGCCTCCTCGGCCATGTACCGCTACTTCGCGAGCCGCGACGACCTGCTCACCGCGCTGATCGTCGACGGCTACAACGCCATCGCCGACGCGGCCGAGGCGGCGGAGGCGGCCTGCACCCGCGATGATCACATGGGCCGCTGGCTCGCGGTGTGCGGCGCCGTACGGGAGTGGGCGCTGGCGCATCCCCACGAGTACGCCCTGCTCTACGGCTCGCCGGTGCCCGGCTACAAGGCGCCGCAGGACACCATCGGCCCCGCGACCCGGTTCACGGTGGTCTTCGGCCGGGTCGTCGCCGACGCGTACGCCGCCGGGGTGCTCGACCCGCCGTCCGGAGGCCCTCCGCCGGAGTCGTTCGCCGGTGACGCCGCGGTTATACGGGACGCGATCCTGCCCGGAGTGCCGGACGACATCGTCGCGCGGGTGTTGACCGCCTGGCCGTCCCTGTTCGGCAACGTCAGCTTCGAGCTGTTCGGGCAGTTCGAGAACGTCATCACCGACCGCGACGCGATCTTCGAGCACGGCATGAGAGGCCTGGCGCGCTTCATCGGGCTGCGGGCCTAGAAACGATACGGGGCCGGGTGCCAACGGCACCCGGCCCCGCTCTCCGTCAGGCCCTCGGACCCGGCGGCACTTCCTTACCCGAACGACCGCAGGTACGCGGCGGTCGGGCTGCCGACGCCCGTGCCACGGTCGTAGCCCGGGGTCGCCGAGAGAGCGTCGCTCTTCGGAATGCCCCCGTTCCCGGTCGTGACGAGGATGTACAGCAACGGCCCCGTCTTGGCGTAGGGGTCGGTGTAGTTGGTGCGGACGTACGCCACCTTGTCGAGGCCGAGCGGGTGGTCGGTCACGTCGTGGTAGACGTGCTGGCCGGCCCGCTGGTAGATCGACGGGTTGGCGAAGCCGATCGGCTGACGACCCTGCGCCTGCTGCGCCAGCGCCTGCAGGCCCGCGATGATCGGGCAGGCGAGGCTGGTGCCGCCGACGCGGCTCTCCGCGTAACCGAACGACCCGTCGGGAAGCTGGGACCAGGCCGGGTACCGGATGCCGGTGCCTGAGTCCGCGACCGCCGAGATGTCCGGGATGGTACGCATCGGCTGCTTAGCCGTCGTGCCATCCGGCAGGTTGGTGCTCAGCGAGTTCGGAACGACGCCTCGCTGGTAACCGGGCTGCGTGAACTGGGAGGTCGTGCCGCCGCCGCCACCGGCCGAGTAGGTGCTCGGGTACTGACCGGGGGGAGGAGAGCTCCAGCTCTTGCCGTCCGCGGCGAGCTTGTCGTACTGGACGTTCCAGTCCGCCTCGAACTTGTAGTCGTTGTGCGCGCCGACCGCGAGGGACGTGCCGCCGACCGCGGTCACCCACGGGTCGGAGGTCGGCATGTCGGTCTGGCGGTGCGTCGAGCCGAAGTCACCGTAGCGCGCCTGGCACGGGGTGCCGGGCACCTCGTAGCCGCAGTCACCGGTCGAGAAGTAGAAACCGATGCCCTCGATCGCGCCCTGCTTGAAGATCGACTCTTCCGCGTCGGTCATCGCCTGGGTGTAGTGCTCCGACAGGTCGCCCCACGAGTTGCTGACGATGTCGGCCAGGTGGTTGTCGACGATGCGGGTGAGCGCGCCGTCGAGACCGTCGGCGCAGTTCTGCCCGGCGACGTAGACGACGTTGGCCTTGGGGGCCATGGCGTGGACGGCCGTGACGTCGAGGGCTTCCTCGCCGTACCAGCCGGCGGCGCCGCACTCGTCGATCAGGTCGAAGTCCGCCGGCAGGTCCTCGCGGTACTGGCCCTTGGCGAACGGCTTGTCACCGTACTTCTTGGAGAAGGTGTTGGACACCTCTTCCATCTTCGGTGCGGCGTAGGCGTCGACGATCGCGACCGTCGCGCCCTTGCCGGTCAGGCCGCTCTGGGTGGCGCCGTACGCGCCGCGTAGCTGTCGGGGCAGCAGGCCGCACATCGCGCGCGGCTGGTGCTTGCCGTAGGCCGTCGGCTTGTCGTTCGCGATCTTCTGGCCGTAGTACTGCGCGCACGGCTGTGCGACGTAGTAGTTCGGCTCCGGCGGAGGCAGCGTGGCGGCGGAGTGCGTCCGCAGGTGCTTGCCGGTGTCCAGGCCCGTGATCGTGAGCACCGAAGATGCCGCGGACGTCGGGATGGTGGCGTTGCTCTCCGGCGCGCGGGCGACCGTGCCCTGCGCGGCGTAGTTGCGGAAGTCGGTCCCGAAGGCCTTCTTCGCCTTGTCCAGGTGGCCGGTGACGTGCAGGTAGTGAGAGTTGGACCCGGCGAGGTCGACGTACAGACCAGAGGAGCGGATCCAGTTCGTCACAGCGGCGACCTGCTGCTTCGTCGTTCCGAAGCGCTGGTTGAACTGCTGGGGGGTGAGGAACTTGCGGTACTGCGCGTTCCCCGGAGCCGACACCGCCTGAGCGTAGGAGTCGAGTCCCTTCGGGTCACGCCCGGTCAGCCAGACCTTCGCGTCGATACGCTGCTTAACGTCGGTCTTGCCTCGGTCGGCCGAGGAGCTGGCCCATGTGGGTTTCGTCCCGGCAACGGTGTGCCGGTCGGTCGCCTGCGCCGTGCCCGTGGCCGAGAACGCCGCCGCGATGAGCGGCAAAGCGACGGCCGCGGCTGTCAGAGCGCGACGACGTCGTCCGTCTCGTGACATCCACCAGTCCTTTCGTCAGCGGCGAGAAAGCCGCGACGAGAGCATTTCGGTGGTAAGAGGGTGAATCAAGAGACGTTATGAAAAAGATGCAGGAAATGGGAACCAAGGGCCAGAAGTGGACACCACTCCTGTGAGCTTGCGCACTGTGCGACGTGGGCACATACGTGTGCGTGGCGATGTGACGGCTCTGGGAGGCCGTCGTGGTTCTTCTCGGTCGTACGCCGGCGGCGCCACCCCCTGACCAGGTGAGGCGCCGCACCAAGGGCGAGATCATCGTGTCGGTGCTGACGTCGACCGATCACAAGGTGATCGGCTACCTCTATCTCGCGACCTCATTCGGGTTCTTCCTGGTCGCGGGCCTGCTGGCGATGATCATGCGGGCGGAGCTGGCCGCGCCGCGCCTGCAGTACGTCTCGTCCGACGTCTACAACTCGCTGTTCACGCTGCACGGAACCCTCATGCTCCTACTGTTCGCGACGCCGCTGTTCGCCGGGTTCTCGAACGTCATCATGCCGCTGCAGATCGGTGCGCCCGACGTCGCGTTCCCGCGGCTCAACGCGTTCAGCTACTGGCTTTTCCTGTTCGGCGGGCTGATCGTGCTGTCGTCGCTGTTCACGCCCGACGGCCCGGCGAGTTTCGGCTGGACGGCCTACTCGCCGCTCAACGCCGTCACGCGCTCGCCCGGCATCGGCGGGGACCTGTGGATCATGGGGCTCGTGCTGTCCGGCCTGGGCACGATCCTGACGTCGGTCAACTTCATCACGACGATCGTCGGCATGCGGGCGCCGGGGATGACGATGTTCCGCCTGCCGATCTTCACGTGGAACACCCTGTTCACCGGCATCCTCGTGCTGCTCGCCTTCCCGGTGCTGGCCGCGAGCCTGCTCGTCCTGGCGGCCGACCGCGAGCTGGGCGCGCACGTCTTCGACGCCCGCTACGGCGGCGCGATGACCTGGCAGCACCTGTTCTGGTGGTTCGGGCATCCGGAGGTCTACATCATCGCGTTGCCGTTCTTCGGAATCGTGACGGAGGTGATCCCGGTGTTCAGCCGAAAGCCATTGTTCGGATATGTAGGAATGGTCGGTGCGACGATCGCGATCACCGGTCTCTCGGCGACGGTCTGGGCGCACCACATGTTCGCCACCGGGCAGGTGCTGCTGCCGTTCTTCGCGTTCATGTCGTACCTGATCGCGATCCCGACCGGGGTGAAGTTCTTCAACTGGGTCGGCACGATGTGGCGAGGGCACCTGTCGTTCGAGTCGCCCATGCTCTGGTCGGTCGGGTTCCTGGTGACGTTCCTGCTCGGAGGTCTGACCGGAGTGCTGCTGGCGTCGCCGCCGCTGGACTTCCACGTCACCGACAGCTACTTCGTCGTGGCGCACTTCCACTACGTGGTGTTCGGCACCGTGGTCTTCGCGATGTTCGCGGGCTTCTACTACTGGTGGCCGAAGATGACCGGGAAGATGCTCGACGACCGGCTCGGCAAGATCCATTTCTGGCTGCTGTTCATTGGCTTCCACGCGACGTTTCTGGTGCAGCACTGGCTCGGCGCGGCGGGGATGCAGCGGCGCGTCGCCGACTACGCCGCGGAGTTCGAGCCGCTGAACCTCCTGTCCAGCCTCGGGTCGTTCCTGCTGGGCCTGTCGACGCTGGTGTTCATCTACAACGTCTACCGGACGGCACGGCTCGCCCCACGGGTCTCCGTGGACGACCCATGGGGGTACGGGAACTCCCTGGAATGGGCGACGTCGTGCCCGCCGCCGCGCCACAACTTCGTCGCGATGCCGAAGATCCGCTCGGAGCGGCCCGCCTTCGACCTGCACCACCCGAGAGTGCCCGTCGAGCGGGCCCACGAGGATCTCTAACCGCGGCGGAGCATGCGGCCGACCTCGCGGGCCGCGACGCGCACCGCGGCGTTCGGTGAGAGCCGTACGCCGCGCCACGCGACGCGCGCGGAGGCCGGCGCGACGATCACGGCCTGGTTCTTCTCCACGCCCCGCAACACGTCGCGTGCCAGCGCATCGGCCGTGTAGAGCCGGCGCTGGACCTGCACGGCGAACTCCCGGGCGTTCGTGCCCGCGGCGGTCGAGGGCAGGTCGGGGTTGGCGTTGTCCAGCAGCGGCGTGTCCACGAAGCCGGGACAGATCACGCTGACGCGTACGCCGCGGCTCGCAGCCTCGGCACGCAGCGCCAGGCTCATGCCGACGACCGCGTGCTTGGTCGCGGTGTAGGGCAGCATCATCGGCGCGGGCACCAGGCCGGCAAGCGACGCGGTGTTCAGGATGTGCCCGTGCCCCTGCTCCAGCATGATCGGGTACGCCGCGTGCACGCCGTGGACGACGCCGCGCAGGTTGACGTCGATCGTCTTGTTCCAGTGGTCGAGTGTGAGCTCCTCGGTCATGCCGCCGACCGCGATGCCGGCGTTGTTGAAGACCAGGTCCAGCCGCCCGTGCCGCTCGCGCACCGAGCCGTACAGGGCGGCGACGGCCTCGGCGTCGGTCACGTCGAGCGGCGCGGCGGTGGCGTCGCCGTGCTCGGACAGGTGCTCGGCGACCGTCTCGGCGCGCTCCTTGTCCAGGTCGGCGACGACGACGGTGTCGCCGCGCAGGACGAGGGCGGTCGCGATCGCGCGGCCGATGCCCGAGGCGCCGCCGGTGACGACGGCGATCTGTGAGCTCATGAGCCGGTTCCTTCGATCCAGGGCGTACGGGTCACCGGGCCGTCCTCACGCGGGAGGCCTTCGGCTCGTCCCACACTCCCACGGCCTTCCAGATCGAGCGGGTGAAACCGTTGATCATGCCGAGCTCGGCGGCGAGGTCGCGGATCTTGGCGACGCAGTTCTTCAGCTCCTGAGCCCAGGCCTCGCTGCCGTACGCCTCGCGGATCACGTCCTTGGGGATGCCGAAGTGCTTCACCATCGCACCGGGCGGCGCGAGCATGATCCGTGCCATCAGGCCGAGGATCAGCGGTGCGGCCACGCCGAGGGACTTGCGGCGCACGCGGTTCATCCGCGGCACCCGGTGCTTGAGGTAGTGGCGGGCGAACGAGATGTGCCGCGCCTCCTCCGCGATGTGGATCCGCATGATCGTCTCTTGCAGCGGGTGGAGCTGTGTCTCGCCCTTGACGGTCTTGCGCTGCACGTAGTCGATGGGGTCCTCGCCGCCGAGGACGAAGACGAAGAACAGCTCCGTGGAGATCCGCGGGATGACCGGCGCGATCTGCGACACGATTTCGAGGCTTTTCGGCATGCCCTGGATCGGCATCTTCGTCCGGTTGACGAACTCCTGGAACATCAACGCGTGGTGGCATTCCTCGGTCGTCTCGTGCAGGACGTAGCGGAACTCCGGTGAGCCGTTCGGCAGCTTGTAGGCGTAGCCGAGCAGGCCGCGCTTGAGGAGGTTCTCGAACTGCAGGCCGATCTTCATCGTGGTGGCGACGCGCCACAGGCCGATCTGCGCCTGGATCTCCGGGGGCTGCGAGCGGTACCACTCGGTGGCACCCAGCCGGTCGATCGGCGGCAGGACCCAGCGCGGGTCGGACGGGTCGACGGCGTAGTCGGGGTCCTCCCACGGGATGTCGGAGTAGGCCTCCCAGTGCTTGTCGACCGACGCCTTCGACAGGCGCTGGATCACGCCGACGTAGGCCTTCTGGTCTTCGACCTTCTCGCGGAGTTCCTCGTCCAGTGTCGTGCTCGGAGGGTTGGACATGTCGCGCTCCCTTTCAAGCGGGGTCCGGGATGAGCAGACGGGCCAGGCTCTTCATCTGTGTCAGCACGGCGGCCTGATGACCGTGGACGTCGTCGTCGAGGGAGTTCTGCAGGGTCAGCCCGATGAACATGGCGAACGTGGTGCGGATCAGGGTGGCCGCGAACTCCTCGTCCAGTGACTCGGGGAACAGGCGCAGGAACGTCTCGAGGATCACCTGGATGATGCGTTCGTTCAGGTCGATGCTGAGCCCGCGCAGCGTCTCGTCGGTCCGCGCCGCCATCGCCAGCTCCAGCAGGGCCAGCGACGGCGCCTCGCGGAAGATGTTCCACAGCAGGTCGAGCGCACCCTCGACGTTGCGCCGGTCCTCGGGCAGGTCGGCGAAGGCACGCTCGAACGCGAAGCGCTGGCGTTCGAGGAGGTGTTCGAGCGCAGCGGCCACCAGCAGCGTCTTGGTGGGGTAGTGGTGCTGCTGCGCGCCGCGCGAGACGCCGGCCCGGCGGGCGACCTCGGTGGTCGAGGTGCCCGACCATCCCAGCTCGGCGAGGCACGCCATGGTTGCGTCGAGGAGCCGGCCCTGGGTCTGGGCGCGGCGTTCCTCCTGGGTTCGCGGGCTGTCATGGCCGTGATGGCCATGACGACGGCGGCTGGTCACTGACACACCTCTAACGGTAGGAGCGTTGATACATGCAATCAAGCCTGCTTGTATGTTGCCCGCGTCACAATTGGACGTGACGTCCAGCGACGCAAACATGCCTGTCAGATCCAGGTTGATGTGGCCAAATCCGGGTTGATGTGGCCAAGGCGGTGGCAAGTCCGGGTTGACGTGGCCAAGATGATTGATTGTGACCGATGGATCACTTGGTGTAATCGGCGGGTTTGAAGCGATTTATGCGCCTGAGGATGGTTGTGAGCGGCGCGTCAGGGTCGACGAGCTCGCTGCGGTGGACTTGGTGGCTGCTCGTCCGGTTCGGTCGTTCCCTTCGTACCGGGGTCAGCGGAACTATCCGGGCTGGTACTGGTCGGCGACGATGGGCCGGCGGGTCGGGTTCGAGTCATGGGTTGAGCGCGATCACCTGGTCGCCATCGACTTCGATCCGGCGGTGACCACGTGCGTCGCAGCCGTTTGGCTGCTGTGGACGGCGGAGGGTAGGCGGCGTCGGCATGCGCCCGACCTTTTCCTTCGCGTGGCCGGTGGCGGGGCATTGGTGTTGGACTCTCGGCCGCTGGAGCGGATCGGCGTGCGGGACCGTGAGGCGTTCGCTGCTACAGAGCAGGCGTGTGGGCTGCTGGGGTGGCGTTATGCGGTGTGGGGAACCATGGGCGGGGTGCAGGTGGCCAACCAGCGGTGGCTGGCCGGTTATCGGCATCCGCGGTGCCATGACGAGACGATTGCGGCCGGGTTGCTGTCGACGACACGTGAAAACTGACCCCCAGCTCCGGGTCGCCTCACCGGCTTCGCCTTCGATCAGGACGAGCTTGAGCGGTGGCTCGGCGATCGCGAAGTTCGCATAGCAGGGCCGGCACTTGGCGGGCTCGACGCCGAACGGCTTGGAGTAGAAGGCGATCGAGCCCTCCAGGTCGGCGACCCGCAGAGCCAACTGGACACGAGACATGGTTCCTCCTCCGACCGAACGCTGTTTAGATAAATATCTAAGCAGCGGAACGGCGTCAGCTTGCATCATCATCTAGAGATCTGTCAAATTAGAGGCATGTCTAAACAAGGGTTGCCGGTCGTGGACGTGGCAGTCGGGGCCGTTGAGGCGTGTTGCGCTCCGCTGGTCTGCGAGCCGTTGGGTGCCGCCGAGGCCGAGGAGCTGGCGCCGGTGTTCAAGGCGATCGCGGATCCGGTCCGGTTGCGGTTGCTGTCGCTGATCGCCTGCCATGAGGGCGGAGAGGCATGCGTGTGTGACCTCACCGGCGCCTTCGAGCTGACCGGCCCGACCATCTCCCATCACCTGAAGGTCCTCAAGCAGGCCGGGTTGATCGACTCACAACGGCGTGGGACCTGGGTCTACTACTGGATCAACCCGGGCGTGCTGACCCGGCTCTCGGCGCTGCTCGGCCCTGGGGCCGGAGTGCTGGCCGGTGCCCGGTGAACGCCCCGGCGCTGGCGCGGCGCGCGCTCGCCGAACTGCTGGGCACCGGGCTGCTGGTCGCGGTGGTGGTCGGGTCGGGGATCATGGCCCAGCAGTTGTCGCCGCATGATGTCGGCCTGCAACTGCTGGAGAACTCGGCGGCGACCGCGGCCGGGCTGACGGTCCTGATCGTGATGTTCGGGCCGGTTTCTGGTGCCCATTTCAACCCGGTCGTCTCCCTCGCCGACTGGGCGCTGGGCCGCAAGGCGGGCACGGGCCTGGTCGGCCGGGACCTGCTCGCCTACCTTCCCGCCCAGATCGCGGGCGGTATCGGCGGGGCGGTGCTGGCCAACCTGATGTTCGCCCTCCCGGCGGTCACCACCGCGTCCAAGGACCGCTCCAGCGGCCATCTGTGGCTGGGGGAGATCGTGGCCACCGCCGGCCTGATCATTGTGATCTTCACCCTGACGCGTACCGGCCGCACCCATCTGGCCCCGGCTTCGGTCGGCGCCTACATCGGCGCGGCCTACTGGTTCACCTCCTCCACCTCCTTCGCCAACCCCGCCGTCACGATCGCCCGCGCGTTCAGCGACACCTTCGCCGGCATCGCCCCGGCCTCGGTGGCGCCGTTCATCGCCGCCCAGCTCGGCGGAGCGCTCATCGGCGCCGCCCTCGTCCTCGCCCTCTACCCGACGGGCGGTGCGGGCTCTGGCGCGGATGACGTCGTCGTCGCTCACGCCGAGCCCGCCGTGGACCCCGGGCGGCCCACCGTCTCCGCCTGAACCCCCGCCCCCTGCAGGATGCCGTCGGGCCGGACCCATGTGATGGGTCCGGCCCGATTGACATTCCTGCATCACCTCAATGATTATTGACTCAATGAATATTGAGCTTTCTTCGGTTGAGGGTCGGGCGCGGATCCATGCGGCGCTGGGCGAGCCCGCCCGGCTCGCGATCGTGGATACGCTCACCTGCGGTGACGCCTCGCCCGGGGAGATCGGCGCCGCTCTGGGGCTGACCACGAACCTCATCGCCCACCACGTGAAGGTGCTGGAGTCCGCCGGGCTCATCGCCCGGACACGTTCCGAAGGTGACCGGCGCCGCACCTACCTGCGGCTCGTGCCCGGCGTGCTGGAGACCCTGCTGCCTCCGCGGCTGGATCGCGTGCCGCGGATCGTGTTCGTCTGCACCCACAACTCCGCCCGATCCCAGTTCGCCGCCGCGTTGTGGGCCCGCCGCGGCGCCGGCATCCCGGCGGCCTCGGCCGGCACTCGCCCCGCCGAGACCATCCACCCGCGTGCCATCGGCGTCGCCCGCCGCCACGGCCTGTCCCTGGGACAGGCCCGGCCTCGCCGCGCCGAGGACGTGCTGGCCGGTGATGACCTGGTCATCGCGGTCTGTGACAACGCTCACGAGGACCTGCCCGCGCATGCGCGGCGGCTGCACTGGTCGGTGCCCGACCCCGCCGCCTACGACACCGACGCGGCGTTCGAAGCCGCCTTCACCGACATCGCCGTCCGCATCGACCGGCTCGCCCCCGCCTTGCCCCTTACCGGAGACGACCATGACTGAGCCCGCCACATCGGCCACCACCCGCCCCGGTCTGACCGTCGACCTGCAGCACGCCCTGATGACCGCCACCGCCCGCCTCACCGAGGAGTTCACCGGCATCTACGGCGCCCCGACCATCGAACGGTTCCTGCACACCAGCTACGAGGAGTTCACCGCACACAGCACCATCCCGAACTACCTGCCGCTGATCGCCGAACGGTTCGCCCGCCAGCGCCTGCGCGCCCTGGCCAAGGTCGAGGGCCACCACGACGGCCAGCCTGTTGTGCTGTTCCTTTGCACCCACAACGCCGGACGCTCCCAGATGGCTCTTGGGTTCTTCACCCACCTGGCCGGCGACGCCGCCACCGGCTGGTCCGGCGGTTCTGAACCCGGGACCCAGATCAATCCCGTCGCGATCGCCGCCATGGCCGAACGCGGCATCGACATCTCCGGTGAGTTCCCCAAACCCTGGACTGATGAGATCGTCCAAGCCGCCGAGATCGTCATCACCATGGGCTGCGGCGACGCCTGCCCCATCTTCCCGGGGAAGACCTACCAGGACTGGGACGTCCCCGACCCCGCCGGAAAAGATATCGAGCAGGTCAGAGCGATCCGCGACGACCTCGAACGCCGGGTGCGCTCCCTGCTCGACCAGCTTCACATCTCCACGGCCTGAACCCACCGACCTGATCACCATCGACGCGCAAGGAGCGTTCGTGACCGATATCCCCGAGGTGCTGTTCGTCTGCGTCCACAACGCCGGACGCTCCCAGATGGCCGCCGCCCTGCTCGACCACCACGCCCAAGACCGCGTCCGCGTCCGCTCCGCCGGATCCGCACCCGCCGACACCATCAACCCCGCCGTCATCGAAGTGATGAACGAGCTCGGCCTCGACCTGACGCGGGAGTTCCCCAAGCCCCTCACCAACGACGCCGTCCAAGCCGCCGACGTCGTCATCACCATGGGCTGCGGCGACGCCTGCCCCGTCTTCCCCGGCAAGACCTACCTCGACTGGCAACTCGACGACCCCGCCGGCAAACCCGCGGAAGAAATCCGGCCAATCCGCGACGACATCGACACCCGCGTCCAAGCCCTCCTCACCGAACTCCTCCAAACCACCTGAGGCTTACGCCTCCTGACCGGAGGGCGTGGTCTCGCGTTGCGAGTAGTACGGGCGACGGTTCAGGGAACCCGCTGTTGGGTGCCCCGTGCCATCTCCGGAAAATGGCCACTTTAAGTTGGACGGCTGACCGCACATGTGTCCAAGTTGATTTGGCCAACAGCACGTCAGAGGCATGATCGTTGGCCAGATTAACCCGGACATCACAATGCCGGGGCGCGCGGACATGACGTCCGCGCGCCCCGGCGCGATGGGCCTGTGGAGATCAGGTTTCCACAGGTGCGGCCTCGATGGGCGCGGCCGATCCGGCCCGGCGGCGCCACAGTGACGTCACCACGCGGCCGGGCAGGAACAGCACCAGGAGCGCCAGCACGACGTGGACCGTGATGAAGGCGTACGCCTGGTACTTGGTCGGCGCGTGGCCGATGAAGACCGACATGTGGTAAGCCCAGCTCCAGACGTCCGGCACGTGCTGCCAGGCCGGCGAGGTCTGCGGGTTGACCTTGATGTACGCCAGGTCCTCCAGGCCGGACAGCTGCAGAAGGAGCAGCGCGCCGCCCAGCCGGAGCGTGCCGTTCCGCGTGCCGCCGCCGAGCCGGTACGACATGCAGAGCGACAGGATGATCAAGGGCACGAGCGTGAGCATGTGGTAGTACAGCTGGTCCGCGTCGCGCCCGGCGTAGAAGAAGATCCTCGGCACGAAGAAGCAGAACATCGCGAGGAACGCCGCCGGGACGAGGAACAGGTGCAGGTTCAGCCGCCGCGCCCAGCCGACGTCCAGCCAGGCGATGGCGCCGGCCGCCGCCATGAACGGCGTCAGCTCGAACAGGAACAGCCAGACAGACGTGATCTTGTGCTGGTGCGGCACGGCCGACCAGATGATTCCCGCGAGGACCAGCGCCGCGGCTGCCAGGGCGAAGGTCGTCGCGTTGGCGCGAAGGAACGGCACCTGGGCAGCACCGGCCTCCGCCTGTTCGGCGGGGGCCTGGGCGGTCTGCTCAGACGTGGGCATCGGGTTCTCCTTGTGCGGCGGCCATGGTCGCGGGGACGATGACGATCTGAAGGGCCTGGAGTGCGCGATCGCGGATGCGGATCGCCTCGGCGGCGGATGCGCCGCTCGTCACCATATGGCCGAGTTTGTTGCCTGATTCGGTGAACGGGTGGATGACGTCTCCGGGACGCGCGAACACGTCGACGCTCACCACGCCCGGCATCGCTCGTACGTGGTCGAGCCCGCCCACGTCGGCGAGCTCGCCCTTCTCGTCGAGCGGAGAGGACAGCAGGTGAAGGGCTGACGGCCGGGCGTCGTGTGGCGCCACGTCGACCGGCTCGCCCATCACCAGGGAGAGCAGGGCGCCGATGTTGTCGATCCCGTACGTGGCGTGGAGCAGGCGCTGGATGCCGTTGCCGCCGAGCCGCGCGCTCGCCTCGATCACGCGGAACTCCCCGTCGGGGGTCGCGACGATGTCGAAGTTGGCGGGCCCGTCCACGAGTCCCATGGCGGCGCAGAGGCGTACGACGAGGTCGATGAGGCGCTGGGAGCCGTCGGGGTACGCCGGGCAGACGTGGCCGGCGACCATGAACTCCGAGCCGGGCACGAGCTGCTTCTCGATCACCGCGGCGAACAGCGGCGCGCCGTCGCGCAGGAACAGCTCGACGACCAGGTGACGTCCCTCGATGTACTCCTCGGCGATCACCTCGCCGTCCAGGGAGTGCCGCTTGGCGTGCGCGAACGCCCGGCCCAGCTCGCTCGGCCGGTCGGCGCGCCCGATCCCGCGGCTGCCCGACCCGTCGTTCGGCTTGACGACGAGGGGGAAGCACAGCCGCCTCGCCGCCTCGATCAGGTCGGTCGGCTCGCCGGCGCGCGCCCAGCCGTAGCCCTGGACGCCCGTGTCCCCCGCCATCGCGTGGAACGCCGCCTTGTCGAGCGAGACCGACGCCGCGCGGCGCGGGTAGACGTACGGGGTCTCGTAGCGGGCCGACAGCTCGTGCCAGGCCATCAGCGACGCGTCGCTCGCGGCCGAGACGACCGCCGAGGGGCGCCGGCCGCCCAGCGCCGCGCTGATCGCATCGGCGTCGCGGGTCGTCACGTGCAGGAACTCATCGGCGACGCGGATCGCGGGCCGATCGACGCGATGGTCCACCGCGATCGTGCGGATTCCGCGCCGCCGCGCCTCCAGATACAGGGGTAGCTGTTCTTCGCTCGCGCCCAGGATCAGAAGCTCTCTCACATGTCCTCCCCGGCCAGGCCCGTACGCGGGCCGCTCCGTCCGATCCGGCCTGGTGCATCGGCCCGTCCGGGAGCGGTGCTCCCGCCGCGCCTCGTCACGACGCGACTGTTCGGAGGGCGGTGGGCGGGGCCGGCCGGGCCTCTCCGCCGTCGATGGTGTCCTCGGGCCGCAGTTCGACGTTGGCCTCGCGGATGTAGAACAGGCGCGTCGGCTGCTGGTCGCGCATGAACCGCTGGACGTACCGGCCGAGCACGGCCATGCCGACCAGCGCCATCGCGATCCCGGCGGAGGCCAGGCCGGCGACCGCCAGCACGACGCCGAGCAGCCCCGCCAGGTAGATGACCGAGAAGGGCCGCCAGGAGTAGCTGAAGAACAGCTCGAAGCTGTACGCGGCCAGGCGGCTGACCCGGAACTTCGACTCCCCGGCGGTGCGCTGGCGGTGCTCGGTCGGCACGAGCGCGTAGCGGGCGCCCACGAGCGGCACCGAGGCGATGAAGTACGGGGTGCCGTAGCCGAGCGACGCGATGGTGCGGGCCACCGGAGTGCGGATCACCCGGAACGACGACGCGCCGGGCGGGATCTCGATGCCGAGAAGGCGCCGCGCCACCCACTGCATGCCGTCCGAACCGATTCTCCGTATCAACGGATCATCGCGATCCCGGCGCACGCCGAAGACGACGTCATAGCCTTCGGTGGCCTTCGAGAGGAGATTCCAGATCTCCTCCGGGGGTGCTTGGAGGTCGGCGTCGATCTGTGCGCACCACGGTTTATCGGCATAACGGGCACCGGCCGCGTGCGCGGCTTCAAGTCCGAAGTTTCTCGTGAATGACAAGTACGTTACGCGCTGGTCATTCTCGGCGACTTTGTGTATGTGTTCCAAAGTGTCGTCGGTGCTTCCGTCATCGACGAACAGGATCTCGAGATCGGTCAGATCGCCAAGCGCGTCAGTGATCGCTTGATGCGCCACCTCGACCTGGGAACCCTCGTTGTAGCAGGGAACGATAACGGTGAGGCCGCTCATGAAAGGCTCTTTCCGTCGCAATGCGAGTACCGATGGTTGAGTCTGTTAATCAGTTGAGCGGCAACAGGGAGTGCCGTGTTGAGCACGGATTGGAACAACGCTTTCTCCCCTTCTGCACTACGGCGTGCAGCATCAACCGTCGCCGAAACTCACGGCACGGTCGAACGTTGGACAACTAATGTTGAAATAGTTGACCGGAATGCAGGGAACATAGCATCCGGGATGCGGAATGAGAAGATACCTGGAAAGGTCTCTCAGTGGCGCCTTTGCCTTGCCTTTAAGTGAGTGATCAACGGTTCCCCCGATGTCGTAGGGTCGCGTTCAGCGCCAGAACCGGCTCTTTGACTCCGAGTGCGCACACCGCCCCGAGAGCGCCGAAGAGCGGCGTCGCCACCGCGCCCGCCGTGGCGACCGCGAGCAGGCTGACGACGGCGCCGCGCGCGCTGGTCCGCAGGCCGGTCGCGTCGGTGTTCTCCAGGACGAAGGTCGCCTGGCTCATCAGCAGGTAGATGGGCATGCGGCTGACGATGAACAGGGCGAGCGCCACCGTGAGACGCCCGGGCTCCAGGTCGTTCCCCAGGGCCACCGCGACCGCGATAGCGCCGGCGAGCCACACCGCGCTCGCCACGATCACGACCCGCGCCATCCGCACGGCGCGGCTCGCGCCCTCGGCCGCGGGACGTGCCGCGAGCCACGCCGACAGCCGCGGCTGGAGCACCCGCTGGACCAGGTAGACGAAGGCGATGATCAGGGCCCAGCCCTGCAGGACGACGTACAGCTCCGAGCTCTGCCGTGCGTGGCCAGTGGCGGCCAGCTCCACGTAGAGCACGCTCGTCCCGGCCGTCATCAGCACCTCGGGGGCGCCCATCAGCACGCTGGTGCCGGTGAGCAGCCGCCGCATCCGGCGGCCCGTACGCGGCGTGTCCGCCCGCTTGCGCAACAGCATGACGACGGCCGCGAGGGTGAGGACGAGCTGGCCCGAGAGATAGGCGATCGGGGAGATGCCGGGCCGGAAGGTCAGCGAGATCAGCACCACGGTGCCCGCCGCGAGCAGCACGAAAGTGAGCGTGTCCATGCGCGGGCGGTTCAGCGCCCGATGCAGCGCGACGCCCAGCATCACCGAGCCGAGCGCGACGCTCTGCGCGACCGCCACCGCGTACAGCGCGGCGTGCGACGACGGCGCGGTCGCCAGCAGCGCGACCGCCACGACGAGCGGGAGGACCGGCGCGGCCAGGCCGAACACCCGCAGCCCATCGGCGATGTCCCCGTGAGTGCGGCGCGCGCGGGGGAGCAGCTTCAGCGCCGTCTTCTCCGGGCCCATCTGCACCACGGTGATGAGCCACGTCGCCGCGCCCATCGCGGCGGCGTACGGCGCGAACTCCGCACGCCCCCACGCGGCGAGCAGCAGCACGCTCGCCGCGTACAGCGCCATCCGGTAGGCGGTACGTCCCGCGATCAGGGACAGCATCGCCCGCGGCCCGATGCGCTGGGGCGCCGTGATCGTCGTCATCGCGCGCCGTCGTCGTTGCCGTCGTCGTCCAGGGAGGCCAGCACGTCCGCGCGCAGCGGGCGCTCGCCGTCCTCCAGGTAGGCGGTGAGCGCGGCCTCGATCCGCGGCGCCGTGAACCGGGTGACGACGCCCCGCGCCGACGGGCCCTTGGCCACGCCGAAGACCGCGGCGTAGAAGACCTGCACCTGCGGGCCGCGCAGTCCCTCGCCCAGGCCGCCCGGCTCCAGCAGCGCCTTGACCGCCTCGGTCTCGGCGTCGATGAGCTGGTCGTGGTGGATCCACGTGGAGGCGCGGCCGGCCGTCGCGAGCCAGCGGTGCGCGTGCCGGACCCGCTCGGCGGCCGGACCGGGCTCGGACCCGGCGGCCACGAGGGTCTCCACGGCCGGTTCGTCCTCATAGAACGAGCCGTTCAGCGCGCTGATCACCTTGGCGAAGCCCGGCGGCCTGGCGGGCAGCGTCTCCACACGAACGCCGGTGACGCCCTCGAACCCGGTACGCGCGGCGGCGGACTCGCCGGCGGCGTGCGCCGCGCGGTCGTACTCGGTGTACCAGCGTGTCACCGTCGACCGGTCGGGCGTCTCGGTCGGCTCGTCCTCCCGGTTCCGCAGCCAGCGGATCATCGGGACCGGCATGAACGCGGTCAGCGGATCCGCCTCGGAGAGTTCGGCCGTCACCACCGGACGGCTCCACAGGCCGCGCCCGGCGACGACGTCGGCGATCGGGGCGCTGACCACGGCCCCGCACGTACGGCAGGAGTAGCGGACCGAGCGCCGGGTGAGGCGGATGACGTCAGGGCCGGAACGGCCGCACTGCGCGCAGGCGGCCTCGGTGACCGCGGCCTCGTGGCCGGGAGCGCCGCTCACCGGAACGTCGCGACCGCGTACAGCGGCGACAGGCGTGCGCCGAACCTGCGTTTGACGTCGAACATCGCCTTGCCCATGATCATCTGTTCCCGTCCCTCTTCGATGAGGTGGTAGGCCTGCCGGAGGAAGTGGTCGAAGTACAGAAGGGGGCGCCCGCCGTCGGCCGGGGCGCGGGTACCCCAGCCGTGGCAGCGCAGGACGCGCCCGTCGTCGATGAGCAGGCCGTACGCGATGAGGTCGCTCGCCGGCGTGCGATACGTGTAGTAGCCGACGCCGGAACGTCCCGACATCAGGTCGTAGTAGAGCGGCGGCACCGGCACGGGTGTGGCGAAACGCGGCCGGTGGCGGTACTGCACGACGTTGAAGAGCCGGCTGGCCTCGACGCCGTCGATCGACGTCTCGACACCCGTCGTCACCTCGGGGTCCTCCTGGACCATGCGGTCCAGCCGCCGGAGCCGCTTGCGGTCGTGGCGCGGCAGGTCGCGCAGGTACTCCTCGACGCTGTCCCACCGGTTGTCGATCACGGCGTCGGGCTCGCCCGCGCGGATGATCCGCCCTTCGAAGACCGGGCGTTCCTCCTCGGTGACCTGGCGGTAGACGAACCCGGCGCAGCGCAGCCCCAGCCGTGCCGCGACCGCGCGCTCGAAGGCGGTGACCGCGGCGGCGCGGCCCGCGACGTCCAGCTCCGGGTGGAACGCGAACCCCGGCGTGGTCACGAACGGCAGCAGATGGCACTCGACGATGCCCGGCAGGCGGCGTCCGGCGGGGTCGCCGAACCTCCGCGGCGGCAGCGGGCCGCGGTGGCGCGCGCAGAACAGCGCGCACGGTGTCCCGTCGTCGGTCACCACCGCCATCAGCGACGGATGCCGCGCGAACCAGGCCAGCGACGCCAGCAGGCCCGCGTCCCACAGGACGGAGAACCCCGCGCCCTTGACCAGGTCGCTCCAGGTCGACGGCAGCGCTTCGCGCAGCGGGTCGACGACGACAGCCTCGAACACCATCGTGACTCCTCAGTGCGCCACGGCGATCGCGTACGCCGGTAGCAGCTCCGCGCCGAGATCGCTCTTCAGCTCCGGCTTGCCCTTGCCGAGCACGAGCCCGGCCTTGCCGTTCGCGGCCGCCCAGCCGACCACACGCGCGATCCCGTCGAAGTAGAGGTGGCGCAGCCCGCCCCGCCGCAGGGGAAGCGCGCCCCAGGTCAGGTAGAGCGGCCAGGCCGGGTGGTCGAGCACCAGCCCGATCGCCAGCAGCCGCTCGTCGCGGTCGCGGTAAGCGACGGCGAGCGTGTCATCGTGGCGCAACAGCCCCTCGATGTAGGGGAGCGAGAGGGGAGCGGCGTCGTACTTCAGCTCGTTCTCCCTGCGCAGGAGCGCCACCTCGGTGGCGGTCACCAGGTCGCGCGCGGGTCCGAGCGAGGTCACCAGGCCGGGGCTCGCGGAGACGGCCCGCAGCTGGCGGCGCAGATCCTCGGCACGCCCGCGCCGCAGCGAGGCGTACCAGCCGTCGACCGTCGGCCACGCGACGCGCAGCCGTGCCACCGGGTACACCGGCCGTACGAGCCGGAACCGTCCGGGCACCGCGGGCAGGTCGGCCGTCCGCGCCTGCCGCCACACCACACCGCGCCAGCTGCGGCCGAGCCGGCGGCGCATGAGGGTCGAGTAGGCGGAGAGCAGCTCGCGCCGCGTCTCCTCATCCGGCGCGCCGGAGAACCACCAGCCGCGCTCGGCGTTGGTGCCCGGCAGCGCGACGTGCAGCACGCCCGCGCGCGGCCCGCCCGTCGCCGGGGCGTACGCCCCATGGCGCGCCGGCAGGCCGAGCAGCGCCGCGCACACCGCGCCCACCGGCTCGCCGTCCGCGTGCAGCACGGTCAGCCGCATCGGGAAGCGCCCCGTCCAGGCGGCGACGCGCAGCTGGTCGTAGGACCACACGGCCCGCCGTCCCGCCGACAGCGCCCGCCAGTACGGGGGTTCGGGATCGTGGCGCGGGTCCAGAACCTCCAGGTCGACGCTCATCGCCGTGCCCAGCGGGGGACGACGACGAGCTTCAGCGGAACCTCGGAGAACCCGAGCTCGGCCTTGATGTCGAGGGTGCCGCGCCCGGCCGACAGCCCCTCGCCGCCCATGGCGACGGCGTACTCGACGTAGCGCAGGTAGCTGTCGTAGTAGAGGTGCTTGCGCCCGCCCTGCTCGGGAGGGACGCTCGCCCACCAGCTCAGCCGGGGGCGTACGGGATGGTGGAAGTAGACACCGGCGGCGAGCAGCCGCCCGTCCGGGCCCGTATAGGTGAGGGTCGAGACGTCGTCCAGGCCGGTCAGCGCCGCGAAGTAGGACGCGGGCAGTGGCGCGCGGCGGTCCACGCGGCCCTCGCGGGCGCCGGCGTGGTCGTTCATCATCCGCGCCAGCTCGTCGGCGTCCAGGTCCGTACGCCCGGGGGCGATGGCGACCGTGAGGTCGGGGTCCGCGTCGAGGCGGCGGCGACGGCGGCGAAGCTCGGCGCGGCGCGTGCTCTTCAGGCCGGCCAGCCAGCCGTCCAGGGTCGACAGCCTCATGTCGGCGTCGCCGGCCGTGTCGCGCACCGTCGCCCCGCGCCGCTCGACCAGGCCGACCTCGGCGACTGGAACGTTCCGATAGGCGAAGGCCACCAGACCCCAGCCGAAACGCCTCGCGGCGGCCCGCTCGAACGCGCCGAGCAGCTCCCGCCGCGTCTCCGCCGGGACGTCCGCGGCGAAGTGCCACGTCGGGCGCCCGTGCCCATCTCCGGGGAGCCGCACGTCGACGACCAGGGGCTCGGCCCACCTGCGCGGCCGTCCCCAGGTGCGCAGCCCGCGGAACAGCGCGGCGACCGCACCCACGATCTTCCCGCCGTCGCGGAAGACGGTCAGGGAGACCGGCGTCCAGGACTCCGAGGCGTGGCGGAGAACCCGGTATTCCCACGTGGCGGGGAGGTTCTCCCTGGTGCGGAAGTCGGTCCAGCCTTCCGGCTCCGGGTCGCGGAGCGGATCGCGCAACTCGACATCGATCACGCGGCAAAGAATGACATGAATACCAGGATTTGTGATGAAATCTGGCGACAACGAGGCTGGGGTGTTAATGCAGAGGTTCTCCATGAAGCACTGGGACGCGACCCGGCGCGCGGTCGTAGACAGGGCGTTCCGTGAGGTTCCGTACTACCGGGAGCAGTGGGCGCTCGCGGGCAAGGCCTTGGCGGAGCCGGTTCCGGTCACTTCTGACGGCCTCCTCGACCAGGCGTTTCGCCTCTGCCCGCTGAGCAGGCCGTGGCTGCCCGGCGAAGAGCCGTCCTTGTGGACCGGCGATCCGCTGGCCCTCCTGGAGGCCCTGCGGCTCGCCGGCGCGTCGCCGAGGGGCGTGCCGGTGGTCGAGGTACGGGCGTCGATGGTCGACTGGACCTCCCTGGGGAACGGCGGCCCGCGCTACGGTGCGCTCCTGCCACCCGGCGCCGACGTCGTCTCCGAGGAGCGCCGCCTGCTGCTGAACGCCCCGGCCACCGCCCTCGCCGCCGACGCGGGAGCCGTCGTCCTCGTGGGGACCACGTCGGAGCTCTCTTCCGTACGGGCCGAGCTTGGCGCGTCGGTGGACGTGACCACGGTCCTGCGGGGGCCGGTCGGTGAGATCGCGGCGTTCGGCTCCCGGCCCGGCGACCCGTCACGGCTGGCCTGGGACCCGTGCCTGGGCTACCTGGGAGCGACCGTTCCCGCTTGCGGAAACCTCCATGCGCTGTGGCGGCGTCACCACGTGCGCACCGAAGACGGCGCCCTCCTCGTCACCGCGCTGCGGCGGAGACCCGCGCTGTGCTCCGTCATCCCGGCGGGCGCGGACGGCGTTACGGTCGGGGAGTGTGCGGAACATCGCTCGGCGATCCTGCTGATCGCGGGCACGACACCGGTTTAGGGTTGCCCCTATGCAGGTCAGCCAGTCGGACAAACTCGCCAACGTCCTCTACGACATCCGCGGGCCGGTGCTCAAACGGGCCATGCAACTGGAGGCCGAGGGCCGCCAGATCATCAAGCTGCACATCGGCAACCCGGCGCCCTTCGGGTTCGAGGCGCCGGACGAGATCCTCCAGGACGTCATCCGCAACCTGCCCGCCGCCCACGGCTACAGCGACTCCAAGGGGATCCTGCCCGCTCGCCGCGCCGTCGTGCAGCATTACGAGCAGCAGGGCTTCCACGGGGTAGACGTCGAGGACGTCTACCTCGGCAACGGAGTGTCCGAGCTGATCGTCATGGCGATGCAGGCACTCCTCAACAACGGCGACGAGGTCCTCATCCCCGCGCCGGACTATCCGCTGTGGACCGCCGCGGTCTCCCTGGGCGGCGGCACCCCGGTCCACTACCTGTACGACGAGTCCGCCGGCTGGATGCCCGACCTCGCCGACATCGAGTCGAAGATCACCCCGGCCACGAAGGCCATCGTGATCATCAACCCGAACAACCCGACCGGCTCGGTGTACTCACGTGAACTGCTCACCGGCATCGCCGAACTCGCGCGCCGCGAGGGCCTCCTGATCCTCGCCGACGAGATCTACGACCGGATCCTGTACGACGGCGCGTCCCACGTGTCGATCGCCCCGCTGGCGCCCGACGTCCTGTCCCTGACCTTCTCTGGCCTGTCGAAGGCGTACCGCGTCTGCGGGTTCCGCTCCGGCTGGATGGTCGTCGCCGGCCCGAAAGAACACGCCGAGTCCTACATCGAGGGCCTCGACATGCTGGCCAACATGCGTCTGTGCCCCAACGTGCCGGGCCAGCACGCCATCCAGGCCGCTTTGGGCGGCTACCAGACCATCAACGACCTGGTACTCCCCGGCGGCCGCCTACGCGAACAACGCGACCGCGCGTGCCGGCTGCTGAACGACATCCCAGGCGTGAGCTGCGTGAAACCATCGGGCGCGCTGTACGTGTTCCCGAGGCTCGACCCCGAGGTGTACAAAATCGAGGACGACCAGCGCTTCGTGCTGGACCTCCTGGAGAGCCAGCAGATTCTGGTGGTCCAGGGCAGCGGCTTCAACTGGCCGTCCACCGACCACCTCCGCATCGTGACCCTGCAACACGCCAACGACATCGAGGAAGCCATCGGCCGGCTTTCCACCTTCCTGGCCACCCGCCGCTAGGCCTGCCCGGCAGATCTTCGACCTGCCACGCGGCGACGCCGGGGCGCCGAGGGCCGTACGCACGCCGCGGCAGTCGACGTAGCCCACGCCGGGGAGCCGACCCGGCGTCGGGCGGGGCGCCCCGGACCACGTCGCCCTGTGCCCGCTCGCGCCCGAACGGGACCACGCTCATACGGCGGTGGATCCGTACGGGCGGGGGCACTCGTGCGCGGTGGGTGGTGCCGGTTCGGGCCGGGAACACTCGCGCGCGTGGTGCCCGTTCGGGCAGGGAAACGCCCTCGTTCGGCGGTGCTGCCCGTCCGGGTGGGTAGCACCTTTACGGGGTGGCGCTCTCCTGCCAGAGGGTGAGGATGCGCTGTTCCTTCTCGGCGGCGATGCCCTGTCCTGGTGTGGGACCGTCCTCCAGGTGTTCCCAGGTGGCGCGGACGGTGTCGGCGACGGGACGGCATTGGAGGCCCGCCTCCACGGCCCTGTCCGCCGACGCATGCCAGATGCCCGCGAAATCCGGCGTGTCAGGCGCCCACATCGGCAGCTCCGTCCACTGCTTGACGCCCTGCCCGGCCAGGAACGCGTCATCGGCCCAGACGAACTCCGCATCGGACCCGGTGACGTCCGCGCACTCCCTCAACAGCCTGCCGAACGTCGTCGTATCGGCCGGCCCGCTCACCAGATACCGCCCGGCCGCCCCCGCCGCGAGCCGAGCGAGCCCGAACGCCGCGATGTCCCGCGCGTCGATCAGGCTCAGCTCACGCCCCGGACCGCCCGGCGCCAGAACCTTCCCGCCACGAGCGACCCGGAGCAGCCACCACGTGAGCCGCGGAACGTTCTCCCGAGGCCCCGTGATCAGCCCCGGGCTGACGATGAGAACCTTCCCGTCGAACCCTTCACGCACGGCCCGCTCGCACCCGGCCTTAAGAGCGTTGTACAGAACCCCGTCATCATCCCCGGCGTCCGGCGGACACTCGTGAAGCGGCGACTCCTCGTCCACGGGCCCTGTGGGCCACTCGGCACAGGCGTGAACGGAGGAGACGAAGAGATAGGCACCGGCATGCCCGGACAGCACCCGAGCCGCCCGCAGCACCGTCCGCGGCACGAACCCGCTGGTGTCGACCACAGCGTCCCAGTACCGCCCGTCGACCAGCCGCCGCAGATCCTCCCCACTCTCCCGATCCCCGCGCACCACCTCGACCCCGGGAACGTCCACCCCGGACCGCCCCCGGTTGAACGTGGTGACCTGATAACCGTCCTCCAACGCCCGCGCGACGAACGCGTGCCCAAGAAAAACCGACCCACCCAACACCAGAAGCCGCATCCGACGCCCTCCACTCGCCTCCCCTCGATGCTGCCACGCTTCCAAGCCGCACGACGATCGGACCGACCCGCCCCCGCACACCCCGGACACCGGCCGAGGAGACCGCCACCCCACCCGCACGGCCCTGCCCGATCCGGCGCCGACTCCCATCCCACGAGACCGCCGCGCCGCACGCGAGACGGTCCCCGTCCTGATCAGGTCTCCTGCCGGGACACTCGCGTGGTCCGATCTCCCGCCCCGTGGATCGGGCCGCGCCCACGGGACGGCCCACGCCACGCCGAACTCTCCGCCCGCGTACAGGACCGCCGCCGGTTCTCCCCGCCCGGTCCGTGAGTCGACCCGTTCGGCCCGGGTGTGCGCACGAGTCGGGTGGGAACTCTGGGCAAAGGCTCGGCGTCGGGCGCGAACGTCTGTGTTGGCCGGTAGCGTTTCCGGCGTGCCCGACGACCTCCTCGATTCCGCGGACAAACCCGACCTTCCCGACGTCTCCACCCTGCTCGCCGCTGCGGTCGCCGGGGTGGGCGGTGCCGAGCGGCCGGGGCAGGTGAAGATGGCCGAGGCGGTCGCTCACGCCATCGACTCCGGCGAGCATCTCGCCGTGCAGGCGGGCACCGGCACCGGCAAGTCTCTCGCCTACCTCGTGCCCGCGATCAGGCACGCCGTCTCCCTCAAGGGCGGACAGGGCGCCGGGTGCGTCGTCGTCTCCACCGCCACGATCGCGTTGCAGCGCCAGCTCGTCGACCGTGACCTGCCGCGTCTCGCCGAGTCGCTGAAGGAGCTGCTCGGCCGCGAGCCGGTGTTCGCGATCCTGAAGGGGCGGCGCAACTACCTCTGCCTGCACCGTTTGCAGAGCGGCGCCCCCGAGGACCCCGAGGAAATCCTCTTCGACCCGCAGGCCGTGTCCGCGGCGGGACGCCAGGTGCAGCGCATTCACGAGTGGGCCGAGACCACCGAGTCGGGTGACCGTGACGAGCTGGTGCCGGGCGTCGGTGAGCAGGCGTGGCGGCAGGTCGCGGTCAGCGCGCGCGAGTGTCTCGGCGCGCAGCGCTGCCCGTACGGCACCGAGTGCTTCTCCGAGCGCGCCCGCGATCACGCCGGCGAGGCCGACGTGGTGGTCACCAACCACGCGTTGCTGGCCATCGACGCGCTGGAGGAGTTCAACGTCCTGCCCGAGCATGACGTCGTCATCGTCGACGAGGCGCACGAGCTCGTCGACCGGGTCACGTCCGTCGCGACCGCCGAGCTGTCCGCCTCGGCCATCGAGATCACGGCGCGCCGTTGTGGCCGTCTCATCGAGGACGACCTCGCCGACCGGCTCAAGGAGGTGGGGGAGGCTCTGCAGCCGATCCTCGCCGACACGCTCAGCGGCCGCATGGACGTCATGCCCGAGGGGCTGGGGCACTCTCTCGTCGCCGTACGCGACGCCGCGTACACCTGCGTCACCGCTCTTCGCGCCACGATCAAGACGGCCGGCGACGACGCCGAGCGTCTCGGGTCCGGCCGCGCGGCGCTCACGTCGCTGGAGGAGATCCACGACACGGTCGTACGTTTCCTGGAGACCTTCGAGGTCGACCTCGGGGCGCGGCACGACGTGGTCTGGCTCGACAAGCCGTTCACCGCCGACTCGCGGCGGCCGGTCATGTTGAAGGTGGCGCCGCTCGGCGTCGGCGGGCTGCTGCGCGATCGCCTGTTCCGGCAGCGTACGACGGTGCTGACCTCGGCGACGCTGTCGCTGGGCGGGTCGTTCGAGCCGCTCGCCCGGCAGTGGGGCCTGCCGCCGATCGGAGAGAACGGAACGGACGAGGCCGACGGCCACGAGACCTCCGGCGACGGAGGCAAGGAAAAGCCGCTGACCTGGTCCGGCCTGGACGTCGGGTCGCCGTTCGACCACGCGCGCAGTGGCATCCTCTACATCGCGAAAGGTCTGCCCTCGCCCGGCCGCGACGGCCTTCCCGAGGCGTACCTCACCGAGATCAGCGACCTGATCGCCGCCGCCGGGGGCCGTACGCTCGGATTGTTCTCCTCGACGCGCGCGGCCAAGCAGGCCGCCGAGGAGCTGCGCGGGCGCGTGAAGCAGCCGCTGCTCTGCCAGGGCGACGACACGACGTCGCAGCTGGTGAAGCAGTTCGCCGAGGACGACGCGACGTGCCTGTTCGGCACCCTGTCGCTCTGGCAGGGCGTCGACGTTCCCGGCCGTTCTCTGCAGCTCGTCATCATCGACCGCATCCCGTTCCCGCGCCCGGACGACCCGCTGTCGTCGGCGCGGCAACGCGCCGTCGCCGCCCACGGGGGCAACGGCTTCATGGCGGTCGCCGCGACCAACGCGGCCCTGCTCCTCGCCCAGGGCGCCGGGCGCCTGCTGCGCACCATGACCGACCGCGGTGTCGTCGCGATCCTCGACCCGCGCCTCGCCACGGCCCGCTACGGCACGTTCCTGCGCAACTCGCTGCCGCCGTTCTGGACCACGTACGACGCCGAGATCGTCAAAGGCGCCCTTCGCCGCCTCGACACGGACGGTTAGACGGCGGTCTCCTCGCGCAGCACGCGCCGCAGCACCTTCCCGAGCATGTTGCGCGGAAGGTCCTCGCGCAGGTCGACGTAGGCCGGCACCTTGTACGGCGCCAGGTGCAGCGCGCAGTGCTCGATGAGCTCCGCGGAGGTCGGCCGGTACGGCTCGCGCGGGATGACGTACGCGGCGATCGCCTCGCCGTGCGCCGAATCGGGCATGCCGACCACCGCGGCCTCGGCGACGGCCGGGTGGCTGCCGAGGACGTTCTCGATCTCGGACGGGTAGACGTTGAAGCCGTCGACGATGACGACGTCGCGCTTGCGGTCGATGAGCGTGAAGAAGCCGTCCGGGCTCATCAGGCCGATGTCGCCCGTACGGAACCAGCCGTCGGGTGACAGCGTGTCCGCGGTCTCCCGGCTCTGGTTCCAGTAGCCGGCGAACACCTGCGGCCCCCGTACGATCAGCTCGCCGGGGTAGCCGACGGGAAGCACCAGCCGCGGGTTGTTCTCGTCGACGATCCGCGCCTCGGTGCCGGGCACCGGCATGCCGACCGACACATGCCGCGCGTTGCCGTCGAGAGGGTTGGCCATCAGGACCGGGGACGCCTCGGTCATCCCGTACCCCTGCACGAGACGGCCACCAGTACCGATCTTGAAGGCATCCACCGTCGTACGCGCCAGCTTCATGGCACCGGACACGCAGGTGCGGATGCGGCCCACACCCGCCTTCCTCGACTCCGGCGCTGCGGCGAGCTGCTGGTAGATCGGAGGCACGCCGGGGAACAGCGTCGGCTTGTACTTGCGCACGGCGTCCAGGACGAGGTCCAGGTCGTACTTGGGGATCAGGATGGTCGTGCCGCCGATGAGAATCGTGCAGGTCAGGCAGAACGTCAGCCCGAACACGTGGAACAGCGGCACCACCGCCAGGTTGACGTCCAGGCCGGGCCGGATCGCCGGGTCCCAAGCGGCGGTCTGGTGCGCGTTGGCGACCAGGTTGCGGTGGGTGAGCATCGCGCCCTTGGGCAGCCCGGTGGTGCCGCCGGTGTACTGGAGGACGGCGATGTCGCGGCCGGGCTCGATCTTCGCCTGATCGAGGCGTTCGCCCTTCAGGAGATCGTCGAACCACAGCACGCTCGCGCCCTCGGGCACCTCGGTGGAGAGTTCCTCGCTCAGCCGCCGCGCCTTGGCGAGAGGCAGCTTCAGCATCTCGCGCTTGACGAACGGCAGATAGTCGCGGAGAGAGGTGACGATGACGTGTTCGACGGGGGTGCCGAGCATCGCCTCGCTCAGCGTCTGGTGCGCCTTGTCGAACACGATGACGACACGGGTGCCCGAGTCGGTGAGCTGGTGCCGCAGCTCCGGCACCGTATAGAGCGGGTTGGTCGGCACGACGACCGCGCCGAGCCGGAGGATCGCGTAGAACGCGATGACCCCCTGCGGGCAGTTCGGGAGGATCACCGCCACCCGCTCGCCCCGCCGTACGCCGAGTCTGCTCAACGACCCGGCGAACCGGTCGACGGCGTTGCGCAGGCGAGAGTACGACATGGAGCGCCCAAAGAAGATGAGCGCCTTGCGGTGCGGGAAGCGATCGGCGGAGGCGTCGAGCAGATGCGTCAGGGGAACGTCCGGAAACTCGACGTCGGAGGGTACGCCGTCGGCATAGTGTTCGAGCCAGGGCCGTTCGTCATAAGGCGTGTTCATTCGACGACCTCGGACCAGTGCAGACGAGACATTCCGGCTACCTTCGCACTAAGCGACCACTCCTGCACAGTCATTCTGTGAGTGCGTTGAGTGCGGCGTCCACATCGGCCTCGGTCGTATACAGGTGAAACGAGGCTCGAGTCCGTCCGTCACGCACCGCGGCGCGTACGCCCGCGGCGACGAGCCTGTCGGCCGCGCCCGGCACGTCCACGCTGATGATCGCGCTGTCTCCGGCGGGTAGCCCGAGCCCCGCGCGGAACCGGTCGGCGAGCGCCACGTCGTGCCGCCGGATCCGCTCGACGCCGATATCGTTCAGCAGCTCCAGCGCCGGGGCCGCGCCGATGTAGGAGATCCACGAGGGGGACAGGTCGAACCTCCTCGCCGTGTCCGCGAGCCGCAGCGGCGGACCGTAGTAGGCCTCGCCCTCGCCCGCGTACCAGCCGGCGGAGAGGGGCGGGATCCTGTCACGTACGGCCTCGCTCAGGTAGCAGAACGCGGTGCCCTTGGGCGCCATCAGCCACTTGTAGCCCGCGCAGACGAGTACGTCGAAGCGCGTCGCGTCGACCGGCAGCCAGCCCGCCGCCTGGGTGGCGTCGGCGACGACGAGCGCGCCGTTCGCACGCGCCGCCTCGACGATGTCGTCCACCGGGGCGATCTCGCCCGTCGAGGACTGGACCACACTGAACGCCACGGCCTTGGTCCTGGGCTCGATGGCGTCGGCGACCTTGCCGCACGGCACCGCCGTCACGTCGAGATCGCGTACGAGCCAGGGGAAGACGTTCGAGGTGAACTCGATGTCGGGCACGACGACGTGCGAACCCTTCGGCAGGGCGGCGGCGACCGGCGCCACGAGCTGCGAGACGGCGGCGCCGATCGCGACGTCCTCCGTACGGGCGCCGACGAGACGCGCGAACGCCGCACGCGACCTCTGGGTGGAGAGGTCCCACTCCGCCATGTCACCCGTGCCGCGCTGCCACTCGACCAGCGTGTTCTTCATCGCGTCGAGGCCTGTCGACGGCGGCAGGCCGTACGACGCGGTGTTGAGCCATCCCGGAGTGGGCTGCCAGAAATGTAGTGCTTCGCGTAGGTCCACACCTTGAGTGTGCCCACGGGTGCCTGGCGGTTATCCACCCGTGGGTTTGAGGGCGCAGGGCGGCCACGGTGGGTTATCCACAGGGGGGCGGGAGGGGTGTTGGGGGTGTGGGGGAGGGGCGGAGGGTTAGGGGTATGAGAGCTTCGCTGAGGGTGGGTTCGCCCGCCGACGTCGTGTCCGCCATCCCCTACCTCATCGGTTTCCACCCGGCCGAGAGCATCGTGGTCCTGGGCTGCGGCGCCGAGACCTATGCCGTCCGCCTGGACCTGACGGCGGAGGAGCCACTGATCGAGCACATCGCGGCCCTGGTCGCCCGTCGAGGCTCCCCGGACGTGATCGTGGCCGGCTACGGCCCCGCCGAACGGGTGACCCCCGCCGTCGAGCGCGTCCGCTCCCACCTGGCCGGCCATGGCGTACGGCTCCGCGAGGCCCTCAGGGTGGAGGAGAGCCGCTACTGGTCGTTCCTGTGCGCCGACCCGTCCTGCTGCCCACCGGAGGGCACCTACGTGGACGTGGGTGCGAGCCCCATCGCCGCCGAGGCGACGGCGAGCGGCCTGGTGGCCCTGCCCGACCGGAGAGACTTGGAACGCCTCATCGAGCCGTCCCACGGAGAGGGCATGCGAGCGGCGACGGAGAGGGCCGAGGGAAGACTCGCCAACTGGGCCCGTACGTCGGTCAACGCCATCCCCGGCCGCATGATCGACGAAGGCGTGCCCCTGGTCCTGATGCTCATCGAACGCGCCCGAGCCGGCCTGGGCCCCCCGACGGACGACGAGACGGCGTGGCTGGGCATCCTCCTGACGAGCCTCCGGGTGAGAGACGAGGCTTGGGTGAGAATGGACGAGGAGTCCTTGAGGGCCCACATGACCTTGTGGCAGAACGTCTTACGCCGAGTGGCCGAGCCGTACGTGGCCGCCCCGGCCTGCCTGCTCGCCTTCGCCGCCTGGAGAGCAGGCGAAGGCGCTCTGGCCAACATCACCCTCGACCGAGCGCTGTCCGCCGACCCGTACTACTCGATGGCCCGCCTCCTCCACGAACTCTTCATCAGCGGCCTCCCACCCTGGTCCGTCCCGATGACCATGACCCCGGAAGAACTCGACGAAACGGGCTGACGGGCTGCTCACACGGCGGGTGGGCGGGATCCGCTGGTTCGCTTCCCGAGTGGGTGAGCGTTGAGGGGGCTGGAGAGGGGGATAGCGAAGGGGGAGCGCAGCCGAACTGGGGCCGCTGAGGCGCGTCCGTCAGGTCCGCCTGGCGGCGTCATGTCCCGAACGCGATCCGTCCGACCATCTGGGCGATCGCATGAGCCATGAGTCTCCGGACGAGGGGAACGACAGCCGCCGGACGACGACAGCGTCGTCTCAGGAGCCGAGGGCGGCATCGACGCCGTCGCGAGGGGAGAGCCTGTGTCTGCCGCGCGGACGGGCTGAGACCTGGCCATGCTCCTGGAGCTGCCTGGGGAGTCGCAGGAGAGGGTGCCTGAGCCGGAGGTGAGAACCGGCCGAATGCACTGAGAGCCGCCCAGCGGTCCGGCGGTCCCGGTCCGGCGGACCGGCGGAGTCCGCTCCCACGCTTCCGAACAACCGCACACGGGCCGGCCGCGATGACTGACAAACGCGTTCAGGACAGGGCGCGTCATTCGGTCTGCACTGCCTGGCTGGCATGTTCGGGACGGGATGCGCCATTCGTGCTGCCACCGGAGGTGCATCGGCATCTCGGGTGGCTGGGCCTGGGGGCGAGGGTGGGCATAGCCGACGCCACGTCCGAGACGGCGTGGCGTCCGAGACAGTGCGGCGTCCGAGATGGCGTGGCGTCCGAGATGGCGTGGTGTCAGAGACGGTGCGGCGTCCGGGCTGCATGGGCCGGGGTGTTCGGCGCGGGATGCGTCACTCGCTCCGCGCTACCTCGACCCGTACCTCCACCGCCTGACGCGTTGCGCGCCTGCTCCACGCCGGTGGGCGTGCCGTGCGTGCCGACGTTGGGAGGTCGAATCGTGGCGTCTGCATATGTGCCTCAGGCCGGGTGGGTCTTGTGGTTGGAGGTGGATCTGGCGCGCGCTACCCACCCGTGTACCGGGCCGAAAGGCGGGTGATCCTGCGGGGTGTTCAGGTCAGAGGGAGGTGGTGCCGCCGGATTGGCGTTTGCGGCGTTCGTTGAAGTCGCGCATTCGTTGCGGGTAGCCGGTGATCTGGACGTCGTACACCGGTAGGCGCAGGTCGCGGGCCAGTTTGTGGATGACTCGCGGGGAGCCGACTCTCCGGCGGGTCCATTCTCCGTCTGTTGCTATCGCGACGGCGGTCGTGTCCGTGGCGAAGGTCTCTGGTTCCACGTAGAACTCGACTCCGGTGCGGCTGCGGGCGAACTCCCGTAGCGACTTGATGTCGGCGCTGGTCGCCTCGCGGTCCAGTGTCGTCACCTTGTCACCGCGCCGGCGGCGAATCCCGAAGCGATCGCCCCACCTCATCGAGTCCCTCCCCAGTCACACACCAACGATTATGTCTTCAACGTCGACCCCATCCCCCCGGTTCCCACGACGATCCGGCTCGTCCCCCACCACCTCTCAACAACCGCATAGCCCACTAAGCTGACTCTGTCCGAGTAAAGCCGTCAATAGGGGCTCTTAATGCGGTTCGTCGTTCCAGCGGGCCCACCACGCAGGATCACCGCGGCGGCGGCGGTCGCGCTCTTCCTCGGCTGGCTCAGTGGGCTGGGTACCGCGGCGGCCTCCAGGACCGAAACGCCTCTCGCAACACATCCGGTCAGAACAGTGCCGAAGCCCGTCAAGCCAGCTCCCGTAGTGCACACGGTCGACTGCAAGGTCAAGAAATGTGTGGCGCTGACCTTTGACGACGGCCCCGGGCCGTACACGGATCGGCTTCTGCGCATGCTCGCCCAGCATCATGCCCACGCCACGTTCTTCCTCATCGGCGGGAACATCCGCGGACGTGAGGCGGTCGTGCGGCGTGAGCTGGCCGCCGGGGACGCCATCGGTGACCACACGTGGTCCCATCCCGAGCTCGACACCCTCTCCCGTGCGGCCATCGGCCGCCAGGTCGAGCGGACGCTCAAGGAGATCCAGCGGGCCACCGGCGGGACGACGACTCTGATGCGGCCGCCGTACGGGGCCACGAACAAGACGGTCGGCAAGGTGGTGAAGCGGTTCGGAATGGCGCAGATCCTGTGGAGTGTCGACACCAACGACTGGCGGGATCGTAATTCGAAGATCGTCACCCACCGCGCCGTCCACTGGGCGCACCGGAACGACATCATTCTCATGCACGACATTCACCCCACGACGGTGAAAGCGGTGCCGAAGATCCTCGACGGCCTGGAGAAGCGGGGGTTCACGTTCGTGACCGTTCCCGAGCTGTTCGCCCCGCACAAGCTCAAGCCCGGTAAGGCCTACTTCAGCCGGGGGTGATCCCAGGGGCGGGTCAGGGACTTCCCTGATGGCCCGCCGCCGGTGCCGGGGCGGACCATGAGGAGATGAACGATCTCGTGGTACCCGGTGCTCTGCGCGTCTCCAACGCCGAACGCGAGCCGATCGTCGAGCGGCTCCAGCAGGCCTACGCCGAAGGCCGGCTCGACAAGGAAGAGCTCGACCTGCGGCTGCACCTCGCGATGACCGCCAAGACCCGCGACGACCTGGCGGCCGTCATGTCGGACCTGGCGCCCGCTCCACCCTTCAGGGACCTGGCGCCCGCTCCGGCGTTCAGGGGACGGGTGAGCGCCGAACCGACCGCCGAGCAGCGTGTCCTCGCCTCGCTGGCTCACGTGCTCGGCATCGTGACCCTGTTCATCGGGCCGCTGATCATGATGTGCACCCGTGCCAGGCGATCGCCGTACGTCCGCCAGCACATCGCGGCGGCGCTGAACTTCCAGCTCACCCTGCTCATCGTCACGATCGTGACGCTGGGCATCGGCGGACTCGCCTACACCGTCTCCTGGATCGTCGCGGGGGTCGCCGCCCTCCTGGCGCTGACGGACACCCCGTTCCGCTATCCGTTCACCCTGCGGATCGTCCGCTAGGCGCCGGACCGGAGGCCGGGCGGCGGGGGGTGGTCGGCGGCGAGGGCGGGCAGGCCGTCGATGCTTTCGGCGTTGCGCTGCACCCGTGGCACCCATTCCTCGGGTGTGCGGCGGCCGTGCTGGTCGTCGAGCAGGCTTCGTTCGCCGGAGAGTTCCATGAACGGGACCGAGTACCCGCACGAGTCCGCGACGCGCTCGACCGAGACGACGATGATCGCCCTGGTCCCTGGGTGCCCGGATCCGAAGCGAGGGGCTACGGACGTCCATGACGGTTCGTCGGGGCGTACGACCCGGCCCGTGCCGTACAGGCGCACGATCTTCGGCTGGCGGTCGAACGAGCAGAACATCACGGTGATCCGGCCGTTGTCGCGCAGATGGGCGATGGTCTCCGCGCCGCTGCCGAAAAGGTCGAGGTAGGCGACCGTGTGCTCGTCCAGGATGGCGAACGTGTCGCGGTAGCCCTTCGGCGAGACGTTGACGTGCCCGCCGGCCGACGGTGCGGTGGCGACGAAGAACATCGGCTGGGCTTCGATGAAGTCGCGCAGCCGATCGTTGATGGAGTCATACAGCTGGGCCAAGACAACACACCTCCGGAACCGGTCACCTGACCTGGTGATGAGGATGAGACGATCGTCCGGTGACAGGTCACAGCACTGCAACCGAAAAACTTCTGGAGTCGTACCGGGCGATCCCCGAGGGAGCGCCGGTCCGGTTGGCCAAGCGCACCTCGAACCTCTTCCGCTTCCGCGAGGAGACCAACGTTCCCGGGCTGGACGTCACCGGCTTCGACAAGGTGCTCAGCGTCGACGCGGCCAGACGCACGGCCGATGTCCAGGGTATGACGACATATGAGGACCTGGTCGACGCGACCCTGCCGCATGGCCTGATGCCGATGGTCGTGCCCCAGCTCAAGACCATCACGCTGGGCGGCGCGGTCACCGGGCTCGGCATCGAGTCGTCCTCGTTCCACAACGGTCTGCCGCATGAGTCCGTCATCGAGATGGAGATCGTCACAGGTGCCGGCGAGGTCGTCACGGCGACGCGTGACAACGAGCACCGCGACCTGTTCTACGGGTTCCCCAACTCCTACGGCACTCTCGGGTACGCCCTGCGGCTCACGATCGCGTTGCAGCCGGTGAAGCCGTTCGTCGAGCTGCGGCACGTACGGTTCGGCTCGGCGCGGGAGTGCGCCGAGGCGATCGACAAGCTCGGGGAGGGCGCCGACTTCATCGACGGCACCGTCTTCGGCCCCGGCGAGGTGTACCTGACGCTCGGCACGTTCGCCGACGAGGCGGCGCACGTCTCCGACTACACGGGCCAGCGGATCTACTACCGCTCGCTCCAGGAGCGGTCGGTGACGCCGCGCTGGTTCACGCCGGACGGGCCGCCGACCGACGTCCTCACGACCATCGACTACCTGTGGCGCTGGGACACCGACTGGTTCTGGTGCTCGCGCGCGTTCGGGGTGCAGAACCCGCTGGTACGCCGCCTGTGGCCCGCTGCGAAGAAGCGTTCCGACGTCTATCGTCACCTGGTCGCGCTGGACAAGAAGGCCGGCTTCTCGGCCCGGCTCGAGCGCTGGCGCGGGCGCCCGCCGCGCGAGGACGTCATCCAGGATGTCGAGATCCCGGTGGAGCGCCTGCCGGAGTTCCTGGAATTCTTCGAGCGCGAAGTCGGCATGACTCCGGTGTGGCTCTGCCCGCTGCGGGCACAGGAGAAGTGGCCGCTCTACCCATTGGAACCAGGGCGCACCTATGTCAACGTTGGCTTCTGGGGAACCGTCCCGATTCCCCCAGGGCGGCTGCCCGAACACCACAACCGGCTGATCGAGCACGAGGTCGCAAGGCTCGGAGGCCATAAGTCGCTGTATTCGACCGCGTTCTACACGCGCGAGGACTTCTGGCGACACTACGACGGTGAGACGTACCGCCGCCTGAAGGAGGAATACGACCCGGGCGCGCGGTTGCTGGATCTCTACGACAAGACCGTACGGGGCAGGTGATCATGAAGCTTGCAGAGGTATTCGAGCGCGTGGTTGGCGGCGACGCGCACGTACAGTTCCTGGCCTACGACGACAGCAGGGCGGGACCGGCGGACGCCGATGTCACCGTCGACGTGAAGTCTCCCTACGCGATCTCCTATCTCGCCCACGCGCCGGGCCCGATCGGGCTCGCCCGAGCGTACGTCTCGGGCTTTCTCGACATCGAGGGCGACATGTACACCGCGCTGTTCCGGATGCAGTCGGCCTTCGGTGACATGGGGTGGAGCGAGAAGCGCACTCTTCTGAGCGGCATCGTCCGCGACCCGCTGCTGCGCGCCGCCGCGCTGAAGCGGCTGGAGCCGCCGCCGCAGGAGGTGCCGGTCAACCGGCTCCCGATGCTGTCGGGCCTGCGGCACTCCAAGGGCCGCGACGCCAAGGTGATCTCACATCACTACGACGTCTCGAACACCTTCTACGAGTGGGTGCTCGGCCCGTCGATGGCCTACACCTGCGCGTGCTATCCGGCCGAGGAGTCGACGCTCGAAGAGGCGCAGTACAACAAGTTCGACCTGGTCGCGCGCAAGCTCGGGCTCCGTAAGGGCATGCGGATGCTCGACGTCGGTTGCGGCTGGGGCGGCATGGTCATGCACGCCGCGCGCGAGTACGGCGTGCGCGGGCTCGGCGTCACGCTGTCCAAGCAGCAGGCCGAGTGGGCGCAGAAGGCGATCGCCGAGGCCGGGCTCTCCGAGCTGGCCGAGGTGCGCCACCTCGACTACCGCGACGTCACCGAGGACGACTTCGACGCGGTCAGCTCGATCGGGCTGACCGAGCACATCGGCAAGGCGAACCTCCCGTCGTACTTCTCCTTCCTGTACGGCAAGCTCCGTCCGGGCGGGCGGCTGCTGAACCACTGCATCACGCGGCCGGACGACACGCAGGCGGCGATGAAGCGTGACGGTTTCATCAACCGGTACGTCTTCCCCGACGGCGAGCTCGAAGGCCCGGGCCACCTCGTCTCTCGCATGCACGACGCCGGGTTCGAGGTGCGCCACGAGGAGAACCTCCGCGAGCACTACGCCAAGACGCTCACCGGCTGGTGCCGCAACCTGGACGACCACTGGGACGAGGCGGTCGCCGAGGTCGGCGAGGGCACCGCGCGCGTGTGGCGGCTCTACATGGCCGGTTCGCGGCTCGGGTTCGACATGAACTGGATCCAGCTCCACCAGATCCTCGGCGTCAAGGTTCACGACGACGGCCGGTCGGGCATGCCGCTCCGGCCCGCGTTCGACCCGCCTCGCGGCGGCTGACCGCGCCTGCCGTGTCCGCGGACCGCGGGCCCGTGGACACGGCGGACGCGCGGATCTAGCGTCGCGGTCATGATGGAGATCAAGACGGTCGAGGCGAACGGGCTGCGGTTCGGCTATTTCGAGGCGGGCAGTGGCCCGCTCGCGCTGTGCCTGCACGGGTTCCCCGATTCCGCGCACACGTGGCGGCACCTGCTGCCTGTGCTCGCCGGTGCCGGCTACCGTGCCGTCGCGCCGTTCATGCGGGGCTACGCCCCGACGGAGGTCCCGGCCGACGGCGCGTACCAGACCGGTGCGCTCGCGTCCGACGCGAACGCCCTGCACGAGGCCCTCGGCGGCTCCGGCGACGCGGTGCTGATCGGGCACGACTGGGGCGCCTCCGCGACGTACGGGGCGGTGAGCCACGCGCCGGACCGCTGGCGGCGCGCCGTCGCCATGGCCGTGCCGCCGTTCGGCGCGCTCCTCACGTCATTCTTGGAGTACGCGCAGCTCAAACGCTCCTTCTACATCTTCCTGTTCCAGACGGGGCTGGCCGAGGCGGCGGTCTCCGGTGGTGACATGGCCTTCCTCGACGGCCTGTGGGCGGACTGGTCGCCGGACTACGACGCGGAGAGTGACCTGCGGAACGCCAAGGCCGCCCTGCGCGAGCCGGCGAACCTGGAGGCGGCGATCGGCTACTACCGCGCGATGCTCGACCCGTCCCGGCAGGTCGCGGCGTACTCATCGGAGCAGGAGGCGCTCGGGCGCGCGGGGGAGCGGCCGATCCTGTACCTGCACGGGGGCGCCGACGGCTGCCTCGACGCACGGATGGCCGTCGACGCGGACCGGCATCTTCCGCCCGGCTCGCGGTCGGGGATCGTCTCCGGGGCCGGGCATTTCCTGCATCTGGAGGAGCCCGCCGTGGTCAACCGGCTCATCGTCGACTGGCTGGAGATGAGCTGACGGTTGTTGCGGCGGCGTACGCTTGGCAGGATGTCACCGAACGCGATTCTAGTCAGAGTGGGTGATCCGCAGTGACCACGGCCACGCCCTCCGGCCCGGACGACATCGACCTCAGCTCCTGGGACTTCTGGGCACGCCCGCTCGCGGAGCGCCACCACGCCTTCGGGGCGCTGAGGCGGCTGGAGCGCCCGCCGTTCTACGCCGAGCCGGAGTTCTCCATCATCCCGCCGGGGCCCGGCTACTACGCGCTGGTCACCCACGCCGACGTCATCGAGGCGTCCCGGCGGCCGGCCGACTTCTGCTCCGGCGAGAGCGCCATCAGCATCGTCGACATGCCGGCGGACATGAACGAGTACTTCGGCTCCATGATCAACATGGACGATCCGAGGCACGCCAAGATCCGCCGCATCGTCTCCCGCGCCTTCTCGCCTCGCATGGTCCAGCGCTTCGAGGCCCAAGCGCAGACGGTCGCCGGCCAGATCGTGGACGAGATCCTGGCCAAGGGCTCGGGCGACTTCGTCCCGGACGTGGCCGGCCGCCTCCCTCTGAAGATCATCTGCGACATGATGGGGATCCCCGAGAGCGGCTACGCCACGGTGTTCGACAACTCCAACGTCATCCTCGGCGGCGCCGACCCGGAGTTCATCCCCGCCGACGCGCAGGAGCAGGCGACCCAGCTGCTCACCGCCGGCCAGACGCTCAAGGACCTCGTGGAGGACCTCGGCCGCCACCGCCGCGAGCACCCGACCGACGACCTCATATCCGCCCTGGTCAACGCCAACATCGACGGCGAGTCGCTGACCGACCAGGAGCTCGGGTCCTTCTTCATCCTGCTCGTCGTCGCCGGAAACGAGACCACGCGCAATGCCATCGCGCACGCGCTGAACCTCTTCACCGAGAACCCCGCGCAGAAGGAACTGCTGCTGTCGGACTTCGAGCGGTACGTCCCTGGCGCCGTCGAGGAGATCGTGCGGTACGTCTCCCCGGTCATCTGGATGCGCCGCACCGCGACCCGCGACACCGAGCTGAACGGGCGCGACTTCAAGGCCGGCGACAAGCTGCTGCTCTTCTACTGGTCGGCCAACCGCGACGAGACCGTCTTCGCCGATCCGGACGTCTTCGACATCACTCGAGACCCGAACCACCACGTCGGCTTCGGCGGGCCCGGCCCGCACTTCTGCCTCGGGGCGCACCTGGCGCGGCGCGAGATCGCGGTGATGTTCCGCGAACTGTTCCGGCGTGCCCCCGGCATCCACGCGTCCGGCCCGCCGGACCGCCTGCTGTCGAGCTTCATCAACGGCATCAAGCACCTGCCGTACGAGCTGTGAGCGCGGTGCCGATCGCCTCCTCCCACGAACGGATGTAGGCGGGGTAGCCGTCGGCGAAGGCGCGCAGATCGTTCTCGGCCTCGCCGGTGAGGGCGGTCAGCTCGTACGTCACCGTCACGCGGGAGCCGGCGTCGGCGGCGTCGTCGAGGGTGACCGACACGAGGCCCGCGTTGACGCCGTGCGTGACCCGGGCGTACGAGACGTGCCGTCCGTCCTCGCGTCCGACGACCGTCCAGACCGTCTCGCCGTGCCCGAGGGTGCGGAAGACCGTGCCGGGCGCGCTGTCGTCGCCGGGGTCGGGGTCCGGGAACTCCGGATCCCAGCCCTCCGCCCACTCGCGCTCGCCCAGCGGCGTGAACAGCCGGAACGCCTCCGCGGGCGGCAGCGCAACCCGCAGCCGGCCCGTCAGCCGCCGCCTCACTTCTCCTCCAGCTTGTGCGCGTCGGCCGCGGTCAGCGTCAGGCCGTACACGGACCTGAGCTGCTCGATCTTGGTCAGGGTCTCGTCGGAGAAGGGGGTCTTCCCCTCGAAGGCGTGCAGGAAGACGCCCTCGACGAGGTCGCCGAGCGACATGTCGAGGTACTCGGCAGTGCCCTTGAGCACCTTCAGCAGGTTCCGTTCGACGCGCAGCCCGGTCTGGGTACGCTCAATCGCCGTCATGGTAACAATGTACCAAGTTACCTAGGTTGCGCCTAGCGGACGACGTGCAGCGACCGGACCACCGTGTTGATGTCGGGCAGGAGCGCCGGCTTGTTGCTCGGCACCGTGACCGTCACCAGCGCCGGTGTGCGGCGGCCGGTGTCGACGGTGATGACGACCTCCGTCTGGCTCTTCTCCACGCGCGGGAGGCTGTCGGTGTGGGTCATGCGGAAGGCGCTCACCCACGCGCGGTGGCCGTCGATCCGCAGCGACCGCCCCGCGATCTCGGTGCGCCGGTCGCTGTCCTCGTACAGCCCGTCGGCCCAGTCGCGGCCGTACAGCTCGGCGCCGGCGCGGAGGGCGTACAGGCCCGGCGCCGCGGTCGCGAACTTGGCGGGAAGTGGGCCGGAGTAGACCGCGATGTACCAGTACGTGCCGAGTTTGCCGGTGCGGTTGCCGTCGATCAGCTGGGCGCCCGTCGTGTCGCGGTTCATCATCTTCGGCCGGTGCCACGGCGGGGCGAACCGGACATAGGAGATGCCCGCGACCCGGTCGGTGATCCGGCCGGCCGCGCGCGAGCCGATGCCATGGAACACCGGCAGCGGGCCGGCGGCGCGGCCGGAAGGATGCCACGTCAGGCCCGGGCTCGCGCTCGGCGTCGGCGTGACCATCGGATACGCCCCGGCGTACGGGTCGGGCCCCGCGCCGGCGTGACGGGTGAGCACGAAGACGATCGCCGCCGCGGCCGCGACGATGAGTACGGCGACGGCGGCGACCAACGATTTCACGGGACGTAGCGTACGGAATCAGCGGAGTTCACGCTTGAGGATCTTTCCGGTCGCGGTCATCGGCAGCTCGGCGCGGAACTCCACCACGCGCGGGTACTTGTAGCTCGCGAGGTTCTCCTTGGCCCACGCGACCAGCTCGTCCTCGGTGATCTCCGAGTCCGGAACGCGGATCACGTACGCCTTGATCTCCTCGCCGTGGCTCTCGTGTGGGACGCCGACGACGGCGGCCAGCGACACCGCCGGGTGCGTCATCATGACCTCTTCGACCTCACGCGGGTAGACGTTGAAGCCGCCACGGATGATCATGTCCTTGGAGCGGTCGATGATGTAGTAGTAGCCGTCCTCGTCGCGGCGCGCGATGTCGCCGGTCCTGAACCAGCCGTCGCGCATGACCTCCGCGGTGGCCTCGGGCCGGTTGTAGTAGCCCTTCATCACGCAATGGCCGCGTACGGCGATCTCGCCCGGCCCGTCGCCCGCGTCCTTCCAGTGTTCGTCCACGAGCTTGAGCTCGACGCCCCAGATCGGCAGCCCGATCGAGCCGGGCTTCGTCGGCCGGTCGGGCCGGTTGAACGACGCCACCGGCGAGGTCTCCGACAGGCCGTACCCCTCGATGATCTTCACGCCGAAGCGCTCGTTGAACTTGTTGAGCACCTCCAGGGGCAGCGCCGAGCCGCCGGCCGCCGCCGTCGTGAGGTTCGCGGTGACCTGCTCCAGGTCGTGGCCGCCCTGGTGGGTGAGCAGCCCCCAGTACATCGTGGGCACGCCCGCGAACAGCGTGACCTTCTCCTTCAGCATCAGGTCGAGCACCGTGCCCGCCTCGAACCGCGGCACCAGCACCAGCGTTGCGCGCCGGAAGAAGCCGGTGTTCATGATCACCGACTGGCCGAACGCGTGGAAGAGCGGCAGTGCGGCGAGGAAGACGTCGTGGCCGGCCCCGTCGAACATCCGGTCCGAGACCATGGCGTTCATCAGCATGTTCTGGTGCGTGAGCTCGGCGCCCTTCGGCTGCCCGGTCGTGCCGCTCGTGTAGAGGATCACCGCGGTGTCGGTGGCCTCGGTCCGCGCGGTCTCGCATTCGCCGGGCTGCCCGCCGGTCGCCGCCCAGATCGACTCGCCGTAGTCCACCTCGGTGGCGAGCGGAGTGGCGGGCAGCAGGAAGAAGTGCTCGCAGCCCGGAGTGTCCTCGAACCCGCCCCAGCCGGCCTCGCCGAGCGTCAGCTCCGGCGTGCCTTCGAAGCAGAACAGCGCCTTCGCCTCGGAGTCCGCCAGGTGGTAGGCGATCTCGCGCCGCTTGAGCAGAACGTTCAGCGGCACCACCACGGCGCCGACCTTCAGGATCCCGAAGTAGACCATCGGGAAGTACGGGAGGTTCGGGCAGGCGAGCGCCACCTTGTCCCCCGGCTCGACGCCGCGCGAGCGCAGGAGGTTCGCCACCTGGTTGGCGATCGTGTTGACGAACGCGTACGAGAGCCGCATGTCGCCGAAGACGATCGCGTCGCGATCGGGCGTCTCACGGGCGGCGTCATCGAGTACGGCGGCGAGATTGAGCATCGGCTACTCCTGCGGTTCTGGGTGTGACTACCAATTGATATCGCAGGTGTGACGTGACCTAAACTTGCAGGAAACCTTCCTAAAAGTCAGGATCCGGGCCGGTAGGCACCGGGACGTCCGAATTCTCGGGAGCCATGGCCGTTCCTTGCGTCTGCGCTAGTCTTGGGATATGCGTTCACGGCTGCTCCTTAGCCGGCCGCGTTGACATAGATCTGGTCAGCGCGGCAGCCCCTCCTGTGCGAGGGGCATTCTCATGCAAGGGGCACAGTTTCGTGGAGCCGAAGCCGTGCGAATCAAACGAGGAATCGATGACTGGCGCCGACGAGAACTACGACCCACGGGCAATCCAGGACAAGTGGCGGTCCCGGTGGGACGAGCTCAACCCTTATCCGGCGAGCGAGGACCCCGCCGACGAACGCCCGCGTAAGTACGCGCTGGACATGTTCCCCTACCCCTCCGGCGACCTCCACATGGGGCACGCGGAGGCGTACGCGATCGGCGACGTCAGCGCCCGTTACTGGAAGCTGCGCGGCTTCAACGTCCTGCACCCGATCGGCTGGGACTCCTTCGGCCTGCCCGCGGAGAACGCCGCGATCAAGCGCGACTCCCACCCTTCCGAGTGGACGTACGCCAACATCGACACCCAGGCCGGGTCCTTCGCCAACTACGCGATCTCCTTCGACTGGTCGCGGCGGCTGCACACCTCCGACCCGGAGTACTACCGCTGGAACCAGTGGCTGTTCCTGCGCTTCTACGAGCGCGGGCTGGCCTACCGCAAGGGCGGCCAGGTCAACTGGTGCCCGCAGGACCAGACGGTGCTGGCCAACGAGCAGGTCGTCGCCGGCCAGTGCGAGCGGTGCGGCGCCCTGGTCGAGAAGCGCGTCCTGACCCAGTGGTACTTCAAGATCACCGAGTACGCCGACCGGCTGCTGGCCGACATGGACGGCCTGGACTGGCCCGAGCGCGTGCTGCTGATGCAGCGCAACTGGATCGGGCGCTCCGAGGGCGCCGACGTCGCCTTCGAGATCGAGGGCCGCGCCGAGCCCGTCACCGTCTACACGACACGGCCCGACACGCTGTACGGCGCGACGTTCTTCGTGGTCGCCGCCGACGCGCCGCTGGCCGAAGAGATCTGCGCTCCCGAGCACCGCGCCGAGTTCGAGGCGTACCGCGACACCGTGCGGCGCTCGACGGAGATCGAGCGGCTGGCCACCGACCGCGAGAAGACGGGCGTGTTCCTGGGCCGGTACGCCGTCAACCCGGTCAACGGCGAGCGGGTGCCCGTGTGGGCCTCGGACTATGTCCTGGCGGAGTACGGCCACGGCGCGATCATGGCCGTGCCCGCGCACGACCAGCGTGACCTGGACTTCGCGCGCCGCTTCGACCTGGATGTACGCGTCGTGGTGCGCACCGGCGATACGGACCCCGCCGAGTCGGGTGTCGCCACGGCCGGCGATGGCGAGCTGGTCAACTCCGGGCCGCTGGACGGCCTGACCAAGTCCGCCGCCATCCCGCGGATCACCGAGATGCTGGAGGAGAAGGGCCTGGGCAAGGCCTCGGTCAACTACCGCCTGCGCGACTGGCTGATCTCCCGGCAGCGGTTCTGGGGCACGCCGATCCCGATCATCCACTGCGCGGACTGCGGCGAGGTCCCCGTCCCCGACGACCAGCTGCCGGTGCGCCTGCCGGAGGACCTGCGCGGCGCGGACCTGGCGCCGCGCGGCGTCTCGCCGCTGGCCGCGGCCGAGGCCTGGGTGAACGTCGACTGCCCCAAGTGCGGTGGCGCCGCCAAGCGCGACACCGACACGATGGACACCTTCGTCGACTCGTCCTGGTACTTCCTGCGCTACTGCTCACCGGACTACTCCGACGGGCCGTTCGACGTCGAGAAGGTCCGCCGGTGGATGCCGGTCGACCAGTACACCGGCGGCGTCGAGCACGCCATCCTGCACCTGCTGTACGCCCGGTTCTTCACCAAGGTCCTGTATGACATGGGCATGCTGGACTGCGTCGAGCCGTTCAAGCGCCTGGTCAACCAGGGGCAGGTGATCCTCAACGGCGCGTCCATGTCCAAGTCGCTGGGCAACCTGGTCGACCTGGGCGAGCAGATCGGCGAGTACGGCGTCGACGCCGTGCGCCTGACGATGATGTTCGCGGGGCCGCCCGAGGACGACATCGACTGGGCCGACGTGTCGCCGTCGGGGTCGGTGAAGTTCCTGGCGCGCGTCCACCGCGTGGCTGCCGACGTGACCTCGGCCGCGGGAGCGCCCGCGGCCACCGGCGACGTCGAGCTGCGCAAGGTCACCCACCGGATGATCGACGAGGCCACGCGGCTCGTCGAGTCGCACCGCTACAACGTCATGATCGCGCGGATGATGGAGCTGACCTCCGCCGTACGCAAGACGATCGACACGGGCGCGGGAGGGGGCGACCCGGCCGTACGGGAGGCCGCCGAGACGCTGGCTGTCATGCTGTCGCTGATCGCGCCGTACACCGCCGAGGACATGTGGGAGCTGCTGGGGCGTACGGCGTCGGTGGCGAACGCGGGATGGCCGGTGGCCGAGCCCGAGCTGCTGGTGCGGGACTCCGTGACGTGCGTCGTCCAGGTGGCGGGCAAGGTCCGCGACCGGCTGGAGGTCGCGCCGGACATCGCCCAGGACGAGCTGGAGCGGCTGGCGCGTGCCTCGGAGAAGGTTCAGGCGGCGATGGACGGGCGCGAGATCCGTAAGGTCATCGTGCGCGCCCCCAAGATCGTCAACATCGTGCCGGTCTGAGCGGGCCGGGGCCCGGCTTCGCGCCGGGCCCCGCGCGTCACATCTTGCGCAGGACGGCGACGACCCGGCCGAGGATCGTCGCGTCGTCGCCGGGGATCGGCTCGTACGCGGGGTTGTGCGGCATCAGCCACACGTTGTCGTCACGGCGTTTGAACGTCTTCACCGTGGCCTCGCCCTCGATCATCGCCGCGACGATGTCGCCGTTCTCGGCGACCGGCTGCTGGCGGACGACGACCCAGTCGCCGTCGGCGATGGCGGCCTCGATCATCGAGTCACCGGTGACGTTGAGGAGGAAGTGCGTGCCTTCGCCGACGAGCTGCTTGGGGAGTGCGAAGACGTCCTCGACGGCCTCTTCGGCGAGGATCGGGCCACCGGCGGCGATACGGCCCACGAGGGGCACGTACGCGGGGACCGGGTGCGTGGAGCTCTCCTGCCCGGAGGTCTCGTACGACTCGGGCACGCCCGGCGTGGTGGGGGAGCCGGGCATCCGGACCACGACCGCGCGCGGGCGGTTGGGGTCGCGCAGCAGGAAACCCTTGCGCTGGAGGGCGCGGAGCTGGTGGGACACGCTCGAGGTACTGGTGAGGCCGACCGCCTCGCCGATCTCGCGCATCGACGGCGGGTAGCCACGCCTCTGAACGGAGTCACGGATCACCTCCAGCACCTTGCGCTGGCGTGCCGTCAGTCCGCTCTCATCGCGCGGGCCGTCGGGCATTTCCCGGACCTTGCTCATGTTGTCTCCGCTGGATGACTTCGCGCCGGTGACGCGCTGTCGCCGGCTATTCGCTCCCGTAGATGGACGTTATCGCCTCCCAGCTAAATGATCAAACACCTGTTCGAAGATGTGCTGGAATTTTTCCACTCCCTGCGATAGAAGTCGTACGAATGTTCGATCGAACTTTCGTTCGATGCGTGAGGGGAGACCGAGATGAGTGGATTCGGCCAGGTTCGCCCTTCCAGATCGGGGAGCCTCCGGCTGACCCGGCGGGGGCGCGTCGTGCTCGTGTGCGTCATGATGGCGGTGATCCTCGCGGGGCTCTGGACGGGTGCCCGGCACGGTGCGCGCGCCACATCTGGTGGCGGGCGGCCGTCGGCCACCGCTCTTGAGTCCGTCGTGGTCGGGTCGCACGACACCCTGTGGGACATCGCCGTGCGAGCTCGCCCGGGAGTCGACCCGCGGATCACGGTTCAGCGAATGATCGACCTCAACGCGCTGTCCACGGCCATCGTCAATCCAGGTCAGAGGGTTTTGCTGCCCTCGCGTTGACCGGCGCCCGCGGTGTGGCGGGGGCGACACGCCGGAGGCCTGTGACGTGAGCAGCCTCTTCGTGTCGGTGAGGCTGACGAGGTTGCGACCGGCGGCGGAGAGGCCTACGGTAGACCACAACATCTAGTAGTTGCGTAGATGTAGTTCACTATAAGTTGTGGTCATGCGGTGAAGAGCGTGTAATCGGCGCGTAACGCCCTGCGGTCGGAGGAGGAGTGGGGGGTATGTACTGCCCGTTCTGCCGTAATCCCGACAGCAGGGTGATCGACAGCCGCTCCACCGACGATGGAGCCGCGATCCGGCGGCGCCGTTCCTGCCCGGAATGCGGCCGACGCTTCACCACGCAGGAAACGGTGTTGCTGATGGTCGCCAAGCGCAGCGGCGTCACCGAGCCGTTCTCCCGCGAAAAGATCATTGCCGGGGTACGCCGGGCCTGCCAGGGACGTCCCGTCAACGAGGACGCCCTCGCGCAACTCGGCCAACGGGTGGAGGAGGCGATCCGGGCGACCGGAAACGCCGAGATGCCCTCACACGAGGTGGGGCTCGCCATCCTGGGCCCGCTCCGCGAGCTCGACGAAGTCGCCTACCTGCGATTCGCCTCCGTCTACCGGGGGTTCGAGTCGCTCGACGACTTCGAGAAGGAAATCGAATCGCTACGCGCGGCCGAGAAACCCTCCTGAGAGCGGTTCCCGGCGCGTACGTACGAGTAATCCTGGAGGTGGGCCTGTTGTGCCCGAGAAGGGGGAGGTCATGACTGAAACGGTGAGTGGCTCAGCGGCGCGTCGCGGCAAGGGCGGTCGCAAGGGGGGCCTGAAGATGGAGCGCATCTTCACCCGGCCCGGTGTCCACCCGTACGACGACGTGACCTGGGAACGGCGCGACGTCATCATGACCAATTGGCGGGACGGCTCCGTCAATTTCGAGCAGCGTGGGGTGGAATTCCCCGATTCGTGGTCCGTCAACGCGACCAATATCGTCACGTCCAAGTACTTCCGCGGTGCTGCCGGCAGCCCGCAGCGAGAGTGGAGCCTGAAGCAGCTCGTCGACCGCGTCGTCGGCGTCTACACCGAGACGGGTCGCGCCAACGGCTACTTCGCGAGTGACGAAGACGCCGAGATCTTCGAGCACGAGCTGAAGTACGCGCTGGTCCACCAGCTGTTCAGCTTCAACTCTCCCGTGTGGTTCAACGTCGGCACCTCCTCGCCGCAGCAGGTCTCGGCCTGCTTCATCCTGTCGGTCGACGACACGATGGAGTCCATCCTCGACTGGTACAAGGAAGAGGGTGTGATCTTCAAGGGCGGTTCCGGCTCGGGAGTGAACCTCTCCCGCATCCGTTCCAGCAAGGAGCTGCTCTCCTCCGGCGGCACCGCGAGCGGCCCGGTCTCCTTCATGCGCGGCGCCGACGCCTCCGCGGGCACCATCAAGTCCGGTGGCGCCACGCGCCGTGCGGCCAAGATGGTCGTCCTCGACGTCGACCACCCCGACGTCGAGGAGTTCGTCGAGACCAAGGCGCGCGAGGAGAACAAGATCCGCGCGCTGCGCGACGCCGGCTTCGACATGGACCTCGGCGGCAAGGACATCGTCAGCGTCCAGTACCAGAACGCCAACAACTCGGTCCGGGTCTCCGACGAGTTCATGCGCGCCGTGGAGTCCCGAGGGGACTTCGCCCTCCGGGCCCGCCAGACCGGCGAGGCGATCGAGAAGATCGACGCGAAGAACCTCTTCCACAAGATCGCCACCGCCGCCTGGGAGTGCGCCGACCCGGGCATCCAGTACGACGACACGATCAACGACTGGCACACCAACCCCGAGTCGGGGCGGATCACCGCCAGCAACCCGTGCTCGGAGTACATGAGCCTCGACAACTCCTCGTGCAACCTGGCCAGCATCAACCTGCTGAAGTTCCTGCGCGACGAGACCACCTTCGACGTCGCGAACTTCGTGAAGCTCACCGAGCTGATCATCACCGCGATGGACATCTCGATCACGTTCGCGGACTTCCCGACCGAGAAGATCGGTGAGACGACCCGCGCGTTCCGCCAGCTCGGCATCGGCTACGCCAACCTCGGCGCGCTCCTGATGGCGACCGGCCACGCGTACGACTCCGACGGCGGCCGCGCCCTCGCCGGGGCGATCACCTCGCTGATGACCGGTGTCGCGTACCGCCGCTCCGCCGAGATGGCCGGGTTCGTCGGGCCGTACGAGGGCTATGCGCGCAACGCCGCAGGCCACAAGCGGGTCATGCGCAAGCACGCCGCGGCCAACGACGAGATCCACACCCTCGACGTCATGGACAAGTCGCTGCACGCCGAGGCGACCCGCCAGTGGCAGGAGTGCCTCAGGCTGGGTGAGAAGAACGGCTACCGCAACGGCCAGGCGTCCCTGCTCGCCCCGACCGGCACCATCGGCCTGATGATGGACTGCGACACCACGGGCATCGAGCCCGATCTGGCGCTCGTGAAGTTCAAGAAGCTGGTCGGCGGCGGCTCGATGCAGATCGTCAACCTCACGGTGCCCCGTGCCCTGAAGAAGCTCGGCTACCAGCAGGAGCAGGCCGAGGCGATCATCGAGTACATCGCCGAGCACGGCCACGTCCTCGACGCCCCCGGACTGCGGCCCGAGCACTACGAGGTGTTCGACTGCGCGATGGGCGAGCGGGCGATCAGCCCGATGGGCCACGTGCGCATGATGGCCGCGACCCAGCCGTTCCTGTCCGGCGCGATCAGCAAGACGGTCAACGTCCCGGAGAGCGCGACGATCGAGGACATCGAGGAGGTCTACCTCCAGGGGTGGAAGCTCGGCCTCAAGGCGCTCGCCATCTACCGCGACAACTGCAAGGTCGGCCAGCCGCTGTCGATCGCCAAGAAGAAGCCCGTCGAGGTCGCGGCCGTCGCTCCGGCGCCCCCGGCCGAGGTCGGCCCGGTCCGCACTCGCCTGCCCAAGCAGCGCCCCGCGACCGTCACCCGCTTCTCCGTCGGCGGCGCCGAGGGCTACATGACCGCCTCGACGTACCCGGACAACGGCCTCGGCGAGGTCTTCTTGAAGCTCGGCAAGCAAGGCTCGACCCTGGCCGGCGTGATGGACGCCTTCTCCATGGCGATCTCGATCAGCCTCCAGTACGGCGTGCCCCTGGAAACCTGGGTCGAGAAGTTCACCAACATGAGGTTCGAGCCGGCCGGCATGACGGATGATCCGGACATCCGGATGGCGAACTCCATGATGGACTACATCTTCCGCCGGCTGGCCCTGGACCACCTGTCGTACGAGACAAGGGCCGGCCTGGGAATCTATTCGGCCGAGGAACGCGCGGCCCAGGCCGCCGGCCAGGACCCCGCCGCCCTGCGAGCGGAAGAGGAAGTCGACCACGAGACCCTCGCCCAGTCGGTCCCGGTCGAGCCTCGAAAGGCCGAAAAGCCCACCCCGCCCGCCGCCAAGGCCTCCTCGACCGAACTGATCGAGAGCCACCAGCGCCGCACCGCGGACGCACCCCTCTGCCTGACCTGCGGCACGAAGATGCGTCCGGCCGGCAGCTGCTACGTCTGCGAGGGCTGCGGCTCCACCAGCGGCTGCAGCTGAAAGTGGACAGTTTCGTCTTCAGGGTGCGAATTATCGCGATTGTCTCAAGCTGATTGGAAACTGAGGGGTGAGCCGACCGAAGTCGGTTCACCCCTCGTTTTCTGTCTGCGATCTCTTGTTGTCTCCAAGGCAAATACGGCGGAGAAGTGGTTAGAAGCCCGAGCCTTCAGATGAGTCTCGGATGTTTGTTGTTTAAGGCTGCTTCGTGCATGAGAAGTCCTGGGATTGGAGGAACGCAGGACGGGAGCGAAACCCTATAATCGGGAGCGCGTTGCCAAGCTCTCAGACAGGGTGAAAATGGACGAGTTCGAACTGCGTCGAGTCGATCGGGAGCTGCGAGGCCTACTCGAGGGGACCTACTTGGGGTGGGTTCTGGATGAGGTGGACGAGGCCATCGCGGACGGTGTCTCTGAGGAGAGGATCCTCCAGCGTCGAAGGGGCAAGGGGCGTCAAGGACGGGAAGGGCGCGCGGACCTTCGGGTGGCGGCGTCGCAGGATTACACCGTCGCTCGTGCCGAAGGTGGCGAGCTGGAGGCGTCCAGGCGGGGTGGAACCCTTGTGATCACAACCCGGCCCATGACCCTCCGGGAGAGAGTGCTGCTTCTTCTCGACGCCGTTCGTCGGGTGGTCATAGAACTACCGGAGATCGAGGCGGAGACGCTGGAGACGCTGCGGCGGCTCGCGCCGACCGACGAAGGGCTTCGGGCGACTGCTGAGACCGTTGTCTTTGAACCGGAGGAGGGACTGCATCGGCGGCGAAGCGATCGGCGCACCACGCTGACCGAACGGATCCCCCGCGATAGGAGAGGGCGCGCCTCAGCGCTTTTCGACCGAGTCCGCGAGGAGGTCTGAAGTGAGCAATGTCGACGATCTTCTGAACGAGATCCGAGGGCTGGTCGGAGCCGTTTCTTATCATTCTGCTTCCGATGTGTGGGACGTCTATGAAGGATACGTCTTCGCTCTTATCGTCAGTACTGCGAGCAGGCATGGAGCGGCGGTCACGTACGAGGATGTCTACGGAGCGGAGGTCGCTGACCTACTTTTCAGGACGAGTCCTGGGCAGCTCTACAGCACTAGCAAGCCATATACACACGCTCTGATCGAGTTCTCCGGGGCGCCAGTCCTTGAGGTTCACCTCGGTGTCTACGTGCAGGGCACGTCCGGGGTTCTTCACGAATGCGATGTTCTGGTGCTACCAGCGGAAGAAGCAGCGATCAGCAGGGCACAGATGATCGTTCCACGCGGTAGCCAATGCGTTCTGGTCGTCGAGTGCAAGTACTACGTCAGCCAGGTGGGCATTGGCCTGGCACGGAACTTCGAAGGGCTGAGGGTCGACGTCAGGACCCAGGATGAGCTCTTCGTGTCGAATACCGGCTCGCCCAACATGGTCCGCTACCTCGATGCCCGGAACCGAAAGTACGAGCGTAACGTCGTGCCTGGGTCGGACCAGGCCGGCTATCTAAAGGGGGCCATCCGCAATACCTTCAAGGGCTACATGAGCAAGCACTCTCCGTCGACGCTCATCTGAGCAGCCGTCCCCTGCTACCCGCCCTGGCCGCTGCTCACCTGCTTCTTGCCTCGAACGCACGCAGGCGCGGCGGGTCGCCGACAAGTGACAGAGGTTGCTACCGCTGGTAGTATGACCCTATGACTGCGCTGCCATCTGAACCGGTTGGCGACGACACTGAACATCTGGCGTTGCACTTGCGGCAGACCCATGAGTTGGCGTCGTTGCTCTTCGCTGCGCATGACATAGGCAAGCTGCCAGGGGAGTGGCGGCAGCTATTGGAGCGGATCGAGACGTCCACTGGGCCGGTGGGCAACCTACGCTCTCTCGGCCGGGCGCGGAAGGTCAGCGTTTCGTTGCCTGAGGGGCTCACCGCTGCCGTCCAGCAGCGTGTCGGTAAGGGAGAGTTCAGCCACTACGTGGCAGAAGCCGTCGCCCGGCAGCTGGAGCTGGACCTGTTGGCCGAACTTGCCGCATTGCTCGAAGCTGAGCACGGTCCTGTCTCAGATGAGTTCCTGGCGGAGGCTGAAGCCGCATGGCCAGACCGCGAGTAATGGCCGGCGGGACGCTGGTTCTCGACAGTGAGGGGCTGTCTAAGCTCGCAGCGGGCGATCCGCGCGCACGGGCCTATCTGGAAACCGCACGGGCTCGTCGGGCCAGGGTCGTTGTCAGTGCCATCACGTTAACCGAAGTGCTGCGAGGTGGCTCCCGTGATGTGCGGGTGCATCAGGTGCTAACCCATGTGACCACGCTCCCCGTGACGCCGGAGCTTGCCCGGCGTGCGGGTGAGCTGCTCGGAGCTACTGGCCTGTCCGGTCATCGTTGTGCGATCGACTCTGTCGTGGCTGTGACGGCGCTGGAGATGGCTCGTCCGGTTGTGCTGCTCACCAGCGATCCGGACGACCTGAGTCGACTGGTCGAAGAGCCAGGACGGCCCAAGGGGCAGCGCGTTGTCGTGATCCACGTGTAACGGGCGAGTGGTCGGACCGGCCTGCCTGCCTGCCTGGCTGAGGATGCCGCACCTCGAATAAAAGCACTGCCCCAGTATTCTCCGCGGTGCCACGATTTCCTCGTGGCTGAGGAACGGCTCGACGGCGGGAACATCAATGGTGCTGTTCGGCTGGGCGATACCGTCCGCCGCGTCGCCGGTTCTTGGAGGCCCGCAGTGCACCTGCTGCTCGCCCGGCTAGCGAGCAAGAACTTCACCGCCGCTCCACGCCCGCTCGGCTTCGACGAGCAGGGCGGGAGGTCCTCGCCCTCCTCGAAGGCCGAACTGTCGGAAGCGGCAAACCCTGGCCAGCCTGGGTACACGCTGAGGAGACCCTGATGACGTGGCACGCTGGGTACGCCCCTACCACCAGGCAGTCGCTGACTTCGTTCCGGCACCTGACGCAGTCTGGCGCAGCGGCAGCCGTTGGTCACCGGGCTTAATCATCGGTTACAACGACGTAACCCCCTACAACGCCGCCTGGCGCGACGGCCGGGCGGCCGGTTTCTTCGACTGGGACCTCGCCGGCCCCGTCACGCCTGAATGGGACCTGGCCTTCACCGCCTTTAGCCGGGTGCCGCTGCACGCCCCTCCACGTTGTCGCCGCCGAAGGGTTCACCGACTTCGAGGTCCGGCCGTATCGGCTCCGGCGATTCCTCGACACCTACGGCTGGTCGGGCAACCCGGCAGACTTCCTCGCGGTGGTGCGGGAACGCGTCAAAGCCCACGCTGACGGCGCCCGAGAACTCGCCGCGACCGGAGACCCGGTGTTCACGCGACTACTCCATCAAGGCGTCTGCGACGACCTCGATCGAGCGCTCGCCGAACCGGCCACCTTCCCGGGCTGACAATCGGCCGTCCGCCGGTCCGAAGAAGTGTCGGCGGCAGAGCGGGGAGCCGGTGATACGCCGGCTCCCCGCTCTGCGTGTTCAGCGGGTTCGGGGGAGTACGTGGCCGAGGGCGCGGAGGAGGACCTCGGCGAACGGGACCGTGTCGTCGCTGTTGATCCAGTGGCGGCCTGCCACGCGGATGGCTCCGGCGATCGCGGCGGCCATGACCTGGGGGAACATGTCGTGGGCTCCGTCCTTGCCGATGCGTTCGGCGATCGCTTCGGCCAGTGGTTCCTCCGCGGTGGTGAAGGCCTTCAGGGCTTCTCCCTCCAGCGCGGGGGTGGACATGATCATGCGCAGGCCGACCTTGTCGGGTTCGGCGGTGCCGTAGTGCTCGGTCGCGGCTGCGGTGATGGCCTGGTCGAGTGGCTCCTCGGGGGGCCTGGACAGAAGGGCCCGTCCCAGGTGGCGGGCCCGGTCGGATTCGACGGCGCAGATGGCCTCCTCTCGGCTGGAGAAGTAGTTGTTGTAGGTGCGGGGTGAGACGCCGGCGGCCTCGGCGATGTCGCGTACCCGAACGAGGGCTAGTCCTTCGGGGCCTTGTTCAACCGCCAGGCGCAGTGCCGCGGTGCTGATCGCTTCGCGGGTGGCCAGCTTGTTCTGTGTTCGCATGTCCACGGCTTCTTCGTCGTTCACGGTCCGCACTCTACCCATCGAATGCGCGCCACGCACTATATGCGTGGCGCGCAAGTTGTGAGTAGAGTGCGGACCGATGCCCGGACATGGACGAAGAGGAGGAGCGATGGCTCCGAAGATGATCGCGTTCGATGAGGAGGGTCGGCGCGGCCTCGAACGCGGCATGAACCAGCTCGCCGACGCCGTGAAGGTGACGCTTGGCCCGAAGGGCCGCAATGTCGTTTTGGAGAAGAAGTGGGGCGCTCCCACGATCACCAACGACGGTGTGTCCATCGCGAAGGAGATCGAGCTCGAGGACCCGTGGGAGAAGATCGGGGCCGAGCTGGTCAAGGAGGTCGCGAAGAAGACCGATGACGTCGCGGGTGACGGCACCACCACCGCCACGGTTCTGGCCCAGGCGCTGGTCCGTGAGGGCCTGCGCAACGTGGCCGCCGGCGCGAACCCGATGTCGCTGAAGCGGGGCATCGAGTCCGCCGTGGAGCGTGTGAGCGAGGAGCTGACCAAGCTCGCCAAGGATGTGGAGACCAAGGAGCAGATCGCTTCGACGGCTTCCATCTCCGCGGGCGACCCGTCCATCGGTGAGATGATCGCCGAGGCGATGGACAAGGTCGGCAAGGAAGGCGTCATCACCGTCGAGGAGAGCCAGACCTTCGGCCTTGAGCTTGAGCTCACCGAGGGCATGCGCTTCGACAAGGGCTACATCGCGCCGCAGTTCGTGACCGACCCCGACCGGCTCGAGGCGGTCCTGGACGAGCCCTACGTGCTGCTGGTGGCCTCCAAGGTGTCGGCCAACAAAGACCTGCTCCCGGTTCTGGAGCAGGTCATGGGGACCGGCAAACCGCTGCTGGTCATCGCCGAAGACGTCGAAGCGGAAGCGTTCGCGACGCTGCTGCTCAACAAGGTCCGCGGTGTTTTCAAGTCCGTCGCGGTCAAGGCGCCGGGGTTCGGTGATCGGCGTAAGGCGATGCTGGGTGACATTTCCATCCTCACGGGTGGTCAGGTCGTCACCGAGGACATCGGCCTGAAGCTGGAGAACACCACGCTGGACATGCTGGGCCGTGCCAAGCGTGTCGTGGTGACCAAGGACGAGACGACGATCGTCGACGGTGCGGGTGACACCGAGGAGATCGCGGGCCGGGTGAATGAGATCCGGGTCGAGATCGACAACAGTGACTCCGACTACGACCGCGAGAAGCTCCAGGAGCGTCTGGCGAAGCTGGCCGGTGGCGTTGCGGTCATCAAGGCGGGCGCGGCGACCGAGGTCGAGCTGAAGGAGCGTAAGCACCGTATCGAGGACGCCGTTCGCAACGCGAAGGCGGCCGTCGAGGAGGGCATCGTCCCCGGCGGTGGCGTGGCGCTGCTGCAGGCCGCTTCGGGCGCGTTCGACAAGATCGAGCTCGAGGGTGACGAGGCCACCGGTGCCGCGATCGTGCGGCGTGCTCTGGAAGAGCCGCTGAAGCAGATCGCGATCAACGCCGGTCTTGAGGGTGGCGTGGTGGCCGAGCGGGTTCGCTCGCTCGAGCTGGGTTACGGCCTCAACGCCGCGACCGGTGAGTACGTCAACATGTTCGACGCCGGGATCATCGACCCGGCCAAGGTGACGCGCTCCGCGCTGCAGAACGCCGCCTCCATCGCGGCGCTCTTCCTCACCACCGAGGCCGTCGTGGCCGAAAAGCCCGAGAAGAACGCGGCCCCGGCCGCACCCGACCCGGGCGGCATGGACTTCTAAATGGCGGGGAGCCGGCGAAACGCCGGCTCCCCAAAAAATGGCGTGCGCGCATTCGGTGATCACTCGATACTCGTGACCTTGTACGGCCGGTCGTCGCAATCCCATCGATCAGAGAAAGGACCGAGCCTCATGGCCACCACGACACACCTGGATCTGGCCAAGGTCCGCAACATCGGGATCATGGCCCACATCGACGCGGGCAAGACGACGACCACCGAGCGCATCCTTTACTACACCGGTGTCTCCTATAAGGTCGGCGAAGTCCACGAGGGCACGACGGCGATGGACTACACCGACCAGGAACGAGAACGCGGCATCACGATCACGTCCGCCGCGACCACCTGTCACTGGCCGCTCGACGGCGTCGATCACACCGTCAACATCATCGACACTCCGGGCCATGTCGACTTCACCGTCGAGGTGGAGCGTTGCCTGCGGGTGCTCGACGGCGCCGTGACGGTGTTCGACGGCGTCGCCGGGGTCGAGCCGCAGTCGGAGACGGTCTGGCGTCAGGCCGACCGGTACGGCGTCCCGCGGATCTGCTTCGTCAACAAGCTCGATCGTGCCGGCAGCGACTTCCATCGCTGCGTCGACATGATCGCCGAGCGGCTCGGGGCGTTTCCGCTGGTCGTGCAGTTGCCGATCGGGGCCGAGGCCGGCTTCACGGGCGTCGTCGACCTGGTCCGGATGACGGCGTACGTGTGGTCCGCCGAGGCGCGCCTCGGCGAGGCGTACGACGTCGTCGCGATTCCGGACACGCATGTCGAGGCCGCACGGGAGTGGCGCGGCAGGCTGCTGGAGGCGCTGGCCGAGCACGACGAGGAGATCATGCGGCTGTTCGCGGAGGCGTCGGAGCCGTCCGAGGAGCAACTGCATGCGGCGATCCGCCGGGTCACCATCGCTTCGGGCAGATCGAAGGAGGTCACGGTCACGCCGGTGCTCTGCGGTACGGCGTTCAAGAACAAGGGCGTCCAGCCTCTGCTCGACTCGGTGGTGCGCTACCTGCCGTCCCCGCTCGACGCCGAGGCCGCCCGGCCGTCCGACGACGAGCCGCTGGTCGCGCTCGCATTCAAGATCATGACCGATCCGCATCTCGGCAAGCTCACCTTCGTCCGGATCTACTCCGGTCGCCTGGAGCCGGGTGCCGCGGTGCTCAACTCCGTCAAGGGCAGGAAGGAGCGGATCGGCAAGATCTACCGGATGCACGCCGACAAACGGCTGGAACTGGATTCGGCGGGCGCCGGTGACATCGTCGTCGTCATGGGGCTGAAGCAGACCACGACCGGAGAGACGCTGTGCGACGAACGGAATCCGGTGGTCCTGGAGTCGATGGACTTCCCGGTTCCGGTCATCGAGGTGGCGATCGAGGCCAGGTCTCAGGGCGACCAGGAGAGGCTGCGTGTGGCGATCCAGCGGCTCGCCGAAGAGGACCCCTCCTTCGAGGTGCACACCGACGAGGAGACCGGCCAGACCGTCATCGGCGGGATGGGTGAGCTGCACCTGGCGATCCTCGTCGACCGGATGGAACGCGAGTTCGGGGTCGAGGCCGACGTCGCGAAGCCGCAGGTCGCGTACCGGGAGACCATCCGCGGGTCGGTGGAAAAGGTCGACTACACGCACAAGAAGCAGACGGGAGGCAAGGGGCAGTTCGCCAAGGTGCAGATCTCGGTCGAACCCATCGAGGAAGGCTATGAGTTCGTGAACAAGGTCACCGGTGGCCGTATCCCGAAGGAGTTCATCCCTTCGGTGGACGCCGGCTGCCAGGACGCGACGCGGTTCGGCGTCCTGGCGGGATACGAGATGACGGGCGTACGCGTCCTGCTTCTCGACGGCGCCTTCCACGAACAGGACTCCTCCGAGCTCGCGTTCCGGCAGGCCGGATTCCACGCGTTCAAGGAGGCGGCCCGCCGCGCGTCGCCGGTTCTCCTCGAACCGGTGATGGCGGTCGAGATCACCACACCCGACGGCTACATGGGCGAGGTCATCGGGGACCTGAACGCGCGTCGTGGCCGTATCCAGGCCATGGACGAGCGGGCAGGCGCACGGATCGTCCAGGGGCTGGTGCCGCTGGCGGAGATGTTCGGCTACGTCGGCGATCTCCGTAGCCGTACCTCGGGCCGCGCGAGCTACTCGATGCAGTTCGAGTCCTACGGCGAGGTCCCACGCGACCGGGCCGAGGCGATCATCGCCAGGGCCTGACCAGAAGGCATCCCGCCGCCCATCGGCGGCGGGATGCCGGCGGCCCGGAGAGTGCTTGTTGAGCTCCCTTGACTCCCTATGCCGCTTCACCGGCGACGATTCCGAGAAAGCGCAGGTCACGGCCGCAGTACGGGCCGCTCTCCTTGACTCGGTCCCCGGCCGCGAGCACGCCGGTGTCTTGACCGCTCTTCCGTAACGGTGAGTCGATCCCGTTCGCGGGAACGGAGAGTGAGAAATACCCGCCTGAGCTTGGCTAATCGTGTGGACGCGGATGTCTGTCGCAAGTAGCTTGTACCGCTACCAAACGTGAGAGAGGTCAAGATTGTGGCTATCCGCGACAAGATGAGCGCGAACGCGGCTCCCCACCTCCAGCCGGGCGAAACGGTCCAGGCGGTTTTCGGCGCCCAGACCACCAGCCAGTACTTCGCACTGATCTCGTACTGGATCATCCTGTTCAGCAACGCCTACCGCGTCGTGGTCGTCACCGATCGGCGGATCCTGGTGTGCAGGTCCGGCCGCATCACGGTGACCCCGGTGAACGAGATCCTCCGGGAGCTCCCGCGCAACACGCGCATCGGTCCCCCGAGCGGCCTTTGGTGGCGCTGCGAGACGCTCGGCGAGAAGCTGTACGTCCACAAGCGTTTCCACAAGGACGTGAACGTCGCCGACGGCGTGCCCGCGGCCTGAGAGTAAGACGGACGCCGGCCAGGAGCCCCGACGGGGATCTTGGCCGGCTTTCGGCGTTTCCGGGCCCGTTGACATCAAGCCGAGTCGAGGTCCGAGACTGCTCCCCTGACGGCAGGGAGGCGATCGGGGCGGCGACCACTTCCCAGTACGGCCGACGTACGTTCCGGGTGCCGGTGTGGCGGGGCGGGTCGCCTCGGTCGGCACGGGAGCCGACCCGGCCTGGATCGGCAGGCGGGTGCTGGCCGACCTCGACGGCGGCGGCTACGCCGAGCGGGTCGTCACATCCGTGGAGAACCTGATCCCGATTCCCGAGACGCTCGGGTCGCCGGAGGCGATGGCGCTGCTGCACGACGGGAGCACCGCACTGGCCTTGTTCGAGGCCGCCGGCGTACGCGCGGGGGAGTCGGTGCTGGTGCAACCGGCCGCCGGCGGGCTCGGCAGCCTGCTCGTGCAGCTCGCGCGCGCCGCCGGCGCCCGCGTCATCGGCGCCGCCCACGGGAAGGCCAAGCTCGACCTGGTCGCCGAGCTGGGCGCCGACGAGGTGGTCGACTACGGACGGCCGGGCTGGGCGGAGCGGGTGGGCGGTGTGGACGTCGCCTTCGACGGCGTGGGCGGCGACCTGGGGCGCATCGCGTTCGAGGCCGTCGTACGGGGCGGCCGCTTCTCCGGCTACGGGATCGCGGGCGGCCCGCCGACGACGGTTTCCACGGAGGACGCGCGGCGTCGCGAGGCCGTCGTACGGAGCATGGAACAGCTGGCGACCTTCGCCGGCGGCCGGGCCGAACGCGCCGGGCGCATGCTCCAGGACGCCGCGGCCGGCCGGATCAAGCCCGTGATCGGCGGCACGTACTCCCTGGAACAGGCCGCCGAGGCCCACAGAGCCCTGGAAGGCCGCGCCGTCATCGGCAAGGCTCTCCTCCTGATCTGATCCGTCGCCGGCACGGCCGGGTTCGTCATGCCTCCGATGGGGCGGAGCGGCGCAGGAGCGTGGCGGCGAGGACGAAGGTGGCGGTGAGCAGGCAGGCGCCGATGCCGAAGGCGAGGTGGAAGCCGCCGGTCAGCGCGGACGCGCCGGAGTGACCGCGGCCGAGCAGCGACCGGGTGTGCGCGGCGGCCAGCGTGGACAGCACCGCGACGCCGAGCGCGGCGCCGTAGCCGAGAACGTTCTGCATGTAGAGCGCGATGAGGATCTGGAACCCGAACAGCGCCGACACCATCAGCACCTGGATGAGGTTGGCGCCGGACAGGTTCCGCGACCGGAACACGCGTAGCGGCAGCAGCGGCCGTGCGGCCACCGCCTGCCGCAGGAGGAATCCCGCGAGCAAGGCGACGACGACCGCGGCGAGGCCGAGGGTCCGCGCCGACGCCCAGCCGTACCGGCCGGTCCCGATGATCGTGTAGACGCCGAGCATGAGCCCGCCGGTGGCCAAGGCGGCGCCGGTGCCGTCGGCTCCCGCGCGTACGCCGAGGCCGCGGTCGGACTCCAGCACGCGTACGGCGAGGGCGGTCGCCGTGACGCCGATCGGCAGGTTGATGAAGAAGATCCAGTGCCAGCCGAACGCCTCGGTGAGGACCCCGCCGAGGACCTGGCCGAGCGAGGCGCCGACGGCACCGACGAAGCTGAACGCGCCGATCGCGGTCCCGCGCTCGCGCGGCGACGGGAACAGCGTGACGATCATGCCGAGACTGACCGACGAGGCCAGCGCCCCGCCGACGCCCTGTGCGAACCGCGCGGCGACCAGCGCCGACCGCCCGGTGGAGAGCCCGCACGCCAGCGACGCGGCGGTGAAGAGCACCAGGCCCGCCACGAACACGCGCTTGCGGCCGACCAGGTCGCCGAGCCGCCCGGCCAGGAGCAGCAGGCCGCCGAAGGAACGCGACGGCCGCGCGCCACGGGCCGTACAGGTTGGTCTCGGCCGCCTCCCGTACGACCCGTAGGTCGGTGCTGGAGGCCCGCTGCCACGCGTCGTAGGTGATCGCGGCGTTGTTGACGAGGACGTCCAGCGCGCCGTGGCGCTCGCGGACCTCGCCGGCGGCCCGTGCGACGCTCTCGTCATCGGAGACGTCCATGACCTGGGCATGGACGGAGAGTCCTTCGGCGGCGAGCTCCGACGCGGCGCGCTCGGCGCCCTCCGCCGACCGGGCGGTGAGGATCACCGTGTGGCCGAGCATGCCCAGCCGGCGGCATACCTCGCGCCCGATCCCGCGGTTCGCTCCGGTGACGAGGGAGACGGTCACCTCGAAGGGGCGATGGCTCATGTGTCCTCCCGGCGTCATAGGAGACGATCGTGGATACGGGCGTGGTTTCGTGTCCAAGAGCCGTTGTGATAGCCATCGGTTATGGACGCCCACCTGCGAGATCTGCGCTATTTCGTGGCGATCGCCGAGGAGCTCAACTTCACGCGCGCGGCCGAGCGTCTCTTCGTGTCACAACCGGCGCTCAGCAAGCAGATCCGGCAGCTGGAGGACGGCCTGCGGGTGCGCTTGTTCGACCGCGACCGGCGTTCCGTCGCGCTCACCGCGCCGGGAGAGGCGCTGCTGCCGGCCGCGCGCGAGATGCTGCGGTCCTGGGACGAGGCGCAGCGGGCGGTCGGCGACGCCGCCGCGGCGGAGGCGGCCGTGCTGACGGTCGGGCTGTCCACGAGCGTGGGGCGCGGGCTCATCCAGAGGGCGCAGGCGTGCTTCGCCGAGCGGCGGCCGGCCTGGCGGCTCAGGTTCCGCCAGGTGAACTGGGACGACGCGACCGCCGGGCTCGCCGGGGGCGACGCCGACGTGGCGCTGGTCTGGCTGCCGCTTCCGGACCCGGAGGCCTTCAATCTCCGGGTGCTGGCCACCGAACCCCGCCACGTCGCCTTCCGCGACGACCACCGGCTCGCCGGGCGCGACGAGGTGGCGTTCGAGGAACTGCTCGACGAGCCGTTCCTGGCACTCCCCGACACCGCGGGTCCGCTGCGGGACCACTGGCTCGCCCTGGCCGACCGCGGCGACCATCCCGTACGGATCGGCGCGACCGTCTCCAACGCCGACGAGACCTTCGCCGCCGTCGAGGACGGAAGCGGCATCGTGCTGCTCGCCGCCGGAAACGCCGCGATCTACCGCAGGCCGGGCATCCGAGCGATCCCCGTCACCGACCTGTCGCCCAGCGAACTGGCCCTCGCCTGGCGGCCGGACGACCACCGCGCCGTCATCCGCGACTTCATCCACGCCCTCACCGGGTGACGCCTGTCCGATTCCTACAAGACCGGCCCCGCGAGGCTGGCTAGCCTGAGCTGCGTGAACGCGGGTGCCCGCCGGAGAGCCCGTTCACGACATTCCACCGAGATGACCTGGAGAACGACATGACGGCCCAGCTGAACCTCATCGGCCTCGTCGTCGAGGACATGGCACGCTCCCTGGCGTTCTACCGCCACCTCGGCCTCGACCTGCCGCCCGAGGCCGACAAGGAGCCGCACGCCGAGACCACCCTTCCCGGCGGACTGCGCCTGGCCTGGGACACCGTCGAGACGATCCACTCCTTCGACCCGGACTGGCGTCCGCCGGCCGGCGGACACCGGATCGCCCTGGCGTTCGGCCTCGACGCCGCCGAGGAAGTCGACGCGGTGTACGAGCGGCTCACCTCGCTCGGGTACGCGGGACACAAGGAGCCGTGGGACGCCTTCTGGGGCCAGCGCTACGCCATCCTCCACGACCCCGACGGCAACGCCATCGACCTGTTCAGCCCGACCTCCTGACCGGCGCCGACCTCCGCTGACCGGCCGTACGCGCGGCCGGTCAGCGTACGGTGCGCGGGTGGTCAGCGGCGCCGCCGAGGCTACGGGCATGGAAACGAACCAGGTTCCCGCCGCCAAGGCCGGCCGCAAAGAGTGGATCGCGCTGAGCGTGCTCCTCCTCCCGCTCCTCCTCGTCTCGATGGACGTCTCGGTCCTGTACTTCGCGGTCCCCTTCATCAGCCGGGACCTGGCCCCGACCAGCACCCAGCAGCTGTGGATCTTCGACATCTACGGGTTCGTCCTCGCCGGGCTGCTGCTCACGATGGGCTCGCTCGGCGACCGGATCGGACGCCGCAGGCTGCTGACTCTCGGGGCGGCGGCGTTCGGCCTCGCGTCGGTGGCCGCAGCGTACGCGCCCAGCGCCGGGATGCTCATCGCGGCACGCGCGCTGCTCGGCATCGGCGGCGCGACGCTGATGCCGTCGACGCTCGGGCTGGTCCGCAACATGTTCCACGACGACAAGCAGCGCGGCACCGCGGTGGCGATCTGGACGTCGGTGATGGCCGGTGGAGTGGCGCTCGGCCCCGTGCTCAGCGGGCTCCTGCTCGACCACTTCTGGTGGGGTTCGGTGTTCCTGGTCAACACCCCGGCCATGGTCATGCTGCTGGTGCTGGCGCCGCTGCTGGTCCCGGAGTTCCGCGACCCGGCCCCCGGCCGTTTCGACCTGCCCGGCGCGGTGCTCTCCATGGCGGCCGTGCTGCCGCTGATCTACGGGCTCAAGAAGCTCGCCGCCGACGGCTTCGGAGTGGTCCCGCTCGCCGGTCTCGTCGTCGGCGCCGCCTTCGGGTACGTCTTCGTCCGCCGCCTGCGGACCGGCTCCGCGCCACTGATCGACCTGCGCCTCTTCCGTGACCGGGCGCTCGGCGGCTCGATCGTGACCAGCGTGATCGCCACATTCGCGATCATGGGGTCGGCGATCTTCACCACGCAGTACCTGCAGTCGGTGCTCGGGCTCAGCCCGCTGACCGCGGCGCTGTGGAGCATCGTCCCCAGCGCCGGTGTCGCCGTCGCGGCCCCGGTCGCCTCCGCCCTCGTCCAGCACGTGAACCGGGCGTACATCATCGGCGCCGGGTTCGTCGTCGCCACCGGCGGCTTCGCCGGGCTCGGCCTGGTGCGGGCGGACTCGCCCCTCTGGCTCGTCCTGACCGCGGCCGGCGTCGTCGCCTCCGGGATCGTCGTGGTGATGACGCTGGTCACCGACCTGGTGCTCGCCTCCGTCCCGCCGGAGCGCGCCGGCTTGGCGTCGGCGCTGTCGGAGTGCGCCAGTGAGTTCGGCGGTGCGCTCGGCATGGCCGTCCTGGGCAGCGTCGGCACGGCCGTCTACCGCCACGAGATGACCGGTTCGCTGCCCTCGGGACTACCGGCGGGCCTGCTCGGCGCCGCACGCCAGACCCTCGGCGGCGCGACCGTGGCCGCCGGCCGGATGCCGGGCCGCACCGGCGACGCCGTCCTCCACGCCGCACGCGTCGCCTTCACCGACGGAATGAACACCGCGGCCGTCGTCGCCGCCGTCCTGATGCTCGGCGCGGCCGTCCTGGCCACCGTCCTCCTGCACGGTGCCGGCCGTCCCGCCGCCTCCGAGAGCCGGGCGGACATGGAGCCGGAACCCGCCTCCTGACACGCGGCCGCCCGGCCGTCCGCCTCCGGCGGGCGGCCGGAATCGGCGTTTCATCGATGATCGACCGCATGATCGGCCACTTCCGTGGCAGGTAGGTACTGCGGGACGATCGGATCGGGAATGACGGAACACGGGCGGCGGAGTAACGAGTGGCCGCCAGGTTCGATGACCGGCTTACGGCGGTTCGTCGTCGCGTATCCCAGGGCGTTCGGTTGGATGGACGCCGGAAGACGACCCCTGTGGCACAGACGGAGGAATGGATGTCCGACAGCGTGCGGCTGGACCAGACCGACCAATGGCGGGCTCTGCGCCGCCACTATGAGGAGACACGCGGCACGCACCTGCGTGAGCTGTTCGCCGACGACCCGGAGCGCGGAGGCCGGTACGCCCTGGAGACCGGCGACCTCTACGTCGACTACTCGCGCAACCGGATCACCGACGAGACGCTGCGGCTGCTTCACGACCTCGCCGACGCGCGGGGGGTGACGGAGCTGCGCGACGCCATGTTCTCCGGTGAGCGGATCAACGTCACGGAGAACCGCCCGGTGCTGCACGTCGCGTTGCGCGCCCCGCGTACGGCGACGATCGAGGTCGACGGCGAGAACGTCGTGCCCGCCGTGCACGAGGTCCTGGACCGGATGGCGGCCTTCTCGGATCGCGTGCGCTCGGGCGAGTGGAAGGGCCACACGGGCAAGCCGATCCGCAACATCGTCAACATCGGCATCGGCGGGTCCGACCTGGGGCCGAAGATGGCGTACGAGGCGCTGCGCCCCTACACCGACCGGTCACGGGTGTTCCGGTTCGTCTCGAACGTCGACGGCGCCGACCTGCACGAGGCCGTCCGCGACCTGGACCCGGCCGAGACCCTCTTCATCGTGGCGTCCAAGACGTTCACCACTGTCGAGACCATCACGAACGCGACGTCGGCGCGTGACTGGCTGCTGGCGGACGTGGGCGACGAGTCCGCGGTGGCCAAGCACTTCGTGGCGGTGTCCACCAACGCAGAGCAGGTCGGAAAGTTCGGCATCGACCCGGCCAACATGTTCGGCTTCTGGGACTGGGTGGGCGGCCGCTACTCGTTCGACTCGGCGATCGGGCTGTCGTTGATGGTGGCGATCGGCCCGGACGGCTTCCGCGAGCTGCTCGACGGCTTCCACCTGATGGACGAGCACTTCCGTACGGCGCCGCCCGAAGAGAACCTGCCGATGCTGCTCGGCCTGCTGGGCATCTGGTACAACGACTTCTTCGGCGCGCAGACGTACGCGGTGCTGCCCTACAGCCACTACCTGTCGCGGTTCACCGACTACCTCCAGCAGCTCGACATGGAGTCCAACGGCAAGTCCGTCGGCCGCGACGGTGACCGGGTCGACTGGGACACCGGCCCGGTCGTGTGGGGCACTCCCGGCACGAACGGCCAGCACGCCTACTACCAGCTGCTCCACCAGGGCACCAAGGTCGTGCCCGCGGACCTCATCGGCTTCGCGCGTCCGATCGGGGAGCTGGGGGAGCTGCGGTCGCAGCACGACCTGCTGATGGCGAACCTGTTCGCCCAGGGGCAGGCTCTGGCGTTCGGCAAGACGGCCGAGGAGGTCGCGGCCGAGGGCGTCGCGGACGAACTCGTGCCGCACCGCACGTTCCCCGGCAACCGGCCGACCAACACGATCCTGGCCACCGAGCTGACCCCGTCGGTGCTCGGCCAGTTGGTCGCCCTCTATGAACACAAGGTGTTCGTGCAGGGCGCCGTCTGGGGGATCAACTCCTTCGACCAGTGGGGCGTCGAGCTCGGCAAGGCGCTGGCCAAGCGGCTCGAACCCCGCCTGACCGGCACGTCGGACGAGGGAGAGCTGGACAGCTCGACCGCGGCGCTGATCGAGAGGTATCGCACGCTCAGGGGGCGATGAGATCGTGGTGCCCGGCGCCGCCGCCGGGCGCCGGGTGTCACGAGGCCGGTTTGGGGCGCCGCTTGCGGGTCTTCGTGGGAACGGTGTCGCCCGAGCCCGGTTCGGTCTTGCGGCCCGCCACGATGACGTCGCGTGAGGTGTCGGTCACGAGGGCCGCGTCCGGGCGCGCGGACGGCGGTCTCTCGGCGCCGATCGGCTGCTTGTGCTCACCGGTGGAGTCGGCCTGGTCCTTGGACGACTGGAGAGCGCGGAAGTACTCCCCGGGCTCGTCGTCGTCGCGGGGCTTGTCCCGCCGGCCCGGCCCGAAGATCCGCCGGTCGAGCGTCAGCCGCCCCGCGCCGCCGGCGGCGAAGATGAGCGAGGCGAGCCCGAGGACGAGGACGAGCTCGAACCCGTTGTGGACGTTCCCCTTGTCGACGAGGAAGATCCCGTGCTTGGCGTGCACGAACACGAGCGCCCCGGCCATGTCGAGGAATAGCAGGGTTCCCGCGAGCGGGAGCGCGACGCCGAGGATCAGCGCGGTGCCGCACAGGAGTTCGGCGAAGGTCGAGTAGACGGCGGCGACGGTCGGGAACGGTGCGCCCATGGCGTCGAGGTTCTTCCCGGTGGCGTTGATCCCGATCTGGATCTTCTGCCAGCCGTGGGCCAGGAAGACCGCGCCGACACCACATCGGGCGAGCAACGCGACGATGTCGTAAATCGGCCGATTGCGCATGACAAACCCTTCCTGGGGACGTATCCGTCTCCACGGGATCATCCGCCCTTGGCAGATTCACCGCCACTCGGTTGGCCGGGCCGTTGCTCGATCGTGAAATTGGGAGTCGCGGAACCGGGCCGTTCACGACTGCCATGATGACCGCCATGCGAAAAGAGGAGCCGGCCGAGGACACCGGGCCCGGCTACGCGATCGAGGAGCAGCTCACCGCGGCCGGGGCCGTACGCGTCGCGGGCGTCGACGAGGTCGGACGGGGCGCGTGGGCCGGTCCGCTCGTCGTCTGCGCGGCCGTCACGGACGGGAGCACGCCCCCGGCGGGCCTCACCGACTCCAAACAGCTCACCGCGCGCCGTCGGACCGCGATCGCCGGGGAGCTGGAGGGCTGGCTGCCCGCGTACGCCTTCGGCGAGGCGAGCGCCCAGGAGATCGACGAGGCAGGCATGACCGAGGCGCTGCGCCGCGCGGCCGTACGCGCCCTCGAAGCCCTGCCCGAACGCCCCGACGCGGTGATCCTCGACGGCGCGCACAACTTCCTCGGTGGTCGCTGGCCGGTCCGCACCGAGATCAAGGGCGACCTGCGCTCGGTGACCGTCGCCGCCGCGTCCGTGCTCGCCAAGGTGTACCGCGACGGCCTGATGGCCGGGCTCGGGCACGAGGAGTACGCCTTCGAGGCCAACGCCGGCTACCCGTCACCGGTCCACCAGGAGGCGCTGAAGCGGCTGGGCCCGACCCCGCACCACCGGCTGTCGTGGTCCTACCTCGACGACCTGCCGCAGTGGCGCCACCTCAAACGCCACCGCCCCGAGATCGAAGGACAGCTCTCCCTGATCTAGGCGGGGCTAGAGCCAGCCGTTGTGGCGGGCCGCCTGGACGGCTTCGATGCGGTTGCGGGAGGCGGTCTTGCCGATCGCGGCCGACAGGTAGTTGCGTACCGTGCTCTCGGACAGGTGCAGACGCTGGGCGATGTCGGCGATGGTCGAGCCGTCCGCGGCGGCCGACAGCACGTCGCGTTCGCGGGCCGTGAGCGGGTTCGGCCCGGCGCTCAGTGCTGCGGTGGCGAGCTCGGGGTCGACGACGCGCTCGCCGTCCAGCACGCGGCGGATCGCCCCCACGAGGTCCTCGACCGGGCCGTCCTTGACGAGGAACCCGCTCGCGCCCGCCTCCATCGCGCGGCGCAGGTACCCGGGCCGCCCGAACGTCGTCACGATGAGGATCTTGCAGGTGGGAAGCGCGGCGTGCAGGTCGGCCGCCGCGTCGAGGCCGCTGCGGCCCGGCATCTCGATGTCGAGCACCGCCACGTCGGGACGGACCTCGCGGGCGGTCGGCACGATGCGGTCGCCCGTGGAGACCTGCCCGACGACCTCGAAGTCGTCCTCCAGGCCGAGCAGCAGCGCCAGGGCGCCGCGCATCATGCCCTGGTCCTCGGCGAGCAGAACCTTGATCAAGAAACCTCTCCCATCGCCCCGACGTCGTTCAACGGCAAGGTGACCGTCAGCCGGTACCCCCCGCCTTCGGCCGGGCCCGCGTCCAGGCGCCCGTCCATCCCGCTGATGCGCTCCGCGATGCCGTGCAGGCCGTTCCCCTTGCTCGCGGCGCCGCCCCGGCCGTCGTCGCGGATCGACAGGACGGCCGTGCCGCCGCGTGCCGTCACCGAGATCTCGCAGCGGCCGGCGCCGCTGTGCCGGATGACGTTGGTCACGCCTTCGCGCACCGCCCAGCCGAGCAGCGCCCCGGAGTCCTCGGGCAGCGGCGTGCCCTCCTCACGGACGACCAGGTCGATCCCGGCGTCGCGCAAGGCCGTGCGCGCCCCGTCGATCTCGGGCCCGAGGCCACGGCCCCGGTAGCCCGTCACCGCGAGCCGTACCTGCTTGAGGGCGTCGCGGCCGATCGTCTCGATGTCGGCCGCCTGCTCGGCGGCGACGGAGACATCGCGGGGGATCAGCTTCCGTACGGCCTGCGCCTTGATCACCATGACCGAGAGCGTGTGGCCGAGCAGGTCGTGCAGGTCGCGGGCGAACCGCAGCCGCTCCTCGGAGACGGCCGTCCTGGCGAGCTCCCCGCGGGTCTCCCTCAGCTGGCGGATGGTGGCGAAGAGCCGCAGGAAGGTCGCGATGATGAACCCGGAGGTCAGCGTCCCGTACCAGACGGTGAGGGAGTCATGGGCCTCCGCGCCGGTCAGCGCGGACGTCACGGCGCCCAGACCGGCCAGCACGAAGATCGAGATCATCGGCAACGGGAGGTGCTCGCCCCAGGGGATCGTCACCCCGAACGCCATCGCGGCCAGCGGGAACAGGGAGTACATGCCGTGGCCGAACCACACGGCCAGCACGAACGCGTCCACGGTCAGCAGCGCGACCAGCCCCAGCGCGAGCCGGTCGCCCTGCCCGCGGCGGAAGCCGATCCAGATCGCCGTGACCACGGCCAGGACGAACACCAGCAGCAGCGGGCCGGATGCCCAGAGCGGGCGCGCGCGCGAGTGCGCGACGTCGGAGACCGCGCTCAACCCGACGAGCAGCCACGGATAGATGGCGAAGGGCTTCGGGCCTTCGTCGACCCGGTCCGCGAATCTCCCTTTTTCCTCCGTCACGCGGACACTCTAGGGCGGCCGCGGACCGCCGCGGAGAGCCGTCCATCCGTTCCTTGACGGGACAAATGTCCTGGTGTGCTAGACCAGTCAGCCGTGAACTGGATGCAACGACACCTCGAACGCCTCGAGCCCGGAAACACGAGCGCCCTCGACGAGGCGAGCGACCTGCTTCTCGGCGCGGTCAGCGGCGGCGGCCTGATCCACGCCGGCGGGTCCGGGCACTCGCTGGCGATGGTCCTGGAGGGCTTCTTCCGCGCCGGCGGCCTGGCCTGCGTGCAGCCGCTCCACACACCGGAGATCTCACCCCTGCACGGCGCGTGGCCCGCGACCGAGGCCGAACGCCGCCCCGGCCTTGCCGCGCCGGTCCTGGCGGCCGCCGATCCGCGGCCCGGCGACGTCGTGGTGGTCTTCTCCAACAGCGGCGCGAACCCGTACCCGGTCGAGCTGGCGAAGGAGGCCGCGGCGTACGGGCTGCCGGTGGTCGCCTTCGTCTCGCGCCCCTCGATGGAGGCCGCGCCGGCGCGCGCCGGTGTGAAGCTCGGCGAGGTCGCCGACGTGGTGCTGGACACCCTGGTGCCGCCGGGCGACGTCTCCTATCCCGAGGGCGCGCCGCGTACGGCCGCGCTGTCGTCGCTGTCCTGCGTGTACCTGTGGAACCTGCTGCTGGCCAGGATGGCCGACCGCGCGGAGCTGCCGCTGTGGGTCAGCGCCAACGTGCACGGCGGCGACGAGCGGAACGCCGAGCTGCTGGAGCGCTACTCCGTGCGCGTGCCCGCTTTGAGAACATCGGCGACGGGGTAAAAGGATCTTCGTCCGGCATCGCCCTGGTCAACGCCTGGATGCCGCGTGCCGCCGCTGTCGGGTACCCCCTCGGCGAGGGCGCGCCAGGCAAGAGGTGCTGCCATTCCATGCCGAACGTGCGCTATACACGTCTCCAGGCGTGAGGGGAGGGCGATGCGACCGTTCGGCAGGTCACGATCGCGTCCGCCAGTAGCGCGCGATCTGTTCGAACGCGCCCGCTGGCGTTATTTCCAGGTGCAGCCGGGAGTCAGACGGCTGACGTTTCTAGTGCTGGTCGTGGGATCGGCGGCCGTCGCCGTGGTCACCGCGTGGCCGCTGCTCACGACGGTCGTCATGGTCGCCACGTTGCTCCTGGTCATCGACTTCACACTACGCTCACCGAGCGGCATGGCGACGGTGTTCGTGGTCGCCTGCTGGCTCGCGGTGGCCTTGGCGGTCAGCAGGCTGTACCCACCGGGTGGCCACCAGGCCGTCTTCCTCGCCGCGCTCGCGCTGCCCGTCGCCTTCGTCGCGCATCAGCTACGGGCGTACGCGCCGTGGCGGACGGCGGCGGCCTCGCTCGGCCTCGCCGGGATGGTCGCCGCCGCGCTCGCGCACCCGCTGCCCCGGCTCGACGCCGGGCCCGCCTGGGCGACCGCGTTCGCGGTGCTCGCCTACCGCTGGTTCCAGGCCCGCCGCATCGTGCCCGCGGAGGCGTACGAAACGGGCTGGGCGCAGGAGGACTACCTGGAGCCCGACCAGTACGCCGCGCCCGCCAGGGTCGCCGACGACGTGCCGGACATCTCGGTCAGCGAGGCGCTCTCCGAGCTGGAGGCGATGATCGGCCTGGAGCCGGTGAAACGCCAGGTCCGCTCCATCGCCGCGTCCATCGAGGCGGCACGGATGCGCGCCGAGGCGGGGTTCGCGACCGAGAAGCCGATGCGGCACTTCGTCTTCGTGGGCCCGTCCGGCACCGGCAAGACGACCGTCGCCCGCGTCGTCGCCAAGATCTTCTACGCCTTCGGCCTGCTGCCGACGCCCCAGCTCGTCGAAGCGCAGCGCTCCGACCTTGTCGGGGAGTACCTGGGCGCGACCGCGATCAAGACCAACGAACTGGTCGACCGCGCGCTCGGTGGCGTCCTGTTCATCGATGAGGCGTACGGCCTGGTCAACACTTCCGATGGGCAGCCGGACCGCTTCGGCAACGAGGCCGTGCAGACCCTCCTCAAACGGGCCGAGGACGACCGCGACGACCTCGTGATCATCCTCGCCGGCTACGAGGAGGAGATGACCGCCTTCCTGTCCTCCAACCCCGGCCTGGCCTCCCGGTTCGGCACGCGGGTCAACTTCCCCGGGTACGAGCCGGCCGAGCTGCTGCGGATCGCGGAGTACCACGCCGGTCTGCGCGGCGACCGGCTCGGCGCCGACGTCGCCCCCATCCTGCTGACGCGCTTCGACGACGTACGGCGGCGCGGCATCGTCGACGAGCTGGGCAACGGGCGTTTCGTCCGCTCCCTGATCGAGTCGGCGGCGCGCGCCCGCGACGTGCGGATCGTCGGTGCCCGCGCCGACCCGACCCCGCACGACCTGGTCACCATCGCCGCGGCCGACGTCGAGCTCGCGTTCGCCGAGGTCACCGAGCGGTTCCGCGGCTACGCCGAGACGCCGACGCTGGAGGAGGCGCTCGCCGGGCTCGACGCGATGACCGGGCTGGAGCCGGTGAAGCGGCAGGTCCGCGCGATCACCGCCCAGCTCCAGGTGGCGAAGCTCCGCGAGGAACAGGGCCTGGCCACGCACCCGCCGATGCGGCACTTCGTCTTCGCGGGGCCGCCCGGCACCGGCAAGACGACCGTCGCGCGCGTCGTCGGCCGGATCTTCGCCGCCCTCGGCCTGCTCGCGCGCCCGGAGGTGGTCGAGACGCAGCGCGCCGACCTGGTGGGCGAGCACCTCGGGTCGACCGCGCTCAAGACCAACAAGGTGATCGACTCCGCGCTGGGCGGCGTGCTGTTCGTCGACGAGGCGTACGCCCTGGTCAACCCCGGCTACTCCGGCGGCGACGCGTTCGGCGCGGAGGCGGTGCAGACGTTGCTGAAGCGCGCCGAGGACGACCGCGAGCGCCTCGTCGTCATCGTCGCCGGATACGACGCCGACATGGACCGCTTCCTGCGGTCCAACCCCGGTCTGGCCTCGCGGTTCTCCGAGCGGGTGGCGTTCCCCTCCTACGGTCCGGACGAGCTGCTGGAGATCGCCTCACGGCTCGCCGCCCAGGCGGGTGATGCGTGGGAGGAGACCGCGCTCGACGACCTCGCCGGCATCTTCCAGCGGATCTGCGGCATGGGCCGGATCGACGAGCTGGGCAACGGCCGGTTCGTGCGCTCCCTGTACGAGAAGACGTGCGGGTTCCGCGACGTGCGCATCGCCTCGCTCGGCGCCGGGGCCACGACCGCCGACCTGACCACGCTGACCGCCGAGGACGTGCGGGCGGCGTACGCGGAGTTCTCCTCGCGCAGGGTCTGAGTTCTGTCGGCGGCGGGTCATAGAGTGCGCCGCATGCTGACGGTCACCTGGGCCCAGGTGCTCACGTGGCGGATGCGGCGCCAATTCCTCGACCCGCCGACCGGCGAGGGCCCGGTCGAGGTGGCGCGGCGTCTCGCCGGAGTCCAGGCCCAGGTGACCTCGGCGGCGACGCGGTCCGTCGCGGTGCGGCAGGCCGTTCCCGAGGGCATCGGCGGCGCCCTCGCCGACCGCACGCTCGTCAAGACCTGGGCGATGCGCGGCACTCTCCATCTGCTGCCGGCCGACGAGGCCGCCGCCTACCTGGAGCTGTCGGCGGCCCACCGCAACTGGGAGACCAAGAGCTGGCAGAAGGCCTTCCGTGCCACACCCTCCGACCTGGAGGCCATCGCCGCCGCGGCCACGGACGCCCTCGCCGGAGGCGCGGTGCTCAGCCGCGAGGAGCTGACCGCGGAGATCCTCGGGCGTACGGACTCGGCACACCTCGCCGACGTGCTCGGCTCCGGCTGGGGCACACTCCTCAAGCCGCTCGCCTGGTGGCGCGTGCTCTGCCACGGCCCGCCGCGCGGCACCCGTGTGACGTTCACCGGCGCCGGCTGGCTGCCCGACGTGCCCGACGCCTCCTCCACCGTGCTGCGGGCCTTCCTCGGGGCGTACGGCCCGGTCACACCGCAGCTGTTCGACAAGATCTGGCTGAGCCGGGGGCGCACCCCGAAGGCCCTGCTCAGAAGCTGGTTCGACGAGCTGGGCGACTCGCTGGCCGAGGTCGACGTCGAGGGAGCACCGCGCGTCATGCTCGCCGAGCACACCGACGAGCTGCTCGCCACCGAGCCGCGCGACACCGTACGCCTGCTGGGCCCCTTCGACCCGTACATCCTCGGCGGCGGCACGACGTCGGCCGAGCTGGTCCCGGCCGGGCGGCGCGCCGAGGTGAGCCGGCCCGGCGGCTGGATCTCCCCGGTCGTGCTGCGCGGCGGCCGGGTCGCCGGGGTCTGGGGCGACGCGGGCGTGACGCTCTGGGACGACGTCCCGCGCGACGCGGTCGACGCGGAGCTGGCCCGGCACGCATCCTTGACCACTTGAAGGGTTGCGCCGACCGGGTGGCCCCGGTGAAGGTGGAATCGATCAGTGCGGTCGGATGTGAGGAGCGTTCGTTGCTACATGCCTTCGTCTACAACGACGTCGCGGTCCTGGTCCGGCACTGGTTCGAGGTGAGCGTCACGGACAGCCACCTCGAACACGGGACGCGCGTCGAGCTGCGCGTCCGCCCGCCCGAGCCGCACCGCGGCTCGGAGTCCGCCGCGCAGCGGATCCCGATCGACCGGCCGTTGTGGCGGGCCGACCTGTTCGACCGCATCGACGGCGAGCGCGGCGGCTTCGAGGCGGCGCACCACCACCCTCGCTTCGACGGCCCCGAGCCGTGCGCCCGCACGTGGGAGGACGCCGTCAAGGCGACCCCCTGGGAGTGGCTCGGCGGCCTGCTGGCCGACATGACCGCCGTCGCCGCCCTCGCGGGCGAGCCGTCGGCCGTGTCCCCCGAGGACGCCGCCCAGATCCGCGCCGACGCCGCCACGATCGTCGCCGCCGCCCAGGCGCGCTCGGCCGAGCGGTGCGACTCCAAGGAACAGTGCTACGCCTGGACCCAGGACGCCGCGCCGACCGTCCACCTGATGCTCGACGGCCTCAAACGGCCCGACCTCCTCGACCAGGACCGCGTCTCGCCGTGGACGCGTAACGCGCCGCTTACCGCCCGGTAGCAAGGCTGAAATCCGCAGGTCACACGATGTGTTCAGGACCGACTCTTCGGTGGTGAACGCGTGTGGGCACCCGGCCTTTGATCCGCTTCCGCGACATTCACGGCTACTGGCGGGCCTTCCGCCTGACGGGCAGCGGCCCGCCGCTGCTGCTGATCCACGGCATCGGCGACAGCTCGGAGACATGGCTGGACGTGGTGCCGCGTCTCGCGGAACGCCACATGGTGATCGCCCCTGACCTGCTGGGGCACGGAGAGTCCGCGCGTCCGAGGGCCGACTATGCGGTGGCGGCGTACGCGTGCGGGATGCGCGACCTGCTGAGCGTGCTGGACGTGGACCGGGTGTCGGTGGTGGGGCATTCGCTGGGCGGCGGGATCGCGATGCAGTTCGCGTACCAGTTCCCCGAACGGTGCGAACGCCTGGTGCTCGTGGACAGCGGCGGGATCGGCCGGGAGACGCATCCGCTGCTGAGGGCGGCGTCCGCGCCGGGCGCGGAACTCGGCCTGTCGGTGGCCGCGTCGACTCCGGTACGCGCCGCGATGCGCCTCGCCGCCCCGGCACTGCGCGCGACCGGGGTGACGCGCCTGGGCCCGGACTTCGGCTACGTGCTGGAGCGTTACGGGAAGCTGCGATCGAGGGCCGCCCGCCAGGCGTTCCTGCGCACCCTGCGGGCGGGGGTGGACGTACGCGGCCAGGTCATCACGATGCTCGACCGCTGCTATCTGGCCGAAGGCCTGCCCACCTTGATCATCTGGGGTCGCCGAGACCGCGTGATCCCGGTCCGCCACGCGCAGATCGCACGCGCGGCGATGCCGGACAGCCACCTGGAGATCTTCGAACGCTCAGGCCACTTCCCCCACCACGACGACCCGGAGCGTTTCGCGAGCGTGCTCGAACGCTTCCTGGAGTCCACCACCCCGGCCACCCACGACCAGGTCCACTGGAGCCGCCTCCTCCGCGGCGGAAGAACGGCCCTGGGGAGACCAGCCGCCGCACCGGCCCCTCACCTGTCCAGCGGCACCTGAGGCGAGCACCGCCGGCCGGACATTCCTCGGACACGCCCGAGGGCCTGTCTCAAAGTCCCGCTGTCCTACTGTGCGGTGTCCAGGCGGCGCCTCGGCCAGCCGAACCCAGGCCGACTCCGCCTTGCGAAGCACCACCTGGACACCTCGCCACGGACGAGGACCTTGCGACAGACCCTAGGGTGGCCGGTGAGTCCTGGGGAGGGTCATGACAGCAGGCCGTGCCGGCGTCCCGGCGCATGCCGGGCGGCCTCGGCGTGCGGACGCGCGGCGCAACTACGAGCTGCTCCTCGCCGCCGCCAAAGAGATCTTCGACGAGCACGGCCTGGACGCGCCCCTCGACGACATCGCCCGCCGCGCCGGAGTCGGGAACGCCACCGTGTACCGGCACTTCCCGACCCGCCGTGAGTTGATCATCGCCGTCTACTCCGACGAGGTCGCCGCGCTGTGCGCCGGCGGCGAGGACCTCCTCGCCGCCGCGGACCCGAGTGACGCGCTGTTCCGCTGGCTGCGGGATTTCATCGCCCACGTCGCGACGAAACGCGAACTCGCCCTGGCCCTGACCGACGACCACGCGGGCCACCGGACGGAGCTGTTCGCCCGCTGGCACGAGGCGATGCACGCCACCGCGTCCGCCCTCCTGGTGAGGGCGGCGAAGACCGGCGCCGTCCGCCCCGACCTCGCCGCCGCGGACCTCCTCGCCCTCGCCACCGGCATCGCCCTGACCGGCGCCGACACGGACCAGGTCGCCCGTCTCCTCGCGGTCGTCCGGCACGGAACCGGCCTCGCCGGCGGTTCGGGCCAGAGCTGAATCCCTGCGGCGAGACCCTCGCGTGGGCTGAGGTGATGGCGTGAACCACGCCTTCCCTGTATTTATCAAGGGCGTCTTCGAGAACACCTTCGCGACCTTGCCGGAATCGGCGTGCGCAAAAATCCCCCGTCGGACTTCTCCAGACGGGGGATTTGTTTCTTGATCAAGCTTTGTTGTTCTCCGTGACAGTGACTTCTACGCACTGGCCGCCAGAGTCAGTGCTGCGACTGGACTTCCGCCATTCGCTCATGCGTCCCATCTCTCCCTTGCTGTGGAACGGATCAGGTCTCTTGACATTCCCACAGGCAAGCACTCCGACTGGATGTTCGCCCAATGAACCACGCCTTCCCGCTCGGTCCCGCCCTCGCCGTGATCTTCGCCGGTGTCCTGCATGCCGTCTGGAACGCGCTGGCCAAGGCTGCGGCCGACCGGTTCGCCGGGTTCGCGCTCATCGGGATCGCGCAGGCCGGCGCCGGGCTTCTCCTGGTCTGCGTCGTCCCCGTGCCGGACCGGCGTGCCTGGGTGTGGATCGCCGTCTCGGTCGGTCTGCATGTCGTCTACACCGTGCTGCTCGCCCGGTCGTACGAGCTCGGTGACTTCAACCAGGTCTACCCCCTCGCACGCGGCACCGGTCCCCTGATCGTCGCCTTCGTCGCGGCGGTCTTCCTCGGCGAGCGGCTCGGCGCCGCGCAGCTCGCCGGAGTCGCGGCGGTGTGCGGTGGGCTCGGGGAGCTGGCGTTCGCCGGCGGCGCCGGACAGGGGCGTGCGGCGATCGGGGCGGCCCTGCTCACCGGCGTCTCCATCGCCTCCTACACCCTCGTCGACGGCGTCGGCGTGCGGCACTCAGGGACGTCCGCCGGATACAGCGGCTGGCTGTTCTTCGGGATGGGGCCGCTGGTCGTCCTCTGGGTGTTCCTGGTCAGGGGCAAGGTCCTGTGGCCGGCGGTCGCCGCGCAGTGGAGGCTCGGAATCCCCGGCGGCCTGATCTCGGTGCTCGGTTACGGCATCGTCGTGTGGGCGCAGACGCGCGGGGCCCTCGCTCCCGTGGCGGCGCTGCGGGAGACCGGCGTGATCACGGGCGCGGTCATCGGGGCCGTCTTCTTCCGCGAGCGCATGGGCCTGCCGCGCATCGTCGCCGCGGCCGTCGTCGTGACCGGCGTCGCCCTCATCAACCTTCACTGAACTTGACGACCGTGACGGCTAGCCGTTAGGTATATGGCTAACCGTTAGGGAGAGAGATGCAAGACGTCGTACTGGCGCTCCTGGCCAAGGAGCCCTCTTATGGGTACGAGCTGCGCGTACGCCTGCAGAACGCGCTCGGGCCGCTCGGCGACACGCTCAACGCCGGTCAGGTCTACGTGACCCTGACCCGTCTGGAGAAGGCCGGGCTCGTCGTCGCCGAGTACGTCGGCCAGACCGACCGGCCCGACCGGAAGGTCTACGCGCTCACCGCGGAGGGCCAGCAGAGGGTGTCCGCCTGGCTCGCCGACGTGACCTGGGGCACGCCAGCGGAGTTCCACCTCAAGCTGGTGGCCGCCGCGGGCGTGGGCGATCCGGTGGCCGTCGTCGAGGCCCAGCGCTGCGAGCTGCTGCGCCGACTGGCCGACGGGCAGCGCCTCGCCCTGGACGAGACGGAGGGGGCGGCGCTCCTCCTTGAAGGCGTCCTGCTGCGCCTGGAGGCCGACCTGCGCTGGCTCGACGCCTGCGCCCGGTACTGGGAGAACCGATGACCATGACAGTGCTGCGCGCCGACGGGCTGCGCAAGGATTACGGCCGGGGCCCGGCGCTCGTTCGTGCGGTCGACCACGTGGACCTCGATGTCGAGCAGGGCGAGACCGTCGCCGTCGTGGGCCCCAGCGGCTGCGGCAAGTCGACTCTGCTGCACGTCCTCGGCGGCCTCGAACGCCCGACCGGGGGAGAGGTACGCCTCGCCGGCCAGGACATCGGCCGGATGTCGGAGACCGGGCTCGCCCGGCTGCGGCGGCACGCGATCGGCTTCGTCTTCCAGGCGTTCCAACTGGTTGACGAGCTCACCGCGCAGGAGAACGTCGAGCTGCCCGCGCTGCTCGGCGGCGCCTCGACCCGAGAGGCGCGGCGGCGTGCGGCGGGGTTGCTGGAGAGAGTCGGGCTGGCCGACCGCGCCCGGCACCTGCCGGCCGCGCTGTCCGGCGGGCAGCGCCAGCGGGTCGCGGTGGCGCGTGCGCTCGTCGGCCGGCCGCTGGTGGTGTTCGCCGACGAGCCGACCGGCAACCTCGACAGCGCCGCCGCCGCGGACGTGCTGCGGCTGTTCGGCTCGCTGCGCGCCGAAGGCCAGACTCTGGTGATCGTGACCCATGACGCGCGCACGGCCGCCACGGCGGACCGGGTCGTGACGATGCGCGACGGCATGCTCGTCGGACAGACGCGGCTGACCGGCAGTGGCGGCGGCCTCGGCGCGCTCGCCGGTCTGGGAGGCTGAGGGATGGGCGTGTTCCTGCTCGTGGCGCGGCTGGCAGTGCGCGACCTGCGCCGACGGCGTACGGCGGCAGCGCTGCTGCTGGTCGCCATCGCCGTGACCGCGACGACCCTCACGCTCGGCCTCGCCGTCCGCGGCAGCGCCGGGCCGTCCTGGGAACGCACCCGCGCGGCGACCGCCGGGCCGGACGCGGTCGCCACCTCGGCGCGCGCCGCAGAGCTGCGGACGCTCGCGGGAGCGCCGGGCGTCCGCGAGGCGTCCGGACCGTACCCCTTGATCTCGGCCGAGCTGCGGTTCCGCGGCATCCGCGTGAGCGCGAAGGTGCAGGGCCGCGATGTACGGCCGGCCGCCGTCGACCGCCCCCAGGTGACGGAGGGCACCTGGGTACGCGGCGGCGGGGTCGTCGTCGAACGCGCCTTCGCCCGCGCGCTCGGGGTGCGGCCGGGTGACCACGTCACCGTCGCCGGCCGCCGCCTGGAGGTGGCCGGTATCGCGATCACCGCCGCCCGGCCGCCATACCCGTCGGCCACGCCCGGCCTCGTCTGGGAGACCGAGCCCGATCTGCGCAGGCTCGGCCCGCCGACCTCGTACGCGATGCCCCTGCGGCTCACCGGCGACGCGACGGCGTTCGCCGCCGCGCACACGGGCGTCCGCCCGACGCAGGACATCGGCGCGTACGCGACCGCCGAGCTGCGTCTCGTCAACGGCACCCTGCTCACCGGAACGTGGGCGCTGGCGCTGCTCTCCGTCGCGTGCGTCGCCGTGCTCGTCGGCGGCAGGCTCTCCGAGCAGGTACGCCGCGTGGGTCTCCTCAAGGCCGTCGGGGCGACGCCACGGCTCGTCGCGGCCGTCCTGCTCGCCGAGCACCTGCTCCTCGCGCTCGTCGCCGGTGCCGTCGGCCTCGTGGCAGGCCGTGTCGCCGCGCCGCTGCTCGTACGTCCCAGCGCGGGCCTCGCCGCCGTACGGCCCGGTGTGTCGCCCGCGTCGGCCGCTCTCGTCCTCGCCGTCGCGGTGGGCGTGACCGGCGCCGCCACTCTGGTGCCGGCGATCCGCGGCGCACGCGTCAGCACCGTGCGGGCGCTGACCGGCGTGCCGCGCGCTCCCCGTCACCGGTCCCGTCTGGTCGCGGCCTCCGCTCGGCTGCCGGTTCCGCTCCTGCTGGGCGTACGGCTCGCGGCGCGCCGCCCACGCCGTACGGCGCTCGCGGTGGCCGGCATGACGATCACCGTGGCGATGGTCGTCGCGGCGATGGCCCTGCACGGCGATACGGCGCGCAAGGACGCGCAGGCGACCGGTGCGGATTTCGTGCCCGGGGCCGGCAATCCGGTCACCGAGCAGGTCGGCCACGCCGTGACGGTCATCATGGTCGCGCTGCTGGCACTCGCCGCGGTGAACGCAATCCTCATCGCCTGGGCCGCGTCGCTCGACTCCCTGCGCTCCACCGCGCTGGCCCGCGCCCTCGGCGCGACGCCGTGGCAGGTCACCGCGGGACTCTCGGCGGCACAGCTCGTCCCGGCGGCGAGCGCCTCCGTGCTGGGGATCCCGCTCGGGCTGCTCGTCTACGACGCGGCACGAATCGCCGGCGGGGCACAGGGCACACCGGCCGTCCCGTACGCCTGGCTGCCGGCGGTGGTCCCCGCCACCCTCATCGCCATCGCCCTGCTCACCGCCGTACCGATCCGCGTCGCCGGACGCCGCCCGGTCGCGCAGGTCCTCGGATGATCTCAGGCAAGGGAATCGCCACCGCCGGCCCTCGTCGTGGGAACGGCCTCGGGCTCGGGCTCCTCCTCCAGGACGGAGCCGGCGGTGGCGGGAACGACGACGGCGGGGGCCGCGGAGGAAACAACTAGCGGTGGCGACGCCGGCGCGAACAGGAAGCGGCCTCATGATCACCGATGTGATCGTGAGGCCGCTCCGTCGTGCGGTCGGAACGAGACTTAGCGGATCGAGGCCAGCGCGAACTCGCCGGGGGCGATGCCCAGGACCCGCTCGTAGACCGCCTCGCTCTCGGTGGCGATCCGGCCCCACGGGTAGCGCGCGTGGGCGCGTGCGCCGGCCGCGGCGGCGAGGGCGCGGCCGAGCCTCGGGTTGGTGAGCAGGTGGCGCAGGCGGCCGGCCAGCGCGCCCGGCACACGCGGCGGTACGTGCAGGCCCGTCACGCCGTCGATGACGGTGTCGAGGTGGCCGCCGACCGCCGAGGCGATCACGGGCACGCCGCATGCCATCGCCTCGGTCACCGCGATCCCGAACGGCTCGTACCAGGGCACCGACACGAAGACGTCCGCCGACCGGATCAGCGCCGGGATCTCCTCGCGCGGCACGTTTCCCGCGAAGCGCACGCGACCGGCGACGCCGCGGTCCTCCGCCAAGCGGGTGAGCCGCGCGGCCTCGGTGCCGGAGCCGGCGACGACCAGTTCGGCGTCGCGGACGTGGCACAGCGCCTCGATGACGGTGTCGACGCCCTTGCGGGGGACCAGCCGCCCGGCCGTGAGGATCCGCGGCCGGTCGCCGCGCGCCGCGGCGGGTCCCTCCGGGCGGAACCGGTCGAGATCGAGACCGCAGGGCACCACGTGCACGCGGCCGGGCCGGACGCCGTACGAGCCCAGCTCGCCGACCTCGTCCGTGCAGGTGGCGATCACCGCGGCGGCGTCCATGCCCACCTGCGCCTCGATGCGGAGCCGTTCCGGCGGGCTCGTGTCGGTGTCCGGCAGGTGCCGGCGCCGTACGTTGCCCAATCCGTGGAACGTCTGCACCAGCGGCACGCCGAGCTCCCGGCGGCCGGCGAGCGCGGCGAGTCCGCACGTCCAGGAATGCGCGTGCACGATGTCGGGCGGTCGCGACGCCCACCTCCGCGCGAGGCCGGCGGCGAACTCGGCGACGTACGGGAGCGTCGCGTCCTCGGGGAGCGGTCGCGCCGGGCCCGCGCGCACCTGCTCGACGGTGACGCCGGGCGCGAGCGGCATCGCCACGGGCCGCTCGGCGTCGTCGCGCCGTGTCAGCACGGTGACCTCGTGACCGCGCCGGGCCAGCGCGATCGACAAGTCCCTCACGTGGACGTCTCGCGAGCCGGCGTCGCGAGGAGAGATCATGTCGATCTTCACGCCCGCTCCCTTCCGCATGAGCATCTGGACTCGTAGCCCGCGGAAATACCGCGAAACCAGGCGCGAAATGGGTAAAGCGGGAGATCGGGTGGCGAAGAAGCGCCTGTGGAAAAGGGCGCAGGCGCTCAGGCCGACCAAAATGCCGGGGCGGAGATCAGTCCCGGCGATGGGCGAATGATGACGGCGTCTTGGTCAGCCACGGCCGGTCAGCCGGAACCGCACCCGCTGGCCCGGGCGCAGCTGCGCGGCCCGCGAGACGTCGGCCGCGGCGAGCACGGCCGCCACCGGATAGCCGCCGGTCGTCGGGTGGTCCGCCAGGAACACGATCGGCAGGCCGTTCGGCGGTACCTGCAGCGCGCCGGTGACCATTCCCTCGCTCGCCAGCTCGCCCTCGCGCCGCCGGGTGAGCGCGGGCCCGTCGAGGCGTACGCCCACGCGGTTGCTCTCCGCCGTGACCTCGTACGCGCCGGAGACCAGCGGCGTGAGCGCCTCGAACCAGTCGTCGCGCGGCCCCGCGGTGATCCGCAGCACGGGGTCGGGGTCGGGTACGAGCCCCGGCGCGAAGTCGACGCTGATCGTGCCCGTCGGGCGGCCGACCGGCAGCCGGTCGCCGGCCATCAGCGGCGCGGGCCCGAGCCCGGACAGCAGGTCCGCCGACCTGCTGCCGAGGACCGGAGGTACGTCGATGCCGCCGCGAACGGCGACGTACGTGCGGACCCCCGCCCACGGCGTGCCGAACTCCACGACCGTGCCCGCCTGCACGTGACAGGGGGCGTTCATCCCGGCACAGCGTACGGCCGCGCCCGTCACCGCGATCCACGCCGCCGACTCGAACCGCAGCGCCGCGCCGCCGAATGTCAGTTCCAGGGCCGCGGCGCCCTCGGGGTTGCCCGCGAGCCGGTTGGCCAGGCGCAGGCTCACCTCGTCGACCGCACCGGAGTGCGGCACCCCCAGGTGGGCGTAGCCCGGACGCCCGAGGTCCTGGACCGTCGCGAGCGGCCCCGGCCGCACCACCTCGATCATGCGGTGCCGCCCTCGGCCTCGAACCGGACCCGTGTGCCGGGCTGCAGCAGCGACGGCGGGTCGCGGTCGGCGTCCCACAGGCGCAGCGTCGTACGGCCCAGGAGCCGCCAGCCGCCCGGTGAAGACGACGGGTACACCGCGCCGTACGGGCCGGCGATCGCCACCGAGCCCGCGGGCACCGCGGTGCGCGGCGAGTCGCGGCGCGGAACGTGCAGCGCCTCGTCCAGCCCGGTGAGATAGCCGAAGCCCGGAGAGAACCCCAGGTAGGCCACCACGTACTCGGCGCCGGTGTGCCGCTCGACGACCTCCTCGCGGCGCAGCCCGGTGAGCGAGGCGACCTCGTCCAGGTCCTCGCCGTCGTACACGACCGGCACGCGCAGCGGCTCGCCGCCCGTCTCGTACGCCTCGGGCAGCGTCAGGTTCTCCAGCAGCGCGCCCAGCCGCCCGAGGTCGGTGCCCGGCCGGGTGGTGACCAGCAGCGTGCGCTCGCCCGGGACGACGTCGACGACGTCGGGGCGCGCGAGACCGCGCACCGCCGCGTGCAGCCGGTGCGGCGCGCCGGTCTCGATCAGCAGCGCGGCGTCCCCGGCGCGGCGGACCCTCACGCGAACGGCTCCAGCGCCACCCCGGCCGACTCCAGGGCCGCGCGGACGGCGCGCGCCAGCTCGACCGCGTCCGGAGTGTCGCCGTGCACGCAGATCGAGCGGGCGTCCACGCGCACTTCGCCGCCGTCGGCCGACACGACCGTGCCCTCGACCGCCATCCGCCGCGCGCGTTCGGCGACCTCGGCCACGTCGTGGATGACCGCGCCAGGCTCACGCCGCGAGACGAGCGTGCCCTCCGGGGTGTACGCGCGGTCGGCGAAGCACTCGCTCACCAGGGTCAGCTCCGTGACGTCGTGCAGCGCCGAGCCGGGGAGCGTCAGCACCGGCAGCGCCGGGTCGTACGCGGTGACGGCCTCGGCCACGGCGGCGGCCTGCACCGGATCGCGCACGATCCGGTTGTAGAGCGCGCCGTGCGGCTTCACGTACGCGACCCGGCCGCCCTCGGCGCGCGCGATGCCGTCGAGCGCGGCGATCTGGTACAGCACCTCGGCGGCGAGCTCGTCGGACGCGACGTCCATCTCGCGGCGGCCGAATCCCGCGAGGTCGCGGTAGGACACCTGCGCCCCGATGACGACGCCGCGCTCGACCGCGGCCGCGCACGTACGGCGCAGGATCAGCGGGTCGCCGGCGTGGAACCCGCACGCGACGTTCGCGCTCGTGACGACGGACAGCAAGGCGAGATCGTCGCCGAGGCGCCACGGCCCGAAGCCCTCACCGAGGTCGGCGTTGATGTCGATCATTGCGTCAGGCTCTCATCCGTCCGGTCCGTGATCAGCATGCGCCCTGGAGCGTGCGTGATGACGAGCGAGGGCGCGCTCGCCAGGACGGCCGCCCGCGCCGTCATGCCGGAGGCCCAGAAGACCGGGACGTCGCCGGGCTCGAACTCCACGGCCTCTCCGAAGTCGGGGTCGGCAGTGGAGGCGATGCCGAGCTCGTAGGGGTCGCCCGCGTGGACGGGCGCACCGTGCGCGACCGGGTGCCCGGCGGTTACCTCGGCGGCGAGACCGACCAGCTCGGCCGGCACCGGGCGCATCGAGACAACGAGCGGCCCGGAGAGGCGGCCGGCGTCCCGGCAGGGATACGTGGTGACGTACGCCGGCGTGCCGAGGCGGCCCTGCTCGACGTGGCGGAGCGGCACGCCGGCGGCGGTCAGGGCCGTCTCGACGCCGTTGCCGCTCCCGATCAGGAAGGCGACCAGGTCGTCGCGCCAGTACTCGGTGACGTCGGGCACCTCCGCGACCGGCTCGCCGTGCTCGTACACCCGGTACGCGGCCAGGTCGGTGCGCAGGTCGGCGGAGGCGACCTCGCCGACGCGTGGTTCGCCGGGGCCGGCGACCTCCAGCAGCGGGCACGGCGCCGGATTGCGCAGAGTGAACAGGAGCGTGTCGAAGGCCAGGTCGCGTGGCACGGCGAGGAGACCGGCCTGGACGTACCCGTGGCACCACCCGCTCGTCGTGGCGGGAACCTCGCCGGTGCGGAACACCTCACGCGCCTGTGAGGGGGTGAGGATCGCGGGCTGCTCCAGGGTCATGCGACTTTCATGCCCGCTGTGCGTGCGGTCAGTACGCCCGCGCCGGACATCTCCGCGCGCGGGCGTCCCGTCACCCCCGGCTGGCGACGAAGAGGGTCTGCACGACGCTGCCGAAGTCGCCGTGGTCGTCGTAGAGCCGCGTGCGGCACAGCCCGCTGCCGGACGGCCCTACCGTCGTCGAGGCGTCCAGGCAGGTCCACTCGCCCGCCGGCTCGCGCAGCAGGTGCAGCGTGAAGTCGACGTTGGTGAACGTGTACGAGGCGAAGCTCAGCTCCGAGCTCACACCGCTCGCCGTGTCGGCGACCCCGGCCACGCGCTGCAGGGGACTCGGCTCCTCGCCGGCGACGACCGGGACGGCCAGCCGCGCCCACAGGACGGCCGGGCCGTTGAGCAGGAAACCGCCCTCGGCGAAGCGCCATTCGAGGGCGTGGAAGTACCCGAAGTCCGGCAGCGGCGACTCGGTGATCGGCTCGGGCGGTCGTGGGATCCGCGCCGGCACCGGGTCCGAGGCGATCGCCTCGGTGTCGGCGCACCGCAGCCGCCACGCCCGCGCGTACGCGACGGGGCGCCCGTCGGCGACCATCTCGGCCGCGACACACTGGACGCGGCGGCCCGGGCGTACGACCTCCGTGTGCACCGTGACCTCGCCGACGGGGATCGGGCCGAGGATGTCGATGGCGAGCTGGGAGACGGCCATACCCGGCTGCGGGTCGGTGCGTTCGAGCTCACGGGTGAGGAGCGCCGCCGGCGGGCTGCCGTGTTGATGTCGTGGGTCCCAGGGACCCTGGGTGAGCTCGCTGGACTGGAACCTCCCGTCGCCGAGGGGACGGTAGAGGCTGTCGGCCATCACGGGTCCTTTCGGGACGGGCCCACCGCCTGCACGGCGGCGAGTAGTCGCGTGACACTCTCTACCATGATTTGGGCCGAATCGGGCCGCACCTCGACGAGAGCGTCGACCAGCAGCCCCTCGACCCCGGCGGTCACCATCCGTACGTCCGCGGGGGAGTGCGGGTAGCCGCCTTTCGCCAGCAGACCCGCCACGACCTCCTGCGATCCCTCCGTCCACCGGCGCGCGAGCGGGCGCAGCGAGGGCACGCGCCCCGTCTGGAACCACAGCTGCCACAACGTCAGCTGCCGGTCGCGTTCGGCCTCGTCGCGCGGCATGAGGGCGGCCACGATCGCCTCGGCGACCGCCGCCGGCTCGGTCGCCTCGATCGGCCGCAGGCGTTCGCGTATCGCCGCGACGTCGCGCTCCACGAGCCGGGCGAACGCCTGCGTGAGCAGGTCGTCGAGCGAGTCGAAGTAGTAGGTCGTCGCCGCCAGCGGCAGCGAGGCGCGCTCGGCGACGGCACGGTGTGTCACCTGGCCGAGCCCGCCCTCCTCCAGCAACGCGGCGGCGGTGTCGAGCAGCATGTCCTTGCGGCGGCGCCCGCGCGCCTGTGAGGGCTCGGCCGGGCTCACGCCGCTCCCGAGAGGTTCAGCACGATCGTGCCGGTGATGATCAGCACGATGCCGGCGAACTTGGGCGCCGTGAGCGGCTCGTTCAGCAGCGTCATGCCGATGACCGCGATCGCCGCGGTGCCGACGCCCGCCCAGATCGCGTACGCCACGCTCACCTGCATGTGGAGTTTGAGCGCGTAGGACAGAAGGGCGAGGGAGGCGACGTAGCCGATGACGGCGACGGCCGACGGGACGGCGCGGCTGAAGCCCTCGCTGAGCTTCAGCGCGGCGGTCGCCACCACCTCGGATGCGATCGCGACGACCAGGAGTAGCCAGGCCATGAGGGTCTCCAAAATTGGTACGCTCGTACCGATTATGTTACCCCAGGTCAGTGACGATTCTCATGCGTCGTCGCGCAGGGATTGCAGGGCGGACCGCAGGATCCTCGGATCGTCGCCCACTTCCTCCAGCACCGCGATCAGCCGGTGGATGATCTCGTGCCGGTCGTACCCGCGATCGAGGAGGTGCTCGGTGATCGTCCACAGCTGCGGCGGGTCGCCGTCCCACAGCCGGGCCGCGAAGCGCAGGTGCGCCTCCAGGTGCGTCGGGTCGGACTCCGGGTGCTCGAACTCCAGCAGCCGCCGCCGGTCGGCGTCGTCGGAGGGGTTGAGTGCGCTGAGATCGATGTCGGCGTTGCCGCCGGTCAGGAATGGGAACGCGAACGCACGGCGCGCGAGCGCCTCCAGGTCGCCATCGGGCAGCAGCCGCTCGACCAGCTCGCGGTCCAGGCCGAACGTCGTCGGGTCCCGGTACGCCTCGGCGAACCGGCCCGTGATGTACCAGACCTTGTCGAGCGTCTGGCGTACGCCGTCCTTGTGCAGGCTGGTGCGCCCGCTCGCCCAGCGCACCCAGGCCGCGAGCACGTGCGGCATCGCGTCCTGCTCGCCGGGGCTGAGCATCACTTTGCGCGGCAGCCAGTGCAGCAGGAACGTCTCGCACTTGATCGGGCTGACCCGCAGCGGCCGGCCGAAGTCGTTGTCGCAGCCGTAGTCGATGATGCGGTCGACGCAGCGGCTCGCCGCGGAACGGTCCGACAGCCCTTCGGCCTCGTCCGAGGCGAGGAACTGCGCCGCGATGGTGGCGCGCCGGTCGCGGCTGAAGAGCGGTGGCGCCGGCTGGGACCCGCCCGGCGCCAGCGCGCGGATCCGGGCGCGCAGGAACGCGTGGTAGTTGCCGAAGGTGTCCTTGACCGGCGGGTCGTCCATCTCGTCGGTGACGGAGAGGGCCGCCTCCAGCATCGCGCGCGCCCGCGCCGGAGCGAGCTCCTCGAACTGCATGAGGGGGTTCTCCTCGGCCTCCTGCCTACAGTAGCCGAGCAACTTCTCCACCTGCGAGGACACCCAGGCGTCGATCACCATGCCGTGTTCGTTGTGGTCGATCACGACGACGAGCGCGTGGTGCTCCTCACCGCCGTAGGTGTAGGTGCAGACGATCGAGTCCTGGTCGCCGTACACGTCGCGCGAGACGTAACACTCCTCGGCCGCGACCGTGCCGACGCGGTCGGCCCAGCCGGGGCGCGCGACGCCCGCGATCGTGAGCCGCAGCGCGGCCTTCTCCGCCTTGATCGACTGGCGCGGCGTGCCGAGGTAGGCGATGCCGGTGAGCAGGGCGAGCGCCGCGGGCGTACGCGCGTTGGCGGCGTGCTCGACCAGGGCCTCGCCGACGAGCTCCTCGACGTCGGCGTGCGCGAGGCGCTTGCCCCACCAGGTGCCGAGCATCTCGCTCACGATGAGCTCGGCGTCAAGTGGGCTGCGAACGGCCAGCAGCTCACGCGCGGCGCGGAGCATTTCGACGAAGACGGCGTCCGGGGGAGGAGGGCGTCGTCCTGTCATTCAGTCTCCACGCGCGCCTGCGCACCTTCGACGAGGGGTTGACCGTCGTCCGGGTCGGTCATCCGACGACCTCGCCGACGAGTCGTGTCCGGTGTGCCGCACGAAGCGGCATCCGCCGGGCTCGCGCGCCCGGCGGCTCGCGCAGGTCGCTCACAGGGCTACCTTTTCGCATTGACGTCCCAGAGCGAGCTCGTTTGACGCGCTCGTTGGGAAGAGCCGTTCAGTGTTCGGCTCAGCCTACTCGCCCGCGGCCCCTTGGGCCCGGCGTGCCGACGGTGGTTCGCTTTTGACCATACTCACCAGGTGCTCGCGCGCGACGAGCTCGACGAGCACGGGGCCGAGATCCAGACCGAGGTGCCGGCCGCGCCGCCTTACGTCGCGGACACAGCGTTTCACCGTCTCCGGAGAGAGAGCCGTGAAGTCGCCGCACAGCCGCCTCACGACCGTGCTGGGAACCTCGACCCGCCATACCGTCTGCGTCGGAGTCATCAGAGGACAACCTCTCACCAGGCGCCACAGCTCATCCGTCTTCCGCGCTCAATCTCGGAAATTCGGGACGAAGTGTCAAGACTTTCCGGGGACACGCTCCTGTGGTCTCTCCTCTTCCAGCCACGCCGGATGGTTGCGCGCCGCCCACGACTCGGGGACGTGCCCGAGGAAGGCCCCGGTCAGCGCGCCGCGGTCGCGCAGCGCGTAGTAGAGATGCCCGAGCACCACCGCGAAGATCGCGAAGGTCAGCCAGTCGTGCACGAACGTCGCCCCGGCGCGGAGGGAGTCCGGCCAGCGGCCCGGATAGGCGAGCACGAGCCCCGTGCCGAGCATGACGAGGATCGCCCCGCCGCTGAACGCCGCGTTGAGCTTCTGCCCCGCGTTGAACTTGCCGACCGGGTGGATGCCGCGGCCGCCGACCGTCGCCCGGCGGTCCCTGCCGCGCAGCCAGTCCCAGTCGGAGGGCTTGAAGCGGTTGAGGCGCCGCAGGTCGGCGCGGAAGGCGCGGGACAGCCAGCCCAGCAGGATCGGCGCCGGCAGCGCGAACCCTGAGTAGACGTGGATCGTCCGGACCAGGTGCCGCCGCCCGACGGCCTCGGCGATCGCCGGAACGTACAGCATCAGGGCGGTCGTCATGCAGGCCAGCATCAGGACGGCGGTCGCGTGGTGCACCCCGCGTACGGCGCGGGTGAAGCGGATCATCTCCTTACCGTTCATGACGTGTACCCGTTGGACCGCCCGACCCAGGCGTCCACGTCGTATCCGCGGACCTCCCAGTAGCCGCGTCTGACCCGGTCGACGAGCTCGATGCCGCCGAGCCACTTGGTCGACTTGTAGCCGTACATCTGCGAGACGTACATGCGCACCGGCCCGCCGTGCTGGTGGGTGACGGGCTTGCCGAGCATGCTGGTCGCGATGATCACGCCACGGCTCCGTGCCTGCTGCAGGGTCAGCTCCTCGGTGTAGGCGCCGTCGAACGAGGTGAACCGCACCGCGCGGGTGCCGGGGCGCACGCCGACCGCGTCGAGCAGGTCGGGCAGCGCCACGCCGGCCCAGGCGACGTCGGGGACCGACCAGCCGGTGACGCAGTGGAACGTCTCCGTCAGCCGGGTCTGCGGGAGCCTTTGGAGATCGGCGTAGCCGAAGGTGCGCGGGTGGTCGACGAGGCCGCCGACCTTGAGGGTGTAGTCGGCGGGTGCGATGTTCTTCACCGAGCCGGTCACCGTGTAGTAGCGGAAGCCGCCCACCGCGGGCACGACGCCGCCGATTGAGGAGGTCACCGGGCTCAGGGCGCGGTTGACGCCTCCTTGTACGCGCGAGCCGAACGCCACGCCGACGGCGCCCAGTCCGAGCATGCCGAAGACCACGCGCCGTCCGACGGGAGTTCCTTCACCACTCACGTAAACCATTCGAGCACTCTTCGCGTCTAGATGTAACGCGCTGGGCCACGATGTCAGCGAACCGTCATATCTTGTGCCCGCAGGGGTTGCGCCCGCTCACGTCGGGTGAACTTCGGCGTCACGGCGACGGTTCCGACAATTTCGAATTGCCGAAACGGACAGAGCGGCGTGTGGTTTCACGCGCACTGTTCCCCTTGGTGATCCGGAGATCTGGGCACGTCCGCCGGGGTGAGACTCGCCGAGATCGGCGATCTCGCCCATCGGACACCGTCCGGCGCTTATCATCTTCTCTCCTGCCAGATACGCGGGCTGGTGACGCGTGGCCGGTAGGGGGGAGGATACGGCCGTGTTCTTTGCACGGGCGGGAATAACGATGCCGAACGGGACTTCCGTCGGCGGCGAACCATCGAGATGATGAAAACCTGACTCCGAGCGGTGTTGTGATGGAGGGCGGGAGCGCTAGCCTGCTCCCATTCACCCATAGTGATGCGGAAATACCTCGCAGTAGGGCCAAGGACGGGCACGCAACGGAGGTGTCGATGGTGAGCACCGATACGTCTGTGCCCTATCCCCGGATCTCTGGTCTCGACGCGTCGGACTCGGCGCTGTTCGCCACATTGCTACGGGAGGCTCCGATCGGGTTCGCGATCTTCGACACCGACCTGCGATTCAGCCGGGCCAACGAGATGCTGGCCCGCATCCACGGCGTCACCGTCGCCGACCTGGAAGGCAAGAGGCCGTCCGAGGCGCTGGCCGGTGACATCGGCGAGCTCGTCGAGGCCACCGTCCGCAAGGTCACCGAAGAGGACCGCCCGGTCCTCGACGTCGACCTGGAGATCGGCGACCGCCACTGGGCCTACTCCTGGTTCCCGTCCCACACCGCGGACGGCGACACCTCGGGCGTCGTGCTCGTCGTCGTGGACGTCACCGACCGCGTGCTCGCCGAGAGCTCCATCCGCCGCAAGGAGGAGCGCTACCGCTCCCTCGTGGAGGCGAGTTCCCAGGTCGTCTGGGTGACCATGCCGACGGGCAACGTCGTCGACGACGCGCCCGAGTGGCGCGCGATCACCGGCCAGACACACGAGGAGTACGCCGCCGAGGGCTGGATGGGCGCGGTGCACAGCGAGGACCGGCCGCGGATCGAGGAGGCCTGGCAGGCCTGCGTCACCGGCGACCGGATCTTCGAGGCCACCTACCGCATCCGCACCCGCTCCGGCGGTTACCGCAACTACGACGTACGCGCGGTGCCGATCCGGCGCGACGGCGAGATCGTCGAGTGGGTCGGCGCCAACACCGACGTCACCGGCAAGCGCGAGGCCGAGGAGATGCGCGGGCGTCTCACGGAGCAGCTGTCCGCCGCCGCGCTGCGCACGGCGCGGCTCCAGCAGGCGACCTCCATGCTGGCCGAGGCGCTGACCGTCAACCAGGTCGTCTCGGTCATCACCGAGGTCGGCCGGTCCGCGATCGGCGCCGACCGCTCCGCGGTCGCCCTGCTCGACGACGACAAAGTGCGCCTGCGCACGATCACGCCGGGCGGCATCCCCGAGCTCGCGGGCCCGGCCCGCGAGGAGATCGCGGTGGAGGCAGCCAGCGTGATGTCGGTCGCCGTGCGCGAGCGGCGTCCGTTTCTGGCCGAGACCCCCGAGAGCCTGCGCGCCCAGATCTCCGGCGAGGAGATCGGCGCGTTCGCCCAGCGCACCGACGAGCGTGCCTGGGTGGGCCTGCCGCTGCTGGCCGCCGGCCGTGCGCTCGGCGCGCTCCGCTTCTCCTTCACGCGGCCGCGCGAGATCACCGAGGAGGAGAGGGTCTTCCTCGAGGCGCTCGCGGGCCAGTGCGCGCTCGCCGTCGAGCGGGCCACGCTCTTCGAGCGCGAGCACAAGACCGCCGAGGCCCTGCAGCGCAGCCTGCTGCCCGACCGCCTTCCGCAGCTGCCGCCCATGCGGCTCGCGGCGCGCTACCACCCCGCGACCCGCCACGTGCAGGTCGGCGGCGACTGGTACGACGCGTTCCCGCTGCAGGACGACCGGGTCGCGATCGCCATCGGCGACGTCATGGGCAAGGGCGTCAAGGCCGCGGCCGGCATGGGGCGTGTGCGCAACGCGCTGCGCGCCCTCGCGCTCAACGACCCGCGTCCGGCGGCGGTGCTGTCCGGCCTCGACCGGCTGTTCTCGGCCACCGAGGGCCTCGAACAGATCACCACGCTCGCGTACGCCGTGATCGACCCCGCCACCGGCGAGGGCGTCATCAGCAACGCCGGCCACCTGCCGCCGCTATTGATCTTCCCGGACCGGCCTCCCCAGGTCAGCACGGCGGAGGCGGGCACCCCGCTCGGGTGGCCGTCTCAGCGTCATCAGACGAAATTTTCCGTCCCACCCGGCAACACTGTGGTCTTCTACTCCGATGGACTGGTCGAGAACCGAAGGCGGGGACTCGACGCCGGTCTGGAAGAGATCGTCTCGATCGCCGCCGACGCCCCGTCGGAGGTGCTCGCTGATCCGGAGATACTCGTCGACTTCCTGGTCGATCGGATGCTCGCCGGGTACGACCATGATGATGACGTGACCGTACTTGCCCTACATGTTCCGCCCAAGACGGCGTAGCACGTACGAAGGACCACCCCGTGCCCTCTAAGGTGGTGGTCACCGGGCCGGAGTCCACCGCGCGGAATAGGCGAGCGTGCCAGAATGCTAGACCGAGAGTGAAGCAGGGGTACGCTGCTCATCGCATAGCTTCTGCGGGGCCGACGTCCGATACAGCACTGGGTCAACATAGGAACACGTTCGTTCGAGAGGTGTTTGTGTCGCCTGCGAGTTCGACCTCCAAGCCGTCCGAGCTGCACGAGCACGTTGTCAGGCAATTGATCGAGCGTGGACGTTCCCAGGGCTACCTCGAGGCAGACGACGTAAGGCGTGCGTTCGAGGAGGCCGACATTCCCGTGTCGAAGGCCTCGAGCATCTTGCGGAGTCTTAGCAAGGAGGGTGTGACCGTCATGGTGAGCGCTGCCGACTCCGCGGCGCCGAAGCGCGCGCGCAACAGCAGCAAGCGTGCGACGCCCGCGGCCAAGAAGACCAAGACGACCGCCGCCACCAAAGAGCAGGACACGGTGACCGCGATCGTCGACGACGACGCCGAGGCGCAGGCGAAGCCCGCCCGCGCCAAGAAGGCCGTGGCCAAGCCGAAGAAGGCCGGCCCCAAGAAGAAGTCCGATCCTCCGGCAAAGAACTCCAAGGCCGCGAAGCGCGACGACGGCGACGACGCCGACGCCGACCTCGAGGTGACCGACCTCGACGACGCGGACCTGACCAACCTCGAAGACGTCGACACCGGCGACCTCGAGACGGGCGACGACTCCGACACCGACGGCGAGGCCGACACCTCTTCCGAGGCGGACGCCGAGCCCGAGGCCGAGGAGACCCCCGCCCCCACGGCGGAGAAGAAGGGCCCGACCTCCGAGGACGAGTCGTTCGTCATCGGAGACGACGACGAGGACGCTCCGGCACAGCAGATCGCCGCCGCCGGTGCGACCGCCGACCCCGTCAAGGACTACCTGAAGCAGATCGGCAAGGTCCCGCTCCTCAACGCCGAGCAGGAGGTCGAGCTCGCGAAGCGCATTGAGGCCGGCCTGTTCGCCGAGGAGAAGCTGGCCCTCGAGCGCACCACCCTGGAGTTCCAGGTGCTCGACGATCTCGAGTGGATCGCCGAGGACGGCCGCCGGGCGAAGAACCACCTGCTGGAGGCCAACCTCCGGCTGGTCGTCTCGCTCGCCAAGCGCTACACCGGCCGCGGCATGCTCTTCCTGGACCTCATCCAGGAGGGCAACCTCGGTCTGATCCGCGCGGTCGAGAAGTTCGACTACACCAAGGGCTACAAGTTCTCCACGTACGCCACCTGGTGGATCCGGCAGGCGATCACCCGAGCCATGGCCGACCAGGCGCGGACCATCCGCATCCCGGTCCACATGGTGGAGGTCATCAACAAGCTGGCCCGAGTTCAGCGCCAGATGCTCCAGGACCTCGGCCGTGAGCCGACCCCGGAGGAGCTGGCCAAGGAGCTCGACATGACGCCTGAGAAGGTCGTCGAGGTCCAGAAGTACGGACGTGAGCCCATCTCGCTGCACACGCCGCTCGGTGAGGACGGCGACAGCGAGTTCGGTGACCTCATCGAGGACTCCGAGGCGATCGTGCCGGCCGACGCGGTCAGCTTCACGCTGTTGCAGGAGCAGCTGCACTCGGTGCTCGACACGTTGAGCGAGCGGGAGGCCGGCGTGGTCTCCATGCGGTTCGGCCTCACCGATGGGCAGCCGAAGACCCTCGACGAGATCGGCAAGGTCTACGGCGTGACCCGCGAGCGGATCCGCCAGATCGAGTCGAAGACCATGTCCAAACTGCGGCACCCGTCGCGTTCACAGGTGCTCAGGGACTACCTCGACTAGGTTCTCCTCACGTTGACGGGCCCAGGCCGGGATTCCTCCGGCCGGGCCCGTACGTGTGTCTGAGAGGCCCTCAGGGCGCGATGACGTCCAAATGCGGGCCGTTGAGCTCTGCCGTGTGTCCCAGGTCTCGCAGCGTCTTGAGGAGCTCCTCAGGGCTGGAGGGGTCCGCCGCGTTCAGCAGCAGCGAGCGGGCGATGGCGCCGCGGGTCGCCTTGGCCATGTGGCTGACGACCGTGCGCTTCCCGTCCTGCTCGCGGAACACCCGGATCCGGGTCACAGGGGGCTTCCACGCGGCGGCGTACGGCGTGGAGCGCATGTCGACGATCAGGCCCGGCGCCGGCAGGGACGCGGTGAGCGCGGGGCGCCAGACGGTCGCGAGCGGGCCGAGCGGCGGGAGGCTCACTCCCATGGCGAGCCGGTACGGCGGGACGCGGTCGGTGGTCCGCAGCGCGCCCCACAGCCCGGAGAAGATCAGCAGCGAGCGCTCCGCGCGCTCCGGGTCGAGCGTGGCGATATCCAGATTGTCGTACAAAACGCCCGTGTAGAGGCGGGAGGCCGGCAGCGTCGGCGCGGTCCGCAGCTCGCGGTCGCGCGCGATGGCCTCGCCCGCCTGGCCGGGGGAGAGCCCCAGCGTGGCGCGTACGAGGGCCTCAGGGCGGGCGCAGAGCCTCTCCAGGGCGCGCAGGACGCGTTTCCGTGTCGTGGTGAGTGCGGGAAGGCTGAGAGCGCCCAGGTCGAGCGGTGGCCCGTCGCCGTGTCCGGCCTTGCCCTCCGACGGCGGCAGCAGGATCAGCATCGGCTCTCTCTTCGTGACAAAGCGAGACGGCGGCCGCCCTCTGGGCGACCACCGCCTCCTCGTTGATCAAGTGCGGCCGGTGTGGGCTACCGCTCGTCTTCGCTCTGAACGGTGGCGGGGGTCTCAAGCAGCCGGTCGGTCTCGTCGTGGATTTCCGCGCCCGCCGCACGAAGGGTCTCGCCGTACTTACGGCCATGGTGGGCACAGAACAGCAACTCGCCGCCGCCCGCGAGGATCGCGCGGACATAGGCTTGGGCGCCGCAGCGGTCGCAGCGGTCCGCGGCCGTCAGCGGCTTGGTTGGGGCTAGAGCTCCAGTCACGTCGCCTTCCTCGTCTCGGGTCTCGGGGTCGGTCGCTTAGGACAACATCTAACCGGACGTGAGCGTTCCCATGCGGGTTCTGTGTACGCCGAGAGCAGAATAGTTAGCGAGGTGACAAAGCTCACTCCGGTGCACAATGTCAGATTTGTTCCCAGCGGAAGATGCGAACCGCGAGGACGGCCGCGACAAGGGCGAATGCCAGCAAGATGCCCATCTGGGGCAGGACGGACACCGGTCCCGCGCCCCGCGCGAGCACTTTCAGCATCCCGTCGTTGAGGTGGCGTAGAGGGAAGACCTCCGTAACCACCCGCAGCCATCCGGGGGCGTCGTCGATCGGGAAGAACGATCCGCCGAGGAACGCCATCGGCAGCACGATCATCTGTGTGACGGCCTGTGCCGACTCCTGGGACTTGGCCCACGCGCCGACGAGCATCCCGATCGCGAGGAACGACAGCACCCCGCAGAGGATCATCGGGAACGCCATCCACCAGTCGTGCGCGAGCTTCAGCCCGAACACCGGAAGGGTCGCCACGCCGATGAACAGGACGCTCTGGATGAGGGCGATCCCGAGGCTGACGGTGACCCGCGCGGCGAGCACCGTACGGATCGGGACGGGCGAGAGACGCAGGCGGCGCAGGATGCCTTTGGTGCGCCACGTCACGAGTGTGGTGGACGCGCCGAACATGCCCGCTGCGGCCAGCGCCCAGCCGAGCAGACCGGGGGTGATGTACTGGATCGCCTTCAATGACCGGTCCTCGACCTGTTCCGACCGCAGGCTGTACTTCGGCGCGGTTCCGGACGCCTCCTGGTTCGCGGCCTGCACGAGCGCGTTCACCTGCCCCTGGGCCGTGCCCGCCTTCACCTGGTCGGCGGCGGAGAAGTGGATGACGACCCGGCCACCCGACTGCTCCAGCGCGGCGTCGTAGTCGCCCTTCCGCACCTTGCCCAGCGCCGCGTCGCGGTCGGAGATCTTGGTGATCTTGAGCGACTTCCCCAGTTCGGCGCGCGTGGCCGCCGGCATCGAGTCGACGACCGGTACCGCGCCGATCTCCAGCACGCTCGACTTGGGCGTCGACTGCCGTGCGAACACCCCGCCGATGATGACGAGGAAGAACAGCGGGAGGGCGATCGTGAAGAAGAGCACGCCACGGTCGCGGCGGAAGCCGAGGAACATGGCGCGTGCGAGGCTGCGAAAACTGCTCATGCCCGGTACTCCCGTCCGGTCAGGTCGAGGAAGACGTCCTCGAGGGTCGCGCCCTTGATCTGCACGCCCTCCAGCGCGCCGCGTTCGGCGAGGGCCTTGACGACCGTCGCGGCGTCGTGGGTGGTGACGGTCAGGGAGACCTGGTCGTCGATCACTTCTTCGGCCCCGGGCAGCGCCCGCGCCTCCTCGGTGCTCAGCGCGCCGCTGGACACGCTCACGCGTGCCGCCGCGCCGAGGTCGCGTACGAGCTCGGCGGGTGGGCCGCTGCGCAGGATCCGGCCCCCGTCGATGATCGCGACACGGTCGCAGAGGACCTCGGCCTCGTCCATGTAGTGCGTCGTCAGCACGATCGTCCGGCCGTCGGTGTTGATCTCACGCAGGACGTCCCAGAGGTTGCGGCGCGCCTGCGGGTCGAGCGCGGCCGTGGGCTCGTCGAGGAAGACCAGCTCCGGCTCGTGCACGAGGGCGCAGGCGATGGAAAGCCGCTGCACCTGGCCGCCGGAGAGCTTCTCGACCTGAGTGTCGGCCTTGTCGGTGAGGCCGACCGTCTCCAGCATCCCGTCGGCCGTACGGCCCGGCACGCCGTACAGCGCGCCGAATGTCCGCAATTGCTCACGCGCCGTGAGTCGTTCGAAGAAGGCGGACGCCTGCAACTGGACGCCGATCCTGGGCAGGATCGCGGGGTTTCGGGGCCAGGGGGACTCGCCGAAAACGGAGATCTCACCGCCATCGGCCTGGCGCAGGCCCTCGATGAGTTCGAGAGTCGTAGTCTTTCCGGCGCCGTTCGGACCGAGGATTCCGAAGAACTCACCCTCTTCGACGGTGAGTGACACACCGTCAACGGCCTTCACGTCGCCGTAGCGCTTTCGCAGGTCAGTGGCCACAATCGCGTTGGACATGGCAGGACAGTAGGGGCGATATGCCGAACATGGCCACATATCAAGGGTGGAGTTGGCAATCTACATCTGAGGGTGGGCGAGGGACGGAACGGCGCGCCTGTCGGCATAGTGTCGTCACCGCCGGGTAGCCTGCTGCCGCACGTTCTACCCCCGAGGAGCCAAGCGTTGACCGCCGCCACAATCACCGCCGAGGATTCGCACGGTTACACCGCGCGTCACCTGTCGGTGCTCGAAGGACTGGAGGCCGTACGTAAGCGGCCCGGTATGTACATCGGGTCGACCGACAGCCGCGGGCTCATGCACTGCCTCTGGGAGATCATCGACAACTCCGTCGACGAGGCCCTCGGAGGTCACTGCACGCGCATCGACGTCGCCCTGCACGCCGACGGATCCATGGAGGTCGGCGACGACGGTCGCGGCATCCCCGTCGACGCCGAGCCGAAGACCGGCCTGACCGGCGTCGAGCTGGTGATGACCCGGCTGCACGCGGGCGGCAAGTTCGGCGGCATCTCCTACACCGCCTCCGGCGGCCTGCACGGCGTCGGCGCCTCGGTGGTCAACGCCCTGTCCTCGCGCCTCGACGTCGAGGTCGACCGCGACGGGCACACCCACGCGATGAGCTTCAAGCGCGGCCTCCCCGGCGACTTCGCCAAAGAGGGGCCGGACGCCAGGTTCACCAAGAGGCCGGCCAAGCGCCAGGGCCTCGACCAGGTCAAGCGCGTCGCCAAGCGCATCACCGGCACGCGCGTGCGCTTCTGGCCCGACCGCCAGATCTTCCTCAAGGACGCCGAGATCGGCGGCGACGTCGTCGTCGACCGCATGCGGCAGACCGCCTTCCTCGTGCCCGGCCTCACCATCGCGGTGCGCGACGAGCGCGGCGAGGAGGTCGTCGAGCACGAGTTCCGCTTCGACGGCGGTATCAGCGAGTTCTGTGACCACCTGGCCACCGACCAGCCGATCAGCGAGGTGCTGCGCATTCAGGGCCGCGGGCACTTCACCGAGACCGTGCCGGTCCTCGACGACCAGGGCCACCTCACACCGACCGACGTCGAGCGCGACATCGACGTCGACGTCGCGGTGCGCTGGGGCAGCGGCTACGACACGATCACCAAGTCCTTCGTCAACGTGATCGCGACGCCCAAGGGCGGCACTCACCTCGTCGGCTTCGACCGCGCCCTGGTCAAGATTCTCAACGACCAGCTCCGCGCCACGAAGCTGCTCAAGAACGGCGACGACCCGGTCATCAAGGACGACATCCTCGAAGGCCTCACCGCCGTCGTCACGGTGCGCCTGCCCGAGCCGCAGTTCGAGGGCCAGACCAAGGAGGTCCTCGGCACCTCGGCCGCCACCCGCATCGTCTCCCAGGTGGTCTCCCGCGAGCTCAAAGAGGCCTTCGACACCCCCAAGCGCGCCCAGAAGCAGCAGATGCGCGCCGTGCTCGAGAAGGTCGTGGCGGCCGCCAAGGCGCGCATCGCCGCCCGCCAGCAGCGGGAGAACCAGCGCCGCAAGAGCGCGCTGGAGAACTCCGCGCTGCCGGCCAAGCTGGTCGACTGCCGCACCGCCGACGACCGCAGCGAGCTGTTCATCGTCGAGGGTGACTCCGCGCTCGGCACCGCCAAGCTGGCCCGCAACTCCGAGTTCCAGGCGCTGCTGCCGATCCGCGGCAAGATCCTCAACGTTCAGAAGGCCTCTGTCGCCGACATGCTGAAGAACACCGAGTGCGCCTCGATCATCCAGGTGCTCGGTGCCGGCTCCGGCCGTACCTTCGACGTCGACGCCGCCCGCTACGGCCGCATCATCTTGATGGCCGACGCCGACGTCGACGGCGCGCACATCCGTTGCCTGCTGCTGACGCTCCTCCACCGCTACATGCGGCCGATGCTCGACGCCGGGCGGGTGTTCGCGGCCGTGCCGCCCCTGCACCGCATCGAGCTGACCAACCCTCGCAAGGGCCGCGACAAGCACATCTACACCTACTCCGACGCCGAGCTGCGCAAGAAGCTCGTGGAGTTCGAGCGGCGCGGCACCCGCTGGAAAGAGCCGATCCAGCGCTACAAGGGCCTCGGTGAGATGGACGCCGACCAGCTCGCCGAGACGACGATGGACCCGCGCCACCGCATGCTCCGCCGCATCCGCATCGAGGACGCCGAGGAAGCCGCGCAGATCTTCAACCTGCTGATGGGGTCGGAGGTCGCGCCGCGCCGCCAGTTCATCTCCGTCGGAGCCGCCGAGCTCGACGACTCCCGCATCGACATCTGAGGGCCTGGGAGTCCACCCGCGGGTGGACTCCCCGAAGCTCCATCCGGGCTCCGATCCATGCCGGTGCGCCGATCCGTAGCGTCCTCGGCATGCATGAAGTACTGAGTGGATTGGTCATCGCCGCCGTCGTGGCGTTCGTGATCGTTCGTCGTTTCTCGTCCCGCCGGTTCGAGTCGGGGCGGATGTGGGTCATCCCGGTCGCCCTCGGGGTCATCGGTGTCGCGCAAGGGAACGTGCTCGACACGGAGCACACCGCGCTGAGCGCCGGGCTGCTGGCCGTCGAGATCGTCGCCGCGCTGCTGCTCGGACTCGGCCTCGGCGCGACGATGCGCGTCTGGCACGAGGCCGACGGCTCTCCCTGGAGCCGGGGCACCTGGGCGACGTTCGGAGTGTTCCTGCTGTCCATCGCCGTACGCGGCGGGCTCGTCGCGGTCGGATACGCGGCCGGCGTACACACGGGGAGCGGCGCGATCATGCTCTCGGCCGCCGCATGGCTGCTCGCCCAGAACGTCGTCATCTCCTGGCGGGTACGCACGCGCCCGGAGAGGGTTAGCGTTTACCCGTGACGCACCGGACCCTCGTACGCCCCCCTCGGCCGGGTGAGAGGTCCACCGTGCGTACCGCGATCATCGGTGCCCTGCTCGTCTACTACATCTACGTGATGCTCCGAGGCCCGGCCCGCCCGGGCCTCGGGCCGGCCGGCGCGGACCTCGCGTTCACCGCCGGGGTCCTCGTCTCGACCGGCTGCCTCGCGGTCAGCCTGGTCATGCACGCGCGAAATATCCCGCACGTGCACCTGCTGTACGTGGCCGCCGCCCTCATCGGCGTCCCCGTCTACGCGTTCGCACCGGCACGGCCGGGCAGCGCCCTCCTCTTCGCCGCCGCCGGGTTCGCCGCCTCGACCACGCCGCTTCGCGGCTCCGTTCCGGTCGCGGGCATCGCGGCGGGCGGGATGCTCGTGACGATCCTCCTTCAGGGGCGCCCCGTCGGCGAGCTGTGGACGATCGTCGGCCTGCTCGGGATGTTCGCCGGGATACGCGCCGGCCAGGCACGCGAGAACACACGGCTGACCGAACAGCAGAACCTCATCCTCGCCGAACGCTCACACATCGCCCGCGAGATCCACGACATCCTGGCCCACTCGCTGTCCGCGCAGCTCGTCCATCTGGAAGGCGCCCGGCTGCTGATCGTCGGCGGCCGTACGGATGAGGCGCTCGAACGGGTCGAACGCGCCCGCGGCATGGCCCGCAGCGGCCTGGAGGAGACCCGGCGTGCGCTCGCCACCCTCCGCGGCGACATCCCGCCCCTCGACGAGGTCCTGCGCGAACTCTCCGACGAACACCGCGTCCTCGCCGACGCCCGCTGCGACCTGACCATCGAGGGCTCACCGGGAAATCCACCGCCCAAGGCCGGCCTAGCCGTGATCCGCACCGCGCAGGAAGCGCTGACGAACGCCCGCAAACACGCCCCCGGCGCGGACGTGACCATCACCCTTCGCAGCTCGGACGGCTGGTGCGAACTGGACGTCACCGACGCGGGCAAACGGAGAGAACCCGGCCCCCTGGCCGAGAGCGGCGGCGGATACGGCCTGGTCGGCATGCGCGAACGCGCCGAACTGATCGGCGGCACCCTGGACGCGGGCCCTGCGGGCGAGGGCTTCCGCGTCCAGCTGAGAGTGCCCCTGTGAACGCGGGATGCCGGGCCGTTCCGGCGCTGGGTGCCCGGCCGTTCCGGCGCGAGCGGGCGGGTGCATGGAGGGTGAGGAGAGTCGTGGTCGTTCCGGGCCGGTGTGCGCTGTTGAGGGAGTCGGTGTGACGCGGGTACTCGTGGTCGATGACCAGACGGTCGTACGGGACGGGCTGGTGCTGCTCCTAGGCCTGCTACCGGACGTGGAGGTCGTCGGCGCCGCCAGGGACGGCGAGGAGGCGACACGGCTGGTGGACGAGCATGTACCGGACGTGGTGCTCATGGACCTGCGCATGCCACGCGTGGACGGCGTCGAGGCCACACGCCGCATCAAGGCCGCACACCCGGCCGTACAGATCGTCGTCCTAACGACCTACAGCGACGACGAGTCGGTCTTCGCGGCTCTCCAGGCCGGCGCCCGCGGCTACCTGACCAAGGACGCCGGCGCCGAGGAGATAGCCCGCGCCATCGACGTAGTACGAGACGGCCAGGCCCAACTGGCCCCATCGGTACAACGCCGCCTGGTCGACGCCTTGGCCACCGGAAACCAGCCGACCCGCAGACGCGGCGACCTCCCGGACGGCCTGACCCAACGCGAGGCCGAGGTCCTGACCCTCATCGCCGGCGGCCGCTCCAACGCCGAGATCGCAAGGGAGCTGTTCATCAGCGAAGCGACGGTGAAGACCCACATCAACAACCTGTTCGCCAAAATCGCCGTCCGAGACCGAGCCCAAGCCGTGACGTACGCCTACCGCAAGGGCCTCGCCGACTCTGGGTGAACACCCGCCCCCACCCGCCCGTCCCCGGGAGAGCGCCGCCGCGCACGGACCGCCCATGCGCGCTCCAGAGACTCCACCCTCGCCCAGCCCGGCCCGCGCCACCATGAGCTGGCAGTAACATCGCACGAGCGACGCCGAGCCACGCGCAGAGAGAAGCCACGGATCCCGGCCCCCTAGGACCCCAAGACCGTACGCCGACTCGGCGAGGCTCCCGCCAAATCCACGACCCGACCTCCACCATGACCTTCGGCATCGGCCCATGCCCTTCGGCCTCCGCCCCGACCTTCGGCTGGCGTCGGCCACCGCAATCGCGTCGGCGCCGAGCTGTCGAGTTCGGCCACGACTCCCTCGGCACGGATCGGTGAGCGGCCCGACCATCCGCCTCACCCTCGGCCTCCGGCCTCCGCTGCGACCTCAACCCTCGGCCTCCACTCCGAGATCTGTCCTCGGACTCCGCCTCCGGCCTCCGTCCTGACCTCCGCGCCCGCAGCGCGACCGATCCCGGAGTGGTGGCCGCCGGCTCTATCAGCGGCCTCGTCGGCTCCGGAGCGGTGGCCGAAGGTCTCGGTACCTTCCAGGCCCGGCGGAGCGCGCATCGACGAGTGGTGGAAGCTCCGTCGGTCACCGCCGTCCTGCGATCGCCCGGCCGGGCCGCCTTCGCCGGATGGCGAGAGGTTCCGTGACAGCGTGCTCGATCATGAGTCCGACCGACGTGTGGGCTGATAGGGCGATGTTTCCCCTGGTAGAGGGCTTAAAAAGCTCTCCGGTCCGGCGTGGCGTGGGGCGACGGACGATGACAAGAGGTGATCATTCGACTACTGTGCGTTATGGATCTATGTGAATGCTTTCTCAAGGAGAACCAGCGTGCGAAAGACCTCCATGATCGCTGAATGCCTCCGTCGTTATGCCTGGTGGCGGCTCAACCGAGCCGACGACCGCGACGAGGGCCGCAACGCGCGCAGCGCGATCGCCCTGCTCAACGCCGCCGCGTACGCGGCCGACCTCCCCGAGGACGCCCCAGTCCTCGCCCGGCTCTCGGCAGGAGGGAACTTCTCCGACGAGGAGTTCCGCCTCCCCGAAGCCGCCGAACGAATCGTCCGCTTCTGGCACTACGAAGCACCCGGCGGCAAACCCGAGGAACTCCTGGAAGCCATCGCCGCGATGGCCCAACAGCCGAGGATCCCCGCCCAACGCGACGGCGACCAGCCACTTCGCCGCTGAACACCGCACCACAAACTCCGCTTCACCGGCACCCGCAACCGGGCCCGACGACCGATGATCGTCGCCGAGCGCCGAGCGCCGAGCGCCGAGCGCCGAGCGCCGAGCGCCGAGCGCCGAGCGCCGAGCGCCGAGCGCCGAGCGCCGAGCGCCGAGCGATGTGGCACGCCAGGAACGTTCACGGGCGAAGACCGGCCCCGCTGACCACAACGCGCCCACGCGCGAGAGTGGCGCGGCGTCAATCCGCGACCGCCACGCGGCTACGTACCTGAGGCGGCGCGCCGTGAATCCGTGACCGCAATGCGGCTACGCGCCCGAGATGGCACGGCCCGAATCCGCGAGCGCCACGTGGCTGTGCGCCTGAGGTGGTGCGGCCCGAATCCGCGACCGTACGCGCTTACGCGCCCGAGGTGCGCCGCTCGAATCCGTGGCCGGCAGTGCGGCCGTGCGCCTGAGGTGGTGCGGCGTGAATTCGCGGCGGCGATGTGCCTACATTTCCCGAGCCGCCGCGGCTCGAATCCGTGACCGTAGCGCGGCTACGCGCCCGAAGGTGCGCGGTGTGAATCGCGCAGGGCCTCGTTGAACACGGAGTCCCATCCGTGGTGGAGCCGTCGGACGACGTGCTCTTGAGCGCGAGGTATCTCGATCCGCCCCGCTGATCACGGCGTCCCGACGCCCGAGTGTGCTGCCGCATACAGAAGAGCGCGCGGCCGGACTGTCCGGCCGCGCGCTCAAAAGGCTGTGTTCGGTCACTCAGGCGTCGGTGGGGCTTCCTCGGCCGGGGGTGGTTCGGGTGCGTCGGTGCGGACCGGGCCGCTGAGGGCGGCGATCGGGGTTGGGAGTTTTACGCCCGAGCCGTCGCGGCGGCCCGTTTCGATGGTGACGTCCAGCGGCTTGCCGGTCGGGCCGGTGGCCTTCATCGGGATGGGGCCGGCCCATGCCATCAGCAGGACGTCCTCGCCCTTCAGGAACCTGTGGGCGCGTACGCCTCCGGTGGCGCGGCCCTTCGACGGGTAGTCGGCGTAGTCGGTGGCCTTGGCCGCGCCGGTCTGGGTGCCGGGGAGGCCGGTGGAGTTGCCGGCGATCGTTACGACCAGGGACTCGCGGTCCGGGTTCAGGGCGCCGAACCAGATGACCTTGGCGTCCGCGGAGAGTCGGATGCCGGCCATGCCGCCCGCCGCGCGGCCCTGGGGGCGTACGGTCGAGGCGGAGAAGCGGAGCAGTTGCGCGTCGTCGGTGATGAAGACCAGGTCGTGGTCTTCGGACTCCAGTTGGAACGCGCGTACGACGCGGTCGCCCTCCTTGAGGGCGATGATCTCGAAGTCGTCGGCGTTCTTCGGGTAGTCGGTGGCGACCCGTTTGACCACGCCCTGTTCGGTGCCGACTGTGAAGCCGTCGTCGAGGGACGTCAGGCCGACGACGGTCTCGTCGTCTCGCAGGGTGACGAATTCGTTCAGTGAGGCGCCGCCGGCCAGGGACGGCGGGGCGGCCGACGGTGGCATCATCGGCAGGTCGATCACGTCGGTGCGGATCAGGCGGCCCGCGCTGGTGATGACGCCGAGCTCGCCTCGTGCGGTCGCGGCCACCGTCGAGACGATCACGTCGTGGGCCGACCGGCCGTCTTCGGCGGACAGGGGCTCACGGTTGGTGGTGCGTGCGAGCAGGCCGGTCGAGGACAGCAGCACGAAGCACGGGTCGTCGGGGACCTCCAGCGGCACCGCGGCCATCGTGGCCTGGCCGGAGGACTCCAGCAGCACCGTACGCCGCGGCATGCCGTACTCGGAGGAGACCTCGGCCAGCTCGTCGGAGACCAGCTTGCGCAGCTTGGACTCCGATTCGAGGAGCGCGGTCAGCGCGGCGATCTCCTTGGTGAGCTTCTTCTTCTCCTTCTCGAGCTCCAGCTTGTCGAACTTGGTGAGTCGGCGCAGCGGGGTGTCCAGGATGTACTGCGCCTGGATCTCCGACAGCTCGAAGCCCTCCATGAGGCCCGTCTTCGCGGCGGAGGAGTCGTCGCTCTCCCGGATGACCCGGATGACCTCGTCGATGTTGAGCAGCGCGATGACGAGGCCGTCGACGAGGTGCAGCCGGTCCTGCCGCTTCTTGCGGCGGAACATGCTCCGGCGGCGTACGACCTCGATGCGGTGGTCGATGTAGACCTGGAGCAGCTCGCGCAGGCCCAGCGTGCGCGGCTGGCCGTCGACGAGCGCGACGTTGTTGATGCCGAAGGTCTCCTCCATCGGCGTCAGCCGGTAGAGCTCCTCCAGCACCGCTTCGGGGTGGAAGCCGTTTTTGATCTCGATGACGAGGCGCAGGCCCTGCTGCCGGTCGGTGAGGTCCTTCAGGTCGGCGATGCCGGAGATCTTCTTCGCGTTGACGAGATCCTTGATCTTCGCCACGACGCGCTCGGGCCCGACGGCGTACGGCAGCTCGGTGACGACGATGCCCTTGCGGCGTGCCGTGACGTTCTCGATGTGCGTGGTGGCGCGCGTGCGGAAGGTGCCGCGGCCGGACTGGTACGCGTCGCGGATGCCGTCCAGGCCGACGATCTTGCCGCCGGTCGGCATGTCGGGGCCGGGGACGAACCGCATCAGGTCGTCGAGGGTCGCCTCGGGGAAGGCGATGAGGTGGCGGGCCGCGGCGATGACCTCGCAGAGGTTGTGCGGCGCCATGTTGGTGGCCATGCCGACGGCGATGCCCGATCCGCCGTTGACCAGCAGGTTGGGGTACGCCGACGGCAGGACCTCCGGCTCCAGCTCCTGCCCGTCGTAGTTGGGCCGGAAGTCGACGGTCTCCTCGTCGATGCTCGCCACCATGAGCGCGGCCTCGCGCGACATGCGAGCCTCGGTGTACCGCATCGCGGCGGGGGAGTCGTCGCCGCCGAGTGAGCCGAAGTTGCCGTGCCCGTCGACGAGCCGCATCCGCATCGACCAGGGCTGCGCGAGGCGTACGAGGGCGTCGTAGATCGCGCTGTCGCCGTGCGGGTGCAGCTTGCCCATCACCTCGCCGACGACGCGGGCGCACTTGACGTGCCCCCGGTCGGGGCGCAGGCCCATCTCGCTCATCGAGTACAGGATGCGGCGCTGGACCGGCTTCAGCCCGTCGCGCGCGTCGGGGAGCGCCCGCTGGTAGATGACCGAGTAGGCGTACTCGAGATAACTGCCCCGCATCTCTTCGGAGACGTCGACGTCGACGATGTTCTCTTCGAAGTCCGGCGGGGGAGGGGTCTGCGTACCACGTCGTGCCATACCCGCCATTGTTGCGTGTCGCCACGACACCTTGTGCACGTACTGCCTCGGCGAGCCGCGCCCGATAGCGTGAATATGTCGCGAAAAGGAGCGCCGAATGTACGCGGACTTCCAGAACGAGATCTATCTGAACGGCCTCGCCGACGCCGTTCCGCCCCTGCCGACCGACCTGACGCGCCTGGAGGCCCTCGCCGAGAAGGCCCTGCCACCTGAGGCGTACGGGTATGTCGCGGGCTCGGCGGGGACGGGCGAGACGGCGCGTGCCAACCGCGAGGCGTTCCGGCGGTGGCGGATCGTGCCGCAGATGCTGCGAGGCACGACCGGCTGCGACCTGACGACGACCGTGCTCGGCCACTCGCTGCCCGCGCCGGTGCTCCTCGGCCCGGTCGGCGTGCTGAACATCGTGCATCCCGAAGGCGAGCTCGCGGTGGCCAGGGCGGCGAAGTCGCTGGACGTGCCGATGGTGCTGAGCACGGCCGCCTCCCGCGCCATGGAAGAGGTGGCCGAGGTGGACGGGCCGCGTTGGTACCAGCTGTACTGGCCGAACGACCGCGACCTGGCGATCAGCTTCCTCGCCCGCGCGAAAGCCGCCGGCTACACCGCGCTCGTGCTCACGCTCGACACCTTCACGCTCGCCTGGCGCCCACACGACCTCGACCACGCCTACCTGCCGTTCCTGCGCGGCATCGGTAACCAGAACTACTTCGCCGACCCCGTCTTCACCGAACGCGCCGGGGACAACCCGATACTCCACTGGGTGTCGGTGTTCGGGAACTCCTCCCTGACCTGGGACGACCTGGAGTTCCTGCGCGAGCACTGGGACGGCCCGATCGCGCTGAAGGGCATCCAGCACGTCGACGACGCACGCCGCGCCGTCGACGCGGGCATGGACGGAATCGTCGTGTCCAACCACGGAGGCCGCCAGGTGGACGGCGCGATCGCCGCCCTGGACGCCCTCCCCCCGATCGCGCACACGGTCGGTGATCAGATCGACGTGCTCTTCGACAGCGGCATCCGTACGGGGGCCGACGTCGTCAAGGCCCTCGCGATGGGCGCCAAGGCCGTGCTGGTGGCACGCCCCTACGTGTACGGGCTGGCGCTCGCCGGCGAGGAGGGCGTCCGTCACGTCCTGCGCTGCCTCCTCGCGGAACTGGAGCTCACCCTGCGCCTCGCCGGCCATCACGACGTCGCGTCACCGTCGCTGGAGACCCTCCAGGAGGTCCCTGGCCGGTCCGGTCATACCGCGGTATGATGGTAACCGTGAGTGTACGCAAAGTAACCATCTCCCTCGATCCCGACCTGTACGCTGCCGCGAAGGCGGATGCGGAGCGTAAGGGGATGAGTGTGTCGAGTTGGGTGTCCGAGGCCACGGCGGAGAAACTCCGCCAGCAGGCATGGGACGAGTACATGGCGGCCTATCAGGAAGAGTTCGGCGCGTTCACGGAGGAAGAACTCGCCGAGCCCATTCCGGTCGCCTACGTCAGCGGCAAGAAGAAGGCGTCCTGATGGGGGTCGTTCTCGACGCGGGGGCGCTCCTGGCTCTCGACAAGGGTGACCGTGAGATCAATCGCCGTCTCTACCAGATCCGCGGTAGCGGCGTCCGCACCTCGTGCGCCGTCGTCGCTCAGGTCTGGCGCGACGGCGCGCGGCAGGCGCGTCTCGCACTCGCTCTGAAGGGCATCGACGTGCTGCCGCTCGACCAAGAGGCGGATCGCTGTGTCGGGGAGCTGCTGCGGCACGCGGGGATGGCCGACGTGGTCGACGGGCACATCGCGTGGCTGACTCGGGCGGGCGACTCGGTGATCACATCCGATGTCGGCGACATCAGCCGCCTGCTCGACGCACGGGGTGTACGCGCCGAGGTGCTGCGGGTCTGACCCGCAGCACCGATCGGGCGTATCAGGCGGCTTCGACGAGGATCTCCGGCTCCGCGACCGGAGACTTCGCCTGCCTCGTACGGGGCAGCAGGGCCGTCAGGGCCGAGGCGGCCAGGACGAGGGCCAGTGCGAGGAAGGTGACCGACTCCGCCGCGGCGGCGAAGTCGGCTCGGGCCGGCCGGGTGCCGAGCACTCCGAAGAAGACCGCGCCGAGCGCCGCGACACCGGCCGCGCTGGCGAATTGCTGTGTCGTCGCGAGCACGCCCGCCGCCGCCCCCGCGTGAGTCGGGCGCACCCCCGTGAGGACGGCTCCGACCAGGGCCGGGAAGGCCAGGCCGTTGCCGAGTCCGACCAGGCCCGTCGGGACGAACAGCCACGCCGCGGTGATGTCACCGCCCAGTGACTGCAGTTCGATGGCGAGGATCAGCAGGCCGGCCCCGGCGACCAGCCCGCCGGCGGTGATCACCCGGACGCCGTACCGCGCGATGAACGGGCGGCCCAGCACGGAGGTCGCGGCGAACAGCACTCCGAGCGGTGCGAAGGTCAGGCCGGCGTCCAGTGCGGACATGCCCATGCCGCCTTGCAGGAGCAGCGTCATCACGAACATGAAGCTGCCGAAGTAGCCCATGAACGCGGCGTTGATCGGCAGCCCGGCCGAGAACGAGCGGTCGCGGAAGAGTGTCAGGTCGAGCAGCGGGTCGCCGCCGCGGCGGGTGAGCCGCCGCTCCCAGCCCAGGGTGAGGGACATCGCGGGCAGGGCGGCGGCGAGGGACACCCAGGTCCAGGCGGGCCAGCCCTGCTCGCGGCCGAGGATCAGCGGCACCAGCGCGAGGGCCAGGGATCCGGACACGCCCAGGGCGCCGGCGAGGTCGAGCCGCGGGTGCCGTACCGAGCGGTTGCCCGGGAGCAGTCGCGCCGCGAAGGCCAGCGCGGCCAGGCCCACCGGAACGTTGATCAGGAAGATGGCGCGCCAGCCGAGCCCGAACACGTCGGCGTTCAGCAGCAGGCCGCCCAGCACCTGGCCGGCGACGGCGCCGACGCCCATCGTGACGCCGAACCACGACATCGCGCGCGGCCGTTCCGCGGCCGGGAACGTCGAGGTGATCAGGGCGAGCACCTGCGGGACCATGGCGGCGCCGGTCACCCCCTGCAGGAGCCGTGCGGCGACCAGTTGGGCGGGTGTCTGGGCGAGCCCGCAGAGCAGGGAGGCGACGGAGAAGGCCGCCATTCCGGTCAGGAACAGGCGGCGGTAGCCGAACAGGTCGCCGAGGCGGCCTCCGGTGACCATTCCGGCGGCGTAGGTGAAGGCATAGCCGCCGACGACGAGTTCCAGTGCGGCGGGTCCGGCGTGCAGCTCGGTTTCGAGGGACGGTGCGGCGACGTTGACGACGAAGAAGTCGAACAGCGCCATGAAGGTCGCCGACAGGATCACCGGCAGCATCATCCACCGGCGCGGATCAGTGGTCGAGATGGGGTGGGACACGTCGCTCCATAGTGTTCGACAGGCACCGAAGGGTTCGAAGTCCATCGAACAGTACGATAGTGGTCGAACATTTCGCAAGCCTGAACTATGCTGCCCGTGTGAACGAAGAGATGATTCATCCCTCGGTCGAGGAGCTGAGCCTGCCCAAGGTCCTGGCCGCCCTGGCCGATCCGGCACGCCTGGCGACCGTGCAGACCCTGTCCAGGGTCGGGGAGTCGGCCTGCGGGCAGATCCAGCACGATGCGGGTCTGGAGGTCAGCAAGTCGACCATGTCTCACCACCTGCGTATCCTGCGCGAGGCCGGGATCACCCACTCGCGTGTGCAGGGCGCGCGGCGCCTGCTCACCCTCCGGCGCGACGATCTGGACTCCCGATTCCCCGGCCTGCTCGACGCCGTGATCGTCTCCGAGTTCGCCCAGACCGGCTGACCGGTCCCATTCGGTCCCCGGCGCCTGATACCAAGGACCGCATGGCTGACCACACACTCCGCGAGCGGGCCGAAGCATGCCTGCGATCACTTGCGGGAGACCACGCCCGGCTGCGCGACGACCAGTGGGTCGCGATCGAGGCCCTGGTCGAGGGGCGACGGCGCGCGCTCGTCGTCCAGCGCACCGGCTGGGGAAAGTCGGCCGTCTACTTCGTCGCGACCGCCCTGTTGCGCGAGCGCGGCGCCGGGCCGACCGTCATCGTCAGCCCGCTGCTCGCCCTGATGCGCAACCAGATCGCCGCCGCCGAGCGCGCCGGGATCAAGGCCGCCACGATCAACTCCGCCAACACCGACGACTGGGAGCACGTCTACGCCGACGTGCAGGGTGGCGCGGTCGACGTCCTCCTGGTCAGCCCGGAGCGGCTCAACAACCCCGAGTTCCGCGACCAGGTCCTGCCCAAGCTCGCGGCCGGCGCCGGCCTGGTCGTCGTCGACGAGGCGCACTGCATCTCCGACTGGGGCCACGACTTCCGGCCCGACTACCGACGGCTGCGCACCCTGTTCGGCGAACTGCCGCCCGGCGTGCCGGTGCTGGCCACCACCGCGACCGCCAACGCTCGCGTCACGCGCGACGTCGCCGACCAACTCGCGGGCGGCCAGGAGGGTGACACCCTGGTGCTGCGGGGCCCGCTGGAGCGCGAGAGCCTGCGGCTCTCGGTCGTCCGGCTGCCGGCCGCCGAGCAGCGGCTCGCCTGGCTGGCCGAACAGCTCACCGAGCTGCCCGGCTCCGGCATCATCTACACCCTCACCGTCGCCGCGGCTCACGAGATCGCCTCCTTTCTGCGCGACCGTGGGTACGACGTCGCCGCCTACACCGGCCAGACCGAGCAGGCCGAGCGCCTCCAGGCCGAGCGCGACCTGCTCGACAACAAGGTGAAGGCCCTCGTCGCGACCAGCGCCCTGGGCATGGGGTTCGACAAGGCCGACCTGGGCTTCATCGTCCACCTGGGCGCGCCGCAGTCGCCGGTCGCCTACTACCAGCAGATCGGCCGCGCCGGCCGTGGTGTCGAGCGGGCCGAGGTGATCCTCCTGCCGGGCAGGGAGGACCGCGACATCTGGGCCTACTTCGCCAGCCTGGCGTTCCCTCCCGAGCCGGTCGTACGCCTCGCGCTGCAGGTGCTGGAGGAGGAGGGCACGCTGTCCACCGCGGCCCTGGAGACACGGGTCGACCTGGGCCGCAGTCGGCTGGAGATGATGCTCAAGGTCCTCGACGTCGACGGAGCCGTACGCCGGGTCAAGGGCGGCTGGACCGCGACCGGACAGCCGTGGTCCTACGACCGCGAGCGCTATGAGCGGGTCGCGGGCGAGCGGTCGCGCGAGCAGGGCGCGATGCTCGACTACCTCGACACCGGCGAGTGCCGGATGGAGTTCCTCCGGCGGCAGCTCGACGACCCCGAGGCGGTGCCGTGCGGGCGCTGCGACAACTGCACCGGCCGCCACCGCTCCGCCGAGGTCTCCGACGCGAGCGCCTCCCAGGCCCGTGACCGGCTGCGCAGGCCGGGCGTCGAGGTGACGCCGCGCCGCATGTGGCCCACCGGCATGAAGGCCGAGGGCATCTCGGGCCGCATCCCGGCGACGCTGCAGGCCGGGCCGGGCCGGGCGCTCGGCCGGATGACCGACATCGGCTGGGGCAACCGCCTGCGCGAGATCCTCGCTGACGGCGCGCCGGACCGGCCGGTGCCGGACGAGGTCTTCGACGCCGTCGTCAAGGTCCTGTCCGCCTGGGACTGGGCCGAACGCCCCGCCGGAGTGGTCGCGATGGCGTCCGCGAGCCGGCCTACGATGATCGGCGACCTGGCCCGCCGCATCGCCGGGATCGGCCGGCTGCCCTACCTGGGCGAGGTCGGCTACACCGGCGAGGGCCCGGGGCCGCGCCGCCACAACAGCGCCCAGCGGGTCCGCGCCCTGTGGAGTTCGCTGACAGTGCCGGAGGTCGCGGGATCCGCGCCGGGCCCGGTTCTGCTCGTCGACGACCGGATCGACACCGGGTGGACGGTCACCGTCGCGGCGAAGCTGCTCCGCGAGGCCGGCGCTCCCGGCGTTCTGCCCCTCACACTCGCTGTCACGTCCTGACCCGTCCGTAATCCACGCATCTGAGACGGATTATTTACGTTCCTGCAGGTAGAGTCGTGAAGAGCAACAGCCGCGACCTGTGGTCGGCCGTGTCCACGAGACGCGGATCGAGCCCGGTTCTCTGGCACGGGTGGCCCCGGATGGGGTCCGGGTAGCGCCAGGCCCCCGAACCACCCGACCGTACTGCCACCGGGCGTCCGCGACCCCGGGCCGCGCGGGGGAGTTCATGAAGCGTCGAACTCACGCCGCCGGACGGCCGCCTCCGCGAGGAGGCCGAGCCCGATGACGGAACCGGCACGAGCCAGCGTCGAGCGCTCCCGAGGGGGCGGGCTGGCCGAGGTGGTCGAGCTCATCCTCGACAAGGGCCTGGTCATCGACGCCTACGTCCGCGTCTCGCTCGTCGGCATCGAGCTGATCACCATCGACGCCCGCATCGTCGTCGCGAGCGTGGACACCTACCTGCGCTTCGCGGAGGCGACCAACCGGCTGGACCTCACGCGGCAGGGCTCCTCGCCGCGCCTGCCGCCCGCCGGCGATCTGCCGGAGACGCGCGCCCCCGTCGAGAGCCCCTCGGCACACGAGCTCGACGTCCCCGCCCACGAAGACGAGTACGAAGACGAGTACGAGTACGAAGAGAGGCCGAAGCCCGCACGCCGCAGGTCGCCGCCTCGTGAGGAGCGTGAGCCGTGACCCGGTCGTACGCCGAGGAACCTACGGAGGTCACGGAGTCTCCGGTCTGCTACGTGTACGGCATCCTGTCGGCCGACACCCGCCTGCCGGCCCGGCTGACCGGCACGGGCGGCGGCATTGTGTCGATGATCCGGTACCGCGACCTCGCCGGCGTCGTCAGCGAACTCCCGCCCGCGGGCGCGCTCGGGTCGCGAGAGGACCTGGCCTCGCACGAACGTGTCGTGGCGTCGCTGGCGGAGCAGGCGACCATCCTGCCGCTGCGGTTCGGCGCGGTCGTGACCACGCCCGAGGCCGTGGTCAGGGAGATGCTGGAGCCCTACTACGACTGGTTCACCAAGGTCCTCGCGGACCTGCGCGGCCGTGCGGAGTTCAGCGTCTCCGGCGCCTACGTCCAGGAGACGGTCCTGCGAGAAGTGCTCTCGGAGGAGCCGGAGGTCCTGCGGCTGAGGGAGAGCCTGCGCGGGATCCCCGACGACGCCGGCTACTACGACCGCGTACGCCTGGGCGAGCTGATCGTGCACGCCCTCGACGCCAAGCGCGAGGCCGACACCGAGGATCTCGTGCGGTCGCTCGCGAGCCACGCCGTCGAGGTGGCCCCGCGACCGCCGATCGGTGACGAGACGGCCGTGGACGCCGCCTTCCTCGTCGCCGATGAGGACCAGCAGGGTTTCGAGCAGGCGGTGGACGAACTCGGTTACCGCTGGGCGGGCCGTGTGCGGCTCCGGATGGACGGGCCGCTCGCGCCGTACGACTTCGTCCCGCCGCCGCCGGAGGAGATGTGACATGGGGATTTTCACGGGACTGCTCACGCTGCCGCTCGCCCCGGTCAGGGGGGTCGTCTGGATCGGGGAGATGGTGCGCGACCAGGCGGACCAGCAACTGCACGACCCGGCGGTGATCCGCAGGCAGCTCGCCCTGGTCGAGGAGGCGCGCGAGGCCGGTGAGCTGTCCGACGAGGACGCCGCCGAGCTGGAGGACGACCTGCTCGCCCGGATGATGCCCGGACACGTCGGCAGGGCGGAGGAGTGAGCGTGCGGCGCGAGGGCTCCGAGCCGGACCCGCGGGACCCGTCGCGCGAGCCCCGCGACGACGAACGGCGCGTGCGACGGGAGCGCCCGCCACGCGAACGCGCGAGCCGGGAACGCGAGCGTACGGCCGAGGAGTCCGGCGAGCCGGGCCGTACGCGCCCGGAGAGGGGACACGCCGCCGAGGACCGCAGGTCCGGCGCGGACCGGAAGCGTACGAGGGACGGCTCCGGGCGGATCCTCGCGATGCGGGCCGCCCGGCTGGCGAGGCACTACATCAACGAGATGACCGGCAAGGACCCTGAAGAGGTCACGGCGTTGGTGAGCACCGAGGAGCACGGGTGGCGCGTCGACGTCCAGGTCGTGGAGACCCGCCGGATCCCCGACTCCACGGACATCCTCGCCGTCTACCAGGCCGAGCTCGACGCGGACGGAGAGCTGCTTTCGTACCGGCGGATCCGGCGCTACGCGCGCTGCCAGGTTCAGGAGGGGTGAGCGATGGACCCGATGGCGACGAGACGTCCGGCCGGATACGGGCAGTCGTCGGTGATGCCGCGGCACGCGGAGGCGGCCAACCTCGCCGACATCCTGGAGCGCGTCCTCGACAAGGGGATCGTCATCGCGGGTGACATCCAGATCAACCTGCTGGACATCGAGCTGCTCACGATCAAGCTGAGGCTGGTCATCGCCTCCGTCGACCGCGCCAAGGAGATGGGCATCGACTGGTGGGAGCACGACCCGACGCTGTCCTCGGGCGGCGAGCTGGCCGGTGAGAACCGCCGCCTGCGCGAGCGGGTCGCCGCGCTGGAGGCCGCGGACGGGCGGCGCGAGCAGCCGGCCGTCGAACGCCGGACGAGACGTCCGGCGTCCTGGTCCCCGGACGAGGAGAAGGGCCGTGACTGACACCGGGATCTACGTGTACGGGATCAGCCGCGGCCTCCCCGAAGACGCGATCGAGGGCCTGCGCGGCGTCGGCGGCACGCCGGTGCGCCGCCTGACCGAGGGCTTCTTGACGGCGCTGGCCGGCACGGTCGGCCTCGGCGACTTCGGGGAAGAGGCGCTGCGCGCCAACCTGGAGGACCTCGCCTGGCTGGAGCGGACCGCCCGCGCCCACCACGGCGTGGTGGACGCCGCCGCGGCGTTCGCCCCGACCGTGCCGGTGGGCCTGGCCACGGTCTACCGGAGCGAGGACCGGGTCCGCGAGGTCCTGCGCGACCGGAAAGAGGAGTTCACCGCGGCCCTCGACCGGATCGCCGGGCGTACGGAATGGGGCGTGAAGGGGTACGCGACGGTCGAACGGCCCGCCGAGGGCGAGCGGGACGAGGACGCCGAACCCGAGCGCCCCGGCACCTCCTACCTCATGCGCCGCCGCGCCCGGCAGCGCACCGAGGCCGCCGCGAAGACCGAGGTCATGGAGTTCGCGGACCACGCCCACGCCGAGCTGCGCGCCATCGCCGAGGCCGCGCGCCTGCACCCGCCGCAGAACCCGCAGCTCTCCGGCCACGAGGGCTGGATGATCATCAATGCGGCGTACCTCGTCGACGACACGCTGGCCGAGGAGTTCCAGGCGGCCGTGGCCGCCATCGACGCCGAGCGCCCCGAGGTCTCGGTCGAGCTCACCGGCCCGTGGGCGCCGTACTCGTTCGCCACCGACGAGGAGGCGGCATGGACCGGCTGAGCGCCATGCCCCCGCCGCCGGCGAGACCGTCGCACGGACAGCAGGTCGCGCTCGTGGACCTCCTGGACCGCCTGCTCGCCGGCGGCGTCGTCATCACCGGCGACATCACGATCTCGATCGCCAAGGTCGACCTCGTACGGATCTCCCTGCGCGCGATGATCGCCTCGATACGCCCGGAGATGACCCGCGTGCTGAGCGCCGAGGAGGAGGGCCCGGTCTACCGGGTCGTCCAGGCGGAGGCACGGGAGATCACCCGGTGAGCGAGAGCAGGGCCGGCCGGCTGCCCCGTCGGCTGGAGACCGACCCCGAGGAGGTGCAGCGCGACCTCGTACGGCTCGTGCTCACCGTCATCGAGCTGGTGCGCCAGCTGATGGAACGCCAGGCGCTGCGCAGGGTCGACTCGGGCGATCTCAGCGACGAGCAGGTCGAGGGGCTCGGCCTCGCCCTCATGCGGCTGGAGGAGGCCATGACCGAGCTGGAAGAGCGCTTCGAAATCGACGCGCACGACCTCAACCTGGACCTCGGCCCACTGGGCCCTCTCCTGCCGCCGTAAGGCTAGAGGATCGGCCGTGCGCCCAGGTGACTGATGGCGCGGGCGGCGAGGCGGCAGCCGGCGGCGAGTGCCTCCGCGGGCGGCTTTCCGTCGAGCCACGCCGGCAGGAAGCCCGCCGTGAACGCGTCGCCGCCACCCGTGCCGTCGACGATCTCCTTGACCTGCTCGGCCGCCGCGTGCACGGGCTCGGAGCGTCCGTTGGTGTACCAGAGCGCGCCGTCGCCGGACATCTTGACGACGACCTGGGAGTACCACGCGGTCAGGACCTTCGCGGCCTGCTCCGGGTTGTCGCGGCCGGTCAGGACCTCGGCCTGGCTGGCGTTGACGATCAGCAGCCGGATGCCCTGGGTCCAGTCGAGGAACGGCTCGGCGCCGGCACGCTTGAGCAGGGAGTTGGCGCCGCCGTCGACCGTGACCGACATCTGGGCGTTCTTCGCCAGCTTCATCGCGTGCAGCGCGGCCTTGCGCGACCGGTCGTTGAGCAGGGAGTAGCCCGACAGGTGCAGGTGCGCGCCCGGCGTGAACAGATCCTGCGGGATGTCCTCGGGGAGCAGCGCGGCGTTGGCGCCGGGGTCGGACAGCATCGTCCGGTCGCCCTTGTGCGTGACCATGACCACGCACGTGCCCGTGGGCCGCTCGGGGTCCATCACCAGGCGGGCGTCCACGCCGTAGCCCATGAGCTCCATGTCGCGGTTACGTCCCGCGATGTCGGCACCACGCCGCCCGACGAAGGCGGACTCGACGCCCTCGACGGCGAGCCACGAGGCGACGTTCGCCCCGGAGCCGCCACCGTGCATCGTCACGCTGGCGGGCGTGTCTCCGCCCTTCGCCAGCGGGTACGCGGCCCGCGCGACGGCATCGGTCATCAGATCACCGACCACGACCACGCGCGTCATGACGTCACCACCTTGTTCTGCAGTTGCCGCCCCATGGCGGGGAGGCGGACCTGCCTGACCCGGAGAAAAAACCTAACAGCTCCCAGTACCCCGATGGGTCTCGAACGAGATGCGATTTAGGGATGTGGCACTAGTCTCGAACTGTGCCGTATCCCGACCACTGGGAGGCCGACGTCGTCCTCGCCGACGGCGGGACCGCGCACCTGCGCCCCATCAGGCCGGGTGACGCCGGCCCGCTACGCGAGTTCTACGCCAGGCTCTCGCCGGAGTCGATCTACTACCGGTTCTTCTCTCCGCGCCCCCGACTGTCCGAACGCGAGATCGAGCACTTCACCACCGTCGACCACGTCGACCGCGTGGCCCTCATCGCCACCATCGGTGACGCGATGGTCGCCGTCGTCCGATACGACCGATTCGGTGGCGAGCGTTCCGACACCGCAGAGGTCGCGTTCCTCGTCGAGGACGCCCAGCAGGGCCGAGGACTGGGCACCGTCCTGCTGGAGCATATCGCCGAGGCCGCGCGCGAGTGCGGCGTCCGCCGATTCGTCGCCGATGTCCTGCCGGAGAACCGCCGGATGAGCAAGGTCTTCCGCGCTGCCGGCTTCGAGGCCGAGCAGCGGTACGAGGAGGGCGTGCTTGCGCTCACGCTCGACCTGGAGCCGACCGAGACCACGCGCGAGGTCATGGCCGCACGTGAGCACCGCGCCGAGTCGCGGTCGATCCAGCGCCTGCTGTCGCCGAGGTCGGTCGCGGTGATCGGCGCGAGCCGCGACGCGCACAGCGTCGGCCACGCGGCTCTGCGCAACCTGCTGGCCGGCGACTTCACCGGCCCGGTCTTCCCGGTCCACCCCACGGCCACGGCCGTCGGCGGTGTCCGCGCCTTCCCCACCGTCACCGACGTGCCCGACCCCGTCGACCTGGCCGTCGTCGCGGTCCCGGCCGACCGGGTCAACGACGTCGTGGCGCAGTGCGCGGCCAAGGGCGTGCATGGTCTCGTGGTGGTCTCGTCCGGGTTCGGAGAGGCCGGGCCGGAGGGTCGCGAGCGCCAGGACCGTCTCGTACGCCTGGCGCGCGCGAACGGCATGCGCGTCGTCGGGCCCAACTGCCTCGGCATCGCCAACAACGACCCGGCCGTGCTGCTCAACGCCACGCTCGCGCCGACCCTCCCCGGCCCGGGCCCGGTCGGCTTCTTTTCCCAATCCGGCGCCCTGGGCATCGCGATCCTGCGCTGGGCCGCCGAGCGCGGCCTCGGCCTGTCGACCTTCGTGTCCGCGGGCAACCGCGCGGACGTCTCCGGCAACGACCTGATGCAGTACTGGGAGGAAGATCCGGCGACGACGGTGGTGCTGCTGTACCTGGAGTCGATCGGCAACCCGCGTAAGTTCACCCGCCTGGCGCGCCGGATCAGCCGCGCGAAGCCGATCGTCGCGGTCAAGAGCGGCCGCACCACCCAGGGCGTGCCGCTCGGCCACGCCGCGCAGGCGCTGAGCCTGCCCGACCACGCCGTGAGCGCCCTGTTCGCCCAGGCGGGAGTGGTGCGCGTCGACTCGCTCGGCGAGCTGTTCGACGTCGCCCAGGTCCTCGCCTACCAGCCCCTGCCGAAAGGCGACCGGGTCGCGGTCGTGGGCAACTCCGACTCCCTCGGGCTGCTCGTCCAGGACGCCGCGACGGTCCAGGGCCTCGCCCCGCTGCCGCCCGTCGACCTCGGGCCCGATGCCGGCCCGGCGGAGTTCGAGACCGCGCTCCAGGCGGCTTTCGCCGACGACGGCACGGACGCGGTCGTGACCGTCTACGCCCCGGCGGTGCGCGGCGACATGGCCGCCATGTCGGCGGAGGTCGCGGCGGCGATCGTCCGGACGGCCGAGGGCGGCGGCAAGCCGGTCGTGGCGGCCTACCTGGGCGAGCACGGCCTGCTGCACGGCGCCGTCCCCTCCTACCCGGCGCCGGAGGACGCCGTGCGCGCGCTCGCCTACGCGGCGCGGTACGCGGGATGGCGGCGGCGCCCGCGCGGCCGGGTGCCCGGCCTCGGCGGCATCGACCGCGCCAGGGCGCGGTCCCTGGTCGAGGAGCAGGCCGGCGGGGGAGACCCGGAGCCCACGAAGATCGCCGAGCTCCTCGGCTGCTACGGCATCGAGATCGGCACGGGCGGCGACGGCGTCGCCACCCGGATCACGACGGCGGAGGACCCCTCGTTCGGCGCGATCGTGTCGTTCGGCCTGGCCGGGGTCACCGCCGAGCTGCTGGACGACCGGGCGTACCGGCTGGCGCCCCTCACCGACGTGGAGGCGGCCGAGCTCGTACGCGCGGTGCGCACCGCGCCGCTGCTCCTGGGCCACCGGGGCGCGGAGCCGGTCGACACGGGCGCCCTCGAAGACCTTCTGCTGCGGGTCTCCCTGCTGGCCGACGACCTGCCCGAGGTCGCGCGGCTGGATCTCGACCCGGTGATCGCCGGCCCGGCCGGCGTCATCACGCGGAGCGCGCGGCTGAGCCTGTCCCGGCCGCCGGGCCGCCGTACGGAACACGCCCGGCGGCTCCGGTCCTCATGATCGGGCTCGGCCGGCCGGCGGAGGCTCCTCGGGCTGCGGCGGAGGCAGCGGGTCCGGGATCGGCGGCAGCGGGCTCGGCGCGGGTCCGGGCACGGGCGGCCCCGGCTCGGGAGGCGGCTGCGGCGGGGGCACGGGAGGCTCGGGATCCGGTATCGGCGGCCGTGGCGTCGGCGGATCCGGCCGTGGCGTCGGCGTAGGGGGCGAAGTCGGTCCACTCATGTCGGTTCTCTACCCGTGCGTGTGCGCATGACGCCAAGGCAGTGCAGGATGGAGACATGAGGGAAACCCGAGCGATGGCTCAGGGGCTGCGTACGGCAATCGAACGGAGCGGCTACTACCCCGCGCTCGTCGCGGACGCCGTCGAGTCGGTTCTTGGCGAAGAGTCCGTTGTCGCGTACGTCGTCCACCACGAGGCGACGTTCGATCCGGCGATGGAGGTGCGGCGGCACGTCACCGTGCTCGTCCTGTCACCGGCCCGTCTGCTCGTCTGCCACACCGATGAGCATCCGCCCACCGAGGCCATGCCGCATCCGCACGCCTCCACGACCACAGAAGCCGTCAGGCTGGGCCGCGTCCAATCGGTGGCGGTGACCCGGGTGGTGCCGGAGCCCGCGTCGTACGTGCCCGGCATTCCGCCGACCGAGGTGATGGTCACCATCGGCTGGGGAGTGATCTCCCACATCGACCTCGAGCCGGCGTCCTGCGGCGATGAGTCCTGTGAGGCCGACCACGGATACACCGGCACGCTGACCGCCGACGACCTCTCGCTGCGCGTCAGCGAGGCCGCCGACGGCGCCGACGCGGTCGAGCAGGCGCTGGCGTTCGCACAGGCGCTCTCGGAGGTCGTCGCCCAGCGGGAGCGATGAGCGCACCGGTTCCGGCGGTTCCGGCGTACGGCCGTGGCTCGCTCGCGGACCTGAGCCCGTCCATCCTGGCGGCGCTCGGCGTGCCCGGAGAGACCGACGTCCTCGGCCTGGCGCCGTACCCGCGGGCCTGCGTCCTGCTGGTCGACGGGCTCGGCTGGGAGCTGCTGCGGGCCAACGCCGCCGACGCGCCGTTCCTGTCGTCCATGGCGGGCCGCCCGCTGGCGGCAGGGTTCCCCGCGACCACCGCGACCAGCCTGGCCTCGCTCGGCTCCGGCCGCCCGCCGGGCGAGCACGGCATGCTCGGCTACCAGGTCGCGATCCCGGGCGCGGGACGGCTCATCAACTGCCTGCGCTGGGACGACCAGGTCGACCCGGTGACGTGGCAGCCGGTGACCACCATGTACGAGCGCGCCGCCGCGGCGGGCGTGGCGACCGCGCTCGTCTCGGCCGGCGCCTACCGGCGCAGCGGCCTGACCCGCGCGGTGCACCGGGGTGCGCGCTACGTCCCCGCCGACTCGCTCGGGCGCCTCGTGGCAGGCGCGGAGCAGGCGATCCGCGAGGGCGATCGGTCGTTCGTCACCGTCTACCACAGCGAGCTCGACGCCACCGGGCACGCCTGCGGGTCGAACTCCCCGGCCTGGCGCCACCACCTGGCGTTCGTCGACGTGCTCGCGCAGCGGCTCGTCGAGGCGATGCCGCCGGACGCCGCGCTGTACATCACCGCCGACCACGGCATGACCGATCCGGCCGAGCGCGTCGACGTCGACGCCGAGCCGGCGCTGCGCGAAGGGGTGGCGCTGCTCGGCGGCGAGCCGCGCGCCCGTCACGTCTACGCCGCGCCCGGCGCCGCCGGTGACGTGCTCGCCGCGTGGCGCGACCGGTTCGACGGTCTGGCGTGGGTGATGTCGCGCGCGGAGGCCACCGAGGCGGGCCTGTTCGGGCCGGTGGCCCCGGCGATGGCCGGGCGCGTCGGCGACGTCGTCGCCGTCCCGTACGCCGACGTCGCGATCGTCGCGACGCGGGCGGAGCCGGTCGAGTCGTCGCTCATCGGGATGCACGGCTCACTCGTGCTCGCCGAGCAACTCGTCCCGCTGCTGTCCCGCGAAGCCGCGGAGTGACGCTCCGTACCGCGAAGCCGTGAGCGAAAGCGGCGAGCCGTCTCTCGCCCCATGGACCTTCAGCGTTCACACTGGCGTTGTGCACCCACTCATCGACGTTCCTGCACTCGTCCGCGCGCTCCGAGAGAACGGCGTCGTCCTGCTCGACGTCCGCTGGCGCCTCGGCGGCCCGCCCGGCATCGAGGCGTACCGCCGCGGACACCTGGCGGGCGCGGTCTTCGTCGACCTCGACCGCGACCTCGCGGCCCCGCCGGGGCCCGGTGGCCGTCACCCGCTGCCCGACGCGGGGGAGTTCCAGGACGCCATGCGGCGCGCCGGAGTGGGCCCGTCGAACCTTGTCGTCGTCTACGACGACAAGGACTCCACCGCCGCCGCGCGCGCCTGGTGGACCCTCCGCTACTTCGGCCACGAGCGCGTACGCGTCCTCGACGGCGGCTACCACGCGTGGGTCGAGGCGGGCCGGCCGGTCACGACCGAGGCGACGAAGGTCACCCCGGGCGACTTCACGGCCACGCCGGGAGGCATGCCGCTGGTCGACGCCGATGGCGCGGCGGCGATCGCCGAGGGCGGCGTGCTGCTCGACGCGCGTACCGCCGAGCGCTTCCGTGGCGAGACCGAGCCGATCGACCCGGTCGCCGGTCACATCCCCGGCGCGGTCAGCGCCCCGACCGGCGAAAACGTCGTCGGCGACGGGAGGTTCCTGGCGCCCGAGCGGCTGCGTGAGCGCTTCGAGGCGCTCGGTGTCTCCGGCGACGCGAGGGTCGGCGCGTACTGCGGCTCCGGAGTGACCGCGGCACACGAGGTGCTGGCCCTCGCCGTGGCGGGTGTCCCGGCCGCGCTGTACGCCGGCTCCTGGTCGAACTGGATCACCGACCCCGGCCGCCGGGTCGCGACCGGCGGCTGATCGGGTCAGGGCAGGCGGCGCCGGCCGGCGAAGCCGAGATCGGTGCGGTGGTACCAGCCGAGCTCCGTCTCACCCTCCAGGAGGCACAGCCGCACGGACTGCCCGCGGTGGAAGGAAGGGAAGTCGACCAGCACCGGCACGACGCCCTTCACCTCGATGCCCTGGATCGTGAACCAGCCCAGCGCCTCGTCGATGCGCGCCTCGTACGCCTTCACCTCGGGCCGCCCGCCCAGATGCGACGTGACGCCCTTGTCCAGCGCGTACGAGAGCTCGGCGAGGTCGGCGCGTGCGGCGACGATGGCGTCGATCTGCGCGCGCACCTCGGGGATCAGCCCGCGCGCCTCACCGAGTGTGAAGGTCCGATCGGTCACCTGGGTACGCTACCGGGCGCTACGGCCGTTCACCCCGCGACCTGGGCACGGACTCTCACGCGCCGATGGGCACGGTCTCCAGGCGGTCCCAGACGTACCGGTGACCCACGCGCTCCTGGGAGACCAGGTGGACCGCGCCGATCCGCGCGCCGACCGGCTCCGGCGGCAGCCGCATCGCGGTGACCAGGGGATCCTTCGGACCATCGGCGTTGCTGTAGGCCACGGACAGGTGAGGCGTCCAGCCGGGCTCGCCCGCGCCCACCGCCGCCCGCACCCCGGCCCGTACGGCCCGCGCGCCGTCCTCCGGGCTCACGCCCAGGGCGAGCCCCTCGTCGTGGAACAACGGACGCCCGAGGGAGACGTCGGCCGGGGCGAGGAGCCGCATCCGCTCGCGCACCGCCTCGACCATCTCGCGGACACGTGAGCCGCTCGTCTCGTCGGCGAAGCCCGCGACGAGCGCCGTCATGTGCAGCCAGTCGAGCGGCACGGGATCCAGTCCAGCGACCCCGCTCAGCCGCTCCTGGCAGCCGCGCACCAGCTCACGCACCTGCGGCTGGTCGTCGAACAGCAAGTGCCACACGAGCACCCTGCGCCCTGGGCGTACCCCGGGCCGCCACCACCAGTGATCACGCATCCGCTCCGGCATCGTGCCTCCCTGTACGCCGCCGTCTCAGTATCCGGCCCCGAAGCAGACGAAACCGAGGGTCGCCGGTGTGCGCGGCGTCGCGGCGAGGGCCTCGGCGGGCGAGATCCCCTCGGCCAGGAGGTCGTGGACGCCGGTCATGAGGTCGCGTGCCGCCGCGTCGCCGACCGGGGTGACACCGGCGATCACGGTTCTGGTGCCGAACGCGAGGTTCGCGCCGACCATGCCCATGACGGCCTCGCCCGCGCGGACGTCGGCGCGGCCCGCGTCGCAGGCGGACAGGATCATCAGGCCCGGCGGGCGGCTGAGGCGTTCGAGGTCGTAGGTGATGAGCGGCCCGTCGGCGAGCCGGATGCCGGAGAACAGCGCGTTGCCGGAGCGGAACGTCCCGTGTGCCGCGATGTGGGCCGTCGCGGCGCCGTCGAGCGCGGCGCGCACGGCCTCGGCGGTCGCCTCCGCGCCGGTGAGCACCAGCGCGCCGGGGTGGCGCGCGCCCACGGCCTCCGCCTCGTCGCGCGCGTGGGCGAGGCCGGGCCCGGCGACCGCGGCCACGTGACCGGCGCGTGACGGCGCCCGCGTCGCGCGCAGCCAGCTCGCCGCCGACGGGACGACGGTCACCGCCCGCCCGGTGAGAGAGGGCAGCGCCGGCCACGGCAGGCCGTGCAGCATCCCCGCCGGGGCGAGGACGACGGGCCGGTCGCCGAGGCCCAGTGGCCCGAGCAGCCGGGTGTCGAGGCGCCGCGCCGCGCACGCCAGGCTCCGGCGCGCCGTCAGGTCGCCCGTGTCGCGCGCGAGCCGCGCCACGGCGAAGCGCAGCAGCCGTACGTCGTGGCAGGCCTCCGCGTACGAGCCGAGCGACCGCCGGTGGCAGCGCCCGTCCGCGACGGTCACGGCGAGGAGATCGTCGCCGCTGTGGATCAGCTCGGCGAACATCCGGCCGCCGAGCGCCTCGGCCAGCTCCGGCACGAGCCACGCCCACCCGCGTACGGTCTCGCGGCTCGCCGCGAGACGCCGCGTGCAGGCGCGTACGGCGTCTTCCAGGCGCGTCTGGGCGGCCAGCAGCGCGGGCCGGTCGGGCACCTCGGCGCTCACCCGGCGCAGCTCGGCGAGCAGGCCCGCCAGCCGCCGGTCGCGCGGAGGCCGGATCGCCGGCGGCCGGTCCGCGATCGCCCGCGACCGCTCCGCGGCGAGCAGCAGGGCGCGCGGGCCGGACGCGAGCCGCAGCCCGAGCTCGGCCAGCTCGGCGGCCTGCCCGGCCGCGTGCCCGCGCAACTCCGCGGCCCCGAGGGCGGCGGTGTGCTCGTCCACGACCCGCAGCCCCGCGCGTACGGCCGCCGCCGCGCCGCTCCGGTCGCCGCCCGCCAGCCGGAGCAGCGCCGCCGCGTGCCAGGCCGCGACGGTGCCGTTCACGGTGCCTCCGCCGCGTACGCCGCCGAGCAGGCGCCCGGCGTCCGCGCGCCGCCCACGGTCGAGGGCGACGCGTCCGGCGAGGATCCGCACCTCTGCCGCGGCCGGTGCCCACCCGGCACGCTCCAGCCGCTCCGCGGCGCTCTCCGAGGCCGCCGCGAGCGACGCGGACCGGTCGCCGTCCGCCCAGCGGGCCCGGAGGCCGACCTGCTCGGCGAGGAGCGCGAACCCGGTGCGCCCGGCGAACTCCTTCCGTGCCCGCCGTGCGGTCGCCGCCGCGGCGCGCGGGTCGCCGTCGGCCAACTCGGCGTGGGCGAGCAGGAGCAGCGCGTCGGCACGGTCGCAGCGGTAGCCACCCGTGTCGAGCCGGGCGAGCGCGCGCGTCAGCAGCTCACGCGCCTCACCCGGCAGCCGTGCGGCGACGAGCGCCTCGGCGCGGTCGAGGTCGAGCTGGCAGCCGCGCTCGCCGATGCCGGCCATCTCCGGCTCGACCTCGTCGTACAGCGCGAGGGCGCGCGGCAGGTCACCGCGGCGCATCGCGACGACGGCCAGGTTGTGCCGGACCATCGCCGCCTGGTGGCGCAGGCCCGCCCGCTCGGCCACGGCGAGCGCCGCCCGCAGGTCGGACTCGGCGCGGCCGAGCTTGCCCGCGTACGCCTTGGCCAGCCCGATGTTGACCCGCAGCCCCACGAGGACCTCCGGGTCGGTGCAGGTGCGGGCGATCCTGGCCACCTCGGTGATGCGGCCGCTGCGGGCCAGCGCGCAGGCGCGGTTGGCCACGAGCCGGTCGGCGTCCGCGCCGGTGAGGACCGGTGCGGCCTCGTCGGCCGCGGCCAGCGCCGCCACGATGTCGCCGCGCGCCGTCAGGAGGCCGACGAGGGTCATCTTCACCTGCGCGGCGGCGTACGCCATGCCTTCGGACTCGGCGGTCCGCAGCGCCTCGCCGAGGTGGGCCAGGCCCTCGCCGAGACGGCCCAGCTCCTTGCAGGCCACGCCGAGCGCGCGCAGCGCCGAGACGCGCAGCGCGGGATCGGCCGCGGTGGCCATCGGCGCGGCCGAGGCGTACGCGCGGCGCGGGTCGACCGACGCCGGCGTCATCGGGTCAGACACGGATCCAGCTCGTCACCACCGGGGCCGTGTCCGGGCGCTGGAACAGGAGGCTGACCGGGCCCGGCGGCACGTCCGAGAGGGCGAACGCCCCCGCCTCGTCGGTGTGCGTGCCCAGCTCGGCGCCGGGGGAGCGCAGGACCACCTCGGCGGCCGACGGCGGAGAGAGCTGCCCCACGATCTCCCGCCCGCAGACCTCGATCTCCACCTGGACGTCCGGCCCGGCGAAGCACAGGGTCCGTGCGCCTCCGCCGCGCACGCCCGACGGGGTGCCGCTCGACTCCGACGTCAGCGCCGCGAGCGCCGCCGAGGGCGCGAACCAGCGGAACGCGGCGTTTCCGAGCGCCAGCACGTGCTCGGGCACCGGAGGGAACAGGGCGCGCAGGCGTACGGTCAGCTCGTCGTCGTTCATACGAGCCCCCCGAGGCGCCTGCGCAACTGGGTCAGGCAGCGTGCGCGGGTCGGGCCGACGCTGCCGACCGGCAACCCGAGCGCCGCGGAGATCTCGGAGTAGCTGAGATGTGGCGAGGCGATGAACAGCTCCAGAAGGTTTCGGCAGCGCGGCGGGACGGCCTCCAGCGCCGCGCCCACCGAGCCGGCCAGCTCGCGGCCGAAGACCACGTGGTGGGGGCCGGTCACGGACGGCCCGTGCGCGCCCGTCAGGGGCCGCTCGCGGCCCAGGCGGCGAAGAGTCGCCACGCTCTCCCTGCGCGCGGTCACCGCCAGCCAGGTGCCCGCACGCGCCGGGTCCCGCAGCGTCGTCAGCCGCTCGACCAGCCGGAGCCAGGTCGTCTGCACCACGTCGTCGACATCGGTGCCGCTCAGGCCGTAGGAGCGGGCGATCGCGCACAGCAGCCGGGAGTAGCGGTCAACGATCGCCCGCCAGGCCGCGGCGTCACCTCGCCCGGCCCGCAGCACGAGGTCACCGGTGCTCTCGTCGTTCACAGAGCGGGATATTAGCGTAACGTGACCGTGCGATTACACAATGTGTCCGACAAAGGTCTCTCGAAACCGACTGGCGACAGGGCCCCGGAACTCCTCTTACCCTTGGACTCACACGACCGTCCTTTCGGCTTGGAGGAGTCATCGGCATCGAAACCCTGTCTCGGCCCGCGGACCGCAACCCCGGTCGCCGGAACCGAGCCGTCGTCGGTGGTGCTCAGGGCATCCGCAGCGTCCGTTTCCTAGTTGACTCGTGTGACAGGTGCCGCGTCGTCGGAATCCTCACCGAAGTCCACGACAGGAGCCTGTTCGTCTGCCGGATCTGTGTGAAGGAGATGCCGGCCGCGACGAGGTGATCAGTCAGGACCCGACGAGGACCCCCAGGCCCGGAAGGCGCCGCGCGCCCGCCGGGTCGAGCACCTTGGCGGCGGCTTCGGCCGCCGGCAGGTCCTCCTTCGCCGCGAGGCCGGCGATCGCGCCGGCCACCGCGGGAGCCGCGAACGACGTGCCGCTCCACGTCGCATAGCCGCGGAAGTCGTCCGGATCGACGCCTCGCGCCTTCGGGCGCGGGCCGTCGAACCGTACGAAGCAGCTGGTGACGCCGACGCCCGGCGCGCAGGCGTTCACCCACGGCCCGTAGTCGGAGAACCAGGCGCGGTCGCCGCCGTCGAGCGCGGCGACGGCGATCACGCCCTTCAGCGCGGCGGGCCAGAACGGCCGGTCGCTCGCGTGGTTGCCGGCACACGCCACGACCATCGCGCGCGGGCCGAGCGCGGCGACGGCGCGTTCGACGACGGGTGAGGGGCGGTCGTCGAAGGTGTGGCATCCGGCCGACAGGTTCACGATGTCGGCACGCCCCCACTCCGAGAGCCAGGCCAGCGCGCGCAGCATGCCGAGCTCGTCACCCACACCGTCGCCGCCGATCACCCGTTTCGCGCGGATGCGGGCGCACGGCGCGTGCCGCAGCACCACCCCGGCGACGAACGTCCCGTGTCCGGCCTGGATGTCGAGCGCGTGGTCGAGGTCGGCGTCGAGGACCTCGGCGACCTCGTCGCGCTGCTCGGCGTACCAGCTCGCCGAGGAGTACCACGGGTGCGGGGCCAGCCCGGTGTCGAGCACGGCCACCGTGACCTCGCGCCGCGTCCCGTACGCGACCGGCCGGGGCGGCGGCGCCGACGGCCGTGGCGTGTCGGCCGGGCCGGTCCACCACATCGGCTGGGCGTGGACCAGGTGGTTGGGCGCCACCGCGAAGTCGCCGGAGGAGAGCCGCGCGGCCAGGTCGCACACGTCGACCCCCGCAGGGGCGCGCAGGCGCATGCGGCACACGCCGGGCTCGTCCTGCCGGGAATCGAGCCAGCGGCGCACCCGCTCCTCCACGGCCGGAACGTCGTGGCCGGAGACGAGGATCTGATCGCGCCGGATCAGCGTGGGCCGCCCGCTCAGGTGCTCGGCGACCATCGCGTCGTCGTGGCGGGCGAGAAGGCGCTCCAGCCGGGACTCCTGGTCGAACACGCGAACCTCCCGAAATCACTCCGGGTCAACGATCGTGCACGCAGTGTGCCCGACCGTGGTGTCGTCGTGCCAGAGGGGCGCCGGTAACGATCCGGCCGCCGTTGCCGCTTGCCTGCGCCTTCGCCGCGGCCCACCCTGGAGTGGTGAGGGTGTCGGCGGAGCGCACCGGGTCGCACGGGTCCGCGGCCGGTCACGTACGCGGCTCGCGCCCGCTCCTGCGCCTCGCCGCCCTGGCGGCCGGAACGCTCCCGGTGCCGGCGTTCCCGCGGCCCGGCCTCGACTGGCTCGCCTGGTTCGCGCTGGTCCCCGGCCTCCTGCTGATCCGTTCGGCGCCCGGCGCGCGTGAGGCGGCGGTGCGCGGCTGGTGGTTCGGTGCCGGGTTCCTCCTGGCCGCGCTGTACTGGCTGATCCCCGCCATCGGACCCGGCCTGCTCGTCGTGGCCGCCGTCGCCGGCGCGCTGTGGGCCGCCTGGGGGTACGCCGTGTGGGCGGCCTGGCGCACGGGCCGGCTCCTGGTGGCGGTCGCCGTCGTGCCGAGCGCGTGGGTGACGATGGAGTGGGCGCGTTCCTGGGACGCACTGGGCGGCCCCTGGGCGCTGTACGGCACGACCCAGTGGCGCCACCCCGCGATCCTCGGCCTCGCCTCGGCCGGCGGCGTGTGGCTGCTGAGCTTCGCGCTCGTCGCGGTCAACACCGCGCTGGCGCTGGCGGTCACGGCCCGTTCCGCGCCCGCGGTGGCGCTGGCCGTGCTCATCGCGCTCGCCGGGCCGGCCGCGTACACCTCATGGACCCGGCCCGCCGGCCGCCCGCTCAGCGTCACGCTCGTCCAGCCCGGCGTCGTCACCGGCACCGGCCCGAGGTTCGCGGCGGGGGAGCGGATCACCGCCGCGCTGCCGCGCGCCGACCTGGTGGTGTGGGGCGAGAGCAGCGTCGGCTTCGACCTGAGGCGGCGGCCCGACCTGGTCGCGCGCCTGGCGGCGCTGGCTCGCGCGCACGGCCCGCTGCTGGTCGACGAGGACGCGCGTGACTCTTCGGGGCGCATCTCCAAGAGCGCGGCGCTCATCGGGCCTGGCGGCGAGGAGGGCCGGTACGTCAAGAACCGGCTCGTGCCGTTCGGGGAGTACATCCCGCTGCGCGAGGCCCTCGGCTGGCTCACGCGCGTCAGCAAGGCGGCCAAGAAGGACCGGGTCCCCGGCACCGGCATCGTGCTGATGCGCGCGGGCGGCGGCGCCTTCGCCCCGCTGATCTGTTTCGAGTCGACCTTCCCCGACCTCGGCCGCTCCGTCGCGAACCGGGGCGCCGAGATCATCGTGTACGAGTCGTCGACCTCGTCCTTCCAGGACAGCTGGGCGCCTCCGCAGCACGCGGCCCTCGGTGCCGTGCGCGCGGCCGAGACCGGCCGTCCGGTCGTGCAGGCCGCGCTGACCGGCGTTTCGGCGGCCTTCGACGCGCGAGGCCGCCGGATCGCCTGGCTCGACACGCCGCGCCGCCGGTCGGTCACGGTCGGCCTGACGCCCGCCCGCGGGCGCACGCCCTACGACCGGTTCGGAGACTACGTCGCCTGGCTCTCGGCAGCGGTCACTCTGGCGGGCGCGTTTTGGGCCCGCCGCATCGGTCGAACCGGTCGTATGACGGCCAACGACCGATGAACAACCGGTCGTCGAGGCGTGCGGCGACGGAACCGGGCTGGTGTGAGTGGTGTGGATGAGGCACAATAACCGAGCGGTCATCTAACTCGGGAACAGCTAGGTCGTTGGGGAAGACGAACCTCGCACGCTCCCAGGAGGTCCGGTGTCCGCACGTGGCGTTTTCTACGTCCACTCAGCGCCACCTGCGCTGTGCCCGCACATCGAGTGGGCCGCCGCAGGTGTACTCGGTGTGCCCGTCTCACTGCCGTGGAGCGATCAGCCCGCGGCTCCGGGGACGATGCGTACCGAGTTGTGCTGGGAAGGACGTCCCGGCACAGCGGCGGGCATCGTCTCGGCGCTGCGCGACTGGCGCCTGCTGCGCTTCGAGGCGACCGAGGACGCGACGCCGGGATGCGACGGTGCCCGCTTCAGCGTGACACCCTCGCTCGGATCGTTCGCCGCCGTCATCGGCGCGAACGGCGACATTCACGTGCCCGAAGACCGCCTGCGCGCCGCCATGGCCACCGCGTTGTCCGGCCGCAACACCATCGAGAACGAGGTCGACCGGCTGCTCGGCAAGCCCTGGGACGACGAGCTGGAGCCCTTCCGCCGCGCCGGTGACGGCGCCCCGGTCCGCTGGCTGCACGCCGCCGGCTGACCCGGAGGCGCCCCTTGACGCCCGAACGCCCCGCCCGGAATGTGATCCGGGCGGGGCGTGCCGTTCTCGGCCCCTGTTACAGAGGGATATTTCCGTGCGAGCCGCGCGCCGGCGTCGCCTCGGCGATCGCGACGGCGATGGCGCGGCGCGTCTCGGCGGGGGCGACGACCTCGTCGATGACGCCGAGGTCCTGGGCGCGCTGGAGACCACCGGCGATCTTCTCGTGCTCGGCGGCGAGCTGCTCTTCCAGCGCGTGCCGCTCCTCGTCGGGGACGGCGGCGAGCTTGCGGCGGTGCAGGATCCGCACGGCGGCGACCGGGCCCATGACGGCGATCTCGGCGGTCGGCCAGGCGAAGACCTTGGTCGCGCCGAGCGAACGGGAGTTCATCGCGATGTACGCGCCGCCGTAGGACTTACGGGTCACGAGCGTCACCCGCGGCACCACGGCCTCGGCGAACGCGTGCAGCAGCTTGGCGCCGCGGCGTACGACGCCGTCGTGCTCCTGGCCGACGCCGGGGAGATAGCCGGGCACGTCGACGATGACGACCAGCGGCACCCCGAAGCCATCGCACAACCGTACGAATCGGGCGGCCTTCTCGGCCGAGGTGGAGTCGAGGCAGCCGCCGAGGCGCATCGGGTTGTTCGCGATGACGCCCACGGTGCGACCGCCCAGCCGTCCGAGAGTGGTGGTGATGTTCGGCGCCCACTTGGGGTGCAGCTCGATGGACTCCGCCGGGTCGTCGAGCATCCCGTTGACGATCGGGTGCACGTCGTACGCGCGGCGGGGGTTCTCCGGCAGCACGTCGCCGAGGTCGACATCGGTGACCTGGTCGACCTTCATCCGGCCCTGATGGCCGAGCAGCGTGGCCACGCGGCGCGCCTTGACGAGGGCCTCGGTGTCGGTCTTGGCGACGACGTGGACGACACCGCTGCGCTTGCTGTGCGGCTCAGGGCCGCCCAGCGCCGCCATGTCGACCTCTTCGCCGGTGACCGAGCGGACGACGTCCGGGCCGGTCACGAAAATGCGGCCGCCCTCGGACAGGATGACGATGTCGGTCAGCGCCGGGCCGTACGCGGCGCCGCCGGCGGCGGCACCGAGCACGACGGAGATCTGCGGCACGAGCCCGGAGGCCCGTGTCATCGCGGCGAAGATCCGGCCGACGCCGTGCAGCGACTCGACGCCTTCGGCGAGCCGTGCGCCGCCGGAGTGCCACAGGCCGATGATCGGGAGGCGCTCGCGCACGGCATGGTCGTAGGCGTACACCATGGCCTCGCACCCCTCGGCGCCCATGGCGCCGCCCTGGATGCGCGGGTCGCTGGCGAACGCCACGACGGGCATGCCCTCGATCCGGCCGACGCCCGCGAGGGCGCCGCTGGAGTTCTCATCGGTGAGGAGCCGCAGCGACCCCTCGTCGAAGAGGGCTTCGAGGCGTACGCACGGGTCCCGAGGGTCGCGCGGAACCTCCTCGGCGACCGCAACGGCGGTGACGCTGTCGAGGACGGTCATGGCTCATGCCTTCTGAACGCGACGGACACGTTGTGCCCGCCGAATCCGAAGGAGTTGTTCAGGGCGGCCGCCGGACCGCCGATGAGCTTCCGCGGCTCGCCACACGCGATGTCGAGGTCGACCGCGTCGTCGAGATCGTCGAGGTTGATGGTGGGGGGCACGAGGCCTTCGCGCAGCGCGAGCAGGGTCGCGATGGACTCCACCGCTCCGGTGCCTCCGAGTAGATGGCCGGTCATCGACTTGGTGCTGGTCACGACGAGCTGGTCCGCGGCGTCGCCGAAGGCCTGCTTGATCGCCCTGATCTCGCCGACGTCGCCGATCGGGGTGGAGGTGCCGTGCGCGTTGATGTGGACGATGTCGGACGGCGTGAGGTCGGCGTCGGCCAGCGCGTTGCCCATGGCCTTCGCCATGCCCTCCGCGTTGTTCTGGACGATGTCGCTGGCGTCGGCGGAGTAACCCACACCGGCCGCGACGCCGTAGATCCGCGCGCCGCGCGCCTTCGCGTGCTCCTCGGACTCCAGGATCACGATGCCGGATCCCTCGCCGAGCACGAACCCGTCGCGGTTCTTGTCGTACGGCCGCGAAGCGCGTTCGGGCTCGTCGTTGCGCGTCGACATGGCGCGCATCGACGCGAAGGCGGCGATGTTCAGTGCGTGGATCGCTGCCTCGGAGCCGCCGGCGATGACGACGTCGGCGCGTCCGGCGCGGATCATGTCGATGCCGTAGCCGATGGCCTCGGCGCTGGAGGCACACGCGCTCGCCACCGCGTGCGCGCCCGCCCTGGCGCCGAACTCGATGCTGATCCAGCCGGCGGAGCCGTTCGGCATCAGCATCGGCACGGCGAACGGCGAGACCCGCTGCCAGCCCTTCTGCCGGAGTGTGTCGTAGCTCTCGAGGGTGGTGATGATCCCGCCGATTCCGCTGGACACGACGGTGCCGAGTCGATCCCCGTCGACGCGGAAGCCGCTCACCGCACCGGCTTCGCCCTCTTCACCGAAGGCGAAGCCGGCGTCACGCCAAGCCTCGTGCGCGGCGATCAATGCGAACTGCTCGCACCGGTCGAGCCGGCGCCGGCGGTGCTTCGGCAGGATCTCGGAAGGCTCGACCGCGATGGTCGCGGCGATCTTCACTGGGAGGTCTTCGACCCAGTCGGCCTCGATCCGCTGCACACCAGAACGGCCCGCGAGAAGAGCGGACCAGGTGGACGCCACGTCTCCGCCGAGTGGCGTGGTCGCCCCGAGTCCGGTCACGACGACGGAGGTAGTCATTGGTCACGCTCTCCTTTTGCGGTCCGCAGCTCAGGCGGAGACGCCCTTGCCCTGCACGTAGACGACGACATCCTTGACCGTCTTGAGGTTCTTCAGCTCGTCGTCGGGGATCTCGACCCCGAACTTGTCCTGCGCGGCGACGGCGATCTCGACCATCGACAGCGAGTCGATGTCAAGGTCGTCCACGAAGGACTTGTCCAGGGCCACGTCGGCGGCGGGGACGCCAGCGATCTCCTCGACGATCTCGCCGAGGCCGCCGAGGATCTCCTTCTCGGACATTTCCATGTGCTGCTTCTCCTTGTGTTGTGTTACCTGGGTGATGCGGACCGTGACGCCGGAATCCCGTTACGGGATCTCGACGACCTGGGCCGCGTACGTCATGCCCGCGCCGAACCCGATGAGCAGGGCCGGTGCGCCGGACGGGACGTCGCCCCGCTCGATGAGACGCGAGAGGGCTAGGGGAATCGAGGCGGCCGAGGTGTTCCCGGCGGTCACGATGTCGTCCGCGATGACCGCGTTGACGGCCTTCAGCTTCCGCGCGATCGCCTCGATGATACGGAGGTTCGCCTGGTGAGGGACGAAGGCCGCCAGGTCGGACGGCTCGATCCCGGCGAGCTCGCAGGCCTCCTTCGCCACCGGATGCAGCGCCGTGGTGGCCCACCGGAAGACGCTCTGGCCCTCCTGGAAGAGGAAGCCGTTGCGGTCCTTCACGTGAATCTTATCGGCATGCTCGCCGGCGCTGCCCCAGACGACGGGCCCGACACCGGGCTCGTCGGAGCCGGTCAGCACCGCGGCGCCGGCGCCGTCGGCGAAAAGGATGCAGGTGGAGCGGTCGGTCCAGTCGACCCACTGCGACAGCTTCTCCGCGCCGACGACGAGCACATTGCGGGCCGAGCCGGCGCGGATCGCGTCGGAGGCGCTGGAGAGCGCGTAGCAGAAGCCCGCGCACGCGGCGTTGACGTCGTAGGCGCCGGGCGCGCGGATGCCGAGGCGGCTGGCGACGCTCGCGGAGGCGTTCGGGATCTGCGTCTCCTGCGTGCAGGTGGCGACGATCACCAGATCGATGTCGGACGGCGTGAGCCCGCTGTTGGCCAGGGCCTTGCCCCCGGCCGCGACCGCCATGTCGACGACGCTCTCCTCGGGGCCGGCGACGCGGCGCTGCTTGATGCCGACGCGGCTCTGGATCCACGCGTCGTTGGTCTCGACCATCTCGGCGAGGTCATCGTTGGTGACGACTTTGGAGGGCTGGTAGTGGCCGAATCCGAGGATGCGCGCCCCAGGGGCGCCTTTACGGAGCTGGAAAGACGTCACGCGTTCTCCAAGGTGTCGTCATTGTGGCGCGTTTCCTCTGCGACCAGGGCGCGCGCCTTGCCCAGATCATCCGGAGTCTTGAGCGCGACGATCTCCACCCCGGGGAGCCCGCGGCGTGCGATCCCCGCGAGAGTCCCCGCCGGCGGGAGTTCGATGATCGCCGTGACGCCGAGGTCCGACATCGTGCGCATGCATGAGTCCCAGCGCACCGGACGGCTCACTTGTTCCGCGAGCCGGGCGACGAACTCCGTGCCTTCCTTCACGACCGCGCCGTCGCGGTTGGAGAGCACGGGAATCACCGGGTCGGTAACGGGCATTCCCGGGATCAGGCCTTTCAGAACCTCGACCGCGGGTGCCATGTGCTCCGTGTGGAAGGCTCCTGCCACCTGGAGCGGGCGCAGCCGTGCCTTCGCCGGAGGGTTGTCCTTCAGCGCCGCGAGCTGCTTCGTCAGGCCCGCCGCGACCACATGGCCGGTGCCGTTGGCGTTGGCGGGGGTGAGGCCGTGTTCCTCGATCGACGCGAGCACCTCGTCGGCGTCGCCGCCGAGAACGGCCATCATGCCGGTCTCCTCGGCGGCGGCCGCGGAGGCCATCGCCGTTCCACGCTCGCGGACCAGGACTAGCGCGGCCTCAGGCGTGAGAACACCGGAGATCGCGGCGGCGGCCAGCTCGCCCACACTGTGCCCGGTCGTCAGGTCCGGGGTGATTCCGAGGACCTCGTAGGCGGCCATCGCCGCGCTCACCAGGAGAGGCTGCGCGACGGCGGTGTCGCGGATCTCGTCGGCGTCCGCGGTCGTCCCGTAGCGGATCAGGTCGAGACCGGTGACGGCAGACCACCATGTGAGGCGGTCGGCTACCCCCGGCAGTTCGAGCCAGGCGTTGAGGAATCCCGGGACTTGGGCGCCCTGGCCGGGCGCGGCGATTACGAGCACGCATCCAACAGTGCACTGTAGGAGTCCGCCATGTTCATGCGGTGAGGTACGAAGTTATGGCGGCAAGCCTTGTGTGACTCCTACAAGTTGAGGGGGCGTGACGCGAAACGTCCGAGAACCAGCGCGATCCTCAGAGTGAACGCCGCCCTGCCGTCGGCAGGAACATATCCGGTCAACTCAGTCACACGCCTCAAGCGGTAGCGGACCGTGTTGGGGTGGACGAACAACAGCCGTGCCGTCGCCTCCAGTGACGACCCTTGCTCCAGGTACGTCGTCAGCGTGTCGAGCAGCGGAGCTCCGGCGGCCTGCAGGGGCTGGTAGACCTCTTCCACGAGATAGGCGCGCGCGTCCTGGTCGCCGTCGAGAGCGCGTTCGGCCAGCAGGTCGCCGGCCAGCACGGGCCGCGGGGCGTCCGGCCAGCCGGTCACGGCCTCCAGGCCCGCGAGCGCCGCGCGCGCGGATCCGGTGGCCGCGTACAGGTCGTCGACGCGCGGGCCGATCACGACCGGGCCCGGCCCGAACTTCGGCGTGAACGGCTTCGCGGCGGTGAGGGGGTCCTCGGCGCCGCCGACGATGACGATCAGCCGGCTGCCCTGCACTCCGGCGAGCACGTCGACGCGCGCACGCCGCGACGCGATGCGGATGTCGTCGATCACCGCCTCGGCCTCGTCCTCGGGCGTGTGGCCCGCCATGACCGCCACCGACGTGGAGGCCCAGCCGAGCGCGGCGGCCCACGAGTGCAGCGACTCGTCGACCTCGCCGCGCAGAAGAGCGTCCACGATCAGCGCCTCCAGGCGGGCGTCCCAGGCGCCACGGGTCTCCGCCGCACGCGCGTACACCTGGGCGGCGCCGAACGCGACCTCACGCGTGTAGCGCAGGATCGCCTCGCGTAGCTGGGTCTCGCCGCCGGGCACCGCGAGCTCGTTGACCTGCGACTCGACGACGTCGATGACGACGCGTACGACCTCGACGGTCTGCTGGAGGCGCACCGCGCGCATCAGCTCGCGCGGAGCGGTGCCGAACACCTCGCCCGCGATGGCCGGGCGGATCTTCTCCTCGTGCTTGAACCACTCGACGAACCCGGCGATACCGGCCTGGGCGACGAGTCCGACCCAGGAGCGGTACTCGGCCGACATCGCGCGGAACCACGGCAGGCGCTCTTCCATGCTTGCCGTGGCGGCGGTGCCGAGCGATCCCATGGCCTGTTCGAGCCGCTCGGTGGTCTGTTCCCGGATGTCGCGGTCGCTCTTCACGTGGTCCACCATCCCACCTGCCGTCTGTTCCAGCGTGCGCGGGCGGGAAGGCGGTCCTCACTCGCCGGGTCGTACGAGCCCGGTCTCGTACGCGTAGACGACGGCCTGGGTGCGGTCGCGCAGGCCGAGCTTCATCAGGATCCGCCCGACGTGGGTCTTGACGGTCTGCTCGGCGACGATGAGCTTGGCGGCGATCTCGGAGTTGGACATACCGCGCGCCACCAGGCCGAGCACCTCGGTCTCGCGCTCGGTGAGGCCCTCCGCGCGCCGGGCGTCCGGGCCGCGCGGGGCGCCCATGCGGGCGAACTCGGAGATGAGCCTGCGGGTCACGGCCGGCGCGAGCAGCGCGTCGCCGCCCGCCACCACGCGCACGGCGTTCGACAGCTCCTGGGCGGAGGCGTCCTTCAGCAGGAACCCGCTCGCGCCGGCGCGCAGCGCCTCGTACACGTAGTCGTCCAGGTCGAACGTCGTGAGGACGAGCACACGCGGCGGGTCGTCGCCGGCCCGGATGAGCCGGGTCGCGGCCAGGCCGTCCATCACCGGCATCCGTACGTCCATCAGCACGACGTCGGGGCGCAGCTCGGCGGAGATCGCGACGGCCTCCTGCCCGTCGACCGCCTCGCCGACGACCTCGATGTCCGGCTGGGCGTTCAGCAGGATGGTGAAACCCGACCGGACCATTCCCTGGTCGTCGGCGATGAGGACGCGGATCATTGTTCGGCTTCCGTGAGGGGGAGGGTGGCGACGACCGCGAAGCCGCCGTCCGGTACGGGGCCGGCGCCCAGCTCGCCGCCGAGCATGGCGGCGCGTTCGCGCATGCCGACGAGGCCGTGGCCGCCGCCGGACTCGGCGACCGGGGCCGGCCCGCCGCCCGGCCCGTTGACCACCCGCAGGCGCAGCGCACGCGGGTCGTAGGAGATCTCGACGCGCACCGTCGCGCCGGGCGCGTGCTTCATCGCGTTGCTCAGCGCCTCCTGCAGGATGCGGTGCGCGGACAGGCCGACACCGGCGGGGAGCGCCGGCGGCTCGCCGGTCACCGACGTCTCGATCGCCAGGCCGCCGCTGCGCGCGGACGCGATGACTTCGTCGAGCCGCTCCAGGCCGGGCTGCGGCGCGGTTTGGGGCGCCTCGGCGGTGCGCAGCACGCCCAGGATCCGGCGCAGCTCGGTCAGGCCGTCCAGCGCGCTCGCGCGGATGTCGGCGAAGCTCTCGGCCAGCTCCGGTGGCGGCGACGCGACCTTGTACGGCGCGGCCTCGGCCTGGATGGCGATCACCGACATGTGGTGGGCGACGACGTCGTGCAGCTCGCGGGCGATCCGCTGGCGCTCCTCCAGCACCGCGGTCTCCTCCTCGTGGCGCGCCTCCTGCTCGGCCAGCGCGTGCCGGGTCGCGCGCCGCAGGCGTACGACGTAGGCGAGGGCCAGCGGGATCATCGCGGGCAGCGCGACGGCGGTCGTACGCGCGTCGATGAGGGCCGCGCCGACGAACGTCACCACCACGCCGGCGATCATCATCGGACGCGACGCGCGCACGCCCATGGCGTACAGGCACAGCAGGTAGACGATGACCGCGCCCGGGATGTACGGGGTCGTGATGTCCTGGCGGGGGGTGATCACGATGGCCGCGAAGGTCATGGCGGCGACCGCGCAGGCCCAGGCGGCGAGCGGGTGGCGGGCGCGGAGCAGGACCGGCGCGGCGACCGCGATGGCGACCAGCACCAGGACGCCGGACGCGTGCCTGGACCCGTGGTCGGCGACCTGTGATCGGAGCCATGCGACGCCGCTGAGGAAGACGATGAGCGCGATCACGATGTCCGCGGCCGCGACCAGGTCGACGCGGCCCGCCTTCAGGAAGCGGCGGGGGCCGGGCGGGCCGGTCGAGAAGAGGGAGCGCGCCCGGTCGAGTCGTTCACCGGCCATGGTCAGAGCCTAGGTCCGCGCACCGGGAGTTCTCCTACCCCGCAGGGACGATCTCGGGGTGATACCTGGGTACGGGGTGGCCATGCGCCTCACGGGTCCGCAGCAGCGCGGGGAGGTGCTCCGCGCACCAGGTGCGAGCGGCCTCGATGAGGGGGAGCAGGCTGCGTCCGAGCGGTGTCAGCTCGTACTCGACCCGCGGCGGGTTCTCGTCGTACGCGACGCGGGTCACGAGGCCGTCGCGCTCCATCGCCCGCAGGGTCTGGGTGAGCACCTTCGGGGTGATGACGCGCAGAGGCTCTTTCAGCTCGGTGAAGCGCCGGGGGCCGCCTTCGAGGCAGAGCACGACCATCCCGGTCCACTTGTCGCCGATCCGCACCGGCATGGCGCTGGACGGGCCGGCGACGGGGCCCGCGTCGTGCGCGCCGACGTCACGGACGCCGGGGCGGTCGCCTCCGCCGCGCGCGGCCACGACGCGGCGGTTCACGCGGTGACGCCGTTCACCGGCCCCGAGCCGGGCTTCGCCGATCTCGACCCCGAGTTCTTCGTCAAGGCCGCCGACGCTCTGCTGAGCGGCCTGGCCGAGGCCGGTGTCTCCCGGCTCGTCGTGGCCGGCCTGTTCGCGAACCTCCGCGACGCCGGAGGGCGGCCGGTGATGGAGGACCCGGCGGCCTTCCCGGCCGGGATTCGTCCGTTCGCCGCCGCGCACACCGCCGGGCTGAACCGGCTACGTGCACGGGGTGCCGCGCTCGACTGGATCATGCTCACCCCGCCGGCTCGGCTGGAGCCGGACCCGCGTACGGGCCGCTACCGGCTCGGCGGGGACACGGTGCCTCCGTCGGAGCACCTGTCCCACGCCGACCTCGCGGTGGCGATGATCGACGAGATCGAGGCGCCGCGGCATCACCGCACCCGTGTCTCGGTGTTCGACTGAGCCGGGCGTGTAGAAAGGGGGACATGGAGCCGGTCGAGGCGTTGAAGCGCATCGCGTTCCTGCTGGAGCGCGCGGGCGAGGCGACCTACCGGGTGCGCGCGTTCCGCCGCGCCGCCGAGACGGTGGCCGGGATCGAACCGGGCGAGCTGGCCGCCCGCGCCCGCGAGGGCACGCTCGGCGCGCTGCCCGGCGTCGGCAAGGTGACCGCGCTGGTCGTCGAGGAGGCCCTGCGGGGCGAGACTCCCGTCTACCTGCGGCGCCTGGAGGCCACGGAGGGCCGCCCGGCGGACGAGGCGACCGCGGAGCTGTGCGACGCGCTCCGCGGCGACCTGCACACCCACTCGGACTGGTCCGACGGCGGCTCGCCGATCGCGGAGATGGCCGAGGCGGCGATCGGCCTCGGCCACGACTACATCGCGCTCACCGACCACTCGCCGCGGCTGACCGTCGCGAACGGCCTGTCCGCCGAGCGGCTCCGCGAGCAGCTCGGCGTGGTGGCCGAGCTCAATGAGCGCCTCGCGTCGTTCCGCATCCTCACCGGCATCGAGTGCGACATCCTCGACGACGGCTCGCTCGACCAGGACCCGGAGCTGCTCGCCGAGCTCGACGTGGTGGTCGCCAGCGTCCACTCCAAGCTGCGGATGCCGTCCGCCGACATGACCCGCCGCATGCTGCGCGCCGTGGAGAACCCCCGCGTGAACGTCCTCGGCCACTGCACCGGCCGCATCGTCCAGGCCGGTGGACGGCGCGGAGGCAAGCGCCCGGAGTCGGAGTTCGACGCGGAGAAGGTCTTCGCCGCCTGTGCGCGCCACGACGTCGCCGTGGAGATCAACGCGCGGCCGGAGCGCCAGGACCCGCCCAAGCGCCTCCTCCGGCTGGCCGTCGAGACCGGCTGCCACTTCTCGATCGACTCCGACGCCCATGCTCCGGGCCAGTTGGCCTGGCAGCCGTACGGCTGCGAGCGCGCCGCCCGCTGCGGTGTGCCGTCCGAGCGCGTGATCGATACTTTCGCGCTGGACACCCTTCTGGCCTGGGTCGATACCTGATCACCCAGGGTGGGCGGCGCCCTATACCTCCGCGCAACATGCCGGAAATATCCCTATGGCACGCTTCGGTCCGGAGGTGAGTGTTATGCCGCTTTTGCGGATTCGACTCAGGTTGCCGGACCGGCCGGGATCGCTCGGGACCGTCGCGCGGACGCTCGGCGCGGCGGGCGCGGACATCGTGCAGGTCGTCGTGCTGGAACGCTCCGCCGGACGGGCGGTCGACGACGTCACGGTGAGCTGGCCGGACAAGCTGTCCCTCGACGTCCTCTGCGACGCCGTGTCCTCCGTGCGCGGGGTGGAGGTCGAGGGCGTGTGGCGCACCAGTGAGGCGCCCGGGGTCTTCGCGGACGTCGAGGTCGTCGGCCAGATGGCCGCCAACCCGCCGAGCGGCGTGCTCGTGCTGGTCGAGGCCGTACCGAAGATCTTCGGGGGCGACTGGGCGGCGATGCTGACCGCCGGCGGCCGGGTCGTCCACGCGAGCCGCCAGGCTCCGGACCCGCTGAGACCACCGGTACTGCCCGGGCCCGGAGGGCGGGCGTTCACAGGCGACGACGGCGTGCGCTATGCGTGCGTGACGGTCGGTGACGCCGGCCGGATCCTGCTGCTCGCCCGAGTGGCCGCCCCGCCGTTCCATCAGACCGAGGTCGAGCGCCTGATTCAGCTGGCCACCGCGGCTGAGGCGGTATTGGGTGTTTCGAGCGCAGCGTGACACTCTAAGGCCGTGGCAGAAGGCGAGAAGGAAAGCCGGCTGACCGTGCTCTTGGCGCTGGCGGCCAATCTCGGCATCGCGCTGGCCAAGACGGTCGCCGCCATCCTGACGGGATCCGCCTCGATGGCCGCCGAGGCGGGGCACTCCTTCGCCGACACCGCCAACGAGGTGCTCCTGCTCACGGCGCTGCGCCGTAGCGAACGCCCGGCCGACCACAGGCACCCGATGGGACACGGCGCCGAGCGTTACTTCTGGTCACTGCTCGTCGCCGTGTGCATCTTCGGAATGGGAGCGCTCTTCGCGTTCCTGCAGGGACTCGGTGCCCTCTTCGGCAAGGGCGTCGCGGAGGGCAGCCCGACCGTCGGGTACATCGTGCTCGCCGTGTCCGCCGTGCTCGAGAGCATCTCGTGGACGCAGGCGATGCGTCAGACCCGCGCGCACGCCGCCGACCGGGAGCAGTCCCTCCTGGAGCTGCTCCGCACGACCGACGACCCGACCGCGAAGTCCGTGCTGTTCGAAGACTCCGCGGCCCTCGTCGGCATCGCGCTGGCCGCCCTCGGGCTGTTCCTGCACCAGATCACCGGTTCGGCGCTCTGGGACGGCATCGCGTCCCTGCTCATCGGCGTCGTCCTCACCGTCGTGGCCTTCCTGCTCGGCCGTACGAACCGCGAGCTGCTCGTCGGCCGCCAGGCACGGCCGCTCCTCGTCAAGGCCATCAAGGAGATCCTCCAGAACGCTCCCGAGGTCGAGGTCATCGTCGACCTGGTGACGCTCACGGTCGGCACCGAGCAGGTGCTCGTGTGCGCCCGCCTCGACTTCGACGACGCGCTGGGCGCGGCCGACGTCGAGCGCGCCTGCGCGAGACTCGACGAGGAACTGCACGACGCCCACTCGGAGGTGTACGAGGTGTTCCTCGAACCCGTGCCGCGCGACGACCCGAGGCTGCGCGAGCGCGTCATCGAACGGTACGGTCACACGCTGCCCGGTTGACGCATCACGGAGGCTCCGATGAGTGAGATCACCCACCGTACGATCGAGGTCGGCCGCCTGCGGCTGCACGTCGCCGAGGCGGGGACCGGACCGCTGGTCCTGCTCCTGCACGGCTTCCCCGAGTGCTGGTACTCCTGGCGGCACCAGCTCACCGCCCTGGCCGACGCCGGCTTCCATGCGGTAGCACCCGACCAGCGCGGATACGCCCGCAGCGACCGGCCCGAACGCGCCGACGCGTACACGATCATGCACCTGGCCGGCGACGCCGTCGGGCTGATCGCCGCGCTCGGCGAGGAACACGCGGTCGTGGCCGGGCACGATTGGGGAGGACCGGTCGCCTGGCACACCGCGCAACTGCGCCCCGACCTGATCAGGGGAGTGATCGGGCTCAGCGTGCCGCACCGTCCGCGCACCCCGCTGCCGCCGCTCGGCCTCATGCGCAAGAGGTTCGGCGACGGCTTCTACATGGCCTATTTCCAGGAACCCGGTGTGGCCGACGCCGAGCTGAACCGCGACCCGCGCGCGACGTTCCGCCGCATGCTGACCGCCGCCTCCGGCGACGCGCCACCGCTCGTGCCGGTCGTCCCGGACGGCGGAGGCTTCCTCGACCTGTGCCCCGAACCGTCCGCGCTGCCCGGCTGGCTCACCGAGGCCGACCTCGACGCGTACGCCGCGGAGTTCACGTCCGGCTTCACCGGCGGCCTGAACTGGTATCGCAACCTCGACCGCAACTGGGAGCTCACCGCGGCGTGGCACAACGCCCCGGTACGCCCGCCGGCGCTGTACATCGCCGGCGACCGGGACCTCGTCGCCACCGCGCCGGGCGCCAAGGAGAGCATCGAGGGCATGCGCGAGCACGTCCCCGGCCTCCGGGAGACGATCTGGCTTCCCGGCGTCGGCCACTGGACCCAGCAGGAGGCCCCCGGCGAGGTGAACGCCGCGGTGATCGCGTTCTTGCGCTCGCTCTGAGCCCTACTTCTTCACATTGGCGTTATTGGGGAGCCACAGGCGTTCGAGGTGAGCGTTGGCGGTCACCGCCGGGGCGTCGATGTGAGAGGCGTCCTTGAGTGCCTTGCGGAGTTCTTCCATCGTCTTTCCTTTCACTCGGCCGACACCAGTCGGTTCTTGGAGAGCTCGTCCAGCGCCTGCGTCAGCAGCGCGGACGAGCCTTCGAGATCGGCCTTTCCGCCGAGCATCTCGAAGTACCTTTTCTCGATGCCCGGCTCGCCGTCGCAGAGTTCGAACGCGAGCCAGGTTGCGAGATTGAGGAAATGCAGTTCACCGTTGGTCTTGTCGAGCAGGATCAGGCGGCCGGCGCAGGGCTTCGCCAGGAGGTTCGCGCTCCGGGTGTAGCGGCCGCAGGGACGCGCGGTGGCTTCGTGCGGAGGCTCGACCGCCGTCGCGGGAAGCGACCAGTCCAGCAGGGGACGCACGGCGTCGAGAAGCCAGGTGAGCAGGTGGCGTCCCTCACCGGTGAGGCAGGGGGACAGGTCCCCGAGGAGCCGCTCGGCCAGATACCGGGTGCGGCCTGCCGCGGTCTCGTGGTCTCCGCCTCGGGGCGAGACTCCTTCGGTGATCGCGAGCCGACCGTTCGGACGCGGGCCGTACTCCGCCGCCTCGCCGCGGGCGTCCGCCACCGCCTGGAGCAGGATCATGTGGGCGTAGACGTGCAGGGACACATACGCGCGCCTGATGTCCCAGGTCTGGTGGCGCCAGGGGACCCGCAGAGGCGTCTCCGGCTCCGCGAGCAGGGCACCGCCACGGCTGATGTCGAAGAGCTTGAGATGGAGCGCCTCGTGCAGGATGTGCCCGGCGGCCTCCCAGGGGTTCGCCAGATGGTCCGGATCGAAGATCAGCGTCCCGGGAAGCACGTCCCCGCACGCCGCCGCCAGAACCGACCCCATCGCTGACGACGCGCGAACCGCGGCGACCGCGCCGACGTGCCCCAGCACGCCGCTGCCGAGCTCGGGAAGCAGCTCGACCAGCAGCTCGCACCCACGCCGGAACGAATCGAGAATCCCCGCGTCGGCCGACAGTTCGCCCGTCACCTCACTGGCGCCGCCCAGCAGGCCCGAGAGGGTGCTCGCGAGCATCTCGTCCAGCGGGCCGTCGCCTGCGCCCACGACGAGGTAGGAGTCCGTCCGCTGCGCGTCCGCCGCCAGATCGAGGACGTTTCGCAGCTCACGTACTGCCGCTTTATCGTCGCCGCCGAGAACCCTGAGATAGTCCTCTGCGGACTTTCTCACCAGGGGATGATCTAATCCCTGTACGCCGGGACCGAAAGCCGCATCGAGGATGAGCTGAAACCGGGCCTCCACGGCACTCTTTATCAATGCCGATTGGCCGAACCTCGGATGAGTGGAAAGAGCGGTCTCGATACTGGCCAGATGTGCGGCCGGTCCCATTACTCTCCCGGTTCAGAGGAAGCGCCTAACACAAGAGAGAACCCTTTTTACGGGCGATCGTCAAGGGGTGACCACACGTACGGAGTCGTGGTGGTCACGGCCTGGAAGCCGAGCCGGTCCAGGATCGGTGCGCTCTCCTCGGAGGCGTCCACTTGGAGGAACTCGACCCCGCGTTCGGCGGCGAGGCTGGCGCGAGCGGCCACGAGTGCCCGGTAGATTCCCCGGCCCTGCCAGGCGAGCAGTGTCGATCCGCCCCAGAGCCCGGCGGACTCGGTGCCCGCACGGAACACCAGCCATGCCGCGGAGACGACCTCACCCCCGGACTCGGCGACCAAGACGGCGATCTCGGACGGCGCCGCGGCGACCCGCCCGATCAGGTCGCCGGCGAGCCAGCCGCAGTCCTGCCCCCAGACGACGGACTCCATCGCCGCGATGCGGCGCATGTCGGCGTCGGTGGTGACCTGACGCAGCCGTACATCGTCCGGAAGAACCGGCTCCCCGGCCATCTCGGATGCGAGACCGATCATCACGGTCTCCTGCTCTCCGGGCACGAACCCGGCGGCCCGCAGCCGGTCGACGAGATCGACCGGCCGATCGTGCCCACGGGTCTTCCACTCCACCGCCTCGCCGCGCGCGGCGAAGAAGGCACGTTGCCGCTCGATCAGCCGGTCGAGGTCGATGCCGCGCAGTCCCACGTCACGCGGGCAGCTGATGAAGCCGCGGTACTGACCGACGATGCGCAGCAACGGCCCGTCCTGCTCGTACCTGACTCCCGCCGGCGGGATGGGCGGCGCTCCCCGCATCTGCTCGTCATAGGCCACGAGCAGGCCGTCGATGTCGTTCACGTGAACAGACACTACGGTCCGCGACGGCCTGGGGTTCGTTGTGCGGACAATTCTGACTATTAGCCAAATATGCCGCAAACTTTGCATGTCTCCCATGCATCCCATAGATCACATGAGCGTTCTCGCGCTCGGCGGATCCCGCGCGGATCCGTCTGGATGAGATCGAGGGACATACTGCATGGACTTCACGCTTGAGGACGTCCAGTCACGTACGTACAAGGCACGAGATGCCTGGTGGACGGTCTTCCTCGTAGATCCCTTGGCAGGCCGGGCAGTTGTGAGGATCGCCAACCGTACGTCGATCACCCCGAACCAGCTCACCTGGGGAGCCTTGGTACTCGGCCTGGGATCCGCGGGCTGCTTCTTAATGCAGACGTGGCTCTGGCTGGTCGCCGGAGCCGTCCTTTACCACCTGAGCTTCGTGCTGGACTGCATGGACGGCAAGGTCGCAAGACTCAAGGGCACCGGCACTGTTCTGGGAGGCTGGCTCGACTACGTCTTCGACCGGGTACGCGTACTCGCCTGCACGCTGACCTTGATGTCGGGCCAGTACGCCGTGACCGGAAAGGGCTACTACCTGATCCTCGGCGTCGGCGTCGTCTTCCTCGACATGCTCCGGTACGTCGACGCCCTCCAGGTCGCCAAGGTCCGCCGCCAGATGCGCAAGCGCCTGGAAGCGGCGATCAGAGAGTCGCAGATCGAGACCACACCGGCCTTCATGGAGGACCTCCTCCGCGAGGACCCCGACCTGGATCCCGACAAGGTCAGAGGCAACGCCGCCGAGCTGGTAGACCTGCAACGCGAGTTCCGGGAGCGCTTCTCCTGGTATATCCGCGTCCGAGACTGGCTACGCGATCATCGCATCCGTACGCACCTGGTGAGCGGCATCGAGTTCCAGATGGCCGTGTTCATCGTCGGCCCCCTGATCGACCAGATCGTGCCGGTCACCATCGGTGCCGCCGTCCTGCTGCTCGTGTTCGAGGCCGCCATCATGTACAAACTCTGGCTTTCCTCACGCGACTTCACCCGCGCACTAGGTGAGATCGAACCCCTGGCCGTGGAGCCCTCGGCGGTGCACTGAGCCCCTCTTGTTTTCGGCACAGCGGCCGCCGGCCGGTGGTTTCAAGCGAACAGCGTCCGACCGCAAGGTCGGACGCTGTTTCGCGCCTCAGCCGGTCCCTACGCCTTGACCTTGAAGCCGTGCGCGCTCCCGAGCTTCTTCAGGGTCGAGGAGCCCGGGATGCCGTCCGCGTCCTTACCCGCGTACCCCAGCTTCTTCTGCCACTGGGCGTACGCCGCCACGGTCGTCGAACCGAACGACCCATCGTTGGCGTACTTGGAGGACAGCAGACCCTCGGCCTTCAGCGCGGCCTCCACGGGCTTGACATCGTTCGGATGGGTGGTGTGCCCCTGCGCGGCCTTCGGGTCCTTCTTTGCCGCATCGACGAGATTCGACAGGTCCACGGTGGGTGCCGTCGGGGGCGGGACCGAAGCGGCGCCGCCTGCCCACTTGGCGAGCGCGGCCTTCGAGCTGAAGTTCGCCACTTCCACGTCGGTGCCGGAGATCCCGTACTGGTGGAACACCCACGAGTGCGTGACGCGCGGGTGCCCGGCGGCGGCGGACGGGTCCGCGATCCACAGACCGTCTCCGGCGTACGAGGTGGTGTCGATGCTCTTCCAGAACGACAGGTTGCAGTAGAGCACGACCTTGTGGGTCGGCCGAAGCTTCTTCACGGCCTTGATGAAGGCGTCCTTTTCCGCACACGAGGCGTGCTTGCCGGTGGCCGGGTCGTTCTCCCAGTCGCATGCCAGCACGTCGTGTTCCTGACTCGCGGCCTTGGTCACGAAGTATTCGGCCTGCTTCTGGATGTTCCCGGTCACCAGGAAATGGTAGAAGCCAACCACGAGCCCGGCCTTCCGGGCAGTGGACGCCTGCGACGCCATGCGCGGGTTCACGTAGTTGGTGCCCTGCGTGGCCTTGGTGAACAGGAACGAAAGCCCCGAGGTCCCCGGGGTGCTGCTCTGGTACGACGCTACGTCGATGCCTTTAACGGTCATGTGTTTTTACATCTCCCGTGCTGTCTTGTCGCTGAAATCGTTGTTGTCGAAGGTGCAGTCGTGCCGACTTTATGAATTTTCGGCGTCGAAAATCGGTTCGGAAACCAGCCCCCCTCTCATCTTGGTTTATGAATCGTCATTTCTCATCAATGACGTTCCCTGCATCTCTAAGAGTCCTGGAATTGCATGCGATGTACATGAGGGTTTTCCGCATGCTCCCTGCGCTTGTACCTAGGTATGTCGGCGAGTTAACATCGTCAGGGCCAGTACTTGGCGTACCGGGATGCTTTAGCCGGCCGATTGGGATCTTGTGTCGAGTCGAGTGGATCAATGATTTCCGCTGCGCTGACCAGCCTTATTGGGCGTGACAGGTTGGTGGTCGAGGCACGTGAGCTGTTGAGTCGTGCCCGGTTGATCACGCTGGTGGGGCCTGGTGGGGTTGGTAAAACTCGTTTGGCGCTGGAGCTGGCTCGTCGCGTCGATATCGGTTATGACGCGGTCGCTGTGGCGGATCTGGTCGAGGTCAACGACGCTGAAGAGATCAAGCTTTCACTGATCACTACGCTCGGTATTCTCAGCCATTCCGGCCAGCCTTCCCTTGAGGTTTTGATCGAGCACCTAAGTGCCAAACGGGTGCTTTTGGTGCTCGACAACTGTGAGCATCTTTGGGAGGCGGTCGGTGATATGGTGACGATCTTGTTGGAGGGAGCACCGGAACTAACGGTGATCGCGACCAGCCGACGCCACCTTGAGGTGTGTGGGGAGCACGTGTTTCAGGTGCCGCCACTGGCGATACCGCCGGGGGATGCCTCCAGGGAACAAGTGACAGGGGCCGATGCTGTGATCCTGCTGCTGGATCGCGCAGCCGCGGCCGGCCGGCCGATGGCCGAAGGCAACGGCTGGGACGCAATCGCGGACCTTGTTCGCTGGTCCGGTGGCGTCCCACTGATACTGGAACTCATTGCGGTCCGACTGGGCGATGGGCTGTCCCCAGCAGAGATCATGCAGCGGCTGGACAGCGGCCGATTACTGAGTATCCGCGGACGGCGAGTCCTGCCACACCATAGAGCGCTTTGGAAGGTTCTAGACTGGTCTTACGGCCTATGCTCTCCAGGCGAACGGCGTCTGTGGGCACGGATGAGCGTGTTCTCGGGTGGGTTCGATCTCGCAATGGCAGAAGAGGTCTGCGGCGACCCGGACGGTGTAGTCGCCACGTCCGCAGTAATGGACCTCCTCGCCCAACTCGTACGCCAGTCCATTGTTGTCGCAGACTTCGACGGCCGTTTTCGTCAGCTGCAACCAATGCGCGAATATGGTCTACACCGACTACAGGCCCTTGGTGAGGAAGAACTGACGCGCCAGCGGCACTGCGCGTACGTACGTCGGCTCGCTGCCGACGCGGCCAAACAATGTTGCAGCCCTATTGAATTGGATATGCTCTGCAAGGTCCAACTAGAGCTACCGAATATCCGGACGGCGCTGACCCAGTGCAACACTCCGCAGCGTGCCGAGACCGGGCTACGCATCGCCACTGACATCTTCCAGGTGGGCTTCTCGTTCTTTTCTGTGTTCTTGAACGAGATCTGCGCCAGATTGGAGACTTTCCTCGCCCTAGCGGCAACCGTGCCTGTACCTGAACGGATAAACGCACTGGCCGCGGTCGCCTGCATGCGTCTTTGGGAAGGTGACCAGGACCGGGCGAAAGTACATCAACAGGAGTGCCTCGACCAAGCGCGCCGGCTGGGCGCCACGGACGCTGACCTGCCTGCCATTTCACTTCTGCGAGGCATGCAACTGTTTCTCGCGCACAGCGATCCCAGCTGCGTGGAGCCGCTCAGACAGGCCAGAGAAGCGTTCAAAACTCAAAATGCGCAGGCAGAGACATTCAAAACAGGGATCTGGCTGGCGATCGCCGCTGGCTTTCTCGCCCCCCAGGACATTGCAGAGAAGGCCGTCGCGGACTGTCTTGCAGACGCCGAGACGCATGGCGGACCTTGGTCAATGAGCTGGGCGTTGTGGGCTCAAGGGCGCACAACAGCCAACCAACAGCGTGCCATCACACTGCTACAAGAAGCGCTCCGTATGATGATCACAATAGGCGATCTACAATGGGGTCCCAGTCTGTGCGCCGAGTCCATAGCATGGGAATGGGCGGCACAGGGGCTCGCTCATCCTGCCGCCCAACTACTCGGTGGTGTGATCGGCAGGCAGCAAAGCACTCGCATTCCGGCCGGACCGGGGCCATTTCAGCAAGCGCGCGAGAATGCCATCTCGAGTATGAGAGCAACAATCGGCCACGAAGCTTATGCTGCGGCGTTTTGCAAGGGAAGCATGTTAAGTGCCGAAGAAGTCTACACACTAGCACTAAGCCCGGACCCAGAAGAAACGATACCCCCCACTCGCGACGTCCCGCTGGAATTACTGACCGCGCGCCAACAGGACATCGCACGGCTCGTCGCTCAAGGCATGAGCAACAAAGGCATCGCTGTCAGATTGCATATCTCACAGCGCACGGTAGAAAATCACCTCGCGCAGATCTTTACACGACTCGACGCGCGCAATCGAGCGCAGGTCGCCGCGTGGATCACCAGCCAAAGCAATGGCAACTCGTGGTGCCCTGAACGGCGGGTTGAGTAACACCCGCATGGTGAACCACAAAAGACCATGCGGAGAAGCCAGGGCCAGTACAGGACAAACCGCCGGACCTTGGCTGACCACTCCGACCCGCACTGCACCGCAGTGCAACAAGGAGCGGAAGCGGCGCGGCAGCAACTGGACACTGTGCGACTCCACGCTGAATCGTTCTTAACCGCTTCATGCCTGTGCGCCTCAGAGCGGCCGGACCGGAACGGGCCATACGCCCGACGCGACCGGCCTGGCCGTTTGCCGTCCGCGGCATCTACAACCACCTCAAGCGCATCCATGACGACGCCGGCCGTGGCGACCATCGGAGCTGAAACGCGAAACTGGCCGACAAGGGGCCGACGAACTTCAGAGTAACTTCCAACGAATTTGTTAGCACTCGGCCGGGTCAGTGTCAATGGTGCAGTCATCGGCCCCGAAATCCCGATGATCCGATTGTCGCCGGAGCTGAACCGGACGGCCGGATCTTCCGTGCTAGATGCGTGAAGCGTCCCCAGCTCCGTTCATGAAAGTTGTTCACGAAAGGGTTTGCCGTGAGTATCTTTGACCGTCACAAAGAGCGCGCTCTCTCGCTATTCCGGCTTGTGGTCGGGCTGCTCTTCGCCTGCCACGGGCTCGCGTCCGTCTTCGGCCTGCTCGGCGGGAACATGGGAAAGGGCGGCTCGGTTCCGGTCGGCACCTGGCCAGGCTGGTGGGCCGCGCTGATCCAGCTCGTCGCGGGCCTTCTGGTGCTCGTCGGGCTGGGCACAAGGGTGGCCGCGTTGCTGGCATCGGGCTCAATGGCCTACGCCTACTTCACCGTGCATGCGGAGCACAGCTTGTTCCCCATCGAGAACAAGGGTGAACCCGCGGCGATGTTCTGCTGGGCGTTCCTGCTCATCGTCTTCTTCGGCCCTGGGCCATGGTCGTTCGACCGGCTGATCGGACGCGGGGAGGTACGGGACCGGCAGTCGGCTCCGGTGGCCAACGAGGGCGCCACGGTCTGACGTCTCGCACATCACGCTCTGGCGGCCGATGCGTACCGGCATCGGCCGCCGGACCGGCGAGCAACGACCGCTGTCTGCAGGACGGGGCCGTTTGGAGGAAACGGCCACCGGGCGGGCTCGGAACGGTGCGAGAGGCGTTGACATTGATGCGGCACTGGCCGCCGCCTCAGGCTTCCCTGGCCCGGTCGAGCACCCGGTACGCGTTGAACAGGTAGGCCATCGTCGTTGCGGTCAGTGCCATGCGGAGCACGTTGAGGATGTTCCACTGCCAGCAATACGACGTGAGTCGTTCGGCCTGGGACAGGTAGTTCGCGCCGAACAGCTTGGGAACCACGACCGCGACGATGTAGGCGTTCACCGCGGTCAGCGCGACCGCCCACAGCCCGGCGCGCCGGTAGAACGGCCGGGCCGCATCATCGCGGTTCCGCCATAGCAGCACCCACGCGAGTAGGGTCGCGAGCTGCGTCAGTGGGACGAAGTACAGCGTGGGGCCGGTGTGGGTGAAGAACTCATGCAGCCGCCGCATCTGTGCCGGGCTGTCCTCCACCCAGTTGGGGGAGAAGACGATCGACTCGTAGAGGTTGCCGAACAGCCACCAGGCCGTTCCGAGCACCGCTACCAGGGTCAGGGCCTTCTGGGGGGAACGTCTCATGTCGAATCCTCGGATCGAGCGGCGTCCGCCAACTTGGTGAGCAGAACGTGGAAGGTCTGGCGCTCGGCCGGCGTCAGGGCGCCGAAGAACTCGTCGGAGGCGTGCCTGCTGACCTGTTCCGCAGTGCGGATGCGTTCCTCGCCGGCGGGTAGCAAGTGCACCTCGACCGCGCGGCCGTCGTGCGGATGCGGCTGTCGGCGTACCAGGCCCATCTCCTCGAGGTCATTGACCAGCGAGACCATGACCGGCTTGAACACCCCGAGCCGTTCGCTGAGCCGGGCCTGCACGGCCGGCCCGTCGCGGAGCAGGATCAGCACGCCGAGGTGCTGTGCCTTCAGGTCGAGGGCGGCCAATGCCTGGGCGTAGTGGTCGCTGCCGGCCGCGGCCACCCACGCCAGCAGAAAGCCCGTCCAGTCACGCAGCCCCTCGGGCGGTCCGTGCATCGGTCTCCAAAATCGTTAATATCAATAACGTTATTGATATTAACGATTTTGGCTTGAGGGCGTCAACTACCTGGACACTCGGACCGGCGGTTGGTGAGTTCGGTTTTCAGGCGCGGCGAAGAACGCTTCGGCCATGGCGTTGTCGTACGTGTCGGTGACCGGTTCGGAGGTGAACGGGTCCGAAATCGACCGGTCGGTCCCTTCAGCCGTCGCTGGAGACGACGGGGCGGCGCGGTCCGGGGTTTCCCTGCGTCAGATGGGTTGGTATCCGGGTGGTGGTTCCACGTTGGAGAACGCGGCTTCTCGGCTGCCGAGAATGGATACGCGGCCGCCTGCGACAGGGATGGCCTCAGGGGGCTAGGGCATCCCCGCTACGTCTTCAGGCACCCGGCCTTGGCCGGCCGACGGCCAGCCGCATCCATCAGCTCCCCGGGACATTTCCTGGCGGACTTCACAGACTCCGCGTGCTGCGGCGGGGTTGAGGCGAGGGCGATCCACTCAACGCGAGCGATCGCCCGCCGCTCAGCCGCGCTGACGCTCCTCCTGCTGCCGGACCAGTTCCTCGACGGCGCTCGGCAGAGTCGTCTCGAAGTCGATCAGTTTCGCCCAGGTCGGGGTCACGATGATCCGGACCATGCCGTCGTGGTAAAGCGAACACACCCCCGCCTCCCACTCGACCCGTTGCTCGGGAGTCATCTGGTAGGTGCTGGTCGGCTGGAGATACTCGTCCGGGATGCCATCGACGAAGTCCAGCTCGGCCCGACCGCGGATGAGCAAGATCTTGGGCGGGTGCACCTCGGTGTCGATCGTCAGGGCGACCGTCGGGTTCTCGCTCAAGGCCTGAAGCTTCGGGGCGTTCTTCGCAGTGCACATGACGATCTGCGAGCCGTTCCAGGTGAACGCGATCGGGACATTGCGGGGTGTGCCGTCCTTGGCGACGTAGGCCAAGCGGGTCAGGTCGCGGGCCAGCAGTTCCTGGCTGATCGGCCGGTTCAGAACCTCGGTGATCTCGTCCGGTCGCACGGTCATCTCCTTCATCGTCGTTTCCCGGTCCGTCCAGCGGATCGTTCTGGTCGGTCACAAGCCGGCGGGCCGTTAGCCGAGCTGCTCGGCCAGCGCGACGATGATCCCCTCGGGGCTGTGGACGTAGCAGAGCCGGTAGCTGTCCTCGTACTGGGCCAGCTCACCGACGAGTTCGGCGCCGTGCGTGCGCAGGCGGGCAACGACGTCCTCGATGTCGTCGACGGCGAACATGACGCGATGCATGCCCAGCGTGTTGTGCGGCGGGTTATCCGGCCCGGCGCCGATCGCCTCGGGGGTGCGGTATTTCGCCAGCTCAAGGCGGCCATGGCCGTCCGGGGTCCGCATCATCGCGATGTCACAGCGGACACCGTCGAGCCCGACGGTACGGTCCGCCCAGACACCTTCGATCTGCGCCTTGCCCTCCAGCTCCATCCCAAGTTCGGCGAAGAACGCAATCGCAGCCTCAAGATCGTCGACGACGATGCCGACGTTGTCCATCCGCTGAATCGTCATGCCGGTTCTCCTTCATCATCACGCGGCCCGTCGTGGCCACTGCTGTACCTAGGACGAAGCCAGCACCACATTCTCGACACCCGGAAGCGCGCTGATTTCTACCTGCTTCTAACCGTCACCACCCTGGGAGCCCTGCCCGGTCATGTCTGCCCGATTACTACGGCGGGGGATCACCTCGTCGGGGCGGCAAGGTCATGCGGTCCCTTCTCGGGAGGTCGGGTAGCGGATCCAGGGCCCATCGGTGGCGATGACATGCTGGGTGGCCGTGCCCGGGGTTGTCGCCGAGGGCCTCTGGGCGACGATGGGCGCGGGGGCTTGGAGGACGAGCCGGCGGAACGCGGCGGTGCGGGTCCGGGTGATGGAGGTCGCTCACCTCTGCCTCGTGGACGGCCGCTACGAGCGGGGCTCAAGCACCAGGAGAACAACAAGGACCGGCCATGCGCTGGCTGGAAGACCTCCACGACGCCGGCCGGTGGCCCGACGTGGAGGATTTCCGGCGTCAGCTCGGCGCGCTGGAAAGGGTCGCACGTCGTCGGGCAAGGGCCGCGACGATACCGCCTTGGGTATGTGCCACAGCGAGTTTCACCCGACCTCGATCTGCCGGCCCACGTGTGGGCAAGCGGCTGGGACAAGCTGTGGGTTACGGAGTGGTTCCTGCAGAGCGGTTCCCACTGGGGTGATCCTGCTCATGACGACCTGATGGGGAAAGCCATCAGCGTTCATCTCGCGGAGGCGGTCGAATGTCTGACTTGATACCGCTACACCCGACACAACACCTTGTCACCCCTGGTGGCGTCGAGGTCGACATTGACGTCGAGATGGTTCCGCTCGTCCAAGCACTGTGGGAACTAGGCCTGACGACGAAGGGCGGTTGTCAGGACTTCGGCGATTCGATCCTCAACAACGGGCACCGCTCGACCTCACCGGACGATGCCCGACAACGGTTCGCCGACTTCTACAGCGGCCAAGCATGGCTCAAGATTCCGGCCGACGACGCCAAGCGGCTCATCTCGGTACTCGGGTCCCACCCGAGGTTCGGTCCGCGCATGCGGAGCTGGACACATCCCGAGGCATGGATGAACATCCTCTACCTTTTCCCCGGCGACAACGGCGGCGCCGATCTGGCCAACGCGGCACAACTTCACTTCCCGCGCGACCAGGTGCCCGAACTGGCCGAAGCGCTCCGGAACTGGTCACCATCAGCCGAATGAGCGCCTGATGGCCGAGAGCCCTCCGAACCCGATCATCATGGAGTTCGGGGCTCTCGTGTGTGAGCTGTGCAGGCTTTCCGCGCGTTCAGCGCGAAGAGCCAAGGGCTGAGCAAGAGCGAAGCGAAGGTCTTGAGGCCCCAGCCCCTGCCGCGCCGACCAGAGGAACGCCTGCGTGAAGCTATCTCCCAATGCCTCGCCGTTCGCTCGGGCACACGTCACGGGACGCTGGGACCGCTATGCACTCGTGGACAGGGACCGGGCTGCCTCGCGTCAGTCACCAGCAGCCGGTGTCGGGAAGAATCCAGATCTACCTGTCCCTCCGCCCGCGAACTGGTCGGTGCGCGCCTGGGAGATCACGTCGATAGAGGGATCTCTATTCTCGATTCTGACCGCCTGACCTGGGAAATTAAGCATGTCCCGGTAAAACTGGTCGACGACGTTCGATGTCAGGTCAACGTCTGCGCCTACGGGATCGCCGATGGGATCTCGGTACGTCACCACTGGTGAGTCGAGCACGATGAAGCCGAGGTGCGGTCTGGAACCGGCGAGACAGTGCTGAGACAACGCGGATGTGAACGCTGAGTGCAGCACTGAGCGAACTCCCTTGCCGACCGGAGCGAAGCCGACCTCCTGCGCCGCCTCTTCTTCGTCATCCCCGTCATCTCGACCACGTTCGCCTCGGTCAGCAGACTGTTCGGCCACCTCGGCCGCGAGTCTCTCGGCTGGCTTTCATCGACGAGGCCGGGCAGGCCACCCGGCAGAGCGCCGTGGGCGCAATATGGCATGTGAAACGCGTGGTCGTCGTCGGTGACCCTCTGCAGCTAGAACCGACGCCCGTGCGTCCTCTTGCTGGGATCTGACCGTCTCGACTCCTCACCGAAACGGTGATCGGTCGAGGCGCGAGCAGGTGCCCGACCTTCCCCACGGCGAAGAGCAAGCGCGGCCCGGTGCGAGTTCATCGCACCGGGCCGCTTGGTGTTCACTACGCGTGGTGAGGGTCTATCCGCACGTGGTGGAAGTCGACTGGGAGATTCGGGTAGCCGTCGCCGGGGCCGTTCTGGTCGTCTTCGCCGCCGGCCGCGATTTTCTGCAGGACGTCCATACCGGCGGTGACACGGCCGAATGGCGTGTAGTTCGGCTTGAGCTGGGTGTCCTTCCAGCAAAAGAAGAACTGGCTGCCATTAGTGTCAGGGCCGGCGTTCGCCATCGCGACCGTACCCGCGGGATAGGTGGCGCCGGTCAGATTCTCGTCGGCGAAGGAGTAGCCGGGCGCGCCGCTTCCGGTGCCGGTCGGATCGCCGCACTGCAGGACCCACAGGCGTTGCGTCGTCAGCCGATGGCAGTGCGTACGGTCGAAGTAGCGGTGCTCGGTCAGGAAGCGGAACGAGAACGTGGTGCACGGTGCCTTGTCGGTCAGCGCCTCGAACCTGATCCGTCCTTGGCTGGTGGCCAGTAGCACGTCGAACGGCCGCGCCGCCTTGACCGGGTCGAAGGTGGGAATGCCCTGAAACTTGTCGGCCGGCACCGACTTTGTGTAAGTGCAGGACCCCGCCGGCGCCGCGGCGCGTGCGACATGCACCGGCGCCAGGGACCTGCCGGTCTTCCCGACGTACGATGCGGCCCCAGCGGACACCGTCCCGACCGTCCCGAGAAAAACAGCCGCTGCAATGACAAGTACTCTACCTTTGTACATGACACCTCCACGTCAACGAAAAAGTCAGCTTACTATGTCTGTCGGCATTTGTGGCCTGCGCTATCAGACCGATTTGACGGCATGGTCATTTAATTGATGAGTGGCTAACAAACCATTTCGTAACCGTCCGCGAACAGAGCAGCTCGGCCGGTAATTTACGCAGTTCTCGGCGGGCGTCACGACGACGTTCGAGTCCGCAGGGAACAGGCGAAGGAGGCTAGGTCGGCCGTGGGCGGCGGCGGCCGTCAGCGCAACGGGATGAGCCTCAGTACAGCCGGAGCCTGCCCGGTTGCTCCTGGAAGATCTCAACAAGCCAATTGAAGACCGTGGGGCCACGTTCTGCCTGAGCGGCCTCTAGTTCCGTTCGGACCGATGGCCGGTTCGCCGGATGACAGCGCGCCAACCTCAACTCCAACTGCCGAACCGTCTCCGAGAACCCCAGGCTTCGACGAGACAGCTCGTGATCACGCCACTGGACCACGAAGTCATCGTCATCGGGGGTCCCAAATCCACCGCGCAAACAGTCGGCGAACGCGTCGAGATTCCGACCGAAGTACCCGTCCGGACCGTTCACGGCTTCGCCCATGACCCGCCAGAAGTCCTCCAGACTCTGGATCTTCGCGCCGTCGACGACATACACCACCGTCACCATGCGCACCATAGTCGACCCTGCGGATCAGCCAGCAGTACTCTCGACCGACAAAAGTACAAAGATCATCTAGCCGGAGTGCCACCTGCCTCCTGAGCCGGACTGTCACACGCGTCCTGCAAGCGCACTCCTCGATCGAGGCGCCCGTGTAAAGGAGCAGTTGCAGCTCCCCGCGTACTAGCTGAACGAAGTGGTCCATACGCACCCTGGTCGCCAGTGCCTGATCGTCGGGTGCGATGCGGCAGGGGTATGGGTAGGGCGGATCCCGGCCCTGCGGATGCTGTCCTGCGCGTCTTGGCTGGTTGCGCCTGCCTGGAGGCAGAAGACCGCGAGTTGCGGAGGTGTCGAGTTGCTCGTGTCGGCCAGGGTTTCAAACCAGGCGACGCCCTGCTCTGAACCGAAAGCGCCGCACATGGCGGACTCGACACATCAGTTCCTGCGCAACAAGCGGTGGTAGCCGAGCATGCCCGCGACGACCGCTCTGTCGTCGGGTGGGTGACCAACTGGATGGCGACGGGTGTGTACTGCCCTGGACAACCACGGACGCCAATGGACTCAATCGCCAGGTGGTAGGCGCGAAACCGCAGGCCTGCCGGGAGATAGGCCAGCCTCTCGTGTGCCGGATACATGCCGAAGATGACAGTAGACAAGTGACCGCGGGCACGTTCTCACAGGTCAGATTCTCGTATCGCACGTGACGGACATCGGTCTTACGAACCAGGAGTCGCTGGTTCGAATCCAGCTATGCCCACGTGTTCAGCCCAGGGGGACGACTCCTGGAGCCCTGATGTGAGGGGCTCCGCCCTCTCAGGACCCATCGTTGATGGCCGACTCGCGCTATAACGTGGAATGTCGGTGGCGCGGCGCCACCGCGTCGCCGCCGAGGAGGCCGGATGTCGGCAGATCTGCCTAGTTCACCCGCGCTGCGCGCGTCCGACGCGGACCGAGACCGGGTTATCGAACTGCTGCGTGCCGCCGTCGCCGACGGCCGGCTCGACCCGATCGAGTTCGACGAGCGGTTGGACGCGGCGCTGGCCGCTCGCACCATCGACGCGCTGACCCCGCTCACCGCCGATCTGGTCGCGGTGCCAGGCAACGAGCATGCGCTCACGCTGCCGCTCGCCGGGACGTCGGCCGGGCCGGCCGCCGAACTGCTCACGATCAACGGGAAGCACGGCTCGGTGCGCCGTGACGGCCGGTGGACGCTGCCGCACCGGTTGGCACTACGCACCGCGTGGTGCGACGTGATGCTGGATCTGACCAGCGCGGTGCGCAGCGGGCCCGAGCTGATCATCGAGCTGCGGGTACGCGGCGGCAACGTGGAGCTGGTCCTCGCGCCGGGCATGGTGGTGGACGCCAATGAGCTGTCAGTGCGGCACAGCGCGCTGGCGATCAGCAGGAACGCAGGCGACAACACACCGGAGACGCTGCACGTCCGCCTGGTAGGCCGGATGCGGCACGGCCGGATCGACACCCGGTGGCCGGCATGAGTCGCAGGTCGGATGCCGCTGATGTTCTAAGAGTGGGTCCACGACCGGTTATCCGATACGAACAGTTTTCCCGATGACGCCTGGTGACTCCGGGAGCATGTCCGGCAGAAGACGGAATGAATGACTCTCTGGACACATCAACCCGAAGGTGGGTCGTAACAGGAGGCTAAGGGGGAGTGGGGGGCGGAGCTCCCCACATCGGGGGTTCCAGGGGGCGTCCCCTTGGGCTAGCAGCGTGGGCACAGCTGGATTCGAACCAGCGACTCCTGGTTTGTAAGACCAGTGCTCTAACCACTGAGCTATGCGCCCGTGCCGGACCGATCCGGCGACCGGGCAAGCTTACCGGGATCTCGCAGTGGTCGGGGTCGTGGTTCGGGTCAGGCCACTGGGCGGCGGCGTAGTACTCGGTTCAAGGCCGCCGCTACCTCCTCCGACAGGCCCGGGGCGCCACCGGACGGGACCAGGGCTTCTGGGGTGGGTTCGGCGGTGCGTACGTGGCCGCAGGTGCGGCATTCTATTTCGCCTAGGCGGCACAGCAGGGTGGTTGAGTTGCAGGCCGCGCACTGGGCTAGGTCGGCCGTCCAGTCGGTGACGGCCTGGCAGTCCGGGCAGACGAGGATTTGCCGTTCGTCGCGTACGCCGCGTTTCCACGGGCTCGCGCCACGAATCGGGTCGGTCTGCCGGGCCCCGCAGCGATAGCAGGGCATGGCCCCCTCCAGCGTGTCCGAGGCCGGGCCCCGTGGGGGCCCGGCCACAGGAAACTACGAGATGTCGGCGAGTGCCTTGCGGTATTCGCCGAGGTCACGGGCGTCGGGGATGGCGTTCTCCACCTTCCACCGAACGACACCGGACTTGTCGATGATGTAGGTGCCGCGCGCGGCGATGCCCGCACCCTCGTTGAAGATCCCGTACGCCTTCGCGACTTCGCCGTGCGGCCAGAAGTCCGAAAGCAGCGGGAACTCGTACTTCTCCTGCTCGCCCCATGCTCGGTGGGCGAACACCGAGTCGACCGACACCGCGACGACCTCTACGTCGTCGCCCCCCAGCGTCGGCAGCTCGTCGCGGATTGAGCACAGCTCGCCGGTGCAGACGCCGCTGAACGCCAGCGGGTAGAAGACGAGCACGACGTTCTTGCTGCCCCGGTAGTCCGACAGCTTCACCGGAGTGCCGTGCTGATCCTTCAGCTCGAAGTCCGGTGCGGTGTCGCCAACCTCAATCGCCATGATTTAGAAACCCTTCAGAGGAAGTCTGGAACGCGGGCGCCAGTCTGCCACCCGGTACCGGAAAGGTTCCCGAGGGAGCTGGCATTCCCGAGGATCCACGTCGTGGGCAGTCAGCGCCGCGCCTTGGGTGTCACCAGCCGTGTGCCCGACCACTCGCGGGCCGCACTGATGCTGCTCGTCTGGGACAGGCCCGCCGACTGCGCGGCCTCGCCGATGTCACTCGGCTCGACGTGACCCTCGCGCCCAGCTTTGGGGGTCAAAAGCCAAATGTGGCCACCGTCAGCCAGTGTGGTGAGCGCGTCGGACAAGGCGTCGAACAGATCGCCGTCGTCCTCGCGCCACCACAGCAGCACGACATCGACCACGTCGTCGTAATCCTCGTCGACCAGCTCGCTCTCCGCGACCGATTCGATGGAGTCGCGAAGCTCCTCGTCGCAGTCGTCGTCGTAGCCGATCTCCTGCACCACCTGACTCGGCTTGATGCCGAGTCTTTCGGCCAGGCTGCTCTGCGCCTGACCCGCGGTCGCGCTCACGAACGTCCTCCCTGTGTTGTCGGGCCCCGATTGTCGTCGACCCGCCGCCTTGAGGTGCGGCATTGCCGGACAGTTCACACGGCGGACCACCCCGCGCGCAAGTGTCTTGCCCGCATGTGAGCAAACCCGACCACGTTGATCAGCCACCGGGCACGAAGCTAAGGCGTACGTTGCGCGCCACATTGTCCACGTTGAGGTCGACGAGAGCGACGGACTGCCAGGTCCCGAGGGCCATCTCGCCGTCGATCACGGGGAGCGTCGCATAGGGCGTCACAAGGGCGGGCATCACGTGGGAACGGCCGTGTCCGGGCGATCCGTGCGCATGCCGCCACCGGTCATCGGGCGGGAGGAGATCGCGGAGCGCGGCGAGGAGGTCGTCGTCGCTACCCGCCCCCAGCTCGATGAGCGCGACGCCGGCCGTCGCGTGCGGCACGAAGACGTTCAGCAGACCGTCTCCCGCGCCGGCGCGGCGGAGGAACGCCGCGCACTCGCCGGTGATGTCGTGCACGGTCTCCTCGGCACCCGTCGCCAAGGAGACCACTTCGGTACGCATACGCCACACCTACCCGTCACGTGGTGCCGCCCACCGGAAGGCGCGGCATAGGGTGAGGCTAAGAGGAGCCTCGGACACTCCGATTCCGGGTCCGCCGGATCGTTTCACCGCCTGAGGGCGGGTATCCCCTGACAGCGGGTGCCCCACGTGGCGCCACGCGACGCAGGACTTACGACGAACGGCCGTGTCAGAGCCGGTTACCGGTTGGTAGAGATGCGTTAACGGTCCCGACGTACGACGATGGTCCAGACAACGACGACGCCCATCACTCGACCTGGGTGAGCACGAAGGGGAACCCGTGGCCTCCGGACGGCAGCGCTTTTCGATCATCAGCGACGGCCTCCCAAGTCAGCTTCCGGACATCGACCCCGATGAGACCCGGGAGTGGCTGGAGTCGCTCGACACCGTCATCAAGACCGAGGGCCGATCGCGCGCCCGCTACCTGATGCTCCGGCTTCTCGAACGAGCACGCGAGCAGCAGGTCGGCGTGCCCGGCCTGCGCAGCACCGACTACATCAACACGATCTCCCCGGAGCGCGAGCCGTGGTTCCCCGGAGACGAGTACGTCGAGCGCCGCATCCGCGCCTACATCCGGTGGAACGCCGCGATCATGGTTTCGCGGGCGAACCGCCCCGAACTGTCGGTCGGCGGCCACATCGCCACGTACGCCTCCGCGGCGTCGCTGTACGAGGTGGGCTTCAACCACTTCTTCCGCGGCAAGGACCACGGCGAGTCCGGCGACCAGGTGTTCATCCAGGGGCACGCCGCGCCCGGCATCTACGCGCGCGCCTACCTTGAGGGTCGTCTCCCCGAGGAGAGCCTCGACGGCTTCCGCCAGGAGATCTCCCACCCGGGCGGCGGTCTGTCGTCCTACCCGCACCCGCGGCTCATGCCGGACTTCTGGGAGTTCCCCACGGTGTCCATGGGCCTGACGGCGATCAACTCGATCTACCAGGCGCGCTTCAACCGCTACCTGTACAACCGCAAGATCAAGGACACCTCACGGTCGCACGTGTGGGCGTTCCTCGGCGACGGCGAGATGGCCGAGCCGGAGTCCCTGGGCGCCATCGGCGTCGCCGCGCGCGAAGAGCTCGACAACCTGACCTTCGTCATCAACTGCAACCTGCAGCAGCTGGACGGCCCGGTCCGCGGCAACGGCAAGATCATCCAGGAGCTGGAGTCGTACTTCCGCGGTGCCGGCTGGAACGTCATCAAGGTCATCTGGGGCCGCGACTGGGACCCGCTGCTGGCCCAGGACGTCGACGGCGTGCTCGTCAACAAGATGAACACCACGCCCGACGGCCAGTTCCAGACCTACTCCGTCGAGCACGGCGACTACATCCGCGAGAACTTCTTCGGCGACGACCCGCGGATGCGCAAGATGGTCGAGCACATGTCCGACGACGAGATCCGCAAGCTCTCGCGCGGCGGCCACGACTACCGCAAGGTGTACGCGGCCTTCAAGTCCGCCCGTGAGCACGTCGGCCAGCCGACCGTGATCCTCACCCACACCATCAAGGGGTGGACGCTCGGGCCGGACTTCGAGGCGCGCAACGCGACGCACCAGATGAAGAAGCTCACCAAGGCCGAGCTGAAGGAGTTCCGCGACCGGCTCTACCTGGAGATCCCCGACTCCGCCCTGGAAGCGGACCTCCCGCCGTACTACCACCCGGGTGAGAATTCCGACGAGATCCAGTACATGCGCGAGCGGCGCATGGCGCTCGGCGGTTACCTCCCCAAGCGGCACAACCGGGCCAAGCCCCTCGAACTACCGGGCGAGACGGTCTACTCCGAGCTGAAGAAGGGCTCGGGCAAGCAGAACGTCGCCACCACGATGGCGTTCGTACGGCTGCTGAAGGACCTCATCAAGAAGGAGGACATCGGCGCGCGCTTCGTGCCGATCGCCCCGGACGAGTTCCGTACGTTCGGCATGGACTCCCTCTTCCCGTCGTCGAAGATCTACTCCCCGCACGGCCAGACGTACGAGGGCGTGGACCGCAAGCTGCTGCTCGCCTATAAGGAGTCCGAGCAGGGCCAGCTCCTGCACGAGGGCATCAGCGAGGCCGGCGCGACCGCCTCGATGATCGCTGCGGGCACCTCCTACGCCACGCACGGCGAGCACATGATCCCGGTCTACATCTTCTACTCGATGTTCGGGTTCCAGCGGACCGGCGACCAGCTCTGGGCGCTCGGCGACCAGATGGGCCGCGGCTTCCTCCTGGGCGCCACCGCGGGCCGTACGACGCTCACCGGCGAGGGCCTGCAGCACAACGACGGCCACTCGCCACTGCTCGCCTCGGCGAACCCGGCGTGCGTCTCCTACGACCCGGCGTGGGCGTTCGAGCTGACCTACATCATCCAGGACGCCCTGCGCCGCATGTACGGCTCCAGCCGGGAGTACCCGCAGGGTGAGGACATCTTCTACTACCTCACGGTCTACAACGAGCCCTACCAGCAGCCGGCCGAGCCCGAGGGGCTCGACGTGGCCGCGCTGCTGAAGGGTCTCTACCGGTACGCAGAGGCGCCGCAGGTCGAGGGCGAGGCGCCCGGAGCGCAGATCCTCGCGTCCGGTGTCGGCATCCGGTGGGCGCTGGAGGCGCAGCGGATGCTGGCCTCCGAATGGGGAGTGGCCGCCGACGTCTGGTCGGCCACGTCCTGGACGGAGCTGCGCCGCGAGGCGATCGCCTGCGACCAGTGGAACCTCCTCCACCCCGAGAGCGAGCACCGGGTGCCGCACGTGACCCGGATCCTGGAGGGGCAGCCCGGCCCGCTGGTCGGGGTCAGCGACTTCATGCGCGCGGTGCCGGACCAGATCGCCCAGTGGGTCCCGGGCGAGTGGTCCTCGCTGGGCACCGACGGGTTCGGCTTCTCCGACACGAGGGCGGCGGCGCGGCGGTTCTTCCAGGTCGACGCGGCCTCGATCACGCTCGCGGTGCTGACCCGCCTCGCCGGCCGCGGCGAGGTCAAGCAGGAGACGCTCCAGCGCGCCATCGAGCGCTACCGGCTCGGTGAAGGCGCCGAGGTCGTGGTCGGCGACGACAACACGCCGCCGGAGACCACGACCGACACGATGCAGACCGGCTGAGACGACGGCGGGGCGCCGCGAGGCGCCCCGCCGTTCTCAGGCTTCAGTCGTTTTCACGCTACGGGCGTGAAGATTCCGAAGTGGTTGCCCAGGGCGTCGCGGAGCTGTGCGAACACCAGGCCGTCGTCGGTCGTCGTCGGCGGCATGATCGTCTTGCCCCCGAGCGCCTCCGCCTTGGCGAGCGTGGCCGCGACGTCCTCCACGGTGACGTAGAAGATCGCGTAGCCGGGGAACCCTCCCTTGGAGTCGAAGAGGCCGCCCTCGGGCTTCTCAGAGCCGGGCGTGGTGATGTGGCTGTACGCCCCGTCGCCTCCGAACGTCCAGCCGAACAGCTCGCCGTAGAACTTCTGTGCCTCTTCCGGACGGTCGGTCGCGACCTCGAACCACTCGACGGCGTTGTATCGGTGCGCGCTCATAGTCTTCCTCCTGCTTTCGTAACCGGTCGCCCCTACGCTTCCGGACCCGGGCGACAACCCCCTGTCGGTGTTTCAGCCGAGTTGCAGAGCTTGCGCGACGAGATCCGGCACGCGGGGCGCCAAGTCGGCGAAGTCGCGTACCGGAGCGGTCTCGTCCAGCAACGACGCCTCCCGTACGCGGTCCGCGCGGAAGATGCGCGTGCCCTCGCGCAGCCGGCACCAGCCGATGAGGTACCAGCCGTTGGCTCCGGAGACGAACGCGACGGGTTCGACATCGCGGCGGGTCTCCGCGCCGTCGCGGTCGCGGTAGGTGATCCGCACGACCCGCCGCGTCGCGACCGCCTCCTCGACGACGGCCGGTACGGAGGCCTGCCCGTGGTCGTCGCGTACGAGGAAGTGGATCCGTTCGGCGAGTTCCCGTGCCTCGGCGCCGTCCGCGGCCGACATCGCGGCCACGATCTTGAGCAGGGCCGTACGGGCCGAGCGCGCGAAGGGTGAGCCCTTCGCCTGGCTCAGCGCGATGCCGACGGCGACGGCCTCGGCCGGCGTGAAGTTCATCGGGGGCAGCGTGCGGGCCTTGTCGAGCGTGTATCCGCCCGCGCGGCCGGTGTCGGCGTAGATGGGGACGCCGGCCTGCTGGAGCGCGGCGATGTCGCGCTCGATGGTGCGGAGGCTGACCTCGAAGTGGCCGGCCAGCTCGCGGGCCGAACGGCGGCGTGGTGCGCTCGCGCGGAGCTCTTCGACGAGGGCGTAGAGCCGGTCGGTACGGTTCACAGCCCGACGCTAGGCCGCAGTGCCGACATTAACCGCGTAATTCGACATATGACGGTCGTCGGCGGGAAGACCGGATCACAGGTCAGGGTACGATCGCCGATCCAGTGGCCGACGCGGGAGGTGGGACCGATTACCGTTCGACCAGGTCAGGCGCCCCCGCTCACGGTCGCAGGCTCGACTGACATCGGCGGCCGGGGGCCCTGAAGGCATCCCGAAAGGTTTCCATGTCAGATTCTCTCCCGATGTCCGCCGTCGTCACCCGGCTGCGCGCCGCCGGCTGCGTCTTCGCCGAAGACGAGGCGGAGCTGCTCGCCTCCGCGGCGCGGACCCCGGCCGAGCTCGACTCGATGGTCGAGCGCCGGGCCGCCGGTCTTCCCCTTGAGCACGTCCTTGGCTGGGCGGAGTTCTGCGGCCTTCGCGTGGCCGTGGCCCCCGGCGTCTTCGTGCCGCGCCGCCGTACCGAGTTCCTCGTCCGCCAGGCCGCCGACCTCATGCGGTCCCGCGTCACCGGCGGGCCCGAACGCGAGCGCGGGCCCATGACCGACCCTGCCGACCTGCCCGCACGCCTCACCGAAAGCGTCGGAACCGGCCGGCCGCCCGCCGAGCGGCCGAGCGGCGCCGTCGACCTGATCCGCGAGGTGGCCACCTCGGCGGCCGACGCCGTCGCGGGCCAGGCGGCGCCCGCCGGAGCACCGGAGCCGGTCGTCGTCGACCTGTGCTGCGGCTCGGGCGCGCTGGGAGCCGCACTGGCCGCGGCCCTCGGCCGGGTGGAGCTGCACGCCGCCGACGTCGACCCCGCCGCGGTGCGGTGCGCGCGGCGCAACATCGAGGACGCCGGCGGGCGCGCGTACGAGGGCGACCTGTACGCGCCGCTGCCCGCCACGCTGAAGGGCCGCGTCGACATCCTGCTGGCGAACGTCCCGTACGTCCCCACCGAGGAGATCGGGCTGCTGCCCGCCGAGGCGCGCGAACACGAGGCACGCGTCGCGCTCGACGGCGGCGCGGACGGTCTCGACGTGCTGCGGCGAGTGACGGAGGAGGCGTCCGCGTGGCTCGCGCCCGGCGGGCACCTGCTGTTCGAGACGAGCGAGCGGCAGGCGCCGCACGCCGTCGAGGCCGTCGAACGGGGCGGGCTGGCCGCGCGGGTGGCCGTCTCCGAAGAGCTGTACGCCACCGTCGTCATCGCGACCAGACCCGCCTCTTGACCAGGGTGCCTTAGGGGTTGTCTCAAGGTCCCGCTGTCCTACTGCGCGGCGTCCAGGCGGCGCCTCGCCGCGAAGTCGCCGGCCAAAACCGGGCCGACTCCGCCTTGCGAGGCACCACCTGGACACCGTTCGCCCTAGAACGGCCAGGTGCCGTCGCGGCCCGACTCCAGAAGCGGGATCAGCCTGAAAGCGGTGTCGCTCAGACCGCCGAACGTGTGCCGCCGACCACCGCCCGACGGCGCCGCGCCGTGCTTGTAACCGGCCATGTTCCACATGTAGACCGGCACCCTCGCGGGCACGAGGTCGTCGATGGCCGTCTCCGGCATACCGCCGTGGCCTCCGCAGTTCGACGGCAGCCAGCCGGGCCGGGTCTGCTCGTCCGTGACGATCACGATCCGGTCGTGGCCGGAGAAGTGCTTCTTCACCGCCGACGGGATGTCGGTGCCGTCGATCTGGCCGAACTTCTCGATGAGCTTCAGCACGCTGCCGCCCCTCGGCGTGCGGATCTGGTTGCTGCGCATGCCGAACTCCACGAGCGTCGGATTCGCGGCCCGAAGCGCCAGCGCCGCGCCGAAGACCGCGGCCTGCTCGGCGAGCGTGATGTCGGAGGTGTTCGGCGTGGAGAACCCGTAGCCGGGGAACATCGACGGCGACCGGTCGACCAGCAGCAGCGTACGGCCGGGGAGCGCCGGGACGTTGCGCAGCGAGAGCTCGAGCGCCTTCTCCAGCGAGGCCGCCCACCGCAGCGAGTCGGTGTGCTTGTAGGCCGCCCAGAAACGGAACGGGAACATCCGCGACCGGCCGATGACGCCGGCGTTCATGAGCTTGGCGCATACGGTCGCGGCGACCTGGTCCGAGACACCGTTCTGGTCGAAGTTCCGCAGGTTGCGGGTCAGCGCGAAGACGCCCATCGAGGGAATGATCGCCTCCCAGAGCCGTCCCTTGTCGACGCGACCGGCCGCGAGGCTGAGCGCGTCCTCCCACGTCATCGCTGCCTCCCGCAGCGTCTCCGCGTTCAGGAGCACCGACGGATCGGTACGCGCCAGCTCGCGCGTCCGGTGGTTGGCGGCGACGGTCGTCAGGCTCGCCTCCTCCAGCGGGAGGTCGCGGCCGTGCCGGCGGTCGATCGCGTGCCGGAACAGCTCGCCCTGCCAGGCCTTCCCCGCGTCGGGCGACGGGTGGGCGAGTTCGAGGACGTCGCCGAAGCGGAACGCCTTGGAGTCGGTGTCGTACTTGAGCAGCGCCCGCTCGTCGTAGAGGCGGCGTACGGCGTCGCCGACACCGCGCTTCACCGGCTGCGGGATGCGCCGCCCGTGCTTGGAGGTCCAGTACGCGAGCATCTCACCGGGCTCGTCCGGCCGCCGCAGCACGGAGTCGATGACCTGCCGGTTCGTGGGCGCGGAGCCGGCGGCCGGCGCACCGAGGCGCGCCTTGACGTACTCGGCGGCGCCGACGAGCGAGGCGGAGCGCATGTTCGCCTCGGCCCGCAGCCACGCGAGGAAACGCGCGGTCCACGCCGGGTCCTCGATCGCGACCAGGTGGATGAGCGCGCAGTAGCGGTCGTCGCGCTCCTTGGCCTGCTCGTAGAAGGTGTTCTCGCCGACCTTGTTCGAGACGGCGAGGAGGAACAGCTCGGACTTGTGGTCGCGGGCGAATCCCGGGGCGCCCTCGAAGGTGCGGCCGGACGGCGTCGCCTCGGACCGTACGGGGCTGGTCGCAGCGGGCCGGGCGCCCGCCTTGTTGAACTTGGACATGAAAAAGGCCCCCTCTCGCATCGAGAGGAGACCGTGGATCTCAGAGACGCCCGAGATCAAGTCGGCCAGGGTACAGAAACACAACGGCCTGTCGGCCGCTTACAGGAATCGAACCCATGACTTCGCCGGAAGTAACCCTCGCCCGCACATCGGACGCGCTCTGAAATCGCGGGCTCCTCCCGAGTTCAGAACGGCTCCGGCGTGATTTCACCCGAAGAAGTAGCCGGAACCTTCGCACCGGGAGGTGCTTCTCCGAAGGTACCGGGACAAGACGCCATTCGCATGTTCTTTTCAGCGCAGGGGCGACGATGCCCCCGCCCGGCGGGCAGCGTGCGGGCGGGGGCCTGCCGGAGTGCTAGGCCCGCACGCCCGCCACGGAGCGGCACGCCTCGGCGCAGGCCTTGCAGACCGCGGCGCAGTGTTTCATCGACGAGTCGTCGCTCATCTTCATGCACGCCTCGGCGCACATGTCGCAGACCTTGGCGCACATGGCCGCCATCTCCATGCTGACCGGCGACTGGCGCATCATCATGTCCGCGCACGTACGGGCGATCTCGACGCAGTCCATCATCGGGCCCATGATCGACATGTCGACGAGCGGACCGCCCTGCTTGAGGCAGTGCGTGATGGTCTGTTCGCAACAGCTGTAGCTGTCGATGCAAGCGTCGATGCACTTCTGCATGTCTGCGTTGATCTTTCCGCCGTAGTTCATGGTCTCTCCTCCGGACATGACGCCGCTGGCTTCGCGGGCTGCGAATAATGACCCTCACAGCGCCATATTCCCCGGGTTGGGCGTCCGGATTGCCGATAGTCCACCGCTTTGATCGCTGTTTTCAGTAGCTTTGCGCTAGCGACCATTTAAAGCAATTTGTCGCAATTAAGCCGCTTTGGTGGCTTCCTTCTCGCGGAGCGGGGCTCCGACCTCGTGCATGTGGCGCAGGGCCTCGCGGTAGGAGGTCAGCGCGCCCGTCTCGGTGTACTCCACATCGAGCTCCTCGCAGTAGACACGGACCAGCACCTGGCAGTGGCGCAGGGCGGGCCTCGGCATGCTGGGGAACAGGTGGTGCTCGATCTGGTAGTTGAGGCCGCCGAGCGCGAAGTCGGTGAAGAGCCCGCCGCGTACGTTGCGGGAGGTTAGAACCTGCCGGCGCAGGAAGTCGACCTTCGAGCCCGCGGGCAGGATCGGCATCCCCTTGTGGTTGGGCGCGAACGAGAGGCCCATGTACAGCCCGAAGAGGGCCTGGTGGACGAGCAGGAAGGCCACGGCCTTGCCGGGGGAGAGCACGAGGAAGAGCGCGGCGACGTAGGCGACCATGTGGACCACGAGGAGGAGCCCGTCGATGGCCGGGGGCACGCCCGTACGGCGGTCGCGGATGCCGCGGATGCTGGAGACGTGGAGGTTCAGGCCTTCGAGCAGGAGCAGCGGGAAGAACAGCCCGGCCTGGTGACGGGTGATGAAGCGGATCCAGCCGCTCTGCTCCCGTGCGTCGTCCGCCGTCCACACGAGCACGCCGGGGCCGATGTCAGGGTCCTGGCCGACCTGGTTCGGGTGGGAGTGGTGCTTGTTGTGCTTGGCGACCCACCAGTTGTGGCCGAGGCCGATGCCCAGGTTCCCGAGCGTGATCCCGGTGATGGCGTTCGCGTTCTTGGACTGGAAGATCTGCCGGTGTCCCGCGTCGTGCCCGTAGAACGCCGTCTGCGTGAACACCACGGCGAGCACGGCCGCCACGATGAGCTGGTACCAGGAGTCGCCGACCAGGACGAACGCGACCCAGGTGCCGATGTACGCCGCGACGACCAGGCCGATCGCCATGGCGTAGTAGCCCGGCCTCCGCTCCAGCAGGCCCGCCTGTTTGATCCGCGAGGACAGCTCCGCGTAGTCGCTGCCCTTGCGCCCGGACGGTGCCTCCTCCAGCGCCGCCTCGATGATCGACATAACTGCTCCTGCCCGTCGTGATCGGTGGATTTCGCCGATCAGGCGGGCCCTGTGGGCCGACACTGATCCGCAAGAGATCACGCTAGGGAAGACCGGATCGAGGGCACGTCCCTCGTCGGGCACCGACCGGGTTCTGGCTCTTAAGTATTAGACCCCTCGCACGCCCGATACCTCCGAGGGAGGAGGGTGGCGTTGTGCTGGCGTTTTAGGGGGCCTGACGAGTGTGATGTCGGCCCATCCCTGCTCGGATGTGGTGAAATGTCGGACCTTGGCGTTGCGTACTCCTGCCCTTACGGGAACGGGATACGGTCTTTGAGCTGACAGTCCAGATCATCCGTATTTCGACTGCAGGGGGGATCAGCGTGCCCGGCTCAACGGACGAGAACACGCCCGTGCCCGGCCCGGCCGGGCCTCCCGACGACGCCGACGCCGTATCCATCTCCGGCGATCCGGACGAGAACGACGGAGCACGACCGTGCGCGTTCTGCGGACGGCCGATACCGCAGCTGGGCGACATGGCGCCGCCGGTGCGCTACTGCCTCGACAACGACGGCGCCTGCGCGCGAGCCGCGGCCGACCGCCACTCGCGTGACCAGGACTCCCCAGGCCTCACCGGCCAGGTGGCCCGCACCTGGGACATGGTCGAGCGGCTGGAGGACGTCGCGGAGCTGCTGGCGATGTCGCTCACCGGCGCCATGAGCGTCACCGCCGTGGAGCGCAGCATCGCCGAGGCGCGCGCCGACGCGGCGGCCGGCATCGCGTACGCGCAGAAGGATCGCGAGATCGCCCGGCAGGAGATGGAGCAGGTCGTCGCCCTGATCGGGCCCGTACGCGACCGGGCGCGGCGCGCGGAGGAAGAGGTCGCGCGGCTGACGGCGGACCTGGAAGCGGCGCGGGCCGACCGCGAGACGGCGCGTGAGATGGGCGCGCAGGCGACCCGCACCGCCGAGGCGGCCAACGCCGCGATCGCCGCCGTACGCGAGGACCAGGAACGCCTGACGCGCCAGCTCGCCGAGCTCGCCCCGCAACTGGACGCGGCACGCGAGGAGGCCGGCCGGTACCGCGAGGAGGCCAAGGCCGCGCAGAAGCGGACCCTCGCCGCCGAGGAGGCCCGCTCACGGCTCCGCGCCACCGAGTCCGAGCTGGACAAGATGCGAACCACCGCCGAGGTCGCCCAGAACGCACGCTCCGCCGCCGAGCAGGCGTGCGTCGAGGCGGACCGGCAGGCCCTGGAGGCGCGTTCGCACGCCGAGGAGATGAGCCTCGAACGCGAGGCGGTCAAAGGCGAGCTGGAGACCTGCGGGAAGGAACTGGAGACCGTACGGGGCGAGCTGGAGGCCGCGAAGGCGAGCCTGCGGGAGCTGGAAGGGCTCGCCGCCGAGCTGGAGGAGTCGCGTGCGCGGCTGCTCGAACAGCAGCTGGAGTCGCGCGAGCAGGCCCAGACGACCGACCAGCTGCGCGCCGCGCTGGCCAGGATGATCTCTGAACGTGACGCCGCGCGCGCCGACGCCGACGAGGCCGCGACGCGGATGAGCGAGCTCGCGCAGGGACACTTCGGGACGACGTCCCTGCAGGGCAGGCAGGACCTGGGGCCCTCTTCGGCGTTCCCGCCGTCACCGCCGGGTCACGACCTCGGCGGCGTCACCGGCCCTCCCGAGCGGTTCCGGCGGCGCTTCCGCCCACCGGCGGACGACTGAGCGCCTCGGCCGAGTGCCGCATCGGCGGCCGTACGGGCGGCCGGGACCGGTTGGTGGCGATCCGGGCCAGGATCGTGGGGGAGAACAACGATACCGGGGCGGACTTCAGGGCGAGGACGTCCAGCAGGCCGGCGCAGACGCTGCGGTCCACATTCGCGGCGGCGACGACGCGGTCGACGTACGCGTTGACCAGGCGGGTGCGCAGCCCGGCGCGCGCGGCCTCGGTCTCGCGGTAACGCAGGTCCTCACCGGTGGCGACGAGCCACGCCCCGGAGGCGCTGCGGGCGACGCGCCGCTGGAAGCGGCGCTCGAACCCGTCGCCCGCGACGCGCAGGCACTCGTCCAGGGCCATCGCGGAGATCGCCGCCACGCTCATGCCCTGTCCGTAGATCGGGTTGAAGGCGCACGCCGCGTCGCCCATCACGACGAACCCTCGCGGCCACGCGGGCAGGCGCTCGTAGTGGCGGCGGTGGTTGGCGGTGCGCCGGAAGCCGTGGATCGGCGTGAGCGGCTCGGCGTCCCGGATCGCGTCGTACAGCACGGGGCTGCGCAGGCCCTTGGCGAACGCCAGGAACTCCTCCTCGCCGGTGGGCCCGTAGTCGCGGCCCGCCCCGGAGAGGCTGCAGATCCAGCTGCCGTCCTCCTGAGGGAACAACCCGCCCGTACGCCGCGTGGCCGGCGGGTCCGCCTGGAGGTAGAGGGCCTTCCAGCCTTCGTCGAAGCCGGACGGAACGGCGTACCGCCGGCTGGCGTACCCGAGCAGCGGGTCGACCAGCGTCTCGCGCGGCGCCGGGTAGCCGAGCGAGGCGAGCCACGCGGGCGCCCGCGAGCCACGGCCGGTGGCGTCGACGACGAGGTCGGCGTCGAGGACGTCGCCGGAGCGCAGTTCGACCCCGGCGACGTCGCGGCCTCGGGGGACCGGCCCGGCCACCTCGCGGCCGTGGACGATGTCCACGCCGGTGAGTCGTCCGCGGACCGCCCAGTCGATCAGGGGGCGGCCGAAGGTCAGCAGCCGCGTCACGTCGAAGCGCTCGCGCCAGCCGGCCGAGGTCAGCCAGAGCACGTCGGCGGGCACCCGGATCTCCTGGGCGCCGGCCCCGACGAGAGTGTTCTCGATGCCGGGGAAGAGGAGTTCGAGGAGTTCGAGACCGCGGGTCCACAGCACGTGCAAGTGCCGGGACTGGGGGATCCCGGGCCGGTATTCGGCATCGTCGGGGTAGCGGTCGCGCTCGATCAGGGTGACGCGGTCGAAGTGGGCGGTGAGGACACGGGCGGCGAGGAGTCCGGCCAGGCTGCCGCCGACGACGACGGCGTGATCTCGATTCACGTGCGGGCTCCCGGGCGGCGAATGGCTGGCGAACTCCTATGAAACTCGGATATTGACCGACTGTGAAGGGCACGGATACTTGCTGATACCAATTGCACTGAGCAAGGAGCGGGACCATGACGACCCGTACCGGTCGGGACACCAGGCCGCCGTCGAGGACACGGCATCACCGCACGGTCAAGATGGAGCTCACCGAGACGCCTCACCCGGCGTGGGCGCTGGACATGGTGGAGTCGCTGCGGCCCGACCGGTCGGGGGTCCTGGAGTCGCCGCTCCTCACCGAGACCGCCGCCGGCGTCTTTCCCGAGGAGGCATGGCGCCGGATCCTGCTCGACTTCTTCTGCGTCGTCGAGGCGTTCCCGAAGTACATGGGCGTCTGCCTGGCGAAGACCACATTCGGCCAGACGTCCGGTGATCACCTCGCGCGCGACTGGCTGATCGGCAACATCCGGACCGAGGCCCTGCACGCCCAGTGGTACGCCGAGTGGGCCGAGGCGCATGGGATCGGGTTCGGCGAGCTCGTCTCACACCGTCCGGGACCGGAGGTCGGTGCGCTGTACGAATATCTCTGGTCGGTCTGTTACCGGGGGTCGCTCGCCGAGGGGTTCGCCGCGGTGAACTACGCGATCGAGGGCGCCACGGGGGAGTGGACGCGCCTGGTCATGCCGGCGTTCCGCGAGCGGTACGGCGACGACCCGGCCGCCCTGCGGTGGCTCAGCGAGCACGCCGAGTACGACGACGCGCACCCGCGTGAGGCGTTCGAGCTGATCAAGATCACCGTGCGGGACGACGACGACCGCCGCAAGGTCGAGTCGGCGGCACGCCGTTCCTTCGAACTCTTCCGGCGCGGATTCGATTCCGGTTTTCTCTCCGTCGAGTAATGCGACGATGAAATCCCGATAAAGAGGAGCGGTTTTAGGTCATATTTTCACCTCATATCGGAATTGCCTGTCACATTCGACGGCAGTGCGATCACGGTGTGCCTTACTGCGGCCATGCAAAATGTGAACTTGCCTGCATCCTCCCTGCTCAGTATGGGTATCTCATGGTCGTTCACAGTTTGCCCCTAACGGGCGTCGCCGCAGGAAGGGTTGCAAATGCATTCCACTGCCACTGGGGTGAGGGTCTTCTTCGCGGGGTTCGTCGCGACGGCCACGGGTGCCGCGATCGCGGCCACCGCGGGGTGCGGTGGCGGTGTCCGGTCGGCGGGCGAGAGCGCGAACAAAGAGGCCGCGTCGGCCCGCGTTCAGATCCTCCCGGAGAACGGCGCCGCCCAGGTGCGACCCGACCACCACGTCGTCGTCCGTTCCTCGGGCGGGCGGCTCGCCGACGTCGTGCTGGACAGCGCCGGGAAGCAGATCTCCGGCGCGTACAACCCCGACCGCACCGAATGGCGATCGGACTGGACCCTCATGCCGGGGGCGAAGATCAGCGTACGGGCCAGTGCCGTGAACCCCTCGGGCCGTACGGTCACCACCGCCAGCAGCTTCCGTACCGCGAGGTCGGACGGCACCATCAAGGCGACGCAGGACGAGATCCTCGAAAGCCGCCGCGGTGAGACGTACGGCGTTGGTCTGCCCCTCATCCTCAACTTCGACCACGCGATCTCCGACAAGGCCGCCGTGGAGAAGTCCCTGCAGGTCATCGCAGAGAAACCGGTGCTGGGCTCGTGGCACTGGTTCGGTGACCAACAAGTGGTCTACCGCGCCAAGTCGTACTGGCCGGCCCACCAGAAGATCCAGCTGATCGCCCACCTCGCCGGCGTGCCGGAGGGCAAAGGCGTCTACGGCACCAAGGACCTGGCACGCACCTACAAGATCGGCGCCGCGCAGATCGCGTATCTCGACATCTCGAAGCACAAGATGCGCGTCGAGTGGGACGGCAAGACCAAACGGCACATCCCGATCAGCGCAGGCATGGGCGGCAGCGCGGAGTACACCACCACCAGCGGCGTCCACCTCAACATGGAGAAGGACGAGGACGTCACCATGACGTCGCCCGGCCGCGGGCCTGGTGACGCGGGGTACTACAGCGAACTCATCCACTACGCGGTCCGCGTCTCCAGCGCCGGTGAGTACCTCCACCAGACGCCCGGCGACGAGGGCTGCCTCGGGAACAGCAACTGCAGCCACGGCTGCATCCGCCAGCCCGCCTCGGACGCGATCTGGTACTTCAAGCACTCCCAGCCCGGCGACCCGGTGGACATCAAGGGCACCGACCGCCAGGTCGAGCCGGACAACGGCTGGTCGTTCTACCAGATGCCGTGGAAGAAGTGGCTGAAGGGCAGCGCCCTCCACCACTGAGGGGCGTACCTGAGAAAGTAAGCTGCTGGACACTGTCCGTGAATCCGGACGTTCCATGGCACGGGCACGCTTCCAGGTGTGAACACTCCCCGCGTGGGCGCGCTCGCCGCCGTGATCCTGCTGACCTGTGCCTCCGCCGCCACGCCGCCGGTCACCGCGCGGCGCGTCACCCTCCGGGCCGCCGCGATACCCGGCCCCTGCCACGGCCACGCGGACGCCGACTTCGACGGTGACGGCGCGAGCGACCTCGCGGCCGGCGCGCCGTACGCGACCGTCGCCGGGCGCTCCCGCGCCGGCGCCGTGGCCGTCGGGTACGGCGGCCACGTGACCTGGCTGTCGATGCGGTACGCCGAGCGGAATGCGGCCTTCGGCGCGTCGCTCGCCACCGGCGACTTCAACGGCGACCACTGCGCCGACCTCGCCGTGGCAGCGCCCGACCAGGGAACACCGCGTCCGGGCGCCGACGGTACCGGCGCCGTGTACGTCTACGACGGGTCGCCGAGTGGTCTTCGCCTCGCGGCCACGCTGAGCGTTCGGACCCTGCACCGTACGCCCGGCACCGACCGGTTCGGCGCGGCCCTCGCCGTCGCCGACCTCGACCATGACGGGCGCGACGACCTCGTCGCCGGGGCGCCGGGTCTCTCCGGAGGCGGCGGCGTCGGCGTCTTCACCCGCGGCCTGCGCACCTCGCGTCTCATCACCCAGCACACGTCGTGGGTCGGGCAGCGCACGAGCGAGACCGACGGCTTCGGGTCGGCCCTGGCCATCGGCGCCTTCGACGGCCACCGCCGTATGAAGATCGCGATCGGGGCGCCCGGCGACGGGGTGTTCGCGTCGGGCGCGGTCACGGTCCTCGACCCGGTCGCGCACCGGTCGCGCCGCATCACCCAGGACAGCGCGGGCGTGACCGGCGTCGCGGAGAAGTACGACCACTTCGGCGCGGCCCTGGCCGCCGCGGACCTCGACCACGACGGCCACGCCGACCTCGCGATCGGGGTGCCGGGGGAGGACCACGGCGCGATGGCGGAGAACCTCGCCGACGGCGCGGTGGACGTCCTGTTCGGCTCCGGCCGTGAGGAAGTACGTCAGCTCGCCAAAGGCGGCCACCACGCGCTCTTCGGCGCCACTCTGGCCGCGGCCGGCACGAACCTGGCGATCGGAGCGCCGGGCGCCGGCAAGGTACGGATCCTGCGCGGCCGCTCCCTCACGGCGGGCCCGCTGATCGCCTCCCCGGTGGGCCGTACGGCCCAGTTCGGCTGGTCGATCGTGGTGCGGGGCGAGGACCTCCTCGTCGGCGCTCCCGGCGCGGGCGGCTTCGGCGGCGCCGTACTCCGGGTCCACGGCACCACGCGCACCCCCGTGCAGACCGGCGTACGCGGCGAACTCCTCGGCTACGCCCTCGCGTAGACCCGCTCCACGAAAGAGCCGGCCCGGCGGGTTCTCGCCCACCGGGCCGGCTCTTTCTCTGCGGATCAGGGGGAGGCGGCGGCCTTGCGGGCACCCGCGGCAGGGGAGCGGGAGAGCCGGTGCGCGCCGTCCGCGACGGTGAAGCTCGCGGACACCGTGCCGGTCGCGCCGCGCCGGGAGACGTACGGGATCGTGTGGAAGTCGGCCTTCAGCTGCCGGGAGTCCATACGGCAGACCACGAAGCCGCGCCGCTGGTCGACGTAGGCGATGTGGGGGTTCTCCGCCGTCTCGATGGCGCGGCCGGCCGGGTCGTCGTAGCCGTCTCCGTCGCTGGTCACCGACGTGGTGACCAGCTCGACGCCGAGGCGGCGGGAGTCCGGGTCGTCGAAGTTCGCCAGCAGGTCGCTCGCGTAGTGGGTGTGGATGTCGCCGGTCAGCACGACCGGGTTGCGGGCGCCGGAGGCGGCGAGGTCGCCGAGGACACGGCCGCGTTCGGCCGCGTAGCCGTCCCAGGTGTCGACGAGCATCTCCCGGCCCGGGCCGAGGTGGAAGTCGTTCTGGGCCATGAAGATCTGCTGGGCGAGCAGGTTCCAACTGGCCTGGGACGCGCGGAGGCCGGACGACAGCCACGCGCGCTGCTTCGGCCCGGCGAGGACGCGGCCGGGCGCGAGGCGCTCGTCGCAGTCGGCGCGCACGCCGTCGCCGCACGGCTGGTCGTCGCGGAACTGCCGCGTGTCGAGCACGTGGAACGTGGCGAGGGACCCCCACGTCAGCCGCCGGTACAGCTGGATGCGGGTTCCGCGCGGCATCGACGCGCGGCGCAGCGGCATGTGCTCGTAGTAGGCGCGGTACCCAGCGGCCTTGCGGGCGGCGAACCCGGGCTTGCCCGAGGTGCCCGGGTGGGAGCCGGCCCAGTTGTTCTCGACCTCGTGGTCGTCGTTGACGGCGATCCACGGGGCCAGGGCGTGCAGGGCCCTCAGGTCCGGGTCGGACTTGTACTGTGCGTGCCGCCGCCGGTAGTCCGTGAGCGTCTGGCACCGGCCCTCGGTGTGCCGCCGCACGATGCGGCCGTCCGCCGCGGGGTAGGCGCCCGGCGCGTACTCGTAGATGTAGTCGCCGAGGTGGACGACCAGGTCGGGGCTCTGCTCGGCGGCGCGGCGGTACGCGGTGAAGTAGCCCTGCTCGAAGTTGGAGCAGGACACCGCGGCGAAGGTCAGGGCGCCGGCCGTGCCCGGGGCGGGGGCCGTACGCGTGCGGCCCGTGGGCGAGACGTGGCCGCCGGTTCGGAACCGGTAGAAGTACTCCCGGCCCGGCTGGAGCCCGGCCGGCTCCACGTGCACGCTGTGCGCCCAGGACCGGCGCGCGGTGGCCGTCCCGCGCCGTACGACGCGGGTGAACTTCTCGTCCTCGGCGAGCTGCCACTCCACGGAGACGTCGCGGGCGGGCATTCCGCCGTGGCCGTCGGCGGCGAGAGGGTGGGGAGCGAGGCGCGTCCACAGGACGACGCCGTCAGGGGTCGGGTCGCCCGAGGCGACGCCCAGCGAGAACGGGTCGCCCTGACGGCGGGCGCGAGGGGCGACCGCGAGTCCGGCGGTGCCGATCAGCAGGTTCCGGCGTGTGAGTGTCACGGTCCCAGTTCAAAGGTTCGACCTGCCGGTCACGGAAAGTGACGCTGACTTACGGGACAACATCGAGTGGACGCCTCATGACAACCGTCGCAGGTCGGACGGCTTAGGCCCTCGACATCCCCTCGCGGCACGATTCAGAGAGATTTTTGCACCTTTACGTCAAGTTATTGCATGAACAGTCGCGCCGTCTTACTGTGTGCAGAGCTTCAAGGCCCCACCACCCCCCGCCGGGGTTCGTTGTCAGCGCGTCCCTGAGCACGCGATGGCCCGGCTCTTCGTGAAGAAGGGTTCAGAGATGGTGACGTCAGGTCGTCCACGACCGGAACGCAGAAACACCGCTATTCCCATGGTTCTCGCGGTGACGGCCGCCCTGCTCCTCGCCGGAAGCGTGCTCGCGCTTCCCGTGTGGTCGTCTTCGCACGCCTCCGCCGCGACGGCCTCCGACACGCCGTGGTCCTTCCCGGGCCGCGGCGCCACGGTGCCGTTCGCCGAGGTCGAGGCCGAGGACGCGACCACCAACGGCACGGTCATCGGCCCGGACCGCGTCTACACCCACCTGCCGTCGGAGGCCTCCGGGCGCAAGGCGGTGACCCTCGGCTCGGCCGGCAAGTACGTGGAGTTCACGCTCCCCAAGGCCGCCAACGCGATGTCGGTGCGCTACAGCATCCCCGACAGCTCCGGTGGAACCGGCCAGAGCACCCCCGTCGACCTGCTGGTCGGCGGCTCCAAGCTCAAAGACCTGACGTTCACCTCGAAGTACGGCTGGTACTACGGCGGCTACCCATTCAGCAACGACCCGGGCGCCGGGAACCCGCACCACTTCTACGACGAGACCCGCACGATGTTCGGCTCCACGCTCGCCCAGGGCACGAAGGTGCGGATCCAGGCCTCGGGCTCGGTGCCGGTCACCGTCGACCTCGCCGACTTCGAGCAGGTCGCCGCGCCGATCGGGCAGCCGAGCGGCTCGCTCTCGGTCGACGACTTCGGCGCCGCCAAGAACAGCGCGACCGACTCCACCGCAGCCTTCCAGGCCGCGGTCGACGCCGGCAAGGCGGAGGGCAAGACCGTCTACATCCCCGAGGGCACCTACACGCTCTTCGGCCACGTGATCGTCGACAACGTGACGCTCGCGGGCGCGGGCCCCTGGTATAGCGTGCTGACCGGCCGCGACCCGAACCAGCGCGACAAGGCCGCCGGCATCTACGGCAAGTACACGACCGCTGGCGGCCCGAGCAGGAACGTCACGCTCAAGGACTTCGCCATCACCGGTGAGATCACCGAGCGTGTCGACGCCGACCAGGTCAACGCCATCGGCGGCGCCATGAGCGACTCCGTCGTCGACGACGTCTGGATGCAGCACGTGAAGGTCGGCGCCTGGATGGACGGCCCGATGGACAACTTCACGATCAAGAACAGCCACATCACCGACACGACGGCCGACGGCGTGAACTTCCACATCGGCGTCACGAACTCGACGGTGACCAACACGTTCGTACGGAACGTCGGCGACGACGGCCTGGCGAGCTGGCCGGAGAACAAGGCCAACGTGAACGACTCGTTCACCCACAACACCGTGGTCGCGCCGGTCCTGGCCAACAACATCGTGACCTACGGCGGCAAGGACTTCACGATCTCCGACAACGTGGTCTCCGACACCGTCACCAACGGCGGCGGCATCCACGTCGCCAACCGCTACCCGGGCGTCAACTCCGGCAGCGGCACGGCCGTCTCGGGCACCATCACGGTCAAGGACAACGCCCTGCTCCGTGCCGGCAACTCCGACTTCAACTGGAACTTCGGCGTCGGCGCGATCTGGTTCGACGGGCTCAACGAACCCGTGGACGCGACGATCAACGTCACCGACAGCGACATCATCGACAGCTCCTACGAGGCGATCCAGTTCATCGAAGGCAGCACCAAGACGGTGCACTTCGACAACGTGAACGTCGCCGGCAGCGGGACGTACATGATCCAGGCGCAGGCGGGCGGCACTGCGACCTTCGACAACGTCAAGGCCTCCTACATCGGCGCCGGCGTCGACATCCACAACTGCGTGGGGACGGCGTTCGCGCCGACGTACGGCGGCGGCAACTCCGGCTGGTCGCTCGACTCGACCACGTGCACCGGGCAGTGGCCGGCGCCGAACTACATCTACCCGGGCGGCACCGGCGGCGGCACCACGTCGCCGACTCCTCCCGACAGCCCGCCCACGTGCTCGGCCGGCACCGGCGACATGGCCAAGGGTAAGACGGTCACCGCGAACAGCCACACGCAGGACTACGTGGAGACCCGTGCGGTGGACGGCGACGCGAACAGCTACTGGGAGAGCGCCAACAACGCCTTCCCGCAGAAGCTGACCGTGGACCTGTGCGAGGCGACCGGCGTCGGCAAGGTCGTCCTCAAGCTGCCGCCCGCGACCGCGTGGGCCACGCGTGACCAGACGCTGTCGGTGCAGGGTTCGACGAACGGGACGGACTTCACCACGCTGAAGGACTCCCACGCGTACACGTTCGACCCGGCGAGCGGCAACACCGTCACGATCACCTTCCCGGCGGCGAGCGAGCGCTACCTGCGCCTGAACATCACCGGGAACACCGGCTGGCCGGCCGCTCAGATCTCCGAGTTCGAGGTGTACGCCTCCTGACCCGGAGCCGAGCACGTCCGGAGGAGGACTGGACGCATCCTCCTCCGGACGCCTCGGAGTACCCGCGACACGTAAGTGATCTCCCGCGCGCTTGCGTGAACACTCACCCTTACGCAAGTGAATTGCGTACACCGGCCGTATGCTTGCGGTGTGACACGTCAAACGGGGGAAACGACCAAGACGCGCAGGCTCGCGGAGGTCGCGAAGAAGGTCGGTGTCAGCGAGGCGACCGTCAGCCGGGTCCTCAACGGCAAGCCGGGCGTCTCCGACGCCACGCGCGCCGCCGTCCTGACCGCCCTGGACGTCCTCGGCTACGAGCGGCCGACCCAGTTGCGCGGCGAGCGCGCCCGGCTGGTCGGCCTCGTGCTCCCCGAGCTCGGCAACCCGATCTTCCCGGCGCTGGCCGAGGTGATCGGGGGAGCCCTCGCCCAGCAGGGCTTCACACCCGTCCTGTGCACCCGGACCGCCGGCGGCCTGTCCGAGGCCGACTACATCGCGATGCTCATCGACCAGCAGGTCTCCGGCGTCGTCTTCGCGGGCGGTCACTACGCCGAGGCCAACTCCCCGCACGAGCACTACCACCGGCTCCTGGAGCTCGGTCTGCCGGTCGTCCTGGTCAACGCCGCCGTCGAGGACATCGACTTCCCGCGCGTGTCCACCGACGACGCGGTGGCGGTCGACCAGGCCTTCGGCCACCTGCTGTCCCTCGGCCACGAGCGCATCGGCCTCGTGCTCGGCCCGCAGGACCACATGCCCTCGCGCCGCAAGCTCGCGGCCTTCACGGCCGCCGCCGACAAGGCCGGGCTCGACCTGCCGCCCAAGTCCGTCGAGCATGCCCTGTTCTCGCTGGAGGGCGGCCAGGCCGTCGCCAGCCGCCTCATCGCGCGCGGCATCACCGGCATCATCTGCGCGAGCGACCCACAGGCCCTCGGCGCGATACGCGCCGTACGCCGGGCCGGCCTGTCCGTGCCCGCGGACGTCTCGGTCGTCGGCTTCGACGACTCGGCGTTCATCAACTGCACCGACCCGCCGCTGACCACGGTCCGCCAGCCGATCGAGTCCATGGGCCGCGCCGCGGTGACGATGCTCGTCAACCAGATCGACCGCACGCCGTTCACGGCGGAAGAGCTCCTCTACGAGCCGGAGCTGGTCGTACGCGGCTCCACGGCGCCCGCGCGCCTGGTGACCGCCTGACGGCGACCGTACGCGCGCCGTCGCTCTGACGGCGCGCGAGAACGCGATGACCTGGTGCGTCATCTCCGCGCCCAGGATCGCGATCACGTCACGACGATCATGGTCGTGCCGCGCAGGTGACGACCGCGCCCGCGGTCACCTCTCCTCATAGCGGTCTGTCCGCGCCGCCCTGCGCACTTCGATCGTGTCCTTCTCTCCGTGCCCTGTTTGTTTTTTGCATCTTTATGGCGAAGTATTGCTGTGTGATGCAGCTCTCTGTATCTTCCAGGGCAATCGGGTGCACACGGCTTCGCGGTGCCACTCCAGGAGGGAAGCCCATGGTGAAAGCGCGTCACATCGCGGTCCTGCTCATCGGAGTCACCGCCCTGAGCAACGCCGCCGCGTGCGGCAGCGGCAACAGCGACGACGGCGGCAAGAAGAGCGACGCCGCGGCCGTCACACCCCTCGACCCGAACACCAAGGTGTCGATCACGGTCGGCTGCCAGCCGCCGAAGAGCTCCAAGGCGCTGCGCACCGAGTGGAACAACGACGTGACGGCGTTCCAGCGAATGCACCCGAACATCACGATCATCAGCAAGGACGCGTTCCCCTGCGACGACCCGAAGACGTTCACCGCCAAGCTCGCCGGCGGCCAGATGGAGAACGTCTACTACGCCTACCTGACCGACGCCAGGAACGTCATCTCCGAGGGCCAGGCCGCGGACATCACCAAGTACGTCTCCGCGGTGAAGAACTACGGCAGCCTCCAGCCGCAGCTCCTCAACGTCTTCAAGAGCGGGGGGAGGCTCTACGGCCTGCCGAAGACAAACTACTCGATGGGCCTCCTCTACAGCCGCAAGCTCTTCACGCGGGCCGGGCTGAACCCCGACCAGCCGCCCACGACCTGGGACGAGGTCAGGGCCGACGCGAAGAAGATCTCAGAACTCGGCGACGGCGTCGTCGGCTACGCCGACTACAGCGCCGGCAACCAGGGCGGCTGGCACTTCACGACCGAGCTGTACTCCCAGGGCGGCGACATGGTGACGCCCGACGGGAAGAAGTCGGCGTTCAACAGCCCGCAGGGCAAGGCCGTGCTCCAGAACGTTCAGCAGATGCGCTGGACCGACGACAGCATGGGCGCCAAGCAACTCCTGCAGATCTCCGACGTCCAGCCGATGATGGCCTCGGGCAAGCTCGGCATGTACCTGTCCGCGCCGGACAACATCCCCACCATCAAGGACCAGTTCCAGGGGAACTACGCCGACTACGGCCTGGCCCCGATGCCGGGCGCGCAGGGCACCTTGATCGGCGGCGACGGATACATGTTCAACCCCAAGTCCACGCCCGACCAGATCAAGGCCGGCGTCCTCTGGCTGGAGTTCGAGAACCTGACGCCGGGCAAGGGCCAGTTCGACTGGGCGCAGAAGAAGACCGACAAGCAGCCGGTCGGCCTGCCGCAGCCCAACATCTTCACCGGGACGCCCGCGGCCGACGAGCTGCGGGTCAGGACCCAGAACTCCACCATGCCGGTCGGGAACTACAAGGCCTTCGCCCAAGGCGACCCGAAGCTGGAGTACCGCCTCGAGCCGCCGCAGGCCCAGCAGCTGTACGCCGTCCTCGACAACGTCGTCTCCGCGGTGCTCACCAACCGCGGTGCCGACATCGACAAGCTGCTCTCCCAGGCCCAGACGAAGGCCGACGGCATTCTCGCCAACGCCGAGTGACATCGCTTCGGGGACCGGCCGCGCGGCCGGTCCCCGGACCACGGCCGTGAGAGGACAGAGACAATGGACATCTCGCTTTCGGGACGGACACGGCGCAGGCCGTCCTCCCGCCGCGGACGCGACGTCAGACGCAACCTCACGGCGTACGGGTTCCTGTGCGCCGCGCTGGTGTGCTTCGCGCTGTTCTCCTGGTATCCGATCGTGCGCGAGATCATCCTCAGCTTCGAGAAGACCAACTTCGTCGGGGACACCAAGTGGGTCGGCCTGAAGAACTTCCACCGTGTCATCGCCGACCCGGCCTTCTCCGCCGCCTGGAAGAACACGGCCATCTTCACGCTGCTGGCGCTCGTCTGCGGCTACGCGGTGCCATTCGCGACCGCGCTCGTGCTGAACGAACTGCGGCACGCGCGCGGCTACCTGAGATTCGTGGTCTACCTGCCGGTGATGCTGCCGCCGGCGGTGTCGGTGCTGCTCTTCAAGTGGTTCTACAACCCCGGACCGGGCCTGTTCAACGAGGTCCTGAGGTTCGTCCACCTGCCGACGCTGAGCTGGCTGGATTCCGGCAGCACCGCGCTGATCTCACTGGTCATCGTCTCGACCTGGACGAACATGGGCAGCGGCACGCTGATCTACCTGGCCGCACTCCAGACGGTGCCGGCCGAACTGTACGAGGCGGCGGAGCTGGACGGAGCCGGGCTCCTCCGCAGGATCCGGCACATCACGATCCCGCAGACGAAGCTGATCCTGCTGGTCATGCTCCTGCTGCAGATCATCGCGACCATGCAGGTCTTCATCGAGCCGTTCCTGCTCACCGGAGGCGGTCCGGAGAACTCCACGGTCAGCGTCGTGTACCTGATGTACCAGTACGCCTTCAACTTCAACAACTACGGGAGCGGCGGAGCGCTCGGCTTCATGTTGATGCTCGTTCTGATCGTCTTCTCCGCGGTCTACCTGCGGGTCTCGCGAGACGACCAGGACGGCCGGCGTCCGCGGATCGGAGGCTAGGCATGACGAACGTCCTGGAGCGCCCCGCCCGTACGGCCCCGGCCCCTCGTGCCGCACGGCCGGCGCAGCGCACCCTCGTCTCCCCGCACTCGCTGCGGAGCCGGCGCGGCCGGATCGTCTACTGGTCCGTGCTCACCTTCACGGTGCTGCTGTTCACGCTCGTGTTCGTCTTCCCGCTGTACTGGATGGTCACCGGGGCGATGAAGTCCTCCGACGAGCTCGTAAGGCTGCCGCCGTCGCTCTACCCCGTGCACCCGCATCCGGAGGTGTACGGCAAGGCGTGGCGTGAGATGGACCTCGGCCGTTACCTGCTCAACACGCTGCTGTACGCGTTCGGCGCCTGGCTCCTTCAGCTCGCCGTCGACGTGTCGGCGGCCTTCGCGCTGTCCAAGCTGCGTCCCGTGCTCGGCAGGCTCGTCCTCGCCGGGATGCTGCTCACGCTGATGATCCCGCCGACGGTGCTGCTGCTGCCCGCGTACCTGACAGTGCGCGACCTGCCGATCCTGCACCTGAACCTCCTGAACACCCCATGGGCGATCTGGCTGCCGGCCGCCGCCAACGGGTTCAACATCTTCCTCCTCAAGCGGTTCTTCGACTCGATACCGGGTGAGCTGCTGGAGGCGGCCGCCATCGACGGCGCCGCGCCCGCACGGATCCTGTGGTCGGTGATCCTGCCGATCTCGCGGCCGATCCTCGGCGTGGTCTCCATCTTCGCCGTGGTCAACGTATGGAAGGACTTCGTCTGGCCGTTGCTGGTGATGCCTGATACCGATCGAATGCCGGTGAGTGTGGCCATCTCCCAGCTGTCCCAGCAGATGCCGCAGAACGTGCTCATCGCCTCACTCGTGATCGCGAGCCTGCCGGCGATCGCGATCTTCTTCATCTTCCAACGCAACATCATGTCCGGTCTGACCGCGGGCAGCCTCAAAGGCTGACCCCTACGCCGACTCGAGTGCGTCCCTCGATCGCCCGTGGACCGGCCGCCCGGCCGAGCCGCGAAACTTCGCCTCGAAGGAGAGCCCAGCATGCGTGAAACGTGGTGGCGGGGAGCCGCGATCTACCAGGTCTACCTGCGCAGCTTCGCCGACGGCAACGGCGACGGCCTCGGTGACCTGGCCGGACTGCGAGGACGCCTGACGTATCTGGCGGACCTCGGGATCAACGCCATCTGGCTCAACCCCTGGTATCCCTCGCCGATGTCGGACGGCGGGTACGACGTCGCGGACTACCGGAGCATCGAGCCGATCTTCGGCACACTCGCCGAGGCCGAGAAGCTGATCCAGGAGGCCCACGAGCTCGACATCAAGATCATCATCGATGTCGTGCCGAACCACTGCTCGGACCGCCACGCGTGGTTCCGCGAGGCGGTCGAGGCCGGGCCCGGCACGCCGATGCGCGAACGCTTCTGGTTCCGGCCCGGCGTCGGCGACGGGCCGCCCAACGACTGGCAGTCCATCTTCGGCGGGCCCGCCTGGACCCGGGTGCCCGACGGCGAGTGGTACCTGCACCTGTTCGCGCCCGAGCAGCCGGACTTCAACTGGAACAGCGCCGCCGTCCAAGAGGAGTTCCTCGACGTGCTGCGGTTCTGGTTCGACCGCGGCGTCGACGGCATCCGGATCGACTCCGCGGCCGTCATCATCAAGGACCCGGACGCCGAGCCCGACGGCGAGGACCCGTACAACGACCGCGACGGCGTCCACGACGTCTACCGCGAGTGGCGTCGTATCGCCGACGCCTACTCCTCACGTGTCCTGATCGGCGAGGTGTGGCTGCCCGACCAGGACAGGTTCGCCCGCTATCTGCGTCCGGACGAGCTGCACACCGCGTTCAACTTCGACTTCCTCGCCTGCCCGTGGGACCCGGCGGCGCTGCGCGCGGTCATCGACTCGACGCTCGCGACCCACACGCCGATCGGCGCGCCGCCCACCTGGGTGCTGTCCAACCACGACGTCACGCGTCCGGTCACCCGGTACGGTCGCCCCGACACGTCCTTCGCCCACGAGGACCGCAAGCACGGCATGCCCTCCGACCTCGGCCTGGGGATGCGGCGGGCGCGCGCGGCGGCGCTGCTCGCGATGGCCCTGCCCGGCGGCGTGTACGTCTACCAGGGTGAGGAGCTCGGCCTGCCGGAGGTCGAGGACATCCCCGACGGACTGCTGCAGGACCCCATCTGGGCCCGCTCGGGCAACACCGACCGGGGCCGTGACGGCTGCCGCGTGCCGTTGCCCTGGTCGGGCTCGGAACCACCGTTCGGGTACGGCGGCGAGCCGTGGTTGCCTCAGCCCTCGTCGTGGAGCGCCCTCACGGTGGAGCGGCAGGAGGCCGACTCGTCCTCGATGCTGACGCTGTACCGCTCCGCGCTGAAGCTGCGCGGATCGTGGCTCGGCGACGGGACCCTGTCCTGGCTCGACCTGGGCCCGGAGGTCCTCGCCTTCCGCCGCGACTCGGGCCTGACCTGTGTGGTGAACCTCGGCACGGCACCGATCGCGCCGCCACCGGGAACGGTCCGGCTGGCCAGCGGGCCGTTGGAGGGAGAGCTCCTGCCGCCGGACACCTCGGTCTGGCTCACCTGAGAGACCTCACCGGCCGCCGGGAGCGGGGGCGGCGGCCGGTGACCCGTCCCGGGGCGGATGCCGTCGGCCCCGGGGCACGGTCAGCCGGTGACGAGCTTGTCCTTGGACTGCCAGGCGGGGGTCGTACCGCTGCAGCGGCCGGTGTTGAGGACCACCCAGTTCTCGGTCCGCTTGGTCTTGGAGCCGTAGCGGAACTTCGGCCCGTTCTGGAAGTTCTGCGCGGCGCCGGTCTTGCCCGACATGACCTGGGTGCTGATGAATTCGCCTGCGGGGCCCGTGACGTGGCCGCGCAGCTGCAGGCACGGGCTGTAGGCGTCCTTGGGCGCGGTGTCGGCCAGCACCGCGGTGCCGGTGAACCCGCCGCGGCAGACCAGCGCCTTGACCCGCACGGTGCCGACGTGCGCGACCGTGTACGCGCGGGTGTACTCCTTGCACCCGTGCGGCGGCTTGCGCTTGGCCGGAGCCGCCTCGATGGCCCCACTGGCCTGCCGCGGCGGCCCGGCCGTGGCGGTGGGCGTCGGCGACTCGGACACGCTCGCCGGCCGGGTCTTCGGCGCGGTGACGGCGTCCCCGCCGCCCGGCCACAGCGGTATCGCCAGTGCCACCCCCGCCACCACGACACCGGCCCCGGCGAACACCATCCAGCGCCGCCCGGCGGGTTTTGCACCCGTCCCCGCCGGACTCAGCAGCGAACCGTTGCGCCCGCTCTCGGAGGGGAAGTTCCCGCTGGTCGCGCCCGCGCCACCCACGGGCGCGTTCGCGGCGGCGAAGTTCTCCCCGGTGGCGCTCGCGCCCGCCGGGTTCGCGCCTGCCAGGTTCGCGCCGGTGGTGCTCGGACCGGCGAGGTTCTGGCCGGTGACGTGCCCGCCGGTCGTACCCGCACCCATCGGGATGTGTCCGGTCGTACCCGCGCTGACAGGGTTCTGCCCGGTCGTACCCGCACCGACAGGGTTGTGTCCGGTCGTACCCGTGCTGACAGGGTTCTGCCCGGTCGTACCCGTGCCGGACCGGTCTTCGCCGGCCGGTTCGGAGACCGGCGTGCCCGTGAGCATGAGGCGGACGGTCGGGTTCTGCGTCGCGGGATCGCCGGAGGGCGGCAGTGTCAGGCCCGGCACGGCGCGGCCGGGCAGTGGGAAGGCCGGAGGCGCGAACTCCGGAAACCCGCGGGTCGGGTCGGCGCCGGACTCCTCACCGGGCCGCCGGGACGCGGGATCCTCCGGCGCGTTGCCGTCCCTGCCGTCCCTGCCGTCCCTGCCGTCCGGGCCGGAGGCGCTCGAGGCCCCGGCGAGGCCGGATCCGGACGTGCTCGCGGTCCCGGACGGCATCCGTCCGGGACCGGTCTCGTCCGGGGCGGCGGCACTCGGCGTCGCGGCCTCCTGGAGAGCGCTCGCGGTGACGGTCTCCTCCGGGTCGACGGGGGAGATGCCGAAGGCCGGGGGCGGCATCAGGGCGACCGAGGCGTCGTGGCCGAGGAGGGAGGCCTGGGCCTGCTGGGCGGTCGGGCGGCGGGCCGGGTCCTTGGACAGGCAGGACGACACGACCGAGCGCAGGGGGTCGGGGAGGGCGGTCACGTCCGGGTCGGAGTGCAGGACGCGCTCCATCACCGCGGGGACCGACTCGTTGCCGAACGGCGGGCGTCCCGTGCCGGCGAACAAGATGGTGGCGCCCCAGGCGAACATGTCGGCGGGCGGGCCGACCTTCCCGGCCGTCACCTGCTCGGGCGCCATGTACGCCGGCGTGCCGATGCTGTTCGTCTCCTCCTCGCAGGCGACGTTCAGCGCGCGTGCGATGCCGAAGTCGATGACGCGCGGGCCGTCGGGGCCGAGCAGGACGTTGTGCGGGGTGAAGTCGCGGTGGACGATGCCCGCCCGGTGGATCGCGGCCAGCGCCGTGAGCGTCCCGATCGCCAGGCGCTCCAGGGTGCCGCCCGTACGCGGGCCGTCGGCGATGATGTGCGACCGGAGCGAGCGCCCGTCGACGTACTCGCTGACGATGTACGGGTGGTCGCCCGCGAGGTCGGCGTCGATCACCTGCGCGGTGCAGAAACGCGCCACCTTCTTGGCGGCGGACAGCTCACGCATGAACCGGTCGCGCGCTCCGGGATCGGCCGCCATCCGTGCGTGCAGCAGTTTGATCGCCACACGGGTGTCCGCCGCGTCGCGCCCCAGGTAGACGACCCCTTGGCTGCCTTCGCCGAGCCGTCCCGCGAGCCGGTATCCCCCGAGTTCCGCCGGGTCCTCTGGCAGGAGCGGATCGCCGTCGGGCATGCGTGTGTCCTCCCGGATCGCCCATCCATCGCAAAACGCCAACGATACCGGCGGCCCAGCCGGGCCTGTGCCGGATGCGCGAGGAGGGTGGCGCGGCTCACCACGGCGGTGTGGTACGGCCCGGTGGGCCGGGGTCGTCCGTCAGATCGTGGCGCGGCCGACCGCGTACTGGAACAGGTTGTCCTGCTGGATGCTGCCATCCGAGCGCTGCTGGTGGGCGAAATTCTCGATGAAGATTTCGTGTGCGGCGTCCGGGCCGACGGTCTCGATGGCCCGGGCCACGTACGGCGAGGAGGTCATCGACCGCCAGGCATCGTCCAGCGTCGCGAAGTCGTACCTGCGCGTCACCTCGGCGAAGGCGTACACGTCGAGTCCGGCCTCCACCATGACCTCGCGCAGGCGGTACAGGTCGCGGACCGGCTGGATGTCGGCCGTATCGGCCGGGACCAGGCCGCGTACGGCGCTGAGGAAGGCGCTGGCCTCGCGGCCGGACCAGTTGTGCCACAGGCCGATCGCGACGGAGCCGCCCGGGCGGGTGACGCGGGCGAGTTCGGCGATCGCGACCGCCGGCGGCTCGGTGTACTGGATCGCGTCGAAGGCCATGACCTGGTCGAAGCAGCCGCGGTCGTAGGGCAGCTCGGCAGCGTCGGCGACCCGCAGGTCGGCGTCGGGAAGGCGGTCGCGTGCGACGGCCAGGAGTTCGGGGGAGGCGTCCAGGCCCGCGACCTCGGCGCCGCTCGCGGCGGCGATCTGCAGGGCGCTGCCGGTACCGCAACCGACGTGCAGCAGGCGTGTGCCGAAGTCGGGTTCGAGCGCGCCGATGGCGGCGACGTACAGGGGGCGGACCTGTTTCTCGCACACGTTGGTGAAGGCGACACCGTTCTGCGGATGGACCTGCACTGGACCCATCGTGAAGCCTTCCCGTTCGCTGATAAGTCTCTGAATGATCACGACACGCTACTGCCGTGGCATCCGCATATTTACTTACTTTTCGCCTCCTCATGCAACGTACGTGCTCCATACTCCTCATGTGGCCCGACGAGTCTCGTGCCCTACCTTGATCGGCCGGAGTGCGGAACTCGAGCGGTTGGACACCGCCCTCGGACACACGCAGACCGGTTCTTCCGCGCTGCTCTTCGTCGCCGGCGACGCCGGCATCGGAAAGTCGCGCCTGGTCGAGACGTTCGCGCGGCGCGCCAGGCAGCGTGACGCCCTCGTCTTCGCCGGCGCCTGCCTCGACCTGGCCGAGGGCGCGGCACCGTACGCGCCGTTCGTCGCCGCGCTGCGGCCCCTGGCCGCCGAGCTCACCTGCGACGAGCTGGCCCACGTCCTCGGCGAGGCGCCACGCGAGCTCGGCGCCCTGCTGCCCGAGCTGTGCGGCCGCCCGCCGACGCGACGTGACGGGGCCGAACGCGGCCGGCTGTACGAGCTGGCATTAGGGCTGTTCCAGCGGATGGCCGCCCTGCGCCCCGCCGTGCTGGTCCTGGAGGACCTGCACTGGATCGACCCGGCCTCCGCCGACCTGCTGGCCATGCTCGGCGGCAACCTGCGCCAGGCGGGCCTGCTCATCATCGGGACCTACCGCAGCGACGAGGTGCCGCGCGACCACCCGCTGCACGGCACCGTCCTGGAGCTGGAACGTTCCGGCCGCGCCGAGCGCGTCGAGCTGACCGGCCTGACGTACGCCGAGGTCGCCGCCCAGGTGACCGGCATCCTCGGCACGGCGCCCGCGACGCGCCAGACACGGTCGCTGTTCGACCGTTCGGAGGGCAACCCGTTCTTCGTCGAGGAGCTGGTGGCCGCCGGGCCGACGAACGCCGAGATCACCGCGAGCCTGCGCGACGTCCTGCTGACACGCGTCGAGCGCCTCGGCCCCGGTACCCGGCAGGTGCTGCGCGCCGTCGCCGCGGTCGGCCGGGTCAGCGACGAGAGCCTGGTCGCGACCATCACCGACCTGCCGGAAGGCGAGTTCGACGCCGCGCTGCGGGAGGCGGTGTCGCACCGGCTGCTCGTGGTCAGCGGCGACGGGTACGACGTCCGGCACGCGCTGCTGCGCGAGGCGCTCCACGCCGACATGCTGCCGGGCGAGCGCAACCGGCTGCACGCCGCGGTCGCCGGGGCGCTGGAAAGCCACGGCTCGTCCGCCGAGGCGGCGCGCCACTGGTTCGCCGCGGGCGACCGGCCGCGGGCCCTCGGCGGTTTCGTGGCCGCGGCCGTCGCGGCCCAGTCGAGCAACGCCTGGGCCATCGCGCTCGCCCACTACGAGCGCGCGCTGCGGATCTGGCCGGACGTGCCCGACGCCGAGACGCGGTGCGGCACCGACCACGCCGAGCTGCTGACGCACGCCGCCGAGGCCGCGATGGCCGACGGGGAGACCGACCGGGCCACGGAGCTGACCGAGGCCGCGATGTCCAAGACCGACGCGGCGGCCTCACCGCTGCGCGCGGCCGCCCTGATGACCCTCCGCGGTCGGATCCGCTGGGTGGCCGGCGACCTGGCCGCGGCCTGCGCCTCGTACGACGACGCGGTCGCGCTGCTGCCCGCCGAGGCGTCGACTCGCGAACGCGCCCAGGTACGCGCCCTGCAGGGCCACGCGTTCATGCTCCAGTGCCGCTACCGCGACGCGGTCGCCTCCTGCTCGGAGGCGGTCGACGTCGCCACCCGGGTCGGCGCGCGCGACATCGAGGGCCACGCCCGCAACACGATGGGCGTCAGCCTGCCCATGGTCGGCCGTGCCGAGGCCGGGCTGGCCGAGCTCGACCGTGCTCTGCGGATCGCCAAGGAACGCGACGACACGTGGGAGCTCGGCCGCACCTACGTCAACTACTCCGACGCGCTGCTGTGGGCCGGGCACTGGACCAAGGCCGCCGAGGTCGGCATGGAGGGCGTGCAGGTCTGCCGCCGCCTCGGCTACGGGCGTACGACGTGCATGTGCGCGGCGGGCAACACGCTGGCCGCGCTCGTACGCCTCGGCCGCTGGTCCGACGCCGACCGGCTGGTCGACGACATCATGGACATCGACGCGGCGCCCGGCCAGCGCTGGGGCGTCACCCTCGCGATGGCCGAGCTGGCGCTGCGCCGCGGCGACCTGGAGAGCTCGCGCGGGCATCTGGACTCCCTCTCCGACATCGTCCTGCGTACGGACCTCCTGGAGCTGGCCAGCGCGTTCCACGCCGGCTCGGCGCGGCTCGCCATCGCCGACGGCGACTACGAGAGCTGCCACGATCACGTACGCGCCGGGCTGGACGTGATCCGCGGCAGCGAGTTCACCCGGTTCGGGCCCGAGCTGTGCGCGGCCGGCCTGCGGGCCGAGGCCGAGACGCACGGCGACCCGTCCGAAATCCTCAAGGAGTGCCGAGAGCTGCTGCAAGCCCTGCCCGACGCCCCCGAGGCGAACGCCTACGGCCGCCAGTGCGAGGCCGAGGCGACCCGGCTGAGCACGCCCGACCCTCTCGCGTGGGCCGCTGCGGCGGAGGCCTGGGAGGAGGCCGGAGCGCCGTACGGGCTCGCGTACTGCCGCTACCGCCAGGCGGAGGCGGTGCTCGCCGGACGCGGTTCGCGCGAGGAGGCCGCGGATCTCCTGCGCGCCGTACTCGAGAAGGCCTGCCTGCTCGGCGCGGACTCCCTGCGCGAGGACGTCGAGCAGCTGTCCCGGCGGGCGCGGCTCGACATCGTGCCGTCCGAGGAAAGGCTTCCGGGGCTCACGCCGCGCGAGAGCGAGATCCTCTCGCTCCTCAGCGACGGCCGTACGAACCGGCAGATCGCCGAGGCGCTGTTCATCAGCGAGCGCACGGTCGGGGTCCACGTCTCGCGGGTCCTGCGCAAGCTCGGCGTGGCCAATCGCGGCGCGGCCGCGCACCTCTTCAGAGCGACTTGGGAGTGAACACGCCGCCGCGGAAGGCCTCGTCCACGAGTTCGACCGCCGCGGCCAGCGCCGCCAGGCGGGTGCCCTCGCGGCGGTAGATGTCCAGGACCGCCTCCACGCCGTGCGCGGGGATCACGCCGGACAGCTCCGTGCGCGCCGTACGGAAGCCCTGGCGGGCCGCCTCGACCTCGGCGGCCACGTGGTGGCACGCCATGCGGGCGAGCACCACCGGGTAACGGCGCAGCAGGCCGTAGCGGCGGTATTCCGGCGGCACGAGCTCGAAGAGCCACGCCACGGCGGTGTCCTCGAACCTCTCACTTCCCGGTGGATGCACTCCCGAAGGCCATCCGGGCGGCACGTACGCACTCACGTCACCACATTACGGCCAATCGAACAGATATTCGACGATCATCTGTCGTCTTCCGCGACGCGCGGCTTGGTGATCCGGATGGTGCCCAGGTCGAGATTGTCGGGACCGCCGGTGCTCTCGGTGTGCAGCTCGTGGCGGCGTTCCTTCTGCTTCTCCTGCTCCTCGAGCTGGACCTGCTTCCCGGCCCCGCCGAACGCGGCCTGGAGGTCCGCGAACATGCCGGGCCCGAAACCGGCGCCGGTGCCGGAGTCACCACGGATCGCCGACATCAGGCCGCCACCGCCGTTGCCTTCCTTGGGCCAGTCGATCGTTTCCGGCACAGGAGGCGATGCGGAACGGCTGCGGGAACGCTTACGGCGCCGCCGAAACAGTGATCTCACACATCCTCCAACGCGCGGTCAACTTCTCATGACTCCCTAAGGAGACCCGCATGATGCTATGCGCCATAGCGGTGATCCCTGACGGTAGCCTGCGGAGCGTGTCCCTTACATTGGCCGAACTGGTCAAGATCCTCGAAGACCGATACGACCCGGCCTGGGCGGAGTCCTGGGACGCCGTCGGATTGGTGTGCGGAGATCCCGCGGCCGATGTCGGCCGCGTGCTGTTCGCCGTCGACCCCGTCACCGAAGTCGTGGACGAGGCGCTCGAATGGGGCGCGGGCCTGATCGTCACCCATCACCCTCTGCTGCTCCGCCCCGTGAACGGCGTACCGGCCACCACTCCGAAGGGCCGCATCGTCCACCGCCTGATCACCGGCGGCGCCGCCCTGTTCACCGCGCACACCAACGCCGACGTCGCCGACCCCGGCGTCTCCGACGCGTTGGCCCGCGCGGTCGGGCTGACCGGGCCCACGCGCCCGCTCAGCCCCTCCGCCGACGACCCGCGGCGCGGGCTCGGACGCGTCGGAGAGCTGCCGTCGCCCATGACGCTGCGGGAGTTCGCGGACGCCGCCGCCTCGGGCCTGCCGGCGACGGCGTCCGGCCTGCGGATCGCCGGCGACCCTGCCGGCCTCGTCCGTACGGTCGCGGTCTGCGGCGGAGCGGGCGACTCCCTCCTCGGCGCCGCGCGCGCCGCCGGCGCCGATGTCTATCTCACCGCGGATCTACGTCACCACCCGGCCTCGGAGTTCCGTGAAGACGGCGCCATCGCACTCGTGGACGCCGCCCACTGGGCGACCGAATGGCCGTGGCTCGGCGACGCGGCGCGGCTGGTAGGGGACACTGGCATAGAGACCCGGATCTCCACCGCCGTCACCGATGCGTGGACCTTTCGATCCAATGAAGGATGTACGTGAAAGCAGCACCCGAAGCCCAGTTGCGCCTGCTCGACCTGCAGGAGCTCGACGCCGTGCTCGACCGGCTGGCCCACCGCAGGCGTACGCTCCCCGAACTCGCCGAGATCGAGCACTCCGAGAAGCGTCTCGGCGGGTTCAACGACGCGTTCGTCGCCGCGCAGACCGAGATCAGCGACATCGACCGAGAGCAGAAGAAGGCCGAACAGGACGTCGACCAGGTACGCGCCCGCGCGGACCGCGACCAGAAACGCCTCGACTCCGGCCAGATCAACTCCGCGCGTGACCTGGAGAACCTCCAGTCCGAGATCGCCTCGCTGCAGCGGCGGCAGGCCGACCTGGAGGAGATCGTCCTGGAGGTGATGGAACGCCGCGAGGAGGCCGAGACGCGGCTGCGCGACGTCGAGGCCGACAAGGAGACCAGCGACAAGGTGCTGGCCGAGCTGACCGCACGCCGCGACGCCGCGTACGCCGAGCTCGACGGCGAGGCCGCGACGACGCGCACGGCACGCTCCGCGGTCGCCGCCGATATCGCCGAAGACCTGCTGAAGCTGTACGAGAAGCTGCGCGCCTCCAACCGCGGCGTCGGCGCGGCACGCCTGCTGCGCGCCCAGTGCCAGGGCTGCCACCTGCAGCTCAACACGGTCGAGCTGAACGACATCCGCGCCGCGGCCCCGGACGACGTCCTCCGCTGCGAGGAATGCCGCCGGATCCTCGTCCGCACGCCGGAATCCGGCCTGTGAAACTGATCATCGAGGCGGACGGCGGGTCACGCGGCAACCCGGGGCCCGCCGGGTACGGCGCCGTCGTCCGCGACGCCGTCACCGGCGAGGTCCTCGCCGAGGCGGCGGCGTCGGTCGGCGTCGCCACCAACAACGTCGCCGAATACCGCGGCCTGATCGAGGGCCTGACCCAGGCCGCACGCCTCTTCCCGGACGCCGACGTCGAGGCCCGCATGGACTCCAGACTCGTCGTCGAGCAGATGTCCGGCCGCTGGCGCATCAAGCACCCCGACATGAAGCCGCTGGCCGTACAGGCACAGCGGCTCGCGTCCGGGTTCAGCTCGGTCCGCTACACGTGGATCCCGCGCGAGCGCAACAAACACGCCGACCGGCTCGCCAACGAGGCGATGGACGCGGCGGCCAAGGGGCGTACCTGGGAGCCGACAGGCGAACCATCGGACCTGGTGGTGGAGGAGGAACCCGCCGCCCCTTCGTGGGTCCCGCCGTCGGGAACCCCGACGACGACCCTGCTCCTACGCCACGGCGAGACACCGCTGTCCGCCGAGAAACGCTTCGCCGGCATCGGCGACATCCCGTTGACGGACACCGGCATAGCCCAGGCACGCGCCGCCGCCGGTGCCCTGACGGGCATCGACGCGATCGTGACCTCCCCGCTGAAACGCACCCGTCAGACGGCCGCGGAGGTGGCGGAAGTCCTCAACGTCCCGGTCCGTACGGAGGAGGACCTCCGAGAGACCGACTTCGGAGACTGGGAGGGCTACACCTTCGCCGAGGTCCAGGACCGCTGGCCGGCCGAGATGTCAGCCTGGCTCGCCGACCCGTCCGTGGCCCCACCCCACGGCGAGAGCTTCACCGAAACGGCCCGCCGAGTCCGCACGGCCCGCGACAAACTCCTCGTACGCTTCCGAGCCCAGACCGTCCTGGTCGTGTCCCACGTGACCCCGATCAAGATGCTCGTACGCCTGGCCCTGGAAGCCCCGCCGTCATCTCTGTACCGGATGCACCTGGACGTATCGTCGTTGTCCGTCGTGGACTGGTATGCGGACGGCCCGGCGGTCGTACGATCGCTGAACGATACGCATCATTTGAGAGACTAGGATCGTGGGTACGGCGGACGAGCCGGCCGGGCGGTCGCGGCGGAGATCCTTCGGGGTCTCCGGCGAGGAAGGTCCGGGCTCCACACGGCAGGGTGGTCGGTAACACCGACCCGGGGCGACCCGCGGGACAGTGCCACAGAGAACAGACCGCCTCTGCTTCGTCAGAGGTAAGGGTGAAACGGTGGTGTAAGAGACCACCAGCGCCCCAGGTGACTGGGGCGGCTAGGTAAACCCCACCTGGAGCAAGGTCAAGAAGGGCCCACCTCGGTGGACCCGCGCAGGCGTTCGAGGGCAGCCGGCCCGAGCCTACGGGTAGACCGCTCGAGGCCGACGGCAACGCCGGCCCTAGATGGATGACCGTCCGCCCTCGCAAGAGGGCGACAAAACCCGGCCTACAGGCCGACTCGTCCGCTGTGCTAGTCCGGGGGGCGACCCCCGGAGCCCCCGGTGTGGAGGGCTCCACCCCCCACGCCTCCCGCGGGCTGGAGTCCGGTGAGAACGCTGCCCGCGCGTAGCCGGTTTTGTCCGTCACGCCCTTATTTTGGGTCTTGCTGTTGGTCGCGATCCCGATGCTGGTAGCCACTTGTCGAGTGCGTGCTCCCGGACCTTGACCGTGGCCTTGCGGGAGCCGACGTACACGCCGCGGAGTTGATCGGCTTCCATTCCCTTGCCTTGGTTCTCGGCGTTGATCCGCTTCGCGAACGCCTTCGTCTGCTCGCGGCCGTCCGGCCGGATCCAAACGGCCTGCCACCTCTTCGCCTTCTTGTTGCCGCCGTTGTCCGGGGTGCTTGTTCGTCTTAGTCGGATCATCCGGGTCCTTGACCTCGGTGAACCACAGGTCTCTAACGCGGGCCACGCCAGGCGCCGGCCTTTCCCCGTCCCTCAGATGCGCCTGGGAACTCTTTGTCCCTTGCGGCCGCAACCCAACGGGATGCCGTCGAGCGCGGAATGTCGAACGCTGAGACGACGCTCTTTTGCGGCGCCTCGCCCAGGACGTAGGCGTCATACGACATCTCCGACTCCGATGACCTCCAAAGCGTTCTGCGACGGATCACCCCAATCACGCCCGGCGCGCTGCAGCTGCTCGATGTCCAATTCCGTGAACGTCCACAGCCGGACGGCCGACCCGCATGGGAACTGTCGTGGAACCGGTCGCCACGGTTCCTTTCGATACCGCACAGGTGACCGGCTACGCACAGTGCTTGGCGCGCTCAGTGCCGTCGCGGCGCAGTCACCTGCATCACCTCATAGTCACCCTTATCGCCTCATAGCCGGAATGTCCGGTCTGGGTTAACATCACGCTGCCCCGCTCAATGGAGAGGACCCCCCGCCATGCGCAAACGCCTCCTCGGCGTACTCGCCACAGCGTTCCTCGGCACCGCGACGCTGACCGCAGCTGGCCAATCCACCGCGTACGCCGCCGCCCCCGCTCCCCCCAAGCTGGCCGTCGATTACACCGGGATCGTCGCCCTGAGTAACTGCTCCGGCTCCCTCGTCCGCGCCCCGGGCGCCGCCGACAGCGACCCGGCGCTCGTGCTGACCAACGGGCACTGCTACGAGGGCGGCATGCCGAGCGCCGGGCAGGTGATCACCGACCAGCCGTCCAGCCGGTCGTTCACCCTCCTCGATCCCAGCGGTCAGGGAACGCTCGGCACCCTGCACGCGACGACGGTGCTGTACTCCACGATGACCGACACCGACGTCACCCTGTACAAGCTCGACACCAGCTACGCGTCCATCCAGGCGAGCTACGGCACGCCCGCCCTGGAGCTGTCGCTCGACCACCCGACGGCCGGCACCGACCTGCGCGTCGTCTCCGGGTACTGGCGGCGGACGTACTCGTGCAGCCTGGACGGGTTCGCGTACCGGCTCCGCGAGGACCAGTGGACGTGGAAGGACTCGGTGCGCTACACGTCCTCGTGCGACATCATCGGCGGCACCTCGGGCTCCCCGGTCATCGACGCCGACTCCGGCAAGGTCATCGCCGTGAACAACACGATCAACGAGAGCGGCGGCCAATGCACGTTCGACAACCCGTGCGAGGTTGACGAGTCGGGCAACGTCACCGTGCACCCGAACATCGGCTACGCCCAGGAGACCTACATCCTCGGCGCGTGCATCGCCCCGGGCAGCGTCCTCGACTTCACCCGCCCCGGCTGCACCGTCCCGCACGCCCTGCACCGATGACCCGAACCGCCTGAACCACGTCCCGGACGGGACGGCGCACCCCAGGCGCCGCCCCGTCCGGCATATACCCAGGGCTGGGACACCAGCCCCGTTCTCCGCACGTGAGTGATCGCGGGCCGGTGCCGTCTTCCCGCCTGTGAGGTGCGAAAACCTGGTGAACAAACACGTGCCCAGCCGCTCGCGGCGCCGGCTGTTGCCACCGCGACACCACGACGCTCTCGACGGGTACGGCCGGCGTCCGTACCTCGCGTACGGGAACCTCTCCGGGTACGTCTTCCCGCTGTGCTAGCCCGAGGGGCGACCCCCAGAGCCCCCGATGTGAGGGGTTCCGCCCCCCGCCCCCCGCGGGCTGGGGTCCGGTGAGAACGCTGCCCGTGCGTAGCCGGTTTTGTCCGTCACGTTTTTTATTTGGTCGGCTGTCGTGAAAAGTCGGCCAAGGGATGGGCGGCATGGTGCTCGGCGTCAGTTTTTGATCTTGCTGTGGTTGCGTTGGCCGTGTCGAACAGAAGATCGGTATCGATGCGCGGCATGAAGACAGCCCCAGCGCAGGGGGCGGTGCCCGCTCGCTCGCGCTGGCTCGTTCCGGCCACGCGGCGGAACCGCCCCGCGCGAAGCGCGGGGATCGGCCGGAGGCCATACCTGTCTTCCCTCGGTCCCCTGGCCGGTAGGCGTGCAGTCATTCCGGCGGCGCCACTCCTCCAAGATCGTGGACGGGCGTCTCGGAAGCGGGACGGCACATCAGGGCGGGGAGTAAGGCTGAGGTTCAGGCTCCCCGAGGACCCGCCCGCGCTTCAGTCTTCCTTGGCGCGTCCGGCGATCATTGTCTGGAAATCCTGCGCAAGCTGCTTGTTCGCCTTCGTCATGAACGTGTAGAAGTCGCGCATCTCCTCGAACCGGCGCCGGATTTGCGGTGGGCAGGTCTTCGAGCTCTCCGTGGCGGCCTCGGCCAACTCGAGGAGATCCATGGTCGCCTCGACCGTATGCCGTATGCAGGCCAGCCACGCGTCCTCGCGATAGGCGTAGCTCTTCTTGCGGTAGCCGGGGGTCTTGATCCGGCTGACGACTCCGCTTTTGATCAACAGGCGTGATACCTGCGAGATGGCGCCGGAGCTCGCCTTGAGCGCTTCCTGTAGCTCGTCGGTGGTCATCGCTCTGTCATGGAGCATGAGGGTGGCGAACATGCGACCGGCCATCGGCGGCCAGCTCATCGCGCGGCCGATCTCCGCGCCGAACAGCTCTATGGTCTCCGAGGCCTCGTCGAAGTAGTCGAGGGCAACCACGTCGTCACCACACCTTCCCGAAATCTCACAAAAAAAGGAAAATTCACTCTTGTGTGAGGATGCTGTGCCCGGACATGATACGTCCTACGGCCGGGGCGTGGATGGTGACCGGCCAAGAGAGTCGGAGGGGAGGGAGTTACGGTGATGTCCGTTCCGGAGGCGCCCGGGCCGTGCGTAGTCGATGAACGGACGCCGAACGACCCTTCGCATCGTCACCGGAGCATCGCGCGACTCGATCGCCGGCGGCATGACCTTGTCGAGCACCGGGGGCCCGTACGCTGCGTGGCGCCTCCGCGGCGAGGTGTCCACCCCAAGACGTTAACGGCCTGACAGGCGGCCTCGCCGCCGGCTTGACGTCGGCCTGAGGCGACGATGCTCCGGCGAGAGGACCGAGCGGGCGCCCGCCGTCGTCATCGCTCAGAGGTACCGGTGACCAGCACATCCGCTTCGTAGCGTTCGCCGCATCTTCATAGCCGTCAACGCGGCCATCACCAATCGCACCCGGGAGAACCGCGGGTGCTCTTCTACCGACTCCTATCGAAGGAGCCCATCGTGAATTTGCCAATGAGGCGGACTCGCCTTTGTGCCTACTTCTGCGCCGCGGCGCTACTGGCGACGGCGGCCTGCTCGGGTGGCAAGCCGGTGAACGTAGCCGGTGGTTCCACCGGCGGATCGGGTCGTTCCTCCGGCGGCACGCTGGTCGCCGCGGTCAATGCCCAGCCAGATCAGCTCGACCCGAACAAGGCCGTCTTCTATAGCTCTGTCCAAGTGCTGGGGCACGTTTTCGACACGCTGGTACAGGCGGACGCGAACGTGAATATGGCGCCGTCGCTGGCCACGAGTTGGACGACCAGCCCGGACCAGCTCACCTGGACGTTCACGCTGCGTAGCGCGAAATGGCATGACGGCACGCCATTCACCAATGCGGACGTCGTCTACACCTATCACCGGCTGATGGAGAACAAGCTGCCGTACAGCGTGCGGCTCGCCACGGTGAAGTCGGTCGAGGCGGAGGGGCAGAACAAGGTGGTGCTCAGGCTGAAGAGGCCCACGCCGAATCTCCTGGTCCTGCTCGGCAACGGGGGCATGGCCATCGTGCAGAAGAAGAACGTCGAGTCCGGCGCCGTGAAGAACCACCCGGTCGGTACCGGTCCGTTCAGGTTCGTCTCGTGGGCGCACGGTTCGGCGATCAACCTGACGGCGAATCCGGACTACTGGGGTGGCAGACCGAAGCTGGCCGGGGTGAAGTTCACCTTCGTGAAGGATCCGACGGTGGCGTTGCAGAATCTGCGCAGCGGCGAGGTGCAGTGGACCGACAATCTGCCGCCGCAGCAGGTCGAGTCCCTCCAGAAGTCCACGGGCGAGGCGTTCACGGTGCAGTCGCCGCGGGCCTATGGCGACTTTTGGTATCTGGTGTTGAACGTGGCCCGTAAACCCTTCGACGACAAACGAGTGCGGCAGGCGATCGCCTATGCCATCGACCGCGCCGCGCTGGTCAAGGCGACCAAGTTCAGCACCGGCGAGCCCAGCCAGACCGCTGTGCCGAAGGGAAACCCCTGGCATTCCGATTACGCGCCGTACCGCTACGACGTGGCCAAGGCGAAATCGCTGCTCGCCGCGGCCGGCGTGCATGATCTGACGATCGACTTCCTCGCCACCAGTGACTATCCGGAGACGGTCACCGCCGGACAGGTGCTCGCCAGCCAGTTCGCCCCGCTGGGGATCACAGTCAAGATCAGGTCCCTGGAAGGTGCCGCGTATCAGACCGACATGGCCGGCGGCAAATGGGGTGCCATGTACGGCGGCTTCGCCGGCAACATCGACCCCAGCGACTTCTACGACAACCTGGTCCGTACCGACGGCACCTTCAACTTCCAGAAGTACAGCAATCCGGCCGTCGACAAACTGCTGGCACAGGCCAGTGTCACCACCGACCAGGCCCAGCGCAAGGCGCTCTATGACCAAGCGGTGAAACTCGTCGTCGATGACGCCGCGGTCATTTACCTGAGCGACTGGAAAGTGGTCCAGGGCTTCAGCAAGAAACTGCACGGCTACACGGTGCGCCCGGACCGGAAGATCCAATTCCTCCACGCTTCACTCGGTTAGTCGGGACCAGGCTGCGGCGGATCAGCAGGTGACGGCGCGGGTCGGCGGTGCCGATCCACGCCCACGCATACCGGCGTTCGCCTTTGGACCCGGCGCCGCATGATGCGATGGTCCAGTCGGCGGCGATCAGCATCTTCAGCGCCTCATCGGCCCTGGCCGTGCCGGCCTTGGTGAAGGCGATCGGGGTCGATTTGGAGATGGCCAGGACGTAACCGGTGCCGACCGACTCCAGCCAGGCGCGCAGGCTCGGGTCGGCCCCATACACTTCGTCGCCGCTTACCCAGGGCGGGAGCCGGCCTTCGGCGTGCAGGTCGGCCAGGATCTGGCGGCCCAGCTGCGGTTTGGTCGCGAACGCCACCTCCTCCGGCACCCGGGCCCATCTACGGCGGTCAGGGTCGGTGGCCCATTCGCGGGGCAGATACGGGCGGGCACCCACCAAAGCGTGCCCGGCCCGAGTGGCGAAACTGCAGTACACGACGTTGATGGCGTTGGAGACCCGGCCGGAGCGGGGAACGCGATGCGCCGCTATCTCCTCCGCCGGATCGGTCAGTCGATAGTCGTGCTGTTCGGCGTCACCGTGGTGGTGTTCGTACTGATCCATCTCGTGCCCGGCGACCCGGTCCGCGCCGGTATGGGCACCCAGTTCGACCCACAGGTGTGGGCCGAAATGCGGCACCGGGCCGGGCTGGACCGGCCGCTGCTCGCGCAGTACCTCACCTACATCGGCCACGTGGCCACCGGTGATCTCGGGGTGAGCTTCAGCTCCGGCCTACCGGTCACCCAGCTGCTAGTGGAGCGGCTGCCGGCCAGCCTGTCACTGACCGTCACCAGCCTGGTGATCGGGCTGTGCATCGCGTTCCCGCTGGGGGTGCTCGCCGCCGTCCGCCACGACACGTGGGTGGACAGGGGCGCGCGCCTGTTCAGCCAACTCGGGATCTCGGTCCCGGACTTCTGGATCGGGATCCTGCTGATCCTGCTGCTGACGGGAGCGGGCGGCTGGTTCCCGCCATCGGGCTATACCTCGTTCAGCGACCACCCGGCCGAGTGGGCCCGCCACGTCGCGCTGCCGGCGCTGACGATCGGGCTGATCGTCGGTGCCATCAACACCACATTCGTCCGCTCCGCGGTGCTCGAAGAGCTCACCAAGGACTACGTACGCGCCGCCGAGGCCAAGGGCATCCCTCCGGGCGCCGTGGTGCGCCGCCACGTGCTGCGCAACGCGATGGTGCCGGTCGTCACGATCGCCGGCCTCCAGCTCGCCGGCCTGCTCGGAGGGGTCGTGGTCATCGAGGTGCTGTTCTCCTGGCCGGGACTGGGCCAGCTGATCTATCAGGCGGTGTCCCAACGCGACTACGCCGTCCTGCAGGGCGGCGTGCTGCTGGTCGCCGCCGTCTTTCTGGTCGTCAACCTGTTGGTCGACCTGTTGTACGCCGTCATCGACCCGAGGATCACGCTGCGATGAGCGCCGTTCTCTCCGAACCCGCCGCCGACAGGCTGACCGGATCGGCCGCCACGTGGCGGCAGGCCCTGCGCGTACTCGCCCGCCGGCCGGTGGCTCTCACGGGCGCGATCGTCCTGGCGGTGATGACGGTCCTCGCGGTGGCCGGATCGGCGGTGGCGCCGCACGGCATCAACGAGGTCGACGTCGAGGACATCCTCCAGGGCCCGAGCGGCGCGCACCCGTTCGGCACCGACCAGCTCGGCCGTGACGTGCTCAGCCGCATGATCATCGCAACGCAGGCGTCATTGCAGGTCAGCGTGGTCAGCGTGCTCATCGCCTTGGTCGTCGGAGTGGCTCTGGGCCTGGTCGCCGGCTACTACGGGCGGGGGATCGACGCGGTGGTCATGCAGTGCATGGACGTGCTGCTCGCCTTCCCCGCCGTCCTCTTGGCGATCGCGCTGGTCGCGGTCATCGGGCCGGGGATCGGCGGAGCGATGATCGCGATCGCCGTGGTCTACACGCCGATCTTCGCGCGCATCACCCGGGCGAGCGTCCTGACGGTGCGGGAGGCCGTCTACGTACGTGCCTCGACCTCGATCGGCTCCCCGGACCGCTACATCATCGCCATGCACATCCTGCCCAACGTCGCGGGCCCGATCATCGTGCAGACCTCGTTGTCGATGGGGTTCGCGATCCTGGCGGAGGCGGCCCTGTCGTTCCTCGGCCTCGGCGTACAGCCGCCCCAGCCGTCCTGGGGATACATGCTGTTCGACGCCCGGGGTTTCCTCGAACAGGCCTGGTGGATGGGCTTCTTCCCGGGGCTGGCCATCCTGCTCACCGTGCTGTCGTTCAACCTCATCGGCGACAGCCTGCGCGACGTGCTCGACCCGCGCCGCCGTACCCAGCTCGAAGCGAGGAGCCGGCAATGACGGACATGGTGCTGGAGATCACCGGCCTCACCGCGAGTGTGACGAGCCGGCGGGGTCATGCCGCGATCGTCACCGGGGTCGACCTCTCGGTCCGGCGTGGCGAGACCCTTGCGGTGGTGGGCGAGACCGGCAGTGGCAAGAGCATGACCATGCTCACCGCCACCGGCCTGGTTCCGCACGGGGTCGCCGTGCGGGGGACCGTCCGGCTGCTCGGTGAGGACCTGTCGCGCATGACGCCCGGGCGGCTCCGGTCGTTTCGGGGCCGGCATGTGGGGTTCGTGTTCCAGGATCCGCTGTCGGCGCTGGATCCACTGATGACGGTGGGCCGGCAGATCGGTGAGGCCTACCGGCTGCTGTACGGCAAGACCCGTGCCGAGGCCCGGGCCCGGGCCGTCGAGCTGCTGGCGCAGGTGGGCATCCCTCGGCCGGAGGAGCGGATCGACAACTATCCGCACGAGTTCTCCGGCGGCATGCGGCAACGCGTCATGATCGCCATTGCGCTCGCCTGCGAGCCCGATCTGCTGATCGCGGACGAGGCGACCACCGCGTTGGACGTGACCACCCAGGCCCAGGTCATCGCGCTGGTGAAACGGCTGCAGGCCGAGCTCGACACAGCGGTCATCTGGATCACCCACGACCTGGGTGTGGTCGCCGGGATGGCCGACACCGTCGCGGTCATGTACGGCGGCCGCATCGTCGAACACGCTCCCGTGGACGCCCTTTTCGACGCTCCGGCCCATCCCTACACCCGGGCGTTGATGGCCGCCCGACCCCACCTCGGCGGACGCACGCCCTTGGCCGCGATCCCCGGATCACCTCCCGATCCGTTCGCGCTTCCCGCCGGCTGCGCATTCCACCCGCGCTGTCCGCGCCTCGCCGATCCGCGCTGCCAGAGCGAGGTTCCGCCGTTGCGCGAGGTCGGCCCGGCACACCTGGCCCGCACCTTCTGTCCATCGGAGCAGCCATGAGCACCCCAACGGGAGACGCGATGTCCGGCCGGCCCGCCGGCGGCACGGTCGCCGAGGTCGAGGATCTGCAGGTGTGGTTCCCGGCGCGTACGTCCGCTGGGAGAGCGCAGGTACGCGCGGTCGACGGAGTCGCTTTCACCGTCGACCGCGGGGAGACTCTCGGCCTGGTCGGGGAGACCGGCAGCGGCAAGTCCACCACCGGCCTCGCCCTGCTGCGCCTGGTCGACTCGACGGGGGGCCGGATCCGCATCCTGGGCGAGGACGTCACCGATTGGCCGCGGCGTCGGCTGCGCCGGCTGCGCCGCCACGTGGCCATGGTGTTCCAGGATCCGGCGGCCTCGCTCGATCCGCGCCGCAGCGTGGGGGCCAGCATCGCCGAACCGCTCGAGGTGCACCGGCTGCGCTCGGGCTCCCGCGAACGTGCTGCGCGAGTCGGCGAACTGCTCGACCTGGTCGGCCTGCCCGCCCGCGCCGCCGGGCGGCATCCGCACGAGCTGTCCGGCGGGCAACGTCAGCGCGTCGGCATCGCACGCGCCCTGGCCGGCGAACCCGACCTCATCGTCCTCGATGAACCGCTGGCCTCTCTCGACGTGTCCGTCCAGGCACAGATCATGAACCTGCTCCGCGATCTGCAGGCCGAGCTGGGCCTCACCTACCTGTTCATCGCGCACGACCTGGCCGCTGTCGCCCACATGAGCGACCGGGTCGCCGTGATGTACCTGGGCCGCATCGTGGAGACCGCACCCGCCGCCGCTCTGTACGACGACCCGGCCCATCCGTACACCCGCGCGTTGCTGGACGCCATTCCCGCCGACAGCCCCGCCGCGGAACGCCGGCGCCACCGCGTCATCCTCACCGGCGACGCCCCCAGCCCCATCAACCCGCCCAGCGGCTGCCACTTCCACACCCGCTGCCGCGTCGTCATGGAGGCCTGCGCCACCAGCGACCCGGCCTCCGTCACGGTCGCCGCCGGTCACCGCGCCACGTGCCTGCGACTCGCGGCGACGTGACCGGCTTGCCCGCAGCCCCCCCGACGGCGAGGGCCGTCCGTATTCGTCCGCCCGTACCAGTTGCCTCCGAAGGAGGGTCCCCTCGGTGAATGATTCGACCGCAAAGGCATCGGCCGCCACGGCCTACGACGTGATCGTGGTGGGCGCCGGTCTGGGCGGGCTGTACGGCGTGCACCGCTTCCGCCGGCAGGGTCTGTCGGTGCTCGGCCTCGAAGGGGCCCCCGACCTGGGCGGGGTCTGGTACCACAACGCGTATCCCGGTGCGCGGGTCGACGTGGAGAGCGCCTACTACTGCTACTACTTCGACCCGGAGCTGTATCGGGAATGGCGGTGGAGAGAACGCTACGCCACGCAAGCGGACCTGCTCGCCTACCTCAATCACGTCGCCGACCGCTACGACCTGCGACGCCACTACCTGTTCGGCACCTGGATGACGGGCGGCGTGTGGGACCCGGAACGGGACCGCTGGGTCGTCACCACCAGCACCGGCAGGACCTTCACCACACGCTTCCTCGTGATGGCGACCGGCCAGCTGTCCAAACCCCGCAAGCCCGCGTTTCCCGGGCTGGACGAGTTCACCGGGGAATGGTGCCAGACGTCGCAGTGGCGGCCGGTCGCGATCAGCGGGAAACGGGTCGGTGTCATCGGGACCGGATCCTCGGGCGTGCAGTCGGTCACCGCCATCTCGAAGGAGGCGGCCCACACCCACGTGTTCCAGCGCACCGCGCACTACGTCATCCCCGCCCGGAACCGGCCCGCGGATGAGGAAGAGCACCGGCAGATCGCCGACGACGTGCGCACGGTCTGGCGGGAACTGCTCGACTCGCCCGGGGGAGCGTTGTATCCGCCACCGGTGGGCATGGCCGGCGACTTCACGGCGGCCCGGCGATGGGCGATCCTCGAGGAGCGCTGGGCCTATGGCGGCCCGGCGGCGGTCACCGCCTTCACGGACTGGGAGACCGATCCCACGACCAACGCCATGGTCGCCGGCTTCGTCCGGGAGAAGACGCGAGAGCGCATCATCGATCCGGTCCTCGCCGACAAGCTCATCTGTACGTCGTATCCCATCGGTGGTCGTCGCATCGTCTTCGACACCGGCTACTACGAGTGCTTCAACGAGGACAACGTCTCACTGATCGATGTCCGCGACGATCCGATCGAGCGCATCACGCCGACCGGAATCCGCCTGAGAAGCGGCGCGCACACCGAACTCGACACCATCGTCTTCGCCATCGGATTCGAGTCGTTCACCGCCGCGCTCGACCACGCCGGCATCCGAAACGAGCACGGTCGCCGGCTTGGCGAAGCCTGGGCGCGCGGGCCACGTACCTTTCTCGGGCTCAAGACCGCCGGCTTTCCGAACCTGTTCATCGCCACCGGGCCGGGCAGCCCGTCGGTCCTTACCGCGAATCTGAATCTGGCCAACGTCCAGCAGATGGACTTCATCGGCGATCTCGTTGCCCACATGGATGAGCACGGACACCAGCGGGTCGAGGCCACGCCGCGGGCCGAGGAGGCCTGGAGCGCGCACGCGGCCTCCACGGGGCGGACCTCGCTGCGCCGTCTTTACGACGACTACCTGGTCCACATCGACGAAGGCGACGGCTCACGCACGCTGATGCCGTACGCAGGCGGGGTGCACAACTACGTGGAGCGCTGCGCCGAGGTGGCCGCCCGCGGCTATGAGGGCTTCCGATTCAACCGGTGACAGATGACCACCCGCCTCGGATGCGGGAATGACGTGAAACGAGGGCGAAACATTATGGGAAAGCTCGACGGACAACTGGCGATTGTGACCGGGGGCGCCTCCGGAATCGGAAAGGCGGTCGCCGAACGCCTGGTGGCCGACGGCGCGAACGTCGTCATCACCGATAACCAGATCACCGTGGGAGAACACACCGCGGCCGAAATCGGCTGCGACTTCCTGCCGCACGACGTCACCGACGAAGGACAGTGGGATCGGGTCATTCATGACGTCGAGCAGCGGTACGGGGAACTGCACGTTCTCGTCAACAACGCCGGCATTCTCGGCCCCATGGACGCCACGGACCCCGAGAACACCCGGCTGTCCGACTGGCAGCGGATCTTCTCCGTCAATGTCGACGGCGTCTTTCTGGGATGCCGGGCCGCGATCCCCGCGATGCGGAGATCTGGAAAGGGTTCGATCATCAACATCTCGTCGGTCGCGGGAGTCCTGGCCACCCCCTACGCGACGGCCTACGGGGCGAGCAAGGCGGCGGTATGCCAGCTGACCAGGTCCGTCGCACAGCACTGCGCCGAGCAGAAGCTGGACGTGCGGTGTAACTCCGTCCACCCCGGCAACGTGCTCACCCCCTTGTGGGAGCGGCAAGCGCGCGAGTCGGCCGCGGCCCAGGGTGTTCCGGTGGAAGAGATCATCGCGGAGGGAGCGGCGGCCGCCCCGATGGACGGCTTCACCCAAGTGGAGGACGTCGCCGCAGCCGTCGCGTTTCTCGTGTCCGACGACGCTCGCCGGATCACCGGCACCATGCTCATGGTCGACGGCGGCACCACCGGATGCGACACCTACCGCGACAGCGCCGGGCCGGCGAGCGTCCCATCATCGGCGCACCGGAACTGATCGGAAATCGACGTGACACGCCCGAGTCGGGATCTGATCGTCGTCGGCGCCGGTTCCGCGGGTGCGGCGTTCGCCGCCCGGTGCGCCGAGCGGGGGCGCGACGTGCTGGTGCTGGAGGCGGGGCGGGATTACCGGGCTGCGGACCTTCCGGCCGAGTGGAGGTCACCCAATCCGGTGCACGCGGTGCTGAGCCCGTCCGCAACGGATTACATCTGGCCCGATCTCAACGCTTCGCGGACCGACGAACAGCCGGCGGCTCTGTACTGGCGCGGACGCGGCGTGGGAGGCAGCTCCACCGTCAACGGGCAGATCGCGATACGGCCACCGCTCGAGGACTTCGACCTATGGACGGGCGAGGGGATCCGGGGCTGGTCCCGCGACGACGTGCTGCCCTATTTCTGCAAACTCGAGAGCGACCTGGACTTCGGTGACGCCGACTATCACGGCAGCGACGGGCCGACTCCGATCCAGCGGGTGCCGCGATCGGCGTGGGGGGCGGTCGACCAGGCGCTGTCCGGCGCGGCGTTGGAGCACGGTTTTCCGTGGGCGGAGGACGTCAACGCCCCCGGCGCGACGGGGGTGTCACCGTACCCGGTGAACTCGAGGAACTCCGCGCGGGTGTCCACCAACGACGCCTACCTCGAGGAGGCCCGCGGGCTCGGCACGCTGGAGATCCGTGGGGACAGCCTGGTCGACGCCGTGGTGCTGCAGGGCGCCACCGCGGTCGGCGTACGCCTGGCCGACGGCACGGTGCTGCGCGGCGACGAGATCGTGCTCAGCGCCGGCGTCATCGGGTCGCCCACCGTCCTGATGCGCTCCGGGATCGGCCGGCCGGACGTATTGCGTCCGCTCGGTATCGAGGTCCGTCAGGACCTGCCCGTCGGTGAGGGCATGCAGGACCATCCGATGCGGTTGGTGGCGCTGCCGCTCAAAGAGCACTGCTGGGCCGGGCGCCACGATCGGCACACCAACTGCTGTGTCCGGTACGGCAGTGGTCAGGCGGATCTGCCCAACGACATGATGCTGGTCGCGCTCAACCAGGCCGTACTGGCCGCGAGTGCCGCCGAGACCATGCCCGGGGCGGGCGCCCTCGGCATCTGGCTCAACCACACGTTCTCGCGGGGATCGGTCCGGATCGTCTCCGCCGATCCCCGCGTCCAGCCGGCCGTACGGGAGAACATGCTCGCCGACGAGCGGGACCGTGCACGGCTGCGGGAAGGTACGCGGTTGCTGGCCGGGCTGCTCGATTCGCCACAGGTCCGGGAGGTCAGCGCGGTCGACCCGTGGCGGGTCAACGCTGAATTCCGAGGCGCCGTCAACGGCAGCGACGAGGACCTCGACCGGGATCTCCTGCGCACCGTGACCGACACCCAGCACGGGACGAGCACGTGCCGGATGGGGCCGGTCGATGCCCCTCATACGGTGGTCGACTCCTCATGCCGGGTGCTGGGCATCGACCGGCTGTCGATCGTCGACGCCTCCGTGTTCCCGTCCGTGCCGAGGGCGAACACCAACCTGATCACCATCATGGCCGGCGAGCTGATGGCCGCCCGATTCCTTTCCGCGTGAAGCCGTGACCGGCATTTCGGAGTGAAACATGCATGACTACAGGAACCTGATCCACGGCACATGGGTCGCCAGTGCCTCGACGGATGGGATCCGCCTCGTCAATCCCGCCACGGAAGAAGGACTGGGCGTCCTGCCGGCCGGGTCGGACGCGGACGTACAGGACGCGGTCGAGTCGGGACTTTCCGCCCTCCCGGGCTGGTCCGCGTCGGCGCTGCCGGAGCGCCTGGACATGCTCGAAGGCGTCGCGGCAGCGGTCGAGGCCCACGCCGAGGAACTGGCCGCCCTCGAATGCGCCGAGATGGGCAAACCCGTCTCGGTCGCGCTGGCCTTCATCACCGGCAGTGTCGCCGAGTTCCGAGCAGGCATCGAGATGGCGCGTACCTATCCCTTCATCCACGAAGCCGTCCGTGACGGGGACGGCCGGTCGCTGGAGGTCCGGCATCCGCTCGGCGTGGTCGCACTGATCGTGCCGTGGAACTTCACCGTGGCCTCCGTTCTGCTCTCGCTCGCCCCGTTGCTGGCCTGCGGGAACACCGTCGTGCTGAAGCCGTCGGAGAAGGCGCCGCTGTCCGCGGTGCGGCTGCTGGAGGTCCTGGACCTGCCGCCGGGCGTGCTCAACCTGGTGCTCGGGGACGGGCGAGCCGGGGCGGCCCTGAGTGGACACCCTGACATCGCGCTCACCCATTTCACCGGGTCGGTCGCCACCGGCCGGTCCGTCGCCGTCGCCAACGCGGGCCGACTGCGGCGCAGCGTTCTGGAACTGGGCGGCAAGGACCCGGTCCTCATCGACGACGACGTCGACCCCATCGACACCGCCCGCGAGGTCGCTCTCGGCGCGTTCACCAACACCGGGCAGATCTGCACCTCGATGGAACGCATCTACGTGCACCGCGACATCGCCGCCGCCTTCACCGACGCCCTCGTCGCCGAGGCCGAACGGTACGCCTACGGCGACGGCCACGACCTGGACGTACGCATGGGCCCGCTCGTCGACGAGACGCAGCGGCAGACGGTGGTCACGCACGTCGACGACGCGGTCGCGCGCGGCGCCAGGATCCGTACCGGCGGTACGGTCCCGCCGGGCCCGGGGTTCTTCTATCCCGCCACCGTGCTCACCGGCGTCACCGACGACATGCTCATCATGAACGAGGAGACCTTCGGACCTGTCGCACCCGTCCAGGTCGTCGACAGTTTCGAAGAAGCCCTTGCCAAGGCCGCCAGCACCCGGTATGGGCTGGCCGCCACCGTCTACTCCAACAACCCCGAACACGTCGAAGCCGCGTACCACCTACCGGCGGGAATCGTGTGGATCAACCAGTGGCAGGCCGGCGGCCCCTCCTGCGCGTTCGAGCCCGCCGGGCAGAGCGGCCTCGGCATCACCGGCGGAACCGCCTCCTTCGACGCCGCGACGCGACCGACCAGGGTCGTCCGGACCTCAGCCGTACCGCGGCCTGCCCTCCGGCTGGAGAGATCGTGACAGTAAGCCCACCGGATGCGGAGATGGCCGACCAAGACGCGGAGAATCCCCGCAATGGCGTGAACCGATGGCAGCGGTTCAGACAGTGGCAGGGGCTGATCGGCGACTTCCGAATAACGCCGGTATGGATGTCCGATGGCACGCGTTTCGCGTTCGTGGATCTGGAGAACGAGCGGGTGGCGGCCGTCGATCCCATGACCGGAACAGTGACGGATCTCTTCGACCCTGTCGCACTGAACGATGCGCTTGCTCGCGCGACGCGGCACCGAGCTCCCGTCGGCCTCGCCTTTGCGACGTTCGAACTCGCCGACGAAGACGGCGTAATCCGATTTTCATATCGTGACACCGAGTGGCTCTTCAACGTCGAGAGCTACGAACTCAGGCAAATCCCGGTGGCGCGGTTGGAAGCGGAGGCGCGCGCGAAGCCTGGTACACAACCGGCTATTCTCCCTCAAATTGGATGGTTTCCCGTCCCTGAAGTCCTGAGCCCTGACGGCCGGTTCATCGCGACGTCCGACGGGCCCGACCTTGCATTGCGTTCCACCCAGGACGGCCGGATCAGGCGACTGACAGATGATGGTGAGGAGTTGTTCAGGTGGTCGCTGTCATCGCTCTCCACCAGTGGGTTCGCGCCGATGCTCTGGTCACCGAACAGCCGATCGATACTCGCGGCAAAAACTGATTGGCGCGGGGTGCCGGCCATCCCGCACGTGTCTTGGCTGGGCCGGAACGAAACGGTTTCCCTTGAGCTGTATCCGCGAGCAGGCGAGCGGATGGAAGTCGAATGCTTCCACGTGATCGACATCATGTCCGGGCGTCTCACGCCTCTCGAACTGCCGATCGACCCGGAGCGGCACCACATCAGACCGATTCGCTGGATCGGCGACGACCAGATAATGCTTATGTCCCATGACCATGGCGGCAACAGGGCGATGCTCATTCTTGCGAATGCGGCCACCGGTGCGTCGAGCGTAATCGTCGACGAGCCGTACAGCATCGCACGGTTCGGCTACGCACGAGGTGTCGCGACCGGCGCGGCGCTCAGACACCTGGTCGGCGACGGCACACAGTTCCTCTGGATGTCGGACCGGGATGGCTGGAACCATGTCTACCTTTACAATATGGACGGGACTGTCGTACGACAGCTGACATCGGGCACCTATCCGGTCGAGTCCGTCGAACGCCTAGATCCGGTCTCCGGGACCGTCTACTTCATGGCACGCGCCGATCCGAAGCGGCCCTATGACACGCATCTATGCCAGGTCGGCCTCAATGGATCCGACTTTAAGATATTGACCCGTGACACTGGCGAACATCGCGTCCATGTCTCTCCCCGCATCGACTGCTTTCTCGACATGCATTCAACGGTGGACCGACCCCACCGAAACGACCTTCGGGACATGAACGGCGATTTGATTACGACGCTGACGAGCATGGACACGTCACGTCTCGACTCAATTGGCTGGACCGCACCGCAAGAGTTCTGTGTCAAGGCCGCCGATGGCAGTACGGACATCTACGGCGTGCTGTTCTTTCCTCCGAACTTCGACCCCTCCAGGACGTACCCAGTCGTCGAGTGCATTTATGGCGGGCCACAGTGCCAGGCGCATCCGAACAGTTTCGAGCTTTCCACTCAAGACATTTCCGCGCTACCGAGCATAGTTCCGGAGGTAACGCCACGTGCGACCTTTGGAACGCGGGCGCAGGCCTTGGCGCAGCTCGGCTTTGTGACGCTCGTGCTCGACGGACGTGGCACTCCCGGCCGAAGTCGTGACTTCCAGCAAATCGCCTATGGAAAAATGGGACAGCATGAGATCGCCGACCACGGCGGCGCAATTCGACAGATCGCCGATACGCGACCGTGGATTGACCTGACGAGGGTGGGAGTGTGCGGGGGCTCGTGGGGTGGCTACCTGACGATTCGCGCACTACTCCAGGGCGGCGATCTCTATAAGGTCGGGGTGGCGTCGGCGTCGGTCGCAGGTCACGACGACAACTGGGGCGGCTGCATGCCGTTGCACGGGGAGCCCAACGTCAGGCCGGATGCCTATCGACTCGGCAACAGCCTCGATATCGTGGATAGGCTCACCGGAAAGCTGCTTCTCATCCACGGCACTCATGACAAGAACTCGCCGTTTGCGTCGGCGATGAAACTTGTACATGCATTTGCGCGCGCCGGGAAAGCGGTGGACACCATGTTCCTCGCTGATATGGGTCACATACCTCGTGGGTGGCAGACGCTCTATGTTCAAGGCCTCGAGGCTCGGTATTTGGTCGAACATCTGTATCCGGATGGGATCGACCCCGACGACATCCCCCTAAGTGAAGGATGAACAGCCGTGGATACGCAACGTACTGAACCTCACGGATACCCCGCAGATGCCGAGGTTGCTGCGATACTGGAATCAACTGATGTTTGGGACATGACGCTGCCATGGCTGCCGACCTACTGGGACCTGGATGTGCTCGCGCGCTATCGACGAGCGGGCTACACGTTCGTGTCGGCCAGTTTGACGGACTGGCCTCCGACGTTCGAGGGTACATCGGTATGCATCGAGCGTTTCAAGGAAATGATCGCCGATGTGGAGTGGTTGGAGCTTGGCGCGTCACTAGCGGAGATCGACAACGGCCGAGCGGAGAGTAAGCTGGTCATAGGTCTGAACACGCAAGAGACTCGGATCATCGAAGATGATCTCGCTCGCGTCGAGGCGCTTTATCGGTATGGCGTGAGGCACATGTTGCTCGCCTACCAGGTGCGCAATAACGTCGCAGACGGTTGCGCCGAGGTCGCCGATGCAGGGTTGAGTAACTTCGGGCGCAGAGTCGTGTGCGAGATGAATCGAGTAGGAATAACGGTGGATGTCAGTCATACCGGACGACGATCCTCGCTCGAGGCAATCGAACTCAGCGAGCGCCCCGTCATATTCTCGCATTCCAATCCGTACGCAGTGTGTGCCCACATACGCAACATCCATGACGACCAGATCCGCGCGTGCGCAGCTAACAGCGGCGTAGTCGGCGTGGTGGGAAGCGGTGCCTTCCTCGGCGACGCCCAAGCGCGAACCGAGACGATGTTCCGCCATATCGACTATATAGTCGATATGGTCGGCCCCGAGCATGTCGGCATCGGTGCGGACTATCTCAAGCATTATCCCAAGGACGAACACTCCGATTGGTGGAAAGCGGCAGATCTGCCTGACTGGCCGGACGCGACCGATGCTTGGCCGGATCCGACCGGTACGCAGATCGCCAACGGTGACGCGCGCTCCTTTGCGCCGGAACAACTGAGCGAACTCATCAGGCGAATGCTTCAGAGTGGTTACCCAACAGATGTTGTGAAAGGGATCCTCGGCGGAAATTTCAGGCGCGTGTATGCGGCGGCGGCCGCCGGACGGATCTGCGACTCCTAGTACTACATCACTAGATCTGGATGACCTGGAGGCGCAGGCGTCGGCGGAAGTGGCTTCGGCGGGCTCTGGCTTGATGCTCGCGGCGGATGATCGACCAGTGTAGGCCCTGGTCAATGGCCTGGTCGGGTTTGCCGGAGAGGTTGAGCAGGCGGCGGATCTCGCCGATCGACAGGCCGATCAGCCGCCGGGCCGGGCGGTGATCTGTGGTGTCTGGTTCAGCGGCGGCCGGTAGTGATTCGTGTCGCTTCGCCGGTTGTGTGACCGGGGGTGGCTCGGGTTGTCCACAGGTGGTGGGTCCCTTTTTTGCCGGTGGCGCGTAGCACTGCCAAGAACGTCAGGGCGAGCATGGACAATGTGATGTGCCGGTGCCAGGGTTCCCATTTACGGACCTGGTAGCTGTCGAGGCCGGCTTCTTGTTTGGCCGCCTCGAAACTTTCCTCGATGGGCCAGCGGGAGCCGATGACGCGGACCAGTTCGCATATGCTTTCACCGCGCGGGTTGTAGCAGTGGAAGTAGCCCAGTTCACCGTCGGTTATGTTGCGGCGGAAAACGTACTGGTGACCGCCATCGGCGGTGACCGTGGCCCAGTCATAGACCCGGAATCCTTTCGTGCCGATCCCGCAGGAACGACGTGACCACTCGTGCGGTTTCAGCCGGGCGGCGATCTGCTTGACGACGTTTGGTGAGCGTTCCGTGGTGGATATGTTGCCGGTCACCACATCGGTGGTCTTGGGCACCGCCATGCAATAGGCGATCTGCCGCTCGGCCAGATGGGCGCGCAGGCCCGGGTTCTGCCCGAACTCCTCATCAGCGGCGAACCAGGCGAACGGCGCTCCGGCCGCCACCGCCCGGTCGATCATGGTCGCCACCTGCTGCGGACGGGTCCGGAACGGCAGACCCGCCGGGACCCCGGCCTCGGCACAGCGATCAGGGTCGGCGATCCAGGGACGCTCGGGCATATACAGTTCCCGGTCGATCAGCACCCGGTCCCCGCGTGGGTTGGAATAACACAAGAAGGTAGCAATCTGGCAGTTGTCGATACGGCCCAGCGTCCCGGAGTACTGCCGCTGCACACCCACCGACTTGCCGCCCTTCTTCGCGAACCCGGTGGGATCGGCGATCAGCACCGCCCGCGGGTCGGCGAAATGCTCCATCGCATACGCCCGGACATCATCACGCAGCACATCGGCGTCCCACGGCGTGAAGTTCAGCAGCCGCTCGATCCCTGCTCTGGTGGGCTCCCCGGTGAACTCCGAAATAGTCCAGGCGTTCTTACGTTCCAGCGGCGCCAGCAGGCCACGCAAGTACTGCCGGAAATGCAGTCTGGACTCGACCCGGAAGAACCGCTTCTCAAACCGCGCACAGACCTGCTCGAACTCGCGTTCCCATTCGGCCAGATCAGCACGCGTCACCGTCCGGGCAACAGCGGCCTCAATAGATGGGGGCATGCCGACACCCTCACACACCCCACCATGATCACTTGCTGATACTCACCAGTCACCAAAAGTGATCTAGTGATGTAGTACTAGCCGTCCCTCGGTCGCGCGTCAGCGCGAGATGCGGGCTTCGATGCCGTCGAGGAGGTAGTCGAGGCCGGTCAGAATCTGGGCGCCCGAGAGCCGGACCGATGCTGGGACAAATGACCTATTACGGGCGCGGGGAGGGCGAAGCTCCGTACTCCTTGGGAGATGCTCCTCCCCGCCGGCAGGCGTACTGGTCCGTCCATTCCTTTGCCTGTTTGTCGAGTTTCTTGCGCAATGAACGTGGTGGCGGACAGGATGGCCGCCATGCGGGCTGGTAAGAGCTGGTGGCCGTGGGTGGTCGCCGTAATCGTCGTGGCGGGGCTGACGCTCCTGCTGGTGGTGACGGTGCTTCCGCTGGGCGGGCGTGAAGGCTTGCAGGATTCGGCGAATACCGCGCATTTGACCGCGTTGATCATCGCCGCCGGTGCCGCGGGGCTGGGAGCGATGGCGTGGGCTTGGCGGACCACCAAGACGGTGGCGACCGTACCTGCCACTGAGGTATTGGCGTATTCCAAGGATGTCTTGGCCGTGGCGGTGGAAAGGCAGTGGAAGGACGAGGCGCGGTTGCGGTCCTTGGACGATCCCGATCCGATTCCGGTGTGCTGGCGTACTCCAGTGCGGTCCTCGGCGGCGACGCTGATGGATCATCCCGCCAATGTGGAGTCGGGCACAGGTTCAGAAAGTGTTCGGTGGACGGTTTCCAGTGCTGACATCGCCGCGCTGGGCGATCGATTTCGCCGTACCCGGCGGCGGCGCCTGGTGATCCTGGGTGGGCCGGGGACGGGCAAGACCACCCTGGCCATGCAGCTCCTGCTGCACCTGCTGGACACCCGACGACCAGCTCGTCCTCACCAGCCGTACCGCCGAATTCAGTGCCGCGGTCACCCAGGCCGGGAACGTGGTGACCTCTGCCGCCGTGCTGGAATCGCTTCCGCTGGCCCCCGCGGACGCCGCTGACTACCTCACCCGCTGGTTGCCGCCCCGTCCCAGCTCGGGCTGGCAGCGGACCCTGGCCGATCTGCGCGCCACGCACACGGCCGGGTCCGGTTCGGCGGAGAGCGAGGGCGCGCTGGCCGGTGTCGCCGCCACTCCGCTGGGCCTGTGGTTGCTGCGCTCGGTCTACTCCGCGCCCGGTGCCGACCCCGCCGAACTGGACGACCGTGAGAGCTTTCCCACCCCCGCGGAGCTGCAGGGGCACCTCTTCGAGCGGCTCATCCCCGCCCTGATCGCCTTGCGTCGGCCAAGCGGTGACCCGGCCGAACCCTTCCGACCTCGCCGTCACCATGACCCGGCCCAGGTGCGGCGTCGGCTGGGCTACCTGGCCCACCACCTCACGTGCCGGCCCGCCATGACCGGCGGCGACAGCGGCCCCGGCACCCGCGACTTCGCCTGGTGGCAGCTGGCCGCCACCACCCCTGCCGCCATGCGCGCCACCGAGCGCGGCCTCGCCCTGTTCTTGACACTCCTGGCAGGTCTCCTGGGCGGGCTCATGTTCGGGCTCGGAGTCGGGATCGCGTACGGGCTCGCGCTCTTCTTCAGGATCGTGTTCACGGCGAGATCCTGGACGCAGGACGTGCCGGGATACGCCGATCTGCGCGTCCGCCGGCGCTCGGCCGCGCTCGTGCGCAGCCTCACGTTCGGAGTCGGAGAGGTGGTCGTGTCCGGGTTCTTTCTCAGTCCCGTGTACGGGCTCGTGGCCAGGTACGTGTTCGGCCTCACGGACTGGCTCACGTTCGTGCTCGTCCTCATGCTCACGGGCATGATCGTGGGCGGGGGCGCGTGCGGCTTCGTGGACTGGGTGGAGACACCGACGCAGGTCCACCACACCACCACACCGAGGAGCAACTGGCGCGCGGACCGGACCCTGAATCTGGTCCGCATCAGCGCCAACCTGCTCGGATCCGGGGTCATGTTCGGGATTGCATTCGGGTTCGCGTTCGGGACCGCGAGCGGACTCTGGCCGCGCTCGTCGGCATCGTGTTCGGGTTTCCGGGCGCGCTCTTCAGCGGTCATCATCGGGCCTGGTCGGCGTGTCAGGTCGCCACTTGGCGGCTGGCACGGGCCGGTCATCTGCCGCGCCGGCTGATGCCGTTCCTGGACGACTGCCACCGCCTCGGCCTGCTGCGCGCCGTCGGCCCGACCTATCAGTTCCGCCACGCCGAACTGCAAGACCACCTCGCCGCGACATACCGCTCACGCGAACAATCAGCTGAACACTGATTTCGGCCGCGAGCGACGAGGCTCCGCTCCGGGACCGCCAAACCGCGGCCGGTCGGCCAGCACGGATTCTCTGAGGTTCTTCCGGCCGCGATTTGTCGCACATCCTCAGTGCGCCGTGTGGCGAGTTGGACGACCACCGTCAGCTTTGCCGATCTCCCCCCTGACGGAGCCCGCCTGAGCAGGCAGGAGGCCGGCGCATCCCAGAGGTCATGTGCGAAACCCGCAGAATTGCCGCATTCTTAGAAAAGTGTCCGCTGTCAGGGTTGGCTTCCAACCATACTGTTCGCATGCGTCTACACGATCTAGCTGATTTAGCCCAATTGATCATGGCAGCTGGAACAGCGGGTGGGGTCATTTCGGCCCTTCTCTCCACGAGGGCAACGCTCCGTGAAGTCCAGCGGGATCGCCAAATGCGCCAATCGCCATTTCTTGTATTTGAGCCGGGCGGCCTGATGTCGTCGGCCGCGTCCACGAGACTGTTCAGGAGGTTCGTATATTCACCGATTACAGCGATGATCCTCCATCGTTGCGTATCGCTTTTGGCGACCTGATTGACAGCGAGTGACGATCGGTTCATATATCCGCAAGGCGCATCGCGTCGTGATCACGAGTGAAGCGTTGAGGATGGTCGAGGTCGGTTCGACCAGGTCGGTCGCAGCTCAGGCGTGGACGCCGTTCCGAGGCGTGGGCGGCCCGGACTTCTCAGCCCGCCTTGGTTCGCGCGATCTCCTGTGCGGCCCTGCGGAGGTCCCTCTGGGTCATTATATAAACAACAAAGAAGAAGAGCGCTGTCAAGAAGAGTGCGGCCATGACTGGCTCCGGAAAGAGGCTGAAGGTGGCACACAAGAGCAATACGAGCCCCAATAAGAGAAGCGCATTACTCGTGCGAGTCCGTTCCCTGGGCGGGAGTTCTTCGTAACTCACCTTCACGTTGCGGGAGACCGTATATTTTCCTATGCCTCTGCGCGTTCTCATCCCTACGGCGATGCAGGCGAGTCCCAGCAACGCGTACCCCAGGGTGCCGACGACGATCACAGACACAACGGCGCCTCTCTAGAACCAGTCGTCAATCTGATCGGCGGCCCACTTTCCTCCGCCCACCACTCCACCAATGACAAGACCAACCCCACCTCCGACGGCAGAACCGGGTACGGCTCCGATCCCGCCGAAGAATGAGCCGATGGCGGCACCGATTCCGGCGCCACCTCCGACCCACCCGACGAATTCGGTCCACGGGAAGTCGTCGTCGGGTAGTCCATCGTCGAGGTCGTCTTCAACGCCCTCGAGTTTCTTCCTGAGCCCCTTGGTGACGTCCTCGTCCTCGGAGCGAGCCTTCGCGGCGGCCAGGACCGACCAGGATCCCTTCGCCTTGCCCGAGTAGAGTGCCACCAGGTGTTTTGCGGCCTCGTCCTGCGTCTCCCTGGCTTTTTCCTCGGCGTCCCGGAGGATCAGGCTGATGTCTCGCACCTGCATCGGATCATCGGCCGGCCGGTTGCTCTTCTGTTCGTAGTCGAGCTTGCGGTTGTTCGCCGCGATCTGAAGTTCCGCCAGCGCTGAAGCCAGATCATCAATGATCTTCGCCGCGTCGTCGGTGAACATCGAGAGTTTCTTGGCGTCGCTCGCGTCGGCCTCCCAGGCGTCCTGGAAGTTGTTGGCGTCCTCGCCCTTCCAACCGGCATCGCTGACGAGTCTCTTGACCGAGGCATCGATCTCTTCAACGATCTGTTCGCCCGGTGGTACGTATCCATAGAGCTTGGTGGCCAGCGCCGCGAGGCCACGGATGTCCACCCCAAGGCTGAAGACGCTTCCCACCGGCTGAACGCCGGGCGGGATCGATGCGGCCTCCTTCGGAGCCACCCCATACCTCCGGATTCTGGTCGATCATCTCGTCAAGGACTCGAACGCCGGGTTCAGAACTGAGGTTGAATACCCTCCGGGTCATCGATCCTGTCCAGGAGGTCGTTCACATCGTCCTCGGTGTCCCGGTATTTGTCATGCACATACTTGAGTTTGTCCCCATGCGTGCATATTGAGGAACCGAGTGCATCGTGCATGACTTCGATTGCGTCGAGAACGGCAGAAACCGCCTGCTTAAGCGCCCCTTCGGTCACCGTAGGCACCGCGCCGATATCGTTGGGAACGATATCGGCATATTTCTGGCCGCTGTCCTTGAAGATCCTCGAGGCTTTAAGGATGTCCTCGTAGACGATTTTGATCTCTTCGCTCATGAGGTCGCCCTGGACCGTGCCTGCTGTCCTGGAGTGATACTTGAGTCCATTTGTGGGTTTAGGACAACCCCAATACGTTTCTTGCCGACCAGATAGAGGAGCTCCAGTAACGAAGCCTCGGACCAAGGCTGGTCGCCTCCGAGGCACTCTCTCAGGCGGTCGATCGAGGTGTACACCGCGATTCCCGCTGTGCCGTCCTCCATCGTACGCAGCTCGTACTCCGGGCGCTCGCCCGGCCCAATCGGCCGGGCGATGGGAACATAAACGCTGGATAACCTGGTCGGAGCCCCTTCAGCGGAGCTTAAGGAAGATCGGGATTCGGCGTCACAAGCGCCCGTGTCGGGTGCTGAAGACATGGAAGTCGCGACCATCCGCTCGGAGGCCTCATCGGCGTCCCTGGGAGCGCGAGGGGTGCTCTGATTCAACTTGGCGGCCAGCGAAGAAGGAATATTCGGCTCCACCTTGCCGACCTCCATTAGGTCCGACCATTCAACGCGAGGTGACTACTACCGTACTACACAGGACGCAAGCGCCAAAGAATTCTTTCTGGACGTCCATGCCGTCCGAGATCATTACTTCGTTGTTCTCGGCAGAGAAACCTGCTGCGTTCACCAGTGCGAACTGGCGCGCGTGTTGATCGGTCTCTGCATAGATCAGGGGATTTGAGCCTAATATGCGCGGCCGCAGATCGTTCATCACGAGCACGGCTCCGAGGTCGATCAGGGCCGAGGTCATTGCGCGGGATCGGAACAGGCACGCGACGCGCGGCAGGAGCATTCCGGCAGCCGTCACCCGTGTATGCCCAGGACGAGTTCGGACGTCGAGCCGAACCCGCCCGGGCCGCCCACGCGCCGAGCGTACGGTGTCCACGACCATCGACACTGCCGCCGAAGAGATGATCGCCGCCGATACGCCGCGCGTCCGGCAGCCAAGGTGTCTCCTGACGATGCGAGGCCGCACAACAGCGACCCGCAGCGCCATGCCGCCGTGTCGGCAGGTCCAGCCGTACGGAAGCGGCGGCCGGGCTGAAGGCTGGTGCGTATCCCGTCACCGTCCACTGTGCGGGCTGGTCGGCGGCAGGGTGATGAGCGACGTTCGGGCCGCCGAGGGTGGTCATGGAGACGGCCGGTGTGAGCGTCCGTTCACGAGTCGAGCAGGTCGGAGAATGCGGTAAGCCAGTCGTTTGTGCCCCGTTCGCGTCAGGCGGGCTCCTCGTGGCCGTCGAGGTAGGTGCCCTGTTCGGTCAGGTACAGGCGGGTGCCGTCGTCGGTCGGGGTGAACTCCACGGTCGTCAGCGACACCGTTGTCAGGGTCTGTCCGGAGTGGAGGGTCGAGGTGTAGATGATCCTTGCGTCCTCGACGATGTCGCGGTAGACGGACTCGAAGGTCAGGGCCGGCTGGTGGACGCTGTTGACCTCCCGGCCGCCGACGCGGAAGTCGAGTGAGTGTGCGGCGTCTCCGGCGAACCAGCGGGCCTTCTCGGCGGGGTCCGCCCAGGCGGCGAACACGCGTGGTCTAGGTGGTCGCCGAGGCGGTCGAGTCGCCGTTCCCACGTGGTGCGTTGGCGGCCGAGCCAGTCCTCGGCCGTCCGTAGCACGTCGGGTTCGATCTGGCAGGTACGGACCCGGCCCGTCTTCTCGGTGCGTACGAGGCCGCATCCTTCGAGGACCTGCAGGTGCTGCATGACGGCCGGCAGTGACATCGAGAGGGGGCGGGCGAGTTCGCTGACCGAGGCAGGTCCCTGGATCAGCCGCTCGACCATCTCTCGGCGGGTCTGGTCCGCCAGGGCTTGGAACACCCGGTCCAGCGAATGGTTAAGCATGTACCTAAGTATTAGCCGCCGCGAGTGTAATGGTCAAGTAGTCGCTTAAGTATCAGAGTGGCCGGGGCCACTCGTGGGACGGCAGCAGGTCGCGCAGTTCGGCCGTGGTCTCCCGGTCCAGGACCACCAAGGTGTCGAGGTTGCCCGGGTCGATCTGGCGGATGAACTCCCGGCAGCGCCCGCACGGCGGCAGTACGTGAAGCGCCGCCCCTTCCGGACTCCGCCACACCGCCACGATCTTCGCGATCTGGTACTCGCCGGCCGTGACCATGGCCGCGATCGCCGCGTGCTCCGCGCAGAACCCGGTACCCGAGCCGGTGTCGATGCAGACTCCGGAATAGCGGTTGCCCGCAGAGGTCTCCAGCGTGGACCCGACGTTCCCGAAGAGGCGGTCGCCGACCCGGTGCGGGTTGAGCACGGCGTCGGCGGAGGCGATCAGCTCGTCGTTCGTCACATGGGGGAAGCTACCGCCTGTTCTTCGCACGGGGGGAAGCTGTCGCCCGTTCTTCGCAAGGGGAAAGCTGCCGCCCGTGCGGCATGTAGTGGGGCTACCGCCCGTGCGGCCACCAGGTGGGCACGTTCGTCCGGTACGTCTCGTACTGCGCTCCGAACGTGCGGGTCAGCGTCGGCTCCTCGTGCAAGCGCACGAACGACACGATCGGCACGGCCACCACGGCGGTGTACAGGAGGAGGGCAGGCTGCGCGAAGAGCAGCGTCTGTCCCAGCAACGTTGCGAAGATCGCCACGTACATCGGGTTGCGTACGTGCCGGTAGAGGCCGCCGACGACCAGGTGCCGGGTCGGCGCGATCGGCGACGGTGTCCCGAGCCCGTCGCGGGCGAACCATGCGAACGAGTGGACCAGAACCGCCGCGCCGCAGGCGATGAGCAGCGCCCCGGCGATCCGCGCCGGCATGAGCGCCACGGCCGGCAGCGGGTGACGGAAATGCCAGCCGGTGATCCACCAGGGGAGGACACCCGCGACGGTGCCCGGCGCCACTGCGAAGAAGACCGCGCTCCCGACCGCCGCCGGCGTCCTGTTCATCACGCCTCCCTAGAAACTCATCGTATGTTGAGTTTACCTCCGCCGCGGAAGATCATCCACTCCTGGAGTGACACGTACGAGCGCGACCTCGGAGGAGCCTGGCGCCTCGGACAATGCCGACCAGGCGGAACCTCCGCGAGCAGGTGGCGTATGCCCTGCGGACGGCCCTGGCCGACCGGTGACGCCGGTGTCCCGGCGCGCTCGGCCCGCGGTGTCGCTGGTGAGTGCGTGGCTGTGGCGTGCCGCCGAGGTCCTCATGAGCCGTCACCCCATGAAAAAACCGCCGGGACCCTTTGAGGTCCCGGCGGTGTGCGTGTGGTGCGTCAGTGGCGGTAGTCGCCGTACGAGGAGTTCCAGTCCTCCGGGCGCTTGTCCTTGTCGTCGCGGTTTTCGCTGCCGTAGGAGTTGCCGTACGGGCTGGTCGGGTAGGCCTGAGTGGCGTTGTCCTCGGGGCGCGGGGTGGTGCTCGGCGGCTCGTAGCCCTGGCCCGGCTGCGGCGTGTTGTAGTAGCCGGAGTCGTACCCTCCGGAGCTGCTGCTCTGGCTGCCGTAGTTGCCGCTGGAGTAGCCGCCGGTCGAGTTCTCGTTCTTGGATCCGTAGGAGGAGCCGGAGTAGCCCGTGCCGAGCGGGTCGTCCTGCTGGGACGAGGACGAAGACGAGGACGAGCTGTAGTCGCTGCCGGAGGAGTAGTTCGACGACGAGGAGCCGTAGCCGCCGGAACCGGAACTGGAACTGGAACCGGAGTCGTACGACGAGGAGCCGTAACCGCCGGAGGAGGGGTAGCTGCCCGACGACAGCGGGTCCGAGCCGTAGTTGTTGTTGTCGGAGGACCAACTACCCGACGACGGCGTCGACGGTGACGACGAGCCGTAGGAGGAGCGGTACGACTGGCGCTCGCCGGTGTTCAGCGGGTCGTTCACGTCGAAGCTCGGCTGGGACGGTGCCGACGGCGACTCGGTCTCGGGGGTGGCGCGCTTCCGATCCGACTGGATCTTGGCGAGCAGCTCGTCGACGCTCGGCAGCCGGTTGTCGTCGTTGCCTGCCGAGCTCATCGACGCGGGAGCGGGCGCTTGCGGAGCCGGAGAGGGAGGAGGCGGAGTGGCCGCGGGCGGGAGCGAGCCGTACGAGGGGCGCTCGCCGGTGTTCAGCGGGTCGTCGCCGTAGCCGCCGCTCTGCTGCTCGATGCCGTAGCCGCCACTGTGCTGCTCGGTGCCGTAACCGTGCTGGTCATTCCCGAAGCCACCGCTGTGCTGCTCGGTGCCGTAACCGTGCTGGTCACTGCCGAAGCCACCGCCGTGCTGGTCATTGCCGTAGCCGCCCTGCTGCTCTCCGGCGTACGGGGCGTAGCTGCCGCTCTGCTCCGCGGAGCCGTACGCGGGCAGCGCGCCCGGGTCGGTCTCGTTCGGCCGCCCCATCGGGCGGTCCAACGGGCTGGCCGGGACGGCCGGCTGCGGTGCGGTCGGGGGAGCGGGGGAGTCGAGCGGGCCCACCGGGTTCTGCTCGATGTAGCCCAGCGGGTGCTGGTCGATGGGAGCAGGGTGCTGTTCGATCGGAGCCGGGTGCTGTTCGATCGGAATCTGCTCGCCGGGGCCCAGCGGAGGGCCGGGAGGGCCCTGGCCGGCGGCGGGCCCGAGCGGGTCGTGCCCGCGCTCGTCGGCCTGCTGCTCGGCGTTCTGACGCCAGGGGAACCGGGGCTTGTCGAACGTGATGGTCGACCAGTACTCGTCGTCGTCCATCTCGTCGCTCGAGCGCCCGGACTGCGCCGGGACCGGAGCGGACGGCGCGGGTGCGGGAAGCGGCGCCGGGGCGGCGGGCAGCTGCTGGTGGTGTGAGCCGTGCTGGGGGATGGGGTTGCCGGCTACGCGCATGTCGCCGTAGGGCTCCTCCTCCGGCAGCTCTTCATCACCGCGGCGGCCACGCGACCTGCCTCCACGGCGGCCACGGGGCTGCTGCTCGTCCTCGGCCATCCAGTCGTCATCGCCACCGGAGCGGCTCGCCCTCATTCCGAGGGCGACGAGCACCCCGACGAGAACGACCACCGCGACCAGTCCGAGGACAACGATCAGACCCCACATAGCACCACCCAACGCCATGGTCTAGCGGTCAACGCCGATGCGGAGACCGTTCCCGTGATCACCGGCATCCGGGTCCCCAGGGACCTAGACCGATTGTTGCCGACCGCTATGACCCCTGTCACACGGTTCGCGGACATCTACCTTCACACTACTTGCCGTAAATGGCCACTCTGGCCATAAGACGCCGAACAGCACCTCTTGCTCTCCGGCGTGTTCCGTCACTCAAGTGCTCATCGGAATCATTCCTGCCCGAATTGCACGGTCATGCGGCCGCGCGCGACCGTCCGCTGGGCGATCGCGGACATGACCTCGTTCAGCCGTGCACCGTTGCCCAGCGGCACGCGCTCGCCGAGCGCGTACATGGTGAACCGGTAGCGGTGCCGCTCGCCCTTCGGCGGGCACGGCGGTGCGTAACCGGCCGTTCCCGAGGTGTTCGTCGCCTGTTGCGCTCGACGCGGGACGACGCCCTCAAGGAGTTCGTTCGCGGTCGGGTCGATGTTGAACAGCACCCAGTGGACGTAGGCGCCGTTGGGCGAGTCGGGATCGTCGAGGACCAGGGCTTGCGCCCCGACGCCCGTGGAGGCCACCGACCAGCGCAGCGGCGGAGTCTTTCCCGCGCCGCCGTCGGCCTTGCAGGCGAACCTCACCGGGATCGGCGCACTCTCACGGAAGGCCGGGCTGGTCACCGTGATCGAGTCCGGCACGCTGCCGCGAACGATCTTGGTCTGTCCGACCAGGCCGCACCCGCCGAGGGTCAGCACTCCTACGGCGGCCAGGCTCAGCGGCCGCCACAACGTGGTCATCATCGATCCATAGCTCCCGGGGGACGATCGTACGCCGCATGCGGTCGGTGGCCGCGCATTCCGCGTTACTCGCGGCCCATGGGGGCGAAATGCGATCTCCGTCACCACGACGCCCGCCTCGCGAATACCCCCCAAGGCTAGGGGGTGCCGGGAGGGGACCCGTGCGCGACGGCGATCGAGACGCCGGGTTTTCGCCGTGAGCGATCAGTCCAGGAGGGTTCCGACGGCCTCGCGGATCCGCATCCGCTCCTCGTCGCTGAGCCCGCCCCAGAACGCGCGCTCGGCCTCGTACCAGATGGCGGTCACCGGCTCGCGCAGCGCGCGGCCCTCGTCGGTCATCCACACGCGGACGAGGCGCGCGTCCGCCGGGTCGCGCTCGCGGCGGACGAGACCGGCGCGTTCGAGGCCGCCCACGACCTTCGTCACGGCGGGCGCTGACACACCTGTACGCGCCGCGAGGTCGGCCGAGGTGATGCCGTCCTGGCGCCACAGCTGGGCGAGGTAGTACTCCTGTCCGAGGTGCAGGCCGTGGCGTTCGAGTTCGACGGCGATCAGCGCCTTGTGGCGTCCGAGTGCGCGGATCAGCCGGTACGACGGGCTGTCCAGCAGTGAACGTCTCACCTGCTCAGGGTAGCTTTCGGTACCTTCTCGGCGAGAGGCGGGGATATCCGTGTGACTCCGGCCATCTCGTCCTGCAGGATGAGGCGTGCGGGCCGGGCAGGACACGGGGGCAATCAAGATATATCGTGGTTCCGACGTGAGGTGTGATTCCCCTCCCCGTACGCCGCCTCGCGCTCGGGAGGACGTACGGGCAAGGGAGGTTCGGCGGGTGCGGATCGGGCTGCTTGGTCCCCTTGAGGTGACCGATGCCACCGGCCGGCCGCTCGAGGTCGGCGGCCCTCGCCTGCGGACCCTCCTCATCCTGCTGGCCCTCGACGCCGGCCGCATCGTCACCGCCGAGCGCCTCGTCGACGGTGTCTGGGGCGACGACCCGCCGTCCGGCGCGCCCAACGCGCTGCAGTCGCTGGTCTCACGGCTGCGCCGGGCGCTGCCCGGGCTCCCGATCGAGTCGCACCCCGCCGGTTACCGGCTGGCCCTCGCCGAGGACGCCGTCGACGTACGGCGCTTCGACCGTCTCGCCGTACGCGGGCGCGACCTGCTGAAACGCGATCCTTCGGGGGCCGCCGACGCGTTCGCCGACGCCCTGGGCCTCTGGCGCGGCCCGGCGCTCGCCGACGTGGCCGACGCCGAGTTCGCGCGCGGGCACGTCTCGCGTCTCACCGAACGCCGTCTCGGCCTCCTGGAGGACAAGATCGATGCCGGGCTGGCCCTCGGCCGCGCCGACGTCGCCGAGCTGGAGGCGCTCGTCGCCGGGCACCCGCTGCGCGAGCGCCTGCGCGCGCAGTACATACGCGCCCTGGGCGCCGCCGGGAGGCAGGCCGACGCGCTGGCCACGTTCGAGGACGCCCGGCGCACCCTCGCCGAGGAGCTCGGCGTCGACCCGTCGCCGGAGCTGCGCGCCGCGCATCTCGCGGTGCTGCGCGGAGAGCCGGCGCGCCACGCGAGCGAACGCCCGCGAACCAACCTGCGCGCCCGCCTGACCAGCTTCATCGGCCGTGAGGAAGAGATCGCCCGTGTCGCGAAGCTGCTGGAGGAACAACGTCTCGTCACCCTCACCGGGCCCGGCGGCGGCGGCAAGACCCGGCTGGCCGTCGAGGCCGCCGAGCACCTCATCGAGCGGATGCCCGGCGGCGTCTGGATCGTCGAGCTGGCACCGGTCGGCGACCCGGCCGAGGTGCCGCAGGCCCTGCTGAGCGCCCTCGGCCTGCGCGAGAGGTCCCTGCTCGCCAACGTACGAGGGGCACCCCCGTCCAGCACCGAGCCCATCGAGCGCCTCGTCGCCGGCCTCTCCGGCGAGCGGCTGCTGATCGTGCTGGACAACTGCGAGCACCTCATCGACGCGTGCGCGCGCCTGGCCGACCGGGTGCTCGCCGACTGCCCCGGCGTGCGCGTCCTCGCCACCAGCCGGGAGGCCCTCGGGATCACGGGGGAGAACCTCTGGCCCGTGCCGCCGCTCGCCTTCCCGTGCGGCGACGCCCCGATCGAGGAGGTGCTCGGCTATCCCGCCGTACGCCTCCTCGCCGAGCGCGGCGCGTCCGTGCGCCCCGGCTTCACCGTCGCGGCCGACCTCGACGCGGTGCTGGCCATCTGCCGGCGGCTCGACGGCATGCCGCTCGCGATCGAGCTCGCCGCAGCGCGCCTGCGCACGATGACGACCGGCCAGATCGCCGGCCGGCTCGACGACCGGTTCCGCCTGCTCACCGGAGGCAGCCGTACGGCGCTGCCGCGTCACCAGACGCTGCGCGCCGTCGTCGACTGGAGCTGGGACCTCCTCGACGAGGACGAGCACGTCCTGTTGAGACGGCTCTCGGTCTTCTCCGGCGGCGCGACGCTCGACAGCATCGAGGACGTCTGCGGCGGCGACGTCCTCGACGCCCTCACCGGCCTCGTCGAGAAGTCGCTCGTCAGCACCGACGGCACCGGGCGCTACCGGATGCTGGAGACCATCCGTGCGTACGGCGCGGAGCGGCTCTCGCAGGCGGGCGAGTCCCGGCGGATCCGGCGCGCGCACGCCCACCACTTCCTCGAGCTCGCCGAGACCGCCGAGCCGAAGCTGCGCACCCGCGACCAGATGCACTGGATCGCGCGGCTCACCGACGAGTACGACAACCTGCACTCGGCGCTGCGGTGGGCGATCGACGTCGGCGACGCCGCCCTCGCCGTCCGCTACGTCGCCGCGCTCGGCTGGTACTGGTTCCTGCGCGGTCGCCGGGGCGAGGGCGAGGCACTCGCGCGTGAGGCGGTCGCCCTGCCCGGCCAGGGCCCGCCGCACGCGAGGGCCCTGACCTACCTGTACCGGCTCCTCGGGGGCCTCGGCACCGGCACCGCCCCCACGGACAAGAACGAACTGCGCCGGCGGCTCGACCTGGCTCTGCGGGAGTGCGCGCACCTCACCTCCGAGGAGGTCCACCCACTGATCCACATCGCGCCGCTGGGGCTCAGCATCTTCGCGGGCGACGTCGACCGGGCACTGGCCGATCTCGGAGATTTCCGTACGTCGCCGGACCCATGGCTGCGGGCCGCCGCCCAGACCGTCCGCGGGTACGCGCTGACCAACCTCGGGCGCGTCGACGGCGTCGAGGAGGCCTTCCATACGGCGCTGGCGGAGTTCCGCGAGCTCGGCGAGCGGTGGGGCCTGTCGCTGACCCTGACCGGGCTCGCCGAGGTCGCCCTCTGGAACGGCGACGCGCCGCTGGCCCAGCGATACCTGCGGGAGGCCCTGGGCTACTCCACCGCGTTCGGCAGCCACGACGACTCCAGCCATCTGCGTGTACGCCTCGCGCACGCCCATACGGTCCTCGGCGACAAGGAGGGGGCGCGTGCGGTGCTGGAGGTCGCCCTGAAGGGCGCCGAGCGCCGGGGTGTCCCCGAGGACCTCGCCATCGTGCGGTTCACCCTCGGTGAGGCGGCACGCCGCGACGGCGACCTGGACGCCGCCCGCACCCTGCTGCGTGAGGCGTCCGAGCACGTCGCCCTGTACGGGCCGCCGCAGTTCCCCGCGATGATCTACACACAGCTCGGCCTCGTCCACGCGCTGGAGGGCGACCACGTGTCCGCCCGCGAGCGCCACTCCGAGGCGTACCGGCTGGCCATCGCGTCCCACGACGCCCCGGTGATCGCCCTGGTGGTCGTCGGCTTCGCCGACCTGGCCCAGCGCGAGGGAGAGGCCGTGCGGGCGGCGACGCTGCTCGGCGCGGCCGTCGGCGTGCGCGGCGTCGAGGACCGCTCGCTCCTCGAACCTCCGTCCGTCGAGCGCGCCGTCCGCGAGGAGATCGGCGACGAGGCCTTCGACGAGGCGTACGCCCGCGGCTGTGCCATGACGGTCCCGCAGATCCGCGCGTACCTGGGCGCCGACTGAGAAAAAGAAGAGGCCCGGCCTGCGGCCGGGCCTCCTCACGTTCCGCCTCAGACGCGGCGGCGCAGCGCACGTACGGCCAGCGGGGCGAAGATCACCGCGAAGACGACCGCCCAGATCAGGGCCTTCGTCGTCGGGCTCACGACCGCGCCGCCGTTCAGCAGCCCGCGCGTCGCGTCGGCGAGGTACGTCACCGGGTTCACCTTCGCCCAGGCCTGGAGCCAGCCCGGCATCGTGTGGATGTTCACGAACGCGGAGCTGGTGAAGCTCAGCGGGAACACCGTGGTGAACCCGAAGATCTGCACCTTCTCCGGTTCGCTGACCAGCACGCCGATCAGCACCGAGACCCACGAGACCGCGAAGGCGACGACGACCAGGAGCAGGAGCGCACCGAGCACTCCCGCGGCGTCGGTCTTGATCCGGAAGCCGATGAGCATTCCCACGGCCAGCAGGATCGACATCGACCACGCCTGCTTCACCGTGTCGGCGATGATGCGCCCGGCCAGCGGCGCCATCCGCGAGATCGGCAGCGAGCGCAGCCGGTCGAAGACGCCCTTGGTGATGTCGGTGTTCAGCCCGACCCCGGTGTTCAACGTCGCGAACAAGGCGTTCTGCGCGATCATCCCGGGCAGCGTGTACTGCAGGTAGGCGGTCTGGTCGCCGCCGGCCATCTGGCCGCCGAACACGTACGTGAACAGCAGCACGAACATGATCGGCTGCACGCTCAGGTCGAGCAGCTCCATCGGGTTGTGCTTGATCTGCACGAGCGTCCGCCAGGCGAGCGTCATCGTGTGCCGTACGGTCGCGCCCGGGCCGACGCGCCGCGTGAGCGTGCGCGGCGCGCTGACGGTGTAGGCGGTCATGCCGGGCTCCCTTCGGTGACGAGGGTGTCGGTGGTGTCCTCGGGGCGGTGGCCGGTGAGGGAGAGGAAGACCTCATCAAGGCTCGACCTGCGCATCGACAGCTCGGCCACGAGCACGCCCGCGTCGTCGAGGTGGCGCACGACCTTCGGCAGCACGCTCGGGTCGGGGACGGGCGCGGTGATCAGGTCGCCCTCGACCTGCATGCCGTTCCCGGCGACCATGCTGACCAGCCCGGCGACCGTCTCGCGGTCACGCGGGTCGACCGGGCGCACCTGCAGGACCTGGCCGCCGACCTGGCTCTTCAGCTCGTCGGGCGTGCCCTTCGCGATGACCTTGCCGCGGTCGACGACCACGATGTCGTCCGCGAGCTGGTCGGCCTCCTCCAGGTACTGCGTGGTCAGCAGCACCGTCACGCCCTCGTGGACGAGGTCGCGCACGGTCTCCCACAGCCCGCCCCGCGCATGCGGGTCCAGGCCGGTCGTCGGCTCGTCGAGGAACAGGACCGACGGCCGCCCCACGAGGCTCGCCGCCAGGTCGAGCCGCCGCCGCATCCCGCCGGAGTACGTCTTGGTCGCGCGGTCACGCGCGTCCCACAGCTCGAACCGCTCCAGTAGCTCCGCCGCCCGTGCCTTGGCCTCACGCCGCGACATGTCCAGCAGCCGGCCGATCATGACCAGGTTCTCAGTACCGGTGAGCATCTCGTCGACCGAGGCGTACTGCCCGGTCAGGCCGACGAGCTGCCGCACCTGATGCGCGTCGCGCACGACGTCATGCCCGTCGACGGCCGCGCGGCCCGCGTCGGGCAGCAGCAACGTCGCCAGCACCCGCACCGCCGTCGTCTTTCCCGCCCCGTTGGGCCCCAGCATGCCGAGGACGGTCCCTGCGCGGACCGACAGGTCCACCCCGTCCAGGGCGACCGTCTTGCCGAAGTGCTTGACCAGCCCTTCGGCCTCGATCGCATAGTTCATTGGGGGTCTCCCGTGAAAATGTCTTTGTTGTCGAGTGTCACTCTCCTCGACCCCACTGTCATTTCACGCACAACCGCCTGACAGCGGCTGATAGTCCCTGACATGCGATATTCGGGCAGACCCGCCGGCCGGTTACTCCGGTCGGCGGGCGCCGAACATGATCTCGTCCCAGGAGGGAACGGAGGCGCGCTTACCGCGTGTCTTCTTGCGGGCCGCCGGGCGCTTCTCCGGGGCCGCCGGCGGCGCGGGCTTGGCCGCGGCCGCCGCGGCCGGCTGTTCGGTCTCGGCCGGCTGCTCGGCGGGCTTGCGCTCGGCGGGCTCGGCAGGCTTTGGCGCGGGCTCGCGCTTGGCGGCGGGCTCGACCCGGCGCGGCTGCTCGGGCTTGGCCGGCACGGCCTTCGGCGGCGCAGGCTTGGGCTTCGGACGCTCGGGCTCGGACTTGGCCGCCGCGGCGGCCGGTGCCTGCGGCTTGGGCGGTGTCTTGGCACGCTCCGCCGCGGCCTCACGTTCGGCCGCTTCGCGTTCGGCGGCCTCCCGCTCGGCCGTCTCCCGCTCGGCGGCTTCACGTTCGGCCTGTTCACGCTCGGCCGTCTCACGCAGGGCCGCCTCACGTGCGGCCTCGGCAGCGGCCTGCTGACGCTCGGCGAGCTCCAGCGCCTCACGCTCCGCGGCGGCACGTTCGGCCGCCTCACGCTCCGCCTTCTCCGCGGCCTCCCGCTCGGCGGCGGCCTCGCGTTCGGCCTTCTCCCGCTCGGCCGCTTCGCGTTCGGCGGCCTCACGCTCAGCCCTCGCGCGTTCGGCCTTCTCCCGTTCCGCGGCGGCGCGCTCGCGCTCGGCGGCCTTCGGGTCGGGCTTCGGAGGCTCGGTCTTGGGGAACTCCTGCACGCGCGCCGTGCTCTCGGCGGGCGGCGTCTCCTCGCGCGCAGGACGCCGGTCCTCGCGCGCCGGGTCGCCGACGACCTTCATCGCGCGCCGGGGCAGGAACGGGGTGACCGTGTCGTCCACGGCGTCCTCGAGGTCGAGCGAGGACAGCCGGGAGGCCTCCTCGTTCACCGCGGAGATGTGGCGGCGGCGCGGGTCGTACGCCCACTCGGCCGCGTAGGGGCGGCCGTCGTAGGAGAAGGACAGGCGGACCCGCCAGGTGGAGTCCTCACACTTGCGGGAGTCCCACTCGACCTCTTCGAGGTCGATGCCGCGCTTGCCCAGCCGCTCCTCGACGATCTCGCCGAGGGCGGGCGCGGGCGACGACTCGCCCTGGCGCCGTATGGTGACGCGCTGCGCCTGCTGCGCCATGTACTCGCGCTCCTGGAGCACCGGTCCCTCGAACCAGCGCACGCGTTCAACCGGGATGCCGGCGGTCTCGGCTATCTCCTCCGCGGTCTCTCCAGCGCGGATGCGAGCCTGGATCTCCTTGGGACGCAAGGGACTCTCCACTTCGATCTCGTACTGGCCGAGGCGGGAGAAGTGCCCACGGACCGCGGCACGCAGCCGGTCGTCGACGGGCAGCGTGAACCGGGTGCCTCGACCCGCGGTGGCCAGGACGAGGTACGAACCGTCCTCGCTGACCGCGACGAGGCGCAGCTCCTGCATGCGTGTCCTTTCGTGCCCTGTCCAACGTGGCTCGGGGCGCATGCGTGCCCTTCCCCCGGTTCTGTGAGTCTCTCGTCAGGACGCACCTGCCCGCCAGCACCGTACCCGGCATGTCCGAACATCACCGTCCCGACGACGCGATCCTGTTGACTTCCCGCAGCGTCGTCCCAGCTTGCCGGTTCTTCGACGCCGCCGGTGGAGTGCTTAAGGATTCTTGTGCATCCTTTTCCCGGTCATGCCCTCAGATGCCGCTCGGGCATCGGTCCCGGCTGTCACTTTCCGAAGACGCGGTCCGTGTAAGCGTTGGCGAACCTCCGTTCCGGGTCCATTCGGTCGCGCATCGCCAGGAAATCGCCGAAACGCGGATAGACGCCTTCGAGGTACGTGGCGTCGCGGGTGTGCAGCTTGCCCCAGTGCGGGCGGCCGGCGACGGACGCGAGCACCTCCTCGACCGCGCCGAAGTACTCCTCATGGGGTTCGGGGTGGAAGACGTGGACCGCGATGAAGGCGGTGGCCCGGCCGTACGCCATGGACAGCCAGGCGTTCTCGGCCGGCAGCAGGCGCACCTCGATGGGGAAGCCGATCGGCCGGGGCGAGCGTTCGACCAGGGCGCGGATCTCGCGCAGCGCGGGGACCAGCTCCTCGCGCGGTATGGCGTACTCCTGCTCCTTGAAGCGCACGCGGCGCGGGCTGGTGAAGACCCGGTCGGACCGGTCGCTGTAGGTGCGGGCGCCGAGCGCGTGCGCCGAGACACGGTTGATCGTCTTGACGGTGAAGGGGAACCGGTGGCCGACCTGGTTGAGCAGCCCGAAGACCGAGTTGGACAGGAACTCGTCGTCGAGCCAGTGCCGGAACGCGTGCAGAGGCTCGGCCGGGCCCTCCACGCGGTTGTTGCGCTTGGTCAGGCACCCCTCGGTGTGGGGGAACCAGTAGAACTCGAAGTGCTCGTTCGCGGCGGCGAACTCGTCCAGCCGCTCCAGGACCTCGTCCCACCGCATCGGTTCCTCACGCGCCCGCAGCGTGAACGCCGGGACCGTGTGCCAGGTGATCGCGGTCACCACGCCGAACACTCCCAGGCCGGCGAGCGCGGCGTGGAACAGGTCGGAGTTCTCATCGCGCGAGCAGGTCGCCACCCGGCCGTCGGCCTTCACGAGCTCCAGCGCGGCGATCTGCGAGACGAGGCCGGCGGCGTCGCGCCCGGTGCCGTGGGTGCCGGTCTGGGACGCGCCGGCGAGCGTCTGCTCCTCGATGTCGCCCATGTTGGCGAGCGCGAGGCCGCGGCGGGCCAGCTCCTCGTTGAACACCTTGAGCGGCATGCCGGCCTCGGCGGTGACCAGGCCGGCGTCGGCGTCGACGGACCGCAGCCGCGTCAGGCCCTCCGGGCGCAGCAGCACTCCCTCGGTGAGCGCGGCGCCGGTGAAGGAATGGCCGGTTCCCGCCATGCGGACGGTGAGGCCGGCGTCGGCGGCGTCGCGCACCGCGGCCGCGACCTCGTCGGCGGAGCGCGGCGTCACGGCTCGACGAGGAGTGGCCTGCTGGTTGCCCGCCCAGTTACGCCAGGTGGCCGTGGCTGCTGTGGACATAACACGAGGTCTACTCATGTTCCACCGGATCCGGCAACCCGACTGCGCCAATCGTCGCCGACCCGTGACTGCCGCCACGTGACCGCGGCGCGTGACAGAGCTTCTGACAGGGAGTCTGTGATCGGCGGCGGTTATGGGTAACTAGTGGGCGGACACAGTCGTTGGGACGGTTGATGAGACGTTTCGTTCGCAGGGGAGTGTCGGCCGCGGTCGCGGTCATCGCCGTGGCGGCCACCGGAACGGCCGCGAGCGGCACGGCGTACGTCATGACGGCGCAGCGGCCGCGGCACACCGCGCCGCCGCCGCGACCCACCGCGCCGCCGAAGGCCCCGGTCACCAATGTGGTGCCGACCGACGACCGGGCGTCGGCGCTCAGGCGCGTCGTGCCGCCCGACTTCCTCGTCGTCGCCGCCCGTACGGTGACCAGGGCGCAGCTCGCCAAGGTGTCGAGGCTCAAGCACGTCCGCGACGTCATCACGGCCGACGCGGGAGCGGTGCGCCTCCAGGGCGGCCAGGTGAACATGTTCGCCGTCGACCCGTCGCGCTTCCGCTCCTGGACCCCGCCCGCGACCGCCAAGAACGACAAGCTGTGGGACGCCCTCGCCGAAGGCCGCTTCGTCGTCTCCGACGATGTGAAGCGGCGGCTCGGCCTGCGCCAGGACATGCGCTACCCCGTCCTCGGCCGCGCTCAGACGTTCGCCGTCATGGGCGGCTCCGGGTCGCTGGGCCTGCCCGGCATCAACGTCCTGGTCGGCCGCGACACGGGCCGCAAGATCGGCCTGGTCCCGGAAATCGTGCTGCTGGTCAACGCGCCCGGCGCCGACCTCGGCTCCACACGGGCGAGCCTTCGCAAGGTCGTCGGCGCACAGGCCCAGGTGATCAACCTGCACGAGAGGAAGAATCAGCCCGGCACGCAGAGCTCGTCCGGGCGTCCCGGCAGCTACCTCGACCTCTACCGGCAGGCGGCGACGACCTGCCCCGGCCTGTCGTGGACCGTCCTGGCCGCGATCGGGCAGATCGAGAGCGGCCACGGGCGCAACACGGGCCCGTCCAGCGCGGGCGCGCTCGGCCCGATGCAGTTCATGCCCGCCACGTGGCGGACGTACGGCGTGGACGGCGACCACGATGGCAAGGCCGACATCATGGACCCCTACGACGCGGTCCCGGCCGCCGCGCGCTACCTGTGCGTGAGCGGCGCGGGGCGCGGCGGCGCGGCGCTGTCCCGCGCGGTCTTCGCCTACAACCATTCGCAGCAGTACGTGAACTCCGTCCTGTCACTCGCCCAGGCGTACGCCCGTCACTTCTCGTGAGGCCCGGCACGTGCAACCGTGAACGGCTGGTTTGATGGGGGCATGCGGTACGACGCGTTGCTCCTGATCTCCTTCGGCGGCCCGGAGGCACCCGCTGACGTGATGCCGTTCCTCGAGAACGTCACGCGAGGCCGCGGAGTGCCCAGGGCCCGGCTGGAGAAGGTGGCCGAGCACTACGAGCTCTTCGGCGGCGTCAGCCCGATCAACGGGCAGTGCCGCGAGCTCAAGACCGCGGTCGAGGCCGACCTCGCCGCCCACGGCGTCGACCTGCCGGTCTACTGGGGCAACCGCAACTGGGATCCGTACCTGGCCGTCGCGTTGCGGCGAATGAGGGACGACGGCGTACGCCGGGCGGGGGCCTTCGTCACCTCCGCCTACAGCGGCTACTCCTGCTGCCGCCAATACCTGGACGACATCGACCGGGCCCGCGCCGAGGTCGAGGGCGCGCCCGAGGTGGAGAAGCTGCGGATCTACGGAGACCACCCGGGCTTCGTCGAGCCGATGGCCGACAACACCCGCGCCGCCTTCGACCGCCTCCCGGCGGGCCTGCGCGACGAGGCGCGGCTGGTCTTCACCGCGCACAGCGTGCCGATCGCCCAGCCCGGCCGAGAGAAGTACGTCGCGGAGCTGGGCGAGGTCGCCGCGCTCGTGGCGGAGGGGCGCCCGTGGGACCTGGTCTACCAGAGCCGCAGCGGCCCGCCGAGCGTGCCGTGGCTGGAGCCCGACGTCTGTGACCACCTGGAGAAGCTGCACGCCGGCGGCGTGCGCGCCGTGGTGGTCGCGCCGATCGGGTTCGTCTCGGACCACATGGAGGTCAAGTACGACCTCGACGTCGAGGCGGCCGGCCTGGCGGGCCGCCTTGGCCTGCGGATGGAGCGCGCGGCCACGCCGGGCACCGACCCGAGGTTCGTGGCGATGGTCCGCGAGCTGCTCCTGGAGCGCGACGGTGAGGAGCGCCTCTCCGCCGGCACCCTCGGGCCGCGCCCCGACACGTGCGCCGCGACCTGTTGCCGGGCGCCGGCCTGACAGGCACCGCCGCCCGATCCGAACCGCCCCTGGGAGTAAGCGTGCATGACCTGCTCGAACTCGCGATCAGCACGGCGGACGCCGCCGGCGTCATGCTCGTCGAGAAGCGCCCGGCCGACCTCGGCGTGGCGCACACCAAGTCCAGCCCGACCGACGTGGTCACCGAGATGGACCAGGCGGCCGAGAAACTGATCGTGGACCGCATCCGCTCCTCGCGGCCCGGCGATGCCTTCCTCGGCGAGGAGGGCGGCGCGACCTCCGGGTCCAGCGGGGTGCGCTGGATCGTCGACCCGATCGACGGCACCGTCAACTACCTGTACGGCCTGCCGGACTGGGCGGTCAGCATCGCCGCCGAGGTGAACGGCGAGGTCGTCGCCGGGGTCGTCGCCGTGCCGGTGCGCGGCGAGCTCTACACCGCGGCGCGCGGTGAGGGCGCCTACCTCGTCCACCGTGACGGCTCGACCGAGAAGCTGAGCTGCACCTCCGGTGTCCCGCTCGACCGGGCGCTGGTCGCCACCGGCTTCGGCTACTTCACCGAGCGGCGCGCCCGCCAGGCCGAGGTGCTCCTCGGCGTGCTGCCGCGGGTACGCGACATCCGCCGCGGAGGATCGGCCGCCGTCGACCTGTGCTCGGTCGCCGCCGGGCGCGTCGACGCGTACTACGAGCGCGGGCCGCAGGAGTGGGACGTCGCCGCGGGCGCGCTCATCGTCGAGGAGGCCGGCGGTACGACCGGCGGCCTCGGCGGCAGGCCGGTGAGTGCGGACCTGACCCTGGCGGCCGGGCCTGGCCTGTTCGGCGCGCTGCACGACCTGCTCGTGCCCCTGGTGCCCGAGCGCGACTGAGACGTGCGACGGCCCCGCACCCCCCGATCGAGGTGCGGGGCCGTCCTAGGTCGTCGAGGTCGGTCGGTCGTGGTTCGCGAGCACCACCGTCAGGCGCAGCGCGGAATGTCGATGCCGTGGTTGGCCGCGATACGGCGCAGGTCGTCGATCTCCCCGCGCTGGGCCTCGGCCAGGAGGTCGTCGCCGCTGTCTCGGGCAGTCCGCATGGAGTCGTATGCGTCCGACAAACGCTGGTGAATCGTCGTCGTCAACTCGCCCACTCGATCTCCTTCCAGAGGTGGACGTCGGTCTACCCACACCGTCGCGCAGGCTAAACCTGCGAATATCCTGAACACGCTTATGGGGGGCTTACCCCTGCTGTGAAATAACTGAGTCGCCGGTCCAGCGCGCGGCTTTCCAGGGGGTGGAGACAGGGTGAGGGTCCTGGTCGTCGAGGACGAACGCGTACTCGCCGACACCATCGCCACCGGGCTTAGGCGCGAGGCGATGGCCGTCGACGTCGCATACGACGGCGCCAGCGCGCTGGAGCGGACCAGCGTCAACGACTACGACGTGGTCGTGCTCGACCGCGACCTGCCGCGGGTACACGGAGACGAAGTGTGCCGGCGGCTGGTCGCGGACGGGGCCAACGCGCGCGTCCTGATGCTCACCGCCGCCGGTGAGCTGGACGCCAGGGTCGAAGGCCTCTCCATCGGTGCCGACGACTACCTGGCGAAGCCGTTCGCGTTCGCCGAGCTGATCGCGCGTATCCGGGCCCTGGGCCGGCGCACCGCGCCGCCGCTGCCGCCCGTGCTGGAACGCTCACAGATTCGCCTCGACCCGGCCCGCCGCGCCGTCACGCGCTCCGGGCGGCCGGTCGAGCTGACGCCGAAGGAGTTCGCGGTCCTCGAGGTCCTCATGCGCGGCCAGGGCACCGTGGTCAGCGCCGAGCAGCTCCTGGAGAAGGCCTGGGACGAGAACATCGACCCCTTCACCAACGTCGTGCGGGTCACGATGATGACTCTTCGCAAGAAGCTCGGAGAGCCGCAGGTCATCGAGACCGTGCCCGGCGCGGGATACCGCCTTTGAGCCCCACGTCAGGTGCCGTCTCACGCCGCATGACGGTGCGGCTCCGCCTCACTCTCCTGTACGGCGGCCTGTTCTTCCTCGCCGGGTTCCTGCTGCTGACCGTCGCGTACGTGCTGGTCACCAACATCCTGGAGAGCCTGCAGCTCGAGGTGCGCACCAACGATCCGTTCGGCCTGTCGCAGCAGGAGCAGCAGGCGATCCGCCGCAACTTCATCGACCATGCGCAGCACCGGCTCATCTGGCAGTCGGCGTTCGCGCTGCTCGGCGTCGGGCTGATCGCGCTGGCGCTCGGCTGGTTCGTCGCCGACCGGGCGCTCGCGCCGCTGCAGACCGTCACGGCGACGGCGCGACGGCTTTCGGAGAGCACCCTGCACGAGCGCATCGCGCTGCAGGGGCCCGAGGACGAGATCAAGGAGCTGGCCGACACCTTCGACGCGATGCTCGAACGCCTCAACCAGGCCTTCGACACGCAGCGAAGATTCGTGGGCAACGCCTCGCACGAGCTGCGCACGCCCCTGGCCATCAACCGGACCCTCCTGGAGGTCGCGGTCACCGACCCGGAGGCGTCGGAGGACCTGAAGACCGTCGGCCGCACGCTCCTGGCCAACAACGCGCGGCACGAGCGCCTCATCGAGGGTCTCCTGCTGCTGGCCCGCAGCGAGCGCGAGCTGACCACGCGCACCAAGGTCGACCTGCGGGAGGTCGCCGAGATCGTGCTCAAGACGGCCGTGCGCACCGACCGGCCGGACGTCAAGATCACCACCGAGCTGACCGAGGGGCCGACCGTCGGAGACCCGGTGCTGCTGGAGCACCTCATCTCCAACCTCGTCGACAACGCGGTCAAGCACAACATCGACGACGGCGAGGTCGTCGTCCGCACCGGCGTCCTCGACGGCTGGGCGACCTGCCAGGTCGAGAACACCGGCCCGGTCGTGCCCGCGTACGAGGTGCAGAACCTCTTCGAGCCGTTCCGGCGGCTGAACACCGACCGAATCGAGTCGGCCAAGGGCGCCGGCCTCGGCCTGTCCATCGTGCGCTCGGTCGCGAGCGCGCACAACGGCACCGTGCTGGCCACCCCCCGCGAGGGCGGCGGCCTCATCGTGACCGTGCGCCTGCCGCTCTCCTGAGCGGCCGTGGCCACCGGGTGACCACGGCTGCGGAGCCTCAGCCGTTGTACGGGGCGAAGATCCTGGAGAACTCATACGGCTGCTGGGGCACGTTGGTGCACATGTAGAGCGCGCCGGTGCAGGCGTTGCGGTCCCGTGTCTCCTCCCAGAAGCCGAGCCCGCCCACGTGGTGCTGCTGGGCGAAGCCGACGAGCTGGCGGGCGTCGTTCTGGTCGAAGACGCTGTGGTCGTCGTTCTCGCCGAGCATCGGCGTCACGCCGACCATCGCCCACAACTGCGCGTCGGACCGGCCGGAGAAGATCGATCCGAGCTGGTCGTGGGTGGCCTGGGCGGCCTGTACGGCGGCGTCGCCGTCGTCGCCGCCCTGGTAGTAGTCCATCGCCATGACGTTGACGAGGTCGAGGTCGACGCCGGCGTTCTTGGCCGAGGTGACGACGTTCAGGCCGTCGGCGGTGAGGCCGGTCGGCAGCACCGGCAGCGTGAGAGAGATCTTCAGGCCAGGGTGGCTCTGCTGGAGGTTCGCCAGCGCGTGGGAGCGCCGGTCGATCGTCGCCGGGTCGGCGACGGCGGCGCCCTCGATGTCGAAGTCGGCGTACGACGCGCCGTAGGCGTCCACGACCGCGGCGTACTCGGTGGTGAGCGAGCCCACGTCGGAGCAGGCCTGGGCCAGCTCGATCCCGGACGCGCCGCCGAAGGAGATCTTGACGTCGCCGCCGGCCGCGCGGATCTTGTCGACCTCGTCCTTCTGCCACGCCGTACGCGGGTCGTAGGCGTTGAACCAGCTGGCCTTGCAGCCCACGCTCGTGACGAACCCGAGCGTGAACCCCTTGAGCCCGGACGCCTGTGACATCTCGCTGAGGACCGGTGTGGGCCACGCGCCCATGTCGACGTACGGCGCGGTGTAGGTGCGTCCCGCCGCGGCGGAGGCGGCGGTGGACGGGGTGACCGTGAATGCCGCGAGCAGGGCCGTCGCGGCGAGGGTGATGAATCGGCTTCTCAACGTCTCACTCCTGGCGGGAGGGTGGATGGGAGAGGCCCCCGTGGGAAACCTAATAATTAGGAAGGTTTCCTGTTAGTTCGTACCCTGCCGTGACCGTCCTCGTCAAGGGGCGTGCCTACTTGCGGGAGGTGGTCGTCAGCGAGGGGTAGCCGAGGTAGTCCAGGCCGGGGTTGGTGAAGTCTTTCGTGTCGGCCAGCCGGTACACCGTGTGCGAGTAGAGCGGGATGAGCGCCATGTCGTCGAGCGCGATCTTCTCCGCCACACGCACCTTCTGGATGCGCTGGTTCGGGTCGGCGGTCGACCGCGCGGTGCTCAGCGCGCTGTCGAACGCGGCGCTGTGGTACTTGGCGTAGTTGTTGCCGCCGCCGGAGATCGAGTCGCTCGACAGCAGCGTGTAGAGGAAGTTCTCCCCGGACGGGTAGTCCGCGACCCAGGACAGCGGATACAGGTCCTTGGCGTCCTTGCTCGCCTCGTCGGTGTAGATCTTGGTCAGCGGCAGCTTCCTGAGGGTGACGTTCCACCCTAGGACCGTCTTCAGCTGCTGCTGCACCACGCTCGCAAGCTGGGTGTAGGTCGGGGAGTCGGCGAGCGACAGCGTCACGTTGCTGCCCGGGCCGAGGTGCGCCTGCGCCGCGAGACTCTTCGCCTTCGCCGGGTCGTTGACGCAGGCCGTGCAGCCCTTCACGTACGCCCCGGGGATCGACGGCGGCACCAGCGACGTCGCGGGCGTGTACATCCCCTGGTAGACGGAGGAGATGATGGCCGGCCGGTCCAGGGCGTACGAGACGGCCTGGCGGGCTTCCCTGGAGGCCATCTGGCCCTTGTCGTTGATCGGCAGCAGGAATGTCATGCCGCCGATGTCACCCTTGATCAGCTTGCCGTCCGAGGGGTGGGCCGAGCGTGCGGCGGGCAGCGTGGACGACTGCAGCTCCGACCAGTCGTACTGGCCGGAGTTGAATCCGTTCATCGCCGCCTGGAGGTCGGTGACGAGGGTGATGTCCACCGTGTCGAGCATGGGCCGCACGAAGGCGTACTCGGGGTTGCGGACCAGCGTGAGCCGGCTGTTCGGCGTGTAGGAGCTCACCTTGAACGGGCCGTTGCCGACCGGCGCGCGGTTGTAGATGCTGTTCGTCGCCTCGCCCGCCGACGACGGCATCGGCGCGAACACCGGCGTCGCGACGCGCTTCTCGAAGTCGCAGTCGGGCTTGGCCAGCGTCACCTGGAGGACGTTCGGGGAGGGGGTCGTGACACCCGACATCGACTGGGCCGAGCCCGTGGAGACCTCCGAGTAGCCCTGGATGTCGACCATCAGGTAGCCCTCGCCCGCCCCCTTGTTGCGCGCGGTGCGGTTCCAGCTCCGCGCGAAGGCCTCCGCGTCGACGGGGGTGCCGTCGCTGAACTTCGTGCCCTCCTTGATGGTGAACTTCCACGTCGAGCAGCCCGTGTTGCTCACGTCCGTGGCCATGGCGCGGCTGATCGAGCCGTCACGACCGATGGTCGTCAGGCCCGTGTAGAGGTTCTCGACGGCGAAGAAGTCGTTGGTGCTGATCGCGTTCGACGGGTCGATGTACTGCGGGGCGTACACGGCCATACGGAAGGTGCCGCCGGGCTTGCTGACCACCGGCGACGGTATCGGTCCGGGCTTGTGGCCGTCGCCGATGAGCTTCACGGCGGCGAACACCCCGACCGTCACGAGCAGCACCGTCGCCGCGGCGGCCCCGGCGATCGCCCCCGGCTGGACACGTCCGCGCGGCCGCGGCGTGTAGCCGGGCGAGGTCGGCGGAATGCCGGGGTACGGCGTGTTGCCCCCGGGGCCGTACGGGTTCGTGTTCGGGGTGTTGCCCCCGGGGGAGTAAGGGTCGGATCCCGGGGCGTACGGGCCGCGCGGTGAGGTGTCTCCCGGGCCGTACAGGCTCGGTGGCGCGGTGTCACCCCCTGGGTGGTACATGCCTGGGGGTGGCGCGTCCGCAGGGCCGTACGGGCTCGGAGGAGTCCAGCCGGAGGGGGCGGGCGCCTCCGCCGCGGCGACCTGGGCGCCCTGGTTGAGAACGGTGGCGGGAGAGTCCGACCCGGACCCCTGGAGGATGACGCCTTCGTTGCCGAGGAGTCGCAGGAGGATCCGCTGGGCGGTCGGCCGCCGTGAGGCGTCCTTGGCCAGGCACGAGGAGACGATGTCGCGCAACGGGCCCATCAGCATGCCCAGGGCCGGCTCCTGGTTGAGGATCCGGTTCATCACCGCCGGGATGGAGTCCTGCCCGAACGGCGGCGAGCCCGTCGCCGCGTACACGATCGTGCAGGCCCAGGCGAAAACGTCGGTCGGCGGCCCCGCGGGCTGCCCCGAGATCTGCTCGGGCGACATGTACGACGGGGTGCCGACCGTGGTGCTCGTCAGGGTGCCGCCGGCGTCCAGGGCACGCGCGATTCCGAAGTCGATCACTCGCGGGCCGTCGGAGGCGAGCAGCACGTTGGTCGGCTTGAAGTCGCGGTGGACGATGCCCGCCTCGTGGATCGCCGCCAGGGCGGTGACCGTGCCGATGGCGAGGCGCTGCAGCGCGCTGCCGCTGCTCGGGCCCTGCGTGTCCACGACCTCACGCAGCGAAGGGCCGTCGATGAACTCGCTCACCAGGTACGGCGTGTCGCCCTCGACGTCGGCGTCGAGGATCTGCGCGGTGCAGAACGGCGCGACGCGTTTGGCGCTGGCCAGCTCGCCGGCGAACCGGGCGCGGGCCTTGGCGTCGCCGGTGAACTGCGCGTGCAGCAGCTTCACCGCGACGCCGCGGCCGTCGGCGTCCTCGCCGAGATAGACGACGCCCTGACCGCCCTCCCCGAGCCGCCCGGTCAACCGGTACGAGCCGATGCGCTCGGGGTCATTGGCTCGAAGCGGCGCACTATCCGGCATGTTCGTCCTTACCGCCCAGTCGCGGGTCAGCTATCCCAGAATCGGCCGGCTATTCCTTGGTGAGGTTGCCGGTGCTCAGGGCGTTCGAGTCGGTCGACGAGTTGAAGAGCGAGTACGACGAGTTCGTCGAGCCGTTCAACGTGAGCGTCACGTAGGAGAAGATCGGGCACTTGGTCTGCGAGGTGTTCGTGAGGGTCTCGCGGAAGCTCGCCTTGGAGTCGGTCGTCTCCGAGCTGTCCTCGATCAGGGTGCCGTAGCAGCCGCTGCCGACCGCGCCGTACTGGACATGGCCGATCGTCGTTCCTGAGGTCAGGGTGATCTTGATGTTGAACGGTTTGCCCTTGGAGTCGCCCGCGGTGTCGGACCCGGTGCCCGTCCAGACGCCGACGAAGGACTCCGGCACGCCGTAGTGGAAGGGCGTCGGGGTGTAGCCCGGCAGGTGGTCGAGGTTGTGCTTGGTCTTCTGCAGGAATCCCGCGGCGAGGGCGACCGGCAGGCCGATGATCAGCAGCAGCGCGACGACGCAGCCGAGCCCGACGAAGAGCGGCGCGTTGTTGGACTTGCGCTGCGGGGGCGGCGGGATGTACCGCGGCGGCGGTTGCTGCCGCGGCGCCTGCTGCTGCCACGGCGGCGGCGTCCGCGGGCCGCCCATCATCATCGGCGGGTTCGGCGTCGGCGGCCCGTGCTGCATCATCTGCGGCGACATGGGCGGCGGCGTCATGTGGTGCTGCGGCGGAGGCGCCGCGACGATCGGCGGGGGCGGCGGGAGCTCCGCCGCGATGCGCGTGCCCTTGTCGAGGATGTCCTGCCGGTCGGCGGACGGCCCCGGCGTCGCGCCGACCTGGCCGAGCAGGCGGAGCAGCAGCTGGTGCGCCGCCGGGCGGCGGCGGGAGTTCTTGTCCAGCGCCGCGGCGACCAGCTCGCGCATGGTGCCGGTCAGGCGCGACAGGTCCGGCTCCTCGTTGAGGATCCGGTTGATGATCACCGGAAGGGTCTCGGCCTCGAAGGGCGAGTGCCCGGTCGCGGCGAAGACCATCGTCGCGCCCCACGCGAAGATGTCCACGGACGGCGTCAGCGGCTCACCGGTGAGCTGCTCCGGCGCCAGATAGCCGGGCGTTCCGACGACCATTCCGGTCGCGGTGACCGAGCTCTGCTCGGAGTTCACCGAGCGCGCGATGCCGAAGTCGACGACGCGCGGGCCGTCCGACGCGAGGAGAACGTTGTTCGGTTTGAAGTCGCGGTGGACGATTCCGGCCTCGTGGATCGCGGCCAGCGCGGTCGCGGTGCCGATGGCGAGGCGTTCGAGCGCCGTACCCCGGAACGCGCCCTCCTGGATGACCACGTCGTACAGCGGAGGGCCGTCGATGAACTCGCTGATGATGTAGGGGGGCTGGCCGTGAAGGTCATAATCCAGGACCTGGGCGGTACAGAAAGGTGACACCTTCTGTGCCGCTTCGACCTCGCGCGCGAACCGCGTACGTGCGGACGAGTCGGAGTTCATCTGCTCGTGGAGGAGCTTGATCGCGACATAGTCGCCAGAACGCGACTTGCCGAGAAAGACGGCCCCCTGGCCACCCGCCCCGAGCTTTCCGACTACCTCGTACTGTCCAAGCGAGGCCGGATCGCCCGGCTCCAGTGGAGCGGCATCCGGCATGTGTGTGACCCCCTCGTACAACCCTTATTGTGTGCACCCGCCAGGTTGATCCAGGCGGGAACGATATCGCGTTACCTGTGACGCTCGTCATCCTTATCCGGTTCACGACCATCGGGCCCTGTCTCGAAAGTCCGGTTGATGTTGTGATGTACGACACATCGGGCATCTCTGGCGCGATGGTTGGGGAGGGGCACTGTGACGCGACGTGGCTTGCGTGTTCCGGGTCAAATCCCGTGACAGAATTTCCCGCCCGGATCGGGCACAAGATGAGCTTCCCGAGCGTTAGACCCGCGCGACGGGGCGCATAACTAAGGACCGAGGGGGATGGAGATAGAAGATGGCCACGGATTACGACAGCCCACGCAAGACCGATGACGACCTCAACGAGGACAGCCTGCAGGAACTGCAGGCCCGTCGTGCCGACAAGAGCACAGGCGTCATCGACGAGGATCTGGACGCCGGTGAAGTGACCGAGCTGCCCGGAGCGGACCTGTCGAACGAGGAGCTCAGCCTCCGCGTTCTACCGCGCCAGGCGGACGAGTTCACCTGCGCTCGATGCTTCCTCGTGCACCACCGCAGCCAACTGGCCGAGGAGAAGAACGGGCAGCTGATCTGCCACGAGTGCGCGGCCTGAGGCCGGCACGGTGTCGGAGGGAGGGGTCGAACGCAAGGACGGGGACGACCGGCTCGGCCAGGAGATGGCAGAGCTGGTCGGCCGGTTGTCCGACGACGATTCTCTGGACCGCGAGACCCGCGGCCGGCTGCTCGGACGGCTCTCACGCCTACTGGCGGCGAGCGCGCGCCGAGCCGGGGCCGCGGGTGTCGGGCGCGGGCGGTGGCTGGCCGACATCGTCACCGAGATCGCCCCGCACCTGCCGGTGCGCGATCTCGAGACGCTCGCCCGGCACTACGACGGGCTGACCGGCGAGGCTCTCGCCGACTCGCTCACCCGCGCGGCGCAGCGCGCCACGACGGGGGTCGGCGCGGCGGGAGGCGCGCTCGCGGCGGTCGAGTTCACCGCTCCGCCGCTTCTGCTCACCGCGCCCGCCCAGATCGTCGCCGAGACGGTCGTGGTCGCCGCGATCGAGGTCAAGCTCATCGCCGAGCTGCACGAGATCTACGGCGTTCAGGTGCCGGGCAACGGAACCGCGCGGGGAGCGGTCTTCCTGCAGGCTTGGGCGCTGCAACGCGGGTTCGACCCGGCGGTGCCGGGCAGCGTGACCGCCGCGCTGGGCATCGCGGCCAAGACGGGTCTGCGCAAACGCCTGCTCCGTACGATGGGCCGCCACCTGACGACCATGGGACCGTTTCTGACCGGCGCGGTCGCGGGCGGAGCCCTCAACCGCGCGGCGACGAAACGGCTCTCCGAGAACATCCGCAACGACCTGCGCGGCCACCACCTGGTACCGCAACCGCGGCCGTCGGTGGAGGGCGCCGCTTGACCGACCGCGCCCGGCGAGTCGCCGAACGACCGCCGGCGACGGTTCTCATCGACCACCCGGTGGCTCGGGGCCGGCCACCCATCACGGCGGATCGGGGAAGAAGCCGCGACGAGGAGGCCTCCTCGCCACGCCCTTGACTCGCGCGGCGAGCAACCGCCGGTGCGACGCGTGGCCGGACGGCGGATCTTCCGGACGCGCCCTAAGTCGTCAGGGGGTGACGTCCTTGAGCTTCTCGGTGGCGGTGCGGAGGGCGGCGGGGAGTTCGCCGGTGGTGCTGTGCCAGCGGTTCGCGGCGGCGCGGGTGGCCAGGAGGCGTGCGACCTCGATGCCGACGCCCGTCACGACGGCCCAGCCGATCGCCTCGGAGAGGCCGACCTCGGGGGACTCCGGGGTGGTCGGGGGCTCCTTGCCGGTGAACTGCTTCCAGCCGACCGTTATCGCCTTGCGGGCCACGAAGCCCGCGCCGAAAGCCGCGGCACCGGCCAAGAGTCGCCAGCCAAGATCGCCTTTGTCCGCCATGCTCGTCCCTCTCAGTCCGTGCCGTCCTTCCCGACCCTCTCACAGGCGATCACCGGATGACGAAGGACCGCGCGCCCGCGACCGATATGACCCGCAATACGCCCCGTACGGCGTCTCACGGCGTCCGGAGCAGCAGCAGCGCCAAGGCGGCGAGCACGGCGATTCCGATCGCGTTCGTCAGGAACGGCATGCGGGCGAGCCTGCGGTCGTCCCACTCGTCGTGGCGGCTGGCGTACCGTGCGGCCGCCGTCACCGCGCGGCCCACGCCGAAGCCCGTGCCGGTGAGGATCGTCACCGCCGCCGGTTGGTGGCCGACCAGCAGGCCGAGCGCGACCACGTACGGCGCGCTCGCGGAGACGTACGTGCGCACCCCCGTGCCGAGCTCGAAGCCGAACTGCAGGGCACCGCGTCTGATCCGTCGCTGGAGGACCTCCTGCGGGATCTGGCGGGCGTTCTGCGGCAGCCGTATGTGCACCCAGCCGGCCTCACGCGCCACGCCGAGCAGCGCAACGGTGATCACCGCGGCGGCGCGTACGGCGGGCGGGAGGGGCGCGCTGAGGCCTGACAGCAGCCACAGGACGGTCGCGCTGAGAGAGCCGCCGAGAACGAGACCGGCGGTGAAGACGGCGAGTACCTGACTCTGCCGTACGGGCGCTCGCCAACCTGGCGAGAACAGCACGAAATCGCTGTTACGCGTTCAAACGGAGCCGGACAGCGAGTATCCGGCCAGCGCCCCCACGGAGGCCCAGCACATCACGGTCTGCTCCGCCGCCGACGCCGCGAGGGCCAGGGCGGCCAGCACGGCGAACGGCAGCAGTGGCTCGGTCAGGCCCCGGCGCAGGCGTCCGGCCGGGAGGACCTCACTTGGAGCAGGCAAGGGCCCACCGGCAGATCGACTTGTACCAGTTGCCGGCGGCGCTCTTCTTCCAGCCGTCGTGGCAGCGCCAGGTCACCGACTTCGTGCAACTGCCGCACTTGTTCGCGTAGTGCCAGACCCAGCCGTCGTACTTGCTGCCGTAGCACTGGTTCGGGCGGAGCTTGTAGTGGCCGGGGTCTGAGACGCCGGACTTGTGGTAGCCCCGGTACTTCCCGCTGGTCCGGCAGGCCGTCGAGACGACCGTGCTGGGCCCGCAGCCGGGCGAGCAGTTGTGCGACGACGCGTACGACGGGCACGTCATGTAGATGTCGTAGTAGCCGGGTGTCAGGCCGAATCCCGCGGCCATCGCCTTGCGGGCGGGCGCGAACACCCCGAGCGCGGTCATCCCGACGGCCGTGCCGGCGGCCACCGCGCCGCCCAGCATCGACCGGCGGCCGACGCCCTCGGCGACCGCTGCGGGCACGTGCCGCCGTGCGCGTTCGGCGCCCTCCGGCCGCTGCCCGCGCAATGGGGGGATCTGGTCGAGTTCGAGCATGTTCGCACTCCCCGTTTCCGTTCCGGCGTTCATCGCGTGCTTCCGTTGAGCCGCGCTTCCTCGTGGTCGGCCGTCGCGTCTTCGTGTGGACGCCGGCCCGTCTCGGTGATGAGGCCGTACAGCCGGTTCACCGAGCCGACCGGCTCCACCGTGCGGATCCGGCCGTCCGCGCCGACGATCGCCCCGAACGGCGTCGCGGAGATCTGGTACGCCTCGAACAGCGCGCCCTGGTCGGCGAGGACCAGGACGTTCTCCGGCGGCTCGGCGTCCGGCGCGCCGTCGGCGAACAGGACGCGGATCGGCGGCGCGCCGATGAGGTTCTGCGTCTCGGCGAAGATGTCGGCGCAGGGCGGGCAGCCCTCGCTGAGGAACAGCAGGAGCGTGGCGCTGCCCGGCTCGGGGGACAGGGCCTCCAGGCCGGGGGCGGGCAGGCCGGGAAGCGGCCCGCTGTCCGGGGTGCGCGGTCCCTGCGAGAGCTGGTGGACCCGGCGTACGAGGCCCGCGACCACCAGGGAGAGCAGCGCGAGGGCCACCCAGGTCAGCAGGAGGGCGGTGGTCTCGAAGCTCATCCGGCCGGGTTCCTTTCGGCGTCGAACATGGCGAGCGGCAGCGCCCAGAGCAGCACCGCGAAGACGACGGAGGCGAGGCCCGCGATCGCGAGGTGCGCGCCGCCCGCCGACGCGTGCGCGCCCGCGGCGACCAGCGACGCCAGCGCCAGCGCGCCCGCGCGGCCGGCGACCCAGCCGCTCATCGGCGTGCCCTCGGCCGAGCAGCCGCACGGCACGCTCGGACGGGTGCGCAGGACGTACAGGCCGTAGAGGGCGTAACCGGCCATCAGGGCCGCGGTGCCGCCCGCCGCGTACGAGAGCAGGTGCTCGCGCCCGGCCAGCAGGGCGAAGCCGGTCGCCGCGCCGAGGAGGCCCTCCAGCGCGGCCACCGCGAGCGCCACCGGCCGGACGAGGGAGCCCGGCAGCGTACGGTGCGCGGCCAGCGCGGCCGGCAGGGCATGCGGGCTGCGCACGTGCCCGATGAACGCCGTGAGCAGGACCAGCGCGACCGTCCCCGCGAACAGACCGGTGAGCATCTCCGCCATCAGGCGACGGTCTCGATCTTGAGGCCGCCGAGGCGTCCCGGCACCTGTGCGGCCTGGCCGTCGTGCGGCAGCACGGTGACCATCGCGGACGGCGTGGCGAGGAGGAAGTACGTGCTGAGGTCGTCCAGCGTGTCGCGGAACAGCTCGCCGTGGGGGAGCCGCGCGCCGGACCAGTTCGGCAGCCGCCGGGCGGTCGTCTTGGTGAGGGCGGTGATCTCCAGCAGGCCGACGCCCGGGATCTCCTTGGCGATGTCCGCGGGCTCGGCGATGCCCGCGCGCTTGGCGTTGAGGGAGGCGACGGTGAGGCCGTCCTCGTGCTCGCTCACGGCGAGGAGTTCGAAGAGCCGCACGGCGTCGGCGGCCACGGCGTTGTACATCGGGATGAACATCGAGAACTTCCGGCCCTGCCAGACCACGGCCAGGAGCTCGTCCTTCAACCCGATCCGCTGGTCGTGGTCGACGACCTTGACCGTACGAAGCCGGCCGCCCTGCACGGACAGCTCGTCGTCGAAGTCCCGTACCCCGAGGTCCTTCAGCCAGCCCGTCGCGGCCCCGTGCTCGCCCGCGGTGAGCTCATAGAGCCTGCCGTCCACCGCGAACCGTGCGACGGAGCTGAACGGAAGAGTGAGGTCCAGGTCGCCGGAAAGGTGGAAGCGGTAGCCGTCCAGAGAACGGTGCACGACGCCCTTTGACATGGAGGTGGCCTTCCCCGTGGCGCTGCGAAATGTGAAAGTGGTGGCGCAAGGTCCACCTAAAACACTGTCCCCCGGTTTGGCTCGTGGCGAAGCACTCGTGCCCGCTTGTGGCCAAATGCGTCGCCGAGCAAACACATTCGGCGACTGAAGCGTCGTTCGCCGATCCGGAGCGCCATTCGTGTAACGATGGTCAGCCGAGTGTTCGTGCAGGTCGGCGGCCGGAGAAGACGTGACGGAACGGGATCAGCCGGTGCCCGCGGTCCTCGTCACCGTGGCGGCTTGGTGCTGGCGGCTCATCGTCATCGGCATCGTCGTCTACGCCATCGCGTACATCGTCGACGAGCTGCGTCTCGTGGCCCTGCCGATCGCCATCGCCCTGCTGCTCTGCGCGCTCCTCAACCCCGTCACCGCGTGGCTGCGCCGCCGGATGCCATCGCTCGCCGCGACGTGGCTGACGATGCTCCTCGCCCTCAGCGTGCTCGGCAGCGTCGGCACCTTCGTCGGCATCCAGGCCAACGACCAGTTCCCGCACCTCGTCGACCAGGTGCAGCACACCGCCAAGCAGGCGCAGAACTGGCTCGTCACCGGGCCGTTACACCTGAAGAACTCCCAGCTGCAGTCGGTCGTCGACGAGCTGCTCAAACAGCTGCAGAAGCAGCGCGGCAAGCTCGCCAGCACGGTCTTCGCCGGAGCCGCCGTCGCGACCGAGGTGCTCGCGTCGACGGTCTTCATGTTCTTCGTGACGTTCTTCCTGCTCAAGGACGGAGCGGGCATCTGGCGCTGGATGATCGGCGGCTTCGGCCGCTACCGGGGGCGCTGCGACCGGGCCGGCCGGGCGGCATGGGAGACCCTGTCGCAGTACGTCCACGGCACCGTCATCGTCGCCCTCATCCACGCGATCGTCATCGCCGTCGTCCTGGCCGTCATGAGGGTGCCGCTCGTCGCGCCGCTCGCCGTGGTCGTCTTCTTCGGAAGCTTCATCCCGATCGTCGGGATCCTCGTGGCCGGGGCGCTGGCAGTCCTCGTCGTCTTCAGCGTCAAGGGCGGCCTCGCCGCCCTCATCTTCCTCGGCATCCTGATCCTGGAACAGCAGCTCGAAGGGCACGTGCTCCAGCCGCTCGTCGTCGGGCGGTGGGTGCGCTTCCACCCGCTCGCCATCATCCTCGCCATCTCCGTCGGCGGCGTCGTCGCCGGCATCCCGGGCGCGGCCGTCGCCGTCCCGCTCGCCGCCGTCATCTACCGTGCTCTGCCCGCACTGCGCGCAGCGCCCGAACCGGTCCCGGCGCCGCCGGGCCGCTCCTCCGGCGAGCCGCCCACGAGGGACGCGACGTCGTGACCGTTCGGCGTAGCGGGACCGGGTCCCGTCAGGCGGTAGGGTCACGCCCTGTGACGTGCAGCATCCGTGACCACGAGGTGACCCCTTGACCGCCGACGTACTCATCCAGCGACTGGACCCCGACCTGCCGGTCCCGGCGTACGCCCACCCGGGCGACGCGGGCGCCGATCTCGTCGCCGCCGGTGACGTCGAGCTGGCTCCCGGTGAGCGAGCGATGGTCCCGACGGGCATCGCGATCGCCCTGCCCGACGGCTACGCCGCCTTCGTTCACCCGCGGTCCGGGCTGGCGGCTAGATTGGGAGTGACGATCGTCAACGCCCCGGGCACGGTCGACGCCGGCTACCGGGGAGAGATCAAGGTCACCCTGCTGAACACCGACATCCGCGACACCGTGCGTCTCAAGCGCGGCGACCGCATCGCGCAGCTGGTCATCCAGCGCGTCGAGCGGGCGGTCTTCCATGAGGTCGAGACCCTTCCGGGGTCGGCACGTGGAGAGGGTGGATTCGGATCCACCGGAGGCTACGCAGGAGCCGTCCAGGGCCGCGTCGCGGGCGCGTCCGTACAGCACAGCAACGAAGGAGCGTGAGTCGTGTTTCGACGCCGTCGTCGGGACGATGAGCCCGAGAACACCCTCGAGCCGACCGACGAGACCGTCGCGGACGAGGAGACCGACGCCGAGGAGAAGCAGGAGCCTGCGGTCGCCAAGCACGGCGGCCCGTGGGACTCCGAGGCCGAGTCCGTCCCCGAGATGGAGCGGGTCGACTTCGGCGCGATCCAGGTGCCCATCGGTGAGGGCATCGAGATCCAGGTGAACGTCGAGGCCGTCGAGCAGGACGAGGAGGGCAATCCCGTCGGAGGCCGGATCGTCGCCATCACCGTCGTGCACGGCGAGAGCGGCCTCCAGGTGCAGCCCTTCGCCGCTCCCAAGAAGAACGGCATCTGGGACGAGATCCGCAAGGAGACCGCCGACGAGATCAAGCAGGCCGAGGGGGAGACCCAGGAGGCCGAGGGCCCGTTCGGCATCGAACTCCACGGAATGGTGCCCGTCGCCATCCCCGAGGAGATGGCCGACCAGGTTCCGCCGGACATCGCCGAGCAGGGCTTCGGCTGGCAGCCGGTGCGCTTCATCGGCGTCGACGGCCCGCGCTGGTTCCTGCGCGGCGTGCTGAGCGGCGCCGCCCTGGAGGACTCCGACCAGGCCCGCGTGATGGAACAGGTCTTCCAGCACATCGTCGTCGTGCGCGGCGACTCGCCGATGCCGCCCCGTGAGCTCCTCGAACTCACCCTCCCGGCCGAGGCCCAGCAGGCCATGGCCGCAGAGCAGGCGGAGGAAGGCGAGGAAGGCGAAGACGGCCGTCCGCCCCTGAACCCTTTTGAGCGCGGCCCTGAGATCACCGAGGTCCGCTGACGGCTTTCCCCGATCCCGCCGCCGATGCCCGTCATCGGCGGCGGGATCTTCTGTTTCCCGTGCCCCGTCAGCGGGTGAGGAGGACGCCGGCGTACGAGACGGTGGCGATCAGGGTCCACGACGTGAGGCCGAGGACCAGCGCCCGGCGGCCCGTGCGGGCCAGGACGCGCAGGCGCACGGCGCTGCCCAGGCCGAACAGGGCGGCGGCGAACAGTAGGTCCTTCGCCGCGTTCGCGCCGTTCAGGATCGCCAGGGGGACCTCGCCGGTCGCGCGGAGCGCGACCATCGCCAGGAAGCCGAGGAGGAAGAGCGGCAGGATCGGCGGGCGGTGCGCGGTCTCGCCGGTGTCGGCGCGTGGGTTCGTCCGGCGGGCCTGGAGGGCGGTGGCAGCGGTCATGGGGGCCAGCATCGCCACGCGGACCAGTTTCACGGCGATCGCCGGGATCAGGGCGGCCGGGCCGACGACGGTGGCGGTGGCGACCACCTGGCCGACGTCGTGAACGCTCGCGCCGACCCAGCGGCCCTGGTCGTACGGTGACAGGCCGAGCAGGTGACCGGCGGCGGGCATGACCGCGATCGCGAGGGTTCCGCAGAGGGTGACGAGGGCGACGGCGGTCGCCGTGTCGCATTCGGACTCCGGGTCGTTCGTGCGGGTGCCGAGGGCGCCGTTGACGGCGGCGACGGCGGAGGCTCCGCAGATCGCGAAGCCCGAGGCGACGAGCAGCGACATGCGGGCGGACAGGCCCATCCGGCGGCCGAGCCACTGGGTCCCGTAGAACGTCGCGAGCAGGACGAGAACCGTCATGACGATCGTGCGCGGGCCGAGGCCGGCGATGTCGCTCAGCGCGATCCGGAGCCCCAGCAGGACGACGCCCGCGCGCATCAGGCCGCTCGCGGCGTAGCGTGATCCGGCTCGGGCGGACTCCGACAGCACTCCCGTGTTGACCGCGACGATCCCGAGGAGCAGGGCGGCCGTGAGCATCGGGATCGCGCCGGTGAGCCGGTGGACCGCCCAGGAGGCGACCACGCCCGCCGCGCACATCGCCAGGCCGGGCGCCAGGCGCCGCAGCCGGTCCGTCCTCGTCGGCGGGGAATGAGGGACGGGAACGTGCGGTGCTGGTGATCGCGTCATTGAGATCGACATGACTTCCAGAGTCGGTTCTCCACAGGGGTCCCGCTAGCGGGTGTTCGCCTGTGACGTCATAGAGTCCGCCTATGACCACCCGGCTGCCGGACCTGGAGACGCTGGAGCTGCTCATCGCCGTCGCCGAGACCGGGAGCCTCGGCCAGGCGGCCGCGCGGCAGGGCATCAGCCAGCCTTCGGCGAGCGTGCGGATGCGCACGCTGGAGCGCCGGCTCGGGGTCCAGCTGCTGCTGCGCTCGCCCAGCGGCTCACGGCTCACGTCGTCCGGGCTGGTCGTCGCGGACTGGGCGAGGGCGGTGCTCGACCAGGCGTACGCGCTGGTGGAGAGCGCCGCCGCGCTGCGCACGCGCCGCCGCGACCGGCTGCGGGTGACCGCGAGCCTGACGATCGCCGAGCACCTCGTGCCCGGCTGGCTCGTCGCCCTGCGGGAGGTCGACCCCGGCGTGCAGGTCGAGCTGAACGTCGCCAACAGCACCCACGTGATCGAGCGCCTCCGGTGCGGCGAGGCCGACCTCGGCTTCATCGAGGGCCAGGGAGCACCGCGCGACCTGCACAGCCGCGCCGTCGGCCGCGACCGCCTCGTCGTGGTCGTGGCCCCGGGCCACCCGTGGGCCCGCAAGCGCCGCCCGCTGCGCCCGGTGGAGCTCACGACGACGCCGCTGCTCCTGCGCGAGGCCGGCTCGGGCACCCGCGAGACCCTGGAAGCGGCCCTGTCCCCGTACGGCGGCATCGCCGAGCCCGTCCTCGAACTCGGCGCCACGGCGCCCCTGCGTTCGGCGGCGGTCTCGGGCACCGCGCCCGCCGTGCTGAGCGCCCTGGCCGTCGCGGACGAGATCGCCGCGGGCCGGCTCGTGGAGGTTCCGTCGGAGCTCCCTCTCGACCGGATCCTCCGCGCCGTGTGGCCACGGGGCCGCGAACTGACGGCCCCGGCCACGCGCCTGCTGGGTGTCGCTCGCGGTACCTCGCGTTAGGGACGCGTTAAGGCCGTCGGTGTGGGCGCTAAGACGGTGTCAAGGGCCCGTTGATCAGGCGATTTCGGCTGTTGACTCCTGATGTGCCCCTCGTTGGGGGGCAGGCGGGCGGTATGCCCCGTCGTCACCGTTCAAGGAGGAAGCGATGACGCGTCTGGAGGCTTCCGCGTGGCCGCTGGCCGGGGGAAGCGCGTGCGTCTTCGTACTCGCCGTACTGCTGGGCCGGTTGCCGTGGCAGGTGGGGTTCGCCGCCGTCATCCTGGCCGTCTGCTGCTGGGCGGCGCAAGGCCCGCTCGTGGCCGGCGCCGCGATCGGGGCCGTCGCCTGGCTGTGCGTCACCGGTTTCGACGTGCATCGTTTCGGCGATATCGAGGTCACGGGGCGCGCCGATCTCATGCGCGCGGTGGTGCTCGTCCTCGCCGGAGTCCTCGCCGCCACGGCGCACGCCGCGTGGCGGCGCATGGAGCCCGTAAGGGCGGACCTCCCTGAGACCGGCGGGTTCGTGTCGGCCCAGCGGCCCTCCGCACATTCGACAGAGGAACCAAGAGATGGCAGATCTGGCCTACATCCTGCTGACAGTGGCGATCTTCGCCCTGCTCGGCCTGCTCGTGAAGGCGGTCGAACGACTGTGAACGCGAGAGAGGAGTCGGCGTGAGCGCCGAGAACGTCGTCGGGCTCATCCTGGCCGTCGCCCTGTCCGTCTTCCTGATCGCCGCCCTACTGTTTCCGGAGCGCTTCTAGATGTCCGCAACGACCGCAGGGATCCTGTTCACCGGGTCCCTCGTGCTCGCTCTGGCCGTGGCGTACCGGCCGCTGGGCGACTACATGTACCGCGTTTTCACCGGCACGCGGCATTCGAAGGCCGAGACGCTCGCCTACCGCCTGATCGGAGTCAAGCCGGACTCCGAGCAGACCTGGGCGGCGTACGCACGCTCCGTGCTGGCCTTCTCGGCGATGTCCGTCCTGTTCCTGTACGCCTTCCAGCGTGTGCAGAACCACCTGATGCTGAGCCTCGGCTTCAAGCCCGTCATGACGCATCAGGCGTGGAACACCGCCATCAGCTTCACGACCAACACGAACTGGCAGTCGTACTCCGGTGAGTCGACGATGGGCCACCTGGTGCAGATGTCCGGGCTGGCCGTGCAGAACTTCGTGTCCGCCGCCGTCGGCATCGCGGTCGCGATCACCCTCGTACGCGGGTTCGCCCGCAAGAGGACCGAGCACCTGGGCAACTTCTGGGTCGACCTGGTCCGCTGCGTCCTGCGGATCCTGCTCCCGTTCGCCTTCGTCGGCGCGATCGTGCTGATCGCCGGCGGCGCCGTGCAGAACTTCCACGACCCGCACACGATCCAGACCATCGCCGGCGCCAAGCAGTCGATCACCGGCGGGCCGGTCGCTAGCCAGGAGGTCATCAAGGAGTTCGGCACCAACGGCGGCGGGTTCTACAACGCCAACTCCGCCCACCCGTTCGAGAACCCGACGGTCTGGACGAACTGGATCGAGATCTTCCTGCTGCTCGTCATCAGCTTCTCGCTGCCGCGGACGTTCGGCCGGATGATCGGCAGCAACAAGCAGGGCTACGCGATCGTCTCGGTGATGGCCACGCTGGCGATCATCAGCGTCACGCTCATGTCGTTCTTCCAGCTCGCCCACCACGGGACCGTGCCGACCGCGATCGGCTCGTCGATGGAGGGCGTGGAAACCCGCTTCGGGGTGGCCAACTCCGCCACGTTCGCCGACGCCACCACGTTGACCTCGACCGGCGCCGTGGACTCCTTCCACGACTCGTACACGAGCCTCGGCGGCATGATGGCGATGTTCAACATGATGCTGGGCGAGGTCGCGCCCGGCGGCACCGGATCCGGCCTGTACGGCATGCTGATCCTCGCCGTCATCACGGTGTTCGTCGCGGGTCTCATGGTCGGCCGCACCCCCGAGTACCTGGGAAAGAAGATCGGTAGCCGCGAGATCAAGTTCGCGTCGATGTACTTCCTGATCACGCCGATCTGCGTGCTCGTCGGCACCGCCTTCGCGATGGCCCTGCCGGGCGAGCGCGCGGGCATGGCCAACACCGGGGCACACGGCCTGTCCGAGGTGCTGTACGCCTTCACCTCGGCGTCGAACAACAACGGGTCGGCGTTCGCCGGCATCACCGTCAACACGACCTGGTATGACACCGCGCTCGGCCTCGCGATGGTCTTCGGGCGCTTCGCTCCGCTGATCTTCGTCCTCGGGCTGGCCGGGTCGCTCGCGAAGCAGGGCCACACCCCGGCGTCCGAGGGCACGCTGCCCACGCACCGTCCGCAGTTCGTCGGCATGGTCGCCGGCGTGACGGTCATCCTCGTCGCTCTCACCTTCCTCCCGGCGCTCGCGCTCGGGCCGCTTGCCGAAGGAATCCACTGATGTCCCTGCAAGTCACGGAAGTACCGGCCTCCTCTCAGGAGTCCCCGACGCCGTCGGCCGGCCGGGTACAGGGCGGCCTGCTCGACCCGAAACAGCTGCTCAGGTCGTTGCCGGACGCGGTACGAAAGCTCGACCCGCGCACGATGTGGCGCAACCCCGTCATGTTCATCGTCGAGATCGGCGCGGTCTGGAGCACCGCCCTCGCCGTCACGGAGGGCGGCTGGTTCTCCTGGCTGATCGTGGTGTGGCTCTGGCTCACCGTGATCTTCGCCAACCTCGCCGAGGCCGTCGCCGAGGGGCGCGGCAAGGCGCAGGCGGAGACCCTGCGCCGTGCCAAGACCGACACGATGGCCCGCCGCCTCTCCGGCTGGTCGCCGGGAAAAACCGTGCCCGAGGAGTCCGTGGCGGCGGCGCGGCTCCAGCAGGGCGACCACGTGATCGTCGAGGCGGGCCAGACCATCCCCGGCGACGGTGACGTCGTCGAGGGCATCGCCAGCGTCGACGAGTCGGCCATCACCGGCGAGTCGGCCCCGGTCATCCGGGAGTCCGGCGGCGACCGGTCCGCGGTCACCGGCGGGACGAAGGTGCTGTCCGACCGGATCATCGTCAAGATCACCCAGAAGCCCGGCGAGAGCTTCATCGACAAGATGATCGCGCTGGTCGAGGGCGCCGACCGGCAGAAGACGCCGAACGAGATCGCCCTCAACATCCTGCTCGCATCACTGACGATCATCTTCGTCCTGGCGGTGGCCACGCTGCAGCCGCTGGCGATCTACTCCAAGGCGAACCGGCCCGGAGTGCTGGACTCACCGGCGCTGAACGCGCACGGCGTCACCGGCATCGTGATGGTGTCACTGCTGGTCTGCCTCATCCCGACGACGATCGGCGCGCTGCTCAGCGCCATCGGCATCGCCGGCATGGACCGGCTCGTGCAGCGCAACGTGCTCGCCATGAGCGGCCGCGCCGTCGAGGCCGCCGGAGACGTCAACACGCTGCTGCTGGACAAAACGGGCACGATCACGCTCGGCAACCGGCAGGCGTCAGAGTTCCACCCCGTCGACGGCGTGACCGAGGAACGGCTGGCCGACGCCGCCCAGATGTCCAGCCTGTCCGACGAGACGCCCGAGGGCCGCTCGATCGTGGTGTTCGCCAAACAGCGCTACGGGCTGCGCGAGCGTACGCCGGGGGAGCTCGGCCACGCCACGTGGATCGATTTCACCGCCCAGACCCGGATGTCCGGCGTCGACCTCGACGACGGGCGGCGGAGGCTGCTGCGCAAGGGCGCCGCGACCGCGGTCATGAAGTGGGTGCGCGACAACGGCGGTCACCCGACCGACGAGGTCGGCCACATCGTCGACGGCATCTCGGCGAGCGGCGGCACACCGCTCGTCGTCGGCGAGGTGCTGACCGAGGACGGGCGGACCACGTCCCACGTGCTCGGCGTCATCCACCTCAAGGACGTCGTCAAGGCGGGCATGCGGGAGCGCTTCGACGAGATGCGCGCCATGGGCATCCGCACCGTCATGATCACGGGCGACAACCCGCTGACGGCCAAGGCCATCGCGGACGAGGCGGGCGTGGACGACTTCCTCGCCGAGGCCAAGCCCGAGGACAAGATGGCCCTGATCAAGAAGGAGCAGGAGGGCGGGAAGCTCGTCGCGATGACCGGCGACGGCACCAACGACGCGCCCGCGCTCGCCCAGGCCGACGTCGGCGTGGCCATGAACACGGGCACGTCGGCCGCGAAAGAGGCCGGCAACATGGTCGACCTCGACTCCAACCCGACGAAGCTCATCGAGATCGTCGAGATCGGCAAGCAGTTGCTGATCACCCGGGGCGCGCTGACGACCTTCTCGATCGCCAACGACATCGCCAAGTACTTCGCGATCATCCCGGCGATGTTCGCGGCGGTGTACCCGGGCCTGGACACGCTCAACGTCATGCGGCTCCACAGCCCGCAGTCGGCGATCCTGTCCGCCGTCATCTTCAACGCGATCGTCATCGTCGCGCTGATCCCGCTCGCCCTGCGCGGCGTGAAGTACCGCCCGAGCAGCGCTTCCAAGCTGCTGTCCCGCAACCTCTACCTGTACGGCGTGGGCGGCATCATCGCGCCGTTCATCGGCATCAAGTTCATCGATCTGCTCGTCCAATTCCTTCCTGGGATGTCCTGACATGCGTATGCCCAACTGGATCCGCCGGCACCTCGCGGCGCTCCGCGCGCTGCTCGTCCTGACGGTGATCACCGGAGTCCTCTACCCGCTCGCGGTCTGGGTGGTGGCCTTCGTCCCCGGGCTGCACGGCCGCGCCGAGGGCTCGATGATCAAGGGCTCCGGCGGAAGGACCACCGGCAGCGAGATCATCGGCCAGGCGTTCACGGACGGGAACGGCGACGCGCTGAAGCAGTACTTCCAGAGCCGTCCGTCCGACGCGGGCGACGGCTACGACCCGACCTCGACGGCGGCGGGCAACCTCGGGCCGGAGAGCATCGTCGACACCCTGCCCGACCCGAAGCTCGTCGCGTCCGGCAAGGAGGACGAGAACGCCAAGACCAGCCTGCTCACCGACGTGTGCGCGCGCAGCGCCGCCGTGGCGAAGCTGGAGGGCGTCGACGGCTCCCGGCCGTTCTGCACCCCCGGCGGCGTCGGCGCCGTGCTCGCGCTCATCGGACCGCGTGACGCCTCCGGGCGCGTGAGCCGGCCCGTACGGGTCGTCAGCCTCAACGAGGAGTGCGGCGTCACGGCCAGGCCGTTCATCGCCACCTACAAGGGGATCGCCGTCGAGTGCGCGAAGTACGGTGAGGACTACGCGAAGGGCGAGGTCGTCCCCGTACGCGGTGGCGCCCCGGCCCGGCCGGTCGTTCCCGCCGACGCGGTGACCGCGAGCGGTAGCGGCCTCGACCCGCAGATCTCTCCGGCGTACGCCCGGCTGCAGGCCCCGAGGGTCGCCAGGACGCGCGGCGTCCCCGTGGACCGGGTGCTGGCGGCGATCAAGGACAACGAGGACGGCCGCGATCTCGGCTTCCTCGGCGCCCCGCGCGTCAACGTCCTGAAGCTCAACCTCGAACTCGACCGGAAGTACCCGTTCCACGCATGACGGCGACAGGGAGGGATGCGGCATGACTCGCGGGCGGCTGCGCGTCTACCTCGGCGCGGCCCCCGGCGTGGGCAAGACCTACGCCATGCTGGCCGAGGGCCGCCGCCGGCAGGAGCGGGGCACGGACGTGGTGATCGGGTACGTCGAGTGCCACGGCCGTCCCCGCACGATCGAGCTGATCGACGGGCTGGAGACGGTGCCCCGCAAGGAGATGGAGTACCGGGGAAGCGCCTTCACCGAGCTCGACACCGACGCGGTGATCGCGCGGCGGCCCGCGGTCGCGCTGGTGGACGAGCTCGCGCACACCAACGTGCCGGGCTCGCGCCACGACAAGCGCTGGCGCGACGTCGAGGAGCTGCTTGACGCTGGCATCGACGTGGTCACCACGGTCAACATCCAGCACCTGGACTCCGTGAACGACGTCGTCGAGCAGATCACCGGCGTCGCGCAGCGTGAGACCCTGCCCGACGAGGTGGTGCGCCGCGCCGACCAGGTCGAGCTGGTGGACATGGCCCCGGAGGCGCTGCGCCGCCGGATGGCGCACGGCAACGTCTACCGGCCCGAGAAGGTCGACGCGGCGCTCTCGAACTACTTCCGCGTCGGCAACCTGATCGCCCTGCGCGAGCTGGCGCTGCTCTGGCTGGCCGACAAGGTGGACGACCAGCTCGACACCTACCGGGCCGACCATCGCATCAGCAAGACCTGGGAGGCGCGCGAGCGCGTCGTCGTCGCGCTCACCGGAGGCCCGGAGGGCGACACGCTGATCCGGCGGGCGGCGCGGATCGCGGACCGGGCGAAGGGCTCGGACCTGTTCGCCGTGCACGTGACCGTCGGCGACGGCCTCACCGGCGCCAGCCCGGCGAACCTCGCGCACCAGCGCACCCTCGTGGAGAGCCTCGGCGGCACCTACCACCAGGTCCTCGGCGACGACATCCCGCAGGCGCTGCTCGACTTCGCGCGCGGCGTCAACGCCACCCAGCTGGTGCTCGGCGCCTCGCGGCGCGGCCGTTTCGCCCAGCTGTTCTCGCGCGGCGTGGGGATGACCACGACCGCCTGGTCCGGGCCGATCGACGTGCACATGGTCACGCACGAGGAGGTGAGCCAGGGGCGCCGGCCGTCCACCCCGAGTGGCGGCCTGACGCGGCTGCGCCGGGACATCGGGTTCGGCCTGGCCGCCATCGGCCTCCCGCTGCTCACCCTGCTGCTGGCGAACCTGCGCGGCCAGCTGTCCATCGCGAGCGACATCCTGCTGTTCCTCGTCGCCGTCGTCGTGGTCGCGCTCGCCGGCGGCCTGTACCCGGCGCTGTTCGCCGCCGTGGCGGGCTCGCTGCTGCTCAACTACTACTTCACACCGCCGATTCACGAATTCACGATCGGGGAGTTCGAGAACGCCCTCTCGCTCGTGGCGTTCGTCGTCGTAGCCGTGGCGGTGAGCGTCGTGGTCGACCTGGCCGCGCGGCGTACGCGCGAGGCCGCGCGCGCCAGCGCGGACGCGGAGGTGCTCTCCAACCTCGCAGGCACGGTGCTGCGCGGCGACAGCACCCCCGGCGACCTGCTCGAACGCCTCCGGGTGACGTTCGGCCTCGAGTCGGCGACCCTGCTGGAGATGCGCCCGGACGCGCCCGTCACGCCCGGCCTGCAGAGCGACCCGGATCGGTGGCGGATCGTCGCGAACGCCGGGGGCGAGCCCTGCTGCAGCCCGGACCAGGGCGCCGCCGAGATCGCCATCGGCGACGGACTGTCCCTCGCGCTCCGCGGCCGTACGCCGCCGGCCGCCGGCCAGCGCGTCCTGGAGGCCTTCGCGGCCCAGGCCGCGCTCGCGCTGCGGCAGCGCCGGCTGACGGAGGAGGCCGAGCAGGCACGTCCACTCGCCGAGGCGGACCGGATGCGGACCGCGCTGCTCGCGGCCGTCAGCCACGACCTGCGCTCGCCGCTGTCGTCGGCCAAGGCGGCGGTCGAGAGCCTGCGCGCCGCCGACGTCGTCTGGACCGCCGCCGAGCACGACGAGCTGCTCGCCACCGCGGACGAATCCCTCGACCGGCTCGACCGGCTGGTCGCCAACCTGCTCGACATGAGCCGTCTCCAAGCCGGCCTGCTGGGGGTGGCGGCCCAGCCGGTCGCCGTCGAGGAGATGCTGCCGCCCGCCATCGGTGACCTGGGGCCCGCCGGGGCCACCGTGCGCGTCCAGATCCCGGACGGCCTGCCCGACGTGATCGCCGACCCCGCCCTGCTGGAGCGGGTGCTGGTGAACCTGATGTCCAACGCGCTGCGGTACGGCTCGGCCGAGGAGCCCGTCCTCGTCACCGCCAGCTCACATGCCGACCGCGTCGAGATCCGGGTGATCGACCGCGGCCCCGGCATCCCGCGGGCCGAGCGCGACCTCGTCTTCCTGCCGTTCCAGCGGCTCGGCGACCGCGACAACGAGACGGGCGTCGGGCTCGGCCTGGCCCTGTCGCGCGGGCTCGTCGAGGCCATGGACGGCACTCTGGGCCCCGACGACACACCGGGAGGCGGGCTGACCATGATCATCACGCTGCCCGCCTTCCTGGAGGAGATCGGCGGCCCGGCGCTCGGTTCCCACATCGACGCCGTACGCGAGAGGTGGAGCCGGTGACACGCGTCCTGGTCGTCGACGACGAACCGCTGACCACGCGGACGCTCGGCCTCAACCTGCGGGCCCGCCGGTACGACGTGGCCGTCGCGCGCGACGGCGGCGAGGCGCTGCGGCGCGCGTCCGAGTGGCACCCCGACATCGTCGTGCTCGACCTCGGGCTGCCCGACATCGACGGGGTCGAGGTGATCCACGGGCTGCGAGGCTGGAGCAGCGTGCCGATCATCGTCGTCTCCGGGCGCACCGGGTCGGCGGACAAGATCGAGGCGCTGGACGCCGGGGCCGACGACTACGTCACCAAGCCGTTCGGCCTCGGAGAGCTGCTCGCCCGCATGCGCGCGGTCGCCCGCCGCGTCCGTCCCTCCGAGGAGGCGCCGATCGTGAGGGTCGGCGACCACCTCGTCGACCTCGGGAACAAGGCCGTGAGCCCGCCCCTCCACATGACGCCCATCCAGTGGCGGCTGTTGGAGATCCTGCTGCGCGACCCGGGGAAGCTGATCACCCAGCGGCGCCTGCTCACCGAGGTCTGGGGGCCCTCGTACGCGAACAAGACGCACTACCTGCGGCAGTACATGGCCCAGCTGCGCCGCAAGCTGGAGGCCGACCCGGGCCGTCCACGGCACCTGCTGACCGAGCCCGGCATGGGCTACCGCTTCCAGCCCTAGAAGGTCGCATGACCACTCTGTTCACCCGGAGGCCCGCCCCTCCCCGGGAAGAGCCCTCCGGCGAGCGGCATCGGCTGTCCGTCACCGGCGGGCTCGCCGCCCTCTCCCTCGACGCGATGGCCTCGGTGGCGTACGGGCCGGAGGCGATCGTCATCGTCCTGGCGGCCGGCGGCGGCGCCGCGCTCGGGTACACGCTGCCGGTCACCCTGGCCATCGCCGGGCTCCTCGGCGTGCTCACGCTGTCGTACCGGCAGGTCATCGCGGCGTTCCCGCAGGGCGGCGGCGCGTACGGCGTGGCCAGGGCGTACCTGGGGCGGCGTGCCTCCCTGGTCGCCGCCGCGTCGCTGGTCGTCGACTACGTGCTCAACGTCGCCGTGTCGATCGCCGCCGGCGTGGCCGCGCTGACCTCCGCGATCCCGTCCCTGCTGCCGTACACGCTCTGGCTGTGCCTCGGGGTGCTCGTCCTGGTCACGGCCGTCAACCTGCGCGGCATCGCACACAGCGCGCGGGTCTTCATCCTGCCCACCGCGATCTTCGTCGTGGCCATCCTCGGCATGGTCGTCGCCGGCCTCCTCCGCGACCATCCCGTGTCCGCCGAGCGCGCCGTCACCGGGGCGCACACGGCCGGAACGGTCGGCGTGCTCCTGCTGCTGCGCGCCTTCGCGGGCGGTTGCGCCGCGCTGACCGGCGTGGAGGCGATCGCCAACGCGGTGCCGTCCTTCCGGCGCCCGAGGGTCGCGCGCGCCCAGCGCGCGGAGGTCGCGCTCGGCGCGCTGCTCGGCGTCATGCTCCTCGGCGTCGCCATGGTCATCGTGCGCTTCCACATCCGCCCGGTCGACGGCGTGACCGTCCTGTCGCAGGTGGCGGCCGGTTCCCTGGGCCACGGGTCCGGCTACTACCTCGTACAGTTCTCCACGGTCGTGCTGCTGGCCCTGGCCGCCAACACCTCCTTCGGCGGCATGCCGGTGCTGGCACGGCTCCTCGCGCGCGACAACAACCTGCCTCACGTGTTCGCGCTGCGGGCCGAACACCAGGTCCACCGGTACGGCATCTTCTTCCTGTCGGTCACCGGCGCCCTGCTCCTCATCGGCACGGGCGGTGACATGAACACCCTGGTGCCGCTGTTCGCGATCGGGGTGTTCGTCGGCTTCACCCTCTCCCAGACCGGGATGGTGCGGCACTGGTGGTCGGGGCGCCCGCCGGGCTGGCGGTCGCGTGCGGTCCTGAACGGCCTCGGAGCCCTGCTCACCGGCGCCGCGGCCGTGATCGTGACGGTCACGAAGTTCCCCGAGGGAGGCTGGCTGATCGTCGTCGCGATGCCGGTGATCGCCTGGACGATGTCGGCGATCAACCGGGCGTACCGCCGGATCGGGGAACGGCTCGAACTGGACCGCGTGCCGGGGCGCCCGCGTCCCCGCAGGTCACTGGTGATCGTTCCGATCGGTGCGGTGAACCGGCTGACCAAGGAGGCGATCTCGGCCGCGCTCTCCCTCGGCGACCGGGTCGTCGCAGTCCGGGTCACCCACACCGACGAGCCCGAGGAGACCGAGGAGTTCATCCGGGCCTGGGAGCGCTGGGCGCCCGACGTCAACCTGACCCTCGTGAGCGACGACCGCCGCCGCCTCGTCGAGCCGATCGTGGAGTACGTACGCGGCGTCGACGAGGCGCACGTGTTCGTCCTCATCCCCGAGGTCGAGCCGGCCCACGTCTGGCAGCGGGTGCTGCAGAACCAGCGCGGGGCCGTGCTCGCCCACGCCCTGCGCCGCGACACGGACGTGGTCGTGTGCCGGCTGCGCTTCCGCCTCGCGCGGCGCGCCGCCTGAGGCACGGTACGAGGGTCTCGAATACCGTCGGCAGGGTCAGAACGCGCGAGAGGGGGTGGGCCGGTGGCCACGCGCGGCAGGCTCAAGATCTACCTCGGCGCCGCGCCCGGGGTCGGCAAGACGTACGCGATGCTCGGGGAAGCACGGCGGCGGCTAGAACGCGGCGCCGACCTGGTCGTGGGCGCCGCCGAGACCCACGGGCGCCCCCGTACCTCGGCCCTGCTGGAGGGCGTCGAGGTCGTGCCGCCGCGCACGGTCGTCCTCGGCGACCGCGTCATGGAGGAGATGAACCTCGACGCCGTGCTCACGCGCGCCCCCGAGATCGCCTTCGTCGACGACCTCGCGCACGCCAACCCGCCGGGGGCGCGCAACGAGAAGCGCTGGCAGGACGTCGAGGCCCTGCTCTGCGCGGGCATCGACGTCGTCTCCGCACTCAACGTCGAGCACCTGGAGTCGCTGGCCGACGTCGTCGAGCGGATCACCGGCGCGCGCCGCCGGGAGACGGTGCCGGACGAGGTCGTGCGCCGCGCCGACCAGATCGAGCTCGTGGACATGTCGCCGGAGTCCCTGCGCCGCCGCCTCGCGCACGGCAACATCTATCCGCCCGAGCGCGTCGACGCCGAGCTGTCGGACTACTTCCGCGTCGGCAACCTCACCGCCCTGCGCGAGCTGGCCCTGCTCTGGGTCGCCGACCGCGTCGACGAGGCCCTCGCGCGCTACCGCGACGAGGAGGGGATCACCGAGACCTGGGAGGCGCGCGAGCGGATCGTCGTGGCGCTGACCGGCGGCCCCGAGGGCGACACGCTCATCCGGCGCGCGGCGCGGATCGCCGCACGCGTCGGCCACGCCGACCTGGTGGCCGTGCACATCGCCGGGCCCGCGGGGCTCGCCAACGGCTCACCGGAGGCGCTCGCACGCCAGCGCGCCCTCGTGGAGAGCCTCGGCGGCTCCTACCACCAGGTGACCGGGGATGACGTGCCGGGCGCGCTCATCGAGTTCGCGCAGGCGGTGAACGCCACGCAGATCGTGCTCGGGTCGAGCCGCCGCCGCAGGTGGCAGCGGCTCGTCGGGTCCGGCGTCGGCGCGACCGTCGCGGGACGCTCGGGCGACGTCGACGTGCACATCGTCACCCACGACTACGCCGGTAAGGGGCGGCGGCCCGCGATGGTCGGGCCCACGGCCCTCGGCCGCCGGCGGCTGCTGGCCGGCTGGCTGCTCGCGCTCCTCGGCCCGCCGGGCCTCACCGGGCTGCTGTCCGTACGCGGCGAGCGCCTCGGCCTCCCCACCGAGCTGCTGTTCTTCCTCGCGCTCACCGTCGCGGTGGCCCTCGTCGGCGGCCTGGGCCCGGCGATCCTGGCCGCGGTCGCCGGATTCCTCCTCGTCAACTGGTTCTTCACACCGCCCCTGCACACCCTGACCATCGCCGAGCTGGAGAACGCCCTCGCACTGCTCGTCTTCGTGGCGGTCGCCGTCGCGGTGGCCACGGTCGTCGACGTGGCCGCGCGCCGCAGCTCTCAGGCGGCGCGGGCACGCTCGGAGGCCACGACGCTGAGCCTGCTCGCCACGAGCGTCCTGCGCGGCGAGGACGCCTTGCCCGAGCTGCTCGAACGCGTACGTGAGACGTTCGGGCTGTCCTCGGTGGCGCTGCTGGAGCGCTCCGGCGACGGCTGGGTGCGGCCGGCCTCGGCCGGTCCGGAGCCGTGCGCGACGCCGGATGAGGCCGACGTGCGGGTGGAGGTCAGTGACGCGCTCACGCTCGCCCTGCGCGGCCGGGTGCTGCCCGCTGCGGACCGCCGCGTGCTGGCGGCGTTCGCCTACCAGGCCGCGGCGGCGCTGGACCGGCAGCGCCTGGCGGAGGAGGCGAAACAGGCCCGCAGCCTCGCCGAGGGCAACAAGATCCGTACGGCGCTGCTGGCCGCCGTCTCCCACGACCTGCGCACCCCGCTCGCCTCGATCAAGGCCGGCGTCAGCAGCCTGCGGTCCGCCGACGTCCAGTGGGAGCCCGCGGACGAGGCCGAGCTGCTCGCGACCATCGAGGAGTCGGCCGACCGGCTGGACCGTCTGGTGGCCAACCTGCTCGACATGAGCCGCCTGCAGACGGGCGCGGTGAACCCCCTCTCGCGGCCGGTCACCCTGGACGAGGTGATCCAGCCGTCGCTGGCGAACGTCACGGGCGACCAGGTCAAGGTCGACGTGCCGGAGGACCTGCCGCCCGTCGTTGCCGACCCGGGCCTGCTGGAGCGCTCACTCGCGAACGTCGTGGAGAACGCCGTACGGCACGGCGGCGGAGAGCCGGTACGGGTGATCGCGAGCCGTCGCGGCGCAATGGTCGAGCTGCGGGTCTGCGACCGCGGGCCCGGCGTGCCCGACTCCGCCAAGGGGCAGATGTTCGAGCCCTTCCAGCGGCTCGGCGACCGTCCGCGCGGCACCGGCGTCGGGCTCGGCCTCGCGGTCGCGCGGGGCTTCGCCGAGGCGATCGGCGGCGGTCTGCGCGCCGAGGACACCCCCGGCGGAGGCCTCACCATGATCTTTTCACTACCGACGCAGGACCCCGCCGAGGAGGCGACGTGACACGCGTGCTCGTGGTCGACGACGAACCGCAGATCGTCCGCGCGCTGCGCATCAACCTGCGGGCGCGCGGCTACGACGTGGACGCCGCGCCGGACGGGCGTACCGCCCTCGACCTGGCGGCGCGGCGCCACCCCGACGTGATCGTGCTCGACCTCGGCCTGCCCGACATGGAGGGCGCCGAGGTCATACGGGGCCTGCGGGGCTGGACGAACGTCCCGATCATCGTGCTGACCGCGCGGCACGCGTCGGAGGAGAAGGTCGACACTCTCGACGTCGGTGCCGACGACTACGTGACCAAGCCGTTCGGCATGGACGAGCTGCTGGCGCGCCTGCGCGCCGCCGTACGCCGGTCCGCGCCGCCGGAGGAGGACGCCGTGGTGGTCACCGACGACTTCACGGTCGACCTGGCGGCCAAGAAGGCGAGCCGGGACGGCGCGGACGTGCGGCTGACCCCGACGGAGTGGCACGTGCTGGAGGTGCTGGTCCGCAACGCCGGCCGGCTGGTCAGCCAGCAGCAGCTGCTCCGCGAGGTCTGGGGGCCCTCCTACGTCGACGAGACCGGCTACCTGCGCGTCTACCTCGCACAGCTGCGCCGCAAGCTGGAGAGGGATCCCTCGCGGCCCCGGCACCTGATAACCGAGCCGGGCATGGGCTACCGCTTCGAGCGTTAAGAGGGCGTGCGTTAGGGACGCGTTAAGAACGGAGGCGGCGGCGTTAGAACGGCGTATGGAATGCCTGCTGAGCGGTATTTAAGCCCGTTTGGTGGTCAATCTGAGGAAATGTGAAGCCAGCAGTCATCCAGATGCCCAAGCGTTTCCTCGTCGGCCGTCCGCTGAGAACCGGGCAGATGGGCGAGACCCTCCTGCCGAAGAAGCTCGCCCTCCCCGTCTTCTGCAGCGACCCGCTCTCCTCCGTCGCCTACGCGACCGAGGAGATCCTGCTGGCGCTGAGCCTCGGCGGCCTGGCGATGTTCTACCTGTCGTGGTGGGTGGGGGCCGGCGTCGTCTTCCTGCTCCTCGTGGTCACCGCGTCGTACCGCCAGACCTGCCACGCCTACCCCAACGGCGGCGGCGCGTACGCGGTCAGCCGCGCCAACCTGGGGGAGAACGCCTCGCTCATCGCGGCGAGCGCGCTGCTCATCGACTACGTCATGACGGTCGCGGTGTCCGTCGCGGCCGGCGTCGCCAACATCGTCTCGGCCGTCCCCTCCCTGGACACGCACGCGGTCGGCATCTCGCTCGCGCTGATCGTCATGATCGCCGTGCTGAACCTGCGCGGCGTGAAGGAGTCCGGCAAGGCGTTCGCCATCCCCACGTACGGCTTCGTCGTGAGCGTCTTCCTCATGCTGGGCGCCGGTCTGTTCCGAACACTGGCCGGGCACACGCCGAGGGCGGAGTCGGCGGCGCTGGGGATCCACGCCGCCCACAGCTCCGCCGGCGCGGCGGCGGTGCTGCTGGCGCTCCGCGCCTTCGCCCAGGGCTGCACGGCGCTGACAGGCGTCGAGGCGGTCAGCAACGGCGTGCCGAACTTCAAACGGCCCAAGAGCCGTAACGCCGCCACCACCCTGACGGTCATGGGCCTGCTCGCCGTCACCATGTTCGGCGGGATCACCGCGCTCGCCTACACCGCCCACGTGCACATCGCCGGCGACCCGGCCCAGCTCGCCGGCGCGCCCGCCGGGTACACACAGCGGACCGTCATCGCCCAGCTCGGCAGCGCGGTGTTCGGCGACGGCTCGGCCCTGTTCTTCATGGTGCAGGCCTTCACCGCCGCGATCCTGGTCCTCGCCGCGAACACCGCGTTCAACGGCTTTCCGATCCTGGCCTCGATCCTCGGCGGTGACGGCTACCTGCCGCGGCAGTTCGCCCGGCGCGGCGACCGGCTCGTCTTCAGCAACGGCATCGTGATCCTCTCGCTGCTCGCCGGCGCACTGATCTGGGCGTTCGACGCGAGCACCACCCGCCTCATCCAGCTCTACATCATCGGCGTCTTCGTGTCCTTCACGCTGAGCCAGGCCGGCATGGTCCGGCACTGGGGGACCGAACTGGCGCGGCAGGCCGACGCGGTACGGCGGCGCTCGATCCACCGGTCGCGCGCGATCAACCTCGTGGGCGCGGTGCTCACCGGCCTCGTCCTGGTCATCGTGCTGGTCACCAAGTTCGTCCACGGCGCGTGGATCGTCGTGGTCACGATGCCGGTGGTCTTCTTGATGATGAAGGCGATCCACCGCCACTACCAGCGGGTGGCGGCCGAGCTGGCCGTCGGCGAGGACGACGTCACGCTGCCCAGCCGCATCCACGCCGTCGTCCTGGTCTCCAAGCTGCACACGCCCACCCTGCGGGCGCTGGCCTTCGCCCGCGCGACCCGGCCGAGCACGCTCACCGCGCTCAGCGTCGCCACCAGCGAGGAGGAGGCGCGGATCCTGCGGGAGGAGTGGGCGCGGCGCGACCTGCCCGTGCCGCTGACGATCCTCGACTCCCCGTACCGGGACATCACCGGCCCCGTGCTCGACCACGTCGGGCGGATGCGGATGCGCGGCCCGCGCGACGTCGTCTGCGTCTTCATCCCCGAGTACGTCGTCGGCCGCTGGTGGGAACACCTGCTGCACAACCAGAGCGCCTTCCGGCTGAAGGCGCGCCTGCTGTTCCGGCCCGGCGTGATGGTGACGAGCGTCCCGTGGCAGCTCGGGTCGGCCGAGGCGGCCCTCGCCCGGCATCCGGAGGACGCCGGATTCGCAGCCAGGCGCCGGGTACGTTCCGGTGCGCCGTGATGTGCCCATTAGGTGCGGTCTGTTTCTCGGTGAGATGGCCTACGCTTGCGAAGCATGGAGAAGGTGCCAGCCGGCAACGCCGAGGATGACGGTCCGAAGCAACGCGGGTTGCGAGGCTTCCTGTCCCGCCTGACGTCGAGCAAGGCCGAACTCGAGGCCGAAGAGCTGCAGAAGACCAGCGACGAGGTAGGCGCCACTCCGATCAAGGAGTGCACGGCACGTCGCCGGGCCTGTGTTGCGGGTACGCTACGGACCGTGACACTGCGACCACGTGGAGGTGCGCCCGCGCTCGAGGCGGAGCTCTATGACGGATCCGATGTGATCAATCTCGTGTGGCTCGGGCGCCGTCGCATCGCCGGCATCGAGCCCGGGCGCCTGGTGCGGGCCGAGGGGCTCGTCAGCGTGCAGGACGGCCGGAAGGTCATGTTCAACCCGCGCTACGAGCTGCGGGGCGGCGTATGAGCGAGCGCGGCGGTCCCGAGGCCACCGACGCCGAGTCCACGAATGCAGAGGCCGTGACCCAAGAACCCGACAACGCCGACACGAGCTCCGCCGACGGCAAGGACGCCCACACCACCGTGGAGGAGGCCGTGCGGGCCCAGCTCGCGAAGGCCCTCGGCGGCGCGCGCGGCGTTCTCGAGGCGGCCATCCCCACGATCGGCTTCACCGTCTCCTGGATCATCTCGAGCCAGCTCAAGCTGTCGCTGGGCATCGGTGCCGGCCTGGCGATCGTGCTGCTGGTCGTACGCCTGGTCCAGCGGTCCACGGTCCAGTTCGTGCTGAACAGCGCCTTCGGCATCGCGATCGCGGCCTTCTTCGCCCTGCGGTCCGGCAAGGCCGCCGACGCGTTTCTGCCCGGCATCGTCTACAACGCGGCCTACGCCGCCGTGATGCTCCTGTCGATCGTGGTGCGCTGGCCGGTCGTCGGCTTCATCATCGGCTCGGTCACCGGCGACCCGACCGCCTGGCACCGTGACCGCGACATCGTCCGCCTGTGCTCACGGCTCACCTGGCTGCTGCTGATCCCGTGCCTCGTACGCGTCGCCGTCCAGTACCCCCTCTATCTGGCGGGGCACGTGGGCTGGCTCGGCGCCTCCAAGGTGCTCCTCGGCTGGCCGCTGCAGGTCGCGGCCCTGGGCGCCATGGTCTGGCTGCTGACCCGCGGCCGTACACCACTGGACGCCGAGGCACGTGAGGCCTGACCCGCCGGACCGTACGCCGGTCCGGCGGTCAGACACGACCTAGCGGGCCGACAGGAGCTCTCCGAGCTCGTCCTCGACGTCCTGGTTGGCCACGAACATCAGCTCGTCGCCGCCCTCCAGAGTGTCGTCCGAGGTGGGCACCAGGACGCGGCCCTCGCGCAGGATCGCCACCAGCGCGGTGTCGCGCGGCCAGGTCACTGAGCCGAGCAGCTGCCCGACCAGAGGCGCGTCGTCGGGGAGTGTCAGCTCGACGAGGTTCGCCTCGCCCTGGCGGAAGGTCATCAGCCGTACGAGGTCGCCGACGCTGACGGCCTCCTCCACGAGCGCCGACATCAGCCGCGGCGTCGAGACGGCCACGTCGATGCCCCAGGACTCGTTGAAGAGCCATTCGTTCTTGGGGTGGTTGATCCGGGCGACGACGCGGGGCACGCCGTACTCGGTCTTGGCCAGCAGCGAGACGACCAGGTTGACCTTGTCGTCGCCGCTCGCGGCGACCACGACGTGGCAGCGCTCCAGGCCGGCGTCGTCGAGCGAGGCGATCTCGCAGGCGTCGGCGAGCAGCCACTCCGCGCGCGAGACCGCCTCCACCTTGATCGACCGGGGGTTCTTGTCGATGAGCAGGACCTCGTGGCCGTTCTCCAGCAGCTCCTGGGCGATCGACCGGCCCACCGCTCCCGCTCCGGCAATGGCGACCCGCATTAGTCCACCTTCTCGTCGGGCCGTTCGGAGACGGCCTCGTTGATGCGTCCCATGTCGTCCGAGGCGGCCATCACGTGGATGACGTCGCCGTCCTGGATGACGGTCTCGCCGGTGGGGACGAGGGCCTCGCCCAGCCGGTTGACGAACGCCACGCGCGTGCCCGCGCTCTCTTCCAGGGCCGAGACCTTCGCGCCGATCCAGCGGGCGTCGATCTGCACCTCGGCCAGGACGACCTCGCCCGTGGGGTCGCGCCACAGGGACGACACCCCCTGCGGAAGCAGCCGCCGGATCATCTGGTCGGCGGTCCAGCGCACGGTCGCCACCGTCGGGATCCCGAGCCGCTGGTAGACCTCGGCGCGCCGGGGGTCATAGATCCGCGCCACGACGTTCTCCACGCCGAAGGTCTCGCGTGCCACACGTGCCGAGATGATGTTGGAGTTGTCGCCGCTGCTCACCGCGACGTAGGCGGAGGCCTGCTCGATCCCGGCCTCGACGAGCACGTCGCGGTCGAAGCCGAATCCGGTGATCCGGCGGCCTCTGAACCCGCCGCGCAACCGGCGGAAGGCCTCGGGGCTTTGATCGATGATGGCCACGCTGTGGCCCTTGTCCTCAAGGATGTGGGCGAGTGTCGAACCGACCCGCCCGCACCCCATGATCACGATGTGCACGGTCGTCCTCTCCGGCGCCGGTGCCGTCCGCTCTGCTCCGTCTGACCTGAGAAACCTACACATGGCCGGAGACGGAAAGTACTCCTTGGCCCGTCCGATACGCCTCTCATCCCATCCTCCTCCGGGAGGCGTGGGTTCCCGCCGTCTCATGAGCGACTACCATCGCCGTCGTGTCGAAGGCTCCCGACCTCGTCAAGAGGCTCCTGCTCGGCAGGGCGCTGCGAAGCGCCCAGGCGCATGAGCAAACCCTCCCCAAGACGATCGCTCTCCCGGTATTCGCCAGTGACGCACTGTCGTCGGTAGCGTACGCTCCGCAGGAGATTCTGATCGCCCTCGGCCTCGCCGGGCTCGCGACCTACCACTTCACGCCCTGGGTGGCAGGCGCCGTCATTGTCATCCTGCTGACCGTCGTGGCGTCCTACCGCCAGAACGTCCGCGCGTACACCAGCGGCGGCGGCGACTTCGAGGTGGCCACCACCAACCTGGGCAACAACTCGGGCATCGTCGTGGCCAGCGCGCTGCTGGTCGACTATGTCCTGACGGTCGCGGTGTCGGTCTCCTCGGGCGTGCAGAACCTCGCGGCCCTCCTGCCATTTCTGCAGTCCCACCTGGCGCTGGCGGCGATCGCCATCGTCGCGATCCTGACGGTCATGAACCTCCGCGGAATCCGAGAGTCGGGGGTCGCCTTCGCGATCCCGACCTATCTGTTCATGTTCGGCGTCTTCGTCATGCTGCTGTGGGGCCTGACCCGCATCTCTTTCGGAGCGCACCTGCACGCCGAGACCGCGCACCTGACGGTCAAGGGCCCGGAGATGGGCGTCGGCGGCTTCGCGCTCGTCTTCCTCCTGCTGCGCGCCTTCTCCTCCGGCTGTGCGGCCCTCACCGGCGTCGAGGCGATCAGCAACGGCGTGCCGGCGTTCCGCAAGCCGAAGGGCCAGAACGCCGCCACGACCCTGCTGCTCCTCGGCGTCGTCGCCGCGTCGATGTTCGGCGGCATCGTCGCGCTGGCGTACATCACCAAGGCCAAGTTCGCCGACACCGCGATGAGGACCCACCTGTACGACTCGGCAGGCCGGGAGGTCACGAACGCCAACCCGGTCATCGCCCAGGTGGCACGCACGGTCTTCAGCAACTTCCCGCCCGGCTTCGCGTACGTCACCGTGATGACGGCGCTGATCCTCGTCCTGGCCGCCAACACCGCCTTCAACGGCTTCCCGGTGCTCGGCGCGGTGCTGGCGCAGAACCGCTACCTGCCGCGCCAACTGCACACCCGCGGCGACCGGCTGGCGTTCAGCAACGGCATCATCATCCTGGGCGCCATGGCGGGCCTGCTGATCTACGCGTACGACGCGTCGGTCACCTCGCTGATCCAGCTCTACATCGTGGGCGTGTTCGTGTCGTTCACGGTCAGCCAGACCGGCATGGTGCGCCACTGGAACCGCCTCCTGCGGACCGAGGCGGACCCGGCCAAACGCCGCCGGATGATGACCTCGCGGGCCATCAACGCCTTCGGCGGCGTCGTCACCGGCATCGTGCTCGTCGTCGTGCTGATCACGAAGTTCCTGCTCGGCGCGTGGATCGCGTGCGTGGCCATGGCCGTGCTGTTCATGATGATGCGCGGCATCCGGCGGCACTACGACCGGGTCGCGACGGAGCTGATCGTCACCGGCGAGGATGTCGCGCTGCCGCCGCGCAACCACGCGATCGTCCTCGTCTCCAAGATCCACCGGCCGACGATGCGCGCCCTCGCGTACGCGCGGGCGACCCGGCCGTCGACCCTGGAGGCGATCACGGTCGCCGTCGACAAGGACGAGACGGCGAAACTCCAGGAGGAATGGGACGTACGCGAGGTTCCCGTGCCGTTGAAGATCCTGGACTCGCCGTACCGGGAGATCACGCGCCCTATCCTTGAGTACGTGAAGGGCGTACGCCGCCGTAGCCCACGCGACGTCGTCACCGTGTTCCTCCCCGAGTACGTCGTCGGGCACTGGTGGGAACACCTGCTGCACAACCAGAGCGCGTTGCGGCTGAAGACACGCCTGCTGTTCCAGCCCGGTGTGATGGTGACGAGCGTGCCGTGGCAGCTCGCGTCCTCCGACCGGCTGAAGGGCCGGCCGGAGCCCTCCGCGCCCGGCTCCGTACGCCGTCCGTACGGGCAGGAAGCATCAGAAGAAGCAGAATCGAAGGGGACAAGTGCCGCCGGTGGAATCGTCTGACCTGATCGAGCTCCACATCGGAGCCGTCGCCAACGGCGGCTCCTGCGTCGCCCGGCACGACGGGCGTGTGGTCTTCGTCCGGCACACCCTGCCCGGGGAGCGGGTGCTCGCCCGCGTCACTCAGGAGACCAAGAGCTACCTGCGCGCCGACGCGGTCGAGATCCTGGAGCCCTCAGCCGACCGCGTACAGCCGCCCTGCCCGTTCTCAGGCCCGGGCCGCTGCGGCGGGTGCGACTGGCAGCACGCCACGATCGCGGCCCAGCGCAAGCTGAAGGCCGCGGTCGTCGAGGAGCAGCTCCAGCGCCTCGCGGGCATCGAACGCTCCGTGCTGGTCGAGGAGGTGCCCGGTGCGCCCGAGGGGCTCGGCTGGCGCACCCGCATGCAGTTCTCGGTACGCCGCGACGGTGCCGTCGGACTCAAGCGCCACCGCTCCCACCAGGTCGAGCCGATCGACGAGTGCCTGATCGCCCACCCCGAGGTCGAGGTGCTCGGCATCGAGCGCAAGCGCTGGCCCGGAGCGGCCGGCGTCGAGGCCATCGCGTCGGCGGGCACCGGCGACCGCCTCGCCGTGCTCCACAGCCGAGGCCGGGCACGCGTACCGCGCATGGACGCGCCGGTACGCCTCGTCAGCGGCAAACCCGACAAGCCCCCGTTCGTCCGCGAGGACGTCGCCGACCGGCTGTGGCAGGTCAGCGGCAGCGGTTTCTGGCAGGTCCACCCCGGCGCGGCCGAGACCCTGGTCGAGGCGGTCCTGGACTCCCTGGAGCCCCGCCGCGGCGAGGTCGTCGTCGACCTGTACTGCGGAGCGGGCCTGTTCGCCGGAGTGCTGGGGGAGAAGGTCGGCTCCGACGGCCTCGTCATCGGCATCGAGTCCGACGGCCAGGCGGTCCGCGACGCCCGCTTCAACCTCCGCGACCTCCCGCACGTCTCGATCGAACGCGGCGAGGTCGAGACCCTGCTGGAGGAGCTCCGTTTCGGCCGGGGCAAGTCACGCCTGAACCGCGCCGACCTGGTCGTCCTCGACCCGCCCCGTACGGGCGCGGGCCGCGACGTCGTCAAGCGCGTCGCGGAACTCGCCGGGCGCCGCATCGCCTATGTCTCCTGCGACCCGGCGACGTTGGCTCGTGACCTGGCGTTCTTCGCCGAACACGATTGGACGCTGGCCGGGCTGCGCGCCTTCGACGCGTTCCCGATGACGCAGCACGTGGAGCTCGTGGCGACGCTGGCACGTGACTAGGGCGTGTGAGAGCGGATCCCCCTCCCGTCGTGCTCTGCTGTCAGCCGCGGCCCTGCTGCCACTGGCGGGGTGTGACAGGTCCCCGGCGCCGGGTCGCGGCTCGTCCCACCCTCCGGCGCCGGTCCGCCCCACGCGCGCCCCGGACCTGTCGCGGTACGCGGCGCTCGAACACGAGCACGCCGCCCGCCTGGGCGTGTACGCCGTGGCGACCGGCACGGGCGCCACGGTGGCCTACCGCGCGACACCACCACTCCCCGTGCGATCGCCGCCGACTACCGGAAGCTGGTGCTCGGTGACGCGCTGACGGCCGACAAACGTGCCCTGCTCAATGACTGGCTCGTACGCAGCACCACCGGCACCGGACGCATCCGTGCGGGGCTTCCCAAGGGGTGGACGGTGGCCGACAAGACCGGAACCGGCGACTACGGCAGGGCCGGCGACGTCGCCATCGTATTTTTTTTTTTTTATAAATTTTGTATATTTAATAATTAATAAAATAATAAGCATCTGATAGTTCTTGTGGAATCGCTGTGGCCGCCCCACACGGCCCCGCTGGTGGTGGCGATCATGTCCGACCGGCACGGGTACGGCACTCCGCCTGAGGAGTCCCTGATCGTCGGCGCCACGAAGCGGATCGTCTCCGATCTCACCTGAGCGGATCAGCCGGAGCCGGGTGACTCGGGGACCCGGCGGTCGGTGATCACGCCGCAGGCGACGCGGGCGCCCGAGTCGCCGGTCTTCAGGGTCTCGGCGTCGGGAGCGGTGGCGCTGTAGCGGCGAGGCACGTTCGACTGGTTGTCCGGCAGAGCGTGGACGATGATCGCGCGGTCCACCAGCTGCCGGACACGGAAGCGGTCCGTCACGAACGTCGCGCTGCCGGTGCCGTCCGCCTCGACCAGGAGGTCGGGGAGGTCGCCGGAGTGGTCGGGGTGGGAGCCCGTCCCCAGGTTGAAGTGGGGGCCGGCGCTGAAGAACGGGCTGCCGGTGGCCGGGTCGGTCGAGCCGGCGTCGCAGATGCCCTTCGTGTGGACGTGGAACCCGTGGTAGCCGGCGGCCAGGCCCGCGGCGGTCACCGTGACACGTGACTTGCCGCCCTCGGCGTCGTCGACGCGGAGCGAGCCCACCGTACGGCCGGCCGTGTTCTTGATGACGGCGCCGGCACGGGAGGCGGACCGGCCCAGTATCGCGTCGGCGACGGCCCCGACGCCCAGCGTGCCGGCCCCCGCGCCCAGCGCGACGACCACGACCAGATGGATCCTGCCTGGCATGAGAAGCCCCCGGTCAGTAGATGATCCCGGAACGTCACCTACCCGTGCTCTGTGGGGCACAGCCGTTCATATCGCCGAACAAGGGCCTGGGCTGGGCGAATCCTTACCGTCGGGGGGTGCGCGTACGAGGGTGGGCGACCGCCGCGGCGCAGGTGAGTTCGGCGACGCCGCTCAAATAGGTCCACGCGCGCGGAGGGCCCGGCAGCCGCTCCGGGATGATCGCGTCGTACGGGCGGGGGGCGAGGAAATGCATCGTGCCCGCTCCGGCGAGGAATGCGGCGAGCCGAAATGCCGAGCGTGACTGGTCCGTCAAGGCTGAACTCCAGCGTAGGAAGACGCCCACAGTAGACCCGGGCGCACTACGGGGGCCGCCTGATCATCAGATGATGACTCTAAGTAATCTTGTCAGTACACATTGTCATCACGCGGGAGGACGACATGCGGATCTTCTCATTGGCGGTCGCGGGACTCCTGCTCGCGGCCTGCTCGCCCGGCGGCCACCGCGCCGCGCGTACGGAGACGCCCGCGGCCGGAGTGTCATCCGGCGCGGCTCCGGTAGCTCCCGTGCCCTCCAGTGCGGCTCCGGGGGAGGCTCCCTCGCGTACGGCTCCCGAGGGGCGGACGCACCGGGTCACCTTCACCGTCGGCGGCACCGTCCGCCGTACCTCCGTGACCTACGCGCTGCCCGGAGGCCCGAAGAAGCGCATTGTCGTCTCGCCGCCGTGGAGCAAGACGTTCACCGCGTCCGAGGGGCAGGAATTCGACATTCGCGCGCACAGTGACGGCGGCGGCTCACTGAGCTGTTCGCTCAAGGTCGACGGCGAAGTGCTCAAGGACGCCATGAGCTCCGGCGGAGACATGGCCGTCGACTGCGGCGACGGCATCTGACGGGCCCTCCGGGGTGTGTAGGGGACACACCCCGGAGGCGACGGTCAGGAGTCCGCGGCCTTCTTCGTCGCGGGGGCCAGGTCGGGGCGGTGCGTGTGCGGGGCGAAGTAGCCGGCCACCGCCGCGAGGACGGTCGCGATCGCCGCGGCCACCTCCGACGGTACGTCCACGCCGGCCAGGTGAAGTATCCAAACGAGAATCGTCGCGACAGCGCCGGCGAGCGTAGCGGCGGTGACCTTTTTCTCAGGCACGAGAGTGTTCCTTCTGGTCGAAAAATCGTCATTAGAACTATCGCTCCGCGCCATAAACGTTACGGGCAGTTCGTACGTGGCCGGGTTTTTACCATCACGCTTTGTGACGACACGCCGACGCGCTGCTATGTGGTTTTCTCCGCAGCCATTAGAACGGGACGTTGTCAATAGCATCTGAGCAGTTCACGGGGGATAAGCATGTTTGACTTCTCTGGCCGCGCCGCGCGTGCCGGAACCCGATGTATCTCGGCGGTGGCGGCCATATCGTGCTTGGCCGTCATGCCGCAGCCGGCGCACGCCGGCGTCCACGGTTCGGCGGTACGAAAGCACGGTCACGACATCTCACATCGGGACCACGATCGCCGAAACGGTCAGGGGGGCGCCAACCTCGTGGTCGACACAAAGGGGCCGCAGGGCGTGATCCTGCCCGGCCGTACGTACAAATGGCCATACGAGGTGACCAACAAGGGGACGCTCCCGGCGCGGAACGTCTCGCTCACCGCGACGCCCGACAAGGGCCTCAAGGTCCTCGCCCTGCCGCCGAAGTGCCGGTGGCAGCACGGCAGCCGGCTCTTCTGCAAGATCGGCCTCCTGCCGCAGGGCGAGACCAGGCACGGCGATTTCACCGCGACCGTCGCCCCAAGGCAGCACGCCGCGCGGCCGCTCATCAACCCCGTCCAGGTGTCCTGGCGCAGCTCGCCGTCGCGGGAGACGCGGAGAACCGAGTTCCCGCCGGCCTCCCGGCCGGGCAAGGAAGCGTCGAGGCGGGCCGAGCCGGCCGCGGTGCCGTACCCGGTCATGCAGACCCAGCGCGGCCCCGGCGCGGCCGAGGCCGTCGTCGTCCGCAGCTCGGTCTCGCCGCTGGCACCCGTCGGGCCCTGCGCGCTGATCCTGCCCGCGAGGGTCGGTGGCGGTAAGACGACACCGGTGAAGCCGAACGCCGGCACCTGCGAGGCCGCGAAGAACCCGGCCGAGCCCGTACCGGCGAGCGCGTCCGGCGAGCAGTGCGCGCTCGACCCCACGGGGCATGACGTGCGGGGCCTGCTCACCGCACCGTGCGCGACGCCGGGCCGTACGGCGGTGACGCCGTGCGAGGCGGCCGCGGCCAAGGCCGCCAAGACGGAGACCGGAAGGCCCGCCCGGACGGCCGAACAGGCGAAGGCCGACCCGGCGGTTCCGCCGTGCGCGGCCAAGCACGACGAGGCGGTGGCCGCTCCATGCGGCGTGCCCGCTCCGGCCACGGACGCCAAGCCCGCGGCGCCCTCGTGCGCGACGGGTGACCAGGCGGTCGCCGCTCCGTGCGGCGCGGTGGCCAAGCCGGTTACGGACGCCAAGCCCGCGGTTCCGCCGTGCGCGGCCAAGCGTGACGAGGCGGTCGCCGCTCCTTGTGGTGCGGCCGTTCCGGCCAAGGACGCCAAGCCGGCTGCGGACGCCAAGCCCGCGATCCCGCCGTGTGCGGCGGGCGGGCTCGGCTCGTGCGAGTGCCGGGGACGGCAGGCCGCGGCGCCGGACGTGGTGGTCGTGCCGGGCATGCCCGTCATGGTCCCCGACCGGCCGGCGCACCACGCGACACCGGCCGAGGACCACTCGGCCCTGACGCCGTGCCAGGCGGCCGAGCAGGACACCCGGATCAGGCCCGCGGCCCCGTCGTGCGCGCCTGTGAAGGAGAACCCCGCGGCGTCGCCATGCGACGCGGCGGCCAAGCCGGCGGCCGACGCCGCTGCGCCGTGCGCGGCCGTTCAGGGCGGGCCGGTTCTGGCGCCGTGCCGGGCGGCCGAGCAGGGTGCTCAGGTCAAGGAGGCGGTTCCGCCGTGCGCGTCCGCTCGGAACCAGCCGGCCGTGACGCCGTGCAAGGCCGACGAGGGGACTCACGTCAACGCCGGCGCTTGTGCGGGTGAGAAGGAGCGGCCGGTCGTGGCGCCGTGCCGGGCGGCCGAGCACGTCGCCGACCGGCCGTACGCGCCGTGCCTGGCCGGGCGGGACCGTCCGGCGGAGCCGGGCGCCGTCGCTCCGCGCCGGCCGTCCAGCGGCGTCGTCGTGGTGCCGGGCACGCCGGGCATCGTTCCTCTGGCTCCTCTGGCGCCGCTGGCGCCCCTGGTTCCCGTCGCGCCGATCGGGTCCGGCGAGCAGGTCACGGTTCCCGGCCACGCGGTGACGCTGCCGTGCGGCGCCGTCGCCGAGACCCCGGTCGCCGCGCAGGACGTTCCGGTGACCTCGCCGTGCGCCGGGGCGTCCGGCATCCCGCAAGCCTGCGGCTGCGTCGCGGCCCAGGACCGGCCGGCCGGGACGACCCCGGAGACACCGGACGCGGCGCCCGCCGCGCCCCCGGTCCCGGGCGGCGTCTCGCCGTGCCAGGCGCTGGCGGACAAGCCCATGGCCGAGGACGCCGTCGTTCCGGGCAAGTCGGCGACGCTGACCTGCGCGGGCACGCGGGAGCACCCGGTCGACGGCGAGAGCGTGCCGATCACGCCGCTGGCGAGCCCGGGCAAGTCCCTGCACCGGCCGGCCGGCCGGCACGAGCGCCCCGTGATGGGCCGCGAGGCGAACGACCCGGTGATCCTGCCGGGCCGCGTCCCGTCGCGGCGTGGCCACTTCGTGCGCGTCCCGCGCTCGTACGGCCGCGCGCACAAGGGCTGCCTCGCACAGGGCACCGGTTTCATCTGCCCGCTGGGTTCGGCTCCGCGCGGCGGGCACCACGTCCGGCCGGCGCTGCACTCCCGTCCGGGCGTACGTCCCGAGCGGTTCCAGTGCGGTAGCGGCGGCGCGGCATGCCACACGCGCATGGCGAGGCCCTTGGCCGCACGCCCGAACGTGACCGTGCGGCACCTGCCGACCACGGGCACGTCCTCGGCGCTGCTGGCGCTCTCCGGCCTCGGCCTGGCGGGTGCGGGCGCCGTCCTCTACCGCGTCGGCCGCTCACGCCGTCGCCAGGAGGGTTAAGAAGTTCGTCCGGTGGGCCGAAAGGCCCACCGGACACCTCTGTCCGGCAGATCGTCCGCCGTGGCGGGGAGCCCGGCCCCAGGGCGTGTCCGGGGCTCCAACCTGCCACGCGGCGCGCAGGCCGCGGCCCGTCACGTTGTCGCCGGTCGCCGGCCAGAACCAGGCCGACTCCTCTGCCGCGCGCCCCACCACCGGATCGACCAACCGCCCTGGGCAGTACACCTAGTACGAGATCCGATGGCGGATCATGGCGACGCGGTAGCAGGATGGGCGACATGCTTTTGCGGATCTTCACCGAGCCCCAGCAGGGCGCGGACTACGCCACCCTGCTTCGCGTCGCCAAGGCCACCGAGGAGTACGGCTTCGACGCGTTCTTCCGTTCCGACCACTACCTGAAGATGATGGATGTCGGCGGTCTCCCGGGCCCGTCCGACGCCTGGATCACCCTCGCCGGCATCGCCAGGGAGACCGAGCGAATCCGGCTCGGTACGCTCGTGACCGCCGCCACCTTCCGGCTTCCCGGGCCGCTCGCCATCTCCGTCGCGAACGTCGACGACATGAGTGGCGGCCGTGTCGAGCTCGGGCTGGGCACCGGCTGGTTCGACGACGAGCACACCGCGTACGGGATCCCGTTCCCCGGCCTCGCCGAGCGGTTCGACCGGCTCGAAGAGCAGTTGGAGATCGTCACCGGCCTGTGGGAGACCCCGGTCGGCAAGACGTACTCCTTCGACGGCGCCCACTACAAGGTGACCGACTCACCGGCGCTGCCGAAGCCGGTACAGCAGCCGCGACCGCCGATCATCGTCGGCGGCGCCGGGGCGAAGCGCACTCCGCGGCTCGCCGCGCGGTACGCCGATGAGTACAACGTGCCGTTCCACCGGCTCGACGACACCCGCGAGGCGTTCGAGCGGGTACGCGCGGCCTGTTCGAACGGCGGACGCGACGCGGGATCCATCAAGCTCTCGGCCGCGCAGGTCATCTGCTGCGGGCGCGACGACGCGGAGCTGCGGCGGCGGGCCGAGGCCATCGGCCGCCCGCTGGAGGACCTGCGGACGGACGGTCTCGCCGGCACTCCGGCCGAAGTGGTCGACCGGCTCGGGGAGTTCGGCGTGATCGGCGCCGAGCGCGTCTACCTGCAGGTACTCGATCTCGATGATCTCGACCATCTGGAGCTCCTGGCGAGTGAGGTGCTCCCGCAGGTCTGACGGCCGTGCGCCGGAGAGCGCGCCGCGCTCTCCGGCGCACGGAACGGCGTTCGCGTGAACGGTACGCTGTTCGAAGGAGGAGTGCCCGATGACAGGGACGACCGAGATCCCGCCGCCGCCGTGGCGCCGCCCCCGCAAGGACGCGCGTCAGCGCCGGCCGCTGAGTCGTGAGCTGATCGTCGACACCGCGATGCGAATCCTCGACGCCGAGGGGCTCGACGCGCTCAGCATGCGCCGGGTCGCGGTCGAGCTGAACACGGGCCCGGCGTCGTTGTACGCGCACGTCGCGAACAAGGACGAGCTCCTGGAGCTGATGGTCGACCGCGTCGTCGGCGAGATCGAGCTGCCGGCCCCCGAGCGCGGGCGCTGGCGTGAGCAGGTCATGGAGGCGGCCGTGGCGGCCCACGGCGTGTGGACCCGTCACCCGGGCATCGCGCGCGCCGCGCTCGCCAACATCCCGGTCGGCCCGAACTCCCTGCGTTTCGCCGAGGCCCTCCTGGCGATCCTGCGCTCCGGAGGCGTCCCCGACCAGCAGGCGGCCTGGTTCCTGGACCGGCTCGCGCTCTACATCCTCGCCGACGCGTTCGAGGAGTCGCTGCACCGCGAGCGCGGGCGTGCCACGCAGGCGAACGCCGAGGAGTACATCGCGCAGGTCGCCGCGTACTACCGGAGCCTCCCGCCCGAGCGCTTCCCGGTCATCACGTCGATGGTCGACCCCCTGATGACCGGCGGGGGAGAACGCCGCCTCAGGTTCGGCGTGGAGCTGATGGTCCGCGGCCTCGCCTCGTACACGGAGTAAATCCGGTAGGGCGCCGGCCGGACATCCGGGACACTGTCGAGGTGCTACTGACGATCACGACGACAGCCCGGCCCGCGACCGATCTCGGTTTCCTCCTGGTGAAGCATCCCCAGCGGGTGCAGGCGTTCGAGCAGTCGTTCGGCACCGCGCACGTCTTCTACCCGGACGCCGACGAGGAGCGCTGCACGGCGGCACTGCTGCTCGACGTCGACCCGGTCAAGCTGGCCAAGACCCGCCGTACGCCCGACGTCTCGCTCGGCCAGTACGTCAACGACCGGCCATACGCGGCGTCGTCGCTGCTGGCCTCGGCGATGGCGAACGTCTTCCGCTCCGCCATGCGCGGACGCAGCGCCGACCGCCCCGAGCTCGCCGCGACGCCGATGCCGTTGACGATCACTCTGCCGGCGCTCCCGTGCCTGGGCGGCCCGGAGGCGGCCGTACGGGTGTTCGAGCCGCTCGGCTGGAAGGTCGACGCGCGGCCGATCCCGCTCGACGAGCGCTTCCCGGAGTGGGGCGACTCCCGGTACGTCACACTGCGGCTCGACGGGGAGCTGAGGCTCGCCGACGCGCTGAACCAGCTGTACGTTCTGCTGCCCGTCCTGGACAGCTCCAAGCACTACTGGGTCGACATGGACGAGGTCGACAAGCTGATCCGCGCGGGCGACGGCTGGCTGGCGGCGCACCCGGAGCGGAGCCACATCACCCGCCGCTACCTCGCCAACCGCCGCGGCCTGGTCCGTACGGCGCTGGCACGGCTCGCGGACGCGGACGACATCTCCGAGGACACGCTGGAAGCCGACCCGATCGACGAGGAGACGCGTTCCCATGTGCCGCTCGCCGAACGGCGGATCGAGGCCGTGCTCGACGCGCTGCGGGCCGAGCGCGTGTCCAGCGTGATCGACCTCGGCTGCGGCTCGGGGAAGGCTGACGACCCGGCTGCTGAAGGACGCGGGCTACCGCTCCGTCGCGGGCACGGACGTCTCGGCGCGGGCGATCACGGCGGCGGAGCGCAGGCTCAAGCCGGACCGGATGCCGTCCGCGCAGCGGGACCGCCTGACCCTGTTCACCTCAGCGCTGACCTACACCGACCCGCGATTCCACGGGTACGACGCCGCGGTGCTCATGGAGGTCATCGAGCACCTCGACCCGCCACGGCTGCCCGCCGTCGAACGCGTCGTGTTCGGCGACGCCGCGCCGCGCGTCGTGATCGTCACCACACCGAACGTCGAGCACAACGTGCGCTACGAGGGGCTGACCGGCCACCGCCACCCGGACCACCGCTTCGAGTGGACCCGCGAGGAGTTCCGGCGTGGACCGAGAAGGTGGCCGGAACGTACGGCTACGGTGTCCGCCGCGTACCCGTCGGCGACGACGACCCCGAGGTCGGCCCGCCCACCCAGATGGGAGTGTTCACCCGATGACCGAGCTGACGGATCCCCGAGATGGGGCTCGTCGTGCTGGTCGGCGTGTCCGGCTCCGGCAAGTCGCACTTCGCGCGCACGGCACTTCAAGCCCACGCAGGTCGTCTCGTCCGACCACTGCCGGGCGACGGTGTCCGACGACGAGAACGACCAGTCCGCCACCACCGACGCGTTCGAGCTCCTGCACCACATCGTGGCGAGAGGCTGCGGCGCGGACTGCTCACCGTCGTCGACGCGACGAACGTCCAGTCGCGCCCCCGCCAGCAGCTCCTGCGGATCGCCAAGGAGCACGACGTGCTCCCGGTCGCCATCGTGCTCGACGTGCCGGAGAGCGTCGCGAAGGAGCGGAACACCGCGCGCACCGACCGCGACCTGCCCGCACGTCGTCCCCCGCCAGCGCCGCGAGCTGCGGCGCGGCATGCGCGAGCTGGAACGCCAGTTCAAGCGCGTACGTGCTGCGCGGCGACGACATCGACGAGGCCGTCGTCACTTACGAGAAGGCGTGGCCGGACCGGCGCGAGGTGCACCGGGCCGTTCGACATCATCGGCGACGTGCACGGCTGCCGCGCGGAGTTCGAGGAGCTGCTGACCGCGCTCGGATACGTGATCGCGCGCGACGACGCGGGCGTGCGGTCGGCGCCGCGCACCCTCGGGCCGTACGGCCGTGCTTCTCGGCGACCTCGTCGACCGGGGCCCGGACACCCCCGGGCGTGCTCCGCCTCGCCATGGGCATGGTCGAGGCCGGCACCGCGCTCTGCGTGCCCGGCAACCACGAGAACAAGCTGGCCCGCGCACTGAAGGGCACCAAGGTCAAGGTCGCGCACGGCCTTGCCGAGACGCTGGAGCAGCTGGCCGCCGAGTCACCGGAGTTCCGCGCCTCGGTGCTGACGTTCATCGACGGCCTGGTCAGCCACCTCGTCCTCGACGGGGGCGCCTCGTCGTCGCGCACGCCGGCCTGAAGGAGGCCTTCCACGGCCGTGCGTCCGGCCGCGTGCGCTCCTTCGCCCTCTACGGCGAGACGACCGGCGAGACCGACGAGTACGGCCTGCCGGTGCGCTACCCGTGGGCCGAGGACTACCGGGGCGACGCCATGGTCGTCTACGGCCACACGCCCGTGCCCGCGGCGGAATGGGTGAACAACACGCTCTGCGTCGACACCGGCTGCGTGTTCGGCGGCTCGCTGACCGCGCTGCGCTACCCCGAGCGCGAGCTGGTCTCCGTGCCGGCGCACGCAGGTCTGGTACGAGCCGGTCCGCCCGCTCGCGCCCGGTGGCCCGCGAGCCGACGCGCGCGAGTCCGGCGTGCTCGGATCGGCGACGTCGAGGAAGCGCGTCGCAGACCCGGCTGATGGGCCGGATCAAGCGTACGGCGCCGAGAACGCCGCGGCCGCGCTGGAGGTCATGAGCCGGTTCGCCGATCGACCCGCGCTGGCTCGTGTACCTGCCGCCGACGATGGCGCCCGCCGACACCTCCCCGCGACGGCCACCTCGAGCACCCGGCCGAGGCGTTCGCGGAGTACCGCGAAGAGGGCGTCGAGCGGGTCGTGTGCGAGGAGAAGCACATGGGCTCGCGCGCCATCGTCGTGGTGGCCGGGACGCCGATGTCGCCGCCGCCCGGTTCGGCGTGGACGACGGCACGCACCGGCGCGTCCACACCCGCACCGGCCGGCCGTTCTTCCCGACGCGCGGCTGACGGAGGAGTTGCTCGACCGGGTACGGCGTCGGCCGCCGGGTTCCTCTTCGACGAGCTGGACGACGGACTGGCTGGTGCTCGACTGCGAGCTGATGCCCTGGTCGGTGAAGGCGGCGGAGCTGCTGCGCGACCAGTACGCGGCCATCGGCGCCGCGGCGGGCGCCGCGCTGCCGATGGCCGCCGACGCCCTGGCGCGCGCCGCCGCGCGCGGCGTCGACGTGCGGCCCCTGCGCGAGCGGTCGACCGCGCGGGCCGCCAACGCCGGGCTGTTCCGCGACGCGTACGCGCCGCTACTGCTGCCCGGTGGAGGGGCTCGCGGGCCTGCGCCTGGCGCCGTTCCAGGTGCTCGCCGGCGAGGGCACGTCCTACGCCGACCGCGACCACCTGTGGCATCTGGAGATCGCCGACCGGCTCGCGGCGGCCGACGAGCTGTTCGCGCCGACCGTCGTACTCGTCGTCGACCTGGACCGTCCCGGCGCGACGAGACGCCGCGATGAAGTGGTGGGAGGAGCTCACCGCGGCGCGGCGGCGAGGGCATGGTGGTGAAGCCGCTGCGACGGCCGCCGCGCCGCGGACGCGCGCCGCCTGGTGCAGCCGGGGGTGAAGTGCCGTGGCCGGGAGTACCTGCGGATCATCTACGGCCCCGACTACACCGAGCCGGAGCACCTGGAGCGCCTGCGGGGCCGGTCGCTGGGCCGCAAGCGCTCCCTGGCGATGCGCGAGTACGCCCTGGGCCTGGAGTCCCTGGACCGCCTCGCCGCCGGCGAACCGCTGTGGCGCGTCCACCAGCCGGTCTTCGCCGTCCTGGCCCTGGAGTCCGAGCCCGTCGACCCGCGGCTGTAGACCGGTGGAGCGCACGGTGGTCAGGGACGGCGTCCGGCTCGTCGTGGAGGACCACGGCGGGCCGGGTGATCCGGTGCTGCTGCTGCACGGCCTGGCCGGTCATCGCGGCGAGTGGGACGCCACGGTCGCGTGGATGCGCGACGCGTACCGCGTGGTCACCCTCGACCAGCGCGGCCACGGCGCGAGCGAACGCCACCCGGAGGACGTCTCCCGCGCCGCGTACGTCGCCGACGTGGTCGCCGTCATCGAGGAGCTGGGCCTGACCGGCGCCGTCGTGGTCGGCCAGTCGCTGGGCGGCCACACCGCGCTGCTCACCGCGGACGCCCGCCCCGACCTCGTACGGGCGCTGGTGATGATCGAGGCGTCCCCGGCCGCAGGCGACCCGGAGGCTCCGGCCAGGATCGAACGCCGGCTCGCGTCCTGGCCGGTCCCGTTCGCCTCACCGGCCGCCGCCGCCGATTTCTTCGGGGGAGGCCCCGCCGGCGCGGGGTGGGCCGCCGGGCTGGAGGAGCGCGGGGACGGATGGTGGCCGAGGTTCGAACCCGGCCTGATGGTCCGGTCGGTCGAGACGGAGGACGGCGGCCGCGACTCCTGGCCGGAGTGGGAGCGGGCCGCCTGCCCGGCTCTCGTCGTACGCGCCGGGCAGGGGTTCGTCACGGAGGCGGAGGTGCGGGAGATGGTCCGCCGCAGGCCGGAGACCACGGTGGTGGAGGTCCCCGGCGCGGGGCACGACGTGCACCTGGAGGACCCGCGGGCGGTGCGCGCCGCGATAGCCGGGTTCCTCCGGACGCCCCCGCGATGATCAGTCGGCGCCGACCTCGCGGCCGTCCTCGGACCACATCGTGTGGAAGGAGCCCTCGCGGTCGGTCCGGAGGTACGTGTGGGCGCCGAAGTGGTCGCGCAGGCCCTGGATCAGGGACGCCGGGCCGCGCTCGCGGCGGAAGCCGTCGTAGTAGGCCAGGGCCGAGGAGAACGCCGGGCGTCGGGACGCCCAGCTCCACGGCGGTGCGCACGACCTGGCGCCACGCCTCCTGGCCGCCCGCGATCGCCTCGGCGAAGTAGTCGTTCAGCAGGAGGTTCGCCAGGTCCGGCTCGGCGTCGTACGCGTCCTTGATGCGGTCGAGGAAGCGGGCGCGGATGATGCAGCCGCCGCGCCAGATCGTGGCCAGCGTGCCCGGGTCGACATCCCAGCCGTACTCCTCCGACGCCGCGCGGATCTGCTCGAACCCCTGCGCGTACGCGACGACCTTCGAGGCGTACAGCGCGTCGCGCACGGCGTCGACGAACTCCGGGCCGGCCGTGCCGCCGCTCGGGCCCGCGAGCGTGCGTGACGCCTTGACGCGCTGGTCCTTGCGCGCGGACAGCGCGCGGGCGAAGACGGCCTCGGTGATGGCGGTGAGCGGGACGCCCAGCTCCAGCGCGGACTGCGCCGTCCAGCGGCCGGTGCCCTTCTGCTCGGCCTTGTCGAGGATCACCTCGACGAGCGGCTTGCCCGTCTCCGGCGTCCTCTGGGCCGAGCACGTCGCGGTGATCTCGATGAGGTAGGACTCCAGGTCGCCCTCGTTCCACTCCGGAAGACCTCGGCGATCTCCTCGGCGGACAGGCCCGGCGCCGTGGCTCAGCAGGTCGTACGCCTCGCGCGATGAGCTGCATGTCGCCGTACTCGATGCCGTTGTGGACCATCTTCACGTAGTGGCCCGCGCCGTCGGGGCCGATGTGGTCGCAGCACGGCGTCGCCGTCGACCTGGGCCGCGATGCGTGGTCAAGATCGCCTCGACCGGCTCGTACGCCTCGCGCGGGCCGCCGGGCATGATGCTCGGGCCGTTCAGCGCGCCCTCCTCGCCGCCGGAGATGCCGGTGCCGAGGAAGTGGATGCCGTGCGCGGTCAGCGCGGCCTCGCGCCGCCGGGTGTCGTCGTAGTGGGAGTTGCCGCCGTCGATGATGATGTCGCCCTCGTCGAGCAGCGGCACCAGCTCGTCGATGACGGCGTCGACGGGCTTCCCCGCCTTGACCATGATCACGACGCGTCGCGGGCGGTCGAGCGCCGCGACGAAATCCTCGAGCGTGAACGCCGGAGTGAAGGCGCCTTCGCCGGCGTACCGGTCCATCAGTTCCCTGGTACGGCTGTCGCTCCGGTTGTGGACGGCCACCGGGAATCCGTGCCGCGCGATATTGCGCGCGAGGTTCTGGCCCATCACGGCGAGTCCGGTGACACCGATGTGGCTTCCCATGGGACGACACTAGTCCTCTGGCCTGCCGGTCAGTGCTCATGAAACGGAGGAGCGATGGGAATCGGCGAAGAGACCTTAGGACGTCATGACCTGCGTGCCGGGTTCGACCGCGCGGCGGAGGACTACCAGCGCACCAGGCCGGTCTGCCCGCCGCGGCTGTTCGACGACCTGGTCGAACGCGCGGGGCTCGCCGCCGGCGCGCGGGTGGTCGAGATCGGCTGCGGAACCGGTCAGGCGACCGTTCCGCTCGCCGAGCGCGGGCTGGCCGTCACCGCCGTCGAGCTGGGCGCCGGGCTCGCGGCCGTGGCCCGGCGGCGGCTGGCCGGGCTCCCCGCCGCCGAGGTGGTGACGTCCTCCTTCGAGGACTGGGAGCCGCGCGCCGCCCCGGCCGACGCGGTGGTGGCGGTCAACTCGCTGCACTGGATCGACCCGGAGCTCCGCTACTCCAAGCCGTACGCGCTGCTGCGGCCCGGCGGCGTGATGGCCGTGGCGGGCTGCCTGTGGGCGCGGCCCGCGAGCGCCGAACCCTTCTGGGCGGACGTGCAGGAGGACTACCGCGCCGTGGGATTCGAGGGCGAGCCGCCACCGCCTCCGGAGCGGATCGGCCACTGGCACTTCCCGCCGGAGGCAGGGGACCTCTTCGAGGAGGTGGCGAGCCTGCGCTACCCGTTCGAGGTGACCTACCGGGCCGGCGACTACCTCGCGAACCTGGCGACGCAGTCCGGCACGCACGCGCTCGGCGAGACGCGGCGCGCCGACTTCCTCGCCCGGGTGGAGCGCCGGCTGGAGTCGCTCGGCTCGCCCCGGCTGACCGCCACGTTCGTCGGGCGGCTCGCGATCGGGCGGCGAACGATCTCGTAAATCGGTGGGATTCGGGCGGGATGTCGGCCAGGCTCCTCGGTGTGAGCGATCTTGATCTCGTCCGCGACCACACGGTGCTGTCCGTCGTCGTGGGTTCCCGCGCGTACGGGCTGAGCACCGAGGACAGCGACGTGGACCGGCGCGGCGTCTTCGTCGCGCCGACGCCGATGTTCTGGGGGTTCGACAAGCCACCGACGCACGTCGACGGCCCGGACGCCGAGCGGTTCTCCTGGGAGCTCGAACGCTTCCTCGGCCTGGCGCTCGACGCCAACCCGACGGTGCTGGAGTGCCTGTGGTCGCCGATGGTCGAGGCGGTCACCGAGACGGGGGAGGAGCTGCTCGCACGCCGCGACGCGTTCCTGTCCCGCCACGTGCACCGCACCTTCCTGAAGTACGCCGAGAGCCAGCTCCGCAAGCTCGACGGCGACCTGCGCACGCGCGGCGAGCCGAGGTGGAAGCACGTGATGCACCTCCTGCGGCTCCTGCTGAGCGGGCACCACGTCCTGCGGTACGGCCGACCCATGGTCGAGGTCGGCGGCCACCACGAACGCCTGCTCGCGGTACGCCGCGGTGAGCTGCCGTGGGAGGAGATCGACGAGTGGCGCAGGTCGCTGACGGCCGACATGGACGCCGCCCTGGAGACGAGCGTGCTCCCGGCCGAGCCGGACCGGGCGCGCGCGGAGGAGTTCCTGATGTCGGTACGGCGCCGGAGCGCGGCATGACCGCCGTCCTGCCGGGGTGGCTCGGCGAGGTGACCGGCGACGTGATGTTCGCGACGGTCAGTGGTGCGCACCTGTACGGGTTCCCGTCCGTCGACTCCGACGTCGACCTGCGCGGTGTTCATCTGATGCCGCTGGAGGACGTCGCCGGGCTGCGCTCCGGCGTCGAGACCGTCGACCGTACGTGGGTCCGCGACGGCGTCGAGGTCGACCTCGTCACGCACGACCTGGCGAAGTTCTGCCGGCTGCTGCTGCGGCGCAACGGCTACGTGCTGGAGCAGCTGCTGTCGCCGCTGGTCGTGTCGTCCTCGGCGGTGCACGAGGAGATGGTCGCGCTCGCGCCGGGCTGCCTCAGCCGCCACCACGCTCACCACTACCTCGGCTTCGCGCGGACCCAGTGGGCGCTGTTCGAGCGTACGGGCGAGCTGAAGCCGCTCCTCTACACGTTCCGCGTGCTCTGCACCGGCGTCCACCTCATGCGGACGGGCGAGGTGGAGGCGGACCTGACGAAGCTGCTCGGCCACGGCCCCGGCTACCTGCCGGACCTGGTCGCGGCCAAGCGCGCGGCCGAGCACGGGGAGATGCCGCAGGACGGTCCCGGGCGCGAGCGGATCGCCGCCGACGTGCTCGCCCTGACGACCCGCCTGGAGGAGGAGCGCGAGCGCTCGTCGCTGCCCGAGGGCCCGTCGGCCGAGCCCGCGCTGCACGATCTCGTCGTACGGGCGCGTCTCGGCCGTTGATGCCCTGGGTTATAACCCTTGCTTAGCCACAATTATGAGGATTGAATGCAAAAGAAGGGCATATCTGCGGTTATGAGTCGTTAGGCGGGAGGCGCGGACATCTTGGGGCACGGGGTGCGGGGGCTCGGAGGTCGCTGGAAGACCGAAAGGATCAGGGAGGAGTCCGCGGGCAGCGCCTTTGTGACACAGGCATTTACCAGTCGATATCCGGATTATTGCCTGACGGGACGGCTCGACGAGGTACGCGCCACGGAATACGGATATCTGGACGCCGGAGGCCACGTCTACCTCGACTACGCGGGCGCCGGACTGCCCGCGGACACCCAGGTGTCGGCCCACGCCGTACGCCTGCGCGGCGCCTGTTTCGGAAATCCGCACTCGGCGAACCCGACGTCCCAAAATGCCACGGAGTTGGTCGAGCGGACGCGTGCGCGAATACTCGCCCACTTCGGCGCGTCGCCGGACGAGTACGCGGTGATCTTCACGCCGAACGCCACCGGGGCCTGCCGCCTGGTCGGCGAATCATATGATTTCGGACAAAAGAACAACTTCGTTCTCACCCTTGACAACCACAATTCAGTGAACGGTATCCGGGAGTTCGCCCGTGCCCGCGGCGGCGACGTCGAATACGTGCCCGTACGCGGCCCGGAGCTGCGCGCGGGCGACGACGCCGTACGCGCCGCCCTCGCGAAGGGGACCGGCGGCCTGTTCGCCTACCCGGCGCAGAGCAACTTCACCGGCGTGCAGCACCCGCTGGAGTGGATCGACCTCGCGCACGCCCACGGCTACGACGTCCTCCTCGACGCGGCGGCGTTCGCCCCCACCAACCGGCTCGACCTGTCCGTGGTCCACCCGGACTTCGTCCCGGTGAGCTGGTACAAGATCTTCGGGTACCCGACCGGGGTCGGCTGCCTCATCGCCCGCCGCGAGGCGCTGGCGCGGCTGCGGCGTCCGTGGTTCGCCGGCGGCACCATCCAGGCGGTGAGCGCGCAGGGCGGCTGGCACGTCCTCGCCGGCGACGAGACCGCCTTCGAGGACGGCACGCTCAACTTCCTCGCCGTGCCGGACGTCGCGGCCGGCATCGAGTGGGTGGAACACCTCGGCGCCGACCTCATCCACCGCCGCGTCCGCTGCCTCACCGGCTGGCTGCTCCACCGCCTCCAGAACCTCCGGCACACCAACGGCCGCCCCATGGTCCAGGTGTACGGGCCGCGCGGCACCGTACGCCGCGGCGGCACCGTCGCGTTCAACTTCCGCGACCCGGACGGCGCCGTCGTGGACGAGCGCGTCGTGGAACGCGAGAGCGGCGTCCGCGGGATCTCGCTGCGCACGGGCTGCTTCTGCAACCCCGGCGCGGGCGAGGCCGCCTTCATGATCGACCAGGACGCCCTCACAGCGTCGGCCGGCCGCAGAGTCGCCACCCTGGACGAGTACCTGGAGATCCTCGGCCTCCCGAGCGGTGGCGCGGTCCGCGTCTCCGTCGGCCTCGCCTCCAACCTCGCCGACGTCGAGCACTTCCTCCGCTTCGCCGAGGACACCTACCGCGACCGTTTCCCCTCGAGCGCCGGCCTGCCGCCGCGGGAGCGTTGCTAGCGCCGCCGGCGGGTCCGCCGTCTGGCGCCGTAACCCGGAAAAGCAGTGGTCGCGCGGGGGCGGGGCCGCATACGTTCGGCTCCATGGTCGACGCGGCTTTCGGGCATCCGCGCCTCGCCGCCATCTACGACGCGCTCGATCCGGACCGCAGCGATCTCGACGCGTATCTCGCGATGGCGGAGGAGTTCGGGGCGCGGTCCGTGCTGGACATCGGGTGCGGTACGGGCGTGTTCGCGCTGCTGCTCGCCGGGCGAGGGATCGCGGTCACCGGGATCGATCCCGCGCGGGCGTCCGTCGGCGTCGCGCGTGGCAAACCGGGCGCGGAGCGGGTGCGCTGGCTCGACGGCGACGCGGGGGACCTGCCGCCCATGCGGGTCGACCTGGTGACGATGACCGGGAACGTCGCCCAGGCGATCGCCGATCCGCGGGCGTGGCGTACGGCGCTGCGCGGCGCGCGTGAGGCGCTGCGGCCCGGCGGGCGGCTCGTCTTCGAGACGCGCGATCCGGCGCGGCGCGTGTGGGAGGAGTGGGCGGAGTGGACGCGCGAGACCACGTACCGCGTGACGGACATCCCGGACGTCGGCCGCGTCGAGACCTGGGCCGAGCCGACGGACGTGAGCCTGCCGCTGGTGAGCTTCCGGGGTACGCACGTGTTCGCCGCGGACGGGGACGTACTGACCTCGGAATCGACACTTCGCTTCCGCGAACGTACGGAGATCGAGCGGGACCTGCGCGAGCACGGCTTCGCCGTCGAGGACGTACGCGACGCACCCGACCGGCCGGGCAGGGAGCTCGTGTTCGTGGCGCGGCGCGGTACCGCGGAGCGCCCTGGCACCTCGTCCTAGCGTTTTCGGCAGAGGACCACGCAGGTGAGGCCGAGGAACAGGGCGGTGAAGCCGCCCAGGATCATCCAGTCCACCGCGACCGGCCGGGCGAACGAACCGCCGTACGACGTCAGCAGCGGAGGACCGAGCGGCGACGCGCCGCGGCTCCACAGGCGCGCCACGCCGAGACTGTGACCCAGCGCCTCGAACGCCCACCGGTTCGACATCCCGTACGCCAGCACCCGCCCCGCGGCGGCCATCACCGGCACCGGCAGGATCGCGCCGACGAACAGCACCTGGGGGAAGCAGAGCATCGGCAGGGCCATCGTCGCCTGCGCCGGGTCGCCGACCGACGCCGAGACGAGCAGGCCGAGGCCCAGGCCCGCCGCCGACGTGAGCAGGAGGGTGACGAGCAGCGACCCGTACGTGCCGGCGTCCGCCGACGGCAGGCGTCCCAGCGCCCGCAGCACCAGCAGCATGAACACGTCCGCCGCCGCCAGCAGCGGCAGCAGGACGGTGACCTTCGCCGCGACGTACGGGACGACGCCGAGCCCGGCGAGCCGCTCGCGCCTCAGGATCGGCGCCTCCGCGCAGATCTGCAGCAGCCCGTACGTGAGGCCGAAGAAGAACCCGCCGAACGCGATCCAGAACAGGATCATCACCGTCGCGGCCGGGCTCGGCCGCGCGTACGAGAAGGCGTGCGGCCGGAACAGCACCGCGAACATCATCAGCACCATCACCGGCGACCCCACGAGGATCGCCGCCGTCAGCCGGTTGCGGGCCAGCAGGTCGGCATTGCGCCGGGTCAGCACCCGCCACTGCGTCCACCGGCCGCGACCGCCTCCCGACGACGGCGCGGGCGCGTACGGGACCGGCGCCGGTCCGTACGCGCGGAGGCGAAGCGCCGTCCCCATTCCTCGGGGGTGTCCTCGTCGGCGAGGCGCTCGTAGACCTCCTCGACGTGGTCGGTCTGGAAGTACGCGCACGCCGCGGCGGGCGTGCCCTGGAACGCCAGGCGCCCGCCCGCGAGGAACGCGACCTCGTCGCAGAGCGAGATGTCGGGCGGGTTGTGGGTGGTCAGCACCACGGTCGAGCCGGCGGTCGCGAGGCGGCGCAGCAGGCGCATGAAGTCCGAGGCGGTCGCCGGGTCCAGGCCCGAGGTCGGCTCGTCGAGGAACAGGATCCCGGGCCGGGTCAGCAGGTCGACCGCGATGCTCGCGCGCTTGCGCTCGCCGCCGCTCAGCGAGCCGACCCGCGTGCCGGCGTGGGCGTCCAGGTCGAGGGCGCGCAGCACGCGCCCCACCGCCTCCTCGATCCGGTCCGCCGTCGTGCCGGCGGGGAGCCGTAGCCGTGCGGCGTACCGCAGCGTCCGTACGAGGGACAGCTCCCGGTGGATGATGTCGTCCTGCGGTACATAGCCGAAGGACCCCTCGTCGCGGCGCACCTCGCCCGACGACGGCGGACGTACGCCGGAGAGCGCGTCGAGCAGTGTCGTCTTCCCGCTGCCGCTCGCACCGGCGATCGCGACGAGCGTGCCGGGCTCGACCGTCAGGGACACCTCGCGCAGCGTCTCCCTGCCGCCCGCCCGCTGCCCGATCCGGTGCGCCTCGACGCGCAGCCCGGAGCCGGCGGGGACACCGGGCGCGGCATCGGCGGAGGGGAGCGTCCACAGGCGTGCGGCGGTGACCGCGCGCACGGTGGAGGAGTACCGGCCGCCGTTCGCGGTCACCGGCCCGTCGAGTTCGCCGGAGGCGAGCGCGTAGATCCGGTCGGCGGGCTCGCCGCGCTCGCAGACGACGTCACCGGGGGAGACGACGAGCAGGGCCGGTTCGAGGGCGCGCAGGCGGCGTCGGGGCAGGCCGCGCAGCTCCGGCAGGTGACGTAACACCCGCAGCCGCTCGCCCGTCTCGCGCCATCCGGACGCCGCGGGATCGGTGTCCACGGTGTCCTCCAGCGGTACGTGCGGAGTGCCTCCGGTCACTCTCACACAGCGACGCGACAATCCGGAAGAGATCACCAAAAACGTCTGTAAACCACTTAGAACTCCGAAGAAACGTGACCTGCGAGAAGTTAGCCGCGCGTCACCCGGGTTATCGGTAAGGGCGTGGAAACCTCCCGCGTGCTCAGGGATCGCTACCGCCTCGGCTCGGTCATCGGCCGCGGAGGCATGGGCGTCGTGTGGCTCGCCACCGACGAGCTCCTCGGCCGGAAGGTCGCGGTGAAGGAGGTCTCCTATCCACCCGGGCTCACCGGCGAGGAACGGGAACGGATGCGGCGCCGTACGGTGCGGGAGGCGCGCACCACCGCGCGGCTCAGCCACCACAACGTCGTCGGCGTCTACGACATCGTCGAAGAGGACGGCCGGCCGTGGATCGTCATGGAGTTCGTACGGTCACGGTCGCTCGGCGAGATCGTGCGCGCGGACGGGCCACTGAGCCCCGAGCGCACCGCCGAGGTCGGCCTCCAGCTCCTGGAGGCGCTCCGCGCGGCGCACGAGGCCGGAATCCTGCACCGTGACGTCAAGCCGAGCAACGTCCTGATCGGCGAGGACGGCCGGGTCGTGCTCGGCGACTTCGGCATCGCCACCGCCGAGGACGGCTCGACCGTGACGTCGGCCGGGGTCCTCATCGGCTCGCCGTCGTACATGGCGCCCGAACGCGCGCGGAGCAGCGCGCTCGGCCCCGCGTCCGACCTGTGGTCGCTCGGCGCCACGCTCTACACCGCCGTCGAGGGACACCCGCCGTTCGACCGCGAGAACACGGTCGCGATCCTCGCGGCGGTCGTGACGGAGGATCCCGATCCGCCGCGGAGGGCCGGTCCGCTGTGGCCGCTGATCAGGAGCCTCCTCCAGCGAGAGCCGGACGCACGCCCCGGACCGCAGGCGATCGAGGACGCCCTGCTGGAGATCGCGGGCGGGGCCGCACCGGCCGGCGAGGAGCCGGGCGTACGGTCCGAGGGGCCGGCGACCGCCGAGACGGCGGCGTCGGAGGAGACGACGCCGGTGACCGCCGGCCGGCCGCGGCCGGGTCCGGTCCTGGCCGTGGCGGGCCTGCTGGTGGCGCTGGCCGTGCTGGGCCTGGCCGTCCGCTGGCCGGGCGGCGGTCACCCGGACGCCCGCCCGTCCGCGGCGCCCTCGCGCGGCGCGGCGAAGAGCCCGTCCGCGACGCCGCACAAGAGCCCGTCGCCGAGCCCGACCGCCTTCCCGACAGCCTCCCCGTCCGGCGACCTGCCGGAGGGGTTCCACCGCTATGACGACCGCACGAAGTTCTCGATCGGGGTCCCGGACGGCTGGAAGACGTCACATCACGGGCACTACCTCTACGTGGAGGACCCCGAGAGCTCGCGGCTCCTGATCGTCGACCAGACCGGCACTCCCAAGTCCGACCCGCTGAAGGACTGGCGGGCGCAGGAGAAGAGCCGCACCGGCAGCTACCCCGGCTACCACCGGGTGCGGCTGGAGAAGATCGACTACCCCCAGGCGGAGAAGGCCGCGGACTGGGAGTTCACCTACAACGGCTCGCACGGCCGTACGCACATCCTCAACCGCAACATCCTCGCGAGCGCCGAGCACGCGTACGCCCTCTATTTCTCGGTCCCGCAGAGCGAATGGTCGAAGAGCCAGGGCGTGTTCGACGGGTTCGCGACCTCGTTCCGGCCTGCCAAGGCTTGATCGGCATATATGTGTGATTATCCGACTGCATCCCATTATGTGACGATCAGGTTTCGATGTCGTAACCGTCGGATGTCTTGGCCGGTGACCCCCTAGGCGAGCGCGCCCGTGAGGAATACGTTGTGCGCCCAAACAAACTGTTCCCTGGGGAGCTTGAAGAAGGTGTCGACGTGAGATTGAAGCGCACGGCGTGTATCGCGGCCATCGCCGCCATGGCGACGACGGGCCTCGCGGCCTGCGGCAGCGGCAGCGACGACAAGACAAGCGACAAGTCCACCGGCGCGGCAAAGATCAAGGGGAAGGTCGGGATCATTCTCCCCGACACCAAGTCCTCGGTGCGCTGGGAGAGCTTCGACCGGCCGGTCCTGACCGCCGAGTTCAAGGCGGCCGGCATCCCTGCCGACATCCAGAACGCCGAAGGCGACAAGCAGCGGATGCAGACCATCGCCGACCAGATGATCACGAACGGCGTGACCATCCTGGCGATCGTCAACCTCGACTCGAACTCCGGTGCGGCGATCGAGAGCAAGGCCAAGCAGCAGGGCGTCCAGACGATCGACTACGACCGTCTCACGCTCGGCGGATCCGCCGACTACTACGTGTCCTTCGACGGCACCGAGGTCGGCCGTGTCCAGGGCGCCGGCCTGCAGAAGTGCATGGGCGACAAGGCCGGCAACATCGTTTACCTGAACGGCTCCCCGACGGACAACAACGCGACCCTCTTCAGCCAGGGCGCGCACGAGGTCCTCGACAAGGTGACCACCTACAAGAAGGTCGCCGAGCAGGCCGTCCCGGACTGGGACAACCAGAAGGCCGCCACGATCTTCGAGCAGATGTACACCCAGCAGCACGGCAAGATCGACGGTGTCCTGGCCGCCAATGACGGCCTCGGCAACGCCGCGGTGTCCATCCTCAAGAAGAACAACGCCGGCAAGGTGCCCGTGACCGGCCAGGACGCGACCCCGCAGGGTCTGCAGAACGTCCTCGACGGCAGCCAGTGCATGACGGTCTACAAGCCCAACAAGCAGGAGGCCGACGGCCTGGTCAAGGTCGTCACCGCCCTCGCCAAGGGTGAGAAGCCGCAGACCACCGGCACCGCGAACGACCCGGTCGGGAAGCGCGATGTCCCGTCGATCCTTCTCAAGCCGATCGGCATCTTCAAGGACAACGTGAAGCAGGTCGTGACGGACGGCGGCATCAAGCTCGCCGAACTCTGCAAGGGTTCCTACGCCGCCATCTGCAAGGCGGCCGGAGTCGAGTGACGGTGGATGGGGTGCCCGGCGTACCGGGCACCCCGTTTCCGCTTCCGAGGGAGCAAGCGTTGTCTGAGAACGGAACCCCCGCCCTCGAACTGGTGGGGATCAACAAGAGTTTCGGAGCCGTTCACGTGCTCCACGACGTCGACCTCGCCGTCTATCCCGGTCAGGTGACCGCGATGGTCGGGGACAACGGGGCCGGCAAGTCGACCCTCATCAAGTGCATCGCCGGCATCCACCCCGTGGACTCCGGCCGCATCCTCTTCGAGGGCCGCGAGGTCTCGATCAGCAGCCCGAAAGACGCGGGCGACCTCGGCATCGAGATCGTCTACCAGGACCTCGCGCTGGCCGACAACCTCGACATCGCCCAGAACATGTTCCTCGGGCGTGAGCGGAAGAAGGGCATCGTTCTCGACGAGGCCTCCATGGAGCAGGCCGCGCGTGAGACCCTCGCGAAGCTGTCGGTCCGCACCGTCAAGTCGGTGCGCCAGCAGGTCGCGAGCCTGTCCGGCGGCCAGCGCCAGACGGTCGCCATCGCCAAGGCCGTGCTGTGGGAGTCGAAGGTCGTCATCCTCGACGAGCCCACCGCCGCGCTCGGCGTCGCGCAGACCCGGCAGGTCCTCGACCTGGTCCGCCGCCTCGCAGAGACCGGCCACGGCGTCATCCTGATCTCGCACAACATGATCGACGTATTCGAGGTCGCGGACCGCATCACCGCCCTCTATCTCGGGCGAGTCGCCGCCGACGTCAAGCGCTCCGACGTCACCACCGGCCAGGTGGTCGAGCTCATCACCACCGGGCGTTCCGGTGACCTCGGGCTCGCGCCCGCGACCGCCGCCGAAAGCATCTGAGGGATCCCCGATGTCCACCGAAACCCCGCAGCCGGCCGAGACGGCCGCTGACACGCCCCCCGACCAGGCGAGCACGTCGACCGTGGCGGACTCCGACTTCTCCGCCGACACCCGTGTCCAGACGATGGGCACGGCGCTGCATGACTACGGCAACAAGCTGCGGTCCGGTGACCTCGGCGCGCTGCCGGCCGTCTTCGGGCTCGTCGCCCTGATCATCCTGTTCTACGGACTGCGGCCGGAGACCTTCCTCAGCAAGTTCAACATCGCGAACCTGCTGGTACAGACGCTGCCGGTGACGATCCTGGCCATGGGCCTGGTGTTCGTCCTGCTGCTCGGCGAGATCGACCTGTCGGCCGGCGTCGCCAGCGGCGCGTGCGCCGCGGTCATGGCCAAACTGCTCGTCGACAGCGGCCAGAGCTGGGTCGTCGCGGTGCTCGCCGCCGCCGCCACCGGAGTGGTCATCGGCCTGGTGATCGGCGCGCTCGTCGCCATCGTGCGCATCCCGTCGTTCGTCGTGACCCTCGCGTTGTTCCTCGGCCTGCAGGGCATCGCGCTGAAGCTCATCGGCGAAGGCGGCACCGTCCCGGTGCACGACAAGGTCATCTACGCGCTGGCCAACAAGTACATGCCGGCCTGGCTGGGCTGGACCCTCGCGGTCGTCTGCGCCGTGATCTACGCCGGCATCCAGCTGTTCCGCTGGCAGCGGCAGAACGCCAAGGGACTGTCCCGCAAGCCGCTCGCGATGGTCGTCGTCCAGGTCGGCCTGGTCGCGGTGGCGCTCCTCGGCGGCGCGTGGGTCCTGAACCTCAACCGCGCGCGTACGCCGCTGGCGCCGTACTTCGGCGGTGTGCCGTGGGGCGTGCCGCTCGTCGCCGTCCTGCTGATCATCTGCACGTTCGTCCTGGGCCGTACGAGCTACGGGCGCCACGTGTACGCCGTCGGCGGCAACGCCGAGGCCGCGCGGCGCGCGGGAATCAGCGTCACCCGCATCCGGATGTCCGTCTTCATGATCTGCTCCGTCCTCGCGGCGATCAGCGGCATCGTGGCGGCCTCCCGCCTCAACTCGGTGACGCCGGACGCCGGCGCGGGCAACACCCTGCTGTACGCGGTCGGCGCCGCCGTCATCGGCGGCACCAGCCTCTTCGGCGGCAAGGGCAAGGCACGTGACGCGATCCTCGGTGGTCTCGTCATCGCGATCATCGACAACGGTCTCGGGCTCCTCGGCGCCAAGGCGTACCTGAACTACCTGATCACCGGTGGATTCCTGCTGCTCGCCGCCAGCATCGACGCACTGGCCCGCCGCCGGCGCTCCGCCGCCGGCCGTTGACGAAGAAGGACCTTCCGGTGACGCGCCGGCGTATTCGCGGGTCGACACAGGACGACGTACGCCGCCACAACCTCGGCACGATCCTGACGGAGGTGCACCGGCACGGTTACCGTTCCCGTGCCCTGCTCACGGCCGAGATGGGGCTCAACCGCAGCACGATCGGCGACCTGGTCGCCGAGCTGACGGAGGCCGGGATCGTCCTCGAGCGCTCGGCGAGCGCCCGTGGACGGGCCGGCCGCCCGTCGCTGGAGGTCGCGCCCTGCCCGGACGGTCCCTACGTCCTGGCCGTCGATCTCGGCGTGCGTCACCTCGCGGTGGCGCGCGTCGGGGTCGGCGGCGAGCTGCTCGACCGCGTCGACGTGGAGTCCGGGCGTGACTGGAGCGACCTGGACATCACCGTCGAGGCGATCGCCCGCACGTGCGCGAGCCTGCGGGAGAACGCCACGGAGGGCTCCCGCTGCGTGGGCGTCGGGATCTCCGTGCCCGGTGTGGTCCGCCACGACGACGGGCTGCTGCGGTTCGCCCCCAATCTCGGGTGGATCGACCTGCCGCTCGGCGCGCGGCTGGGGGAGCGGCTCGACCTGCCCGCCTTCATAGCCAACGACGCCGATCTCGGCGCGCTCGCCGAACACTGGCGCGGCGTCGCCGTCGGCCACGACCATGTCGTCGTGGTCTCCGGAGAGATCGGCATCGGCGGCGGCATCCTCATCGGCGGGCAGCCGCTGCGCGGACGAGGCGGGTACGCCGGCGAGATCGGCCACCTACGGGTGAACCCGGACGGCCGGCCCTGCCGGTGCGGCTCACGCGGCTGCCTGGAGACCGAGATCGGCGTCGACGCGCTGCTCAGCGCGGCGGGACGGCAGGCCGGCAGCGGCATGCGGGCCTACCGCGACGTGCTGTCCAGGGCCGCCGCCGGTGACACAGAGGCCGCGGACGCCGCCGCGCACGTCGCCCGCTGGCTCGGCGTCGGCGTCGGCATTCTTGTGAACATCTTCAACCCCGACATCGTCGTGCTGGGCGGCCCGCTCGGCGAGCTGTTCGCCGCCACCGCCGACATCGTCGCGGACATGTCCGCGCAGTGCTCCCTCGTCGCACCGCGCGAACAGGTACGCCTCGCCGCCTCCGCGCTCGGCCCGGACGCCCAGATCATCGGCGCCGCCGAGCTGGCCTTCGCGCCCCTGCTGGCAGACCCCATCGGAGCGCTGACGCGGCTCGCCGCCTGACTTAGGGCCTGTCTCGAAGTCCTCTGTCCTACTGCGCGGCGCCCAGGCGGCGCCGCGGCGCCGCCTGGTGCCACCGCCGGCCGCTCCTCATCCGCAGGAACGCGCCCGCGAACCACACGAGGGCGAAGAACGGGAAGATCACCCACGCGCCGGTCACGGCCGCGGCGATGACGACCGGGATCAGCACGAGCCCGACGGGCCGGCCCCGGCGCGGCCCGTACGCGAGGGCGCCTGGTCCCCAGGGAGCCGGCCCGTGCGAGCCGGGCCGCCATCCGTACGGGCCAGGGCTCCACGACCCGCGCCCGTACGTGACGGCGCCCCGCCCTCCGGAGCTCGTCTCCGCCGGCCCCCACGACGCACGCTCGACGGCGCCGGGCGGCCCGTACGCGCCAAGGCGGCGTCCGTGCGCGCCCGGCCACCCGAGGCCGGGGCCGTATCGCCCCCGGTGGTGACGGGCCGGAACGTACCCCGGTGCCTCGTGACCGGGCAGGTCGCGGAGCACCTCGCGCAGGTCGCCCGCGGTCTTCGCGGACAGCGAGGAGGACAGGCGCTCGTCGAGCTCCTCCCGGTCGAGCCGGCCCTGCGCGAAGTGCTCGTGCAGGGCCGACGTCACCTCGTCGCGTTCCGCGTCGCCGACGCGGAGCCCTTCGGAACCCACCTGGGGATTCATCGCTCCTTCTCCCTCTCCTCGTCACCCGCTCGTCAGGTCACTCGTCTTCGGCGAGCAGCTGGTAGAGCTTGCGGCGCGCCTCGGTGAGGATCTCCTTCGCCTCGGCGACCTGGCCCTCGGACCCGGTCTGGACGATCTGCATGACCGCCGCGCCGGTGCGGGCGGAGGTCGTGAACAGGTCACGCACGTCGTCGCGCACGTCCGTGGTCATGGCCTCCCAGGGGGCGTGAACCTCCTCGGCGTGCTCCTCGACGTACGCCCGGCCGGCGTCGGACAGACGGAACGTCCTGCGGCCGTCCTGTTCGTCGCCGTCGATCAGGCCTTCGTCGGCGAGCTGCTGCAGCGCCGGGTAGACGGCACCCGGACTCGGCCGCCACTCGCCCTCGCTGCGCTCCGCGAGCTCCTGGATGATCTGGTATCCGTTGCGCGGCTCCTCGGAGAGCAGCGCCAGGATCGCGGCGCGCACGTCGCCGCGCTGGGCCCTGAGCCGACGGACCGCCCAGGGCGGCGGCCCGTCGAACCCACCGAATCCGCCGAACCCGCCGAACGGGCCGCCACCGGGGAACCCCCAGGGGCCCCCGCCTCCGCGCCGGCCTCCGCGCCGGCCGCCTCTGCGTTCCCGTCCCTGCCACGGTGTCTCGAATGTCGCATTCATCGTTCCGTACTCCCTTCTGAGATCGATCTCAGATCGTTCGCGATACGCTAACGATATATCGGAAGCGTTCGTTGTCAACCGTCAAGGTAGGTAGCTTGATGTCGAGATAAATCGTGATAACTTGATGTCGAGAGAATTTCCTAGGGGAAGTTAGGCAAGCCTCAGTGCTCGCACCCCAGCCCCCTTGCGGCAAAATTCGGACTTGTCAACCGACTGAGCCCCGTGCCCTGGCACGCGGGATCCGCGCTCGTCGAGCGCGTAGAGGAGGAGCGGACTTGGACACCTTCGGCAGCCGCCAGACGCTGAGCGTCGGCGACGCGTCCTATGAGATCTTCCGGCTGGATGCCGTCGAGGGTTCGGCGCGCCTTCCGTACAGCCTGAAGGTCCTCCTGGAGAACCTGCTGCGTACCGAGGACGGCGCGAACATCACCGCCGACCACATTCGCGCCGTGGCGAGCTGGGATTCCAAGGCCCAGCCGAACCAGGAGATCCAGTTCACGCCGGCCCGCGTGATCATGCAGGACTTCACCGGTGTGCCCTGTGTCGTCGACCTCGCCACGATGCGCGAGGCCGTCGGTGACCTCGGCGGCGACCCGGCCAAGATCAACCCGTTGAACCCGGCCGAGATGGTCATCGACCACTCCGTGCAGGTCGACGTGTTCGGCCGTGAGGACGCCTTCGAGCGCAACGTCGAGTTCGAGTACGGCCGCAACAAGGAGCGTTACCAGTTCCTCAAGTGGGGCCAGAAGGGCTTCGACAACTTCAAGGTCGTGCCGCCCGGCACCGGCATCGTCCACCAGGTCAACATCGAGCACCTGGCGCGAGTCGTCTTCGACAACGAAGGCGTCGCCTATCCCGACACGTGCGTCGGCACCGACTCCCACACCACCATGCAGAACGGCCTGGGCATCCTCGGCTGGGGCGTCGGCGGCATCGAGGCCGAGGCGGCCATGCTCGGCCAGCCCATCTCGATGCTCATCCCGCGCGTCGTCGGCTTCAAGCTGACCGGCGAGCTGCCCGCCGGCACCACCGCCACCGACCTGGTGCTGACCATCACCGAGCAGCTGCGCGCCCACGGCGTCGTCGGCAAGTTCGTGGAGTTCTACGGCGAGGGCGTCTCCGCGGTGCCTCTCGCGAACCGCGCCACCATCGGCAACATGAGCCCCGAGTTCGGCTCCACCTGCGCGATCTTCCCGATCGACGGCGAGACCGTGAAGTACCTGGAGCTCACCGGCCGCCCGGTCGAGCAGGTCGCGCTCATCGAGGCGTACGCCAAGGCGCAGGGCCTCTGGCACGACGTCGCCCACGAGGCGGACTACTCCGAGTACCTGGAGCTGGACCTGTCGACGGTCGTCCCGTCGATCGCCGGCCCCAAGCGCCCGCAGGACCGCATCGCGCTGAGCGGCGCCAAGCAGGCCTGGCGCACCGCGGTCCGCGACTACGTCGAGGACGACAGCGTGCGCGGCCCGCTGGACGAGGCGTCCGCCGAGTCGTTCCCGGCCTCGGACTCCCCGGCGATCGCGCACAACGGCGCGGGCGACAAGCCCTTCGCGCAGACCGCCGCGCCCGCCGTCGGACGGCCGAGCAACCCGACGAGCGTCTCCCTCGACGGCGCCGAGTTCGAGCTCGACCACGGCGCCGTCGTGATCGCCGCGATCACCTCGTGCACCAACACCTCCAACCCCTCGGTCATGATCGGGGCGGGGCTGCTCGCGAAGAAGGCCGTCGAGCGCGGCCTGACCCGCAAGCCCTGGGTGAAGACCTCGCTCGCGCCCGGTTCCAAGATCGTCACGGACTACTACGACCGCGCGGGCCTCACGCCGTACCTGGAGAAGCTCGGCTTCAACCTGGTCGGCTACGGCTGCACCACCTGCATCGGCAACTCCGGCCCGCTGCAGGAGGAGATCAGCCGGGCGGTCAACGACTCCGACCTGGCCGTCGCCGCGGTGCTGTCCGGCAACCGCAACTTCGAGGGGCGCATCAACCCCGACATCAAGATGAACTACCTGGCCTCGCCGCCGCTCGTGGTCGCCTACGCCCTCGCGGGCTCGATGGACGTCGACGTCGCGAACGGCCCGCTCGGCACGGGCTCCGACGGGCAGCCGGTCTACCTGAAGGACATCTGGCCGACCCCGCAGGAGGTCGAGGAGGTCGTCGAGTCGGCGATCGCCCAGGAGATGTTCAGCCGCGACTACGCCGACGTGTTCGCCGGCGAGCAGCGCTGGCAGGCCCTCCCGGCGCCCGGCGGCACCACCTTCGAGTGGGACGCCGACTCCACCTACGTCCGCAAGGCGCCGTACTTCGACGGCATGGGGGAGAAGCCCGAGCCGGTCTCCGACATCCACGGCGCGAAGGTCCTCGCGCTGCTCGGCGACTCGGTCACCACCGACCACATCTCGCCCGCGGGCGCGATCAAGGCCGACAGCCCGGCGGGCCGCTACCTCACCGAGCATGGCGTCGAGCGCCGCGACTTCAACTCCTACGGGTCCCGTCGCGGCAACCACGAGGTGATGATCCGCGGCACGTTCGCCAACATCCGGCTGCGCAACCTGCTCGCCCCCGGCACCGAGGGCGGCGTCACGGTCAAGGACGGCGCGGAGATGTCCATCTTCGACGCCGCCGAGGCGTACGCCGCCGAGAACACCCCGCTGATCGTGCTGGGCGGCAAGGAGTACGGCTCCGGATCCTCGCGCGACTGGGCCGCCAAGGGCACCGCGCTGCTGGGCGTACGCGCCGTGCTGGCCGAGTCGTTCGAGCGGATCCACCGCTCGAACCTCATCGGCATGGGCGTCCTGCCGCTCCAGTTCAAGGACGGCGAGTCGGCCGCCTCACTGGGGCTGACCGGCCAGGAGACCTTCGACGTCTCCGGCGTCGAGGCGCTGAACGCCGGTGACGTGCCCCGCGAGGTCACCGTCACGGCGGACGGCAGGGAGTTCACGGCCGTCGTCCGCATCGACACCCCCGGCGAGGCGGACTACTACCGCCACGGCGGCATCATGCAGTACGTCCTGCGTTCGCTGCTGAAGAAGTAGGGCGAGCCGTCCGAGCGGGCCGCCTCCCAGCACGGGAGGCGGCCCGCTCGCGTACGCCATGCCGTGGGTAGGGGAACGGCAACTCAGGGTAACGAGACGTAGTAGCCTGCTATGGCCCGGACGCTCGACGGACGGATAGCTTCCGCGTATGACCCGACCGACCCCCGCCGATCTGGAGGCCGCCCGCGGCCGTACGGTCCCTGACATCGTGCCGCCCCGCGGGGGCGTGCTGCTCTGCGGCATCAACCCCGGCCTCTACTCGGCCGCGACCGGGCATCACTTCGCGCGGCCCGGTAACCGCTTCTGGGCCGCCCTGCACCGCTCGGGCCTCACCGACCGGTTGCTGGCCCCCGGCGAGCAGCACCTGCTTCCCGCGTACGGCCTCGGGGTCACCAACCTCGCCGCGCGCCCCACCGCGCAGGCCGCCGAGCTGAGCGCCGAGGAGCTGGAGCGCGGCGGCGCGATCCTGGAGGCCTTCGTGCGTGCGCACGCGCCGCGTCTCGTGGCCGTGCTGGGCGTGACCGCCTACCGTACGGCGTTCGGCAGCCCGAAGGCCCGCATCGGGCCGCAGGAGGCCGCGCTGGGCGGCTCACGGCTCTGGATCCTGCCCAACCCCTCCGGCCTCAACGCCCACTACATGGCCGACACACTCGCCGCGGAGTTCCGGAGGATGGGAGTCGCCGGGGCCGAGGAGGACCGTGTCACCAGGTGATCGCGGCGGGCAGGCGGGAGACCGGAGCGGCCGGCCACTCCTTGGGGGACCCCAGGGGTATGAGCTGCTCCATCTGGATGCGGAACCACGGCGAGGACGACGGGTCGTTCACCAGCGCGACACAGGAGTCCCAGTCGCGCCACTCGGTGTCGGCCACCTCGCCGGGATGCGGGCGCACGTCGCCGGTCGCGGTGGCGAGGACGACGGGGCACATCTCGTTCTCCACTACGCCGTCCGGCGCTGTCGCGCGGTAGCGGAACTCCGGCAGCACGAGCGTCATCTCGCCGATGTCGAGCCCCAGCTCCGTGCGCACCCGGCGGCGTACGGCCTCGCGCAGGCTCTCACCGGGCGCGGGGTGGCCACAGCAGGTGTTGGTCCATACAGACGGAAATGTCGCTTTCTTGTGGGCTCTCTGCGTGGTCAGGATCCGTCCGGCGGAGTCCGTGACATAACAGGAAAAGGCAAGGTGAAGGGGCGTGGCCTCATGGTGGCTCGGGATCTTGGGAGCTGTGCCGATCGCCATGCCCTCCGTGCTGAGCAGCACGATTCGCTCGGTGTCCATCACCGCCTTTATATCGGACCGGTGACACTGTGCACGTGAACTCCCACGAGGGCCCGAGGCGTCTCACTGGTCAGGAGCACCACTAAAATCGGCATCCGCAGAAAAAACGAGGAGATGACCCGCGTGACCCTTCTTGAGTCGATTCGACGACCTGAGGACCTCAAGCGGCTGGATCCGGCAGAACTTCCCCGGCTCGCCGACGAGATCCGGGACCTCCTTGTCTCGGCGGTGTCGACGAACGGCGGTCACCTTGGCCCCAACCTGGGCGCCGTCGAGCTGACCATCGCGATGCACCGGGTCTTCGACTCTCCGCGTGACTGCCTTCTCTTCGACGTCGGCCACCAGGCGTACGTCCACAAGGTCCTCACCGGCCGGCACGACTTCGCGAAGCTGCGCCAGCGCGGCGGCCTGTCCGGCTACCCGAGCCAGGCCGAGTCCGAGCACGACGTCATCGAGAACTCCCACGCCTCCACGGCCCTGTCCTACGCCGACGGCCTCGCCAAGGCGTACCAGCTGCGCGACGAGGGTGATCGCTACGTCGTCGCCTTCATCGGCGACGGCGCGCTGACCGGCGGCATGGCCTGGGAGGCGCTGAACAACATCGCCGCGGGCACCGACCGGCGCGTGATCATCGTCGTCAACGACAACGGCCGCTCCTACTCTCCGACCATCGGCGGGCTGGCCAGCCACCTCGCCGACCTCCGCATGACCCGCGGCTACGAGCACGCCCTCGACCTGATCAAGCGCACGGTGCCGAAGACGCCGGTCGTCGGCGGCATGGCCTACGACGCCCTGCACGGCATCAAGAAGGGCATCAAGGACATCCTCCAGCCGCAGGCGATGTTCGAGGACCTCGGCCTGAAGTACGTCGGCCCGATCGACGGCCATGACGAGGGCGCCGTCGAGCACGCGCTCCGCAAGGCCAAGGCGTTCGGCGGCCCGGTGATCGTGCACTGCATGACCAACAAGGGGCACGGCTACGCCCCGGCCGAGAACGACGAGGAAGAGGCCTTCCACTCCCCGGGCCTGTTCGACCCGGCCACCGGCCGCAAGCTCGCCAAGGGCGGGCGCGGCTGGACCAAGGTCTTCAGCGACGAGATGGTCCGGCTCGGCGGGGAGCGGTCCGACGTCGTCGCGATCACCGCGGCCATGCTGCATCCAACCGGGCTGGCCGCCTTCTCCGACCTCTACCCCGAGCGCACCTTCGACGTCGGCATCGCCGAGCAGCACGCGCTGACGTCCGCCGCTGGCCTCGCGCTCGGCGGCATGCACCCCGTCGTAGCCGTGTACGCCACGTTCCTCAACCGCGCCTTCGACCAGCTCCTGATGGACGTCGCGCTGCACAAGCTGCCGGTCACCGTCGTGCTCGACCGCGCGGGCATCACCGGCGACGACGGGCCCAGCCACAACGGCATGTGGGACATGTCGATCTTGCAGGTCATTCCGGGCCTGCGGCTCGCCGCGCCCCGTGACGGCGCCCGGCTCGTCGAGCTGCTGCGCGAGTCGGTCGACGTCACCGACGGGCCGACCGTCGTGCGCTTCCCCAAGGGCCCGGTCGGCGACGACATCGAGGCCGTCGAGCGCACCGGCGGGCTCGACGTGCTCCTGCGGTCCGAGGACAAGGACGTCCTGCTGGTCGCCGCCGGCCCGATGGCGGGCATCGCGATCGAGACCGCCGAGCTGGTCTCCGCCCACGGCATCGGGGTGACCGTCGTCGACCCGCGCTGGATCCAGCCGCTCGACGAGAAGCTGATCGGCATGGCCGCCGAATACCGTCTCGTCGCGGTCGTGGAGGACAACAGCCGTGTCGGGGGCGTGGGCGACGCGGTCGCGCGCCTGCTGCGCGACGGGGACGTCGACGTCCCGGTGCGCACGTTCGGCATCCCGAAGGCCTTCATCGACCACGCCAAGCGCGCGCAGATCATGACCGACATCGGCCTCACCCCGCAGAGCCTCGCCCGCGACATCACCGCGATGACCGCGCGTTACTCCATGCTGGAGCCGACCGAATCCTGACGGACACGGCCCGGCGTCTCCCCGCGCCGGGCCGCGAGCAACCGGACGCGAATGTTAGGGAGAATCCACGCCGTCTGGGGAACAATGGACTTCGTGGCGGACGCATCTGCTCTACACGTGGCAATCATCGGCTCCGGACCGGCGGGCATCTACGCGGCCGAGGCGCTGGTGAAACAGACCGGCGAGAACGTCCACGTCGACGTGGTCGACCGGCTCCCGACCCCGTACGGCCTGGTGCGGTACGGCGTCGCACCGGACCACACCTCGATCAAGTCGATCGCGCGCTATCTCCAGCGGGTCCTCGAACACCCCTGCGTGCGGTTCCTCGGCGGCGTGGAGTTCGGCGCCGACGTCACACGTGAGGACCTGCGCGGCTGCTACGACGCGGTGATCTACGCGACCGGCGCGATGGTCGACCGGCGCCTCGGCATCCCCGGCGAGGACCTCGCCGGCAGCGTCGCGGCCACCGATTTCGTCAACTGGTACTGCGGCCATCCGGACGCCTCGGGCCTGGAGGTCGACCTGTCGGCGGATTCCGTCGCGGTGATCGGCGTCGGCAACGTCGCCGTCGACGTCGCCCGCGTCCTCGCCAAGACCGCGGAAGAGCTGCGCGCCACGGACGTCCCGGACCCGGTCCTGACCTTGCTGGGCGGCAGCGGCGTGCGCCGGATCCACATGATCGGCCGGCGTGGCCCGGCACAGGCCAAGTTCACCACCAAGGAGCTCCGCGAGCTTGGCGCGCTCCCCGGCACCGAGGTGCACGTCCTCGAGGAGGACATGCGGCTCGACCCCGCGAGCGAGGCCCTGGTCGAGTCCGACCGCCACGTACGCGGCAACGTCGCCGCGATGCGGGCGTGGGCGGGGCAGCCCGTCCTCGGCCGCCCTCGCCGCCTCGACCTGCGCTTCTGGCTGCGGCCGGTGGAGATCCTCGGCGAGGGTCGCGTGGAGGCCTTGCGGTTGGAGCACACGACCCTGAACCCCGAGGGCCGCGTCGTCGGCACCGGCACGTACGAGGAGATGCCGGTCGGCCTCGTGCTGCGCTCGGTGGGCTACCAGAGCGTGCCGCTCCCGGACGTCCCCTTCGACCCGCGCGCCTACGTCGTGCCGAACGACAGCGGCCGCGTCCTCGGCGAGGACACCGCGCCCGTGCCCGGCGAGTACGTCGCGGGCTGGATCAAACGCGGCCCGACGGGCGTGATCGGCACGAACAAGGCCGACGCCGCCGAGACCGTACGCGCCCTCCTCGCCGACCACGCCGACGGGCCGGGGGAGCGCTCGTCGATCGAGACCCTCCTGGAGTCCCGCGGCGTCCGCGCGGTGACGTATGAGGACTGGCTCGGCATCGACGCGGGCGAGGTCGCCCTCGCCCGCGCCCTCGAACGCGGAGAACGGGTCAAGCTGTCCGGCTGGGAGGCCCTCCGCGCCGCCTACCGCAAGTCCTGACGCGGCGCCCGCCTGCGACGGGCGCCAGGTCAGGGCTACGGCAGGCTCGCCACGCCCTTGGCGAGGAAGCGGGAGCCGGTCACGCGCTCCGTCACGCCGGTCCGGTCGAGGTACGGCGTGACGCCGCCCAGGTGGAACGGCCAGCCGGCGCCGAGGATCATGCACAGGTCGATGTCCTCGGCCGCCGCGACGATCTCCTCGTCCAGCATGATCTTGATCTCGTCGGCGAGGGCGTCGAGGGCCCGCGCCAGCACCTGCTCCTCCGTGGACGGCGAGGTGCCGCCGCTGAAGATCTCCACGGCCTCCGGGTCGAGGGTGAAGTCCGGTAGGTACACCCCGGTCTTGCCGGCCGCGACGAGCTTGGCGAACTTGCCCGACAGCGGGAACCGGTCCGGGAACGCCTCGTGCAGCGTCTCGTTGACGTGCAGCGCGATCGCCGGGCCGACCAGGCCCATCAGCACGAACGGCGGCATCGGCAGGCCCAGCGGCGCGGCCGAACGCTCCGCCACGTCGACCGGCGTGCCCTCCTCGACCGCCTGCACGATCTCGGCGAGGAGTCGCAGCAGGACGCGGTTGACCACGAACCCCGGCGCGTCCTTGACCAGCACGCACGACTTCTTCAGCGCCTTGCCGGTGGCGAACGCCGTCGCGAGGGTCGCGTCGTCGGTCCGCTCGCCCCGGACGATCTCCAGCAGCGGCAGCACCGCGACCGGGTTGAAGAAGTGGAAGCCGACGACCCGCTCCGGGTGCCTCAGCTTCGCCGCCATCTCGCTGACCGACAGCGACGAGGTGTTGGTGGCCAGCACGCACTCGGGCGAGACGACCGCCTCGACCTCGGCGAAGACCTGTCTGCTTGACGCCCATCTCCTCGAAGACCGCCTCGATGACGAGGTCGGCGTCGGCGAACGCGTCCTTGGTCAGCGAGCCCGTGACCAGGCCCTTGAGCTTGGACGCCTCGTCGGCGGAGACCCGCCCCTTGCCGAGGAGCTTGTCGATCTCGGCGTGGACGTAGGCGACGCCCTTGTCGAGGCGCGCCTGGTCGAGGTCGGTCAGCACGACCGGCACGCCGAGGCGGCGGGCGAACAGCAGCGCGAGCTGGGAGGCCATCAGGCCCGCGCCGACGACGCCGACCTTGGTCACCGGACGGGCGAGCGCCTTGTCCGGCGCGCCCGCGGGACGCTTGGCGCGCTTCTGCACCAGGTCGAACGCGTACAGGCCGGACCGCAGCTCCTCGCTCATGATCAGGTCGGCGAGCGCCTCGTCCTCGGCGGCGAAGCCCTCGTCGCGGCTGCGGTCCTTCGCGGCGGCGACCAGGTCGAGGGCGCGCAGCGGCGCCGGGGCGGCGCCGTGCAGCTTGCCCTCCAGGAGCCAGCGGCCCTGCGCGACCGCCTCGTCCCACGCGGCGCCCGTGTCGACCGGCGTGCGCTCGACCGTCACGCCGCCCGTGAGCACCCCGGCGGCCCAGCGCAGCGACTCCTCCAGGAAGTCGGCGGGCTCGAACATCGCGTCCGCGATGCCCAGCTCGTACGCCTGCGGGCCGCGCAGCATCTTGTTCTGGTTCAGCGGGTTCTCGATGATGACCTTGAGGGCCTTCGCGGCGCCGATCAGGCGCGGCAGCAGGTAGGTGCCGCCCCAGCCCGGCACGAGCCCCAGGAAGCACTCCGGCAGGGCCACCGCGGGCACGCCCGAGGAGATCGTCCGGTACGTGCAGTGCAGCGCCACCTCGACGCCGCCGCCCATCGCCGCACCGTTGACGAACGCGAACGACGGCACCGCCAGCTCGCCGAGCCGCCGGAACACGTCGTGGCCCAGCTTGCCGATCTCCAGCGCCTGCTCGCGCCCGGTGATCAGCGGGACGCCGTTCAGGTCGGCGCCGACCGCGAAGATGAACGGCTTGCCGGTCACGGCCACGGCGGCCAGGTCGTCGCGCGCCTCGATGGCGTCCAGCGCCGCCTTCAGCTCGTTCAGGCCACCGGGCCCGAACGTGCTGGGCTTGGTGTGGTCGAACCCGTTGTCGAGCGTGATCAGCGCCATGGTGCCCGCGCCGTCCGGCAGCTCGACGTCGCGTACGAGGGCGTGCGTCACGACCTCGTCGCCGAAGACCTCGGTGATGCCGCTCACTTGGCCCCTCCCACGCGGTGTTCTCCCACAGGACCGTGCCGCCCATGCCCATACCGATGCACATCGTCGTCAGGCCGTACCGGACCTCGGGGTGCTCGGCGAAGTGGCGGGCGAGCTGCGTCATCAGGCGTACGCCGGACGAGGCGAGCGGGTGGCCGATGGCGATCGCGCCGCCCCAGGGGTTCACCCGCGCGTCGTCGTCGGCGATCTTGAAGTGGTCGAGGAAGGCGAGCACCTGCACGGCGAACGCCTCGTTGACCTCGATCAGGCCGATGTCGTCCATCGTCAGCGCGTTGCGGCCGAGAAGCTTCTCGGTGGCCGGAACCGGGCCGACGCCCATGACCTCGGGCTCGACGCCGACGAACGCGAAGTCGACGAGCCGCATCCGGGCGGACAGCCCCAGCTCGGCGGCGACGTCCTCGGCGGCCACGATGCAGCCCGTGGCGCCGTCGTTCAGCCCGGCGGCGTTGCCCGCGGTCACGTTGCCGTGCGGGCGGAACGGCGTCTTCAGGCCCGCCAGGCTCTCCAGCGTCGTGCCGGGACGCGGCGGCTCGTCGCGCGTCGCGAGGCCGTACCCCTTCTCCGGGGAACGGAGCGCCATCGGCACCAGGTCCGGCTGGAACCGGCCCGCCTCGTACGCCGCGGCGACCTTCTCCTGGCTGCGCACCGCGTACGCGTCGGCGCGCTCCTTGGTGATGTGCGGGAACCGGTCGTGGAGGTTCTCCGCGGTCATCCCCATGACCAGCGCGGACGGGTCGACGAGCTTCTCGGCGAGGAACCGCGGGTTCGGGTCGACGCCCTCGCCCATCGGGTGGCGGCCCATGTGCTCGACGCCGCCCGCGATGGCGACGTCGTACGCGCCGAAGGCGATGCCGCCCGCCACGGACGTCACGGCGGTCATCGCGCCCGCGCACATGCGGTCGACGGCGAAGCCGGGCACGCTCTTGGGCAGCCCGGCCAGTACGGCGGCGGAGCGGCCGATGGTGAGGCCCTGGTCGCCGATCTGGGTGGTCGCCGCGATGGCGACCTCGTCGATCCGCTCGGGCGGCAGCGACGGGTTGCGCCGCCGGAGTTCGCGAATGACCCGCACGACGAGGTCGTCGGCACGGGTGTCGGCATAAAGCCCCTTGGGGCCGGCCTTGCCGAACGGCGTGCGCACGCCGTCGACGAAGACCACGTCACGCGCGGTACGAGGCACGGTCGGTCCTCCCTCATTTCAGAGCCGGTGAGGTCTATGTCCCATAGGTTACTCGTCAGTAGCCACTGACGTTGCAAGCGACCCCTTGCTGCCGCTTCGGCCCGCCCGTAGCCTGACCGCGGGAGTACGGATTCGCAGGGAGCGACAGTGGTGCACGCCAGGCCGGAATACCGTCCCGGGATGGGACGGAGGGCCGGTCAGGCCTTGAACGTCCCGGTCACCATGGCCCGCCGCGGCCTGCTCTGGCCATGGCGTCCGCTCCGCGCGACCCGCCAGCTCCACGCGCTCATGCACTGGGGCACCACGCTCGCCGGCGAGCTCGTCGCCGCCGCCGCCCGCGACCCCGGGCGCGTCGCCCTCATCGACGAACGCGGCCCGCTCACCTACGCCGAGCTGAACGACCGTACCGACCGGCTCGCCGCCGCGCTCATCCCCGACCGGACCGGCCGGCGCCTCCGGGTCGGCGTGCTCTGCCGCAACCACCGCGGCATGGTCGAGGCCCTCATCGCGTGCAGCAAGCGCGGGGCCGAGGTCGTCCCCCTCAACACCGGGCTGGGCGCCGCACAGCTGCGCACCGTGATCCGCGAGCTGTGGGCCGACATCATCATCGCCGACGCGGAGTTCGCCGCCCTGCTGCCCCGTGGCCGCCGCCCGACCACACGGGTGACCGCCTGGGCCGGCGCGAGCGCCCCGGGCGACTGGCCGACGATCGACCAGCTCATCGAGCGCACTCCGGCCGTCCTCCTCGACCCGCCGCCCGTACAGGGCCGCGCGGTCTTCCTCAGCTCCGGCACCTCCGGACGCCCGAAGGCCGCCCGCCGCCCGCCGCGCCCCGGCTTCGCGCCGCTCGCGGCCATGCTGTCGCGGGTGCCGGTGCGCTGCGGCGAGACGCTGCTGATCCAGGCGCCGCTGTTCCATGCCTGGGGCTACGCCTGCCTGCAGCTCGCCCTCGCCCTGCGCGCCACGGTCGTCGTCGGCCGCGACGCCGACGCGGAACAGACCCTGCGCACCATCGAGGAGCGCGGCTGCACCTCGCTGTTCACCGTCCCGGCCATGTTGCAGCGCATCCTCGCCCTGCCCGCCGGCACGCGCACGTCGTACGGCACGTCGTCCCTGCGGGTGACGGCCGTCAGCGGCTCACGCCTGTCCGGCGAGCTGGCCACCGACTTCATGGACGCCTTCCCGGTGCACCTGTGCAACGTCTACGGCTCGACCGAGACCGGCTGGGTGACCATCGCCACCGCGGCCGAGCTGCGCGCCCACCCCGGCACCGCGGGCCGCCCGGCGCCCGGATCGACCATCGCGATCCTCGACCCCGAGGGCCGCCCGCTGCCGAAGGGCACGACCGGCCGCATCTTCGCCGGCAACGGCCTGCGCTACGAGGGCAGCACCGGCTGCGAGCCCGTGGAGGTCCGCGACGGCATGATCTGCATGGGCGACGTCGGCCACCTCGACGAAGCCGGCCTCCTCCACGTCGACGGCCGCGCCGACGAGATGATCGTCTCCGGCGGAGAGAACATCTTCCCGAGCGAGGCCGAGAACGCCATCGCGCTCCTCCCCGAGGTACGCGAGGTGGCGGTGGCCGGAGTCCCTGACCCCCAGTACGGCGAACGCCTGGCCGCCTACATCGTCACGGTGCCGGGCGAGCACCTGGACGCCGACGACGTACGGACCTGGGTCCGCGACCGCCTGTCCCGCCACGCCGTCCCCCGCGACGTGCACTTCCTGACCGACCTCCCGCGCAACGCCATGGGAAAGGTCCTGCTCCACCAGCTGGCCGACACCACCGCCCGCGCCGCGGACGCGGGAGCCTGAGCCGCCGGTCGATCGACGACCCCGCGGGATACCGGGCCGCGGGCAGCGGGACGGTCGGTGCCGCCGGCGCGACGGCCACCTCGCCGTAACCGCCGGCGCCGGGAGTCAGGGCTGCGACCGGCTGTCCGACGCTCAGGCCCTCGACGCCCGGCCCGACCTCGCGTACGGTCCCGGCGACCTCCGGTCCGGGCCGGAACGGCCACGACGGCGCGTACCCCGGCTCTCCGCGTACGCCGAGCACACGGATGGCGTTTCCGGCGGTCCGGCCGGATGTCAGCGGTCGGCGCCGGCGGTCTGCGGCTTGGCCGCCGGGGCGACCGGGGGCTTGGACGGGCGCAGGAACAGGAACATCACCGGGACGATGTACACGACCCACATGATCGCCTGCAGGAGGGTGACCTGCGGCGTCAGGTTGAAGACGCCCTGCAGCGCCGTCTGGAGCCAGTTTCCCGGCGTGCCCATCCCGGTGAACCACGTGTGCGGCTCGAAGGCCAGCTTGCTCAGGCCCGGCAGGATCGAGGCCTCCTGCAGGTCGTGGAAGCCGTACCCGAACACGCCCGCGGCGACCACGATCAGGGCGGCGCCGGTGATGGTGAAGAAGCGCTTGAGGTTGAGCTTCATGCCACCGCGGTACAGCAGGTAGCCGAGCAGGGCCGCGGTCAGCAGGCCGAGGACGGCGCCGACGATCGGTTCGACCGAGTTGTTCGCGTTGGTGATGTTGGTCCACAGGAACAGCGCGGTCTCCAGGCCCTCGCGGCCCACGGCCAGGAACGCCACGAAGAACAGCGCCTTCCCGCCGAGGGACAGCGCGCCCTCCAGTTTGCCTTCCAGTTCGGCCTTCATGAACCGCGCCGTCCGGCGCATCCAGAAGACCATCCACGTCACCAGCCCGACGGCGATGATCGACAGGAAGCCGCCGAACGTCTCCTGCGCCTTGAACTGCATCTCACCGGAGGCCAGCGTCAGCGCGATGCCGAACGCGACGGCCATCAGGATCGCGGTGCCGACGCCACCCCAGACGGGTGGGAGGGCGCGTTTGTTGCCCGACTTCACCAGGTACGCGATGAGGATGCTGACGACGAGCGAGGCCTCGAGCCCTTCGCGCAGGCCGATGAGGTAGTTGCCGAGCAACAAGAGAAGCGCTCCTCCGGTGGGGGCCCCGGCGGGACCAATCGCTTAGGTAAAGCTAACCTAATCGAAAGTTTGAGTCCTGGCCGGGGCGGGCGCAAGTCCCCCGCCGGGAATTTCGCACAGGCATGTCACGTCATGTCGGCTTGGTTCAAGCCTTGCTCTGTTACGACGCCATAACGCGTATCGCGACGCCGTGTACGGGGCATAGCGTTTGACATGTGGAGTTCGGGGACATGCTGACTCGCCGCCGCCTGCTCACCGTCGGAGCCATCGGTCTCGGCGTCGTCGTGGCCGGCGATCACAGTACGGAGAACGGCACCGTCTTCCGCCCGATGGCGCGCGGGCGTGCCGTCGTCCCGCGGGCCGGCGGATGCCGGCGCACCGGCCGGAGCACCCGCCGCCACTCGCTCCGCTGGAGCCGCGCACCGAGGCCGTCCACAGCCTGCACGACCTGCTGCCGGGTGCGGCGCCCAACGCGATCGCGCTCACGATCGACGACGGCCCGCACCCGGAATGGACGCCGAAAATGCTCGACCTGCTGGCCCAATATCGAGTCAAGGCGACGTTTTCTCTCATCGGCGAGCAGGTGAAGGAGCTTCCGAAACTCGCCCAGCGCATCGCGGCCGCCGGCCACCTGCTGTGCAACCACACGATGACCCACCCGCTCGACATCGCCTCACTGTCGAAGAAGAAGGTCGACAAGGAGATCAACGAGGCGCACGACCGGATCGCCGACGCGACCGGCATCGCGCCGAAGTACTTCCGATCGCCCGGCGGCGCCTGGTCCAAGACGGTGTTCCACTCGGTCGCGCGGCACGGCATGATGCCGATCGACTGGGACGTCGACCCGCGCGATTGGTCCCGCCCGGGCACCAAGCACATCGAGCACATGATGCTGGACGCCAAGGCGGGCGACATCCTGCTCTGTCACGACGGCGGCGGCGACCGCTCGGAGACCCTCAAGGCCCTCCGCACGGTCATTCCGGCCCTGCAGAAGCGCGGCCTGGTCTTCGTCGGCCTGTAGCGATCAGAGCCCGGCCTAGATCGTCCGGGCGTACCAGACGTACGGCGGCGCGAGGAAGTCGATGGAGAAGCCCAGGCGTTCGAGCAGCCGCCGTGACGGCGTGTTCGACTCGTGCACCTCGGCGGTCACCCGGCGGCAGGCCGGGAGTTCGCGAAGCCGGTCGATCAGCCCGCGGACCGCCTCGGTGCCGAGGCCGTCCGCGCGCCAGGCCGGGCCCAGGCCGTACCCGATCTCGGTGGACCCGTCGGGGAAGGGCGCATGCTTGAGGCCGCACTCGCCGATGACGGCGCCCTCACGGGTGATCAGCCAGGTCAGGGCCTCCGGGTCGCTCGCGGCGCGCTCGGCGACGAGCGGGCTCGTCTCGGTCGGCCAGCCGCTGCCGGCGACGACGCCGGAGTAGTCGCCGTCGGCGATCGCGCGCGCCGAGACACCGGCGAGGGGCCGCAGGACGAGCCGTTCGGTGACGATTCTCAGACGTCACCCTTGGTCGCCAATCTGACCAGGGCCTTGGCGAGCGGCGTGGCCGCGAGCTCGACCTGCCACGACCGCGACCCCAGCGCGGTCAGTACGAGGCCGACCGACTCGGGCGTGACCTCCTCGGGAGGGGCCCAGGCCAGCCGGCGTACGGCGTCGGGCTGCAGGAGGTTCTCCGTCGGCATGGAGTGCTCGTCGGCGAGCGCGGCCACCACCGTGCGCGCCGCGCTGAGGCGCTCGGCCGCGGCCGGGTCGCGCTCGGCCCAGCGGTGGGCGGGCGGCGGGCCCTCACCGGGCAGGCTGTGCTCGGGGAGCGAGACGTCGGGGAGGGTGCGGCCGCGCTGCACGGCGCGGAACCAGGCGGCGGCGTGGCGGCGCGGGTTGCGGCCGCGGAACGACGGCAGCGCCGACAGGTCGTCGGGGGTCTTCGGCAGCTGGAGCGCGGCCTCGACGATCGCGGCGTCGGGCAGCACGCGGCCGGGCGACAGGTCGCGCTCGCGTGCGATGCGGTCGCGCGCCGTCCACAGCTCGCGGACGACGGCGAGGCCGCGGCGGGTGCGCAGGCGGTGGATGCCGGAGGTGCGGCGCCAGGGGTCCTGGCGCGGCTCCTTGGGAGGCGCGCTCAGGATCGCGGCGAACTCCTCCTCGGCCCAGGAGAGCTTGCCCGCCTCGTCGAGCTCGGTCCGCAGCGCGTCACGCAGCTCGACCAGCAGCTCGACGTCGAGGGCGGCGTAGCGCAGCCAGTCGGCCGGCAGCGGCCGGGTCGACCAGTCGGCGGCCGAGTGGCCCTTCTCCAGTGTGAAGCCCAGGACGGTCTCGACCATGGTGCCGAGGCCGACCCGCGGGTAGCCGAGCAGCCGCCCGGCCAGCTCGGTGTCGAACAGCAGCTCGGGCACCAGCCCGAGCTCCGCGAGGCACGGGAGGTCCTGGGTGGCGGCGTGCAGCACCATCTCGGTGCCGGCGAGCGCCGCGTGCAGCGCGGACAGGTCGCCGCACGGCACGGGGTCGATCAGGAACGTGCCCGAGCCCCGGCGGCGCAGCTGCACGAGATACGCGCGCTGGCCATACCGATAGCCGGAGGCACGCTCGGCGTCCACCGCGACCGGGCCCTCGCCGTCGGCGAGCGCCTGGACGGCGCGGTCGAGCGCCTCGGCGGTCTCGACGACCGGGGGGATCCCGTCTCTTGGTTCTAGTAGTGGTGTTACTTCTGCTTCCGACACTCCCACGCGCCTACCGTACGTCGTCAGGCTCCTGTACCAGGCAGAGAGGTCACCCCTGCCGGCGGCAATCCAGCCGCAAGGCAGAGTACGTCGCACCATGCACTGATATGTCCTGATATGTCATCATCGGTCGGAGACCAGGACGCTCGTAGCTCCAGTTCGGTTGTCTCCGGGTCCTCGTATTTGTCGCCGAAGCTCTCCGAAACGGCCCGGGTGATCGTCCCGGAGGCCGCCTGATAGCCCGCGTGATGCGTGCCGAGCGCCTCGGTGAGCCAGCTCCACCCGACCGGGGCGATGAGAGGGTCGGCCGCGATCTCGGGTTCGAGGTCGGCGCGCACATAGGCCACCACGCGGAAATCGCCGTGCCAGCCGCGCTGACCCTCCGGGTCGTACAGCACGATCAGGCGTCCCACCGCGAGTTCGCTGTCGTCCTCGCGGTAGACGGTCGCCATGATCGCCGCGGCGTACGGGGCCAGCCGCTGTGGAGCGGGCATGTCCTCCAGGACGAGTTCGGTACGGGAGGGCTCCGCGTCGACGACGGTGCGGAGCGTGTCGACCACGCGCTGGAACGGAGCCGGCGCGGTGCTGTTTCGAGGTGTCATCCGTACCTTGGCCGATCAAGCGGTTCCGGCAGGTCGACGCCCGCGGCGGGGGGAATGTGACGCATCGTCTGTTGACTCAGGCCGCTCGGTACCGCACGACGACCGGAACCTCGGGTGCGTCGCCGATCAGGATCGCCAGACCGCACTCGACGCAGGCCCACTCGGGGCAGTCGGCGCCATGGCCGTCGGCGCACGGCGGTTGCTCGAACCGGCGTTCACCGTCACAGACGGAACAATGACGTGTGAGGGCCATCCGTCGTGACCTCCCTCGACTCGGCGGGGTGGAGCGCTCACACGCTCGCACGCGCCCGGGCGCGATCGCGGGACGTCGCTCGGCGTGTCCCGAAGATTCTGATATCGGACGAGGGCGCAGGCTGTACGCGCCGGGCCTCCGCGCCCCGGCAGGGGAGACCTGCCGGCCTTTCGGACAGGCGCTTATCCGGGCATGTGACATCCGAGGTGGGGCCCGAAGTCCCCGGTCGGGGGGTCCGGGCCCGCCTCCAGAACTTTCGTGGCACCATCCAGGGGTGCCTGACCTGAACACAAGTGACAGCGGAGCGCCCACGCCCGCGCGCGACGGCTCCGCCGGGCCGCTCGCCGACGAGAGCCCTTTCCTGCTCGCCTGCCGGCGGCGGCCCGTGCCGCACACCCCGGTGTGGTTCATGCGGCAGGCCGGCCGCTCGCTGCCCGGAGTACCGCAAGGTGCGCGAGGGCACCGCCATGCTCGACGCCTGCCGCGACCCCGACCTCGTCGTCGAGATCACGCTGCAGCCGGTACGCCGCTACGGCGTCGACGCGGCGATCTTCTTCAGCGACATCGTGGTGCCGCTCAAGGCGGTCGGCGTCGACCTCGACATCGAGCCCGGCGTCGGCCCGGTGATCGCCGACCCGATCCGCGACGCCGCCGACGTCGACCGGCTCCGCCCGCTCGCGCCCGACGACGTCCCGTACGTCACCGAGGCCGTGCGGCGCGCTCACCGGCGAGCTGGGCGGCACCCCGCTGATCGGCTTCGCCGGCGCGCCGTTCACGCTCGCGTCGCTACCTCATCGAGGGCGGGCCCGTCCAAGACCCACGACCGCACCAAGGCCATGATGTACGGCGAGCCGGAGCTGTGGCACGGCTGCTCGGGCAGCCTCGCCGACATCGCCGTCGCCTACCTCCAGGTGCAGGTCGAGGCCGGCGCGAGCGCGGTCCAGCTCTTCGACTCCTGGGTCGGCGGCGCTCACGCCCGGCGGACTACCGCAGCGTCCGTCCTGCCGCACGTCAGCCGGATGCTTCGAGGCGCTGGCGGCCTCGGCGTGCCGCGCATCCACTTCGGCGTGGGCACCGGCGAGCTGCTCGGCCTGATGGGCGAGGCCGGCGCCGACGTGGTCGGCGTCGACTGGCGCGTCCCGCTCGACGACGCCGTCGCGCCGCGTCGGGCCGGCAAGGCCGTGCAGGGCAACCTCGACCCGTCGCTCCTGCTCGCGCCCTGGCGAGGTCGATCGCCGAGCGCGCCCGCGACGTCCTCGACGAGGGCCGCGGCCGAGCCGGGTCACGTCTTCAACCTCGGCCACGGCGTGCTCCCCGGCACCGACCCCGACGTCCTGGCGCGCCTCACCGACTTCGTGCACGAGGAGTCCGAAGGCCGCTGATCGCTCACGTCGCATCGGGTTCTCCCGTTCCGGCGGCCGGGGCGCGCCTGCGCCGCCACACCCACAGCGCGGGCAGCCCTGCCAGCAGCGCCAGCGCGAGGAACGGCAGCAGCCAGCCGACGACCGTGAGCACGCCGCTCACGATCGTGGTGAACGCGTCCCAGCCGGACGCCATGCCGCCGCCGAAGCCGGACGCCTTCCGGTGGTGGGACGGGGCCGACACCTTCCTGGTGCCCTCCAGGATCATGGAGACGGTCGCGTAGGCGGTCTGTGATCCCAGGGCCTTCTGCCGGGCCTGGAGGGCCTCCAGGTCGGACTCCCGGTCGGAGATCTCCTGCTCGACGCTGATGACCTCGCCGACGCTGTTCGCCCTGGCGAGCAGCTTGCGGAAGGACGCGAGCGTCGCCTTGGCGGACTTCACCCGGCTGTCGACGTCGGCGACCTCGTCGGTCTTGTCCTCCGCCTCCTGGCGCAGGGACTCACGCGTGCCGATCCGCGAGGAGGCGAGCTGGTCGAGCACGCCCTGGTACTTCGCGGACGGGATCTTGAAGGTGATGTTCGACGACGGATGGCTGCCCTGGGCGTCGGAGGAGGTCTCGTCGCCGACGTATCCGCCGGCGGCGGTGACGACCTGTTTCGCGCGGGCGGCCGCCCCGGCGACGTCGGCGGTCCGCATCGTGAGGTCCGCGGTGTAGACGACGGCCTGCGCGGGCGCCAGCCGTACCTGCTCGGCCTTGCCCGGCGGCGCCTTCCCGGCCTGGGAGTCCTCGCCGGACCGGTCCGTACGCGCCGGGGCCGGCATCGCCGCGTCCCCGCGCGAGGCGGAGGAGCTTCCGCCGGAGCTCCCACCGGAGGCGCCGCCGCAGCCGGCCAGGAGGAGTGCTGCGCTCAATGCGATCAGGAATGCCCTCATATGATTGGGACGCCGCCTCGTGTGCCGCCGTTCGCCGCGCGCCGTCGCGATCGGATCACGATGACGACGCGCCCGTGTCACGACGGGCGCCCCGGGCGCGGCGCCTGAGACATCCGATACCTCTGTGACCCTGGAAGACGTGAGCGACATGCCGACCCCCGCCAGCGTGGCCGTCGTCGGAGGCGGCATCGCCGGCCTGACCGCGGCCTACTTCGCGGCCAAGAGCGGAGCCTCCGTCACCCTCCTGGAGGGCGGGACGGACCTCGGCGGCAAGCTCGTCGTGAGCGACGTCGCGGGCCTCCCCGTGGACGCCGGCGCCGAGGCCATGCTCGCGCGCCGCCCGGAGGGCCTGGAGCTCGTGCGCGAGCTGGGTCTGGCCGACCGGCTGGCGTTCCCCGGCACGACGTCGGCGGCGATCTGGAGCCGTGGCGGGCTGCAGGAGATGCCCGGCGGGCACGTCATGGGCGTCCCGGGCGACCTCGGCGCGCTGGCCCGCTCGCGCGTGCTGTCCGCCACGGGCCTGGCGCGGGTCCCGCTCGACCTGATGCTGCCCGAGACCCCGCGCGGCGATGACGTCTCGGTGGCCGGGTTCATCGGCGCCCGGGTCGGCTCGGAGGTGGTCGAACGCCTGGTCGAGCCCCTGCTGGGCGGCGTCTACGCCGGCCGTACCGAAGATCTCTCCTTCGAGGCCACCATGCCGGGCCTGGCCGCCGCCTCGCGGCGCAGCCGGTCCCTCGTCGCGGCCGCACGCGCCGTACGCGAGGCCGCGCCCACCGACGCGGGCCCGGTGTTCGCCACGCTCACCGAGGGCCTCGGCACCCTCCCGCACGCGCTCGCCGCCCGGCTCGCCGACCTCGGCGTGACGGTCCGCACCGAGACGATGGCGCGCGGGCTGGCACGTACGCCGGAGGGGTGGCGGCTCACGCTCGGCCCGGCACGCGCCCCCGAAGCCCTCGACGCCGACGCGGTGATCCTCGCGGTGCCCGCGCGGCCGGCGCAGCGGCTCCTCCAGGACGAGGTGCCGGCCGCCGCCTCGGAGCTGGGCGGGATCGACTACGCGAGCATGGCGATCGTCACCCTCGCCTACTCCGGTACGGCGCTGCCGTCGCGGCCGCGCCGCAGCGGCTACCTCGTGCCCGCCGTGGAGGGCGGCGCGGTCAAGGCGGTCACCTTCAGCACCACCAAGTGGCCGCACCTGGTGGACGGCGCGCCCGGCATGGTCATCGTCCGCTGCTCGATCGGCCGGTTCGGCGAGGAGCAGGCGCTCCAGCGCCCCGACGACGAGCTCAAGGCCATGGCCATGACCGAGCTGGCCCGTACGGTCGGCGTCATCGAGCTGCCCGTCGACGCGCGCGTCACGCGGTGGGGCGGCGCGCTGCCGCAGTACACGGTCGGGCACCTCGCGCGCGTGGCCCGTATCCGCGCCGCCATCGCCGGCCACCCCGGCCTCGCGGTCTGCGGAGCGGCCTATGACGGCGTCGGCATCCCCGCCTGCATCGCCACGGCGCGCGCCGCGGTGGCCCGTGTGCTGGACGCCCCGGAGGGTCGGGGAGAATCGAACCGAGGGGGGCGGACGGCGCGTGAAGGCAGCCGTTGACCGCTCGCAGTGACGGAGAAGGGGAGTAGTGCCGTGAGTGGCGCACCGACGGACAAGCCGAAGGCCCGCGAGCTCAACGACACGATCCGCTACACGATGTGGTCGGTGTTCCGGGTCCGCGACGTCTCGCCGACGCCGACCGCGACGCGGTCGCCCGCGAGGTCGAGGACCTGCTCGAGCAGATGGCCGAGAAGGACGTCGTCGTCCGCGGCGTGTACGACGTCGCCGGCCTGCGCGCCGACGCCGACTGCATGTTCTGGTGGCACGCGCCGACCTCGGACGACGCTGCAGGAGGCCTACAGCCGCTTCCGCCGTACGGCGCTCGGCCGCGCCTCGAGCCGGTCTGGTCGCAGCATGGCGCTGCACCGGCCGGCGGAGTTCAACAAGAGCCACATCCCGGCGTTCCTGGCCGGCGAGGAGCCGCGCGACTACGTCTGCGTCTACCCGTTCGTGCGGTCCTACGAGTGGTACCTGCTGCCGGACGAGGAGCGCCGCGCGCATGCTCGCCGAGCACGGCAAGATGGCGCGCGGCTACCCCGACGTGCGCGCCAACACGGTGGCCGTCGTTCGCGCTCGGCGACTACGAGTGGATCCTCGCCTTCGAGGCCGACGAGCTGCACCGCATCGTCGACCTCATGCGCCACCTGCGCGCCTCGACGCGCCCGGATGCACGTGCGCGAGGAGGTGCCGTTCTACACCGGCTCCCGCAAGCCGGTCACCGAGCTGGTCGCCGCCCTGCCCTGACCCGGAAAACGCCGGGTCAAGTCTCCGCCATCCCCGTCGCGCGCCCCGCCGCGGCGGAGGAGGATCCCGAACGGGAGAAGAGGGCGCCCGGCGCCTCCGTCTCCGACGGGATCCGGGACGGGGGAGCATGTTACGAGCACGGCGCCCGAAGGGAAGACACGCGCGGGCGGGCCGCCTCGCGGGCTCACGCCGGGCGCAGATCGCGCTCGGCGGCGGTGTCGTCCTCGGGGTCGTGTCGCTCTCCGGGGTCGTCGCGGCCGGCTACGGCCGCGCGCCCAAGGCCGCGGTGATCGCGGCGCCCTCCCGTACGCCGGCGCCCGCCGTGGTCGCGCCCGTGCCCGCGGAGAGCGGCCGGGGAGACGCGACGGCGCTCGCGTACCTGCGGTCGAAGGACACCTCCAACGCCGCCCACGTCAGCGAGATCGTGTGGACCGGGCCGATGCTCCGCGTCTACACCGACCTGCCCGCCTCCCAGGCCGACTCCAAGACGGCCGTCGCCCTGTGCGAGACCGCCGCGGCGTACCTCACCGCGGGCGGTCACAACCCGATGGTCTTCGTGCACGCCGGCAAAGTGGCCGGTTACCCGGTGCTGGCGAACAAGATGAACACCACCGACGACTGCCGGCTCAACAACGTGCCGTGACCCTCACTCGGCCGGGTCGAGGGTCACCGAGACGCTGTTGATGCAGTACCTCTGGTCCGTGGGCGTGGGATAGCCCTCGCCCTCGAACACGTGGCCCAGGTGGGAGTCGCAGCTCGCGCACCGGACCTCGATGCGCGTCATGCCGAGGGTGGTGTCCCTCAGGAGGGTCACCGCGTCCGACTCGGTCGGCTGGTAGAAGCTCGGCCACCCGCAGTGCGAGTCGAACTTGGTGTCAGAACGGAACAGTTCGGCGCCGCAGGCCCGGCAGTTGTAGACGCCGGCGGTCTTGGTGGAGACGTACTCCCCGCTCCACGGAGCCTCGGTGCCCGCCTGCCGCAGCACACGGAACTCCTCCGGTGAGAGCTGGACCTTCCACTCATCGTCGGTCTTGCGAATCGCTGTCATGTCAGGCACAACCGGGAACGGGTACCCCGCCATTCCACGTGGCGCCGCTGGGGGAGACGTCGCAGGTGAGACGGGTGTTCCACGGCGGATGACCCTGTCGGTGGCGCGGGGTACGGTGCGTTCATGGCATCGCCTTTCGTGGAGATCCAGGTGGGGGACCGGCTCGTCAAGGTCACCAACCCGGAGAAGATCTACTTTCCGGCCCGCAAAGAGACCAAGCTCGATCTGGTCAACTACTACCTCTCCGTCGGCGACGGGATCCTGCGGGCCCTCCGCGGCCGGCCGACGACCCTGGAGCGCTGGCCCGGCGGCGTCTTCGAGGGCGCGAAGCTGTCCACACGCATGGACAACAAGGGCGACGCCTTCTTCCAGAAACGGGTCCCCAAGACCGCGCCGGACTGGATCGACACCGCCCGCATCGCCTTCCCCAGCGGCCGCGTCGCCGACGAGCTGGCCCCGCGCGAGCTCGCCGCCGTGATCTGGGCCGCCAACCTCGGCACCGTGACGTTCCACCCCTGGCCGGTCCGCGCGGCCGACGTCGACCACCCCGACGAGCTGCGCATCGACATCGACCCGCAGCCCGGCACCGACTTCGCCGACGCGAAGAAGATCGCGCTGGAGGCGGTTCGCGAGATCCTCGGCGAGCTCGGCTGGACCGGCTACCCCAAGACCTCCGGCAACCGCGGCGTGCACATCTACGTGCGCGTCGAGCCCCGCTGGACCTTCACCGAGGTACGCAGGTCCGCGCTGGCCTTCGCCCGCGAGATCGAGCGGCGGATGCCCGACCTCGTCACCACCAACTGGTGGAAGGAAGAACGCGGCGAGAAGGTCTTCATCGACTTCAACCAGAACGCCCGCGACCGTACGATCGCCTCGGCCTACAGTGTCCGGCCCAAGCAGCACGCTCCGGTCTCGGCGCCGGTGACCTGGGACGAGCTGCCCGATGTGGAGACCGGCGACTTCACCATCGCCACCATGCCGGCGCGCTTCGCGAAGCTCGGCGACCTCCACGCGTCAATCGATGACCAGGCGTTCTCCCTGGAGCCGCTGCTGGAGTGGTCCGACCGCGACGAGCGCGACCACGGCCTGGGCGACATGCCGTACCCGCCGAACTACCCGAAGATGGAAGGCGAGCCGAAGCGCGTGCAGCCCAGCAAGGCCCGTACCGAGGAGTGACTCAGCCGAGGATGTCGTCGAGGTCGTAGGCGACGGGCACCTCGAGCTGGTCGTACCCGCACGACTCCGGGGTGCGGTCGGGGCGCCACCGGCGGAACCTCGCCGTGTGGCGCAGCCGCCGCCCCTCCATCTGGTCGTAGGCGACCTCGACGACCAGCTCGGGCCGCAGGGCCACCCACGACAGGTCCTTCTTGGCGTTCCAGCGGCTCACCGCGCCCGGCATCCGGTCGGCCGGGGCGTCGCCCTGCTCCGCCCACGACGCCCAGGGGTGCCCGGCGAGGTCCGTCATCCGGTACGGCTCCAGCTCGGCCACCAGCTCCTCGCGGCGCTTCATCGGGAACGACGCCGACACCCCGATGTGCTGGAGCCGGTCGCCGTCGTAGAGGCCGAGCAGCAGCGACCCGATGATCGGGCCGGACTTGTGCCAGCGGAAACCGGCCACCACGCAGTCGGCCGTACGCTCCGGCTTGACCTTGAACATCGCACGCTTGTCCGGCTCGTACGCCCCGCCGAGCGGCTTGGCGATCACGCCGTCCAGCCCGGCGCCCTCGAACTCCTGGAACCACTTCAGGCCCGTGTCGTACGCGTCGGTGGCCGGGGTGACGTGGACCGGAGCCTTGGCGTTCGCGAGCGCCTCGGTGAGCTTGGCGCGGCGCTCGCCGAAGGGCGTCTCCAGCAGCGACTCGTCGCCGAGGGCGAGCAGGTCGAAGGCGACGAACGCCGCCGGGGTCTGCTCCGCCAGCAGCTTGATACGGGAGGCCGCCGGGTGGATACGCTGCTGCAGCGCCTCGAAGTCGAGGCTCTGGCCGTCGCGCAGGATGATCTCGCCGTCGAGCACGCAGCGCTCGGGCAGCTCGCGCGCGAACCCCTCGACCAGCTCGGGGAAGTAGCGCGCCAGCGGCTTGCCGTTGCGCCCGTGGATCGCCACCTCGTCGCCGTCGCGGAAGACGACGGCACGGAACCCGTCCCACTTGGGCTCATAGAGCAGGTCTCCGCGCGGCAGCTCCTTGACCGCCTTGGCCAGCATCGGGCCGAGCGGTGGGTTCACCGGGAGATCCATCAGCTCTTCCCCTCACGAGTGCGCGGGACCGGACCGGCGCCGCTCCCCTCAGTATGCGGGGCGCCTCCGACACTCTGAGCTGCGACCTCACGATGTCCAGCCGAGCCTCGGCCGGGCCGCCAGGCGGCGCGCGGCGACGTCGGCCCGTACGCGGAGACGGCCGACCTCGGCGTCGAGGGCGGCGGCGCCCGCGTCCGTCAGCCGGTAGTAGCGCCGGAGCCGGCCGCCGACGATCTCCTCGCGGTCGGGGGCGACGAGCCCGTCCGTGCCGAGCCGGTCCAGCGCGGCGTACAGGGTGCCCGCCCGCAGCCGTACGCGCTCATCGGAGATCCGCTCGACGTCGGCCATGATCCCGTAGCCGTGCTGGGGGCGGTCGGCCAGCGCGGTCAGGATCAGGAACGTCGGCTCCTGCATGGCCTTCACCGGGGAGCACGTTCCAGCATGCGGATCCCCGTCGCGGTGAGGGCGAACGCCACCAGCGGGACCACGACCACGAAGACGGCCACCCGGACGGCCGTCCCGTGCACGCCGACCGGCACATAGGCGTAGAGCGGGCACATCCCCGGCATGGCCAGCAGCGCGAACGCGCGGCGTCCGGTCGCGTCGCGCAGCAGCACGCCGAACACGAGCACCGCGATGAGGAACACCCGGCGCGAGGACACGGGCATCACGAGCACCAGCGGATCCAGCGCGACCACGGCGAGCACGAGCGCCACGACCGCGACGACGGCCTGCCGGGGACGGCCCAGCAGCCGCCGCCCGTGCCGGGCGCCCGGGGACACCCGCACCGCGACGCCGGTGAGCAGGGCGAGGAGCACCGGCAGGTCGGAGGAGGCCGACCCCCATCCGAAGTGGTGCACGCCGAGCAGGGCCGCCGCGACCGGGACGGCCGCGAGGGCGAACGCGGCGCCGGCCGCGACGCGCCGGGCGCCCGTCAGCGCCAGCACGGCGACGGCGCCCCAGGCCGCCCAGGGCAGCCACGTCGAGGCGAGCAGAACCGCGACGTGCCACTCCTGGCCTGTGGGGGTGCCCGGCGCGGGCGACGCGTTCACCCAGGTCAATGTCAGGACGGCGGACCGCACGACGGAGCAGAGGCTCAGGGCGAGGAGCAGGGCCGGGGCGATCACGGACACGATGGCGAAGGCGTCCTGCCAGCGTCCGGCGGTGAGACGACGCAGGTGAATGAGGAGCGCGCCGCGCAGGAGGTCCAGTGTGTCCCGCGGATCCGGGCGGGTCCGGTCCGGGGCGCGCCGGCCATCAGCACCCCGATGATCTCTTCCTCGTGCTCACGCCGGTACTCGGACGGGAAGCAGCGCAGTAGCCGCCGGTATCGGTTCTCCAGGCCCATGATGATCTTTATATACCGATGGTCGATATGTACGCCACCTCAGCGCCGGACGTAGCTGAGGAACAGGAAGTCCTCCTCCTCCAGGACGTGGCCGAGCCGCAGCGAGAGGGGTTCGACGTCCGCTCCGTTCAGGATGCGGGCCGCGTTCCCGGCGGTGAGCTGCGGGCTCACGGTGAGGCAGAGTTCGTCGAGGCGGCCGGCGGCGGTGAAGTCGGCCAGCAGGCGGGGGCCGCCCTCGGTGAGCTGGCGGACCAGGCCGCGCGCGGTCAGGGCGTCCAGGGCCGCTCCGGCGTCCACGGACTCATCGCCGGCGACGATCACGTCCGCGTGCCGGCCGGCCCGTTCCAGCCGGTCCTTCGGGGCCGCGTCGCAGGTGATCAGGATCGTACGGGCGAGGGCCTCGGTGAAGAGTGGTGCCTCGACGTCGAGTTCGAGGGAGCGGGACACGATCGCGAGCGGCGGCGCCGGCGTACGGCCCTCGCGCAGGCCGTCCCACCAGGGGCGGGGCCGGACCGGGCCGTAGCCCTCGGCGCGGACCGTACCGGCTCCGGCGATCACGACGTCGGCCAGGGCGCGCAGGGTGGACAGCAGGCGCCGGTCGGCCGGGCCGCCCAGCTTCTCGGTCAGGCCCTCATGGGCCGCCGCGCCGTCGGCCGAGGCGACCATGTTGGCCCGCAGCCACGGCGTCGTGCCCGGATACGCGTACGCCTCGGCGAAATCAACGGTCTCGCCCGGCTCAAGTCTGATCATGATGTCCAGGGTTTCATAGCGCGTCGTAGCGGATTGCGACGGGATCGGTGCGTTCCGCTTATCAAATCCCGGTTTTCCGGGAACACTTGGGGCTGGAGGCACTGGGAGGGAGACCCGTGGAGATCGCCGTGTTGGTCATGTGGGTCCTGACGGCGGCCGGAGGAGTCCGGTTGTTCGCGGGCTGGCTCTCCAACGGAGGGCTGCGGCGGCAGGGGACGAAGGTGACGAGGTTCCCCGCCGTGCTGGTGGTCGGCCATCCCACGCTCGCCGTGCTGGCCTTCGGCACCTGGGTGGTCTTCCTGCTCACCGCGCGCGCGGTCTACGCCTGGAGCGCCTTCGGCACGCTCGTCCTCGTGGCGTTCCTGGGGTTCGTGCTGCTCACCCGGTGGCTGCCGGGGCGGTCCGGCAAACACGCGCGCGGCGGCGAGCAGGGCTTTCCGGCGGTCGCGGTCGTCGCCCACGGCGCGGTGGCGCTCCTTACCTTCGTGCTGGTGCTGCTCACCGCGATCACCGTCAGCCGCGGTTGATCCGCCGGAGCACGAGCAGCCCGCGGTCGATCACCTCGATGTCGTCACCCGCCTTGACGGGCTCCTGGTCCGCGACGGTGTCGCTCGCGGTGCACAGGGCGACCTCCCACCGCTCGCCGAAGCTCTCGTCCGGGACACGGAAGACGATGCTCTCGGAGTGGGCGTTCAGGAGCACCAGGAACGAGTCGTCGCGGACCTTCTGCCCGCGCATGTCCGGCTCGGTGATCGCGTCGCCGTTGAGGTAGACGGTGACGGCCCGGGCGTACCCGATGTTCCAGTCGGAGTCGTCCATCTCCTCGGCGGCGGGCGTCAGCCACGCGATGTCGCGCTGGCCGTTCAGCTCGCCGCCGTACCCGCGGCCCTCGAAGAACCGGCGGCGGCGGAAGACGGGATGGTCGCCGCGCAGCTGCGACACCGCGCGGATGAAGCCGGTGAGGTCGTCGTCGCCCGGCCACGACATCCAGGCCAGCTCGTTGTCCTGGCAGTAGGCGTTGTTGTTGCCGCGCTGGGTGCGGCCGAGCTCGTCGCCGTGCAGCGAGCATCGGCACGCCCTGGGAGAGCAGCAGCGTGGCCAGGAAGTTGCGCTGCTGCCGCGCGCGCAGCGCGCAGGATCGCCGGGTCGTCGGTCGGCGCCCTCGACGCCGCAGTTCCAGGAGCGGTTGTCGTCGGTCGCCGTCGCGGTTGTCCTCGCCGTTGGCCTCGTTGTGCTTGTCGTTGTAGGAGACGAGGTCGCGCAGGGTGAAGCCGTCGTGGGCGGTGACGAAGTTGATCGATGGCGAACGGGCGGCGGCCGTCGTCGCTCGTAGAGGTCGGCGGAGCCGGTCAGCCGGGAGGCGAACTCGCGCGAGCGTCGCCGGCTCGCCGCGCCAGAAGTCGCGGACGGTGTCGCGGTACTTGCCGTTCCACTCCGTCCACAGCGGCGGGAAGTTGCCGACCTGGTAGCCGCCCGTCGCCGACGTCCCACGGCTCGGCGATCAGCTTCACCTGGCGAGACGACCGGGTCCTGCTGGACGAGGTCGAAGAACGCCGACAGCCGGTCGACCTCGTGGAACTCGCGGGCCAGCGCCGACGCGAGGTCGAAGCGGAAGCCGTCGACGTGCATCTCGGTGACCCAGTAGCGCAGCGAGTCCATGATCAGCTGCAGCGAGTGCGGGTGCCGCACGTTGCAGGCTGTTGCCGGTGCCGGTGTAGTCCATGTAGTAGCGCGCGGTCGTCGTCGACGAGCCGGTAGTACGCCGGCGTTGTCGATGCCGCGGAAGCGACAGCGTCGGGCCGAGGTGGTTGCCCTCGGCGGTGTGGTTGTAGACCACGTCGAGGATCACCTCGATGCCGGCCGCGTGCAGCGCGCTTGACCATCGCCTTGAACTCCTGCACCTGCTGGCCGCGCTGCCCGGCGGCGGCGTAGCGCGGTGTGCGGGGCGAAGAAGCCGATCGTGTTGTAGCCCCAGTAGTTGCGCAGGCCCGCGCTCGACCAGGCGCGCGTCGTGCGACGAACTGGTGCACCGGCATCAGCTCGACCGCGGTGACGCCGAGCGTCGTGCAGGTGCTCGATGATCGCCGGGTGGGCGAGGCCGGCGTAGGTGCCGCGCAGCTCGCTCGGGGACGTCCGGGTGGCAGCTTGGTCAGGCCCTTGACGTGCGCCTCGTAGATCACCGTCTCGTTGTACGGGCGTGCGCGGCGGCCGGTCGTCGCCCCAGTCGAAGAACGGGTTGACCACGACGACTTCGGCATGTACGGGGCGCGAGTCGTCGGTCGTTGCAGCTGCGTCGGGGTCGTCGAAGTCGGTAGCGAGAACAGCGACTGCGTCCCAGTCGACGTCGCCGTCGATCGCCTTGGCGTAGGGGTCGAGCAGCAGCTTGGCCGGGTTGCAGCGCAGGCCCGTGCGCCGGGTCGTACGGGCCGTGGACGCGGTAGCCGTAGCGCTGCCCGGGCTCGACGCCGGGCAGGTAGCCGTGCCAGACGAAGCGCGTCGACCTCGGTCAGCTCGACCCGCGTCTCGGCGCCGTCGTCGTCGAACAGGCACAGCTCGACCCGCTCGGCCGACCTCGCTAGAAGAGCGCGAAGTTGGTGCCGGTGCCGTCGAAGCGTCGCGCCCAGCGGGTACGGCGTTCCGGGCCACACCTCAGTCATCGTTCTCCTCGGCGTCCGCACTCTCGTCGATTGTTCACGCAGCCGGTGGAAATGGCGAATGGCCTGGCCGGGGTGGTGTGCCGCACGGGTTTCCCGGGGGATCCCGCCCGCACACTCTAGGGCAACGTGAACCGCGGCTCGTGTTTCCGGTACCGGCCACGGTGATCGGCCGGTGACCTACCGTGGCGGTTCATTCGCGCGGCAGGGCGGCGCCGCCCTGCCGCGCGACATGCGGGTGGAGCGCCGGTTCTATCCGGCGCGTGTCACTCCACGGCCACCGGGTCGCGGCCGAACTCCACGCTGTGGGCCTCCTTGCCGAACGCGGTCAGCACGATCACCGCGATGAGCGTCGGCGCGATGACCCACGCGAAGGCGACGGGATAGCCGTGGCCGCCGGCCAGGTGTTCCTGGAGCGGCAGGTTGACCGCGGCGAGGAGGTTGCCGAGCTGGTACGTCACGCCGGGGTAGAAGCCGCGGATCGCGTCCGGTGACATCTCGGTGAGGTGCGCCGGGACCACGCCCCAGGCGCCCTGGACGAAGAACTGCATGACGAACGCGCTGATCGCCAGCAGCGCGGTGCCCTTGGAGTAGGCGAACAGCGGGACGACGAGCAGGGCCAGGAACGCGGCGCCGATGATCGCGCGGCGGCGGCCGAGCCGCTGGGACAGCGCTCCGACCAGCACACCGCCCAGGATCGCGCCGACGTTGTAGATGACCGCGATGCCGACGGCGTAGTGCGGCGAGTGGCCGAGGCCCTTCTTCAGGAAGGTCGGGTAGACGTCCTGCGTGCCGTGCGACATGAAGTTGAAGGCGGTCATCAGCAGCACCAGGTAGATGAACCGCAGGAGCACCTTGCGGTCGAAGAAGACCTTGCGCAGCGGCGTACGGGTCACCGCCAGCTTCTCCTTCGTGCGAATCCACGCCTCGGACTCGCCGACCTTGTAGCGGACGTACAGCGCGAGGAGCGCGGGCGCCGCGCCGAAGACGAACAGGCCGCGCCAGCCGAAGATCGGCGTGATCACGAAGTAGGCGACGGCGGCGACCAGGTAGCCCATGGAGTAGCCGGCCTGGAGCAGCCCGGAGTAGAAGCCGCGCTTCTCGATCGGGATCTTCTCCATGGCCAGCGAGGCGCCGAGCCCCCACTCGCCGCCCATTCCCAGGCCGTACAGGAACCGCAGGACGAGCAGCATCGTGAGCGAGGTCGAGAACCCGGAGACGACCTCGACGGCCGAGTAGAACAGCACGTCGACCATCAGCGGGATCCGCCGGCCGACCTTGTCCGCCCAGATGCCGAACAGGTACGCGCCGAGCGGCCGCGCGACGAGCGTCAGTGTGGTCGCGACGGTGACCTTCTCCACCGACGTGCCGAACTCCTTCGCGATCTCGGTGATCACGAAGACGAGGAGGAAGTAGTCGAACGCGTCCATGGCCCAGCCGAGCAGGGCGGCGAGGAACGCGTTGCGCTGGTCGCGGTCCAGGCCACCGGCCTGGTCGCGGATGTCACTGAGCAGAGGGATGCCCATGCCGGAACCTCTTTCGGGGGTAGGTCCAAGAGGCCCACTACCCCGATTCGCGCGTGAGGATCTCCTTCGCCCGGTCGTTGTGCGGGTCGCCGCCCGATCCGGCGGTCATTCCGTCGTACGGACCTCTGCCGGCCGTGCTTCCCCGATCTGGCCGGCGGCCCATTCGGCCCAGTCGAGGCGCATCGCGTTGAAGCGCAGGCCGTACTCCATCGCGATCTTCCCGTAGACCGACAGGTCGCCCTCGTCCCAGTCGATGGCGCCGTCCAGCTCCCGCAGCGCCTCGCCCTCCTCGCCGTAGCGGGCTGCCAGGCCGGTCAGGTAGTCGCGTGCCTGGTCGCGGCCGACGACCCCCAGGAAGAAGACCCGCAGGAGAACCTCGCTGCGGAGGGTGCGGTTCGGCTCGGTCCCGGTCAGCCAGTGCCGGAGCTCGGCGAGGCCCTCGTCGGTGAGCGCGTACTGCTTGCGCCCCCGCGGGCCCTCGGCCACGACCGTGATCAGTCCGGAGGCGGCGAGCTTGTTGAGTTCGGTGTAGATCTGGCTCTGCGTGGCCGGCCAGACGTTCGCCAGCGAGGTGTCGAAGAGTTTCAGCAGGTCATAGCCGCTGGCGGAGCGGTTCACCAGCAGTCCGAGCAGGGCGTGTCGAAGGCTCATGGGGCGAGCCTACCTTCCATCTTTGACATGTCGAGCTTTAACGTTCTACTCTCGACATGTCAGAACAGGAATATCAACGAAGGAACCTCCGATGACGTACGTCCGCGCCTTCCTCCCCTGGATCGTCTACGCCGTCGTCCCGTCCGGAAGCTGGAAGTGGGGCGCGCCGGCCGCTCTCGTCGTCGCGCTCTTCCTGATCGTCCAGCAGCGGCGCGCGGGCCACTCCGCCGACGCGGTGATCATCGAGACCGGCTCGGCCGTCTTCTTCGCCGCGCTCACGATCGTCGCGTTCGCCGACCCGCACTCGGGTCTGCACCCCTACTCCGCCGGGCTCGCCAACAGCATGCTCGCTCTCGTCGCCCTGGCCTCCATGGCGGTACGCCGGCCGTTCACGCTCGGTATCGCCAAGCAGACGGCGCCACGGGAGTACTGGGACACGCCGGAGTTCCTCCGGGTCAACATGATCATCACGTCCGCCTGGACCGCCGCGTTCGCCGTCGCCGCCGCCATGCTCCTGCTCATCGCGCACTCCGGCCCCGGCCACCTGACGGCGATCGTCGCCGTCCAGGTCGCCGGCATCGTCGTACCGGTGATCTTCACCAACCGCTACGTGGCGCACGTCCAGAAGCAGATCCAGGCCCTGGCCCAGGCCCGCTGACAAGCTGACGATGCCCGCGCGGGGCCCGGCGATGCCGCCGGGCCCCGCGCGGGTCTCACGGCCGTACGAAGACGCCGATGCCGTTGGCGACGGCGCGTTCGGCGGAGCCGGACACCACGTTCCGCACGGTCGCGCGCGGTTCGCCGGGCAGGCGCAGGGCGAGGGTGGTCGAGCCGCCGCCGTCCAGGTCGACGCCGTCGGTCGCGCCGAGCATCGTCAGCAGCGTGGCCAGCTCCGTCACGGTCATGCCGGCGCTCGCGGCGCCGCTGTCCACCACGACGAGGTACATGCGGCGGCCGTCGCGGCTCACCCCGGCGCCCGTACGCGCCGCGAGGGTGAGCGGGTCGAGGCCGGCCGGCTGTACGCCGTCGCGCAGGATCGGGAAGCCGCCGACCGCGAAGCGCGGCCGGTCCGGGCCGGTCAGGCGGTACGTGATCCGGACCCGGTCGCCGGTCCGCAGGCCGCGCAGCGCGTCGGCGCCCTCCTCGCGGCCGGTCAGCACCGTCGTGTCCGGCGGGATCTGTCCCGCGCCCACGCCGTCGCCGACCCAGGTCACGACCCCGTGCCGGACGACCGCCTCGGCGGTGTCGGGGCTGCACGGGTCGTTGCGGAAGATGTCGCTGCCGCACACCGCGCGCAGCCGCGAGACGGGACCCCAGCCGGCGGTGAACGCGCCGACGCCGCCGACCGGCAGCGCGTACTGGTTCAGCCCGCGCAGCGCGAGCCGTACGCGCGCGCCGCGGACCGCGCCGGTCAGGTGAAGGTTCGACAGCCGCCCGACCCGGTCGCGGCCGACGCCGATCACGGTCTCGGCGGACGTGCCGGGCGGCGGCAGCGGGCCGAAGCGCTGGCCGTCGGGTACGGCGGCCTTCAGGTCACGGCCGTTCGCGATCTCGGGACCGACCGCGGCGCCCGTCGGCGCGACGCCCGCGTGGCTCTCGCTGATGTTGAAGAAGTCGCCGTTGACCCCGGCGACCGCGTGCTGGAGGTTCGTCATGACCGAGACCGGCTCGCGGGCCCCGACCGCCGGCGGATGGAGCAGGCCGACCGTGACGTGCGGGTCGCGCAGGTCGACCTCCAGGTACTCACCGGAGACGGGCCCGCCGGACCCTCCCGTACGGAAGGGGCGGAACACCACTCCGGGCCAGACCTTCGCCGATGACCCGAACCGTACCCCCGGGTCCTGGGCGGCGGCGGGAACCGCGAGCGAAACGGCGGCGACGGGTACCAGCAGCAGGGACAGCGTCTTTCTCAACACCGGCAACGCCCTTCTCGACAGGTGGGCAAACCTGTTGATCATGACGCGGGGCCGGTGGCCCGGAGGAGAACCGAAGCTGTGGAGTGTTCGCCACATTCATGTGCCGGTCGTGACAAACCGGACAGGCGCTCACCGTACGGCGGCGTCGTCCTCCACCGGGCCGGGGGTACGCGTGCCGCCGCCGACCACGCGCAGCACCAGCGGCGCGAGCAGGATGAGCGCGACGGCGAGGGCCGCGACGGAGGTCATGGCCGTACGGAGACCCGCGTGGCCGGCCCACTGCCCGACGTAGACGGGCCCGAGGAGGAACCCCAGGTAGGACACGGTGGTCACGAGCGAGGTGGCCCGGCCGCGCCGTGACTCCTCGACGGTGCGCGACACGAATCCGAGCAGGGTCGGGAACAGCACCGCGGTGCCCGCGGCGGCGAGCGCGAGGCCGAGCGAGGCGACGAGGAGGTTCGGGGCGGCGGCGATGACGAGCGCGCCCGCGGCGGCGCACGCCGCGCCGGACAGCAGGACGATCCGCGCGTGCGCGGCGCGTACGCCGCCGATGGCGAACCGGGTCACCGCGACGGTCGCGGCGAAGACCGCCGGCGCGGTCGCGGAGAGCCCGCCGCGCGCGTGCAGCTCGTCGTGGGCGAAGACGGCGCTCCAGCTCTGGTGGGCGTTCTCGCTGGCGAAGGCCAGCGCGCCGAGCACGCCGATGAGCACGAGGGGGAGCAGGCGCCAGGAACTGGACGGCGTCTCGTCGTCGGTGGTCTGCGGACGGCCGCCGGACGGCATCGTCGCGACCATGCAGACCGCCGCCGCGATCGACAGCACGGTCACCGCGACGAACGGCGCCGCGAGCGGGAGGGACGCGGAGTTCGCCAGGCCGGTGCCGAGGCTGCCGATCACCACGAAGCTGGAGAAGACGCCGTGGGCGCGGGTGATGACGGGACGGCCGGCCGCCGACTCGGCGCGGCCGGCGACGGCGTTCATCGCGACGTCGGACGCGCCGCTGCACGCGCCGACGAGGGCGAGACCGGCGCACAGGCCGAAGAAGTTCACCGTCGCGAAGGCGATCACGGAGCCGGCGACGCCGAGGGCGGCGATGGCCATCGCCGCGAACCGCAGGCCCCAGCGGTCGATCACCCCGCCGACGCCCAGCATCACCGGGAGGGCGCCGGCGCCCACGAACAGGAGCGCCACCCCGAGCCGGCCGTCACTGACTCCGGCCTGGTCCTGGACCTGGGGCACCGACGCGCCCCACACCCCCCAGAACGAACCGAAGGCGGCGAACGCGATGAACGCCGAAACGACCAGAGGGCGGGAGGATCGCGACATCTGTGTAACGATACACAGTTAGAGTCGGAGCATGGACCCGGAACCGAGACGCGTGACCCTCTCCGAGGTCGCCGCGGAGGCCGGCGTCTCGGTCATGACCGCCTCCTACACCTACAACCGCCCCGACCGGGTGTCCGACCGCTCCCGGTCACGCGTGCTCGCGGCGGCGGCCCGGCTGGGCTACGCGGGCCCGGACCCGAGCGCCCGCTCACTGCGCCGCGGCAGCACCCGTACGCTCGGCGTGGTGCTCGGGGAGCACCTGAGCTACGCGTTCGAGGACCCGCGGGCGGCGTCCTTCCTCGCCGGCATCGCCGACGTCTGCGCCGACCGCGGCTACGGCATGACGATCCTGCCGGTCACGGGAGGGGCGGGCGACGCCGCGCGGGTACGCACCGCCGCCGTCGACGGGTTCATCGTCTGGACCACGTCCGACGACGATCCCGTGCTGGCGGCCGTACGCGCGCGGGGCCGGCCCGCGGTGGTGCACTGCGGCCCCGCCGTACGCGGCGCGGGGCTCGTGGGCATCGACGACCGTGCCGCGGCGCACGCCATCGGCGCGGTCGCGTTCCGGGGCGCGCGGCGGCCCGCGATCGTGAGCTTCCCGCTGTCGCGCGACCGGCGCGCCGCCGTCGCGGCGGGCCCGGACGTCACGGACGTCCGGACTCCTATCCGGTGACGCGTGAGCGCCTCGCCGGCTACCGCGCCGCCGCCGAAGAGGCCGGTGTGGCCTGGGCGGACGTGACCGTCGCGGTGTGCGCGCGCAACGACCGGGCCGAGGCGGAGCGGGTCGCGGCGGCGCTCCTGGCGTCACGCGACCGGCCGGACGCGATCGCCGCGATGAGCGACGAGCAGGCCGCGGGCGTCCTGCGCGCCGCCGCCGGCCTGGACGTCCCCGGCGACGTCGCCGTCACCGGGTGGGACGACGCCGCGGTCGCGGCCGAACTCGGCCTGACGACCGTCCGCCAGTCGCTGCGCGGCCAGGGCGCGGCCTGCGTGCTCGCCGCCCTCGGCGAGGGCCCGGCCCGGGTGACCGCCCCGTGGACCGTCGTACGCCGGGGCAGCACCCGCCCCTAGGAGCGCGTCCGCTCGTGGGCGACGAGGCGGGCCTGCAGGTCCGCGTACGGCGCCGCGGCGGGTACGGGCCGGCCGTCGCGTACGGCGTTGGCCACCTCGGTGGCGGCGTGCAGCGCGGCGCGGTACGGCAGGGAGCCGGTGCTCACGCGGCGTACACCGAGTGCGCCCAGGTCGCCGAGGGAGAGGCCGGGGATGGCCAGGACGTTCAGCGGCGCCGCGATGCCCTCGGCCAGTGCGCGGAGGTCGTCCGGCTCGGACACGCCGGGCACGAAGACGCCGTCCGCGCCCGCCTCGACGTACCGCGCGGCGCGTTCGAGCGTGGCGGCGACCGTGGCGTCCTCGCCGAGCCAGTACGTGTCGACGCGCGCGTTGACGAAGACGCCGGGGCAGCGGCGCTTGACCGCCGCGACCTTCGCGGCGTGCGCGTCCGGGGAGATCAGCCGTTCGGCGGTGCTGTCCTCGATGTTGACGCCCGCGACCCCGAGCCCGGCGGTGTACGCGGCGACCTCGTCCGGGTCGTCGGCGTAGCCGTCCTCGATGTCCATGCTGATGTGGCAGGGCAGCCGGGTCAGCGCGCGTGCGAGGGAGAGGTTCGCCTCCCGCGTCGTCCGTCCGCCGTCCGGGCGTCCGATGGCCGAGGCGACGCCGAAGCTGGTGGTGCCGATCGCGGCGAACCCGGCGTCGAGGAAGGCCAGCGCCGACGGGACGTCCCAGGCGTTGGGAAGGAGCAGCGGCGCGTCGCCGTGGTGGAGCTCGCGGAAGGTCATGACACCCAGGCTAGAGGCGGTTCACTTCGAGTCAGGCCGAAGTGAACCGTTCTCGATTTACTGCGTAAAGGCGCTCGCCTGGAAATCGCATGACAAAAGAAGGCCACGGCGAGCCGCAGCGTCGTGCGGGACGGCCCTGCGTGCGGATCCGTCACGGCCGCGACAAAAGCGAGAATGGATCGCGGATCGCCCCTTAAGGCGTCAATGCGCGCCATTTCAAATATGCGATTCAGCGTCGCGGGCGGCGGCGGCCGGACTCGCCGAGGAGTCCCGTCGCGTACGCTCGCGGGCCTCGTCGCCCCCTCGGAGGGGTCGTTCCCGTACCGTGACCTGCTGCGTATCGATCAGCGAGCCAGAGTATTGACAAACGAAACGCTGCGGCTGTTTCATGGGCCCACCATTCGCCGTGCCTAGGTGGCTACCGCCGATTCAGCACCTCGGGCGCGCCGCTGACGTCCGCCTGTCGGCCGTACGGGAAGGCACACCAATGAATTCTCGGTATCGCGCCGGCTTGGGCGCACTCGCTGGGCTCGCCGTCCTGGCCACGGGCTGCGCGGGAAAGAGCACCGACTCCACGCCGGGCGCGGCGCCGTCGCCGGGGGCCGCGGCGGCCGGCCCGAAGAAGGTCGGTACCGAGCGCGACGCCGACGTCGGCGGCTGGTGCGGCGACAAGAAGCTCAAGGTCGGCCTCGCCGACGGGTTCGGCGGCAACGCCTGGCGCCAGATCTCCCTGGAGGTCGTCCGCCAGGAGGTCGCCAAGTGCCCGGCCGTCGACAAGAAGATCCTCTACGCCAACGCCGGCGGTGACCAGCAGAAGGCCAACAGCGACATCAACAGCCTCGTCGCCCAGGGCGTGAACGTCCTGGTCGTGTACCCGGACTTCGGCCAGGCCCAGCTGCCGGCGCTGCGGGCGGCCACCAAGGCGGGCGTGATGGTCGTCCCGTACGACGCGGCCGTGGGCGGCAAGGCGGGCACGGACTACACCGCGACGACGATCTCCGACTCCTTCACCGGAGGCCAGGACCTCGGCGCGTGGGTGGCCAAGACGATCAAGAAGGGCAACGTCGTCTTCCTCGGCGGCATCCCCGGCGCTCCCACCAGCGAGCAGTACATCGCCGGCATCAAGAGCAAGCTGAAGGAGACGCCGGACGTCAAGCTGCTGCTCGACAAGCCGGTCGTCACGAACTGGACCAAGGTCGACGCGCAGAAGGCGACCACCGGTCTCATCGCCAAGTACCCGAAGATCGACGCGGTGATCACCGACTACGGCGTGACCGCGGTCGCGGCCATCGACGCCTTCAAGGCCGCGGGAAAGAAGGTCCCGGCGATCGCGTCGCTGGCCACCGACAACGAGCTGGGCTGCGTCTGGAAGAAGGCCAGCACCGGATCGGGCCGGTTCGAGATCTTCAGCATCGACTCGACCAACGACATGGCGCAGCTGGCGCTCCGTCAGGGCGTCGGCGCGGCCAACGGCAAGCAGGTCGCACCGATGCAGCTCTTCCGGCTGCCGACGTTCATGGACTCCACCGGCGGCAAGAACCCGCCGTGCTCGCCGGACCTCCCGCCGGACGCGGACCTGTCCTCGTCGCTGAGCCAGTCACAGCTGGCCGCGATCCTGCACTGACCGTGCGGGCGAACAGGACGGGAGACCAATGACGGCGTACGGGACGAGCGGGCTGGTCATCGATGACGTCAGCAAGGGTTTCCCGGGCGTACAGGCGCTGAGTCACGTCAGCCTCGACGTGGCGTGCGGCGAGGTGCACGGGCTGGTCGGTGAGAACGGCGCCGGCAAGTCGACGCTCATGGCGATCGCGTCCGGCGCGCTGCGGCCGGACGCGGGAACCGTGCGGATCAACGGGACCGAGCTGGAGCAGGCCGACCCGCAGAGCGCGCGTGACCTCGGCCTCGCCATCGTCCGGCAGGAACCGGCCCTGATGCCCGACCTGACCGTCGCGGAGAACCTGTTCCTCGGGGTCTCCAAGGTCCACCGGCCGCCCAGCCACCGGCTGGGCCGCTGGGCCCAGAAGCGGCTGGCCTCCTGGGACGAGGACATCTCCATCGACCCCGGCGCGCGCGTGGCCTCGCTCGTGCCGGAGGAGAAGTTCATCGTCGAGATCAGCAAGGCCCTGGCGCAGCATCCGGACGTCGTGGTCTTCGACGAGCCGACGGAGTACCTGTCCGCCGAGGACGTCGACCGGCTGTTCACCCGCATCCGGCGGCTGCGGGCCGACGGCTGCGCGATCGTCTACATCTCCCACCGCATCCACGAGGTACGCCGGATCGCGGACCGCCTCACGGTGCTGCGCGACGGCCGCGGATGCGGCACGTTCCCGGCCGGTGAGCTGGACGAACACCAGATCGTGAACCTGATCGTCGGCCGTACGCTGGAGAGCGCCTTCCCGGACAGGCCGGTACGCGCCGCCGACGCCCCGGTCGTCCTGGAGGTCGAAGGCCTGTCCGGGCACGGGTTCTCCGACGTGTCGCTGACGGTACGCCGGGGCGACGTCGTCGGGCTGGCCGGCATCGAGGGCAACGGCCAGCGGGAGTTCCTGCGGGCGCTCGCCGGCCTGAACCACGCACGCGGCCGCGTACGCCTCGGAGGAGAGGACATCTCGACGCGGACCCCCGCGTCGGCGCGGCGTGCCGGCGTCGTCTACGTGCCGGGCGACCGCCACCGCGAGGGCATCCTGGAGACGCTGAGCGTCCGGGAGAACCTGACGCTGCGCACCCTGTCCGCCAACGCCACCATGGGTTTCGTACGCGACGGCGCCGAGACCCGCGCCGCCGCGAGCGCGATCGAGACGTTCCGCGTCAAGACGCCCGGACCCGAGACGCCGGTCGCCTCCCTGTCCGGCGGCAACCAGCAGAAGGTCGTGCTGGCCGGCGCGCTCGCCGCCGAGCCGCTGGTCCTGCTCGCCGACGAGCCCACGCAGGGCGTCGACGTCGGCGCGCGCGTCGAGATCTACGAGATGCTGCGCGCCGCCGCCGACGCGGGGACCGCGGTGCTGGTCGTCTCCTCCGACGCGGTGGAGCTGGCCGGCCTGTGCGACCGGGTGGTCACCTTCTCGCGGGGGCGTACGGTGACCGAGCACGACGGCGACGACGTGTCGGAGCGCAACATCACCGAGTCGGTGCTGACGGCGACCTCCGAGCGGGCGCGGCGAGTTCCGGCCGGGCGGGCGGTCACGTGGCTCGCCGGCGGCAAGGCGCCGCCGGCGACCGTGGCCTTCGCCATCGTGGCACTGGCGATCTACGCCGCGTCCATCAGCGCCTTCTACCTGACCGGCCGCGGCATCGGTGGCATCCTCGCGCTGACCGCCGTTCTCGGGCTGGTCGCCTGCGGTCAGCAGCTGGTGATGGCGATCGGCGGGATCGACCTGTCCGTCGGCCCGCTCATGGGCATGCTCGTCGTGGTCGAGTCGTTCTACCTGATCGACGACGCGACACCGCTCACCCAAGCGTTCGGCTGGCTGCTGCTGTTCGGGGTGGCGATCGCGGTCGGCGTGACGAACTGGCTGCTCGTGACGTACCTGAAGCTGCAGCCCATGATCGCCACTCTCGCCACGTACGTGGCGCTGCAGGCGGTCTCGCTGACGCTGCGGCCCACGCCGGGCGGGCTGATCTCCGGGCGGCTCACCGACACGATCGCGCTGCGGATCGGCGCGGTGCCGCTGGCCTTCGTCGGCGCGGTCGTCGTCGCCGTCGCCCTGGAGTTCGTGCTGTTCGGCACGCGGTTCGGCATCGCGCTGCGCGGCGTCGGCTCACGCGCGGAGGCGGCGCGCGTGGCCGGCGTCGTGCCCGGCAGGGTGCACCTGGCCGCGTACGTGGGCTGCTCGGTGCTCGCCGCGCTGGCGAGCATCCCGCTGCTGGCCCAGGTGGGCTCCGGCGACCCGAACTCCGGCATCTCCTACACCCTGAGCAGCATCGCGGCCGTCGTCATCGGCGGCGCCGGCATCTTCGGCGGCCGTGGGTCGTTCGTCGGCGCGCTGCTCGGCGCCCTGCTGATCGGTCAGGTCGGCGCGGTCACCACGTTCCTGCAGCTCAGTGAGGCATGGAACTCCTACCTGCTCGGAGCGATGATCCTCGTCGCGGTCGCGGCCTACAGCAAGAGCCGTCAGCTGGCGCTGCCGCGATGACCGGCCCCCGGCTGCACGAGACGGCGGAGGACACGCCACGGACCACCCGCGGCCCGGTACGCGCGCGGGTCCCGCGCGTGGGCCCGTTCGGCTGGATCTGGATCAGCCTGGCCGGCGTCTTCGCGCTGAGCGCGGTGACCGCGCCGGGCACCCTCACTCTGTCGAACCTGACCGCAATGCTGCCGTTCGCCGGCGTGCTGGTCATCGCCGCGATCGGCCAGACCCTGGTGATCCAGCAGCGCGGCCTGGACCTCTCGCTGCCCGGGACGATGTCGCTCTGCGCGCTGGCCATGGCCAAGACCGAGGCGGACACCGGGTCGGCCGTCGTGGCCGTGCTCGTCGCGCTGGCGCTCGCGGTCGCGGTCGGTGCACTGAACGGCCTGCTGGTCACCCGGCTGTCCATCACCCCGCTGGTCGCGACGCTCGCGGTGAACTCCCTCGTCCTGGGCGGTGTGTGGAGCTACTCCCACGGCCTGCCGGTCGCCTCGTCGGAGGGCCTGACGGGCTTCACCCGGTCGAAACCGGCCGGGGTCCCCGCCCTGGTGATCGTCGCGGTGGTGCTGGTGGCGGGTCTCGCGGTGCTGTCGCGCAAGAGCGTGACGGGACGCCGCTTCACCGCGGTCGGCGCGCGGCCCGAGGCGGCGCGCGCCTCCGGGCTCACGGTGTCGGCCTACCAGGTCGGCGCGTACGTCGCGGCGGCGATCTGCGCGGGCGCGGCGGGGGTGCTGCTCGCCGGCTTCATCGGCTCGGCGACCTCGACGCTCGGCGCGCCGTACCTGCTCACCGCCATCGCGGCCGTCGTCGTCGGCGGCACGCCGCTGACCGGCGGGCGGGGCAGCCTGGTCGCGACGGCGGCCGCCGCGCTGTTCCTGTCGCAGCTGGGCCAGCTGACCCTCGCGCTCGGCGCCCCGACCTCCATCCAGCTCTTCGTGCAGGCCGCCGTACTGGTGCTGGCGACCGGGCTCCACCACATCCGCCGGAGAGGGACGGTCACATGACGATCGGCGCGATCATCCCGAACGCCGGCCCGCTACCGGAGCGCCTCGGGCTCGGCGCGATGGGCCGCGCCGCCGAGGACGCGGGCGCGGAGAGCCTGTGGGTCAGCGACCACCTGCTGATGGTCGGCCGCCGCGTGAGCGACTACCCGTACAGCGCGGACGGCGACATCACCTGGGACGCCGCCCAGGACTACTACGAGGCGCTGACCTGCTGCACCCACCTCGCCGCGGTGACCACCCGCTGCCGTGTCGGCACCGCGGTGCTGATCGCGCCGCAGCGCAACGTGCTGCAGCTGGCGAAGGAGGCCGCCACCATCGACCGGCTCGCCGGCGGACGCCTGGAGCTGGGCCTCGGCGTCGGGTGGAGCGAGGCCGAGATGACCGCGCTCGGCCACGACTTCGCGGGGCGCGGCCACCGGTTCGAGGAGATGCTCGCCGTGCTGCGCGACTGCTGGACCGGCCGTCCGAGGGAGTTCGACGGCAGCGCCCTGCAGGTGCCCGGCGGACTGGTGCTGAACCCCCGGCCCGTACGCGACGGCGGCCCTCCGCTGCTGCTCGGCGGCATGTCGGCGGTGGCCGTACGCCGCGCCGCCGCGCTCGGCGACGGCTGGATGGCCATCGGGTTCGTCGAGCGGTGGGACCCGGAGGGGCTGACCGCACGGCTGGAGACGTTCCGGTCGCGGTGGCGGGACCAGGGCCGGGACGGTGAGCCGAGGGCGGTGCTGAAGCTGCACTGCGCCGAGGGCTTCGACCGGCTGCCGTCCCGTGCGAAGTGGGCGCTCGCGGCCGGCTTCGACGAGGTGATGGTCGACCTGCCGTGGCCGCTGGGGATCAGGGCCGCGGCCGACACGTTCGAGGCCGTACGGGTGACGGCGTGAGGTCAGCCGTCGTAGCCGAGCGCGGCGCTCAGCTTCTGGGTCTCGGGCACCAGGACCGTGCCGGTGAGGTCGAGCAGCCGCTCCCTGCTCACCCGGACGCTGGGCACCGACAGGCTGATGGACGCGGTGACCCGCCCCGCGTGGTCGAGCACCGGCGCCGCCGAGCTGCGGTGGCCCTCGGCGACCTCCTGGTCGACCAGCGCGTACCCGGCCTCGCGGGTCTCCCCGACCCGCTTCAGCAGCTCCTCCAGCGACGCGACGGCGTGCGGGGTCGGCGGCGTGAACACGTGGTCGCGGAACAGCGCGGTGAGCTCCTCGGGCGAGGACATCGACAGCAGCGCGTGCCCGCTGGCGGTGTAGAACGCCGGCAGCCGGCTGCCGAGGCGCGCGCGTACGACGATCAGGTGGTCGGTCTCGATGAAGTCGACGTAGACCACGTCGGTGCCGTCGAGCACGGTGAGCACCGTGGACTCCCCGGTCGCCTCGTGGATGCGGGTCAGCGTCGGGCGTGCCATATCGACGAGGCGGATGGACTGAAGCGCCGAGTGGCCGAGGCTGATCATCACGGGGCCGAGGGTGTACCGGTCGTCGCGGAGCGTCAGCGCGCCGCAGGAGTGCAGGGTGCGCACCAGGCGGTAGACCATCGGCTTGGTCCAGCCGAGCTTGGACGTGAGGGCGGCCAGGCTGACCGGGCCGTACTCACCGACGGCCCGCAGCAGCTGGATCGTGCGGGCCGCGGCGTCCAGGTGGTACCTGGGGTCGATTCCCTCAGTCGCGCCACTCATGGCTGCGCCTTTCTCCTCATGCGGCCTCGCCGTCACCCGTACCGGCGAGCGGCCCCACAGTAACCCAAGTCCCATTACCTGGACGGCTCTAGTGCATTTCGTTCACAGATACTACAGTTCGCAGAACGATACAGACAACATCGCTCATGAGGGGGCCGTCGGTGACGAGCACGCATGATCGGTACCGCGCCGCGACGGCCGGGAGCGGTGAACTCTGGGCGCGGGCCTGCGGGATCTTCCCGCAGGGCGTGAGCGGGCAGGCGAAGTTCTTCGCCCCGTACCCGGTCTTCGTCGAACGCGCCCACGGCGCGACCGTGACGGACACCGACGGCCGCGACTACGTGGACCTGCTGATGGGCGCCGGCCCGATGCTGCTGGGCCACGGCCACCCCGCCGTCGTCGCCGCGCTCCACGAGCAGCTCGACCGGATGATCAATCCGATGATGCCGAACCGCGGCTCGCTGGAGTACGCCGAGCGGCTGCGCGGGCACATGCCGCACCTGGAGCGGCTGAGGTTCGCCAACACCGGGTCCGAGGCGACCCGCTCGGCGATCCGCGTCGCACGCGCGGCGACCGGCCGTATGAAGATCGCCAAGTTCGAGGGCAACTACCACGGCTCCGACGACGCGTTCCTGATCTCCACGCACGGCGCGAAGCCGGCCGGTACGGCCGAGCGCCCGGAGCCCGTGCTCGACTACGCCGGAGTGCCGTCACGGCTGCTCGACGAGGTGATCGTGCTGCCGTACAACGACGCCGAGGCGTCGGCCGCGATCATCGCCGAGCACGGCGACGAACTCGCCGCCGTCATCATGGAGCCGGTCGGCTTCTCCAGCGGAGGCGGGGTGCCGGCGTCGCCGGAGTTCGCCCGCGCGGTCCGCGACGCCACCGCCGCGCACGGCGTCGTACTGATCTTCGACGAGGTGCTCTGCGCGCTGCGGCTCGGCCTGGCCGGCGCGCCCGCCTACCTCGGTGTCGTCCCCGACCTGGTCACCATCGGCAAGGCGCTCGGCGGAGGGATGCCGCTCGCCGCCTTCGGCGGCCGTACCGACCTGATGGAGGCGACCCTCGGCGCGGACGCCGGCGACCGCAAGATCTTCCAGTCCGGCACCTTCACCGAGAACCCGCTCTCCATCGCGGCCGGCCAGGCGTCCCTGACGGTGCTGGAGACCTCGGACGCCCTCGCCCGTGCGGACGCAGCGGGGGAGGCCCTGCGTACGGGACTGCGCGAGGTGTTCGCCCGGCACGGCGTCACCGCCGCGGTCACCGGGGTCGGCTCGATCGTGCAGTTCCACGTCGGCGTGGAGACGGTGCGGAACCGCCGCGACCTGCTCGCGGGCGACCGCGAGACGACCGCCGCGATCATGCTGGGCTGCGTCGCGAAGGGCGTGCTGTGGCCGCCCGTGCACCCGGGCGTCACGTCATCCGAACACGACCAGGGGCACATCGACCGGGTCGTGGAAGCGGTCGACGCCGTCCTGACGGAACTCCCGTGACCGCTTCGCACCGAAAGGCGACGCCATGAGGCAGCTGGGCATCGACGTGGGGGGCACCTTCACCGATGTGGTGGTGCTCGACGAGACGACCGGCGCCGTGAGCTGCGCGAAGGCGGCGACCGACTACGCGCAGCCCGCCGAGGGCATCATGCGCGCCTTCGACGCCGCCGGGGTCGACGGCGCCGACGTCGGCCATGTCAAACTCGGCACCACACTCGGCCTCAACGCGCTGCTCACCCGGCGCGGCGCCGAGACCGGGCTGCTCACGACGGCCGGCTTCCGCGACGTGCTGGAGATCCGCCGTACGCACCGCGACCGGCTGTTCGACCTGGACGAGCGGATCCCGCCGCCCCTGGTGCCCCGGCACCGGCGGCTGGAGGTCACCGAGCGCGTCGGCGCCGACGGCGGCGTCGTCACGCCCCTGGACGAGGAGTCCGTACGGCGCGGGTGGCGCGAGCTGCGCGACCAGGGCGTCACCTCGGTGGCGATCGCCTTCCTGTTCTCGTTCAAGAACCCGGAGCACGAGCGCCGCGCCCGCGAAATCGTGGCGGAGGAGGGCGGCGCCGAGGCGATCTTCATCTCCAGCGACGTGCTCCCGGTGCACCGCGAGTACGAGCGGACCTCGACGACCGTCACCGCCGCCTACGTCGCGCCCGTCGTACGCGGCTACGTGATGGAGCTGAACACCCGGCTCGCCGCCCGTGGCCTGCGCGCCGGCGGCCTGTCCGTGATGACCAACTCGGGCGGCTCGATGGCGGCCGCGTCCGCGGCGGCGGCGCCGATCCCCACGCTGCTGTCCGGGCCCGCCGGCGGGGTGACCGGGGCGCGCTGGCTGGCGCGCCAGGTCGGCATCACCGACGTCCTGACCGTCGACATGGGCGGCACCAGCTGCGACGTGTCCGGCATCCAGTCCGACACCCCCGACGAGCGGCTCGACATGAGCCTTGCCGGGCTCGACGTCGCGTACCCGACGTACGACATCCACACCATCGGCGCGGGCGGCGGCTCGATCGCGTGGATCGACGGCGGCGGCGCGCTGCGCATCGGACCCGCCTCGGCCGGCAGCACGCCGGGCCCGGCCTGCTACGGCCGCGGCGGCACACTGCCGACCGTCACGGACGCCAACCTGCTGCTCGGCCGGTACGACGTGTCGGCGCCGCTCGGCGGCTCCCTCGCCCTTTCCGCCGACGCGGCGCGCCGCGCGGTGGAGGAGCACGTGGCCGTACCGCTCGGGCTGAGCGTCGAGGAGGCGGCCGCCGGGATCCTGCGCGTCGTCAACGCCACGATGGTCAACGCCGTCCGCTCGATCTCGGTCGAGCGCGGGCGCGACCCGCGCGGCTACGCCCTGGTGCCGTTCGGCGGCGCCGGGCCCGTGCACGGCACCGACATCGCGCGCGAACTCGGCATCGCGACCGTCATCGTGCCGCCGTTCCCCGGCTGCACGTCCGCGTTCGGCGCCGCCCTCTCGGTGGCACGCCGCGACGCGCTGCGGTCCGTCAACGGCGAGGTGCGCACGCTCGCGGCCGAGGAGGTCACCGGGGTCGTCGACGAACTCGTCGCCGAGGTACGGCGCGGCCTCGACGAGGAGGGCATCCCGCCCGGCGACAGCGAGCTGGAACTCTGGATGAACCTCCACTACCGCGGCCAGGCCCACGACCTGACCGTCCGCCACCACGGGCTGACGGTCACCGCAGGCTCGCTCGAAGCCGCGCGCGCCGACTTCACGGCCACCCACTCCCGCCAGTACGGCCACGCGTTCGACGATGTCCCGGTCGAGCTCGTCACCGTCCGGCTCACCGGGTACGGCCTGCGCAAGGACCCCGACATCTTCTGGACCTGGGACTCCGTGGCGGGCGCGCGGGGCGAGACCACCCGGCCGGTCTACTTCGAAGAGGCCGACGCGCTGCTCGACGCACGCGTCTGGGACCGGTCCGCGCTCGGCGCGGACGCGCGCGTCGCCGGCCCGGCGGTCATCCACCAGACCGACGCCACGGTGCTCGTGCCGCCCGGCTGGGTCGCCGTGAACCACCCCACCGGAAGCCTGCTGGTCACCGCGTCGGAGGAGACGTCATGAGCACGTACGACTCGATCACCCTGCAGGTCATCGGGCACGCCCTGACCTCGGTGTCGCGCGAGATGGGCGTGACGCTGCGGAAGACGTCCTGCTCGCCGATCTTCAACGAGGGCAACGACTACTCCTGCGCGGTCTTCGACGCGCGCGGCCAGATGGTGAGCCACGGGGAGTTCCTGCCGATCCACCTCGGCTCGATGGCGTTCGCCACCGACGCGGTCGTGAAGACGTTCGCCGAGGAGGGCCTGTTCCCCGGCGACATGGTGATCCTCAACGACCCGTTCATCGGCGGCACGCATCTGCCGGACGTCACGCTGGTCGCGCCGATCTTCCACGGCGAACGCCTGCTCGGCTTCGCCATCAACCGCGCCCACCACCTGGACATCGGCGGCACCGCGCCCGGCAGCTTCTACTCCGCCGCGCGCGAGAACTACCAGGAGGGCCTGCGGATCGCGCCGATCAAGCTCGTACGCGGCGACCGGATCGACCGCAGGCTGCAGGACCTCATCACCGGCAACTCCCGGCTGCCGCAGCAGCTGCGGGTGGACCTCGAAGCGCAGATCTCGGCGAACCGCACCGCCATCCGGCGGATCACCGACCTCGCCTCGCGGTACGGCCCGGACGAGGTCGACGCCGCGATGTCCCTGGTCCTCGACCAGTCCGAGCGTCGTACACGCGAGGCCCTGCGGAACCTGCCCGACGGCGACTACACGGCAAGCGACTACATCGACAACGACGGCATCACCGACGTACCGCGCGAGATCCGGGTGACCGTACGGATCCGCGGCGACCGCGCCGAGGTCGACTTCACCGGGTCGTCGCCGCAGGTGGAAGGACCGCTGAACAGCGTCCTCGGCTACACCTACGCCGGCGTCTACATGGTGTTCCAGGCGGCCACCGCCCCGGACGTCGCGCCGAACGCCGGCTGCTACCGCCCGATCGACATCATCGCGCCGGAGGGATCGATCGTGAACCCGGTCTTCCCGGCGGCGTGCACCGGCGGCAACGAGGTCACCTGCATCATCCACAACACGGTCTTCCGCGCCCTCGCGCAGATCAGGGAGGCCCACGTGATGGCGTGCGACCACGGCTCGTCCAACAACATGATCATCAGCGGCCGCGACCCGTCGTCGGGGGAGCGCTACGTGATCTATGAATATCCCGAGGGCGGCTGGGGCGGCAACCGCGACCGCGACGGGCTGTCGGCGGTGTGGTCCATCGTCGGCAACACCTGGAACGTCCCCGTCGAAGTCGTCGAGGAGCGCTTCCCCGTACGCGTCGAACGATACGAGCTGCGTACCGACAGCGGCGGCGCCGGAACCCACCGGGGCGGGCTCGGCATCCGCCGCGACCACCGCCTGCTCGGCCACGACGCCGGCCTGTCGATCGTCGCCAACCGGGTGCGGATCCCGCCGTGGGGCCTGGAGGAGGGCCACGCGGGCGCGCCCGCCGGCTTCGTCATCGACCCCGGCGAGCCGTCCGAACGCCCGGCCGCGCCGGAGTTCGGCAGCAAGGCGCACGACGTCACGTTGCGTTCCGGTGAGGTGATCTCCCAGCTCACCGCAGGTGGCGGAGGCTGGGGCGACCCGGCACGCCGGGCCCCGGAGGCGGTCGCCGCCGACGTACGCGCCGGCTACGTGTCGCCGTCGGCCGCGGAGTCGGAGTACCTCGTCGCCGTCGACGCCCGGGGCGTCCTCGACGACGCCGCCACCGCGCGGCTCCGCGCGACCCGCGGCGAGCGTCAGGCCGTGTCCCCGTGAGCGACGCCGCCGACCTGTACCGGCAGATGGCCCTCATCCGGCGCTTCGAACAGGTCGCCTACCGCGCGTACGAGGACGGCGACGTGTACGGGACCGTGCACGTCAGCATCGGCCAGGAGGCCGTCGCGGTCGGCGTCATCGACGTGCTCCGCGACACCGACACCGTCCTCAGCCACCACCGAGGCCACGGCCACGCCCTGGCCAAGGGCGTCGACCCCGACCGCCTGATGGCCGAACTGTGCGGCCGCGCCGACGGCGTCTCCCACGGCAAGGGCGGCTCGATGCACGCCACCGACCTGAGCCACGGCTTCCTGGGCACCCTCGCGGTCGTCGGCGCCGCCATCCCTCTGGCCGTCGGCTACGCGCTGGCCCAGCAGCTGACGTCGTCCGGCGCGGTCTGCGTGGTCTTCTTCGGCGACGGCGGAGCGAACCAGGGAGTGCTCTACGAGAGCATGAACCTCGCCGCGCTGTGGCGCCTCCCGGTGGTATTCGTGTGCGAGAACAACTCGTACGCCATCACGACACACGCCACCGAATCGACCGCCGGCGAGGGCGTCGCCGCCCGCGCCAGGGCCTTCGGCCTGGACGGCGTGGTCGCCGACGGCCAGGACGTCCTGTCCGTACGCGAGGCCGCGGGCCGAATGGTCGAGGCCGCCCGTTCGGGCCGCCCGGGCCTGCTGGAATGCCGCACGTACCGCTTCATGGGCCACTCACGCGGCGACCCGTCCCACGGCGTCTACCGGACCAAGGCCGAACTGGAGGAGTGGAAGACCAGGGACCCTTTGGAGGTGCTGGCGACGGCCGCCGGCCTGTCCTCCGACACGGTCGCCGAGTACCAGTCCGAAGCCCAGCGAGTAGCCGCCGAAGCCCTCGCCTACGCCCGCCGCAGCCCGCTACCGCCCGAGTCGTCCCTGACCGAGGACGTCGTATGAGCATCGCCCCGCCTGTGACGACCGTGATGTCCTTCGCCGAGGCGCTCTGCGCGGCGCAGGAGGACGCGATGGCCGCCGACGAGCGCGTCATCCTGCTCGGCCAGGACATCCGGGCCGGGTTTCCCTTCGGCGCGACGAAGGACCTGGTCGGCCGGTTCGGGCCCGAGCGTGTCCGGAACACCCCGATCTCCGAGGCCGCCACCATGGGCTGCGGCATCGGTCTCGCGATGGCCGGGATGCGGCCCGTCGTCGAGATCGACTTCTCGGGGTTCCTGCTGCTGGGCCTCGACCAGCTGATCAACAACGGCGCGAAGCTGCGGTACATGAGCGGCGGGCAGGTGCGCGTACCGCTCGTGGTGCGCGTCGGGCAGGGGCCGCTCGGCTCGTTCGGCGCGCAGCACACGCAGACGCAGCAGGCGTTCCTGGCCGGCGTCCCGGGACTCTCGGTGCTCACGCCCGCGACACCGCAGGACGCGTACGCGGCGATGCGCTGGGCCCTGACCGCCACCGGCCCGGTCGTCGTCGCCGAGGACATGCGGCTCTACCGCACCAAGGGCGAGGTCACCCGAGGAGCCGTACCGGAGACCCTGCGGGCCGCGATCGTACGCCCCGGTGACGCCGCCACCGTTGTGACATACGGACACGGCGTCACGACCGCACTGGCCGCCGCGACGACCCTCGCCCGCGAGTCGATCGAGGTCGAAGTGCTTTCCCTGCCCTCCCTGAGCCCACTGGACACCGAAGCGATAACCGAGTCGGCCCGCCGTACGACCCGGGCACTGTGCCTGACCGACGACCCCCCGTTCTTCGGCGCGGGATCAAGCCTCGCCTCGGCCGTGACGTCCGGCGCGTACGACGCCCTGCGAGCCCCGGTCCTGGAACTCGGCAGCCGTCCGGTCCCCGCGCCGTACACCCCGACGCTGGAGTCATTGGTGTTCCCCACGTCCGAAGCCGTCACCGAAACGCTCCGGAACCTCATCGGATGGAGGGACTGATGGCCGTCCACGACTTCACCGTCCCCCGAATCGCCCTGGACGACGGCGAGCCGATGGTCGTCTCTTCTTGGTTCCTGGACGAGGGAACCCCGATGACCGAAGGCGATCCAGTACTGGAAGTCGAGACGTCAAAGGCGAACATGGAGGTGGAAGCCCCAAGAGGCGGCACCCTGGCGATCCGCCTGGCCGAACCGGGAGACACGGTGTCCCCAGGCGACGTCATCGCCCTGATCGCCGACCCGGGAGAGCACTACGACCCCGAAACCCTCCGCCGAACCCGCCAAGCCGAAAGCACAACCTCACCCACCGAACGCCCTACCGACGCGACGACGGCCGGTTCCGGCGCCTCGCCGGTATCTCCACCTGCGTCGCCGTCCCTCGTCCCATCGGCGCCCGTGTCGTCGTCCGGCCCCGGAGCAGGGCTCTCTTCTGCGTCATCGCCTGATCTCCTGCCGGTTCCGCCGCCCGCGTCCGCGCCTGCCGCGTCGTCCGGGCCGGTGCCTCCCCCTACCTTCGTACCTTCCCCGGGACTCGGGGCCGTGCCTTCGAACGGGATCGGTGCGGCGGCGCCTGTGTCCGGCACGCCGGTCTCAGCGGGGTTCGTGGTCGGGCCGGCCGTCGGGCGTCGGCGGGAGCCGGAGGTGCCGGTGGTGGGGAGCGGGACGGCTCCGGAGCGGTTGTCGGCTCATCGGGTGGCGGTCGGGCGGCTTATGACGGCTTCCGCGGCGGTGCCGCAGTTCTCCGTTCAGCTCGATGCCCGTGTGGAGGAGGCCGAGCGGCTCGTGCGGCGGCTGCGTGGGGTCGGGATATCGGCGACGTTCACCGACGTCCTGTTGAAGGCGGCGGCGTTGACCCTCGCGCGTCATCCTCGGTTCAACGCGTGGCTGGCCGGTGACATGGTCGAGTACCACGAGCGGGTCTCGATCAGCCTCGCCACCGACGGTCCGGCCGGGGTGATCGCTCCGGTGGTTCATGACGTCGGCGGGCTCGGCTGGCGGCGGCTGGCGGCCGAGCGTGGGCGGGCGGTCGCCGGTGCCCGGGAGGGCAGGCTGCGCCCGGAGCATCTGACGGGTGGCACCTTCTCGATCTCCAACGTCGGCCCCCTGGGAGCCGAGGCGATCGTGCCGCTACTGAGCCCGCCGCAGGTCGCCATCCTGGGCACCGGCCACGTACGCGACGCGCCCGCCGGCCGGACGATGACCACCGTGCTGGTCTCCGACCACCGCGCCGTCGACGGCGCGGACGCCGCCCGCTTCCTGACCACGTTCGCCGAACTACTCGGCGACCCCGACCACCTCACGTTCGCCGATGACTGACCCCACCCGCCGAACGGCACCGACCCACCCCCGGCCCGCCCAGCCGCCGAGCCATGACGACACGGCAGGCCCGAAGCCGACCGAACCCGCGCCCGTAACGGCGCCGGGTCATCCGGGCGGTGTGGAGGGAGCCGTATCGGTGAGTCGTGGCGATCCGGCGGGCGACCGGCCGAGGGTGGCGTTGGTCACCGGTACCAGTCGGGGGATCGGGGCGGCGATCGCTCGGCGGTTGCTTCGGGATGGGATGACCGTTGTCGGGGTCAGCCGGTCCGGGTCGTCGGAATTGGCCGGTCCCCGGTTTCATGACCTTCGGGCGGATCTTGCCGACCCAACTGAGTGTGAGGCGCTCGTCGCTCGGGCGGCCGAGGTCGGGCAGGGCCTTGACGTGCTGGTCAACAATGCCGGGCTGCACGCCGTCGCGCCCTGCTGGGAGCTGGACGAGGAGACCTTCGCGGCGATCATGCGGATCAACCTCACGGTGCCCTTCCTGCTCAGCCGCCAGGCTCTGCGCTACTGGAAACACAATGACATCCCCGGCGTCATCCTCAACCTCTGTTCCATCGAGTCCGAGGTCGCCTGGGCGGATCCGCCGCAGGCCGCGTACGCCGTCAGTAAGGGCGGCATGGCCGGGCTGACCCGGGCGTTCGCGTACGACGCCGCTCCCGATGGCGTACGGGTGAACGGGCTCGCGCCCGGGATCATCGATACCGAGATGAGCCCGCCCGACCACGGGGCGCTCGTGGCGCGGATTCCCCTGCGCGGACGGCTGGGCGGCGTCGAGGACGTGGCGGCCGCCGCATCGTTCCTCGTCTCGGCGGACGCCGGGTACGTGACCGGCGAGATCCTCTACGTCGACGGTGGGTATCGGCTGCCATGACACGCTTCGAAGGAGTATCGGCGCTGGTCACCGGCGCCGGGTCCGGTATCGGGGCCGCCGTGACGCGGCGGCTCGCCGACGAAGGGGCGATGGTCGTCGCGGTCGACCGGGACGAGCCGGCTCTGACGCGCCTGTACGGCTCCGGCGGCCCCGTCTCCCCGTACGCCCTGGACCTGGCGGAACGGGTGCCGGAGGAGATCTTCGACGGGCGCGACGTCTCCGTGCTCGTGAACGCCGCCGGCATTCTGCGCCGCAGCCCGGTGCGCGACCACACGCTCGACGACTGGGACGACACGCTCGCGGTGAACCTCACCGCCCCGCACCGGCTCTCCCAGCTCTTCGCACGCGACCGGATGTCCAGGAACGGGCAGGGAGCGATCGTCAACGTCTGCTCGATCGAATCCTTCACCGCCGCGCACGACCACGTCGCGTACACGGTGTCGAAGTCGGCCCTGCTCATGCTGACCCGGTCGTTCGCCCTGGAGCTGGCACCGCACGGCATCAGGGTCAACGCGATCGCCCCCGGCGTGACCGTCACCGGCATGAACGCCGCGCTGCGCGCCGACCCGGCGAAGGCGGCGCGGCTGCTGTCGGGCGTTCCGATGGGCCGTTTCGGCGAGCCCGGGGAACAGGCGTCCGCGGTCGCGTTCCTCGCCTCCGGCGAGGCCTCCTACATCACCGGCGCCGTACTGCCCGTCGACGGCGGCTGGCTCACAGCCTGAGCCGCATGAGAAAGGAATCCAGAATGCCGAAGACCGTGAGGTTCGCCGCGGGTGGCGTCGAGCTGGAGGGCCTGCTCTTCCTGCCGGACGGCCCGGGTCCCCACCCCATCGTCGTGATGGCCGGCGGCTGGTGTTACGTGAAGGAGCTGGTCCAGCCGAGGTTCGCCGAGTCCTTCCGCCAGGCCGGCATCGCGTCGCTGATCTTCGACTACCGGGGCTTCGGTGGCAGTGAGGGCGAACCCCGCCAGCATCTCGACCCGCACCGCCAGGTCGCCGACTACCGCGACGCGATCAGTTACGCCGAGTCCCTGGACACCGTGGACGCCTCCCGTATCGGCGTCTGGGGCATCTCCTACAGCGGCGGCCACTCCCTGATCGTCGGCGCCGTCGACCCGCGCGTGAAGGCCGTCGCCTCGGTCGTCCCGGTCGTCGACGGCCTGGAGACGATGCGCCGCGCGCACGGCACGATGGGCTTCCGGCGGTTCAGCAAGGCCGTACTGGACGCCCGCCGGAAACTGTGGGCGACGGGCGAGCACGACTACATGAAGCATTCGTCGGAGAAGCCGGCCGAGGAACTGTGCACGTGGCCGTTCCCGGGCAGTCCTCCGCTGTTCCAGATGCTGAAGGAGACCGAAGCCCCGGCGTATGAGAATCGCAACACGGTGGCGTCGGCGGAAATGCTCCTGGAGTATTCGGTGGAGCCGCACCTCCGGCAGCTGGTGAACACGCCCACGCTGATGGTGCTGGCCGACAGCGACGATTTCACCTGGTCCGACCTTGAGGTACGCGCGTTCAACCAGATCCCGACGCCTCAGAAGAAACTGCACGTCGTCGTCGGCAACGACCACCACCAGCTCTACCGCGACCCGGCCCGGACCGCCCTGGCCGCCGACGTCTGCCGCGACTGGTTCGCCGAACATCTGGCGAAATAAAGGGCGGCGCGTACGGGCCCGGGCGCGTAAGATCGCGGTCAAGCGGGGCTGGTGCCCGGTGCGCAGGTGAGGGTTACTTCGACTCCTAATCGAGAGGTCGCGGGTTCGAATCCCGCCGCCGGCTCAACACGCCGGTGTAGCTCAGGGGCAGAGCGCTACGTACCCTTGTCGACTGGATCTCGGGCACCAACCTCCGCTTCATTTCATCCGGCGGCGAAACGGTGTTCGGCGTGGCGTCGTAAAGGCGTGCGTCGTTCGCTGATCGCGGCCGCCACTCTCATTTCGCTGGTGCCGGCCGTCACGGGAACAGCGCTGCGGATCGAGGACGCCGGCTCACCGGACCCCCGCGCGCACACCCGTGGCCACGACGCCGTCTGGCTCGGTCACGCCTGGGTCGACGGCCGCCGTACGGCCGCGGACGTGACGACCCTGGCCGAGAGGGTTCGCGGCACCGGCGTCCACGACCTGTACGTCCACGACGGCCCTCTCGACGGCGACGGCTCCCTGGATCCCGCGAGGTCATCGAAGGCGGCCTGGGCCGTACGCGCCCTGCGCGCCGCGATGCCCGGGGTACGCGTCCAGGCCTGGCTCGGACAGCAGGTCGGCCACGCGAAGGGCGACCTGAACGTCGACGACCCGGCGACGCGCACCCACGAGGAGACCTCGTCTCCATCGCCGCCCACCACGTCGCGCCGCTGCCGGGGTTCGCCTCCGCCGGCAACATGATCGTCGGCCACCCCAAGTGGTGGAGCCCGGGCTACCTCCGAGGGAGCGCTTCGGCGTCGCCCTCTACGTCGACTTCGCGGCCACCGAGAGCGACTGGTCCGTTTATCACCGCGACTGGTGTCCGTAATAGGCGAATGTGTGGCATCCGGTGCCGTACGCCGTGTCATCATCCCTGTCGCCAGACCCATTCGACAGTGGAAGGACGGCTTCTATGGCCGACCAGGATCGGGGTACGCCGCGGCGTACCCTCACGCGGCGGAGATTTCTCGGGGGAGTGGGCGGCGTCGCCCTCGGCGCCGGGCTGGCGCTCGGCAACGCCAGGCCCGCCGCCGCGTCGTTCATGAAGTGGGGTGCGGTCGTCTCGCCGTCGGCCGACGTCCCCTTCAGTCAGAAGGTGGACATCCTGCGGCGCATGCGGCCCCAGACCGCGCGCCTCTCGATGTTCTGGGGCGACCCGAACAACCGGCAGTTCGACGACGGGCAGCTCGACCAGCTGATCGGCACCGGGCTCAGTGAGGTGATCATCCAGTCCTCCGAGGACCCCGACTCGGGGCTGGCGCGTCACCAGCTCGATCTGCTGCTGCCCTACATCGACGCGCACCCGAACATCCTGTTCGTGTGGGAGCTGGGCAACGAGCCCGACTGGCACCAGCCCGACAACCCGTGGCTGGCGCGGTCGAACCGGCTCGCGGCCATCCGGGACAACAAGCCGAGCCAGGACCGCGGGAACCTGTACTGGGCGGTCAACATGCCGGCGGGCCGGTACGCCGGTGACGGCAGCGGGTTCGGGTTCGGCACGTCCGGGCAGTGGTTCGACGCCTTCGTACGCGACACCGGCGACGGCCTCGGCCCGATGTTCGGCGGGCCGTACTCCCCGGACATCGCGACCGTGCACTGCTACAGCTACGACTACCTGCGCCGCTATCCCGAGCGCGGCGAGAGCAACCCGTACAAGATGATCGATTACGTACGGGGCTGGAGCACCTCGATCAACATGAAGATCACCGAGGCCGGCATCGACGACCCGAACCGGGCGATGACCGACCGCGGCTACCGCTACACGCAGTTCGGTTCGTCCGTCGGCGACGAGACGGGCGCCCAGATCGACAGCGTCTGCTTCTACGGCCTGCCGCCCGCGGACCGCGAGTACGACATCTGGGAGGGCGAGGCCGACCAGATCGGCACCCACCCCTGATCGGAGACGCCGGGGGAGGTGCGGGTTCCTAGGAGGCGGCCACGAGGTCGGCCGTCACGCGGACCCGCATCTCCTCAAGAGTGTCCGCCTGCCGGTCCGCCCTGGCCAGGAGGTCGTCGAGCCGTCGTGGGTCGAGACGGTCGTCGCGGTCGGCGAGCACGCGGAGCGTACGCCAGCAGGCGCCCTTGCCGTTGACGCCGAGGCAGAGGGTCTCGATCTCCTCCAGGCTGCTCAGCGGCGAGCGTTCGAACACGCGCCCGTTCGGCTTGAACCGCCCCGCCTTCTCCGCGACCCAGCCCAGAGCGATCTTGTAGCGGCGGGCCGGGACGCCGAGGCGCTCCAGGATCTCCAGCAGCGCCGAGCGGTCCTCGGCGATCTCCGCCGCGAGGCGTTCGAGTTCCGGACCCTCTGGCTCCGTACGGTGCGCCCGCGCCATCCGTGACGCCATCTCGGCGCCGAGCGTCGCCCCGGCGAGATGATCGTTGAGATAGATCCCGAGCAGCGCGGAGGTGTCATCGGTCATGGTGTCCCCCTACCCGGGGACGGGCCGGTCACGCGACCGGGGCGAGAGCGTCGTCCCTGGTCACGAGTGCGGTGTAGTGGCCGCCGAGGGCGAGGAGCTCCTCGTGGGTACCGCGTTCGGAGACCTGTCCGCGGTCGAGGACGATGATCTGGTCGGCGTCGCGGATCGTGGACAGCCGGTGGGCGATGGTGATCGTCGTACGGCCGCGGGCGAGCGCGTCGATGGCCTGCTGGACGGCGCGTTCGGTCTGGGTGTCGAGCGCGCTGGTCGCCTCGTCCAGCACCAGGATCGGCGGGTTGCGCAGGATCGTGCGAGCGATGGCCAGGCGCTGTTTCTCACCGCCGGAGAACCGGTAGCCGCGCTCGCCGACGAGGGTGTCGTAGCCGTCGGGCAGGCCGCTGATGTGGTCGTGGATCTGGGCGGCGCGCGCCGCCGCGTGGAGTTCGTCGTCCGTCGCGTCGGGGCGGGCGAAGCGCAGGTTGTCGGCGACGGAGGCGTGGAAGAGGTACGTCTCCTGTGACACCACGCCGACGGCCTCGGCCAGGTCGGCGAAGGCCAGGTCGCGTACGTCGACACCGTCGACGGTGACTCGTCCTGACGTCGCGTCGTACAGCCTCGGCACGAGGTAGCTGAGGGTCGTCTTGCCGGAGCCGGTCTCGCCGACGACGGCGAGGCTCGTACCGGCCGGGACGCTGACATCGATGTCGCGCAGCGCCTCGCCGGAGTCGGCGTCGTAGGAGAAGCCGACGTGCTCGAACCGCACGTCGCCGCGTACGCCGGAGATCTCACGCGGCCCGGCGGGCTCCTCGATGTCGGGGACGAGGTCCAGGTACTCGAAGATCCGGCTGAACAGCGCCATGGAACTCTGGACGTCGACGCCGGTCTGGAGGAGCCAGACCATCGGCCGGAACAGGCTCGCCTGGAGCGTCGTGAAGGCCACGAGGGTGCCGATCGAGACGAGCGGGTGGCCCTGGGAGACGGTGAGGCCGGCGGCCCAGTAGATGGCGGCGGGCATCGCCGACATGACGATCTGGATCGTCGACTGCCGCCAGCGGCCGGCCATGCTCGCCCGGATCTCCAGGTCGACCAGGTCACGCGACTCTCCGGCGAACTGGCCGGTCAGCGCACGTGAGCGGCCCATCGTACGGCCGAGCAGGATGCCGCTCACCGACAGCGACTCCTCCACGATCGCCGACATCGCGGCGAGCTGCTGCTGCCGCTTGGAGGTGATCTTCTTGCGTTCGTTGCCGACGCGTCGGCTCACCCACACGAAGAACGGGAGAATGACCAGCGAGACCAGGGTGAGCCGCCAGTCGAGCGCCATCATCGCGATGAACGTCGCGGTCACCGAGGTGAAGTTGGAGACCAGCGAGGTGGCCGTGGAGGTCACGGTCGACTGCATGCCGCCGATGTCGTTGGCGATCCTCGACTGGACCTCACCGGTGCGGGTCCGGGTGAAGAACGCCAGCGGCATCCGCTGGAGGTGGGCGTAGACCGAGGTGCGCAGGTCGTGCATGACCCGCTGGCCCACGTCGGTGGAGATGTAGGTCTGCAGGACGCTGAAGGTGCTGGTCGCCACCGCGACGGCGACCATGCCGAGCGCGAGCAGGCTGAGCAGGCCCGTACGGCCCTGCGGCAATGCGACGTCGAGCACCTCGCGGAGCATGAACGGCGAGGCCAGCGCGACGAGCGAGGACAGGCCGACGAGGAGGCCGACCATGGTGAGGCGGGCCCGGTAGGGGCGGAACAGGCGCACGACGCGTCTGTACTGGGAGGGAGAACGTTCGGTTTCGGGGGACTTCACAGGCGACTCCTCTGGTGTTGCCGGGCTCTAACTGAGTATGACTCATAATTATTTCCCGGACAATGAGTTAAACTCGGCGTTATGGAGAGCGAGCTGGCCGACCTGTTCCTGCGGGCCTCCCGGCGGATGCGCCGCAGCCAGGTCCAGCGCCTGGCCCCGCTGGGTCTCACCCCGGCCCAGGCGCGGGCGCTGAGAGTGATCGTCGGCGGCGAGGCGCCCCTGCGCATGGTGGACCTCGCCGATCGTCTCGGCGTCGTGCCGAGATCGGTCACGACCCTCGTCGACGCCCTGGAGTCGGCCGGGCTGGTCACCCGCGAGCCCGATCCCGCCAACCGGCGCTCGCTGCTCGTGACGCCGACCGACCAGGGCCATGCCGCCCGCGACCACATGGCCGTCGCCCGCCGTGAGGCCGTGGAGGAGCTGGTCGCACCGCTGTCCGCCGAGCAGCGGGAGACCCTCCGCGACCTCCTCACCGTCATCGACGCCCGCGGCTGACGGGTCAGCGGCGGAAGATCGTGATCGAGTGGCCGACCTCGTCGACCGGCCGTGCTGCCGTACGGATCAGCGCTCGCAGCCGGGCGTCGGCCTTGTCGATCGAGGTGTCGGAGACGACGAGCAGGCCGCGCACCTGGTCCGGAGGCGCCGTGAGCGGGTCGGAGGCGTCGATCCCGTAGTACGACGGCACACCGCTGCCCTTGTAGACGAGCCACACCCGCTCGCCGCGGATACCGCTGCCGCAGCCGGTCGGCCGAGCCGCCGCAGGTCCTGGCCCCAGTCGACGTTCGAGTCGTGCAGGCGCAGGTACGTCTTCGACGGGCCGCCGAACGCCTCGTTGGAGTACGGCAGGTAGTACGGGAAGGCCCGCAGCGAACTGACCGCGACGAACAGGACCAGCGCCGCCGCGCCGACAGCGGCATCCACCGCCATCGCAGCCGGGTCACTCCGGCCGCCGCGACCGCCAGGAAGATCGGTACGAAGATGGCGTACCGGACGCCGAAGTCCCGCGAGCCGTTCAGGACCGCGGCCAGCAGCACGGCCGGCGGAAGGAGCACGTACGGCGCCGCGGGCCGCAGCCGGGCACGGTCACCATCGCGGCGGCGCCCGCGAGCCACAGCGCGAGCATGCCGAGCGGCGTCTTCACCAGCAGGGCGGCCGGAAGGTAGTACCAGAGCGACCCGAGGTACTGCCGGCCGAACAGGAAGCCGCCGTACGTGGAGTCCTCGAAGCCGAACTGGACGCGCATCCCGTCCCGGTACGGCCGGGGCAGCGGCAGCCAGGTCGACGACGAGGCCGCGCAGCCCGTGGACGGCGGGCAGGTTCGCCGGCGCCGTCCAGCGCAGCCTGCGGGTCGACCGCGAGGTAGGACGCCCACACCACCGCGACCGCGACCAGCACCACGCCGCACGCCGCCGCGACGGCGGGCACGAGACGCCGTCCCGTACGGCCCGTCCACACCGACACGGCTGCGAGGGCCGGCAGAACCGGAACGGCGGGCAGCACGCTCATCTTCGTCGCCATGGCCGCGCCGAGCGCGGCCCCGGCGAGCGGCAGGTACAGGCGTGGCCGTCCGCCGAGCCCGCCACAGGAGCCAGGCCGACGTCAGGGTGAAGCCGGCCGCGGCCACGTCGAGGGTCGCGAGCGAACCGTGCGCGATGACGTCGGGCGAGAACGCGTACAGGGCGAGCGCCACGGCACCGCCCGCCGTACCGGCGAGGTCGCGGGCGAACGCGAAGACGACCAGCCCGAACAGCAGCGTCAGCACGATCATCGGCAGCCGCGCCGCGAGCATCAGCCGGCCGGCGTCGTTGCCCGACTCGTACAGCAGGCGCCGCCCGAGCGCCCCCTGGTCGCCGGGGACGGGCAGATCGAGGCGCGGATGGGCGGCCAGCCAGCCCGGCTCCGATGATCAGCTTGCCCAGCGGCGGGTGCTCGGGGTTGTACGCCAGGCTGTGCTCCCGCAGGTAGACCACTGACGTGCCCGCGTACACCGGCTCGTCGATGGTCGGGCTCTGCCCCACCGCCGTCGCGACCATCGCGACCGCCATCTCGGCGAGCAACGCGACCACGAGGAGCACCGCCGGCAGGCGCGCCCGGCCGGTCGGAGCGGACGGGTGCGTCATGGCACCACCCTCCCACCAGCGGGAAAATTCCGATGCCGGAAGAGGCGGGTGGATCTACGCTCGGGAGGGTGAAGAAGATCCCCACGGTCTACGTACGCGACTGGGACGGCAATCCGAAGTACGTGACGCGCGAAGAGAACCCCGAGTGCGCCTGGGTCTTCGCCGGCGAGGGAAAGCCGACCCGCAAGTACGACGGCACGTGCGTTCGCTTCGACGGCGCGCGCTGGTGGGCGCGCCGCGAGGTCAAGGCGGGCCGTCCCGCGCCGGACGGTTTCGAACTCGTGGGCGAGGACGCCGAGACCGGCAAGAGCATCGGCTGGGAACCCGCCGACCAGACCGGTTTCCACCGTTTCCTGGTTGAGGCCGGCGCGGACGGCGACTGGCGGCCCGGCACGTACGAGCTGTGCGGGCCGAAGGTCAACCGGAACCCGGAGGGCTATCCGGAGCACCGCCTCGTACGCCACGAGGACGCCGCGCCGATCGAGCTGCCCGCCCGGACGTGGGACGACATCCGCGCGACCGTACGCGCCCTGGCCGAGTCCGGCGGCGTCGAGGGCATCGTCTGGCATCACGAGGACGGGCGGATGGCGAAGATCAAGGCGCGCGACTTCCCGGCCTGAGACCGCCGGGGCGCCCCGTACCCCGGCGTGGATCTCAGCCGGCGGCGAGGGCCGTACGGACCTTGGCGGCGTCGGCCGGTGTGCCGGTTTCGGAGAAGCCTCCGCCCGGAGGCATGTACAGACCGGCGTAGGCGGGAGTGTCCTTCTGGAACCTCCGGCCCTCCGCGAGCGGCCCGGCGTCCACGGTGTCGTACCCGATCTCGTCGAGGAACTTCGTCACCGCCGCCTTGGCGTCCGCGTCGTCACCCGCGATCGCCAGGGCACTGCGGTCGGCGGCGCCGGCCGGGCGGGCGAGAGTCAGCAGGTGCTTGAAGTAGATGTTGTTGAACACCTTGACGACCTTGGACGACGGCAGGTGCCGCTGGAGCAGCTCGCTGGTCGTCGTCGACTCGTCGTCGAGCTCGGCGATCTGCCCGTCCCGCTCCGGGTAGTAGTTGTCGGTGTCAAGGACGATCTTGCCCGCCGTCGCGTCGACCGGCACCGCGGTGTAGGCCCGCAGCGGAATGGTCACCACCACGAGATCACCCGCCGCCGCGGCCTCGGCGGGAGTCGCGGCGCGTGCGAGCGGCCCCAGCTCGTCGGCGAGCTCCTTCAACGTCTCGGGCCCGCGTGAGTTGCTGAGCACCACCTCGTGACCGGCCGCCACGGCGAGCCTCGCCACAGTGCCCCCGATGTTCCCGCTGCCGATCAGTCCGATTGTCGTCATGTCCGCCCTCAACCCCACCAACCCGACGGGCATTCCCCGGCATCGCCCGGAGCGGACCCGCCGAGAAGAGACGCGATTCGTTCCCGGACCGGGATTCCGGCGCGGTTTTCTCCGGCGGCGCGCGCTTCAGGCGTTCTCAAGTGGCCATGCCGCGATCTACGGTGACGATGCGTATCGGCCGGCGGAGGGAGTCCGATGTTCTCGCAAGGTGCTGGTCGCCAACCGCGGCGAGATCGCGATCCGGGCGTTCCGCGCCGCCTACGAGCTGGGCGCCCGCACGGTCGCCGTCTTCCCGTACGAGGACCGCAACTCGCGTGCACCGGCTGAAGGCCGACGAGGCGTACCAGATCGGCGAGCGCGGGCCACCCGGTGCGCGCCTACCTCGACGTCGAGGAGATCGTCCGGGCGGCCGTGCGAGTCCGGCGCCGACGCGATCTACCCCGGCTACGGCTTCCTGTCGGAGAACCCCGAGCTCGCCGCAGGCGTGCGCGGACGCCGGGCATCACCTTCATCGGGCCCGCCGGCCGCACGTGCTGGAGCTGGCCGGCAACAAGGCGCGCGCGATCGCGGCGGCCAGGGCGGCCGGCGTGCCGGTGCTCGACGTCCGTCGCAGCCGTCGACCGACGTCGACGAGCTGATCGCGGCGGCCGACGAGCATCGGCTTCCCGCTGTTCGTCAAGGCCGTCGCCGGCGGCGGCGGGCGCGGCATGCGCCGGGTCGACGACGCCGGCGGACCTGCGCGGAGTCGCTCGAGGCGGCGATGCGCGAGGCCGAGTCGCGCGTTCGGCGACCCGACGGTGTTCCTCGAGCAGGCCGTCGTCGACCCGCGCCACATCGAGGTGCAGATCCTCGCCGACGCGCACGGCAACGTCGTCCACCTCTTCGAGCGCGACTGCTCGGTGCAGCGGCGCCACCAGAAGGTCATCGAGATCGCGCCGGCGCCGAACCTCGACCCGGCAGCTGCGCGACGCGGATCTGCGCCGACGCCGTCGCGCTTCGCCCGGCAGATCGGCTACGTCAACGCCGGCACCGTCGAGTTCCTGCTCGACGCGCGACGGCGACGCACGTGCTTCATCGAGATGAACCCGCGCATCCAGGTCGAGCACACGGTGACCGAGGAGGTCACCGACGTCGACCTGGTGCAGTCGCGCAGATGCGGATCGCCGCCGGGCGAGACCCTGGCCGACCTCGGCCTGACCCAGGACGACATCGCACCTGCACGGCGCCGCGCTGCAGTGCCGGATCACCACCGAGGACCCGGCCAACGGCTTCCGGCCCGACACCGGCACGATCACCACCTACCGCTCGCCGGGCGGCGCCGGCGTCCGGCTCGACGGCGGCACCGTGCACGCCGGCGCCGAGGTCAGCGCCGCACTTCGACTCGATGCTGGTCAAGCTGACCTGCCGCGGCCGCGACTTCGCCGACGCGGTCGCGCCGCGCGCGCCGCGCGCTCGCCGAGTTCCGGATCCGCGGCGTGGCCACGAACATCCCCTTCCTGCAGGCGGTGCTGGACGACCCGGACTTCCGCGCCGGCGCGCGTCACGACCGGCTTCATCGAGGAGCGCCCGCAGCTGCTCGCACGCGCGGCACTCGGCCGACCGCGGCACCAAGCTGCTGCACCTACCTCGCCGACGTCACCGTCAACCAGCCGCACGGCGCGGCGCCCGGTCGTCGTCGACCCGCGCGACAAGCTGCCCGGCCGTCGACCTCGACGCGCCGCGCCGCCGGACGGCTCCCGGCAGCGGCTGCCCGAGCTCGGCCCGGAGGGGTTCGCCGCCGGCCTGCGCGCGCAGCACGGCCGTCGCGGTCACCGACACGACCTTCCGCGACGCCCACCAGTCGCTGCTCGCCACCCGGGTGCGCACCCGCGACCTGCTCGCGCGTCGCCCCGCACGTCGCGCGGACTGACGCCGGAGCTGCTGTCGCTGGAGGGCTGGGGCGGCGCGACCTACGACGTCGCGCTGCGCTTCCTGGCCGAGGACCCGTGGGAGCGGCTGGCCGCGCTGCGCGAGGCGCGTGCCGAACATCTGCCTGCAGATGCTGCTGCGCGGCCGCAACACCGTCGGCTACACCGCCGTACCCGACCGAGGTCGACCGACGCGTTCGTGCGCGAGGCCGCCGCCACCGGCATCGACATCTTCCGGATCTTCGACGCGCTCAACGACGTCGACCAGATGCGCCCGGCGATCGAGGCGGTGCGCGAGACCGGCACGGCGGTCGCCGAGGTCGCGCTCTGCTACACCGGCGACCTGTCCGACCCGGCGCGAGAAGCTCTACACGCTCGACTACTACCTGCGGCTGGCCGAGCAGATCGTCGAGGCCGGCGCGCACGTGCTGGCGATCAAGGACATGGCCGGCCTGCTGCGCGCCGCCGCGCCGCGCGCACGCTGGTCACCGCGCTGCGCGAGCGGTTCGACCTGCCGGTGCACCTGCACACCCACGACACCGCCGGCGGCCAGCTCGCCACGCTGCTCGCCGCGATCGACGCCGGGCGTCGACGCGGTCGACGCGCGCCGGCGCCTCGATGGCCGGCACGACGTCGCCAGCCGTCGCTGTCGGCGCTGGTCGCCGCCACCGACCACACCGACCGCGCCACCGGGCTGTCGCTGCGAGCGGTCTGCGACCTGGAGCCCTACTGGGAGGCGGTGCGCCAGGTCTACGCGCCGTTCGAGTCCGGGCCTGCCTGCGCCGACCGGCCGCGTCTACCACCACGAGATCCCCGGCGGCCAGCTGTCCAACCTGCGCCAGCAGGCCATCGCGCTCGGCCTCGGCGACCGGTTCGAGGACGATCGAGGACATGTACGCCGCCGCCGACCGCATCCTCGGCCGCCTCGTCAAGGTGACCCCGTCGTCGAAGGTGGTCGGCGACCTCGCCCTGCACCTGGTCGGCGCCGGCGCCGACCCGGCCGACTTCGAGGCCGAACCCGGCACGGTACGACATCCCCGACTCGGTCATCGGCTTCCTGCGCGGCGAGCTCGGCGACCCGCCCGGCGGCTGGCCCGAGCCGTTCCGCACCAAGGCGCTGGCGGGCCGGCACCGTCAAGCCGGCGGCCGCCGAGCTGTCCGACGAGGACGCGAGCGGCGCTGGCGCGGCCGACCCGCGGCGCACCCTCAACCGGCTGCTGTTCCCCGGCCCGACCAAGGAGTTCGACGCGTCACCGCGAGACGTACGGCGACCTCTCGGTGCTGCCGCACCGAGCGACTACCTCTACGGCCTGAGCCGCGGCGACGAGCACGCGGTCGACCTCGAGCCCGGCGTGCAGCTGCTGCTCGGGCTGGAGGCGATCGGCGAGCCCGACGAGCGCGGCATGCGCACGGTGATGACGCACCCTGAACGGCCAGCTGCGCCCGATCCAGGTGCGCGACCGCGTCGGTCGCCGCCGACGTCGCCGGCCGCCGAGAAGGCCGACCGCGGCAACGCCCGGCCACGTCGCCGCGCCGTTCGCCGGGCGTGGTCACCCTCGCCGTCGCCGAGGGCGACGCGGTCGAGCGCCGGGCAGACCGTCGCCACCATCGAGGCGATGAAGATGGAGGCCGTCGATCACCGCCCCGATCGCCGGCACGGTCGCAGCGCCTGGCGCATCGGCACGGTGCAGCAGGTCGAGGGCGGCGACCTGCTCATCGAGCTCGGATGAGCCCTCACTAGGATGGCCGGAGCAGCGGCCCGAGGTGAGGACCCGACCAGGTGTGCTCCCGACCGATCTCGCCGGCGCGGGTCGCCCCGTCCGTCTTCCTGCCCACACTGATCTTCGGGACCGGTATGGGCGCTCTCGCGCCGATGATCGCGCTGAGCGGGCGCGGGCTCGGGGCGTCCGTCGGGATGGCCGGGCTGGTGCTGGCCCTGCTGGGCGTGGGCCAGATCCTGGGCGACGTACCGGCCGGGGCCCTCGCGGCCCGCGTCGGTGACCGCAGGGCGATGCTCATCGCCAGTGGCGTCGCCGTGGTCACCCTGCTCGGCTGCGCGCTCGCCGGCTCCCTGTGGGATCTGGCCCTCTGCGTCACCGCCACCGGGGCGACCAACGCGGTGTTCACTCTGGCCCGCCAGGCGTACCTCACCGAGGTCATCCCCGAAGGGCTGCGGGCACGCGCCCTGTCCACGCTCGGCGGCATGTCGCGGGTCGGGGTCTTCGTCGGGCCGTTCATCGGCGCGGTGGTGGTCCACGGGCGGCAGGTGCGGCGACATCTACGTCTTCGGCCTCGCCGGCCTGGTCGACACGCTGACCTTCTACCCGTCCGGGAAGATCATGGACCGGGCGGGACGGCTCTGGATCGCCGTCCCGTCGATGGTGGCCCTGGGGCTGACCCAGGCCGCGCTGCCGCTCACCGGCGGGCTGGCGTCGCTGACCGTCGTCGCCATGCTCATGGGGTTCGGCAACGGCATCGGCAGCGGGGTCCTGATGACCCTCGGCGCCGACGTCGCGCCGCCGAGAACCCGCTCACAGTTCCTGGGCGTGTGGCGCCTGTGCGCGGACTCCGGCAGCGCGGCCGGCCCGCTCGTCGTCTCGGCCGCCGCCGCGCTACTCCGCCTTCGCCACCCGCGGCACGCGCAGCACCCCGGCCGAGCCCGACGCCGTCACCCGGTGACGGACCTGCGAGTTCCGCTCGCGGCCGTTTGGTTGGCAGGGTGGCCAGAGCCGGTCGTCACGTGAACACGGAGAGGTGATAGGGGAACCAATAGAACATGGGGAGAAGGTCATCGGTGTGGGAACAGTTGCGGCGGGAGCGAGAACAGCGGGGGAACTGGGACCGGCAGATCCAGCTGAAGGATCAGCAGTCGATTCGCCGGGTGCAGCAGACCCGGCTGCAGGCACAGAAGCGTGCGGCACGCGCGGACTCGGCGGAGCGCGCCAGACAGGTGGAGATAGCAGACGACGCGGGTGAGCTGGAGGCGGCCCTGCGGACCAAGGAGGTCGAGTACCGGCTCGCCACTCTTGAGACGCTGCTGGTCGCGAGCCTGGTCAACGACCCGCACATCGAGTTCGCCGACCTGCGGAAGGCCTGCGACATGAAGCCCTTCGAGCCCGGGCACCTCGCGCAGCCGCTCCCGGAGCCGGACTGGGACGACCACGAGCCGGCGCCGCCCGGCCGCTTCGGCGCGCTGCTCGGCGGGAGACACCGGTACGAGCGCGAGCACGCCGCCGCGACGGAGCGGTTCGAGGAGGCGCGGCGAGAGCACGAGCGGGCCGAGGAACAGCGCCGGCGTGAACTGCGCGAGGCGAAGGAGGCCCACGACCTGCGGACCGCCGAACTCGAACGGGAGGCGCACACCGTCGACGCCTTCGAACGCGAGTTCCTCGCGGGCGTGCCGGAGGCGGTGGAGGAGTACTTCCACATGGTCCTCGGCCAGTCCGTCTACCCCGAGGGCCTTCCGGAGAGGTACCGCCTGGCGTACCGGCCCGAGGCGCGCGAGCTGGTCGTCGAGTGCGAGCTGCCGACCCGGGACCCGATTCCCCGGATGCGCGGCTACGAGTACGTCCGCGCCAACCGTGACGTCGAGGAGCTCCCGCGCGCGGAGAAGGCCGTGGCGGCGCTCTACCGCTCGGTGATCTCCCAGATGGTGCTGCGGACCATGCGCGAGTGCTTCGCCGTACGGTCGGGCCGGATCGTCGACAGCGTCATCGTCAACGGCGTCGTGGACGGCCGTGAGGCCGCCACCGGTCGTCAGGTACGGCGGTGCGTCCTCAGCGTCGGCGCGGCCCGACCTGAATTCGACGACCTGGTCCTGGAGTACCTGGACCCGGCCGCCTGCCTGAAGAGACTCCGCGCCGTCATGTCGCCCAACCCGGACGACCTGGAAGCCGTCGAACCCCTGGTCCGTTTCGACGACGCGAGACAGCCCCTCGCGCAGCCCGACCTGCTGGGAATGGACTGAGGACCGCCGCCCGTGCCCGGGCGGCGGCCGGCGCCGGTCAGCCCGTGAAGGGACCGGTCGTCTCGGTGCACTTGATCTGCGTCTGCCCGGTGTCGGCGTAGGCGCAGCCGAGTCCGGGGGTGCTCGTGTACCCGTCCGGGGAGAAGAGCAGCACGTTGTTGTTCACGGCCCACTGCCCGCCGGAGGTGGAGACCGGTCCGCCGGTGGACATCTCAGCCGTGTTCACGTTGTCGTACGAGCTGCCGAACGCGTACGCCTGGTTGCTTCCCCACTGGAACAGGACCGTGGTGCCCTGCTGGCGCAGGCTGATGTTGCACTGCGTCCCGCCGCTCCAGTTGGTCTGGTGGAACTGGTCGACGATCGCCTGCGGGTAGGCGATCACGCAGCTGTAGGCCGGCATCGGGCCGACCTGGCCGGGTTCACGCTTCCGCGTGAACGTCACCGACCCCGCTGCCGCACCGGGCTTCGCGGCACTCTTCGACGCCGTCGTGGCCCCGGGGGCCTTCGTGGCGGTGACGGAGCCGTGGACGGCGGCGTGCGCGGAACCGGTGGTGAGAAGTGCGGCGGCGGCGGCCGACGCCGCGACTACGGCGGTCTTTCGGGCGAGCGAGAACGAACCCATGGTCGGTCCTTTCGAGGGCGGTGAACCGATGGCGAGCGAATTTCGCCAAACCGACTCATCTTGAACATGGGTTTTCACGCTGTCAAGGAATCAGTTACTTCGTCAGTGCCACACCTTGGGCGCACGCCTCCATGAAGGCGAGTTTGCCAGCTGGGAATGTTCCGCCGCCCTTGATGCCCTCGGCGTAGGACTTGGCACAGAAGTTCGAGGGAAGTCCCTTATCCCCGAACGTGATGGCCATCCCCGCCGCCATTTGAACTATCCACTTGCGGGTGTACTTCTTGCCCTGCGGATCGATCATGATCACCTGAGAGCCGCTGATCTTGGGGCGTGCCGTCGGTGAGGGAGTGGGCGTCGCCGTCACCGTCACGGTGGGCCCCCCGTGCGTGCCCGCCGACGGCTCGGCGGCAGCGCCGTCGTCATTGCAGCCGGCCGCGCCGAGCGAGACGATCCCCAGGGACGAGGCGGCCAGCAGAGTCGCGAATTTCTTGATGACTGTCTCTCTTTTCATCCCGAGCGATAACTCCGGCGACGGTAACAGAACTCGCATGGCCCACGGGAATGGGTATTCACCGCTGCGACCAGCGCCGGTCCCTGGGAGAGGCGGCCACCGTGTCATCTTCTGGCATTTCAGTCGGGATCTCGACGGCCAGCGTCGTACCCTTTCCCACGCGGCTGACGACGTCGAGCCTGCCGCCCACGGCGGCGACGCGGTCGGTCAGCCCGAGGAGCCCGGAACCGCCGGCCGGATCGGCGCCGCCGATCCCGTCGTCGGTGATCGTGAGCCGGACGAGCGGGGCGGTCACCTTCAGCTCGACGGACACGACGGTCGCGTGGGCGTGCCTGGCCGAGTTCGCCAGCGCCTCCGACACGATGTAGTAGACGGTCACCTCAAGCTGTTCGGTCAGCTTCTGGTCGGTGGAGATGTCGAGGTCGACGGCGATCGGGGAGCGGCGCGCCAGAACCCTGAGGGCCGGGGCCAGCCCGCCCTTGGCGAGGATCCCCGGGTGCACGCCGCGCGAGAGCTCCTGCAGGTCCGCGACGGCTTCCTGCAGGGAGTGGGACACGTGGTCGAGCCGTTCCCGCAGCTCGTCCTGCCCGGACGAGATCATGGACTCGATCTCGCGCAGGTTCAGCCCGATCGAGACCAGGCGCTGCTGCGTTCCGTCGTGCAGGTAGCGCTCGATGCGGCGGCGCGCCTGGTCGGAGGCGACGACGACGCGGGTACGCGAGGCCTTCAGGTCGGCCTCACTCTGCGCGTTCGCGACGGCGACGGCCGCGAGCTCGGTGAAGCCCTGCATGCGCGCCTCGGTGCCGGCGGGAAGCGGTTCGCGCGTGCTCGACGCGATCGCCACACCCCAGAGTCGCCGTCCGATGGTGATCGGGCAGCCGACGGAGGAGGCGATACCCCCCAGACGGAGCGCGGTGGCCAGGTCCCCGGAGCCGTCGTAGGCGTCGATCCGCCCCGGCGCGTTCCGCCGGTACACGAGCTCCGAGACGGTGCCCTCTTCCAGCTCCCAGCGCGATCCGGCGTTGGAGACCATGACCCAGTCGTAGTTCCAGGCCCCGAGCGCAGTGACCTCTGTCCCGTTCGACTCGTACCGGGCGATGGCGGCGTGTTTGACCCCCAGAATCTGCCCCATCTCCCGGGCGACCGCATCGAGAATCTCGATCGGAGGAACACTCTGTGCGACCAGCATCGCGAGCCGCCGCAGAGCCGCCTGCTCGTCCGCGACCAAGCGGTACATCTCACAGCTCGCCTGCAACGCCTCTGTGACGCTGTCACATTCCAACCGCGCCCTTGAGGAGATCACACGATCTCGAAGCCGCCGAAGCAGCAGGCCAAGGCGCATAACTCAACGTATCACCGGCCGAAAAACCGACCATGGTCCCGCGAAAACAGGCCGGAACGCGCAACGGGAACGGCCTGGAACCCCACCCGCCACACCTGTGCCGATGACCGCTCACCGGCCGGTCTCACCCGTCCATGAGGCCGGAAGGCGGCAGTCTCAGGTCGCCGTCGTCCTCGCGGGCGCGCAGGTACGCCGTGTGGTCGCGCAGCCGCTGGGCCTCCGGATCGAAGACGCCGGTGGCGGTCGTCGACACCGACTCGGCGATGAGGCCGAGCTGGTCGATGAGCTCGTCGGACGGGGTGCGCCGGCCGGCGGCGTACCAGCGGGGGAGGTCGAGGTACGCCTCGAAGCCGGTCGGCAGGTCGATCCGGATGGCGCGGGTGATCTCGTGCAGCGCCTCGGGTGAGGCGGTCAGCAGGTCGGAGCGGTCGAGGACTCCGGTCAGGATCGCGGCGATCTCGTCCAGGCGGCCGGCGGCCTCCGGAGGCAGCCGGTGTTCGCGGACGCGGGTGAGCAGGTCGTCCAGATCGGCTCGCAGGCGCCCGGTCTCGGCGGCGGTGTCGTCGATGATCAGGCTGACCCTGCGCTCCGGCGGTGCGAGGAGCGCGCCCGCGGCGTACAGACCGGCCACGGCGGCGGGCCAGTACGATCCCGCGACGCCGGTGAAGTACAGGACCAGCCCGATCACTCCGCCCGCGCACCCGGCGAGATTCTTCGCCGACCAGAAATAGGCGGTAAAGCGGTCACTGGTAGCCACGGATGTCCCCGAAGACCGTGGACAGCGACTGGGCGCGGGCGTCGAACGTCCTGCCGTGGGTGAGCGTCGCGAGCCCGTCCATCTCGCCGGTCACCGACTCGCCGAACAGGATGGGGAACACCGGAACCTGCCGCAGCGCGGCGGGCTGCCGCTCGTACCAGGCACGGAAGTCCTCGGCCGAGGCGCCCTGGTTGCTCTCGCCGTCCGACATGAGCACGATCGAGGTGATCCGGTCCGGATCGTGCGCCGCCTCGCCGGCGATCACCCCGTACGCCTTCTCCAGGCTCTCGTAGATCGCGGTGCTGCCGGTGACCTCCAGGCCGCGTACGCGGTCACGGATCTTGGCGAGTTCCGCCTCGGGCCTCGTGGGCGGCAGGACGTACGTGACCGGCCGCCCGGGCCTGCTGCCGAAGGGCAGCAACGTCACCTCCTCGCGGTCGTGGAACCGCTGGAAACGTCCGGCCAGCGAGGCGTCCGCCCCGGTCAGGGAGGTCAGCGCGTCCTTCAGCGCCGTGATGCGGGGACCCCGCATGGAGCCGGAGGTGTCGAGCACGTAGACGGTGCGCGCGGGCCGGCGCAGCCGGTCGAAGTACGCGTCGATGAGGGCCTCGGCGGCGTCGGCGCGCGCGGGGAACGGGAGCTCCGGCGGCTGGGCCCCGAACTCCGATGCGGGCCGTACCCGCGGGTCGGCGGGCCGGCGATGCGTCTGAGCCATGATGCGGCGCTGGACGCCGGGCCGCAGCAGGTACGCCGTGAGCCGGCGGAACGCGTCGGCCGACGACGCCGGCGCCGAGGACAACCGGGTGAGCGGGTAGTCCGCCGTGACGACGCCGTCGGCCGGGTAGACGACGGTGAGCGGCTCCGGCAGCCGCCGCGACGCGTTCAGTGTCAGCAGCACGGACTCGTAGTTGACCAGGCCGTCCACCCGTCCCGCGGCGCCGGCGTAGGTGTCCGAGAGCCAGCCCGAGGATCCCGAGGCCAGCCGCTGGGCGGAGAAGAATCCCCGCAGGCGCGGCGCGACACGGTCGATGGCCGCGGTGTCGAGGGCCGTGCCGCTGCCCGACAGGGCGGCGGCGACGCCGACGAGGGCGGAGAAGCCCGAGTTCGACGACACCGGGCTGGTCATGCCGTAGGTGAACTTCCCGGCCGCCGCGGCCGCGGCGATGGCGGACCACGTCGGCCGCGTACGGTCCCAGCCGAGATTCCGCGCGGCGGTCGCGCGGAGGCCCAGCAGCACGGGAGAAGACATGATCTTGACCGAGGGGCCGAGCGCGGCCTGCGCGGCGGGGTGCAGGGCGAGGTAGCGGTTCGAGGAGAACCAGATCGCCTCGTGGTCGCGCCCGGCCGTACCGTCGAGGACCCGCTGGACACCGGCGAGAGTGTCGGTGTAGTCGAGCCGTACGGTGACCCCGATGTCCTTCTTCGCCTGGGCGAGGATCGGCCGCAGGTCGGCCAGCTCACTGCCGGCGAGGATCCGCAGCGTGGCCGCGGGAGGCTTGTCCGGGCCGGCGGAGGTGCAGGCCGCGGCCAGGCTCAGCGCGCAGGCGACGGCCACGAGCCGCCGCGTACCGCTCATCACTCGAGTTCGCTCCGTTCGTGGGCGTGTGCCAGGTAGGCGCTCGCGCGGTGCAGCTCGCCGCCGAGCGCGTCGACCGTCGTCTGCATGTTCGCGACGGCCTGCGCCTTGAAGGCGTCGATGGCGTCGATGGTCTGGTAGATCTGCTCGAACGACGCGCGGAGCGTCTCCAGGCCGACGGCCGGCTCGGCGGCGATCCTCTGGATCTCTCCGCTCTGCCCGGAGAGCATCTCGGCGTTGGTGCGGATGATGTCCTCTGTCGTGCCGCGCAGCGCGTTCACCTGCTCGATGACGAGTTTCTGGTTCGACAGGGCGGCCGCGATGGTGACGGCGATGCGCAGCGCGGAGACGGTCGTGGTCGCCGCCCGGTCGACGCCCTTGACCAGTTCGTCGTTGTTGCGGCGGACGGTGTCCAGCGCGAGATAGCCCTGGGCGCACACGGCGAGCTGCGTCAGGAGGTCCTGGTGCCGCTGCCGTACGGGGAACAGCACGTCGGCGCGCAGGGCGTTCGCCTTCTCCTCGCCCGGCGTCTCAGTGATCTTCCGCTCGACGGCCGCGTCCAGCGCGCTCGCCAGTACGGCGTACTCCTGGAGCTTGCCCATGGTCGCCCACAGGTTCGCGCGCTCGTTCTGGATGGCGGCGTTGTCGCGGCGCAGCTCGTCCTGGCCCGAACGCAGCGAGGCGACGATCTTGTTGATGTTGACGTTCGCGGACTGGTAGCGGGAGACGAAGTCGCGCAGGGACTTTCCGAACGGCAGCCGGGACAGCAGCTTGCGGCCGGTGAGCCTCCCGACGTCCTTCGGGTCGAGGTCCTCGACCGTACGGCGCAGCTCCACCAGACCGGTCGCGACCCGCTTCCGCGCGTCGGCCTGGTCGCCCTTGGCGCCCGCGAGGGCCGCCACCGACCGGTTCAGCATCCGGTTCGCGGCGCTGGACGACGCGCGCATCTCGCCGTCGCCGAGCGTGGCCACCTGGCCGATCTTCGACATGAACTCCGGCGCGCGGGGATCGAGCGCCACGAGCTCTTCCACGTACGTCCTGGCCCGCTGCGCCAGCGCGTCGCGCGTGGCGTCGTCCAGCGGCATCAGGGTCTCCGCCTTCTCCACCGGGACGGCGGCGACGGGTTCGGGGGGCGACAGGAAGAGGTCCCCGGGTCGGGTCATGGTGCCTTTCCTTCGGCGATCACTGGTAGGCCCGGGAGACGCCGGCGAGCAGGTGCTCCAGGGTGTCGTACGAGGGGGTGTCGACCACGTCGATCAGGTTCGTCGCGACGGGCACGTGCCGGCCCGCGACGACACCGGCGAACTGGGACGAGTCGGCGGTGCGGAACCCGTGCCGGGCCGCGAGCGACTGCAGGGAGCGATCGGTGCTGAGAAGGCGGCCGACCCGATCACCCTTGTCATCGAGGGGAATCAGCGTGTGCTTCGACTGCACCGTCGGCGACGGGTACATCAGCACCATTCCGGGCTTGAGGAGACCGCGTACGGCGGCGTCGACGAACTGCGCCTCGTACGCGCAGACCAGCGGCGCCTTCCCCATGCCGAGGGACAGGTAGTCGCCGAAGGGGCCCTCGGTCGTGTTGTCGGTGTACCCCTGCCCGAGGAACAGGCCCGACATCCTCGGCAGCACCTTCCGCTCCGCGGCGGCTCCCTGGACGACGGCGTCGCCGTTGGCGACGTACGCGGCGATGGCCAGGTACATCGCGGCGGAGTTGGAACTGCGGGGGTCGGTCGTGGAGACCAGGATGTCCTTGCGCACCGGGTACGCGGTGTTGTCCGGCAGCTGGTCCCACCGCACGTGCCCGCCGACCAGGCCGAGGTAGCGGCCCATGTCGAACGTCCACACCGCACCGTGCTTCGCGACGCCCGCCTTGGCGAGCAGGTCCGCGATCGGCTGGAACGTCGCGATCGCGATGGGGGAGGAGAACGGCGCGTACTTCGCGCTGATGTGGTGTTCCTGCTGGATCCGGTCGGCCGCCGGTGAGCTGGAGGGGAACGCGAAGTCGTACCGCGCGAGGTCGACCGAGGTGGCGATCTGCCGTGACCCGGCCGAGTCGACCTCGACCCTCAGGCCGTCGCGCGCCAGGATCTTCCGTACGGCGGGGTCGGCGAAGAACGCCTCTTTCTCCGAGCCGATAACACCGCGGACCGTGGTCACGCGGTGAGCCGCTCCCCGCCCCTTGGTGATCGCGACCGCCACACCACCGACGAGCACCACCGCCAGCAGAACCGAGATTATCCGTCTCATGTACGCGCGAGTCTGCGCTCCCGTGTCGACGGCAGGGCGATCCGCCGATGACCGCACGGTTACCGGAACATGACGGCTCGCCACATCGAGGGGCCGGAAGACGACTCGATGCCAAATTCACCTAATTCCGACCAAATTAGTAGACATATCCGCGTCCCGGAAGCTAGCCTTCGGTCATGGACTTCCGCCTGACGATCCGCGGCCACGTGGACTTCTGCCGTATCGCCAGCGCTCTGTGTCGCCGCTGACACACGCCTTCCGGACACCCGGTACGGTCCGTCGCCCGGTCGCGTACCGGTCCGTCGATCCCCTCCCGCGATCCCGTCGCCCCTTCTGACGTCCCGAACGGTCCGACGCACCCCGCGTGCACCCGTGTACCCGTACGCCCGTCGTCGCTGACGCCTGCCCTGAGGCAGGCGAATGGAGCCAGCTCGATGACCGTCATCACCCACATCCCGACCTCGTCGGCACCGGTCGACGCCGCACTCTTCCGTCAGGTGTTCCGGCACCACGCCGCCGGTGTCGCCGTCGTGACCGCCGACGCCGGCCGCGGCCCCGCCGGCGTCACCGTGACCTCCCTCGCCTCACTGTCCGCCGAGCCGCCCCTGATCTCCTTCGGCATCTCGGCGACCGCGTCGGCCTGGCCGCACCTGCGGGACGCCGGCACCGCCGTCGTGCACCTGCTGGGCGCGGCGCACACCGAGCTGGCGCGGACCTTCGCCACCAGCGGTATCGACCGGTTCGCCGCGCCGACCCGCTGGCACCGTCACCCCGCCGGCGAACCCGTCCTGGACGGCGCGGCCGCCTGGCTGCGGATCTCGCTCGAGCACCGTCACCCCGCCGGTGGCTCTCACCTGGTCATCGGCCGGATCGAGGAGGCCGCGCTGGCCGACACCGGTGGCCCGCTGCTCTACCACGACGGCGGCTACCACTCCCTACGAGAAACCCTCACCACAGAAGGAACGTCATGACCACACCGCCCGTGGACCTCCGCCGCGGATCCCGTTTCCGGCGTACTGCGCTCGCAGGTGTCGCGGCGCTGGCCGCCGTCCTGACCGCCTGCGGGAACGAAGGCTCGGGCGCGTCCCTGGCGCTGTCGGCCGCGCTGCCGGACAAGGTCCCGAGCGGCACCGTGATCCGGATCGGCGACCCGTCGACCCAGGCGATCGTCCAGGCCTCCGGCCTGGGCAAGGAGCTGACGGCCGCCGGCGTGAAGGTCCAGTGGGCCGACATCAGCGGCGGTCCCCAGAGCATCCAGGCGTTCCGCGGCAAGAAGCTCGACTGCAGCTCCGTCGCCGACATCCCCTCGCTCTTCGCCGCCTGGACCGGAACCTCAACCAAGATCATTTTCCAGGCCGTCACGATCGACCCGATCGAGCACCCCACGTACGAGCTGGGCGTCGCGCCGGGAGCGAACGTCTCCTCGCTCGCGGACCTGCGAGGGAAGAAGATCGCCTACAGCGCCGGCCAGGCGCAGGGCGCACTCGTCCTCCGGGTGCTGCAGAGGGCGGGCCTGACCCAGAAGGACGTCCACCTCGTCGACCTGACCAGCACGGGCGACTCGTACGTCACCGCGCTGGGCGGCAAGGCCGTCGACGTCGCCCCCCTCGGAGCCGCGAACGTCAAGGTCTACCAGGAGAAGTACCCCTCGGGCACCGCGCTCCAGACCGGTATCCGCGACGACGCCGCGACGATCTACTGCCTGACCGACTCGGTGAAGGACGCGGCGAAGGCCGCCGCGCTCAGGACCTTCGTCGCGGTCCGCGCCAAGGCGCTGCGGTGGCAGAACACGCATCCCGCCGAGTACGCCAAGGCCTACTTCGAGGACTCCCAGGGCCTGAGCGCCGCCGACGCGAAGCAGCTCGTCGCCCTCGACGGGAAGGTGGGCATCCCGGCCACCTGGGACAACGCCACCGTCCGGCTCCAGCAGACCGCGGACCTGCTCGCCCGGGAACAGGACCACAAGAAGCTCGACGTGAACACCCTGGTCGACCGCCGCTTCGAGAAGGTCGAGTCGGCGGCGGCCGGCGACGACGTCGTCACGGGTGATGCCTCATGACCGCGACCGGCTCGATCGGCACCCGGTACGCCGGCGGGGCGGGCGCCGACGCCTCGCCGATCGACGCCCGCGTCGTACGCCGCCGCCTCGGCCCGGGCCGCCGGATCCGGTTCGCCTTCTGGGTGGGCCCGGCCGTCCTGCTGGCCGTCTGGACCATCGGCTCGGCGGCCGGCGTCATCAGCCCGGCCGTCCTCACGGCTCCGTGGGACGTGGCGAAGGCGTTCCAGGACCAGTGGACCGGCCACGACCTGCTCGGCGACGTCATCGCCTCGCTGGAGCGGGCCGTCATCGGCCTGGTTCTCGGAGTGGCGGCCGGCACGGTGCTCGCCGTGGCGTCGGGACTCTCGCGGATCGGGGAGGCCCTGATCGACGGGCCGATCCAGATCAAGCGGTCGGTCCCCACACTGGCGCTGATCCCGTTGTTCGTCGCCTGGTTCGGCATCGGCCAGGAGATGAAGGTCGTGACGATCGCGCTGATCAGCATGATCCCGATCTACGTCAACACCCACAACGGGCTGCGCGGCATCGACGGCAGGTACGCCGAGCTGGCCGAGACGCTCGGGATCAGGCGCGGGGAGTTCGTCCGGCACGTGGTGCTGCCCGGCGCGATGCCCGGCTTCCTGCTCGGCCTGAGGTTCGCGGTGACCTCGGCGATGATCGGCCTCGTCGTCGTCGAGCAGTTCAACGCGACCAGCGGCGTCGGCCACATGATGACGCTCGCCGAGGAGTACGGCCAGACCGAGATCCTCGTCGTCGGCCTGGTCATCTACGGCGTCTTCGGCTTCCTCGCCGACACCGCCGTCCGTCTCACGGAGAGGAAGGTGCTCGCATGGCGACGCACGCTCGAGGGCTGATCGAAGCGCCGCCGAAACCGGCGAGCGCGCAAGCGGTCAGGGTGCGCGGCCTGCACCGCGGCTTCAACGAGAACGGCGGCGTCCTGGAGGGCCTCGACCTGGACGTCGCGCCCGGCGAGTTCGTGGCGCTGATCGGGCGATCCGGCACCGGCAAGAGCACCCTGCTGCGGGCCCTGGCCGGGCTCGACCGGGAGGTCGCGGGACACGGCCAGATCATCGTTCCCGACGCCGTGTCCGTGGTCTTCCAGGACTCCCGGCTGCTGCCCTGGAAACGGATCCTGGACAACCTCGTCTTCGGGCTCCGCACCGCCGACGCGGCCGAGCGCGGCCGGCGGGCCCTGGCCGAGGTCGGCCTGGCGGGCCGGGAGCGCGCCTGGCCGTACGAGCTGTCGGGCGGTGAACGGCAGCGCGCCTCGCTGGCCCGCTCGCTCGTCCGCGAGCCGCAGCTGCTGCTGGCCGACGAGCCGTTCGGCGCGCTCGACGCGCTGACCCGGATCAAGATGCACGTCCTGCTGCGCAAGCTGTGCGAGGTGCACCGGCCGGCGGTGCTGCTGGTCACCCATGACGTCGACGAGGCCATCGTGCTCGCCGACCGGGTGATCGTGCTCGACGGGGGCGTCGTGCGCACGGACGTACGCGTCGACCTGCGGCACCGCTCACAGACGGACCCGGGGTTCGCCGAGCTGCGCGCGTTCCTTCTCGACGAACTGGGCGTCGGCCAGGAGCTTCTCCAGCCGGCACGAGAGGACATCCGATGAGTGAGAACCCCAGGAAACTGCACCTCAACGCGTTCCTGATGAGCGTGGGCCACCACGAGGCGTCGTGGCGGCTCCCCGAGAGCGACCCGTACGCCGGCTGGAGCGTCGAGCACTACCGGAACCTGGCCCGGATCGCCGAGCGCGGGAAGCTCGACTCCCTCTTCCTGGCCGACAGCCCCGTCCAGCAGGGCGATCCCGGGCGGCGGCCGGCCGGCAAGCTGGAGCCGACCGTCCTGCTGACCGCCCTGGCCGGCGTCACCGAGCACATCGGGCTGATCGGCACCGCCTCGACGTCGTACAACGAGCCGTACAACCTGGCCCGCCGCCTCGCCTCGCTCGACCATGTCAGCGGCGGCCGGGCGGGCTGGAACATCGTCACGACGGCCGGCGCGGACGCGGCCCGCAACTTCGGCCTCGACGACGTCCCGCCGCACGCGGACCGCTACGAGCGGGCGGCGGAGTTCGTCGAGGTCGCGACGAAGCTGTGGGACAGCTGGGACGACGACGCCGTCGTCGCCGACAAGGAGGCGGGCGTCCACGCCGACGCCGCGAAGGTACGCCCGATCGGCCACCGCGGCCGAGTTCTTCCGCGTCGACGGGCCGCTGAACGTGCCGCGGTCGCCGCAGGCGTACCCGCTGCTGGTGCAGGCCGGCTCCTCCGAGGACGGCAAGCGGTTCGCCGCGCGCTGGGCCGAGGCGGTCTTCACCGCGCAGCAGACCCTGGAAGAGCGCACAGACCTTCTACGCGCGACCTCAAGCGGCGCGCGGCCGCGCTCGGCCGCGACCCGGACGGGATCAAGATCCTGCCGGGCATCGTGCCGGTGATCGGCGACACCGAGGCGGAGGCGCGCGAGCTGGACGCGGAGCTGGAACGGCTGATCGGCCCCGAGTACGCCCTGGCGCAGCTGGCCGCGCGCTCTCAAGCTCGACCCGGCGGCGCTCGACCTGGACGAGCCGCTGCCGGCCGACCTGCCGGCGCGAGGACGAGATCGAGGGCGCCAAGAGCCGGTACACCCTGATCGTCGACCTGGCGCGCCGCGAGAACCTGACCGTACGCCGAGCTGATCGCCCGGCTGGGCGGCGGCCGCGGCCACCGCACCTTCGCCGGCACGCCGGTGCAGGTCGCCGACGCGATCGAGGAGTGGTTCGACGGGCGGCGCCGCCGACGGCTTCAACATCATGCCGGCGGTGCTGCCGTCGGGACTGGAGGCCTTCGTCGACAAGGTCGTGCCGATCCTGCAGGAGCGCGGCCTGTTCCGCACCGAGTACGAGGGCCGGACGCTGCGGGACCGCTACGGCCTGCCACGCCCGGTCAACCGCCTCGACAAGATCGTGCCGCCCGGCGTCACGCTGTTCGCCCGCGACCAGGGCTACCGGCCGCCGTCGCCCACCGACCCGGCGCGCCGCCGCTGCGGCTGAGCCGGTCACCTCATCACCAGCGATCGGGAGACGATATGAGTCCGAAGTTCCTCTGGTACATCCCCAACACCGTCGAGCCGGGGCACCGGGGCGACGACGCCGCCGACGGCTACGGCACGCTCGACCACAGCACCGACCTGGCACGTACGGCGGAGGAGCACGGCTGGTCCGGAGCGCTGATCGGCACCGGGTGGGGGCGGCCGGACACGTTCACGGTCGCCACCGCGATCGCGGCCCGCACGACGATTTTCCAGCCGCTCGCGGCCATCCGGCCCGGCTACTGGCGGCCGGCGCACTTCGCGAGCGCGGCGGCGACCCTCGACCGCCTCACCGGCGGCCGGCTGCTCATCAACATCGTCAGCGGGCAGGACGACCTGGCGGCGTACGGCGACGTCGAGGGCGACCAGGCGCAGCGATACGCGCGGACCAGGGAGTTCATGCGGATCGCCCGGCGGCTGTGGACCGAGGAGCGGGTCACGTACGCGGGCGAGTACTTCGGGGTGACCGACTCCACGGTGACCCCGCGGCCGCACGGGACGGGTCCGCGCCTGTACTTCGGCGGCGCGTCGGAGGCCGCGGAGCGCGTCTCGGCCACCGAGGCCGACGTGCAGCTGTTCTGGGGCGAGCCGCTCGACGGCATCGCCGAACGCGTCGACCGGCTCCGCCGCCTCAGCACGGACCTGGACCGCGACCTGCCACCGCTGGAGTTCGGGCTGCGGATCACGACGCTGGTGCGCGACACGACCGAGGAGGCGTGGCGGGACGCCGAGGCGAAGCTCTCCGCCATGGGGGAGAGAAACGGCCGGCGCCGGGCCCCGGCCGTCGGCCAGCGGCGGCTGCTCGACCTGGCCGCGCGCGGCGACGTGCTCGACGACTGCCTCTACACCGCCCCCGGACGGTACGGCGGCGGAGGCGCGGGCACGACGTGGCTGGTCGGCTCGCCCGACGACGTCAGCGCCGCGCTGCGGAAGTACGCCGATCTGGGCGTCCGCCACTTCGTCCTGTCCGACACGCCCTACAAGCGGGAGACGGCACGGGTGGGCGACGCGCTCATCGGGCGGCTCACTGAAGTCCTGATCGGACCGAGGTGATGCGCTGCGTGTTGAAGCCGAGCCAGTGCATCCGGCCCGACGTAGCGCGCGTGCTCGACCTTGAGGCAGCGGTCCATGATCACCGTCAGCGCCGCCGTCCTCGGCGATCCGCGCGCCCTCCTCGTTGATCACGCCGAACTGGCACCAGAGGGCGCCGGCGCCGATCGCCACCGCCTCCCGCGCGATCGCCGGCAGCGCGTCCGGCGCGCGGAAGACGTTCACGATGTCCACCGGCACGGGGACGTCGAGCAGGCTCGCGTAGCACGTCTCGCCGAGGATCTCCGTCTCGCGGGGGTTCACCGGGATCACGCGGTAGCCGTGCCGCTTGAGGTAGTAGCCGACGAAGTAGCTGGCCCGCAGCTCGTTGGCCGACAGGCCCACGATCGCGATCGTCCTGCGCGCTGTGGATCACGCGCTGGATCGTCAGCGGGTCCTGGTACCGCGCCGAGATCGGTCATGCCGTCGCTACCTTCTTTCCCGCGGTCGCGGCGACGCGCGCGAACCCCTGTTCCAGGTCCCAGATCAGGTCCTCGACGGACTCGGTGCCGACCGACAGCCGGACCGTCCCCGGCCCGACGCCGGCCGCCCGCAGCTCGTCGTCGCTCAGCTGCCGGTGCGTCGTGCTGGCGGGGTGGATGATCAGGCTCTTCGCGTCGCCGACGTTCGCCAGGTGCGACCAGAGCGTCACGCCGCGGATGAGGTCCTGCCCGCCGGCGCGGCCGCCGGCGCAGTCGAACGAGAACACCGCGCCGGCGCCGCGCGGCAGGTACTTCTCCACGAGCGGCCGGTACCGGCTCGCCGGCAGGCCGGGGTAGGTCACGTTCGACGCCAGCTCGTGCGACTCGAGGAACGCCGCGACCGCCCGCGCGTTCGCGACGTGGCGCTCCATCCGCAGCGACAGCGTCTCCAGCCCCTGCAGGAACAGGAAGGCGTTGAACGGCGACAGCGCCGCGCCGAGGTCGCGCAGGGTCTCGGCCCGCAGCTTCATCAGGTAGCCGTACGTCCCGAACGTCTCGTGGAACTGCAGGCCGTGGTAGGCCGGCGACGGATCCGCGACCACGGGGAACCGGCCGTTGGACCAGTTGAACGTGCCGGCCTCGACGACGACGCCGCCGATGCTCGTGCCGTGGCCGCCGATGAACTTGGTCGCCGAGTGGACCACGATGTCGGCGCCCCACTCGATCGGGCGGCACAGGTACGGCGTCGCGAACGTGTTGTCCACGATCAGCGGCAGCTCGTGCTCGTGCGCGATGGCCGCCACGGTCTCGATGTCCAGCACGTTGCCGGCCGGGTTGCCGATCGTCTCGCCGAAGAACGCCTTCGTGTTCGGCGCGGACCGCCTGCCGCCACGCGTCCGGATCGTCGGGATCGACCCAGGTCAGCTCCACGTTCATCTTGCGCAGCAGGTGCTTGAACTGGTTCACCGTCCCGCCGTAGAGCGCCGACGACGAGACGACGTGGTCGCCCGGCTCGCAGCAGCGTGAACAGCGCGGCGGCCTGCGCGGCGATCCCGCTGGCGAACGCCACCGCGCCGCAGCCGCCCTCGAGGTTCGCCACGCGCTCCTCGAACACCGCGACGGTCGGGTTCATGATGCGCGAGTACGTGTTCCCGTACTCCTGCAGGTTGAAGTACGCCGCCGCCGACTCGGGGTCCTCGAACACGTAGCTGGTCGTCTGGAAGATCGGCACCGCGCGGGCGCCGGTGTTCGGGTCGGGCCGCTGCCCGGCGTGCAGCTGCCGGGTCTCGAACCCGAACGTCGCGGTCCTCTTCCGGTGACGGTCGGTCACGGTCAGGCCCTCGTCCGCGCTCAGGAAACGGCGGATGATCGGCGTCTGCCGCGCCTCCTCGAGCAGGAAGCAGTCGTGGCCGTACGGCGCCTCGATCACGTGGAACTCGACCGGCTTGCCGAGCGCGCGCAGCGCGTCGTCGATCTCCTCGCGACGCCGGACGGCGGGTACAGCCAGTCGGAGCTGAACGCGATCAGCAGCGTCCGCGCCGAGACGCCTTCGAGCGCCCGCGCGAGCGATCCGCCGCCGTACTGGCGGGCGAGATCGAAGTAGGTCAGCGCGCGCGACGTGTAGAGATAGGTGTTGGCGTCGAAGCGCTTGACGAACGAGTCGGCCTGGTGGCGCAGGTAGCTCTCGACCTCGAACTCCGGCTCGGTGATCGTGTAGCGGATGTCGTCGGCGAACTGCAGCCGCCGGCCGAACTTGTCGCTCAGCGCCGGCGCGGACAGGTACGTGATGTGGCCGACCATCCGCGCCACGCCCATGCCGGCGTCGGGCGCGCGGCCGGTGCCGTAGTAGCGGCCGCCCTGCCAGGCCGGGTCGCGCATGATCGCGTCGCGCGCGATCGCGTTCCAGGCCACGCCCTGCGGCTGGAGGGCGTGCGTGCTGGCGATCGCCACGACGGCGTCGACCTGGTCGGGGAACAGGATCGCCCACTCGAACGCCTGCATCCCGCCGAGCGAGCCGCCGGCCACCGCCGCGAGCCGCTCGATGCCGAGCGCGTCCAGGAACGCGCGCTCGGTCCGCACCATGTCCGCGACGGTGATGACGGGGAAGTCCGGCCCGTACGGCTGGCCGGTCGCCGGGTCGATCGACGACGGCCCGGTCGTGCCGCGGCAGCCGCCGAGCAGGTTCGTGGAGACGACGAAGAAGCGGTCGGTGTCGAACGCCTTGCCGGGGCCGATCATCCCGTCCCACCAGCCGAGCCCCTTGCCGGCCGCGCCGTCGCGGTCCTCGGCCGCCGAACCCGTCGCGCGTGCTCTCCGCGGGCGGCGTCTTCGCGAAGCCCGCCGCGTGGGCGTCGCCGCTGAGCGCGTGGCAGACCAGGATGACGTTGTCGCGCTGCGGGCGACAGGGTGCCGTAGGTCTCGTAGGCCACGCGGACCGGGTCCAGCTCCCGGCCGCAGTCGAGCCGCACCGGCTCCGGCAGGTCGAGGTACTGCGTTTCGACCGTGCCGACCGAGCCGGCCGCGAGCGTCGAGGCTGGCTCCGCCATGGGGCTATCGTTAGCCCGTCTCGGACCGGTGTATTGTCAAGCATCTCCATGGGGATTATGCGGGAAATGACGAGAGGGGGATCACGCGACATGACTACGGTCACCAACGGAGTCAACGTTCAGGCGCTGCTCGACGCGCGCGAAGCGCTGAAGGGCGCGCCGGAGGCCGCCCAGTTCACCTGGCGGGCGTCCTCGCAAGTGGCAGAACGGCGTCCACAGCACAGATCAAGGTCCAGAACTTCTTCGGCCTCGGCAGGAGCAGAGCCACAAGACCGAGGCGGTGTTCGACGCCGACCACCCCGAGGTCTTCGCGGCGAGGACAACGGCATCACGCCGATCGAGTACCTCCTCGTCGGCCTGGCGAGCTGCCTGACGGCGGGCGTGGCGTCCGTCGCGCAGAACCGCGGCATCCAGCTGCGCTCGGTCGAGTCGACGGTCGAGGGCAAGCACGACATCCGCGGCATCCTCGGCGCCGACAGCGACGTCCGCAACGGCTTCAACGACATCAAGGTGACGTTCACCATCGACGCGGACGCGTCGAAGCAGGACATCGAGGCGCTGGTGGCCCAGTCGCAGAAGCGCTCGGCCGTGTTCGACGCCCTGACGAACCCGACGAACGTCACCGTCGAAGTCGCCTGAGGGGCCGGGCCATCGAGCGCGTCACGACGGTCGTCATCGGCGCGGGGCACGCCGGCCTCGCCGCGAGCCACTTCCTCAGCGAGCCGGTCGATCGACCACGTCGTGCTCGAGCGCGGCGAGGTGGCGAACTCCTGGCGGCGCGAGCGCTGGGACTCGCTGCGGCTGCTCACCCCCAACTGGCAGAGCCGCCTGCCGGGCCTTCGCTACGAGGGCCCGGACCCCGACGGCTACATGACGATGGGCGAGGTGACCGAGTTCATCGAGCGCTTCGCCACGGTCTCCGGCGCTCCCGTCCGGACGCGGCACGAACGTCACGTCGGTGCGGCGCACCGACGACGGGTACCAGCGTGACGACGAGCCGCGGCGAGATCGCGCTGCCGGGCCGTGGTCATCGCGAGCGGCGCCTGCAACCGGCCGTCGGTGCCGGCGTTCGCGGGCGCGGTGCCGGCGTCCGTCGAGCAGCTGACGCCGTTCGACTACCGCGACCCCGGCCCAGCTCCCCGACGGCGGCGTGCTCGTCGTGGGGGCGTCGGCGACCGGCGTGCAGCTGGCCGCCGAGCTGCAGCGGTCGGGCCGGCCGGTGACCCTCGTCGGTGGGGGAGCACGTGCGGCTGCCGCGCACGTACCGCGGGCGCGACGTGCTGTGGTGGATGGACGCGTCGGGCGTGTGGGACCAGCGGTACGACGAGATCGACGACCTCACGCGGGCCCGGCGGCTGCCCTCGCCCCAGCTCGTCGGGACGCCCGAGCGGACGACGCTCGACCTCAACGCGCTCACCGCGATGGGCGTCGAGCTGGTGGGCCGCTGGGCGGCCGTCCGCGACGGCCGCGCGCTGTTCTCCGGCGGCCTGCGCAACGTGTTCTCGCTCGCGGACCTCAAGATGGACGCGCCTGCTCGACACGTTCGACGAGTGGGCGCGGACGAGCGGGCGTGACGCCGAGGTCGACCCGCCCGAGCGCTTCGCGCCGACCCGCGTGCCCGCGTCGGCGCGGCTGCAGCTCGACCTGCGCAGCGGCGAGATCCGCACGATCGTGTGGGCGACGGGTTTCCGGCCCGACTACGGCTGGCTCGACGTGCCCGTCGTCGACGCGAAGGGCCAGCTGCGCCACGACGGCGGCGTGGTCGACAGCCCGGGCCTGTACGCGCTGGGGCTGCCGGTGCTGCGGCGGCGCAAGTCCACCTTCATCTACGGCGTCGAGGACGACGCGCGTGAGGTGATCGACCACCTCGCCCGTTACCTGGCCGTACGATCTTGAGGTGACATGACCACGCCCCCGCATCCCCTCGACGACCCGGTCCGCGCCGCGCTGACGGGACCGCACGCGCACTTCGCCGAACGCGACGGCGACGTGCTGCGCTACCCGTCGGACGTCGCGCCGTTCCTGAGCCTGCCGGACCCGCCCGGACCCGCGGACTGGGCCGCCGCCGCCGCGTCCGCCGAGCCGGGTGCGATCGCGCTGATGGTCGGCGCCGACGAGGTGAGCGTCCCGGACGACTGGGAGGTCGTCGCCCGCATCGCCGGGGTGCAGATGAGCGCCGGCGGCCTGACCGGCGTCCGCGACGACGAGGCGGTGCCGCTGACCGCCGCCGACGTCCCGGAGATGCTCGACCTGGTGGAACGCACCCAGCCGGGCCCGTTCCTGGCCCGGACGGTAGAGATGGGAACCTACCTCGGCGTCCGGCGAGAGGGCCGTCTGGTGGCGATGGCGGGTGAACGACTGCGGGTACCCGGCTGGACGGAGATCAGCGCCGTCTGCACCGACCCCGCCTTTCGAGGCCAGGGTCTCGCCGGCCGCCTGATGCTCGCCGTCGCCGCGGGAATCCAGGCGAGAACCGACACCCCGTTCCTGCACGCCGCCGCGACCAACACCAACGCCATCCGCCTCTACGAGACCCTGGGCTTCCGGCTGCGCCGTACGGTCGTCTTCTCCGTCGCACGCGTCCCGGACCGGGTCACGGCCTGACCGGTGGATCGCCTGGTCCGTACGGTATGTACGGATTCAGGGTGACATCCGGGAGGCGTGGGGATCACTTTCGAGTTAAGGAATCAAGAAAACCTAGGCGCTGGTCAATAGAGCCCTTTACGATTACTTTGCATTATCGCATTCCAGAGGAAAGACCCCCACCTCTGGGCCGGAAGGGGATTGAATTGAACTGGTACCTGGCGGTACTCAAGAACTACGCCGGATTTTCGGGCCGCGCACGCCGCACCGAATACTGGATGTTCGCCCTCATCAACTTCATCATCGTCGCGGTGCTGGACGTCATCGGCATCGTCATCAAGGCGGGCACTCTCCTCGGAGGCGTCTACGGCCTCCTGGTGCTGATCCCCTCGCTCGCGGTGGGCATCCGCCGGCTGCACGACACTGGCCGGTCCGGCTGGTGGCTGCTGATCGGCCTCATCCCCCTGATCGGGACCATCATCCTGATCGTCTTCATGGCCACCGAGGGCCAGCCGGGCGACAACGAGTACGGGCCCAACCCGAAGCAGGTTCCCGCCGCCGCCTGACACGGCGCGGAAGGAGGGCCGGGAGTCACGTGACTCCCGGCCCTCGCCGTATCCGGAGCCGGAGTTCGCCACCGCGGGACCGCGCCGGCTTCCCTCGGCCCGTCACTCCCGCAGCGCCGCCGCGATCGCCGAATCGGCGTCGTCGTGAACCGGAATCAGGCGGGCCATCGCGGTCACCTTGAAGATCCGATCCACGGATCCCCGAGGGGCGACGACGGCGTGGAGGCGCCGGCCGAGTGCCAGAGCGCGCGTACGGGCCCTGATGAGTGCTTTCAAGCCCGAGGAATCGCAGAAGGTCGTGCCCGTAAGGTCGATGATCAACGCTCCCGTGCCATTATTGAGCAGCTCCAGAAGCCGCTCCCTGACGTCATCGGAATTAATCGCGTCGATCTCCGCGGGCATCGTGACCAGCGTGTAACGACCGGTGCGCTGAACCGGCAGACTGGACGGCGCGGCACGCATGAGCGGCCCCTTCGCATACGTAGGACCGGGCCTACAAGGCGGGCCCTTCACCGGCTGCCCTACCCATGACACGCGGTTCATGCATGATCGCTGCGCGTCGGGAGAGTTCCCGAGGCCTCTGTGCCCGGCGCATGGGTATGCCTGTCCGCGGGAGGGCCGACCATGAGTGATCACATGCCGGTGATCGGCGGCGGGCCATGCTGAACCCGCCTCACACGCCTATCATCTGGTCGCCCAGAGCCTGGCCGTACCGCCCTCCACGTGCTGCATGATCGCGTGCCACGTCTGGGACACCATGGGCGCCCAGAGCGCCGGCTGCACCGGCGGCCTGATCACCCGCCCGGGCAACGCACCGCTCCCCGTCGCCTCCCTGCCTCAGCCCGACCTCATCGCCCGGACCTTCCCGGCCTGGCCGACCGGCTCATCCAGCGCCGATCCTGACCGGAGAACGGCCGGGGATTCTCTCCCGGGTCAGATCGCGAGCAGCGGCGGGACGGCGGCCATGTCGGGTTCGGCGTCGAGTGACCACAGTCGTTCGAGTACGGGTGGTCGGCCGTCTCCCGGGTGCGCGGGTGCCACTGGTGTTCGCCGGTTCCCGTACGGCGCTTGGCGATCCGGTACGTCTCGACCACGACGCGTGCGATGTCCGTACGGCCGGTCAGGCGCGCGTGCGCCCGTTCGGGAGCGAGCACCGACGCGATCGTCCACGCGCACGACGGGCGCTGCTTGACGAACGTTTCCTCGATGCGGAACGGCTCGTCTCCGCCGCCCATGACCGGCGGCTCGAATCGGCGGCCGGCGATCCGGTCGAGCCATCCGTCGCCGCCCTCGAACGGCATCTCCGGGCCGGTCATGCCCGCGCGGGCCAGCAGGGCGGCCTGGACTCCCACGCGGCCGGCCTCGCCGAGCGCGGCCGTGACCGCCTCAGGGTGGCCGTCGTCGACCAAGGCGTTGCAGATTCCCAGCCGGCCCTCGAAGATCGCGCTCGGCCCGGTGAAGCCCTCCTTGGCGCAGCGCCGCCGAGACGCCGGACTCCGCGGTCACCGCGACGACCGGGCCGATCGACGCTATCGGCAGGTGGACATCGGCGCGTCGTGGCTGAGGGCGCACACGATGCGGTCGCCGCGTTCGCCCGGGTAGGTCTGGTGGATTCCGGCGGTGAAGTCCGTCCACTGGCGACGGGTGTCGGCGATGGCGCCCCTCACCGCGTGGGCGAAGTTGTCGCGGACCCGGCCGCGGGCGGTGCAGACGTTGTCTCCGTGGTTCTGGCACGACGTCGCGCCGGTGGCCGTGTCGATCACGCCCGTGTCCTTGTTGAGCCACCGGTGCTTGATGCGCGTACGGCCCCGCTGGGTGCATCCGAGTCTCTCGAAGCTGCCCGCCGCCAGGGTGTCGAAGCAGCCGGTGGTCAGCCAGCCCGGCACGTTCCCGGCCGCCGGGACGGGACCGAAGAGGGCGAACAGAGGGCTGATGTCGTCGTGGCCGCCGCCCGGCGGGTGGTGCTCGGTGACCGGTCCGGGCCCGGCCCGGTCGGTCCAGTTGCTGTGGGAGTAGAAGTCCTGGACCACGTGCAGGGCCCGCCCGAAGCTCTCGATGACGTTGCACTTGGCCCGGCCCGGCAGCCGGTTGAAGCTGCAGCCGTTGCCGGAGACCTGCCCGGACTTGATCCGGCCGTCCTTGTCCAGCAGGCCGGCGGCCTCGGTCACGGCGCGGCGCACCATGTCGCGTGCGTGCTGGACGCAGCTCAGCAGGGCCGTGGTCGCGCGCTGCCGATCCGCCGGCCGGTACTCGGGAGCGTCGAGGTAGTCGGCGTTGTCGCAGTGGGCCGCCGAGGTGAAGAGTTCCCCGTTCAGCGGGTTGTCCGGTGAGCCGACCGCACCGAACGTGCCCTTCTTCCCTGCGACCTGGTCCAGCGACCCCGCCTCGAAGCAGTTCGCGACGTGGCCTTCTCCGCACCCGAGCGCCGCGCGGGTGATGCGCTCATGCTCGGCCAGCGCACCGATGGTCCCGAACGCGCTCGCGGGCGGCGCGGCCCCCACCAGCAGGGCCGAGGCGACGCCCGCCACGGTCGTCATCGCGACGGCCCGGGCGATCGGCCCCCGGCGTCGGGGCGGCATGGTCATGATGTTCAAGTCTGTGCGTCCTTCCGGATTCGACGGAACGAGACTCACCCTGAACTCTCCACGCCAGGTAATCAAACAGTGACGCAGCGTGTCCGGCGATCGGCTGCGTACAGAACGACGGCGACGTCAGGCGTCCTGCCGCCTGACGTCGCCGTCCCGGGATCGTGCGTCTACGCCAGAACGCCGGCCAGGCGTTCGACCGCGGTGATGATCTGCTCGTCCGGTGTCCCGGCGAAGTTCAGTCTCGCCTCGTTCCGGCCCAGCCCGGCTTCGGCGTAGAAAACCTCGCCCGGCACGTACGCGGTGCCGGCCTCCACCACGGAGGGCAGGAGCGCGCCGAAGTCGACGTCCTCGCCGCGCAGCCACAGGAACATGCCGCCGGACGGCTGGATCCAGGTGTACCCGAGGCCGGGCTCGAGTGACTTCTCCAGCGCCGTCACCATCACGTCCCTGCGGTGGCGGTACAGGTCGCGTACGGCCGTCAGGTGGCCGGTCAGGTGGCCGTCGAGGAAGGCCGCGGCCAGCGCCTGGTTGAGCCCGGACGCCTGCATGTTCTCGGTGGACTTGATGTTGAACGCCAGCCGTGTCAGCGACGGCGGCGCCACCAGGGCGCCCACTCTCATCGCCGGCGCCATGATCTTGGAGACCGACGTGATGTACGCCGTCCACTCGGGAGCCCAGTGCTGGACCGGCGGCAGGGGCTCGCCATCGAAGCCCAGCAGCGCGTACACGCCGTCTTCCACGGCGAACGTCCTGGTCGACCGCAGGATCTCGGCGATGCGCTGCCGCCGTCCGACCGACATCACCTTCCCCGTCGGATTCTGGTGGTCCGACATCAGCGACACCAGTTTCGGGCGGTGCCGCTCGATCGCCGCGGCGAGCGCGTCCGGGTCCAGTCCCTCGTCGTCACACGCCACGTGTACGGAAGTGGCGCCCTGGAGGGCGAAGGTGCTGATCGCACCCGGGAAGGACGGGCTCTCCACCAGCACGACGTCGCCGGGAGACAGGAAGAGCTTCGCCACCAGGGTGATGGCTTCCATGCCTCCGCTGGTCACCAGCATGTTCTCCGGGCCGCACTCGACCCCGAGCCCGCGCAGGCGCGACCCCAGCCGCTCGCGCAGAACCGGGAGCCCCTGCGGGGGGACGTACCCCGCGAGCCGGTGGGCGCCGTCCGCCGCCTGGACCTGCCGCAGCAGGGTGCCGAACAGGTCGGACGGCAGGATGTGGCTGTCCGGGGCGCCGGCGGCCAGTGAGATGAACTCCGGATTGTTCCGCTCGGCCGCGTGTGTCACCGCGAAGATGCCGGCGATCGGGTCACCCGCCGCCCCGGCGGCCAGTCGAGACAGGTCGTACGCTTCCACTACACCGGCTCCCTGGATGGATCGTCGGCCGGCGCGGTGACCCGCCGGCCCTCGAGCGTCGTGCTCTGGGGTTCGTTGATGAGCGCCCCGTCGGTCATGTCGTAGATGTGGAACGCGCCGGTTCCGGTCAGCCGGTCTCCGGCCACGCGGAGGGTGAGCTCCACCATCCCGCGGGTCGGCGTCCCGGTGGCCGTGTCCAGCCGCATCTCCACGAAGCGGGCCTTCGTCGTGCCGTCCTTCGAACCGCGCCACGCCCCGGCCCCAGGGGTGTCGCTGCTGCCGGGGTTGCCGGCGGGAGGGTTGAACTGCAGCAGGGTGCCGTCCGCGTGGAACACCATCATGTGGTGGTCGTACGGAGCCCCGGTCGTGGTGACCTCCCATGTCCCCACGATGCCGGGGTGCTCAGGCACGGCGTCCCCTCAGCCGGTCGCCGTCCAGGGCGAAGGGGCTGAACGTGTGGGGGCGCCAGTGGGCGGGCGTGTCCAGGTCGCCGGCGGCGAAGCCGGCGCGCAGGTCGGCGGAGATCTTCACGGCGCGGTCCTGGTACTCCGGGGTGAGCACCACGTCCTCGTTGAGGTGCGGGTCCGTCCTGACCTCCAGGCCGATGGCCCGCTCGGTCGGGCTGAGGTTGACCGCGACGTGCATCACGCCTTCGGGGACGTAGCAGAACTCGCCCGGGCCGTGGAAGACCGGTTCGAGTTCGGGCCCGATCAGCGTCGCGGCGTACCCCTCGACGCAGACGACGATGATCTCCGAGGTCTCGTGCAGGTGGGCCTGCGACTCCGTCCCGGGCGGCATCAGGACCATGCAGGAGGACAGGCCGGTGGTGCCGCACATCTCCTGGGTGATCGTCGGGATGAGGAACTGCCCCTGCGGGCCCACGACTCCCTCGGATCGGTACGGGGAGCCCACCACGACGCGCTTGCCGTTCGCGGCGCCCGGCGACCGATATTCGGCGACGGGGCTCGTAGTCGTGGACGCGGGAACGGTCACGGTGTTTCCTCCTGGGGGACGCGGTCCTGTTCCTTGCTCGATCAGCGGCGATGAGCGCAGACATTCAAGCACTGCCGTTATCCCCAATGTGGCCATTGCGACGATTGGGTTCGACACGAAGGGTAAGAAACGCGGCAAACTGGGAGTAAACAGCACAATCAGGACAGTTTGGATGCCCGTTCGGCGACGGGACGCGGCGGGTGACCGCCGCCGCGCACGCGTCCGCTCCGGCCGCTACGGCAGCCGGATGCTCTGCGGGTGACGGAAGAGGTCCTTCGGGTCATAACGCAGCTTGACCTGCTGGAGCCGCGGATAATTGGTCCCGTAGTAGGCGGCAGGCCAGTCGGCCAGTTCCCGGTCGGCGTAATTCTGGTAGACCTCGCCGGTGAGGAACGGCCGCAGAGCGCCGGCGACGCCGTCCGCCCACGCGGCGTTCACCGCGGTGTCCTCGTCGCGTTGCCACACGGCGATGTTCGACACGTAGTGCAGTGCCGGCCGGTGCACGAACGCGGTCGCGTCGGCCGGCGTACGCGCGACGGCGCCGCCGGCCAGCAGGTCGAGGCGGACCATCGAGAACCCCGACGGCGACCGCTGAAAGTGCTCGATCATCGTGTCGAACGCCGCGTCGTCGAAGCCGTCCGCGCTGAAGTAGCCGCCGCGCCACTTCGACTGCAGGCCGTACGGGATGTCCGTGCCGAGCTCCCGCATCAGGTCGAGGTACGACGTCGGGCCGAACGTGTCGAACAGCGGCTCGCCCACCGCCCGTACGGGTGCGAGGGCGGCCTCGGCGTCCGACGGCGGCCCGAGGTACAGGCCGTACATCATCACGATCTTGTCGCCGTCCGGGTACGGGTCCGTGGTGAGCAGCATGCACAGCGCGAGCCGGTCGTCGTCGTGGCCGGCGTACAGGTCGCGGTACGCCTGGAACGCCTCTTTCGCCCGTTCGATCGGCCAGCCGACGAAGCCGCCCACGATGGCCTTCGGCACCTGGTCGAGCCGGTACCGCAGCCGCGTCACCACGCCGAAGCCGGCGCCGCCCGCACCCTTCAGCGCCCACAGCAGGTCGGGGTGCTCCTCCTCGGTGACCCGGAGGACGTTCCCGCCGGCGTCGACCAGCTCGGCCTCGACGATGTGGTCGCAGCCGAGCCCGAACCGCCTGCTGAGCAGTCCGTATCCGCCGCCGAGGCTGTAGCCGCCGTTGCTGACCGTCGGGCACTCGCCGCCGGGCGCCGCGTAGCCGTACGCGGCACCGTCGGCGTCCTCGGCCGTGAAGCCGGCGTAGGTCACCTGGTCGATGTCCCGCCATCCCACGCCGGGACCGACGGAGACGGTGGCGGTGTCCTCGTCGAACACGACGTCCCGCAGCCCCTTGACGTCGATGACCACGCCGTCGTCGACCAGCGAGAACCCGCTGGCGTTGTGCCCGCCACCCCGTACGGCGATCGGCAGCCCGGCGTCCCGGGCGAAACGCACCGACGCGACGACGTCATCGGTGTCCGCGCACTGGCACACCACCGCCGGCCGGTTACGGATCCGCGTGTTGTACAGCACGCGCGCGGCCTCGTAGCCGGGGTCGAAGGGGGTGACGATGGTGCCGCGAAACGTTTGCCGAAGCGCAGTGAGATCAGGCCGCACCGAACATCCTCAGGAGCCGGGCCAGGCTCCCTCTCGCGACACCACGGAACCGCGGCCGCACCGCCTGGCGAACGAATCAGCAGATCTTCGCACCGAGAGGTGGGCACGGCAAGAGTCGGGTACGCGCGGCGCCGCCGTCAGCCGCCCAGGCCGGCGACGAAGTCCGATGCCGGCATCGGCTGGGAGAACATCGGAAGTCGAACTTCAGCTCAGTTCCGTGCGTAGTGGTCCTCGAACAGGAGTACCGCCAGCCGGCTCCCCGGCCTGCGGGCGGCGTGCCAGGGCGCCGCCCAGGGCGTGCCGCCGGCCGTACCGGTAGTACTCCCGGTCGGCGGCGTCGGGAACCCGGAAGCGGTCGGTGCCCATGTCCACGGCGCCGCTGCCGTTCTGCTGAGCCTCGGGCCGGTCGGCCGAGGTGAAATAGATCC
>CAVTOG010000016.1:0-632188 GCA_963736325.1 uncultured Actinomycetota bacterium | reverse complement strand
GTACGCGCAGCTGATGAAGGTGAACGCACTCCTGCTCGGCCTCTCCCTGGAGCGAATGCTCGCACCGTCCGGCCGCCTCGTACGCGTCGCCGAGACCGTGCTCACGACCCTGCACGGCGCCGGTCAGCTGGCCGCCGCCGCACCCGGCTTCACCGACCCGTTCGACGTCGTACGGGCCTGCGAGCACCTCACCGACCTGGACCTCGGCGACGGCTGGCCGCCACCCCACCTTCCCTACGTTCCGCAGGCCCGCCCGGCCGACGAGCCGTGGACCCCGCCTCCGGCGACGAACGCGATGAACGGCGAGCCGGCGAGGCTCACCGAAGACGGCGTGGTCGCGATACTGGGCCTGCACCGGCTGGAAGCGGTGGAGGAGGCCGTACGCGCGGCGCCTCCTGGAGCCGAGGTCACCGCGCTCCTCGTCACCGGCGACCCTGACGAGCTGGCCCCACTGGCCCGCCTGGCCGTGGCCGATCTCTGCGGCTGCCTGCGTCAGGCCTTCCCGGCGTCTTCCTGGCCGCGCCTGCAGGTGGTACACGACGAATCGGGCAAATTGGCCGCCGCAGCGGGTGTGTCTGCCGTGAGCGACGCCACGGAGTCCGCCGTACGAATCAGGGCCGGAAGGATCATCGCCCACGCGGAAGGGCGCGGCGCCTGCCACGCCGCCGCGTCGGCCGCGGAGTAACCCGCCCTCATCCGGGAGCCCCCCGGGTGGAGCCACGGTACGCGCGCCACCGGGAAATCACGCCTTCTTCGATCCCTGCCGCCTCGGCGATCGGAGCTACCTCTACCATTCTTATCTATTTCGCCAATACAGGCTGATCCAGCTTGCGTTTGAACAAAGACTCCCGCCTCACTGTTTCACAGTACGATCTCGGGGAAAATGGATACTCGCTGGCACATGCGACATGAGGCCAAATGGCACCGATTTGCAGCCATCACCCTGAAGCCAGCGTGTTCATTTCGCATATTACGCCCTAAAAAAGCCGTACTCTCAAGGAGGAAAGCTTCATGGAAGCTCGGAAGCGCATGGCAGTCGCCATTTCCGGTCTCATTCTCGCCGGAGCGTCCGGTCTCGTACTCTGCTCGGCCGCTCAGGCCGCAGCGCCGCACCTGCTCGCCGGCGGTGGCGGCGGAGGAGGCGGAGGAGGCGCGGCCGCCGCCGGTGGTGGCGCGGCCGCCGCTGGCGGTGGCGGCGGTGGCGGCGGTGGCGGTGGCGGCGGCCAGCAGCAGCAGCAACAGCAGCAACAGACGACGCGACGCCCGCCGCCGCGGCGGCGGCCGTCGGCGCGGCGCTGCAGCAGCAGTCGCCGCCGGCCGTCACCACGGCCGCCCTCCGAGGCGGTCTCGCCGGTCTCGGCGGTCGCCCCGCGCTCCGCCGTCACCACTAGCCGCGTCCGATAGCGCCGAGTAGGCCGTAAGGCGCACTTACGCCCAAGAAATGGGATCCCGCACCACAGTGCGGGGTCCCATTTTCGCTCTATAGGAAGACACTTCACCGCAAGCCTGCACCAAATGACGACTTCACCACTCCCTGGAGCTGAGGAGTGTGACAATTTCGGCGAAATTTTATTCGCGTCGGTTTTTTCAATATCGATCTCAAGCTCTCACATACAGCGGTTTCGTCAAAGTTGGTCGCGGGAACGACCTTCGCGAAGCATGCGAGGTAGAGCCGGATAAACGGCTTGATTAAGCCATGCACCACGGGTTATTTAAGGCGGATTTCGCGCCAAAAACCTGCAGCTACGCCAAGAACGTTTAATTCGGACCTCGACGTCATTTGTCCAAGGAAGGCAAGATTGATGCGTTTTTCGAGAAGAACGACGGTTGTCGCGTCCTGGCTGGCCGTCGCAGGAGGCGCCGCTCTCGGCCTAGGCACCGCCACAACGGCCAGCGCTGCGGTAAAGAGCGGGCATCAGGGCATCTATCCGTCCAGCCACCACAGCAGGCAGGCCAGCCACCTATCCGGCCGCGCCCTCAACGCGAACCGCACCCACGAACGAACCATCGTCATCAACCGGCTCAGACTCTCCAACGTCAGCAGGAACACGAACAGCGCGCGGCAGAGACAGCGTGACTCTGCCGCAGCGGCTGCCGGTGGTGGCGGCGGCGGAGGCGGCGGTGGCGGCGACGACGGCCAGCAGCAGCAACAACAACAACAGACACCGGTAGGCGGCGCGTAACAGTCACCGCCCACAGCCGAGAACAGCGAGGTCACAGCCCATATCGGCGCTCGCTGTGTCTGGTGCTCGCCGGAGACGGGGTCTCACTCGACCGTACGGGGCTCCGTCTCCGGACCACCCGCGACTGCCGCGCTTCGCCGACATCGTGAAGCAATCTTCAAGGAAGGCAACTCAAATGGTCTTGTCTAAAAGCACCGCAATCGCCGTAGCGCTCCTGGCCATCACGGGAGGCACCGCCCTCGGCCTGGCCACGGCGAACGCGTCGGCGGGGGACGCGTCCCAAAGCGACCATCACCGTCACGGCAATCGCAACCTCAGCAACAACCACCATTTTCACCACATCACGGCCATCAACCCCTTCACGGTCAACGACGTGGGCGACAACACCAACATTTCGCGAGACGTGGGGACGCCCGAGCCCGTCGCTCCGGTGACGGCCGCCGGCGGGGCCCGGTAGATCATCAGTTACCGGGGTGGAACAGGTTCCGAGACTCCGAGTACGGCAGCGTCACCGAGAAGACGGAGCGTTCGCTGCCCACGTGCGAACACACGCCGTCCGCGGCGAAGAACAGCGACCGGTCCGACAAGGTCGAGGTGAGCGTCTCGGGACGGAATACGCCGGTGGCGGTCAGTGCCTCGCGGGTCCACGTTGACCACGACGTCGGGCAGATCGAAGCAGCCCTGTTTCGGCGGCGAGTACCGGACCGGCAAGAGCGTCCGCCGCGCGGCCCGACCGTGGGTTCGGAGTCCAGGACGGTCGGCTTCGTAAAGGGCGGGACGGCCTCCGCGTTCGCCTGCCACAGCTCGGCGATGCCCAGGTCGAGCGGGCGCCGTTAGGGCGGCGTCCCGTGGTCCGGTCATTCGGCCATAGCGCGGGTTCCACAGGTCCAGGCCCGCGACGGGCCGGCTCGACGCGTACGGCCGGGGCGGGCTTGGGCTTGTGGTGGCGCGTGACGACGACCGCGGCCGTACTTGCCGAGCCGACCGCGATGACACCGGTGGCCACGGCCGCCGCCTTGACCCGGCATTGGCCCGAACAGCTTTGTCAGCACGCCGCGTCCGGTGGCCGCGGTGGCTACGCTCAGGCGACCCGCGCCCGTGGCCGGAGCGGGAAACCCACGGCGAGACCGGCCACCGTTCGACTTCCATTCCAGCCCGTACGCGGTGGTGCCCGCCGCCTCCAGTCCCGCGCGCCCGGCGGATACTTGGCCAGGCCGCCAAGGATCAGCAGGGGAACTCCGGGAGTGGGCGGCGCGTCGAACGCGATGACGATCATCACTGGAGTTGGGAGTACCGCTGTGCCCGTGGAGCTGAACCTGTCCGCCCCTGAGGACCTGTGGGCCGAGTCCTGCGCCCTGGCCATGCTCACCGTGGGCACCTCGGGATTCGGTGCGACCGTACGCGAGGACGGGGTGCGTACCGACGATGTCGGCAACGGCTGGCACGGGATGAGCTGGGTCGGCGGTGGCCGGGCGCTCCTCTACGGCTACGACGTCGACTACAGCGAGACCCGTCACCAGGTTCCGCCCGTCGACCCGCTGGCGGGTGGACCGGCCTGGCTGCCCTGGGAATGGCTCGCGACGATGATGCGCGAGGAGCAGATCATCCAGTACGTCTACTGGTGGGACGGCTCGACGTGGGCCCGTACGAACTATCCGGACGGGTTGGAAAACGGAGGGGGCGGCGGCACCGGGCGCGACGACCAGGTGGAGAGCGCCTTTCTCGGCCAGGAGAATGAGGCATGGGAGGCCTTCGAGAACCTGGTCCGTGCCGCACGCGCGCGGACAGTGGACGAGACCGCCGTCCAGGCGCTGCTCCAGAATCTGGACCCCGACAGCTTCGACATCGAGCCGAACAGGCCCTTCAACGCCGAGGCCATGCTCGCGGTCGCCGAGCGAGCCGCGCTCACACCGGGCTCCGTACGCCCCGAACTGCCCGCGGGTCACGGCGAACCGGCGGACCGCCGCGTACACGTCATCGACGACCTCACGCAGTGGCCACCGTTCGAGGAGCGCTTCCTGACTGACGGAGTCCCTCCGCACCTGTGCTGGTCACCGTCTGCTTGAGAACCGCACGCTTCCACCTCCCGGTCGGCGGCCAGGGGCTCAACCTGGGCCTGCAGGACGCGGTGAATCTCAGCTGGAAGCCGGCCGCGCAGATCCGCGGGCACGCCCCCGACGTCCCGGCCGCGCCCGACGGCCGCGCCCGTACTCGTCGGCGCGTCACCGCCCGCGGGCTGGTCCGACCGCGTCGAGACACACGACGGCGCCACAATTCGTACGCCCCGACGGGTACGTGGCGTGGACAGGCGGGCCGGGCCTGGACACGGCACTACGCCGGTGGTTCGGCGCCCAGGTGCGGCCCTGCCGTGCGTCCTTAATGTGCCGTTCAGGCCATTTCGGGCGATTAATCCGAGGCTAACGATCCCGATCAGGAACACCCGTGACATTTGTCCTGTGCAGGAATGTACGAACGGCTCTCCGCGACGCTATTCCGGCCGTCCTAAAGTATTCACGTGATCACCACGGAGGGGAAAAATTGTGATCACGACGCGGGGGCGAATCGTGTCGCCGCAGTTCACGGACCGCGATAGGCGTACGAAAGGAATCGACATGCGCACGGCAATTCGTATGACGACCCGTCTGGTGGCCGCCGGACTAGCGATGTCCGCCGTTTCACTCGCCACGCCGGCATCGGCACAGATACGCGAGGGCGGCACCGTCTCGACGCAGGCGGTGAAGACCTACACCGGAAAGTTCGCGCACTACGACGGCTGCCTCGAAGCCCTCGGCACGCACTGGTATCAGATCAGGGACACGCGTTACAAGCTCGGCGGCAACGGTGGCCTCTACGGCCCCAAGGGATTCATCGCCTACCCGGGCTGGACGATCAAGGTCAAAGGCACGGCCCACAAACGCACGGGCAGCACGTTCTGCACGACCTACCCGCCGAGCTACTACTTCAACAAGGCGACCGTCTGGCACCCGTGACCGGCTGAGACCGTTGTTGTGACAAAAGACCCTGGGCGTTGATCGCTCAGGGTCTTTTGCCTGTTCAGAAGATGAGCCGGCCCGTTACTCCATGCTGGGCACTGGCCGGTAACGCGCCGCTTCGCAGATCCACTCGATGTTGGCGTGGGGTAGAGCGAGGTAGGCGCAGGCGACCTTGCTGGCCGCCCGCGCGGTGCCGTGGGACAGGCCGAGGCGGCGGTAGACGGCGGGCAGCGCGCATGAGGCCCGGTGCATCTCCGTGATGCGAGCGGAGATGCGGTCGATCACCCAGGAGATGGCCGCCGAAGAGGTCAGGCCGAGATGGTGCCGGGCCGCCAGGACGTAGTTGGACAAGTCAGCCTCGTACTCGTCCTTGTCCAGAGTGAGCACGTCGTTCACCCAGGTGGACACATCGTTGGCGGCGTCGGCGAGGTCGCTCCAGGCCAGCAGGCTCATCAGGGCCTCGGGCAGTTCGGTGCCGAGGACGGCCTCGCAGATGTCGAAGATGAACGAGGCGGACGCGACGCGGCGGTGGGGTGGGTATTCGGCCAGCGGGCTGAATCGCCCGGTCCGCCTGGTGTGGATCTCCCATTGGGTGCTCTTACGGTTGAGCTCCAGATGAGCACGGAACCGGGCGCGCCAGGCGGGGCCCATTCCTGGGGTCGTAACCTGCCAGAGCCGGGTGAAGGCGCGTTCCATTGGGTCGGCGTACGCCGGTTCGCGATCGTGGTCGACCACGTGGAGCAGCCTTGTGTACGTGTGGTCGATCTCCTGTGGAGTGGGGCAGGAGCGTTCGTCCCAGTGATCGTCGAGCAGAATGACCCAGGTCAGCCACTGAGAGAACAGCACGAGCTTGTCGTCGCTGGAGTCGGTGAAGACCCGCCCGGCCATGCGGTGGCCGCCGATGGCGTACAACCGCCTTATTACCGTGGGGTCACCGGCCAGCCCGGCCTCCCGCGCCCAGCGCAGCACCTGCTGCCCGGCCATATCGGTGTTCTTGTGCATGCGACACCGACCGACCAAGGCGGGGACCCGCTGCAGGAGGAGACGCAGGTGCGGCCGGGCATCGGCCGGTATCGTCACGAGCCGGGAAGCCTGCCGAACAGCAAGTTGCCGATCGCGTTGGGGTCGGCGGAGGTGTAGTAGTCACGCACCGCGTGCAACAGTTCGCCACATCCCAGCGCGCCGTCGCCGTCGAGATCGAGCGCGGCGAACGCATAGTCGCTGTCCTGCTCGGACCGCCCGAACGCCTCATGCACCAACAGGAACTCCTGCGGTTCAACGAGACCGTCACCGTCGGTGTCGGCCACCGCGAGCACCGCCTCGATCGCCGGCCGGAAGACCGGCTCGAAGCGGTCACCCTCGATGAACGAGGAAACCGCCGAGGAACGGTATTCGTCGGGAGTGATGCGTCCGTCGCGGTCAAGGTCGACCGCGTCGGCGAGGGTGTCCCACAGACGATCGAAGGAGTCGGCCACCCGCCGGCCTTGTTCCCCGGCCGGTGAGGTCCCGAAGCCGGCGAGTAACCGGGCCCCGAGGCCTTGCAGATCGTCACGGGTAATGGCGCCATTGCCGTCGGCGTCGATGTAGGTGAACGACCGGTCTATCTTGAGAACTTGCAGATCAGTGGCCATGCGCTGCCCTTCGCAGGTGAAGTGGGGTGTCCCGCAGGTATGAGAGACGTGGGTACTGCATGGGTCACTGTATGCACCCGATGAAGTACTTTCTGTATCTTTCTGGTGACACTACCGGCGCACCCACTGTCGGCGCCAGCGGGCGCTGCTATGGCGCGAGATGCCATGAGATCGCGACAGGTGCCGTCCGTACCTCCGTGCCGTTCAGCAGGTAGGGCAACCTTCGTACTGCGACCGGCCAGGCGGTTGGTGCGAGCTCCGCGCATTGCGCTATCAATCAACGTCTCGCGCACTCCATGCCAATGACATCCCCTCTACCGCCAGGAATGCTTCTTCACGAAGCATTTCAGCGAATCAAGACAGTCGGCGCATACGGCTTTCCGTCGATGCGCACCGACCTAAGGGGATATCCATGAGTTCGGCATCATCCGTACGGATGGCCGCCCTCGCGATCACCACGGCCACCGTCGCGGTGACCAGCACCATCGCCGCGGCACCGGCCTACGCCAGCACTCCCTACCAGCGCTCGACCCAGGCACTGGGGAATCGCGTCGGCATTAAGTGGTACCCGAACGGCGACAAATGGCGAATTTGGCGCACATAAGTGACTGCGAAGACTATTACATCAGGTATCACTATACCGGTTCCAGTGCGTGGCATTCGCTTAGATTGCCGAGTTCCAGAAAGAACTACTACATGGCCATGAAAGAACGCCACGTCATTTACTTCAATGTCGGCAATTGGGACTTCAAGTCGCCAACCGTGCGATACAGCACGTCCTGACAAACCAATAGTCGACATGGTCAGCGCAGCATCCGCCACACCGGCCCGTGACGTGCTCCCGGATGCTGCGCCTTGCCGACCCTTCGCGCGGCGTCCACCTCCTGGCGGACCGCCGCCGGAACTCCGGGTCGGCGGCATGGCCTGGATGGATCAGTTTGATCGCGACAGGACGGCCGCCCGGCGACCGACCGAAGAAGACTTCGCCCATCCCTCCGCTGCCGAGCCTGGCCGACACCGCGTACCGGCCTACGAAATGCGGATCATTCGGGCGAAGGGAGTCCATGACGTCCTACCAGGCTCGGCCGCCGGCCATCGGCGGCTCAGGTCGTTCGTAGGCTTGATGATCGTCTGTTCAGCGGGCGCCCATCAACCCGGCGTCGCGTGCCACCGCACAGATCGCCGCGATGTCGGCGTCCGCCCAGCCGGTCTCGTCCGTGAACGCGCGCACGGCGTCCGTGGTCAGGGTCCGGCGTTCGGCCTGTTCCATGAACCGGCCGCAGGCCGCCACGACGGCCTCGGGCGCACCGTCGGTGTGGTCCGCGAGCCAGGACTCCAGCTCGGCCACAGCCTCGGACCGGATGAGGAACTCGTCCATCGCGAGCTCGAGACCATCATCCTGGAGATCGTCCGGGTAGGGCGCGCGGTGCCACGTCCCGTCGTCGTACCAGTAGACGAAGCCGAGCTCGTAGTGCTCCACGTGGTCGCGCAGCCTCGCGTGGGGCAGCCACTCCGGCGCGCCGGCGAGCAGGTCGATCGGCTCCTTGTGCCACTTGGTCTTACTGCCCTCGTCCTCACCGAACAGCACGGCGCGCCCGTCACCGGCCCAGGCCATCACGCCCCAGGAACTGCCCCAGGTGTCGAGGCAGAGCTCGCCGTTCCGCAACCAGCGCCCGGCACCCTTCTCCTCCGACGCGGCCTGCACGGCGGCCAGCGCGGCCCAGCGCGCCCACACCAACGTGGCCGGCGGCAGATCCTCCGGCCGTCCCGGCCTGTGTACCGTCAATGGCCTGGTCCCTTCCGTTCGACGACGATCCGGGCCGTTGGACGCGGAGCCGTGAGGATCCGTTCCACGCTCAGCGCTTGCCCGCCCAGCGGCGGCGGAGCGCTTAAAGACCGACTTGGGGCAGCGGTCGCGGATGAAGACGACCTTCTTGTTGCCGCCCGCGGCGGCCGACGCCGTACGCGGTGGCGAGGTCGGCGAAGTTCCAGACGTGCTCGCCGACGACGGCGGCGACCCGGTCGAACACTCAGTACTCCTCGCCCTAGGTGGACGCCGGGAGGGAGTGGATCCCGGCAACGGCGTCCGCGCCGTACTCGGTGATGATGATCGACGTGCCGTGCAGGCATTCCCAGGCGCGCAGCGAGGGAAAGAGATTCGCTTCGCCGCGGCCACCGGTGCGCGCGGGGAGCCGAGCGTGCTAACGGCCCCGCCGTCGGTGCCGTCTGGCGGGATCCTGGCCACGCTCATCGAGCGGGAGGTGGCCGCGCTGATCGCACGCGGCCCGGTTCCAGTCGACCAGGACGTCCCCGGGCAGGAAAGCATTCAGGGCCCTATCTCACCGAAGTGAAACAGGACCCTGACCTGTGCTTACCTCATGACAGACGGCTTCGCGTGGGTGAGTGCTTCGGTTCGCGGGGGGCGCGCGAGACCCCCGCTCCAGGCTCGCTCAACCCGGCGTGGTCGGCGCCTGATACCTCTTCGTCCCGAACCATGCGCCGTAGCAAGTGGGTTTAAAGTCCGAAGCCTGGAAGATGCCGATGCTGCTCGCGGCCGGCGGGCTGCGGGCCGGGAGGGGCCTGCCCCTCCCCGCTATTGGTTACCGCAGTGACGACGGGACGGGAATCCGTCTTGTTCGGCCTAGGCGTCCTCGAGGATTTCTGCGAATGCGATCACTACGCCTCCGGTGGCGTGCTCCTTGGTAGCGGCGACGAGGGGACCCGCCTCTGCGGCAGCGGCGCTGGCCGCCGCGTAGTCGGCGAAGTACAGGTCCAACAGCCGGTACGCCGGAGTCGGGCTGCCGCCCTCCTTGGGCCAGACCTTCGACGTCTGCAGCCGGGTCAGGCCGGGGAGCTTGCGCGCAAGCTCGAGCTGCTCGGAGTAAGCCGCCTCGAAGGCGTCCGGGTCGGTGGGATTGGAATAGACAAAGCTGATCTTGGTCGGCTTGTCTTGCTCCGCCATGGGATGATCTCCTGATTGTTAGTCTCGGTTGATACAAGCGAGCAGACCCAGACTTGGGCGATGATGCCGGCAGACTTTCACTAGCGCAATTGCTTCACCGATAGAAGAAATTGGCACATGAAAGAGCGCCCAACGTGACCCTAAGTCCTTCCGTTCATTGGCCCCGCTCACTGTTTGTTGATCGTAGTTAGAGGAATGGGCAGCGACCATGACCGCTCCGCCAGGAAATTTTGCTGATCGTCCAGCGACGTCAGCCGATTTGCTCGGATCGCCGCAAGAGTTCGCCGATCCGCCAGCACCTGAGGACGCCACGCTCGGCCTCGACGCAGATGGTCAGTCGCACGACTTGCTCTCGGAGCTGCTCCGGAGCGTCCATCTGAGCGGAGAACGGATCGTTGCGTACGCTCCCTCGCCGACCTTCTCGATCGGCTTCGCCGACATGGGCAGCCTGCACATCGTCGAAGAGGGCGAACTCGCGCTGCGAATCGACGGAGACCCGCACGTCAAGCACGTAAGCCGCGGCGATTTCGTCCTGCTCCCGCGCGGCGACACGCACTACATCAGCGACCTAGGCAAGCGAGCGCAAGCGAGCGAGCCTGCCGGCGCAGCCGAGAACGACGCACCTGATCCGGCGCGCTGGCTCTGCGGAACATTCACGATCGGCGACCCGCAGGCAAGCCACCTGCTCGGGAGCCTCCCGTCCGTGATCATCATGCGCGGCGAGAGCGGCCCAGCACTCGAAGGGCTCGAAGTCGCCCGCAGGATGCTCAAAATCGAGATGCAATCGCCCTCACAAGGATCGGCGGTAATGGTCGCCCGCATCCTCGATCTGATCTTCATCCAGATCCTGCGCGCCTGGGCCGCCAGCACGGACGCCGAACCGAACTGGCTGGCCGGCGCCTTCGACCCGCAGATCGGCCTGGCCCTGAGCGCAATCCACCGAGACCCCGGCCATGACTGGACAGTCGAAAAGCTGGCCCGAGCATGCAACCTTTCCCGATCGGGGTTCGCCACGCAGTTCGTCGAACGCGTCGGGAAGCCGCCAGCCACCTATCTCGCGCACGTACGCCTGGACACCGCCACCGCCCTGCTCCGCGACACCACCCTTCCGGTCACGCTAATCGCGCAGAGAATTGGCTACACGTCGGAGGCGGCATTCAGCCGCGCTTTCAAGAACCGCTACGGCACTCCACCGACTCGCTGGCGACAGGAGCGCATGAGGTCGCTGATGACCCAGGACACCGTCGGGGCCGAGGCAACCGATCTGGGATCGTGCTTTGGCAGTTTTTGAGGGGTTCGGGGCGCCCATGAGGTCGGTGACGATGGCGTAGAACCATTGCTGCGAGCATCAGTCGACGCAACGTGTTCGTGCTGAGTCAGGGGCGTGAAGCCGCCCCTGCCGTAAGTCCCAGGTGGCGACCCGGACGGACGGTCGCCTCCGGCAGCCCGCTCAATACACTTGCCGCCATGACTCGTTGGCAAGAGCTAACCGGTGGGACAACCGGGGAGGACTACGCCGCGCGGTTCGCCGCGCTGGCCGGTAGCGGTAACGACATGCACGGTGAGGCGCGGTTCTGCGCCGCACTTGTTCCCGCCGGAGCACGGGTGCTGGACGCCGGATGCGGCACCGGGCGAGTCATGATCCGCCTTGCGGAGCTCGGGTACGACTGTGTCGGTGTGGATCTTGATCCGTCCATGCTGGCGGTGGCGCAGAAGGAGGCGCCAGGATTGCCCTGGATCCAGGCTGACCTGGCTGGATTCGATCCAGCCGCGGTCAATATGGCCGCGGACTTCGATCTCGTGGTCGCCGCCGGCAATATCTTCCCGCTTCTCGCCGCCGGCACTGAGCCCGCGGTGGTCGCTTGCCTGGCCGCGACCCTGCGCCCGGGTGGTCTAATGGTCGCCGGATTCGGCTTGGACGAAGCCCACCTGCCGGTACCACCCGGCATCACCTTGCCCGAGTACGACGCCCACTGCGCCGCGGCCGGCCTCACTTTTGTCGACCGCTTCGCCACTTGGGACACCGACCCTTACAACGACGGCGGATATGCCGTCAGCGTCCACCGCCGCTGATGATCCCCGTCTCCGTCGGAATAGGGCTCCGGGCTGTCGACCTAGGCTGAGCGTTTCCTCCAGACCTCAGCCTTGGGGGCGGCAGCCCCACATCCGGGGGCGCAGGTACGCCCGAGCCGATCCCGAATGAGGACACGGCCAGGCCACAGGCGGTCTTCGGGCAGGTATGTCACGAACCCGGATTCCGCGACCGTCCGCTCGACAGCGTTCGTCGTTGCCGTCAAAATAGGCGCCCGGATGATCCCCTACAGGGCATCTCACCTGGGAAAATGAGAGCCTCCGGCCGGATTCGAACCGGCGACCTGCCGCTTACAGGAATAAAGACACCCCAGGTCGTCCCGCATTTACCGACGTAGACGGTGTCCGACGTGCGGCCACGGGCGGCGATGGTTGCTGTCGTTGCTGTCACGCGGCGGTGCCGTACGGCCTAATGCTGAGGGTTAGCCGACCCAGGTGATGTGGACGACCCGGACGATCTGAGGAGCATCGACGATGACGTACGTGGCCATGCCCCAGTCTCCGAACGTGACACGCCGCACCTGCTCGTCCGCGGTCGGCAACGTGCGTAGAGGATCGTAAGGGTTGTCGACCACGGCGCCCATCACCTCAGTGAGCGCCTTGAACGCCTCACGAGGGAAGCCGTTGAGTTCTCTGAGGGCTTCAGAAGAAAGCTCCGCCCGGTAGGTCACAGCGTGCTGTCGAACTTCGCGACGACGTCCTCCCACGCGACGTACTCGCCAACGCCGTTCTTGGCGTCTTCGAGCGCCTCGTAGTACCCGGGCTTGTTCGTCGCTACCACAGCGAGACTCCAGGTGTGCAAGACCTGCTGGAGTTGCTTGTAGCCAGCCGGGTCATGAGCAGCATCGACCGCGTCGTGGTACTGCTGCAGGAACTCGTCGCACTCACGCTCAGGCAGGGCGCGAAGGATCACCTGCGGGTCCCGGGGGTCGTGTTCCTCGATCGGCTGCGCGCTCATGCCACCAAGTCTAGGTGCGCCTATCCCAAAGGCGGCGCTCTTTGCCTCGTAGCGCCCGAGAACGGTCCGGCGTACGACATCCGGACAACCGCCACGGCCTTCGGCGTCAACGGCGGAGCGACCGTCCGACCTTGTCGTTGCTGTCGAACGAGGTTCGGTCGACCAGTGCAGGACCGCAATCACCTGCGAAAATAGGGAGCACCCGGCCGGATTCGAACCGGCGACCTGCCGCTTACAAGGAAGAGCAGCACCCTGATAGGGATGTTCCTATCGAGGTCAGGAGCGACACGTACGCGTTCGTGGCAGGTGATGGTTACTGTCGTTGACAGCGCTGAAGGCGAACGGCGTTGCCCGCGACACCTACATCGTGTTCGGCTCCGACAACGACTTCCACATGGGCGAGCCCCGGCTCCCCAAGGGAATGATGACGGCCTATGACACCGACGTCGACCTGCCGCTCGTCGTCACCAGGCCAAGGTGTCGCGGTCGGCCGCGAGACGGCCCGCTCGCGCAGAACACCGACCTGTGCCCGACCTTGAGAACTTCGGCAGCGTGCCGGTCCCGGACACGGTCGACGGCCGTTCCCTTCAAGCCGTACTTCACGACCGGCGCCAAGCCATCACGCGACACGGTCCTCATCGACACTACGGCCCCGACCACCTGGCCAACGCCCCGGACCTGCCGGCCGAGGCAAGCGGCAACCCGCCGAGCTATTAGGCGGTCTGTACGGGCCATGAAGTCTATGTGGAGTATTCGGACAGCGAGCGTGAGTACAACGACGAACGGCGGGCCAAACGAGCTCGACACCGCCATCACCCGCGTCCCAGCCGAGCGGCTGAGCAGCTCATGTCGACGCTGCACCGGATGAATGAATGCAAGGGCGAGTCCTGCCTCGCTTGATCACTGATTCGCCCGGGTCAGTGTCTCGGCGGCGAGTGCGAGCGCGGCCGTACGGGTGGACTCGGCCAGCAGGGTGGGGACGAGCACCCCGCCCGAGGCGAGATGGCGGTCGTAGGGCATGTACATGACACCTACTCCGTTGTCGCGCAGGAGCCCGGCGACCCGGTGGAGGTCGGGCCTGGCATGTGGAGCATGGGTGGCGAACACGGTCACCGTGCGCGGCAGGAGTCTTCCGAACCCCTTCCGTTCCATCCAGTCCAGCGCCTGGCAGACACCGACCGCACCGTCGGTGGTGGCCGGCGTGACGTGGACGCACGCATGGGCGCTCGCGAGGATCGCCTCCTGCAGCTCCCCGACCATGCCGGCCCCGCAGTCGATCACGACGACGGTGAAGAACCGGCTCAGCACGGAGGTCGCGGACTCATAGGTCGCCAGGTCGAGCGGCTGGTCGGCCATCGCGGTGCTGGCGCCGGGAAGCACCCACAGTCCCGCGTCCGTCCGGGTAAGGTGCGGCGCGACCTCCTCGAAGGAGGCCGGCCGACGCCCCGCGAAGTCACGCAGCGACGAGGCCCCGGTCATGCCGAAGCGCATCGGCAGGGAGCCGAGCCCCGGGTCGGCGTCGATGAGCAGGACTCGGTCCTGGCGGTGGCGGGCCAGCGCGGAGGCCATCAACGCGGCGACCGTCGTCTTCCCGGCTCCTCCGCGGACACTGCTCACCATGATCCGCCGGATCGTCGTGACCGGCCGTCGCAGACCGTCCGCCACCGCCGTCCAGTCGTGCATGTCCTGCGCGGCGGACGCGCCCACCGCGCGCCGCACCCCGCGTCCGACCCGGCGCAGCAACGGGTCTCCATGCATGCTCCGCCCGGCCGACTCGGGCGGTGGCGGCTGCTGATGGCCGGGCGGGATCTGGCCGGGCGGCGTCGAGGTCGGGGTCGGCGGTATCGAGGGTCGTGGCGCTGAGGCCGGATGGGCGGGGAACCGGGGGCCGAGCGGATGGGCGGAAACGACTCCCCCGGCGTCCTGCGACTCGGGAGAGGGGACCGGCCTGTAGACGGCGTCCAGCCGAGTGGACTCCGCGCCCGACGGCCAGAGCGCAGGATCCTGAGGCGCGTCGTGCGGGGACGCCGATGGGGACTGGCCGTTCGTCCCCGTACCATCGACTTCCCCCGGCCGGCTGCCGGATGGCGGCGCTTTCGCCGACGCGGACACCTGGTGCGCCGGAGCCGGATCGGACGTCGAGGGGACCGGCACCAGGGACGGCTGCGAGGGCCGCGAGTGATCGTCGAGTCCCGTCGACGCCGTGGGGAGTTTCTCATCGGCAGGGAAGATGGTCAGCCCCGGCTCGACACCGAGCTCCTCAAGCACCGCGGCCTGCCAGTCTTCGCCGGTCACCACTGGCCCTGCACCGTCCGTCACGTCCGCCACCTCACGAGACGGCGAGGGCAGGTCGGGGGTATGCAGCGACGGCCCACCGGCCGTCCGCGCGGTGCCCGGAACGCCACGGAGACGACGCTAAGGCCGACGAGCCCTCTGCGGAGCTGCCGCGACGGAAATATACGAACGTGACTTCGGAATCGTACGGCGGCCATCGGACCCGGCCTGCGGTCAACGTGCCCCCTTCCACGCCACGTGATTGATGCTAACGGCAACGTTAGTCGCCACCATGACGTCATGCGTTGATCGTGCCGGTACGTCCGGGCGTTCCGGCACGGTCGCGCGGCGTGAGAGGTCAGGACGACGTGGGGTTGCATTACCACGAGCACAAACCCTTTGCCGCTACCTGAAATCGATGTCTCCGCCGAACGTGCGTTCCAAGTGCTGTTCCTCGCTCATGTCCGTCCGCTCGGGCGCCCGCCACGAGCGCCGACACGATCGCTTCTGCGGGCAGAGGTGTCCCGGACGCCATCACTTCGTTTTGGCAACGCCGGAGGTCCTCATGATGACCACGTCGAAGGTCAGCCGTGTGAGCAGCCCTCCCAGCGAGGCGACATCTCCCGGGAGTCCTCCTCGGTGGGCCAGTGTCTCGCTCGCCTGCCCTTGGAGAAGAGCGTTGCCCGAAGGGCTCTTGTACGGGAGATGGGGGACAGCGGTGATGCCGTCGCCGTCACTGTGGACGTCGATCGAGACTGTCTGCAGGGAGAATGTGTCCAGGGACTGCCGCATGACGCCGGTGATCCATGATGTCGGATCACCACAGGCCTTGGCGTCCGCGCAGGGGTGTCGCAGGGTCCGCGCGACCAGCCGACCGATGCGGGCCGGCTCCTCATAATCGGTGCCCGGCGGAAAGTCGCGTACGCCCCTGCCCGCCAAGAATTCGGCGAATAGGTCCCCGCCGACCTCACCGTGCGCGAGAGGGCTGCCGATGCCGGAGAGCCGGTCAAACATCGCACGGCCGAGGCGTTCCCCTAACTCCTCCTGAGCCATCCCGTGCCGACTGTGGAACTCAATGACGAGTTCGTGGTCGTACGGGGCATAGGTGGTGTCGTCGGGCCCCGCGAACACAGGCCCAGCGTCAACGGTTGGCGATGGCCTTCAGCGCGTCCAGGCTGGGCGCCTCCTGCTCCTGCGCGCCGGCGGCGATCCCGCCACGCTCCGGGTCCTCGGGCGCACCGATCCAGCGGCGCAGCGCCTCCAGGGCGGGGAGTCCCTCCTTCTTGCTCTGCTCCAGCCGCGCCATCCACAGCCCCCCGGCCAGGAAACCCTCGGCCCCGGCCGCGTTTCGCTGCAGGTAGTCGGCCGCCTCATCGGCGATCGACGCCCACAGGTAGCCGAGCACGTTTCCTCTCTTGGTCACCGGCAGGTAGCGCACCGGCGAGTCGGTACGGAAATCGTATCCGGGTTGGTCCAGCGTGAGGGGCGACAGGTCACCCCAGCCCTTCGACCGATCCAGGAACCCTTCGGGCAGGTCAGGGGCCAAGGACTCGGGAGGCGGCTCGCTGCCGGGGTTGGCGATCTCATAGAGCTCCGCGAGGTTCTCCGCATCCTGCTCCTGCGCGTCGGCGACCACCGCCCCGCCGTCGGGGTCTTCGGGCTCGCCCGCCCAGCGGCGCAGCACCTCACCCGACGGCACCTGCGCCGCGAAGGCGTCCTGCAGACGGTCCGACCACACCAGCGGAGACCGGAATGTCGCCGGCGGCGCGTCCAGCCTCCGTACGAACCCAGCCGCGCCCTCGGCCGACGACGCCCACAGGTAGCCGATCACCTCACCCGCGCGGGTGACGGGTACGTAGCGGATGTGCCCCTTGGCAGTGAGCGCGTAGGTGCCGGGCGGGGGCCCGGAGGGAGGCTCGAAAGCACCGCCACCCCGCGGAGGACTCCCGGGCGGCGACGGTGGCGCGCTCCGGCTGCCCCAGGCCAGCGGACCATCGTGCTCATTCGGCCCACTCATGAGTCACATTCCCTTCACTTCGATCGGACATACGGTCACGCGGGCGGGAGAACGTCGGCGTCGATGTCGAACCCGCCGTGGCCGTTGGGCGTTATTCGGGTGATGCGGTACCGGGTGCCACGCGGCAGGATCAGCTCCCGCTGGTCCGGGAAGATACTGGACTTGCCCAGCCACAGGCCCGGTGCGCCCTTCGGCACGTTGAGGTGAAGGTTGTACTCGAAGGGGTTACCGTCGACCACGGCTGGGTCCTTGCCCAGCGACGTGGACATATAGCCGGGCTCGGTCTGGACCTTACCCTCCAGCGCCTTGATGTTCTTCGGGTCGAAGCCGTCCATGAATTTTACGTCGTGGAGACCACGCTGGGTCTGGACGCCTTCGGGCAGCGGGTGATTCAGCGCCGCGTCGAGCTCGTTGATCCGATGTGTGACATCCGCCACGGCCGGGAATTTGCCGAAGTACTGCGTGAGGAAGCCACGCTGACCGGCCTTGTTGAGCCACTGCTCCAGCCGCATGCCCGGGTTGGGGTTGCGCAGGATGTCATCGACGATGGCCCGTTGGCTAGGCGTCAGATCGGTCCGCTGCACGGCGTCGTAGACGTCGTGCAGTGTGCTTCCCCTCGTAGCGTGGAGACCCGAACCAGAGAGATGGTTGGGTCGTGGGAGAACAAAGACGCCGGTTCGATCCGGAGTTCCGTGCCGGGGCGGTGCGGATCGTCAAGGAGACCGGTAAGCCGGTCGCGCAGGTCGCGCGTGATCTGGGGATCAGCCCGTACACGCTGCATAACTGGGTGAAGCTCGACCGCGAACGCGCTGGCGAGGGCGAGGCCGGCGCGTTGGATGAGGCCGAACGTCGTGAGCTGGCTGAACTGCGCAGGCTCAAGGCCGAGATGGCCCGGGAGCACGCTCGTCAAAAGGCGGCGTGGGAGAAGGAACGCGCTGAGCTTGAGATGGAGCGTGAGGTGCTCAAGCGATCCGTGGTCCTGTGGGTGAAGGACTCGATGAACCGATGATCGTTGCGGAGTTCATCGAGTCTTGCAGGACCGAGCACGGCATCCCGCACACGATCGCCTGCCGGGCGCTGGAGGTTTCCCAGTCCTGGTTCTACAAGTGGATCGACCGTGCCCCGACCGCACGTGAGCGGCGGCGGGCCCGGCTGGATTCGGAGATCGGGCGGTTGTTCACCGCTTCGGGTGGCACCTACGGCTCGCCGCGGATCACCCGTGACCTGCGGGAGGCGGGCTGGAAGGTATCGGTCAACACCGTCGCGGGGCGGATGGCCGAGCTAGGGCTGGCCGGCCGTCCGCTCAAGCGGCGTAGATCCTTGACGCGCCAGGGGCGCCGCCCGGCGGCCCCTGACCTGGTGCGCCGCGCCTTCACCGCCGTGGCGCCGGATGTGTTGTGGGTCGGGGACGTCACCCAGATCGACACCGAGGAGGGGCCGCTGTATCTGGCGACGACCGAGGACCTGTTCTCTCGGCGGATGCTCGGCCACGCCATGAGCAGCCACCACGACGCGGCCCTGGTGGTGGCGTCGCTGCAGATGGCGGCCGCGACGCGCGGCGGTGACGTCGACGGGGTGATCTTTCACTCCGGCCGCGGGTCGGAGTACACCGCGGCCCGTACCGCAGCCGCCTGTCGCGCCTTCGGCGTAGTCCAGTCGATGGGCCGGGTCGGGTGCGCGCTCGACAACGCCGCCGCCGAGGCGTTCAACAGCACGCTCAAGGTCGAGTTCGTCCACCGGCAGCGTTTCACCACCCGCGCCGAGGCACGCATCAAGGTCGCGACCTGGATCGCCGACTTCTACAACACCCGCAGGAGACACAGCGCCAACGACGGGCTCGCCCCGATCCCCTTCGAACGTCAGATGACAGAAGCGAGGAAAGCATCAACGGCCCAGCTCAGGGCCGAAGTGGCATAAGAACGTCTCCACGCTTTGAGGGGATTGACAGGCCCACTAAGAACTGGAAGGACAACATCTCGTCTTCCCAACCCTCGCCAGAACATCGATGGAGCTGGACAACCTTTGCCGGAGCTGGGGCCGCATCCGGGAGCACGCCGGCCTCGACGCCGGTAATCGCTCCCCTAGTCATCGGCTGACCTGGGCTATTACTAGCAATGTCTCATTGGCGGGATGGGTCATCCCCCACATATCCCGCGCTGGCGGACCGCCGGCTTCCTGGATGACGTCGCGCTCCGCTCATCCGTGCCCCTGGGCGACACCGGGCTGCGGACTGCCGAACGCAGGGCGCCCGCATGAGCGAAAATCCGGCCTGTGGCCACCTCTCCGAGCATGAGTTCGACACACTCGTCGCGTTACTCCATCGCTTCTGCGAGTCCGAACTCGACCAGTTCGCTCTTTGGAAGCCAATAAGTTCGATCGCAGATGTTTCGCGAGCCTTAGTTCGGTGCGGTGTATGTCCTTGACGATCCTTTTCTTTCGGTACGGGTCCGCGGCTTCCTAGCTGCCAACGGCGCGCCTATCAGTCCATGTCGGCCGAGCGGGTGGAGTCGCCAATGCACCGTCGATGACCACGGCAACGAGGGTCCCGCGCCGGCTGAGGTGGTTGTCGCCGTGGTCGCTTTCGACGAGCGATACGGAGGCCTTGACACCCGCCTACCCGGCCGCGACTTCTTGATGGCGCGATGACCTGGCCCGTCGACGTATTGCTAGACGGTCGGACAGCGATCGCCATACCTCGTGCGCCGTATCGGATCATTAACAGCACCGTCGAACAGCGCCTTGAAAGCCATGCGCTGACCGCCCTTGTGATGTCCTGGTCTCACCAGGTGCTTCGGCCCCGGGGTGTGAGTTTGGCGTTAGCGTGGACCATGAAGGACCTCCAGGACGAGATGTGCATGTTGTGGTGACACACACCTCGCCAGGAGGTCCTCTCTATTTCAAGATCATCCAGCCGTGTCGCGTTACCAACGTCCGTGGTCAGTACACCTAGTGCTCCCTATGCAGTCAGTTCATGCCATCCGGCCAGCCATGTCCACCACGCGAACGGTGGCCGCCATTCGGTCACCTCTCGTGCAGCCACACCCCCAGCTTGGGAAGTCGGCGGGAGGTCACGATGACGATCTACGCGCACGCCGCACTCGACGAGAAGCAACGGGCGTTGCGGAAGCTGGGACACGCCCTCGGCTAAGGCCGTTGCTGTCAAAAGAGGGCCGAGCGATCTTCGCTCAGGGTCTTTTGCCTGGTCATGGGTGGAGCCTCCGGCCGGATTCGAACCGGCGACCTGCCGCTTACAAGGAATACGGAGATACCTGGCCCTGTCACGTTAGCCGAGGTAGACGGTGCTGAGCGTGTGCACGTGAGCGTCTCCGGTTGCGGGCGTTGCCGTCACCATTGCCGTCTGCAGCATCCGCGTTGTTCGAGGACAGGCCGAGCCAGGCCGTACGACGCGTAACGGCCTGATGAACCGAGAGAGACCTTGGAACCGGGACGGGCGCCAGCGATCAGACTGGCGTGCCGCCTCGCAACCCGCTGGTATCGCAAGACGTGCGAGTCGCCCGTATCTTGCCCGATCACCTGCGCACGGGCTGATAGCGCGGTCAGCGCGGCGCGGGCCCGGATCGCCGGGCATCGACCTTCTCAAGAGCGGCAGCCAGCACCTCCCTCTGAAGTGGTCACACCACACCGACACAATGGAGCTGCGCTACTCGCGGCAACCCGACCGGTGACCGAACGACGCAAGCCCTCTCGGCTCTGCTCCGGCCTCCTGGGGCGATCTCAGGCGAGGCAGTCTGGGACGGATCCAGCAGGCGAACGGCGGTCCGGGCCGTTGCGCCTGACGGTCGAACGTCGAAGTCACATCACCAGACGAGGGAGAACACCGCAGCGGCCGGCAAGCTCCAATGGAGGTGACCGGCTGTGTCAGCGCGCCCGCTGACTGCTCATACTTCCCTAAAAAAAGCTTCCCTAGCAGTCGCACCGCCGGTGACCAAGCGCTACATTTACCTCGTTTCTAGAATAAATCGGACCCGGCCCACCGACATCGTCGGCCAGCGGACGACCCAAACTGCTCATCGATGACATGCGTGTGTTCTTCCGCCTGGTCCGGTGGCCGCACGGCCGATCTCGCCGACGCCGCGTGCACTCGGTCATGCCGATCATCGCGGGATCGTCTGGACTCACCGAGGAGGTCTGGCCGTGCTCACTGAAAGGAGAGGGATCAATGCCCGATCTGGAGAGCGTCTATTCGGCGGTCGCCGACACCGCGCACGACCTCGGGGTGCCCTGTGATCGCAACAAACTGTGGCCGATTCTGCGGGCGTACGAAGCTGGCTTCACCAGCGCTGCCGTGGCCCTGCGAACGACAACGAACGCCCGGAAGAGCGGCGAGCTGAGCGTTCGCTATATCGCGCCCGCCGGCGATCCGGATCCTTATCTGCTGGCCCTCGACCGGAACCTTACCGCCAAGACGAACCACTCGGCCGACAGGCTCTACCACGAAATCCAGGAGCGCGGGTCTGTCATGCTCCGCGGCGTGGATATCGGGGTCACGTCGGGCTTCGAGAAGATCTGGTGCATTTATCCGGATGACGGCTCACAGTCCGTCGAGGCGATTAGCCAGGCCTCCGCCATGCCACCAAGCGTGCGTGGCAACCTGAGCTATTTTGCCCGGCACGGCCTGAACGACATCACAGGTATCGCCGTCGATTTCCGCAGCCAGTCGGTCAATATCTACTTTCCGTTTACCGAAACACGCGATGCCGAAAAAATATCGAAGATGATCGGAGACCTTGGTCTCGACATTCCAAACCACGATGAGCTGGAACGATGCGGACAGGCGTTCTCGGTGTACTTCAGCTTCACATGGGACTCGCCAGAAATCGAGCGGATCTGCTTTCCGGTCCGTGCTCCAGAAGCGAGTCTCGTGCCGAGTCACCTCGATCCATTGATGGAACGGTTCGTAAAGGGTGCACGATTCGACAATGAGGATCGCGCCTATATTTATGCGATCGCATCATCTCGGAGTGGCCCGTACTACAAGATCGAGAATTTCTACTACCGCCCCAAGCCTATGATCGAAGCTGACAACCGACGTAACCGGCAGCATCGGTCCGTCAAGCGCTTCGAGGAAGAAGTCCCCACCATCTGAACGAAACAGAAGAACGCGGGCCGTCGGCGTAGCCAAGAATCCCCTTCCGAAGATCGCAAGGAGACTTTGACATGGCAGTCGCCTATCGGAGGGCGGTCTCCTGAGCTGAACCAGCGTACGACTGATCGAGGTCGTGCCCCTGTTAGCGATCGCGCCTCTTAAGACTGAGGAGTCGACCCGTACCGTCCCTCTGCCGGACATCTGCATCACCGCTATTTGCGAACACAAGACCCGGAAGGTCAAAGAAAAGGCGGTGGCCGATAAGATCTGGAAAGACAACAATCTCATCTTCCCGTCCCTCGTCGGAACACCAATGGAGCCGGACAACCTCCGCCGCAGCTGGGGGCGCATCCGAGAACGCGCCGGCATCGACGCCGTACGGTTCCACGACATTCGGTACACCTGCGTGTCGCTGCTCCTCGACCTCGGCGTGCCCCCGCACGTCGTACGAGACATCGTCGGGCACAGCGACATCGAAGTCACGATGACGATCTACGCGCACACCGCGCTAACTGAGAAGCAGCGAGCGTTGGGGAAGCTGGGCGATGCGCTCGGCTGAGGCCGTTGCTGTCACCGTTGCTGTCACAAGGGGCCCCGGGCATTGATCGCTCAGGGCCTTTTGCCTGGTCATGGGTGGAGCCTCCGGCCGGATTCGAACCGGCGACCTGCCGCTTACAAGGCGGACGCTCTGCCAGCTGAGCTACGGAGGCACGCTGCTGGTGCAGCGTCACAACGATAGCGCGTGTGGCCAGGTCGGCGGGACGTGCGGGATCGGTTCTGTGGGGGTTTCGTATTAGTGAACTGTGGTTCAATAACTCCATGGCGAGACCTAGAGAGATCACGGATGAGCGGCTGATCGGGGCGGCGGGGGTGGTGATCAGCCGGCGGGGGCCGGCGTTCACGCTTGCTGACGTCGCTCGGGAGGCGGGGGTGGCTGTTGGGACGGTGGCTCAGCGGTTCGGGTCGAAGCATGGGCTGTTGGTGGCGATGGCTTCTCACGCGGTCGGTGCGTTGCGGGAACGCCTTCGGGACGCGCACTCCGGGGTGCTTGATCCGGTTCTGGCGCCTGGGGCGGCTTTGGTCGAGGTCTATGCGGCGCTTGACGATCCGGATACGGCGGCTAACAACCTCGCTCAGCTGGCGTTCGATCTTTCCGATCCTGAGTTGCGTGGGTTGATGGCGGAGTTCTACTCGGTGATGGAGGCCGAGGTCGCTGAACTCGTCGAGCGGGCGGTCGACGCAGACAGGCTGCCCGGGGCGCCGGCTCCTCCGGTGGCTGCGCGGATTCTCACGGCGATCGTGGATGGGGCGGCGATTCACTGGTCGGCTCGGCCGGTCGGGGGGTTGTGTGATCGGTTGCGGGAGGACATCGACGCGGTGGTCGCTGGGTGGCGGCGTGGTCCTGGTGACGGCTCGGGCGACCCTGATTCTGTCGTCAGGTTCTCGAAGGCTGGACAACAGGCATAGAGCTGCTGGTCGCTGCGATCGAGGCTCGCTCGCAGTGAGGAAAGGAGAACGTCATGGGTGGCGTGTTGGACGGGCAGGTTGCGGTGGTCACCGGGGGGACCCGAGGGGCCGGGCGAGGGATGGCCGTTGAGCTCGGAGCGGCCGGGGCGACCGTTTATGTGACCGGGCGGAGTACGCGGGCCGGGCGTAGTTCTCTCGGGCGGCCGGAGACCATCGAGGATACGGCTCGGATGGTCACCGAGGCCGGGGGCCTCGGGATCGCGGTTCGTTGTGATCACATGGTTCAGGAGGACGTTGTCGCTCTGGCCGGACAAATTCGGCGCGAGCAGGATGGGCGGCTCGACATTCTCGTTGACGACACCTGGGGTGGGGATCAGTGGATCGAGTGGAAGCCGCTCTGGGAGCACGATCTCGACAACGGGTTGAAGGCCCTGCGTAACGGGTTGGAGACCCACCTCATCACTCTGCACACGCTCCTGCCGCTGCTCGTTGCTCGGAAGAGCGGGCTGGTCGTGGAGGTCACTGACGGTGACGATATGTTCAACGACCGCTACCGCGGGACGATGTTCTTCGACATGATCAAGGTTGCCATCACGCGGCTCGGCAAGGTGCTCAAGGACGAGCTTGAGCCGCATGGGGTCACGTCGCTGGCGCTCACGCCCGGGTTCCTCCGGTCCGAGGAGATGCTGGACCATTTCGGGGTCACCGAGGAGACCTGGCGGGACGGGATCGCGACGGACAAGTGGTTCGCGATCTCCGAGACGCCGCGGTACATCGGCAGGGTGGTCGCGGCGCTGGCGGCGGATCCCGAGCGGGCGCGGTGGGCGGGGACCTCGCAGTCGTCGGGGTCGCTGGCCGTGCACTACGGCGTCAGGGATCTCGATGGTTCTCAGCCGCAGGCGACCAGGTACTTCACCGACGCCTACTTCGGCGACAAGAAGGACGCGGACGTCGCCGACTACCGCTGACGTGATACGGCGGCCGAGATTCGCGGCGACCCGGCCACGTCCACACGCCGCCACGTGAGCCCCGGCTCCGCCGTACGGCCACAGCGCCGCCGTGGCCGAGCGGGTGCTGGAGCGCTGCTCAAGGAGACGCGCTCACAGCCCCCAGCGACGCCGAGGTCTTAAGCGATGATCAGGATGAGCGGCGGCGAGCGATTTCGTACATGGCGATGCTGGCGGCGACGCCGGCGTTCAGGGACTCGGCCTTGCCGGACATCGGGATGTTGACCAGCAGGTCGCATGTGTCCGCCACCAGGCGGGACAGGCCCTTGCCCTCCGACCCTACGACCAGCACCAGCGGGCCGCTCGCGGCGTCGAGGGAGTCGACTCCGTTCTCGCCCCGGGCGTCCAAGCCTGCCACGAACAAGCCGGCCTTCTGGTACGCCTTCAAGGCCCGTACGAGGTTCGTCGCTCTTGCCACCGGGATCGACGCGAGCGTTCCCGCTGAGGCCTTCCACACGCCCGCGGTGACGCCTGCCGCGCGCCGCTCCGGCACCAGGACGCCGTGGGCGCCGAATGCGGCGGCCGAGCGTACGACGGCGCCCAGGTTGCGTGGGTCGGTGATGCCGTCCAGGGCGACCACCAGCGGGCGTATGCCGCCCTGCAGGAGGTCGTCCGGGTGGGCGTAGTCGTACTCGGGGACCTGGAGGGCGATGCCCTGGTGGACGGAGCCGTCGGTCAGGCGGTCCAGCTCGCTGCGGCCGGCCTCCAGCAACGCCACGCCTGCGTCGGTGGCGAGTTTGATGGACTCGCGTACGCGGTCGTCGGACGCGCCGGTCATGACGTAGAGCGTGCTCGCCGGGATGCCGGCGCGCAGGGCCTCGACGACCGGGTTGCGGCCGGTGACCATCTCGGGGCCGTCCGGCGCGGATCGTCGCTGCGGGCGCTCGGCCGACGAGGGCGCGTTGCGCCGAGGGCCGGGGCCGGTCGTGGCGTTGCCCGTACGGGTCGCGGACTTCTCGGCTCGGGCGGTCTGACGCTTGCCGTACCAGTGCCGGTCCTCGGCCTTCAGGGTGTTACTCGGCCCCTTCTTACGACGCTTCGCCATCCATGCCCTCCGCGATTGAACAGGACGATCTCACGCCCCGTGAAAACCCTATGCGGAGTCGCGACCCGAACCGTCCATGAGAAGGCGCTCGATGCGCTCCAGCCGATCCTCGATCGCGGCCAGCCGGGATTCGATCTCCGGCAGTCCTCCGCTTCCGGCCGTGAACCTACCGCGCGGGCGGAACGGTTGCTGCCGGGATCGCAGCATCGTGAGGATGTCGGAGCGCAGTTCGGCGAGGTCGGTGTCGAGTCGCTCCAGCACGCGTACGCCCGCGCCCTCGCCTTCGCGAAGCAGCCCGAGCAGGACGTGTTCGCTTCCGATGTAGTTGTGGCCGAGCTGCAGCGCCTCGCGGAGCGACAGTTCCAGGACTTTCTTGGCGCGCGGCGTGAACGGGATGTTGCCCTCGGCTTCGCCGTGGCCTCGGCCGATGGTGTCGGCGACCTCGGCGCGTGCGGCGTCGAGGGAGACTCCGGTGGCGGCGAGGGATTCGAACGCGGCCTCGGTGTCCTCGTGCAAGAGACCGAGAAGCACGTGCTCGGTACCGATGTAGTCGTGGCCGAGCAGCCGGGATTCCTCCTGGGCGTAGACCACGACACGGCGGGCGGCGTCCGTGAACCGCTCGAACAAGTGGACCACCTCGAGAACGGTTGTTACCTCTTCGAGTTACGTCCCCGGCATGTCGCCTGGCAATCGTGTCAGGGGCGCTTGAGTTCCCAGCGCGGGCCGCGCGGGGTGTCTTCGATGATGATGCCCGCCGCGGTGAGCCGGTCGCGGATCGCGTCGGCGGCCGCGTAGTCCTTGCGCTCGCGCGCCGCCTGCCGCTGCTCCATCGCGACCGAGACGAGCGCGTCGACGACGTCGGTGAGGTCGTTGCCGGTGCCTTCCCACTGCGGCGACAGCGGGTCGAGGCCGAGGACGCCGAGCATCGCGCGCACCTCGCCGAGGGTGCGTACGACGGTGTCCTTGTCGCCGGTGGACAGCGCGGTGTTGCCGAGGCGTACGGCCTCGTGCACGAGCGCGAACGCCTGGGGCACGCCGAGGTCGTCGTTCATCGCATCGGAGAACTCGGCGGGCAGCGTGCCGGGCTCGACCGTGCCGGCCAGCTCGACCGCGCGGGTCACGAACCCTTCGATCCGCTGGTACGCCGCCGCGGCGTCGTGGAGCGCCTCGTCGGAGTAGTCGATCTTCGAGCGGTAGTGCGCGGCGCCGAGGTAGTAGCGCACCTCGACCGGCCGTGCCTTCTCCAGAAGGTCGGTGAGCAGGACGACGTTGCCGATGGACTTGCTCATCTTCTCGCCGTTCACGGTGAGCATGCCGTTGTGCACCCAGAAGCGGGCGAACTCGTCGCCGGCGGCGGAGGACTGGGCGAGCTCGTTCTCGTGGTGCGGAAAAATCAGGTCGACGCCGCCGCCGTGGATGTCGAACGCGGAGCCGAGGTATTTGGTGGCCATCGCGGAGCACTCCAGGTGCCAGCCGGGGCGGCCGGGACCCCAAGGGGTCTCCCAGCTGGGCTCGCCCGGCTTGACGCCCTTCCACAGGGCGAAGTCGCGCGGGTCGCGCTTGGCGTCCTCGTTGTAGGAGTCGCCGGCGGCGCGCATGTTCTCCGGCTTCTGGTTGGACAGCGCGCCGTAGCGCCCGGCCCAGGACATGACGTCGAAGTAGACGTCGTTGCCGACGTTGTAGGCGTGGCCCTTGTCGATGAGCCGCCGCATCAACGTGATCATCTCGGGGATGTGCCCGGTCGCGCGCGGCTCGACGGTCGGCGGGAGGCAGCCGAGGGTGTCGTACGCCTGGTTGAAGACGCGCTGGTTGGCCTCTGCCACCTCGAACCAGGGCCGCGCGGTGCGCGCCGCGACCGCGAGGATCTTGTCCTCGATGTCGGTGACGTTGCGCGCGAAGGTCACGTCGTAACCGGAGGCGCGCAGCCAGCGGACGAGGATGTCGTACGTGACGCCGGAACGCAGGTGCCCGATATGGGACGCGGCCTGCGGTGTCGCGCCACAGACGTAGACGCCGGCCCGGCCCGCTCGCAGCGGGACGAATTCGCGGATGTCACGGGTACCGGTGTCGTAGAGGCGCAGGCTCACGCGTAAGAGGCTATTCGATTCCGGTCCGCACACGGCACTGGAATCCAGTAGTGGTCAGGATCCACCTGCCGGGCCCGCGTGCAATTCACGGACATGATGTGCCAATTCACTGAAGGCAACGGCGTTCGGGATCTCCCCGGCGTTCGCCGTCATGCCGGACAGGCCATCGGAACGGTCGACGTAGATCATTCCGTTGCTGATCACCACCTCGGCAACATTTCGCCAGGCGACCGCCTCGCCGCCCTTCGCGATGGTGTCACGGGTGATCCTGAACGGTCCCATGAGCACGCTGCCGCCACCGTCGACGCGGGCGATGTACTTCGGCAGGACACGCTCGGTGACCGCCGCCGACACGAGCTCGACGACCTCCTGGATGCCGGGGAACTCATCACCCACCTCCGCCTGGCGGCCGTCGTGGCGCACGAGGACGAAGTGCCAGCGGACCTCGTCGGAGGCACCGACGCGGGCGCCGGAGACGCGCAGCTCCTCGACGGCCTCCCAGGCGTACGCCGCGGTCTCCTTGCGCGTGGTCAGGATGAGGCCGTTCTCGTACAGGAAGAGCATGCGGCCGTACCCCGGCAGGACGTCGCGGACCATGATTCGGCCCGCGGCGCCGAGGTACGCCGAGGTCAGCAGCACGCTCAGCACCGTGGCGAAGCCGAATCCGTTCATCAGGAAGTGCACCGTGAACGGCAGCATCACCAGGCCGGGCAGCCCCAGGACGACCAGCCACGTACGAGATCGGCCGGCCGACGTGCGGGGATCTCGCACGCTGAGCAGCTCGCCGAGCCGCTCGTTCTCGGCGAGACTTCGAACCTGGGATGGCACACTCACGTTGCTCAACGGGACACCGATCGGGAGGAGGTTAAGGATCAAACCAAGCCGAATACCTGCATATCAAGAAGGCGTCGCGATGAACACATGGACCTCGTCCTACCTCCCACCAGGTCAGAACCCTCTTTTCGGCGGCGACACGCGGCCGATGGTCACGACGAGATCGCGCGGATGCGGTCAAGATAGGTCCCTGACCGACGACCCGATGGTTGGCCCCCCTGATGACTGACACCCCCGCGCAGTACTCCAAGGCACAGCGACGACTCCTGACGGCTCTCGGCGGACTCGGGGCCACGGCGCTGACCGCGGCCGCCTTCGTGCTCTCCTACGACGACCTGCGGCTGCTCGCGCTCCGAGGCGGCGCCGTACGCCACCGCGCGTTCCTGTACCCAGGGATGATCGACGGCCTGGTCGTCGTCGTCATCCTGTCGATCCTCACCGCTCGCAAGGCCGGATGGGCCTCGCGCGCGCTGCGATGGCTGCTCCTGCTCCTGCTCGTCGCCGGCGCCGGCACGGCCGGGGTGCAACGCGCGGTCAACGGGTACGACGCCATCCCGCACGCCTGGGCGTCCGGCGGCGTCGCGGCGGCGCCCTGGGCGATCCTGCTGATCGCTGTCTGGCTCTGGCTCGCAATGATCAAGCAGGTCCTGGGCCGTGTACGCCGTGAGCGCCCGGCACGGGTCCCGGCCATCCTCGACCAGGCCATCATCCCGGGCCTGACAGATCAGGCCGCGGACGAGACGAAGCCGATCCCCAGCCGTCCCGTACGCGCCCTGGGCCCCGTTCGGACCGAGCCCGTGCCGGTGCCCGAACCTGTGCCGGCGACCGTGCCCGACCTGACCGGCGAGCAGGAGCCGGACGACCACATCGAGCTCGGCGACTGGACCGCACCACTCGACGAGACGCAGGCGCGCGACCACACCATGCCGCGCACCCCCGCCGAGGCGCGCGACCGCGCGGAGGCCATCGACCAGGCCAAGGCCCGCATCAGGGCCGAGGAGAGCGAGCGAGCCGAAGAGGGTGGACGGGACGCGCTGAGCGACTGGGCGGAGCCCGCCGTGCCCGCGCCGCGCGAGGCTCCGGAACAGGCCGAGCAGGTCGAGACGCCCGAGCCCGCACCCGCGGAAGAGCCACCGGCCGACGACCAGCCCGCTCCGCGGCTGGTCGCCCGCACCTCACTGCCCACCGACGTCAGGCTGGTCGGCGGCCCATCGCACCAGCGCAAGCTCGCCGACACGAACCCGGACGGCATCAAGCTGCCCGACACCCAGCCCGACGGCATCCCCCTGGTCAAGCCCGAGGCCGAGCCGGATGACGACGACGAGGTGTACGGCGACGACCGCGCCGAAGACCCGGACGCCGGCACGTGGGTCGGTGAGGACGGCGATCCCACGCCTCCATTCGGCCAGTTCCGCAGCTCCCCCACACCGCCCCGCGACTGATCCGGCTGGAGATCATGAGCACCTGGGTTCCCGTTCCCGACGGCTGCGGCTTCGGAGTGAGCAACCTGCCGTACGGCGTCTTCTCCCGGCGTGGAGAGCCGCCGCGGGTGGGCGTGGCCATCGGCGAGCACGTCCTGGACCTCGTCGGGCTCGCCGCGGCGGGGTTGCTCTCCGACCGGCGTTGGTTCGCGGCCGGGTCGCTCAACGCGTTCATGGCGGCGGGACGCGCGGTGTGGCAGGCGACGCGCGACCGCGTCATCACGCTGCTCACCGACGAGTCGTGCCGTGCGGACGTCGAGCCCTGTCTGTTCCCGCGCGCCGACGTCGAGATGCACATGCCGTTCGCCGTGGCGGACTACGTCGACTTCTACTCATCGCTCGACCACGCGGCGAACCTGGGGCGGATCCTGCGTCCCGGCACCGAACCACTCGTGCCGAACTGGCGGCACATGCCCGTCGGCTACCACGGCCGCTCGGGCACCGTCGTCCCGTCCGGGACGCCGATCGTGCGCCCCACCGGCCAGCGGCGTGGCGCCGGCGGGCCGGAGTTCGGCCCTTCGATGAAGCTCGACATCGAGGCGGAGATCGGGTTCGTCGTCGGGACGCCGTCGGCGCACGGGACGCCGGTGCCGACGTCCGCCTTCCGCGACCACGTGTTCGGGTTCATGGTGCTCAACGACTGGAGCGCGCGCGACATCCAGGCGTGGGAGTACCAGCCGCTCGGGCCGTTCCTGGGCAAGTCGTTCGCGACGTCCGTCGCGCCGTGGGTGGTGCCGGTCGTCGCGCTGGAGGCGGCGCGCGTACGGCCGCCGGCGCAGGACCCTGAGCCGCTGCCGTACCTGCGCTGCGACGAGCCTTGGGGGCTCGACATCAGCCTGGAGGTCGAGCTCAACGGCCACGTCGTGAGCCGTCCGCCGTTCGCCGGCATGTACTGGACCTCGCCTCAGCAGCTCGCCCACACGACCGTGAACGGCGCGACGCTGCGCAACGGCGACCTGATGGGCTCCGGCACGGTCTCCGGCCCCGAACGCGGGCAGCGCGGCAGCCTCATCGAGCTGGCCTGGAACGGTGAGGAGCCCTTCGAGCTTCCCGACGGCACGCGGCGTGTGTTCCTGGAGGACGGCGACACCGTACGCGTCAGCGCCACCGCGCCCGGTGCGGACGGCACGCCCATCTCCTTCGGCGAAGTGACGGGCACCGTGCGCCCCGCGATGGCCTGAAAAAGCTCTCAGAGCCACGCTGGCGCGCGCAACGGGCCCGGGACACCTGTCAGGTCAGGATCAGAGCCGTCGCGATCGCCGCGAGGCCCTCACCACGGCCCGTCAGTCCCAGGCCGTCGGTCGTGGTGCCGGAGACGCTCACCGAAGCGCCGCCCAGCGCCTCGCTCAGGACCTTCTGCGCCTCCGCACGGCGCGGGCCGATCTTGGGGCGGTTGCCGACGACCTGGACGGCGACGTTGCCGATCTCGTGGCCGGCCTCCGTGAGCAGCCGGTGGACCTCCCGCAGGAGCTCCACACCGGCGGCACCGGCCCAGCGGCGGTCGGACGTGCCGAAGACCGCGCCCAGGTCACCGAGCCCGGCGGCGGTCAGGAGGGCATCGCAGATCGCGTGGGCGGCGACGTCACCGTCGGAGTGGCCTTCGAGGCCGTCACCCTGGTCAGGCCAGTCAAGGCCGGCGACCCGCAAGGGGCGCCCAGAACCGAACGGGTGGACGTCGACTCCGACGCCCACCCGTGGAATACGCGTTGCCAATGTGCCTAACCGGCCAGAACTTCGTCGAGGAGCGCCTCGGCCTTGTCCTCATTGGTCTTCTCGGCGAGCGCGAGCTCGCTGACGAGTATCTGCCGCGCCTTGGCCAGCATGCGCTTCTCGCCCGCCGACAGGCCGCGCTCCTTGTCACGCCGCCAGAGATCACGAACGACCTCGGCGACCTTGTTGACGTCGCCGGACGCGAGCTTCTCGAGGTTCGCCTTGTAACGCCGCGACCAGTTGGTAGGTTCTTCGGTGTATGGTGCGCGAAGCACCTCGAACACCTTCTCCAAACCCTCCTGGCCCACTACGTCACGAACGCCCACCAACTCGGCATTCTCCGCGGGGACACGAACGGTGAGATCGCCTTTGTCGACCTTTAGCACCAGGTAGGTCTTGTCCTGACCCTTGATGGCACGAGTCTCGATGGCTTCGATCCGAGCAGCCCCATGATGGGGGTAGACGACAGTGTCGCCGACCTTGAAAGTCATGTGACAAGTACCCCTTCCGCTACGGATAAGGGTAGCACGCTGCAGGGACCTGCCGAACCGGCGTTACAGGCATATGCGCAGGTCAGCACGGTAATTAGGGTATTGACAAACGATGAAACCCATGCAACACGGGGCCTCTTGGATCTGATTGGGGCGCTCCCGCGCACACTTTGGCGGAAGCGGCTCATACTGGAGATGGACGGGTTGACACGGATCTGACGCTCACCGCGCGAGACGCGGCGGGCGCCGAAATCCGCGCGACGCTCGTAGCGGTCCGAGAAGGTAGGTGCAGCGTGGGGCTTCATGGCGACCATGACGACTACGGGCTACCCAAGGCCGATGTCGTCGTGCCCGATGACGCGCGGGAGCTTGACCGCGATGTCATCGCATACCGCCGCGAGCTGCGACAGCAACGCCGCCGTGCCCGCTGGCAGCGACTCGGACGCCCCTTCACCCGCTACGGCATCGCCGCACCCTTCATCGCGAGCGCCGTGCTCGTCGCCCTCATCAGCGGCGTGCTGATGACCGTCGTCTCCCCGCGCCCCGCCCCTCGTACGATCCAGGTGCCGCCCACCGGGCCGACGCGTCTGCGCGCCGGCGAGATCGGCGGACCGCTCCCGCCGGGCACCGTCGTCGTGGGCACCAAGCGGGTCGCGCTCACCGACTTCATCAACGTCGCCGGCGTCGTCATCGTCGTACCGGCCGCCTGCGCCTGCGACGCGGCCGTGACGAACATCGCCCGCCAGGCCGGTTACCTACAGCTGCAGGTCTGGCTGATCGCCGACGGGCGTACGGGCAAGGACGCCGCCGACGTGCACCGGCTGGCCGAGACGACCACGCGCGGCGTGGGCGCCGTCGGCGAAGACCCCGACCGGGTGCTGTCCTCGGCGTACAAGGCGGCCGGGCTGACCGCCGTGCTCGTGCGCACCGACCGGATCGTGCGCACCGTGCTGAGGAGCGTCCCCGTGGACCGCAACCTCACCGCCGAGCTGCGGGCCCTGCAGACCCCGAGCTAGCCCCCCGAGTCTCGTTCTCCACAAGGCATCGCTACGCTTCCCTGTGGCGTTTTCGCGCGCCTTCGAAAGCCCCACTCCAAGGAGAGAACGACGCCGTGAGCCGCAACAGCCGCCGGTCCGTCGCAATCGCCGTCGCGGGCGCCTTCGCCGTCGCCCCGATGGTGACCGCCTGCGCCGCCGGCCGCACCCCGCAGACGACGCTGCCGACCCAGCTCGCCGAGGGTGTCAACGCCTCCGCGCACCTGGTCGACATCCGCAACGTCTTCCTGCTCGGCCCGGCGCCCGGCCAGCGTCTCCCGGCCGGCGGAAACGCGCCGCTGTACGCCTGGTTCGTCAACCGCGCCGCCACAGCGGACAAGCTCGTCGCGGTCGAGGCCCAGGGCGTGGCCAAGACGGCGGACGTCACCGGCGGCGGCGTCGCGCTGCCGCCCGGCAAGCTCATCACGACGGTCCAGCGTGCCGGGGCCAAGCCGCCCGCTCCCACCGCCAGCGCGACTCCCCTGCCGAGCCGTACGCCGGCGTCGCGCCGCCCGTCCGCGCCGGGCAAGACCGTGCCCGGCAAGACCCCCTCCGCCACGCCGGTGCCGTCGGCACCCGCGCCCGCGCCTGCACCCGCCGCGCCCAGTTCGGAGATCGTCCTGACCGGCCTCGCGAAGGAGTTCTCGGGCGGCGAGACGGTGCGCCTGACGTTCCACTTCCAGCAGGCCGGCGTGATCTCGCTGAACGTTCCGGTCGTGCCGCGGGCCGGCTCCTACGCGACGTTCGCCCCGGCCGCGGTGCCGGTGTCCAACCCTCCGGTCGCCCAGCCTCCGGCCGTCCAGCCGCCGCCGGCCAAGCCCCAGGCGAAGCCGAGCACGGCGGCCAAGGCCAAGAAGAAGCCGAAGACCACGGCCTGACACCTGTTCGCGGGGCCCGTACGGCGGGTCCCGCGAACAGGGATCACTGGTCCGGCTCGAACTTGTAGCCCAGGCCCCGTACGGTCACGATGAACCTCGGCGTCGACGGCGAAGGCTCGATCTTCGCCCTCAGCCGCTTGATGTGCACGTCCAGGGTCTTGGTGTCGCCGACGTAGTCGGCCCCCCAGACCCGGTCGATCAGCTGCATGCGGGTCAGGACGCGCCCGGCGTTGCGCAGCAGCACCTCCAGGAGTTCGAACTCCTTCAACGGAAGCGGCACCTCGCGCCCGACGACGGTGACGACGTGGCGCTCGACGTCCATGCGTACCGGCCCCGCCTCCAGAGTCGGCGGTGCGAGCTCCTCGACGTCGCCACGGCGGCGCAGCACGGCACGGATACGGGCCACCAGCTCCCGCGAGGAGAACGGCTTGGTGACATAGTCGTCCGCGCCGAGCTCCAGGCCGACGACCTTGTCGACCTCGCTGTCCTTGGCCGTGAGCATGATGACGGGGACGTTGGACTTGGTGCGCAGCTCCCTGCACACCTCGGTGCCGGGCAGCCCGGGCAGCATCAGGTCGAGCAGGACGAGGTCGGCGCCGGCACGGTCGAACGACTCCAGGGCGTCCGGGCCGCTCGCCGCGACGGCGACCTCGAATCCCTCTTTGCGGAGCATGTACGACAGCGCGTCGCTGAACGACTCCTCGTCCTCGACGACGAGTACTCGGGTCACTGGGGGTCCTCCAGGTCGGGGTTGTCCTTCGCAGGTGCGGAGGTGGTGATGAGCGGCAGGCGGATGGTGAAGGTCGAGCCGGAGCCTTCCTTGCTCCAGACGTTCACCTCGCCCCGGTGCCGGCTCGCGGCGTGCTTGACGATGGCGAGACCGAGCCCGGTCCCCCCGGTCTGCCGCGAGCGCGCGGGGTCCACCCGGTAGAAGCGCTCGAAGATCCGTTGCAGGTCGGCCTCGGGAATGCCGATGCCCTGGTCGGTGACGCTGATCTCCGCATGTTGCTCGTCGGCCTGCCGGGTGCAGATGACGACTCTGGTGTGCGCGGGGCTGTAGGCGACGGCGTTGTCGATGAAGTTGCGGACGGCGGTGATGAGGAGTTCCTCGTCGCCGCTGACGGTCAGGCCCTCGCAACCTCCGATGGCGAGGGTGATGTCCTTGGGCTCGGCCTTGAGCCGGCATCGGTCGACGGCGTCGTGGACGACATCGTCCAGCTCTACGACCTTGGGCTCCTTGACGGGCTCGGCGCCCTGGAGGCGGGAGAGGGTGATGAGATCCTGAACGACGTTGGTCAGGCGCAGCGACTCGTGCTGCATGCGCTGGGCGAAACGGCGTACCGCCACCGGGTCGTCGGCGGCGTCCTCGATCGTCTCGGCCAGCAGGGAGAGCGCGCCGACGGGCGTCTTCAGCTCGTGGCTGACGTTGGCCACGAAGTCGCGGCGCACCGCCTCGACGCGGTGCATGTCGGTGAGGTCCTCGGCCAGGACGAGGACGAGGCCGTGCGTGCCCATCGGCGCGACGCGCACGGCGAACCACCGTGCCTCCCGCCGCCCGTGGGCGACCTCGATCTCCTGCTCCCTGATCTCGCCGTCACGGCGTACGAGGCGCGCCATCGTCAGCAGCGGATCGATCACGAGGCGATCTCCGCTGACGAGACCGAAGGCGCGCGCGGCCGAACTGGCGCGCAGCACGCGGTCTTCGCTGTCCACGACGACCGCCGACGAGCGGAGTACGCTCAGCACGGAGGCGACACCTGCCGGGAGCCCGGACACCGGCGGGGGTGCCTCGGACGACCGCTGGGCTCGCTCACTCGCCCGTACGGCCAGTCCGGTCACCAGTCCGGTCACGATTCCGGCGGCACCGACCAGACTTGCGAGAACCTCCACATTCACATCTTGGATCGTAGGCGGGACTCTGACCACCTCTGCTCCCGCCTCCCCTCACCTGCAATGACGTTCGTCCAAAGTTCACCTTCAAATCCGTAACCGTTCACGGCACCCCCTCATTCTGTTGACTGGACTGAACCGCCTCGAATCCAAAGGAATCAAATGCGAGACGCCTACCACGAAGAGCTCGACGGACTCTCCGACAAGCTCGTGGAGATGACTCGGCTGGTGCGGTCGGCGATGGCGCGCGCGAGTACGGCGTTGCTCGACGCGGACCTGCGCCTCGCCGAAGAGGTGATCAGCGCCGACGAACACGTCAACAAGCTCGAAGAGGAGATCGAACAGACGGTCTTCGACCTCATGGCACGTCAGCAGCCGGTCGCCAGCGACCTGCGGGCGCTGATCACATCGCTGCGGATGAGCGGTGACCTGGAACGCATGGGCGACCTCGCCGTCCACCTGGCCAAGACCGCACGACGCCGCCACCCCGAGCCGGCGATCCCGCCGGAGCTCCAGGCGACCGTGCTGGAGATGGGCCAGATCGCCGAACGCATGATCGCGAAGGCGGGCAGCGTGATCGCCTCGCAGGACGTCGCGATGGGCCTGGAACTCGACACCGACGACGACCAGATGGACCGACTCCACCGCAAACTGTTCGACATGCTCTTGTCCCCGAAGTGGACCCACGGCGTCGAACCCGCCGTGGACATCTCCCTGGCCGGCCGCTACTTCGAACGCTTCGCCGACCACGCGGTACACGTCGCGGAGAACGTCGTCTACCTGGTCACCGGCCAGCACCCGGAGGAGATCGCCGACCTGGTGACGTGACCCGGCACGAACACCGAACGCCCTGGCCGGACGGCCAGGGCGTTCTTTCGTGGGCGCTGTCTATGACCCTGCTGGGATCATCCGAAATGGCCAGAAGGCTCCGTGGCCGTCTTCCAGTCCGTCGTTGTCACCGAAATTCGAGGCCGATGAGCTCCTCGACGCCTCACGATTTCCTACCGCTGTCGACATCGAAACCCATCTCCTCGACCAAGCCATCACCGCCGCGTATACACCCCGCCCTGGACGTCCAAACCCTCGTTACACCGTGGCCACCGCCGAACGCACGCTGCGCTACCTCGCTGCCCGGCTCACCGAACAGCACACCTCGGATCTCGCCTGGTGGCACATCCCAACCTGGACGACTCTCCGCTCCCGAATGATCGTGTCCGCCGTCGCGACCGTGCTCGCGAACGAACTCGTCATCGGGCTTGGGCTTGGGCTCTCGGTCGGGCTCGTGTTTGGGCTTATGACCTTCTTCGGATCCTCGATCGGGTACTCGCGAGAGGTACCGATCACGATCACACCAAGACGGATCGCCCGCCTTACCTATCGGAGCGCGTTGCAAAATCTCATGTTCGGGCTCGTGACCGGGGTCGTAGCCGGGCTCCTGGCCGGGCTCTCAGCCGGGCTCGTGTCCGGGTTCTCAGCCGGGCTCCTGACCGGGTTCCCGGTTGGGCTCACCTCCGGACTTGCGGGGGTCGCCCTTCGCGGGCTCGCGAGGCACACAGGCGTTGACGAACGCTCGCTCGGGCCTGCGGATGTCTGGCGCCACGACAGAAACGCCGGGCTCGTGTTCATACCCGTGTTCGGGCTCCTGGCCAGACTCACGGTCAGGCTCGTGCCCGGGCTCGCATCTGGGCTCGCGTCCAGACTCTCCGTCGTGCTTCCGCTCGTGCTGCTGGTCGGGCTCGTGTTGGGGCTCGGCGGCACATTGATCACCAGACGTTTCGACAGCACCGCCGTAAGCTCGCCTGGTTCCGCCGCCCTCGACACCGCAGTGGCCGCGGTGCGACTCACGACCCGGTACAAGCTCCCGCTGCGGCTGATCTCATTCCTGGAAGACGCGCGGAGCAGACACCTTCTGCGCACGGTGGGACCTGTCTACCAATTCCGGCACGCCAAACTCCAAGAGAGGCTCGCTGAGACGCCGCAATCACCGACCTGAACATACCCGAGCGACCACTGATACGCGCAAACATGCGCACGTGGAGCGCTCCGGCGTCCGTGCGACATAAGGGCTCTTCTCTGGATCTCATCGCATTCTGGGCGGACGGCCGACCGGTTCGGGCCGGGTCGGCCCGGAAGGGCCGGATGCCCGACCCGAGGGCCGGCCGGCCGGCGGCCACGCGCGTCTTCGCCGTCCTGCATACGAGTAGTTGTCATTGGTCGTTGCCGGTCACCCCCGGCCGCCCTTCGACGGCCCACAGACGGCCCCAGCGCACGCCCTTATGTTCCAGCCCGTTCTCGCCGTGGTGTCCCCCGCCGCGTCCCTAAGTCCGCCCAGGTCAGAAGCAGTTGGGGACAAAGGGGACGCACTTGAGTCCGCCAAGTGGGGCACTCTGCGCGCTCCTGGACCTGCTCCGCATCGACCCCCGGCAACTCCGTTAACGATCACCCATCTGGGGAAACAGGGCTAGTTTCTCGGTCGGCTTCGGCGTTCGGGTCGACTTCGCCGCGCTCGATCCGGCGGGCCACATTCATGTCCGATGCCGTGGTCACGACCATCTGGTAGATGGCGTTCTGCATCCAATCGATGCGGAGGTACTCGACCTCGCCGCCAGTCATGGTGGCGTGGCTGAGCGGCGGCCCGTGGGTGTTCTGGAGAACCTGCGGGTCACGGGTCGTGGATAGGTTTCGGCGTCGCGATCCCAGGTCGCCGTCCTCGGGGTCGGGCTCGATGGTGAGCCCTTCCCCAGGGACAAGGTCCAGCGATGGGAGGCGTCAACGGCCGCCGTTCACCTGGCTTTGGCCGGGCTGGTTCTGCATCTGTGTGCCGGACACGTGGATCGGCGCTGCGACCGCGATCGCGCCGAGCGGGGTGAGCCCGGTCCAGCACGGAGTGGCGAGCCGCAGGACGTCAGTGGGTCCGCCGCAGTTGAGGCCGCTGTTGTTGGAGAAGAGGATGACGCCGTCGGGGTCGAGGTCGATCCCGACGAATGGTGAACCGGGGAAGGTGCGCACGCCGATGTTGAGCGAGTCATAGCCGCAGCCGCCTGAGGAGGTGAAGCACGGCGCGCTCGTGCCGATGGGGTGGTAACCCGAGTGCGTGGTGTTGAAGGCGACCGTCCAGACCACCCTGGTGGGCAGCGTGACGCCGAGCGGGAGCGCGAATGTGACCTTCACCGCGAGGTTGGTGAAGCATTGGTTGTCGGCAGCGCTGAACCAGTTGCCGGTGTTGGGGCCGGTGCATCGCACGTCGTCTTGTGACGGCCGGAACGGGATCGCGACGTTGCTGATGATCGAGGTGATCAGCGCGCCGGGTTCGGGGCTGCCACTGGAGCTGTCGACGGCATAGATACTCGCGGTGATGGGCACGTTGAAGGTCGCACCCGGCGTCGTGACGCACACGTTGCCGGCCAGCCGCGCCTGGCACGCACCGCTCGTGAACACTACGGTCAGCGTGCGGAGCCGACGTCCGCCGGCGGCCAGGCCGACCGCGTCGCCGAACTCGCTCGTGCCGAGCGACTCGAACCCGACACTGGACACGTTCCCCGGCAAGTTCGCCGGGATCGAGCTGTACACGGTACGAACGGACGCGGTGTCCGCGGACACCGGGCTCGCGATACCGGACAGAAGCACCACGACAATGGCCGCCGCACGAGACACAGGACGCATTTCATACCCCACAGCCGGGAACCGACAGGACACGCGAACCGGCAGCCACCGCCGGGTCGTGGCTATCAGCTACCCATCCGCGAAAACGCTGAGTGCCGCGATCGGGTCAACTCCACACATGGAATCGATCACCGCTGACGCTCCGAGAAGCCACGAATGACGAGATGGGGTGCGAATCCACCGTCGCGGTGATCCAGCGTCGACCAGTGCACCGACAGGCCCGCACTGATCGCCTCAGGTGGGGGTCGCGTTCTTGTCTCTACCTGCGATGTCGTGGCGCAGGGTCGCATGGTATGTGTGGAAGGGTGGCTGTGCGATGTCTGGTGGTCAGCGAGACGATGATCTACGCGCGGGCCATCGGTATCCAGTTGGCCCGCGATGGGCTGGACGTCGTTGGGCTGGCAACGTCGATCATTGGGGCGCTTCAGCTGAACGCCCAGCACCACCCCGACGTGGTCGTGGTCGGCCTGCGGCTCGGCCAAGAAAGCGGCATCGAATGCGCATCCCAGCTCACGCGGTCCACCGACGGTGATCGACCAGTGGTGATCTTGACCTCCGCCTACGAGGAGCGTCCATCAACTGACCGCTTCGCGTTCCTACCCACGAACCAGATACACGGAGACTCAGTCCGCGCGGCCGTTACCCGAGCCGCCCGTCTTGCGCGCTCGCGCAGCCAACGGACCCAGCCGTAACGGCATGCCCGGATCCGATCCCGATGGTGAACGGGTACCGCGCCAGGTGACATATCGCGTTGGTCATCTCGATCGGCACCAGGGGCGCCAGCCTTCCCCGGTCCCGCTCTGCACCGTTCTTGCACATAGAGGTAACGTTGCCGGGGGGGATTTCTCGTGGTTAATACCCAGGCCCTGTATGACGATGGGATCTTGACCATCACGAGGACACCTGACGGGCTCGCCCTGGCTGGCCAGATTGTCCGCTCGACGCGCGCCCCACTCACAGATGCCCTAAACAAGCTCATCGAGCATGACGACGACGTCCACGTTCATCTGTCCGGTGTGCGTTCCTGCGACGCCGCCGGTCTCGGGATCATCGTCGGCTTGGTCTCACCCAGCGGCATGGTCTATCCCTGTTCGGCCGGCGACTACGAACCAGCCAGGCACGTCACCTTGCATGGGCTCCCGAGAGACCTGCGCATCTTGTTGCATGTCCTCGGCTGGGAGACCCTGCCCGGACTCATGGTCACTGACTGAGGCCAGGCCCTGTACCCGCCGACATGTACGCGGCGGCCTGGACCTCGCGGCGGCGCAGCGGAGCTGCTGCGGCGCGACGCGCCGCCGCACTTGATACGGCTACACCACGGTTCGGCAGTCTTATCCGTGGCAAGAACAATGCTGTCTAGCCATCCAGAACCGTCCCCTGAACTGCTGCTGGATCAGCGTATTGTCCAAATCGGTCCACGGTCTTCCAAGGTCGTTAGCAGAGGCAGCCCTCAGTGAGGGCCGTGTCGAGACCGAACACCCACACCGACTTCCCTGATCACCCTTACCTCGCAGCAGGATCGGCACCACTGGTGGTCGACAGCCCGCATGGAGGCATGCCGCGTCGATGGAGATAGGACGCCGACTCCCGATCAGTGTCCGTGCGTCCCTTGGAGCACCAACAGCTTGGGAAGCGCACGGACCTGCGCCGTCATAGGCACCGAGCCGTGTTCGAGGCGGCTGAGCCGAACCTCTGACGGCCCACAGACGACCCAAAGCGACGAGCGGCCCCTTTATCTGTGACGAGAACGGAGGTGAGGGGGCTGTTCGACACTCAGGTCTACTTCTTACCCTGGTTCTTGACCGCCTCGATGGACGCCTTGGCGGCCTCGGGGTCGAGGTATTCGCCGCCCTTCTTCAGCGGCTCGAAGTCCTCGTCCAGCTCGTACTGCAGCGGGATGCCGGTCGGGATGTTCAGCCCCGCGATGTCCTCGTCGGAGATCGCGTCGAGATGTTTCACCAGGGCGCGGAGTGAGTTGCCGTGGGCGGCGACCAGGACGTTACGGCCCGCAGCGAGGTCGGGGACGATCGAGTCGTACCAGTACGGGAGCAGCCGGTCGACCACGTCGGCCAGGCATTCGGTGCGTGGGCGTAGCTCCGACGGTAGGAGCGCGTAGCGGGGGTCGTTGGCCTGGGACAGCGGGTCGCTGTCGGCGATCGGCGGTGGGGGCGTGTCGTAGGAGCGGCGCCAGGTCGTGAACTGCTCCTCGCCGTACTCCTCACGGGTCTGAGCCTTGTTCTTGCCCTGGAGGGCGCCGTAATGGCGCTCGTTGAGGCGCCACGACCGTCGTACGGGGATCCAGATCTGCTCGGCGGCGTCGAGCGCGATGTTGGCCGTGCGGATCGCGCGCTTGAGCACCGAGGTGTGCACGACGTCCAAGCGGAGACCGGCGTCGAGTAGAAGGTCGCCGCCGTTGACGGCCTCCTCCTCGCCTTTCTCGGACAGATCAACGTCCACCCAGCCGGTGAAGAGGCCTTCGGCGTTCCAGACGCTCTCGCCATGTCGGAGAAGTACCAATGTCGCCATGGGCAGCGAGCCTACTGGGTGCTCGCCTGATGAAAGCCCTCGGCCTGCGCGTTCAGGCCTCGTCGGTCGCGGGCCGGTCGGGCAGGATCCGTGCGAACGGACGGAGGTTGGCGAGGCTCTCTCCGCGCTTGACCCGCCATTCCCACTCGCGCCGGATGGAGCCGGCGAAGCCGAGTTCTAGGGCGTGGTCGAAGTTCTCGTCGGAGTAGGTGAGCACGCAGCCGAGGACGCGGTCGATCTCGTCGGGGGTCACGGCCGACAGCGGGAGCCGTCCCACGAGGTACACGTCGCCGACGGGGTCGAGCGCGAAGCCCACGCCGTACATCCCGCCGTTCTTGCGGAGCAGCCAGCCGTAGAACTCCTGATGGTTCTCGTCGGGCTGGCGGCAGAAGAACGCCTCGACGTGCAGGCTGTGGTCGCCGGCGATGAGCCACGTCATCGTGGCGAGCTTGTGCTGGCCGGGCAGCTTCACCAGGTACGCGCCGGGGCGCGGGCGCTCGTACTCCAGCTCCTGGTCGTCCAGGATCGCCTTCAGCTCCTGGTCGGCGTCGCTCATGCGTCTCCTCTCAGGCCGAGACGGCCATCGCGGCCTCGCTCACGACCTCGGTGTACACGGCGATCAGGCGATCGGCCGTGCCCTGCCAGTCGAACTGCGCGGCGTGGCGTACGGCGGCGCGTGACATGCCGCGCAGCCGTGCGGGGGCGTCGAGCAGGTGGCGCAGCACGCGGGCGTACTCCCCGGGGTCGTGCCCGTGGACGAGGAGACCGGACTCCCCGTGGCGTACGGCCGTGCGCAGGCCGCCGACGGAGGCCGCGACGACCGGGGTGCCGCAGGCCTGCGACTCGACCGCGACCAGGCCGAAGGACTCGCTGTGGGAGGGGACGACGGTGATGTCGGCGGCGCGGTACCAGTCGGCCAGTTCGGCCTGGGGGCACGGCGGCGCGAAGTGCACGATGTCCTCGATGCCGAGGGAGATGGCCAGCCGTCGCAGTTCTTCCGGCCGGGCGCGTGCCGAGCCGCTGGGCCCGCCGACGACGGCCACGAGGAGGTGGTCGCGGAGCGCGGGGTCGTGTTCGACCATGCGCGCGGCGGCGCGCAGGAGCACGTCGGGCGCTTTGAGGGGCTGGATGCGGCCGACGAAGAGGAGGATGGTCCGGTCCACGGGCAGGCCGAGGCGGCGCCGGGCCTCTACCGCGGGCACGTCGGGGGTGAAGGTCGACAGGTCGGCACCCGGCAGGACGGTCGCTACCTGGTCGGCGTCGGCGTCGTAGAGAGAGGTGAGCTGTTCGGCCTCGTCGTCGGTGTTGGCGATGAGGCGGTCGGCGTAGTCGACGATCCGCTGCTCGCCGACCACGCGCCCGAGGGGCTCGGGCGCGTCGCCTTCGGCGAGCGCGGCGTTCTTGACCTTGGCGAGCGTGTGCATCGAGTGGACGAGCGGCACGCCCCAACGGCGCCGCGCGGCCCAGCCCGCCTGGCCGGAGAGCCAGTAGTGCGAGTGGATGACGTCGTAGTGGCCGGGCTCGTGCACGGCTTCGGTGCGCAGCAGCCCCGAGGTGAACGCGCACATCTGGCGAGGCAGCTCGCTCTTGTCGAGTTCCTCGAACGGACCGGCGGGAACGTGCCGTACGAACACGCCGGGGGCCAGCTCGGCGACCGGTGGCAGGGCGCGTGTGGTCGCCCGCGTGAACAGGTCGACCTCGACGCCGCGCTCGGCCATCCGCTTGGCGACTTCGACGATGTAGACGTTCATCCCGCCGGCGTCTCCGGTTCCCGGCTGGTCGAGGGGCGACGTGTGAACACTGATCGTCGCGATCCGGCCGATACCTGACACTGGCACCACCTCCGGTACAAGAACCTACTGACCGCTCTCCGGCATTCCCTCTATGGCCGGGCAGTCGTGGTCCCTTGTCCGCTCGTGCGGGACGGCTGCGATGATGCCTGCGTGCGAAAGACAGCAGTGGTGACGGGAGCGAGCAGTGGCATCGGCGCGGCGACCGCACGCAGGCTCGCGGCCGAGGGGTTCGACGTGGTCCTGGCGGCGCGCCGCCGCGACCGACTGGAGAAGCTGAAGTCCGAGATCGAGGGCTCCGACCCGCAGGGGCGCCGCAACGGCGTCGCGGTGGTCACGCTCGACGTCACGGACCAGGAGTCGGTGGACTCCCTCGCGGCCGGCCTGAAGCAGTGCCACGTCCTGGTGAACAACGCCGGCGGCGCCTTCGGGCTCGACCCGGTGTCCGCGGCGAACACCGATGACTGGCAGCGGATGTACGACACGAACGTGCTCGGCCTGATGCGCGTCACCCGTGCACTGCTGCCCAAGATCATCGAGAGCGGCGAGGGGCACATCGTGAACCTCACCTCGCTGGCCGGGCACGCGGTGTACGAGGGCGGCGCCGGGTACACCGCCGCCAAGCACGCCGCCGCGGCGGTCAACGACACCCTCCGCCTGGAGCTGTACGACCAGCCGGTGCGGGTGACCGAGGTCGCGCCCGGCATGGTGCGCACCGACGAGTTCTCGCTCGTGCGCTTCAAGGGCGACGAGAAGAAGGCCGCCAAGGCGTACGAGGGCGTGCCGGAGCCGCTGAACGCCGACGACATCGCGGACTGCGTCGCCTGGGCGGTGACCCGGCCCGCGCACGTCAACATCGACCGGATCGACGTCCAGCCGCGCGCGCAGGCCGCGGCCCACAAGGTCCACCGCGTGTAGCCGCCTCGCCGTGCCGAAGGAAGCCCGGCGCGTCGCACGCACGCGACGGCCCGAGGGCGCGGTCACCCGGGGGACGACCGCGCCCAACCGGCTGCGCCGCGTCGACCGCTGGATCACACACGTGTACGGCCCGGCCCTCCGCCGCGAGGCGCGCCCGCTGGTCGTCGACCTGGGCTACGGCGCGTCGCCGGTCACGACGGCGGAGCTGTTCTCGCGGCTGCGGGAGGTGCATCCGCGGGTCGAGGTCGTGGGCATCGAGATCGACCCGGCCCGGGTCGCGGCGGCCAAGCCGTACCAGCGCGAAGGGCTGTCCTTCCGGCTCGGCGGGTTCGAGCTGCCCGTCGAGCGGCGGCCGTCGCTGATCAGGGCGTTCAACGTGCTGCGCCAGTACGGCGAGGCCGAGGCGTGGACCGCGTGGGACCGCTTGCGCGCCGGTCTGGCGCCGGACGGCGTGCTCGTCGAGGGCACCTGCGGCGAGACCGGCCGGCTCGCCGTCTGGGCGGCGCTGGACCGGGAGGCCGTGCCTCGTACGATCACCTTCGCCGCGCACCTCCGGTCGTTGTCCCACCCCTCCGAGCTGGCCGAGCGCCTGCCGAAGACCCTCATCCACCGCAACGTGCCGGGCGAACGGGTCCACGGGCTGCTGACCGCGTTCGACCGTGCGTGGGCGGTCGCCGCGCCGCAGTCGGTGTTCGGGCCGCGCCAGCGCTGGGTCACCGCGGTCGAGCTGCTGGCGCGCGAGCACCCCGTCCACACGCGGGCGCCACTGGGTGGCCGTGGCCGCTGGCGGCTCGGCGAGATGACGCTCCCCTGGTCGGCGGTGGCCCCGTCTGACCGCCTGTCAGGGCCGTGACGGCCCGGCGGCGTACGGCGCGGCCTCGCCGGACGCGGTGCCGTGCCCTGACGCTCCGGTAAGGAGCCGAATGCCCGCTTTCACCGTTCAATGCGCCTGAATTCGGAACCGATTTCAGGACCTTCGACCATGGGCGTGCCCCGCGAGCTGGAGAAACGTGGAATTACGACTCCGGCACATCTGAGGAGATGATTGTCATGCGCGAAGGCCACGAGATGCGCATGCGTGAGGGCCACGGAATGCGATGGGGTGGCCTCGCAGGCATCGGCGCGGTGATTTTCGCGATCGTCGGGCGCCTGGTGATGGGCAGCACGCCGAGAAGCAACGACACCATGGGCGTGATCGCCACGTTCATGAACGACAACCGCGGCAGGATCCTGCTGGCGACGCTGCTCTACGCGATCGCCGCGGCTCTGCTCCTGTGGTTCGGCGCGGCACTGGCCACCGCCTTCCGGCGCGCGGACGACATGAGCGACGCGCCCTCGGTCGTGCTCGCCGGGTTCACGCTCGTCTCAGCGATCGCGTTCGTCGCGGCGTCGTTGTTCGGCGCCATGACCTACGCACTGACCGTCCACGCGGGTTTGCTGATCCTCGCCGCCGTGCCGTTCAGCACGGCCATGGTGATGGGGACCATCGGCGGACTCGCGGTGGCCGTACCACTCATCGCGTGCGCCATCGCGATCGCGCGCACGCATGTGTTCCCGATGTGGATGGCCTATTTCGCCGGGGTCGTCGCCCTGATCTCCATCATCGCGGCGTTCACGGTGTGGGCGACGCGCGGTGCCTGGGCGCCGGGCGGCTTCCTCGCGTCGTACATTCCGGCCATCCTGCTGGCCCTGTGGGTCCTCGCCGCGGGCGCGCTGCTCGCGCGTGAGCACATGCCCAGAATGGCCACGCGCGCGCCGCACGCGATGGGCGCCTGACCGGTTTCGATGCCCGGCGCACGCACGTGTGCGCCGGGCGTCTCAGGCGCCGGCGGCCTGTTCGAAGGCGGCGAGGACGCCCGGTGTGAACAGGACGAACCTCGCCTCCTCCACGGACGACGGAGTGCCGCGTACGGTGCGGACCGCGATGCGCGCGGCGTCGTCGATGGGCCAGCCGTAGATGCCCGCGGAGATCGCCGGAAAGGCGACGGTCTTGGCGCCCAGTTCGTCGGCGACCCGGAGCGACTCGCGGTAGCAGGAGACGAGCAGCGCGGACCGGTCCTCGGATTCGGAGTGGACCGGCCCGACCGTGTGGATCACCCAGCGGGCCGGCAGTCGGCCCGCCGTCGTCGCCACCGCCTGGCCGGTCGGCAGGCCCTTGCCGTAGTGGGAGGCCCGGAGGTCACGGCAGGCGGCGAGGATCTCCGGGCCGCCGTTGCGGTGGATCGCCCCGTCGACGCCGCCACCGCCGAGCAACGACGAGTTGGCGGCGTTGACCACCGCGTCGGCCTCCTGCCGGGTGATGTCCCCCTCGATCAGCGTGATGCGCATGCCACCATGATGGGCCCGGCGGACTCACAGGGGCGTGAGGTCGAGACGGCGGAGGCGTTCGGGGTCGGCGAGGATGTCGATCTCGGCGATCCGGCCGTCCGCGGCGAGGAAGGCGTCGACGACCTCGCGCTGGCGGGTGAGGTCGGTCTCGTGCACCGGTGCCTTCTCCTGTACGCGGCGGCGGGCGCGGCTGGCGAGCTGGCGGGCCGCGACCGTGGAGCGGCCGACGATGGGCGCGATCTCCTCGTACGGCACCGCGAACATGTCGTGGAGGACGAACGCGAGGCGTTCGGCGGGTTCGAGGGTCTGGAGGATGACGAGCATCGCGAGGCCGACCGAGTCGGCGAGCAGGGCCTGCTGCTCGGGGTCGGTCGCGCCGGTGAGGCTGACCACCGGGTCGGGCACGCCCACGTCCATGGGGTCCTCGCGCCGTGACGTACGCGAGCGGAGCATGTCCAGGCACACGCGGGCGACGACGGTCGTCAGCCATCCGCCGAGGTTCGCGACCTCGCTGACGTCGGAGCGGTTGAGGCGCAGCCAGGCCTCCTGGACCGCGTCGTCCGCCTCGGTGAGCGATCCGAGCATCCGGTACGCCACCGCCCGCAGGTGACTCCGGTCGGACTCGAACCGCTCCGCCAGAAGTTCTTTCTCATCCATCGGCCACCCCTCTTGTCCCGTCATCGAAGTGACGAGATGGGACGGGCCGATGTGACAGGAGGGCGGGGGAAGGTTATTCAAGGCCCGCCGGAGCATCGTCGCAGTCCGGCGGGCCCTGGTCTGTGATCAGCTGGTACGGCCGATGGCGAGGCCGGCCTGAGGGTGGAAGAAGTGCACGCGGCGGTTGTCGACCGCGAGTTCGACCCGCTGACCGGGGGTGATGCGGGAGCCGGTCACCGAAAGATCCCCTCCTGGCACATCGCCGCATGAGGGCGCACCCGGAGCGGCGCCAGGGTGGGAGTGATGGCGAAGTGGGGTTCGTCCCAGGAGATCTCGGCCCAGGAGACCTGGCCGAGCGGCACCTTCTCGTGGCCGGCACGGTCGGCGAGCGCGTTGACGATGAGCAGCCCGCGGCCGCACTCGTCCTCTTCGGCGGGCGCGGCGGGGCGTACCCAGGAGGTACGGCCGAGGTCGATCACCTCGACGCGGGCCCGGTAGGGCTCGGCCAGGATCCGCAGTGTGACCGCGGAGCCCCTGGCGCCGCTGCGCGTGTGGCGGATGGCGTTGGTGACGAGTTCGCTGACGATCAGTTCGATGTCGTCGACCCGCGGCGAGTCGCCGAGGGCCGTACGGACGAGTCGGCGTGCGGTGCTGACGATGGATGGCAACCCGGGGACCGAGACGCGCCAGTCGATCGGCGCGGGGGCCACCACAGGGACCTGCTCGTGTGCGAGGGCGCTCATCGGAGCCACCCTTCGGTCGCTGCTCGACGTCCTGCCGATATCCGGCCGTTCGCGGTCATACGGCCACCTCCGAGGTTTCGATCATCTCGACTCGATAGATACTCGTTATATATTGAGCATATATACGAGTCAACGGAGGAGGCCGAGATTGATGGCATCCATTTGCTTGACAGGGCGAACTAACATGGCTGACATGTAGGTAGGAGAGAGGGGGTGGCCACAGATGCGTCCGATCCTGCTTGCCTTGCTGGCCAAGGAGCCGGCACACGGCTACGAGCTGAAGCAGGCCCTCGAGCACACGTTCGGCAGTGCCTACCCATCGCCCAACATCGGCCAGATCTACGTGACGCTCGGACGGCTCGAGAAGGACGGTCTCGTCCGTAGCCAGGACGTCGAGCAGACCAGCCGCCCGAACAAGAAGGTCTACGAACTGACCCCCGCCGGCCGCGACGCCGTGGCCGCCTGGGTGGACGAGCAGAGCGACGGCCCCCGCCTCCGCGACGACTTCTTCGTGAAGCTCGCGCTGGCCCCTGCCGCGGGTGCGGCCGACCGCATGACCCTGATCAACAGACAGCGCCGGCACCTCCTCAATCTCATGCGCGGACTCTCGGATCTGGTCTCCGCCACCGAGCGCGACAACAAGATCGCCCTCCTGCTCATCGAGGGGGCGCGCCTGCATCTGCAGGCCGACCTCGAATGGCTGGAGCACTGCCAGGAAGCCCTGACCTGACCGAGCCGGTACTTACGAGACTGCGGCCATTCGGGCATCGGCCGCGACCCGATGTCGGCGAACACCAGGGAAACGAGGGCGCGGTCGTTCCGTCCCTGCGGAGGGTCAGCGGTTGGTGATGACGCTCCGCAGGTCGCCGGCCATCTGCGACACGGCGTTGTCCGGAGGCTGCCGGAGGGAGATGGCCCCGCTCACCGCGTTGGAGATCGCGAGGCTCACCTGGGTGTAGTTGGGGCTCATCGGCCGCGGCATGGCCGCGAGGATGCTGTGCTTCAGGACCGGCAGGTAGGGAAACTGCTTGATCAGCTCGGGGTCGTCATAGAGCCGCGTCCACACCGGCGGGAACGACCCCTTGACGAGGACCTGGCGCTCGTTGTCCAGGCCGGTGAAGTACTTGATGAAGGCGATCGCCGTCTTCTGGTGCCGGGAGTACGCGCTGACGGCGAGGTTGGCGCCGCCGAGCGTGCTGGAGCCGGGACCGTCCTCCCCGGGAAGCACGGTGACCCCGAACTTGCCGCGGATCTTGCTGTCGGAACGGTCGGCGAGACCGTAGACGTAGGGCCAGTTGCGGAGGAAGAGCAGCTTTCCGTCCTGGAACTCCCTGCGGGACTCCTCCTCCTTGTAGGTCAGGGCCTGCCGGGGGATCCACCCCTCGCGGAACCCCTGGACCAGGAACTGCAGGCCTTGGCGCGCCTGGGGTGAGTCGACGGCGACCTTCGTGCCGTCCTCGGTGAGGATCGCCCCGCCCGCGGACTGCACGGCCTCGGCGAAGTTGACCGTCAGGCCCTCGTACGTCAGGAACTGGCCCGCGTATCCCTCCAGGCCGTACTTCGGCGCCACGGTGCGGGCGAGATTCCGGAGCTCGGACCAGGTTTTCGGCGGTCGCTTGCCCGCCTTGTCGAGGATGTCCTTGCGGTAGTAGAGCACGCCGGCGTTGCTCGTGTACGGGACGCCGTAGAGGCGGCCGCCGTACACGGCGGTGGCCACGACCGGCTTCAGGAACTGGTCCAGCGGGAACTGCCGCCGGTCGAGCGGGATGATCCATCCGTTGTCGGCGAACTCCGCCGTCGACACGACGTCCATGTTCAGCACGTCGTAGCGGTCGCTCTTCGCCTGCAGGTTGGTGACCATCTGGGCGTGCTGGTCGTCGGCCGCCTCGGGGAGTTCGAGCAGCGTCACGCGTTCGGAAGGGTGCGCCGCGTTCCACTTGTCGACCAGTGGCTGCATGTACCCCGTGAGGTCGCGGCCGGTCGCGAGGGTGATCGGGCCACTCGACGCCATCGAGGGCGAGTCATTCGCCTCACGCGAAGGACCGGTGAGGCCGCAACCCGCCACCAGCACTGCCACGACGAAAAGCCTGCTCGCCAGCGAACGCACCATGTCGGCCTCTCTCTGATTCTCAGTCGGCTACATACATGCAATGCATGCGTGTTGTCCATAGATCAACGGAAGTTTCAAGTTGATTAGTCGTGTCAGGGTGTCGTGTTCGCGCCTAACATTCCTGACATGTGCGATTCCTGAGGAGGTGGCCGAAGGGTGCGATCGGTGTTGCTTGCGCTGTTGGCCAAGGAGTCCGCCCACGGCTACGAACTGAAACAGGCCCTGGAGCGGACGTTCGGGAGCGCCTATCCCCCGCCGAACATCGGTCAGATCTACGTGACGCTCGGGCGCCTGCAGAAGGACGGCCTGGTCCGCGTCGATGACGTGGCGCAGACGAGCCGTCCCAACAAGCGCGTCTACGAGCTGACCCCCGCCGGCCGCGAAGCCCTCGTGGCCTGGATCGACGAGCCCGGCGAGGGCCCGCGCGTCCGTAGTGAGTTCTTCTTGAAGCTGGCGCTCGCCCCGATGACGGGCGCCGCCGACCGCGTCACTCTCATCAACAACCAGCGCCGTCACCTGCTCGGCCTCATGCGGACGATGACCGCCCAAGCCGACCCGACAGAGGACAACCCCATCTCCGACCTGTTCATCGAAGGCGCCCGCCTGCACTTGCAGGCCGACCTCGAATGGCTCGAACGTTGCCAGGAGGAACTCCTGTGAGCGCGGCCGAGGACACCGGATCATCCCCCGAAGCAGCGATGATCCGCACCAAGGACCTGCGGAAGGTGCACCACTCGGACGGCGTCGACGTCCACGCCATCCGCGGAATCGACCTCGTCGTGCACTCGGGAGAATTCGTCGCGGTAATGGGTCCCTCCGGATCCGGGAAGTCGACCGTACTCCACCTCCTAGCCGGTCTCGTGCCCGCGACGAGTGGCGATATCTGGCTCCGCGGGAGCCGGCTCGGCGAACTCGGCGAGGCCGAGCGCGCGGTGCTGCGCCGCCGGCACGTCGGCGTGGTGTTCCAGTTCTTCAACCTCATCTCCAACATGACGGTCGCCGACAACGTGGAACTTCCCGCGCTGCTCGCCGGCGCCGGGCCCAAGCAGGCGCGGGCACGCCGGAAGTACCTGCTGGAGGAGCTCGGCCTCGGCGAGCGCGCCGACGCGACGCCCACCCGGCTGTCCGGCGGTGAACAGCAGCGCGTCGCGCTGGCGCGCGCGCTGGCCAACGAGCCGAGCCTGCTCCTCGCCGACGAGCCCACCGGCAATCTCGACAGCACCAACACACGCGACGTGATCCGGCTGCTCGAACAGGTCCACGACCAGGGCCAGACGATCCTGCTCGTCACCCACGACGCCCGCGTCGCGAGCGCCGCCGACCGGGTGATCTCGCTCTTCGACGGCATGATCGTCGATGACGCCGCGGTCCGGCCGACGGCCGACGGCGCGTCATCCATCGGCTCGATCCTGGATCTGTGAAAGGCACCGTGCACGCCACCATCCGCTGGATACGCGCCGACATTCGTGCCCGCCGCGGCCAGGCGATTCTCTCGGTCTGCGTCGTGGCCGGGGTCGTCACCGCGCTGATCATGTCGGTCACGCTGCTCGCCGGCGCGCTGGATCCCTGGAAGGGGCTGTTCCACCGCTCCAACGGCGCGCACGTCTGGATCCACGCCCGTCCCGGCACCGACCTGACGCCGCTCGCGCACATGGACGGCGTCACCGGTCAGAGCGGGCCGTTCGAGACCACGGTCGCGACGGCCGTGCAGGAGGGCCAGCGGGCGCCCCTGGAGGTACGCGCGCTCGGAAGCCGGATGCCCGAGATCGGGCACCCGATCCTCGCCCACGGCCGGTGGCTCGATCCGTCGCGGCCCGACGGCGTCGTCGTCGAGCGCACTCTCGCGGCCGTCCTGCGCCTCGGCGTCGGCGACCGGCTGAGCGTCCGCGGCCTCAACGGCGGGCGCCACGACATGCCCGTGATCGGCATCGCCGACGCCTCGGACCAGGCCGCGTACCCCTCGTCGACGCCGGGCATCGCGTGGGTGCTGCCGCCGGAGCTCAACACGATCGAACCCGAGAGCGGCCACACCGAGCTGCTCACCGGCCTCCAACTGTCCGACCCGGACTCCACCGACTTCTTCGCCCAGCGGGTGGTCACGGTGCTCGGCGGCGACCACGTCGACCGGGTGGCGGCATGGCCGCAGGTCCGCGCATCGATGGAGGCCGACAGCCGCCTGGTCGGGCTGCTGCTCGGCATGTTCGGCGTGGTCGCGCTCGTCGCCGCCGCGCTGGCCATCGGCCTCGCGACCGGAGGGCGGATCCTGGCGCTGCTGCAGGACATCGCGCTGCTGAAGGCGCTGGGCTTCACGCCCGGCCAGATCAGGCTGATGCTGATCCTCGAACAGATCGGTCTCGGCATCGCCGGGGTCCTGCTCGGCAGCCTCATCGGCTCGGTGCTGACCGACTCCTCCCTCGCCGGGCCGCTGTTCGGGGCGGTGACGGAGAACGCCACCGCGCCCCTGTCGCTCGGGCGCCTCTCGCTGATCGCGGCCGCGACGGTGATCATCGTCGCGCTGGCCACACTCCTGCCGGCGTACCGCGGCAGCCGGGTGTCGCCCACGAGCACCGTCAGCGCCGACCCACCGGGCGGACGGCTGTCCCACTTCGCGCGCCTGGCGCTGCTCCTCCGGCTGCCGCCGGCGCTCGTGCTGGGCGCCCGCGACGCGTTCACGCGGCGCATGCGGGCGGTCCTGACCGTCGGCGGGCTGGCCATCCCCATGCTGATGGTGACGATCGCGCTCGGCTGCTGGTCGACGCTCGACAACTTCGAGAACCATCCCGAGCAGATCGGCCTTGCCTCGCTGACCGTACGGCCTGTGGGGCTGAGCGGCGAAGAGGCAAAGATCATCTCCGAGCGCGACCCCAGCGTTAAGGCCGTGTACGCGGAGGCACAGGTCGACGCCCTGCTGCCCGGCCAGACCCGTACGATCCAGGCGCGCGCGGTCGGTACGTCGCAGCGGCCCTACCCGTTTCCCGTACAAGACGGGCGGCTGTACCGCACGGCGGGCGAGGCGGTCGCCGGGCAGGGCCTGCTCGACCTGCTGCACGTCCATGTAGGGGACCGCGTACGGCTGACGATCGGCGGTGCACCGGTGATCGTGCACATCGTCGGCCGTACGATCGAGCCCTCCCTGAGCGGCGAGGTGCTGTCCTTCGGGCTGGACACCCTCGAACAGACGCCGGGCACCTCACCGACGCTGGCGTACAGCGTCATCGTGCGGCACGGCGCGGATCCCAACATCGTGCGCTCGCGGCTCCTGCGCGAGTCCGGCGACCACCTCGACATCCAGGTGACGCAGAACCCCGCGCGGCGGCTCATCACCGTCCGCGTGGTCGTCATCGGGCTGGTCGTCGTGCTCGCGCTTATCGGGGCCGCCAACCTGCTGACCGCCACCACCGTCGGGCTCCGCGACCACATGCGCGACATCGTCGTGCTGCGCGCCATGGGCCTGACCCCACGGCAGGTCACCACGAGCCTGGTCACCGGCACGAGCGTGCTGGCGCTGATCGCCGTGGTCACCGGAATGGGGCTCGGCCTGAGCATGTCGACGCGGCTGATCGACCTTCAGGGGCGGTCGAGCGGCGTCGGCGCGGGCATCGGCCGTCCGCCGACCGTGCTGGAGCTCGCCGTGGCGGTCATCTTGGCGATGGCGCTGGCCGCGATGACCGCCTTCTCGATGGCGCGCAAGGCCGCTCGCTTCGACGTACGGGACGTCACGCGCGTCTGACCCGGTCATCGGAGGATCTCGCGTGCGGAGTCCGCCGCGACCCGCAGCGCTTCGTCGAGGCGTCCGGCGAGCCGGCCGCCCGCGTTCGCGAGCGTCCCCTTGCCGCCCGCTCCGCCGCCGATGACGCGCGCGGCGGACGCGAGGACGTCGCGCGCCGGTGCGCCAAGCTCGGGGCCGACCGACGCGACCATCATCGCCCGCCCGTCGACCTCGGCGCCGAGGACCACCACGCCGCCGCGGTGTTCGGCCACCGCGGAGACGAGAGGCCGCAGCTCCTCCGCGCCGACGCCGGACACGCGGCGTACCGTCAGCCAGCCACGGCCGGCCCGCTCGGCGTGCCCCGCCAGGCGTACGGCCTCGGCCGCCAGCTCGCCGCGGCGCAGGCGGTCCAGCTCGCGCCGCGCCTCGCCCAGCTCCGCGAGCCGCTGCCGGAGGCGTTCCGGCGCGTCGTCGGGCGTACCGCCCAGCAGGCCGGTGAGCGCGGTGAGCAGCGCACGCTCGTGGTCGTAGTGGCGCAGCGCGTCCGCGCCGGTCAGCGCCTCGATGCGGCGGAGGCTGGACCCGACCGAGGACTCCCCCAGGATGTGCACCGGCCCCGCCTGTGAACCGTGCCCGACGTGGGTGCCGCCGCACAACTCGCGCGAGAAGTCGCCGATGTCGACGATCCGCACGCGGTCGCCGTACGCCTCGCCGAACAGCGCGATCGCGCCCGCCGCCTCCGCCTCGGCGCGGTCCGCGTGCCAGACGCGTACGTCTGGGTCGGCCAGCAGATGGTCGTTGACGAGCGTCTGCACGGTCTGGAGTTGTTCTGGGTCCAGCGGCGCGAAGTGCGCGAAGTCGAACCGCAGCCGCCCGGCGTCGACGCGCGAGCCCTGCTGGCTCGCGTGGTCGCCGAGCACGCGGCGCAGTATCGCGTGCAGCACGTGGGTCGCGCTGTGGGACCGCGCGACCGCGGCGCGCCGGTCCGCGTCCACGACCGCCCGCGCGTCACCGGGCACGACCTCGCCCGTCTCGACCCGTACGACATGGACGTGGCCGGGCCTGGTGTCCAGGACGGTGAGGGTCGCGCCGGAGGCGGTGAGGATGACGCCGGTGTCGCCGACCTGGCCGCCGCCCTCCGCGTAGAACGGGCTGCGGTCGAGGATCGCCTCGACCTCGTCGCCTTCGCGGGCCGCCGGGACCGGTGTGCCATCGCGCAGCAGCGCCAGCACCCGTACGTCGGCCTCGGTCGTGTCGTAGCCGACGAAGTCCGTGCGGCCGAACTCCGCCGCGAGGTCCCGGCGGTCACGCCTGGACCGGCCGGAACGGCTGCGGCGCTGCCGCTCCTCCAGCAGCTTCGCGAACGCGTCCTCATCGACGTCGAGACCCGCCGCGTGCGCCGCGTCCACGGTGAGGTCGAACGGGAACCCGTACGTGTCGTGCAGGTCGAACGCGACCTTCGGCGACAGGCGATCCTCGCGTATCGCGGTGTCGAGGATCCGCGAGCCCTGCCGGAGCGTACGCGCGAAACCCTCCTCCTCCGCCGTCACGACCTGCTCGATGAGCGACCGGTGCGCGCTCAGCTCGGGCCACGTGCCGCCGTGCAGGTCGACGACCACACCGGTCGCGGCGTTCAGCACCGGGCCGTCGATCCCGAGCAGCCGCCCGTGCCGGATCGCCCGCCGCATCAGACGGCGCAGCACGTAGCCGCGCCCCTCGTTGGAGGGCAGCACACCGTCGGCGATGAGGAACGCCGACGTGCGCGCGTGGTCGGTGACGATCTTCGCGGAGGTGCCGCCGTCGTCTCCGGCCAGCTCGCGTACGGTCGCCAGAACCGGCACGAGCAGGTCACTGTGGAAGATGTCCGGGACGTCCTGCAGGATCGCCGCGAGCCGGTCGAGGCCGAGGCCGGTGTCGATGTTCTTGGCGGGCAGCTCCCCGACGATGCCGAAGTCGTCGTCGCGGAGGTTCTGCATGAAGACGAGGTTCCACAGCTCCTGGTAGCGCTCGCCGTCGACGGCCGGCCCGCCCTCCCGGCCGTACGCGGGGCCGCGGTCGTAGTGGATCTCCGACGAGGGCCCGCACGGGCCCGCGACCCCCATCGACCAGTAGTTGTCGTCCATGCCGAGCCGCTGAATCCGCTCCGGCCTCACACCGATCGCACGCCAGAGCCGCTCGGCCTCGTCGTCCTCCTCGAAGACCGTGACCCACAGCCGGTCCCGTTCGAGGCCGAAGTGCCCGGTGCACAGCTCCCACGCCCAGGCGATCGCCTGCTCGCGGAAGTAGTCGCCGAAGGAGAAGTTGCCGAGCATCTCGAAGAACGTGCCGTGCCGGCTCGTACGGCCGACGTTGTCGAGGTCGACGGTGCGCACGCACTTCTGCAGGCTGGTCGCCCGGTCGAACTCCGGGACCTCATGGCCCATGAAGTACGGCTTGAACTGGTTCATCCCTGCGATGTTCAGCAACAACGCCGGGTCGGGAGAGATCAGCGACGCGGACGGCACCAGCCGGTGGCCGCGCTCGGTGAAAAAGTCGAGGAAGACGGAACGTATCTCAGAAGATCGCATGAATGAGCCTCACGAAGTCGGCAGGACGGCGGCATGACACGCCGAGCCGGGCCGAGCACGACGGCTCGTTTCCCGGCCCGACGCGGCTAGCTCGCCGCCCTGCCTCGTGAAGTCTCATCGGATCCTCGTGTACGCGGACGTCCCCCGACCGTACCCACCGGGCGTACACGGCCCCAACCGATTTACAGGGCGCCGGCGTCCCTGGCGGCGTAGACGCTGGGGTGGATCGGGCGGAAGCCGAGCTCTCTGATCTTGGAGGTGTCGCAGAGGCCCTCCCACGGGTCGTCGAGCGCACGGCTCGCCGCGTCCTCGGCGAGCGGCTCTCCGTTGAGCCGGAGCAGCTCCAGAGCGGTGACGGGCGCGTCGTCGGCGGCGTTGAAGATCTCGCCGTCCATGCCGTCGGCTCGCAGGGCCCGTAGCAGCGCCTGCGCGACGTCGGCGTGGTGCACGAGGTGCGCACGCCGGTGCGGCGGCCAGCCGCGGGCCCAGGTCACCGACTCGGCCAGGTGCGGATCGCCCTCGCCGTACACGTAGGCGAGGCGTACGACGCGCAACGGCAGCCCCTTGGCCTCGTGGAGGCTCAGCAGAGCCCGTTCGGCCGCCGCCTTGCCGGTCGGATACGCCCAGCCGGGCGGGGCCGGCGCGTCCGACTCCCGTGCGGGGCGGCCCCGGCCGTGGCCGTAGACGAGCGTCGTGCTCGCGTTGACGAATCGCGCGACGCCGGCGCGGAGCGCGGCCTCGGCCAGGTCGACGGTGGCGGTGTGGTTGACGGCGTTCGCCTCCTCGTCGGAGACACCGCGGAACGCCGCGCCGAGGTGCACGACGGCGTCGGCGCCCTTGAGCGCACGGTCGAGCGCCTCGGTGTCGCGGAGGTCACCGGCGACGACCTCCGCTCCCAGGGGCTCGGCGCGTGCGGGGTCGCGGGCCAGGACGCGAACCCGCTCCCCCTGCTGGAGCAACCGGGGGACGAAACGGCTGCCGACTCTGCCGGTCGCGCCGGTCACCAGGATGGTCATCACGAGACTCCCGTGGCTCGAAGTGCTGTTCGGGGTCGAACGTAACATAAGCTTGGAGATGTCCAACCTTTTAATGGCTCCAATATTTTGAGCGATCCGGCGGACGTACGATGGCCGCCATGGAAGACGACGATCGGCTCAAGTCCGAGATCTGGACGTCGCTGTACAAGATCTTCCTGGCCGAGCACGAGCGCCATCTGGAGACCACCACCGAGTTCGGCGTCAGCCCGGGAGACCTCAAGGCCCTCCTGCGCCTGAGCGGCGACCGGGGCGAGCCGATGCGCGCCCTCGCCGAGACGTGGCGCTGCGACGCCTCGACCGTCACCTGGGTCGTCGACCGCCTGGAGAAGCAGGGCCTCGTCGAACGCCGTCCTCACGAGAGCGACCGGCGCGTCAAGGTCGTGGTGCTGAGCGAGAGCGGCAGACGGCTGAAGACACGGGTCAACGAGCTGTTCTACGAGCCACCCGCCGCCCTGTCCGAACTCTCCTCCGACGACCTGACCGCACTCCACCGGATATCGACGCGACTGCGCCCTGAGGACTAACGAGACGGCCGCGTCAGGCCGCACCTCGCATGGGCCTTGAGCGGGAAAGAGCATGGGCGCGGTAAGAAAACCGCCATCAATGAGCCGTGAACCCGGGTGCGGCGAGCGGCGATCCTCCGGGCGCGCGGCCCGCCACCGAAAATGCTTAGAGCCATCGAACGACTACGGTGCGCCATTCGGGCGCGCCGGTGGCACGGCATTGGAGTGCAACATGCGAGGCCGCCTTACGACCGTCACCGCCACGCTGGCCGCCGTCGGCGCGCTGGCCCTGTCCTCCGCGCCCTCCGCGCTGGCGGCCCACGGCGAATTCGGCTACCACGACGAGAACGGGGAGGCACTGACGCTGAACAATCCTCAGGAGCATCACTGCTACGAGCTGCGCGGCGTCGGGCCGGCCCGGAACCGGACGAACCAGGGCGCGTGGCTCTTCCGCGGCCCCGGGTGCTACGGCTCGTACACCGTTCTCTCCCCGCAGGAGGAGCGGCCGGTGTGGTTCGGCAGCGTGATCTTCGGCTGACCGCGCCCTCACCTGCCCACCGGCGGGGAGCCGTCGCGCTGGAAGAGGACGTACAGCCAGATGAGCGACGGCACCAGCAGCACCCCGCCGGCGGCCAGGGCGATCAGCACCACTCTGAGCACCGCGTCCGGCGCGGACGCGGTGCTCAGGCCCAGGTGGGCTCCTGTCGCGGCGCCCCACAGGACGGTCGCGGCGGCGAGCGCGGCGGTCACGCGTACGGCCAGGTAGGAACGGCGCCACAGCAGGACCAGCGACGCGACGCCCGCGACGGCGGACAGGGCGATGAGCGGCGAGTGAGGCGCGCGGTCCGTACGTCCGAGGGCGACCGCGCCGATGAGGGCCAGCGCCCCGACGGCGTACCCGGTGCGCATCGCGAGGACGCGGAACCGCTCGGCGTCGCCCTCGCGATGGGCGTCCCACGTGAGGTACACGGCCGCCAGGTAGACGCACAGGCCGGTCATCAGCACCCCGGCGTAGACCGCGGGCAGGCTCAGCCAGGCGCGATGCCCGAGCGCGACGCCGCCCGCGACGGCGCCCAGGCAGAACGGCGTGACCAGGGACGCGACCGCGAAGGTGCCCGCGTACCGGTCGGGCACGACCTTGCGGAACGCCAGCGCCGAGCCGCGCGCGACGATGCCGAGCGCGGCGATCGACAGCGGCACCCAGTACGCCGCGGCGATCCCGGCGAACACCGACGGGAACGCCGTCCACGCCAGCACCATCACGAAGATCAGCCAGACGTGGTTGGCCTCCCAGACCGGGCCCATGGCGTGTTCGATGAGCCTGCGGTCGCGGCTGAACAGGTGCCATACGCCGGCCCCGAAGTCGGCCCCGCCGAACAGCAGGTACGCGGTCAGCCCGGCGAGGATCAGCGCGGCCGTGACTCCGGTCATCGGGACACCTCCGGGGCGCTCGCGATGCGCCGCAGCACCATGATGGTCACGGCGGTCAGCACGGCGTAGACCACGACGACCACGTAGAGGCCAACGGTCAACCCGGATCCGGGGTTCACGGCCTCTCCGGTGCGCATGACGCCGTACACGATCCACGGCTGGCGGCCGACCTCCGTGGTCGTCCAACCGGCCTCCATGGCGAGGGCGGCGCCGGCGCCCGCGAGGGCCGCGGCGCGCAGGAACCACGGCGAACGCGGTAGGTCGCGGCGGCGCCACCAGGCGAGGAGCGCCCACGCCCCGAGCAGCACGAGCCCCGTGCCGACCACGACCATCAGGTCGAAGGCGTAGTGGGGGACGTTCGCCGGGGGTTCGAGGTCGCGCGGCCAGGAGTCCAGGCCGCGGAGCCGCGCGTGCGGGTCGAACCGCAGCATCGCCGACAGCATGTTCGGGACCTCGATGAACCCGACCTTGAACGGCACGCCGTTCCGCGTGTGCTCGATGCCCTCCATCGCGGCGAACTTCACCGGCTGTCTGTCCGCGACGAACCGGGTCGCCCAGTCTCCGACGATCACCTGGAGCGGCGCGGTCACCGCGGCGAACGTGAACGGGATGGCGAACGCGCGCCGGTGGTACGCGTCACGACGGCCCCGCAGCATCCCGGCCGCGTACACCGAGGCGACGCTGAAGCCGCAGACCATGAACGACGCGAGGATGAGGTGGACCGCCTCCGGCGGGGTCGCCGGGTTGAACATCGCGGCCAGCGGGTGCACGTCGGTGACGCCGCCGTGCGCGTCGAGGCGGAAGCCGCGCGGCTGGTTCATCCAGGAGTTGACCGTGACGACGAAGAACGCCGACGCGATGCCGCCGATGACGATCGGCAGGCCGGTGAGCAGGTGGACGCGTGGCGACAGCCGGTCCCAGCCGTACAGGTAGATGCCAATGAAGATCGCCTCGATGAAGAAGGCGATGCCCTCCATGGCGAAGGCCGCGCCGAAGACCGGCCCGAACTTGGCCATGAAGTGCGGCCAGAGGGTGCCCATCTCGAACGACAGGACGGTGCCGGAGACCGCGCCGACGGCGAACAGCACGCCGGTGGCCTTCGCCCAGCGGCGGGCGAGGGCGCGGTAGACGGGGTCGCCGGTGCGGTGGCCGCGCCACTCGGCGAGCAGCGTCAGGGCGGGAAGGCCGATGCCGATGGCGGCCAGGACGATATGGAAGCCCAATGTCAGGGCCATCTGGGTCCGCGCCGCGAGGAAATCCGACGCTGTCGAGGCGACACTCATACTACGAAGTGTAGTACTACGGCTCGTAGTACTACAGCGGATAGCATGTAGGCGTGAAGGGTCTTGGAGAGCTCGAACGCGCGGTCATGGAGGTCCTGTGGCACCGGGAGCAGGGTGCGACGGCACGTGAGGTAGGCCGTGCGCTCGCCGACGACCGCGACCTCGCGCACACGACGGTGATGACGGTGCTCGACCGGCTGGCCAAAAAAGGTTTTCTCGTACGAGAGCGGGAAGGCCGTGCTTGGCGTTACCGTCCGATCGCGACAAAGGAAGCGTATGTTGCGGAGTTGATGCTTGGCGCGCTGAGCATGACGGGCGATCGAGTCGCCGCTCTTGCTCACTTCGCGCGCTCGGTGTCCGGCGACGAGGCGGATCTGCTTCGCCGCGTCCTCGACGAGGTGGAAGGGACATAACCGGGATGACCGGAACGGCCCTGCTCGCCCTGATGGCGGCCGGTAGCGCCCTGGGTGCGCACCTGCTGACGCGTGCACGCTGGACCTGGCGCACACCGCACACCGCGATCGCGCTGTGGCAGGCCCTCGGCCTCGCGTGGGGCCTCGCCTCGATCGGCACCCTCCTCAGCTTCGGCGTCGCGCCGTACGGGCGGAGCGTGGTCGGCGGCGTGATCCGGTTCTTCCAGGCCCCCTCGGCCCTCTCGTCGTTCCATATGGCCGCCGTCGCCGCAGGCCTGACGCTGACGCTCCTGCTCGTCGGCGTGCTGCTCGTCGCCATCGGCACGGTCCTGCGCGCGCGAAGGCGGCACCGCGCGCTGCTCGCCCTCGTCGCCCACGGCGACCCGGAGGTGCCCGGCACGCTCGTCGTCGACCATCCGGCCGCCGCCGCCTACTGCGTGCCCGGCGTACGCTCCCAGGTCGTCGTCAGCGCGGGCACGCTAGCGCTGCTCGCACCGTACGAGCTGGCCGCCGTGCTCGCGCACGAGCGCGCGCACGCTCGCGAGCGCCACGACCTCGTGCTGCTGCCCTTCAGCTCGCTGCGCCGCATCTTCCCGCAGGCCCGCATCGTCGCCCGCACGCTCGACGCGGTCGAGCTGCTCATCGAGATGGCCGCCGACGACCGCGCCCGCCGCCACCGCCCCGCCAAGGAGCTGGCCACCGCGCTGCTGCGCTTCGCCGCCGCCGGTGCCGCACCCACCCCGGCGGGCACTCTCGGCATCGCCGACGAGACCAACCCGGTCATCGTCCGCGTACGCCGCCTGCTCGCGCCGGAGCCCCTGACGCGGCCGATGCGCGGCGCGATGCTCATCGGCGCCACCACCGTCGCCGTGGTCCCGCTGATCCTCTACGCGCTGCCCGCCTAGACCGATTCGAGCGTACGGCTCTCCTCGGACGGGACGCCGTCCGGCGGGCGGTGGCCGCGGCCGGGAAACCACCAGTTGGCGTGGCCGAGCAGGCTCATCAGCGCGGGCACCAGCACGAGCCGGACGATCGTCGCGTCCATGGCGACCGCCGCCGCGAGGCCGACGCCCATCATCTTGACCGTCGTGTCCGGCTGCGGCAGGAAGCTCAGGAACACGAAGATCATGATCAGGGCGGCGGACGTGATGAGCCGCGCGGTGGAGCCGATCCCGGTGATGACGCTCCCGTGCGGGTCGTTCGTCTTGAGGTACTCCTCGCGTATCCGGGACAGCAGGAAGACCTCGTAGTCCATTGACAGCCCGAAGACCAGCGCGAACATGAACAGCGGCACGAACGACACGATCGGCATCGGCCCGTCGAGGCCGAGCAGGCCGATGCCCCAGCCCCACTGGAAGACCGCCACGACCACGCCGTACGCGGCGCCGATCGACAGCAGGTTCATCAGGGCGGCCTTGAGCGGCACCGCGATCGACCGGAACGCCACGATCAGCAGGATCACCGCGACGCCGACGACGGCGATCACCACATACGGCATGCGCTGGCGGACGATGGTCGCCATGTCGATGATGGCCGGCGACTCGCCGCCGAGGTAGGCGACCGATCCCGGCGACGACGCGACGGCGGGCGGGATCACCGACCGGCGCAGGTGCTGCACGAGATCGGCGGTTGCCGCGGCCTGCGGCGCCGTCGTCGGCACGATCTTCACGATCGCGGTGTCGCCGACGACGATCGGCGCCTCGACCGTCGCGATGCCGAGGACGCCGCGGAACCTTCGCCGCAGGTCCTCGCCGAGCCGGAGCGCCTGCGGGTTGGACGCGGGCCGGTCGTCCGGGCTGACCGCGACGCGCCCGCCGGGCTCGCGGCGCAGCGCCATCCGCCCCTTGGCCTCCTTCGTGCTCTCGGTGGACTGGATCGGCCACTGAGAGGCTGGTACGCGCGCCACGACGACGAACGGGCTGTACCAGCCCGGCCCGAACTCCTTGGCCGTCACGTCGTACGCGCGGCGGGCGCTGTTGGAGTGCGGCAGCGTGCCGTCGGCCATGATCCCGAACCGCAGGCTGAGCGTCGGGATCGCGATGAAGAGCAGGACCAGCGACGCCGCGATCGCGTACGGCCAGGCGTGCCGGTCGACGTGGCGTCCCCAGCGTTCCCACTTCCGCGTGGACGCCTCGGGCCGGATCCGGGGAATCCGGTAGCGGTCGATGCTCGTTCCGAGGACCGCGAGAACGGCGGGCAGCAGCGTGAGCGCGGCGGCCACCATGAGGGCGACCGCGCTCGCGGTGGCGAGCCCGATGATGCCGATGAAGGCGATGCCGGAGATCCACAGCCCGCAGATGGCGAAGACCACGGTGCCGCCCGCGAAGACGACGGCGTGCCCGGAGGTCGCCAGCGCGACGCCGATCGAGGACTCCACGTCCATGCCGTCGGCCAGTTGCCGCCGGTGCCGCGTGACGACGAACAGGGCGTAGTCGATGCCGGCGCCGATGCCGAGCATGGCCGCCACCATCGGCGCGCTCGGCTGGACCTGCCAGATCGAGGCGCCGTAGTGGATCAGGGAGTACGCGATCGCCATCGCGAAGAGCGAGACGACGATCGGCACGCCGGCCGCCAGGAGCGACCCGAAAGCGAACAGCAGCACCCCCAGGGCGAGGGCGATGCCGACGCCCTCCTCGGGGCCGGCCTTCGGCTGGTTGAGGACCATCGCGGCGATGCCGCCGAAGTCGACGTCGACGCCGGCCAGCCGGGCCGGCTCGACCGCCTCCTGCATGTCCTTCAGGTCCTTCACGCTGAGGTCGCGGAAGGTCCCCCTCAGGTGCGCGACGGCGACGACGGCGTTCGGGCCCTTGGCGCCGCCGGTGTGGCCGTAGGGGTTCTCCACCGAGTTGACGTGGGACAGCTCACCGACCTGCTTGATGGCTTGGCCGACCTGGACGGCGACGCGCCAGTCGGACAGTGAGACGCCCTGCTGCGGGTGGAAGACGATCGTGGCCGTGGGACCGGTGACCTCGGAGAAGTTCTTCCGCAACAGGTCGATCGAACGCTGTGTCTCGGTGCCGGGGAGCCGGTCCTGCTGAACGAACGTGCCCCCGCTGAGGGCTCCCAGAGCCACCATCGCCACGGCGATGACGGCCCAGGCCCCCAGCACCCATCTACGGTTCCGGGCACAGAACCGCCCCAGTCGATCCAGTAGCCGTGCCATGGCACAAGGACAGCACGCCCCGTAAAAACTTGCAACGCCTGCAAAGTCGCAGGGAGTGTATATATTGGTGAAATGGATCACATGGGTCTGAGGGAGCTGAAGAAGCAGCGTACCCGCCGCGCGATCGCGAGCGCCGCGCTCCGCCTGTTCACCGAGCGCGGCTACGAGGAGACCACCATCTCCGACATCACGGCCGCGGCCGAGGTGTCCCCGCGCACGTTCTTCAGCTACTTCCCCTCCAAGGAGGATGTGGTCTTCGCCGAGATGGACGAGCGCATCGCCGAGGTGAACGCCCGCCTCGCCGAGCGCCCGGAGAACGAACTGCCGCTGGAGACCTTCCGCCGCGTCGCGGTCGACCTGCTCCAGGCGATGGCCGCCGACGAGGGCGAGTACTCCGCGATCCAGGTGTCACTCATCCGCGAGCGCCCGTCGCTCCAGGCGCGCGCCCTGAAGCGGATGTCGGACGCCGAGGACGGGTTCGTACGGCTGCTGCTGCGGATCAGCCCCGAGCTCGACGAGGTGAGCGCCGTGACGATCGTGGGCGCGGCGTTCGGCGGTCTGCGCGCCGCGATCACCTACTGCCGGGCGCAGGGCTGGAACCCCGAACGCACCCGCGAGGCCGTGGACCGCGCCCTCATGATCGTCGAGCGCGGCATCGACTCGATCCGCTGACGGACGGCGATTTCGACCCCCTACGGCTCAAAACGTGGCGATCCTCGGCAACGTCACCGTGCCCTGCACGGCGACGGGCACCGCCCCGGTTGCCGAGACCCTCACGGTGAACTGACCGCGAGCCTAGGCAGACGGCCCCCGCGACCGATGGTCGCGGGGCCGTTCCGCGCCTGGACGTCAGTCGACGATCTTGATGCGCACGCGGCGGAAGCCGCGCCCCTTGTTCTCCACCTTGGCGACCTGGAGGCGGCCGATCTGGCGGGTCGAGGCCACGTGGGTGCCGCCGTCGGCCTGGGTGTCGAGCCCCACGATGTCGACGATGCGGACGTCGTCCACGTCCTCGGGGACCAGGTTCGTCGCCGTACGGATGATGTCGGGGATCGCGAACGCCTCGGCGCGCGGCAGCGTCTTGACGTCGATGCGCCGGTCGGCGGTGATCTCGGCGTTGCAGGCGGCCTCCACGGCCTCCTTGAAGCCGGGCGGGACCTCCGGCAGGTTGAAGTCCATCCGCGCGGTTCCCGTCTCCATATTGCCCCCGGTGACGAGACAGCCGTAGTCGCGGAAAACAACGCCGCACAGGACGTGCAAACCCGAATGTGTTCGCATCAGGCTGGTGCGGCGATCGTCCTCGACGGCGCCACGCACCGTGGTCCCCGCAGGTGGGAGCGGGTCTTTCTCGTCCGGAATCAGATAAAGATCGTCGCCTTTGCGGACTCCGGCGATGCGCGTCTGAACTCCCTGCCACAGCAACACGCCATGATCGGGTGGCTGACCCCCTCCGCCCGGATAAAATGCCGATCGGTCGAGGACGATCCCCTCAGGATTCGACTCGAGTACGACCGCGTCCCACTCACGCAGTGTCTGATCGGTCAGCTCGAGTCGTGTGGTCCGATGCGTCGTCGCCATAAGAGGTCAGCCTAGAACGCCCGCGCCCCGGGCACTGGATCAAGGAGCGGTATGAGACGACGCGTCTTCAACTGCGTCGCCGCCGTCGCCGTTCTTCTCGCAGTCCCAGGCTGCGGCGGCACGGCGCGGAAGGCCCGTGCCGATGGCAGGCCGGAACGACCGCCGGCGCGTACGCCGGTCGTGATGTTCCTCGGCGACAGCTACACGGTCGGCAAGATCGGTCAGGTGCCCGAGCAGACCTACGCCGCCGACACGGCGCGCACCCTCGGCTGGCAGGTCATCATCGGCGGCTTCCGCGGCACCGGATTCGTCGCCAAGGGGCACGTCGGCAAGAACTTCTCGATGCTGTTCGACGAGCAGCTCTCGTGGCGACCGGCGCCCGACCTCGTGATCGTCTCCGGCGGCCACAACGACCGTCTGCACTCACCGGTCGCCGTGGCCGCGGCGGCCCGGCGGCTGCTCACCGAGATCCAGCAGCGCTGGCCAAAGACGCGTGTGCTGCTCATGGGGCCGATGTGGGGTGGCGACCCCAAGCCCGACGTGACCTCGATCGCCGACACGCTGCGGGTCGTCGCCCAGGAGAGGCGCGTGCCGTACATCGACCCGCTGCGCGAGCGCTGGATCACCGGCGACCGCAAGAAGGGCACGGGCAACGCGCGCCGCTACATCCTGTCCGACGACACGCACCCGACGCCCGAGGGCGCGTACTACATCGCGGGTCTGCTCGTGGAGGACCTTCGCAGGCTCAAGCTCGCCAAGCCTTGAGGCTGCTCACCAGGGGCCGTACGGCCCCGAGGACGAACCGCCACGGCCGTACTGCCGGACGGCCGGGCGTACGTCGGCGAGATAGACGGCCGCGGCGATGAACGCGATGATCGGCAGCATCTGGATGATCGTGACGAGCGCGACGGCACCGGCGAGGCCGAACAGCAGCGCCACTCCGAGAATGATCAGCCAGAGCTTCTTGGTGAGCTTGCCGGCGGCCGCGTACGCACCGGCGGGACGCCGTACGGCGTCGGCGAACGCCCACACCTCGACGACGAACGCGGCGATCGCCACGGCCCAGAACAGGTAGAACACGAAACCCTGGGCTCCTCCGAGCACGACATACTCCCTGTGGCAGGCGGCGCCGGACAACGCCGCGTCATCTCCTGGTGGTGCCAGAGTATGCGGTTCGCCAGGAGGACACCGTGCTCCACGAGGAATGCGGACATGGCGAGGGCCCGGACGGTCTTCCCGTCCGGGCCCCGCGCTGGTACCTCAGTTGCCGATCTTCTTCGACGCGTCGCCTGCGGCCTTGGCGGCCGTACGGGCGGTGGTCTTGGCCGAGCCGGCCGCCGAACGGGCCTTGCGGACCGTCGCCTTGGCGGAGGCCTCGAGCTCCTGGGTGGCCTTCTGGCGGTCGACGCGGCTCACGATCTTCTTGCCGCGCTCGGCCAGCTCGTCGAAGACCTCGACCGCGCGCGTGCCTACCTGGGTCACGTAAGCGACGGCGGCGCCCCCGACGTCCTTCGGGTCGGTCTTCTCCTGGAGCCGGCCCAGGCGCTCGGGCACCTCACGCAGCTTCTCGACCGCGAGGTCGCCCGCGCCGGCGGCGACATAGAAGACCTTGGTATCGCGCAGCTTCTCGGTGATGTCCATCTGTATTCATCCTTCCGTCTGTGGGGTCGTTCGGTCAGCGTCTTCCCCGTCGGGTCCGCCCTCTCGGCAGAACGACTCATAGATGTCGAGAAGCACCTGCTTCTGTCGCTCCGACAAGGCCACATCCGCGCGGATCGCGGCCTGGACGTCCGTGTCGGTCTCTCGCTCTTCGAGAATGCCCGCTTGCACGTACAGGGCTTCGGCGGAGATGCGCAGCCCCTTCGCGATCTGCTGCAGGATCTCCGCGCTCGGCTTGCGCAGCCCACGCTCGATCTGGCTCAGATACGGGTTCGACACCCCCGTGACCTCGGCCAGCTGGCGCAGCGAGACCTTCGTCCGCTTCCGCTGCTCTCGGATGTACTCCCCTATGGAGCCGACTTTGGAAGTCGCCATGCCTCTACTGTGCGGCCAGGTGCTTGCAATTGCAAGCAGAGCTGCAAGCACTTTGCGGTGAGACGAGTCACAGCCGCCCGCCCGTCGGCTCCCCGCATGTGGGCTCTCCTACCCAAACGACCACAGAGAACAACAAATCTCCGGTCAGGAGACGGCCGAGGACGGAGCGGTCCAGGTGTCGCACGACGCCAGAACGCGCTCGCGGTAGCCGCGGGCCACCCAGCCCGCGTAGTGCCGCCCGGAGCCGTGGTCGTGGCCGGTGGGACTGTCCGGATCGTCGCCGCGGGCCCGTACGTCGGCCATCAGAGCCTGGTACTGCGCCACGGTCATCGGCAGGGTGCCGCGCTCGGCGGACAGGAAAACACCGGCGAAACACTGCGCCTGCAGCTCGATCCGGCGGCTCGCCTCCGAGCGCGCGGCCTCGCCGCCCGAGGCCATCAGCGAGTGCCCGTACTCCAGGATCCCGGCGTCCTCCTGCACGTGGTGGCCGTACTCGTGCGCGATGACGCGGGCGTACACGGCGTAGTGCGAGACGGGCTCACCGCCCGCGGTGTCGACGACGTTGGTGAGGCCGACGTACATCGTGTCGTTGGACGGGCAGTAGAACGCGGCGGCGCCCGGCGCCGGGTACGACCCGCACGGGCTGCTGCCCGGTGTGGTCCAGAAGACCCGCCGCGGAGGGGTGAACCCCTTCACACCGGCCTTGCCGAACTGCCGCTGCCAGGCGTTGTCCAGGCAGTCCGACAGAGTGTCGAGGAACCCCAGCATCGAGTGCTCGTCGTGCTCGGCGATGGCGGGCAGCCGGCACCCGGTGGCCGCGAGCGCGCCGCTCCGGTAGAGCGGCCCGTCGGTCGCGGCCGCGCGGCTGCCGGCGCGCAGATGGGTGCCGGACGCCGCGGAACGGGCCGCCCGGTGGAGGCCGGCCACCGAGAACGCGACCACCGCGACGACGATCAGTGTCGCGACGCCTCCCAGCACGCTGACGACCATGCCCGCGGCCGTACGCCTCGGGCGGCTGCGCGGACGGCGGTAGCCGTAGCCGTGACGCGAGGGGTCCCACTGCTGCCGCGGTGCGCCGTACGGTGCCGGGCCGGCGCGCGACGCCGACCTGTCTGGACCGACCACTGCGTACCGTTCCTCCCCTGCGGCACGCACCGGCCCCGTGCGGCAAGGGGGCGACCGCGGCAAGAATCGTCTCATAGTGCGGGAAAACCCGTGTCGCCACGTTTGCGTCATAGAACTGTGCTTATTACCGGCGGCAGTAGGCCGCTACGCTGTGCGCCCATGCTGGTTCGCTCGCTCGTCGCCCCCGCCCTCGCCGCCGGGCTCCTGGCCTCGGCGACCCCGGCGTTCGCGGACACCCGCCAGGTCGTCCAGGACGACGTCGCCCTCACCGTGACGCCCGACGGCACCCTCCAGGCACGTGAGACGGTGACGTTCGACGGTGCCGCGCCCCGGCGGGCGTTCATCAACCGCAAGCACCTGGACGACCGTAACGACCGCCGTTTCGTCATCGGCGACCTGCGCGGCGGCACGATGCGCGAGGACGGCGACCGTACCCTCGTCAAGCTCCCCGGAGGCGGTCCCGGCCGGCACACCGCCACGCTGACCTACACGGTCAGCGGTGCGATCACCCCGCTCAAAGGGCGCCAGGAGCTGAGCTGGACCGCCGGCGGCTGGGACGTCCCGGTGGCGCAGACCGGCGTGACCGCCGAGTCCGGCGCGGCCGTGCAGAACCTCAACTGCTTCGCCGGCGATCCGGCGAGCACGGTGGGGTGCACGCAGTTCTTCACGAACCACACGCACGTCCAGGCGGTCTTCCGCCAGCAGGACCTCCAGCCCGGCGAGTACCTCACGATCGTGATCGGCTACCCGCCGGGCACGACCAAGGCCAAGCCGATCATCGAGGAGCGGCACACCGTCGCCACGGCGTTCACGGTGAACGGCGTGACCAGCGGCACCCTCCTCGGCCTGCTGGTCCTGCTGCTCGGCGGTGTCCTGCTGCTGCTGTCCACGCGCGGCCGCGACGCCCGCATCGTCAGCAAGAAGGCGGTCGAGGGCGACCAGGCGCCGGTCAACGACGACGGCTTCGCGCCCCCGGACGGGGTGCGCCCCGGCCAGATCGGCACGCTCATCGACGAGCAGGCCGACGTGATCGACGTCACCGCCACCATCATCGACCTGGCCGTCCGCGGCCACCTGCTGATCGAGGAGCTGTCCCGCGAGACGTACGGGCGGCTCGACTGGCAGCTGCGGCGCCTCGACCGCCCCGTCGACGAGCTGCTGCCCTACGAACGGATGCTCCACGACGCGCTGTTCACGGGGCGCGATGTCGTACGCCTGTCCGACCTGGACGGCACCTTCGCCGACCAGCTCTCGGCGGTGCGCGTGGCGCTGTACGAGGACGTGGTGCGGCAGGGCTGGTTCGCGCGCCGCCCCGACTCCGAGCGCACCCGCTGGACGACCACCGGCAGCGTCCTGGCCGGTGTGGGCCTGATCGGCACGGTCGTCCTCGCGCTGTACACGAACCTGGCGCTGATCGGCCTGGCCGTGATCATCGCTGGCGCGGCGCTGGCGGCGGGCGGCCGTCACATGCCGGCCAAGACGAGTCACGGCGCGACCGTGCTCGCCCACACGCTGGGCTTCCGCGCCCACCTCTATCGCGGCGAGGCCCCGGACGCACCCGCCGGGGACCGGGTGGCGCTGTTCTCGCGCTACCTGCCGTACGCGGTGGTGTTCGACTCGGTGCCGCGCTGGGCCGCGACGGTCGCGGACGTCGGGGCGGGCACCGAGGAGCAGGCGGACAACCTGTACTGGTACGAGGGCCCGGCCGAGTGGGACCTGTCGAACTTCGCGGAGTCGATGCGGAGCTTCACGCTGACGACGTCCGGGGCGATCTCGGCGACACGCCAATTCCGCAGCCTGTAAACCGCGTCTACGGCGAGGCGTACGGAAATGTCAGTTTTGTCTGAGCCTTACCTTGCCATTGTGGTACGGGCGATCCGCAGAGAGATACTGGGACAGTAGCGGATCACGAGAGCGTAGTTGTTCGAGTGTCTCGTGCCATTCCTGGCGACAAGGAGACGACGTGCGAATACTGAAAAGCGCCGCCGCTGGCCTGGTGACCATCGCGGCGGCCGGAACCCTCCTCGCGGGCTCGGCGGCGAGCGCGCAGGCGAGTGCCGTACCCGAGAGAGGCCATTCCGCATACAGCCAGGCCCACGCGGGGGCCACCGTCACAAGCGACCGTCGCAGACGCCATCGTCACCGCCACTGGCGACGTCATCACCGCCACCACTGGCGCCACCACTACCACTGGCGTCACCACCACCACTGGCGTCACCATGGCGGCCACGGGTGGTAGACCCGAGCTGAAACCGGGCGGCTGGAGAAAGGAGCGCGGTGACGGTTTATCCGCACGAATTTCCCGGTCGTCCGCCGGGCGCCGGAATGATCGACACGGCGCCCGGTTTCAGTTCCCGGAAAAGGATCAAAAACCTACTGCGCGGATCTCTCCGACGATCGTGTCTCCGCCATGAAGCGGTGCGGTGGCCAGTTCGTCCGGAACATCGTCCATACCCAGTGCGCGCATGGTCGCCACGGTCACCGGCGTACGGGCCCGTGCGCCGCCGTCGTCGATCTTGATCGCGCCGGCGCGGCCGTCGGCGAAGGCGAACGCGTCGATGCCCTCGGCTCCGCCTTTGACGAGCAGACCGGGGACGGCCGACATCAGCCTGTGCTCGTCGCGGTTGGTGCCCGAGGTCCACTCCGGGTGGGCGCGCATGGCGTCCGCGACGCGGCGCTCGTGGGTGCCGGGCGCGGCGAGGACCAGGGCACGGAACGCCCGCGCGACGCCGGTGAGCGTGACGGCGAACAGCGGCGCGCCGCAGCCGTCCACGCCGGTCGCCGCGACCGCTTCGCCGGTCAGCTCCTCGACGATGGTCTTCACGGCCTCCTGGAGCGGGTGCGCGGGGTCGAGGTAGGTCTCGGTCGGCCAGCCGGACAGGACGCAGGTGGCGAGCATCGCCGCGTGCTTGCCCGAGCAGTTCATCCGCAGCCGGGACTTCTCCAGGACCGCGACGGTGTCCAGCTCGAACGGCCACTGCCGCGGGCACCGCAGGTCGTCCTGGGTCAGGCCGCCTCCCGCGAGGATCTTCCGTACGCCGTCGACGTGGAAGTCCTCCCCGGAGTGGCTGGCCGCGGCGAGCGCGAGGAGCCGCCCTTCCAGGCCGAGGCCGTGCCGCACCATGGCGACCGCCTGCATCGGCTTGTTGGCCGACCGTGGGAAGACCGGGTCGTCCGGCGAGCCCACCCGCAGGGCGACCGAACCGTCCGCGGCCAGCGCGGCGACCGAGCCGCGATGCCGGGACTCCACGAACCCTGAGCGTTCGACTTCGACGAGGACGGGGTTCATGGCTCCCTCTCCGCGGCTCAGCGCCGCTTCACGCCTAGCAGCGACCGGGCCTCCTCCGGAGACATCGGCTCGCGCTGCGCGAGACACGACGCGGTGGCCGCGCGCTCGACGAGCGAAGCGTTGCTGGTCACCGGCTGCCGTCTGGCGAACGTCAGCGTATCTTCCATGCCGACCCGCAGATGCCCCCCGGCCGACAGGGCGGCGAACATCACAGGCAGCGAGGTCCGGCCGATCCCGGTGGCCGACCACGTCGCCCCCTCGGGGAGCGCGTCGACCGCCGCGACGAGCGAGCGAGCGTCGCCCGGCATGCCGCCCGGCACGCCCATGACGAGGTCGCAGTGGACGTGCCCGCCGTACGGCGCGCCGTAGGTGTCGAGCAGCCGATGCAGGGACGCGACGTGGCCCAGGTCGAACAGCTCGAACTCCGGGACGATCTCGCGCTCCTGGGTGAGCCGGTACAGCTCGGCCATGAAGGGCCAGGGGTTCATGAAGACGTCGTCGCCGAAGTTGACCGTGCCGCAGGTGAGCGAGCAGGAGTCCGGCTCGGCGTCGAGAACCCGGAGACGGGACTCGTACGGGTCGGTGACGGCCCCGCCGGTGGAGAGCTGCACGATCAGGTCGCTGGTCTCGCGCAGGGCGGTGACCGTGTCACGCAGGCGCGCGAGGTCGAGGGTGGGCCGCGCGTCGTCGTCGCGGATGTGGACGTGGATGACGGACGCGCCGGCCTCCCTGCACTCCTTCCCCGTCTGAACCAGCTCGTCCAGAGTGACCGGGAGTGCCGGGGCGCTGGCCTTCTCGGCCTCGGCACCTGTGGGCGCAACGGTTATCAGTGTGTTGACCATAGACAGCATGATTTCAAGCAGAAGGCCGTTTTGGCGAGAAAATCTTCGCCAAAACCTTCCCCCGGCGTATTGTGAAAGAACGGGCTAGCCGAGGGGGAACCACCCTCATGACCAGTATGAATCGCCGACTGTTCATGGCATCCGGTGCGCTCGTCATCCTCGCCGCGACGGTGGTCGTCCTCGTGTCGATCGCCTCCGACCGCACGGCCCGCCAGCTGACGGTGGCCGCGGCAGGTGGCCTGGGCGCGGCGGCCGCGCTGTATGCGATCTTCGCTTACTGCCGCGCCGGCCTGGCCGAACGGAGTTCGCGCCAGGACTCCCCCGGGAACGAGAAGCCCCCGGTGCCACGCCGTACCGGCGACGGTGGTGCCATCGTGCTCGACCACGCCTTCAACACCATGGCCGACTCGCTCCAGGAGACGCGCGAGGAGCTGCGGAAGGTCGTGGAGGAGCAGGCCGCGCTGCGGCGGGTGGCGACCCTCGTGGCGCGCGGAGAGCCCCCGTCCACGATCTTCTCCGCGGTGACCAGGGAGGTCGGGCAGACGCTCGGCGCCGACCTCACCCGCATGCTCCGCTACGAGCACGACGAGGCCACGACCGTGATCGGTGTGTGGGGCGAGCCGGACGAACTGCTGCCGGTCGACACGTGCTGGACGATCATGGGCGACAACATCCCGTCCATGGTGCTGCGCGGGTGCGCCCCCGCCCGGATGGACTGCTTCGCCGACGCCGTCAGCCCGCTGTGCGTCTACCTGCGCCGGCACGGCGTGCTGTCCGGGGTCGGCACGCCGATCACGGTGGACGGCCGGTGCTGGGGCGTGATGACGGCCTTCTCCGTTCGAGACCGCCTGCTCCCGCCCGACGCCGAGACGCGGATCCGCGCCTTCACCGACCTGGTGACCACGGCCATCGACAACGCCAACACGCACGCCGACCTGATCGCCTCGCGTGCGCGGATCGTCACCGCCACCGATGAGGCGCGCCGGCAGATCGAGCGCGACCTGCACGACGGCACCCAGCAGCGGCTGGTCTCCCTCTCCATGGACCTGCGCACCCTGGAGCAGAGCGCGGTCGACCCCGACACCCGCGCCCGGCTGTCCCAGATCGGCGATGACCTGTCGGAGGCACTCGACGAGCTGCGGGAGACGGCGCGAGGGATCCACCCGGGGAGCGTCACCAAGGTGGGCTTCGTCCCGGCGATCAAGGGGCTGGGCTACAAGTCCGCCGTTCCGGTCACGTTCGACACTCACATCGACAAGCGCCTGCCCGACAGCGTCGAGGTCGCGGCGTACTACGTCGTCGCGGAGTCGCTGACGAACGCCGCCAAGCACGCGGGCGCCACCTCCGTCACGGTCCAAGCCGACATACGTGACGACCGTCTCCGGCTGCTCGTCCGCGACGACGGCGGGGGCGGCGCCGACGCCTCGCGCGGGAGCGGCCTCAGCGGACTCGCCGACCGGATCGAGGCGCTGCACGGCACCGTCGAGATCGTGAGCCCGCCCGGCGAGGGCACCAGTCTCCAGGTGGAGCTCCCCATCACCGGCGGTTGAGGAAGAATGCCCTCTCATGCGAGCGGTGGTACAGCGGGTGAGTCGTGCGAGTGTCTCCGTCGACGGCCAGGTCGTCGGCGCGATAGAGGAGCCGGGGCTGATGGCCCTCGTCGGGGTGACCCACGACGACACCCCGGAGCAGGCGGCGCGGCTCGCGGCCAAGCTCTGGGGGCTGCGCGTCTTCGACGGCGAGGGCGGTGAGGCGTCCTGCTCCGACCTCGGCGCGCCGCTGCTCGTGATCAGTCAGTTCACGCTGTACGGCGACACGCGCAAGGGCCGACGGCCCTCCTGGCTCGCCGCCGCGCCCGGCCCGGTGGCCGAGCCGCTCGTCGAGGAGGTCGTCGCGGCCCTGCGGAAGGCCGGAGCCCGCGTGGAGACCGGGGTGTTCGGCGCCGACATGAAGGTCTCGCTGGTCAACGACGGGCCGATCACCCTGGTCATCGACGTGTAGCTCAGCCGAACAGGCCGTACAGGGCTCCGGCGAGCGCGGCCAGCGTGCCGACGCCCACGATCGTGAGGATGATCCGCTCGTTCTGCTGCAGGCGCGCGCGTACGGTCGGGGAGTAGACGACCACCCCGGTGTCGCGGTTGGGGTCCTGGATCCGCGTCCTGCGGAAGGGGTCGGTCAGCCCGACGGCGCGCCACAGCGCCTCGTTCTTGACCTGCTGGTGGGCCGGTGAGCAGCCGAAGACACGGCCGCGTACGGGCTCGTGGCAGGCGAGCCCCTCCCGGGTCACGACCCGGCACACGGCGGGGTTCAGCGACAACTGGTAGAGACACCACAGGAGCAGGTCGAACAACGCCAGCCGCCACGACATCAGCAGCAGCGCGGCGACCCCCAGCCCGCCGAATCCCATCCACCAGACATAGCCGGGTTCACGCCAACGCCGACGCCGTCGCCCCATGTTCCCTTTCCTCGCCGAGGTAGCCGGTGGTGCACCTTCCGACGGAGAGAACCTTCCCATGAGCGCCGCCCATTATGATCTTGTTTGCTGTTCGGTTTTAACCGCATTATCGACGACGCAGCGCGATTTTCACGTTGGATCCCGTATCTGGCGAAACGATGACCTCCTGCGCCGCGGCCACGCCTCCGGCGAGAAGTGTCTCCTCGACCGGGATGTTCCGCTTGACCATCCCGAGCGCGATCGGGCCGATCTCGTAGTGACGGGCCGCCGAGCCGACGAACCCGACCGTACGTCCGCCCAGCTCGATCGGCTCTCCGTGCTTCGGCAGATGGTCGACGCTGCCGTCGAGGTGGAGGAAGACCAGGCGCCGCGGCGGGCGGCCGAGGTTCTGCACCCGCGCGACCGTCTCCTGGCCCCGGTAACAGCCCTTGTTCAAGTGCACGGCGGCGTCGATCCAGCCGGCCTCGTGCGGGATGGTGCGGTGGTCGGTGTCCAGGCCGAGCCGCGGGCGGTGGGCCGCGATGCGCAGCGCCTCGTGGGCCCACAGGCCGGCGAGCCGTACGCCCCAGTCGCGCACGAGACTCTCGCGCGCCACGATGAGCCCGTCGGTCGTCACGAGCGCGCCCTCGGACGGCTCGGCACCGCTGAGACCGACGACGGCGTACGACGCGGACTCGTCGGTGACCTCGACCCGCATCATGAACTTCATCTTGTCGAGGAAGCCCGCCAGGTCCGCCGCCATGCCGGGCTCGACGTGGGCCCAGACGGCCTCGCCGTCGTCGACCAGCGCCATGTGGTGCTCGACGTGCCCGTTGGGGCTGAGCAGCAGCGCCTCGACCGGCGTGTGCGGAGCCAGGGACTCCAGGTGCTGGCTCGTGAGGCTGTGCAGGAGGCGCAGGCGGTCGGCGCCGGCGAGGCGTACGACCCCGCGGTTGCTCCGGTCGACGACGGCCGCGCCGGTCGCGAGCGCGCGCTGTTCGGCGGAGGGCTCGCCGTAGTGGGCGGCGACGTCGGCGTCGGGCGCGTCGGCGGGTACGGCGCCGGGGGTGCTCAGCAGCGGGCTTTCCATACCCGCCAGCCTACGACTCCCGGCAGTCGCGGCAGCGCCCGTAGACCGTGAGGTGCTGCACGTCGGTCTGGAAGCCGTAGTCGTGCTCCAGGACCTCGACCAGCCCCTTGGCGACCGTCGGCGACACGTCGTACACCTCGCCGCACTCGCGGCACACCAGGTGGACGTGGTCGGCCTCGGAGGCGAGATGGTAGGTCGGCGGCTTCTGCCCGAGGTGGGTGTGCTTGACCAGCCCGAGCTGTTCGAGCAGCTCCAGGGTGCGGTAGATCGTCGAGATGTTGACCCCGCTCGCGGTGCGCTGCACCTCCGAGCAGATCTCCTCCGGCGTACCGTGGTTCAGCGCGGTCACCGCTTCGAGCACCAATTGGCGCTGCGGGGTGACGCGGTAGCCCTTTGCTCTCAACTCCTGATGCCACGCTTGTGTCACGTCTCCGAGTCTAGGAGAAAAAACTCTCTTGCCACCGATCTCGGGCTGATCTAGCGTGCTGCACAACGGGAAAGGAGGTGGTCCAAAACTTATGCATAGTACGAGGACTCGTGAGGTGGCTGTCCGCTAGTCGCCGTCCAGCCTTCGTCCCATCCGATGAGGATCGGGGCAACCGGTCGAGGACGCGGCCGGCGAATCCCAGGCAGACACCCGACCCCCGAGGCCGGCCGACCTAGTCCTGTCGGCCCCTGCACCGCAGGAAAGGCTCGGGGGTCGTTTCATGCCCGCCTATGACACGCGTTTCAGCTGGCCTGACAGGTGCGACTGCAGCCCATGGCCCTCCGCGGCCATGTCGTACGCGTAGCCGAGGTCCTCTCCGATCAGGCCGTACAGCCGCTTGCCCGCGGTGTACTCCCTGGCCGTCTCCGTCCGCGCGACCACGTCGGACCGCAGCTCGACGCGAGTGCCCTCGGCCTCGCCGATGTAGATCTCGGCGATGCCCGTCGGATGCGCGAGGACCAGCTCGATCATGCCTCCCGGAGGGGTGCGCCAGTAACCGCTCTCACGCGCCAGCGGCTCGCCGAGGTTGCCCTCGTCGTCGAGGCGCCAGGTACGGCTGGTGTAGATGAGATAAGGCTTGCCGATATGACTGAACGAGACTTCCTGCCCGAAGCGGAAGCTCTCGATGTCGGGGTAACCTCCGACCCCCGCGCCCTCCCAGTCACCCAGGAGGAACTTCAGCGGCTCAAGATCGGGGTGCAGCTCAGGCTCCATGTACGGCCAGCGTAGTCGGGAATCGCCGCGATAGCCTGATCAAGCTTGTGATCAAGGCGTTCTCCGGTGAACCGATGAGTGCTCCGCCACGTCTGATCTTCCCAGGGTCGAGGAGGATACGGGTGTACGCGCTGATGACAATGCTGGCGGCCGGAATCGAGGCCGGCGCCGGGGCGGTCTCCAAGAAAGTCGGCGGCGCACGCAGACGGCGCGCGATCAACCGCGCGGAGCCCCTCGTCGACGCCACCGCCGGCACTCCGCGCGAGGTCACCGGCCACGCCGTCACGGGCCCAGCCGGGCCCGTCACCGCGCCGCTGTCCGGCCAGACCTGCGCCTGGTACTCCATAACGGTCCTCGAGCGCTACCGCACCTGGCGCCCCGGCCCGCTCGGGCCGACGCGGATCGAGCGCGAGACCAAGGTCGAAGAGCACACGAGCGGCCCCCTCTACGTCACCGGCGACACCGCCTCGGTGCGCGTCGACCTCCGCGGCGCGGAGCTGGACCTGGGCGAGCCGGCCTTCGGCGACTTCGCCGACACCCCCGGCAGCCCCCTCGCCGCGCGCCTCACCTCCCTCCTGGGTGTACGCCTGCGGCCCAAGCACCGCGAACGCACCCTCGGCTTCGTCGTGCAGGAGCACGTCATCACCGACGGCGATCCGCTGTACGTCGTCGGACAGGCGCGTACGGAGCTCGGTGACCTGGTGATCGGCAAGCCGTCGATGCGACCGTTCATCGTTTCGCGGGGCTCGGAGGTTCAGGCCGCCGACCGCCAGGACTAGTGTGCGGATATGGCACGATCACTCGTCATCAAGGTGACGGCGGGCGCCGAGGCGCCCGAACGGTGCAACCAGGCGTTCACGGTCGCCGCCGCGGCGGTGGCCAGCGGGGTGCAGGTGTCCCTCTGGCTGACCGGTGAGTCGTCGTGGTTCGCGCTTCCGGGGCGTGCGAAGGAGTTCGATCTCCCGCACTCCACACCCCTCGACGACCTCCTGTCCATCGTCCTGTCGAGCGGCCGGGTGACGGTCTGCACACAGTGCGCGGCACGGCGGGACATCACCGACGACGAGGTGCTGCCGGGCATCCGCATCGCGGGCGCACCGACCTTCGTCGAAGAGGTCACGAACGAGGGCGTCCAAGCCCTCGTCTACTGACCCGGGCAGTCGTTCCAGAGGCCGGTACGGGCGCGGCGGGCGGTGTTCTCGGCCGCGCGCAGCACCGCCGCGTGGCGTGTGTTGGGGCGGATCGGCATGCTCCGGGCGAAGCCCTCCCGGATCAGGATCTCCTCCAGCAGCTCTCCGTGGGGTGTCCACAAATAGAGGAGGCGGCGGCCATAGCGGTCGTACGGCTCGGTGTCGCCGGCCGCGTACACCGGGGATCCGAGCGGCGCCAGGCGGCGCAGGGCGCCGGTGGCACGGCGTCCGTAGCAGTCACGCCGTAGCCAGGTCTCGGGGGCGTCGAGGCCGATGAGCCGGACCCGTACGTGCTTGCCGCGTACGCGCAGGACGACCGTGTCGCCGTCGATCACGCGCTCCACGACCGCACGCCATGCCCGCGTCGCGGGCCGCTCCGGAGCGTGAGCGCAGGAGACGGCCGCCAGGAGTGCCGCGCCCGCCATCGGCCATCGCATCACGTACGGCAGTCTGCACCGCCCCGCCGACAGGCTCAGGCGTCGAAGAACGGCACCGCGCCGGCCGGGTCGTCGAACGCGGCGCCGAAGCGGTGCGGCCAGTCGAGGACCTCCTTCAGCCACGGGACGCGCATCGTGTCGGCGACGTGGGCGACGCGCTCGCCGGAGTCGACGCCGATCGCGACGACCGCGAGGTCGCGGACGAATCCCTCGTTCTCGTCGTCGCCGAGGATGGCGGCGTCGACGATGGGGCCGTTGGCCTCCAGGGCCATCGACAGCGGGTGGCGGCGCAAGGCGCGTACGCGGTGGCCGAACAGGGCGTTCGGCGGCTGCTTCAGGCCCGGCAGCTCGTAGTCCAGCGGCGGGACCTGGTCGCGCTTGTCCGGGACGGCCGGACCGCCGGGGAACAGCCGGGCCATCTCGTGCAGCCAGCGGATCTGCGGGATGACCCAATCCGGGCCCGGCGAGGGCTCCTCCTCGCCGTACGGGTCGCCGAGCAGGCGCTTCGCGACGTTCGCCAGCGTCTCGGTGAGCCCCTCGGGGGCGTACGCGACGCGCAGAGCCACGGCCCGGCGGCCGACGACACGGTCGATGACCGTGGCGAGCACGCACTCGCGCAGGCGTACGGCACGTGCCGTCCACACGTCGGCCAGGTCGCCCGGCACCCGTGGCATCGGGCGGCCGACGACGTGCGCGAGGGCGAGCGTGTCGGCCCACACTCGCAGCCACGCCCAGTCGGCCGCCGAGGCGATCAGGTCCGCCTCGCGCAGCTCGTACAGGGAGCACGCGCGGCCCTCCCGGCACTCGGCGCCGCACGCGACCGAGCGGCGGCCCGCGATCGGCGGCACCGGGCCGGGCATCACCTGCTCACGCGCGCGGCCGAGCGGCACGCGTACGCGCAGCGGACGGTCCATGCCGTCGGCGAACACCGCCGCGACACCCGGCCGCAGCGAGACCACCTCGCGTGACTGGTCCTCGTCGAGATTCATCGCGGCGCCGACCAGCCGGCGGTCGTCGTGGGCCGGCAGCCGGTGCACGACCTTCAGCGCGGTGTTCTTCACGACATCCGGGACGAGCTTGGTCGGGATCTGCTCGGCCACGACGATGCCCTCGCCGTACGCGCGGATCTCCGCCAGCATCCCGGCGAACAGCTCGACCGCGTGCGCGCTGGCCCGTGCCTCTCCGCGGTTGCGCAGCAGCCGGTGCGCCTCCTCGATGACGATGACGTGTTTCAGCTCGTTGCCGTCGCCGGCGTCCGTCGCGCGTGCCCGCAGCCGCAGGTGCTCGACGATCCGGATGATCAACGTCCCCATGAGGAACGCCTTGTCCTCGTCGTTGGCGACGTCCTCGATGGCGAGCACGACGTTGCGGCTCAGCAGGCCCTCGATGTCGGCCGGGTGCCCGCCCTCGAAGAAGCGGCCGGCCGAGCCGATGCGCAGCGACCGCAGGCGTACGTTCACGAAGCCCTTGACGTCGGACATCAACTCGTTGCCGTAGCCGGCGTCGCTGATCACCTGGAGGGCGGCGTTCTGGAGCTGTTCGAGGGTCGGGATGGCGGGCTCGATCGCGGAGCCGGGACGGCCGCGGCCGGTGACGACGTCCCAGCCGTTGGCCTCGTACACGCGCTGCAGCGCCTGCGACATGATCTGCGGGAACGGCTCCTCCGCGTCGAAGGCGGCCTGGAACAGCGCGCGGACCATGTCGATGTGCGCCTGCACCGGATAGCCGGGCGCGGGGGCGAGCGGGTTGACCGACAGCGGGACGGCGTCGGGATCGGAGGGGTTCACGACCGTGACGGGCTCGCCGATCCGGCCCGACATCGCGGCGTACTCCGACTTGGCCGGCTCGATCGCCAGCCACGGGATCCCGTCGTTCGTCAGCTGTTCGAGCAGGTGGCGCACTGTCTGGGACTTACCCGCGCCGGTCGAGCCCGTGACGAATACGTGCCGGTTCAGCGTCTGCCGCGGCACGGTGAACGTGCCGACCTGGCGGTCCTGGCCGTCGAGGATCGCGCCGAGCGCGAGGCCTCCCCCGCCGACCTCCGAGGTCACGTCGAAGTTGCCGGCGTCCAGCACCCGCAGGCCGGGCACCTCCCTTCGTGGCAGCCCGGCGAGGGCCGCGAGCGTGCCGGCCGTCGCGATGAACGGCGACTTCAGGTCGCGGTCCTGCGTGTCGACGTGCACGGCCTCGTGGAACCGCACGGAACGCTCACCGGACCGCAGGCGGTACGGGTGGTGGCTCATCTCGACCGAGCCGACCAGCACCGGCGCGATCTGGTCGAGCTCCTGCGCCGACTCCGCGCCGGCCAGCACCCGGACGTTCCACAGGCCGGCCTCCTGGAAGGCGTCCAGCTCGGCCGTACGGCGTTCGAGGCGCTCGACCGCGAGCTCGTCGTCGCCGCGGCGCTGGATCTGCAGCTCGTACTGCAGGTCGGTGACCTCTTCCTTCAGCACCTGCTCGCCGCACTGCTCGGCGATCACCAGCCAGCCGAACGGCCGGCCCATCAATGTGACGAGCGTGGACTCGAACAGACTCGGGCCCGTGTCGCCGCGCGCCGACGTCAGCGGCGGCGCCTGCCGCGCCGGGCACCGGCTCCAGATCATCCGTGAGGCGTCGGCCAGCCAGTCGTCGCCGATCTCCACGCCGCGCGCGCCGTTCGGGAACATCAGGCCCTGCTGCCGCTCCGCGGACGGGGTGAGAGGCCCGGCGTTGGTGATGAGTTCGAGCGGCGCGCCACCGCCCCGCGACATCCAGCCCACGACGAACGGACGGCCGCTCTGCGCCGCCGACAGCACCGCGGGCAGGACCGTGACGTAGTCCCACTCCGCCGACGCTCCGCGCGCCGGCGAGAGGATCGCCTGAATCCGGTACCACGGTCCCTGAAGTCCCCCTGCCACCCCTGCCATCCCTGCAGGATTACAGTGCCGCGTCTCTCATGCCAGAGGATGGGACACTACGTACGCCGAAAGGAGCCACGTGCCCGACGCAGGCAGGCCGCAGTTCCTTCCGCCCGAGGAACCGCCGCCGGATCCGCCACCTGCCGATCCTCCGCCGCCCGAGGGCGACGCGCGGCTGCTCATCGTCGCCGTCGCGGGCGCCGCCGCCGTCGTCGTGCTCGCGGCCGTCGGCGTACTGCTCCACGGCCGCTCCGAAGCCCTGGACACGCCGTCCGTGACCGCGTCCCTCCCACCGTTCGTCACAGGACCACCCGCGTACGCGAACACGCCCGACCCCTGCACATCCCCGGGCAAGGCCGTGCCGGCCGAGATCCGCTCCGCGCCACGCCACAAGGTCGCCGACTCCTGCCACTGGGAGCTCCTGCGCAAGGACAAGGCACGCGACCTCACGATCGAGATCACGCTGGAGAACGGCGGCGGGGGCACGGTGAAGGCCGCCAAGGACTTCGCCGACGACCTCACCTACACCGGCGACAAGACCGCGAACGGCGGCTTCGAACACGGCCCGGAGGACCTGGACGCCCTGGGCGACGAGGCGTTCGCGGCCCACTCCCACGACCTCGTCGAGAGAGGGCCGGACAAGAAGTCGGTGATCTCCTACGACATCGGTGGCGTCTGGGCGGAGGCGCGGGTGCGCAACGTCATCGTGACGGTCGTCTGGCAGGGCGGCGACTACCCGGCGGGCGTACGCGGCCACAAGAAGCTCGTCGGCGACCGCCTGCCGTACGCGACGGCGAAGCGGCAGGCGACCACGATGCTCAAGAACGTGCTCGCCGAGCTGCGCTGAGCTACTTCTTCTTGCGAAAGTCCAGGCGCTCCGGCGGCGGGCCGAGGTTCGGGATCGGGTGGGAGCCGTCGGGCGGGGTGACGTCCGGCTTGGCGTGGCGGGCCCGTGTCGGGCGGGTCGCCTCCTCGTAGTCCTGGATGTTGGCCGTGGGCAGCGTCATGATGCCGGGGTTGGCGTCGAGGAGGATGATGCGCCGTCCGGATTGCTCGGAGTGCGTGAAGATCATCGCGGTCGACGGGAGCTGTTGCAGCTCCTGCGGAGCCACCGCCAGCTCACGTGAGCCCTTCCCCGTGTCGGCCGCGGCGGAGGCGTCCTGTCCCCAGGAGGTCGCGCGGCCGATGCCGTCGGGCAGCGCGCTCTCGGTCGCGCCGCCGCCGTCGAACACCGCCGGCGGCACGGACACCCCGACCGTGCTGGTGTAGGACGCCTCCGCCGGGTCGGCGACGCTCGCGCCGAGCTTGTCGGTCAGCTCGGCGACCTCCAGCAGGTGCTCGGCGCCGATGTGCTCGGCGGCGACCCGCGCGTCCTCGGCGTTCCCCAGCCGCATGAAGCCCACGGCCGCGTGGCCACGCCCCAGCCGCTCCTTCACGTGCGGGCCGATCGAGCGGTACATCAGGACCAGCCCGGTCGACGTCGCCTCACACGCGTCGATGAGCCGGTCGAGCACGTCGCCTCGGAGCTTCTCCGCCCCGCAGACCATCAGGGTGTGCGCCCACGGCTCGGCGCGCTGCGAGGACCGCAGCACGTGTGTGAAGGCCGCGGCGACGTACGTGCCGAGCACCCGGTTGGTGAGCACGCCGGCGCGGCGGTCGGTGGCGATGACACGCAGGCGGCTCGGCGGGAGCAGCGTCTGGCTCGACCCGAGCTTCTCCAGCTTGCGCAGCTGCGACTCCAGCGCCCAGGCGCGCTCGATGACGATGCGGTCGGCGGCGCCCCGGCCGAACATCGTGGTGATCCTCGCGAGCTCGTCGTCGGTGATGAGCCCGCTGCGCAGGTCGTCGCGCGGGTCGCCGACCTGGGCGAGCGCGCGCAGCGCGGCGGTGATGCGCGGGATCGAGGCACGGCCGCCGAACACACCAAGGATGCGTTCGAGGATCGCATTGTCGAACGAGAGGTCGCGGGTGCTGGTCTGCTCCTCGCTCACACTGACGACGAGCGACAGGACGTCCGCGAGCTCTTCGGACCCGAGCCCGTGCGTGAGGTCGAGCCGCGGCAGGTCGCTCGGCAGCACCCAGACGAGCGGGCGCTCGCCCTGGTCGTTGCCGAGCTGGATCAGCTCCTTGGCGACCGCGCCCTCGGACAGGTCGAGCACGGTGATCTGCGATCCGGCGGCCAGGCGCGCCGCGCCCATCATGGTCACCGTCGCCGACCAGCCGGCGAGCGTGCCGCCGGCGATGTCCACGCGGTCGACGCCCTGCGGCACCGTCACGGCGTACCACTCGTGCTGAGACTCGAACGCCTCGCGCCGTCGCCGCCACTCCTGGTACGCCTGCGCGTGCCGGGCGTGCGCGACCTCCAGTCGACGGCGTCGCTCGTCCTCCTTGCGCTCGAAGCGCTCCTTCTCCTCGGCCACCCGGGCGCGCAGGGCCTTCTCGCCCTGCCAGATGGAGTTGACCGTGATCGCCGCGACGGCGAAGCACGCCAGAACGCCGACGATCGCGAACGCCCACGGCAGCATGCCGGTCGCGCCGGCGACGACGAAGATCAGGAGGCCGACCCCGGACACGCCGCTGAGCATTCTGGGCGGGCCGTTGAGGAGGTTCGCCTTGCGGCGCTCCGACGCCATCCACTCCTTGTCGACCTGTTCGGACTCGGGAGGCGTCGGGCGCTTCGGCGGCGGCCCGGGATCGTCGTGTACCTGTGCGTAACGCCAGCCGACGTAGACGCGGCCCGGTTGCAGTAACCGCGCTTCGCGGGCTGTCACATCGACCACGTCCCGTACCTGTCCGCTTCTTGTCTGGGGCACAGCGTAGAAAGCTTCGCGTGAACAGGGGTGCGGTTTCAACCGACTAGAGGGGGTGTCGAGCGACCACAAAGTCCATAACCGGACATTCAGCTACAGACACCGACAAAAACCTCACCAGGGAGGGGGCTGCTGACCGTACCCCTGCTGCGGCGGCTGCCCTTGCTGACCGTACGGCTGCTGAGGTTGACCGTACCCCTGCCCCTGCCCCTGTGGGGGGACCTGACCGTATCCCTGCTGCGGCGGCTGCCCCTGCTGGCCGTACGGCTGCTGCTGGTATCCCTGCGGCGGAGGCTGCTGACCCCACCCGCCGTACGGCGATCCGGGCGGAGGCTGCTGACCCCAGGGCTGTTGCTGCTGCCCATACCCGCCGGAGTTGCGCCGCCTGGAACGCCGGCCGATCGCGCCGAAGAGGGCGATGAGGCCGAAGACGATCAGGTAGATGATGAGCCTGATCGGCGCGAAGTAGTAGTGGTGAATGTAGGCGACGGTCATCTCTCTCACTCTTTCCCCGGCGGCCGTGGCGGATGCCCACGGCTTGGACCACCGATGAATCCGGCCGGTTCCACACTCTCGTTACTTTTGCACGTTTCCACGCACTAGCCAGTATTCACCGGCAAGGTAGGCAGATGTCCGCCATTCGCCACGTGCGTGCGACCTATACCGACGAGTCCATCACCGTGTACCAGGCGTACCCGCCGCAGATCGCGGACGCGGCGCTCGCGGCCGGGACCTTCGTCGCCCCGTTCAAACGCGAGCGGATGACCTGGATCAAGCCGTCGTTCCTGTGGATGATGTACCGGTCCGGCTGGGCGGCCAAGCCTGGCCAAGAGCGGATCCTCGCCGTCGAGATCACCCGCGAGGGCTTCGAGTGGGCCCTGTCCCACGCGTGCCTCAGCCACTACGACCGCACCCTCCACGCGACCGCCGAGGAGTGGGAAGCCCAAAAACGCGACAGCCCGGTCCGCGTGCAGTGGGACCCCGAACGCTCCATACGCCTCGGCCCGCTGCCCCACCGCGCGATCCAGATCGGTCTGTCCGGCAAGGCCGTCTCCCACTACGTCGACGAGTGGATCACCGGTATCCGCGACGTGACGCATACGGCCCAGGAGATCCACCGGCTCGTCACCGACGGCGACCTGGACACGGCCAAGGACGCCCTCCCGGCGGAACACTTCTATCCACTCCCTGACCCCATCCGAACTCGCATCGGGGGATCCTCGAACGAGGATGAAGGTCCCGCCGGGTCGTCGTGATCAGCGACGGCCGGGAGGCGGTCCCTGGTTCGGAGGCCCGAAGGGCGGCCTGCCCTCCGGCGGCGCCCCAGGCCCCTGCTGCGGCCCGAAGGACGGCGGCGGCCCCTGCTGGGCCTGACCCGGAGGAGGCTGTCGCCTCGGCCCACCGGCCCGAGCCACCTTCTTGCTCTGCCGCGAACGCGCCACGAGCGCGATGATGAGAATCACGATCGCCGCGAGAATCGGGATGCCGAAGAACTTGATGGCGTTGACGACGCTCGACCCTTTGGAAGTCCCCGCCTGCGGCTTCGCCGTCGGCTTTCCAGGATCCACCGGAAGCTTGCCGTTGCTACTCGCCCACTTCTCGTACGCGGGACTGTTCGGCACACCGCCACTGAGCACCTGAACAGGCCGGAAAACACCGTAACCCGTCTGCTCGTCCTTGCCCGGAGTTCCGGCGTCCCGCAGTGACGCGAAGACGCGCTTCAGGATGTCGGTCCTCGACTCGTCCGGGAACTTCGATCGCAACAGCGCGATACCGCCGGAGGTGAGCGCCGTCGCCTGGCTGGTTCCGCCCTCACTCTTGAAGAGCTGGCCATTCGCGAGTACGCCAGGGACGTCTACACCAGGAGCCGCGATCGCGACGTAAGGCTGCCGCTCCGTCTTCGACCATGCCTTCAAGTGGTTGTCGACGGCACCGACTCCCAGCACCCCCGCGCAGTTCGCGGGCGACGCGGACTCATTTGAGGAGTTCCCGGAGTCGCCCGCGCCGGCACTGATGATGACGTCGTGGCGAACCGCATAGGAGACAGCTTCTTGCATGTCATCCGGACACGGCCCGGAAATACCCTGCGAGATGCTGATTATCTTCACACCGCGGTCAGTGGCATAACGGATTCCCTTGACGATTCCGCTATGAGACTTCGCCACAACCGGCAGAATCTTCGCCTTCGGCGCGACCCCGAGAAATCCGGTCGAGGTGCCACGGCCGGCGATCGTCGTCGCCATAGCGGTGCCATGGCCTGGAGACTCGGTATCGGTTCGGCCGTCGCCGCCACCATTCGTCGCGTCGGTTCCAGTGAGGACTGCGCCCGACAGATCAGGAATGCTCGCCTGCACGCCACTGTCCAGGACGGCGACGGTGACGCCCTCGCCCTGTGTGATCGGCCAGATCTTGTTGTTGACCGCCCACGCGATGAACCACCATTCGTCGGCGAGAGGCCTTGGGTATGCGACGGCTTCCGCGACCGGCGGCGACATCAGCCCCATCAGGGACACGATCGCCGCACCGGTCATGATTCGCCTCAACCGGCGCATCGACACTCCTTGTTTGCGGTGTCAGTCATCAAACGAAGCACGGGCAGGCCGGGCTGCGCCCGGCCTGCCCACACAGTGCCATACCTTCGCATTCCACGTACGGCGGATGTCAGCCGATCAGCGGCGGCGCGGCGTCACCATCGGAGCCCCAGACGTCCTCGTCCTCGGTCAGCCAGGTAGAGCGCTCGCGCTCCTTCTCTCCCTGACCATGGCCTCCCGGCGCCATCGGCATCATGCCGCGGCCGCCCGCACCGGCGGCACCAGCGCCGGCACCGCTGCCCAAGCCGCCCGCACCGGCACCGCTCAGCCCGCCCGCGCCGGCGCCGCTAAGGCCGCCACCGCCGAGCGGATCGCCGCCGAGACCACCGCCGCCAAGGCCTCCGCCACCGAGGCCACCGCCACCGCCACCGCCCGGGTCGAATCCGGCCAGCTTGCTGTGCCCGCCACCGATGCTGCCCGGGTAGTGCTCGTGGCCGGTGCCCGGCGGGAGGTGACCGTCATGGGTCGTGGGGATGTGACCGTTGTCGGTGTTCGGGATGTGACCGCTGCCGGTGTTCGGGATGTGACCGCTACCACCGCTGGGGATGTGGCCGCCGCCGCCCCCACCAGGGACGTGAGGAATATCCGGACCATTGCGATCGATCGGCGTGTAGGCACCGAAATCAGCCGATGCCTGGTCGCTGACGATTTCCTTGGGGAAGGTGCTGTTGTCAGTCTTCGCGGCGTTCTGCAGCGCGTTCAGGTAGTTGGCCGCTTGCTTGTTGTGGTACGCCCGGTCCGCGCCGGCACCCAGCAGGCCGCCGGCGACGACCGCGACGCCGGTCTCGATGGCACCCGCGCCCTGCGGCCGGTTCGAGGGGTCCTTGTACTGTCTGAGCGTCTCCGCGTGCCCGCCGAGCGTCCAGTTCGTCTGGTCGCTGACGGTCTGGATCTGCTGCGCCTGCGTGTACATCTTCTGCATCTGCTTCATTGCCTTGTCGGCGTCATCGCCGCCCCAGTGCTCCGAAAGCGTCTGCGCGTGCTTGTAGAGGTCGTCTACCGTCTTGCTCATTCGGGTGGCGACCGCGCCGTACCTCTTGCTCGCCGTTTCGACCTGATCTGGCTGAATCGCATCCAGGATCTGGTTCATCGCGTCGATCTTGTCGTCCCAGACTTCCAGCCAGCCGGCGCCTTCGCCCTGAGTTTGAAAGTCCTGCTTGATCTGCATGGGGTTACCAGCCATGGTTCCCTCCCCTTAAATGACCGTCATGGTTAGTACTCTTGGGTGTCTCGGCCGGCGTCCCGGGCCGTCTGCCGGTTCGCATCCTCGGCATTGGCGTGGTTTTGAGCCGACCGCTGCACCGCTTTGATGACCAGGTCATAAGCGGACAGGAACTGCGAGTACGTAGAACCGACGCCGGTATAAGCGGCCTTGGCACTGGCCGCCACATACTGACCGCCAGGGTAGTTACCGAGCTCGTCCGTGCTCAGGTCGGCGACAGAGCCATCCTGGAAGTGGTTCAAAGAACCGGAGGTCCACGAGTTAAGGTCGTCGAGGTCTTTCTGCATCGCCTTGGCGACGCGGCTCAGGGCCTCGTGATCGACTCTGATCTCTTTGTTCGCGCCCGGCAACTGCTTCGGCGGCCCTGAATAACCACCACTGTCCTTGAATGACACGATCTGCCTCCTGCCGGTTCCCCCGGCCTGCGTCTCTTTAACCCCGATTACTACGACGACGCCCGGGCTTTTCTGGTTCCGGCCGCCATCCTGATGCGGTGGCCCCGGTCGGGATCTCGACCGGGGCCACCGTCAGAACATCTCAGACTTCAAACCGACCGGTCGGTCACCACATCTGGGCGTTGGACTTCTCGACGCCCGAGTAGTTCTCGTGGGCGGTGCCGATGACACCGCCGAGCTTGTTCATGACCATGGCCATGTGCTGCGCGGCCGCGTCCCACTGGGCCTTGGCCTGGTGGTACGACGCCTGGGCGGAGCCCTCCCACTGAGCCAGCGAGCCCTTGAGCTGGCCGTCCAGGTCGTCAAGGGTGCCCTTGAGCGCGTTGTAGACCGCGAGGAAGTCCTGCTGGCCCGTGGACAGAGCGCCGAAATTGGCCCTCGTGTAGTCGGACATGAATCCGTTTCCTTCCGTCAGCGCGGACCTGTCAGTGGTTCAGGAACTGGTTGATCGCCTTGGCGGCGTCGGTCTGCTGCTGCTCGGCAGCCTCGTACTGGGTGCGGTTGTGCACCAGCTTCTCGTGCATGCCGTTGAGCGCGGTGAGGACCTTGTTCATGTCCTCGTCGAAAGACTGGAACACCCCGTCGAAGGCGCTCGCCGCAGTGCCCTGCCACCCCGAGAGGACGGCCGACTTGTGCCCATGCAGCGAGGTCTGCAGTCCCTTGATCGTGCTGGCAGCTTCGTCGATGTTCTGCGCCGCCTTGGCCATCGCTGCCCGATCCTGTGCCGACTGTCCGGACACAGTTCACCTCCATAGTGATCGGCCTACATGCGGTATCGCAGCGTCCCGTCACCACGAGCGCGCCGCCCCCGTGAGGCAAACGGCCGGTTTTGAGGACACCCCGGAACCGTAAATTATCGACAACCATCTTACGGAACGTGAAGATCAGTGTCCAGCACAATTGGGAAAGTCAATCCCAGAGCGCCACGATACAGAATTGTTACGACACGCCCGACCACAGCCATATACCCGCCAAACCAACCCTGACCTGCAAGTTCGCCTTTCGCCGGCACCGTTTGGGGCGGCCGATATCAATGTCACTGAAAGTGATGTACGGCCCGCGGGAACCAGATCGCACTCATTCGCATCACAGTTGGTTTCAGGGACCCGTTCAGCCCACTCCGGCCTTGGGCGGTGGCACCGGCATCCTGGCGGCCTCCCAGGCCAGCTTCGGACCGGTCGGGAGGAGCGACAAGATCGCTTTAGGGATCGGGGCCGCGTCCTTTGTGTCGTAGCCGAGCTTTTTCACGGTGTCCTTGGACGACAGCGGAAAGCTGATGCCGGCGTCGTTCACGATGGACCAGCTGTTGATCGCGTTCAGCTGCCCTTCACCCGGAAGCAGGCCGACGAGTGCGGCTCCTCCTGGGGGCAGCACCACCTGGTCGAGCGCCGTCTCCTGCGTCGACGCATCAGCGATGTACGGCACGCTTCCGCCGAGGGTGAGCTGTGCGGCCACCGATCCCGTGTCGGTGTGGGCGTAGACCGAGCACAGCGGAGACGCGGCGTCCCACTGGACGAAGTTCGGGATCGACTGCGGCAGCTTGTCGTTCTGGAGCGGCGCGGCCGACTCAGAGGTCACCATGGACGGCTGCGCCTGCTGGTCGGCGGGCATATTTCCGTTGTACGCCTTGAGCTTCGTCAGCGGGTCGGCGTTCAAAAGCACCGCCTGGGTCTCCGAGATTCGCGAGAACCCGTTGCTCATCAAGACGTACCACGCCTTACCGGCCCCGGACGGGACCCAGAAGACCTGCCCGACGCGGGCGCCCTGGCCGACGCCCCTCTTCGGCGCCCCCCTGCCCGGGATGGGCGGTGCCGCGAAGGCGGCTCCGGGCGTGACCTGGTTGATCCAGGTCTGCGTCACGGGTACGGGCGCGGCCTGAAGGATGTTGCTCGCCTGGTTCGGCGGGAGGCTGACTTGCAGGCTCTGGTCATTCCAGATCACGTAGTACTTCGTACCGACCTGGACGTAGACGGCCTCATTGTCACGGAGGGCCTGGCCGCCGACCTGCTGGCCGGCCACGAGAGAGGTCACCGGACGGGCGCCAGTCGTCGTCGTCCTGCCGTTGCGAACACACACCGACCAGGGCTTCTTCACCAGGTGCGCAGGGTCGGGCAGCGAGTCCGGCGCACCCGGGATTCCGATCATCGTCCCTCGGCTGTACTTCGAGAGGGACTTGCGTGACACCACGCGCTGCGGCGGGTTGTCGACGTTCAGCGCGAGCTTGGCCGACGCGTAATTGAGCACCGGCAGCATCTGGTCTTTTTTGGTGTCATATACGTATTTTGTCCCAGTTTCTTTCTCGATAATGATGCTGCCGCCCTTATCGAGATCGCGCGCACCGCCCGGCGATATCAGGCCGATGACCCCGAAGATGGCCGCGATCAACACGGCGACCATGGCCCCGGAGAACGCCGCCACGGACAGGCGTCGCATCGGCGACTCGGCGATATCGGGTTCACCCTGCAGCAGCGCGAGCCCGACGCGCTGCATCATCAGTTTGTGCGCCTGGTAGAGATCCCGGCGAGTCTGCATCTGTGGCCCCCGTCAGCCGCTCAGGCCGCGAACCGCGCCGTACACGTCGAGCACGGCGAGCGCGAGCGGGATCAGGCTGATGATGACGATCATGTCGATGATGTCGCCGGCGCGTCCCCAGAACGGGGTGGGCCGGTGGGCGGGCAGCCACATGGCCATCCCGACCACGACGCCCGCCAGGATCAGCAGCGGCAGGAGGACGCCCGCCAGCGTCGCGACCTGGCTCCCTCGCAGCGCGAGCCCGATGTCGAGGGCGCCCAGGCCGACGAGCCCGGCGACGAGCATCCAGGCTCGCTGGCCGCGGCCGCGGAAGACGCGGGCGCGCAGGAGCAGGGAAACCGAGACTGCCGCGGCCGTGACCGGCCCGGTCCAGCTGCTGGAGCTGACCAGGAAGAGCAGACCGCCCATGGCGACGAGCGCGACGGCGGCCACCAGGCCGGTGGCGAACCGGTCGGCCGCGACTGTTCGCTTCAGCACGACCTTGCCGTCGACGACCTCCGTGTCACGCCGAAGGTCTTCGGCGCTGGTCGGCACCGGCGGCAGGGGCAGCCGGGCGAGCCGGAACGACAGCGGGGGGATCAGCGCGGTGAAGGCCATGACGACCGCCGCGACCGTACCCGCCACACCGGCGGCCGGCACGCCGGTGAACACGTAACTCGCGCCCGCGCCGATGGTGCCCATCGCGGACGCGATCGCGACGCCGAGGAAGGTGGGCACGCCGTCGGCCACCGCGAAGCCCGCGATGATCGCGACCAGCGTCGCCACGCCGAACCCGGCCAGCAGATGGGGTGCCTGGAGCTGCGTGAGCTCCATCCCGGACCGCGCCGGGGCGAAGGCGCCGGCGAGGAAGCCGTACGGAACCGCGGCGTACCCGAGGATGGCGCCCGCGCCGGAGTCACCGAAGGCGCGGGAGAGCGCCATCGCCCCGATGAGCAGGAGCAACGCGACGATGGCCGCGGCGATGGTCGGCGCCAGCCACGGCGGGCCCGACAGCGCGATGACGACCGCGCCGACGGCCAGCGCGGCGGCCGCCGCGCCCTGCCCGAAGGCGCGCGTCGTGTGGGGGAGCCAGCGGTTCGAGCGGTCCTTGATGCCGGTGGCGATGACGTCGGCGACGTCGTCGAAGGACATCTCCGGGATGTGCGCCATGCCCGGCCGGAAGTAGAGGACCTCGCCGTCGCGGACACCGAGCTGGCCCAGCGACCGTCCGGCGTCGAACGGCGCGTCCTCGAGTCTCTGCAGGACCCAGCCGGAGTGCGCCAGCCCGGCGTCGGCCATCCCCTCGCCGGCCGCTCTCAGCAGGGTCGGGAGCATATGGGCCAGCGGCACGTCGGCCGGTAGCGACAAGTCGATTCGCCTGCGTGGTGCGACGATCGTGACCCGGCTCAGGTCGGATCCTGCGGTCGAACTCACCGGTGTTCCATCCTCTTCGGGTATGCGGACGAGGCCACCTATGCCTCACACTCTCCATAGGATGCCGTGAATCAATAACAAATATGGCGATCGAAGACTAACGGCCTCAGGAGGCGCGCGTTGACTACGATCTTGGTTCGCCGGCAGGAGAGGCGACCGCCGCCGCCGACCCCCAGGGGTGAAATCCTGCTGGAATCCCCGCCCGAGATCCCTGAAGTGACCAGCGGCGGCTTCCAAACTGTCATGACTTACCTGCCGATGGCAGCAATGGCAGGAATGAGCGGTCTGATGATGACCGCAGGTGGTCCGAGCAATCCGCTGATGATGGTCAGCAGCGGCGGTATGGCCCTGTCAATGGGCGGGATGATGCTCGGCCAGATGGGCCGAGGCGCGGGCGAGCGCAAGTTCAAGCTGAACGGCGAACGCCGCGACTACTACCGCTATCTCGCCCAGACCCGCCGGAAGGTGCGCCGCGCCGCCAAGCAGCAGCGCGAGGCGCTCGAGTGGAACAGCCCAGCGCCCGAGTCGCTGTGGTCGCTCGTGATGAGCGCCCGGCTGTGGGAGCGCCGCCCGCGCGATGAGGACTTCGCCGCGGTCCGCATCGGCACCGGCCCGCAGAAGCTCGCCGTCGAGCTGATCGTGCCCGAGACGAAGCCGATCGAGGACCTGGAGCCGATGACGGCCGGCGCGCTGCGCCGCTTCGTCCGCGCGCACTCGACCGTGCCGAACCTCCCGGTCGCGGTGTCCCTCGCCTCGTTCGCCCGCATCCAGACGACCGGCGACCCGGAGACCGCGCGCGGCCTGATCCGCGCGATGGTCGCCCAGATCGCGTCGTTCCACTCCCCCGATGACGTACGGATCTGCGTGTGCGCGTCGCCGGAGCGGATGCGCCACTGGGAGTGGCTGAAGTGGATGCCGCACACGATGCATCCCACCGAGAACGACGCCGCCGGGCCCGTACGCCTCATGGCGCGGAGCCTCTCGGAGCTGGAGTCGATGCTCGGCCCGGAGGTCAAGGACCGGCCGCGGTTCACGCCCGGCCTGACGCAGGACGACATCCCGTACCACCTGGTGATCATGGACGGGGGCATGGTCACGCCCGACTCCCAGATCGGCGCGGACGGCATCGACGGCGTCTGCGTGATCGACCTGTCCGGCTCGGTCGCCCCCACGCCCGACCGCACCATGCTGCGGCTGCACGTCATGCCCGACCAGCTCCAGATGCTGCGCCGCGACCGTACGGGCAAGGACGTGCCGACCTCGATCGGCAAGCCGGACCAGTTCGGCATCGTGCAGGTCGAGGGCCTGGCGCGCCAGCTCGCGCCGATGCGGGCCAGCGAGGCCATGGGCGCGGAGTTCGACGCGCTGTCCACGAGCATGACGCTGACCGCGCTGCTGGGCGTGGACGACCCGTTCGGGATCGAGACGACGGTGGCATGGCGGCCTCGCGCGCCGCGCAACCGGCTGCGGGTGCCGGTGGGCGTCGACGTCGAGGGGCGTCCGGTCGAGCTGGACATCAAGGAGGCCGCGCAGGGCGGGTACGGCCCGCACGGCCTGTGCATCGGCGCGACCGGTTCCGGTAAGTCGGAGTTCCTGCGGACGCTGGTGCTGGGTCTGGCGATGACGCACTCGTCCGAGGTGCTGAACTTCGTGCTCGTCGACTTCAAGGGCGGCGCGACGTTCCTCGGCATGGACGGCCTGCAGCACGTCTCGGCGGTCATCACCAACCTCGAGGACGAGCTGCCGCTGGTCGACCGTATGTACGACGCGCTGCACGGCGAGATGGTGCGCCGGCAGGAGTTCCTGCGCGCCTCCGGCAACTACGCCTCGCTGCGCGACTACGAGAAGGCTCGTGAGCAGGGCGCGGACATCACGCCGATGCCGACGCTGTTCGTCGTCCTGGACGAGTTCTCCGAACTGCTGTCAGCCAAGCCGGAGTTCGCCGAGCTCTTCGTCATGATCGGCCGCCTCGGCCGATCCCTCGGCGTCCACCTCCTCCTCGCCTCCCAGCGCCTCGAAGAAGGCAAGCTGCGCGGCCTGGACACCCACCTGTCGTACCGCATCGGCCTGCGCACCTTCTCCGCGATGGAGTCGCGGGTCGTGCTCGGTGTGCCGGACGCGTACGAGCTGCCGCAGGCGCCCGGCAACGGATACCTGAAGATCGGCACCGAGGCGATGATCCGGTTCAAGGCCGCGTACGTCTCGGGCGCGCACAAACCGGACGAGTCCGTCGGTGCGAACGACAGCGGGCCGAAGGTCGTCAAGCAGATCGTGCCGTACGGCCCGGACTACATCCGGCCGCAGATCATCGACGCCTCCCAGCCGCAGGCGGTCGTGGAGGACAAGAACCAGGAGAGCCTGTTCGACATCGTCGTCAAGCGGCTCGCAGGTAATGGCCCTCCGCCGCACCAGATCTGGCTGCCGCCGCTCGAGGACCCGTCGACGCTCGACCAGTTGCTGCCGAACCTCATGGCACTCCCCGACCTGGGCTTCACGACCGCGGGCTGGGACGGCCGCGGGCAGCTGCACGCGGCGGTCGGCATCGTCGACCGGCCCTTCGACCAGCGACGCGACCCGATGTGGCTCGACGTCTCCGGCGCCGCCGGGCACGTCGGCGTGGTCGGCACCCCGCAGAGCGGCAAGTCGACCCTGCTGCGGACCCTCATCATGTCGCTGGCCCTGCTGCACACGCCGCAGGCGGTCCAGTTCTACTGCCTGGACTTCGGCGGCGGCACGCTCGCCGGCCTCGACCGCCTGCCGCACGTCGGCGGCGTGGCGACCCGCCTCGACGGCGACCGCGTCCGCCGTACGGTCGCCGAGGTCGCCTCCCTCCTGGAGGAGCGCGAGCGCTACTTCGCCGAGCGCGGCATCGACGGCATCGCGACCTACCGGCGGCTGCGGGCGTCCGGCCAGATCCCCGGCGACGGGTTCGGCGACGTGTTCCTGGTCGTCGACAACTGGCTGATCGTCCGGCAGGACTTCGAGCAGGTCGAGTCGACCATCACCGACCTGGCCGCACGCGGCCTCGGCTACGGCATCCACGTCGTGGCCGCCACGAACAAGTGGTCGGAGTTCCGTATGGGCATCCGCGACCTGTTCGGGTCGCGGCTGGAGCTGCGGCTCGGCGACCCGTACGAGTCGGAGTTCAACCGGAAGATGGCGGCGAACGTCCCGGAGGGACGGCCCGGACGCGGTATCACCCGCGAAGGGCTGCACTTCCTGTCGGCGCTGCCGCGCGTCGACGGCCGTTCCAGCGCCGACGATCTCAGCGACGGCGTGCAGGACCTCGTCGAGAAGATGGCGGCAGCCTGGAAGGGCTCGACCGCGCCGAAGGTCCGTATGCTGCCCGCCGAGCTGGCGCTGTCGTCCCTTCCGCCGCTGCAGGAGACCGGGCGGCGGGTGCCGGTCGGCATCGACGAGGACACCCTCGGGCCGGTGCTGCTCGACTTCGAGACCGACCCGCACTTCGTCGTCTTCGGCGACAACGAGTGCGGCAAGTCCAACCTGCTGCGGGTCATCGCCGACTCGATCGTGCAGCGCTACACGCCGGACGAGGCGCGTCTCATCTTCCTCGACTTCCGGCGCGACCTGCTGGACGCCGCGGAGACCGAGCACCGCATCGGATACGCCGCGTCCTCCACGGCCGCGGTCCAGCTGGTGAAGGACGTGCACGGCGCACTGATGAAGCGGCTACCGCCGTCCGACCTCACCCCGGACCAACTGCGCAACCGGTCATGGTGGAGCGGCTCGGACCTGTTCGTCTTCGTCGACGACTACGAACTGGTCGCCACGCCGTCGGGCAACCCGCTGATGCCGCTGGCCGACCTGATCCCGCAGGCACGGGACATCGGCCTGCACCTCATCGTGTCCCGCAGCATGGGCGGCGCCGGGCGGTCGCTCTTCGACCCGATCATCCAGCGTCTCAAGGACATGGCCTCACCCTCGATCATCATGTCCGGCAACAAGGACGAGGGCGCCCTGTTCGGCGACGTACGCCCCAGCCCGCTACCCCCGGGCCGCGGCACGCACGTCGACCGCCGCGTCGGCAAGCGCCTGATTCAAACCGCCCGCATCGGCGGCTGACTCCGCGTGCCCCGGGTGAGCCACCTCACCCGGGGCCGAGGACTGTGGGTTACGAATCAGTAACAGGTCGCCTGCCTCTGGATCCTTCCGGCATTAGGGTGAGTCGAACATGTGACGTTTACCGGCCACTTTTCCGCCAGAAACTGAACGGGGACCGGACGTGTCCGATGAAATTCAGATTCACGCCGCGCGTATCAAGAAGCACTCGGACGAGCTGAGAACCCAGGTCGCGCCCGAGATCGAGAAGGCCCGTACCCTCCTGAACTCGATCAACCTCGAGGGCGGCGATCTGAGCATCACGGGCACCCTCGCGGCGATGGCCTACCCCGGAGCTCTGCAATTCGCGTTCGAGACGCTGAAGACGCACGAGGACCAGATGACCGCTTTCGCCGCAAAGCTCGACGCGGGAGCGAAGAACTGGAAATCCGGTGAGGACCACAGCACCGTCAGGCAGGTCTGAGATGGGCGACCGAAGGATTCGGAAGGACATGTCATGAGCGTGCTCAACTCCTCCGACACGATGATGTCGCTTGCCACGACGGAGGCTCAGGCCGCCGGTCTGGTGCTCCAGCCCGCGATCATGGTGGGTTTCCAGTTCAAGCTGTCGACGGGCAAGGCCGCCAACGTCGACAAGGCGGGCCAGCAGTGGCGCGCGGCCGCGAGCCAGCTCGATCAGGCCATTAAGGACCTGCACGACGCGGTCAGCGGAATCGCGGCGTCCGACTGGTCCGCCGACGACCGGACGGCCTACGAGGGGAAGGTCGGCGAAGCGACCGCCCAGATGGAGACCGTCAAGATCTTCCTGACGGCGGTCGGGGTCGCGCTGACCGCATTCGCCTACGCCCTCTTCGCGTATTCCGTGTTCGCGGCGGGCATGGGCACCTTCCTCGGCGCCATGGCCATCGAAGCCGCGGCGGCGCTCGCCGGAGTCTTCACCGCCCCGGCCTACGCGGCGTTCGAGGCGGCCGCGGCCGTCTGCCTCACCATCACCAACGTCGCCACCGCCATTCTGTGCGGCGCGGCGAACATGGTCGCCACGGTCTTCCAGGGCGGCGCCGCCCTGGACGCGGTGATCGAGACCTTCCAGGGCAACGACAAGGCGCTGGCCAACCTCAAGCAGGCCGAGGAGGTCGGATCGGCGGCGGCACTCGCCAACCTCGCGCAGAACGGCATCAACGCCGGCCTGGCGTACGCGGGCAGGAGCAAGGGCGTCGGCGTGTCCGGAGGCACCACGAAGTCCTCACCGTTCTCCGGCGTGGACCTCGACGCCGATCGGGACAAGGACCACACCTGGAATGTCGGTGGCGGTGTCACCTACTCCAAGGGCGGCAACGAGTACACCGGCGGCGCCCACGTCAAGTACGGCGACCGGGGCTTCCAGGGCGTCGAGGGCGAGGTCAAGTACAAGGACAGCAGCGGCTACTACGGCGGCCTCAAGGGTGGTTACTCCGAGGACACGAAAAGCGGCGATGACCACGTCTACGGCACTGCGAGCGGCGGTTATGACCCGAAGACGGGCGCCGGGTGGAAGGCCGAAGGCAGCGCCGACCGGAACCTGGACAAGGACCGCTGGGACAGTGCAAGCGCCTCGGGCGGCGTGACCAATCGCGGTGGTGAGGTGGTCAAGGGCGGTGACGGCTTCACCCGCCCGGACGGCAACACACCCGTGGAGAAGCCCGAGGTCAACACCCCCTTGGGCGACTGGAGGAACGGCCGCTACTTCGCCTGATCGATCAACCGGAAGACCCACTCGAAGAGAGGAATCGGCATCATGACGTCCCCTGCTGTCCCCGGCCGACGGTCACGTCCTCTGCTGGGCTGGCCGCTGGCCGTGATCGGCTGGTTGGTCGCGGTGTCCTCGCCAGCGATCTTCTGGGTCACCAACGTCCCCGCCGAGATCGTGGCCTTCGCGAGTGCGGTAATCGTCACGGCCGGCTGCGCGGCGATCGGCCTGCGTGCGGGCAGCAAAATCATCTTCCTTCTCATGCCGACCTTGTTCTTCGGCGGCTTCGGGCTCGTCGTCGGGTTGGGCACGATGACCGAGCAGCTCGTCTTCCATCTGGTCGGGAAGACGGCGACATGCCAGGTGACCGCTGTCCATAAGGTGGTCGACCAAGTCGTGACCACCGGAAGCGACGGCACGTCGAGAAGCAGCGAGGACGTCTCGTTCCTTCACACGACCGTGTGCCCGAACGCGACGTACACGATCCACCACGCACCGCCCTATCCAGTGGGGACCAAGGCCCAGGTGTCCTACGACCCGCACGGCAAGGTCGACCCGAGGTTCAGCGACCAACTGCCCGGCATCCGCCGGACCGGGCTGATCGCGTCGGCGGTCGGCGGGCTGGTCGTTCTGGTCGCCCCGTTCGCCGCCTGGGGGGTCGGCCGGCGCCGGAAGGAAACGACCGCGCCGAACAGGACGCCTCCGCGTCCGGCCTACCCGGCGGACGGGCCCGGAGACTCCGCTTCTCGGTTCGATCCCGCGAGGTCCGTGCGGTCCATGGAGGCCCTCAATGACATACAGAACGGCCGGAAGGTGAGCGGATTTCTCAAGCTGAGGCGCCTCCAGGCCGAACGCCTCGAGGCCGAAAAGGCGCGCGGGCGCGAGCAGTGGCCGCCTCTGGACCAGTAGCCATGGCTCAGAATGTCGATCGCTACGGCAGAGGCTCAGGCCGCCGGTCTGGTGCTCCAGCCCGCGATCATGGTGGGTTTCCAGTTCAAGCTGTCGACGGGCAAGGCCGACGTTCACGTCCCTTGGTGGGCTGGCCGCGATCCACCGGGCACCGCCCTATCCGGTGGGAACCAGGGCCCAGGTGTCCTACGAGCCGCATGCCAAGGTCGCCCCGAGGTTCAGCGACCAACTGCCCGGCATCCGACAGGACGGGTTGATCAGTTCCCTGGTTGGTGGACTAGTCATCCTGATTGCCCCGTTCGCCGCCTGGGCGTTCGGCCGGCGCCGAAGGGAAACGACCACGACGAACGGGACGCCTCCGCGTCCGTCCTACCCGGCGGATGGGCCGCCTCCGGGCCGGTAGCGCTGGCTCAGAAGTCCTGCCGGGGGTCGCGGATCTGCTCCATGGCGCCCTTGGCCCTCTGTTGCTGAACGGTGAGCTCCCGGAGGACGTCCTTCATCTGCACGGCGAAGTCGTTGCCCAGCTTCTCCGCCTTGGCCAGGGCCACCTTGGGGTCGGCGAGCTTCTGGGCGTCCTCTTCCGTGCCCCCGAAGAGCTCGCTGCCTGCCTGGCTGAGCTGGTGCTGGAAGTCGTGGGCCGCCGCGTTGACCGCCGCGCGAATCTCCAGGCTCAGCTCATCTGAAGACAGGCGCAGGGCCCTCGGGTCGAGGTCGAGCGCGGTCAGCCCGCCGACGCTCTGGAACTCGGCGCGGATACGGCCGTCCGCGGCCTCGCCTCGGCCGACGACCTCGGCCATCCGCGCCTTTAGCTCCTCTGCTCTGGCCATCTCGTCCTCGGCGTCACGGAGGAAACGTTCGAAGTTCTGGCTGGGGACATAACCGGGGTCGGTCATGATGCGACACCTCACACTTCGTCGGCGGGCCGCGCCATTGGTACGGAGCGGCCGCGGCGGTTTCAAAGCTCGAATCTCGGCATTAGTAGCGTCAAACTTTAGCAAAATTGGAACAGCTTCTTCGATGAGTGCAGGCAATATCGCTCGGATGCCCATTTAGTAGGGCTTAACTAGCGCCGATTGCCACGGGAGAACGCCGATGAGCCGCATGGACGAACTACTCAATCGGTCCACTCCCGCACGAGAGCCCGGTTCGAGCTCCGACTCAGGGCGATCGAGCGTCCGTGACCAGAGCGCCCCGCCCAGCACGGCCGGCTCTGACGGTGGCGGTCAGATCGAGCACGAGCCGGAGGCGATCCAGAAGCTCGGCGAGAACATCGAGGAGCAGGTCGGCAAGCTCATCGAGCAGGCGCACAGTGCCCTCGAGGAAGCGAAGATCAGCGAGGACGCCTTCAGCACGGCGGGCTGGATCCTGGCCGCTGCCTACCCGGGTGCGCATGAGTTCTTCGTGATGGACGCCGAGAGCAAGCACAAGCACATGGACACGGTGAGGTCCAAGCTCGCCAATACGGCGAAGCACTGGAGAGAAGCCGAGCACAAGAGCACGGTTCGCGCGTAGTGGACACCAGCGAAGGGCTCGTCACGGCGGCCGAGGCCATGGCTCTCGGCACCGTCCCGATCATGCCCGCCTCGATGTCCTGCTTCTTCCTCATGGAGAGCGGCAAGGGCAAGGACGGGGAACTGCGGGAGGCCGGTGGCAAGTGGGGTGAGGCCGGCAACAAGTACAGCGAGGCCAAGGAGCACTTGGAGGGCCTCGTCCGTGGGCTCTCGGAGCACAGCTGGTCCGGTAAGGACCGCGAAGCCTTCGAGAACGAGGTGCGGCAGATCGCCGAGCAGCTCCAGACCGACCAGGCCTACGCCAAGACGGCTCAGGTGGCACTCGAGCTCATGGCCGCGGCCCTCGACATCTACGCCGGGTTCGCGATGGCCATCGGGACCGCGCTGGTCGTACAGGCGGCCATCTGTGCCGCCGCGGACTGCACCGTCATCGGCGCTCCGGCCGCCGAGGTCGAGGCGAACGCCTTCGCGCTGTCGTGCGCGGAAGCGCTCGAGACCGCGAACGCGGTGCTGACCGGGGCGATGGGCGGTGCGGGTGCCGCGTTCCAGCTGGGCGCGATCGTCGATGCCGGGCAGCAGGACAGCGAGGGCGATGACTCGGCCATGGGCAATCTACGGCAGGCCGAGATCAAGGGCGGGATCGAAGGAGCGAAGTCCGTCGCGAACCATTACGCGGGGAAGGTCGCCGGCCACTACGGCGGTCAGGCCGGCAAGGGCGCCGCCGGCGAGGCCGCGTCCAAGGCCGAGGAAGAGGCGGGCGAAAAGCTCGGGGAGACCGGCGGTGAATGGGGCGGCGAGACACTCTCCAAGACCATTCTCAACACCGTCCTTCCGGAAGAGGAAGGCGGAGAGAAGAAGGATGGAGAAGAAGAAGACCCCGGCAGCTATGCCTGAACAACACCCCCAAGATGAAACGGATCGAGTATGACGCGGACCTTTGACAGGCGGGTGCTGCACCTCAAGACCGTCGGCCAGCGGGTCATGTCCGGCCAGTTCGACTTCGACCTCTTCGACCACCACGACCAGGTGCTGGCCACGATCCGTGAGCCGAAGCAGCGCCTGTGGAAGACGGTGTTCCGCAACGTCGTAGGCCAGGAGTACAGCGCCAAGCACTTCATGCACGCCGACGGGACGGACGGCGAGCCGCTGTTCGCGATAGACAAGCACAACGAGCTACGCGGAGCGTCGGCGGACATCCTGCTGCCGAACGCGGGCACGATCGGCGGCGTCAACAAGGTCAACTGGAACCCCGCCAAACCGCACTTCCAGGTCGTGGACGAGCGGGGCGCTCTCGTCGCCGACATCCCCGTCATCCTCGTCGGCAGGGCCTCTTTCACGTGGAATTTCCGGGTGCTCGATCCGCGTGGCGCGGAGGTGGCCGAGATCCTGCAGTCCGACCGGGGTTCGCTGCTAACGGCGCCGGGCCTTCGCGGGGATTACACGCTTCGGTTCAAATACAAGTTCGACGACCCGATGCGGATACTCCTCGTCGCGACCTTCGTGACGATCGCCTGGTTCAGAGAAGAAGCGTTCGCGAATTAGTGCGCCTCAACCGCGGCGGAACCGCGCGGAGGCGAGAGCGATCTGCTCGTTGACGTCGTTCATCTTGCTGTCGAACTCGCGCTGCGCGGTCGCCACCTGCGTCCGCAGCTTCTCGGTGTCACCCATGTCGCCAAGGCTCGCACTGGTGATGGCCCGGGTCTGCGCCTGCAGGTCGTTCATGGCGTCCCGCACCGCCGACGTCACGGCCTCGGCCAAATCCTGAGAGGCCATCCGCATCGCCCGCGCGTCGATCTGCAGATTCCGCATTCCGACACCGGTCGCGTACTCGACTCGTACCCTGCCGTCGGCCGCTTCTCCGCGGCCGACGAGAGCGAGGAGCTCGCTCTGCATTTCCTTGATCTTTTCGGACTGAATCCGCGCCCGCCGGAGCGAGCTCTCCATGTCCGCGTGAGAAAAACCTGAGAAGTCCGTCATCGCATCCCGTTCATCGAAAACCGGTGCCACAGCTCACTGAACGACGTCACGGCTAGTTCGAACCGCTTTCGGGGTCATTCCGCATCGGAGCCGCCCTCCCCGGCCGCCAGCCACGCCGGATTCCCATGGGGACCACCACACCGCCGAAGACGGCCAGGAGGGCCAGTCCGATCGTGCTGGCCGCGATCACGCCGCCGATGGTGCGCGTACGGTGGTCGACCGGCGGGGGGCCGCCGATGTCGACCGGCAGGGCGGCGGCCGGCGGAAGGGATGCGGTCGGGGCGGGCATCGCGCTGCCGGAGGCGTTGAGGGCCGCGCTGGGGTTGATCATGCCTCGTCCACCGCCGGCACCGACGCCGCCGTCCGCCGTGTTGGCGATCCGACGGATGATCTCCGCTGGAGTGAGCTCGGGGTGGATGGACTTGATCAGTGCGGCGACCCCGGTGACATAGGGCGCGGAGTAGCTCGTGCCCTCCACTCGGTCCCCGCCGATGTACCCGTTGCCCCCGGTGCTGATGATGTGGTCTCCCGGCGCGGAGACGTCGACCCTCGATGCCGAGTTGGAGAAGCTCGAGACGGGCCCGTCGCGCCCGAGCGCCCCCACTGACAGCACACCGGGGTACGACGCGGGGTAGGCAGCCTGCACCGTGGTCTTCTGCTTCGGATCGACGTTGCCCGCCGCCGCGACGATCAATATGCCCTTGTGGAGAGCGTATTGAACGGCGCTGTACAACTCCGGAAAAGCGGTGTTCTGCACGGAGACGTTGATGATGTCGGGCCTCATGTCCGCTGCCTGCCGGATCCCCTCGGCCAGAAGGTGCCCGTTGTCAGTGGAGTCGTGGCCGTCTTGGATCTTCACGGAGAACAGCTGAACGTCCGGCGCGACGCCGACGAACGGCACCGGGTCCTTGGTCGCAGTACGCCTGTCCTGGCCGGCGATGATCCCGGCGACCATGGTGCCGTGCCCGAAGCAGTCGGTGTCGTGGCTGTGGGTGAGATCGATGTGTCTCTTCACCCGGCCTCGCAGCTGCGGGTGCGAGGCGTTGATCCCGCTGTCCACCACCGCGACCTTGACGTTCTTCCCCGTGCTGGTCGTCCACAGGTCGGTGAAGCTGAGCCGGTCCTGCGCCCAGGGGACGACCTTCTCGTTCGAGGCGGGGATCGACCTCGGTGTGACGCACGGCGGGGTCGGCGGTTTGGTGGGCTTGGGCGAACTCGTCTTGGCCTTGCCGGGCGTGGGTTTCCGGTGCCCCGCACCGGGAACGGCCACCGCCGCCGGTGCCGCCGCCATACCGACCAATGTTAGGGAGCCCGCCAGCGCGACCCCCGCCAGCCGTCCTCTACCCATGACCGCGCCCTCCCCCGTACGAGCCTGGCATCGCACTTTAGACGATTTGCCTGACATGGGGTTCCACCATCGTCAAGTCGGTGGCAACCCGTACGATCGTGCGCGTGGCGCACACCCCCGACACCGAAACGGCGCCGCGGCGGAAGCCGCGCGTGGCTCTGGTCGTCCTGGGCGCACTCGTGATCCTCGTCGCGGTGGTGTGGGTGGCCGGAGGGCTGCGGGCTCAGCCGAACGCCATCGCGGCCGTCCGTCCCGGCGCGACCGTCGACCAGGGCGCGTACGCGGTACGGGTCTTGGACGCGCGGGCCGGGCGCATGAAAATCAACACGTACGACGCGCCCGCGAACATCCTGGTCGTACGGATGCTCGTCACCGACCAGACCCCCGACAGCCACGGCGTCGGGACGTTCCTCGAAGGCGTGGCCGGCGAGCCCAAGCCGGGTTCCTTCATCGCGCCCGACACGATGAAGTCCGAAGGTGACGTCCAGGGCAACGACACGAGCACGATCCACCCGCGGCTACCCGTGATCGTCCAGGTCCGCTGGCCGCTGGCGGAGGACACCACGCCGTCGACGGTGAAGATCGCCTTCCGCTCCTGGGCGTACGGGCAGGGGTTCACGGACGACGACTTCAACTGGACCGTCACCAAGCAGTCCCCGATCAAGGCGACGGTCTCGGTTCCAGTACGCACCGGAGCGACCTCGTGATCAAGGTTCTGTCCGGGATCGTGTCGGTGGCGCTGCTGGGCGCGGCCATGTGGCTCTACTCCTTCGAGCCCCACCTGAAGGCACGGATGCAGACCCCGCTCGCCGCCCACGGGCACATCGGCGCGGTGGTCGGCAACCGCGTCTTCAGCGTCAAGGTGGACAAGGTCGACGTGGCGACCGGCGTCACGAAGCAGGACATCCTGAGCACGCCGAAGCCCATGCCGAGCCTCGGGATCTTCGTCATCGTCAGCACGGAGGTCAGAAGCAACCTCAAGCCGTTCCAGCCGGGACACATCCACCTCGCGACGCGGGGCGGCCTCTCGTACGACGAGAGCGGGCGGACCTCGATCTCCACGGGCTCCTCCGACTCCCAGCCGATGCTGTGGGCCAAGGCGACGTTCGTCTTCGAGATCCCGAAGGACCGGCTGGCAGGCGCCCGCCTGATCGTCGGTGAGCAGAGCCTCATGGACCAGCTGAGCGCGCAGGCCGACGTCGATCTGGGCATCGACGGCGACCGGGCGAAGCAGCTCGTCGCGCACGCCCCCAGTGCCTACGTCCTGAAGTCGTCATGATGTTCGACCCGCTTGAGATGACGCGGCGCGACCCGCTGGAGGAGACGGTCCCGGACCCTCCTTTGCCCCGGATCGGCGCCGGCCGGCGCCGTGCGATGGAGGCGGCCGCGCTGGCCGTCCTCGCGCCGGCCCTGCTCGCGGTCGGGTGGGTCGATCATCGCCATCAGGCCGCCGCCTACGAGCCGCGCGAGGCCGTCACGCTCGTCGCGCGTGGCATGTCCGGGACGCTCGGGCACGTGCAGCTGCGGCTGGCGGGCCGTGACGCGACGGCCGCGACGACGAGTTCGACCGGCGCCGCCCGGCTCTCGCTGGTCGTGGAGGTGAAGCCGCTCGACGCGCAGGGCGTGAAGGCCGCGCAGTACATCGCCTACACCGTGCGTGACCGCGCCGGGCACACGTGGTCGGCGTTCGGGGTGCCCCCGGCCGGTCAAGCCGCCGGCCGTACGTTCCAGCTGAAGGTGATGGCGACCCTGCCGCCGAGGCTGCTCAACTCTGTCGTACTGGAGGCACGGGGTGGAACGCTGGCGCGTACGTCGGCGAAGGCCCCGGCACAGGTGCTGCGGTTCGCGCACTGACGCGGCGTACGACCAGGTCGAACGCCGCGGCCATCAGGCACACCCGCAGCGTCTGGTGGACGAGGTCGACGCCGTAGTGGATGACGGACAGCCGCGGGATCCACCAGCCGATCGTGTGCGGTCCGAGCAGGTAGTAGACCCCGCGCTCGGTGAGGTACGCGGCGTCTTCCAGGCCCATGAACAGCACGCAGAACACCGCGAACGGCAGCAGCCCGGCGCGGAGGACCATCCGGATGCCGTAGAGGGTCGGCAGCCACTTGTCGCGCAGCTCGCGTGTCGCTACCTCCCACGGCGTACGGGGGCGGTCGATGCCGCTCGCCGAGACGATCCGCCGGCCGACCCGGCCCTTACCGAGCGCGGTCTCCTCATCGGCGTCGACACCGAGGATGACGCCAGCGATCACCAGCCAGACGAGGCCGCCGAGCACCGCCTCTTTGAAGGACGGCCAGTACGTGCCGATCCAGCCGAACACCGGGCCGGACAGGTCCGCCGCCCAGCCCCAGATGACGCGGCTGTGGAGCCAGTCCCAGAAGGCGCCGCGCCCCTTGTTGATCGTGAAGAGGCCGAACAGGGTCCAGTTGACCTCGAAGAGCGCGACCACGATGCCGCCGACGTTCGGCCACTTCGGCTCGACGTAGCGCTCGGCGACGAACTTCAGCATGAAGAAGCCGGCGGTCAGCGCGATCGCGACGTAGAAGTGGTCACCGAGGGCGGTGATCGACTTCATCGCGGCGAGCTGGCCGGTGATCCCGCCTTCCGCCGAGCCGCGCGCGGCGGCGGACTGCTCGTACGCCTGCGCGTCGTCGCTGAACCAGTTCCAGGCCAGGTAGAAGATCATGAACGGCAGGAGCGCACGGGTCAGGGCGTTGAGGATCGTCTCCTCATCCACCGCCGCCCATGAGGTCAGCGACTCGTCGAGCTCGCGTTTCTTCACCGCCGGCAGGCCGTCCCGAACGCTGTGCAGCATCGCCACGGTCACGGCCAGCGCGACCATGACCACCAGGCTGATCACGATGATCGGGACGACGGGGTTGTGCAGCCCGAACCGGTAGCCCGCGTAGAACAGGGCGTACCGCAGCACCTGGCCGACGGTGTACCAGAGCGCCAGCGGCAGGGCGAACCGCCCGGCCAGCCGAAGCGTGGTCCACGGCAGGATCAATGGGGACGAACGGAGCACAATACGCGATCGTAACGGCTCCCCCATGTCACGTGGGAGAACGCCGGAAAACGACGATCCCGCCGCCACGTCTCAGGTGGCGGCGGGATCGGTGGATCGCTCGCTAGATCGCGACCTCGAGGGCGGCGATCTCGCCGATCTCCGCCGTGACATTCGAGTCGATGCTGACCCCGCCGGGCGCGAGGACGCGTACCGTCCACTCACCCGGTGCGGCGAAGAAGCGGAACACGCCCTCCTCGCTCGTCACCACCTCTCCGGTGAACTCACCGGTCGCGTCGAGCAGCCGCGCGTACGCGCCCGGAACGACGGCGCCGGAACGCACCACCGTGCCCTGGATGACCGCTTCGTTGTTCAGGTCCACCGTTGCCGGCAGGCTCGCCGTCTGCGCCGGAGCGCCGCATCCGTCCGTCACTTGGCCTCCCCAAGTTCGATCGGCACGCCGATGAGCGAGCCGTATTCAGTCCAGGATCCGTCGTAGTTCTTCACGTCCGAAAGGCCGAGAAGCTCGTGCAGCGCGAACCAGGTGTGCGACGAGCGCTCACCGATCCGGCAGTACGCGATGGTCGCCTTCGACAGGTCGACACCGGCGTCCTCGTACAGCTCCCGCAGCTCCTCGTCGGAACGGAAGGTGCCGTCGTCGTTCGCGGCCTTCGACCACGGGATGTTGCGCGCGGTCGGGATGTGCCCGGCGCGCTGTGCCTGCTCCTGCGGGAGGTGCGCCGGCGCGAGCAGCTTGCCGGAGAACTCGTCGGGCGAGCGTACGTCCACGAGGTTCTTGCTGCTGATCGCCGCCACGACCTCGTCGCGGAAGGCACGGATGGAGCTGTCCTGCTCCTTGGCGGTGTAGCTCGTCGACGGCCGCGACGGCACGTCCTCGACGAGGTCGCGGGAGTCGAGCTCCCACTTCTTGCGCCCGCCGTCGAGCAGCTTCACGTTCTGGTGGCCGTAGAGGCGGAAGTACCAGTACGCGTAGGCGGCGAACCAGTTGTTGTTGCCGCCGTAGAGAACGACCAGGTCATCGCCTGCGATGCCCTTGCCCGAGAGAAGCTGCTCGAAGCCGGTCTTGTCGACGAAGTCGCGGCGTACCGGGTCCTGCAGTTCCGTCTTCCAGTCGATGCGGACGGCTCCGCGGATGTGGCCCTTCTCGTATGCGCTGGTGTCCTCGTCGACCTCGACCAGGACGATGCCCGGGTCGTCGAGGTGCGCCTGTACCCAGTCGGCGTCGACCAGAACGTCGGAGCGGCTCATGCTGTGGTCCTCCCTATTGGAGTGGCGATTCGTTGTTCGGGCACTCGCGGCATGGCCGCGCTCTTTGCGGTACGTCCGGCTTAGGACGTGGCCCGCCCGGGGACGAGCCGGCGAATGAGCAGGTAGACCTCACAGCCCAGGCAGAACCCGAAGGCGGCGTTGAGGAAGGCAGCGACCAGCGCGCACGCTGTGGCGGCCATACCCAGCACCGGAATCCCGGCGGCGTACCCGATGACACCCGTCACCGCGAACGCCGCACCCACCCCTTGGGCGAACCGTGGCGGCGCCTCGGCTTCGAGCTCCTTCGGCGGCCCGATCCGCGGCCGTACGAGCGCCTGGAAGATCAGGCCGTACGGTGCGTTGCGCAGGCCGAACAGCACTCCTACGAGGAACACGACGAGCTGGGCCGCGAGTAGCGGCCAGCTACCGGTCACGAGTACGACGACCAGGACAATCGATGTGAGGATCGCGCCGAAACGCTGACCTCGTGGGTCGACCTGCATCGGCTGATGCTCCCAAGGTGGGCGCTGAGTGCTATGGGCTGAGAAGGGCCAACTGGCTCAGGCCGGACGACAGAGCGCGGTGGCGACGCGGCAGAAATCGACCGCGCGTCGCTTCGTCAGCAACTCTGTCCAGGAACGCACGCCCCCGATGGTAGGCGTCCTCTTACTCCCTGCAAAACCCCCATCTTGCCTATCGAGACACCAATACCCGCCCCGACCTGCGTTAACGCTCTCTCGGAACGTTTGATAAGACGGCGGCGTGGTCATGTCACGGCGTCGCCGAGGGCGGCGACGATGTCGGCTTTGCGGGGAAGGCCGGAGCCACGGCGGACGATGGCGCGTGAGGCGTCCAGGACCAGGACCGTGGGCGTGCGGACGATGTTCAGGTGACGGACCAGGTCCAGGTGGGCCTCGGCGTCGATCTCGACGTGGCTCACGCCGTCCACCATGTCGGCGACCTCGGTGAGGATGCGGCGGGTGGCACGGCAGGGGGCGCAGAAGGCCGAGGAGAACTGGACCAGCGTCGCCTTCTCGCCGAACTCGGACTCAAGGCCGGCCGGCGGGTCGAAACGCTCCGGCACCGTCCCCTCCTTCGAGCGCAGCACACCGTCGCGCCTCCGCCAGACCAGGCCGAAGACGGTCGCGAGAATCAACGCCGCCACCGCGACGTACGCACCGGTCATCGTCGTTACAAGTCCCGTGGCGCTCGCTTCATTCCCTTACGGCTGCACCTTCAGGAGCCGTTTGCCCTCGGTCGTGCGGATCTCGACGGACGCCAGCTGGTCGTTGGTGATCATGGAGGAGCCGTAGAACGTGACGCTTCCTGGGTACTCGACCTCCCAGCCGCCCGCGATGTCGTTCCAGCCGGTCTTGTCGATCGCGAACAGCCGGCACCGGGTGCCCTGCGGGGCGCCGGTCAGGCGCACGGCGAACGCGGTGCCCCACAGCTTCGGCACGATGTTGACCTGCGCGCTGACGCCGGTGGCGCTGTCACGGGCGCTCACGACGCGGCCGATGGCCGTCGGGGTGGGGTTCGGCGGTGAGGCGATCGGCGGACGCCCGCCGTCGCCGATCCGGGTCGCGACGTTCACGCCGACGCCCGTCGCGGCCACGAGGACCACGGCGGCGGCCGCGAGCCACACGATGTTGCGGCGTCGCCGGGAGCGGTTCTCGCGTCCGGCCTCGGCCAGGATCGAGTCGAAGAGCTCGCCCGGCGGCGGGCCGAGCTGAGTGAGCTGTTCCTCCGTGACCCGGCTGAGGAGGGCGGGCAGGCCGGCCAGTGAAGCGAGTTCGTCGCGGCAGCGGGCGCAGGTGCTGAGATGGCCGTCGACCTGGGCGCGCTCGGCGGGCTCGATGGCTCCGAGGACGTAGACACCGAGCAATGTCCGCAACCTGCTGCACTCTGTGCTCATCGTCATGGCGCCAACCCCCGTTCCTCCAATGCGAGCTTCAGTGCGCGAAGCGCGTAGTAGGACCTTGATTTCACCGTGCCGGGAGGCACTCCCAGGGCTTGGGCGGCCTCCGACACCGACCGTCCTCGGTAGTAGGTCTCGATCAGCACGGAACGGTGTTCCGCGCTCAGGTCGCCGAGCGCCTCGGCGAACGTCCACGACTCGACGGCGCGCCCGATCTCGTCCGCGGCCGCCACGGTCATCAGGCCCGTGTCGCCCGTCTCGGGCGGCCTGGACTTGCGGGCGCGGTGAGCGTCGACCACCAGGTTGCGGGCCACCGTGAAGAGCCACGGCCGTACGGGGCGTCCTTCCAGTGCCTCCGGGTGCCGCCAGGCGCGCAGCAGCGTCTCCTGGACGACGTCCTCGGCCTGGTGACGATCACCGTCCGTCAGCCGCAGGACGTAGCCGAGGAGCGGCCCGCCGTGCTCGTCGTACAGCGCTCGGAGCAGACGCTCGTTCGCAGTGGGTCCCACACCATCAGACACGTGCGAGCCGGGCGGATGGTTCACCCGCGTGGCGGGGAATTCTCATCACCTGATGCCCTCGTTGAGGGTCGAGAGCTTGATGTCGTCGGCCGTGGTGGTGACGCGCAGCCCGGTCGGCTGCACCCACACGTTGGTGATCTGCGCGCCCGGCGGCAGGCCGCGTACCGGAACCGTGAAGGAGAACGCCTGCTGGATGAGGGCGACGGGGATCGTCGCGCCGCCGGTCTTGACCGTCTGCGGCAGGATTCGGATGCTGCGCCCGGCCGGCCGCACCGCCACGGTCGCGGTCACCGTACGGGTGAAGCCGAGGACGGTGACCGGGCCGTGGACCTGCAGCGCACGCCCCTTGGCGGCGACGCTCATCCCTTTGGGCGCCTCTTTGTTGACCTCGTCGTAGCCGACGGTCGCGACGGACGTGGCCTTGTCGGCGATGATCTTGCTCGCGTCGCCGTTCACGGCGTCGGAGAGCGGCGCCCGCACGCCCTTGAGCGTGACCTGGCTGTCCTTGAGCCGGACGCCGTATTGGGTGACGTCGCCGACGTTGACGTCGATCTCGCTGTACTTGCCGCGCAGCGCCTGGGTGAGGAACGGGAAGCCCTTGATCGCCACCTTCGGGCGGTGATCCATGTCCCCTTGTGACTCGACGTTCTTGGCTATCTGGCCCTGCGCCACGTACAGACCGATCCGGTCCGCGGCGATCACGAGCCCGATCAGCACGATGATGCCGACCACCAGCTTGCGCATGTTCGCTCCTGTCCGCCCGTTGGCGATCACCCTATCCGCGAAGGCCCCGTGCCGAGTCAGCTCTGAAGTTGACCTCCGAAGCCCCGAGATCACCCCGGGGCACTAGTTAGCCGCCCGCGAACGGCGGCAGGACCTCGACGGTGCCGCCTTCGGGAAGCTCGACCGTCTGGGGGTCCCTGGAGCCGACCGGCTGCCCGTCGACCAGGTACGAGCTGCGCCGCAGCACGCGTTCGAACTCCGGGCCGCGGCCTGCCGTCGCCTCCCCCAGCGCCTGCGCGAGAGTGCCGGCGTCGTAGGGCTCCTCGGCCACTCCGGCCGCTTCGCGCGCCGCCGCCCAGTATCTGATCAGGCCCTTCGCCATGCGCTTCTCCCCGTGATCCCGACCTCGGCCGTGAGCTCTCGCCCCCGGTTCGATATCCTCTCGTATGAGGATCCGGGCAGCGTCGCCTACGGGTCCTCGCTGTCTTTCCAGGACGTCTCTAGATAGGCCGCCAGGCGAGGAGGCCGGATGAGCAGCCTGCTGTTGCTCACGAACGTGCTCGAACCGTCCGATGAAGTACTGCCTGCGCTCGGGTTGCTGCTGCACTCGGTGCGTGTCGCACCCGCAGAAGGATCGGCGCTGATCGACGCTCCACCGTGCGACATCGTTCTTGTCGACGCGCGCCGCGACCTCGTGCAGGCCAAGAGCCTTTGCCGGCTCCTGCACACCACGGGTCTGGACGCGCCGCTGTTCGCGATCGTCACCGAGGGCGGTCTAGCCGCCCTGACCTCCGAGTGGGGGGTCGACGACGTGCTCCTGCAGACCGCCGGACCCGCCGAGGTCGAGGCGAGGCTCCGGCTGGCGTTCGGCCGGCTCGCGGCCGCCGAGGAAGAGGAGATCCCCGGCGAGATCCGCAACGGCGAGCTGACGATCGACGAGGCCACTTACAGCGCCCGGCTGCGCGGCCGCGTGCTCGACCTCACGTTCAAGGAGTTCGAGCTGCTGAAGTACCTCGCGCAGCACCCGGGCCGGGTGTTCACCCGGGCCCAGCTGCTGCAGGAGGTGTGGGGATACGACTACTTCGGCGGCACGCGCACCGTCGACGTCCACGTACGCCGGCTCCGGGCCAAGCTCGGCCCGGAGCACGAGTCCCTGATCGGCACCGTCCGCAATGTCGGTTACCGGTTCGTACCGGACCACCGCATCGAGGATCCCGTTCCGGTCCACGGCTGAGCGGCGTCAGAGCCCGCGCATGCAGAGGATGAACTTCGGGCTCTGATACCAGACCGCGTAGGTGTAGCCGGTCGAGTTGCACCGGCTCTTGTCCGTGGTGCCGTCGATGCGGTCGATGATCCGGTAGTGCCCGGGGGTACAGCCGGAGATCAGCAGCCGAGGCTTGTAGAACGAGCCGGTGTTCTTCACGCAGTCGCCGGGCTGCGGGTTGAACGCCGGCGAGTACGTGGTCGGGGGCGGCGTCGGCGTGTCCGGCGTGATCGGCGCGAGCGGCGTGTAGCTCGGCAACGCCGGCGGGCTGTAGGTGAAGCTCGGCGTCATGAACGGCGCGGTCGCCCGGTCCGACGCCCTGCTGCCGACGACGAACAGCCACCAGAGCCCGGCTCCTCCTCCGACCACGACGAAGAGGCCGACGAGGATGACCACGAGGGCGACCGCGCCGCCGTTGCCCGGCTTGCGCGGCGGCGGCGGACCCCAACCGGGCGGCCCAGGCGGCCCGGGCGGCCCCGGCGGGGGGCCGTACATGCCCGGCGGCGGTGGAGGTCCGCCGTACGGCGGCTGCGGGGGTTGCACAGAGACCCACTCCCGAGATGGTGAAATAACCGGATGATCGTATCGATCGCCATGCAATCGCGATGCTGCTTTAAGACGGCGTGACAAACCGATCGGTTCCGGACGACCGACCGCGGGTCCTTTCCGAAGGTCAGTTGTGCCGGTACGGCCCGTACGGGAACCCGCGGGGCTCCTCGGGCTCCGGCTCGGTGTAGACCTCGACCTCGCGCGCGCCGTACAGCTCCAGCTCGCCCGAGCCCTGGGGCTCCGGCCGCCGCGTGTTGTACGTGTCGTACGCCGACGAGGGCCGGCGGGCCAGCGAACCGTACCGGTGGTCGAGTGGCGACTCATACCGGTCGGACTCATAAGAAGGCCGCTGCCCCACGGGCGCGGGCGAGTACGGCAGCGGCTCGAAGTCGTCCACGAGGTCCATGGGATCTTCGACGATCTCCACCTCGGCCGCGTACGCGGGGGACGTCCAGCGGCGTCCCATCATCGCGAGCACGAGAACGAACAGGAGCACCGCGACCGGCACGGCGAGGAGCCCTCCCATCACTGGGAGTCCGGGATCGCCCACCACGGCCACCTTCCGCGCGTACCAAAGGGCCGGTGACGCGCCGTCGCGTCGCCGATGGGCTGGTTCTACCACATCGTGGCCCGCCGGCGTGACGTCGATAGGCTGGAGATCATGACCCTGGCCGCGCGGGACCACCTGACGGACGACGAGATCACGGCGGCGCTGGCCGTGACCGACGAGGCGGCCGAGGCCGACGGCGTGCGCCCGATGGGCGAGAGCGCGCTGCTGCGGTTGCGCGACGGCGCCGCCGCCGTGCTGGCCCACGACGAAGACGGCACGCTCGCCGGCGTGGGCGTCCTCGACGGCGACACGGGTGAACTCGCCGTACGCCCCGCGCTCCGCCGCCGCGGCCATGGCCGCGCCCTCGCCGCGGAGCTGCTCTCCCAGGCCGGCTCGCTCAACGTCTGGGCCCACGGCGAGCTGCCCGGCGCGGTCGCGCTCGCCGGGGCGCTGGGGTTCGAGCGGTTCCGCGCGCTGTGGAAGATGCGCCGCCCGCTCGGCGACCCGCTGCCCGAGGTCGAGGCGCCGCCCGGCGTACGGCTGCGCGCGTTCGAACCCGGCCGTGACGAGGACGCATGGGTGCGGATCAACGCGCTGGCCTTCGCCGACCACCCCGAGCAGGGCCGGTGGACCCGCGCCGACCTCGAACGCCGCGAGCGCGAGCCGTGGTTCTCCCCCGAAGGCTTCTTCCTGGCCGAGCGCGACGGCGAGCCGCTGGGCTTCCACTGGACCAAGGTGCACGACGGCGCGATCGGCGAGGTGTACGTCGTCGGCGTCGCCCCGTCCGCGCAGGGGCTCGGCCTCGGCCGGCTCCTGACCCTCGCCGGCCTGCACCACCTGCGGGATCTCGGCCTGCCGACGGTGATGCTCTACGTCGACGAGTCCAACACCGCGGCCGTCGCGCTGTACGAGCGGCTCGGCTTCACGCGCTGGTCGACGGACGCGATGTACCGGTCGCGCTGAACTACGCGAATCGGGCGCTGACGAGCCCATGTGCAGGGCTGTTAACCCGTTGGACGCCGCACGTAAGAACTTCCTTCGCGATCCGGCAGATCCGAGTTCATTCCGCGTTCATCTGGATCAGAGTGCCTGGACACCTCTCCTCCCTAGCGTCAGGGATCGACGGTCGACCCAACCTTGCGGAACACGGGGGTCACCGCCCATCTACTTTGAGGAGAACCTTCGGTGAAGATCGGCACACGGGTGGCCGCCCTCGGCGGCGTGGCCCTAGCGGGTGCGCTCGCGCTGACCGCGTGCGGTACCGACGACAACGGCGGCGGGAACAGCACCACGGCGTCCAGTGGCGACTGCGTGAAGACCACCGTCAACGCCGCCGGATCCACCGCGCAGGCCAACGCCGTCAGCGAGTGGACCAAGGGTTACCAGCAGAGCTGCGCCGGTGCGAACCTGAACTACAACGCCAACGGCTCCGGCGCGGGCATCCAGGCCTTCTCGCAGGGCCAGGTCGCGTTCGCCGGCTCCGACTCGGCACTCAAGCCCGAGGAGCACGGCCCCGCCGACGCGCGCTGCAAGGCCGGCAAGGCGATCGACCTGCCGATGGTCGTCGGCCCGATCGCGGTCGTCTACAACCTGAAGGGCGTCGACGGCCTTCAGCTCACTGCGAAGACACTCGCGAGCATCTTCGCCGGCAAGATCAAGACCTGGAACGACCCGGCGATCGCCAAGGACAACCCCGACGCGAAGCTCCCGACCACGGCGATCAAGACGGTGCACCGCGCCGACGACTCGGGCACGACCGAGAACTTCGCCAAGTACCTCACGGCGACCGCTCCGGAGGTCTGGAAGTTCGAGGGCGGCAAGAAGTGGACCGCCCCCGGCGGCCAGGGCGCGACCAAGTCCGACGGCGTCTCCACGGTCGTGAAGCAGACCGACGGCGCGATCGCCTACGCCGAGATGTCCTACGCGACCAACGGCAAGCTGCAGGCCGCGAAGATCGCTGACGGCTCCGGCAAGTTCCAGGAGCTCTCCGCCGAGACCGCCTCCAAGGCCGTCGCCGGCGCCCAGATCACCGGTCAGGGCAACGACCTCGCCCTGGCGATCGACTACAAGGCCAAGGACGGCTACCCGATCGTCCTGGTCACCTACGAGATCGTCTGCGAGAAGGGTCTCCCCGACCAGCAGGCCAAGTTCGTGAAGTCCTACCTCACCTACACCTCGGGCCAGCAGGGCCAAGCGGCGCTGACCGACCTCGGTTACGCCCCGCTCCCCGACACCATCCTGACCAAGGTCCAGGCCGCCGTGAAGGCGCTGGCCTGACCTGCCGAAACGCACGGCCAGAGTCGGCGCGGTACACCCGCGCCGGCTTTGGCGCGTAGGCATATCCGACGACCAGGGAGATTCTCACGTGACGAGCGAGATCCTCGAACAGGGCGCCAGCGACGCGCTCGGGAGGAGTTCGCGCAAGCTCAGCACCGGACGCACGGGTGACCGCGTGTTCGGCCTCTCTGCACGCGGCTCCGGCATCCTGCTGCTCGCGATCATCGCGGCGATCGCGACGTTCCTCATCGTCAAGGCGATCCCCGCGCTGCAGGCGGACAAGGCCAACTTCCTGACCTCTCAGGAGTGGAACCCGGACGCGGCACAGTCGAAGTTCGGCATCGCACAGCTCGCGTTCGGCACCCTGCTGTCGTCGCTGATGGCGCTGATCCTCGCGACGCCGGTCGCGATCGGCATCTCGCTGTTCATCGGGTTCTACGCGCCGCGTCGCCTCGCGGGCGCGCTGAGCTTCGTCGTCGACCTGCTCGCCGCCGTGCCCAGCATCGTGTACGGCCTGTGGGGGCTCCAGTTCTTCGTCCCCAAGATGAACCACGTCGCGAACTTCCTGCACTCGGACTTCGGCTGGATCCCGCTCTTCGGCGGTGACAGCGTCGGCGGGCAGTCCATGCTCACCGCCGCGATCGTCCTGGCGATCATGATCCTGCCGATCATCTCCTCGATCTCCCGCGAGGTGTTCCTGCAGGTGCCGCAGCCCAACATCGAGGCCGCGCTCGCCCTTGGAGCGACCAAGTGGGAGGTCATCCGGATGGCGGTTCTGCCGTTCGGCCGCTCGGGCATGGTGAGCGCCGCGATGCTCGGCCTCGGCCGCGCGCTCGGCGAGACGATCGCGGTGGCGCTGGTGCTGTCCACCGCCTCCGGAATCACCCTGCACATTCTCAGTCCGGGTGGCAACACGTTCGCCGCGAACATCGCCAATACCTTCGCGATGGCCGGCCGCACCGGCCAGAGCGCGCTGATCGCCTCCGGCCTGGTGCTCTTCATCATCACCCTCGTCGTCAACATGGGCGCCCGTGCCGTCGTCGCCCGGCGCAAGGAGTTCACGTGAGTTCGGTCGACCTCTCCGGGCCGTCCCTCGGCCGGCGGCTCAAGAACCGGTTCGCGCTGGTCATGGTCTGCGTCGCGTTCGCGCTGGCCGTCATCCCGCTCGTCGCGGTGCTGTGGACGGTCGTCAAGAACGGCGCGAAACGCCTCGACCTGCCGTTCTTCACCCACTCCATGAACGCCATCGGCGCCCGCGACGCGGGCGGCGGCGCTTACCACGCGATCATCGGCTCGATCGAGCAGGTCGGCCTCGCCAGCGTCATCGCGATCCCGATCGGCGTGCTGACCGCCGTCTACCTTGTGGAGTACGGCCGCGACAGCAGGCTGGCCAAAGGTGTGACGTTCTTCGTCGACGTGATGACGGGCGTGCCCTCGATCGTCTCGGGCCTGTTCATCTTCGCGTTCTGGCTGGCGCTGCTCGGCTTCGAGTACATGGGCTTCGCCGGTTCGATGGCGCTGTCCGTGCTGATGATGCCGACGGTCGTACGCGCCACCGAGGAGATGCTGAAGCTGGTCCCCGCGGACCTGCGCGAGGCGTCGTACGCGCTGGGCGTCCCCCGCTGGCGGACGATCTGCTTCGTGGTGCTGCCGACCGCCTTCACCGGCATCGTCACCGGCGTCATGCTGGCCATCGCCCGCGTCATGGGCGAGACCGCGCCGCTGCTGATGACGGTCTTCGTCACCACGGCGATCAACAACAACCCGTTCAAGGGCCCGCAGATGGCCCTGCCGCTGTTCGTCTGGGACCAGGCGCAGCTTCCGCAGCAGGTCGCCATCGACCGCGCGTGGGCGGGTGCTTTGACCCTCATCATCCTTGTCATGCTGCTCAACCTGGTGGCGCGCGTGATCGCTCGCCTGCGCAGGCCGGTTTCCCGATAGGAGTACTGCCCCCATGGCCAAGCGGATCGAGATCTCCGGGCTCAACGCCTACTACGGCAAGACCCGGGCCATCGAGGACATCTCGATGACGATCGAACCCCGCTCCGTGACAGCGTTCATCGGCCCGTCCGGGTGCGGCAAGTCCACCCTGCTGCGAACGCTGAACCGGATGCACGAGGTGATCCCCGGCGCACGGGTCGACGGCAAGGTCCTCCTCGACGACCTCAACCTGTACGGCTCCGACGTCGACCCCGTCGCCGTCCGCCGGGTGATCGGGATGGTCTTCCAGCGGCCGAACCCGTTCCCGACCATGTCGATCTATGAGAACGTCGCCGCCGGGCTGAAGTTGAACGGCGTGCGCCGCAAGGCGCAACTGGACGAGACCGTGGAGAGATCGCTGAAGGGCGCGAACCTCTGGAACGAGGTCAAGGACCGCCTCCAGCGGCCCGGAGCCGGGCTGTCCGGCGGGCAGCAGCAGCGTCTCTGCATCGCGCGGTGCATCGCGGTCGAGCCGCAGGTGCTCCTCATGGACGAGCCGTGCTCGGCGCTCGACCCGATCTCCACGCTCGCGATCGAGGACCTGATCGCGTCGCTGAAGGACCAGTACACGATCGTGATCGTCACCCACAACATGCAGCAGGCCGCGCGGGTGAGCGACACGACCGGCTTCTTCAACCTGGCCGCCCAGGGCAAGCCCGGACGCCTGGTGGAGATCGACGACACCAACAAGATCTTCACCAACCCGACCGAGAAGGCCACCGAGGACTACATCACCGGCCGGTTCGGCTGAGCCTGGACACGCGAACGCCCGGACGACACACGTCGTCCGGGCGTTCTCCGTCAGAACAGACTGATGAACCAGTACGCCAGGGCCGCCACGATCCCGGCGGCCGGGATCGTGAGGATCCAGGCGACGACGATGTTGCCCGCCACGCCCCACCGCACGGCCGACAGCCGCTTGGTCGATCCCACGCCCATGATGGCCGAGGTGATCGTGTGAGTGGTGGAGACCGGCGCCTCCCAGATGAACGCCGTCGCGTACAGGATGCTCGCCGCCGTCGCTTCGGCGGCGAACCCCTTGGGCGGGTCCAGCTCGATGACCTTGCGGCCGAGCGTCCGCATGATCCGCCAGCCACCGGCGTACGTGCCCATGGAGAGCACCGCGGCGCACAGGAGGATCACCCAGATGGGCACGTGCGAGTCGCCCGACGCCTGGTAGCCGGTGGTCACCAGGGCCAGCACGATGATGCCCATGGTCTTCTGGGCGTCCTGAAGACCATGCCCGAGGGCCATCGCCGCCGCCGACAGCGACTGCGCGATGCGGAAGCGGCGGCCGACCTTGCCCGGAAAGGAGTTCCGGAAGATCCACAGGATGGCCACCATCAGCAGGTAGCCGAGGATCAGGCCGAGGATCGGCGACAGGACCATCCAGAGGACGACCTTGTCGAACACCGCGGACCACAGCACCCGGCCGGACGCAGCGAGTGCCGCTCCGATCAGGCCGCCGACGAGCCCGTGCGTGGACGACGAGGGCAGGCCGAAGTACCAGGTGACCAGGTTCCACACGATCGCGCCGATCAGCGCCGCGGCGACGATCGTGAGTCCGTGCAGGTCCTTGGGTGGATCGATGATGCCGCTGCCCACCGTCTTGGCGACTCCGGTGCCCAGGAACGCCCCGACGAGATTCATGACGGCGGCCAGCGCGAGCGCCGCCCTCGGGGTGAGCGCGCGAGTGGAGACGGACGTGGCGATGGCGTTCGCGGCGTCGTGGAAACCGTTCGTGTAGTTGAAGAACAGCGCGATCCCGACGACGACGATGAGGGCGACCAGCTCTCCGCTCACGTGTCCCTCCCGCCGTAGTGGGCCGGCGGAGAGCTCCCCTCACCCCGCCGGCTCGTACGGGACGCCGGCGTGGTTCGCATGCCGCTCACGACTCTTTGACCGCGATGGTCTCGACGGTGTTGGCGACGTGTTCGAAGGCGTCGGCTGCGGCCTCAAGCTGGTCGACGACCTCTTTCAGCTTCAGAACCGTGAGCGCGTCGTACTCCCCGCCGAACAGTTCGGCCAGCAGCCGCCGGTAGACCTGGTCGCCCTGATTCTCCAGCCGGTTGAGCTCGATCCAGTACTCGCTGAGGTCTTTCATGCCACGCAGGCGTGGCATGGCCTCGGCGGTCAGTTCGGCGGCACGTTCCAGGACCTCCACCTGGCCGACGACGTCGTGGGGCAGCTCTTCGATCTTGTAGAGCACCACGAGGTCGGCGGCCGCCTCCATGAAGTCCATGACGTCGTCGAGTGAGGAGGCCAGACGATAGATGTCCTCTCGATCAAAGGGCGTGATGAAGCTCTCGTTGAGCCTGCGCATGATCGCGTGAGTGTATTCGTCGCCTGCGTGCTCGCAGGCGCGCATCTTCTCCGCGATCGCCTCACGGTTGGTGCCGTCAGTGATCAGCTCTACGAGCAACCTGGCCCCTGTGACCAAGTTGTTCGCGGAATCCGCGAACATGTCGTAGTAGCTGTCCTCACGTGGCGTGAGTCGGAATCGCACGTCCTTCTCCTGAAGTGCGGGAACAGTCCGCAGAGGATGCTACGGCTAACCGCCAGGAAAGCGAACCTTCGCCCCCCGGTTACTTCGTCGCGACCGTCCCTTCACGGCAGGCTTGCCCAGCCTGCAGGGGATGACACGCCGGATCCGCCCTTCTATGGACGGAGGACGCCGGGTTCGGCGATTTGTTGCCGCTTACCCGGTGGGGGTATAGCGTGAGGGCATGCATGGCTACGCCAAGGACAAGGATGCCTACCTGATCCGGTTGCGACGGGTCGAGGGTCAGGTGCGGGGCCTGCAGCGCATGGTCGCCGAAGACGAATACTGCATCGATGTCCTCACCCAGGTGTCCGCGGTGACCCGCGCGCTCCAGTCGGTCGCCCTGGGGCTGCTGGAGGACCACCTCGGCCACTGCGTCGCGCAGGCCATCGACGAGGGCGGGCCCGAGGCCGAGGCGAAGGTCAAGGAAGCCTCGGCGGCCATCGCCCGGCTCGTACGCTCGTGAGCATGATCACACTTTGACAGGGCGGCTCGCCGTGGCCGGCGTCACCGGCCACGGCGGCACTCACGACTATGTTGCGTGACCGAGGCCGAGCACCATGTCGATCTCGTCGACCGTCAGCGGCCTCTCGGCCGTGGCGACCGCACTGAGCATCTCGGAGTAGAGCTCGATCTCATCAAGCGCAACACGGTCGTGGACGCGTAGATCGAGATTTGCCTGGCGCACCCGCGTCCACCTCCTGTCGTCCCCACACCTGCAGACGACATTACGTGGCGAGCCGTCATCGGCACATGACCCAAGAGGACCATTCGCCAGCCACCCCTCGGGGCCAGAGCGTGGGCTGATCGGGTGACGACGACACCCGCCCAGGTGAGAGGCGTGTCGACGGTTCGTACGCGCCCGGTCACACCGTGCTCAGGCGGGCAGGTCGTGCACGCTCAGCCGCGCGACGGCCGCGGCGTTGACCCGGCTTCCGGCGAGGCGCGCGGACTGCATCGCGACGATCTGGTCGAAAAGCCGGCGCACCGTATCGGCGAACGCGAACTCCCGCGACCGCCGCAACTCCCCGAACCTCCCGAGCAGCTCCACTCGCAGCTCCTCGTCGAGCATGTACAGATCCCGCTCGGCCAGCCGCGTGAACAACTGCACGAGCTGGCGGTCGGTCGGCTCCTCGAACTCCACGATCGCCCCGAACTCGGCGCGGAACCCAGGGTTGGCCAGCAGGAACCCCTCCATCTCGTCGGGGAAGCTGCTGCAGACCAGCATGAACTTGTCGCGGCGCTCCTCCATGAGGCGCGACAGCTCCGCGACCACCGCCGACATGCGGTCGAGCAGGTAGGCGTCCTCAATGAGCAGCACGCCGCCGGAGGCGCGGTCGACCTGCGCCGCGATCTTCGCGGCGGAGTCGCGGCCGGCGAGCGCCCGCGCGTTGCACACCACGAGGTGGCCCGAGTCGAGGAGGTTGAGCGCGGCGTAGATGCCGCCGATCAGGCCGGCCACGGTCGTACGGCCGGTGCCGGGCCTGCCCAGGAAGATCAAGTGTCGGCTCGGGTTGCCGGACGGGAGCCCGCGGGTCGCGCGGTCCGCGGCCATCCGCGCCTCGGTGACCAGGCCGTCGACGGTCCGCTTGACCTTCTCCAGCCCGATCATCTCGTGGAGGGTCCGCACGAACCCGTCGACGTCGCCCGGCGGGCGCAGCGACGGCTCGATCTCCTCCGCGACGCCGCCGAAGTCCTCCGGCGTCAGCAGCAGGCGGTCGCGCGAGGCGCCCATCCGGTCGGTGTGCCGTGCCACCGCCCGGTCGAGGTAGGCCTCGACGAGGCCCGCGCCGACGAACCGGTCACGGCCGCCCATCCTCGGCAGGTCGGTGCGTACGAGGTCGAGCGCGCCGGTGGTGAGCGTCACCCGGCGCTCGTCCGCCAGCACGTGGATGAGCGCCAGCCGCGTCTCCAGGTCGGACATGTCGGGCAGCCTGAAGACCGTGAAGGCGGCGACGAACTCGGGATAGTCACGGCTCAGGCGCGCGTACGACTCCACGCCGCACGTCGCGATCAGGGCCGTACGGCCGATGTCGTCCTCACGGGCGTTCAGCACGGTCTCGACGACCCTGGTGGGCTCCGGAGCGCGGAGGACGGCCTGGTCGAGGTGTTCGAACAGCAGCGGCGGCCCGTCGCGCCGCAACGTCGCCGCGACCGCCTGGACGGGGTTCCCGCGCAGATCGGCGGCGTCGGCCGTACGGACCGAGCCGTCACCGGCACCCGCGCCGGCGAGCGTACGCGCGATGAGGCGTGTCAGCCTTCGCTGCCCGCAGTGCGGGGTACCGACGATGAGCAGCGCGGGCGTACGCGCCTGCATCGTCTCCGCCGGAGACCCGGGTCGCGACGCTTCACGATGAACGCCGTCGAGCAGCCGGGACGCGTCATCGGCCCCGGAGACGAACCGGATCCCGAACCTCTCGGCGACCTCCGGCATCGGCGCGGGCGGCGGAGGAGGCTCGATCTGCTCGACCGGCCGCTCGGGCATCGGCGCGCCGAGCAGACCACCGACCATGGTCCCGGACATGATCCGCGTCCCGGGCCCCTTGGGAGGCGTGCCTCCACCGGGCTGCTGCTCGATCATCTTCGTCTGCGGAGGCTTGGGCGGCGGCACGGGCGCCACGATCGGCACACTCCACCCGTCCGCACGCGTCCCGTCCACCCGATCGATGTAGGTGGCCTGCGGCGACCGCTGATCCACCGGCGAGGTGCCGGGATCCAGCATGGTGTCGTCGACCACGGCGTTCACCATCGTCGCCTCGTACGCCGGCGGCCGCAGACGCTCCTGCGACATTCCGGAGTCGAACATGGTCGCGTTCTCGAACTCGGGCCGCGAGACGCCCGGGTACTCCTGCGAGGTCCCGGAGTCGATCAGCGTGGCGTCTTCGTACGCCCGCTCCGCGGAGGTCCCGGAGTCCACCAGCGTGGCGTCCTCATGCGCCGGCCGCTCCGCGGAGGCCCCAGGGGCGAGCATCGTTGCGTCTTGGTAGGCCGGACGGCCCTGCGAGGCACCAGGGTCCTCACGAGGAGACCGCGCGGAGTCCTCCGTACGCACCTGAGGCGTCCCGGAGTCGACCATCGTCACTCCCCCGAACGCCGGCCGCACCTCCGCCTGCGAGGTATCGGGCTCGGCCTCGTCCTCAGCGGAGGCCACCGTCGTGTCATCGAACTCCGCTGCGGCCTGCGTGTCATGCGGCTGAGTGGCCTCGTCTTCCGGCTCTTCCCAGTCGCCCTCGGAACCGACGCCACCCGACGCCGCCGCGGCCCCCGCACCATGGAACCCCGCCGCGTCCTGCCCCTCGTCAAGCCCATCCCGCGCGCCACGAGACGGCACGCCATCGACCGCCGACTCACCCTCCGAATCGCCGGACCGCGTCATGTCATCGAGCGCCGCCTCGCCCTCCGAGCCGCCGGACCGCGCCACGTCATCGAGCGCCCCCTCGGCCCCCGAGTCGCGAGAACGCGCCCCGTCATCGTCCAGCGCCGCCTCAGCCCGCGTGTCATGGAAGCGGGTCGCGTCATCGTCGAGCTCCGCCTCCGCGCCTGGGTCGTGCGGCCGTGTCGGGTCGTCGTCGTCATCGGACGCCCGTGCGTGGTCGTCGACCGCGGCCTCGGCACCGGTGTCGTGCCTGCGCGTGGCGTCGTCGTCGAGCGCCGCCTCGGCCCGTCGTCGCGGAAACGCGGCTCGTATCCAGCGCTACCTCGGTCCGCGCCGCGCTCGTCATCCGACCTGTGCGCCCGCCTCGTCTCGCCGCCTCTCGAGTCGCGGGACCGCGCCACGTCGTCGTCCAGGCCCGCCTCGGCCTGCGTGTCATGGAAACGGGTCGCGTCATCGTCGAGCTCCGCCTCCTCGGCCGAGTCGTGCGCCCGTGTCGCGTCATCATCGGACGCCTGTGCGGCGTCGTGCCTGCGCGTGGCGTCGTGCGCGGCCTGTGTGTCGTGGAAGCGGGTCGCGTCATCATCGGACGCGGCTTCGGAGCGCGTGTCGTGGCGCCGGGTCGCGTCGTCCTGAGGTTCGCTCGCGGCTTGGCCGCCTTCGGCGTGCGGGCGGGTGGAGCCGTCGCGCTCGGCCTCGGCACGGGCGTCGAGCGGCCTCCGCGCGTCGTCATCGTCGAGCGCGGGCTCCGCGTCCGCGCGGTCCGGACGGGTGGAGTCGTCCCGCTCGGCCTCCGCACGCGTGTCGTGCGGATGGGTGGCGTCGTCCTCGGGCTCCGCCTCCGCACGGTCCAGGCGGGCCGAGTCGTCCCGTTCGGCCTCCGCACCCGTGTCGTGCGGGCGGGTGGCGTCGTCCTCGGGTTCCTCCCAGCCGGTGTCGGTCTCGTGGTCCTGGGAGGTGTCGCCGTCCCAGGCCTCGCTGCGCGGCGGCGGAGCAGGCGTGACGGCCTCCGCGGGCCCGGTCCAGCCCTCGGCACGCGGCCGGGGCCTCGCCGGAGCCGAGTCGTCGGCTCCGCCCCACCCTTCGGACCGGGACGACGAGACGACCTCCTCGCCCCGCCTCTCGGCCCGCGACGACGCTGCTGCCTCTCCGCCCTGCCCCTCAGCCCGGGAAGACGCCGCGGCCTCCTCGCCCTCGCTCTCGGGCCGCGACGCCTCTGCCTCCTCGCCGCGCATTCCGGGTACCGGCGAGGCGACCTGCCTGTCCTTCCCCTCGCCCCCCTGCGAAGCGATGGCACCCCCCGCTTCCGACGACGCGGACCCATCCGCCTCCGACGTGGGCTGCGGCGCGGACCCGTCCGGCACCCAGGCCTCGGGCTTCGGCGGGGAGCCGGGCGTCGCGGCGGACTCTCGCGTACGGCCGCCCGCTTCCGACCGCGACGACGAAGTGCCGGGCATCCACGCCTCGGTACGCGGCGGCACGACGGGGTCGCCGGGCCTCTGATGTGGCGGCTGGCCCGGACCGGCCGGGTCCCATGCCTCCGTACGGGGTGGCACGCCGGGTCGGGGCGGGCCTGCCGCTCCGCTCCAGGGCTGCTGTCCTGGACCGGCCGGGTCGACCGGCGCCCAGGCCTCCGTACGCGGCGGCGTCCCCTGCGGGCCGCTCACGGCCCCTCTCGGCGATTCGGCCGGATCACCCGGCGTCCATGCCTGCGTACGCGGTGGAGCGCCCTGCGGGCCGCTCACGGCGCCCTGTGGCGGCTCGGCAGGGGCGCCCGGTATCCATGCCTCGGTGCGCGGCGGCATGGCCGCGGGCGGGGCGACGCCGCTCGCGCCGTCCCACGCTTCGGTCCTCGGTGGTGGTGCGGGCGAGACCGGATCGCCCGGTGACCACGCCTCCGTACGCGGCGGCACACCAGGGACCTGCGGACGAGGACCACTGAGATCACTCGCGCCGTCCCACGCCTCCGTGCTCGGGGGGACGCCCGGGCGTTGTGGGGTGGCGAAGTCGCTCGCGCCGTCCCAGGCCTCGGTCGACGGGGGTGGGCCCGCCGGGGCGGCCCAGGCAGGGGCCTGGCCGGGAGGGCCGGTCGGGGGCTGGTGGGCCATCGGGGCCACGGACGGGGCGGCGGCTCTCGGGTCGGGCGGGTAGTGGTGGGCGGGCGGTGCGATGCCAGGGGTCGGCGTCACCGGCTCCTTCGGTGACGCGGATGTGGCTCGGCGCGGGCCGAGGATCTCGGCCAGGATCGCGACCGACGCGGGGAATCCTCGAGGCCGTGCCGGGATGCCGCCGCCCAGGCGGCACCAGGAGAGGTCCGCGGCGTACATCGTGGCCAGGAGGGTGTCGCGTACGGACGGCTCGGCGGGTTCGAGGCGCTCGCGGAGGTGGCGTGGAAGGCGGTTGTCCTCGGGCCAGAAGCGGCGCAGCGGGTGGTCCGGCTGGGCCAGGATCGACTGCATCGCGGCGCCGACCTCGGGGTCGAGCCAGGCGATGACCTGTGTGGACACTTCCTGGCGTACGACGGCGAGGTCGGCCGACAGCAGGGAGGCGGCGATCAGGCGCGGCTCGACGTACCCGGGCTTGGCGGGGTTGCCCGCGACGGGCGCGACGGCCATCGCGAGGTCGTAGTACGCGTTGCGGAAGTGCTCCCCCGCCGACGCCTCTCCTCGCAGGGCGGGCGCGAGGCCGGGCGGGCAGCGGGTGAGCCACTGCTGGACCAGCGCGCCGTCACCGTACGGGAGGGCGCCGTAGTCGATCGTCGGGTTGTTCAGGGTCGCGCCGAGCATGGCGATAAGCGCGTCGGCGCGGATCTGGAAGCGAGGGTCGTCCCGCAGCGCGCTGGCCATCGCCCAGATCGTGCGCAGGATGACGACGGCGGCGTCGACGCGTCCGGCGCGGAGCCGCTCGGCGTACAGGCCGATGATCGACTCCAGGGGAGGCGGTGTGAGCCAGCGCGGGCCGTCGATCTCCGGGAGCGGGCGGGCGCGGTGTGGCGACCAGAGGCCGAGGAGCTGGCCGTCGAGACGCGAGTCGAAGACCGGCGCGGCGGCGGACCAGAGCATGACGCCCCACGCGACGACGACGGTGCTCGGCGTCGAGGAGGAGAAGAGGTTCCACCAGTGCGGGTAGTCGGGCAGCGGCAGCGCGGCGGCCGACTCGATGGTCGCGCGTACGCGTGAGGTGACCTCAGGGCGTATCGAGGTGTCGACGAACGCGGCGGCCGGCGGCGGGGAGTACGCGAGGTCGGGGCCGGTCGGCACGACGTGCGGCGGGATCGGTGGCACCGGCATGCCGGGCCGCAGGGGCCGCGCGGACATGCGGGTGATGCTCAGCTGGGGCGGGGGGCACAGGTGCCACTGGCCGGACCTGGGGGTCCAGCGGTACCAGCGGCCCCAGGCGCCGAAGACCCACCAGGAGCCGTCGGGAAGGGCCAGCATCCGGCCGGCGACGAGGTTCTGGCGGTGCTGCGGAGGCGTGTTGGGCCACCAGCCCGCCGAGACCATGGCATGCGTGTCTCGCTCGGCCACCGCGAAGGGATCCTGTGCGGCGGACGAGGGAACGTCCCCATATGCCTGCCCCCAGACCACCACGCAATGGTAAACGGACGACCAGCATCAAAGCGATCACAGGGATAAATCAGATCCAGCGGGCTTCGCGATGCAGGCGGCTCTTTTGTACGTAGCTGTCCGGTGTGTACGCCAGAACCGCGCGATCGTCGTCGGTCAGCTCCCTGATGATCTTTCCGGGGACGCCGGCGACGAGGACCCCCGCGGGGATCGTCTTGCCCGGCCCGACGAGCGCGCCGGCGGCGATGAGGGACCCCGCGCCGATCCGCGCGCCGCCGAGGACGATCGCGCCGATTCCGATGAGGGAGCCGGTCTCGACGTGGGCGCCGTGCACCATCGCCTTGTGCCCGAGGCTCACGCGGTCCTCCAGCACGGCCGGCTGGCCCGGGTCGGCGTGGAGACAGCAGAGGTCCTGGATGTTGCATTCCGCGCCGACGACGATCTCCTCGTCGTCGCCGCGGAGGACGGAGCCGTACCAGACGTTCGCCGCGCGCCCGAGGGTCACCCGGCCGACCACGACGGCGCCGGGCGCCACCCATGCCTCGGGGTGAATGTCGGGTTCGTGCTCACCGAGGGCGCCGCGAAAGTAGTCAGTCATGGCGACCGAGTCTAGGAGCCGCCGCCGCGCCGTACGCGGGACGGGGTCGGCTGTGACCGCCCCGACACCCACCGCGACCCGGTAGGCTTTTTCGCTAAAGAGGCATTTCACGGTATTTATTCTGGGTAGGCTTCTCTGGCGCCGACAGCGGAGAGTCACCAATTCTCACCAGTCGCAGCATTCCTCTTGCGCGAAAGGGGTAGAAGCGTCGAGAGTCGACCCAGACGCACCTTCGACCCCCTAGGGCAATGAGTAACGAAGCCGAGATCCTGCCGAACCTCCTCCGCGAGGAGACGTTCGAGATTGTCATGCGCGGCTACAACCGTCGCCAGGTCGACGAGTACATCGCCCGTACCCGCAACCAGATCCGCGAGCTTGAGGCACGCCTGTCCCGCGCGCTCGACGAGGTCGAGCGCACTCGACGGGAGATGAGCGAAGTCCGAGAGACCCGCCGCCCCGCGGGCGACGACCTCAGCGAGCGACTCCGCCAGATCATCAACCTGGCCGAGGAAGAAGCACAGTCGAAACTGGGCGACGCCGACCAGAAGGTCAACCAGATCCGCAAGGACGCCGAAAAAGAGGCCAACCGCGTCATCGACGAGGCCCACGGCAAGTCCGAGCGCGCGGTCGCCCAGGCCCAGGAGAGCGCCGCCCATATGGTGTCTTCTGCCAAGCAAGAGGCCGAGAGGGTCATGTCGACGGCCAAGCAGGAGTCGGACAAACTCGTGTCCGACGCCCGCATCGAGGCCGAGCGCACCCTGACGACCGCCGAGCGCCGTTCCTCGGTCATCAACGAGGGCGCGACGGAGCGGCTCAACCAGCTGACCCGCCAGCACTCTCAGGCACTCGGCCGTCTCGGCGAGATCAGCGAGACCCTCGTCGCGCTCCTCCAGGCCGACGAGAAGGCCGGCCCGCTGGAGCAGATGGTCGCCGAGGCCGCCGACTGGGGCAAAGCCGCGAAGCAGGCCCCGCGCCAGGAGCCCCGCAAGACTCCCGTCGCCCGCCCGCAGCCCGCCGCCGCTCCTCCCGCCCCCACCCCGCCGCCCATACCGAAGCCCCAGGCCGCGCCGCAGCCGCGCCCGCAGCCCCCGGCCCAGGTGCCGGTGCAGATGCCGCCGCAGGCCGAACACCCGACGCGCTCCACCGGCCCGATGGACATCATCGACTCGCCCCGGAGCATCCAGGTCCCGCCGGTCGGCGGCGACCTGCAGGACTGACATACCGTCCGGCGGCCGTTCACACGGCCGCCGGGTCGGTAGAGTCTTGGTCTCGTGGGAGCAGACAGACGGCGTGCACGCGACGCGGGCACCGTACGCCCGATCCGATACATGGGCGACCCTGTGCTGCGCACCGAGTGCACGCCGGTGCGGTCGTTCGACGCCGATCTGAAACGGCTGGTCGACGACATGTTCGCGTCGATGTACGCGAACGACGGCGCGGGCCTGGCCGCCAACCAGATCGGCGTCTCGCTCAGCGTCTTCGTGTACGACTGCGGCGACGAGAAGGGCCGCCGCCACGTCGGCCACGTGGTCAACCCTGAACTCCTGCAGGCCGACGGGGAGACCGTCGACGAGGACGAGGGCTGCCTGTCCCTGCCGGGCCTCCGCTTCACTACCCCGAGGTACGCCCGCGCGGCCGTCACCGGCGTCGACCTGACCGGCAAACCGATCCGCGTGGAAGGCACCGGCTACTTCGCCCGCTGCCTCCAACACGAAACCGGCCACCTGGCCGGCCGCCTGTACGTGGACACCCTGAAGGGCCCAACCCGCAAAGAGGCCCTCCGCGCCGTACGCAACGCGACCTGGAGCGCCTGACCGCGCACCTTCAAGCCCCGATGGCATAACCGTCACGGAAGACACGGACCGCCGAGTCACCCTCGCGGGGCGGACGCGGATCGTCGGGGGGCCTTGCCGCCGGATGCGGGGACTAGTCGTCGAAGCGGCCGGAGCGGCCGCGTTTGACCGCGCCGCGGCGGCGTTTGCCTTCCAGGCGCCGCTGCTGCACGCGGCGGCTCGGCTTCGTCGGGCGCCTCGGCGGGGGCGGCGGGGCCGTCGCCTCCGCGAGCAGAGCCCCGAGGCGTACCTTGGCCGCCTCGCGGTTGCGCAGCTGCGACCGATGCTCCTCGGCCCGAATCGTGATCACCCCGTCGATCAGCCGCCCGGCGAGCCGCTGTACGGCCCGGTCCCGGTACGCCTGGGGCAGTGATTCCGACCGTGCCACGTCGAAGGAGAGCTCCGCCGCGCTATCACTGGTGTTGACATGCTGCCCGCCCGGCCCGGACGAACGCGAGAAACGCCAGCTGAGCTCGGCGTCATGAATGACGACCGAGCCGCGGACTCTGACAGGACCGGACATGAATCCGATTATCCCCAGACTCACACCCGCCCGTCACCCCGATTTCGCCCCGAAGGCCCCGAGCACCGGAGCCCAGAGGCGGCCCCGCCACCCAAACGGCCCCGACCCACGGCTGGAGCCGGGGTCGGGGCCGTGCGGGTGTCCTTGGGCCGCCTCGTGTGAACGGTGGCCCTCGGTGGGCGGTGAGGGTTACTCGCCGCTCCAGTTCGGCTTGCGCTTCTCGGCGAAGGCGGCTGCGCCCTCCATCGCGTCCTTGGACATGAAGACCGGGTTGATGATCTCGCCTTGCCGAGCGAACTGTTCGGCGTTCGACCAGTCGCGTGACTCAACGACGACACGTTTGGTCGCCGCCAGGGCCAGCGGGGCGTTCTCCGCGATCCTCGCGGCGAGGGTGCGGGCCGTCTTCAGTGCCTCGCCCGGAGCCGTCAGGCGGTTCACCAGTCCCAGTTCCGCCAGGCGGCCGGCTGGGAAGTGGTCGCCGGTCAAGGCGATCTCCATGGCCGCGTGGTACGGGATGCGGGCCGGCAGGCGGAACAGGCCGCCGGCGCCGGCGACGAGGCCTCGGGTGACCTCCGGGAGGCCGAACTTCGCCTCCGATGAGGCGACGATCAGGTCGCAGGCGAGGGCCAGCTCGCAGCCGCCCGCCAGGGCGTACCCCTCGATGGCGGCGATGATCGGCTTGGTCGGCGGGCGTTCGACGATGCCGCCGAAGCCGCGTCCCTCGACGATCGGGTTGTCTCCGCTGAGGAAGCCCTTGAGGTCCATTCCGGCGCAGAACGTGCCACCAGCGCCCGTGAGGATGCTGACAAATACAGATTTTTCCGCGTCGAGCTCGTCGAGAGCTCCCGCGATCCCCCGTGCGACCGCACCGTTGATGGCGTTCTTGGCCTTGGGCCGGTTGATCGTGATGACGGCGACCCCGCCGTCGACCTCGGTCAGAACCTCATCCGACATCAGGACCTCACTTGGGCTGGAAGCGGATGCCGCCGTCGAAGCGGACGGTCTCCGCGTTGACGTAGTCGTTCTCGATCAGCGAGCGCACCAGGTGGGCGAACTCGGACGCCTGGCCCATGCGCTTGGGGAAGACCACCGGCGCGGCGAGCTTCTTCTTGAACTCGTCGGCCTGCTCGCCCTCGCCGTAGATCGGCGTGTCGATGATGCCGGGGCAGATCGTGTTGACGCGTACGCCGATGGCGGCGAGGTCGCGGGCGGCCGGCAAGGTCATGCCGACGATGCCGCCCTTGGACGCCGAGTAGGCGACCTGGCCGGTCTGGCCCTCCAGGGCGGCGACCGACGCGGTGTTGATGATCACGCCGCGCGTGTTGTACTCGTCGAGCGGCTCGGTCTTGGCGATCGCGGCAGCGCCGATGCGCATGCCGTTGAAGGTGCCGATCAGGTTGACCTCGATGACCTTGCGGTACGTGGCGAGGTCGTGCGGCGAGCCGTCCTTGCCGACGGTGCGCGACGCCCAGCCGATGCCGGCGCTGTTCACCACGACGCGCAGGGGCGCCCCGGTCGCGACCGCCGCGTCGACCGCGGCCTGCACCTGTTGCTCGTCCGACACGTCGACCTTGACGAACACTCCACCGATCTCGTCGGCGAGGGTCTTGCCCCTCGCCTCGTTGAGGTCGGCGATGACTACCTTGGCACCCTGGGCCGCGAGGTCGCGCGCAGTCGCCTCACCCAGCCCGCTCGCGCCACCCGTGACGATGGCGGCAGCTCCGTTAACGTCCATGAACAGGAGGCTACCGGAGTTGGCCGAACCCTATTCGGGTGACGTTACTCACCCATCCGCGGCCACGCGCATGTACGTCATTTAGCGGTTTATCACCGCAAGAACGACGCGACGTATGGCCCGATAACCCCCAACGTTACCGCAGCTCAGTGGACATTCAATGTCCCACGGTCACCAATCGGTCACCGTGCGGAACCATCACGCTGACGTAGTCCGGTTGCGTCAGCCAGGGGAGTGTTTTCCCGACCCCGCGACCGACGATCGATGGTGTCAGCCCGCACGAGCCTCGGCTGGAGAAGCACCGCTCTCCGAGCATCGATCTGCCAAACGGGGGCACCCACATGCACGAGCCGGACTCTCCCTATCGCACCAGCGGCGTTACGCACTCCGGCGCGGTCCTGCACCACCTCGACGCCGTACGCAACCGCGCCTCCTGGCCGACCGTCTCCGCCGTCATCCCGACACTGAACGAGGCCGAGAACCTCCGGTGGCTCTTGCCGAGGCTCTCGGGTGTCGACGAGGTCATCATCGTCGACGGCGAGTCCGACGACGGCACCGTCGAGGCCGCCCGGCAGCTGAGGCCGGACGCGGTCATCATCGACCAACCTCCCATGGGCAAGGGCGCGGCCATGCGCGCCGGATTCCAGGCCGCCACCTGCGACGTGATCGTCTCCATCGACGCGGACGGCAGCATGGACCCGAAGGAGATCGACGCGTTCGTCGCGCTGATCTGCTGCGGCTTCGACATCGTCAAGGGATCGCGCTACTGCGTGGGCGGCGGCTCCGACGACCTCACGCTGATCCGCCGCGCCGGCAACCTGTGGCTGACGCGGCTGGCCAACATGCTGTACGGCGTCCGCTGGACCGACCTCTGCTACGGCTACATCGCCTTACGCCGCTCAGTCGTCGACCGGCTGGGCCTGGAGGCGGACGGTTTCGAGATCGAGACGGAGCTGTGCGTCAACGCCATCACCGCCGGGCTGCGCATCGCCGAGGTGCCCAGCCACGAGTTCGACCGCCGGTCAGGCGTGTCGAAGCTGAACGCACGCCGCGACGGCCTGCGAGTGCTGCGCACGATGATGCGCAACCGGCGCGCCGCTCCCCGTCAGGTCATGCCCAGGTACGAACCGGGCTTCGAGGAGGCCGGGTGAGATTCGAGATCCTGCGCCCCGGTGAGCTCGGCGAGACCGAGCTCACCCGATGGCGTGCACTCCAGGACGCGACCCCCGTCCTCGCGAACCCCTTCCTTTCACCGGAGTTCACCCTGGCCGTCGGCCGTTTCCGTGAGGACGCGCGCGTCGCGGTCCTCAGCGACGAGAGCGGCATCGCCGGGTTCCTGCCCTTCGAGCGGCACGCGCTGGGCGTCGGCCGCCCGATCGGCGCCGGCCTCACCGACTGCCAGGGGCTCATCGGGCCGTCCACGCTGGATTTCGACGTACGGGCGCTGCTGCGCGCCTGCCGCCTCTCGGTCTGGGAGTTCGACCATCTCCTCGCCGAGCAGGCGGCCTTCGCGCCGTACCACGCGGAGACCCGCATCGAACCGGTCATGGACCTGCGCGAGGGCTTCGACGCGTACGCCGAGGGCGCGAAGGCGCGCGCCCCGAAGACGATCAAGACGGTCCGTTACAAGGACCGCAAGCTCGGCCGCGAGGCCGGCGAGGTGACCTACACGTTCAGCGAGGACGATCCGGCCGAGCTGCGCCGGCTGATGGCGTGGAAGTCGAGCCAGTACCGCCGCACCGGCCGTATGGACCGGTTCGCCGAGCCGTGGATCGTCGCCCTGGTGGAGCACCTTCATGCGACCGGCATCGGCGTGCTCAGCGTCCTGCGCGCGGGCGGGCGTCCCGTCTCCGCCCATCTCGGGCTACGGAGTGAAGCGATGATGGCGGGCTGGTTCCCCGCCTACGACGTCGAGTTCTCCCGATACTCTCCGGGCATGGTCGGTCACTTACGAATGGCGGAGGCCGCCGCCGCTGCCGGTGTCGCGCAGATCGCGATGGGCCGCGGCGGGCGCGAGTACAAGGACTGGCTGAAGAACGGGGAGTTCCCCATCGCCGAGGGCAGGGTCGCGCGAGCCTCGGCGGCGGCCGGCCTGCACTGGGTGAAGGAGGCTCCCGTACGCCGTGCCCGCAGCGCGGTGCTCGCCCACCCCCGGCTGTACGCACGCGCCGACCGCGTCCTGAAGACCTACGCCCGGCTGCGCCGGACCACGGGGGACGCCGCGTGAAGTTCTCCGTCGTCATCTGCGCCTACACCGAGGAACGCTGGGACGACGTGCTGGCCGCGGTCGAGTCCGTACGGGCGCAGCGCCTGGCGGCGCAGGAGATCATCGTCGTGGTCGACCACAACCCGGCGCTGCTCGAACGCCTGCGTACGGCGCTGCCGGACGTGAAGGTCATCCCCAACACGGGAGGGCAGGGGCTGTCCGGCGGCAAGAACACGGGCGTCGCGGCGGCGGGCGGCGACGTCGTCGCCTTCCTCGACGACGACGCGATCGCCGAGGCGGAGTGGCTGTCGACGATGGCCGGCGGGTACGAGGTCCCAGGTGTCGCCGGGGTCGGCGGTCTCACGCTGCCGCTCTGGGCGGGCACGGCGCCGCGCTGGTTCCCGGAGGAGTTCGCGTGGGTGGTCGGCTGCACCTACCGGGGAATGACGCGCGGGCCGATCCGCAACCTCATGGGCGGCAACGCGTCGTTCCGGCGCGAGGCGTTCGACGTCGCGGGGGGTTTCCGCAGCGGCATCGGGCGCGCGTCCGGCGGACGGCCGCTGGGCGGTGAGGAGACGGAGTTCTGCATCCGCCTTCGCCAGGCCGCTCCGGAGACGGTCCTGCTGTTCGACGACCGCGCGGTGATCTGGCACCGGGTGCCGCACGTACGCGCGCGCTTCTCCTACTTCCGCACACGCTGCTACGCCGAAGGCCTGTCGAAGGCCATGGTCACCCGGAGCGTCGGCGTGAGCGACGGGCTGGCGAGCGAACGCCGGCACGCGATGGTGGCGCTCCCCCGCGGCGTCGCCTGCGGCCTGCGCTCCGCCGTCACCGGCGACCCGGCCGGCCTCGGCCGCGCCGCCTCGATCGTGGCCGGGCTGGCCTTCACCACGGCCGGCTATGCCACCGGCTCCCTCCGGAGGAAGAACCCGGTCGAGTTACACCTGCCGAGCGAACGGGAGGACTAGTGAGCGAGGTTCCCATCCTGATGTATCACTCGATCGGCGGTGCCGATCGGCTGGCGGTACGCCCCGGGGCGTTCGCCGAGCAGATGGACTACCTGAGGGAACACGGTTTCACGCCGGTGCCGCTCGGCGGCCGTACGCGTGCCGCGGGCCGCCCGGTGGTGATCACGTTCGACGACGGCTACGCCGACTTCCACGAGCACGCGCTGCCCGTCCTCACCCGCCTGGGTTTCCCGGCGACGGTGTTCGTGACGACCGGCTGGCTCCACGACGCCGGGCCGTACGCCGCGGGGCGACCGCTCGGCCGGATGCTCACGTGGCGCCAGACCGAGGAGATCGCGGCCTGCGGCGTCGAGGTCGGCGCGCACGGCCACAGCCACGCCCAGCTCGACCAGCTCGGACGCCCCGCCCTGCGGGACGAACTGCGCCGCAGCCGGTCGCTCCTGGAGGACCGCATCGGGCGGGAGGTCGGTGTGATGGCCTATCCGTACGGTTACTGCAGCGCGCGTGTGCGCGCCGAGGTGCGGGCCGCCGGGTACGACAAGGCCTGCGCGGTCGCCAACTGCGTGATGTCGGACCGGCACGACCCGCTCGCCCTCCCCCGCCTGACCGTACGCGCCGCCACCTCGATCGAGGGGTTCGCCCGCGCGCTCGACGGCCGGGGTTTCCTGACCGACCACGCCCTGACCAAGGGTTACGCCGTCGTACGCCGGTCGCGGTACGCCACCCGAAGGCTGCGGGGAGCCGCGTGACCCGGCTGAAGCCCCTCGTACGGTCGCGGGAGACCGGAATCCTGCGGGGCGAGTTGTCCAACCCGCTCTTCCGCAACGCGTACGCGCTGATGGTCAACGGCGGCCTCACCGGCGTACTCGGGCTCGGCTACTGGCTCCTCGCCGCGCGTTTCTACGAACCCGCCCAGGTCGGGCGGCAGTCCGCGCAGAACCAGGCGATGATGTTCCTCGGCGGCCTCACCGCGCTGAACTTCATCCTCATCCGGTTCGTCCCGGAGATGGGGAAGCGCACCCGGGCTCTGGCCCTGCGCACCTACCTCGCCGGCGCGCTCGCGGCCGGCACCCTCGCGGTGGGCTTCCTGTTCACGCTCCCGCTGTGGGGCTCCTCGTTCGCGCACCTTCGCGGCATGCGTACCAGCGTGTTCTTCGTGATCGCCGTCATCTCGTGGAGCCTGTTCACGGCCCAGGACGGCGTGCTGACCGGGCTGCGCCGCGCCACCTGGGTGCTGGGCAAGAACACGATTTTCGCGGCCCTGAAGGTCGTGCTGCTGATCGCGCTGGCGGCCCGGCTGCCTCACGACGGCATCACGGTCTCGTGGGTGATGGCCGCGCTCGTCCTGCTCCTGCCGGTCGAGGCGTTCATCCAGCGCAAGCTGATCCCCCGGCACGTCAGGGAGACCGCGATCGACCGGCCGATCCCGTCCGGCGCGGAGATCGGCCGCTACTTCGCCGGCGACTACACCGGCACGCTCTTCTACTACGCGCTCTGCAACCTCATCCCCGTCGTGGTCGCGACGAGCCTCGACGCCAGCACCAACGCGTTCTTCTACATGGCGTGGGTGCTCGGCGCGACCGTGGACGTCCTCGCGATCAACATGGCGATGTCGCTGACGGTCGAAGGCGCCTTCGACTCGGTCGGCTTCGGCGAGGCCTGCCGGTCGGTGCTGCGCCGCATGACGGTGATCCTCGTGCCGATCTCGATCGCCATACTGCTCGGCGCGCACCTGGGGCTGTCCGTGTTCGGGCCCGGGTACGCCGACTACGGCGCGCCGCTGCTGCGCCTGCTGGCCGTGGCCACGCTGCCCAAGGCGCTGATCGAGGTCTACATCGGCGTGCTGCGCGTGCAGCGGCGTACGCGGCAGGTCGCGGTACTGCAGGGGGCGCGGTTCGCGGGCGTCCTCGGCCTGGTGCTGGCGATGAGCCACGGATCGGACATCACCGGCCCCGGCTACGCGGTGCTGGCGGTCAGCACCGCGATCGCGGTCGCCGTCCTGCCGGCCCTGCTGCGGGCCACACGGGCCCCCGCCCTCACGGCCCCTGAAGAGGCCGTGGAGGCGCCGCCTCAGGACGTCGTCGTCGTACGGCCGGCCGAGACCACGGCGGCGCCGCCCGAGGAGGCCGTTCCGGCTCCGCGGCCCGCCACGGACGAGCCCGTCCACGAGCCGTCCGCGGACGACGCGACCCCGGTCGCGACGGCGCGGGAGCGGCTGCCGCTGGAGGCCGCGGTCGCGTGGGCGCTGTTCGCGGGCGGTCTCGCCCTGTTCTGGGTGCCGCTGCGCGGCGTGCACGTAAGGCACATGAACGGGTACGGGCTGATCTCTGTGCTGCCGGTCGCCACGCTCGTCGGCGGCGGCCTGCTCGTCGTGACGTTCATGTACACGCTGTGGCTGCGGAGGCCGCACCGCGCGCTGCTGCTGCTCCAGCTCGTGGCGATCATCATGTCGCTGCACGGGCTGGCGCCGGCGCTGGAGACGCTCGCGCGCCCGCCGACGGCCTGGCAGCACCAGGGGTTCGTGGAGTACATCACGCGGACCGGCCACGCCGACTACGCCCTGGACGCGCGGTTCAGCTGGCCCGGGTTCTTCGCGCTGATCGCCTTCCTCACCAAGTCGGCGGGCGTTCACAACATCGAGCCGATCATGCACTGGGCGCCGGTGGCGAGCCAGCTGCTCTACCTGGCGCCGATGTACCTGATCCTGCGGGTGATGCGGGCGAACTGGCGCGCGCAGTGGCTGGCCGCCTGGCTGTTCGTCGCCGCCGACTGGGTGGGACAGGACTACTTCTCCCCCCAGGGCTTCGGCTACCTGCTCTACCTGCTGTTCATCGGCATCCTGTTGAACTGGTTCCGGCCCGACACTCCGCTGATCGTGCCGACGAAGGCGCGTTCCGGCGGCCGGTGGCGGCGCCTGGTACGCCGTTCGATGAGTCCCGGTGAGCGCCCGCAACCGGAGACACCGGTCGGCGAGCGCACCGTTCTGCTCCTGCTCCTCGTCGCGATCTTCGCGGTGACGACGGCGAGCCACCAGCTCACACCGTTCCTGATCATGTTCGTCTGCGGCGCCCTCGTGCTCGTACGGCGCTGCACCGCGCGTGGCCTGCCGATCCTTCTCGGCGTCATGGTCGCGAGCTGGGTCGGCTTCATGACGACGGCGTACTGGGCCGGGCACGTCGGCGACCTGTTCTCCGGTGCGGGCGCGCTGCTGGCCAACCTGACCGGCGGCATCGCCGGGCGGGTCAGCAACGGCAGCGCGAGCCTCGCCACGGTGCAGGAGGGCCGGATCGTGATCGCGATCACGATCCTCGTCATCGCGGCGCTCGGGCTCCTGCGGCGACGCCGGCGTCACATCGACGACCGGGTCGCGCTGGTCCTGATGATCGTGCCGTTCTTCGCGGCGGGGCTGCAGAACTACGGCGGCGAGATCGCGCTGCGGGTCTACTTCTTCATCATCCCCGGCGCGTGCATCCTCGGCGCGTACCTGTTCTTCCCGTCGACGTTCACGGCCGCGCGCCGCACGCTGGCCGTGATCACGGCGACCGCCTGCGGGCTGCTGATCGTCGGCGGATTCCTGTTCGTGCGCTTCGGCAACGAGAACTTCGAGCAGGTGAAGACCTCGGACGTGCAGGCCTTCGACACGATGCTCCGTGAGAACCCCAACGGCATGATCAACGTGGTGTGGCTCGCGGACCCGTCCGACGCGGCAGGGTACTTCCCGATGATGCCGTGGGGCTCGCGCCAGATGGAGCAGTTCGACTACTCCGCCGTACGTGCGCCGTCCAACCCGGCCGACATCTCCGGCATCATCCGCGCGCTGGCCGACAAGCCCGGCGGGTACTTCGTCACCACACGCGGCAACGAGGCCTACAACCACTACAACTACGGAATGCCGGCCACGTACGGGAACCGGATGCGGACGGCGCTGGCGGCCTCGCCGTCGCTGCGCGCGGTGAGCGTCGACGCCGACGCGGCCGTCTACGCCCTGCGCACACCGCAGAGCGGACCTCCGCCACCGCCCTCGCAGGCGTCGCCCTTCCGCTTCCTGCATACGACGTGGACGCCGATCGGGCTCTTCACGGTGCCGGTGCTGCTCGTCCTGCTCGTCACGCGTGAGGTCATGCGGCTGCGAATCCGTCCGGGCGAGGAATGGCGCCTCCAGCCGCTGAACGGCTGGTCGGTGTTCCTGGTCGTCGTCCTCGCCACCGTCATCCTCGAACGACTCTTCGCACTGGGGGGCTGATGCGCGGTCTCTTGCTCGGCACGCTCGGAATCGCCGGACTGGTCGGCGCCGCCCTCACCCTGGGCGGCGTCCGTTCCCCCGCGACCGGCCCGCTGACGCTGCTGTTCCTGCTGGTCGTCCCGGCCCTCTGCGTCGCGATGCTGCTCACCGGCATCGACCCGGCCGCTCGGGCGATCATGGCCGGGGCGGGCGCCGTGGTGCTGTCCGCGTCGATCGCCGAGGTCATGCTGGTGTTCTCGATCTGGTCGCCGAAGGGCGGTGTCATCGCGGTCGCCGCCGCCTGCGCGCTGCTGGTGGTCGCCGCCGGCGTACGGTGCCGGGCGGTCGCCGAGGAGGGCGAGACGCCGTCGGCGGAGGACTCCACGGGGTGAAGGCTCGGCGGCGCTCGATTCCTGAGGGTCCGCCGGACCTGACACGCCCGACATTCGTCTAGAAGGCCACCTTCAGGACAGCACGCCCCTTCGCCGCATTGATTGCCACAACGGCCCATATCGGGCATTGCGCGCTAGCCGGTGGAATAGAAGCTCAAATCTGTCATTTCAGGAATTCGCTGCTCTTTATTGTCATCTTACCTTGTGATTATCTTGCCAAGAAAGGGGCGGGGAATGCTAGAAAGCACGGCACCCTTTCTGGACATTCTGGGTCTGCCGGTTCGTGAGGGCCATCAGCCCATTCCGATAACAAAAGGAGACCGACGTGCTTAAGAAGACGTGCGCCACTGGCGGCCTGCTCCTCGCCACCGCCGCTGGTGCTCTGCTCACTAGCTCGCCCGTGTCTGCTCAGGTTCCCGCGTGGGGAGGCGGCTGCTGTGGCAGCCACAGCTCCTTCCACAGCTTCTCGCGGCACCACAACCGCAACTGGAACGGGAACCAGAACACCAACCTGAACCGGATCCGGCTGCGCATCCACAACCGGAACAACAACATCGCCGTCGCCCGTAACGGCCGCGGCGAAGACGGCCTGGGCATCGGTGGCCTCGGCCTCGGCCTCGGCGACTGACCGAGGATCGACGACCGGACGGCGAACACCGCCGTCACCCGGCCGCGCCCAGGACTCTCCGCGCGAGACCGCCGGACGAGCGACCAGGCCGCAGACCGCGCCCGCTCGAAACGGGCGCCGGGGTGACGACTCCGGCGCCCTTCGCTCGCCATCGCGAGCATCACCCACATAGGTCGAATATCGCCTATAAGGAGGCAGACATGCTCAAAAAGGCAAGCGCCTCTCTCGGACTGGTCATCGCCGCGACCATCGGCGCACCGCTCACGAGCTCACCCGCGTACGCCCACGCGACCCTTGTGCAGGGATGGCACCACCACAGCAGCCATCACTCGCGCAACCGGAACTGGAATGGGAACCGGCATCGCGCCCGGATCTTCATCCGGATCTACGTGATCAACAGGAACAACAACCGCGCACAGGCCGTGGTCGCGCGGCCCGAGCGCCGTCGTGTGCAGCCCACTCTGGTCGTCCCGCAGGCCGCGCCGATCGCCAGGCCGGCACAAAACGCCGTCGACCCGGAAATCTCGGGCCTGTTCGACTGACCGGGAGCTCCGCCCCGAGGCGGCACACGCGCCGCTTCACGAGCTCCACTCAGGAACGACACAAAAGCCGCAAGGCCAACTATCGCCCATGTATCGGGCGCCGGAGTGAATTCTCCGGCGCCCTCATATTTTTGACGACACGTACGCTCTTTATGGTCACCTTACCCCGTGATTATCTTGCCCGGAAAGCACCGGGGAATGTTAGAAAGTGCGGCGCTCCACAGAAGTCACGAGGAGCGCCGGTTCGTGAGAGCCATCGCGCTATTCCGACATAAATGAGGAGACCATCGTGTTGAAGAAGACCGCCGCGGCCGGCGGCCTGTTGATCACCACAGCCGCAGGCGCCCTGGCCACCTGCTCGCCCGCGTTCGCCGCGCCTGCCCTCACCGGGCACGTTCAGACCCAGCTGGTCTCGAACAAGAACCACAACTGGAACGGGAGCGAGAACGAGAACCTGAACCGCATCCGGCTTCGCATCCACAACCGCAACAACAACATCGCCGTCGCCAGCTGACACGATCAATGGTTGATCATCACGACCGGTATGACCAAGGCAGCACGCCCCATGCCGGGGGCCGATCCGATGCGCAGTCCTGCGCGAAGCGGAAGTCGCCGCTCCGATAAGCCGCGTTATTCACACCGCGACGAATAGTCGCAGCAGCGTCCCGGCCGGGCGTCGAAGCCTGCACTTCGACGTCCTTTCAATTTCCGGCCATACGCTTTTGGTTGGCACGTTACCCGCGACGTACATTGCCGCGAAAGCGCCGGGGAATACAAACAAAGTACGGCGCTCTCGATTATGTCTCTGAGTGCCGAAGCGTGAGAGCCATCGCGCCATTCCGAATAGAGAAGGAGATCGATCATGCTCACGAAGACGATCGTGGCCGGCGGCATGCTGATCGCCGCCGCCGCCGGCGGCATCATCACCAGCATCCCCGCGTCCGCGCAGACCCCTACGTGGGGCGGCGGTGGCTGCTGCAGCAGCTCCCACAGCCGCTGGTACTCGGCGCACCGCAACCGTAACTGGAACGGGAGCGAGAACGAGGGCCTCAACCGGATCCGTCTGCGCATCCACAACCGCAACAACAACATCGCGGTCGCGCGGAACCCGCGCCAAGAGCGCCAGATCGTTCCTCCGCCGCTCATCGGCGCGCCCGTCGTCGGTTGATCCAGTGATGCCGTGACGGCGGACTCCGCCGCCACACCCGGCCGACGCACGCGGCCCGTTTCGAACCGCCAATGATCGCGGCGCTCTCCGCACAGACCTGAGCGCCGATTCGTGAACCATCGCGCCATTCAGATATTCCAAGGAGACTTCATGCTCAAGAAGACGAGCGTGGTCGGCGGCATGCTGATCACCACCGCCGCCATGACCAGTCTGCCCGCGTTCGCCGAGGTGCCCGCATGGGGCGGCTGCTGCAGCAGCTCGCACTCCTCGCACTTCTCGCGGCACCACAACCGCAACTGGAGCGGCAACGAGAACGAGAACCTGAACCGCATCCGTCTGCGCATCCACAACCGCAACAACAACATCGCGGTGGCCCGTAACGGACGCGGCGAGGACGGCCTCGGCATCGGCGGCCCGGCCGGCGGTCTCTGAACCACCGGATCGTCAGACCGATAACGCGTCCGCGCATCGCTCGTGAGCGCCTCTCCGGCGAAAAGCCTTAACGGATTTCGCCGGCCTGACCGCCCGCGCGCGGTGCGCGAAAGACGCGGGGCGTCGGAGCTTTTGCTCCGACGCCCCTTTAGTTTTCCGCGTATTGCACCTTTATACTCATCTTACCCGGCGATCGTCTTGCTCGGAAAGCAGCGGGGAATGCTAGAAATGCGACGCTCTCATAAATTTTCGAGAGTGTTGGCCCGTGAGGGGCCATCGCGCCATTCCGATAAAAGGAGACCGAACGTGCTTAACAAGACGAGCGTGGCCGGCGGCATGCTTATCGCCACAGTCGCCGGCACCGCGATCACGAGCCTTCCCGCGTTCGCCGAGGTCCCGAGCTGGGGCGGCTGCTGCAGCAGCTCGCACAGCAGGTTCTTCCACCACGCGCGTAACCGGAACTGGAACGGCAACGAGTCCGAGAACCTCAACCGGATCCGTCTGCGCATCCACAACCGCAACAACAACATCGCCGTGGCCCGCAACGAGGAGGGGCGTCGCGCCCCCGTTATCGGCGCCCCGATCGGCGCTCCGGTTCTCTAATCGGGCGTGAGGCACGGCGGCCGATTCGAACCGCCACGCATGCCGGGCGCCGGAGTCACGACTCCGGCGCCCCTACTCTCAGAGAAGACCGGACGGCGTCTCGCACAAGCGCCGATCCGTGAGGCCCCTCGGGCCGCTTGGCAGAAGGAGACCGACGTGCTGAAAATGACAAGCGCCTACACCGGGCTGGTGATCGCCACAGCCGCCGGCGCCCTGCTCACAAGCTCGCCCGCGAACGCCCAGGTGACTCTGGTGAAGGGCTACCACCACCATTATCACCACCGCTCGCACAACCGGAACTGGAACGGCCACCGGCATCATGGCCGGATCTTCATCCGGATCTACATCTACAACAAGAACACGAACCACGCGCGGGCGCTGGCCGTCGCTCCGCACCGGCACCACCCCGTCCACGCGGTGACGGTGGCTCCCAACGTCACGGGCGCCGCCGTGGCACCCGCGGCTCCCGCGACCACGAGCGTGGACACGACGCCCGTGAACACTCCGGCCGACACGACGCCCGCGAACTCCTCGGTCAACACGGCGCCGAACACGGGCGCGGCAACATCCGACCTGGCTCCTCGCGACGCGACGCCGACCTCCTGACCCATCAGGTCCGCGGACGCCGGACTGCCCACAAGACGCCCGACAGGGAGCACCACACGCCGAACCCGTCTGATGATCAGGGCGCCGGAGCCCGCCTCCGGCGCCCAGATCTGTCCGCTTCTGCGACTTTTATCTCGTTCTTACCTCGCGATGACCACATGTCCCGAGGTGCGGGGAATGTTACGCCTTGGCGCCCGAAATCGGGCATCAATGGCCTTCGAGTCATTTCCCGTTATAAGGAGACGACGTGCAGAAGAAGACATGCGCCCTTGCCGGTCTCGCCGCCGTGGCCGCAGCCAGTGGGGTCCTGGTCAGCAGCTCACCCGCGAGCGCGCAGAGCACCCTCGTACAGCACCACCGGCACTGGCGTCATCATTCGGTAAACCACAACGTGAACTGGAATCGCAACCGCAACCACAACCGGGTCGTCGTTCGGGTGAACGTCCACAACAGCAACCGTAACGTCGCCTTCGCCGGCAACGAGCGCAGGCGGGGCTTCGACGACGACTTCGGCTTCTTCCGCCACCGCCGTTGCCACCTGGGTTGCGGCGGCGGGTTCGACAACGACGACTTTGGACGCGGGCGCGACGACGATGACGACCGTGGCGACAACATCATCGTCGGCAACGACTTCCGGTCCCTGGGCGACCGAGGCTAGGACGGCTCACGCGGCGGCGCGCATCCGCGCCGGTGACCCTGGTCAATAACGGCCGCAAAGGCCGCCGGGGCACTGAGCCGCCCTGGTGGACCGGGTGCCGGATTCGATTCCGGTGCCCGGCCCGCCATTTTCGCGTCCTGCCGCGTCAGCGGCCGATCCAGCGCACCTCGTACGGGGCGAGGGTGAGGGTCGTGCCGCCGATCCTGGCCCGCACGGAGTCGCCGCCGACGTTCACGGCGACCGCCTCGCGCGGTTGCGCGAGCACCTTGATCCGGTGGTCCGAGCTCGGCAGGCCGACCAGCCGCGTGCCGGCCGGGAACCACTGGGCGAAGCTCTGGAGCAGGGTCAGCATCCCGCCGGGTGTCCCGCCGTTCCGCGTCTGGGTACTGATCCACAGGCACCCCTGGCAGCGATCGTCCTCGGCCTCGTTATTCCAGTACAGAGCGGTCGTCACTCCGGTACGCGCCATCTCGATCAGGGCGGCGGCGTTGACCGCGATGCGGCGGTTCTCGGCCCAGGGCAGGCTCTCGGGCTCGACGTAGTACTCGTCCCACCAGATCGGCAGGTCGGTCTTGGACCTCAGCCAGCGGTCGATCGCCCCGAGCTTGTCGAGCGCGGTCACCTCGTCGGGGTAGACGTCGCGGTCGTCGCTGGCGGTCGGGCCGTCCACGGCGATGAAGTCGGCGCCGTGCTTGTGGCGCAGCCAGTAGTCCACGGAGTCCAGGACGCGCTGGTCGACGCTGCCCCAGCGCCCGCGCACCGGCGACGGGCGACCGCGGACGAAGCTGTACATCGGGATGTACGGGCCGCCGACCTTGACGCTCGGGTTCACCGCCTTCACCGCGTCGTACACCTGGTTGTAGAGCTTCGTGTAGTTCTCGTACTCCCAGCGGTCCGCGCGGGTGTCGAAGAAGCCCTTGAGCTCGTTCCAGACGGCGAAGTAGTGGACGTCGGGATAGCGCCGTACGACGGCGGCGGCGAGCTTGGCGAAGTCGGCGTAGTGGTCGGGCGTCGGCGCGACCTCCAGGGCGTCCCAGTCGGTACGCCCGGGTTTCCCGCCCTTCATCCAGTCGGGCGCGCAGCACAGCGTCATGACCGGCACCCCGTGGGACCTGCGGATGTAGTCCATCCGCTTGTCGAGGGACCGGAAGTCGTACGTGCCGGGGACAGGCTCGGGGTTACCCACGCCCCAGCCCATGATGTGCTGGTTCTGCAGGACGGGCTGCCGGGATAAGGCCTTTTCCGCCACACCGCTGGTCGGTCCCTCGTCGGCGCTGTAGTCGGTGTGCGTGAAGCCCCAGACCGGCCAAGGCGTGTCGGCCGCGTCGGCGACGACGCCGATCGACTTCCCGGTGTCGGCGGCGTTCGAGGCCGGTTCGCGCTCGACCGCGAACCCTAAGACCGCGACCACCTCGCATATCACCGCCACCCCGGAGACGAAGATCAGCCAATGCGTTCTTCGCGGCGCCGCGTGCCGCCCCCGTTGGTCACCCACCGTGGCACGGTAACCCCCTTATGGGGCAAATGGAAAGACCGTGACAATTCACTCAAGTTGTGTAAGGCAATGACGTGATCCCGTTGTCGAAGTTGGACAACAGCAGTTTTGGATCACCAGTCGCCCGAATTCCGGGCGCCCGCGTGAACAGCTCGCGGAACATGGCCGTGAGTTCGCGCCGCGCCAAGTGCGCGCCAAGGCACAGATGTGGCCCAGGACCGCCAAAACCAACATGAGGGTTCGGCTTTCGGGTGATGTCGAAGCGGTCCGGGTCGGAAAAGACCTCGGCGTCGCGGTTGGCGGAGAGGTAGAACAACACCACCTTCTCCCCTTCGCGGTACATATGGCCGTTCATCTCATGGTCACAGGTCAGCGTTCGCTGGAACTGAATGATCGGCGTGACGTAACGGACGATCTCCTCGATCGCGCCGCCGATGCGCCCGTCGAAGTTGTCCATCAGCAGGGCCCGCTGATCCGGATGGTCGGTGAAGAGCTTCAGCCCGTGGGCGATCGTGTTGCGCGTCGTCTCGTTGCCGGCCACGAGCAGGAGGTCGAAGAAGGCGCCCAGCTCGCGCACCGACAGCCTCTCGCCGTCGACGTCGGCGTTGACCAGTGCCGAGATCAGGTCGTCGCCCGGCGTACGGCGGCGCTCATGGCCTAAACGGGAGACCAGGCGGTGCAGGTCGACGATGCCCTTGAGGTTGCCGCCCAGCAACCGGAGCGTACGGAGGCGCGCGACGTCGCCTCTCACCCCGGAGTACTCCGTCATCGCGTCCACGCAGGCGGAGACCTTGGCGTGGTGGTGCTCGGGGACGCCCATCATGGCGCAGATGACCTTGATGGGCAGGCGGGCCGCGACGTCGGCCACGAAGTCGCCAGACCCTCGCCGGACCACGTCGTCGACGATCGAGGCGGCGGTCTTGGCGATGTGCTCGTCGATCTGGGCCAGCCGGCGCGGGGTGAACGCGCGCGACACGATCCGCCGCAGGCGCGCGTGGCGCGGGTCGTCCATGTTGACCATGGGACGGCCGAGGAGCATCACGATCCACGGCGGCGGCTCGGGCGAGGTCGCGGCCGGCTCGCTGCTGAAGATCTTCGCGTTGCGGCTGGCGTACACCACGTCGGCGTGGCGGACGAGGGCGTGGAACCCTCGCCCGGCACGTACGAGAGGGATCCGCCGCTCCTCGAAGAAGACGGGGCGGTCGAGCGCGCGTAAGCGGGCGAACGCGGCCAGCCTCTCGTCGTGCGGTCGAGCCCAGAAATCGAGGTCGGCCAGGTCATCGGCGTGCTTCATCACACCTCACAACGCTCGGGGGCGGTCAGCACCAGGCCGCGATCTCCTCGTCGGTGAGCGGTACGACGCACCACACGGCCTCCTGGAGGGTGGCGCAGAGCGGCACGACCTCGTTGACTCTGGCGAGCCGGAAGACCTGTTCGGCGCCCGGCCGCAGGCCTGCGACCGCGAGGCCGGAGCCTTCGGCGCGGCAGCGGCGGTCGGCGGCCAGGATGACCTTCAGCGCCGCGCAGTCGAAGAACGAGACGCCGCTCATGTCGACGATCACCGGACGGCTGCCGATGATGCCGAGCAGCTGCTCGCGGAAGGCGGGACCGGTATAGGCGTCGATCTCGCCACGTGGCATGGCGAGTGTGTAGCGGTCCGATTCGAGCACGGCCATTTCGAGGGTGATGTCCATGGACAACCTCACAGCGGGTTTCCACGAGCGAATGGGATTCACCACAGCCGGCGGCGCTGCCGTGACTCCCCAGCATTGCTCAATCACGCCGCGTTGCCAACCCCCGATCCAGACCCCACCGCCCGTGGTGTCGTCAATGTCCGGAGCGTGGCCGGATCCGGAACATCGTGGAATCATCGTGTTCCGTGCCGTACCCGACGGATGATCCGACGACCGGGGGGTCGCGTCCACGGGCGAGAGTCGACCCCAACGTTCCGCACGCGCCGCGGATCTGGAACCACTGGCTGGGCGGAAAGGACAACTTCGCCGCCGATCGCGAGGTCGGCGACCGGATGGCCGAGATGTACCCCGACATCGTCCGGCTGGCCCGCGCCGACCGCGCGTTCCTGAGGCGTACCGTCCGCTACCTGGTGAACGAACGTGGTATCCGGCAGTTCCTCGACATCGGCACCGGATTGCCGACCGCCGACAACACCCACCAGGTGGCCCAGTCGCTCGCGCCGGAGTCGCGGATCGTCTACGTCGACAACGACCCGCTGGTCCTGTCGCACGCCCGCGCCCTGCTCGCCGGCACCCCTGAGGGCGCCACCGACTACCTCGACGCCGACGTGCACGACCCGGAGAAGATCCTCCGGGAGGCGGAGCACACCCTGGACTTCGACCGGCCGATCGCGCTGATGCTGCTCGGCGTCCTGATCTACGTTCCGGACACCCAGCAGGCGTTCGCGATCGTCACCCGGCTGATGGACGCCCTGCCGTCCGGCAGCTACCTGGTGATCGCGCACAGCACCAGCGAGATCTACGGCGCGGCCACCGAGGAGGTCGTACGGCTCCGCAACGAGCGGGTGAAGCCGGCGATGACGCTCCGCACGGGCACGGAGATCGCGCGGTTCTTCGAAGGCCTGCGGCTGGTCGAGCCCGGGCTGCTGTCGGTCTCGCGGTGGCGGCCCGAGATCGGCGGGCAGGACGACCACCGTGAGGTGGACGAATTCGGCGGCGTCGCCGAGAAGCCGTAAGGATCAGCGGACCGTCACGCGGATCCGCGGCCGGCAGTTGTTGGCGTACCTGCCGGGATTCCACAGGGCCTCGGGGTTCTCGGGCTGGCAGCACCCTTCGGTGTCCCACGCCCTGGCGATGATCTCCCGCTCCCCCGCGGGCAGCTCGACCGTGTGCGACCACTGCCGCCACGCCCAGACGTCGGTGCGAGGGGCGAGCTCGGCCGGGCGCCACGTACGGCCGCCGTCGATGGAGACCTCGACGCGCGCGAGGCCGTGGTCGTGGCCGCCGAGCGCGTACCCGCTCACGGTCACGGGCCCGGCATGCAGGACGGCTCCGTCGGCGGGCCGGAGGATATCTGCGTTGAGGGCGATCGGGCCCAGTTCGGCGCCCGACAGCCGGTAGTCGACCGCCTGGTAGTAACCGGCCGACGGGTTTTCCTGTGCCGTGACACGCTCGATCCACTTGACGCTCCGCGCGCCGATGTAGCCGGGCACGACCAGGCGTACGGGGCCGCCGTGCAGGCGGGGCAGGAGACGACCGTTCATCGCCCAGACCAGCAGGACCTCCTCCCGTGTCGCCTTGGCGACCGGGATGGACCCGCCGAACGGCTCGGGCCGTGGCAGCGGCACGACGTCGCCGCCGGTGAAGGCGATGTGCGCGGCACCCGGCGCGAGCCCGGCCTCGGCGAGGACGTGCGCGAGACTCACGCCGGTCCAGAGCGCGGTCGAGATCGCCCCGGACCGCCAAGCGATTTGCCCAGGAATGGCCCGTACGTCCATCAGCTCCGCCCGCCGGTTGCCCGCGCACTGCAGCGTCGCGACGACCTCCCGGTGCTCGAACCCGTCCCGCAGCTGCTCCAGCGTGTACGTCCGCGGCCGCTCGACGAGACCGTCGATTCGCAGCCGCCAGGCGTCGGGGTGAATGCTGGGAACGGGCGCGTGGTTGCGCGCGTAGAAGGTCTCGATCGGCGTCAGCGGCCCGCCGGAGAGCGCCGACGCCGGCGGTTCGGCGTTGTAGGGCTCCGCCTCATGAACGATCATGTCCTCGCGCTTGTCCCACAACGCCATGCCTGAAGGTCTTCCCCGGCCGCCGCCCGCCAGTCGTGCCGGATGCTCCGGCTAGGTGCCGGTGGTCGAGCCCGGGCGGGTGATCATCAGGACGACGACGATGGCCCAGAGCAGGTTGAACGTGCCGGTGGCCATCGCGAGGCGGTGGATTCCGCCGGCGGCTCCGGCGATCACGCTGCGCTGGCCGGGGATCACCACGAGGGCGAGCACGGCGGCCGCCACCGCGGTCAGCGCGATGGAGACGATGAGCCACGCGTCGCCCATCACTCCGAGGGCCCCGGCGGTGGCCAGCCCGAAGAACGGGACGAGCACACCCGCGATCCCGTACACGCGGGTGATGCGGTGGAGCAGTGCGGTCGCCGTACGTGCCTCCTCGCGGGCGTACCGGGGGAACATGCTCGCCGCGACGGTCACCGGCCCGATGAGGACGATCGACGCGAGCACGTGCACGCTGAGCAGGAACTTGTTCATCACGGGTCCGCCTCTCAGAACGCGGCGGGCACGGGCCCGTCCGCGTGCCAGACGGTGCCACGGCGCTCGTGCTCCATGAGGTCCTCCACCGCGTGCGCGATCCGCGGGCCGAATTCGCGTTCGAGCAGGTAGAGGCCCAAGTCGAGGCCTGACGTCACCCCGCCCGCGGTGACCAGGTCGCCGTCGTCCACGACGCGGGCGGGCACCGGGACCGCGCCCATCGCGGCGAGGGCGTCCAGGCCGTGCCGGTTGGTGACCGCGTGGCGGCCGGTGAGCAGGCCGGCCATGCCGAGCAGGAGCGAGCCTCCGCACACCGTGGCGACCGTGCACTCCGGGCGGCCGACGGCGGCGTGGAGCAGGCCGGCCAGGCCGGTCGTCATCGCCTGGGTGAGCAGTGCCTGGGCCGACCCGGGCCCGTCGCCGGCAGGGGATCCGGCGGCGCCGGGCACGATCACCAGGTCGGCGCGCTCCGGGTCCAGGACCGCCGTGGCCGAGACCGTCGCGCCGAGACCGCTCGTACAGGGGCGGGCTCCTTCGGCGGTGACCAGCTCGGTCGTGAGCCGCCCGCCCGTGACGAGCCCTCCCCCGCTCAGCACCTCGTACGGCGCCAGCGCGTCAAGCGGGTCGAAACCGTCGAACAACACGATCTGGGCGAGCATCGTGCTCCTTCCTGCGATGGGGACTGCGGTCCTCACACACTGGCGTGGAGCGTGCACGGCAAGGGAGTGGCAGTGATGCCACTATCCGCTTGATTCTCGCCACCTCGCGTCACAGTACCGGTACAGACGCGTGACCAGGGTGGCGAGAATCACGTACCTGTTAGGTTCTCGCCATGCACACCGTGGCGATCCTCGCGCTCCACGGCACCGTCCCCTTCGACCTCTCGGTGCCGTGCGAGGTCTTCGGACGTACCCGCGCGCCAGGCGGACGGCCGGCGTACCAGGTCAGGGTCTGCGCGCACACCCCCGAGGTCGACGCCGGCGCGTTCACCATCCGGGCTCGCTGGGGCCTCGACGGGCTGGCCGGCGCCGACACCGTGATCGTCCCCGGCGTCGCCGACGTGGACGTACCCGTGCCACCGGAGGTCACCGAAGCGCTGCGCGCGGTGGCCAAGGACGGCGCGCGGATCGCCTCGATCTGCAGCGGGGCGTTCGTGCTCGCCGAGACCGGGCTGCTCGACGGGCTGCGGGCGACCACCCACTGGCTGGGCGCCGCCGAGCTGGCGCGCCGCCATCCCGCGATCGACGTCGACCCGGACGTGCTGTTCGTCGACAACGGGCAGATCCTCACCTCGGCCGGCGCCGCCGCCGGGCTGGACCTGTGCCTGCACATGGTCCGCGAGGACCTCGGCGCGGCGGTCGCCGCCGACGCGGCGCGGCTGTCGGTGATGCCGCTCGAACGCGCCGGCGGGCAGGCCCAGTTCATCGTGCACGAACCCCCGGCGCCGGACGGCTCGACGCTCGAACCCCTGCTGCGGTGGCTGGAGGAGAACCTCCACCGGGAGCTGACGCTTCAGGACCTCGCCGGCCGGGCCGCGATGAGCGCACGCACCCTCAACCGGCGCTTCCGCGACCAGACCGGCACGACGCCGCTGCGCTGGCTGAACCGCGCACGACTGCGCCGCGCCCAGTACCTCCTGGAGACCACCGACCAGCCCGTCGGGCGCATCGCGGCGCACGTCGGCTTCGGCTCCCCCACGACGTTCCGCGACCGGTTCCGCGCGCTCACCGGCACCAGCCCGCACGCGTACCGGAGTGCCTTCCGCTCCCCCTGACCGGTCAGGCCGGCGGCGCGGGCCGCAGGCGGAGGACGAAGCAGGCGCCTCCGCCCGTACGCGGCTGGTGCCGCACGTCGCCGCCGTTGGCCTGGGCCAGGCTGCGGACGATCCAGAGGCCGAGCCCCGACCCCTCCGACTCCTGCGGACCCGGCGCGCGGGTGAAGCGCTCGAACAGGTGCGCCACGAAATCCTCCGGGACGCCCGGCCCGCTGTCGCACACGCGGAGCTCGACCCGGCCCCGTCGTTCGGCCACGCCGATGCTGACCGGCGGCTCGCCGTGGGTGAAGGCGTTCTCCAGGAGGTTCACCAGCATCTCCGACAGCTCGCCCGGATCCACCAGGGCGACCAGGTTCGCCGCGCACGAGACGTCGATGTCGTCCGCCCTCGCCTCGAACTCCGTCAGGCGTTCGAGGATGAACGCGAGCAGGGGCACCGGCCTGGGGTGTGAGCTCTCGGGGCGGGCGTCGATGCGCGACACGGTGAGGAGCTTGCGGGCGAGCGCCTGCAGGTACGCCGCGCGGTCGGCGATGCGGTCGGCGATCGCCACTCGCTGCTCGTGGGTGAGCGTGGCCGGCGGGTCGCGAAGCACGTGGGCGAGGGCGCCGATCGCCGCGAGCGGGTTCCGCAGCTCGTGGGCGGCGACCGCGACCACCGAGTGCTCCCGGTCCAGCGCGGCTTCCAGCTCCTTCTCCTGACGGCGCCGCCGGGTGACGTCGCGCAGTGCCACGACGTTCAGGCGCTCGCCCTCCAGGGTCGTGCTGGTGACCCGCATCTCGACCACGCGTACGCTGCGCTCGGGGAGCATCAGCTCGATCTCGGTGGACCGGTCGGCCGCGAGCGGATAGCCGAACGTGGTGCCGATCAGCTCTCCCGCCGTGCGGCCGAACAGCTCCTCGGCGGCCGGGTTGCAGACCCGGATGCACCCGTGCCGGTCGACCGCGACGATCCCGTCGGCCGACGCGGACATGATCGCCTGCCCGGCCTTGTCCCCCAGCCCGCTGAGCCGCTCGGCCTCGGCGGCGTCGTCGGTGCTGCTGCCGGGACAAGGGTCACTCATGCCTCTACGACCTTTCCGGCCGATCGATAGGCCCCAGCGGGTCCGCGGCGAGCGACGCGGCCTCCGGGATGATGTGGGAGATGCCGGGGTACGGTCGGCCGATGTGCATGCCGGCCGAGTCGACCGTCACCCGGCGGATGGTCTGGTCGTGAGGGGTTCCACGGGTCTGTACGACGGCGATGGCGCGCTGCAGCTCCCCGGCGCGCTCGACGTAGCGGAGCAGGATCATGGCGTCGGTGAGGCTCGCGAACTCCATCGCGATGACCGGGGTGGCGCTCGGCGTGACCTGGGCGCCCGGCCCCGAGGTGAGCAGCGTGGTGATGTCGCGCTGGCGCAGCACCGCGCCGAGCGCGATGACGAACTCCACCAGGGCGGGCGGCGTGACGATGCGTTCGAGCGCGGACAGCGTGTCGATGACCACGCGGTGGGGCTGGAAGTCCTCGATGGCGCGCCTGAGCCGGAGGAAGTGGTCCTCCAGCGACGCCACCTCCGGATACTCGGCGATGATGCGGAGCTGGCCGGACTCCTCCATCGCCTCGGCGTCGAGGCCCCAGCCGACGGCGCTGCGGACGAGCTGCTCCCGTGTCTCGTCGAAGCTGCAGAACAGGCAGCGCTCGCCTGCACGGAACGCCGTGTCCGCGAAGCGCAGCGCGGTCAGCGTCTTTCCGGCGCCGGTCGGGCCGGTGATCAGGGCGATGGCGTCGCGGAACAGCCCGCCGCCGAGCATCTCGTCCAGGGCGGGGTTGCCGATGGACACCCGTACGCGCGACGCGGGCTTGCTCGGGAAGAGGTACGCCAGCGGGATGATCACGATGCCGTCCCGCGGGTCGATGACGAACAGCCACTCTCCGCTGCGGTGCGCGCCGCCGCGGAGCTTGACGACCTCGACCGTACGGCGCCGCCTCTCGTTGGCGAGGACATTGCGCAGGATGATGACGCTGTCGAGCACGAACTCCTCGACCCCGTAGCGGGAGACGCCGTCGTACTCCTCGGGGCGCTCGGCGGTGAGCATCGAGGTCACGCCGAGCGGCTTGAGCCCCAGCGAGATCCGTGACAGCTCGCGGCGGACGATCACGGGGTCTCTGAAGCGGGCGAAGATCGCGCCGAGCGAGTCGAGCGACAGCCGCCGCGCGCCGATCCGGTCGACGGCGTGGGAGATGCGGGCGATCAGCGCGCCGAAGTCGTACGGGCCGGTGGCCTCGCCCGCCCCGCCGACGTCGTCGGCGGCGTCGACGAACGCCCACAATCCCTCGCTCTCCCAGCGCTCGATGTCGAAGCCCAGCGACAGAGCGTTGCGGCGGATCTCAGTGGTCGTCTCCTCGAAGGTCACGAACACTCCGGGGTGGCCGTAGCCGATGATGCCGCGAGCGAGGAACTCGACGGCGAACAGCGTCTTGCCGCTGCCGCTCGTACCGGCGACGAGGGTGGCACGGCCGATGGGCAGGCCGCCCATACTGACCTCGTCGAAGCCCTTGATCCCGGTGGGCATCCGCTCGATGGCGTCGATGTCGGTCAAGACGCACCCCCGACCGCGTTGGAGAGGCCGAGGGAGGCGGCGGCCCGGCCCTGGTCGGACAGGTCTCCGATCACCCGCAGCACCGGGAGCGGCATGAGACGCACGACCGTCGGGGTGGCCAGGATCCGCTCCTCCTCGGCCAGGTCCGGGCGTTCCACGGCGTCGATCACTTCGAACTCGTAGCGGCCGGGGACGTTCGCCTCGCACATGAACCGCAGGTTCGACTCCGCCTCCCGCGACCGTGCGGTCCGCCCGGCGACGTACAACCTGAATGAGTATTCACTCACATGTCCGGCCCATCTCCGACTCACGCCGGTGGGTACGATCGAAGTATCCTCATATCAACGTACCCCCGCTGACCAGGCCGGACACCGCTCCCACAGCAACGGGACGGCTCCACTGCAGGCAAAGGGATGTGAGCGAAATGCTCGCGGTAACGGCGGATCTCGCATGACCCGGGTTCTCGTGGTCGAGGATCAGCGGGCCCTCGCGGACGCGCTCCAGATCGCCATCGACGCCCAGCCGGACCTGGAGTGCGCCGGCGTCGCGTCGACGGCGGAGGAGAGCCTTCGCCAGACCGCCGCGGAGCATCCGGACGTCGTCCTCATGGACATCCACCTGCCCGGCGGCGACGGCATCGAGAGCACGCGGAAGATCAAGGCGTCGATCCCCGGTGTACGGGTCATCATCCTGACCGGCGACACGGCTCCGGCGCTGTACAACGAGGCCACGGCGGCCGGCGCCGACGGGTTCCTGGCCAAAGACAGCGCGTTCCCCGAGATTCTCACGGCGATCAGGACGCCGCCCGGCAGGCCGGTCATGGTCGAGGGCGGCACGCTGGCGGCGCTGTTCAGGGACCGCGGGCGCGAGTCGCCGCTGCCTCTGCCCGGAGGGGACCCGGTGCGCCTCACCGAACGCGAGGTCGAGATCCTCGGCGCGATGGGCGAAGGTCTGGACCCCGGCGCGATCGCGGACCGCCTGGGGATGAGCCCCCACACGGCCCGCGGTCACGTCAAGAACGTCATGACCAAGCTGGACGCCCACACCCAGCTGGAGGCGGTCGTCATCGCCCTCCGCATCGGCCTGCTGCCGGCGCCTCCCGGCCCGGACGCCCCCCTCTGACCCGTGCGGGTCAGGACTCGTCGACCTCGATGGCCATGCCGGGGCAGACCGCGGCCGCCTGGTGGATCGCGGTGTGCGTCCCGGCGGGCGGGTCCTCCTGCAGGAGGAGGACCGTTCCGTCGTCCTCGCTCTGGTCGAAGACCTGCGGGGCGATCAATACGCATTGGCCCGCGCCGATGCACTTGTCCCGATCGGTGATGACCTTCATGACCAATACCTCCGTTGATTTCACCAGGTGACGGGCAATTCATGCACGCCGTAAACCAGCATGTCGTGCTTGAACTCGACGTCGTCCAGCGGGATCGCCAGTTTCAGGGTCGGGACACGCCGGAAGAGCGTCCGGTACACCACCTGGAGCTCTACCCTCGCCAGGGGCTGCCCCAGGCACTGGTGGATACCGAACCCGAAGGCGATGTGGTGGCGCGCCTGCCGGTGGATGTCCAGGACATCCGGCATCGGGAACGCCGCCTCGTCACGGTTGCCCGCGTCATTGGCCGCGATGACGCCGTCGCCGGCCCGGATCAGCCGGTCGCCGATCCGTACGTCCTCCAGGGCGACCCGCCGGCGTCCGATGTGCACGATGTTGAGGTAGCGCAGCAGTTCCTCGACCGCGCCCGCGACCACGGCGGGGTCCTCCGAATCGCGCACCTCGGCCAGTTGGTCCGGGTGCTGGAGCAGCGTCAGCGTGCCCAGCGCGGTCATGTTGGCGGTCGTCTCGTGCCCGGCGATCAGGAGCAGCACGGCCATGTCCGTGACCTCGGCCCCGGTGAGCCTGCCGGTTCCGATCCGCTCGGTCGCCAGCCTGCTGAGCAGGTCGTCGCCCGGCTCGCGCGTCTTGCGGTCGACGAGGTCCGCCAGGTAGTCGCGCAGCTCGTCGCCCGCGGCGATCGTCTCCTCGACCGTCGAGCTCGTCGAGATGATGGCCCTGCTGCACCGCTGGAACAGCTCGTGGTCGTCATAAGGGACCCCGAGCAGCTCGCAGATGACCAGGGAGGGCAGCGGGAGCGCGAGCGCCTGCACCAGGTCGACCGGCCCGGTGGCCTTGAGCATCTCGTCGATCAGCTCATCGGTGATCTGCTGCACCCTCGGCCGTAGCGCCTCGACCCGCTTGATCGTGAAGTTCGGGGTCAGCATCTTGCGGTGCACGTTGTGCTCGGGGTCGTCCATCGAGATGAACGAGCGGAAGCGCTGGCGCCGTGCCGCCGTCGCCTCGCTTATATGCGGATATCCGGGCTTGGTCACGTCCGCGCTGAACCTCGGGTCCGACAGCACGGCGCGCTGCTCGGCGTACCCGGTGATCAGCCAGGGCGTACTCCCGTCCCACAGCCGGACCCGTGAGACCGGATCCTCGCTCCGCAGCCGGCCCAGCTCGGCGGGCGGGTCGAACGGACAGCCCCGCGTGAAGGGGAGGACAGGGAGGTCGGAAGCGGTTTCGGTCATCGGTCCCTCCTGCTTGCACCGACAGTCACCGAACGACTGTTCACTGACTTACTGAACATATGTTAGGTCGGTTTGCGAGTAAAGAGAAAATCCGGGGTGTAGATCCTTCTTGACGCGAAATCCGGAGCCGACCATCGGTGGGCTAGTCAAGGATCAAAGAGATCAATTCATCCACGAAGGGAAAGATCCGGTCGGCGCCGTCCTGATCCGGGTTCGCGTGGTAGAGCGCGACTCTGCCGTGAGTGCCGACGAAGACCATGATGGCGGCGCGTTCGCTGGGCACCCGCAGCGCCCGGCCGGCCTCCTCACAGCGCTCGAATGCGCCGACGACCGAGCGGATGACGTCGCCGATCGGGCCGCGCGGGTCCTGCCCCGGCGAGCGGCGGTGGGTCAGCATCAGCCGATAGTGGCCGGGGTTGTCGATCGCGAACCGGCAGTAGGCGTGCATCTGGGCACGTACGCGCCCCTCGACGTCGTCGGGCGGGACGCTCTCGTCGGCCTTCCGCATGGCGGCCGACAGGCGCGCGTAGTCGTAGTCGATCATGCCGCGGACGAGCGCGGCCTTGTCGGCGAAATGCTGGTAGATGCTCGCGGGCGCGATGCCCACGGCACGTGCGACGCCGCGGATGGTCAGCGCCTCCTCGCCTTCCAACTCGGCGAACAGGCGTCCGGCGGCGTCCAGGATCTCCACGCGCAGCCGCTCGCCCTGACCCCACGGGTTGCGGGTACGGTGCGCGGTCGCCTCCGCCTCATCGGACACCGCCCCATCCTCCCCGGTGCCGGTCGATCACGATACCCCCGCGAATCACAACCGTTTCGTCACGTCTCCGTGCTGGCCTGCGGTCCCGCGCAGGTGGCCGGAGAGCCTTCTCCCCTGGCCCAATACATGATCGAATCCGTACGTGACCATCCGGTAACTTGTCACGTTTTGGCAACCCTTCTACCTGGCATCTTCTCTCCCGCAATGAGCGCAACCACAATCACCCCTTGTTCACTACTTGTCGGACCAATGACGGTCTGACCTGTAAGGGGGTTTCGTGAATAAGCTTGTCGTCGCTACGGCGACCGCGGGCCTGAGCCTCGCAGGGCTCGGTGTCCTCGGTGTCCCGGGCGCGTCAGCCGCCTCGGACTCGTCCGCGGCCTATCACCCGGCCAGCCTGTCCTGGCATGCCTGCCCGGCCGACCTCGTCACCGGAGCCCAGGCCTACGACAACCTTGGCCCGGTCAAGGTGTCGACGATCATGAAGTGCGCCGAGCTCCAGGTGCCGCTGGACTGGGCGCACCCGAACGGCCAGAAGATCACCCTGCAGCTGACCAACACCCCCCACCAGGGGTCCGGTACCGCCAAGGGCAACATCCTGGTCAACCCCGGTGGTCCGGGCGGCGAGGGTGCCCTCTTCGGCCCTCGCGTCTACGCGCAGAACTCGGTCCCGATGCAGGCCGCGTACAACGTCATCGGGTTCGACCCGCGTGGCATCGCCGCCAGCAAGCCCGCGCTGACCTGCGACCCGAACTACAGCAACGCCCCCCGCCCGGCCTACGGCACCGGTGGCCGCACGGACGACATCGCGTGGCTGAAGAAGTCCAAGGCCTACGCCGACGCGTGCGCCAAGAACTTCGGCAAGGGCGCCAAGGTCGACCTGCTCGACCACCTCAAGACCATCGACTCGGTCCGCGACATGGACGCCATCCGTGCCGCGCTGGGAGATGAGAAGCTCGACTACTACGGCGCCTCCTACGGCACCTACCTCGGCCAGACGTACGCGACGGTGTACCCGAAGCGCGTCGGCCACATGGTGCTCGACGGAAACGTCAGCCCCAAGGGCGTCTGGTACGACGCTCAGCTCAGCCAGGACGTGGCCTTCGACAAGGACATGGACTACTACTTCGGCTGGATCGCGAAGTACGACTCCACGTACCACCTCGGCACCACGCAGGCGCAGGTCCGCAGTTTCTACTACGACCTGTACTACAAGCTGGCCAAGCACCCGGTGACCTACACCGCCGACGGTTCCACCGTCGCCGTGGGTCAGGACGAGCTGGCCGACAACATCCAGACCGCGGCCTACCGCCGCAGCCAGGCCGTGTGGAACACCTTCGCCGTCGGCCTGTCGGCCTACAAGTCCGGTGACACCGCGACCTTCGCCGGCACCTTCGGCGGCGCGACCACCGGCGGCAGCGACGACAACTCGTTCGCCGTCTACAACGCCGTCCAGTGCACCGACACCCAGTGGCCGCTGAGCTGGGCCAAGTGGCACTCCGACGCCGTCGAGGTGAACAAGGACCACCCGTTCCTCACCTGGGGCAACGTCTGGTTCAACGCTCCCTGCCTCTTCTGGCAGGCCAAGGCCGGCACGCCGGTCGACGTGGGCAACACCAAGGACCTGCCGAAGAACATCCTGATGTTCCAGGCCACCGAGGACGCCGCGACTCCGTACGCGGGCGCCCTCGAACTGCACAAGATCCTTCGTGGCTCGCACATCGTGATCCAGGACGGCGACCGTACGCACTGCATCGTGCACCGCGGTGACCTCCGTCCGGGTGGCGTCGACTCCTACTTCGACGCCTACTTCCTGAACGGCTCCCTGCCGCAGCAGTCTGAGACGCACGTCTCGGAGCTGGGCGACCCGGTTCCGCCGGCGTCCTCTGCGGCCAAGAGCCGGATCGCGCCGCAGGCTGACGTGATCAAGTAACGATCTCCATCTGATCAGAGGGGCCTCCGCAAGGGGGCCCCTCTTTTCGTTCGTCGCCCCTGCTCCTCGGGTCGCGGACGTACCGTGACCTCATGATCGATGCGAAACGGCGGTCCGCGGCGGCGATCGTGACCAACACGGGCGGCGAGGTCCTGCTCCAGCTGCGGGACGACATCCCCGGGATCGTCCATCCGGGCCGCTGGGCGCTGCCCGGCGGCGCGCTCGAACCCGGCGAGGACGCCGAGGACGCCCTCCGCCGTGAGGTGCTCGAGGAGACCGGCATCCGCGTCGAGGGCGCCCGCCCGCTCCTGGACGTGGTCGACGAGTTCCGCGACGGCGGCGACGGCCGGCTGATCCACGTCTTCCACGTCGAGTACACGGGCCCCGCAGCCGGCATCGTCTGCGGCGAGGGCCAGGAGATGCGGTTCTTCCCGCTCCGCGCCGTCCCGGTGGACGTGCCCCGGCACGCACGCGAGGCCATCGACGGCTACGTGAAGAAGTCCACGAGCACCGGCAGGAGCACCTCGTCGGCGGCGCCGTGGGTCTGACCCGCCAGTGAGACGTGCCGCGCGCCCGTGATCGTCTCCGCGACCGCGCGTACGGTGTTTCGGCACCAGGCCTGGCTGGCGCCGCCGTCGAGCAGGAGCGCCGGGATCGAGATCTTCGCGATCCGGTCCGCCGGCATCCACTGCTCGCAGGCGACCGCCAGCTCGTAGGGGACGAGGTGGGCCAGCGTCTCCAGCTCCGCCCACGCCTCGCGTCTCGCCATCGCCCGGATACCAGGCTCGGGGTAGTTCATGCCCTCGAGGAAGAAGAGCCTCGTCGTCCCGCTTCGGTCGCCCCGCGCGAGCAGGGCGTTCACCCGGCCCGCCAGGTCGACCGGGCGGGCACGGCTGTCGTCGACGATGTACGGCGGCTCGTAGACGGCGAGCCGTGAGATCGCCGACCCCGCGGCGGCGGCCTCCAGTGCGAGGGCACCGCCGGCGGAGTGGCCGAACACCATGGACGTGCCGCCGGCCACGGCGATGAGCGCGTCGAGGTCCTCGATCTCCCGCTCGACCGCGTACGGCGCCGTGTCACCGCTGGCCCCGCGCCCGCGCCGGTCATAGACGTACACCGTGAAGTCGCGCGCGAGCAGCGCCGCGAGCGACGCGGGCGTGGTCCGATCGGTGTACGCCCCGGTCACCAGGATCAGCGCGGGCCCCTCGCCGGAGCGGTCGAACGCGATCGTGGTGCCATCAGCGGACTGCGTGGTCTCCATGCGTGCTCTCCCGACAGGTCGCCAGAATGTCGACCTTAGAACGCCGTCGTGAGCGCGGACTCATCGGAGGTCACCGAGCGAAGGCGCCGCCCGGTCCGAAGGCGATGGCGGCGAACCGCTCGCCCATGCGGCGGTATCCGGCGGCGTTCGGGTGGACGCCGTCCGGGAGGTCTCCTACGTCGTCGGCGCCGAACAGGTCACGGCCGTCGAGGAAGTGCAGGTTCGGGTCGTGGCGGGCGCGGACCCGTACGATCCGGGCCAGCGCCTCGCGGACCATCGCCATCGTGAGGGTGCCCTCAGGGACGTCGCCGGGGTCGAGCGCCGCCGCGCCGTCGGCCTCGGACTCCAGCTCCTCCCTGCCCGGCAGGATGATCGGCGTGGCCACGATCAGCGGGACGTCCGGGTGCCCCTCCCGCACGGTGTCGATGAAGCCGTGGACCAGGGGGATGAACGTCCGGAGCTTGAGGGTGCCCTTGCCGAGCGGGTTGGCGCCCAGCTTGAGGCTGATCAGGTCGGCGGGCAGGTCGCGTATCGTCCGCGCGGAGAACGGATCGAGCATGGCGTTGCCGGCCATGCCGAGGTTGGTCACTTCGACGCCCGCGACCGAGGCGGCGACCACCGGCCACGTGCCGGTCGGGGAGTCCGCCTGGGTGCAGTGGCTGACCGAGCTGCCGTAGTGCACCCAGCGGTGGCGTGAGTGCGGCGCGGGCGGCTCGACGGCGCCGTCGGCGCGCAGCTCCACGAGCTCACACGGGGTCATCTGCGGCAGCCAGATCTCGACGTTCTTCGGGCCGTCGGGCAGCCCCGCGAAGCGAACGGTGCCCGGCTCGCCCGGCTCCAGGCGGCCGTCGGCGCGCGAGTTGGCCAGGCGGAGGATGTTCCCCACCGGGGCCGTGACCTGGTCGGCGAGCTTGCCGTCCACCCGCAGGTCGAGCATGCCGGAGGGCCAAGGATTCGGCGAGCCGTCGAAGTGCCGGACGGTCGTGAGCAGGTCGAGCTCCAGCACGCGCGCGTCGGTGCGGAACACCAGGCGTACGCCGGAGGGCATCAACGAGACGAAGTCCATGAAGGGGTCCGGGTACTGCTCGACCGTCCAGGCGGGGAGCCTTCGCGGGAGCACGCCGGCCTCGCGGCGCTCCAGAGCCAGCGCGCCCCGGATCTCCACCGGCCCGTCCACCATCGGTATCCGCCGCACGACATCTCCCGTCGCCATGCCTACAAAGACGGATCTATTGTGTCGTAATTACGTCAATGCAGGAAGAACGGCACGGCCGAAGCTCCGGCCGTGCCGCCGGGCGGCGTCACATGGTCTTGTGCACCGTCGTCCGCAGGTCACGCCGGCCGATCTCGAGGATCGTGCCGTTGGCCAGGACCTCCCACTCGGGCGAGGCCTGCTCCCAGCCACTGGAGGCCACGATCACGTTCTCCGAACCGGCGCGGAACCGGAGCACGTACCCCTCGACGTCATCGCCGTCCCTGCGGAGCACCTCCTCGTCGTAGCACGTGAACGCGTACAGGGCTTCGCGCGTGAGCAGCAGCGCGTTGAGCGAGACGATTTCGGCCACGCCCCCGATGACCTCCGCCGTACGCGCGAGCGCGTCCACCGGGCCGCTGCGCCGCATCTCGTCCATCAAGAGACGGAAGTAGCGCTCGCTGTCGGTCTCGCCCTCACACGCACGCAGGGACCGCTTCGCCAGCACCTCGTCGACGGCCGAGCGCGGCGAGAAGTATCCGTTGTGCGCGAAGGAGACACCGTCCGCGAGAAAGGGATGGGTGTTGGCCTCGCTGTTCGTCATTCCGACCGAGGCCTTGCGCAGATGCAGGAGCGCGGCGTCCGTACGCGCTCCGTCGATCGTGGCGCGAAAGCCCGGGCTGTCGCGGGCGACCTCGGGCTCTTTGGCGGTGACGAGTTCGTCATCGTCGTTCCAGTGCGAGATCCCCCAGCCGTCGCAGTGATGCGAACTCAGCGCGGCGAAGGGTTCCAGCTCACTGGCGAGCAGTTCGGCCAACGGGAGCGATGGCGTCGCTGACATCACCCCGAGGAGTCGGCACATCGGTTCATCTCCGATCGGTCGGCACGCCGGCCCGCGAACGGGCCGGCGTGCGAGGGGGATTCCGGGAACTCAGTGCAGGAGCGTCGCCGAGGGCTGTTCCTCCCCGGCGGCCACTTCGTCCAGGACGTCGCCGCCGCTCGCGGACTTGCGCGCACGCCGCATCCGCCGTTCGAGGGCGGAGGCCAGCTGCGAGAGCCCGAAGTTGATCACCACGTAGACCACGGCGATCACGACGTACGTCTGCACGAGAAGGTGGGTGTAGACGGTCAGGTTGTTGCCCTGCTTCATCAGCTCCGGATAGCTGACGACGTAGCCGAGCGTGCTGTCCTTGAGCAGGCTGACCAGCTGCGCGACCAGTGTGGGGATCACGAGCCGGATGGCCTGCGGGAGCACGACGATCCGCATCGACTGCCAGTAGGTCAGCCCGATGGCCGAGGCGGCCTCGGACTGGCCGCGGTCCAGGGCGAGGATTCCGGCGCGGAACACCTCGGCGAGGATCGCGGAGCTGACCATGGTGATCGGGACGACGAGCTTCCAGAAGATCGGCAGGTTGATCCCGTGCGGGGGAAGCGCCAGGAGGAACGCGTAGATCAGCAGAAGCAGCGGCACCGCGCGGAACAGCTCGATGTACGCCGTCGCGAGGTACCTCGTGACCCGGTTCTGCGCCAGCCGCAGCAAGGCGAGGAGAGCGCCGAGCGGGAACGCCAGGAGGGCGCACATGGCCGTGGCCTTCAGCGTGCCCTCAAGGCCGGTCCACAGGAACTTGATGTAGCCGATCTGCGCGAACGGCTGCCAGCGGTCGCCCGCGAGCTGGCCGTTCTCGCCGAACTGCTTGAGCGCGAGCGCGATCACCGCGGCGACGGCGAGGATCGCCACGACGGTCGCGATACGGCTCCGGCGCCGTGCCCGCGGGCCCTGCGCGTCGAAGAGAACCCTGCTCGCGGTCATCGGCGGATCACCAGCCGCCGCTCGAGCCAGCCGCCGAGCCCGCCGCCGGTCATGGCGAGCACGAGGTAGAGGATCCCGGCCACCAGGAACGACCCGACGGCCTCGGCGTACTTCAGGTTCAGCTGCTGTGTTCGGTTCGTGAGTTCACTGACGCCCACGGCGGCCGCCAGGGACGAGCTCAGCGCGACGCCGATGAAGACGTTCACCAGCGGCTGGACCATCGTGCGGAACGCCTGCGGAAGGATCACGTACCGCAGGGACTGCACGAAGGTCAGCCCGATCGCCCTGGCGGCCTCGGCCTGCCCCACCGACACGGTGTTGATGCCGGCCCGCATCGCCTCGCAGACGAACGCGGCCCCGGACAACGCCAGGCAGATCGTGGCGGACACGAACAGGGAGTAGGTCACTCCGACGTCGGGGAGGCCGAAGATCACCAGGATGAGCAGCGCCAGCAGCGGGATGTTACGGAAGAACTCCACGTAGATCGCACCGACCACGCGCAGCGGCGTGACCGGTACGACCCTGAAGACCGCGAGGAACGTTCCAAGGATCACGGCGCCGAGGAAGCCCAGCACGGTGAGCTCGATCGTCACGAGGAACCCGGACAGCAGATCACCGGCGTGGGACAGGATGATGTGCATGGCCGGCCTCAGGAGCCTTCGGCGGAACCGATGGTCGGCGGCTGGGGAGCGTCACCGCTGACGATGGTGCCGATCGTGGCCTTCCAGAGCTTGGCCCACGAACCGTCCGCGTAGATCTTCTGCAGCCAGTCGTTCACGAACTTCTTCGCCGCCGCGTCGTCGTGCGGCACACCGATGCCGTACGGCTCCTTGGTGAAGGGCTGGCCGACGACGCTGACGGCCTTGTTCGTGCTCGCGTCGCTGATCAGGATGCCCTGGTCGAGCACGTACGCGTCCGCGCGGCCCTGCTGGACGGCGGCGACGCACTGCGCGTCCTCCTGGAACAGCAGCACCTTCGCCTTCGGCACGAACTTCTTCAGCGCCAGGGACGCCGTCGAGTTGCTCTCCGTCGCCACGGTCTTGCCGTTGAGGTCGGCGACCTTGGTGATCGCGGAGTTGCCCTTCTTCACCATGATCGCGTCGCCGGACTCGTAGTACGGGCCCGCGAAGGCGACCTTCTTGGCCCGCTCCGGCGTGATCGTGTACGTGGCGAAGACGGCGTCGACGCTGTCGTTCTGGATGAGCTTCTCGCGCGTGTCGACCGTGGTGATCGTCAGCTTGGTCAGCTTGGGGATGTCCTTGCCGCCGGTGATGTAGTGCGCCAGCATCTGCGACAGGCCCGCGTCGAAGCCGGTGAGGCGGCCGCTGACCGGGTCCTTGATCGAGAACAGCGGCCCGGCGTCGGTGCCGCCGATCCGCATGAAGCCGCGCTGCTTGATCTTGTCCGCCCAGGACCCGGCCTGGATCGCGCCGGCGTCGGCGACCGGGGCCCCCGTGATGATCGAGTCGTACGCCTTCTTGCTGTCCCCGTTGTTGTTCGCACCGGGCAGCCCGTTGTCCTTGGAGTTGGCGCACGCGCTCGTGACCGCGAGCGTGGCCGCGACGGCCACGCTGAGCACGACCGGCCGGCCGCGCCTACGGCGAGCGGTCAGTGGTTGAGTCATTGATATCTCCTGGTATCAGTGGACAAGAGTGGTTGGGAGAATCCCACGACGGTGTGAAGCGGGTCGTCAAATATCCGATCCGGCGACCGCCTTTGCATGGCGGAGAGCGTAGGAGTGACCCGAATGAAAAACCAATAGAAAGTTTCGCTTTGAAATCAAAAAGACGCTTATAGTCGCCGGGTGTTCGATCTTCACCAGCTCCACCTGCTCCAGGCCATCGCCCGTACGGGCTCTTACTCGGCCGCCGGGCGGGAGCTCGGCTACACTCAGCCCGCGGTCACCTACCAGATGCGCAACCTCGAACGGCAGCTCAGCGCCCCCATCGCGGTACGCGTCGGCCGGACCATGCGCCTGACGACCGTCGGCGAAGCACTACTCGCCCACGCCGACCGCATCACGGCCCTCATCCGGGCCGCCGAACACGACATGGCCGCTCTCGTCGGCCAGCGCTCGGACGTCGTACGCCTGGCCGCCTTCCCCAGCGTCTGCGCCACCCTCGTGCCCGAGGCGATCGTCGCGCTGTCGCGGACCTACCCGGCGATCGAGGTACGCCTGCACCAGGTCGAGCCACCGCAAGCGCGCGAGCTCACCCGGCGCGGCGACGCCGACCTGGCACTGTGCTACCGGTTCGGTCCGTCCGCGTTCCACCGCGCCGACCCGGACCCCGCGGACGGGCCCCTCGAACGCATCCACCTGCTCACCGAAGAGGTGCGGCTGATCCTGCCCACCGGCCATCACGCTGCGGACCGGAAGGAGATCGGGATCGAGGAGCTCGCGGACGACACCTTCCTCATCGCCGGCACGCACTTCCAGGAGATGCTGCGGCGGGCGGCGGGCGGCGCGGGCTTCACACCGAAGATCACGATGATCGCCGACGACTACGTCGTCATGCAGTCGCTCGTCGGGTACGGCCTCGGCGTCGCGCTGATCCCCGACCTGGCCCTCACCGCCCACGGCGACGACCGAGTCGTCGCGCGCACCCTGCGCGGCTGGCCACAACGGCACATCGACATCGAGATGTGGCCGGACCTGAAACGCGTCCACGCCGTGAGCGCCCTCACCGACCTCCTGCGCTCGGTGACCTAGAGCCCATGTCATACCTGGTGCGGCTGTAGTCTTCGTGGCATGGTCGCACCGCCCGAGAAGCCGTCGTTGGACAACCTTGAGGCGAAGTGGGACGCCGCGTGGGAGGAGCGTGGCACCTACCGCTTCGATCGCAGCAAGACCCGCGAGTCCGTCTACGCGATCGACACGCCCCCGCCCACCGTCAGCGGCTCCCTCCACCTCGGCACCGCGTTCGGATACATCCAGACCGACGCGATCGCCCGGTTCCAGCGGATGACCGGGCACGCCGTCTTCTACCCGATGGGCTGGGACGACAACGGCCTGCCCACCGAGCGCCGCGTCCAGAATCACTACGGCGTACGCTGCGACCCCGCCGAGCCGTACGACGCCGACGCCGTGATCGAGCCGGCCGGCAAGAAGGACAAGGGCCAGCGTCCGATCTCGCGCCGCAACTTCGTCGAGCTGTGCCACACGCTGACCGCCATCGACGAGCGCGACTTCGAGAAGACCATGCGCCACCTCGGGCTCTCGGTGGACTGGCGGCTCACGTACGCGACGATCGACGACCGGTCCCGCCGTGTCGCCCAGCGCGCCTTCCTCCGCAACGTCGAACGCGGCGAGGCGTACGCCAGCGAGGCCCCGACCCTCTGGGACGTCGACTTCCGCACCGCCGTCGCCCAGGCCGAGCTCGAAGACCGCGAGATGCCGGCCGCGTACCACCGGCTCGCCTTCCGGCGGCCCGACGGCACCGCGATCGAGGTCGACACCACCCGCCCCGAGCTGCTCCCCGCGTGCGTCGCGCTCGTCGCGCACCCGGACGACGAGCGCTACAAGTCCCTCGTCGGCACCGAGGTGCTGACCCCGACCTTCGGCGTACGGGTCCCGGTGACGGCGCACCCGCTGGCCGATCCGGAAAAGGGCACCGGCATCGCCATGATCTGCACGTTCGGCGACACGACCGACGTCGTGTGGTGGCGAGAGCTGGACCTGCCGGTCCGGTCGGTCCTGCGCCGCGACGGCCGGTTCCGCGAGGACGTGCCGGCCTGGCTGGACGACGCCGGGGTGTGGTCCGAGCTGGCCGGCAAGACGGCCAAGCAGGCACGTGCCCGCATCGTCGAACTGCTCGGTGAGGCCGGCGACCTGGTCGGTGAGGCCAAGCCCATCGTCCACCCGGTCAAGTTCTACGAGAAGGGCGACCGGCCGCTGGAGATCGTCACCAGCCGGCAGTGGTACATCCGCAACGGCGCCCGCGACCCCAAGCTGTCCGAGTCCATGCTGGAGCGCGGCCGCGCCCTGGAGTGGCACCCCGGGTACATGCAGGTCCGTTACGAGCACTGGGTCGAAGGCCTCAACACCGACTGGCTGATCAGCCGCCAGCGCTACTTCGGCGTGCCCTTCCCCGTCTGGTACGCGACCGACGACGCGGGCGAGCCGATCTGGGACAAGCCGATCTTCTGCCCCGAAGACCGCCTGCCGATCGACCCGCAGAGCGACACGCCTCCCGGATACTCCGAGTCACAGCGCGGCGAACCGGACGGCTTCGTCGGCGACCCGGACGTCATGGACACCTGGGCCACCTCGTCCCTCACCCCGCAGATCGCCTGCGGCTGGGAGGACGACCCGGACCTGTTCGCCCGCACGTACCCGATGGACCTCCGCCCGCAGGGGCCCGAGATCATCCGTACGTGGCTGTTCTCCACGGTCCTGCGCTCCCACTTGGAGCACGACGCCCTGCCCTGGGCGCACAGCAGCATCAACGGCTGGATCCTCGATCCCGACCGCAAGAAGATGTCCAAGTCCAAGGGCAACGTCATCACCCCGGCCCAGTTGCTGGAGGAGTTCGGCGCCGACGGCCTGCGCTACTGGGCCTGCAGCGGCGCCCCGGGCACCGACACGGCCATCGACAAGGGCCAGATGAAGGTCGGCCGGCGGCTGGCCAACAAGGTGCTCAACGCCTCCCGGTTCGTCCTGGGTTTCGTCTCCGCGGACGCCGACCACCCGGCCCCGCCCTCGGCCATCACCGAGGAGCTCGACCGCGCGATGCTCGCCCAGCTCGCCACCGTGGTCACCCGCGCCACCGAGGGGCTCGCGAGCTACAACTACCACCAGGGTCTGGAGCAGGCGGAGAAGTTCTTCTGGGGCTTCTGCGACGACTACCTGGAGCTGGTCAAGGGCCGCGCGTACGAGGAGGGCCCCGAGGCGGAGTCCGCCCGAGCGGCACTCCGCACCGCCCTCGACACCATCCTCCGGTTGTTCGCCCCGTTCATCCCCTTCGTGACCGAAGAGGTGTGGTCCTGGTGGCGATCGGGCTCGGTCCACCACGCCACGTGGCCGGAGAGCAAACTGCTGGAAGAGGTGGCGGGAGACGCCGACCCGTCGGTCCTGACCACCGCCGCCGCACTGCTGGCCGACGTCCGCAAGGCCAAGTCCACGGAGAAGCGCTCACTCCGCACCGAGGTCACCCGCCTGACCGTCACGGACACCCCCGAGCAGATCGCCGCCCTGAGGCTGGCAGAAGCCGACCTACGCCGCGCCGGCGTCGTGACCGACGTGGAGTTCCACGAGGGCACCGAACGCTCCGTGTCGGTCGAACTGGCTCCCCCGGCCCCGTAGCCGTGCCGTGCGTACGGGCCGGCGGCCCGTACGCACGATGACGCCCGGAATCCGGATAATTCGGATGACCGCTTCCCGGTGACGCCCTATCGTTCTTCGTGGGTCGCCCCGTCAGGTTCAGGAGCGAGTGGCCTTCCGGAAGCCGTGCAAATCGGATCGGTCATCCCTTGATAACCGGCCTCCCATCCGAAAACTCGTCCTTCATATCGGGCCTGGTTCGGGGCGGCTCCTTTGAACACCATTCAGGAGAGCGGCATGGCTCGTACGCGAGAGATCATCATCAAGTCCACGCACCGTGGCCTTCGTTACGAGGACGGCCGGCTGACGGACGTTCTGGAGGCCGGGCGGCATGAGGTTCCCGACGCTCAGAAGCGCCAGCGGAACTCCCCGTTCGTCGAGATCGTGCTGGTGGACATGCGGGAACGGGAGCTGCTGCTCAAAGGGCAGGAGATTCTGACGTCGGACAAGGTCGCCGTCCGGGTCAGCATCATCACGCAGTACCGCGTCGTCGACCCCACGGCCGCCATGGAGAAGGTGGAGTCCTATGAGGCCCGCCTTTACAGCGATGTTCAGCTGGCCGCCCGGCGTTCGCTCGCCTCGATGACGCTGGATGAGATTCTCACGAATCGGAACCAGCTCAGTGAGGACATTCTCGGTGACGTCCAGGACGCCGCGGACGGTTATGGAATCGCGATTCTCCGGGCGGACGTGAAGGACCTCGTGTTCCCCGGCAATCTCCAGGAGATCATGAATCGTGTGCTCGCGGCGGAGCGGCTGAGTGAGGCGCAGCTCGTCGAGGCGCGTACGAAGGCCGAGCGCGAGGCGATCGAGGCGCGTTCGCGGGCCGAGACCGAGCGGGTGTCGGCGCTCTCGCGGCGTGAGGCGGAGCTGATCCAGGCTGAGAGCCGGGCGCAGACGCAGCGGCTGCAGGCGGAGGCGGACTCCGAGGCGCTGCGGCTGCACGCCGACGCGGCGGCCGCGTACTCCGAGCACCCGGTGCTGCTGCGTGTTCGGGAGCTGGAGACGCTGTCGCGGCTGGCGACCAACGCGGAGGCGCGGCTCTACATCGGGTTCGACAAGCACACCGAGCTGCAGAGCACGGAGTGAACACCTGCGGGGCGGCTCAGGCCGCCCCGCACTCGTCGTAATGAGTGGGGACATGCCGAACGAACACCGCTTCTACGGTGAGCTCGCCGGGTGGTGGCCGCTGATCTCACCGCCGGAGGAGTACGCCGAGGAGGCCGCGTACGCCGCGACGCTGCTCGCGTCGGCGGAGCGGCCGGTGCGCGAGGTTCTGGAGCTGGGTAGTGGCGGCGGCTCCAACGCGGTGTACCTGAAGGAGAGGTTCGCGCTGACGCTGGTCGATCTCTCCGAGGAGATGCTGGAGGTGTCGCGGCGGCTCAACCCCGAGTGCGCCCATGTACAGGGCGACATGCGCACCGTACGGCTCGGGCGCACGTTCGACGCGGTGTTCCTCCACGACGCCGTCGACTACATGACGACCGAGGCGGATCTGCGGCGGGCGATCGACACGGCGTACGCGCACTGCGCGGAAGGCGGGCTGGCGGTGTTCGTGCCCGACTCGACCGCCGAGACCTTCGAGCCGGGCACCGGCCACGGCGGGAGCGACGACGGCGCTCGCGGTGTGCGCTTCCTCGACTGGGTGTGGGATCCGGACCCCGATGACACCTGGGTGCAGACCGAGTACGCCTTCGTGCTCCGCGACGAGGACGGCTCGGCACGCGTCGTCCACGAAACCCACCGTACGGGCCTGTTCGGCCGTGACGTCTGGCTGCGGCTGCTCGCCGAGGCCGGGTTCACCGCCGAGGCCGTCACCGAGGTGACCACCGAGGACCGTACGCCGCGCGAGGTCTTCATCGGCCGGGTCTGACGGCGACGTCGTAGCGGCGCAGGGCCCTGGCGATCACCTGCGGCACGTCGCCGGGCAGGAGGAAACGGTCGCGGACCAGGGCCTCCGCCGCCTCCGTGAGGCGGCGGGCGTACGCCGCGCGGTCCGCGTACCGCTCGGCGACCGACGCGCGTGGGTCGGCCGGGTCCGGGGTGCGGGGGAACGGCACGCGGCTGCCGACCATGAGGGCGAGTGGCCTCGCGTCGCCTGCGGTCGTGTTCCAGCCCGTACGGGTGGCCAGCGGGACGGCGTTCTCCGGCAGGAGGATGCCGCAGGTCTCGTTGCCGTCCTCGTCCACGGACGGCACGAGGGACGGGTAAGCGTCGCCGGGTCGCGCCGGGAAGACACCGACGCCCTGGTCCGCCCGCGGCCCGAGGTCGAGGCGGCGCGGGCGGGGCAGCGATGACGGGGCGGGGCGTTCCAACCCCGGCACGCCCGCGACGCGGCGCAGGACCTCCTCACGGGGCACTGCGGTGCCGTCGGCCAGCCGGGGGACGCGGCTCGGCGGTGGTGGTGTGCCGTCTCTGAGCCAGGCGTGCAAGGCCGCCAGCAGGGCGCGTACGGCAGGGTTGTGGTCGAGGCCGTTCTCCGGGTTGGACGCGGAGAAGAGGCCTCCGCTGCCGGGTGAGTTGCCGACGTGGTCGCTACCCGCGATCAGGTAGCTGCGGGCGAAGTCGGAGTCGGGCAGGTCGGCGGAGCCGTCCGGGTGGATGTGGCCGAGGGCGGCGTCGCCGCGCCAGTACTCCCAGGAGCCGTTGACCTCGATGAGCTTCGGCACCCCGCCCGCGCCGCGCTGCCGGTCGAGCAGCGCCTCCGCCGCGAACGGCGGCAGGTCGCCGAAGCTCGGCGCGAACGCCTCGGACGGCATGGCGTACCGGTGGTTGAACTCCCCGCGGCGGGCGCCGGCCCGGTGGCACAGCACGCCGTCGAAAACGGTACGGCCGCGCTCGTCCACGTTGAGCCCCTCGTAGAGGAACTGCCGCAGGAACCGGCCGGACTGCGACGCGCCGAAGCCGACGACATGCTCGCTCTCCTCATGCTCGCGCAGGTGGACGACCACGTCGCGGACGGCTGCCAGCCCGGCCCCGGCGACCGGGCAGCGCGCGGTCGGGTAGACCACCTCGTACAGCAGGCCGGGCACGAACCCTTCGTCCAGCCACACGTGCCCCGTGTCGGGGCGCGGCGTGCCGCGCACGTCGCGGGCGAACCTCCAGCGCTCACGTTCGACGGTCCGCCACGGGCCCTCGGGGTTGTCCGCGACGGTCAGCACGGCCTCGTCGAGCGGCTCGGCCGCCGGGTAGACGGCCTCGGGCGCGCCCAGCAGGGCCGAGGTCCAGTCGGCGAGCACACAGCTCCGGCTCGGCATCAACGGCGTGAGCCTGGCCCGCGCGCGCCCGGCCGGCACGCGGGCCTGCGGGACGTCGATCGCGACCTGGCCGGGTGCGCGCGCCACGTCGAACTGCCAGCCCGACCACGCCAGCGTCCAGCCTTCGCGCAGCAGGAGCCCGTCGCCGGGCGGCAGCGTCTCCCGCGGCGACATGCCCGCCGCCAGCGGAATGCTCACGTCGCCCCGGTTGGCGACGGTGTACAGCAGCGATCGGTTGCCCCGGCGCGGGTCGGCGGGCCGCAGCAGCACGACGTCGGCGGTCACCTCGACCATCCCGCCGGCGTCACGGGGCGCCGCCGCCAGGTCGACCACCCGCGCGTTCGCGGGGGCCTCCGGATCCAGCGCGATGGAGGCGAGCCCGTGGACGAGCTCGTACGGCCCGGTGTCCCCGAAGGCGGTGCCGCCCTCGTACGGCACGGCGGAGGAGACGGACAGCTCTCGTACGGTCATCCCCTGATCATCTCGCCCTCCGCGCAAGCCCGCGCGAGCCCCTGGTCCGCCCAGGCCATGGCGTATTCCGGCCACGCCTATTTACTAAATCTTTCCTTGACGCGGAACGCCATTGGCCCATGGTCCACAACGGCTGTGAAACGTTGGACCGGATCGCCCTCGAAGGGCGACGCACCGTGGTTTTGGCGTATCGCTAAGTCGCTTTGACACCGCCTCCTTACTGCGATGTCACGCTCAGCAAAACTCCGACTACGATCCTGACCAAACTGTCGATCATGCTGAAAGATGCGCTGCATTTAGGTGTTCTTCGTTCCGTGGACGCATGTCAAGATTCGCTCGTCGTACCCCTCCCCCGCCAGCTCCTAGGAGAGCAAATGCGACGACGCGTGACCGGGACCATTCTGGGTGGATTGCTCATCGCCCTGGTCCCCTTCCTGTCAACCGCGGCGACCGCCACGCCGCAGACCGCCCCGGCGGCCACCTCGCACCCGTTCCACCACTCGTGCGCGACGGTCAAGCCCGGCAAGGCGAGTTGCAACGCTCTCGTGCGTAGCGACATCGCCCAGAGCGCGGCCGCCCTGAAGGCCTCGCTGGCCGCCCCGTCCGGCCTGTCGCCGGCCAACCTGGTGTCGGCGTACAAGCTGCCGTCCTCCACGGCCGGCTCGGGCCAGACGGTCGCGATCGTGGACGCCTACAACGACCCGACGGCAGAGGCCGACCTCGGCGTCTACCGCGCCCAGTACGGGCTCACCGCCTGCACGACGGCCAACGGCTGCTTCAAGAAGGTCAACCAGAACGGTGCCACCTCGCCGCTTCCGGCGACCGACGTCGGCTGGGCGCAGGAGATCTCGCTCGACGTCGACATGGTGTCGGCGGTCTGCCCGAAGTGCAAGATCGTGCTGGTCGAGGCGAGCTCGGCGTCCTTCGCCAACCTGGGCACCGCCGAGAACACCGCGGCGAGCCTCGCCAACGTGATCAGCAACAGCTACGGCGGCTCGGACGCGTCCGACGCCACCTACGGCTCGTACTACAACCACCCCGGCAAGGCCATCACGGTCAGCTCCGGTGACGCCGGCTACGGCGTCGAGTACCCGGCGTCCTCGCACTACGTGACCGCCGTCGGCGGTACCTCGCTCCGCACCGCGAGCAACAGCCGCGGCTGGACCGAGACCGCGTGGAACGGCGCCGGCAGTGGCTGCTCGTCCTTCAACACCGCGCTGACCGGCCAGTCCGGCCTCACCGGTTGCTCCCGTCGCGCCGTCGCGGACGTCTCCGCGATCGCCGACCCCGCGACCGGCGTCGCCGTCTACGACAGCACTCCGGCCGGCGGCTCGAGTGGCTGGCTGGTCTTCGGTGGCACCAGCGTCTCCGCCCCCATCATCGGTGGCGTGTACGCCCTGGCCGGCAACGCGGCCAGCGTCAACAACAACTACCCGTACTCCCACACCGGTTCGCTGTTCGACGTGACGTCGGGCAGCAACGGCAGCTGCAGCCCCGCCAAGTGGTGCACTGCCGGCGTCGGCTGGGACGGCCCGACCGGGCTCGGCACGCCGAACGGCACCGGAGCCTTCTGATCCACTGTTCGAGTCGCAGGCCCGTCGCGCGTGCGGCGGGCCTGTCGGCCGTTCAGGGCCGGGGCGCGTACATGATGACGGCGACGCCGGCCAGGCAGATCGCGGCGCCGATGAGGTCCCAGCGGTCCGGGCGGAAGCCGTCCACGAGCATGCCCCAGGCGAGGGACCCGGCGACGAAAACGCCCCCGTACGCGGCGAGGATCCGCCCGAAATTCGGGTCGGGCTGGAAGGTCGCCACGAACCCGTACACACCGAGCGCGGCGATGCCCGCCCCGACGAAGCCGACTCCCCGGTGCTCGCGCACCCCCTGCCAGACGAGCCACGCCCCGCCGATCTCGGCGACGGCGGCCAGCGCGAACAGCAGGAGCGAACGGGTGACGGTCACGACCCGAGCGTACGGCGGACGTCGCCGGCGATCTGCAGGTCCTCGCGTGCGGTGATGACGAAAGTGCGGACGGCGGCGCCGGGAGCGGTGATCTCGGCGTCGGCCGTGTCGTCGCGCGACGGGTCGACGGCGATGCCGAGGAAGGCCAGGCCCTCGGCGGCCCGGCGACGTACGCGGGGAGAATGCTCGCCAACGCCGCCGGTGAAGACGAGGGTGTCGATGCCGCCGAGAGAGGCGGCCATCGCGGCGATGCCGGCGCGCAGGCGGTGAAGGTAGACGTCGAGGGCGGGACCGTCGCCGATCTCGCGCATGTCGCCGGTACCGGCGAGGGCGAGCAGGCCGGACTCGTGTTCGAGGATGCCCGCGAGATCGGACGGTTCCAGGTCCTCGCGCTCCTGCAACCACAGCAGTAGGCCGGGGTCGACGCTGCCGGAGCGGGTGGCCATCACGAGGCCTTCGAGCGGCGTGAAGCCCATCGTCGTGTCGGCCGAGCGCCCGTCGGCGATCGCGCACAGGGACGCGCCGGCGCCCAGGTGGCAGGCGACGAGGCGGCGCGGGACACCGCCTCGCAACTCGCTCACGCGGCGGGCCGCGTACGCGTAGGACAGGCCGTGGAAACCGTACCGGCGGATCCCATGCCTCTCCCGCCAGGCGGCGGGCAGCGCGTACGTGGCGGCGGCCTCGGGGAGATCGGCGTGGAAGGCGGTGTCGAAGCAGGCGACCTCGGGGACGCCGGGCAGCGCGGCGCGTACGGTGTCGATGCCCTTCAGGGACCTGGGCTGGTGCAGGGGCGCCAGATCGATGAGCGCACGGATGCGGGCCTCGACCTCATCGTCGATGAGCACCGGCCCGGTGAAGTCTGGGCCGCCGTGCACGACGCGGTGGCCGATCGCGTCCGGCGCGGGCAGGCCGCGGAGTTCACCGAGGCCGGAAGGCCGGGCGATGAGCGTGTCGTCGTGGTCGAGCAGCGACAGCTTGAGGCTGCTCGACCCGGCGTTGACGACGAGGACCCGGCTCATCTCCCGCTCCCGTGCGGCCAGGTCCAGCCGGAGATCTCCGGCATGTCCTCGCCGTGTTCGCGGGTGTACGCGCGGGCGCGCAGCCGCCGGTCGGCCATTTCCTGGCGGACGTTCGCGACCCGGCCGCCGAGGGACGGCACCCGGTCGATGACGTCCATGACGAGATGGAATCGGTCCAGGTCGTTGAGCATGACCATGTCGAACGGCGTGGTGGTGGCGCCCTCCTCCCGGTAGCCGCGTACGTGCAGGTTGTGGTGGCCGTTGCGCCGGTAGGTCAGGCGGTGGATCAGGTACGGGTAGCCGTGGAAGGCGAAGATGACCGGCTTGTCGGTGGTGAAGAACGCGTCGAACTCGCGGTCGGACAGGCCGTGCGGGTGCTCGGTGTCGGGTCGCAGGCGCATGAGGTCGACGACGTTGACGACGCGTACGGCCAGGTCGGGGAAGTGGCCGCGGAGCAGGTCGACGGCGGCGAGCGTCTCCAGCGTGGGGATGTCGCCGGCGCAGGCCAGCACGACATCGGGGTCGGCGCCGCCGTTCGTGCTCGCCCAGCCCCAGATGCCGATGCCGCGGGTGCAGTGCAGGACGGCGTCGTCCATCGGCAGCCAGTCGAGCGCGGGCTGCTTGCCGACGACGACCACGTTGACGTAGTCGCGGGAGCGGAGGCAGTGGTCGGCGACCGACAGCAGCGTGTTCGCGTCCGGCGGCAGATAGACCCGTACGACCTCGGGTTTCTTGTTCATCACGACGTCGAGGAAGCCGGGGTCCTGGTGGGTGAAGCCGTTGTGGTCCTGCCGCCACACATGGGAGGACAGCAGGTAGTTCAGCGAGGCGATCGGCCGCCGCCACGGGATCTTCCGCGTGGTCTCCAGCCACTTGGCATGCTGGTTGAACATCGCGTCGACGATGTGGACGAACGCCTCGTAGCTGTTGAAGATCCCGTGCCGCCCGGTCAGCAGGTAGCCCTCCAGCCAGCCCTGGCACAGGTGCTCGCTCAACACCTCCATGACGCGGCCGTGCGGACCGAGGTGCTCGTCGGTGTCCAGAACCTCGGCCTGCCAGGCACGGTCGGTGACCTCGAACAGCGCGTTCAGCCGGTTGGAGGCGGTCTCGTCCGGCCCGGTGACGCGGAACGTCTCGGGGTTGGCCGCCATGACGTCGCGCAGGTAGCCGCCGAGCACGCGGGTCGGTTCGCTGAGGTCGGTGCCCGGCGCGCCGACGGGCACCGCGTGGTCGCGGAAGGCGGGCAGGTCCAGGGGGCGCAGCAGCAGCCCGCCGTTGGCGTGCGGGTTCGCGCTCATCCGCCGGGTTCCCCGCGGCGCCTTGGCGAGGACATCGTCGTCCGGCCGTCCGTCGGCGTCGAACAATTCCTCCGGCCGGTACGACCGCAGCCACTCCTCCAGCTGCGCCAGGTGGGCGGGGTCGTCACGTACGCCGGGCAGCGGGACCTGGTGGGAGCGCCAGGTGCCCTCGACCGGCAGGCCGTCGACGGTCTTCGGGCCGGTCCAGCCCTTCGGCGTCCGCAGCACGATCATGGGCCAGCGTGGATCGCCGCCCCGCTGGATCTCGGCGATGCCGTTCAGGGCGTCATCCAGCGCCGCGGCCATCGCCCGGTGCACGACCTCGGGGTCGTCGCCGCCCACGATGATCGGCCGGTGGCCGTACCCCTCCAGGAGCGAGATCAGGTCGGCTTCGGGGATGCGGGCCATCACCGTCGGATTGGCGATCTTGTACCCGTTCAGGTGCAGGATCGGCAGCACCGCGCCGTCACCCACCGGGTCGACGAACCGCGTGGACTGCCAGCTCGCCGCCAGCGGCCCCGTCTCGGCCTCGCCGTCGCCCACGATGCACGCCACGACCAGGCCGGGGTTGTCGAACGCCGCGCCGTACGCGTGCGCGAGGGAGTACCCGAGCTCGCCGCCCTCGTGGATCGACCCCGGCGTCTCCGGCGCGACGTGGCTCGGGATCCCGCCCGGAAAGGAGAACTGCTCGAACAGCCGCGCCATGCCGGTGGCGTCACGCGACACCCGCGGATAGACCTCCGAGTAGGTGCCCTCCAGCCAGGCGTTCGCGACCGCGGCGGGCCCGCCGTGTCCCGGGCCCATGATGTAGATCATGTCCTGGTCGCGCTCGATGATCACGCGGTTCAGGTGGGCGTAGCAGAAGTTCAGGCCCGGCGAGGTTCCCCAGTGGCCCAGCAACCGCGGCTTGATGTCCTCGCGGGTGAGCGGCTCGCGCAGCAACGGGTTGGAACGCAGGTAGATCTGCCCCGCGGACAGGTAGTTCGCCGCGCGCCACCACGCGTCGATCCGCCCAAATTCGATCGCCATGACACGTCCTCCCTGGTGCGTCCTCGATGGCTCTGTTACCCGGACGCGGAAGGAATGATCGGAATCCCGCGAAACCTGAGGCGGGTCCGGGCACCTGCGCTGACGTCAGCGCATCGCGCGCAGAGCCGTTCCGCAGATCGGGTGGTCCCGGTGGGTGAACGTGATCTCGACGAGGTTGCCGTCGGGGTCGCGGAAGTGCACACCGGCCGCCGTGCGTTCCGCCTCCACCCCGTGGAGGTCGAGCCCGGCCAGGACCAGTTCCCTCGGACGGCCGGTGGTCAGGGACAGGACCGCCGGCCCCTCCGCGTCGAAGGCGACCGTCTGGCCGTCGAAGGCGAGCACACGGCCCTGGGCCCGCATGCCGAGCACACGCGTGTAGAACTCGGCCGCCGCGTCCTCGTCGGCGACGGCCAGCCGGTGCTCAGCGCCAGTTGGGATGGCCGATGTCCCTTCCGTCCGGGGAGACGGCCCGCTCACCGGTGCCGTCCGGCCGGATCGCCCAGGTGCGCGGGTGCTCGGTGAGCCCGCGCGAGAACGCGATCCAGGCGCCGTTCGGCGACCAGGTCGGGTCCATGTCGCGGCCCGTCGTGGTCAGCTGGTGGTTGTTAGTGCCGTCGGCGTTCACGACCCAGATGTGCCGGGCGGTGCCGCCCGGCTGGTCGGTGTAGGCGATCTTGGTGCAGTCCGGCGACCAGGACGGGTCGTTGACGCTGTGCCCCATGTGGGTGACCTGGGTCCACTGCGCCCCCGGTCTGGCCGCGTCGGTGGTGTAGATCTGCTGGGTGCCGCTCTTGTCGCTCCAGAACACGATCTTGTCGCGGCACCAGGCGGGGTCGTCCTTGTTCGAAGCGTCGGTCGTGAGCGGCACGAACGACCGCGGGTCGTTCACGGACAGAACGGCGACCTGACGCTGACCGTTGATCCTGGTCATGCCCGCGATCTTCGTGCCATCCGGCGACCAGGCCAGGCGGTTGCGGGAGGCCACCTGGTTGTTCAGCATCCTCACCCCGGAGCCGTCCGCGTTCATGACCCAGACCTCGTTGACGGCTCCGACCGAGCGGGTGAAGGCGATGTGCCGATGGTCCGGCGACCACTGGGGCAGGATGTCGCACTTGGTCGGGTCGTCGAGCAGCACCTTCACCTGGCCCGAGCCGGGCGTCATCTCCCCGACGCTCCCGTAGCACTGCTGCGGCCAGCCGACCTGCCGGTCGACCCGTACGAGGAGCGGGTCACTCGGCAACGGCGCCGGGCCGGCGGCCGACTTGGCCTTGGGCGGCGGATCGCCATCGGACTTCAGGAGCTGCCAGCCCGTGACCGACGCGGCGGCCAGGACGACCACCACTCCGGCGGCCGCCACACCGCGCTTCCCGCGCTTTCGCGGAGGGCCGGCGGTCGGCAGGGTGGGCGGGGCGACGGTGTTCGGCCCCTGACGGCTCGCGGCCGGACCGTACACGGTCGGCGCCTCGCCGTACGAGGGGCTGCCCGACGGTCTGGAGCCCTCGCCGTACGCGGTCGCGGGTCCGGAGCTCGAGGGATTCGTGCCCTGGCCCGGCCCCGCGTACGCGGTCGGGGTCCGTGCCGGCTCGGACCAGGGCGTGGGAGGTCCCTGCCGGTCCCCGGTGTCGCCCTCCGGCTCGACGCGCGTGTCGCCCTGCCGCGACGGCGGAGGCTCCCAGGACGGGGCCAGCGTGGCCAGCACCGCGGCCTCGGGGGTCTCACCGCCGACCATGGTCAGCAGCAGGTCCTTGGCGGTCGGCCGGTTGCGCGGATCCTTGTCCAGCGCGGCGCGTACGAGCCGGTCGAGCGGCTGCGGCAACACACCGACCTGCGGCTCACCGTGCACCAGCCGCGCCGCCATGACCGAGAAGTCGCCCTTGCCGAACGGGTTGACGCCGTTCGCGGCGTACGCGACGAGGCACCCCCACGCGAAGACGTCGACGGCGGTCGTCACCTGCTGCTGCATGATCTGCTCGGGCGCCATCCAGCCCGGACTGCCGACCATCTGGCCGGTCATCGTGTGCCCTTCCGTGGCGTCCAACGCCCGCGCGATGCCGAAGTCGATGACGCGGGGGCCGGAGAAGGACAGCAGGACGTTCCCCGGCTTGAGATCGCGGTGGATCAGCCCCGCCGAGTGGATCGCGACGAGCGCGGCGGCCACACCGACCGCGACGCCCTGGAGCATGCCCGAGGACAGCTCGCCGTTGTCGTTGACGTACTCCTTGAGCGAGACGCCGTCGATGAACTCGGTGACCATGTAGGCCCGGCCATCGGACTCCCCGTGGTCGAGCACCTGCGCGGTACAGAACGAGGCCACCCGCTGGGCGTTGGCCACCTCGTCACGAAAGCGCGCGACGAACCCGGCGTCCTGCGCGAGCTCGGGCCGCACGACCTTCACCGCGACCCGGCGCCCGTCGGGATGACGCCCCAGGTAGACGGCCCCCATGCCCCCTTGGCCGATCCGTCCGAGGATCGAGTACGACCCGACGCGCTCCGGATCACCTGAGAGCAGGGGTTCCGCCGAGCCCGTACGCCGCTGACTTTCCACCCGCGGGCCACCTCTTCACGCGCGACGAACGCCGATATATGACGCTCGCTCACACTAGCTGCACATTTTCCGATTCGTCTTCCCTGGAAACGACGGTACGGAGGCCCGGATGGTTCACTGATCCACCCCACGGATTCGCTGCGTGACCACACGGACGGCGGCCGCGCGGGTCGGCGAGGTCGGCCGAACGTCGCGTCGGTTTTCCGCCGGTGCCGGAGTGGATGGCCGTGGACCCTGGTGGGCGTGAACGATGACGCGCTCTTCCGCCGTTTCAGTGCCGCGTGTTCCGGTTTCGGTGATCGGCTGCGGGCCGTACGGGCCGACCAGTGGGCGGCCTTGACTCCGTGCCCCGAATGGGACGTGCGCCGCCTGGTCGGCCACATGGCGCGGGGAAACCTGAACTACGTGCTCCTCGTGCGTGGTGGGAGCGGCGAGGCCTTCTTGCGGCTACGGGACGAAGAAGCCCTGGGCGACGATCCCGTCGGCGCCTTCGAGCGGTCGGTGGCGGAGTGCCTGCGGGCCTTCCGCGAGCCCGGCGCTCTGGACCGGATCACCGACTACCCGATGGGCGCGATCCCCGGCCGGCAGCTGCTCGCCGTCCGGCTGACCGACTCGGTCGTCCACACCTGGGACCTCGCCCGTGCGACCGGCCTCGACGAGGAACTCGACCCGGACCTCGTCACCTGGATTCTCGACGAGATCGAATGGGTCTACCGCGGCATCGCGCACAGCCCGGTCTCACCGACCACCGACCACCGTTTCTTCGCGGCTCCCGGCGGCGCGGCGCCTTCGGCGGCTCAGGACCGGCTGCTCCATCTCATGGGGCGCCTGAGGCCAGCCGAGTAAGGACCGTCGCGGCGGGTTCGGCGGTCGCGTGGCGGTGGCCGGTGCCGGCCCAGAGGTTGATCCACTCCGGGTCCTCTGCGGCGGCCTTGCGCAGCGGGCTCGTGAGGTGGTGCAGGGCCGGGTAGCCGTACGGGGCCCGGGCGTCGTACCGGTCCGTGAACGTGTTGCGCAGGGCTCGGGCCGGGCGGCCGGTGAAGGCCCGGGTGATCAATGTGTCGCCTCGTGCCGGGTCGGTCAGGGCCGTGCGGTGCGCCGGGGACGCTCCGCTCTCGTCGGTGCGCAGTAGGGCGGTGCCGACCATGGCGGCGGATGCGCCGGCCCGCAGGACCGCCTGGACACCGGCGGGCTCGTACAGGCCGCCTGCGGCGATGAGCGGTACGCGGACCGCGGCGCGTACCTCGGCGACCAGGTCGGCGATGGGGGTCGGCGGCGGCAGGCGGTGCGGGGTGAGCGTGCCCGAGTGGCCGCCCGCGGCCGACGCCTGGACGACGAGGGCATCCGCGTCGGCGGTACGGGCCTCATCGGCGGAGGTGACGGTCTGGACGACGAAGGTCCCGGCCGCACGGAGCGCGGCGATCACCGTACGATCCGGAAGGCCGAATGTGAAGCTCACGACCGGTACGGGGTCGGTGAGCAGCAGGTCGATCTTGTCGTTCCAGTGGTCGTCGTCCTCGACCGGCTCACGGCCTGCCAGGTCAAGGCCGAAGCGGGCGGCGTCGGCCTGGAGCGTACGCGCGTAGCGGCGGAACTCCTCCGGGTCGACGGGCACCGGGTTGGGCGCGAACACGTTGACGCCGAACGGCACCCCGGAGGCGCGTACGGCCGCAATCTGCCCGGCGAGGGCCTCCGGGGTCTTGTACCCGGCGGCGAGGAACCCGAGGCCGCCCGCGCGTGCCGCGGCGATCACCAGCGCCGGTGTGCCCGCTCCCCCGGCCATCGGAGCCGCGAGCACCGGGATCCTCAGGTCGTCCAGCGGTGTCATGACCCAACCCTAGGTGTCGTGGGTGAGGATGGAGCCATGACGGTTCTCGGTGCTGTGTGCCTGCCCCAGGTGTCGCCTGAGCGGCTACGTGATGTCGCCCGTACGGCGGAAGACGCCGGTCTTGATGAGTTGTGGCTGTGGGAGGACTGCTTCTGGGGAAGCGGCATCGCCACGGCTTCGGCCGTGCTCGCGTGGACGGAACGGCTGCGGGTGGGTGTCGGCCTGCTGCCGGTACCGCTGCGCAACGTCGCGCTGACCGCGATGGAGCTGGCGACGCTCCACCGCCTGTTCTCCGGACGGGCGAACATCGGCGTCGGCCACGGCGTCCAGGACTGGATGGGCCAGGTCGGAGCCCGCGTCGAGTCGCCGCTCACGCTGCTGCGCGAGCAGACCACCGCGCTGCGGGCGCTGCTCGCGGGTGAGCGGGTCACCACGGACGGCCGCTACGTGCACCTCGACGCCGTCGCGCTCGACTGGCCGCCCGCGCAGGCCCCGGCCGTGCTGGCCGGGGCGACGGGTCCGCGGTCGCTGAAGCTGTGCGGCGAGGTCGCCGACGGCGTCATCCTCACGTCGAGCACGTCGCCGTCCCAGATGGAAGAGGCCCTCCAGTTGGTGAACGAGGGGCGCGCGGCGGCCGGGCGCACGGACCCTCATTCGGTGATCGTCTACCTGCTGACCGCGACGGGCGCGGGGGCGGAGGAGCGGATGGAGGCCGAGCGCCGCCGTACGGGGTGCGGTGCGGACATCGGCGTCGCGGGTGACGCGGACACGGTCGCCGAAGCCGTACGCGCGTTCGTGTCCGCGGGCGCCGGCACGGTGGTCCTCCAGCCCACGATCGATGACCCCGACCCCGAGGCGTTCGTACGCTTCACGGCCGAGGAGGTCCGCCCGCTCGTCACTCCCTAGCGGCCGAGCAGCAGTCTCCATGGAGTGATCGCGGACTCGATCTGTGTGCTCAGGCTCATCTTCGACGCGCCCTCGACCCGCTCCTCGAATCTGATCGGCACCTCCAGGATCCGCATCCCGCGTCTGACGGTGCGGTGGTTCGTCTCGACCTGGAAGGAGTAGCCGTTGCTGTGGATCGAGGGCAGGTCGATGGCGCGGAGCGTGTCGGCGCGCCATGCCTTGAAGCCGGCGGTGGCGTCCTTCACGCTCAGGCGCAGGATCGCGTTGACGTAGAAGTTCGCCCACGCCGAGAGGGCCCGGCGGTACCAGGACCACTCCGCGGCGGTCGAGCCGCCGTCCACGTAGCGGGATCCGAGCACCACGGCGGCGTCTTCGGAGAACAGCGTGTCGATCATGACGGGGATCACCGAGACGGGGTGTGAGAGGTCGGCGTCCATCTGGATCACCGCCTCGGCGCCCTCGTCGAGCGCCCGGGTCATCCCGGCGATGTACGCACGGCCCAGGCCGTCCTTCTCCGCGCGGTGCAGCACGCCGATGGCGTCCGGCGCGTCGACCACGAGCTTGTCCGCGACGTCTCCCGTGCCGTCGGGCGAGTCGTCGTCCACCACGAGCACGTGCAGGTTCGGCAGGCCCAGGTCGGAGAGAAGCTCGATGAGGACTGGCAGGTTGTCCCGTTCGTTGTACGTGGGGACGACCACGACGATCTTCGGAGACTTCTCGCCCATTCTCGATCCCTTTCACGCGTGTGCGCCCCGTAGGACGTAACGGAGCCGGCACCGCCAAAGTGCCCGACCGCGTCCCGGTGAAGATCGTTCGCCGTAAAGGCCCAGCGCACGGGGTCAGCGCCGCGCGGCCAGGAGAAGCGCGAGTCAGGTGCCGCCGAGGGCGTGGCGGCCGGCCACGTAGGTGACCCGGTGGAGCCGAGATAGATCCGCGAGACGCCGACACGTCTCTCGCCCTACATTCTGTAGGGTGCTCAGCCGAGGAGCCTTCTGAGCATCTCCTCGTCGTCGGCGCCGAGGCCGGTGACGAAACGCTGGAGTACGGCCGCACGGTCCGGTTCGCGCCGCAGGGCGTCGTGCATGACCTCGGCCGCGAGTTCGGTGGCCTCCTTCGCCGGGAGGTACGTCCCGCGACGGCCGCCGGCGTCCCGCAGCACCAGGCCCTTCTCCCACAGCCGCCGCAGGATCGTGTGCACGGTGTTGTAGGCCAGGTCTCCGCCGAGCTCGCCCTGAATCTCCGCGGGGGTCAGCGGCCGGCCGGCGGCCCACAGCGCTCCCAGGATCTCCGACTCGAGCTGCCCTGCACCTCGCCGCACTCCGGCCATGCCGCCACTTTACCGGCGAAAAACCCAGATTTACCCTGGCGCCGCGCACAGGCCCTAGTCCAGTGAATCTTCGCGGCGCTGGATCAACTCCACCAGGTCGGCGGCCTTCTCCTTGATGAAGTTCAGGCCGGGATGACCCCACGGGCGCGGCTCACGGTCGACGACGCAGACCGTGCCGAGTGTCGTGCCCGTCCGGTCGATCAGCGGCGCTCCGAGGTACGTGCGGATCCCGAGCTTGTCGACGACCGGGTTGCCGGCGAAGCGCGGATAGTCGCACACGTCGTCCAGGACCAGCGCCTTTCGCCGTACGACGACGTGCGGGCAGAAGCCGTATTCGAGCGGCACCTCACGGCCGATCTCCACGGGAGCGGCAAGATCGGCTGCCGCTTCTACGTCATCCTCGGCGATGTAGAGGCCGCTGAGGTACTGACGATCCGTCACGAAGTTCACGAACGCGAACGGAGTGCGGCGCGTCTCGCCGAGGCCGCGCGCGGCCTCGGCGAGATTACGCGCGAACGCGTCGAACTCCAGGTCGGGCCCGAGTCCCAGGCCGATCTCACGTAGTCGTTTCTCCCGCTGAGGCACTTCCCGGTCCACCGGGACTAAGAGGTGGCCGTTGGGGTCGTTTGCGGGGTCGTCCGTCACGTGGGCTCCCTGTATGACGATCGGACTCAGGCGGATGGAGCGGGCACGGCGCTGAGGAGGTGCTTGATCAGCGATCTCAGCACCAGGGTCGTGGACCGGGCGTCGCGTGCGTCGCACAGCACGACCGGCACGCGATCGTCGAGTTCGAGTGCTGCCCGCACCTCGTTGGGTTCGTAGTGGTAGCCGCCGTCGAACTCGTTGACCGCTACCAGGAATCGGATGCCGCGGTTCTCGAAGAAGTCGACGGCCTCGAAACACGCCTGCAGGCGGCGGGTGTCGGCCAGGACGACCGCCCCGAGAGAACCCGCCGACAGCTCGTCCCACATGAACCAGAAACGCTCCTGACCGGGCGTTCCGAACAGGTAGAGCACGATTCCGTGTTGCTTGATGGTGATGCGGCCGAAGTCGAGGGCCACGGTCGTCTCAGACTTCTGCTCCACTCCGCTGAGATTGTCCGTGCCGACGCTGGCCGTGGTGATGAGCTCCTCCGTCCTCAGCGGCTCGATCTCGCTCGCCGCGCCGACGAACGTCGTCTTTCCGACGCCGAAGCCACCCGCGATCAGGATCTTGACCTGGGTGGGGAACACCTCAGATTCGTTGTAGGCCATCGAGCAGCTTCTCCAGTAGAACGCGGTCGGTGAGGTCGGTGGCGGTACGCGGGGCTCGTGTGGTCATCGCCGCGCAGTCCACCAGGTCGGCGAGGACGACTTTGGCGACCATCACGGGGAGTTTCAGGTGCGCCGCCACCTCGGCGACCGAGGTCGGAGTGCGGCACAGCCCTAATGCCATGACGTGCTCCGGCCCCAGAGCCGGAGGCTCCTTGCCCGTCGCCATCACCAGGGACAGTAGATCCAGTGCGACAGTGGGGCGGGTACGACCAGAGCTCACCGTGTACGGGCGGACCAGGGGCCCGGCGTCTTCGTCCAGCCAGACCTCGTCGTCGCCGGCTGTCATCTTCACAGATTTCGATCGACCGGTACGGAGACCGGCCGGGCCGCGGTGTCCAGGAACGGACGGACCGCTTTGATCAATCTCGCCATTTCGAATCCGACAACGGCCGGGTCGGCCTCGCCCTTCGCGAGCACCGCGAGGACCGAGTTGAACCCGGCCCACGAGATGAACAGCTGGCTGTGCTTGAGCTCCGTGACCACCTGCCGGACTTCGTTGCTGTTGTCGAACTTCGTGCCTGCGCTGCGCGCCATGGAGAAGAGTCCCGAGGCAAGTGCCGCCAGATGTTCCGAGCCGACGCGGTCCAGGCCGTGGGCGGCTTTCACCATCCCGTCGGATGACAGCAGCACGCTGCCACGAATGACGGGAACCTCCTCGGCCAGCCCCCTCAACAGCCAAGCGAGATCCGGAGCATGGTGCGGGGAGAAAGCGCTCAATTGACGCTCCTTCTAGGTTCGTGAGCTTTCGTCAGCTGGTGTTGTTGGTATTGCCCGAGGGCCCGTCGGCCTCCTGGCCGCTGCGCATACCGCGCTGGAATGCCGCCATCAGTCCCGAGTTCTGGTCGCAAAGATCGTCGTCCAGCGGGACGGGAGTCTGGAGCAACTCCGGCACCAGGTTCGTCTGGGCGTGTCGTTTCGGCAGTGTCGGGCGCTCGCCGGACGCGAAGTCCGCGGCGGGCGCCGGGCGGCCGGCGCTCGGCATTTCGGCCCGTGGTACGGGCGCAGGCGGGGGCGGGGGCTGGTCGCTCCAACTCGTGAGAGACGGCTCGACCAGGCGGCCGTCCACGGCACTGGGGACGGAGGCCGCCGGGGCACTGGAGACGGAGGCCGCCGGGGCAGTGGCGGTCAAGGCCGGTGCCGGTTCGGCCGGGGCCACGGACGCGCCCTCGTCCGCCTCCGACCCGATGAGCTCGTTCGGCACCACGACGATCGCCTGGGTGCCGCCGTACAGGTTGGTCTGCAGCCTCACTTCGACGTTGTGACGCCGGGCCAGTGAGGAGACCACGAGGAGCCCGATGCGGCCGTCCTGCAGCATCTCTTCGGTGTCGACATGCTGAGGGTCGGACAGCAGGTCGTTCAGCTGCCGCTGGTTCTCGCGCGGGATGCCGAGGCCGCGGTCCTCGACCTCGATGGCCAGACCGGCGGTCACGGTCTCGGCGCGGAGGAGGACCTGCGTGTGCGGTGGTGCGAACTTCGTGGCGTTCTCGACGAGCTCGGCGAGCAGGTGAATGATGTCCGCGACCGCAGTGCCGTCCAGGGTGCCCTCGACCGGCGGCACGACCTTGACACGGTTGTAGTGCTCGACCTCGGCGATGGCCGAGCGCAGCACCTCGTACATGGTGACGGGCCGGCTCCACTGGCGCCGTGACGCGGAGCCTCCGATAACGGCGAGGCTCTCGGCCTGGCGGCGCATTCGGGTGCTGAGGTGGTCGACCTTGAACAGGCCCTTGAGGAGGTCCGGGTCCTCGACCTGGTTCTCCAGCTCGTCAAGGCCCTGGATCGCCCGGTGGGACAGCGACTGCATCCGCCGGGCGAGGTTGACGAAGACCTCGACGCGCTGGTCGGCCTGGTCTTCGGGTTCGGAGCTCGCCGCGTCGATCACGGCGTTCCAGGCTTCGTTCTGTGCCCTCTGCACCTCGTACACGAGGTACATGAACGGGTCTCGGGTGTCGGCGGGCGGAGTGTCCGCGCGACGTGACGCGAGAGGCTCGGCGCCTTGGATCTGCACCATCAGCGCGTGCAGGTCCTGGCGACCACGGTTGATCAGCAGCCCGAGGTCCGTGAGCCGCCGGTGCACGTACTCCTGGTCACGTGCCGGGCTCCCGAGCAGGCGGCGCTCCCGCCGGGTCGCCGTGTCGGCGCCCAACGTGGCGGCACCCAGGATGACCACCGCCCCCACGGCGACCACGACCAGCACCAGGCGAGACTGCATGGCGGAGAGATCCGCCAGTACCAAAGCCGCGACCGCCACCAGCGCTAGGAACGCCATGACGGCTACGGGCAGGACTGAAACGTACAGATAGTAGGCGCGAATGTTGTTCGCACGACGCGATCCACGGGCGGGTTGCCTGCCGTGTCGTCGTACTTCCTGGCGTTCGTCACCAGCAACAGGCAGGGAAAATTCCGGCATCGGCATCCTCGGTACGGGGGGAACCGGTCGACAAGCAACGGTCACAATACTGAGTAATCCCCGGCTTCATGGAGACAGCGCACATTTAGCCTGATCCGGTGCTCTCCGGACACAGGCTCGCCGACGGCCCCTGACGGCGGCTGTCAGGGGCCGCGGCCGGCCGGCAGGCAGGTGTCGGCGATCCATTGGAATGGCCATGAAAATACCCCGCCAATGGCTGAACCGAAATTAGTAAAAAGATTTCCCCGACCACCGAAATCGAGGAAATCGGCACCGTGACGGCGGCCCGCATCGGCCTCGCCTCCCACACCGGCCACGGCGTCCTCGCAGGCGAGCACCGCGCACACCACCCCGCCGACCGTCCAGGAATGGACGGTCAGATGACTATGAGTGGCGGTATCGATACGACTACCGACCGCCACCCGAAATTGCCGTCGGCAATCCAAGCAGCGTCCCTAGGGCGTGTCGACGGGGATCTCCGCGAACAACGATGTTCCGCCGCCGACCGGGCTCACGATGTCGATCCGGCCGCCGAGCGTTTCCACGCGGTCCTTGAGGCCGATGAGGCCCGACCCTCCGCCGACCTCGGCTCCGCCGTCGCCGTCGTCCCGCACCGACAGCCGGACGGTCGAGTCCTCCGCCGCGAGGCTGATGCGCACGGTGGACGCGCGGGAGTACTTGACCGCGTTCGTCAGCGCCTCCGAGATCACGTAGTAGGTGCTCACCTCGATGCGCTCGGGGAGGCGCCGGGCGATGCGCACGTCGAGATCGACCGGGATGGCGGAGCGCTGCGCGATCCCCTTGAGGGCGAGCCGTAGCCCGCCGCGGCTGAGGATCGCCGGGTGGAGACCCCGCGAAACCTCCCGCAGGTCCTCGATGGCCTCTTCCAGCGCATGGGCCGTACCGAAGAGCCGCCCCTTGAGCTCCTCCAGCCCGGGCGGGATGGTGGCCAGCACCGCGCGCATCTCGAGCTTGATCGAGACGAGACGCTGCTGGGTGCCGTCGTGCAGGTCACGCTCGATGAGGCGGCGGGTCGCGTCGGCGGTGGCGGCGATGCGGGCGCGGGAGGCGATGAGCTCGGCGTGGTTCTCGGCGTTCGCGACGGCCGCCGCCACGAGTTCGGTGAAGCCCAGCATGCGCTCCTCGGTCTCGGGGGGCATGGGCGTCTCGGTGGTCGACGCGGCGATGACGGCTCCCCACAGCCGTCCGCCGACGACGATGGGGCAGGCGACGGACGAGCGGATCCCTTTGTCGCGCAGCGCGGTCACGAGCTCGCCGGCACCGGTGTAGTGGTGGATCCGTCCGGGCGCCCTCGTACGCGCCACCAGCTCCGACGCGCTTCCTCTCTCGACCGTCCAGCGTGCGTCGAGGGGCATGGTGGCTAGCGGGCCGCCTTGGCTCCAGACGCCGACCGAGGTGCTCACGTCGCCTGGTTCGTACCGGATCACGGTCGTGTGCATCGCGCCGAGGACCTCCCCGACCTCGCGGGCGACCGCGCCGAAGATCTCGGTCGGAGGGACGGCGTGCGCGACGAGCGTCGCGAGCCTTCGCAGAGCGGCCTGCTCCTCGGCGACCCGGCCGAGCTCCTCGTTGCTGGCCTTGAGGGCGTCCGCGACGCGCTCGCGCTCCCGCGCCGCATGGAGCATCACCTCCAGCGAGGGCATCACCCGGTCCTGTAGCCGCCGCATCTGCGGTCTCGTCAGGCCTTCGGGGACGAGAAGCGCCCCCACCGGTTCACCGCCGTCGCGGAGCGGCAACGACACCTGCCGGTCGTCCTCGATGGTCGCGTCGAGCTCGATCCGCGCCGAGGGGAGACCGAGGACCGCGACCAGGTGACGAGCGGCCGCCGGCATCGCCGTCTTCAGGTCCGGCGCGCGCAGCAGCAGGCGTGCCATCTCCGCGGCGAACTCGGCCTCCGTGTGCGCCTCGGCCTGGTCGGCCAGCGATCGAGCGAGCCTGGAGATCGAGGCGGCCAGGAGCGCGATGGCGATGAAGATCGCCAGTACGGTCCAGTTCTCGCTCGCGGTGAGGCTGAGACTCCGGGGTGGTGGCGTCAGGTAGTAGTCGAAGGCGGCGGTGCTCACCACCGCCATCCCGACGCCCAGCGCGAGCCCCCATACGGACGCGACCACCACGATGCCGAGGAGGTACACCACGTCCAGCGCGTGTGTGGGGGTGATCGCCTCAAGTGCCTTGGCGAGGCAGGTCTCCAGCACGACGCACGCGGCCGCGATCAGGATCCCGAGGAACAGGGGTGGACGTTTCCGGTTTTGGAGTATCGCCAGGAGGAACCGGCGCATAACTCAATGTAACACTCCCTGGTCCGGGCACATAGGCCATGGCTCATGGGGGCCTTGACGACCTCACGGCCCAGTACTGGCCGTAATATCCGTGGCGCCACAGCAGATCATCTTTCGCGAAGCACGCCGCTTCATCGGAGCGCCGGGAAGCGTGGTCGGCAACGGCTGCGGGCTCGCCCTGGGGAGGCGCGGAATGCACGATTTCGTGGACGCGGCACTCGGTTTTCCGGTCGCCGTCTTCAGCGTCCTTCTGGTGATCGTCGTCGCCTACTGGCTGCTGATAGCCCTCGGCGTCCTCGACACGATCGTCGGCATCGTCGCCGCCGCCGCGGTGTCGCTGTTCGTCGCCCTCGCGTGGTTCACCGGCCTGGTCGCCGCCGTGCTCCTGCACCGCCACCACGTAAACGGCCCGGCCGCGTACGGCGGGGTGCTCGTCGCCGCCCTGGCCCTGTCCGGCCTGATCACCCGCCTGCTGATGCGGCCGCTGCGCCACATGGTCCCCGACGAGCAGGTGCCGTCGCGGCAGGACTTCGTCGGCCGGATGTGCGTCATCCGCACCGGCCGGGTGGACCTGACCTTCGGACAGGCGGAGGTACGGGCCGCCGACGGCTCGGCCGCCGTGATCCAAGTTCGGCAACAGCGGAACCAACCGGCCGAGGAACCCCTCGTAATAGGCAGTACCGCTTTGATCATCGACTACGACGCCGACGGCGAATTCTTCTGGGTTATGCCGTACGACGCGGAACTCGATCCTCACCGTCCGCCCCGCTGAACCTCCCGCAAGAAGGACCCTTGATGGATTCCATCGCCATCGCGATCGGCGTGCTCGTCGGCACCGTTCTGCTCGTCGTCCTGTGCACCGCGTACCTGCTCAGCCGCCTGTTCCGCAAGGTGGAGCAGGGCCGGGTGCTCATCGTCTCCAAGATCAAGAAGGTCGACGTCACGTTCACCGGGGCGATCGTGCTCCCGGTGCTACACAAAGCCGAAGTGATGGACATCTCGGTAAAGACCATCGAGATCGAGCGGATCGGCCACGAAGGCCTGATCTGCCGGGACAACATCCGGGCGGACATCCGCATCACGTTCTTCGTCCGCGTCAACAAGACCGTCGAGGATGTCATCCAGGTGGCGCAGGCGATCGGCACCGAGCGGGCCAGCCACGAGGACACCCTGCAGACTCTGTTCAACGCGAAGTTCGCCGAGGCGCTGAAGACCGTCGGCAAGCAGCTCGACTTCGTGGACCTGTACACACACCGGCATGAGTTCCGCGACCAGATCGTGCAGCTCATCGGCACCGACCTGAACGGCTACCACCTCGAAGACGCGGCCATCGATCACCTCGAGCAGACGCCGCTGGAAAGCCTGAAGCCGACCAACATCCTGGACGCTCAGGGCATCCGGAAGATCACCGAGCTGACCGCGATCGAGCACGTGCGCACCAACGAGTACCAGCGCAACGAGGAGAAGGAGATCACCCGCCAGAACGTCGACGCGCGGGAGGCCATCCTCGAACTCGAACGCCGGCAGGCCGAGGCCGAGGTCAAAAAGAAGCGTGAGATCGAGACCATACGGGCGCGCGAGGAAGCCGAGATCGCCAAGGTGCAGGCCGAGGAGCGGCTGACCTCGCAGACCGCGCACATCCGTACCGACGAGCAGCTCGGCGTCCAGCAGCAGAACCGCGACCGGGAGATCGCCGTCGCGGAGAAGAACCGCGAACGCGTCATCGCCGTCGAGAGCGAGCGGATCGAGAAGGACCGGATGCTGGAGGTCATCGCCCGCGAGCGGGAGACCGAGCTGTCCCGTATCTCCAAGGACAAAGAGGTCGAGGGCGAGAAGCGCGAGATCGCCGAGGTGGTCCGCGAGCGGATCGCGGTCGAGCGTACGGTCGCCGAGCAGGAAGAGACCATCAAGAAGCTGCGCATGGTCGAAGAGGCCGAGCGCATGCGCCAGGCGCTGGTCATCCAGGCCGAGGCCGAGGCACAGGAGAACCTGGTCAAGGGCATCAAGGCGGCCGAGGCCGCCGAGGAGGCCGCCAAGTTCAAGGCCCGCGAGGAGGTGCTGCTCGCGGAGGCGCGCCAGCAGACCTCCGAACTCGACGCCCGCGCCAAGATCCGGCTGGCCGAGGGCGTACAGGCCGAGACCGCCGCGCGGGGTCTGGCCGAGGTCCAGGTACGCGAGCGGGACGCCGACGCGATCGAGAAGGTCGGCCGCGCCGAGGCGATCGTGGACCGCGAGAAGGCCCTCGCGGCCGCCGACGCGATCCGCGAGAAGCTCAAGGCCGAGGCCGAGGGGCTGACCGACAAGGCCGCTGGAATGGCCGCGATGGACGACGCCACCCGTGGGCACGAGGAGTACCGGCTGCGGCTGGAGGCCGAGAAGGAGATCCGGATGGCCGGCCTCGACGTGCAGCGCGAGGTCGCGGGAGCGCAGGCGTCGGTGCTCGCCGCCGGGCTGGAGAAGGCCGACATCGACATCGTCGGCGGCGACAGCATGTTCTTCGACAAGGTCGTCGGCGCGATCAGCGTCGGCAAGGGCATGGACGGGTTCGTCGAGCACTCCGACGTCGCCCAGACCCTCGCCGGTCCGTGGCTGAACGGCTCACGCAGCTTCCCAGAAGACCTGACACGGCTCGTCGGTTCGATCAAGACCGACGATGTGAAGAACCTGACGCTGTCCGCGCTGCTCATGCAACGGATCAAGGCCGGCGGCGCCGACGGCACGAAGGCACGTGAGCTGCTGGACCACGCCGAACGCCTCGGTGTCGCGGACGCGGCGCTGTCCCACGCCGCCATGATCGAAGAGTGAGAGCCCGCACACGTGACCGACGTCGCCCAGAAACCCGTCGAGCCGGGGCTGGACGCGGGCACCTACGAGGTGCTCCGCGCCCGCCTCGGCGAGCGGGCCGAAGAACTGGCCCGTCGAGCCGAGGCGCTGAACGCCCGGCGGCTCGAGGAATTCGGCGGTACGGAGCTGCGGCTCGTCGGGACCGAGCGGATCCGTACCGAGCACAACTGTGTGCCGCGCGACATCGTGTCCGTCGGCGGCGTCATGGTGTTCGGCTTCAACGTGTTCATCGGGTTGAAGCCGGAGACCACCGTCGCCGACGTGTTCGCGCTGTACCGGTTCTCGCGGGACGGTGAGGCGTTCCGGTTCGAGTCCGCCGACGACCTGCCGGAGCTGCTGCGCGACCCGCAGTTCGAGCGCGACTTCGCGGAGCTGTACCGCTACTACCGCGGCACCCGGCTGCTGCAGCTGCGGCGGATCGAGGGGAAGCTGCTCGCGGTGTTCCAGACCGGCCTGGAGGCCGAGCGGGACACCCGGGTGTTGCGCTGGAAGGTCGCCACCGACGACACGATCGAATATCACGACAACCTCGGCGAGCCGGACAACGTCTTCCCTCCATCGCACGACTTCGAGTGGACCGAGACCACCCGCGACGACCACGTCCTCGGCCGGCACCCGCACATCTCCATCGGCGACGAGGTCTTCGTGGAGACGGTCGGCGGCGACCTGACCGTGAAGGTGGAGAACAACACCGAGACCGGCAAGGGCATCTACCGCGAGCCGGTCGACGAGCCGCTGCAGAGCCTCGCCGACGCCGAGGTGCACTACGCGCGGATGGGCGCGCTCATCCTGCTGCGCGTACGGCCGTACAAGGAGGAGACCTGGCGTCACCTGGTCTTCAACACGCGGACGAAGACGGTCGTACGCCTCGACGGCATCGGCCAGGCGTGCCGCCGGCTGCCGGAGGACCACGGCATCATCTTCCCCGGCGGCTACTACCTCGTCACCGGCACGATGAAGACCTTCGACACCGACGTCGACCGCCTGGAGTACGAGCGGCTCATCCGCTCCACCAACGGCGAGGACGTCCTGTACGTCTTCCACGCACGTGAGCCCGGCCGCTACCTGCTGCTCCCGTACAACGTGATCCGCAAAGAGGTCGCCACGCCGATCGTCTGTCACGGCTACTCGCTCTTCGACGACGGCACGCTCGTGGTGTTCCGGTCCGAGTCCGACGAGCCCACCCGTGTGCACGCGATGCAGGTGTGGCAGACCCCGTACCTGTCGGACACCTACGCGGCGGCGCAGGCGACCGGCACCGGCCCCCTCGAACGCATCGGCAACGCCGACCTGGTCCGCGGCATCTCCGACTGCCTGTCGGTGGCGCGGATGGTGGACGAGACGAGCCCGTCCGTCCCCGTCTTCGAGGCGCTGATCTCCGGGTGTGAGCGGGCCTTCGACCACTACCACTGGCTCGGCGACGCCGACCTCGGCGACCTGCGCGGCCCGCTGACCGGGGTCCGCTCCGCGGCCGAGAAGGTCCTGGAGGAGTTCGAGGCCGTACAGCAGCTGACCGCCCAGGCGAGCGCCGCGATCGCGGAGACGGGTGAGCAGGTCACGACGCTGATCCGGCTCACGCGCGGCGACGCGCCGCGTACGGCCGGCGCGTGGGTGACCCGGCTCGCCGAGCTGCGCCGCGCGCAGGGGCGCATCGTCACGCTGCGCGAGATGCGGTACGCCGACACGGCACGGATCGACGAGATCGAGGGCCGGCTCACCGACGAGGTGGCCGCCACCGGGCAGCGCGCGATCACCTTCCTGCGGGGCGAGGACGCCTTCACCGGCTACCACGAGCAGATCGGCCGCCTGCTGGCCGAGGCCGAGGCGATCGGCAAGGTCGCGGAGGCCGACCCGGTACGCGAGCGGCTGGCCGAGCAGTCCGAGGGCCTGCAGACGGTGATCGAGGTCGTCGGCGCGCTGGACATCGCCGACGCGACCGTGCGCACGTCGATCCTGGAGCGCGTCGGCGAGGTGCTCGCCGGCATCAACCGCGCCCAGGCGACCCTCGCCGCCCGCCGGCGCGAGCTGCTGGACGCCGAGGGCCGCGCCGCCTTCGCGGCGGAGTTCGCGCTACTCGGGCAGGCCGTCACTGCCTCGCTCGCGATCGCCGACTCCCCCGAGAGCTGCGACGACCAGCTCGGCCGCGTGATGCTCCAGCTGGAGAACCTCGAATCGCGGTTCGCGGAGTTCGACGACTTCGTCGCCGAGCTGGCCGGCAAGCGTGACGAGGTCTACGAGGCGTTCTCCGGGCGCAAACAGGCGCTGCTGGACGGGCGGGCCCGCCGCGCGGAGCGGCTGGCCGAGTCCGCGGAACGCATCCTGACCGGCGTACGGCGCCGGGTCGACGCGCTCGACTCGCTGGATGAGATCAACGCCTATTTCGCCGCCGACCCGATGGTGGCGAAGGTACGCGCCGTCGCGGGGCAGCTGCGCGAGCTCGGCGACACGGTGCGCGCCGAGGAGCTCGACGGCCGGGTCAAGGCCGCCCGGCAGGAGGCGGGCCGGGTCCTGCGCGACCGGATCGACCTGTACGAGGACGGCGGTGAGAGCATCCGCCTGGGCCGGCACCGCTTCGCCGTCAACGTCCAGCCGGTCGACCTCACGCTCGTCCCGTACGAGGACGGCATGGCCTACGCCGTGACCGGCACCGACTACCGGTCGCCGGTGCGCGATCCGGGGTTCGCGGCGACGCGCCCGTACTGGGAGCAGTCGCTGATCTCGGAGTCGCCCGAGGTGTACCGGGCCGAGCATCTGGCCGCGGACCTGCTCGCCGGGACTCCCGTGGACACGCTGCGCCGTGCCGCTGGCGAGGACGGCGGGCTGCTCGCGCTCGTACGCGCCGCGGCCGAGGCCCGCTACGACGAGGGGTACGAACGCGGTGTGCACGACCAGGACGCCGCGCTCATCCTCGACGCGCTCGTGCGCCTGCACGGCGACGCCGGCCTGCTGCGATACCCGCCCGCCGCGCGAGCCGCCGCGCAGCTGTTCTGGGCGTACGGCGCCGACGACGGCGCACGCGGGTCCTGGACCGCGCGTGCCGCCTCGCTCGCACGTGCCCGCGCGGCGTTCGGCGACTCCGCCGCGGTCGGCGCGCTCCGCGCGGAACTCTCGTCGGCCATCACGGGCTTCCTCTCCGGCCTGCCGGCCGCCGACCCCGGAGACCTGGCCGGCGAGTACCTGTTCGAGGAGCTGTCCGGCACGCCGGCCGGGTTCGTCACCGGCGCGGGCGCCCGGTCGCTGCTCGACCGGTTCCGCCGTGCGCTGGGCGACTCTCCGGGATTCCAGGACGATCTGGGCGGGCTCGGCGACGACCTGGCCGCCCGGTACCAGCTGGTCGAGGCCTGGCTGAGCGCGTACCTGACCTCCGCCGGCGCGACGTCCGAGGACCTGGCGGAGGCGGTGGCGATCGAGCTGTGCGGCCCGCTGCCCCGATACGACTCTCCGGCGGCGCTGTCCGCCACCGTCGACGGCCTGCTCGGCGCGCATCCGCGGATCGCCGGGCGGCGCATCGAGCTGCGCCTCGACGAGGTGCTGACCCGTACCCGAGGGTTCCGCGCCACGCGCCTGCCCGCGTACCGCGCGTACCAGAGGCTGCGCGGTGAGCTGGTCGCCGCGGAGCGGGAACACCTGCGCCTGGAGGAGTACCGGCCGCGGGTGATGAGCGCGTTCGTGCGCAACCGGCTGCTCGACCAGGTGTACCTGCCGCTGATCGGCGACAACCTCGCCAAGCAGCTCGGCGCGGCCGGCGACGCCAAGCGCACCGACCAGATGGGCCTGCTGCTGCTCATCTCGCCGCCCGGCTACGGCAAGACCACGCTGATGGAGTACGTCGCCAGCCGGCTCGGCCTGATGTTCGTCAAGGTCAGCGGCCCGGCGCTCGGCCACTCCGTGACGTCGCTGGACCCGGCCGAAGCGCCGAACGCGACCGCGCGCCAGGAGGTCGAGAAGATCTCCTTCGCGCTGGAGATGGGCAACAACGTGCTGCTCTACCTCGATGACATCCAGCACACCTCGCCGGAGCTGCTGCAGAAGTTCATCTCGCTGTGCGACGCGCAGCGCAGCATCCAGGGCGTCTGGCAGGACCGCACCCGGACATACGACCTGCGCGGCAAGCGGTTCGCGGTCTGCATGGCCGGCAACCCGTACACCGAGTCGGGCCGGCAGTTCCAAATCCCGGACATGCTGGCCAACCGCGCCGACGTGTGGAACCTCGGCGACGTGCTCTCCGGCCGCGAGGAGCTGTTCTCCCTCAGCTACCTGGAGAACGCGCTGACCTCCAACCCGGTGCTCGCACCGCTGTCCACGCGTGATCCGGGCGACGTCGAGCTGCTCGTACGCCTGGCGCGGGGTGACGCGACCGTCCGGTCCGACCAGCTCACGCACCCGTACTCGGCGGCCGACCTGGAGCAGATCCTCGCCGTCCTGCGCCACCTGCTGCGCGCACGGCAGGTCGTGCTCGCCGCCAACCAGGCGTACATCGCCTCGGCCGCGCGGTCCGACGCGTCGCGTACGGAGCCGCCGTTCCAGCTGCAGGGTTCGTACCGGAACATGAACAAGCTCGCCGAGCGGATCGTGCCGGTGATGAACGACGCCGAACTCGACGCCGTCATCGACGACCACTACCTCGGAGAGGCACAGACCCTCGGCTCCGAAGCCGAGGCCAACCTGCTGAAACTGGCGGAACTCCGCGGTGCCCTCACCGAGGAGCAGGCCGCGCGGTGGGCGGCGGTGAAGACGGCGTTCCAGCGCTCACAGGCCCTCGGCGGCGACGCCGACGACCCGATGAGCCGGGCCGTCGGTGCGCTCGGTCTCCTCTCCGACCGGGTGGCCGGTGTGGAGACCGCGATCACCTCCACGCGGCGAGACGGCGGGTGAGCCCACGCGGGTACCTGTGTGACGGCCGGGGCCGGTGTGCACTGAGCGCGGCCTTGCCATACCGATGAGAGGTGCCATAGTGGAGACAAGAGACGGATCAGGCACGGCTTGACGGCAGTTTGCGCTGCTCAGCCCATGCGACATCGCGGTGTCGCCGCCTCACCGGCGTCCGCGTCGAAACGCATATCTCACCGACATGCCCGCAGGGGCACCCCGCTTTCTGTCCGCCGCCGTGCGCGTGCACACCAGGGGGACACCATGAAGGCCGTCGTCTACAACGGACCTCGCGACGTACGGGTCGAGCAGGTACCCGACCCGCGGATCGAAGCTCCGGGCGATGTGATCGTCAAGGTCACGACCACCAGCATCTGCGGTTCCGACCTGCACGTATACGAAGGCAGGACCGGCATGGAACCCGGCCGGGTCCTCGGCCACGAGAACCTCGGCGAAGTGGTGGAGACCGGCGCCGCCGTCGAGCAGATCCATGTCGGCGACCGAGTCTGCATACCCTTCAACATCAGCTGCGGCTACTGCAAGAACTGCGAGCGCGGGCTCACGGCGTACTGCATGACCATGAACCCGCGCGGCGTCGGCGCCGCGTTCGGCTTCGCCGGCATGGGGGCCTACAACGGCGGGCAGGCCGAATACCTGTGTGTCCCGCACGCCGACTTCACATGCCTGCAGCTTCCGCGGCGCATACCTGCCCGCGAGACCGACTACGTGATGTGCGCGGACGTCTTCCCGGCCGGCTACCACGCCACCGAGCTGGCGGGCGTGCGGCCCGGTGAGTCCGTCGTCGTCTTCGGCGCCGGGCCGGTCGGCCTGATGGCGGCCTACTCCTCGATCATCAAGGGCGCGGACCGGGTCATGGTCGTCGACCGCCACCCGGACCGGTTGCGGCTCGCCGAGGAGATCGGCGCGATCCCGATCGACGACGCCAAGGCCCCGGCCGTCGAGCAGGTTCTCGACGCGACCGACGGCGAGGGCGCGGACCGCGGTTGTGAGTGCGTCGGCTACCAGGCGCACGATGCCGACGGCCAGGAGCGCCCGAACATGACCATGAACGACCTGGTCGCCTGCGTACGGCCCACCGGCTCGCTCGGCGTGATCGGCGTGTTCGTGCCCGAGGACCCCCGCGCGCCCGACGAACTGGCGCGGCAGGGCAATCTGGTCTTCGACTTCGGGCAGTTCTGGTGGCGAGGCCTGGCGATGGGGACGGGCCAGTGCAACGTCAAAGCCTACAACCGGTATCTGCGCGACCTCATCGCCGACGAGAAGGCCAAGCCGTCCTTCATCGTCTCCCAGGAGATACCGCTGGAAAACGCTCCTGAGGCCTACCGGCGTTTCGACGCACGGGAGAACGGCTGGACGAAGGTCGTCCTGCATCCCTGATCGAGGCGCGGCCGATCTCTAAAGGGCGAGTAATCATATGCGACCGTATCGGCCAGACCGCGATCAACGTCGTAAGTGAGGGGTATGCAAGACATCGCCGACCTCTGAATCCAGCTGAGCAGGCCGACGGACAGGAGTGCGACGAGTGGAACACAGGTATCCCCGAGGGGCGCTTACGAGTTCGTTGAAGATCGGCTCGCTGGTGACCCTTGCCGCGGTCCTGTTCGTGGGAGTCGACGCCCTGATGCCATTCGAGGCGAACGCCGCAGCACCGTACTCTGGTCATTATTCCGATGGCTGGGGGTGGCCCAAGCAGATCATCGGAAACGGCAAGTTCAACAGGAACTCGGTCTTGGCGAACAGCCCGGCCACGAGCAACGATGTCCAGCATCTTCGCAATGCGAACAACGGCGGGATCAACATCAGCGGGATCGCGATGTGCAGGAGAAGACTTCGCCACTGCAAAATAGTTCAACGAAGCGTAGTGTTCGTGCCGTAGCTATCTGGTGGCGAGAACGGTCGGGTCTTCATTTCTCTCGGTAGGAATCTGGACGGTCAGCAACGTCCCCAGACCCACAGGGCTTTCGATCGTGAGACTCCCGCCGATGGCCTCGACGCGATCGATGAGACCGAGAAGCCCGCTCCCGCAGGCCGGATCGGCGCCGCCGACTCCGTCGTCGCGAATCCTGAGCAGAATGGTCGTGCAGCTCATGGTGAGGTCGACGAAAACCGTGGACGCGTGGGCGTACTTGGTGACATTCGTCAAGGCTTCGGACACGACGTAATAGACCGTCACCTCGATCCTCTCCGACAGTTTCCTGTCGGTGGACATGTTCAGCTCGACGGTGACGGAGGAGGCGCGCGCGAGGGTCTTCAGGGCGGGCCCGAGACCGCCCTTCGCGAGGATCCCCGGATGCACGCCCCGTGAGATCTCCCGCAGGTCCTCGATGGCCTCGTCGACGGAGCGGGTCATGTGACACAGGCGTTCCTCGACCTCGTCGCACCCCTCCGGCAGGTGGTCCTGAACCCCGCGGACCTCGAGTTTCAGGGCCACGAGACGCTGCTGCGTTCCGTCGTGCAGGTCGCGTTCGATACGACGGCGAGCCTCGTCGGCGGCGGCGACCAGGCGCAGGCGCGAGGCCTTGAGTTCGGCGCTGCTCTGTGCGTTCGCGATGGCGATGGCCATGATCTCGCTGAAGTTGCGCATCCGCTCCTCGGTGTCGGCCGGAAGCGGCCGAGGCGTGCTCGACGACGCGACCACCACGCCCCAGAGGCACCGCCTGACGACGATGGGGCAGCCGACGGAGGAGACGAGCCCGCCTTCGCGCAGTGTCCTGGACAGCCTGTCGTCACCCTCGTAGGAGTTGATCCGGCCGGGCGCCTTCGTACGGAACACGAGCTCCGAAACGGTGCCCTTCTCGATCTCCCAGCGCGATCCGGGAGGCACGATCTGGTCGGGGTTCCAGGCGCCGAGGGCGGTCACGACCTTGCCCTCTGATTCGTAGCGAGCCACGACGACGTGCTTCGTGTGGAGGATCTTTCCCATCTCGCGGGCGACGGCGTCGAAGACCTCGATCGGCGAAACGCCCTGCGCGACCAGCGTCGCGAGGCGACGCAGCGCGACCTGGTCATCCGTCATCGAACGAGACATGCGACGGCCGCCCAGCAGATCAGCAGCGGATCTCGCACGCGCCCGCAGCGAAGACACCACGCGATCTCTCAATCGCGGCTGCGACCGGCTTGCGGTCATACCAAATCTTATCATTCGTGTGTAGACCGGGGCCGTCGTAGATCAGGTCGGAGGTGATGTCGCGTACGAGCTCGGTGGCCTCCGTGGCCCGCCCGTACGCGAACCCCCTCCGCGCGCTACCCCATGCTCTTGGAGCCGTCCAGCGACTCACGGATGATGTCGGCGTGGCCGGCGTGCTGCGAGGTCTCCGCGATCAGGTGCAGCAGCACGCGCCGTGCCGACCACCGCGCGCCCGCCTCGAACCAGGGAGCCTTCGGCAGCGGCTGCGAGACGCCCAGGTCGGGCAGCCCCGCCACGATCTCCTCGGTACGGCGGGCCGTCTCCTCGTACTCCTTCAGCAGCCCGGCCAACGTCTCGCCCTCCAGCATGCGAAAGCCGTCCTCCCAGTTTCCGCCGCCGCCCGTCATCGCGGCCGGTCCTCCGAGGACGAAGTCGATCCATCGGCGCTCGACACCGGACACGTGCTTGATCAGCCCGCCGAGGCACAGCTCGCTCGCGGTCGTACGGCCGGCGGCCTGCTCGTCGGTCAGGTCGCGAACCGTGAGACGCAGGAAGGAGCGGTGCTTCCGCAGGGCGTCCAGGAGGTCGGTGTGCTCGTCGGTCGTCATCTCAGTCGTGTTCATGAGCCAAGGCTACGAACGATTGCGGCCACTTCCTGACCTTAATACGCCCGGCGGGCCCATCACGGCATGCTCCGAAACGATTTCGACCTTCGTCGAAACCATTGTGAACATCCTCGTCCTTCGCCAGGGTCGACCCTGTACGGGTTTCCTGACCGCCCTTGACGGGCTCCGTGTACCGCACATATCGCGGCCACCTGGTTCAGGAAACCTCGCCCTTCGGCAGAGGAGGATTTTCGATGCGTAAGCAGATCTTGGGACTCCTGGGTGCGGTGTCGATCGGTTCCACCGCGCTGATCGCGGCCGTGCCGGCCGCCGACGCGGCCCCCACGGCGCCGAGCGGATCGGTCTCCGCGCAGAGCACCATCAGCGGCAAGATCTCCCGCAAGGAAGCCATTTCCCGCGCGAAGTACTGGTACACCCACCGCGGGTCGATCCCCTACAGCGGCAGCGCGACGTACCGTGACCCCGACGGCCACCACCGCTACCGCCAGGACTGCTCGGGCTTCGTCTCCATGGCCCTGCACCTGTCCCCCAGCGGCATCGGCTCGCCGAGCACGGTGAGCCTGCCGGGTTACGGCACCAAGCTCAAGTCCCGCCGCAGCATGAGGATGGGCGACTACACCGGCGTCCTCGGCAACGGCACCGCCGGCGCCGCCGGCCACGTCCGCCTCTTCGAGAAGTGGTCGAACAAGGCCGCAGGCACTTACTGGGCGTACGACTTCGGCTCGACCCCGGTCAAGCACGCGGTCTACAAGCTCAACACGGACCACCCGCGCAACGGCATCGGCTGGACCGCCTACCGCTACAAGAAGATCTCCTGACCCAGGCGGAAACCGGCGGCTCCGGCATCCGTCATCGGGGCCGCCGCCCCCTCCCCCGACCGGAGAAGACACCATGCTCCAGCACACCCGCGCAACGCTCGCGGCGGTGATGATCGCGACCGCGCTGGTGCCGGTGGGTGCCCCCGCGGCGAGCGCCTCACCGGCCTCGATCTGTACGTCGTCGCGTCCGAAGCTCGCCCAGCGCCTGTCCAACGACATCCAGGCGGCCGTGAAGAGCCGACGGGGCACCATTTCGGTGAGCGTCTACGACCGGCGTACCGGAACGCGATGTGACCTGAGGAGTACCCGCCACTACCAGACGGCGAGCATCGTCAAGGTCTCGATCCTGTCCGCGCTGCTGCGCGAGCGCGGCGCCAAGGGCCTGACCGCCGGCGAGAAACGCCTGGCCACAGCCATGATCACCAAGTCCGACAACGACGCGGCGACCGCGCTGTGGAACGCGACCGGCCGGTCCGCCTTCACCCGTTTCCTGTCCGCCGCCGGCATGCGGCACACCACCGTCGACGCCACGGGCTACTGGGGCAAGACGCACACCACGTCCGCCGACCAGATCGCCCTGCTGAAGCTGCTGACCGCGCGGAACACCGTCCTGACCTCCGGGGCGCGGTCGTACGTGCTCGGGCTGATGACCAAGGTCGTCGCCGGTCAGCGCTGGGGCACCCCGGCCGGCGCGCCGTCGGGGTCCACCGTGCACGTCAAGAACGGCTGGGTGGACCGCGGCGACTCGGCCCGGTGGCGGATCAACAGCCTCGGCACGTTCTCCGGCCACGGCCGCGACTCCATGATCGCCGTCCTCACCGAGGGGAACGCCGACCAGGCGTACGCTCACGCGAGCATCGAGGCGGTCGCGCGGAAGATCCACCGCGACCTGGGCTGACGGTCAGCCGTCCGCTCGCGCGCCGGCCGTCATCGAGGTCAGCAGGCTCAGGCCGAGCTCGGTGACCCGGTGGCGGACCGCACAGCCGTCGCGTTCGGTGGTGATCAGCCGGGCCTCGCGCAGAACCTTCGTGTGGTGGCTCACCGCAGCGGGCGAGATGCCGGCGACGCGGGCCACATCGGTGGTGCTACCCCCGTCGACCGTGGCCTGGAGCACGGCCGCACGCGTGCGCCCGAGCAGGCCGACGATGGGCCGGATGCCCGCCGACTCGCCGGAGTCGGCCAGCAGGCCGCCGCGCCGGGTGACCGGGAAGATCAGAATCGGGGTACGCCCCGGATCCTTGAGGGTTATCGGATGGTGCCGGCAGAAGTACGAGGGGATCAGCACGAGCCCCCGGCCGCCGAGGTGGAGTTCCTGGTCGGCGTGGCCGTCGACCTCCAGCACCGGATGCCTCCAGCGGGCGAAGGGGTGCAGGCTCTCCAGCAGGCGTTCGATGCCGTGGTTGCCCAGCACGTTGATCTGCCGTGCGCGGTCCGCGTCGATGTCGTGCGAGATCTGCTTCCAGTACGGCGCGATGGCGATGTCGAAGAACTCCGTCATGGCCGATGTGATCTGACGCAAGACGACCGTCGTGTCGCCCTCGGAGTACTTTTCGTAGAACGGCGTCCGCCGGGCGGCGAGCTCCGCGAAGTCGCCCATGACCGACTCCCGCGAGGTCGACAGCACCGCCTCCATCGCCGCGGAGAGATCGTCCTCCCCCTGCGTCGGCGTGATGAAGTCGACGGAGTAGCCCCGCGGCGGCGCCAGCTCGAACAGCGGGTGCAGCGATTCGGGAATCCGAGACCCGATGGTGCGCCGCCAGCCGTCGAACGGAGGCTCGTCCGCGCGCTCCTGGAGGGTGTGCAGGCCCAACAGAATCTCCCAGAGGACATCGCCCGACGAGGCGATCCTCGTACGGGCGAGATCCGTGGAGTCAAAGTGGACACGCAGCATCGGCGTTCCCCTCCGCAGGTCGTGCTCGGGAGCCTGGGACTCTCAAGACGCGTACGACGTCATTGTGGGTCTTCGCGCATCGAAGTTACGATCGGCAAGGGTTCCTAGGGGTTGGCGGCAGGCAGCAGGGGGATGCGATGGATGGTGTAGGTGGGGACGACTTCGGGCGTTTGCTGGAGGACACGCGGCGCGCGCTGGGGTCACTTCGTTCGGCCGGGCCGGGCGCCGGTCCGGCGGCAGGTGAGCCTGCGGAGCCGGTGCACGGGGAGGGCACGGCGGCGGAGGGCAAGATCGTCGCGAAGGTGGTCACCGGTGGGCATGTGGAGGAGCTGACGGTCGATCCGCGGTTGATGCGGTTGGGGTCGGCGGAGCTGTGCGCGCAGATCGTGGTGGCGGTGAACGCGGCCATCGACGACCTGCGCGGACGGACGGCGGAGGCCGGGCCGGATGTGGCGGATCCAGCGGCGCTGGCGGGGGTGCTGGAGGGGTTGCAGGCGGAGTCGATGCGGCAGATGAGCCGGTTCAGCGAGGGCGTGGCGGAGACGGTCGCGAAGATCAACGCGGCGGCTTCGGGAGGTGCGGGTCGTGGCCGGTGACGAGATCGATATCCAGTCAGGGTCGTTGCGGCGAGCGGGTTCGGATCTGCATCGGGCGGCGCAGGCTCTGGACCAGGCATGGAAGGGTTTCCAGCCTGACGCGAAGAACTTGAAGTACGGATCGACGGACATGGTGGGGTCGTTGATCGGGGCCTCGTATGAGGCGGTGCTGGAGTGGGCGCATACCTCTTATGACTCGGCGGCCAAGGCGTTCGGATCGTTCGGCGACGCGATCCACACGATGGCCGACAAGTACGACAGTGCGGATGAGGCGACCAAGGACGCCGCCAAGCGTGCTGGCAAGGACACGTAGCCGCTGCGGGAATGACGCTGCCGAGGGCTTGTGAACAGCGAGATCGAAGTATCAGTCGAAATGCCCGTCGAGGGCCGGCTGTTGGTGATCATCCGGGTCGTGAAGGGCGATCTCCGGCCGGGCACCGAGCTGGGCCGGGTTCGCGACGCGGATGGCAGGGAACGGCCCGTTGGTCTGACGGTACGGCGAATGTGGCTGTTCACCCGCGAAGTCGATCTGATCGGCCCGTCTTGTTCAGGGAAGCTCGAACTCACCGGGGACGCGGGAGGGGAACTCACACCGGGCTTCCTCGACACCTACACCCCGCCTTTCCGGAACGAACCCTACTCGGGTCCGCAGTCCGGAAGGCTGGGAGCAGGGCAGACTTGGATACGCACCGACGTTCGGGCCCATGGCCGGGCTCATATCCGGGGTCCTGGGCATGCTCGTTGGCGTGCTCACGTTCGGGCCCACGGTCGGGCTCTGGCCCGGCGGACACCACGCGTCGCTGGCATACCTTGTCGCCACCGACCGGCTGGCCCGGGCCGATCAACTGCCCCGCAGGCTGATGCCCTTCCTCGACGACTCCCATCGGCTGGGCCTACTCCACGCCGTCGGACCGTATTACCAGTTCCGGCACGCCGAACTCCAAGACCATCTGGCCGCCACCTACCGTCCGTAGGTCAAAGCTCGGGTAAGCGAACCGGAACTCTGCACCAGGTCTAAGGCGACCACGTCTGGTACTGGAACGGCCCCGGCAACATATCGACCGGCCTCGACATACCGCGACAGGAGTGGTTTGCCGGTTCCACCGGGCCGACCGACTTCCACGGTCACGGAGCGGAGATCTTCAACTTCGTATTCTATGAAAATGAGATCGCTCGCGGGCGCCCGCACATGCGAAGTATCGAAGGGAGCTACGCCTACATCGCAGTACGTGAATCTGTCGATTCTCGATGCGTTCAAACGCTACGCACCGGCGCCGGACGGCAACAATCCCGTGGCCTATGCGAACGACGTGGCAGCCGCGGCGGGCGTCCCCGTCTCGACGAGAATCGGCGACCTGACAGACGATCAAATGCTCTTCATGCAGAACAAGATCACAGAGATCGAGGGGGCTGTCGCCGGAGACATCTTGAGTTACGACTCACCGGACCTGCCACAGGAGATCACGGAAATGCTATAGGCGGCCATCTCGGCCAGAAGTACCCTGACACCGTTTCGGCAGGTGGCACAGACGGAGAAGGGGAAATGAGGCCGGTCGCCGTGCCTCCCCACGCCGCCCCACGTCGTCGTGGATCGTGGCCTTCCGGCCTGGTTGACGACGCAGGGCGGCGGACGAGCGCTGTCAGCGCAGCACTCGGATACTGGATGGGATCGGGGCGTTGTAGCGCTGGATCCGAGCTCGGGCCTTCTGGAGGAACCACAGGTCGGTCCGGTTCGACAACGGCGCGAGATCGACGTTGCGCACGATCGCCCGCTCGGCCTCCTGCCAGTGGGGACACGCGTCGGGAACGGTCACGGTAACCGCCTTCGCGACCCATTCCTCATAGCTCTTGTTGTGAATCCCCGCGATGTTGTCGCCGTCCGGCGGGATGGCACCGGACAGGTAGGGAACCAGTTGGCTCGGCAGCCCGAAGTTGTATTCGGTAATGAACACGTCGTAGTTGTGGGTCTTGTGGACGACCTCTCCGGCGCTGACGAGGGTGTCGGCCACCATGGTCACCTGTGCCCCGATCTTTCGCCATTGCTGGGCGATGAGTTCGGCGGTGGCCTGTTCGTAGGTCGAGAACGTAGACACGTAATGCAGGTTTATGGTGAGCGGCTTTCCGTTCTTGGTTCTGATGCCGCTCTTACCGGCGATCCACCCCGCCTGGTTGAGCGCGGAATCGGCCGCCGCGAGATCGTACTTCGGGAGTTGCCCGGCAATGGTGTTCCCCGGGCACGGGTTGGGTTCCATGGAGACCAGCCCGGTCGGGGCACTCCCAAGCCCGCCGGTAGAGACCTTGAGTACTTGGACCACGTCCAGCGCATTGACCAGGGCCTGCCTGACGTTCCGGTCGGTGGTCGGCCGGTCCGTCCCGATCTCGTTGAAGGCAAGCCAGGCCCCGGCCAGTTTCCATCCCACCTTGGCGAGGCCCCGCGCTCTCAACCGCTCCTGGTCGGCGCCGGACACCTTGGCGAAGTTGAGCTCGCCGGACAGCAGCAGGTTCGCCGCGGTCGTCTCGTTGGTGACGACCCGCAGAACGACCGTGGCCGGCGCCCCCGGGACGTCGCCGGGCGCACCGCCAGGGCCCCACTTGTAGCCCTTTCTCGCGGTGAAGGTGTAGCTCTGCCCTGGCACCACCCTGGTGAGCACGTACGGTCCGGTCCCGCTCGATGAGTTCCGCAGCAGCGAGCGATCCTTCATTCCGCCGGCACAGACGATCGGCACCTGGCCCAGCGTGTTCAGCAGGAATCCGAACCCGCTTTTCATGGTTACCTTCACGGTTCTCGCCGTGTCGTCGCCACGGGCGGAGTACGCGACGGTCGGAGCGTTGGTTCCGTACTGGGCAACGGAGTTCTTCGGGTCCTTCACGTAGTTCAAATCGGCCGCCACCTGGCTCGCGGTAAGCGGCGTACCGTCCGAACAGGTGACGTCGCGGCGGAGGGTGAAGGTGGCTGAACGCGCGGTGGCCACCCATTTCTCGGCGAGTCCGGAAACGAAGGTGCCATCAGGGCGGGAATTGACCAGCGAGTCGTAGGCGAATGCAGATAGGCCAAGCACCAACCGGTTCTGGTACGGGTCGAAAGTCCCAAGGTCGGAGCCGACAGCCATATTGAAGGTGCCGTTTTTCACGTACGCGTCGGCCCCGTTTTTCGAGCGCGGGGTGGAGTTTTCACATCCGGCGGCCACAAGGCCGCAGAGAAGTGGCAAGATGAGCAGGGTAGATGGTCGGCGCATTTCTTACTCCCGCAAATTTAAAGGACGTGTGCCTTCTGGGGCGGGGCGACTTTCGGACGGCCGGACCGGTCAAGCGTCGGCCGATACGGAGATCAGCCGCTGGACAGGCAGGCGGGTGCGGTCGACCAACGTTCCGTCTTTCATGACGTCGGCGATCCGCCGGTAGTTGCGGACGTCGGCCAGCGGGTCGGCGTCAAGGATGACCAGGTCAGCACATTTGCCTGGTTCGAGAGTGCCGAGTTCGTCGGCCATGCCGTACGCCTCGGCGACGTTGCGGGTGGCGGCCAGCAGCATGTCCATCGGCGCCATTCCGCGCTCGGCGACCGCCTCTAGCCAAAGGAAGTGGGAGAAACCCAGCGTGCAGGGGCTGTCGGCGCAGTTGAACATCAGCCCGGCCACCGGATGGTCCATGATTTTGGGGCCCGAGACCATTCCATCGGTCGACAGCGCAAGCTTGGCCCCAACCGCGATCAGCCGACGCAGATTCTCGTCCCTGATATCATTCGTAATGTACGTTCCGAGCCATTCGGGTCCCTCATTCTTAACCCACGCGTGATGGCGCTCGGTGCGCGGCATCACCGCCGCGCAGACCTGCCGGTCGACAATTGCGGCCAGCGTTTCCTCCGGAATCCGCTCCGGTCCGGTGGCGTCCGGATGCTGCAGCAGGTCGATGCCGGCCTCGACCGCCATCCGCAGACTCTCCACCGTGGTGGTGTGCGCCTGGACGGTGAGCCCGGCCGCACGCGCCTCTTCCACGATGGCCCTCTGCGTGGGCTCGGAAAAGGCAAGGAAATCCCGGAACTGCCCGTGGCCACTCGCGGCGTACTTGACGAAATCGACGTCAGCACCCTCCAGGTACTCACGTACCTGCCGCCGTACGCCGTCCGGCGTCATCCACAGCAGCTTCGAACCGATTCCATGCTCGAAGTAGGAATTGATCCTGGCCACGGTGTGCGGTCCCAGGAGTTGCCCGGGTGAGAAGAAGTCGGCCGACAGGGGCCCGTCGAATCCAACGATGTTCCCTGCCACGAACAGCCGACTCCCGACCACGGCTCCTCTCTTGATCCGTTCGCGGGCCTCGACAAGCGCCGCGAGCGGCCCCCAGGTGTCGAAGACCGTCGTGACCCCGGACCGGAGGGCGAGCTGCGCCCCCTCCTCGACCAGTTCGACGAACCGCCCCTCGTACTCAAAGAGGATGTCCAGGTATGGCCCGCACAGATGGACGTTCGCGTCCATCAGCCCAGGGATGACGTACTTGCCGGCGGCGTCGATCACTTCCGCCTCGGCCGGAATCACGCTCTCGTGCGCGGAGGTCACCGCGCTGATCCGTGCACCGTCGACGAGCACGACGGCGTTGTCGATCGGCGCCCTTCCCGTTCCGTCGACGACGGTGGCTCCGACTATCGCCTTCAGTCTCATTGAGATTCCATTCGCGAGGTCATTCGATTGAATGGTGAGTAAGGCCGTCAGGCCGTGGTCAACAGAACCCTCGGACCAGCTGCTAGGCGGTCAGGGCCAGGATCCCGAGGCAGGTCTTACGCCGTCAGCTTCTTCAGCACCAGCGCCAAGAGCTCGGCGTCGTCGAAAGAATCGTCGCTCATCGCCGCTCGCCCCAGTCCGTTCATCAGGGCGGAGACGATCCGGGCGAACTTGTCGTTGGGAATGTCACTTGTCTCGGCCAGTGGTGTGACCATCACGACGAAGTTCGTGGCGACCCGTTTCATCATCGCCTTGTAGGCGACCGACGCCTTGGGATCGCGGAGCGCGTACCCGAAATACTCCATCGTCACGCTCTCCCATTTCCGCAGATCCTCGTCGGCCATCAACGAGGCCATCAGCGCCGCGGCGTCCTCCGGGCTGGCCACCGGCTCCCCGTCCGGACGCTCCGCGTTCAGCCTTCGCCAGTGAGCCTCGACCACCGCCAGGAAGAGGCCGTCCTTGTCCTTGAAGTTGGAGTAGATCGACCCGGTGGTGTAGCCGGCCTTGGCCGCGATCTCCTCGATGTACGCCCCGCGGAACCCGTTCTCCAGAAAGATCGACTCCGCAGCGTTCAGGATCCGCTCCCGGGTCACCTCCCGCCTGCGGGGCACACGGCCGGTGTTGGTGTCGCTGGCTGCCATGAGTCTTCTACCGATCACTCGCGGATAATCCATCTACTCAGTAGACGGTCTATTCAGTAGATGGATTATCAAACACATGCCCCACCTGCTGTCAACCCCGGCATGCAACTCACGGCCGCATACGACCGGTTCGGGAGACACGCAGGCCTTGCCGCCGCAGCGGCTCGCCCCTTCCCGCCGACGGCCTGGGCGGCTTGGCCGCCCGAGGACTGTCCGGGATACGACTGGTCATCTCCGATGCCCAACGCGGTCTGAGGCGGTCGGCGCGCCGCCGCCAGGAGCGGCCTGGCAGCGGAGCCGGCCCACTACCTGCGGAATCCGCTGACCAAGATCCCAAAATCCGCCCAGCCACTCAGCAGAAAATCACCGCTTTACCTGCAACAACGGATATAGCGAGGGTTTCAGACCTTCCGTTCGGCGGGGCCATACTTAAGCGGCACGCCGCCCGGGGTGTCGTTGTTAGGGACTATATAGGCGACGACGGCTTGGGCCAGGAAGCCAATTAGAGCAATGGTAATTTCTTTGTTGAACGTGCCGGCTTGAACCACATTGATAGCGAGCGCAGCAAGCGATGTCACGAACATCGCCCACCACTTGCGAGTCCACCGGCGGCGTAAGCGCGCTCCTCTCTCCACCCCCTGAGAAAAGGACCGGCCACCTTGCGTACGCACTGGCGTAGACAAGCCCACATCACCGCCGTCACCCTGACCTTCCTCGCTCTCTGCCTGCCTCCTGCGCCGGCCTCGGCGCAGGACTCCTCCACGGTGCGGATCAACGAGGTCGAGTCGAGCGATGGCAGCCCAGGTGACTGGGTCGAGCTCGTCAACACCGGGACCGCGTCCGCAGACCTGTCGGGGTGGGTCGTCAAGGACAACGACGATTCCCACTCCTACACGATCTCCTCCGGCACGTCGCTGGCCCCCGGTTCCTTCCTGGCGCTGGACGTCGACCCGTCATTCGGCCTGGGCAGCTCCGACTCCGCACGGCTGTTCCAGGCGGACGGCGCCACCCTGGTGGACTCCTACACCTGGACCGACCACGCCACCACCACCGCCCCGACCAAGGGCGCGGCGAACGCCTGCGGCGGAGGCGGTCAACCGGCCCACGGGCCGTGGCCGGGTGACTCCGCGGTCACCACCGCCGACGGCTCGAACGTGTTCGGGGAGAACCTCAGCGGTCTGTCTTTCGAAAGCCCCAGTGTGCTGTGGGCGGTGGACAACGGCCCGAGCAAGCTCTACCGCCTGGTGCCGAACGGCGCGACGTGGAGTCCCGACACGGCCGGCGGCTGGTCCTCAGGCAAATCCCTGCACTACGCAGGCGGCAACGGCGACCCTGACACCGAAGGCGTGGTCGTCACCTCCGACGGCATGTTCGCCGCCACCGAACGCGACAACGACAACGGCTCCACCAGCCTGCCCGAGATCCTGCGCTTCGACGCCTCCTCCACCGCCTCCTCGCTGAACGGGACCATCTACGCCTACGCCCTCAACCTGTCCAGCGGCGGATTCACCCGGATCGCCACCATCACCAGCGGCTTCCCTGGCGTGATGGACCTGGAGTTCGAGCCCGACCGGACACCTGTGGGCGGCCTGTGACGACACCTGCCAAGGCCAGACCTCGACCCTCGACATCAACGCCCAGGGCCAGTTCACCGCCACCGCCGTCTACGACCGCCCCGCGGGAATGCCCGACTACAACAACGAGGGCTTCGCCATCGCACCCCAGTCCACCTGCACCGCCGGCCACAAGCCCGTCATCTGGTCCGACGACGCCAACGACGACGATCACGCACTACGCGCCGGCACCCTGAACTGCACTCCCTGACACGACCAGGGCGGGGCGACCATCAGCCGCCCCGCCCCAAAACCCGACGATCGCCGAGCAGAACTCTGCCCATGGATGCGTTGCTTCTGTCAGTCGGCGGCATCCGAGGTCGGGTCGCCGTGGCTTGTGCCGGTCAGGTTGCCGTGCCAGTGGGCGATACGCTGCCGCAGTTCGGTCACTTGGGCGGTGGTAAGGCCGTAGGCGGTGAGTTCGGCATCGGGTAGATGTCGAGAACAGTGAGCATCTGGGCGAACACACCGCGGTCAAATCCGGCGTCACGTGCCGCCGCGAGGGCCAGAAGTTCCTCGCGAGTGAAGGCTCCACTGGTCACCAGGGCGTCCAAACCGATCTCGGCCAGCCGACGGTGGAAATCATCCATCAGGCGACGTGGGACAGCTCAGGAAACCGGCTCTCCCACAACACGCGAACCTGGGGCGGAAGAACCAGGCAGGACCACAGCTGTCGCAGCAGGCCGGCGTTCAAGAGCCCGCTTAGGTCCTCGGCGCTCGCGCTTTCGCGGACGACACGCATGTAGAACAGCCGCGCATCGGAGGGGTCATCAAGATCGATGATGCGGCGCGGGCCCCAGTCGAGATGGCCGGGCAGCGTGAGACGGTCCGTCGCGGGCCGGCCAACTCCTCCAACGAGGCCGGCACCGCGTACGGGCGAGTAGCCGCATACCCCTGACGTTAATGCTTTCAGTGTCTCACCCGCTGCTGCCGATGGCGCGAAAGATGAACCTCCGCGCCTCGACCGGAAGAATCACAGGTGCAACGAGCAAGGCCGAACTCGACGCGTTGGTCGACGAGGCCACGATCGACTGCTACGACGAGCATGAACAGATCACCGGCCTGTTCACCATAGTCACCGACCAACTCAGGGGCCCCTTCAACACCAAGGTCCTCGGCGTGGACGTCACGGTGCAGAAAATCGACCTACGCAACGACGGCTGCATCGTGGCCAACGCCCAGCACCGGCATTACGCGATCACCGATGCTGTCCACCGGACAGTGGTTGCGGGTTTGGCTGGCTGGCCGCGTCTCGTTGTGCCCGTCCCCCGCTGCGCGCTGGGCGCCTGCCACCTGCAGCAGATGTTCACCCACGTCTTGGGCGGCCGGACCGCCTCCTGCCGCCGCTGCCACGCTCAAACGCATCCACGCGCACAACGATCCGGCTCCACTACGAGGACCACAGCTCCACCCACGCAGGTGAAACCACAGGTCATGGCCAGTTGCCAGCCCATGATCCGGCGGGGTAGGCGTCCAGCACGAACGCCACATACACTCAGGTCCTCCCAGGTGCGCGCGTAGACGCCTCCCATGAGGGTTGTCGGCCGGCCACAGCTGATCCGAGCCGGTCGCCCCGCCCATGATGCTTTCTCTGCCATCGCGGAATGGAATCTCGATGAATGGACGATGAAGGGGGGTTCTTCAGTGCTTGAAGAGCTTCAGAACATCGCGGAGAACCTTGCTTCCCGCTTGGGGCGTTCGGTCGCGATCGACGATCCGGATTTTCATCTGCTGGTTCACACGGCACACCACTCGGAAACAATGGATCGCCATCGAGTTGAGTCGATCATGCGAAGGGCCGTTGAGCAAAGCGTGGTCGACTGGGTACTCGGTCACGGTGTGACCACGGCCACGGCTCCTGTTCACATAGCCGCCAACGACGAACTTGAGCTCATTGCTCGGGTCTGTGTGCCGGTCCGATGCCAGGGTCAGTTGCTCGCCTACCTGTGGCTACTGGATGCTGGCCGGACCGTGGCTGACAACGATCTCGAGTGGGCGAGCGAGGCAGCCACGGCAGCCGGGGATTGTCTCTTCCGCGAACGTGTACTCGGTGAACGGCGACGCAGTCGCGAGCGGGAGTCGCTGCGTGACCTGTTCGTCACGGACGAGGCCGTTCGTGATGTCGCCGCGGAGGAGCTGGCCGCCGCGGGGCGCGTTCCGGTGGGAGCTCGGGCGGCCGTCGTGGTCTGTCAGGTCCAGGGAGGCAACGCCGAATCGGCGGTGATGATGGATCTGGCGTTGCTGCATGCGGCCCGTCGGCTTGCGCCTCTGCGCTCGATCTGGACGCCTCGCGGCGGCGCGAACGGAGTGCTGCTCGTTGCGGGCAAGCAGCGACTGTCCGGGCCGGTGCTCCAGACCGTGGCGGAGAGCCTACGCACGGAGTTGGCAGCCGCGGCCGGCGAGCGTTCAGCGGTGCGGATCGGTCTCGGCCCCATCGTTTCTTCGGTATCCCGGGCCAACGAGAGTTACATCCGCGCACAGGATGCCCTCCGCGTCGCCGAGCAGGTACCCGGGTTCGCAGCTGTCGCGGCCTGGGACGCGCTTGGCATCTACCGGCTGCTCGTGCGGCTCCCGGACGAGCTCATCCACGATGACGCGATTCCGCCCGGCCTGCGCGAGCTGTTCGACGGCGACGACTCCGGCGTACTAGCCGAGACGCTAGAGGTCTACCTGGACGAGGCAGGGCGGGCCCAGACCTCCTTCGAGCGGTTGCGGATCCACCGGACCAGCCTCTACTACCGCCTGAGTCGGATTGAGGAAACGACGGGTATGAGCCTCGCAAGCGGCAGCGACCGTCTTGCTTTGCACCTTGGGATAAAGCTGGCCCGGATCTGTGGCCTCTGGCAGCACGCGAGCGTCGAATGAGTTCCTGAACGCCCTGGCTGCGCGGCTTGGCTGGCATCGCCGGTGTCTCTACAAAAATCGGAAATCTCTTAAATTTCGCTGTACAAGCATCCGTAGCACCAGCTCACCGCACTGAACGACCCTCTACTCAATCGGGCACCTCCTGATCAGGCGCCCGGTGTTCGTTCCAGTGGAGGTGTCGTGGTCGACAGCATGCGGGCATTTGCAGCGAGTTTTATCGCCGTGGTCAGTGATGCCAATGAGCGGTCGATATGACGGGCGGCGGTTGGCGGTACTTCGCCGGGCGCCTGGTCGCCGGCGTGGCGACACTCCTGGTTGTATCGGTGCTGGTCTTCGGTGCGATGCGCGTGGTGCCGGGGACGTACGCGGACATCGTGTTGGGGCCGTTCTCATCGCCGGAGGCGCGGGCGGCGCTGACCGCCGAGTTCGGGCTGGACCGCCCTGTTTTCGTGCAGTACCTGGAATGGCTGCGGCACGTTCTCACAGGGGATCTGGGGACCTCGCCGGGCGCGGATGAACCGGTCACCGCTCAGCTGCTGCGCCGGCTTCCGGTGACGTTCGAGCTCGCCGTGCTGTCGCTGGCGGGCTCGGCGCTGGTCGGGCTGCCGTTGGCCCTGATCGCCGGGCTGGCACGCGGCAGGTTCAGCCGAGGTCTGAGCCGACTGGCCGGATCCTCGGCGATCAGCACCCCGGACTTCGTACTGGGCAGCCTGCTGGTCTTCCTGTTCTCCCGGTACGCGCTCGGCCTCCCGGTGGGCGGTTACGTGCGGTTCACCGAGGACCCGGTGGCCAACGTTCGGTCAATGGTGCTGCCGGCGCTGACGTTGAGCGTGTTCGGAGTGGCGCTGGTCGTACGTACCGGCCGTGACGCTATCGCCGGGATATTCAGCGCTCCGTACATCGCGGCGGCGATCGCTCGGGGCGAGCCGACCAGGCACATGATCAGCCACCACGTGCTGCGCAACGCGGCGATTCCTCTGCTCACCGTAGGGGCCACCTATCTCGGTTACCTCATGGGCGGCGCGGTGATCGTGGAGAACTTGTTCTCGCTGCCCGGCCTGGGGCAGGCGGTACTGAGCGGAATCAACGGCCGGGACTACGCAGTGGTACAGGGCATCGTGCTGGTCGCCGCAGCCGCGTTCATCGCGATCAATCTGCTCTCCGACTTCGCCTACGGCGTGCTCGACCCCCGAGTCAGGCAGGTGCGCCAGCCGTGAGGCCACATTGCAAGCACGGACCTGCGCATTCATCTACGAGGCGCCAGCCGGTCCCACCCGCACTCAGCCCGAACGGAGCTGTTTTTCCATGAGTACGTCGGCTACCGCCCCTGGCGCAGTGCGCCCATCGGCATCTCCGCGGCGATCGTGGCGGTGGAGGCGGCCGTTCCCAGGCGACGGGCTCTCCCAGATCGGATTGTGGATACTCGCCGGCTTCGTGGCCATCGCTGTGTTGGGGCCGTGGCTTCCGCTGGGAGACCCACATGCCGTGAATAAGGGGCCGCGGCTGGCGGCGCCGTCGGCGCGATGGTGGGCGGGGACGGACAGTCTGGGCAGGTCGGTGCTGCCGCGTCTGGCCGAGGGTGTACGGACCACGTTTCTGCTGGCCGGCGTGGCTGTCTTGGTGACTGCGGCGCTGAGCGTTGCTCTGGGAATGGTCGCGGCCTACTACCGGGGGCTGCTGGCCGATCTGATCACCCGCGGGGCAGACGTGCTGTTCGCGTTTCCATCCCTCTTGCTGGCGATCCTGATGATTGCGATCACTGGGCCAGGCGAGGTGGGGGCCGTGATCAGCATCGTGTTGATCTGTAGCCCATTGATGGTGCGGGTCGTACGGGCGGCATCCCTATCGGTGGTGAACCGGGACTTCGTGGTCGCGGCCAGGGTCGGCGGAGCCGGAACCTTGCGGGTCTTGCTGGTTCACGTGTTGCCCAACGTGGCAGGCACTGCGGTGGTGCAGGCGACATATGCGTTGTCGGTCGGGATGTTGATCGAGAGCGGCCTGAGCTTCCTCGGGCTCGGGCTCCAGCCGCCCTGGGCGTCACTGGGCTCACTTGTTCACGAGGGAGCGGTATATCTGCCGCTCGCGCCGTGGCTGGTGTTGATCCCAGGTGTGCTGCTGGCCTTGGTGATCATGAGCGTCAACCTGGTTGGAGACGGGCTGCGTGACGTACTTGACGTGCGTGGTGTGGAGGTACGGCGATGAGTGGCCCGGTGGTGGACGCTACGGAGCTGGTGATCGAATACACCACCAAGCACGGTCCGATGCGTGCACTCGACGAAGTCACCCTGCGCGTCGAGCCGGATCAGATCGTGGCCCTGGTCGGAGAGTCCGGCTCCGGCAAGACCACACTCGGGATGGCAGCCGGTCGGCTGCTCGCAGCGAACGCAGCCCACATTGGCGGCGCGCTCACGGTGGCCGGCACCACCGTCTACCAGGCCGATGCCGACATCGATGGAGGCCGCAGCCGCCACGGCGATCCCGTCGCCCTGCGCTTGCTGCGGCGAGACTTGCTGGGGTTCGTTTTCCAGAACCCGGTCGCCGCGCTCAACCCCACCATGCGGATCGAACGCCAGCTGGAACTGGCGGCCGGGTCAGCCGGTCGCAGTGCCGGCGACGCCGGTCAGGTCTCGGCGAACGAGCGCGACGGGTTGCGCACCCTGCTGGCCGACGTCGGCCTGCGCGACGTATCGCGGGTCCTGCGGTCGTATCCGCACGAGCTATCTGGTGGCATGGCCCAACGGGTGGGGATCGCGATGGCGTTGCAGCGTCGGCCGCGGCTGCTCGTGGCCGACGAACCCACCGCCGCCGTCGACGCCACGCTACGGGCCCAGATCCTGACACTGCTGGTATCCCGGTGCCGCGAGTCCGGCTGCGCGTTGCTGCTGTTGACCCACGACCTTCGGGCGGTGGCGGAGCACACCGAGCGGGTCGCGGTGATGTATGGCGGGCGCGTCGTCGAGCAAGGCCCGACAGCGGAGGTGCTGTCAGCGCCGATGCATCCGTACACCCGAGCCTTGGTCTCGGCGCTGCCTGGGGAGGAGCGGCGCGAGCAGCGGCTTGCGGCGATTCCCGGCGTCCCACCGGTTCTGCGCGGTGCGAGCCCAGGGTGCGCGTTCGCGTCCCGATGCCCCGAGGCAATGGTGGTGTGCGAGGAACGCCGCCCAGAGCCGGCCGAGGTGGGCAGCGCGGGAGTTGATGGCCGCCGCGTCCTTTGCCACCTGCACGCCGGCCAAGCGACCGGTGAGCAGACCACGCGACCGAGCTTGGGACAGGCGGGTTTCCGACCGACGTCGCCCGACCGACGTCCCACGACCGGAGAACCCGTCGACCCGGGACGCCAGTCAGCAGGACCCGCCGCGCTGTGCAGCACCGCCGGGAGGCGCGTCGCGAAGCCGGGGAGATCTCCCGATGAGCCTGCCGCGGTTCCCAACACCGACCGTGCGCCTGTCGCGTCGGCTGGCGACGTCGTGGTGACCTACCGCAGCGGCCACGGTCGCCAGGCGGCGTCGGTGCATGCACTCAACGGAGTGTCGCTGGATATCCTGGCCGGACAGACAGTTGGTCTGGTAGGCGAGTCGGGGTCAGGCAAGACCACCCTCGGCCGAGTCCTGCTCGGTCTGGTCAAGCCGAGCAGTGGCCAGGTCCGGTTCCTAGGTCGCCCCGTTACCGACCGCCGAGTGCAGCGCCGGCTCCGGGGCCGCACGCAGGTGGTGCTGCAGAACCCCGACTGGTCGCTCAATCCGGCCTTGCCGGTGTGGCGATCGGTGGCCGAGCCGCTGGTCATTACCGGAACGGGCACGCGACGCGACCGCCGCACCGCCGTCGAGGAAATCCTGACCTCGGTCGGTCTGGCCCCCGACCTCGCGGCCCGGCACCCGCACGAGCTGTCAGGCGGGCAACGCCAGCGTGTCGCCATCGCACGGGCGATCATCACTGATCCCGACCTGATCGTTTTTGACGAAGCCGTAACCGCTCTCGACGTCTCGGTCCAGACCCAGACCCTGAACCTCATTCGCGACCTGCAGGCCGAACGCGGATTCGCGGCGTTGTTCATATCGCATGACATCGCGGCGGTTCGGTATGTCGCGGACCATATTGCCGTCGCCCACGAAGGGCGGTTGGTCGACCACGGCCCCGTCGAACAGTTCTACGGCGAGCATCCGCGGAACCACCCCTACACACGTCGGCTGTTGGCGGCGCTTCCGATGGCAACCCAGCCGGCATCTTCAGACGGCGAGCACGCCTCATGAGAACTGCCGAGTCCACGCCCGAGCCGTCGCATTCATTGCATCCCTCCTGGTCAACATCGAGACGACGAAATAGTAAGGGAGTGCAGCACATGTCATTGCTCATTTCGCGGCCCACGATCGTGGACGGGTTGGCCGATAATCCGATCGAAGGTCAATCGATATTGATCGAAGGTTCGAGGATAAAGTCGATCGGAAGGCGCGAGGAGCTGTCCGTTCCGGATGGCACAAGAATAATTGACGCGCGCGGGAAATACGCCATTCCGGGTCTCCTGAACGCCAACGTGCACATTCTCAGTGACAGCAAACGGCTGGAGAACACCCTTCGGTACTGGGACAGATTCGAGGATCTCGCGGCCGAGTCGGCTCAACTCGCACTGAAGAACGGCGTGACGACGGTCTTCGACACGATGGGAATCCGTAAGCCGATCATGGCCGTACGGGATCGGATAAACAATGGTGAGATCCCGGGAAGTCGCATCTTCTGCGCTGGCTGGATCGTCGGGTTCGACGGGCCGTTTTCCGCGGAGTTCTTCGCCAAGGTTCCGGAGATCGTGAGCAGCGACCTGGTGACGCGCTTCAACTCCATCTGCGTAGAGAACATCGGACCGGCGCTCATGTTCATGCCCCCAGAGGAGGTAGCGAAGGAGGTGCGCGCCTACCTCGCGAAGGGCGTTGACTTCATCAAGTACGCAGGCAACGACCACCTAGGCCCGATGCAGCCGTTCTCCGAGCGGGTTCAGTCGGCCATCGTCGAGGAGGCGCACCGGGCGGGCACCACGGCGCAGGCCCACACCATGGCCGTCGAAGGAATGCGGGTCGCGATTGAAGCCGGGTGTGACCTGCTGTCGCACGGCAACATCACCGCCCATTTCCCGATCCCGGACGCGACACTGGAGTTGCTGGTCGAACGCAAGACCGGGATCTCTGTTTTTCCGTTCACCGAGCGGCGGACGGAGTTCATCATGAGCCGCGCAGGCGAGATGGGTGCCTTCAGTCGGCGCTACTTCGAAAATAGCGACATCAATTCCCGTCGACTGGTGGAATGCGGTGCCGAGCTGTTGCTAGCCACCGACGGCTCGATTCGCGGGCCCGACTTGACCTCTGACCCGCGCATGAAGGACTCCTGGGTGATTCCCGGCGAGGACAACCTGAACGACCTGCGCGACGGTCATTTCGTCTGGTTCAAGGCGATGGAGGAGAAGGGATGTCCGCCGATGAGGATGCTCAAGGCAGCCACCCGAAATATCGCCGTCGCGTACGGAAAGTGCGGCGACCTCGGCACGCTGGAGGCCGGCAAACTCGCTGACATCTTGATCCTCGATGAAGATCCACTCCGATCGGCGGAGAACTACCGGACCATCAGCATGGTCATCAAGGACGGTGTCGAGATCGACCGGGACAGTCTACCGATGCAGCCGGTACTGACCCGTCCGTTGCCCGAACTCCCCGAAGAGGCTACTGAATACCTTCGCTACATAGCACATTAGCCGCCGATCCAACGATCAGACATTGCTTTTCTGCGATCCCCGAAACCCGATTATTCAGAGGTGATGTTCATGTGGTGGGAAAAGAAGCACAGGTGGGTTGTGCTCGGAAGGCGCGGTCGGCTGTCGCTAGCGACAGTGACCACCGCCGCAGTCGTGGCGGCCGCGACCGGATGCACGGGCTCTCCGGGCGGTACTGATGGCGGGACCCGCCGGGGCGGCACGTTGGTCTGGGCGAAGCCGGCGGACGCCACCCTGCTGGACCCGACGCGGTCGAACACTTCGACGTCCTGGGAACTGCTTCGCCTGACCTACGAGAACCTCGTTGGACTCGGTGACAACCTGCGCGTCGTCCCCGAGCTGGCGACGTCGTGGACGCAGAAGTCGCCCACCACCTACGTCTTCGAGCTGCGTAAGAGCGCGAAGTTCTCGAACGGCAGGGCAATGACGGCCGCAGATGTGGTCGGAAGCCTGCGACGGCTGGACGATCCGAAACTGGCGGCGGTCTGGGCGAGTCAGCTCGGCATCCGCAGCGTCTCCGCGACCGGCAGCATGCAGGTTTCGGTCACACTGGACGAGCCGAAAACGTCGTTCCTGCCGGCCCTCGCGGGGAGCTCCGCCGCGATTCTGCCGATGAAGGAGCTGAGCGAAGGCTCGTTCGACCCGAAGAAGGAGCTGCTCGGTACGGGGCCGTACAAGGTGGTCAACCACACGCAAGGCCAGTCGTGGACCTTCGAGCGCAATCCCTACTACTGGCGGCCCGATCTGCCGAAGGCCAATAGGGTGAACGTGCGAATCATGCCCGACGACTCGGCGCGGATCGCGGCGTTGCGGGACGGCAGCGCGGATGTGACGACCTTCGAGATCCCCGATGCGATTCGACTGCTGAAGGGGCAGGCCAACGTCAAGACGGTCGTGCAGACCACAACAGACTTCTACCGGCTGGATCTCAACGCCCGGTCGTCGATATTCCGGGACGACCGTCTGCGGCAGGCCGTCGCACTATCGATCGATCGCGACCGAATCATCGACGTGGCACTCGGCGGAGTCGGCAAGCCGACCGCCGCCGTCTCGCAGGCATACACCGGAATATGTGACCCAGCGCAGCTTCCGTTCGCCCGGCCGGACGCCACACGTGCCCGTCAACTAGTGGCCGCCGCGGGGGCCACCGGCAAGACAGTCGAGATCATCGCTCCCGTCATCATCCCGATGTCGTCGCCGATCGCGCAGATTCTGCAGCAGAACCTGCAGGCCGCCGGGCTCAAGGTACGGATCACGCCACTCGAGATCGGACAGGTGCAGAAGCGGGCCTACACCGGGAAGTCGGCAGACTTCGACCTGGTGGTGAGCTGGTTCGCCGGCTACGCCGATCCTGCCATGACACCAGTGCGCTGGAATCCCGAGCTGACCGGCTACAACAAGCCGTGGATGAAGCCGGACAGGCCCTTCTACAAGCTGCTCGATGAGGCGTTGACCACCCCGCCCGGCGCCAAACGGACGGCAACGCTGCGCGAGATCTGCAGCCACATCGCGCAGAGCGCCAACATCATTCCGCTGGTCACCAAGGACTCGGTCGTGGCGTATCGCACCGACCGGGTGGTCGCGCCGATCCGATCCCTCGAGGGGTACGCGGTGCCGCTGCGCAATCTGAGCGAGTTCGCGCCGACCCGATAGGAGCGCATAGATGTCCACGGCTGCCGATCCGGTCACCACGGCAACGACCGTACGTATGGAGTGGGGGGCGACGATACCGCTCCGGGACGGCGTCAACCTGCACGGCACGCTGTACCTTCCGCGGAACCTGGCCGCGCCGAAACCGGCGATCGTCACCCTCACGCCGTACGTCAGCCAGACCTGGCACCAGTTCGCCATGTACTTCGCCATTCACGGGTACCCATTCCTCGCGGTGGACGTTCGCGGGCGCGGCAACTCCGAAGGCACATTCCGTCCGCTGCTCCAGGAGGCCGCCGACGGCTACGACGTCGTCGAATGGCTGGCGCGACAGCCATACTGCACCGGCCAGGTGGCAATGTGGGGCGGGTCGTACGCCGGCTACAACCAGTGGGCCACCGCCGCGTCGGCGCCGCCGCATCTGGCGACCGTCGTGCCGGTCGCCGCGCTATATGTAGGTGAGGACTTCCCGTGCCGGAACAACATCGCCGAGCCGTACTGGATGCGGTGGCTGACGCTCGTCTCCGGGCGAACGGCGCAGGATCAGCTGTACTTCAACAGCGATCGGTTCTGGGCGGCGCAGTTCCTCCAATGGTTCGAGTCCGGCGTGCCGTTCCGCAGGCTCGACGCGCTGATCGGCAATCCCTCGGCGACGTTTCAGGAATGGGTGTCGCATCCCGCACAGGACACGTACTGGGACGCTCACAACCCCACGGCCGCCCAGTACCGCGCGATCTCGGTCCCAGTGCTGTCGATCACCGGAATGTGTGACGGCGACCAACCCGGAGTACTGAAGCACTACCTAAAGCACATGGGCAACGTTGCGCCCCACGCGGCCGCCGAGCACTATCTCGTGATCGGTCCCTGGGACCACGCGGGCACGAGATCGCCCAAGGCGCGTTTCTGCGGGATGGAGTTCGGGCCGGCCAGCTTGGTCGATCTGCCGCGGCTCCACGTGCAGTGGTACGGCTGGACGATGGAGAGCGGGCCGCGTCCCGACTTCCTGCGAGACAAGGTCGCCTATTACGTGACCGTGGCCGAGTGCTGGCGATACGCCGCGACGCTGGACGCGGTGACCGCCCGCTCGCAGCCGCTCCACCTGAGGTCCACGCAGAACCCGACGGATGTCTTTCACTCCGGCCGCCTGACCTGGGAACCGGAGGAGTCGGGCGGCGGACCGGACTGCTACCTGTACGACCCACGCGACATGACAGTTGCAGAGCTCGAAAGCCGCGTGGACCCCACCGACCGCACCGACCAGCGGCTGGTCTTGGCGATGGCCGGCCGGCACCTCGTCTATCACAGCCCACCGTTCGCAGAAGACCAGGAGGTGAGCGGATTTTTCCTGTTTCGTGCATGGATCGCCATCGATCAGCCGGACACCGACATTCGGGTCAGCGTCTACGACGTCGCGCTCGACGGTACCGCCTGCCTGCTCACGACCGATTCGATCCGTGCTCGTTACCGCCAGGGCCTTCGGCAGGAGAAGCTGATTAACACCGAAGATCCACTGCCCTACCACTTCGACGCATTCGGGTTCGTCTCGCGACTCATCCGAGCCGGGCACCGGCTCCGTCTCGTGGTCGGTCCGGTCCATTCCATCTATCGCGAGCGCAACCACAACTCCGGCGGGGTGGTCGCCGACGAGTCGCTGGCCGATGCCCGTCCGGTGCGGGTCAGCTTGTTCCACGACGCAGCGCATCCCACCGCTCTCTTCGTTCCGCTCGGCAGGCCGGCTGAGCCAGGGAAGGACCACTGATGGCATCGAGCATGATCGGTTTCGTGGGCGATGTACTCGTGGACCGCCCCAACCCCATCGAGGTATTCCGCGACGTACGGACCATCCTGGCCGCGCCTAGCATCCTGTTCGCCAATCTGGAAGGCCCATACACCGACCAGCCGCGCCCGGTGCCAAATGCACCGTCGTGGGTCAGCTCGCCCGCCCACAATCTCGACGTGTTCGCCGAGGCCGGTTTCAACGTGATGTCGATGGCGAACAATCACATCCTGGACGCCGGCTACGAGGCGATGCTCGAGACCCGCACCCGCCTGCGGGCTCAGGGGGTCCGTACCTGTGGGGCCGGCGAGTCTCTGGCCGACGCGCGCAGACCCGCGATCTTGGACGTCAACGGGCTGCGAGTCGCATTTCTCGCGTACGCGAGTTTCTTTCCGATGGGCTACGAGGCCCGCACGAACCGTCCGGGGCTCGTACCGATGCGGGCCTACAACTTCTGGCGTGACTCGAACCCGGCGATTTACGCGCCCGGCCGGCGCCCGTTGTCGGTGTCGATCCCTGATGAGACCGACCTCGCCGCACTGACCGATGATGTCCGGCTGGCGCGCGAGGCCGCCGACCTGGTGGTCACCAGCTTCCACTGGGGTGGGATGGGACGCCGGTTCCACCTGACCGACCACGAGAAGCGCACCGCCCGGCACTGCATCGACCAGGGCGCGGACATCGTCGTCGGGCACCATCACCACGCGCTGCGCGGGATCGAGTGGTACAACGGGCGGCCGATCATGTACGGCCTCGGGCATTTCGTGTTCGACCTGCGCATGGACATGACCGAGGCCCAGTACCAGGACTCATTGCGGTTGCTCGATCCGGCCACCTACTACGAGCAGAACGATTACGCCCACGGCCCTCGGCAGGGCTGGCCGTTGCTGCCCATGCACGAAGACACGCGCATGACCGTCTTCGCGTGGGCGACGGTGGACCGCGGCGGAGTCGACGCGGTCGGCGTCCTGCCGTGTCGGCTAACGCCGGACGGGCTGGTCCACCCGGTCGAGCACGGCACCAGCGAGCACGATGAGATCCTCAGATATCTCGGAAAATGCAACGAGACGCAGAGCTTGAACGGGTGTTTCGTGTCCGGCGATTCCGCTCCGGTCGTCGCGGGCTTTCCGGCCGTACGCGTCCTTCCTCTCCCATCACTACTGAGCCGGCAAGATGCGGACTGACCAGCGAGCTGATCCGATCTACCGGGAGGCTGAGGCGCTATACGGGGCGTTGTGGCAACCGGGCTCGGGACGGATCAGCGACGCCGCGGAAGTGGATGTCTCACCCGACGGACGGTGCGCGGTCTTTACCGGCACGGTCGTCGAGTCCGTGGCGGGAAGATCCCCGACCCGGATATGCCGCATCGACCTGGAGTCGGGTGAAACCCGGGTGCTCACCTCCGGCCCGGGGGTCGACCGGCTGCCGAAGTTTTCACCCGACGGCCGTCATCTGGCATTTCTTTCTGACCGGCACCGGCCGGGGGATTTCCAGCTCTATGTCATGAATTTCGGCGACCGAGCGATCCGGTCGTGCGCGAGCGTTGACGGCTGGGTGGAGTATTTCCACTGGTCGCCCGACGGGACCCGGATCCTGCTCGGGGTGGCCGGACAGGACGCAGACACCCCTGGTACTCATGGCGCTGTACGGCGATCCGGATCTACCGACGGCCTGCCCGGCTGGATGCCTATCGTGCAGACCGGCAAGCAGTCCTCGAAGAACTGGCGCGGCGGGTGGGTGTACGACCTGCGAGCCGACCGAGTGCGGCAGGTGAGTGGGGCCGGCTACAACGTTTGGGAGGTGGTCTGGCTCGGCGATACGGCCCTTGCCGCCGTCGCGTCACACCGTCCCGAGGAGGGGTTCTGGTACTCCGCCCGGCTCTACCGCATCGATCTTGCCTCGGGCGCATGGGACGAGCTTCATGAACCGCGAGATCAGATCGGGCTACCTGCGGCATCCCCATCCGGTCGGTTTCTGGCAGTGGTCGAGGCCGTGTGTAGCGACAGATGGATCGTTGCAGGGGAGCTGTACCTCGCGGACGCCACGTTCGGCCGGTTCGCACGCGTGGACACAAATGGTGTCGATGTGACGTGCGTGGTCTGGTGCTCGGAACAGACGCTCTTGCTGGCCGGACAGCGAGGCTTCGAAACCGTTGTCGGCGTCTGCGACGCGCGCACCCGCAAGTTCGTGGAGCGCTGGAGGAGTTGCGAGATCGCCACGGCCCCGCCGTTTCTTACCGTGGCAAGGCTGGCTGGATCGGGAGACTGCGTACTGGTCGGTGAAGGATTCACGCGGGCGCCGGAAATAGCCGTGGTACGCGGCGATGCCTACAAGACAGTCCGGTCGTTCGACCTCGCTTACGCCGAAGAGGCAGCTTCGATCGATTGGGTAGAGCAGGTCACCTGGACCGCACCGGACGGTATCGAAATCCACGGCTGGCTGGTGCGCCCCAGCGGAGCCGGTACCGCTCCGCTGGTGATGAACGTCCACGGCGGTCCAGTGGCGAGCTGGCGTCCGATGTGGCTGGGACGGCCAAGAAGCACACCCCTGCTGATGCTTCTGAAGCGCGGTTACAGCGTCTTCCTTCCCAACCCGCGCGGGAGCGCTGGGCGCGGACGGGAATTCGCCCGCCTGGTAGTCGGCGACATGGGCGGTGCGGACACGCACGACTACTTGACCGGCCTGGATCACCTCATACACAGTGGCCGAGCCGACCGGGCGCACCTGGCCGTGACAGGGGTGAGCTATGGCGGATTCATGGCCTGCTGGCTCGTTACGCAAGACCCCAGGTTTGCCGCAGCCGTTGCGGTCGCTCCGATAACCAACCGAGTCAGCCAGCGCCTGACCTGTTCACAACCACATTTCGTGGATCTCTTCCTCGGCGATAAGTACAACGATCCATCCGGAAAGTACGTCACCCGTAGCCCGATCATGTACGCGAGCCGAGTACGCACACCGACGCTGTGCATCTGCGGTGGCCTGGACCGCTGCACACCTCCCGACCAGGGCGTTCAGTTCTACAACGCGCTACAGGAAAACGGCGTCGACTCCGGTCTCGTTATATATCCCGGGGAGGGACACGGCGTGCGAAACTTCCCTGCAGCGATCGATTATGCGGCGAGAGTCGTCGGCTGGTTCGATAGATACATGGACGTGTGAGTCGGGTGACAACCGAACCAGTCAGTTTTAACCTCAAAAAGTGCTCGGCTGACCCGTCAACGAGTACAACGTTGACTACTCCGTCCTCGGAACCACACGCGTCGAGGGCATTCTCCGCGCGATGCGTAGCGGTATGACTGGCGCAGGTATGCACATCGAGTCCGTCACGGGCGAGCGCAACCTTGGGCAGCACGAGACAGACGCGCACGCGAAGCGTGCGTGTCCGCGTATCGCGGTCACCGCGTATCTCGAGGTCGTTCGGTGGGGCGCGTGGGAGCGGGCCGCCGCTATCGTGCCCCGGGTCTACCTGGACGCGGTGGTCCGTGCGGGCGGTACACCGATACTGCTACCTCCCGTGCGCAGCGACGTCTCAGTGCTGGACCTGTTCGACGCGCTCGTGCTGATCGGTGGTCCGGACATCGAACCGGCGTCATACGGCAAGCGTCCGCACCCCACCGTTGTGCGCACGCGCCCCCAGCGGGACGCGCACGAGACCGCGCTCGTGCATGCCGCGTTGGAGCGGGATCTGCCGTTGCTCGGCGTCTGCCGCGGCGCTCAGGTGCTCAATGTGGCGCTCGGCGGCACGCTGCAGCAGCACCTGCCGAACGTGATCGGGCATGAGCGCCACCAGCCGGCGCCGGGTGTGTTCGGCAGTAGCGTCGTACGAATCGAATCCGGCAGCTTGCTCGCCGACATCCTCGGTGAGCTGACTGAAGTGCCCTGCTACCACCACCAAGCGCTGGCCGAAGTCGCAGACGGCCTCCGAGTCGTAGCCCGGGCCGCAGACGGCACCATCGAGGCCGTCGAGCTACCCGACCGGCGCTGGGCGCTGGGCGTCCAGTGGCACCCCGAGGAGAATGCCGAAGACAACCGTCTCTTTGATGCCCTTGTCGATGCCGCTCGCGGCGACACCATCCTGACTACCCGCGAATTGAGGAGCCCGTCCCGGTGAACGCCACGAGCAATGCCGCGTGCCACGCTGAGTCATCAGCTCAACCAAGCCCCCCTCGTCGCGGTCCAGACCTTGCTCTATGACGCCACCGCCCGGGAAAAATTCAACGCCCTGGTCATCCGCACCAGCGGTGGGACCCGCGACGTTCCGCCCAGCACCCGCCCGCACAAGGTGATCTTCGGGATCCACCTCAAGAACGGTCAGCTGCTCATACCGGACACGCTCTTCCCCTTCGCACAGGTCGCGCTGATCAACATGGCGGTCGCCCTCCGCCAGGATGTCGCCGTCGAAGTCATAGGCATCCCTACCGAGGAGTGAGTCCAGGTGCTGCCCAACGAGGTAATACGTGAACCACCGCGGTCACGCCCCGCAGGCTCCCGCTGAACAAGATCGCGACAAAAGAGCACCCAGGGAGCACCCACGTTCCGAAAACGATCAACGCCAACGAGGCCGGCCGGGCCGGCGCCGCCATTGAGCGGCTTCAAATTCACCGGACCAGCCTTACCATCGGCTCAACCAGATCGAGGAGATCACCGGCATGAGCCTGGCAAGCAGCGGCGACGGGCTCGCGCTGCACCTCGGTATCAAAGCCGTCCGGCTCCTCGGATAGGAGTTGCCGGCTCAGAAGGACGGGTGATGGCCGCGGCATCGGGGTCGTTGCGGTACCGGTGGGAAAGCGCCGAGTCGAACGTCACCGAGTCATCCTCGCCCAGGAGATACGGCGTCTCCGCGATTGAGACCGTCAGCGTGCCGTCGACCAGGTAGACGCACTCCTCCCCGTCATGCGCGAAGGCCGCGTTCTCGTTGGCCCAGCCGCTGGCGATCACCGTCTTGATCACGCCGAGCCAGGTGTCTGTGGGGCCCCGTGCCCCTGCATCGTGGCGGACGAACGCCTGGAGGCCGTCTGCGCGATGGACTCTGGGACACAGGGGCTGATTTCGTCGGCGCACCGTTGCTCGTATCCGGGCTCACCACTGTGGCCTCTCCGCGCAAACCGCCGAACCTCGTCTCCAAACGCTACCCGCCTGACGACCGGGAAGAGCCGGTCCGGGCGACGCCCCCGCCGGCAACGCTCCTATCTGCGACTCGACTGCATGCCCGCTGTTGACATACGAATGACATGGAGATACTTTCTGTCTCCAGATACAAGCAGTAGTTAGATACGGATGATATCCTGGTGTAGACGACCCCGAGGTCACCTTCGGTGACCGGCTGGGCACTCGAAGGGGGCCTCATGCCCAGAAAGTCCGCCGCCGAAAAGCAGGCAGAGACCCGCGCCCGGCTGATCGAAGCCGCGGCCGCCACATTTCTCGAGTGCGGATATCACGCCGCATCCCTGGATGGCATCAGCGACCGTGCGGGCTACTCGCGCGGTGCGATCTACTCCAATTTCGACAACAAAGAAGTGTTGTTTCTGGCCTGCTTTCACGATCTAAGCGAAGGGCAGCTGCGAATCTGGGACGAGTTCATCACAAACGTGCGAGAAATCGGGGCCGAACCGGACAGCTTCGGCAAGGTCTTGGATTCGGTTATGCCGGATCGCCGATGGAACCGGGCGAGCGTGGAGTTCCGGATGACCGACATCTCCGAACAGTCCCGCCAGGCGTTGGGCGAGGTCCAGGCCCGATGGCAGGGAGTCGTGGCGAAACTGCTGGAGCTGCACTGTGCGACCAACGGTCTAACGCCGGCCATCCCGGTCGAGACGCTGGCTGAGGTGGTCGGTGCGCTGCTGGACGGACTTAGGTTCCGCGCGCTCACCAACCCGGACATCGATTTCTCCGGCTATTTCATGACGACACTGAATCTGCTGCTCACCGGTCGGCCGACACTGACATCCGACGAGCAGTGACGACCGCCGGCCCGCGGGCCGTGACGAGCGACATTCACCGGAGCCCCCTGTCCAGCCGCTGAGTTTCCGGACTACACCACAGGCCCCGCGATCGACCATTCGAACAGCGGAAACCCGCTCTGGCCGTTTCGCCGGCCCATAGCGGCATCTCGAGCCGATCTCTCGAACCCGCCGTGCCAATCCACGGCCTGTTCACGCTCGACAAGATGGCCACCCGATGGGGGATCACCCGACGGCAAAATGTTGGAGTCGCCATCTGGTTCGACATCGCTCACAAGCACCCTCGCTAGAGGGTTAATGAAGCGAAAATGCGACCCCGTACAAGATAGGTGAACGTTCGGAGATAGAACTCACATCACTCGTCATGCACACTGGATCTATCGACAGCTTCCGGGGCGTAACATTCCGGATCCTCACCGAGGTCATTCCAGAAGACCCAAAGGCGGCCACAGGTAGGGCAGCGAAAGATCGACCCACAGGCCCGGTAGATCTCTTCAGAATCTACCATTCCATCAAATTCTTCAAATTTTGTGTCAGCCAGAGTTTTCCACTCGATCGGATTCGGAATTTCCCCACTCATAGAAATTACCGTGGAGCAAAAGCAGCGAATCTTACTCATTTGGGCATCACCTCTACTTTACTAACACGTCCACCGGTTCCTGCAATTCGAGCCTGAATATTTGCAAGCTGGTCCGGAGTTACGGGTGTCCTTGATAGATCGATAATTACACCGCCGCCATGCACCTGACTACCTTTTGATGCAACGGTGCTGACAATTCTATCAACCTTTATTGTCCTAGGTGTGTACACATCCCACTTCTCCCCGTCTACCACCAGGTCGCTCGTCAGGCCACCAGCTCTCGGGCCGACAGGATCCCTTAGAATGACATCATGGCCAAGCGCCTGCATATGCTTCGCTGCATTTACTTCGGACTCCGAGGGGTTCTCAGCCGTAATAGTGAGGGTTCCGGGAAGCTTCACACCGCCCGCTGCGGCCATTTCCTCTTCGAGGACAGGCTCGAGATCTTCTTCGACCTCGGTCTCGACAAGGGTGATGGACGGGATGGTGGACAGAGCGAGGGTGAGGGCGCCGAGGATGTCGCCGGATAGGGCGGACATGACTGCGGCGTAGGTGGTGACGATCAGTTCCCGGGCGGTGGGAGACAGGATCGCGCTGACCTCAGCGGCGTCGGCGGCGCCGGCTGCGGCATCGGATCCGCCGGCGGTAGGGATGCTGAGCAGGATTCCGCCGGCGGTGGTGAGGCTGACACCGACTCCGGCGGCGACGAGTTCCCACTTCATCTTGGTGCGGGCACTTGTGACCTTGCTCGCGTACTGATCGCAGGCGCCTGCCATCGCGGTGCAGGCGCCTTCGAGTTCGCCGAGCAGGCCGCCGCCAGCCGGTGTCCAGATCTTCTCGAAGTACCCGAACATCGCGTCGATGTCGTGTCCACTGCTGGTGTCGGTGATGGTGCCGATGGTCCAGTGCAGCCAGTCTCCGACGGCATGGATCTCATGGGCGGCCGCACGCCAGACCGTGGCCGCGGCGGCGAGTCCGCTGACCGAGGCGTTGGGCCACAGCTTCGCCAGCGGCCCCATCCCGGCTGTGCCCTGCCCCATCGCCGAGCCTGGTGCGCCCATCGACATACTCGGATAGACCTGCGCGAACGGCAGCTTCTCCGGGCCGGAGCGGTGTTTGCCCGCTTGCGAGTGATGATCGGCTTTGAGGTGGTTGTTTGCGGTCTGGGTCAACCCCTTGGACGTTCCGCCCAGATGGATGATCCCGGAATCGAACCCCTTCCAGATCGTCTTCAGCGCCGGGTCGTACTTCGCGGTGAAGGCCTTGGCCGGCCCGCCGGTCCCGGCCATACCGGTGTTGGCGTCCAGTCCGGACTTGAGCCGCATCCACGCATCTGCCAGGTGCTGCTGCCCGGTGGCGAAGTTCAGCGCGGCCTGCTGCACCGAGTCAGGGGTGATATCCACCCGCGCCGCGATCCCTGGCGGTAACGGTGTTGGTCTCCCGTTGACCAGCCCGACCAGCGGCGGCTTGGTTCCCGGCGAGTGTCCTGGCAGAAACGGGTCCGGTGGCGTCATTCTCCGTGCCACATCCTTGTGTTCGCCGCGAGCGACCGTCCAAAGTTTCGGTGCCCGACGCCGATCACCTTCTTGAGCCCATCCAGCTGATCAGCCATATCGTCCGCTGCGGCCCGCCATACGCCGTGAGCATGCCGATACGCCTCCCTGGCCTCACCGTCCCACCGAGCCAGTCCGCTGGACAGATCCGCGTCCAGATCCGCAAGCGTCTTACGCAACGCTGCCAGGACCTGCCCAAACGCCTCTTCACCCTCTGCTAGCGCTGCCAGTTCAGCAACGATCCGGCCACTCACCGCATCACCCCGTCGACCGCACGGCAATAACGGGGCGAAACATTACAGAGTCTTACCTAACGTGTCGATGTATCCACATTCCCTTCAATGGGCACTCTCTGGGTCGAACAGATCCCGCCCCTCAGATCTGAGCGCCGTGGCCGGCGGCACATGTTCGCCTACTGGTGGCATGCCGATCTGCATGCCGACCAGACCAGTAGACGCTGGACACGGAGAACACGCAGGTCAGAGGCGATCTGCCTACGCCACCTCCCCTCCCGACTCATATAGGGAGTACCCCTATTTCGAATGCGGCGAGGCCAGGGCTCACGTCATATGACGCAGCAGAATTCACATATCCATCCACCCCAGGTTCCCCTAGAAATATCCTCGCCCGCGAGCCTCGCAAATGATCGACCCGCTCTCAGATCTCTTGACGGCGAGTCGATTGCGGTCATCACCAGCAGCGGAAGAGTCTCTCGGAGCGTTCGATAACGGACTTACTAACAGAGTTACTCGATCTTTATTCCTATACAAGTCAGCAACTCCAGCCGTTCGCGATCATTCAAGAGCCTTGACTGCGCACTATCAGCCGAGATAGAGCACTGGCCTGCCAGTTTAGCCAGGTGAGGTAGTCCAGCCGTTTCGGTTAGCGAGAAAATTCGGTGTCGCCATTGCATGGCCGTCGGTGTCGAGAAATGGTCGAGCTCCGAACAACGGGATACGGCGCCGACGAATGGCACCGTGGCCGTATTCAAGAGGGGGCAACAATGACCACCAACACCGTTACCGCGAAAACCGCTACGGACGCCGCGAAGACAGCCGCCGACATCGTGCCTGGTACCGATGCCGTCTCGGCCAGCGATGGGCCATCAGGCGCCGTCTGGGACGCCCTGATGGCGAACCCCGGCGTGTCGGTCGCCGAGCTGGCGCCCCTGGCGGACCTACCCGAATCGGCCATCCGCCGCACGCTGATGGCGCTGGAACTGAACGGACACGCCACCCGGACGCCAGGCGGGCGTAAGGACGGCAAGCGCGCCCCGGACGCCTGGCGCGCCGTCACGGGGAACGCGTCCAGCGACTCAGCCACCTCGGAGGAGATCACCTCATCCCCCACGCCCCCGAGTGAGACGGACGAGACCGATGCCGGGGACGACAGCAGTGCCGACGCCGTCTCATCCGGTGAGGGCGAAGATCGGCTGGATGAGGGAGCGGTCCGCGACGCGTGTGAGGCCCTGGACTCGATGGCGGCAGCGATCAAAGCGGCGCGGGAGGCGTTGGAGGCCGGGGACCGGGCAGCGGCGTTGGGAGCCGCCGAGGGGATCTACGGCGGTTCGGCGAAGACACGCCGCCTGATCCGCAGCGCCGCGAACGGCCGTCGCCACAACGCATCGGGGCGCCCCCACGCGCTGCCCGGTGAGTTGCGAGCGATGGTCGCGGCGCACCTGACCGCCAACCCGGGCCTCGAATTCACCCCGCACCAAATCGGAAACGTGATCGGACGATCGGCCGGGGCGGTCTCCAACGCCCTGGACCGGCTGGTCGAACACGGCGCGGCGGTCATCACCTGTGAGCGCCCTCGGCGGTTCACCGCCTCCCCGACATCGTGACTGCCCTGGCCCATCCCGTACCGACGCGTCTGGAGGTCACGATGACGATGCCCGCAGCCCCCGCCACGCTGCCCACAGTGCCGCCTGCGATGTTCGCCGCCCGGCATACGCCGTCCGGTCGCCTCGGCCAAGGCGAACTGCGCCGTCAGGTGGCCGCGCACCTGGCCGCCATGCCAGGTGACCACACGCCGGGCGAGGTCGCCCGTGCGTTGAGTGCGCGGTCACCGGGTGCGGTGGCCAACGCCCTGGAGACCCTGGCCGCCCGGGGACAGGCCGAGATGACCGAGCACCGCCCGCGCCGTTTCCGCGCCACGGCCACCACCAGCGACGCCACGAAGGGCAGCACACCGATGAGCCACCCGGGCGGCCCGCCCGCCGATGGCGCACCACCGGCATCGAGCCCGACAACGTCACGGCCCGCGCCCGTACCGCGTGCCGTGACGGCGTCGGGGCCTGTGACGCGCCCGAACGGCCAGACCTACCATCCGCGTCTGCTGGCCGACCTGCCGGACGTGGGCGCGTTGCGGCGGCTGCGTGATGCCGGGATCCCCGCGTTGCTGTACGGGCCACCGGGCACCGGCAAGACCTCGCTCGTGGAGGCCGCATTCGGCGATCTGATCACCGTTGCCGGTGACGGGGACACGGCGGTCGCCGACTTCGTCGGTGAATATACCCAGGCCACCGCTGGCGGCTATGAGTTCGTGTACGGGCCGCTGGTGACCGCGATGACCGAGGGCCGGTGCCTGTTCATCGACGACGCCACCCTCATCTCGCCGAAGGTGCTGGCCGTGGTGTACCCGGCGATGGACGGCCGCCGACAGATCACCGTCAAGGCCCACACCGGCGAGACGGTCATCGCTGAAGAGGACTTCTACGTGATCGCCGGACACAACCCCGGCGTACACGGCGCGGTGCTCACCGAAGCGCTCGCATCCCGGTTCGCCGCCCAGATCAAAGTCTCCACCGACTACGACCTCGCTCGCACACTGAAGATCGACCCGAAAGCGATCAAGGTCGCCCGCAACCTCGCCAAGCGTGTGGACGCCGAGGTGATCGGCTGGGCACCGCAGCTGCGTGAACTGATCGCCTTCCAGAAGATCGCCCGTGTCCTGGGCACCGAAGCGGCGGTCGCCAACCTGATCGGCATCGCACCCGAGGAAGACCGCGACGAAGTCGCCGAGGTCATCAAGTCCGTCTACGGCCGCACCGTTCCACCACTGGCCCTCGGCCGCCAAATCTGAGACCCGCGAACGGAGACACCGCCATGCCCGCACACGTCACCACGACCACCACCCCGGCCACCGAGCCCGGCGGCGCGTGGGCGAAGTTGTCAGCCGCGTTCACCGAACAGGCCGAGGTCCTCACCGGCCGCGACGACCTGACCGTCACCTGCGCGCCGGGCGCCGGAAAGGGGTCACCGGGATGTTTCATCCCACCGCTGGCCACCGTGGAACTGGACGGGGTCAACCTCGGCCACGCCCCGGCCGGTTGCGACCCGCGCCGCCCATCGGACCGGGAACGCTACCCCGCCCTGTGGGGGGTCTTCCTGCACGAGACCGCGCACGTCCGCCACAGCGGATGGTCCCCGCCCGACGGAACGGCCACCGCGCGTGACCTGGCAGCGATGTTGCTGGAGGAGGCCCGTATCGAGGCCGTGCACCTTCGCCGCCGACCATCTGACCGGAGGTGGCTGCGAGCCTCGGCCGGCGAACTCGTACTCGCCGACTTCACCACCGGCCCCACCGGCGTACCCGAGGTCGGAACGACTCCGTGGGAAGCCGCTCATGCGGCAGGACTGCTGCTGGCCCGCGTGGACGCCGGGGTACTGGACGCCGACGAGACAGCGACGTTGGCCACCGCCATCATCGACGTGCTCGGCCCGAGCCGTCTGTCCGCACTCGCAGCCCTGTGGCACATCGCCCAGATCACCGCCGACGACGACCATACGGCGATGCTGGAGCTGGGACGCCGATGGTGCACCATCCTGGCTGCCGCCCCCGATGTGCCTCCGCCTCCCCCCGATGTCGAAGACTCAAGCCGGCCATCACCTCTTGCCGAGGCGATCGCAGCAGCAGTCACCTCCGTCACCCGCACCGACGCGCCACCGCCCCCGGTTCGCGGCCACAAGGCGAGAAAACGCGACGAGGACAAGGCCTCTCGCGAACGCGAGAAGCGTGCAGCCGACCTGGTGTTCAACAGCACCCACCGGGGTGGCCACCGCGACCTTGGATCTACCCGGATCACCGGGACCCGGCCACCAACCCCGGCTGAACAGGCCGCCGCCCGCCGTCTGGCTCGCGTGCTCAAGTACGCGGCTCACCGCGAGCGCGTCACCATCACAGCGACCTCGGCAACCCCACCGGGCCGGTTGCGGATGCGCGGCGCGCTGGCCGCCGACGCGCAGCGCGCCGCCGGTGCCACGCCCACCGCCGAGCCGTTCACCCGCACCACCCGCTGCCACGTCCCCGAGCCACCGCTACGGCTCGGCATCGCCTGCGACGTTTCCGGATCCATGCACGCCTTCGCCGCTCCCCTCGCCTCCGCAGCGTGGATCCTGGCGCGCGCCGCAGCGCACGTGCCCGACGCCCAATCCGCCACCGTCATCTTCGGCAAGCACGTACGCCCGATCACCCATCCCCGCCGTACGCCCACGCAGGTACAGGAATTCGCGGCCAGCGACGGTATCGAGAGGTTCCGCGAGGCAGTCGATGCCCTCACCGCCGCCCTAGATCTGGCCCGACCCGGCACGGCTCGCCTGCTCGTCATCGTCTCCGACGGCATCTTCGCCCCCGACGAGCGGACCGGCGGACAAGAGCGCATCACCCGCCTGATCAAAAGCGGGTGCGCGGTCTTGTGGCTCACGCGCGACGAGGACGATCCCGCGATGGACGGCGCTCACCGGCTCGCGCTCAGCGACCCCGCCGACGCGGCCACCGCCATCGGCCACGCCGCTACCCGCGCGCTCAGGGCCACCTAGACGCTGTAGGCCCCCGTCCACATGAACATCCAGCACCAGGCTGGACCGATCCGCAAGGAGAGAACCATGAACGACTTCCGTGAACATCTGATCAACCGCCGCGACCAAGCCATCGACGCCGCGATGGAGGCGCACGGCCGCATGACCGACCTGCTGATCGAAAACGAGGACACCAAGCTCGCCGACGCCATGGCCGACATCGCCCGCCACCAGCCGTACGCACGCTGGTGGATAGCCGTCACCGACGAGTTCGAACAGCGCGGCCTGGACCCGATGGCCGCCCTCACCAAGATCCGCACCCGCGCCCGCAGCCGCCTCATCCAGCAGGCCGTCCCGACTACACCGTCGCTGTTCAGAACCGCGCAAGAGCTCGCGTCGATCGAAGCGGCACGCCGGTTCTTCAACGACACCGCGTTCTTCAACATCGACGCCCTCACCACCCCCGGACCCGCCGCCCCCACCGTCACGACTCCGCCGTACGGCCCCGGCCCGGCGGGACCGACTGCCGGACCGAGTGCTGGCTCCCTGCCCACCGGCCGTTAGGAGGTCGCGATAAGCACACCTATTGATCCCAGCCAGGACCTGGCCGCGCTGTTTCCCAGCGGAGTAACCGGTTCCGAACGCGAACTGATCGACCAGCACCTCGTCTCAGCCATCAGCTGCCTGGATCAGGACATCTCCTATGACGTCGCGGGGAACTATGTGGCGCGCTGGACCGGTCGGGTGGCCGACGCCACACGCGCTCTGGCCGCCGCGCTCCAGCCGCTGATCACGTACCTGCCCGTCATCGCCTTAGCCCTGGATGACGCCGCCGACTACCGGGCCGCCGACGGCTGGTGCGCTGAATGCCACCGCGTCCCGCCGACGAACGATGCGCCAACCACGCGCACGACCAGATCATTGCGACCACCTACGAGGCGGTCCGGCACGCCCTCGCCGGCTGAGCATCTGCTGACCGCTCAGCGGCTGACCAGGCATCAGCAAATCCCTCCCGTGGTGGTGTCCTGCCAGTCACTGAACGTCTCCCGCCGACTCGCGGAGAAGGCGATACGACCACTCATTTCACTGGACGGGTAATAGCACAATTCTCGCACCTTCGGACGCCTATGAGTTATTCAATGCTCTGCCCATGGACGGCAGTCAGGATGCTGAGCTCGTCGAATTGTTTCGAGGCAGTGCAGTGCGGGACTTGTTCGCATTGATTTGCGATGATGCATGGGTAGTCGCAAGTCGCTCTTGGAGTTTGGCGTGGCGGAGCTGGTAGGTGGCTCCGGTTTGACGGAGGAGTCCGAGTCGATGGGCGTCTTGCAGGAATCTCATGAGTCGGAATGGGGTCTGACGGCGGATGGCTAGGTGGATAAGGGTGATGCGGTAGGTGCCACTGGAGCTTGGAAGCCCGTTCGTTAGCACGAGCGCAGAGCTGCCAGCAAGCGCGCCCACGAGCCCGATCCTGAACACAAGTACCGCGACTATCCCGATGGTGGCCGTGAATGCGAACGATTCGACGTAGGCCATCTGAAGATCGCGGCGAAGTGAGTCAGGAGGGGTCTGTCCCGTGTCGCTCGCTTGCGGGTTCTTCGCCCACGATGTCAGCCCGAGCGTGAGTCCATACAAGGAGCCGACTACAAGGCCAACCTCGGATGGTAGATCGCTTATAAGCCCGACCGTAAGCCCGATCGGGGCTCCAGCGAAAAGCCCGCCTGCGAGGTTGCGTATGAGTGGGCGAATCCGCCCGTGTAGTCGTAGGTCCGCGAAGGACGGGTCGGGATTCGGGGGCATGCCTGAGGTGTATCTCCCTCCGGTGAGGTTAGCCACAAGCGCGCCCACAAGCCCGAATAGTAGGCCGATTGTGAGCCCAATCTTCGGGCCGAACGCTTTCCAAAAGGTCAGCCCAAAGAAGGCCGTATTGATGAGCCCATATGCAAGGTCACGCACGAGTGGCCGAATTCGACCTCCCAGCCGCAAGTCTGCGTGGGACGTGTCCAGATTCATGAATGAATTTGAGCTGGATAGCCATGCGATGAGACTGAGCGAGAGAAAGCATATGAGTCCGTATGTGAAACCGACGGTAATTCCGGTTGAGAGCCCATAGGTGAGTCCGAAGGCAAGCCCGGCCGCGAGTCCGCCCACAGGCCCGGTGATAGCAACGGTGATGAGCCTGATGTAGCGGACGGTGAAGACGGCGTGGAGTTGCCACCAGGCGAAGTCAGTGGTCTTAGCGGTGTCGAGGTAGTGGGCGAGGAAGGATAGCCAGCGTTGTGCGTCGGCAGGGTTCCAGGTGTGGCGGGGCCGGAAAGGGTGGTCCTGCCGGTCCTGGTCGTTGTTGGTGCGGTCGGGCCGGTTGGCGGTAATCACGGCTTGGCTGAGGTGGTCGAGGAGATGGTTCGTGATCTGATCTGCGGTCGTGAAGCGTTCGTTGAGTAGCGGCTTGGGGTCGGTGTGGGCATCGATGTAGACCTTGCGCACGAGCCAGAGCGCCAGCGGTGTGGTGAGAGCTTGGGCGAGGGGGGTGTCCGCGTCGTGAGTGAGGAGCTCAAGGAGGGTGGGCCAGGTGCCTGACGGATTAGGTGGGAGCACGTGGGTGAGGTAGTCAGCGGCGTCACCCGGGCGTAGGTGGTCCGGTTCGATCACGGCGCCAGCGGTGAGGACGTCGCCTCCGGGAGCTTTTGTGGCGGCCACGTACTCGCTGGTGCGGCAGGTGAGGATGAGCGCATCGGCGTCCGTGAAAGAGGCATTCAGCTCAGTGATCACGACGGGGTGGAGGGACTTAGGCAGCTCATCCAGACCATCGAGAACGGGCAAGATACGCCGTTCGGTGACCAAGGCGCGAGGCGCGTTAGGCCCAAAGGAATTGGCGCGGAGCGCGGGGTAGGTATCGCTGAGACGCCGGGTGAGCCAGTCATGGAAGCGCTGGCTAGTGGGATCCCAGCCTGACAAGGTGAACATGACGGGAACCGGATCACCGGGCTGGCGGTCCTCGAGTAAACGGCGCATAAGTAAGACAGCAAGAGTGGTCTTGCCCATACCAGGGGCACCCAATATGACCAGCCGGCGACGGGCGAGGTTACGGAACTCGCTGGCCATATCAGGGATCCGACCCGTTCCGTCGGCAAAGCGGAGGCGGCCTCGGGCACGCGGGAACCGCAATTTTTCCTGGCTGGAGACGTGATGCCGGTGGTCCGTAACGGAACGTTTGGTCAAGTCCCAACGGACCGCCAAAGGAGCGGGATCATCCAGTTGGCGAATGGCGATCTCCTCACGCCACTGCTCCAACACCTGCTCGGCCAGGACCTGCTGAGCCTGATCAACCTGGTCGGGAGTGCAGATACTCAACCGGCCGCCCGGCCTGCGCCGTCCGCTGAGAATCGAAGGGAGCAACGCCGCAGCAGCCAAAGGCACCGCCACCACCGTGGCAAAGGTCACCGCAGCGGACGCCCCATGTTCGCCCAGCACATAGACCAGCCCGAAACTGCTACCTACAGCCAGCACTCCAAGAACTGTGGCTGCCGGGGTAAGCGGCCACCGAAGTCCGTGTCTGTTACCCATAGATCACATAGTGTCAACATCTTCTGTCACAACGCTAGGGAATGGAGGAAACTACGCCGCCCTCTGATCACGTGACTTAGCCTCGGCCGGCACCGCCGGCGAACCCTCGACGCTGAGGAGGACTTCCTTGTCCGCTGCTGCGCTCACGTAATAGTCCAGCAAGAACAAGAGTCGGCAAGATCATCGACAATCGTCGTCACGAAGAGCTGCGCACGATCATGTGTCGCGAGTGCGAGTGCGAGTGCGAGTTCTCGACGAGACACTCATAGCCGCTTCTGGACGAACACGATCGGCAGGTCATGCGCTCGAGTTGCACGCGTCTGACGGACCCAGATTCGTTGGAGTCACATCACGTCCGCCAGACGAGGTCGATGAGCCGCCGCCGTGCGATTGCGCCACCGGGCCGCCATGTGGCTCCTTCCGGCCCACCGGCGACCAGCAGCGTGTCAGACGTCGTCGTAGCGATCCACGGGATGCTCGCGTTCAGATGGGCATGGAGGTGTTCTTCACGGGCGCTTCCGGGAAGGGCGAACACGACTGGGGTGTTGGAGATGCCGGTCATCTCCGCGAGGTGACGGTAGTCGCTGAGCTTGGCGAGAAGTCGGCGGATGGGTTCGGTGCCGGTGTCGTATTCGAGGAAGAAGTCGACGGCGTGGCCGTCTTGATGCCACTGGCCGTATCCATCGGGGCGGGCGTATTTGCCCCAGGTCGTGCGGCAGCGTCGTTCGGACCACCACACCGTCAGGTCGGTGCCGGGGGTGGTGCGGGCGTGGGCGGCCAAGGCGGTGAAGATGCCGTTGGAGCCGACCAGATGGTTGAGCTTGTCGGAGTGGGCGATGGCGAGGGTGTGGTCGAGGCGGTAGCCGAGTTGGGCGACTGTCTTGCCGCGGCGTTCGGCCAGGATCGAGGCGCCGGCCGGGCCGAGGACGTAGTGCATCGGCGCTGACCCCAGGTCGGTGGGTGGGCGGAAGCGTTCGACGGCGCGTAGCTGCCACAGCTTCAGCAGGCGGTGGGTGGTGGTGCTGATGCTGGGGAAGGCGAGTTGCTGGATCTGGGTGGTGGTCAGGACTCGGTGTTCGTACAGGATTTCCAGGAGCCACCGGTCGCGGTTGGTGAGCCGCATCGCCAGGGTCGCCATCAGGTCGGGGCTCATGCGCGGCCGGGGTGCGGTGGGTACGGCTCCTGAGCCGACGTACATCCGGGTACGCCTCGTGTTCGGTGTAGGCATGGTGATCCTCCGGTGTGCGTTCCTCGTACGGGTGGATCAGGCTGGCGGGCGGGCTGCGGGCGGGCTGTCCTCTTCGAGCGCCGGGCCGGTGCCGTCGGGATTCGTCGTGGTGACGGCACGGCGACGCGGGTCCGGTAGGGGCGGTGGGCGGCGCGTGGTCTCGGCGTTGGTACGTGCTGCCGTACGGAGCTGGTCGGCGCGGCCGGAGGCGGGGTCATCGAGTGGGCGGGTGGCCAGGGTGAAGGCGGGGGTTTCGGTGTTGGCGACGTTGAGGCGGGCGGCGGCCTGGTAGGCGGCGAGGTTGGTCAGGTCGTGGGCGGTCAGGTTCGGGGCCGTGACCGCTGCCAGGTCGTGGGCGTCATGCGCGGACACCTTGAAGATGATCTTGTTGCGGGCGTTCGCGGCGACCGCGTCGCGCATGCTGGGTGGGAACTGGGTGAGGTTCTGGTGGGCGAGGGTGACCGAGAGCCGGTAGGCGCGGGCTTCGGCGAGCATCTCCTCGATGCCGTGCGGGAGGTTGAGGAAGCTGTGGGCTTCGTCGATGTAGAGGCTCGCGTCGCGGCGGGTGGTCTCGCGGTGGCGGGCGCGGGCGGTGATGGTCTCCCAGACCTTGGCGACGACAAAGGAGCCGAGTAGCCGGGCGGTGTCGTCGCCGAGGGTGCCTTTGGGGACGCGGACCAGCAGGATCCCGCCGGTGTTCAGCAGGTGGCCCATGTCCAGGCCGGGCCCGGGGGTGCCCACGACCTGGCGGACGAACGGGCGGAGCAGGAAGTGGCGGAGCTTGTTCATCACGGGGCCGATGGCGTTGGAGCGCGCCTCTGGTGACAGGCTCGCGTACCAGGTCCAGAAGCCGGCGAGGATCTCGTCGGTGAGGCGACGGGTCGCTCTGATCCGGTAGGGCTCTTCGGTGAGCAGACGTGGTATGTCGGCGAGGGTCGCGCCTTGGGTCTGCTGGAGGGTCAGGACGGCTGACCGCAGGATGTCGTCGGTGCGGGGTCCCCAGGAATCGGCGAAGATCCGGTGGAAGATTCCGACCAGGTTGTCGCTCGCGAGGTTCGCGTCCATGCCGGTGAGTACGCCGAGGGCCGGAGGCGGGGCGGTGTCGGGGTCGATCAGCCACACCCGTGGTGCGGCGTTTTCGGGGATCCGATCGAGGAGGTCGTTGATCAGGTCACCGCGCGGGTCGATGACGACCGCTGCCCGACCCGCGCGAGCGTCGGCGAGGATCATGTGCGCGAGCAGAGTGGACTTGCCTGCGCCGGTCGCGCCGAGGAGGTGCAGGTGCTGGCGGGCGTCGGTGACGCGCAGGGCGATGGGCCGTGCGGGTCCGGCGTCGGCGTCCCCGAGCGGCTTGCAGCCCTTTCCTCCGGCCGCGACCACGGGCGGTGGGGGGACGGCGTTGGCTCCGGCCCGTGACAGGCCGGGGACGGCCGGGTCGTAGGGCAGGTGCGCGATCGCGGCCAGCTCGGCCACCGACATCAGGTCACCGCGTCCCATCCGCCGTCCGGCCAGCGTTATGGCCGGGTGGCGGAGGCGGTGCCGTTCGAAGTGGTTACGGCCGGAGAAGACCGCGTACGCGGAGGCGAGCGCGTGCGCGCGCCCTCGTACCCAGGCTCGGCTCGCGTCGGGGTCGGTGCTGTGGACGGTGGCTGCGGCGTACCGGATGTCGACGGCGAATCGTGGGGCAGTGGCCTTGTCCAGGATCGCGCGGATCTCTCCGGCGCGTTCGGGGTGGGCGGCGGCGACCGTGCCCGGCCGTACGGTCGTCGCGGCGGTGGGTGTGAGGCCGTCGAGGATGCGACCGATGCCGGTCGGCTTTGGATTGCCGCGCAGACTCGCCGCGGCGCGGTGGGCGTGGCCGAGTCGCCGACCAGTCACCGGCCGGGCCAGGACTTGGACCACGGCGGACTGGCTCGCGCCGATGCCGGATGCCGCACCGAGTAACGCCCGAATGGGGTCTTGTTCGTGGCGGGTGGTGAGGGGGTGATGGTCCGGCCGCGCCAGCCGTAGTGTTCCGCCGGTGGTGACCGCGTTGATGGGGATCGGCGCGGCCGGGGTGGTGATGGTGGTGCGGGCGGCGGGCCAGGCCGCTTCGATCGCGCGGGCGACCAGGGCGGCGGGGATGCCTCCTGGCACCCAGAGCTGGATGTGGAGTTCGGGTCCGTCCCACCGGTACTCGAACGCGACGTGTGGCTGGCCGTAGATCCATCGGTGCCATCTGGGGCGAAGCAGGCCGATGAGGTTGGCCCAGAAGGTGGCGGCGGCTGACGCGTCGATCCGTGGCGGTACCCGTACCTGCACCAGCCGGGCTCCGCGAGCGAGCCGGTCGCGGCGCCACCGCAGGAGCACCCAGTGGGACATGACGGTGATGGCTACGGCGATCGCCGCGAGCGTCGTCGACGTGAGCAGATGGGCCAGCAGAAACTGGACGATCGAGTGGCACCAGCGGGTCATGGTCGCCAGCGGGTCAGCGAGTAGCTGCCCCAGCGGCGACTCGTCTGGTGTCCGGTCGGGACGCGGCGCAGCCGGGTGGCCCGAGCGGATGAGGCCGTACGCACCGAGGCTCATAGGTCTTCTTCCTCGTCATCGAGTTCGGTGAACTCGCCGGCGGCGACTGTCTGGTTCGCGGTGAGGGTCGCGAGGTATTGGGGGTCGGTGGTGGCCAGGGCGTGCTCGGCGGGGCTGGAGACGATGTCGAAGGCGACCCGGTCGGCTCCGGCGACCAGGAGGCCTTGGCCGCGGCGGGCAGAGGCGAGCAGTTGGCCTTCGCCGTCGGTGAGGCCGAACGCCTCGGCGACCTGGTCGAGGGCTTGGGGTGCTTGGCGGAGCAGGATTTGGGTGGCGGCGTTGGCGACGACGGCTTTGCCGAGGTCGGAGCCGAGGACGTCGGCGGCGTCCTGGGTGATGACGGTCAGCCCGGCCCAGTGCTTCCGTGCGGCCTTGGCCATCCGGAACAGGAACCGGGCACCTTCGGGCTGGGACATCAGCAGCCAGCCTTCGTCGACTACGACGAGGCGGGGGCGGCGTTGGTGGAGGTCGGTCACCCGCCGCCAGATCGTGTCCAGGGTCAGCAGCGTTCCGACCGTCTTGAGCTCGTCGGGGAGGTCCCGGAGGGAGAACACGATCAGGTGGGAGTCGGGGCGGGTGGTCGTCGGCCCGTCGAACAGGTTCCGCCAGGTACCCGTCACATACGGGGCCAGCCGGGCGGCGAGGTCTGTGGCCTTCGGGTCGCCGTCGGCGTCCAGCGCGGCTGCGAGGTCGGCCAGGACGGGCGGTTGCCTGGTCCAGGTGCGCGGGTCGGCGGTCAGACCGGCCTGGTGGTAGGCGGCGACGATGCCTCGGTCGAGTGCGGCGCGTTCGGCCGGATCGAGCGGGGCCTCGAGGAGGATGGTGATGAAGGTGTGGATGAACAAGGCCCGCCGCGTCAGCGCGTCCTTGCTCCGGCGCGCGCCGGGTGGAAGGTCGAACGGGTTGAGGCGGACGCCGTCGGCGCCGAGGTCGATGTGCGCGCCGCCGACCGCGTGGCAGAGCCGTTCATACTCGTTCTCGGGGTCGATGACGCACACGTCGACGCCCGTATAGAGGGAGCGGAGGATGTCGAGTTTGGCGAGGTAGGACTTCCCAGAACCGGACCGAGCCAGGATCACGGAATTGTGGTTGTCGAGGGTGAACCGGTCCCACATGACCAGCGAGGACGATGCGGCGTTCGTCCCGTACAGGACGGCATGCTCACCGAGGTCGGCGTGCAGGTCCGGGGAGGTGAACGGGAACGCCGCGGCCAGCGCTGAGGTGTCGAACGTGCGGGCCACGCCGAGCAGGTCCACCCCCAGCGGCAAGGTGCTGATCCAGCCTTGCAGTGACCGGAACGTCGCCGGTTTCGCGTCGATCAGCAACCCGGCGGCCAATGCCCGTACGCGGGAGACTTCCTCATCAAGGTCGGTGTGCGTGCGCGCGTGGACGGTCAGCGACACCCCGACGCGGAACAGGCGGCCTTCGCCACGGGCGAGGCGGGCGGCGAGATCGTGGGCGTCGCCGGCGGCGGTGTCGGCGTCGAAGTCGACGAGGCGCCCGTGCTCGTAGTCCGATCGTGCCCCGGCTTCGAGGCGGGCGAGCTGGCGGCGCAACCGGGTCGCGGCGACTTGCGGCGGGATCGGCTCGACGTGCAAGGCGACGTCCAGGCGGCCGGGGTAGGTGAGGAGGGGTTCGAGCCAGCCGAGTCCGACCTCGCGCGGGTACCCGGTCACCACCAGCGATGCGCACACTCCGTCGGCCAGATCCAAGCGGCGCGGCTGGACCTCGATCGAGGGCGGCCCGACCGGTGATCCGACCGAATCGGTGTCGACGGCCAGGCGGGGCCACGGCAGGCGAAGCGCCCTCATCGTGTGAACTCTGTCCTGCCGGTCACGGTCTCGTCGGGTGCGGCCAGGCCGAGGTCCATGGGCGGTGCGGTGGGGTCAGCCGCGGCGGCGAGCACCGCCGTGGCCTGAGTGCCGTCGAGGAGGTAGCCGTTGATGCTGGCGGAGGCCAGCGCGCGGACGGCCTGTTCCCCGCGCCGCAGGATCCGTATCGCCGCGCCTTCGGCGTCTCGGCGTGCCCGACCACCCGTACCGGTGTCGGCGGTACCGTACGGTTCGCGGAGCACGATGAGGACTTGGCGGGCGAGCAGCTCGCGGGTCGCGGCCAGCTCGGCGAGGTACTCCGCGTGGTCCAGAGCTGCGTCTTCCAACGCGGGATGGGGAAGGCCTGCGGCGCGTTCGCGCAGGAGGCCGATCGCGGGGGTCAGGTTGATCGGCTGGGCGTGCACCAGGATCTGCGCGGGTCCGGTCAGCGAGTTGAGCCACCCGCCGAACGCCCCGACCAGGGCGGCCTGTTCGGCGGGGGTGCGCAGCGCGAAGCTGACCGTCGAGCAGGCCACCAGGACCGCGACGCCGTGCTCGCCGAGGTTGATGACGCCGTCGGCGCGGATCGCGCGGGCCGGTAACCGCAGCGGCGCCGGCAGCGGTGGTGTCTGCGCGGTGGCGACCCAGGCCGGTAGCTCGGGCACACCATCGGGAGCGACGACGAGCCGGCGGGGCTCGCTCGCCTGCTTGAGCGCGTGGAGCAGCAGGCGATCCAGGCCGATGCCGTCGCGTTCGACCAGGGCCAGCGCCGCCGCGATGCCGATGACGGGCAGGGCCAGGACGGCGAAGACCGGCAACGGAACCAGCGTGTCGGTGGTGAGGTAGGCGAGCCAGATCAGCGCGCCGGTGGGGATGAGGATGGCGAGCTGACGGACGGTCAGGTTCGCCAGCACCCGGTCCTCGCGCTCGACGTCGGCCGGGATCGTCACCGTGTAGTGCGTACTCATGGATTCCTCCGAGGCGGCGTACGGCGGGTGCGGGTCTCGGCGTCGCGCCGCGTGGCTTGGTCGGCGAGACGGCGCGGGGACCGGCCGGCTTGTGGGCTGCCGGGCGGCGGGAATCGCAGCGGCAGTTCAGGTTGGACATGCGTTCGTGGTGGCGGGGCGGGCAGGCGGGTCTGCTCGTAACGGGGGCGTATGGGCAGGCTGGTCTGCTGCCAGCGCGGGGAGCTGTTCCTTTCCTCTGGCAGCCGCAGCTGTGTCCAGCCCGGTCGCGGCGTACGAGGCCGCAGCGGCGGGTTGAACGGGAATTCGAGCTGCGTACCGCCAGAGACCGGCGGCGGGAACGGCAACTCGGGTTGGTGCCACGACGGCGGGTCGATGGGCGGCGGAGGCGGTGGAGGCCGCGGCACCGGGAATGACGGAGGCGGTTGCTTAGGAACCGGTGGGCGTTGAGCGCCTCTGCGTGTTCCGGCCAGCCGGCCGAAAAGCATGAGCGTGGCGAGGGTGCGGGCTGTTCGTGCGATCGGGCTACGGCCCATTCCGCCGCGCATCACCAGCTGGGAGATCCAGGCTGGGATCCGGGCCAGGATGTAGAGGAGGCAGATCACCAACAGCAGATCGAACATGCCCTTGCCGGAGCGAACCACGAACAGCCCGGCCTGATCAGAGGTGAAGAACACCCTGATGGCGGTGGCGAAGACCAGCGCCTGGGCGGCCTGGATGGCCAGCACTCCGAAGAGGGCCCGCCACCACAACCGCGCCATCCCCTCGGTCTGCGGCAGCGCGTGGCAGGCGAGCGCCAGCGGTGCTGCGGCGGTCAGCAGGACCAGCAGCATCACCCGGATCGTGTAGGTGATCAGCACGAGCAGGCCCAGCACCACCGCTGCCAGCCCGAGCAGCGGCATGAACACGCCGCTCACATCCGTGATCGCCGACAGCACCAGACCCTTGAGGGTGTTCGCGGCCTGGCCGGGGTCGACGCCGTCGCCGATCAGCGCCGCCGACAGAGCGTTCGCGAAGTCGATGGCCTGGCCGATCACCGGTAGGTTCACGTTCGCTGCGATCATGGCGATGAACAGTCGCGGCACGATGTCCTTGGCCGCGTACGAGGTCTGCAGGCTCTGGTGGCCCATGAGGAGCATCCCGGCGAGGGTCACGAGCAGCACGAAGCTGGTATTCGCGATCCACGCCGACGTTGTCCACAGGGTGTGGATACGAGGTATCTGATCGACGCGCGGCGTGGCCAGGACCGAGCCGGCCATCATCGTGAAGACCGGGTTCAAGGCGCTGGTGACGAGTCCGCGGAAGAACCCGTTGATCGCTTCCTTGGCCTTGCAGCCGATGTCGAACAGGCCGCACCCGCCGCTACCGTCATCGACCGAGCCGGTTCCGTTCGACGGCTGGGGCGTCGGCGTGCCAGAGGCCGGTGCAGTCGCAGGTGTGGAGGACTCGGGTTTGGTTGACGGTTCGGCCGGCGCCGGGGATGTAGCCGGTGGAGGTGGCACCCGTACGGAGGCTTCAGCGCTCGCAGCCCGGATGGCGCCGACCATCACGATGACCGTCGCGCCGGTGAGGCAGCACACGAACAGGGCGTGGATCCACGCGCGTGGTCTCGGCATCGTGGTCACGCCCCCACGAAGCCTTGGAGGATCTTCACCAGCACCGGCGCGAGCACGGCGACGCCGTAGCCGATCGCGGCGTACTTCAGCGTGTCCTTGGCTTTGGCGACCTCTCCCGGATCACCCCCCGCGAGCAGGTAACGCAGGCCACCCACCGTCAGGAACAACGTGGCGAGCGAGACCAAGAGCCCGACGAGCCATTTGGTGATGTTTCCGATCACCGCGTCCAGACTCTGCGCCACCGCGCCGGGCACCAGCGCGTCGGCGGTGATGGCATCGAGCACGAGGAAGGCCACGGTCATCCCGATGGCCGGCAGGGCGTGGCGGCGAAGGATCCTCATGAGGTGCCTCCGCCAGGCCGATGCGTACGAGCGCGGTCACGGGATCGGTGCCGCGACACGGGTGGCATGTCGGCCGGTGATGGGCGGTGTGCGGGGCCGCAGAAGACTCCTTTCTCATCGCGGTCTTGGTGGGATCCATCGGTTTCGGATGTGCCGTCCGAGGTGGTGGATCGGCCCCGCACACCGTGCTCAGGGTTTTGCTCCCTCGCTGTGGAAAGACCGCCTTTCACAGCGGGAGCGGACAGGCGATGTTCCACATCACCGGAAGCGAGCGCGGCGATCAGCCGTACCTCACCGCGCCGGCGCGCCTTGCACGCCGCCTCGTAACCGACACCGAGCTCGGCTGCGGCCTGTTTAAGGGTGAGGTCTTCCAACCGGCTCCGGCCGATCAGCTCGGCCTGCACCGGCGACAGCACCCCTTTGGCGACCGCGTCCAGCAGGATCAGGTCAGGGTGGCCCCACGGGTTCGGCGGCGGCTGGGACTCCAGCGGCGGCAACGGCATCGACGGGATCCCGGCCCGCGTGTACCGGGCTTTGATCCCGGCCCGGTACGCCGCCCACCGCAACCGGGTGATCAGCCCCGGCCGGTCCACATCGATACGGTGCAGGCCTTCCAGGAATCCGGTCAGCACCGCCGAATGCAGATCCGCGGCATCGCCCCGGTACCCGTCCGCCAGGTCGGCGGCGATCTTGCGCAGCGCGGGCAACGCGACGCCGACCGTACCGACCACCCAGGCCGGTCCGTCGGTACGGGCGGAGGTGATCAGGTGCCGCCAGGCGGCATCCCGGCAGGACCGCCCCGTCGAGGGGTGCAACAAGATCGCCCGCAGCTCATCCAGCGGGATCGGCCGGCGAGGCAGCCCGTGCTTCACCACTCGGCCGTCGAGGCAGAGCGGGCTCGGGCCGTTGGTCAGCATCTGGAAGGTGGAAGCGACCGTCTGCAGCGACGTCGGCGCGTCCCGCCGCGTACGGCGCCTGCGCACCCGGCGTCGCGCCGTCCGGGTGGGCGAGTCACCGGCATCAGAGTGAGGACGTTCGAGGCTGGCCATGGGATGAGCTCCTTCGACCTGGAAGGTTCGGAGCTCCCATGCAGCCAGCGACGTTAGGCATTTCCTCGGCACGCCCAGCCGAGGCGTACGCCTACCGACCAGTGCCTATGACGTGCCTACGAAATGCCTAGGCGCATGGCTAGCCAAACGAGCCGACGCTTGGCCGCCTGCGCGCGATCACCCGGACATCTCACTCGCCGGGCGGGACGCCTTTTGATGGATCCCTGCTGATTCGCGGTGCTGTGGTGGGCATGATTGCCGGACTATGCCTTCGTCACCGTCGTCTTCGGCTCAGGCAGCTCGTGAGTTGCTGGGGAGCAAGCTTCGAGAGTTGCGAGAGGCCAGTGGCATATCGGGGCGTGCGTTCGCGTCGTTGGCCGGGTGGAAGTCCGCGTCGCAGGTGTCGATGATCGAGAAGGGGCGGCGGACGATCTCGGCTGGGCACGTGCGGCTGTGGTGTTCGGTCTGCGGTGCGGCGGAGCGGCGGGCGGAGGAACTGCTGCGGGAGCAGGCCGCTGTTGCGGGGATGTGGATTCCCTACGAGCAGATGAACAAAGGTGGCCTCGAGGCGGCGCAGAAGTCGATCCGGCAGCAGTACGAGGAGCTGGCGGTCGCGCGGTCGTATCAGCCGAAGGTATTTCCCGGCATGATCCAGACCGAGGCGTACACGCGTGCGGCGCTGACCGGTGTGCTCGTCGAGCAGGCGGTCGAGACCGAGGACCCGGCCGAGGAGATCACGCGGGCGGTGGCGGAGCGGACGGACCGGCAGAGTCTGCTGGGCCGGCCGGACGCTCGTTGGCTCTTCCTGCTGGAGGAGCCCGTGTTGTGGTACCGGCCGTACGGGCGGGAGGTCCATCGTGAGCAGTTGCTGCATCTGCTTCACGTACGGCGGCGGCCGAACGTGTTCGTGGGGATCATCCCGGTCGAGGTGGACCGGAAAGCGGTTCATCCGGAGGAGGCCTTCGATATCACCGACGGCCACCTGGTGACGGTGGAGCTGGTGTCGGGGTATCTGTCGGTGACCCAGCCAGCGGAGGTCGCCTTGTACGTCGCGGCGTGGAACCGGTTGTGGGCACTCGCCGAGACCGGGACAGCGGCGACTGAGCGGATCCGCTCCGCGCTCGCCCGGCTGGAGGGTCAGGACGGGGTGTAGTCGGCGTGCGGGATGGCGCGTTCCCAGAGCATTTCGAACATGCCGACGACGGGGGGGATCTTGCGGGGGTCGGCCATGTACTCCATTCGTCCGGTGTCGGTGCCGTCGCCGGCGGTGAAGTTGTAGGCGATGAGCCGCTGGTCGTACATGAAGAAGTCGGCGACGGGCTGCGGTAGGTCATAGGCCAGGTGGCGGGGTAGCCACCGCAGTTCTTCGCCCGCTTTGAGGTTGCCGTAGCTGATCGCGTGTTCCCAGCGGATGTAGTCACTGGCCGGCTCGGAGATGATCCTCAGGCGGCGGAACCGGACGCCGCGGGCCACTACCTCTCCGATGAGGTCGATCCAGGCATCCCACGCGTAGGTGGTGTCGCCGTCCTGCTGCCATTTCACGAATGCCGGATCGGTGGCGTCGTAGGTGTCGCGGGCCTCCAGGTGGACGACGGAGCGTTCGGTTCCGGCCAGCAGATCTTCGAAGGCCGGCTCGCCGGGTCCCGCTTGGCCGGGTTCGTAGGTTCCGGTGAGCGCGTCGAGCAGGCTTTTCTTGAGGTTGGCCGGAATCCAGATCGCGGTCTCGTCGTCGGCGATCGAGGTGTGCCGGTTGAGCTCGGCGATGGTGGCGGGATCGGTGACCTTCCGGCCGACCTGCAGGAGATCGCCGGTGCCGGGGACCACGAGTACCGCTGGGCATTTATTGGCGGGTGAATTGCCGTCGATTCCCACAAAGTCAGCCTTTACCGGCTCGCCACCTGGACGTACATCTGAGGTTTCCGGCACGGGGGCTCCCAACCGCGATCGATTCCGACATCGACGATTCGAGCGTGACAGCCGAGGCGGCGAGCGGTCAACCAGTAGCCCCTTCAGGTGTGAATGTCTGTGAACATTCTGGCGCCCGAGGGCGCACAGCGCGTATTCATTTCGCCGTACGCATGCGCCAGAACGGCGTTGCCATACCAGCGGATTTGGTCATATCAGCCTAAAGCATTTAATGGTGTTTTGGTCGATCTGATCATTTTTCGTCCGCGACAGTCCGGTTCGATCTGAGCGCGTGCCTCGGTGCGTTCCAGGGCTGGGGTAGGCGTCCGCAGTCCCCCTACGAAGAAGGAGCAGCGCAATGAGTGCCAGCACGATCGACTTGCGGCAGACCGCCGTCCCGGCCGACCTCGATCTCGACGTCAGGATCGTCGAGTCCGGTGACGCGGTGAACGTGCTGCTGGGCAACACCGACGACGGGTGCAACACCGTCAGAGGCAGCGACTGCTGACGGGAGGCCCCGGGTCGTCTCCGCATGGGATGGCCCGGGGCTCGGTGTGGTGGGTGGCCGGAGCGAACGGAGACAGGTTGAGTGCGCAGGAACGTGCACGGGGCTATCGGCATCTCGATGCCGCGCTGGTCCGTGCGGTCGCTCTGCCGGATGTTCCGGGTTCGAGTTGTTGGCCGGGCCGCGGTGACGAGGCCGGTGCCGAGCGGTGGTGTGCCTGGCTCGCTGAGGTGTGGGCGCATCATGCTGTCGCGGAGGCCGTCACTTTCGCCAGTCCGGTCCTGGCAGCGCGTGTTTCAGCGGTATGCGAGGGGCGGCGCCCTTCGGCCGCTCAGGTACGGCGTATGGGGTTGTCTCTGGCCCGCTACCTGGTGCGGATGCGCGGGCGGGCGACGCCCTTCGGATTGTTCGCCGGCGTCGCCGCAGTGCGTTTCGGGTCGGATGCCTCGGTCGTGTGGGGCGACCGGGCCCATGTCCGGGCTCGCGCCGACGCGATGTGGCTGGCCGGGGTGATCGCGCGGCTTGAGTCATGCACCGTGTTACGCCATCGGCTGTCGCTCGTGGCGAACGATCTCGCGTTCGTGCGGGGTGAGCGGCTGGTGGTGCCGTGGCAGCCTCATGCCGGTGACCCGGCCCAGAGCACGGCAGTGGAGGTGTCGGTTCGCCACAACCGGGCTGTCCGGACCGTGATGCAGGCGGCTTCGTGCCCGATTCGCAGCGATGATCTGGTCAAGAAGCTGTCCGCTGAGATCCCTGATGCTCCGGTCTCGATGCTGGATGATGTCCTGGCCGAGTTGATCGCGTGCGGTGCCCTGATCACTAGCTTGCGGCCACCTGCGACGTGCACGGACGGCCTGGTTCATGTCCTGGACGAACTCGACAGAATCGGCGCTTCCCTGGTCGCAGAGGTGACGTCGCTGGTCCAGGAGCTCGACAAGATCCGGGCTGATCTCCACGCCGGCGGCCACTGGGCGAGCATCACCGGGAGGAAGGCAGTGGCCGACCGGATGCTGGCGCTATCGAGTGCCGGTGGGCAGCCGCTGATGCTGGACCTGCGGCTCGGCTGCAGCCTGACGCTGCCCTCGCAGGTCGCTGTCGAGGCGGCACGCGCCGCCGACGTGCTGCTGAAGCTGACGCCATATCCTCATGGGCTTTCGAGCTGGGGTGACTATCACGCCAGGTTCGTGGCCCATTACGGTGCTGGCGCTCTGGTCCCCATCCGCCGGCTCGTCGACGTTGCGACCGGCCTCGGTTTTCCCGCCCACTTCGGCGATGCGCAGGACACGGCCTCCGACGCAGGGGTGTCGCGGCGGGATGAACGGCTGCTGGCGTTAGCGCAACGAGCTGCCCTGGATGGCGTACGGGAGGTCGTTCTCGATGACGACTTCCTCGGCGCCCTGGAACCCGGCGACGTCGGCGAACTTCGCCCGGCGCCGCATATGGCACTGTGCGCGGAGGTACACGCGCCAACGATGGAAGCTCTGGCCGAAGGCGACTTCACGCTCGCGGTGACGGGAGTCGGCCGGACCGGAGTGACACTGGCCGGCCGTTTCCTCGACGTGCTGCCCGACCAAGACCAGCAGCGGCTTACCGACCTGTTCAATCGGCTGCCGGTCGGTGTCGACGGCGCGATGTCGGCGCAGTTGTCGTTCCCGCCCCGGAACCCTCACGCCGAAAACGTCACTCGCTCACCGCGCCTGCTCCCTCATCTGCTGTCCGTCGCCGAACACCACCGCAGTGATCCATACCGAATGTCGATCGGAGATCTGGCTGTCACCGCCGACCGCGACCAGTTGTTCCTGGTGTCGTTGTCCACGCGCCACGTGGTCGAGCCGACACCGACCAACGCCGTGGCCCGGCACAACATGCCGCCGATCGCTCGTTTCCTGTTCGAGCTCCCCCGTGCCCGACGCGCCGCCGTGTCGGCTTTCTCCTGGGGGGCGGCCGAATGCCTACCGTTCCTGCCCCGTCTCCGCTATCGCCGGACCGTTCTCACGCCCGCGCGGTGGCGCATCTGTGCCGACGCCCTGCCTGACCTCAGTTCGCCGTGGCCGGCGTGGAAGGCGGCGATGGACGCTCTACGCGCGCGCCTGTCTCTTCCGGAGAATGTGAACGTCGGACACGGCGATCGTGTTCTGCGGTTGAACCTGGACGAACCGATGGACCTGACGATCCTCCGCGAGCACCTGCACAAGGCGGGAGCGGGCGCCGTCGTGACGGAGGCACCGAGCAAAATCGATCACGGATGGTTCGCCGGCCGCGCCCACGAGATCGTCGTACCGCTGTCCGCCACCGCACCGCCCGCTCCCGCGCCCGCAGCCGTGAACGCCTCTGAGCCGCTGCGCCTGGTCGGCGCCGAGGACGGTTTCCTTCCGGGTTCGCGTGTCCTGTACGCCAAGCTGTACGGGCATCCCGAGGTGTTCGACACGATCCTCATCCGGCATCTGCCTGAGCTGTGGTTGAAATGGCCGGAGCCCCCACCATGGTGGTTCGTTCGCTACCAGGACCCGCGTCCGCATCTGCGGCTGCGGATCCACCTAGCCGACGCCCAGGAGTACGGGCAGGCCGCCGTCCGCGTCGGGGCATGGGCGGCCGAACTACGGCACCGAGGGCTGACCGGTGACCTGGTTCTGGACACCTACCGGCCGGAGACTGCCCGGTACGGCTCCGGGCTCGCGCTGACGGCTGCCGAGGAGTTGTTCGCCGCCGACTCCAGCGCCGTGCTCGCCCAGCTCACAGCCCGGGCCACCGCACCGAACATCCATCCCAGCGCGCTTACTGCGGCCAGCCTGGTGGACCTCGCGTCCGCCTTGGCCGGGAGCGTGCCTGCCGGAATGCGTTGGCTCATCGACCACGCCGAAACCCACCCGACACCGGCGCTCGACCGTACGATCGTCCGCCAGGCCGTCCGCCTCGCCGGTTCCGATGATCAGACCGCCTTGCGGGCGATCGCCGGCGGACCGCGGATCGCCGCGGCCTGGCGGGCCCGCCGCGACGCGGCCACCACCTACATCGGGACCCTCGCCATCAACGACGGTCACGTCCGCCGGTCCTCGGCGTTCGGGTCGCTGCTGCACATGCACCATGTCCGCGCGCACGGCATCGCCCCTGCGGCCGAGCGGATTTGTCACCGGGTGGCCCGCTCCGTCGCCCTGTCCTGGGTCGCACGCCACGACACGAGCGAGGGAGCCTCCCGATGACTGCGCACGCCGACACGGTGGCAGCTCGGCAGCGACACGACGCCCGGACGGTCGCCGACCGGATAGCCACGGCACTGGCCGTTCCCGCCGTTCCACAAGGCGGAGATGGCCGCGACCCGGCCGGCTCTCGTTGGTCAGGCCAGTCTCTGTCCAAGGGTGCGGCCGGGATCGCCGTCCTGCACGGGGCCCGCGCGCACGCCGGCATCGACTGTTGGGATCTGGTTCATCAGTGGCTGGCGTACGCGACCCGCGAGGAAATTAGCGCCGGTCCGGGCGCCGGACTCTGGCACGGTGTTCCCGCGGTCGCCTTCGCGCTGTCCACCTCAGCACCTTCCGGACGATATGCGCGAGCGCGCGAACGTCTGGAGTCCGCGGTCACCACGCTGGTGCAGGCCCGGCTACACGCGGCCACCTCTCGGCTGGACGCCGCCCGGCGTCCAGCACTGGCCGAGTTCGACCTCGTACGGGGTCTGGCCGGTCTCGGCGCGTACCTGCTGCACCGCGCCCCGGACAGCCCGCTGGTCCGCCGGGTACTCGCCTATCTGGTGCGGCTCACCGAACCGGTGGCCGCCCCCGACCCTGCCGGGATCTCGGTGCCCGGCTGGTGGACCGCCGACGTTCCCCTCGGCCGGCCCGTGGATGTGTTCCGCGGCGGGCATGCGGACCTCGGCATGGCCCATGGCATCACCGGTCCGCTCGCGCTGCTGGCGATCGCGATGCGGCGCGGCATCACCGTCGACGGGCAGGCCGACGCCATCGAAACGATCTGCCGGTGGCTGGACGTCTGGCGTCGGGATGGTCCGGCAAGCCCGTGGTGGCCTCAGCGAGTGACACTCGCCGAACTCCGCGCCGGCCGCTCGACCCGTACAGAGCCCGGCCGCCCTTCCTGGTGCTACGGCACTCCGGGCATCGCACGCGCCCAGCAGCTCGCCGGCATCGCCACCGGCGACCTCGCCCGCCAGCGTCGAGCCGAGAACGACCTGGCCGGATGCCTATCCGACCCCGGCCAAGTCGCGCAGCTCATCGATCTCACCTTATGCCACGGCTGGGCGGGCCTGATCGCCACGACGTGGTACGCCGCCGCCGACGCGCTGTCCCCGGATCTCGGCAACCTCCTGCCATGCCTCCTCGACGCCTTCCTTGATCACTCCGGGGACGGCGACGCACCGACCTTGACGCTGCCCGGCCTGATCGACGGGAGCGCCGGGGTCGCCCTGACCCTTCACACCATCACCAGCGGAACCAGCACGGGCTGGGAGACCAGCCTGCTGATCAACTAACCGACAGCCAGAAGGAAGACAAGATGAACCTCCCGGACACCACCAACGGATGGCGACAGGTGAACGTGTGGTGTGACGACTGGCAAACCGCCGAACAAATGGCCGTCGCCGGTCTCGGGCCCGTGCTCGCCGACGCCGAGCGCGCCGAGGTTCTCACCTCATGGTGGTTCGTCCGCAAGGCTGAGTCCTGGCGGCTGCGGTACCTTCCGAAACCCGGCGAACACGAGCAGGCCACCACTGCGGTGGAACACGCGATACGGGACCTGGCCGCGGAGGGCCTCATCCGGCGGTGGGCCACGGCCATCTACGAGCCGGAGATCCACGCCTTCGGCGGCCCTACCGGGATGGACATCGCCCACGCGTTGTTCCACGCCGACAGCCACCACATCCTCCAGCATCTGCGTCAGGCCCACACCGACCATCGGCGGGAACACGGGCTGGTCCTGGCCACCGCGTTGATGCGCGCCGCCCGCCTGGAGTGGTACGAGCAAGGCGATGTCTGGGCGCAGGTGGCCGATCACCGCGCAACCGATCGCCAGACCCCCTCCGAGACCGCGGCGCACGACGTGCACCGGCTCATCACCGCCCGCAAGAACAGCCCTGGTAGTCCCCTCGCGGCCGTGCCCGAATGGCCCCTCACCTTCCGCCGCGCCGGCGAACAGCTCGCCGAGCTGGCGCATCAAGGCTGTCTGACGCGTGGCCTTCGGGCCGTACTCGCCCACCACATCCTGTTCGCCTGGAACCGACTAGGCATCCCGGCCGACGTCCAAGGTGTCCTGGCAGGAACAGCGGCACACACGGTCTTCCACCAGGACCTCGAACCCACGCCCGCTCCGATTCCGGCCTCGGCCAGCCCCGCTCCGGCTACCGTAAGCGCGGTGACCAGCGACGCCCCGAGTGCCGAGCAGTTGCGGGCCGAACTCGTCGCGCGCCTCCGCGACCAGGGCTGGCTTCAGACCTCGCGGGTCGAGCGGGCCTTCGCCGTGCTGGAGCGGCACCGGTTCCTGCCCGGCGTCGACCTCAAGACCGCCTACGCTCCCCAGGTCGTCGTGACCAAACGAGCCACGGACGGCAGCGCGGTCTCCTCGGCGTCCAACCCCAATATCGTCGCCGTGCAACTGGAAGATCTCCACGTCCGTCCCGGCCACCGCGTACTGGAGATCGGTGCTGCCACCGGCATCAACGCCGGCCTGATCGCCGAGCTGGCCGGGCCGACCGGCCAGGTCGTCACCATCGAGATCGACGATGACCTCGCCGACGGCGCACGCGCATCGCTGGCAGCGGCCGGATACGAGCAGGTCGAGGTGATCTGCGCGGACGGCGCAGCCGGTCATCTCGCCGGTGCACCGTACGACCGGATCATCGTCACCGCCGAAGCATGGGACCTGTCCGCCGCCTGGTGGCGCCAACTCGCCCCCGGCGGTCGGATCGTACTGCCATGGCGCCTGCACGGCAGCGGCCTGACCCGCTCGCTCGCCCTCGACCTCACCTCCTCAGGCCACCTGGTCAGCCGGCACGCCCGGGTCTGCGGATTCGTGCCCATCCGAGGCGCCGACGCCCACGACGACCGGGTCCTCGAGCTCGGCCCCGAAGCCGTCCTCAAACTCGACGCACGCGACCCTCACGACGCGACAGCCCTCAGCCGGGCCCTCACCCATCCGGCGCGCGAGCGCTGGAGCGGGATCCGCGTCCACGACGAGCAGCCGGTCGAACACCTCGACCTGTGGCTGGCGATGAACACCAGCGGCTTCGCCCGCCTGTCGGTGACCAAGAAAGCCCGTGAAACAGGGCTGGCAGATCCGGGATTCCGGTGGGCGGGCGCCGGCATCTACGAAGGCGGCACCATCGCCTACATCGCGATGCGCCAACTCGACCCGACCTCTGACGAGCTGGGTGTGACCGCGCACGGGCCCGAGGCCGACAAGGTCGCCGCCACACTCCTGGAGTTGCTGCACCGTTGGGACAGCGACCGGCCCTCCCAACCCGTCATCACCGCGCACCCGGCCGGCACGCCCGATGAGGAGCTCGCGCCCGGGACGCTCATCAGCCGGCCCAACGCCCGCCTGACGGTCGGCTGGTGACCGCGCCGTCTGAGGAGAAGACCGGATCGGGCAAAGCCTCGATGCCGGACCTTCGCGCCATGGCCGCGGATCGATTCCCGCTGCTCCCCCGCGCCAAGCCGGTCTGCCGGGCCCTCGAGACCCGTGTCGCCCGCGTCCGTGAACTGGCCCGCCTGGCGAGCCACCGAACCGAGGAATCACTTGTGCGCGCCGCCGAGGCACACAACCTGGCCGCGCTGATCGCGAGCGACTGCGGCTTACCCGAACCCGCACATGACCTCTGCCAGCGCCAATACGAGGCCTTCCGTGCACGCCGACCACTCGACATGGCGACGGCGAAACTCGCCTTACAACCCCTTATCAACCTCGGCCGTCTCCTCATCCGCGCCGGCGACGGCACCACGGCATACGAACTCCTGGAAGCACTGTTCAGAGCCGTAGCTACCCGGACGAACGCGCGCCTCAACGGCAGGACGATCGAACTCACCGAGCTCATCAGCCACGACGACGATCACCGTGAGCTGGCCACATGGATGTGGAGCGTCCTGCTCGCCGATGGCACCCGGGCCCTGACCTGGGCGGGCCGGTGGGCCGAAGCGCTGCAGCACGCCGAGCGGCACAAGGGCATCGGTGAACGTCTCCTCGACGGCCGTCAGGTCGCGGTACTCGCCTACTGCGACGTCGGAGACCACGACGCAGCTCTCGGCTTGCTGGCGTCCTCGGTCGTCCCGACGCCGTGGGAGGAGGCCGTCGCCGCCTGTATGAAGGTCCTCTGTCTCCATCTGGGTGACCACCCGGCCGCGCCCGACATCGCCACGATGATGGACCGGTACCTCAGCCTCGAGCCCGCTGACGAGCACACCGTCTTCCACGTCCGTCTCGGACTGACCGTCATCGATCTCGCCGCTGGCGACCGCCATGTGCCGCGCGTCGCCCAGAAGATCGTGTGCGACGCGGTGGAATCCGCAGATGCCTACGCCGCTCAAGACGTGCTCTCCCACCGGCCATGCCGCTCCCACACCGCAGCCGACGACATGCATACCCTGACCGGCCTCCTACGGGCGGCCGGGCTCGGGGACGGAACGATCGCCCCTCATCTCCTGGGCCAGCTCATGGAGGCCACCCGATCAGCCGAGGATTCGATCCGCTCACTGGTTCAAGGACACCGATGACCGATACCGCCCTGCCTCCGGCACTCGAATCCCACACCCTGCTCGTCGCCGCCGTCATCGTCCACGACACGGCGGCCGACCGAGTGCTGCTGATCCAGCGTGGACCCGAAGCGAAATTCGCTCCGAGGCGCTGGGACCTGCCCATCGGCAAAGCAGACAAGGGCGAGGTCATCACCATGACCGCCGTCCGCGAGCTCCAGGAGGAGACCGGCCTCGTCGTGGATCCAGCCGAGTTGAAGGTCGCAAACATCATCCACGGCGCCTGGGGTGTCGAGGCGCCGAACGGGTTCTTGACCGTCATCTTCGCCACACAGACCTGGACCAGGGAACCGGTCAATGCCGAGCCACACAAACACTCACAGGTGACCTGGGTGCCCGTCGAGCAGATACCGTCCGAGTTCGTCTCCACGACACGCATCGCGCTAGTGAGCTACCTCAACGGCGGACCGACAATCTTCACCGACGGCTTTTCACCGGCTACCAAGGTCTGAATACAAGCCGGTGCTCGGCTCGACGAAATGTCGACCGCGCAGGAATATTTCGGCGTAATCGTGCGGGACACTCTGCGCACCGTCGACGAACTTGGCTCTGCATGCCTATGCCCCTGCTCAAGCGGTAGCGACGATGTGCCTAAGGGCTGCCTGAGCGGCCGGAATCGCTGTGAGATCTCCCCAGGTCGGATGAAGTCAACGGGACGCGGACACAACGCGATCACCACGGCATGGGGGTGGCAATGCCGAACACTGACGGGGTTTCGTTCGCCGAGGAGTTGCGACGGCTGAGGGGAGACTTGACGCTGCGAAAGCTCGCACGCCGAGCCAACTGCAGTAAGAGCCACGTTTTCGATCTCGAACACGAGCGTCGATCTCCGACACCACCGATCGTGCTCAGTCTGGACAACGCCCTCGGTGCAGGAGGCAAACTGGTTTCCTTAGCCGCCGCCCAACGACAACGCCGTGAGGAGGCCGCCCACACCGCACTGGATGGTGCCGTGAACGACCTCCTCCAGGATTGGGATGACGAGGTGTTACGCAGAGAGTTCCTCACGAGCACGGGCATCGTCGGTGCCACGATCGCCACGGGGCTGGGCGCAGGCGGCGCCACCGGTGGCCGCGAGCGGTTAGATGCCCATATCGCGCTGCGGGCCGCCCACGGGCGCCTGGACAACCTGTTGGGCCCGTCTGCTGTCTTCACCCAGGCCGTCGAGCACCATCAGCAGATCCTCGCCTGGCTCGCCACCGCGCGGACCACCAGCGAGCGGCAGAGGATCTCGGCACTGGCCGCCGACACAGGCGGCTTCGTCGGCTATCTGACCTACGACATGGGAAGGGTCGAAAGCGCAGTACGGCACTACCGTGACGCCACCGCCCACGCCCACCAGGCCGGCGATCTGTCCTCCTGCATTTACCTGATCGGTCAGATGAGCAGAGTCTTCGCCGATCAAGGGCACTATCGCCGAGCGTTCACACTCACCGACGGTGCCCTCCGCCTGGGCGGCACCAAGGCGCATCCCGCCGTACGGTCATGGCTCCACGCCGTACGCGCCCACCACCACGCCTGCCTGAACGACGCTCGCGACACACAAATCGACCTCACGGCCGCCTGGACCCTCCTGGGACGCGCCGACGACGGAGAGATCCCTCCCTACGTCGGATACCTCGACCCTCCCGAGATCCAAAAATGGACCGGTCACGCCATGAACCGTCTCGGCCAGACCACCCCGTCCTACCTGCGCCTGGGCAAGTCCGCACTCGACGACGCCCGCGCCGCCTGGCCGGCCTCCAGCGTGCGCGGCTCAGCAGAACTGCTGAGCGTGAGCTCACGCATCCACGCGGCCTGCGGAGACCGAGACGCCGCGACCGACCTGGCCACACGCTCGATAGCCATCGCAACGACAACCGGATCCATGAGAAACCTCCGCGCAGCCCTCACAGCCCAAGCCTTCACGATCTCCGGGCCCTGACCAGCCCAACCTTCGCGCGGCGACGGCCAGATCGTGCTCAGCCGCCTGACAGCCCGACCACTGTGCGGGGCGTTCCGCCGATGAGCTCGTCGGCCGTGCGCATCTGTGGATGATCGCGTCTGCCATCGACGGTGACGTGGTCTGTAGTGCCTAAGCCGCGCCTACGGGGTGGCGATGGCGTGCCTACGGGCGCGCCTAGGTACTGCCTAAGCGGCCGGGTTCACTGAGAGCGTGCCGTCCGGGACGGGTGGATATGCAGAAGCACCCGTCATGCCGAACACCCCTGACCAGTCCAACCAGCCTGGCCCGAACCACCCTGACCGCGTTCACGCGGAGCCGACCGACTCGCTTGAGCCGTTGCCGTTGCCGCTGTCGGTGTGGGCGTGCGCGCAGCACCCGTCGGCGTCTCAGCGTCGTGGCCGGTACCTGCACGCCGCGACCTCTCATCCGGCCAAGATGCTGCCCGCCCTGGCCGCGACCGCGATCACCAGCTATACCCGGCCCGGTGACCTCGTCCTGGACCCGATGTGCGGGATCGGCACCACCTTGGTGGAAGCCGTGCACCTGGACCGGTCCGCGATCGGTATCGAGTGCGAGCCGCGGTGGGCCGGGTTGGCGCGTGCGAACCTCGACCACGCCCGGGACCACGGCGCCCCCGGGGCCGGCGCGGTCATCACCGGCGACGCTCGTAACGCCGGCGCGCTGATCACCGACACCCGCGTCGCGGGGCAGGTCGCGTTGTTGCTGACCTCGCCGCCGTACGGGCCGGCCACCCACGGGCAGGTCCGCTCCACCCGCGAAAGCGGCCGGCCCGGAGTCCGTAAGTTCGACCACAGCTACGGCAACAACCACAACAACCTCGCCCGCACCAGCCACCACCGGCTGCTGTCCGGGTTCACCGACATCCTGACCGGCTGCTTGCCGCTGCTGCGGCCGGGCGGGATCGTCGCGATCACCACCCGCCCGTTCCGGACCCGCGGACACTTCGTCGATTTCCCCGCCCAGGTGTGGGCCTCCGCCCAAGACGCCGGGCTGGAACCCCTCCAGCGGATCGTCGCGTTGCTGTGCGGGATCAACGGCGACCGTCTCGTGACGCGGGCGTCGTTCTTCGCGATGCATGAGACCCGCAAAGCCCGCGCGGCCGGTCTGCCGCTGCACGTGAACGTGCACGAGGAAGTCCTCATTCTTCGGCGCCCGCCAAAGTCACCGAGTTCAGCCGAACTGAAGGATTCTCGGCCGGGTGATGAGGGGAACCGGCCGTGACCGCCGAGCGCGGGATGGATGAGGTCCGGCTACTGACCGGCGACGCCCGCACCGTCCTGGCCGGACTGCCGGAGGCCTCAGTGGACTGTGTTGTGACGAGCCCGCCGTACTGGCGGCAACGCGACTACGGCGTCGCCGGGCAACTCGGCCTCGAAGACACCATCGACGCCTACGTCGCCAGCCTCGCCGCCGTCTTCACCCAGGTCCACCGCGTCCTCAAGCCGACCGGCACGTGCTGGCTCAACCTCGGCGACTCCTACACCTCCGGGCAGACCGGCACCCGGATCAACAGCGGAACCCTCAACGGGCGTTCCAACGCCTCAACGACCCCACGCGGAGCCGGGCGAAAAGACGGCCTGCCGGCCAAGAACCTGGCCGGGATCCCTTGGCGCGTCGCCCTCGCACTCCAGGAACGGGGATGGGTCCTGCGGTCGGAGATCATTTGGCACAAGCCCAACGCGATCCCCGAAAGCGTCACGGACCGCCCCGCGCGGCGTCACGAGCACCTGTTTCTCCTCACCCGGTCCCCGAGGTACTTCTTCGACCTGGACCCGATCCGCGAGCCCTACACCGGCGACCGGTCACTCACCAGACGAGCACACCACACCGCGAACAAACCCCACACCATCACCACCACCTGGCCACCAGCAGGCAAGTACGACACGACAGAGGCGTTCATCAAGCCGCCCGGCAACAACCTGCGGCCCGGCCACCCCCACACCACCCGCCACCCGGCAGGCCGTAACCCCGGGACGGTGTGGTCACTATCGACCCGGCCCAGCCGCCACCACCACTACGCCGCGTTCCCCATCGCCATCCCGCTGCGCGCCATCGCGGCCGGATGCCCGCCCGGCGGGATCGTCCTCGACCCATTCTCCGGTTCAGGGACCACTGTCCTGGCTGCCCGCAGACTCGACCGGGCAGCGATCGGTATCGACCTCAACCCCTCCTTCCACGAGATCACCGAACAACGGCTCGCCCAGGGGAGGCCGGCCACTGCGCAGCCCTCGGGGGTGTCGTTGAAACCGCCTGTGGTTGATCCGGCCGGCCCAGCGGGTGGCGGACTTGACGGGCACCATCGAGGCGAGCGTTGATATCGCGCGCCCTGGGCGGCAGGCCAGCCGGATGTTGCCGTCCCGCACCGATGTGGGACGGCCGACAAGGAGGCATCCAGGTCGAGACCACCGCCCAGGGCGCGCCGGTGGCCGGTACTGGCGGCTACGGCAACACTCCTGGCCATCCGCTCGATACCGGCCGATCGGAGCTCAGCGCGCCGGCACCTTCGGCTGATTCACCCGCTGGCCCCACCCGACCACCAGCGCGCTCGCATCGGCCGAGCCACCAGCCCCGACCCGCCACAGTGACCTGCACCGACCAGCGGATTCGGCTTGACACCACCGGTGGAGCCGAGCGTCGATACCCACCGCCCCACGCGGCCACCCAACCCATGGGCGGCCACCCGGCTCACCGGTGCCGTACGACGCCTGGCGCTGGGCGGGACGCGCCAGCGACTCCTGCACCCGGCACGTCCCCGCACGCGGGGTGGTCGTGGTGAGGGCCGGGATGACGCTGGCGGAACTGGGCGAACTTCCCGTTGTGATCGACCTGGTCACCGCCGGGAAAGCGCTCGGGCTGGGCCGCACCAAAAGCTACGAGCTCGCCCAAGCAGGCCAGTTCCCCTGCCGGATCATCCGCGTCGGCAGGAACTACCTGGTGCCCACACCAGAGCTCCTCACCCTGCTCGGCTACCCCGCCGCAGCGGCCCGAACCGAACCCGGAAACGAAAGGGAGTGACCCCATGGCGAACGCGCGAACATTCAAACGATGCAGCTGCCGCGACACCGACACCGGTAAACGGCTGGGCACCAAATGCCCGGCGCTGCGGCGAGCCGACGGCAAATGGAACCCCCACCACGGCAGCTGGTCCTACCAGCTCGAACTCCCCGCCAACCTCGACGGCACACGCCGTAACCCGCTACGGCGCGGCGGATTCACCACCCAGGCCGCAGCCGAAAACGACCTCATCCACGCACAGCAGTTACTAGCCATCACCACCGACCAGCGCACCCAGTCGAAGATCATCGAGCTGGTCCTCGCCACCGTCAACAAGACGCGGGAACTGCCCGACGCCGACACCGTGCGCCACAAGGTTCGCACCGGCCAGCAGCTCAACCGCAGGGCCCTCCTCGGTGACTGGCTGGATGTGTGGCTGACCGGGAAGAAGAAGATCAGTGACACCACCCGGGCCCGCTACGCCAGCGACATCCGCCTCTACCTCAAGCCCTACCTCGGTCACATCCCCGTCGAGGAACTACGCGTCGCCGACATCGCCGAGATGTTCGATGCCATCGAGGACTACAACGACCTGATCCGCGAGGCCCGCTCCGGCAACGACCCCGCTCTGCGGGAGAAGGTGAAATGGCGCAGGGTGGTCAACCCGCCCACGCTGCGGAACATCCGCGCGACCCTACGGCACGCGCTGGCGATCGCGATGAAACACGAACGGCTCATCGACTTCAACCCAGCCACGGTCGTCGAACTACCACCCGCGGCCCGGCCCCGGCCACTGGTATGGACCGACGAACGCGTCCACGCCTGGCAAACCACCCACCACCGACACCTCGCCGCCGTCCGCGAACACGCGGGCGGCAAACGCATCAACGTCATCGAGGCCTACATCGGCGCCCCACGCCCCTCCCCCGTCATGGTGTGGACCCCCGAACAGACCACCCGGTTCCTGCAACACGCCACCCGGCACCGGCTCCACCCGCTCTTCCGGCTGATCGCCCTGCGCGGCCTGCGACGAGGAGAAGCGTGCGGCATCCAGAACCCCAGCGTCGACCTCAAAGCCGGGACCGTTGCGATCTGCTGGCAGATCACCCAGCTCGGCTGGAACCCCCGCCAGAGCAAACCCAAAACAGACGCCAGCGACCGCATCGTCGACCTCGACACCGAAACCATCAAGATCCTCCGCACCCACCGCGCGAAGCAAAACCGCGAACGCCTCGCCGCCGGACTCGGCGAATCAGAATTCTTCTTCACCGACGAAAACGGCGACCCACTCCACCCCGCACATGTCACCGACCAATTCCAATGGCTGGCCTACGAAGCCGGCCTCCCACCCATCCGCCTCCACGACCTCCGCCACGGCGCAGCATCCCTCATGCTCGCCGCCGGCAACGACATCAAAATCGTCCAGCACACCCTCGGCCACGTCACCAGCACCTTCACCCGCGACACCTACACCAGCGTCTACCCCCAACTCGCCCGTAAGGCCGCCGAAGACACCGCCGCGCTCGTCGCACCCGACACAATCACGACACGGCTTACCAAACGATAAAACCCGGGCGTTTCCCGACGTGCCAGCGCCACTACCGACGCGTCGGGTAACGCCCGCTTGACTCACTCGGTTCTCACACGGCGAGATAGAGAACGCGTCGCCGATCGGGAGCGGCGGGCCTCGACAACGCTGGGCTAGGACCTCTGCAATCGTCGGGTAGCGGCGGTGCCCGGGATGGATACCGAGGAGGACGTCTCTCCCAGCCAGATCGTCGAGCATCTGGATTGCGGCGATGATCCGAACATCCGCACGGCTCTGACTGCGATGCAAGAGCGTCCGGTGGCCGAGTTGGTCTCTGAGGTCAAGCGCAGCGATGGCGAGCTAGTTCGAGGCTCCGCTGCCGCGAAATCAGAGTGGGTGTAGAGGCTGCGCTCGATGTCGCCGACCTAGTAGAGGAACGCCGTCTCGTCGATGCCGGTGAGATTCCAGGCGGCCGTAGGGACAAGGTCTTCGTCTCCAGAGGGTCTAACAAGGCTTGGGTTCCAAGCTAGAAAATGCTCGCCGTCAGGTGGTCGGACCTCGAACTTCCTGGCGTTAAGTCCTTCAGTCGTAGCGGGCCCCTGGTCGCTGCAGACCATTGCAGGATGGCGCATACACACGGTCGGTGTCGGCACACTCGCTCCGCCCACTTCAACCGTTCCCGGGTCGACAACGACGACTTGTGGCGGTGCGCCCTCGAATGCGGTCACAGTCACCGGATGGGCCATAGCCCGAACGACCTGCCCTTCCCACAGCAGACGAGCACGGCAGAGTCGGACACGGTCCCGATCGCTAAACTCACCATTGCACGGCGCATAGGCCTGGCCAGTGATGGATTCGATCGCAACGATGTTCTCGAGTGTCTCGGACATGACCTCGAACTGGCATTGTGCTTGAGTCTCGAAGGTGGGCGCCTCGAGGGTAATCAGCGGGTGACCGCGGACTTCGAACTTCATCGTTGCTGCGTCGTGCATTTGACGCATGAGCACCGTGGACGCGAGCTTGAGCCGGTTCGTCGAGTCGAACGCCTGCCAGCTTTCGAGGAGCCCGTTGACCAACTGCCCTTGTTCGAAGATGAACTCGAATTGGAACATCACACTGCCCGCGACCAAAACGTGCCAACCAGCGACCGTTTCATCGATCTGCCGGTGTGCGACCGCAGCGTCGTATGCCGCGACAGCAGAACCGTCGCTTCGCTCCAAGATCACCCGCACATGGTTCGCTGGCTTCTGCCGGAGCAACTCGGTGACGGTGAATTGAGTCCAATCGTCGTCGAGACCTGTTTTGGCGTCGCGCAGGTCCGGCATCGGCGTCCCTAGAGGCGCGACAAACGCGCGCACTTCCCGAACGAGCTCCGTAGCCCCGACCACGACGTCTTCATCCCACGCTTGCTGCGTAATAGAGATCGTCTCCGTCTCTCGCAAGTGTTCCACGAAACGCAACGTCTCGACCGTCAAGGCAGCGATGCGGGAGAACAAGCGTACGGCAGCCGAGTAGCGTTCGCGGAGCGGAAAGGCAAGTGCCTCTTTCTTCGGACCCTGCGCGTCGGCGTGTACCAGGTCGGCGTAGAGCCACCCTGCCGCGAGTTGGGTATCGGATACGAGGTTTGTGGCATCTGTGCCGTCGATGCGCATCGACTGAAGTGCGTATGCCTGCGTCTGTGTTCCTTGGATCTCCGCCGCATTCCATGCGTAGCGAAGCTCCTGAAAGCGCTGCAGGTCCGCCTTTATCACCGAGGGCGCTGCCGCCAAGAGACGTTCGAGCGCATCGAAAACGGTCACATGATATACGGGTTCGCTCTTCAGTGTCATTGGCCGCACCCGAGCCGCGAGAGACTCGAAGGCTTCCTCGTTTTGCGGCAGACGACTGTTGAGTGAAAGCTTCCCCGAGATATCGATGTGACCTTCGAATGCGCCCTCGGCCTGATGGAGCAGGCCCTTCCAGTCGTGCACCAGTGAGTGTGCTTGGACTCGCCGGGCACGAAGAACGAACCTTCTCAGTGTCTCAGTGTCTTTTGCATCCGTCACAGTAAGGATTCTCCAGAACGCGTGGCTATGAGAGAGTCTGCCCCAACTGCTGGCATGTAAGGACGCCGCTAAGCACGATGCGCCTTGAATACAGCCTGGAACAGAACGAGCTGATCCGCACGGTTGACTTACTGGCCTAATGCCACCGCCGATCTGGCGAAACCGTTCAACCAATAACAACAAGTCAGAGAACTGTTGCCCCAACAGCTAGCGCTCCGTCAAGCACGACTATCGACACTGAGGACGGTACTCTGTTGATTTTCTTCCCCTCCTGCCGATAGAGCGTGTCCCTTATACGGATGGATGTTCGAGTCTCAATGCGAAGGCGTCTGCGAACGTGATCCGATTACGCGTATCCGATTCGGCGCCAGGGCGCTGCACCGGCCGGGTGCCTCAGGGCGAGATGCGGTGGTTGGTGAGTCGTTCCCGGATGTGGGATGGCAGGACGCCGTACCTCTGGAACACCGTGACGACCAGGTCCTGCAGGTCGGCGGTGGTGCGGCCGGTGGCACTTGCGAGCATGTCGTCCCAGGCAAGCTTGGCGTCCCTTGCAATGCCGAGGACCGTCTCGGGGTGCACCAGGTAAAGGTGTTCGTCGGTGCTAACGCTGGCCGCTGCGGTTGGGTCGACCGTGGGTTTGGGTGAGACCATCACGGTGATGCTGCCGGGGGGGATGCCGTTATGGTGGCGGTCGCTGGCGAGAATCCGCAGCTGTCCGACGGCAGCCCGGACGTCTTTTGAGGACACCAACCCGGTCGTCTGATGGTCACTCTTGGCCTCCAGCGCGATCCACAGGGCGTTGTCGAAGCACCAGGTCGAGTCGCAGCGGGCCTGGCCCATCGGCTTCGTGGCTTCCGCGCCTAGGAGCTTGCCGAGGTGGGACAGCTCCGGTTCGTACAGAGGCGGGTCGTTCTGGGCCAGGCCGTCCAGCATCTTGGCGGCTGCGGCGTCGTGCTTGCTACGTGGGGTTCCGCCGGAGATTCTCGCCACGACGGCTGCCACGGCGATGTCGTCGTGGGTCGGCAATGCGGCGGTCTCGGTGTCGGGCAGCGGTGGCATTTGCCCAGCCCAGACTGAAGGCTTGGCAGTCTGCTCGGCCTGTCGGACCAGGCTCCGGGCGGTGCCAAGTTGCCCAGGGTCTCCGTCGCGGCCAGCGCGATAGGCCCAGATCCCGGCCAAGTAGAGCCAGAACGCCCGGTACCCGCGAGTGTCGTCCTGGCCGTAGCTGAGCTGGTGGGCGACCGCTTGGGCGTGGCGGCTGGCTTCAGCCCAACGCCCCTGACCGGCCAGGGTCGACGCCTCGATCTCATCAGCGATCGCGGCGGCCAGCGCTGTACTGCCCGGCGGGGTGGCCTGCACGGCCTCGCGGCGCATCTCGGCCAGCAACGGCTCACCGTTCTCCCGCCACTCCTCGCTGTGGTCGAGGAAGACCGCGACGTTGTCTAGAACTTCCGCTGCGGTGCCTTCACGGCTGTTGAGCAGCCCGAAGTTGATCTCGCCCTGCAGGTCCCGTGACAGCGGCGCTAGTGTCTCAGGCCGCACCAAATACTTCGTGAGCTCCGCGCCGAATACCACGACCAGCGCCGAGTCGTTGGGTCCACGAGTGCACCGGCCCGCGCCCTGCACGACTCGGGTGCGGATCCGCTCGGCCACCGCGGAGCCGGCCCGGACACGCTGTGACAGGTATCGCTCATGCAGGGAGTCGTGGTCGGGTACTCCCTCCAGGACGACCGCTTGGCAGGCCGGGCCAGGCAGGTCAAGGCCGTCGTACCGGTTGGCCAGAGCGCAGACGGCGTGGTCGGCGGAGGCGAACGGAGCCAAGCTGGTCGCGACGTCCTCGATGGTCATGACCTGCCAGGAGGGCTGGGTGAGCTTCTTTGCAGTGGCGACGGCCGTGACGGTGTCGGGGGCCAGCAGCAGCGCCTTGCCAGCCCTGGCCACGATCTGGCGGGCCAGCCCGGCCGGGTCGGCACCGGGCACTAGCTCGGGGAAGACAAAGTAGCGGGTGCCCGAGCGAGGCTCCGGCGTGCTGCCCGGCAGCGTCAGCCGCTCGATGCGAGGCCGGCCGAAGGCTCGCTCCAGCTCGCCCCCCTCGCCAAGGGTCGCCGACAGGTACAACCGTTGCCGGGCCGTGGTGAACAGTCCGTTGTCGCTCGTCGGGGGGATCATCGGACGGATCTGAATCGCCGACGGGCTTACATAGGCCAGGCACGACTCCAGGCACTCGCGGATCATGGCGTACCGGAAGCAGACCGGGGCCTCCTGCCGACCCAGAGCATTGTGCAGTGCCTCGGGCATCCCCTCGTGCCGGGCGGGAACGACCAAGTTCACCTGGTGGTGCGAGCCTGGGCTGGAGTCGTCCGCTTGCAACCGCTGCAGCAGAAGACCGTTCAAACCTGGCGCCAGGGACTCCAGGAGATCGCCGTACAGTCCTGGCCGCTCATTCCGGGAGGCGACGACTCCGTACTGCTCGGCGATGAACTGCTCGCCGTTGTGTGCGTCGTCGAAGATCAGCAGCGTCGGCAAGCCTAGTTTCGGGCTGCTGTTAAAGATCGTGCTGTAGGTCGTGACGGCGACCGCGTCGGCAGCCTCATAGCGGGACTCATGGTCGGTCGGCCAGTCCCGATGGGAGCGGGTCAGCACGACAGCCGGGATCCCCTCCCGGCTGGCGGTCTCGGCGACCTGCCGGGCAAGCTGGTCGGTAGGGCAGGCGTAGGCAGCGCGGACCCGCTGGGTGCGGCGTACCCACTCGGCAATGAGCAGGCCTGGGATGGTCTTGCCGGTCCCGGTGGGCAGCTCCAATGCCAGGTCCGAGGTGTCGCGATGCCGGTCGGCGTAAAGCCGCAGCAGATCCGCCTGATGGGTGAGTAGGCCCGGCACCGCGTCGGTCCGCCGAGGGAGATCCCGGTACATCGCCTCGGGGGTCTCCGCTGCTAGCCCCGTCGACGCCCTACCCTTGAACCCCACCGCTATCTCCTCACTCGAGACCGCTACATGCAGGGGACGAACCTAACGACCGCGACTGTCCCCGAAATATCGCTTCCATCCGACCTGACCGCGTCGACCGATGCCGGCGGAGTGCTCACAACGTTAGGACGCGCCAGAGATCCGGATGGATTGCCGTAGTTGGGAGATCGTCGACGGCATTGGCCTACGCGACGACGGATCGACGCAATCCCAGAGACCGACTGCTACCGACACCGTCCGGACCCCGTTACGGGCACACCCTGGTGGGACCGCCGCCGAACTCGCACACGCCGCTGACCTCGCCTACTCCACCACCAGCAACCTTCTCGCGCTCCTCAGAAGCAAGGGCCAAGCAAGGCGGGACGGCGGAGGGCAGCGACCCGGCCAACGCGGACGGAGCAGCTACGCCTGGTGGCCAATCGACCTCAAGTGATCACGAACGGCAACGGCCGACCGGCTTCCTAGTCATTGCCACGCCACCCTCTGCGACTGCTCACCAAGACCGGCCTGGCCAACCGCCAGCACACTCTGTTCGCGCGATCGAAAGCGAGTACCCGATGAGCAAGAACTTCAAAATCACCAACGCGGTCGGCGACAAACTCACCGCCGACGCGTACGAAGCAGCTGCGCCTGGCGACCCACCGACCCCAAGGATCACGAACGACCATCGTCATCCCTTCTCCAATCATCAGCGAGAAGTCCTCCGGTCGGCTGCTCCCAAACGCCGGGCCCGCCCAGCAGCGCCTCACACTCCGTTAGCACAACCCGAAAGCAGCCATCCGATGAGTGAAAACTTCGAGGTCGCCTACACGGTTGGCGACAAACTCGCCGACGACCGTCTCTACCTCGAACTACACGCGATCGTCTGCTGTGAATGCGACTTCTCAACCGGCGCGCCCAGCCTCAATGACGAGCCGGTGCATACAGCGCACAACAACCATTACGACCACACCCAGTCGGCGGTTACTGCAACGGCCCTCAAGAGAGTCTTGAGATTGATCTCAACGGATGGGCCGTTGCAGTACTGGAACTACGCTCCGATCTAGGAGTGCAGGAGTTCTACTCTAGGGGTGGAGGAATTTCCATGCGTTGAGGTACAGCGTCATAGTGGTGGCGAAGGCCGCGCCTGCCGCCGTGATGACGCTGGCCGGTGAGGCTCCTGCCCGGTGGAGGAGGATGGCCCCGGTAGCCGCCACGAGAACCGCCGTGATCAGCATCACGGCCATCCAAGTGTGTCGGTTCCTGATGTTCGTTTCCTGTCGCACATGAACTCCCTTTGCTGCTCGCCGAACCCGTGGCACCGACCCATCACACGACCACCCGGAACAATCCGCGAGATATCCCGGACTTGTCCGGATCGCAATGCTTAAGCTGCTGGTAGCAGCCACCGACCCGCGTTCCGGGTCGGATCCGGTTTCGGAGGCAGGGAAGGATTTGGTGAGTTGGGGGCTCCGTTTCGCCCGGACGGTTCCAAGGCGCGGTCGGCCGTCCTTGGCGTTCTAGCGCGGTTCTGGGATCAGGCGGCGCATCACCGCGCGGCCATCGACGGCGAAAAGCTGACCCAAAAGTGGCTGGCACGAACCTCGGGTGTACCTCTGTCCACGATCAACTCCTGGGCGACCGGCGCTTCCCTGCCTCGCGATCTCGATCAGCTCACAGCCGTCGGCACTGTCCTCGCGACGACAGCGGGGGAACCACCCCTGGCGTCCGTCGAGTGGTCGCGGCTGCTCAATGCTGACCAGCTGAACGGGACCTCACATACCGCCGATGAGGACGATCCAGTGATCGCCACTATCGATCGTCAGCACATCACCAAGCCGCGTTGGACAGAGCTCGTGGTCGATGCCGACCCGCCCCGGTCCGTGTGGAGAAGCGGCACCATGCTTGTCATCACTCTGGAAGCGAGGACGACACGGGCAGTGGTCCTCCATGGAATGCGCCCGGTCGTGTTTTCCCGCGAGCCTCCAAGACCGGCCTGCTTCGGGCTGCGCGGTACCTATTTGTACGGTGTCCTGCCGCCCCGGATGTTCACCCTGGATCTCGACTCGGACCCCACGCTGCTCCAGGCCGAGGCCGCTGACTTTCCCTTCACGATCAGCGCGACCGACGTCGAACAGTTCCGAGTGACCATCTCCGCCTCCGAGGCGGAGGTTTCCTTCCATCTTGAGATCGACTGGACCTGCGCCGGCCGCAGGGGAACGACAGTGATCGACAACAACGGGAAGCCTTTCGAGATCTATCCGGCGGCAAAACGGCACCCGCATCTCGACTGGGGCTGCGGCGGAAGACACAAGCGCGGATGCCCCGCCGAACGCCTCGCGGCAACCTCAAGCCGCGGCCGAGTCCGGTGGTTCGACAGATCGACGAAGTCGGGTTTTATCATTCCCGACTCCGGCGGCGCCGACCTGTACTTCCACCAGACCTCGCTCGAGCCCGGACATGTGAGCCGTCTTCCCCGCAACGGAGACCCGGTCGCGTACGAAGTCCAGCGGACAAGATTCGAACCACACGCCATCCGCGTGCGATTGCGCCACTAGGACAGGAGATCACTTGGAGTTCACTGTTGATCGGCGCCTCGTTGAAGGTGTCGAGGTCATTGAACTGGAGGGCCGGCTCGATCTCTTCACGGCACCGATTCTCCGGAATGTTCTCATTGAGGTCCTCGTCCCCGAGTGCACCGGCGTCGTTCTGGATCTCGAAGCTGTGGACTCGCTGGACTCGACGGCCCTGGGCCTGCTGGCGGGCGCGTTAAAGCGGGTTCGCCAGAACGGTGGATCGGTGCAGCTCGTTTGCACGCACATTCAGATACTTCAGATCTTCCGCATCATCGGCTTCACCAGAGTGTTCGGCATTCATCCCTCCGTTCAAGATGCCGTCACCGCGATTCACAAGCAGCCTCTATAACGAAGGTTCCAGATCATGGATAAAGCGGTGGACCCTAATGGCGGATTTATCATAAACATCTTCCTCCACAGCCGGGCGGCCTGTGCCGCAGGGGACTCCGCTCTCCACGTGCTCGGCTTCGACGAACAAGAGACCGCTGATCTCCAGAGCTTCATCTCGGAGGTTCTCGGCCCGGCGGACCCGCTCATCGAGCTATGGCAGTCATCGAACAGGACGCTCCACCCGCACGGCGCACTCGCGTTCGTGTTGAAGCTGTCCGCTCGGTCGGAACGCACGTGGAAGATCATTTTTATCCATCTCCCTAAGGTAGAGACCGAGACTATGGGCAGAGCGCTCGGTACCTTGGTGCCCACGCTCAGGCTTCACACTTGGCCGCGAGAAGCCATCGCCAGGGGCGACGACCTCTTCTGGTGGGACGACGAGGCCCGCGAATGGAGGGCCTGCCCGCTCTTCCGCGGGTTCTAAGACTGCATGGCCGTCGCCGTATTGGCCTCCAGGGCGAACGGAGGTCCCATGAACGACACCGGAGCACTCGAGGTCCTCGACCAGTCCTGGCTCACCGCCAGCTCGTGCGATCAGGGGTCGAGGTCGCCCGGTACGAGCGGGCCATCGGCGTCGTTCTCCTCACCTACACCTCACGCGCAACCTGGCGATGCCGTGGTGGGAGGTAGGACCGGCTCACGCACGCGAGCAGGAGGAGCAGTCCCGCGATACCGAGCACGGCGAGGCAGAACTTGCCTTCACCTGAGACCTCTCTCGCCGCCGGCCAGAGCGTTGAGACGCCGCCGAACAGTGATGCTGGTGCCGATGGGCCGCCAGGCCGCGCCCGCCGGTCCCCCGGCTGCCTGCAGCGCCTCGGTCGTCGTCGTGGCGACCAACGGCACGCCCGCGTTGATGCGGTCGTGCAGGTGGTCTTCACGGGTGGTGTTCGGGAGTGTGAACAGGACCGGGATGTCTTTGATGCCGGTCATCTCGGCGAGGCGGCCGTAGTCACCGATCTTGCTGAGGAGCCTGTGGAGGAGTTCGCTTCCGGTGTCGTACTCCAGAAAGAAGTCGGTGTCGCGGCCGTGTTCGCGCCGGATGTCGGGGTGGCGGGCGTTGGCGGTGCGCCAGCGCAGGTGGGCATGCATTGCTCGGGTGGCGACGGTGTGGTCGGGGTAGTTCGAACCGGCCACGACGAATGTGCGTAGTGGTCCGAAGTGCGCTTCTATCAGGTTGGCCAGCCGTTCACCCGATCCCATCCGGGCCAGATCCGGGCGAAGAGCACCCAGCGAGCACCCAAATCCAAAAAACGATCAACACAAAGATCATAAACCAAAGAAACCGCAGGTCAGCGGCCAGTGGAGTGGTAGGGCGCCTGGGACTCGAACCCAGAACCTATGGATTAAAAGTCCACAGCTCTGCCAATTGAGCTAACGCCCCGCAGACATGAGCGTACCGGAGACGCACGAGAGACGTGATCTCGATATCGGCCACGGACGAGCGGCTACGTTGACCACCCGGGCAACGCCGGACGCGTCCATCGACAGGAGTCCGTATGGCTGATCTCGAAGGACTGTTCGCGGTGACGGTCGATTGCCCTGATCCGTCGGCGCTCGCGCGGTTCTACCAGGCGGTGGCCGGTGGTGAGCTGGAGTACGGAGGTGACGGATTCGTCGCGCTGACCGGCGCTGGAGGCGTGCGGATCGATTTTCAGCGTGTGCCGAACGCCGCGCCGCCGGTCTGGCCGGACCTCACGGCGCCCAGGCGGGTTCATCTCGACTTCCGTGTCGGCGATCTCGCCGAAGGCGAAGAGCGGGTGGTTCGGCTCGGGGCGGCGCCGGCCGAGGTTCAGCCTGGTGGGGGGCGGTTCCGGGTTTTCCTCGATCCGGCCGGGCATCCGTTCTGCCTGGTGGACGACGCATGACCGACATACGGCCGATGCGGGTCGAGGACGCCGCGCGGGTGCTCTCGATCTACCAGGCCGGGCTTGATGGCCGACAGGCCAGCTTTGAGGTCGCGGCGCCCTCCTGGGAGCGGTTCGACGCGACGAAGCTGAGCGACCACCGGTACGTCGCGGTGGACGGCGGAAACGTTCACGGCTGGGTGGCGGTCATGCCGATCTCGGATCGGGACGTCTACGCGGGTGTTGTCGAGCACTCCGTGTACGTCTCCGCCGAGGCTCAAGGGCGCGGTGTCGGGCGGGCGCTGCTCGACGCGCTCGTCGCCTCCACGGAGGCGGCGGGCATCTGGACGATCCAGTCCGGTGTCTTTCCCGAAAATCTTGCCAGCCTGCGGCTGCACGAGAGCGCCGGTTTCCGGGTCGTCGGCACGCGTCGGCAGGTCGGACGGCACTACGGGCGGTGGCGTGACGTCGTGCTCGTCGAACGCCGCAGTGCCGTCGCGGGCACCGGCTGACTCACTCAGGCCGCGGCCGGGAACGCTCTGGCGCGTGGGCCGTCAGGGCGTACACGACCAGGACGCACATGGCGATCACGATCACCGACCACACGGGGAACGCCCGCAGGAACGCGATGTGGGCGATCGCGATGAGGACGGCCATGGCGATTCCGGCGGTGATCGCCCAGTCGCGACCCGCGAGGATGCCCGCGCCGATGGCGATCTCCAGCAGGCCGATGATCAGCAGGATCCAGCCCCACGCCGTAAAATTGAATACCAAAATGTCCTGATCGGTCACCAAAAAATACTCTTTACGGAAAAGAGCCACCAAGCCATCGATCACGTTGAATATTCCAACCACGATCGCCACGATCCCGGCGAATGACAGCCAGCCGGTGGTAATCGGCATCCGCGATGTCGTCATGCTCCGACCTCCCCTGACAGTCGCGGCCCGGAACCGGGCCGGACAGTCGGAACATCCCCAGACGCCAATCACGGCATTACACCTATAGCGTCATTTGCCGATAAATTGGGCTCAGCGATAGGCCGAAACTCCCGTGATCGCTTCGCCGAGAACCAGCGTGTGGATCTCCTGGGTTCCCTCGTACGTCAGCACCGACTCCAGGTTCGTCATGTGCCGGATGACCGGATACTCCAGAGTGACGCCGTTCGCGCCCAGGATCGTACGGGCCTCGCGGGCGATGTCCAGCGCGGCGCGGACGTTCGCGAGCTTGCCGAACGACACCTGCTGCGGCGTGACCTTGCCGGCCTCCTTCAGCCGCCCGACGTGCAGGGCGACGAGCCCGGCCTGGCCCAGCGCGACCTCCATCCAGGCGAGCTTCTCCTGCGTGAGCTGGAACCCCGCGATCGGCTTGCCGAACTGCTCGCGCGTCTTGGCGTAGCCGACGGCCGACTCGTAGCAGGCGCGGCCGGCGCCGATCGCGCCCCAGAGGATGCCGTACCGGGCCTCGGACAGGCACCCGAGCGGCCCCTTCAGCCCGCGAACCTCCGGCAGCATGGCGTCGCGCGGCAGGCGTACGTCGGCGAACGTCAGCTCCGAGGTGACCGAGGCGCGCAGCGACAGCTTCTTGTGGATGTCGCGCGTGGAGAAGCCACGGGTGCCGCGCGGCACGAGGAACCCGCGGATGCCGTCGTCGGTGCGCGCCCAGACGACCGCGACGTCGGCGATCGAGCCGCTGGTGATCCACATCTTGGAGCCGTTGAGGATCCAGTCGGAGCCCTCGCGCTTGGCGTTGGTGCGCATGTTCGCCGGGTCCGAACCATGGTCGGGCTCGGTGAGGCCGAAGCAGCCGATGGCCTGGCCGGCGGCCATCCGCGGCAGCCACTCCTGTTTCTGCTCCTCCGAGCCGTACTTGTGGATCGCCGTCATCGCGAGCGAGCCCTGCACCGAGACGAAGCTGCGCAGCCCCGAGTCGCACGCCTCCAGCTCGCGGCAGACCACGCCGTACGCGACGGCGCCCGCACCCGGGCACCCGTATCCGGACAGGTGCATGCCGAGCATGCCCAGCTCACCCAGCCCGGGTGCGAGCTCACGCGCGGGGAACACCCCGGCCTCGAACCAGTCGGCGATATGCGGCTCGATCCGGTCGGCGACATACCTTCGCGCCGTGTCCCGCACCAGGCGCTCTTCGTCATTGAGCTGATCGTCGATGCGCAACAGATCCATCAAGGCCTCCCAGGGGTTCGAAGCACAGCGTACGTTGGGCGCATGGGCCCCAGTGAGCTGGTCCGGCTGCTGATGTACAAGGGCGTGCTCAGCGATCCCCAGGTGGCCGACGCCATGGCCACCATCCCCCGTGAGATCTTCGTGCCACGGCATCCGCCCGCGGACGCGTACGCCGACAAAGTGCTGGTCACCAAGTGGGACGACGTCGGTGTGGCGATCAGCTCGGCCAGCCAGCCGGCGATGGTCGCGATCATGCTGGAGCAGCTCCGGGTGGAGCCCGGGCACCGTGTGCTCGAGGTCGGCGCCGGCACCGGATACAACGCCGCGCTGCTCGGGTGCCTGGCCCGCGAGGTCATCAGCATCGACATCGACGCGGACATCGCCCGCCAGGCTCGCGCACGGGTCGCGGGGGCCGACAACATCGAGGTCCGTACGGCCGACGGCTGGGCGGGCGCGCCCGACTGCGCGCCGTACGACCGGATCGAGCTCACGATCGGCAGCTCGGACATCTCGCCCGCCTGGTACGAGCAGCTCGCCGACGACGGCCTGCTGGTCATGCCGCTGTGGCTCCGCGTCGGCGTGCAGGTGTCGGTGGCGTTCCGGCGCGACGGCGATGTGCTGCGCGGGGAGAGCGTGCGCGACTGCGGGTTCCAGCGGCTCCGCGGGCCGCACGGCGGTCCGGAGGGGTTCGTCCCGATCGGCGGCGGTGAATTCGTCGTACTCGACGACACGTCTGACGCCGCTCCCCTGTGCGAGCTCCTGCGCCGTACGCCGGCGGAGGAGGTCCCGCCGGTGATCGACCCGGCGGTCTTCGCCCGGCTCGCCCTGAACGAACCACGCGTTCTGGCCATCTCGGACCTGTCGGGGCCGCCACGCCCGGGCCTGTACGACGCTGACAGCCTCGTGATCGTCGGCCCGGACCGGATGTCGACGTACGGCACGGCGGTCGCGCGCGACCGGTTCATGCACGCTCTGCGCACGTCGCCGCCGCTGGACCGGTCGCGGTTGAACGTCACCGCGACATTCGGCGCTCCGCCGCAGCCCACGTGCGGTTGGCGGTTCGTACGCCCCTCCTGTGTCGTCGACGTCACCGAAGGCTGATCAGGGGTCTCTCAGGGGTGGCTCAGGGCAAGCCCCCATGGCCATGGGCGTACGGACACGGCACGATCAAGATATGAACGAGATGAACGACACCCCGGAAACCGGCGAACCCCGCCGCCTCACCCGTACGCGCTCCGGCCGCATGATCGCCGGAGTCTGCTCCGGCGCCGCGGCCTACTTCGGCGTCGACCCGACGATCGTACGGATCGTGACCGCCATCCTGACCGTTCTCACCAGTGGTGCGGGCATCCTGCTGTACGCCGCCGCGGTGCTGATCGTCCCCGAGGAGGGCAAGGAGACGTCGATCGCCCAGGACCTGATCAACAAGCAGACCGGCGGCGTACGGTGACTCTCAGGCGGCCGCGCCGATGGCGCGCTCCTGTGTCGAGGCGATGACCTCGCCGCGTACCTGCGTCCACGACATCGCGAGCATGGTCGCCACCGAGAGGCCGGCGGCGCCGGCGAGCGCGATGACCGGCTCGGGGCCCAGCACCTGGGCCAGCGCGCCGCCGACGAGGATGCCGATGCCCTGGCTCGCCAGGATGCCCGACTGGGCGAGCCCGAACGCCTGCCCCCGTCCGGACGGGGGCACCGCCGCGACGAACGCGGCGTTGGCCGCGATCTGGTAGGCGCAGCCGACGCCGGACAGCGCCCACAGGGCGACCACCGCCCACAGCGGCGGCCGTAGCCCCGCGCCGATCAACGGCGCGCACGCGAGCATGGCCATCCATCCCATGAGGCGCAGCCGGGCGTCGGGGCGTACGAACCGGCTGTAGGCGAAAGCGCCGAGCACCATGCCGGTCGGCATCGCCGACATCAGCAGCCCGACGATGACAGGACTGTCACCGAACGTCTTCGCGTACGGCGCGGCGAGCCCCTCGGGCAGGACGTAGAAGCCGCACAGCCACGCGAAGCACACCAGCGGGCGGAGCGTACGGTCGCCGAGGACGAGCCGGCCGCCCTGACGGGTGGTACGCCACAGCGACTGGCGCTTGGCGCCGTCGGGTCGTGGCGCGGGACGGCGCCGTACCCCGGCCACCAGGATGATCGCCGACAGGACGAAGGTGAGGGCGTCGGCGGCGAGCGCCTCGTGGGTGCCGACGGCGAGGATGACCGCGCCGCCGACCAGGAAGCCCAGCATCTGCGTGATCTGGTGGGTGATGTTGGTGATCGCCGAACCCACGACGTACAAGTCGCCGGGGAGCACCTCGGCCAGCAGCGCGGCGCGCGCGGCCGTGAACGGCGTGCCCAGCAGGACGCTGAGGAAGATCAGCGCGCACAGCGCGGGGAACGGCACGTGGTGGATCGCCATCAACGCGAGGACCACGGCCCGCGCCACGTCACAGACGATCATGACGCGCCGCCGCGGCAGCACGTCGGCGAGGACGGACAGGACGGGGCCGCCCATGATCGGCGGGAGGTAGGTCAGGGCGTACGCGACCGCGGTCCACAGCGGCGAGTGGGTGTTGTCGTAGACGAGGACGGCGAGGGCGACCTGGGCGAGCTGGTCACCGATGTAGGACAGCGCCTGCGCCAGCCAGATGGAACGGAACTCCCTGACACCGAACACTTCGCCATAGGTGGCCTGGCGATCCAGCAACCGTCGATGTCGTCCACCCACGCGCGCTCCCTTGCGGAACCGTCGTCCGGTCTTCCTGCCTTGGCCGGGCGGTCTCGGAAGAGATTATCTCACGCTCCGTCGTGAAAGCGTGACTGATCGTACGCGATCGGGATCACCAACCGAGTTCGTGCAGGCGGGCGTCGTCGATACCGAAGTGATGCGCCACCTCATGAACCACCGTGATACGCACCTCTCTCACCACTTCCTCGCGTGTCGAGCAGATCGACAGGATCGGGTTGCGGTAGACGGTGATTCGGTCAGGCAAGAACCCGGCATAGGTGTCGCCCCGCTCGGTGAGCGGGACTCCCTGGTACAACCCGAGGAGCCCGCGCTCGGGCGCGTCGTCCTCGACCTGGATGACGACATTCTCCATTTGGCGGGTCAGCTCGACCGGAATCGTGTCCAGAGCCTCGCCGACCAAGTCCTCGAACTCCACGCGACCGATCTGAATCACCTCGCCATTGTGCGTGGAGTACGGCCGAACGGAGCATAGGTACCAACGTGTTGACCCGAGTTCTGAACGAGATCCGAGGGCTCACCGCGCAGAGGTGGGTCCACCTGACCGGCCGAATCTCCGCGATCGTCGCCATCGGCCTGATGGGCGGCTGGTTCGGCCTCGTGCTCGGCGGACGCGCCCACGCCGCCGTGGGACCGGCCGAGGTGACCTTCTCCCTGCACCCCGCGCTGTCCGGCGGCACGGTGATCGAGATCCCGCCACTCGGCACCCTGCGTCTCGACAGCCACGCCGGACCTCTCCGCATCAACGCCCAGGTCACCAGCGTCCAGCCCGCCCCCACCCAAAAGATCATCGAGAACCCCGCCGACTTCGACCGCCTCACCGAGACCGTAGGAGGTGAGATCCGTCACGGCTTCGTCGTCATGGCCGCACGCGCGGCCGCGGCCGCCATCCTGTGCGCGGCGCTCGCCGGCTTCGTGGTGTTCCGCACCTGGCAGCGCGCGCTCTGGGCGTCGCTGGCGGCGTTCAACGGGCTCATCCTGATCGGCGCGGTGGGCGCGATCACGTTCAACCCCGAGTCGGTCGTGGAACCGCGCTTCACGGGCATCCTGGCGAGCGCACCCGAAGTCGTCGGCGACACCAAGTCGATCGTCACGCGCTTCGGCGCGTACCGGGCACAGCTCGCACGCCTAGTCGGAAACGTTTCGCGCTTGTACCTGGTGACGTCGACACTTCCGACGTACGAGCCGGATCCGACGACGATCCGCGTCCTGCACGTGTCGGACATCCACCTGAATCCGGTCGCGTGGAGCGTGATCAGCCAGGTAACGAAACAGTTCCAGATCCAGCTGGTGATCGACACCGGTGACCTGACGGACCATGGATCGAAGGCGGAGGAGAAGTTCGCCTCCAGCATTTCAAAACTGAAGATCCCGTACGTCTTCATCCGGGGCAACCACGACTCCAAGTTCACGGAGAAGTCAGTACGCAAGCAGAAGAACGCCGTGGTGCTGGACAACCAGGTCAAGACGGTCGGGAACCTCCGAATCTTCGGCATCGGCGACCCACGCTTCACCCCCGACAAGACGACACGCGGCGACGACGTGGACGCCCACCAGATGCTCGCGTACGGCCAGTCCGCCGCCGCCTTGATGCCCGCGGACGAGCCGGACATCGTGCTGGTCCACGACCCGAACGAGGGCCAAGCCTTCGACGGCCGAACCCCGTTGATCCTCTCGGGCCACACCCACCAGCGCTCGACACGCCTACTGCCGAGCGGCACCCGCCTGTTCATCCAGGGCTCCACTGGCGGCGCCGGCGTACGCGGCCTGGAACACGAGAAACCAACCCCAGTCCAGATGTCCGTCCTGTACTTCGACCGCGTCAACCACCGCCTACAGGGCTGGGACGACATCACCCTCGGCGGCCTGGGCCTGACATCCGCCCAGATCGAACGCACCCTGGAACGATCACCCAACCGGCAGATCGTCCCACCTTCTCCGTCGGTGTCACCCCCGCTCCCGACGGGGGTGACCAGCGAGCGCGGCGCTCCGCGGTAACCGCTTTGGTGGTTGGGGCAGTTGTCCCCTATGATTACGGAGTCCCCGACGGCAGGCGCCACGGACAACACGGCGGCTAACGCCGGAGCGTCCCCATCGTCTAGCGGCCTAGGACTCCGCCCTTTCAAGGCGGCAGCGCGGGTTCGAATCCCGTTGGGGGCACGATATCCTTCGGGATAGCAGTTGCAAGGTCCTGTGGAGCAGCTAGGAGTGCTCGCCACCCTGTCAAGGTGGAGGCCGCGGGTTCAAATCCCGTCAGGACCGCTGAGGCATCTTTTATAGATGCCGTGCGGGCAGGTAGCTCAGTCGGTACGAGCGTCCGCCTGAAAAGCGGAAGGTCGGCGGTTCGACCCCGCCCCTGCCCACCACATATGACTTGCAGGAAGAGCCCTGAGATCTCGCATCTCGGGGCTTTCTTGTTGACAGCAACCGCGACCGAAATCTCCTGGTTATAATGATCACCGTGCCCGGCGATGTCCGGCGGGACACCACGCGCCCAGTCCGTGAGTCGTACCCCGGAAGGGCCGATTTACCTTTAGCAGCCGTTTCCTTCGACTCGTGAGATGTCCATAGGAAGTCAGATGGCGAGCGATTCCAGGACCCTCGAGATGAGCCACTCCCGCATACGGCCGCTCTGGCGGTAAGGTCGCCCCGCCCGGATGGAGACCGACGTCGGGTCGGAACCATCGCGTGGTCGAAACAACCTGTGAATGAGAGGCAGGCACAGGGTGGAGCTGGCCGGTAGATACCGCCTGGTGTGTGTCCTTGGCTCGGGAGCGCTGGGAGAGGTGTGGAAGGCCGAGGATCGGCTGCATGACCGGCCGGTGGCGATCAAATTCCTCAAACCCGAGGTCGTGGCCTCCAGCCCGGTGATGTTGCGAAAGTTCCAGCAGGAAGCGCGCATCGGTGCCGTCCTCGGGCACCCGGGGATCGCCCGGGTCGACGATTTCGGTGAGTACGACGGCCGTTGGTACCTGGCCATGGAGTTCCTGAACGGCCGGAACCTCCAGGAGGAGATCGATGACCATCCGGATGGACTGCCGCTCGCCCGTTTGCTGAGCCTGGCCGTTCAGGTCGCGGACGCGCTTGCGGCGGCGCACGCACGCGGCATCGTCCACCGCGATCTCAAACCCGCCAACATCATGGTCACCGGCCCGGAGCAGACCGCGAAGATCTGCGACTTCGGCATCGCTCACCTGGCCGAAGCCTCCACGCTCCACACCCTGACCGGGCAGTCCGCCGGCACGCCCGTTTATATGGCTCCCGAACAGTGGCTCGGCGATCCCGTCGATGCCCGCACCGACCTGTACGCCCTCGGTGGCACCCTCTACACCCTCCTCGCCGGTGCGCCCGCCTTCAGCGGATCCCTGCTGGCCCTCAAGGCGCAGCATCTCGACACCCCACCGATCCCACCCGGTACGCTCCGGCCAGATCTGCCGGCCGACCTGGCCGCCCTCGTTCTTCAGCTCCTGGCCAAGGACCCCGACGACCGGCCTCCCAACGCGACCGAGGCCACCGAGCGCCTCCGGCGGCTGACCGACCCCACCGCCACGACCCGGCGCCTCGGCGCCGAAACGCTCGATCGGTCTCCCTCTGCTCCCGAGTCTGCTGCTTCCACCCGCCCGAACTCTCCTGAGCGGGCCCCGCGCCCGACCCGCCGCGCAGTGCTGCTCTCCCTCGGCGCCACCGCCCTCGCCGCTCCCACGGTCTACCTCCTCAGCCACAGCTCAACAGGCTCACCGCAGACCGGCGGAAGACGCTCGCCCCAGACCGGCGCAACACGCCCGCCCGTGTCCAGCGTCCCCCTCACCGGACATACCGACGCCGTCCACTCCGTGGCGTTCAGTCCTGACGGCAAAACCCTCGCCTCCGGCAGCTACGACAAAACGGTCCGACTGTGGAACGTCGCCGACCGAACCCAGATCGGCCTCCTCACCGGACACACCGACGACGTCTACTTCGTGGCGTTCAGCCCGGACGGCAAGACCCTCGCCTCGAGCAGCGGAGACGGCACAATCAGCACAATCCAGCTGTGGAATGCCGCCGACCGGACCCACATCGGCAAACCCGTCTCCTCCGACATATATCCAGCCGCCTCGATGGCGTTCAGCCCGGACGGCAAGACCCTCGCCTCCAGCTCTACAGCCAGGATCAATCTGTGGAGCGTTGACCATGGGAAGCATCTCCGCTCCCTCATCGGCCATACCCTCGTCGTCCTGTCCGTCGCGTTCAGCCCCGACGGCAAGACCCTCGCATCGGGCGGCGATGACGATACGGTCCGGCTGTGGAACGTCGCCGACCGGACCCAGATCGGCAAACCCCTCACCGGACACACCGGCACCGTCGAATCCGTCGCGTTCAGCCCGGACAGTAAGACCCTCGCATCCGGCAGCGACGACAGAACGATCCGACTGTGGAACGTCGCCGACCGAACCCAGATCGGCCTCCTCACCGGACACACCAACTACGTCGAATCCGTCGCGTTCAGCCCCGACGGCAGAACCCTCGCATCCGGCAGCGATGACGAAACGATCCGGCTATGGGACACCGCCGACCGAACCCAGATCGGCCTCCTCACCGGACACACCAACTACGTCGAATCCGTCGCGTTCAGCCCCGACGGCAAAATCCTCGCATCCGGCAGCGATGACGGTACGGTTCGGCTATGGCGGCTGCGGCCTTGAAGCTGCGAACCCGAACTGCCGGAACGACTCGAGATCGGTCAGAAGGAAGACGGATGTTGGCCAGGTCGTGTAGATGAACCCTCTGCGTCCTGGCCTCCCTGCCGCACGTCAGAGCAGGGATCATGCGGTGGAGGCTGTCAGCAACGGCAGCATCCACCACCTGCCGGCGGCGCACGCCGACCTCCGTCTACCTCTGGGCGCTTCCGGTGACCTGGGCGGGTGTTACTCCTGAAAAGCGGAAGGTCGGCGGTTCGCCCCCGCCCCTGCCCATCTTTCAAGAACAGCAGAAACAGCGGTCGGCCTGGGTAAATACGGCCGGGCGCTGTTTCATTTGTGTCCGACTATGTCCGACCCTCAGCGGTTGTCGGCGAGTGGCTGTGCCGAATACGTGCCCAAGTCCTCAGGCCCGCAGGGCGGCCTCGATGCGGGTTATTCGGTTGCTGTGGGCGATGGCTTGAGGGCCTCACGGAGGAAGGCGTGTTGCTCGGCTCGGGCCAGGCGGGCCATTTCGATGGGGTAGCCGTTGAAGCCGTGGGGTGTTTCCGGCCACAGGTGTAGCCGTGTCGGGTTGCCGGCGGTTCGCCAGCGGGCTTCCATGAACAGGGTGTCGTCGAGGAGGTGGTCGGTGTCCCCGATGGTGAACAGTGCGGGTGGTAGGTCTCGTAGATCGGCGTAGAGCGGTGAGATGTCCGGATCGTGGCGGGCCTTGGTGTCGTGTTCGGGGGCGTATTGGTCGGTGAGCCAGATCATGTCGGTGAGTGTGTCGCTGCCTGCGTGTCGCACGCTGGGGGTTGGCTCCATGTCGAACCAGCCGTAGATCAGGTTGGCGGCGTGGAAGGCGCCGGTGATGCCATGCCGGTCGCGCAACCGCAACAGTGTCGTCACTGCGAGGTTGGCGCCGGCCGAATCTCCGCCGATCGTCAGTACCCCTCCGGCGCTGAGCGCTTCGGTGCCGTCATCGAGTAGCCATAGTGCGGCGTCCTCGCAGTCCTCGATGCCGGCCGGGTAGGGATGTTCTGGCGCCAGCCGGTATTCGACGCTGACCGCGCACATTCCGGTCGCTTCGACCAGCGACCACAGCAGCAGGTCCTGATCGGCGGCCGTGCCGAAGGCGAAGCCGCCGCCATGAAGGGACAGGTAGACGCCGGTGGGCGCCGCGTCTTTCGGGGCGAGCACCCGTACCGTGATGTCGCCGGCCCGTCCCGGGATGGTCAGGGTCCGTGCCTGCGGCAAGAGCACCGGCCTGCCGGAGGGCGAATACGCGCCTGCCTGGAGTCGGCGCCGCGTCTCCGCCACCGGGATCGTGTGCAGCCCGGGCATGCCCACCCGCAGCGCGTTCCTTTCCGCGAGGTATGCCCGCAACTCCTCCAGCACCTCGGCTTCGACCTCAACACGTCCGTTCGTCCCGCACCATGCCGTCATCCTGCCGCCCTCTCCAACAAAATCCCGCCGCGCCATCCGCACGGCCGACCCTGCTGTTCGTCACGTCAAGTTCCATCGTGACCGGGATGTGCACGGCCGGGAACCCGAACGCCTGCGCCTATGTGTCTTCTCCATCGCCGGACGGCTGGTCAAGGGTGGCCGAAGGCTCCGGCTCCACGGGTAGGTACGGCCGTGCGGGTTTCCATACCTGCCGCGCGACTCGCAGGAAATTGAGGCCGAGGATCCCGCGTATCTCATTTTCGGAGAACTGGTCGGCCTGCAGGAGCCGTACCAGGTCGGCCAGGACGGCCGCGGACGCATACTCGCGCCGGAGCGGCCCGAGCTCCGGAATCGGGTGTAGGCGGGGTTGCCGCGACAGAGCTTCGGTCCGTTCATCCGGGTCGCCGGGGACATGGTCGAGCCCGATGCCGACGTGTTCTGGTCCTACCAGCTCGCTGATGTACTTGACGCACGCGAACATACGCTCGGCGATAGAACCGTCCGGACCGAGAAAGTGTCTCAGCCCGTTCACGCCGATGACTCCATCGGTGGCCGCACATGCCTTTATCTGATCATCTTTGATATTGCGATAGTGCGGATAAACCCCGTACGGATTGGAATGCGAGAATATCGTCGTCGCGGAACTCAGCTCCATCGCTTCCATCGTCGTCCGGTAACCACTGTGGGTGCAGTCGACGATCATGCCCACCCGGTTCATTTCCTCGATCAGGTCGATGCCGAACCCGCTGAGCCCGGCTTCGGTTCGTTCCGCGCATCCGTCACCGACGAGGTTTCTCAGGTTGTAGGCGAGCAGGGCGTGCCGTACTCCCAGGTCGTAGAAGACCTGCACGAGTTCGATGCCGTGCTCGAACGGCCAAGTTTCCTGGAAATGGAGTCCGACGGCGAGTTTGCCATCCCGCTTGGCCCGCACGATGTCGTCCACCGAGGTCGCGAGTGCGACATGGTCCGCCTCCTGGCGGATGTGCGCGGAGAGCCGGCCGATCCGCTCTATGGCGGTGGAGGCTCCGTCACCGCGCACGGCCAGGGTGACGGAGACGAAGTCCACGCCCGCCGCCTTCCAGTCATGCAAGACCCTGGGCATGCCAACCCGAATCCAGGGCAGAGTCATGTCCCATACCAGCGCGTCGGATATCAGCTCCGCCGCCGCTTCCTGGCCGTTCACTGTGTCGCTCCCTGCCCGAGCGGACCCGCCCCGGTCGTCGTCCGCGGTGTGAGACCGAGTTGCCGCATGATGAAAGCCAGCCGTTCGGTGTGGTCCTCCACGGCGATGGCGCCGGGTGTGGCCAGCCCGTGCCCGGATCCGTCCCACACGTGGACGAGGATGGGGTCGTCGCCGGCCTGCGCCGCTTGCATACGGGCGCTCCATTTGCGGGCGTGCCAGGGTGGGCAGCGTGGATCGGTGGCGCCGGCGCTGATGAACACGGCGGGATAGCGGGTGCCGGCTTTCACCTGGTGGTAGGGCGAATACGACGCCAGTCGGCGAACGTCATCGGGACTGTCGGGGTCGCCGCGGTCCGAACGCGTGGCCTCGGCGGTGTACGGGCTGCGCAACCCACCCAGAAGGTCCAGCATCGGCACGACGGGTACGGCGACCTTCCACAGGTCCGGCCGTTGGGTGACGGCGACCCCGGTCATGAGACCGCCGTTCGAGACGCCGGTCACGCCGAGCAGATCCGGACGGGTGACATCGCGGGCGATGAGGTCCTCGGCGACCGCGTAGAGGTCGCGATATGAGTTCTGCTTGCGCGCACGCCGGCCGTCTTCCCACCATGCCCGCCCGAACTCCGCACCCCCGCGCAGATGCGCGTGGACGAAAACTCCGCCCGCCGCGACGAATGCCGCCATCGGACCGGGAAAGGACGGCGGGAACGGATTGTTGAAACCCCCGTAGGCGTAGATCAATGTCGGAGCCGGGCGCGACGGGTCCGTACTCGTCAGCCGAACGGTGTGGTACGGAATCGCGGTGCCGTCCGCGGACCCGACCCAGTGATCTTCAACGACCGCGTCGTCGATGGATACCGCGGCGGGGGCGAGCGTCTCAATTCCGCTGTTCCCCGGGCGATGGCAATACACCGCACGAGACGTGACCAGCGTGGAGAAGGAGAACACGAACCGCTCGGGGTGTCCCTGCGGTACCAGGGACAGCAGGCTGGCGAACGATCCGTTGACCGTGCCCGGCGCCGGCAACGGCACGGAGCCGATCGGCTGCCCGCTCGTGTCGATGATGCGAACCTGGGAGTAGGTGTCGACAACTTCGTGGACGTACAGCGCGTCGCCCACCGGAGTGACCGTACGCAGCACCGCGTCGGATTCGGGCACCAGCTCCGCCCACGTGGCGGCGTCGTCGGGATCGGCCGGTCCGTCGAGGGCGATCGCGACGACCCGTCCGCGGTCCGCACCCACATCGGTGACCGCCACGTAGTGGTCGCCGACGACATGGCCGGCGACCTTGCCGTCCACCGTGGTCACGAACGCACGCCACTGTGCGTTCGGATCACCGAGGTCGCGGACCGCCACCGGCCGCGGCGCCCGCTCACCGTGTGCCGCCACTGCCCAGCGCCCGTCGTGAGATACCTGAATCAGGGTGGGCTGCCGGCTCCCCGCCGGCAGCGGGATCGGCTCGGGCTCGACCGGTGCGGGTGCCCCCAGACGGTGCCGGAATACGGCGCGGTCGAAGTCTCGCACGTCACCGGTGAGCGCCAGATAGAAGAAACCGCTCGAATCCGGCAGCCAGGTCACGCCGCCCAGCCACCCGTCGTACAACACGTGAGACGGAGCGTCTGGGCGGAACGCGCCGGTGGCGACGTCGACCAGCGAGATCCGGTTCTGCTCGCTGCCGTCGGTGCAGACTCCGATCGCCAGTACCGCGCCGTCCGGCGATGGGGAGGACCACGAGAGGTACGGTGTCCCCTCCGCGGCCTGGAAGTCGGCGAGATCGACCACCACGCGCCCCGCGCCGAACGGCTCGTCCGCCACGATCACCCGAGGCGCCTGGTCCGGCGTCGTGTCCGCGCGGAACCACAGCCCGCCGGCGAACCGCGGGACGGTCTCGAGAACGCCCTCCACCGCGAACCGCTCGACCAGCGCACGGACCGCGCCGAAACCCGGCCAGTCCCTGACGTACGACGCGGCAAGGCGCCCCTGCGCCTCCTGCCACGCACGTACGTCGGCGCTTTCTTCCTCCAGCCAGCGGTACGGATCGGGAACCCGCAGGTCGGCGACTTCCTCGACGACATCCACAGTCCGCGTGTACGGATAGCTGCACCCGTGCTGCATGTCTTCCTCTCTCACATCGGAATACGGTCAGTCGGAGGGTTACTGGAGCATTCGGATGCTTGAGGGAAGGGGACGGTCATAGCCGGCGTACGTCGCCTGGGCCTTGTTCAGATACCACGGCTCGGGGCGGGTGACGATCGGGACGACGTCCACGTCGCGGAACAGGGCTTGCTCCGCCTGGTTCCAGTAGGTGCAGGACTCCGGAAGTGGCAGGGCCTTTGCCTTGGCCGCCAGCCGGCTGTATTCGGGATTGTTGATGCCGGTCCAGTTCTGGCCCTCGGGCGGCGGCGGCCCGGAGTAGGCCGGCACCGCCTGGCTCGGCAGATTGATTCCGTTACCCTGAAGCCAGATGTCCCAGTTACGGGTCTCGAAGAGATACTTGAAGGATACGGCCAGGGTGGTGGGGATTAGTTTCGCCTGGACGCCGATGTCGGCGAACCGCTTGCGGACCAATTCCGCGGTGGGAGCGTTGTATTCGGAAATCTCCGTCACATAGACCATGTCAAGCTTTAGTGGCTTGCCGCCCTTACGCCGAATTCCATCGGCACCCTTGGTCCATCCCGCCTGGTCGAGCAGGGATTCGGCGGCGGCCACGTCATGCTTGGGCAGCAGCCCGTTGAGGGTGTCGCCTTTACATACCTTGGGCTCGATGGTCATGAGGCCGGTCGCGCGGTGACCCGTGCCGCCGGAGTTGACCTTGACGATTTCGTCCAGGTCGAGTGCGGCCACCAAGGCCTGCCGGATCCGTTGGTCGGCCGCCACACGCCCCGCGCTGACGTTGTAGTGCAACCAGACGCCGGTCGAGGGTCGGTCGAATCTCCGCAGGCCGCGTGCGTCGAGCCGGTTCCGGTCCTCGCCGTTGATCCGGGCCAGGTTGACCTCGCCAGACAGCAGCAGATTGGCCGCCGTCGTCTCGTTGTGCATCACCTGGAACACGACCTTGGCCGGGGTGCCAGGCGCACTGGTGCTCGCACCGTCCGGACCCCATTTGTAGTCCTTCCGCACGGTGAAGGTGTAGCTCTGGCCGGGAGCGACATTGGTCAGGACAAATGGTCCGGTGCCGCTGGAAGAGCGCTGAAGTATCTTTTGATCCCGCAGCCCCTTCTCGCACACGATCGGGGTCTGCCCGATGGTGTTCAGCAAGAAGCCGAATGGTTCGGACATATCGATTTTCACGGTGCGTGAAGCGTCGTCGCTGGTCACCTTGAACGGTATGGAGGGAACCGTGACGCCGTACAGGAAGGCCTTGTTCTTCGGATTGCCCAGATATTTCAGATCAGCGGCGACCTGGCCGGCGGTCAACGGCGTGCCGTCGGAACAGGTGACGTTGCCACGAAGTGTGAACGTCGCAGAATTGACGTCGACCTTCCATTTTTCCGCGAGTCCCGTCGCCCACGTCCCGTCTGGCCTCAGATTCACGAGCGAGTCATAAGCAAATTTTGCATAGTTGATGTTATTAGTGTGGTAGGGGTCGAAATTCCCTCGGTCGTCGCTCATCGCCATGGTGAAGGTGCCGTTCTTGGCGAATTTCACCTTTGCACCCTTGGCTCCCAAGGAAGATCCGCCGCAGCCCGCAACCAAGGCGCACACGACAACGAAGCCCAATAGACCCGATGTTTTTCGCATAATCCCTCCACGAGGAGATCGGTGATCTTGGGTGCGGCCCGGGCTCGTCAAGGTGCCGGACGCCCGGAGGTCGGGGGCGTCGGCGCGGAACGTGGCGAGATCATCTCCGGCGTCCGCTTTGCTACCTGGTACGCATGGCTGAACCCTACGTACCTGCATAGATTCACTCAATAAAAGATATTTGACCTACATGATAAAATTCTTCGATCATGGACCTGGCCCAGCTGCGAGCGTTCATCGCCATCACGCGATCCGGCAGCTTCCGCGGCGCCGCGGAGCTGGTGCACCTGTCCCAGCCGTCGCTCTCTCACCAGATCCGGCGTCTCGAGTCCGAGCTCGGGGTTCGATTGTTCGACCGCAGCCAGCGTCCGGTCGCCCTCACCGAGCCCGGACGCGTCCTGCTCGACCAGGCCGAGGCCATCCTGGATGCCGTCGAGCAGACCACCGCCAAGGTGCGCGACGTCGACCGCGACCACTACGGCCGCGTATCGATCGGCGCACTGCAGTACCTCGCCCACCTGGAGCTTCCCGACCTGCTGGCCACGTTCCCGGAGCGTTACCCGAACGCCGACATGCATCTGCGGATGGGGCACACCAGCGAAGTGCTGGCCATGCTGATCGAGAACGAAGTCGACGTCGCCCTGATCTACGGTGACGATCTGGAGCTGCCGGCGGGATTCTCCGTGCGCAAGCTGCGTACCGAGCGCCTGGTCATCATCACCGCTCTGGATGATCCGCTGACCAAACGCAAGCACCTCAAATGGCGCGACCTGGCCGACGAGGGATTCATCATGCGCGAAGGAGCGATGGTCCACCGTCTGGTCACAAGAGTCTGTTCGGCGGAAGGGTTCACCCCCAAGACCAGACTGGAAACCGCCGATATCGCTACGGCGGTGGCGCTTGTCAGCCGGGGACTCGGTATCAGGCTGGTCCCCGAACCCTTGGCGAAAGCCGAAGCACACCGCGTCGCCCATATGCACGTCGGGGACGCGCCTCTTACCTGGACACTTGTCCTCGCCTGGAACACCCGGTCCTACCAGTCACGCGCGCTCCGAGCCTTCATGTCACTCGCCATCAAGTTCCTGGAGTCCCCGGCCCAGTCGGCAGGGCCGACCTGACCGACCGCGCTCTATGACATGCGGTCGGCTACCCGGACATGGGCCGTCGGAGAGGCCGAGGTCTAGCTCGTAACCCGTGTCCCGGCTTGACCTCACGTTTCATGGCGGTGACCAGCCGACTCCGACAAGCCGGTGATCGCGTCACCCGTCAATCGCATACCTCGGCGAACACGCGGAGGAAGTTCTCTCCGAGGATTCCACGGATCTGCTCGTCGGTGTAGCCGCGGGCGACGAGGCCTCGCGTGATGTTGGGGAAGTCGCGGTAGTCGTCGAACCCATCCAGATTCTTGGTGGGCGCGATGCCATGCTCAGGCCCGAACCCGTTGGCCGTCGTCCATTCCTCGAACTTCTCCAGTGCCCATTTCGGGGGCCCCATCGGCCAGTCGGTGCCGATGGCCACGTGCTGCCATCCCACCGTTTGGGAGAAATGGTCAATGTGGTCGAGCATGGTGTCCATCGAGGGTTCGCCCGGGCCGAGGAAGAACGGGACGGTGACGACACCGATGATCCCGCCCGTCGCCGCGATGGCGCACGCGCTCTCATCGGAGATCCCGCGGTCGTGCGGATAGCGCGTTGCCGACGCGGTATGCGAGACGACCACCGGGCGTTCGGATATCCGGCACGCATCCAGAATCGTCTGCTGGTCGCCATGGGCCGTGTCGACGATGATGCCCAGCTCGTTCAGCCTGGAGATCAGGGCGGCGCCGAAGCGGGTGACACCGCCGCCACGGCTCTCAGTACAACCGGACCCGACGGCGTCTTGGACGTTGTATGTGAGTTGGAGCATTCGGAGGCCGGCGTCGTACGCGAGGTCGATCAAGCCAAGGTCACGACTGACGGGTGGTGTCGGTTGGCACTGCAGGTAGGTTGCGTGTCCGCCGGTGGCCTTCGCCTCCCGAATGTCCCGCGAGCGCAACGCCTTGCGGAGCCATGGGAGGTGGTCGACCAGATAGTCGACGTGGCTCACGCCTTCGAGCAGTAGCCGGGCGTCTCCGACCTGCACCTCGGAATGACCCACCGTGACGCCGCTCTCATCCCACACGGCGCGGTACTCCGGGAACTCACCGGCCACCGCGAGACGTCCCGGCAGCCGCTGGGCGTCGTTCATCAGCGTTCCGACGTCGCGGTCGCGGTCGTGGCCCGTGCGGAGGAGGGCGTCCATCTCCGAGGTGAACGAGCGATAGGTCACCGGACCCCACCAGATGGCGTCGACGATCGTGCTCTCGGCATGGAGCCGCGCGGCCCGTTCCTCCTCCGCCGGCGTCAACCCGTAGCCGTACGCCGACCAGGTCACGGCGTCTCCTCGTCCCCGGCGCCGGTCAAGATCGTTCGCGTCGGCAGCGCATCACGATCGACGACGAGGCCGTCCTTGACCACCGCCGCGATGCGCCGATAGTTGCGTACGTCGGTCAGCGGATCGGCGTCGAGGATCACCAGATCCGCCCGCTTGCCCGGTTCAAGGGTGCCCAGTTCGGCGTCCTGCCCGTACGCCTCGGCGATGTGGCGCGTCGCGGACAACAATGCCTCCATCGGAGTCATCCCCCGCTCGATGGCGGCCTCCAGCCAGAGGAAATGCGACTCGCCGAGTACGGTCGGATGGTCGATCGAGCCGGCGAAGGATGCCCACCGGGGGTGGTTCCGATGGCGCGGCGCGAGGATGAACCCGTCGGTGGTCAGCAGCAGCCGGGCACCCGCTTCGATCAGCCGTCGTTCGTTCTGATCCTTGACGTCGTTGTGAGTGAGCTGCCAGATCGGGACAGCGTGCTCTCGGGTCCAGGCCAGGTGGCGGTCGGTGGTGAGGAGGGCGGCGACGGGCAGTCCCCCGTCAGCGATCATGCGCAGCGTCTGCTCGGGCATGGGTTCTGGACCGGTGATGTCGCCGTGCTGCAACAGGTCGGCCCCGGCATCGATCTCCATCCGCAGGCTCTCGACCGACGTCGAATGTGCCTGGACGGTGAGACCGGCGCGGTGGGCCTCCTCCACGATGGCCCGCTGCGCCGGCTCCGAGAAGGCGATCAGCTGGTAGAGCAGGTGCGCGCTCGAGGCGTACTTCACGAAGTCGATGCCGGACCGCTCGATGTACTCACGGACTCGGCGGCGTACGTCTTCGGGTGTCAGCCACAGCAGGTCCGCGCCGACGCCCTGCTCCCACTGACGGTTGATCCGCTCGACGGTGTCGGGTCCGAAGAGGTTGCCCGGTGGGGAGAAGTCGGAGGAGAACGGACCGCCGAAGCCGACGATGTTGCCGGCAATGAACATCCGGCTACCGGTTGTCTCGCCCCGGTTGATCCGGTCCCGGGTCGTGCGAAGCGGTTCCAGCGGTCCCCAGGTGTCGAAGACGGTCGTGACCCCTGCCTTCAGGGTGATCTGGGCTGCCTCCTCGACCAACTCCGCGTAGCGGCCTTGGTAGTCGAACAGGAAGTCGGGGGCCGGGATGAACAAGTGGACGTTCGCGTCCATGAGCCCGGGGATGATGAACTTTCCGGCCGCGTCGATCACGTGGGCCCGTTCGGGGATCACGGCTTGGGCCGTGGGCGTGACGGACCGAAGCCGCCCGTCCTCCACCAGCAGGACTGAGTCGTCGAGGGGGGACCGGCCGGTCCCGTCGATGGTCGTCGCGCCGACGATGGCTGTCAGTGTCATGATCAATCAACCGTTTCCGTTGAGTACGCGGATAGTGGTCGGCGTCGGCGTGTCGTACCGCTGGATCTGCGCTTGTGCCTTGCGCAGGAACCAGGACTCCTTGACGTCGGAGATCGGTGCGATGTCGAGGTCGCGGACGATCGCGTTCTCCGCCTGGTTCCAGTAGGTGCACGCCGCCGGAGGCGTCATGGTCAGCGCCTTTGCGGTGAGCGTGTCGTAGTCCTTGTTGTGCAGGCCGGCGATGTTGCTGCCCTCCGGGGGCACCGGGCCCGACAGGTACGGCACCAGCTGGCTCGGGAGGCTGAAGTTGTAGCCGGTGAGGAATACGTCCCAGTTACTGGTCTTGTACAACACCTCGGTAGCGGTGGTGACCGCGTCACCGGCCTGCTTGGCCTGGACGCCGATGCCCCGCCACTGCTGGGTCAGCAGTTCCGCCGTGGCGCGGTTGTACGGGGAGACCGAGGCGATGTAGTGCAGATCAACGGCTAGCGGTTTCCCGCCTTTGCGGCGAATTCCGTCCGGCCCCTTCTTCCAACCCGCCGCGTCCAGCGCGGCTTGAGCGGCGGTGAGATCGCGGCGTGGGAGCTGGCCGCTCACGGAGTTACCCGCGCACGGGTTGGGGACGAGGGTGACCAGGCTCGGTACCACGCCCCCGTTTCCGCCCGTACTGACCTTGACGATCTGGTCGAGATCGAGTGCCTGGACCAACGCCTGCCGTACCTGCTTGTCCACGGTCGGGCGATCGTCGCGCTGGTTGAACGACAGCCAGGCGCCACCCGCGTTCCACTCCCGTTGCCCGAAGCCGTGTCCCACCAGTCGCTGCCGATCTTGACCAGTAACCTTGGCGAGGCTGAGTTCGCCCGTCAGCAGGAGGTTGGCCGCGGTTGTCTGGCTGGGCACGACCCGGAGCACCACCTGCGCGGGAGTGCCCGGTGCGCTAGTGCTCGCACCGCCTGGGCCCCACGTGTAGCCCTTGCGAACCGCGAGGGTGTAACTCTGGCCGGGGACCACTTTGGAGAGGACGAATGGTCCCGTCCCAGCGGACCCGGTGGCGAGCAGCTTTGGGTTCTTCATCCCATTGGCGCACACGATCGGAAGCAGGCCGATCGTGTTGAGGAGGAACCCGTACGGCCGCTTCGCGACGACCTTCACCGTTCCGCCGGCGTCGTCGGCGGTGACCTTCAGCGGGACCGTTGGCGTGTTGACGCCGTATTGCGGGGAGGCGTTCTTGGGATCGCTCACATAGGCGACATCGGCGGCGACCTGCCCGGCGGTGAGCCGCGTGCCGTCGGAGCATGTGACATCGGGCCGGAGCGTGAAACTGGCCGATGTGGCATCCACGGACCACCGTCGTGCCAGACCCGAGACAAAACGGCCGTTGGGCTCCTGGTTCAGCAGAGAGTCGTAGGCGAAGGCGGACTTGCCGAGCAGCTGCCTGCTCCGGTAAGGGTCGAAAGCACCGAGATCATCGCTGATCGCCATGGTGAACGTTCCGTTGGCGGCGTAGTCGTGTGAGCCGTCCGGCGCGCCGGATCGGTTCGGCGATTCGCCGCATCCGGCCGCCACGAGGCATGTCATTGTGATCAGAGCAGTCGACGCGATCCAGGGGCGCATCAGACCTCCCTTTTTCTAAGCCGATCAATGCGGCGTGTGTTCGGTATGTTCGCGCTCATGCGCGACGAGTACGTGAGCGTGGGAATAAGGCCGGCAGGCAGAAACTCGGCGAGGTCAATCGAACGCCGGCGATTTGATCTTTAGAATGCGCGGCTCGGGTCCCCGAGAATGGGGTTCAGCGCCGAGACTGCCACGGGGCTGGGCACTGTGTTCGATCCGAGGTTGGCACCCACACCCAAGCTCCTTCCTGTGCGGATGTTGGGGAGCCTATGAGGCAAAACCGCAGGTCGTCTATCTACGATCGTTGCCCGGCCACCGCAGGAGTGACTACATTCGTCCTGTGTTCGAAATCGAGGTTCAAGTCCTTGTAGACGCTGTCGGCTCCACGCTGGGCACCGGTGTCGTCCTGCTCGATGACGACGAACACGTGCTCGCTCACTCAGCTCACGACGATGTCGTTCTGGACGCCGTGCGAATTCACGGAATCATGCATCGTCGAGCTTCCCCGGAACTCATCACCTGGTTTGAGCAGAGGGGGACTCGCGACACGACTGAACCTCTTAAGACCCCCGCGGACGAGAAGTTCGGGCTCCTCGAGCGCTGGTGTGTTCCGGTGCGCTACCGCGGGATACGGCTCGGCGAACTCTCGCTAATCAACACACCAAAGATCGCGGAGATTGGCCTTGGCGTAGCCGTCGACGCGGCGGAGCAGCTCGCGATTCTTCTTCACCGCCGCCGCCTCGCTTTCCAGGTCGATACGGACCTCCTGCGCCTGCTGGTCATCCCTACTCCCGACAGCCAGGATGTTGCTTCCGAGGTTCGGCAGCTTGGGTCCTACACCCACGTCGGCCCTGTTGCGGTGGTCGTCACCGGGACTGCCGGCAACGAGCCGGCCGACGCGGCGCTGTTGAGCGATATGGCCCATGCCGTCCGGGAGGCCGCCGCGCAAGCGCCGGACAACGGGCAACTGGCCGGACTCGTTTCCGATCTCGGAGTGCTGCTCGCACCACTACGGTCGACTACCGACCTCAGCCCCGCCCACCGCATGGCGGAGAACGTTCGTCGGCTGGCGACACACGTCAGCCGTGGTGTGGATTTCGTTGCCGCGGTGGGCGACCCGGTCGAATTGGAAAACGCCAGTCGGTCATGGGTCGAAGCACGCCGTGCACTGCGAGTAGTACGAGCCGTGCCTGATCTTGGCCCCACCGCCTTCTGGGGCGATCTTGGCATCTTCCGTGCTCTTACTCTCCTGCCCATGCACGACGCGCAGAACAGCGCACTCGATCCTCGCGTGCGCGAGCTACTCGCGGACAGCGGGCTGGTCACAACTGCAGAGGTCTTCCTCGACCTCGCCTGCGATGTGCAGGCAACCGCGGCCAAGCTGTACCTGCACCGGACGACCCTCTACCAGAGGCTGAACCGAATCGCCACACTCTACGGGCTCGACCTGCGCCACAGCGGCGACCACCGCCTCATCACTCATTTCGGACTCAAGCTGGCAAGAATGCGTGCGCCCTGAGCCGGAGTGCGGATGCGCCGGTCGCGTCGGCCATGGCCGGCCGTAGGAGGTCTCGACCTCCCATCGCTCAGTTACCACCGAAAGAGCGACAGAGCCGAACGCTGGAGAGACCCCGGCAGAGACCAACCTCGTTCCGGTGGATCAAGCCTTGGCACGCTGCTGCTTGAGGCGGAGCTCCTCTTGGCGGACCCGGGTTTGGATGGCCTGCTCGCGTTCTAGCCAGTCGGGGTTTTCGGCCTTCAAGGTCTCGATCTCGGCGGTGGTGAGAGGGTCTGTGATTTCGGCGCGGGCCAGGCCCGAGACGGAGACGCGGAGCTTGGCGGCGACGACCTGGCGGGGGTGGGGGCCCTCGCGGCGCAGGTCGGCGAGCCAAGAGGGCGGGTCGGCCTGGAGCGCGTTCAGCTCGTCCCGTGAGACGACGCCCTCCTGGAATTCGGCGGGCGCTGCCGACAGCAGGATCCCCAGCTTCTTGGCCGCGGTCGCGGGCTTCATAGTCTGCGGGGTCTTCGCCTTGGACGTGCTCATGATCTCAAGGGTAGTCAGCGGGAGGGAGTCGTCTGGACGTGGCTAGGCTGAGAATGTGACCAAGAGTGAGTTCCGGTTGGCCTACGCGCCGGGTGTGACGCCCGGGAAATGGGCCCGGATATGGGCCGAGCGGGTACGGGAGGTGCCGCTTCGGCTGATCCAGATGCCCGCCGCCGAGGCTGTCCTCCTGCTGCGGGACGGCGGCGTGGACGCGGCGTTCGTGCGCCTGCCCGTCGACCGCGAGGCTCTCCACGTGATCCCGCTGTACGTGGAGACGACCGTGATAGTGGTGCCGAAGGATCACGCGGTGGCCGCAGTCGAGGAAGTGGAGCTTGCCGACCTCGCCGACGAGCATGTGTTCGAGCCGCTCGACGAGGTCTTGGCCTGGGTCGACCGCCCCGGGCAGCCTGCCTTCACCCGTCCCGAGAGCACGGCGGAAGCGATCGAGCTGGTGGCGTCGGAGGCCGGCGTACTACTGCTCCCTCAGTCTCTGGCCCGTCTCCACCACCGCAAAGATCTCACCTACCGCACCGTGACCGACGCCCCTCAGTCCCAGATCGGCCTGGCCTGGCTCGAGGCCGAGACGACCGACCTCATGGAGGAACTGATCGGCATCGTCCGCGGCCGCACCCCCAACAGCTCCCGTGGCCGTGCCCCCCAACAACAACCCACCCGTAAGAAGCCCCCGCAAAAGCACTCCACCCCCAAGCCTCGCCGCCGGACGCGCCGCCCGACGTGAATAGGGTCTGGCCTAACTCAACGTCCAGCACTGGCACAGACAGAACTTCCGGATCTCCTGGCGACATTCCGCACCACGTATCCCCACGCCGACCTGCGCCTGCGCATCGGCAACTCGGGGGAGATCTCGGAGATGCTGTACGAGGGCGACGCGAGTATCAGGGACGCGTTGATCGACGCCTGCGCCGGCGCCGGGTTCAGGCCCGACACCTCCCTGGAGATGTCGGATATGGCGACCGCGGTGGCCCTTGTGGAAAATGGCCTCGGAATCGCACTCGTCTCGGAGTTCTTCGCCAAGAAGATGGCGGACAAGGTCGCCCGCGTCGTCGTGGGAGACGCCCCCCTCACCCGAACGCTCATCCTGGCCTGGGACAAGCGGACGTATCAGTCTCAAGCGTTGAGAGCCTTCAAGTCGCTGGTGCTCGAGAGGCTGCGGCCCGAGGACTAGGGAACAGCCGCCCGCTTACCGCCGTGGGAGATCGGCGTGTGCCTCCGCTACGTCCGCCGGACGATCGGTACCGGACGTGCGGTCGAGCGATGCGCGCGCGAGCGCGGTGAGGAGCGCGGCCCCGTCTGGCAGCACGCTGTCGTCGAAGCCGGCGAAAGGAGAATGGTTGTCGGGCGCGTTCTGCCAGTCGCCTGTGGTGGAAGCGCCCAGGAACAGCATCGCCCCAGGAATTCGCTGCAAGACTCGGGAGAAGTCCTCCGCACCCATGAACGGGTCGGCCATGGCGCGCCAACGCGCGGTGCCGAGCGTGGCCCCGACCACCTGCTCCGCGACCGTGACCGCGTGGGCGTCGTTGATGGTCACCGGATACATCCGGGTGAAGTCGACCTCGGCCTCGATCTCGTGGGCCGCGGCCACCCCGTGGCAGATCGTTTCGGCCCCGGCCTCCAGGCGGTCGAGTACGCCGTTGTCGAAGGCCCGGACCGTGGCCCGGAGCTCCGCCCACGAGGGGATGATGTTGGGACGCGTCCCGGACGTGAACTGGCCGATGGTCAGGACGGCCGGATCGAAGGTCGAGATCTTCCGCGGCACCAGCCCCTGGAGGGCCGTCACCATCTCCGCGGCCGCCGGGATCGGGTTCCGGGCCCGTACCGGCGCCGCCCCATGGCCGCCGACACCTCGTACGCTCACTCGCAGGACGTTGCTGGAGGCCATCATCGGTCCGGGCCGACCGGTGACCACGCCGCGGGGCAGCAGACCGGACATGACATGCAGCGCCCACGCCGCATGCGGCAACCGTCCCGACACCAGCAGCGCGCCTTCGTCGATCATGCAGGCGGCACCGTCGTAGCCCTCCTCACCGGGCTGGAACATCAAGACGACGTCACCCGGCAGCTGATCACGAACCGCCGACAGCCGGCGCGCGGCCCCGACCAGCATGGCCATGTGCAGGTCATGGCCGCAGGCGTGCATGACGCCGTCGTTCAGTGACCGGTACGGCACATCTGCTTCCTCATGTACCGGCAACCCGTCCATGTCGGCGCGAAGCAAGACCGTACGGCGCTCCGCATCGGGCACCTTCGCGGATCCGCGCAACACCGCCAGCACCGAGGAGCACGTACGCCCGGTCGAGACCTCCAGGTCCAGGTCGGACAGCGCCTCGAGTACGAGTCGTTGCGTGTGGGGCAGCTCCAGGCCGACCTCCGGCGTGCGATGCAAGGCACGACGCAGGTCGGTCAGGTCGACTTCCGCCGGCTTCGCGACAGCTCGCGTCATACACGCTCCTCATATATCCGTCGCGCTCCGGAGCGGCGACGTCGGCTCAGTGCCGGGCGTGGACACCGCTTCCGATCCGCGTCCGTGGCGTCGTCGCCCAACAGGCCTGCGATACCGCGATGTCCGTATCGAGATCGAATCTAACTGCCCGCTTTCATCACCTCAACGTGCAGCTGTGGCCAATAGCGATAGGCCATGCCTATCGACCTCCAAGGATCGGCCCGGCTCGGCCGACACAGTTGTGAGGACTCAGCGACCAGCGGCTTGTGAGTCCGGCGATCGCCTCGTCTCCACCCTGCCCGATGACGGGGCAGGCGGCGGCGACGGCCAGGCCGAGGCCGAGCAAGGCCCAGGACTTGCCGACCCTGGGCGGCCCGCACAGCAGGGAGACGCCTTCGCAGATGATGCCGGGCCCCCGCCCCCACGTCTGCACTGGTGTCGGGGGAGGCGAAGTCATACGTCGCGGACGGACGGCCCCTGGCCGGCAGGATCGAGCTGGGATCCGGTGTGAGCCGGTACACCGTCGGTGAGCCCGTCTACGTGTACTACGACCCTGCGGCGCCCACCCGGATGACAATCGATGACGCGGAGAATCCCTGGCGTGAGGTACAGGCCAAGACGGTGATGAGTTCAAACAACCGCGCCGCCGTACATATCTATGCACCCGTTTCCCTGGGGAACTTTCGTTCCCCGAACACCGGCATTCGCCTCCGCGGCATGCCCCCGAAACGGGGTGTGTGGACCACGACGACCACCGTCTGGCTCGCCGGCCCGCGCGGGCGCCGCTGCGGAAGGAAGACCAGGCCAGGCTCGACGAGGTCGAAGCCGTCGAAGAGCGCGAGGATGTCGGCGCGGGAGCGCGGGTTCGCGGGCGCCGTCGCGCGCGCGTACAGCGCCTGTACGGCATCCGCCGCCGAGGCTGACAGGCCGTCGACCGTGCCGTGGGAGATGGTCAGGTAGCTGCCGGGCGCGAGGTCACGGGCGAATCGTTTCACCAGATCATGTGGCTGCTCCTCATCGCGGATGAAGGGCAGTACCGCCATTAACAGCAATCCCACCGGCCGCTCGAAGTCGATGAGTCGACCCACCTCTGGGTGGCCCAGAATCGCCTCCGGCTCTCGCAGATCCGCCTCGATGGCCGTGGCCCTCTCATCATGGGCCAGGATCAACCTGCTGTGTACGGTCGCCGCCGGATCTATATCGACCTACACCACCCGTGACTCCGGCGCGACGGCACGAGCGACCTCATGAACGCTGCCCTGGGTCGGCATACCCGATCCGATGTCCAGGAACTGCCGGATCCCCTCATCGACGAGCAGGCGCACTGCTCGGCCCAGGAATAACCGGTTCGCCCGCGCTATGTCACGTGCTGTGGGAATGATGGCGGCCAGGGAGTTGGCGACCTCGCGGTCGGCGGCGAAATTATGCATACCGCCGAGCAGGGCGTCATAGACCCTGGCGACGTTGGGGCGTCCGATGTCGACACCCGGCATCCAGCTCTCCTACTGCAACTTCCCCCCTCGGCCCTAAAGATCAAGATCACCCTAGACCGCGAGTCGGCTGCTCTGGCGAACGAGCGCCCGGACGGCCCCGTGACCGGAGTCACGAGGCCGTCCCCGCGCCCGGTTCAGAGAATGCCGCGGGCTTCGAAGGCCGACTGGGCGACCTGAGCGGCATTGGCGCCGTACAGGCGCTGGGCAGCGGCCACGGTTTGCTGCGCCGCGTCGTGGAACGAGATGTTGGGGGTGAACGCGAACTGTGCCTCGATGATCAGCGTGCTCGCCTGGATGTCACCGAGCTGCTGCCGAATGTCCCACAGCGCGCGTGACCAGATCTCACCGTCGGCGTGGACCTCGCCGACGATGTCCTCCGGGTAGTGCTTGGTGCCGTCGAGCCGACGCAGGCAGTGCGGCGTCGTGCTCGTGTACGAGGTGGAGTCCCAGTCGGCGACGCAGGCCTCGGGGGTCTTCGACGGCCGTCCGGTCGCCCAGCTCGTGACGGCCACGGCCAGGTAGTCACCGAAAGCCTCGCCGATGGCGCCGGACTCCTCTGTCGTGCCGAATCCGCTCACTTGGCCGTCCTGCACCGAGTGGCCGTACTCGTGCACGATGACTTCCGCGTCTTCGCCGTCGTCGACCCCACCTTTGCCGAAGGTGATGTTGGCCTTGTCGTCGCGGAAGAAGGAGTTGTCGCCGCCGTACTGGTCGATCCGCAGCTTGATCTGCCGCTGGTTCACGGGACGCAGGGTCGATCCGAAGCCGAGGTGCTGGATGTAGTGCTGCGCGGTGGTCACCCAGTAGTAGCCCATCACCTGCTCGAACCCGTCGGCGTCGCGGTGGTAGGCGGGGAAGGCTCCGCTGACCGCCTTTGCCGCCTTGCCCGTCGAGCTCTTGACAGCCACGTAGCGTCCGCTGAGTGACCCCGATCCGTCCAGGTCGGTGAGGGTGATCTGCCGGTACGCCGGCTGCAGGGCGGCGTAGTCGGCGTCGTCGCTGTCGGTGAGAGTCTGGTCCCCGAGCTGTTGGACGGGGTTGGGATAGAAGACCGTTCCAGCAGCTGTGGTGACGGAAGGGCCGGCCGAGGCCACGGTCGCCGTTCCCACCAGTGGAAACGCGAGCGCGGCTGCCAGCGCGAGGCGACTTGTCGTACGCATGCGCGAAGCGTAGATGCGGCTGGATGACCTGTGTAGAGCGTGCCGCCCCCGTATTCCGGTGCTGTGGACGTTCGCCTATCGCAGGCCGGGGGCTCTGGCGGAAGTTGTCCTGGCGGCACGGAACCTCGGCCAACGCGTCCCGGCCTCCCTGGATGCCGGCGGACAAGCCGCGCCTGGCTACTCCGGCGATTCCATGGGCCTGGCCCGGGACGTCAACCTGCCGGTGGCAGAACGGGGAGCAGGATGGGGGAGGGATGTTCAGGGTCGTGGTAGATGGCTTGGCTCGCGGGGATCGGGTCGCCAGGTAGGCCGCCGCGGTTGGTGTTGCGGTCGTAAGGGTCTCGACGAGTACCTCCGAGACCGTGAAGCGGGCCGGAGTCAAGATCGCACTCCGCTCCAGTACACGCGCCAGCTCCGGCGCCGCGTCTGCCAATCGCCGCGAACCGGGCGACGTAGCGGTCACGCGCCCGATCCATTCTCCCGGCCAACGTCCTCTCGGCCCGCGAACCCGTCTTGAGGGGGCACATGCCGCTTGAACCAGATGAGGATCCGGGTCAGGTAATCGGCCACGGCAGGGTGAGAGCGGACGCCGTGTCCCTCCTGGGGGTAGTTGGCGAAGACGGATTCGATCCCGTGGTCGAGCAATGCCTGGTGGAACTCACGTGCTTGCTGTGGCGGAGTACAGAGATCGTTCGCGCCGGCGATGATCAGGCAAGGGGTACGGACGTCACTCGCGTGCAGTACCGGGCTACGGGTGTGAAACAGGGTGCCCGGCACTTCGGGGTCTGCGGCCTGGAATGCCTTGCTCCATCCGCCGATGTTGCTGGTGAAGGACATGCTGTACCAGTCGGTGATCGGTGCGATGGGGACCGCGGCGGCAAAGCGTTGATCCTGGGTGACCAGCCATGACGTCATGAACCCGCCGTAGCTTCCCCCGATCAGGCCGAGCCGCCTCTGGTCGGCGGTCCCCCTGTCGATGAGGGCGTCCACGCCGGAAAGGATGTCGTGCGCATCGGCACCTCCCATGCGGATTGGACCACCACGACGCGGCCGTCCGAGGTGAATGCCCCATCCGGGTAGCGCATGCCACCGCAGGACACTTCGGTGGCGAATGCCTCCGTGGCCTTGCCTGTAGTGGCGTCCACGATGCCGGCGACGGATCGCAGCCGGCGCTGCCCCAGATAGCCCAGCCGTTCATCGTCGATCCACTGCAGGCATGTCACGTCGGTGTTCGCGGTGCCGATGACGGTACGCCGGTCGGCCACGAGATCGATGATGGTCAGGTCGCCCGCCATGATCCCTCTGTCGCTGCAAACGGCCTCCACAACGCCGACGTAGCGTCCATCCGGCGACCCCGCGACCACTCCCAGTTGCAGCTCGCTGGTCAACAGCTCACGGCATGTCCCAGTATCGACATCGATCCGCGTGAGAACCGCGTCGTACCAGGCATCCTCACCGAGAGAATCGCTCGAAACGGCGACGATGGCCGCCGTACCGCACCACGCCGCTTCCCAGCAGTTCATCCCATCCGGCGAGATCCGCGTCAGCTCACCTGTGTCGACTGCGTACAGCCATAGACCGCGCCACGCTGACTCGGAAACGCCGTCGTCGACCATTGGATGCCAGGCCGGTAGATCCCTCGGAACGCGAGCGTTGCTACCCGATCCTTGTCCACCTGACAGATCGGCACCGATTCCCGCCACACCCAGCAACAGCCGCCGTCCGTCCGGTGACCACCGTAGATATTCCACCGTCCCCGGCACTGCGGGCGCGGGCGTCGCCTCGCCGAGCCGGCCGAAGCCGTAGGCTTCGGCCACGTTCCTGGTCGAGCAACGTAACGACGGGTCGGCGTCCGGTCCACGATCATTGCTCTGAAAGCACCGACAACGTTCGAGCCCTGACAGGAGAGGCCGAATGTTGCGAGAGTGGTGAAGCCTCTACATCAGTCCGGACGGCGTTATACGCCCTCGGTACGTACGACCTGATCAGGCCTCCAGCGTCCGGCCTCGTCGCACTGGCGACTGTGCTCAGACGCCTCGTCAGTGCGGGATGCTGCGTCTCTCACGCCGTTCGACCCGTTCGCGAAACGACTCGATCACCGCGCGCACTTCGTACTGGGTGTCGGTGTCGATGAGCTCGTTGAGGTAAAGGAGCTGGCGCGTCAGCCCTGCGAGATCGACGGCGAAGTACATGGCCATCAAGGGATTGACGAACAGCTCGCTGCCACGCGTGCGCTCGGTGAACTGGACATCACCGAATTCGCCCCGGATCGCTGCCGCGATCTGCCCGTTGACGATGCTGGGCCTTGTCGTGGCCCTTCGTCGCAGGCCCGATGAGATCCAGCGCACTGAACGACAGGTTCGCAAGGTGCACCGTCTTGCCGAGGCCCATCAGCGCGAACGCCAACGGGAGCCCGGCATAGACGTCGAAGCCGCCCCCGGCACCGGCCACCAAGATCCGTTCGGAGTCCTCCAGGGCAGCGAACAAGGGCGGTTCGTGCAGCGATGTCATGCTTCACGACTTTAGAGATGATCGGAGATATCGATGTGTCGGGTCAGTTCCTGGTGTCCTTGACGACGATCCCGTCTTTGATCACGAGGACGACGCGGTCGGGGTCGGCCCAGCATTCGGGTCGGAGGAGGGGGTCGAAGTCGACGGCGATGAGGTCGGCGGTCTTGCCCGGGGCGAGGGTGCCGAGGTCGTCGCGCCTCAGGACGCGCGCGTTGGTGGCGGTGGCCGAGACAATGGCTCCCATCGGTCCGAGTATCTCGGCTTTGATGGCGAGTTCGAGGCCGCGGCCGGTCTGGTCGGGGCCGAGGTAGTCGCTGCCAGAGCCGATCCGTACGCCGGCCTCGAACGCCATCCTGAGGGATTCGGTCTGGGCCTCCCGTACCCCGGCGAGTCTGGGCAGCGCCTCCTGCGGCACCCCCCACTCCTGCCACTTGTCCGCCATCAGCGCCAGCACCGTGAGCGTCGGCACCAGCGTCGCCCCGGCGGAGGCCATGGCCGCCACGGTGTTCTCGTCGAGGTAGGTGCCGTGCTCGAAGCATGCCACCCCGGCGTCCAGGCCGTTGCGGACGGCCTGGCTGTTGTGTGCGTGGCCCGTGACGTAGGTGCCGCGGGCCGCGGCCTCGGCCACCGCGGCCCGCAGTTCCTCGACGGTGAACTGGGTGTCCTCCAACGCATCGGTCAGCGACACCACCCCGCCGGACAGACACATCTTCAGTTGCGTCGCCCCGCGGCGGAAGGCCGTACGGGCGGCGACCCGGACCTCGTCGGGCCCGTCGCATGCCAGGCTCATCTGGGACAGCCCCGGCACGCCCGGATCGTCGGCGTGCCGGTGGGCGAAGAACGCCGACAGGTAGTCGCCGTGGCCGCCGGACTGGCACAGCAGCGGTCCGGACGGGAAGACCCGCGGGCCCGGGACCAGCCCCAGGTCGATGGCCTGGACGAGCCCGCCGTCGGCGCCGCCCAGCTCGCGTGCCGACGTGTGCCCGGACATCAGGCACAGCTCGGCGTTGCGGAACATATGGGCCGCCGTCACCGCCGGGGACAGCGACTCCGGAGCCCCGATCGCGATGACCCCCAGATGGGTATGCAGATCGATCAGGCCGGGCAGCACCGTCAGCCCGTCCGCTTCCACCTCCATCGCTGCCGGGTCCGGCGGCACGTCGCCGACCGCACGGATGTAGGACCCTTCCGTGGCCACCGAGGCGACGACCGGATCTCTCCCGGTCCCATCGATGACCGTCGCGTTGGTCAGAACAAGTGACACACCGGTCTCCAGATCAGGTTGGTTACCGCAGCACCCGGACGCTGGTGGGTACGGGTTGCTCGTAGCCGACCGATTCGGCCTTGGCGTGGTTGAGGAAGTAGCTCCAGCGGCGGTCGGAGATCGGCACGATGTCGAGGTCGCGGTACGCGGCCTGCTCGGCCTGGTTCCAGGAGGAGCAGGCCGCGGGCGGGGTCATGCCTTGCGCCTTGGCGACGAGAGACGCGTACTCCTTGTTGTTCCCGCCAAGGTTCTGGCCTTTGGGCGGGAACGGTCCGGACAGGTACGGGACCCAGGCGCTCGGGAGGTACGCGATGCCCAAGGCCGTGTAGATGTCCCAGCCGCCGGTCTGGAAGAGCGACTTGACGACCGTGGTGGGCGTCGCGGCGGCGAGCCGCGCGTCCACGCCGATCGCCTTCCACTGCCGTGCCATCAGCTCGGCGGCCGGCCGGTCGTAGATCGAGGCCGCTGTCGGGTAGAGCACCTGGATCGTGAGCCGTTTGCCGTTATGGCTGCGGAGGCCGTCGGTGCCCTTGGCCCAGCCTGCCTGGTCGAGCAGTGCCGCGGCGGCCGCGGGGTTGTAGGTGGGCAACTGGCCGGAGACGCTGTCGCCGGTGCATGCACGGGGCTCGACCAGGGCGAGGCCGGTGGCGGGCCGGCCGGTGCCGCCGGTGCTGACCTTGACCACCTGGGCCAGGTCCAGTGCCTGGACGAGTGCCTGTCGTACGCGCTTGTCCTCGGTGGCGTGGCCGGGACGCTGGTTGAACCGCAGCCCGGCGCCGGGCCCGGAGGCCACGAAGGTGTCCAGGCGGCGGGCGGCCAGCCGTTCCCGGTCGTCGCCGGTGATGAGGGCCTGGTTCACCTCCCCGGACAGCAGGAGGTTGGCGGCGGTGGTCTCGTTGGTGACGATTCGCAGCACGACCTTTGCCGGGAAGCCGGGCACCCGCGTGGTCGCCCCGCCCGGACCCCAGCGGTAGTCCTTGCGGACGGCGAAGTCGTAGCTCTGCCCAGGGACGGTGCCGGTCAGGACGAACGGTCCGGTGCCGTCCGAGGCGGTGGCCAGCAGCTTGGGATTCTTCAGGCCCTTGGCGCACATGATCGGCGCCAGCCCCACCGTGTTGAGGAGGAATCCGAATGCCTCCTTCACGGTGACCGTGACCGTACGGGAGGCATCGTCGCCGGTCGCCTTGCTGGGCACGGTCGGGGTGTTGATGCCGTACTGCGGGGACTGGTTGTCGGGGTCTCCGATGTAGTTCAGGTCGGCGGCGACCTGGCCTGCGGTCAGCGGCGTCCCGTCCGAGCAGGTGACGTCGGGCCGTAGCGTGAACGTCGCCGTGTGCGCGTCCACGCTCCACCGCTGCGCGATGCCGGACACGAACGTTCCGTTCGGCCGCATGTTCACCAGGGAGTCGTAGGCGAACTTGTCCAAGCCGGCGATGCGCGAATGGTACGGGTCGAAAGCGCCGCGGTCCTCGTTCATCACCATCGTGAAGGTGCCGTTCGTGGCATAGCCCGAGGACCCGCTCTTGGCGGTCGATCCGCCGCAGCCGGCCGCGAGCACACAGGGAGCCACGGCGGCGGCGACGAGGAAAGAGCTTCTAGACATTAGAGGTCTCCTTTGTGGACAAGAGAATCGATCGTCACCGCGTCATGGGGGGAATCGAGGCGGGCGGCTCAGCCGCCCAGGATGAAGGCGCGCACGTCGGGGTCGACCGGGATGGGCGCCAGCCGGTAGGCGGGAGGCTCCTTGCGCAGAAGATGGCGCACCAGGAAGTCCCACCGCCGCCGGATCACGTAGTGCTGGTAGCCGATGAAGGTGTGCTCGGCGCCGGGCACGATCAACAGATCGAAGTCCTTGTTCGCGGCGATGAGCCGGTCGACGAGCCGGAGCGTCAGCTGTGGGGAGACACCCTCGTCCATCTCGCCGTGTACCAGGAGCAGCCGGCCGACGAGGCGGTCGGCGAGTTCGGTGTTGGAGAGCCGAGTCGCGACGTCCGCGTCGGCCGGGTCGTACGGCGCGTCGTAGGTCTCCGCCCAGGTGGCGGTGAAGTAACGGTTGTCGTGGTTGCCGGCCTCGGCGACGCCGACCTTGTAGAGCTCGGGGAAGGTCAGCATGGCGCGTACGGTGGCGAAGCCGCCGCCGGACAGGCCGAAGATCCCCACCCGGTCCAGGTCCATCCATGGCCGGGTCTCCGCGAGCCCACGCAATGCGGCCGCGTGGTCGTCCAGGCCACCGGCCGACCCCATGTTGCGGTAGGAGAAGTCGTGGAAGTCCTTGTCCCGGCCGGGTGTGCCGCGTCCGTCGACCGCGACGACGACGAACCCGAGTGCCGCCACCGCCTCGGCGTCGTAGCCGTACCAGCCCGGGTCGAAACACGACGGGACCCGACGGGTCTGCGGCCCCGGGTACGGGTGGTCCACCACCGGATACGTACGCTGCGCGTCGAACCCGAAGGGCTTGTACAGGACCCCGTAGACGAGGGTCTTCCCGTCGGCGGCGACCGCGCGGATCCGCTCCGGCGGCGTCCAGCCCGCCGCGATCAGCCGGGAGACGTCCGCTCGCTCCAGCTCCATCAGGATCGCCCCGTCCCGGCCGCGCACCGTGGTGACCGGCGGGGTGTCCACCGTGGACGCCGAGTCGACGAACCATTCGCCGTGCGGCGGCACGCTCACCACATGGTCGAGGTCGTCGTCGGTGAGCCGGACGAAGCCGGTGCCGTCGAGGCCCACCTTCACCAGACTGCGCCGGTACGGATCCGCGTCGACCAGCCCCGACACCACCAGGTAGGCGACGCGTTCGCTCTCGTCGACGTACGTGATGGCCTGGACGCTGTAGTCGCCCTTGGTCACCTGCGTGAGCGTCTGCCCGGTCCGCAGGTCGTAGAGGTACAGATGCCCCCAGCCGTCCCGTTGCGAGTACCAGAGGGCCTCGGCTCCGCCGGACAGCACCCGCACCATGGGCCGCTGCGCACTCTCCTGCGCCGGCTCCACCCGCGTCTCGGCGGTCTCCTGGATCAGCGTCCGTACCTCGCCGGTCGCCGCGTCCATCGCCTTCAACCACAACGTTCGCAGGTCGCGCGGCTGGTCCAGGTAGTACACCGTCTCCGCGTCCGCCGACCACCACGCCAGCCCGGAGGACAACGGCGCGCGGTACTGGTAGACGAACGGTTCGTCGCGCGCCGCCACCGCCGTCCGCGTACGCACGTCGAAGACACGCCACTCGCCCCGCGGGCGGGTCTGCCCCGGGAGGGGGTACCGGTAGCCGTGCAGCCGGGGCCGCCCGCCATCCGGCGGTGCCGCCTCGGTCAGGTGCATCGACCCCACGCCGCGCTGGTCGAGCCGGTAGGTGAGCAGGCGTTGCGAGTCCGGCGACCACGACACCACTACTACCGGCGCCTCATGCACATCGATCGCCCGCAGCGCCTGCCGCTTGGCGGCGTAGTCGGGCGGGGTCGCATAGCCGTACTCCGCCGTGCCGTCGGTGGTCAGCGCCGACTCCTCGCCGGTCTCGGCCGAGCGCAGCCACAGGTCATGGCCCCGGCGGTACGCCACCCACCGGCCATCCGGCGACACCGACTCCACCGGCGACGCGGAAGGACGGGCATCGCCTGATCGGCGCAGCTCGTCCGGCGGCCGAAAGGTCCACCGGTCGCCGAAAGCGACGAAGCCGATCTCCCCGCCCCGATCTTCGATCGATTCGAAGGGCAGGTCGTACGGCGCCACCGCGCGCTCGCACCGCTGTGCCAGAGCGTGAGCGAGCCGTTCCTGGTCGAACGCCGGCCGACGTGACCGCTCGGCCACGTCGACCACGACGAACTCGCGGCCGCGCTCGGTGTCGACGAGATACCAGAACCGCGAACCGTCGCCGATCCAGTTCGGCCGCACCCGTGCGCGCAACGCCAGCCGCGCCCGATGGTGGCCGAGCATCCGCTCCGCCCGCTCGTACGCCGAGGCGGGCAGAAGGCCATCCGGTGTCCCCATGCCAGATCCTCCGACGGGCGCCGGCAGCGGTGTGGCCCGTGACGATCGGTCGTGCATGGCGCTCACCTCTTTCGCCTGGTCAGGCTAGGATATTTACTATATTGAACGTTCGTTGGACTATAGTGACCATCCTCGAATGGGCTGTCAAGAGGTGTGACGGCAGCAGAGGTTCGGCACACTGAGCACGGCGCACCAGGAGGAAGGAGCAGGTCATGCAGCGTCCGCACGGTGATGTGTCCGTCAATCCCGTCGACGAGGGGGCCGCACCCCTGGGTGTCGATGACGCCCCACAGACCGTGCAGGCCGTGGGCGCACTCATCCGCATGCTCCGCACCAAGACGCGGCGCAGCCTCGGCAATGTGGCCGAGAGCGCCGGACTCAGTCCCGGGCTGCTCAGCCAGATCGAGCGGGGCATGGGCAATCCCTCGCTCACGACCCTCGTCAAGCTGGCCCAGGCGCTCGACGTACCGGTCGGGCGCTTCTTCGCCGGCGACCAGTCCACCCATGCTCTGGTGCGCAAGGGCGAGCACCCGCGCCTGCAACTGGCCGATGACAACCTCGTCTACGAGCTGCTGACCCCCAACACACACGGCCGGATCGGCATGATCAAAACGGTGGTCGCAAGCGGCTGGACCAACGAGAACGCCCCCTTCGTGCACGACGGGGAGGAGTGCGTGTACCTGGTCGACGGCAAGCTAACGGTCTCGATCGGGACGACGTCATATCTCCTGGGCGAGGGCGACTCGGTGACGTTCGACTCGGCGCTCCCCCACTGGTACCGCAACGACACCGACGCCGCGGCCATCACCATCTCGGCCATGACACCCCCGTCCTTCTGAGCCGCCCGAACGCGATAAACCCGGCGACGTCGTTGGTCGTCCCCGCGATAATCACCGACATGGAGAGGGTCGAGGTCGTCGTCGCCCATCACGAGCGCACGACCCTGCGCGTCGGCGACGTGTTCCTGAAGATCGACGCTGATCAGACGCGCACCGACGTCGAGGTCGAGGCGATGGCCATGGCGCCGATCCCGACCCCGGAGGTCCTGTGGCGGAAACCGCCGGTGCTCGCGCTGGCCGCCCTCCCAGGGACGGCACTCGGCCGCCTCGGCGAGCCGTCGATCGCGTCGTCGGCGGCGTGGGCCGCGGCGGGTGCCGCCGCACGTATGCTGCACGACGCGCCGCTGCCGCCATGGCCCGGCCGGAGCCTCGATGAGGTCGCATCGCACCTCGACGGCGAGTGCGAGTGGCTCGTCGCGAACGGCGTCCTTCCCACCGACCTGGTCACACGAAACCGCCGGGTTGCCGAGGCTGCGCTCCGGCCGTGGACACCGGTGTTCGCGCACGGCGACCTGCAGGTCACCCACATGTTCGTCGACGGTGAGGAGATCACCGGCGTGATCGACTGGTCCGAGGCGTGCCAGGGCGATGCCCACTGCGACCTCGCCACCTTGACGCTCGGACACGAGGAGCACCTTGGCGACGTCATCGCCGGCTACGGCACCGACGTGGACCTCGACGTGATCCGCGCGTGGTGGGCGCTGCGAAGCCTGCGGGCGGTCCGCTGGCTGATCGAGCACGGCTTCGACCCGTCGCCCGAGGTCGCCGTGCTGAGATCCCGACTGTGATGACTACAGGAGTTCCGGGCGGATCCATTTCTCGTTGTGCAGGTGCCAGGCGAGAAAGGCGGATATTGTCTGGTACCAGATCTTGGCGTGGTGCGGGCCGATGATCCAGTGGTTTTCGCTGGGATAATAGAGGAATCGGTGGGGAAAGTCGGCCGGATCTCCGTCGTATTCCTGCCACAGGGACGCCCACAGATGGAGGGCGTCGCCGATGGGGACGCGATAGTCGCGGCCGCCGTGGATGACGAGCATGGGTGTGGTGATCTGTCCGGCGAAACGGTGTGGTGAGTTAATGGCAGCACGCTCTGGGGTGAGCTCTCGGGACCAGTAGCGGGCCATGTCCGTGGTGGCGGTGAACTGTTCCAGCGCCCACAGACTGGCGTGTGTGACGATCGCTTTGAACCTGTCGGTGTGGGTGGCGATCCAGTTGGCCATGTAGCCGCCGAACGAGCCACCGATCGCCGCCGTCTTGTGCTCGTCGATGTCGGGCCGGGCACATGCGGCGTCGGTGATCGTCATCAGGTCGGTGTACGGCTCGGATCCCCAGCGTCCCCAGCCTCGGCGGATGAACGACTGTCCGTAACCGGTCGACAGCGCCGGATCGGGCAGCAGGACCGCGTAGCCGCGAGCGGCCATGAGCCACGGGTTCCACCGCCACATCCAGGTGTTCCAGGAGAACAGCGGACCGCCATGGATCCATAGGAGCAGTGGCGCCGGCGCGTCCTGCGACCCATGATCGGGTAGCACCAGCCAAGCACGCAACGTCGTGCCGTCCGCGGCGGTCGCCTCGATCTCGGTCACGCGGCCCGGGAGCGCGGGTGGCTCGTCCGGACCGCCCAGGAACACCGCGGTCTGATCGGCCACGTCCGCCGCCAATCTCACGGGTGCGGGCGGGGCATCGATCGCCGAGCGCAACGCGTAAACCCACTCGCCGTTCGGTGACACCGACACGGCCGAGTAGGCGGCATCACCGGCGAGTCGGCGGACCTCACCCGAGGCGACATCGACGGCGAACACCGGTGAGCGGCCTGCCTGGTTGGCGGTGAAGTACACACGCCGGCCGTCCGGGGCCCAACATGGGCGGATCGGCCAAAGGTCCAGCTCGGGGGTCAGATCCCGGCCCGCACCGGCATCCGCCAACGGCAGCAACCACAGAGTCCGGTCCGGAGGCTCGTCGATGCTGCTTCGCCGCTCCCGCACACACACCAGCCACTGGGAGTCGGGCGAGATCCGCGGGTCCGAATAGTCGTGGCCCGGATCACCGGCGAGCGTGCTCCGATCTCCGGTGACGGTATCGATCGCCATCAGTTCCATTCGATGGTCACCGTGCGGAATCGGTACCTTCCATGTCGCCACCACGGTCCGACCATCCGGGCTGACGTCGACGGTGCTGTCGTCAAGTGCGCGTCCGGGCTTGGGGGTGAGATCACGAAGTTCGCCGGCGGGATCGTCTCCGGCGGCCGGTGCCGTGGTGACGAACAGGCGAGTTTCGTCCGGCCCGAGATCGTGATCCCAGTGCCGGATCGGGAAGGTCTCATGCAAGATCGCCGATACCGCCGTGTCCTTGCGTGCCGTACGACGCGCGGCGTCCTCTTCGGCATCCAGGGCGCCGGGGAATACCGGCACCGACAGCACCAGCGTCCCGGTATCCCGCGCCACCACCGCACCCGTCACGCCGCCAGGCCACCCGGCGAGCTTCCGCGCCTCGCCACCCTCGACCGGCAGCCCCCAAACCGCCGCCGCCTCGTCCTTGTCGCCGGTGGTCCGGTCATCGATGACGTCCGGCCGCTCGGCGATGAAGATCACGGAGCCATCCGGAAGAAATCCCGCGGCCACCTCACCTGTGACCCCGCGCGTCAACCGCCGCGCGGGCGCGTGACCGGACGGGTCCACCTCCCACAATGAGGAGATGTACCGCTTGCCGGCCGCGTCCGGTTGCTCCACTACCGTGACCAACCGGCTGCCATCTGGCGCCGACCACAACCCCACTACGCGTCGCGACGCCATAAATTCATCCAGTGAATGAAATGGGGTCGCGGATTCCGCAGAATGGTCCGCGCGCGAAGGGATAGGGGGCGAGGTAGACATTTGCTGCTGCTCCTTTCGTGATCGCCTCAAAAGTCGGCTAAGCGGGTTCAGCGGAGGAAACCGTCTCGATCAGCTTCCTGGTGTACGCGTGCTGGGGGCTGCCGAAAACATCGTCGGTGGGGCCTGACTCGACAATTCCGCCCCGGTACATGACATAGAGGTAGTCGGAGATCTGGCGTACGACGGACAGATCGTGCGTGATGAAGAGATAGCCGATACCGCGGTCGGTCTTCAGACGAGTGAAGAGGTTGAGAATCTGGGCCTGGACGGACACGTCGAGGGCGGAGACCGGTTCGTCGCAGATGAGGATGCGAGGGTTCGCCGCCAGGGCGCGCGCGATGGCGACCCGTTGTCGTTCACCGCCGGACAGGGCGGCGGGCTTGCGCTGGGCGTAGGCGCCGGGCAGGCCCACGGACGCCAGGAGGTCGGTCACCTGCTTCGAGAGGAGCCTGGTCTTCGCGTCGTGCGTCGTGATGGCCTCGGCCAGAGTCGCACCGATGGTGCGCATCGGATTGAGGCTGGAATAGGGGTCTTGAAAGACCATCTGAACGGTGCTGCGCAACGTACGCCGGTCCTTGCCTCGCAGCTTGGACCAGTTGCCGGCGGGAATACCGGCGATGGAAATCTCGCCGGCTGTGAGGTGTTCAAGGCCGACCAGCGTGCGGGCCAGCGTGGTCTTGCCGGAGCCCGACTCGCCGACCAGGCCCACGCTCTCGTCGGCGCCGACCTCGACGGAGACATTGTCGACCACGGTCACCCGGCGTTTGCCGGTATGGAATTCCTTGCGGGCATCGCGAACGCGGATGATCGCAGGTACGGCGCGCTTCGTCACCAGTGGTCGGGCGTCCGGTTCGGCGGATTCCCGTACGGCCTCCATCTCCGCACGTATTTCCGGTAGGCGCGCGCAGGCGGTCAGTCGGCCTGGTGCCATCTCCACCAGCGGCGGGGCGGTCTGCCGGCAATCCGGCGTCACCCAGCGGCAGCGGGGAGCGAAGGTGCAGCAGTTCGCGACGCTGTCCGGCGATGGTACAGAGCCTGGTATCGCCACCAATTCGCGAACCCGGTGGTCGGCCGGCGGCTCGCTCATGAGCAGCCCGTGGCTGTACGGATGGAGCGGTTCTTCTTCCAGTTCGGCTGAACCGCCGACCTCGACCAGGGAACCGGCGTAGAGCACGTGGATGCGGTCACATATCGCGAACGCGATTCGCAGATCGTGAGTGATCAGAATCAGGCTCATGCCACGGGCTCGTTGAATTCGCTTGATCAGCGCGAGGATCTCACGCTGGGTCGCCACGTCCAGTGCCGTCGACGGTTCGTCGGCGATGAGGACGGCCGGGTCACGGGCGAGCGCGGCAGCGATCGCCACTCGCTGCCGCATCCCGCCCGACAGCTGGAAGGGGTAGCGGTCGACGACCGTCTCGTCACTGATTCCGACCTCTGCGAGCCGCCGTACGACCGCCGATCGCCGATCGCGTCGGCTCATCGCCCGCTCGTGCGGCAACGACTCCCTCACGATGTTTCCGCATCGCATCAGCGGATTGAGCATGGTGAACGGGTCCTGCAAGATCAGGCCGATCTCCCGGCCGCGCAACGCGCGCCACTCGCGGCCCCGCAGCCCGAGCAGGTTCCGGCCGCCGTAGCGGACATCACCCTCCGCGACCAAACCCGGCGGTAGCAGGCCGGTGATCGCCCGTGCGGTCATCGACTTGCCGCTGCCGGATTCACCGACGATCCCGATCGTCTCGCCCGCGGCGAGCGATAGATCCACTGAGGCGACGATGGTCTCGGGGCGGTCGCGGTGCGACCGGACCACGCGTAGCCCCTTCACGTCGAGCACGGGGTCGCGCGTACTCTGCGGTGGCGATTCTCCAGAACTCAGCGGATTGTTCACCGGGCCCCTCCTCGACCGGACAGCCACTCGTACAGCCAATCTCCGATGAGGTTCATCGACGTGGCGGTCAAAATGATCATGACGCCCGGTGCGAGGACCGCCACGGGGTTGGCGAACAGCAGCGTCTGCCCCTCGGCCAGCATCAGTCCCCAGTCCGCCGTGCCCGGTGGAACGCCCAACCCCAGGAACGACAGTCCCGCGATCGACACCAGCGAGCTGGCGAAGATCAGGAACGTGTTCGCGACCGCGATGGCGGAGACGTTGGGCCAGACGTGTCCCAGAGCGATCCGCCACCCCGGCACGCCCAGCGTCTTTGCCGCCTCGACGTACGGTCGTGGTGTCTGCTCCAGCGTCGCCCCCCGCACCACGCGGGTATCGAATGGTGCGTGGAGGACCGTCAGCAGCGCCACGCCCAGCCAGTAGCCGCCCCCCAGCGCGCCTTGCACCACGATGATCAGCAGCAATCCGGGAATGGACCACATGAGGTCCACCCACCGCATGATCACCGCATCGACGAGTCCGCCCCGGTAACCGGCCACCAGTCCGAGCAGGTTGCCGAGCACCATGGATCCAGCGGCAATGACAACCGGGCCGACGAACGCGGTGCGGGCACCGGCGATGAGCCGCGAGAGCACGTCCCGGCCGAGCGCATCCGTACCGAGCCAGTCGCCGGCACCCGGTTTGGCCAATGCCTGCGCGAGGTTCTGCTGGTACGGATCGTGCGGGGCGATGGCCCCGCCGAAGATCGTCATCACCACGACAGCCGCGATCACCAACAGACAGCCGCTGATCACCCAGGAGGGTCGGTTGCGATGGCCGGATCGCCGGTCGACGAGCCGGTCTGCCGAAACGGTGACGCCACTCATCTCGACGCCCTCCCAAGCCGGATCCGCGGATCCACCGCGATCAGCACGAGGTCCGCCATGAGGTTCACGAACATGACCATCCCGGCGACCACCATCGCCACCCCCTGAATCATGGGGAGATCCTTCGTTCGCGCCGACTGCACCAGCAGCTGGCCGATCCCGGGCAGCGAAAACGTCGCTTCGACGAACACCGCACCGACGACCATGAACCCCAGGACGACGCCGCTCATCGTGACCACGGGCACGAGCGCGTTTCGCAGCCCATACCCGAACAGCACCCGCAGCTGCGACGCCCCCCGTGCCCGGGCGAACGTCACGTAGTCCTGATCCATGACGGCGCTCATCGCCGTACGGGTGTGAATCAGCAGGTACGCCGTACCCATCAACGCCAGCGCCACCGCGGGAAGGGTCAGGTGCCAGACCTGGTCCACGAACCCCAGGCCCGGTCCCGACACCGGGAACAGCGGAATCACGATCCCGAAGAGATAGATCAGCAGCACACCGCCGACGAACGCGGGCGTGCTCAACGCCACGATCGCACCCGCGACGATCCCGCGGTCCACCGCGCGTCGCCGTCGGAGCGCGGCCGTGATTCCGAGACCGACGCCGAACAGCATCGCCAAGATGTACGCGTAGATTCCGAGGGCCAGCGACATCGACAGCCGCGCCTTGATCTCGTCCATCACCGGCAATGTCGTCTGGATCGAGTCACCGAAGTCGAACCGCGCCGCGCCCCTCGCCCATATCCAGTACTGCGTCAAGAACGGCTGATCGAGATGGTATTTAACACGCAGCGCATGCACCGTCTCGGGAGTGCGGGGATTGATTCCCAGCAGCACATCGACCGCGCTGCCCGGTGAAATAGACAGCAGGGAGAACACGACGAACGACACGATGACCAGCAGTACGCCCAGCACTCCCAGCCGGCGTGCGACGAACAGAACCAGACCCCGACCGGTCATCGCATCGTCCTCCCCATCATCGAAGGCCTTTCCAGCGGCCCTACTCGCGGATGTGACCACCCGTACAGCGCGGGCACGGGAACCGTTTCGCGGGCACTGCTCACCTCGCCACGGGCTTTACCTGTAGCGCCCAAGGGATCTGCGATTGGCTGACGCCGAGCGGTGGCGACGTCAAGTTGTTGGTGAAGGCGATGTGCGCTTCGCCCTGGAAGAGCGGCACGTACGGCAGATCTGTGGCGACCTGCCTGATGATCTGCCCGTAGATGGCCAACCGCTCCGCCTGATCGTCAGCGGCAACAGCCGAGGTGAGCCACTTGTCGACCTGCTTCGGTGTGTAGTTGGCGAAATTCGCGCCCGATTTGGCGTTCGCGCTGCCCAGCAGATATGCGGTGATGCCGCTCGGATCAGGGCTCGACGAGTGCAGGCCTGTGAACTGCAGGGCGTAGGTCTTCGGCCCGTAGACTTCGGCAATCCACTTGGCTGAGGGAATGACTTTGGTGTCGAGCTTGATACCGATCTCTTCGAGATTGGCGGCGATGACCTGGAGGATCTCGGGATACTTTCCGAACTTGAACGTGTCCATGCTCGCACTGAAACCGTTCGGATAGCGCGACAGGGCCATTTCCTGCTTGGCCTTGGCCAGGTCGTAGCCGTACCGAGGGACCGTCTGGAGCAGAGCGTCGACCTGCTTCCGCGTCCCCAGCGTCCGAAGGCCGAATGGGGCTTCAGCACTTGAGAAGATCGTGTCGATCGGCGAAAAGAACTCGGCGCCTCCGTTGGCCGCGATGATGTCCGCGCGGTTCAGCGCGTACGCGACGGCGCGCCGGACATGGATGTCGTTCCACGGAGCCAGTTCTACGTTCATGCCGAAGTAGGTGATGGTGTTGTCCGGCCAACTGATGACCTTGGCGCCGGAGGTCGACCGGAATGTCGACGCGTCTTCCGGGAAGGCGGCGTCGATACTGCGGGAGCGCATCGCCAACGCCACACCGTTCGCGTCGGTGAAGAACCTGTATGAGATGTGCGCGATCGGCACCTTTCTGCCCCACCAGTGCGGATTCGCGGACAACTCCATGCCGGTGGTCGGATTGAAACTGTCGACCTTCCACGGTCCGGTTCCCTGGATCAGCACACCAGGCTTTCCCAGGTCGCTCTTGTGCGCATCATGAAAGGCCTTCTCGAAGACCACGCCCTTGTGGGCCAGTGTGTACTGCCAACTCTCGTCGGCCTTCTTCAACGTGACGGTGACCGTGTATTTGTCCGTCGCCTCGATGCTCTTGACGCTCGCATACTGGGTGGCGGTCTGGGATTCCGGGGCTCGTTGGTAGTTCAGCGAGTCGACGACATCGGCGGACGTCATCTCCTTGCCATCCCAGAATTGGACACCGTGGCGCAGGTGATAGACGTAGGTCACACGATCTGGTCGGGAAACCGACACCGCCAGGCTCGGCTGCGGTTTGCCGTCCGGTCCCAACGTGAGCAGTCGCTCCCACAGCAGTCCGCAGTAGCTCGGGCCGAAACATGCTTGAGTCGTGTTCGGGTCGAGTGTCGAGTAGCTGTTGACCTCGCCCACCCGTAGCATCGGGATGGTCGAGGAGGCGCCGGCACGCGACTCCGGAACCGAGCGTGTGCAGGCGACCGGGCCAGCGGCCAGCACGACGGCCAGCACTGGGACGGGCCCGGGCAACCATCGAGTTCGACGTACCTTCATATCTGACTCCGTTCCGCGAAACGTTCTTCCAACTGCCCGTCAGCGGGCCTATTGCGGGGTCGTCGACACAAGGGAAATTTCTGGTTTTACGACCGCTCGTTACGCACCCATGAAACTGACCAGTTTCAAGGTGGAGTAGGAGGCCAACCCCTTGAGGGCCAGCTCTGTCCCGAATCCGGAAGCCTTCTGCGGCTCGTAGCCGAGGAGCCAGTGGTAGAGCGGTTCCTCAGGCCCCGACGTACGGATGAGCACGGCGGCCGCGCTGATTGCGTTCGCCATACGCTTCCCGCGACCCATGTCCCGAGTCCACACCGTGGCCCCCAAGCCATAGTCAGTGGAATTCGCGAGGGCGATGGCTTCTTCTTCATCGACGAAGGGCTGCACGCAAAGGATGGGACCGAATATTTCGTCCCGAACGATGGACATCGTGTTGTCCACCTGATCGAAAATCGTCGCCGTCACGAAGCATCCGCCGGATTCTTGAACCGTGCCTCGAAGAACCGCCCGGGCGCCTGCCTTCAGTCCTTGGTCTATGTAGGCCTTCACCCGGTCACGTTGCGTTGGGCTCGCGAGCGGGCCGAGGACGGTCTCTTCATCGAGCGGATCGCCCGGCTGATACGCGCCCGCGCCGGCGACGATCTTGTCGAGCAGGACATCCTTCAAGTCCTGCTGAACGATGAGTCGTGTGTGCGCGCTGCACACCTGCCCGGTGTTCTTGAGCAGACTCTGAACGATCGCACTGGCCACGTAGTCGAGGTCGTCGACGTCGGAGAACACGACGTGGGGCGACTTTCCCCCACACTCCAACATCAACGGCTTCGCATTGGCCCGGCCGGACAACTCCATGATCCGTCGGCCGATCCTGGTCGACCCGGTGAAGGACACGAAGTCGACGTCCGGGTGCAGCGCCAGGGCCTCACCGGCCGCGCCGCCCAATCCGGGTACGACGTTGAGTACGCCTTCCGGGACACCTGCCCGCACGGCCAACTCGGCCACCTTCAGCGCCGAACTCGGTGCCACCTCGGACGGTTTCAGTACGACGGTGTTGCCCGCGGCCAATGCCGGCCCGACCTTGTATATGGCGTTGCCGACCGGGAAGTTCCACGGCGTGATGGCGCCGACCACGCCCCGGGGTTGGTAGGTGTTGAACAGCAGCGTGCCAGGACTCAAAGGAGTGGTGTCCCCGACCAGCTTGTCGGCGAACCCGGCCCAGGAACGCAGCAGGGTGGCGGCGTCGTCGACATCGGTTTTCGCGGCCCTGATGGGTTTGCCCATCTCCAGGCTGTCCAGCAGCGCGATCTCGGCCTGGTGCTCAACGAGCAGATCGGCCAGCTTCTGCAAGACCTCGGCCCGGCGTACCGGTGGGAGCCCGGACCAGCAGCCCTGTTCGAAACGCTGACGAGCCACCCGTACGGCCTCGTGGATATCGGCCGGGGCACCCGCCGGCACCTGGCACAACACGGTTTCCGTCGCCGGATTGATGTTGTCGACCAGCTCCGGCGAGGCCGACTCGCGATAGCCACCATCGACGAACGGACGGACATTCCACCTGACGGAGCCGGCGGCCTCGTGCCAGGTGATGTCCTCTTCTGCCAGCGGTGTCCTCGGCTCCGTCATCGTCAGCCTTCCAGCTGTCGTTGCAGTTCCGGAATATACGTTTCGAACCAGGAACTCATCGTGTTGCCATCAGCGGAAAGCCATTGCGAGCCGAACTCTTCCTGACTCACCAGCGTTGTCTCCACTCGCGCCACGGTCTCGTAGGTGACGAGCGTCCTCTCGTCCAACTCGTAGAGATTGAAGATTTCATAGCCATTGATCTTTTCGGTGGTACGAAATGGCTCGTCGAGCGGAAGCAGCCGGTAGACCAGCCGCTTTTCCGGAATTACGCGGACCGTCTCGACCAGGAAGGCCCCCTGAACATCGCCATCGTCGCCCAGCTGCGAAAGCCGCTTGATCTCCCCGGGCGCATTGTGTTGCCCGGATAGATGCTCGAAGCGATACGTCTTTATCCACTTGTCCGAGCGCAAAATGTACGGCCAAACCTTCTGCACCGGATGGTCGAGGAGGAAATCGATCCGCGGCAACCAGTCCACCTTGGCCGTCGAACCATTTCCCGAAAGTCCTGACATCTGTCGCACCTTCCCGACGACTCGCGAGGCCGCCGCTCTTGCTGGGGAACGCGGCGCCCGCAGACCGGCCCTCCGCGGGCCGGCATCGTCCTCCGGACTAGTCGTTTGTCGTTCTGATGTGAGCCGCGCGGTGCACCGCGGCAGCCCGGAGCGGTCGGAGATGGTCTCTCCGGGGTCACCGGAGGAGCTCTCCAAATCTCGACACTGTGTCTAGGAAGACAATGTGCATTAAAATACGCGGTGCTGTCAACTGGTATGATCGGCCGATGACTTCGATGCCACCAGCAGCGGGGCAGGACGCCGCCCATCTCCCGCGCCGACGGCTCTCGCGCGCCAGGCAGAACGAACGGAGGCGCGAGCTTCTCCTCACCGCCGCGTGGGAGGTGCTCGCGGAACGCGGCTACCAGGCCACCACCCTGGAGGAGGTGGCCCAGCGCGCCGGCTTCACCCGGCAGCCGATCTACACCCTGTTCGGCTCCAAGCAGCGACTGGCCCTAGCGCTCTACGAGCAGGTCCTGGGCCACTTTCAGGACCGCATCAAGACAATAACCCCAGGTCCGACGCTTGAGGCCACGCTGATCCGGTACGCCGATCTGCTCACCGAACTGAGCAAGGCGCCCGAGTTCAAGACCCAGTCGGAGCTCGCCAGCATGCTGGCCGCACTGTCATGGCATGACGAAGACATCCGGGCCGGAATGGGCGAGGTGTTGAAACGGGACCGTGCCGCCCTGCTCGCTTGGGTGCAAGAATGCGCCGACACGACCGATGGAAGCTTCCGCATCCCGGTGGAGAGCGTTGCTGCGATCCTGGGGACAGCGATGGCCGGGCTCCTCAGGATGACTTCCGTCGATCCCGATCTCAGTCACCCGCAGCTGAAGTACGACCTCGTCCGCGCCTTCGTCGACTGAAGGAGACGCCAGCCCATCGCCGAGGGTTGGCGGAGGGCCTCGATCTGTGATCGACGGAGATCATGCGGTCAAGCCAGGCCTCATGAGGTGCCGACCCAGCGATGGGCAGGCCGGCACCTCGTCCAGCCTCACAAACCGGGGATCAGGTCACGCCGGAACGATGTAGAGGTGGCTCATCGCCGATCGATGCGTCGAGGCGGAACCGCGCAAGTCGGGCAGGCCGACCGCCGTGCCCTGCACCGCGCCGGCCTGGCCCCCCAGCCAGTCCACCCGCACGTAGGCGTTGAAGACCGGGGCGCAACCCGGTGCCGTCGACACTGCGAAGTGCGGGGTGTACAAGGGCACTACGGCGTGGTGCACCCAGTACGGGATCGTCTTGGTGACGCTCGTCGACGAGTTCGTGCCACAGATCTTCGTGCCCGCCGCGTTCCACTGGTTGACGATCAACGTGAACCGGGCGGTCGACGAGCCGGCCTTGTCGCACACGACGCCGCGCTGACACACCTGGTAGTCCATGTCGCCGAAAACGTTGAGTTCGCGGAGCCCGGCCGGCGCAGTGGTGATCGGCAGCGCGGGCTGCCGTACGGTCCGGTGGGTCGAGTCCACTGGCAGGTCGCCGTAGGGGATCTCGTTATCGAGCGGCTTGCCGTTCGCCGCATTGGCGACCGACGTGTTGGCGAACCGCAATGAACCGTCCACGATCTGCACCGAAGATGGCTGCTTGTAAAGCGAGGCGACCCTCGCGTACGTCGTGCAGGTGGCCGTCGTGGCCACACCAGGGTGCAGGAGGAACTTGGTGACGATCCAGGCGTCTTCCCACTGCGGGTTCTTACCCGTGCCCGCGTAGATATTTTGGCCCATTACCAGGTTCTTGCTGCCGCCCGGCCAGGTGCAACGCACCTCGTTGTCCACCATCGTCACCACGGTGGCCGCGTTCGCGCGCAACGACGAGACCACGTACGCGGTCTGATTCGCGGCCATTGTCAGCCGTACTGTGCCGAGCGCTACGACGTTATGGTCGATCCCCGATTTCGGTGGCCGCGGGCCGGTAATCCGCTGCGGTTTGAACGTGACCGACGGGGCGGCGGAAGCCGAAGTGGAAACGGTCAAAGTGGCCAAACCGGCCAGCGCGGCACAGATCGCCGCGAGCGCAATTCGCTTCATGTGAGTACCCCTCTGCACCGATGAATCTACGGGAGTTGTGCGGTGCGTTGGGTTGGATGCGGGTCACGGGGGCGAAGTTCACCTGAATAAAACGGCATTCTCTTTCAGTCACCCGGCGCTGTAGTCCTGGCATTGGCATTCACCCGGGCCGGAACGGCCGTGTGGTCTTCAGTGGTTTGTGCGCCGCCCGGCGACCGTGATGCCGCTCAAGGTGGAGACGAGCAGCGCGAGGAGCAGTGGCGGTAGGGCTATCAGGAAGGCGAATCGCCACCCGAGCATCGTCGTCAGCAGCCCGCCGAATACGGGTCCGAGGACAACGGCGAGTGCGCCGAGTCCGGCCGTCAAGCGGATCGTGGACGTTCGCTGAGGTCCCGGGCTCAGGGCGAGAAGCACCGCGTCCGCGACGAGCGCGCCCGCGCCCAGGCCGGACACGATCCGGCCGGCCATCAGCAGTGCGTCGTTCGGCGCGAACGCGTCCAGTGCCGATCCGGCGAGGAGCAGGCCGGCGGCGATCGCGGCCACCGCGTTCGGATGCCGTCTGCCGAGTATCGTCCCGACCGGCGCGGTCAACGCCGCGGCCACCAGGTAGGCGATGGATAGCCACAGGATCTCCAGCTCGGGCAGGTGCAAGTACGCCCGGATCTCCGTCCCCCCGCGTCCTATCGTCGCGGTGAGCAGGTACAGGCCGACCAGGGCGCCCAGCACCGGCCCGAGCAGCTGCCGCTCGGCGGGCGGGGGCGGCATCGTCGATGTCGCGGGCGCCGCCGATCTGGCGGCCGGAGCTGAGCAGGCTGGCGGCGACCCCGGCGAGCGCGACCAGCGGCAGTGGTACGAACACCAGGCCCAGTGCGGTGCCGATGACCAGGAGGGGGCCGAGCATTCCACCCGTATAGGTGGCGTCGCGTAGCACCCTGCCGGGCAGCAGCGCGTGCCGGCTCCGCGTCTCGACGAGGCCGAACGCTACGAGCAGCACGACGTCGGCCGTCAGTGCGGCGACCACCTTGGCATCGCCCCAGTGGGACACTCCGTCCGGGCCGGTCGCCGCGCCGGACAGGCCGTAGACGAGCGCGGAGACCCCGGCCGTACCGGTCAGTGCCCCCGGGATGTCGAGGCGGCCGGCTAGCCGCGGTGCCTCGGCGAGCACCAAGGGGGCGGCCAGGGCGGCGGCGACCCCGAAGGGCACGTTGACGAACAGCACCCACCGCCAGGACGCATAGCTGACCAGCAGCCCGCCGAACGCCAGCGCGTAGGCGTTGACCACCCATGACAGGTTCGCCCCGGAGAAACGTAACGCGTCCTGGATGCGGGGCAGGGCGACGTTCGTAATGGTCGCGTCGAGGACCACCATCAGCTGGGCGGTGGCGATGACCAGCAGCGACAGGCCCTGCCGGGGGCGGCGGGCGACGCCGCTCAGGGCCAGCGCGGGTGGGAAGGCCGCCGGGAGAGTTTCGGACATGAGGGTTCCTCTTCCTGACCGGGGTCCGGGATCAGCCGGACGCGGGGCGGATGTTGTGGGTGCGGCGGAACACGTTGTGGAGGTCGTAGCGCCGTTTCACACTGGCCAGCCGCCGGTAGGTGGCCGGCGGGTAGACGCTCGCGACGTCGGTGTCGGTCGCGGTTCCGAGGAAGTTGACGTAGGCGCCGCGGCCCCGGGCCGCGACCGAGGACCACCGGGCGAGCGGCGCGGCGGACGAGGCTCCGGGTGGCAGCATCACGCCCGCCACGAGCAGCGCCTCGGCATCCCGGTGGGCGAAAGCGGTGGCGTCCGGCGCGACGCGGGCGGTCGCGCCGCCCAACCCGCGCAGCTCGATCATCGCGCCGTCGGCGTGCAGGTCGGCGATGGTGCCGGCCATCGCGTGGTCCAGGGTCGGGACGAAAACGTTACGGATTTCCATCCGTGCTCCGGGCGGCAGGACCGGGGAGGTGACCAGAACGTCGGGGTACGGCATCGCGCGCACAGTGTCGGTGGTCGCCTGGGCGAGCGCGCGGAACGGGCGCAGCGCGGCCTCGGCGGCATCGCCGTCCGGGGCGGCGTAGCAGCACTGCAGCACGGCCTCGGGCTGCCCGGGCATCAGGCTGAGGGCGGTGGTCAGGTTCTCGTCGCCGGCCCGGGTGAGGTCCCGCCAGTCGGCGATGAACCGCACCAGGTCGTCGGGCTGGTAGCCGATCATCCCGAAGTGCACGGCGGTGACCGGCTGGGCGGTGAACTCGAAGGAGGTCACCACTCCGAAGTTGCCGCCACCTCCGCGCAGCGCCCAGAACAGGTCACCGTGCTGTTCGGCGTCGGCGCGGATCAGCTCCCCGTCCGCGGTGACCAGGTCCGCGGCGACCAGGCTGTCGATGGCCAGCCCGTAGCGGCGCACCAGCCAGCCGATCCCGCCGCCGAGGGTGAGCCCGCCCACGCCGACCTCGCGTGTGTCGCCGGCGGTCAGGCCCAGCCCGTACGGTGCCAGCGCGGCGGCCACCGTGCCCCAGGTCGCGCCGGCTCCGATGCGGACCCGGCGGCCGGCTCGGTCCAGGACCTCGACGCCGCGCAGGTTCCGCAGGTCGATGACCATGCCGTCGGTGTGCGTGCTGAGCCCGGCCATGCTGTGCCCGCCGGACCGTACCGTGACGGCCAGGCCTGCGGCGGTGGCGTAGCGCAGGGCGGTGGCCACCCCGGCCGCGTCGCGCGGACGGACCACCAGGTCGGGTGTGCCCGTTTCGAACACGGTGGCCGCGGCTTCGGCATAGCCGTCGACGCCGGGCGCCAGCACCTCGCCGGGCAGCCTGCCGCCCGCACCGCACAGGCCGCCGTGGACGGCGCCGGAATCTGATGTCTGTGTCATGCCGGCGATGCTGCCGCCGCGCCGGGGTGTCGGTCGTCGTGCGAGGGAAGTCTTTCCTGCCTGGTCAGCGAGGACCGGCCGGCCCGTGCCGGTACTCCCGTGGGAGGAGCGGCGATACTGCGGTGGGAGCAGGCGGAAATGCCTCCGCCGGGAGTACGGCGGCGGGGAGCCTGGCACGTAGGCTCGGGGAATGCGGACGGAACGTGGCCGGCGGAGGCTCTACGGCGCCGGTTGGCTCATCTCCGCGGGCGTCACGCTGGTGGCGTTCCGCATATGGCACCTGCACCTGCGCGAGGTCGAGCAGCGCGCGGAGGAGGCGGAGCGTACCCGGGACGAGGTCGCCCTGCGGCGAGCGGTGGAGGAACGCCTGCGCATCGCCCGCGACCTGCACGACTCCCTGACACACAGCATCTCCGTGATCCGGGTGCAGGCGGGTGTCGCCGTTCACCTGGCCCGCAAGCGCGGCGAGGAGGTCCCGCCCGCGCTGCTGGCGATCAGAGAGGCGAGCGCCGACGCCGCACGGGAACTGCGCGCCACTCTCAGCGTGCTCCGCAACGGCGACGCTGACGGCGGCACCGGCCTCGGCCAGCTGACCGGCCTGATCACCCGGGCGCAGGCGGCCGGGCTGACGGTCACCGTGACGCTGACCGGGACCGAGCGGCAGCTGCCGCCCGACGTGGACCAGGCCGCGTACCGGATCGTGCAGGAGGCGCTCACCAACGTCTCCCGCCACTCCGGCTCGGCATGCGCGTCGGTACGGCTCGGGTACGGGCCGGACGCGCTGACCGTCCAGGTCGACAACGACGCCACGGGCGCGGACACGGCCGATGACGGGAGCGGTGCCGCGGAAGACGGCCCGGAGCCGGCGCATGCCCGGGCTCTGGGGCTGATCGGCATGCGCGAACGGGTCGCCGCCCTCGGTGGCCGACTCGACGCCGGGCCGCGCGAGCAGGGCGGCTTCCGCGTACGGGCCGAGCTCCCGGCGCGGGCACTCGCGTGATCCGGATCCTGCTCGCCGACGACCAGGCGCTCATCCGCAGCGGCATCCGGGCGTTGCTGGAGTCCGAGGACGGCATCCAGGTGGCCGGCGAGGCCGTCGACGGCCGGCAGGCGGTCGCGCTGGCGAGGGAGCACCGGCCGGACATCGCCCTGATGGACATCCAGATGCCCGTGCTGGACGGGATCGAGGCGACCAGGCAGATCGCGGGCGATGAGCAGCTGGCCGCCGTCCGCGTCGTCATCCTCACCAACTACGGGCTGGACGAGTACGTCTTCCGTGCGCTGCGGGCCGGGGCCAGCGGCTTTCTGCTGAAGGACACCGAGCCGGCCGACCTGCTGCAGGCGCTGCGGGTCGTGATGCGCGGCGACGCGCTGCTGTCCCCCGCGGTCACCCGGCAGCTGATCACCGAGTTCGTCGCCCGCCCGCCGGACGCCCTCGGCACGGCGGGCCTGGAAGCCCTCACCAACCGGGAACGCGAGGTGGTGGCCATGGCCGCGCATGGCCTGAGCAACGACGAGATCGCCGCGTCGATGGTGCTCAGCCCCACCACCGCCAAGACCCACATCAGCCGGGCGATGACCAAGCTCGGCGCCCGCGACCGCGCCCAGCTGGTGGTCTTCGCCTATCAGTCCGGCCTCGTCAGCGCCCGCGACCCCGGCCATCCCTGATCTTCGCCGGGGTTAGTCCTGTGTCAGCCCGGCACGCCGGGCGACGTCGAGTGCGGCGGCGAGGTCGATGGAGGCGTGCAGTTCGGTGGCCAGCAGCTCGGCGTTCAGCGCGTCGAACAGGCGCCCGAGTGCCGCTTCGTCCACCGTATGTGTACGGGCGGCGCCGAGCAGGGCGTCGTAGGCCGCACCGGCCTCCTCGGCGTCCGGCGCGCATTCGAGGATCTCGGGACGCCACCGCCACTCCTCGCGCGATACCGGCGCGAGGCCGACCAGGCCATCGTCTCCCAGATCGTCCGGATAGGGAGCGCGCCCCCACGCCCCGTCCCACCAGTACACGAGGCCCACGGTCTCGCCTCCGCCGAACGGGTCGGCGAGGTAGTCGGCGGGAAGCCAGTCCGGGCCTCCGGCCAGAAGGTCGAGGGGCGGTTCCAGGATCGTCTCGCCGTAGTCGTCGTCGATGCCGCACAGCACCATGCGCCCGTACGGCCAGCGGCTGAGCGTCCACCATCCGTTCTGGGCGTCGCGCGAGCGCAGCCCGTGTTCGTCCAGCTCGGCTCGCTCCAGGTAGCCGGGCTCCAGTCCCGCGGAGAGGACGGCGAGCGCGGCGGCATCGGCCCACAGATCCTCGGCCTGAGGCAGGTCACCGGGGCGCCCGGGGCTGTGAACGGTCAAGACGCGTCTCCTTCGAAGGGTTTTTCGACCACCTTCGGATGCTGCCGGGACTCATCTGGTTCCCGACGCTGCCACCGAGCGGCCGGCGTCGGCAAGGGGTTCCCAATCGCCGTAGAAGCGCTGATCCAGCGACGAATCGCCGGTAGCGTCACGAATCGTTCGAGACCATGCGCCGCCGTCGCGGTCGCGGGGTCCGAACGGACTACGTCGATATCCCGGAGGTGCACGGTGAACAGCAAGCGGCAGGAACAGCTGTGGGAGGTCGTGTCCCCGCTGCTGGAGTCCGGCGAGCAGGTACAGGTCATGGCCGCCGCCGGCGTCGGAACCGTCACGGTGAAACGCCAGCTCGCCACCGCGGTCGCGGTCGGCGTCGCCACGGGCGGGTTCCTGACGGCCGTACCGGCGCCGCGCCAGATGTACATCGCCGTGACCGACCGCCGGATCCTGTTCTTCGACGGCATGGGCAAGCCCGGCAAGCAGATGATGGACCTGTCACGCCAGTACACGCGCGTCTCACCGCCCAAGAAGGCCACCCTCGGCCTGGCGATGCGGATCGAACTGGAAGTCGAAGGCTCCGACAAGGGCGTCCAGATCACGTTCCCGCACGTCGCGAAGGCCGACGGACGGGCATTCGCCGCCGCCCTGGCGAACTAGCGAACGGAGAAGGGCCGCTTGGTTCGCGTTTCGCGCGAACCAAGCGGCCCTTCGTCGTCAGGACCGGGCGTTGTCCGACGTGATGGCCTTGACGCGTCCTTCCTCGGTGAATCCGACCGTGAGGCGCTCCCCGCCCGGGAAGTGCCCCTGGATCACGTCCGGGCCCTCCGCGATCCTGTTGCCGTAGTGGGCGATGAGGCCTCGGACGACGCGGCGCGGGTCGGACGGGAAGACCTCGACGGCGGTCATCACGGCGCGCGGCGCGGAGTTCGAGTCGTACGTGTCGGCGGGCAGTCGCGGGTCGTCGAGGTGCACGTACGCCGAGCCGCGTCCGTCGTTGATCCGGTAGCTGTGGACGCCGTTGCCGCCGAGCACGGACGCCGCCGCGATCGCCATCGTCGTTCCTGCCTGGTGCGGGTTCGGGAAGCCGGACAGGTCCAGGTATCCGACCGTCAGTTCGGGGATGTCGTGTTCACGGCCGTACTCACGGATGGCGGCCAGCGGCGCGAGGGCGGGGTCGTCGTCGCGGTAGTGCTCGTTGGCCCAGGCCCACAGCCACGAACGGCTCTCGTGGGAGAAGCTGCCGAGCAGAGTGACACCGTGGTACGTGTCGCCGTTCACGGTCAGGGTCCGCGCGCCGAGGTCGAAGCGGACATATCCGTCGCCCAGAGTCTCGTTCAGCACGTCCTGCCGGTGGATCGCCGCCGCCGAGCCCTCACCGCCGAACGCCTCGAACCGCGGGCTGTACGCGCTGAGCCCGAACGGGAGATCCCGCCAGAACCGGGCCTCGTCCACGTCGCCGCGCCGTTCACAGATACCGGCGAGAATGCCTGCGGCCTCCCGGTGCCCGAAGTCCTCCACGGACCTCCGCAGCCAGGTGGCGGCCGAGTTCTCGTCGCCCTGCCGCCGGAACATGCGCCCGAGGCTGTAGGCGGCCTTGGGATGTCCCAGTTCCGCGGCCCGCTCCCATGCCGCCGCCTGCGCGACGGGGTCGCCCTGGTCGTGCCGGACGTGCCCGAGGTTGTACGCGGCCCCGCCGTTGCCGCGTTCGGCCGCACGCTCGTACCACTCGGCGGCCTTGGCCAGGTCACCCTTGCCCTCGTCATCATGGATCTTGCCGATGTTGAACGCGGCCTCGCTGCTGCCCAGCTCCCAGGCGCGGCGGTAGAGGTCCATGGCGGCAGGCACGTCCCCCTGGTTCTCCAGGAGCACTCCGAGGTTGAGGATCCCGCCGCTGTGACCGCCTTCGGCGGCACGCCGGTACCACCGCTCGGCCTCTTTCGGGTCGCCCCCGCGCGCCTCCAGGTAACCGACCTCGAAGGCCGCGGCAGGCACGCCCTCATCGGCGGCGCGCCGGTACCACGTCTCCGCACCGGCCCGGTCACCGTGTTCGAGCAGGCCGTTGCCGAGGTCGTACGCGGCGACGGGGTGCCCGGCCTCGAACGCCTGCCGGAACAGTTCCTCTGCCGCCTCCCACCGCCCCTCAAGTTGCGCCGCCAGGGCGCCCTCACGCAGCTCGACCGCGACGGGCGGATAGGAAACATGGCTCATACGGGACACCTCTCCGAAAGACCAAAACCGTCGTCACACCGACGCTCTCGGTCACCGCGGCGTTCCCTGACAACGCGAGCCAGAAGTCGCGTCGTTCGCGGGAGTGTCGGATCGCTCGCCAGGCGCAGCGCCAGTTCCCGTCCATGATCCAGGTTTCGTGCCGGAGGAGTTCGGGATGGGCCTCTGGCCGGCAGTGACGCCGGCCAGAGGCCCACGGTCGGTGTCAGTCGTCGGATCCCGTGGGCGGGAGGTACGCGCCGGGCACCTGGTCCGGCGTGTAGACCTTGGTCTCACCCGGGTACGGCTTTGCCCACCCGTACGTCTGATACCACGTGAAGTGGTTCATCTGCGCGGGGTTGGCGTAGTCGGCGGTGGCGTTCGGTCCGGTCAGGCGCTGGTGCGTCTGCCACTTCTGCCACTGCGCCGCTACCTGCTGCTTGTCCGCCGCCACCTTGGTGGACGGCTGGGCCGCGGCGAACTTCTGCGCAACGGTGTCCGCGCCGCAGCTCGGCTGGGTCGCCAGCCCCAAGGTCAGCGAGGTGCGGTTCGGCACGGCGTTGAACGGCGTGTAGTCGGCCTTTCGGGTGAACGCCGCGGCCATCGGGGTGGCCGCGCTGTCCTTCTGGTTCATCGGGTGGACCCCGAGGATCTGCTCGATGGTCCGGATCATCATGATCTGCGAGTAGTAGTGGTTGTCCACGGTGCCGTGCTGTGCCCAGGGGCTGATGATCTGGATCGGCGCGCGGTGGCCGTCGACGTGGTCGAGGCCGGCCTGGGAGTCGTCCTCGACAACGAAGATCGCCGAGTCCTTCCAGTACGGGCTGTGCGAGATCTTGTCGACAATCTTGCCGACGGCGAGGTCGTTGTCGGCGACCTGGGCGGCCGCGTTCGGCGGGCCGCCCGTGTGGTCGCTGGACAGCCAGAACATGTTCAGGTTGGCCGGCCCGTTCTTCTCGAAGTCACGCTTCCAGATCTCGTACCGGTAGATGTCCGGGACGCTGGTGTCGAACTTCGGGAAGCCGTGCACCGACACGTCGTTGAGCGACGGGATCGGCGAGGACGAGTTCAGAGGGTAGGCGGTGTCCTGCCCGGTCGCCGCCATGTTCTTGGTGTCGCAGTACAGGTTCTGCCAGCTCGCGCCGGCCGGCTTGGTCAGGAACTGCTGGAACTCACCGAAGTCCCGCACGCTCTTTCCCGCTGCCTGCGCACCACTCCAGATGAAGCCGGTCCGCTGGTGGCCGAGAGCGTCGTCCTCGGTGTCGTAGCTGCGCAGGTACTCACCGGCCGAGGATTCGGTGTACTCCGGGTCGTCGGCCTGCATCAGCCAGTTGTGGCCCTCGGCGGAGTTCGTGCCGATGTCGTACGTGTTGTCGTACAACCCGAACTGGTTGGCCAGCGCGTGCTGGTCCGGCGTCACGTTCTCGCCGAACTGGGCCAGCGCCGGGTCCCCGTTGCCCTTCGCGATGTCACCGTAGACCTGGTCGTAGGTACGGTTCTCCTTGACGAGCAGGAAGACGTGCTTGATCGTCGAGGGGTCGCCGAGCCGCACCGGGACCGGCACCGGCTTCGCGCCCTTGCCCTTGGCCACCTGCACCGAACCGGGGGTCCAGCCGTTCTGCTGGAAGACCTTGGCCGTGTAAGACCTGATGACGCCGTCTCCTGGCAGCCTGAAACGCTGCAGGCTCGACGTCGTGTCGTGGGTGCCGTGCCCGGCAGGGTTGACGGGGCGGCGTGCGTCGATACCACGGGTGTTGGAGACCAGCACGTCGTGGCCGACGGTGGCGATCTCCGCGGGGAAGTAGTCCGTCGGGAGCAGGCCGACGAAGCTGACCGGCTCCAGCGGCTTCGTGTACCGGTAGACGGCGACCGCGTTGGCACGGCCGAGCGTCACCAGCAGGTGACCGTCGTCGGTCAGCGTCACCGCGTTGGGCTCGTAGCCCACCGATGCCTCCGGCCACGGCTGAGTGGCGATGGTCTGGACGACCTTGTCCTTGGAGGTGTCGATGACCGACACGTTGTTGGTTGCGGTGTTGGTGACGAACAGCGCCCCGTTCTTGGCGTACAGGGCGGTCGGGTGCAGGCCGACGTCGATGCTCGCGGTGGCGGCGGCCGGGTTCGCCAGGTCGATGACGCTGACCGTGCCGGTGGTGGTGGCACCGGTCTTCGGGTCGGCCGGCACCTGGGTGCCGTAGGAGTTGATCGTGGTGTCGCCTGCCTTGGCCGGACGGCCACCCTCGTTGCTGACGTAGAGCTTGTTCCCGACCTTGACCATGCCGCGCGGAGCGTTGCCCACGGCCCAGCTCTGCTGAACGGCCCCGGTCGCGGTGTCGATGGCGACCACTCGGTTCTGGCCGTTGACGGCGACGTACACGGTCTTGCCGTCGGGCGAGAACACCGGCTCGGCCACAAGCGCGTGCTTGGCTCCGTCCGCCGGGATCTTGATGGACGTCGGGTCGGCGAGGGTGCCGTCCGAGTTCACGGTGAACCTGGTGTAGCCGTCGGTCTGGCCCAGCCACAGCTGCGAACCGTCAGGCGAGTACGTCGGGCCTTCCTGGCCCACGTCGTTGCCGGCGATGCGCAGATCCGCCGACGCGGAGTTGCCGACGAGCTGCTGCACCTTCCAGGTCTTCAGGTCCACGATGGCGAGCGCCATCCCACCGTCGGTGACCGAGGCCGCCACGTGGGTGCCGTCCGGGCTGACCGAGGACGACATGATCTTGCCGTTGTTGATGACCAGCCGCTTGCCGATCGGCTTGAGGTACTGGTTGCCGGACACGACCTGGCCCCTGTGGGTGATCTGGCCGACCTGGTCGGTGCCGAACTCTTGTGTCGAGGCGTACGAGACGCCTCCGCTGGCGATGGCGAGAGCCGCGGTGCCGGCCGCCACGAGGCGGATCCGGCCGGCGGTACGTCTGGGGAAGAACGCGTGATTGACCTTCACGACGCGCCGACGCGTGACGTGCATGATTCATTCCTTCGCGGTGCTTGCGAGCAGGTCGACGTTCCCGTCGAACTGCCACAGAGGGTTGGGTGCGTCCCCGGTCGAGGTGCGCACCGGGAAGTAGCCGTTGACCTCCTTCGGTCCGTCTCCGTCCGCGACGTACCGCCCGTCCGCGGTGACGTCGAGCTGGTAGATGGCGGTGCCCACGGCGGTCGCGCCGGGGAGGTACCAGGAGACGACGCACCGCCAGTCGTTGCCCGGTCCCTGGTCGAGGACACGGGAGCCGCCCTTGTCGCAGGCCGCGGTGGCCCGCATTTGCGCCTCGGTGACATCGGGGCGATGGAGCTCCCGCGTCTGCAGCCGGTAGAGGTGGGCGTACGTCGTGGCGAGCGAGTTCTGCAGCTTGGCCTGCTCGATCCCGGAGCCTTCGGCCGACGTCGTACCGGTGATCACCACGACGGTGAGGGCGACCAGGCCGGCCAGCGGCAGCACCCCCGCCACGAGGACGCGCCGGCCCGGCCCCTCGTACGCGAGGTCGGTGAAGTCGCGGCGCAGGAACAGGCGGTAGGCCAGCGCGGTGGCGAGGACCGCCCACGCCAGGCTCACCGCGAAGCCGATGAGCAGGGGGCTCAGCTGTGCCGGGCTGGTGAAGAGCCCGCGCCAGGCGAGGAAGGCGTGGCTCGGCAGGGCCAGCTGCACGGCCACCGGCAGCGGGAGCAGCTGCGCGAGCTGCAGTGCGAAGGCGAGGAGCGCGGGCATCAGCAGCCCCATGGTGGAGCGGCCCAGGGCGACCGAGCCGAGGAGACCGATCGCGGCGAACGCCAGCGTCGGCGCCAGCACGCAGGCCCACGCGAGCAGGACCGTACCGGCCGCGTCCGCGGGGGCGAGGAGATGGCCGTCCAGGCCGACGAGTGCCCGATCGCCGACCGCGGCCAGGCCGCCGGCGATGCTCGATCCGGCCAGCCCGGCCACCAGCACCAGGAGGACGGTGAGGCTGGCGAGGCCCTTCGCCACGAAGATCCGCTTCGGCGAGCGGACCGCCACGAGGAGGTGGCGCCAGGTGCCCAGCCGGTCCTCGGCCGCGAAGACGTCACCGGCGACCAGCGCCGTCAGCAACGGGAGCGCCCAGCTGCGCGAGAAGTCCAGTACGACCAGCGATCCCGCCCAGCCGGTCGCGTGCATCCAGCGGCCGAAGACCGTGTCGGCGGGCAGCATGCTCTGCAGGCTCACCACGGCCACGAAGACCGCGGGGGCGATCCAGCAGGCGAGCAGCAGCACGCGGATCCGCCACTGGGAGAGCAGCTTGACCAGTTCGAACCGGTAACCACGCATCACCGGTGCCGGCCGGGCCTCGACCGGGGGTGGCGTGATGGTCGTGGTCATCAAAGGTCCTCCTCGTCGATCCCGGTCAGGGCCAGGAACGCGGCTTCGAGCGGCGCCACCACCGGTGCCAGCTCTCGCAGCCCCACGCCGGTCTGTACGAGCCGCACCACCAGCTCCTCGATGGCCGGAACGGGCGCGCGGACCACGAGTACGTCGGCGTCGCCACCGACCGCGACGCGGAGCCCCGGCATGTCCAGCGCGACCTTTCGGGCGGCCTCCGGATCGGAGGTGAGCAGCCGGTGGTCGAGTTCGCCGCTCTCGGCGGCGAGTTTGCTCACCGGTCCGGAGAAGACGACCCGCCCGGTGGCGAGGACGGTGACCTCCGAGCACAGTGCGGCGAGGTCGTCCATCCGGTGGCTGGACAGGACCACCGCGGTCCCGTCGGCGGCGAGCCTGGTGATGACGCGGTGCACGTGGTGCTTGCCGGCAGGGTCCAGACCGTTGGCCGGCTCGTCGAGCACGAGGAGTCGCGGTTCGGTGAGCAGCGCGGCGGCCAGCCCGAGCCGCTGGCGCATGCCCAGCGAGAACCCCCGGATGCGGTCGTCGGCGACGTCGGTGAGCCCGACCTGCTCCAGTGCGTCGTCGACACCGTCGGTACGGCCGGTGTCGTGCCCGCGCAGTGAGGCCAGGGCCGAGAGGTTCTGCCGTGCGGTGAGCGACGGGTAGAGCCCGGGCCCGTCCACGAAGCCCGCGACGCCGTCGGGGACGGCGAGCGTCCGCCCGACCGGCGTACCCAGGATCTCCAGGCTGCCGCCGTCCGCGACCGCCAGGCCGAGCAGCAGACCGAGGAGCGTCGTCTTGCCCGCGCCGTTCGGGCCGACCAGGCCGTGGACCTGCCCGCTCGCCACATCGAGGTCGACGCCGTCGAGGGCGACCACGTCACCGAAGGACTTCCGGATCCCGCGACCCCGGACTGCGGGGCTCCTGTGCATGTCGGTCTCCCTTGGCTGGATCTTCAGCAAGAGGAAACCTAGGGAGCGCGGTTTGCCTGGGAAGGGCGGGCAGTCGAACGTTGGGCGAATGACAACAAATCCGTCAAACGCCCCACGCGTCAACAGCCAAAAGACCCCGGAGCGTATCCGCTCGGGGTCTTCTTGGTGGCAACGGGCCTCTCGCCCCTACTGTTCTTCCTTGAAACGTCGCGCGACCCATCCGAAGAACCCATCGGCCACGCTCGTACGGGCCGGCTCGGGCAGGCCGGAGAAGCCGGCCGCGGCGGTGGCCCACTCGCCGAGCACCGGGCCGTCGTCCGTCATCAGCCAGTCGACGCACAGGTACGACGCGCCGAGGCTGGACACGACGCGCCGGCACATCTCGCTCACTTCGTCGGACTCGACCGCCGTGCCGCTCGCCCCCTGGCTGATGTTGGCCAGGTAGTTGCCCGGGGCCGGGCGGCGCAGCTGCGAGGCCACGATCTCGCCGTCCACCACGTACGTCCGCAGGTCACCGGAGTTGGGCAGGAAGCGCTGGACCAGGAATCCCTGATCCGCGGCCGCGCCGATGTCCAGAGCGGCGGTGAGCTGCTCCACGGTGTCGACCTTGAGGACGCCGATGCCCATGAGCATGTCCCGCGGCTTGATCACGTACGGCCCCGTGGGGATCTCACGCTGCACGGCCGGCACCGCCAGCCGCGTGTACCGGCCGAAGGGGACGACGACGGTCGGCGGGATCGGCACGCCGAGCGAGGCGGCGTGATGCAGGATCGCGAGCTTGTCGTGTTCGAGTGCCTCGGATCCGCCGATGCCGCCGTTCAACAGGACCGAATCGCTGGCGCCCACGGTCTGGTAGATCGCGCGCAGGTGCTCGGCCGCCTGGGCGTTCCAGCTCGACGTCGACACGATGAAGCATTGGCGCTGCGCCAGGAGATCCTCGCCGCGGTACCAGAGCCGCGGCCCGTCGACGCAGCCCGGCACCAGCTCGGCCGCCTCGACGGTGCGGTACCTGATCCCATGACGTGCGGCCGCCGCGCCGTACAAGGCCTCGATCTGGGCCGCGACCCCGGCGATGTATCTCGGCTCGAAATCGTCCTGGACGGTGATGAAGGTGAGCACGCATTCGTCCGTACGAGACATTCGCATCTCCCCGTGGTCGATGGGTTCGTGTGGCCGCCACGACGGCCGGAACATCTTCGCGGGTACCGGGAATCAATGACCAGCCCGTAAAGGGGTAAGGACTCGCCCGGAACCGGCCACTCGGGATACGCACGTATGAGTCGCCCGCGCGCATCCGGGCTCACCTGGCGAGCTCGGCCGGTTCATCGAGCCGCGTCAGCTTCCGCGGGTTCGCGATCGCGTAGATCCGGGTGATCCGTCCGTTCTCCACCACGAGGCTCACCGCAGCCCGCTCGCCGTCGATCTCGATCCGTCCCGCGGGCGCGCCGTTGAGCCACACGGTCGTCGCGACCACCACCCGGTCCGCGCGCGCGAGCATTTTCGCCACCAGTGCGGCCCCGTGGATCGGAGCCCGTGCGGCGGCCACAAGCCCGCCACCATCCGCGATCAGAACCACGTCCGGCGCCATGACCTCCATCAGCTCCTGCACCTGCCCGGTTCGCACCGCGACCAGGAAGCGCTCCACCACGGCCTGCTGCTCAGACGGGCTCACCCGCACCCGCGGCCGCCGGGCCGCCACGTGCTCGCGCGCCCGTCGTGCGACCTGCCGCACCGCGGCCGCGGACTTCCCGATGGCCTCGGCGTACTCCAGCACGTCCCGCTCCAGCGGCGTGAACACCTCCGACTCCCGCCAGCGCGGCACCTGGCTCGCCTTGGCCATGTCCAGGTTCTGGTTCTGCGCCTGGAAGTAGCCGATGTCGAGGCACCAGCCGCAGCCGACCTGTGCCGCGACGGCCATGTGCGCGAACGACTTGAGGCTCGCGTCGGCCGCATCCCACTCGCTCACCGTGCGCCCGAGCTCCAGGTTGGGCGCGGCGACCTTTGGGTTGTGCCACAGCACCTCGACGGGCTCGGGCACGACGCCGAGCTGCTCGATCATGCTTTCCCTGAGCCCGGCGGTGAGCTCCGCCTTCGGAACGCGTAGCGCCATGGTGTCCTCCTCATGCGTTTGCCTGTTCGGCATGAAGACACCGCCGGGCCCGCGCGTGTGACACGGCTCGCGAGGAAGGTCTTAGAGGTAGCGGCCGCAGTTCGGCCACTGGCCCTGCCAGCGGCCGTTCACCCGGTTGTACATGAGCTGGGCGCGGTACGTCTGCTCGGCGGCGGAGGCTTGGCTCGGGAGGCCTGTGCCGCCGACCGACGCCCACGACTGCGGGCTGAACTGGTACAGCCCGTAGTAGCCGGCGGGGTTGGCGGCGCGGGGGTTGCCGCCCGACTCGCACTTCGCGACGGCGCTCCAGTTGAGTTTGGCGGCGGCGCCGACGCCGGTCGGCTGTGGCCCGACCGCGAGGATCCGTGACACCGGCTTGCGTTTGATCGTCTGCGCGATGATGGCCTTGACCTTCTTGCCGTGCCGCGGGACGTACGCGATCCGGATCTGCTTGAGGCCGGCGCGGCCCTGCCGCAACACCTTCTCGCCGTAGGCGGGGACCTTCTTGCTCTTCTTGCGCACGATCGGCGGCGGGATCTTGACGACCCTGGTCACCGGGTCGGAGAGCAGCCGGATGATCCGGATGATCGCGGCGGGTGCGGCGTCGGCGGGCGGGGTCACCAGATCGTGCGGGCCGATCTTGACGCCCAGCTGGGTGAGCACTTCACGTACGGTGCCGGCCGCGGTCATGGTCTCGCCGCGTTTCTTGTGGTCGACCACCACGATGACCTTCTGCGGTGTGCGCGTCGCGTCCGCGGTTTTCCTGTCGTCCGCCTTCGACGTTCCGCACCCGGATGCCGCGGCGGTGACCGCGAGCAGGGTGAGGCTGGTGATGACCAGGGAAAGGCGCACGTGTCCTCCGGCGTATCGGCAGCCCCAGGTGTACCGGGAAGCACCTTAACGGAGCAAAAGACACCCTTCGCGGCGAACATGGAACTTCCGTCCGTTCCCGAAATCGGGATCCGTACGACGCAGACGTCGTCTGGCGCGACGCTAGACTTGGACGATTCACTGTCTTGAACTACTAGGGTTTAGGGCAGTAGTGTTCGGCGCCATGACGGCATCCCAGACTCCGACCACCGCCGAGGAGCTGCGCGGTGCCGGCCTGCGGGTGACGGCTGCTCGCGTCGCGCTGCTCGAGACCGTCCGGGACGGTGACCACCTCGGCGTCGAGGCGCTCGCCTCCGGGGTACGCGATCGCGTAGGCCATATCTCTCTTCAGGCCGTGTACGAGGCTCTCCACGCGCTCACCGCGGCGGGACTCGTACGCCGCGTCGAACCGGCCGGCAGCGCGGCGCGGTTCGAGGGCCGCGTCGGGGACAATCACCATCACGTCGTGTGCCGGTCGTGCGGTGCGGTCTCCGACGTCGACTGTGCGGTCGGCGAGGCACCCTGCCTGGCCGCGTCCGATGACAACGGCTTCTCGATCGACGAGGCCGAGGTCATCTACTGGGGCTTGTGCCCCGACTGTTCCACCACCCGTAGTTCCTGAGCACCGTGATCACTAATTCGGAAGGATTTTCATGTCTGAGAATCATGATGCAAACGTCGTAGACGCGAATGCGGAGGGCGGAGGTGGCTGCCCGGTCGCGGAAGGGCGCGCGCCCCACCCGACTCAGGGCGGCGGAAACCGGCAGTGGTGGCCGGAGCGGCTCAACCTGAAGATCCTCGCCAAGAACCCCGGCGTGGCCAACCCTCTCGGCGAGGACTTCGACTACGCCGAGGCGTTCAAGGGCCTTGACCTCGCCGCGGTGAAGCAGGACATCGCCGGGGTGCTGACGACCTCGCAGGACTGGTGGCCGGCCGACTTCGGCAACTACGGCCCGTTCATGATCCGGATGGCGTGGCACAGCGCGGGCACGTACCGGATCAGCGACGGCCGCGGTGGCGCCGGTGCCGGTCAGCAGCGCTTCGCCCCCCTCAACAGCTGGCCGGACAACGGGAACCTCGACAAGGCCCGCCGCCTGCTGTGGCCGGTCAAGAAGAAGTACGGCCAGGCGATCTCGTGGGCCGACCTCATGGTCCTGGCCGGCAACGTCGCCCTGGAGTCGATGGGCTTTGAGACCTTCGGCTTCGCCGGCGGCCGCGAGGACGTCTGGGAGCCCGACGAGGACGTCTACTGGGGCCCCGAGTCCACCTGGCTCGACGACGAGCGTTACACCGGCGACCGGGAGCTCGAGACCCCTCTCGCCGCGGTCCAGATGGGCCTCATCTACGTCAACCCGGAGGGCCCCAACGGCACCCCGGATCCGCTCGCCTCGGCCCGCGACATCCGTGAGACCTTCCGCCGGATGGCGATGAACGACGAGGAGACGGTCGCCCTGATCGCGGGCGGTCACACCTTCGGCAAGACCCACGGTGCCGGCCCCGCCGAGAGCGTCGGCGCGGACCCCGAGGCCGCCCCGATCGAGGACCAGGGCTTCGGCTGGAAGAACAGCTTCGGCACCGGCAAGGGTGGCGACGCGATCACCAGCGGTCTCGAGGGTATCTGGACGAACACCCCGGTGACCTGGGACAACAGCTTCTTCGAGATCCTGTTCGGCCACGAGTGGGAGCTGACCCAGAGCCCCGCGGGCGCGAACCAGTGGAAGCCGAAGGACGGCGGCGGCGCGGGTACCGTTCCCGACGCCCACGACCCGTCGAAGAGCCACGCCCCGACGATGCTGACGACCGACCTCGCGCTCCGCATCGACCCGATCTACGAGCAGATCTCGCGGCGCTTCCTCGAGAACCCCGCCGACTTCGCGGACGCCTTCGCACGTGCGTGGTTCAAGCTGACCCACCGCGACATGGGCCCGGTCGTACGCTACCTCGGCCCGGAGGTCCCGTCCGAGACGCTGCTGTGGCAGGACCCCCTCCCCGAGGCGACGCACGGGCTCATCGACGCGGGCGACATCGCCGCCCTCAAGGGCCAGGTCCTCGCCTCGGGTCTGTCGGTGTCCCAGCTCGTGTCCACGGCGTGGGCGTCGGCCTCGTCCTTCCGTGGCAGCGACAAGCGCGGCGGCGCCAACGGTGCGCGCATCCGCCTCGCGCCGCAGCGCGAGTGGGAGGTCAACGACCCCGACCAGCTCGCGACGGTGCTGCGCACCCTGGAGGGGATCCAGGAGACGTTCAACGCCGGCGGCAAGCACGTCTCGATCGCCGACCTGATCGTGCTCGCCGGTGGTGCGGGCGTCGAGAAGGCCGCCAAGGACGCGGGCTTCGACATCGAGGTCCCCTTCACGCCGGGCCGCGTGGACGCGTCGCAGGAGCAGACGGACGTTGAGTCGTTCGCCGCGCTCGAGCCGGCCGCCGACGGGTTCCGCAACTACCTCGGCAAGGGCAACCGGCTGCCGGCCGAGTACCTGCTGATCGACCGGGCGAACCTCCTGAACCTGAGCGCCCCCGAGATGACGGTCCTCGTCGGTGGCCTCCGCGTCCTGGGCGCGAACCACCAGCAGTCGTCGCTCGGCGCCTTCACCACGACGCCGGGGACGCTGACCAACGACTTCTTCGTCAACCTGCTCGAAATGGGCACGACGTGGAAGGCGACATCCGGGGACGCGAACACGTTCGAGGGTCACGACGCCACGGGTGCGGTCACGTGGACCGGCAGCCGCAGCGACCTCGTCTTCGGGTCGAACTCCGAGCTGCGCGCGCTCGCGGAGGTCTACGCCGGCGATGACGCGAAGGAGAAGTTCGTGAAGGACTTCGTCGCGGCGTGGGACAAGGTGATGAACCTCGACCGGTTCGACCTCGTCTGACGTAGTTCTCGAAAAGCGCCCGGCCTCTTCCTTGGAGGTCGGGCGCTTTTCATTCGCCTGGAACCTGAGTCGTCACCGGACGCCTCTAAGGCTCATGATCCGCGCGCATCCGATTCAGATCCCCGGACGGCTCGTTCGTGACCGGGAGATCGACCTGACCAACAAGTTCGAATGGATGCACCGTTCGGTGTGCACGGGCCCCGGCGGAGACCGCTACGTGCTGTCGGACCTCGCCTACAACTACTACCGGTACAACGACGCCGATCGCGACCGGGACATGGTCGCCGGCCACGTGCTGAGCCGGTACGCCCCGGACGGCACGCCGGCCGCCCAGGTCTTCGTGGAGTGGGCACGCGACAGCGCGGGCGCGACCTTCCCCACGGTCTCACTGAGCGTCCTCCCGGATGGGAGGGTCCTGTTCTCCACGAAGAGCGGCCGGGCGTTCGTTCTCGACTCCGACCTCGGCTCGGCCGAGGAGGTCCCGGCGACCTGGGGGGCGTTCCGCACCCGCCTCACCCCGTCCGGCCGCGCCCTGTGCCTGCTCGGCGAGAACGTCGTGGCGGTCTCGGCCGACCCGGTCGGCACGGTGTTGCCCCCGCTGACGGCCGTGACCGCACTGCGGGTGCGGAACGCGACCGCCTATTCGCCCGGGCAGTGCCCGCCGACCTGCGCGCTCGGCGAGCCTCGTACCGAACTGCTCGAGCAGATCAAGGCGGCGCATCCGGGGCCGGGAGGTCCGCGTCCCACGTGGCTGTACGACGCCGTGCCGATCGACGACTCGACCTTCGTCGTCCAGACGGTCGGCTGGAAGAAGTGGGCGTACAAGCGCGGCGGCGACTTCATGTTCGTCCTGGTGAACACCGACGGAAAGCTCCTGGGCCGGCTGGACCTCCACACCTACCGCGACGCGGCCGCCCGCGGCGTACGGTACGACGTCGTCGTCGACCAGGCTCGGCGACGGATCTTCCACCTCAACACCTTCGGCCTGTACGTGTTCGATGACTCCGGAACCAGGACGGCGTGGCTGTCCACGGAGGCCAAGGAGCACAAGCCGCTCGCCCACTTCCAGCTGAGGGAGTTCGACCCCACCGGGCACCTGGTCCTCGTCCACGAGAAGCAGAACCTCGTCCTGACCGTTCCCGTACCGGACGACCTCGCCGACCTGCCCGCGGCCATCACCGACTCTCTCGCGCTGTTCCGCAAGGAACGGACGCGGCTGAAGAAGGAACACAAGCCATCGAACTGGTACTGGACGACCCCGCTCACCGATCCAGGCCCGGCGGCCTCGCATCCTCACGGCGCCTGAACAGGTAGATCCCGACGATCTTTCCCTTGACCGCGGTCCGCTGGCCCGAGCGCAAGATCTTGTCGCGTGAGTCCTCGCCCGTCTGCACGAACACGTGGCTCGCCTGGATCAGCGACCAGCCCTCGGCCTCGACCAGTGACAACGCGTCCGTACGCCCCGTCTTGTCCTGTCGATGGCCGTCGAGCCCGGTAAGGCCGTGGGAGTTCAGGCTTCCCGTGTCCCGCAGATCCATCTCGATCTCGAAGTAGCCGTCACCCCGCCCGAACGCCGTACGCGCCTGTCCGGGCGGAGACTCCTCGAAGGCCTTCCGCTCCCGTTCCGCTCGTTTCTCCGCCTCCCGGACGGCCTTCTCCTCACGCGTCAGTCCCATGTCCGTACCTTCCGCTCGCCGGGCGCTTCAGTGGTGATGGCCTAGCACGAAACCCGGTCATCCGTATGAGGATTCTCGGCGACTTCATCGCCCGGCATCCGGGGATGCGCGACCGCGTCGTCCTCGCGACCACGTTCTTCGGCGACCTGTACCTGGGCGAGTGGACGAGCGTCTGAGAGCATCTGGGCTGGCCTGGTCGTCCCCCCAAGTTTGAGGTCGCTTCGTGATCCTGTCCGAACCCGCTCTCTCACCTGCTCGAATACGGGCCTCGGTCCGGGCCACGTATATCGCCTTCATCGGGGCCGGGTTCGCCTTCGCCAGCTGGGCCGCGCGGATCCCTCAAGTACGTGACCGGCTGCATCTTCAGCCGTCCGAGCTCGGCTTGGTGCTGCTGGCGATCGCCGCCGGGTCCGTCATCGCGCTGCCGCTCTCCGGCCCCGTGCTCACGCGTCTCGGGTCCCGGCGCACGGTGACCGCGATGGCGCTTCTTCTCGCCGTCGGGCTCGTGATCGCCGGGCTCGGCTACCTGGAGGGCGTTCTGCCGCTGGCGGTCGGGCTCTTTCTGATCGGCTTCGCCAACGGCGCCTGGGACGTCGCGATGAACGTCCAAGGTGCGCGGGTCGAGCAGCTCCTGGGGCGGTCGATCATGCCCCGGTTTCATGCCGGGTTCAGTCTCGGTACGGTCGCCGGCGCGCTCATCGGTGCCGTGATGGTCGCGTCGAGGGTGCCCGTGACCGCGCATTTGCTCGGGGTGGCCGCGATCGTGGCGGTGGCGGTGCCGGTCGCGGCCCGGCGGTTCGTTTCCGACAACGACGACGGCGACACCGGAACGGGCGGTTCCTGGGCGGCGTGGAAAGAGCCGCGCACCCTGTTCATCGGGCTTTTCGTTCTCGCGTTCGCCTTCGCCGAGGGGACGGGTAACGACTGGATCAGCGTGGCGCTCATCGACGGCTATCGCGCGTCCGCCACCATCGGCACGCTCGGCTTCGCCGTCTTCCTCGCCGCGATGACGACCGGCCGGTGGTTCGGGCCGGGGCTGCTCGATCGGTACGGGCGGGTCGTCGTGATCCGGGCGCTCTCGATTCTGGCGGTGGCCGGTCTGGTCCTCTTCGTGTTCGGCCCGTCCACGCCGGTGGCCTTCGCCGGGGCCGTCATGTGGGGCTGCGGTACGTCGCTCGGGTTTCCGGTCGGGATGAGCGCGGGAGCCGACGAGCCGGCGAAGGCGGCCTCGCGGGTCAGTGTGATCGCCTCGGTCGGCTACTGCGCGTTCCTCGGCGGACCGCCGCTCGTCGGGTTCCTCGGCCAGCACTTCACCGTTCTCAAGGCGCTCACCGCGGTCGCCGTACTCCTCGCGCTCGCCGCCCTCATCACCGGGAACGTCAGGCCGCCCGGCGACTAGGGCCCTAGAACACCGGTGGGCCTTGTTCGATACGGCGCAACACCGCTTCGAACCGGTCGAGGTCGGGGCCGGTCTGGAGCTGTCGCTCGTCCCACCACGTCGCGCCGGCGTCGGCCAGGGGGCCAATCAGGTCGTGGGCCTTGGCCGGGCTGACGCCGCCGAGGACGACCTCGAAGGGGCCGCCGTCGCGGTGGCGCCGTACGTACTCGACGAGGTCGCGGACCTCATCGACGGGCGGCGGGTGCCCGTGCCGTGCGGAGGTGAAGAGCGGGACCACGCCGTCCCAGCGGGCGGCTCGCCGCATCGGCCGGCGGTGGGGCCAGAAACCGCCGATCCAGATCGGCGGATGGGGGCGCTGCACCGTGGCGGGAAGCAAGGTCACGTCGCGGACCTGGTAGTGCGGGCCTTCGTGGTTCACCGGCTCGCCTGACCAGTACGCCCGCAGCAGATCCAGGCCCTCGTCGAGACGCTCCGCGAGTACGACCGGGTCGGTGGTCTCGCCGAAGCTGCCGAACTCGTCCTCGATCGGGCCGCCCAGGCCCGCGCTGAAGATCACCCTGCCGCCGGAGAGGGCGTCCAGGGTGGCGACCTGGCGGGCGAGCTGCTCGGGACGGCGCCGGGCGACCGGGGTGACCAGGGTGCCCAGCTTGATCCGCGAGGTCGCCAGCGCCGCGGCGGTCAAGAGCATCCACGGGTCCCCGAAGGCCTGGCCTCTGCGCCGTTGTTTGTCGTGTACCACGTGATCCCAGACGAACAGGCCGTCCCAGCCCGCCTGCTCCGCTGCGACGGCCGCCTTCGCCACCGTCCTGGCATCGGCGAAGTCGCCGAAGTTCGGGATGTTGATCGAGAAGCGCACTCCCGCATCCTCCCCCGCCGCGCCCGGCACGGCAATCGGACGCTTCGTCAACGGTTCGGTAGTGATCGTCATCGGACCTGGTAAAAGCCCCTGCGGAGCGTCGGGCGATGCGTCGTGGCCATGATGACGTCGGTCTCTGAGACAACCCCAAAGGAGCTCAGATGATCACGTCGCTCGGCAAGCACGCCATGAGCGTTACGACGGTTCTCGCGATCGGCGGCCTCGGCCTCGTCGCGAACCAGGCGTCCGCGCAGGCCTCCGGGTTCTCCGCGGCCTACACGTGCAATATCTCGAATCTGGGCCAGACACCCGCCGTCCTCAACGGATGGCTGAGCTCACCCGGTACCTCCTACCGGGAGCCGGGTCGTTTCCGGCTGCACATCTCGAGCCTGAGCCTGCAGGCTCCGGTCCCCATCACCTCGTGGAGCGCGACCGCGTGGATCAACGTCTCCGGCGCGGAGAACACGACGTTCCAGGTATCGGGTTCCGGGGCGGGTGTCCCGACGCAGGGAACGATCGCCGGGGACCTGGTCGGTAACTGGGCGCCGCTCGTGGGCGGTACCGACATGCTCAGCGTCGGCGGCCTGGAGATAACCGCGTACAGCGCCGAGGCCGGGAACGTGCCGGTGCAGTGCGTCCCGAACGGTTCCCCGGTCGCCGAGGTCCTCAGGGTCTCCTCGCCGTACCACGGGCGCTGGGCCCGTCCCACCGTGCCGATCTTCCACATCGGCGGGTGGTATCACCCGGGCATGGCGCTCCACCGGCCCGTCTGGATCCGGCCGGGCAGGCCGGGACATCCTGGCGGCTGGAACCGGCCCTCCGTGCCGATCCATCCCGGCGGCTGGAACCGACCCGCCGTACCGGTCCACCCTGGCGGCTGGAACCACCCGGGCCACCCCGGCGGCCCGATGGACGGACCGCCGCATCACCACGGCCGATAGCACGTCGAAGTAGAGGCAGGGGCGAGCGCGGCCATCGCGCCGCCCCTGTCGCCGTCCGCGGCGAAGGCCGGTTCACGTACGCGGTGCCACCACGGGTTCGGACCTTCTGACGGCCGTGTCGGCGTTCCAGTCCAGGCAGGTCGGGCGCCGTCCGGTCTCGACGTACTCGCGGGCGGCGCTGATCGCGGTCGCCGGGGTGACACGGGCGCGCTCCGGCGGGACCATCGCCGGCGGCTGCTTGGGGTCGTCTTCGACGATCAGCGGCGGGCCGGGGTCGACGCCGAACTCGATGCCGGGCGCGCCGTGCCAGGAGACGGCCGCGCGTCCCGCGGCGGTGTCGATGGCGATCCTCAGCGGGGCCTGCTCGCGTTCGCCGTTGCCCAGGCGGATCGCGATTCCGCGGACGCCGCCGGCGAAGAGGCGGTCCGCGGCCTCCCGTACGACGCTCTCGGCCGTCCCGGGGCCGTCGATGTCACGTGACTTCGTGCCCCACCAGGCTTTGAAGGTCCGTTCCTCGGTGACGGGATCCCTATGACTCCCCTTACGGGCCGTGAAGGCGACCTTCCTCCCGTCCCGCGCGTGCGACGTCGTCACGGCGGACCCCTCGGGAGCCTTGACGGTCGACGACCGGCCGAGGCGGTCCAAGAAGATCGGCAACTCGCCCGTGACCCAACCGGCCAGGCCGGAGACCTCGGTGAGACGCTCCTGGACGGACATTAAGGACCGTACGGCCTGCGCGGCCCCTGGATCGTGCGACTCCGCGAGGACGGCGGCCAGGTGTCCCACTGCCGAGTCGGTGAGCTCGGCGGCGGCCTCGACCGACGTCCGTACCTCCATGATGAGTTCGAGCACGCCCGCGACCTGTTCTTTTATTTCACCTGATATCGACACGCGGTATCCATCTCTCGGTGCGGCGTTGTTCCGTACAAGCTTAGGCCGACCGCGACGAGGTGACGATCGGCACCGAATCGCAATTCAGCCACTCTTTATGAATTGATTGATTTGTGGTATCCTGAAGAAGATCGAACGCTTTTAAGTGTTAGCGTTCGCCGCATGCCGAGTGACAATTCCTCCATCGCGACCCGCGACGTGACGTACAACGACCTCGACGTCCGGCTGACCGGCGTCCTCCACTGGGATCAGGCCCAGGACGGCCCGCGGCCCGGAATCCTCCTCATCCACGGCGGCGCCGGCCTCGACGATCACGCGCTGGCGCAGGCGCGTCGCTACGCGAAGCTCGGCTACACCGTCCTCGCGTGCGACATGTACGGCGAAGGCGTCGCGGACGACCGGGAACGGGTGATGGCGACCGTCACCGCCCTGCGCGACGATCCGCCGTCTCTCGTACGCCGGGGTCTGGCCGGCCTGACCGCCCTTTCCCGGTGCGCGGAAGCCCGCGAGAGCCTGGCCGCCGTCGGCTTCTGCTTCGGCGGCACGGCCGCGCTGGCGCTGGCGCGATCGGGCGCGAGCCTCGCCGGTGTCGTCAGCGTGCACGGCGGCCTCGCGACCGCCGCACCCGCGTCACCCGGCGCCGTCACGGCCAAGGTGCTCGCCTGCCACGGCGCGTCGGACCCGCACGTTCCCATGGACGACGTCGTCGCGTTCACCGACGAGATGAACCGCGTCGGCGCCGACTGGCAGCTCGCCGTCTACGGCAACGCCGTGCACGGCTTCACCCATGAACACGCTGTGCCCGATGCGATACCGGGCGTCGCCTTTGACCCCCTCGCCGACGCGCGTTCTTTCGCCGCCACCGCCGCGTTCCTGGCCGAAGTGCTGAACGGCTAAAGCGAGATCATTTCGTCGCATAAAAGGATCTTCCCCTCAAAGGTGCGGTGAACTACGGTCTTGCCGACCGAGCGAGCCAGGAGTCCGCCACAATGCGTAACTCGATACGTACCGCCCTAGCCGCGATGACGGCCACACTCGGTGTGGCCGCGTTGTCGACGGCTCTTCCGGCGAACGCCGAACCAGACCATTCTCACGGCGATCGGACCGGAGCCCTGCACTCGCTCCGCGGTCCGGTCACGGACGAGAACTTCTATTTCGTGATGGCCGACCGCTTCAAGAACGGCGACACCGCCAACGACACCGGCGGCCTGGGTGACGACCCGCTGAAATCCGGGTTCGATCCCACCAACAAGGGCTTTTACGAAGGCGGCGACCTCAAGGGCGTCGTTTCAAAGCTCGACTACATCAAAGGGCTCGGTACAGACGCGATCTGGCTGACCCCCAGTTTCAAGAACAAGGCCGTACAGACCGAGGACGGTCCCTCGGCCGGCTACCACGGCTACTGGATCACCGACTTCACGCAGATCGACCCGCATCTCGGTACGAACGGCGACCTGGCCACGCTGGTGAAGGCCGCGCACAAAAAGGGGATGAAGGTCTACTTCGACATCATCACCAACCACACCGCCGACGTGATCGGCTACAAGCAGGGCGCGCGCACGGCGTACGTCTCCAAGGACAGCAAGCCCTACCGCACCGCCGACGGGAAGGCGTTCGACGACCGCGACTACGCGGGCACCTCGAAATTCCCCGCGATGGACCCGGCGACGTCGTTCCCGTACACGCCGGTGCTCGACGACGCCGAGAAGCACGTCAAGGTGCCGGACTGGCTCAACGACGTGACGCTGTACCACAACCGCGGGAACACGACGTTCACCGGCGAAGACTCGCAGTACGGCGACTTCTTCGGGCTCGACGACCTGATGACCGAGAACCCGCGCGTGGAGAGCGGCTTCGAGGACATCTACGCGTCGTGGATCAAGAACTTCGGCATCGACGGCTTCCGCATCGACACGATGAAGCACGTCAATGACGAGTTCTGGCAGAAGTTCGGACCGGGCCTCGTGAAGTACGCGCGAAAGCACGGGAAGCCGAACTTCTTCATGTTCGGTGAAGTCGCCCTCGACGGCAGCGACGCCGCGGCGAAGAGCTTCACCTCTCACTACACGACGCACGACCAGATGCAGGCGGTGCTCGACTTCCCCTTCCAGGACGCCGCACGCAATTTCGCGTCCCGTGGCAAGGGAAACGCCGCACTGGCTACGTTCTTCCAGAACGACGACTGGTACACCGACGCGGACTCCAACGCCTACGAGCTGCCGACCTTCCTCGGCAACCACGACATGGGCCGCATCGGCTACTTCCTGGGCAATGACAACCCGGGCGCCAAGGACACCGAACTGGTCGCCCGCGACAAGCTCGCGCACGAACTCATGTACTTCTCTCGCGGCAACCCGGTCGTCTACTACGGCGACGAACAGGGCTTCACCGGCGGGGGCGGCGACCAGCTCGCCCGCCAGACCATGTTCGCCAGCAAGGTGCCCGAATACCTCAAGGACGACCTGCTCGGAACCGACTCGACGCACGCGGTCGACAACTTCAAGCCCGACCACCCGCTCTACCGTACGATCAGCGACCTCGCCGCGATCACCAAGCAGCACCCCGCCCTGCGGGACGGCGCCGAGCAGGTGCGCTACGCCTCAGACGGCCCGGGTGTCTTCGCGTTCTCTCGCATCGACCGTCAGCAGCAGCGGGAGTACGTGGTCGCGCTCAACAACAGCACGACGGCGCAGTCGGCCTCGATTCCCACCTACGTCGGAGACCGCGGTTTCCAGAAGGTGTACGGCGACGGCGCGGCCACGCTGCACAGCAAGGGCGACCGTACCCTCGACGTGACCGTGCCGGCCCTCTCGGCGGTCGTGTACCTCGCGGACGGCCGGATCCCCGCGTCGAAGGCCGCTGCGGCCATCACGCTCGACCGGCCCGCCGCCGCGACGGTGTCCAACGGCCGCATGCACGTCGCCGCGAACGTCGCGGGCTCGTCGTTCAACGAGGTGACCTTCCAGGCCAGGGTCGGCAACGGCCCCTGGCGCTCGATCGGCACCGACGACTCCGCGCCGTACCAGGTGTTCCACGACACCAGCGTTTACCGCACCGGCACGCCGCTCCAGTACCGCGCGGTCGTGCTCGACAACGCCGGTCACACCCGCTGGAGCGACAGCCGCCCGGCCGCCGTACCGGCACCCGCCGTGACCGTGGCCGCGCCCAAGGACGGCGGAACCGTCACCAACATCGACCCGGTGACCGTCGAGGCGAACGTGGACCCCGAGCGGGCGGCGCAGTCGGTGAAGTTCCAGCGCAGCGTCGGCGGCGGGGCCTGGACGGACCTGGGCACGGACACCACCTCCCCGGCGTACACCGTGACGGATGACGTCTCGAAGCTGCCGCTGGGCACGAAGGTCCAGTACCGCGCGACGCTGGTCGAGCCCGGCTCCTCGGCGGTCACCAGCGCGCCGATCACGGTGACCACCGCCGAACCCCAGCCGGCGCGTGACCACGTGACGCTGGCCGGGGCGCTGCAGTCGGAGGTCGGCTGCGCCGCCGACTGGGACCCGGCCTGTGAGAACAGCCGCCTGGCCTTCGACAAGACGGACGGGCAGTGGCACGGCACCTTCACGCTGCCCGCCGGCGACTACGAGTGGAAGATCGCGATCAACGACTCGTGGGACGAGAACTACGGCTCGGGCGGTGCCTCGGGTGGCGAGAACCTGAAGCTCAACGTCCCGGCGGCCGGCGGTAAGTACCGGTTCACCTGGAACCAGGTCACGCACGTCCCGTCCGTCGACCCGGTCTCCTAGCGCCCCCTATCGCTCCCCCGTCCTCGGGCGGGGGAGCGATTGCTCGCTACTTGGCGAGAAGCGCCTTGATGGCCGAGGACCTGATGTAGTCCTCGTCGCCGTACGTGCCGCGGTCGGTCCACTGCCAGATCGTGTAGGACGTCCAGGCCGACGGCACCGGGACCTTGGCGGCCGTGGCCTTGTGGTCGTTGACCCACAGCGGGTACGTGACACCGAAAACGCTGCCGGGCTTCGCTCCCGCGTTTCCGGTGCAGGTGATCCACCAGTCCCGGAACGTGTTGATGATCGCGTGCCGGCCCGTACGCGCGTGGTATTCGTGCAGGAAGTCGCTGATCCAGGAATCCATTTTCGCGTGACTCATGTCGTAGCACTGGTCATCGCCGTAAGGATTCTTCTCGATGTCGAGTACGCCCGGGAGGGTGTGCCCATCGGCTTTTCCTCCGCCGCCGTGCGCGACGAAGTAATCCGCCTGGCGCGCACCGCTCGCGGTGTTGGGCGTCGCGAAGTGATAGGCGCCGTGCACGATCCCGACACCGGCGGCGCCGTTGTACTGCCGGGTGAAGGTCGAGCTCTTGTACGACGTGCCCTCGGTCGCCTTGATGTACGCGAACTTGGTGCCGTGCGACTTGACCGCGGTCCAGTCCATGTTCGGCTGGTAGGCACTGACGTCGATACCGGCGATGAGCCCCTTCGGAACCGCAGCCGGCCGTACGGTGCTGTCCTGCGGCCGCGTCAGCGCGCCGGTGTCCCGCTGCGTGTCCTGCTCGGCCGGCGCGGACGAACAGCCGGTCAGCGCCGTTCCCACGGCGACGGCGGTGAGAAGAACACGGGGGATCCGCACAGGCTCGGCTCCTTCGAGAGGACCGTAGGCGATCTTGACACCGGAGAGGGTAGCGCGGTCATACCAAGCCGCGTTTTCGTGCCCTTCATCGTGACGCGGCGAGGAGAGACTCGGCCACGGCCGTGCGTGCGTAGAGGACCGAGCGGCCGGCGCGGTGGGCGCTGACCATGCCGGCGCCGCGCAGCGCGGCCAGGTGTTGTGACACCCCGGCGGCGGAGATGCCCGTACGGCGGGCCAGTTCGGTCGTTGAGGCGGGGGCCGCGAGTTCGGCCAGCAGGAGGGTGCGGGAGCGGCCGAGGACGGCGGCGATCGCGTCGGCGTGCTTCACCGGGCGGTGCGCCCACAGCGTGCCGGTGCCGCGGGCGGGGTAGGCGAGCTGATCGGCCTGGTCGGAACGGCCGCGTCCCAGGGCCTGCTGTTCGCGGCACCGAACGTGCTCACGATGGCGGCCGCGGCCGTACTGCTCAGCGGCGCGGGCTCCATGGTCGGCCCGGCCGCCGGCGCCCTCCTGACAGACTCGGCGCGAGACGACCACCGACGCGCGGCGTTCTCCCTGTTCCACTGGGCGGTCAACATCGGCACAGCGGTGGCCGGAATGCTAGGCGGTTTCCTGGCGACACGCGGCTACTGGCTCCTCTTCACGGTGGACGCGGCGTCGTCACTGGCCTACGCCGCCATCGCGATCACGCTGCTCCCCCCGGGACGGCGTGGACGTTCCAGCACGGGCGCGGGGTACCGAGTGGTGCTGAAGGACCCGTTGATGCGCGCCCTGCTGCCGCTGTTCGGCATAGCGCTGCTGATCTACTCGCTCACCGAGGTCTGCCTGCCCCTGGCCATCCGCGACCACGGCCTGTCGACGACGACACTCGGACTCATGGCCACGCTCAACGCCGTCCTGGTGGTCATCCTGCAGCCGGTCGCCACCAACGCGCTGGCGAGGTTTCCCCAGATCCCGGTGTACGTGTGCGCGAGCGTCCTGGTGTCGGCCGGCATCGCCCTGACCGGCGTCGCCCAGACCACATGGTCGTACGCCGGGACCGTCGCACTGTGGTCGCTCGGAGAGGCGATGGTCGGCGGAATCCCCGATGGAATCATCGCAAGCCTCGCCCCGGAGGACGCTCGCGGGCGCTACCAGGGCAGCTACCAGTGGGCGTGGGGCATCGCCCGCTTCACGGCTCTGGCCGCCGGCACGGCCGTCTACGCCGACATCGGCCCTGGAGCGGTGTGGTGGTTCAGCGCCGTCGCAGGCATCGGCTCCGCCATCGGCGTCGGCATCCTGAACCCTGCGATCACCCGCCGCACGACCCCGCCACTCACCGTTCCCGCCGCCGCGACCCCGGCCTGAAGGGTCACCAGGTCGAGGGCTGGTTCAGACCGCGTAGCCGGGGATCGACGGCCAGCGGACGGTCATGACGACCGAGGACTCCTCGGCGTACCAGGAGTGGTCGACGCCGCGGCCCCAGACCACGTAGTCGCCCTGTTTCTCCAGGAGCACGCTGCGGCCTGGTAGTTCGACGCGGAAGCGGCCGCTGATCAGGATGAGCAGTGCGGTGCGTTTCTCTTCCGTCGTCCACTGGGCGCGTTCGTCGCCGGGAGGGTGAACGCCCCACTTGATCTCGACGTCGTCGCTGTGGCGCGGGTCGCCCGGGGGTTTGAAGTGGCCGAGCAGCCAGCCGTGGTCGCCGGCGGCATCCGGGGTGGCGTTTCCCACGTACACGTTCTCCGTCACGAGCCGTGACGCTAGCACCGCGCGCGGGCCTGCAGACGGCCGCCGCAGACCACTGCGGCGGCCGTCTCTAGCGGGTCAGCAGGTGCCGAGCATCGAGCTGAGCGCGGTCTTCTCCGCGCTCTGAAGGGTCAGGTCGTAGGTGTACTTGACCTGGATCCAGGCGCGGGCGTACGTGCACTGGAAGGAGCTCACCGACGGCTTCCAGGTGGTGGGGTCCTGGTCGCCCTTGGACTGGTTGACGTTGTCGGTGACGGCCCACAGCTGGGGCCCGGTCAGGTCGTTGGCGTACGCCTGACGCTGGGCGGTGCTCCAGGCCCACGCGCCCGACCGCCAGGCCTCGGCGAGCGGGACCATGTGGTCGATGTCGACGTCGCCCGAGGCGGTCCACGTCGCTCCGTCGTAGGGGCTCTTCCAGGTGCCGGAGGTGGCGGCGCAGCTGGAGTTGGTCACGACGCCCGTGCCGTCGCGCTTGAGCACGGTCTCGCGGGTGTCGCAGCTCCCGCTGATCGTGATCCAGTGCGGGAACAGGGAGCGGTCGTAGGTGGACTGGTGGCTCTCGGTGGCGACCGTGAGGCTCGCGAGGTGGGAGGCGGCCGTGCTGGCCGAAGGAATCCCGGGCGGGGTGGCGTCCGCCGGTCCGCTGACGGCGAAGGTCAGGGCGGCGACGGCGGCGGTGGCGGAGATTGTGGCGAGGGCTCGCTTCACGAGCTGCTCCCTTGCTGTCCACCGCTCCGGCCAGTGGGGGGCTGGACATGAACGGAGCGGTCGGACAGTCGGAGACTCGCCAATACTCACTTATTGCGAAATATCAGGTGTTGATGGTGGCGAGCCGTACATTCGGCGTAGATCGCCCATGACGGAACACTTGACTCGCCTGACCAGCGACGATCGACGCAGTTCGCCCAGAAGGGCCGATCGACCGGCCGGGGAACATCTCGTTAACGCACGTCCGAAACTAGATATTCGCCGTACAGATCGCGGCGATATAACCGGCGACGAGCGCTTCGGCGGTGCGGCCGACCATGTGGTCGGGCGGCAGGAATCTCTCGTGATGGAGGCCGGGCGCGTCGGTCGCGTCCGGCGGCGCGGTGCCGATGAAGAGCATCAGGCCACGCGTCACCGCGCAGAAGTGGGAGAAGTCGTCGGCGCCGTACGAACGGAAGGCCCGGTCGACCGCCGTGCCGGTCGCGGTGAGGCGGAGCGCCGCGTCGATGGCGAGCTCCGGGTCGTTCGTCAGCACGGGCTCGCCCGGGTCGATGCGCACGTGGCCCTCGCAGCCGTGCCCGGCCGCCGTGTGGCGCACGATCTCGGTGATGAGGGAGGCGGCGACGGCGCGGTCGGAGTCGCGCATCACCCGGATGGTGCCGCGCGCGGAGGCCGTCTCGGGGACGATGTTCGGGGCCGACCCTCCGCTGATCTGGCCGACCGAGCAGACGGCGCCGAGCACCGGGTCGAACCTCCGGCTCGCCACCTGCTGGAGGCTGACGACGATCTGGGAGAGCGCGAGCACCGGGTCGCGGGTCGTGTGCGGGTAGCCGGCGTGGCCGCCGCTTCCGGTGACGGTCACCTCGAACTCATCGGTGGCCGCGTTGACGGGCCCCGGTGTGACCGCGACGACGCCGTCCGGCACGCGCGGCTGTACGTGCGCCGCGATGATCGCCTGGACGTCGTGAGCGGGCAGGATGCCGGACCGAACGATGTCCTCGGCACCGGACGGCGAGGCCTCCTCACGCGGCTGGAGTACGGCGAGGATCGGCACGTCGACGCCCACACGTACGGCGGCGCGGCCGACCGCGACCAGCGCCGCGAGATGGACGTCGTGGCCGCAGGCGTGCATGGCCTCACGCGTCGACGCCCAGGGGACGCCGGTCCGTTCGACGACGGGCAGCGCGTCGAGCTCGGCCCGCAGCGCCACGGACGGGCCGGCGCCGCCGATGCGTACGACCCGGCCGGTGTCGGCGACCACTTCGCCCGTGCCCGCGTCCAGCGCCCGTACGACCTCGGCCGCGGTGTCGGCCTCCTCGCCGAAGATCCGAGGGTCGGAGTGCAGCCTGCGCCGCAGGGCGATGGCGGCCGGGAGCTCGTCCGCCACGGCGGCGCGCAGCGTCGCGTGGAGCTCCTCCAGATTGCCGGGTCTCACCTTCGGCAGGTCGCTCGCCTCGGTCACCGCTCCTCCAGTCCGTAGACGCGGCGGGCGTTCTCACCACCCACCAGCCACGCGATCCGGTCGGCGTCGTGCTCGGTCCACGCTCCGTCGTCCAGACCGGACCTCAAGAACTCCGAAAGACCCTGGCGGAAGAGCAACGATCCGAGGTGGTACAGCTCCGGCAGCCCGTAGGCGTCCGAGGAGTACAGGAACTTCCCGAACGGCGCGAGCTCCAGCGTCTCGGCGATCAGCGCGGGCGCCCGGTGGCCGACGTTGTGGGTGGCCAGCCCGACGTCCACGAAGACGTGCGGGAACACCTGCGCCAGGTAGGCGGCCTGCCGATGGTACGGGTAGTTGTGCAGCAGCATGATCGGCATCCCGTACGGCTGGACGGCGCGCAGCAGCCCTGTCAGCAGCAGCGGGTCGCACCGGTGCAGGTCGGCCTCGGAGTCGCCGTACCCGACGTGGAACTGGATCGGCAGCCCGCGGTCGACACCGCACCAGACGAGGAACGCGTGCAGGGTGGCGTCGGCGAGGCGGGCCGGAGCGCCCGCCTCGATCGCGGCCAGCCAGCGCCCCGCCGCGGCCGTGACCTGGGCGTCGTCGGGCCGCTCGGCCGGGAGTTCGAGCCCGGTGCGGTAGGCGGCGATCGACTTCAGCCCCACCGCTCCGGCGCTGCGCTCGGCCAGGCGCGTACGGAAGGCGCCGGCGAACGCCTCCGCTCCGTGCCCGTCGAGCGCCACCTCTTCGGCGAGCCGCTCCAGGCGTACGATCTCGTGGGTCTCCGCGCCCGCGAGGGCGGACATCTCGGCCGGAGCCAGGATCGATTCCGGCTCCAAGCCGGTGTCGACGCAGAGCACGCCGGTGCCGGAAGCCCGCAGGAAGCGGCGGTTCACCTCCTCCGCGCCGAGAGCGGCGCGGCGAGCCAGGTACTCCTCGGGTGTCACGCGCGCGGGCAGGTCGAGGACGGGTGCGCACCAGCGGCGTACGGCGAACCCGATCTGGGAGTCGAAGAGGGTGACACCCAGCGGGCTCACGGCGTCGGCCTCGGTCAGCATCGACTCGAAGGCGTTCCGGTCGAGATCGCCGCGCACGACCCCATGGCAGTGGTGGTCGACGAGGCGGAGCGCCTCGACGCGGGGCAGCAGGGTACGCACGTCGTCATCTCACCTTGGTCAGCGGCGTGTGGTCACGGGCAGGCCGATGCCTTCGTTCTCGGCCAGTGCGCGCCCCAGCCGCCGTGAGACGCCGGGCGCCACCAGCACCGCGATCACGGCGAGGAGCAGCCAGCCTCCGGCGACCACCGGGAACCAGCGCATCGCACCGGTTTCAGGGTAGGGAATCACGTTCCGGTAGAGCGTGTATCCGAGGATCACTAGGGCTGCCACCGGAATCACGACCTGCCACATCGGCACCTGCATCTTGCGCTGCACGAAGAGCAGCCGGATCGCGCCGATGGTGGTCAGCATGTACGCGACCAGCAGGATGAGCGTGCCGATCGTGCCCGACCAGATGAAGGTGTCCTCGGCCTTGGCCGAGAAGAACGCCGCGCAGACGACGATGATGAGGGCCATGGCGGCGGCGACGATGGCGGCCGCGACGGCCGGCGTGCCGGCCTTGCCGACCCGGCCGGGACCACGGTCGCCCACGCTGTCACGGCCCAGCGCGAACAGCAGCCGGGAGGCGCCGACCATGCACGCGAGGCAGCAGCCGAACGCGCTGACCGCCGCGCCGAACGTGATGACGTGCCCGACCCAAGACCCGACGTAGGAGCTGCCGAGGTCACCGAGCAGGGACGGCGACTTGCCGAACGCGGCGACGCCCTTCGCGTCGGCGCCGAAGCCCATCATCTCGACCGCGGTCACGACGACGAAGTACAGGCCGCCGAAGATCGCGGTGCCGAGGATGGCTCGGGGGATGTCTCGCTTCGGGTCGGCCGCCTCCTCGCCGAGCGTGGCCGCGGCCTCGAACCCGGCGAAGGACAGGAAGCCGAACACCACCCCGAGGAACAACGCCGACGTGCCGGTGCCGGGCTGCACGGAGAACACGCTGAGCGTGAAGTGGTGGTCGCCGGGCGCGGAGCCCGACACGAGGCGTACGAGAACGATCGCGGTGACGACGAGGATGAGCGCGACCGTCGCGCCCTCCACGGTGAGCAGGATGCTCGTGCCGCGCTTGGCGGGCGAGACGGTCAGCAGCAGGGCCAGCGCGAGGGCGACCGCGACGAGGATGAACGGCGCCCACGTCGGCGGATGCGGCCACACGCCGATCTCCTGCAGGAACGCCGTGCCGAAGATGCCGGTGGCCGAGGAGGTCACGACGCCGTAGAAGGTGTACGTGCCGAGGAGTCCCCACCCGGCGACGACACCGGATTTCGGCCCGAGCGTCGCGCCGACGAACGCGTACACCGAACCGGCGTGGTTGTAGTACTGGCAGAGCCGGACGAAGCCGTACGCGACCAGGAGGACGGCCACGCTGGCCAGGAGGAACGCGAGCGGTACGGCGCGGCCCGCCGAGGTGACGGTGCCCTGTGGATTGATGTTGGCGGCCATGCTCGGTGCCATGAGCGCGACCGACAGGCCGACGGCCTGCCAGACGCTGAGTGTCCGGCTGAGCCCTGGAGCTGATGGGGTCGGTGTCGGCATGTCGCTCCTCTCGACGTGATCGTCATCTGGGTCGTAGTTTGGGGCTTCCGTAATAAATATGAAAGAGGCAATCTGCGGTGTAACACGTTTTTCACAACGTGGGCGCGTGGACATCACCGCAGGTCCGACCGTGTTGACGGGCAGCGATGGCGGAGGAGAGAGAACGGAATGGACCAGCAGGAGCGCTCGCGGCGGGCGACGACGGCACGGACGGCGGCGGGCGACTTGTCCGCGAGGGACATCACCGCGCTCGCCGTCACGTGGGTCGACACGAGCGGCATCACCCGGGTGAAGGCGGTGCCGCTCGCGCGCCTGGAGCACGCGGCGGGCTGGGGCATCGGCATGTCGCCGGTGTTCGACGCCTTCCTCCTCGACGACTCGATCGTGAGCGGCCGGTTCGCGGGCGGGCCCGTCGGCGACCTGCGTCTCCATCCCGACCTCGACCGGCTCGCCGTCCTGACCGCCCTCCCCGGCTGGGCGTGGGCGCCCGCCGACCGGTACGACCAGGAGGGCGAACCGCACCCGCTGGACGCACGGAACCTGGCGCGCCGTGAGACCGAACGGCTGGCCGCCGACGGCTTCTCGGTGCGTGCGGCGTTCGAGATCGAATGGGCGGCCTCCGTCGGCTACGGCGACGACTTCACCCCGGCGTGCAGCGGCCCCGCGTACGGCATGACCCGGCTCTCCGAACGCTCCGGCTACCTGCGCGACGTGGTCGAGGCGCTGTCGGCGGCCGGCGTCGTGGTCGAGCAGATCCACCCGGAGTACGCCGCGGGCCAGTACGAGGTCTCGGTCTCCGCCGATAACCCGGTCGGCGCCGCGGACACCGCCGTCCTCGTCCGCGAGACGATCCGCGCGGTGAGCCTGAACCACGGCCTGCGCGCGTCGTTCTCCCCCAAGGTGCTCGCCGGCGGGGTGGGCAACGGGGCGCACATCCACCTGAGCCTGTGGCGTGACGGCGTCAACCTCATGGCCGGCGGCGACGGCCGGTACGGCATGACCGGCGAAGGCGAGGGGTTCGCAGCCGGGATCCTGTCCCGGCTGCCGGCGATGCTGGCCATCGGCGCGCCGTCCGTCGCCAGCTACCTGCGGCTCGTGCCGTCCCACTGGGCCGGGGCGTTCGCCTGCTGGGGGCTGGAGAACCGCGAGGCAGCGCTGCGGTTCGTCACCGGGGCGGCCGGCGACCGCCCGCGCGCGGCCAACCTGGAGATCAAGAGCTTCGACGCGGCGGCCAACCCGTACCTCGCCGTCGCCGTGCTGCTGGCCGCGGGCCGGGCCGGGCTGGCCGAGCGTGGCACGCTGCCCGAGCCGGTGGACGTCGACCCGGCGTCCCTGGACGACAGCACGCCGCTGCCCTCTTCGCTGGGCGCGGCCGTCGACGCGTTCGAGGCGGACACCACGCTGCGGGAGGCCCTGGGCGGAATGCTGGCCGACACGATCGCGGACGTCCGGCGCGGAGAGATCGCGCTGTTCGAGGACGCCGAGCCGGAGGAGATCGCCGCGCGCACACGCTGGAAGCACTGATGTCCGATGGGCTCCACACGGTCGCCGTCGCGTTGCGGCGCCGCCGGAGCGAGCTGACCCCGGCCGAACTGCGGGTCGCGCAGGCACTGCTCGGCGACTATCCGGCGGCGGGCCTGCAACCCATCGCCCGGCTCGCCGCCGACGCGAACGTCAGCCCGCCGACCGTCCTGCGGCTGGTCACCAAGCTCGGGTACGCCGGGTACCCGCAGATCCAGGCCGAGCTGCGCGCCGAGCTGTCGGCGCGCACCTCGGGCCCGCTGGAGGACTACCCGGCGGGCACCGGCGGCGAGCCGCTGCCGGTGCGCGCCGAACACGCGATCGGGTCCGCGCTCGGCGAGAGCCTGCGCGCGCAGGACCCGGCCGAACTGGCCTCGGCCATCGGCCTCATCGCGGACCGGACCCGTACGGTGCTGACCACCGGCGGCCGGTTCTCCTGGACGCTCGCGGCGCACCTCGCCGGCCTGCTCGGCCTCCTGCGGCCAGGGGTACGGCACGTCGCGAGCGAGCCGGGAGCACGGGCCGCCGCGTTGCTGGACACCGATGAGTCCACGGTCGTGGTCGCCTTCGACTACCGCCGCTACCAGCGCGACACCATCGCGTTCGGCCGTACGTCCGCGCGCCGGGGCGCATCCCTCGTGGTGTGCACCGACCCGTATCTGAGCCCGCTGGCCTCCTCGGCCGCGGTGCTGCTCACGACCGGGATCGAGGGGCCGCCGCCGTTCGTGACGATGGTGCCGGCGTTCGCGCTGGTCGAGACCCTGGTCCTCGGAGTGGTGGAGCGCGGCGGCAAGGAGTCGCAGCGCCGGGTCGCGGCGTTCGAACGCCTCAACTCCGGCGTGGTGGACGCCGGGCCGGCTCCACTCGAGCGACCCGGCGCCGTGACCTAGTAGTCCCCGGAATCCCCGCTGCCATAGTCCTCATCCTCGCCGTCGTCGGAGTCCTGTGACGGTCGGTAATCCGCGCCCTTGTCCTTGCGGCTCTCCCGTTCGCGCACTCTCTGATCGTGTCTGGACCGCTCGACGGCCTCGCCGTACGCCACGTCGTCGTACGTCTCGTCCGGGGCCAGGGCGGCCAGCACCGTGGCGTTGACTCGGTTCATCGCGGGGCCGTCCAGCTCGGCGGGCACCAGCAGCGCGGCAAGCGTGTCCATCCCGACGAGGTGAACCAGCGGCGCATCGGGCTCGGGCGTCCGGTGGAGCACTCGGGTCCGGTAAGCGCCTTCGATCATGTGCAGGTGCAGGATGACGCGGTACGCGTGCAGCGCGTAGTTGCTCTTGGGCGGTTTCCATGCGAGGCACTTCGGGTCCAGCATTCCGGCGACGTCCAGCACGGTCGCCTCGCCGGATCGCAGCCGGCTCCGCCGGTCGCCCTCCTTGGCGCCCCCGCTGGTGCCGCCGGTGTCGGTGATCGCCCCGTCGAGTTCGTTGAGGTCGGTGAGGAATTCCGCGACGCATGCCTGGGCCACGACCTGCGTGGACGTGTCGATCTTCCGCGCCGCCGGGATTCCGGATAGCCCGGCCGCCTCCGCGAACTCGCCCAGCTTCACCCGTGCGGCCTCGATCCGCCCGGCGACCTGCGCGAGCGAGGCGCCGTCGACCAGGGAACGGACATAGTCACACAGCACGACCCAGGCGGTGACGTGGCGGCCTCTGGCCGAGGCCGGGCGCGCCCCGACGTAGAGCCTCTCGCTGGTCCCGTCGGTGTCCATCGCGAACTGGACGGCGAAGCGTTCGAAGATGTCACCCGTGTCGTCCTCGCCGTCGGCGTCCACGAGGATGCCGTCCATATCCTGGCCAGCGTTCTCGCGGGTCTCGGCGGAGGGCGGCGCGGCCCGGCTCATCGACAGGCACTCGCTCGCCTTGTCCATCTCCTTCGTGCTCAGGCGATCGGGCAGCGTCTTGACGAAGCTCGTCTCGTAGGTCGCCCTCGGGTAGGCGTGCTCCATGCTGCGGACATGGTCGGTGAGCACGTAAGCCTTCAGGTCGCGATGGCCGTCGAATATCCGCGGGTCCATGAGGTGCGCGGGCTTGGCCAGCAGGGCGTCCAGCGCCCTGGAGTCCATCAGCTCCCAGAGCGCCGCCGTCAACGGGTCCCGTACTTCAGGCTTCAGGAGTTCGGAGGCCAGGAGGGCCTCGGACTCACGGACGAGCGCGGCGGCCTGCTTGGGCGCGCCGGTCGGACGCAGCACGGGTACGGTCGTCAGCGGCGACGTGTTGCGGAAGTGCAGGTAGCCGGCGGCGAGGTTCTGCACGAGCGGCACCAGCCGCGCGACGTCCGGGTTGTCGGAATCGGCCATGTCGAGATGGTCCTTCGCCTCGACCTGCACGGCCCCCATGTGCTCCGTCGCCCGCGCGTGCCACCAGGCCGGCGTGCCCTTGGCCACGGGCACGAGATCAGCGGGCATCTTCTGGTTCTTGGCGTTGGACCTGGGCAGCGGCTGGCGGCGCAGGTCTTCGGCGAGCCTCTGGCCCGGCAGGTCCTCGGCCCAGGCGCACATGTCCAGGAGCCGTTCCAGCGCCGCGTGGAGGTTCTGGCCCACCAGGTCGGCGCGCAGGCCGTCGCACATCGACAACCAGGGCACTAAGTGGCTCTTGGCGGCCAGCCCGAACTGGCCGGCGGGACGTCCCCCGATCATCACCTGCCGGATGGTCGGCCCGTTGAGTCTGAGCTGGACGGCGAACGACTGGTCGGAGAAGCAGTCACGCTCGTTCGACATCGATACCCCCATATCGGAATGCCCCCCGTAAGCCTCACTCTCACCCTCCGCCGCCATGGAGACCACCCGTTCGACCGGCCTAAGGCGGTCAAGGTTTCGAGCCCGAACGTCAGGCGGAACGCGACCGATCGTGGTTGCCGTGGCCCGCGATCTCCGGCGCCGCCTCGGGCTGCGTTCCTTCTGCGATCGGGTCGATCGGCGGGCGGCCCTCGTCGCGGCGCCAGGTCTCGAAGGCGGCGACGGTGCCCAGGACGATCGCGACGCCGAGGACCCAGCCGGCGAGGACCTCGCTGACGAAGTGCACGCCGAGCGCGACCCGGCACATGCCGGACGCGACGCTGATCAGCGCGGCGACCGCCCACGCCACCGCACGCCAGGCGCCGTGCAGGACGGGCAGCAGGATGAGGACGATCGTCGCGGATCCCACCACCGCCGTCAGGGCGTGGCCCGAGGGGAACGAGCCTCCGGGGGCGTGCGCGATCGGGCTGTCGAGCGACGGCCTCGGCCGGTCGATGACCACCTTGAGCAGGGCGTCGAGGACGCCGGCCGCCACCAGCGTCGTGATGGCCCACGCGGCGAGCCGCCGCGCGCCCTGGTAGACGAGCCAGGCGGCCAGCACGACCACGACCAGCCGGAACACCCACGCGTGAAAGATGTAGGAGGTCGCACGGAGCGGCGAGACCAGCGCGTGGTGGTGGATGACGTAGGTGTTCAGGCGCTCGGTGGCGCCCTCGTCCAGGTGGAGCAGCGGCTTCCACCTGGTGTCGATCAGGGCCATCAGCCCGGTGAACGGCACGGCGACGATGAATACGGCGACGCAGGCGAGGGTCAGGCGCAACCCGAGCCGGCCGTTCGTGCCGAACCGCCGATGTGCCCACTGGAGAACCGAATCTGGCACCATCTCAACCCGGTACCCACACAATTCGCCTCATATCACTCGAACGGATCCACACGGGGCGACATCCTCTCGGCACGTTAGGTAACGGAGGCCCATCCATGTCACGCGACCCGCGTACCTTCTCGTTCGAGGCGACGGCACGGACCAGCGCCGACGCCACGACGCTGTTCGGGCTGGCCGCCGACGGCAGCCGCTGGTCGGAGTGGGCCGGGCTGCTCGCGCCGCGCTCCTCGTGGGAACGCCAGGGCGACCCCGCGCCCGACGGCATCGGCGCCGTACGGAGAATCGGGCTGTGGCCGATCGTGGTGCGCGAGGAGACGATCGCGTACGAGCGGGACCGCCTGCACGCGTACACCCTGGTGTCGCGCGTGCCGCTACGTGACTACCGGGCCGAGGTGAGGTTCGAGCCGCACGAGGACGGCGGCACGACGGTCGTCTGGCACGGACGCTTCACCGAGCTCGCTCCCGGCACCGGCCGGCCGGTCGCCGCCGCGCTGGGAGCGGTGATCCGCTCCCTCACTCGGCGGCTGGTACGGGAGGCCGAGCGCCGTACGGCATGACCTCGGGCACGCGGTCCAGAACGATGCCGAAGTGGGTGCGGTAGGCGTCGAGCACCTCGGTGTCCCCGCCCAGCGACCGCTCCTGGCGTTCGCCGTCGACGGTGCGGATGAGCGTACGGCCGCTCAGGGTGATCCGTCCCGCCTCGGTGAGCATCGAGCAGACCAGTGACCGGGTGAAGTGCGACTTGGGCGACGTGCGGTTCCACCAGCAGGCGGCCTCGTAGTCGCGCAGCTCGCGTGCGCGGGTCTCCAGGCGGTAGTCCGGCTTGCCGTCGCGCAGGATGTCGAGGTCGCCGTCCGGGGTCGGAACGATGCGGAACACCCCGGCCGGGTCGGCCTGGTCGCCGCGCTCGTCGAGCCGGAGAGGGTGGTACGCGTGGTCGGCGTAGCCGACGTCGGCGAGCCAGGGGCCGACGCGCAGGGCCATGTGCGTGTACGGGACGCCTAGGCCGTCTTCGAGGAACACGCGGGCCGCCAGCAGGTCGACCTCGAAGCCGAGCGCCCTCAGCAGCGCGGCGAACGCGCCGTTCAACTCGTAGCAGAATCCGCCGCGCCGCCGGTCGACGATCTTGGAGACCAGGGCCTCGTGGTCGAGGACGATGTTCTCGCCCATGTGGATGCTGAGGTTCTCGAAGGGCACCGAGAGCAGGTGGCGCAGGTGCAGGTCGTGCAAGGCGTCGTCGCTCGGGCGCGCGGGCCGTTCGGCCCCGATGCGCGCGAGGTACGCGTCGACCGTCGCTTCGTTCACGGTTGCCATTCAGCCATCTTGCACGGCCCGCGCACCATCGGCCGTTGGTCCTACGCCTTGAAGAGCTCCGATTGCGGTCCCATAATCATCCGATCGCCTTTGACCAGTGAACGCATGACCGTACGCAGCCGATCCTCGGTGATCGAGATGCAGCCGGCCGTCGGTTTCACGCCTCCGACGTGGAAGAAGATCGCCGAACCGTACCCCTCAACGATCTTGGGGCGGTTGTAGTCGATGACGACGGTCTGGCGGTACGGGCCGCTGAGCATCGTCGCGGAGAGGTCCTCGTCCGTGGAGCGGCAGGCGCCCGAGTAGTACTCGTTGTACTTGCTCTGTCCGATCGTCGAGCCCCAGCAGTCGCCGGTGGTGTTCAGCTTGCGGTACGGCAGCCTCGTGCCGGGGTTCCCCATGCCGAACGCCTCGGTGAGCGTGAACGAACCGGTCGGGCTCTTACCGTCGCCCTCGCGCTTCTGGCCGGGCTCGGCGAAGCCCTTGGTGCCGGCGCGGCCGTTCGTCGAGGAGACCGTCTTCCAGCCCTGCTTCGTCCGCACGCACTCGGTGACCACCACGTAGTTCGAGGTGTACGCGTCGGAGACCGCGAAGACCACGTGCCTCGCGTCACCCGTGGGGTAGCGCAGCTTGCCGTGGTTCGCCGCCGAACACGGGTCGAACGTCGCGGCCTGTGCCGCGGAACCCAGCGTCGAGAACGCCGCCCCGCCCACCAGCACCATCGACGCGAGCACCGCTGTACGCCTCTTGTTCACCGCTCCTCCAAGCGTCCTGCCATCGAGGGTCGAATGTCTACGCACGCTACATACCGCCAACTAATCTGTCTTCATGACGAACCTTCCGGAGCGGCGCGAGCTGCGCGTGTCCGACGCCGACCGTGACCATGCGATGTCGATCCTTCGCGAGGCGGCAGGCGACGGACGGCTGGACCTCGACGAGCTCGACGAGCGGCTCAGCGCAGTGTATGCGGCCAAAACGTACGGTGACCTGGAGCCGGTCACTCGCGACCTTCCGGAGACCTCCCCGGCCTCGACGCCGCGTCGGGGAGACCGGATCGGCGGCATGCCCGGCTCGACCAAGGCAATCGGGATCCTGGGCGGGTTCCAGCGCAAGGGCGAGTGGGTCGTCCCGGAGAGGTTCAGCTCGTTCGCGTTCTGGGGCGGCGGCGAGCTCGATCTTCGCGAGGCGCGGTTCGCCACCCCCGAGGTGACGATCGTCGCGAACACCATCATGGGCGGAATCCACATCATCGTGCCGGAAGACGCGGAAGTGCACGTCAGCGGCATCGGGATCATGGGCGGTTTCGAGCACACGGCGTCCGGTGCGGCCACGGGCGGTGGCGGCCCGCGGATCTTCATCAAGGGCGTCGCGTTCTGGGGCGGCGTCAGCGTCGAGCGCAAGCCCTCGGAGGAGGAGCTTCTGCGCCGGAAGCTGGAGCGCAAGCGCGAGAAGCGCAAGCGCCACCAGGGCGGCTGAGGTCCCCCTCCGAGGAGGGGGACCCCGTCACCTCACTCTTCGGGACGCGCACGGAGCGGCATCATCCAGGTCGCGAGGAAGGTCAGCCCCAGCAGGCCGACCTCCACCCACAGGGTGATCGTCATCGCGTCGGTGAACCCGTGCCTCGCGGACTCCCGCCCGGCCGTGACCACGGCCTGCCGAACCGGCGCGGGCGCGGCGCCCAGTTCGCCGTACAGGCGTGCGCACGAGGCCGGAGTCTCCTGTGGGTCCTTGGCGACCGCCTGGTCGTGCCCGCAGGCGCGGAGCCCGGAGACGTAGTGCGCCTGCCGCGGCCCTGACACTCCGGCGGCGGCCAGTGTCCTGGGCGCGACGGTCTCGGTCGCCCCGGCGACGTGACCGCCGAGGACCCCGAAGAAGATCGTGCCGAGCACGGCGAGGCCGAGGGCGCTGCCGAGTTGCTGCACCGCGGTCAGCGTGCCGGACGCCGAGCCGGTCTCGTGCGCCTCGACTCCGCCGAGGACGGTGTCGAAGAACGGCGCCATGAGCAGGCCCATGCCCAGACCGGTGATGACCAGCGCGGGGGCGAGCTGCCACGGCGTCACGTCGATCCGCGCGACGTGCAGGGTGACCACGAGGCCCACCACGCCCATGGCCATGATCGCCGTACCGATGTGGATGACCTTGCGGCCGAACTTCTTCAGCGCCTGGGCCACGCCGAATCCGGCGATCAGCCCGATCGACATCGGGATCCCGGTCAGGCCCGCCTTCAGCGGGGAGTACCCCAGGCCGATCTGCGTGTAGAGGCCGAGGACGAGGCTGAAGCCGGTCATTCCGGAGAAGAAGACCGTGCCGACCATCAGACCGCCCGTGAAGCCCCGCTTGCGGAACAGGCTCGGCGTGATCAGCGGGTCTCCCCCGGCCCGGCGCGTACGTGACTCGACCCAGCCGAACAGCCCGAAGACGGCCACGGCACCGGCGAGCATGACGAACGTCCACACCGGCCAGCCGAGCTCGCGTCCCTGGACCAGCGGGTAGATGAGGAGCAGCGAGGCGACGCCGGCCAGGACGACGCCGGCCAGGTCCAGCCTGGGCGGACGCGCCGCCCGCGACTCAGGCAGGAACTTCAGGCCGCCGAGCACCGCGAGCAGCCCGAGCGGCAGGTTGATCAGGAAGATCATGCGCCACCCGGTGCCGAAGAAGTCCGCGTCGATCAGCCACCCGGCGAGAATCGGACCGCCGACCGACGACAGGCCCATGACCGGCCCGAACATCCCGAAGGCCGAGGCCTGTTCCTTCTCGGAGAACATCTCCTTGATGATGCCGAGGCCCTGCGGGAGCATCACCGCGCCGCAGAGTCCCTGCAACGCGCGGAAGCCGACCAACATCTCCGGCGACTGCGAGACCGCGCACAGCAGCGATCCGGCGGTGAAGCCGAGGGCGCCGATGATGAACATCCGGCGCCGCCCGACGATGTCGCCGAGCCGTCCGCCGGTGATCAGCCCGACCGACATGGCCAGGGTGTAGGCCGCACCGAGCCACTGGAGCATGGTCACGCTGCCGCCGAGGTCGGCGCGGATCGAGGGGCCCGCGATGTTCGTGATCAACACGTCCAGCAGGTCCATGACTTCGGCGGCCAGCAGAACGAACAACGCGACCCAGCGCCACCGGTACGGCGCCGGGTCCGCCGGCCGTCCCGTCAGGGGCTCGATGGACGTGGTCATTGGTCTCCTCCTTCTCTAGAACGACGATCGTTGATAGAACACTGTTCGTCAATGACAAACAGTGTTCCGCCGAGCTCGCTCGACGTCAAGGTGAATATTCGAGGAGAAGATATATCGCGTCTAGGATCGCGTCAAGACATATCGCGTTTCGGGCGCTACGTACGACGCTCCAGGTCCGCCAGGCGCAGGGCCGCCGCGGCGACCGCGTCCTCCGCGAACACCGCGATCCCGTGCCGCTCCAGCAGGGCCGTCGTGACGCCGGAGCCAGGGACCTTCGTGCCGCCGAATGACCCGTCGTGGATCCGCAGGCTGCCGCACGACGGGCTGCCCTCCTTGAGGATCGCGACGCGGACGCCGCACGAACGGGCTCGGTCCAATGCCTGGCGCGCGCCGTCGAGGAAGTACTCCGTCACGTCGTCGCCGGCACGCGTCATGACACGCGCGCGCCCGTCGAGGACGTCACCGCCCGACCCGCCGCAGATCTCGGCCGCCGGTCGGGGCACGGGCAGGCCGCCGCCCACCTCGGGGCAGAACGCGACAAGGCGTCCTTCCTGCCGCCAGCGCGCGAACAGAGGGTCGTCACTGAGCCTCCCGGTGCCGTCGTAACGCACCGGACGGCCCAGCAGACAGGCGCTGACCAGGATCCGCTCCATGACGTCCCAGCGTAACGACCGGACGTCCGAATCCTCCCGCGCCGATGTGACGACCGTCTCATTTATCGGGACGAATCACCGTGCGAAGCTCAGCCCATGAACGCGCAGGCCGATCGTCGACGTGGCCTCGGATTCGTCCGCCCGCTCGGCAGGATCAAGGATCCTGTGACCGAACCCGACCTGCCGCCCGCACGCGAGGTCCACCTGCCCGGACGCGGCAAGGTCACGGTCCGCCACGTCGAGGGACAGACCCCGGTCCTGCTGCTGCACGGCTGGGCGCTGACCTCCGACGTCAACTTCTGCCACCTCATGCCACACCTCTCGCAGGGCTTCGTGGCGATGGACCATCACGGCCACGGCCGTGGCCCGCGGCGCGAACGGCGGTTCCGCATCGAGGACAGCGCCGACGACCAGGCCGCCCTGCTGGACGCGCTCGGCATCGACGAGGTCATCGTCTGCGGATACTCCCTCGGCGGCCCGGTCGGGCTCGAACTCGCGCGACGCCATCCCGAGCGGGTGGCCGGGCTCGTCCTCCAGGCCACCGCCCTGCGCTTCGACGGTCCGATGGACCGGCTGGGCCGGCCGTTACTGCGCGCCCTGCGACCGCTGACCCGCTTCGACATCGGGCGTACGGTGCCGCTGCACTACCTCTCCCACACGCGACGGCGCAGCCCTGCTGCCGCGCGCCTGTGGCCGTGGCTGCGCCGGGAGCTCGTGCACTGCCACCCACGCACGATCATCGACGTCATGCTCGCCGAGTACGCCTTCGACTTCGGGCCGCACGCGGCGGCGCTCGCCGGGGTCCCCTCGGCCGTCATGGTGACGACCCGCGACCGTGCGGTGCCGCCGAAGGACCAGCGGGAACTGGCGCTGCGCCTCCGCGCCGACGTGGTCGAGATCGACGACGACCACGACGTGTACCTCGCCGACCCCGAGGGCTTCGTCGCCGCGACGCTGCGGGCGATCGCCCGCGTCACCACCTGACCATGGTGTTCGTCAGGTAGACCGACGTGAAGGCGGTACGGTCACCGGCGCGCGTACCGGGCACCGGGAACAGCCGGGCCGACAGCGGCTTGCCGAGGCGTTCGGCCAGGGCGGTCACGTCGAGCAGCAGGCGTGCCAGGTCGGTGGCCGAGCTGTCTCCCGGCAGCGGGACGGTGTCCAGGCCGGTGCCGCACACCGAGGAGTACGCGAGCAGGTCGTGCAGGCCGATCCGCCCCTCCTCCCAGCCCTTGGCGAGGACGACGTCCTCCATCACCGGCAGCATCAGCCCGTTGTAGCCGCAGGTCGGCAGCGACGTGCCGCGCAGCGCGGCGGTCAGCGCCGCGGCGACCGCGAGCGTGCCGGGCGCGCCGAAGCGTCCCACGACGGTCTCGAACGCGGCCGCGATGCTGTCCGTGCCGTTCGGCGCCGGCGACACGTCGATGCCGCCGAACCTCAGCCCGAGGTCGGCGGAGACGCGCTCGGCGAGGCGTACGACCGGCGTGGCCTCCTCGGTGATCGCCGCACCGACGCGCTCGGTCAGGCCCTCCAGACCACCTTCGGCGGCGCCGGTCACGATGCTCGCGCCCTGCAGGCCGACCGTCAGGTTCGCGGGCCCCGCGTGGTAGGCGGCGGGGAAGAACGGGCCGCCCGGCGGCACACGGGCCAGCGCCGCGAACCGGAAGTTGCCGAAGCCCTCCTCCGTCTCGGCCGCGAGGCGCAGCATCACCTCGGCCGCCGGACCGGCCGCGGCGGTGTTGCCGTCGAGGCGGACCGTGCAGTTCAGCGCGGCGTTCCCGATCAGCAGGTCGGGGATGGTCTCGACGCCGGAGGTCGCCGGACCCAGCGAGCAGTAGACGATCTCCGCGTCGTCGAGCATCGCCTGCAGGCCGCGCGCGTACGCGGCGGTCGGCACCATGTCGTCGAAGACGGGCCGGGTGGACAGCCGCACCGTCTGCACCTCGTGCCCGGCCTCGCGGAACTCGGCCTCGGCGCGCCGGAGCGTACCGGCTGCCTTCGCGACGACGTCTTCGGTCAGCGGATGCGGCTCGGCGACCCCGAGGGTCAGCGTACGGATCGGCACCATCAGGAGATGATGTCAAAAAACCCATCGGCGATCAGATCCGGCATCACCGCGAACGCGCGGGCGCGTACGTCGCCGGGCTCGGCATCGGTGAGGTGCGCGATCGCGTCGAGCAGCGCGCCGAGCGGCAGATCGCCGTCGCAGGCGCCGGCGAGCGCCGCCTCCAGGGTGCCGACCTGGGCGGCACGGCGCAGCCCGTGGGTCTGCCGGAGCACGATGCGCTCGGGGTCGTCCGCACCCGGCGGCCCGATCTGCTCCTGCACGACCCCGTCCGCGGTACGGAGCGTCGTCGCGGCCGTGAGGTGCTCGGGCCGGCCACGTACGATCCGGTCCACGTACGCGCCGACCGGCTGGTCGACGGCGTGCCGGAGCTCCTCGACCCGTACGTTGTCGGCGCCCGACTTGTGCAGGCTGATCCAGCCGAACCCGATGCCGGTGACCTTGCCGCGCTCGAAGTGGTCGAGCCAGGCGTCGTAGCGGTCGCGGTATTCAGGGGTGCCGGCCTCGCAGGAGTCGCGCAGCCACAGCTCGGCGTACTCCGCGGGGTCTTGCACGTCGCGCTCGACGAGCCAGCCGTCGACGCCCTCGACCCAGCCGGCGACGCGTTCGCGCCAGTCTTCGCCTTCGACGTGCAGCCAGTTGGCGAGCAGGTGGCACCAGCCGCCGTCGGCCAGGTGCGCCGGAGCGCGCTCGACGAGCCGGCGGCAGACGTCGTCGCCGGGGAGCCCGGACTCCCGGTAACCGAACCGGCGGTCCGGGGAGATCACGAACGGGGGGTTGGACACGATGAGGTCGAAGGTGCGGCCATCGACGGGTTCGAAGAGCGACCCTTTGAGGAGCTCGGCGTCGATGCCGGACAGGGCGAAGCTCAGCCGTGCGAGGTCGAGTGCGCGCGGGTGGAGGTCGGTCGCGGTGATCCGCCCGGCGCGGCTCGCCAGGTGGACGGCTTGCACTCCCGACCCTGTCCCCAGATCCAGAAGGTTGTCCACAGGCTTGTGGACAACCAGTTGCGCGAGGTTGCTCGACGCTCCGCCCTGGCCTACGACGTGGTCCGATCGCAGGGTGCCACTCCCCGGCCGCGCCTTGAGGTCGGAGACAATGTGTCCACAGGCTGTGGAAAACTCTCCCGGGGACTCGACCGGCTCGACGTGCAGGAGCGCCCTGACCTCATCCCCGGAACGCTCGACCAGACCGAGCCGCACCAGGTCGTCGAACGGCAGCGCCGCGTACGGAACCGGCACCTGTAGCCAGAACAGCCGTACGAGCGTCTCGATCGGGGTGCCGCCACGGGTGACGCGCAGCGCGGGGACGATCTCGTCGCGGGCCAGCGCGGCGCCGGCGACCGGCCCGAGAAGCCCGCGTACGCCGTCGACGGTGTAGCCGGACCGCTCGAAGAGATCACGGACGCGCGCGGCGGTGTGAAGGTCGACGGGCACGGTGTCAGGAGAGGAAGTCGGCGAGGCCCTTGGCCAGCGCCTCGGCCATCTTCTGGCGCTGCGCCGGGCTCTTCATCTTCGCCGCGTCGCCCGCGTTGCGCATGTTGCCGGCCTCGATCATGACCGCCGGGACCTTCGCCACGTTGAGCCCGCCCAGGTCGCTGCGGACGTTCAGCCCGTTGCCCGAGCCGATGTAGTTCGCGAACGGGATGCCGGTGCCCGCGTGGTAGGCGTCGCGGATTTTCCGCCCGAGCTTGAGGGAGACCGGCTGGACTTCGTCGTTGTGGCCCTTGAGCACGGCCGGCTCGATGACGTGGAAGCCGTGGTCCTTGGCAGGCGCGCCGTCACCGTGGATGGAGAGGCTGGCGTCGGCGTGGGCACGGTTGGCGATCTTCGCGCGGACGTCGACGCAGGGGCCGACGCCGGTGTCGTTCGGCCGGGTCAGGATCACCTTGGCGCCCTCGGCCCGCAGGATCTTGACCAGGCGGCGCGAGACATCCCAGGTGTAGGCGTGCTCGGCGTAGTTGTCGTTGGTCGACGTGCCGGTCGTGTTGCACGGCTTGTGCCCGTTGATGACGTCGACCTGCTTGTTGATGATCTCCGGGTGCTTCGCGTTGGCACCGTTGTGTCCGGGGTCGATGACGATGACCTTGCCGGCCAGCGAACCCTGCGACGACGGGGCTTTGTTCGCGGCGGCGGAAGTCGCAGACGCCGGTGCCGGCGGCTCTGCCGCCGAGGAGCCTCCGGACCCGCATCCCGCGAGCAGACCTGCCACGGCGACGGCGCCCACGGCACCGTACGCCCTTCGCCTGGAGTCACCCACGAGAGTACGCATCGGCCTCAGTCTGCCAAACGGACGGCATTACTTCGGCCCCCAGGCGGCAAAAGGTCTCCTCCCGCGGGGATCCGCGCCGTACGCGAGGCCCCCGCGCGGGAGAAGGTGGCCGCCGTCGCCCTCTCCGCGCTGAGTACGACGACGACGGCCACATCATTGCGAGCGGCGTGCGCTCGTGTCTCTACGGAACGGCGTCCCTACAGGACGGCGGGTTCCTTGTTGAGCAGGGCGGCGAGGGCGCGCGCCTCGTCCGCGTCCAGACCCAGCACCACGCGGGGACGGCCCCACGGGTGGTCGATCGAGTGGGCCACGTAGCTCGCGACCGACTCCGGCACCTCTTCGACCAGGCCGCGCGAGTGGCGCCACTGCGACCAGGCGCGTTCGAGCTCGCTCGCCGCGCGCTGAGCGCACGACACCAACTCCGGATCACGCACGATTACCCCCCGGGTCCACATGATCCAAATCTGTCCGCCGCTCGGCGGGTCCCGCGAGCGCCACCGGCCATCCCCCCCGGTACGGCCGTTCACGTCGCTCGCGCCCAGCCCGCCGAGCGGCCGGTGCACGCAACCCATTAAGACCGGTGCCGCCTCGTACGGCACACGGGTTCGGCGATGCTTGGTGAGGCCGTTACCGTCGGCGGACCCGCAGCCGACCTACGGCACCCGAGGTAGATCAAGCGTGACGGTCACCCGGGCACGCGACCGGTCGTCGCGCGGATCACCAGGTGCGGCACCACGAGTGTCTGCATCGGCTCGCGCTGCGGGTCCTCGATGCGCGCGCACAGGCGCTCGGCGGCGACCCTGCCCATGTCGCGGCGCGGCTGGTCCACGCTGGTGAGGCCGATGTGCCGGATCGCTGCGAGATGCGTGTTGTCGTACCCGACGATCGAGATGTCGGCGGGCACGCGCAGGCCGAGCTCGTGGGCGGCCGACAGCGCACCGGTCGCCACCAGGTCGTTCGGCGCGAAGATCGCAGTGGGGCGAGGGTCGCGCTTCACCAGCTTGCGCGCGGCGCGGTAACCGCCCTCCTCGGTGAAGTCGCCCGGCTCGACCACGATCTGGTCCTCCAGCCGGTGGCGCTTCATCGCAGACTCGTACCCCGACCTGCGATACCGCGAGGTCGTCGACGGCGAACCCTCGATGTGGGCGATCCGGCGGTGCCCGAGCCCGACGAGATGGTCGACGGCGAGCCGCGCGCCGAGCTCGTCGTCGTCCACGACGATGTCGACGCCGACGATGTCACGCTCACCGACGACCACGACCGGAACATTCCTGGACGCCTCCCGCAGGGAGTCCGGCACGACGCTGAGCAGCACGAGGCCGTCGACGCGCATCTCCAGGAAGGCCTCGACGGCCTCCGCCTCGAACTGAGGGTCCCACCGGCCGCTGCCGACGAGCATCCGCAGCCCCTCGCCGTGCAGGCTCTCCTGCAGCCCGTCGAGGAACTCCGCGAAGAACGGATTGTGGAGATCGGCGACCAGCGCGCCGATCAGACGCGTACGCCCCTCGACGAGGCTGCGCGCGACCGCGTTGGGACGGTAGCCGAGCTCGCTCGCGGCCTTGAGCACGGCCTGCCGCCGCTGCTCGCTCACGTGCGGCGAACCACGCATGACGAGCGAGACCAGGGACTTGGACACGCCTGCTCGCTCGGCCACATTGCGAATCGTCGGCTTGGCGGCCACAACCATCTCCCGGCGTAGGTCCTGTCCTGACATGGCCCTCCCATCCCGGCGATCGCCTGGATACCGGCGGACCACCACAAGGGGAGGAGATGCCATGATGCCCCGACATCGGCCGTGTCAGTGATAACCGTCCGTAATGGGCACTCCGATCGAGGCATTCGGACTGGTCCGCTAGACGCCGATCGCCCCCTGACCTGGGTAGGTCCACGTTCTATTGGATGGGCGCTCCGATAGGCTTCCAACGTGGGTGATCGAACAGCGGACCGGATCTCACCGGACGCACCTACCGGTCGTTCTCGTCCAGGCCGACGACGCCTCAGCGTGCACGAACGCCGCGACGAACTCATTTCGGCCGCTCTAGAACTCTTCAGCGACCGCCCGCCCGAGGACATCACCATCGACGACGTCGCCGACGCCGCCGGAGCCTCCCGCGCGCTCGTCTACCACTACTTCGGCGGAAAACAGGAGCTCTACCTAGCAGCGCTGCACAGCGCCGCAAAACAACTCAACGACCTCCTGGAGCCGCCGGAGGCCGGCCGCCCGCTTGAGCGACTGGCGGTGTCGCTGCACCACTACTTCGACTTCGTCGAGGACCACGCGGCCGGCTTCGTCGCCCTGCTACGCGGCGGCCCCGCGAACCGAACCGGCGAGGTAGGCGAGGTACTCGACGGCATCCGCCGCCTGGTGATGGACCGCATCATCTCCGCGATCGGAGTAGCGGAGCCAGGCCCGGTACTCCGAATCACACTACGTTCGTGGGTGGCCTCGGTAGAGACGGCAGGCCTCGACTGGCTCGAACACCGAGACCTGACCCGCGAGGACCTGGAAAGCCTCTTGATCGACCACCACGTGGTCCTACTGAACGTCGCCGCCAAACGCGACCCAGAGGTAGCCGCCCTAATCACCCGCCTCTCCACAGAGGAGACCGCCTAACCTCCCGCACGACACGAGGCGCCAACACCCGACGCGAGAGCGCCGACACGCCTCCCTCAGCGCGCGGAATGTTGACCCCACCACGCCAGGGTCCGGACATTCGAGACCGCCGACCTCTTCCGCGGCGCGGAGCGTTGACCCCGGCGCGGCCCGGCGTCCCGACGATCGCGGCGGCCGACCGGCCCCCGCGCTACGCGCAAGGCCTTGGCGTGCGGCCCGACATGCGGAGTATCGGGGAGGCTGCACGGCCTCCCCGCGCGGTGCGCGAGTGTGGATGCCTGGCGTGGCGTCCGGATTTTTCGGCGTTTCACACTCCGGGCGTGTCGCGCGGGCGGTTATCTGCCATCTTGCCCCACTTCGGGCGAATCGCGCGGGCGGGCGTCTCACACTCCGCTTCGACGTGCTGGAGTCACCGCGGGGTGATCGCGCGTTCGCGTGCAAGTGTGCGGGGCGGGTGCCATCGACACGTGGCGCGACCTCGTTCGGCACGATGCGGGTACGGAGGGCCGGGCTCTTCACGGCCTGTCGTTCGTTCCCGTTGTCGCGAACTCTGCGCGTCTAGGCGGGTATCGCCGAGGCCGTCCCGTCTTGGGGATCGGCGTTCTCGTGATCGATGTCGGCGTGTCGCGGCGCGCCATGTCCAGTTCGTACCGCGTGGCGCGTGCGGGCGCGCACGCTGCGTACAGGCTTGTCGCGCGTCCGGAACTCCCGCCGAGCAAGTCCCGTCGTCACTCTGCGTGGCGACCGTGGATCTTCTCGGCGCCTTGATGGCGCATCACTTCGTGTGGAGCCGGCTCCGGCCCGGCATGGTCTGCGCCCCTGGCGGAAGCGAGACCTCCGGGCCGGAAGACGGCCCGTATGGAGTCCGTGAAACCCCCCTAGCTCGGCCCCGAGTTCACGGGACCGATGGAACTTCAGTTGAAGCTCCCCGACCGGCCGCGGCGACGGTGACCCCGTCGCCCAGCGGCTTGCCGCACCGCGTTCGACCGCGTCTGAGCGCGGTCGAGCGGTGCGCGCCCCCCAGTACAGCGATCATCGACGATCCATCTCGGCGCGTCGATGTCCGATCGGGGTGTCTTCGAGTTACTCCGACCGCTGCTGCGGGATCCCCCCCAGCAGAGCGCGGACCTCGGCCTCGCGGTAGCGCCGATGTCCCCCCAGCGTCCGGATTGACGTCAACTTCCCAGCCTTCGCCCAGCGGGTGACGGTCTTGGGGTCGACGCGGAACATCGTCGCCACCTCTGCCGGCGTCAGCAGGGGCTCGGCCTCTGGCGTACGAGCTGACATTTGTGCGGCCTCTCCTCCGTGGACCGATGACAGCGATCCAGCGTTTGATCCTCGCGCGTGCCACTGATGTCTCTTATGGTCTGGATGAACCACTTTGACATCACAAGACGTAACCATGCCACCACTCAGCGCAACAGGCAAGTCCCTGATAGCAACTCTGCGATTTTTGGTGGCTGAGTCACGCTGCGTGATTCTAGCGACACGTATAGTCGCATCGCGCGCTGATTCAGCTAATTTTCCTCAGTTAGCCGCTTCAAGAGCCCGTACGACACGCCATCGGGCGACCACGCGCTTGTACATCGCAAGGGCGAGTTCGGCCTGGCCGGTCTCCATGCCCGTGACCGCGGCGGCCACCTCGGCGACCGACTCGTCGGCGCGCAGCGCGGCGTCGTCGAGGATGTGGACCAACCCGCCGTAGTCGAGTTCGACCAGGGAGTGGGGGTGGAACTCCTCCAGCCAGCGTCCGACGGACTCGACCTCGCTGAGCTCGAAGCCCTCGCCGACGTGGCGCCGTACGACGTTGAGTGCGCGGGCGACCCGCCTGCGCGCCTGGGCCATCGGCGTGACGTAGATCAACGTACGGGTGGGCACGGCCGTCATCGGGCCGCCGCCGCCGCTCTCGATCTCGTTCTGGCCGCCGAGGACGAGCCAACGCTCCTTAGCGACAAAAGGGACGAACCACGCCAGGGGAACCTGCCACGTACTCGACAGGATGTGCGGGCTCAGGGAGCCGGCGCTGTGCTTCCAGCCGGCGAACGCGCCGTCGGCCTGCTCGGCCACGCGCTGCGGAACGAACATCTCGGACAGCTTCTCGGACATGCCCTCGCGGAAACGGTCGAAGGCCAGCCAGGAACGAAGCCGTGTCTCCCACGGGCAGATGTAGGTGACGTCCTCGGCACGGCGCACGTACGCGTCGCGGCTCTCGCGTGTCGGCGCGACGATCGGCGGAACCGCGATCAGTCGCCAGAGCGCCCGAGTGTGTTCGACGTCCAGCGCTCCGACGCGCCGCGGCCGCTTCTCGGATACGGCGTATGCCGCCCAAATCGACCGGTCAGGCTCCGGGAAGGCGGTCAGCGGTTCGTATACCCGAAGGTACGCGGCATAGGGCAGCACGACCGCATCGTGACACGATCTCACCGCGGAACGCTCGCCGTCATGGCCGCCGAGATCCTCCTGAGACCTCTTCACCAACTCGTGCCGATCACTGCGGAGGCGTCGCTGTGCGCCTACCCTGACCCTGTCGGACTCATGCCCCAGTAGCTGGTCGCATGTCGTGCGATCCACGGACATAGCGCCCGATTGGCGGGAATCCGGCACAAAGTCGCGCTGAAACAACGGTAACAGGCCGGTGTGCGCTCAGAGAGGAGCCACAACAGTGACGAAGGTCTTTGACACCCCCCACGAACAGGTGGTGTTCTGCCACGACGAGGCCAGCGGCCTCAAGGCGATCATCGCCATCTTTTCGACGACGCTGGGGCCCGCACTCGGTGGCACTCGCTTCTACCCCTACGGATCCGAGGATGAGGCGCTCGACGACGTCCTCAACCTCTCCAAGGGCATGGCGTACAAGAACGCACTGGCCGATCTCGACCTCGGTGGCGGCAAAGCGGTCATCATCGGCGATCCCGCCACTGACAAGTCAGAGGCGCTGCTGCGAGCGTACGGGCGATTCGTGCAGTCGTTGAACGGTCGTTACTTCACCGCATGTGATGTTGGAACGTTTTCGGAGGACATGGACGTCATCGCGCGCGAGTGCGACTACGTCACGGGCCGTACGCTCGCGCATGGTGGTGCCGGCGACTCCTCGATCTTGACGGCATTCGGTGTGTTCCAGGGCATGCGCGCGGCGGCCGAGTACACGTGGGGCGAGCCCACGCTACGCGGACGGCGCGTCGGCGTGGAAGGGGTCGGCAAGGTCGGCCGCCGCCTGGTCGACCACCTGATCACCGACGGCGCGAACGTCGTGATCACCGACGTGACCCCCGCGGCGATCGAGCGCGTACGAGCCGAGCACCCCGGCGTCGAGGTCGTCGAAGGCCACGGCGCCCTGGCCGGCGCCGACATCGACGTGTACGCCCCGTGCGCGCTGGGCGGCGCCCTCGACGACGAGACGGTCGTGGCGCTCAAAGCCAAGATCGTGTGCGGCGGCGCCAACAACCAGCTCGCCCACGCGGGCATCGAGAAGCAGCTCGCGGACCGCGGCGTCATCTACGCGCCCGACTACGTCGTCAACTCCGGCGGCGTCATCCAGGTGGCCGACGAGATCGAAGGATTCGACTTCGAACGCGCGAAGCAGAAGGCGACCGGGATCTTCGAGACGACGCGGCGCATCTTCCAGATCGGCGCCGACGAGGGCGTCCCGCCCGCCGTCGCCGCCGACCGTCTCGCCGAGCGACGCATGTCGGAGATCGGCCGACTCCGCGGCATCCTGATCAACTCCTGACCCGTCCGATCCGGGGATCTCTGCCCTGACGGGGATCCCTGGACAGCTCCGCGAGTGGGTCGGCTAAGCTCTCGTGAAGCCGCACACCGCGCAGACGACGTACCAAGCCGGGCGCAAAACGGGTACGGTTGTATTCGTAGCCGGTCCGTGGGGTGATGCCGCGCCCGGCTGTGGATGCGTAAGCGAGCGTAAGTGGGGCCAACCGACGGGTCCCCGATCATCGAGGGGGTCGAGCCAATGGGGCGCGGCCGAGCCAAGGCCAAGCAGGTGAAGGTTGCACGCCGCCTGAAGTACAACAGCGGCGGGACTGACCTTGACCGTCTGCGCGGCGAGCTGGGCGTCAACCAGAACTCGCAGGATGACCAAGACCCCTACGACGACGACTCGTCGTACGAGGACCTCACAGACCGCTATGCGGACTACGCCGAGGACCACGACGAGAGTGACGGCAAGAGCACGACGAAGTAACTGCCGTCTCAGCGTCTGAGACCACCCTGGTCGCCCGATCGACCGAGGGCTTAGGGACCATGCGAGGACGCATGATCGTGAAGCGTTCCCGTCTACGCGACGGGGACGCTTTGCGCATGCAGGAGCCTGCGAGTCGCACCCGGCGCCGGATCACCGGTGCCGCTTTTGGTGTTCCCTCGCGAGGGTGGCCATAGTGAAAGAGATCACACTTTTGAGCTGATTTGTCCGACTGATCTTGTTGACGATCTCGGACTTCATGCTCGCGTCGCGGCCGCTTCGAGCGGGATCCACAGCGTCGAGGTCAGGGCCCGAGTGAAGATCGGGCCGTGGCGACGGCCTGAGTCAAGGTCGGGCCTTGGATGCGGCGGGTCCGATCCGGATGTCTCACACGAGCTTTCGGCGCTCTCCACAAGCGGGTGGCGCTGGTCCCGCAAGCGAGTTGGCGCTGCTCCTGTGAGCGGCTCGCGTACGGCTTGCATCGGTGACTCGCATTCTGCGCATTTCGCGACTCGGCGGTTCATTCTCGGCATGACGTAGAGCCGCCCGCAGCCTCCTGACCACCGAGTTATGGCGATTTGCCCCCCTGCCGTGGCCGGTTGCACCGAGTTAGGATTGAGAGAGGTCGAGCTCTGTAAGGCCGCGAGTCAGGGGGCGCGCGACAATGAGGGCATACCGAGGCTGGATCGCAGCATCGCTGCTGACCGCCCTTGCCTTCATCGGCGGCCCCGAACTCCTCGACACGACCCCCGCCGACGCCCGCCCCAAGGTCGGCCATTCCAGCTCCCTCGCCCAACGCGACCAGTCCCCGGGCGACCACCCGACCAGCGGCGATCTCTGTGGCCAGCCCACCGACGACCACTCCCGCGACCCGGCTGCCGACGGCCGCGCCTACGTCCCGCCGACCGAAGCCACACGCGGCGGCCCACCGGGTAACGACCGCACGCACCACCAACCGGCAGGCAACGCCACATACGACCAGGCGTCCGACCGCAGCACCCACGGCCACGCGACCGGCTTCAGCACTCACAGCCATGTGGCCGACCGCGGCCTCCATGGCCAGGTGGGCGATGGCGGTTTGGGTGGGTGGGTGGGGGATGACGCTCGTGCTCGGCTCCGGGTTGGTGACGTCGGGGTGCCTGGGCGGCGGTGGGTGCCGGCGCTTCCGCCTACGGGGTCGCAGGGGCATGCGCCTGGGGCCGTTCGGCTCTCCGGTGGGCCTGACGGGCCGCAGCCCTGGCCGGCCGATGCTGTGATTGGTCGGCGGGCGCAGCGTTTTAGTGGTCGTTTGCCGGAGAGTTCGCAGATTCTGCGCTGCTGAGAGTTTCGTAGGGGCGGTCATCGGGCCTGCCTCTGCCCAGGATGTCAACTCTTGTCCTCAGGACGGCATCGCATGCCGCCCGGCTGACTCCTGCCCGTGAGGGCTCCGGCCGCGACCTTGTCGCCGCCGTCGACTACCTACGGACTCACAGAAAGGCTGCGCCATGCAGTCGCTGATCGACAATGCCCGTGACTTTCCCGAGAGGGCGGCCAGGCGTACGGATCTCGGTCTGCTCTCCGGCGGACAGCGCCCGGCGGCGCTGTTCATCACCTGTTCCGACTCGCGCGTCGTCCCGGCTTTGATCACCGGGGCACGGCCCGGGGAGCTGTTCGAGTTGCGGACCGCCGGCAACATCGTGCCCGTCCATCACCCCGGGCGGGTCTCGGGTGAGGCGGCCACCATCGAGTATGCCGTCACCGTGCTCGGAGTGAAGAACATCATCGTGTGCGGTCACTCGCACTGCGGCGCCGTCGGCGCCCTCGTGCGTTCTGACGACCTCAGCGCAACGCCCGCGGTCCGGCGGTGGCTCGACGACACCGAACCGCACGACGACACGCGTGACGCCGCGGACGGCGGGGACGGCGGGGACGGGGAGGCGATCACCTCCGCGGTGCAGCGGCACGTCCTCGCGCAGATGGCGCGGCTGCGCGCGCATCCCAGCGTCGCCGAGCGGCTGGGCGACGACCGGCTCCGGTTGCACGGATGGTTCTACGCGATCGACACCGGCGTCGTGAGCGTCCACTGTCCGTACACCGGGATGTTCCAGCCACTCTGACCCTGCGGGTGGTTCTACGCGAACGACACCGATGTCGTGAGCGTTCACCGCCCGCACACCCGAGGTGTTCCAACCGCTCTGGCCCTGTGGGTTCGGCTCCGCCGTGCCCGAGGCGTCCGGTGGATCGTGCTGCGCGGCGGCCGGCGACCAAGCCGGGTCGGCTTCTCGTGGCCTGCCACCAGGACACCGCGAGCCGCAGCCACGACCCGCCGGACACGCCCTGACCGACCACCGCCTAGACCCGCTGATATCCACCCCGCCGCCCTCATCACCGTGAAACCAAGGTGGACAATGGATCTCTCGTTCGCACGTGTCGGCCTCCGGCGGGATCTCCCCGCGTCGGTCGTCGTCTTCCTCGTCGCTCTGCCGCTGTGCATCGGGGTGGCGGTCGCTTCTGGGGTGCCTCCGGAGCTCGGGCTCGTGACCGGCATCGTCGGGGGGCTCGTCGCGGGTGTTCTTCCCGGAAGCAGTCTCCAGGTCAGTGGGCCGGCCGCGGGGCTCACCGTGCTCGTCTTCGAGACCGTGCGGGAGCACGGGCTGCCCGCTCTCGGGGTGATCGTGCTGGCCACGGGTGTGGCACAGCTCATGATGGGGGCGTTCCGGCTCGGGCGGTGGTTCCGGGCGATCTCGATCTCGGTCGTTCAGGGGATGCTCGCCGGTATCGGGCTGGTGCTGGTCGCCGGTCAGATCCACACGCTCTTCGACGGGCGGTCGCCCGGGGCGGCGCTGGCGAACCTGGCGGCGCTGCCCGGGCTGGTCTCGGACTCGGCCGGTGATCCCTCAGCGCTCGTGGCGGGTGGGGTCGGGGTTGGGACGATCGTGGTGCTGGTCTGCTGGCGTTACGCGCCGCGGCGGCTGCGGGTGGCTCCGGCCGCGCTCGTCGCGGTCGCGGCGGCGACGCTGGTCACCGTGGTGTTCGACCTACCGGTCCAGCGAATCGAGGTACGTGGGTTGCTCGACGCGCTGCGGCTGACGGTGCCGTCGGATCTGGGGCGGCTGGCGGAGCTCGACGTTCTCGGGACGGTGGTGGCGTTCGCGCTCATCGCCTCGGCCGAGAGCCTGTTCAGCGCCGCGGCGGTCGACCGCATGCACGACGGGCCCCGTACGCACTACGACCGGGAGCTCATGGCCCAGGGCGTGGGGAACATGGCGTGCGGCATGCTCGGCGCGTTGCCGATGACCGCGGTCATCGTGCGCAGCGCCGCGAACGTGCAGGCCGGCGCGCGTACGAAGGCCTCGCGGGTCCTGCACGGCGTGTGGCTGCTGGCCTTCACCGTGCTGGCACCCGCCGCGCTGAGCGTCATCCCGGTGACGGCCCTGGCGGCGGTCCTCGTCCATGCCGGGTGGAAGCTGCTGTCGTTGCGGGACGCCCGGCGGCTGTGGCGTACGGAGCGGGGCGAGGCGGTCGTGTTCGCGGGGACCGCGATCGCGGTGGTCGTGACGAACCTGTTCGAGGGTGTCCTGGTCGGCATCGTGCTGGCGGTCGTCAAGACCGCCTGGGACGTCTCCGACATCCACCTCGACATCCGCGACGACGGCGAGGGGCCGATCCGGATCAGGCTCACCGGGAACGCGACGTTCCTGCGGCTGCCGAAGGTGCTCGACACGCTGGAGGCGACGCCGCGCGGACGTCCGGTGGAACTGGACCTGTCCAGGCTGCGCCACCTGGACCACGCCTGCCGTACGGCGCTGACGGCGTGGGCGGAAAAGCACGGAGCACGGGACGGCACGCCGGTGTCCATCGGCGAGTAACGCGGAAAACGGCCTCGGCGGAGCCGCTACCTCGCGCGGCTCCCGTCGAGCGCGGGAGGACACGCCAGTGTCGAGTGGCATGGGCCCTTGGACAGGGGCGCTACCTCGTGTGGCTTTCGAGGGCGCGGCGTATGCCGGGTTCGTGGGGGCCGAGGAAGCGGGGGCCTGGGGTCATGATCAGGTCGTAGGCGGCCTTGAGGGACGCCGGTAGTTCGCGGAGGTAGGACGCGATCGTGGCGGTCGGGGCGTAGCGGCTGCTGTCGTCGCCGACGCCCCAGGACTCGATGCCGACCGAACGGCACAAGGTGATGGCTCGCGGTAGGTGGAACCGTTGGGAGAGCAGGATCGCGTGGTCCACGCCGAAGATCTTCTTTGCGCGTACGCAGGAGTCCCAGGTGTCGAAGCCTGCGTAGTCGAGGACGATTCGGTCGCGTGGCACGCCCTCGGCGATGAGGTAGTCGCGCATGACCTCGGGCTCGTTGTAGTGCCTGACGCTGTTGTCTCCGGTGACGAGCAGCGCCTGGACCTTTCCCCGGTGGTACAGGTCCGCGCCGAGGTCTAGGCGTGACGCCAGCATCTGTGACGGCCGGTGGTCAGGGGCGGCGGCGCCGAAGACGATCGCGACGGGGGTCGGTGGGACGCCGGCGACGGTGGTACGGCGGTGGACGGTGCCCGTGTACATCCAGGCGGCCGGGAGCACTAAGGCGTACGCGCCGAGGGCGCACAGCACCGCCAGCGGGCCTTTGCAGCGCCACAGAGTGCGCGAGAGCCTGTTCACACTGGTTAAGGACGCATCCGATCAGGCGGGTGTTCCCCGCCCGCGGCGGGGTCACACGACTGTCGCCTCGCCGGATCCGGGGACGATCTCGCCGAGGGCCCAGGCGTCCATGCTGTGCTCGGCGAGCCCGCGCAGGGCCGCGTCGGCGTCGGTGGCGGCCACGATGGCGACCATGCCGACGCCCTGGTTGAAGGTCTTGTCCATCTCCGCCTGGGGCACGTGGCCGTGGCCCGCGAGCGCGGAGAAGATCGCCGGTGGTGTCCACGACGAGCGCCGGATCACGGCGTCGCAGGTCGGCGGCAGCGACCGGGCCAGGTTGGCGGCCAGGCCGCCGCCGGTGACGTGTGCGTAGGCGTGGACGTCGCAGGCGGCGGTAAGCCGCAGGCAGGTGCGGGCGTAGATGCGGGTCGGGGTGAGGAGTTCTTCGCCGAGCGGGCGGTCGAGCTCGGGCAGGGCCGAGTCGAGCGACAGGCCGGTCTCGCGCAGGATGTGGCGGACGAGGCTGTAGCCGTTGGAGTGGATGCCCGACGAGGCGAGGCCCAGCACGACGTCGCCGGGCACGACCCGCTCCGGGCCGAGCACCTTGGACGCCTCGACCACGCCCGTACCGGCGCCGGCGAGGTCGAACTCGTCGGGGCCCAGCAGGCCGGGGTGTTCGGCGGTCTCGCCGCCGATCAGCGCGCAGCCGGCGAGGGCGCAGGCGTCGGCGATGCCGCTGACGAGCGCGGCGATGCGCTCGGGAACGACCTTGCCGCAGGCGATGTAGTCGGTCATGAAGAGCGGCTCGGCCCCGCAGACGACCAGGTCGTCGACGACCATGCCCACCAGGTCGTGCCCGATCGTGTCGTACACGCCGAGCCTGCGGGCGAGGTCGACCTTGGTGCCGACGCCGTCCGTGGAGGTCGCCAGCAGGGGGCGTTCGTAGTCTTTGAACGCGGAGACGTCGAAGAGGCCGGCGAAGCCGCTGGCGTCGTGCACGACCTCGGGGCGCATCGAACGGGCCACATGCGCCTTCATCAGCTGGACGGCGCGGTCACCGGCCGCGATGTCGACCCCGGCAGCCTCGTACGACGTCGGGGAACCACTCACTTACGGGCCTCTTCCAGCAGGTACTTGCCGCGGGAGTTCTCGGCGACGTCGATCGGGTAGATGCCGTCGAAGCAGGCGCGGCACAGCCGATCGCGGTCGATGTGGGTGGCGGCGATCAGCTCTCCGAGCGAGATGTAGCCGAGCGAGTCGGCGCCCAGGGAGACCCGGATCTCCTCGACGGACAGGTTGCCGGCGATGAGCTCGGCTCGGGTGGCGAAGTCGATGCCGTAGAAGCACGGCCAGGACACCGGCGGGCTGGAGATCCGTACGTGGACCTCCTCGGCTCCCGCCTCGCGGAGCATGCGGACGATGGCCCGCTGGGTGTTGCCGCGGACGATCGAGTCGTCGACGACGACCAGGCGCTTGCCCTCGATCGCCTCGCGCAGCGGATTCAGCTTCAGCCGGATGCCGAGCTGGCGGATGGTCTGCGACGGCTGGATGAAGGTGCGGCCGACGTAGGAGTTCTTCACGAAGCCCTGGCCGTACGGGATGCCGGACTCCTCGGCGTATCCGATCGCGGCCGGGGTGCCGGACTCCGGCGTCGGGATCACCAGGTCGGCATCGACGGGGTGCTCGCGTGCGAGGCGGCGGCCGACGTCGACGCGGGTGGCCTGGACGCTGCGGCCCGCGATCGAGGTGTCGGGGCGCGCGACGTAGACGTACTCGAAGAGGCAGCCCTTGGGCTCGGCCGTGGCGAACCGGCGCGTGCGCACGCCCGCCTCGTCGATGGCGATCAGCTCTCCGGGCTCGACCTCGCGGACGAACCTGGCGCCGACGATGTCGAGCGCGGCGGTCTCGGAGGCGACGACCCAGCCGTTGTCGAGGCGCCCGAGGACCAGCGGGCGGATGCCCTGCGGGTCGCGGGCGGCGTAGAGCGTGCGTTCGTTCATGAAGACCAGGGAGAAGGCGCCGCGGGCGAGCGGCAGGACCTCCAGCGCGGCCTTCTCGACGCCGCCCGGGTTGCCGGCCAGCAGCGCCGTGAGGACGTCGGTGTCGCTCGTGGCGGCGAGCTCACCGCCGCCCAGGCGCGCGGCCAGCTCAGGGGTGTTGATCAGGTTGCCGTTGTGGCCCAGCGCGAGCGCGCCGTCGTCGTTCGAACGGAACGTCGGCTGGGCGTTCTCCCAGACGCTGGAGCCGGTCGTGGAGTAGCGGCAGTGGCCGATGGCGATGTGGCCGCGCAGGGTGTTCAGCACGGACTCTTCGAAGACCTGGGCGACCAGACCCATGTCCTTGAACACGACGATGCGCGCCCCGTCGCTGACCGCGATCCCGGCCGATTCCTGACCTCGGTGCTGCAGGGCGTACAACCCGAAGTAGGTGAGCTTGCTCACCTCCTCGCCGGCCGCCCAGACGCCGAAGACTCCGCAGGCGTCTTGGGGACTGTGATCGAGGGGGTCCAGGTCGTGACTCAACCGTCCGTCTCCGTGGGACACGCGCCCAGTCTAGGTGGTGACCTGGGGCTCCGATGACGGTGGCTCGGCGCGCCGCTGCTCCCGTACGCCTCGGATCCCCCACCATGGACGGTCGGGGGGCTTGTCATGGCGTATCAACCGGCGGGATATCCGCTAGCGCAGCGCAGGGGTCTCGGCGTCGCCGCACTGGTACTCGGCATCGCGGCGATCATCACGCTGGTGCTGTGCGGTCTGGGCGTCGTCGTCGCGATCGCGGGCCTGGTCGTGGGCATCGTCGCGGCGGTGCAGGACAACGGCCGGCGCATGGCGGTGACCGGGATCACGCTCTCGGCGCTGACACTGGTGATCGCCGTGACGGTGGGGATCTGGTTCCTCGGCCGGGTCTCGCCGTGCGCGAACCAGGTGCGCTATCCGACGAGGTACGACCGGGATCAGTGCCTGCAGAAACGCGTGCCGTTCTTCACGGCGACGCAGATGCCGTTGCGGCAACCGATCAGCACGGGTGACCACCACACGCCATAAGAGTGGCCTCGGCCGCGCGTCGAGGACCTTGGCCGATCACGCGTCCGGTGAGGACGTTGTGCGGCTTGAAGCCGTAGGGGCTCGGCGGCCTCATGAGGCGTACGGCGTCACCGGCAGCAGGTCGGAGACGTCGGCCCGCGAGCCGCTCGCCGCGATCCGGTCGCGGGCGTCGCTCCAGGCGAGGCGGCCGGTGGCGAGCAGGATCCAGGTCTTCGGGTCGGTCTCGATGACGTTCGGCGGCGTGCCGCGGGTGTGCCGCGGCCCCTCGACGCACTGGACGGCGCCGTACGGAGGGACGCGCACCTCTACCGCGTGACCGGGGGCCTCGGTGGCGAGGCGTTCGAGGAGGAGCCGTACGGCCAGTTTCACGGCGGGCCGTACGGGCTCCTGACCTGCGTCGTACGCCGCGAGCACGGCGCCGACCAGGGCTTCGGTGAGGGCGGCCGCCGGAATGCCGTCGGCGGATTCGCCGAACTCGGCCAGCTGGGCGTCGAGTGCGGCGCGCAGCCGCTCAGGTGTGGGTCGTGCCATGGCGGCACTGACGGTACCGGGTCCATCCGACACTCCGCTTCGCCGGAAAAAGCCGACACCTGGGGCTTTTCCCGATATCGTCGCCAGGATCATTCGAGGCTTTCTACCGCAATCGCCTCCCCGCCCTCCCGAGCGAGCGGCTCCTCGATCTCCCCCTTCGACCTTCCAAGGAGCGACCCAGTGAGGGTCCCAGCGAAGAACATCCTGATCGCATCCGCCGCGGTGGCCTGCGCCGCGGCGGCCGTTCCGGCGTACGCCGCGATCACGTCGTCCACGCCGCACGTCGCGGTCGTGGCCGCGTCGAGCAACGGTGTCGCCGGGCAGTACATCGTGACGATGAAGAACCCCATGGGGATCTCTCGTTCCATCGGTTTCCCGACCCTGCACCGGTTCACGGACGGGTACGCGGCGCGGCTGACGGCCGCCCAGCTCAAGAAGGTGCAGAGCGACCCGAACGTCGCCGCCATCGAGCAGGACCAGATGGTCAAGATCAACACGACGCAGTCGAACCCGACGTGGGGCCTGGACCGGATCGACCAGCACAAGCTGCCGCTGTCGCACTCCTACCACTACGTGCACCGTGGCACTGGTGTCGACGCGTATGTGATCGACACGGGCATCGAGACGACTCTCAGCCAGTTCGGCGGGCGCGCGAACACCGTGTACGGCGCCAAGGACTGCAACGGGCACGGCACGCATGTCGCCGGCATCATCGGGTCCACGACCTACGGCGTGGCCAAGAACGTCCACCTGCACGGCGTGCAGGTCCTGGACTGTGACGGCAGCGGCTCGACGTCGGACGTGATCGCGGGAATCAACTACGTGATCAAGCACCACGGCGCCAAGTCCGTCGCCAACCTGTCGCTCGGCGGGTCCAAGTCGACCGCGCTGAACACCGCCGTGACCAACCTGTCGAAGTCCGGTGTGTTCGTCGCGGTGGCGGCCGGCAACGACAACGGCAGCGCCTGCTCGGACTCCCCGGCCAGCGCGGCGAGCGTCGAGGCCGTGGCGGCGAGCTCGTCGAACGACACGCGCGCGTCGTTCAGCAACTACGGCAAGTGCGTCGACATCTACGCCCCCGGCGTGAACATCAAGTCGACCTACAAGGGCGGCACCGAGTACCTGAGCGGAACCTCCATGGCCTCCCCGTTCGTGGCCGGTGTCGCCGCGCTGTACAAGTCGACGTACGGCCAGCACACCTTCGGCACGATCCAGAAGTGGCTGACCGCGCACTCCACGCCCGGCGTGATCAAGAGCAACAAGACGGGGACGCCGAACCGCCTCCTCGGCAAGAGCACCATCTGACGCCATGAAGAGAGCCGGGGAACCCACAGCGGGTTCCCCGGCTCTCGGCGTTTCCGGTCAGCCGACGGGCTCCAGCACCGGTTCGGCCACCACCAGGCTGGGACGGCGCGTGGCGCGCAGGGCGTACAGGCTGATCGGGACGCCCGCGAAGACGATCGCCGCGGCGATCAGCAGGGCGAACTGGTAGCCCGAGAGGAACGCGTGCGCCGGGGTGGCGCCGCCGCGTTCCACGGCCGCCTGCCGTGAGGTCAGGATCGCCCCGACGATCGTCACTCCGAGCAGGCCCGAGACCTCGCGCGCGGCGTTCATGATCGCCGACGCGGCTCCGGCGCGGCCGGGCGGGAGCACACCGATGATCGCGTCGTTGAGCGGCATCATGACGAACCCGGATCCGACGCCGAACGCCACGAACGCGGGCATCAGGTCGAGGAAGTGGCCGTGCTCGCCGACGAAGGACACCATGATCAGGCCGAGGACGTTCAGCGCGAGGCCGCCGGCGACGGTCACGTTCGTGCCGAGGCGGCGTGCCACCGGACCGGCGATCGGCGCGGTCGCCGCCATCATGAGCGCCATCGGCACGAACGCGGCCCCTGCCTCGGTCGGTGAGAAGCCGAGGACGCCCTGGAGGTACATGGCGGTGAAGAAGTAGACGCCCATCACCCCGAAGCCCCAGAGGATCATCGCGCCGGTGCCGCCGCTGAAGACGCGCGAGCGGAACATCGACAGGTCCACCATCGGGTCGGCCGTACGGGACTCGATCACCAGGAAGGCCGCCATCGCGGCAGCGGCGAGGGCGAAGCTCCCGAGGATCACCGGTGAGGTCCAGCCCTGGTTGTGCCCCTCGATCAGGGCGTACGTGAGGGAGAACAGCGCCGCGGCGGAGGTCACCAGGCCGGGGACGTCGAGCCGGCGGCGTACGGCGTCGCGCGACTCGCGCATGGAGATCGCGATGATCGCGATGGTCACCGCGCCGACCGGGACGTTGATCAGGAAGATCCATCCCCAGTCCCAACGCTCGCTGACGAAGCCGCCGGTGAAGGGGCCGAGAGCCAGCGCGAGCGCGCCGACCGCGCTCCACACGCCGACGGCCCTGCTGCGCTCCTTCACGTCCGGAAAGGTCGAGGAGATGATCGCCAGCGTGGACGGCATGGAGACCGCGGCGCCGATCCCCTGCAGCACACGGGCCAGGACCAGCGTGGTCTCGCTGCCGGCGAGCCCGGCCAGGAGAGACGCGGCGGTGAAGATCACGAGACCGCCGATGAAGAGCCGCCTGCGGCCGTACACGTCGGCCAGCCTGCCTCCGACCAGCATGAGGCCGGAGAAGACGAGGATGTAGCTGCTGACGATCCACTCGAGTCCGGAGATCGAGAGGTGCAGCTCGCGCTGGATGGACGGCAGCGCCACGTTGACGACGTTGTTGTCCAAGAAGGTCATGAAGGTCGCGAGCGCCACTCCTACGAGCGTCCACCAGCGTCTTTGAGAGGTCATCCCCGTCTCCAATACACGGTCATTTCGGGTTGTACGCCGTACATGTACAGCGTTCTTATACGCCGTACATGTACGTTGTACATCAAACTTGTACGTCGTATAGTTGTCAAGTGGCCACCACAGAGGAACGCACTCGCCTGAGCCGGGGAACGGTCGTCGACGGCGCACTGGCGCTCACGGACGCCGAAGGGTTGGAAGGCCTGACGATCAGACAGCTCGCCAAGCGCCTAGGTGTCTCGCCCATGGCGCTGTACTGGCATTTCAAGAACAAGGACGAGCTGCTGGACGCGGTCGTCGACCGCCTGTGGTCGCTGATGGAGACGGACGCCGATCAGGACCGGCCGTGGTCGGACCGGCTACGCGCGCTCATGGAGTCGATGGTCGACGTGCTGCGCGCCCACCCAGCGGCCTCGTCGCTGGTGATGATGACGCAGCCGGACGACACCGAGAGCTGCTTTCGCATCATGGAGGCCGGGCTCGGCATCCTCGCCGACGCGGGCTTCACGCCGGTCCAGGCCGCCGCGATCTGCCGGCACGGCCTGCGCACCGCGACGACGCTCGCCATCGGGGATCCGGGCCTCACGCCCAGGCAGACCCCCGAGGAGGTGGCGGAGTTCATCCGGCGCAAGCGGATAGCGCTCGAGACGCTGCCGACCGACCGCTATCCGCACATCGTCCAGGCGGCCTGCCCGCTGACCGCCATCGACGACGAGAACGCCTTCTACGGCTTCGGCATCGACCTGTTCGTCAAGGGCGTCGAGGCGCTGGCCGCCGAACACTAGTGCGCTGACCACGAACGCGATCATTCGGCCTCTGGGTGTGGTCGGCGCCGATCGTGTAGAGCCTTGTGGTGCGATCCGGGGTGGCCAGAATGGGCGTATGACCGATGCGCCCGTATCCACTTCGCCGGCCGCCGTGGAGGTCTCCGCCGGCGTCGAGGATGACCTTCCGCAGATCGTCGCCATCCTCGACCATGAGGCGGCCAACTCCGACGCCGTCTTCACCACTCAGCCCATGACCGTGCCCAGCCAGCGCGCGTGGTTCGAAGGATTCGCCGAGACCGGCCCGTACCGGCTGCTCGTCGCGCGCCAGGGCACGCTGGTGCTGGGCTTCGCCTCCAGCCGACGCTATCGCGACCACGAGGCGTTCCGTGAGACGGTCGAGGTCGGTATCGGCATCGCCGCCGGACACCGTGGCCAGGGCATCGGCACACTGCTCTACCAGGCGCTCTTCGACCAGCTTGCCGACGAGCCGGTCCACGTGGCCCTCGCCGGCATAGCCGTGCCCAACGACGCTTCGGTGGCCCTGCACCGCAGGTTCGGATTCACCGAGATCGGCACGTTTCGGGAGTACGCCGCCAAGAACGGCCACTACATCAGTTCGCTATGGATGCAGCGGCACTGACGCGCTGACGACGAACGTTCGCCTGGTTCGATCACGGCCGAACCGGTCGACGTTCGTCGTCAGCGCACCAGGTCAGCCGAACAGGGCGGGCAGGGCGCCCTGGTGGACCTCACGCAGCTCGGCCAGCGGGATCTCGAACAGCCCCTCGACCGCGAGGGAGTCGCCGCCGACCGTGCCGAGACGGCGCACCGGAACACCCGCCGACTCGCAGAGGAGGTTCACCCGCGCCTCGTGCTCGGGGTGCACCGCCACGACGGCGCGGGCCACCGACTCGCTGAACAGCTCGACGAACGGGTCGCCCGTCAGCGTGACGCGGCAGCCGAGCCCGCCGCGCAGGCACGACTCGACGAGCGCCTGGGACAGGCCGCCGTCGGACAGGTCGTGGGCGGCGTTGAGCACGCCTTCGCGCGCCCCGTTGACGAGCACCGACGCGAGCGCCGCCTCCGCCCTGAGGTCGACGAGCGGCGGCGTGCCACCGAGGTGACCGAACACGACATGCGCCCACTCCGACCCGCCGAAGTCCGGCCGGGTCTCACCGAGCAGCAGCAGCGACATGCCCTCGACCATGAAGGACATGACCACCCGGCGGTTGACGTCGTCGTGCACGCCGAGAACGCCGATCACGGGCGTGGGGTTGATCGGCACGTCGCCGGTCTGGTTGTAGAAGCTGACGTTGCCTCCGGTGACCGGGATGCCCAGGGTGAGGCAGGCGTCCGCGAGACCTTCGACGGCCCGCGCGAACTGCCACATCACTCCGGGGTCCTCCGGCGAGCCGAAGTTCAGGCAGTTGGTGACGGCGAGCGGGCGCGCGCCGGTCGCGGCGACGTTCCGGTACGCCTCGGACAGCGCGAGCTGGGCCCCGGCGTACGGGTCGAGGCGCGCGTAGCGGCCGTTGCCGTCGGTGGCCAGCGCGATGCCCTGCGGGCCGTCGCCGATGCGGATGACGCCGGCGTCCTCCGGCATCGCCAGCACCGTGTTGCCCAGGACGTATTTGTCGTACTGCGACGTCACGAACGTCTTGTCGGCGAGGTTCGGGGAGCCGGCGAGCCACATGACCGTGTTGCGCAGCTCGTCGGGGTTCTCCGGCCTCGGCAGGCGGGCGGGCCCGTCGGCCTGGAGCTTGGTGAGGTCGAGCGGCGGCTCGTACGGCCGGTGGTAGACCGGGCCCTCGTCGGCGGCGGTGCCCGGCGGGATGTCGACGATGATCTCGCCGTCCCACACCATGCGCAGCCGCCCCGTGCCGGTGACCTCGCCGATCACCGTGGCGGGCACCTCCCACTTGGCGCACAGCTCGCGGAACCGCTCGACCTTGGCCGGCTCGACGACGGCCATCATGCGTTCCTGGGACTCGCTCATGAGGATCTCTTCGGGCCGCAGCGTACGGTCGCGCAGCGGCACCTGGCGGAGATCGATGTCCATGCCACCCGTGCCGGCGGCGGCCAGCTCGGTGGTCGCGCACGACACTCCGGCGGCGCCGAGGTCCTGGATGCCGACGACGAGGTCCTCGGCGAAGATCTCCAGGCAGCACTCGATGAGGAGCTTCTCCATGAAGGGGTCGCCGACCTGCACCGATGGGCGCTTCTTCTGGGACTCCGCGTCGAAGGTGGCGCTCGCCAGCACCGACGCGCCGCCGATGCCGTCCGGGCCGGTGCCCGCGCCGAAGAGGATCACCTTGTTGCCCGGGCCGGGGGCGATCGCCCGCTTGATGTCCTCGGGCTTCAGAACGCCGACGCACAGCGCGTTGACCAGCGGGTTCGCGGCGTATCCGGGATCGAAGACGACCTCGCCGCCGATGTTGGGCAACCCGAGGCAGTTGCCGTAACCGCCGACCCCGCGTACGACGCCGTCGAGCACACGGCGCGTGTCGGGCGCGTCCGGCGGCCCGAAGCGCAGGGAGTCCATGACCGCGACCGGGCGCGCGCCCATCGAGATGATGTCGCGGACGATGCCGCCGACGCCCGTCGCCGCACCCTGGTACGGCTCGACGTACGACGGGTGGTTGTGGGACTCGATCTTGAAGGTGACGGCCCAGCCGTTGCCGACGTCGACGACGCCGGCGTTCTCCCCCATGCCGACGAGCAGCGCGTCGTTACGCGGCGCCTTGTCGGCGAACTGCTTCAGGTGCACGCGCGAGCTCTTGTACGAGCAGTGCTCGCTCCACATGACCGAGTAGATGGCCAGCTCGGCCGAGGTCGGACGGCGTCCCAGGATCTCGCGGACGCGGGCGAACTCCTCGTCGTTCATGCCCAGCTCGGCGTACGGCAGCGGCCGCTCGGGCGTCTCGGCGGCGTGGGCGACGGTGTCCAGCATGATCGGCCCTGTCTGGTCGGATCCCGGGTGTTCGGCGATCGGCCGGGTCATGCGTCGACCAGCCGCTGCAGGATCGAGGTGAAGAAGCCGAGTCCTTCGGTGGTCGGGCCGGTGATGGCCTCGACGGCGTGCTCGGGGTGCGGCATCAGGCCGACGACGTTGCCGGCCTCGTTGCACACGCCGGCGATGTCGTTCAGCGAGCCGTTGGGGTTCACGTCGACGTAGCGGGCCACGACCCGGCCGCTCGACTCCAGCTCGTCGAGGGTGGCCTGGTCGGCGATGTAGCAGCCGTCGATGTTCTTGATCGGCACGACGATCTCCTGGCCCTCCTTGTAGGAGCGGGTCCAGTCGGTCTCGGCGTTGTCGATCCGCAGGCGCTGGGCGCGGCAGACGAAGTGGAGGCCGACGTTCCGGGTCAGGGCGCCGGGCAGCAGGTGCGACTCGCACAGCACCTGGAAGCCGTTGCAGATGCCGAGGACCGGCAGACCGTCGCATGCGGCACCGGTCAGCTCGCCCATCAGCGGCGCGAAGCGCGCGATGGCGCCGGCGCGCAGGTAGTCGCCGTAGGAGAAGCCGCCGGGTAGGACGACCGCGTCGACGGACTTCAGATCCGCCTCCGCGTGCCAGAGGGGTACGGGCTCCGCACCTGCGAGGCGTACCGCTCGCGCGGCGTCGCGGTCGTCGAGCGAACCGGGGAAGCTGATGACGCCCACACGGGCTGTCATATGCGCACACTCCAGATCAAGGCGTCACGGGAACCCGCACAGCCTATCCGGCCTCTAGCCTGCGGTTTTCAACAACTCCCGTTGCCGGACGCGAATCGGCGTCTCGTCCTTCCAGCTGAGCCGCTTCTGGAGGTGGACGACCGTGCCGCTGTCGGGACGGCTGTCGAAGGTCACGTCGTCGACGAGCGCCCTCATGATGTTGATGCCGCGTCCGGATTCGGAGTCCATGTGGACGCTTTTCTCGCATTCGTCATCAAATCCGTGTCCGCGATCGACGACCTTTACGGTGCACTGACCGTAATCGATACCGACGGTCACTTCATAACGTGATGTCGAATCCGCGTGCTGAACGACATTGGTGCACGCTTCCGAACTGGCGACGAGGATGTCGGCGATGCACGTTTCGGAAACCCCCAGTCCGCTCAGTGCGTCGCCCAGTACTCGCCTGATGACCGGGATGCTGAGAGTCTCACGCGGCAAATCGAGTGAGAACTTCATATCCACCGGCCACTCTGTGTCGCCCTTACCCCGTGGCATGGGACTCGCCCCGTCTCCTCGAAATCCTTAACGTGGGTAAGGCTTCCCCAGCGGAAACTTCCGTAATCGCGTCTCAGACTAAGTTTCGGCGACTATTCCGCGTGGAGTTCGAAGGTTTCGATGACCGGGTTGGCCAGCAGCGTCTGCGCCATCTTGCGAACACGTTCGGTGGCGGCCTCGTCGGCCGGGCCGTCCAGTTCGATCTCGAAGCGCTTGCCCTGGCGTACACCGGTGATCCCGTCGAATCCGAGCTTCGGCAGCGCGCGCGCCACCGCCTGGCCCTGAGAATCGAGAATTTCCGGCTTCAGCATGACGTCGACGACGAACCGCGCCACGACATCCCCCTCCTGATCTGCGGGTTTTCGTACGGCACCGAAGCGTACGGCACAGGAGGGCCGCTGCGGCGAATCGGTCCACTGTTCGGATCGATCGTCCGGCCCGATCCGGCGCCGAGGATCCGGCACCGGCACGGGATCGGACGAGTGCGTGGCCGGAGGTACGGCTGCTCTGGCGCGGTGTCGTGTGCGTGCTTTGCAGGCAAGTGACGCTATACATGGTGAGTTACCAGTAATTACTCCCCCGGAGTGCGCCCCATGCCGCTGCCCGTCGATGAGCTGACCGCTCCGGAACGTGTCCTCTGGGAGGCGTTCCCGCGCGGAGAGACCGTTGACCTCTCCGGCGGCGATCTCGACTTCGACTCCACTGACGTGTGGGGGGCCGAGCGTACGGTCCGCGCCGAGGTGATCTCCGCCCTCCTGCTCGGCGCCCAGGAGGACGAGCCCGGCCACGTCTCCGCGGTGCGGCTGACCGGCGCGCGGATCACCGGCACGATCAACCTCGGGCACGCCCACGTGGAGGTCCCGCTGGCGCTGACCGCCTGCCAGCTGACCGACGCGCCGCACCTCTACTGGGCCCGGTTGCGCAGCGTCCACCTCATGCGCTGCCGGCTGCCCGGCCTGGTCGCGTCCGGCGCCCGCATCGAGGGGCACCTGTGGCTGGAGGGCAGCCACGTGTACGGCGGCGTGTGGCTGGACAGCTGCCGGATCACCGGCATCCTCAACCTGACCGGCGCGCGCCTGTCCCACCCGGACGGCGACGCGCCGCTGCTCGCCGACCGGATGGTCGTGGACAACAATGTCTACTGCAACCAGGGGTTCACCGTCGACGGCGAGGTACGGCTGCCGGGCGCGCAGGTCGGCGGGCAGCTGGTCTTCCGCGGCGCGCGGCTGCGGAACCCGAAGGGCCAGGCCCTGTACGCCAGCCGGCTGTCGGTGGCGGCCAATGTGTTCTGCGACGGCGGCTTCTCCGCCGAAGGCGAGATCCGGCTGCGCGGCGCCAAGATCGGCGGGTATCTCTCGCTGGTCGGCGCGTCCTTGTCGCGCCCGGGCCGTACGGCGCTGAACTGCGACGACCTGAGCATCGAGACCGACATCTACTGCTCGGACGGGTTCCGCGCGGACGGCGCGGTCAGCCTGGCCGGCGCGCACATCGGCGGCATGCTCAGCCTACGCGGCGGACAGCTCAACAACCCGTCCGGGAGCGCGCTGAACATCCAGCGGGTGCAGGCCGAAGAGGTGCTGCTGCGGCCCGCGGAGCCCATCAGGGGCACCGTCGACATGAGCTACGCCCATATCAAGCTGCTGCGTGACGACATGCGGTCGTGGGCGGAGAAGTACCAGCTCGACGGCTTGAGCTACGACACGGTCGACCCGCCGCTGACGGCCGGGCAGCGACTCAAGTGGCTGGAGCGGGACAACGACGGTTATGTGCCGCAGCCGTACGAAAAGCTCGCGGAGACCTATCGCAGCCTCGGGTACGACGGCGAGCGGCGTGCCGTCCTGCTCGCCAAGCAGCGGCATCGCCGGTCGACCCAGTCACTGCCGCTGCGGGTGTGGGGATACGTGCAGGACTGGACGTTCGGCTATGGCTACCGGCCGTTCCTGGCGGCCGCGTGGCTGCTGGCGCTGGCGGCGTTCGGCACGATCGTCTTCCAGCTTCATAATCCGGTCATCCAGGAGCCCGGGCACAACACGCAGTTCAACCCGTTCCTGTACACGCTGGATCTGCTGATCCCGGTCGGGTCGCTCGGGCAAGAGGGCGAGTTCGCGCCCAAGGGCGCCTATCTATGGATCGCGGACACGCTCGTGGCGGCGGGCTTCATCCTCGGGTTGACGGTCACCGCGGGGGCCACGCGTGTGTTGTCAAGAGACTGACATCACAGTCGGGCGCCCGGCGGGCGCGACGGAGACGGTGCTGGCATCTTCCCTAGCGAATCAATGACTCTTCCGGCTTTGGTGCCATGCCACAACGTTCCGGGTACGTTTCCGGTGGACGCCACTGCTTGCGTCCTAGTACGTGACGTCTGTCACGATGACGGGATACGTCTCCCGTACTCGCCGGGATCCGCGGGAAGGGCGACGCGCAATGAGGTCGGCTGCGGCGATCCCGCCAACCGGCCCTGAACGCACGAGGAGTGGCACGTGACCATCGACGCCGCGAGCGGTGCGCCCTTGGGCACCGTCGCAGAACCCCCACCAGAGCTCGTACAACTGCTCACCCCCGAGGGGGAGCGTGTCGAACACCCCGACTACGACATCGACCTCACCGCGGACGAGATCAAGGGGCTCTACCGCGACCTGGTGATCGTCCGTCGGCTCGACGCGGAGGCCCTGGCCCTGACGCGTCAGGGCGAGCTCGGTGTGTGGGCATCGCTACTCGGCCAGGAGGCCGCGCAGATCGGGTCCGGCCGCGCACTCTCGGCCAACGACATGGCGTTCCCGAGCTACCGCGAGCACGGTGTCGCCTGGTGCCGCGACGTCGACCCGGTGAACATCCTGGGACTCTTCCGCGGCGTCAGCAACGCCGGCTGGAACCCGCGGGAACACAACTTCCACCTCTACACGATCGTCATCGGCAGCCAGGCCCTGCACGCCACCGGCTACGCCATGGGCATCCAGCGCGACGGCGCCGAGGACGCGACGCTCGTCTACTTCGGTGACGGCGCGACCAGCGAGGGCGACGTCAACGAGTCGTTCGTCTGGTCCGCCGCGCAGAACGCGCCGATCGTGTTCTTCTGCCAGAACAACCAGTGGGCGATCTCCGAACCGCTGGAACGCCAGTCGCGGATTCCGCTATACCGGCGCGCCGAGGGCTTCGGCTTCCCGGGGATCCGAGTCGACGGCAACGACGTCTTCGCGTGCCTCGCGGTGACGAAGAAGGCACTCGACAACGCGCGCAGCGGGCAGGGCCCCACGCTGATCGAGGCGTTCACGTACCGGATGGGCGCGCACACCACCACGGACGACCCGACGCGCTACCGCCTGCAGGCCGAGCTGGAGTCGTGGAAGCTGAAGGACCCGATCGAGCGGGTCAAGGCGTACCTGGTGAAGAGCCAGATGGCCGACAAGGACTTCTTCGAGGCCGTCGACGCCGAGGCCAAGGACACCGGCGCCGACCTCCGCCGTCGATGCCTAGAATTGCCCGACCCCGGACCGACCGCGATCTGGGAGAACGTCTATGCGACGGAGCACCCGCTGCTGGCCGGAGAGCGCGAACAGTTCACGTCCTACCTGAGTTCCTTCGAGGAGGTGTCGCCCCGGTGAGCACTGAGACCCTTTCCCTCTCGCGTGCCATGAACGAGGGCATGCGCAAGGCCATGGAGAACGACCCGAAGGTCGTTGTCATGGGCGAGGACGTCGGAAAGCTCGGTGGTGTCTTCCGGGTGACCGACGGTCTGCAGAAGGACTTCGGCGAGAGTCGAGTCATCGACACTCCCCTGGCGGAGTCGGGCATCGTCGGAACCGCCATCGGCCTGGCGCTCCGCGGCTACCGGCCCGTCTGTGAGATCCAGTTCGACGGCTTCGTCTTCCCCGCGTTCAACCAGATCACCTCCCAGCTCGCCAAGATGCGGATGCGCTCCCTCGGCACCCTCGACCTGCCGGTCGTCATCCGGATCCCGTTCGGCGGCGGCATCGGCGCGGTCGAGCACCACAGCGAGTCTCCCGAGGCGTACTTCACCCACACCGGTGGACTGCGCGTGGTCGCGTGCTCGAACCCGTCCGACGCGTACACGATGATCCAGCAGGCCATCCTCTGCCCCGACCCGGTGATCTTCTTCGAGCCGAAGCGCCGTTACTGGGACAAGGCGCCGGTCGACCTCGACCTGGCGAACGCCACGCCGTTCGACCGTGCCGTCGTCGCGCGCGAGGGCGAGGACGTGACCCTGCTGGCGTACGGCCCGATGGTGAAGACCTGCCTGGAGGCCGCGCAGGCCGACGAGAGCCGGTCGATCGAGGTCGTCGACATCCGGTCGCTGAACCCCCTCGACGAGCCGACCGTCCTCGCGTCGGTGCGCAAGACCGGCCGGTGCGTCGTCGTGCACGAGGCGCCGGTGTTCAGTGGGTACGGCGCCGAGCTCTCCGCGAGGATCACCGAGAAGTGCTTCTACAATCTCGAGTCGCCGGTGCTGCGCGTAGGTGGTTTCTCCACGCCGTATCCGCCGTCGCGTCTCGAAGACCACTACCTGCCCGACCTCGACCGCGTGCTCGACGCCGTCGACCGGACCTTCACGTGGTGACCATGGGCGAGCTCAAACAGTTCAAGCTGCCGGACGTCGGTGAGGGTCTCACCGAGGCTGACATCGTCAAGTGGCACGTCCAGCCGGGTGACATGGTCGAGGTGAACCAGACCATCCTGGAGATCGAGACCGCCAAGGCGGTCGTCGAGCTGCCCTGCCCGTTCGAGGGCAAGGTCACCGAGCTCCTGGTGAACGAGGGCACCACGGTCGACGTCGGCGTGCCGATCATCACCGTGGCCGTCGGCGGCGACGTTCCGGACGCGCCCGCGGGCGGCAAAGAGGACCTCATGCCGTCTCCTCCCGCCGAGGGCGCCCAGGAGCCGGGCATGGAGGGAAGCGTCGCGCCGAAGGTCGACCCGACGGCGCCGGCGCAGAAGCGCGTGCCGGTTCTCGTCGGCTACGGCGTGAAGCCGGGCTCCACGACGCGACGTGCGCGCAAGACCGCCCCGGCACCGGTTCAGGAGGCGCCGCGTCCGGCCGCCGCCGCGCCGGCCGCCGTCGCCCCGCAGCCTGCGGCGAGCGCCGCGCGGGCCGGAGTGCTGGCCAAGCCTCCGGTGCGCAAGTTCGCCAAGGACCTCGGCGTCGACCTGACCCTGCTCACCGGCACCGGGCCGCAGGGTTCGATCACCCGTGACGACATCCAGCAGGCGGCTGCCGCTCCGGCGCGCTCCGCCGCCGTCGGAGCGCGTGAGGAGCGCATCCCGATCAAGGGGGTGCGCAAGCACATCGCGGCGGCCATGGTCCAGTCGGCGTTCACCGCGCCGCACGTGTCCGAGTGGGTCCAGGTCGACGTCACCGAGATGATGAACGCGGTGAAGCGGCTGAAGACGCTGCCCGACTTCGAGGGCGTCAAGGTCTCGCCGCTGCTGCTCGTCGCCAAGGCCCTGCTGCTCGCGGTCAAGCGCAACCCGATGGTCAACGCGGCCTGGGACGACCAGGCGCAGGAGATCGTGGTCAAGCACTACGTGCACCTGGGCATCGCGGCGGCCACCGAACGCGGACTGATCGTCCCGAAGGTCAGGGACGCTCACGACATGTCGCTGCCCGAGCTGGCCCAGGCGCTGACCGACCTGTCCGCGACCGCGCGGGCCGGGAAGTCGACGCCACAGGACCTCTCCAACGGGACGATCACGATCACCAACGTCGGCGTCTTCGGTGTGGACGCCGGCACTCCCATCCTGACGCCGGGCGAGTCTGCGATTCTCGCGTTCGGACAGGTCAGGGACATGCCCTGGGTGCACGAGGGCGAGATCAAGATTCGCAAGGTGACGACGCTGACATTGTCGTTCGACCATCGCATCGTCGACGGCGAGCTCGGCTCGGCCGTCCTGCGCGAGGTCGCCGCCATGCTCGAAGACCCGATGCGGATGCTCGCCTGGTCCTGAGTTCGCCGGTCGTTTCGGCCGTCCGGGCAGTTGCCCGGACGGCCGTACGCGTCTTTGATGCGCGAAAAAACGTCATGTCAGATTCCTGCCAGCGCGGTGTCGGCGGGTCGATGAGCATGGCCGTATGACCACTTCGACGAATGTCCTCCAGATCCACGCGCTGCCGGCCGCCATCCTGGACGGTGTGCGCGCCGGTGGGCCCGACGCCTCCGGCAACCCCGTCGAACGGTGGACGGCCGGCGGCGGCGAGCCGCTCCGCTGCTGCCTGCGCGACGCCGTGGCAGGCGACGAACTGCTCCTCTTCGGCTACGAACCACCGATCCCGGCCGGGCCGTACTGCGAAATCGGCGCGGTCTTCGCGCACGCCGAGCCGTGCGCGGGCCCGGAGCGTACCGACCGCTATCCGGAGGAGTGGCGCAGGCGCCCGCAGGTGTTCCGCGCGTACGACCACCGCGGCTGGATCCATGAGACGACGAGGGTCCACGACGGCCCGGACCATGACGCGGTGCTCGCCGAGATGCTCGCGGCGCCCGGCGTGGTGCAGGTCCACAGTCGGAACATCGCCTACGGCTGCTTCATGTTCGTGGTGACCAGCGGTTGATCCTATGACCAGGTCAGATGAGCCTAAATTGTGACCTGTGGTACCCGTGTGCTTCCAGGGTGATCGTGGAAATCTATCCGTGACTTCCGGTACGTGGTTGGAAATTACCCCTGGAGGGCGTGGGCATGAAGATCACTCGAATGGCGTCCGCTGCCGCGGTTACCGTTCTCGCCCTCTCGGGCTGCTCCGGCGGCGCCAGCGGGGGCGGCGGCGGCGGTAGTACGACGCTCCGCATCAGCGCGAACTCCGTTAAGGGCGGAAAGGGTTCCGCCGGCGCCGAGTGGATCACCGACTACGTCATCCCCAAGTTCACCGCGTACGAGAAGAGCAAGGGCAAGAAGGTCACGCTCCGCTTCGAGGGCACCGGCGTGGACGACGCGCCGTACAAGCAGAAGACGGCGCTCGACCTCAAGACCGGCTCCGGCGGCGACGTGATCTCGATGGACGGCATCTGGGTCGGTGAGTTCGCGCAGGCCGGCTACCTGAAGCCACTCGACCAGGTGGCCGGCGCCGCCGCCGACCAGTGGGACGGCTTCAAGCAGATTCCCCCCACGGTGCAGAACATCATGACGTTCGACGGCAAGAAGTACGGGCTGCCGATCGGCACCGACGGCCGGGTGATCTTCTACAACAAGCAGTTGTTCGCCAAGGCGGGCCTGCCTGCGACCTGGCAGCCGAAGAGCTGGGACGACATCATCGCCGCGGGCAACAAGCTCAAGAGCCTGAGCGGTGTGACGCCGATCCAGCTCAACGCGGGCACCGCGATGACCGAGGCGGCGACCATGCAGGGCGTGCTCCCGCTGCTGGTCGGCACGGGCCACGAGATCTACGAGAACGGCAAGTGGCAGGGCGACACGCCCCAGATCAGAAGCGTCCTCGACGAATATCGCCAGGTCTACGGCAGTGGCCTCGGCGACCCGAAGCTCCAGCAGAACGCCCAGGGCCGTGACGAGTCCTTCCAGCGGTTCGCCAAGAACAAGGTCGGCATCCTGCTGGAGAGCGACTACTTCTGGCGCTCGGTGGTGAACCCCAAGGACGGCATCGACCCGATGCCGTCGCGCGACAAGGACGTCGGCTACGCGATGATCCCCGCGTCAAAGCCCGGGCAGGGCGTCCGCGGCCAGGACTTCGTCAGCATGTCCGGCGGCAGCGGCTGGGTGATCAACCCGCACACCAAGAACGCCTCGCTCGCGTGGGACCTGCTGACCTTCATGAGCGGCCACGACGCCGTGAAGGACGAGGTGCAGCGCACGGCGGTCGGCATCAGCCCGCGCCAGGACGTCAACGCCGAGATGCTCGGCGGCGACCCGCTGATGAGCTTCATCTCCACCAAGGTCCTGCCGATCACCTCCGTACGCCCCGGGCTCGCCGCGTACCCGCAGGTGTCGACCGCGCTGCAGAAGGCGACCGGCGACGTCGTGGCCGGTGACAGCGTCGACCAGGCCGTGAAGACGTACCAGAACAACCTGGCGCAGGCCGTGGGCGGCGCCGGGAACGTGACCACCGGTTGACCGGCCCGGCGCGAGCAGGCCGATGACGGCTGAGACGGAGAGCCCGGCGCAGGACGCACCTGTCCTGCGCCGGGACGAGGACGTGGTCGCGAGCCGGCGGCAGGGGCTGGCGTTCGTCATCCCCGCGCTGGTTCTCATCACGGTGTTCCTCATCCTGCCGGCGGTGTGGACCCTGTACCTCGGCCTGACCGACTACCGGCTCACCGGGCTCCAGGCGGCCCATCCCAAGGTCGTCGGCGTCGACAACTACACGCAGGCGCTGAAGGACAAGGATTTCCGCGACGCCCTCGGCCGTACGCTGCTGTTCGTCTTCGGCTCGGCGGTCATCGGGCAGAACATCCTCGGCTTCGGGCTGGCCTGGGCGCTGCGGTCGGCGAAGGGCTGGGCGCGCGCGGTCGTCGAGACGCTCGTCTTGCTGGCCTGGGTGCTTCCCGGCGTGGTGGTGGCGTGGCTGTGGATCGCATTCCTGAAGGACGACGGCGGCACGCTCAACACGATCCTGCACACGCCCGGCCGCGACTGGTTCTACGACCACCCGATGGGCTCGCTGATCGTCTTCAACACGTGGCGTGGCACGGCGTTCTCGATGATGCTGTTCGCGGCGGCGCTGTCGAACGTGCCGCCCAGCCAGCTGGAGTCCGCGCGGCTCGCGGGCGCCGGCGGCTGGCAGCAGCTCCGCGACGTGGTGATCCCCGGCATCCGCGGCCACATCCTGACCAACACCCTGCTCATTAGCCTGTGGACGTTCAACGACTTCACGCCGTACCTGATCACCAAGGGCGAGCCGCACGGCGCGTCGGCGGTGCTGCCGGTCTACATCTACCTGACCGCGCTCCCGGGCGAGCGGCTCGGCTTCGCGAGCGCCATCTCGCTGATCATGCTGGTGATCAACCTGCTGCTGGCGCTGGCGTACGTCCGGATCCTGCGGCGGAAGTCCGCATGAGGGAGGCGCGACGGTGAATCCGGCTCAGATGGTGCGGCGCATCGCGTTCTACGTCGTCCTCGCGCTGGTCACGGCGTTCTTCGCGCTGCCGATGCTGTGGCTGGTCACGGCGCCGTTCACGCGGCATCCGACGTTCTCGGTGACGCGGCCGTCCTTCACGCTCGACAACTTCAAGGCGCTGACCGACAACCCGGACGCCCTGCCCTCGCTCTACAACTCCGCGGTGCTGGCGCTGTGGACGATGCTCATCACGGTCGCCACCGCCGCGCTCGCCGCGTACGCGCTGAGCCGGGTCCGCATCCCGGGCCGCGACGGCATCCTGTACATGCTCCTGCTGCTGTCCTCGGTGATCACGGGCACGTCGGCGATGGTGCCGATCTTCCAGCTCATGTACCGGCTTCACCTGCTCGACAAGGACGTCGGCGTGATCCTGGTCATGACCGGCGGCCTGCTGCCTGCGGCGATCTTCATCCTCAAGGACTTCATGGACACCGTGCCGAAGTCCTACGAGGAGTCGGCGCGGGTCTTCGGCGCCAACTCCTTCCAGGTACTCGGCCACGTCGTGCTGCCGAACGTACGCCCGGGGCTCGCGACGATCGCGGTGTGGGCGGTCGTCAACGTGTGGGGCAACTTCCTCATGCCGTTCCTGCTGTACCGCACCCCGGAGAAACAGCCGGCCGCGGTCACGCTGAACACCTTCTACACCGAGGGCGGCCAGCCGAACCTCGCCCTGATCTCCACGTTCTCGCTGCTCTACTCGATCCCGGTGGTCATCATGTTCCTGTTCGTCAGCCGCCGGTACGGCTTCCGCTTCCACGGAGGGATCAAGGCGTGAAGGTCTCGCTGGAAGGGGTGACCAAGGTCTTCGGCGGCGACGTACGCGCGCTCGACGCCCTGTCGCTGGAGATCGAGGACGGCGAGTTCTTCGCGCTGCTCGGCCCGTCCGGCTGCGGGAAGACGACGCTGCTGCGGACGATCGCGGGCCTGGAGACCGCGTCGGCGGGCACGCTGAGGATCGGCGACCGCGACGTGACGCGCCTGCCGCCGGGCGAGCGCGACGTGGCCATGGTGTTCCAGGACTACGCGCTGTTCCCGCACATGACGGTCGCGGACAACATCTCCTATCCGCTCAAGATCAAGAAGATGCCGCGCGCGGAGCGCCGTGCGAAGGCCGCCGAGACCGGCGCGGGGCTGTCCCTGGCCGGGCTGATGGAACGCCGGCCGGGCCAGCTGTCCGGCGGTCAGCAGCAGCGCGTGGCGCTGGCGCGGGCGATGGCCGCCAAGCCGACGCTGTTCCTGTTCGACGAGCCGCTGTCGAACCTCGACGCGCGGCTGCGCCTGGAGGCGCGCACATTCTTGAAGAAGCTCCAGAACGACCTGGGCGTGACGACGGTCTTCGTGACCCACGACCAAGCCGAGGCGCTGGCGCTGGCGCACCGGATCGCGGTCATGGAGTCCGGCCAGATCCGGCAGATCGGCACACCGAAGGAGGTCTTCCAGCGGCCCGCGAACGTCTTCGTGGCGAGCTTCATCGGCTCCACGCCCATGAACCTCCTCGACGGCGAGTGCGTACCGGGCGAGGGCGAGACGTCCGGGTCATGGACCCACCAGATCGACGTGCACGGTGTGCGCCTGCCGGTGCCCGAGGAGATCACCGGCGCGCTGGAGCCGGGCGACAAGGTGATCGTCGGCATCCGGCCCGAGTACCTCACCGAGTCCGAGGACGGCGCCGCCGGCATCGAGGGGCGCGTCGACATCGTGGAGAACCTCGGGACCTCCTCGCTGGTCACTCTGGCGACGTCCGGGCCGAGCGTGCAGGTCACGGTCGCCGAAGGCCGGGAGCCCGAACCCGGCGCGAAGATGCGCGTCGCCCCCATGCCGGGACGCATGCTCGTCTACCGCGCCGACGACGGCGAGATCGTCGAAGCCGGCTGAACGGCGAACGTCCCGCCGGCGACGGCCGGCGGGACGTTCGGGAGAATGCGGCGGGTCAGAACGCCTCTTCGGGCAGCTCCATGAGGTCGTTGGTGGTGGCCTCCGCGATCGCGCGCTCGGCGGCCAGCTTGGGCAGCTGCGTCGTGGCGAAGAACTTCGCGGCCGCGACCTTGCCGGTGTAGAAGGCCTTGTCGGCGTCCGAGAGGTCGCCGCCGAGCCGGTTCAGCGCGATCTCGGCCTGGCGGCAGAGCAACCAGCCGATGACGACGTCGCCGAGGGCCATGAGCAGGCGGGTGGTGTTGAGCCCGACCTTGTAGATCTCCTCGGAGCTCTCCATGGAGCCGAGCGCCCAGCCGACCATCGCGTTGAGGATGCCTTCGGCGTCTTCCATGGCCTTGCCGAGCAGCGCGCGCTCCTGCTTGAGGCGGCCGTTGCCGGCGTCGCTCTCGGCGAACTCCTTGATCTGCGTGGCGAGGTGCTTCACGGCCTCGCCGTTGTCCCGCAGGATCTTGCGGAAGAAGAAGTCCATGCCCTGGATCGCCGTCGTGCCCTCGTACAGAGAGTCGATCTTGGCGTCCCTGATGTACTGCTCGATCGGGTACTCCTGCAGGAACCCGGAGCCACCGAAGATCTGCAGCGACTGAGTGAGCATCTCGTACGCCCGCTCGGAGCCGACGCCCTTGACGATGGGCAGCAGCAGGTCGTTGACCTTCTCGCTGAGCTCGTCGCGCTCGCCCGCGGCCGTGGCGATCTGCACCTGGTCCTGGTAGGACGCGGTGAGCATGACAAGCGCCCGCATGCCCTCGGCGTAGGCCTTCTGCAGCATCAGCAGGCGGCGTACGTCGGGGTGGTGGGTGATGGTGACGCGCGGAGCGGTCTTGTCGGTCATCTTCGCCAGGTCGGGTCCCTGCACGCGCTCCTTGGCGTAGTCGAGCGCGTTGAGGTAGCCGGTGGACAGCGTCGAGATCGCCTTGGTGCCGACCATCATCCGGGCCTGCTCGATGATCATGAACATCTGCTTGATGCCCTCGTGCACGCCGCCGACGAGGTACCCGACGGCCGGGTGCTTCTCGCCGAAGGTGAGCTCGCAGGTCGTGGAGACCTTGAGGCCCATCTTCTTCTCGACGTTGGTCACGTACACGCCGTTGCGCTCGCCCAGCTCGCCGGTCTCGACGTCGACGAGGTACTTGGTCACGGCGAACATCGACAGGCCCTTGGTGCCGGCTCCGGCGCCCTCGGGACGAGCGAGCACGTAGTGCACGATGTTCTCGGCCATGTCGTGCTCGGCGCTGGTGATGAAGCGCTTGACGCCCTCGATGTGCCAGGTGCCGTCGGCCTGCTCGACGGCCTTCGTACGGCCGGCGCCGACGTCGGAGCCGGCGTCCGGCTCGGTGAGCACCATCGTAGAACCCCACTGCCGCTCGATCGCGAGCGCGGCGAGCTCCTTCTGCTCGGGGGTGCCGATCTGCCACATCAGCTGGGAGAAGCTCGGGCCGCTGGCGTACATCCAGATGGCCGGGTTGGCGCCGAGGACGAGCTCGGAGACGGCCCAGTGGAGGCTGCGGGGCGCGTTCATGCCGCCGAGCTCGAGGGGCAGCTCCAGCCGCCACCACTCGGCGTCGTTGAAGAACGCGCGGAAGGACTTCTTGAAGCTCTCCGGGACCGTGACCGTGCCGGTCTCGGGGTCGAAGACGGGCGGGTTCCGGTCGGCGTCCGCGAAGGAGTCGGCGAGCACGCCGGTGGCGAGCCGCTCGACCTCCTGGAGAACGCTTCGCGCCGTGTCCGCGTCGACCTCGGAGAACGGGCCTGAGCCCAGGACGTCCTGCCGCCCGAGCACCTCGAAGAGGTTGAACTCGATGTCTCGCAGGTTGCTCTTGTAGTGGCCCATAAGCACCCCGTAGGTCTCGGAGGGGCGAGTCACGCCCGTTCGTACTAGCCAGTAACAAGTCTGATGCTACCCGCGGGTAACTCGACAGACAAATACGAAGGTCTCAGATCCACCTATAGTTGCCATATAACGCAGGTTGAAGAACAACCCGACGTGCGCGGAACGCCCTACGATGACCGGCTGTGGCCGATGCATGGGACTCCGTAGTCGCCTGGGCGAAGCGTGACCGACGCGACCTGACCGAGGCCGAACAGCGCCTCTGGGACGCCTATCCGACCGGCGCGCTGGTCGTCCTGGGCGATGACCGCCCCGGCGAGGCCGACGCCGCGCGTACGGTGCGCGCTGAGGTCGTCTCCGAACTCCTCCTCGGCGCGTGCGCCGCGAAACCCGGCCACGTGCCCGCCGTACGGCTGCGCGGCGCGCGCGTCACCGGCGTCCTGAACGTCTCCGGCGGCGAGGTCGGCTGCGAGCTGCGCCTCGAATGCTGCGTCCTGGAGGCACCACCGGACTTCTCCAACGCCCGCGCACGCCAGATGCGGTTCGCCGGGTGCTCGCTCCCCGGGTTCGACGGCGGCGGGCTGCACGTCGACGGATACTTCAGCCTCTCCGGCTCGGAGATCGAGGGCGAGATACGCCTGCTCCGCGGTTACCTGTCAGGCGGCCTGCGCCTCAACGGCGTCCGCGTGCGCAACCCCGGCGGGTACGCGCTGTCCGCCGGCGGCCTGACCGTCGAGGCGGGCGCCTTCATCCGCCAGTCCGAATTCACCGGCGAGATACGCCTGACCGGCGCGCGGATGACCGGCGGTTTCTTCATGGAGGGGACCACCCTGCACAACCCGGGCGGCCAGGTCCTCGACGGGGAGAACATGGTCGTCAACGACCAGATGGAGTGCGGCCACGGCTTCACCGCCGAGGGCACCGTGCGCCTGCGCGGCGTACGGGTCAACGGCACGCTCTCCTTCCACCAGGGCGCGATCCACGCCCCGGACGGCCTCGCGCTCCACCTGAGCCACGTCCAGATCGAGGAGCTGATCCTGACCCCCCGCGAGCCGATCAAGGGCGAGGTACGGCTCGGGCACTCCCGCATCGACGTGATCCTGGACCGGCGTGACGTCTGGCCCGAGCAGCTCCGGCTCAACGGCCTGGTCTACGAGTCGCTGCGCGGTGAGCCGGAGAGCGCACGGCTCGACTGGCTGACCCGCGACCCGCACGGGTTCCGGCCGCAGCCGTACGAGCAGCTCGCGGTGTGGATGCGCCGGATCGGCCGCGAGGATCTCGCACGCGCCTGCCAACTCGCCAAGCAGCGGGCACGGCGACGTCACCTCAACCCGATCAGCCGTACCTGGGGCGTGCTGCTCGACTGGACCGTCGGGTACGGCTACCGGCCGTGGATCTCCGGGCTGTGGCTGGTGCTGCTGATCGCCCTGGGCACCACCGTCTTCAGCCTCCACCACCCGCACACGATCCGTCAGGCCGGCGAGCGCCCGCACTTCCACGCGTTCGTCTACACGCTGGACCTGATGCTGCCCATCGAGACGTTCGGCCAGCGCAGCGCCTGGGACCCGGCCGGCTGGACGGACTGGCTGGCCTGGGGTCTGACCGGCACGGGCTGGATCCTGGCGACCGCCCTGATCGCGGGCGTCGCGCGCGTCCTGCGCCGCAGCTGACCCCGGCGCCGGAACGGGCGCCGCGTGACGCGAGAATGATCATGTGGGCACCTACTTGATCACCGGAGCGACCGGAGGCATCGGCGCGGCCGTCGCCGAGCTGCTGTACGGCGCGGGCCATGACCTCATCCTCACCGGGCGTTCGGCGGAGCGGCTGGACGACACCGCGCGCCGGATCTCCGGCGGCGAACGCGTCCGCACACTCGTACTGGACCTGTCCGACCCGGCGCGGATCGAGCCGTCGCTCGTCGGCGTCGAGCTGCCCACCCTGGACGGTGTCGTCCACAGCGCGGGCATCCTCGCGCTGGGCACGGTCGCCGAGTCGAGCGTGGATGACTGGACGGACCAGATGCTCGTGAACGCGGTCGCGCCCTTCGAGCTGACGCGGCTTCTGCTGCCCTCGATCCGCGCGGCCAAGGGTCACGTCGTCTTCGTCAACTCCGGCTCCGGGCTCCGCGCCAACCCCGGCTGGGGGGCGTACGCGGCGAGCAAGCACGCCCTGCGCGCCCTGGCCGACTCGCTGCGCGCCGAGGAACCGGAGATCCGCGTGACGTCGGTGCACCCGGGGCGTACGGCGAGTGAGATGCAGCGCCAGGTGCGCGAGTACGAGGGCCAGGCGTACGAGCCGGAGATGTTCATGTCGGCGCACACGGTCGCCACGGTCATCGTCAACGCCCTCGCGACCCCGCGCGACGGCACCGTGACGGACGTCAGCATCCGCGGCTGACGACCCTCACCCGCCGGCGCGGCTCCGGGTCAGCCATGCGGCGACGACTCCGCCGAACAGCCCGAACAGGTGTGCCTGCCAGGAGATGCCCGGCTGTCCCGGCAGGGCGCCGAAGATCATCGTGCCGTAGAGGACGCCGATGACCGCCCCGACGACGATGTCCATGACCCGGTGTTCGACGAAGCCGCGGGCGAGCAGGTAGCCGAAGTACCCGAAGATCAGGCCGCTCGCCCCGACCGTGACCGTACTGGGCGAGGACAGGAACCACACGCCCAGGCCGCTGGCCACCATGATGATCAGGCTGACGGTGATGAAGCGCGCGAGCCCGCGGAGGGCCGCAAGGAATCCGAAGATCGCCAGCGGCAGGGAGTTGGCCATGATGTGGTCGAGGTTGGCGTGCAGGAACGGCGCGGTGAAGATGTGCCAGAGCCCGTCGGTGTCGTGCGACCGGATCCCGTACTCCGCCGTGAGCCGCCCGTCGTCGCCGTAGTTGATCACTTCCACAAGCCAGCACGCCGCCAGCAGCACGAGGGTGATGAACACCGCGCCCAGCATTCGGGAGGCGTGCCCCACGAATCCGTCGCTGTGGGACTGCGCGGGGACGGGGGTGTCGGTCATGCGGCAACGGTACGTCGGTGGCCGTGTCGGTGAAATAAGCCGCCGGGTCTCAGCGACGTGGCTCAGTGCCAGGCGGGAGCGGCGGGCAGCGGCTTGAGACGCAGGTAGCGGCGCTCCTCGGGCGTCGTACCGCCCCAGATCCCGATCGGCTCACCGGCGCGGAGCGCCCAGTTGAGGCAGTCGGTGGTGACCGGGCAGCCGGCGCAGACCTGTTTGGCCTCGGCGACCTGGTCGACGGCGGGGCCGGTAGTGCTGATCGGGTAGAACAGCTCGGGGTCCACGCCACGGCATGCGGCGAGGTCCGTCCAGTGTTCGATGGTCATGACTCCTCCAGGTCGAACAGGGCCGCCAGGGCCTCGGGGCGCACGCCTGTGCGCACCCGGGCCGGCAGAAGCCGGTTGATGACGTTCCGCAGCGACGCCTCGACGAGGCCGAGGTGATCGTCGCCGAGCACGGGCACGCGGCGGGAGAGCCTGGCCAGCTCCGCGGTCACGAGCTCGTCGAGGTGATGGTCGAGCAGAAGGTCCGGAGACGCGGCGACAGCCATTGGACGTGCGCCCCCAACGGTGCTTTGACAGATTGTAGTACTACCAACTGTAGTACTACGTCGGGTCGTGTCAATGCGCCTCTAGAGTGACGTACATGCCAATCGACCCGATCTTCCGTACCGCCGTGCGCGACGACGTGCCGGCCATCGTGTCCTTGCTGGCAGACGACGCGATCGGCGCCGGGCGCGAAGGAGAGTCCGACGCCTACTGGACCGCGTTCGACGAGATCACGGCCGATCCGCGCAACCACCTCATCGTCGCCGAGATCGACGGCGAGGTGGCGGGAACCCTCCAGCTCACGTACGTCCCCGGGCTCAGCCGGATGGGGTCCGAGCGCGCCCAGATCGAGGCCGTACGCGTCTCGGCCGCCCACCGCGGCCGCGGGCTCGGCCACGAGATGATCACCTGGGCGGTGGGGCGGGCGCGTGAGCGCGGTTGCGCGCTGATCCAGCTCACCTCCGACAAGCGGCGAGTCGACGCCATCCGTTTCTACGAGTCCCTCGGGTTCGAGCCGACGCATGAGGGCATGAAGCTCTTTCTGTAGAACCGACGAACCGGCTTACACCCGGCGGACGGCTTAGCCGGGCGTTTACCCGGCTCTTGGTTGCATGACGGAACCTTGGCCGCCACGCAGAGGGGATCCCGTTCAGAGATGGCCGTTCTCGCCTCGTCGGCACGGGTCGACGCCGACGACATCCTCCGGATCCGGTGGGATGAGCCGCCGGCCGACCGGAGATCCCTCGTGCTGCGGCACCGGGACACCGAGACGTTCGTGCCGCCCGACCACTCCGACACCGGTCTCACCAGCGTCGACCTGACCGGCGTCGACCTGGCCGACGGCACGTGGTCCGTGCACGCGGACGGCGAGCCGGTCGCCACGACCGATCCCGGCTTCTCCCTCGACGACCTGGCCGCGTACGCGCGCCGGCCGCGCACCCGGACGATGCACGCCTTCCGTGGCCGCTCCGGCGCGCTGCGCGTCGAGATCCGCGCCGCGGAGCCGCACGCCGAGGTGACCGCCGTCGACGCCGGACGGGAGCGCCTCGTCGTCAACGGCTTCTTCGCCTTCACCGAGCCGCCCGCCGAGGCCGGCGTCGTGGCCATACGCCGCAGAACCGGGCAGGAGGTCACCGGCGAGGTGACGATCGACGGCGACCGGTGGCGGGCCGAACTGGCGTACGGGCCGTTCACCGCCGAGACCGACCGCGGCTTCTGGGACCTGCGGCTCGGCGGCCTGACGGTCGCCGCGCTCCTCGACGACATCCCGGCCAAGAAGAAGCGGGTCCGCTTCCCCGCCGGTCACACCGGCCGCGTACGCGTCCGCGCCTACTACACCGAGCACGACCATCTAGCGATCGCCGCCACGGTCGTCCCGGAGGCGGCGGCATGAAGATCTCGATCGTTCTCATGAACGCGTACGCGATGGGCGGGACGGTCCGGTCCACGTTCCACCTGGCGGGCGAGCTGTCCCTCGACCACGAGGTGGAGATCGTCAGCGTCTACCGGCGGCGGGACACGCCGTTCCTGCCGCTGTCGGACCGGGTCAGGCTGACCAGCCTGGTCGACCTGCGCTCCTCGGCGAGGAAATGGTGGCGGCGCGGGTTCGGCCGCCGCCTGGAGACGCCCAGCACGCTCTTCCACCCCGAGGAGCGGGCGTACGGCAACTTCAGCGCGGAGACCGACCGCGCGCTGGAGCGATACCTGACCGAGGTGCGGACGGACGTGCTGGTCACGACCCGCGCCGGCCTGAACATCGCCGCCGCGCGCCTCGCGCACGGCAATGCCTTGCTGGTCGGCCAGGAGCACCTGCACTTCGGCGCGCACAAGCCCGGGCTGCTGGAAGAGATCCGCCGGTGGTACCCGAAGCTCGACGCCGTCGTCACCCTCACGGACGCCGACCGCGAGGAGTACGCCAAGCTGGTCGGGGACGTCCGCGTGCACGCCATCGGCAACGGCCTGCCCGACATGCTGCGCCCGCGCTCGCGCCTGGAGAACCGGCTGGTCGTCGCGGCGGGGCGACTGGTCCCGGTGAAGGGGTACGACCGGCTCCTCGACGTGTTCGCCAGAGTCGTCGAGAAGCGCCCGGACTGGAAGCTGCGCGTCTACGGCGACGGCTCGCAAGCGGGGAAGCTCTCCCGGCGCGCACGCGAGCTGCGCCTGCACAACAACGTGGCGTTCATGGGCACGACGACCGACATGGACAACGTCCTGGCCAAGGCGTCCCTGCACGTGGTCACGTCGCGGTTCGAGGGGTTCGGCATGACGATCGTGGAGGCGCTCTCGGTCGGCGTCCCGGTCGTCTCGTTCGACTGCCCCCAGGGCCCGCGAGAGATCATCACGTCCGGTCACGACGGCGTTCTGGTGCCCGACGGCGACGTCGAGGCGTTCGCCGACGCGCTGCTCGCTCTCATGGACGACCCGGACGAGCTGCGGCGGCTGGCCACGAACGGCCTCGCCACGGCACGCGAATACCGCATCGCCGAAATCGCGGAACGCTGGAACAAGATGCTCACCAACCTCGGGTAGCACCATGCCTCGGTCAAGGTTGGGTTGTGCGTGCTCCGGTGTGGCCGTGGCCGCTGAATCATCTGGCTCATCATCGGTGAGGTAATCGGGGAGAAACGCCATGGCCGAGAAGGAGCTTTTCAGCGGGTTCGAGCCGTCGTGGCGGGTGGCCGTCGCCGCGGAGTTCTGCCGGATCGAGGAGATCTGCTCGCGCGCCGCGCAGGCGCAGGCGGAGACCGTGCGGATCTGGCGGGTCATCAACCTGGGGCTCAGCGCGACGGCCGTCCTCGCGGCCGGTGTCGCGGGCAGCATCGTGCTCGCTAGCGACCGGTACCCGATCCTCGCGGGCGGTCTCGCGCTGCTCGCCGCGATGCTCACCACGATCGTCAGCATGGTCGGGCCCGCGCGCAAGGAGAACCAGGCCGTGGAGGCCACCAAGGCGTACCAGTCGGCGGAGACCGCGGCGCGGCAGGCTCGCCAGGTCGACCTGCCCGGTCACACGTTCGTGCAGGCACGGCAGAGCCTCGGCGAGCTGACCGAGCGCTGGCACGCCGCGAACCGCGGGGCCACGCCGGTGCCGCGGTGGGCGCAGCGCCGCGCCGTTCACCCGAAGTACGCCGAGCGGCAGGAGGAGGCGCTCGCGGCCCGGATGAGCGAGGTCGTCCGCGTCTTCCGCGTTTCGCGCCGACCCGTCGACCAGCTCTCCTGACACCGCCCGGCACACGATCGGGCGGCGCCGTTACTCGATGACGAGCTCGACCGGGATGTTGCCCCGCGTGGCGTTGGAGTAGGGGCACACCTGGTGCGCGGCCTCGACCAGCGCGCGGCCCGCCTCGGCGTCGACGTCGTCCGGAAGCTCCACGCGGAGCGTCACGGAGAGGGCGAACCCGCCGGAGCCGTTCGCTCCCAGGCCGACCTCGGCGGTCACGGCCGCGTCGGACAGGTCGACGTTCTTCTTGCCGGCGACGAGGCCCAGGGCGCTCGCGAAGCAGGCGGAGTATCCGGCGGCGAAGAGCTGCTCGGGGTTGGTGCCCTCGCCGTCACCGCCGAGCTCGGCCGGGCGGGCCAGCGTGACGTCGAGCTTCTTGTCGGACGTGACGGCCCGGCCGTCGCGGCCGGAGGCGGTGGCGATCGCCGTGTAGAGGGCGGCCATGGTTCTCTCCCTAAGTAGACAGACCTGTCTGTACGACTCCAAAGATAGACAGATCTGTCTGGTAACGTCAACGCATGAGCAGTACCGCGACCGGCAGGCGTACCGAGAGCCCCGCGCGACGCCGCGTGCTGGACACCGCGAGCGCGCTCTTCTACGCCCGTGGCATCCACGCGGTCGGCGTCGACCGGGTCATCGCCGAGGCCGGCGTCGCGAAGGCCACCTTCTACCACCACTTCCCGTCAAAGGACGACCTCGTCCGCGCCTACCTGGAGGAGCAGGACGCCAGGGTCCGCCAGGCTGCGGCGCCGACCGGCGCCCCGCCCGCAGAACGCCTCGTCGCGCTCTTCGAGGCCCTCGGGGAGTTCTCCTGCGGACCGGGCTTCCGCGGGTGCGCGTTCATCAACGCCGCCGCCGAATACCCCGACCCCGCCCACCCCGTACGCCAGGCCGTGATCACGCACCGCCGGTGGTTCCGCGGGCTCCTGCACGAGTTGCTCGTCGACGCGGGCCACCCGGACGCCGAGCGTACGGCGGGCATGCTCATGCTGCTCCGCGACGGCCTGATCATCGGCGGCGATCTCGACGGCAGCCAGCGTCCGCTCCTGCGCGACGCCGTCGCGCGCGTCCTCGGCTCCTGGAAATGAGAAACGCCCCGACGATCACGTCGGGGCGTTTCCGGTCGTAGGACCGATCAGGAGGCGGACGAGATCCGGTCGAGCGCCGGAACCGGCAGACCGGCGCTGCCGGCCGCGGTCAGGTAGGCGGCGAACGAGTCGATGTCCTGGGCGCCACCGAGCGAGTCGGTGCCCTCGTTGAAGACCTTGAAGCCGTCTCCGCCGAACGCCAGGAAGTTGTTCATCGTCACGCGAAGGCTGGTCGTCGGCGTGACGACCTCGTCCTTCACCTTGATCTCACCGATCTTGTCGGCGCAGTTCGCGGCGGTCGGGTTCGACTTGTACTTCAGCGTCGAGGAGACCTGAAGGACGTTCTGGACGGCCTGCCCGCCACAGCCGACGAACTGCTCTTCCAGCGTCCGCCGCAGCATGTCACCGGTCATCGTCTTGGTGACCAGGCTGTTGCCGAACGGCTGGACGGTGAACGCCTCGCCGTACGTGACCTCGCCGTTCGCCTCGCCGCCCGAGGAGATGTCCCCGGCCTTGAGGTCGGCGCGGACACCGCCCGGGTTCATCAGCGCGAGCTGCGCGTTGCCCGTGCTCGCACTGGAGGTGGAGGCGAGCTGAGCGTCGGCGATCACGTCGCCGAGCGTCGTCTCACCGACCGGGGACTGGTCGCGGGTCAGGTCGCCCTGGACCTTGCCGATCACCTTGTTGGCGAGCGGGGCGGACGCGGTCACGTACTGCTGGACGACCTTGGCCACCTTCGGGTCGGACTGGGACGGGTCGTCCTTGCGGACGACGCCGGGGCCGGGGGTGTTGAGCGCGTTCTCCACGATCGAGTTCACGGCGTCGGCCGACACGAGCTGGCCGGTCCGGTTATCGACGGTGAGCTTGATGTCGCTCAGGATGCGGCCGAACGACGCCGCGCTGGTGATCAGCCGGGTCACGCCGTTGGTCGTGATCGTGCAGCGATACTCGACGTGCGTGTGGCCCGAGACGATCACCTTGATCGACGGGTCCAGCTTCTGGGCGATCTTCTCGATGTCGGTGCCGGCCAGGCTGCCCGCGCAGCCGCCCGGGGCTTTCACCGCGCCGGTCTGGAAGCCACCCTGGTGGATGACCAGGACCGGGATGTGTACGCCCTGCTTGGCCATCTGCTTGGCGGCCTTGTTGGCGGCCTCGGCCTCGTCGTTGAAGGTCAGGCCCTCGACGCCGGACGGGGTGACGATCGTCGGAGTGGCCTGAAGGACCTCGCCGATGAAGCCGACGGAGATCGGCCGCCCGCTCGTGGAGGGGAAGCGCTTGACGCCGTACGCCGGGAACAGCGGCTTGCCGGTCGCGTTCTCCCCGACGTTCGCCGACAGGTACTTGAAGTCCGCTCCCGGGAAGGTCTTCGTGGTCGTGGTGTGACCGTGCCGCACGACCGTGTACGGCGCGCCCTTGCAGCCGGTCGGCAGGCAGCCGCCGTTCTGGATGCGCCGGAGCTCGTCCTTGCCCTTGTCGAACTCGTGGTTGCCGACCGAGGAGTAGTCGACGTTCATCAGGTTGGCGACGATGGTCGCCGGCTCACCGTTGAACAGGCCGTCCGCGAGCGGGCTGGCCCCGAGGTTGTCACCGGCCATGAGGGTCGCCTCGCGGCGGCCGTACTGCTTCTGCTTGGCGAACAGGTCCTTGGCGAGGTACGCCGCGCCGCCCGCGAACTTGCCGTAAATGTTCAGGCCGGCCGGTTCGAGATTGCCGTGGAAGTCGTTGTAAGCGAGAAGGTGAACGTCCGTCGTGTGCTTCGGGCGGTTCTTTCCCGCCCAGTCGACGGAGACCTTGTCAGAAAGCGTATTGGCGCCGGCGATCGTGACGGCGCCGGCAGGGGGCGTCCCGGTCACGGCCAGCGGCGCGGCGGCGACAGCGCCGAGCGCGACCACTATCAGTCCCGCGCGTGCCGCGCGGGAACTCAGGAGGGCAGGAATCACGGCTTCCTCCGGGGAACCATGGGTGAAGATCAAAGACTCTGGTGTACGGGCGGTACTGTCGCACGCCCTGACGACCTCAAGGAAGACACTCGGTTAATTCGTATTCATCGCGTGACTTCGTATGTTGTGAGCCATTTACGGATGCGGTTACATTGCCGCCTGTGCGCAATCCGGTGTCATCGCCCGAAGCGCCGCCCGCCGCGCATGACGCCCCGCCCGGCCGACGGCGCCTTCCGCAAGCCGGACTGATGCTGGTCACGGCGCTGATCGTCGCCGCCGTCCTGCTCCGTCCCACGTTGACCGGCCTGCTCACCCACCCGGCCGCCGCGAACTGGGCCACGATCTTCGTCGCGATCACGATCCAGGCCACGCCGTTCCTCGTCCTCGGCGTCGCCGTGAGCGCCGCGATCGCGGCCTTCGTCCCCCCGGGCGCGATCGCGCGGATGCTCCCCAAGCGTCCGATTCTGGCCGTCCCCGCCGCGGCGGCGGCCGGTGCGGCGCTGCCCGGCTGCGAGTGCGGCTCGGTGCCGGTCGCGGCCCGGCTCGTGTCGATCGGCGTGACACCCGCCGCGGCGTTCGCCTTCCTGCTGTCCGCGCCGGCGATCAACCCGGTCGTGCTCGTCTCCACCGCGGTGGCGTTCCCCGGCAGGCCGATGATGGTGCTCGCCCGGCTGGTCGCGAGCCTCACCGCCTCCGTCGCGATGGGCCTGCTGTGGATCACGCTCGGCCGCGACGACCTGTTCAAACCCCCGCGCGCGCGTACCGAGTCCGAGGACAGGCCGCGGTTCTTCCTCTTCCTGTCCACCGCGCAGCACGACTTCCTGCAGGCCGGCGGCTTCCTCGTCATCGGCGCCGCCGCAGCCGCGACCCTGCAGACCCTGGTGCCACGCGACTTCGTGAACTCCATCGCCGAGCCCGGTCCCGTCTCGATCCTCGTGCTCGGGGTCCTCGCGGTGCTGGTCTCGCTCTGCTCGGAGGCGGACGCGTTCGTCGCCGCCGGGCTCAAGCAGTTCTCCCTGACGGCGCGGCTGGCGTTCCTGGTCGTCGGGCCGATGGTGGACGTGAAGCTGTTCGCCCTCCAGGCGGGGACGTTCGGTCCCCGTTTCGCCTGGCGCTTCTCCCTCGCCACGTTCGCGGTCGCCGTGACGACCGCCGGTCTCGTCGGATGGTGGCTGCTGTGAGCGAGGACGCGCGAGCGACGACCGTGCTGCTGGTCGGGGCGTTGATGGTGCGGCTAGCGGTCTCCGGCGCGTACGCGAAGTACGTACGTACCGGCATGGGCTGGCTGCTCCTGGTCGCGGGCATCCTCCTCGTCGCCCTCGGCCTGTTCGGCGTCGTACGCGCGCTCGGCCGGCGCAGGCGTCCCGGTGAGGCGGCGCACGACCACCCGCACGGCGGCGACCATGGTCACAGCGAACGCATCGGCTGGCTGCTGCTCGCACCGGTCCTGGCGTTGCTGCTGGTCACGCCCCCGTCGCTGGGCAGCTTCGGCGTCGCGCGCAGCGCCGCCGTCAACGTTTCCTCGGGCGGCCGCACCTTCGAGCCGCTGCGCACGGGCCGTACGGTGCCGATGACGCTGCTGGAGTTCGACGAGCGCACGGCCGACCACCGCGGCGCCAGCTTCGGCTCCACACCCGTACGCCTGACCGGCTTCGTGACCCCATCCGGTGACACGCAGGGCTTCCGTATCGCGCGCTACCAGATCGCCTGCTGCGCGGCCGACGCCGTCGCGTCGGTGGTCCGTGTCACGGGAGCGTCGGGCACCCGCCCGAACCGCGACCAGTGGGTCACGGTCACCGGCACGTTCGGCCCTTCTTCGGACGGCGTCCCCGAGCTCCGGGCCACGAGCCTCGCCGAGATCAAGACTCCCGTCGACCCATATGAGTGACCGAAGCGGCGCGCACGCCGTTCGGAGCACCCGTGAGGCCGTGACCTGGTGCGCCGCACGGACCTGCGGCAGTGTCGGATGCGGCTCGCAGTGTCGTAGGGAAGGTTGGCCGTGTCCGTCGCGAACATGACTCTGCTGGGCGCCGTCGCCGGTCTCACCATCGCACCCGGCCTGTTGTCCGGGCGGTTGCGCGTGGGACGGCCGCGGGTACGCGCGGCCCTGAACGCCGTCGCCGCCGGCGTCCTGCTGTTCCTCGAGTGGAACGCCCTCACCCGCGCGTGGCGGCCGGTCAACGACGCGCTCGACTACCACCTGTGGGCTCCGGCGCTGCAGTACGGGCTGGTACTGGCGGTCGGGCTGACCGCCGGGCTGGCCGGCCTGGCTCACTACGCGTCCCGGCGGACACCCGATCACCGTTCGGAGGGCCCGGGCACCGCCTCGGTCACCGAGCTGTGCCGCGTACGGCGCTCGACGCCCGGTGAGGTGGCACTGATGATCGCCACCGCCGTCGGGCTGCGGAACCTCGCCGTGGGCATGTCCCTCGGCGCGACCTCGCCGGGAACGCTGCTCGTCGTCGGGTTCGTGCTGCACAACGCGACGGTGGGGTTCGCCGTCGCCGCGCCGTCGGCCGCGCGCGGCGAGCGCCCGTCGTGGCCACGGCTCCTGCTGCTCGGCCTCATCGGCGGCGTTCCCGCCCTCGCGGGCGCCGTCGCCGGTCAGACGCTGGCCGGCGCCGTCTCGGTCGCCGTCCGCGGCCTCGCCGCCGGCTCCCTCCTGTACGTCGTCATCGAGCTGTTCACCACGGCACGCCGTACGGCGTTCAAGGAGCTCACCGCGTGGTGCGTCGCCCTGGGCATGCTCCTCGGCTTCACCACCGAGGCGGTCGTCACCGCCGCCGGGGTCTAGGCAGAGCAGGCGGGCGGGCAGAGGGACGTGGCGGGCGCGTAGCCATTCGCCGAGGGCCTTGGCCTGGGTGTCGAAGCGGCGGGCCTCGGTCGCGCCTCCGTCGAGGAGGCCGCGGATGACGAAGTTGACCGCTCGCAGGTTCGCCAGCTCGTACCGGTCGATGTCGAGTCCGGCGGCCTCGGGGAGGAGTTCGCGCAGGCGGCCGGTGGTCATGGTGGCGGCGAGCCAGGGCCAGAGGGCAGGGTCGGTGACCCACAGGCCGACGTTGGCGTTGCCGCCCTTGTCGCCGGAGCGCGCGTACACGAGTCGTCCGAGCGGACCGTCGACCGTGGGCTCGGGTTCGTACGCGGGGGCCGGCGGCGCGGCCGGGCTTCGGTGTCGGCGGTGGCGGGCGGCGGCACGTCCTCGCGGCGGCCGTCGGGGTGGACGACCGTGTGGTGGAGGAGCGCCTGCGGGACCAGCGTCGGCCAGTACGCGCCGTACGGAGCGCCGGAGCTCGGCACACCCGCGCCGTAGATGCCCGGGTAGCTGGACAGCGCGAGCTCCACGCACAGCGCGGAGAACGGGCGCCCGGCGGAGGCCTGGTCGCCGTCGACGGCGACGTGCAGCAGGCTGGAGCCGTCCATCTGCTCGGACGGGTCCTCCACGGGCCGCCCGATGCGGGTGAAGCGCAGGTCCGTGATGCCGGGAACGCCGTCGAGCCGTGCGCGTACGGCCTTCTCGACGAGTGCGGCCTTGGCGTCCGCGTCCAGTCCGGTGAGGACGAAGGTCGAGCTGTTGCGCCAGCCGCCGAGACCGGTGATGGCGACCTTGGTGGTGGGCGGCGGCGGTGATCCGGCGACGCCGCTGACACGCACCCTGTCGGGCCCGACCTGGTCGAGTACGGCGGTGTCGAGGTGGGCGACCACGTCGGGGTTGAGGTACGCCGGGTCGCCGATCTCGTACAGCAGCTGCGCGGTGACGGTGTCGACGGTGACGGCCCCGGCCGTGCCCTCGTGCTTGGTGATCACGCTGGAGCCGTCGCGGTCGACCTCGGCGATCGGGAAGCCGGGCGCGATCAGGTCGTCGACCGTCTGGAACCCGGAGAAGTTGCCGCCGGTGGCCTGCGCCCCGCACTCGATCACGTGCCCGGCCGCCACCGCGCCGGCCAGGGCGTCGTGGTCGGCCGGTGTCCACTGCCACCACCAGCCGGCCGCGCCGGTGACCAGCGACGCGTCGGCGACCCGTCCGGTCACGACGATGTCGGCGCCGGCGGTGAGCGCGGCCTGGATGCCGAACCCGCCGAGGTAGGCGTTGGCCGTGAGCGGCTCGCTGCCCCAGCTGTCGAACGGCTTCCCGGTGTCGAGGTGTGCCAGGTCGTGCCCTGCGGCCCGCAGCTCGGGCAGCGACGGAGCGAGGTCGTCGCCTTCGACGTGCGCGACGGAGAGCTCGACGCCGGCCTCGGCGAGAAGCGCGCGTGTCGCCTCGGCGAGGTTCGCCGGGTCGAGGCCGCCGGCGTTGACGACGACCTTGATGCGGCGTTCGGCGATCTTCGCGGCGACGGGCGCGAGCTGGCGCAGGAAGGTGGTGGCGTAGCCTCCGCCGGGCTTCTTCAGGCGGTTCTTGGCCAGCACCAGCATGGTGACCTCGGCCAGGTAGTCGCCGGTGATGACGTCGACCGGGCCGCCGTCGACCATCTCGGCCAGCGCGGACAGGCGGTCACCGTAGAACCCTGAGCAGTTGGCGATTCGTACCGGCCGGTTCATGAGGGTGAAGCTACCCCACGGTGACCCGAGGCAAAGGAGCGGCCTTCTCTACGGGTTCGGGCTATTTTGTCCGCAAGCTGATCGAGGAGGCCGTGTCCAGTGGCGGGTCCCCGTGTCGCGGTCACCGTCCGCGCCTCGCCGCGCTGGGCGTCGTGTACGGGCCGTGGCGACGCTGCGGCGCACGTGCGCTCAGGTCTCACGTCGCACCCGGCCCCTCCCCGGTCTGAGGCGCGGCTGCTGGCGGAGTTCGACCATCCGCACGTGCTGCCGGTGTTCCACGCCGGCGAGGACGAGGGCCTGCCCTACATCACGATGCGCCTCGCCGAGGGCGGGAGCCTGCGCGGCCTGATCGGGCGACGGCTATTGCCCGGCCACGCCCTGCGGCTGTTGTCGCAGGTGGCGGACGCGCTGGACGCCCTGCACCGCCGCAACGTCGTGCACCTCGACGTCAAGCCGGAGAACATCCTGCTCGAAGGGCCCGCGGGCGACGAGCGCGTGTGGCTGGCCGATCTCGGGCTCGCGCGGTCGGTGCCCCCCCTCTCCCCCCCTTCACTACATCCCCACTCCGCCACCCCGATCGTCCCGCCCGACGTCTACTCCTTCGCCCTGGTTCTCTACGAGCCCTCCCGGCGCCCCCTGCTGGAGCGCGGTACGCCGATGCGGCTCGCCTGCGCGCCGTCACTGCGGGTCGTGTTCGAACGCGCGCTGGCCCATGATCCCGGCGAACGCCACCCGTCGGCCGGCGCCGTACTCGACCACGCGCGCGCCGCACTGACGGCGGGAACGGGCGAGGAGGTGCCGGTCGACGGGGGAAGCATCGCGGGTCATGCCCTGCTGTCCGGCACGCCGTCCGTCACGTCGGTCGCGCCCACCGCGGAGGCGTCGCCACGCCGCCTCTGGCCTGCCGTGATCGCCGCACCCGTGCTGGCCTGCGCCGTCGCCGGTACGGTCTGGGCCGTCTGGCCGTCCGCGCTGCGGCGCCCGCTCACACGCCGCTCGCCGCCCCGTCTCGCTCCACGACGGCGGTCCGCACTCTGCGGGTCTGCGCGCAGCACCTGACCGTACGGCGGGATCCCGATCGCGAGGAGCGCACGAAGGTGCTCGCGACACTCGCGCCGGGAGACGCGTTCGTCGTCGAGAGCTCGAAGGGACGCGGCTGGGTGTACGGGCACTCGACGGGGTCGGCGACGGTCACCGGGTGGGCGCTGCACCAGTGGCTGCGGACACGCTGCTGAGCAGTTTGATCGCCTGCGGTACGGCCCGCAGGCAGTCGGCCAGCAATGCGTTGAGCTTGGCGGAGCGTCCGGGTCCTTCGCCAGGTCCTCGGCCGTACGCGCCACGGCGACGAGGTCCGGCATGCCGCGCTCGGCGGCGGCCAGCGCGGCGTGCGACTGCCCGAGGTCCTGCAGGGCCCGGGTGAGCACCTCCGCCCGCGGCGCGTCCTCCAGCAGAATCGTGACCAGGCGGAACAGGCGACGTACGCCCTGGCGCACCAGCCCGGATCGGCGACGCGTGAGCCCTCGGCGTCGGCGAGCAGCCGCGCCCGCGTCGCGGCGATCCACGGCTCGATGGTGTCCGCCGTCCACAGCGGCCCGGAGGAGAGCTCTTCGTCGGGGATCGGCATGCCGTGGCTGGACCGCCGCCGCCACACGGTGACCAGCTGCCGGTCGATGCCGAGAGCCTCGGCGATTTCGGCGATCCCGTAGAAGCGCCGCTCGCATGTCCATGCCCACCTCGTCGTCTCAAATAACACTGTTGACGCTTGAGATGACGTCTGGCATGGTGTCATCTCAGATAACAAGTCGTCATCCTAGCGGGCACTTGCCCGCCGGAATCCCCTCAAGGAGCGACCAGATGCTGCGCACCATCGCCACCACGGGCGCACTCGCCGGGCTGCTGATCGGGCTCCCCGCGATGGCCACCACCGCAGAAGCCGCCAAGACGCACTACACGCACTCGACGACGCAGACGGGCAACTGCGCGATCCACACGAACTTCCCCAAGGCCGGAGTGCCGGACCGCACCTGGCCCAAGAACCAGAAGTCGTCGACGGGCAAGTCCACCACGGTCGGCGTCCGCTACACGTACAAGGGTTACGCCCTGGTCCTCGACTACGCCAGGAAGGCCGACCCGAGCTGGGGCTTCATCGCCCAGTCCTGCCTGACCAGCCCCCACGCCCTCAGCCACGGCGACCACGGCTCCGCCTTGGGCGACCTGCGCGCCATCGGCGGCAAGGGAGCCGTCGAGAGCGTCCCGATCAGCGCCCCGCACTCGGGCAAGAGCCAGAACGCCACCATCCACCTCGGCTCGAACGCCTCCATCCGCAGCGGCGCCCGCTCCTTCGTGATCGGCAACACGATCGCCAAGGACACCTTCCGCATCACCACGGCCCACTGCGGCCACCACTCAGCCCAAACCTGGATCCTCGGCTACTCCGCGACCGCCGGCCGCTGGGGCTACGTCGAAGCCATGCACCTCCCCGCCTGCACCTGACCCCCGCCAGACGAACGCCCCGACCACCCTGTGGCCGGGGCGTTCGTCTTTCCGTTGACCTCGATCTTTCGAGGTCGCAGGGTGGGTGGCCGTACTCACGGAGAAGGGACGGCGCATGATTCTCGTTACCGGGCGACCGGGAAGGTCGGGCGGCATGTCGTGACGGGCTGGTCGGGCGTGGGGAGAAGGTGCGGGCGCTCACCCGGGATCCCGCTTCGGCTCGGTTGCCGGATGGGGTCGAGGTCGTACGGGGGGATCTGGGGGATCCGGGCGGGCTTGACGGAGCGCTTCAGGGCGTCGACTCGGTTTTTCTCGTCTGGCCTACGCTTTCGGCCGATCATGCGGCTTCGGAGACGATCGCGGCGATCGGGCGGCGGGTACGACGCGTCGTCTATCTCTCCGCTCGGGGCGTCCACCCCGATGCGGCGCCGGACACGATTCTCGGGTCGCACGCGCGGCTTGAAGGGCTGATCGAGAAGGCCGGGGTCGGGTGGACCTTCCTGCGGGCCGGTGGGTTCGCGTCCAACACCCTCATGTGGGCTTCGCAGATCAAGAACGATGGCGTGGTGCGGTGGTTCTTCGGGGACATGGTCCGGCCGTTGATCCATGAGCGGGACATCGCGGCGGTCGGGGTCGGGGCGCTCGTCGAGGACGGGCATGACGGGGCGAAGTACGTGCTCACCGGGCCGGAGCGGATCTCTCAGCGGGAGCAGGTGGCGGTGATCGGGGCGGCGGCCGGTAAGGAGGTTCGGTGGGAGGAACTCGGCCTGGAGGAAGCTCGGGCGGATTTGCTCCAGCGGGGGCTCTCTCCGACGTTCGCCGCCAGCCTGCTCGATGGGCAGGCGGCCATGTTGCGTGATCCCGAGTCGGTCACTTCGACCGTTGAGGCGGTCACCGGGGTGCCCGCCAGATCGTTCCGCTCTTGGGCGGACGAGCACGCCGGTGACTTTCGCTGAGGCGCTACTTCAGCCGTACGGGCAGCTCCAGCGGTCCCCTGATCGACGTGCCCCGCTTCCAGCGCATCTCCGACAGAGGGATCGCGACGTGCATGTCGGGGAATCGACGAGCTGCCGGAGGGCCTCCGCCAGTTCCAGGCGCGCGAGGTTGGCGCCGAGGCAGTAGTGGGTTCCGTACCCGAAGGCCATGTGCCGGTTCGGGTAGCGCCGCAGGTCGATGCGTGACGGCTCCGGGAAGACCTGCGGGTCGCGGTGGGTCGCGTCGTCGCCGATGAGGACCAGGTCGCCGGAGTGGATGGTGACGCCGCCGAGTTCCACGTCCTCCGTCGCGCAGCGCGGGAGGCCGTCTTCGGCGCCGATCGGGATCATGCGGAGGAGTTCCTCGACGGCGCGCGGGATCTCCTCCGGGTGGTCGCCGAGGTGCCGGAACCAGCTGACGCCGTCCTTCCGGTAGTTCGTGAGGAGCCAGTACGTGAAGGAGGAGATCGCCGCGGTGGTGGTCTCCCAGCCGGCGAGCATGATCTCGATGCAGAGGCTGATGACCTCCTGCGGGGTGAGGTGGGATTCGCCTTGGGCCAGGATGTGGGCGAGCAGTCCCTCCGTCGGCGCTGTGGCGATGAGGCCGCCGAGGTAGGTGGCCATGCCGATCTGCGCCGCGCTCGACTCCGTCTCGGAGGACTCGCTGGTGCTGAGGAACGCGTCTCCCCAGGTGCGGAACTTGGGCCGGTCGGCCTCGGGGATGCCGAGCAGCTCGCCGATGACGGTCAGGGTGAGCGGCGCCGCGAGGTCCTGCACCAACTCGGCCTCCACGCCTGCGGCCATTTCGTCGAGCAGGGACTCGGTGAGGCTCTGGACGCGGGGCTGGAGGAGCGCGATGCGGTCGGAGGTGAAGGCGTCTTTCACCGCTCCGCGAAGCCGTCCGTGCTCCTTGCCGTCGCTGCCGAGCATGAAGCCGGCGAGCTGTGGATAGCCGTCCACCTTGAGCAGGTCGGCCTCGGCGCGGCTGAAATGACGGCTCTTCCGTACGAACCGGACGTCCTCATAACCGATGATCAGCCAGGCGGGCCGTCTGCTCGGTGCCACGGTGACCTTCGTGACGGAGGGCAGGTCCGCGTACGTGGCGCTGAGCGTCAACGGGTCGTCGTCGGTGCTGAACGGGTAGTCGAGCGGCTGGTTTTCGGGCGGGGTCATCAGCCGACTGTCCTTTCTGCCGTGGCGAGCCGGCCGATGGGCCTCGGCACGCGAATCGATGGGCCCTGTGAGGTCCTGTGATAATAAAGTAAATGAGAGGGGAACGAGGGCCGCCGCGGCGGGAGCACTTTTTGACATCGAACGCCCCGGAATGGCCCCGGTACCAGACGCATTTCGAGGGTTCGGTTAATGCAGACGTGCCGAGCGCCGGGCACCGATAACGGGTGGACGCCTACCGGCCGTGAGTAGGGCCGTGGAGGCCGATCCCCAGGTCGCAGGCTTGCCGGAGAGCGCGGGCGCGCTCCGCGAGAACGGCCGCTAAGAACACCGTCCACACTCTGCCCATCTGGGCGTCGGGCTGCCCCATTGCCTCACCCCACGGCTGCTATGGGCGCAGATACTTCCACCACGGTCGGGCACGTGTCCAGAGTAATGACCGCTGCTGAAGAGGCCTTAACAGAACTGCGACTTATAGCGATTTGCCAGGCCGCGACCGGTAGACGTGAATACGCCACGCGTATGGCCGCCTGATGCCTAATCTCAAAGCAGGCCTCAGTGGGATCACACCGGCGTACCAGCGGGACGGCTCAGTCGTCGTCTCCACTTGACGTTCCCGCGTGAAGCGGCGCGCGTGATGGCGTCCGGTGGCCGGAGTGCCCACGTCTTCCAGGCGGCGCCGGATCGCCGGCAGGCCGATGACCCCGGAGACCAGCAGCGCGGCGCCGCCCGTGGCGAGGAACCCGCCGAGGACGTCGGCCAGGTAGTGCACGCCGAGATAGAGGCGCGCGGACGCCACGATGCCCGCGAAGCAGATTCCGGCCACCCAGGCGAGCGGGCGCAGGCTCCCGTGCACGAGAAGGATCAGCAGGAGAGCGATTCCGGCGGAGATGGTGGCGTGCCCGCTCGGGAAGCTCATCGGGTTGTCCGGCGGGATGACCCACAGGCGCTGCGGCGGGCGGTGTTCCGCGATCGTCGACTTGCCGAGGTAGGCCACCCCGATCGCGCCGATCATGAGGCATCCGGCCAGGAGGGCGTCCAGCCGCCGCCGGGCGTACCAGAGGACGGCGGGCACGACTAACGCGACGACGAGGCCCACCGCGGCCTGGGCCGCGAAGGTGGCGATCTTGGCGAGCAGGGTGAGCGCGGGGGTCCGCAGCGCGACGAGGTGTTCGTCGATCCGTGTGTCCACACGGGTCACCAACGAGGTCTTGGCGACGATTCCGAGTGCCGCCATCACCATCCAGAGGAAGACTCCTCCGCAGATCTTTACCCGCCCCGACACGTGCCGTCCTCCGATCGCGTGGCGGCGTTCACCGCGCTTTCATGATCAAGACACCGTATCGGTGTACGCACGGACACGGTGGGTCATATCCGCAGGCGGCGCCGCCCATCCGGCCACACAGGCCTCAGAGACCTTCCTTCCAGCAGGTCAGCGCCCCAAAACAGGACGTATCGTGACAGAGGCAAGCAGTATCCGGACAGCGTGATCCGCAGACCGATGCTCCGCACGCCGAAGCCGCGCCGCGCGCGGCATGAGACGGACGCTCCAGAGCCACCCCTCCAGCGCCCGGCACCACCCCTTACCAGGGCCGTCCCGTAGTGAGTGCTACGCAAGACATCCCTGTAGTTGCCACTACTACAGAGCTCGATAGGGCCCCCCCGGCACGCGAGAGCACAGATCTCCGCTGGTAGTGCCTAAGACACCTATTGACGCGACTTGTAGCGAGTCCTACAGTGTGGGGAACTTCAGCCCCCTTCAGCGGGAACACCGTTCCTCCCACCTCATTGAGGGAACGCGAATGAGACTCACAAAACACTCACATGCGACCTTCTCCGCCATCGGTATGGCAGCCCTTTTCGCGCTGTCGGCCTGTGGCTCCGCCGGCGACGGCCAGGGCACCAGTACGGGGACCATCGGCAACAAGAACGCCCCCACGGTGACCGAGCCGGCCAGCAGCGTGACACTCGACTTGCTCAAGCAAAAGGTCGACATGTCGCAGTGCGATAAGCCGACCCGCACGATCAAACACGATCTTGGAACGACGGCGATCAAAGGCACTCCGAAGCGAGTTATCGCACTGGAGATCTCGTTCGCCGACGCGCTCGCGGCCTCGGGCGTCAAGTCGGTGGGAATCGCGGACGACAACAAACCCGCACGAATCGCCGGCCTCAAGCAGAACATCACCGACTACAAGTCGGTCGGCCTGCGGTCGGCGCCGAACCTCGCCGTGATCAGCTCACTCAAGCCCGACCTGATCATCGCCGACACCACCCGTGACAAGGCGATCTACGGCCAGCTGAACGGGATCGCCCCGACCGTCTCCCTGACCAGCATCGGCGCCGGATACGGTTCGACGCTCGCTGTCGACCTGCAGATCTCCTCGGCCGTGAATCAGTGCTCGACCATGGAGAAGGCACTGACCACGCACTTCAAGACGATGAACGATCTCATCGCCAAAGTCCCGCCGGGCGAGAACCGAACAGTCCTTTATGCGGACATCCTGGCGCCCGACTTCGCCGCGCACGGCGGCGGCCAGTGGGAGCCGCAGATCCTCTCGCTCGCCGGCCTCAAGTCGGTTCTCCTCCGAAGTCCCGGTCAGCGTTTCGAAATGCTGACCCTCGAACGAGTGTTCAGCCTCAATCCGGACGTGATGTTCCTCGGCCGTGACCCGCAGCCGACCGTGGTCGACAAATGGAAGACCAGCCCGATCTGGAAAAAGATCAACGCGGTCAAGAACGAGCAGGTCTTCGAGGTCGAAGATTCCCTCTGGTCGGCCGAACGCGGAATCAAGACCTCCGAGATCGTGCTCCAGCAGGCCGTCGATCACCTGCACTGACCCCCCTCCCGAAACCATTAATCGACGAATGGTCATGGAGCAATGAGCCGATCACTACCGGCGGGAGAACGCCGGTGAGCCATGTAACGCGTCCAAGCGACACGACGACGCACCTCGGACACCGAAGTCCGGCTCGGCGGCCGCCAGAGCGGCGGCCACCAAGGCGAAGCCGAAGACGCGCTACTCGGCCGCCACCGGGGTCACGATCGTCGCGTTGGCCCTTCTCGCCGCCGGGATCGCATGGAGTGTCGCGATCGGCCCGACCCCGATGAGCCTCTCGACCATCGTCAGCGGGGTCCTGCTCGGCGGCCAGTCGGCGAACGCCGCGATCATCCACGGGATCCGTCTGCCACGCGCCGTGCTCGGCGCGCTGGTAGGCGCGAACTCCGCGGTGTCCGGCGTAATCATGCAGGCCGTGACGGCGAACCCGCTGGGCGCGCCGGAGATCCTCGGCGTCAGCGCGGGTGCGGCGATCCTCGCCGTCGGTTCGGTGACGTTCGCCACCTCGCTCGCCGGGGTCTCGGTCGTCGTCCTCGCCTTCATCGGCGCGGCGATCTGCGGTGTGCTCGTCCTGATGATGGCGGGCCTCGGCCGCGGTCGTACCGACCCGGTGCGGATCGCGCTGGCCGGGGTCACGCTGACGACACTCATCCTGTCGGTCACCCAGGCGCTGATCATCTTCTACGACAACTCGACCTCGGCGATCTTCCACTGGATCGTCGGCGGCGTGAACGTCGCCACCTGGAACGACACGCGCACGATCCTGCCGTGGACGATCCTCGGTTTGATCGGCGCGATCGCCCTCGCCGGCAGGTTGAACCTCCTCGGCCTCGGCGAGGACCTCGCCCGCGGCCTCGGCGCCCGCGTCACGCAGATCCGTGTCCTCGGCGCGGTGCTCGTGATCGTGCTGGCGGGCTCCGGTGTGGCCGTCGCGGGGCCGATCACGTTCGTCGGGCTGGTGGTGCCGCACATCGTGCGGCGGCTGGTCGGCGCCAACAACTACGTGGTCATCCCCATCTGCGCGATCGTCGGCGCGGACATGCTCGTCTACGCCGACATCCTCTCCCGCTACATCAACCCTCCGTCGGAGGTGCCTTCAGGCGTGGTGACCGCGCTGGTCGGAGCCCCGTACTTCATCTACCTCGCCCGCCGGAAGAAGGTCGGCCAATGACCGCCATCGCTTCGGCCGCTCCCGTCACGCGGCATGTCCTCCGCGACCGGCGCCAGCGCGTGCTCGTCATCGGCCTGACGGTTGTGTGCGTCGTCCTGACCTTCGTGAGCCTGATGGTCAGCACGACGACGTTCTCCCCCAGTACGGTGCTGAACGCCCTCACCGGAGCGCGCGGCGACCAGGCCGACGTGATCATGAAGTTCCAGCTGCCACGCGTACTGCTGTGCTGGACCGTCGGTATCGGCCTCGCGGTCTCCGGAGGCGTGATGCAGGCGGTGATCCGCAACCCGCTGGCCGCCCCCAACATCATCGGCGTCACGAAGGGCGCCGGGCTCGCCGCGGTGTTCGTCGTCCTCGCCGCGCCCGCCTCACCGGCGATCCTGCTGCCGGTGGTGGCCTTCGCCGGAGGCGTCCTCGCGTTCGGGCTCGTGTACGTCGCGGCGTACCGCGGCGGCACGACGCCGGCCCGGCTCGCGCTCGTCGGCATCGCCGTCAGCGCGCTGTGCGAAGCCGGGATCATGTTCTTCCTGGTCCGCTACCCGCTGACCGCCAGCTCCGCGCTGACCTGGCTGTCGGGCAGCCTCTACGGCCGCACGATGATGTCGTTCTGGCAGATCCTGCCGTGGGTCGCGGTCCTCACGCCTCTCCTTCTCTTCTACTCCCGGCGGCTCGACACGCTGGGCCTGGGCGACGACCTGGCCGCCGGGCTCGGCGAGCCTGTCGAGCGGACGCGCCGGATCACCCTGCTGATCGCCGTCGCCCTGTCGAGCGCCGTCGTCGCGGGCGCCGGGACCATCGGCTTCGTCGGACTCGTCGCCCCGCACGTCGCGCGGCGGCTCGTCGGCGGCCGGCACCGGTCGTACCTGCCGGTCGCCGGTCTCCTCGGCGCCCTCCTGATGCTGGTGGCCGACACGGTCGCCCGCGGCGCGATCCCGCCTCTGGAGATCCCGTCAGGCCTGGTGACCTCGGTGATCGGGGCTCCTTACTTCCTGTACCTACTCGCCAAGACCGGCAAAGCCGGCGCACGTTAAGGGGTCTGGATGCGGCTTCAAGCAGACGGCATCGAACTCGCTTATGACGACAAGGTCATCGCGCGCGACCTTTCGATCGTGGTGCCGGACGGCCAGGTGAGCGTACTGATCGGCCCGAACGGCTCCGGGAAGTCGACGGCGTTGCGCGCGCTCGCCAGGTTGCTCAAGCCGACCAAGGGGTCGGTGGTGCTCGACGGGCAGTCGATCCACTCGCTGTCGACCAAGGAGGTGGCGCGGCGGCTGGCGATCCTGCCGCAGTTGCTGATCGCGCCGGAGTCGATCTCGGTCGAGGACCTGGTCTGGTTCGGGCGCCACCCGCACCGGAGCAGCCTGAAGGCGCCGACCTCGACGGACAAGGACGCCGTCGAGTGGGCGCTGGACGTGACCGGCAGCGCCGAGATCCGCGACCGGCAGGTCGACCAGCTCTCCGGCGGCCAGCGCCAGCGGGCGTGGATCGCGTTGTGTCTGGCTCAGGGAACGGACCTGCTGCTTCTGGACGAACCAACGACGTTCCTGGACATCGCGTACCAGCTGGACGTGCTCGATCTGCTCTCGGATCTCAACCGGGACCAGAACAAGACCATCGTGATGGTCCTGCACGACGTGAACCAGGCCGCGGAGTACGCGCAGAACGTCTTCGTGCTCAGCGAGGGCACCCTGGTCGACCAGGGAGCCCCGGAGAATGTCCTGACCTGCGACATGATGCGCGAGGTCTTCGGCATCGAGTCGCAGATCCTGGCTCATCCGGTGAGCGGCAAGCCGCTGTGCGTGCCGCTGAAGGGACGCCAGCGGGCGCTGGCCGACGCCAGCCTGGCCGCCGGAGGATCCGAAGGTGGCCTGAACTCCGTGTGAGCGTGTCAGGAGCTCTTTCGCCGTCTGCCCGCCGCGCGGTGTCGTCGTCCTCGCCGCGCAGCCTGCGGCGCAGTTGGTTGAGCTCTGCCATCCCCTCCAGCGTGACGTCGCGGTCGTACGCGGCGATCGCGAGGGCGAGGGCCTCCAGGACGGCGAGCGTGTTGGACTGCATGCGGAAGCTGCTCGTGTCGCCGACCGGGGCGGCGACACTCACCGTGACCCGGTCGGCGAGGGCCTCGCTGAGGCTGTCGGTGATGAGCACGACCTTCGCGCCGACGGTGACCGCCTGATCGAGCGCGACCTCGACGTCGTTCGTGATGATCTGGTGGATGATGACGACGAGGACGTCGTCGGCCGTCAGCCGGAAGAGGTCGTCGGCGAGCTGTGGGCCGGACGCGATGGAGCTGCGGACGTTGTGACGCAGGCGCGTCAGCCTGAGCGCCAGGTATTCGCCGAGGACGCCCAGGCCGCCGAAGCCCAGGATGAGCGTTTCGCGCGCGCCGTGGACCAGCTTGACCGCGTCGGTGAAGTTCTCGGGCCGGATCGACCGCTGCGCCTCCTGGAGCAGCTCGATGCTGGCGGCCAGGACCTGGGCGAGAACGGCCTCGGGTGCGCTGCCGGTCGTGTCGAGGCTGCGGCTCATCCGGCCGGCGGGCGTCAGCCGCTCGCGGATGTTCTCGCGGAGGGTGTCCTTCAGCCCGGGGAGCCCGTCGTACCCGAGCGCCTTGACGGTACGGATGACGGTCGCGTCGCTGGTGCCGGTGAGCTGCCCCAGCTCGGCGGCCGATCCGAACGCCACCTTGTCCGGATGGCTCGCGAGGAAACGGGCGACTTTGCGCTCCGCGGCGCTGAGGGAGTCGCGCCGCGCGGCGACACGCTCCTCCAGAGATCCCATGGGCGACGAACCGGTAGCAGGCATGACCGGAGTCTAACTGGAGTAGCCACGCCAACCGGCCCCTCTTACCCATAACCCCGTAGAGCAGGCGATTGACACGTCTGTTTCATGTAACTATCGTTATGTGCAACATCTGTTACTTTTCGACCGTAGAGGGGAGATTTTGTGACTGCCGCAACCTGGGGTCTTGTCGTCGCGTCGTTCGTTGCCTGCTTCGTCGAGATGGTCGAAGCAACGACGATCGTCATGGCGATGGGCTTCACCCGAAGTTGGCGTTCGACCCTGATCGGGGTCGCCGCTGCCCTCGGCGTACTGGCCGTCGTGACCTCCATCGCGGGCTACGCCCTCGGGCGCTGGTTCCCGGAGTCCGCGCTGCAGCTCGTGATCGGCGGCCTGCTGCTGAGCTTCGGTCTGCAGTGGCTGCGCAAGGCGATTCTGCGTTCGTCGGGACGCAAGGCGATCCACGACGAGGACGCGATCTACCGCGAGGAGGTCGAGGCGGCGAACGCCGCCGGCCAGAGCAGGCGGTGGCCTGGACATGTTCTCCTTCATGGTCTCCTTCAAGGGCGTGTTCCTCGAGGGCATGGAGGTCGTCTTCATCGTGATCACCTTCGGGCTCAACGCGAACAACGTCCCCGCCGCCGCCGTCGGCGCGGTGGCGGCCGTCGTCATCGTGCTGGCCCTCGCGTTCGCGCTGAAGCGCCCGCTGTCGATGATCGACGAGAACCTGCTCAAGTACGGCGTCGGCCTGCTGCTCGCCTCGTTCGGCACCTTCTGGGCGATCGAGGGAATCGGCATCTTCCATGCCGGCCAGGAGAGCCTCGTGTGGCCGGGTAAGGATCTGGCGATCCTCGCCCTGCTGGTGGTGTGGTTCCTGATCAGCCGCGTGTTCGTCGCGGTCCTGAAGTCCCCCCCAAGCCGACGTCCGTCCATGCACGCCCCGGCGAAGGAGGCCGTGTGATGAAGTTCCTCAAGTCATTCGGCGAGTTCTGGTACGACTTCATCATCGGCGACGACTGGAAGATCGCGGTCGGCGTGCTCATCGCCCTCGCCGCCACCCTCGCCGCCCTCAAGGCCGAGGTCTTCGGCGACACCGGCCTCACCATCCTGGGCGGGATCGCCGTCGTGGTGGCCTTCACCGTCTCCCTGGCCATCGACGTACGGCCCAGATCGGGCAAGTGGCCGACTTCGGCGCCGGTCGTTCGGGTGAAAGCCCCGTACGGCCGGCGCCGCTCCATGTCCGCGGGTCAGGACGCGTCGGTCGTCTCGCGTACGCTGCGGCGGCCGAGCTCGGCGGCCATGCGCGAGGCGGTCTCGCTCCAGTCGGCGACGATTCCGATGTCGCAGTGCTGGAAGACCTCGGCGTCCGGGTCGTCGTTGACGGCGATCACGGTGCCGGCACGTGTCACGCCCAGCATGTGGTTCGGGTTCCCGGAGAGCGCGAACGCGATGTACAGGCGCGGGGCGATGCTGCGCGCCGTGACGCCGACCTGGCGCGAGTGCGGCAGCCACCCGGCGTCGGTGACCTTGCGGGTCGCCGCGAGCTCGGCGCCCAGCAGCGTACGCAGCGGCAGCAGCTCGTCGTAGTGGTCCGGATCGACGGCCTGACCGACGCCGATGACGATCTCGGCACGCTCCAGCGCGTCATAGTCGCGTTCGGGCACCCGCTGCCCGGTGCGGACGTCCGGCTCGGGTCCGACGGCGAGATGGTGCACCGGCCGTACCGGGCCCGCGGCGCGCGGGGTGCGCAGGTCGAGGCAGCCGGCGCGGAGCGTGGCGATCTGGGTGGCGCCGTTCGCGACGATGTCGGCCATGGCGGCGTTCCCGGAGGGCTTCACGCCGACGAGGCGCGGCTCTCCCGTCTCCTCATCCGCCCGTACGGTCACCTGGACGAGGTCGGACATGATCCCCGCGTCGAGCCGTACGGCGAGCCGTCCGAGCACCTCCCGGTCCCAGGACCGCGCGGTGCCGAGGATCGCCCAGGGCATGCCGTGCGCGGCCACCCACGAGGTGAGCGCCACCGCCACGGGACGCGGAGCGTCGTGGTCGATGGTGATCAGGTCGTCGGCTCCCCAGGAGGTGAGCCGGTCGACGCCGGGACCGGGGGTGACGACGGCCAGCACGCGGCCGCCGATACGCGCGGCCAGCGCGGCCGACTCCCCGAGCAGCGCGCGGGTTCCCGAGTCGTCCGGACGGCCGGCCAGGACGATGATGTCGCCGCCCGTCCCCGTCCCTCCGGCGGGTACGGGCGGCGGCTCCTGTACGAGGTCCCCGGCGGCGCTCTCCCGCGACTCCCACAGGTCCAGCGCACGCGTGACCCACGCGTCGAGGCCCCCGGCGAGGATCTCCGGACGGCGGGCCTGGGAGATGCTCCGTACGCCCGCCACCGCGGTGGGGCTGGTCATGCGCTCCTTCGCCGTCACCGTACGTATGGCGACGCCGTCCGGCCATTCGTCGGGCAGCGCCTTGGCGCCGTTGCACGAACGTTCGGCGAGCGCGACCACGGCGGGCAGCGTGACGCTGACCGCCTCCGTGCCGTCCTCGGACTGCGCGGTCGTCCGCAGGGTCGTCCCGTCGTGGGTGATCGCCAGCGCCGGCCCGATGAACGGCAGGCCGAGGATCTCGGCGACCATGGGGCCGACGGCAGCGGTGTTCCCGTCGACGGAGCTGCGCCCCACGAGGATGACGTCCACATCGCCGAGGTCCCTGACGGCCGCGGCGAGGGCGTACGAGGTCACGAAGCAGTCCGCGCCGGCCAGCGCCGGATCCGAGACGAGCACGGTGTCCTCGACGCCGCAGGCCGCGGCCTCCAGCAGGACGTCCGCGGCGGGCGGCGGCCCCATCGTGATCGCGGTGCTCCGCCCCCCGTCACCCGCACTGAGCTGTACGGCCTGGGTCACCGCGCGGCGGCACCAGGGGTTCATCTCCGCGTCCAGCACGTCGCGGCGCAACCGCCCGTCGGTGTCCAGCTCTCCCGTACCGCCGCCGAGCGGCACCTGCTTGATCAGGGCGACCGTGCGCAGGCCCCGTGTCATGAGATCCCCGCGCCGACCAGGAGGCCCACCCCGTACGTGATCGCGGCGGAGGCGACGCCCAGCAGCAGCTGGCGGCCGCCGCCGAACCACGCCGGGCGTGCCGTCAGCCGTGCGATCACTCCGCCGGTCGCCGCCATCGCCACCGCGCTCACGATCAGGGCGGGCAGGATGCCCGCGGCGCCGAGGATGAACGGCAGCAGCGGCACGAACGCGCCGAGCGCGAACGCCAGGAACGACGCCCCGGCAGCCGTCCACGGGGAGGGGAGGTCGTCGGGATCGACGCCGAGCTCCTCGCGTACGTGCACCCGCCAGGCGACCTCGGGACGGCTCGTCAGCTCCTTCGCGACCTCCGCCGCGAGCTCCGGCCGCAGCCCCTTCGCCTCGTACATCAGGGTCAGCTCGCGCAGTTCCTCTTCGGGGTTGCGCTCCAGCTCGCGCTGTTCGATCTCGATCTCGGCCTGGATCAGCTCGCGCTGCGACGACACGGAGGTGAACTCACCGCTCGCCATCGAGCACGCGCCCGCGACGAGTCCGGCGAGGCCGGTGAGGACGACCTGGTGACTCGACGCGCCGCCGCCGACGACGCCGGCGACCAGGGAGAAGTTCGACGCGAGCCCGTCCATCACACCGAACGTCGCCGGGCGGAGCCAGCCGCCGGTGACGTCACGGTGCGAGTGATGCAGTTCGGCGGGCTGGGATTCGGCGGTCATGGACATTCCGGCTCCGATCCGGTGGCTGGGGCGTGCCTACGCCGTAGCGGCCATGACATCGGTAAACCCCACGTAGGAGTCACTACAGTAGCACCGACTCCATTTCAACCAATAGATGTAGCGTTCGCTACGAAGAAGAGGCGTGCGAGGGCGCGTACGCACTGTCACGACAGGCCCTAACCGCGCGAGCGGGCGTCCTCCAGCGCACGGCGGACCAGGACACGGGCCAGGTGCTTGCGGTACGGCCCGCTCGCGTTGAGGTCGTCGAACGGCTCGGTGCCGTCGGCGGCCCGCGCGGCGGCGTCAGCGACGGACGCGCCGTCGGCCAGCGCCCGCTCGACGGCGCCGCCCGCAGCGGCGTCCCGCCCATGTTCACCAGCGCGACCGACTCGCCCTGTACGGCGACGGCGACGATGGCCCAGTCGATGGCGCGCGTCGGTGAGCTTCTGGAACGCCCACTCCGGCCGCGGCCGGCCGCGGGACCCGGATCTCGGTCAGCAGCTCGTCGGGCTCCAGCGCCGTCTCGAACGGCCCGCGGAAGAACTCCGCCGACGGGATCTCCCGTACGCCGCCCGGCCCCTGGGCGACGAACACCCCGTCCAGGGCCAGCACGACCGCGGGCACGTCCGAGGCGGAGTCGCCGTGCGCGATCGAGCCGCCGATCGTGCCGCGGTGACGCACCTGCGGGTCGCCGACGTGACCGGAGGCGTACGCGAGCAGCGGCAGCTCCGCGGCGAGCAGGTCGGAGTGCACGATGTCGTGGTAGCGGGTGAGCGCGCCGACCGCGATGTGGTCGTCCTCGGCGCGGATGTAGGACAGCTCGCGTACGCGGCCGAGGTCGACGAGCATCTCCGGCTGCGCGAGGCGCAGCTTCATCAGCGGGAGCAGCGAGTGCCCGCCGGCCAGGAACTTCGCCTCGTCGCCGTACTCGGCGACGATGCTCACGGCCTCCTCCGCCGACCCGGCCCGGCGGAACTCGAACTTCGCCGGGATCATGATGCGTCCTCCGCGGCGGCCAGGATCGCCCGCACGATGTTGTGGTAGCCGGTGCACCGGCACAGGTTGCCCTTCAGGGCCGTACGCACCTCGCCCTCGGTGGGGTGGGGGTTCTCGCGCAGCAGCGACGTCGCCGCCATCACCATGCCCGGCGTGCAGAAGCCGCACTGCAGCGCGTGGTGCTGCTGGAACGCCCGCTGGAGCGCGTCCATCCGCCCGTCGCGTCGGCCAGGCCCTCCATCGTGACGACGTCGTCGCCGTCGGCCTGCGCGGCGAGCACCGTGCACGACTTCACGGACTCTCCGCCCATGAGCACCGTGCACGATCCGCAGGTGCTCGTGTCGCAGCCGACGTTGGTCGCGGTGAGACCGACCGCGTCGCGCAGGTGGTGGACCAGCAGCGTACGGTCCTCCACCTCGTGCTGGTCTCCTCGCCGTTGACAGTGATCGTCACGTTCACCGGGAGGTCCTCGCTTCGTTGATCGCGGTCCAGACGCGTTCGGGGGTGGCCGGCATGTCGATGTGGCGGATGCCGAGGTGGGCGAGCGCGTCCACCACGGCGTTCTGTACGGCCGGTGTCGCGCCGATCGTGCCGGCCTCGCCGATGCCCTTGACGCCGAGCGGGTTGATCGTCGTCGGGGTCTCCATGGTCGACGAGCTCGAAGCTCGGCAGCTCGGTGGCCGTGATGAAGGCGTAGTCCATGAGAGTGGAGGTGACCGGGTTGCCGTCCGTCGTCGTAGACCATCTCTTCCAGCAGCGCCTGCGCGACGCCCTGGGCGATGCCTCCGTGGCGCTGGCCCTCGGCGAGCACCGGGTTGAGCATCGCGCCCGGCGTCGTCGACCGTGACGTGCCGTACGAGCCGCGACCTTGCCGGTCTCGGTGTCGACCTCGACGACGGCGACGTGCGCGCCGAACGGGAACGTCGACAGCTCGGTGGCGAACTCGTCGTCCGGCGGACAGGCCCGCGGGCCCGCGCGTTCGGCGAGCCGTCCCCAGCCCACCCCGCTGCCGGGGACGCCGCGTACGCTCCACGTGCCGCTGCCGTTGTCGAGGACGAGGTCGGCCGGGTCGGCCTCCAGCTCGCTCGGCGGCCAGCTCGCGCGCCTGGTCCTTGACCTCCAGCGCGGCGTTGTGCACGGCGGTGCCGCCGAGCTGCAGCGACCGCGAGCCGAACGTGCCCGACGCCCTCGGAGAGACGTCGGTGTCGCCGTGCCGCACCGTGATCTTGTCCATCGGCACGCCGAGCTCGTCGCTGACGAGCATCGCCCACGCCGTCGCGTGCCCCTGCCCGTGCGGCGAACTCCCGGTCGCACACGGTCACCGTGCCGTCGTCGTGCACGCGACAGCGACGCCGTCTCGCCGTCCTCCGGGCCGCCGCCGGTGATCTCCACGTACGCGGAGACGCCGATGCCGAGCTGGACCACGTCGCCGCGCTCGCGGCGGCGCGCCTGGTCGGCGCGCAGCTCGGCGTAGCCGGCCGCCTCCAGCACCGTGTCGAGCGCCTTGGCGTACTCGCCGGTGTCGTAGGTCGCGCCGGTCGGCGTCGTGAACGGGAACTGGTCGGGGGCGACGAAGTTGCGCCGCCGTACGTCGGCGGCGTCCATGCCGATCTCGGCGGCGAACAGGTCGACGGCCCGCTCGATGGCCGCGGTCGCCTCGGGACGGCCCGCGCCGCGGTACGCCGCGATCGGCGCCGTGTTCGTGACCACCGCGCGGTACGCCGCCTCGACCTTCGGAATGTCGTACACGCCGCTGGCCATCAGCATCGTCAGCGTCGGCATGTACGGGCCGAGCCGCGCGTACGCGCCGCAGTCCTGGACGATGTCGAGCCGGTAGGCGGCGATGCGGCCGTCGCGGCTGCCGCCGATCTTCACGGTCTGCCGCTGCGCGCGGCCGTGCGTCATGGCCAGGATGTTCTCGTTGCGGGTCTCGGCCCAGCGCAGCGCCCGGCCGAGCCGGCGCGCCGCCCACGCGACCAGGACCGCGTCGCGGTCGATGCCGATCTTGGCGCCGAACCCGCCGCCCACGTCGGGCGTGATGACGCGGATGCGTGTCGGGGTCGATGCCGAGCTGCGCCAGCCACGGTGTCGCGTACCGCGTGGACGTTCTGCGTGCTCGCCCAGAACGTCAGCCGGCCGTCCTCCCAGCCCGCGGCGGCCGCACGGCCCTCCAGCGGGGCGGGCGCGAGACGCTGGTTGACGATCTCGGCCTCGACCACCACCTCGCAGCCGTCGAACGCGCGCGTCGTCGAACTTCTCCGCGCCGCCCTCGCCGACGACGTTCGTCCCCGTCTCGGGGAACAGCAGCGTCTCGCCCCCGATGGAGTCCTCCGCGGAGATGACCGCGGTCAGCGGCTCGTAGTCCACGCTGACCAGCTCGGCCGCGTCCTCGCCCTGGTACTGGCGTTCGGTGACGATGAGCGCGACCGGCTCGCCCGCGAACCGTACGACGTCACGGGCCAGCAGCGGCTCACCGGACGGACCGCCCGGCTCGTACGGCACGTCGTCGAGGTCCTCGGCGGTCAGCACCGCGACGACGCCCGGCTCCGCGAGCGCCGCGGAGGCGTCGATCTCGGTGATCCGCGCGTGGGCCAGCGGACTCCGCACGAACGTCACGTACGCCGCGCCGTCCAGGGCGGGAAGCCGCAGGTCCTCGACGTAGGTCGCGCCCGCGGTCAGCAGGCGCGGATCCTCGGACCGTACGACGCGGGTGCCCAGGATGCTCAATGCTCCCCCTCCGAATCCCATTCCACCCAGGAAACCTACGGGGAGGAGCCCGGCGCCCGCCAGCCGCCCCGCTCAGTTGCCCGCCGGGGCGGGGCCTGCCGTCGGAGAGCCGAGGAACGGCGGGAACCGCTCACCGGACGCGAGCTTTCCGCCGTACAGCTCGGAGACGGTCACGAACTTGTAGCCCTGCGCGCCCAGCTTCTTCAGGATGTTCGGGATCGCGGCGACGGTCGTGGGCCGTACATCGTGCATGAGGATGATGTGCCCGGGTTTGGCGCCCTTGAGGACCCGCTTCTCGATGAGCGCGGAGTTGTGGTCGCGCCAGTCGTCGGTGTCGACGGTCCACAGGATCTGCGCGAGCTTGTCCTGCTTGGCGACGGCGTCCAGCTGCTTGTCCGTGGCCCCGTACGTGGGGCGGAACAGCACCGGCGAGATGCCCAGCACCAGCTTGATCGCGTCCTGGGTCTTGGCGATCTCCTCCTCGACCTTCGACATCGAAGCGCCGGCCAGTTTGGCGTGGGTGTAGGTGTGGTTGCCGACTTCGTTCCCCTCCGCGACCTCCCGCTTCAGGATGTCGGCGTTGGTCGCCACCTGCGAGCCGAGCACGAAGAACGTCGCCTTGGCCTTGTTCGCCTTGAGGGTGTCGAGCAGCTTGGCCGTCCCCGGTACGGGCCCGTCGTCGAAGGTCAGCGCGATGCACTTGCTGACGCTGCAGTTGACCTTTGGCTTGGGCGCCGCCGCCTTGACCGGATGACGCTTGAGCGTTTTCTCGTGATGGCCGGACGAACACCCCCCGGCCACCAGCCCTCCCATGAGCACCCCGACCACAGCCACCCGCCCGTACGTCTGACTTGCCACCGTTCCCCCCGGTTCGTTCGGCAGTCCAAGGCCGCCTGAAACCGGGCGGCCACCCCCGTACCCACCGCCATACCCGGAACACCGGACACGGGACGCAACCAGGCGAACACCGGATGAAAGCCCGCCCGATCCTTGGCATTCGGGGGTTAGCCTCTGCAGACGTGTTTCTGTGGGGAGGAAACGATGGCCGACGCCGAGGATGTGCGCCGCCTGGCGCTGGCTTTGCCTTCGGTGGAAGAGATCGACAGTGACGGCTTCGACTTCCGGGTGGGCGGCAAGGGGTTCATCTGGTCGTATCCGGAGCGCGTACCGGGGAAGCCGCGCGTGATCCGCACCGACATCGCGGTGCTGTACGTCGGCGACGAGGCCGAGAAGCAGGCCCTTCTCCTGGGCGAACCGGACGTCTTCTTCACGACGCCCGGCTACGAGAGCTTCCCGCTGGTGATGCTGCGCCTGACGGAAGTGAAGGTCGAACGCCTGACGGAACTCGTCACCGACGCCTGGCGAATGCGCGCCCGGATCTCGCCGGGCCGGTGTGAGCCGGTCGCCGGAATGGTCTTGAGCGGTCGGGCAACCGATCGGCCGGGGCTTGAGATCTGACGAAAGATCACGTCTTGATCCGGCCATCAGTGAGACTCGATCGCCTAGGCTTTCGCTTCAGTCGACCAACAGGAAACGGGGGGTTGCGTGGTAACCCTGGCGGATTGGGCGGGGCTCATCTCCGGTCAACGAACAGACCAGTTCGAACGACCTTCGTATGCGCTTGCCCTCTTGACGAGGCGGGCTACAGCTGGGCGGGCCCGTTCCGTGCTGTGACAAATGACGGTCATGGCCAGTGAACGATCAGGACCTTGAGGATCTTGGCTGGTTCTTAGAAGCCCGGGCACCTGCAGTCGCCGACAGGGTGGCCATGCTGGCCGGAAGGGGCTGAGAGCGAGATGAGCCGCTACCTGTACTGCCTGGTCCGCTGCGTACCCAACCCTCGGACCGGCGAGTTCGTCAACTATGGTGCCATCGTCGGCGACCCGGACACGGGCGACTGGTCTGTTCGTCAGGTCAGTAGCGAAAGGCACGTACAAAAGCTCGCCCATCGGGCCACTCGAAACGCCGTGCATAACTTTCTGTCTGCCATCAGCGAGCAGATCGAGGAAGATCGGGACACGGCTGAGACGGCGGGGGAGTCAAAACTGTCCGAGACGTGGCTGCGATCACTGCACCATGATCATCGGAACGTCGTTCAGTTGACCTCGCCTGTTCCCGTGATCGCTGAGAACGCAGAAGAGGCACTTGATTTCCTGTTCAAGCGGATGATCATCGATCCGGTTTCAGAGCCCCGGAACCAGATGACCAAGACCCGAGTGCTGGCCGGTCTGCGCGACTCCTACCGCAATGCCTCCGTCGACCAACGTCTGCTGCACCGAGAAGCCCGAGCTCTATGTCGGTGGCCATGTGCACACACTCGTTGACTTCGCGATCGGCAACGGCCGTATCGTGCAGCTGACCCAGGGATGGTCCGTTGCCAGAGGCGACCCCTGAAGATATTTCCATAGAGGTCAAGGCATGGGGATACGCACTGGAGCGCCCTGAGAGCCGATAACGACGCCGCCCGTGTCGTCGATGCTCAGAGCAAGACCAGCCGCATCGACAGCAGCGTCGACCTGGAAGTGGTCGTCGCATCTCCTCAGACCACCGCGCAGGAACGTGTCTACGAGGAGGCACAACAGGTCTTCGGCCAGGTGGGAGCGAAAGTGAACACTTTGGACAACGTTGACAAGGTCGGAAGGCGTGCGGCCGAACTGCTCAAGACGGCGGGCTAGTCGGACGGCATCACGCCCGACCCGGGCTACTCGGATCGCCGGTCGAACGGCTCCTCGGGATCGACCGTCTCCTCGGCGGCGAACCCAGGCGCGCCTACTGCTTTGACCGGGCATTCTGGTCTTCATGCACGACTCCACGCGCCTCAGCTACGACGCCGTCGCCGAGCAGTACGCGGCCGGCTTCCGCGACGAGCTGGCCCACAAGCCCCTCGATCGGGCGCTGCTGGCCTCCCTGATCGAGCAGACCGAGCCGGGGACGCCGATCGCCGACCTCGGCTGCGGCCCGGGACACGTCGCGGCGTGGCTGGCGGCCAGAGGGGTGACCTCGGTCGGCATCGACCTGTCCGCCGCCATGGTCGCCGCCGGGCGGCGGGACTGCCCGGAGGTGGAGTTCCGCGAGGGGGACCTGCTCCGGCTGCCGGCGGAGGACGGGGAGTTCGGCGCGGTCGTGGCGCTCTACTCGATCATCCATCTGGAGCGCGGCGAGCTGCCTCAGGCGTTCGCCGAGATGCACCGGGTGCTGCGCCCGGGCGGACTGGCGTTCGTGTCCTTCCACATCGGCTCGGAGGTACGGCACTTCGCCGAGTGGCTGGGCCATGACGTGGACGTCGACTTCCACTTCTTCGAGGTGCCGGACGTCGTGGAGGCCATGGCGGGTTTCGCGGTGTCGGCGCAGGTGGAACGCGTCAACTATCCGGAGGAAGTCGAGACCCGCCGCGCGTACGTCCTGGCCCGCCGCCTTTAACGCCCGCCGCGCATCTCCACGGCGAGATCGACGAGGTCCGCCATCCAGTCATGGTCGGAGAGCAGCAGCCGCCGCGCCTCCGCGACCTCCGCCGCGCGTACCTCGACGACCTTCTCCCCGTCGTCGGGATTGGTCGGCTCGGAGTCGACCACGACGTCGGCCCAGCACCAGAGCCACGCCTTCTCCGGGTGCGGCTGATAGGACCGCCACGGGGTGGGATTCTCGGTCACACAATGGTGCGCGCCGATGTACCGCAAGGGACTCGTGAGCGTGGCGCCGGCCTCTTCCCGCAGTTCCCTGGCGACACATTCGTCGACGCTCTCGTATTGTTCACGCGTGCCCCCGGGCAGAAACCATACGGGCCGTTCGTCCCGGCACACCACGACCTTGTCGCCGGCGAAACAGACCACGTGAATGTTGGTCACCAGGTGATCGAGGGGAGTCTCCGTGGAGAACCGCGCCTCACCCCCGGCCCATTCCCACCGCTGCGGCCGGAACAAAGAAGGAAACCGCCCGGCCCGATCCGTTTCAGTCACTCCCTGAGGCTATGTCGTTCGTAGACCGAGATGTGGCTGGAACTGCGAGCGTCGAACGGAGTTCTGTCCCAGTCAGCATATCGGTCACGCAGCTTCAGCCCGGCCAGGCGCGCCATAAGGTCCGGTTCGCTGGGCCAGCATACCGCAGGAGGACGGGAGTCAGGTGAAAACCCTTCCGCGTCGAGCCGCACGTACTGCCGGGTGAGGTGCTGCCCCACCGGATCGTGGTGAGAGAGCCGGAGAGCGGCGGAGTCCTGGGTGACGACGGTCGCCTCGACCTGCTGCCCTTTGTGGAACTGTGCCAGGTCCGGAATAAAACACTCCAGAACGAACAAATCGTTCGGTTTCAGAACGCGGGGACTTCCTGAAACAGTCGATCTGGCGCTCTTGGCTGATGAGGTTGTAGAGGGTGTTGAAGACCAGATAGACCATGTCGTACGGCCCGTCGACGGGCACGTCGGCCATATCCCCGATCGCGACCGGCATGGTCTCCCCGCCGGCCTTATTGCGCAACCGGTCCACCATCGCCGCCGAAGCCTCGACCCCTTCGACGTCGACGCCCCGCCGTACCAGGGGAAGCGCCACCCGCCCGGTGCCGACCGCCAGCTCCAGCACCCGCCCGCCGCCGGCCAGCCCGGCCGAGAAACTCCACGGCGGGCGCCGGATCGAGATCGGTCACGTCGTCGTACGACTCGCCCACCGGTCGCCGAAGAACGAAGGATCCTCGAATCCACTCATCGTTCGACCGAACCAGAGCTTTTACGATGACGCCACCGAATTCCTTCGGGCACACTTGGCGTATGTCTGAGGGCTCTCATCCAAAGTCGCAGGTGGACGAGGCGTCGGCAGAGCGATCTCCTCAACTTCCCGCCGACGGGCTCGCTGATCGCCACGCCTATCTCACCGACCGCCTTCAGCAGTACCAACGTTGGTACGACCGTAAGGCCGTTCGATCGAAGGCGCTCTACTTACGCATGCGGACCGGCTCGGTGGTCGGTGGGGGCATCGTTCCGGTACTCGTGAACGTCGACGTCCCATACGCCAAGGCACTGACCACCGCTCTCAGCCTGGTAGTGGTCGTGCTCGTATCCCTGGAGAGCGTCTACCACTATCGAGGGCGTGGAAGAACTACCGTTCGACCGAGCAGCTTCTCGGGCACGAACAGGTCTACTTTGAGAACAAGATCGGCCCTTACGAGGGCATGGATGAGCAGAGCGCATTCGAACGTTTCGTTGAACGGGTCGAGGGCGCGATCTCATCAGAGAACGCCGCGACCTTGAACGTCATGACGTTGGCTGCCGAAGCCGAGAACAGGGGAGGGATCGCCTCACGGGCCGCGCGCTCGTAGACATGAGGACGAGCGACGAATCAGCAGTAGGGACCGAGCGCCTTCTCGACGACGGCCGGCGCCTGCCGCATCCCCGGGCGCGTGGCACAGGCCGTCCGTAACCGTAGGTGATCCCCGCCACCGCCCGCCCTTGCGCTTGGAACACCACGTGAGCCGGGTCCGAAGCCATCTTCGTCAGCTCGACGGTCGTGGTCGCCCAGCCGCCGTCGCACACGATGCGGCCCGTCACCCGGTAGTCCGTCCAGCCTTTGGCGTCCATCGCCTTGATGACCTCGTCGGCGGACGGACAGCGACGAGCCGGCGGCGTTGGCGACGGCGGAGCGGCGACCTGGCGGGGCGTCTCCGAGCGGCAGGCCGTCGCCCCGACCGCACAGGCGAGCACTACGCCGAACAGTCGCCGGAACACGGCGCCCCCTGGGTCGTACGGGCCTGAAACGGCCCAGCGCCCGGGAATCTGTCCCTGGCGCCAGGCCTGGGCCTGCGTCAGGCCGGCCGCGGCCCCCTTCCCGACCTGACGCGTTACCGTGCGCTTACGACCACTGCCGGCTTCGTAGTCGCCCGCGGGCTGCTGAACGATGACGTTCAGCCGGTTGTAGGCGTTGATGATGGCGATGAGGGCCACCAGGCCGGCAAGCTGCTCATCGTCGAAGTGCTTGGCGGCGTTCGCCCAGACCTCGTCGCTGACACCACCGGCGCCGTCGGCGAGACGGGTGCCCTGCTCCGCGAGTTCCAGAGCGGCACGCTCGGCGTCGCTGAAGACCTTCGCCTCCCGCCAGGCCGCGACCAGATTGAGCCGCACCGAGGTCTCCCCCGCGTGCGCGGCCTCCTTGGTGTGCATGTCGAGACAGACGCCGCAGCCATTGATCTGACTGGCCCGGATCTTCACCAGCTCCTGAGTGGCGGCCGGCACCCCCGAGTCGGTAACGGCCTTACCCGCCGCGTTGAAATGCTTGATGAGCGTGCCTGCGATGGCGCTGCCGAACAGGTTGAGACGAGCTTCCATCATGATCTCCTTGCCGTTCCTTCGCTGACACCTCGTTGACGGAACGGCCCGCCAGGATGTGACACGAGACCCGCCCAACGTGACGCAGGTCTCGTCAGCTCAGGTAGTCGGCCCGCCCGTCGTCATCAAGCTCGAACGGAGCACGGGGAATGACACAGAACTCATTCCCTTCGGGGTCGGCCATGACGAGAAACCCCCCGGCGTCGTACTCACTCAGCCGCCGTCCACCCAGCGCCTCGATCCGCTCCTGCTCGGCGACCGGATCATCTGCCTCAAGGTCGAGGTGCACCCGGTTCTTACCGGTTGTCGGCTCGCCGGCCTTCTGGAACCCGACTCCCAGGCCGTTCACGCGCTCAAGCCAGACGTACGGGCCTGTCCTTCCGACAATGGCTCGCCCGAGAAGCGCACTCCAGAACGCGGCCAGCCGCTCTGGATCGGCAGAGTCGACGATGATGGTGTTGATGCCCAGCCGAGGCGTGCTCATCGCGCGTCGAGAAAGGCGAGCACGCGCTGTGTGAGAAGTGCGGTGGCGTCCGGGTCGTACGACGGCAGCGAGGCGTCGGCGAAGTAGTGCTGATCGCCGGGGTAGAGGAACAGTTCCCCGTCCTTCGCCTGCCCGATGAGCTCCCGCGCGGCGTCGACGTCGCCTTCACCGACGAAGATCGGGTCGGCGTCCATCCCGTGGATTTGCACCGGCACCCCGTCCGGCCATGCGGACCCGAACGCCGAGACCGGAACACACGAATAGAACAGCAGCGCACCTCGCGCCCCAGGCCGGGTCTGCGCCAGCTTCTGGGCAGGAAGCACGCCGAGAGAGAACCCGACGTACACGAGCTCGCTAGTCAGCCCCTCCGCCGCTTCGCCCCCGCGCCTGAGCACCTCGTCAGGAAAACCGATCTGCCCCGCGTACCCCATCCCCTCTTCGATGCTGCCGAACGTACGGCCGTCGAAGAGATCGGGCGTGTGAACCGTGTGCCCGGCGCGGCGCAGCTCGTCGGCGAACGCGACGACGCCGGAGGTCAGCCCCTGAGCGTGATGGAAGAGCAGTACCTCAGCCATGATCGCCCTCCGCTGTCTAGAGGTAAGGATTACATCCACATTGTGCTGGCCGACCACACCACGCGACCCCACGGCCGGGCCCGTTGAAGCCGAGGCCGGTCATTGGTGCGGTAGCCGGTCCAGGGCGGAGATCGAGTCCACGCGCCGACCGTACTAGGTGACGAATCAACGGCGGTCAGGCCAATAACGGCGATCTTCAGGGGTTCTGGGCCCACGTCTGACCAGCACGCGGTAGAAAGGCGAGCGATGCGGGGATTTGTCCGCGCGGACTCACACCATCACTCTGACATGTCCCTGGAGGACCTCATGGCTGAGATCGACCTGACCAACGTGCTCGACAAGGCGTGGGCCGACAAGAGCCTGCCGGAGATCATGGCGGCGCCGGTGGCGGCGCTGAAGGGGATCTCGGACAAGACCGGCGAGCTGCTCAACGAGGCACTCGGCATCAAGACGATCGCCGACCTGGCGAACCTGCCGTACGCCCGCTACGCCCAGTCCCTGGCCGAGCTGAACGCGTCCAACAAGTAAGGACCTACCGCCCAAGGCGGTGATCCTGCTCTGACAGCAGCAAGGCCCAGCACCGGGATCATGTCCCTGGCCTGGGCCTTTGTCGTTTGAGAGCAAGCGACGCGAACCGACGAGGAGCCCATGGCCACCACGCCACGCTTGTTCGCCGTCACAATCGACTGCCCGGACCCAGCCGGACTCGTACGCTTCTACCAGGCATTCTTGGGCGGCGAGCCGTCCTTCGCTTCCAACGAGGACTACGCCACGCTCGTCATCGACGGCAGTGTCCGCCTCGATTTCCAGCGAGTCCCGAACGCCGCGCCGGCCCAGTGGCCTGACCCTGACGGCCCGCAACGGCTCCACTTGGATTTCATGGTCGACGACCTAGCCCAGACCGAGCAACACCTCCTCGGCATCGGCGCCGTGCCCGCCGACTTCCAACCGGGAGGCGAGAGATTCCGGGTACTGCTCGATCCGGCAGGACACCCGTTCTGCATCGCCACGAGATCCGCTGCGTCGTAAAGGGAACGCCCAAGACGAAAAAAGGCCCACGTGAGTGACCGTGATCGTCCGCTCTGACATGGTCACGCCTGAGCGGCTGACCGTGTGTCCTCATCGATCAACTCTGCCATCTGGATCAAGCGGTTGACGTATACCGCGCCCTCGCCGATCAGGCGGGGAAGAACCCTTCGAAGAGCACAGGCGCCGTTGCGAAGGATGCGGGACCTCTCCACATCCACCACGCCACGACTGCTCACATAGCTTGAGACGCATCCAGCCATCGAACCGTCGATCTCGACCACGTCACCGTGACGGTCATCCACCCGATAAAGATCATCAGGCCACGGTGCACCGCGATGTTCTGCCCACAGCACCGCAACCTCATCAAAGATCGCCGTGTTCACGCGGCCGAGCCTACTGACGTGATCGGTTCTACTCGACGACGAACGGGCACGCATCCGGCTCCGGAGGTCAAGCGGGAGCTGAAGCGCTCGAAGAAGCGGAAGAAGCCCAAGAAAGGATCGGGCACGTAACGGGCATGGAGCCCGCGAAAAGCCCGGAAACAAAGAAAGCCCCGTGTCACGGACTCATGTCCTGACCTAGGGCTCCGCGCCATCTGAGCGGGTGACGGGAATCGAACCCGCACTACCAGCTTGGGAAGCTGGAGTTCTACCATTGAACTACACCCGCATGCGCTCCGTAGACCGCCCGCACATGCTACCGGAACCAGCGCCCAAGCGGGTCATGGCACCCGCCGCCGCCGAGGGCCTGTAGTTTCTCCCTCGTGCTGCTCTCCGATCGTGACCTCAAGGCCGAGATCGAGTCCGGGCGGATGAAGATCGACCCGTACGACGCGGGGATGGTCCAGCCGTCCAGTATCGACGTGCGGCTAGACCGGTACTTCAGGGTGTTTGAAAACCACAAATATCCCCACATCGACCCCGCCGTCGAGCAGGCCGACCTCACGCGGCCCGTCGAGGTCGACGGTGAGGACGCCTTCATCCTGCACCCCGGCGAGTTCGTGCTCGCCTCCACCTACGAGCTCTTCAGTCTGCCCGACGACCTCGCGGCGAGGCTCGAAGGCAAGAGCAGTCTCGGGCGGCTCGGGTTGCTCACGCACTCCACGGCGGGCTGGATCGATCCGGGCTTCAATGGGCATGTCACTCTCGAGCTCTCCAACGTCGCCACACTGCCGATCAAGCTCTGGCCGGGCATGAAGATCGGGCAGATGTGCCTCTTCCGGACGAGCTCCCCCACCGAGTATCCGTACGGTTCGGAAAAGCACCAGTCTCGGTATCAAGGGCAGCGTGGGCCTACGCCCTCCCGGTCCTTCCTCAACTTCCACCGCACCTCCGTCTGATGAGATCGCGGCGTCTCAAGAAGCTGCCGGCCGTGGTCTTCCAGCAGCGGCCGGACGGGCTGCTGGACACCGTGCGGCTCTTCGATCCGGATGCCGCCAGAACCGAGGGCGGTATCACCTTCGGCGCCGGCATCCGGCTCTCAGGCCCGTACACGATCACCCAGGAGATCAGCCCGAAGGTCGATCTCCCGCCAGGCCACGCGTACGCGGCCAGTGACGACGGGCCGTTTCAGATGTGGTTGATGCGGGGGCTGGCGCGTCGGTACGGCGGGTACCCGCGGCTTCCTCAGAAGAGTATTGAGGACGACCCGGACGAGATCGTCGTCGTGCACACGCCCAAAAGAGTCACTCCCGAGCAGCTTCAGGCGCTCGTTCCCGCTCTCACGCAGCAGCGTCCCGAGGACGACGGCTCGTTCTTCATGACCAGCCAGCACGTGATGATCCGCTGTGACAGCCCCGAGGTCGAGAGTATGCGCTGGCTGCTGCCGCTGGCTCTGGGACCGATGCGTAGCGAGCCTGGCCTGCATGGATACCGGTTCGGCGGCGACCCGCGGACCGCCATGTCGGCCGCGCTCGAGCTTGCCCGCCGTACGGGCGGCGTCGCCACCGACCGGGACCGCTTCCGCATCTCCTGATCCCTAAAAGGTCAAGCTTTACGTATTTTTCCCGCTACAGCGGGCATACGTGAGTCGCCCGAGGGAGCGGGACGGATAGCCGCACGACCGGGGCAGGCGGAAGCCTGGTCCGGCGTCGTGGCCCGGACCGGAAGGAAGCTGTGTCCAGACTTCGCGTGCAGGGGGTCTCGAAGATCTTCGGTCGCCGTCAGACCGAAGCTCTGAAGAAAATCGAAGAAGGTGCCGACCCAACCGACCTCAGACGGCTGGGAGTGACCGCGGCCGTCGCCGACGTCTCGTTCGAGGTGGCCGAGGGCGAGATCTTCGTCGTCATGGGCCTGTCGGGGTCTGGCAAGTCGACTCTCATCCGGATGCTCAACGGTCTCCTCGAGCCCACAACGGGTTCCATCGAGATCGACGGCGTCGACATCACCAAGATCAACAAGAAACAGCGCAGGGCGCTCAGGCAGCAGAAGGCCAGCATGGTCTTCCAGCACTTCGCGCTGTTCCCGCACCGTACGGTCCTGGAGAACGCCGCGTACGCCCTGGAGGTGCAGGGCGTCGACAAGCAGGAACGCCTGAAAAAGGCGCGCGGTTTCCTGGGATATGTCGGCCTCGAAGGCTGGGAGGACCGCTACCCGGACCAGCTGTCGGGCGGCATGCAGCAGCGTGTCGGCATCGCGCGGGCGCTCGCAGCCGAGACCGACATCCTGTTGATGGACGAGGCGTTCAGCGCGCTCGACCCGCTGATCCGGCGCGAGATGCAGGACCTCCTGCTCGATCTACAGGGCCGGCTGAACAAGACGATCGTCTTCATCACCCACGATCTCAACGAGGCGATGCGGCTCGGCGACCGGATCGCGATGCTCCGGTCCGGGCGCGTCATGCAGATCGGCACCGCCGAGGAGATCCTCACCGACCCGGCCAACGACTACGTCTCCCAGTTCGTCGCCGACGTCGACCGTACGCGGGTGCTCACCGCGCGCTCGGTCATGGAGAACCCGATCTCGGTGGTCGACGCGAACGGCGGCCCTCGCGCGGCCGTACGCGTCATGCGTGAGACGCAGTCGGCGGGCGCGTTCGTGGTCTCCCGCGACCGCAAGCTGGTCGGGACGGTGCTCGCCGAGCCCGCCGCCCAGGCCGTACGCGACGGCAAGGACGACCTGGACGGGATCGTCGAGACCGACACGCATGCGGTCGATCCGGACACCGCCATCGCGGACCTGTTCACGCAGTGCGCGGAGAGCGCCCTTCCGGTGCCCGTCGCGGACGAGGACGGGAGGCTGCTCGGCGTGATCCCACGGGTCACGCTGCTGGCGGCTCTCGGCAACCACGAGAGGGTGACCGCGGATGCGTAAGCTCCCCGTCGGCGACTGGGTCACCGACATCGTCAACTTCCTCACCAAGCACGGCAAACCGGTCTTCGACACGATCAGCGACGCTCGTGGGCGGCCTGGTCCACGGGCTGAGCCACATCCTGAGCGCACCGCCGTCGCTGGCGTTCGCCGCGCTGGTGGCGATGGCGTGCTGGTGGCTGCGCGGGCTGCTCGCGGGCGTCCTGACGTTCGCCGGGCTGGCGCTGATCGACGCGCTCGGGCAGTGGACGGGCGCCATGCAGACGCTCGCCCTCGTGCTCGTCGCGAGTGCCGCGGCACTGATCGTCGGGATTCCGCTGGGCGTCCTCAGCGCCCGGGCGCCGGCGTTCGGCGCGGTGGCGAGACCGGTGCTGGACTTCATGCAGACCATGCCGGCGTTCGTCTACCTGATCCCGGCGATCTCGTTCTTCGGGCTCGGCGAGGTGCCGGGCGTCATCGCGACGATGATCTTCGCGATCCCGCCGGGCGTACGGCTGACGGAGCTGGGGATCCGGCAGGTCGACAAGGAGACCGTGGAGGCCGCCGAGGCGTTCGGTACGCCTCCGTCGCGCATCCTGACGCGCGTGCAGCTCCCCCTGGCCCTGCCGACGATCATGACCGGGGTCAACCAGGTCATCATGCTGTCGCTGTCCATGGTCGTCATCGCCGGCATGGTCGGTGCCGAGGGCCTGGGCGCGAACGTCTTCGGCGCGATCACCCAGTACAACCTGGCGGCGGGCGCGGAGTCCGGTCTGGCCGTCGTGCTGCTGGCGATCGTGCTCGACCGGATGACGGGCGCGCTCGGTGAGCGGCTGGCCCCGGCCGCGCGCCGCAGTGCCGACCGGGCCGTACGGGGCGGGGTCTCGTCCGTGCTGCGTTACCGCCCGCGTCCGGCGCTGGCGCTGTCCGGTGTGGTGATCTTCGCGCTGCTGGCCACCACGCTGGGCGTCGTCGGCAGCGGTGGCAGTGGCAGCAAGGGCAAGCCGATCACCATCGGCTACATCCCGTGGGACGAGGACATCGCCGTCACCCAGCTGTGGAAGAGCGAGCTGGAGAAGAAGGGGTACCAGGTCACGCTCAGGCAGGTCGACGCCGGTCCGCTGTTCGCCGGTCTGGGGCAGGGCGACATCGACCTGTTCTTCGACGCGTGGCTGCCCAACACCCACGCCGACTACTACGGCAAGTACAAGGACAAGATCGAGGACGTCGGCACCTGGTACGACAAGGCGAGCATGCAGCTCGCGGTGCTCAAGTCCGATCCCGCCAACTCCGTGGCCGACCTCAAGGGCCAGGGCGGCCGCTACAAGGGCCGCATCGTCGGCATCGAGCCCGGCGCCGGCGAGATGAAGATCGTCAAGAACAAGGTGGTGCCCGGGTACGGGCTGAGCGGCGGTACAAGGTCGTGCAGAGCAGTACGGCGGCCATGCTCGCCGAGCTGAACCGCTCGGCCCAGGGCAGGCAGCCGATCGCGGTGACGCTGTGGAAGCCGCACTGGGCGTACACCAAGTTCCCGATCAAGCCGCTGGCCGACCCGCAGAACGCCTTCGGCTCCGCGGAGAAGATCCACACCCTGGGCCGGCAGGGCTTCGGGAAGGACTTCCCCGAGCTGGATGGGTGGCTGAAGAGGTTCAAGATGTCCGACTCTGAGCTTTTCCCGCTGGAGGATCTGGTCGTCAACAAGTACAAGGGCAAGGAGGCCAAGGGCGTCGCCGAGTGGGAGAAGCAGAACCTCGGCATCGTCAAGGGCCTGACTCGCTGACCAGCCCGTCCTGACGGCCGCGCCGACTCTCCAGCGACACGGACAAGACACGCGCAGTTAACGTGAAACCCTCTCATTGAACCCATTTCATCCTCTGATGAAGGGTTGCTGTTCGCAGCATGATCACGAGTTGAGGATTTGGCTCGTGGTACAGAGAAACCCCTGGTAGACGGGTTGATCACCACAACCACCACGTCCGAACCAGGGGTTTCTGCGTGCTGTTCTATCGTGCTGCGGTCGATTTGTCGCGTTCAACGCTGAACTACGTCGCCGGGTTGATCCGGCGCCGTCGCAAGGCGATCGGATCGACCTGGCGGCTGCTGCCCCCGGGCCGCCAAGCCCTCCTCGTCTTGGTCTACCTGCGTAAAGACGAGACGTTCGCCGAGATCAGTGCGGGTTTCGGGGTGTCGGCGACGACGGCCTGGCGGTACGTGGAAGAGACGGTGATGCTGCTGTCGGCGCGTTCCCCGAAGCTCGCCGCGGCGTTGCGGAAGGCCGGCAAGGACGGGCTGAGTCATCTGGTGCTGGACGGGACGCTCATCCACACCGACCGGGTGAAGGCAGACCGCCCGTATTTCTCCGGCAAGCACCGAGTGCATGGGATGAACGTGCAGGTCATCTCGGGTCCGGACGGGACGATCCTGTGGACCTCGGGCGCGATGCCCGGCTCCATCCACGACCTGACCGCCGCTCGGGTGTGGGGCATCTTGCGCGCGTTGGAGAAGGCAGGGATCCTCACCCTCGCCGACAAGGCCTACCAAGGCGCCGAGGCCACGGTCGTGATCACGCCCTACAAAGGCAAGAACAAGCCCGAATCACAGAAGCAGGCGAACCGGTCACACGCCAAGCTCCGTGGCCCCGGTGAACGCGCGAACGCCCAGCTCAAAGCATGGAGAATCCTCAGAAAACTGCGCTGCAGCCCCAGCAAGGCCGGCCACCTGGTCAAAGCCATCGCCGTCCTGCAGAACCACCGAGCCGCTCAAACGACCCAAGGATGAAATGGGTTCATTGTGACTGTCAGAGATCGGTTGGTGGCATGCCAATAGAAGCCTGCCGAGAAATCTGGACGCGAAGGGGTGGCCAATTCGCGGCAAAGTCGCTAGTTTCAAGGGGACGCGTTACCAGCCGGTTCGGTTGACACAAGTCGGAGTGACTTAGGTCACACGTCCTGGCGGGTGCGTTGGCGGTGCCATTCCAATCCCCGCTCCCCCCGGGATGGCACCGCCAAAACTCTTCCCGGAACAGTGAAAGGGCCCGCCACCTCCGTGGCGGGCCCTTTCGCTTGGTCTTACTCGGCTGCGGCGGCCGCCTGCGGCTCGCCCTTGACCGACTTGATCAGCAGCTGGGCGACGTCGACGACCTCGACCGACTCCTTGGCGCCACCGGAGTTCTTCTTCTCGTTGATGGCGTCACCGAGCATCACGAGGCAGAACGGGCAGGCCGTCGAGACGGTGTCCGGGTCGGTCTCCAGCGCCTCGTCCACGCGCTCGGTGTTGATGCGCTTGCCGATGCGCTCTTCCATCCACATCCGCGCGCCGCCGGCGCCGCAGCAGAAGCCGCGCTCCTTGCACCGGTGCATCTCCTGGGTCTGGACGCCCGGGACCTTGGCCATGATGTCGCGGGGCTGGGAGTACACCTTGTTGTGGCGGCCCAGGAAGCACGGGTCGTGGTAGGTGATCTTCTCCTCGATCGGCGTGACCGGCGTGAGCTTGCCGGTGTCGACGAGGTGGGACAGCAGCTGGGTGTGGTGTACGACCTCGTACGTGCCGCCGAGCTGCGGGTATTCGTTGGCGAGTGTGTTGAAGCAGTGCGGGCAGGTCGCGACGATCTTCTTGACGCCCGCCTCGTTGAGCGTCTCGACGTTCTGCTGGGCGAGCATCTGGAAGACGAACTCCATGCCCAGCCGCCGCGCCGGGTCGCCCGTACAGGCCTCCATCGGGCCGAGCACGGCGAACTTCACGCCCGCGATGTGCAGCAGCTCCGCGACCGCCTTGGTGGTCTTCTTGGCGCGGTCCTCCAGAGCGCCCGCGCACCCGACCCAGAACAGGTATTCGGTGTCCTCGGGCATGGAGTCCTCGACGACCGCGACCTCGAAGTCGAGCTCGGAGACCCAGTCGAGGCGCTTGGTCTCGGACATGCCCCAGGGGTTGCCCTTGTTCTCGAGGTTCTTGAGCATCACGCCGGCCTCGGACGGGAAGCTCGACTCGATCATGACCTGGTAGCGGCGCATGTCGACGATGTGGTCGATGTGCTCGATGTCGACCGGGCACTGCTCGACGCAGGCGCCGCAGTTGGTGCAGCTCCACAGCACGTCGGGGTCGATGACGCCCATCGAGGCGGCGTCGCCGACCAGCGGGCGGCCGGCCTCCTTGAGGACGTCCTCGGGGAGGTTCTCGCGCTCGCTCTCGTCGGCCATGATGTACGGCGCCTTGGCCAGCGCGTGGTCGCGCAGGTCCATGATGAGGGTCTTCGGCGACAGCGGCTTACCCGTGTTCCAGGCGGGGCACTGCGACTGGCAGCGACCGCACTCGGTGCAGGAGGCGAAGTCGAGGTAGCCCTTCCAGGTGAAGTCCTCGATCTTGCCGCGGCCGAAGGTGTCCTCGTCGGGGTCGGCCTCTTCGAAGTCGATCGGCTTGCCGTCGCTCATCATCGGCTGCACGGCCCCGAGGCCGTCCGGGCGGCGCTTGAACATGATGTTCAGCGGGGCCAGGAAGATGTGCAGATGCTTGGAGTTCAGCACGATGATCAGGAACACCAGCATGACGCCGATGTGCAGAAGCAACCCGACGGACTCCAGCGCGTCGGTCGCGTCGTGCCCGAGCCCCTTGAGCGCGCTGCCCACGAGGTGGGACATGAACGCCCCGTCGCCGTACGGGAAGTTGCCCGTCGCGACGCCGGCGCCGCGGAACAGGAACATCGTCCAGACGACGTTGAAGATCATGAACAGGACGAGCCAGGCGCCGCCGAGATGCGACCCCTTGAAGCGCGACTTGCGGTCGAGCTTCTTCGGGGAGTTCTTGATCCGGATGCTCGCGAAGACGATCAGGCCCAGCAGCGCCGCGACGGCGATGAAGTCCTGTAGGAAGCCGAGAGCGTCCCACTTGCCGACGAGCGGGATGTGGAAGTCCAGCCCGAAGATCAGGGCGCCGTACGCCTCCAGGTAGACCGTGGCGAGGATGATGAACGCCCACATCACGAAGAGGTGCGCGAGCCCCGGGATGGTCCACTTGAGCAGTTTCTTCTGCCCGAGGACCTCCACGACCTGGCCCTTGATGTCCGCGCCGATGTTCTCCTTGGCGGAGGCGGTGCGGTCGGGCGCAGGCTGGCCGTTCGTCGCCAGCTTGTACAGGAACAGCACCCGCCGACCGGCGAGCGCGAGCGCGACCACCGTTGCGGCGAGCCCGATGATCAACCTCAGAGCCACGTTTCCGTCCTCCTGGTACGGGTGGCAGTCAGCGTACGGCTCGCGACTGACCGGTACGAATAGGGCTTCGCATACTACCGATCAGTAACTTCCTGGACATCCCCTGGGGGACCGGGATGTAGCACCCTGCGGGCCACCTGAAATCCCCCGGTGCTCACAACCGCTTTCACCAGCACATGAGTAAATAGAGGTCTGTGCGGCTTTCATGGCGAGATGTACGGATTTGGGGACCGCCGTACAGGAACGGACGTCTGGGGACGCGGCTCGGGTGATCGAGCCGTTCGATGTCTGGAGGTCAGAGGTGAGGATCGCATCGACGCTCGTGACGGGGGCCATCGTCGTGCTGGTGGGCGCGATCGGCACCACCTCGACGGTCATTGAAAGACCCGCCCTCACCTGGGTCGCACTGCCGTCCGACACGCCTCGTACCTTCAAGCTGAAGATCCACGGGCAGTACCAGACCACCGACTACTACTGCGTCCCCGCGTCCATGGCCATGAGCCTGGCCACGTTCGGCGTGAAGGTCAGCCAGGTCACGCTGGCAAAGAAGATGAAGACCACCCGGAAGGGCACCGGCGGGAGCAACGCGGCCCGTGTCATGGACGGGTACACGCACCCCCGCCGGTTCGACGACAGGATCGTCGGCGATGTGGTCGGGCACCCCTCGGTCCTCATGGAGCGCGTGGCGTACGACGTGGGCGCCCTGCACCGGGCGCCGGTGATCCAGGTGTGGATGGAGCAGCTGTCCTGGAACCACGGCAGGGTCAAGGGCCGGGCCATCGGCCACGCGATCGTCGCGTACGGCTACAACCGCCAGGCGGGCACGATCACGATCTTCGACCCGTGGCGCCCGACCGGCGGGCCGCACACCCTCACCGCCGCGGCCCTCGCAGCCACTCTGCAGACCGGCGCCGGCATGCACTACATCTCCCGGCTCTGACCACCCGGAAAACGTAGGCGGACCCGACGGGAACAAAGCCGGGCGAGCCCCTCGTTATACCGTACGAGCAAGTTGAGTCGAGTGGACTCAAGTCAGTTGACAGCCGAATTGCCCCTCGGGCACTCTTGCGTCTGCTGAACACAAGCTTCATCGACTCCTGGATAACAAGTCGGAGGAACCAAACCATGGCACGAGCGGTCGGTATCGACCTTGGGACGACCAACTCGGTCGTCGCGATCCTGGAGGGTGGCGAGCCCACCGTCATCGCCAACGCGGAGGGGTCGAGGACCACGCCGTCCGTCGTCGCCTTCGCCAAGAACGGCGAGGTTCTCGTCGGTGAGGTCGCCAAGCGTCAGGCGGTCACCAACGTGGACCGCACCATCCGGTCGGTCAAGCGCGAAATGGGCACCGACTGGAAGACCAAGATCGACGACAAGGACTTCAACCCTCAGCAGATCAGCTCGTTCGTTCTGCAGAAGCTCAAGCGCGACGCCGAGGCGTACCTGGGCGAGAAGATCACCGACGCGGTCATCACGGTCCCGGCCTACTTCTCGGACCACCAGCGGCAGGCCACCAAGGAGGCCGGTCAGATCGCGGGCCTCAACGTCCTGCGGATCATCAACGAGCCGACCGCCGCCGCTCTCGCCTACCACCTGGAGAAGGAGGGCGAGGCCACCATCCTCGTCTTCGACCTCGGTGGCGGCACGTTCGACGTCTCCCTCCTGGAGGTGGGCGACGGTGTGGTCGAGGTCAAGGCGACCAACGGCGACAACCACCTCGGCGGTGACGACTGGGACCAGAAGGTCGTCGACTGGCTGATCACCAAGTTCAAGAACGCCCACGGTGTCGACCTGGGCAAGGACAAGATGGCGGTCCAGCGTCTGCGTGAGGCCGCTGAGAAGGCCAAGATCGAGCTCTCCAGCTCCTCGGAGACCAGCATCAACCTGCCGTACATCACGGCGTCCTCCGAAGGCCCGCTCCACCTGGACGAGAAGCTCACGCGAGCCGAGTTCCAGAAGATGACGTCCGACCTGCTCGACCGCTGCAAGGCGCCGTTCCAGCAGGTCATCAAGGACGCCGGCATCAGCGTGAACGACATCAACCACATCGTTCTCGTCGGTGGATCGACCCGCATGCCCGCCGTCGCCGACGTGGTCAAGGACCTCACCGGCGGCAAGGAGGCCAACAAGGGCGTCAACCCCGACGAGGTCGTCGCGGTCGGCGCGTCCCTGCAGGCCGGTGTCCTCAAGGGCGAGGTCAAGGACGTCCTGCTGCTGGACGTCACCCCGCTGAGCCTGGGCATCGAGACCAAGGGCGGCATCTTCACCAAGATCATTGAGCGGAACACCACGATCCCGACCAAGCGGTCCGAGGTCTTCACCACCGCCGATGACAACCAGCCGTCCGTGGAGATCCAGGTCTACCAGGGCGAGCGCGAGATCGCGGCGTACAACAAGAAGCTGGCGACCTTCCAGCTGACCGGCCTTCCGCCGGCTCCGCGCGGCGTGCCGCAGATCGAGGTCACCTTCGACATCGACGCCAATGGCATCGTGAACGTCGGCGCGAAGGACCTCGGCACCGGCAAGGAGCAGTCGATGGTCATCACGGGTGGGTCCGCCCTGCCCAAGGACGACATCGACAAGATGATGCGCGAGGCGGAGCAGTACGCCGAGGAGGACCGCAAGCGCCGCGAGGAGACCGAGACCCGCAACAACGCCGACACGCTCGCCTACTCCACCGAGAAGTTCCTCGGTGAGAGCGGCGACAAGATCCCGGACGACGTGAAGTCCGAGGTCCAGACGGCGCTGGACGAGGTCAAGAAGACCCTCGAGGGCACCGACATCGACGCGATCCGTACGGCCTCGGAGAAGCTCGCCCAGGTCAGCCAGAAGATGGGCGCCGCGATGTACGCCCAGAACCAGCCTGGCGAGGGCGAGGCCCCGACGGCGGAGGGCGCGGCCCAGGAGGCGCAGGACGACGAGGTCGTCGACGCCGAGATCGTGGACGATGAGAAGGACGGCAAGGACGAGACCAAGCGCGAAGGCGGTGCGGCGTGAGCCGCAGCCTCCCTGAGCGACCGCTACGCGAGGAGGAAGCGTGACGGAGCGTCGTGACGACGCCGAGGAGCGCGAGGGCCCGGTGATCCGCGACAAGCGGCGCATCGATCCCAAGACGGGAAAGGTCCGGGAGCCGGCGGCGCCGCCGGCCCCCGAGGCCCCCGCCGAGAGCGCTCCCACGGAGACGGAGAGCGGAGAAGCCGCCGACCTGAAGAAGCAGCTGGCCGAACGCACGACCGACCTGCAGCGGCTTCAGGCGGAGTACTCCAACTACCGCAAGCGGGTCGACCGCGACCGGGCGCTCGTTCGCGAGCAGGCGCTCGCGAACGTCCTATCCGAGCTGCTTCCGGTGCTCGACGACATCGGCCGTGCTCGTGATCATGACGAGCTGAACGGCGGGTTCAAGCAGGTCGCGGAGGCGCTGGAGGGCACGGTCAGCAAGCTCGGCCTGCTGCGCTTCGGCGCGGCGGGCGAGCCGTTCGACCCGAACATCCACGAAGCGCTGATGCATTCCTACTCGGCCGACGTCTCAGAACCGACGGCCGTGCAGATCCTCCAGCCGGGCTACGGCATCGGTGAGCGGATCCTGCGGCCGGCCCGTGTGGCCGTGGCCGAGCCCTCGGGTGAGGACGAGGCCGCCGGGGACACCGACGAGGAGGCCCCGGCACCCGCCGAGGCCGGCTCCGAGGCCCCCACCGCCGACGAGGACTGAGACGAGCACGACAACGAAGCGAGGTAAGGGACGCCAGTGAGCACCAAGGACTTTATGGAGAAGGACTACTACAAGGTCCTCGGTGTTCCGAAGACCGCCACCCAGGACGAGATCAAGAAGTCCTACCGCAAGCTCGCTCGCAAGTGGCATCCCGACGCGAACAAGGGCGACTCCGACGCCGAGGAGAAGTTCAAGGAGATCTCCGAGGCGTACGACGTCCTGTCCGACGAGAAGCGGCGTAAGGAGTACGACGAGGCCCGCAGCCTGTTCCGCGGGCCTCGTCCGGGCGGCGGGCAGGGCGGCTTCGGCTTCGACCTGGGCGACCTGTTCGGCAACACCGGCACGGGTGGCGGCACCGGCACCGGAGCGGGTACGGGCACGGGTGAGCGCATCGGCGACCTGTTCGGCGGCCTGTTCGGCCGTGGCGGCCGTACGACGACGACCCAGCGGGCGCGGCGGGGCGCGGACGTCGAGTCCGAGGTCACGCTGACGTTCGGGGAGTCCATCGAGGGCAAGACCGTCCCCCTGCGGCTGACCAGCGAGGCCGCGTGCCCGACGTGCCGGGGCACCGGTGCGAAGGCCGGCACGGTGCCGCGGGTCTGCCCGCGCTGTGAGGGCACGGGCCAGGAGAGCAGGAACGCGGGCGGTTTCGCCTTCTCCGAGCCGTGCCGTGAGTGCCACGGCCGCGGCCTGGTCGTCGACGATCCGTGCACCACGTGTTACGGCAGTGGCCGTGCGCAGAGTACGCGCACCATCCAGGCGCGCATCCCGGCCGGTGTGCGCAACGGCCAGCGGATCCGGCTCAAGGCCAAGGGCGCTCCGGGCGAGAACGGTGGGCCGAGCGGCGACCTCTACGTCGTCGTGCACGTCAAGGCTCATCGGGTGTTCGGCCGCTCCGGCGACAACCTGACCATCACGGTGCCGGTCACCTTCCCCGAGGCCGCTCTCGGCGCGGAGATCAAGGTGCCGGTGCACAACGGCCAGCCGGTGACGTTGCGCGTCCCGGCCGGCACCCCGAACGGCCGCACCTTCCGTGTACGCGGCCGTGGCGCGTCCCGGCGCGACGGCACCAAGGGTGACCTGCTGGCGACGGTCGACGTCCAGGTGCCGCAGGGCGTCGACGACACGACGCGTGAGGCGCTGGAGAAGATCAGAGCCACGCACAGCGGCGACGACCTGCGCAGTGACCTGCTGCGGATGGCGCGAGAGGAGTGATCGGCGTGGATCCGTTCGGCGACGACAGTCCGGTCTACGTCATCTCCGTGGCCGCAGAGCTGTCGGGGCTGCACCCACAGACGCTCCGGACGTACGACCGGATGGGCCTCGTCTCGCCCGGACGCGCGTCCGGGCGCGGGCGCCGCTACTCCATGCGCGACATCATCCTTCTCCGGGAGATCCAGCGGCTCTCCCAGGAGGAGGGCATCAACCTCGCGGGTATCAAGCAGATCCTCGACCTGCAACGCGAGAACGCCGCCCTCGGCAACGAGGTCGTACGGCTCCGGGCTCTCATCGACGACCTGGGGAACGAACTGGAGTCGACCCGGGCGGTGGCCGCGAGGCTCGCCCAGCTGAAGCACGCCCCCGATTCGCAAACCGGCACCGAACTGGTGCCGATCAGGCAGACGAGCGTTGTGGTCTGGCGAGCACGAGGGGAGCAATAGTGGACTACAAGCTGACGCAGAAAAGCCAGGACGCGCTGTCCGTCGCGGTCCGCAGGGCGGCGGCCGAGGGCAACCCACAGGTCGAGCCGGCGCACCTGCTCGTCGCCCTGCTCGGGCAGGGCGACGGCACGACCGTTCCTCTTCTCGAAGCGGTGGGCGCGGACCCCAAGGCGCTGCGGCGCGTGGGCGAGGAGCAGATCGCCACGCTGCCGAAGGCGCAGGGGTCCACGGTCGGCGCGCCGCAGATGTCGCGGCCGCTGCTGGTCGTGCTGAACACCGCGGCCAACCGCGCCAAGCGACTGGAAGACGAATACGTCTCGACCGAGCACCTGCTGGTCGGGCTGGCCGCCGACGGCGGCACGGTCGCAACGCTGCTGAAGGACAACGGCGCCGGCCCGGACGCCCTCCTCGACGCGTTCGAGAAGGTACGCGGTCACGCGCGCGTGACCAGTGACAGCCCCGAGGACACCTACCAGGCGCTGGAGAAGTACGGCGTCGACCTCACCGCGCAGGCCCGCGAGGGCAAGCTCGACCCGGTGATCGGCCGCGACACCGAGATCCGCCGCGTCGTCCAGGTGCTGTCCCGGCGCACGAAGAACAACCCGGTGCTGATCGGCGAGCCCGGCGTCGGCAAAACGGCGGTCGTCGAGGGCCTCGCGCAGCGGATCATCGCGGGCGACGTGCCGGAGACGTTGAAGAACAAGCAGCTGGTCTCGCTCGATCTCGGCGCGATGGTCGCGGGCGCGAAGTTCCGCGGCGAGTTCGAGGAGCGCCTCAAGGCCGTCCTGAACGAGATCAAGAAGAGCGACGGCCGCATCGTGACGTTCATCGACGAGCTGCACACCGTCGTGGGGGCGGGCGCGGCCGAGGGCTCGATGGACGCCGGCAACATGCTGAAGCCGATGCTGGCCCGCGGCGAGCTGCGGATGATCGGCGCGACCACGCTCGACGAATACCGCGAGCGGATCGAGAAGGACCCCGCGCTGGAACGCCGGTTCCAGCAGGTCCTCGTCGGCGAGCCGTCGGTCGAGGACACGATCGCGATCCTGCGCGGCCTCAAGGGCCGCTACGAGGCGCACCACCAGGTGCAGATCTCCGACGCGGCGCTCGTCTCGGCCGCCGCACTGTCGGACCGCTACATCACCGCGCGGTTCCTGCCGGACAAGGCGATCGACCTGGTCGACGAGGCCGCGTCGCGGCTCCGCATGGAGATCGACTCGCGGCCCGTCGAGATCGACGAGCTGCAGCGTTCCGTCGACCGGTTGAAGATGGAGGAGCTGGCGCTCGAGAAGGAGTCCGACGACGCGTCCAAGCAGCGCCTCGAACGCCTGCGCGGCGAGCTGGCCGACAAGCAGGAGCACCTCAACGGCCTCGTCGGCCGCTGGGAGCAGGAGAAGGCCGGCCTCAACCGGGTCGGTGAGCTGAAGAAGCGCATCGACGGCCTGCGCGGCCAGGCCGAGCGCGCCCAGCGCGACGGCGACCTGGAGACCTCAGCGCGCCTGATGTACGGCGAGATCCCGGTGCTGGAGGTCGAGCTGCGCGAGGCCGTGGAGGCCGCGGAGAACCGCGACGCCATGGTCAAGGAGGAGGTCGGCGCCGACGACGTGGCCGAGGTCGTGTCGTCGTGGACCGGTGTCCCCGTCGGGCGGCTGCTCGAAGGCGAGACCAGCAAGCTCCTCCGCATGGAGGACGAGCTGGCCCGCCGCCTCATCGGGCAACGTGACGCCGTACGCGCCGTCTCGGACGCGGTGCGTCGCGCCAGGGCCGGCATCTCCGACCCCGACCGGCCGACCGGATCGTTCCTGTTCCTCGGGCCGACCGGTGTCGGCAAGACCGAGCTGGCCAAGGCGCTCGCCGACTTCCTGTTCGACGACGAGCGGGCCATGATCCGCATCGACATGAGCGAGTACGGCGAGAAGCACTCGGTCGCGCGGCTCGTCGGCGCGCCTCCCGGCTATGTCGGCTACGAGGAGGGCGGCCAGCTCACCGAGGCCGTACGGCGCCGCCCGTACAGCGTCGTGCTGCTCGACGAGGTGGAGAAGGCCCATCCGGAGGTCTTCGACGTGCTGTTGCAGGTGCTCGACGACGGGCGCCTGACCGACGGCCAGGGCCGTACGGTCGACTTCCGCAACACGATCCTCATCATGACGTCGAACCTCGGGTCGGGGTACCTGGTCGACCCGGCGCTCGACAACGGCGCGAAGCGCGAGGCCGTGCTGGAGGCCGTCCGCGCGAACTTCAAGCCGGAGTTCCTCAACCGCCTCGACGATGTGATCATCTTCGACGCGCTCACCACCGAGGAGCTCACCAAGATCGTCGACCTTCAGGTCGACCGGCTGGCCCGCCGCCTCGCCGACCGGCGTCTGACGCTCACCGTCACCGACGGGGCACGCGAGTGGCTCGCGCTGACCGGCTACGACCCGGCGTACGGCGCCCGCCCGCTGCGCCGTCTCGTGCAGAGCGCGATCGGCGACGAGCTGGCCCGCGAACTGCTCGGCGGCGAGGTACGCGACGGGGACGAGGTCCTCGTCGACGTCGACGAGGCGGCCGACACGCTCACCGTGAAGCGCGCCTGAGGCATGCGAGGGGGGCGGCCCGGTCCGGGCCGCCCTCCACGCCGCCCCGGTGTCAGGGGCTTCGGCGCTGCCGGTCCAGCTCGGCGATACGCTCCGCGATCCTGACCCTTGCCTCGTACGAGCCGCCGGGCGCGCGCAGGGTCACGTGCGTGCGGAGTAACCGCCGCATGGAGTCGTAGTCCGCGCCGAACTCCTCCGCCACGCGGCGGATGCTCCACCCCTCGTTGTAGAGACGGACCGCGTCGGCCTCCGTACGGGGGAGGTCGTCCGCCTCCAGGCCGTCGGCGCCTTGGGCGGTCATGTGCGCCGGTCCAGCTCGGCGAGGGCGCTCCGCGCCTCGGCCGCGTACCTCTGGATGAGAACCCGGAGCTGCGCGACCTCGGCGAGCCGCGACACACCTACCCACGGCCGGGAGTCGAGCGCGTCGCGAAACTCGCGGATCGATCGCTGCAGGGGATCCTCGGTCTCATACATGGGCAGGCGTCACAACATGCTTGACCAACGCGGCGGCCGTCTCGACGTCGGACGCGGGACAGAAAGGCACGTCCCACGACCAGAACCATCGAAGGGCGCCAGTGCCGTCCGGCCGACATTTCACCACCTCCGAGAGCATTCCCCCGCCGGGCATCGCCGCGTACACCTCGCCGGCCCCTTTCTCTGGGACACGAGGCCGAGACGTCCGCATGCCGCGACGAGCCGCTTGCACAGCTCGAGGATCTCCTCGTCCCGATCTCCTGGCTCCGCCATTGATTTCTCCTGTCGAATTCGCTGCCGTCCGCCCAGCCTGACGCGTGACGCGTACGCTGTGGAGAGGCAAAGCAGCGATTCAATTGACTGGATCCACAGGTCGCCGCTCTGGAGTTTTCTGGAGCGCACTGGAGTCGGACAAAAGGGGCCGTGCATGGACGAGCGCTTTTCTCCCCAAGCGATCTGGGGCCGCGAGCTCCGCTACTACCGGGAACGCGCCGGGTTAACGCAAACCGGATTAGCGGAGTTGATCAATTACTCGGATTCGCTCATCAGCAGCATCGAGACCGGCCAGGCGCCGGCGACCGGAGAGTTCGCCGAGACGGCCGACGCGGCGCTGAACGCCGACGGCGCCCTCACCCGCACTCTCGACTGGCGAAAGGGCGTCCCGGCCTACCCGACCTGGTTCATCGACTGGCTTCCCGCCGAGGAGAAGGCGATCTTCATCCGGTTGTTCGAAATCGCACTGGTCCCAGGCCTGCTTCAAACCCCGGACTACGCTCTAGCGATGCTGGGCGACGAGGCGGACGCTGACTGCGCGCATCGCGCGTCAGTCGATCCTGACCCGCGAATACACCGGCTCCGGTCGACTGTACTGCGTGCTCGACGAGAGCAGCACTCCGGCGCGATATCGGCGGCGCGCAGAGTGATGTACGAGCAACTTCAGTGTCTCGCCAAGCTAGGCGAGGCCGAAAACATCAGCATCCGGATCGTGCCCTCCAAGCGGCATCGCGGCGTACGCGGTCCGTTCGCGATAGCTACGCTGGAGAATGGCTCTCAGGTGGCCCAGACCGAAACGGCGTTCGGAGGCGTGGTCAGCACCCGAACGGAGGACGTCACGACGGTCACAGCGTCCTGGGAGGCCATCAGTTCGGCGGCCCTACCTGAGGACATGTCGCGAGACCTGATCCTCAAGACAGCAGAGGAACTATGGAAGACACCCTGAGCACCCCCCTCGTCTGGCGCAAGGCGGCCCGCAGCAACGACACGGGCGCGCATGCGTCGAGGTCGCCGTCTTCGAGGACGACACCCACTCCGCGTGAACAGAGGAGCCATGGAAGAAACCCTCGTGTGGCGCAAGGCGACCCAGAGTAACGACACGGGCTCGGATTGCGTTGAAGTCGCCGTCTTCGAGGACGATACCCACTCCGCCTGACCCGAGCAGTGTAGAGGCCCCTCCCGGTACGGGACGGGGCCTCTCTCGTCAGGCTCGACTCCGAACTCGGCGCGGCAGGCGTCGAGCCCGTCGACCTCCACCGGCACCGTACGGTGCCGCTCCCACCGGTCGCGGTCGAGCGCGAGGTTCTGGTCGCGCCGAGCTCGTCGCGCACCCGTACGCGGACGGTCCCGTTCGGCCGGTATCCGAGCTTCCGCGACACCGCCGGGACGCGGGGTTGTCGATGAAGGACGCGAGGCCCGCCTCCTCCGCGCCGAGCTCGGCGAAGGCCAGGTGCAGGACCGCCGCCCGCATCTCGGTGCCGATGCCCTGTCCCGTGGTGCCGCAGCCCCAGCCACGACCCGGTCTGGACCTGCCGCAGGAGCGCGAAGTCCCTTCCCGTGATCGCCTGGAGCCGACGGCCTGCCCGGCGGCGAAGACGACCAGGGGCAGGCTCCAGTCCTCCGGCGTCCACGCGCTGAGCAGCCGCCAGTGGTGCCGCATGACGCCGGCGGCGCGTTCGGCCGGCGGCTGGTCGGTCCACGGGATGAGGAACGGCATCCGGTCCGGGTCGTGGACGCCTTCGGCGGCCACGTCCGGCCAGCGCGTCGAGTTCGTCCAGGTCCGGTAGGCGCAGCTCCAGTCGCGGGGTGCGAATCCGCAGCTCGATAGAGGGGGAAGTGGCTCACCTTCATACAGCCGATTGTCCGGACCGTACGCCGCACGGTCACCTGGTTTTCCCCGCGGGCGGGGTGGACGGGTGAGCGTCGGATGAAGTAGTTGTCCTTTATGCCGCATCTCGTGCTCGGCCCCGTCCTCCGGTTCGTCGACGCTGAATCCGCCGCCGTCTGGGTGGAGACGACCGAACCGTGCGAGGTGCGCGTCCTGGACGCCACCGCGCGTACGTTCACCGTCCACGGGCACCACTACGCCCTGGTCGAGGTGACCGGCCTGGAGCCCGGGTCGGACACGCCGTACGAGGTGTTCCTCGACGGCGAGCACGTGTGGCCGGAGCCCGGAGAGGCGCCGAGCCGGATCCGTACGCCCGCGACGGACGCCGAGCGGCGGATCACGTTCGGGTCGTGCCGGGTGTCGCCCGGGGCGACCGAGGTGCACGGCGCGGACGCGCTGTCGTCGTTCGCGCAGCGGCTCGCGGCCGGGCACGACTGGCCCGACGTGCTGCTGATGGTCGGCGACCAGGTGTACGCGGACGAGACGACGCCGCGAGATCCGGGAGTTCATCGAGAAGCGGCGCGACACCGACGAGGCGCCGGGCATGGAGATCGCCGACTACGAGGAGTACACCGAGCTGTACCGGCTTGCCTGGAACAGCGACCCGGCGGTCCGCTGGCTGCTGTCGACCGTACCGAGCCTGATGATCTTCGATGACCACGACATCCGCGACGACTGGAACACCTCCGAGGCGTGGCAGACGCGAGATGCGCACGCTGCCGTGGTGGTCGAAGCGGATCGTCGGCGGCCTCGGGTCGTACTGGGTGTACCAGCACCTCGGCAACATGACCGCCGCCGAACGCGCCAAGGACCGCCTCTACCAGGCCGTACTGGAGTGCGAGGGCGACGCCGGGCAGCTCGTGGACGAGTTCGCCGACCGCGCCGACCGCGAGGTCGACGGCACGCGGTGGAGCTACGCGCACGACTACGGGCAGTCCCGCCTGGTCGTCATCGACAGCCGCTGCGGCCGGGTGCTGAAGAAGGGCAAGCGGGCCATGCTCGACGACGACGAGCTCGCCTGGGTGCAGGAGCAGTGCCGCGGCGACGTCGACCACCTGGTCATCGCGACGTCACTGCCGTTCCTGCTGCCGGCCACCATCCACCACCTGGAGTCCTTCGACGAGGCGATCGCCGAGGGCCGGTGGGGCAACACGATGGCCAAGCTCGGCGAGAAGCTCCGGCAGGGCGCCGACCTGGAGCACTGGGCGGCGTTCGAGGCGTCGTTCTTCGCGCTCGCGAACACGCTGCTGGAGGTGGCGCGCCGCGAAGACGGCCCGCAGAGCATCACGCTGCTCTCCGGCGACGTCCACTACTCCTACCTCGCGCGCGTCATCGGCACGACCACACCGATCACCCAGGTGGTCTGCTCGCCGATGCGCAACCCGCTGCCTCCGAAGTTCAAGCTGCTGCAGCGGGCGGCGTACGGGCGGCTCACGGACGGGCCGGCGCGCGCGCTGGCGCGGCTCGCGGGCGTGCGGAAGACACCGATGCGCTGGCGCCTCGGCCACGGCCCGTACTTCCACAACGCCGTCGCCACGGTGCACCTGGACGGCGCGTCCGCCTCCGTGGTGTGGGAGGCGGCCGACATGGGAGCGGCGCTCACGGAGTTCGACCGGACGTCGCTGTCCAAGATCCCCCCGGCCTGAGCGGGCCGGCGGAACCGCCCGGTCAGTGGAACTGCTGGTCGGGTGCTTCGCCGGTCTTCTTCAGCAGGTCGTCGAGCAATGCGTCGTACTCGTCCTCGGGCCGTCGAAGGTCGAGGCGGGACCGGTAGCGGATGCGCAACAGGCCTTCGAGGCTCTCCTGGTCGCCCGTACGGGCGAGGTCGGCGCCCTCGGTCGACCAGTCGTGGGCCCCGATGAGCTCACCCTGTTCGTAGAGCAGTTCGGCCACGGCGCGGATAGACCTCCGGATCTCGCGGCGCGTCGGCGTGCACCTGGTCGATCAGGGCTCGGGCCTCGTCTCGACGGTCCAGCTCGAACAGGGCACCCGCGAGATAGATACGCGGTCACCGTAGGCGTCGCCACCTTCGCCGCCTTCGGCGAGGGCGACGCGGTAGGTCTCCGCCGCCCGTGCGTGCTCTCCCGCGTGCTGCCACTGCTCACCTGCCCGTAGCAACAGGCTGGCGCGTGAGACGCCGCCTGAGACCGTCTCGGCCAGCTCGACGAAGCGCCGGCCGCAGCGGCATGATCACCGGTCCGCAGCGTGTCGAACTCAAGATCATCGAGATCGTCTTCGGTCACATGCGTCACCTTCTAGACGCTACCCGGCGGACCTCCTGCGAATCTGGTCATTTCGGATCATCGCCGAGACCCGTCAGGGGCATGCCGGCCAGGAGGGCCCCCGCCGGGAAGCAGGTTATCGAGATCAGGCCCGCCGCGAGCGTTCGAGCGCGTCCCAGAAACCGCGTCGCAGCGCATGGCGCACTTCGTCGTGCAGCAGGAAGTCGATCGGCAGTGACGAGCCCTGCAGGAGACGGGCCTCCAGGTCAGAGGGCATGCGCGGCTTGCGAGCCAGTACCGCTTCGAGCCAGAGCGCGGGCGCGTCGCGGGCGACCGACTCGCCGAAGTCCTGCCCCTCCTGGTGCGCGGCCTTCACCGCGTCGGACAGCGTCGGCGTCGACTGCTGGGACTGCGGCGGCTGAATCTGCTGCGGGCCGGTGTAGGGACCGACGGGCTGCTGGACGTACTGCGGGCCGGTCGAGTCTGGTGTGCGAGGGCCCTGCGACGACGGCTGGTGCGAGGACGAGCGAGCGGTGGATCGATCCGGTGTGCATCGAGCCGGTGTTGCCGCTACGAACGCGGGGCGGACCGGAGTGCGTGGCGCGAGCGGCGTGCAGTCGGGCTCGTGCCGGGATTGGTGGGCGCGGCGTGGTCGGGGTCGAGTGGGTCGGCGCGGCGTGCAGCGGCGCGGGCCCGGACGGCTCACGCTCGGCTGGCCGAGCCCGGAGGACGGCGAGCCCAGCGACGGGGCCCGTGATCGGCGTGCTCGGCGGCGGGCTCGCGTGCTGCGCGGGCGAGTGCAGCGGCGCGAGCGCGGTGCCCGAGCCGTTCGAGTGGCCGTTGGACAGCGGCGACGCCGAGGAGGTGTCCATGCCGGCGAGCAGGTTGACGAACGGCCGGAGGTTGCCGGCGCCGATCTCGATGAGGTCGTCGCACTCCTGGCGGAGCACGCGGGAGATGGTCCAGTTGCCGTCGACGGCGACGTGCACGACCGTGACGCGTACGCCGTACTCCTGCGCCTCGGTGACCACCTGCGCGATGTCCTCGTCGCCGCTGACGACGACGGCGTCCGCGATGCCGCCGTTGCGGGCGAGCGTCATCAGGTCACGCTGGATCTCGGTGTCGACGCCCTCACGGCGCCCGGGGCGGATGCGCGACAGGCGCAGCTTGATGCCCGGCAGGTCGGCGAGCGCGTCGTGCTCGGGCGACCGGCGGCCCTCGACGGTGGCCTCGTACCAGTAGCAGCGCAGCAACGGCAGGCCGGTGCGCTCACGACCGAGGTTGCCGAGGAGCTGCAGCAGCCCGCCGAAATCCCACGAGACGGACTCGCGACGGCGGGTTCCGTGCACCGCCATCGCGCCGTCGGCCAGCAAATAGCCGGCGTCTACGAACAGCGCGCAGCGATCCACGCGACACCGCTCCTTCCTCGGCACGTGAGGCTTATTCGCGACCCACGGATGAGCGTTCGAGCCGACGAGCGACCTCGGGCAACCAAAGCGTAGTGAAGTCCGCCGCGGGCGTGTGCCGATCCAGTAATTGGATTCTCCTGAGGAGTATGGGGTGAATGCGGCTTGCTTACGCTCAGGTGGCCTGACTTCTCCCGCGTGTCACCGTTGACTCGGTCGCCCGACACTGTAGGCCGTGAGACGCGCGACACACCGTGACTGCGGAACAGGACAGGGTAAAACATCCGTTCGGTGACGGTATCACCCGCTTCACGGGCTCGGTAAGGGCGTCAGAGGCCGCGATCAGGGCGTTGATGCCGCCGCCGTACCCAGCCGGGTCGTCGACCGCCGCGAAGTGCCCGGCGGGGTGCTCGGCGACCGTCCATCCGCGCAGCCCCGCCTGGCGGGCCTCCGCCTCGACAGCGCTCCGACGTGCGCAGATAGCCGCACGGCGCGTCCGGCCAGTCCTGCGGCATCGGCAGTTCCTCGGCGAAGAAGTCCTCGCCGCGCGCACCGCGCCGTGACGTCCTCGTGCGGCTCCTCGGTCGACGTACACCAACGCCCGGTCCCGCCGCCGCACGCCCGCGCGGCCCCGGCAGCCGTCGCGTCGAGGAAGACGTACCCGCCCACCAGACGATGCGCCGCGCGCTGCGCCGCCGCCGACCGGCGGCAGGAGCGGCCCGGCGTCACCGTGAGCGACCAGGACGACCGGCGGCCGTACGGCCGCGGCCGAGATCTCCAGCGCGGCGCGCGCCACGTACCGGCCGGCGTACGGCGGACGGTCGTCGTCGGTGACCTCCGGCACGACGACCTCATGCGCGCCGAGCGCCTCCGGCAGCGTACCCCACGCGGAGGCCGTCGTCAGCGGGCTGTGCAGGAGGACGAGCGTGCCTGGTGTCATGGCTACAGTTTCAGGCATGACGGATCGCGACGATCTCCTGGCCGAGATCAAGGAGAAGGCCGTCGTGCACGGCAGGGTCACCCTGTCGTCCGGCGACGAAGCCGACTACTACGTCGACCTGCGACGCGTGACCCTCGACGGGCACGGCCGCGCCGATCGTGGGGCGGGCGATGCTCGACCTCACCGGCGACCTCGACTACGACGCCGTCGGCGGGCTGACGCTCGGCGCCGACCCGATCGCCACCGCGATGCTGCACGCCTCGGCGGCGCGCGGCCGCCGGCTCGACGCGTTCGTCGTACGCAAGGCGGGCAAGGCGCACGGGCTGCAGCGGCGCATCGAGGGGCCGGACGTGAAGGGCCGCCGGGTGCTCGCCGTCGAGGACACCTCGACCACCGGCAACTCCGTGCTGGACGCGGTGGAGGCCCTGCGGGAGGCGGGCGCCCAGGTCGCCGGCGTGGCGACGATCGTCGAGCGCGGCGCCGTCGAGCGCGTCACCGCGGCGGGTCTGGAGTACCGCTCGGTGTTCACCGTCGAGGACCTGGGTCTCGGCTAGCCGCGGGCTATTGCGGGGCCGGGACCTCGTAGGTCTTGGCCTCGCCGTGCTTGCCGAGGGCCTGCTGGCGGCCGTTGATCGTGACGGCGACGGTGCTCGCGTCGCCCACGACGACCGTCAGCTGCGTCAGGTTGTAGACGCGCCGCTCGTTCTGGGCGAGGTTGCCGTTGAACTGGACGTCGGTCGGGCCGGGCCCGGCGACGAAGACCTGGCACTGGGCGGCCAGGCAGTGCAGCTCGACGGTGTTGCCGTCGGTTGGCCGGTGTCGTCGCCGACGCCTTCCCGCTCGATGCCGGCTTGGTGCGCGGTCGCTGACGGCTTCGGTGACGCGGCCTTCGGTCGTCCTTGTTGGTCAGCGCCCCCCACAATGCGACGCCACCAACGATCAGCAAGCCGAGTGCCAGCGCAACGGCGAGCACCGCGATGGCTATGCGCGCGAGACCCAGAGGGTCTGATCGGTGACGTCCCACAGAGGGAGGTTAGCGATAACCGGGTACCGTCAGCGACGGTGACGGCCAGTTGGCTCCTCCGTCTTCTTCCCCCTGCCCCTCAGAACCTCACGAAGCACAGGCACCACAGAGACGAGTACGGCCACTGCGACCACGGGAAGTACGAATTTGTCGATGCCCTTCACCCGGTCGCCGAGGAAGTGTCCAAGAAGGACGATTGTTTCCGTCCAAATGACGCCGCCGACGACGTTCCAGGCGAAGAAGAGGCTCGCCGGCATCTCCAGCATCCCCGCGAGCGGGTTGAGGAAGGTGCGGACGACGGGGATGAACCGGGCCAGCACGACGGCCTTGGCGGGACCGAACTTCTCGAAGTAGTGCTCGGCCTTGTCGACGTGCTCCTGCCGGAAGATCCGGGAGTTGGGCCGGTCGAACAGCTTCCGGCCGTACTTGGCACCCAGGAAGTGACCCATCTGCGCGCCCGCGATCGCGCACACCGGCGCGGTGATCAGCAGGACGGGCAGGGACAGGTGGGCGCCCGCCGCAGCGGTCGTGAAGATGCCCGCGCTGAACAGAAGGGTGTCTCCCGGGAGGAAGAACCCGACCAGCAGGCCGGTCTCCGCGAAGACGATGGCGAGCACTCCGATGAGTCCGAAGGTCGCGATGAGGGAATTCGGATCCATGATGTTCACGGCTTGAACCACGGGGCTGAGCGTACCGGTACGCGCGCCCTGGTCACCGGCGGCCGATGATTTCGAGATACTGGGGAGGAGCCAGCCGGGAGCCAAGCCCTAAGAGAGGAAGACCAACATGCCCATCGCCACCCCCGAGGTCTACGCCGAGATGCTCGACCGCGCCAAGGCCGGACGGCTTCGCCTACCCCGCGATCAACGTGACCTCGTCGCCAGACCCTCAACGCCGCGCTGCGCGGCTTCGCCGAGGCCGGCAGCGACGGCATCGTCCAGGTCTCCACCGGCGGCGCCGAGTACCTCTCCGGCACGCACCGTCAAGGACATGGTCACCGGCGCCGTCGGCGCTCGCCGCGTACGCGCACGAGGTCGCCAAGAACTACCCGGTCAACATCGCGCTGCACACCGACCACTGCCCGAAGGACAAGCTCGACGGCTTCGTCCGCCCGCTGCTCGCGATCTCGCCAGGAGCGGGTCGGCGCGCGGCGAGGACGCCGCTGTTCCAGTCGCACATGTGGGACGGCTCGGCGGTGCCGCTGGACGGAGAACCTCGCAGATCGCCGACGGAGCTGCTCGACCAGGCCGCCGAGGCGCAACATCGATCCTCGAGGTCGAGATCGGCGTCGTCGGCGGCGAGGAGGACGGCGTCGTCGGCGAGATCAACGAGAAGCTCTACACCACCCCCGAGGACGCCCTGCCACGGCCGAGGCGCTCGGCCTCGGCGAGAAGGGCCGCTACATGCCGCGCCGCGACCTTCGGCAACGTGCACGGCGTCTACAAGCCGGGCAACGTCAAGCTGCGCCCGGAGATCCTCAAGGAGATCCAGGACGCGGTCGGCGCCAAGTACGGCAAGGACAAGCCGTTCGACCTGGTCTTCCACGGCGGCTCCGGCTCGCTGCCGGAGGAGATCCGCGAGGCGGTCGACTACGGCGTGGTCAAGATGAACATCGACACCGACACCCAGTACGCCTTCACCCGCCCGGTCGCCGACCACATGTTCACGCAACTACGACGGCGTGCTCAAGGTCGACGGCGAGGTCGGCAACAAGAAGGCGTACGACCCGCGCGCGTGGGGCAAGGCGGCCGAGGAGGGCATGGCGGCACGCATCGCGCACGCCTGCGAGAACCTCCTGTCGGCGGGCAACAAGCTCAAGTAGGTCTTTCGCGTGTCGGGGGCGGCCGCAACGGCGCGGCCGCTCTCCGTTGCTTCAAGCAACTGAGGCTTCTAGCCTGGAGACGTGCTGAACCGCACGTACGACTCCCAGAACTGCTCGATCGCCCGCTCTCTAGAGATCGTCGGCGACCGCTGGACCCTCCTGATCATCCGCGACGCCTTCGAGGGCATCCGCCGCTTCGACGACTTCCAGGCGAACCTCGGAGTGGCCCGGAACGTCCTGACGGACCGCCTGGGGCGTCTGTGCGACGAGGGCATCATGCGCCGCCACCGCTACCAGGAGCGCCCCGACCGGTACGAGTACCGGCTGACGTGCAAGGGTGTGGGGCTGTGGCCGGCGATGATGTCGCTCCTGCTGTGGGGCGACCGCCACTACGCCGGCGACGGCCCACCGGTCGTCGTCGCCCACAGGGGCTGCGCCGGGTCCCTGACACCCGCCCTCGAATGCTCGACCTGCGGCGCGTCCCTTGGACCGTCGGACGTCGAGCCGCGCCCGGGTCCTGGGGCCTGAACTTCTCCTTTCCATTGGATGACCACTTGGCCTAATGGGTTGCTTCACGAAACTTACTGAGGTCCAATAGGTTGCGTGACGCAACTGACGATGGACGAGGCCGCGGTCGGCGGCCTCGTCGTGCGGCCGTACTGCTTGGATGACGCGACCGCGGTACGCGCCATCCGCCTGTCACCCAAGAGCCTCTACGAACGCTTCTTCACCGGCACACCCCGCCTGCCGGCCTTCTACGTCCGCGCGCTCGACCGGGTCGACCACGTGGACCGCGAGGTGCTCATCGCGGTGAGGGGCACCGAAGTGATCGGGGTGGCCGAGTACGTCCGCGACCGGGACCTGCGCGTACGCGCCGACCTGGCCGTGATGGTCGCCGACGCGTGGCAGCGTCAGGGCGTCGCCCGTGCCTTGGTGACGGCCCTGGCCGACCTGGCCTGGCCTCGCGGGATCAACGAGCTACGCGCCGACGTCCTGTCCGGGAACACCGCCGCGAACGCCGCCGTACGCAGCCTCTGGCCGGACAGCCCCGGCACCCGCGCGACCGGCGGCACGATCGCCTACCTCCTGCCCCTTCCGTCGACGGCGTGGCACTAGCGACGCCATTCGCGGGCGAGGAGGCCGTAGACGATGTCGTCGTCGCGGCGTCCGTCGGGGAAGACCACCGCTTCGCGCAGCTCGCCCTCCTCGGTGAACCCCAGACGGCGGGCCACGCCACGGCTGCGCGCGTTGTCGGTGCCGGTGCGCAGCTCCACCCGGTCCAGGCCGATGGGGCCGAACGCGTGGTCCAGGACCGCCGTGACGGCTCGGGTGACCAGCCCCCGTCCTTCGAACGTGGCGTCGATCCAGTAACCGAGCTCGCCGGTCCGCATGGCCATCTCGAACCGCAGGCTGACCGCGCCGGCCAGCCGCCAGTCCCGGCCCGCCGGCACCGCGATGTCGAGGGGCAGCTGTGTTCCCTCAAGCCACGCCCGGCCCTGTTGCTCCAGGCGAAAGCGGGTCTCGTCGAGCGTTGACGGCTTGTCCGCGTCGTAGCCCGGATCCCACTGCGCGAGACGCTTGTAGTTGGCCATCAGCAGGGCGTGGTGAGCCTCCGCGATCGCGGCCGTACGCGGAATCAGCGCCGCGTCGTCGCCGAGCGGGCACGTGAACATGGCGGAGGTGACCGTCGACACTCGCTCTCCCACAAGGCCGGTGGACCATCAGCCTCGGCGGCTCGACACCGACCGGTCAACCGATTTACGTCGGCGGCGCGACGCGGGCGGCCCATCGGGTGCCATTCGTCCGGGCCGGTACGGACCAGGCCGGCCTTGGTGGCGACGGTGATGCCGTCGTACGGGTGGAGGGCCTCGTGGATCAGTTCTTCGGAGACGTACGGGCCGTAGGAGTCGGCCGTGTCGATGAGGTTCACGCCGAGTTCGGGCAGGTGGCCTACCTACCCACCTCGGAGAATAGGAGATCCGCGCGGAATTGGGCAGGATGAGGCACATGGAGCACCAGAACCTCCTCGGCGGGCCGCCCCCGACCGAGCTGCCGGACCACACGGAGGCTCGTCAGGCCCTCGAGGCCGGAGTCGACCCGTTCGAAGTGGCCGCCCGGTTCCCCGAGCACCCCGGGGCATGGGCCGAACTCGCCGACCGCGCCTTCGCGAAGGGAGATGTCATCGAGTCCTACGCGTACGCGCGCACCGGCTACCACCGCGCGCTCGACCAGCTCCGGCGTGCCGGATGGAAGGGGCACGGTCCCGTTCCTTGGCAGCACGAGCCGAACCGCGGCTTCCTGCGCGCGCTCAACGCGCTTGGTCGTGCCGCGGGCGCGATCGGGGAGGACGAGGAGGCCCAACGCTGCCGGGCGTTCCTGCGTGACAGCAGCGCGACGGCCGCCGAGGTTCTGTCCGCCTGACCGCCTCATGCCGTTTTCTTCGTGGCCATCCGGCGGGTACGCTCTGATCGCAAGAGCCCCTGTCGCTGCTTGCGCAGGGGTTTCGTCGATGTCAGGGAGAGAATTCGATGCCGGCCATCGTGCTCGTCGGCGCCCAGTGGGGCGACGAAGGCAAGGGCAAGGTCACCGACCTCCTCGGCGGCGACGTCGACTACGTCGTGCGCTACCAGGGCGGCAACAACGCCGGGCACACGGTCGTCATCGGCGACCAGACGCTACGCGCTGCACCTGCTCCCCTCGGGATCCTGTCACCCGGACGTCGTTCCGCGTCATCGGCAACGGCGTGGTCATCGACCCGGGTGTGCTGCTGGAGGAGATCGACGGGCTCGAGGACGCGCGGCATCTACGTGCGACCGGCTCCTGATCTCCGCCGACGCGCACCTGATCATGCCGTACCACACGGCCGCTCGACAAGGTCACCGAGCGCTACCTCGGCAAGGCCCAGATCGGCACCACCGGCCGCGGCATCGGGCCCGCGTACGGGGACAAGATCGCGCGGATCGGGGATCCGCGTCCAGGACCTCCTCGACCCGAGGCATCCTCGCGCAGAAGCTCGAAGCTCGCGCTGCGCGACAAGAACCAGATCCTCGCCAAGGTCTACAACCGGCGGGCGATCGACCCCGGACGCAGATCGTCGAGGAGTACCTCGGCTACGCCGAGCGGCTGAAGCCCGCACATCGCCGACACCGCGCTCGTCGTCAACCGGGCGCTCGACGACGGCAAGGTCGTGCTCTTCGAGGGCGCCCAGGGCACGCTGCTCGACATCGACCACGGCACGTACCCGTTCGTCACCTCCTCCAACCCGACCGCGGGCGGCGCGTGCACCGGCTCGGGCGTCGGGCCGACCCGCATCGACCGCGGTGATCGGCATCCTGAAGGCCTACACCACGCGCGTCGGCTCCGGGCCCGTTCCCGACCGAGCTGCTCGACGAGACCGGCGAGTGGCTGCGCAAGACCGGCGGCGAGTTCGGCGTCGACGACCGGCCGCGACCGCCGCTGCGGCTGGTTCGACGCGGTGATCGCGCGCTACGCCACGCGGGTCAACGGCCTCACCGACTTCTTCCTCACCAAGCTCGACGTCCTGTCCGGGCTGGAGCGGATCCCGGTCTGCGTCGCGTACGAGATCGACGGCGAGCGCCACGACGAGCTGCCGATGACGCAGACGGGTTTCCACCACGCGAAGCCGGTCTATGAGCATCTCGACGGCTGGCAGGAGGACATCTCCGGCGCCAAGACGTTCGAGGACCTGCCGAAGAAGGCGCAGGACTACGTACGGGCGCTGGAGGAGATGTCGGGCGCGCCGATCTCGGCGATCGGTGTCGGCCCGGGCCGACACCAGACCCTCCAGCTGCGCTCGTTCATCTGATCGTCTCAGAGGGTGGGCCGGGAGTTTCGGCCCACCCTCTTCAGGCCCCTACGCTGTTCGCGTGGAGATCCAAGGACATCGCGGCGCGCGTGGACTCTGGCCCGAGAACACCCTCGCCGGCTTCGCGAACACCATCGATCTGGGCGTGGACGTACTGGAGCTGGACGTCGCGCTGACCGCCGACGGCGTGCCGGTGCTCCACCACGACCAGGCCCTGAGCGGCGGCACCGTACGGGACCGCAAGCCCCTGGTTCCGGACGATCCGAAGTTCCCCTATGTCGGCAAGCCGATCAAGGACCTCACGCTCTCCCAGGTCAAGATGGTCGACGCCGGGATACCGCACAAGAGGTTCGAGGCCACCCAGACGCCGGTCGCCGACGCCACGGTGCCCACCCTCGCCGAACTGTGCGAGCTCGTCACCCCGCACGACGTACGGCTGGCGGTCGAGGTGAAGACCGACCCGTCGTGGCCGGAGGTCGAGACGATCACGGCCGCGACCGTGAAGGTGCTGGAGTCGTACGGCCTCACCGAGCGCTCGCGGATCCTGGCGTTCGACTGGCGCGTGCTCGGCGTGGCGCGCGAGCTGCTGCCCGGCGGCGAGCGGGTGGGACTGACCGAACCGGACTATCTCGACCCGGCGTGGATGGCGGGCCAGGACCCCGCGGCCGGCGTGACCGCGGCTGCGGCCGGCGCGGGGGCGACGATGCTCTCACCGAAGCGCGTCATGGTCACCCCCGAACTGATCGAGGCGGCCCACGCCCGCGACCTGAAGGTCGTCGTGTGGACGGTCAACGAGCCAGACGAGATGCGCCGCCACATCTCCTTCGGCGCGGACGCCATGGTCACCGACTATCCCGACCGGCTCCGCACAGTGCTCGACCGCTAGAGCCAGCCCGTACGGCGGAAGCGGCGGTGGAGGGCCACGCAGGCGACGGTGATCATGCCGAGCACCAGCGGGTAGCCGTACTTCCAGTGCAGCTCCGGCATGTGGCTGAAGTTCATGCCGTAGACGCCGGTGATCGCCGTCGGCAGCGCGAGGATCGCGGCCCAGGCCGAGATCTTGCGCATGTCGTGGTTGTCGGTGACGGTCACCTGGGTCAGGTGCGCCTGGAGTATCGGGGTGAGCAGCTCGTCGCAGGACTCGACCTGTTCGCGTACGCGGGACAGGTGGTCGTCGACGTCGCGGAAGTACTCCCTGATCTCGGCCGGCACGAAGCGGCGCCCGGCGAGGTTGCGCATCGGCCCGGCCAGCGGCACGACGGCGCGCTTGAGCTGGATGACCTCGCGCTTGAGGCGGTAGATGCGCTCGGCCTGGTTGGTGGCGTCGGCGGAGAAGACGCACTCTTCGACCTCGTCGATGTCCGCCTGTACGGCGTCGCCGACGGAGATGTAGCCGTCCACCACCTGGTCGGTGATCGCGTGCAGGACGGCGGCGGGGCCGAGCGCAAGCCGCTCCGGGCTCTCTTCGAGGCGCTCGCGTACGTCGGCGAGCCCACTGTGGGAGCCGTGCCGGACGGTAACGATGAAGTCCGGACCACAGAAGATCATGATCTCGCCGGTCCGCACGGCGTCGGAGCGCGCGTCGTGGCCGATCGTCTTCATGACGAAGAACTGCACGTCGTCGTAGCGCTCCAGCTTGGGCCGCTGGTGGGCGTGGATGGCGTCCTCGACGGCGAGGGGGTGCAGGCCGAACACGTCGGCGAGCTGCTCCAGCTCGGCGGCGTCGGGCTCGTACAGGCCGACCCACACGAAGCGGTTCGGCGTGTCGGCGGAGCGCTCCGGCTCCCGTACGAGGCGGACGGCCTCGGCGACGCTGTGGGTGTCGACGCGCTCACCGTCGACGTAGGCGGCCCAGTCGATGACGGCCGAGCGGGCGACGATGGGGATCACCGTGCCGCCGCGGCCGGGACGGCTCAGCGGCTTGAAGATCGCACGGGTGGTGCGGGTGGGACGAACCTTGGTCATGGCCATCGGGAGTGTCCTTCCCCGGCCCGGCCAACAGGCGGCCTACGCGCGTCGACCCACTGTCAGAAGAGTGGGGAGCGCGTGCCGCGAACAGCCGGACGCCGAGTAGAGGGGGTCGTACTAGGAGGAATCTCGGCACTTCCGCAAGGATCACCAGGACTCATCACAACCACCTCCTTAGCTCGCGTCCGTCACGACAGAGGGGTACAGGGTACCCGGGTAAGAAGACGCCCCGGATCAAGACCTGGTTCACACGTTTCACAGAGTTTCTTTTCGAGCACACCCTGTCGCCGCCCGCGACCTGCGGTGACGCCGCGAATACGCCGGGGCGTCAAACGGCCGCCGCCGGGGCCGGGCTGGGCGAGAAGCCCAAGGTCGCGTGATGGATCTGGATAGGCTCTCCGCGTGCGAGTCCTCGTCATCGGCTCGGGCGGGCGCGAACACGCGCTTATCCGCTCGCTCGCCAAAGACCCCAATGTCAGTGCGCTTCACTGCGCCCCGGGCAACGTCGGCACGGGCCTGATCGCCGACAACCACGTGATCGATCCGACCGACCCCGTCTCGGTGGTCGAGCTCGCGCAGCGGCTGAACATCCAGCTCGTCGTCATCGGCCCTGAGCTGCCGCTGGTCGCGCGGCGTGGCCGACGCCGTACGCCGCGGCCGGGATCCTGTGCTTCGGCCCCGACCGCGCGGCCGCCGAGATCGAGGCGTCCAAGGCGTTCGCCAAGGAGGTCATGCGCGCCGCCGGCGTCCCGACGGCCGCGGCGCACGTCTGCGCAACGCCGAAGAGGTCGCCGCCGCGCTCGACGCCTTCGGCCCGCCCTACGTCGTGAAGGACGACGGCCTCGCCGCCGGCAAGGGCGTCGTCGTCACCGTACGACCGCGCGCTGGCCGAGCGGCACGCCGAGAACTGCGATCGCGTCGTCATCGAGGAGTACCTCGACGGGCCCGAGGTCTCGCTGTTCGCCCTGACCGACGGTACGACGGTCGTCCCGCTGATCCCCGCGCAGGACTACAAGCGCATCTTCGACGGCGACGAGGGCCCCAACACCGGCGGCATGGGCGCGTACGCGCCGGTGCCCTGGGCTCCGCCGGACCTGATCGACGAGGTCGTCGCGACCGTCATCCGCCCGACCGTCGACGAGTTGCGCCGCCGCGAGACGCCCTACGTCGGCGTGCTGTACGCCGGGCTGGCGCTGACCCCGAACGGCCTGCGGGTGATCGAGTTCAACGCGCGGTTCGGCGACCCGGAGACGCAGGTCGTGCTCGACCGGCTGGCCACGCCGCTGGCCGGGCTCCTGGAGGCGTGCGCGGTCGGCGGTCTCGGCTCCCAGCCGCCGCTGGAGTGGCACCCGGGCGCGGCCGTGACCGTGGTGGTCACCGCCGAGAACTACCCGGATAAGCCGGTCACCGACGACCCGATCGCGGGCATCGAGGAGGCCGAGAAGGTCGACGGGGCGTACGTCCTGCAGGCGGGCACCAAGCTGCACAAGGGGCTCCCGGTCACGTCCGGCGGCCGGGTGCTCAACGTCGTCGGCACCGGACCGGACCTCACCACCGCCCGCGCCACCGCGTACGCCGCCGCCTCGATGATCCGCATCCGCGGCAGCCGCTACCGCACCGACATCGCCGCCGGCATCCGGCAGTAGCACCACGAACGGCCGCGTCTTTCGGGGGTGCCTTTGGTCTCGATCGGCGAATTGAAGGCCGGGGTTTTCCAGGGCAAGGAGGAAGCCGCGCAATGCGCCGCCTTGCTGACGGAGGCGGCGGGGCGATTGGAGTCGGCGTGCGCGATCCTTGCCTCGACCCTCGTCGGGTCCTACGACGACCAGGCGCAATGGGCTTGGCAGACCCTCAGCACCAATCGGGAGACGATCGCCGAGTTGCTGGGGGTTGCCGCCGTCGCGATGGAGGAAGCCGACGCCTACGTGGCGGATGCGGACAAGCCCTCTGCGGGCGGTGCGGGCCCCCTCCCTCCGAGCGCGGCACCCGTTGTCGGCGGGAGGATCGGGGCCGGCACGATACGGCGGGTATGGCGGTTCGCGGTCACGGGTTTCGGTAACCGGAACACGGCGCTGATCCATTTGGGCGATCACGGCCGGGATTTCGGGGCGCGGACGGTTGAGGAATACGTGGCGAGCGCAGCCGAATTTCTCCACAGGGCGCAGAGGGAGGACCTACCGGCCCGCGTCAGCAAGAGCGGCCGGATTCGGATCTACGACCCGGGGTCCAACGTTTTCGGCTCGTTCGAGCCGGACGGCACACTCGTGACTTACTACAAACCGGGGCGCGGGTACTGGGATCGGAACAAGGAGAAATGGGGTGACGAGGTATTTTGGGACTGAGGGGACAGGTCGATCGTGAAGGGGAAGGCGTGCCGTCCGGATTCCGATGTCCGGCATGTGGCTTCGATGGTCTCGCGGGCCCGCCCTACGATGAGGCGGGCGCGGGCTCCGAGGAGATCTGCCCGTCGTGCCGATTTCAGTTCGGGGTCACGGACCACGACCACGGGATCGGTCACGAGGACTGGCGGGCGGTATGGGTCAAGGTCGGTATGCCGTGGCGAAGCCAGGAGGTCAGCGGCCCTCCACCGGGTTGGAATCCGCAAGCGCAGCTTGCGGCACTTCTCGACCAGCCGCGCTGACCGCCGAACGCGACGGACCGCGACAGGCGCCGAGCTCATCGCGCTGGTCGTCGTCCTGGTGGCGATGCTGGTGACCGAACACCGTCCTGGGAGACTGACAACGTGATCGAGCGCTACACCCTTCCGGAAATGGGCCGCGTCTGGAGCGACGCCCACAAATACGAGCTGTGGTGCAGGGTTGAGACCCTTGTGCTGGAGGCGCACGCCAAGGCGGGCACGGTGCCCGTCGAGGCCGTCGAGCCGGTGCGCGCCGCCCCGCCGCCCACTCCTGAGCGGGTGGCCGAGATCGAGGCGACCACGCAGCACGACGTGATCGCGTTCCTGAGCGCGTGGGCCGACAACACGGTCCCCCGCGACGCCGCGGCGTACGTGCACTTCGGCATGACCTCCTCGGACCTGCTCGACACCGCGCTCGCGGTGCAGCTCACCGAGGCCACCGACATCCTGCTGGGCAAGGCCGACGCCCTGGTCGCGGCGCTGCGCGACCACGCTCTCGAGCACCGCGACACGCTGCGCGTCGGCCGTACGCACGGCATCCACGGCGAGCCCGACGTGTGGGGCCACCGGATGGCCGACTTCGCGTTCGCGATGGCCCGGTCACGCGACCGGCTGCGCCGGGCACGGCTGGCGGTCGCGGTCTGCGCCATCTCCGGCGCCGTCGGCACCTACTCCAACATCGACCCCGAGGTCGAACGCCACGTCGCCGCCGCGCTGGAGCTGACGCCGGCGGACGTGTCCACGCAGGTCGTGATCCGTGACGGCATCAGCGAGTGGGCGTCGGCTCTGGCGATCATGGCGACGGTCTGCGAGGCGGTCGCGCTGGAGGTACGCCACGGGCAGCGCACCGAGGTGCGCGAGCTGTGGGAGCCGTTCGGGAAGGGCCAGAAGGGCTCTTCGGCCATGCCGCACAAGAAGAACCCGATCATCTCCGAGCGGCTGGCCGGCATGGCGCGGATCGTACGCGCCCAGGTCACGCCGATCATGGAGGGCATCCCGCTGTGGCACGAGCGGGACATCTCCCACTCCTCCACCGAGCGCATCGCCCTGCCGGACGCCTCCACCGCGCTCGACTACATGCTCCAGCTGACGCACCGGCTGGTCTCGGGGCTGGTGGTCGACAAGGAGCGGATGCGCGCCAACCTCGACTCCACCGGCGGCCTCATCTACACCAGCACGGTCCTGCTCGAACTCGTCAACTCCGGCCTGTCGCGCGACGACGAGGCGTACCCGCTCGTCCAGAAGGCCGCGATGGAGACCTGGGAGACCGGCGTGCCGTTCCGGGAGACGCTGCGCCGCAACGCCGCCGAGGCGGGCCACACGCTCGACGAGGCGCGCCTGGACGACGTGTGCCGTCCGGAGCGGTACGTCGAGCGGCTCGGCGGAGTGTTCGAACGGCTCGCCGCGCTGTCCTGAAAGGCGCCGCCACCGTACGGAACACACGCGTCACGGCGCGTGGGATCATGCCCACGGAGGCGTTCACCGCAGGGGCCGCACGCACGACGGCAGCCGCGGCGAACGCTCCGGCCAGGGCCTCACCGCGCACCCGTTCGGCCCGTTCCTGCAGGTAAACCCGCCTCCTCATCTCCGCAACCGGCCTACTCGTGAGACACTCGGAGAACACGAACGAACCGCCGGCGTAACCACCGAGCGGGGCGCCGAACCAATCTCCGTTCGGCGCTCTCTAATAGATCGGGATGACCGCGCGGACCGGACGTTTCGGTCAATGCACGGTCGACCCGGTGGAATACTGGGGCCCCGCGCGTGCACCGCGTGTGGCACTCGTGACCCGCTGACCAGCGAGCGGGCAAGCCAAAATTCACCCCGCATCCGAAGGAGCATCGGCGCTATGAGCTTGGGCCACGAGGTCCGTTACCGCGTGCGAGGTGGCCGTGAGTTGCGCGGCACCGTGTTCGTGCAGGGCGCCAAGAACGCCGTCCTGCCCATGATCGGAGCGTCGCTGATGGCGGCGAAGGGCCGTACGGTCCTGCGCAATGTTCCGATCATCGAAGATGTCCGTCGAGCCGTCGAGCTCGCGCAGGCCATCGGCGCCAAAGCCGAGCTGCATGAGGCAGAGCGCACTCTGGTGATCGACGCCTCCACTCTGAACAGCCCCGTACTGCCGGCCGACATCGCGGCCCGCTTCCGCGGCTCGTTCCTCTTCGTCCCGGCCCTGTTGCACCGCCTCGGCGAGGCGATCATCGAGGGCGTGGGCGGCTGCAATCTGGGCAGCCGCAACCTGGACTTCCACTACAACGGCTTCAAGCGGATGGGCGCCTCCGTCACCGAGCAGGTGACCGACGACGGCACGGGCACCATCCACGTCAAGGCGGGCCACCTTCAAGGTGGCACCCTCTACCTCGACACGCCGTCGCACACCGGCACCGAGAACCTCCTCATGGCGGCCTCGCTCGCCCACGGCACCACGCTGATCAAGAACTGCGCGCTGGAGCCCGAGGTCCTCGACGTCATCCTGCTGCTGCAGCGCATGGGCGCCCGCATCAGCGGAAGCGGCACCGGCTTCATCACCGTCGAGGGCGTCGACCGCCTCACCGCGGTCGAGCACACGGTCATGCCGGACCGCATCGACACGGGCGTGCTGGTCATGGCCGCCGCCATCACGGGCGGCGAGATCAGCCTGGTCGGGGCCAACCTCGAGCACCTGGGCGTCGCCGGCGACAAGCTGGAGCAGATGGGCGTGGAGTTCGCGTCCCAGGGCGCGGTGCTCAGGTACGCCGCGAGCGCCCGCTGCGGCCGATCAACGTCATCACCGACGAGTACCCGGGCTTCGCCACGGACCTGCAGTCGCCGCTCATGGCGCTGTCGTGCCAGGCCGACGGCCCGAGCTACATTTACGAGCGCATTTTCGACGGCCGGTTCAAGCTGGCTGAGGAGCTCGTGCGGATGGGCGCGGACATCGAGGTCGACGGTCCCCGCGCGAAGGTGAACGGCGCGACACCGCTCCGCGGAGAGGAGGTCGTCGCGCACGATCTTCGTACGGGCAGCGCTCTGGTCCTCGCCGGCCTCGCCGCCGAAGGCGAGACGACGATCACTTCCGGCTACTACCTCGACCGCGGCCACGCTCATGTCGCCGAGCGACTCACCACTCTCGGAGCGGACATCGAGCGCGTCGCCTGACGCGTTCTGACGCCCGAATCACTCGTTTTGCGACCCCGCGTTACCTAACCGGTTAGTAATAAGTTCCTCACCGGATCCGTCCTACTAGTGCTTTTTCAGCGCGCTCTTAACCGATTTTGCTCTGAGGCGTCACATCTCCTGTCTCCAGGCCGATCTGCCCAATGAGGAACGAAACACACGGGAGCCGGGGCGAGACGACCAGACAGGGGCGTCAGAAGAATGAGTCAAGTGTTGGGTGAGGGCCGTCAGACGACGGCCGCGAACGGGGGCGCGCGGCAGGCGAGACGAGCCGGGGGGCACCCAGGACCGCAGGAGGGCCGGGGGGAGCGACAGTGAGCGGTCCTCGGAGCGGTTCGGTAACGCCGGATCTGACAATCGGTGTTGTCGGTCCCCACGATCTCGTCGAGCGAGTCATGCTCATGGGACACGGGCCCACTTCGGTGCCCAGTCGCCTTGTCGCCGCGGCCTACCGCGACGAACAAGAAGCCGCCGACAAGGTGGTGCGGCTGGGTTCCGGAGTCGACGTCTGTTTGTTCGCGAGTCCGGTGCCCTACGAGTTCGCCCGTAAAGCCGGCGTGCTCACGATGCCGGCCACGTACGTGCCGCTGAACGGCGCCGCGCTCCAGGGCGCGCTGCTGCGGGCATCCCTCGACGAACGCCACGAGCCGGAGCGCGTCAGCATCGACGTGCTCACGCGTCCGGAGGTCGAGGAAGCCTTCGGGGAGATCGACCTGAACCTCGATCACGTGCACTTGCGGGAGGAGTCCGCGGGGCCCGGCACGCTCGCCGCCTTCCATGAACGGCTTTGGCGGCGCGGCGCCACAAGTGTCGCGCTCACTTGCGTGCACGCGACGGCCGAGCGGCTGGAGTCCGCCGGCGTGCCGACTCTGCGGATCCGGCCGACGGGGGCGGCGATCCGTTCCGCCCTGCAGACGTCCGCTCTGCTGGGCGCGCACCACCGGCTGGAGGAGTCTCAGCTCGTCGTCGTCCTCGTGGACGTGCCGACGCTGCGCGAGACGCCTCGGCGGGTCACTCCTCGGTACTGGCGGGAGGAGCTGAAGCTGTCGCTTCAGCGCCTGCTGCTGCAGGAGGCGCACCGGATGAGCGCGTCAGCGTGGCCGCTGGACGACCACAGCTACCTGATCACCGCCACGCGGGGGTCGATCGCGGCCGCGACCGAGGGCTTCCGCACGCCTCCGTTCGTGGAGCGGGTGCGTGAGGAGCTGGGGCTGGCGATCGAGGTGGGCATCGGCATGGGCCGTACGGCCCAGGAGGCCGAGACGCACGCACGTGCGGCTCTGGCGCGCTCGCAGACCTCCCAGCGGGCGCAGGGCTTCGCACTGGACCGCGACGGCCGGGCGCTCGTGCCCGCGCCGCGCAGCCTCCACGGGCGCCGGCGCCGGCCAAGCCGAAGGGACTGGAGATCCTGGCGCGGCTGGCCGACAAGCTCGGCGATCAGGAGCAGCCGCTCATCGTGGACGCCGAGAACGCCGGGAAGATGCTCGGCGTGACGCCGCGCACGGCACGGCGGCTGCTGCGGACCCTGGTGGAGGAGGGCCTCGCCTGGCCTCTTCCGCCGAACCGGACACCCCAGCCGGGGCGTCCGCGCCAGCTCTACCGGCTTATCGTAGAAAAGCTGCAGCCACCCAAGACCCCTGGATAATTCACCCCAAGTCCGTCATTATGGCCGAATCCGGCCATAATGACGGACGTCCACAACCCCTCGCAGGTCACACGCGTCGCACACGTAGTGCCGGTCGACCGGCGCGTCAGTGATTTCAAGAGCGGGGATCGCCATGGACGGGTTCTGGACGGTTCCGGGATACCGACACGTCCGCACGCTGGGCGAAGGCGCTTCCGGCACGGTTTTTCTCGCCGTGCACGAAGCGACCGGAGCGCCGGCTGCCATCAAATATCTGTCGGAGCCGCTGCGCACCGACGCGCTCTTCCTCGACCGGTTTCGGTCCGAGGCGCGCCTCATGTCGGAGCTGGACGACCCGCACCTCGTACGGTTCTACGAGTACGTCGAGGGGCCGAACTCCGCCGCCCTGGTGATGGAGCTGGTCGACGGGGTCACCCTGAAGGAGATCATCGGCTCCGAGGGCGCCACGGGCCGGAGGCCGCGCTGCTGATCCTCAAGGGCTCGCTCCTGGGCCTGGCGGCCACCCACGCGGTCGGCGTGGTCCACCGCGACTACAAGCCCGGCAACGTGCTCGTACGCGAGGACGGCCTGAGCAAGCTCGCCGACTTCGGCATCGCGGTACGCACGGGCGACGAGGTCAGCGCCTCGGGGACGCCCGCCTACATGGCGCCCGAGCAGTGGCGGCACGGCACCGTCAGCGCCGCGACGGACGTGTACGCGGCCACCGCGGTCTTCTACGAGTGCCTCACCGGCGAGCGGCCGTACCCGGTGAAGGGCATGTGGGCGCTGGCCGCCGCGCACCGGATGGACCCGGTGCCGGTCGACCGCGTCCCCGAACCCCTGCGCGGCCTGGTCGCGCACGGCCTCGCCAAGCTCCCCGAAGAGCGCCCGGCCTCGGCCGACGCGTTCCTCGCCGAGCTGGAGGCGGCGGCCCTGCACGCCTACGGCCCCAACTGGGAGGAGCGCGGCCGCGTACGCCTCGCGGCGCTGGCGGCCCTCCTCGCGGCCCTGTTCCCGATGGCCGGTCAGCTGCCGAGCGCCGCCACCGCGCTGGCGCTCACGAAGCTGGGCCGCAAGCGCCTGGCCCTCGCCGCGGGCGTCGTGGCGGGCGCGCTGATCGCGGGCGGCGGCGGCGCCATCGCCCTGGCCGCGGTCCAGCACAGCATCGGCCCGTCGCCGTCCGCGACCTCGACCCCGATCGCCGGCGTCCTGCCGAGCCCGTCATCGCCACTGGACAGCCCCGAACCGAGCACGTCACCGAGCGCGTCACCGTCCCTGGACCCGGAGACCCCACCGGTCACCGGCCCACCGGGATCCGACACCACGCCACCGTCGGGCCCGACCGGAGTGCCCGCCGGACCGGTGACGAAGACTCCGAAACCCGTCGTCACCACCAAGAAACCACCGCCACCACCGAAGACCACGGTCAGCGGACTGAGCGTCTCCGGGTTCGTCGCGATCGGCGGCTCCGTGAGCGCCACGGTCTCACTGACGGTCAGCGGCCCCGGAACGGTGACCGTGTCGGCGGTATTCGACGCGTCCTCCGGCGACTTCGCCGCCAGGACGACCGGTGGAATGCACGCGATGGACTCCCAGACGGTGAGCGCGGGGACCCACGACCTGCACTTCGGCCAGTCCTTCGACCTGCGATGCATCTCCTCGGCCTCGATCAGCGTGACCACCTCCACCGGCGACTCGACCAGCGCGACGACCAAGGGCTCCTGCCAGGTGATCGGGTAATGGATGACACACGCGCACGACGCCGCCCCCGGGTCGACCGACGACGTGACGATGCGGTTCGGGCCTGGCGTTCCGCCCGGTCTGGCCACGAAGTGGAAGCAGGGACCGGCACGTCCCTCACCGGCCCGCCGGGCCGCGGGGGCGCTCATCACTCTGGGAATCGCCGTACTGACCGGCGTCATCGTCTGGTTCCTGCTGCGCGGCGGCGGCCCGTCGATCGAGGTGACCGGGGTGAAGGTGACCGCTCCGGCCGGGGTGAAGCACTGCAACTCCACCGTGCAGGTCGTCGGCGTGATCCGTACGAACGGCGGCAGCGGCGACATCATGTACCGCTGGCGGCGCAGTGACGGCGTGACCTCCAGGTCTTCACCGACAGCGTCACCAAGGGCGAGCACTCGCGGCGGGTGCCGCTGCGCTGGACCGTACAGGGCCCGGGCTCGATGCACGCGGTCGCGACGCTGGAGATCGTCAGCCCGAAGACCGCGGCCGGCTCCGCGTCCGGCGCTTTCGACTACGCCTGCGGCTGAGGACTCGTATCGGGAAGCACTGCCCCACGCTCTGCCGGCATGCCCGAAATATCAGTGCGTCTGTCGGTACGCTCAGCTAACGTGTAATGAGCCATGAGCGCACAGACTACTGACTCCCGCCCTTCGTTCATCTGGGTCGCCCTGCCCATCGTCTACGTCATCTGGGGCTCCACCTACCTCGGCATCCACTTCGTCGTCCAGACGATGCCGCCGCTGGTCAGCGCCGGCGCGCGGTTCCTGGTCGCGGCGGTGGTGCTCGGCGCCGTCCTGGTGATCCGCGACGGGCCCGGCGTGCTGCGGGTGCCGTGGCGGCGGGCCGTGACCGCGATGGTGGCAGGGGTCCTGCTGCTGACCACCGGCAACGGCATGGTCGGTGTCGCCGAGCAGCACATGTCCAGCGGGCTCGCGGCGCTGCTCGTCGCGAGCGTGCCGCTGTGGCTGGTGGTCTACCGGTGGGGGTTCGGCGACCGGCCGCCCCTGACCACGCTCGCGGGCGTACTGGTCGGGTTCGGCGGCCTTGCGCTGCTGACGCTCACGCGCGGCGGGGGCTCGGGCAGCGCGCTCGGCGTCACCGTGATCCTGATCGCGGCGGCGTCCTGGTCGACCGGGTCGTTCCTGTCCTCGCGGATGCCGATGCCGAAGAACCCGTTCGCGGCCAGCGTGTACGAGATGGCCGCCGGCGGCCTCGTGCTGCTCGTCCTCGGCTTCGGCCGCGGCGAGCACGTGTACTTCGGGGAGATCTCCACGACGTCCTGGCTGGCGCTCGCCTACCTGATCGTCTTCGGCTCGCTGGTGGCGTTCACGTCGTACGTCTGGCTGCTGGGCAACGCGCCGATCTCGCTGGTCGGCACGTACGCGTACGTCAACCCGGCGGTCGCGGTGCTGCTCGGTGTGGCGTTCGCCGGCGAGCACGCCACCTGGATGATCGTGCTCGGCGGGCTGATCATCATCGTGGGCGTCGGCCTCGTCGTCTCCACCGAGCGCGCGTGCGGCGCCGGCCCCCGAGCCGGAGCCGGCGCCGGTCGCGTCAGCTCCCTGACCGGTACGCCTGGGCGACGGCCAGGAACGCGTCGTTCTCCTCGGGCGCGCCGATCGACACGCGCGCGCCCTCGCCGGGGAACGGCCGTACGCTGACGCCGGCCTCGTTGCAGGCGGCGGAGAAGGCCATGGTGTCCTCGCCGAGGCGCAGCCACACGAAGTTGGCCTCGGTCTTCGGGACGGTCCAGCCCTGGCCGATGAGGGTCTCGCGCACGCGGCCGCGCTCCTTCACGGTGGCCGCGACGCGGTCGAGCAGTTCGCCTTCGGCCTTCAGCGACGCGACCGCCGCCGCCTGGGCGATCGTGCTGACCGTGAACGGCAGGTACGTCTTGCGCGCCTGCTCGGCGATGGCGGGCTTGGAGACGAGGAAGCCGACGCGCAGCCCGGCGAGCCCGTACGCCTTGGAGAACGTCCGCAGGATCGCGAGGTTGGGCCGGTCGCCGTACAGCTCCAGGCCGTTCGGGACCTCTGGGTCGCGGATGTACTCGTGGTACGCCTCGTCGAGCACGATCAGGCAGTCTTCGGGCACCCGGTCGAAGAACTCCTCCAGCGCGGCGCGGCCCACGGCCGTACCGGTCGGGTTGTTCGGGTTGCAGACGAAGATCATCCTGGTGCGGTCGGTGATGGCGTCGGCCATCGCGCGCAGGTCGTGGGTCTCATCCGAAAGCGGCACGCGTACGGACGTCACGCCCGCCAGGTCGGCGAGGGTCGGGTACGCCTCGAAGGAGCGCCAGGCGTACATGACCTCGGCGCCGGGCTCCCCGATGGCCTCCAGGAGCATCTGGGTGACGCCGACGGAGCCGCAGCCGACCGCGATGTGGTCCTCCGGCACGCCGAACCGCTCGGCGATACCCCTGATCAGCTCCGTACAGCCGTTGTCGGGATAGCGGTTGATCAGGTTGCCGGCGTCGGCGATCACGTCACGCACCGACGGCAGCGGGCCGTACGGCGACTCGTTCGACGACAGCTTGTACGACCTGCCGGCGGCGGAGGTGGCGACCTTGCCGGGCTTGTAGGCGACGTACTCGTCGAGCACGGAGCGGAAACGTGGACTGCGCTGATCGGACACCTTTGTCCTCCCGAGGATGGCGGCGTACGGAGTCACTGTAGGGAACCGGAGCCGGAGCCTCGCCATGGCCTGTCCGGTTTAAGCATGGTTTGGCACTTTTTGGGGATGAATGACCAGAGGTGGCCGTTCTGTCCGGGGGGAGACAGCCATGGGATACACGCTGGCCGCGATCGACATCGGCCAGAGCCTGCAACGCATGCTCGACAACGTCATCCGGATTGTGCCCAAGCTGCTCGTCTTCGTCGTCATCCTCATCATCGGCTGGATCATCGCGAAAGTCATCGAACGCGCGGTGACGATGATCCTGCACCGGGTGCACTTCGACCGGGTGGCCGAACGCGGTGTCGTCGGCGACGCGCTCAGACGCAGCGACTACGACGCGTCCAGACTCATCGCACGACTCTTCTTCTACGCGATCCTGCTGATCACCCTGCAGATGGCGTTCAACGTCTTCGGGCCCAACCCGATCAGCAACCTGCTGCGTTCCATCGTCGCCTGGCTGCCCAAGCTGGCCATCGCGGTCATCATCGTGGTGATCGCCTCCGCCATCGCGCACGCCGTACGCGACCTGCTGGCCGCGGCGCTCGGCGGAGTGTCGTACGGCCGGTTCCTCGCGGGGCTGGCGTCGGCGTTCATCATCGCGATCGGAGTCATCGCGGCCCTGAACGAGATCGGCATCGCGACGACGGTCACCGAGCCGCTGCTCATCGCCGTGCTGGCCACGGTCGGCGCCATCCTCGCCATCGGCATGGGAGGCGGCCTGATCAAGCCCATGCAGCAGCGCTGGGAACGCATGCTGACCGCCGGCGAACGCGACGCCGCACGCGTCCGAAGCGCCTCGTACGAGCGCGGCCGTGAGGACGCCCGCCGCGGCGAACGCGTGCCGAACGAACGCCCCGGCGAGACCACCGGCCGCCGCGACAGCACCGGCCGCCCGATGCCAGGCGGCACCACCGGCCGCGGCGACATGCCCGGCCACCCGATGGGGCCGCGCGACACCTCGTAGGCGGGTCTCGGCCTCGACAGACACGCGAGGGCCAGTTCCTCATCGCGCTGAGCCTCGGGCGCGATCGCCAGGCGCAACAGCCCGGGACCGTCCAACAGCCCGACGGCGAGAATCCGTCCGTCGCGGCTCCAGGTCCGGACCGCCTCGGCCGTCGCCTCTGCGCCGAACCGCCAGTGCCAGCCCAGGTCTCCTGGATGCAGCTGCATCGGCGCCCCGTCGTACTGCCACTCCCGCAGCGCGCGCACGGCCTCGCCCAGCCCGTCGACTCCTGGCCTGCTCAACACGCCTCAGTGGCCTCCGCGGTCTCGTATCAGGCGGCAGACGGCGATGACGCGTACCGTCTCCCAGTCGAGGTCACCGGTGGGCCACCAGCCGCGTTCCACGGCCGCGTCGGTGAATCCGTGCAGGTAGTCGATGAGGACAAGGGGAACGAGCTCATCGCCCGACATGGCGATCACATCGCGTACGGCCGCGGCGTGCTGGTCGACCGCGGAGGCGAGCCCGGGGTCGCGTCCGGCCTCCGCGATGCCCGCCTCGCCGGTCTCGGCGATGAGCTGCCGGACCATCTCCGACGAAGCGTCTGACATGGCCAAGGACGGTACCAAGACCGGCGAAGCCGCTGGTCACCAGCCCGGTCGCATCATCGGCGGGTGCAGCGACTCCGCCTCGCCCCGGCGATAGAGGCGGGCGGGACGGCCGCCGTCGCGCGTCGTCGTACGGCCCGTGGAGACAAGGAATCCCTCGGCCCCGGTGACCTTCCGGTGGAAGTTACGCGGGTCGAGCGGGGTGCCCCAGACGATCTCGTACACGCGCCGCAGTTCGGCCACCGTGAACTCGGCCGGGCAGAACGCGGCGGCGAGCGAGGAGTACTCCAGCTTCGCTCGTGCGCGCTCGACCCCGTCGAGGAGGATCCGCCGGTGGTCGAAGGCGATCCGGTCGCTCCCGGTCAGATCGTCGACGGGGCGCCACTCGACCTGGGAGCGCGTGGAGGCGGGCAGGTCGGGCGCGAGCCCGAGGTAGGCGACGCTGATGACGCGCTGGCGCGGGTCGCGATCGGGGTATCCGTAGGTCGCGAGCTGTTCGAGGTGCACACGTACGCCGGCGAGCCCGGCCCGCTCGGCCAGCAGCCGCTCGGCCGCCGCCGGCAGGTCTTCGTCGAGCTGTGCGAACCCTCCGGGCACCGACCAGGTGTGCGGGTACGGCGCATGATCGCGCCACCACGAGAGAGCGCAGAGCCGATGCTCGCGAACCGTCAGAACGACAAGGTCGACGGTGACGGCCACACGCGCAACGGACATGCTTCGCACGTTAGCGTCCGCCAACACCGAGCGCGACGAGCCCCACGTCGAGAAAGCCCAGATACGCCGCCCGAAAACCACCCTGCGTACATGCCAAGGGCCCGGAACCCCTCAGCCCCGAGCCCTTGGCACACGAGGTCACGCCACAGGCGCGTCCGGGTCGGCGGCGACCGGCTGTCCGTTGGAGGCCGCGATGGTGTTGGGCACCTGGGCGTTGCCGCCCATCGAGGCGAGGAGCTGGCGAGCGACGCCGAGGCCCGTGCCGCCCAAGGTCAGGGCCTTGGCGAGCATGTCCTCGACGCCCTCGGCGCCGTTCAGCACGACCATGTTGTCGACGTTGCCGAACACACCGGCGCCGGCGGCGACGATCTCCGGCCACTTCTCGGCGAGGGACTGCGCGATGACGGCTTCCTGGTTCTCCGCGAGGGCCTCGGCGCGTGCCTTGATGGCCTCCGCCTCCGCGAGACCCTTCTGCCGGATCGCGTCGGCCTGGGCCTCACCCATCATCCGGATGGCCTCGGACTCGCGCTGCGCCTTCAGCTGGGTCTCGGTCGCCGCGGCCTGGGCGAACGCCACGCGCTCCTCACGCTCGGCCTGGGCCAGCGTGACCTGCTCGTACGCCTTCGCGTCGGCGGGCTTGCGTACCTCGGCCTCCAGAGCCTTCTCGCGGCGGTCGGCCTCCAGCTCGGCGTTGCGGGTCTCCTTCATGATGACCTGCTGCTTCGCCTCGGCGGCGGCCTGGTCGACCTGCCCCTGGTATTCGCGCTTCTTGATCTCGGTGTCGCGGATCTGCCCGGCGTTGGCCTGCTCGGCCATCTGCTCGGCCTCGGTCGCCTCCTGGTTGCGCTGCGCCTCGGCGATGCGGGCGGCGGACGCGACGGCGGCGGAGTTGGGCTTGCCGAGGTTGTCGATGTAGCCGACCTCGTCCTCGATGTCCTGGATCTGCAGCGAGTCGACGACGAGACCCAGCTTGCTCATCTCGTCGGCGGACGAGGTGCGCACCTGGTTGGTCAGGCGGTCGCGGTCGCGCAGGAGATCTTCGACGGTGAGGTTGCCGACGATGGAGCGCAGGTGACCGGCGAAGAGCTGATGGGTCTTGTCGTCCATCATCTTCTGCTGGTCGAGGAAGCGCCGCGCGGCGTTGGCGATCGAGGAGAAGTCGTCGCCGATCTTGTAGATGACCACGCCGCGGACGTGGACCTTGATGCCCTGGGAGGTCACGCAGGTGACCTCCAGGCCGGAGACACGGGTGTCGAGCGAAAGCCGCCGGCACGTCTGGAATCCGGGGAGCACCATCGTGCCCTTGCCGGTGGTGATCTTGAAGCCCAGGCTCTCCGCGGTGTCCCGGTTGTGAGCCTTTGCCCCCAGGCCGGAGATGATGAGCGCCTCATTGGGCTCGGCGACTCGCCAGATCGCCTTGAAAATGATGATCAGAAGTACTACGGCGACGACTGCGCCGATCGCCCCCATGGCGATTACCGGCATCGCTCCTCCTCGGGAGGTGCTGAATGAGATGACGTCAAATAGACGCAGAAGCGACGTGAACGGTTCGCGTTGTGCGGTGATAGTTCACATTTATTCCGGCTCGCCGACAAGGTGCTCGATGTCCTGGATCGTCAGCGCGTCGACCACGAGACCCAGCAGGCCCAGCCGGCGGGCGAATGAAGGGCCGACCCGGTCGGCCAGACGGTCACGGTCGAGGTCCACGGCGGACGTCTTGCGGACGACCGAGCGCAGGCGTCCGGCGAGCTCCTTGCGTACGGGGAGGTCCATCACCGCCTCCGCGTCGAGGAAGCGCCGCGCCGCCTCGGCGATCGAGGTGACGTCGTCACCGACCCGGTAGCCGACCACGCAGTGGACGCTGACCTCGGTGCCGTCTGAGGTCTCGCACGTGGCGCTCACGTCGACGGACCGGGGTTTGAGCGAGAACGGCCGACACACCTGGAACCCGGGGAGCACCATCGCGCCCTTACCAACGACGATCTTGAAGCCCAGAGTCTCCACGGTGTCCCGGTTGTAGGCCTTGGCCCCCAGGCCGGAGATGATGAGCGCTTCGCCGGGCTTGGCCGAGTGCCAGCACTCCTTGTACACACGCAGGCCCACCAAGGCCACTAACCCGAAGGCGATGACGACGACCAACCACATCGCTCCCCCTAAGAGGGCATCCGAGGATTTACCTCAAATAGACGCGGAAGCGACGTAAACGGTTCTGGGTGGGTGGTAATCCATCACGACGACGAGCGTGCCGACGGGAATCTCCTCCCCCGTCACGGCCGGATAGGCGTAGAACGCCTCGACTCCGCCGCGAATGGGGATCATCACCTCGCCGACAAGGCCCACGCCGATCCTGCCGGTCACCCGGCCCTGCCTGCCGACCACCGCGTCCTCCTTCGCCCATGGGCACGCTACCCGCTGCCGGGCACTACGGGAGGATCCGCTCCGCCTGTTGGTACGCGGAACGGGCCAGCCGTTCCGCTTCGACCTGTGTGGCCCCCGGTCCGTAGAGAGTGATCGTCGCGAGGTAGCCGCGTGAGCGCAACACGACGAACCAGGTCTTGACGGTCGTGGTGCCGGCCGTCGTGGTGACGCCCGCCGTACGGGAGCCCTCGCCGATGCGTGTCCCGGCCGCCTCGACGACGCGGTTGGCGGCCCAGCGGCCGGCGATGCGGACACGGAAGACGCGGCACGCGATCGGGACGCGCAGCTTCACCTGCTGGGCCGCGACGGCGGGGCCGACCGCCATGAGCGTCTCGGTGGCGCTCTGCTGCCGGGAACGGACGAAGGCGACGAGCGCGGAGGGCGCCGCCTGCACGGCGTTCTCCTGGGAGACCGTACGGGTGACCGCCGCGCATTGTGGTTTGTCCAGCTTTACCGCCTGCTGCATCTGATTGTAATTCTGCACCGCGGCAAGTGTGGAGTATTGCCCCCATTGCGGCGCACCCGACCGTTGATATCCGGGAATTTCGGTAAGCAGCGCCTGAGTGAGCTGATCGGAGTTGTACGAACCGGGAACAGGCGCCTCTGATGAGGGCGTCGCCCCGGTCGTCGCCCCACGGCCGCCTCCGCCGCCACAACCGGCGATCATGGCGAGCAGCAGGAGAGTCGCAGCGGCGGACGGCGTACGCGATGTCATGTCGAATGACGATAGCGCAGCATTGACCACCCCGCTCCCCATTTCGCACGCAGCGATTTAACCCTCAGCCTCGCCGCGCGGTAAAAATGGAGTGCAATGCGTTTGACGCATGGAAGAATGCCTGAGAATTGTCCGAGTCAGTGGCTATTCGGGGGAAGCTGAATGCTGCGGAAAACGATCGTCATCATTCCGGTCATCCTGCTCGCTCTCAATGGGTGCAGCAGCAAATCCAAGGACACCGCCGCCACAGGGGCGCAGAACACGTCCATCGGCGCTCCGGCGGCGACGGCCACGCCCGCGGGGTCCCCGTCACCGGCCGCGTGCCCGACGGCGGCCACGAGGAAGTTCGCCAAGACGCGCTTCATCGCCAACGCCGGCCTCGCCGCGGGCGCGTTCAAGCGCTACATCTACTCGCCCTACCGTGAGGGCAAGTTCAAGTCCGGCGCCGCCGGCCACAAGCGGGCCATCGTCAAAGCCGCCGCCGCCGGGCTCTTCGCCCTCGACCAGCTCCGCCGGGCCAAGGCCAACATCGCGGCCGACCCGACCCTGTGCCGGTCGCTCCGCGCACCCGTGGAGAAGCTCAGCGCGGTCATGTCGGGGCTCGTCGCGAAGCTCAAGAAGGGGCAGGTCGACCCGACCGACCTCGCGTCCGGGGCCGGAGGGCTCGAAGGGTTCCGCAAGGCCGCGGGCGGCGCGGGCGCGGGCTTCAAGGACAAGGACGTTCCGGCCGGCATGATCGGCGGCTGACAGTCGCCGGAGGTCACGACCGCGTGGTCCGCCGAAGACGGGTGGTCACGCGGTCGTCGTCCTCCGAAACACCGCGCCTGTAAGGGTTACGCTTCATCAGGTGACGACGCAGCCGAGGACCCCGTACGACGAACGCCTGGCCGGCTGGCCCGCGTTCGTACGCGAGCTCGACGCCACGCTCTCGGTGCATCCGCAGTACGTCCTGTGGGGCAACCTGCACGACAACTTCCTCCTGCGGGGCGAGGGGCGTCTCCTCCCTCTGCGCGACCTGCTGTGGGAGGCGCTGCGCCGCAGCGGATACTCCTTCATGGTCGTCTACGACCAGGTCGACGGGCTCCGGGTGCTGCCCGCCGACGACAAGGCCGCAGCCGACGCCGCCGCGAGCCTGTTCGGCCACCGGGTCGACGAGCGCAAGCCGCCCTCCCTCGAAGGCCTCCGCACCTACCTGAGCGCCCTCGCGCGGCCCGGCCGCCCGATGCGCGCCGCGTTCGTCGTCGACTACGCCTCACGCCTCGCGCGCAGCGCCACCGAGCTGGAGCCCGCCGAGAAGGACTTCTTCGTCTTCTGCGAGAAGCTCTCCCGCACGGCGACGCCCGTACGCGGTGAGGGCGAGCGCCCCAAGCCGATCTACAACCCGATCATCTGGCTGGCCGAGCGGCCCGGCGACCTGCCGCCATGGCTGACCGCCGACAACGACGGCATCCGGGAGATCGCGGTCCCGCGCCCGCACCTGGGCGACCGGCAGGAGACCGCGCGGCTGCTGTCCCGCGCGTTCGAGACCACCGACCCGTCGATCGACGTGGTGGACGACTTCGCCCAGGAGGCCGAGGGCCTGACCCTCCAGGCGATGATCGAGGTGACCCGGCTCGCCAAGGAGCGCGAGGTCCCGCTGAAGGACCTCCCCGACGCCGTCCGCACGTACAAGCTGGGCGTGCTCGACAACCCGTGGAAGCGCGACCACCTCCGCAAGCGCATCGTGGACGGCGAGCAGCGGGTGCCGGCGCGTGTCGTCGGCCAGCCGCAGGCGGTCACCAAGACCCTCGACATCCTCAAGCGCGCGGTCCTCGGCCTGTCCGGGGCGCAGGCGGCGCGCGCGTCCAGCCGCCCGCGCGGCGTGCTCTTCTTCGCGGGGCCGACCGGCGTCGGCAAGACCGAGCTGGCCAAGGCGATCACCTCGCTGGTGTTCGGCAACGAGGACGCCTACCTCCGCTTCGACATGAGCGAGTTCGCGGCCGAGCACGCCGGCGACCGGCTGATCGGCTCGCCGCCGGGCTACGTCGGGTTCGAGGCGGGCGGCGAGCTGACCAACGCCGTACGCCAGGACCCCTTCCGGGTGATCCTCTTCGACGAGATCGAGAAGGCGCATCCGCGCATCCTCGACAAGTTCCTGCAGATCCTGGAGGACGGCCGGCTCACCGACGGCCGGGGCAACACGGCGTTCTTCTCCGAGTCGATCCTGGTCTTCACGTCCAACCTCGGCAGCCGGGGCGTACGCCCGGGCATGGCGTACGAGCAGCTCGAAGCCCAGATCCGGGGCTCGGTGACCGAACACTTCACCACCGAGCTGAACCGCCCTGAGCTGCTCAACCGGTTCGGCGACAACATCGTCATCTTCGACTTCATCGGCCCGGAAGCGGCCAACCGCATCTTCGACCTGCAACTCGCGAACATCTGCCGCCGCGTGAGCGACGAACACCATATGAAGCTGCGGCTGTCGGACGAGGCGACCTCCGACCTCCGCGCGTGGTGCACGAGCGAGCTCGCGAAGGGCGGCCGGGGAATCGGGATGGCGCTGGAGTCGTACTTCATCAACCCGCTGGCGCGTGCCCTGTTCGACCAGGAGCCGACCGCCGAGGTGACCGTGACGGACATCCGCCGCGACGGCGGCATGGCCGAAGTGACCCTTCGGTGACCTCACTGCTCCTCGCCAAGGCCCATCACCCCGTGACGACGCTCGGACCGGGCCGCCGCGCGGGCATCTGGACCCAGGGCTGCACGCTCGCCTGCCCCGGCTGCATCTCGCGCGACACCTGGGAGGCCGACCCGGCCACCGCGATCCCGGTCGAGACCGTCCTCGGCTGGCTGCGGTCGCTCGACGGCGTCGAGGGGGTCACGATCTCGGGCGGGGAGCCGTTCCAGCAGCCGGAGGCGATGCGCGCACTTCTGGAGGGCATCCGCGCCTGGGCGCCGCCGGAGGTCGACATTCTCGTCTACAGCGGTTACTCACTGTCACGACTTCAGCGGTCGGCGAGCACCCGTGAGGTGCTGTCGTTGTGTGACGCCGTGATCACCGGTCCGTACATCGAGCGGTTGAACACGGTTGATACCGGGCAACGGTGGCGCGGCTCGGGCAATCAGCGCATCATCGCTGTTAGTCCACTTGGCAGAAAACGCTATGGTGACGCGGAGTGCGACGAAACAGGGCCGCACATGCAGGTTTCGGTTGAAGATGACCGTATTTACTACATCGGGATCCCTCGGAGGGGCGACATGGAGCGGCTGACAGAGCGACTCACGCTCGCCGGGATCCACGGCGGGGAGGTTTCATGGCGCCCCTGACATGCCCGGTCTGTGCCGCTCCGGTACGGCAGGGGGACTTGATCTGCATCAACTGCGGGGCGAACCTCGCCCGGCGCGAGCCGCCGCCGCAGCAGGACTACCAGCAGCAGGGGCAGTACCCGCCCCAGGACCAGCAGCCCTACCAGCAGCAGGGATACGGGCAGGAGCAGTACCCGCCCAGCAGCAGGGCTATCCGCCGCAGCAGGACTACCAACAGCAGCAGGGCTACGGCCAGAACGCTCCGTATCCCCCGCAGCAGCAGGGCTACGGCCAGCCCCAGCCGCAGGACCAGCAGCAGGGGTACGGCCAGCAGCCGGACCAGCAGCGGCCCTACCCGCCGCAGCAGGACCAGTACAGCGCCGCCCCGCAGCAGCAGGACCAGTACGGGGCCGCCCCGCAGCAGGACCAGTACGGTCCGCCGCCGCAGGACCGCCAGCAGCAGTACTCCCCGCCGCCGCCCGCAACAGCAGCAGGGATACGGCCAGCAGCAGGGCTACCCGCCTCAGCAGCAGGGGTACGGAGGCGGAGGCGGCTACGGGGCCGGCGCGCCGCACGTACAGCCGCCGCCGCGCGAACCCACCATGACCGGGGGCGAGTCGACGGCCGCGTTCACGCCGTTCTGCCCGCACTGCGGCGCGGAGATCCCCGACGTCGGCAACCCCGTCTGTGTCCAGTGCCTGCGTCCCCTGCACGACCAGGGCGGCGGAGGCGGCCAGCAGCAGCCGATGAGCCTGTACGTGCAGTTCTCCTCGGGTGAGCTGCAGGTCAGCCCGGGGCAGGAGCTCGTACTCGGCCGCGACCCGGTGCACTCGCCGGTGGCCAGCACCTTCTCCCGCTTCGACAACGTCTCCCGCCGCCACGCCACGCTCGGCATCGACGGCGGCGGCCAGGCGTGGGTACGCGACGAGCGTTCGACCAACGGCACGTTCGTCAACGACCGGCGGCTGCAGCCGGGCGAGCAGACGTCGCTGCGCGACGGCGACTCGGTCCGACTCGCGGCCGACGCCCGCGGCCAGATACGCATCGGCCGCTGACGTTGCCGTCCTGGCGATCCTCCGGGAGGATCGCCAGGTCACGTACGCCGGTGAGGCGTACGCGGTGGTCATCGCCACGAGCATGCCGCCGAACAGCTCGACCACGACCGTACGGCCGCCGCCTCCGTGCCCGAGAGCGCGGCTGAGCACGCCTCAGGCACCCCTTGTTCACCGGCCTCACGTGCCGCGTGCGTCCCGCTGTGAGGGCGTCTCCGTCCCTCCCGGGAGGGGCTTCGCACCCCCTGAAATGACACCTCACACGTCAGCCTCGTCACAACATGCGAAAAAGCCCGCTAAATGGGTACGACCACCCCCACGAAGGCACCGGCTGGGACGGACTCCAGGCGACGGATTAGCAACACGATCCAAGGGCAAGGTGGGACAAGATGCTAGGGCGGGTGATGGTGATCGACACCGCGCCACGGTGCGGTCGCCGTTTGCCGAACGACGCGGGGGACCGGGTAGACGAGATGGACTTCACGGTGGACCATCTACCGGGCGTGAGGCGCTTCGTCGCCACGCACGCCCGGAACTATGGTCTGGACGAGGATTCGGTCGGCGACCTGGTGATCGCGGTAACGAGATCGCCACCAACGGCGTACGCCACGGCTCGCCGATGGCCGAACTCCACATGTGGTCGACCGATGAGCGAGTATTCGCCGAAATACGCGATCATGGAACCTGGGCGCCCCCGCTGCCGCGGGGAGCACACCACCGTCCGCCGACGCGGAAGGTGGGATGGGACTCTGGGTGACCCGGCAGATCTGCTCTGCCGTGCACATCCAGACCGGGGATGACGGCACGGTGGTCGTGTTGGAAATGCCCCTCCCGGCACGGTATCCATGACGGGTACGGTAGGCGTCCTCCGAATCCGTGGAGGTCACCGTGGCAACGCTCGAACTCTCGTCTGCTCGCCATGGCGACCGCACCGTCGTGGCGGTCAAGGGCGAACTCGACATCGTCAGCCGTGTGGACTTCACCGCCTACCTTGACGCCGCCATCGAAGAAGGCGGCCCAAAGATCATCCTCGACCTGTCGGGGCTGGGCTTCATCGACACGAGCGCGCTGAGCACGGTCGTCGGATATTGGAAGCGCCTGAAGAGCGAAGGCGGCGCCCTGTCCCTGGCCGGCGCCCACTACGGCACCGCCCGCGTCCTGTGGATCACCGGCCTGGCCCAGCGCCTCCCGATGTACGACAACGTGGAATCCGCCCTCGCCGACACGTAGAACGCCGCGCCCCTGCCTACCGCTCCGGCCGCGTCCGCAAAGCGGCGACCGACTCCACCAGACCGGCCCGCTCCAGGGCGCTCAGCACGTCGTCGATCGTCTCTGGCGGGTTGGTGCGGGAATCCACGATCTGCTGGATGCATGCCCAGATGACCCGGTCGTCGAGTTCGATCTGATCAAGGACGAAGTCGTCCGGTGACTTGGCTTCCATGTCCCACGTGGCGAGCAGGTGCGCCGGTCCACTTCGCCCGCACCATGCCTGAATGAGCGATGCGGACGAGTAAGTCCCGAAGGGTGTTGCCGTACAGGACGCTGGCGTCATAGACCACGACGAAGGCCATGATCAGCGCAGGTCCAGTTCCTGGCTCAGGCCCGCGAGCTCGTCGGCGGCGGCCCGGCGTTTGAGGTCGTCGTGCCGTTTGTACTCGATGAGCGCTTGGGCGGTGATCCGGCGGTGTGTGCCGACCAGCCGGAAGTCGATCTCACCGGACTCCAGCAGCTTGATCAGATAGGGGCGGGAGACGTTCAGCATGGCGGCCGCCTGCTGGGTGGTCAGTTCGGCGTGGGAGGGGATGACCGAGACCCCTCGCCCTTCCGCGGCTTCCGCCAGGATGTAGGCGAACAGGGCCACGGCGTCGCGCGGGACGATCAGCGGGTCCTCGATGCCGACTTCGACACCGACCTCGATCGCCTGCTGGTCCGGATGACGCATGAGGTAGTCCTTGATCCTCCGGACCGCTCGTGCCGCGACTTCGGCATCGATCTCACCGGGTTGGATCGAACGCTTGGCTCCCAGATCAGCCATACCGCCACCCCCTTTAATCGCAGTATGTGCAGCAAACGAAACAAACGCAATCGCCGATCAGGAAGATCTACCTACGCGACGCAGAATCGTGACGCCGTCAAGGGCACAGCGCCGTACGTCTCAGCCGGACGCGCGCTGGGCGGCGAGTTTCGCGCCGAAGGCCAGGAGGGCCGTTCCCGTCAGGGCGTCCAGAGCGCGTCGTACGGTGCGTCTCGTGAGCACCTGGCGCAGGCGGTGCAGGAACGTGGTCAGGGTCAGCAGGTAGATCAATGAGAGGGCCGCGTGGCTTTCCGCGAAGGCCAGGAGGACTCCGGTGCCGGTTCCCTTGGTCAGGAACTGCGGGAGGACGGCCAAGTAGAAGACCAGCACCTTCGGGTTGGTGATGTTGGACAGGAAGCCCTGTCTCCAGCCGCTCAGCGCCGCGTGCTGTGCGCCGTCCGGCGCGGTGTACTCGCCGCGGAGCGCCGATCGCAGGGCCTGGATTCCCAGGATCATCAGGTACGCGACGCCGGCCCACTTCACGGCCTGGAACAGCGGCTCGATTCGTACGATGACCGTGCCCAGGCCGGTCGCGGCGGCGGCGCCCTGGACGGCGTTGGAGCTTGCCACGCCGGCGGCGCTCCAGGCGCCGCGGCGGCGTCCGGCCGCGAGGGTGTTCTTCGTGACGACGGCGAAGTCGGGGCCTGGGATCAGCACCAGTACCGCCGCAAATGCCATGAACGATCCGTAAGACGACCAAACCATCCCCGTACCGTACGCTTTGCCGCTGTGAGGTCGGTCGGCGATTCCTGGGGTGTCATCGAGGAATGGATCGCGCGGCACGCGCCGAAGAGTGCGGGGCTGCTCGGGGATCCGGCATCCGACATCCCGGCGGCGGAGGACGCCCTCGAAATCACGTTTCCTGACGATCTGCGTGCGTCGCTGCGCCGTCACGACGGCCTCCGTACGTGGGCGAACATCCTGCCCGGCGCGTCGCCGCTGCCCGTCGCCAAGATCGTGGAGACGTGGCGGATGTGCGTCGAGATCGACGCCGAAGAAGACGAAAGCCGCCTGAACTCCTCAGATGAGTCGTGGGCCTCCCCGACGGCGAAGCAGGGCCTGGTCCTGACCGTGGTCGCCCCCGGGAAGTCGAAGGCCGTCATCTCCCTGCGTCCGCGGACCTGACCAGTACGGCGCGGGTGTAGAGCAGGTCGAAGCCCTGCCGCTGGGCGTTCTGCTGCGATTTCGACCCGGGTTGCGTGGTGACGACCGCGATGTCGCAGCCGGCGGTCACGGCGTCGGCGAGCCGGGCCGCGAACAGCGCGCTCTGAACCCCGCGCCGCCGGTACGCGGGCGCGGTCGCCGCGCCGGTGAGCTGCGCGACCCCGTCCGCGATCCGGATGCCGGCGCCGCCGGCGAGAGCCCCGTCGACCAGCGCGGCGTACCGCGCGACCCCGGCCGCGCCCGTCAGGTCCCGTACGGCCCGCGCGAGGACGTCCCGCGGGAACTCCTCGTGCGACGGCACCCCCTGCTCGTCCGGGTGGGCGAACGCGTCCGCCACGAGGTCCAGCCAGGCGTCGAACTCCTCGTCGCCGCTCCGCCGCACCTCGACACCGGGCGCCCCGCCGACCGTACGCTCCGGTCCGAGCGCCAGCCCGAGCACGTTCTCGTACGACACGAGCCGGTAGCCGCGCCCGGTGAGCAGCTCGCCGATCGCCGGGTCCGCGATGTGCGCGAGCTCGACCTGCACCGGACAGCCGCAGGCGTCGAACGCCCGCTCGACCTCGTCGAGTTCGGCCGGGCCGGGAACACCTCCGAACCCGAGCCCCGCGACCTTGTTCAGCGGAGACCCGTCTTCGGCGAAGCTCGCCACACCGCCGGCGAGGGGCGTCACGAACCCCGCCGAACCGGCTCCGCGACGCCGCGCGGCGTCGCTCCCCTCCGTGATGAGCCGCACCTCGGCCCGCTCGACGCGCTCGGCAAGGGCTATGTCACAGAAGAGGGCACTCATACCCGGAGCCTAAATGCGGCTACGGTCAGGGCATGGCAATCTCCGAGGAAGAGACCGGGCTGCGCGACGGCGTCCGCATCGCGCTGCTCAAGGCGATCAAGAGCGATGCCGAGCTGGCGTCCAAGAGCATCGAGCGGGGCAACTTCATGTCCGGTGAGTCGCTGCGCCAGCTGGCCGAGGCGTACGACCTCGTCACGCGCGACTCCGCCGCCAACCCCTGACGCGTACGATCTCGATTCCCGGACGCTCCGGCTTTACAGTACGAGGTATGTCTGACGACTTGGTCCCGCAACGTCATGGTCTGCGCGCGTCCCACGAAGATCGCGACCAGGTCGTGGAACGGCTGCGGGTCGCCGCGGGCGACGGCCGCCTCACCCTCGAAGAGCTCGACGAGCGGCTGGAGGCGGCGCTCGCGGCGCGTACGCACGGCGAGTTGGAGGCGCTCCTGCTCGACCTGCCGGCCGTGCCCGGCGCGGCGCCGCCGGCCACCAAGGAGCTCGTACGGCTGGAGGCGAACAAGAGCAACCTGCGGCGGGGCGCCGACTGGGTCGTGCCGAAGCGGCTGGAGGTCGAGGTACGGCACGGCAACGTCGTCCTCGACTTCACCCAGGCCACGATCACCCAGCCGGCCCTGGACCTCGCGGTGGCCGTCCACCACGGCAACCTGACGCTGATCGTGCCGCCCGAGGTGACCGTCGACCTCGACAGCGTCGCGGTCCGCAGCGGCAACGCACATCACCGCGTACGCCACGAACCCGGCACACCCGTCCGGTTGCTGGTCACGGTCTCCGGCACCGTACGGAGCAGCAACCTCGTCGTCCGCGGGAGGCGCCCGGCCCGCCGTACGTTCTGGCAGTGGCTCCTGCGCCGCCCGGCTCTGGCGGGCTGACCCGCACACTCAAAGGCCCGTTCCGGGGTCGGAACGGGCCTTCGGTGTCACGTCAGCAGGTGGTGTGCGACCGCAGAACCCAGCCCTCGCGGTCGGGGTGCTCCGCACCGTGCCCCGCGATCCACTCGTTGGTCCCGTCGTCGTAGCCGGCGCCGCTGGCGCGGAAGCCGCGGCCCGGGCTGAGCGTGAACAGGTATCCGGCGCCGCCCGCACTGTTGACGGCCAGGTAGAACGGAGCGTTCTCGACGGTGTTGCACAGAAAGCCGTCCTCCGCCGAGGCGCTGCCCGCGCCGGCGATGGAGAGCCCGCTGACGGCGACGGCACAGGCGGCGGCGATGGTGAACAGCCTCTTCTTCACGTTCGGATCCCTCTCGTCGTACACGAAGGCCGGATCGACATCCCCGCTCCGGCGCGACGAGACTATTGATCACCGGACACCGCGCGCAGGCCGTACGGGCGGCAACCGGTCCCCAAAACGCTGAGGTCAGGGCTTGTGGAGGTCGGACCGGACGTCGTCCGCGATCTGGTGGATCTTCTCCTCGGTCTCCCGCAGTTTGGCCTCGGCCCGCGCGGACCGCTTGGCGGCGCGGCGCTCTCGCAAGGTCGGCTTGCGATTCGCCTCTGTCTCTCGCTTCGATCGGGCAAAAAGCCCCATTTCGGTCAGCTCCTTCGACTGTCGGCGAGACCTGGAGATCCCCGATATCTGGCGGTTTACTCTCGCGGCGACAATGGGTTGGAAACCCCTCCGCGATTTGGCAAAGTGAACCGTCGCGTCGCCGACCCGTCACCGAGGGAGACCCATGCCTGTGATCGCGCCTCTCCGGCCGGGCGATCCGCCGCGACTGGGCGAATACCCGCTGATCGGCCGCCTCGGCGAGGGCGGGCAGGGCGTCGTCTACCTCGGTCTCGGCCCGGACGACGAGCAGGTGGCGATCAAGCTGCTGCGGACGCGGCTCGACGGCGAGGGCAAGGTGCACGCCCGGTTCGCGCGCGAGGTGTCGATCGCCGAACGCGTGGCGCCCTTCTGCACCGCACGGGTGATCAGCGCCGATCTGCTCGGCGAGGCGCCGTACATCGTCAGCGAGTACGTCGACGGCCCCTCGCTGATGGACGCCGTACGCGACAACGGGCCGATGACCGGAGCCGACCTCGACCGGCTCGCCATCAGTACGGCCACCGCCCTGGCCGCCATCCACGAGGCCGGCATCGTCCACCGCGACTTCAAGCCGGGCAACGTGCTGCTCGCCGCCGACGGTCCACGGGTGATCGACTTCGGTATCGCCCGGATGCTGGACGCCACCTCGACCCTCACGAGCCGGGTCATCGGCACGCCGTCGTTCATGTCGCCGGAGCAGATCGGCGACGAGGAGATCGGGCCGCCGAGCGACATGTTCGCCTGGGGAAGCACCGTCGTCTACGCCGCCACCGGCACCTCACCGTTCGGCGGCGAGACCATTCCGGCCGTACTGAACCGGATCGTGAACCACGAGCCGAACCTCGACGCGCTGGCCGAGCCGCTGCGCTCGGTGGTCGCGGCGGCACTGAGCAAGGATCCCGCGCAGCGCCCCACCCCGCGGCAGGTCCTCGACCGCATGGTCGGCCGCGGCGGCGGTTCGGCCGCCCCCTCGGTGCCGCCGACCGTCGGACTTCTGCCCGCCCCCGGCACCGTACGGCTGCCGGCTCCCGCGCCTTCGAACCTCATCGGCCCAGCGCTCGGCGGTCTCGCCGGGCTCTACCTGCTCACCCTGGCGGCAGGACCCCGCTGGACATCTACCGTCCGAATGGACCTGCACCTGACAACGCCACAGCTCGTGGGGGTCTTCGCCGCGTACCTCGTGGCCGCGCTCGCGACCGCGCCGGCCGGAGTGATCCTCGGAAGACGATCCCCGAAGGCCGTCGCCGCGACCGCCGTCGTCCTGATGCTCCTCGGAGCGCTTCTGGACGCCCTGACGCCGTCGTACGGCGTGCTGCTGACCGGCAGGATCCTGTCCGGCCTGGGCGCGGGCGCACTCGTCGCGGACGCGGTCGTCATCGGCCTGCGCGAGAGATCCCAGCGGGCGTACCTGATCGGCCTGGGCGCACTCGCCGTCGTCCTCGGACCGGTCCTCGGCGGAGTGGTGACGACGGCGATCACATGGCGCTGGACCTTCCTGCTGTCCCTGGCGCTCCTGATCCCGGCCCTGCCCGCCTCTCTCAAACGGCGCGTTTGAAGCAACAGTCTCGTCACTAGGCGGATATACACAAAGTAGTGTTTCAACTGCATATAGTTGCCGTGCCGTACCCGGGAATCCCCACGCTCTCCACGAAGGGTGACGCATGGCCACTGACCTGCAAGTCTTCAAAATCGATCGGCTCGTTCTCCTATATCGACGCCGACGGCAACGGCGTCATCACGCGCGACGATCTGCAGGGCCTCGGCGCCCGTTTACTGGCCGGCTTCGGAATCTCGCCGGCCGGTGAGCAGGGCCGCCGGGTCGCCGACTCCTTCGACCGCCTGTGGGACACCCTCGCCGAAGCGGCGGACCTGAACCACGACGGCAGCATCACCCCGGAGGAATACCGTTCCTCGGTGGTCTCCTCGTTCGTCGACGGCGACCGCTTCGAGCCGATCTTCCGCCCGGCGATCGACGCGGTGCTGGCCGTCGCCGACACCGACGACGACGGCCTCGTCCAGCCGCAGGAGTTCCTGCTGGTGCACGAGGCGTTCGGCCGCTCCGAGCAGGACAGCTCGTACGCCTTCGCGGCACTCGACCGCGACGGCGACGGCGCACTGGGTCGTGACGAACTGCTGCACGCGGTGCGCGACTACTACACCTCCGCCGACCCCAACGCGATCGGCAACGTGATGTTCGGCAGGCTCCCCGTCTCATGACGACGCCGGCCGATGCCCGGCCGTACCTGAGCCTCCTCCTGCAGCGAGTCCCCGCCCTGGTCGGGAGGTGCCGCATGCACCGAAACACCGACGAGGCCGGCCGGCACGTACTGCACTGGGCGCGACAGACCGGGCTGGCCGGCGACCCGACGGTCATGCGGCGACTGCACGCCATCGGCGGCCACCGCATGGCCGGCCGGGTCTTCACCGACTCGAGCGACGACAAACTCATCCTGTTCGCCCAGTGGCTGACGTGGGTGGTGCTGCTGGACGACCTGTGGGACGAACACTCCTGCCCTGTCCCGGAGGAGATCGACCACACGTACGCGCGCCTGCTCCACGTGGTCGACCAGGATCGCGAGCCGCCTGGGCGCCGACCCGATGGAAAGCGCCTTCACGTGGCTGTGGCAGGTGACGGCACCACGAATGGGCCCCGCCTGGCGGAGCCGATTCCGCGCCCATCTGGAACTCAACCGCCAGAGCACGCGGTGGGAGATCCAGACCAAACGAACCGGCCGTTTCAGCCCCTTGGCCGAATACCCTCCGCACCGCCGAATCGCCTCCGCGTCGTTCATCTTCGACTCCTGCGAGGCCGTCCTGGGCACGGAACTGCCAGAGCCATTGATGAGCGTCCCGGCCTGGACCGCTTTGACCGACGCCGCCAACGACGTGTCGACGTGGCTGAACGACATACTGACCCTCGACAAAGACGAGAGCGAAGCGGACCTGACAAACTATGTTCTGGCCGTCCGCCACCACCTCGACCTGCCCCTCCCGGCAGCCGTCGACTGGGTGATCGACCGCATCTCCACCCGCACCACCGAGATGCACGAAGCCGCCCGAGCCCTACCGGCCGCCTACCGCGGCCTGAACCTCTCCCACGGCGCCGCCCGAGCGGCGAGCAAGGTCGCCTGCGCCTACCTCGCCCTGCCGCACGCCAACGTGGAATGGATCTGCGAAGCACCCCGGTACCGGCTGCTGATCGACAGCGGAAAGCCCTAGCCGGAGCCGTCAGCACAAAGGCCTGTTCCTATCCGGAACAGGCCTTTCGCTTGTGCATAATCGGAAGATTTTGATTTCGGCGAACTTCGTTCCGGCGGCGCGCGACTAACCCGACGTACCAATGTCACCGAGTTCGACCCACCCCGAAAGAAGGGTTCTCATGAAGCGAATGGCGCTTGGGGCAATCTGCGCCACTCTGGCCTGTTTGACCGTTTTAGTCGTTCCCTCGTCGGCTTCCGCGGCCACGTCGGTCACGTTCACCCCGCAGCGGGTCACCGGCCCGCCGCCGCCGGAAACGGGGATCGACCATAACGTCGTGGCGCTCGGCAGCGTTCAGCTGGCGATGACCGCGGATCAGACCGCGTACGTGGTCTCGGCGTTGCGCGCGAACTCGGCGACCGTGCGGACGCTGGTGGACAACGAAGTGCGTTGCACCTGGCCGGGTGGCGGCAAGAACATGGTGATGGGGCAGAACCTCTACGCGGGTACGGGCGAGAACCCGCAGTGGGAGGACGCCTGGATCGTCACCAAATTCCTCGTGCACCCCGGCGTGGCCACGACGGCCACGTGCACGACGTACGCGCGGGTCGCGTCGCTTTACACGGAGACGTCCGCGGTGCAGATCGCGGAGGGCTCGCTGCGGTTCGCCGACACGTCGGTCGCCAACGCGGCGGACGGTAAGCCGCTCGACAGCGAGATCCCGTACGGCGACCTGCCGGTGGACTCGACCGAAGCCCACCGGACCGTACGGGAGCCGGCGCTGCCGATCACCACCGCGCCGGCCGGGCTCCACGAGCTCAGCGTCTTCGGCGACGTGGACTACCAGGTGTGCCAGCGCGACGTCGCGTGCGACAAGAACGGCTCTTCGACCGCCAAGTTCACGTTGATCGTCAACCAGTGGAACGCGGCGGGCACGGAGATCTGCCACACCGACTCGACGACGAGCAGTGTCACCAAGACGATCCCGTACTGGGTCCACCATGCCGTTGTGCCGCTGTACACGCCGCACTTCGCCGTCTCCACGGCAGCGGGCTGCGCCCCGGTCTTCAACGCCTACGTACGGGTGGACTGGCAGAGCGGCCAGGCCGGCGCGGTACAGGGCACGGCGGTCGGCCTGCCCGACTTCCGGGGTTCCACCACGACGCATCGGTCGGCGATGAGCCACCTCTACATCGTTCCGGCGTGACCTGACGGTCCACGGAGAATGACGAAGGCCCAGGTCATCAGCTGATGACCTGGGCCTTTGATCTGCCGCTACGCCGGTCAGCCCAGCGACGCGGTCGCCGTACGCAGCTCATCCAGGGCCGCCAGGGTGTACCCGGCGAGCTCGTCCTCGGCGTCAGGGCCGCCCTCGGACCATTCGGCGAAGCCTCGCTTGAAGGCGAGGATGCCCAGCTCACCCGCGAGAGCCGCAGTCGGATCGGGTACGCCGCGGGCGACCAGAGCGGCGGTCATCGCGGCCGCGAGGCTGACGCTCTTGAGGGCGTCACGCTCCTGGAGTTCGGCGCTGGCGGCGACGGCGGCCTTCAGGCGAGGGGCGAGCTCGCGATTCATGGGCCCCATCATGCTCGCGGCGCGCTCCAGACCGGCGGCGACCGCCTCAAGTGGGCTGGAACCGTCGGGCGCCTCGGCGATGCCCTCGGCCAGTAGCCGGCTCAGCGCCTCCTGGCCGGCGACCAGCAGTTCGCGCTTGTCGGGAAAGTGCCGAAAGAAGGTGCTCTTGGTGACCCTGGCGCGCTCGGCGATCTGCGCGACCGTCGTGGCGTCGTACCCCTGCTCGGTGAACAGGTCGACGGCAGCGAGGACGAGGCGTTCGCGCGCCCCTGGTTCCCATCGGCCCATGATCTCCATCATAGGTGATGGGACTCTTGTCCCATCACCTTGGTACTGTGATGGGACAAGAGTCCCATCACGTCCGGGAGAGTTCACATGCGCGTCTTCGTCACTGGTGGCACCGGCCTGATCGGGTCCGCCGTCGTCGCCGAGCTGCTCGGCAACGGCCACACCGTTCTCACCCTCGCCCGCTCCGACGCGTCGGCGCTGGCCGCGAAGGCAGCCGGCGCCGAACCGCTCCGGGGAGCCCTCGCCGACCTGAACGTCCTTCGCGCCGGCGTCGCCCAGGCCGACGGAGTGATCCACCTGGCGTTCGCCAACGACTTCAGCAGCCCCGGCGCCCTCACGAACGCGGTCGCCGAAGAAGCCGCCGCTCTCACGACCCTCGGCGAGGCGCTCGTCGGCAGTGACCGCCCCTTCGTCACCGTCTCGGGTACGCCCGGGGTGCCGGGCCGCGCCTCCACCGAGGCCGACCCGGTGCCGACCGACGGGCCGGTCGGCGGTCGAGGTCGCGCGGTCACAGCGGTCCTGGACATGGCCTCACGCGGCGTCCGGAGCACGGCCGTACGCCTGCCGCGCACGGTTCACAACCAGGGCACGGGCGGGTTCGCCGGTCTGCTGACCGACATCGCCCGCCGGACCGGAGTGTCCGGATACCCGGGCGACGGCGAACAGCGCTGGCCTGCCGTACACGCACTCGACGCGGCGGTCCTCCTCCGGCTCGCCCTGGAGCAGGCGGAAGCCGGCACCGCCTGGCACGCCGTGGCCGACGAAGGAGACAAGGTACGAGACATCGCCACGGTCATCGGCCGGCGGCTGGGCCTGCCGGTCGAGCCGGTGCCGGCGGAGACCTACGGCCCTCTCGGCCCGATCTTCGCGACCGACCAGCCCGCGTCCAGCACCCACACCCGGCAGGCGCTCGCCTGGAAGCCGAAACACCCCGGTCTCCTGGAGGACCTGGAGCTCATCCAGCCCTGACCTCTCGCCCACAGAAAAGGCCCGTTCCGATGATCGGAACGGGCCTTGAACTGGAGCCCAAGTCACTGGTGTTCACTACGCGTGGTGACGGTCAATCCGCACGTGGTGGAAGTCGACGGGGAGAGTCGGGTAGCCGTCGCCGGGGCCGTTCTGGTCGTCTTCGCCGGCGGCCGCGATTTTCCGCAGGACGTCCATGCCGGCCGTGACGCGGCCGAATGGCGTGTAAGCCGGGGAGAGTTTGGTGTCCTGCCAGCAGAAGAAGAACTGGCTGCCATTGGTGTCGGGGCCGGCGTTCGCCATCGCGACCGTACCCGCGGGGTAGGTGGCGCCGGTCAGATTCTCGTCGGCGAAGGAGTAGCCGGGCGCGCCGCTGCCGGTGCCGGTCGGGTCGCCGCACTGCAGCACCCACAGGCGCTGCGTCGTCAGCCGGTGGCAGTGCGTACGGTCGTAGTAGCCGTGCTCGGCAAGGTAGCGGAACGAGAAGGTGGTGCACGGCGCCGCGTCGGTCAGCGCCTCGAACTTGATCCGTCCTTGGCTGGTGGACAGCACGGCGTCGTACGGCCGCGCCGCCTTGGCCGGGTCGAAGGTGGGAATGCCCTGGAATTTGTCGGCCGGCACCGACTTTGTGTAGGTGCAGGAACCCGCCGGCGCCGCGGCGCGTGCGGCATGCACCGGCGCCAGGGATTGGCCGGTCTTCCCAGCGTACGATGCGGCTCCAGCGGACACTGTCCCGGCCGTACCGAGAAGAACAGCCGCTGCAATGACAAGAGCTCTACCCTTGTGCATGACACCTCCACGTCAAAGAAGCCGTCATCTTACTATGCAGGTTGGTGTTTGTGACCTGCGTTTTCAGACCAGTTCGACGACATCGCCATTCAATTCACGCCTGGCTGGGAAGCCATTCCGTAACCGTCCGCGAACAGAACGGATCGGCCGGTAATTCGCGCAGTTCTCAGGCGGACGTCATATGCCGGACGGGGCGGCGCGAGGTGTGCGCCGCCCCGTCCGGGACGTGATTCAGGCGGTTCGGGTCAGGCTTGCGGGACGGTGCAGCCGGGGCGGGTGAAGTCGATGGAGCTTCCCGGGGCGATGCAGGCGGCGAGGATGTAGGTCTCCTGGGCGTACCCGATGCCCTGGTGGACGGTGGTGTTGCCGTTCTCGTCCACCTCGCACGGGTTGTTCAGCGTGCAGCTCTCGCCGTCCTCGTTCCCTGTGTTGTTGATGGCGATGACCTTGCCGGAGTTGGCGTCGATCACCGGAGAGCCGGAGGTGCCGCCGATGGTGTCGCACGAGGGCGTGTAGCGAATGGAGTCCTTGAACGTCCACTCGTCCTCGTGAAGCTGGTAGACGAAGCCGTCCAGGTTGCAGGAGTAGGTCGTCCGCCAGTAGCCGGAGACGACGCGCAGGTCGGCGCCGGCGGTGGGGTGGTCGAGTGACAGCTGGAGGGCGGGGGTGCCGTAGCTCGCCTGGATGTCGGCGTAGCTGCTGTCGAGTTTGTACAGGGTGACGTCGGTGTCGGTCATCGTGGAGTACAGCACCGTCGTCGCGTGCAGCGTGCCGAGCGTTCCCTGGCCGGTGGAGTCGAGCAGGGAGAACGTCCGGCTGGAGGGCTGGTTGGTGATGACCTGTCCGGCGCTGGGCATGCCGCCTTCGTAGCAGTGACCGTTGGTCAGTACGAGGGCCGGGTCGGTGTCGGCGGCGTCCGGGGTGCGGACGAGGGAGCCGGAGCAGTTGCTCAGCGCGACGATGCCGGTGTAGTCGACGGCCAGCTTGTGGGGCGCGGGCGCGGCGGAGGCGGTGGACATTCCGGTGGCCGTCAGCGTCGCGGTGCCGAGGAACGCTGCGGCGAGTACGCCGAGGAGGCGTCTGTTCATAGCGGGGGGTCCTCTCCATTGAGCGGGGGCAGCGTGATGCTAACCCGGCCCGAAAGGATCCGGCTATGGGGTGATTTCAGCCATTTTGACGAGCAGTCACGGCGCGCCGTCTTGCGCGTGGGATCGAGTAGGCCGCTGAGCTGGAGAAGAACACACCCCGGCCAGGTCGGTGCGGCCCACCCGGTCGAAGAAAGCACGGGCCATAATCACCGCCGACCGGACCGCCCAAGATCGAGGGACCGTCGATCCCGGCGCCGTCTCCGGCTCTGGTGAGGGTCGGAGGGAGGTCCGCAACGACAGGTCGGTTAATCTCGGCCCGGAAAGCACTCAGGGCCCCATCTCACCGAAGTGAGGTAGGACCCTGACCTGCGTTCTAGCTGGCGCAGCCGGAGGGATTCGAACCCCCAACCTTCTGATCCGTAGTCAGATGCTCTATCCGTTGAGCTACGGCTGCTTGGTTGCAAGGAGTGTACCGGGACTCAGCCGCACCACGCGAATCAGAAACCCGAGACCGTCCGCTCCACAAGATTATCGCAGCTCAGGACGCTCAGGCGGGCGAGGCTACTTGTCGGCGGCCGCGTTCAGGAACGCCTTGTGGAGGGTCGCGGCCAAGCCGTCCGCCGACGGGGACGTTCTCGGGGGCGGGACCTGCGTCCAGGACTCCGTCCACTCGTGGTGCAGCGACTGGTTCTCGTACAGACGGCCGATGGACAGGCGGCGTTTCAGCGACTCGCGAGCCGCGTCCGACAGGACGAGGGGCATTTCGCGTTTGGCGGAGCTCAGCAGCGTGAAGGTTCTGCGGTCGACGCGTTCGGCCGTCAGGCGGAGGAGGGCTTCGGCCAGGGCGTACTCGCGGGTCATGTCGCTGTGTTCCACACCGCTGCCGTCTGTGCCCAGAACGGTCGGAACGCCGCAGGTCAGCAGGGTCACCAGTGCGTGATGGGCGAACAGGCCGGCGTTCTCGTCCGACGACACCAGCTCCACGGCCCTCTTCAGGACGCCCGGGTTTCGGGGGGCTTGGATGGCGCCGACACCGACTTCGGGGAAGGACAGGGCTCCTGTCGCCAGGTTGCTCGTGAGGTTCACGTCCGCCCAGATGTTCGCTTCGGCCATCTGCTGGGCCTGGACGACCGACGCGTGGGTCACGTGGCCGAAGCGGACGCGTACGTAGCGGTCGAAGTCGGACAGCGCTCGGCCGCCCTCCTCGCGCGAGAGCGCTTCCCTCAGGCGCAGTACGGCCCGGAGCGTCTGTTCCACGTTGTTCTCGGTGCACAGATAGTGGGCCGGAAGCTTCGTCCGGGTGTCGTACAGGATTCTCAGGCCGCTCTGGGACGACCGCTTGGCGGTGGGCTCCAGGGTCGCCTTGGACGTGTCGGCGAAGGCCGGGTAGCCCTCTCCGACATGGATGTGGGCGACCAGCGGGCGGCGTTGTTCGCGGGCCACCTCGAAGGTCATCCGGAGGATGCGTTCGAGCTGGCGGCCGCCATCCGGGGTGTACCAGGTGCGTTCGGGGCTCGCGATGTCGAAGCCGGTCGCGTAGCGCACCTCGTGCCGGATGGCCGAACGAAGGCGGTCGATCCACTCGCCCAGGTCCTCGTGCATGGCCGGGCGGCGCCGCTCGGGCCACGGCATCGGGGCGAACTCGGCCCAGCGCAGGGCCCAGTCGGCGTACGGCCTGGGCAGGTGGCCGGCGATGCACCGCAGGGCGAGCGGTGGCTCGACGTCGTCCGGCGGAGAGTCGCGCAGGCGGAGCATCGTACGGACGGTGGCCTCCGCCGGCTCGTGGCTGCCGCCGATCCAGCCGAGGAACGAGCCGGCGAGCATCGGCAGCCACCGTACGGTGACGCCGGCGGCCTCGACGGCGTCGGCGGCCACGTCCTTGAACCTTCCGGTGAGCGTCCACAGGGGTACGGACTGCTCGGAGTAGACGATGTTCTGCCGTTCGAGCTCGCGCATGCCGGCGGCCAGCAGGTCCGCGGGTTCGACGGCGAGGAGTCCGCGGGCGACGTACGCGCTGTCGTAGTCGTTCTGCGGCGTGGCCGTGAGCACATTCTGGTTGACGTGCCGCACGAGCCTCGGCAGCCCGGTCTCGTACTCGGCGTCGAGCGGGACGCTCATGCCGTTGATCTCATTGAGCAGTTCGAGGAGAGCCGCGGGAGAGGGACGCCCGAGCTTCATCGTCGCGGCGAGTTTCGCGATTTTCCCGGTGAGCAGCTTGTCCAACTGCACGTCGCCTTCCAGCAACGTCTTCTGAATCGTGCCGGCGTTCTCCGCGAGACGCGCTTTGTCGCCGTCCGGGAGCACCGCCATTCCCCAGTGCAGCGAGAAGTTTTGCAGGAAGACCAGCCGGGTCTCCAGGTCGTGCAGCGCCGTGGAGAGCGCCTTACGGTCGGCCGCCTCCTCCGCGTGCGGCGGCTTGAGCGGCCCGGCCGTGTCCACCGTGTGGTGGGCCAGGAAGTCCTCGATGGCGCGGTCGTCGAGGTGGGCCAGCGCCGATGCGAACGGGGACGCGTCCTTCCAGAGCCGCAGGAACTGCGCGCCTTCGGCGGTCAGCAGCGCCAGAACGCGATAGGGGAGGATTCCGGTGAAGTGATTGTGCGGATCGAAGTATCCGCCCTCGGCCGTGGGTGCATTCTTGATTTTGGGCATGCGGCATCCCCTTACCCTCGCGACGGCCTTTCGGCACGTCAGTACCCCACACCGACCCCGTTGGCGGGATGCCGTCACACAACCATTCGATGCCACAAAAGGTCAAGGACACATTTCTATGGCCTCGCGCGTTGACAATTAATTAGAACGCCTGCCGGGCCGGTAAAAAGTTTCGCGCCATTATCGAATCGTCGGAACGGCGCCCGGCAGGCGAATCATCCGATGGAGCCGACCGATTCCGGACGATCAAGAAGTACGGTTCGGGCACGCGACCTCCGCCCCCACGGCGGGATCGCACCGGAACCGCGTCCTGTGATCCCGAACACAGGCCTGGTCACGGGCCGCGCGACGAGGCCGCCATGCCTCCTACCAGCCCGTATATATCGCCCCACCTTCCCCCAAATGGGTCAGGGCACCGCGAATCGCACTATGCTGCGATGTCCCGGGCTGGTCACATCGCGGTATTTCATCTCTTACCGAGAACGCGCGACCTGACCACAGGGTCTGCTGTAAGCAGGAATGCGCTGTCCAGATCGTGGAGCACGTACATGGCAAGGTGGTCCCGCTTCGCCCCCGCCGCAGATCGACGCCTCGTCCGAGGTCTGCACGACGGTGACGATGACGCGCTCGCCACGCTTTACGACGTCTACGCCGAGCGTCTGTACGACTACTGCATGGTGCTCATGGACGACTCGAAGGCCGCCGCCGACGTCGTTCACGACACGTTCATCGACGCCGCGCGCCGTGCGCCGCGGATGCGCGAGCGCGCCCTGCTCCGCCCCTGGCTGTACGCGGCCGCGCGGCGGCGGTGCATGCAGCGCAAGCAGCAGGCCGAGCCCGAGAAGGACGACCCGACCGGGAAGCTCGACTTCCTGCACCGCGAAACGCTGTTCCTCGCTCTGCGCCACGACGTCACCGACGACGAGCTGGCCGCCACGCTCGGCGTCTCCGGCCGGCGCGCGCAGCGGCGGCTGAACCGCGCGGAGCGGCTGGTCCCCGAGGCCGCCGAATACCTCGACAAGGCTTCGGCGCCCGTGCTCCCGGCCGTACTGCGCTATCGGGTGAAGCACACCGGCACCGACCCGGAGCTGGCCGGCTACCGCGCCGAGATCGCGGCGCGGGGCGGCTCGCTGACGCCGGACGGCATGCCGCGCCAGCCCGACGCCCCCTCGCCGCTCGCCCGCCGGTGGGCGTTCGCGAGCGCGGGCTCATTGGCGGCGCTGGCCACCGCGCTCCTCGCCCTGATGATCATCGGCCCGGACCTCCCGGTGCCGGACATCCAGTGGCCCGGTGAGTGGACGCACACGCCGCACTCCTCCAAGCACCCCACGCACCGGCCCGACCCGACGCGCCGTGGCGGCGAAGGTCTGCCGGGCCAGACGCTGCCCGACCCGAGCCCGACTCCCTCGGTCCCGCCGTCGCGGCCGGCCAGCCCGGGACCTCCGCGCGGAGGTCCCGGCATGCTGGCCGTGACCCCGCAAGTGGTCCACCTCACCGCACGTGAGTCGGTCGCCGAGCTGTACCTGGCGGCCAGGAACGGCTCGGTCAGCTGGGCCGGCGGTTCGTCGAACCGCTACCTCACGCTGTCGAAGTCGCGCGGCGGGATCCACGACGCGAGCCGCGTCACGATCAGGCTCATGCTCAAGCGCGGGCTGCTGACGCTGGCCGGCACCGCCGTCGTCACGCTGACGGACGGCGCCGGTCACGACACCCAGGTCAACGTCGCCTGGGACGCCTCACTGCTCTGAGCCGCTCCGCACCCGAGTCTCGTCGACCCACGCCTCCTCGGCGAGCCGTACGGTCGCGTCCGGGCGCCGGACGTACACGCCCGCCCAGCGGCGGGCACGCGCCGAGCGCTCGTCGGGCGCCTGCGCGGTCAGCGGGTCACGGCCGCTGGTCCGTACGAAGGACAGCAGCATCGTCGCGGCCGTTACGAGAACAAAGATCGCCAGCACCAGGAACACGACACCCATGGGACTCCCCTCTCACCCCTGTCGAAGGAAGGATGACTAGACTAGTCAGGCGGTCTGAATCATCCCAACCTTTCGACCTATTCGGATAATACCCTTATTGCACACCTTTAACCTGTTTTTTCTATAAGGTGGCTTTGGCCTGACCTGGGAGGGGACCGAGCATGGCGGTGTCCAAGTGGCGCACGATCGCGGACGATCTGGCCAGGCGGATCGAGGAGGGCGAGATCGCGCGCGGCGCACAGCTCCCCACCGAGCTGGAGCTGCAGGTCGAGTACGACGCGTCCCGCAACACCGTCCGTGACGCCGTCCGGTGGCTGATCCAGCGCCAGCTGGTCGAGGCCTACCCGGGGCGCGGGACGTTCGTCTCGGCCAAGATCACGCCCTTCGCCGTCGCGCTGTCACCGCGCCACGACGGCCCGGCGGGCGGCGACGGCACCGCGTACGTCGCGGACGCCCGTATCCAGAACCGCAGGCCGAGCATGTCCGACCCGCGCGTGGAGATCCGCCAGGCGGCCGGCGCCGTGGCACGCTGCCTCCAGGTCGAGGAGGGCACGCGCGTCGTCAGCCGGCACCAGCAGAGGTACATCGACGACCAGCCGTGGTCGCTCCAGACGTCCTTCTATCCCATGGAGTTCGTCACCCGCGGCGCCGACCGCCTCGTCGACGCGATCGACGTCGAGGAGGGCGTGGTCAAGTACCTGGAGGACAAGCTCGGCCTCACGCAGTCGGGATACCAGGACCTCATCGCCGTACGCCCGCCCGACCAGGACGAGGCGCAGTTCTTCGGCCTGCGGGACAACGCGAGCGTCACGCTGATCGAGCTGTCGCGCACCGCGTACGCCACGGGCGGCGAGCCGATCCGCTTCACCGTGACGGTCTATCCGGCGGACCGCAACACGCTCTACTACAACATCGGCGACATACCCGGCGACGTGGCCGAGATCGTGATCGGCTCGTAGCCGGCATGGACCGTACGTTCACCGTCACCCGCGCGTCCGCCGGCGAGCAGGGCGTCGTGATCGGCCTCATCGACGAGGCCGCCCGCTGGCTGCGCGGCAAGGGCACCGACCAGTGGGCCAGGCCGTGGCCCGACGTACGCGCCCGTGACGCCCGCGTACGGGACGGACTCGAACGCGGCGAGACCTGGCTCGTACGCGACGGCGCGACTCCCGCGGCGACGATCACGATCTGCGGCGCCGCGAACCCGGCCGTGTGGGGCTTTCCCGATGGGGAGAGCGCGGTGTACGTCCACCGCGTGGTGGTGAGCCGGGCGTACGCCGGGCTCGGCGGCCTGATGTTCGACTGGGCGGTGCGGCGCGAGGCGCGGAACCGCGAGGTCAAATGGCTGAGAGTCGACGTGTGGAGCACCAACGAGGCCCTGCACGCCTATTACGAACGCCAGGGCTTCATGCGCTGTGGCACGTGCGCCGACCCGTCGTACCCGTCCGGGGCGCTTTTTCAGAAGGCCGCGCAGGACTGTCTCGCGAGTGACGTGTCCCTTCTTCACGAGCGCGACGAAAGCAAAAGCATTTCTGTGCGAAATACACACAATAAATAATCGCGCTTTTGTTGCATAATTCAAGCAAGCCCGCAGAAAGGTGCTTGCCGTGACGGACTCCCTCGAACCACGACCCCATCCGCTTCTTCATGTCGACGCCACCCGCGGCTACGTGACCGACGGCGTCCGTGCCCTCATCGGGCGGGGACTGGCCGTCGACCGCAGCTGGCTCGACCCGGCCGACCCGCGTGACGCCACAATTGTGCTCCGCGACTCGCATGCCTTGGTCTGGGACGAAATGACGGGATGGCGTGTCGGCCTGTTCCGCTCCGGTGAACCGGGCGTGCGTACGGTCGTGGACGCCGCGGTGCATCTCGGCGGCGGCCCGTTGCCCACTCCGGCCGAACTCGCCGGGCGGCTCGCGAGCGGCGTGACCGCGCCCGCCCGCGCGTACCGCTCGTACACGGACTCCGACGGCCTCGACGCGGCACTTCGGGCGTACTAGGAAATACGGCCACCGCCGCGCTGCGAGTGCAGCGCGGGCGGGGACCGGCGGCGAGGTGGAGGAACGGCACGGCAGTCGGCGGTGGGGATCGGTCAGGCGAGGCCGCCGGGGAGGGCGATGAGGCCTGAACCGCCCCCATCACCGCTCACCGCCCGCAGAGGGATCGCCTCGGCGACCTGCTCCAGCACGGAACGCTTCTGGATGAACCCGGGGTACTGGTTTCCTTTGGCGTTCACGCGTACGGCCTGGAAATCATCGGGGTCGAGCGCGCAGAACCCCGTGCGTACGACGTTCTCGTAGAGCGACTGCGAGACGATGAGCGCGACGTCGCGGTCCTGCTGGTCGGCGAGGACGCGGCGCAGCGGCTTGGCGTCCAGGAGGCGGCTGACCACGATGGGCGCGTCACCCGCCGGGCCGAACGGCCCGGGCGTGAGCGTCCCGTGGTGCAGCGCGACCCGCAGCCGCAGCCGCCGGCCCGCCTTCCGCTGACGGTTGAACTCACCGAGGATGATCTCGAGCTGGGACGTGTAGTCGCCCACCACGACCGAGACGTCGACGTCCTCGGGGAGAACCACCAGCTCACCGTCCCCGCTGACCTGCTCGTACCACTGGCTGCGGTCGAGTCCGGCATTCTGCGCGGCGAGGCTGAGAATATGACGAAGGTCCGTCTGGGCCCTCAACTGCTCCCTCGCGTCCCGCGAGCTGTACTTCTCGACATCGACCGCCAAGACAAGGCGGTACATAAGCCGAACGTTGTCATAAACGTCCGAGCACGACATGGGCACCTCCAAAGCAAACTGGGCCGTCCGCCCCCATTCGCTCCACTTCGGAGAGAGTGTGCCCCGCAGGGGATGTCCATGGTGCCAAATCTTCCGCTATGCCTCAGCCGCCGCCTTCCGCCCCATCGTTAACCGTTGTGCCTTAGACGCTCACTGGGGCCGGAAGGATCCCGCACGTAAGGTGATAGCTACCCTTTGGGCTAGTGCGTCCCACGTTATGGCGTGCGGCATCGGCGCTGAGAGGAGACCTCGCCCACTCCCGTACGAGACGGGCCGCGCGACATTCGGTCATCCCAAACCTCAGGACCGGAATTGTTTTCGGACCTGAGGTAACACCATTCTCAACACACTTTCAGCCGTTGTTCAAGAAAGAGGATATCGCCGTTCGCATGGACTTCCCCGCCAAAAGTCCATGAGGCCGCCAGGTGTCATAACCGGCGACTACTTGCTGTGACAATCGGGTAGCTAGCTGTCGTGACCGACATAACGGAGGCGAACGGCCGAGGCGGCCGGCTTCTGGTCATCGGCGGTGGGGAGAACCGCACCTGCGGCACCGGACCCCTCAAGGAGTTCGTGGCCCTCTCGGGTGCGGACGACTCACGCATCGTCGTGGTGACCACCGCCACCGGAATTCCCGAAGAGGTGACGGCGGAGTACACCGAGGTGTTCCGACGGCTCGGCGTCTCCTCGGTCACCGAACTCCGGCTCCTCGGCCGTACGACCGCCGACGCGCCGGACTCGCTCGAACTGCTCGGAAACGCCACCGGCGTGCTCTTCAGCGGCGGCGACCAGTCACGGATCCGTACGCTCGTCGGGTCGCGGACCAATGCCCTGTTGCACCGGCGGCTCCGCAGCGACGGCCTCGTGATCGCCGGTACGAGCGCGGGCGCGACCGCGCTGGGCCGGTGGATGATCCTCGGCGGTGAGGGGCGCAAGGTCGCCGCCTCCGGGGTGCGCATCGGGCCAGGCCTGGGCCTGCTCGGCAACGTACTGATCGACATGCACTTCGCGGAGCGGGGCCGTCTGCCCCGCCTGCTCGGTGGTATCGCTCTCGACCTCCGCTACCTGGGGGTCGGGATCGACGAGGACACCGCCATCGTCGTCGGCGATGGCCGTTTCGAGGTGATCGGCCGTGGTGTCGTCACCGTCGTGGACGCCGACCGGGCCACCGTCGCCTACGCATCGAACGACCCGATGGCCCTGTTCGACGTCCGACTGCATCTCCTACCGGCCGGCTGCTGGTTCGACATGGAGCAGCGCAAACCGTGGTTCGGCCCGATCCGGGAAGAAGTGGAGTAAGCCGTGCACCTCGACCATCTTCGCTGGCTCGGCGGTCCCAACCTCTATGTCTCACGACCGGTGGCGATCGCCCGTCTCGAGCTGGAAGACCTGACCGAACGCGAGACCACCGACTTCGCGGGATTCGCCGAACGCCTGGTGGCCCTGCTACCCGGCCTGACCGATCATCACTGTTCGGCCGGCCGGCCCGGCGGGCTCCTGGAGGCGATGGCCCGCGGCACGTACTTCGGGCACGTCACCGAGCACGTGACCCTGGAACTGTCCTCGATGGTCGGCCGTGAGGTCTTCTTCGGCCGTACGGTCTGGGCCGGCGCGCCCGGCCGCTACGACGTCATCCTGGAGTGTCCGCGCGACGAGCCTCCCGAGGAGTCCGTCGTCGGCGACCTGGTCGCGCTCGCGCTGCGGACGGTGACCGAGGTCCTGTCCGGCCGTACGCCGGTGCTCGCCGCCGACCTGGCGGCCATCGGGTCCGACTACGGGCTGAGCCGGCTCGGCGTCAGCACCGCCGCGCTCGCCGCCGCGGCCCGGCGCCGCGGCATCCCCGTACGGCGCATGGGCCACCTGAACATGCTGCGCCTCGGCCACGGACGCCACCTTCGTACGGTCTGGGCGGCGATGACCGACCGCACCTCGGCGATCGGCATGGAGACCGCCGCGGACAAGATGCTGACCAAACGCCTGCTCGCGGACGCCGGCCTGCCGGTGCCGCGCGGGTACGTCGTGACGTCCGCGGCGGAGGCGGTCGAGGTCTTCCACGAGATCGGCGGCCCGGTCGTGGTCAAGCCGCTGACCGGCCACCACGGCGAGAAGGTCGCGATCGAGCTGTCGGACGTGCGCGAGGTGACGACCGCCTTCCACCAGGCGACGACCGTGTGCGACGAGGTGCTGGTCGAGTCCTACGTCCCCGGCCGCGACCACCGGGTCCTCATGGTGGGGAACAAGATGGTGGCCGCCGCCGAGCTGAGCGCCGCGCGGGTGACCGGCGACGGGCGCTCCACGATCGCCGAGCTGATCGCGATCGCCAACACCGACCCGGCGCGCGGCGAGGGGCACGACCGCCCGCTGACCCGCCTGGAACTGGGCGAGACCGAGCGGGGCCACCTGGCGCGGCAGGGCCTGAACGCCGTGAGCGTGCCCGCCGTCGGCGAGGTCGTCGTGCTGCGCCGCAACGCGAACCTGTCGACCGGCGGCACCAGCAAGGACGTCACCGAACGTGTGCACCCGGACGTCGCACGGATGTGCCGCCGCGTGGCGAACACCATCGGCCTGGACGTCTGCGGCATCGACCTGCGGCTGTCCGACATCGGCGCGCCCGTACCGGCCGACTCCGTGGGCGTGGGTGTGATCGAGGTGAACGCCTCACCGGGGCTGCGGATGCACCTGGCCCCGTACGAGGGCACTCCGCGGGACGTCGCCGCGGAGATCATCGACCAGATGTATCCGCCGGGCGCGCCCTCGCGCGTCCCGCTGGCCACGGTGACCGGGACCAACGGCAAGACGACGACGGTCCGGATGATCGCGCACCTGCTGGGCCAGGACGGACGCACGATCGGAATGTGCACCACCGAGGGCGTCTACGTGGACAACGAGCTGATCTACAAGGCCGACGCGTCCGGCCCCCGGTCCGCCGAGATGGTGCTGGGGAACCGGACCGTCGAGGCGGCCGTGCTGGAGACCGCGCGCGGCGGCATCGTACGGCGCGGGCTCGGCTACGACCGCTCCGACGTCGCCGTCATCACCAACATCACCGAGGACCACCTGGGGATCGACGACATCGTCGACGTCGACGACCTGGTCGAGATCAAGGCGCTGGTCGCCGAGGAGATCCGGCTGGGCGGCCACCTCGTGCTCAACGCCGACGACCCGCTCGTCAGCGCGTTCGCCGAGCGCCCCGGCGTACAGCGGCGCAAGCCCCTCGTGCGGTACTTCGGGCAGACGGGGGACAACCCCGTCATCTCCCGGCATCTCGAGCAGGGCGGCATCGCGTACTTCACCCACGACGGCTGGCTGGTCGAGGCGGAGGGGACGCGCGTCGACGCGCTGCTGCCCGTCGCGGACGTCGCCGGGTCGTTCGGCGGCGAGGCCGGCTACATGATCGCCAATGCGCTCGCCTCCGCGGCGGCGGCGCGTTCCCTGGGCGTACCGGCGAGCGTGGTGGCCCACGGGCTGCGGACGTTCGACCCGCACCGGCTCAACCCGGGCCGCGGGTGCCTGTTCCGCGTCGAGGACTACCCGATCTTCGTCGACTACGCGCACAACCCCGCCGCGGTCGCGGCCGTCGGCGAACTCCTGGGCCGCGTCTGGGGCCGCGAGGGCGTCGCCGCCGTGACCCTGCCGGGTGACCGCACCGACGACCTGGTCCTCGACACGGCACGCGCCGTCGCGCGGTCGTTCGGCCGGGTGGTCGTGTACGAGGACGAGGACCTTCGCGGGCGCCGGCCCGGCGAGATGACGCGCTTGATCATCCAGGGGCTCACCGAGGTACGGCCGAACATCGCCTACCAGACGGCGGGCGACCTGAAGGACGCGGTCGGCATCGCCATGAGCGCCGCCGCGCCCGGCGAACCCCTCCTGCTGCTGTACGAGAAGCTCCAGCCGGTCACCGACCTGCTCCAGACCCTCGGCGCCGTCCCGACGACCTGGGCTCAGGCCTCGGACGGCTGAACCGCCCCATCGGGCTCCCGCCCCGTGCCCGTACGGGCGCGGGGCGGGAGTCGCTCTCCGATCTCAGGTCCGGGCGGTCACAGGCCGCCGAGCAGACGCTGCAGGTACGGGTCGCCGAGCATGTCGGGACGGTGGTCCACGTCCCCGTTCCCGTCCAGTGTCGAGTTGTAGTCGTCGGAGTCGGTCTGCACCGACGTCCGCGGCCACCGGTGACGGGTGACGGGCCGGGTTCCGCTCGGTGCGGGAGCCGGGGTGGCCGTTGCGGCCGCCGGTGACGTGCCGTCGTGCGCGTGGTCCGCGGCCGGTGGCACCGGGCGTACGGGCCTCGGGCCGCGCGCTCCGCTGTGCAGCCGGAGCGTCCGCGCCGACGGGTCGGCGGCCGGTGCGGGTTCGCCCCTCAGCTGCGGGGCTCCGATGTCAGCGGGCGCCCCGATGGTGTCCTCTCCTTCGGACGGTGGCCGGGCCGAGGCGTCCACGTCCGGCGTGGGCGGCTCGAGCCAGGGCTGTGGGTCCATGGTCTCCGGGCCGCCGTACGGGCCGGTGTTGTGATCGGTGTCCGACCCGCTGTACGGGCCCTCGTACGAGCCGGTGGTCAGGCCTGTGTCCGGGCCGGTGTTCAGGCCGGTGTCCGGTGTGCCGATGCGGGTGGGCCGGTGGGCCCTTCGGCGTGGGTGCGGGCCGTCCGGGTGCCGGGCGAGCCTGCGGACCCAGTGTGGCCACGCGTGGTACGCGGGTGCGCCCGGGCGTGCGGCGCCGGCGAAGACGCGGACGCGCCAGCCGGTCAGTGTTCCGCGCTGGACGCGCGCGCCGGTGTGCGGCGCGTGCAGGAAGTGCCGGTGGCCGACGTAGATGCCGACGTGGTGGTCTCCGGAGAAGAAGACGAGGTCACCCGCCCGCAGGCTCCTGATCCCCACCTTGCGGCGGATGATCCGGTGCTGCAGGTCGGCGCGGTGCGGGAGGCTGAGCCCGCCCTTTCGCCAGGCCGCCATCGCCAGGCCGGAGCAGTCGTACGTGCGCGGGCCGGCGCCGCCCCACTGGTAGGGCTTTCCGACCTGCCGGTAGGCGAATCTCACGGCCCGCGAGGCACGTACGGCCTGGGATCGGACCCGGGCCATGTACCGCTCGTAGGAACGCAGCATGTGCAGTTGCCGCTGCGTGGGTCGTGCTGACACGAATTCCTGTGCGTGAGGCAGCGCGCGGGCCGAGGCCGCAAAGGGCGACGAGACGACGAGCGCGGCACTGACTCCGAGAATGGGATACCGCAGTAAAGCAGGACGAGCCAATCTGGCCCAGAGATTCCAGGCCTGTTTGTGAGCCTGGTTCACTGAATCCATCCGGTGGCCTCCAAAGGGTACGTGTAATCCTTTCTCCGCATCAGCAGATACCCGTTGCCCTGCGCTACGTATCATCGGCCTTTTTCGGCACAACCCTCATTATCGGGATCTTGGCAATACGCAAATCAGTGAACGTAAAGCGACGGCATATGCGCCACCCTCATAAGGGCAAGATCATCGCATCGGATGTGCAAGTAGAGCGATGAAAAGCCCGCCCACCCGGAATTCCGGATGGGCGGGCAATTGATTCACGCATGGCCGGCGATCTCACCGGCCGGTCGAATTCAGCCGAGAGCGCCGAAAGCGGGCGCGGCGTTCATGTGGTGGTGGCGGGCGATGGCCCGGCCGTCACACGTCGCGGTGGCGACTCCGCCCGCCGCAGCCGCGTTGCCGCAGATGGTGAGCGGGGCACGCGCCGGCGCGGCGGCCTGGTCGGCAGCCGCGTCGGTCGCCGGGACGGCCGTGTCGGTCTTGGCGATCGCCGGAGCGTCCGCGCTGATCGGCTTGTCCTTCGCCGGCTCGGCCACGGCCGGAGCCGCAGCCGCTTCCGCGGCCGGAGCGATGAGTGCCCCCGGAGCGCCGATCAGCCCGGCGGGCGCGCCGATCGTGTCCGCCGGAGCGGGCGGCCCGGCGGGCGCGGCCTGTACGGCCGGTGCGGCCAACGCGGCCGGAGCGACGGGCGCGACCTGCGGCGCCGGCGCGGGGTCGTCGGAGATCATGGCACGGCCTCTGCAGGCCGCCGTGCCGACGCCGCCGCGCGCCGAAATGGCGTTCCCGCACAGCGTGATGCCGCCGGCGGGCTGGTTGTCCCTCATGTGAATGCTGGTGAGCCGGGCGCCCGACCGGTTGAGGATGTTCGTCCCGCCGAGCAGGTTGTCGAGCAGGCTGACATTGTTCCCCTGAACAGCGACGGGAACGGTGATCGGCACGGCGATCTGGTTGCCACCGGCAATGCTGTGGTCGCCCCTCGTGTGGTCGGCGTTGGCAACGCCGGTGCCCGCTGCGGTAATGGCGGCCGCGACTAGAACCGTTCGAGCGGCGCGGGCAGTCCACTTGTGCATTTTTCCCCCATGAGTGTTGATTACTTCATTGGTGGTGCGGGAGGTCCGCCCGAGTAGCTCGGTTTCTCGGTCCTCGACTCGGGCGTTCAACCGGCGATGTGGAACACCGCTCGGAGTTCTTCGGCGCGGGCCCCGGAACCATGGGTTCGACAGGGCGTGCGGCGGATGGGGAAACGGTACGGGAGCCGGACGTCTCGGCTGCGAATGGCGTCGAGCGAGCCTTAGGCTTTTGCCGCTTCACACACCCTCCACGTGGCCGGTGATATCAGAAACGTCGAACCCTCAGTGCCGATCCGAGCAGCAGGCTAACACCGCGTCACCGACGGATCCCCGAGTGTGATCGCGATGCGTAAAGCACCCTCTGACCTGCGGCGAGATTTAGAAAGATCGCGTACGGCAAGATCCATGCGCTCGCCTCGTGGAGCAAACGCCCGGCAATGATCGGCCGGTTGCGGGGCGGAGATCTTTGGATCTCCCGTGACCCGGCACTCCGCGTGTCGTACGGGCGACCTGCGTTCATATGTTGAACGAACAAAACCGGCCAAAACAAAAATGCGTTCATCTCTTGACCGAACCTTGACACGGGGGGACAGTGACGGCGCAAGCACTCAGGCCCCGCCAGGCCTCCACGGAAGAGAGGATCTCCCATGAGTGCATCCCGCGCAGGCCGCCGAAAGTGGCGCACGCTCGTCGCCCTCCTCGTCCCCGCTGCCGCCGTGCTCATCGGCGCACCCGCCGCCGACGCCGGCGTACCCGACGCGCCGCCCGGCTGGAGCACGGTGTTCAGCGACGACTTCAACGGTCCCGCCGGATCCGGCGTCGACGGCGCGAACTGGCAGTACACGACCGGTACGAGCTACCCGGGCGGACCGGCGAACTTCGGTACCGGCGAGGTCGAGACCAACACCTCCGACCCCGCCAACGTCTCCCTCGACGGCAACGGCAACCTCAGGATCACGCCGCTGCGCGACGGCTCCGGCAACTGGACGTCCGCCCGCATCGAGACCAAGCGCTCGGACTTCCAGCCTCCCGCGGGCGGAAAGCTGCGCATCGAGTCACGCCTGCAGATGCCGAACGTGACGGACGCGGCCGCCAAGGGCTACTGGCCGGCGTTCTGGGCACTCGGTTCGCCGTTCCGCGGCAACTGGTGGAACTGGCCGAGCATCGGCGAGCTCGACGTCATGGAGAACGTTCAGGGCATCAACAACGAGTGGGCCACGATGCACTGTGGCACCAACCCGGGCGGCCCCTGCAACGAGACCACCGGCATCGGCGGCCAGTCGGCCTGCTCCGGCTCGACCTGCCAGGGCGGCTTCCACACGTACGCGGTCGAGTGGGACCGGAGCACGAGCCCTGAGCAGATGCGCTTCTACCTCGACGGCGTCAACTTCCACACCGTCAGCGCGAACCAGATGGACGCCGCCACCTGGACCTCGGCGACGAACCACGGATTCTTCGTCATCTTGAACGTCGCGATGGGCGGGCAGTTCCCCGCGGCGTTCGGCGGCGGACCCGACGCGGGCACCGAGCCCGGTCATCCGCTGACCGTCGACTACGTCGCGGTGTACCAGAGCTGACGGCGTGCGAAGCTCCCCGGCCGGGGATCGACCCCCAAAGGTCCCGCCACCCCGGCCGGGGTTCCCGCTGCTCACGGCGGTGACGTGTGGCGTAGCTTGGATCATCGAACGGCACACGCGGGAGGCTTCATGGCAATCGAGACGGCCGAGTTCGGGCGCAGCGGCCACCAGAGCACACGAGTGATCTTCGGAGCGGCGGCCCTCGCCGAGTCGTCCCAGCGGGTCGCCGACGAGACCCTCGAGGTCCTGCTGGAGTACGGCGTGAACCACCTGGACGTGGCCGCGTCCTACGGCGACGCCGAACTGCGCCTCAAGCCATGGCTGGAGACCGGCCGCGACCGGTTCTTCCTGGCCACCAAGACCGGCGAGCGTACGGCCGCCGCCGCGCGCGAAGAGCTGCACCGCTCGCTCGAACGCCTGGGCGTCGACCGCATCGACCTGCTGCAGCTGCACAACCTGGCCGACCCGATCGAGTGGGACATCGCGCTGTCGCCGGGCGGCGCGCTGGAGGCCGCGATCGAGGCCAAGGAGGAAGGCCTGATCGGTGCGATCGGCGTCACCGGGCACGGCACCCAGATCGCCGCGACGCACCGCCGCAGCCTCGAACGCTTCGACTTCGACTCGGTGCTGCTCCCGTACAACTACCTGACGATGCGGAACCCGTACTACGCCGAGAACTTCAACGCCCTGCACGAGACCTGCCGCGAGCGCGGCGTGGCCGTACAGACGATCAAGTCCATCGGCCTGCGGCACTGGAAGGACCGGCCGCACACCCGTACGACCTGGTACGAGCCGCTGGAGAAGCAGGACGACATCGACCTCGCCGTCGGATGGGCGCTCAGCCGTCCCGGCGTCTTCGTGAACAGCGTCGGCGACGTCGGCCTCCTGCCGCGGGTGCTCAAGGCCGCCGCCCGCCGGGGCGAGGCGCCGACCGAAGCGGCCATGGACGACCTGATGCGCCGCGCGGCCGCCGAGCCGCTGTTCGTCTGAGGTCACCCGCCGACCGCGACGCCGTACGGGTGACGGCCGACCGGGATGACCGCGACGATGCGGTTCGCCCGGGTGTCGATCACCGACATGTCGCCGGCGCCCTGGTCGGCGACGTAGACCCACGCGCCGGTGGCGAGCACCAGGACACCGGCCGCCGCCAGCGACTTCCACCCGCCCCGCCATCTCATCGGGCCAGCAGAGCACCACGGGCGTCATTCCTGATCATCTCGCACGCCGTACTGGCGAAGAGTTGATCAGCCGATGCCCTCACGCTCAGCCTGGAGGCTCGCCAGCACGCGCCCACGCAACGTCTCGTACTGCTCACGACACCGGCGTACGGGCCCCGGCGGGCGCTCGACCGTCCGGCCGCCGGTGACCGTCTCCTCCGGCCGGAACTGCCCGGCGGTCAGGTCCACGTCGGCCCCGTCGAGGCGGTTCCACCAGTGGTGCCCGACCTTCCGCCCGCCGACGAGCACCTCGCCCAGCACCAGCTCGCCACCGAGCAGGTCGTTGACGACCAGGGCCGTCACCCCGCACTGACCGCGCGCCCGGTTGCCCGGATGCCAGTCGGCGAGGTCGTGCGGGTCGCACGTGTCGATGCCCCACGCCGACCGTACGGCGGGCTCGATCTCGCGAAGCGTCCATCTCCTCATGCACAGACCCTGTCACCCCCCTGTGACAGCCTTCGCGCCCGTACGCCGTCGACCGCGCCCGCATGGGTCGCCGCAGTTCAGGCACCTGGTGTCGGCGCGGGTGGCTAGGGTTTCGGCGTATGAAAGACACCTATTCCCCTATTCACGAGCTGTGTCTGTTGAAGGACATCGACGACCGGCTGGGGTCCGAGTGCTACGCCGACGGCTTCGCGGTGACCGACGACGGCATGGCCGGTGTCCAGGCCGGCTGGTCGGCGGATCCGGCGTTCACGGGACGGCTGATCCCGTTCGCGCAGGCCAACGGCAGCGGCTCGATCTACGCGCTGTGGCGGGCCGACGACCGTACCGACCTGGCGTCTCTGCCCGTCGTGGTCTTCGGCGACGAAGGCGGGCACCACGTGGTCGCGCGTGGCCTCAGGGAGCTGTTCCGGCTCCTCGGCTTCGACAGCGAGGTCTCGGTCGACTGGGACAGCGCGTACTACTACCGCGGCGACGACCAGGAGGACAGCGAGGGCCACGCGGCGTTCGTCGACTGGCTGAAGGGCCTCTGCCTCGATCCGGCACGCGACCCGGACGCGATCGTCGCGGCGGCGCAGGCCGAGTACGAAGAGTCCTTCGTGACCTGGTGCGACTCCTTTCTGAACGAGGGCCGATGACGCTTCGCCACCCCTTCTATCTGGACTCCGACGGGGTCAACCGGCCGCCCGGCCCGGAGCGGCATCCGTACTACGGGGAGTTCGCGGCGACCGGATCCGGCGCCGTGCCCGTCGTACGCACGGTGAACGGCGAACAGGTCCCGGCGTTACTCGTCTGCCGGCACGCGGACGTCCGTACGGTGCTGCGCGACCAGCGCGTGTTCTCCCGCGCGGCGGCCGCGCACGCCGACGACAACGACGTGTCCGGCACCGTCCTCGGGATGGACGGCCTGGAGCACGCGCAGGTCCGCGGCGTCGTCAAGGACACCTTCGCCAAGTCGGCCATGCCTCTCGTACGGGCGGCGGTCGAGGAGGAGGCCGCCGTACGGCTCGCGTCGATGACTTCTCGCGGCCGTGCGGCCGACCTGGTGGACGACTTCGCGCTCCCCTTCGCCATGAACGTCATCTGCGACCTGTTAGGCCTGCCCGGTTCGGACCGGATGAGGTTCCGTCACTGGGGTGACGCGTTCCTCGGCACCGCCGACGTCGGCCGCGACGAGGCGGCGCGGTCCGGGCGCGAGATGGGCGAATACCTCCTGGCCCTGCTGCGGCACCGCGAGGCCCACCCGGCGCCGGACCTGCTGACCCGGATCGCCCTCGCCCCCCAGTCCGACGACGTACGGGTCAAGCTGGTCCTCGCGCTCGTCATCGGCGGCTGGGAGACCGTCGCCGGCTCCATCGCGCGCTTCGTCTACGTCCTGCGCACCCGCCCGTACGCCGGGCACGAGACCGCCTGGGACCATCTGGTGGCGTGCCCCGAGAAGGTCGACTCGGCCGTCACCGAACTCGAACGCCTCTACTCGACCTCGACCGGCGACGCCATGCCCCGCCGCGTGATGTCCGACGTCATCCTGCCGAGCGGCGCGCGCCTGTCCGAAGGCGACATCGTGATCCCGTCCCACGATGCCGCCAACCGCGACCCGCGCGTGTTCGCCTCGCCGACCCGGATGGACTTCGACCGCGCCCCGAACCCCCACCTGTCGTACGGCCACGGCGCCCACTTCTGCGTCGGCGCGCACCTGGGCGCCATGGAGATCCGTACCGCCATCGCGCTGCTCCTGCGGGAGCTGCCCGGCCTGCGGCTGTCCGTCCCCGCGCGGGAGGTGACCTGGAAACCGGGTCACTCGGTCACCAGCCCGGAGGCGCTGCCCGTCACGTGGTGACCGTCAGCCGGCGCCCTGCAGGATCTGCGCGGCCTGCCGGAAACTGCGCTCACTCGCGGCCCGCAGCTCATCGACCCCGCCGCCGAAGTAGTGCAGACCGGCCGTGTAGTAACGGTCTTCGAGGAGACGGCGCTGCTGCTCGTACCCGGAGGCGGCCTGACAGCCGGCGTCGGCGACGGCCATCCGCGTCTCGGCGCGGGTGAGCCTCATCTGCTTCCGGTGCATCCCGACCGCCGCGGCCCGGGCGTCCTCGGGCGCCTTGAGACCGCGGTACCCCTTGGCGGCCATGCAGGCGGACCAGGTCTGGTCGAGCCGCACCAGCGCGGGGTCGGCCGCGAACCGCTCCTGCGTCATCACCGGGAGATGCCCGGTGAGATGCTGCAGGCGTACTTGCTGCGAGAGTGAGCCATAGATCCTGGTACGGGCGTCGGCGAGGCATCCGTCAGCGTGTTCCTGAATGACCCCGCCGGGAACCTGGACGCGTACCGTGGGCCCGTCGTCACGTCCGTTGAGCGCGATGCCCCAAGCCTTCTTCGCCGCGGGCGCCAGGCCGGCGGTCTGATCGACCGGACTGCTGTTCCGGCGTGGCTCGACCGGCGGGACGCGATAGCCGTACCGCGCCGCGTTCTTCACCGAGATCCCGAAGTCCGGCGGGACCGGGACCTCCGCCGGCGGCTGGGGCTTGATATAGGAGAAACCCCGCAACTCCATGCACCGATAGACGAACTCCTCCTGAGCCGCCGCCCGCCGCCGCTCTCCCTTGAACAGCGCCCCGACGACCGCCCGTACGCCCGGGTCCGGCTTGTCCGGCAGTGTCCAAACCACTGCCGCCGGCGGAGCCTTCTTAGCGTCCCCGCCCGACTCGAACCCGGTGACCGCTAAGCCCCCGCCCACGACGGCCAGCACCGCCGCCGCGATGGAAATCCTCCTGGTAGAGAGCCGAATCAACACATCTCCTTCTGGTTCCGGTGACAGCCGAGATACGCACCGTGGCGTGGAATGGACGTGTTTCACCCGCGATGGCAACGCGCGCACGCACGTACGCGTCTTGTATCCAACCGGTCTGCCAAGGATTTCACGGTATGGGAGATGAAATGAAATACCGCTACATGCTCTCCCCAAGCCGCCCTCCGGACCGGGAGGGCCGGACCCCGGCCCCGTCCTGGCCCCCGCTGCCGCTGGGCTGGCAACTCTGGTTGACCCCCGCCACCGCCCACCCCGGCTACGGCAGCGCGCCTTTGCACTCCCCACCGCCGGTCACCCACGCCTGAGCCGCGCAGACGGGACGCCGGCCGTGTTGAAGGAACTCGAAACCCTCGCGATGGAGCGGTACCTCGCCGGAGAGCTGACCTTCACCGAGCAGCGCCGCCTGCGCGCCTGGAACGCGAAGGAGGCCGACGACTGGTTCGCCGGCTACCTGCGTCACTACGAGGACGCCTGGCGCGCGTACCCCGACGCCGCCCCCTCCAGTGAGGTCGGTGCCGCCAAGCCCGATCCCAGGATCTTCCACCACGCCTGTGACGGTCTCGGACTCGAGAAGGAGGAGGTCGCCTACGTCGGGGACCGGCGGGAGACCGATGCGATCGCGGCCACCGACGCCGGTCTGCGCGGGATCTGGCTCGACCGGCCGCGTACCTCGCTCAGGGACATTCCCGTGATGCTGTGACACACGGCGATTAGGTAGCCCGAATCATGATCATTAGGATCCCTCGGGTGATCATCAGACGACGGTCTGCGGCCGGTCTGCTGTGTGTGCTGGCCGCCCTGACGATGTCCTCCGCCCCACCCGTTCTCGCCGACGACGGTCCAGCCGTCCAGGAGGCGCCACGGGTGGAGTTGGTGCTGGACGCCAGTGGTTCGATGCGGGCCACCGATATTGACGGCCGTAGCCGTATGTCGGTCGCTCAGCAGTCCTTCGACGAGGTCGTGGACGCGCTGCCACAGGAGACCCAGCTGGGCATCCGGGCGCTCGGTTCCCGGATCCCGGTGGCGAACAACCAGGCGCTGGGCTGCCGGGACACCGTGCAGATGACCCCGGTCGGGCCGGTGAACAAGGTCGAGGCCAAGACCCAGATCGCGACGCTGCGGCCAACCGGCTGGACGCCGATCGGGCTCGCGCTCCGTGCCGCCGCCAGGGACCTGGGGACGGGGGAGACCACCCGCCGGATGGTGCTCATCACCGACGGCGAGGACACCTGCGGGATGCCCGACCCCTGTGACGTCGCGCGCGAGCTCGCCGCGCAGGGCACCCACCTGGTGATCGACACCCTCGGGCTGACCCTGGACGACAAGGTACGGCGGCAGCTGACGTGCATCGCCGACGCCACCGGGGGCACCTACACGGCGGTCCAGCACCAGACGCAGCTCACCGGCCGGATCAACCAGCTCGTACGGCGAGCCAACGACACGTACCAGAAGACGCCGCAGCAGGTGGGCGGCACCGACCGGTGTTCGAACGCGCCGACGCTCTCCCCCGGTGTCTACACGGACCGCGAGCGGTTCGCCGAGCACCGCTGGTACCGGGTGCCGATCTCGGCGGGCCAGGAGCTGCGCGCCTCGGTGAGCGTCGCGCTCGACCGGAGGCTGAACCCCGACTACGGGGTGCTGGTCCGCGCGATGGACCAGAGCGGGCAGGAGATGGTCCGCGGCACCGACGCCGGCAGCGGCCGTACGGACGTGCTGTCCACCGGTCTGCGCTGGTCGGACCAGAAGTCCAAGGATGAGGCGAGCATCGCCTGCCTGGTCGTCAGCAACTCCTTCTCCGCCCCGGCCGGCGTCCAGACGAACCCGGGCATGCCGCTCGAACTCACCGTCGACGTCGTGCCGTCCTCGCCCACCCCCGGCGGCCCGGACCTGGGCCGCGGCTGGGAGCTGCTGGCCGTTCTCGCCATCGCGGGCCTGCTCGCGGGCCTGATCACCGGCTGGCTCGCCCGCTGGCGGATCGCCGTCTGGAAGGACAACTGATGCGCGCCCTGCCCCTCATCGGCCTGCCGTTCGCCGTTCTCGTACTCCTGGAAGGCCCGGCCGCCGCCAACGACACCCCGTCGCCGTCGCCCAGCCCGACCAGTACGGTCAGCACCGCCGGCACGTCCTTCCTGACGGCGGTGGCGGTGGAGCCGGGCCAGGAGGCGAAGGTGTCGGCCTCGACCGGCGACTACCTGTACTGGTCGTTCACCTCCAAGGCGGGCCAGACCGACGAGGTCACCGTGAACGTCACGCTGCCGCCCGCCGCGAGCCGGCACGGCGGCGCGACGTGGACCGCGGACGTCTTCGACGGCCTGCGCCGCCGCCAGGCCTGTACGGCCGGTCCGCAGACGTCGAGCGCCGCGGCCGACGGTACGACGGTCGCGCTGCACTGCACCCTGCGCCGTACGCGCGCCTGGGCCGACCCGTGGTCCGACGAGCCGCTGCCGGGCACCTATTACCTGCGCCTGTCGGCGACCGGCATCCCGGAGCAGGACCTCGGCCTGTCGATCGAGGCCGACATGAACCTCACGGTGAAGGACGGGCCCGCCCAGCCGGACAACGCGAACCTCAAGGCTCCGCTGTCTCCGGCGGCGAGCCCGGGGACGACGGTGGCACCGGACGCGTCCCCGACGGCGACGCCCAAGGCGATCGAGAAGGCCGAGAGCTGGTTCTCCTGGCCGTCGACCCGCTGGTACTGGACGGTCGGCGGCGGGATCCTCGCCGCGGTGCTGGGCGTGGCCGGCTACAGCCTCACCCGGCATCCGCGCCGCTGGTTCTCCTAGACGACCCGGTACCAAAGGTTCGCCGCGAGCGGCGTGTGCGTGAGGCCGATGCGTTCGAGCCTCACGTGCGCGCCGCCCGGGTGGTCGAAGAGCCGTACGCCGTCGCCGAGCATCGCCGGCGTGACGCAGACGAGCACCTCGTCGAGCGCGCCCGCCTCCAGGCACTGACGCGCGACACTGGCGCCGAGGATGTTGACGTACTTGTCGCCCGCCGCCGCCTTGGCCGCCGCGATGCCGCTGGACAGGTCGGGGACGAAGGTGATCCCCGGCGCCGAGGTGGCGGGGAGGTCGTGCGTGAGGACGAACTGCGGACCGTCCCACCCGCCGCCGAACGGCTTGCCCTCTTTGTCCGGGTCGCCCCGGTGCGGGTCGTCGCCGCGAAAGGTGCGGTTGCCCACGAGGAGCGCGCCGATGTCCCCGATCAGGTCGCGCACCGTCGGGTTGGGGCCGAGATACTCCGTCATCCAGGACATGTCACCGCCCGCCCCCGCGATGAAGCCGTCGAGTGACATCGAGACCGCGTACAGCATCTTGGCCATGGCCTACCTCCGAGTCGTGGGTCGCCCCCCATGAGACGAGGGAGGCCCGGAAAACTCATCGGGCAGCCCGAACGCCGCGAACAGCCCCGGATCGTGGAACGCGGTCATCTCCACGATCCGCCCGCCTTCGATACAGAGCACCGAGATGGCGAAAGCACGCTCCCCGACGTACGCGGCCACCGCGGGGCGGCCGTTCGCCCGCGTCGGAACCATGCGGAACCGGCCCACATAACCCGGTGAGGCGGGATTCCAGCTCTCGGTCAACGCCGCCATGACCGCGTCGCGTCCCTGGAACCACATCGGGTACGGCGGCATCGCCGTACGGACGTCCTCGGCGAGCAGTTCGGCGACGGCGGACAGGTCGGCGCGCTCGACGGCGTCCATGTACCGGCGCAGGACCGCCTGCTCGTCCGCGGTCGCCGACCCCGACCACTCCAGGCGGCGGGACGGCAGGTGCTCCTTCAGCGTGACCCGCGCCCGCTGCAGCGCGCTGTTCACCGACGCCACGCTTCCGTCCAGCAGCGACGCCGTCTCCTTCGCCGGCCGGCCGAGCACGTCGCGCAGGAGGAGCACGGCCCGCTGCCGGGGCGGCAGGTGCTGGATCGCGGCCAGGAACGCCAGCTCGATCGTCTCCCGCTCGACCGTCAGATCCTCCGGCTCCGGGTACGGCTGCAGCCAGGCGATGTCCGTACGCGGCCCTTCGGCGGAGCCGGACGGCCCGCACACGTCGTACGGCAGGACGCGCCGCCGCCGTACGTCGAGGCACGCGTTGGTGGCGATCTTGTACAGCCAGGCGCGGACCGTCGAGCGTCCCTCGAAGGCGCCGAAGCTCTTCCAGGCGCGCAGGAACGTCTCCTGCACCAGGTCCTCGGCCTCGTCGTAGGAGCCGAGCATCCGGTAGCAGTGCACCCGCAGTTCGTCCCGGTGCCGCTCGACCAGCGCCTCGAACGTCCCGGTCACGCCCGGCCCCGTACGAGCGGCAGGTAGACCTCGTCGACGATCTCGACCACGACGTCGTCGGGCACGGTGGCGAGCCCGCGCGTGACGTACTCGTTGCGCAGCAGCGTGACGGCGACGGTGGCGACGCGCGGGTGGAGGGCCTCGCGCGGCGCGTCACCGCGGTCGGCCGCGCGGCTCAGGATCGTCAGCCAGGTGGAGGCTCCGCCGTCGGTGAAGCGTTCCTGCAGCTCGGCGAGGAGTTCGGGCTCGTCGCCGATGCTCGACAGCAGGCCGCGCAGGATGTCGCCGCGCGGGGAGGACAGGTCGCCGTTGATCCGGCGGAGCAGCGCCAGAGCGTCGCCGCGCAGGCCGCCGGTGTCGGGTGGCCGCATCCGGTCCTCGGCCAGCAGCCGGTACGCCGCGACGCCGAGCGCGGCGCGATTGGGCCAGCGGCGGTAGATGGCGTTCTTGTTGGTGCCGGCGCGCCGGGCGACCTTGTCCATGGTCAGGCCGGGGTAGCCGGACTCCTTCAGCTCGTCGGCGGCGGCCGTGAGGATCGCCTCTTCGAGTGCCGCCCCGCGTCGTCGCCCGGCCATTTGCGTCCTCCTAGGTACTATGCGTACCTTATCTCAGGGTACTCGGCGTACCTTAATCGGCGAGAGAGGGCTCCCATGCGCAACGGCATCGGCTACGACACCGGCTTCTTCAACCTCGGCACGAGCACCCACGAGCCCTTCGCCCCCGAGGTCGTACGGCGCGACATCCGCGCCATCCGCGACGACCTGCACTGCACGGCCGTACGCGTCACCGGCGGCGACCCCGGCCGGCTGGAGCTCGCCGCCACGTACGCGGCCGAGGCCGGGCTGGAGGTCTGGTTCTCCCCCTTCACCTGCGACCTGGACACCGCCGAGATGCTCGCCCTCCTCGAAGACTGCGCCGTACGCGCCGAGCGGCTCCGCCTCGGTGGCGCCGAGGTCGTGTTCGTCACCGGAGCGGAGATCAGCCTGTTCAACCACGGCTTCCTGCCCGGCGAGACCTGCATGGACCGCATCGACGGGATGCTGAACGGGCCGTCCCGCGCGGTCATCGCCGCTGTTCCGGCGCGCGTCAACGCCTTCCTCGGCGAGGCCGCCGCGGTCGTACGCGAACGGTTCGGCGGGCCGATCACCTACGCGTCGATCCCGTTCGAGGGCGTCGACTGGACGCCCTTCGACATCGTGTCCGTCGACGCCTACCGTACGGCCGACGTCGCCGGTGTCTACCGCGACGCGATCCGCGCCCTCGTCGCCGGCGGGAAGCCCGTCGCGATCACCGAGTTCGGCTGCACCGCGTACTCCGGCGCGGCCGCCCTGGGTTCACGCGCCGGCCTGATCGTGGAGTGGGACGGCGGCACGCCTTTGCGCCTTTCCGGCGACTACGTGCGCGACGAGGCCGAGCAGGCGACGTACCTGATCGAACTGCTCGACATCTTCGACGCCGAGGGCGTCGACGCCGCGTTCTCGACCGCCTTCGCGTCGTACCACCTGCCGCACCGGACCGGCCCCCGCGAGGACCTGGACCTGGCGTCGTACGGCGTGGTCAAGGTCCTCGACGGGCGCTGGGAACCGAAGGCGGCGTTCGCCGCTCTGGCGGAGCGTTTCAGCCGGTGACGCTGTCGGCGCCGGTCTCGATGTGGCCGGTGAACCTCCGCGCGAACGTCCCGTCGACGTCGACGGTGACCGTGAAGTCGTACCAGCCGTGCTGGTACGCCACCGCGTTGAAGTAGTCGTCCACGGTCTTGCCGGCCGCGACCTTGTGGGTCCACGGGCCGTCGCTGCGGTAGTTGTTCGAGGTGATCGTGAAGGTCACCTCGGCGGCGCTGTCGTTCTTCAGGTGGAACCACACGGCCGGCTTGCCGGTGTCGGCCGCGTTCTCGTACGAGCAGCCGACCTCCAGGCCGCGCGCGGCGCCGAGCGCATCACCGGCGAAACGGCGCAGGAAGCGGTTCGGGCCGGTGACGGTGAGGTCGTACTTGCCGTCGCCGAACCCGCTGCCGACGTTGAAACTGTCCTGGGTGGAGCTCGGCACCGTGTACTGCCACGGACCGTCGGTGCGGAACGCGTTGGCGTACGCCGAGAAGTGCACCGCCTTCGAACCCGCGTTCGTCATCTTCACCCAGGCGAGCACCGAGCCGCCGGCGCCGTACTCGAACCGGTCGATGACGGCGTTCGGCTGGTACGGGAGGGCACGCGCGGGCTTGGTGCCCGGCTCCTGCGCCGGCAGTTCGTTGCTGGCGGGGCCGGGGTTGGGCAGCAGGAAGCAGTTGAACTGGCCGATCACCGTGCTGGTGTCCGGCAGCGACGGCATGCCGTACACCGGGTTCCCGAAGTCGAACGTGCTGGTCAGGTCGCCCGTCACCGTACGGCGCCAGGCGCTGATGCTGGGGCAGGTCGCCGGCTTGCCGAGCGCCGTCGTCCACTTCTCCATGAACTGGATGACGGACGTGTGGTCGAACACCTGGGAGTTCACATATCCGCCGCGGCTCCACGGCGAGACGACGACCATCGGCACCCGGAACCCGAGCCCGATCGGCGCGCCGTTCAGGAACTCATCCGCGGTGCCGGCGGCCGGGGTGGGCGGCGGCACGTGGTCGAAGAAGCCGTCGTTCTCGTCGTAGTTGAGGAACAGCGCGGTGGAGTTGAAGACGTCCGGGTCCGCGTTGAGCGCGGTGAGAATCTGGTTGATGAAGTGCGCGCCGTCCTGCGGAGGCGCCGACGGGTGCTCGGAGAACCCCATGTTCGCCACGACCCAGGACACCTGGGGGAGCGTCCCGTTCGTGACGTCCTTGCGGATCGCGGTCGCGATGTCGTCGGGCGTCGTACCGCTGTCGACCTGCACCGACGCCATTCCGCGGTCGTACAGCGGCGTGCCGAACCTGGCATTCTTGAACTGCGTGAAATAGGCCAGCGCGTTGTCGCCGAAGTTGTCGAAGGCGTTCTGGTAGACGCGCCAGCTGACCCCGGCGTCCTGCAGCGACTCCGCGTACGTCTTCCAGGTGAGCCCGGACTCGTCGGCGCCGTCGTAGGCGGGTCCGCCGGCCGTCCCGTTGGGGTCGATCATCCCGCCCCACAGATAGGTACGGTTCGGGCCGGTCGCGCTGATGATCGAGCAGTGATAGGAGTCGCAGATCGTGTACGCGTCGGCGAGCGCGTAGTGGAACGGGATGTCGTGGCGGTCGAGGAACCCCATGGAGCGGTTGTCGCCCTTGGCGGCGACCCAGTTGTCCATTCGGCCGTGGTTCCAGGCACCGTGCTGCGAATTCCACCCGTGGTCGAGCGAGCCGTCGCACTGGGCGAGGCGTTCGCCGTCGTTGCCGTTCCAGGGCGAGGTGAGGCTCATCTGCCAGGGGTACTGCCGCGCGCCGCCGCTGGGCTGCTCGAATACGGAGTGACCGCCGGGCAGCGTGATGGCGGCCCTGTCGCCGAAGCCGCGTACGCCCTTGAGGGTGCCGAAGTAATGGTCGAAGCTGCGGTTCTCCTGCATGAGGATGACGACGTGTTTGACGTCGGTCAGCGTGCCGGACGCGGAGGCCTTGCTCGCGGTTCCGGGCAGGGCGTTCAGCCCGACGGCGGAGCCTACGGCGGCCACGCCTCCCAGGAACGTACGGCGGGTGATCGGAGCCACGGGGGTACCTCCGGGCAGGGTCGGGGGGCATGACGGCTTGGTAAATGTGACATTCGGCGGCGATGTGTCAAATATTCCGACCGGACTTGTTACCCATCGGTTACCGGATCTGTCGCCTCGGTCACCTCGCGACGACGTAGCGTCACGCGCCGCGTCCGCGTACGATTCGGTCTCCCGAATGGCCTTCCGTTGAATAAATTCAACCTTGTCGCCGTGTTGTCGGGAAACTTCTTCCTCTTGGTAAATTAAGCAATTTGATTGATGTTTTTACTAGCTTTAGCGGCAGGTGGGAGGTTAGGTTCTGCCTCATGATGTGGTGGCACGCGGCAGCCTGGGGGCTCGCCGGGGGGATGGCGGCCGGACTCGGGTCGTTAATGATGGCTGTGGCCAAGTCCGGCTTCACGTGGCCATGGCGTGACCATGGAGAACTCGGTCCGCGGCTGTTCGTTCTCGCGGGCGGGCTGGTGCTGGGCGCACTGGTCGCGGCCGCGACGCACGACTCGATGAACGGCGCCTGGCCGGCGTTCGCCATGGGGGTCGGGGCGCCGGCGACCGTACGCGGGCTGTTGTCGGGCATTGAGGTCGCGGAGCGTTCCCGACCGGAACCCAACGTGTCGATTCTCGTCGAACCTGCCATTGACGTCCCGTATCAAGAATTGCGCGAAGAAGGTGTTGGCGATGGTGGTCGTTGACGGCAAACTCGGCCGGCTCATCACGGGAGCCCGCCCGAAGCCCTGGCTGCGCCTGACCCTCCCGGCCCACTGGGCACGCCTCCTGATCGCCGCCGGAGCCCGAGAAGCCGCCAGCCGCCCTTCTTACGCCTTTCCGCGCTTTCCCGCCCGCCTGTCCCGTGCCATGCGCGGCACCGACCAGCGCGGGGCGAACCTGACCGGCCAGGACCTGTCCCGCAAGGACCTGACCCGTACGGACCTGACCGGCGCGAACCTGACCGGCACGGACCTGACCGGCTCCGTCCTCCGCGAAACGGACCTGACCCGAGCGAACCTGACCCGGGCGAACCTGCCCCGCGTCCCGATGTTCGGCGCGGACCTGACGGGAGCCGTCCTGTTCGGCGCGAAACTCCCTGAGGCCGATCTGTCGTGCGCCAAACTCGCCTACACGCAGCTGATCGGCGCCATCCTGACCCAGGCGAACCTCATCGGCGCCAACCTGTCGGGAGCCGACCTGTCCGGCGCGAACCTGTCCGGCGCGAACCTAACGGGAGCCGACCTTTCGGGCGCGAACCTGACGGGCGCGAACCTGGCCGGAGCGGACCTGTACGAAGCCGACCTCACCGCCGCCGACCTGTTCGAAGCCGACCTGTCCGACGCGACCCTCACCCGTACGAACCTGACCGACGCGGTCCTGCTGAGCGCCAACCTGACCCAGACCCGCTGGTCACCGGGCACCAAGTGGCCGGTGGAGATGCACGACCAACTGCGCGGCCGCTCCCAGGAGGTCGAGCCCGGAGTGCTGGTGGTCTCGCTGGCCGCCGCCCCCCTCAGCGGGTGACCGCGGGCCGTACGGTGATGACCGTCCCGGAGAGATGATTCGCGGCGTCACTACAGAGGAAGGCCGTCAGGGGAACAAGGTCTTCGGGCTCCCCGATGCGGCCGCCGGGGTAGTTGGCGGCGACCTTTTTCAGGTGAGCGTCGTCGACGACGTTCCGCATACCGGGACTGTAGGTGAGCCCGGGAGCGATGGCGACCGTACGGATGCCGTCGTCGGCGAGCTCCTGGTGCACGACGTTGGACAGCACGTTGAGCGCGGCCTTAGATCCGCCGTACGGCGCCCCGCCCGCGACATGCTGCACGGCGCCGATGCTGGAGATGTAGACGATGCGCCCTCCACCACTGCGGATCATGAGCGGCGCGAAGTGCTTGGTGGTGATGAAGCCGCCGACGAGGTTGGAATCGAGCACGGTTCGTAGTACCGAGATGTCGAGGTCGAGCACCTTCTGGGGACCGGGCATCCATCCGGCGTTGTTGATGAGCCCGTCGACGCGCCCCCATTGCCGGTCGACGTGATTCGCGGCCCTGGCGACGGCTGTTTCGTCACTGACGTCGGCTTCCAGAGCGAGCGCCTGCGGAGCGCCGGGGATGTCCTTGATCTCGTCGACGACCTTCTGGGCCCGCGCCTCGTCTCTGGCGAGCACCCCGACCTTCGCTCCTTCTTCGGCGAGCCCGAGGGCCAGCGTGCGCCCGATCCCCTGAGCGGCTCCGGTCACGACGATGACCTTGCCTGCGATGTCGATGTCCATGGGTTCTGTTGTCCTTCCATCTCCAACGGTGGAGTTGGCTTTGACGTTAGCCGTGTTCATCTCCAACCGCAACGTTGGCGTTAGAGTGGTCGCCATGGCGTGGGACACCGAGGGAACGCGACGAAAACTCAAAGAGGCGGCCACCGCCGAGTTCGCCGAACGCGGCCCTGACGGCACGACGATGGCCCGCGTCGCCGAGAGAGCCGGCATCAACAAGGAACGCCTGTACAAGTACTTCGGCGACAAGCAGTCATTGTTCGAGCTGGTGCTGTCCGACGAGCTCGAGAAGCTGGCCGCCGCGGTGACACCTCCCGCCGCCGGCTACGAGGACATCGGCGAATTCGCCGCCCGCACCTTCGACTACCACGCGGCCCACCCCGAGCTGGCCCGCCTGCTGCAGTGGGAGGCCCTACAGGGCGGCCGAATCGCGGACGAGGAGAACCGCACCAAGCACTACCGGGCAAAGGTGCAAGCGATAGCCGCCGCCCAGGAAGCCGGCACCCTGACCCCGGACTTGGCCCCCGACCACCTGGTCTTCACCATCATCGCCCTGGCCGCCTGGTGGCAATGCGTCCCCCAGCTGGCCCAAATGCTCACCGGCACCGACGGAGCGAACGAGCCCGAACACACCCGCCGCCGAGCCTTCGTCGTACAAGCCGCCGAACGCCTCGCCCTGCCGCGTTGACGCTTGGTCTCAACAGGGAGGGAGAGCGTGCAAACCGCCCGCACGACCGAGCAACGCACGACCGCTCGAGAGACGGTCTGACTCACTCGTCGTACGTGTCCCGCGCGGCGATGGCGATCGGCCCGAGACCGGCGACCGGCGGTACCGATCGCTCCAGGTACCTTGCTCGCATCGCGACCCGATTTTTCCCTTCAAGTAGGTGCGCGCCCTCAGCGGAACCCGCCTGCTACCGCGTCCGTACCCCCTGAGGACGGTCGCGGGGACGGGGTCGGCCCCATCCCCGCGGGTCCTCGGCTCAGGACGGTACGTCGAAGCCCAGTTTGCGGGCGTGTTCCACCAGCTCCGGCCAGTCTTCGCCGGAGTGGACGTGGTTGGGAGCGACGCAGGCGGCGACGGTCGGGGTGGGGATGTTGTACTTCGGGGCGGTCAGGTTCGGGGGGTTGGTGAAGTCCAGGACCTCGGCCAGGTTGTTGGCCGCCGCGTCGCGTACGGACAGGGACTCCAGGCCGAACCGCCACTCGATCATCTTCAGGATGGACGTGTGGTCGTAGAGGTTGTGCGCGACGTACCCACGGCGGGCGCGCGGGGAGATCATTACGCAGGGGACGCGGAAGCCGCGCAGGCCCGCGCCGAGGAGCGGGTTCGGGTCCGGGCCGACCGGCGGGGGCACGTGGTCGAAGAAGCCGCCCCACTCGTCGTACGTGACGACGAGGGCGGTGCGTTCCCAGTTCGGGCTGCCCACGACCGCGTCGTGCACTCGCCCGAGGAAGCTCTGGCCGAGGCGGATGTCGGCGAGCGGGTGCTCGTCCTCGGCCGTACCCTCGAGTTCCTCACCGAGGAAGCCCGGGTCGACGAAGGACACCGACGGCAGGTTGCCGGCGGCGGCGTCGGTGTAGAAGTCGCCGATGGACTTGCTGATCCCCAGGTACTTGGTGCCCCACAGCGCGACGAACGGCGCGTCGGTGAAGTAGTAGTTCGCGGCCACGCCCTTGGCCGCGAGCAGGTCCCAGATGGTCGGCATGATCGCCAGCTGGAGCGTCGTGTCCATCCGGTCGGTCTGCGCGGAGTGCAGGAAGATCCGGTTGGGGTAGGTCGGCGCCATGATCGCCGGCGAAGTACCGGTCGCAGACCGTCCACTCCGGCGCCGCGCGGCCGTAGAAGTCGAGGTCCGCCTGCTCGAAGTAGCCGATCGAGAGTTCGTCGTTGCTGCCCGTACGGAGCCAGCCGTCGCACGCGCCGTCGTTGAACTCGCTGCGGCCGCCGTCGAAGGAGTGGTCGGGGTCGGCGAAACCACAACCGTGAGGGACGGTCAGATGGTGAGTCTGGTGGGCCGCACCAGCTTTGTCAGTGAAGGTCAACCCGGCCTGTTTGCCGTCCGCGCCCGGCAGCCAGCCGAGGTAGTGGTCGAATGACCGGTTCTCCATCATCACAACGACAATGTGGTCGATACCCGACTGTGCAGGGTCGGGCAGGGCGAACTGCTGATGCGCGTACGAAACAGCCCCGGCCTGCGGTTTCGGCATCGCCCGGGCGCTGCTGCCAACAGCGCCGGCCGCCACCGCCCCCGCCGTACCGGCGATGAATCCGCGCCGCGTCAGATCTTTCATTCTCAACTCCCAGACTTAGACAAACCCGGAGCAGGTTACGACGCACGGAATTGTCTTTAAATAGAAATCGGACGGCCAGATCTGGACAAATAGGGCGGCCGGATGATGGTGGCTGCGATCCGACGCGCGCCGCCGGGAGTAACGTCATCATCGGGGCAGGTGAGCAGGGCACATGGATCACCACGCCAGGACTCGGGCCGGGATAGAGCAGCACTGGGCGGCCTCCGAGCGCGGAGACGTCGACACCGAGCATGCGATCTACGCGAGCGACGCGATCCTCGACTATCCGCAGTCCGGGGAACGCTTCCGCGGCCGATCGACGATCCAGGCCCAGCGCGCCGGGCATCCGGCCGAACGCCACTTCACCGTCCGGCGGATCTCCGGCGCCGGCGACCTGTGGGTGAGCGAGTGCGTCATCACCTATGACGGCGCGCCCGCATACACGGTGAGCATCATGGAGTTCGAAGACGGCCTGGTGACGCACGAGACCCAGTACTTCGCCGATCCCTTCGAAGCACCCGCCCGCCGGTCGCCCCTCGCCGAAACGATCCCCGACCGCTGAAACGCCCCTTATATGAATGTCCGATAACACCGTAACGGACTTACGACCATTTCCATCAGCCCTCAGTACGCGCTATCCATCGAGATATACTCATCTCGGGTTCGACCGTATATCGCTCCAGAGAAAGCCGTGCATCAGTAGCCGACTGGAGACATGATGGAAGACTGGCCGGCGGGCACGCTTCTCAATCACCTTAGCGAGGATGCCCGCAAGGATCTGCTGGCGATTTCGCCGCCCAAACGTCAACAACCCGATACGGTCTTGCTCCACCAGGGCGAGAACACCTCTCATGTATACGTGCTGCGCTCGCCACGGCCTCAGGCATCCGCCTGTGTCAAAGTGATCGCCGGTCTCGCGAACGGCACCGAGATTCTGCTCGGCATTCGAGTGAGCGGTGATGTCGTCGGCGAACTTGCCACCATTCGCAAATCGACGCGGACGGCGACCGTCGTCACCTGCACGCCGGTGATCACTCACTCGATCACGCACCAAGACTTCCTCTCCTTCCTGCGCCGTCATGACGAGGCCTGGCCGGCGCTTACCGGCATGATCGCCGAACGCCTCGAATGGGCCAACCAACGACGGCTCGACTTCGTCGGATATCCGGTTCCGACCCGGCTCGCTCGGACCCTCGTGGAGCTGACCGAGCGGCACGGGCACACCATGCCCACCGGAATCAAGCTCGGCGTCGCCCTCTCACAGGAGGAGTTCGGCAAGCTCATCGGCGCCCGCAAGGACGCCATCGGAAAAGCGATCGCCCAGCTGAAGGAGGCCGGACTGATCGCCAATCAGTACCGCGGCATCGTGGTCACCGATCTGGACGGTCTGCGCGCGTACGGAGAGCTGCCCGGCCAGGCCACGTAGACACCGCCTGCCTCACGCGACAAACCCGTCGAGAGCGACCGTCAACCGAGAAACGCACTGGCGGCCACCCCGCACAGGCCGATGACCAGCATCGCCGCCGTCCATGGAATGGCTCGGGCCACGTGCTCGTGCTTGACGAGTGCGATCTCGGCGAAGATCTGGGCCATCTCCCATGCCGCGTCCCGCTGCGCCAGAGGATCTGCCGGAGGCTCGGCGGAAATACCCATGATGCCGAATTCGCTTGGCGGCAGCGACGAATAGAGACGCGGTCGCAGCGCCTTGATCAGGTGATAGCCCGACATTAAAAACGCGACGACGAACAATGCGAGGACCGACACTCCCATGACGCCGTGTCGGCCCACCGTGCTCGATGGCGTGGCGATCGCGGCCACCGCGGCGCCTGCGTGCGCGACGACGAGGGTGGAGACCTTCGCATCGGCATGCTGCAGATATCCCTGAAAGGTGTTCATCACGCTCAACGCCAGCGCCGCGTCCGCGTGCGTGTCGTCGGCCCTCGGTCGCATCGGTGCCTCCGCTGCTTCAGCCATGTCCATGAGTGAACTCCGAGACGGGGCGCGCAGAGCCGTACTGATCCGGAATCGCTTCGACTATTTACACGACAGGTGCCGCCGATGCCGTACTGGTACCGGTTCTTCACCGGTCTCCGCTGTAAGACTCATCGCTCGGACAGCAGGAGAAACGGCGGTGAAATGAAAATGGACGCAGGTGCGGGCGATGGCGCCGGCCGGGAATATCACGTCTCCATAGCAGGGGACGCGTTCGGATCCGTGGTCGTTGGTGACCACAATCTCGTCGTCGACGCACGGCACGGGTCGACCGTGAGCGTGGTGGCGGAGCGGGAACGGCCCCGGCCGGTCCGCCGTGATCAGGTACGGCTGCTGCCCCGGCGGCAGAGCGTGCCGCTGGGCCGCGAAGCCGACCTGTTGACGGTACGCGCGGCGGTCGAGGCCGGCGGCGTGGTGCAACTGCACGGTCCGGCGGGCATCGGAACAAGCACGCTGCTGCGTCGCGTGGCCCGCGACGCACACCCTTCGGCGGGGGGAGTGGTGTACCTCGATGCCCGTTCCCGCGACGTCGCCGACCTCGCGCAGGAGATCTTCGAGATCTGCTACGACGCCGGCGGCTACGCGCCATCGGCCGCCGAGTTGCGCCGTCTCATGTCCGGCGTCGACGTGACCGTCTACCTGGACAACGCCGACCTGTCCGCTGAACAAGTCCGTCTGCTGGCGGACAGCGCTCCGGACGCGACGTTCGTGCTCGCCAGCCACACCAGATCGCTGCTCGGCGGGGACGGCGTCGCGATCGAACTGAAAGGGCTCGACCACAACGCCGGCCTGCGGCTTCTGCTGCGGGAGCTCGGTGAGCTGCCATCAGAGGAGTCCGCCGCCGCCATGACGTTGTGGCAGACCACACAGGGACGGCCGCTGTTCCTACTGCGCGCGGCCGCGCTGGCCCGGCCTTCTGGGACGGCGCCGGTACGGCTGCCTCGGCCGGCCGAGGTCGAGGACCTGGCCCCCCTTCTTCTCGACCAGTTGAGCGCCTCGCAGACCACGGTGCTCCAGCTACTGGCGACCCTGGACGCGGACCTGGAGGCATCGACGATCGGCTCGATCGCCGGGATGCCGAAGGCCCAGGACCTGTGCGAGCACCTGGTACGGCTCGGATTGGTGATCGCTGACAACAACGGTTATCGCTGCGCGGCCGATGTCATCTCGGTCGTCGAGCAGCGGATGGCCGAGGCGTTCTCCATCGAGCAGATCTGTCGTTACTTCATCGGCTGGGCGGAACAGTCCGCCACCACGCCCGAGCAGGTCGCGGCTCGCAGCCGGGCGCTCGAGCGGGCGGTGGAACTGGCCTGTGCGGAGGAGCGCGCCGCGCTCGCCGTACGACTCGCCCGAACGGCTTCACCGAAGCTGGCACGCTCGCTCCAGCATGACGCGTGGTCCCGGATGCTCGGGTTGGGCTGGCGGGCCGCGGAGGCCGCGGGCGACAAGGAAGCCGCGACGTACTTCCTGCACGAGGAAGGCGTCCGAAGCCTGCTGCGTGGCCACTACATCATCGCCGCAGTGATCCTCGGCGAAGCAGTCCAAGTCTGGCTGCGGCTCGGCCACAGCCAGGGCGCCAGTGCCGCCCAGCAGGCCAGCGGGCTCCTGCCGCCGAATCTTCCACCGGCCGTACCCGCCCCCACCGTGCCCGCCCACGCCCTGCCCGCCCACGCCGGCGCGGCGAGCGTCCACAGTGCGACGCCATCGGCCGCGACCCACATGGCGAACCTGTCCGGCCCGCTGCCCCACGGATCCACGGCATTCGTCCCCACCACCCCGGCCCCTGCCCCTGCGCCGCCCCCCGCGATCCACCCGTCGCCCGTCCCCAAGCCCCACACCCCCCCGGCCGTCCACAAAGCCGCCGTAAAACCGGTGAGTGCGGCGGTGAAGGCGGGCCATGTCGCGGCCACCGTTCCGGCGGCATCCGCGGCCGGTGTCTCGGCCGCGGTGGTCGCCAAGGTCATCGCCGTGATCGCCGTCGTTGTGGGGGTGGCCTCCAGCAGGGCCATCGTGACCCACCTCGAAGAAGCGCTGTCGAAACCGTCCGCGACCGACCTGTCAGGAAACTGGCAGACCCCCGTCGGACCCGTGTCGATTTCCAGCGAAGGCTCAGGCTCTTACAGTTTTACGAGCTGCAAGAGACCCGTTCGATTCACGGGAAGCGGCGGAGTCTTCAGCGGTCAAATGTCCATTTACGACTCTACTTACGCGTCATGTGGCCCGACCGTCGGAACAGCGACGTTAAGGATCATTATTTCGCCGGACGGAACATCCGCTACCGCCTCAGAAGGTTCCGTCGACAGCTCCGGGGGCGGCTCGGTGACGTGTTACATCTGCGGCACCTGGACCCGCATTCGCTAAAGCCGCTCATCCTCACGACGGATCAATGATCGGAAGGTTATGGCAGAGACACCGCACAAGCGCACGACCGTACGGGTCGGCGGAAGCGTGACCGGCCCCTTCGTGGTCGGCGACGAGAACACCGTGACGGCTCATCACGACCGATCCACCACGGACACGCCAGTGGCCCCTGACCCCGTACGCCTGCCTGCGGCAGGTCGGCGACCGGTGTACCGAACGCTGCTGGCGACCGACATCGCACACTCCTCAGGCCGCGGCGACGTCGCCGCCGACACGATACGGCGAGTTCTGCGGACGGCCCTCGGCGAATCGTTCACGCGAAGCGGGATCACCTGGGACGACTGCCTGGTCGACGACCTCGGCGACGGCTTCAGCGTCGCGTCCCCCGCCGACACACCCAAGATCGCGCTGGTGTACCCGCTGCTGACCGAACTCGCCCACCGCCTGCGCGCCCACAACCGTACGGCCGGCGACCTGACGCAGATCAGGATCAGGGTGGCGCTGCATGCCGGCGAGGTCATGGTCGACGAAACGGGAGTGCCCACCGGACGGCCTCTGGAAGTCCTCGCGCGCCATCTCGACGCCGCCCCATTGCGGGCGGCCCTGGAGAACGCGCCGGAATCCACCCCCGTGGCCGCGTACCTTTCCCACCATTTCTACGAGGAGACCGTGCCGCACGGCCACCCGGGCATCAACGCCGAGAACTTCCACAAGCAGCAGTTCACCACCAAGGAGTACTCGGCAGACGCATGGCTCCACCTGCCGGGCGCCTAGGGCTTTGATCCGACCCGTGTCCCATCGCGTCCGAATGCGTCCGAACCGTTGCTCGAACGGCGGAAACGCCTCTTCGATGTGAGTGCGGATCCCATCGCCGGGACCGCGAAAGGACACGCTCTCAGCCATTCGGCCGGGACGCGAACCAACGGGACAGGGGATCTCCCATGAAGCTCAGTAAGCACATCGCCCGAACCGGCCTGGCGGCCGGCCTGACCGTCGCCGCGGCGTCGGCCGTCGCGTTCGCGGCCCCGGCCGGCGCCCAGGCGGCTCCGCTCGCGAAGCCGCACAAGACGGTCAGCCCGATGCACGCCTACTGCCTCGACCCGGCCCCGCGCGACCTGGACTCCCTCACCGGTCACACGACCACCGACGGCGTCCACATCCGCGTCGGATCCGGCGTCAATTGCGCCGGCGCGGGCTCGGCCCAGAAGTCCCATCTTCTCAACTACTACTGCTACACCGACGGCCTCGACGGCTACACCTGGACCTACGTCAAGGACGTCACCACCGGGGTACAGGGGTGGATCCGGGACGACCTGCTCACCAATCACGGTAGCGACAGGTACTGCGGCTTCTAACAAATGAAACGCCGCCCCGACTACCGCGGGGCGGCGTTTCACATGTCGGCCGCGTATGCCGGACTGTGTCACGTTCGGCGGATTCCGGCCAGGGCGCCACCTGCCCGTATATCGGATTGCAGTCAGTAGCGCGCATCGGTAGCTTCCTCCCGGATCATAAAGATGATCATCGACAGGGGGAATCATGGGGATTAGTCGTTGGTCCAAGCTACCCAGGACCGCGCTCGCAACCGGGGCACTGCTCGCCGGGTCCATGTTCATCGGCATCCAGCCGGCGAACGCCGCGTCATCACCGATCGAGGCGTGCGGCGGCGGTAGCTACCACGAGATCGACCACCACGACTTCGGAACGACCGCCACCATCCATCTGCTCTACAACGGCAGCACGGACTGCGTGGTCACGTGGAACAACCACCCCACCGGCGCCAAGATGTGGCTGGCCGCCGCCGTCCAGCGCCAGGACACCGGAGATGGGCCGTACGACGCCGACTACTACGCCTATTACGCCGGCCCGGTGAAGATCACCGCACCCGGCGTCTGCATCCGCTGGTCCGGCGCCGCCGGAGAGGACACGGTCTGGGACTCGGACTGGAGCCACTGCGGCTGAGCTCGGCACGGTGTACGGGCGCCTTCCCTTCCGGGAGGGCGCCCGGCGCATTCCAGGCCATCTCCCTCACCTGAGGTGTTCCGGCCCTCCACGGCACGATCGGACCTCGCCGGCACTTTGGACGCTCCTCCGGCGAGTGACGAACTGCAACTGGAAACGAAAACGCGCTCCCCGGTGAGAGTGAAACCGGAGAGCGCGCAGGTGGTGCGAAGGCTCGGGGATTTGAACCCGGAATGGACGAGTAGCCCAAACCGCATTAGCAGCTAGCCCATCGCCCTTCCGTCGAAGATCGCCGAGGTTCGGTGGTGTTCATATCAGTGCGGCGCACAGGTCGCGTACGAGATGCCACCGGACCTGATCGTACGTCCGTGGACCGCAGCTGATCTCGCGTAGATGAGACCACCTCTGAGCCCGAGCAACTACGACGGCCCGCAGAGCCGTGGTGCTGACGACCGGGAGTCTGCAGCACTGCTGCTCATTTGCCGCGCCCCTTGTGGATCTTCGTGGGCTTGCCGGACGGGGTCGTACAGGGCGCCTCACCGACCGCGCCACAGCGCGGACACGCGACGGGTTCCGTAACCGGCCCGGTGGCCGGCTCCGCAGCCGGCTCCGCAGCCGGCTCCGCGGCCGGCTCCGCGGCCGGACCCGTTACCGATTCGGTTACCGGTTCCGTCGGCTCCGTGACCGGCTCCGTGACCGGCTCCGTGACCGGCTCCGTGGCCGGTTCCGCAGCCGGTTCGGCGGCCGCCTCCGTGATCGGTCCCACAGCCGGTTCGGGCTCTGGCGTCTCGTGGTCCGTGGATACCGCAGGCCTCTTGTCATCGAGGTTCTGCTCGTGCCTTGCGCCGTCGTGCTGCGCCTGGGTGGGATCGGCCGCTCCGCCGAGCGGGTACTCGGTCGAACTGCGGTCGCGGCCCGCTTTCTGTCGGATGTACGCCTTGGCGCGTTGGACGATCTTCACGGTTGGGGGGCTCCTAGCGTCGGATACCGCGCCGCGCGGGCAGGCTGGACACGGTCCCTCGGAGGGCGTCGGTGCGCTCGGCGTCGGCCTGGTCGCGCTCCTCGAAGGTCATCAAATCGTAGAGCAGACCGCAGCTGTACTCGCCCATGAGGAGCCGCTCGTCGTGGTGTTGACACGGAAGCAGCCCGCCGCGGCCACCGGATCCATTCATGACAAGCCCACTGATGCGTGGCAGATTTGAGGAGGCGTCGCAATATCCATGCGCAGGGAGTGCCATGGCTGCCGACCTGACCTGGTCGGCCACAACGTCACGCGGCTCACCGACGTCTCCATGACCGACGAGCACGAGATCGAGCCGTTCACACGTGAGGAAGCCCGTCGCATCCTCAATACGACCAAGGGGACATCGCAACGCCGCACACTGGTCCGTCGCCCTCGTTCCCGGCATCCGCCAGGGCGAGACGCGTCACCACGACGGAGCGGTACACGCTCGTCACGTTTCCCTGGTCCGCTACCCGAGTCCCCTCATCCGCTCGGCACTCTGGGGAACAAATGAGACCAGGAATGCGGCCACAAGATCAAACACCCTCTCCAGTGATCAAACCACCGGAGAGGGTGCAGGTACGTGCGGAGGCTCGGGGATTTGAACCCCGGATGGACGAGTAGCCCAAACCGCATTAGCAGTGCGGCGCCATAGACCGGACTAGGCGAAGCCTCCTGGTGGCCCGTAGGCCGGACAGCAGGGTACCGGGCAACCTGCCCCCACGGCAAAGCGGCTAACCCGGTTCTGTCTGATCCAGCGTAACTTGCCTGCTACCACCAGTGATGCGGAACCTCAGACGCCCCACAGACGTCGATCATGGCGAGCCCAGAGGTTCCAATGGGGAGCACGGGGCGAAGGAGGGGACGTGGCTGACGGCTGGGGGCGGTTGTCGGTGTATGACCGGGTGCAGGTGGTGATCAACACGATCACGGACGGGGTCACCGCCGAAAGACCAGACGTCCACGGGCTGGATCATGCCGCCGTCGAGCACGTCTCAGGCGATCAAAAGGCACCGCTGTGCGACGCCTACAGGTGCTTCCTGGAAGCCGCCGGCGGGGGAGCCGGGCGATTTCTGCAAGGTAGTGACGTTTTCTACCCTCAGGTGCTCGGGATCTGGGCCGAAGCCAAAGACCTGCTCGACGACAACCGGTCGGACTTCGCGCTGGAAGACACCGACCGGGTCATCCTCATGCACCAGGGCTACCAGTTCGACTTCCTCAGGGGCGACGGGCCCGATCCTGAGGTCTGGTCGTACTGCGAGGGCGACAGTCCCGGCAACGCGCCCAGGCACAGTCACGACCATTTCACCGACTGGCTCAAGGCTCAGGCCGACGAGCAGACGGCCGCCTGGGCGCGGCTTCTGCCCTAAAGCTCCTCAACCGACAGCTCGCCGTCCGCGTACATCTGGCGCAGCGTCTTCTTCGAGAACTTTCCTACCGACGTCTTCGGCACCGAAGAGATGAACGCCCACCGCTCCGGCAGCTGCCATTTCGGGATCAACCCTCCCAGATACTCCTGGAGCGACGCAGCCGACACCGAGGCGCCCTCTCGCAGCACCACAGACGCCAGCGGGCGTTCCTGCCACCGAACGTCCGGTACGCCCACCACGGCCGCCTCGATCACGTCTGGGTGGCCCATGAGGTGGTTCTCAAGATCCACCGACGAGATCCACTCGCCGCCGGACTTGATGACGTCCTTCGCGCGGTCCGTCAGGGACAGATAACCGTCCGGCGAGATCATGCCGACGTCCCCCGTACGGAGCCACCGAACGTTGAACTTCGACGGGTCCTCGTCCTTGTAGTACGACGCCGTGATCCATGCGCCGCGGATCTCGATCTCGCCTACCGAGGTGCCGTCCGACGGCAGCACCTTGTCGCCGTCACCGACGATTCGGGCCTCCAGGCCGGACATGATCCGGCCCTGGCTCGACCGGTACTTCCACGGGTCCGAACAGGACGGCGGCGGGTGGGCGACCGACGCCAGCGGGGACGTCTCGGTCATCCCCCACGCCTGCACGATCCGTACGCCCAGCTCGTCGAAGGCGCGGATCAGCGACGACGGTACGGCCGATCCCCCGCACGGCACCAAGCGAAGCGACCGCAGGTCCGACCCGTGGGCCTCGGCGTACCGGAGCACGTCGTTCCAGATCGTCGGCACCGCTCCGGAGATCGTCGGGCGTTCCGTCTCGATCAGGCGCACCAGGGGCTCCGCCTGCAAGAAACGTGTCGGCATCACCAGCGACGCACCGGCCATCAAGGCCGCGTAGCAAAGACCCCACGCGTTGGCGTGGAACATCGGCACGACCGGGAGCACGCTGTCCGCGGCGGACAGTGCGAAGGCGTTTCCGGTGCAGGCCGCCATCGAGTGCAGGTACGCCGAGCGGTGGGAGTAGACGACGCCCTTGGGGTTACCGGTGGTGCCGCTCGTGTAACACATGGCGGCGGCCTGGCGTTCGTCCAGCTCCGGCCAGTCGAACGTCGGCGACGACGCCGACAGCAGATCCTCGTACGAGTGCAGCGTCTTGCCGGCGGACTCCAGAGGCGAAAGGTCCGCGGAGCCGATGACGATCACGTGACGCACCGTCTTCATCGAGGGCAGCACCGTTGCCAGCAGCGGCACCAGTGTGTCCCCGACGATGATGATCTCGTCTTCGGCGTGGTCGGCGATGTAGACGAGCTGGTCCGCCGCGAGCCGGATGTTCAGCGTGTGCAGCACCGCGCCCATCGACGGCACGGCGACGTACGCCTCGAGGTGCTCGGTGGTGTTCCACTGGAAGGTCGCCACTCGCTGGGATCCGGTGATGCCGAGGTCGCGCAGGGCGTTCGCGAGACGTGCGGCGCGGCGGGCGAGTTCGGCGTACGACGTGCGGCGGACGCCGTCGCCGGTGAATGTGGCGACCTCGGTGTCTCCGAACACCTCCGCGGCGTACCGCATGATCGAGGAAATCGTCAGGGGGTAGTCCTGCATCGTGCTCAGCAAAGCGGCCTCCACGCCTCCGAGGTATGCATCGGATTCTTGCCCTGGAAGCCCCGAGTTGTCAGTAGCCGAGCTGGGCGAATTCTTCCCCGGCCTCTTCGCGCAGGCGTGCCATGGCGCGCGAGACCGTGCTCTTGACGGTGCCGACACTTACGCCGAGGCGATCGGCGATCTCGGTCTCGGACAGGTCCTCGTAGTAGCGCAGGACGACGGCGGCGCGCTGCCGGTCGGACAGGCGGCAGAGCAGGCGTTCGAGTGAGTCGTGGAGTTCGCTGCGTACGGAATGGTCGGCGATGGGCAGGTCGGGCAGTTCGTCGGTCGGGTACTCACAGAGCCGTCGCCGTCGCCACCAGGAGATGTTGATGTTCACCATGACCCGGCGTACGTAGCCGTCGAGGGCGCTGCGGTCGTTGATGCGTTCCCAGGCCAGGTACGTCTTGGCCAGCGCCGACTGGAGGAGGTCCTCGGCGTCGGCGCGGTCGGGGGTGAGCAGCATGGCGGCCCGCAGGAGGGTCGGCCGCCGTGCGGCGACGAAGTCGTGGAACTCGTCGTGTGATGGTTCGCCCACATGCCCGCCAGGGAGAATTCCGGTGTCGACGCCGACGATCGCACGAAGATCGTAATTAAGGATCAAGTCGAATCCTATATTTCGGCCAACCGGGCCAGACGATCGCGAGAAACTGTCATGTATACCCGCTCGGCATCTTTGGCCGATTTGGACAAAGGAGTCGACAGAAGGAGAGCTCGGGGTAAGTCTTGACATGCGGTCTAACTCGCCGCCGTGGCCAGCGTGACCGTAGAAAACCGGAGCCCCTGATGCCGTCACCCCGCGACACAGTCCTGCGCCGACGCCGACTACGCGAGGCGGTCTTCGCCGACCGCCCGGCCGACCAGCACGATTCCGACTCCAGGCCCCTGCACGCGATCGAGGGCACCATTCTCGACGCCAGCCCGCATCTCCTGGTCCTGAGCACGGGAAACGACGAGGTACGCCTGCCGATCTCGGCCAAGGCGACGGTCTGGTACGCCGGGAACGCCGGCCTCGCGGCGCTGCGCCCGGGACGCGACGTCATCGTCCGGCCGACCGGCAACGGCGGGGTCGTCGCCGACCGCATCTGGGTGGACATCACCCGCGTGACCGGCGTCATCACCGACCGGAGCGGCGGCGAGATCGAGGTCGACGCCGGCCCGCACCGCCCGCCGGTGACGATCGTCATCCCCAGCAAGGCCATGTCGCGCGTACAGGTGCGTCACCCCCGGCTGGAGGCCGGGTCGATGATCGACGTCATCGGCGTGCGCACCAACGGCCGTATCGAGGGGTTATTGCCCGCGACCAACTCCCCCCAGCCCGCCTCGCACGCCGACCATCCCCCACCGGCCCGCAGATCCGGCGCGGTGCCGCGCAATCTTCGCGGCACCGCGACCTGGTACGACCACCCGGACGGCGCGTACGGCGCGGCGTACCCGGCGCTGGACTCCGAGGGTGACGCGGGCGGCTGCGGCGCCGGCCCGGCGACGCGGCTGCCGTACCTGTCGATGGCGAGTGAGCTGCACGTCCGCAATGACTGTACGGGCCGGGGCCAGCGCATCCCGGTGATCGAGTGCGGGTGTCTCGCGGCGCGGTTCTCCGACCGGTGCGTACGCTGCGGCACGTCTCCCCGCGGCAGGATCGTCGAGCTCACCAGGACCGCCTTCGTCGACCTCGGTGGCGACCTCGACGCCGGATGCTTCAACGTCACAGCACGGGTGGACCAGTGATGATCGACATGCTGCGCGGGGCGCAGATTCCGTTCCTGGCGGGGGTTCTCCTCCTCGCGTGCGTCACGAAGGTGATGTTGCGCCACAGCGAGCAGGAGGCGGAGACGTCGTTGCACCGGCGTCGCTGGTTCGTGCTCGGCGTGGCCTTGGCCGAGGGCACTCTCGGGGTGGCGCTGCTGGTCACGCCGATCGGTGTCGTACGGCTGCTGAACGTCGTGTTCTTCGCGACGGCGACCTCGATCGTCGCCGACCTGACCCGGCGTGGCTCCGATGAGGGGTGCGGCTGCTTCGGGGCGCTGAGCGACCGGCCGGCGGGCCGGCGGGGCACGCTGCGGGTGGCGCTGCTGACGGTGGTCGCGATCGCCTCGGCGGGAGAGCCGCGTACGGGCCTGGGGGTGCTGCACTCGCCGTCGGGCTGGTCGGTGGTGGTGCTCGTGGCCGAGACGACGCTGCTCCTGGCGCTGTCGCCGGAGCCGATCGTTCTCATGCGGCGGTGGCGCCGGTCGGTGCCGTGCGAGCTGCGTACGGCGCCGCTCGCGGAGACGTACTCCACGCTGCACGCGAGCGACGCGTGGCGGGACAACGTGCGGTGGATCACCTCGGCCGAGCCTCGGGAGGTGTGGCGCGAGCTGTGCGACCGCTTCGTGGTGTACCCGGCGACGATGGACGGCCGGCCGATCGAGGTGGTCTTCGCGGTGCCGGTCGGCGGGCGGCCGTCGGCCGTACGGGCGGGGTTGTCGCTGGACACGGCCCCGGCGGAGGAGCAGGACGACGACTCGGGCCCGCAGCGCGTGGCCAGCCCGGCGTAGGACTCTCTGCCGTCATATAGCGGACTCTTGCGAATCCGCTAGAACGCTGTAGAGAAACCTCGACAGCGGTCATCGTCTTCTATACATCTTTCTACGCTGAATCCTAGAGTCCGCAATATTCCGCTACGGCGCGCAGATGATCTTTACAGAGGCTGTCAGATAGGTTTTCTACGTTAGACGGGTTGAGATCTGAGGAAATGGCCGAAATGGGGGACGGTGAAGGCCACCAACCCTCGTTCCGCGCTGTAAATGAGGCCTTTCTTGATCAGACCGTCACGCGCGGGCGAAAGACTCGACGGCTTGCGGCCCAGCTCGTCCGCGACATTGGAGGTCGGTATCGGGTCGTCGCCCAGGGAGGCCATCGCCCGCATGTAGTCGCGCTCGGCCGGGGTGGCGCGCTCGTAACGGCTGCCGAAGAAGCCGACGGCCAGCTCCCCCTCGGCCTCCGGCGCCGCGACCCGGATGTCGTCGCCGCTGATCGGCGTCTCGGGCGCGATGTCCCAGGCGACCTTGCCGTACGCCTGGACGAAGTAGGGATAGCCGTCGGCCGCGCTGTAGAGCGCTTCGAGGGCGTCCGGGGTGAAGGTCACGCCCTCGCGCTCGGCCGGGGCGATCAGCGCCTGGTCGGCCGCGGCCCGGTCGAGCCGGTCGATGCGGGCGTAGCGGAAGAGACGCTCGGAGTAGGACTTGCTCGCCGACAGCACGGCCGGCAGGTGCGGCAGGCCGGCGCCGACGACGATGAGCGGGCCGCCGCTCTGGGACAGCTCGTGGCAGGCGGCGCACATCGCGGAGACGTCGTCGGCCGGGATGTCCTGCATCTCGTCGACGTAGAGCGCGATGCCGACGCCGAGGTCGGTGGCGACGGACGCCGCGTCGACGAACAGCTCGGTGAGGTCGATCTCCAGGTCGCCGGAGTCGGCGCGGCCGCGCGCGGCGGGCACGTCGATGCCGGGATTCCATCGGCGGATCGGGGCCTTGCCCTTGGCCGGCTCGGCGTCGGCCTGGGCGAACGCCTTCAGCACCCCGAGGAACTCCTCGATGCGGTCGGGCGCGCGATGCCGGGGCGCCAGCTCGCGTACGGCCATGTGCAGGGCGGCGGCGACCGGGCGGCGGATCGACTGGTCGGGCCGCGCCTCGATCTTTCCGGTGCCCCAGAGCTTCTGGATCGCCATCGACCGGAAGGTGTTGAGCAGCACCGTCTTGCCCACACCCCGCAGCCCGGTGAGGATCATGCTGCGCTCGGGGCGGCCACGTGCGACGCGCTCCAGCACGACGTCGAACTGCTGAAGCTCTCGATCGCGGCCGGTCAGCTCGGGCGGTCGCTGGCCGGCGCCGGGCGCGTAGGGATTGCGTACTGGGTCCACGCTCTCGGACTTTATGAGTCCGTATAGCTGCGGCCGTAGATTTCCGTAGAAAGTGCTACGGCGTGTCGCGCGCAGGCGCGGTGCGCACCGCGTCGCGACCATGAGACCTCCCGCATACCCATCGAAACTTTGTTCGATGAGGCCTCACGCTAGCGCACCACAACCCGTCCGTCATGTTGATCCACGAAGTTCTTCGAACAAAATAGCGAGCCGGACCCCCGGCCGTACGCCGGGGGCCCGCAAAGCGGTCAAAGCTTCTCGTCCGCGCTGCTCAGGTGAGGTACGGCCCGCGGGGTGGTGCCCATCCGGCCCGCCTGGAAGTCCTCGAACGCCTGGACGATCTCCTCGCGGGTGTTCATCACGAACGGGCCGTACCGCGCGACCGGCTCGCGGATCGGCAGGCCGCCGAGCACGCAGGATCTCCCAGCCGTTCGGCGCTCGCCTGCGGCTGGGTCGTCCGCGGCCGTGCACCGTGCAGCGCGTCGCCCTTGCCGAACACCGCCAGCTGCCCCTCCTCGAACGGCCGCTGCTCCGGCCCGGCCTCGCCCCGCCCGGACGAGCACGTACACCAGGGCGTTGAAGTCGCGCGGCCAGGGCAGCGTCAGCCGCGCGCCCGGTGCGACCGTCGCGTGCAGGTACGTGATCGGCGTGTAGCGTCACGCCCGGGCCCTTGTGCCCGGCCAGCTCGCCGGCGATCACCCGGACGAGCGAGGAGCCGTCGTCGCTGGACAGCAGCGTCACGTCGCGGGCCTCGATGTCCTGGTAGCGCGGCGGCACCCACTTCTGCTGCGCGCGGCAGGTTCACCCACAGCTGCACGCCGTGGAACAGCCCGCCCGTCGGCGACGAGCTCCGGCGGGGCTGCTCGATGTGCTGGATCCCGGCGCCCGCGGTCATCCACTGGGTGGCGCCGTCGGTGATCAGGCCGCCGCCGCCGGTCGTGTCCTGGTGCTCGAAGGCGCCGTCGATGATGTAGGTCACGGTCTCGAAGCCGCGGTGCGGGTGCCACGGCGTGCCCTTGGCCTCGCCGGGCGCGTACTCCACGGCGCCCATGTGGTCGAGCAGCAGGAACGGGTCGGCGAGCGACAGGTCGACGCCGGGGAACGGCCGGCGTACCTCGAAGCCCTCGCCCTCCAGGTGGCGGGTCGCGGTGACGACCCTGGTGACCGGGCGCCAGGCCGTCTCCTTGTCCGGGAGCCGGGGCAGTCGGGTCAGGGTCAGCGGGTCTGCGGTGACGGCAGGCATCGGGTCCTCCTCGTGTCGTGGCGGTCGCCTGCACAACCCGGTTGAAGATTCAACTATTCCCACGGAACAGTCCGCCAGATTTCACTCCGAACATTATTCTAAGTTTGTTGAATATTCAATGAACGAGCGCTATAGTGGCCGCTATGACGGAACCGCGCTGGCTCGATGCAGCGCAACAGCGCGACTGGCGCGCGTACATCGAGGGAAGTGTCCGGCTCACCGATGTCCTCGACCGGGACCTCAAGACCAAGCACGGACTCTCCGGCGCCGAGTACGAGATCCTCGTACGGCTGTCGGAGGCTCCCGAGCACCGGCTGCGGATGGCCGAGCTCGCGGAGTACGCCAGCCAGTCACGAAGCCGGCTCTCCCACACCGTGGCCCGCCTGGAGTGCAAGGGCCTGGTGGCCCGCGGCACCTGCGGGAACGACAAGCGCGGGGTCAACGCCGAGCTGACCGACGAGGGGTACGCCCTGCTCTCGAAGGCCGCGATGGACCACGTCGCGACGGTACGGGAGTTCTTCGTCGACATCATCGAGCCCGAGGACCTGAACGCCGTCGGCCGGGCCTTCTCCGCCGTGGCCGAACGCATCCAGAAGGCGCACTGATCATGTTAGGCCCGTGCAGAAGCCGAGCGAGAACAGCGTGAGGAACGTCCATCCGCACATCAGCCCCACGCCGTACAGCCGCATGAAGCCGCTCATCTTCCAGGCGAGGAAGCCGCCCAGGCCGAACGCCAGCAACAGCAGCGCGAGCGACTGAGCCATCAGGCTGGTGTCCTTGCCGTGCACGACGTTCATCTCGAACGCGGAGTACATCATGATGCCGTCGACGAGAATGAACGTGCCGAGCCCGCTGCCCACCGCGGTGATCTCGCGCATCCCGAGAGGCGGCCGTCCGCCGCGCTCGGTGTCGGTGTCCGTCATGATCGGTCCTCGATTCCCCGGACGTATCGCAGGTTAACCACGCCATGCGTTCTGGACGAAGCATGGCCTCGCCCATGTAATCCTTCCGTTATGCAACGCCGAACCTTGGCAGTGTCCGTGACAATGGCCGTCACCGGCGTGTGCGCGGCCCTCGCATCGGCCTGCGGAGGGGGTGGCGGCACGTCCGAAGCGGCGTCTCCGCCCGCCGCGGTCTCGACGCGGCCCGCGAGCCCGACACCGTCGAACGCGTCCACGCGCCCGGCCAAGCCACAGGGGTTCACCTCGAAGGTCACCAAGGTGACCCGCTCGACGGTGCGCTACTCCTGGCACTCGGGCTGCCCGGTGAGCCTCGGCGACCTGCGGCTGATCACGATGACCTACTGGGGCATGGACAAGAAGCCCCACACCGGTCAGCTCGTGGTCAACGCCGACGCCACCGGCAAGATCGTCAAGGTGTTCCATCGCCTCTACGACGAGCGCTACCCGATCCGGCGCATGGTGCTGGTCGACCGGTACAAGGGCAGCGACTTCAACTCGATCGAGGCGGACAACACCTCGGCCTTCAACTGCCGCAACGCCACCGGGTCGAGCTCGTGGTCGCAGCACGCGTACGGGCACGCCGTCGACGTGAACACGTGCGAGAACCCCTACGTGCACCCGAACGGTCACATCGAGCATCCGCGGTGCGTGAAGTACGGCGACCGCAAGCGCGACGACCCCGGGCTGATCCACTCCGGGGACAAGGTCGTACGGGCGTTCCGCTCGGTCGGCTGGGGATGGGGAGGCACCTGGGGAGGTCCGTGGGACTTCCAGCACTTCTCCGCCACCGGCCACTGAGCCGTCGTTAGCCGGTGACGAGGAACGCGACCACAGCGATGATCACCAGCGCGCCGACGATGAGGCTGATGATCAACGCGGTGTTCGGCCCCTTCGCCGCGGCGGTCTCGCCGCCCCTTGCGAATGCGCGGAATTGCTGCGTGTTCGCCGCTGGATCTTGCTCATTTCTGGCCATCTTCCGACCATAGAGGAGGAACGACGAGGTCAACGGGCTTTTCTGGCATCCAGCGCGGCGGCCTCTTCGGGCGTCGGAGCGGTTCCGCCCAGGTGAGCGGGCTGCCACCACGATTCGTCGCCGGGCTTATCCGGATAGTCGCGCTGTACGCGGTCGAGCAGATCCTGAATGCGGGTCCGCAGCTCCGCGGTCACCTTCTCCTGGTCGTCGCCGGGGCCGGGCGTCAGCGGCTCGCCGATGAGGATCTCGATCGGCAGGTGACGCTTGCCGAGGGTGCGCTTGCGGCCCTTGGTCCACATTCGCTGGGTGCCCCACACCGCCATCGGAATCAGCGGCACCCCGGCCTCGGCGGCCATCCGCGCGGCGCCGCTCTTGCAGTCCTTCACGGTGAACGACCGGCTGATCGTCGCCTCCGGGAACACCCCGACGAGCTCGCCCTCGCGCAGGGCGGTGACCGCGTGGTCGTACGCCGCCTTGCCCGCCTTCCGGTCAACCGGAATATGGTGCATACCGCGCATGAGTGGCCCGGAGATCTTGTGGGCGAAGACCTCCTGCTTGGCCATGAAGCGCACGAGCCGCTTGGCCGGGCGCGCTCCGAGACCGACGAAGACGAAGTCGAGGTAGCTGACGTGGTTGCTCGCCAGCGCCGCTCCTCCCTGCGGGGGGATGTGCTCGGCGCCCTGGACGTTGATGCGCAGGTCGAGTGCGCGGAACATCGTCAGCGCCGTGGCCACCACTGGTGGATAGACGATCTCAGCCATGACCGAACCGTAACCCAGTCCGCGGAGCCCGGGCGGAGCACTGGGTCACTTACCTTCCCGAGGTGGCGCCGGTGACGGGCGTGTTCCGGGCGGAGACGGCGGGCGGGCGGTCCTACGACGCGCCCTCCGCCGCACTGCTGTTCCGTCTTCTGGACGAACTGGGGCACGGAAACCAGTTCCTGATCGTCGACCGGCTCGACGCCGCAGGCGACGAGCACTACATGCAGGTGTTCCGCGAGCCCGACGGCACGTTCGTCGTCGAGTACCGCGCGGGCGCCGTGAAGGACCACTACGAGGCCGAGACCGACGGCGTACACGAGGCTCATGCCGTCCTCACCGGCTGGACGACGGGCGCTCCGGGCTGGCGCGACGTGTGCGAGTGGCGGCGCTGGCCCGTGCCCTGACGAGGGCGGAAACCCACTCGCGATCAAGCCGCGGGTCTGCCTATGGTGCGGCCATGGCGCTCATCCTGTCGGTCAACGTCGGCCGTACCCGCCAGAACCCCTTCAAGTCCGTCGGCGTCACGGCCATCGACAAGCAGCCGGTGGCGGGTCCGGTGGCGGTGACCGCGCCCGGCCCGAAGGGCACCGGCTCGGTCGGCCTGGCGGGCGACCGGGTCCACGACGTCCGCAACCACGGCGGCACCGACCAGGCCGTGTACGCCTACGCTCGCGAGGACCTGGACATGTGGGCCGCGGAGCTGGGGCACGAGGTGGCGAACGGCTGGTTCGGCGAGAACCTCACGACCTCCGGCATCGACGTGAACGAGGCGCTGATCGGCGAGCGCTGGCGCGTCGGCGGCGAGCTGCTGCTGGAGGTCTCGTGCCCGCGCATCCCGTGCGTGACGTTCCAGGGCTGGACGGGCGAGCGGGGCTGGATCAAGACGTTCACCCAGCGGGCGCTCCCCGGGCCGTACTTCCGGGTGATCGAGCCGGGCGACGATCAGCGCCGGTGACGCGATCACGGTCGAGCACCGGCCGGGCCACGACGTGACGGTCGCCCTCTCGTTCCGTGCGCTGCCCTCGAACCCGAGCTGCTGCCGAGGCTGCTCGTCGCCGACGCCCTGCCCGAAGAGGCCAAGGAGGCCGTACGCCGGCGGGTGTCAGCCTGACAGGCGGATCGAGCACGTCGCGGCTGGCCGCGCTGATCAGCGGGTCGACGCCCAGGCTCGTCAGCATGTCGGTGGCGGCCCGCATCTCGTCGGTCCGGCGTACGGCGTGGCGGCGGCTGCCCTCGACCAGGCGATCGACGGTGTCGGCGTCGGCGCGCGTCGAGCTCGTCGGCGATGTTGCCGCGCAGCCAGTCCTCGCAGCCGGCGGCCCGGCCCGCCTCCAGGGCCTCGACCACGGCGGCGGCCAGGCCCTTGAAGAAGACGCTGCGCAGGAGCTTGCGTTCGGCGGCGAGCCCGGCGGGGCCGTCGAGCACGTCGACGCGGGCGCCGAGCGGCGTCAGCAGCTCGGCGTACGCGCGGGCGGCCGTGCCCGAGGTGAGCATCGGCGTGCGGAGGCCGTTGCCGGGCACCGGGGTCATGAGGGAGACGTCGACGAAGCCGATGCCGCGCTCGCCGGCGATCGCGTCGAGCCGTCGTTTCTTGTCGGGGGAGCGCGGTGTTCAGGTCGGCCCAGATCGTGCCCGGGGCGGCGCCGTCGAGGCCGCCCCGGAGGGCGTCGATCGAGGCCGCGGAGCTGTTGACGCTCAGGACCAGCTCGCTGCCGCGTACGGCCTCGGCCTCGCTGCCGGTGTCGGTGACGCCGGGCGGCGCGGTCACGGCCGGGTCGTAGCCGCGGACCCGCGCGCCGGCGGCGAGGAGGTCGGCGGTGATGGCACTGCCTGCTTCGCCGAGTCCGAGCACGGCGATCCGGATGGCGTTCACGTCGTCTCCTGAGCTTGGCGACGGGCCTACGGTAACCTAACGACAAAATTGGCGACAATCTCGCTACCGATTTTGGGGGATGTAGTGCCTGACGACGCCGACTCCGTCCTGCGGGCCATCCGTGACGCGATCTCGGTCGGGGAGTTCGTGCCGGACCAGCGTCTGGTGGAAGCCGACCTGTCGGAGCGTTTCGAGGCCAGCCGCAGCGCCGTACGCTCGGCGCTCCTGCAGTTGACCAACGAGGGCCTCGTCGAACGCGTCCAGCACCGGGGCGCACGGGTCCGCCGGATCTCCCTCGAAGAGGCCATCGAGATCACCGAGGTGCGCATGGTGGTCGAGGGCCTGTGCGCGGCCAAGGCGGCCGAACGCGCCACCGCCGCCGAGGCCGCCGAGCTGCGCGCGATCGGCGCCGTCATGACCGAGGCGGTCGCGGCCGGCGACGTGATCGGCTACTCCAAGGCCAACTCCGACCTGCACAGCCGCATCCGTGCGCTCTGCGGCCAGACCACCGCGGCCGGCGTCCTCGAACGCCTGCGCGCCCAGAGCGTCCGCCACCAGTTCCGCCTGGCGATCCAGCCGGGGCGGCCGTCGGTGTCGCTGCCCGAGCACCTGGCGATCATCGACGCGATCTGCTCGGGCGACGCCGAGGCGGCCGAGAAGGCCGCGCGGCACCATCTGACCAGCGTGATCGAGGCGCTGAAGACCGCCGACCGCACTCCCGGCCACAGCCTGCTGCGCTGACTCATCCGTCTTCGTCGGTCGAGCCGATGATCTGGTTGAGGAGGCCGACGGCGCTCGCGGCGCCGGCTCCGGTGGCGAGGGCGGCTTCGGCGAGGGAGCCGGAGCTCGCGTAGGTGAGGGCGGCGGCGAGGGCGCCGATGATGCAGGAGGCTCCGAGGATCACGGCGGAGCGGACGCTGAGCAGGGCCTGGTCGGACGAACGGTGCATTGATGCCTTCCTTGGTCGAGGTGGGTCATCCAAGGAAGCCAGGGCCTGCGAGGGTTGCACCAGACCGCAACCTCGGTGTTGCAGAAGACGGCAACGTTGTTCGAACACATTTTCGAGGCGGGGGTGGATTATAGGTAAGTGAAGCAAATCGCCCGTATCTCTCCTGTCAGCCTCAAGCCGCTGAGCCCGGACCTCAGCCCGGACGTGTTCACCTGGGCGAACGAGCTACGTTCGCTGTTCGCCGCCACCGAACTCTCGATCAACCGGTTCGTGCTCATGTACCCGCTCATCGACAAGGGCACTGCCTCGCGCTACCTGAACGGCAAACGCGTCCCCCGCGACCGCTGGTTCCTCGACACCCTCATGGCCGTACGGGACGACGCGGGCAAGCCGCTGACCCCGGACGCCCGCGAGCACCTCACCCGACTGCAACTGCGCGCCCTGGAGGCGGCCCACCCGCACGAGTACAAGCTGCGGAAGATCACCGACGAGCTGGAGATCGCGGTCACCGGCCGCCGGGAGGCCGAGCGGTACGCCCGCGACATAGAGGAACAGCTCGCCGAGCGGGTCCGCCAGATCCGCGACCTCACCGCCGACAAGGAGCGGCTGCGCGCGCACATGCGCGACGAGCACCGCCGGCTCACCGAGGAGATCGCCGAACTCACCGAGCAGCTGTACCTGGCGCGGGAGCGGGGCGTACGGGCCGAGCACCGCTGCCGTCAGCTCGAAGAGGTGCTCTTCCACCTCGGGGCGCACGCGGACGAGCGGCCCGCCGACGACGGCCTGGACGCCGCCGCGCGCGTACTGGCCCTGGCCCAGCAGACCGCCGACCAGGCGATCGAGGAGAGCCGCCGGGAGGCGAGCGAGCTCCTCGAGCAGGCCAGGAACGAGGCGACCAACATCCTCGGCCTGGCACGGGCGATGGCCGCCGGAATCAACACGGATGCCTGAGCACCCCCCTTGACGACTGTCGCACAGATTGTTAACAATCTATGGCACCATCATGTCGACAAAGTTAGGGAGGCCTCGTGGCCGACCATCCGACGCCTTCAGCGCGGGCGCGGGAGCTCGTCGCCGGCGCCTATGACATCCACATCCACGTCGCACCGGACGTGATGCGCCGGCGGATCGACGACCTCGCCCTCGCGCCGCAGTTCGCGGCGGTGGGCCTCGCCGGGTTCGTCCTCAAGTCGCACTACGCGCCGACCGCCGAGCGCGCCGCCGTCGTACGCGCCGCGGTGCCCGGCTTCGGCGCCGTCGGCGCGATCACGCTCAACGGCTCGGTCGGCGGCATGAACCCGATCGCCGTCGAGGTCGCCGGCCGCGGCGGCGCGCAGGTCGTCTGGCTGCCCACCGTCGACAGCGCCAACCAGCGCGCATGCACCGCGGGCGACCCCGGGGCGCCAAGCCGCCCATGTGGGCCCAGCTCCAGGAGGAGCTGCGCGCCAGGGCATGGCGGCCGACCCGGTCGACGTCGTCGACGCGGACGGCACGGTCCTCGAGCATCACCCGCCAGGTCCTGCGCGTGATCGCCAAGCACGACATGACGCTGGCCACCGGCCACCTCGGCTCGGACGAGATCAGCGCCGTCGTGGACGCCGCCGCCGAAGAGGGCGTACGGCGGATCGTGATCACCCACCCGGAGTTCACCTCCGCAGCGGGTCGCGGTCGAACGCCAGCGGGCACTCGCCGCCAAGGGCGCGCTGCTCGAACGCTGCTTCACCACGCCGTACACCGGCAAGGTCACCTGGGAGAGCCTGGCTCGACCACATCCGCGCGGTCGGGCCCGAGCACTCGGTGCTCTCCAGCGACCTCGGCCAGCCGTTCAACCCGCCCGTCGAGGACGGGCTGGCGATCCTGGCCGACCGGCTCCTCTCCGAGGGCTTCACCGAGGACGAGGTGCGCGTGATGGCCGTCGCCAACTCGCGATGGCTCGCCGGCGGGACGAGAGGACCCCCATGAGCGAGCGCAGACTGCTGGTCGTCGGGGCGCACAGCGCCGACTTCGTCTGGCGCGCGGCCGGCGCGATCGCCAAGCACACCGCCGCCGGCGGCGAGGCCGTCGTGGTCGCGCTGTCGTACGGCGAGCGCGGCGAGTCCGGGAAGCTGTGGCAGGAGCCCGGCCAGACCGAGGAGAACGTCAAGCGGATCCGGCACGACGAGGCGGAGAAGGCCAGTGCCGCGGTGGGCGCGACGTTCACCGCCTTCGACCTGGGCGACTATCCGCTGCGGGCCGAGCCCGAGCACGTCGACCGGCTCGCCGAGCTGATGCGCGACTTCGCCCCGCACGTCGTCCTCACCCACCCCGAGGACGATCCGTTCAACCCCGACCACCCGGTGGCGCACGAAGCCGTACGGCAGGCTCGCCTGCTGACCTCCGGCGCGGGCGTCGCGAGCGGCTTCCGTACGGCCCCGCCGTCGGAGTTCCTGGTCTTCGAGCCGCACCAGCCGGAGCTGTGCCACTTCACGCCCACCGTCTTCGTCGACATCACCGCCGTCTTCGAGCGGAAGGTCGAGGCGATGTCCGCGATGGCCGCGCAGGTGTACCTCCAGGAGTACTACGCCCAGCGCGCCGACCACCGCGGCAACCACGCCCGCAAGGTCACCGGAAACGCCGAGATCCGCCAGGCCGAGGCCTTCCAGCGCCTCCTGCCCAATGTCGTGGAGGCGCTGTGAACGAGCTGGCCGACGCGGGGGTCGCCACGGTGTACGAGGCCGGCGGCCGCCAAGGGATGATCGACGCCGAGCTGCACCCGGTGATCCAGGGCGCGAAGGCGGCCGGACCCGCGCGTACGGCGCTGTGCGGGCAGGACGACAACCGGGCCGTGCACGAGGCGATGGCCCACCTCCAGCCGGGTGAGGTCCTCGTGCTGACGATGCCCGAGCCACGGCCCGTCGCGCTGGTCGGCGACCTGCTCGCCACCCAGGCGAAGGCGCGTGGCGCGGTGGCGATCCTGGTCGACGCGTCGATCCGCGACGTCGAGGACCTGCGCGCGCTGGGCCTGCCCGTCTGGGCGCGGTGGCGGCGCGTACGAGGCGCGGCCAAGGACGTACGCGGCGAGGTGAACGTGCCCGTCGTCGTGGGCGGCCAGGCGATCAACCCGGGCGACGTCGTGGTGCTGGACGACGACGGCGCGGCGGTCGTACCGAGGGGCGAGGTCGAGCCCCGGCTCATCGCCGTACGCGAGCGGCTGGCCAAGGAGGCCGGCCTGCGCGAACGCTGGCGGGCCGGAGAACTCAGCTACGACGCGTACGGTATGCGCGCCGCCGACGAGAGCAGAGCCCGATGACAGCGATTCTGCAGGTAGAGAAGCTGACGAAGCAGTTCGAGAAGGACGATCAAGGCATCGTCGCGCTCCGCGACTTCAGCCTCTCGATCGAGGAGGGCAGCTTCGTCACGGTGCTCGGCCGCAGCGGATGCGGCAAGTCGACCATGCTCAACCTCCTCGCCGGGTTGCTGCCGCCGACGTCCGGCACCGTCACCTACCGCGACACGGCCGTCTCCAAGCCCCGTACGGAGATGGGCTACCTCACCCAGACCGACACGCTCATGCCGTGGCGCGACGTGCGCCGCAACATCGAGATGCCGCTGGAGATCAAGGGCGTCCCGGCGAAGAAGCGCCGCGCGCACGCCGACCAGCTCATCGACCGGGTCAGCCTGCGCGGCTTCGAGAGCCACTACCCGCGCGAGCTCTCCGGCGGAATGCGCCGCCGGGTCAGCCTGGCGCGGATGCTCGCCGGCGACCCCGAGACGCTGCTCATGGACGAGCCGTTCGGCGCGCTCGACGCCCAGCTGCGCACGGAACTGCAGGCGGAGCTGCTGCGCCTCTGGCAGGGCAGCGGCCAGACCGTGGTGTTCGTGACGCACGACATCGAGGAGGCGCTCCTGCTCGGCGACCGCGTCGTCGTGCTCGGCCGCCTCGGACGCCTGGTGCTCGACCGGGCCATCGACCTTCCACGGCCGCGCGACGCCGACGAACTGCGCGTCGACCCGGCCTTCGTCGCGCTGCACAAGGAGATGACGGCGGCGCTGAGAGATGGGGTGACCGAGCGATGAGCACCATGACGTCGGCGGGCGCCGCCGAGACCGTACGTCTCGACCGCACCTGGAAGGACAGGCACGGCCGGACGGCGACGATCTGGCTCGTACGGCTCGTGCTGATCGCCGTACTGCTGGTCGTCTGGCAGCTCACCGCCGAACGCTGGTTCGACATCACCTTCACCAGCAAGCCGAGCGACATCTGGACCCGCCTCGCCCAGTGGCAGGGCGACGGCACGCTGTGGAGCAACACCTGGGTGACCGTCCAGGAGATCGTGTACGGGTTCGTGGTCGGGGCCGCGGCGGGCGCCTTCGCCGGATTCCTGCTGGCGTCGGCGCCTCTGCTGTACCGGGTGCTCGACCCGTTCATCATGGGCCTGTACTCCATCCCGAAGGTCGCCCTCGCGCCGCTGTTCATCGTGTGGTTCGGCATCGGCATGCACATGAAGGTGCTGCTCGCGGCCGCCACGGTGTTCTTCCTCGTCTTCCTGAACACCGCCGCCGGCGTCCGCGAGGTCGACCGCGGCCTGATCGACGCCGTACGCCTCATGGGCGGCGGCCGGCGCGCCATCGCGCTGAAGGTGATCCTGCCGTCGTCGATGACCGGCATGCTGACCGGCCTCAAGGTCGCCGTCCCGTACGCCCTGATCGGCGCCGTCATCGGCGAGCTCGTCGCCTCGAATCGCGGCCTCGGCTACCTGATCAACGACGCCGCCTCGCAGTTCGACACCGCCGGGGTGTTCGCGACGCTGGTCGTGCTGAGCGTCATCGCGGCCCTGCTGAACCTCCTCGTCGGGGTGCTGGACCGCCGGATCAGCCGGTGGAAGCCGCTGGAGGCGCGATCATGAGGTGGCGTCGTGTGGTCGCGGCGCTGGTGCTGTTCCTGGCGGCGGGCTGCGCGCAGCGGGGGTCGCACACGCCTCCCGGCGTGCTGAACGTCGGCCAGATCAGCAACTCGGTCGCCTACTTCCCGCTGTTCATCGCCGAGAAGAAGGGCTACTTCGCGGACGAGGGCGTGAAGATGGGCGAACGCCCGCGCCTGGGCACCGGCGCGAAGGTCGCCGCCGCGCTGAAGTCGGGTTCGATCGACCTCGGCGCGGGCGTGCTGACCGACTCGCTGAACCTCGCCCGCATCGACGACAAGACACGGCTGGTCGCCGACCTGGTCGACAAGTACTACGTCGACGTCGTGGTCGGCAACGACTTCGCCGGGCCGGCCGGTGACGCACCGCTGGCCGACCGGGTCCGTGCGCTGCGCGGCAAGAAGATCGGCATCACCGGGCCGGGGAGCGGGACGGAAGCCCTGGTCACGTACCTGTTCAAGCAGGTCGGCATGGACTCCAAGTCCGACGCCGAACTCGTCAACCTCGGGAGTACGGCGGCGTCCGCCCTGGGCGCGCTGAAGGCCCACCGGGTCGACGCGCTGGCGTTCTTCCAGCCCATCGCCCAGCAGGCCGAGGCGGCCGGCGTCGGCCGCACCTACATCTCACCGCAGCGCGGCGACGTGCCCGACCTCGTACGCGACGCGCACGGCGTCGTCTTCACCACCCAGCGGATCATGGACAAGAAGCCGAAGGAGGTCGCGGCCTTCCAGCGCGCGATGGTCCGGGCCCTGGGCGACATCCACAAGGACGACCCGAAAGAGATCACCGCCCTGCTCGCGGAGTACCTGAAGGGCACCAACCCGAAGGCCCTGGCCGCCCTACCGGCGATCATGAAGGACGAGATGCCGGAGGGCATCGGATTCCCGCGTGCGTCGTTCGACACGGCCATCGCGTTCCACCGGGTGACCGGCCTGGCCAAACACCCGCCGGCGTACGAAACGATCGTTCCTCCGAACCTGCGCATCAAGGGCTGATCGGTCGATGTCGCGCGCACACGTTCGGCCTTGGGCCCGCTATCGTTGAGCCCGCCGGGAGGGTTCGCATAGTGGACTAGTGCAGGCGCCTTGAAAGCGCCCAGGGCTGGTGACAGTCCTCGTGGGTTCGAATCCCACACCCTCCGCCACAGTTCCGATAGTCGTCGAATGGACACGAGCGCTCACTACCCGACCCCTTAAGGTTGGGCCGGACGAGATCGTAGGCGGTTCCCGGGAGTGACAGGTGAGCAAAGCCGAGCTAGAGCCTCCAGTCGTACTGAACATGGAGGGTCTCAGCACCGGTGTCGAGCGGGAAGACCTTGACGACAGGATCAACGCTCCGTTCGATCCTGACCAAATCGATGTCCTAACCCGCACGCCAACCGTCGACCTGCTGCTCTCCCGCCTCCGACGAGGCGCGCTCGATCTCGAACCGGACTTCCAACGAACACTCGGAATCTGGAGCGAGCGCAACCAGAGTCGTCTGATTGAGTCACTCCTTCTTAGGATTCCACTGCCCACGTTCTACGCTGCGGATGGCGATGACGACACCTGGGTGATCGTGGACGGAATCCAGCGCCTGAGCACGATTGCTCGCTTCGTCGATCCTGGTGCCTTGAACTTGCCGCCCCTGGCCTTGAGCGACCTGGAATACCTTAGGCAGTACGAGGGGCACGGCTACAACGACCTGCCGGGTCGGCTGCAGACACGGATCAGTGAAACGGAGTTGGTCGTTCACCTGATCAGGCCGGGCACTCCCGAGCAGGTAAAATTCAACATCTTCGCCCGCATCAATACCGGTGGTCGGCCGTTGACTCGACAGGAACTCCGGCACGCCTTGATCCCCGGCAAAGGGCGGGAGATCCTCAAGCAGCTGGCTAGCCATCATTCCTACCTCCACGCGACCGATGATTCAGTCTCCCCGGACCGGATGGACGACCGTGAGATGGTACTTCGTTTCCTGGCCTTTTTCCTCCATCCTCCGCACCGATATATACGTGGAGACCTTGACGAGTTCCTTCGTGAGGCCATGAATGAGCTGAACAAAATGAGCGGCAAGGACCTCGCCGAACTTGGCAAGGAATTCGACCGCGCCATGGCAGCGTCGAGGCTGATATTCGGTGAGCACGCGTTCCGGAAGCGAGTTGCCGGCTACGCACGGCGCTTGCCTATCAACAAAGCAATATTCGAAGCGGTATCCGTCAATTTGGCGAGGCGCTCGAACGATGAACTCAGTTCGTTGACGGACCGCTCTGGGGCGGTTCAGGATGCGTTCCTCCGCCTTATGGGCGACGTCGACTTCGAGCGTTCGATCTCCGGAGGCACCGGCGACGTGGCCAAGGTTCGTCGACGGTTCGCCGCCATCGATGAGATGTTCTATGAGGTGGCGCAGTGATCGAGTGGCTGACGATGCGAAACTTTAAGGCGTTTCGCGAGCACGACCTGCCCTTGGCGCCATATAGCCTACTCACCGGCCTGAATTCCTCTGGCAAGAGTACTGTCCTGCAGGCGCTCGGCCTGCTGAGGCAGACTTATGATCACAGCCTGCTCGAAAGAACCAGTGCGCGTTCCGACGTCGGCTTCCTACTTAACGGCGACCTCGTGGAGCTGGGGACCGGAAAAGACGTCCTTCATGAGGATTACCGCAAGAACCCCAGCGGCACTCCAATGATCGAACTCGGACTCGCATCCTCGGACCCGACCGAGCGTAGTTCTTGGACCGCCGAATACCAGCCTGAGAGTGACCTTCTTCCGATGCGGTCCACACACGGATTCACGGATTCCTATTCGCTCTTCGGACCGTACTTCCAGTACCTAAGAGCAGACAGGCTCGTTCCCGCAGTCAGTTATCCGCGTTCCTACGACGCAGCCGTACGGCGGCGTTTCCTCGGAGCGCGCGGCGAGCACACCGTGAACTTCCTCCGGCATCACCGCGATGAGCCCATTTATGACACCCCCCTATACCATACCGCTGCCAAGTCTCCCCGACTTTTGGACCAGACTGAAGCGTGGATGCAGGAGATCTGCCCTGGCGTGAATCTCGACGTCGTCGGAATCGACGGAACCGACCAGGTCCGCCTGAGTTTCCAGTTCGGCACCGCCGGGTTGTCATCGTCGAACCGTTACCGGCCCACCAATGTCGGTTTCGGACTCACATATGTACTGCCGATCGTGGTCGCCTGTCTCACAGCGCGCCGAGGCTCGCTGGTCCTCCTAGAGAATCCCGAGGCTCACGTTCATCCGCGTGGTCAGACCGCCATGGCCAGACTCACCTGTGCCGCAGCCGAGGCGGGTGCCCAGATCGTGGTGGAGACCCACAGCGACCACATCCTCAACGGTGTCCGAATCATGGTTAAAGAAGGCCGGCTGCGCGCCAGCCAGGTCGCTCTGCACTACTTCAGCAGGTCAAGCGATGGTATCGAGGTCATGTCGCCTTCCATCGGTTCCGACGGAATGCTCTCTGCCTGGCCTGAGGGCTTCTTTGACGAATGGGACCGATCTTTGGACCAGTTGTTGGACTGAACCCCCGTCACGAAGGGACCGAGAGACCGGTGCCCGTCCTTCTGTTCTTCAACGAGCTCTCCTGTACGACCCAGTCCTCGCGGAAGGACGTCGGACGTGCGATGAGCGAGTTCGTCACCCTGCTGCGGCAGGCTCGGGAGTGGCGGAGTGATCTTGCTTTAGTAAGCGTCGCTCACCTGACTTCGCTCGAACTCTCCCAGGGCTACTACATCAGACAGTGGATTGCCGAGCCAGCCAATCGTGATCGGTGGCGGTTCATCCGTGGTCTTCAGAACCGCGCACCGTTCAGTGATGTGCTTCCGCCAGATGCCGGCGACGGGGTCGACTACGAGTTCGAGGGGCGCCAGGCTCTGGGCCTAGGCGCGGCGCATCTCATGGATGGGTTGGCTGTGAGCCTGGCGCTGGCAACGGACTGGGAGACCCATCAGGTTGAGCTGATCCGCGCGGTACTCGCCGAGCAAGACGGTGGAGATGTCGCTGTGATCAAGGAGCCTGTGAACGTCCGGCACGCTACCTCGCTGCTTCACCTCACGTTTCATGAGGAGCACATCAAGGCAACCGGCCTATCGGATCTTTCCTCGGGTCAGAATCTCTGGCAGTCACGCGCCGACTTCTTCGGACACCTGCGTTTTCTTCCCCGCGTCGAAGATGATCTGCAGCGTCTCCCTTCCGACTGGCTTATGCCGGTAGCCCGTGAGTTGAGCCGTTTGGAAAAGGCGATCTCTTCCTGGCGGCCAGCGGAATCTCGCTTCCCTGCCTGGCTCTCCCACGTAACCCCAGAGGCCGAGACACGTAAGCGAGCCTGTGTTTTCACTGACCTGGACGGTGTTGATCGCACCTTCGACCTACACGCTCGTTTCACGCCTCGCGCAGGGCGCCTTCACTTCCGTCTCGATCCGGTCTCCGCAAGCGCCGTCGTGGCCTATATAGGCCCAAAGATCGAGAGCTGAGCATAGACATGACGGTGATCCGGCCCGCGGAGGCCGATGACGCGGCGGCGATCGCAAGCGTCCACACGGCCTCCCGGGCGGCGACCATGCCGTACCTGCCACCGCAGACCCGTACCTCCGATCAGGTCACCCGGTGGGTCCGCGACGTCGTCCTGCGTGACTGCCGCACGTGGGTGGCGGTACGCGACTCCGAGGTCGTCGGCTTCGCCGCCGTGGCGGGCGAGATGCTCGACCACCTGTACCTGCGCCCGGACGTCCTCCGCCAGGGCATCGGGACGCTGCTCCTGGACGAGATCGAACGGAACACCTCCGGCCCGCTGACCCTGTACGTCTTCCAGCAGAACACCGACGCCCGGGCGTTCTACGAATGCCACGGCTTCGAGGTCGTCGCGACCGGTGACGGCAGCGACAACATGGAACACCTCCCCGACCTGACCCTCCGCCGAACCCGCTGAACCCTGCCGCGACCGCTTGTATCGTTTCTCGACGACATGCGACTCTGTGAACAGATGTCGTCGTTGAGGAGTCTTTGCATGTCACGACCATGGGAAGTGAACCCGAACGCCCAGTTCAAACGTCGGCTCGGCAAGACGGCGGCTGAATTAGGCGGCAGTCGCACTTCGAACGACTGTCCGGACATCTGGGAGCTGGACAATGGTGACGTGGCGATTGTCGGCCGTGACGTGACCGCAGCCTTCGCCGACCGGTTGCCGCCGGACGTCCGCATCGCCGACGACGAGCGGCTTGTCGTGATCCCGGGATTCATGTTGAGCGCGGCCAAACCGGATATCGCCGATGCTTGAGCGGGTTCGGGAGCTGCCGGGACAGATTCTCGATGTCGCCGCCTATCACTCGTTGCGGCGTGAGGAGAGCGACCATCTCACCAAGCCGTTCTGGAAGTTGGAGCGGGCGCAGTACTTCCATGAACCCGACGACGATCCCTGTTGGCAGGCGTTCAACGCGGGTGACTGGTCGCGGGTTCTGGCGGAGTTCGAGCGTGAACGCTCCGACGCGCGTGCCGAGGCGGACAAGTACGCGCGGCAAGGCAGTGGACTGCGCCGGTTGCGGATCGTGGAGCGGCCGGTGACGCCGTACCTGCTGTGGGAGATGCAGTGGTTCAGGATCCTCGCTGAGGAGGGCACCTCAATTCGGGTCATGGACGCCGGGCAGGTGCGTGACCTTGAACGTGAGAACCCGCTTCCCGAGGTCGTCGTTGACGAGCACGCGCTCTACCACGTGAGTTACGACGAGGACTGGCGGGCGCGTGGGGCGCGGCGTATCGCCGATCCGGAAGTCGTACGGCAGGTCTCGGAAGAGATCGCCGGACTGTGGGAGGCGGCGACACCGCTCGACCGCTACTTCGGGCGTGAGATCGTGCCGCTGATGCCGCAGGTTCGGTGACGGGCGACGGTACGGCGTAGCGCCATGCGTCGAGGTTCGCTCACTACGGTCCTCCTGCTCCTCATCGCCCTGATGGCCGTCGCTCTGATCGGTGTCTCTCCGATGGCGTTGCGGGTCTTTCACGGTGATACGGGGAATTGGGAGCGGCTGAGCTTCATCGGCCAGACGTACGGTGCGGCGTCCGCGATCGTCTCGGTGCTGGCGTTGGTCGGCATCGTTTTGACGTTGAGCTATCAGGCGCGCGAGGCGAAGCTCGCTCGTGAGGAGACGCGGCGGCAGGCCGTGGGTGAGCTGCTCAGGATGGCGATGGAAGATCCCGACCTTGACGAGTGCTGGGGGCCGGTGCCGTCGCCGGACGATCCCAAGACGCGGAAACAGCTTCTCTACACGAACATGATCGTCTCGGAGTGGTCGCTGTCGTACGGGACCGGGGCGCTTCCTGAGCGGCGGCTTCGTGTCATCGCGAGTGAGATGTTCCACGGCCGGGTCGGGCGGGCGTACTGGCGGGACGCGCGGGGGGTCGGCTGTCGACGTCGGCCGGTCGTCGTGAACGGCGGTTTCACGAGATTCTGGACGAGGAGTACCGGCGGGCTCGGCCTTCGGTGGACAGCCGTGGCGTCGGGGATGGCTCCGGGCGTGTGTTCCGCCGGAAAGGGTGCCTGTTCTGGACGGGTGCCGGGGTTGTCGCCGTGGTGCTCGGTGGGTGGTCGCGTCGGCGTAGGCGTGAGCGTCCGGCCCCCACTCGTACGGGCGGGGGCCGGCGTTCGGGGGGATGAGGTCAGGCGTTCAGCAGCCTGACCTCGACGCAGTCGCCGCCGTTGTCGGTGCTGCGCTTCGACTTCTGCCACAGCTCCTTGACCTCGACGCAGGCCCCGCCGTTGTCGCTGCTGCGCTTCGACTTGCGCCACTCGGATTTCTTCAGGTCCATCGGTCCTCTGCAATTCTGTTGATGAAGTCCAGCGAATCCTGCTGAGGCAGCGCGAACGTCCGGATGGTCTCCCAGACGTCTTCGAGCCGCGCGATGTCATCTCGACTGCTCGTTACGATTCCACGAACTGCCGTGTCGACGTAGGCCACCTCCCTTCCGTCCACGGTCGCGAGAACAAAGGCGCCAGATAGGCGTGGGCTCACGGCAGACGGGATGATCTGGATCGTGAGGTGCTCGCACACGCTCGCGACGAGGCGTTTTAGCTGGTCATACATGACCTGCGATCCGCCTTTGTCCCGGTAGAGGGCCGCTTCATCGATGACGAACCGAAGTGTAGGTGGGTCATCGGCCGTAAGGATGTTCTGCCGCTCCATCCGTGCCCGAACCGCTGGCTCGCTGTTCAGCAGGGCGCGGGCGTAGTCCTCCGACTGGAGCAGGCCAGGGATGATTGCCATCTCGAACCACCGAAGCCTGGTCGCTTGGCGCTCTTCGACGATCCAGTCCCGCATCCATCCGGGCAGGCTCTCGCTCTCCAGCAGATCGTAGAGGTCGAGCAGCGCGTCTTCGGAGAGTTCCAGTGCCCTCTCGATGGCGATGACCATTTCGCGCGACGGGCGATCCCGCTCTACCTCGATGGCGGAGATGGTCTTGTCCGAGCAGGGGATGAGGTCCGCGAGCTCGACCTGGGTTAACCCGGCCTTCTTGCGGTGTCGGCGGATGGCGGCGGCGAGTTTCGCCAAGGCGGGACTCGGAGGATTGCCCATGTTGTGCCTCCCTGTCCGACTCTGGGGAATTCTAGTTGACCCCGGAAGTCGTTCCGAATTCTCTGTGATTCGAGCTGCGGTGCTGTTGAAGCGTAACGGGAGGTGCTGACATTAGACCCATCAGAACGGCGAAGTGATCGAGAGGTAGTGAAATGGATCATCGTGCATATCGATTGCCTCTCCCTCCTCACCGGATCGCTTCGCGGCAGGCGCACACGGTCCTGAAATGGGCGCTCGGCGACTGGCAGGTGGGAGGCGACGCCGTCGACAGCGTTCGGGTGGTCTTAGGCGAGCTCGTGACCAACGCGCTGATCCACTCGACGGACGTGTTCACGCTCGCGCTGCACCTCGCCGACGACCTGATCGTCATCGAGGTCCAGGACGGCAACGACGCCGCTCCCGAGGTCGAAAGCCCCGATGAGCTGGCGATCAACGGCCGGGGGATGCTCCTGGTGAACGCCCTGAGCAAGGAGTGGGGCGTACGCCCCGAGAAGGACGGAGGCAAAACCGTATGGGCGAAGGTCCGCCGATGATCACCGGCCTGGAGAGTCCGATCGCGAGTCTCGGGTTGCCGGATGAGATATCCGCCTGCCTCGCGGTGGCGAAGAACCCGCCGTCCACGATCGGTGATCTTCTGAACCTCGCCCGTGAAAACCGTTTGTACGACATCAAAGGCATCGGCCCCGCGCGTAAACGCACCATAGAAACGAGCCTGAGACTCGCCGGCTGCGATCTCGGCGAGCGCCCCGGTCTTCAATTCTTTCTTCGCGGACGGCCCTGATGAAGTTCCGATGGCGAACGGAGAAAGACGACACCGACGCCCAGGACGCCGCCCGCCTGTTAGGCGAGATGTGGAGCCCCGAACGCGTCGCCCGCCTCATGGAACGCCGGCCTCCGAGGCGACGCCAGGAAGACGCGCCACTCCCCGAACCGCCACCGCAGGATCCGCCGCGTTGAGGAGAGCGGCCGCGTGCGCGGTCATCTCCACGGTGCCCCGCCCTCCGGGCGGTCAGGCGCCCTCGGCCGTCCGTACGTGCAAATGCCCGTCTTCGGGGTAGCCGGGCGGACGGGCGGGCAGCAGCGACTTCAGCGCGAACCCGCACTTGTCCGCCACGCGACACGACGCATGGTTATCGACCGCGTGCAGCAGATCGAGACGCGCCACCCCGCGCGTACGGAACGCCCACCGTGACACGGCCTCGACGGCGCGCGGCGCGACGCCCCGGCCGCGTACGTCGGCCGAGGTCCAGTAGCCGACCTCCGCGTGCGCCGACCCCGTCTTCAGCACGACGTGACCGGCCAGCAGGTCGCCCTCCAGGACGGCGAAGCCGAACCGGACGCCCGTGACCCAGTTGAGGATCTGCCGGTCGACCCACAGGCGGGCCTCGGCCTCGTCGGTGACGCAGGTGCTCAGCCATCGCCGGAGCAGCGGATCGCGATGAGCCGCGACGAGGGCCGGAGCGTCCGCCGCCCGCCACGGCCGAAGCCGTAATGCGGGCGCGGACATCGTCGCCTCGGCCTCCAGCATGCCTAGTGCGGCCAGGCGAACCCGTCGGCGACCGTGGCGGCCAGGACCAGGTAGGCGTCCTGCGTGGCCTGGCTGAGCTGGTCGAGTTCTACCTCGGCGCCCTCTTCCAGGTGCGGGTCGTACGGGATGCGGACGACCGCGCGGCAGCGGCTCTCGAAGTGGGCCTGCAGGCGGTCGAGGTCGACCGTGCTGCGGCTGCGCGAACGCACCATCGACAGCACGACCACGCCGTTGCGGACCAGGTCGCCGTAGTGGTGGGCCTCCAGCCAGTCGAGCGTCGCCGACGCCGAACGGGCGCCGTCGACCGACGGGGAGCTGACCAGGACGAGCTGGTTCGCCAGGCCGAGCACGCCGGCCATCGCCGAGTGGAGCAGACCCGTGCCGCAGTCGGTGAGGCAGATCGAGTAGAAGTGTTCCAGCACGTGGGAGACGGTGCGGTAGTCCTCTTCGCTGAACGCCTCCGACACCGCGGGGTCGCGGTCGGACGCCAGCACCTCAAGGCGCGACGACGCCTGGGAGGTGTACGCGCGCACGTCGGCGTACCGCTGGATCTGCTGGTGTTCGTTCAGCAGGTCGCGGACGGTCGTGGAGGTCTCCAGGCGCACCTTGTCCGACAGCGTGCCGCGGTCGGGGTTGGCGTCGACGGCGATCACCCGGTCGCCGCGCATCGACGACAGGGTCGCGCCGAGCCCGACGGTGGTGGTGGTCTTGCCGACCCCGCCCTTCAGGCTCATCACGGCGACGCGGTGGTGGCCGCCCGCGACCGGCGTACGGGCGCGGGCGAGCAGCTCGCGGCGGCGCAGCTCGCCCGGGGACTCGCCCGGGTGGATCACGCCCGCGGAGGCCTTGTAGAGGGCTCGGCGCCAGCCGTTCGCCGGAGCGTGGCGGCGACCGCGGAGCAGCGTCTCGGCGCTCAGACTGTCGGAGGTCTGCGGGCCGCCGTTCTGCGGCTGTTGCTGCGGCGCGTACGCGTCGGGCAGGGGCGCCAGCGGCGGGCCCTGCTCCGGCTCGAACGGCTGGCCGTACTGCGGCTGACCGGGGTAACCCTGCTGTTGTTGCTGCTGCTGAGCGGCGTACCCCTGGTCGTACTGCGGGTACGACGGCTGCTGGTCGTACTGCGGCGGCGCGTAGTGCTCAGGGGCCTGCGGCGGCGCCGGCGCGTAGTGCTCGGGGCCGGCCTGCTGCTGCTGCGGCGCGTAGTACTCGGCCTGCTGCGGCGGGAAGTACGGCGGCGGGCCGTACGAGCCGGTCTGATCCTGCTCGGGCTGCTGGTAGCCCTGCTGAGGGGCGTACGCCGCGTAGTTCGTGTCGACCTGCGTCTGGTCGGCGGCAGCGGCGGGCCGCCGGTCGACGAACTGGGTCTTCTCCGTGTCGGCCGGAGCCTCCGTGGCACCCGAACCGTACGTGTCGGTCGCGGGCGCCTCGCCGCCCGCGCCGTTGTCGTACGGCTGCTGGGGCTCGCCCTGCGGGTAGGAGGGGAAACCTCCGTAGTCGGGGGCGGCGGCGCCGGGGAACTGCGGCGGCTGGTGCGCTCCGAAGTCCTGCGGCGGGTAGCCGTAGCCGTACGGCTGCTGGCCCTCCGCGGGGGGCTGTGCCGAGGGGTCGGCGGGGTACGGCGCCGGGAAGGTCGGCGGCGGAAAGCTGGGCGCCGGAGGCGTGCTCGTCCAGGCGTTCGGCGCTGACTCCGCGGTCGACTGCTCCTCTTGCGGCTCGTTGGGTTCGCCGCTGCTCATGGCGTCAAGGGACGCGAGTCGTTCCTCCAGAGAACGACCCGTTTTATCTTGATCGTTTTTTGCCACTAGGTCCCCCTCGTGGACGCGCAGTGGATGAACCGTATAAAGCTGTTCTTCCGCAGCCTAAGCCACCGCAGGCACCGGCTTATACCGTGCCACGTCTGGATCCCCGGCTAACGTGATCTCATGCATGCCATCGAGATCGAAAAACCGGGCGGTCCGGACGTATTGCAGTGGAACGGCGTACCGGATCCGGTCGCCGCACCCGGTGAGGTGCTCGTCGACGTCGTCGCCGCCGGAATCAACCGTGCCGACATCATGCAACGACAGGGCTTCTATCCCCCTCCTCCGGGCGCTCCGGACTATCCCGGCCTTGAGGTCTCCGGGCGTGTCGCGGCCCTCGGCGAAGGCGTCACCGACTGGCGTGTCGGCGACGAGGTCTGCGCGCTCCTCGCCGGCGGCGGATACGCCGAGCGCGTCGCCGTACCGGCCGGGCAGTTGCTTCCCGTGCCGCGAGGCGTCGACCTGGTCGACGCGGCCGCGCTCCCCGAGGTGGCCTGCACGGTCTGGTCGAATGTCTTCATGCTCGGCGGCCTGATCTCCGGCGAGTCATTCCTGGTGCACGGCGGGTCCAGCGGAATCGGCACGATGGCGATCCAGTTGGCGAAGGCGCACGGCGCACACGTGGCATGTACCGCGGGATCCGCGGAAAAGCTCGAACGGTGCCGTGAACTGGGCGCCGATGTGGCCGTCAATTACCGCAGCGACGATTTCGTCAAGGCGGTCAAGCCGGTCGATGTGATCCTCGACAACATGGGCGCGGCGTACCTTACGCGCAACGTCGAAGCCCTCGGCACGGGCGGCCGGCTGATGATCATCGGCCTGCAGGGCGGCGGCACCGCCGAGCTGAACCTCGGCGAGCTCCTGATGAAACGGGCCCGGGTTCATGCGACATCGCTGCGCTCCCGTCCGTTGGAGGAGAAGGCGGAGATCGTCGCGTCGGTGCGGCAGCACGTGTGGCCGCTGATCGAGTCGGGCACCGTACGCCCGGTCGTCGACGAGCGGATCCCGATGCCCGAAGCAGCCGCAGGACACCGCAAGATGGAAGAAAGCACGCACGTCGGCAAGATCCTGCTCACAGTGCCAGACTGAGGAGCCATGAACATTCCACAGGACAACCAGGACCCGCACATCGTGGTCGTCGGCCCGAACGGCATGGCCACCGCGGGCGATGGCGATTCCGACGAACGCTCGGTCGCCGAGATGGTCGAGCAGCCGGCGAAGGTCATGCGCATCGGCAGCATGATCCGCCAGCTCCTCGACGAGGTCCGCCAGGCGCCCCTGGACGAGGCCAGCCGCGTCCGGCTGGCCCAGATCCACCAGCGGTCGATCAAGGAGCTCGAAGACGGCCTCGCGCCGGAGCTGATCGACGAGCTGGAGCGCATCTCGCTACCGTTCACCGACACGGGCACGACGCCGAGCGAGTCCGAGCTGCGGGTCGCCCACGCTCAGCTGGTGGGATGGCTGGAAGGCCTGTTCCACGGCATCCAGACGACGCTGTTCGCCCAGCAGATGGCCGCCCGGGCCCAGCTGGAACAGATGCGCCGCGCGCTGCCTCCGGGCGCCATCCCCCAGGACGAGCCCACCCCCGGCCGCGCCTCGGGCCCGTACCTGTAACCCTCCCGGCGCCCCGCCGCGCGAGCCCCTCCCCGTCGGCCCGCGCGGCGTTTCGTTCAGGCTTCAGGTCACGGCGATCAGGCCGAGGGGAAGAGCTCCTCGATGGTGCGGGCGACGCCGTCGTCGTCGTTGCTCGCGACGGTGAAGTCGACGGCGGCCAGCACGCTCGGATGGGCGTTGGCGACCGCGTAGCCGCGTCCCGCCCAGACCAGCATCGGCAGGTCGTTGGGCATGTCGCCGAAGGCCACGACGTCCTCGGCGGGGATCCCCTGGTCGTCGCACAGCTCGGCCAGCGTGCTCGCCTTCGAGACGCCCAGTGCGCTCATCTCGATCAGCCGCCGACCGTTCGAATGCGTCGGCAGGACCATGTCCCCCACAAGGTCGGCGGCCTCTGCGAGCAGGGCGTCGGCGTCGAGTTCGGGGTGGCGGGCCAGCAGTTTGGCGGCCGGTCGGGCCACCAGCTCGTCGCGGGCGACCGGGCGCTGTGGTGTCTCGGCGTCCCAGTTGGCCAGCTCGTAGCCGTCCGAGTAGACGAGGCCGTCGCCGTGTTCCACCGCGAAGCCCAGGTCGGGTAGCGCCTTGGCCAGGACGTTGACCGCGGCCTCCAGGTCGCAGGCCTCGATCGTGTGCGTGCCGACCACCGACTCGGTGTGCAGGTCGTAGACGATCGCGCCGTTCGCGCAGATCGCCAATCCCCGGTGGGCCAGCGCGTCGGCGACCGTGCCCATCCACCGCGGCGGGCGGCCGGTGACGAACACCAGCGTCGAGCCGGCGCTCTCCACCCGGGCGAAGGCACGCTTCGTACGCTCCGACACGGCGCCGTCACTACGGACGACGGTGCCGTCCAGGTCCGTGGCGATCAGGCGCGGGGGCGTCATTTGGCGATGGGCTCGAGCACCTCGCGGCCGAGGAACCGTCTGCAGCGCCTCCGGCACCCGTACCGAGCCGTCGGCCTGCTGGTGGTTCTCCAGGATCGCGACGATCCAGCGCGTGGTGGCCAGCGTGCCGTTCAGCGTCGCCACCGGGCGCGTACGGCCGTCGGCGTCGCGGTAGCGCACCGACAGGCGCCGCGCCTGGAAGTCGGTGCAGTTGGAGGTCGAGGTCAGCTCGCGGTAGCGGCCCTGGCGTCGGCACCCACGCCTCGCAGTCGAACTTGCGCGCCGCGCTCGTGCCCGAGGTCGCCGCGCGGCGATGTCGATCACCCGGTAGGGCAGCTCGACCTTGGCGAGCATCTCCTTCTCCCAGGCCAGCAGGCGCTGGTGCTCGTCGGCGGCGTCCTCGGGTCGGCAGTAGGAGAACATCTCGACCTTGTCGAACTGGTGCACCCGGATGATGCCGCGGGTGTCCTTGCCGTACGAGCCGGCCTCGCGGCGGAAGCAGGACGACCAGCCGGCGTAGCGCATCGGGCCGGTCGCAGGTCGAGGATCTCGTCCATGTGGTAGCCGGCGAGCGGCACCTCGGAGGTGCCGACCAGGTAGAGGTCGTCGTCCGCGAGCTGGTAGACCTCGGCCGCGTGCGCGCCGAGGAACCCGGTGCCCTCCATGGCCTCCGGCTTGACCAGCACCGGCGGGATCATCGGCGTGAAGCCGTTCGTCGACGGCCTGGTGCATCGCGAGGTTGAGCAGCGCGAGCTGCAGCTGCGCGCCGACGCCGGTCAGGAAGTAGAACCGGGAGCCGGCGACCTTCGCGCCGCGCTCCATGTCGATCGCGCCGAGCGGCTCGCCGAGCTCCAGGTGGTCCTGCGGCTCGAAGTCGAACGTCGGCGGGGTGCCGACGGTCTCGCAGGACGACGTAGTCGTCCTCGCCGCCGGCGGGCGCGCCCTCCTCGACGAGGTTCGGCACGGAGCCGACGAGCTTCGTCAGCTCCTCGTCGAGCCGCTGCGCCTCGGCCTCGGCCTCCTTGACCTGCTGCGACAGCTCCTTCGCGCGGTCGAGCAGCGCTTGGCGCTCGTCACCCTGCGCGCGGGAGACCGACTTGCCGACCGTCTTCTGCTCGGCGCGGCGCGACTCGAACGAACTGAGCGCGGATCGCCGCCGCTCGTCCAGGTCGAGCAGCTTCTCGACGACGGTGTCGTCCTCGCCGCGTGCACGCTGGCTCGCGCGCAGCCGGTCAGGGTCGGCTCGTAGGGCTCGCAGGTCGATCACAGGACGAGATTACCCGTACGCGATCGCGCACCGCGCGCCGATTCCCCGTGGGCGGCCCGAGCCTTGACAGGCCCGGCCGATGGGAGTGAATCTTCGATCCGTGGCCAAAATGTCGTGGAAAGCCCTGTGCGTACTGGGAGTCGCCTGCTTGGGGGCGGTGTTCACGCCGACGACGGCCGGCGCGGCGGGCACGAGCCCGGCCGTACGGTCCGACACGGTGGACGCGCGGATCGACCGGTACGTCGGCCTCCAGGTCCAGGAGCGGGTCGGCTACGACTTCGGCGCCGCGGGAGGCCAGGGGTTCGTCCGGCTGCTCCAGCGCCGCGTGCACGTGGACGCCGGCCGCGACCGGATCTACTTCGTGTCCGACGCGCTGACGCCTTCGGGCGACCATGACGAGCTGGTCTGGAGATCGGGTCTTGCTCCGCACGACGGTCTGACCGCGGTCGTCGCCCTGCCGAAGGGCGTGGTGACGGCGGTGACCTATCGCACCCGGCCGAACCCGTTCCGGCCGACGTGGCCGGGCATCGCGCTCGTCGTGCTCCTGCTGCTGCCGGCCGCGATGCTGTCCTGGCAGCGCCGCGCGCCCCGTGCCCACCGTGGGATGCCCGACGGCGTACGGCCCGGGCACGCAGCCGTCCTGCGGCGCGGCGGCGCGGACCGCGTCATCTCCGTGACGCTCCACGACCTGGCCGCGCGCGGGCACGTGCGCATCACCGGCGACCGGATCCCCTTCGTCGGACAGGTCCTGGTCCTGGCGGGCATCGCCGGAGGGGCGTACGCGCTCGCGGGTTCCCGCAGTCCAGAGGGGTGGGCCGACGGCCTCGGCTACGCGCCGTTCGCGGTGCTGCTCACCGGCGTCGTCTGCGCCGCCGTGAGGTCCTGGCCGGTGCTGACCTCCGCCGGAAGCTCCGTACGCGCGGGGGCGAAGAGCGCCTGATGGACGACCTCGCACTCGCCCTGGCCCTCGCCGACCGGGCGGATGAGATCACGATGGACTACTTCCGGCGGGACGACCTGGACGTACGGACCAAGCCGGACCGCTCGCACGTCACCGAGGCCGACCTGGCGGCCGAACGCGCCCTGCGGGAGATCCTGCGCGACCGCGTTCCAAGCGACGGGGTGATCGGCGAAGAATTCGACGAGACGCCAGGTGGCGGCCGGCGGTGGATCATCGACCCGATCGACCACACGAACAACTACACGCGCGGCATCGAGGTCTTCGCGACGCTGATCGGCCTGGAGGTCCACGGTGAGATCACCGTCGGCGTGGTCTCCTCACCGGCGATGGGCCGCCGCTGGTGGGCGTCGCGCGGCGACGGGGCGTACGTCTCCGAAGCGGGCCGTACGCGGCGTCTCGCCGTCTCGGCCGTGGACGACCTGGCCGAGGCGCACGTGTCGTTCGCCGCGCTGGAACGCTGGGGCGACCTGATCCCGGACGTCGCGGAGATCTGCGGGGCGGCGCACTACACGTTCGGCTCGGGCGGGTTCTGGGCGCAGATGCTGGTCGCCGAGGGCCGCTGCGACGCGGCCCTCGACCCGTGGGGGAAACTGTGGGACAACGCCGCGATCCAGATGATCGTGGAGGAGGCCGGCGGCCGCTTCACGGACCTGGCGGACGAGCCGCGCATCGACCAGGACTGCGCGATCGTCACGAACGGCGTCCTCCACGAGGAGATCCTGACCCGCCTCAACGCACGTCGACGTGGTCTCCCGGGCCGGTGACGGCCAGGTAGTCGGCGCTGCCGGCGTAGGTCACGCGCCAGATGCCGTCCTTCGCGGCGGTGAACGTGTGGGAGAAGTGCCCGGTCGTGCTGCTCGTCGCGGCGCCCTCGTACGTCCAGGTGCTCGTTCCGTCGGCCGCGAAGTAGATCTTGACGCTCTGGCCGGAGAAGGCCTTCCACGCCGTCGTGTACCGCCGCAGCGTCCCGGCAACGGTGATCTTCGCGCCCTTGGTGACCGGCTCCGGCGACGCGTTGAAGTCCGCGACCGCCGTCCGGTATCTGACGTCGACGTAGTCGGCACTGCTCGTGGACGGCAGCTCGTCCACGCCGGGCCTCTCGACCTGAACCCGCCAGTACCCGTCGCGCTCCGCCGGGGTCTTCATGGAGAAGTAACCGTCGGCGTCCGGGACGGTGCTGAACAGGTCCGTCCACACCTGGCCGTCGGAGGAGAACTGCAGGACCGGCCAGCCCGTTCCCGGCTCGGCCTCGCCGTCGACCCCGAACCGTACGGCCCGGCCGGCGGCGGTGATCTCGGCGCCCTGGCCGACCGGCTCGGGAGAGGCGTTGAACCCGGTGATCGCGGTCCGGTAGTAGACGGGAAGTGGGTCACCGTCGGCCGTCGAGCCGGTGTACGGGCCGTTCCCGTACGTCGCCGGGCCCCGCGAGTAGTACAAGGGCGTGGAGACGGCCCATGAGCCCTCGCCCGCCGGCGCCCGGACGATGATGTCGTACGTGCCGTCGGCGGCCGTCAGGCCCTTGGTCATCGTGTTGGCCGCGAGGACCCGCACCAACTGGCCCGCGACGGCCGTCCATCCGCCGTCCGGCGTCTCACGTTCGAGCAGGCCGGTGACGTGCGCGATGTCGCCGACCACTTCCGGAACCGGGCCGACGGCCATCGAGATCCGGGTCCTGGCCGGAGTGACGTGCAGGAAGACCGTCGGGGACACCTTGGCCGCCTGATGGGCGGCGTCACCGTTGTAGGTCGCGCCCGTGTCCCCCTCGACCATCTTCGGCTGGTCGCCGGAGGTCGACAGCTTCACCACGGCCGAGAACCGGCCGTCCGGCCCGGTGGTCGCCTGGGCGAGGCCGTCGTAGTCCTTCGACACGATGACGCGCGCGTCCGGCAGCCCCTGCTCCACGCCGTCGGCGCCGCTGGAGACGAGACGGCCCGTGAACGTGACCGTGTCGTGGTCGACGTCGACGGCGTCCGGGGACACCGAGAACTCACTGAACCTCGTCGGAGCGCCATCGGACGCCGCGCTCGCGGGCTGAGCGGCCGCCAGAGCGAGGGCCACCGCGAGGGTGAGACTTCCGAACATGCGGGACTTTAAGGAGATCGGCACCCTTAGATGACGCGCCGTCCCGTACGGGCGTTGTCCGCCGTACGGGACGGGTCAGAGTCGGCCGACGCCGCCGAGCAGACGGCCGACGCCGCCCAGGAGGTGGCTCGCCGGTGCCTCGTCGCCGTTCGGATGCCACTCGTGCACGGGGACCAGGCCTGGTTCGACCAGCGTGAAGCCTTCGAACAGTGCCTCGATCCGCTCCGGGGTGCGCGGTGACAGGCGGGCGGAGGCCTTCTCGTACGTCTCGGCCGCGGCGCGGGTCTCCGGAGTGTCGACCGCGTGGGACAGCAGCAGGTGGCTCTCCGGGGCCAGGGCGTCGCGGTAGCGGGCGGCGAGGCTCCAGGGGTCGTCGGCGTCGTCGATGAAGTACAGCAGGCCGACGAACATGAGTGCGATCGGCTGGTCGAAGTCCAGCATTTCGCGGACCTTGGGGTTGTCCAGGATCGTGTCCGGCTCGCGGACGTCGGCCTGGATCGTCACCGTCAGGTCGTGCCTGGACAGCAGTGCCCGGGAGTGCGCGAGCACGATCGGGTCGTTGTCCACGTACACGACGCGGGCGTCGGGGTTGACCGCCCGTGCGACCTCGTGGGTCGGCCCGGCCGTCGGGACTCCCGTGCCGATGTCCAGGAACTGCGTGATCCCCTGCTCGGCCGCGTAGGTCACGACCCGGCTCAGGAACTGGCGGTTCGCGACGACCTCGGCGCGCGCGGTCGGGACTGCGAGCGCGACCTTCTCCGCCGCGTCGCGGTCGGCCTGGAAGTTGTTCCGCCCGCCCAGGAGGTAGTCATAGATGCGCGCCGGATGAGGCTTCGACGTGTCGATCCCGATGTCCTGCAGACGCTCTAATACGACCGGATCGGGCGAACTGGAGAAGTCATCTCGGACGTCGCTCATTCGACGAATAATACCGGCAACGTTTCACATGAAACGTTGCCGGCGAGATCGGCTACAGGTCGTGGCCGGAGCGGATGGCGGCGAGCCAGGCGGACGCCTCGGCGAAGTCGGTGTCGTGGGTGCCCCGGCGGATCTCGGTACGGCCGTCGTCGGCGCGCGGGTAGCTGCCCAGGAAGCGGACGTCGGAGCACACGCGGCGCAGACCCATCAGGGCCTCGCCCACGCGGGCGTCCGTCACGTGGCCCTCGCAGTCGATCCAGAAGCGGTAGCGGCCGAAGCCGTCGCCGGTCGGACGGGACTGGATCAGCGTCAGGTTGACCCCGCGCACCGCGAACTCCGTCAGGAACTCCAGCAGCGCGCCCGGGTGGTCGTCGGTCAGGTACGCCATCAGCGACGTGCGGTCGAGACCCGTAGCGGGGACCGGGGCGGTGGGTGCGCTGACGAGGACGAAGCGGGTGACGGCTCCGGCGCGGTCCTCGATGCCCACGGCGGCCGGGACCAGGCCGTAGCGCCCGCCGGCGATGGGCGCGGAGATGGCGGCGTCGTAGCCGGAGGTCGGGTCGGACACGGCCATGGCCGCGCCGGCCGTCGACGTGCCGGTGGCGACCTCGGCGTCGGGCAGGTGGGCGGCCAGCCAGCGGCGGCACTGCGCGAGCGCGTGCGGGTGGGTGCAGACCCGCTTGATGTCCTCGAGGCGCGTGCCGGGGCGTACGAGCAGGGCGAACTCGACCGGGAGCAGCACCTCGGCGGTGATGATCAGCGCGCCGCCGTCGGCGAGGTCGTCGACGGTCGTGGTGACCGGGCCCTCGACCGAGTTCTCCAGGGGGACCATCGCGAAGTCCGCGGCCCCGCGGCGTACGGCGTCGAGGGCGGCGGAGACGGTCGGGAACGGCTCACGTACGGCCTCGGCCGCCTCGGAGAGCGTGAGGAGCGCGGCCTCGGTGAAGGTGCCCTCAGGCCCGAAGTAGGCGAACCGGTGCGGCCGGTCCCGCGCCATGGCCTCGGTGGTGGGGCTGTGCTCGGTCATCGCTCCAGGCTACGGCCTGTGAGGAGCGGACATGCGGTGATCTACACGGACGGGGACGCCTGGCCGCTGGAGCTGATCTCGAGCGGGTCGTCCAGCCGGATCGACGGCCCGCGCCCGAGCCGCGCGGCGCGTACGACGTGGTCCTCCTCGGGCGAGAGCACCTGGCCGCTGCGGCCGGCCTGGACCACGCGGGCGTACGTGCGGGTCTCGGTGCGGCCGTTGATCGAGGTGAGCACGACGCCGTCGCCCGCGGCGTTGAGCAGCGCGAGCGAGAACGACAGGCCGCCGGAGACCTCTTTGAGCGCGTCGTAGTGGACGATCGCGACATCGCGGATGGCCCGGTTGTCGGCGGCGCCGGAGCTGACCTGCAGCTGGCGGCGCAGCATCTCGGCGCACTCGTCGATGGCCTGCGCCGCGCGCTTGCGGGCGTTGAACCCCGTGTAGAGCCCGAGGGCCCCGAGGATGATGGCGACGACGGCCAACGTGATGAGGATCACGTACTGAGCGTACCCATCCGAACACGATTACGCGCGGTTCCCGCGCCGTCACTGTCGGAATTCTCCACAGAACCCCACCGATGAAGCGCGAACATCAACAGGATCGCCCCCAGGCCGAAGGCGTCCTGGACGATCCGGCCCGCGAACCTCGGCCCGTCGTGGTCGGCGAGCATCGTGATCCCCCACCAGGGGATGTGCAGCACGTAGAAGACCCAGACGGCGGCGGCGAAAGCGAGACGCCGCAGGTCACGGCCGTCGGCGACGAAAGCCCCCAGGACCACGACCAGCCACGCCAGGTGGTGGATCCAGGCGACCGGCGAGACGAGCACCGCGATCAGCCCGGTGATCGCGATTCCGGTGATCTCACGCCCCTCCAGCGCCGCACGGCGCGCCGCACGGAACCCCAGGTACGCCACAACGGCCGCACAGGCCAGCCAGACCACGGACGTCACCGAGTCCGGCATGTAGAGGCGCAGCAGCATCCCGCGGATCGACTGGTTCGTCGTGGAGGTGTTGGAGCCGAGCCGGTCACTGTCGAACAGCGCGCGGAACCAGTAGTCGGCGGAGTCCCAGGGCAGCACGACGAAGGTGAGAGTGGTCGCGGCCGTCGCCGCGAGCGTCGCGGTCATCGCCTCTTTACGGCGCCCGGTGACCAGGAAGTAGATGATGAACACGCCCGGTACCAGCTTGATCGCGGTGGCCAGCCCGACAAGGAGGCCGCGCGGCCAGCGCGTACGCCCCGGCACGCAGTCGGAGACGCACATGGCGACGAGCAGGATGTCGACCTGCCCGAACCGGATCTGGTCCTGCAGCGGCATCGGGTACGTGCAGAAGGCCACCAGCACGCCCGTGGCCAGCGGCGCCCACGCGCCGAACCTGCCGAGGAGCTGCGCGAAGGCGTACCGGACGGTGATCGTCATCGCCACGAAGATCAGCACGACCCACGCCCACTGCGCGGCGGTCCACGACAGGAGCGCCAGCGGAACGGCCAGGACGATGGCGAACGGCGGATAGGTGAAAGGAAGAAGTTGCGGCGGCTGCGTCATGAATCCGTAGACGGGGGAATTCCGTAGGACCGCCTGCCCGGCCGACCGGTACACATCGAGGTCGACGAGCCGTTGATCAGGTTCGTTGCCCAGCCAGTGCAGGACGACGGGCGCTACGGCGAGGGCCGCGACGATAATTCCCGCGACGACGATCACGACATCGCGTATCGTCCTTCGACCACCCATGTGTCCATCCTGTCCCGGGTCCGCGACTAGCCTGGGGGCGTCCCAGACCTGGAGGTGATCGTGGCACAGCCGCGGGTAGCGGAACGTGGCCACGTAAGCGGCGCCGTGGCGGCGCTGGTGGTGTTCGCGGCCGTGTTGCTCGGCCTTTTGGCCTCCACACCGGACGCGGACGCCGCGCCCATCCGTGGACGGGTGGTGGTGATCGGCGTTCCCGGCCTGCTGTGGAGCGACATCAACGATACTCAGACCCCGAACCTCGCCAGACTGGCGGGCCAGGGCTCTGCCGCCGCGCTGTCGGTCAAGACGGTGGGCGCGCACACCTGCCCGGTCGACGGCTGGCTGAGTATCTCCGCGGGTCAGCGCGCCCAGCTGCGCAACGGCAGCTGCGGCCTGCCGCCGGCGCCGGTCGGCGGCGCCATCCCCGGCTTCGGCGCGATCCGCAACGACAACGCCAAGAACAAGTACGCCACGAAGCTCGGCCTGCTCGGCGACTCGGTCCACCGGGCCGGCGCCTGCACGATGGCGGTCGGCCCCGGCGCCGCCCTCGGCGCGGCCGACAGCATCGGGCGGGTCGACGGCTACGTCGAGTCGACCGTGAAGATGCCGGCCGACGCGCTGTCCCGTTGCCCGCTGACCCTGGTCGACGTGGACGACGTGTTCCGCTCCTACATCGACGCGGGCGTCGACGTGAACGGCCTTCAGGCCCCGTTGACGGCCAAGAAGCGCGCCGTCGGCGTGAAGCGCGCCGACACCCAGGTCGGCCTGGTGCTGGCCTCGCTGCCGCCCGGCACGACCGTGATGCTGGCCGGTCTGTCCGACGCCAACAGCGCCGCCCACCTGCGGGTCGCCCTCGCGAGCGGCCCGGGCTTCTCGGGCAGGTACCTGACGGCGAGCTCGACGCGCACCGACGGCCTGGTCACGCTGACCGACGTCACCTCGACCGTTCTGCACCGCCTCGGCGTCCAGCAGCCCGAGCAGGCCGTGGGCGCGCCCTGGCACGACGGCGGCAAGAAGCCGTCGTCGGTGGCCGGGCTGGCCACACGCTGAACGACCAGGACGTGGCCGCGCAGTCGCTGCGCCGGCTGGTGACGACCTTCGACATCGTCCTGTTCGCGATCCAGTTCTCCCTGTACGGGTTCGGCACGCTGGCGCTGCGCCGCAAGCGGCGCGGGCTCCTCACCGTCACCAAGTACGCGGCGCTGGCGGTGGCGTCGCTGCCCGTCGCGTCGTTCCTGGCCAACGTGGTCCCGTGGTGGCGCACCCACCCGGCGATCATGGTGTCGCTGGCGATCGTCGTCGCGATCGGCCTGGTCACCGCCCTGGCCGCGGCCGGGCCGTGGCGCAGGTCCGTGACGGGGTCGGGCGCGGTCGTCGCCGGGGTGACGTGCCTGGCGCTCACGCTCGACGTGATGACCGGCAACAACCTGCAGGTCTGCAGCATGCTCGGGTACACACCGCTGGTCGCCGGCCGCTTCTACGGGTTCGGCAACCCCAGCTGGGCCCTGTGGATAACCGGCATCATCATGGTCGCGGGCGCGCTCGCCGGCCACCTGCTCACCCGCTTCAAGGACGACGAGACCAAGGGCCGCCGTGCCGCGACCGCGGTGGTCGTCGGCGCGGGAGTCCTCGCGCTGGTGATCGACGGGGCGCCCATGTGGGGTGCCGACTTCGGCGGCATCATCGCCCTGTTCCCCGGGTTCGCCGTCTTCGGCTTCATGATCAGCGGGCGGAAGGTCAAGCCCACGCGGCTCCTCGCCGTACTGGCGGTGGGCGCGGTGGTCGTCCTCGGCATCTCCTTCCTCGACTCCCTGCGCGCCAACCCCACCCACATCGGGGAGTTCTGGGACAACCTGCTGAACGGTGACGCGGGCACGGTGATCTACCGGAAGTTCCGCGGCATGATCCGCACCTTCGGCAACTGGGAGCTCACGCTCATCGCGGTCGCCGCCGTCGGATTCCTGTTCTTCGCCCTGCTCCGGCCGCTCACCTGGCGCGCGTCCGCACTGCACACCGCCTACGAGCAGTCACCCGCGCTGCGCCCGACCCTCGTCGCCGTGCTGGTCACGGGCGGCGTCGGGATGCTGGTCAACGACTCCGGCGTGGCGATCCCCGCGCTGGCGTTCACGGTGGCGATCCCGCTGGCTCTCGTGGCGAGCGTCCGTGCGCTGGAGCTCGCCCCGGACGACGAGCAGCCAGCAGAACCAGAGCGATCAGAGTCAGGGTCAGTGCCCAAGGTGTGAGCTGCGCGCGTACGACGGTGACCAGCCAGCGCAGGTCGTGGGAGAGCCCGGACGCCACCGGGTCCCGGGCCGGCAGGTAGGCCAGGGCCAGCACCGTCGTACGCGCCAGCAGCACCCCGTCGAAGACCGACCAGGTCACGAGCGCGAGCGTCACCCAGCCGAGCCCGTCGTACCAGGGCAGGGCGTACGGCGCGGCGAACAGCCAGGCCAGCACCAGCGCGGCGGTGAGACGGAACGCCTCGTCGCCGACCGGGTCGGGCGCCGACCAGACGGGCGGCCTCGGCAGCGCGCGTACGAGCAGCACCGCCAGGACGACGGTGAGCAGGGCCGAGCCGATCTGCACGACGTCACGCGGCACCGTCACGAGCAGGCCGCCCGTCGCGCCGGCGAAGAAGTGCCACGGGGTGGCCAGCGACACGGACTTGGACGCGCGGTTCAGCTGGTCGACCGAGTGCGGGCCCGCCGTCAGGTACGCCAGCACCGTGACCAGCCCGGCCGCGCCGAACAGCGACGCGAGCCGCGCGACGGTCTGGCCGAGGGTGGACCGTTCTGAGCCGGAACGGTGTCCGCGCCGGGTGCACCACCACTCGTACGCGAGGACGAGTGCGGGCCCCCCGCCCACGATCGCGACGTTGATCTTGATGGCCGCGCCGACGCCGATGAAGGTGCCGGCGATCAGGCAGCGGACGACCCCGCGACTCTCCCCCGGCCGGGGGAGCACGGGATCGGGCAGGCCGAACGCGATCAGGCCCGCCACCGCGAACGCGATCGCCAGCACGTCGTTGTGCGCGCCCCCGACCAGCTCGAAGAGCAGCAGCGGGTTGGCCGTCCACAGCAGGACCGCGCGCAGCTCACGGCCGGGATCGCCGCGCGCCGTACGGAAGAGCAGCAGGCCCACCGCCAGGAACGCCAGGCCGTTGGTCACCGACATCACGAAGACGGTCAGCCGCATCGAGGCCCCGCCGACCAGCGACGCGAACGTCTGCTGGGCGGTGGCGATCGGGCCGTACACCGTCGGTGTGCCACGCCAGTCCTGCACCGCGCGGGTGACCGGATCGGCCGGCAGGTCGCGCGCCGACGTGGTGTACGGATCGTTGCCGGTGACCGCCATCCGGCCGTACCCGGCGTAGTTGAGGTGGTCGCCGGAGCCCACCGGCGGCATGAACGCGAACGCCGCCACCGCCAGCACACCCGCGATGACCAGCGGCCGCGTGCGCACCGACCAGCCGCGGTGCACGGCGTACAGGCACAGGCCCAGGCCGGCCGCGGCGAGCAGGACGCCCGCGGCGGTCAGCCCGATCACCACGTGCGGCGACGGATGAACGGTCAGGGAGTACGGCGGCTGGCCGGGACGGCCGGGCAGCACCGGCTCCATCACCGACGGCCCGAGCAGGGCGGTCAGCAGCAGGCAGCCGAGACCCGCGGCGCCGGCGGTGAGGCCCGCGACGCCGTACCGGCCCGTGCGCGGGCCTTCGCCGGGAACGCGTCGGTCAGCGCCCGGCACGGCGGAGCCGGCCGAGCTGCCGTGTCACCGCGGGCTCGCGTGCCGCCAGGGCGCGCCCGACGTCACGGAACTGCTTGAGCCGGTGCACCTGGGCACGCCAGTCGGTGCCGGTGGCACGGTGGGCGAGCGGCACCTCGACCTCGGCGACCTTGAACCCCTTGCGGAGCAGGTCGACGGTCAGGGCCGTCTCCACTCCGAAGCCGGCGGCGAGCGGCAGGGCCGCCTCGAACGCCGCGCGGGTCAGGCAGCGCTGGCCGTTGAGCGGCTGCGTCGCCGTCCAGCCGGTCAGCCGCTTGATGCCGTCGCGCGACAGGCGCACGACGAAGCCGTGGCCGCCGAGTTTGATCCGGTCGCTGAACGCCGCGATGGTCATCGCCGCCGAGCCGTCGCGTACCGGCTCGATGAGCGGGGCCGCGTACTTGGCCGTCTCGCCGAGGTCGGCGTCGAGGAAGAGCAGATGGCGTGGGACGTCTCCGTCGAGAAGACGTACCGCCGCCGCTCCGGTCTCCATCGCCGCGCCCTTGCCGCGATTGCGCGAGTGCCGGACGACCTTGGCACCGCTGCCCTCGGCAAGCCGTCCTGTCGCGTCGACCGAGCCGTCGTCGACGACGACGACCAGGTCGACGCCTGGCAGTGATGCGGCCGCCTCAACGGTCGAGGCGATCCGGTCCTGTTCGTCTTTGGCCGCGATGACGACCGCCGTGTCCGCCTGCATGAAGGCGATGGTAGTGGCGGCTAGCTCCGCCCGAAGGCGGGGACTGCGTCGTGCACGGAGAAGACCGTGTCGAGACCGGTGACCTGCAGGATCCGGCGAACCGCCGAACGTGGCGCCGCGAGCTCCAGTGAGCCGCCGTGTTCACGCAGACGTTTCATGGCCGAGAGCAGGACGTTCATGCCTGTCGAGTCACAGAACTCGACCCCGCTCATGTCCACCACAAGCCGGCTGACTCCGTCGCGAACGAGCGCGGCCAGCTCGGTTTGCAGCCTGGGTGCCGTATAGAGATCGACCTCGCCGTAGACAGAGACTACGGCGTGACCTCCTTGAGATTCAGTCGAGACCTTTAGCTCCACGAGCCGCACACTAGCGCGGCCCGCTCGGGCGAACCAGAGGCCCAGAAGATAAGGGCCGGTACGTTGCCAGGCGGTGGAATGCCCTTTGCCAGAACGCTGTCCCCTTTTCGGCGTTTCGCAGGAAATGCGGCAACCGTTCCCGTACGGGTCAGGGGACATGGAGATCATCCCCGTTCTGCCGACCCGATGTGCGGGAATTAGCCCACCGGCGCGTCGCGCGTGCGCGAAACTATGACCTGGGACAAGGGTCCGGCCACCTCGGGGGAGCGTGGTGGCGGGCGACGTTCGGACCGGAGCGTGCACGATGACCGGTGGCAGATTCGATGACTCGGGACGCGGCCGGCTCCGCGAACGACTGGAGACGATCAGAACTCGATCACAAAAGTCCAGTTCGTGGCGTTCCATGACGCAATACGTATCGCGATTGGTGAACCGCGAGGGCTTTGTTCCGGTATCCACAAAGCTGTCGCGCGAGGACATTCGCTTTCTCGCCTCGGCACGCGACGACGTCATCGCCTTCTGCGAGATGAGCCTGCGCCTGCTCGACCTGCATCAGCCGCGTGACGCCGGAGGCATCACCAGCGACCGCTCCAGCCCGCTCCAGCGGTGCCGGGCCTGCATGTGGCGCTGGCCGTGCCCGACCGTGCGCACCATCGAGGAGACCGTGCACCGCCCGCCCGGATCCTGAGCGGACCACGGGCGGGCAGGGCCCCCATGTCAGCCGATCCGTCAGCCGATCCGGCCGAGACGGACGCCGACCTGCGCGTCCTTGCCGCTCGTGCCGAGCGTGCCGGCCCCGAAGGTCGCCGACCCGGTCCCGGTCGCGCCGGCGGAGCCGCCCAGGAGCACGGTCACCGCGCCGTCCGTGCCGTTCTCCTTCGGCGCCCCGACGACCAGGTCCGCGTGGCCGTCCTTGGTGATGTCCAGCAGACTCACCGTCCAGCCGAACTCATCCCCGGCCTCGGCCGCGCCCGCGACTCCGGCGGAGTCCTGGGAGAACACCTGCGACCCCGCGCCCGTCAGGCCGTCCGCCGAGCCGTACAGGGCGATCGCCGCGCCGGCCGTCGCCTTCCCGGAGACGCTCTTGCCCGGAAGACCCACCGCGAGGTCGGCCTTGCCGTCGCCGTTGATGTCACCGGCGGACAGGCTGTAGCCGAACTTGTCGCCCAGCACGCTGTCGCCGGCCACGCCGTCGGTCTCCTGGTTGACCGCGTACTGGTCGCCGAACGTCAGGTCCGCGCCGCCCTTGAAGACCAGCACATGGCTGTGCGCGCGGCCGCTGTCGTCGGAGCCGCCCGCCGCGATGTCCGCGGAGCCGTCACCGTCGAAGTCGCCGACCGCCAGGCTGTCGTCCCTGACGCTCTCCTCGATGCTCGGTTCCGACGAGGTCGTGTCGGCCCACACGTCGAAGCCGTAGCGGTACTTCGGGTCGGCCGCGGCGTTCTGCCAGCCCATGACCAGGTCCGTACGGCCGTCGCCGTCGACGTCGCCGACCGCCGGGATCAGCGCGTCCAGCGCCGGAGTGGCGGCCGCCTTGAGCCGCTTGGCGCCACGGATCGGCCGGCCCTGGACCTTCGGGTGGAACGTGTGCGCGGCGATGCCGTCGACCGGCTCCGACGTGTACGTCCAGAAGTACCCGTCGCCCGGCGAGGAGTCGACCCACTCGGGCCAGCCGTCGGCGTCGAAGTCGCCCGTGATGAGCGAGTAGCCGTACCGGTGGTCCGCGCCCGCGTTCTCGGGCTCGGCCAGCGTGGCGGAGCCGTCCCCGTTCAGGCCGGACGCCGACCCCCACAGGATCGTCTCCGAGCCGGCGTTCACGCCCGCGGTGGTGTCCTCGTCCGGCGACCCGACGAACAGGTCGGCGTAGCCGTCCTTGTCGTAGTCGAAGGACGTCAGGGAGAAACCGAAGTGGTCGGTGTTCTCGGCCACGCCCGGAACACCCGCGGTGTCCTGGCTGATGGTCGTCTTCTTCGCCGTGTTCGGACCGGTCGCCGCCCCGTAGACGACCGTCACGAAACCGGCGCTCGTGTGGGTGCCGACCTTGCCGTACGGGCTGCCGAGTGCCAGGTCCGGAAATCCGTCCCCGTTGAAGTCGTAAGGCTTCGCGGCCCCCGCCGCGGCCTTGACCGTTGCCGGTGCGGCGTTCGCGTGCACCAGACCGGCGATCCCCGTCGCCCCCATTGCGGTAACCGCCGAAACGGCCAGCGCACGCGCGAAAACGCGTCTTTTCACCAAAGCCCTCCTCAGAGCGTGCCACCCGCCCGGCGGATGGCGACGAGAGAAAAGACGTCAGAGATTTGCGGCCGGTTTACCGATTTGGGAGTTACTTTCGCCAAGGTTCTTACGAAACGCCTACGGCCTGCGGCGATTCGGCGATGGCCGTATCCGGCCCGGTTAGCGTTCGGGTCATGCGCGTACTCGTGACCGGTTCGGCCGGGTTCATCGGCTCCCACATCGTCGAAGCGCTGCGCGAACGCGGCCACGACGTCCGTACGTTCGACCTGCGCTCGGGCGAGGACATCGGCGACGCTCGTACGGTCGCCCGGTGCCTGTCCGGCGTGGACGCGGTGTGCCACCAGGCGGCCAAGGTCGGGCTCGGCGTCGACGTCTCGGACCTGCCCGCGTACGCGGCGGTGAACGTCACCGGAACCGCCGTCCTGCTCGCCGAGATGGCGCGCGCCGACGTCGGGCGCCTCGTGCTCGCCTCGTCGATGGTCGTGTACGGCGAGGGCGCCTACGACTGCCGCGAGCACGGCCGCGTACGCCCGGGTCCGCGCGACGTCGCGGACCTGTCGGCGGGCCGGTTCGAGCCGCCGTGCCCCACGTGCGGCGCGCCGCTGAGCCCCGGCACCGTCGACGAGGACGCCCTGATGGACCCGCGCAACGCCTACGCCGCCACCAAGCTCGCCCAGGAGCACCTCTCGGCCGCGTGGGCCCGCGCGACCGGCGGCTCGGTCGTGGCCCTGCGCTACCACAACGTGTACGGGCCGGGATGCCGCGCGACACCCCCTACGCCGGTGTCGCCGCGATCTTCCGGTCGGCCTGGCGCGCGGGGAGGCGCCCCGCGTCTTCGAGGACGGCGGCCAGCGGCGCGACTTCGTGCACGTACGCGACGTCGCGCACGCCGACGTCCTCGCGCTGGAGGCTCCCCCGCTGGACGGCTCGCTCCGCGCGTACAACGTCGCCAGCGGCGAGCCGCACACGATCGAGGAGATGGCGACCGCGCTCGCCAAGGCCTGCGACGGCCCGTCCCCCGTCGTGGTCGGCGGATACCGGCTCGGCGACGTACGCCACGTCGTCGCGTCGCCGGAACGCGCGGAAGCCGAGCTCGGCTTCCGCGCGTCGATCGCCTTCGAAGACGGGATGGCGGAGTTCGCCGGCCGTCTCAGCGATGGGTGAAGACCGGCTCCCAGGCTCCGATCCTGTCGGACCGGTGGTAGCCCGTCAGGGCCGTCGTCTTCCCGCCGAGGCTGATCAGCATGAGCCGGTTGCGGAACTCCCCCTTGCCCGTGCACTTCTTCACGGCACAGCCGATCGCGAACAGGTGGGAGTCATCGGCCCAGGCCTCCGCACTCTCGATCGGCAGGACCGCGACGGTCTTGCCGGTCGAGACGTTCCGCACCGTGACGGACGGACCGGGGATCGGGCCGAACCTGGGGAAGAGGGTGCCGTTCGGGGAGAGCCCGGCGTCCTCGCCGTCGTCGGCCTCGTGGCCCGGCGTCGCCGCGGGCCTGCCGTTCAGGTCGTAGAAGACCTTCGTCGGCGCGGTGGCGGTCGGCGCCCAGATCAGCGTCCCGCTCCGGCTCCAGCCGAAGTCCTGGCGGACGGCCGGGTTGCCGCGCATGGGGTCGGAGTTGTCCGCCGGCAGCGCGTGGAAGGTGCCGTGCCCGGTCGCGCCGTCCACCATGTAGAAGCCGGTCCGCGGGCTCGCCCCAGGCGCCGCGTACACGTCCGGGTCACTCCTGTACGTCGTCAGGAGCAGTCGCCGCCCGTCCGGTGACCAGGACACGCCGCCGACCTTGTTCGCGGCCGGGATCCAGCGGACCACCTTCCGCGTCCTCATGTCGAGGATGCCGACACGTGAGGCGAGCGCGCTCTCCAGCACGGCCGCCTGGTGCATGCCCGGCTGCACGTCCAGGTAGGCCCAGGGGGACTTCTCGTAGACGCCCGAGGCGGGGTCGTAGAGGTACCAGGTGCGCTCGTACGTCCTCGCGCCGCCGTCGGTGCCCTTGTGGCCCGTGAAATACGCGGCGATGGCCGTGTGGCCGGCCGCGACGAGGTGGCGCGGGAACGAACTGCCGAGGTCGGTACGGAGCGAGGTGTCCGACGACATCGCGACGGGACGGCTCTGGATCGGCGTCGCCGGCCGTACCTGCGGCCCGCCCGTCTGGGTGACGACCACCGCCGCCGCCCCGGCGAGCAGCGCCGCCGACCCCGCCGCCAGCCCGACCCGCAGGGAACGCCGCCGGGCGCGCCCCCGCAGCGCCCGGTCGGCCAGCCCCGCGGGCACGGACGCCTCCGCCGACCACTCCTCGTACGTCCTGCTGATGAGCGTCTCGAACTTCATGGCCTGACCTCCTGCATGGGCATGGGCTTGCAATCCGCGAGCTCGGGGGCCACGTCGCGCAGCCGGGCGAGCGATCGGTGGGTCGTGCTGCGTACGGTGCCGACCGAGCAGCCGAGCAGCCGGGCGACCTCGGCTTCGGGCAGGTCCTCGAAGAACCGCAGGACCAGCACCGTGCGCTGGCGTGCGGTCAGCCGGGACAGCGCCCGGCGCATGGTGATCTTCAGGTCCACGTCGGGCGTCCCGTCACGCCGGACCTCTTCGGGCGGCACCGCGACCTGGGTCTCGCGCCGCCTCCACTTGAGCCGCCACGAGCTGACCTGCTGGCGGTACATCACCTGCCGTACATAGGTCTCCGGGCTCTTCACCCGTGACCAGCGCCCGGCCGTCCGTGTCAGCGCGATCTGCAGCAGATCCTCGGCCCCGTGCTGGTCACCACCGGTGAGCAGATACGCCAGGCGCATCAGCCCGGCCGAACTCGCCACCACGAACTCACGGAAATCTCGCTCCGCCGCGGCATCCATCGTCACCTCCGAGGTGTTCGTCAGCCCCTAAGACGCCTCCGGAGGGTCGCTGCTATGCCTCATATTTGACGCTGTTTCTCACGCGTCGGTGGGGTTCGGGCGCCAGCCGTTCATGCTCCAGCCGTCGGCCTCGCGCAGCGTCGCCCAGATGACGTCGCCCTTCGCGTCGGAGTAGGCGTCGACGGAGGCCCACTCCCCGGCCGACAGGTCGCGTTTGACGTCCTCGTAGCGCTGCCGCGCGCCGGCGTCGGCACGGAGGCGGTCGCGGAACAGCAGGGCGTTCTGCTGGCTGACGCAGCCCTCACGGCGCACGTGACAGTTGACGGCGACGCCCTCGCGGCGGACGAAGAGCCACTTGCGGTGGTCCCAGCACCAGTCACCGAGCCAGCGCGCGCCGATCGACTCGACGGCGTCGATCAGAGCGGGGTCCTCGCCGATGTGCTCTCGCGAGGGGTTCTCGGCCGGTTCGGCGGGAGCGGTCAGGCCGGTACGGGCCCAGGGGCGGAAGTCGCGTACCGAGACCTGGACGTCGATGATCGGCTTGGCGGCGAGGCCCGGCACGGAGGTCGAGCCGATGTGGTGCACGCCGGTCAGCCGGTCCGCCAGGACGGGCTCCAGCGCCGTACGCAGGGCCGCCCCGACCTCCTGGAACCGCAGCGGCCACTCCGGGTCGTACGGGAGAAGGCTGATGGTCACCATTCGGCCGAACCTATTGCGGACGAGAACCGGCCGCAATGACTGCTTCGCTGGGCGCATGTCCTCCACAGAGATCCATCCCATGCGCATCGACATCCCGCAGAGCAGCCTCGACGACCTGCGCCGGCGCCTCGACCGTACGCGCTGGCCGGACGAGCTGCCGGGCGTGGACTGGTCCTACGGCGTGCCGCTCGGGCGGGTCCGCGAGCTGGCCGAATACTGGCGCACCGGCTACGACTGGCGGGCGCACGAGGCACGGCTCAACGCGTTCCCGCAGTTCACCACCGAGATCGACGGGCAGAACATCCACTTCCTGCATGTCCGCTCGGCCGACCCCGACGCGATCCCACTGATCATCACGCACGGCTGGCCGGGGTCGGTGGCGGAGTTCCTGGAGATCATCGAGCCGCTGACGCGCGACTTCCACGTCGTCGCGCCGTCGTTGCCGGGGTTCGGGTTCTCCGGCCCGACGACGGAGCCCGGCTGGGACTTCACCCGCGTCGCACGGGCGTGGGCGGCACTGATGGACCGGCTCGGCTACGACCGGTACGGCGCGCAGGGCGGTGACTGGGGCGCCCGCGTCACCCCCGAACTCGGCCGAATCGCCCCGGACCACGTCATCGGCACGCACGTCAACGCGTTCCCCACGATCCCGTCCGGCGACGACCTGCCCGACCCGACCCCGGCGGAGCAGGCCCGCCTCGAACGCCTACGGCGATGGCGCAACGAACGCATGGGCTACGCGATGATCCAGAGCACCCGCCCACAGACCCTCGCGTACGGCCTGGCGGACTCACCGGTCGGCCAGCTCGCCTGGAACCTCGAATGGTTCGACGAGTACGGCGAGCGGCTCGGCGACGTCTCCCCGGACCAGATCCTGACGAACGTCATGCTGTACTGGCTGACCGGCACGGCCGGATCGGCGGCGCGCATCTACCGCGAGAGCGGCTGGCAGCCGCCCGCCGGCCGCTCCCCGGTGCCGCTGGGCGTGGCGGTCTTCCGCAGCGACTCGAGCATCCGCCGCCTGGCCGAACGCGACCACGAGGTCGTACACTGGTCGGAGTTCGACGCCGGCGGCCATTTCGCCGCCATGCAGGCGCCCGACCTGCTGGTCTCCGACATCCGGGCGTTCTTCGCCCGCTTCCGCCGAACGGGGGTCAGCGGATCCGCAGACGGCCGGCGGTGAACGCGGCGAGCGCCTGATCGATCTCCTCCGGCGGCCGGCGCAATGAGCCGACGAGGAACCACAGCTCGCGACGGCGCAGCGCGCGTCGTACCTCGGGCTGGTCGAGTCCGGCCACTCCGGGCGTGGCCGCGGTGACCCCGGGCGCGAGCCGTACGGCGAGCGTGCGCCCGCCCCTCAGCCGGCACGCATCGACACTGGACCAGGGGAGGAAGCAGGGCCGTGGCGCCAGGTCGACGCGGCAGGTCAGCCCCTCAGCGGAAAGCCTCATCGCCTCCGGCGGTACGCCGACGGCCGCCCACATCGCCGCCGTCCGCCGCGCCGCGGCGAAATGACGCCGTGAGTCGGCGACGAGAATCACTCCGGCGACGCCCATCCCCAGCATCGGCCATCCCGTGGAAAGCCCGACGGCGGCGACGCCGGCGACGGCGATGCCGATGATGAGCCCGCCCCCGACCGCCCCGCTCCACGCGGAGACGCGCCTGGCGCGCAGGACGACGGCCCGGGCCCTCGCCACCGCGTCCGGGTCGGTCTCCACCACGAACTCCGATACCTGCATCCCCTCATTCTGGATCAGGCGTCGAGGGGGAGGCGCACGACGAAGCGGCAGCCCTCGCCGGCGTTCGTCACGCCGATCTCGCCGGCGTGCGCCTCGACGATGCCGCGGGCGATGGCCAGGCCGAGGCCCGCGCCACCGCCGCCCGGCGTACGTGCGGCCTCGCCGCGGAAGGCCACGTCGAAAAGGCGCGGGAGGTCCTCCTCGGGGATGCCGCCGCACGCGTCGGACACGGTCACGCAGGCCATGCCCTCCTCGACGGCCGCGACGATCTCGACGCCGCCGTCCTCGGGCGTGTGCCGGACGGCGTTGACGACCAGGTTGCGCAGGGCTCGGCCCAGTTCGGCGGCGTCGACCTCGACCGGCAGCACCCCCTGGGCGCGGCCGTGCAGCCGTACGCCCTTGGCGCGGGCGAGCGCCTCGATGCCGGCGACGGTCTCGGAGACGAGGTCGCCGAGGCCGACGCGCTGGCGCGACAGCCGCAGGGCGCCCGCGTGGATGCGGGACAGCTCGAACAGGTCGTCCACCATCGCCGCCAGCCGGTCCGCCTCCGCCCGCATCTGCCCGTGGTAGCGGTGCACGGTCGCGGCGTCGTCGACGACCTCGTCCTCCAGCGCCTCGGCCATCGCGCGCAGGCCCGCGAGCGGTGACCGCAGGTCGTGGCTCACCCAGGCGACGAGCTCGCGCCGGCTGGTCTCCAGGGCGCGCTCGCGCGCGTGGGCGGCTTCGAGGCGCTCGTACGCGGTGGCGAGCTCCGTGCCGAGTTCGGCCAGCTCGGCGGGGAGCGTACGGGCCGGGGGCGTGAACCGGCCGTCGTCGCCGGCCTGGCGTACGGCGAGGAGCAGCGCGCGGCTGGCGCTGATCAGCCGGTAGCCGAGCAGGAGCGACACTCCGAGGCCGACGAGGCCGGCGATGGCCGTCACGGTGAGCGTCACGGAACGGTCGTGGTCGGTGATCAGCATCTTGAGCGTGATCACGACGATGCCGGCCACGGTCGCCAGGACCGTCGCGGCCGAGCCGACGGCCAGCAGGATCGCGATGGAGCGGCCGCCGAGCGCGTACAGGAGCCCGACGCCGATGAGGCCGGCGAGGAGCGCGGTGCCCGCGGCGTACGCGGCCACCTCGGCGAGTGCCTGGAAAGTGATCACGTCATGGGCTCGTATCTGTAGCCGACGCCCCAGACCGTGAGGATCCGGCTCGGGGCGGTCGGGTCGGCTTCGATCTTCTCGCGGAGCCGGCGTACGTGAACCGTCACCGTGGACGAGTCGCCGAACTCCCACCCCCAGACCTTCTCCAGCAGGTCGGCGCGGGTGAAGGCCTGCCGAGGATGACGCATGAGGTAGGCCAGCAGGTCGAACTCCCGCGCGGTCAGGGAGATCTCCTGGCCGCCCAGGCGCACCTCGTGCGCGGCGGTGTCGACGACGAGGTCGCCGTCCGTGGTGGTCTCGCCGGACGGCGTGAGCGTGCCGCGCGAGCGGCGCAGGACGGACTTGACGCGGAGGGCGAGTTCACGGGGGCTGAAGGGCTTGGTGACGTAGTCGTCGGCGCCGGTCTCCAGGCCGACGAGCCGGTCGGTCTCCTCACCGAGCGCGGTCAGCATGACGATCGGCACCGGCCAGCGCGCGCGGAGCCGCCTGCACACCTCCAGCCCGTCGATGCCGGGCAGCATGAGGTCGAGGACGACCAGGTCGGGGACCTTCTCGGCGGCCATCCGCAGGGCGGCGTGCCCGTCGGCGACGCAGTGCACCTCGTGCCCGTCACGGACGAGGTAGCGCGCGACGACCTCCGCGACGGTCGGATCGTCGTCGACGACGAGGATGCGGCCCGGCTCGGAGGTCATGTTGTCCACAGCCTGTGGAATACGCGGCTCCCGTCGTCCACAGGGCCGGACGTGGAGTTCCGGCCCGTTTCCGTACGCCGTGTCCACGCCGTTGTCCACAGGGTCGGGCGGGTGTTGATCACGCCCCCCACACTAGGGCGGGCCGACCTTGATCAGCACACTCCGTCACCACACCGTAAGGGTTGCTCCCGGGGTGACGGGGCTAGCGTCCCCAGCATGATCGACGTCGTACTTCCCTGCCTGGACGAGGCCGCCGCCCTGCCGTGGGTGCTGGAGCGGATGCCCGACGGCTACCGGGCGATCGTCGCGGACAACGGCTCACGAGACGGCTCGGCGGAGATCGCCGCGTCGTACGGCGCCCGCGTCGTGCACGAGCCCCGCCGCGGCTTCGGCGCGGCCTGCCACGCCGGGCTGCTCGCCGCGTCCGGCGACATCGTCTGCTTCATGGACGCCGACGCGTCCCTCGACCCGGCCGAACTGCCCCGCGTCGTGGCCCTCCTGAGCGACGGCGCGGACCTCGCGCTCGGCCGCCGGCGGCCCACCACACGAGGCGCCTGGCCGCCCCACGCCAGGATCGGCAACGCCGTCATCGCGCGCCGCGTCGGGCTGCGCGACCTCGGCCCGATGCGGGCGGCGCACCGCGAGGCCCTGCTGGAGCTCGGCCTCACCGACCGCAGGTCCGGCTACCCGCTGGAGATGGTGGTGCGCGCCACGCAGCGAAGCTGGCGGATCGCCGAGACCGACGTGGCCTACCACCCGCGCGAGGGCCGCTCGAAGGTCACCGGCACCGTACGCGGGACGCTCCAGGCCGTACGCGACATGCGGCGCGTGCTGGAGACGGCGTGACCACCCTCCTCGTCATCGCCAAGGAGCCGGTGCCGGGACGGGTGAAGACCCGGCTCACCCCGCCGTACACGCCCGTACAGGCGGCGGCGCTCGCGGAGTCCGCGCTGGCCGACACCCTGGAAGCGATCACCGCGGCGCCGGCGACGCGCCGCGTCCTCGCCCTGGCCGGACGCCCCGGGCCGTGGCTGCCGCCCGGCATCGAGGTGATCGAGCAGCGGGGCGACGGGCTCGACGAACGGCTCGCGAACGCCTTCGCCGAGGTCGAGGGCCCCTCCGTACTGATCGGCATGGACACGCCCCAGGTCACGCCCGGCATGCTGACCGAGGCCGCCGAACGGCTCGACGACAGCGACGCGGTGTTCGGCCCGGCCGAGGACGGCGGGTTCTGGCTGCTCGGACTGCACGACCCCGATCCGGCGCTGCTCCGGGGCGTCCCGATGTCGTGCGCCGACACCGGGTGGCGCCAGCTCGGACGGCTGCGCGGGCTCCGGGTCGCGATGCTCGAGACCCTGACCGACGTCGACACGGCGGCCGACGTCGCACGGGTGGCCGCGCAGGCGCCCGGCACCCGGTTCGCGGCCCTCGCCAGAGCGACATGATCGGCGACCTGTACGAACGGTCGCTCGCGGGGGCGTCGACCGTGCGCGTCGAGTACGCCGACGGCCGCGTGGAGGGTCTCCCGGTGCACCAGTGGCGCGACGGCCGTCCGGGCGACGACGCGCTGCTGGCGCGCTGCCAGGGGCCGACGCTGGACGTCGGCTCGGGGCCGGGGCGGCTCACCGTCGCCCTCGCCGAGCGCGGAGTGCCGGCCCTCGGCATCGACATCACGCCGTACGCCGTCGAGATGACGCGGGCGGCCGGTGGCCTGGCGCTGCTCCGCGACGTGTTCGAGCGGATCCCGGGCGCCGGGCGCTGGGCGACCGTGCTGCTGGCCGACGGGAACATCGGCATCGGCGGCGACCCTCCGGCGCTGCTGCGCCGTGTCGCGGCACTCCTGGGCCGGAGCGGTCACGCGCTCGTCGAGCTGGGGGAGACGACGCGCACCGAGCGGGTGCGCCTGCGCGACGGCGATCAGGTGAGCGAGTGGTTCCCCTGGTCCTGTGTCAGCGCCGGCGCGATCGGCGAACACGCCGCGGCGGCCGGTCTCGACGTGGCGGAGACCTGGACCGACGCATCGAGATCGTTCGCAGACCTCACTCCGGCCGGCCGAACGCGTACTCTCGCCCCATGAGTAAGGCGATTCTCACGGTTCTCGGCGTCCTGCTGGCGATCTGGGTGCTCTTCACCGCGATCGGAATGATCGTCGCGGCACTCAAGTTCATGATCTGGCTCGGTGTGCTCGCGGTCATCGCCGCCGTGGTCGTCACGGTGATCAGCCGGCTGGCCAAGTCCAAATAATCCGGCTCTTGTCGGCCCACGTCCGATACGCGCATGATTCGGCACATGAATCTCACCGGCTTGCTGCGCGACCGGGCCGCCGAGCACCCGGACACCACCGCCTTCGTCCACGAGGGCGAGCGGATCACCCTCGCCGAGTTCGACCGGCGAGTGGATCGCGTGGCGAACGCCCTGCGGGACTCCGGCGTGCGCCCGGGCGACCGGGTCGCGATCCTCGACAAGAACTCCCTGCCGTACGTCGAGCTGCTGTTCGGCGCGGCGCGGGCCGGAGCCGTCCAGGTGCCGGTGAACTACCGCCTCGCCCCCGACGAGGTCGCCTACATCGTCGACGACGCCAAGGCGCCGGTGCTGGTGGCGGGCGCGGAGTTCGTACCGGTGCTGGACGCCGTCGCCGGACGCCTGCGGCACACCAAGCGGATCATCGTCGCGGGCGGCGCGGACCACGCGTACGAGGACTACGCGGCCTGGACCGACCGTGAGGCCACGCCGGTCGACGAGCCCGGCGAGGTCTTCGTGCAGCTCTACTCCTCCGGCACGACGGGCCTGCCGAAGGGCGTGATGCTCACCCACGCCAACTTCCTCGCGCTGCTGCCGATGGTCGACGACCTGTGGGACCTGCGGCCCGACAGCACGCTGATGGTCGCGATGCCGATGTATCACATCGCCGGCTGCACGCTGGCGGTCGGCGCGGTCTTCGCCGGCATCCCCGGCGTCATCATGCGCGAGCCCGACCCGGTCGGCATCGCCCGCGCGATCGAGGCCCACCGCGTCACCCACGTCTTCCTCGTGCCGGTGATCCTGCTGATGATGCAGCAGCTCCCCCAGGTGCGCGAGACCGACCTGTCCAGCCTGAAGCTCCTGATCTACGGCGCGTCGCCGATCAGCGACGAGGTGCTCGCCGGCGCGATGCGGCTGCTGCCCGGCACCGACTTCATGCAGGTGTACGGCCTGACGGAGACGGCCGGGGCGATCACGTACCTGCCGCCGGCGGACCACGTGCCCGACGGCTCGCGCCTGCGCAGCGCGGGCGTCGCGAACCCCTCGACCGAGCTGAGCATCATCGACCCGGCGACCGGGGAGGACCTGCCGCCCGGCGAGGTCGGCGAGATCGTCTGCCGCAGCCCGCAGAACATGCTCGGCTACTGGTCGCTGGAGCAGGCCACGAAGGACACGCTCCTGGAGGGCGGGCGGCTGCGCACCGGAGACGTCGGCCACCTGGACGAGGACGGCTACCTCTTCATTCACGACCGGGTCAAGGACATGATCATCTCGGGGGGCGAGAACATCTACCCGGCCGAGGTGGAGAACGTCCTGATGAGCCACCCGCACGTCACCGACTGCGCGGTGATCGGGGTGCCGGACGACAAGTGGGGGGAGACGCCGAAGGCCATCGTGGTCCTCGACGCCGACGTCGACGGGCCCGAGCTGATCGGCTTCTGCCGCGCACGGCTCGCCCACTTCAAGTGCCCGACGTCGGTGGACCGGGTCGAGGCGATCCCGCGCAACCCGACCGGCAAGGTGCTCAAGCGCACGCTCCGCGAGCCGTACTGGGAGGACCAGACACGCGCGGTGCACTGAACGAACAGGGGGAACATGCTTCCATTCCAGCCCGGGGGGCGGCCGCTGCCACCGGAGCAGCTACGGGCGATCCTCAGCAGCGCGATCCTGCGGCAGGTCTACCTCGGCTGGCACGTGGAGACACAGCTCGACGGCCAGGCCGTGCTGCGCAAGAGCAACGAGGTCAACCACGTCGCGCACGCGCTCGCCAGCGTCTTCACGTGCGGTCTGTGGGTGCCGGTCTGGGTGATCCTCGCGGTCACCGGCTCCGAGCAGCGCATGACGCTGGCCGTCGACCCGTACGGCGTCCTGCTGATCAACGGGATGCCGGCGCAGCCGCTGCCACTGCCCGGGCCGATGCCACGCCCGGCGGGCGACTCCAACGCCCGCGCGGTGGCCGCCGCGAGCGCGCGCCGCGACCTGAGGCAGCGGGCACGCGAACAGGCCGCCGAAGATCTCCTGATCGCACGTGAGCTTCGCATCGGCCGCCCGGATCTCCCCCGGCACTACGACGACGGCGGGCTCGTCGACGTCAACCACGTCCCGGCGCAGACGCTCACGGCGCTGCGGGGCGTGACGCCGCAGGTCGCCGAGCACATCGTGGCCGTACGGGAGCGGGTCGGCGCCTTCACCTCCGCCGAGGAGCTCGCCGCGACGGCCGGTCTGCACCCGGATCTGACGCCCGAGATACGCGAGTACGGCATCTTCCTCCCGTGACCATGTTCGTTCGAGGCGGGTTAAGCTCCCGAATGTGACTCATGCCTACCGCGTCGACAGTGAGGTCGGACGCCTCCGGACTGTCCTCCTGCACCGGCCGGGCGCAGAACTGAAGCGCCTGACGCCTCGCAACAACGATCAACTGCTGTTCGACGGCGTCCCCTGGGTCGGGCGCGCCCAACAGGAGCACGACGCCTTCGCCCAGTCGCTGCGCGACCACGGGGTGGAGGTGCTCTACCTCACCGAGCTGCTGCAGGACACCCTGGAGTACCAGCCGGCGCGGGACGAGGCCATCGCGAACGTCCTGGACGACCGGCGGCTGGGCGACCAGCTCCGCAGGATCGTCGGCGACATCCTCGCCGAGCTGCCGCCCGAGGACCTCACGCAGGTGCTCGTGGCCGGGCTCGCGCACGAGGAGCTGAAGACCGGCCGCGGCCTGGTCTACCAGCTCATGGACCGCCACGACTTCGTCATCGACCCGCTGCCGAACCTCCTGTTCACCCGCGACTCCAGCACGTGGGTCGGCGACCAGGTGGCGGTGACGAGCCTGGCGATGGGCGCGCGCCGCCGCGAGACCGCGCTGACCCGGCTGATCTACCGCCACCACCCGCGCTTCGACGGCGCGAAGCTGCTGTACGACTCGGGCCTGGAGCACCTCGAAGGCGGCGACGTCATGCTGCTGTCGCCGGGCGTGCTGGCGATCGGCACCGGCGAGCGTACGACGCCGGCCGGGGTCGAGCAGCTGGCCCGCCGGGTGTTCGAGGCCGGTCTGGCGCACACCGTGCTGGCCGTGCCGATCGTGCAGGAACGCGCGACGATGCACCTCGACACCGTCTGCACGATGGTCGACGTCGACAAGGTCGTGATGTACCCGGCGGTGGCCTACTCCCTCACCGCGTTCACCGTCACGAGCGAGGGCGACGACCTGCGGGTGTCCCGGGCCGCGAGCCGTTCCTCGCCGCGGCGGCGCAGGCGATGGGCATCGACCGGCTGCACGTGATCGACACCGGGCCTCGACCCGGTGACCGCCGAGCGCGAGCAGTGGGACGACGGCAACAACACCCTCGCGATCGCCCCGCGGCTGGCCGTGGCGTACGAGCGCAACGTCGAGACGAACGCCCGGCTCGAGGCGGCGGGCATCGAGGTGATCCGGATCCCGGGGAGTGAGCTCGGCAGCGGCCGCGGCGGCCCGCGCTGCATGTCCTGCCCGGTGCTCCGCGACCCCGCCTGAGGCGGTCAGCCGGTCTGGTTGAGGATGCTCTCGTGCACCTCGGCACGCAGGCCGTTCGACTGCGCGCGTGACTGCAGGATGGCCCAGACGGTCGTACCGGTGTCCTCGTGGACGACACCCCATCCGTCGGACAGGGTCTCCACGATGCCCAGGCCGCGCCCGCCGAGCGACGAGAGCGTCGCCCGGGCGCGGCGGGGCTCGGTCATGGCTCCGCCGTCACTGACCGCGAGACGGATCACGTCACCCTGCCACGACCACGCCACCCGGATCTCCCCGGACGGGAGCGGGCGCGCGTGACGAAGGGCGTTGCTGATGAGTTCGCTGAGGATGACGGTCGCGTCCTCGGCGAGCTCGTCGTACGCACCTGAAGCGGCGAGTTCGGCACATAGACGCCTGCGCACCACCGAGACACTCGACGGCGCGTGAGGCAGAAACACGACGCTCGACGCCCTCACCTCCCCCGGGTCGGCGGCCACTGATTGGACACTCCCCGTAACGACTCCCCGGTACGACCGAAATGCCCAGTTAAAGGCGTCGGAAACCCCGCCACAGGAATCTATTGCCAACACAACGCGTCGCAGCAACCCCCGCCGCGAACGAAATGATGGCGAAGTTTGGCACGAAACGCCCAGTATGACTGATTACGGAGCGTCGTCGGCAAGGGGGAGGGTGAAACGCATCCGGGTGCCCGCCGCGCCCTCGCGCGCGTGCGCGGTCACCTCTCCGTACTGGGCCCGGGCCAGACGCCGCACGATATAGAGCCCGAGCCCGAGACCGCCGAACCTGCGGCGGTCGCCGACCTCTCCCTGGACGAAGCGCTCGAAGACCCTCTCGCGGTCTCCGGACGGAATCCCGACCCCATCGTCTTCGACCGTAACAACGATCAATCCGTCTTCGGTGTCCGCGCGCACGGTCACCGCCCCGCCCTCCGGGGAGTACTTGACGGCGTTCTCCAGGAGCTGCCCGACGATGATGTCGGTCGCCATGGCGTCGCCCAGCGCGCTGGGCAGATCATCGGCGATCTCCAGCTCGACCTTGTGCTGCTCCGACATCCCGCGGAACCCGTCCACCGCGCCGCGCAGCAGCCTCGACAGGTCGAACGGGTCGCTCGTCACCGCGAGCCCGTCGGGCATGGAGCGGGAGTAGAGCAGGTTGTCGACCAGCCGCTCCAGCGAGTGGGCACGGTCGGCGATCGTGGCGACCGCCTTGCGCCGGTCGGCGTCGTCGAGCTTGTCCCACCGGTTGACCAGCGTCTTGGCGAACCCCTGCACGACGGTGATCGGCGTACGCAGCTCGTGGCTGGTCATCGAGAGGAAGAGGTCCTTGGCCGCCTCAAGGGACTTGGCCTCGGTGACGTCGCGGAAGTCCACCACGATCTCGTCGTGGCCCTCGATCTCGGAGTAGAGGACGTTGATCCACAGGTCCGGCTCGACCTCGATCGTCGGCTCGGCGTCCGGAGCCGGCAGCGGGAACGGGAGCGGGCGGCCGATGGCGTCTTCGGACGGGATGCCGGTGATCAGACGGGCCGCGGGATTCCACTGGCGGACGATGCCGTCGCTGTCGAGCACCGCGATGCCGTCGGCGCTGGCCTCGATGACCGCGCGCTCGTGCTTGCGCTGCTTGTCCACCTCGGCGTAGCTGACCGCGTTGCCGACGACCACGCCCGCGTGCCCGGCGAACAGCTCCAGCAGCTCCAGCTCGATGTGGCCGGCCTTGTGACCGGAGAACAAGGCGTAGAGCGCGCCGTACGGGCGGCCCTGGACGTTGGAGACGGCCAGCGCGATCGTGTGCAGGCCGTCGAGCTCCGCCCAGACCAGGTCGCCGAGGCTGCGCGTGTCGGCCGTCGCCAGCATGACCGTACGGCCGGAGCGCAGCAGCTCGCCGACCAGGCTGCTGCGGAGGTCGGCGGTCTCGCCGCGCAGCGCGTCGGGCAGCCCGCTGATGCTCATGAGACGCACCGAGGACGACGGCTGCTCGATGAGCACGAACCCGGCGGCGTCGGCGCCGGTCAGCTCGATCACGCTCGCCGCGATGCGGTCGAGGACCGCGGGCAGCTCCAGCTCGGCGTTGAGGTCGGCCACGACGTCGTTGAGACGGCGCACGAGGCGGATACGCTCGGCGGCCTGGTGCTGCACGGCGTCGTCCTCCTCGGCGAAGCGGTAGAAGCCCACCCAGCCGAGCAGGTCACCGGCGTCGGACCGCATGCAGCTCACGACGGCGCGCGTGTCGATCAGCCGGCCGTCGCGGTGCAGCCGCCGGGTGGCGAAGGAGATGTGGCCGCCCTCGCGTACGCGTTCGAGCACCGCGCGATGCTCCGCGGTGTATTCCTCGGGGATCGTGCGCAGCGGCTTGCCGATCACCTCGTCGGCGGTCCACCCGAAGAGCCGCTCCGCCGCGGGATTCCACAGGCGGACGTTGAGGTCGGGGCCCAGCACGATCATTGCGTCCGCCGCCGAGGATACGGCCGCGCGCATCGTCGCGTCGGAGGTGTTCACGTGGCCATAGTGCCACCGGCCGACGGTAGATCGGTTACGAACCGCCTCTAAGCGAAGGTAAGGACAACGCCGCATGCGCATCTCCTCCGATGCGGTCGCTGCATCTGCCGTCGACACCCATCATCAACCCTGTTCCCGGATCTGTGTGAGTAATTCGACACGGAGCGTTACTTTCGGGAAAACACTCCGATCGCGCCGGTCACCGCGCCCGCGACGGCGAACGACAGCAGCGAGGCGCTCATCCAGCTCGACGGCGTGAATCCCAGGGAGTTCTGCACGTCGACCCACATCCGCGACCACCGGCCGACGTTGCCCGGGTTGATCAGCTGGTACGCCGCGATGCCCGCCGCCCAGGCGAGGATCATCGCCGGGCGCGAGGGCGCGCGTTCGGAGACGTCCCAGCCGCGGCGGCCGCCGAAGCAGAAGAAGTCGACCGCCAGCACCCCGAGCATCGGCACGAACACCGAGCCGATGAGCGTCAGGAAGCCCGAGTAGTTGTCCATGTCGAGGGCGAGGGCGAACACCGTGGTCAGCACGCCCAGCGCGACCGTCAGCACGCGGCGGTCGGCCCTCGGGACGAGGTTCTGGATCGACATCGCGGTCGAGTAGACGTTCGCGAACGACTGGTCGGCCTCGCGCAGCACGAACACCGCGAAGAACAGCGTGCCGAGGGCGACGTGCTGGAACGGCCCGAACACCTTCGTCGAGTCGCCGGCGACCAGCGCGAGCGCCAGCAGCCCCAGGACGTACGCGACGATCTGCGTCAGCCCGTACGCGACGCTCGCCGCGCCGAACGCGGCCCGCTCCGACCGCGCGTGCCGCGTGTAGTCCGCGGCCATCGGCACCCAGGAGATCGAGACCGCCAGCGCGGCGTCCGCGCCGACCCAGAAGTGGCTCCACGAGCCGCGCCCGAGGTCGGGCAGCGGCTGGCGCGTGAGCTGTATGTAGAAGTAGACGAAGGCGACGACGACCGCGGCGGTGACGTAGCGCCGCAGCACCCGCACCGCGCCGAGCGGCCAGATCGTCAGCACCGTGGTGATCAGGCCCGCCACGACGACGTACGCCCAGCGCGGGCCGCCGCCGAACAGCTGACCGGCGGCGTCCGCGATCACGATCAGCTCGAAGGTGCCCCAGCCGATCATCTGCAGGATGTTCAGCAGCGTCGGGACGTACGACAGGCGTGTGCCGAACAGGCCGCGCAGCAGCATCATCGCCGGGACTCCGGCCCGCGCGCCCGGCACGGCCGCCAAGCCGAGCATCACGCCGCCGATCACGGTGCCGACGATCATCGCGACGATGCCGGCCGTGATCGGGAGCTGTGGTGTGCCGTTCCCGTCCGGCGCGAGCACCGTGACCGCTCCGGAGAAGGCCAGCAGGCTGACCCCGAGGTTCGCCCAGAACGCGCTCTGGTCCCAGAAGCTGAGCACCTTCGGCGCCGGCTCGTCCAGGGTGTACGGGGCTTCGTCGCGCTCTTCGACCGCAGTGCTCACCGAGCACACACTCCCTACGCCGGCATTACCCGGACAGGTTCGAGCGGTCGGCGGCGCGTGATGCCACCCTCTCAGCCCGGTCGACGCCCGAGCTCCCGCGATATCCAGTTCGTCGCTGAGTAATGTACCTCAGGCGACGAACGGCTCTCCGCCCGTCTCGCTCACCATGGGCAGCCCCGCCAGCTCCCACTCCTGCATTCCTCCGGCGACGTTCGACGCCTTCCATCCGGAGTTGTTGAACGCCCGCGCCGCCTGCGACGACCGCCCGCCGGAACGGCAGATGACGTAGACGTCGCGGTCCTCCGGAACCTCGCCGGAACGCATGTTGAGCTCGCTGAACGGGATGTGCACGGCGTTGGGCGCGTGCCCGGCCGTCCACTCCTCCTTCTCGCGTACGTCGAGGAGGTAGGCCCCGTCCGGGATGGCGGTGACGGCGACCTCGGGGACCTGACTGTCGAAGAGATTCACGAGTCAACGGAACCATGTGGCACGGGCAGGAGTCGAATCGTCATGAGGCAATCTCTAAGGAGACTGGGAAAGACGGCCGTCGTCCTGCCCGGCATCGCCGTGGCCCTCACCCTGACCGGGTGTAAGCAGGGCCAGGATGCCGCGAACAGCCAGCCGAGCGATCAGGCCTCTCCGTCCAACCCACCCGTCCAGACAGCGAATCCAGGATCACAGTCCCCGCCGCCGCCCGGCACGTCCGAGCCCGCGTCGGGACCGACGAGACTGACCATCACGGTGCGGTCGTCGGCCAAGGCCGACCCTGTCACCCGCACCCTCACCTGTGACCCGGCCGGCGGCAACGTGCCCCGCGCCGAGGCCGCGTGCGCCGCGCTGGCCAAGGTGGCCATCGCGAAACCCGACCCGTTCGCGCCCACGCCGAAGGGTCAGATGTGCACCCAGATCTACGGCGGCCCGCAGGTCGCCACGGTCAAGGGCACCTACAAGGGGCGCGACATCGACGCCTCCTTCAACCGTAAGAACGGCTGCGAGGTGAAGCGGTGGACCGACATCACCGCTCTCCTGGGCGCCACACCGAAGGGTGACAACCACTGACCACGCCGTAGTCCCCGCACCTACCGCGTGATCCCGACCTGAACACCCCGGACATCGTCCGGGGTGTTCTATTTGAGCAGGCGGGACATGCGGCGGTCGGCCAGCGGCTTCCCGCCCGTCTGGCAGGTCGGGCAGTACTGGAGGGCCGAGTCGGCGAACGACACCTCCTTGACGGTGTCGCCGCAGACGGGACACTTCTGCCCGGCCCGCCCGTGCACGCGCAGACCCTGCTTCTTCTCGCCCTTGAGATCCTTGGCCGCGAGCCCGGCGGAGCGCTCGACGGCGTCGCGCAGAGTGGCTCTGATCGCCTCGTACAGCGCCGCCACCTCTTCGTCGGTGAAGCTCGCCGCGAGCTTGAACGGCGACATCCTCGCCACGTGCAGAACCTCGTCGGAGTACGCGTTGCCGATGCCGGCGATCACACTTTGATCACGCAGCACGCCCTTGATGCGCGTACGGCGGCCGCCGAGGATGCCCTTGAGCGTGTCGACGCCGAACCCGTCCTTGAGCGGATCGGGCCCGAGCGACTTGATGCCCGGAACGTCCTGGGGATCGCGGACGACGTAGACGGCCAGCCCCTTCTTGGTGCCGGCCTCGGTGAGATCGAACCCGAGGTCGCCGTCGAGGTGGACCCGTACCGCGAGCGGGCCCTTGCCGGGACGCGGCGGCGCGGCCGGAAGCGGGTCACGCCACCGGAGCCAGCCGGCGCGGGCCAGGTGGACGACCAGATGCAGGCCGTCGACGTCGAGATCGAGGAACTTTCCGTGGCGGCCGACGCCGGTGACCGTCAGCCCGCTGAGGGCGGTGATCGGCGGATCGTAGGTCTTCAGCGAGGAGATGGCGACGACGTCGATACGGGCGACCGCACGCCCGACGGCGTGATCGCGCAGGAACGCGGCGAGTGACTCGACCTCGGGAAGCTCCGGCATGATGCCAGGTTAAGCCCCGTGTCCACAGCCTGTGGACAACCGTCAGGCGACGTCCCAGAACGCCAGCTCGAAGTCCATCCCCCTGAGGAACAGCCCGCGGGCGAGATCCCGATCCGGCGACGCCTCGTCGAGCATCGCCGCGACCCGCCCCGTGAGCATCAGGAACCCGGGGTCGGCGTAGGTGTCCACCCACCGCCGGAACCGCGGCTCCTTGGGCGGGTCGGCCGCGAGCGCCCGTCCCAGCGCTGAGTATCCCCACATGCAGGGATACAGGGCCGCCAGCCCGAGGTCGTACGCGCCGGCGGCGTCGAGGAGGAACGCGGTGTAGTCCGAGCAGACCGGTCCCTTCTCAGCGGAGTCGAGATCGACCCCGCCGAACTCGGCGGCCAGCGCCCGGTGCAGCGACAGCTCCTCGAAGAACGTGGAGTGCGCGAGCTCCACCAGATCGCCCAGATGCGACGCCGGCGCCTGCCACGCCAGCCGCGAGAACACGCGGACGTAGTCGTGCAGGAAGAGGTAGTCCTGCTCCAGCCAGGCACGGAAGACCTCGTCGGGCAGGTCACCCCGTCCGATCCCCACCACCGTGGGATGCCGCAGCTGAGCATCGACGAGAGGCCGCCCGAGCGCCTCCAGTTCTCGCGCCAGACTCATACGGGCAGTCTCACACGCGCGTCACGCGACGCGGCCGCCCCGGAACATGCTCGACGGACGCGTCGCACGAAGGGAAGAACACACTCTCGTGCCCGTCCTCCCACCGCACCAGGTAGGGCGGAGCCCCATCGACCCCGTGAACCTCAAGGATCCGGGCCTCGCGGTCGGTGTCACCGACGTGATGCCCTCTGATCAGGAGTATGTCCCCCACAGCAGCCCTCATGGCAACCCCCTTTGGACATCACGCTGCCCGCAGGAAGGCGGCCGGGACCAGGGACCAAGGTCCGGAGACCGGCCCCGAACGTCTCCGGGCACGCGAAAGGCCGCGAGAGCCTGGGGAAGGCTCTCGCGGCCGATTCACGCTCGTGCCGCGGGACTCGGTGGCGAGGTACCAACGCCGATAGCGCGCCGCACTCGGCGATTCACGCCAGGTCCCGCAGTCACTTAGAAGGGCAGCAGCCCGAGAACGGTCTGAATGATCGTCGCCAACATTGGGGTCTCCCTTCGTTCGTCAGGGGTTCAGGAGCGGTATGACCGCGGGATCTCGACGGCGCCGCGCGCGTGACCTCCGCGGCAGGCCCGGCGACCGCGCCGGCGTTCCCGCAGGTTCTTAGAAGGGCAGGAGCCCGAGAACGGTGTTGATGATCGTCACCAGCATTTAGGTGCACCCCCTTCGGGTCGATAGGAGTTCTTGAGGGCGATGCCCCCGCCACGGGTCTCAGGGCGGCCTTCAGGCCACCGCCGAGACCGGGCGGTACACCGCTGATCACGGCCGGACGATGCCGTCCGACAGGGTCCTCGCGAGCGGACCACCGCATCCGCACGGTCGGCCCCGTACGGCGAGAGCGCGGGCGCCGGCAACGGCCGAGGAGCCGATGCACGCGCCGTGGCCCGTAGGGTCGCTAGGAGCGACCCGCGTCGCGGGATGTCGTCAGATGCCCCTTCGGCCGCGTGGCCGTCGAGGGCATGGCACGCGAGGTCACCTGCTGTCGAAAGTGCACCGGTGTGCGGCTGTGATCCATGCGTTATATGCAAGCGGATCTTGGTAGGTGGGCGCAATTAACGCCCACCTAACATTACCGATCGGTAGCGCCACGCGTTCGACGCGAAGGCCGAGGACACCGAACATCGAACCAACATGGCCCGTCCGGTATGCCGGAAATATTAAGCCTCGGACCGAAGGCGACAGTTACCTGATCGTTATCAACACTCGTGAGATACATTGGGCGGCCGTCAACCGGAGGAGTAAGCCAATGCATACTGAGCGACTAGGGCTTATCGACATTCGCGAACGCCACGGACTGACAAGAGCCCAGGTCGCCACCCAGATGGACGTCAGTGAGATGACCATTGGGCGCTGGGAGAACGGCGTGAGTGGTATTGGCACCGACCGCCTGAGGCGGCTGGCCGCCCTCTACCAGGTCTCCATCCCCGACCTGCTGCGCCTGTTCGAAGGCGAGTTCCTCGACGAGGGTGGAAACGGGCCGCTGGCCGGCGAATGGGAGGTCCCCGTAGGCGCACTGCCCCTGCGCCCGTCGGCGGCACTGGCCGGCATGTCCGGCGCGCTGATGCCGCCGGAGCCGGGCCTTCCCGAAATGCGCTGGTGACACCACCCCGAGCACGTCCGCCCGGCGAGGTCACACGTCAGGCGTCGGCCGCCATGTCGTTCGCCCACTCCGGCGGCAACCGCAGATTCCGCGCGGCCGTGGCCGTCAGCTGACGGATCATCTTCGAGGTCGGACGGCCCCCCGGCCCGGCCGAGGCCCGTACGACGATCGAGACCTCGAGGGTCAGGACGTCACTGAGAACGATGATCAGAATGCCCGCGTATCCGGAGTTTCCAGGAAGCCGTTCAATACGCCGTACCGCCTGCCGTCCGGCCACCGTCATCAGGTCGCACCTGAGCAGTGCGCCCATGCGCTCGGCCGTCGACTCACTCATGACGTCGCGCAGTTCGTCGAAGCTGCCGGGAAGGTCACCGACCAGTTTCGGAGGATGACTCAGATACGCCTCGACAGTGACGCCTCCGGGTCGAGCGAATGCCACCGGCCTGAATTGAAGCCGATCATTCGCCCTGTTTTTACGATAGGTCATCAGCCGTCCAAGGCATATTTTCGCAGCCCACTACGAAAGCCGTCACGGCACCATCGTCAGGTGCATTCCGTTTCATCGACGGTCGGCCTTGCCGGACGGAGGCGTTACCTTATCGCAATATGCGGAACTCACAAACCCGGCATCCGAGTCACGGAGGCTCGCGGGCGCGGCCGGCAGGCGGCGGGTGAGCGCGGGCGGCGGACAGGACACTCCCGCCCCGTCACCGAACATCCGCACCGCGGTTCTCAGGAATCACAGCGGGCCGGCGGGAAGTTCAGAGGCCGCCACGACAGCACGTACGGTTGGAATCGGGCCGCACATCGCCCGAGAACGAACCAGCTCGACCGACCGAAACTCCCTGATCAGCAGGGATGCTTGGTCGCTTCCACCTCCGATTCCACGCTATTGAAGATCATCTTCCACTCACCGGAGCCCCGGCCATTGCGGCACTTGACCGTGTGGACCGGCGTCCTCTGGGCCGACATCTCGACCGGCCGATCGTGGGCGGCCGTCAGGCGCCGGTGCACCGTGTGGAAACGCACTGGCGCCCGTTCAGGCGCGTCCGGCTAGCGGGTCAGAGGTGGTGGCCGAGGAAGGTAAGCGGCCGGCCAGATTCTGCCGCCTCAGTTCAGGCCAGCGGGGTCGGCGAAAGCATCGGTAGTGATGACCGCCTCGCAGTTCGCGACTGATGCGGTGGGCGGAGG
>CAVTOG010000015.1:0-689074 GCA_963736325.1 uncultured Actinomycetota bacterium | reverse complement strand
CAATTCATCCTGTTCCGCGCGCGGTCCACCGGCCCGGGATCAGATGATCAGGTGGTCGATCTCCTGCGCTGGTCAACTACCAAGCCGCCATCACCCTCGTCTCCGCACTGCTATGGATCACCCCATGATCCACCGGACACGTTCTAGCGGAGGCGTACGAACTGGGCCACCTTGAGGCCGAGGTGGAGGGCGAGCCAGTCGTCGCCGTCGGACAGGTCGAGTCCGGTGATCTCTTCGGCGCGGCGGAGGCGGTAGTGCACGGTCGCTCGGTGGATGCACAGTTGGTCGGCGGTGCGTCGCACGTCACCGGTGTTCTTGAAGTAGGTCTCCAGTGTTTCGACCAGGCGTGCCCTGCCGGTGTCGTACTCCAGTAGCCGTAGCAGGCCTGGGTGGATGCCGCGGCGGAGCCGGTCGGGCGGGACCTCGGTCAGCACTCCGTGGATGCCGAGCTGGGAATAACGGACGACCGTGCCGAGGACGCGGATGACGCGGGCGACGTCGGCGGCTTGGCGGGCTTCGGTGTACGAGTCGTAGGCCTCGCTGAGTGTGGCGTGGCTCTCGCCGATGCCGACGTAGCAATCATCGGGTCGGCAGTGCGTGGTGGCGCTGACCTGTTTCTTGATGGCGGCCGTGAGGTGGTCGATCTCCTGTGTGCCCGCCGGCGGATGAGCGATGACCACCACCGCGTGGTCGGCGCGTACGAGCTGGATGGCGCTTTCGGGTGGGGCGTGGCGGCAGGCGCGGTCCAGCCCGATCTCGAGTTCCTGGCGGCGCTTGTCGGTGAACGGGCGGCCGTCCTCGTGGGGGACGGTGACCACCAGCGCGGTGACCGGTCCGGAGCGGATCAGCTCGTGTTCGATGAGCTGCCGCGCGGCGTGGTCGTGGAGGCTCGCATCGTCGGCGAGTAGGTCGCGCAAATACTCCCGGATCCTCCCGAGCCGCGATTCGTCGGTGAGGTGGTCGCGGTGGAGGATCTGGGCCGCGCGCTCGGCGGCCTGACGGATCGCCTGGGTGTGGTCGTCGGTGAGTGGTCCATCGGAGGCCATCAGCCAGATGAAGCCCTGGAGGGCGCCCTCGTACCGGATCGGCATGACGTAGCGTTCGATGGTGATACCCGATTCCGGCTGGACCGGCCGGGTGAAAAGGTCGACCTTGTCGAGTGCGCCGCTGGCCGCGAAGTGGTCGACCACTTCCTGGGGACGTTCGCGTTGCATGATCGCGCGGAGCCGCGCGTCGTCGACCTCGCCGGTATGACCGGTGTAGGCGAGGATCCTCAGCCGCTGATCGTCGATCGCCACCGAGCGGCCGAGCCGGTCTCCGAGGCTGTTCACCAGGCGCTGTAGCTCGGGTGCCATGCCGAGAGCATAGAGTCCCCTGACATCGGTGTGACACCCCTTCATGGGCAAAATCGCAGGTCAGCTGATATGTCGCCCACCCGAAGAGGTGCCGGGGGCACCGGGTGAGTGGCGGCCTCATCTGCGGCATTTTCGCGTTCGTCGCAATTCTTGTGGCCGAACTTTTATGGCAGCACATTGGCGCGGCCCGGGAAATGGGGAAATGTTGGGCGCGTCATCCGCCACGTCCTCTGTGGCAATAACCTTCAAGGAGGGCGTATCCGATGTCGCGCCGGCGAGTCGTCGTAATCCAGAACGTGCCGCACGATCCCATCGGCCGACTGGCGACATGGCTGGACGGAATCGAGCTGGAGATCGTCCGGCCGTACGCCGGTGACGCGGTGCCCGGGCGTGCTCCCGATGGCCTGATCGTGCTCGGGGGCTCGATGTCGGCTACCGACGATCATCCGACCACATGGCTGCCCGAAGTACAGCGCCTGCTGGCCGGCGCGGTGGCCGGCGCCGTGCCGACCCTGGGGATCTGTCTGGGTGCGCAACTGCTCGCGGTCGCCTGCGGCGGACGCGTGGAGCAGTCGGCGGCCCCCGGACGAGAATCCGGTGTCATCGACGTCACGTGGCGGGCCGCCGCGACCGACGACCTACTGGTCGCCGGGCTCCCCGACCCCTTTCCCGCGCCCAGCTGGCATGTCGACGCGGTCTCCGAACTGCCCGCCGGTGCGATATGGCTCGGAGAAAGCGCGATGTATCCGCATCAGGCGTTCCGGGTGGGCGAATGCGCGTGGGGCCTGCAGTTCCATCCCGAGGTGTCACTCGCCGACTATCGAAACTGGGCGGGGGAAACAGGTGGCGCGGCCGAGAGCTTCGGCCGCCGCCAAGGCGAAGTCACCGCCGCCGCCAAAATGCTGGCCCACCGATTCGCCGTCCTATGCCGTTAGGACATGAACGTGTCATCGACGGCGGCCGAACCGGTGGAGCCGGAAGGGTTCGAGTACGGGTTCGGCCGCGTCGCCGGTCATCTCCGCTGCGACCAGTCGCCCGGTGACGGGGCCGAGTGTCATGCCGAGGGTCCCGTGGCCGGTGGCCACGTAGAGCCCGCTGCGGCCGGGCACCTCGCCGATGGCCGGCAGGTCGTCCGGGGTCATCGGCCGGTGCCCCACCCACCGGCTCTCAACGTACGTGGGCCGCCAGTCATGCAGGTAGCCGAGCCCACGGCCGACGATCGCGTCGAGTCTGCGCAGGTCGACGCCGGTCCCACGGGAGCCGAGATCGAAGGCGCCCGAGAGCCGGACGCTGGTGCCGAAGGGTGAGCACGCCACCATGTCCTCGCTGAACTTGAGCGGATGTGCCGGGACGGTGCCGTCGCCGCAGGCGGTCAGGCTCGTTCCGCGCGCCGCTTCGAGCGGGAGATCGACGTCCATTCCCCTCAGCAGCCTGCGGGTGCCGAACCCGGCGGTCATCAGCACACGGTCGGCGGTGCGCTGAGCGCCGTCGTTCGTCTCCACAACCCACTCGCGGCCTTGGCGGACGATCCCGACCGCCGTACTTGACTCTTCGATCAGCGCGCCACCGCCGCGCAGGGCATGCGCGAGCCCCCGCGTGACCGTCTCCGGTCGTACGTGGCCGTCGTCGACGATGTGGACGACTCCGTACACGTCCCGCCGGATGGCGGGATCGAACGCGGTGATCTCGTCTCCCCGGAAACAACGCGTCTCGGTTCGGTATCCGGCGGCGATCTTCGATTCCGCCAGCCGGCGGTAGAGCCGGTAGTTCTCCTCGGTCTTCGCCACGATGGCCAGGCCGGCCCGGTACCGTTCGAACGCGACGCCGCGATCGGCGAGTCGGTCGAAGGCACTCTGCGCGCCTTCGGCCAGCTCGCGCAGGGCGGACACGCCGCGTACGTGGGCGGCGGGCCTGCTCGCACGGAGGAAGCGTGCGATCCAGGAGAAGAACTCGCCGTCGAGATGAGGACGCACCCGCGTGGGTCCGCCCGTACGCGTCATGCCGCGCAGGGCGTCGCCGACGGCACCCGGCGCCGCCCGCGGAGTCGACAGGAACGAGGTGATCCAGCCCGCGTTGCCCGCGGACGCGCCGTCTCCCACCCGGCCCGTCTCGAGCACGGTGACGTCGACGCCTCGGACCGCGAGTTCGTACGCGCAGCTCAGGCCGACCACGCCGCCGCCGATGATGATGGTCTTCACGCGAGCGGCTCCCGGTCATGAGGGCTCAGGGTGGGCATGGCGCTGAGGAGTTCACGCGTGTACGGGTGGTCGGGCTCACCGTAGAAATGGCTGTTCGGGCCGGTCTCCACGATCTTTCCGTGGTAGGCCACGGCGATGTGGTCCGCGATGTAACGCACCGCCGCGATGTCATGGCTGATGAACAGCGCGGCGAATCCCCGTTTCGTCTGAAGTTCTTTGATCAGGTTGAGGACCTGGGTCTGGATGGAGACGTCGAGGGCGGTGACGGCTTCATCGAAGACGACGAGGTCGGGGTCGGCGATGATGGCGCGGGCGACGGCGACGCGTTGGCGTTGTCCACCGGACAGTTCGTGGGGATAGCGGTCGGCGAGGGCGGGGTCCAGTCCGACCATGGCCAGGATGCCGGCGACCGCGTTCCGCCGGTCGCGGCGCGGGGTGGCGCCGGTGACGGCGAGCGGTTCGGCGACCGAGCGCCACACGCGTACGGCGGGGTTGAGCGACCAGTCGGGGTTCTGCAGCACGACCTGCCGGCGGCCCTTGGCTCGGCGGTCCCCACGTGGGGTGAACTTCACCGTCCCGCTCGTCGGTTCGACCAGGCCGAGCAGTACGCGGCCGAGGGTGGTCTTGCCGGAGCCGGATTCGCCGACCAATCCCATGGTCTGCCCGGATCGGATCTCAATCGACACACCATCGAGGGCACGGACCCGTTCGGTGCCGCGGATCCGGAAATCGACCACCACATCGCGGGCGGACGCCACCGCGACGGAATCGTGTGCGTCGGTCATCGTCCGGCCCCCTGTGTTGTGTGGAGGTGACAGGCCAGCAGCCGGCCGTCCACGGATGTGCGGGCGGGACGGGTGCCGGCGCAGTGCTCCATCGCGGCCGGGCAGCGGGCGGCGAACGCGCATCCGGGACTGGGGCCGCGCAGCACGGCCGGCACACCGCGGATCGCCTGGAGGCGTTGTCCCGGCTCTTCATCTCCGGGCAGGGCACCGATCAACGCGCCGGTGTACGGATGCCGAGGATCGGCCAGCACCGTATCGACCGGGCCCTGCTCGACGATCCGCCCTCCGTACATCACCGCGACCGTGTCGGCATGCTGGGCCACGGCATGCAGGTCGTGTGTCAGCAGCAACAACGCACAGCCCTGGGCACGGCACCGCTTGATCAGCAGGGTCAGGATCCGGGCGCGCAGGGTGGCGTCCACCGAGGCGGTGGGCTCGTCGGCGACCAGCAGCCTCGGCCGGCGCCGCAGCACCATCGCGATCGCCACCCGCTGCGCCATGCCGCCCGAGAGCTCGTGCGGGTACGAGCGCAGGACCCGCGGCACGTCCTTGAGCCCCACATCCTCCAAGGCGGCGGTCAACGCGCGCGTCGACGATTCCGGCGCGTTCCCGCCTTCGGCCTTGTGCTGGGCGCGGGCGGCCAGCCGCAGTTGCCGTCCCACGCGCATGGTGGGGTCGAGGGCGGCCACCGGGTTCTGGAACACGAACCCCAGGGCCTCGCGCCGCAGGCTCCGCAACTGCTGCGGGGTGGAACCGAACACCGTACGGCCGGACACCTCGAGGCTTCCGCCGACATGGACGGCGTTGGAGGCCAGCAACCGGCCCGACGCCATTCCCAGCGTGGTCTTTCCCGATCCGGACTCTCCCACCAGCGCGACGACCTCACCCGCCCGGACCGTCAGCGTCGCCGCGTCGAGGGAGCGGACCCGCCCATGCCGGGTGGTGTACTCGATGACCAGATCACTGGCCTCGAGCACCACGGCGTCCTCGGTGCTCACCGGCGCACCTCCGTGCCGCGTACGTCCAGCCGATCCCGCAATCCGTCACCCACGAGATTCACCGCCATGATCGCCAACGCCAGCAACCCTCCGGGGATCAGTACCAGCCAGGGCGCGATCGGCAGATACACCGCGCCTTCGTGCACCAGCGATCCCAGTGACGCCTTCGGCGGCTGTAGTCCGAGACCGAGGAAGCTCAAACCGCTCTCGATCAGCATCCCGACCGACAGCGCGTACGTGGCCTGCACCACCGCGGGACCGGCCACGTTCGGCAGTACGTGCACCAGCAGGATCCGAGCCGGGCTCGCACCGCCCACCCGGGAGGCGGTCACGAAATCCCTTCCCACGACGACGAGCGAGGCGGCGCGTACGACACGGGTCATCAACGGCACGCAGATCAGCACGATCGCTACCACCGCTCCGGCCGAACCCGGCCCGATGATCGCCACCAGGAGAATCGCCAGCAGCAACGAGGGGAACGCGAACAACACGTCCGCCGCGCGGGTGATGAGCTCACCCACGATGCCTTTGAAGTAGGCGGCGACCATTCCCAGCAGCACGCCCACCACGACGGTGAACACCACCGCCACCACCGCCAGCACGAACGTGGTGCGGATTCCCTCCACCAGGCGCGGCAGCACCGAACGTCCCAGGCTGTCGGTGCCCGCCGCCCAGCCGGCCGCGGGCGCCGCCAGCCGGGGGCCCGCGTTCACCTGCCGTGGATCACCCAGCGGCAGCCACGCGCCGAAGATCCCGAGAACCATGAACACGGTCAACAGACCGGCACCGATCCGGGACAGCACATCATTGGCGAACGGCATTGCCCGCCGCGATCGCGGCGTCTCCATGGCGCTCACGCCCCACTCCCTTCCCAAGGTCAAGACCTGTTCGCCAGTCGCACCCGCGGGTCCAGCACGGCGTACGCGAAGTCGGCCAGCAAGTTGATCGTGATGAACGCCGCCGCTGCGACCAGCACCATCGCCTGGACGACGGCGTAGTCACGGCCGTTGACGGCGGTCAGTACCGCCTGCCCCGAGCCCGGCAGCGAGAAGAGGTTCTCGACGATCACCGCACCGCCCATCAGGTAACCGGTGAACGTCGCCAGCACCGTCACCACGGGAATGGCCGCGTTCCGCAGCACGTGCCGGCGGATCACGTGCCCCATCCGCTCGCCGCGTGCCAGCGCTGCGGTCACATGAGGCAGGCTCACGACACCTGAGACCGCGTCCCGGCCCGTCCGCACCACCAGCGCGATGCCGAAGACGCTCAAGGTCGAGGTCGGCAACGCCATCGCGGCCAGATTCCCCGCCGGGTCCGCCGACAGGGGCACGTAGCCACCGCCCGCCGGCACCCCGAGCGAATACCGCGAGAACACGAAGACCAGCAAGCTGCCCAGCACGAAGTCCGGGGTCGACATCGCCGACGCGCCCACGAGCCGCGCCAGTCCCCGGCCGAAGCGCCCCCGGGCCATCCCGGCGGCAAGCGCCAGCGGCAGGCCCGCCACGAGGGTCACCAGCATCGACAGCAGCGCCAGCTCCGTCGTCACCGGCCACCGCCGCGCGAGCTGGCGCGACACCGGGTCCCCCGTTCCCAGGGACGCCCCCAGATCTCCCGACGCGACGTGCCGCAGCCATTCGACAAACTGGATCACGAGGGGGCGGTTCAGCCCGAAGTCCCGCGTCAACGCCGCCCGTGCCTCCGGTGAGGAGAACGGCCCGAGCACCATCTCCGCATAACTCCCCGGCATCAAATGCACCGCGCAGAACACCAAAACGGACACCAGCAGCAGAGTGCCTGATCCGGCGATGAGACGCCCTGCGAAATAGCGCATGCCAACCACCATCGACGGCCTCCGTGAAACAATTGATCAGGGTGATGGTGCGGATTCGACTAGCGCTTCAGCGTGGCCTCCGGCAGATAGCGCAGGGGTACGCCGTATCCCTCGGGTGCGATCTTGATCGACGACAGTTTGTCTTTCTGGTACGCGACGATCGCGTCCTTTGTGACGAGCGGGATGATGTTGGCATCCTCGGCTATGCGGGAACACGTCTGCGTGAGCAGCCGCGACCGCTTCGCGCCCGGTGGGGTCGACAGGCTCTGGTCGATCAGACCATTGAGCGTGGCATCGGACCGCACATATGACTTCGTGAAGCTGCCGCCCCCGGGGTTCCAGAAGTTCAACACCATCGCCGGATCCCCATATCCCGCGAACCACGTGACGATGAGGTCGAAGTCGGACGACTTCCCGTCCCAGGCCTTCTTGATCACTTCGCCGATGTCCAGCGAGGTGATCGAGGACTTCAGGCCGACCGCCTGGAGGTTCTGCTGGAGGACCAGGGCGATGGATTTCGCCGTGGGAACCAGGGTGGGTGTGATGATCTCGACGGTCTTTCCCAGGGCGCCGGCCTGCTGCACCAGAGCTCGGGCCCGGGCCAGGTCCGGCATGCCGAAGGGCACACCGCCGGGGGCGCAGTCGCTCCCGAAGGCGACCGGGGAGGCCGCTGTCGGCTTACCGATTCCCCCCAGCGCGACGTCTCGGATCTTGGTCCGATCAACGGACAAGGCGACCGCTTGTCTCAGCCTGTCGTCCTTGAGGACCGACGTGGCCGCGTTGACGTCGATGCGATAGAAGTCCGTGGTGGGCTGCACCTGCGTGACGATGTTCGATTGCCCTTTGAGGAGGCGGATCGAGTCCGGAAGCTCGAAGGTCGTCACGTCGATGGAGCCGTCGCGCAACGCCGCCGATCGCGCCGCGTCGTCTGGAATGATCTTTACGTTGAGCGTGTCGACCGTCGGCACTCCGGGGCGCCAGTAGTACGGGTTGCGGGCGAAGGTCCAGCTTTCGTTCTCGACATGACCGGCCACTTTGAACGGTCCGGTTCCGAGCATCTCCTTGGTCGGCCGGAAGGTCCCCGCCGTCAGCTCCTTCATCGGCAGGATCACGGGGTAGCTGGCAGCGAGCGCCGCGAGGAAGGAAGGTCGCGGAGCGGTGAGATCGACGGTGACCTCGTCGCTGCCATCGGCGCTGACCCGCCGTATCCCCAGCTGGCCCGCCCACGGCGATTTCGTCTTCGGGTCGATTACCCGCTCCAGGCTTCCAACGACGTCATCGGACGTCATCTCACGCCCATTGGAGAAGCGGACTCCATGGCGCAGCCTGAAGACATAGGTGGTCGGAGACTTCTGCTCGACGGACTCCGCGAGCCTTGGTACCGGCTTGAGATTTCCATCCAAGCTCATGAGTCCTTCGTAGACGAGGTTGAACAGCTCCCAGCTGGTCGCCCCCGCGGTCATCGACGGATCCAGGCCGATGGGCTCGGAAGGTTTTCCCCACGTCAGGCTGGAGCTTCCGGAATTCGTGGTCCGCGACGGAGAACACGCCGCACTGGTCACGAGGACCGCACAGATCGCGATGATGACAGCGGTGCGTTTCCGCACCACTGACGCCATTGACATGATTGACATCTTCGGCATCGGCTCCTCCTAATGTGAGGCCAGAGTTTGCCCGAGGCGGCCGGTGAAAGGCCATGTGCGGGCGTCGAAGTTCGGCGGATCATGTTGCGACGCTCGCAGGAGTTCGTCATCCGGTCACCTGGCGAGTACACGGGCGGCCGGGCCCGTACAGGCCGCTGACCAGCGTGGACCTGGCCGATTTCGACCAGCGCGAAATCGAGGTCGACCCGATGGCGACCGTCGTCCATAGACCGTACGCGGCCGGCCATGACAGTTTGGGCGTGTCCACGGCCGTGGGGCCGGCGTCCATCCCCACCCACTGAACACAATGGACTTCTTCCACCCCAGAACTGCTCTCGGCCTCGCCTTCGTGGCCGAGGCCGGCTTCGTCGCCGGCGGCTCTCGGATCTACTATCGCGTTTCCGGAATTGAGGCCGACCAGGTCGTCAGCGCCATTTGGCTGATCGATCTCACGAGCGGTGAGCACCGGCAGATCAATGGATCCTTTCGTGACGGTCGTCATCCCAAGCCATCCCCGGACGGCGCACATCTGGCGTTCATCGCGGACGTCGACGGCATCGCGCAGATCTGCCTTGCCTCGCCGGATTCGGGAGAGGTGATCGTCGCGACCGGCATGGACCGGCCCGTCACCGGTGAACTCGCCTGGTCGCCCACCGGACGCTCCGTCGCCTTCGCGGCACGAAGCGGCCCCGAGCGCGATCCGGCGAAGCCGTACCGCGTCAGCCGCACGACATTCCGGTACGAGGGCATCGGGCTCGTCGAAGACGCCCTCCAGGACATCCACGTTCTCGACGTCGATTCAGGTGAGGTGCGGCGGCTCACCTTCGACGAGTCGATCAATGAGGATCCTCGGTGGTCTCCGTCCGGCGACCGGCTGATCTTTCGCACATCGTTCCCGCCCGACGACCGCGAGTGGGCGGCGAAGCCCTCGCTCCACGTCCTCGACGTCGAAAGCGGAGAGCGATGGCCGGTCGTCGATGACTGGGGAGGTGTGCTTGAGGCCGACTGGTGCCCCGACGGCGACCGCATCGCGTTCTGCGGAATCCCCGCCGTTCCCGGAAGTGCCGACATGTACCGCCACAAGCGGGATCTCTGGACGGTCCCGGCGGCCGGCGGAACTCCCGTCTGCCGAACGCGTGACCTGACCGCCGGTATCGGAGTCTGGCTCGAGTTCGACCATCCCACCAGGCCGATCCACCAGAAGGCCAACCTGCGGATCGCGCCGGATGAGGACGCCGCCTACGTCAGCGCGCAACGCGGCGGTGACGTCGCCATCCGCCGGGTCCCGCTGTCCGGCGACGACTCCGCGGACGCCGTCGTCGCGTACGAGAACCGCTGCTGTTTCCTCGCCGACGCCGACCCGGCGAACGACCGGCTCCTCTATGTCGCGTCGACGCTGACCGAGCCACCGGAACTCTTCCTCCACGACGGCGTCGCCGAACGGCCGTTGACCCGCCTGAACCGCGAGCTCATGTCGACCCTCACCAGGCCACAGGTCGTGCCGATGAGCGTCACGGCGCCGGACGGACTCCCGCTTCAGGCTTGGGCCCTGACCCCGCCCGGCCGGGGACCGTTCCCGGCGGTGCTGACCATTCACACCGGGCCGTGCAACTCCTACGGCAACGTCTTCGTCATCGACCACCAGCTCCTTGTCGGAGCGGGCTTCGCCGTCGTATTCGGCAATTTCCGGGGATCCGGTGGCTTCGGCACCGAGTTCATGCAGCGACTGGACGGTCAATGGGGTGCGGTCGGTGAACAGGACCACCACGCCATCGTCGATCACGCCGTGGAACACGGCATCGCCGACCCGGAACGGCTCGGCCTCTACGGAATGTCACACGGAGGGTTCGCCACCTGCTGGCTGCTCGGCCGGACCGAACGCTTCAAAGCGGCGATCGCGGAAAACCCGATCGTCAACTTCGCGACCTCGTACGGAACGATGGACTCGCCGTGGTGGATCACGGACACGCTGGACCAGCGCCGCCCCGACCAGGACCCGGACCTGTACCGCGCACGCTCCCCGCTGACCTACGCGGAGAGCTGCACCACACCACTGCTGCTCATCGTCGGCGAGTCCGATCTACGCTGCCGTCCGGTCGAGGCCGAGCAGTACTACCGGCTGCTCAAGGCGATCGGCTGCACAACGGAAATGCTCCGTCTGCCGAACAGCGACCACACGGGCAGCTGGGCCGGCCCCGCCCATGTCCGAGCCGCCCAGAACGAAGCACTCATCGAGTGGTTCCAACGCCACCTCATCGGTCCTCGACCGGACGCGCGCTCTGATGTCAGATCGTCGAACGTCAGGTCAGGCCGTCGCGGACCTGGCGAGCCGCGGCGACGAGGTTGCTGAGCGAGGCGCGGACCTCGGCCCAGCCGCGGGTTGTCAGACCGCAGTCGGGGTTGACCCACAGCCGTTCGGCGGGAACGGCCTTGACGCCCTCGCGGAGCAGGTCGGCGGCTTCTTCTGCGCTGGGGACGCGCGGGGAGTGGATGTCGTACACGCCCGGCCCGACCTCGCGGAGGTATCCGGCGGCGGCGAGTTCCGCTGCGACCCGCATGTGGGAGCGAGCGGCCTCCAGGCTGATGACGTCGGCGTCGAGGTCGTCGATGGCTTGGAGGATGTCGCCGAACTCGGCATAGCGGGTGTGGATCTACGTATCGTCGCGGACGCCGCCGGTGGTGAGGCGGAACGCCTCGGTCGCCCAGGCGAGGTACGCGGCGTGGCCGGCCTCCCAGAGCGGGAGCGTCTCACGCAGGGCGGGCTCGTCGACCTGGATGACCGTGGCTGTGGGGGCCGGATACATGCACCCCTTCCGGCGCGTCACGGTGCAGAACCGTGCTGTAGGACGTGCGGGGTTCGCCGGCTGTGTGAGATGTCCCTCTCCCGTCGTTGTGGCGCTGGTGGTCTGGGGAGGTGACCATGTAGTGATGACCTCCTCGCCCCGGCTGCCGCACGTCGGTGGCCGACCGGATCCGATAGACGGGACTACCGCGCTCGGTGGAGAGTCCGCTCCAGCCCGGGGGTACCTGCTGGACAACGCGCGCGCCGAGGCGGGCGAGCGATTCGTTTGGCTGGCCGAGCTGTTCGACGGTGTGACGCGGGGGCACTTCGATCGGCTGGGGGTCAGGGCCGGCTCTCGCTGCTGGGAGGTGGGGGCCGGTGGCCGCAGTATCCCGGAGGCGCTCGCGGCGGCCGTCGGCCCGACCGGGCACGTGCTGGCCACGGACATCGACCCGTCGTGGCTGAAGGCAGGCGGCGGGTACGAGGTGCGCCGGCACGACGTCGCCGCTGATCCGCCCCCGGAGCCGGGGACGTTCGATCTGGTGCATGCCCGGCTCGTGCTGGTCCATGTACCCGACCGGGCTCGGGCGTTGGCCACGATGGCGGCGGCGCTGCGGCCCGGCGGCCGGCTGCTGGTCGAGGACGCCGATACCGCTCTGCAGCCACTGGCATGCCTGGACGACAGCGGCCCGGCGCAGCGGCGGGCCAACCGGCTGCGCGACGCGGTCCGGGAGTTGCTGACGCGCCGCGGCGCGGACCTGCGCTACGGCCGGACACTGCCGCGAGCATTGCGTGAGGCCGGCTTGGTAGATGTCGCCGCGGCGGGCTCTTTCCCGGTCGGCGGGCCGGCCTGCGACCGGCTGGAGGCGGCGACCATCCGGCACGTGCGCGGCGAGCTGCTCGCGGCCGGCCTGGCCGACGACGCCGAGATCGACGCGCACTTGGCCTCCATCCACGCGGGCGAACTCGACCTGACACTCGCGCCGCTGATCTCGGCCTGGGGACGCCGTCCAGCCGAGCCCCCGCCGGCACTCGGTTAGGTGCGGGGAGCGGAGGAATACCTATGCCGCGCCGCGGCGTGGACGGTGAGGTGGCACAGCTCCGGACGGTGCTCACCATCTGGGACGCGCGCGGCGATGCGCCGGGAGCCGGTGGGGCCGAATCTCACCCGAACATGAATCCGCTTCACCGAGGTGGGGCCACTCGTCGTGCCTGAAACCAAAGGCCAGATCGTGGGCGGCGGTCATTCCGGCCAGTCCGCCGAGGGCGGCGGTTTCGCGTTCATAGACGGTCGGCCACCAACGCGAGAGCACTCCGGCTGTAGTCAGCTCGTCGAGTACGTGGTCCACGGCGGCGATGTCCGCGCCGCGCAGGCGCAGCCGCCAGCAGGGGTGCTAGTGCCGGATCAAGCAACGTTTGCCCTGTCGACGACGGCGCGTAGGCGCCGGTCGTCGGCGTGGCGGTTTCGCCAGATGATGTAGCGGCGGATCATGCTGCCCTGTTCCTTGTGGGTGGCGTGGTCGGTGCCGTCGAGGGTGAAATAGCGCAGGGCGGTGAACTGGGCTTCTATGCGGTTGAGCCAGGAGGAGTTGGTCGGGGTGTAGGCGATCTCGACGTTGTTCGCCTCGGCCCAGTCGCCGACCCGCTGGCACTTCCTGGTGGTCAGGTGCGGGGAGAAGTTGTCGCAAACGATCGCGATCCGCACCGTCGGCGGGTAGAGGGTGCGCAGGTAGCGGCAGAACTCCAGGAACTGGGTGCGCTTCTTGACCGGCTTGATGTGGCCGTAGAGCTTGTCCTTGGCCAGGTCCAGGGCGGCGAACAGGTGACGGACCCCGCCGTATCGGTTGTAGGTGGCCCGGCGTCTGCGCCGTGGTTCGCGGTCGGGGTCCTTCTGTGTGCCGCCGCGGTCGGCCCACTGCCGGCCAGGGGTGCGGCATGAGATTGAGCGGTCCGAACTCGTCCAGGCAGAAGACCACTTCGGGCTCGCCCTTCTCGGGTATGACCTCGCCGTCGGCGATCGCGTAAAGGTGTTCGACGCGGGCTTTCTTGGCCGCGTAGTCGGGGTCGCGGGAGGTCTTCCAGGTCTTCAGGCGTTGAAAGGAGACGCCTTCCTCGCGGAGCAGGATGCGCAGGCCCTCGTGGCTGATGTCGTCGACCACCCCCTCAGCGACCAGGAAGTCCGCCAGCTTGGTCAGGCTCCAGGCCGAGAACGGCAGGTCGTGTTCGGTCGGCTTGGACTTCGCAATCTTCTTGATCTCGCGCCGTTCGGGCAGCGTGAACGTCTTCGGACGGCCGCCCTTGTACTTGGGATAGAGCGAGTCGAAGCCGTCGGCGTTGAAGTTGTGGATCACATCGCGGACCCGGTCATCGCTGGTGAAGGTCACCTCTGCGATCTTCGCGACCGGCATGCCCTGCGCGGACAACAGCACCATCTGTGCCCGCCGCCAGGTCACCACCGACCCGGTACCCCTGCGGATGATCCGCAGCAGCCGCTGCCCCTCGTCGTCATCGATCTCGCGTACGCGTACCCGTTCCGCCACCCCGACAGGGTGCCGGAAACGGGCCCACAGACACAGCACCCAGACGGCCCGCCACGCCACAACAAGGCAAACGTTCGCTGATGCGGCACTAGCAGGGGAAGCCGTTGCGCGAGCGCAGGGCTCTGCACATCGCGGGCGGCGCCTGCAGCGACTCTGTCCGTGCCGAATACCTCGTCATTCACCGCGCCGCTGTCTCGCGACACCGCGCGGCGATCGACGGCCGGTCCTTGGCGGTCGGTGCGGGAAACCTCGCGCTCGATGCGGCGCTGTTCGACCGGGCGGCCGGACCCGGCCGGATCGTGTACTTCTCCAGTTCAGCGACCTATCCGCCCCACACACAAGACAGCTGGCCGTGACTCCTCGTCAAAATGGCTGAAATCACCCCATAGCAGAAACGTTTTGGTCCGGGTTAGCATCACGCTGCCCCCGCTCAATGGAGAGGACCCCCCGCCATGCAAAGACGCCTCCTCGGCGTACTCGCCGCAGCGTTCCTCGGCACCGCGACGCTGACCTCCGTCGTCCAGTCCGCCGCCTCCGCCGCTCCCGCTCCCCCCAAGCTGGCCGTCGACTACACCGGGATCGTCGCCCTGAGCAACTGCTCCGGCTCCCTCGTCCGCACCCCGGACGCCGCCGACAGCGACCCCGCGCTCGTACTGACCAACGGGCACTGCTACGAGGGCGGCATGCCGGACCCCGGACAGGTCATCACCGACCAGCCGTCCAGCCGGTCGTTCACCCTGCTCGACCCCAGCGGCCAGGGAACGCTCGGCACCCTGCACGCGACGAGGGTGCTGTACTCCACGATGACCGACACCGACGTCACCCTGTACAAACTCAACACCAGCTACGCGTCCATCCAGCAGACCTACAACACGCCCGCCCTGCAGCTGTCGCTCGACCACCCGACGGCCGGCACCGACCTGCGCGTCGTCTCCGGCTACTGGCGGACGACGTACTCCTGCAGCCTGGACGGGTTCGTCTACCGGCTCCGCGAGGACCAGTGGACGTTTAAGGACTCGGTGCGCTACACGTCCTCGTGCGACACCATCGGCGGCACCTCCGGTTCCCCGGTGATCGACGCCAACTCCGGCAAGGTCATCGCCATCAACAACACGGGCAACGAGGACGGCGAACAGTGCACGCTCGACAACCCGTGCGAGGTTGATGAGTCGGGCAACATCACCGTGCACCAGGGCATCGGTTACGCCCAGGAGACCTACATCCTCGGCGCGTGCATCGCACCGGGAAGCGTCATCGACTACACCCGGCCCGGCTGCACCATCCCGCAGTGATCCTGACAGCCTGAACCACGTCCCGGACGGGGCGGCGCACCCCAGGCGCCGCCCCGTCCGGCATATACCGAGGGCCGGGACACCAACCCCGGTCACCAACCCTGTAGAGGCCGAATTTTTCACCACGTGGCCTCTCCACAGATCTGGCGATGACATCTACGTCCAGAACCAGCTCATCTTCGCCGAATCGATCGCCGCGATCCGGCTCGCCATGTCACAGGGAACCGTGATGACACGAGACGCCGAGGCCGCGGTTGCTGTCGTTATCGCCGCACGGGCGATGTGACCGGCGTTTCCGGCCATTCTGGATAGTGACCGCACGGGGCAGCTCTTTGATCGCGATGGCTCGCTGCTCATCGACGATGCTGCCCGGATGAAGCTTCCCGACAATCGGCCCGGATTTTCAAGCGCCCGGTCCGACTTGCGGCTCACGCGGCACAGGCGTTACGGAAAAGTCTCTCCACGTCATAGCGCACATACGGTGCGTTGTGTCACACTCCGCTGCACGCCAGACGCGTAGCGTTGAAAGGACAGCCGATGGCAGACCACCGCCCCGAACCTCAACGGCACGACACCTGTCGCCGTCGCTTCCTCGGTTACCTTCTCGCCGGTCCGACGTTGATCGCGGCGGCGACGCTCGACCCGATCACGCCGAAGGCGGCCGAGGCGAAGATCCCCTCGCTCCCTGAGCCGGCCGAGATCATGGACCTCGGCGACGCGCTCACGCTGGCCGCGCTGCCGACCGCGAACCTCATCGCGATCCAGGTCCACGAGGACGGTACGGCCTCGTTCGCGATGCCGAGGACCGAGGTCGGGCAAGGCATCTCGACCGCGGTGGCAATGCTGATCGCCGAGGAGCTGGACCTGCCGCTCGACAAGGTCAAGGTCACGCTCGCCGACGCGCGGCCGGAGCTGATCTTCAACCAGTTCACCGGCGGGTCGAACACCATCCGGTCCATGTACCACCCGGTGCGGACCGCGGCGGCGGTCGCCCGCGCGAAGCTCCTCCACACGGCCGCCGCGAACTGGGACGTCCGCGCGAGCGACCTCACGGTCGCGCACGGGGTCATCAGCCACGGAGGCAAGAAGGTGACCTACGGCGACCTCGCCAAGGCCGCCGCCAGCACCAGGACCGTCCAGGTCACCGCGAAGCCCAAGAGCGAGGCCGACTTCGCCCTCGTCGGCACCCCGCAGAACCGGATCGACGCCCACGACATCGTCACCGGCCGCAAGAAGTTCACCCTCGACCTCGACGTCTGCCCCGAGGCGAAGCCGACGATGGTCCGCAGGCCGCCCACGATCAACGGCACGGTCAAGAGCGTGACGAACGCGCCGGCCGTCCGTGCCATGCCCGGCATCACCGACGTGGAGGTCGTCTCCACCGGTGTGGCCGTACGCGGCGCGACCTTCGGCCAGTGCATCGACGCCGTCCGCGCCCTCGACGTCACCTGGGGCCCGGGCACCGTCGACCAGGAGTCCGACGAGACCGTACTCGCGAAGCTGCGCAAGGCCACGCTCCCGCCGCTCCTCCCGCCCATCCTCACCAAGAAGATCGACGCCGACTTCGTCTTCGCGTTCGCCAGCAACAGCGCGCTCGAGACCAACAACGCGATCGCCGACGTGAAGGCGGACAGCGCCGAGATCTGGTCCGGCGTGAAAGCGCCGATCGACGCCCAGCAGAGCATCGCCACAATGCTCGGCATGCCGCAGCACGCCGTGAAGGTGCACGTCATCGAGGGCGGTGGTTCCTTCGGCCGCAAGCTGTTCTTCGACGCGGCCCTGGAGGCCGCCGAGATCTCCCAGAAGATGGGCAAGCCCGTCAAGCTGATGTGGCACCGTACGGACGACTTCCGGCACGGCCGCGCCCACCCGATGTGTCACAGCAGGGTGCGCGCGACGTACGCCCTCGGCAACGTGGTCAGCTACGAGCAGCGGCACGCGAGCGTCGCGACGGACTTCACGCACGGGCTCGGCGAGATGCTCACCGCGACGGCCGCGAAGCTGCCGGTCGGCGGGCTCGGCTTCTCCGAGACGGTCTTCGAGCTGACCCAGGAGGTCCCGTACGACTTCGGTGTCACGACGCAGCTGCTCACCGAGGTGCCGCTGAAGTTCCACACCGGCAGCATGCGCGACGTCTACTCCCCCAACGTCGTGTGCGCCCGCGAACTGATCGTCGACCGGCTCGCCGGCGCGATGAACAAGGACCCGGTGAAGTTCCGCCGGGAGTTCCTCAAGCACGACCGCGCCCGTGCCGTACTGGACCGGGTCGCCGAGCTCGGGCAGTGGGGGCGCGATATGCCCGACGGCACCGCGCAGGGCCTCGCCGTGCACACGGAGTTCAAGGCCTGTACGGCGGTGCTCGTCGAGATCGACTGCCGGCCGGAGACGGTGAACCGGAAGGTACGCGACGGGGTGACCGGGCCGCGCGTCACCAAGGTCATGATGGTGGTCGACGTGGGCCGGCCGATCAACCCGCGCGGGCTGGAGGCGCAGATGATCGGGTGCATCAGCGACGGCATCGGGCTGGCGCTGACCGAGAGCCTGCACATCAAGGACGGGCTGCCGCTCGAGGGCAGCTGGGACAACTTCTTCTACACCCGGCAGTGGAACATCCCGACGGACGTACGGATCGTGGTGTCGCCGACCACGACCGGCGACCCGGGCGGAGCCGGCGAGCTGGGTGTCGCGGGTGCGTTCGCTGCGGTGGCCTGCGCGTACGCGCGCGCGACCGGCACGATGCCGACACGCTTCCCGATCAACCACGAGACTCTCGGCTTCGAACCCCTGCCGCTCGAACCGTCGATTCCCCAGTCTCCGACCGACGGCCTCGACCACATCTTCTGAGGAGCCCTCCATGCCGCAACACAGCTTCATCCTGAACGGCGACCGGGTCACCGTGGAGGCACCGGACGACCTGCGCCTGCTGTGGGTGATCCGCGACCTCCTCGGCCTCACCGGCCCCAAGTACGGCTGCGGGCTGGACGTCTGCAAGGCCTGTACATGCCACATCAACGGCAAGGCGTTCAACCCGTGCTCGGTCCGGGTCATGGACATCGGACCGACGGACGAGATCACGACGATCGAGGGGCTCGCGGACCGTACGACCGGGGCACTGCACCCGATGCAGGAGGCTTGGCTCGAGCAGGACGTCGCCCAATGCGGCTACTGCCAGCCGGGGCAGATCATGGCGGCGATCGCCAAGGTGCGGCAGGCCAAGGCCGAGGGCCGTGAGATCGGCGATGCCGACCTGGACGAGATCCGCAACATCTGCCGGTGCGGTACTTACGTACGTATCCGCGAGGCCATCAAGAGCGCGGCGACGAAGATGTGACGGTGCCCTGGTGGCGCCCCTGACGGGCGTCGAGGAAGGCGAGGGCGTGCCGGTGAAGTCGCTGAGTCCGGGCGGCACACCTCTGCTGGGTACTTGCCGAAATTCTGCCCACATCAGATTCGAACCTGTAGTGCTTCAAAACTCGTCGCGGTGGCCTGACCTGCTAGTTCGTAAGATCATTCATGCGGCCCTGTGATACTCGTTGATCACGCCGCCGAGTACTTTCCGCCGGCGGATCGGTGCATCCAACGAGGTGACCACTGGCTGGCCGGAGTCGGGAGGTCGCTGTCGCCGGGACTGGTGCGGCCCGTGGCCGTTGTACGCCTCGAGTACCGATCGCCGGTGCCGCTCGTGGTAGATCAGCATCCGATCGGTGCACTCGGCCCGTACGGTGCGTACCCTGCGGGTGCCGAAAATCCCATCCACACCTGTGACCTGCAGATTCAGACAGAGCGAATCCCGGGGCCTCTGGGACGCTTACCTGGGTTGTGGTCGCCGGGAGCAGTGCTCCCGGACGGGCGCGTTCACCCGGTGAGGGTGGCCCATCGGCGCTGCCGGTCGGTGATGAGTTGTGTTGATCGAACGGTAATGGGTCGCTTCGTATTCGGCAGGTGGGGCACCTCATTGGCCACCGCCCTCAGATTGCTGTAAGCAGGAAATGACACGCGACCACGCGTGGAGGTGTCGGATGGGGGCAAGCGGGGGGCCGCCTGGGCGAGATCTACGCGTTCGGGAGGAAATACTGCATGAGAGCGAACACACGCGTGTCACGCGGATGGTGTTTGCTGAGGGCACTGTTGTGCGTAAGGAGCCGCTGGGGCCGGATGCCCAGCGGCGACTACGGCACGAGGTGGCGGTCCTTGAGCGGCTTCGCGGAGTCGACGGGCTTGCCCAGTTGGTGGAGGCGTCGCGGTATCCGAGGTCGATCGTCGTGGCGGATGTCGGTGAGGTGAGTCTGGCTGGGCTGGCGAAGCCGCTTGTGGTCGATGAGCTGATCGGGCTCGCGGTGGGGCTGGCCCGGGCGGTGGCGGGGATGCACCAGCGGGGGGTGATGCACCGGGACATCACGCCGGCGAACGTCGTGCTCTCCGGAGGCGGTGCGCCGTGTCTGGTGGACTTCGCTTTGGCGTCGTCGTTCGCCGAGATTCGTCCCGCGTTCACGCACCATACGGAGATCGTGGGAACGTTGGAGTACCTGGCTCCGGAGCAGACCGGGCGTACGGCGCGGTCGGTGGATCAGCGTGCCGACCTGTACGCGCTGGGCGCGACGTTGTACGAATTGGCGACGGGTGAACCGCCGTTCGGTACCGGAGACCCGTTGCGGCTCACGCATGATCATTTGGCCATTGCGCCTGTGCCGCCGGCGGAGGTGAACCAGGCCGTACCCGCGCCGTTGTCCGCGATCATCATGCATCTGCTGGAGAAGGAACCGGACAGCCGCTACCAGACAGCGGAGGGCGTGGTCTACGACCTGGAGAAGTTGCGAGACGCCGGCCCGGGTCCGACGGCTGCGCTGCGGGTCGGGAAGCGCGATTTTCCGCTGCGTTTGCTGCCGCCATCGAGGCCGGTGGGCCGTGACGCAGAGGTCGGGGCGCTCAAGGCGGCGTTCGAGGAGGCGCTGGCAGGCCGGTGTCGTGGGGTGCTGGTCGGCGGGTCGCCGGGGGTGGGCAAGACGGCGCTGGCCGATGAGCTACGTCCGGTGGTGACCGGCCGGGATGGCTGGTTCGTGGCGGGCAAGTTCGATGAGTATCGGCGGGATCTGGAGTTCGACGCGGTTCACCAGGCGTTCCGCGCGCTGGGCCGGCTGTTGCTAGCCGAGCCGGAGGACGAGCTGGCTGAGGATCGGGCGCGGATCTTGCGGGCGCTCGGCCCGAACGCGGGTCTGCTGACCGCGGTGGTGCCTGAGTTTTCGGCGCTGCTGGCCGTGCCGCCCGATCCGGGCGATCCGCTGACCGCGCAGGCACGGGTGCAGCGCACGGCCGTGGACGTCCTGCGCGCGGTCGCCTCGCGGAAACGGCCGGTGGTGGTGTTCGTCGATGACCTGCAGTGGGCGGGGCGCACGCCACTCGGCTTCGTCGACCTCATGCTGTGCGAGGAACCGGTCGACGGCCTGCTGCTGGTGGGTGCGTACCGCGAAGACGAGGTGGACGCGGCTCATCCGCTGGCGGCGCCGCTGTCGAGATGGCGTGAACAGTCTGGAGTACGGCACCTGCGGCTGGTCAACCTGCCGGCACCGTGCGTGATCACCTTGGTTGCGGAAATGCTGCACGTGGACCCGGCCACGGCGGCGGGCCTGGCTGGTGTGATCAGTCCGTATACGTCCGGCAATCCGTACGAGACGGTGGAGCTGCTCAACGCGCTGCGATGCGACGGCGCATTGACGGTGACGGCCGCCGGGTGGCAGTGGGACGCGGCAGCCGTGCGCGCTCACCTTGGCCGTTCCGAGGTGGCCGGGTTGCTGGCAGCGCGGGTTCTGGCCATGCCGGCGCGGTCGCGGCGAGTGGTGGAGGCGATGGCCTGTCTGGGCGGGCGAGCCGAGCTGAGCGTGCTGCGGACCGCTATCGCCGTATCGGCAGGCGTGGTGGAGCAGTCGCTGGCGCCCGCCCTGGACGATGGTGTTCTGGTGGCAGAGCCCGGGGCACATCAGTCGATGCGGTTTCGCCACGACCGGATCCGCGAGGCGGTCCTGCGCGGGGTGGATCCGCCGCGGCGGCGCACCCTGCGGCTGGCCATGGCGCGGCGGCTCGCGGCGGTCCCGGATTGGTTCGCGGTCGCAGCGGAGCAGTACCTGCCGGTGGTCGAGGCGGTCGAGGACCCTGCCGAGCGGCGCCGGGTGGTGGGGCTGCTGCGGCGCGCCGCCGGCCAGGCGTCCTTGATCGGGGACTACGCGCTGGTGAACGCACTGCTGACGGCCGCGCTGCGGCTGATCGAACCGGACCAGATCACCACGCTGATCGAGGTGCGCTCTGGCCGGCACGCCGCGCTGTACAGCCTGGGACGCCTGGACGAGGCGGACGATGAGTACCGCACGATCGGGGAGCTGTGCACTACTGCCATGCAGCGTGTCGACGCGACATGCATACAGGTGAGAAGCCTGACCCACCGGAACCGTCTTGCCGAGGCGATCGGCCTGGGCCTGCAGTCGCTGCGTGAGCTCGGCATCAGTGTCCCGGCCGCCGACCGGTTCCCGGACGAACTCGACCGGCAGCTCGGTTATCTGTACCGGTGGTTGGACCACACCGAGGGAGGCGACGAGCCGGCTGGGCCGGAGATCACCGATCCAACCCTGCTCGCCGCCATCCGCGTGATCAACACGCTCGTGCCGGCGAACTACTTCGTTTCCGACCAGGCCATGCTCGCCTGGCTGAGCCTGGAGGCGCTGCGAATCTGGCTCGAGCACGGCTCCGCCCGTCCCCTCCTTGGCCCAGCGATCCACATCGCCTTCCCCGCTGTGGCGCTGCGCGGCGACTACGCCGCCGGGTACCAGGTGTCGCGGCGGATCCTGGCATTGGGCGAGGCCCGCGGCTACGAGCCCGACACCTCCCAAGCGCGCTTCATATTCGCCATTCTGAGCTGCTGGTTCGAGCCGATCGAAAATGGTGTCCAAGCAGCCCAGCGGGCCCGGGAGGGGCTGATCACGGGGGGTGACCTGGCCAACGCCGGATACACCTACGAGCCGACCGTACAACACCTGCTGGACGGCGCGGCCTCGCTGGACAGCTGCGCCGCTGAGGTGGAGGCAGGGCTGGCTCTCCTGCGGCGCAGCGGCAACGAGCAGACCGCCCAGTGGATCGCCAGCTACCAGTGGCTGGCTGGTGTGCTGCGCGGGGAAAGCTCCAGCACAGCCGGTGAGGCGGCGCCCGACAGGTACGCCGGCAACCCGCTGGCCCTTTTCAACGCGAATGTCAACCACGCGATCGCCGCCGCCATCTTCGGTGATCCGGCCGACCTGGCGCGGCACACCGCGGCGACGATGCTGCTGTTGCCGACCGTCCCGGGTATCTATCCGACCGCCGTGGCCCACATGCTGCGCGGGCTGTCCCTCGCCGGGCAGGCCCGCGACGGCCACGGCGGTGAGCGCGATGATCTACTGTCCGAGTTGGAGGAGGTGACGCGGTGGCTGGCCGCACGCGCCGCGGACGCGCCGGCGAACTTCCTGCACCTGCTGCAGTTGGTCGAGGCCGAGCGAGCCTGGGCGTGCGGGGACTTCCGCGCCGCCACCATCGCCTTCGACGCCGCCCGGCGCGAGGTCGCCGAGCGACAGCGCCCATGGCATCGGGCCCTGATCAGCGAACGCGCGGCCCGCTTCTACCTCACCCACGGCGTCGAACACGCCGGCTACAACCTTTTGATCGAAGCACGCCGGCAGTACCTCGCATGGGGCGCAACCGCGAAAGTCGCCCAACTCGACTGGGCATACCCGAATCTGCGGCCACAACCTGACGTGACCGCCGGGCAGAGCGGTGACGACCTCCGCCAGCGGGCCGCCGTTACGACCGGAACGCTCGACCTGCTCGGCATCTTGTCCGCGTCGCAGGCGCTGAGTTCGGAGACCAGCATCAAACGGCTGCACACCCGCGTAGTCCAGGTGCTCAGCGCGATGACCGGCGCCACCGGCGTATACCTGCCGCTGTGGAGAGAGGACCGGCAAGGCTGGCTCCTGCCGACCCCGGACGGCGACGCTCCCGTCCCGATCAGCGGCGACGGCGCCGAAATCCCGATGTCTGTGCTGCGATACTGCCAGCGGTTGCGGGAACCGCTGGTCGTGGGTGACGCCACTCTCGACGACCGCTTCGCTCGCGACCAGCACTTCACCGGCCTCGCCTGCTGTTCGCTACTGGCCGTCCCCATCCTCAGCCGCGGCGCGCTGCGCGCGGTCCTCCTGCTGGAAAACCGCTTCATCCGCGGCGCGTTCACCACCGAACGGCTCGACGGCGTCAAACTCATCGCCGGCCAACTCGCCGTCTCCCTCGACAACACCCGGCTGTACGCCGAACTCACCACCTCGCGCGCGCGGATCGTCGCCACCGCCGACCAGACACGCCGACGTCTCGAGCGGGACCTACACGACGGCGCCCAGCAGCGCTTGGTCTCCCTCGGGCTACGGCTGCGCGCAGTGCAAACAGCGGTGCCACCCGAACTCGCCGACGAGATCGACGAACTCGCCACCGAGGCGAACGACGCGCTGCAGGAACTGCGCGTGCTCGCACACGGCATCCACCCGGCGATCCTGTCCAAAGGCGGCCTCCCCGCAGCGCTGCGCACGCTCGCTCGCCGCTCACCGATCCCGGCCGATCTCGACGTACGCGTGGAAGGGCGGCTTCCTGAGCATGTCGAGGTCAGCACGTACTACGTCGTCGCAGAAGCGCTGACCAACGCGGCCAAACACGCGCACGCCTCAGCCATCACGATCACCGTCGAAGCCGACCCCGCGGACACCGTCCTGCGCTTCGCGATCCGCGACAACGGCATCGGCGGCGCCGACTTCACCCACGGCACCGGCCTGCTCGGGCTCAAAGACCGCGTGGAAGCACTCGGCGGCCACATCTTCCTCAACAGCCCACGCGGAGCCGGGACCACCGTACGCGTCGAACTCCCGATCATCGACACAACCCCAGGCTAAGTGGTCTGCTCCGCAAGTACTTCGTGGGTTCTCAGGCGGCTTGTTGTGCGGCAGGCTGAGGGTGGATGCCGCCGAGGCGATCATGGCGCCGGATCTTGAGTTGATCGACGTTCGTAGGCTCGGGTAGCTCCTTGAGCGGGCTGACCTGAAGCAGTGCGCGGTGTGGCGGCATAGAACGCTGATCGTTGATCGTGACCGAGCCTCATCACACACCCATAAGAACCGCAGATCACAACCGCTCTCCCTCACGCGTGCTCCCCTTAGCAGTCATTACACGGCTCGCGACACCCTTGCATCGGCCGCCCCCTACCCGTCCGTGAGCTGTGGTCAGCGTCCGTGGGTTGTGGTCAGCAAGCGGTTGCCATTCCCTCGCCTGAACCTGACGCGGAGGATCACCGCTGAGGCCCGGACGGCGAGCCACTCCCGACGTGCTGGCCCCATCCCGCCACGACATGCCTAGCGGTTACGGGTCAGCACCAAGTCAGCACCGCGTTGGGAACCGACGGGAAACGATGGGGTCTGACGAGCAATCGCTGATCGACGCGCAGCGTGATCAAACTCAGCACAGACATGCACGCACAATGCACCTGACCTGCGAAAACGCTAGCGGACCGGCAGGCCCGTCACCGTACGGCCGATCACCAGCCGCTGGATCTCCGACGTGCCCTCGAAGATCGTGAAGATTTTGCTGTCGCGGTGCCAGCGTTCCACCGGGAACTCGCGGGTGTATCCGTTGCCGCCCAGGATCTGGATGGCCTCCTCGGTCACGCGTACGGCCGTCTCTCCGGCGAAGAGCTTGGCCATGGAGCCCTCGGCGCTGGTGAAGTCCTTGTTGTTGCGTGCCATCCACGCGGCTCGCCAGACGAGGAGGCGGGCGGCGTCGGTCTGGGTCTTCATGTCTGCGAGCTTGAACGCCACCGCCTGGAAGTCGCCGATCTTCCTGCCGAACTGTTCGCGTTCGCACGCGTAGTCCAGGGCGTACTCGTACGCGGCTCGTGCGATGCCGACGGCCATCGCGCCGACGGTCGGGCGGGAGGCCTCGAAGGTGCGCATCGCGGCTTGGCCGGCGGCGCGTTTGCCTTCGCGTACGCGGGCGAGGCGTTCGTCGAGTTTCTCCTTGCCGCCCACCAGGCACGAGCCTGGCACTCGGCACGCGTCCAGGATGACCTCGGCCGTGTGGGACGCGCGGATGCCGTGTTTCTTGAACTTCTGGCCCTGGGACAGGCCAGGCGTACGGGGCGGGACGATGAACGACGCCTGGCCGCGTGAGCCCAGGGACGGGTCGACGGAGGCGACCACGACGTGGACGTCGGCGATGCCGCCGTTGGTGGCCCAGGTCTTGGTGCCGTTGATGACCCACTCGTCCTTGGCCTCGTCGTACGTGGCGCGGGTGCGGATCGCGCCGACGTCGGAGCCGGCGTCCGGTTCGGAGGCGCAGAAGGCGCCGAGTTTGACGTCGTCGGGGGTGCCGAACATCTGGGGCACCCACTCGCCGATCTGTTCGGGCAGGCCGGTGGCGGCGACGGAGACGGCCGCCAGGCCGGAGCCGACCAGGGACAGGCCGATCCCTGCGTCGCCCCAGAAGATCTCCTCGAAGGCCACGGGGATGCCGAGGCCGGAGGGCTCGAACCACTGGTTGGCGAAGAAGTCGAGGGAGTACAGGCCGATCTTGGCGGCCTCCTGGAGGACCGGCCAGGGGGTCTCCTCGCGCTCGTCCCACTCCTCGCCGGCGGGCCGGATGACGTCCTTGGCGAACTCGTGAACCCAGTCCTTGACCTGCTGGACGTCTTCGGTGAGTTCGAGGGAGAAGCCGGGGGCACCGTCTTCCGACATGTTTCCTCCGTTCCATGGCGGCGGACCGCGACCACGGCTATTGGACAGAGCGTCTCTTAAGCGTAGACCGAGGAGCGTTACCGGCGGTAACATTCGTGGCAAGAGTCACAGAAGTGGCCAATAATGTTGACTTGGCGCATGAGGAGTTACGAGGGTGTAACAACCAGTACCCCCACAGCGAGGTAAGAGGTAGCTTATTTCCGCCTCCTGCCCCCCACGTGGCCCAGGTCACTCCATACCCAACGGGAGTCTGAGTGGGTCTGCTCGGTTCCACCCGTCGTGGCAGACTCCGGTCTGCCCGCGTTCTCACGTTCGGCGCCCTCACACTGGCCGTCGTCATGGTCGCGGCCATCGCCGTCATCGTGTGGCCAGGAGGTTCGCAGACACGCGTCACCGCCTACTTCGAACGTGCCACGGGCGTCTACCCGGGCACCGAGGTACGCGTGCTCGGCGTGAAGGTCGGCAAGGTCACCAAGGTCACGCCCGAAGGCAACATGGTCGTCGTCAAGATGTCCTTCGACGCCGACCGGAAGATCCCGGCGAGCGCCCAGGCCGTCGTGATCGTGCCGTCCCTGGTCGCCGACCGTTACATCCAGTTCACGCCCGTCTACCGCGGCGGCCCGGCCCTGCGGGACGGCGCGACCCTGCCGCTGACCAACACGGCCGTGCCGGTCGAGCTCGACGACGCCAACTCGGCGGTCAACGAGCTCACCAAGGCCCTCGGCCCCCAGGGCGCGAACTCCCAGGGCGCGCTGTCGCGGCTCCTCAAGACCAGCGCGCAGACGCTCGACGGGCAGGGCGCGAACTTCAAGCAGACCCTGAAGGACCTGTCCGACGTCAGCCGCGTGCTGTCCGACAACAGCGGCAACACGACGCAGACCGTCCAGAACCTCGCCAAGATCACGCAGGCGATGGCGGCGAGCGACCGCCAGATCCGCTCGTTCTCCCAGAACCTGGCGTCGGTGTCCGGCACGCTCAACACGGAGCGGACCGAGCTGCGGGCGGCCATCAAGAGCCTCTCGCTGGCCCTGCAGCAGGTCTCCGCGTTCGTGAAGCAGAACAAGACCGAGATTGCGGCGAACGTCCAGGGCCTCGCACAGGTCACCGGGATCCTGGTGAAGGAGAAGACGGCTCTCCAGCAGTTCCTGGACAAGGCGCCGCTGGCGGCCACCAACGCGCTCGGCGTCTACGACGCCCAGGACGGCACGCTGCACGCGCGGCTCAACCTGCAGCAGTCGCAGAACGTCGCGATGTGGCTGTGCTCGCTGGCCTACTCCCTCGGTGCCCCGCCCAAGCAGTGCGAGACGCTACTCAAGCCGCTGAACGCCCTGGGCGTGCCGCTGAGCAAGCTGAACCTCGACCTGTCCGGCCTGACGGCGGCGACGTCGACCAACTATGACGTCGTGCCGCCGCCCGCCGACGCGTACGGCAACGCGAACCGGCCGGCCGCGCCCAAGAGTACGGCGAAGCAGGGCGCGAACCCCGACCCGACGTTCGGCGGGATCCTGTCGCCGCCCTCAGCCGGCTGAGCCGGCGTACGCCGGGACGTCGATCATCGGGGGGCGCTCCCCCACTGCGACGTCCCGTACCGTCACGCGGTACCCGCCTCCGTCGCGGCGGAACTGCGTCAGCGTGGTCGACGGGTGTTCCAGCGGGATGACCCGGCCCTGCCGGGCAAGGCGCGACCAGGCCGTCTGCATGATCTGCCCGGCCATCCGGCCGAGGTCCTCGGACGACTGGTGGCTGTGGGTGCGGACGCCGAGGTCGACCTGGGCGATGGCGTCCAGCCCCTCGACCTCCAGCACGTCGATCAGCAGCCCGAGCTCAACGCCGTACCCGGTGACGAACGGCACCTGTTCCAGCAGCGTACGGCGGCCGGCGTACTCCCCCGAGAGCGGCTGGAGGACGCCGGCGAGCAGCGGCCAGTGCATGTTGATCACGGGGCGGGCGACGAGCTCGGTGACCCGCCCGCCGCCGTTCGCGATGACCGTCTCACCGGAGACGTACGGCCGGTCGTAGCAGGCCTTCACGTAGCAGGTGGACGGGTCGGTGAGCAGCGGGCCGAGCAGCCCGGTGACGAATGACGAGGAGAAGTCGCGCAGGTCCGCGTCGACGAAGACGACGAGGTCCCCGGACGTGACGTGCAGCGACTTCCACAGCGCCTCGCCCTTGCCGGAGAGCGGCGGGAGCTCGGGCAGCACGGTGTCCTGGGCGAACACGCGCGCGCCCGCCGAAGCGGCCACGGCGGCGGTGTCGTCGGTGGATCGGGAGTCGACGACGACGATCTCGTCGACGAGGGGCGCGTGCTCCACGAGGTCACGGCGGATCGTGGCGACGATCTCGCCCACCGTGTCCTGTTCGTCGCGTGCGGGCAGGACGACGCTCACCGTCGTCTCGCCCTTCGCCGCGAGCAGCTTCTCGACCGGCCAATCCGCGGCGGAACTCATGCGGTCGCGCAGCCATGTCTCGACCTGGGACAGCACGGGTCCCCCTTTCGTTGCGACTCGGCTCATTGACTCCCGCCGCCGTTTCGGCGGTGTTTCGACGGCGTCACACAGACGAAAGCTTTCAGCTTCTGGCGTGCTGGTCCAGGAAACTGTAGACGTCCGCCTCGTCAACTCCCGGGAAGGCCCCGCGCGGCAGCACGGCGAGGACGTGGGAGTGGGCGCGTGCCGACGGCCAGGAGTAGCCCTGCCACCGCTGGGCCAGCTCGGCCGGGGGCAGCTGGCAGCAGTCACCGTCGGGGCACGCCGACTTGACCCGGCGGTTCGTGTCGCGGCCGCGGAACCAGCGGGAGTGCTCGAAGGGCACGCCCAGGGTGATCGCGAAGCTGCGGTCGTGGCTGGGGTCGACGTGCGACAGGCACCAGTACGTCCCGGTCGGCGTGTCGGTGTACTGGTAGTAGATGGAGAAGCGGTCGTCGGCGGTGAAGACGTGGCGCCCTGCCCACTCCCGGCACATCCGCTGCCCCTCGATGGCGCCGTGCTCGTCCGAGGGGAAGATCAGCCCGTCGTTCGCGTACGCCTTGTAGATCGTGCCGCTCTCGTCGTTCTTGGCGAAGTGCACGGGGAGTTCGAGGTGGTGCGTGGCGAGGTTGGTGAAGCGGTGGGCGGCCATCTCGTACGAGACGGAGAAGACGTCGCAGAGGTCCTCGATGGAGAGCTCGCGGTCGGCCTTCGCCTCGTGGAGGTAGGGCACGACGGTGCGCTCGGGCAGGAGGGCCGCCGCGGCGTAGTAGTTGGCCTCGACGCGCTGGCGCAGGAAGTCGGCGAAGTCCTTGGGCACCGCGTGCTCCAGCGCGATGTGCCCGAGGGTCTGCAGCAGGATCGTCCGTGGCGTGTGCATGCCGAGCTGCTGGCGTTCGAGGTAGATGCGCCGGTTGCGCAGGTCGGTGATGGACCGGACCGAGCGGGGCAGGTCCTGCACGTAGCGCAGGGTGAAGCCGAAGTGGGCGACGAGCGACAGCAGCATGCCCTGTGAGAGGGCGCCGGCGCGGTAGCCGGCGGCCTCCAGGGACTTGGCCGCGACCTGCTCGATCTCGCCGAAGTAGTTGCCGCGCTCGTGCATCTGCCGGCGCAGCTCCGCGTTGGCCTTACGGGCGTCCTCGGGGCTGGCGGTCGGTTTCGTACGCCCCCGCTTGACCTCGTCGTACATCGCGAGGAGATGTTCGAGAACATCGTTCGGCACCCGCTTGCCGATCTTCAGGTGAGAGAGGCCCAACGCCTGGTAGACAGGGTCGCGCTGCGCCTCCTCGATCGCGATCTCGAGCTGGGCGCGCCGGTTCGGCGGCTGTTTTCTGAGAAGTTCCTCGATCGGCACGCCGAGAGCCGTCGCCAGCGCTTGGAGCAGGGAGAGCTTCGGCTCGCGCCTGCCGTTCTCCAGCAGAGAGAGCTGCGAAGGCGCACGGCCGACGCGTTGTCCCAGGTCAGCAAGGGTATAGCCGCGTACACGGCGAAGATGACGAAGACGCTGACCGAACGTCACAAGGTCTAGACCATTTGTCAAGTTCAGCGATTCTTCTTTTTGAAAGCCCGTCACGGGTTGATGATAGCGGAAATTTCGCGCTTCTTCTTGTTACTTCACAGTTCACTCGGGCCGTCCAGGACGGAAACTGGGGTCATAGCACCCAGGGGACGACATAGGAGGGCAGCCTTGATGAACAACCGTCGCCTCAAGGGCGCAGCCGATGAACTGCAGCGGCAGTGGGAGACCGACCCTCGCTGGTCCGGGCTCGAGCGTGACTACACCGCCGAAGACGTGGTCCGGCTCCGCGGATCTGTGCAGGAGGAGTACACGCTCGCCCGCCTCGGTGCGGAGCGGCTATGGAAGCTCCTGCACGAAGACGACTACATCAACGCGCTCGGCGCGCTGACCGGAAACCAGGCCGTGCAGCAGGTGCGCGCGGGCCTCAAAGCGATCTACCTTTCGGGCTGGCAGGTCGCGGCGGACGCCAACCTCGGCGGCCAGACGTACCCGGACCAGAGCCTCTACCCGGCCAACTCGGTCCCGGCCGTCGTTCGCCGCATCAACAACGCGCTGCTGCGCGCCGACCAGATCACCTGGGCCGAGGGCGACGCTTCGGCGCCGCACTGGCTCGCACCGATCGTCGCGGACGCCGAAGCCGGCTTCGGCGGCGTCCTCAACGCCTTCGAACTGATGAAGGGCATGATCGCGGCCGGCGCGGCAGGGGTGCACTGGGAGGACCAGCTCGCGTCGGAGAAGAAGTGCGGTCACCTCGGCGGGAAGGTTCTCATCCCGACCGGACAGCACATCAAGACGCTGAACGCGGCACGCCTCGCGGCCGACGTCTCCGGCGTCCCCTCGCTGATCGTCGCGCGGACCGACGCCCAGGCCGCGACCCTGCTGACCAGCGACGTGGACGAGCGCGACCAGCAATTCGTCACCGGCGACCGCACGGCCGAGGGCTTCTACCGGGTGCGCAACGGCCTGGACTCCTGCGTCTCACGCGGCCTCGCCTACGCGCCGTACTCCGACCTGCTCTGGATGGAGACCGGCACGCCGGACCTGAAGGTCGCCCAGCAGTTCGCCGAGGCGATCAAGGCGGAGTACCCGGACCAGATGCTCGCCTACAACTGCTCGCCGTCGTTCAACTGGAAGAAGCACCTCGACGACTCCACGATCGCCAAGTTCCAGCGCGAACTCGGCCACATGGGGTACACCTTCCAGTTCATCACGCTGGCCGGCTTCCACTCGCTCAACCACTCCATGTACCACCTCGCCAGGGGCTACGCGGAGGACGGCATGACGTCCTACGTCGAGCTCCAGGAGGCGGAGTTCGCCGACGAGGCGAACGGTTACACCGCCACCAAGCACCAGCGCGAGGTCGGCACCGGTTACTTCGACCTGGTCAGCACGGCGATTTCGCCGGACTCCTCGACGGTCGCCCTGAAGGGCTCCACCGAGGAGGAGCAGTTCGTTAAGGCTCACTGACGACACTCGTCCAGGTCGCCGAGAAGGCCCCCCGGTCACTCCCGGGGGGCCTTCTCAGCTCATGGCACCTCGCCGGACGCGCTCGGAACCGTCATCACCCGCGCGAGTGTTCCGGCGCTCGGCGCGGCGAGGGTCCGTCCGGTCTCACCGTTCTTCAGCTGTACCCCGTCGCCGGACGGGATCACGGTCCAGGACTGCTGCGCGCTGCGGGCGGTCGCGCCGCGAGGGAGCAGCGAGACGGTGCCGCCGTCGTCCCCCAGGTCGGTCAGGTAGTCGCCGTACGGGCCGTACCGCAGCGTGATGGTGCCGCTCACGTCCATGGTGTCCCTCATTCCTCACCTCACTCACGGCGACCACCGCCGCACAACACAGGGTGACGAATCGATAACCTCTCGTAAATATCAGAGTCCGGCAAAGGATGTTCACCTGCGACGACCGGGTCACTTGCTTCCACCAAAGCCCTCTTGTGTCAACAGTCCCGACGAAGGGCACCATTGACAGAGAGTCATCGAAAAGGGGGCACAATGCGCGGATCACGCCGGCTGCTCGCGATCGGGTCGGCGCTCTGCCTGGCGGTGGCGTCCCCGGCCGGCGCCGCTCCCGAGCCCCACTTCACGGCCGGCGCGGCGGGCCTCGGCGACCCGTACTTCCCCGCGCTGGGAAACGGCGGGTACGACGCCCAGCACTACGACGTGGGCTTCTCCTACGAGCCGTCCACCAAACGGCTCATCGGCACGACGACGGTCACCGCGCTGGCGGCACAGGACCTGTCGCGCCTGAGCCTGGACCTCCAGCAGCTCAAGGTGCACAAGGTCACCGTGGACGGCAAGGACGCGGCGTTCACCCACGAGGGCCGCAAGCTGGTCATCACCCCTCCGAACGGCCTGCCGAAGGGCTCGCGGTTCGCCGTCGCGGTCGCCTACTGCGGCGAGCCCCGTACGATCACCGGCTCGCCGATCGTCTTCGGCTCCCCGTACGGGTTCGTGCACACCGACGACGGCGCGTTCATCGGCGACGAGCCGAACGCCGCCTCGACGTGGTTCCCCTCCAACGACCACCCGAGCGACAAGGCGTCCTTCACCTTCCGTGTGACGGTGCCCGGCGACCTGTCCGTGATCGCCAACGGCACGCTCGTGTCGCGCAAGACACAGGATGGGAAGACGACGTTCGTCTGGGACGAGAAGGCGCCGATGGCGACGTACCTGGCGACCGCCGACATCGGGAAGTGGCAGTTCAGGAGCGGCCGCACCCCCGGCGGGGTCGCCGAGACCGTCGCGGTCGACCCGAAGCTCGCCGGCCGCGACCCGCAGCACCCGGACCCGATGGCGTTCTTCTACGACACCACCGCCGAGGCCACCGACCTGTGGTCCCATACGTTCGGGCCGTACGCCTTCGAGTCGACCGGGGCCATCGCCGACCTGGCCACCTACAACGACGGGCCGATCGGGTTCTCCCTGGAGACCCAGACCCGGCCGCTGTACTCCGACGTGCGCAGCAGCACCACGATCGCGCACGAGATGGCGCACCAGTGGTTCGGCGACGCGCTGACCGTACGTGACTGGAGCGACATCTGGCTCAACGAGAGCTTCGCGACGTACGCGCAGTGGCTGTGGAACGAGAAGCACGGCGGAGCGAGCATGCACACCCAGGCGCGCACGGTCTACGACGCGCACGAGGCGGCGGATCTCTGGTGGAACGTCGTCATCGCCGACCCGAAGCGCGACACCATGCTCCACAAACGCGTCTACACCGGCGGCGCCATGATGCTGCAGTTCCTGCGGGAGAAGATCGGCGACGCGGCCTTCTTCTCGCTGCTGCGCACCTGGTACGCCCAGCACAAGTACGGGAACGTCGCGACGCCGGAGTTCACGGCGCTGGCCGGGCAGGTCTCGCGCCAGGACCTGACCCCGTTCTTCCGCACCTGGCTGTTCTCCCCCGGCAAACCGCCGTTCCCGCAGGGGTAATCCCGTGGCGGCGACACCGCCGCACACGTACGGTTGGCCCAATGGGGCTCTACGTCTGGATCGCCGCCTACGCGTTCCGGCGCTACAGCACCTACCGGATCGCGGCGCTCTCGGCGACCTCCGCCAACACCGTCTTCGGCTTCCTGCGGGCCGGCGTGCTCCTCGCACTGTGGCACGCGCGCCCGTCGCTGGGCGGGTACGACGCGGCCGACGCGGTGACGTTCAGCTTCCTCAGCCAGGCCCTCATCGAACCGGTCCGCGTGTTCGGCGGCAGCCTCGACCTCACCGAGCGCATCCGCAGCGGCGACGTCTCCATCGACCTGCACCGCCCGGCCGACCTGCAGGGCTGGTGGCTGGCCGACGACTTAGGCCGGGCCGCGTTCGCGGTGATCTCACGCGGGACGCTGCCGTTGATCGCCGGTTCGCTGGTCTTCTCGCTGCGGTGGCCGCCGCTCGCGACGTGGCCGGCGTTCGCCCTGGCGGCGGTCCTCGCGATGCTGGTGAGCTTCGGCCTGCGCTACCTCATCTCGATGTCGGTCTTCTGGCTCCACGACGACCGGGGCGTCCACGGGATCTCCCTGGTCACGACCATGTTCTTCTCCGGAATGATCGTCCCGCTGGTGGTCTTCCCCGGCACGCTCGGCGCGGTCGCGCGCGTCCTCCCCTGGTCCGCGCTGATCCAGATGCCGGCCGACGTGTTCCTCGGCAAGCGCACCGACCTGCTCTCCGTGTACGCGTTCCAGGTCGGGTGGGCGGTCGTCCTGCTGGCGGCCGGGCGGCTGGTCACCGCGGCGGCGCGGCGAAAGCTGGTGATCAATGGTGGTTGAGCCGGTGCGGATCTACCTCCTGCTGGCCGGCACGTGGCTGCGGTCGGCCGCGCAGTATCCGGCCTCGATGGTCATGCTGGTCGTGACCCAGATGGTCCTGACCTCGCTCGACCTGGCCGCCATTCTGGTCATGTTCTCGCGCACCTCTCGGCTCGGCGGGTTCTCGCTGGCGGAGGTGATGTTCCTGTACGGGACGGCGATCACGGCGTTCTCCGTCGCCGACCTCCTGCTGGGCACCGTCGAGCGCCTCGGCGAGCACATACGGAACGGCACGCTGGACGCGCTGCTCGTCCGCCCGGTCAGCCCCCTGGTGCAGATCGCCACCGAGGACTTCTCGCCCCGCCGCCTCGGCAAGCTGGTCCCCGCCGTGATCGTGCTGTCGCTGTCGCTGCCGCGCCTGGGCGTGCACTGGACGGCGGGGCGCGTCGCGATGGTCCCGCTCATGATCGTCGGTGGCACCTGGATCTTCGCCGCGCTCTGGGTGCTCACCGCGGCCTGGCAGTTCGCCGTCGTCGACGGAAGGCAGGCGATGAACTCCATCACGTACGGTGGCGGCTACCTCACCCCGTACCCGCTGAGCCTGTTCGGGCGCGACGCCATGCGCGTGCTGACCTGGGTGATCCCGCTGGCGTTCGTCAACTGGCAGCCGGCGCTGTACGTGCTCGACCGCCCCGACCCGCTCGGCCTGCCCGAACCGTTCCGCTTCGCCGCTCCGCTCGTCGCGGCGATGCTGTCCATGGTCGCCGCACTCGCCTGGCGTGCGGGGCTGCGCCGTTACCGATCGACGGGAAGCTGACAAATGATCGAGGTCGAGGACGTCTCCAGGTCGTTCACCGTGCGGAAGCGCGCCGGGCGGCTGCGCCGGAGCCGTACGCTCGTCGGCGCGGTCGACCGGATCTCCTTCACGGTCGCGGCGGGAGAGTTCGTCGGCTACCTCGGGCCGAACGGCGCCGGCAAGTCGACGACGATCAAGATGCTGACCGGCATCCTCACACCGTCGTCGGGCCGGGTGCGCGTCGCCGGGCTCGACCCGTCCCGGCAGCGTACGGCGCTGGCCCGCCGCCTCGGCGTGGTGTTCGGGCAGCGCACGACCCTCTGGTGGGACCTGCCGCTGCGCGACAGCCTGACGCTCATCCGCCACCTCTACCGCGTCGACCGCGCCGAGCACCGGTCACGGCTCGACGACCTGACCGAGCTGCTCGACCTCGGGCCGTTCCTCGACACCCCGGTGCGGCAGCTCAGCCTCGGCCAGCGGATGCGCGGTGACCTGGCCGCGGCGCTGGTCCACGACCCCGAGCTGCTCGTCCTCGACGAGCCCACGATCGGCCTCGACGTCGTCAGCAAGGCGACCGTGCGCGCCTTCCTGGCGCGGCTCAACTCCGAGAACGGCACGACGATCCTGCTGACCACCCACGACCTCGGCGACATCGAACGCCTCTGCCGCCGCGTCATGGTCATCGACCATGGCCGCCTCGCCTACGACGGATCGCTGCAGAGCCTGCGGTCGACCGTTGACGCCGACCGTACGCTCATCGTCGACCTCGCGGTCGCCACCGAGCCGATCACGGTGGACGGCGCACACGTCGTCCGCACGGACGGGCCGCGCCAGTGGCTCGCGATCCCGCCGGCGGTGAACGCGGCCACGGTGGTCGCCGCCGTCGCGGGACGCTATGCGGTCGAGGACATCTCACTGCGCGAGCCGGGCATCGAGGACATCATCACGCGTCTCTACCGAACGGGCATTCCCGCGACGTCGCAGCGGTAAGAAGCGACCCAAAAAGAATTGCAAGCATTGGCCAAGAAAGGGAAATAGCCAATGCCTATTGGCGCAGACCGGCCTCCGGAATGATTCGCTATCTGCTACCGGCGCTGCCACCAGCTGGTTCATCGTTGGCGAGGAATTATCCTTTTGGGCCGATCGCACCCTTTCAACGGCTGCGGCGGCAATTCTTCATTGGCAGGGCGATCATCCTTACGATTCGGGGGAATCTGATGGGTTCGTTCATCATGAAGACCGGCGCCACGCTCCTCGCGGCGACGGCCCTGGCGGCCGTTCCCGCAGCGGCGTTCGCGCGGCCGGCGGCGCACAAGAAAGTCACCATCAACGTCCCGTGCAGCCACACGGCGCTGATCACCGCGATCAACACGGCCAACACGCTCGGGACCGCCACGATCCGGCTCTCATCGTTCTGCACGTACAACTTCAACACCGCCGCCGTCGCGAACGACGCTCTACCGATCATCACCGGTGACGTCACGATCCTCGGCGGACCGTCCACGACCATCCGGCGTGACCCGGCGATCGCCACGCCCGCGTTCCGCCTCTTCGAGGTCGCCGCCGCCGGCACGCTCCGGGCCGCCGGGTTCTTCATCATCAACGGAGCCTCGGCCGCCGGTGTGCCCGGCGCGGGCATCGAGAACGCCGGCACGCTCCACCTGCAGAACGTGACGCTCGACAACAACGTCACGAACGCCGCCGACGGCGGGGCCGTGGACAATGCCTCGACCGGCCTCGCGATCATCTCCAGAACCCTTTTCACCGACAACACGGCCGGCACCGGTGCCGGTGGCGGCATCTCCAACAGCGGCGTTCTCACGCTGTCCACCAGCATTCTGTCCCGCAACCACGCGACGAACGTCACGCTCGGCGGCGGAGGCCTGGCCACTCTGGCCAACGCGACGTCCAGCGTGGTCCAGAGCACGCTCGACCACAACACGACCACGGGTAACGGCGGTGGCATCTACAACGCCGGCACGACACCGCTCCTGAACACCCTGGTCGAGCGGAACACTGCCGCGGTCAACGGCGGCGGGATCTTCAACGTGCCTCCGGGCAGTGTCAGCCTCAGCAACTCGATCGTCCGGCTGAACACTCCGAACAACTGCTTCCCGCTGGGCAGCATCGGCGGCTGCGTCGGCTGACGCCCGTTCGAACCGTCATGGAGCCGCGCCCGCGGCCGCGCCCAACGGCGCGGTCGCGGGCGCGTTCTTCATCCGGAGTGCCAGGCGTACTGGTGCTCGGGGCGGCCGGTGGTGCCGTAGCGCAGGGTCACGCGGACGCGGCCGGACTGGGCGAGGGCGGCCAGGTAGCGCTGGGCCGTCGCTCGGGAGATGCCGACGTTCTCGGAGATCTCGGCGGCCGACCGGGGCTCCCCCGCCGTCCGCAGCGCCTCGGTGACGAGGCGTACGGTCACCGGGGACTGCCCCTTGGCGACGCGTGGCTCGCCGCGCGGGGCGGTCCGCAGGGCGCGTACGGCGCGGTCGACGTCGGCCTGGGTGAGCCGGCCGCCGGTCTCGATCCGCTGCCGGTACCGCGCGTACGACTGGAGGCGTTCGCCCAGCTCACGAGCGCCGAACGGTTTGATCAGGTAGTGCAGGGCGCCGTGGGACAGGGCGGTGCGCACCGACGCCGCGTCGGTCGCGGCGGTGGCCATGATCACGTCGGCGGTCAGCTCGGGCAGCAGTGACAGGCCCGACCGGTCCGGCAGGTAGACGTCGAGGAGCACCAGGTCGGCGTGGGCGGCCTTGGCGCGTGCGTCGGCCGCGGTGTGGGCGCGGCCTGCGACGCGGAAGCCGGGGACCAGGTCGACGAATCCGGCGTGGACCTGCGCCACGCGGAAGTCGTCGTCGACGACCAGGACATCGATCACTGCAGTACCTCCGGGATCCGGGCCACGAAGACGGCGCCGGTCTCGTCGTTTCCGGGATCGGCGAGGGTGACGTCGCCGCCCCGGGCCCGTGCGGCGTTGCGCGCCAGCGCGAGGCCGAGACCTCGCGGGCGGCCGTTGGCGGCGCGGGTGGAGATGCCGTCGTGGAAGATGTCCTCACGAAGGTCCTCCGGGACGCCGTCCCCCGAGTCGGTGACGGTGACGTGCAGGTCGGCGGCGTCGCCGAGCAGTTCGAGCTCGACGCGGGCGGGCCGGCGCGGCCCGAGCCGTGCCGCCTCCAGGGCGTTCTCGACCAGGTTGCCGAGGACGGTCGTCACATCGAGCGGGTCGGCCACGCGCCCGGGCACCCAGGTCGTCTCGGCGATCTCCAAGGCGACGCCCTTCTCCGCCGCGACGGCGGACTTGGCGGCGAGGAACGCCGCGAGGTACGGGTCGGGTACGGTGCCGGGCGGCTCTTCCCGCGCGGCCGGGACCTCGGCGAGGGCCTGGATGTAGCCGGCGGCCTCGTCGTAGTGGCCGAGCTGGAGCAGGCCGGACAGTGTGTGCAGCCGCCCGGCGTACTCGTGGCGCTGGGCGCGCAGCGCGTCGAACAGGGTGCGCACCGCGTCGAGCTCGTGCGCCAGTGACTCCACGTCCGTACGGTCGCGCAGGGTGATCACGGCGCCGAGGAGGCGCCCGCCGTGGCGTACCTCGCGGCGGTTGACCACGAGCACCCGGTCGCCCGACACGACGAACATGTTGGGCGCGGCGTCCTCGCCGTCGAGGACCGCTCGCAGGCGGCCTCCGACCGGCAGGTCGGCGACGGGCGTACGGCGGGCGGGCGTGGTGTCGAGCAGCCGCGCCGCCTCGGCGTTGCAGACGGTCACGCGGCCCTCGGCGTCCAGCGCGAGGACGCCTTCGTTGATGCCGTGCAGCACCGCCTCGCGCTCCTGGACGAGCTCGGCCAGCTCATACGGTTCGAGGCCGAGGGTCTGGCGTTTCAGGCGGCGGCCGATCGCGGCCGAGGCGAGGGCGCCGAGCAGCACCGTGGCCGAGGCGAGCCCGGCCGCGATGGCCAGCGTGCGGTTCACCCGCCGGTCGATCTCCTCCGCGTCGAAGCCGACGCTGACCTCGCCGACGAGGGCGCCGGCGTGGTCGCGGAGGGGGACCTTGCCGCGCGCGGACAGGCCGAGAGTGCCTCGCTCGATCACCATCACCTCGCGCCCGGACAGGGCGGCGGACGGGTCGGTGCTGACCATCCGGCCGATCTGGTCGGGGTTCGGGTGTGACAGCCGGATCCCGCGGCGGTCGGTGATGACGACGAACAGCGCGCCGGTGGCGTGCCGGATCCGCTCGGCCCGGGTCTGCACGACATGGTTCGGGTCGCCGCCCGCGACGGCGTCGCCGATCACCGGGTCGGCGGCGACGGAGCGGGCGAGTGTGAGGGCTCGCGAGGCGTACTGGTGGCGCAGCTCGCCGCGCTGCACCCAGGCGGCCAGGCCGTACCCGGCCACGGCGACGAGCACCACGACGCCGATCTGCAGGATCAGCACCTGGTGGGCAAAGCGGATGCGGGGGGCCCGGCGCATGACCTGGCCACGGTAACCCAGCCTGGCCTGCATCTCACTACGGAAGCAAAACGCGCAGAACAAGCATTTACGCGAAGAACCGACGAAAACACGGCTTGTGACCACATCGCTCGCAAGGGTTATCGGGCGGGAAACACGCTCGTAACCTCAGGCGCCATGCCGACGCAAGCAAGCCCTGATGATGCCGCGATCGAACTTCGCGGCGCGACCAAGCGCTTCCGCTCGTCGTCGGGCGGAGTGCACACGGCCGTCCGCGACCTCGACCTCAGCGTACGAGACGGAGAGTTCGTCGCCGTCGTCGGCCCCACCGGCTGCGGCAAGTCCACGACGCTCTCCCTCGTCTCCGGCCTGGAACCCCCCTCCGCCGGCGAGGTGCTCGTGCACGGCGCGGCGGTGACCGGCATCCCCGACGGCGTCGGGTACATGTTCCAGACCGACGCCGTCCTGCCCTGGCGGTCCGTCCTCGACAACGTCGCCACCGGACCGCGCTATCGCGGCGCCGGCAAGCGCGCGGCACGCGAGAAGGCGCGCGACTGGGTCGACCGGGTCGGCCTCGGCGGGTTCGAGTCCTACTACCCGCACCAGCTGTCCGGTGGCATGCGCAAGCGCGTCGCCCTCGCCCAGACCCTCGTCAACGAGCCGTCGATCCTGCTCATGGACGAGCCCTTCTCCGCGCTCGACGTGCAGACCAGGGGGCTGATGCAGGACGAGCTGCTGCGCCTGTGGTCGGGCACCGCCGACGGCGCCGCCGTCGTGTTCGTCACCCACGACCTCGAAGAGGCGGTCGTCCTCGGCGACCGGGTGGTGGTGATGACGGCCGGCCCGGCCACCGTGAAGGGCTCCTTCGACGTGCCGCTCGAACGGCCGCGCGACGCCGAGGAGATACGGCTCACCCCGGAGTTCCTCGACATCTACCGCGAGGTCTGGGAGTCGCTGCGCGAAGAGGTACAGATCACGCGCGAGAGAGGTGCGGAGAATGCAGCCTGACGTGGCCGAGAGGGCCGACGACGACCAGACCGCGGCGATCGCCAGGGCCCGCTCCGCCAACCGCCGCCGCCTGGCCGGGATCAACGTCGTACGCGTCCTGCTGGTCGTCGGGGTGCTGGGCTCCTGGGAGCTGGCCGCGTCGATGTGGATCGACCCGTTCTACTACTCCAAGCCGACCGCGATCTGGCATCGGCTCGTCGAGTGGTTCACCACCGGCACCTCGCAGGGCTCGATCTGGACCCAGATCACGTACACGCTGAAGGAGGCCCTCGCCGGCTTCGCCCTCGGCAGCGCGGGCGGTGTGGTCCTCGGCATCATCCTGGGCCGCAGCCGCTTCCTGTCGGACGTGTGCGCGCCGTTCATCAAGGCCGCCAACGCGATCCCGCGCATCATCCTTGCGTCACTGTTCGTCATCTGGTTCGGCCTCGGGATGTCCTCCAAGATCGCGACGGCGTTCGTCCTGGTGTTCTTCGCGGTGTTCTTCAACGCCTTCCAGGGCGCACGCGAGGTCGACCGGAACCTGGTGAACAACGCCCGGATCCTGGGCGCGAGCCGCTTCCAGGTGCTGAGCACGATCGTCGTGCCGAGCGCCACGTCGTGGATCCTCGCGTCGCTCCACTCGGCGTTCGGCTTCGCCATCATCGGCGCGATCGTCGGCGAGTACAGCGGCGCCGACAAGGGCCTCGGGCTGCTGATCAACCACGCCCAGGGCACCTTCGACTCGGCCGGGATCTACGCCGGAATGATCATCATCACGGTCATCGCGCTGCTCGCGGAGTGGCTGCTGACCATCCTCGAACGCCGCCTCCTGCGCTGGCGTCCCCCCGCCTCCAGCCTCGAAGCACAGATCTGACCTCAGAGGAGACCCCCTTCATGATGCGCACCAAGTTCGTCGCGGCGTCGCTCGCCGCCGTGACCGCCCTGTCCCTCGGCGCCTGCCGCGACTCCCGTACGTCCTCCTCCGGCGGAGGCAAGGACGACAACAACGTGAAGATCATGGTCGGCGGCATCGACAAGGTCATCTACCTGCCCGCCAAGCTGACCGAGCAGCTCGGTTACTTCAAGGAGCAGGGCCTGAACGTCAAGCTGCTCACCGAGCCCGCCGGCGCGCAGGCGGAGAACGTCCTGATCTCCGGCGACGTCGACGGCGTCGTGGGCTTCTACGACCACACCGTCGACCTGCAGACCAAGGACAAGTGCCTGGAGAGCGTGGTCCAGCTCGCCGACGTGCCCGGCGAGGCCGAGGTCGTCGCGGCCGGCAAGGCGGGCCAGATCGCCTCGCCCGCGAACTTCAAGGGCAAGAAGCTCGGCGTCACCAGCCCCGGCTCGTCGACCGACTTCCTCACGCAGTTCCTGGCGACCAAGCAGGGCGTGAAGACGTCCGACTACACGACGGTGAAGGCGGGCGCGGGCCAGACGTTCATCGCCGCGCTCAACAACGGCGGCATCGACGCGGGCATGACGACCGACCCGACCATCGCGCAGCTCGTCAAGACCGGCAAGGGCAAGGTGATGCTCGACATGCGCACCGAGGCCGGCACCAAGGCCGCGCTCGGCGGCCTGTACCCGTCCAGCTCGCTCTACATGGCCTGTGAGTACGTGAAGTCGCACGCCGCCACCGTGCAGAAGATCGCGAACGCCCTGGTCAAGACCCTCGGCTGGATCAAGGCGCACAAGCCGGCCGAGATCGCCGCCAAGATGCCGGCCGACTACGCGGGCGGCGACCCGAAGCTGTACGAGAAGTCGGTCGCCGACAGCATCGGCATGTTCAACGCCGACGGCCTGATGCCGGCCGAGGGCGCGCAGAACGTCCTCAACGTGCTGGCGCAGTTCTCGCCGAACGTCAAGGGCAAGAAGAGCAGCATCGACCTGTCCAAGACCTACACGACGGAGTTCGCGTCCAAGGCGCCGAAGCCCTGAAACACGGCCGGCGGGCCACGGGCCCGCCGGCCGTCAGCCCTCCAGCTCGCGCGTCCGCGCGATCCCCTCGCGGTACCCGGGGAAGGAGGGCTTCCAGCCCAGCTCCTCCCCGGCCTTGGCCGTCGACAGCCGCATCGACGTCCTCGTCATGAGCGTCCCCGCGTACGGGACGATCAGTCGCAGCAGCCCGCCCGGCACGGTGAGCGGCTTGGGCGCGTCGTAGGCACGCGCCAGCTCGGTCAGCATGTCCGCCCAGGTCACGGCATCGTCGTCGCAGATGTTGTACGCCTCGCCGCCGCGCCCGTGCTCCAGCGCCAAGACCGCCGCGTAGGCGGCGTCGTCGACGTAGGTCCACGGCGTGACACCGCCCCGCGCGACCGGCAGGCGCCGCCCGCGCAGAGCGCCGACCAGGTCACCGACCGCGCCCGGTCCGTACAGGCCGCCGTAGCGGAGCGAGATGCCCTCGATGCCGTCCGCGGTGAAGATCTGCTCCTCGGCCGACCGCATCGCGGCGACGGTCGCCGCGAACGGCCCGCCCACACCGAACGGCGCGCTCTCGTTCAGCGGCTCGTCACCGTGGTCGCGGTAGCCGTACCCGCCGTAGAACGACTGGCTGACGAACAGCGTCACGCCGGTCGCGCGGGCGACGGCGAGGAGGTTCGTGGTGCCCTCGGCGCGCAGCGCGTTGGTCGCGGCCATCAGGCTCTCGCGCGTCGGCGCCTTCTTCAGGGCGGTGAGCTGGTGCACGATGGCGTCGAAGCGCAGCCCGTCGACCGCCGACAGCAGCGTCGTACGGTCCATGGCGTCGGCGACGACGGGCGTCACCCCCGCGATGGGACGCCGCGACCGGGTGAGGGCGAACACCCGGTGCCCCTCCTCGGCGAGCATCCGCACGAGGGGACGCCCGACGACACCCGTTGCTCCGGCGATGAGGATCCTCATGTCGTTCTCCTTGTCTCTCGCCCTCACGACGGGAGAGGAGGAGAACACGTGACAGTGATCCGGGTCACATGTCGACGGCGAGGTATTTGACCTCCTGGAAGTCCTCGATGCCCTCGTATCCGCCCTCGCGGCCGATGCCGGACTCCTTGACGCCGCCGAACGGCGCGGCCGGGTTGGAGACGAGGCCGCGGTTGACGCCGACCATTCCGCTCTCCAAGGCGTCGCCGACGCGCAGCGCGCGCTTCAGGTCCTTCGTGTACGCGTAGGCGACGAGGCCCGCGTCGGTGTCGTTCGCCGCCGCGACCATTGACTCCTCGTCGGGGAACGCCGCGATCGGGGCGACCGGCGCGAAGATCTCCTCTCGCATGATCCGCGCGTCGGCCGGCACGCCGCTGAGCACCGTCGGCGGGTAGAAGAAGCCCTCGGCCTCCGGTGCCTTCCCGCCGACGCGTACGGTGGCGCCGCGCTCCACGGCGTCGGCGACGAGACCGGTGACGCGGGTGCGTGCCCGCTCGTCGATCAGTGGCCCGACCTTGGAGTCCGGGTCGAGGCCCGGGCCCGTACGCAGCGCGCCGAGACGCTCGGTGAGGCCGGCGGCGAACTCCTCCGCGACCGCCTCGTGCACGATGAACCGGTTGGCGGCCACGCACGACTCACCGGTGTTGCGCATCTTGGCCAGCACCGCGCCGTCGAGGGCGGCGTCCAGGTCGGCGTCGTCGAAGACGAGGAAGGGCGCGTTGCCGCCCAGCTCCATCGTCGTGCGGATCACCTTGCCTGCGGCCTGTTCGAGGAGCTTCTTGCCGACGGGCGTCGAGCCGGTGAACGACAGGACCCGCAGCCGACCGTCGTCGATGAGCGCGGTCGTGACCTCGGGGGCGCGGTTGGTCGGCAGCACGCTGAGCACGCCGTCGGGCACGCCCGCGTCGGCCAGCAGCCGCGCGAGTGCCAGCGCCGACAGGGGCGACGCCTCGGCCGGCTTGATGATCATCGTGCATCCCGCCGCGATGGCCGGGCCGACCTTGCGGGTGACCATGGACAGCGGGAAGTTCCAGGGCGTGACCAGGTAGGCGGGGCCGGCGGGCTGCCTCGTCGTGAGGATGCGGTAGTCGCCGCCCGGCGCGAGCCGGTAGTCGCCGCCGATGCGCACCGCCTGCTCGGAGAACCACCGCAGGAACTCCGCGCCGTACGTCACCTCGCCGAGCGACTCGGCCAGCGGGCGGCCGATCTCCATCGTGGTCAGCCGCGCCAGCTCGTCGGCGCGCTCGTGCATCAGCTCGTACGCCCGGCGCAGGATCTCCGAACGCTCGCGCGGCGCGGTCGCGGCCCATGAGGCCTGCGCCGCGGAGGCCGCGTCGAGGGCGCGTACGGCATCGTCGGCTCCGGCGTCCGCGACCGAGGCGAACACCTTTCCGGTCGATGGGTCCACGACGTCGAAGGACGCCTCCGGCCGCTCCCAGGCTCCGCCGATGAACATCCCGTCCTGCATGATCTCTCCCGACCCTCCGGCTGGTTCCTTCCTGATGAACGCTACTCGCCTGGGGATCGCTACCTGTGTGGGCCCTGTTCAGTCGAATTCGACGACGAGCCCTTCGGTGACGACGTCGAGGTCGCCGGTGTAGGCCTTGCGCGCGGCCTCCAAGGAGGGTTCGGGGGCGAGGCCGGGCCACAGGTGGGTGAGGAGGAGGCGGCCGACGCCGGCGCGTACGGCGTGCTCGCCGGCCTGGCGGGCGCTGGAGAGGTAGCGGGCGTCCTCGAACGGGACGTGGTCGGTGTAGGTCGCCTCGGCGAGGAACACGTCGGCGCCGGTGGCCAGCTCGACCAGCTCGGGGCACGGGCCGGAGTCGCCGGTGTAGGCGAGCACTCGCCCGCCGCTCGCCATCCGCAGGCCGGCGTCGGGCACGAAGTGCGGGAGCGCCCAGGTGTCCACCGCGAACGGGCCGATCTCGAACCGGTCCCCCGCCTCGAAGTCGCGCAGGTCGAGGGCGTCGTCGAGCATGCCGGGCCGGTCGAGGGACAGGACACGGTCGAGAGCGCCGGGCAGCGTGTACACCGGCAGGCGTGGCGGCGGGGCCGGGGTCAGCGCGCGGGCGCGGAGCAGAGGGTTCAGGTCGGCGCAGTGGTCCGGGTGGCCGTGGCTGACGAGTACCGCGTCGATCCGGTCGGCGGACGCGTGTTCCAGGAGGCGCGGCAGCGTGGCGTAGCCGGGGTCGACGAGCAGCCGGAACCCGACGTCCTCGACCAGGTAGCCGCTGCACGCGCGGCCGGCGGCGGGCCACGCGCCGCAACTGCCGAGCACGGTCATCCGCATCGCGCACCACTCCCTCAGGTCAGAACCGCGCACATGGTATCGGCGGGCACCGCCGACCCCTGGGGCTTGACACACGGAGAAACGCGAGTCCATAGTTAACCAACTCGTTCTAAAACGAAGTGGTTATAAATGGAGACCGATCAGCTCAGCCTCGTGTTCGGGGCGCTCGCGGACCCGATCCGGCGCGCGATCCTGACACGACTGACCGAAGGCGACGCGACCGTCGCCGAGCTCGCCGCCCCGTTCAGCGTGTCGCAGCCGGCGATCTCCCGGCACCTGAAGGTGCTGGAGAACGCCGGGCTCGTTTCGCGCACCCGGCGGGCGACCGCGCGGCTCAGCCACCTGGAGGCCGAACCGCTGCGCGAGGTGACCACCTGGCTGACCCGCTACCAGCGTTTCTGGGACGAAAGTCACGAACGGCTCGACGAGCTGCTCAGAGCACTGCAGACGAAGGAGAAGGACGATGGCCAAGACCGAGATCACCGCTGAGCCCGGAACACCGCAGATCATCATCACGCGGGAGTTCGACGCGCCGCGCGACCTGGTGTTCCGCGCGTTCACCGAACCAGAGCTGCTGGTCCAGTGGCTCGGCCCGTACGACCTGACCATGCGGGTCGACCGGTTCGAGGTGCGCGACGGGGGCCGCTGGCGCTACGTGTCCAGCGACGCCGACGGCAACGAGTACGGCTTCCACGGCGTCTACCACGGCACGCCGTCGCCGGACCGTACGGTGCAGACCTTCGAGTTCGAGGGCGTTCCGGGCCACGTCGCCCTGGAGGTGCTCACCCTCACCGAGCGGAACGGCCGGACCCTCGTGCGCACCGTCTCGACGTTCGAATCGGTCGAGGACCGCGACGGGATGGTGGCCTCCGGCATGGAAAGCGGCGTACGCGAGGGCGACGAGCGCCTGGAGGCACTCCTCACCGAACTCCGCGCCTCCTGATCCGCCGGCACGGACGGTCCCCAGGCTCGATGATGTGGCAGGATGCGCGGATCGTCGCGGGAGGAGGACCGATGCGGAACAGGTCGATGAAGATCCGGCACGCCTCGGTCGTCGACCCGGACGCCGAGAGCGTCGCGGCGAACACGCTCATCCGGATCGCCGACGGGGTGATCGCCGAGGTCGGCCCCGACCCCGGCGGTCCGGTCGCGGCGGATGAGACCGACGCGGGCGGGCTGTTCGCCGTGCCCGGGCTCATCGACTGCCACGTGCACGTCACCGCCTGCACCGCCGACGAGCACGCGCTCACGATGCTGGCGCCCTCCTACGTCACCGCCCACGCGGCGATCGAGCTGCGGGCCATGCTCGCCCGCGGGTTCACCACGGTCCGCGACATGGCCGGCGCCGACCACGGCCTCGTACGCGCGGTCGCCGAGGGAGTGCTGCCGGGGCCACGGCTGTTCGCGGGCGGCAAGGCCCTGTCGCAGACCGGCGGCCACGGCGACCTGCGCCTTCCCGGGCAGAACGTCCACGACGAGCACTACTGGACGCCGGGTCTCGGCCGGGTCGCCGACGGCGTCACCGAGGTACGCCGGGCGGTACGCGACGAGATCCGGCGCGGCGCCGACCACATCAAGCTCATGGTGTCCGGCGGCTGCTCGAGCCTCACCGACCGGATCGGCTCGCTCCAGTACTCCGAGGAGGAGATCCGGGCCGCCGTCGAGGAGGCCGGCGCGGCGGACCGCTACTGCGCCGCCCACGCCTACACCGCACCGGCCGTGGAACGCGCCCTCCGGCTCGGCGTGCGCACCATCGAGCACGGCAACCTGATCGACGAGTCGGTCCTGCCGGCGTTCCGCGAGCACGGGGCGTTCCTCGTGCCGACGCTGGTCACCTATGCCGCCCTCGCCGAGGCGGGCCCGGAGCACGGCCTCACGCCGGAGAGCCACGCCAAGGTCTTCGAGGTCCTCGACGGCGGCCTGCACGCGCTGGCCATCGCCGACCAGGCCGGTGTGGCGATCGCCTTCGGCACCGACCTGCTCGGGCCGATGCGGGAGCGCCAGTCCGAGGAGTTCCGCATCCGCGCGAAGGTGCAGTCGCCGGCCGCGGTGCTGCGGTCGGCGACCACCGTCGCGGCGCGGCTCCTCGGACGTACGGGACGGCTCGGCGTCATCGCGCCCGGGGCGTACGGCGACATCGTCTTGACGCGCCACGATCCGCTGATGGGCGTGGAGCACCTCGCCGACCCGGCCGAGGAGATCGCACTCGTCGTCCGCGGCGGCGCCGTCGTCACTTGATGAAGCCCTGCTCCTTCAGCCAGTCGTGGGCGACCTGGTCGGGCTCGTAGCCGTCCACGTCGACCTTGGCGTTGAGCCTGCGCATGGTGTCCTCGGTGAGCTTCTTCGTCACCGGGGCGACGACCTTCGCGATCTGCGGGTACTTGTCCGCGATGTCCTTGCGCAGCGTGAGCGCCACGTTGTAGATCGGGAAGAACTGCTTGTCATCCTGGATGACCTGGAGGTTCTTCGCCTGGATACGGCCGTCGGTGGTGAAGACCTCGCCGAAGTTGCAGGTCTTGCCCTTGGCGGTCTCGCTGTAGATCACGCCGGTGTCGAGCTGCTTCACTGCGCCGGACGGGACGTTCATCGCGTACGCCTTCTTCAGGCCCGGCCAGCCGTCGTCGCGGGTCGAGAACTCGCTCTCGATGCAGAACGTCGCCTCGTCCGGCTTGGTCTTGAGGAGGTTCGCGACGTCGGACATGGTCCTGACGCCGAGCTCCTGGCCCTTGGCCGCGCGGATCGCGAACGCGTACGTGTTGTTCAGCGGCGCCGGCGGCTCCCAGACGATCTTGTTCTTGGCGAGGTCCTCCTTCGCCACCGCCTCGTACTGCCGGGCGGAGTCCGGGATCGGCTTCGCGTGCTTCAGATACGTGATCCAGCCCGTGCCGGTGTAGTCCCAGTACAGGTCGATCTGGTTCGCGGTGAGGGCGTCACGCGTGTTGGTGGAGCCCTTGATGTTGGTCTTGTCGGTGACGCTCGCGCCGTGGGCCCGCAGGAGCTCGAACGTCATCTGCCCGAGGACGAGTTGCTCGGTGAACTCCTTCGAGCCGACGCGTACGGACACGCCCTTGAGCTCCTGCCCGGCACTCCCCTGCTTGACGTCGGACTTCGCCCCGCCGCAGGCGGCGAGGGATGTGGCGAGCGTCGTGGCGGCCAGGATCGTTCCCAGGAAACGGTTACGCATCGTCGTCCTTTCTCTTCGATGTACGCGTCAGGAAAGCCCGCGGGGGCGCAGGACGTCCTCCGCGAGGTTGCCGAGCCAGTCGACAAGGAACGCGATGCAGCAGGTGAGGACGCTGCCGGTGATCAGCACGGGGTGACGTCCCAGCTTGATGCCGTTGATGATCATTTCGCCGAGACCGCCCGCGTTGACGAACGCCGCGAGGGTCGCGACGCCGACGGTGAGCACGAGAGCGGTCCGCAGGCCGGCGAGGATCACCGGCACCGCCAGCCGCAGCTCGACGGAGAACAGCACCTGGCGGCGGGTCATCCCCATGCCGCGGGCCGCCTCGACGAGGGCGGGATCCACCTGCTGGATGCCGACCATCGTGTTGCGCAGCACGGGCAGCACGGCGTACGCGACCAGGCCGATCATGGCGATCTTGAATCCGACGCCGAACTTGATGGTCAGCAGCACCAGCAGGCCGATGGACGGGACCGCCTGGCCGAGGTTCGACAGGCCGAGCACGATCGGGCTCACCCAGCGCGCGGCGGGCCGCGACACCAGCACGCCGAGCGGGATGGCGATCACCGTCACGAGGACGGTCGCGGCGACCGTGAGCTTCAGGTGCTCGACCACCCGGTCGTGCATGAACGTGTAGTTGAGCGTGCGCCGCTCGATCGAGTCGAGCCGCAGGCCGTGCACCCACAGGTAGAGGACGCCGAGCACGACCGCGATCGTGAGCGGGGTGCCGAGGTGGCGGAGCAGCACGCGGGTACGGCCGCGCCCCGACGGGGCGGCCACGGCGACCGGGCCCGCTCCGGTCAGCGCGTCAGCTGCCACTGTTCTCCACCTCCGTCTCGGCCTCCGAACGCCGGATGGTCCGGCAGACGTCGTGGTACGTGAGGAGGCGGCGTCGGTCGCCCGACACGGCGACGACCTCTTCGGTGCCGCTCGCGACCATGGCGTCCAGCGCCTCGCGCAGTGTCGCCGAGCCGTCGACCTCGGGCAGGCCCGTCGGCGGCGTACCGTCGGCGAGGTCGACGTCGTCGACGGCGACCAGGGCCAGCCGCTTCAGCGTCGCGCCGACGCCGATGAACCCGGCGACGTAGTCGTCGGCGGGGGCGCCGAGGATCCGCGCCGGCCGGTCGTACTGGGCGATCTGGGAACCCTCGCGCAGTACGGCGATGCGGTCGCCCAGCTTGATGGCCTCTTCGAAGTCGTGCGTGACGAAGATGATCGTCTTGCGCAGCTCGCGCTGGAGGCGGAGGAACTCGTTCTGCAGGTGCTCGCGGGTGATCGGGTCGGTCGCGCCGAACGGCTCGTCCATGAGCATCACCGGCGGGTCCGCCGCCAGGGCGCGCGCCACGCCGACACGCTGCTGCTGGCCGCCGGACAGCTGCCGCGGATATCGGGACCCGAACCGACCGGCGTCGAGCCCGACCAGCCCGAGCAGCTCGTCGACCCGATCGGTGATCTTCGGCTTGGGCCAGCCGAGGAGCCGTGGCACCACGGCGATGTTCTGGGCGATGGTCAGGTGCGGGAACAGCCCGACCTGCTGGATGACGTAGCCGACGTGCCGGCGCAACTCGTCCGGGCGCATCTTGAGGACGTCCTCGTCGCCGATGCGGATGCTGCCTGAGGTCGGCTCGATCAACCGGTTGATCATCTTCATCGTGGTCGTCTTGCCGCAGCCGGACGGGCCGACGAAGACGACCAGCTCACCGGCCGGCACGTTGAGAGAGAAGCGGTCCACGGCGGCGGTGCTCTGGCCGGGATAGCGCTTGGTGAGCTCGGTCAGCTCGATCCGCACGCCACCATCGCTGTTATCGAACACGAAGACCCCTCGGGCTGGTGAGACGGCGAACTACGAGAAAGAACATGTCGCACAACAGGGAGAAGACGACCACGCCGAGCGTGCCGGCGAGCGCCTCGTTCAGGGCGTTGGCCGAGCCGAGCCGGGCCAGGCCGTCGAAGATCTGGTCGCCCAGACCGGGGCCGCCGACGTACGCCGCGATGGCCGCGATGCCGATGACCATCTGGGTGGACACCCGGATGCCGGTGAGGATCAGCGGCCAGGCGATCGGCAGCTGAACGCGCCACAGGACGCGGAAGGCGCTCATCCCCATGCCGCGGCCGGCCTCGACCACCGCCGAGTCCACGCCGCGCAGTCCGACGACCGTGTTCCGGATGATCGGCAGCAGCGAGTAGAGGGTGAGCGCGAAGATCGTCGGCGTCCAGCCGAGGCCGAGGATCGGGATGAGCAGGCCGAGCAGGGCGAACGACGGAACCGTGAGGAAGCCGCCGGCCGTCCCCATCGCGAGGCCGGCCAGGCGCGGCCTGCGCCAGGTGACCATCCCGGCGCCGACCCCCAGAACCGTCGCGATCGACATCGCCACCGCCACGACGAGCGCGTGCTGTCCGAATGCCTGCGTCAGATCGTCCGAACGCGTCTGGAGGTACTCGCTGAAGGTCATCGACGCCTTTCTCGGTCACCCCGTATGTGGCTAATTGACCAAGCCATTGCCGTGAAGGGTGGAAGCCTACGGCACCCTCGGCGCGCCTCCCGGGAAAAACCACTGGTCGCAGCGGTGAAACGGCCCGCGCGGCCCCGGAACCGGGGACCACTTCCGCTTTGACGGCTCGTCGCGCGCCCGCCTCGCGGGCCCCCGCTACCGGCCGTTGTGAGCTGCGACGACGACGGCCGCACTCGGAGCCGCCTCGCGGCCGACGACGCGCGAGAGGCCGTTCCGGATTACACGCAATGTCACATTTTCGTATCGGGGGGCCGTCGGGCCATCGACCAGCACCTTTATTCACGAAAAATGCCCGGCTTCGATCGTTTTGACCTATTTTTCATGGGCAAGGGGCCGACGCACCCAACCGAGCGGAGACAACCATGTCGACAGTGATAGTGGTCGTCATCGTCATCATCGTGATCCTCGCCGTCGGAGCCGCCGGGTTCCTCGTTTTCACGCAGGGCCGGAGCAAGCGCCTGCGGGCGAAATTCGGCCCCGAGTACGACCGCGCGGTCCAGAGTCATGAGAGCGCACGCGAGGCCGAGCAGGAGCTGCTCGCCCGCCAGAAACGCCACGACAAGCTGGACATCAAGGATCTGGCCCCGGAGACGCGCGAACGGCTCCGCGGCGAGTGGCGGCGCGTACAGGAGCGGTTCGTGGACGCACCCGCGAGCGCGGTCATCGAGGCCCACCGTCTTCTCGTCCTCGTCATCGGCGAGCGCGGCTACCCGACCGAGAGCTTCGAGCAGCAGGCCGAGGACCTCTCCGTCGAGCACGCGGGCACGATCGAGCGGTACCGGGCCGCCCACGAGATCGGCACGAGAGCCGAGACCGAGCAGGCGTCGACCGAGGACCTGCGGCAGGCCATGGTGCACTACCGCGCCCTGTTCACCGAGCTCCTCGGAGAAACCCGCACAGAGCAGCACGACGGGGCCACGGCCCGTACGGACGGAACACATGCGAACGGAACCGACTCCGGCGACGGGCGGGCGGAGACGTCCGCCGACGCGGAGAAGGCGGGCCGTCACGGGGAGAACGCTGCGGACCATGGCACGAATACCGAGGCAGACCATGAAGCGGGGGCCGCTGCGGACCGTGGCACGGGGGCCGCGCCCGGCCGTGACGTGGACGCCGAGGGGAACGGCCGCGGGGCCCGTGATCGGGCCGGGAGCGGCACACAGACCGGCGAACACGCCGGCCGGCGCGACGACGCCGGAGACGAGGGAGTGTAGAGATGAGCGAGTACAACCCCCACACAGAGGACGAGACCCAGCATCCACAACCCGGCGACGAGCCCGCGGCCGGTGTCCGCTGGCCCGGCGAGCGGAGCGCCGAGGCGACCCCCGGCGAAGAGCCGATCGAGGGTCACATCGAGCCCTCCGACGATGACGAGCCGATGGTCGAGCACATCGACGAGCGTCCCCTCGACGATGAAGACGATGAACACGACGACGCGGTCGACGAGCCGCGCTGGTCCGAGGGGGCCGCCGACGAGAACGCCTCCCCGTTCGTGGACGAGGGCGTGCTCGACGACGAGACCGTCGCGGACGAAGAACCCACGGGTGCCGACGAGGGGCCGATCGTCCTTGGCGCCCGCGACACGCACGACCATACAGACGAGACCGACGAACCCGCCGCTGAGCCCGAGCCCGCTTCCGACACGCACGACGATACGGACGAGACCGAGGAAACGGCCGCCGCGGCCGACACTGCCTCCGACACCCCTCCGACGACCGGCGACGGCTTCAGCGTCGAGCATCTGATCGGCCCCGCCGACGCCGAGCGGTTCAACGGCGAGTGGCACGACGTGAAGGCGAGCTTCGTCGACGACCCGTCGGACGCCCTTCAGCGGGCGAGCGCACTGTCCTCCCAGGTCCTGGACGAGCTCACCGCTTCGCTCGGACGGCTCCGGCAGGACCTTGACGACCGTTGGAACGACGGCGACGGCCCCGACACCGAGCGCCTGCGTATCGCGCTGCGCGGCTACGGCTCGCTCATCGACCGCATTCTCTCCACCTGATCGTCACCCTCGGCGGCGGGCGGATGGTCCAACCGCCCGTCGCCGATCCATGCGCCTACTGCGTCATTCGCCACGTTCGTCCGGTCAGTCGTCCGTTAAAATTCAGCCCCCGATCACCAACGCCGCGCCGGGGGAGAGGACTGCGCCTGCATGCCGAGCGATCAGTCGCCGAAGGGCAGGCCGGAGCCGGTTTGGAAGAGGCTCATCACCATCTTCCGCGCGGTGAGTGATCTCCTGCAGCTCCCCCAGCAGCTCCCGTGGCTCGTCAGCGGTGTCGTGGCGGTGTGCGGGATCCTGGCCGGATACGCGCTTCACCACCAGCACCAGATCTCGGTGGCGCTGGCCTGGGCGATCGCGCTCGCCAGTTCTCTCTCCGGGCTGCTCATCATCATCAGGTACGCGGGCGGGAAGGCCGGGGGCCTCTGGCACGACCACCGGGACCTGGGCACGTCACTCGTCGTGGGCACGGTCGCGGCGCTGATGGCCTACGGCTGTCTCTCGGGCGTACGCGGGATGGCGCACGCCGCGTTCCCCGGCTCTTGTGCCTCATCGGTGGACCTGCGGGTGCTGACCGCCCCGGAGAACCTGACCGCCCTGCGGCGGGCCGCGACCGAGTTCGTCTCGTCCGGCGACGAGCACTGCGGGCGGGTGCGGATCGCGGTCGCGGCCTCGGGCAGCATCACGAGCCTGGCGGCGGGGTTCCAGGGTGACTGGTACGGCGCTCCCGGTGGCGGGGAGACCAGCCGCGGCGCCCTCCAGCCCGACGTCATCATCCCGGGCACCTCGGCCGAGGTGCCCTACCTCACCGGCGAAGACGTTCCCGGCGTGCGCCTCGTGAACGAGGGATCGATCGCGACGTCGCCGCTGGTGGTCGCCATCTCCTCCGAAGCCGAAGCTGACGTGACGGCCGGGCTCGCCGGGAACCCGCGGCCGACGCTCAAGGACCTGCTCGGCGTCGCGAAGGACAACGGCGTGAAGACGTTCCTGCGCGCCAGCCCGGACGTGTCGGAGGTCGGCGCGCTGGCCACCGCCGACCTGTACGCGGCGAAGGCGCTCGGGGCCCCTGGCGAGCAGACCGAGAACGCCCTCGCCCGTACGATTCTCCCCCTCGGCGACTCCGCCGCGATGTTGTGCGGCCTCCGCGGGAGCGCCCTCGGCGGGCACGTCGCCGTGATCGCTCCGGAGCAGATACTGGCCGACTACGCCGGCGGGCAGGCCCTGGGCGACGTCTGTCCGGTCGGCGGCTCGAAGGGCCCGGACCTGACGATCCACTACCCGTCGGACACGCACGTCCTGGACTATCCGTTCGTGCACGTCACCTGGGCCGGCCAGGACTCCTCTCGCCGCGCGGCCGAGGTCGAGCGGTTCCGGCACTGGCTCGGCGACGACCGGCTGCGGGCGTACCGGTACCGCGACGCCTCCGGGCGCGCACGCACGGAGACCTACGCGGGCGACCAGCCCTACCCTGCCCGGCTGCCGGGCCTACGTGCCCGCGAGTTCGCCCCCGCGTCCACCGCGCGGTCGCTGCAGGACATCGCCCGGCGCTGGCCCCCCCCCCCCCCGGCACGTCGTCCTGGCCGTGGACGCCTCTGGCTCGATGAGCGGCGGGCGCCTCAAGGACGGTTCCCGTTTCACGTACGCCGTCCAGCTCGCCCGCAGCGCGTCGCTGAGCGTGGTGCACGATCCGGACAGCGGCGAGCTGGACGCCTTCTCCAAGATCCAGGGACAGGACTCGTTCCGGCGGCTGACCCCACCGGCCAGTCCGCCGAACCGCACGGACATGGACGCCAAGCTGAGCGGCCTCCAGCCGGCGGGCAGCGACTACGGCCTGTACGACGCGATCGGCGACGCCGCGGACGCGATCAAGGATTACCGGAACTCCGCAGCCGTCCTGTTCACCGACGGCGGCTCGCAGCAGGGCGATCTGGCGGCCCAGGCAAAGCGGCTGCGCGGACGGTTGAAAGGCGACGTGCCCCCGATCATCGTGCTGACCGGCACGCAGAAGTGCGACTCGGACACGATCAAGACGCTCGGTGACTCGGTGGCGTGCGTGGACACCGCGCACCAGGAGACGAACGACACCATCGCCGCGATCCTCGATGCGATGCGGGTGAAGCCGTGACGCGCGACGGCCGGCTCGCCCGGCACCAGCTCGCCCGGCACCGGCTCGCGATCTTCGTCGGCATCGCAGTCGGTGCGGCGGGCGTGCTCTTCCCGTTCGTGACCTCCACCGGCGCGCACGACGGCGGCTGCCCCGCCGAGGCGCGGCACAACGGGCTCAGGGTGGCGAGCGGCACGGACGTCAGCCTCACCGGCGAACGCCGTGCGCTGATCAACAAGTGGAACGAGCAGAACCGGGACACCCCGGCCAAGCTCGTGGAGATCTCCGGCATCGCGGACCTGCAGCGGAGCCAGATGGCCGCGACGCAGCAGTCCCACAGCTGCGAGTACGACGTGCTGGCCCTGGACACGCCGCTGACCGCCGAGTTCGCCGAGGCCGGCGCGATCGCGCCGTACCCCCTGCCGAACGGCTGGGACACCGACTTCCTCCCTCAGCTCAAGCAGTCGGTGAGCTGGAAGGGCACCGTGTACGCGCTGCCCCTCAACGTCGACGTCGGCCTGCTCTTCTCTGCCACGAAGAAGACCACGGCTCCCACCGGCCTGAACGCCCTGCTCGCCGAATCCGCCTCGTACGCGACGCAGTTCGGCGACTACGAGGGAGCCACCGTGAACGCCCTGGAGCTCATCTGGGGTTTCGGCGGCGACGTCGTCCACGGCGACCAGGTCGTCGTCGACCAGCCGCTGAACCGGACCGCGATCGAGACCGCGCTCCGTACGGTCCGCGCCGCGGCCGGAAAGGCGATCTCCGGGTCGGCCCAGAGCGCCACCGAGGCGTCGAGCATCCAGGAGTTCGCCGACGGCCGTGCCACGTTCATGCGGAACTGGCCGTACGCCTTCCGTGTGCTGGCCGCCGACCCGCACATGCGCGACGCCTCCGGACTGAAGTTCGGCGTCTCGCCGCTCCCGGGCCCGACCGTCCTGGGCGGGCAGAACCTCGCGATCTCGGCGTACAGCCAGAAGAAGGAGCAGGCCGCCCGGCTGATCGCCTTCCTCACCGACCACGACAGCGAGAACCTGCTGTTCGGCTGCGGAGGATTCGCGCCGACGCGTGCCTCGGTGTACGCCGATCCGCGCCTGTGCACGGAGTCGTCGGACCCGAGCGAGCCGCAGATCGACCGGAGCGACCTGGTACGGCTGGGCCAGCAGATCCAGCGCGCCCTCACCAAAGCGCGGCTGCGCCCTGTGACCCCGGGCTACCAGGACTTCAGCGAGGTGTTCCGCGGCTGTATGCGAACCGCGATCTTCGGCGCCACCGACATCGACTACGGAAGGTTCGCGGCCCTGCTGCGGAACGCCGTCGCCGGCAAGGTGTCACCGAAGGCCCGCGCACACCCCTGCGGTTAGGACGCCTCTCCCGCCAGAGTCCGATGGCTCGACTTGGGGGCCCTTGCGGCGCAGCTATTCAGTGTTACTATGTACCAGTAGTCAGTATCACTAAGTAAGTCAGGGGATATCCGTGGGCAAGCAGGTGACGGAGATGCTCAAGGGAGTCCTGGAGGGCATCGTCCTCGCGGTTCTGTCCGGCCGCCCCGCGTACGGCTACGAGATCACCGCGTGGCTGCGTGACCAGGGCTTCTCCGACATCGCCGAGGGCACGATCTACGCGCTGCTGGTCAGGATCGAACAGCGCGGCTTCGTCGACGTGGAGAAGGTCCCGTCGGAGAAGGGGCCTCCGCGCAAGGTGTATTCGCTCAACGCGCAGGGGCGCGAATACCTCGAAGAGTTCTGGAGGACCTGGAGCTTCCTCGTCGAACGGCTCGAACAGCTCCGCGAAGGAGGTAGATGACCATGCTCTCGAAGTTCATCTCGACGGTGATCGGTGAGAAGGGGCAATGGCGGGAGTACAAGGCTCGCGCGAAACGACTTCCCCCGAGCTATCGCACGGCGATCGATGCGCTGGAGCGGTACCTGAACTACTTCGGGACGGGGGGCGGCGGGACCTCGCTCTATGAGGACCTCATCGACCTGTTCGAGCAGAGCGCCGCGAACGGCACCCCGGTCCGCGAGATCGTCGGGGAAGACCCTGTGGAGTTCATCGAGACGTTCGTCCGGAACTACCCGAAGGGTAAGTGGATCATCCGGGAGCGGGAACGGCTGACCAACGCCATCGACCGTGCCGCCGGAGAAGACACCGGAGAGAGGGGAGTCTGATGACGATCCAGCACGTGATCCATGGGCGGGGTCTGGAGAAGTCGTACAACAAGCTGCATGTGCTGCGCGGCGTGGACCTCGACGTGGAGCGGGGCAGCATCTTCGCCCTGCTCGGCTCCAACGGGGCCGGCAAGACCACGGTCATCAGAATCCTGTCCACGTTGTTGAAGGCCGACGCGGGGACGGCCAGCGTCGATGGCTTCGACGTCGCCACGCAACCGGCGAACGTGCGGGAGGCCATCAGCCTCACGGGACAGTTCGCCGCCGTCGACGAGATCCTCAGCGGGCGGGAGAATCTCGTGCTCGTCGCCCGGCTGCGGCACCTCAAGGACCCGCACCGGATCGCGGATGAACTGCTCGAACGCTTCTCGCTCACCGAAGCGGCCGAGCGGAAGGCGTCGACGTATTCGGGTGGCATGCGCCGCCGGCTGGACATCGCCATGAGCCTGATCGGGAATCCGCCGGTCATCTTCCTCGACGAGCCGACGACCGGACTCGACCCCCAGGCACGCGTCGAGGTGTGGCGCACGGTCAAGGAGCTCGCCGCGAACGGCACGACGGTGCTGCTCACGACGCAGTATCTGGACGAGGCCGAAGAGCTCGCCGACCGGATCGCGATCCTCCACCAGGGCCGGATCATCGTGAACGGCACCCCCACCGAACTGAAACGGCTGCTCCCGCCTGCCAAGGTCGAGTACGTGGAGAAGCAGCCGACCCTCGAGGACGTCTTCTTCGCGATCGTCGGCGACGACCGCGCCGGCACTAAGGACCGATGATGACCACGCACGTCTTCGGCGACACCGCCGTCCTGACAGGACGATCCCTGCGCCACATCACGCGCAGCCTGGACACGATCATCACGACCGCGGTCATGCCGATCACCATCATGCTGCTGTTCGTCTACGTGTTCGGCGGCGCGATCGAGACCGGGGCGGACTCGTATGTGAACTACATGCTGCCCGGCATCCTGCTCATCACGATCGCGTCCGGCGTCTCCTACACCGCGTTCCGGCTCTTCGCGGACATGAAGAGCGGGATCTTCGAGCGCTTCCAGTCCATGCCGATCGCACGGTCGGGCGTGCTGTGGGGGCACGTGCTGACCTCGCTGGTCGCCAACCTGATCTCGCTCGTGATCGTCGTGCTCGTCGCCCTCCTCATGGGCTTCCGCTCAGGCGCCGGAGCAACGGCCTGGCTCGCGGTCGCCGGCATCCTGATCCTGTTCACCCTGGCGTTGACGTGGATCGCCGTGATCGCAGGACTGTCCGCGAAGTCGGCGGACGGCGCGGGCGCGTTCTCCTACCCGCTCATCTTCCTGCCGTTCGTCAGCTCGGCGTTCGTTCCCACGAAAACCATGCCCGGCCCGGTGCGCGCCTTCGCCGAGCACCAGCCGGTCACGTCCATCGTCAACACGATCCACGACCTGTTCGCACAGCGACCGGTCGGCACCGACATCTGGACCGCCCTCGTCTGGTGCGCCGGCGTCCTCATCGCCGCCTACGCCTTCGCGATGGTGATCTACCGGCGCAAGATCAGTTGATTCGGGCGGCGATGGCCCGCGCGCAGTTCAGGGACTCCGTGCGCGTGGTATCCACCTCCAGGTCGTAGACCACGCCCCGGTGGACCGTCTCCGCCTGCGACGCGGCCATTCCCCGGGGCCGGTCCCCGCGGGCGACCTCGCGGCCCGCGGCGATCGTGCTCTCGCACCTGACGCCGACCCACAGCACGTCCAGTCCACCTAAGGCCTTCTGCCACCGCTCCTGGGACGCCGCTCCCCCTAGGAAGACGTCATCGACGATGACACGGGCGCCCGCGCGTGCCATCGCGGCGACCCCCTCCATCCACGCCGCTTCCAGCTCCCGGAACTGCGATCCGATGTTCACACCGCCGTCCGCGGCGAATTCGATCCCCGCGTCCGACGTCCGCAGGGAAGCGGGCATCGCCTCGACCAGCGAGTCGACCGCGGCGGCGAGCCACGGATCCCGCAGTACCGCCTGCAGACACCGGACGATCCCGGACTTGCCCGAGCTGGACCCGCCGTTCAACACGATCACCTGAGCCGTCACCCGGTCACGGTAGAGGCAAGCGCCGCGACCCTCGAAGCGATTTTCGGCGAGCCGCCCGAACACCCTGAGACACGCGCCCTAGCAGGGCGGTTTGCCGCCGGGCCACACCAGGAGGACCTCGCACGGGGCGTGGTGGACGACGAAGCGTGTCGCGGGGCCGAGGCTGTCGGCGCCGCGTCCGCCGGGGGCTCCGTCGCGTACGCAGACCAGCAGGTCGGCGGAGCCCGCGGCGGCGACGACCTCGTGCTCGGCGACACCGCGCTCCCACAGGCGGCGTACGGGCCGGCCCATCCTCGCCTCGGCCTCGTCGAAGAGCGCGGCAGCCTGATCCTCGGTGCTCCCGCCGAACGCGTCGCCGGGCTCGTGGCCGGACGGTCCGAGCAGCTCCGTCAGCGGGTCGTGCGTCCGCCCGCCGTCCGAATCGGTGACCAGGAGCAGGACGACCTCGTCGTCGGCCAGTCGGGCGGCGGCGTCCACCGCGCTCTCCCATGCCGCGCCAGGGTTGATCCAGACCATCACGGACACACCATCACGCTCCGTCGTACGTCTTAAGGCCGCGACCGGGTGTCCCCAGGAGTCAATGCCTTGAGACCAACAGGACGGTCACTCCAAACGCTACCGGGTACGGCGGGACCTCGGGCGCAGGCGCATCGCGGGCGCGCTCAGGCGTCGCCGAGGCGCAGCGAGCTCGCCCGTATCCGGAGTTCGGCTGTCAGCGTGATGTCGCGCCGGGGGAACACCTCGCCTCCGACGCGGCGCAGCAGCAGGTCGGTGGCCTGTCTCCCGATCTCGTACGTCGGCTGGCTCACCGCGGTGATCGGTGAGCGGAGCCCGAGCGCGGGCATCATGTCGTCGAAACCGGCGAGCGCGAGGTCGCCTGGAAACGCCACCCCGGCGGCGTCGAGCGCGTCGAGGGCACCGATCGTCATCAGATTGTTGGCCACGAAGAGGGCATCGGGGCGTTCGGGAAGGGCGAGCAGGCGGGTGGTCGCGTCGCGTCCGCCGTCGACGCGGAAGCCGCCGACGGCGACGAGCGCGGGGTCGGCGGGCAGCCCGGCCTCGTCGAGGCCCGCCTGGTAGCCGGCCAGCCGGTCGGCGCCGGTCGTCGTGCCGGGCCGCCCGGCGACGAAGCCGATCCGGCGGCAGCCCTGCCCGGCGAGGTGGAGGGTCGCCGTACGCGCCGCGCCGTGGTTGTCGATCATCACCTGGTCGACGTCCGCGCGTTCGAGCCGCCGGTCGATCGTCACCACCGGGATGCCGCGCTCGGCCAGCACGTCGATGACGGTCTCCGTCGGCGACGCCGGTGACAGGAGGACCCCGGCCATCTGCTCGGCGGCGGCCACTTCCAGGTATCGCTGTTCCTTGCGCAGATCCTCGTCGGTGTTGGCCAGCACGACGGAGTAGCCGGCGCGGTTCGCGGCGTCTTCCACGCCGCGGACCATCGCGGTGAAGAACGGGTTGGTGATGTCGGAGATGATCACGCCGAGCACCGTGGTCGCCCGCGTGCGCAGGCTGCGCGCCTGGCTGTTCGGCCGGTAGCCCAGCGCGCGCACCGCCGCCAGCACCCGTTCGGCCAGGACGGGCGAGACGGTCTCGGAGGTGTTGAGGACCCGGGAGACCGTGGCCGGCGAGACCCCGGCCGCCCGCGCGACATCGCTGATCGTCACTCGTGCCATCCGCCGGCTCCGCTCCTGATCACGGGCATTCTCCCGCGCCGTACCGGGCGGTAGGGGGTTGACATGTCCGTGGACCCGATCTACGTTCCGAGAAATCGATTTCAGAAATCGATTTCCCGCAGACTGTACCCCACCCCGGCCGAACGAGCGGATCACCGGCCGGACCGGCCCCCCGGAGGTAGTACGTGGCGCGAATCGGCCTTCTCAGCATGTCGGACGGGCGAGACTTCGTGGCCCGCGACGTCACCGACCATGTCAACGAGTCGACGCGGGTCCTCGCCGAGGCGCTGCGCTCCCACGGGCACGAGGTCGTCGCGGCGCGCGACATCATCTGGACGAACGAACTCGCGACCACCGAGGCACGGTGGGTGGCGGGTCACCAGCCGGACCTGACGATCTTCAACTATCCGGTGTGGGCGTTCCCGCACTTCACGATGCTCGCCGCCGACGCGACGCCCGGGGCGCTCCTGCTCCTCGGCAACATCGACCCTCAGTTCCCCGGCATGGTCGGCATGCTGGCCGGCGGCGGCGCGCTCGACCAGGCCGGCCGCGTGCACGCGCGGCTGTGGGGCGACCCGGGCGAGATCATGGACCGGATCCTCACGCAGGTACGGGCCGCCACCGCCGTACGCGGCCTCAGGGGCTCGACGTTCGGCCGGATCGGCGGCCGTCCCATGGGCATGTACACCGCGGTCGCCAACACGGACCAGTGGATGCGGCAGTTCGGCGTGGACGTCGAGGAGATCGACCAGTGGGAGATCGTCCGGCGTTCGGAGAACGCCGACGCGTCCCGCGTCGCGGCCGGCCGGGACTGGCTGGAGAAACACGGCAACGTCCACTACGACGGCAAGCAGTTGACGCCTGAGCTGCTCGAACGCCAGATCCGCTCCTACTACGCGATGCGCGAGCTGATCGATGAGTGGAACCTGGACTTCTCCGGCATCAAGGGGCAGCCGGAGCTGACCACCCACTTCGCCACGATGGACGTCACCGAGGCCTTCCTCAACGACCCGTACGACTGGGAGGGGCCCAAGGACACGCACGTCACCGCGACCGAGGCCGACATGGACGGCGCGCTGACGATGCAGATCCTGAAGCTGCTGTCCGGCGACCCCGTCCTGTTCGCGGACGTCCGGCACTACCACGCCGACAAGGACGTCTGGGACCTGTGCAACTCCGGGCAGCACGCCACCTGGTACGCGGCGCGCTCCGCCGACCCGGCGGAGAACCTGGCGAAGACGCACCTGTATCCGGAGGTGTTCTACTTCCCGGCGGGCGGCGCGTCGGTGCAGCACCTCGCCGCCCCCGGTGACATGACGTTCGCCCGGCTGACCCGGCTCGGCGGCCGGTACCGCATGCACGTGGCGCGCGGCGCGTTCGAGCAGTACGACGAGGCCACCAACGAGGCGATGATGCGCCAGTCGACCTACGAGTGGCCGCACGCCTTCGCGCGCCTGAAGGTCGGCGCGGACGAGTTCCTTTCACGGTTCGGCGCCAACCACATCCACGCGGTCCCCGGCGAGTACGTCGCGGAGCTGCGCGCGGTCTGCGACCTCCTCGACATCGACTTCGACGGGTTCGGTGACGTCTCATGAGATACCCCGCAGCGCTACTCCTCGCCGCCGCGACGCTCGCCGGCGGCCCCGCCCACGCCGGCGCGGCCGTCCCCGACCCGAAGGGCGCGGTCGGCTGGGACGTCTACCGGCACCTGGACCGCCTCCCGGAACTCACCAGCGGGGTGCGGACCCAGCAGTTCTCCAGCTTCGACCGCACCGGCGGCAACAATGACGGGTTCGAGGGCACCTACTCCTGCCTGCGGACCTCCGCCGACGGCTGCGTGATCGCCGAGCACTCCGGCCCCGGCGAGGTGGACGCGATCTGGTTCACCCGTGACAACGGCGACGTGAGCGCCACCGGTAACATCACGATCACGCTCGACGGGCGTGACGTGGTGCACGCTCCACTGCAGGACCTGGTCGACGGGAAGGTCGGCGCGCCGTTCGCGCACCCCCTCGTCGCCAACGCCGACCGGAGTTCGGGCGGCGTATACGTCGAGGTGCCGATGCCGTTCCGCTCGTCGATGCGGATCACGACGGAACACAACCCGATCTTCTACCACGTCACCTACCGGACCTTCCCCGACGACCACGGCGTCTCCACGTTCGACCCGTCCGACAAGGCGGAGGACGTGCTCTCCACGCTGAACGCCGCGGGCACGAAGGACCCGAAGCCCGCGGCGCCCGGCGCTCGTACGGCGAAGGCCTCGCTGCGTCTCGCGCCCGGCGCCTCCCAGACGCTGGCGCGCGCGAACGGCCCCGGACGGCTGACCGCGCTGGGGCTGACGCTTCCGCAGGCCGAACAGGTGGTGCCGAAGACGATTTCCGATGAGGGCCGTGCCTTCGGCAAGGACGGGTCGAGCACCTTCACCGTCGCGGTCGCCCCGGCCAACGAGGGCGTACGGCTGACGCGGCGCTACGACCCGATCATCGGCCACCAGCTCGCGAACATCTCCGTCGACGGCCAGGACGCCGGCCGGTGGGAGCCCGCCGAGGGCCAGGGCTCCGGCCAGTGGGGCGAGGAGTCCGCCGAGCTGCCCGCGAGCCTGACGTCCGGGAAGTCGAAGCTCACGATCAAGAACACGTTCGTCTCCTCCGAGCCTCGGGCCAGGGCAAGTTCGTCGGGGTCAGCGCGTCCATGCGCGGCCCGTGGACCCGTGCCTTCCTCGAAGGCGACGAGCGCGTCTACACCGAGGGGGCGCGCGGCCCGCAGATCCACGGCACCGGGACCGAGGACTTCTACCAGAGCGGCTGGTACTTCAACCGCGACACCTACACGCAGCCGTTCAACGGCGACCCCGTCCACCTGTCCGCCGCGACCGGCTGCGCGGCCGACACCGACTGCACCGGGGCGTACCGGCTGATGATCGGCGACGCCGTGCCGTTCGGGTCGGCGATCACCTTCGGTATCGAGCACGGGCCCGGCGACGACGTCGCGGCGGACTACTCCACGACCGCCTTCTGGTACGGCCGTCCGGACCCGTCGGCGCGGAAGAGCGACACGCTGACCGTCGGCGACACCGCGAGCGAACACGCCCACGGCTACACGTCGCCCGATCCGGGCCCGGTCACGACGCTCACCTCGACCTTCGAGGGGACGAACACCTCGCTCACCGCCGCCACCCGGTCCACCGGGTCGCCGGTGACGTTCCGCATGGCGATCGACCCGGCGAACCACGGTGTGGTCCTGCGCCGCACGAGCGACCAGCAGACCGCCTACCAGCGCGCGACGGTGAGCGTCGACGGGCACGCGCTCCCCGACTGGCTCCAGCCGCTCGGCAACGGCGCCCACCGGTGGCTGGACGACTCGTACCCGCTCCCGGCGAGCGTCACCGCCGGGCGGCACACCGTCACGGTGACCCTGACCCCGGCCGGAACTGCCTGGTCCGCCGCGTCGTACGACGCATGGAGCGTCCGGTGACCGATCAGGGTCCGGTGACGCTCGCCATGCGTGGCGTCGCCAAGTCCTTCCCCGGCGTGCGGGCGCTGACCGGCGTCGACCTGACCGTGCACGCCGGGGAGGTGGCCGCGCTGCTCGGCGAGAACGGCGCGGGCAAGTCGACCCTGATGAACGTCCTCGCCGGCGTGCACGCGAGCTATGAGGGCACGATCGAGGTCGGCGGCGAACGCGCGGCGATCCACTCCCCCAAGGACGCGCAGCGGCACGGCATCGCCATGATCCACCAGGAGCTGAACCTGGTGCCGGACCTGTCCATCGCCGACAACATCTTCCTCGGCCGCGAGCCGCGCACGACGTGGGGCACCCGCGACCGCGCGACCGCGCACTCCCGTACGGCGGAGCTGCTCGGCGGGCTCGGCCTGCGGCTGCCGCCCCGGCGGCTCGTACGCCAGTGCCGCATCGCCGAGCGGCAGCTCATCGAGGTGGCCAAGGCGCTCAGCCGCAGCGTGCGGATCCTCGTCATGGACGAGCCGACCTCCGCCTTGGCCGACGCCGAGGTTCGGCGGCTGTTCCAGGTGATCCGCGACCTGACCGCACGCGGTGTCGCCGTCGTCTACATCTCCCACCGCTTGGAGGAGCTGGAGGAGATCGCCGACTCGGTGACCGTGCTGCGCGACGGCGCGTACATCGGGCGGCGGGCGATGGCGGACACGAACCGGGCCGAGCTGATCCAGATGATGGTCGGCCGTCCCCTCGGCGACCTGTTCCCGCGCGAGGAGGCCGAGCACGGCGACGGCGAGACCCGGCTGCGCGCCGAGGGCCTCACGCTGCGCGCCGGTCCGGGCCACACCGGGCTGCGCGGGCTCGACCTCCACGTACGCGCCGGTGAGATCGTCGGGCTGGCCGGGCTGATGGGCGCCGGCCGCACCGAGGTGCTGGAGGCCCTGTACGGCGCGCACCGGAAGGTCGGCGGGACGATCCGGCTCGACGGCCGTCCGTACCGGCCCCGCTCCCCTCGCCACGCCATCCGGCGCGGCATGGCGCTGGTCGCCGAGGACCGCAAGGCGCAGAGCCTCATCCTCGGCAACACGGTGGCGTTCAACACGAGCCTGGCCGCGCTCGGCCGGTACACGAGGGTGTTCGTCGACCGGCGGCGCGAGCGCGCCGCGGTGACGGCGAAGATCGGCGACCTGCGGGTGAAGACCCCGGGGCTGAACACGGCCGTGAACGATCTGTCCGGCGGCAACCAGCAGAAGGTCGTGCTCGCGAGGTGCCTGCTCACCGAGCCCGGGGTGCTGCTCATGGACGAGCCCACGCGCGGCGTCGACGTGGGCGCGAAAGCCGAGATCCACGCGCTGATGGGCCGGCTCGCCGCTGCCGGGACCGCGCTCCTCGTCGTGTCGTCCGAGCTTCCTGAGCTGATCGCGATGTGCGACCGGATCCTCGTGCTCTGCGAGGGGCGGATCACCGGGGAATTCCACCGTGACCCGGCCAACGGCCCGCGCGCGACGCAGGAGGACATCCTCGCCGCCGCCATGGCCCGCCGGGCCGTCCTGACCGGAGAAGACGACTGATGACCACTGAACAGGAATCCGCGCCGCGGGAGGACCAGGCCACGCCCCCGGTGACCCGGCTGAGGCGGATGCTGCCCGTCCTCGGCTCGCTCCAGGGCTACATCGGCCTGATCCTCGTCGTCATGCTGGGGCTCGCCACCAAGGGCGAGGTCTTCTGGAACCAGACGAACCTCACCAACGCGGTCGGGGCGTTCTCCTCGCGGGGCATCCTCGCGGTCGGCGTGACGCTCGTGATCCTGACGGGCGGCATCGACCTGTCGGTCGGCTCGATCCTGGGCATCGGCTCGATGGTGTCGGCGATGATGCTCGTCCACCACGACCTGACGCCGTGGGAGATCGTGCCGATCTGCATGGCGGTCGGCGCGTTCTTCGGCCTGTGCAACGGCATCGGCACGACCTGGCTGCGGATCCAGTCGTTCGTGATGACACTGGCGATGCTCTCGGTGGTCCGGGGCCTGGACCGCCAGTACAGCGACAACGTGAGCGTCGGCACGCAGGTCGTCAACGACCAGGGTCACCTGACGCCGCACTCGGCGCAGTTCCAGGACCTGGGCACGCCCGGGCACAACGTGCTGACGGGCGTGCTGGGCGAGGGCGTCTACTACCCGGTGCTCGCGCTCGTCGTCGTCTGCGTCGTCTTCCAGCTCATCCTGTCCCGTACGCGGTTCGGCCGCCACGTGTACGCCGTCGGCGGCAACGCGACGGCGGCCCGGCTGTCCGGCGTCAACGTGGCCGAGGTGACGATCGCCGTGTTCGTGCTGTCCGGCATGCTCGCGGGCTTCGCCGGGCCCATCGACGCCGCCTACAGCGCCTCCGCCGACCCGCTCGCCGGCACGTCGTTCGAGCTGGACGCCATCGCGGCCGCCGTCATCGGCGGCACGAGCCTGGCCGGCGGCCGGGGCACCATCGTCGGCACGTTCGTCGGCGCGCTGATCCTCACTCTCCTGGACAACGTGCTGGGGCTGAACGCGGTCAGCGACAACTGGCAGCTCGTCATCAAGGGCCTGATCGTCGTCGCGGCGGTCGTCCTGCAGCGGCCCGGCTTCTTCGCTCCGATCAGGCGCCTGGTCGGCTCCTCACCCCGAGAAGGAGACGCATCATGAGATCTCTCATTCGCCCTCTGGTCGCGGTCGCCGCGATGACGGCGCTGGCGGCGGGCTGTGCCTCCAAGGCGCCGTCGAGCACGAGCGGCGGCTCCGGAGACAAGTCGGAGTTCGTCGTCGGCTACTCCCAGTCGAACAACGCCGAGCCGTACCGCGCACAGCTCAACCTGCAGCTCCAGTACTACATGAAGCAGCATCCGGGCATGAAGCTGCTGCCGATCGCCGACGCGCACCAGTCGAGCGCCACGCAGGTCGGCCAGGTGCAGAACTTCATCCAGCGGAAGGTGGACGTGCTGATCGTCTCGCCGAACGAGCCGGCTCCGCTGACCGCCGTCGTCGAGCAGGCCTGCCAGGCCAAGATCCCCGTCGTGATCCTCGACCGGAGCGTCAACACGGACTGCTACAGCTCCTTCATCGGCGGCGACAACTACGAGATCGGCAAGAAGGCGGGCGAGGAGGCCGTCAAGGAGCTGCCGGACGGCGGCAACGTGGTCGAGCTGCGCGGCATCCTGTCCGACCAGCCGCAGATCGACCGGGACAAGGGCTTCCGCGACGGCATCAAGGCGAACCCCAAGATCAAGATCATCGCGGACCGTGAGGCCAAGTGGCTGAAGGATTCCGCCGTGCCGATCATGCAGCAGTGGCTCACCCGGTTCCCCAAGATCGACCTGGTGTACGGGCACAATGACCCGATGACGCTCGGCGCGTACCTGTCCGCCAAGGCACAGCACCGCGAAGGCAAGATCAAGTTCATCGGCATCGACGGCCTGGCCATCCCCGACGGTGGCATCCGCGCGGTGCAGCTCGGCGAGCTGTCCAGCACCTTCGTCTACCCGACGTGCGCCAAGGAGGCCGCCGAGACGGCCGACGCGCTCGCGCACGGCGGGCAGGTCGCCAAGGAACAGGTCCTGCACACCACGCAGGTCACCAGGGACACCGCCGCGCAGCTCTACAAGCAGTACGACATGGCAGGCAAGATCGGCGGCTGACCGGACCGCGGACGAAGGGAGCGTCATGAGCCTGCTGCTCGGTGTCGACATCGGCACGTCGAGTGCGAAGGGCGTGCTCACGACTCCGGACGGCGCCGTCGTCGCCACCGCCGTACGCGAGCACGCGGTGTCCAGCCCGCACCCGGGCTGGGCCGAGCACGACGCGCGTTCGGTGTGGTGGGCGGGGTTCACCTCGGTCGTGCGCGAGCTGCTCGACGCCGAGGGCGACCCTGCGCGTACGGCGGCGCGGGTCGCGGCGGTCGGCGTCAGCGGGATCGGGCCGTGCGCACTGCCCGCCACCGCGGACGGCGAGCCGCTGCGCCCGGCGATCCTGTACGGCGTCGACACGCGCGCGGTCGAGGAGATCGACGAGCTGACGGCGTGGTACGGCGCGGAGGAGGTCGTGGAGCGGGGCGGTTCGCCGCTGACCACCCAGGCGGTCGGGCCGAAGCTGGCCTGGCTGCGGCGTCACGAGCCGGAGGTCTGGTCGCGGACCCGCCGCCTGTTCATGGCCAGTTCGTACCTCGTGCACGAGCTGACCGGCGCGTACGTGCTGGACCACCACTCGGCGAGCCAGTGCACTCCGCTGTACGACAGCCGTGAGCACGCCTGGATCGGCGACTGGGCCGAGGAGATCGCGCCGGGCCTCGACCTGCCGCCGCTGCTGTGGCCCGGCGAGGTCGCGGGCACGGTCACCCCGTCGGCGGCGTCGCGGACCGGGCTCGCGGCGGGCACCCCGGTCATCGCGGGCACGATCGACGCGTGGGCCGAGGCGGTCAGCGTGGGCGTGACCGCGCCGGGCGACGTCATGGTCATGTACGGGACGACGATGTTCCTGATCGAGGTGCTCGGCCGGCGTCGTACGTGGCCGGGCCTGTGGGGAACGGTCGGCGTCGAGCACGGGACGTACGACCTCGCGGCCGGAATGGCGACGTCCGGCGCGGTCACGGCGTGGCTGCGCGATCTCACCGGCGGGTCGTACGCGGAGCTGACCGAGGAGGCGCGCGCGGCCGGCGCCGGTGCGGGCGGACTGCTCATGCTGCCCTACTTCGCCGGCGAGCGGACGCCGCTGTTCGACCCGGACGCGCGGGGGCTCGTGCTCGGCCTCACACTCGGCCACGGGCGCGGTCAGCTCTACCGCGCGGCGCTGGAGGCCACGGCGTTCGGCGTCCGGCACAACCTGGAGGCGATGCGGTCGGCGGGCGGCGAGGCACGGCGCCTGGTCGCGGTCGGCGGCGGCACCAAGGGCGGGCTCTGGACGCAGATCGTCTCGGACGTGCTCGGGCGCCCGCAGGTGCTGCCGTCCGTGACCGTCGGCGCCTGCTACGGCGACGCGCTGCTCGCCGCGCGCGTCGTCGGCGTCGACACCACCGGCTGGAACCCGGTCCTGGACGTCATCGAGCCCGACCCGGCGGCCGGATCGACGTACGAGACCCTGTACGGCCTGTACCGCGGCCTCTACCCGGCGACGCGCGACGCCGCGCACGTGCTCGCGGCGCTGTCACGCGACGCGCGATGAGGCCGGCCCGTCTCCGGGCCGGCCTCGCCGCTCAGTGCGCCAGGCCGGTGATGCGGTAGTGCATGACCCGGTAGTTCTGGTTGTCGAACCACTGGCTGACGGTGATGTGGAAGTCGTCGAAGGTCGATCCGGGAACGATGAACCCGCCGTACGGGCTGGCGACCGCGTTGCCGCCCTCGGCACCCGGCACCGTCGGGACGATGATCGTCTGCTCGGGCGTGGTGAACAGGTTCGAGGTCGGCAGGGGGAACACCTGGGCGCGCATCGAGAGGACGTCCATGTTCAGCCAGGTGAAGGCGTACTGGCCGTCCATCGCGCGGAAGCAGATCTCACCCCACCTGCGCGCCCCGGTGATGGTCGACGGGGGGTTGCCCCAGGCCCACACGTTGTTCGCGAATCCCCACGGCTGGTACGCGCCGGGGTTGCCGAGCTGGTCCTGCGGGACGCGGTGGAGCAGGAGCCCGGATACGACGTCGCGGTTGAACACCGTCGACAGGACGTAGCAGTAACCGTCGTCGGCCACGGCGTACGTCTTCTGCTGGAACTGGCCACCGTACTGGTTCCCCGGCCACTGGCACAGGTACTCCCAGGTCTCGCCGTTGTCGGTGGACCGCCAGAAGTCCGAGTGGTCGGTCTGGTAGATCAGGCCGCGCATCAGGTGCATGTACATCGTGCCGCCGACGGTGAAGACGTCCGACGGGATCGCCGTCGTGTTCCCGCCGGGGACCGGCACGTGCCCTTCCGGAACGAGGCCGTTGGCGTGCGAGCCGCCGACGCTGCCGTCGATGCGCAGGGAGTTGACGTCGCCGTTGCTCGACCGCAGGCCGACCGGCGCGCGCCAGTCGGGGCCGCCGACGCCGCCGCCATCGAAGGTGTCGCCGCAGACGAACAGCATCGAGCCGTTGGGGCAGCGCGCGGGGATGCCCAGGTCCGTCCAGGGTGCGGCGAAGGGGCCGGTCTCGGCGGGGCCGGTGAGGTTCGCGATCTTGCCGCCGCCGATGAGGGCGGGCCGCTTCGTGGCGGCGAGTGCGGTGCCCGGCACCGCGGCCAGGACGCCCGCGCCGAGGGCGGCCTTCAGGGCCGATCTGCGGCTGACGCCGAGTTCGGCGAGCGTCTTCTTCTCTTTGTGCACGGGGGCTCCTCTGGGGAGAGACCAGGGCTGAGAAATCGATTTCTCAGCCCTCATGATAGAAGCCGGGTACCGATACGAAAAGAGGCCTTAACGCGCCCGGCGCACGGAGCTCTCGCGGATCCGTAGATCGGCCGGGAGGACCATCGTGGACGGCTTGGACGCCACGGTCGAGATGCGGTCGACGAGGAGCCGCGCCGCCGTACGGCCCACCTCGTAGGTCGGCTGCGCGATCGTCGTCAGCGACGGCCGCACCAGGTGCGCCCAGGGAATGTCGTCGAAGCCGACGATGCCCATGTCGTCCGGGATCGAGACGCCGCGGTCGACGAGGCACTCCATGGCGCCGACGGTCATCAGGTTGTTCGCGACGAACACCGCGTCCGGCGGCTCCTCCAGGTCGAGGAGCGCGGCCATCGATTCGAAGCCGCCCCGCTCGCGGAAGTCGGAGTAGATCTCCAGCTCGGGCCGTACCTCCTGCCCGGCGGCGACGAGCGCCCGGCGGTAGCCCTGGACGCGCTGCCGCGCCGTGCTGATCTCGTCGGAACCCGTGATGCAGGCGATCCGCTGGTAGCCGGCGTCGAGGAGGTGCGCGGTGCCCGCCTCGGCGCCGCGCTCGTTGTCGACAAGAACGGTGTCGACCTCGACACCGGGCAGCTCCCGGTCGATCGCCACGACGGGCGTGCCGGACTCGACCAGCGCCCGCACGGCCTTGGGCCGGTTCGACGCCGAGATGATCACGCCGGCCATCTGCTCGGTCATGGCGGCGGCGATGTAGGTGGCCTCCTTCTCGGGGTCCTCGTCGCTGTTGCACAGGACGACGGAGTAGCCGGCGACCTGGGCGACGTCCTCGATGCCGCGCACCATGGAGGTGAAGAACGGATTGCCGATGTCGGAGATGATGACCGCCCAGAGGGTGGTCTGCGCGCGGCGGAGGTTGCGCGCGACGCCGTTGCGGCGGTAGCCGAGATCCCGCACGGCGCCGAGGACACGGGCGACGAGCGCCGGGTCGACCGTCGCGTATCCGTTGAGCACGCGCGAGACGGTCGCCGCCGAGACCTCGGCACGACGGGCCACGTCGTAGATCGTCGTCATTTGTCCCCCTGCCGCCACGTTCGCACCAACCGCACTAATGCCACGCGAGGGAGACATACGGCTTTGACCGTAGCTACGTTGGTTGGAAATCGATTTCCGAAGGCCCCGCATCCTGCCTGTTGGAAGAGTCTACGGCATGGGGACGTACGGAAATCGGTCGTCGACGAGAGCCGTCGGAACCGTCGCCGTCACACAGGGTGGAGATCGTCGACCGTACGGGGTCCGACCGGCCCGGCGAGCAGAGCAAGGCGTACGGCCCACTTGCCCCTTCCACGCCCCGCTCCCCCTTCGACTCCGCTTCCGACGCAGTCGCACGGTCCGCGAAATCGATTTCTTCGTGTCGCGACTTCTGACCGGAGGAGGGGCCGGCCGGCCCCTCCTCCGGTGAGCGTCAGCCGTTCAGGAACGCGATCACGGCGTCGCGCCCGGCGTGCCCGCGTTCGCGGTTCTGGATCGAGTGCGACGCGCCCTTCACGATCACGAGCTTGGCCTGGGGCGCGTGCCGGGCCTCCTCGGCGGCCCACTCCATCGGAGTGGACAGGTCACGGTCGCCGTTCACCAGCAGCACCGGGACGTCCGGCAGCCGGGTCGGCGGCTCCGCGGACGGCCGCGCCTTCCAGCGCATGCACTCCTGAGTGAAGCCGCTGCCGGCCGACGTCGCGCGGGTGTACGGCCAGAACCGGCTCGCGGGCATACGGGCGAGGCCGAGCGCCAGCCTGACCGGGCGGGTCGCGAGCGGGGCGTCCGCATGGCCCCACGGCCAGGAGGAGTCGGAGCAGAACGCGTCGATGTGCAGCCCGGAGCTGTAGAACTCGACCTGGTCGCCGCCGGGCTTGAAGTCGGTGAGGATGGTGTTCAGCCCGCCGTCGTCGCCGTGCCGGGCGGCGTGCAGCGCGCCGATCAGGTCGCCGTGCCCCTCGGGCAGGCCGGGCGGGTTCGGGTCGCGGTACGTCGGGTCGACGAACTCATACGAGACGATCGCGTCGAAGATCCGCACGCCGTCCGCGGCGCTGCGGTGCCGTACGACCCAGGCGAGGTCGTCGGCGGCGTCGTAGCCGCAGGCGGGGGCGGCGGCACAGGCGTCGCGCAGGACCCTCGCCTGCGCGTGCAGGCCGGTCACGTACAGGCCGTCGTCGGCGTTCGGGTCGACGTGGGGCAGCACCGAGTCGAGCACGACCTTGTTCACGTGCGCCGGGTGGACGGCGGCGTAGCTCGCCGCGGTGTACGACCCGTAGGAGACGCCGTCGACGACCATACGGCCGACGCCGAGGGCCTTGCGGAGCGACTCGTAGTCGGCGACGGTCTGCTCGGTGCCGTAGAGCCCGCGCCGGTCGCCGAGGATGTCGGAGCACTCCTTGACGGCCGCGGGCGTCGGCGCGGCGATGTCGGAGCTGCCGACCTGCGCCTGCAACTGCGGGCACCGGAGCGCGCCGAACTCCCCCGTGCCGCGCTGGTCGATCATGACGAAGCGGTAGTTCTTCGCGAGCTCGGGAAGGCGCTGCACGGCCATCCGCGTGATGGTCGGCACGCCCGGCTGCCCCGGCCCGCCGGTGAGGAAGAGCAGGGTGCCCTTCGGCGTGTCGGCGTTGTCGGCCGTCGCGACCTGGAGGTCGAGGGTTCCGGGGATCCTCCCCCGGTGGTCGAGCGGCACGGTCAGGGTCGAACAGGTGAAGCCCGGCTGGTCCGCGCACGGGTGCGGGCTCGCCAGCGCGGGTTCGGGGGCGGGATGGTGGCGCGGGCCGTCGGCGGCGGCCTGGCCGCCGAGGGCGGCCGTCAGCGCCGCGGCGATTACCGCGGTGAGTACTCGTGAACGCATGTCCGGATTGTGAACACAGAAGGACGCCCAGCACACGCACGGCACTCTATTGGGCGTTTCGTTGACCTATGTTGGCCATTCTTTCTGGCGGTTTCGCGGGCACGACATCTACGCTGACCAGGTAAGAGTGTTGAAACGGCTACCCGAAATGTGGCTGTCATGCCTCTTGACCCGGTCCTGACTCCCTTTGCAACCTTCGTTCCATGAGCAACCCCCGCAGGAGACTCGGTCTCCGTTCGCTCGCCCTGATCCCCGCTCTCGCCACCGCCGGGCTGATGGCCCCGGCAGCCGCCCACGCGTCGACGGTCACCACCTCCCATTCGGTGATGTCGACGTTCTCCACGGGCTTCATCTGTCACTCCAGCCTGCCCCCGGAGGCCGACGACACGCTCGCGCTCATCGACGCGGGCGGCCCGTACCCGTATCCGCAGGACGACGGGGTCTTCCAGAACCGCGAAGGCGTCCTGCCCTCCGAGCCGACCGGCTACTACCACGAGTACACCGTGGTGACCCCGGGCTCGCCCGACCGCGGCGCCCGCCGCATCGTGACCGCGGAGAGCGGCACCGACTACTACACGTCCGACCACTACGCGACGTTCGACGCCATCGACTTCGGCTGCTGAACCCCCAACCTCTCGCCGCGATCAGGCAATGAGTCGTCGAACCCGCGCGTGGTCGCGGCGAGGGGAACCACTCCGTGGCTAGCGTCTGACGCGATCACTCATCATGGGGGGAACGTCATGCGCACACTCACCGTCACGATGCTCGCGACCGCCGGGCTGCTCTGCCTGGCGCCGAACGCCGGGGCAGCCAAGTACAGCGTGAGCGTCACCGGCCAGGCCAGCCGCCTGCACCCGGCCGTCGGCGAGACCGAGATCGTCCGCTGGACCGTGACCAACAACGGCGAACACCACCTCGACCAGGTGCACCTGGACACGACGGTGCCGAACGGGTGGGTCGTCAAGGAGGGCCGGGGCTGCACCCACTCCGGCGCGTACCTCCGCTGCCAGCTCGGCGCCCTCGACGCGGGCCGCCACGCCAGTGTCGACATCCCGATGGTCGTCCACCGTCCGGTCGGCACCGTGCAGCTCCGCGCCTGGGCCGGCGCGTCGGTCGGGAAGCTCGACGTCCCCGGCCCGGAGACCTCCTTCCAGGTCGCCGTCGTCCCGCGCACCGGTAAGTAGGAACGAACCGGCCGCGCCGGCCGCCTCGGCGTCCGGCGCGGTCGCATACGCCGAAGAGGGAATCCCGTCCGCCGGATATGGATTCGCCGGACACGCCCTAGCATGACCGGATGCCCGAACTGCTGCTGCCGTTCCTGGGTGTCGTCGCGGTCCTGACGATCACCCCCGGCCCGGACATGCTCCTGGTGATACGGAACGGCCTGAACGCCGGAAGCCGCGCCGCCTGGATGACCGGCTTCGGCTGCTGCACCGGCATCTCGGTGCACGCCACGGCCGCGGTACTGGGCCTGTCGGCGATCCTGAAGGCCTCCGCGACGGCGTACACGGTCGTGAAGCTGGCCGGCGCGGCCTACCTGGCCTACCTCGGCGTGCGCATGCTGATCTCGGCGATCACGTCGGGAGGCGACGAGCCCGGTCTCGAACGCGCTCCGGAGGACGCGGTGGCCGGAAGCGCGGCGTTCCGCCAGGGACTGGTCACCAACCTGCTGAACCCGAAGATCGCGCTGCTCTTCCTCACCCTGCTGCCGCAGTTCGTGGCCGCGGACGAGCCGCGCCTGCGCACCACCGCGACGCTCGCCGCGATCTTCCTGGGCACCGCCGTGCTGTGGTGGCGGACGTTCTCCCTGGCCATCGGCCCGATCTCACGCGTACTGCGCGGCCGCCGCTCCCGCCGCGTCCTCGACGGCGTCGCCGGGTCGGCCCTGCTGGCCGTCAGCGCCCGCGTCGCACTCGGCGGAGGGCACTAGCCCTAGCCGAGCCAGGTGCGCAGCGCCCACCACCAGTGGGCCGCGTGGAGGACGGCGGTGCCCGTACGCGGGGTGAGGCGCTGGCCGGTGATCTCGCCGAACCTCCGGATGCGGTACTTCACGGTGTTCGGGTGCACGTGCAGGGCGCTCGCGGCGGGTTCGACGCGGCCAGCGTTGTCCAGGTAGGCGAGGGCGGTCTCGGCGAGCTGGCGGTGGAAGGCGTCGCCCGGGTCGAGCCGGTCGAGCAGCGCGCCGGAGAGCAGGCGCCCCAGCTCCGGCTGGGACGAGACCGCCACGGCGAGAGCGAGGTCGGACAGGCGGCGCAGCCCGCCGCCGCCCGGCGCGGAGCCCAGGGCCTGGCGGCACAGGGCGTACAGCGCCGGCACTCGTTCCAGTGGCGCCGCCGGTGACGCCACGACCAGCGGGGAGTCCGCGGGCAGGTCCGGGAGCCGCGGCACGAGCGCGGCGAGGCGGCCGTCCACCAGGCCGCTGAGCCCGCCGGTGAGGCGGCGTTCCAGACCGGCGGCGACGGCCGGGTCCGTCACGTCGCCGACGAGGCAGTGGTACGAGGCCGCGGGATCGAGCGGTGCGAGGTCGCCCTGCTCGCCGTGCAGCACGCGCCGGAGCACCTGCGCGTGCGCCTCGCGGGTGGTGCGCGCCATCTCCATCTCCGCGACGCGGTGCGCGTGGACCATGCGGTGCTCCAGCGCGGTGGCGACCGCGTCGATACGGATCATTCCCTCCAGCAGGTCGTCCGCCGGCACGCCGGATGCCCTGCCCCGCTCGACCACCGTACGGACGATCAGCGCGCGCCCGGCCTGGAAGCCGTCGAGCAGCGCGGCCACCGGGACGCCCTGGCGGGCACGGTCGGCGCCGAGACGCTCGGCCGCCCGCAGATCGAGGCCGGCCACCTCGCCGCCCGCGGTGATCGCTCCGATGGCGGCCTTGATGACCGCTTGGACGTGGCGGCGCACCTCCGCCTCGGGAAGCCGCGCCACCAGCGGGGAACGCTCGCGCGCGGCCTCCGCGACAGCTCGGACGATCTCGCCGTCGTAGGCTGTGAGCAGCTCGCTGAATCGATCCATTGTCCCTTCCGGACAATCACATTCGGGACGCTTGGTCCCGCCGAGGCTATGCGAGCACCCGGGGCGTCGGGTTCGGTGGGGAGAGACAAACTTCGAAGGAGTCGTCAATGTCCGACGAGGAGTTCCTCGACAAGCTTCCCCCGAAAGACCTGATCTTCAATTTGCCGCCGAACTTCGACAATGTCGAGGACGAACGACGGCACCGCAAGGAGCGGCTGGCGGCCGCGCTGCGGATCTTCGGGAAGCTCGGCTTCGAGGAGGGCGTGGCCGGTCACATCACGGCGCGCGACCCGGAGCTGACCGACCACTTCTGGGTCAACCCGTTCGGGATGTCCTTCAAGCACGTACGCGTGAGCGACCTGATCCTGGTCGACCACAACGGCAAGGTCGTCGAGGGCCGTTACCCGGTCAACGAGGCCGCGTTCGCCATCCACTCGCAGGTCCACCAGGCGCGGCCGGACGCCGTGGCCGCAGCGCACAGCCACTCCGTGCACGGCCGCGCGATCTCCGCGCTCGGCGAGCTGCTGGAGCCGATCACCCAGGACGTCTGCGCGTTCTATGAGGACCACGCGCTGTTCGACGACTACACGGGCGTCGTCACCGACCTGGAGGAGGGCAAGCGCATCGCGTCGACGCTCGGCTCCGGCAAGGCCGTGATCCTGCGCAACCACGGCCTCCTCACGGTCGGCGACAGCGTGGACGCCGCGGCCTGGTGGTTCATCACGATGGAGCGCTCGTGCCAGGTGCAGCTCCTCGCCAAGGCCGCCGGGAAGGTCGTGCACATCACCGAGGAGAACGCCCGGCTGACCCACGGCCAGCTGGGCAACGACCTCGTCGGCTGGATCAACTACCAGCCGCTGCACGACCAGATCGTCCGGGAACAGCCCGACCTGTTCGAGTGACGGCGCCGCCGTGTGGGCCGGCGGCCCGGCCCACACGGTTGGAAGCATCGCCGGGGGTATGTGGTTGGTGAGGGTGACTGCCGACCACGGAAGGTGATGACATTGCTCTTCGGCCGCGAACACGTCGAGCGTTACCAGGCGACGGACGGTGCGGAAGGCCATGATTGGCAAGGCACGGTGACCCTGCTGCTCACGACCACCGGTCGCAAGACCGGGCAGCCGCGCACCAGCCCGTTGATCTACCAGAAGCACGGCGACGACGTCATGGTCGTCGCCTCCAACGGCGGATCCGACAATGCTCCGCTCTGGTACCTCAATCTAGAGGCCGACCCCGAGGTGACCGTACAAGTGCTCGGCGACAAGTACACCGCCCGCGCCCGTACGGCCACTCCCGAGGAGAAGCCCGCCATGTGGCGGACCATGGCCAAGGCATGGCCCGCCTATGACGACTACCAGAGCAAGAGCGCGCGCGAGATCCCCGTCGTGGTCCTCGAACGCGTCTGATCAGGCGAACAGCTCGGTCCACACCGGCACGCGCGGGTGCACGAGCAGGCGCATTCCCGCCTCGGCCGGCGTGCGGTCCCGCTTACGGTTGTTGCAGGGACCGCACGCCAGCACCGTGTTCTCCCACGTGGTGCCGCCGCCACGCGACTGCGGCACGACGTGGTCGACCGTGTTGCCCCGGCGGCCGCAGTACGCGCACAGCCCGTGGTCGCGCTGGTGAAGACCGCGCTTGCCCCAGGGCGGATGTCGCCCATGCCTCCAGCGCATCGCGACGTAGCGCACCAGTCGCAGGACCCTGGGCATCGGGAAATGCCCGATCCTGCGACCTTCCACGGCCTCCTCGACCACGGCCACACCGCGCACGAGCATGCGAACGGCATGCCGCACGTCGACGTTGTGCATGGGCTCGTACGAGGCGTTCAAGACCAGTACGTCCACCGTGTCCCCTATCCATTCGCAGAAAACAAACGACGCCGCCTCCGGATTCCGGAGACGGCGTGTCTTCTGGGTCGACAAAGGCCCGGGCGACGGACTTCACCTGAAACTGGTTAGTCGTTCACCTTTCTCCGTCCGAATTCGGGAACAGCATGAATCACCGGTCACCAGCGGGGCAACGCGTTTTCTCGGTCTGGCACTCCAGCCGTAGATCGTTGTGTGCCCTGGTCTTGGGGCTGTCCGCTGCGGCGGAAACTCAGGTGGCCTCAGTGCGCCATCTGGGTAGAGTTGGGCAGTGCGTGAGCTGCAGCGGCTGCATGCCGGCCATGCCTCGGCGGTCCTGGCCTTCGAGCTGGCGAACCGGGCCTACTTCGCCGCCTCGATTTCCGACCGCGGCGACGAGTTCTACGACCGGTTCACCGACCGGCACAGCGCCTTGCTGTGTGAGCAAGAGGCCGGCATCTGCGCTTTCTACGTGCTGGTCGCCGAGGATGGATCGGTGCTGGGCCGGTTCAACCTGTACGACTTCGAGGACGGCACCGCCGGACTCGGCTACCGGGTCGCGCAGCACGTCGCCGGCCGCGGCGTGGCGACCGCGACCGTACGGGAGCTGTGCCGGCTGGCGGCGGCGCAGCACGGGCTGCGCACACTCAGGGCGGCCACCTCACACAACAATGTCGCGTCCCAGAAGGTGCTGACCAAGGCCGAATTCGTCCCGGTCGGCCCGGCCGACCCAGCGGACCTCGGCGGTAAGCCGGGCACCTGGTATCAGCGCGACCTGGCACTCCGGCTTTGACCTGACATAGGCCGGAGTACTAGGGGATCAGCCGAGCGACGGCCGTGAGGGTGCGCTCGCCGCCCGGGTCGCCGCCGGTGATCGGGACGACCGCGACCTCGTCGACGCCGGCGGCCTCGTACGCGGCCAGCCGGGCCTTGATCGCCGCGGCGTCGCCGGCCAGGCCGATGGTGCCGGCCATCTCCAGCGGGAGCGCGGTGAGCAGCTCGCGCGGCGAGGTCCCGGCGCGGGCCATTTCGACGGCCTTGCCGAAGCCGGCCTCGATGAACATCTCCCCGTAGGCGGGCGCCGCGAGGTAGGGGACGAGGCTCCAGATGAGCTGCGCGTACGACTCCGGCGTCGGGTCGACGGCGGTCGCGAGCGAGGCCACCAGGCGCGGGGCGGGGCGGCCGGCCTTCGCGGCGGCGACGTCGAGCTTGGCCTTCAGCCGCCCGGCGTGCTCCGGCGTGACCAGGTTGACGACCATGCGGTCGGCGTACGCTGCGGCGGCCTCGATCGCGTGGTCGCCGAGGGCGGCCACCGTGAGAGGGCCGCCGGGCGGGGCCAGCCGCAGGCGGAAGCCGTCCGTGCCGTCGCGTCCGCCCGACAGGAGCGTGGTGAGCTTACGTGCGGTCTCTGCGAGGACGGCGCGGTCGTGCGGGCGTCCGTGGAGGTCCTCGACGAGCTCGGCGCTGGACGTGCCGAGCGCGACGCCGATGCGGCGCCTGGTCAGCGCGGCCACCGAAGCGGCGCCCATCGCGATCATCGCAGGGTCCCGCACGGAGACCGGCAGGGGGCCGATCGTCATCGTGATCCGGTCGGTGGCCAGGCCGACCGCGGTCGCCAGAGCGAAGGCGTCCCAGGTGGCCATCTCCCCGATCCAGAGTTCACCGAAGCCCAGCCGGTCGGCGAGCACCGCGGTGTGCAAGGCCTCCTCGGCGGGTCGGTCGAGCCACATTCCGGTGACGGCGCTGAGATCCATGCGCCCCATCGAAGCAGAGTCTCAGCGTTTGCCGAACAAGCGGCCCACCCGGTGCAGTGCGCGCTCGAAGTCGGTGCCGAAGGGGTTCTCCTGTACGAGGTAGGTCCAGGTGGCCGTCGGCCGGGCCAGCCCGGCGCCCTCCAGGTCGGGCTCGCCATCGGTGACCTTCACGGTCTCCAGGGACTCCCCCGACCGCTCGGCGACCTCGCGCAGGAGCCGCCCGTACGCGCGCACGGCCTCGCGGTTGAACTCGGCGTAGGCGTTCATGCCGTGGCCGAGGGCGCGCAGGTGGATGCCCTCGCGCAGGTCGGCGAGGAAGGCCATGTGCTCGGCCCACACTCGGTCGAGGTGGTGGAGGGTCACGAGGCGCGCGGCCCGCTCGAAGGTCTCCTCATCGAGGTCGGAGCGGCGTCCCTTCAAGGCGGTGGCGGCCGCGTCGGTGCGCAGGGCGCGGTCGCGATGCTCCAGGAACTCACTCCGCTGGCGCTCGACCAGCTCGTTGTACCGCCACGTGGTCCGGTGGACCTCCAGGGTCACGCCCTCGGCGACGCGCTGGGCGTGGCCGACGAGCCAGCCGGTCTCCCCGGTCGCGCCGGGGGCGTAGCGCCGCACGAGGTCGTCCTGGGCGCTGGCGAAGAAGACCGACCCGCCCGGATCGCCCTGGCGGCCGGCACGGCCGCGTAGCTGGCCGTCGAGGCGGCTGCTCTCGTGCCGCCCGGTGCCGATGACGTACAGGCCGCCCAGTTCGGCGACGCCCTCGCCGAGGCGGATGTCGGTGCCGCGCCCGGCCATCTGGGTGGAGACCGTGACCGCGTCGCGGACGCCGGCGCGTGCCACGATGGCGGCCTCCTCCGCGTCGTTGCGCGCGTTGAGGACGACGCACTCGACGCCCGAGCGCCCGAGCCGGCGCGCGAGGCGCTCGGACTCGGCGACGTCGAGGGTGCCGACCAGGATCGGGCGGCCGGTGGCGTGCGTCTCGACGATCCGCTCGACGAGCGCGCGCTCCTTGTCCCGTACGCTCTCGAAGAGCAGGTCGGGCTCGTCCTCGCGCACGCAGGGGCGGTTCGGCGGCACCACGGCGACCGCGAGGCCGTAGAACTCCTGGAGCTGTTCTCCGACGGCGACGGCAGTGCCGGTCATGCCGCACACGACCGGATATCTACGGATCAGGGCCTGCACGGTGATGCTGTCGAGGATCTCACCGCTCTCGGTCGCCGCGAGCCCCTCCTTCGCCTCGACGGCCGCCATCAGCCCGTCGGGCCAGCGCTGGAGACGCGCGACGCGCCCGCGCGACTCGTCGACCAGCCGCACCCGGCCGTCGGCGACCAGGTAGTCGACGTCGCGGTGCAGGAGGGCGTGGGCGTAGAGGGCGACGTTCAGGCGGGTGAGCGTCTCGAGGTTCTCCGCGGCGTACAGGTCGATTCCGCCGAGCTCGCTCTCGGCGGCCTTGGTGCCCTCGTCGGTGAGGTGCACGCTCCGTCCGTCGTCGTCGGTCGCGTAGTGGGCGCGGCGGCGCAGCGTACGGGCGATCTCGGCCATGCGCCGGTCGGAGCCGGCCCCCTCGGTCGCGCCGGCCAGCACCAGCGGGACGCGCGCCTCGTCGACGAGCACCGAGTCGGCCTCGTCGACCAGCGCGACGTCCGGCCCCGGCACGATCACGTCGGCGGCGTCGGTGACACGCCGGTCGCGCAGCACGTCGAACCCGGCCTCGCCGACCGGCACGTACGTGACCTGCCGCGCGTACGCCTCGCGGCGCTCTTCGGGCGTGGAGTCCTGGTTCGCCCAGCCGCTCGTGACGCCGAGCAGGTCGTACACCGGGCGCATCCACTCGGCGTCGCGGCGTGCCAGGTAGTCGTTGACCGAGATCACGTGCACGCGGTGACCGCGCAGGGCGTACCCGGCGGCGGCCAGGGCGCCGGCCAGCGTCTTGCCCTCGCCGGTGGCCATCTCGGCGACGTCGCCGGCCAGCATCGCGAGGGTGCCGATGAGCTGCACGTCGTACGGGCGCTCGCCGAGCGCGCGGCGCGCGGCCTCGCGTGCCAGGGCGCAGAACAGCGCGTCGTCCGGCCCTGCGGCCGCCTCGGCCGTCAGCTCTTCGTCGCTCAGTCCTTCGACGCGGGACTCGTGCTCGGCAATCGACGGCAGCGCCCGTTCATAGGGGCCGAGGTCGATCGTTCCGGGCCGTCCGAGGAAGCGGCGGACCCGTTCGCGGATGCTCACCCACCTATGCTGCCCCACGGTGTCCGGCTCCATACGTTCACCCTTGCACGACCGCGCCGCGAAGATCGCGCATAAGGTGGTCGGCGTGGCTGATGAGGCGTGGAAGGTAGAACCGTCCGGACCGCTGCGCGGTGACATTCACGTGCGCGGTTCCAAGAACGCCGTGACGAAGCACATGGTCGCGGCCATGCTCGGGTCGGGTGAGAGCACGATCCGCAACGCCCCCGAGGTGGGCGACGTCGAGATCACCGGCGCGATGCTGGAGGCCCTCGGGCACACCGTACGACGCGACGGGCCCGACATCACGGTCGTTCCGGGCCACGTACCCGAGCCGCGCGTGCCGGAGGCCTTCACGGGCCTGAACCGCATCCCGATCCTGATGGTCGGGCCGCTCCTGCACCTGACCGGCGAGGCGTTCGTGCCCCTGGTCGGCGGCGATCCGATCGGCCGGCGTCCCGTGGACTTCCACGTCGAGGCGCTGCGGGCCCTGGGCGCCGAGGTCGAGGTCGGCGACGGCGGCATCACCGCGCGCGCCACCCGGCTGCACGGCGCCCGCATCGACCTGCCCTACCCCAGCGTCGGCGCGACCGAGACCGTGCTGATGTCGGCGGTGCTGGCCGAGGGCAAGACCGTGCTGCGCGGCGCCGCCATGGAGCCCGAGGTCGTCGAACTGGCGCTGTTCCTGCAGCGCATGGGCGCCCACATCGAGCTGAGCCCGGACCGCCGCATCGTCATCGAGGGCGTGCCCGAGCTGAAGGGCGCGACCACGCGCCTGTCCGGCGACCGCCTGGAGGCGTTCTCCTACCTCGTGGCCGGGCTGATCACCGGCGGAGAGGTCCGCGTGCACGGCTGCTCGCAGGACCGCCTCGTCACCGCGATCACGACGCTCGCGCGCATGGGCGCCCGCTTCGAGATCACCGACGAGTGGATCACCGCGTCGGCGCCGGACGGCCTGCGGCCCGCCGCGGTGCACACCGACACCCATCCGGGGTTCATGACCGACTGGCAGCAACCTCTCATGGTGCTGTTCACCCAGGCCGAGGGCATGTCCGTGCTGCACGAGACGGTGTTCGAGAACCGCCTGGTGTACGTCCCGGCGCTGAAGAAGATGGGCTGTGAGATCGAGGTGTTCAACGCCTGCCTCGGCGGACCGGCCTGCCGTTTCCACGACAGCAACTCCGTGCACTCGGCCGTGGTCCGCGGCGTGTCCAAGCTGACCGGCGCCGACGTCACCATGCCCGACGTACGCGCCGGGTTCTCCGCCGTGCTGGCCGCCGCCGCGGCGGACGGGCCTTCCGTGCTGCGCGGCGTGCACCACATCGAGCGCGGCTACCACCGGCCGGCGGAGCAGTTCGCGTCGCTGGGCCTGTCGCTGCACCGCGAGATGGTCTGAGTCAGGCCGGGCGCGCGTGATCGAGCGCCCGGCGCTCGGCACGGCGGCGCGCGAGCCGTACGAACATCTCCGGCGTCCGGTGCCGCACCCGCTCGGGCATGAGGTGGCTCGCCGCGCCGGTCGTGCGCAGCAGCGCCGTGAGTGACCGCTCGCGCGCGGGCCCCCACGACAGGCCGTACTGGCCGCGGACCCGCTCCGGGAGGAGCCCGGCGGTGACGAAGCGGTTCACGGGCAGGCCGGGCTTGAGGTAGGCCGGGAGCCGTCGCCCGTCCAGGACCGCGCGTGCGAGCCTGCGCGCGGTGTCGGTGACCTGGAGGCTCTCGACCGTACGCGCGAAGTAGGCGCGGAACTCGGCCAGGTCGGCGGGCTGTGCGTCGCGCGGGCAGCCGAGGATCGCGGCCACCTCGGTCGCGTCCTCGTAGTAGCGCTCGGCGACGGACTCCGGCAGCGGGCCGAACAACCGGGCGTGCAGGGTGAGGGCGGTCTCGGTCAGCGTGGCGTTCACCCAGTTCTGCAGGGTGGGGTCGCCGGCGGAGTAACCCGGGCCCCGCACGTGCCGGTGGATGCGGCGTACCGCCGACGCCGCCCGCTCGGCCTCCTCGGGGGTCCCCCACACGACGAAGGTCAGGAAGTCGAGGGTGCCGGTGAGCCTCGGGAGCGGGTCGTTCTCGAAATCGCTGTGGTCGGCCACGCCCTGGGCCACCATCGGGTGCGCGAGCTGCAGCAGAAGCGCGCGGCCACCGCCCGCGATCAGCGCCGGCTCGGCCGCGACCCACCGGATGACCGCGTCCTCTCTGAGCACTCCCTCAGTATAAGTGATCACTTATAACGGGTGTCACGCGGACCTCAGCGCCCTCGGCGTACCGCCGCCGTGATCCGCCCGAGCACGCGTTTGAGCGGGCTCACCGGCTCCTCCAGCACGCGCACGCTGACGTTGCGCTTCTCCGTGGAGTACGGCTCGACGCGTCCGCGGGCCGAGACGCCGACCGCGCCGGCGAGGCGACGCTCGACCACCCAGCCACCCGCGTCGAGACGCGCGTAGAGGTCCCACACGCCGGGTGTCAGCTCCGGGCCGTCGGCGTCGATCACGGCCTCCCCGCGCGCCCTCAGCTCCTCCGACGCACGGAGGGTCAGCGGGAGCGGATGGTCGGCGGAGTCGGAGCGGCGGCGGATGTACAGGTCGAGGCGGTACGGCTCATCGGTCACATCGAAGAGCTCACCGGGCAGCGTGAGCGGCACCGGCGGCCGCCAGCGCCCCTCACTGAACGCGAACGGCGTGCCGTCGCCGTAGGCGAACCCGGACGTGAACGTCACCACGAGCCGGTCCCCGTCCCAGCGGAAGCCCTCCAGCGCGGTGTCCAGGGTGACCCCGCGCTCGGCCTCCAGGAGGCGGAACAACTCGTCGTACGCGTCGGCGCGCAGCAGCGCCGAGCGCACGCGCATGCCCATCGTGAGCACCGTGTCGACACCCGGGCCGAAGCGCTCCTCCGCGAGCCGCCGCACCTCGTCGTACACGGCACGCCGGTAGCCGGCCGGGGCGTCCAGGAAGCCGGCCTCGCCGAGCCGCTTGAGGACCTTGCTCCGGTACCAGTGCGCGTAGTAGCGATCGCGCTCTTCGCCCGGCGGCACGTGCTCGTCGACGATGTCGAGCACCTCACGCAGCGCGGCGTAGTAGTGGGCCGGGTCGGGCCGCTTACGCGAGTAGCTGCCATCGCGCTTGATCCAGTAGCAGCACGGATAGTCGGCGACCACCGAGATCGTGTCCGCGCGGAAGTAGGCCTTCAGCACGAACCGGTGGTCCTCCAGGCGCACCGGACCCTCGGGGTACCGGATGCCGTGCTTGTCGATGAACGCACGGCGGAACATCTTGTGCGGCGTGAGGATGCCGAGCAGGTTGTCGCCCAGCACGTCGGCCTGGTCGCGGGACTCACGGAACATCAGGCGCGGCACCGAGCGCCCGTGCCCGACCATCTTGCCGATGACGATGTCGGAGTCGTTGCGCACCGCCGCGGCGTACATCCGCTCCAGCGCCTCTTCGCCCAGCCAGTCGTCGTCGTCGAGGAAGTAGACGTATTCGCCGTGCGCGGCCTCGATGCCGGAGTTGCGCGGCCCGCCGGGGCCTCCGCTCGCCGGCAGGTGGATCACGCGGACGCGGTCGTGGGCGGCGGCCAGCTCGTCCACGAGCCGCTCGGTGCCGTCATCGGACCCGTCGTCGACGAGGATGACCTCGTATTCGTCCAGGCTCTGGGCCAGCGCCGACTCCACGCAGCCCGAAAGAGCCTCCCCGGTGTTGAACACGGGGATGATCACGCTGACCTTCACCGTGGCAGCTCCAGCGCGGCCTGAACCGCCGGCGCGAGCCGATCGCGGTCGGCCGGATCGACGAACATCCACTCGTCGATTTCTCCCGTTGCCATGAACTCCCCGTCATATCCCGCCGTGTAGCAGGCCATCCGTACCCGGGTGCCGGCCGGCTGATCGTGCGCCGGTGCCTCCACCACTCCGATCGACCGGAACGTCCCCGCGTCCAGCCTTACTCCCAGTTCTTCCCGTACCTCCCGCGACAATGCGGTCCAGTCGTCCTCGCCCGGTTCACGCTTGCCGCCCGGCAGATAGAGCCGGTCTCTCGAACGCGCACGCACGGCCAGCAGCCGCCCCTCGAAGACGTGCACCCATCCAACTACATCGAGCACAAGACCCATCCTGCCAGGGTTTGGATCATGTGTGCCGAAAAGTGCCCGTGCGGAGGTATAGGTCTCACGCGGCGGAAAGCGCCACCCGGCGGGCACAGCGCCGGAAGCTCCAGACCGAGATGACGACCGCGGTGGCCCCCAGCAACGCCACCGCGACCGTACGGATCCAGAGAAATGTGGCGATCGACTGGCTGAACAGCAGCCAGAGGCTCAGCCCGGTGTTGAGGGTGAAGACCAGCGCCCACAATAGCGAGATGCGCAGGAAGAACCGATACACCCGGTGGTGGGCGAGGAACGCGTCGGGCAGCGGCACTAGGTCGGTCGCGACCTTGGCGGCGAGGGGACGGCGCAGCGGCACCGAGCCGAGGAACGCCATCGCGACGAGCATCGTGCCGAGCGTGGGCTGCAGGAAGTAGACGACGGCGCTGCCGGTGACGGCCGCCATCGCGGCGCGCGCGGTGACGCCGAGCGCCGCGAGGAGCATGGTGCCCGGCACCGGCCTGCGGCGGATCAGCCGTACGACGATGCCCCCGTACACCCAGGTCACCGCGGTGACCAGCGCGCCGTCCAGGCCGAGGGCGAACAGGCCCGCGTAGAAGACGACGACGGGGGCGACCATGCTCTCGATGACACGCGGCAGCGCGTGGCGGGCGAGGGCGGTCAGGCGGGGAATCTCGAACCGGTGCGCAGACTCCATCGGCTGCACGGCTCCCTGTCGATCGACGGCTCAGAGCCCGGCCAACGGTACGCGACGATCAACGCTCGATGACCGTTTTGCGCAAGTTGCGCATGATTCTGGGGCGCATCTTGACCGCGCGTGACGCTAGCCTGGATCGATGCTGCTCGCGTCTTTTGGTGAGCCGACCGGCCAAGGGTGGGTCCAGGTCGGCGAACTGGCGATCGCGCTGGCGCTGTCCGCGGCGATCGGGCTCGAACGCGAGATCCGGCAGAAGAGCGTAGGCCTGCGCACCCACACGATCGTCGGCTTCGCCTCCGCATTGATCATGCTCGTGTCCAAGTACGGCTTCACCGACGTGCTCGGCGAGCGCGTCGTCCTCGACCCGTCGCGTGTGGCGGTCCAGATCGTGTCCGGTATCGGCTTCATCGGCGCCGGCCTGATCTTCGTGCGCCGCGACGCGGTACGCGGCCTGACCACCGCGGCGGTGGTCTGGCTGACCGCGGCGGTCGGCATGGCCGCCGGCGCCGGCCTCTGGCTGCTCGCCGTCGTGGTCACCGCCGGGCACTTCGTGGTGATCTTCGGCCTGACCCCGCTGGCCGCCCGGCTGCCGCACTCGAAGTACGCCCCGTCGCAGCTGCGGCTGGCCTACCGCGCCGGCCGCGGCGTCCTGCGCCAGGCCCTGGCCCTGTGCACGAGCCGCGACTTCGTCGTGGGCGAGCTGTCCATCGACCGGCACGACGACGACCCGCGCACGGTCACGGTGTCCCTGACGGTCCAGGGCAGCGGCTCGATCACCGACCTGACCGCGGAGATCGCCGACTTCGAGGGCGTCCTCACCGTCTCCAGCTCCGACGTCAACATCCCCCGCCTCTAGGACAGACGTGAACCTGCGTCACGGAGTCCGCGCGGTCGTGGTCGACGAGGACGACCGCGTCCTGCTGTGCCGCCACGCCGTGCCGGAGCCGGCCGGCACGGTCGTGTGGACGGCGCCCGGCGGAGGTGTCGAGCCCGGTGAGACGCCGCTCGACGCGCTCCGCCGCGAGCTGCGCGAGGAGACGGGGCTGACGGTCTCGCACGACCCTCCGCACGTGTGGCATCAGCGGGTGGTCGCCTCCGGGTACGCGCCCGGGCACGACGGCGTCGTCTACGACTACTTCCTCGTCCGCACCGGATGCTTCCGGCCCCGCGGCGCGTTGTCCGACGACCGGCTCGCCGCCGAGAACATCACCGGCTTCCGCTGGTGGCGCCTGCCAGATCTCCGGATACCGCGGTCCTGACCTGTTCTCACCGCGCGACCTCGCCACGCCGTCGGCGGCGCTGCTCTCTGGCGGAGTGCCCGCCGCGCCGGTGCCGCGCGGCCTGTGAGCCGGGCCGACGCATGCCGAATCGGCCGTCCGAGCCGTGCGGCGAGGGCGGCGGCGGTTACGCTGCGTCGTACATGGCGATCGACTATGAGGGCAAAGTCCGCGCGCTGCTCGCGCGCGCCGAGCATCCCGAGACCCCGGAGGCCGAGGCGCAGGCCTGTGCGGCCAAGGCCGCCGAGCTGATGCTCCGCCACGCCATCGACGAGGCGGAGCTGCGGGCGAGCCGCGGGCAGCGGCCCGAGCCCGTCGTCTACTGGGAGCACACCGTCTCGGGCCGCGACGGTCACGCACGCGCCCGTTCGACCGGGCTCACCGCCGTCATCAGCGCGTACGGCGGCCGGTGCGCGGTACGCGGCGACGGCACCTACCGTAAGGACATCGTCCTGCTCGCCGTCGCGACCGCGTCCGCGCACGACGCGCTGACGCTGTTGCTGCCGTCGCTGACCCTGCAGATGGACGGCGCGGGCGCCCGCGCCGCCGAGGCCTACATGCGAGGCTGCCCGGAGGAACTGTTCCGGCGGAAGGCCGACCACACCCGCTGGCGCAACGGCTACCTGAAGTCGTTCCTGGTCGGCTACGGCGACGCGGTCGCCGAGCGCATCGGGGCCTTTCGCGGCGTGCTGCGGGAGGAGAACGAGTCGTCGCCCTCGGGCGCGCTGGTCCTGGCCCGCGACGACCGGCGGGTCCACGAGGAGTTCGCCGCCCGGTTCCCGGTGCTCGGCAAGGCGCGTGGCCAGCGCCTGCGCGGCGACGGCTTCGCCGCGGGCCGCCACGCGGGCCGCTTCGCCGACATCGGCTCCGGCGCGGTTCCCGGCGCACACCGTGCCCTCGACCACTCCGGCCGCCGCTGACCGCACGGCCGGCCCGGCCCCTGACGACCGCCCCGGTCGGCGGAGGTGGAAGGATCGATATATCGGACATCCCAGGGCCAAACCGCCTGGCCGACACCTGTGAGGGGACCCCGTTGCCGGACGAGATCTGCTTCCTGAGCGCACGTGAACTGGCCCGCAGGATTCGTGAGCGGGAGCTGTCCGCACGGGAGGTGACCGAAGCGCATCTCGCGCGCATCGAGGCGGTCAACCCCCAGGTCAATGCCATCATCACGTTGACCGCCGAGCAGGCGCTGCGGGAGGCCGACGCGGCGGACGAGCTCGTCGCGGCCGGGGCCGAGGTGCCGCCGCTGCACGGGCTGCCGGTCGCGCACAAGGACACGCACGCGACCGCCGGGGTACGCACGACGTCCGGTTCGCCGTTGTTCGCGGACAACGTGCCGGACACTGACGAGCTGGTGGTCGAGCGGATGCGCGCGGCGGGCACGATCATGCTGGGGAAGACGAACGTCCCCGAGTTCGCGGCCGGCTCCCACACCTTCAACACGGTCTTCGGGACGACGCGCAACCCGTACGACCTGTCACGGTCGGCCGGCGGCAGCAGTGGTGGCGCGGCCGTCGCGCTCGCGACCGGCATGCATCCGATCGCCGACGGCAGCGACATGGGCGGTTCGCTGCGCAACCCCGCGTCGTTCTGCAACGTGGTCGGCATGCGGCCCTCCCCCGGGCGCGTGCCGTCGTGGCCGGTCGAGGCCGCGTGGGCGACGATGGGCGTGCAGGGGCCGATGGCGCGCGACGTCGCGGACGCCGCGCTGCTGCTGTCGGTCCTGGCCGGCCCGGACCCGCGGTCGCCGGTGGCCCTCGACACGCCCGGTGAGCACTTCGCGGTCCCGCTCGAGTGCGACCTCACGGGGCTGCGCGTGGCCTGGGCGCCGCGTCTCGACGGCTCGATCCCGTTCGCGCCGGAGGTCATCGCCGCCCTGGAGGGCACGGTGAAGGTCTTCACCGACCTCGGCTGCGTCGTGGAGGAGGCCTGCCCCGACCTGACCAGCGCCGACGAGGTGTTCCGCACGCAGCGGGCGTGGCAGTTCGAGCTGGGTCTGGGCGCGCTCCTGGACCGGCACCGCGACCGGATGAAGCCCAGCCTGGTCGGCAACATCGAGGACGGCCGCCGCCTCTCCGGCGCCGACGTCGGCCGGGCCGCGGTGCTCCAGACGCGCCTCTACCACCGCGTACGGGAGTTCTTCGAGCGCTACGACGTGTTGCTCGCGCCGGTGTCGCAGGTCCCGCCGTTCGACGCGGACCTGGAGTTCCCGACCGAGGTCGACGGCATGGCCACGCCGGGCTACGTCGACTGGATGCGCTCGGCGTACCTGATCTCGGCGACCGGCTGCCCGGCCCTCTCGGTGCCCGCCGGGTTCACGCCGGACGGCCTGCCGGTCGGGCTCCAGGTCATCGGCCCGCACCAGGCCGACCTGGCGGTCCTCCAGATCGGCCACGCCTTCGAGCAGGCGACGAAGTACGCCGAGCGCCGTCCGGTCCTGTAAACGGGCACCCACCTTTACATAGTAAGAATCAGCGGCCGGAGATCCGCCCGGCGAGGCGGGCGTAGGCGGACGTGCGATGCAGGCTGTCGTTCTCGCGGCGGTCGGCGGCGCGGTACAGGGCGTAGATCAGCTGGACGCCTGTCCACCGCAGCGGCTCCGGCTCCCAGGGGCGCACCTGGCGGCCGACCCACGGCAGGGCGGTCAGGTGCGTCTCCTCGTGGAGGACCAGGTCGCGGAGGGTACGGCCGGCGAGGTTGGTCGTCGCGACGCCCGTGCCGACATAACCGCCGGCCCACCCGAGACCGCTCTCGTGGTCGACGTGCGCGGTCGAGCACCAGTCGCGGGGAACGCCGAGAACACCGCACCAGGCGTGGTCGACGCGGGCGTCGGCGACGGCCGGGAACAGGCGGACCAGCATCCGCCACAGCGCGTCGACGGTCTGCGGCTGGGTCGCCCCGCGGCGGTCCCAGCCCGAGCCGAACCGGTACGGCACGCCGCGCCCGCCGATGGCGATCCGGCCGTCGGCGGTGCGCTGGGCGTAGATGTACGCGTGGGCGTGGTCGCCGAGCAGCTCGCAGCCCGGCCAGCCGATGTGCTTCCAGACGTCGTCGCCGAGCGGCTCGGTCACGATCATGGAGCTGTTCATCGGCAACCACTGGCGGCGCTGGCCGGCGAGGCCTGCGGTGAAGCCCTCGGTCGCCCGGATCACGTACTCGGCGGTGACCGCGCCGCGCGCCGTCACCGCCGTTGCGGGCTCGCCCGCGAGCGTACGCGGGCGGATCTCGGTGACCGCCGTCGACTCGAAGATGTCGACGCCGAGCGCCTCCACGACCCGCGCGAGCCCCTGGACGAGGCGCGCGGGCTGGAGGCGCGCGCAGTGCGGGCTGAACGTGGCGTCCAGGGCCCCGGCGACGCGCAGCCGGTCCTCACGCTCGTCGCGGCCGAGCAGCCGCAGGTCAGCCTCGCCCCAGCCCCACTCGCGCGCCTCGGCGAGCTCCGCGTGCAGGCGCCCGCGCTGGGCCGGGTTGGTCGCGACGTTCAACACGCCGCCTTTGACGATGTCGGCGTCGATCCCCTCCTCGGCCGCGGCCCGTACGACCTCATCGACGCTCTCGAACATCGCGCGCTGCTGTGCGATGACCGCGGTGCGGCCGTGGGCCCGCGCGTAGCGCGCGTGCGAGCCGGCGAGCTCGGCCGTCAGCCAGCCTCCGTTGCGCCCCGAGGCGCCGAACCCGGCGAACTCCTTCTCCAGGACCGCCACGCGCATGTCCGGCCGCGCACGCTTCAGGTAGTAGGCGGTCCACAGCCCGGTGAAGCCACCGCCGACGACGCAGACGTCGTACGAGCGCGGGCCGGGCAGCGGGTCACGGTGGGCCGGCATGCCCGCCTGGCGATACCAGAAGGACACCTCGCCGTTGGTAAAGCCGGCGGTCGTCGGGACCGCGCCGGCCGAGGACCGGGTTTGCGACATGGCCGACTTCAACCCTTTCAGGTTCTTTGAAGTGTGTTGCCCCGATGTTTACAGGTCTGCCAAGGTATCCCGTGCACACGCGCACCAGGAGTAACGGGACGGCTACCGCACGCTCGCCCGCCGCGTGCGACGGGGATCCAATAATGACGAAACGGGGGATCCGTGCGTAACCGCCGGACCGCATTGATCAGGGGACTGCTCGCCCTCACCGTACTGAGCGGATGCGGAGGGAACGCGCACCCCGCGACGGAGCCGACGCCGGACGCGGGCACACGCCAGTTCACGCCGCTCAGCCTCGGCCTGCCGAAACAGGCGCTGACCGCGCCCGTCACCGGCCGGGTCCCCGGCAGCCAGGTGCTGCACGTGGGCGTGACGCTGAAGGTCGGCGACGCGGCCTGGAAGCAGTTCGGGCACGGCAAGAGCCCGACGCAGGGCGCGTCGGACCTCGCGGCTCGGCTGGGCGCGAGCGACGCCGAGCTGGCCAAGCTCCAGACCTACCTCGGCAAGGCGCACATCCAGGCCAAGCCCAGCAAGACCCGTACGAGCCTGACCTTCGACGTGACGGCCGCTGTGGCGGGACAGCTCCTGCGGACCTCGTTCGTGACGCACCGCCTGAAGGACCGGACCTTCTTCACGCCGGATCCGGCGCACATGCCGATGATCCCGACGGAGCTGGCGGGCTACGTCCTCGCCGTCACCGGCCTGGACAGCTACAGCGTCGCGCCGACGACGAAGGCCGCGCCGCTGACCGCCCCCGCCCTGGCCGGGAACTGCGGGAACTTCCCGCCGGTCGCCGCCACCTCGCGCAAACTCGCCGCGGCGTACGGCTATGACCGCCTGTGGGCCCAGGGCTGGCACGGCGAGAACATGACGGTCAACCTCGTCGAGATGGACGGGTACGACCAGACCGACGTGTCCACCTACATCGCCTGCACCGGCTCACACGTGTCGCTCTCCAACGTCAACCTCGGCGCGACCGCCCCTCGGCCCGGCGGCGAGGCGACCCTCGACATCCAGATGCTGGCCGGCCTCGCGCCGAACGTCCGCATCGTCGACTACCAGGAGGACCCGGCCCTGCTGAACACCGGGTACGGGTCGGACTCGTGGACGGCGTTCAACAACGCGCTCCAGCGGATCATCGACGACAACTACGGCAGCCCGCACCCGGGAAGCGTCGTCAGCATCAGCCTCGGCGGCTCCGAGAGCTTCATGTCGCAGGACACGATGCTCGCCATCGACCAGAGCATCCGCATCCTCACGCAGGCCGAGCACATGACGGTGTTCGTGGCGACCGGCGACTGCGGGGCGTACGGCGAACGCACGTACGGGCCGCTCGACGCGTCGTTCCCGTCCACGTCCACCTGGTCGGTGGCGGTCGGCGGCACCCGGATGCAGTTCGCCCCGAACGGCGCCCGCTCCGGCGAGGCGGTCTGGTCCGACCGCTCCGACCTGTCCAAGTGCCAGAACCAGTGGGGCAGTGGCGGCGGGCTGAGCAAGTACTTCCGGCGGCCCTGGTACCAGCAGGGCCCCGGCGTCGCCAACCGGTACTCGACCGGCGCGCGGCAGGTGCCCGACGTCTCGGCCGCCGCGATCGACCTGCCGGTGTTCTACCAGGGCCGGTGGACGCCGTTCGGCGGCACCAGCGCCGCGACCCCGATCTGGGCCGCGGGCATGGCACTCGTCAACCAGGGGCTCATCGCTCGCCGGCGGTACTTCTGCTTCGGCCCGGACACGATCTACCACGTGGTCGGACAGGGCGGCACGAACCAGCCGTACTACGACGTCGTCGCCGGCAACAACCTGTACTACCCGGCGACCCCGGGGTACGACCTGGCCACGGGCCTCGGCACGCCGAGCGCGCCGAACATCTACAACATCCTGCTCAACTCCCCGGCCTGACGGTTCACAGGTCCGGGTCGGTGTCCTTGGCGGTGGCGATCGGCCGCAGCGGCTTGCGCAGCGGCACGATCATCATGCTGAAGTCCGCCGAGGCGATGACCCGCTCCTCGGCGTCGGTCACCCGGCACTCGACCACGACGAGCTGCCGTCCCGCCTTGAGCACCTCCGCACGCGCGTAGACCATGTCGCCGTGCGGGCGGCCGAGGTAGCGGACGTGCAGGTCGGCGGTTACGAGGCTCTGCCTCCCGGGCTCGAAGCCGCTTCCGCGTGCGGCTGCGGTGCCGGCCGCGACGTCGATGAGCGTCGCGACGGCGCCGCCGTGCAGGTTGCCGGTGCTGTTGAACGCCTCCGGGCTCACCGGCATGGACAGCACGGCGTGCCGCTCCCCGACCTCGACGATCTCCAGGCCGAGCAGGTCGTGCAGCGGGGTGTCCTGGCGGAGTGCGGAGCGGACGACCGCGCGGTCCGCCTCCGGCAGGTCGACGATGCGCACGGTAGACGGGGCGTCCTTCCGCAAGGCCGTGCGGGCCTCCGGCTGTTCGGTCATGGGACTCCTTCGACTCGCGATGTGTCCGACGCCGTACGTACCCGCTGACCGGCGACAGGCCACCGGATTCGCCGCATCGTCTCAAAGCTCACCGAAAAAACGGTCATTCGAACCCCTGAGACCTCGATGTCACCTACACGTGACCTTTTCGTTGGCGAAACCACGGCCCTTTTCCGAAATTTCGGTGGAAAGTGCAGGCACGGGATCGGGGAACACAGCGTCAGATGACATAGCGACTGGCGCAGGGGAACATACGGCGAAGGGGGCCCGCCATGAGACACGCGCGCGACGAGGTGTCCGCGAGGATCGAAGCGGCGACACGAGTACTCACGATCCACGGCCGAACGGAGCCTCCTGAAATGGAGAATCCGGGTGTGGCCTGGGGCGACCTGGCGAGCGACGGCGTGTGGGCGCCGACGCGAGACGGGCAGCGGATCCACATCGGCATCGCAGGGCGCACCGGGGACCGTCCCGCGACCGTCCTGCGCCCGAGCCTGCACATCTACACGGGCGTCGACGACGAGACGGACGTCCTGGCGCAGACCACGGCCACCGGAATCCGGTTCGTCACCGTGCTGCACGGGCCGGAGGCGCCGACGGAGTTCCGGTTCCCGGTCCGGCTCACGGACGGGCTGTCGCTGGAACAGGCACCCTCCGGCGGGTTCGACGTCGTGCACGACCGGTACGGCGCGACCGTGGGGCGGTTCCAGTCGCCGTCCGGCTGCGACTCGCTCTACCGCCCGGTCAAGGCGGAGTACCGCCTGGAGGAATCCACGCTCGTCATGACGCTGCGCCACCGGGAGGCCGACGCGCTCTATCCGGTCATCGCGGACCCGTACTACAAGGGCTGACCCGCGCGAGCGGAAGGGCCGGGACCGTCGATGCGACGGCCCCGGCCCTTCGGCTCGGCGCGATCGGGAGGCCTGCAGGCCCTAAGGTTTCCGACACGACCAAAGGCCTCCGACCGGCCGTGCGTAAGTACCGTAGAAGGCGTACGGTAATGACATAGAGCACGATCACCTGATCGGAGAGACGAAGTGCTGTTCAGTCATGACACCGAGCACGCGCTCGGCCTCGTGGTGGACCTGGTCAACACGGGCCCGGACGCCGCCGGCGCGGAGCAGCTCCCCGACCTGGCCGCGCTGCGGGAGTTCGTCGAACGCAACGAACTGAGCGACACCCGCTGCGTCGACGCGGACGACCTCGGCGCCGCCCTGCGGCTGCGTGAGCGGTTCCACGGAGTGTTCCGGTCCGCGTCGGACACGGCCACGACCGTGGAGCGGGTCAACGCGATCATCGGCGAGGCGCGTACGTCACCGCACCTGACCGACCACGACGAGTGGGACTGGCACATCCACTTCTTCGCGCCCGGATCGTCCCTGGCCGGGCACCTCGCGGCGGAGTGCGGCATCGCGCTGGCCTACGTGGTCGCCGCGGGCGAGCTCGACCGGCTGCGCATCTGCGAGGCGCCCGACTGCGAGCGAGTCCTCGTCGACCTGTCACGCAACCGCTGCCGCCGCTACTGCGACAGCCGCACCTGCGGCAACCGGATGCACGTCGCGGCCTACCGCGCGCGTCAGCGAGAGTCCGCGGAGCGCTGAGCGGCCACCGCGTCGAGGGCTCGCCGCGCGGCACCGGCGTCGTGCACGCGGAACACCCGTGCCCCGAGCCACGCCGACACCCCCAGCACCGCCATCGTGCCGACCCCGCGTTTCTCCACCGGCATGCCGAGCGTCTCGCCGATGAAGTCCTTGTTGGAGACGGCCACGAGCACCGGCCACCCGGATTCGGCCAGCTCGCCGAGGCGGCGCGTGAGCTCCAGGGAGTGCCAGGTGTTCTTGCCGAAGTCGTGGGTCGGGTCGATGAGGATCGCGTCGCGGCGTACGCCCAGGGAGACCGCGCGCTCGGCCTCGGCGGTCACGTGGGCGATCACGTCGGCGACCACGTCGGTGTAGCGGATGCGGTGCGGGCGGGTGCGCGGGTCGAGGCCCCCCGCGTGCGCGCAGACGAGACCGATGCCGTGGGCCGCGGCCACCTCGGCCAGCCGCGGATCGACGCCGCCCCACGTGTCGTTGAGGAGGTCGGCTCCGGCCTCCGCGACGACCTCCCCCACCTCGGCGCGCCAGGTGTCCACACTGATCAGGACGCCGGGGTGCCGCTCGCGCACCGCCGCGACGAGGCCCACGACCCGCCGCAGCTCCTCCGCGACGTCGACGTCGTCGCCGGGCCCGGCCTTCACGCCGCCGATGTCGATGATGTCGGCTCCGCCGTCGACGGCACGGTCGACCGCGTCGAGCGCCGCGCCGAAGCGGTAGGTCGCGCCGCGGTCGAAGAAGGAGTCGGGGGTGCGGTTGACGACGGCCATCACCGCGAAGCCGTCGAGCGAGCGGACGCCGAGCCGCAGCGGCGGAACGATCACCGGTCCGCCCTCCGGCGGCGGCGCGGGCGCCGCGAGACGTAGACCACCCCTTCACGCACCACGACATCGTACGCGGGCAGCGGGCGTACGGCCGGGCCGCGCCGCACCTCGCCTCCGTCGAGGGCGAACCGTGCGCCGTGGAGCGGGCACTCGACGCAGTCGCCGACGATCGCCGCCTTGGTCATCCGCGCGCCGGCGTGCGGGCAGGCCAGGCCGAAGGCGTACAGCCGCCCGCCGGCACGGCCGACCACGGCGGGCAGCCCCGTCACGCGGCGGATCTCGCCGTCCGCGATCTCCCCTTCCGCGCAGACGCGGACGAGCGGGATCTCACGGTGGCGCCGGAAGGCCAGTAACCGGACGATGCGCTGCATGGTGCCAAGATCGTCACATAGGTCGGCGCCGTAATCCAAGGCGGCTCCGTCTCATCAGGCATGTCTCGAATCTGATTCGGTCTTGGCGCCGGGTCACTGTCGCGGGTGCCCCCGGCAGGCGGTTAATCTCATTAGACGAAACGGGGCACTCCCCCGTGAGCTTGGAGGTTCCGCTGACCACGCGAGCGCTCATCACCGGGATCACCGGGCAGGACGGCTCGTATCTCGCCGAGCATCTGCTCGACCAGGGATACGAGGTGTGGGGCCTGGTACGGGGACAGTCCAACCCGCACGCCTCCAGGCTGCGCAAGCACATCGGCGACGTACGGCTGGTCCATGGCGACCTCCTCGACCAGGGCAGCCTCATCTCGGCCGTCGAGAAGGTGCGGCCGGACGAGGTGTACAACCTCGGGGCCATCTCCTTCGTTCCGATGTCCTGGCAGCAGGCCGAGATCACCGCCGAGGTCACCGGCATGGGCGTTCTGCGCATGCTGGAGGCGATACGCGTCGTGAGCGGCATCGGCGGCTCGCGCACCCCCGGCAGCGGCCAGATCCGCTTCTACCAGGCGTCGTCGTCGGAGATGTTCGGCCAGGTACGCGAGACGCCGCAGAACGAGACCACGCCGTTCCACCCTCGCAGCCCGTACGGCGTCGCCAAGACCTACGGGCACTTCATCACGCAGAACTACCGCGAGTCGTACGGGATGTTCGCGGTGAGCGGCATCCTGTTCAACCACGAGTCGCCACGGCGCGGCGCGGAGTTCGTCACGCGGAAGATCTCCCTCGGCGTGGCGCGCGTCAAGCTGGGGCTGGCCGAGAGCATCACGCTGGGCAACCTGGAGGCGCGGCGTGACTGGGGTTACGCCGGTGACTACGTCGAGGCCATGCGGCTCATGCTCACCGCGGCCGCCCCCGAGGACTACGTGATCGGCACCGGCCGTACCCACTCCGTGCGGGAGCTCGTCGAACGCGCGTTCGCCACGGCCGGCCTCGACTGGCGCGACCACGTGATCACCGACCCGGAGCTGACCCGGCCCGCAGAGGTCGACCTGCTGTGCGGCGACCCCAAGAAGGCCCGCGACCGGCTCGGCTGGGAGCCGAAGATCTCCTTCGAGGAGCTCATCGGGATGATGGTGGAGTCCGACATCGCCCTGCTGTCGCGGTCCGACCGCCCCGAGGACGAGCCGCTCAGCTTCCACCACTGGTAGGGGGGCCGTGGCAGGAGGCCCGCCGGGGGCGCGGAGCACGTCTCCGTGTCAGGATGCCCTCATGACCACTTGCGCTCATATCGCCTCGCTTCCGGCGCCGCCTCCGGTGACGCGGACTCCCGAGGGATGCGAGGAGTGCCTGCGGACCGGCGGCCGGTGGGTCCACCTCCGGCGCTGCCTCTCCTGCGGGCACGTCGGGTGCTGTGACTCCTCGCCCGGCAAGCACGCGACCGAGCACGCGCTAGCGGAGGCCCATCCGATCGTCCGGTCACAAGAGCCCGGCGAGAACTGGCGCTGGTGCTACGTGGACTCGGCGATCGTTTGAGCGCCCGGCTCTCTGAGGCGGCCGGCCGCTGGATCCTCGCGACCACGGTCCTCGGGTCGAGCCTCGCGATGCTCGACGCGACGATCGTCAATGTCGCGCTGCCGCGCATCGGCAAGGACTTCGGTTCCTCCGTGGCGGGCCTCCAGTGGACGGTCAACGCCTACACGCTGACGCTGGCCGGGCTGATCCTCCTCGGCGGCTCCCTCGGCGACCGGTTCGGCCGCCGCAAGGTCTTCATGATCGGTGTGGTGTGGTTCGCGCTGGCGTCCGCCCTGTGCGGGCTCGCCCCGAACGTCGGCGTGCTGATCGCCGCGCGTGCGCTGCAGGGCATCGGTGGCGCGCTTCTCACCCCCGGGTCGCTCGCGATCATCCAGACGTCTTTCGTGCCGGAGGACCGGCCGCGCGCGGTGGGCGCCTGGTCCGGGCTCAGCGGCGTCGCGGCCGCGATCGGCCCGTTCCTCGGTGGCTGGCTGATCGCCACGGCGGGCTGGCGCTGGGCCTTCCTGCTGAACCTGCCGCTCGCCGCCGCAGTGCTCGTCGTCGCGGCCCGGCATGTGCCGGAGAGCCGTGACGGCGCCGACCGCCGCGGCTTCGACGTCCTGGGCGCCGTGCTCGCCGCCGCCGCGCTCGCCGGCCTGACGTACGCGCTGACCGAGGCGCCCGCCGAGGACGCCTCGACGGTGACCGTCGTGGCCGCCGCCGTCATCGGTGTGGCGGCCGGCTCCGGATTCGTGCTCGTCGAGCGGCGCCGCTCGCGCGGATGCGGGCCCGATCCCATGCTTCCCCTCGGCATCTTCGCGTCACGCCAGTTCACGGCCGTCAACATCGTGACGTTCATCGTGTACGGCGGGATGTCCGTGCAGTTCTTCCTGCTCGTGGTGGACCTGCAGGTCGTGTCCGGCTACTCCCCGATCGTCGCGGGCACCGCGCTGCTGCCGGTGACGATCCTGATGCTACTGCTGTCGTCCCGCTCGGGCGCGCTCGCCCAGCGCGTCGGGCCGCGGGTGCCGATGGCGGCCGGCCTGCTGCTGGCCGCCACCGGGATGCTCCTGACCTTGCGCATCGGCCCGCACGCGTCGTACGCCAAGGACGTGCTGCCCGCCACGCTGGTGTTCGGCCTCGGCCTGGTCGCGGTGGTCGCGCCGCTGACGGCGACGGTGCTGGCCACCGCCGACATCGAGCACGCGGGCGTGGCCAGCGGGGTCAATAACGCGGTCTCGCGCGCCGCGGGTCTCCTGGCCGTGGCGGGCATCCCACCCGCCGTCGGCCTGACCGGCGACGCGTTCACGAACCCTCCGGTGTTCGACCATGGGTTCCACACGGCGATGACGATCGGAGCGTCGCTCCTGGCCGTCGCCGCCGTCCTGACGTTCCTGACGGTGCACGACGACGCGCTCGCTCCCGAGCAGGCGACCCGCACCCCGGAGTGCGACTTCCAGTGCCCGGTCAACGGACCTCCCCTGCAGCAGGGAACGGCGCCCGAGACGGTCTGATCACGCCTTGGTCTTGGCGAAGGCCAGGAAGTCTCGGGCCACGGGCGGGAGCGGGCGGCGTACGTGGACCAGGCCGATCGTCGTCGTGATCGGCGGCATGAACGAGCGCACCGCGAGGCCGTCGGCGGCCTCGATCTGGTTGCGGTACCACATGAGCGAGCCGACGCCGGCGCGTACCCAGGCGAGCCAGGAGCCGCGTTCGTCGGACTCGACGGCGGGGATGGGCGTGACGCCGATACGGGCCAGCAGCGCGTCGAGCTCGACGCGGCGCGCGCTGCCCCGGCCCGGCATCACGAGCCGCAGGCCTTCCAGGGCGGACAGCGGGACCGGCTCGCGGATGCTGAGGCCCGGCGGGGAGATCAGCACGACCTCACGCTGTTCGAGCGGGTGCGCGGCAAGGTCGCCGGGGACGGGCAGGTCGGTGAGGGCCAGCTCGGCGCGGCCGTCGCGTACGGCGGCTCCGACGGCCTCGCGGCCCTCGCAGCGGATGACGCGGATGCGCGCGGCCGGCTGGTCGCGGGCGAACTCGGGCAGCAGCCGCGCGGTCAGCTCCGGCTCCAGCGTCGCGGTCGAGGCGACCCGCAGCTCTCCGGGCCTTCCACCGGCGGGCGCCGAGGAGTACGCCTCGATCGCGTCGACCGACTGCAGGGCGTCCCTCGCGTAGCGGACGATCTGCTCGCCGGCCTCGGTGAGCACGACTCCCCGGCCCGCACGGGCGAACAGTTCGACGCCGAGCTCGCGCTCGAGATCCCTGATCGCCCGTGACAGGGCGGGTTGCGCCACGAACAGCGCCTGTGCCGCCGCGGTCATGGTGCCGTGGTCGGCGGTGGCAACGACGTAGCGCAGCTGCCGCAGATTCATGCATCGACGGTATGGCAATGGGCCGAGCCGGTCCCGGACATGACGGGAATTGACTTGGACATTCATCGGCGCACGGTGGTCTACCGACGCCGATAAATGGTCAGATGACACCCATCTGGTGCATACGCCTCAGGAGAGGTCGGTGCCGTAAGTCTGTTTGACGACGTCCAGATGGTGCCAGGACTCGCCGACCCAGACTCCGGGCACGGCACGCACCGCCTCCAGAGTGCTCAAGAGCACCCCACGCGAGGTGGCGTCGACACCACAGATCAGGTCGTGCCGGCCGAAGCCGGTGACCACATAATTCACTCCGGAGAGCCGCGCGATCCGCGTCGCCGCCGTGCCGACATCGGATGAGATCCGAATGCCGACTCCGGCGAGCTCACCGGATCCGAGAGCGCGAGAGTCGACGATGCCGCTGACGTGAATGACTCCGGTGCGCATCAACCGCACCGCTCTGGCCCTGGTGGCGGCCTGGGAGAGACCGACCACCTCCGCCAGGCGGGTGTACGGGGTTCTCCCGTCGCGGGTCAGCTCACGAAGCAATCGCCAGTCGATCTCGTCGAGGGAGACGTCGGGCAGATCGGTGACGACCGAATGGGCGTCCTTCACCACCGCGATGACGCGGAAAACCTCTACTCCGCGCACTCCGGGCAGGGACCGTACCGCGTCGACCTCACGCGCGAGCGTCGCGTCGTCGCGCACCCGGAACTCGGCGACCACCGGGTGGGCGCCGGTCGCGAGGGCGGCGAACCAGGCGGCCTGACGCCTGGCGACGGCGTCGACCACATGCCGGGCCGGGCCGTCGACGTCGATCGACAAATGGCCGATCGCGCCGGTTCCGACGACGGAAGCGTGCACGATGCCGACCACGCGCACGATCCCCGAATCCAAAAGGTGCTGCACGCGCGTGCGCACGGCCGTGCGCGACAGCCCTACACGGTCGGCGAGCGCCTGGAAGGTCGCCCTCCCATCCCGCTGCAGCTCGCGTACGAGCACGGCGTCGACCGCATCCAGCACGGGGATCCTCCTCGGGGCCTGTATGTTCCTGCGTTGACTTGCATGATCATTTCATTAGTGACGCGTTTGTCGCGAAAACGGAGCGTTGTTCGTGTTCGTTCGCTGAACTACCACGGATGTGTCGGTGAGGCGCTGAGTCGGTGCCGAAAGCCGCGCCGTTCGTGAGTCGCCGACACGGCAACGTCCGGGATCATGGTGCTAGAACTCACGTCCCAATTCGGCAAGGATTTCGCGAGCTTCGTCACCGGCGGCTCTTGCAGCCTCCACTTGCCCCGTCGCCTCATGCGCTCCGGCCAGGCATCTAAGCGTCTCGGCCAGGTCGAGCGACTCCTGGAGATCACGGAAGATCCGCAGGGATTCGTCGAGCACCGGGACGGCCGAATCGGCTTCACCGTCGGCAAGGAGCATCTCCCCCATGAGTCTCAGCACATGCCCCTCGCAGGTGCGCCACCCGACCTCCCGGAAAGTACTCATCGCCAGATCCAGGACCTTACGGGCCTCGGTGTGCCGGCCCTGGCGCACGAGGCACTCACCCATCCGCATGCGAACAACGGCCTCGCTCAATCGGTCGCCGATCGCGCGGAACGTCGGCAGCGCCTGCTCCAGGAGGCTGAGAGCCTCGCCGAACTCCCCGCGATCCAGTTCGACCGTCGCGAGCCTGCGCAGCGCATGTGCCTCACCCATGGCGTTGCCGGCCGCCTTGTAGAGCCGCAGCATCTCCTCGAACCTCAGCCGTGCCGCGCCCGTACGCCCCTGGTCGAGGTCGCACAAGCCCATGCCCTCGACGGCGTACGCCTCGGCGCGCTGGTCGCCCAGGTCGCCGAACAGCCGGAGCGCCTCCGCCCAGAGCGGGCGTGCGGCCTCCGGGTCGCCGTTGATGCGGATCGTGCCGGCCACCCCGCACAGGGCGCCGGCGCGGCCGTAGCCGTCGCCGGTTCGCTCACACAGCGCGGTGGCACGCTCGAACCGGCGGCGCGCCTCGCCGAACCGGCTCTTTACGTAGAGCATGGCGCCGAGGCTGATCTCCGAGGCGGCCTCGCCCCGCAGGTCCGCGGAGTCGCGCGCCGCCGCCAGGGCGTCCTCACCGCAGTGGCGCCACTCGAGAACGTCGCCGCAGAACTCGAAGAAGGGCAGGCTCGCGCTCGCCAGCTCCCAGCAGAGCCCGGCGAGCCGCTCCGAACGCGCCTGGCTCACGGCTGCGGTGATGGCCGAGCGCTCGCTCTCGAACCACGCGAGAGGGTCGCGCAGCAGGACGGCGGTGGTCTCGTCGTCCAGCGGGCGGCGCGGCGCGCCGCCGGACAGCGGCGCGTAGTAGCAGTTGGGCAGGCGCCGCTCCGCCTCTCCGGTGAGCGCCAGCCAGGTGGCCAGCGCGCGGGCGAGCGCCTCGCGCCGCGCCTCCGGCGGCTCCTCCGCCATCGCACGCTCGCGCGCATACACGCGGAGCAGGTCGTGGAAGCGGTAGCGGGGCTGGTCGGTCGCGTCGCGGCCCGCGACCTCCAGGAGCCGCGCGTCGACCAGCTCCTCGACGAGGTCCTCGCCCTCCGGCGCGGACACGTCGACCATCGCCGCGGCGGTCCACGCGGCGAAGTCGGCGACCTCCAGGAGGCCGAGCAGCCGGAACGCCCGCTGCGCCGCCGCCGACAGGCCACGGTGGCTGAAGGCGAGGCTGCCCCGGATCTCCAGGTCGGCGTGGACCAGCTCGTCGAGGCGGCGCTGCTCGTCGGCGAGGCGGCGCGCGAGCCGGTCGAGGGTCCAGTGCGGCTTGGCGGCCAGCCGCGCCGCGGCGATGCGCAGGGCGAGGGGCAGCCGGTCGCACAGGGTCGCGACGCGCTCGGCCGCCGCGGGCTCGGCGGCGACCCGCTCGGCTCCGGCCACTCGGGTGAGCAGCTCGGCGGCCTGCGCGTCGTCGAAGGCGTCCAGCTCGATGCGGACCGCGCCGGCCAACCCGGTGAGCCGCCGCCGCGCGGTGACGATCACCGCGCAGGCCGGGCTGCCGGGCAGCAGCGGGCGTACCTGCGGCTCGTCGGCGGCGTTGTCGAGCACGATGAGGACCCGGCGGCCGTCGAGGCGCGCGCGGTACAGCTCGGCGCGCTCGTCGGGGTCCTCGGGGATGGCGGCGCCGTCGACGCCGAGCCGGCGCAGCAGTCGTCCGAGCACGTCGGCGGGGTCTGCGGGGGCCGCGTCGGTGCCGCGCAGCCCGACGTACAGCCGCCCGTCGGGGAACCGCGACCGCAGCCGGTGGGCGACGTGCACCGCGAGCGTCGTCTTGCCGACGCCGCCCCGGCCGGTGACCGCGACGATCGGCACGGCGGCGTACGGCTCGGGCCGCCAGCTGACCGCGTCGACCATCTCGGTGACCTGCTTGGTGCGCCCGGTGAAGTCGGCGATGTCCGGCGGCAGCGGCGACGGGCCCGCCGACGGCTCCGGGCCGGTGCTCATCGCCACATCGTCGGCGAGGATGGCCTGCTGGATGCCGCGCAGGTCGGGACCGGGCTCCAGGCCCAGCTCGTCGACCATGATCTGGCGGGCGTCCTGGTAGGCGTCGAGGGCCTCGGAGCGGCGGCCGGCCCGGTGCAAGGCGACCATCAGCTGGCCGCGGAACCTCTCTCGCAGCGGATGCTCGGTGACCAGGGAGACGACCTCGGGGATGAGGTCGCCCGCGCGGCCGAGGGACAGGTCGGCGTTGATCCGCTCCTCGATGGCGCTGAGCCGGCGCTCCTCCAGCCGTGTCGCCTCCGCGGCGAGGCCGGGCAGGCCGCCGAGCGCGGGGCCGCGCCACAGCCGTAGCGCGGCGCGCAGCTCCTCCGCGGCCCGCACGGGACCGCCCGTACGCGCGGCCTCGACGCGGCGGTCGAACTCCAGCAGGTCGACCTCGTCGGTCCGCAGGACGTAGCCGGGAGCGGTCGTGACGATGACGTCGCGCACCGGTCCGCCGCTCGGGTCGGCGGCCCGCCAGGCGCGGCGCAGGGCCGACACGCACGCCTGGATCTGAGCGGTCGCGGTCGTCGGCGCGCGCTCACCCCAGACGGCCTCGATGAGGCGGTCGACGCTGTGCACGCGCCCGGGGTCGAGTGAGAGCGCCGCCAGCACCGCGCGTGCCCGCGGGCCGATGGGCACGGCCGCGGTGCCGTCCCACAGCTCCACCGGGCCCAAGAGCCTGACCTGCATGCGTGCCTCTCAGGGAGGGGTGCGTGGTCCGCTCGTACGGTCCAGGGGAAGACGGTCGTACGGGCGCCAGCAAAATCCTTAGCACAGCTCAGTGCAAGTGTCGCATGAGGAAATCACCGATCGTCAACGTTGAAAGGCGAAAAGCTTCCTTATTGCCGGTTTTTCGTCGCGCGAGCCGATGACCTGACGCCTGCGGGCCCGGCGTTTTCTCCACTCTTCCCGGAACGCCAGACTATGCCCATGAAATGGAGAGTCTTTGCGGTCGCGGCACTCGTCCTGACGGCGGGATGCGCGGCAGGACAGGCCCGTACCGTGCCACGGAGGGCGGCCTCGCGCCGTTCGGCTCCGACACCTACGCTGACACCGACGCCGTCACCGTCGCCGCGTGGCCTGGTAATCCACGGGGCGCGCGATTCGGGCATGGTGGCGCTCACCTTCGACGCCGACATGACGCCGGGCATGTTGCGGTCGCTGAAATCCGGCCGCCTCAAGTCGTCGTACGACCACCGGATCATCGACACCCTGGACTCCACGCACACTCCGGCGACGATTTTCGCGACCGGAATGTGGATGGAGCGCTATTCGGCGGTGACGGCACGGCTGGCGGCCGACCCGCTGCTGGAGTTCGGCGACCACTCGTACCGCCACAGCGCCTTCACCGCCCCCTGCTACGGCCTGCCGGTGCTCCCTTCGCGGGAGCGCACGGCGGACGTCCGGCACACGGCACGGATCCTCGACCGCCTCGTCCCCGCGCACACGCCGTACTTCCGGTTTCCCGGCGGCTGCCACGACAAGGCCGCCGTGCGCGCGGTGCTCGCGGCCGGGGTCACGCCCGTCCAGTGGGACGTGATCAGCGGCGACGCGTTCGGGCACGATCCGCACGCGATCTCCCGCCACGTGCTCGCCTCCGTACGGGGCGGGTCGATCGTGATCATGCATTTGAACGGGGCGCCGACGGCTCCCTCGACGCACGCGGCACTTCCGTCGATCATCCGGGGCCTGCGGGCCAAGGGGTTGCGCACGGTACGGCTCTCCTCCCTGCTCGCATCCCGTTGAGGCCGGTCTCCTGCGGGTATCCAGCAGAATGGAGTGTCATGGGCTCTTTGGAGTCGCTTGTCCAGATCATGAACGGTGTTGACTGTGCGCCTACTGAACGATGAGACCCCGCACGATCTGACCTACAACGACGTCTTCATGGTGCCGCGGCGTTCGGACGTCGGCTCGCGCCTCGAAGTCGATCTCTCGACCTCCGACTGCAGCGGGACGACGATCCCGATCGTGGTCGCCAACATGACGGCCGTGTCGGGCCGCCGGATGGCCGAGACGATCTCCCGGCGCGGCGGCATCGCGGTGATCCCGCAGGACATCCCCGTCGACGTCGTCACCGAGGTGATCGGCTGGGTGAAGTCCCGCCACCTCATCGTGGACACCGCGATCACCCTCGGCCCCGGCGACACGGTCGGCGAGGCCCTCGGGCTGCTGTCCAAACGCTCACACGGCGCCGTGATCGTGGTCGAGGACTCGCGGCCGACCGGGGTCGTGACCGAGGCCGACTGCCTCAGCGTCGACCGCTTCAGCCAGCTCCGCCAGGTCATGTCACGCGACGTCGTGACCCTCCCGGACACCGTCGACCCGCAGAAGGCGTTCGACACGCTCCACGCGCGCGGCCACCGGCTCGCGCCGGTCGTCGACGGGGACGGGCGGCTGACGGGCGTGCTCACCCGTACGGGCGCGCTCCGCGCGACGCTCTACCAGCCCGCCGTCGACGCGAACGGCCGCCTGCGCGTCGCCGCCGCCCTCGGCGTCAACGGCGACATCGAGGAGAAGGCCGCCTCACTGCTGTCGGCCGGCGCGGACCTGCTGGTCATCGACACCGCCCACGGGCACCAGGAGAAGATGGCCACGGCGCTCAAACGCGTACGCGACCTGGCCCCGTCGGTGCCCATCGTCGCCGGCAACGTCGTGACCGCCGAAGGCGTACGCGACCTCGTCGAGGCGGGAGCCGACATCGTCAAGGTCGGCGTGGGCCCGGGCGCGATGTGCACCACCCGGATGATGACGGGCGTGGGCCGCCCGCAGTTCTCCGCCGTGATGGAATGCTCCGCCGAGGCCCGCCGCCTGGGCCGCCACGTGTGGGCCGACGGCGGCGTCCGCCATCCCCGCGACGTGGCCCTCGCCCTGGCCGCCGGAGCCGCCAACGTGATGATCGGCTCCTGGTTCGCGGGCACGTACGAGTCACCGGGAGACCTGCAGCGCGCGTCGGACGGCAGACTGTACAAAGAGAGCTTCGGCATGGCCTCCGCAAGAGCCGTCCGCCTCCGTACGACGGAGGACACCCCGTTCGAACGGGCCCGCAAGGCACTGTTCGAGGAGGGCATCTCGACGTCCCGGATGTACGTCGACCCGCAGTCCCCGGGAGTGGAGGACGTGCTGGACGGCATCATCGCGGGCCTCCGCAGCGCCTGCACGTACGCCGGCGCCCGCACCTTGGAGGAACTCCACGAACGCGCCCTGGTGGGCGTACAGAGCTCCTCCGGCTACGCAGAGGGCAAACCCCTCCACACCAGCTGGTAACCCTCGCCCGAGCGGCCAGCCGCCCAACTCCAGCCCACCCGGGCTCCACCGCTCGGTCCCCCAACGCCTCCGTGCTCGCCATCGCCGCCTCCCGGCCACCTGCTTCTTCGGTATTGCCGGCCAGAGCCCGGACGGACGGTCGGCCTTCGTCCGCAAGGGACGAGGCGGGCATGTACGGGCAGATCAGCGGGAGTGGCGGGAGAACCAGGCGACACACCGTGAGGGTGCTGGCGTCGGGTTCGGTGACCGCGCACTCTTGTCGCCCGTCCCCCCGACCATGGCCGGGTGCGTCGTGTGCCCGTGGTGAACGGGGGCAGGGTGGCGATTCCACGGTTCGGGCTCGCGGGTGGGCGGGTCTTCGCTTGGCCGGAGGCACTGTTCGTCACGGCGGTTTCGGCCGTGGTGCCCGGATTCGCGCATCTGCGGTGCGGGCGTCGTCGTGCGGGTCTTGTTCTGCTCGGCCTCTATGAGGCGCTGGCGGTCTCGGGCGGTCTTCTCGCCACCGGTCTCTCTCGTGTCCTGCCGTCGGCGGACCGGGACTTTCTGATCGCGGTCGGGCCGGGCTTCCTGGCGGCGGCCTGGGTGGTGCTGGTTCTGGTGTCCTACCGGGCCGTACGGCCGTGCCGGCCGGGGCTTCCCGCGCAGGCGGCGGCCGGGGCGGCGGTGGCGGCGCTGTGCGTGCTCGTCGCCGCGATCCCGCCCGCGCTGGCCTGGCGGGAAGGTCTGCACGGAGGTCTCGGCGGAGACGGGCGTTCCGCCGCCGCCCGGCGGCCCGGCGCGGGCTCGGACCTCGTCCGCGGGGTCCCCGGCGGGACTGACGCACACGGCCGTCCCGGCACGGTACGCGAGCCGGGCACTCTCGGCCGTCCCGGAACAGCGGACGGGCCCGGTGCTCTCGGGCAGCCTGGAACGGCGGGTGGGCCTGCTGCCCTTGGCGGGCGTGGCGGCGCGGGCGGGGTCTACGCGTCCGGGTGGGCGGAGCCGTACGGTTCGGCTCGGGTGAATCTGCTGCTCGTCGGGCGTGGGCGGGGGGCTCGGGCGGGAGGTCTGGCGCTCGCCAGCGTTGACGCGCGTACCGGGGACACCGTGCTGCTACTCCTTCCCGGTGACCTGCGAAATGTTCCGGTGCCCGGTGTGCCTTCGGAGGTTCCGCTCGCCTCCGTCTATCGGTACGGCGTGGCGCATCCCGGCCGTGCCGGGACCTCAGGAGGTGAGTTGCTCGAACACGCCGTCGGCGTGGTGACTGGTATCCCCGTCGACCGCCACCGGTCGATCGGCGCGCGTGACCTGCGGCGGATCGTCGCCGCCGGGCGCCGTGCGAACGGCTGCTCGGAGGGAGCGCACCTCCTGGCCGCCGGCATCTCCGGGACGCGGCGCGGGCACGCGCGGCCTTCGCCGGCGCTCGTCGCCCTGGCCGCGAAGGTCCGGCGGGCGCGGGTCGGCGGCATACGCCTGGTGCCGCCGCGCTCCGACCACCGGCGGCCCGACTACCGCCGCCTCCGTGCCGCCGCCGCCCGCGCCGTGGCCGCCCAGGTCCCGGTACGCGCACCGGCCCCTCACTACGACTCACGCATCCCGGGCGACATGTGCCGGTAAAGCCCGTGACGTAGTCGCGGCCATCCCAGCCCGCGGCTCACGCATGCTCCGTGGACGCGTGACGGTGGAGGTCAGGCCAGCAGGGACGCGTACGCGGCCATGATCAGAGCGGTGCCCCGGTCGTCGCCGGTCATGCCGCTCATCATGCGGTTCATGACGTAGGTGATGGTCAGGTTCGCGTCCATGTCGATGATGACCACGGAGCCGCCCCAGCCGCCCCAGTAGCAGCTACGCGGGTTCGGCAGTGGCACGGAGGCGGAGGGCAGGCCGTACCCCATCCCGTAGCGGAGCGGGACGCGCAGGTAAAGGTCCTCGCCGTCGTACTGCTCTTCCAGCGCGGTCTCGCAGCCTTCCGGGGACAGCAGCCGTACGCCGCGGGCCTCGCCGCCGCCCGCCACGATCGACTGGACCTGCGCGACGGAGCGCGCGTTGCCGTGGCCGCCCGCCGCCGGGATCTCGGCGCGGCGCCAGTCGAGGTCGCGGGCATCGGTCTGGGTGACCGGCGGGTTGCCCTGGCCGGGCAGGTCTTCGGCGGGGATCACCGGGGCGACGCGGTGGTCGTGCGACGCCGGCAGGCCGATGTGGAAGTCGGCGCCCAGCGGCTCGGCGATCTCCTCGCGGAAGAAGGTCCCGAGCGTACGGCCGGTCACGCGCCGTACGACCTCGCCGACCAGGTAGCCCTGGGTCAGCGCGTGGTAGCCCGCTGCCGTCCCGTGCTCCCACGCCGGCGCCTGCCGGGCGAGCAGTCCGGTCGCCTTGTCCCAGTCGTAGAGGTCGGCGAGCTCCATCGGTTCCGTCCAGGTCCACAGGCCGGCGGTGTGCCCGAGCAGGTGGCGTACCTCGATGCGTGACTTACCCTCCGCGGCGAACTCCGGCCAGTACGAGGCGACGGGCGCGTGCAGGTCGAGTTCGCCGCGGTCGGCGAGCATCAGGGCGCACAGCGCGGTCATCGTCTTCGTCGTCGACCAGGTGTTGGTGATCGTGTCGCGTTCCCACGGGCGGCCGGTGGAAGGGTCGGCGATGCCGCCCCAGATGTCGACGACGGGCTCACCGCCGAGGTAGACGGCCACGGAGGCGCCGATGTCGTCTCCCCGGTCGATGCTGGCCGCGAGCGTGTCGCGCACCGACCCGAACCGTTCGTCACAAGAACCGTGAATTGTCGCCACAAAGGCGACATTAGCCCGACCTTCGCATCTCTGAGGAGACCTGATGGGCCGGGCATCCCCCGGATGGGTGGATCATAGAGGGGACGTCTAGGCGAGGACGGTGACATGCCCCGCATCCAGGGGTTCGAGGCGTATCGCATGGCCATGCCGCGCCGACGGCGCCCGGTGAGCATCCTGGTCCGGGTCGCTGGAGACGACGGTGTGGTCGGCTGGGGCGAGGTCGCCGACTCCGACGACTGCTGGGCCGACATCGAGGAGCGCGTCGGCCCGGCGCTCCTCGGGCTCGACTGGGAGCTCCCCGAGGAGATCGGCGGAGTCGGGAGCCTGGGCGGCCGCGCGGCGGCCGCGGCGGTCGACATCGCCTGCTGGGACCTGTGGTGCCGCCGGCACCACAGCCCGCTCGCGCACTCGCTCGGCGGCACCCGGACATCCGTCATGGCCGGTGCCCGCCTGGGCATCGAACCGCTGATCGACGTGCTGCTGACCCGCGTCAACAAGCTCGCCGGCGGCGGCTACACGCGCGTCACCCTGGAGGTGCGCCCCGGCTGGGACATCGAGCCCGTACGCGCCGTGCGGCAGGCGTTCCCCGCCATCGCCCTGCAGGTCGACGGTTTCGAGGCCTACACCGACGCGCCCGAGCACCTGACCGCCCTGGAGGCCCTCGACGCGTACGGGCTGGTCGCGATCGAGCGCCCGTTCGCCGGCGACGACCTCGCGGCCCACGAGCGGCTGCAGCGCCGTATCGCGACGGCGGTCTGCCTCGACCCCGCCGACCTGGAGACCGTCGACGCGGCGATCTCCGGCAACGCGGGCCGGATGCTGGGCCTGCGCATCAGCCGCCTCGGCGGCCTGACCGCCGCACGCGGCGCGCACGACCGTGCGCTGGCCGCCGGGTGGCAGACCTGGTGCGGGGGCGCGGCCGGCTTCGGCATCGGCCAGGCAGCGGCGGTGGCCCTGGCCAGCCTGCCGGGCTGCGACATGCCGAGCGACGTCACCGAGAGCCCTTCGGCCGGCGGCGTGGTCACCCCTCCCGTGAGCGCGTCGGGTGGCGTGGTCGCCGTCCCGCTGACCCAGGTCGGGCTCGGGCACACCGTCGACGAGGAACTCATCTCCCGCATGGCCTGCCAGACCATGCGAATACCGGCGTAGGCAGGCCTCGGCCGCGCAGGCCGAAAATCCACCGGACGTCGAATTCGCCGCACGCTCCGTCATATCGCCGCGCCGACGACGGCCCAGGGACTTTCTCCTGCTCAATCAGGTTGCGAATCGGCCGCGTTCACCTCTCGGCCGCCTTCGGCGAGGGATGATCTGACCATGTGCAACGAATCTCGCGTCGGGGCGGTGTGGATCGTCAGTGGCCCACCGGGAAGCGGGAAGTCGACGGTGGCCAGACTGCTCCTCGCCCGACTGAATCCGGTCCCCGCCCTGCTCGATAAAGACACGCTCTACGGCCCGTTCGTCTCCGCGACGCTACGGGCGTACGGCCGGCCCGAGAAAGAGCGGGAAGGCCTCTGGTACGACGAGTTCGTCAAGCCGCACGAGTACGAGGGCATGACCGCGGCGGCGCGTGAGATCCGGTCGTACGGCTGCCCGGTGATGCTCAGCGGCCCGTTCACCGGCCAGATCCGCGAACGCGAACGCTGGCTCGCCTGGGTCGACGAGCTCGGCGGACCGCCGGTCAACCTGATCTGGATCCGCTCCGACCGCGAAACACTCCGCGACCGCCTCGAACGCCGCGGCCTCGAACGCGACGCGAGCAAGCTGGAGCGGTTCGATGAGTTCGTCACCGCGGTGAAGGCCGGCGAGCCGCCTCCGGTACCCCACCTCGCGGTCGACAACCGCGCGGCCGCACCACCCCTGACCGACCAGCTCGAGGAGATGTTCCAGGGCTAGGGCGGTTCGCCTAACGGTGGAACAGCTCGCGTAGGTTCACGACGAGCAGGACGCCGGCGATGACGACGAGCGGTGCGAGCAGCACGTACCGTCCGCCGTAGGCCACGGCCAGGCCCAGGCCTGCCAGGACGGCGACCGCGGCGGCGAGGACGAGCAGGCCCGTCGAGAATGCCAGGAGCTTCCGCCGCGCCCACGCCTCCATGGTCACGAACAGGACGACGACCGCGCCGAGCAGGATGGCGACCGGCTCGTGCGGGATGACGAAGATCCCGACGATGGCCAGGATGAACAGCGGTGTGCTGAGCGCCGCCCACACGTGCAGGAAACGGGTCCGCTGTCCCTGGCTCGTGTACGGCAGGTGCGGTTCGCGCAGATGCTCCTGCGGTTCGTCGGGCTCGACCGGACGCGCGAGCGTCGCCTCGTGGGCGGCGCGTTCCTCGGCGAGCTCCGTACGCCGCTGGACCAGGGCGCCGAGGGCCGTCTCGGCGGTGGCGACCTCGGCGGAGCGGCGGCGGGCGAGGTTCTTGGTGTTGTCGTGGTGGGCCAGCGAGACGGCGGTCACCCGCAGCCTCCTGAGCGCCTCACGGTCACGTGCGATGTCCGTGTCGGCCTGCATGATCTCCTCGGCGAGCGACTCGATCCGCGTGCCCAGCTCCCGGCGCTGCTGCTCGGGGTCCGGCGGCACCTTCTGCAGCCCGGTCCAGCCGAGCGGGTCGGCCCACAGGGCGCGTACGCGGCCGTCGCGCTCGTAGCGCGGACCGGCCGGGGCGCGTTCGCCGCCGACCCAGTCGCGGGTGTCGCGGCCCCACAGCCCACGGAAGCCGCGAACCCACGGCGTCTCGTCGGAGATGACCTCCGGGTGCCACGTGCGCGGGCGGTCCGGGCCGATCTCCTCGCCGTTGCCCACCGCGTAGTCGATGAAGGGGATGCCGACGCCGTGCCGCTGCCCGTCGCGCATCCAGGGGAAGGCGAAGGCCATGACGCGCTGGAACCCGCGGACGTAGGACCGCGTCCGCTCGGGGTTGACGGTCACGAGGTACTGGCCGCGCACGAACGCGCCGGAGTGCGAGCCCGCGCCGACGTACAGCACGGGGTGGTCGCCGACGAGCCGCAGATCGGGGTCGTCCCAGCGGCGGCGCAGGTCGTCGCCCTTGTTGTCATGCGCGGACGCGGCGATCCACGCGGGTTTCAGGCCCTCGCTGGTCTCGGCGAGGTAGACGATCGTCGCCTCCCAGTCGCCCTCGTGGTCGTTGACGCCGTTGAAACTCGTCCGCCAGTCGTTCATCGCGTAGAAGAAGAAGTACTGGAGGACGACGTAGCCGCCTTCTCGTACGACCCGTCCGTAGTAGGTGCAGCGGCCGGGGTTCATCCGGCGTTCGTACAGGTCGGCGGCTGCCGCGGCGACGCCGCCGGGCACCGAGCCGCGCAGGAGCAGCGACACGCGCAGGAACACGTCGAAGACCCGCGCGATCAGGCCGACCGCGGCCAGCCGGCCGGTCTTGGCGATCGAGAGCCGTGACCGGCTGCGCCGCCGGACCTCCTGGCGGTTGAACGGTTTCTGCACGAGGAGCAGAGAGAGGGTGTCGCGCGGATGCCGTTCGGCAGCGGCGACCAGGCCGTCGAGTGTGAGGGTGCCCGCCTCGACGAGTTCCTCCTCCCCGCGCCACAGACCGCAGCAGCCGACGTAGTCCTCGACCGAAATGGGGAAGAACCCCTCGCCCTCGGTGTAGACGAGGATCGGCTCATAGCGCCGTAGTAGCTCGATTTCCGTGCTCTCCGGGATGCCATCGCCCTCTCTGGTCGCCGATTCACTCATATGACCGCCACCCGGCTGTTATACCGGAGGTCGTCCCAAGCGTCCTCCTTGGTGCTGCATGAACGGATTCTCCGTGGGTAACCCCTATGCGCTTGTGACGTCCAGGGAGTTGATCCATCCATGACCGCAATACTCCGTGTCCCCCGCAGCCGTGGCGCCCTCAGCGGGTCGCTGCTGGTGCTGCTGGGACTCTGGGGATCTCTCGTCCCCGTTCTCGGCCCTTACTTCCACTTCACCTTCACCCCCGACAAGGCCTGGACGCTGACGTCCGGCCGTGTCTGGCTCCAGATCGTGCCGGGGTGCGCCGTCATCCTCGGCGGCCTCGCCGCGCTGGCGAGCGCCAACCGCGCGTTCGCGGCCTTCGGCGCGTGGCTCGCCGCACTTGGCGGTGCCGGGTACGCCGTCGGCGTCCCCCTCAGCGGCCTGTGGGCCACCAAGGGGCACATCCAACTCGGGCAGGCCGTCGGTGGTTCCAGCCGCCGCGTGTTCGAGCAGGTCTCCATGCTGTACGGCCTCGGCGCCGTCGTCATCTTCCTCGCCGCCCTCGCCCTGGGCCGCCTCGCGGTCGTCGGGGTCAAGGACGCCGCGCTCGCCGAACAGGAGACGCGCACCGAGGAGACGCAGCCGGAGACGCAGCCGCGTGCCGCCCTTCCCCGACGGTCCGGACCGCCTCCGGACTTCCAGGCCGAACCGGTGCCGGCGACTCCCGTCGAGCCCGTGAAGGCGCACACCACCCGCCCGTCCGACATCAAGGTCGCCGGCTCGTCGGACGACTAGTCGACGACCGGCGAGCGGCCGATCACGAATGCCTGATGGGTCGGCTCCGGTAGAGGCCGAGCACTGCGCGGGCGGACGCGGCGATCCGCTCGCGCAGTTCCTCGGGGGCGAGGACCTCGACGTCGGCGCCGAACTTCAGCATCTCGACGTGGGCGTGCCGTACCGACTCGATCGGGATGACGGTGCGCACCCAGCCCGCCTGGTCGGGTTCGCCGGCGTTCTCACGCGCCGCGCGGATCACGGCGGGTGTCAGCAGGTGGCCGAGCGCCCGCATTCCCTCGGGTGAGAAGCGGACCACCGCCTCCCCGGTGAACATGCCGTCGTGGAAGCGTTCGAGGTAGGCCTTCCAGAACGCGCCGAGGTCGAAGCCGTCGGGCCGTTCGAAGACCTCGTCGAGCCGCTCCAGCTCCAGGACGCGGTCGACGCGGTAGGTGCGTTCGCCGCCGGACGAGCGCGCGATGAGGTACCAGTTGCCCGCCTTGAGGACGAGGCCGAGCGGCTCGATCGTCCGGCTCACCTCCTGCGGCGTTCCCCACCGCCGGTAGCGGATGTGCAGCCGCCGCTGGTTCCACACGGCGTCGGCGACGGCGCTCAGGTACGGCACGGGGTCGCCGCCGTGGAACCAGCCGGGTACGTCGAGGTGGAAACGCTCGCGGATCCGGCCGGCGCGCTCTGCGGCCTTCTTGGGCAGCGCCGCCATGAGCTTCAGCTCCGCGACGGCGAGGTCCGCGTCGAGGCCGAGCTCGGCGGCGGGCCCGGGCATGCCGGTGAAGAACAGCGACTCGGCCTCTTCGGTCGTGAGGCCGGTGAGCCGGGTGCGGTAGCCCTCCAGGAGCTGGTAACCGCCGGTCGGCCCCCGGTCGGCGTAGATCGGCACTCCGGCGGCCGACAGCGAATCCACGTCGCGGTAAATGGTGCGGAGCGACACCTCGAGCTCGTCGGCGAGCGCCTGCGCGGTCATGCGTCCCCGTGTCTGCAGGAGCAACAGGAGGGAGACGAGACGGCTCGCGCGCATGTGTCCAGTGTCCCGGAAAACCCAGGTCACGGCACTGAAGAAAAGGGAACGGATGGGCCGAAATTCACCTCGGGCGACGTCATGGACAGAATGACGTTACCGGCGAGATTCACGGTGGATACCGGAATTATTGATTTGGGCGGTATGAGACCTGTATCGAGCCGTTCACGAGAATCGCGGCCGTGGCCTCCTCAGATCACGATGACGGTCTTGCCGCGCGCCCGCCCCGTACGGCTGCGGGCGAGTGCCTCCGGGGCCTGGGAGAGCATCACCGTGTCACCGATGACGGCGCGGAGGCGTCCGCCGTCGATCTCGGCGGCGAGGTATTCGAGCAGGGTCGCGTCCGACAGGCTGGCGAAGTTCGACGCCTCGACGCCCGGCAGGCCGTTCTCCGGCACGGCGAACACCGGGCTGAGGACGATGCCGCCAGGGCGTACGGCGCCGAGCAGGCCGCGCAGGCCCTCGGTGTCGCTCACAAGGTCGATCAAGGCGTCCACCTGCGGCTCGACCTGGTCGGCGACGGGACCCGCGGAGTGGTCCACGATCTCGGTCGCGCCGAGCGCGCGCATGAGGTCGGCCTTGCCGCCCGAGGCGGTGGCGACGACGGTGATGCCGCGCGCGGCGGCGATCTGCGTGGCGAACGTGCCGACGCCGCCGGTCGCGCCGACGATCAGCAGCCGCCGTACGTCGCCGATGCGGTTGATGAGGTTCACCGCGGTCATCCCGGCCGTGGGCACCGCCGCCGCCTCGCTGAGGGCGATCGTGCGGGGCGCCGGCGCGATCGCGCCCTCGGCGGCGATGGCCACCTCGGCGTACGACCCCCGGCCCACGTCGGCCTTGCTGAACTGACCGAAGACCGGGTCGCCGGGATGGAATCGCGTGACGTCCGCCCCGACCCGCTCGACCGTTCCCGCGCCGTCGGTTCCGATCGTCAACGGAAAGGTCACATCTTTGATCGCGCCGTCGATGACCTTCCAGTCGAACGGGTTCATCCCCGCCGCACTCAGGCGTACCCGCACCTCACCGCGGCCGGGTTCAGGAACCGGCTGGTCCGTCAACTCCGGCGCGGCGCCGAATTCGGACACGGTAACAGCGCGCATTCGTCCCCCCGAAACGTATGACGGTCCACTACCCCGGGTCACCGGGGCTCATTCGCGTGCATTCCGACATGATCGCACTATCCCGCTCCGGTTAACCTGCATGCTCCAGTCCATGCATCGGTTCATGGGCGATTCTTGGCGGGGGTCAGTGGTGCGTCGAGGGGATGCCGGGGGAACGATGACGAGTGTGGGTTTCGCCCGATCGGCAATCACGCTCGCACTGCTGTCCGTTCTCGCGGCGTGCAGCGACCCGGCGAGCGGGGGCAGGGCCGAGCCGCCCGCCGCGCGGACCGCGCCCGCCGGGGACCCGCTGGCGACCTCGGCCGCACCGCAGACCGACCCCGTCGTCGCGCAGATGCGGTCCTACCTCCAAGGGCTGGCCGCCAAGAAGCGGTTCACCGGGACGGCGATCGTCGTACGGCGCGGCCAGGTACTGACGCGGTTCGCCGCGGGCACGGCCGCGCCCGGCAGGGCGAACACGCCACCCACGATCTTCCGGCTCGCCTCGGTCAGCAAGCAGTTCACCGCGATGCTCGTGCTGAAGCAGCAGGACCGCAAGCGGCTGCGCGTCGGCGACCGTATCTGCCCCTACCTCGTGCCGAAGACCGTCAAGGTCTGCCCGAAGGCCTGGGGGGCCATCACCATCGCCGAGATCCTCGACCACACCTCCGGGATCCCCGACATCTCCGAGATGAGCGACTTCTTCCCCAAGCTCTCCAAGCCGACGACCACCAACGAGATCGTCCAGCGGTTCGCGAACAAGCCGCTCGACTTCACGCCCGGCACGAAATGGAAGTACAGCAACTCCGGCTACATCCTCGCCGGCGCGATCATCGAGAAGGTCACCGGAAAGCCGTTCGGCACCGCGCTGCACGACGACATCACCGGGCCGCTCGACCTCCGGAGCACCGGATACAGCCTCGGCGACCCGCCACGCGGCTCCGCGCGGGGCTACTCCTCACCGGGACACCTCGCCGCGCCGATCAACGGTTCGCAGGCCAACGCCGCAGGCGGCGTGTACTCCAACGTCGACGACATGAGCCGCTTCGACCGCGCCTTCGGCGCCGCCAAGATCGCCCCGAAGGCGACGGTCGAACTGGCGTTCTCCAAGCAGGCGGCCTGCCCGTCGGGCGGCTGCCTCGACTCGCCGTCGACCGGCTACGGCTTCGGCTGGCTCCTCGACCGGCTCCAGGGCCACCGCTTCCTGTACCACCCGGGCCTGCTGCAGGGCTTCCACACGAGCAACTCGTACATGCCCGAGAACGACATCGCGGTCGTCGTGCTGAGCAACATGCAGAGCACCGACGTCAACGGGATCAACCGCCATCTCGCCACGATGGCCCTGAAGCGCTGAGGACACACCCTAAGAACGCGCGCGGAGCCCGTCGAGGACGACGGCCAGGGCCCGGTCGCGTACGCCCGCGTCGCCGCCTACCTGCTCGGCGGCCTGCGAAGCACCGACGAGGAGTGTCATCACCTCGGGCAGGCCGACGTCGCCGCGTACGATGCCGGCCTCCTGTGCGCTGGTGAGCAGGGTGGCGAGAGCCTGCTTGAGCCGCGGCCCGGCCTCGGCGGTGGACTGCTGGAGGTCGACGCCGGCCTCGGCCAGCGCGGCGGAGAAGGCGTTCTTGGTCGCCGCGTGGCCGACGACGCGGGTGAAGAAGCGGAAGAACGCCTCGCCCGGGTCGTCGGCGGACGCGAGCGCCTCCGCCTCACCGGCCAGGCGGCGCAGCTGAGTGACGAAGACCGCCTCCAGCAGGTCCGCCTTGGTGGGGAAATGCCGGAAGACGGTACCGATACCGACGCCCGCGGCCTTCGCGACCTCCTCGGTGGAGGCGGTCGTGCCCCGCGCGGCGAAGACCTCCTCGGCGGCGTCGAGAACCCTGGCCCGGTTGCGCAGCGCGTCCGCGCGCGGAGGCCTCGGTGGCGTCATCACGACCATCCCGTTGACAAGCGGAGTGAGCACTCCGTATCTTCCAAACCGGAGTGAGCACTCCGATTCTATCCGGTCACCGCCAAGGAGTTTCCCATGCCCGAATCCAGCCCGCGCGCGGTCTTCGGCCGCCTCATCACCGGCATCTCCGAGGGCCGCTGGGCGGACCTGGCCGACCTGTACGCCGAGGACGCCGTGGTCGAACAGCCGTTCTCCGGCGCCCCGGTGGCGCACTTGGAGGGCCGCGAGACGATCCGCGCCCACTTCACCGCCGCGTCCGGGATGGACCTGCGCCTCACGGCGCGCGACATCGTGGTGCACGAGACCATCGACCCCGAGGTCGTCATCGCCGAGTTCGTCTACGACATCACGTCGGGCAGGGGCACCGGTTCGGGCGCGAACATCCAGGTGCTGCGGATCCGCGACGGCCTCATCCAGGCCACCCGCGACTACCACGACTACGCCGCCATCGCCCGCACGGCGGCCCTGCCCGCATGAGCCCCCGCGAGGTGTTCGAACGCCTGCTCGCCGGCCTGACAAGCGGTCGATGGGACGAGCTGCCGGCCCTGTACGCCGAGGACACCGTCATCGCACACCCGATGGCCCCGGACGGCCGGCCGATCATCGGCCGCGCGGCGATCCGGCGCCACTTCCTCGCGGCGGCGTCGATGAATCTGACGATGACCGCCCATGACGTCGTCGTCCACGAGACCACCGACCCGGAGGTGATCGTCGCCGAATTCGCCTACGAGGGCCGGTTCGTCTCGACGGGCCGGGAGTTCCGCCTGCCGAACATCTTCGTGCTACGCGTACGCGACGGCGTCATCGTGGAATCCCGCGACTACGCCGACCACCCCGCCTTCGCCGCCGCCCAGAGCGCGGAATGACGGGTCAGGACAGCTCCCGCCAGCGGCCGAACAGGTCGCGTTCGCCCTCCTCGGTGAGCGAGCCGTGCAGGCGCACCCTGGCCAGGCCGCCGTCCGGGTAGATGTCCACGCGGGCGTGGGTCACGGCGCGTTCGGACTCGACGCGGAAGAGGTGCGCCGTGTCGGGCTGGACGCGGGTGCGGGGCACGAGGTCGAACCACGCGTTCTCGTCGTCGAGCGATGACGTACGGGCGTCGGCGCCGCGGATCCGTGCCTCCTGCGGCGCGTTGAACTTCAGGTTGCTCGTGTCGATCTCCGCGAGGCGTACGACTCCGGGAGCGGCGAGCCGCAGGGTGATCCAGTCGTTGCCCTCGCCGCGGCGGCGTGCGGTCTCCCAGCCTTCGGCCTGGTGGCGGGCCAGCCCCGGCATGATCACGTTGGAGGGCGACGAGTAGAACATGTTCGAGCAGCCGGTGACGGTTCCGCCGTTCGCCAGCGCGGCGAGATCGACGGTGAGGCCGCTGAGGAGCCGCGGGTCGGGTACGACGTCGCCGTGGACCCGCAGCCGCGCGACGCCGCCGTCGGGGTGGATGTTGAGCCGCACGTGGGTGAAGCGGCGTTCGGCCTCGACCTCGAACTCGTTCGCCGTGTCGCCCTTCAGCGGGCTCTTCGGCACGATCTCGGTCCATCCCGTGAGCTCGCCGACCGACGGGTAGCCCTCGGCCGTGCACGCCTCCACCGTGGCGTGCGGCGGGTAGTTGCCCTTGAACCAGGCCGTGTCCACGACGATCCCGCGGATCACGCCGGGCAGGCCCAGCCGTACGATCACCCAGTCGTGGCCCGGCGAGCGGCGCCGGCTGGTCTCCCAGCCGTCGTACTCCTGGCCCTTGGGCCCGAAGGTGTGCGCCTCGAACGCCGGCGCCCACGGGTTGATGAGGTTCTCCTTCTCCTCGAACGACTCGTCGGAGGCGGCCATGACGGAGCCTCCGAGAGTGCGCAGGGCGAGATCGGGCAGCAGGGTGAAACTCATCAACCTCTCCTCAGCAGGCGTCCGCGCGGGCCGGGGCCGATCGGCTCACCGGCCAGCCAGACGGTCTCGACGACGCCGGTCAGCTCGCGGCCGGCGTAGGGCGTGACCGGGTGCCGGTGACGCAGCGAACCCGGGTCGACGACGAAGGAGGAGTCCGCGGCGAACGCGACGAGGTCGGCGGCGAGGCCGCTCTCGATTCGGCCCTTGGACGGCAGCCCGGCGAGGTCCGCCGGGCCGGAGGCCATCCAGCGCACGACGTCCTCCAGGCCGTGGCCGCGTGCGCGCGCCGCGGTCCAGATCACGGGCAGGCCGAGCTGGAGGGAGGAGATACCGCCCCAGGCGGTGTCGAAGCCGCCCTTCTTCAGCTCCGGCGTGCACGGCGAGTGGTCGGAGACCACGCAGGCGATCAGTCCGTCGGCCAGCCCCTTCCACAGCAGGTCGCGGTTGGCGCCGCCGCGGATGGGCGGGCAGCACTTGAACTCCGTCGCGCCGTCCGGTACCTCCTCCGCGGTGAGCGTCAGGTAGTGCGGGCAGGTCTCGGCGGTGATCGGGGCGCCGCGCCCGCGCCAGCCGGCGAGGACGGGCAGCGACCCGGCATCGGACAGGTGCACGATGTGGGCCCGGCAGCCGGTCTCGGCGCTGAGACGCGCGACCCGCTCGACCGCCGCGCCCTCCGACGCGGCGGGCCGGGACGCGAGGAACTCCGGGTAGCCCGGTCCCCCGGGCTCGCTCAGGCCCGCGGGGTCCTCCGCGTGCACGATCAGCAGCCCGCCGAACGACGCGATCTCGCGCATCGCGGCGCGCATCCCCGGCTCGTCGAGCTCGGGGAACTCCTCGACACCCGACGGCGAGACGAAGCACTTGAAGCCGTACACGCCCGCGTCGTGCAGGGCGCGCAGGGCGTCCAGGTTGCCGGGGATCGCGCCGCCCCAGAACCCGACGTCGACCGCGCACTTCCCTTCGGCGGCCTCCCGCTTGACGGCGAGGGCCTCCGGGGCGACAGTCGGGGGCAGGGAGTTCAGCGGCATGTCCACGATCGTGGTCACGCCGCCGGCCGCGGCGGCGCGGGTCGCGGTGGCGAACCCCTCCCACTCCGTACGGCCGGGCTCGTTGACGTGCACGTGGCTGTCGACCAGGCCGGGCAGCAGCGCGACGTCGCCGAGGTCGGTGTCGTCCGCGGCGGGCATCGGCTCGTCGTACGCGCCGATGTGGGAGATCCTGCCGCCGCGTACGGACACGGCCGCGGGCCGCTCGCCGTCCGGGAGCACGGTGCGGCGTGACCGGATGACCAGGTCGTACGGGGCGATCATCGCTCCTCCAGCCGGTCGCGTCCGATCTCCTCCGAGAGGCGTTCGAGCAGCGGGCCGGCGTCCGCCATGCACCGCGCGGGGTCGGGTTCGATGTCGGTGAGGGCGTAGGCGCCCTGGAAGCCCGCGTCGCGCAGCTCGCCGTCGCCGAGCAGGCTGCGGCCGGCGACCGCGACGACGGGCACTCCGGCGCGCGCGGCCTCGCGCGCCACTCCGGCGGGGGCCTTGCCGCGAAGCGTCTGCCGGTCCAGCGAGCCCTCCCCCGTGATCACCAGCCGGGCGCCTTCGAGGTGCGAGGCGAAGCCCAGCAGATCGAGCAGGTATGTGATGCCGGGCTCGACCTCCGCTGCGAGGAAGGCCATCGCGCCGAACCCGGCACCGCCGGCCGCGCCGGCGCCCGCGCGCTCCGCGGCGTCCACGCCGAGGTCGCGGCGTACCACCGAGTCGAGCCGGGCCAGCCCCTCCTCCAGGGCGCGTACGTCGTCCGGCCCCGCGCCCTTCTGCGGGCCGAAGACGTACGCCGCGCCGTCGTCGCCGAGCAGCGGGCTGTCGACGTCTCCGGCGACGACGACCGTGATCCCGCACAGCCGCTCGGCCAGGCCGGTGGCGTCGACGGTGTGCAGGTCGCGCAGCGGCCCCCCGCCGGGTGGCAGCTCGCGCCCGTCCGCGTCGAGGAAACGCGCGCCGAGAGCCGCGGCCATTCCGGTACCGCCATCGGTGCAGGCGCTGCCGCCCAGGCCGAGCACGATCCGCTTCGCCCCGGCCGCGATCGCCGCGGCGATCAGGTCGCCGGTGCCCGTACTGGAGGCGGTCATCGGCGCGGCGTGACCACCGGGCAGCCGCCGCAGTCCGGACGCCTCCGCCAGCTCGATCACGGCGATGTCGTCGCGTAGCGCATAGGAGGCGGAGACGGTCTCGCCGGTGGGGCCGGTGACGTCCACGTGTACCCGCTCGAACCCGGCGGCCTCGGCCGCGTCCACGGTGCCGTCGCCTCCGTCGGCGACCGGGAGTTCCATCACCGGCACGCCCGGGCGGACCCGCCGGAGCCCGGCCGCGATCCGCGCCGCCGCCTCAGGGGCCGTGAGTGACCCCTTGAACTTGTCCGGCGCGACCACGACGTGCGCCTTCACGTGCGGGCTCTCATCAGGCGCTCGTGCGCGGCGCGCCCGGCGCGGCCGGCGGCGTCGTGGGAGACGGTGCGCAATTCGTCGCGCTCGACCACGGTGCGCCCTCCGACGAGCAGATGTTCCAGGGGTGGTACGGGGCCGAAGACCAGCGCGCATACCGGGTCATCGACCGCCGCGCGCAGGCCGTCGACGCGCCAGACGGCGATGTCGGCGAGCTTGCCGGGTTCGAGGGTGCCGATCTCGTCCTGGCGGCCGAGGCACCGGGCGCCGCCGAGCGTGCCGACCTCCAGCGCCTGGCGCGCGGTCATCGCGGTCGGCCCGCGTACCGCGCGCTGGAAGAGCATGGCCTGGCGCATCTCTCCGGCGAGCGAGGTCAGCTCGCTGGAGGCTGCGCCGTCCACGCCGAGGCCGACCGGCGCGCCCGCGGTCAGGAGGTCGCTGACCCGCGCGATGCCGGCGCCGAGCCGCCCGTTGGAGCTGGGGCAGTGCGCGGTGCCGGTGCCGGTCGCGGCGAACCGGCGGATGTCGGCGTCGTGCAGGTGCACGCAGTGCGCGAACCACACGTCGTCCCCGAGCCAGCCGAGCTTGTCCATGTACTCGCCGGGCGTGCAGCCGAACTGCTCGCGGCAGTGCTCCTCCTCATCGAGGGTCTCGGCCAGGTGGGTGTGCAGGCGCACGCCCAGCCGCCGGGCGAGCGCGGCGGCGCCGGTCATCAGTTCCTCGCTGACCGAGAACGGCGAGCACGGCGCGACCGCCACGCGCAGCATCGAGGAGAAGGACGGGTCGTGGTAGGCGCCGATGGCCTCTTCGGTCGCCGCGAGGATCGTGTCGCGGTCCTCGACGACCTCGTCCGGCGGCAGCCCGCCCGCGGAGCGGCCCCGGTCCATCGAGCCGCGGCACGGATGGAAGCGCAGACCCACCTCGCGCGCCGCCCGTATCTCGGCCTCGAACAGGTCGCCGCGGCCCTGCGGGAAGATGTAGTGGTGGTCGGTGCTGGTCGTGCAGCCGCCGAGCGCCAGCCAGCCGAGACCGGCCGTCGCGGCGCCGTGCACCACCTCGGCGTCCATCGCGGCCCAGATCTCATACGACCCGGTCAGCCACTCGAAAAGCGTGGAGTCCTGGAAGAGCCCCTGCGTCGCCCACTGGTACAGGTGGTGGTGCGTGTTGACCAGGCCGGGCGTGACGAGGCAGCCGCTGCCGTCGATCCGGCGCGCGCCCTCCACCGAGGGTGCGGGCCCGGCGCCGACGGCCGTGATCCGGTCGCCTTCGATCACGACGTGACCGCCGGCGATCTCGGCGCCGCTCACGGGCGCGACGTGGGCGTTCTCGATGACGACGGCGCTCAACGGGCCGCCGCCTTGCGCACGGCCGCGAGGCGTACGGCGTCGAGGATCTTCTCGTAGCCCGTGCAGCGGCAGAGGTTTCCGGCGAGGGCCTCGCGGATCTCGGCGTCGGACGGCTCGGGCACGCGTTCGATCAGGTCGTGTGCCTGCACCAGCAGGCCCGGCGTGCAGAACCCGCACTGCACGGCCCCGGTCTCGACGAACGCCTCCTGGACCGGGTCGAGGCGTTCGCCGTCGGCCAGCCCCTCGACCGTGCCGACCTCCCGGCCCTCGGCCTGCCCGGCGGCGACGAGGCAGGCGCAGACCGGCGTGCCGTCGAGATAAACCGTGCACGACCCGCATTCGCCCTGCTCACAGGCGTTCTTCGCGCCCGGCAGGCCCATGCGCTCGCGGAGGACGTACAGGAGGCTCTCGCCCTCCCAGACGTCGTCGACGGTCTCCTTCACGCCGTTGACGGTGAACCTCACTCGCATCAGGCGGCCCCCCTTCGCTCGGCCCGGTAGTCGTTCCACGCCCAGGTCAGGGTCCGGCGGGCCATGACCGAGAGGGCGTGCCCACGGTACGCCGCGGTGCCGCGCACGTCGTCGATGGGGGAGGCCGCATCCTTGACCAGCTCGCCGAACTCGCGCACCACGCCATCGTCCAGCGGGGCGTCCCAGTCCAGCTCACGCCCCAGGAACTCCTCGGCCGCGTACGCGCGGCGCGGCGTCGGCGCGGCCGAGCCGACGCCGGTACCGACCCGGCGTTCCCCCGGGTGGAGCGCGACGGCGAACGAGCACACCGCGATGACCATGGCGTTCCGCGTGCCGATCTTGGAGAAGTACTGCGGGCCGGTCGCGGGCGCCATCCAGAACGCGCGGATCAGCTCATCGGGTTCGAGGCCATTGCGCTTGACCCCGGTGTAGAAGTCGGCGGCCGGGATCATGCGGACGCCCCGTACGGACTCGACCTCGATCAAGGCGTCCCCGGCGAGGAGCGGCGGATGGCTGTCGCCGGCCGGGGAGGCCGCGCCCAGGTTGCCGCCGACCGACCCACGGTTGCGGATCTGCGGTGAGCCGACGGTGCGCGCGGCCTGCGCCAGCCCGGGGAGCCGGTCGCCGAGGGCATCGATGATCTGGGCGTACGTCACGCCGGCGCCGACGCGCATCCGGCCGTCGGCGGGCTCCCACCCGGTCAGCTCGGCGACCCGGCCGAGGTCCAGCAGGAGCTCCGGGCGTCGTACGTCGAAGTTCAGCTCGACCATGATGTCCGTGCCGCCCTGAATCGGCACCGCGTCCGGGTGCTCGGCCTTCAGGGCCAGCGCGTCGTCCCAGGTCGTGGGTTGTGCGAATTCCATGTCAGCTCCAGGCCTGTCCGGGGTCGGGAGCGCCGTCGCGCAGGACCGTGCCCTCGATCAGCCCGTACGGCCGGTCGGCGGCGAAGTACACCTCGCCCGGATTGTCGAGGCCGAACGGCTCCAGGTCGACCGTGAAGTGGTGCTTGTTCGGCAGCTCAAGGCGCACCTCGCACACCTCGGGCCTGCCTTCGAGGAGCCGCTCGCCCATGGCGTACAGCGTCTGCTGGAGCGAGAGGCTGTAGGTGCCGGCGAAGGCCTCCAAGAGGTGCCGCCTCGCCTCCGGGTAGGACTCCTCCCAGGCCGAACCGTCACCCGTGTGCCGCCAGCGCGCGGTGACCTCGGTGGCCAGGACGCGGTCGTGCGTCTCGGGCAGCGTCGTGTACTCGTCCTCGATGTAGCCCCAGAACTCCGAGTCCGTGGAGTTGAGCACGACGAGGTTCTTCAGCCCCGAGACGACGTGCGTGGCGTCGTCGTCGTGGTGGACGAGGGCGGTACGCGTCTCGCCGCCGTCGCGGACGAACGAGTGGCGTTTGCCGCCGCCGTGCGGGATGCGGTTCCACCGGTGCTCGTCGATCTCCACGCGGGCGTGGTGGATCGTGGGCTGGGACTCCACGAAGTGGCGGGCCAGCAGCAGCCCGAAGTCCTCCGGGGAGTCGACGCCGTGCTTGCGCGCGAACGCGAACACCGTGTTCTTCTGCGTGTCGGTCGTCAGCACCGCGGCGTTGTCGCCGGTCAGATGGACGTCCTCCATCGCTCCGGACAGCGACACGCTGACGGTGAGGTCCCTGATGTGGTGGACGTCGCCGTCCCGGGTCACGCGGACGACATGGGTCTCGGCCTTGCCGTAGCGGTTCGGTCCGAGCCGGTAGGTGGACATCTTCTAGCTCCCGCGATACGTGGAATAGGCGAACGGGCTGAGCAGCAACGGCACGTGGTAGTGCTCGCCGGGGTCGGTGACGTTGAACGCCACGGTCACCTCGGGATAGAAGTCCGAGTGGTCCGCGGTGTCGAAGACCAGCCGGTAGGTGCCTTCGCCGGGAGGCGGCAGGTCACGCACCCGCCCATCCTCGTCGGTACGGCCCTCGGCGACGGGTGACCAGCCGTCGCCGTCGCGGCGGTCCAGGCGCACCGGCACGCCGCGCGCCGGCCGTCCCTCGGCGGCGTTCAGCACATGGGTCGAGAGGCTCACGTGAAAAGCTTCCTCAGTCGCAACTCGGTGATCTTGACGAGCTCGCCGTGCACCACGGCGCGCTCGGTGGCGGGGTCGTTGCCGAGCCGCTCGCGCAGCTCGGACAGCATCTCTTCTGATCCTCGCCCGCTGGCGCAGATCAGAAACACATGCCCAAAACGCTCTTCGTAGGCAATATTGCCCTCAACGAGAGCTGCACGGTCGGCGTCGCCGACACCGGACTGCTCGCCGCGCGACCACTTCGCGTCGCGGCCTTCGCCGGACGGACGGTCTCCGATGCGCGGATGGGCGTTCAGTGCCTCCTCGACGTCCGGCCAGTCCAGGGCGCGAACCCCGGCGCCTGCCGCGTCGAGCAGACCGGCCACAGAGGCGTACGGACGGCCATCGGCCACCGTCCGAGCCCAGCGGCGTGACGCACAGCAGGCGAGGAGCTCCTCTTCGGCCTCTGCGCGCGACAACTCATTGAACCGCACCATTCTCTCCTCGCCCGTTCGTCCCGCCAGTACACACAGCCGGGCGACGAGGGGTCTAGCGGCAAAGACACGAAGTGGACCGCGGAATACCGGCAAGTTTCGTCTTTTCGGCCTGCTCTCGGCCGACGGCGCAGGCCAGAACCGTCACTTCAGCGGGACGGCACCCTCAGGGCTTGTCGCCGGAGGTCTGGAGAATGTCGCGGGCCTCGGCGGGGTAGCGGGTGATCAGCCGCCGCAGCTCGGCGATCTCGGCGTCGCGGCGCAGGTGGCCGACGACGGGTGACTCGTCGAGCACGCGGCGCAGCTCGCTCAGCTCACGTGCGTAGTCGCCGCGGCGTCGTCCCGGCTCTGACGTGACCTCTCCGGGGCCGGCGGTCACGACCGGATCCGATCGGGCGAGCACCGACCAGCGAACACGGAAAGTATGCGGCTCATTACTGTGAGTTTACCCTTCAGGGGTGGTGGTTTGTACGTCCCGGCACTAGAAATCTGCTCTTTTCCCTCGACCCGCAGGTGGCGGTCGAATGTCCCGAACGTCCGGTAGATGATCGACTAGGCTCCTTCGCGCGCGAATCGGCAGCCGGGGAGCCACCATGACCGACCAGAACGGCCCCCTCACAGGGCGCGTCGACGTCACAACGCCCCATCTCGCGCGCGTGTACGACTGGGCGCTCGGCGGCAAGGACAACTTCGCGGCCGACCGGGCGTACGGGGAGAAGATCGTCGAGACGTTCCCGGACTATCCGCGCGCGGTACGGAACAACCGGGCGTTCCTGAAGCGCGCGGTGAGGCACCTCGCCGAGGCCGGCATCCGGCAGTTCGTCGACCTGGGCGCCGGCCTGCCGACGTCGCCGAGCGTGCACGAGATCGCCCGCGAGGTGCACCCGGACGCCCGCGTCGTCTACGTCGACCACGACCCGATCGTGACCGTGCACAACCAGGCCCTGCTCGCCACGACCGACGGCGTCATCAGCATCGAGGCGGACGTCCGGCGGCCCGCCCTCGTGCTCGGGCACCCCGCCCTGCGCGAGGCGATCGACTTCACCGAACCGCTCGGCGTGGTGTTCGTGGCCGTCCTCCACAACGTCCCGGACGAGGACGATCCGGAGGCGATCGTCGCGGCCTACCGCGAGGCGATGGCACCCGGCAGCCACCTCGTCTTCACCCAGGCGACCTCCGAGGGCAACCCGGATGTCCTCACGCGCACCCGGCGGACCACCGAGGCCGGCAGCATCCCCATCACGTTCCGCTCCCGCGAGCAGATCGCCCGCTACTTCGACGGCCTGACGCTCCTCGAACCCGGCCTGGTGGCCGTCGAGTCCTGGCGCGCGGAGATGACCGTCCGTTCGACCGGCCTGACCGGCCTGGCCGGCGTCGCCCGCAAAGACTGACGCCTCCTCAGCCTCCCGTCCGGAGCGCGTACCGCGCGGGGATCTCGGCCGGAGCCTTCCCGTAGACAACGGCGATCTCGGTACCGGGCTTGAGCTCGATCGCCGCCGGATCACCGGAATTCCTGACCCCGTCGACGTACGCGGCGAGCGGGTGCGTGGCGTCGACCGTGAACGCGCCCAGATGAGCGGGGTCGATGCGAACGTCCCACTCGACGAAGAACTGGCCGAGCGCGAAGCGCCTGCCTGCCACGAACGGCTGGAGCTCGAGAATATCGATCTCAAGGGGGACACACGCGCCGTAGCTGCAAAAGTCGTTGTGCAACTTGACATACCGCCGCCCGCGAGGAGTCAGGGCATGCTGGCCAAGGAGCGTTGAACATGCCTCTGACCTGCCTGTTTACCTTCTGCTCTCATCCCCGCCGCAAAGTCAACCGCTCCGACTTTTCGTCCGGCGCGTTATATCTCCGCCGTGAGCTGGGCGATGGCTCGCATCTTGTTCATGGCGTCCAGGGCGGCGACCTTGTAGGACTCGGCCAGTGTCGGGTAGTTGAACACCGCGTTGACCAGGTAGTCGACCGTGCCTCCGCATCCCATCACCGTCTGGCCGATGTGGACCAGTTCGGTGGCGCCGGTGCCGAACACGTGGACGCCCAGCAGGCGCCGGTCCTCTGGGGAGACGAGCAGTTTGAGCATGCCGTAGGAGTCGCCGATGATCTGGCCACGGGCCAGTTCCCGGTAGCGCGAGATGCCCACCTCGAACGGGATCTTCCCGCGGGTCAGTTCGTCCTCCGACTTTCCGACGAAGCTGATCTCCGGGATCGTGTAGATGCCGATCGGCTGGAGGTCCTGCATGTCGGCGACCGGCTCGCCGCACGCGTGCTGGGCGGCCAGGCGGCCCTGTTCCATCGAGGTGGCGGCCAGTGCGGGGAAGCCGATCACGTCGCCGACCGCGTAGATGTGCGGCACGGGGGTGCGGAAGTACTCGTCGACCGCGATGCGGCCTCGGGCGTCGGCGGCCAGTCCTGCCTGTTCCAGGCACAGCTCGGCCGTCTTGCCTTGGCGGCCCGCCGAGTACATCACGCAGTTCGCCGGGATCTTCTTTCCGCTCTCCAGCACCGTCAGGGCGCCGTTCGGGCGGCGTTCGACCGCGGCGACGTTCTCGCCGAAGCGGAACGTCACGGCCAGGTCCCGCAGGTGGTACTTCAGCGCCTCGACGATCTCCAGGTCGCAGAAGTCCAGCATCCGCTCCTGGCGCTCGACAACCGTCACCTTGGTGCCGAGGGCCGCGAACATCGAGGCGTACTCGATGCCTATGACGCCGGCACCGACGACGACGAGCGTGTCGGGGACTCGGTCGAGATGCAGGATCGCGTCGGCGTCGATGACCGTCTTGTCGTCGAACTCCACCGTGGACGGGCGGGCCGGCGACGTCCCCGTCGCGATCACGATCTTCTCGGCGGTGACCTTCTTCTCGTCGCCGTCATCCTCGCCGACCTCGATCGTGTGCTCGTCCACGAACCGCCCGGTGCCCTGCAGCATCGTCACGTGGTTGCGGCTCAGCTGGCTGCGGATCACCTGGATCTCGCGCCCGATCACGTGCTGGGTGCGCATGCCGAGGTCGGCGACGGTGATCTCGTCCTTCACCCGGTAGCTCGCCCCGTACAGCTCGCGCTGGTTGAGCCCGGTCAGGTAGAGGACCGCCTCGCGGAGCGTCTTGGACGGAATGGTGCCGGTGTTGATGCACACGCCGCCGAGCATGTACTGCTTCTCGACGATCGCCACCCGCCTGCCGAGCTTCGCGGCGGCGATGGCCGCCTTCTGGCCGCCCGGACCGGATCCGAGGACAAGGAGATCGAAGTCGTACATCGGTTAGAGGCCTCCCGACCGAACGAACCACTCACCGGCGCCGTACACGGGCAACAGTCTGGCCGCCCATGGTCCCGCGATCCAGACCACTGCCATGATCACGACCTGTCTGGCAGAGTCCCACGAATGCCAAGGAGACGCATTTTTCTCACGACCCTGCCGGTGGCCGCGGCCCCGCGCGGCGGCGAATTCCCAGATCACTTGTGATGCCAACCGGCTTGGTGGAAACTAATCCACCACATCCGGAGCAAAGCACAGGATTCGCCCACTATCGTCACAGTGCACGTGGGGACCGAGCACGAACGAGGACCAGTTTGCTGGGGGACGCAGGCGCCGGACGATCGGCGATGAGCCGCGACGACGTCGACCGCGCCCTCGCGCGTGTCAAGAGTGAGCGGGAACGCATCACCACGGTCCTGATCGAGCTGGACGGCCAGCAGTGCTACCAGCTGCTGAAGGGCGCGTCGCTGACCGGCGAGACCAAACGCCGCTGGGACGAGCTGAGCGCCCAGATGACCCGGCTCTGGCAGCTGTTCGAGGCTCACGGGCGCGTTGCCGGCGAGGCCGAGGAGCTGCGGGCCCGCCACTCCAAGCCCGGTCAGCCGCAGCTCGCCGAGCTGACCCGGCTGCTCACCGGGACCTCCGTCGAGATGACCGGCGAGCAGATCCCGCTCGGGCAGCGCACGCTGCTCGGGCCCACCGGCGAGTGGCTGTCACTGGAAGCCGTCGTGACCCGTATGACCTCCCTGTACGAGGAGGCGGCCGGGACGATCTCCGACATCGACGGTGTCTGGTCCGCGCTGCTGGCCCGCCTTCGCGAGGCCGAGGAGACCGCGCAGAACGTCGAGGCGATGCTGGGCTCGCTGGGCGCCGAGGACGCGGAATTCGACCGGATCGCGCGCAGGCTCGCGGGTGTCACCGAGACCGTGCGCTCCGACCCGATGTCGATGGCGCGGGGCGACCGGGCCGACACGAGCGGCATGGACGAGATCGGCGACGCCCTGTCCGCGCTGCGGCAGCGACTGGACGACGCCGTGCGGATCCGCGACGAGCACGACGCGCGGGCGCGCGGCATCGACGCGACCATCGGGCTCGTACGCGCCGCTGAGCGGGAGGCCGTACGGGCGCGGGAGACCGTCCTCGCCAAGATCGACTCTCCGGCGCTGCCGGAGCTGCCCGACACGTCCACCGCGCTCGGCGACCGGCTGGCGGCGATGGACTCCCTGCGCGCCGAGGGCCGCTGGCTCGACCTGGCGGCGCGGGCGGCCGACCTGGAGCGCGCCGCGTCCACGGCGCTGGACCAGGCGCGTACGACGACCGGCCTGATCAACGGTCTGCTGGAACGCCGGGACGAGCTGCGCGGGCGATTGGACGCCTACCGCGCCAAGTCCGGGCGCCTGGGGTACGCGGAGGACGACGTGCGGACCCGCCTCTACCAGGAGGCGTACGACCTGCTCTGGACGTCTCCATGTGATCTGCGGAAGGCCACGGTCGCGCTGGCGAGGTTCCAGCGCGCGATCGTTTCGAGCGCGGAGGGAACGAGTTCATGATTCAGTGCACCCAGTCGGGATGCACGGGAACGGTTGAGGACGGTTACTGCGTCGTATGCGGTATGGCCCCAGCCGCAACGTCGCCGAGCGCATCCTCCGCGAGCGTCCCGGACAATCGGTGCACCCAGCCCGGATGCGCCGGCACGATCGAGGACGGCTACTGCACCGTGTGCGGCATGGCGCCCGCACCGGCCTCAGCACCGGTTCCAACACCGGCCACCGCGGCGCCACCCGCCGCGAGCGTCCCCGACGATCGGTGCACCCAGCCCGGATGCACAGGCACGATCGAGGACGGCTACTGCACCGTGTGCGGCATGGCGCCGGCTCCGGCGAGTCGTCCGGCGGCCTCCGCGCCGACCCTCCCGTCCTCGCGTGGCAGCATGCCCAGCCGCGGGTCGTACGCGACGGGCAGCACGGCGTCCGGCCGCAGCGTCCGCTCGGGCTCCACGCGGTCGCGCTCGTCCGGGCGCGGCATGCTGGGCGTCGGGCTGGTCGAGGTGCCGCGCGTGCCCTACCGCGACCCGGCCACGGCGGTGCTGTCCAACCCCGAGGTGGCCGAGCACAAGCGCTTCTGCGGCGGCTGCGGCGAGCCGGTCGGGCGTTCCCGCGGCGACCGCCCCGCGCGTGCGGAGGGGTTCTGCCCCAACTGCGGGGCCGGTTTCTCCTTCTCGCCGAAACTGCAGGCCGGCGACCTGGCCGGCGGCCAGTACGAGGTGCTGGGCTGCCTGGCGCACGGCGGCCTCGGCTGGATCTACCTGGCGCGCGACCGCAACGTCAGCGACCGCTGGGTGGTCCTCAAGGGCCTGCTCGATACGGGTGACGCCGACGCCCTGGCCGCCGCGGCGGCCGAGCGCGCGTTCCTCGCCGAGGTCGAGCACCCCAACATCGTCAAGATCTACAACTTCGTCCAGCAGGCGGGCTCCGGCTACATCGTCATGGAGTACGTCGGCGGGCAGCCGCTCAAGGACGTCCTCCTCGAACGCCGCCGGCAGACCGGCGAGGACTCCCTCCCGATCGGCCAGGCCATCGCGTACGGGCTGGAGCTCCTGCGCGCCCTCGGCTACCTGCACGGCCTCGGCCTGATCTACTGCGACCTGAAGCCCGACAACGCCATCCAGTCCGAGGAGCAGCTCAAGCTCGTCGACCTGGGCGGCGTCCGGCGCCTCGACGACTACGACAGCGCGATCTACGGCACCATCGGCTACCAGGCTCCCGAGATCGCCGAGCTGGGGCCCTCGATCAGCTCCGACCTCTATACCGTCGGCCGTACGCTCGCGGTGCTCAGCTTCCCGTTCAAGGGCTACACGAGCACCCACGTGAACGCCCTCCCGCCGCGGGCGGAGGTCCCGCTGCTCCAGCAGTACGAGTCCTATGACCGGCTGCTGCGGCGCGCGACGCACATCGATCCCGAGGCGCGTTTCCAGGACGCCTCGGAGATGGCCGACCAGCTCACCGGCGTCCTGCGGGAGGTCCTCTCCGCCGAGGACGGCACCCCGCGTCCCTCCGCGTCGTCGCTGTTCGGCATGGAGCTGGAGACGGTCGGCACCGAGATCGACTTCCGGGAGGGCGTGGTCCTGCCGTCGCCGTCCCCGGCGGAGATCGCGGCAACGCTGCCGACACCGCTGGTCGACGGCGCGGACCCGGCGTCCGGTTTCCTCGCGGGCCTGACCAGCGTCGAGCCGGAGCAGCTCGCGAACGCCCTCAGGTTCTCGCCCGTCTCCTCCCCCGAGGTCCACCTGATGCTGGCGCGGGTGCGCATCGAGCTGGGCGCGATCGACGAGGCGGTCAAGCTGCTCGACACGCTGGAGGGCGAACTCGGCCCGGACTGGCGGATCGGCTGGCACCGCGCCCTCGCCGCCCTGGCGAGCGACCAGATGGAGACCGCCGAGCGGCTGTTCGACGAGATGTACTCCCTGCTGCCCGGCGAGGCGGCGCCGAAGCTGGCCCTGGCGTACTGCCGTCAGCGCCGCGGCGACCACATGGGCGCCGCGGAGCTCTACGACATGGTGTGGCGCACCGACCACGGCTACATCAGCGCGGCGTTCGGCCTCGCGCGCTCGTGGCTGGCCTCGGGCGACGGAGACACCGCCGTCGCGGTCCTCGACTCGGTGCCGAACATCTCCAGCCACCACGTCGCGGCCCAGGTCGCGGCGGTGGCGACCACCATCAGGAGCCGCAACCCCGCCGAGCTGAGCGAGCCCGACCTCGTACACGCCGGCGGGCGGCTGGAGCACCTGCGGCTGGACGGCGAGCGACGTGGACGGCTCACGGCCGAGGTGCTGGAGGCCGGTCTCGTCTGGGTACGGTCCGGGCGCAAGGGTCCGGCGAACGGGCGGCTGTTCGAGGCGCCGCTGACCGAGCGCGACCTCCGCCGCAAGCTGGAGGAGACCTACCGGGGCCTGGCCCGCCTCACTGACACCCACGCCGAACGCCACGCGCTGGTCAGACAGGCGAACGCGGCGCGACCGAGGACGCTGTTCTAGCCATGGACGCACAGCAGACGCGACAACGGACCTGCCCTGCCTGCGACGCTCCGGTCTATCCGGACGAGGGGTTCTGCGAGGCGTGCGGCCATCGCCTCGACTCTCCCGTTCCGACCTGCACCGGCTGCGGTTCGCGCGACCTCGCCGACGGCTACTGCGACCACTGCGGGCTGCGCCAGCCGGTCGGCGGCGACCACGTCGAGATCGAGACGTCCACCTCCGCCGGTGTGAGCGACCGCGGCCTGCGGCACAGCCACAACGAGGACGCGATGGCGATGGCCGACGCGGCCGGCGGCGTCGTGGCGGCCGTCGTGTGCGACGGCGTCTCCTCCTCCTCGCGGCCGGAAGACGCCTCCAGGGCCGCCTCCGACACCGGCGTCGCGACGCTCGTCGAGCTGCTCGCGGCAGGACAGACCCACGAGGCGGCCACGCTCGCCGCCGTCCACCGGGCCGGCGCCGCCGTGGCCGCACTCACCGGGGTGGCCACGACCGTGCCGAAGCGCGGGCCCGGCGGCGGCACCCAGCGCGTGATGCCGCCCGGAGCCCAGGCCTCGACCGAGCCGCCCTCCTGCACGTACGTCTCCGCGCTCGTGGGCGCCTCGTCGGTGACGGTCGGCTGGGTGGGCGACAGCCGCGCCTACTGGCTGCCGGCCTCGGGCCCCGGCGCGCGCCTCACCGACGACGACTCCTGGGCCGAGCAGATGGTCGCGGCCGGCGTGATGAGCGACGAAGAGGCGCAGGCCCACCCGAACGCACACGTCATCACGGGCTGGATGGGCGCCGACGCGGGCGAGCTGGAACCGCACGTCGAGACCTTCACCCCCGACGGCCCCGGTGTGATCCTCGTGTGCAGCGACGGCCTGTGGAACTACTATCCCGAGGCCGCCGACCTGTCCGCCGCCGCGCCCGCCGCTGCGGCCGACCCTCTGAAGACCGCCCGGTCGCTGACTCGCCTAGCGCTCGACGCCGGAGGCCGCGACAACATCACCGTCGTGGTCATCCCCTTCCCCGCACCCGCACACTCGAAGATGGAGAAGGAATGAGCGGCAACCCGGACTTCACAATGAAGATCGACCAGAACAAGTACCTCCCCGAGGGCGGGCAGGAGGTGCACGCGATCGTCACGGTGGAGTCGAGCGGGGCGTCGGTCGCCGGTCCCGTACGGTCCTCCGGCGCCGCCGAGGTCATCATCATCGACACCTCCGGGTCGATGGACTACCCGAGCGCGAAGATGCACGCCGCGATCAAGGCCGCGCAGACCGCGGTCGACGCGCTGCGCGACGGTGTGCGGTTCGCCGTGGTCTCCGGCTCCGCACGCGCCCGGATGGTGTACCCGACCAATGAGCAGCTCGTCCCCGCCGACGCGCGGACCCGCGGCGAGGCCAAGGCCGCGCTCGCGCAGGTCAAGGCCGCAGGCGGCACCGCGATCGGCTCCTGGCTCGGCCTGGCCGACCGGCTGTTCGCCGCCCACCAGGACGGCATCCGGCACGCGATCCTGCTCACCGACGGCAAGAACCAGCACGAGAGCCCGGAGCAGCTCGACGCCACGCTCGCGTCCTGCGCCGGCCACTTCGTCTGCGACTGCCGGGGAATCGGCACCGACTGGGAGGTCGCCGAGCTGCGGAAGGTCGCCTCGACGATGCTCGGCAGCGTCGACATCGTGGCGTCGCCGAACGACCTGGTCGCCGACTTCCAGGCCATGACCGAGGCCGCGATGGGCAAGTCCGTGGCCGACGTCGCGCTGCGCGTGTGGATCCCGCAGACCGCGCGGCTACGGTTCGTCAAACAGGTGCTGCCCACGGTCGAGGACCTCACCTCCAAGCGCACCGACGCCGGTCCGCGCGCGGGCGACTACCCGATCGGCGCGTGGGGCGCGGAGAGCCGCGACTACCACGTCTGCGTCGAGGTGCCGCCCGGCATGGTCGGCCAGGAGCTGCGCGCGGCGTGGGTGAAGCTGGTCGTTCCCGCCGGATCGAGCGGTGGCGCGGAGCAGGTGCTGGCCACCGGCAACGTCCTGGCGGAGTGGACCGACGACGAGGCGCAGTCGACCCGGATCAACCCGCGCGTGGCGCACTACACCGGGCAGGCCGAGCTCGCCGACGCCATCCAGGTGGGCCTGCAGGCCCGCAAGGACGGCGACCTGGACACCGCCACCGCCCGGCTCGGCCGCGCGGTCAAGCTCGCGCACGAGTCCGGCAACGAGGCGATCGCCTCGCTCCTGGACAAGGTCGTCGACGTCGACGACCTCGAGACCGGCACCGTACGCCTGAAGAAGAACGTCGAGAAGGCCGACGAGATGTCGCTCGACACGAGATCCAGCAAGACGGTGCGCACCCGTAAGGGCGGAGGCTGAGCATGCCGGTCTGTCCCTCCGGTCACTCCTCCTCCGCCGACGACTACTGCGACGTCTGCGGCGCGCGCATGGGCGGCCCGCAGGCCGCCCCGCCTCCGCAGGCGCCGCAGGCCCAGGGCGGCACGGGTGAGCGATGCCCGGACTGCTCGACGGTGCGTACGGGCCGGTTCTGCGAGGACTGCGGCTTCGACTTCGCCATCGGCGCGGGCCGTGCCCCGTCGACCGGGCACGTACAGGCCCCGCCTCCCCCGGTCGAGACGGCGGAGTACCAGGCGCCCGCCGAGTACGCGCCCGCGCCCCTGGACGACGCGCCCACCGGCAAGTTCCGTGCCCGTGGCACGTCGGGCGGCCAGGCGGCCCCCGCCGCCGCGCGCGTGACGTGGACGGCGGTCGTCACCGCCGACCGCGACTACTACGAGGCCGTGCTCCGTGAGGCCGGCGACGATCCTTCGGCGCCGCCGTTCACGTTCCCGCCCTACCGCCCGGAGCTGCGGATCCCGCTGACCACCGGGCAGGTGCGCATCGGAAGGCGCAGCGTGTCGCAGGGCATCGTCCCGGAGATCGACCTGGGCGAGCCCCCCGCCGACCCCGGCGTCTCCCACACCCACGCCGTGCTCCTCGCCAAGCCGGACGGCACCTGGACCCTGGTGGATCCCGGATCCACCAACGGCACCACCGTCAACGGCGGCGCGGATCCCATCACGGTCAACGTGGAGGTCCCGTTGCACGACGGCGACCGCATCCACGTCGGCGTCTGGACCACCATCACCCTGCGGAGAGGATGAGGCTGCGGTGACCATCACGGCGGCTCCACCGGCACGACCACCGGCCCGGCGATCCGGCACGGTAGGCGTCGTCAAGATCCGGTCGATACCCGGGCGGATTCGCGCGATCGCGATCGTCACGGCGCTGGCGACCGTCGCCCTGTTCATCGTGGCCGGCCTCGCCGTCCAGGACGCGCGGGACGGGCTGAGGATCATCGGCCACGACGCGGGCCCGCAGGTGGTCGCCACCGGCGACCTCTACTACGCGCTCAGCGACATGGACGCCCAGCTCGCGGCCGTCCTGCTGATGGGGCGCGAGCAGAACCTCGGCGAGGGACGCGCACAGGCGCTCAAGCTGTACGAGGATCGGCGGTCCGAGGCGAACCGCGCCCTGCTGCAGGGCGCGACGCTGGCCGGGAAGGACCCGGCCGAGCAGCAGACGGCGCGGTCCATCCTGGACGCCCTGGGCCGCTACGAGCGGCTGGCCGGCCAGGCACTGCTCCTGGACGGGCAGCAGAGCCACGCCGCCGGGCCTCCCGGGCCCGCGGTCACGGCCGTCTACCGCCAGGCCACCGACATCATGAAGCTGGACGTCCTGCCCAAGGCGTACAACCTGACGCTGGACAACGGCACGACGGTGCGGCGCACGTACGAGAACAAGCACTCCTCGGTGCTGTCGGGCCGGATCTGGGTGGGCCTCATGGGCCTGTTCGTCATCCTGCTGTTCGCCGCCCTGCAGCTCTACCTGACCAGGAACTTCCGCCGCCTGCTCAACCCGGTCCTGGCCGTCGCTACGGCCGGCGTGCTGGTCCTCGTCGTCGCGACCATCGGCGTTCTGTCGGCCGAGGCCGGGCACCTGCAGAAGGCCAAGGAGGACGGCTTCGACTCGGTGCTGTCCCTCTCGCGGACGCGGGCGATCAACAACAGCGCCAACGCGGACGAGACGCGCTACCTGCTGGACCCCGCACGCGCCGACACGTACGAGCAGGTCTACCTGGACAAGTCCCAGGAGATCCTCTACGTGCCCGCGGGCAACCTCGGGACGTACTACTCGCAGCTGGACCAGGCGGTGGCCCGGCACGGCGGCTTCATGGGCTTCCTGGGCAAGGAGTCGGGGCACGTCTCGCTTCCGGGCCAGCGCGGGGCGATCGACTCGACCGTCTCGGCCTACCAGCGGGTGCAGCACGACGACCAGAGCATCCGGGCACAGGCCGCGAGCGCCGGCGGCCGTCACGACGCGATCGTCACCCGGATGGGCCGCGCCTCACAGGACTTCCAGGCGTACGACAAGTCGCTGGTCGCCCTGACGGCCATCCACCAGAAGGCGTTCGAGAGCGCCATCGGCGACGGCGACCACGGGCTGAACGGCTGGAACGCCGCGCTCCCGGGCGCGGCCGTCGTCATCGTCATCCTCATCTTCGCCGGCGTCCGGCCGCGGCTGTCCGAGTTCCGCTGAGCCAGGCATAGGGAGCGAGTAATGCGAGTACGTGCGATCGTCGCCGGCCTTGCGGCTGCCGCCGCGCTGACCGGCTGCGCGCAGGCCGAGGGCTCGGGCCACTCGGTCGTGGGCGCGGGCAAGCTGGTGATCGGCGTCGCGAAGGACCAGCCGGGCCTGGGGTTCCGCAGCAACGGGGTGTACAAGGGCTTCGACATCGACGTCGCCAAGTACGTCGCCGGGCGGCTCGGCGTGGGCGAGAAGGACATCGATTTCCGTACGGTGACCTCCGGCGAGCGGGAGTCCGCGCTGCGGAACGGCTCGGTCGACCTGGTGGTGGCGAGCTACTCGATCACCCCGGAGCGCAAGACCAAGGTCGCCTTCGCCGGGCCGTACTACGTGGCGCACCAGGACACGCTCGTGCGCCGCAGCGACGGCGCGGTCAGGAACGTCCGCGACCTCGCCGGGCGGCGCCTGTGCCAGGTCACCGGCTCGGTCTCCTGGAAGCGCGTGACCCAGGAGCGGAAGGTCGCGGCGCGCCTGGTGCCCGCCGGGTCCTACGGCGAGTGCCTGTCCAAGCTCACCGGCGGTCAGGTCGACGCGATCTCCACCGACGACCTGATCCTGGCCGGTTTCGCCGCGCAGCAGGGCAACGCGGTGCGATTCGTCAACGCGCCGTTCTCCGACGAGGGCTACGGCGTCGGCATCCGCCAGGAGGACGTCAGCGGCTGCGAGGACATCAACAAGGCCATCACGCAGATGTACCAGGACGGCACCGCCGCCACGCTGCTGAAGAAGTGGTTCGGCAAGACGGGCCTGAACCTCACCACGACGGTGCCGCAGTTCGAGGGCTGCGGCTGAGGTTCACCCGCGCTCGCGGAGGATCTCCAGGGCGCGGTCGGCGTGCACGCTCATCCGCACCTCGCTGGAGATGACGTCCAGGATCTTGCGGTCCGTGTCGATGACGAACGTCTTGCGGCGGGTCAGCAGCGGGCCGAACCTCCGCCGTACGCCGAACGCCTTGGAGACCTCGCCGCCGGTGTCGGACAGCAGCGGGAAGTCGAAGGAGTGCTTGTCGGAGAACTCCCGCTGCTTGGTGACGTCGTCGGGGCTGATGCCCACCCGCTGCCCGCCGGCCTCCTCGAACTCCTTGGCGAGGTCGCGGAAGTGGCAGCTCTCCGCGGTGCAGCCCGTGGTCATCGCGGCGGGGTAGAAGTAGAGCACCACCGGGCCGTTCTCGAGGAAGGCGCTGAGCTTACGCGGGGTGCCCTCGTCGTCGTTCAGCTCGAAGTCGGGGGCGACGTCTCCGGGTTTCATCGTGTCCTCTCGGTTCACGGCAGGACGCCGTCCGGTTCGGCGCGAGTCGTGTGATCGCGACGGGGGTATCGACGATAGGCGACCGCGCGTCCGGGGGGAACTCACCTGATTCGGCATGCGGGCGCGCGTCTCCGTAGTGTGGCCCGCAGCCGAACATCATCGTCGCGTGAGGAGCAGCGCATGAAGACTCGCGAGGTTCAGCTCGTCGAACGTCCGAAAGGGTTTCCGAACCCCGAGGACTTCGCCATCGTCGAGGTGGAGCTGCCCCCGCCGGGCGACGGCGAGGTCCTCATCCGCAACCTCTTCATGTCCGTCGACCCGTACATGCGCGGCCGGATGAACGACGTGAAGTCCTACGTGCCACCGTTCCGCCTGAACGAGGCGATGACCGGCGGCGCGATCGGCGAGGTCGTCGAGTCGCGGTCCCCCGCGCTCTCGGCCGGCGACGTCGTGCTGCACGAATACGGGTGGCGCGAGCACGCGGTGGCGCCCGCCGAGAGGCTGCGCAAGATCCCTCCGGTGGACGGCGTGCCGCTGTCGGCGTACCTCGGAGCGCTCGGCATGCCGGGAATGACGGCCTATGTCGGACTGCTGGACATCGCGGGCCTGCGCGAGGGCGACACCGTCTTCGTGTCCGGCGCGGCGGGAGCGGTCGGCTCGCTGGTCGGCCAGATCGCCCGTCGGCGCGGCGCGTCCCGGGTGATCGGCAGCGCCGGGTCGGACGAGAAGGTCGCCTACCTGACCGACCGCCTCGGCTTCGACGCGGCCTTCAACTACAAGTCCGGCAAGGTGCGCGACCTGCTCGCCGAGGCCGCCCCGGACGGCATCGACGTGTACTTCGACAACGTCGGCGGCGACCACCTGGAGGCGGCCCTCGCCGTCTTCAACAACCGCGGCCGCGCGGCCCTGTGCGGCGCGATCTCGGCGTACAACGCCACCGAGGCGCCCGCCGCCCCGCGCAACATGTCGAACATCGTGGGCAAGCGCCTGACCCTGCGGGGCTTCATCGTCTCTGACCACAACGACCGGTACGGCGACTTCGTCCGCGAGGTCGGCGGCTGGATCCGCGACGGCGAGGTCACCTTCGAGGAAACGGTGTACGAGGGCGTCGACAACGCGGTGGACGCGTTCCTGGCCATGCTCAGTGGCGGCAACATCGGCAAAATGCTCGTCCGGTTCTAGACCGCCGCTTCAGCCGTGCCGGAGCAGGCCGAGGCCCAGCGGCGTCGCCACGTGGGTGACGGCCTTCCCGGCACGGCGGGTGACGATGAGACCGGCGCCTCGGAGGGTCTTGGCGTGGGCGGAGGCCGACGCCACGCTGATTCCGAGATTCCGGGCCAGTTCGGTGGTCGTGCGGTGCTCGACGAGCACCTCCAGGATCGACGCGCGCGTACGGCCCAGGAGGGCGCCGAGAGCGTCGCACGGATCCGTGTCGACCAGCGGCAGCGGGGTCAGCGCGGGGTAGACCAGCAGCATCGTGCCGTCCGGATGGGACCCGATCAGCGGGCGGCCGCTCCAGACGGTGGACGGCAGCAGCGTGACGCCGCGTCCTCCGGGGGCGTGTTCGCTCTCCTCCGGAACGTCGATCTCCAGCGTCGTGCCGTTCCAGCGTGACCCGGGGTAGACGCCGGCCAGGGCGGCGCTGATGCCCTGTTCGGCGAGGACCATCCGGCGCCAGGCGAGGTCGGCGTGGAAGCTCGCGCGGATCCGCTCGCGCTCGGCCTCGATGACGGCGTCGTACGCGCGACGCAGGGCGTTCTCCAGCGTGCGCCAGGCGTCGCGGTCGCGCGTGGCCAGGCCCCGGGCCCAGGGCGTCGGGCGGGCGGCCTCCATCAGCTGGGCGCGCGCCTGGTCGTGCGGGGTGGACAGGACCTTGTCGAGCCCGTCGTCGAAGCCGTCGCTCACCGGGTCCAAGAACAGCGGTCCCGCGGCGCTCGGCGGGATCAGCTCGAACAGCGGGAGCGCCTCGCGCGGCAGGCGTACGCGCCGGCTCCAGCGGGCGAAGACCGCGTCGTCGCGGCGGAGGGTCGCGATGGCCATCCCCAGCTCCAGCAGCGGCGCCGGGGCCGACGCGAAGCGGGTGCGCAACAGGTCTTCGGCGGTGAAGGGCATCCGCAGCACGACCCGGACCTTTCAGCCTGGAATTGAACCTTGGCACCTTCGCGGCGGCCTGCCGGAGCATTCGGGGGACACGAAAGGTGGACCAATGCGTCGAGTATTCACCATCGCCGGGATCGCCGGCATATCGATCGGGTCGCTCCCGGCGGCGGCCGTCGCGGCCGGCCAGGGCGGCGGCTGGGAGCCGTTCCGCAGCGGGCCCTTCACCTCCACGGACGTCTGCCCGTTCACCCTCACGGGCGAGCCCGTCCGCGACGAGGAGGAGGTGCGGACCGACTCGGCCTACCCGGACGGGTCGCCGAAGGTCCAGGAGTTCCGCGGGCCGCTCGTGCTCCGCCTCACCAACACGTCCAACGGCAAGTCCGTCATCCGCGACGTGTCCGGCTACGCGCGCATCCGGTACGGCCAGGACGGCGGGTCGGTGTGGCGCTTCGACGGCGGCGGCAGCATCTCGATCCACATCGGCAACCCGACGTTCCCCGCCGGCTCGTACATCATCCACGGCCGCTTCACGCTGGTACTGAACCCCGACGGCACCCGCGATCTGCCCCACCTCCACGCCAAGGTCGAGAACCTCTGCCAGACCCTGGCCTGACGAACCGCGCGCCGCGCCTAGGCACGGCGCGCACCGTCCACGTACTCGATCGGCGGTATGTCCCCCCTTGTCTCTTCCGCGCTCACGAGGGACGATCTCCTTACTGACTGACGAATCAGTAAGGAGTCGCCGATGTACGACGTCCTGGTGGTCGGTGGTGGCCACAACGGCCTGGTCGCGGCGGCCTATCTGGCCAAGGCGGGGCTGAAGGTGTGCGTCTGCGAGGCGCGCGAGGTGGTCGGCGGGGCGGCGGTGAGCGAGCATCCGTTCGGGCCCGACTACACGGTCACCTCCCTGTCGTACGTCGTGAGCCTGCTGCCGCCGGCGCTGGTCCGCGACCTGCGGCTCGACCGCCACGGGTACCACGTGTTCCCGCAGGGCCCGTACTTCGCGCCGCGCACCGACGGCCGTCACCTGCGGCTGCCCGACGACCCGTCGCGGCGGCGGGAGGAGATCGAGCGCTTCTCCTCCAAGGACGCGGCCGCGTACGAGCGCTGGGACGCGTGGATGGACGACCTCGGCCGTACGCTCGGGCCGCTGCTGGAGCAGATCCCGCCCAAGCTCGGGTCGCGCAAGGTGGGCGACCTGCTGAAACAGGCGGCTCTGCTGCGGACGCTGCGCGGTGTGAACGTCCGCTCGGCGGTCGACATCACGCGGGTGCTCACCGACAGCATCGCCGACCTCGTCGAGGACTTCTTCGACTCCGACGCGCTGCGCGGCGTGCTGTCGGTCTCGGGTGTGATCGGCACGTGGGCGGGCCCGCGCTCGGCCGGCACCGCGTACGTCATGCTCCACCACCACGTCGGCGAGACGGCGTGGGGGTTCCCGCGCGGCGGCATGGGCGGGGTGACGAACGCCTTGGCGGGGTCGGCGCGCGAGTTCGGCGCGGAGATCCGCACGTCGTCGCCGGTGGGGCGCATCGACGTCTCCGCCGGGCAGGTCACCGGCGTGACCCTGGAGTCCGGCGAGGAGCTGAAGGCGCGTACGGTCATCACGACCGCGCACCCGTCGATCTCGTTCCTGCGCCTGCTGGACCGCAGGGACCTCCCGGAGGACTTCGTCCGCGACATCGAGCGCTGGAAGACCCGCAGCGGCACCGTCAAAATCAACCTGGCGCTCGACCGTCTTCCGGAGTTCACCGGGATGCCCGGCTTCGACCCGGAGGTGCACGGCGGCACGATCGTGCTCGCCGAGTCGCTCGACGACGTCGAGAACGCCTACCAGGACGCCGTGGCGGGCCGCCCGGCCGCCAAGCCGTTCGCCGACATCTGCATCCCGAGCGTGTTCGACGACTCCCTCGCGCCCGAGGGTCACCACGTGATGTCGATGTTCACCCAGTGGGTGCCGCACACCTGGCACACGACGCAGCCCGCCGGCGAGCTGGAGGCGTACGCGGACCGGGTGATCGCGCGCATGGAGGCGGTGGCGCCGGGGTTCACGTCGTCGGTGCTGCATCGCCAGGTGATCGGGCCGTACGACATGGAGAACGAGTACAACCTGGTCGGCGGCAACATCTTCCACGGCGAGCTCACTCCGGGCCAGATGTTCCACGCACGCCCGGCCGCCGGCTACGCCGACCTGCGCACCCCGGTGAAGGGCCTGTACCAGGCGGGCTCGGCGACCCACGGCGGCGGCGGCGTCACCGGCGTCCCAGGCCGCAACGTCGTCCACCAGGTCCTCAAGGACCGGAAGAGGCGACGCTAGTGTTGCGTGTTGTAAGTTGTTTTACGTTTGGGTAGGCGGGACAATGGCGCATGGTCTACGTGGCTGCGCCGTTGGTGTTGCGTGAGGGTGACCGGGGTCGGCTGGAGGGCTTGCTTCGGTCGTCGTCGGCTCCGGCTGGGCTGGTGAAGCGGGCTCGGATCGTGCTCTTGGCGGCTGATGGGCTGCCTAACACCGAGATCGCGGCCATGGTGGGGGTGTCGCGGCCGACGGTGATCTCCTGGCGGGATCGCTATGAGCAGTCCGGGATGGCAGGGCTTGGCGACCACAAGCGCTCGGGGCGGCCGGCCCAGGTCGATGAGATCGATGTCGTGGTGGCCACGTTGTCTCATGACGGCAGGCCGCCTGAGGAACTGGGGGTCACGCACTGGTCCTCAAGGTTGCTGGCCGAGCAGTTGGGGATCTCGTTTTCCACGGTGGCCAGGATCTGGCGGAAGTGGGACATCCAGCCGCACCGTATCGAGACGTTCAAGTTCTCCACCGATCCGCGGCTGGAGGCCAAGATCCGTGACGTGGTCGGGTTGTATCTCGACCCGCCGTTGGGTGCGGTCGTGGTCTCGGTGGATGAAAAATCGCAGATCCAGGCGTTGGACCGGACCCAGCCGATCCTGCCGGTGATGCCCGGGGTGCCCGAGCGGCGGACTCATGACTACAAGCGCAATGGCACCACCACGTTGTTCGCCGCCTTGGAGGTGGTGACCGGGAAGATCAGTGCCGACGCCTGCTATCAGCGGCACACCAACAAGGAGTTCTTGAAGTTCCTCAAGCTGGTGGCCAAGGCCCACCCGCGGGTGAAGCTGCATGTCATCGTGGACAACTACGCCACCCACAAGCACCCCAACGTCAAGGCATGGCTGGCCAAGAACCCCCGCGTGACCTTGCACTTCACCCCCACCAGTTGCTCCTGGCTGAACATGGTCGAGATCTTCTTCGGCATCATCACCCGCCAGGCCATCCGACGCGGCACCTTCCATTCGGTCACCGATCTGCGTGATGCGATCCGCCGCTTCATCGACGCCTACAACGACCGCTGCGAACCCTTCGCCTGGACCAAGACCGCCGACGAACTCCTCAGCAAAATCAAACGTAAATAAACATCAGACACGCGACACTAGGTGTACTGCTCAGGGAGGTTGGTCAAGCGGCCGATGGGGGCCGCCTCCCGGCGAGGCGTGCACTAGGGGATCAATAGGGGTTGCTGCCGATTTCATCCAGCCCGCATGCTGAGGCCTTCGAATCGCCTTGTCCGACTGGCATTCCAGGGGCATAGATGACCAAGACTCTGCCGGGAATACCTGCCGCTCCGGAGGGAGCGCTGATTCTGTGCACCGGACGGTGCGGATCGACCATCGTGGCCGATCTTCTGGCCGAGTACCCTGGCGTGTTGCCGATCATGGAGTTCTTCTTCGCGCAGTTCGCGGACGGCATCCCGGAGGGCGCTCCGACGGGTGAGGAGTTCTGGTCGCTGCTCAACCGGCCGTGGCGGGAGCTGAACACCGCCATCGGCATCGGACGCGTACCGGCCGAGCTGCGCTACCCGATCGATGATCCGGCGAGACTCCCCGAGATGTCGGGGCTGCTCGGGTTCACGCTTCCGATGATCAGCGAAGAGCCGGACACGCTCCTCGCCGAGCTGGCCGAGATCGTGCCGGACTTTCCGGTCCGGCCGGTGAGAGCGCACTACCACCGGCTGTTCGAGCTGCTGTGCGAGCTGTCCGGCTGCGACCGGTGGGTGGAGAAGTCAGCCGGGTCCTGCATGAACGCACCCGACCTGCTGCCCATGTTCCCCCAAGCGAAGATCGTCTACCTCGTACGGGACTGCGTGGACGTCGCGATGTCCATGACCCGTCACCCGATGTTCCAGCTCGCCGAGCTGCGGGTGGAGCTGGCATTCCGTACGGGCACGGACCCGTTCGCCGCCGGGTACACCGCGCCGGAGACCGGCCTGGACCCCGAGCTGAAGCGGCTGCTCCCGGAGTATCTCGACGCCGGGGCGCTCGACGAACGGGCCGGGTCGGAGGACTCCCTGATACGGCTCGTCATGATCCAGGCCATGATGGCGCGCCAGGCCGAGAAGGCTTTGGCCGTCCGGCCCGCCGACCAAGTGCTGCGGATCCGTTACGAGGACCTGCTGGACCGCCCGCAGGAGGAACTCACGCGCCTCGGCCGGTTCCTGGAGCTCCCGCGGTGGGAGGATTGGGCACGGCGGTCGGCGCCGCGGATCCAGAGGCCCCACCGTACCCATATCGAGCCGGCGCCCGCCCAGCGGAACCTGCTCAAAAGCGTCTACCGCAGCGTCATCAACGCTCCGTAGCCCGCCGCACTCGTACTCGCCGGGAAGGTGAACTCCCCGGGCCGCCGACCTGGCGGCCGAGGGGCTTCGCGCGGTTCCTCACACATAGGGAAGGGCGGACAGGCCGAGTTCGCGGGCGGCGAGGTCGTACGCCCAGGACTCGGTCTCCTCTTCGGTGAGGACGTCCTCGTGGACGGTCATCTGGACCGACAGGCCGTCGATGAGGGCGGTGATACGCCAGGCCGCGGCCTTCGGGTCGGGGCAGGTGAACTCCCCTGCCGCCACGCCCTCGGTGATCAGGTCGGCGATCGCGGCACGCCAGCGCAGGTCCAGCCGCCGGCAGACGCGCCGCAGCTCAGGGGTGCGGAGCGCGGCCGACCAGCCGTCGATCCACAGCCGCCAGCCGGGTGGGGCCGAGCCGCTCGGGTGGTAGAGGCGCAGCGCGCGTACTAGGCGCTCCCCCGCCGTGCCACCCGATTCGGCGACTTCGGCCAGGCGGTCCAGGTCGCGTTGCACGGCGTACCCGAAGGCCTCGGCGACCAGGTCGTCCTTGGACCGGAAGTGGTAGAAGACGAGCGCGGTACTGATCCCGAGCGCGGTGGCGACGTCCGCCACCCGGATGGCGGCCACACCGCGTGCGGCGATCTGCGCGACCGTCGCACGCAGAATCTCCGCGCGCCTGTCGTCCACGCTCAGTCGTGCCACCCACCGACACTATCGACGGATGAGGCCCGTACGGGCCGGGCCTCATCCGACCTGCTCACCTCGGTGGCCGGGCTGGGGGGCGTGATGGGCCCGTTCAGTCTTCGACGGCCTGTGCCGCGGCGGTGATCGGCTTGAGCCCGGTGATCAGTTCGTCGAGTTCGTCCGTGCTGAGCGCGTCGTACGCGGGTGCCGCGAGTTGGTCGGTGAGGGTTTCGATCCGTTCCTTGGTGTCCCGGCCGGTGTCGGTGAACCGGTCGGTGGTGTCCACGAGGCCGCGGTCGCGTAGCCCGTCGATGACAGCGGCGAGTTGTGCCTTGGGCAGGTGGTGGATCCGGCCGAACTCCTCCGGCCTCATTTCGAGGGAGAGGGCGAGGAGGACGTGGGCCTCGGTGCCGCCGATGCCGTGGGCGAGGAGGGCGATGTTGTGGCCGTCCCCGCGGTGTTCGCGCAGTAGCGTCGCCGCGTGCCAGAGTCTGGCCACCGGCTCCTCGGGAATGTTGAGCGCCCGGAGGCCGGCGTATAGTGCTCGGCCCTCGGTCGGCGCGCTGACCGCTGCTCGGGTGGCGAGGTCGGCGGCCCGCACCAGAGCGGGGGAGTCGGCGAGCCCTCCGATCCTCTGCCGCAGCGCGGCGGCGCTGCCCCGCTCGCGTACGGTGATCGCCTCCTGCGGGGTGATCTTCCCCCAGACCCACGGGATGTGGCGCGCCACCTCGCCGTCGGCGAAGTTGTAGAAGACCGCGTGCACCACCTCGGCCGGTGCGAGTCCCAGCGGCGCGGCCCGGCCGGCGAAGTATCCGTCCCAGTAGTTGCGCATGCCGAGGGCCAGGAACGCCTCGTTCGGCACATCGGAGTAGGTGACGGTGGCGATCGGCTCGACGAGCTCGAACATACGGTGAACCCTGGCCTGTGAGTGCGGCATCGGTCGGCATCCCCTGTGGTCATGACAGCCCTCATGGGCGGCCTCTCACCCTAGCTACGAACAACACAACCCGGATCCGACAACTCCGGTCGATCCTTCCGGGCAGCATCGGAATGTCACCGAACGTGCACGCTCAGTCGCCCCCCGCCGACACCATCGGCGGATGAGGCCCGTACGGGCCGGGCCTCATCCGCCGCTGTCAGCGTTCCGCGGGGCGGATGAACAGGATCGCGACCACCAGGGCGACCGCGCTGAACACCGTGGCGACCATGAACGCGGTGTCCACACCGTGGACGAGGCCGCCGTGGCGCGAGGCGGTGCCGAAGACCGAGACCAGGACCGCCATCCCGAGGGCACCGCCGACCTGCTGGGTGGTCTGGAGGATGCCGGACGCCGCGCCGGAGTCCTCCCTCGCCACCCGGGACAGGATGGTCAGTGTCAGCGGCAGGAAGACCAGGCCGGCTCCCAGCCCGAACAGCAGCATCGGGCCGAGCGCCCCTCGGACATAGCCGCTGTGGCCGGACAGGCGCGTCAGCCACAGCATGCCGCCCATGATGAGCGGCAGGCCGGTCAGCATGAGGCGCCGTGGCCCGTACCTCGGGATCAGGCGGGGCGCGAGCCGCGCGACGGTGAACAGCAGGCCCGTCATCGGCAGGAACGCCAGGCCGGCCTTCAGGGGGCTGAAGCCGAGGGTGTTCTGGAGGAACTGCACGAGGAAGAAGAACATCCCGAATATGGCCGCCGCCATGATCAGCATGTTGAGGTACGAGCCGGCCCGTGCGCGGTCCGCGAACAGGCGGAGCGGTACGACCGGCTGTTCGGCCCGTGTCTCCACGGCCAGGAACACCGCGAGCAGGACGACACCGAGGGCGAAGCTCAGCAGTGTCGTGCTGTCGCGCCATCCGGCGTCGGCGGCGCGGATGAAGGCGTACACGAGAGCGACCATGCCGGTCACGGACGTGACGGCCCCGGCGAGGTCGAGCCGGCCGCGATGGCGTTCGGTCTCCTGGAGGAACATCGGCGCCAGCAGCAGGACCGCGATCCCGACCGGGATGTTGATGAACAGCACCCACCGCCAGGACGCCCAGTCGGTGAGCATGCCGCCGAGGATCAGCCCGACGGACGCGCCGCCGGAGGAGGTGGCGGAGAAGATGCTGAGGGCCCGGTTGCGTTCGGGCCCTTCGGCGAAGTTGGTGGCGATCAGCGCGAGCGCGCCGGGCGCGGCCATCGCGGCGCCGACGCCCTGTACGGCGCGGGCCGTCACCAGCCAGATGGCGGATGTGGCGAGCCCGCCGAGGAGCGACGCGGCCGTGAACACGACGATCCCGGCGAGGAGTACCCGCCGCCGCCCGAGCACGTCACCGGCCCGGCCTCCGAGCAGCAGCAACCCGCCGAACGCGAGCGAGTAGGCGTTGCTCACCCACGACAAGCCGGTGGCGGAGAAGTGCAGGCTCTGCTGGATCTTGGGAAGCGCGACGAACACGACCGTCGCGTCGAGGATGATCATCAATTGGCAGGTGACGATGACGGCCAGCGCGATCCCCGGATGAGGCGCCCGCCGTCGTGGACCTTCTCGGGGCGTCGTCGCGCCCTTCTGAATGGTCTGCTGGGACATGAGTCATAGACTCCTTCTGCAGGAAAGACCCCCGAAGTGGCTGTCGGGGTAACCGGAGGATGCCTCCGCTACGATACGGAGGCAGCCTCCGATTCGCAACCGTTCCCTGCGATGGAGTGACGGCCGGCCGGCGCCCGAGCGCCTTCGACATGCCTCCGGACGCCGAAGAGCCCCGTCCCCCAGTAGCTTGGACGAGACTCTCGATCTGCCCGAGCGCTCTTATGAGCCCGCGCGCTCGCTCACGGCGACTTCCACGCACGTGTCTCCGCCGTTGGCGCTCCTGCTCGACTTCTGCCAGGGCGTCAGAAGTTCCATTCTTCGGCCACCTCCAGTACGGCGATGGCGACTTCAACGCACGAGTTTCCGCCGTTGGCGCTCCTGCTCGACTTCTGCCAGGACGTTAGGATTTCCATTCTTCGGCCACCTTCAGGATGAATGCGAGGGAATCTTGTTTGTTCATCGCGTCCGATCTGAGAAGCTCCCAGATCCGATGCGCTCGCGCGATGGCGTCTTTGTCCTCGACCACCTCGCCGGACAACGCGTTGTCCAGGTACACCACTTCGTCGCCACCGTTGAAGTTGGCGATGACGAACGGCCCGGTTATCTCGGCACAGGCGTCGGCCGAGAGCGGAAGAACGTGGATGCGTATGTTGTCACGCTCGGCGAACTGCGCGAGACGCATCAACTGCTCATGCATGATCTCGGCATCGCCCACCTTCCGGCGTAAGACGCTCTCGTCCAGCACGGCCACGAAGGTCACGGGATTGTCCGCGTCGAGGATCTTCTGGCGCTCCAGCCGTGAGGCTATCTTGTGCTCGTCCCGCAGGACGGCGCCGGCGTAACGCTCGGTCTGGAGAAGGCCAGGCATGACGGACGACTCGAATGACCGCAGTTGGGTCGCCTGCTCCTCGATCCACAGCCAGCGGTCCAGCCACTGGTGCGCCACCTCTCGCGGCAACCATTCCACGAGGTAACGCTTCAGATAGCCGTTCGTTCCGAGCACCGCCTCGACGCGCTCGACGTCTTCCAGATGAGGTTTCCGCTTGGCGTTCTCCCACTGGCTCACGGTGGCGGGCGCGACGTTGACGGCTTCCGCGAGCCCCTTTCCGGACAGCCCCGCCGAAACACGGGCCTGAGCGAGCTCAGCACCCCACATCTCCAGACCTGTCTTCCGTTTAGGCGCCATGGTGGTTCACACCTGTCCGTGAATCGATCATGAGCCTTCACAGGCGCATGACCACGAGTTGTCTATACCCCATTTTATGTGTCAGAGAGCGCGCGGTATCGATGAATTCGGCGCCGAAAACGCTGTCCGGACAGGACGGCCGGGCCGGAGTCATAGACTGGGGCTCACCGTTTCGGGAGGAGCGATGACCGCCGCCGGGCAGCAACGTCCCATGCGCGCAGACGCGCGCCGCAATCGTGAGCGGGTGCTCAGCGAGGCCAGGGACTCATTCCTCGAGTACGGCGCCGACGCGTCGCTCGAGGACATCGCCAAGCGCGCGGGCGTCGGCATCGGCACGCTCTACCGCCACTTCCCCACCCGCCTGGAACTCCAGGAGGCCGTCTACCGCGAGCAGGTCCAGGAGCTGTCCGCGGCGGCGTACCGGCTGGCCGAGACCCTGCCCCCCGGCGAGGCCCTCGCCGCCTGGATGCGCCATTTCGCCGGCTACGCCCTCACCAAACGCGGGCTCATGCAGACTCTGAAGGCCGTCATCGACCGCCACTCGGAGCTGTTCGACCGCTGCCACGAGGAGATCCGCAATGCGGTCGCCGTGGTACTCACCCCGGCCCAGGAGGCCGGCTGCGCACGCCGCGACGTCGGCGTCACCGACCTACTGAGGCTGACCCACGGCCTCGCCGTCGCCAGCGAACACGCCCCCCAGGAGACCGACCGCCTGCTCTCGATCCTGCTCGACGGGCTCCGCCCTCAGAGTCTGAGCGAGGGAATGTCCGGCTCGTCGGTATCGGTTCTCCCCTCATGGAGACGGCGACGCTGGAGCGTACGGGGCGGGCCGAGCGCCTACGAGTGTTCTTGATCCTCGGTGCCCTGAGCTCGATCGGGCCGCTGTCGATCGACATGTACCTTCCGGCGCTGCCGAAGCTCACCCGCGATCTGTCGGCCGGGGCGTCCCTGGTGCAGCTGACCCTGACGGCCTGCCTCGTCGGCCTCGCCGCCGGGCAGGTGCTCGCCGGGCCGGTCAGCGACATGTGGGGGCGCCGGCGGCCGCTGCTCGCCGGAGTGATCATCTACACCGTCGCGTCGCTGCTGTGCGTGGTCGCGCCCTCGGTGGAGCTGCTGATCGTGCTGCGCCTGATCCAGGGGACGGCGGGCGCGGCCTGCATCGTGATCTCGCGTGCCGTCGTGCGCGACATGCACGACGGGGCGGCGGCGGCGCGGTTCTTCTCCCTGCTCATGCTCGTCAACGGTGTCGCCCCGGTGGCCGCGCCGGTCATCGGCGGGCAGTTGCTGCGCTTCACCACGTGGCGCGGTGTCTTCGTCGTACTGGCGATCATCGGCCTGTTGATGACGCTCTCGCTGCTCGGGCTGCGCGAGACGCTGCCGCCCGAGGCACGCCACGCGGGCGGACTGCGCGCCACCCTGCGGACCTTCGCGGACCTGCTGGCCGACCGGGCGTACCTGGGATACGCCCTGGCGAGCGGGCTCGCCTTCGCGGCGATGTTCGCCTACATCTCCGGATCGCCGTTCGTCCTCCAGAACGTCTACGGCCTGTCACCGCAGTCGTTCAGCCTCGTCTTCGCGGTGAACTCCCTCGGGATCATTGTGTTCGGCCAGGTCAGCGGACTACTCGTCGGACGCCTGCCGCTGCGGGCGCTGCTCGCCGCCGGCCTCGGCGTCTCGCTCGCCGGCGGCGTGCTGCTGACCGTCGTGGTGTTCACCGGAGGGGGCCTGCCGGCCATGCTGGCCGGGCTGTTCCTCGTCGTGTCCGCGATCGGGCTGACCATGCCGAACGCCACGGCGCTCGCCCTGTCGGGCCGCCCGCCGAACGTCGCGGGCAGCGCCTCGGCCTTGCTGGGCCTCGCCCAGTACGTCATCGGCGCCGCCGCCGCTCCGCTCGTCGGCCTGGCGGGCTCCCACTCGGCCGTCCCGATGGCCCTGCTGATCGTCTTCTCGTCGGCCGCTGGCGTGATCGCCTTCGCGGTTCTCGCCCGTACGCCCTATGCCGCGCCCCGCCACTGGAGCCGCAGGTAGGCGTCGAAGGCCCGCCCGCCGAGCAGGCGCCGTGTGTGCACGAGGGTCTTGGCGGCCGGGGTGATGAGGTAGCGCGTACGCGGCCTGCTGCCGGTGACCGCGCGCTCGATGACCTTGGCGACGGTCTCCGGCGGCGCGGACAGCAGGGCGGACCGGTAGGTCTGTGCCATCTGGTGGTCGGTCGCGGCGTTGAGCGCGGCGTACGGGCCGTCGGGGGCGGCCGACTGGGTGAGGGTGCCCGTGGCCGTGTCGGCGAACGGCGTGCGGATCACGCCGGGCTCGATCAGGCTGACCTTGATCCCGAAGGGTGCCGTCTCGAACCGCAGGGCGTCGGTGATGGCCTCGACCGCGTACTTGCTCGCGTGGTAGTAGCCGCCGGCCGGGAAGGTCATTCGGCCGCCCATCGACCCGATGTTGACGATCCGGCCCCGGCCGGCCTCGCGCATGCCGGGCAGGACGAGCTGGGTCAGCCGCGCCAGCCCGAAGACGTTGGTCTCGAACTGGCGGCGCACGCCGTCGAGGTCGGTCTCCTCGATCGTGCCGTACTCGCCGTAGCCGGCGTTGTTGACCAGGGCGCCGATCGCGCCGTGCTCATTCTGGACGGCCTCGACCGCGGTCCTCATCGACTTCTCGTCGGTGACGTCGAGCGCGAGCGTGCGCGCGCCGGCCTCGGCCAGGTCGGCGATCGCCTCGGTGCGGCGTGCGGTGGCGTAGACGGTCAGGTCCGCGCGCCGGGCCAGCCGCAGCACGGCGGCCCGGCCGATGCCCGAGGACGTCCCGGTGATCAGTACGGCAGTGGTCATGATGGCTCCTTCATATGGGAGAACCCGGCGACGAGCAGGGCGACGCCGTGGCGCAGCCGGCGGACCGGCGCGTCGGGATCGGAGAGGTCGGCCTCGATGCCGCGGGTGAGGGCCAGCAGGAGTTCGGCGAGCTCCCTGCCCCCGGGCGCGTCGACCGCGCCGGCGAGGATGTCCAGCATCGCGACGTCGTAGGACTCGATCAGGTCGGCGGACGACCGGGCGTTGTCGCCCAGCAGTTCGGCCGCGTGTGCGGGGCTGTCGTGCCAGACCTTCAGCGCCAGGCGGAGCTTGACGGTCATCGCCTCGGTCAGCCGCTCGGTGAGGTCACCCGGGCCCGCGACCGCGTCGTTCGCGCCGGCGAGGGCCCCGGTCAGCAACCGCTCGGCGAGCCGGCGGAAGGCGTCCTCCTTGTTGCGCACGTACTGGTACACCGCCGGACGGGACATGCCCGCCTCACGCGCGATGTCGTCCATCGTCGTGCGCCGCACGCCGTGGCGCGTGAAGCACGCGTACGCCGCGTTCAGGATCGCCTCGATCCGTTCACCTTCCGACATACTGACATTCTTTGCATAGAACGTCAGAGTGTCAAGTCGATGCCCATCGACCGATCGGTCGATGCCGCGATCAACCGCTACGGGGGCCGCCTGGTCGATCCGCCGCGAGGGGGTCGCGGGCCATCCTCATGACCGTCAGCAGCGGAACCGAGGAGCGTGGACATGCCGGTGATCGAACTCAGCAACCTGCACAAACGGTACGGAGACACCGTCGCCGTGGAGGACATCTCCTTCACCGTCGAACGAGGAGAGATCTTCGGGATCCTCGGGCCGAACGGCGCGGGCAAGACCACGACGGTCGAGTGCGTCGAGGGGCTGCGCAGGCCCGACCGCGGCACCGTCTCGGTGCTCGGCCTCGACCCGGCGCGCGACCGCGACGAGCTCACCCAGCGGCTCGGAGCGCAGCTCCAGGAGAGCGAGCTGCCGGAGAAGATGAAGGTCGGGGAAGCGCTGGAGCTGTACAGCTCGTTCTACCGCGACCCCGCCGACTGGGAGCGCCTGCTCGACGACCTCGGCCTCACCGCCAAGCGCGGCGCGCGGTTCGGCAAGCTGTCCGGCGGACAGAAGCAGCGCGTGTCGATCGCCCTGGCACTCGTCGGGAACCCCGAGATCGTGGTGCTCGACGAACTGACGACCGGGCTCGACCCCGCCGCGCGCCGCGACACCTGGCAGCTGATCGAGAACGTACGGGACCGGGGCGTCACGATCGTCCTGGTCACGCACTTCATGGAAGAGGCCGAGCGGCTCTGCGACCGGATCGCCGTCATCGACTCCGGACGGGTCGCCGCGATCGACACCCCGCGCGGGCTGGTGTCGCGGGTCGACCCCGGGCAGCGCATCCGGTTCAAGCCGTCAGCGCCCCTGGACGACGCCCTGCTGAGAGACCTGCCCGAGGTTCACTCGGTGACCAAATCCGGCGCGCAGATCACGGTGACCGGCACTGAGGCCGTCCTGCAGGCGGTCACGTCGGCCCTCGCCCGCAACAACGTCATCGCGGCCGATCTGCGCGTGGAGCAGACCAGCCTCGACGACGCGTTCGTTGCCCTCACCGGCCGTTCGCTCGACTAAGGAGCCCACTCATGATCGCCAAGCTCACCCTGATGGAGTTCAAGCTGCTCGGGCGCGAATGGGTGGTGCCGTTGTTCGTCGTCGCGCTGCCGCTCGGGCTGCTGCTCGGGTTCGGTTTCCAGCCCGGCAGCGGCGACGCGCAGAAGTCGCTCGGCGGCCAGAGCGGCGCCGCGTACATCGCCGCGATCGGCGTCGGGATCGCCATCGCGATCCTCGGGCTGACCGTGCTGCCGACGACGCTGGCCACGTACCGGGAGAAGGGCGTGCTGCGCCGCCTCTCCACCACGCCGGTCCGCCCCTCGGGCGTGCTGGTCTCCCAGCTCATCCTGCACGCGGTGGCCGGCCTGTTCGTGGTGACGATGCTGCTCGTCGCGGGCGGTCTGCTGTTCGACACCCCGCTTCCGCAGCGGTTCCCACTCTTCGTCGTGTCCGTACTGCTCGGCATGGCGGCGCTGTTCGCCGTCGGGCTGCTCATCGCCGCGCTCGCGCCCAGCGGCAAGGCCGGCAACGCGATCGGGATGGTGCTGTTCTTCCCGAGCATGTTCTTCGGCGGGGTCTACATCCCACGCGAGACGATGCCGTCCGTACTGCGCACCATCGGCGACTACACTCCGCTCGGCGCGACGCTCAAGACGATGCGGGACGCCTGGATGGGCACCGAGCCGCGGATGGCGCAATTGGCGATAATGACCGCGTACGCCGTAGTCGTCGGCCTGGCAGCGGCCAAGACCTTCAAGTGGGAGTGACCGTGGCGATGCCGCCTACGGGCTGGGAACGACGCGAAGCGCTCATGCTTCGCGTTCTTCCCTTTGCGGCGCTGGGCGTCTCCACCGTTCTCGTGCTGCTCGCCGACACCCGGTCATGGGAGCGCACGGGCGTCACAGGCGCCCTGGTCGCCGCCGCGGCCGTGTGGATGCTGACCATGATCACGCTCCGCCGGGACCCGATGTCCCGGCCCCGATCGATGATCGTGTACTACGCGGGGCTCCAGGTGCTGTTCGCGGTGCTGCTGTGGCGGAGCCCGCTGTTCGGCTTCTTCGCCTGGAGCGGCTACATCCAGGTGCCCTACCTGCGAGGACACCTGCGATGGGCAGGCGTGTTCGCGACCGCCGCGCTCGTCTCCACGACGTACGTCGGCGGCTATGACAAGCTCACCGTCTCCGTCCTCCCGCTCTACGTGATCTTCGTCGCGGCGAGCACCGCCCTCGGCGGGGCGTTCATGTTCTTCGGGACGATGGTCAACGAGCAGAACGCCAGGCAGCGCACGATGCTCGCCGAACTCGCCGAGGCCAACGCCCAGCTGGAGACCGCGCTGGCGGAGAACGCCGGTCTGCAGGCCCAGTTGCTCACCCAGGCGCGTGAGGCGGGCGTGCTCGACGAGCGGCAGCGCATGGCACGCGAGATCCACGACACCCTCGCGCAGGGCTTCACCGGGATCATCGCCCAGCTGGAGGCGGCGCGGCAGAACCCCGCTCAGTGGGACCGGTTCGCCGACCAGGCCCAGGCCCTCGCCCGCGACAACCTGTCGGAGGCCCGCCGGTCCGTACGCGCGCTGCAGCCCGAGGACCTGGACGACGCCCACCTGCCCGACGCCATCGCGGGGATGAGCCGCCGCTGGTCGGACGCGTCCGGCGTGCCCGTCGGCGTCGAGACCACCGGCGAGCCTAAGCCGATGCTCGCCGACGTGGAGGTCGCGCTGTTCCGCGTCGCGCAGGAGGCGCTGACCAACGTCGCCAAGCACGCGAAGGCGTCCCGCGTCGGCCTGACCCTGTCCTACCTTGACGACGTCGTGCTCCTCGACGTGCGCGACGACGGCGTCGGCTTCACTCCGGGCCGCGACGGCGACGGCTTCGGCCTGACCTCGATGCGGCAACGCCTGCTGCGCGTCGCGGGCAGCCTCGCCGTCGAGAGCACCCCGGGCGAGGGCACCGCCGTCAACGCGACCGTCCCCGCACTCCCGGCCGGAGGCCAAGCATGATCCGCCTGCTGATCGTCGACGACCACCCGATCGTCCGTGACGGTCTACGCGGCGTCTTCTCCGCCGACCCGGACTTCGAGGTCGTCGGCGAAGCGTCGAACGGCACCGAGGCCGTCGCCCGCGCCGGCTCCGCGGACGTCGTGCTGATGGACCTGCGCATGCCGGAGATGGGCGGCGTGGAGGCCATCACCGAGTTGCGGCGCACGCACCCGTCGGTCCGCGTGCTGGTGCTCACGACGTTCGACACGGACAGCGACGTCCTCCCGGCCATCGAGGCGGGCGCGACGGGCTACCTGCTGAAGGACGCGCCCCGAGAGGAGCTCATGCGCGCGGTCCGCTCGGCCCACCGCGGCGAATCGGTCCTGTCGCCGTCGGTGGCGGGCCGTCTCATGGGCCGCGTCCGCCGCCCGGTCGACGGAACGCTGAGCAAGCGCGAACGCGAGGTCCTGGCCTTGGTCGCGGACGGCACCACGAACCGCGAAGCCGCCCGCCGCCTGTTCGTGAGCGAGGCGACCATCAAGACTCACTTGCTGCACATCTACGACAAGCTGGGCGTGCGCGACCGCGCCGCCGCGGTCAGCGAGGCGTACAAGCGCGGGCTCCTCGGCATCAGGGACACGTGACCCCTCGTGGCCTGAACAGGCCACGGCGTCAACGCCTCAGGCACATCTCACGTCCTGGAACCGGGGCCCGCCGGGCGGCCCTCGGAGAGGACACCCGATGACGCGGTCGCGGTGCTGAACCTGGAGGGACAGGTCACGACGGTCGTCCACGACCTGCCCGGTGCCGCGGACATGGTGCTGAGCGGCGACGGCTCGACGCTGTACGTCGCCCTGTCCGAGGCGGACGCGGTGGCCGCGATCGACACCGGGTCGCTGCGGGAGACCGCTCGTTACTCCACGGGCGCGGCGACCTGCCCGACCGATCTGGCCCGTGCCGGAGACGTTCTGTGGTTCGGCTACGGATGCCAGACCGGCGAGGGACGGCTCGGCAGCCTCACGGTGACGAGCGGAGAGCCGGTCGTCGTACTCGGCCAGGAGGGGCCGTACGAGCTGAACGCGCCTCCGGTCCTGGCGGCCGGCCCGGACGGGTCTCTGATCACCGGCGAACCCGGGACGCCCCCCGGCATCGTCCGCGAGTATCGGCTGGACGGGAACACGGCCGTGCTCGACCATCTCACGAGTGACGCCGGCTCGACCCTCGCCGACGTCGCGGTGACACCCGACGGGTCACGCGCACTGGTCGCCGCCGGTTATCCGTACCACGTCACCGCGCTGTCCGGCACGGACCTGTCCGAGGTGGCGACGTACGAGACGGGCGCCTACCCCAACGCGGTCGAGGTGTCCCCCGACGGCGCCTACGTCGCGACCGGAATCGACGACGGGAGCCACGCGAACGACGTCGCCGTCTTCCCCACTGCCGACGGAACGACGCCTGCGCGTGTCTGGGACTTCGGCGTCGACCCGCTCTCACCGCTCAAGCTCGTCCCCCGGGCACTCGCGTGGGGTCCCGGCGGCCGCCTGTACGCGGTGTCGGAGAACGTCTACGGCCAGAACCCGACCCTCCACGTGCTGACCGCGCGGTAGGCCGGTCAGCGGCCTCGGGGGGACGTGCCGGTCAGGGAGTGGACGGTCAGGGCGGTGAAGGCGTTCGGGTCGGCTTTCTCCCGGCTCAGGCAGGTGGCCGCGGCGGCGCACAGGAAGGCGGCCGGGACCGAGATGAGGGCCGGGTTCTCCAGCGGGAACCAGGCGAAGTCCGTCCCGGGCGGGAGCAGTGAGAGGCTTTCTCCCGTCGCCGGGTCGGTTCTGCCCGACACCACCGGGGAGAAGAGAGTCAGGACGATCGAGGTCGTCAGGCCTCCGTAGAGGGCGGCCACCACTCCCGGGCCGTTCAGGCGGCGCCAGAAGAGGCTGAGGGTCACGGCCGGGAAGAACGACGACGCGGCGATCGTGAACGGAAGGGCCAGGAGGGCGCTCGGGTTCTCCGGCAGCATCGCGAGTGCCGTGGCGGCGGCGCCGACCGCGATCGTGGCCGCTCTCGCGGTCAGGAGTTGTTCCGCCGGTTTCGGGCGACCCAGGGTGAAGACCCGGCCGAACCAGTCGTGGGCCAGCGACGTCGCGGCGGCCAGGAGCGCGCTCGTCGTGACGGTGAGGATCGTGGCGAAGACCGTCGCGGCGAATATCGCCGACAGGATGTCGCCGCCGTGCGTGCCCGCTATGCGGACGCCCAGTTCGCGTACGAGGTCCGGGACGGCGGTCAGACCGGGCGACGGGCTCGACAGGAGTTCCTCGTGGCCGATCAGGGCGGCGGCGCCGAACCCGAGGACGACGAGCATCGCGACGACGGCGCCGGTCGAGGCCATCGCCCACTTCACCGATGCGCGGGGCTCGCGGCCGGCGAACAGGCGGTTCATGACCTGGGGCAGGCCGGCCGCGCCCAGGGCCAAGGTCAGGGCGAGGCTCACGAAGTCGAACTTGCCCGCCAGGGTCTCCGTGGGCGGAGGCGGGGTCTGGCCGCCGTACCTCAGGCCCGGGGCGAGGAAGTGGGCGCCGCTGCCGCTGGCGTCCGCGGCGTCGCCGAGGACGGTGTTCAGGTCGAAGCCGAACCTCGCGAGGGTGAGCAGCGTCATCAGCCCGCACGCCGACAGGAGGAGGGCCGTCTTGGCGATCTGCATCCACGTGGCGCCCCTCGTGCCGCCTGCCGCGGCGCACACGATCGTCAGCGTGCCCGTCAGCGCGATCGTCGCCGCCGGGCGTACGCCGAGCAGATGGGCGGCCAGCGCGCCCGCCACGGACAGCTGCGCGACGAGGTAACACGCCGAGATCGTGACCGTGGCGACGGCGGAGGCGACGCGTACGGGCGGTTCGCGGAGGGCCCGGCGGCAGAGGACGTCGGCCTGTGTACGGCGGCCCGTGTTGCGGACCTGGCGGGCCAGGAGCAGCACCGGGATCCATGCCACCACCACACCGACGCAGCAGGCGAACCCGTCGTATCCGGACAGCGCGATGACCCCGGAGATCCCGAGCAGCGAGACGGCGGACAGGTACGCGCCGCACAGCGCGAAGCCGTTGCCCCTCCCCGTGAGTCGGCGGTCGCCCGTGAGGAAGTCCGCGGCCGTACGCGCGCGGGCCCGCGTCACCGCGGCGAGGGCGGCGCAGGCGACGGAGCCGGACAGGGCCAGCGCGAGCGCCTGGCCGCCGCCGGAGAGCACGGCGTGCGGCGTCATCCGTCGCCTCTGGCGACCTGGGCGGCGAGCGGGTCGACGACGTCGCGCGAGAAGCGGGCGAACCGCCCGGCGATCACGAACGTGGACGCGAACTCCAGCACCCCGAAGACGAGCGCGACATTTACCCGCCCAAAAAGCCGATAAGTCATGAAAGAGCGCGCGAACTCACACGCCATCACATAAAGCAGATACCACCCACCGGCCACCAATCCTACGATAAGAATAAGCCTCCGATATTTCCCTTTTAACTGCATATAGATCTCATCTTGGGAGATCATCAGAGACCGGGGAACAGGGACGACGCTCCTTTTCACCGCGCCATCAGACCAGACCCCGGGACCTCCCGCTCACCAGTCGTGCGATTCTCTACGAAATCAAGAGACCGTCATCACGAACGGCGCGACTTGGCACGGCGCGTGGGCTCCGCCGTCGCCGGGTCCTCGGGCCAGGGATGGCGGGGATAACGCCCGCGCAGCTCCGCGCGTACGCTCCGGTAGCCCTCACGCCAGAATGACGCGAGATCCGCGGTCACAGCGGCCGGGCGGCCCGCGGGCGACAGCAGGTGCACGACCAGCGGGACGCCCGCGATGCGGGGCGCCGCCTGCCAGCCGAACAACTCCTGCAACTTGACGGCCAGCACCGGCTGCGAGCCCGAGTAGTCGACGCGGATCCGCGAGCCGGTCGGCACGGTGACGCGTTCCGGCGCGACCTCGTCGAGGCGGGCCGCGCACTCCCACGGCAGCAGGTTCCGCAGCGCGGCGGTCACGTCGACGCGCTCCAGGTCCGCGCGACGGCGGCCCGAGGACAGGTCGAGGGACTCCAGCAGCGCGGCGTCGTCCATCGGCGGCCACGGCGCGCCGAGGGCGCGATGGCAGAACGCCAGCCTCTCCCGCAGCGCGACCGCGTCGCGCGTCCACGTCAGCAGGCCGAGCCCTTCCTTGCGCAGGCCCTCGCGGAGCGCGGCGCGTACGAGACCGGGGTCGGGATCGGCGAGGGGTGCGGCGGACAGCTCGATGGCGCCGAGCCGCTCGACCCGGCGCGCGACCACGTCGCCGTCCCAGCGGACCTCGTCCGCCACGACCGCGTGGACGGCCAGGCGCGCGACGGTCTCGTCGATGGGAACGGCCTGGCGGATCCGCGCCGACGGAGCGCCCGGCGCGCGGTCGGCGACCGCGATCGCCAGCCACTCGGCTCCGCCGAGCCGCGATCCGCGCCCCGTCTCGGCCGCGGTGCCGGACGCCATCAGGTAGCCGCCGTCACGCGCACGCGCGACGCGTTCGGGGAAGGCGAGCGCGACCACGACACCGGCCGCGGTCTCGTCGTCCACGCTCGTCTCCGCGGCGTCCGGCACGGCGCGGCGCAGCCGGCGCGCCTCCTCCCGGAACCGCCCGTCGCGCCGCAGGGCGCGCCACTCGGCGACGAGGTCGTCGCCGGTCCGCTGCTGCTCCGACAGCAGGGCGACGATCTCCGCGGCCCGCGCGCCGACGTGTTCCGAACCGTCCAGGAGGGCGCGGGCCAGCCGAGGATGCACGCCGACGCGCGCCATTTTCCGGCCGCGCCCGGTGACCCGGCCGTCCCCGTCGACGGCGTCGACCGCGCGCAACGTCTCTCGGGCGACCCGCATCGCGGCGGGCGGCGGCGGGTCGAGCAGCGCGAGGCCGTCCGCCGCGGGATCGCCCCAGCACGCCGCCTGCAGCGCGAACCCGGTCAGGTCCGCCAGCTCGATCTCCGGGCGCGGGCGTTCGGGCAGCCGCGCGTGCTCGGCCTCGGACCAGCACCGGTAGACACGGCCCGGCCCCTCACGGCCGGCCCGCCCGGCGCGCTGATCGGCGGCGGCCTTCGACACCCGTACGGTCGTCAGGCCGCCCAGCCCGCGCGCGTGGTCGGTACGGGGCTCGCGCGCCAGGCCGGCGTCCACCACGGCGCTCACGCCCGGCACGGTCAGGCTCGACTCGGCGACCGAGGTTGCCAGCACGACCCGCCGCGCGTCGTGCGGGCTCAGCGCGGCCTCCTGCACGGCGGCGGGCGCCCGGCCGTGCAGCTGCAGGACCTCCAGGTCACCGAGGGCGCCGGCGACCCGCGCGAGCTCGCCGCCACCGGGCAGGAAGCACAGCACGTCGCCGTCGCCGTCCGCCAGCGCACGCCGTACGGTCAGGGCCACGTGGTCGAGCAGCGCGGGGTCCACCCGCATGCCGTGCGGCGGCCGTACGGGCCGCGGCGGCGGCGCCCAGATCACGTCGAGGGGATGCACGGCCGCATCGGCGGTGACCACCGGCGCGTCGTCCAGCAGACGCGACCACGGCCCGCTGTCCGGAGTGGCGGACGCGGCGACCAGCCGAAGGTCCGGGCGAAGCGTCGCGCGTACGTCGAGCAGGAAGGCGAGGGCGGTGTCGGCGTCGAGGTGGCGTTCGTGGCACTCGTCGAGGATGACGACGTCGGCCCGCAGGTCGGGATCGTGCTGAAGCCGCTGCAGGAGCACTCCGGTGGTGACGACCTCGACATCGCTACCGGGCCGGCGCTCGCCCCGGATCGCGTAGCCGACACGCTTCCCGACGGGTTCACCGAGCATCCAGGCCATCCGCCGCGCAGCGGCCCGCGCGGCCATCCTGCGCGGCTCCGCGACGATCACGCGCCGCCCGGACTCCGCGAGGGCGAGCGGCACCAGCGTGGTCTTACCGGTGCCAGGCGGAGCTGCCAGCACCGCCGCACCCGCACCGTCGAGGGCGGCGGTCAGGGCGGGCAGAGCGGCGGAGACGGGCAGGTCGTTCGAGCGCACCGCATCAGTCTCGCGGACCCAGCCCCTCCAGACACCGCCGGGCCTCCCCAGCGGCGCGCCCGCCACGCCCACGCCCACGCCCACGCCCACGCCCACGCCCACGCCCACGCCCACGCCCACGCCCACGCCCACGAGAAGCTCGCACACCTCCGCGAAGGCCAGCGTCGCCTTGCCGGTACCGGGCGGAGCAGCCAGCACCGCCGCGCCCGCGCCGCCTGAGGCGGCGGTCAGGGCGGGCAGGGCGATGAAACGGGCAGGTCGGTCGAGGGAACCGCATCAGTCTTGACTGCCCGAGCATGGGACCGCGTCTTGCCGATGCCGGTGCCGCCGCGTTGAACGGCACCGGGCCACGCCTGTGCCGTTCAACGCGGCCGTCAGCGCGGGCAGGTCGGTCGAGGGGGCCGTATCAGTCTCGGGGGCGCAGGCGTTCCAGGTACTGCCGGGCTTCTCCCAGTGCGGGGCCGTCCTCGCCTGCGAGGAGTTCGCAGGCCTCCGCGAGGCGGCGCTGGGCTCCGGCGTGGTTGCCGATGGCGTCCAGTGCGCGGCCGTAGACGATCATGGCGTGGCCTCGCTCGTCGGTGGCGTCTCGGTCGAACGCGGCGAGGGCTTGGTCGGCGTAGTGGACGGCTTCGGCAGGGCGGCCGCAGTCGAGGAACGCCTCCGCCATGTTCGTGAGGTTGTGGGCCTCACGCGGCCTTGCCCCGAGTGCGCGGCTGTAGGCGAGGCTCTCGGCGAACCGGTCCAGTGCCTCCTCGCTCCGGTCCGCGGCTCGGAGCGCGACGCCGAGCTCGTACAGGGCCTGCGACGTGCCTTCGGCGTCGCCCGCCTCCAAGTAGACGCGCAGGCCGCGTGTGCAGGAGACGGCGGCCGCGGCCGGGGTGTCGCGCTCCAGCTGCAGGCGGCCGCGTACGACGTGGGCCCGCGCCTCGGCGCGGCGGTCGCCGTACAGGCCCCACGTCTCCTCGGCCTCGCGGGACAGTGACGCGGCGTCGGAGATCCGTCCGTCGGCGAGTGCCATGACCGTGAGGGTGTCGAGTGCGAGGGCCGCCGGGTAGCGGTCGCCGTGCCACGGCCGTGACCCGAGGAGCGCCGCGGTGCGCAGGCGGCGGTCGGCCTCGGTGAGGTCGCCGCGCCACCAGGCGGCCAGCCCGAGCGCGCACTCCGCGCGGGCCCGCGCGGAGATCGCCCCGTGCCCGCGTGCGGCGTCGCGTACGGCGCGTGCCGCGCGTTCGAAGGCGCGGGGGTCCCACTCGTTGTCGAGGAACTCCGCCATGACCAGCACCAGGTCGGCGGCCAGGTCGATCGGGCCGTCGTGGGCGCGTACGGCGGTCTCGACGGCGGCCAGGATCGCGGCGTGCTCGGTGAACAGCCAGGTGCGCGCCTCCCTGACCGTACGGTGCCGTGTGTCCCTGTGGCCGCAGGGCTCGCCGAGGTCCATGACGCGCCGTGCCTCGCGCGCCGAGGCGAGGTGGAAGCCGAGCAGCCCGCGCAGGGCCGCCGCGCGTGCCGCCGGCGGCCGGGAGTCCGCCGCCTCGCGCGACGCGAGGGCCTGGTTCAGCTCGTGGTAGCGGTAGCGGCCGGGAGCGACGCATTCGAGCAGGCTCCGGTCCACGAGCGAGTCGACGACGTCGTCGGCGCGGTGCCGACGGATGCCGAGCGCGGCCGAGGCGGCGTCGGTCGTGAACCCGTGGACGCCCGTCGGCGCCAGCAGGTGGAAGGCGCGCGCCTGGTCCTCCGAGAGCCGGTCCTGCCCGCGCCGCAGGCAGGCGTCCACAGAGGGCAGCTCACCGAGGCGGTCGCGCGCCACGCTCCGCGCCAGCTCGCCGACGGCGAGCCACGGCGAGGCGATGAGACGCTCCCCCGCGGCGCGTACGGCCAGCGGAAGGAACCCGCAGGCCGCGACCAGGTCGAGCGCGGCACTGCGCTCGGTGGCGATCCGCACCCGGCCGACGACGCGGCCGAGCAGGGCCACGGCCTCGGCGGGTTCGAGGACGTCGAGGTCGACGAGGCGCACCCCGGGCAGGCCCGCCATCGTGACGCGGCTCGTCACGAGGACTCCCGCGCCGGGAGTGCCGGGAAGCAGCGGGCGTACGTGCGCCCGGTCGCGCGCGCCGTCGAGCAGCACCAGCGTCCGGCGTCCGGCCAGCTCCGAGCGGTACAGCGCGGCCCGCTCCTCCAGCCCGCCGGGAACCTCCGCGTGGCCGAGCGCCTCCAGGAGCCCGCCGAGCACCGCGTACGGATCGGCGGGCCGGTCGCCGTCGCCCGAGAGGTCGGCGAAGAGCAGCCCGCCGGGGTAGCTCCCGCGCATCAGGTGCGCGGCGTGCACGGCGAGGGCGGTCTTGCCGACCCCGCCCATCCCGCCGACCGCGGCGACCCGCATCGGGCCGGCGGGCGCGAGCGCGTCGGTCAGCTCGGCGACCGCTCCGCCCCGTCCGGTGAAGTCGGCGGCATCGGGCGGCAGTGTGTACGGCATCGCGGTCCCCTCCGGCCTCACGGATGTGGCGGAGCCCTGTACCGGCCCGTCACTTCCGGCACAGGGCTCCTGGAACCCGGCCTGCCGACCGGGCTCCTCCCCCATCGTTCGCTCGGAAGCGCAGCGGCACTGACTCTTCCGAACGAGTGGCCGGGTCGCTTTCCCCCTGACCCGTCCACGACCATGAGTCTTCCGCCCGCCGTTCAATGTCCGATCAACGGCGGATCAACGCCGCCCGCGCGGTCAGAGATAGAAGCCGGTGTCGGCGGTGCGCGGCGGGGTGTCCATGGTGCGGCCGTCGCGGCGTGCGTACAGCTCGGCGAGAGTGGCGCCGTTCTGGACGCCCTCCTTCGTGCCCAGCCACGCCGAGGCCTCGGCGGAGGTGAGGCGGCCGATCTCGATCTGGGCCAGGCAGCGGCCCGGGCGTACGACGGCCGGGTGCAGGGCGGCGAGCGGTTCGTTCGTGGTGATGGCGACCAGCACGTCACGGCCCTGGCCGAGCAGGCCGTCCGTGAGGTTGAGCAGCCGCGCCAGCGCCTGGCCGGTGGCGGCCTTCGCCTCGCCGCGGATCAGCTCGTCGCAGTCCTCGACCACGAGGAGGCGCCAGCGCCGTTCGTCCTCCTCGGCGCCGACGGCGACCTCCATGAGGTATGCGGGTTCGCCGAAGAGCGTCTCGGGGTCCAGGACGCAGTCGAACTGGCACCATGACGCCCACGAGCGCGCGAGCGCGCGCAGGGCGGTGGTCTTGCCCGTGCCGGGCGGGCCGTGCAGGAGGATCAGCCGGCCGGTCACGTCGTCCGCCTTGAGCGCGGTGAGCGGGTCGAGGGCGGATGCCGCGGAGGCCGTGTAGTTGGCGCGGATCTCCGGCCACGGCGTCGCGGTGATGGGGCGGCGGCTGCGGGACGCGCCGTGCGAGCCCCAGTGCCAGAATCCCATCTCCACGCGGTCCGGCTCCGTGGACGGCTCGACGGCGTCGCGGATCGCCTCTTCGAGCACGTCGCGGGCGAGTTCGTCGCTGACCCCGGTCACCTCGACGATGCCGGTGGCGCCGCGCCAGCGTACGGAGCGCAGGGTCCAGCCGGCGCCGCAGGCCAGGACCGTCTCGCGATTCTCCTCGCGCGCGACGCGGAGCACGCGCGCGCCGGCCGGGCGCAGCGGCGCGTCGGGGCGTACGCCCTCCAGCCGTTTGGAACGGGCGAACGGCTGCCGCCCGGCGACGAACGCCTCCAGCGCCAGCACGTCGATCACGTCGCTGTGCGTGTCGGTCGTGTCGACCTGGAGGACCACGGGGCTCCCCGGCTCGACGCCGTTGATCGGCACCACAGAATCGGACATGTCGCTAATGATCAACGTACGCGCGACGGCCCGTCCACCGAATTAGCGCGGGCGGCTACCAGAACGCTCCAGGCCGCCGTTGCGACTGACGAACCGATAACCATGTCCATTGACAGTAGGATCGCCCTCCAGTTCGGCGTTCGCCCGCGAAATGGATTGGTCTAGATGAAGACGAAGAAGGACACTGCGACGACCTCCGACCAAGTCGTCACAGAGAGCCGTGTCGCGCGCAAGCGGCGTATGAAGATGACGGACATCCTGCGTTCCGCGAGCGACGTGCTGTCCGAACGCGGGTACGCGGGCACGAGCCTTGATGAGATCGCCGATCGGCTCGACCTGACCAAAGCCACCCTCTATCACTACTTCGACAGCAAGGAGGCCTTGCTGACGGCGTGCCTGGAGAACATCGCCGAAGACGCCAAGGTGCGGATGTCCGCGCTCATCAACGAAGACGGATTAACGGCGAGCGAACAGCTCTACCGGCTGATCCGGGAACAGCTGATCCTCACCATCGTCGATTACCCACACCTCAGCGAGCTCTTCACACTCCGCGTGGAATGGCCGGCGCAATTCACCGAACAGATCAAGACGATGCGCAACGGGCACGACCGGTTCTTCCGCACGGTGCTCGAAGACGGTGTCCGCTCCGGTGAATTCAGGATCGGCGACATGGACCTCACCCAGCACTGCTTCAACGGCGCGATCAACTACGTCCCCGTATGGTGCCGCTCCTCGGACCAGGCGACGCTCGACAAGGTCGCGCGCGAGCTCACCGACCTGCTCCTCAAGCTCGTCATGGCCTGACGCGCCCGCCGTCCGTGACCAGTCCGCAGCCATCGACGTCGAAGTACAGGGAGATGTCGCCGATGGATACCCTCATCTCACTTCCAGTACTCGTCGCGGAGCAGCCGCTTGTAGAGCTTGCCGGTCGGGTGGCGGGGCAGGTCGGCGCGGAAGTCGACCGTACGCGGGCACTTGTAGTGGGCGAGGTGCTCACGGCAGTGGGCGATGAGCTCGCGTTCCAGCTCGGGGCCGCCCTCACCCTCGACGGGCTGTACCACCGCCTTGACGGCCTCGCCCATCTCCGGGTCCGGTACGCCGATGACGGCGACGTCGGCGACCTTCGGGTGGACGGCGAGGAGGTTCTCGGTCTCCTGCGGATAGATGTTCACGCCGCCACTGATGATCATGTGCGAGAGGCGGTCGGTCAGGTAGATGAAGCCCTCTTCGTCGATGTAGCCGACATCGCCAAGGGTGGTCCAGCCCCGGCCGAGCGGGTCGCGTGACGAGGCGGTCTTGGCCGGGTCGTCGTGGTACTCGAACTCCGGGCCGTTGCCGAAGTACAGCGTGCCGGGGCGGCCCGCGGGAAGCTCGCCGCCATCGGAGTCGCAGACATGGACCTCACCGAGGATCGGACGGCCGACCGTGCCCTTGTGCGCCAGCCACGACGCGGAGTCGGTGTAGACGAAGAAGTTGCCCTCGGTGCCGGCGTAGTACTCGTGGAGGATCGGCCCCCACCAGTCGATCATCTGCTCCTTGACCGGGACGGGACAGGGCGCCGCGGCGTGCACCGCGGCCTTCAAGCTCGACAGGTCATACGCGGCGCGCTTGTCCGCGGGCAGCTTGAGCATCCGGATGAACATCGTCGGCACCCACTGGCTGTGCGTGACGCGGTACCTTTCGATCGTCCGGAGCGCCTCCTCGGGGTCGAACCTCTCCATGACGACGACGGTCGCGCCGAAGCGGTGGAGGGTGAGGCAGTACCGCAGCGGGGCGGCGTGGTACAGCGGCGCGGGCGAGAGGTAGACCGAGTCCGCGTCCGGCTGGAAGAGGAACGAGATCAGCTGGTAGAGCTTGTTCGGCGCGCCCAGCTCCGCCTTCGAGAGCGGCGGCTTGACGCCTTTGGGCCGTCCCGTGGTCCCGGAGGAGTACAGCATGTCCGCGCCTTCGCACTGGTCCTCGACCGAGATGGCGGGAAACCGGGCGATGAGCTCCTCGTACGGTTCGAAGCCGGGTGCCACGCCGTCGAGCATCAGCCGGAGCTCGACCCCGGGCGTACGGTCCGTGACGGCGCCCGCGACCTCCTCCAGCCGGATCGAGGAGATGAAGACCCGCGCGCCGCAGTTGTCCAGAACGTACGCGAGCTCGTCGGGCTTCAGGCGCGAGCTGATGGCGGTGTAGTAGAGGCCGGACCGCTGCGCGGCCCATGCGATCGCCAGGAACGACGGGTGGTTCTCCAGCATGAACGCGACGTGGTCGCCGGGGCGCAGTCCTTCGGCGCGCAGCAGCCGGGCGAGCCGGTTCGACTCCTCGTCCAGCTCCCGGAAGGTCACGACCCTCCCGGACCCCGCCATGATGACGGCGGGCTTGTCGGGGGTGGCGGCCGCGATCTCTCCCAGGTGCACAAAACCGAACGCTACTCGGCCGATGGGAGAGACGGAAGGAGACCCTCGAATACGCGAAAAAGCGCCCTCAGATCCGCTTCTCCCGGCCCGACCAGTACGGCTCGCGGATGAGGCGCTTGTACAGCTTGCCGGTCGGCGTGCGGGGCAGGGACGGCAGGAAGTCGACCGTACGCGGAGCCTTGTAGCCGGCCAGGGACTCGCGGGAGAAGGCGATCAGCTCGCTTTCCAGCGCCTCCGACCCCGCGAAGCCCTCCTCCAGCTCCACCGCCGCCTTCACCTGCTCGCCGAACTCCTCGTCCGGGATGCCGAACACCGCCACGTCGAGTACGGCCGGGTGGGTGATGAGGACGCCCTCGATCTCGGCGGGGTAGATGTTCACACCCCCGCTGATGATCATGTCGATGGCGCGGTCGGCGAGGAAGAGGTAGCCGTCCTCGTCGAGGTAGCCGATGTCGCCGGTGGTGAAGAGGCCGTCGCCGCGGTGCACGGAGGCGGTCTTGTCCGGGTCGCCCCAGTACTCGACGTCGTCGCCGCTCGTGTAGCGGAACCAGAGCGTGCCGGGCTCCCCCGGCTCGGCGCGCGTGCCGTCGTCGCGCAGGACGTGGAGCTCGGTCGTGGGCAGCACACGGCCGACCGTCCCTGGGTGCGCCAGCCACTCCTCGGACGAGACGGTGGTGTTCACCGACGCTTCGGTGCTCCCGTAGTACTCGTGCACGATGGGGCCGAACCACTCGATGATCCGGCGCTTGACCTCCGGTGAACACGGCGCCGCTCCGTGCCAGACGGCGGTCAGGGTGGACAGGTCGGCATCCCGCCGGACCTTCTCCTCCAGCCGCAGCAGCCGGACGAACTGCGTCGGCACCAGGTGCACGTTGGTGATCCGATGCTCCGCGATCAGGCGCAGCGTCTCGGCGGCGGAGAACGCCTGCCGCATCACCACCGAGCGCCCGGCGCACAGCAGGCCGTGCGACCACAGCCACTGCGCCGAGTGGTAGACCGGCCCGGCCAGCAGCGAACGCCCACCCTCGGGGATGCGCAGGACCTCGGCGTACGCCTGCATGCCGAGCGCCATGCCCTCGATCGGCACCCCGGCCGTCAAGTGCTTGTGCGACACGCCCTTCGGCCGCCCGGTCGTGCCCGACGTGTAGATCATCGGCAACCCGAGCACCTGGTCCGTGAGCTCGCCGACAGGCCCTCCGGCCAGGAAGTCCTCGTACGGCCGAAACCCCGGAATGTCGCCGATGCAGACGCCCACCCTCACCTTCGAGGCGGCGCCGAGCGCCACCTCCGCGAAGGACGACTCCGAGAACAGCACCTGGGCGCCCGAGTCCTCCAGCACATAGGCGAGCTCGTCCGCCGTCCAGTGCCAGTTGACCAGGACGTAGCGGAGCCCGATATGCGTGGCCGCCGACATCAGCTCGAAGTACTCGCGCCGGTTGCCGGAATGGATCGCGATGGCGTCACCGGCGACGAGGCCGAGGCCGCGCAGCGCCCCGGCGAGCCGGTCCACGCGGGCGTCGAACTCCCGCCACGTCGTGGAGCCGCGCTCGTCGGTCACGGCGGGCTCGTCGGGCGTGGCCCGGGCGTACGGACGAAGCAGTTCGGCCATGGAGACCTCCAGGTGTCCTCAGTCGGTCCGCGCTCCCGCCATGCGCAGCACGAGCCCAACGTAACGGTCCTGGAGATCGGCGTCGCCCAGCGGACGGTGGTCGTGGAACCACTCACTGATATGGACGCACATGTCGAGAATGGGGATGGCGGTGAGAACCGCCGCCGTACGGTCGTCGCCAGGTGGGGCCGCGCCAACCTGGTGACGTACGGCCTGGCCGTCACCGGCGTCCTCGCCCTCGTGACACCGCTCGCGCCGAGCAAGTTCGTGTTCGCGGTCTTCACCGTCCTGACCGGCGTCGTCGAGGGCATGTGCCTGGTCGCCACACCGGCGCTCGTCCGCGACTTCTCCCCCCAGATCGGCCGCGCGTCCGCGATGGGCTTCTGGACGCTCGGCCCGGTCGTCGGCAGCCTCGTCGTCAGCTTCGTGGCGAACCGGACGCTGCCGCACCTGGACGACTCCTGGTCCAGCCAGTACTACATCGTGGGCGTCGCCGGGATCGTGGCGTTCCTGGTCGCCCTGTTCGGCCTGCGCGAGCTCAAACCGGGCCTGCGCGACCAGGTGATGGTGAGCGCCCGCGACCGCGCGCTCGTGGAGTCCCGCGCCGAGGCCGCGAGCACGGCCGACCTCGACCGGCCGTGGGGGCAGATGCTGCGCCTCGACATCCTCGCCCCGGCGCTGGGCATCAGCATCTTCCTGCTGATCTACTTCACCGCGGTCGGCTTCTTCACCGTCTACCTGACGTCCAACTTCGGCTTCACGACGTCGCAGGCCAACGGCATCAACACCTGGTACTGGGGGATCAACGCGGTCAGCCTGGTGGTCATCGGCGTCCTGTCGGACCGGCTGCGGGTCCGCAAGCCGTTCATGGTCGTCGGCACGGTGATCGCGGTCGTGATGACGTACGTCTTCACGACCCGCACCACCCATCCGCACACGAGCTCCGGCACGCTGATCCTGATCATCAGCCTGCTGTCGTTCGGCCTGGCGACGGCGTACGCGCCGTGGATGGCGGCGTTCACCGAGACCATCGAGCGCCGCAACCCGGCACTGACCGCCACCGGCCTGGCGATCTGGGGCTGGATCCTGCGGATCGTCGTGTGCGTGTCGTTCTTCGCGCTCCCGTACGTGGTCGGCGCGGTGGACCAGCTGACCAAGGGACCGGCCATCCTGGCCGTGGCCAAGCAGTCCGGCGCGAACCCCCCGCCCGCCCTGCTCGCCGAACTCGGCAAGCTCAAGTCGGCGGCGGCAGACGCACCGGGCCAGTGGCAGACGTGGTGGTGGATCTGCATCGTGGCCGAGATCCTTTTCGTCGGGCTGATGCTCCCCCTGATCGGCCGATGGAGCCCGAAGACGGCCCGCGCGAACGCCGAGGTACACGACCGTGAGGTCGCCGAACTGACCCGCACGCCGGACGCCTCCTGACGGAACCACGCCGGCCGTCCGCGCGTCGCACAGTGGTGACCCTCACCACTGGACGGCGTGATCGGGCGACCGGCGTTCTGCTCGGCGCGGCCTGTGGCGACGCGCTCGGCGTCCCGTACGAGTTCGCGCGGCCGTTGCCGGAGACCGAGTCGCCGGAGATGGTCGGCGGCGGGCTCGGGCCTTACGAGCCCGGCGAGTACAGCGACGACACCCAGATGCAGGTGTGCGTCGCCGAGGTCGCGGCGCTCGGCTGTGATCTGCGTTCCGAGATCGGCCTCGACGGCGTGGCAACGCGTTTCCTGCGGTGGTACCGGGAGGGCGCCAGTGACATCGGGCACCAGACGCGCGCGGTGCTCTCCGAGACCGAACGGGCCGGAGGGCTGTCACCGGCGATGCGTGAGAACGCCGCGGCGCTGCACCGGCGAACCGGGCGTTCGGCGGGTAACGGCTCGCTCATGCGCACGGGCGTGGTCGCGCTGCCCTACCTCGACGATCCCTCGGCGATGGCCGAGGCCGCGCGCATGGTCAGCGAGCTCACCCACGCCGACGACCTCGCCGGTGACGCCTGCGTGCTGTGGTGCTCCGGTGTGCGCCGGGCCGTGCTCGACGCGACCTACGACGGCGTACGCGAGGGGCTGGCGCTCCTGCCCGCCGGCCACCGCGACCGGTGGTCGGCGTGGCTGGACGAGGCCGAGGACGCTCCGCCCCCGCGATTCAGCCCGAACGGGTTCGTGGTGCCGGCCCTGCAGGCGGCCTGGTCGGCCGTCCGGCACACCTCCACGCTGCCGGAGGGCCTGGCCGCCGCCGTGCGCGCGGGCGATGACACCGACACGGTCGCGGCCATCGCGGGTGCGCTGCTCGGCGCGCGGCACGGCGCCTCGGCGGTGCCCGATGCCTGGCGGGACAAGGTGCACGGCTGGCCGAAGCTCACCGCGCGCGGTCTCGTCGATCTGGCCGAGGCCGCCGCGAGCTGACCCTCCTCACGTGTGTTCGGTGTTCTGGTGCGAGTCGTCGTGGCGGTGGGCGATGCGCACCGCGTACTCGCGCGGTGACACGCCCAGCTGCCAGGAGCAGACGGAACAGCTCAAATGATCATGGGTGGTCTGGTCGTCATGTTCGACCTCGACCACGCCAATCCGCAGATTCTCCACGGCCCGAAACCGTACACGCAGCGTAGCCGACCCTCTACTCTGAGCACATGGCGTGTCCCGCGAGGCGCCGGACTACGTCGCCTGGTGCTCGCGGTCGCGCTCGGCGGCGAGGGTGCGGGTCTCGGTCGACAGCGGCGCGAGCAGAAGCGCCGTGACCAGGTCGATGAGGTGGCTGGTGAACAGCCGGTCATCCGTGTGCGGGCCCGACTCCGCGCGCCGCCCGATCTCCGTCATCGTGAACCTGATCGCCACGAACCTGCGGTGCAGGCGCGTCGCCTCGTCCTCCAGGAGCGGCGCGGCGAGCGTGCGCCAGCGGTACAGGCTGTCGCCCGGGTCGCGGAGGCTCGCCTGGCCGATCACCGGCTCCGGCCGGCTCACCAGCTCGCCGAGGATCCGCAGGTACGCGCGGCCTCCGGGCTGGGCGAGCTTGGCCGCCAGCGGCTGCACCAGGACCGCGGCCAGCGCGCGCACGTCCGGTGGGCCACCGGCCTCGTACGCGTCGAGCAGCGCGTGCCGGGTGGCCTCGACGTCGCGGTAGTGACGGTCGAGGACGGCCCGCAGCAGGCCCTTGCGGTCACCGAAGTGATATTGCAGTGCCGTGACGTTACGCGCGCCGGACTTACGGACGATCTCTCGGAGGCTGACGCCGTTGACTCCGCGCTCCGCGAAGAGGTGTTCCCCCGTCTCGATGAGCCGCGCACGCGTCGCACTCCCTGCCGCTCCCACGTAAACAATTCAACCACATTGACCGTTAATGCACCTGAATCATAGGGTCACGCACACGGAGGTCTCCCCTGCATGCAGCCTGATCGGATCGAAGCCGCGCTCGTGGATTTCGGCGTCCTCGCCGACTGGATGGACGCCCAGGACCTGCCCGGAGGCACCTTCGAGAAGGTGGAACGCCTCGGCGGCGGCACACAGAACGTCCTGGTCCGCTTCTCCCGCGGCGGGCGCGAGTACGTCCTGCGCCGCCCGCCCCTGCACCGGCGGCCGAAGAGCAACGACGCGCTGCGGCGCGAGGCGAGAGTGCTCGCTGCCCTGCACGGCACCGCCGTGCCCGCCCCGCGCCTGATCGCCGCGTGCCCGGACGAGACCGTCATGAACGGCGCCGTCTTCTACCTGATGGAGTCGGTGCACGGCTTCAACCCCACGACGACGCTCCCTCCGCCGTACGACCGCGATCCCGCGATCCGCCACCGGATGGGCCCGGCGGCGGCCACGGCGCTCGCCGAGCTCGGCGCCGTCGACCACGTCGCGGCGGGCCTCGGTGACCTGGGACGGCCCGAGGGGTTCCTGGAGCGCCAGGTCGGCCGGTGGACCTCCGAGCTGGAGTCCTACGGCGCGCTGGACGGCTATCCGGGGCCGGAGATCCCCGGGCTGGAACGTGTCGCGTCCTGGCTGGAGGACAACCGGCCGCACACGTGGCGCCCCGGCATCATGCACGGCGACTACCACCTGGCGAACCTCCTGTACTCCTTCGACGGCCCGGAGGTCGCGGCCATCGTCGACTGGGAGATGTGCACCATCGGCGACCCGCTGCTCGACCTCGGCTGGCTGATCGCGACCCGGCCCGGCGAGGACAACGCGCAGCTGACGGGCGCGATCGCCGCGGCGGGCGGCCTCGCGTCCACCGGCGAGCTGGCCGCCGCGTACGCCGCGCGGAGCGACCGCGACCTGTCCGCGCTCACCTGGTACACCGTGCTCGCCTGCTTCAAGCTCGGCATCGTGCTGGAGGGGACGCACGCACGCGCGTTCGCCGGCAAGGCGCCCAAGGACGTCGGCGATCGCCTGCACACGATGACGCTCGGGCTCTTCGCCCGTGCCCTCACATTCATGGAGGGATGATGTGGGACTTCTCCACCGAACCGGAGTTCCAGGCGAAACTGGACTGGATGGACGCCTTCATCCGGGACGAGGTCGAGCCGCTCGACCTGGTCTTCGGCAGTAAGGCCTACGCGCCGCTCGACGACGAGCTGCGGGCGATCGTCGAGCCGCTGAAGCGGCAGGTGCGCGAGCAGGGCCTGTGGGCCTGTCACCTCGGCCCCGAGCTGGGCGGGCAGGGGTACGGCCAGCTCAAGCTGGCCCTGATGAACGAACTCATCGGGCGTTCGTCGTGGGCGTCGATCATCTTCGGCTGCCAGGCGCCCGACACCGGCAACGCCGAGATCATCGCGACGTACGGCACCGAGGAGCAGAAGGCGCGCTACCTCAAGCCGCTGCTCGACGGCGAGTGCTTCTCGGCGTACTCCATGACCGAGCCGCACGCCGGCGCCGATCCCCGGCTCTTCCGCACGCGCGCGGTGCGCGACGGCGACGACTGGGTGATCACCGGCGAGAAGTACTTCACCTCCAACGCGGCCAACGCGGCGTTCCTCATCGTGATGGCGGTGACCGACCCCGACGCCCACCCGTACCAGCGGATGTCGATGTTCCTGGTGCCCGGCGACACTCCGGGCGTGCGGATCCTGCGGAACATCTCCACGATGGGCCACCGCGGCGACGGCGGGCACGCCCACATCCGCTACGAGGACGTACGGGTCGGCGCGGACGCGCTGCTCGGCGAGGCCGGCGGGGCGTTCGCGATCTCCCAGGCGCGGCTCGGCGGCGGGCGGATCCATCACGCGATGCGCACGGTCGCGGCGGTGAAGAAGGCGTTCGACATGATGTGCGAGCGCGCCCTGTCCCGCGAGACGCACGACGGCACCCTGGCCGGCAAGCAGCTCGTGCAGGCCGCGATCGCCGACTCCTACATCGAGATCCAGCAGTTCCGGCTGCTGATCCTGCACACGGCCTGGCTGATCGACCGGTCCTCCACGCGGGAGGCACGCACCCAGATCGCCGCCTGCAAGGTGGCCGCCGCTCGCGTCTTCCACGACGTGGTCCAGCGCGCGATGCACATCCACGGCGCGCTCGGGGTGTCCAATGACACACCTCTCGCCCGGCTCTGGCAGGCGGCGCCTCTGATGGGGATCATGGACGGGCCGACCGAGGTGCATCAGGCGTCGATCTCCCGTCGGGTGCTGAGGAACTACGAGCCCGCGGAGGGTCTCTGGCCGACGGAGTACCTGCCCGACAAGATCGCCGCCGCGCGCGAGAAGTACGGAGTGGATTCTTGAAGAGCCTGGAAGACGTGAAGGCGGCCCTGACCGCCCCGGGGCAGTTGTTCGAGATGGACGAGGCCCAGATCGGCGGCACACGCCTCCGGGTCTGGAAGCACGCTCCACCGTCGCTCCGCTCCATCCTGGAGATCACCCGCTTTCACGGCGACGCGACGTTCATGGTCTACGAGGACGACCGGCTGAGCTTCGAGGAGCACTTCCTGCAGGCCGCGGCGTTCGCGCGGCGGCTGTCCGAGCGCTATGGCGTGCGGAAGGGCGACCGGATCGCCATCGCGATGCGTAACTTCCCCGAGTGGTCCGTGGCGTTCTTCGGCGCGGCCGCGGCCGGTGCCGTCGTCGTGCCGCTGAACGCCTGGTGGACCGCGCCCGAGCTGGAGTACGGCCTGCGCGACAGCGGCGCGAAGGTACTCGTCGCCGACGCCGAGCGCGCCGAGCGGCTCGCCGGCGTGCTGCCCGGGCTCGACGTCGCCACCATCGTCGTACGGGGCGAGGGCGCACCGCCCGCCGGGTCCGAGACCTGGGCTGACGCGCTCGGCCCGGTCGGCGACGACACCCTCCCGGACGTCGAGCTCGACCCCGAGGACGACGCGACGATCTTCTACACCTCGGGCACGACGGGCCGCCCCAAGGGCGCGCTCGGCTCCCAGCGCAACATCACGACCAACCCGCTGAGCCTCGCGTACGCGATGATGGGCGCCGGCGTCCGCGCGGGCGCGTCCCTGGAGGAGGTGGCCGCGCCGCAGCGCCGCATCACCCTGCTGAGCGTGCCGCTGTTCCACGCGACCGGCTGCCACTCCGTGCTCATCACCGCCGCGCTGAGCGGCGGCGTGATCGTGCTGATGCGCAAGTGGGACGCCACGCGCGCGCTGGAGCTCATCGAGCGCGAGCGGGTCACGGTGTTCGGCGGGGTGCCGACGATGGCGTGGCAGGTGGTCACGTCGCCGAGGTTCGGCGACTTCGACACCTCCAGCCTCACCAACGTCTCGTACGGCGGCGCGCCGGCGCCGCCCGCGCTGGTCGACAAGATCAAGGAAGTGCTCCCGGACCGCACGCCCGGCAACGGGTACGGGCTGACCGAGACGTCGTCGGTGACGACGTACAACGGGGGCGTCAACTACCTGTCGCACCCCGACAGCGTCGGCCCGCCGGTCGCGGTCTGCGACGTGAAGGTCGTCGACCCGGCGGGCGTGGAGGTGCCGATCGGCGAGGTCGGCGAGCTGGTCATCCAGGGCCCCAACATCATTAAGGGCTACTGGAACCGTCCGGAGGCCACCGCGGAGGCGTTCGTCGGCGGCTGGTTCCACAGCGGTGACCTGGCACGCGTCGACGAGGAGGGCTTCGTCTACATCGTCGACCGCGCCAAGGACATGCTGATCCGCGGCGGGGAGAACATCTACTGCGCCGAGGTCGAGGCCGCGATGTACGAACACCCCGACGTGGCCGACGCCGCCGTGATCGGGGTCCCCCACGAGGTGCTCGGCGAGGAGGTCGGCGCCGTCGTCTGCCTCCGGCCCGGAGCCACGCTCTCGGAGGACGGGCTGCGGGAGTTCCTGCGCGAGCGGATCGCGGCGTTCAAGGTCCCGTCGCACCTCTGGTTCCGCGAGGGGCAGCTCCCCCGCAACCCCGGCGGCAAGATCCTCAAGACGCGTCTGCGCGCCGAGATCCTCGGCTGAAGTCCTGCGCCTTCGTTGAAGAATTGCCGGGTTGCCTGGCGGCTGGAAGGGATCGGCCGGTGGCCGAGGCGGGGTTGACCGATGACAGACGCTGGTGCGCCGGTCGCGGCGGGCGAAGTGCTCCTCAGCCGCCCGCCCCCACCTCTGCACGGATCTCGGCAAGCGCGACGAGGAGTCGATCGCCGTCGACACCGAACTCGGTGACCTTCGCGGTCGCTGCCCGGACTGCGAGCCTGAGCGCGGTCGTCGTATTGAGGCCCTCCGCTCGTAGCGCCAAGAAGACACCGGCCACTATCTCGCCAGCGTGCGTGGTGTCCACCGCGGTGACCGGATCGGCGCTGGAGTGCCAGGTGTGATCCTTCTCAAGGAAGGAGGCGCCCTCTGCTCCGTGCTTAATGATCGCAGGCCGCGGGAGCGCGTCGTCGGCGAAGAGCATCCGCCGCTCGGCGTCATTCAGGAAACGGAGGTCACAGTTGACGAGAGCCGAGCGCGAGCCTGTCGGATCGAGCCAGGCGTAGTGCTCGAACGCGTCACAGGAGATGGTGCGGTGGCCTGGCAGCTTGCGCAGAAACTGGAGCCACTCCAACTGCTGGCTCGGCGGTGCCGTGCAGATGTGCACATGGTCCGCGCTCGCGTACTCCTCGGGGAACGCGTTCAGGAAGACACGTTCGGCGAGCCCAAGATCTACATTGGATGACCGCTCACCGTTGGCGTGCTGAACGATCTGAAAATGCGCCGAGGGGCCGTCCATGATGCGCACGCCGCGCATGTTGATACCCAGCCGTCGAAGTGTTCCAGAGTCGAATCCGTCGCCGACCACCGAGACGAGACCGACTCGTTCCGGGGTGAGAACCGAGGCGCCACGCGCGCACCCGTAGCCAGCGCCGCCGAGACTCCTCGCCCTCCCGTATGGCGAGCTTTCTTCGTTAATGCCTACATGGCCGATGATGACGAGGTTGACCATTAATATCCCTGTTCAGGTTTCGGGCTAACCCTAAGACGTATTAAGGGGGCGACGAACGAAATGAGCTGCGGAGATGTATGGCAAGAATACGGTTGATGACTATACTTTGACCCCTGGTCCGGAGAGGGGATGCTGGTGCCCTATATGAACAACATCCTCTTCGCTCTGGCGATCACTGGCTCTCTGATCGCAGTGCTCACATTGTGGTTGAACTTCAATCAGTACCGCCTGCAGCGCGCCCAGGGAACCGGCCCACCCGGCGAAAGACTGAGTCCCGCCGCAGCCAGTCGAATTCTCACCGATGTCGGATCGGACACGGTGCGCGATATCGCATCGAATCACATATTCGTCGAGTCGGAGAAGAAGAGCGTCGGATACGTCGAGAAGCAAAAGATTAGCGTATATCTCGACTTGCATAGCGCAGCGTGCGACCCGCATAAGCGCGAATCTCTGGCCAGGGCGTTGGCGGAACTCATCCAGCAGACAGTCGACCCCCGGGAACTCATGAACTCCTCGCTCGCGTCACCGCGCGAGGGGAATCTCTTGGTGGGCTCCCTCGTCGCACAGCGCTTAGGCTTGAACTTCCTGATGATCAGGACCGGTCGCGCCCCGAGGTTCGGCTACCCCATCGAAGGGATGTTCTCGCCGGGATCCACTGCGATCTTAATCGACGATCTCTGCATGGAGGCAACGTTTCTATCGCGATGCGTCCGACTGCTTCGCCGGTACGGCCTAAATATTTCCCACTGCATCTGCCTCTTTGAGAGGCTCGACGGTAACGCCCGAGAAGGACTCGCTGAAGTCGGCGTGGAACTACACTCAAAATACGAGATCGACGATGACGAGCTGGCTCGCTTCAAAGAGCAAGGCAAAGCCACTACACGGGGCGAACAGTACAATGAACAGTAACCTTACAGATTTGGGCGAAAAGGGATTTCTGGCGTCACTATTGCCTGGGCTGTCCCCGGATCCTCGGCTCCTCGGAGGCTTCGGGCACGATGCCTCGGTCATCGAGATGAAGGATGCACCGTTCGACCTCATTCAGAAGATTGATCGGGCGTCCCACCCGGTCTCCCTCAAAGAGGGCTGGTCGGGTTATCGGACTTGGGGTCAGATGGCGATCACCGCGAACTGCAGCGACATCCTCGCATCGGGAGGCCGCCCCCTGGCCTGCATGATCGCGGTCATGGTGCCCGGGACCGAGCGGGCGTCGGACGTACAGGACATCGTGCTGGGCGCGGCCGACGAGTGCCGCACCCGCGGCATCGTGTACGCCGGCGGCGACACCAAGGAGTCGCGAGACTCCCACGTCGTGGGCACCGCCGTCGGCCTCATAAACAAGGGCGGCCTACTCCGCCGCGACACCGCCAGGCCAGGCGACCAGTTGTTCTGCGCTGGGTCGATCGGCGGTTTCGCCGGCGCCTACTTCACGCTCAAGAAGATTCCCGAGGGCGACCGCGCCCGCAAGACGGCCGAGTATGTCGACTATCTCGCCTCGCCGGTCGCCCAGTGGCGCGTCGGCTTGGAAATGAACTCCCGTAGGGCCGCCCGCTGTGGCATGGACGCCAGTGACGGGGTCCTGGACGTTCTTCAAACATTCTCGTCGGCTGGAGTCCAGATCGTCCTCGACCTTGACCATATCCCGTACCACGACTTTGCGATCGAGTGCGCTCAGAAGACCCCGATCAAGCTGACGCAGTTCATCTTCGGTGGTGGCGACTGGAATATCCTCTACTGTGTTCCACCGGACCGCGCCGAGGTACTCAAGGGCCTGGAGGGGCTCCACCACATTGGCTCAGTGACGCACGGCAGTGGAGTCGTCGCGACGGACTCCGATGGTTCCCGTTTCGCTGTACGTGGAGTGGTGAACGAGCACTTCAAGAGCAGAATTGAGGATGCTCTCGGATTCATGGACAGCATTGAGAAGGGTGACTTCATTCAGTAGAGGCCGCCACGATCCAAGAATTTCTGCCGACTGATTCTCACCTGCGATAAGGCGTGTGCCGTACCGACTTCGAGAATGGAATCGCTGTAGGTGTAGCCCCCGCCGACCGCGTCGAAGAACCGGCCGGCTGGATCGACCATCGCGTAGCTGCCGGTCATCGATTCGTTATCCTCCGCAACGACGTCGATACCCAGCTCACGCACCCGGCCATTCCGCTCGACGAACTGGGCGAACTGCTCTGCGCTGATCAGCAGCGGGTCGACCTTGCCGGAGTTTTGTCCCTGTACAGGCAGAACCTGAAACAGCTTCCATCGCTTCGGCCGTACTGCGGCGATCAATCCCGTCAGATCCTCCCGATGGTTGGCCGCGCCGACCACCGTATTGATCTTCAAACTGAAGCCTGCGTCCCTAAGCCGCTGACAGAGGTCAAGATAGTCACGCTCACTCGCAGGCATAGCCGCGGTAAGCCGGCCAATTGCGGTCAGGGTGGCAGCCTGGACACTGTCGATGCTGATCGTCACCCAGTCGAGGACGCCTCGTAGGTGACTGATGGTCTCGTCCTTCAAAAGGCTGCCGTTGGTCACAAGAGATGTTCTCAGCCCTAACTCGCTGGCCGACGTAACAAGATCGACAATCCAGGGGCACAGCAACGGCTCTCCCCCGGCGAACGTGATCTTCACGAAACGTGCGGCCGCCAGCAGCGCCACCACTCGCTTCGCGTCCGTTCGCGACAGATGCCCAGCCGGCAATATCGTTCGCCGCACATCACGGAACGTCGCAAAGCAGAAGTGACACCTCATGTTGCAGGGCTGCCACACGTGAAAGTTGACCGTCTCTACGGGAACCAACGCATCCACCAAGATCGCTCCGGAACATGCTGATCACCTTATTAAGAGCATAAATCAGCAACTCTCGAATCCGACCCTACATCAGAACTCTGGCGATAAGGATAGACGGCAAAGTCGGGGTGTCAATTTACGGTCATGTCATTTGGTCGGATCGAATTCCTGGCGCAGGACACTAGTACTCCACTGACGAAATGTGACAGCGCCTACCCGGAGCCGGCAGCAGGAACTCGATCGGGATGGTGATCCGCTCGCTGCCTCGGTCGGGGCCTCGTATACCAAGACCTCACTGAAGGTCGCGGTGGTGCCCAGGGACCTTTCGGGATCGCCTTGTTATCGAGGCGATCCTGGCGACACCGACGTCAATCGCCCGACGATCACATAACCATCGGCTATCACCACAGGTCTTGGACACGTCTCCGCCTCTCCCGGCAGGGTTTGCCGCGTCGGGAACCCACGGGAGAGGAAGATGGCGATGAGCAGGGTCTGGCTGGTCACCGGGGCGAACAGCGGTTTCGGGAGGGCGATCACCGAGGCGGCCGTCGGCGCGGGAGACCTCGTGGTCGCGACCGCGCGGCGGATCGAGACCCTCAACGACGTGGTCGCGGCGCATCCGGGGCGGGTGGAGGCGGTGGCGCTCGATGTGACCGACCCCGCCGGCGTCGAGGAGGCCGTACGCGGCGTCGTCGGGCGGCACGGCCGGGTCGACGTGCTGGTGAACAACGCCGGGCGCAGCCACGTCGGGGCGTTCGAGGAGACGACCGACGAGGAGCTGCGCTCGCTGTTCGAGGTCCACGTCTTCGGGCCCGCGGCGCTCGTGCGAGCGGTGCTGCCGCACATGAGGGAGCGCCGCTCGGGTGCGATCGTGCAGCTCAGCAGCATGGGCGGGCAGATGTCCTTCGCCGGGTTCTCCGCCTACAGCGCCACGAAGTTCGCGCTGGAGGGGATGTCGGAGGCGCTCGCGGACGAGGTGCGGCCGTTCGGCGTGAAGGTGCTCGTCGTGGAGCCCGGGGCGTTCCGCACCGGGCTGTTCGGCAACATCAGTGCCAGCGAGACGATCCCGGGCTATGAGGACACCGTCGGCCCGACCCGGAAAATGATCGAGACGGGGGACGGCACGCAACCCGGCGACCCGGCCAAGGCCGCGGCCGCGATCCTCACCGCGCTGAAGTCGGACGAGACGCCGCTGCGGCTGCCGCTCGGCGACGACGCCGTCGACGCGGTCCTCGGCCACCTCGACGGGGTTCGCGCGGACCTCGTCGCCTGGGAGAAGGTCGCCCGCGACACGCGGCTATGAGTCCAGGCGGTAGACGTTCAGCGCGTTGCCGCCAAGGACGAGACCGGCGACCTCGCTGGTCGGGCACAGCTTCGCGACGGCGCGGGCGTTCGCGGCGATGCCGGGGACGCCCGGCCAGTCGGTGCCGAAGATGAACCTCCGGCAGAGGCGGTCGAAGTCGTGCCGCGCGTAGTACTCCGGCAGCCGCCTCGGCGGGAGCCCGGACAGCTCGATCCAGACGGTCTCGCGGGACAGGGCGAGGAACGCCGCCGCGTCGTACCACCAGCCGCGGCCTCCGTGGGCGAGCACGATGTTCAGCGTCGGGAAGTCGCGCATCACCGCGTCCAGCAGCACCGGGTCGGCGTACGCGTTGGTCGAGCCGGGGAAGCTGCTGGTGCCGCAGTGCACGATCACCGGCACGCCGCGCGCCCGGCACACCTCGTACGCCGGGTAGAGCGCGCGGTCGCCGGCGGAGAACCCGCCGTGCACCGGGTGGAGCTTCAGCGCCGCCGCGCCGAGGGCGAGCTGGCGTTCGACCTCGTCGGCGACGGGGAAGTGCAGGTGCGGGTTGAGGTTGGCGACCGGCCTCATCCGCGCCGGGTCGTGCGCGGCGAGCGGCAGGAGGTCCTCGATGGGCTGGACTCCGGTCGTCTTGGGGCTGTACTCGCTGAACATCAGCGCGACGTCGACGCCTTCGGCGTCGAGCAGGGCCCCGAACCGCTCCGGCACCGGCGTGCCCTCGGCGTCGTACACCCGCCCGATCGCGACGGCGTCGCCGAAGGTCTCGGCCCACTCGCGCCAGGCCGGCCTGAGCGTCGGCAGCCGTGCGGGGTGCGTGTGGGCGTCGACGAGCAGGTGGTCATCGAGCACTAGTACTCATCACTAGATCACTTTTGGTGACTGGTGAGTATCAGCAAGTGATCATGGTGGGGTGTGTGAGGGTGTCGGCATGCCCCCATCTATTGAGGCCGCTGTTGCCCGGACGGTGACGCGTGCTGATCTGGCCGAATGGGAACGCGAGTTCGAGCAGGTCTGTGCGCGGTTTGAGAAGCGGTTCTTCCGGGTCGAGTCCAGACTGCATTTCCGGCAGTACTTGCGTGGCCTGCTGGCGCCGCTGGAACGTAAGAACGCCTGGACTATTTCGGAGTTCACCGGGGAGCCCACCAGAGCAGGGATCGAGCGGCTGCTGAACTTCACGCCGTGGGACGCCGATGTGCTGCGTGATGATGTCCGGGCGTATGCGATGGAGCATTTCGCCGACCCGCGGGCGGTGCTGATCGCCGATCCCACCGGGTTCGCGAAGAAGGGCGGCAAGTCGGTGGGTGTGCAGCGGCAGTACTCCGGGACGCTGGGCCGTATCGACAACTGCCAGATTGCTACCTTCTTGTGTTATTCCAACCCACGCGGGGACCGGGTGCTGATCGACCGGGAACTGTATATGCCCGAGCGTCCCTGGATCGCCGACCCTGATCGCTGTGCCGAGGCCGGGGTCCCGGCGGGTCTGCCGTTCCGGACCCGTCCGCAGCAGGTGGCGACCATGATCGACCGGGCGGTGGCGGCCGGAGCGCCGTTCGCCTGGTTCGCCGCTGATGAGGAGTTCGGGCAGAACCCGGGCCTGCGCGCCCATCTGGCCGAGCGGCAGATCGCCTATTGCATGGCGGTGCCCAAGACCACCGATGTGGTGACCGGCAACATATCCACCACGGAACGCTCACCAAACGTCGTCAAGCAGATCGCCGCCCGGCTGAAACCGCACGAGTGGTCACGTCGTTCCTGCGGGATCGGCACGAAAGGATTCCGGGTCTATGACTGGGCCATGGTCACCGCCGATGGCGGTCACCAGTACGTTTTCCGCCGCAACATAACCGACGGTGAACTGGGCTACTTCCACTGCTACAACCCGCGCGGTGAAAGCATATGCGAACTGGTCCGCGTCATCGGCTCCCGCTGGCCCATCGAGGAAAGTTTCGAGGCGGCCAAACAAGAAGCCGGCCTCGACAGCTACCAGGTCCGTAAATGGGAACCCTGGCACCGGCACATCACATTGTCCATGCTCGCCCTGACGTTCTTGGCAGTGCTACGCGCCACCGGCAAAAAAGGGACCCACCACCTGTGGACAACCCGAGCCACCCCCGGTCACACAACCGGCGAAGCGACACGAATCACTACCGGCCGCCGCTGAACCAGACACCACAGATCACCGCCCGGCCCGGCGGCTGATCGGCCTGTCGATCGGCGAGATCCGCCGCCTGCTCAACCTCTCCGGCAAACCCGACCAGGCCATTGACCAGGGCCTACACTGGTCGATCATCCGCCGCGAGCATCAAGCCAGAGCCCGCCGAAGCCACTTCCGCCGACGCCTGCGCCTCCAGGTCATCCAGATCTAGTGATGTAGTACTAGTGAGTCCCGTCCACAGGTTCTACGTCAGAGCAATGATGCACCTCGAATGTGTAGAGTTCGATGGTGACCGCCCCGCGCCCCACGCTGACCCGCCGGCACGCCGTGGGCGACACGAGCGCCCGATCCCTCCTCCTGACGCTCCTCGGCGAGTTCGTCCTCCCGCAGCAGGACCCGGTGTGGACGTCCACGATCGTCGAGGTGCTCGACAATCTCGACGTCGAGGAGAAGTCCGCGCGGCAGGCACTGGCCCGCACCGCCGCCGACGGCTGGCTGACCTCCGAGCGCGTAGGACGCAGCGTGCGCTGGACTCTCACGCCTCCCGGCCGCCGCCTGCTGACCGAGGGCGCCGAGCGCATCTACGCCTTCGGATCCCCGCCGCCGCCCTGGGACGGCCTGTGGCTGATCCTCTACGTCTCGGTGCCCGAGAGCAAGAGACGGCTCCGCCACCAGCTGAAGACCAAGCTGACCTGGGCGGGCTTCGGGTCGCCCGGCCCCGGCATGTGGATCTCGCCGTCGTCGGCGCGGGAGTCCGAGACGCGGTCGGTCATCGAAGGCCTCGGCCTGGACACCGGTGCCCTGTCGTTCACCGGCCGGTTCGCCGGCGTCGGCAGCGAGGAGGCGATGGTGCTCCGCGCCTGGGACCTGGACGCCGTCGCCGCGCGCTACGACGCCTTCGTCACGGCCTTCGAGGACCTGCGGCCCGCGTCATCGGAGGCCGCGATGCTGGCACAGACCCGCCTCGTCCACGCGTGGCGGCGCTTCCCGTTCCTGGACCCCCGCCTGCCCGCCGAGCTGCTGCCCGCCGGCTGGATCGGCGACCACGCCCGCGAGCTGTTCGCCGCACGGCACACCGAATGGAACCGCGCGGCGCAGGCCAGCTGGGGTGAGCTGACCGGCTAGTGTTCGGCTCAGGACCGTGATAAGCCAGCGGCTCGGTGGCATTATTGGGGTCATGCCGAGCAGGAGCCGTGAGCAACGCTGGAAGCGGCTGGTTCCCGTGCAGTCGCGGCGCATGTGGCTGACGTGGACCGGCTGCCTGGCACTTCTGCTGTTAGGCACCGCCGCGACGGAGCTCGCCACCCAGTACCAATCGACCAGCACGGTCTTCGTGTTCGGCCTCGTGGCGTCCACCTCCGCGCTCGTCGCCCAGCTCGTCGTCGGGCCGGGAAGCACGTCCCCCCGCCGACGCACCTGGGACGCCCGGCGCTCGCCATATCCAGGGCTGGAGTCCTTCTCCGTCGACGACGCCGACGTCTTCTTCGGCCGCGAGGCGGAGACGTCCGAAATCTTCGAACGCATCCAGCCGTGGGGCGGCGTTCCACAGCGCTTCGTTCCCGTCGTCGGACCATCGGGAAGCGGCAAGTCCTCCCTGGTGCAGGCCGGTCTGGTCGCCCGGCTCGCGCGGTCCCGGCGGGTCTGGCGGGTGGTTCCGCCCGTCGTCCCGGGCGTCCACCCGCTGAAGAGCCTCGCGCTCGCCCTGGCCGAGGTCCCGGCGGCACCGAACGTCGACGAGATCTCCGTCGGTCTCGGGACGGGCGCCGGCTACCTGGCCGATCTGCTCGATGCGGCCGGTCCGCAGCGGCGCGGCCACACGCTGATCGTCATCGACCAGTTGGAGGAACTGCTGACGCTCGCGAGCGACGCGGAAAGGGAGGCCTTCCTCGGCTTGATCGACGGCGCGCTCGACGCGGTACCGACGCTGCGTGTCGTGGCGACGCTCCGGTCGGAATTCCTGACCGACCTGCTCAGCGGGCGGTTCGCCCAACTGTTCCGCAAGCCGGTGATCATCGGGACGCTCGACGAGCTTTCGGCGATAAAGACCATCGAGGAACCTGCCGCGCTCGCGGGAATGCGGTTCGAGCCCGGGGTCGTCTCCCGGATGGTGACGGACTCGGGCGGCGGCCAGGCACTCCCCCTGCTCGCGTATGTTCTTCACGAGTCGTATCTCAGAACCCGCGGCCGCGGAGTCGTGACCGAGGAGATCTACCAGCGGCTCGGCGGCGTACGCGGCTCCCTGGCCAAGCAGGCCGACCGGGTCACCGCCGACCTGTCCGCGACGTTCGACGAAGACACCATTCTGCGCACCCTGCTGAAGTTCGTGACCTTCGAAGGGCCGCAACCCACGCGCCGACGGGTCCGACGCGGCGAGCTCGACCTGACCGAAGAGCGGATCGTCGGCGCCTTCGTCGACGCACGGCTGCTGACGAGCACGACCATGGAGGGCGACGCGGTCATCGACGTCGCCCACGAGGCGCTGTTCGAGTACTGGCCCCCGCTGCGGCAGCAGGTCGCGACGAATTCCGAGGACCTTCGGCACCGCACCCAGCTCGAACACTGGGTGCTCGACTGGGAGCAGTCCGGTCGGCAGCAGGCCTTCCTGCTGAGCGGCGAACGGCTGCAGACCGTCACCCAGTGGCTGCCGGGCCTGGCGAAGTCCGGGACTTTCGAGCGGATCCAGGAGTTCATCGACATCTCCCGTCGCGAGGACCGCGTATGGCAGGAACGCGTCTCCGACGCCGTCGCCACCCAGGTCCTGCGGAATGTGCACCTCGATCCGGAACAGGGCATCCTGCTCGCGCTCGCGGCGATCGACGAGTGCGGCGCGCGGCCACTCGCCTTCACGGCGCTGCACGCGGCGCTGAAGTCCTCCCGGCTGCGGGGTCTGCTGCGCGGACACCGCGACTGGGTCTCCGGTGTCGCGTGGAGTCCCGACGGCGGCCGTATCGTCACGAGCTCGCACGACCTGGTGCTGCGCGTGTGGGACGCGCAGAGCCTTGAGACGCGCGTCGAGCTCTCCGGCCACACGGACCGGGTGGCGGCCGTAGCGTGGTCGCCCGACGGGCGCCGGATCACGTCCTCCTCCCACGACCGGATGATCCGCGTCTGGGACGCGGACACCGGCACGGAGCTTCGAGTGCTGCAAGGCCACGAGCACCGTGTCGAGACGGTCGCGTGGTCGCCGGACGGTACGCGTATCGCGAGCGGCTCGCGCGACGGTGGGATCCGGCTCTGGGATGCGGAGACCGGGCAGCAACTGGCCGAGCTCACCGGCCACGAGGACTGGGTGCAGTCGGTCGCCTGGTCGCCCGACGGAACGATCCTCGCGAGCGGCAGCGGCGACCACACGATACGGCTCTGGGACGAGACCGGCGCGAGCCTCGGCGTGTTACGCGGCCACGGAGACTGGGTCGAGGGACTCTCCTGGTCTCCCGACGGCCGGCAGCTCGTCACGGGATCCCGTGACCGGACGGTACGGCTCTGGGACGTGGCCCGGCAGGCGCAGCGCATCGTCTTCACCGGCCATGAGGACTACGTCTGGGGTGTCGCGTGGTCGCCGGACGGAGACCACGTCGTGTCGACCTCGCGCGACGGGACGGCCCGGGTGTGGAGCACACAGAACGAGGCATCGGTCGCCGTGCTGCGCGGCCACCAGGATTGGGTCACGGCCGCCGCGTGGTCGCCGGACGGGCAGCGCGTCGCCACCGCCGGGCGCGACACGGCGGTACGCGTCTGGGACGCGACACCGAGTCAGGCCGACGCCGTGTTCCGCGGCCACGGGGACTGGGTGCGGGCCCTCGCATGGTCACCTGCCGGAGACCGGGTCGCGACCGGGTCGCGCGACCACACCGTGCAGATCTGGGACGCGGTCTCCTGCGCCGTGCTCGCCGCGTTCTCAGGCCACACGGCCCCCGTGCGCGGGGTCTCCTGGTCGCCGGACGGCCGGTGGATCGCCAGCTGTTCCGAGGACCGGACGGTGCGCATCTGGGACAGCGAGACGGGCGAGGAACGCGAGGTGCTGACGGGCCATGAGGATGCGGTGCGCAGCGTGGCGTGGCATCCCTCCGGCGACCGGCTGGCGACCGGGGCCCGTGACGGCTCTCTGCTGCTCTGGGAACCGGTCTCTGGTTCGGCGGCCCCGCAGGCGCTGGCCGGTCATGTGGAGAACGCGCGAGCGCTGTGCTGGTCGCCGGACGGCGCGTTCCTCGCGTCCGGATCGAACGACCGCTCGATCCGTGTCTGGGACGCGAGCCGGGGCGAATGCCTCCATGTCCTCGACGGCCACACCGAATCTGTGAACGGACTGGCCTGGTCGCCCGACGGCACACGCCTCGTCTCCGGCTCGCGGGACCGCACGATCCGGCTGTGGGATCCCGTACAGGGACGGCAGACCGGAACCATCGGCGGCGACGGCGAGGTCGTGCGCGACGTGGCCTGGTCGCCGGACGGCACACGCGTCGCCGCCGCGTACGACGACGGCAACGCGTGTGTCTGGGACCGCGAAACGAACGTCGCGCTCGCGATCCTCGCCGAGCACCGCGCGTGGGCCGAACGGATCGCGTGGGCACCTGACGGGCGGCTGGCGACGTCCTCCGGCGACGGCACGGCCCGCGTGTGGGCGGTGCCGAGCACCATCGAAGAGCTGATGGACCTGGCACGGTCGCGCGTGTTCCGCACCTTGTCGGACGAGGAGCGCTACCGCTTCTTCCTGCCGATGACGAACGGGCCCGCGTCGTGACCGCGCCCGCGGGCCGCCGCCCGCACGGAACTCTGTCAGACCGCTGACGTGCTGATGTGCGCGCTGATGTCGTGGCCGTGGATCGACTCGTAGCTCTCCGCGAGGACATCGAGAAGAAGGCCCTCCGGCCCTTCAGTCCGCAGGGAACCGAGGGCCCGCATGAGGTCGGCGGTCGCCGTACGGGCCACGTCCTCGACGAATTGGGGATTGAGGTGCGCGCGGCGGACCATGTCGTACTCGTCTGGGCGCTTGAGGAGCTCCTGAGTGAGCGTGGTGGCGCTGCGGGCGACGTCGTAGAGGTCCCGGTAGGCGGGCAGCCGGTCGGGATGCGGCGCCTGCACCTCGAGCCGGAGGCGCCCCTGCTGGCTGTGGGTCGCGATGGGCACCCGACCCAGCAGTTCGCGGGCCTGCTCGAAGGGAAGCCCGACCTCCGCGGCGAGATCCTCCAGCGCGTACGTCTGCATACACGGGCAGGCCAAGATGTTCGTCGCCGAGAGCGCGGCGGCGCCCCGCACGGTCTCGCCGACGGACGCCCACGCCGCCACCTGGACCGTGTCGGGCGAAGTCAGGCCGGTGACCGGGGTCGTCGTGCGCAGCGGCACGGTCGCCCGCAGGCTGACGCGCGCGCGGTCCTGATCCTGGAGGCCGCGTACCTCCTCGGCCATCAGCAGCGCCAGCCCGGGGAGCGTGGCGTGCCGCGGCCCGGTGAGCAGCGCCTGCTCGACACGGGACATGTGAACGCCGCGCTGGTCGGCGCGCAGCGAGACCTCCGCCATGACGTCGCAGAGCAGCTCCCCGACGCCGTCGAAGAGAGGGTCCTCGACGCGCACCGAGATCTTCTGACCCGAAACACGGACCGCGTTCACCGCGATCGGGACGGCGGGCCGCTGCGCGGGAACGTCGTGGAAGAGGCCACCGCCGAAATCAGGCACTGCGGGCATCAGAACTCCCCTGTGGTCGACCAGCCGTGGCAGAGCTGGACAGGTTCAGTCCCACAGCGGCCAGGAGCGGCCGGAGGGAGTGCGATACCGCAACAGCAGGTCGTCGTCGGCGACCTCGGCGGAGACAAGCGTAAAGCGCTGAAGCGGCAACGGGTCCGGGGCCACAGCGGGCGTGTCGCCGCCGAGCGACCACGGGGTCACCGTGTAGAAGAGCTCGTCGACGAGCCCTTGGCGCGCCATCGACGCGTACAGCTTGCCGCCGCCCTCGCACAGCACGCGCTCGTGGCCGCCCCCGGTCAGTCGATCAAGGACAAGCGCCACGTCGTCGGTGGCGGGGAGCCTCAGGACGTTGATCGAATCGGGTATGCGGCCATCGTCGGCCGCGTCCGGCAGCACGAGCGTCATACGGGTGGGCGTCTGCCAGAACGGGCTCGTCCAGTCGAAGTCCGCTCGGCCGGCCACGACCGCGATCGGCGGGATGGTTCCGCGACCGCGCTGAGCGTAAGCGGCGGCTAAATCCGGGTACGTGAGCCGGATACGGCGTTTATCGGTGCGTGCGGTGCCCGCGCCGTAGAGGATGAGGTCGGCCTGGGAACGTAACCACTCGAGCCGGTATCGGTCGCGGCTTCCGCCGAGGATCGGCTGCTCAGGGTGCCAGATCCGGCCGGTGTACGAGCCCGCGAGGCTCACCGCGACAAGCGGATGCGTGTTCACCACGATTCCCCCCCACATCGGTCGGCGGAGTCGGCGGTTCGAAAACGGCGGCAGCGCCTTCATGGTAAGTGAAATGTCCGGATTCCGCTCAGGTCGACGCCATGCGAGCGATATGTCAGAGTCCTGATTGAGGGCGCCGGTTCGCCGAACCGCCGAGACACCGCAGGAGTGAACTCATGGCGGACACCGGCGCACAGGCGACACCATGGAACGGGGCGCAGGCGCTCGTCGCAGGCATCACCGCCGCCGGGGTGGACGTGTGCTTCCTGAACCCCGGCAGGTCCGGAATGCACCTCGTTCACGCCCTCGGCGCGCACCCGGCCATGCGGAGCGTCCTAGCGCTGCACGAGAGCGTGGTGACCGGTGCCGCCGACGGCTACGGCCGGGTTGCGCGCCGCCCCGCCGCGATGCTCCTGCACCAGGGCGCCGGACTGGCCAACGGGCTGGCGAACCTGCACAATGCACGCCGCGCGAAGACGCCGCTCGTCTGCCTCGTCATCGGGCACGCGACCGGGCACGTCCGCTACGACGCGCCGCTGCAGACCGACATCGCGGCTCTCGCCCGCACCGTGTCGGCCTGGGTGCACACGAGCGGCACCGGTCGCGACACGGCCGCCGACGCGCTGCGCGTGGTGTCGGCCGCCGACGCGGACGGCGGCACGATCGCCGTGTTGATCCTGCCCGCGGACGTCCTGTGGGAGCCGGCGGCTCAGCCGGTCGCGAGCCGCCGGTCGAGTCCGCTGCCCGCGGTGAGCACGGACGTGATCGACGAGCTGTGCGGAGCCTTCGGCGATGGCGGGACGACGCTGCTGATCGGTGGCGCGGCGCTGTCGGAACGCGGCCTGCGCGCGGCGAGCCGGATCGCGCGGGCGACCGGAGCGCGCCTGTTAGCCGAGGCCTTCCCAGCCCGGATTGAGGCAGGAGCGGGTGTCCCCGCGGTCCCACGCCTGGAATACGAGCCCATACCCGCGATCGAGCAGCTGTCCGGCACGCGGACGCTCATCCTGTGCGGCGCCCGTGCACCGGTAGCGTCCTTCGCCGACCCGTTGCTGCCCGGTGATCTCGTCCCGGACGGGTGCCGGATCGTGGAACTCGTCGACCCGGGTCAGGATGCCGAATCCATTCTGGACGGTCTCGCGGACCGCCTCGCCGCCGCGGTCGACCTCTCAGCGCTCTCGGCGTCCAGCCCCCCACCGGCACGGGCATTCGAGCTCAGCGGGCCGCTGACTCCCGAGAGCCTCGCCACGACGCTCGCCGCGACGCTTCCCACCCGGGCGATCGTCGTCGACGAGGCGCACAGCTCCGGCGCCTTCCTGTCACGGAAGCTGGCCGGCGCCGCACGCCACACCCTGCTCACCGTGACCGGGGGCGCGATCGGTCAGGGCCTGCCTGTGGCAACCGGGGCCGCGCTCGCCGCGCCGGACCGGCCCGTGCTGGCGATAGAGGCCGACGGCGGCGCCCTCTACACGATCCAGGCGTTGTGGACTCAAGCCCGCGAACGGCTCAACGTGACCACCGTCCTGGTCAACAACTCCTCCTACGCGAACCTGCGGCGGGAGCTCGACCGCACCGGTATGGGCGAGGTCGGCGAGCCCGCGACCCGGATGCTCGACCTCTCCGACCCTCCCATCGGCTTCACGGGCCTCTCCGCGGCGCTGGGCGTCCCGTCCTGCCAGGTGAACGAGGTGCCGGAGCTGGCGGCCGCCCTGACCCGTGCGTACGCCGAACCCGGGCCGCACCTCATCGAGGCCGTCTTGCCACCTGAGAACGCCGAGAACGCCGAGAACGCATGAGGCGACCACTGGATGGAGACCTCGGTGCTGACACAGGAGAGTCCTATTCTAAGCGTGCAGACCCTGCCTTGATCCAGCTCGGTCACCGCGCGACACGGGACGGGAGTACAACGGCATGACCACGGAAGACGGCGATTACGGGCGGCCACTGACCGACGTCGGGGAGTACCAGCTCCACGCGATCCTTGAAGGCCTTGTCAACGTCGGCGGTACGCGGGACATCGGCGACGACTGCGCTGTGATCGAACTCCCGGAGGGGCAGTCTCTGCTGGTCAACGTCGACCGGCTGGCGAACGGTGTGGCGCCTCATATGCGGGCGCGTCTCTGCGTAGCCCAGACCCTGTCCGACATCATCTGCATGGGCGGTACGCCACAGTCGTTCCTGGTGGCTCTTACGCTGCCGCGTGACACGGCCGTCCAGGTACTGGCGGACCTGACGTCGAACATCCAGACCGATCTGGAGACCTACGGCGCGCGGCTCGTGGGCGGCGACACCAAGGAGGGCCCGAACTTCCACATGGTCGGCATCGGAGTCGGCACCGCCTCGACGAAATCCCTCGTGCGGCGGGTGGGCGCCGAGCCGGGCATGCTGATCGGCGTCACCTCGGCCGCGCGCCGTCCGTGGGGTACCCGCTGGGCCCATGCCGTGATCTCCGCGTTCCGCCTGGAGGTCCCGGACGCCCTCGCGGAGGCGTGCCGCGAGGCGGACTACATGCTGACCCTGCCGTTCAACGAGACACGAGCCATGGCCTCGACAGGCCTCCTGCGGGCCGGCCTGGACCTGTCGGACGGGATCGGCGGCGGCCTGAAGATCCTCTCGCGGGTCTCCCAGGTCGGCGCTCACATCGACCGCGCCTCGCTGCGCCGCCTCGTCGATCCCGCCCTCCGCCCGATCACGAACGCGCTCGACCTCCCCATTGAATGCATGGTCCTCTCTCCCGGCTACAACTGGGAGAACATGTACGCGGTGGACAAGCGCGACGTCGACCGCGTCACGGCCGCGGCGCAGGCTGCCGGGGGCCTGTTCACCGTCGTCGGCGAGGTGACGCAGGAGCCGGGCATCCTCCTCGACGGCGAGAAGATCGACCTCGAGAGACTCCCCGCCGACGAGAAGTTCGCCCGCGACTACGCGTGGGAGGAGCGCTTCGAGGCGTGGCGGGACAACTGCCATGCGATCCTCGGGGGCGCATAAGACGGCGGTCTAGCCGACCCGGCGCCAGCGGGCCTCGCAGAACGAGTAGATCCCGAAGACGACGAGGCCGAGCGCGACCGCCACCAGCAGCACCGGGCCGATCGAGGACTTGGTGAGCGACCGTAGTGTGCCGTCGATCCCCTTGGCCTTGTCCGGGTCGTAGGTGACGGCGGCGTACGCGAGGAACACCCCGGCCAAGGTGTAGACGATGGCGCGTGCCGACTTGCCCACCACGCCGAGGACCTTCACGACCTTCTGGGTCGCCGGGCTCATCTGGTGGGTGTTGAGCTTCTTCTCGAACTTGGCCCTCACGGCGCTCACCGCGATGCCGATGCCGCCGGCGATGAGGCCGAGCCCGGCGAGCAGCACCAGCCAGCGGCCGAGGGGGATGTCATGCATCGCCTTGCCGGTGTAGTCCTTCGACTTCTTGTCGCTGGATCCGGGGCCGCCGACGCCGACGATGAACGCCACGGTGCTGGAACAGACCAGGCCGTAGAAGACGGCGCGGGTGAACGACCACAGCCGTTTGGTCGCCTTGTCGCCGTCTTCGGTGGGCTGGCCGTAGACGGCCTCGCTCAGGCGCCAGATCGCCATTCCGAAGAGCCCGACGGCCAGCAGCCACAGCAGGATCGTGCCGCCCGGGGTCTTGGCGACGGTCTGCAGCGCGCCCTGCCGGTCGGCCTCCTTGCCTTCGGCGCCGCCGAAGGCGATCTGGACGGCCAGAGAGCCGATGAGAATGTAGATGGCGCCGCGCGCGACAAGGCCGGACCTGCTCAATGCCCTGAACGGCGTGCTGGAACGGACTCTTCGGCCTTGGGCCTTGACCTCCGCACTCTGAGCGGTCATCACGATCCCTTCTGAACGATCTGCCCCCCCGATGCCCTGGGAACCGGTGGTCAAACGCTCACTGCCCGTCCGGCAGGGTCAGAAGGCGATCCCGCGCTCCTTCAGCGCGTCACGGACGACGAAGCGGCGTACCTTTCCGGTCGCGGTCGTCGGAAGCGCGTCGAGGAAGAAGACCGCGCGCGGTCGCTTGAACGCCGCGAGCCCTTCGCGGCAGAACGCCACCAGCTCGTCGGCGGTGACGCCGGAGCCCTCGGCGCGTACGACGCCGGCGACCGGCTTGTCCAGGCCGTTGCCGTCTGCGGCGGCGACCACCACGGCCTGGGCGACGCCGGGGTGTTCGAGCAGCCGTGACTCGACCTCGCTGGGCGAGACCCAGATGCCGCCCGCCTTGATCATGTCGTCGGAGCGTCCGAGGAAGCGCAGGCCGCCGTCCTCGTCCGCCATGTACGTGTCGCCGGTGCGCAGCCACTCGCCCTGGAACACGCGGCGGGTCACGTCCGTACGGCACCAGTAGCCGGTCGCGATCGAGTCGCCGCACACCATGAGGTGACCGGGCTCGCCGCGCTCCACGTCGGCGCCGGCGTCGTCGACGATCCGCACGTCGTAGCCAGGTACCGGGACGCCCGTCGTGCCGGGGCGTACCTGGCCGGGACGGTTGGAGACGAAGATGTGCAGGGCCTCCGTAGCGCCGATGCCGTCCAGGATCTCCACGCCGAACCGGTCGGCGAAGCGCCGGAAGATCGGGGCGGGCAGCGGCTCGCCGGCGGAGACGGCCCGCCGTACGGACGCGAACGTGTCGGCGGGCAGGTCGGCGGCGAGCAGCGCGGCGTAGAACGTGGGCACGCCGAAGAACAGCGTCGGGCGCTCCTTAACCGCCCGCTCGGCGATGAGGGCGGGCGTCGGGCGCGCGGGCTCCAGTACCGCCGCAGCGCCGACCGACAGCGGGAAGAAGCAGGAGTTGCCGATGCCGTACGCGAAGAAGAGCTTCGGCACCGAGAGGCAGCGGTCGTCCGGACGGATGCCGAGCACCTGCGCGCCGTAGGTCTCGGCGACGGACCGGATCGAGGCGTGCCGGTGCACGGCGGCCTTCGGCAGGCCGGTGGTGCCGGAGGTGTAGAGCCATAGGGCGGTGGAGTCCGGGCTCGTGGCGTACGGGTCGCCGCCGGCCTCGTCGCCGAGGATCGTGTTCAGGCCGCGGCCCTCCGCCCACGCGGGCGCGTCCGGCGATGTGTCCCCGGCGAGCAGGAACGCTGTGACCTCGGGCGCGGACCGTGCCGCCTCCTCCGCGACCGGCGCGAACTCAGGGCTCGCGGCGAGCACACGGGCGCGCGAGTCGTGCAGCAGCCCGGTGAGGTCCTTCGCCGTCGCCATGGTCGACACGGGCACGGGCACCGCGCCCATGCGCATCGCACCGAGGATGAGGGCGAGCATGTCCGCGCCGTCGGCCATGCAGATCAGGACGCGCTCCTCGGGGCGTACGCCGAGGTCGCGCAGGCCCGCGGCGACGCGTCGTACGCGCGTCAGCAGGCCGCCGTAGGTGAGACCGCCGCCCGGCCCGGTGACCGCGAGACGGTCACCGGCGCCGGTTTCGACATGCCGGTCGACGAGGTAGGTGCACGCGTTGAACACCGGATCACGCCCTTTGGGGGAAATCCTCTACAGGAAGTGGACGTACTCGTAGTCGAAGGGCTTGCCGTTGATGCCGTTTCGCGGCGGTTCGAGCCAGGCGGCGATTTTACCGGGCTCGTATACGGGGCGCATGAGCGAAGCGACGAACGCCCTGTCGTCGGCGGTGGGCAGCCAGGAGTCCTTCCGCGCCTCCCACTCGGCGTCGGCCAGCACCTCGCCGTCCGGCGACACGTTGATGCCGGCGAAGGCACCGACGAACCGGTTGAACCCCCGGTGCGGCAGGGCCAGCCGCCGCGAGAGGCCCGCCTCCTCCAGGATGCGGTTCCAGCGCTTCACGCCGCTCTCGCAGTCGGTGACGTACTGGTCGCGCAGGTCGGTGTTGAGCGCGGTCAGCGCCTCCACCTCGGCCGTCGACGGCCGGCCGTCCTCGACGACGTCGACGCGGGCGCCGTCCTCGGTGAGCCGGTGGTCGTCGGACCGGCGTTCCTCCTGCCAGCGGCCCTTCAGCCCGGCGGAGTAGTAGTTCGCGACGTTCGTCGACGTCTCGCCGCCGAACAGGTCCAGGCTGACGCTGTAGTGGAAGTTCAGGTACTTCTGGATCACCGTCAGCGGGATCGCGCCGTACGGCCCGGCGTCGTCGGTGCCGTTGTCGGCCATCAGCCGCGCCGTGCGCGCGACGACGCGGTCGACGCCGGTGGTGCCCACGAACATGTGGTGGGCCTCTTCCTTCAGCATGAACTCGCACGTGCGCGACAGCGGGTCGAAGCCGCTCTCCTTCAGCGTGCCGAGCTGGAACTTGCCGTCGCGGTCGGTGAAGTAGGTGAACATGAAGAACGCCAGCCAGTCCGGCGTCTCCTCGTTGAAGGCCCCGAGGATGCGCGGGGAGTCCTCGCTGCCGGAGTTGCGGCGCAGCAGCTCGCCGGCCTCCTCGCGGCCCTCTCGGCCGAAGAAGGCGTGCAGGAGGTAGACCATCGCCCACAGGTGACGGCCCTCCTCCACGTTGACCTGGAAGAGGTTCCGCAGGTCGTACAGGCTCGGGGCGGTGTGCCCGAGACGCCGCTGCTGCTCGACGCTGGCCGGCTCGGTGTCGCCCTGGATCACGATGAGGCGCTGCAGCTCGGCGCGATACTCCCCCGGCACCTTCTGCCAGACCGGCTCGCCCCTGTGCTCGCCGAACGCGATCCGGCGGTCAGGGCGCGGCTCGGAGAGGAAGACGCCCCAGCGGTACTCGCTCACCGGCACGTGCCCGAAGTGCGCCCAGCCCTCGCGCCCGACGTTGATCGCCGTACGCAGGTAGACGTCTTCGGTGGGCAGCTCGGGCCCCATCTCGGCCCACCACTGCCGGAAGCCCGGCTGCCAGGACTCCAGCGCCCGCTGCAGCCGCCGGTCGTCGGCCAGCCCGACGTTGTTCGGGATCTTCTCGGTGTAATCCGCTGTGCTCATTGATCGCTCGCCCTGCTCATCAGACCCTCTTGCGGTCGAAGCTCGCTCGTTTTCCGGTGCCGTACCTGCTGAGCGCCCCGTCGGGCCCGGCCGCGCCGGGCCGGTTGAAGATCCAGTTCTGCCAGGCGGAGAGGCGGCCGAAGATCTTCGATTCGAGGGTCTCGGGGCCGGCGAACCGGTGGTTGGCCTCCATACCGGTCAGCGCGTCCGGGCTCAGCGACGCGCGCTCCTCCAGCGCGAGGCGTATCTCGTCCTCCCAGTCGATGTCGTCGAGGGAGAGGGTGACCAGGCCGAGCTCAGCGGCCTCGTCCGCCTCGATCGGGCGCCCGCGTACGTCCCGCAGGTGGCCCTCCTCGCCGTGGAAGCGCGACGCGAGCCGGGTGAGGCCGTTGCCCATCGGGAAGGCGCCGAAGTTCGCGTCGGTGACGACGAGCTCCGCGCCCTCCAGGAGGTACTGCCGGTCGCAGGCGAGCGCGGTCTCCAGCAGCGGGCCGGCGAAGCAGCTTCCCGGCTCGATCAGCGCGACCAGGCTGCGGCTGGTCACGTCGAGGCGCTTCAGGGTGCGCTTGAAGTAGTGCCGGACCTCGTTGACCAGCCAGTCCTTGTCGCCCGTCATCGACTCCTCGTACGCGAGGACGGCGGCGGCGTCGCCCGCGGTCTTGATCACCCAGGTGCCGAGCTCCGGCAGGTTGGTGCGCAGCCACAGGATCAGGTCGTCCAGCTCGCGGGTCATCGCGAGCGGCCAGAAGTCCGCGTCGATCACGTCGGGAACGGTCGCGCCGGCGGGACCGTCGATCGTGATGGTGACGACGTCGTCGCCGAGGTCGGCGGTGACGTGCCGGTACGCGATCCGGTCGGCGGTGATCTCCGGTTCGAGCATCGGGAGCGCGACGCCGCCCTCGCCGGTGCGCGCCGACGCCGCGGCGGCCACCTTCGCGCGCGCCAGGACCGTCTCGTCGAACCTGCTGCGCGGGATCGCCTCGTCGACCAGGCCCCACTCGACGGCGGTACGGCCCTTGACGCCCTCGGCCTTGGTCGCGAAGACGTCGGCCCGGTCGCGCCGGACCTTCCGCTTGTCGACCACCCGTGTCAGGCCGCCGGTGCCCGGCAGCACCCCGAGGAGCGGCACCTCCGGCAGCGACACCGCCGCCGAGCGGTCGTCGATGAGGAGGATGCGCTCGCACGCCAGCGCGATCTCATAGCCTCCGCCGGACGCCGTGCCGTTGACCGCCGCCAGGTAGGTCTGGCCGGAGTGCTCCGTCGCGTCCTCGATGCCGCAGCGCGTCTCGTTGGTGAACTTGCAGAAGTTGACCTTCCACGGGTGGCCGGAGGACGCGAGCATCTTGATGTTGGCCCCGGCGCAGAACACCTTGTCGTCGCCGCTGGTGAGCACGACGGCGCGGACCTCGGGATGCTCGAAGCGCAGCCGCTGGACCGCGTCGTACAGCTCGATGTCGACGCCGAGGTCGTAGGAGTTGAGCTTCAGTTCGTACCCCGGCCGGAGCCCGGCCCGCTCGTCGACGTCCATCACCAGCCGGGCGACGTCGCCGTCGAACTCGATGCGCCAGTGCCGGTAGCGCGACGGCTCGGTCTGGAACGAGACCGGTGGCTCCGAGTCGGACATGGCTCTCTCCTCGTTCGCCTTGGTTCTCATTCTAAGGTTTTCTGAAGCTGCGTCCAGGTTCTGTAGAAAGAAACTCGTCGAGCACGGCGTTGAACTCCTCCGGCCGTTCGAGGTTGGGCAGGTGGCCCGCGCCGTCGATGACCGCGAGCACGGCACCGGGGACCCGGGCGGACATGAACTCCGCGTCGGCGACGGGCGTGAAGTCGTCCTCGCTTCCGACGACCACCAGCGTCGGCACGGCGATCTCCGCGAGCATTTCCGTGTAGTCGGGCCGCTCCGCGCGCCCGCGAAGCGCCGCCGCGGCCCCCTCGGGCGGCGCGGCGCGCATCATGGCCAGGACGTGCCGCGCCACATCGGGCCGCTCCTCGATCGTGCGAGGGGCCACCATGCGCGGGAGCACCTCATGCGCGAAGCCGTCCATGCCTTCGGCGAGCAGCCGGTCGGCCGCGGCGTTGCGGACCTTCCGGCCCTCCTCGGTCTCCGCCTGGGCGAAGGTGTCGGCGAGGACGAGACCGCGGATCCGGTCCGCGAACAGCCGGTGGAACTCCAGGACGATCTGGCCGCCCATGGACAGGCCGCCCAGGACGAACGTCCCGACCCCGAGCCGGTCGAGCAGGCCCGCGATGTCGCGGGCGAACACGTCCAGAGTCGTGGTGCCGGGCACGACCGCGCTCTCTCCGTAGCCGCGCAGGTCGGGGACGATCACCCGGTGGGACCGCGCGAAGTACTCGATCTGCGGGCGCCACATCGACCGGTCGAACGGATGCCCGTGGACCAGCACCAGGGCGTCGCCTTCGCCGAGGTCGTCATAGTTCATGTCGCTCTCCCCTAGTCGTCTTTGACCTGACGCTAATCAGCGCAATAATTCAGTGCAATAGGTGCAATGCTCTCGGTGCAATGTTGGAGGTTCGGTGACGGCGTACCAGGTGATCGCCGATGCGATCGAGGCCGACATCGCCGCCGGCCGACTCCGACCCGGCGAACGGCTCCCTCCGCAGCGGTGGTTCGCACGCCGCCGCGGCATCGCGCCGTCGACCGCGGCGCGCGTCTACGGCGAGCTGACACGGCGCGGCCTGGTCGTCGGCGAGGTCGGGCGCGGGACGTTCGTCCGCGCGGCCGAGCCGCCGGTCGAACCCGCGCTCAGCGAGCCCGGCGGGGCGCGCGTCGACCTGGAGATGAACTTCCCGGTGCTCGACGGCCAGTCCGAGCGCCTCGCCGCGAGCCTTGGAGACCTGCTGCGCACCGGCGCGCTCGCGGCGAGCCTGACGCCGGTGGGCGCGGCGGGCACGGAGGCGGCCCGTCTCGCCTCGGCCGCGCTGCTCGCCCGCGCCGGCTGGGCGCCCGACCCGCGGCGTACGCTGTTCGCCGGCAACGGGCGGCAGGCCATCGCCGCCGCGATCTCCGCGCTGGTGCCGCCCGGCGCGCGGCTCGGCGTCGAGGCGCTGACGTACCCGGTGGTCAAGGGCATCGCGGCCCGGCTCGGCGTCACGCTGATACCGCTCGCGATGGACGAGTCGGGCCTGATGCCCGGCGCGCTGCGCGCCGCGCCGCCGCTGCGGGCGGTCTACCTGCAGCCGACCCTGCACAACCCGCTCGGCGTCACGATGCCTCCGGAGCGTCGGGCGGAGCTGGCCGCGACCCTGCGCGCGCTGGACCTGCCGGCGATCGAGGACACGATCTACGGTTTTCTGCGGAACGACGTGCCGCCGCTGGCCGCCCTCGCACCGGAGCACGTCGTGGTCGCCGACAGCCTGTCCAAACGGATCGCACCGGGCCTGTCCCTGGGCTTCCTGCTTCCGCCCGCCGGGACCACCGACCGGGTCTCGGCGGCGCTCCGGTCGGGAGGGTGGACGGCACCGCGGTTCGCACTGGAAGCCGCGACGCGCTGGATGGCGGACGGGACGGCGAGCCGGATCGAGAGCGCGAAACGGGAGGACGCGGCGATGCGCCAGCGTCTCGTGCGTGAGCGGCTCGAAGGGTTCGAGGTACGGGCCGATCCGGGCGCGTACCACTGCTGGTGGGAACTGCCCGAACCGTGGCGAGCCGAGACCTTCGTCGCCGCCGCCGCACGCCGGGGCATCGCGATCACCCCGGCCGCCGCCTTCACCATCGGCCCGGGCCACGCCCCGAACGCCGTACGCCTGGCGCTGTCCGCGCCGCCGCCACGGACCCTGCACGCGGCACTCGACACACTCGCGGCACTGGCGCGCGATCCGGACGCCGAGACGGGCGGCGAGTAACCCGAAGAGGTGCAGGCCGATGCCGATGCCGGCGGGAACCGCCCAGGCCAAGACGTTCGCCGCCCCCGCCGCACGCCGGAGCATCGCGGTCACCCCGACCGCCACCTTCACCATCGGCCCAGGCCATACCCCGAACGCTGCACGCCTGACGCTGTCGGCGCGCTCACGGCGCCAGCGCGCGAATCGGGCGCTGAGCCGGGCGGCGAGTGACACCGGAAAATGTCAGTATTCGAACGTATGATCGAACCATGGTCGAGAACGCGACGCTCGCACGCCCTGCCCACCCGACCCTGACCGCCGCCGAGACCGCCGCCCTCGGGCTCTCGCTGGCCCACCTCGGGGCCGGCCCACAGTCCGCCATCGCCCGCCGCACACTGCGCCACCTGTTCGACGAGCTGGAGGCCCCGACCGACGCCATCGCCACCACCCTCGAAACCCTGACCCGGCCACTCGACGCCGCCACCGCGCGCCGGGCGCGTACGGCCGCCGGCGCGATCACCGCGCGCCTCGTGGTCCGCCTCCACTACGTCGACGGAGCCGGAGGCGTCACGACCCGCGAGATCGAGCCGGTGACCTGCCTGGTCCACCGCGAATACTGGTACCTCATCGCGTGGTGCCGCCTCCGCAAGAGCATCCGCGCCTTCCGGTTCGACCGGATGCTCGCCCTGGAGGCCACCGAGATCCCGGCGCGCCCTCACCGCGCCGAGCGGTTCCTGCCCTTCCAGGGACGCCGCGCCGCCTGACGGGAGCGCCCACCCCGCAGGGCGCTCCACGGGACGTGTCCGACAAGGTCAAAGCCCTGCCGGACACGTCCCGGCGGGCGCGATGTATCCGACAAGGTCGAGGCCCTGTCGGACATGTGCTGGCGGGCGCGATGTGCGTCCCTGCCGACGTCGGCGGACGCGCGGCTCGCTTCGAGTCGTAGCCCGCAACGACGTCGGGCATGTACGGGGCCTCAGGGCTTGCGGCCGACGGCGGCGAAGCCGTGGGACTGCGGGGTGTTGGGGTCGTCGGGGCGCCAGTCGGACATCCAGGCGAGGCCGGGTTCGATCAGCTCGAAGCCGTCGAAGAAGCGCAGGATGTCGGCGCGCGAGCGCGGCACGATCGGCGCGGTCGCGTTCTTGTACGCGTCGCGGCCCGCCCGCACGAGTTCCTCCGGCACGCCTTCGCTCGTCAGGTGCGACAGGGCGAGAAAGCTGCCGGGCGCGAGGGCGTCGCGGAGCGTGCCCACGATCCCGTACGGCCGTGCCTCGTCGGGGACGAAGTGCAGCACGGCCACCAGCAGCACGGCGATCGGGCGGGACAGGTCGAGGCCGAGGTCAGGATGGCGGAGGAGCTCCTCGGGCCGGCGCATGTCGGCCTGGATGACCGTGACGCCCGGGGCACGGCCGAGCAGGGCCTCGGAGTGCGTGAGCACCATCGGGTCGTAGTCGACGTATGTCACGCGGGCACCGGTGGCGATCTCGTGCACGCTGCCCTGGGTGGGCAGGCCGGAGCCGATGTCGAGGAACTGCGAAACGCCGTCCGCCGCGAGGTGACGCACCGCGCGCTGCATGAACTCCCGGTTGGCCAAGGCCGCGACCGGGGTGTCGGGAAAGACGGCGAGGATCTTCCGCGCGGCCTCACGGTCGGCCGCGAAGTTGTCTTTTCCGCCCAGGTAGAAGTCGTACATCCGGGCGATGTTGGGGGTGGTGACGTCCACTCCCTGTGGAGCGGGCTCCGCCCCCGGAGGCAATGGTCCGCTCATCGGTGGCACCCCCTTCCGAGGAGCGTGATCATAACTACGCAAGCTGTGCATTTGCCCAATAAATGGGAGATACCGCGCGGTCGCTCAGGACGTAAGCGCTGCGGCGAGCAACCGGCCCGGGTCGCTCAAGACACACGCGCTGCGGCAAGTAGCCGACCTGGATCGTCAAGGACGCGCTCCACGACGAGGGAGGCTGCGCCCAGTGCTGCGGCGTCCCCGCCGAGGCGTGACACGGTCACGCGTGGTGGCGACGTTCGCAGCACGCCGGAGCCGTACGTGAGCGCCGTCTCTACCGACGGCCGCGCCCATGGGGCGAGCGCGGAGAAGATCCCGCCGAGCACGATCGTGTCCGGGTCGAGGAGGTTCACCGCGGTGGCGAGTGCCCGTCCCAGTGCCTCGCCCGCGCGGCGTACGGCGGCGAGGGCGCGTTCGTCGCCGCGTTCGAGGAGCGTGACCAGCGCGGACAGCGGGCCGTCGGGGCTGGCCGGCGACGTGGCGGTCGCGTCCGGGATTCCGGCCGCGCGCAGGATCGCCTCCTGCCCCGCGACCTGCTCCAGGCATCCCCGGCCACCGCACGCGCACTCCGGCCCCGACGGGTCGACGACGATGTGGCCCAGCTCGCCGGCGAACCCGTGCGCGCCGCGGAACACCCGCCCGCCGACGACGATGCCCGCGCCGATGCCGATCTCCCCGGAGACGTGGACGTACGCGCCCAGCTCGGGTCCGTCGCCGAACCACAGCTCGCCGAGCGCGGCGAGGTTCGCCTCGTTGTCGAAGTCGGCGGGCAGCGGCAGTGCCGTCAGCCCGGCCGCCAGGAGGTCGGCGGCGGCCACGTCGCTCCAGCCGAGGTTGGGCGCCGTGCGCAGCCGCCCGCTCGCACGGTCGAGCGCGCCGGGCAACGCCACGACCACGCCCGCGACGGAGAGTCCCTGCCCGTCCGCGACCGCCAGCGCCCGCTCCGCGAGACGCGTCAGGTCACCGACGACGAGGCGCGGGTCCCGGCCGCGGTTGGCGGCGGCCACGACCTCCCGGTGCCGGATCCGGCGGCCCAGGTCCAGAACGCACACGGCGAGGTAGTCGACGTTGATCTCCAGCCCGAGACCCGCGACCCGGTCACCGTTGACCGAGACGGCGGTCGCGGGACGCCCGCGCTCACCGCCGCGTACCGGCCCGACCTCCTTGACCAGCCCCGCCTCGCCCAGCGTCGCGACGAGCGTGGACACGGTGGTCTTGGTGAACCCGGTCGTGTCGGCGAGCCGGGCACGGCTGACCGGCTGCCGCCGGGCGATCTCACCGAGCACGACCGCCAGGTTGCGCTCGCGCATGGTGGCGTGGCGCAACGGCGCGGCCTCATGGCGCATCGTCACACCATACGGTCCCGCACCGGACCGCAGGGCAGGGTCGGCAGTCGACCGTCTGCTGGATGACTCACGCCGTCTTGTCCGGGTGCTCGGAGGCGTCCCCGGTACACGCTGAAGGCCCCGGGAGTGATCCCGAGGGCCTTCGGTCTTGCTGGGTTACACGCTGCGGGTCTCGAGGGTGGTGACCTCAACACAGTCGCCTGTTCCCTGGCCTTGGGAGCGGGAGCTCTTACGCCACGTGGAGCTGTTGCCGGACAAGGTGTACTTCCTCTTCATCGCGGGTTGGCGACCAACCGCCTCAGGTAGGCGATCGACTCCTTCGGCCCGAACGCGGTCGCACTCAGATGCTGGAACACGGTCTTGCGCTCCTCGACCTCCGCACGGCCCTCCTCATAGGAGCTACTGGGCGGCATCTCGCGGTACACCAGCGACGGGTCGTCCTTATAGTCCAGGATCACGAACGAACCGGCCAGACCGGGATGCGGGTCAGCACTCATCGGCAGGATCTGGACGACGATGTGGTCTTGGCGCTCGGTCTCTATGAGGCGCTCCAGTTGCTCGGCCTTGGCCTCGTCCGAGCCGAAGGAGCGGGTGACGGCGCTCTCGTCGATGACCGCCCATAGCTTGGGCGGGTCGTCGACGGTGAGGATCTTCTGCCGTTCCATGCGGAGATCGACCAGACGCTCGATCTCCTTCTCGTCCGTCATCAAGGAGCCCCGGTACTGGGCACAAGCGTAGGCGTACGTCTGGAGCAGGCCCGGTACGACCAACGGCTGCCAAGTGGAGATCTTCGCTGCCTCGGCTTCGAACTCGACGAAGTTGTCGTCGAGAACCCCGAACGCCGTCCACCAGCCACGCTCGCGGGCCTGCCTGGTCAGATCGAAGAGCGCTTCGCGGATGGCCTCGTCGGCCACTCCGTATGTGTCCAGGAGGACACGGATGTCGGTGACGCGCGGCCGTACGGTCAGCCCGCGCTCCAGCTTGTTCACCTTGCCGTTCGCCCATTCGAGCTGACGGTTGACCTCATCGGCGGTGAAACCCGCCGCCTCGCGGAGCTTCCGAAGCTCCCTGGCGAGCCGACGGCGGCGCACCGTCGGGCTGTGCCTGGCGTCAGCCATCTCGTCGTCCCCCTCGCACTCACGGCCTTCTTGAAGCGTCACTGATCGTAGAGCCTTCGGCACAGAATCGGACACCAATACGCGAATCACCTAATCGCTCTCTCCGAATCACGTAAACCTCACTGCGAAATGCCTAATAGGCGGAGCATAGTTAGTCCACCCACTTCTCCGGGCTGCCACAGCCACCTCCCAGCTCCAGGGAGATCCGATGTTCCAACCCCTGCACATGCCGGGCCGCGTCGTGTTCACCACGATCGGCGTCGGACCGTCCTGGCTTCGGGTGCCCGCCGCACCCGAGGCCGTGGGCGACGCCCGGCGGTTCGTCGCAATGCGGCTCGACCGGTGCGAGCGCGACTTCGTCGACACCTCGGCGCTCGTGACGTCCGAGCTGGTCACCAACGCCGTCCAGCACGCGTTACGCCATCCGGCTCCGCCGAAGAACGTCGCGCCCGGCATCTGGCTCGGCGTGCTGCACCGACCCGGGTTCGTCCACCTGCGGGTGCGGGCCCCGTTCCCGCAGCCGCCCACCCCGCGCGTGGCGGCCGAGACCGACGTCGGCGGGCGCGGCCTGGCCATCGTCGAGATGCTCGCCGCCGCGTACTGGGTGGACTCGGGCCGGTTCGACAAGACGGTGCACGCGGTCATCGCCGAGCCGGGCACCGTCCCGACCGAGGACGAGATCGACGGCCTGCGGTGGTCATGACGGAGCCCGCGCCCAGGCCGGTCGTGGAGGGATTCACCGTCGAATGGGATCCGCTCCAGCAAGGGTGGCTGGCCACGTCCCGGTCCGGGCGATACAAGGTCCGCGGCCGCACCCAGAACGAGCTGATCGATCAGCGGTGGGCCCTGTACGCCCGGGTACTCGCCCAGTTCAGGGCCGCCATCGCCGAGGTCTACCCGATGAAGCCACTGTGACGCCGCACCTCATCGACGTCTCAACACCAGAAGGAGTTCAACGACGCGACTGGGGCGTGTTGACAGGCCGGGCCTGGGCGTTTTAATTAGTCCAAGTCATGTACGAAATAAGGAGCCGCCATGTTCGAACCGACGCGCGAGGACAAGTTCAGCTTCGGCCTGTGGACGGTGGGATGGCAGGCTCGTGACCCCTTCGGTGACGCCACCCGTGCGCCGCTCGACCCGGTGGAGGCCGTTCACCGGCTCTCGGAGCTGGGCGCGTACGGCGTGAGTTTCCACGACGACGACCTCCTTGCCGTCGAGCCCGACCGTGACCGTGCGGTCGCGGCGTTCCGTAAGGCCCTGGACGAGACCGGGATCGTCGTGCCGATGGCGACCACGAACCTGTTCACCCACCCGGTGTTCAAGGACGGGGCGTTCACCTCCAACGATCGTGACATCCGGCGCTACGCCCTGCGCAAGGTGATGCGCAACCTCGACCTGGCCGCCGAGCTGGGCGCGGAGACGTACGTCTTCTGGGGTGGTCGCGAGGGCGCCGAGAGTGACGCGAGCAAGGACGTGCGTGCGGCGCTCGACCGGTTCCGTGAGGCCATCGACACGCTCGCCTCGTACGTCACCGACCGCGGGTACGGTATTCGGTTCGCGCTGGAGCCCAAGCCGAACGAGCCGCGTGGCGACATTCTGCTGCCGACCGTCGGGCATGCGCTGGCGTTCATCGGGTCGCTGGAGCACGCCGACATGGTCGGGCTCAACCCCGAGGTCGGGCACGAGCAGATGGCCGGCCTCAATTTCGTGCACGGTATCTCTCAGGCCCTGTGGCACGGCAAGCTGTTCCACATCGACCTCAACGGCCAGCACGGCCCCAAGTTCGACCAGGACCTGGTCTTCGGCCACGGCGACGTGAAGAGCGCGTTCTTCCTCGTCGACCTGCTGGAGAACAGCGACTACGCGGGCCCGCGCCACTTCGACTACAAGCCGGCGCGTACCGAGGACATCTCGGGCGTGTGGGCGTCCGCGGCGGCCAACATGCGGATGTACCTGATCCTGAAGGAGCGCGCGCGTGCGTTCCGCGCCGACCCGGAGGTGCGGGAGGCGCTCGCGGCCTCGCGGGTCGACCAGCTCTCCGTGCCGACCCTCGGCGACGGAGAGACGTACGCCTCTCTCGGCGATGACGACTTCGACCCGGACGCCGCGGGGGCGCGCGGCTACCACCACGAGCACCTCGACCAGCTCGCCGTCGAGCACCTGCTGGGCGCCCGCCCGTGACGCTCGTCGCCGGCGTCGACTCCTCGACGCAGTCGTGCAAGGTGGTGGTCGCGGACGCCGCTTCGGGCACGGTCGTACGTGCGGGGCAGGCGCCGCATCCCGACGGGACCGAGGTGGACCCCGCCGCATGGTGGGACGCGTTCGGGCAGGCCATCGAGGCGGCCGGCGGCCTGGACGACGTCGCCGCCGTCGGGATCGCGGGCCAGCAGCACGGCATGGTGTGCCTGTCGGAGGCGGGCGAGGTGGTGCGGCCGGCCCTGCTGTGGAACGACACCCGCTCGGCGGGCGCGGCCGGGGACCTGGTCGCGGAGCTGGGCGGGGCCGGTAAGTGGGCGGACGCGGTCGGCAGCGTGCCGCTCGCGTCGTTCACGGTGGCCAAGCTGCGCTGGCTGGCACGGCACGAGCCGGACGCGCTCGCGCGTACGGCGTCGGTCTGCCTCCCGCACGACTACCTGACGTGGCGGCTGACCGGCGAGCTGACGACCGACCGCGGCGACGCGTCCGGCACCGGCTACTGGTCGCCCGCCGATGGGGAGTACCGCACCGACCTGCTCGACCTCGCGATCGGCCGGGTCCCGGAGCTGCCGCGCGTGCTCGGCCCGGCCGAGACCGCGGGCCGTACGCCGTCGGGCGTGCGCGTGTCGGCGGGCACCGGCGACAACATGGCCGCGGCGCTCGGGCTCGGCGCGCGGCCGGGCGACGTGGTGGTCTCGCTCGGCACGTCGGGCACCGTGTTCACGGTGTCCGAGCGGCCGTCGGCCGACGCGGCGGGCGAGGTTGCCGGGTTCGCCGACGCGACGGGCCGGTTCCTGCCGCTGGTGTGCACGCTCAACGCGGCGCGCGTGCTGGACGCCGCCGCCCGCCTGACCGGCGCCGACCACGGTGAGCTGTCACGGCTGGCGATGTCGGCCCCGCCGGGCGCGGACGGCCTGGTGCTGGTGCCGTACCTGGAGGGCGAGCGCACCCCGAACCGGCCGGACGCCACCGGCGCGGTGCACGGGCTGCGCCTGGACAACTCCACCCCGGCCCACCTGGCGCGCGCCGCGATCGAGGGCATGCTCTGCGGCCTCGCCGACGGCCTCGACGCCCTCCTCGCCCAGGGCGCACGCGCCGACCGGATCCTGCTGATCGGCGGCGCGGCCCGCTCGGAGGCCGTACGCCGCATCGCGCCGACCGTCTTCGGCCGCCCGGTGCTGGTGCCACCGGCCGGGGAGTACGTCGCGGAGGGCGCCGCCGTCCAGGCCGCCTGGACACTGTCGGACGCACCCGAGCCGCCCCGCTGGGAGCGGGAGGGCCTGACTGTCCACGAGGCCGACCCGGTGCCCGAAATCCGAGCGCGGTACCGGCAGGCACGCGACCACGTGATCCCCCGGAGCTAGATCGTTGTCGCCGAACCGACTCCGCGCGCTGGGGGCCGGTCATGTCCGTGATGGCGCTGGGGCTGCTCGGGGCCGGTGGGACTTGGCCGACGGCACGGCGCCGCGCAGCAGGCCGAAGATCCATCGGACACCCCGTAGGTATCCCCGGTCCCCTGTGAATGGCCGCATGTGCCATTCCTTTCCCATTGCGACATCCTTTCTTTCGCGACCGTGAACCCTTCTCTAAGCCCGGACTCCACGCTAGCTTTTCAGCGTGAGCTTGCTCGTGGGGGCGCGTGTCTCCTTGCGGCCGGTGACCGCCGGGGACCGAAACGAGTTCGTCGCACTGGCGCGGGGCAGTGTGAGCATGCACCGAGGGCTGATCTTCGCGCCCACCGGGACGGCCGAGTTCGGTGAATATCTGGCGCGTTTCGACGGAGTCAACGCGGTCGGCTTCGTGATCCGGCTGAACAGCACGAGAGAGCTGGCGGGGCTCGTCAACATCAGCCAGATCGAACGAGTCCCCGACCCGTACGGCGCGCTGGGATACGGAGGATTCGCCGCCACCTCGGGGCACGGATACGTGGCGGAGGCGGTGCCGTTGGTGATCCGGTTCGCGTTCGAGGAGCTCAGGCTGAGCCGGCTGGAGGCGCTCATCCAGCCGAATAACGCGGCGTCGCGGAAGGTCGCTGAAAAGGCCGGATTCAGGCCGACGGGATCAGGATCGGAATCCATCCGCATCTCCGGGGAATCCCGGGACCATGAACGATGGGCGATCAGGGCCTGCGAGGGGTCCGGTAATGGCTTTAAGCGATCTTGAAAAACGTATACATTGCTTGAAAAGCTGACAAAGGGCAGCGTCGCGCTCGGATTCTGCCACGGGGGGAGATCAGCGTGGCCGACGGTCTCGGACATCAGGCCAGCGCACCCGAGTGGCCACAGACCCTCGACGTCCGGGCCCTGTTAGGACAAGGATGGCGCCCCACCCCCTTCCGTGAGTTCATCCTCAAGGTCCACAGCCGCTGCAATCTGTCCTGCGACTACTGCTACATGTACGAGATGGCCGATCAGAGCTGGCGCCGCCAGCCGCGGAAGATGGCCAGGCCGACCGTGGACTGGGTCGCGCGACGGATCGCCGAGCACGCTCGGGCGAAGCTGCTGGAAAGTGTCGACGTCACGCTGCACGGCGGCGAACCACTTCTCGCAGGCGTGGATCACCTTCGGTACACGATGGAGACCGTACGGGACACCTGCGCGCCGGATGTCGACGTACGGTTCAACGTCCAGACCAACGGGATCCTGCTCGACCCACCATTCCTCGAACTCTTTCGGGAGTTCGATGTGAAAATCGGGGTCAGCCTGGACGGCAATGAGGAAGGTCACGACCGGCACCGCAAGTGGGCCAATGGCCAGGGCAGTTTTCAGGCCGTTCGATCGGGCCTGAAAAGGCTTGGCGCCGAGCCGTACCGGCATCTTTTCAGCGGCCTGCTGAGCACCATCGAACTCCGCAACGACCCAATACCGACCTATGAGGCGATGCTGGAGTTCGAGCCGCCCAACGTCAACTTCCTCCTCCCCCACGGCAACTGGGACACTCCCCCGCCGGACCGCCCTCCCGACGACTCCATGCCGTACGGCGACTGGCTCGTCGCCGTGTTCGACCGCTGGTACGAATCACCGAAGAAGCAGACGCAGGTGCGACTCTTCGACGAGATCACGATGCTGTTGTTCGGGCGGCCGTCGACCGGCGAGGCGGTCGGTCTGTCACCCGTCGCCATCGTGGTCGTGGAGACCAATGGGCAGATCGAGCAGGCGGACACGCTCAAGTCGGCGTACGAGGGCGCGTCCGGAACCCTGCTGCATGTGTCCCGCGACCCGTTCGAGACCGCGCTACTGCTCCCCTCGATCGCGGCCCGGCAGATCAGGAGCCTCGCACTGGCAGACGAATGCCAGGGGTGCCATCTGCGGAAGGTCTGCGGCGCCGGCCACTACACCCACCGCTACCGGAGCGGCAGCGGCTTCCGTAACCCGACGGTGTACTGCCGCGACCTCGAACGTCTGATCACCCATATCCATGACGTGGTGTCCAGGGACCTCGAGGCGATCCGCGCACGCAGGGCCTAGATGGGCGGGGGGTCGAAGTCGGCGTCCAGGTGACGCCCTTCCAGAAAGACCCTGGCATCTGGGTGATTCAGGCCAAGGGTGCGCTGGTAGGCGGCCCGGGTCTCATCGATCAGCTCGTTGCCCCGCTCCGTCTGACCGCTCGCCATCAGGTCGGCCGAGAGGTTCGCGGCGCCCGTGAGGGTGAGCGGGTGATTGTCGCCGAACAGGGCGCGGAGGCGCCGGAGCGTTCCCTCGCCCAGCCGGCAGGCCGCATCGATCTCGCCGAGTGCGGCCAGATCACTGGCGAGGTTGACGGACACCGTCAGCGAGTAGTGGTGGTCTCGGCCGAGCTTGGCATCCAACCCCGCCAGCGCGCGTTCGTTCAGCTTGCGCGCCTCGTCCAGATTGCCCTGCACCCGGCGGAGCACGGCCAGATTGCTCCGGCAGGCGAGGCTGAAGGGATGATCGGCCTGGAAGACCTCCGCGTAACGGGCCGCCGAGTCGGAGACCAGTCCGGTGGCCTCGTCGAGTCTGCCGGTGGCGCGCCAGAGGTTGGACAGGCACATCGCGGCCGCGAGGGTGTCGGGCGACTTCAACCCGAACAGCCGCACGCAGCGGTCCTGGACCTGGAGGGCCATCTCCTCTGCCCGATCGAACTCCCCGTACCTGCGCAGCGCGATGGACAGGTCCTTGCCGGTACGCAGGGTCCAGTTGTGCTCGGCGCCCAGCGCGTCCAGGCCGATGGCGTACGCGTCGTCGCCGAGGTCACAGGCCTCGGAATAGTCGCCGGACAGCCTGACCACCCGGGCCAGGCCGTTCAGAGCGTTGAGCATGCTGCCCATGACGCGTCTGCTCTCCTGCTGCTTCCATCCCAGGAACGACCGGTGATGCAGCTCTCGGGCGCGCGTGTAGTCACTGATCAGGCCGAAGTCGATCGCGAGGTTGTTGATGGCGCGAAGGGTGCCCGGGTCGTGAGGGCCGTATCTCTCCTCGTAGCGGCGCAGCGCTTCACGGTCGCGTTCCAAGGCGGCCCTGAAGTCGCCGAAGGCTCGCAGGTCGGCGGCCGATCCCCGCAGGGACCACAAGGTGACGTCGTGATCGGGTCCCAGTACGTTCTCCGCGGCCTCCAGGACATGGGCGTTGAGCTCGGTCGCGGCGTCGTACTCGCCCAGCTCGCGCAACGTGTTCGTCTGCGCGAGCTGTACCTGGATGACGTCGGGATGATCGGTTCCGGACTCGATACTCCACTGCTTGATGAAGTCATTGGCCACGATCTGGGCGGTGCGGTAGTCGCCGGAGCCGAACAGGTAGCGAAGCATCCGAATGGCGAACCCACGGACCTCGGGCACCTGGCAGTCGGCGATCTTCGAGGGCGTCAGATGGCCCAGCAGGACGCTGTATCCGGGCCAACTCGTGTCGTCGTCAGGGTCGCCGACGTTGTACGCGGCCAGCAGCAGGTGGACTTCGTGCTGGATCCGCTCCTGCTCCTCCGGAGACAGCTCGTCCTGCACCAGCTTCTGGACCAGCCGGTGTACCTGGATGGTGCGGCCGGGGATGTCCAGCCGCGCCAGCGCGTAGCGGCCGAGTTCGCCGACCGCGCGGCCCAGCCGGATCGGATCGGCGATCAGCCCCGCGAGCTCCGGGCGCAGGCCCTCTGGGGCCTTGCTGATCGCTTCCCGTGGGATGGGCTCGGAGCCGAAGAAGGCACAGACCCGCAGCAGGTCCACCGCCTCCGGAAGGCTCTCGGAGAGATTTGCCACCGAGACGCTCCAGGCGGCCGTCATGGGAACCGGGTACTCGGCCGGCCGCCCCTGGGACAGCAGTTGGCTGGTGCGTTTGGCCAGCTGCTCCAGGTACTCCGAAGCGGTCATGCCGCGCTCGAACAGCAGCGCCCCGGCCTGTTCGAGTGCCAGCGGCAGGTCACCGAGTTGCTCCGCCAACTGGGCGGCGTCGTCGTCGGAGATCGCGTTGCGCACCCGCTTGGTGAGGAACTCGATGCTCTCCTCATGGCGGAACACGTCCACCGGAAGCGCGTCGACCAGGCTCGCCCAGCGATGGTTGCGCGAGGTGATCAGCACGTGCCCGGAGTCGCGCGGGATGCTGTCGATCAGATCTTCCGGCTGGTCCGCGTTGTCGAACACGAGCAACCACTTGTCGTAGGGCTCGCCACGGCGCAACGCGTCCAGAACATCCCTGGCCGCGTCCTCGATCCCGCTCACCGCCGCCGGGGGCAACCCGAGGTGGGGGGCGAGCTCCGCCAGTGCGGTCTTCACCATGAAGTTCTGGTCGGACGGAATCCACCAGACGACGTCGTAGGTATGGCGGTAGCGGTAGATGTACTCCACCGCCATCAGCGTCTTGCCGACACCGCCCAGGCCGTGTAGCGCGTGCGGCTGCGGGACGACTGCGGTGACCTGTCCCGCGATTCCGTCGCGGAGGGTTGCCAGCAGTTCTTCGCGACCGGTGAAGTTCTTGTTGCGCGGTGGAACGTTCCCCCAGACCGGCGGAATCCGCGACTCCTGCGTCCGACCGGTCACCTCTTGCCCAGCCACCCGATCCGCCTCCGACTCACGCTCGGTCCAGCCGATAATTGGTAAGCCTATGCCTGGTTCGCCGGATTCAACTACGCGACACGGAAATCGTCACATCACAGGTCATCGGGAGTGTGTCATATGACATGCAGCGATTCGGTCGACCCGAAATACCGCTAGATTCCCGAGCGCGCGGATATACGCGAATTTGCGGTTATATTGAGTAGACGATCCGGACTGTGCAACGGATCACTGGGGAGGAAGCATGCCCGTACTCGCCATCGATCTGAACGGCGTCACCCTCGACCTCCTGCGATCCACCGACAACCCCGCCCTCTCGGACGCGGTACGCAAGGCGACCGCCTCGCAGCAGCCGCTGACCATCGGCGCCGGGTTCGACAACAAGGGCTGACGGATAGCGAATCGGGCACGCCCGACGGCTTCCACATTCGGCCAATCTCCCGCCTTGACTTCGACTATCTCGTCACGAAGGCGGGTATAAGTGGATGCACTACCTCGCGAGCAAAGCCATCGCCGAATCTCACTGGCTACCCGATTCATGACGTGATCAGGCAATGAGCACGCATTCTCCCTTCGTCGGCTCACGCCCCTTTGAGACGACGGATGCGGCGATCTTCAACGGCCGGGCCAACGAAACAGCGGCCCTGGCGAAGTTGTGGCGCGATCAGCGGCTGATCATTCTTCACGGCGCCGCCGGAGTGGGTAAGACGTCACTCCTCCAGGCGGGGGTGTTGCCCGAGCTCGGCGCGGACGCGACGTGCACCGCCCTCCCCATCGGAAGACCGGCGTTCCCGGCCGACTTCCCGCTGGCCGCGCTGCCGGACCTCAACCTCTTCACCTTCGCGCTGCTGACGTCCTGGTATCCCGGTGACTCACCGACGCGAATAGCGGGCTCATCGATCCGCGGGCTTCTTCGCAAGAACTCACGGACCGATCGGAACGGCGACGCGATCTCCGTCCTCGCCGCCATCGACCAGACCGACCCACTCTTCCTCGGACCGCACCGGAGGGACGGGCATCGCGGACGGTTCGTCGACGAACTCGTCGAGGCCACCGCCGCCCGCGCCGACCTTCACTTGCTCATCGCCGTTCGTACAGAGAATCTCGAAGAGCTGGAGGGACTACTGGGCCGGGCGGGCGTGCCGGCCGGATCCGCCGTCCACTTCCCGCTGCACGGCCTCGACCCGTTCACCGCCCGCGAGGCGGTCAGCGGACCGCTCAACGGCACGGACCACCCTCTCGTCGCGGGCGCCGAGCGGGTCGTCGAGGAACTGGGGGCGGGCGAGACCAGCATCGACCCGGCGCTACTCCAGATCGTCTGCAGCCGCCTGTGGGACGAACTCCCGCCTGACGGCCGCGCCGCGCTCGACCGTCTACCGAAGGCGATCGACCAGGTTCTCGGCGACCACTGCCACCGCGCGCTGGCGACGGTCGCGGCGGAGTACGACGAGCGGGCGAGTACGGTCACGAGCTGGTACCGCCATCTGTTCGGCCGCCGGCCGGACCCCGCCGGGATACCGGAAGGTCGGGAGACCACCCGCGGCCTGCCCAACGAACTCGTACGTGCGCTGGAGGACGTCCGCCTGCTGCGCGCGGACCGGTATCTGGGCCGGCGCCGCTACCACCTGCGCCAGGACCGGCTCCGTCCCGTCGTACGCCGCCTCGAACCGGAGGCGGCGACTTCGGCCCCGCGGGACCGGCCTCGGCTCGACGCCGCGGAGGTGGCCTTCACCGCCGGCGATCTCGAACTGGCCCGACGCCACGCCGAGGCGGCGGCCGCCTGGACGACCGACCGGCAGATGCGCGCGGCCGCCGAGTGCCTGCTGGGGACGATCGCCTGCGACCAGGGCCGGCTAGAGTCGGCCACCGAGCACTACGAGACCGCGATCGAGATCTTCGCCGCGCTGGGAGACACCACTCGGGTCGGGACGTTACTCGCGGCGATCGGCCGATTGAAGATCGGCAACCGTACGACCGAGGCTGTGAGCCGGCTGCGGGCCGCCCTGACGCAGCTGCCGGGCGACACGTTCGTGAAGACCGCCCTCGCTCAGGCTCTGTGGTACGCGGGCCGCACCCAGGCCGCGATCGCGATCCTCGATGACACGCTCAGCCAGAACGGCGACGCCCCGGAGGCACTCCGGCTTCGCGGTGAACTCCTGGCCGATCTGAACAAGGCCGAGCCCGCGCTGCGGGATCTGGATCGGGTCAACTACGGCGACCGTCCCTCGAGCCGGGCCGCCTGGGTTCTGGCCAAGAGGACCTGTGAGGGAGTCGGCTCGACCTGGACCGAGGAACTGGGACTCGTCGACGACACGGACGACAGCGGACCCGTCCTGCTGCGCGTGGCCCGGGTGCTGCGATTGGAAGGCGACGCCGACACCGCGGCCGGTCTCGCGGAACGCGCGGTACGGGCACGGCGGCCTCCACTCCCCCAGCATTTGCACAAAGAGGCAGAGCGGCTCATGGCTCGCTAGGCAATCATTTGGTCCGCAAGTGAAGCGCTTCAGAGGCTGCTATGGTGCGGTGCCTGGGAGCTTCTGGGTATCTACTGCTGTGAACACGCTGGACCCCTGACGACCATTTCGCCACGGACGGCACAGGGTTCGCGACAGAGATGCCCGTTTTATCCGTTTATTTCCGGATCCAACTCTTGAAATGTCCATGGTGGTCGCGTCATTCGTCTGCGGCCAATTGTCACGGTTCTCCGGAGGACCTGACTCCGATGAGATCGCGTGACTTCACACTGCTGTGGAGCGCCTCAGCGGCCTCGCAGCTAGGCGGCATGTGCGCGGCGACGGCCAACCCTCTACTGGCCCTCGTACTGACCCGCTCACCGGTCTTCGCAGGCTACGTGGTCGCGGCGAGCACGATCCCCACCCTGCTGATGTATCTTCCGGCGGGCTGGTTCGTCGATCGCTTCAACCGGCGCCTGCTGATGTTCATCAGCCAGTTAGGACGATTGGCCGCCTGCACGCTGGTGGTCTACGCGCTCGCTTCTGGGGACAATCCAAAGCCGCTTCTCATCGTGGCCGCGCTCTGCGAAGGTATGTTCCTGGTGCTCTACAGCACCGCCGAGATCACGGCGATACAGCGCGTGGTGAACTCCACGGAACTCTCCTCGGCACTGGCCATGAACGAGGCTCGTGACCACCTCACCTTCATGGCGGGTAAGCCACTCGGCGGATTCCTGTTCGGCCTGGAGAGAGCCTTTCCTTACTGCGTGAACATGCTGGCATCCGTATGGTCGCTGATCGCCCTCTTCATGATGAACCAGAAGGACTATCAGCCCGAACAAGCCGAAGGCCGCCCGGGCGGCCGGGCCAAGGTCTCCGTCTTCGACGGCATAAAATTGGTGATCCTCAATTCATTTCTGCGTACGGTCGTCGTCGTCTGCGCTGTCGGAAACTTCTTCTTCCAGACCGTCCTTCTGCTGCTCATCGTGCTGGCCGAGCAACAGCACATATCCAGCGCGAGGATAGGCCTGCTGCTCGCCACCTCCGGTGTCGGTGGCCTGGTCGGATCGATCGTCGCGCCCAGGGTCGGCAAACGGGTACGCGAGGAGCGTCACATCATCATTTTCTGCGTATCGGCCTGGGCGGTGCTGACGTTCGTCGTCGCGGCCTCCGCCCAGCCGGTCGTCGGCCTGATCGCCTGGGGCGGCCTGAGCGTCACGGGCGGCTTCCTCAACGTCGCCATCGTCACCTACCAGACCAAATGGATACCCGAACACATGCTCGGCCGGGTGATGGGAGTCAACCGATTCCTCACCAGCGGTGCGGTACCCCTGGGCGCGCTGAGCGCCGGCTACATCGTCGCCACGCTGCAACCCCGCCTGGCCGCGTGGCTCGTCTGCGGCGCGGTCTCGACGGCCCTCGCCACGGTCCCCGTCCTGCTTCGCCCGGGAAGAATACTTCCCAAGCGGGTCGTCGACGGGCTGAAAAAACGATTGGCGCCCGCCCCCCACGTATCCCAGGAAGTCCGGGAGCCATTGCCCCCTCCTGAGTTGTGTGTCAATTGACCTTGACGTACTCACCGCCATTCGGGCTAGATCTCCATTAGGACTATTTGATCGGCTCACGGCCCGAAGGCAGCGCATGCCCAGACCAACCGGCGGATGGACACCGAACGGACTGTGCTCACTGTTCGTCTGCGACATCGCCTCGTTCGGCCATCCGTCGCGCACCGATCTCGACCGCCACCGGGTCCGCGCGGCCCTCTATGAGGGGCTGCGCAGGAGCTTCGACGAGGACGGCGTCCCGTACGAAGGCTGCTACAGCGAGGACCGCGGCGATGGCGCGATGGTGGTGGTCCCACCATCGGTCGACACCACGACGCTGCTGACCTCACTGCTGGACCGGCTCAAGGCCGAGGTTCGCCGGCACAACGACGTCTCCTCCGCGGCGGCCCAGATGCAGCTCCGGCTGGCCGTACACGTCGGCCACGTCCACTCGGACGGCCGGGGCCTGGTCGGAACCGCCGTCAACGAGACGTTCCGGATCCTGGAGGCCGAGCAACTCAAGCAGATTCTGCGTCGGACCGGTGCCGACGTGGCGCTGATCACCTCGGACCGTGTCTACGAGGATGTGATCCGCCACGGCCTGGGGTTGGTGAACGCCCGTGAATATCACCGGGTCGAGGTCCGCGTGAAGGAGACGGCCAAAGACGCCTGGATCAGGGTGCCGGGAATGTTCACACCGATCACGCCCGTAGTGATCGCACCCGCGCCTCCCGCGCCCCTCACCATCACCGACGCGCGCGCTATCGAACCTGCCACGCCCACCACTCCCGACCCCTCACAACCGATCGCCGGGGTCACCGTCACCGACCACGCGCCAGGCCTGGAGGCCGTGGTGGACAAGGCCCTGAAGGTCCGAGAGCTGCACAGCAGGCGTCTGCGGGACCAGGTCATCGCCGAACTGCCCCTGGCTCTGGCGATGGCGATCAGACCGCAGAGAGTCATGGACGACCGAGCCGACATGACCGCGATCGTCCGCGTGTGCGACGAACATCCGCGTGGTCTCCACGATCTGCTTCGCGTCGTCCGGCAGTTCGGCAGCGGCTCGGCTCAGCTGGACGAGCTCACGAGGTCGGTCAACGCGCTGGGACGAGCGTAGGGTGCCGGCGCCTTATCCCTGCCTGCCCGATGATCCCGATCGGATCGGCGAGTACCGGGTGACGGCCCGGCTGGGTGAAGGCGGGCAGGGCGCCGTATACCTCTGCAGCGCACCGGACGGCGGCAGCGTGGCCGTGAAATGGCTGCATCCCTCATTCAGCGGCACGGCGCGGGAGCGGCGGCTGTTCGCACGGGAGATCGAGGCGGCCGGACGCGTCAAGGGGTACGCCGCCCGCGTGCTGGAGTCCGGCGAGCAGGCGGGCCGACCGTACATCGTCAGCGAGTACATAGCGGGCGAGTCCGTGCAAGAGCGGGTGGGACGCGACGGGCCGTACGGCCCGGCCGAGTTGCTGACGCTCGCCGCGGGGACCGCGGCCGCGCTCGCCGCCATCCATCGCGCCGGGCTCGTTCACTGCGACTTCAAGCCGGCCAACATCCTGACGGGTCCCGACGGCGCACGCGTCGTCGACTTCGGTATCGCGCGGGCCCTGGACACGATCGCCCAGCCTGATCGCGACCGCCGGGGCACTCCCACCTACATGGCGCCCGAGCAGATCACCGCCGGCCCGATGGGGCCGCACACCGACGTGTTCGCGTGGGCCTCGACGATGGTCTTCGCCGCGACGGGCAGGCCGCCGTTCGGCTTCAGCGACGACGAGTGGGGCCACGGGGTCATGTACCGCATCACCCACGACGAGCCCGATATCAAGGGTGTGCCCGAGCCGCTGCGCGACGTCGTGTCGGTCTGCCTGCTGACGAATCCCACCAAGCGCCCCAGCGCCACCGATATCGTCTCGATGCTCAGCCGTCGCGCCGTCTCGAGCCCGCTACCCGCGGGCGCCCAGATCGGCGACCCCCTTACCGGCCACACGCGCACCATCACCTGCGTCGCGTACGGGCTGCTGGGCGAACGGCCGGTCGCCGTCACCGGCAGCCATGACCTCACCGCACGCGTCTGGGATCTCTCCAGACACCAGCAATTCGGACCACCGCTCCGGCACGACTCCGCCGTCCTGACCGTGACCTGCAGCAGGCTGGCCGACCGGTCGATCGCGGTGACCGGTTGCCAGAACCACACCATCAACCTGTGGGACCTGGCGAGCGGGAAGCGGATCGGAGCGCCGCTCCACGGCCACAGCGGCGCGGTCGTGTCGATCGCACTCGGCATGCTCGACGACAGCCCGGTGGCGGTCAGCGTGAGCGACGACCGCTCGGTGCGCCTGTGGGACCTCACCGAGCGCCGCCAGATCGGGCCGCCCTTGGTCCACAACAACAGTGTCATGTCGGTGGCCTGCGGTGAGGTCGACGGCCGTACGGTGGCGGTCGTCGGCGGCGTCTGGGACCAGTCCGTACGCATCCTCGATCTGGGCGATCGCCGCCCTACGGGTCTGCCGATGACCGGGCACACGAACTCGGTGATGTCGGTGGCCTGCGGCCGGCTCGCGGGGCGGCCGATCGCGCTGACCGGCGGATACGACAAGACCGTGCGCATTTGGGATCTCACCACGCGTCATGAGACGGGCGCGCCCCTGGTCCACAAGAGCGCGGTCATGTCGGTCGCGTTCGGCATGCGCGCCGGCGAGCCGACCGTGCTGACCAGCGCCGCCGACCGTACGGTCCGCGTCTGGGACCTCAACACCCGCGAGCAGCTGAGCGAGCCGCTTCCCGCCGGGCCGACGCGGGCCGAGCCCACCATCCCGGTCGCCTTCGGCGAACTCTCCGGCCACCCGATCGCCATCACCTGCAACGAGGATCTGGCGATCAGACTGTGGAGCCTCGGCACGTCCTGACCGTCGTCGCCATCCGTGGATGCTCCTATGGATGTCAAGCTGCGAGTTCGAGATCGTTTGCGGTGATGATCTGGTAGAGCTCGCGGGCGATGTAGCGCTTGAGGCAGCGGATGATCTCTTTTTTGGAGAGGCCTTGTTTGGTTCGTCGTTCCATGTAGGCGTGGGTGCGGGGGTCCCAGCGCAGACGGCAGAGGGCGACGCGGTAGAGGGCGGCGTTGGCTTGCCGGTCGCCGCCGCGGTTGAGGCGGTGGCGGTTGGTCTTGCCGCTGGAGGCGGGGATGGGGGCGACGCCGCAGAGCATGGCGAAGGCGGCCTGTGAGCGGAGTCGGTCGTGGTTTTCCCCGGCGGTGACCAGGAGCTGGCCGGCGACGTCGGTGCCGACCCCGTTCGCGGCGACCAGGCCGGGGCAGATCGCGGCCACCAGGGGGTCCAGGAGTTCGTCCAGATCAGTGATCTCGGCGGTGAGTTGCTGGTGGCGGCGGGCCAGTGACCGCAGGGCGATCTTGGCGGCTGTTGCGGGACTCGCGGCGTCGGCCCGGTCGGGCCGCAGGTTCGCGCAGGTGATGATCAGCTCCTTGACGCCCAGGCCGCGCAGTCGTTCGCGCAGTTCGTCGGGGGCGGTGACGATGAGGGCCTTGATCTGGCGCTGAGTGTCGGCGCGCTGGTCGATGGCGGAGCGGCGGGCCACTCGCAGGTTACGGAGTGCTTCGATGCGGCCATCTCGCTGTTTGGGGGTGCCGGTCCGGTCGCCGGCCAGGGCTGCCTTGGCGGCGGCGATGGCATCGATCGGATCAGACTTGCCCTGGAAACGGCGCCTCTTGCGGTCGGGCCGATCGACCTCGATGACCTCAATGCCTCGGTCGCGCAACAGCCGGGCCAGCCCGGCCCCGTAGACGCCGGTGCCCTCGACCCCGACCCGCACCAGCCGCCCAAAACCCTGCATCCAGGCCAGCAGCGCGGCGTATCCGTCCGGGGCGGCCGGGAACTGCTCGCTGCCCAGCACCCGCCCCACCTGATCGATCACTGCAGCGGTATGGGTGTCGGAGTGGGTATCGACTCCACCGGCGATCTCGATGATCGCGGTGTCTTGGGGTGTAATGGAGCGCATCGTCGTCCTGTCGTCGTGACCGAGGGGCAGGGCGGCACGCACCAGCCGGGCAACGCGGACAAGACAGAGATGGGGCCTCTGGCCAGGCTCCTATGAAGTCACAACGCCACGTCCAGTGAGTGCACGTGAACACCCCCCGACCTGGGCCGACAGATCCCGTTAAAGACCCGAAGTCAGTCAGTCGCTGGGTCAGACCCCGTCGGGAGGTGTTCACCTACATCATCTCTGTCAGTCGGCGAGGTGGTCGAGGACGCGCTCGGCGATGTCACCGAGCATCGCGACCTCCTCGTCGGTCAGCAGGTCGATGAAGTGGCGGCGGACGGACGCGACGTGGGGTGGTGCCGCTCGCTCGATCGCGCGCAGGCCCTCGCCGGTCAGGGCGATGACCGCGCCGCGGCCGTCGTCCTCGCATTCCTCGCGCAGGACGAGCCCGCGGCGCTGCATGCGGGTGATGTGGTGTGACAGGCGGCTCTTGGACCACAGCATCCGGGCCGCGAGCTCGCTCAGCCGCCCTCGGTGCCCCTCCGCCGTGCCGAGGCTGGACAGAACGTCGTAGTCGGGCTCTGACAGACCTGAATCCTCGGTAAGGTCGCGCGCGAGTCTCAGGTCGAGCCGTCCGCGCATTCGCCGGTAGCCGAGCCACGCACGTGATTCCGCGTCATCGAGCCATCGCACGTCGTCCATGGGCCTCACTGTAGCAAGTTGTTGACACGTCACCTAGCACCCTTTACAGTCAAGTTGATACATCAACGAAAATGGAGTGAACGATGTCCGACAGCCCCGCCACCCGCCGCCCGGTGCGGATCTTCGTGCTCGGCGCGTCCCTGAGCAAGGAGTCGCTCAACGTACGCCTGGCGGGCCTGGCCGCGCGTACGGCCGAGTCGCTCGGCGCCGAGGTGCACACGGTCGACTTCCACGACCTGGCGGTGCCGCCCCTGAACCCCGACGTCCTGGAGACCGACGGCGTGCCCGAGGGCGCCCGGCGGTTCGGCGACCTGCTGTCCGAGATGGACGGCTACATCCTTGTCTCGCCGGAGTACAACTACTCCATCCCCGGCGTGCTGAAGAACCTCATCGACTGGACCTCGCGGATCAAGCCGTGGCCGTTCACGGGCAGCCACGGCCTGCTGATGTCGGCCTCGACCGGCCCGGTCGGCGGCCTGCGCGGGCTCTGGGCGCTGCGGATCCCACTGGAAGGCCTCGGCTCGCGCGTCTACCCGGAAATGTTCGGCCTCGCCGGCGCCGCGACCGCGTTCACCGCGGACGGCGACCTCACCGACGCGGCGCTGCGCGACCGCCTCACGACCAGCGTCCGCGGCTTCCTCGACCTGGCCGAGGCCGCCCGCCACTACCCGAGCCTCTCCACGACGTGATCCCGGCCGAGACCATCGCGTTCACCGGGGTGGCGGCCGGCCTGGTCGCCGCCCCGGGCGTGGACTTCGCGGCCGTGGCGAGGAACGCCATCGCCGACCGCCGCGCGGGCGTGTGCACCGGACTGGGCGTCGCGGCCGGCGCCGTCGTGCACACCGGCATCGCGGTGGCCGGCGTCGCGGCGGTCCTGGCCGCCCATCGCTCCCTCTTCGCCGCGCTCCAGGTCGCGGGCGGCGTGTTCCTCCTCTACCTGGGCGTACGCTCGATGGTCGAGCTGTGGCGCGGCCGTCACGACACCGAGCGCGCGGTCGCGCCGGGCGTGCGCTCCCCCGCGGCCGCCTTCCGGCAGGGGTTCTGGGTGAACCTCTCCAACCCGAAGGCCCCCGTGCTCTTCCTCAGCCTGCTGCCGCAGTTCATCCCGTCCGGCGCGGATCCCCTGACACAGTCGCTCGTACTGTCCCTGATCGTCGTCGCCTGCGCGCTGGTGTGGTTCCCGGCGATCGCGCTCGCCGTCCACTCGGCCGGTGCTCTCCTCGGCGGACGCCGCGTCCAGCGGGTGCTGAGCCTGGCCACCGCCCTGCTGCTCACCGTGCTCGGCCTCCGCATGGCCCTGATCCACTGAAAAGTGCGCACGGATCAGGACGGCCGGCGGGAGGTCGATTCCGAACGCTCTCCGTTACCGTATGGGGGGCCGCCGCTCGCATCGGCCACCGAAGCGCGGACGACGGAGGACCACCGTGGCCGACGACGAATTCCAGGAGATCCTGGAGAACGCCTATCGGACCGGAGGCCGGCTCGACGACACCGTGCTGGAGGATCTGGAGGCGTTCGCCGACGCCGAGCAGACCCTCGGCCCGGACCACCCCGAGACCCTGACCCGCAGGATCAACCTCGCGCACGCCTACTACGAGGCCGGCCGTACCGGCGAGGCCGTGACACTGGGCGAGCAGGCGTTCCGCGAGTGCGCGCGCATCCTCGGCGCCGACGCCCACGACACCCTGGTCGCGGGGAACAACCTCGCCTCCGCCTACCGTGAGGCGGGCCGCCTCGACGACTCCATCGCCGTCTGCCTGCAGACCCTCATACGCTCCGAGCAGAGCCTGGGGCGCGAGGACCCGATGACGGTGACGCTCATCAACAACCTCGCCGACGCCTACTCGGTGGCGGAGCGGATCGATGAGGCCATCGCGCTGCTCCTGGAGGTGCTCTCCACGCGCGAGCGCACTCTGGGCAACGACGACGTGGAGACCCTGGGCGCGCGCAACAACCTCGCCCTGGCCTACCGCGACGCCGGGCGCGTCGAGGAGGCCATCCCGCTGCTGGAGGAGACCCTCGCCGCCGCCGAGCGCACCCTGGGCGCCGACCACGAGGGCGTGCTCACCGTGCGCGCGAACCTCGCCTCGATCTACAACGACGCCGGTCACAGCGCGGGCGGCATCGAGTCCTACGAGCGCACTCTCGCCGACCGCGAGCGCGTGCTCGGCGCCTCCCATCCGAACACCCTGATCTCCCAGGCCGGCCTGGGGTCGATGTACAAGGACGCCGGCCGGTACGAAGAGGCCGCCGCCCTGGTCGAGGGCGCGCTCGCCGGGCTGGAGCGCGTCTTCGGCCCCGAGCACCGCGACGTGCTGTCGGTACGCGGCCGTCTCGCCCGCGTCTACATCGAGTCCGGCCGCCTCGACGAGGCCGTTCCGCTGCTGCGCGACACCCTCGCGACGTGCGAGCGCCTCTTCGACGCCGACCACCCCGACACCGTACGGTGCCGGCGCGACCTCGCGGAGGCCTACCGGCGGCAGGGCGACCCCGAGCGGGCCATCCCGCTCATGGAGCACGTCCTGACCGACTGGGAACGGCTCCTCGGCGCCGACGACCCCGAGACGATCACGGCGCGCAACCTGCTGGCCCTCGCGTACGACGACGCCGGGCACATGGACCGTGCCGTCGCGGCGCACGAGCAGACCCTCCGCGACCGCGAGCGCGTCCTCGGGAAGGACGACCCCGCCACCCTCATCGCGCGCAGCAACGTGGCGCTGACCTACCGCGACATGGGCAACTTCGACGACGCGATCACGCTGTTGCGCACGGTCGTGGACGACCGGCGGCGCGTCCTGGGCGCGGACCACGCCGACTACCTGCGCTCCCGCCACCACCTCGCCATCGTCAACGAAGAGGCCGGCCTGCTCGACGAGGCCATCGCGCTGTACGAGGAGACCCTCACCGACTGCGAGCGCGTTCTCGGCGAGGGTCATCAGCTGACCCGGAACGTCCGTCTCGACCTCGGCGACGCCCGGCTCACGACCGACGAAGCACTCTGACGCCGAGTGTCGACACTTAGCGCCAGCGTCCATACCTTCCCGGTCGAGAACTCCACCGACCGAAGGGTCGCACACCTCCGCGAAACGCTTCCATCGACACCTCCACACGCGCATTATCCGTGGTCACAACAGCGATGAAGGTCTCAGGCCCACTGCACCAGACACGCTCCGCCCGCCTTCGCGACCGTTGACACGCATCCTGCGACAGACGTACTTTGTCGACACTTTTTACACCGGAGAAACATCGCAGCCCCTCACCAGCCCGGCACGAGGAGTGACATTGATCAACGCCGACCTGTTCGAAGACGGCCGATGACCATGACGAATGTGTGCCTTGAGGCCAGAGATCTCGAACTCGGGCACCGCAACCGGCGTACCAACGCCGTCACTCTGGCCTGCTCGAACCTGAACCTCCAGGTACGAGAAGACGAGTTCGTGGTGATCGTCGGCCCCAGTGGATGCGGAAAGACGACCTTCCTGGAAGCGGTCGCCGGTCTCGTCCCGGTCACCGGCGGCACCCTGGAGCTGAACGGCGCGCACATCGACGGTCCCGGGCCGGAGCGCTCGCTGGTCTTCCAGCAGGCCTCCCTCTACCCGTGGCGGACCGTCATGAGCAACGTCCTGTTCGGGCTCCAGGTCCAGCGCCGGCTCAACGACGAGACCCGGCGCAAGGCCGAGGAACTGCTGGAGATCGTCGGTCTGAGCCACGTCGCAGGCAAGTACCCGCACGAGCTTTCCGGTGGCATGAAGCAGCGCGTCAACCTCGCGCGAGCGCTCGCCACCGACCCCACGCGCACACGGTGGCCGGCCAGGTCACCGGGCTTCCCCTCCCGTACGACGGCGAACTGGCCCTGGAGGGCTGGGTCACCCCGGACAACCGGCGGCCCGAGGGGCCGTTCGGGGAGTGGACCGGCTACTACTCCGGCTCGCGCGAGCCGATCCTGACGATCGACGTCGAACGCGTCTACCACCGCGACGAGCCGATCCTGCTCGGCGCGCCTCCGGGCAAGCCGCCGCACGACTACTCGTACATGCGCACCGTGATGAAGTCCGCGATCATCACCGACGGGCTGCGGAAGACCGGCCTGCCGGGCGTACGCGGCGTGTGGGCGCACGAGGCCGGCGGTGGCCGGTCGCTGCTCATCGTCTCCCTGGAACAGCGGTACCCCGGGCACGCGCGCCAGGCCGCGTACCTGGCCGCGCAGCTGCCCAGCGCGGCGTACATGAACCGCTTCACGGTGGTCGTCGACAGCGACGTGAACCCACGCGACCTCGGCGAGGTCGTCTGGGCGATGACGGGCCGCTGCGACCCGTCGATCGACATCGAGGTCATGAAGCGCACCTGGGGCAGCCGGGTCGACCCGCTCACGCTGCCCGGTGAGGTGGCGTTCAACAGCCGCGCGATCATCGACGCGTGCCGGCCGTTCGAGCGTCTCTCCGACTTCCCGGCGGTGGCCGAGTCGAGCGACGAGCTCATCGAGTCCGTGACCCGGCGCTGGCCCGAGGTGCTGGGGTAGTGGCGCGAGCGGCCGAGTCGGGTCCGCCGCCCGGGTCGGGCGGGGCGTACGGGACCGCCGGTGCGTTCGGTCCGGCCAGGGGCGGCGAGCCACCGCGGGACACCAGTGTCCCGGAGCTGCGGCAGGAGCTGCTGTTCAACGCCCTGCGCGGCACCGGGGGCAGTTCGTCCCTCGCCTTCGCCATCTTCCAGGAGATGGCCGTCGGCATCGTGGAGGGCCGCCTGCCGCCCGGCGAGGAGGTCAACTCCGCAGACCTGGCCCGGCGCTTCAGCACGAGCCGCACCCCGGTACGCGAGGCCCTGCTCCTCCTCGAACGCGAGGGCCTGGTCATCATCCCGCCCCGCCGCCGCCCGTACGTCTCCCCCGTCGCGATCACCCAGGTGAGGGAGATATACGAGATCCGCGCGAGCCTGTACGCGCTGGTCAGCGAACTGGTCGTCGAACGCGCCACCGACGACGAGCTGTGCGGGCTGCTCGCCTGGCAGGCGATGCTCCAGCGCGACGTCGACGCGGGCGACGTCGACGGCTACTTCTGGCACAACGTGGGCTTCCGCAACGCGGAGGCGTCCCTGTCGAAGAACGGCGAGCTGCAACACCGCCTGAGCTCCCTGGGCCTGCAGATGCACCGCTTCCGCTATCTGAGCCTCTCCCTGCCGGGCCGCCTCCTGCACTCCCTGGCCGACCACGAACGCCTGGTCCGCGCCTACACCGAACGCGACGCCGCCCTCGCCATCGCCGTCACCCGGTCACTGGTCCTGCGCGGCTACCGCGCCATCGAGCGCACCGGCGGCTTCTGAGGTACGACTTTGGTCCTCGGCCGATCGGCGCACGCCGTCAGGTGCCGCGGACCGGTTCGCACGGCACGCGCGCTTCCTAGCGTTGTGGCCATGGAAACTCATGACGACGGCACGCTGGACGAGGCGTACGAACGGTTGCACCGGAACGGGCCGGAGTTCGAGGGGTGGCTCTCCAACCACGGGCCGATGGCGGTCGAGTCGATGGTGCGGCGTGGGCACGCGCCGTCCGTGCACCGCTGGCTCGACTCCTACGTGGGGCGGCTCGACGAGGCGCCCGGCGGCGCCCGGCCGATCCGTCCCGGTGAATGGCATGCCGCGCTCGGGGACGCGTGGCGGCTCGGCGACTGGCTGGCCTTCTTCGACCGTGAGGTACGTGAGCGGCCGTGGCGGGACACGCTCGTCACCTGGTGGCCGCGGCTGCTGCCGGGGATCGCGGCCGGAGCCACGCACGGGGTGATCCGTGCCGGGCACGCGGTACGGGCCCTGCTGGAGCACGAGGAGACGGACGGGCCACGGGTCACGGAGCTGGGGCAGGCGCTCGGGTACTGGGCCGCACGCTGGCAGGCGGTGCCGGTGCCCGCACCGGCCGGACCGGCACTCCTCGGCGCCGCCCGTGCCCTCGACGGCGTCCCGCGCGTCCCCGAGCAGACGAAGGGGATCACGCACCGGCTCGATCAGCTGGCCGGCCTGCCCGGGTGGGCGCCCGCCGTCGGCGCGCTGCGCCCGGCGGCCGGCCCGGAGGAGGCACGGCAGAGGATCGCCGAGGTCGCCGACGCCGCGACACTCCGGTATCTCACGCACGGGCACGGCTCGGGGGTCATGCTGGTCCACGCCGCGACCGCGCCGACGGCCGTTCTGCGAACCCTGCCGGCCCTGCCCACGGCACTCTGGGAACCGAGCCTGGACGCCGCGTGGGCGGCGACCGCCGCGGTCACCGCGGCGTACACGCCCGCCGAGCCCACGACGCACCGGCCGGACACGCCCGCGGACGCCGACGAGATGTTCGCCCGCGCCGTCGAACACGGCGACGAGCACGTCATCAAACTCGCCGACACCTGCCTGGACGTGCACGAACGCACGGGCGCCCCGGACGCCCTCACTGCGGCGATCAGGGCGACCGAACTGATCGAGATGGCGTAAGGCCACCCGGCTGTCGTCGGATACGACGAGGCGGCACCTTCGTCCTTGTGCCGGAGGATGACGTTTTCGACCTCGGGTGACCGCATAGTCGAACCCGGACACCGGGAGGATCACCGTGCGCTATCCGAATACCCGGACGGTGGAGGCCGTCGAAGAGGTCGCGGGCCTGCGGTACCCCGACCCGTACCGCTGGCTCGAGGACGACAGCGCCGAGGTGCGGGCATGGCAGCGGGCTCAGGCCGACATCGCGTCCTCCTACGTCCGGCAGTGGCCGCATTTCGCGCGGGTACGGACGCTGGTGGAGACGTTCACACCGGCCATGACGCCCACGGTCCCGCGGTTCGCCGGGGGCCGGTGGTTCCGGGCCGAGGCGTCGTCTCGTGTCGTCATCGCCGATGAGCCTTTCGGCGCCGGGCGGGTGGTCGTCGACGTCGCCGGCCTGGGAATCACCGAGGGCACGCCGATGCTGTCCTGGCTGTCTCCCTCGCCCGATGGGGCCGTGCTCGCCTTCGGGGTCTGCACCGACGGCAGTGAGCGGAACCGGATCTGGCTGTTCGACGTGGCCGGTGGATCGGTGCGCGCGGACGCTCCGCCGCACATACTGGACGACGGCTGGCTGGGAGTGACCTGGCTGCCCGACTCCGGCGGGTTCTTCTACCGCGCGCCGACCGGCGGCGGACGAGAGTACCGGCACACGGTGTTCCTCCATCGCCTCGGGGCCCCCGCACCGACCGAGCCGGAACCGATACCGCTGCCCGACAACACGATGCGCCCCACGCTGATCCAGGTGTCACCGGACAGCCGGTGGGCCGTCGCCGCGCACGGGACGGACGAGCCGCTGCCGGTGGCCGTCCGCGACCTCGCGGACGCGGACGCGCCCTGGCGCCCGTTCGTCACCGACGTGGACGGATTGGTCGCCGGTCACATCATCGATGATCACTATTTCGCGGTGACCGACGTGGGAGCGGGGCGTGGCCGGCTGGTCGCGATCGCGCTGAACGAGCGCGACCCGAACGACCCTTCGAACTGGCGTGAGATCGTGCCGGAGTCCGACGCGGTGATGCGCACGGTCACACCGGTCGGTGACCTCTTGTACCTCACCGAGCTGGTCGACACCTATTCCCGGGTCCGCATCTTCGACCGAGCCGGCCGAGCGGCCGGTCAGGTACCGCTGCCGGCCGCCGGAGCCGTCGACTCGTCCAGTTTCAGCCTGCGGTCCCTGGCGGAACGGAGTCATCCCGAGGAGTTCCTCTTCTCGTTCTCCACTCTCGTCGACTCGCCAGGGATATATCGGCATCGGCCGGGTGCGGACGAGGTCGAACTCCTCGACGGAGCGGAGGTCTCCATCGATGACTCGATCGTGGCGGACCACTGGGCGACCTCATCCGACGGAACACGAATCCCGTACCACACCGTACGCCTGGCGAGCACGGACACCTCACGCCCAGCACCGACCCTGATCTACGCATACGGCGGGTTCAACGCCCCACTGCTGCCGGCCTTCCCCGGAGCGATGGCGGCATTCGTCGCGGCCGGCGGGGTCTTCGTCCACGCGCATCTTCGCGGCGGGGCCGAATTCGGGAAGGCGTGGCGAGAAGCAGGACGATTCTCACGCAAACAGAACTGCTACGACGACCTCTACGCCATCGCGACGGATCTCATCGCCCGGGATGTCACCACCAGCGACATGCTCGGCGTCACCGGCGAATCCAACGGCGGACTCATGACCGGCGTCGCCATCACCCAACGGCCGGAACTGTGGAAGGTCGCCGTGGCGCGAGTGCCGATGCTCGACCTGATCGGCGGCCTGCGCACCCCCAACACCATCGAGGCGACGCGCATCGACCGCGGCGATCCCGACGATCCCAACGACATCCGCCGGCTGGCCGGATACTCGCCATACCACCAAGTGACCCCAGGCACGAACTACCCCGCCGTCTTCATCACCGCAGGCGCGGCCGATACCCGTTGCCCGCCCTGGCACGCCGGCAAATGGGGAGCCCGAATGCAAGCCGCACAGGCCGGAGACGCACCGATCCTCATCGCCATTCGGGAAGGTGCCGGGCACGGCCAAGCCACTCCTCGCGCCATCGCGTCGGACGACTACGCCGAATGGCTCTCCTTCGTCATGCACCGACTCGACATGAATCCGTAGCACGCGACCACCGGCGTCAGCACGCCGGGACCCCGCGTACGGGCCGGCCTGGCCGAGCGTCCGGGTCGAGAACGCCGTCCCGTACCACGAAGACGCCGCCGACCAGCAGGTGCCTGACGCCCAGGGCGGGACGGGTCGGGTCGAGGTAGGTAGCGGTGTCGGTGACCGAGGCCGGGTCGAGCACCACGATGTCGGCATCGGCGCCGACGCCCAGACCCCCCTTCCTCCGGGCTGCGGGCGCGGCGTCGTCGATCACCCGCGCCGGCAGGTACGAGCAACGCCGGAACGCCTCCAGCCAGCTCCACGCACCCGTCTCACGGACCATCACCCGCAGCGTCCGGGTGAAGGTCCCGGCGGTACGGGGGTGCGTGGCGCCGCCCGCGGGGAGCGGCCATTCGTCGCTGTCCGTACGCCCGTCGCGCCAGATCACGGTCCCCGCGTCGCTGGCCACGATCGCGTCGGGGAAGGCCAGGGCCCGGTACAGCATCGCGCGCTGGCCGGGATCTCGTTCGTCGAGGAACTCCACGATGCACTCCGCGCCCGGGTCGGCGCGGCGCAGCTCCCGCAGCCGGGCCTCGTCGGCGACCCGCTCACCCGTCGCCACCATGACCAGGCTCGACGGGCTCAGGTCCCACATCGGCAGACGCTCGGGGGCGAGGAAGAACGCTCCGATCGCGGTCGCCCCGGCGCCGTAGGGATAGGCCTCCACCGTGACCCGGGCGCCGTCGGCCCGCGCCTGATCGAGCGTCGAGAGCACACGGTCGATGTGGCGGCGCGAGGTGCTGTTGACATGGCAGTGGTGCATCGCCGCACCCGTTTCGGCCGCCGCGACCGCGACCTCCCGCGAACCGTCGATCGGAGTGGTCGGGTCGGCCTCGACCAGCTCCCGTACATGGGTGAAGGCCGGCATCCCCGCCGTGGCCGCCAGCCGCGCGACCTCAAGGAACTCCGACGGGGCGGTCCTCGGCGCGTACCCGAGCAACACCCCGATCCCGAGCGCCCCGTCGGCCAGCTCCGCTTCGAGCAAGGTCAGCCACGCCGCCGCCTCGCCGGGCGAAGACGTACGCTGCCAGCCGCGCTCGCCCAGCAGAGCCAGCGTGCTCGCGAACCGCGCGTCCGGCTCCCGGCCGAGGAGCACCTGCGCACGAGCCACCGCCCACGACGCCGAGAACCCGTAGTTCAGCGGCCGTCCGGTCGCGGCCGCCTCGGCATAGGCCCGCCGGACCGGAGACAACCCGGCCTCCAGGTCGAGCGCCGTGGTGACGCCGTCCATCGCCTGGAGACGCTGCCCGGCGACCGAATGGACGTGACTGTGCAGGTCCATGAAGCCCGGCCCGACCACCAGGCCGGTCACGTCGACGACCGTCGCGTCTTCCGCGTGCAGCCCAGGCGCGACCGCGGTGACGGTCCCGCCGTCGACGAGCACGTCCGCGACACCGTCGAAGCCGGTGGCGGGGTCGCAGACGTGTCCACCACGCAGCAGAACCGCCATCTCAGACCCCCTCCGATCGCCCGGTGAGCGGCAGCTCGATCCGGCTCGGACGGCTTCCCCCGTGGTGGACGGTCTGGAAGGCCTCGGCCGGCTCGGTGCCATGTGCGTAGTCCGTACCTCCCAGGTTGACGGCGTAGAGAGGAAAGAGGCTGGATGACACCACCAGGCGAAGTGCGTGGCCCGGCAGCAGTTCGTGCGCGATGTCGGTCAGGGACAGCTCGAACGGCACCGGCAGTCCGGGGGCGAAATCCGGGTGAGACCGGGCGCGGACGATTCCGTGCGCCAGGTGGACGGATCTGCCGGCGCCCGGGAAGACGTCCTCCAGGCAGACGACCCAGTCGGTGTCCGCGGCGTCGGTCTCGGCCCAGAGCGTGACCCGGGGACGCCCCCGGATCATCATCGGGGCGGTCACCGCGTCTCCGGTGTAGACGCAGGTGTCGTCGCGGCAGGTCGCGAACGCGCTGTCGAGCGTGAACCGCCCGGCCGCGGACCGGGAGAAGGATCCGAAGCCGGGTTGCCAGGGCACCGGATACTGCGGATGGTGGACGAAGCGGTCCGCGCGTTGCCCGGGTGGCGTCCCGGCCGAGAGCCGGCCGTCGCCGAGCCGGGTGTTGGCGCGGCCACCGGATGACAACGACAGGACATGCGAGCCGGCGGCGTCGGGCCAGCCGTCGAGATCCTGCCACTCATTACGCCCGGTGACGAAGATCCGTACGGGCGCCGTCTCGGGCCCCGCCTCCCCACGTAGATGCCGGGAACACCAGCCGGCCAGAAGTTCGTCGGGGTCGACCACCGACGCCGGGCCCCATTCGACGCCACCGGTGTCGGGCCGTGGCCGGCGTACGGCCGCGGAGTCCCACGGACCGACCAGGAGCCGGTGGTCCGCCCCGGCCGGTGACGTCCTGGCCTCGGTCCAGTGCCGCAGCGTGTGCCCGAGACCGGCGTCCCACCAGCCCGTGACGAACATCGTCGGTGCGGTCACGTGCACGGTCCCCGGCCGGAGCGCGGACCAGTAGTCGTCGCCTGCGTCGGGGTGTTCGATCCACTCCGGCCATGGGACGTCCTCGCGTCCCAGCACCTCGTGCATGCGAGCCAGCGGGCGGGAGCCGAAGATCTCTCGCCAAATCGGCACGTCGACGGGCTGCGGCGTCCGCCCGCCGACGAGGTGCATCCAGAACAGCCAGTCGAGCCGCACGGCGCCCCCTCGGGTCGGCAGCCCCTCTCCGGCACCGAAGGGCGACCACACCACGACCGCGCCGACGGCCGGGTGCGACGCTGCGGCCAGGGCCGTGAAGCCGGCGTACCCCGCGCCGAACAGCCCCACCCGGCCGTTGCTCTCCGGCAGGTCACAGGCCCAGCGGACGAGGTCCGCACCGTCGGCCGCCTCGTGGACGAAGGGCGTGAACACGCCGTCGGAGTCGCCCCGTCCGCGAACGTCCCCCGCCACGACGATGAAGCCGAGTGCGGCGAGCTTCTTGTACCGGTCCGCCGGCGCCGGCGGCAGCGTCGTGGCGCCGACGGGGCGCGTCGTCCGGTTGTTGTCGTACGGCGTCCTTGTGACCAGGACGGGATGGGCACCGGGGGTCGGCGGGAGGTAGACGTCGGCGGACAGCTCGATCCCGTCCCGGGTACGGACCCGCTCGTCGAAACGGGACCGGACCCCGAAGGTGTCGACGAACCTCATGGCGTCTCCGATCGTGTCGGCTCGACCGGCAGCAGAAGGCGCGAGGGGGTCGCCGCTCCATGGTGAACGGTGACCTCGGCGACCTGGGGGGCGACGGCGTCCATCCAGGGTTCGCCGGTGTTGAAGTTGCGGGCGTAGGTGGGAAAGTCGCTCGACGTCACCGACAGGGCGATCCGGTGCCCGGGCAGGAACCGGTGGTGGAGCCACGACACCGGAATCCGTACCCGGACGACCTCACCAGGGGTCAGTGGCTCCGCCACGGGACCGTCGCGGTGGCTGAGCCGCAGTATCCCGCGCGCGCCCATGGTGATCGCCCGCCCGTCGGGGTGGACGTCATAGATCCCGACGCTGATGTCGGTGTCGGGGCGGTCGACCGAGACGTGGCCGTCGAACTCGGCGAGACCGCTCACGTCGACGGCGTGGTCGAGCACCGGCCCGAGGAACACCAGCGTGTCCGGCCGCCGAAGCAGGTACCGGTGGTCGAGCGGTGAGTCGCTCCAGGCGAAGACCTCGAGGTTCGAGAAGTCGCGAGCCGGATCGGCGGGGTCGTACCGGTACGTGGACGACCCGTCGCCCGCCGGATCGGGGACGAGCCGGCCGTCATCGTCTGCCCGGTCCAGGTACCACGCGACCGGCGTCGTCTCCGGCGCGGGCCAGTGGTCGAGCTCCTCCCACCGCATGGCACCCGTCCTGAACACCCGGCAGGGTGGATCGGCGCTCCCCTCTCCGTCCTCCTTGAGATGCCGGGCAAGGAACCGCTCGACATGGGCGACGGAGTCGATCGCCGAAGCGGACACGTCGAGCCCGCCGAGCACGGGCCGCGGCACGGTGTTGCCGGCGTGGTCCCATGCGCCGATCAGCAGGCGGGCCTCGTCCCGGCCCGGCGAGCCCTTCAGCGCCTCCCAGTTCCGCATGGTCGACTGGTCGTCCCACCAGCCCACGGCCACGAGCACCGGTATGTCGAGCGCCGCCCAGTCGTCCGCCGACAGCGCGAAGTCGTCGCTGAGGTAGTCGATCGAGCCGTCGACGTACCGGGACCACCACCGGGCCGCGGTGCCCACCCGTTCCGGCAGCGTCCGCAGCGGCAGGTGGTCGAAGCCCGCCCCCCACGACGGCGCGCCCGAATGCTGGTAGGTCCGGCCGGACACGAGGTTGAACCACCAGATCCAGTACTGCTGCGGCACACCGGTGTCCTGGCTCGGGCGTGGCCCCATCTTCGCGGCGCCGACCGCCATCGGGGCGATGCAGCGCAGATGCGGTGGCCGGCCCTTGGCGGTCCACCACTGGGTGAGCGCTTCATAACTGACGCCCACCATGCCGACCCGGCCCGTACACCAGTCCTGTGCCGCGATCCACTCGACGGTGTCGTAGCCGTCCTCGGCGTCGTGCACGAACGGTATGAACTCGCCGCTTGAGTCACCGCGCCCCCGCATGTCGGCGACCACGTAGGCGTAGCCGTGCTCGACGAGACGCATCCACGACTCCGGCCGCAGGTTGCGCCCCCGCATGTACGGCGTCCGGGTGAGGACGACCGGAAACGGGCCCTCGCCCGGCGGCAGGACGACGTCCACCGCCGTCTCCACCCCGTCGCGCATGGGCACGCGCCGGTTCCACAACGTCTTCGCCACTGGCATGAGATTCGTGTCCTTTCGGTGCCCGGCCCTCAGTCGAGGAGGAAGTCCAGCCGGCCGAAGTCGACCGGGACGTCGGCGAGGCGGTACGTGGGCGGTTCGCGATCCATGAGGTGCCTGACCAGGTAGTCCCACCGCCGCCGGATCACGTAGTGTTCGTAGCCGACGAAGCCGTGCTCGGCTCCGGGGACGATCAGCAGGTCGAAGTCCTTGTCGGCGGCGATCAGCCGGTCGACGAGACGCAGCGTGAGGTACGGGGTGACGTTGTCGTCCAGCTCCCCGTGGACGAGCAGCAGCCGGCCGGCGAGCCGGTCGGCGAGCTCTGTGTTGGACAGGCGTGCGCCGGCGTCGGGATCATGCGGTCCGTCGTAGGTCTCCGCCCACACCGCGTGGTACAGCCGGTTGTCGTGGTTGCCCGACTCGGCGACACCGACCTTGTAGGTCTCGGGAAACGCCAGGAGGGCCCTGACCGTGGCGAACCCGCCCCCCGAGTGACCAAAGATCCCGACCCGGTCCAGGTCCATCCACGGCCGGGTCTCCGCCAGCTGGTGCAGCGCCGCCACATGGTCATCCAGACCGCCGGCGGCGCCCATGTTCCGGTACGAGTGGTCGTGGAAGGCCTTGTCACGGCCCGGAGTCCCACGGCCGTCCACGGCCAGTACGACGAACCCGAGCGCCGCGACCGCCTCGGCGTCGTAACCGAAGGAGCCGGGGTCGAACGACGGCGGGACCCGGTTGAACTGCGGGCCCGGATAGACGTGGTCGACCACGGGGTAGCGCCGGGCCGGATCGAACCCGTAGGGCTTGCAGAGCACCCCGTAGATCGGCGTCTCACCGTCGGCGGCGACCGTACGGACCCGCTCCGGCGGCGACCACCCGGCCGCGGCCAGACCCGAGACGTCGGCCCGCTCCAGCTCGACCAGCACGGAACCGTCCCGCCCACGGACCGTGATCACCGGCGGCGTCTCCACGGTCGAGGCCGAGTCGACGAACCACCGCCCATGCGCCGGCGCGCTCACGACATGATCGAGGTCATCGTCGGCCAGCCGCGTCACCGCGCCACCGTCCAAGCCGACGGAGACCAGCGAACGACGGTACGGGTCCGTCGCCACCAGCCCGGAGACGACCAGATAGACGACCCGTCCGGCCTCATCGACATGCACGATCTCCTGCACCGCGAACGCACCCTCGGTGACCTGACCGACCGGCAGCCCGGTGGTGAGGTCATAGCGGTACAGGTGGCCCCAGCCGTCACGCTGCGAATACCACAGCGCCTCTCCACCGCCGGAAAGCACGGACACCAGCGGTTTCTGAAGCAGCCCCTGGACTGGCTCCACCCGGGTCTCGCCACGCTCTTCGATCAACGTGGAGACCCCACCGGTCGTGGCGTCGATCGCACGCAATCGCAATATCCGGTGGTCGCGCGGCCGGTCGAGGTAGTAGACGGTCGCACTGTCCGCCGACCACCACGCCCAGCGGAAGCTGATCGGCGAAAGGTAGGGAAGTGGAAAAGGCTCGGTCGCCGCCGGCACCAGCGTGCGGGAACGCACGTCGAAGACCATCCACTCACCACGTGGCAGGGTCTCACCGGGAATCGCGTAGCGATAACCGTGCAGGAGGGGCCGGCCGCCGTCGGCCGGCGCGGACTCCACCAGGTGCAGCGGCGCCACGCCCCGCTCGTCCGTACGGTGCAGGAGCAGCCGTGAGGAGTCCGGCGACCACGACACGACCGCTGGTGGCTCGAAGATCCCGACGGCGCGGTACAGCACACGATTGCCGCCCGAGTCCGGGGCGACCGCGTAGGAGCGTTCGGCCGTCCCGTCGGTGGTCACGGCGAACTCCGTGTCACCGTCGAGTGACCGCAGCCACAGGTCGTGACCACGCCGGAACGCCGCCCACCGGCCGTCCGGGGAGACCCGCTCCAGCGGCGTACGGGACCGGTGGCCGGCGTCCCGGGAACACGAGTAGTCCGCCAGCCGGCATGTCCAGTGCCCGTCGAAGGCGTCGAAGGAGATCACCTGCTCGCCGACCTCGATCGCGGCGAACGGCAGGTCGTACGGCTCCGCGTCCGTACCGGCCGCTGTGGTCAGGGACTCGGCCAGCCGTTCGTGGTCGAACGCCGTACGCCGCTCTCCCGCCTCCGGATCGACGATGACGAACTCACCGCCGCGTTCGGTCTCCACCCGGTACCAGAACCTGGAACCGTCACCGATCCAGTTCGGCTTCACGCCGGCGCGCAACGCCAGCCGCGGCCGGTGGTGGCCGAGCATGCGTTCCGCTCGCTCGTACGCGGCGGACGGCAATCGATCGTTGACCATGGATTCCTCTACCTCGTCGGGCAGGCGATCAGGCCCTGCTGGTAGAGGCAGGGCGTACCGTCCGGCATGGCGGCGAAGAACACCGATTCCCATTCGGCGCTCTCGGGGCGTCGCATGGCGAACCGATCCTCGGCCACCGGGATCAGCGGAAATTCGCCGGATATCGACGGATAGAAGTCGCTCAGTGTTCCGGAGACGACCGAACGCAACACGAGTCCCTGATCGCCTTCGAGTACCTCGACATCGCAGTCGGCCCGAGCGTGGTAGCGCCCCGCGTACGGGGCCACGTCGAAGCCGACCGGCTCTGCCGGTGGCTCGAAGGGGGCGGGCATGCCGACTCGGGCCAGCTCATCGAAGATCTCTGCGAACACATCGCGATAGAGGCCATGACCGTCGCCACCGTTCGTGAGCAGGGCGACGGCGAAGTCCTGTTCGGGCAGCATGCGGAGAAACGCGAGCTGACCGATTCCCGTCCCGTCATGACCGATCACCGGCCGGCCGTCCCATCGATCGCGGGCCCATCCCAGCCCCCAGGAGCCCCCCATCGGGGAAGGGCCGGCGAGCGCGACCTCATCGCCGGCCATGGCCCGGGCGGATGCCGCGCTGAGCAGCCGCCTCCCATCGGGGCCGATCCCTCCGGACAGGTGCATCCGCGCGAACACCAGCAGGTCGTGCACACGGGCGGAGATCCGCCCGGTCGGCCCGAGACACCGGGGACCCGACCATACGGCCGTCGGACCGGAGTCGGCGCGCAGGCCTCCGGGATGGCCGACCGCCACCCGGTGCAGGACCGCCTCCTGCGGCCGGGTGATGGTGGCCGTCAGCGCCAGCGGGTCGATGAGACGCTCGCGCAGCGCCGCGTTCCAGGGTCGGCCGGTGATCACCTCGACGATGCGGCCGGCCAGGACGATGCCGGTATTGCAATAGGAGAAGATCTCACCGGCCGGCCGGACGTCCGGCAGATCGCGGAGCTCGGCCACGTACCGGGCGATGCAGTCATCGCCGTCTCCGGTATCGGCGTACACGTCATCGAGTCCGCTGGTGTGGTTGAGCAGGTGGCGAACCGTGATGCCGGCTCTCGACACCCGATCCGGGTTCGAGAACTCCGGGAGCGCCTCCACGACGGGGGTGTCCAGGGTGATCTCGCCCTCGTCGACGAGCTGCATGATCAGGGTGGCGGTCCAGACCTTGGTGATCGAGCCGAGGTGGAAGACGTCATTGGGCCTCGCCTCCACCGAGGTCGCGGTGCTCAGCACGCCGGCGGCCACGTCGACGATCTGCCCGTCACGGAGAATCCCCAACGCGGCACCCGGCACCGAGTGCTCGGTCATCAGCGTCGACAGCCGGTCGCGCCAGTGAGCGGAATCGGCCATGGTCACCGGAGCATCCGAATGCTCGTCGGTATCGGCTGGCTGAATCCCGTGACCGCCGCCTGAGCACCGCGCAGGTAGAAGTACCAATATCTGTCGGATACCGGCACGACGTCCAGCTCGCGGTAAAGCGCCTGCTCGGCCTGGTTCCAGTAATCACACGCGGTCGCCCCCGTGGCCGCGGACGCCTTGGCGACGAGGTCGTCGTAGCCCTTGTTCTCGATGCCGGCGGTGTTGGTCCCCTTGGGGGGAACCGGCCCGGAGAGGTACGGCACCATCTGCGATGGCAGATTCGCCCCGAAGCCCGACACGTAGACGTCGTAGCCACCAGTCTGGAACATCACCTTGCTCAGGGTCGCCCGCGTGTCCGAGCTGAGCTTTGTCGCCACTCCGACCGCTTTCCACTGCGCGGCGATCAGCTCTGCGGCCGTCTTGTTCGCGGGTGCGGTGGTCGCCACGAAGTGCAGGTCGATCGCCAGTCGCCGGCCGCCCTTCCTCCGGATGCCGTCTCCCCCCTTCACCCACCCGGCCTTGTCGAGCAGCGCCTCGGCCGCCGCGACGTCGTGCTCAGGCAGTTGACCGGCGACGGAGTCCCCGGTGCACGGCTTCGGATCCAATGCGACGAGACCTGTCGACGCCCTCCCCGCTCCGTCCGTACTGACCTTGATCACTTGCGAGAGATCGAGTGCCTGGACCAGCGCCTGCCGAACCTGTTTGTCGGCTGTCGGGCGATCACTCCGATGGTTGAACCACAGCCAGGCGCCCGACGTGGGAAGGCTGTTCTTCTTCAGACCGCGGGCGTCGAGCCGTTGATGATCCTGGCTGATGACCCTGGCGAGATTCACCTGTCCGCTGAGCATCAGGTTCGCCGCGGTCGTCTCGTTGGTGATGACCCGCATGACGAGCGTCTTGGGAGTTCCGGGTGCACTGGTGCTCGCGCCCCCGGGACCCCATCGGTACCCATCACGCCTGGCGAAGGTGTAGCTCTGCCCGGGAACGACCTTCGTCAGGACGAAGGGCCCCGTTCCCTTCGACGAGTTCTTGAGAGAACCCGGGTCCTTCAGCCCGCCACCGCATACGATCGGGACCAGTCCGACCGTTCTGAGGATGAACCCGAAGGGCTGCTTCAGCGAAACCGTGACCGTCCTCTTCGCGTCATCGCCGGCCGCGGTCATCTTCGCGGTGGGGATGAAAGTGCCATAGAGCGGCGATGCGTTCTTCGGGTCGCTGAGGTAGGTCAGATCGGCGGCCACCTGGCTCGCCGTCAACGGGGTTCCGTCGGAACAGGTGATGTCCGGACGCAACGTGAAGGTGGCCTTGCGCTCATCCGCCGCCCATTTCTCCGCCAGCCCAGAAACGATCACGCCGTTCGGCTGCATGTTTATCAGCGAATCGTAGGCGATGCCGGCATAGGCGAAAAGCAGCTGACTGCGATAGGGATCGAAGGGTCCGATATCGTCTGGAATGGCATAAGCAAAGGTGCCATCCTTCACGTATTCAGCCTGCCGGCCGGAGCTCGATTGACCCGATGATCCGTTACAACCCGCCGCCACCAGTGCTGTGGTGACCAGGGAAGCGAGCATGACAGATGGTCGATGCATCTCGCCGTCTCCCTTACGAAAAAGCGAATGTTCCTAGTTATTGGATACACTTCTGAACGCGTTTTTAGACAGCGTCGAAAGAAACGTTGCGATCATGATTGTTCGAGATTATCCATCCGCATGGAGTGGCTGAGATTCTACAAGGCCCCTACTTTGAATAATCCTGTGCGATGCACCAAGAGAACCAGGCAGGGTTCGTCTGTCCCACCGAAGTCCGCTGAGCTGCCGTCGGCCGCGTCAGGACTCTCCAGAGGATTCCAGGCCGGACCAGCCGGAGGCCTCGATGGCGTGGAAGCCGGCGTTGATGATCGACCTCGTGATCGCGACGGCGAGGGACACGTCCCGGTCGGCGTAGGCGATCAGGAGGCGTTCGTGGTCGTCCAGGGAGCGTTCGACGCGGCCGGGGAACGACAGGCTCAGGTGGCGTAGCTGGAGAGTGCGCAGGCCCAGGGATCCGAGCATGCGGGTGAGCTGGCGGTTGCCGGCGATCTCGGCTTCGGCCTGGCGGAAGGCGACGTTGTGCCAGAAGTAGGCGTCGACGTCGCCGCGTTCGGCGTCGGCGCGCAGGCGTGACTGGCAGTCGGCGAGCACGGCCAGGCCGGAGTCGTCGGAGTCTTTCACGATCAGCTCGCTGACCAGGCCCTGGAGGCTGGCGCGCACCTGGTAGATGTCGCGTACCTGGTCGAGGGTGACCAGCGCGACGCGGGGCCGCCGGCGGGCCGGGATCTCCACGAGGCTCTCACGCTGGAGCGTCAGCAGGGCCTCGCGCACGGGGGTTCGGCTGCTGCCGTAGCGGCGTGCCAGGTCGACGGAGTTGAGGTCGGCGCCGGGTGGCAGCTCGCCGATGATGATCTGCCGCGCGATGTCCTCGACGATGTGGTCGACGAGCGAGGTGTTCGGACGTCCCTCGCGGAGCAGCGCCGCGAGCATCCCCTCGCCGTCTCCGTCGATCCGGTGAACGTCTTCGGCGGTCATGCGGGTCCCTGGGAGGTGTCTTGGACGGCGGTGCCGTCCCGCAGCACCTCCAGCATCTGCCGGGCCGCCCGCGGGTGATCGGCGTCGCGCAACCGTACCGCGGCGATCCTGCGGTGCGGCGCCGGTGAGTCGATCGGGACCGCGACCACGTCGGGATGGCGGCCGATGAGCGACAGCCGGGGCACGGCGCTGATCCCGATGCCCGCCGCGACCAGGCCCTGCGCGGACTGGTAGTCCTCGGTGACGAAGCCGATGTCGGGTTCGAACCCGGCGAGGCGGCACATCGTGACGAAGGCGTCGTCGTACGGCGGCCGGTGCGACCGGATCACCCACGTCTCCCCCGACAGGTCCGGGAGCGCGACGTGGGCCTCCTCGGCAAGGGGGTGGTCGGCGGGGAACAGCGCGTACAGGGGGTCGTCGGACAGGTGGATCCGCTCGATGTCGGCGGCGAACGTACGCGGGGCGAAGTCGTAGTCCCACACGAGCCCGATGTGGACCGAGCCCTCGCGCAGGCACGTCGCGATGTCGCCGGCGTGCACCGAGCGCAGCTCGACGCGTACGTCGGGGAACCGCTGCTGGTAGTCGCGGACCACGCGCGGGATGAGGTCCGCGCCCGCCGTCGGGAAGGCGGCGAGCCGTACGCACGCGTGGCGGGCGTTGAGGTCGCGCATCTCGCGTTCGATGTTCGCGATGGAGCCGAGCAGGACGGTGCTGCGCTCGGCGAGCAGGCGACCGGGCTCGGTCAGCTCGACGCCGCGCGGGCCGCGGGTCATGAGGGACAGGCCGAGCTGGCGTTCGAGCAGCGCCATCTGCTGTGAGACCGCCGAGTGGGTCATGAACAGCGCCTCCGCGGCGGCCGTGAAGGAGCCGTGCTCGGCCACCGCCGAGAAGATCTGGAGCCGGCGTACGTCCAGCACGATGCGTACCTCCTCACCGGCTTGTCAGACCTCGCGTCCACCGGTATCACCCTGCCACGGCTTCGGAGCGACCTGGTCGACCCCGATACGGGCGAGCGCGCGGCGCACGGTGTGGTCGACGATCTCCTCGATCGAGACGGGGAGGGCGTAGAAGGCCGGCACGGGCGGTGCGATGATCGCGCCCGCCTCGGCCGCGGCGGTCAGCGTGCGCAGGTGCCCGAGGTGCAGGGGCGTCTCGCGTACGAGGAGGATGAGCGGGCGCCCCTCCTTGAGGCACACGTCGGCGGCCCGGCTGATCAGGTCGTCGGTGTAGCTCAGCGCGATGGCGCTCACGGTCTTGATCGAGCACGGCGCGACGATCATTCCGTCGACGGGGAACGACCCCGAGGCGATGGCGGCGCCGATGTCCCCGGGCCGGTACGTGACGTCGGCGAGGGCCTTGGCGTCGTCCAGCGAGAGCCCGCACTCGTGACGCAGCGTCATCACGCCGGCACGCGACACGACCAGGTGGGTCTCGACGCCGGGCTGGTCGCGGAGCAGGGTCAGGGCGCGCACGCCGTAGCACGCGCCGCTGGCTCCGGTGATCGCCACGACGATCGTCCGGGTCGCATCCTCGCGAGCCACTGCTGAACCCCGTTCTGTCCATGAATGTCCAGGTCATCACACCATGCCGGTCCGAACGCCCGCCACAGTCGAGCTGTAAGCCCTGCTAACCGCGGACCCCGGCAAACCGCGCTTGTGGCGCGCACGCGGGGTACTTAGCGTCGCTTTCAGCAGGACTATCGGCCAAGGAGGCGGACGGGCCCAGTGACCACACCGACCGAGGTCGTCGACGTGCACGCGCACGTCGTCCCACTCTCGCTGCTGACCGAGCTGGAGACGGCGCCCGCGAGCGCCGGAGGGTTCACGGCCGCCCGTACCGACAAGGGCTGGGTCGTCGACGTGCCCGGCACCGGCCTCACCCGCCCCATCGGCGGCCGGATGATCGAGATGGGTCCCCGCCGCGCGTGGATGTCCAAGGTCGGCGTCACCGAGCAGGTGCTCTCACCGTGGATGGACGTCCAGGCCGGCGAGATGCCCCCTGACCAGGCCAGAGACTGGGCGCGGCGGCTGAACGACGCGATGTCGCAGACCGCGGTGGCCCTCGGCGGCGGCACGCGCGTCCTGGCGACGGTGGCGATCCGTGACGGCGAGACCGCGGCGGCCGACCTCGTGGAGATCTGGGCCCGGCCCGAGACGGCCGGGGTGCTGCTGAACACCGACCCACCGTACGGCCCTCCGCTGCACGACCCGGCCCTGGAGCCGTTCTGGGCGGCGGCCGAGGACCACGGCATCCCGGTGATGCTGCATCCGCCGACCTGCGGCCCGTCGAACGAGCTGCCGACGCTGGGCTCGATGGGCAACGTCCACGGACGGCTGATCGACAACACACTCGCCGTCACGCAGCTGATCCTGCACGGCCTGCTCGACCGGCATCCCCGGCTCACCCTCGTGCTCGTGCACGGCGGCGGCTACCTGCCCTACCAGGCGGCCCGTCTCGACGGCGGCTACCGGACCCGCGAGACCTTCGCCGGCCCCCTGGAACGCGACCTGCCCTCGGCGTACCTGCCCGGCCTGTACTACGACACGGCGGCCCTCTCGGGCCCCGCGATCGCGTTCCTGGCCGGCCTCGCGAACCCCGGCCACGTCCTGCTCGGCAGCGACTTCCCGTTCGCGCTCGGCGACCCCGAACCGGTCCGCACCGTACGGGAGTCCGGCCTCGCGCCGGAGGTGACCGAGGCGATCCTGCACACCAACGCGACCACCCTGCTGCGGAGGCCCGCATGAGCGAATCCGAAGAGACCGTCCGGCTGGTCGAGACGGCACACGGGCCGATCGCCGTACGGCGCCGGGGCTCCGGCCCTCCGGTCGTCCTGCTCCACCCTCTCGCCCTCTCCGGAGAGGTCTGGCACCCGCTCGCCGAAAGCCTCTCCGGAGAGTTCGGCGTCCACTCCATCGACCTGCGCGGGCACGGCGACAGCGCCTGGGACGGACGGCCGTTCTCCATCGAGGACATGGCCCTGGACGTCGCCCAGGTCCTGGACATCCTCGGGCTGCCCGCCGTGGGCATGCTCGGCATGTCCATGGGCGGCAGCGTCGCCATGACCTTCGCCGGGCTGTTCCCCGAGCGGGTCTCGTCGCTGGTGCTGGCCGACACCACGGCCTGGTACGGCGAGGACGCCGTCTCGGCGTGGACGGAGCGCGCGAAGAAGGCACTCGACGTGCCCCGCGCCGACCAGATCCCCTTCCAGGTCGACCGCTGGTTCTCCCCGGCGTTCCGCGACGAGCACCCGGACGAGGTCGACCGCGTCGCGCAGATCTTCCTGCGCACCTCCAGCGCGGTGCACGCCGCCGCCTCGACCGCCATGGGCGAACTGGACTCCCGCCGGTTGCTCCCCGCGGTGAGCGCGCCCGCCCTCGTGCTCGTCGGCGAGGACGACTACGCGACGCCGCCCGCCATGGCCGAGGTGGCCGCGACGGCGATCCCGAACGCGTCCCTGCTGGTCCTGCCCGCCCTGCGGCACATGTCGCTCATCGAACGGCCCGCGCTGTCCGAGGTCGTACGCGAGCGGTTCCGCGCCCGGATCGGACGGACACGATGAAACCCGGCCGGTTCGCCTACCACGCGCCGCGCGACCTGGACGAGGCGCTCGCGCTGCTGAAGGAGTTCGGCGACGAGGCGAAAGTGCTGGCCGGCGGCCAGAGCCTCATGCCGATGCTGAACTTCCGCCTCGCCCAGATCGAGCACCTCGTCGACATCAACCGTGTCACCGGCCTCGACGCGCCGCGCCTCGACGCCGAGACGATCACCCTGCCGGCGCTCGTACGGCAGCGTCAGGTCGAGCGGTCCACCGAGATCGCCGAGGCGCTTCCGCTGCTCACCTCCGCGCTGGCGCAGGTCGCGCACCCGCAGATCCGCAACCGTGGCACGGTGTGCGGCAGCCTCGCCCACGCCGACCCGGCCGCCGAGATGCCGTGCGTGATGTCGGCCCTCGACGCGAGGTTCACGATCGCCTCGGCCGACGGCGTCCGCACCGTCGACGCGGCCGACTTCTTCCTCTTCCACCTCACGACGGCGCTCGAACCGGAGGAGATCCTCATCGAGGTGACGGTCGACCGCCTGCCCGCCGGCACGTACTCCTCCTTCCAGGAGTTCGCCACACGACGCGGCGACTTCGCGCTGGCCGGCGTCGCGGCGGTGTGCCGGCTGGACGACGACGGCCTGGTCACCGGCGTTCGCGTCAGCGCCGCGGGCGTCGCCCCGACGCCCCAGCGGATGAGCGAGGTCGAGCGGCTCGCCACCGGCAACCGCCTGGACGACTCGCTCCTGAAACAGATCGAGGCCGCCGCGCGCGAAGAGGTCGACCCGACGGCCGACATCCACGCCGGCGCCGCGTACCGCAAGCGCCTCACCGGCGTCCTGGCACGCCGCGCGCTGGCCGACGTGAGAACCCAGCAGGAGGCGGCTCATGAATGACCTCGAAAGCCACCGGATCTCCGTCACGGTCAACGGCGCCACCTGGGAGGAGGTGGTCGACGACCGCCTGACGCTCGCCGACTTCCTGCGCGAGCGCCTGCGCCTGACCGGCACGCACCTCGGCTGCGAACACGGCGTCTGCGGCGCCTGCACGGTGCTGCTGAACGGCGACGCGGTCCGGTCGTGCCTGATGCTCGCGGTCCAGAGCGACGGCGCCGAGATCGAGACGGTCGAGAGCCTTTCCGAAGACGGCGCGCTCAACCCGCTACAGGAGGCGTTCAAGCGCAACCACGCCCTGCAGTGCGGCTTCTGCACGCCGGGCTTCCTGATGAGCGTCACCGCCGCGCTGCGCGAAGAGCCCATCCGCGACGAGGACCACGCGCGCGAGGTCCTCAGCGGCAACATCTGCCGCTGCACGGGCTACACGGGCCTGGTGAAGGCCGTACTCGAAGCGGGTACCGAGGAGAGCACATGAGCGACACCGCGGTGAAGGGCATGATCGGCTCGCGCGTGCTGCGGCGCGAGGACGAGCGGCTTCTGACCGGACGCGGCATGTACCTCGACGACCTGGACCTGCCGGACGCGCTGGCCGCGGCGTTCCTGCGATCGCCGAACGCGCACGCCCGCATCATCGGCATCGACGCGAGCGCGGCGCGCGCCCTGCCGGGCGTGGTCGCGGTCTACACCGGTGCGGACCTGGCCGAGATCCAGAAACCCCTCGCGCCCAAGGTCCTCCATCCCAAGCTCAAGGACTTCCCGCGGCTGCCGATGCCGGACGGCGAGGTGCACTACGTCGGCGAGCCCATCGCCGTCGTGATCGCCGGATCCCGGTACATCGCCGAGGACGCCCTGGAACTGATCGACGTCGACTACGAGGAACTGCCCGCGATCGCCTCGACCGCCGCCGCGATCGCGCCGGGCGCGCCGCTCGCGCACACCGGCGCCGACGACAACGTGGCCGTGCACCTGCTGCAACGCGCGGGCGACCCGGACGAGGCGCTCCGTACGGCGCCGCACCGGCTGTCGGAGGAGTTCTTCGTCATGCGCGGCGGCGGGCACTCGATCGAGACGCGTGCGATCGCGGCCCGCTGGGAGCCCGCGACGGGCCAGCTCACGATCTGGGACAACACCCAGTCACCGCACTACGCGCGCCAGCAGCTCTCGACCATCTACGAGATGCCCGAGGACGACATCCGCGTCATCGCCCCGGCGGACGTCGGCGGCGGATTCGGGCCGAAGGCCCAGTTCTACGGCGAGGAAGTCGTCATCCCCTGGGTCGCGAAGCTGCTGCGGCGACCGGTCAAGTGGATCGAGGACCGCCAGGAGAACTTCGTCAGCGCGATGATGGAACGCTCGCAGACGCACCACATCGAGGTCGGGTTCGACGACGACGGCCTGCTGCTCGTCGTCAAGGACGTCATCGAGCACGACCAGGGCGCGTACTGCGCCGGGCTGCAGGTGCCCTCGATCACGACGAGCACCGTGCCCGGGCCGTACAAGATCCCGAACATCCACACCGAGCTGCGGGCCTGCTACACCAACATGGTCCCGACCTCGTCCGTGCGCGGCGCGGGCCGTCCGCAGGCCGTGTACGCCATGGAGCGCATGGTCGACCGGATCGCCGAACACCTCGGGCTGGACCCTGCCGAGGTGCGCCGGCGCAACCTGATCCCGGCGACCGAGTTCCCGTACAAGGTCGGCATCATGTTCCGCGACGGCAGCCCTCTCACGTACGACAGCGGTGACTTCCCGGCGCTGCTGGAGGGCACGCTGGAGCGCCTCGGGTACTCGGAGGCGCGCGCCGAGCAGGCGAAGCTGCGCGCGGAGGGCCGCCACGTCGGTATCGGGATCGCCGTGTACGTCGAAGGCTGCGGGCTCGGCCCGTACGAGGGCGCGAAGGTCCGCCTCACCAACAAGGGGCGGATCCTGGTCACGCTCGCGGCGGCCGGTCAGGGCCAGGGGTACGAGACCGTGTACGCGCAGATCGCCTCGGACGCCCTCGGGCTCGACATGGACTTCATCGACGTCGGCACGGGCGACACCGGCAAGATCCCCTTCGGGCAGGGCACGTTCGCCTCGCGGATCACCGCGACCGCCGGGCCCGCCGTGCTCGACGCCGCCGGGCAAATGCGCTCTCGGCTGGCCGAGACCGCCGCGAACCTCCTCGGCGGCGACCCCGCGAGCGTCGTCTTCCAGGGCGACCTCGCCTGCCTGGACGGTGACCCCGAGAAGTCGATCTCCCTGCTCGACATTGCCAGGGTCGCCAACATCGGGAAGCATGGGATTACCCTGCCCAGGGGCATCCGAGCCGGCATGGAGACCTCCAGTTACTTCTCGCCGGAGAGGGCCGCCTACGCCAGCGGCGCGCACGCCGCACTGGTCGAGGTCGACCCCGAGACGGGAGGCGTGAGCATCCTGCGATACGTCATCGGCCACGACTGCGGAAACGTCATCAATCCGCTGCTGGTCGACGGCCAGGTCCTGGGCGGGTTCGCACACGGAATCGGCAACGCGATGTACGAAGAGGCCGTCTACGACGCGGAGGGACAACCTCAGGCGGCGAGCTACCTCGACTACTCACTCGTCTCGGCGACCGAGGTCCCCGAAGCCGAACTGTTCCACATGCACACGCCGAGCCCGCTGAACCCTCTCGGCGTCAAGGGCGCCGGCGAGGGAGGCACGATCCCGGCCCCCGCCGCCATCGCGAACGCCGTGGAGGACGCCCTGCGGCCGTTCCGCGCGCGGGTGACCCGGGCTCCCGTCACACCTGCCAGGATCGTCGACGCGATCTACGCCGGCGGCGGGCCGCAACTTACCCCGGAAGAAGGACCCTGATGCTCATAGAGAACTCATTCGACGTGAACGCCGACCCGGATCGGGTGTTCGAGTTCCTGCGCAACCCGCACAACGTCGCCACCTGCTTCCCCGGCGCCGAACTGACCGAAGACCTCGGCGACGACACGTACAAGGGCAAGGTGAAGATCAAGCTGGGCCCGGTGACGGCCGCCTTCACCGGCACCGCCAAGATCACCGAACTGGACGAGAAGGCACGGGTGGCGGTCCTGCTCGCCGAGGGCAAGGACTCCCGCGGCTCCGGCACGGCGAAAGCGACCGCGACGATGCGCGTGGAAGCCACCGAGACCGGCGCGAGCGTGCTGTTGCAGACGGACCTCACGATCTCCGGCAAACTCGCCCAGTTCGGCCGCGGCATCATGGCGGATGTGTCCGGCCGTATGGTCGGCGACCTGGCCAAACGAGTCCGCGAACGCATCGAGGCCGCCGAGCCTACGGCCGAAGCCGCCGAAGCACCCGCCGCCACCACACCCGCCGTAGAAGCCCCCGCCGCCCCCGAAACCGCCGCGCCCGTGGCAGAGGCGGACGCCGCTGCGGCCGATGCCCCACCCACGCCGACCGGCACCGCGAAGCCCACCTCGGCCACGGAACCGGCTGCTCCCACACCCGCGACCGAGGCCGCCGCCGCGAAGGCCGCCTCCCCGAAACCAGCCACCACGTCCGACGAGCCAGCCGGCGCGATCAAGGCGTCAACGCTGCTCAAGGTCATGATCGTGGGCATCTTCAAGCGCCTGTGGGCCCGCCTGCACGGCCGCAAGCCGGACGCCTGACCCAATCCACCGCCGGTGCTCGACCGGCTTGGACGGTCGGCCTGGGGTCAGGCCGGGGTGATCGGTTCCTGGAGTTCGGTTACCCAGTGGTCAGGGGTGTCGGTCGGGCAGTAGGCGAGGTAGAGCTCGCGGGCGTATCCGGTGCTGTGGTGGCCGTGGGCTTCGATCCAGTGGGCGAGTGCCTGTCCGGTGGGCATGACGTCGGCCATCGGGCCTCGGTGCACGATCGTGGCGGCGGACGGGATCGCGGGGAGGTCGACGATCGTGAAGTCGTGGGCCGCGCCCGGCTCTGCGGTCACCGGTATCGCGGCGTGCACCACGATCTTGGCGTCGTCGTTCGGGGCGTTCTCGTAGTACGCGATGGCGGGGCCGGCCGGGGGCAGGCCCGCTCGGGTGAGTCTGCCGGTCAGTTCCGGGTAGAGCGGCTGGATGATCGGGCCGATGTCCTCGGGCGCGTAGCTCCTGGCGATGCCGGTCAGTTCCGCTACCCGTACCGGCGGGATGCTCTTGATCACGACGTCGTCCGGGGGAATGCCGTCCTCGCGTTCGATCGACTCCAGCCTCGCCTCGACGCCGGCCAGCCGGGCGGTGTCGGCCTCGATCATGGCGGCCAGCTCGGTCTGTCGTAGCCGGAGCATCCCCCGGAGTTCGTCCACGCTCACCCGCTCGTCCAGGATCGTCTGGACCTGCTGGAGGGTGAATCCCAGGTCCTTGAGGGCGATGATGCGGTTCAGGCGGGCAAGCTGGGCGGCCTCGTAGAAGCGGTAGCCGGTGTCGGTCTCGACGCGGGCGGGCCGTAGCAGCCCGATCTTGTCGTAGTGGCGCAGCATGCGCACGGACACCCGGCCGTGGCGGGCGAAGTCTCCGATCCCGAACATGGTTACGCGGTCGCCAGCGGGACGTCCCGCTGGAAGCGGTGGCTCCGTACCGTGCCGGGCACGCGGAGGCCGTCGCGATCGTAGAGGCGGCGGCGTTCGGTGAGGGTTCGGGTGGTGGCCGCGGTGGCGACCTCGTTGAGGAGGGCGGTGCGTGCGTCCTCGGTCTCGCCGACGTCCGTGTCCATCAGGCCCCAGACGTCCCACGGGAGCAGCTCGACCTTGTTCAGCGCCGCCAGGTCCCGTACGACGTTGCCGGCGACGAACCACAGGCCGTGCATGTCCCCGATCCCGAACCGCGCCGGGTCTTCCTCGCCCCGCCGGCACCGCAGCCACGCCTCCGCGCCGGTCAGGAACAGCCCCTCGGGCATGTCGAGGGGGTCGAAGTCGATGCCGAGCATCTCGGAGAACACGTCGTCGATCTGCGGGTCCGTACGGATCCAGCGGCCGTCGTGGAGCCGCTCCAGAACCCAGTGGTCGGTCCAGCCGTCTCCGAAATAGCCGCCGAACCCGGCACGCGCCCGCGCCGGGATCCCCGCGCGGCGCAGCAGCGCGCAGGTGAGGACGGTGAACTGGCGGCAGTTCCCGATCATCCGGTGCCCCGGCTCGCGCGCCTCCGCGAGCGGCCGCGGGTCGATCCGCGCGATCCCGCCGACGATGTCCCGCGCCGGCCTGGTCTCGACCTCCTCGACCCGTACGGCGGCATCCGTCACCCCGTACGCCTCCGCGGCGAACTCGTGCACGATCAGCCCCTTGGACACCCCGCACAACCCGTCCGCGTCACCGGGCAGCCCGTCCATCAGCCGCGGCTCGCCGGCCAGTGCCGTCATCACTCCAGGTGAAGCGTAGAAACCGGCCTCGTCGTTCATCGGACTCCTCGCTTTCTCTCGCGTTCACCCAGGTCTAGCCCCTCACACAGTGTCAGAGTCAACGCCGAGAAGGGCGAGCACGTGGTCCGCCTGACGGCCGATCGGCGACGAGCACAGCCAGAACAACGCGAGCAGACGGCGACAGTCACGCAGCCGGCCAGCCTCCTCCGCGGTCGGCTCGAAGCGCGACAGCAGGGACTCCGGTGCGACCGCTCCGTCCCACCGCAGCGACACGTGCTCGGCCGCCTCGGCGAGCTCGTACGCCCGGTCACTCCGGCCGGAGTACTCGAAGTCGACGAGCCGCACGCGCGACCCGTCCCAGAGAAGGTTGCCGATGTTGCCGTCACCGAGCCCGAGGACCGGCGGCGGGTCTGCCGCGGCCAGCCGGTCCGGGTCCGGTGTGGCGAGCCATCGCTCCGCCGCACGGAAGGCCCGCGCCACCACCGGTCCGGCCTCGGGCGCCCGAGCGCACCGCGCACGTACGAGCCGGAGCATCTCGGCCGGTCCGCCGGGACGTGGCGCGAGCGCCGACGGCGGAACCGCGTGCTGGACGGTGGTGATCGCCTCTGCCATGGCGTCGAGCTGCCGGGATGACACGGGCGCGGCGAGCGGCGTGCCCGGAACCCGCGACATCACCACGGTCGGCGGGTCGCCCGACAGATCGGCGCTCAGCGGTACGGGTGCCAGGTCCGGCGCATGCTCGGCCAGGAGAGTCAGGGCGCGCCACTCGCGCTCAGGCCGTTCGTGATCACGTGCACGGAAGCGCTTGATCACGACGTCGCCGCGGATCTCGATGGCGTGCGTGGCGCGGGTAGCGGGCGTGGCCGGCGTAGCCGAGGTGACCGGCGTGACCGAGGTGCCCGGCGTTCCCGGAGTGCCCGGCGTTCCCGACGCGCCCGGCGTTCCCGACGCGCCCGGCGGCGGCGTTCCCGGTGTGGTCGGTATGCCTGACGTCGGCGTGGTGGGGGTCATCGGGTGCGGGCGCGGAAGGCGGCGGTTTTGACGCGGTTCTGGCAGGCCGTGGAGCAGAAGCGGCGGGTGCCGTTGCGGGAGACGTCCACGTAGACGCGGTCGCAATGGGGGGCCGTGCATACGCCCAGGCGGTCGTGGAACTCGCTGCCCAGAACGATCGCCAGGCCGGTGGCGCAGCCGGCGCCCCACTCGGTGGCCACGGTGCCGTCGTCGCCGTGGAAGTGGAGATGCCAGGGCTCGCCGTCGTGGTGGTTCAGATGTGGTCTGGCTTTTGTCTCCTCCAGCAGGAGGTTCACTCGGTGGGCGGCGGTGTCCATCTCCTCGGCGGCGACCGCCTCGAACACCGCTCTCAGGCTGCCGGCGATCTCGGTGAGCGCGCTCGCGTCGCTCTCTTCGAGGTCTCCGGCGCCGACCTCGGCGATGGCCTCACGGCGGGCCTCGCCTTCCGGTGGGAGGTACGGGCGGCCTCGGCGCTCTCCTGGGGTGAGCGTGTTCACCAGGCTCACGGCGATTCCCACCACCAGATCAGTGTGACTGTTGAAGTTCACTTGACCAGTTACGCCTTCGAATTTAGATTGTGACTGTCGAAACCATAGACGACGGTAACAGGAGACGTAGATGCTCACGACCACGGCAGCACGGACCTGGATCTCCCGGTGGGACCGCCAGCAGGAGGGCTTCCTCCCCTACCGCGAGGAGCGGTTCACCGCCCTGATCGACGCGGTCGAGGCCGGCACCGGGCGTCCCGATCCGCTTGTGCTCGACCTCGGCTGCGGGCCCGGCTCGCTGTCCAGCCGCCTGCTCGACCGCCTCCCCCGCGCCACCATCGTCGCGATCGACACCGACCCGCTGCTGCTCGCCCTCGGCCGCGGCGCCCACGCGGGCCGTACGGGGCTCCGCTTCGCCGACCTCGACCTGCGTACGCCCGGCTGGGCGGCCACGCTGGGCCTGGAACGCCCGGCCGACGCGGCGGTCAGCACCACCGCGCTGCACTGGCTCCCCGAGCAGGACCTGTGGGCGGCCTACGCCGAACTGGCCTCGGTCCTCCGTACGGGCGGGATGTTCCTGAACGGCGACCAGCTCGACGTCGGCGACGAAACGCCCGCCCTGTCCCGTCTCGAGCACGCGCTGGCCGAGCGGGCCACGGCCCGCAGGTTCGGTGACTCGCCGCCGGAGGGCTGGCGGCAGTGGTGGGACGCGGTGGCGGCCGACCCGGCCCTGACCGGCCTGGTGGCGGAGCGTACGGCCGGCCATCACGGTTCGGAGTCGTCGCGCCTCGCCACGCACACCACCGCGCTCCGTGACGCCGGCTTCACCGAGGCGGGAACACTCTGGCAGTACGGCAACGACCGCCTGCTCTGCGCGTTCCGTGCCGCTTGACACCCACTGCCGAGTGCTGAACGATCTTTGCCGCCCGACCGTGATCATGTGACCGCCCGTAACCGCGTCCCGCCGGGCGCCCAGATCACGGTCAGGCGCGCCGGGCGTACGGGGTGAGACGGCACGATCATCACCCGGCAGGGCGCCGGTCTCGTACGGCAGGCTCGGCCGCCGCCCCGACGTGAGCCCGGAAAGGAGCACCGTGCCCGGATCCGACCACATCCGTCTCGCGGTCCACGACTTCGGGGGCTCCGGCACTCCGGTACTCGTCCTGCACGGGGCGGGCGCCAACCTGGCGGTCATGAGGACCCTCGCCGAGGAGCTGGCGTCGCGGTTCCGCGTCGTCACCGTCGACCTGCGCGGGCACGGGCGCTCGGGCGACGGCCCGTGGGAGTGGCCGTTGGTCCTCGACGACCTGGAGGAGACCTGTGCACGGCTCGGCCTGTACCGGCCCGCCGTCGTGGGCTGGTCGCTCGGCGGCATGATCGCGGCGATGTGGGCCGAGAACCACCCCGAGTGCCACGCCGCGGTGAGCATCGACGGCACACCGCCGCCCGTACGCCCCGACCAGTGTCCCGGTCTCGACCCCGACCACGCGCAGGCCGAGCTCGTACGGCTCCACGCCGCCTTCTCGGCGATGAGCGCCGGCCAGGCGGAGTCGCTGTCCCCCGAGGACATCGACGCCGCGATCGAGGCGCACCGCGCGATGGCACGCCGCAACGGCGGGTCGGAGGACCACGCGGTCGAGGGCTTCCTGCGCAACCTGCGCTCGCGCGGCGGCCGTACGTTCCCGCTACCACTACCCGGCATGCTGGACCAGCTGCGTACGGCGATGGGGGAGCTCGACGTGATCCCGGTCTACCGCCGGGCGCGGTGCCCGCTGCTGATCGCCCTCGCGACCCGCGACCTGCCGCGGCGGCAGCCCTTCCACGACCTGTACGCGGCGTACCGACGGGGCTTCGAGGAGCGTCTCACCGGGGTCGCTCAGGAGAATCCCGCCCTCGCCGTCGCCCACGTCGAGGGCTCCGGGCACGACATGGTCACCGAGAGGCCCGCCGAGCTCGCCCGGCTGATCACCGACTTCATCGGCTAGTGGGGTGCCGTTCGGACGGGCGAACGGCAATGGACATCACCGATGTCGAAGGACGTCCGGTCGAATGCGCGAACACCGCCGAGATTCAGACAAAAGAACACGGCCGTTTAACTCTACAAGAACGCGTCAAAATTGGTCAGTGCAGGCTCGGTGACGCTGGACGCCCAGATCAGCGGCCCGCACCATTCACAGCCGCGCCTGCTCGCCCGCGAAGTGCTCGCTGAGCAGGGCATTGACCTCTCGCGCGTTGTCGGCCAGGAAGAAGTGGCCGCCGCGGTACGCCTTCAGACTGAAGGTCCCGGTGGTGTGCCGCGACCACGCCTCGGCCTCCTCCAGCGTCGTCTTCGGGTCGCTCTTTCCGGTCAGCGCGGTGACCGGGCAGGCGACCGTGGCACCCGGAGGGCAGCGGTAGGTCTCGGTGGCCTTGTAGTCGGCGCGCAGGGCCGGCAGGGCCGCGCGCATCAGGTCCTCGTCGCCCAGGATGAGCGCCGCGGTCCCGCCTCCTTGGCGCAGCTCTTCCTTGATTCCCGCGTCGTCGCGCAGGTGGATCGCCTCGTTCCGGTACGTCGAGGGCGCGCGGCGGCCGGAGGCGAACAGGTGCACCGGGCCGTCGCCGTCGGCCTCGAAGCGGCGTGCCAGCTCAAAACCCAGGACGGCGCCCATGCTGTGGCCGAACAGGGTCAGCGGCAGCGCGGGCTGGCGGCGCAGGATCCCGTAGAGCCGGTCGGCCAGCTCCGCCATGTGACCGATGGGCCGCTCGGAATGGCGTTCCTGGCGGCCCGGGTACTGGATCGCGACGACGTCCACGCTCGGGTCCAGCGCCAGCGCCGTGGGGCGGAAGTAGGGCGCCGACCCGCCGGCGTACGGCAGGCACACCAGCCTGGCGGTCGGATTCTCGGCGGCGCGGTAACGACGGCACCAGAGATTGTCGTCAGAAGAAGGCTGCATGCCGCTCCCTCAAGGAGAAATGAAGGGCTGTGTTGAATGTCCAACGGGCCAGGCCCTTGGTGTTACATTGTCGCAGCGTCGTCGATACAATGCTGGCGGATCATAGCGTTCGATGTGCACACCGCTCAACTGCAACCATTCCACAGTTGAACAGCGTCCACCGAACACTGTTCGCGGAGGTTGCAGCGCCCCGGCGGGCACGGTTACCGTTCAGCGGACCAATAGCCTAAAAGCATTCGACAATTGTAACGACATTGGGGTGTTGCGGCGTGGGGTACAAATTCTCGCTGGTTCTCAGCCGGGAGATCACCGACAGTGAATCAGACGCCTTGAAAGAGGCCGGCTGCGAGGGAGCCACGTTCGGCTCCGACACTCTGCCGACCAACGTCAGCGTCCCGGTGACCAGAGTCGAGTTCGACGACACGATCTCCCCGACTCTCGCCGAGGCGATCGAGTCGGCCCTGCAGGCGGTGAAGACCGTGCCGGACCTCGGCGTGCCCGGGCTGACCGTCCCTGCGCAGCCGGCCGAGCAGGCGGCCGACGCCGAGCCCGAGGCCAAAGCCGAGGCCGAGCCCAAGGCCAAGGCCAAGAAGCCCAGGGCGAAGAGCAAGGCCAAGACCGAATCCTGACCGGCCCCTGAGGCCGACGGTATCGAGAGAGGGCCGAGCTCTCTCTCGAAGATCTCAAGCCCACCCCGGAGTCGGAGCTCAACGAACGCTGAATTCCGCTGACGCCTCACGGCACACGAGCGGCGGCACCGCGAAGAGCGGTTTGCCGCCGCTCTTCGGCGTTGTCCGCCCGGTTCCGCGGTGCACAAGAAGCGCACGGGCGTGCCGCCAGCGGACCGGCACATCGAGCCGCTCACCCGGGACGCGCAGGCGTGGCTCGCCGCCGAAGCGGCCGGGACGACGTACTCAGAACGCCGAGCGGCGACACACCAGGTGTGTCGCCGCTTCTTCGCGTTCCGCCGGGCCGGCGGTCAGCCCGACAGCCCCAGCTCCTGGTCGATGAGGTCGAACATCTCGTCGTCGGTGGCCTTCTCCAGCTCCTGACGGCTCGACGCGTTGTGCGCCGTGCCGCTGCGGAAGTCCTGGACGATGCCTTCCAGGCGGGTGATCAGCTTGGACCGGCCCTCACCGCCGGAGTCCAGGGCGGTCAGCAGGGATTCGAGCCGGTCGAGCTCCTTCAGGACGGGTGCCTCGTCGGTCACCGTGCCGACGACGGCCGCCCGCAGGTAGTCCGCGAGGTTGTCGGGCGTCGGGTAGTCGAAGATCATCGTGGCGGGCAGCTGGAGGCCGGTGCTGACGTTCAGCCGGTTGCGCAGCTCCAGGGCGGTCAGCGAGGTGAAGCCGAGCTCGCGGAAGGTACGGCGGGCGTCGATCGCCTCCGGGCTCGGAAGCCCGAGCACCAGAGCGGTCTGCGACCGCAGGATCTCCAGCAGCGCCGCACTCTGATCCTGGGCGCTCAGCACGGCCAGCCGTGCCGCCAGGTCCTGCTTGGTCGCCGCCGACCCGGCACTGCGCCGGCCCTGACGGCGTACCAGACGGGACAACAGCGGAGTCGGGTCGTCGGCGGCACGGGACAGGCCGGCCAGATCGAGGCGTACGGTCGCCGTCAGCGCTCGATCGGTGTGGATCAGCCGTTCCAGGAGGGCGAGGCCGTCGGTGGCGGACAGCGGGCGCAGGCCCTGCCGGGCCATTCGCTCCCAGTCGCCGCGGTCGAGACCGCTGGTCATGCCGGTCACGTCGTCGAGGCGCCACGGGCCCCACGCGATCGACGCCGCCGGCAGGCCCTCGCTCCGCCGGTAGGCCGCCAAACCGTCGAGGAACGTGTTGGCCGCGGCGTAGCTGCCCTGGCCGGCCGCGCCCCAGACCCCGGCGACCGAGGAGAAGAGCACGAACGACTCCAGATCGAGTCCGGCGGTCAGCTCGTGGAGGTGCCACGCGCCATTGATCTTCGGACGCAGCACCGACTCCACGCGATCAGGAGTCAGGGCCATGAGGACGGCGTCGTCCAGCACACCGGCGGTGTGCACGACGCCGCGCAGCCGTACACCGGCCCTGGACACGCTTTCCAGGACTCCCGCGAGGTCGTTCCGCTCGGTGACGTCACAGGCCGCCAGCCGCACCGAAGCACCGCGTGCCGCCAGGCCGGCGGCCAGTTCGGCGACCCCGGCGGCCATCGGCCCTCGCCGGGAGGTCAGCACCAGGTCACGCGTGCCGCCGTCGGCCAGATGACCGGCCACCAGGGCGCCCAGCGCGCCGGGCGCGCCGGTGACCAGCACCGCTTCCGGCACGCCGCTCACGGATTCCGCCGCGTCGGGCGACACGTCCTCGGCCCGCGCCAGTCTCGGCACCCGGACCTCGCCGGCGCGTATCGCCAGTTCCGGCTCGCCGACTCCGGCCGCGGCGACGACCAAGGGGCCCGCCTTGGACAGGTCGTCCACGTCGACGGCCAGGACCCGCCCGGGATTCTCCGTGATCGCCACCCGCAGCAGGCCCCACACCCCGGCCGACTCCAGCCGCATCGGTGCCTCGGGGCCCGCGTCCACGCCACGTTCGGTCACGACGACCAGACGGCCGGCCGCGAAGGTGTCCTCGGCCAGCCAGGCCTGCACCGTCTCCAGCACTCGCAGTACGGCGCCCCGCGCGGTGTCGGCGCGATCGAGGAGGGCCGATCCCACGGCGGCACCGGCCGTCAGGCCGCCGACCGCACCGGTCACGCCGCCGACCACCTGTTCGGCCACCCGCTCGATCTTTCCGCCCCGGTCACCCCCGGCGAGCGCGTCGGCGACGCCGCTCAGCGCCCCGGCGACCGCGCCGACGACGGCGCCGGTGATCGTGGCGGCTCTCTCCGCGCGCGACGGCGCGCAGTGCATGACGACGGTGTGCGGCACCGGGGCGCCCTTGCCGATGGCGGCGACCAGGTCTGGCAGATCCGCGTAGTGCGGCACGCCCGGCAGGGCCTCGTCCGATCCCAGCACCGCCCAGCCGGAGGTGTCCGCACCGTTGCCGTCGACCGGGACCGGCTGCCACTCCACGGCGAACAGGGACTGGCGGGCCAGTACCGCGGTCGGGTCCAGCGCGTCGGCGGAAAGCTCCCGCATCGACAGCGAACCGACCGAGGCGATCAGGCCGCCGGTGGCGTCGGCCAGGGTCATCGACACGCCGCCGTTGACCGGAGTGACCCGCACCCGCGCCGAGACGGCGTCCACCGCGTGCACCGCCACGTCCGTCCACGCGAAGGGCACCCGCACCTGGCGATCCGTGCTCTGGACGTCGATGATCTGCACCGCCGCGTCCAGCAGCGCCGGATGTACTCCGAAGCCGGCCGAACCGGCTCCGTCGGGGAGGCCGACCTCCGCGAACACCTCCTCGTCGCGGACCCAGGCGGCACGCACGCCCCGCAGCTCCAGGTCCAGCGGCACGGCCCTGGCGGGCGGCCACTGGGTCAGCCCGGCATCGCCCGCGGCCGACATCGCCTCCGGCTCCAGCGTCCCGAACGCGTGCCGGACCCACGCCGGGTCGCCGTCGTCGGCGCACCCGTAGATCCCCAGCTCTCGGCGGCCGTCCTCGTCCGGCGCGCCCAACGACACCTGGACGCGCACCCCGCCGGACTCCGGAACCACCAGCGGCGCCTCGTGCACGAGCTCTCCGACGCGTCCCAGCCCGGCCTCATCCGCGGCACGCACGGCCATCTCCAGCAGCGCCGCACCGGGCACCACCACGACGTCCAGCACGGTGAAGTCACGCAGCCAGGGATGCGTCCGGAGCGACAGCCGGCCGGTCAGCGCCATCCCGCCGGTCTCGGGCAGGTCCACCGTGGCGCCGAGAAGCGGGTGGTCGGCCGCGGACAGGCCCAGACCGACCGCGTCGGCGCCGCCGCTGGACGTACCGGTCCAGTAGCGCTCGTGCTGGAACGCGTAGGTCGGCAGGTCGACCGGCTTGGCCTCGCTGCCGGTGTACATGCCCTGCCAGTCCACCGGGACGCCGTGCGTCCACAGGCTCGCCACCGTGAGGAACAGCGATCCGGCTTCGGGGCGATCGCGGCGCAGCACCGCCAGCCACACCTCGTCCGGCTTCCGTGCCACGATCGGCGTCAGCGCCGCGTCCGGACCGACCTCCACGAAGGTGTGCGCCCCGGCGGCGCGGAAGCCCTCCACCGCGTCGGCGAACCGGACGGCCTCGCGCACGTGACGCACCCAGTACGCCGGTTCGAGCACCTCGTCGGCCACGACGGCGCCGGTCAGCCCGGACACCATCGCGAGGCGCGGCCGGTGGTACGTCACGGACGCGGCGACCTTCTCGAAGTCGGCGAGCATGGGCTCCATGAGCGGGGAGTGGAAGGCGTGGGAGACGCTGAGGCGCTTGGTCCTGACGTCCATCTCGGTCAGGAGCTTCACGACCTGATCGACCGCGTTCTCGTCGCCGGAGACCACCACCGAGTCGGCCGCGTTCACCGCGGCGATCCCCACCGGCAGATCACCGCACTCGGTCAGCACCCTCGCCACGACCGACTCGGGAGCGTTGACGGCCGCCATCGCGCCACCGGTCGGCAACGCCTGCATCAACCGGCCACGCGCCGCCACCACGCGCGCCGCGTCCTCCAGCGACCAGACCCCGGCCAGGTACGCCGCGGTCAGCTCACCGATCGAGTGCCCGCCCACGGCCTTGGGCCGCACACCCCACGACGCCAGCAGCTCACAAAGAGCCACCTCGACCGCGAACAGCCCCGACTGCGCCCAGACGGTCTGGTTCACCAGCTCGGCGTCGTCACCATGGACGACCTCCGACACGGAACGATCCAGGTGCTCGTCCAACGCGGCGCACACCTCGTCGAACGCGCGGGCGAACACCGGATACGCCGCGTAGAGCTCCCGGCCCATTCCCAGGCGCTGCGCGCCCTGGCCGCTGAACACGAATGCGACGTCGCCGCCGGCACCGGTCTGTCCCGATGCCACATTCGCGGCCTCGCCCCCGGCGGCCAGTACGGCCAGGCCCTCCAGCAGCTCGGCGCGATCGGCACCGACGACCACCGCACGCTGCTCCAGAGCGGCGCGCCTCGACACGAGCGACCAGCCGACATCGGCCGCGCCCAGCTCCGGCCGCGCTCCCACGAACTCCGCCAGCCGGCCGGCCTGCCCCGCGAGCCCTTCGGCCCCGCGCCCGGACACCGGCCACGCCAGCACCGGCATCCCGCCGAACTCGCCCTTGGGAGCCCGGCCGCCGACCTCCGCACCGTCCACGTCGGGCGCCTGCTCCATGATCAGGTGAACGTTCGTTCCGCTGATCCCGAACGACGACACCGCCGCCCGGCGCACCCGCCCCGTGACCGGCCATGGTGTCGCCTCCGTCGCCAGGACCACCCCGCTGTCGGACCAGTCGACCTCCGACGTCGCACTCTCCGCGTGCAACGTCGCCGGCACCACGCCACGCCGCATCGCCTCGACGACCTTCACGACACCCGCGACACCCGCGGCCGCCATCGTGTGGCCGATGTTCGACTTCACCGACCCCAGCACCAAGGGCCGCTCCTCAGGGCGATCCTTCGCGTACGTGGCCATCAGCGCCTGGATCTCGATGGGGTCCCCGAGCCGGGTCCCCGTCCCGTGTCCCTCCACCACATCGACCTCGGACGGCGACAGACCCGCGTCCGCCAGCGCCGCCCGGATCACGCGCTGCTGCGCCACACCGGACGGCGCGGTCAGGCCGTTCGACGCACCGTCCTGGTTCACCGCGCTGCCGCGCACCACCGCCAGCACCCGGCGGCCGTTGCGCCGCGCGTCCGACAACCGCTCCATCACGAGAACACCGGCGCCCTCGCCCCATCCGGTGCCGTCGGCGCCGTCCGAGTACGCCTTCGACCTTCCGTCGGCGGCCAGGCCGCCGGTCCATGCGAAGTCGACGAAGATGCCCGGAGTCGCGTGCACCGTCACGCCGCTGACCAACGCCAGCGTCGACTCCCCCGCGCGCAGCGAGCGGCACGCCAGGTGCATGGCGACCAGCGACGACGAGCAGGCCGTGTCCAGCGTCACCGCGGGGCCCTCCAGGCCCAGCGTGTACGCCACCCGGCCCGTCACGACGCTGCCCGCGCCACCGGTCAGGAGGTACCCCCGCAGGGCCTCGTGCTCCGGCATGGCCCCGGGTGTGCCACTGGCGTATCCGACGGCGAAGTTGCCGGTGAACACGCCGGTGCGGGAGCCGCGCAGCGACAGCGGATCGATCCCGGCCCGCTCCAGCGCCTCCCACGTCACCTCCAGCAGCAACCGCTGCTGCGGGTCGATGCCCAGCGCCTCGCGCCGGCCGATGCCGAAGAAGTCGGCGTCGAACTCGGCGGCCTCGTGGACGAAGCCGCCGACGGCCGCGAACGTGTCGCCCTCCGGGTCGGGGCCGGACAGCGCGTCGACGTCCCAGCCTCGGTCGGCGGGGAACGGCGTGATCGCGTCCGTTCCGGTGGCCAGCAGGTCCCACAGACGCTCCGGCGAAGAGGCGTCTCCCGGGAAGCGGCAGCCCATCCCGACGATGGCGATCGGCTCCTGCTGCTGGTCCTCCATCCGGCGCAGCCGCTCCCTGGTCTGGGTCAGCTCGCCGGTGACCCGCTTCAGGTACTCACGGAGCTTGTCCTCGGTGGCCATTGGCGGAAACCTTCCTCGATCACGATGGGTCGGACGCGGCGATCGCGGTGCGATCAGATTCCGAGCTGGTTGTCGATGAAGTCGAACATGTCGTCGTCGCTGGCCGAGTCGAGGTCCTCGACGACGGGCTCGGCCGAGTCACCGGCGCCCGCGAGCCGGGTCAGCATCGCGCGCAGCCGGGTTTCGAGCCGGAGCCGCGCGGCCTCGTCCTCGACCATCAGATCCAGAGTCGCCTCCAGCTTTTCGAGTTCGGAGAAGGCCGTCAGCGCGGGCGCCTCCTCCTGGACCGGCGCGCCCAGCAGTTCCTGCGCGATACGGGCCGACAGGGCATCGGGGGTCGGATGGTCGAAGATCATCGTGGCCGACAGCTGGAGACCGGTCAGGGTGTTCAGGCGGTTGCGCAGCTCGACGGCGGTCAGGGAGTCGAACCCGTGATCGCGGAACGATCGGTGGGCGTCGATCGCCTGCGGGCTGGTGATTCCCAGGACGAGCGCGGTCTGCGACCGCAGGATGTCCAGCAGCGCCTGGTTCTGCTCCTCGGGTGACAGCGTGGCCAGGCGGGTCGCCAGGTCCTGCTGGGTGTTCGCGGCCCCGGCGGTGCGCCGCCCGCCGGTGCGGCGGGCGAGCCGGGACAGCAACGGCGACGGGCCGTCGCCGCTGGAGGCCATCCGGGTCAGGTCCAGCCGTGCCGCGACGACCAGAGCCGTTCCGAGGTCCGCGCTCCGGTCGAGCAGCGCGAGGCCGTCGGCGCCGGACAGCGGACGCAGGCCCTGCCGGGCCATCCGCTCCCAGTCGCCGCGACCGAGAGCGCCGGTCATGCCCGACGTGTTCTCCAGGCGCCAGGGGCCCCACGCGATCGACACCGCGGGCAGGCCCTCCCGGCGCCGCTGCGCGGCCAGCGCGTCGAGGAACGTGTTCGCGGCCGCGTACGCGCCCTGCCCGGCGGCGCCCCAGACGCCGGCGACCGAGGAGAACACGGCGAACGAGTCCAGGTCGAGCCCGGCGGTCAACTCGTGGAGGTTCCGCGCGCCGTCGACCTTCGGGCGCAGCACCGCCTCCACGCGCTCCGTGCTCACGTCCGTGAGGACCGCGTCGTCCAGCACGCCGGCGGTGTGCACGACACTGCGGAGCCGCACGCCAGCCCCGGCCAGGCCGTCGAGGACCCCGGACAGCTGGTCCCGCTCCGCGACGTCGCAGGCCACCACCCGTACGGTGGTGCCGCGCGTCGCCAGGTCGGCGGCCAGTTCGGCCACTCCCCCGGCCATCGCCCCGCGCCGCGAGGCCAGCACCAGATCCCGCGCGCCGTTTCCGGCGAGGTGATCGGCGACCAGGGCGCCCAGCGCGCCGGACGCACCGGTGACCAGCGCCGTGCCGGCCGGGTCGACCGGATCCGCGACGGGCAGGGTCAGGACGACCTTGCCGATGTTGCGGCCCTGGCTCAGGTAACGGAACGCCTCGGCGGCCTGCCGGACGTCCCAGCACGTCACCGGCAGGGGGTTCAGCGCTCCGGCGGTGAACAGCGGGCTCAGCGCGGTGAGGATCGCCCCGATCCGCTCCGGTCCCGTCTCGAGGAGGTCGAAGGCCTGGTAGGACACCTCGTGGTCACGCTGTACGTCCTCGGCGGAGCGCACGTCGGTCTTGCCCATCTCCACGAAGCGGCCGCCTGGAGTCGTCAGGCGCAGCGAGGCGTCCACGAACTCGCCGGCCAGGGAGTTGAGCACCACGTCCATCGGGCGGGAGGCCTCGGCGCCGAACTCGAACTCGAAGTCCAGGTTCCGCGAGGACGCGATGCGTTCCTGCGGCACGCCCAGCCCGCGGACGATGGGCCACTTGGCCTGGCTCGCGGTTCCGAAGACCCGCGATCCCAGATGGTTTGCCAGCTGCACCGCGGCGATGCCGACGCCGCCGGCCGCCGCGTGCACCAGCACCGACTCGTCCTTGCCGAGCCCGGCCAGGTCGACCAGGGCGTACCAGGCCGTGGCGAAGGCCACCGGTGCCCCGGCCGCCTGCGCGAAGGTCCAGCCGGGCGGCATGGGGATCAGCGTCCGCGGGTCGGCGGTGACCACGGATCCGAACGCCGCGGTGAAGCAGCCCATCACCTTGTCGCCGACCTCGAACCCCGACACGCCGGGCCCGACCTCCAGGATCACGCCCGCGCCTTCGAGGCCCAGCGGTCCGGGCGGGCCCGGATACACGCCGAGCACCGTGAGCACGTCGCGGAAGTTCACGCCGGCCGCGCGCAGCCCCACGCGTACCTGGCCGGGAGCCAGCTCCGCGTGGCGGCCGTCGGACGGGACGAGGCGCAGGTTCTGGAGCGTGCCCTGGCCTTCGTAACCCAGCCGCCAGTCGTGGCCGGACACGTCATCGGACGGTGTGAGGCCGCCGCCCGCGCGCACGAGGCGCGGAACGCGTACCTGCCCGCCGCGGATCGCCAGCTCCGATTCGCCGACCCCGGCGGCGGCCACCACCGAGAGGCCCGCGTCGGCGAGGACGTCCACGTCGACGGCCAGCACCCGGCCCGGGTTCTCCGTGATCGCCACCCGGAGCAGACCCCACGCACCCGCCGACTCCAGGCGTACCGGCGAGTCCGGGCCCGCGTCGACGGCGCGCTCGGTCACGACGACCAGGCGGGCGGCGGCGACCGTCTCCTCGGCCAGCCAGCCCTGTACCGCCGCCAGCGTGCCGAGCACGGCGTCGCTGGGTGAGGCGACGGTGACGACAGTGTGCGGCAGCTCGCTGCCCGCGCCGACGGCGGCGACCAGGCCCGGCAGGTCCTCGTAGTGCGGAACCCCCGTAAGGCCCAGATCCCCGTCCGGCCCGAGCACCGCCCAGCCGGATGTGTCCGCCTCATCGGCGTCCGCGGGGACCGGCTGCCACTCGACCGTGAACAGGGCCTGCCTGGCCAGCGCGGCGCCCGGATCCAGCGCCCCGGCCGACAGCTCCCGCAGCGACAGCGAACCCACCGACGCGATCAGTCCGCCCGTGGAGTCGGCGAGCATCACCGAGACGCCGCTCGCGGTCGGGCTGATCCGTACACGTGCCGAGACGGCGTCCACCGCGTGCACGGCGACGTCCGCCCACGCGAACGGCACCCGCGCGCGCCGCGTGTCGCCCTCTCCGGCCTCGATGACCTGCAACGCCGCGTCCAGCAGCGCCGGGTGCATCCCGAAACCGTCCGAAGCGACTCCCGACGGCAGGGCGACCTCGGCGAACAGGTCCGTCTCACGCAGCCATATCGCGCGCACCCCGCGGAACACCGGGCCGTACGCGAGGCCCACCTGCGCCAGGGTCGGATAGAAGTCCTCGATGTCGAGCGGAGTCGCGCCGGCCGGCGGCCACTGCGTCAGCCCGGCGTCGCCGGCCGGGACCGCCTCCGTCTCCAGTGTCCCGAACGCGTGCCGGACCCACGTCTGGTCATCGTCGTCGGTGCACCCGTAGATGCCCAGCTCGCGGCCGCCGTCCTCGTCCGGTGTGCCCACCGACACCTGGACACGCACTCCGCCGGACTCCGGGAGCACCAGCGGGGTCTCGATCACCAGCTCCCCCACCCGGGCGCACCCGGCCTCGTCGCCGGCACGCACCGCCATCTCCACCAGCGCCGTGCCGGGGACGATGACCGTGTCGGCCACGACGTGATCGGCCAGCCACGGGTGCGAACGGAGGGACAGACGCCCGGTGAGCAGCAGACCATCGCCGTTGGCGATCTCCACCGCGGCTCCGAGGAGCGGGTGGTCGGCCGCGGACAGGCCCAGGCCGGCCGCGTCGGCACCGCCTCCGGAGCCGGTGTGCCCCTGCCAGTAGCGCTGCCGCTGGAAGGCGTACGTCGGCAGGTCGACACGCTCGGCTCCGCTGCCGTCGTACAGGAGCGGCCAGTCCACCTCACCGCCGCGCACCCACACGCCCGCGACCGCGCTGAGCAGCGATCCGGCCTCGGGCCGCTCGCGGCGCAGCAGCGGCAGCCACGCCTCGCCGGAGTTCTGGGCCACCATCGGAGTGAGCGCGGCGTCCGGCCCCACCTCGACGAAGGTGCGCACCCCGGCGGCGCGGAATCCCTCCACCGCGTCGGCGAAGCGGACCGCGTCACGAACATGCCGCACCCAGTACCCCGGATCCGTCACCTCGTCGGTGACCACGGATCCGGTGAGGCCGGAGATCAGCGCGATCCTCGGCCCGTGGTACTCGACCGAGGAGACCACGCGTTCGAACTCGGCCAGCATCGGCTCCATCAGCGGGGAGTGGAAGGCGTGCGAGACGCGCAGCCGCTTGGTCCGCACCCCGAGTTCGGTCAGGCCCTTCACGACCAGGTCGACCGCCTGCTCGGCACCGGAGACCACCACCGAGTCGGCCGCGTTCACCGCCGCGATCCCCACCGGCAGGTCACCACACTCGGCCAGCACACCCCGCACCACCGACTCGGCGGCGTTGACCGCCGCCATCGCGCCACCCGACGGCAGCGCCTGCATCAGCCGGCCTCGTGCCGCCACCACGCGCGCAGCGTCCGCCAGCGACCACACACCGGCGACGTAGGCCGCCGCCAGTTCACCGATCGAGTGCCCGCCCACGACGTGAGGCGTCACGCCCCAGGAGGCCAGCAGTTCGCAGAGGGCCACCTCGATGGCGAACAGCCCCGACTGCGCCCAGACGGTCTGGTTCACCAGCTCGGCGTCGTCGCCGTGCAGGATCTGCGTCAACGGCCGGTCCAGGTGCTCGTCCAGCTCGGCGCACACGGCGTCGAACGCGCGGGCGAACACGGGGTACGCCGCGTACAGCTCCCGGCCCATCCCCAGCCGCTGCGCGCCCTGGCCGCTGAACACGAATCCGATGTCACCACCGGCGGCGGAGTGCCCCGACACCACGTTCGCGGCCTCACCGCCTGCCGCCAGCGCGGCCAGGCCCTCCAGCAGTTCGGTACGGCCGGAGCCCACGACGACCGCGCGCTGTTCGAGACCGGCACGCGTCGACGCCAGCGACCAGCCGACGTCGGCCGCACCCAGCTCCGGCCGCGCCTCCACGAACTCCGCCAGCCGGCCGGCCTGGCCCGCGAGACCCTCGGCCCCGCGCCCCGACACCGGCCACACCATCGACGGCATCTCGCCGCGCTCACCGGAGACCTCGGGCGCGTCGGCCTCAGGGGCCTGTTCGATGAGGACGTGGGCGTTCGTACCGCTGATCCCGAACGAGGACACACCGGCCCGGCGCACCCGGCCGGTCACCGGCCACGGCGTCGCCTCCTGGGCGAGGACCACCCCGCCGCCCGACCAGTCGACCGACGTCGTCGGAGACCCCGCGTTCAACGTCGGCGGCACCACTCCATGGCGTATCGCCTCGACGAGCTTGACGACACCCACCACGCCCGCGGCCGCCATCGCGTGCCCGAAGTTCGACTTCACCGAACCGAGCAGGAGCGGCCGGTCGGGTGCGCGGTCCCGGCCGTACGTCTCGATCAGCGCCTGGACCTCGATCGGGTCGCCGAGCCGGGTCCCCGTCCCGTGCCCCTCGACCACGTCGACGTCGGACGTCGACAGACCCGCGTCGGCCAGCGCCGCCCGGATCACCCGCTGCTGCGCCAGGCCGGACGGCGCCGTCAGACCATTCGACGCGCCGTCCTGGTTGACCGCGCTGCCGCGCACCACGGCCAGCACAGGGTGCCCGTTGCGGCGCGCGTCCGACAGCTTCTCCACGACGAGGACGCCGACGCCCTCGGCCATGCCGACGCCGTCGGCGTCGTCGGAGTAGGCCTTCGACACTCCGTCCGCGGCCAGGCCGCGCTGCGCGGCGAACCACCCCATCCACCCGGCGGTGGCGTGCACGGTGACGCCGCCGACCAGGGCCAGCGTCGACTCCCCCTCCCACAGCGAACGGCATGCGATGTGCAACGCCACCAGCGACGCCGAGCACGCGGTGTCCATGGTCACCGCGGGGCCCATCAGGCCGAGCGTGTAGGACACCCGGCCGGACGCGACGCTGGCCGCGGTGCCGGTCAGCCCGTAGGTGTCCGCCGAGTCCTCCTCGACCACGCCCGGCAGGACGCCGGCGTAGTCGGACTGGAACGTCCCCGTGAACACACCGGTGCGAGTGCCGTGCAGCGAAAGCGGATCGATTCCGGCCCGCTCCAGGGCCTCCCACGACACCTCCAGCAGCAACCGCTGCTGCGGATCCATCGTGAGCGCCTCACGCGGGCTGATGCCGAAGAACGCGGCGTCGAACTCGTCCGCGTCGTAGACGAACCCGCCCGACCGTACGTGCGTCTCGCCGGCCCCGTCCACGTCGGTCATCGTCAGCGAGTCGAGGCCCCAGGCGCGGTCGTCGGGGTAGTCCCCGACCCCGCTCGTGCCCGAGGAGACCAGATCCCACAGGTCCTCGGGGCTGCGTACGTCACCCGGCAGCCGGCAACTCATTCCGACGATCACGATCGGGTCGTCGGCCGAGCGCCCGGCGACGCCCACCGGGAAGGCGTCCTCTTCGGAGGTGATTCCCAGGATCTCGGCCCGCAGGAAGCGCGCCAGCGACTCCGGGGTGGGGTGGTCGTAGACCACGCCCGGCGGCAGGTTGAGCGCGACCGCGGCGTTCAGCCGGGTGCGCAGGTCCACGGCGGTGACGGAGTCGAAGCCGAGCTGCTTGAACGTCAGACGGTCCTCGACGGCCGTGGACGACTCGTGGCCCAGGATCGCCGCCGCGTGCGTGCGGACCAGGTCCAGGAGGACACGGATCTGGTCGGCTTCGGACAGACCCGCCAGGCGCAGGCGCGGCGAGGCGTCGGGCACGGGCTCCTCGATCACGACGGTGTCGGTCGCCGCCGTCGTGTCGGTGAGCCAGTACCGCTGGTGCTGGAAGGCGTAGGTGGGCAGGTCGATCCGCCCGGCGCGGTCGAGGACCGACGTCCAGTCGATACGGACCCCGTTGACGTGCGCCTCTGCCAGGGAGGCCAGCAGGCGCGCGGGGCCGCCGTCGTCACGGCGCAGCGTGCCGGTGACCAGCGAGGCCGCCGCACCGGCGTCGGCGAGCGTATCCGTGATCGCGCCCGTCAGCACCGGGTGCGGCGACACCTCGACGAACGCGCGATGGCCGTCCGCGACCAGGACCCGTACGGCCCGGTCGAACTCCACCGGGGAGCGCAGGCTGGCATACCAGTAGCCCGCGTCCAGCTCCGGGCCGGCCAGCGACTCTCCGGTCATCGCCGACACCATCGGGATCTGCGCGGTCTGCGGCGCGATCCCGGCCAGGACCTCGCGGATCTCCTCTTCCAGTGCGTCGATCTGGGCGCTGTGCGAGGCGTAGTCCACCGGGATCATCCGGGCACGTACGTCCTCGGCCTCACACACCTCCGCCAGCCGTTCGAGAGACTCCGGATCCCCGGAGACGACGGTCGCGGCCGGGCCGTTCACGGCCGCCACGAAAACGCGGTCACCGTGGTCGGCGAGCCGCCGGCGCACCTGCTCGACGGGCTCGGCGATGGACAGCATGCCGCCGACCCCCGCCAGCGCCGTCAGCGCCTTGCTCCGCAGCGCCACCACACGCGCCGCGTCCTCGATCGAGAGGATCCCTGCCACGCACGCAGCGGCGATCTCGCCCTGGCTGTGCCCGACGACCGCGTCGGGGGTCACGCCGGCGGCCTGCCACACCGCGGCGAGGGACACCATCACCGCCCACAACACCGGCTGCACCACGTCGGCGGACTCCAGGTCCGACGCGGAGGCCAGCACGTCACGGAGCGACCAGTCCACGTACGGGGCCAGCGCCGCGGCGCACTCGTCCATCCGGGCGGCGAACACCGGCGACGACTCCAGCAGCTCCCGGCCCATGCCCACCCACTGGGAGCCCTGCCCCGGGAACACGAACACTGTACGGCCGGCGCCGTCGGAAGCCGCGAACCCCGTGGTCACACCCGTGGAAGGCCGCCCGTCGGCCACCGCCGCCAGCCCGGCCGACAGCTCGTCGTCGCCCGAACCGACGACCACCGCGCGGTGCTGGAAAGCCGAGCGCGTCGTGGCCAGCGACCACGCCACGTCCTTCGCGTCGGCCGGCGCGAGCTCGGCCAGCCGCCTGGCCTGATCCGCCAGCGCCGCTTCCGAACGTCCCGCGATCGACCACGCGGACACCCCGGAACCCGACAGGACCGGAGTGCCGGACGGCTGCTCATCGGGCTCCGCGAGCGCCGGGGCCGCTTCGAGGATGACGTGCGCGTTCGTGCCGCTGATGCCGAACGCCGACACGCCCGCGCGCAGCGGCCGGTCGTTCTCCGGCCACGGCATCGCCTCCGTCAGCAGCCGTACGTCCCCCGCCGCCCAGTCCACATGCGGCGACGGCTCGCTGATGTTCAGGGACTTGGGCGCCAGTCCGTGGCGCATCGCCATGACCGTCTTGATCACTCCGGCGGCGCCCGCCGCGGCCAGCGTGTGGCCGATGTTCCCCTTGACCGAACCGACCAGCAGCGGCCGTTCGGCCGGCCTGCCGTGACCGTAGGCGGCCAGGAGCGCGCGGGCCTCGGTCACGTCGCCGAGCGCGGTCCCGGTGCCGTGCGCCTCGACGACGTCGACGTCCGTCCGCTCAAGGCCCGCGGCGGCCAGGGCCTGGCCGATGACGGCCTGCTGCGCGGCATCGTTCGGGGCGGTCAGGGTGTCGCTGGCGCCGTCGGAGTTGATCGCGGAACCGCGGAGCAGCGCCAGCACGCGGTGTCCGTTGCGCACTGCGTCCGACAGCCGTTCCAGGACGAGCAGTCCGACGCCTTCGGACCACGCGGTCCCGTCGGCGTCGGCGGAGAAGGGCTTGCAGCGGCCGTCCGGGGCCAGCCCGCGCAGCGCGCTGAACGCCACGAACGACCCCGGCGTGGCCATCGCCGAGACGCCACCGGCGATCGCCAGCGCGCATTCGCCGCGGGCCAGCGACTCTGCGGCGAGGTGGATGGCGACCAGCGAACTCGACGCGGAGGTGTCGACGGTCAGCGCGGGCCCCTCGAGGCCGAGCAGGTAGGCCACGCGGCCGGAAATGACACTGCTGGTGGTTCCGGTGAGGAGGTAGCCAGCCAGCCCGTCCGGCGCACGGTGCAGCGGGGGCCCGTAGTCGCGCGGCTCGGCGCCGACGAACACGCCCGTGCGCGTGCCGCGCAGCGCGGCCGGGTCGAGCGAGGCGCGTTCCAGCGCCTCCCACGCCGTCTCCAGCAGCAGCCGCTGCTGCGGGTCCATCGCCAGCGCCTCGCGCGGAGAGATCCCGAAGAACGCCGGGTCGAAGTCGGCGACGCCCTCCAGGAAGCCGCCGCGGTCGACGTAGGCGGTGCCGGGGGTGTCCCCGCCCGTGCCGTGGAGCGCGTCCAGGTCCCAGCCGCGGTCGTCGGGGAACGGCGAGAGGACCTCGCACTCATCCGCGACGACGCGCCACAGGTCCTCGGGCGAACCGATCCCGCCGGGGTAACGACAGCTCATCCCGACGATCGCCAGGGGCTCGGTGGGGGAATTCCGCTTTGACCCGCTCATTGTCCGCTCCATACCGGAAAATTACATATGACGGTTAGAAACCGGATGCCAGGTCCGGTGAGGTGAGCCGCATCGTGGTCGGCTCCGGGCGACTGTCGGCGAGCAGGTGCAAGCGCTGGATGTCGTCGCTGCCGGAAGGCCCGAGCCCCGTGAGGCACGCGCAGGCGTCATCGGTGAATCCGGCGAACCGGTACGCGACCTCCATCATCCGGTTGCGGTCCGTACGCCGGAAGTCGGCGGCCAGGTGCGCACCGGCCCGCGCCGCGCTGTCGACCAGCCAGTTGAGGATCACCGAACCGGCGCCGAACGCCACGACCCGGCACGAGGTCGCGAGCAGCTTCAGGTGCCAGATCTCGGGGTGATACTCCAGCAGCATCACGCCGACGGCGCCGTGCGGCCCGTAGCGGTCGGTCAGCGTGACCGTCAGGACCTCGTGGCCCGGGTCGGCCAGCAGGCCGCGCAGGGCCTCGTCGGAGTAGTGCACACCGGTGGCGTTCATCTGGCTGGTGCGCAGCGTCAGCTCCTCGACGCGGGACAGGCTCTCCTCGTCGGCGCGCTTGATGACCATCTCCAGGTCCAGCGTGCGCAGGAAGTCCTCGTTCGGCCCGGCGAACGCCTCCGCCTCGGCGTCGCGCTTGAAGCCCGCCTGGTACATCTCACGGCGGCGGCGCGCGTCGACGGTCACGACCTCCGGGCTGAACTCCGGGCGGTCGGCCAGGGACAGCGCGTCCGCGGCGTCGTAACAGCGCACCTCGGCGTGGTGGAACGCCACTTCGGCGCGCTCGGTGGGCAGGTCGTCGATGAACGCGATCGTGCCGAGCGCGAACTTGAGGTCATCGGCGATCTGCTTCACCGAACCGGACTTGGGATTCCAGTTGATGCGGGGCAGCACGAAGTACTCGGCGATGCCGAGCTCCTCCAGGCGCCCCCAGGCCAGGTCGTGGTCGTTCTTGCTGGCGACCGAGTGCAGGATGCCGCGCGAGTCGAGTTCGACGATCAGCTCTTTGATGCCGTCGTTCAGCGTGACTTCGCCGTCCTCCAGCAGCGTGCCCTTCCACATGGTGTTGTCCAGGTCCCAGACCAGGCACTTCACCAGCGTCGGCTTGTCGGACATGAGATCCCCTTCCAACGCGGCTATCCCGCCGCGGCCAAAGCGTGCTGCGCCAAGATCAACTGGCAGATCTCGTTGCTGCCCTCGATGATCTCCATCAACTTCGCGTCCCGGTAAGCGCGCGCGACCACGTGGCCGTCCTGGGCTCCCGCCGAGGCGAGCACCTGGACCGCGGTGGCGGCGCTGCCGGCGGCGTAGCCGGCACTGACGTGCTTGGCCATGACCGCCGAGATGGCCATGTCCGGGGAGGACGAGTCCCAGTCCCGGCTGGCCTGTTCGCAGACCGACTGCGAGATCCGCTCGGCCACCAGCAGGTCGGCCAGGTGCCGGGCGACGAGCTGGTGCTCGCCCAGCGGCTTGCCGGACTGCTCACGCCGCTTGGCGTGGGCGGTCGCGGCCTGCCGGCAGGCCCGTACGATCCCGACGCAACCCCACGCGACCGACATCCGGCCGTAGGACAGAGCCGCGGTGAACAGCATCGGCAGGGACTGCCCGCCGCCGCCGAGGACACAGCTCACCGGCAGGCGCACCTGGTCGAAGACGAGGTCCGAGTGCCCGGCCGCGCGGCAGCCCATCGGGTCGGCGACCGGCTCCACCCGCACACCCGGCGTGTCGGCCGGAATCACGACGGCGGCGGCGCCGTCGCCGTGCAGGCCGATGATCACCAGATAGTCGGCGTAGCGTGCGCCGGTCACCCACATCTTCCGGCCGTCCACGACCACCGTGTCGCCGTCGGGCTCGATCCGGGTGCGCATCGCCGCCAGGTCGCTGCCCGCGCCGGGCTCGCTGAACCCGACGGCGGCGAGCTTGCCACCGGTCAGCTCCGCGAGATACCGCTTACGCTGCCCGCGGTCGCCGAAGCGCTGGATCGCCGCAGCGGCGATCCCCTGCGACGTCATGATGCTGCGCACCGAGCTGCACAGCGCACCGACGTGCGCGGTGAACTCGCCGTTGGCCTGGCTGCTCGCGCCGATGCCGCCGAAGGAGGCCGGCACCTGCGCGCACAGCAGGCCCATCGCGCCGAGCTTGCGCAGCGGCTCCACCGGCAGCTCGCCGGCCACGTCCCATCCGGCGGCCTGGTCGCCGATGAGCTCGTCGACGAAGACACGCGCCTCCGCCAGCTGATCTGGGGTCTGCGGATCAGACATCCGCGTCCTGCTCGTGCAGCCGCAGCACCAGGTCGGTCATGGCGTTGACCGTGCGGAAATTGTCGAGCTTGAGCTCCGGCCCGATGATGGCGATGTCGTACGCCTCTTCCAGGTGCACGACGAGCTGCATGGCGAACATCGAGGAGACCAGGCCGGAGGCGAACAGGTCGTGGTCGGCGGCCACCTCGGTCTTGATCTCCTCGGCCAGGAAGTCGAGCAGGGCCTTCTCGATCGCCTGTGCCTCGAACCGTGCGTTCTCGGTCTGCTCCGCGGTCATGAGACAACCTTTCCGTAGTCGTAGAAGCCGCGACCCGATTTCCGGCCGTGGCTGCCTTCACGTACTTTTTCCAGCATCAGATCGCACGGCCGGCAGCTTTCGTCGCCGGTCCTTTTGTAAAGCACGTTGAGCGAATCGACGAGATTGTCGATTCCGATCAGGTCCGCCGTGCGCAGCGGGCCGGTCGAATGACCGAGGCAGCCCTCCAGCAGCCCGTCGACCACCTCGACGGAGGCCGTACCCTGCTCGACCAGCTTCGCCGCGCTGTTGATCAGCGGGTGCAGCAGCTGGTTGATGACGAACCCCGGAGCGTCCTGGACGACGAGCGCCTTCCTGCCGAGCGCGCTCAGAAGGGCCTTCACGCGCCCCATGGTGAGGTCGCTCGTCCGGGGGCCACGAATGACCTCCACCATTTCAATGAGATAGGACGGGTTCATGAAGTGCACGCCGACGAGTTCGTCGGGGCGCACCACCCATTCGGCCATCTCGTCGATGGGAATGCAGGAGGTATTCGAGATCAGGGTCGTGCCCTCGGAAATCAGGCCCCCGACCTCGGTGAGGACCTTCTCCTTCATCTCGGCGGTCTCGATGACCGCCTCGATGACGGTGGTCGCCCCGGCGACGTCGGCGAGCGAGGTCGAGGTGACGAGCTCCCCCGGCGTCCGGTCGGCCGGCAGCGAGCCCATCAGCTGCGCGTGTCGCGTCTTCTGCTTGATGGTCTTACGTGCCGTGGCCAGCACGTCCTCGCTGACGTCCACCAGGACGACCGGGACGCCATGGCCGATGGCCAGAGTCGTGATATTTGTCCCCATGACACCGGCGCCCACGATGGCGAGCCGGTGCCCGGTGTGTTCAGTTCCCATCAACGAAACCGCCTTGTTCTAGTGCGAGCCGTTGACTGACGGCCCGCGCGTTAGTGTCGGTCTTGTCGGTCGTGTCCATCAATCAGTGGTCGGTGTCACGAACACAGCGGTCGCCGTGATGGTGACTTCGCCGTCCGGCCCGAAGATGCGGCCCTCGACGGACGTCCTGCGCCCTTCGGCCCGTACCGTCTTCGCCTCGGCGGTCAGCGGCACGCTGTGCGGCGTCGGCCGGCTGTACCGCATCTCGAGACGGACCGTCATGCCCGGCGTGCCGTTGGCCATCGCGGCGGCCCCGCAGAGGTGATCGAGGATCATCGCCGCGACACCACCGTGCACGAATCCGGGCGGGCCCTCGTAGACGGGGCTGAGCGTGAACTCGGCGCGCGCAGTACCGTCGGGCGAGGAGTCGATCACGATCGGCGGGGCGACCGGGTTGAGCTCGCCGGTGACCGGGCTCGCGAGCTGGCGGAACCCTCCCCAGTCATCGGCCTCCGCCATGGGCGGAACGCCCCGGCCCACCGCGGCCAGCCTTCGCGTGAGCGCGTCCACCTCGCGGGCGACCTCGGCGACCTCGGCGACCTCCACATCGGTCAGCACGACCGACTCGACCAGGGCACGGACACTCGTCGCGAGCCCGTCGAGGACCGCCACCTGCCCTTCGTCCAGCAGATGCCGCTCGCGTTCCTCGAACACGCGCCGCATCGCCGACCCCGCCTCGGCCAGTGTTCCTTCGCGGTGCGCCTGGTCGTCCTGCGCGCCGGACCCCTCCAGGTCGTCCACCGCCGGCCGGTGGTCCGGGCCCTCCGACAGCGCCACCCGCAGATGGTCGGCCAGCACCTCCGGGGAGGGATAGTCGAACACCGCCGTCGACGGCAGCTTCACTCCGGTGGCGGCCGTGAGCCGGTTTCGGAGATCGACCGCGGTCAGCGAGTCGAAGCCCATGTCGCGGAACTCCCGGCCCGCAGGTACCTCGCGGGCCGAGGCGTGCCCGAGCACGGCCGCCGCGTGCGTACGTACCAGGTCGGCGACCGCCCGCTCCTGCTCGGCCGGGGTCATCCCGGCCAGGCGCTCGGCCAGATCGCCGGTCTCGTCGGACTCGGCCGTGTCCGTGGCGCGGCCGGCGGCCATCCGCCGGACCTCCGGAAGCTCCTCCAGCAGCGGCCAGGACCGCATGGCGCTGAACACCGGCGCGAACTTCTGCCAGTCCACGTCCGCGACCGCGAGGAACGTCTCGTCGTCGGTCATGGCCTGTTCGAGCGCCGCCAGCGCGCGATCCGGTGCGAGGAAGCTCATGCCCTGCCGCACCAACCGCGCGGGCGTCACGATCCCCGGACCGTCCGGCAGGACCGCGTTGCCACTGCCGGCCCAGTCCTGGGTGTCCCAGACGCCCCACGCCACCGAGGTCGCGGGCAGGCCACGCGCGCGGCGGTTCTGCGCCAGTGCGTCGATGAACGCGTTGCCCGCGGCGTACGCGGCGTGTTCCGCGCTGCCCCAGGTCGCCGCGACCGAGGAGAACAGCACGAACGCGTCCAGATCCAGGTCCGCGGTCAGCTCGTCCAGCCACACCGCCCCGGCAGCCTTCGCGCCGAGCGCCTTGGACAGGTCGGACGGTCCTGTGTCGGTCAGCATCGTCAGGTCGACGGTGTTGGCCGCGTGGATCACCGTCTTCAGCGGTGCGCCGTCCGCGGCGATCCGGCTCAGCAGATTCTCGATGTCGGCGCGACGCGCGATGTCGCAGGACACGAAACTGACCTCGGTCCCGGCTCCGGCCAGCTCCGCGATCACGCCCGCGGCCTGCGGCGGCACGCCGGAACGGCTGGTCAGCACCACTCGCGGCGCGCCGGCGCGTACGAGCCAGCGGACCAGGTGCGGCCCGATCTCGCCGGTGCCGCCGGTGACGAGCACGGTTCCGCTCGGCGTCCACGTCTCACGCTCGCCCCTGGTACGGGGCGCGCCGACCAGCCGGCGGCTGAGAAGCCCGGACGGCCGTACGGCGACCTGGTCCTGTGTGCCGGCGAGCGCCGCGCCGAAGCGGGCGGCGGTCCGGTCGTCCCAGGACGCCGGCAGGTCGATCAGGCCGCCCCAGCGGTCCGGGTGTTCGAGGCCGGCGACCCGGCCCAGGCCCCATACCTGCGCCTGCACCGGATGGGTGAGCGCGTCGTCCGGGCTTGTCGAGACGGCTCCCTGCGTCACCGCCCAGACCGGGGCCGCGATCCCGGCATCGCCGAGCGCCTGCACCAGCAGCAGCGTCCGGGCGAGTCCGGTCGGCACGTCGGGGAACTCGGCGAGCGGCGTCTCGTCCAGGGCCAGGCACGACAGCACACCCGCGAATTGCGAGCCTTCGTGGTCGGCCAGGAGCCGCGCCAGCCGTTCGGCGAGCGCCTCCCGGTCCGCCTCGCCCGCGCCGATCTCCAGGATCTCGACGTCGGCGCCACGGTCGGCCATGGCCTGGACGCACTCGCCCGTCTGCCCGGCCTTGGTCTGTCCGGCCGTGGTCACGGCCAGCCAGGTCCCGGTCAGCGGCGCGGAGTCCGGTTCGGGCAGCGGCTGCCAGGACACCCGGTAGCGCCAGCCGGCGACCGCCGATTCCTCGCGTTCCCGGCGGCGCCACGACGCGAGCGCGGGCAGTACCTCGCCGAGCCGGTCGCCGTCGATGTCGAGGGCGTCGGCGAGCCGTGCGACATCGCCGTCCTCGACGCTGGTCCAGAATTCCGTTTCGGCCGGAGTGGCCGAGCCGTCGCCGTTCGGCGCGCCGACCTGCTCCTGCGGGGCCGGCATCGGCGGTGCCCAGTAACGCCGGTGCTGGAAGGCGTAGGTGGGCAGGTCGACCCGCCCGGCGGGTTCGAGGACCGACGTCCAGTCGATCCGGACCCCGCTGACGTGCGCCTCGGCCAGGGAGGCCAGGAGCCGCGCGGGACCGCCCTCGTCACGGCGCAACGTGCCGGTGACCAGCGAAACGGCCGAACTCGCGTCGTCGAGCGTGTCGGTGATCGCACCCGTCAGCACCGGATGCGGGGACACCTCGACGAAGGCCCGGTGCCCACGCTCGGCCAGCACACGGACGGCGCGGTCGAACTCCACCGACGCGCGCAGGCTCGCGTACCAGTAGCCCGCGTCCAGCTCCGGGCCCGCCAGCAGCTCACCCGTCATCGCCGAGATCATCGTGGTGCGAGCCGGACCGGGAGTGACCCCGGCCAGGACCTCGCGGATCTCCTGCTCCAGCGCGTCCACCTGAGCACTGTGCGAGGCATAGTCCACCGGAATCATCCGGGCACGGACGCCCTCGGCCTCACACCGCGCGGCCAGTTCCTCCAGCGCCGCGAGATCACCGGAGACCACCGTCGCCGACGGACCGTTCACCGCCGCCAGCGACACCCGCTCTCCGAAGTCGGCGAGACGCACCCGTACCCGGTCGGCGGGCTCGGCGACCGACAGCATGCCGCCCTTGCCCGCGAGCACGGTCAGCGACTTGCTCCGCAACGCCACGACCCGCGCCGAATCCTCAAGCGACAAGATCCCCGCCACACACGCCGCCGCGATCTCACCCTGCGAGTGACCCACGACCGCGTCCGGCGTCACACCGGCGGCCTCCCAAACAGCGGCGAGAGACACCATCACCGCCCACAACGCGGGCTGCACCACATCGGCGGCCTCGAACCCCAGCTCACCGGCCAGCACATCGTGCAACGACCAGTCCACGAACGGAGCCAACGCCGCAGCACACTCATTCAACCGAGCCGCGAACACCGGCGAACACTCCGCCAGCTCCCGGCCCATCCCCAGCCACTGCGAACCCTGACCGGGGAACACGAACACCATGCGGCCCGGACCGGACGAGGTGGCCATCCCCGACATCACATTCGCGGCAGGCTGGCCGGTGGCCGCCGCGGCCAGACCGGCCGCCAGCTCCTCGCGACCCGAGCCGACGATCACCGCGCGGTGGTCGAGGGTCGAGCGGGTCGTGGCCAGCGACCAGGCCACATCCCTCGGGGCGAGCTCCGGGGAGGCCAGCGCGAACTCGCGCAGCCGGCCCGCCTGCCCCGCCAGACCGTCGGCGCTGCGGCCCGAGACCAGCCACGCCGACACATCGGAAGCCGACAGCACACGCGCGGGCTCATCAGAGGGAGGCAGGTCGCGCGCCGTGTCATCGGACGCCGGCGACTCCTCCAGGACGATGTGAACGTTCGTGCCGCTGGCCCCGAAGGACGACACTCCGGCGCGGCGCGGCCGCCCGTTCTCGGGCCACGGAACCGACTCGTTCAGCAGCTTGACGTTCCCGGCCGACCAGTCGATGTGCGGCGAGGGCTCCTCGGCGTACAGGGTCGGCGGCAGCGTGCCGTGCCGGAGGGCCTGCACCATCTTGATCAGGCCGGCGACGCCGGAGGCGGCCTGTGGGTGGCCGATGTTCGACTTCACCGAACCCAGCCACAGCGGCCGGTCCTCCGGCCGGTCCTGACCGTACGTCGCGAGCAGCGCCTGCGCCTCGATCGGGTCACCGAGCGTCGTGCCCGTGCCGTGCGCCTCCACCGCGTCGATGTCAGAAGCCGACAGCCTCGCGTTCGCGAGCGCCGCGCGGATGACCCGCTGCTGCGACGGGCCGTTCGGCGCGGTCAGGCCGTTCGACGCGCCGTCCTGGTTCGTCGCGCTACCGCGGATCACCGCGAGGATGTTGTGGCCGTTGCGCTGCGCGTCGGACAGGCGCTCCAGCAGCACCATGCCCGCGCCTTCGGCCCAGCCGATGCCGTCGGCGTCCGCCGAGAACGCCTTGCAGCGGCCGTCGGCGGCCATGCCCTGCTGCTTGGAGAACTCCGCGAAGGCACCGGGGATGGTCATGACGACCACTCCACCGGCCAGCGCCATCGAGCACTCGTCGGAGCGCAGCGACTGGCACGCGAGGTGCAGCGCCGCCGAGGACGACGAGCAGGCGGTGTCGACCGTCACCGCCGGGCCCTCGAGCCCGAGGGTGTAGGAGATGCGGCCGGAGATCACGGCGGTCATGCCACCGGTCAGCAGATAGCCTTCCGACCCGCTCTCGCCGACGAGGCCGCCGCCGTAACCGGAGGAGTTGGCCCCGGCGAAGACACCCGTCATCGAGCCCTTCAACGACGTCGGGTCGATCCCGGCGCGCTCCAGCGTCTCCCAGGAGACCTCCAGCAGCATCCGCTGCTGCGGGTCCATGGCGAGCGCCTCACGCGGGGAGATCCCGAAGAACCCGGCGTCGAACTCGGCCGCCTCGTCCACGAAGCCGCCGACGCGGATGTACGACACGCCGCCGTCGCCCTGGTTGAGGTTGAAGGCCTCCTCGACGATGTCCCAGCCCCGGTCCGTCGGGAACGGGGACATCGCGTCGCCGCCCGCGGCCACCAGGTCCCACAGGTCGTCGGGAGAGCGGACACCGCCCGGCAGCCGGCAGCCCATGCCGACGATCGCGATCGGCTCGCCGTCCACGGCCGTCGTCATCGGTACCACCTGCGCGGAGTTCGACTCGACACCCAGCAGCTCGTCGCGTACGAAGCCGGCGAGCACCGCCGACGACGGGTAGTCGAACACGAGCGTGGACGGCAGCCGCAGGCCGGTGGCCGTGTTCATGCGGTTGCGCAGCTCGACCGCTGTCACCGAGTCGAACCCGAGGTCCTTGAAGGCCCGGTCGGGTTCGACGTCGTCCAGCGAGGCGTAGCCGAGTACGGCCCCGGCCTCGGCGCGGACCAGGTCGACGAGCAGACGATCCTGCTCGATCCGGGACAGGTCGGCCACCTGGCGCGCCAGCTCGGTCTGCGGTCGCGACGGCTGCGGGCCGGTCGCCTCGGTCTCGGCCCCGGCGAGGGCCTGCCGCACCTCGGGCAGCGAGGAGATCAGCCGGCTGGGGCGGCGTAGCGTGAACGTCTGGGCGAAGCGCTCCCACTCCACATCGGCGACGGCGACGGTCGTGTCACCGTTGTCGAGCGCCTGCGCGAGGGCTTCGATCGCCACCTCGGGCTCCATCGGCCGCAGCCCGTAGCGCGACAGCTCCTCACCGGCCGCGCCGGCGCCCATCCCGCCGCCGCCCCACAGGCCCCAGGCCACCGACGTGCCGGCGAGACCCCGGGCCCGGCGCTCTTCGGCGACCGCGTCAAGGAATGCATTGGCGGCCGCGTAGCCGCCCAGCAGACCGCTCCCCCACGTCGCGGCTCCGGACGAGAAGAGCACGAACGCGTCCAGGTCCAGGTCCGCGGTGAGCTCGTCCAGCCAGGTGGTGCCGGCGCCCTTGGCCGCCAGCTCTGCGGCGAGCACGTCCGGGTCCAGGTCCTGGACCTGGCAGCCCTGCGCGATGCCCGCGGCGTGCATCACGCTGGTCAGCGGCTCGCCTTCGGCGGCGATCCGCTCCAGCAGGCCCTCGACCTCGGCCCGCTGCGCGATGTCGCAGGCCACGATGTCCACGCGGGTCCCGGCGGCGGCCGACCTCGCGGCCAGCTCCGCCACGCCGGCGGCATTCGGGCCGGAGCGGCTGGTCAGCACGAGACGCGGAACGCCTCGCTTGGCCAGCCAGTCGCTGACGTGACCGCCGACCCCGCCGGTGCCGCCGGTGACCAGGACGGCTCCGCGCGGCGTCCATTCGGGCCGGCCGTCCGACGTGGAGGCGCGTACGAGGCGGGCGGCGAGGCTGCCCGCGCCGCGGATCGCTACCTGGTCCTCGGTGGCGTCGGCGAGTGCCGCGCACAGCCGTGCGGCGGTCCGGTCGTCCCAGGACCGCGGCAGGTCGATCAGACCGCCCCAGAGTTCGGGGTGTTCGAGCGCCGCGACCTTCCCCAGCCCCCAGACCTGCGCCTGCACGGGACGGGGCGGGAGGTCGCCGGCACCGATGGAGACCGCGCCCTCGGTCACGGCCCACACCGGGGCCTCGATCCCGGCTTGGCCGAGCGCCTGGCACAGTGCCACGGTCGCGGCCAGCCCGGCCGGTACGCTCGGGTGGCTCACGAGCGGTGTCTCGTCCAGCGCCAGAAGCGACAGCACGCCCGAAGGCCGTATGGCCTGGCCGCCGGCGTCCAGCGCCTGCTCGACCCGCGCGGCGAGCGCGGCGCGGTCCAGTTCGTCCGCGCCGACCTCGATGACGATGGTCTCGGCACCGTGCTCGCCCAGCGCCCGTACACACTCGCGGACCGCTTCCGACGCCGCGTGCCCGGCGGGCGCGACCACCGTCCACGTTCCCGACACCGTCGCGGAGGACTGTCCGGTCACCGGCGTCCAGGAGGTGCGATAGCGCCAGCCCGCGGCCACGGAACCGGCCCGCTCCCGGCGGCGCCACGACGCGAGCGCCGGCAGCACATCGCTCAGCGGCCGTCCGCCGTCCATCGCGCGGGAGTCCGACAGCGGGCTCAGGTCGCCGTCCTCGACGGCGGCCCAGAACCGGGCTTCGGTCTCGCTGACCGACGTGCCGTCCGCGGCCGGCGCCGAGGACACCGCGGCCTCGGGCCAGAACCGCTGATGCTGGAAGGCGTAGGTGGGAAGGGCGACCTTGTGTCCGGCTTCGAACACGGTCGTCCAGTCGATCCGTGCACCGCGCACGTGCGCATCGGCCAGCGAGGTGAGGAGTCGCGCCGCACCGCCGTCGTCCCGTCGGAGGGTGTCGATGACGGCCGGCGCGGGCATCCCGGGGGCGTTCGCCGCCGGGTCGCGAAGGACGTCTTCGATCGTGTCGGTGATCGCGCCGGTCAGCACCGGGTGGGGGGACGCCTCGATGAAGGTCCGGTAGCCGCCGGCGGCGAGGGTGCGGATCGCTCGTTCGAACTCGACGGTGGAGCGGAGGCTGGCGTACCAGTAGGTCGCGTCGAGTTCCGGGCCGGCGAGCATGTCGCCGCTCATCGCCGAGATCATCGGGATCCGGGTCGGCCGCGGCGCGACGCCGTCCAGCACGGCGAGGATGTCGTTTTCGAGCGCGTCGACCTGGGCGTTGTGGGACGCGTAGTCCACCGGGATCATCCGGGCACGTACGTCCTCGGCCGTGCAGAGCCCGGCCAGTTCCTCCAGCGCCGACGGCTCTCCGGAGACCACGGTCGCGGCGGGACCGTTCACCGCCGCCACCGACACCCGGTCACCGAACGCGGGCAGGCGCTCGCGAACCTTCTCGGCGGGCTCGGCGATGGACAGCATGCCGCCCTTGCCGGCGAGCGTCCGCAGCGCCCGCGAGCGGAACGCGACCACGCGCGCGGCGTCTTCCAGTGAGAGGATTCCCGCGACACACGCGGCGGCGATCTCGCCCTGCGAGTGGCCCACCACGGCGTCCGGCCTCACACCGGCGGCCTCCCACACCGCGGCGAGGGACACCATCACGGCCCACAGCGCGGGCTGCACCACATCGGCCGTCTCGAAGCCCAGCTCACCGGCCAGCACGTCGTCCAGTGACCAGTCCACGAACGGAGCCAGCGCCTCGGCGCACTCGTTCAGCCGGGCCGCGAACACCGGCGAGCACTCCCGGAGTTCCCGACCCATTCCCAGCCACTGCGAACCCTGACCGGGGAAGACGAACGCCACCCGGCCGCCTCCCGCGCCGGCCGCGGGGAGGGCTCCGGTCAGCACTCCGGCCGCCGACCGGTCGGTCGCGACCGTCGCCAGCCCCTCCATGAGTTCCTCGCGGCCCGAGCCGAGCACCACGGCACGGTGGTGGAACGTCGAGCGTGTCGTGGCCAGCGACCAGGCCACGTCCCTCGGGGCGAGCTCGGCACGCCCGGCGACGAGCTCCCGTAGCCGGCCGGCCTGCGTCGCGAGCGCGTCCGCGGTCCGGCCGGAGACGAGCCACGCCATGGTGCCGGTGCCTGAGAGCACCGGGGTGGCCGGTTCGGCCGGTTCGGTGACCTCGCCGGGCGCCGGAGCCTCTTCGAGGATGATGTGCGCGTTGGTGCCGCTGATGCCGAACGCCGACACGCCCGCGCGACGCGGTGTGTCCCCGGCCGGCCAGGGCTTCGACTCGGTCAGTAGCCGTACGGTGTCGGCGGACCAGTCCACGTGCGGGGAGGCCACGTCGGCGAACAGCGTGGCGGGGAGTTCGCCGTTCTGGAGGGCCAGCACCATCTTGATGACACCGGCGATGCCCGCGGCCTGCTGGGCGTGCCCGATGTTCGACTTCACCGAGCCGAGCCAGAGCGGCCGGTCCTCGGGCCGGTCCTGACCGTAGGTGGCGATCAGGGCCTGCGCCTCGATCGGGTCACCGAGGGTCGTACCGGTGCCGTGGCCCTCCACGGCGTCCACGTCGGCGGCCGACAGCCCGGCGCTCGCCAGGGCGGCCTTGATGACCCGCTGCTGCGACGGGCCGTTCGGCGCGGTGAGCCCGTTGGACGCGCCGTCCTGGTTGATCGCGCTGCCGCGGATCACGGCCAGCACGTTGTGGCCGTTGCGCTGAGCGTCAGAGAGCCGCTCCAGCAGCACCATCCCGGCACCTTCGGCGATGCCCATGCCGTCGGCGTCGGCCGAGAAGGCCTTGCAGCGCCCGTCGGCGGCCAGCACTCGCTGCCGGGAGAAGCCCACGAACTCCGCGGGGTCCGACATCACCATCACGCCGCCGGCGAGTGCCATCGAGCACTCGCCCGCGCGCAGCGCCTGCGTCGCCAGATGGAGCGCCACCAGCGACGACGAGCACGCCGTGTCCAGCGTGACCGCCGGGCCCTCCAGGCCCAGGATGTAGGAGATGCGGCCGGAGATGACACTGGCCACATTCCCCGTGATCAGGTGGCTCTCCGACCCGGCGGGCCAAGCACCGTGGGTCAGATAGCCCGAGGAGGCCGCACCGGCGAAGACACCCGTCATCGAGCCCTTCATCGACTCCGGGTCGATGCCGGCGCGTTCCAGCGCCTCCCAGGAGGTCTCCAGCAGCAGCCGCTGCTGCGGATCCATCGCGAGGGCCTCACGCGGCGAGATCCCGAAGAACGACGCGTCGAAGTCCGCCGCGGCGTGCAGGAAACCACCCTCCTGCACATACGACGTACCGGGGTTGTCCGGGTCAGGATCGAACAACCCGGTCATGTCCCAGTTACGGTCGGTCGGGAACCCCGAAACCGCGTCGCCGCCGGCCATCAGCAGATCCCACAGGGCCTGGGGAGTGTGGGCCCCGCCCGGGAAGCGGCACCCGATCCCCACGACCGCGACGGGCTCCCGGCCGCGTTCCCGGGCGTCCCGAAGCAGCTCTTGGGTCCGACGCAACTTGCCGGTTACCTGCTTGAGGTAATCGCGCAGCTTGTCCTGGCTCTCCATCAAACGTCACACCCTCTGACCACGGTCGCCACGTCTGTCGTCACTCGAAATCCGAGGCATTGAGCGCCTCGTCGACCATTTCGAACATCTCGTCGTCGTCTTGCTCCGCCGGGCCGCGAAGGTCCCGCGCGAGCGCTTCGAGACGCCAGGCGAACTCCTGCCGCTCCGCCTCGTCGGCGGCACTCGACGCCAGGGCGGAGCCGAGCCGTTCCAGCTCCTCCAGGACCGACTTCTGATCCGGTTCCTGATCGGCCATCTCCATCCGCAGATGCTCGGCCATCACGGCCGGGGACGGATAGTCGAAGACCGCGGTGGCGGCCAGCTTCACGCCGGTGGCGGCGCCCAGCCGGTTGCGCAGCTCGACCGCGGTCAGTGAGTCGAAGCCCATGTCGCGGAACGCACGGTCCGGGATCAGCTCCGAGGAGCCGTGCCCCAGCACGGCGGCCGCGTGCGTGCACACCAGGTCCGTCACGACGCGTTCCCGCTCGGCGGGGAGCATCTCGGCCAGGCGCGCCCTCAGGTCCGTCGCCGGCGCGGAGACCGTCGCGTCGGCATCCTTCGCCGGAGCCGTCAGCTGCTTGACCTCGGGGATCTGGTCCAGCAGCCGCCAGGGCCGCAGCGCGGTGAACACCGGCGCGAACCGCGTCCAGTCGACGTCCGCGATGGCCACGAACGCCTCGTTGTCCGCGAGGGTCTGGCCCAGCGCGGCCAGCGCGCGCTGCGGGTTCAGGAAGCTGAGCCCCTGCCGCAGCAACCGGGCGGGGGTGATGGCACCGGGCTTCTCGTGCACCACCGTGTCCACGTCGCCCCAGTCGCGGGTGTCCCACACGCCCCAGGCCACCGAGGTCCCCGGCAGGCCGCGGGCCCGGCGGTCCAGCGCCAGGGCGTCGAGGAAGGCGTTGGACGCGCCGTAGGAGGCGTGCTCGTTACTGCCCCAGGTGGCGGCGATCGAGGAGAACAGGACGAACTCGTCCAGGTCGAGGTCCGCGGTCAGCTCGTCCAGCCATATCGCTCCGGCCGCCTTCGCGCCCAGCGCCTTCGCCAGGTCGGGCAGTCCGGTGGCCGACAGCGGCATCAGGTCCACGACGTTGGCCGCGTGAAACACCGACGACAGCGGCGGCCCGCTCGCGGCGATCGTGGCCAGCAGGCCCTCGACGTCGGAACGGCTCGCGATGTCGCAGCGTACGAGGGTGACCGAGGTCCCGGTCGCCGCCAGCTCCGCGACCTTCCTCGCGGCTTCCAGCGACACTCCGGAACGGCTGGTCAGCACGGCGTTCTCGGCGCCGCGTTCGGCCAGCCACCGCACCAGGTGCGGACCGATCTCGCCGGTTCCACCGGTGACGAGCGCGGTTCCGCGTGGCGTCCATCCGTCGTTTCCGGATCGGCGGGCCGCCGCGCGGACCACGCGTCGGGCCACGATCCCCGAGGGCCGGATCGCGACCTGGTCCTCTTCGCCGTCGGCGAGCACCGTGCACAGCCGGGCCCCCGTACGGTCGTCCCAGGACGGCGGTAGGTCGATCAGGCCGCCCCAGCGGTCCGGGTGTTCGAGGCCGGCGACCCGGCCCAGACCCCATACCTGTGCCTGCACCGGGTGGGTCGGCATCTCGCCGATGCCCGCGGCGACCGTGGCCTGGGTGACCGTCCACAGAGGGGCCTCGATGCCGGCGTCGCCGAGGGCCTGGACCAGAAGCGTGGTTCCGGCCAGCCCCGCGGAGATCGTCGGAAAGTCGGCGAGCGGTGCCTCGTCCAGGGCCAGGAGCGACAGCACACCCGCGGGCCCGGTCTCCTGGACGTCGGCCAGAGCCGCCGAGATCTTCTCGGCGAGCATGGTGCGTTCGAGCTTGTCCACGCCGATCGCGAGTGTGACGACGCGGACGCCCCGGTCGGCCAGGGCGCGTGCACAACCCTCGGCAAGGGGGCCGTCCGCCTGCCCTGCCGGGAGAACCACGAGCCAGGTGCCGGACATCACCACCGAACCGTTGTCCGACATCGGCACCCACGAGACGCGGTAGCGCCAGTCCGTGATGGCCGAGTCGTCCTGCTCACGGCGCCGCCAGGCCGCCAGTGCGGGGAGCAGCTCGCTCACCTGGTCGCCGTCGACGGCGAGCGTGTCGGCGAGCCCGCGCACGTCGCCGCTCTCGACGGCGGCCCAGAAGCCGGACTCCGCCTCGCTGCCCGGCGCGGCCGACGCGACCGGTTCGGCCGCCGGCGCGGCCTCCGGCCAGAACCTCTGGTGCTGGAAGGCATAGGTGGGCAGGTCGACCGGGGCACCGGGTTCGAGGACGGCGCTCCAGTCGACACGGACGCCGTTGACGTACGCCTCGGCGAACGAGGCCAGCAGCCGCGCGGCGCCGCCTTCGTCGCGGCGCAGAGTTCCGGTGACGACCGAGGCGGACACCCCCGCGTCGTCGAGCGTGTCGGTGATCGCGCCGGTCAGCACGGGATGCGGCGCCACCTCGATGAAGGCACGGTGGCCGTCCGCGGAGAGAACGCGGATGGCGCGGTCGAACTCCACCGACGCGCGCAGGCTCGCGTACCAGTAGCCCGCGTCCAGCTCCGGACCGGCGAGCGGCTCGCCGGTCATCGCCGAGACCATCGGCACCCGTGCCGGTCCCGGAGTGATCCCGGCCAGAACGTTCAGGATGTCGTCTTCGAGGGCGTCGACCTGGGCGCTGTGCGAGGCGTAGTCCACCGGAATGATCCGGGCACGGACACCGTCCGCCTCACACGACGCGGCCAGCTCCTCCAGCGCCGCGAGATCACCGGAGACCACCGTCGCCACCGGCCCGTTCACCGCCGCCAGCGACACCCGCTCTCCGAACACCGGCAGTCGCTCACGAACCAGCTCGGCGGGCTCGGCGACCGACAACATGCCGCCCTTGCCCGCAAGGACGGTCAGGGACTTGCTCCGCAACGCCACGACACGGGCGGCGTCCGGAAGAGACAGGATCCCGGCCACACACGCGGCGGCGATCTCACCCTGCGAGTGACCCACGACCGCGTCCGGCTTCACACCGGCGGCCTCCCACACCGCGGCGAGAGAGACCATCACCGCCCACAGCGCGGGCTGCACCACATCGGCGGCTTCAAAACCCAGCTCACCGGCCAGCACATCGTCCAGCGACCAGTCCACGAACGGAGCCAGCGCCGCAGCGCACTCCTCCATCCGCGCCGCGAACACCGGCGAACACTCCTGGAGTTCCCGGCCCATCCCCAGCCACTGCGAACCCTGACCGGGGAAGACGAAGACCGTACGGCCCGGGCCGTCATGGGCGGCCACACCGGTGGCCAGGCCCGCGGAGGGCTGATCCGTCGCCGCCGCCGCCAGACCCGCCGCCAGCTCCTCGCGGTCGGAACCGACGACCACGGCGCGGTTCTCGAAGGTCGCTCGCGTCGTGGCCAGCGACCACGCCACGTCCTCCGGGCCGAGCCCGGAGTCGGCCAGCACGAACTCCCGCAGCCGGCCGGCCTGTCCCGCCAGCGCCGCGGCCGAGCGGCCCGACACCGGCCAGGCCGACACGCCGGAACCCGCCAGCACGCGGGCCGCCGGTTCGGCCTTCTCGGGGGCTTCGCTCTCGGCGGGTGCGGCCGGGGCCTCCTCGATGATCATGTGCACGTTCGTGCCGCTGACCCCGAACGACGAGACACCGGCTCGCCGCGGCCGGTCGCCCGGCTGCCACGGCACCGTCTCCGTCAGCAGCCGTACGTTCCCGGTCGACCAGTCCACGTGCGGTGACGGCTCGCTGACGTGCAGAGTCTGCGGCAGGAGCCCGTTCCGTAGCGCCATCACCATCTTGATGACGCTGACGGCTCCGGAGGCGGCCTGCGGGTGGCCGATGTTCGACTTGACCGAACCCAGCCACAGCGGCCGGTCCTCCGGCCGGTCCTGGCCGTACGTCGCGAGCAGCGCCTGCGCCTCGATCGGGTCGCCCAGTACGGTGCCGGTGCCGTGCGCCTCGACGACGTCGACGTCGGCGGTCGACAGGCGCGCGTTGGCCAGCGCCGCCTTGATGACCCGCTGCTGCGACGGGCCGTTCGGCGCGGTCAGGCCGTTCGACGCGCCGTCCTGGTTCGCCGCGCTGCCCCGGATCACCGCGAGAACGTTGTGCCCGTTGCGCTGCGCGTCCGACAGGCGCTCCACGACCAGCACGCCGGTGCCCTCGGCCCAGCCGATGCCGTCGGCGTCCGCCGAGAACGCCTTGCACCTTCCGTTGGTCGCCATGCCCTGCTGTTCGGAGAACTCCGCGAACGCCCCGGGCGTCGACATCACGGCGACTCCGCCCGCCAGTGCCATCGAGCACTCGCCCGAACGCAGGGACTGGCATGCCAGGTGCAGCGCCACGAGCGAGGACGAGCAGGCCGTGTCCACGGTCACCGCCGGGCCTTCGAGGCCGAGGGTGTAGGACACGCGCCCGGACATCACCGCCGTCAGGCCGCCGGTCAGCAGGTAGCCTTCCGATCCGCTGTCGTTGGCGATCAGACCGACCGCGTACCCGGAGAAGTTGCCGCCGACGAACACCCCGGTCGACGAGCCCTTCAACGACGTCGGGTCGATCCCGGTGCGCTCCAGCGACTCCCAGCAGACCTCGAGGAGGAGCCGCTGCTGCGGGTCCATGGCGAGGGCCTCGCGCGGCGAGATCCCGAAGAAGGCCGCGTCGAAGTCCGGCGCGTCGGGGACGAATCCGCCGACCTGGGCGTAGGCCGCGTCAGAGCCCTGTGCGCCCGGATCGTGCCAGCCGCGGTCGGTGGGAAAGCCGGAGATCGCGTCGGTGCCCGCCACGAGCAGGTCCCACAGCTGCTCAGGGCTGACCGCGCCGCCGGGCAGGCGGCAGCCCATGCCGACGATGGCGATCGGCTCCTGCTCGGCGAACTCCAGCTTCTCGATGCGTTTCCGAGCCTTCTGAAGGTCGGCCGACGCCTTCTTCAGGTATGCGAACAGCTTCTCTTCGCTCATGACAGCCCCAGCTCGTTGTCGAGGAAGTCGAAGACCTCGTCGTGGGTGGCATCGTCGAAGGCGACGCCGTCGCCCTCCGGCTCCGCCGCGTCCTGTGCTTCGATCCAGCGCGAGAGCATCCCGCGCAGATGACCGGTGATCTCTTTGTGCATCCCGGGATCCGCCGCCAGATCCGCGAGCCCGGCCTCCAGCCGGCTGAGCTCGTCCAGAATCGACGCCGGTCCGGACGGGCCGTCCGGCACCAGTCCCGACCGCAGGTGCTCCGCCAGGGCGGCCGGGGTCGGGTAGTCGAACACCAGCGTCGACGACAGGCGAAGCCCGGTCGCCGCGGTCAGCCGGTTGCGGAGCTCGACGGCGGTGACGGACTCGAAGCCGAGGTCCCGGAAGGCCCGGGTGGCCTCCATGGCGTCCGTCGAGGCGAACCCGAGGACGGACGCGGCTTCGGCGCGTACGACGTCGACCAGGATCCGGTCCTGTTCGGCGCGGGACAGCCCGGTCAGGCGCTCGACCAGGCCGGACTCCGATTCGGTGGTCGAGACGGCCGGCGCCGCCAGCACCTGGCGTACCTCCGGCAGCGCCTCGATCAGCGGACTGGAACGGCGCAGCGTGAACGTCGGAGCGAACCGCGCCCAATCCACATCCGCCACGGTGACCGCCGGTTCGCCCGCGTCGATGGCCTGGGCCATCGCACGGATACCGAGGGCCGGATCCATCAGCCGCAGGCCGTAGCGCTGCAGTTGCTCCGCCGCCATCCCGGCGCCCATCCCGCCGCCGTCCCACAGACCCCACGCCAGCGAGGTGGCGACCAGGCCACGGGAGCGGCGGTCCTCGACCAGAGCGTCGAGGAACGCGTTCGCGGCGGCGTATCCGGGCTGCAGGCCGCTGCCCCAGATCGCCGACACCGAAGAGAACACCACGAAGGCGTCCAGATCCATGGCCTGGGTCAGCTCGTCCAGGACCGTCGCGCCGGCGACCTTCACCGCCGACACCCGGTCCAGATCGGCGGGTGTGAACTCCGCGATCGACTTCGCCTCACCGACACCCGCGGAGTGGACCACCGAACTCAGCGGCGGGCCGTCCGTACCGATCCTGGCCAGCAAGGCCTCCGCCTGGGGCCGGTCCGCGATGTCGCAGGCGACGACATCGACCGACGTACCGGCGGCGGCCAGCTCCGCGGCCAGGGCACCGGCGCCCGCGGCGCCAGGGCCGGACCGGCTGGTCAGTACCACGCGCCGGGCGCCACGCTCGGCCGCCCAGGCCGCGACATGGCCGCCGATCCCGCCGGTGCCGCCGGTGATCAGTACCGTCCCGGCCGGCGTCCAGGCCGTGCCCGTACGCGGCTGGGGGGCCCGGACCAGTCGACGGCCCATGATCCCCGACGGGCGGATCGCGACCTGGTCCTCGCCGGTACCGGCGAGGGTCGCGCACAGACGTGTGGCGGTCCGGCCGTCCCAAACGGAAGGCAGGTCGACCAGACCGCCCCACCGCTCCGGGTGTTCAAGCGCCACGACCCGGCCCAGACCCCATACTTGCGCCCGCATCGGGTCCGGGGCGGCATCGCCCGGCCCTGTCGAGACGGCGCCCTGCGTGACGGCCCAGAGCGGGGCCACGACCTCGGCGTCGCCGAGCGCCTGTACGAGCGCCAGGGTTCCGCCCACCGGGTCATCACCGAAGGCCAGCAGCGACAGCACGCCCGCCACGCCGTCGAACCCGGTCAGGCGTCCTGCCAGAACAGCACGATCCGCCTCGCCCGCGCCGACGTCGAAGACGGCCGTCTCGGCGCCGCGTTCGGTCAGGGCCAGGACGTGGTCCTTCGCCGAGACACCATCCGGGACGACCAGCAGCCAGGTGCCGGACAGCACCGCCGGACCCGGGTCCGGCACCTGCGCCCAGGAAACGCCGTACCGCCAGTCCGCGACCGCCGAGTCCGCACGTGAACGCCGGCGCCAGGCGGCGAGCGCGGGCAGCGCCTCGCTCAACGGCCGCTGGCCGTCCATGGCGAAGCCATCGGCGAGCCGGCCGACGTCACCGTCCTCGACCGCGGCCCAGAACTCCGCCTCGGCCTCGCTGACGGCCACGACCTCACCGGCGTCCTGCGAGATCTCCGGCCAGAAGCGCTGATGCTGGAAGGCGTAGGTCGGCAGCTCGACCCGCGTGCCGCGTTCGAGGACCGCGGTCCAGTCGATGCGGACGCCGTTGACATGCGCCTCGGCCAGGGAGGCCAGCAACCGCGCGGACCCACCTTCGTCGCGGCGGAGCGTGCCGGTGACCAGGGGTCCTGCCACGTCCGCGTCGTCGAGCGTGTCGGTGATCGGCCCGGTCAGCACCGGGTGCGGAGACACCTCGATGAAGACCTGGCATTCCGACTGGGCGAGGGAACGGATCGCCCGGTCGAACTCCACCGAGGACCGGAGGCTGGCGTACCAGTAGTCCGCGTCCAGCTCCGGACCGGCGAGCATGTCGCCGCTCATCGACGAGACCATCGGAACCCGCGCCGTACCGGGAGTGATCCCGGCCAGAACCTTCAGGATGTCGTCTTCGAGGGCGTCGACCTGAGCGCTGTGCGAGGCGTAGTCCACCGGGATCATCCGGGCACGTACGCCCTCGGCCTCACAGAGATCGGCCAGCTCCTGCAACGCCGTGGGCTCCCCGGACACCACGGTCGCGGCCGGGCCGTTCACCGCCGCCAGCGACAGCCGATCCCCGTACGGAACCAGCCGCTCGCGAACCCGCTCGGCAGGCTCGACGACCGACAACATGCCGCCCTTGCCCGCGAGCACGGTCAGCGACTTGCTCCGCAGCGCCACGACCCGCGCCGAGTCCTCAAGTGACAGGATTCCCGCCACGCAGGCCGCCGCGATCTCACCCTGGGAGTGACCCACGACCGCGTCCGGCTTCACACCGGCGGCCTCCCAGACCGCGGCGAGGGACACCATCACGGCCCACAGCGCGGGCTGCACCACGTCGGCCGTCTCGAAGCCCAGCTCACCGGCCAGCACATCGTCCAGTGACCAGTCCACGAACGGAGCCAGCGCCTCGGCGCACTCGTTCAACCGAGCCGCGAACACCGGCGAACACTCCCGGAGCTCCCGGCCCATCCCCAGCCACTGCGAACCCTGACCCGGGAACACGAACGCCACCCGGCGCTGCCCCGAGGAGCCGCTCATCCCCGACACCACATTCGCGGCGGACCGGCCGGTGGCCGCCGCGGCCAGACCGGCGGCCAGTTCCTCACGACCCGAACCGACCACGACCGCGCGGTACTCGAACGTCGACCGCGTGGCCGCCAGCGACCACGCCACGTCCCTCGGATCGAGCTCCGGGGAGGCCAGCGCGAACTCCCGCAGCCGGCCGGACTGACCGGCCAGAGCGTCCGCCGACCGGCCGGACACCAGCCACGCCGACACGTCAGAGCCCGACAGCACCGACGTCGCCGGTTCGGCCGGTTCTGTTTCGTCGTCGAGCACCGAACCCTCGACGACCGGAGGCTCCGCGAGAACGACGTGGGCGTTGGTGCCGCTGATCCCGAACGCCGACACACCCGCGCGGCGCGGTGTGTCCCCGGCCGGCCAGGCCCGCGGCTCGGTCAGCAGCCGTACGGTGTCGGCGGACCAGTCCACGTGCGGGGAGGGCTCATCGGCGAACAGCGTCGCCGGAAGCGCGCCGTTCTGGAGAGCCAGCACCATCTTGATGACGCCGGCGATGCCGGCGGCCTGCTGGGCGTGACCGATGTTCGACTTCACCGTTCCCAGCCAGAGCGGCCGGTCGGCGGAACGCTCCTGACCGTAGGTGGCGATCAGCGCCTGCGCCTCGATCGGGTCGCCCAGCGTCGTACCGGTCCCGTGCGCCTCGACCACGTCCACGTCGGAGGCCGAGAGCCTCGCGTTCGCCAGGGCCGCCTTGATGACCCGCTGCTGCGACGGGCCGTTCGGCGCCGTCAGGCCGTTGGACGCGCCGTCCTGGTTGATCGCACTACCGGCGACGACCGCCAGCACCGGATGTCCGAGCCGCTGCGCGTCCGACAGGCGTTCCAGCAGCACGATCCCGGCGCCCTCGGCGATGCCCATGCCGTCGGCGTCCGCCGAGAAGGCCTTGCAACGACCGTCGGCGGCCAGCACCCGCTGCCGGGAGAAGCCGACGAACTCCGCCGGGTCCGCCATCACCATGACGCCGCCGGCGAGTGCCATCGAGCACTCGCCCGTCCGCAGCGCCTGCGCGGCCAGGTGCAGCGCCACCAGCGATGAGGAACACGCCGTGTCCAGCGTCACGGCCGGGCCCTCCAGGCCCAGCGTGTAGGAGATGCGGCCCGAGAGGACACTGGCCACGTTCCCGGTGATCAGATGCCCTTCCGCACCCGCCATCCCGACGCCCTGGTGCAGGTACCCCGACGAGGCCGCACCGGCGAAGACACCCGTCATCGAGCCCTTCATCGACTCCGGGTCGATCCCGGCCCGCTCCAGCGCCTCCCACGAGACCTCCAGCAGCAACCGCTGCTGCGGATCCATCGCGAGCGCCTCACGCGGCGAGATCCCGAAGAACGACGCGTCGAACTCCGCCGCGGCGTGCAGGAAACCACCCTCCTGCACATACGACGTACCGGGGTTGTCCGGATCCGGGTCGAACAACCCGGCCATGTCCCAGCCACGATCGGTCGGGAACCCCGACACCGCGTCGCCGCCCGACACCAGCAGGTCCCACAGCTGCTCCGGAGAGGTCACCCCGCCCGGGAACCGGCAGCCCATGCCGACAATGGCGATCGGCTCCGCCGGATCCACCGAGATGACCACCGGCTGCGCCCCGGCAGGCTGCGATTCGCCGACCAGACGGCCGATCACCTCAGCGGCCAGCACGGTCGCGGACGGGTAGTCGAACACCACCGTCGACGGCAGGACCAGGCCCGTCGCCGCGTTCAACCGGTTCCGCAGCTCGACCGCGGTCAGCGAATCGAACCCGAGGTCCCGGAACGCCCGATCCGACGACACCTCGTCCAGCGAGTCATGCCCCAGCACCGCCGCCGCGTGCGATCGCACCAGGTCCATCACGATCCGCAGCCGCTCGTCCGGAGCCATACGCGTGAGGCGGGACGCGAACTCGTCGGCCTGAGCCGACTCGGCGGCGTGCACCGGAGCCGACGCGATCAGCTGCCTGGCCTCGGGGATCTCGTCCAGCAGCGGCCAGGCCCGCATGGCGCGGTAGACCGGGACGAACCTGACCCAGTCGACGTCCACGACGGCGATGAACGTCTCGTCGTCGGCGAGAGCCTGCTCCAGCGCGGTCACCGCGCGGTCGGGGTCCTGGAAGGTCATGCCCTGACGTCGCAACCGGACCGGGGTCACGCTTCCGGGCGCCTGGGACGACGCGGCTTCGACCGCGGCCCAGTCGCGGGTGTCCCAGACACCCCACGCCACCGAGGTCGCGGGCAGGCCGCGCGAACGCCGGCGCTGCGCCAGCGCGTCCAGGAACGCGTTGCCGGCCGCGTACGCGGCGTGCTCCGCGCTGCCCCAGGTCGCCGCGATCGAGGAGAACATTACGAACGCGTCCAGATCCAGGTCCGCGGTGAGCTCGTCCAGCCACAGCGCCCCGGCCGCCTTCGCGCCGAGCGCCGCCGCGAGATCCGGGATCCCGGTGCCGTCGAACGACACCATCCGGCCCGCGTTGGCCGCGTGGATCACCGTCTTCAGCGGCGGGCCGTCCGCGGCGATGCGGTCCAGGATCCCGGCCACCTGCGACCGCTCCGCGATGTCACAGGCCAGCATGCTGACGGCGGTACCGGACTCGGCGACCGCGGCCACCTCCGCCGCGAGCGCCGCCGACGGGCCGGAACGGCTGGTGAGCACCACCCGCTCGACCCCGAGCCCGGCCAGCCACCGCCCGATGTGCGGGCCGATCTGACCGGTCGCGCCGGTGAGCAGAACCGTTCCGCTCGGCGTCCAGGACTCGTTCCCGGCCCGGCGGGGCTCGGCGCGTACGACGCGCCGTGCCACGACTCCGGCGGGGCGGATCGCGATCTGGTCCTCGCCGCCGTCGGCGAGCACCGCGCACAGCCGTACAACCGTCCTTTCGTCCCAGACCGGGGGCAGGTCGATCAGACCGCCCCAACGATCCGGGTTCTCCAGTCCCGCGACCTGGCCCAGGCCCCAGACCTGCGCCTGCGCCGGGTTCGTCACCGTCTCGCCGAGCCCGGTGGTGAGGGCGCCCTGCGTGATCGACCACAGCGGAGCGGCGATCCCGGCGTCGCCGAGCGCCTGGACGAGCACCAGCGTCCCGGCCGCGCCGGCCGGCACCGCCGGGAACCCGGCGAGCGGGGTCTCGTCGAGCGCCACCAGCGACAGCACACCAGCGAACGGCGCGCCGTCGAGCGCGGCCAGCGTTCCGGCCAGAGCGGCACGGTCCAGCTCGTCCGCGCCGACCTCGAGAACCGAGACCTCGGCACCGCGCTCGGTCAGAGCGCGCACACAGTCCTGGACGAGCGCGTCTTCGGTCTGGCCGGCCGCGACGGCCAGCAGCCACGTCCCCGGCAAGACCACCGCACCGGCATCCGGCACGGGAACCCACGAGACGCGGTAGCGCCAGTTCGCGAGGGCGGAGTCGTCCCGCTCCCGGCGCCGCCAGGCGGCCAGCGCGGGGAGCAGGTCACCCAGCCGGTCGTCGTCGACGGCGAGCGTGTCGGCGACCTGCCGGACATCGCCGTCCTCGACCGCGGCCCAGAACTCCGCGTCCGCCGCGTTCTCCACTCGATCGGCACCCGCGAGAGCCGCGGCGGGCCTGCCGATCTCCGGCCAGTAACGCTTGTGCTGGAAGGCGTAGGTGGGCAGGTCGACCCGCCCGGCGGGTTCGAGGACCGACGTCCAGTCGATCCGGACCCCGCTGACGTGCGCCTCGGCCAGAGAGGCCAGGAGCCGCGCGGGACCGCCCTCGTCACGGCGCAACGTGCCGGTGACCAGCGAGGCCGCCGCGCCCACGCTCTCCAGCGTGTCACCGATCGCACCGGTCAGCACCGGGTGCGGAGAGGCCTCGATGAAGGCGCGGTGCCCACGCTCGGCCAGCACACGGACGGCGCGGTCGAACTCCACCGACGCGCGCAGGCTCGCGTACCAGTAGCCCGCGTCCAGCTCCGGGCCCGCCAGCAGCTCACCCGTCATCGCCGACACCATCGCCACTCGCGCCGGACCAGGAGTGACGTCCTCCAGGACCTCACGGATCTCCTGCTCCAGCGCGTCCACCTGAGCACTGTGCGAGGCGTAGTCCACCGGGATGATCCGGGCACGGACACCGTCGGCCTCGCACGACGCGGCCAGCTCCTCCAACGCCGCGAGGTCACCGGAGACCACCGTCGCCGACGGGCCGTTCACGGCCGCCAGCGATACCCGATCCCCGAACACCGGCAGTCGCTCACGAACCAGCTCGGCGGGCTCGGCGACCGACAGCATGCCGCCCTTGCCCGCGAGCACGGTCAGCGACTTGCTCCGCAACGCCACGACCCGCGCCGAATCCTCAAGCGACAAGATCCCCGCCACGCAGGCCGCCGCGATCTCACCTTGGGAGTGACCGACCACGGCGTCCGGGACGACACCGGCGGCCTCCCAGACCGCAGCGAGAGAGACCATCACGGCCCACAGCGCGGGCTGCACCACATCGGCGGCCTCGAAGCCCAGCTCACCGGCCAGCACGTCGTGCAGAGACCAGTCCACGAACGGGGCCAGCGCGGCGGCGCACTCGTTCAACCGGGCCGCGAACACCGGCGAGGATTCCGCCAGCTCCCGGCCCATGCCCAGCCACTGCGAACCCTGGCCGGGGAACACGAAGACCGTACGGCCCGGACCGTCGGAGGCCGCGACGCCCGTGGTCACGCCTGCGGCCGGCTGCCCGGTGGCGACCGCCGCCAGACCGGCTGCCAGCTCCTCACGTCCCGAACCGACGACCACCGCGCGGTTCTCGAAGGTCGACCGCGTGGCCGCCAGCGACCACGCCACGTCCCTCGGGTCGAGCTCCGGGGCGGCCAGCGCGAACTCGCGCAGCCTGCCGGACTGACCGCCCAGAGCCTCGGCCGAGCGCCCCGACACCACCCACGCCGACGTGTCGGACCCCGACAGCACCGGAACGTCCGGCTCCTCGTCGGATTCCGTGGTGTCGTCGAACGCGGGTGCCTCTTCGAGGATCATGTGCGCGTTCGTGCCGCTGACCCCGAACGCCGAGACGCCCGCCCGGCGCGGCCGGCCGTTCGACGGCCAGGGCAGTGCCTCGTTCAGCAGCCTGACGTTCCCGGCCGACCAGTCGATCTGTGTGGACGGCTCCTCGGCGTGCAGGGTCCGCGGCAACATCTCGCCCCGCAGCGCCAGCACCATCTTGATCACGCCGATGGCCCCGGCAGCGGCCTGCGGGTGGCCGATGTTCGACTTGACCGATCCCAGCCAGAGCGGCCGGTCCTCGTGCCGGTCCTGACCGTACGTCGCGAGCAGCGCCTGCGCCTCGATCGGGTCACCGAGCGTCGTACCCGTGCCGTGTCCCTCGACCGCGTCGATGTCAGAGGCCGACAGGCGCGCGTTCGCGAGCGCGGCCCGGATGACCCGCTGCTGCGAGGGACCGTTCGGCGCGGTGAGACCGTTGCTCGCGCCGTCCTGGTTGACCGCACTGCCGCGGATCACGGCGAGAACGTTGTGCCCGTTGCGCTGCGCGTCGGAGAGGCGCTCGACCAGCACCATGCCCGCGCCTTCGGCCCAGCCCATGCCGTCCGCGTCGTCCGAGAACGCCTTGCACCGGCCGTCGGCGGCCATGCCCTGCTGCTTGGAGAACTCCGCGAACGCCCCCGGCGTCGACATGAAGGCGACGCCGCCGGCCAGCGCCATCGAGCACTCACCGGAGCGCAGCGACTGGCAGGCGAGGTGCAGCGCCACCAGCGCCGAAGAGCACGCCGTGTCCACCGTCACCGCCGGGCCTTCGAGGCCGAGGGTGTAGGACACGCGGCCGGAGATCACCGCGGGCAGGCTGCCGGTCAGCAGATAGCCCTCCGAACCGGTGTCCGCGCCGCCGAGGTCCATCCCGTATCCGGAGTACGTCGCACCGGTGAAGACACCGGTCGCCGTGCCGCGCATCGACACCGGGTCGATCCCGGCGCGCTCCAGCGTCTCCCAGGAGACCTCCAGCAGCATCCGCTGCTGCGGGTCCATGGCGAGCGCCTCACGCGGCGAGATCCCGAAGAACCCGGCGTCGAACTTCGTGGCGTTGTAGACGAACCCGCCGACCCGGGCGATCGGCATCTCCGCCGCGTCGCCCTGCCCGGCGCGGTACTCCGCCTCGGCGACATCCCAGCCGCGGTCGGTCGGGAAGCCCGACACCCCGTCGGTGCCGCTCGCCAGGAGGTCCCACAGCTGTTCCGGGCCGCCCACACCGCCGGGCAGCCGGCAGCCCATGCCGACGATCGCGATCGGCTCGCCGTCGACGGCCGCCGTCACCGGCGCTGCCTGCACGAGGCCGGATCGGACGCCCAGCAGCTCGCTGCGCAGATGGTCGGCCAGGACGGCGGCCGTCGGGTAGTCGAACACGAGCGTCGACGACAGGCGCAACCCGGTGACCGTGTTCAGGCGGTTCCGCAGCTCGACCGCGCTCAGCGAGGCGAAGCCGAGATCCTTGAACGCACGGTCCGACGGGACGTCCTCGGGCGAGGAGTGGCCCAGCACGGCCGCGCCCTCGGCACGGACCAGGTCGGTGAGCATTCGCCGCTGTTCGGTCTCGGACAGGGATTCCAGCCGACGGCCGAACTCCGTGAGCGACTCCGGTGTGCCGGCGCCGTCCGCGTCGCCGGCGTCGGCCAGGGCCTGTCGTACTTCGGGCAGCGACTCGATCAGCGGGCTGCGACGGCGCAGGGTGAACGTCGGCGTGAACCGCTCCCAGTCGACGTCGGCGACCGTGACCACGCCGTCACCATTGTCCAGGGCCTGGGCCAGTGCCAGCACACCCGAGGCCGGATCCATGACCCGCATCCCGACGCGCCGCAGCTGGTCACCGACCTCGCCGGAGACCATGCCACCGCCGCCCCACAGACCCCACGCCACCGACGTCGCCGCCAGTCCGTGGGCCCGGCGGCGCTCGGCGACCGCGTCGAGGAACGCGTTGGCCGCCGCGTAACCGCCGAGCAGTCCGCTTCCCCAGATCGCGGCACCGGAGGAGAACAGCACGAAGGCGTCGAGTTCAAGATCCTGTGTCAGCTCGTCCAGCCACGCGGCGCCGGAGGCCTTCGCCGCCAGGTCTTCCGTCAGGTTCGCCGGGCCGATGTCGCGTACCGCGCCGCCGCCGGCGACACCTGCGGCGTGCATCACCGTGGTGAGCGGCGGACCGTCCGCGGCGATCCGCGCGAGCAGCCCCTCTGCCTGGTCACGCTGTGCGATGTCGCAGGCGACCACGTCGACGCGCGTACCGGCGGCGGCCAGTTCGGCGGCCAGGTTCGCCACTCCGGACGCCTGCGGACCCGAGCGGCTGGACAGTACGAGGCGTGCGGCGCCGCGTTCGGCGAGCCACCGGCTGACGTTGCCTCCGATGGCACCCGTACCGCCGGTGACGAGAGCGGTGCCGTCGCTGGTCCAGCGGCGACGGCCGGACGGGGGCAGCGGGGCGTGGACCAGGCGGCGGGCCAGGATCCCGGAGGGCCGGATCGCGACCTGGTCTTCCTCGGCTTCGGCGAGTACCGCGCACAGGCGGGCGGCGCTCCGCTCGTCCCAGTCCTGCGGCAGGTCGATCAGGCCGCCCCAGGTGTCGGGGTTCTCGAGCGCCGCGACCCGGCCCAGCCCCCACGTCTGCGCCTGGATCGGGTCGGTGAGGATGTCGCCGGGGCCGGTGGACACCGCTCCCCGGGTCAGTGACCACAGCGGTGCGGCGATCTCGGCGTCGGCCAGGGCCTGGACCAGCGACGTCGTCGCGGCGAGGCCGGCCGGCACGTCGGGATGGCCGGCGAGCGGTGTCTCGTCCAGCGCCAGGAGCGACAGCACGCCCGACAGCCGTGAACGATCGGTCTCGGCCAGCGCCTCGGTGATGCGGTCGGTCAGGACCGCGTGATCCGTCGCCTGACCGGTTTCGACCACGATGACGTCGGAGCCGCGGCCGGTCAGGGCGTCCGCGTACTCACGCGCCGACGCGTCGTCCGGGGCGACGACCAGCCAGGTGCCGGACAGCACCGGCGAGCCGTTGTCCGAGACCGGCACCCACGAGACGCGGTAGCGCCAGTCGGCGACGGCCGAGTCGTCCTGCTCACGGCGCCGCCAGGCGGCCAGCGCGGGCAGGAGCTCGCCCAGCCGGTCGTCGCCGACGTCGAGCGTGCCGGCGACCTGCCGTACGTCGCCGCTCTCGACGGCGGCCCAGAAGGCGGCCTCCGCGGCGGTGCCCGACGTCGCCGACGCGCGCGGTCCGGCCGTGGCCGAGATCCGCGGCCAGAACCGCTGGCGCTGGAAGGCGTAGGTGGGCAGGCCGACCGAGGTACCGGGTTCGAGAACGCTCTCCCAGTCGATGTGGACGCCGTTGACGTACGCCTCGGCGAAGGAGGTCAGCAGCCGCGCCGGGCCGCCCTCGTCTCGGCGGAGCGTGCCGGTGACCAGCGGTCCCGCCACCTCCGCGTCGTCGAGCGTGTCACCGATCGCACCCGTCAGCACCGGGTGCGGAGACACCTCGACGAACACCCGGTGGCCGTCCGCGGCCAGCACGCGGATGGCGCGGTCGAACTCCACCGACGCGCGCAGGCTCGCGTACCAGTAGCCCGCGTCCAGCTCCGGGCCCTCCAGCGGCTCGCCGGTCATCGCCGAGACCATCGTGATACGCGCAGGTCCCGGAGTGATCGCGGCCAGAACATTCAGGATGTCGTCTTCGAGGGCGTCGACCTGAGCGCTGTGCGAGGCGTAGTCCACCGGGATCATCCGGGCACGTACGCCCTCGGCCTCACAGAGATCGGCCAGCTCCTGCAACGCCCCGGGCTCTCCGGAGACCACGGTCGCGGCGGGGCCGTTCACGGCCGCCAGCGACACCCGGTCACCCCAAGCGGCGAGACGCTCGTGGACCCGGTCGGCAGGCTCGGCGATCGACAACATCCCGCCGTTGCCCGCAAGGGCGGTCAGGGACTTGCTCCGCAACGCCACGACACGCGCGGCGTCCGGAAGAGACAGGATGCCCGCCACGCAGGCCGCCGCGATCTCACCCTGCGAGTGACCGACGACCGCGTCCGGCTTCACACCGGCGGCCTCCCACACCGCGGCGAGAGAGACCATCACCGCCCACAGCGCAGGCTGCACGACATCGGCGGCTTCGAAACCGGCCGTGCCGTTCAGCACATCGTGCAACGACCAGTCCACGAACGGGGCCAGCGCGGCGGCGCACTCGGCGAACCGGGCCGCGAACACCGGCGAGGACTCCAGCAGCTCCCGGCCCATGCCGAGCCACTGCGAGCCCTGCCCCGGGAACACGAAGACCGTACGGCCCACTCCGTCGCCGGGCGCGGCACCAGTGGTCACGCCGACGGCCGGTTGCCCGGTCGCGACCGCCGCCAGGCCCGCCGCCAGCTCCTCACGACCGGAGCCGACCACCACGGCGCGGTTCTCGAAAGCCGACCGCGTCGTCGCCAGTGACCATGCCACGTCTTTCGCCCCGAGCCCCGGATGGGCGAGCGCGAACTCCCGCAACCGTCCGGCCTGCCCGGTCAGGGCCTCCGCCGACCGGCCCGACACCGGCCATGCCGAGACACCGGAGCCCGACAGCACCGGGGCGCTCGGCTCTTCGGCCGTTTCGGTGTGCTCTTCGGCCGCCGGGGCCTCTTCGACGATGACGTGGGCGTTGGTGCCGCTCATGCCGAACGCGGAGACGCCCGCCCGGCGCGGCCGATCGCTCGACGGCCACGGCAGTGCCTCGTTGAGTAGGCGCACCGTGCCGGCCGACCAGTCCACGTGGGTCGAGGGGACGTCGGCGTGCAGTGTGCGCGGCAGGAGACCGTGGCGCATCGCGAGGACCATCTTGATGATCCCGGTGACGCCGGCCGCGGACTGGGAGTGGCCGATGTTCGACTTGACCGATCCCAGCCAGAGCGGCCGTTCCTGCGGCCGGTCCTGACCATAGGTCGCGAGCAGCGCCTGCGCCTCGATCGGGTCACCGAGCGTCGTACCGGTGCCGTGCGCCTCGACCGCGTCGACGTCGGAGGCGGACAGGCGCGCGTTCGCCAGCGCGGCCCGGATCACTCGCTGCTGCGAGGGACCGTTCGGCGCGGTGAGACCGTTCGAGGCACCGTCCTGGTTGACCGCGCTGCCGCGGATCACCGCGAGAACGTTGTGGCCGTTGCGCTGCGCGTCCGACAGCCGTTCCACGACCAGCATGCCGGCGCCTTCGGCCCAGCCGGTTCCGTCGGCGTCGTCGGAGAACGGCTTGCAGCGGCCGTCGGCGGCCATGCCCTGCTGCTTGGAGAACTCACCGAAGGCGCCCGGGGTGGCCATCACGGTCACGCCGCCGGCCAGTGCCATCGTGCACTCACCGGACCGCAGTGCCTGGCAGGCCAGGTGCAGCGCGACCATCGACGACGAACAGGCCGTGTCCACGGTCACCGCGGGGCCTTCGAGCCCGAACGCGTACGCGATCCGGCCCGAGATCACGCTGCCCGCATTGCCCGTGGCCAGGTGACCTTCCGGCCGCTCATCGTCGGCGGACAGCATCAGGCCGATGTCGTAACCCGACGACGCCGCACCCGCGAACACGCCGGTCACCGAGCGGCGTAGCGAGGCGGGAGCGATCCCGGCGCCCTCCAGTGCCTCCCAGCATGCTTCGAGGAGGAGCCGCTGCTGCGGGTCCATCGCGAGGGCTTCACGCGGAGAGATGCCGAAGAAGCCGGCGTCGAAGTGGGTCGCGTCGTGGACGAAACCGCCGACGCGGGCGTACGTGGCGTTCGAGTCGGCCAGGTCCGGGTCGTGGACCTCCCAGCCGCGGTCCTGCGGGAACGCGGAGATCGCGTCGGTGCCGGCGGCCACCAGGTCCCACAACTGGTCCGGGCTCGTCACGCCGCCGGGCAGGCGGCAGCTCATGCCCACGATGGCGATCGGCTCGCCTTCGACGGCGGCGGTGACGACGGGGACCGGGGTTCCGGAGGCGGGGTGGACACCGAGTATCTCGCCGAGCAGATGTTCGGCGAGTATCTCGGCGGACGGATAGTCGAAGACGAGCGTGGCGGACAGGGTCAGGCCGGTGACGGCGCCGAGGCGGCCACGCAGTTCGACCGCGGTCAGGGAGTCGAAGCCGAGGTCGCTGAACGCCCGGTCCGCTTCGACCGCCTCGGCGGAGGAGTGGCCCAGGACGGATGCGGCTTCGGTGCGGATCAGGTCGATCAGGATCCGGTCCTGCTCGGCGCGGGACAGCCCGGCCAGGCGTTCGGCCAGGCCGGACTCGACCTTGGTGGCCGTGTCGACCGGCGCCGCCAGCGCCTGCCGCACCTCGGGCAGTGCCTCGATGAGCGGGCTGGGACGGCGCAACGTGAAGGTGGGAGCGAACCGCCGCCAGTCGACGTCGGCGACCGCGACCACCGGCTCGCCCGCGTCGATCGACTGGGCCATCGCGCGGATGCCGAGCTCGGGATTCATCAGCCGCAGGCCGTAGCGCTGCAGGTGTTCGCCGGCCGTTCCGGCGCCCATCCCGGCGCCGCCCCACAGACCCCAGGCCAGCGACGTGCCGACCAGCCCGCGGGAACGGCGTCCCTCGACCAGGGCGTCGAGGAACGCGTTCGCGGCGGCGTACCCGGGCTGCAGACCGCTGCCCCAGATCGCCGACACCGAAGAGAACACCACGAACGCGTCGAGGTCCATGCTCCGCGTCAGCTCGTCCAGCACCGTCGCGCCGGCGGTCTTGACCGCCGAGACCCGGTCCAGGTCGGCTGGTGTGAACTCCTCGATCGCCTTCGCCTCACCGACACCCGCGGAGTGGACGACCGAGCTCAACGGCGGACCGTCCACGTCGATGCGGGACAGCATGGCCGCCACCTCGGCACGGTCCGCGATGTCGCAGGCGACCACGTCCACGGACGTACCGGCCGCGGCCAGCTCCGCGGCCAGGGCGCCGGCACCCGCGGCGCCGGGGCCGGAACGGCTGGTCAGCACCGCACGGCGTGCGCCGCGACCGGCCGCCCACAACGCGACCTGTCCGCCGATCCCGCCGGTGCCGCCGGTGACCAGCACCGTCCCGCCCGGCGTCCATGCGTCGCCGATACGGGGCTGGGAGGCACGGACGAGGCGGCGGCCCATCGTCCCGGCCGCGCGGATCGCGACCTGGTCCTCGCCGACGCCGGCGAGGATCCCGCACAACCGTGCGCCGGTCCGGCCGTCCCACGCGGCGGGCAGGTCGACGAGACCGCCCCAGCGCTCGGGGTGTTCCAAAGCCGCGACCCGGCCGAAGCCCCACACCTGCGCCTGCACCGGATCCGGAGCGGCATCGCCGAGACCCGTCGAGACGGCGCCCTGCGTGATCGCCCAGAGCGGAGCGGAGACCTCGGCGTCGCCCAGCGCCTGCACGAGCGCCAGGTTCCCGATCACCGGGCCCTCGCCGAGGGCCAGCAGCGACACCACACCGGTCACGTCATCCAGTGCGGTCAGGCGCCCGGCCAGAGCGACGCGATCCGCCTCGGCACTGACCTCGAAGACCACGGTCTCGGCGCCGCGTTCGTTCAGCGCCTGGACGCAGTCCTGTGCCAGCGCCTCGTCCGGGGTGGCCACGAGCCAGGTGCCGGACAGCGTCGCCGAGGCCGGTTCGGCGACCTGCGCCCAAGAGACGCGGTACCGCCAATCCGCGACCGCCGAGTCTTCACGTGAACGCCGCCGCCAAGTGGCGAGAGCGGGCAGCAGGTCGCCGATCCGGTCGTCGTCGAGCGCGAGCGTGTCGGCGACCTGCCGGACATCACCGTCCTCGACCGCGGCCCAGAACCCGGCGTCCGCCACGGTCTCGGACCGGTCTTCACTCGTGGTCTGTACGGCCTCGGGCCAGAAACGCTGGTGCTGGAACGCGTACGTCGGCAGCTCGACCCGCCGTCCGCCCGCGAACACCTCCGCCCAATCCACCGATCCGCCGGACACGTGGACCCGGCCCAGCGCCTCCAGCAACGCGACATCCGACGGCACCTTCGGCCGCGACACCGGCACGAACACACCATCGGCGACGACCGCCGGCCCCAGACCCGACAACGTCCCGTCCGGGCCGATCTCGACGAACACGTCCACACCACGGTCGGACAACGCCGAGACGGCGTCACCGAACCGCACCGCACCGCGCGCCTGCTCGACCCAGTAGCCGGGGCCGAACTCCTCCAGGACCTCGCCCGTCGTGCCACACGCCCACGGCAACCGCGGCATGCCATGCGTCAGGCCCGAAGCCACCTGGCGCAGTTCGTCCAGCACCGGGTCCATCAGGTGGGAGTGGAACGCGTGCGAGACCCGCAACCGCCGAACCCGTACGCCACCGGACCGCCACGACTCGGCGACGGCCTCGACAGCGTCGGCGTCACCGGATATCACCGTCGCGGCCGGGCCGTTCACCGCCGCGATCGACACGCCTTCGACGCCGTCGATCGACGCCAGAACCTCACCCTCCGGCGCGGCGACCGCCCACATCGCCCCACCCTCGGGCAACGCCTGCATCAACCGCGCACGGGTCGCCACCAAGCGCGCCCCGTCCTCAAGGGACAGCACGCCGGCCGCCCACGCGGCCGCCACCTCACCGACCGAGTGGCCCGCAACCGCCGCCGGCGACACCCCGGCCGCCTTCAGCAGCGACACCACACCGACCTGGAACGCGAACAACCCCGACTGCGCGTAGACGGTCGCGTCCGCACCGAAACTCGCATCGGGCTCGACCCGTCCGAGCACCACGTCGGCCACCGGAAGACCCAGCTCGGCCTCCAGCAGCACACATACCTGGTCGAAGACCTCGGCGAACACCGGACTGGCCGCGTACAACCCCGCGCCCATCCCCGCCCGCTGCGAGCCCTGACCCGAGAACACGAACCCGACCCGTGCCGAACCTCGCACCGCACCGGAGATCGACCGGCCCGCGAGCCCGGCCGCCAGCTCCTCACGGTCCGAACCGACGACCACCGCGCGGTGCTCGAACATCGACCGGGTCGTGGCGAGCGACCAGGCCACGTCCCTCGGGGCGAGCTCCGGGCCGGCCAGCGCGAACTCGCGCAGCCGTCCCGCCTGACCGGCGACGGCGTCCGCGGTCCGGCCGGAGACCAGCCACGCCACGGTGTCAGAGCCCGACAGCACCGGCGTCGCCGGTTCGGCCGGTTCGGCGACCTCGCCGGGCAACGGCGCCTCTTCGAGGATGATGTGCCCGTTGGTGCCGCTGATCCCGAACGCCGACACACCCGCACGGCGCGGCGTCTCACCGGCCGGCCAGGGCTTCGACTCGGTCAGCAGCCGCACGGTGTCGGCGGACCAGTCCACATGGGGGGAGGCTTCGTCGGCGAACAACGTCGCCGGAAGAACACTGTGCTGCAGAGCCAGCACCATCTTGATGACACCGGCGACACCCGCGGCCTGCTGGGCGTGCCCGATGTTCGACTTCACCGAACCCAGCCAGAGCGGCCGGTCGGCGGAACGCTCCTGACCGTAGGTCGCGATCAGCGCCTGCGCCTCGATCGGGTCGCCCAGCGCCGTCCCCGTGCCGTGCGCCTCCACGGCGTCCACGTCGGCGGCCGACAACCCCGCGCTCGCCAGGGCGGCCTTGATGACCCGCTGCTGCGACGGGCCGTTCGGCGCCGTCAGGCCGTTCGACGCGCCGTCCTGGTTGACGGCGCTGCCGCGGATCAGGGCCAGCACGTTGTGGCCGTTGCGCTGAGCGTCAGAGAGCCGCTCCAGCAGCACCATCCCGGCGCCCTCGGCGATGCCCATGCCGTCGGCGTCGGCCGAGAAGGCCTTGCAACGACCGTCGGCGGCCAGCACCCGCTGCCGGGAGAACCCGATGAACTCCGCGGGATCGGCGATCATCATGACGCCGCCGGCGAGCGCCATCGAGCACTCGCCCGCACGCAGCGCCTGCGCCGCCAGGTGCAACGCCACCAGCGACGACGAACACGCCGTGTCCACCGTCACCGCCGGGCCCTCCAGGCCCAGGGTGTAGGAGATACGGCCCGAGAGAACGCTGCCCACGTTCCCCGTGATCAGATGGCCCTCGGCACCTTCGATACCGATGACCTGGCTGGCGTACCCCGACGGGGCGGCCCCGGTGAACACTCCGGTCGCAGACCCTTGCACCGAGTGCGGGTCGATGCCGGCGCGTTCCAGCGCCTCCCAGGAGGTCTCCAGCAGCAGCCGCTGCTGCGGATCCATCGCGAGGGCCTCACGCGGCGAGATCCCGAAGAACGACGCGTCGAAGTCCGCGGCGGCGTGCAGGAAGCCGCCCTCCTGCACATACGACGTACCGGGGTTGTCGGGGTCCGGGTCGAACAGCCCCTCCATGTCCCAACCGCGATCGGTCGGGAACCCCGACACGGCGTCCCCGCCGGACACCAGCAGGTCCCACATGCTCTGGGGGCTGTGGGCGCCGCCCGGGAAGCGGCATCCCATCCCGACGATCGCGATCGGCTCCGCCGGGTCCACCGTGACCACCACCGGCTGAACACCGGCCGGCTGCGAAACACCCAGCAGCCGCCCGATCACCTCGGTCGCCAGCACGGTCGCGGACGGATAGTCGAACACCACCGTCGACGGCAGGACCAGGCCCGTCGCCACGTTCAGCCGGTTCCGCAGCTCGACGGCGGTCAGCGAATCGAATCCGAGATCCCGGAAAGCCCGATCCGCCGACACCGCGTCCAGCGAACCGTGACCCAGCACAGCCGCCGCGTGCGACCGCACCAGATCGACGACCAGCCGCTGACGCTCGTCCGCGCCCGTCTTCGCCAGGCGAGCGGCGAACTCGCCCTCGTGAGCCGAGACGGCGGCCTGCGAAGGCGCCGCGGCGGCCGCCGCCCGCAGGACTTCGGGAATCTGGTCGAGCAAGGGCCAGGAGCGCACCGCGCGAAAGACCGGAGCGAACGCGTCCCAGTCGACGTCCGCGATGGCGACGAACGTCTCGTCGTCGACGAGCGCCTGGTCCATCGCTATCAGCGCGCGCTGTGGGTCGAGGAACTCCATGCCCTGGCGCCGAAGCCGCGCCGGGGTCAGGGCACCGGGCGCGTGGGAGGCGATCGCTTCGACCGCGGCCCAGTCCTTGGTGTCCCAGACACCCCACGCCACCGAGGTGGCCGGCAAGCCACGTGAACGCCGCTGCTCCGCGAACGCGTCCAGGAACGCGTTTCCGGTCGCGTACGCGCCGTGCTCGACGCTGCCCCAGGTCGCCGCGATCGAGGAGAACAGGACGAAGGCGTCCAGATCCAGGTCCGCGGTCAGCTCGCCCAGCCACACGGCCCCGGCCGCCTTCGCGCCGAGGGCCTCCTCCAGCTCCGGGATCCCGGTGCCGTCGAACGACACCATCCGGCCCGCGTTGGCCGCGTGGAACACCGACTTCAACGGCGGGCCGTCGACCGCGAGCCGCTCCAAGAGCCCGGCCACCTGCGACCGCTCCGCGACATCACACGCCACGAAGAAGACGGTGGTCCCGGACTCGGCCACCGCGGCCACCTCCGCGGCCAGCGCCGCGGTCGGGCCGGAGCGGCTGGTCAGCACCACGCGCTCGGCCCCGCGCCCGGCCAGCCACCGGCCCACGTACGGGCCGATCTCGCCCGTCGCGCCGGTGAGCAGAACCGTTCCGCGAGGCGTCCAGTTCTCAGTGCCGGTCCGGCGAGGCTCCGCGCGTACGAGACGCCGCGTCAGAACACCGGCGGAGCGGATCGCGACCTGGTCCTCACCACCGTCGGCGAGCACCTCGCACAACCGCACACCGACCCGGTCGTCCCACGCCTGCGGCAGGTCGATCAGGCCGCCCCAGCGCCCCGGGTGCTCAAGCCCCGCGACCCGGCCGAGACCCCACACCTGCGCCTGCACCGGACTCGCCACGGTCTCGCCCGGACCGGTGACCATCGCGCCCCGCGTGAGGGACCACAGCGGAGCGGAGATCCCGGCATCGCCGAGCGCCTGGATCAAGATCAGGGACCCGGCGAGCCCGGCCGGCACCACCGGGAACCCGGCCACCGGAGTCTCGTCCAAGGGCAGCAGTGACAGCACACCCGCGAAACGCATGTCGAAGCCACCGAGCCGCTCCGCCAAGACGGTCCGGTCCAGGCCGGCCGCACCGGCCTCGATCACGACGGTCTCGGCACCACGCTCGGTCAGGGCGCGCACGCAGTCCTGTGCCGATGCCTCGTCCGGCGTGACCACGAGCCACGTGCCGGACAGCATCGCCGATCCCAGATCGGACGCCGGCTCCCACGAGACGCGGTAACGCCAGTCCGCGACGGCCGACTCGTTCCGCTCGCGACGTCGCCACGACGCGAGCGCCGGCAGCACCTCGCTCAGCCGGTGATCGTTGATCGAGAGCGTGTCCGCCAGTTCACGCAGGTCGCCGTCCTCGACCGCCGCCCAGAACCTGGCCTCGGCCGCGGAAGCGACGCCGTCGGCCGCCGCGATGGTCTGCTGCACGGGAGCGGCCTGCGGCCAGAACCTCCGGTGCTGGAACGCGTAGGTGGGCAGGCCGACCGGTGTCGCGGGTTCGAGAACGCTCGCCCAGTCGATGTGGACGCCGTTGACGTACGCCTCGGCGAAGGAGGTCAGCAGCCGCGCGGGGCCGCCTTCGTCGCGGCGGAGCGTGCCGGCCACCAGCGACGCCGTCACTCCCGTGTCGTCGAGCGTGTCGCCGATCGCACCGGTCAGCACCGGGTGCGGAGACACCTCGAGAAAGGCACGGTGGCCGTCCTCGGCCAGCACGCGGATAGCTCGGTCGAACTCCACCGACGCGCGCAGGCTGGCGTACCAGTAGCCCGCGTCCAGCTCCGGGCCCGCCAGCGACTCGCCGGTCATCGCCGACACCATCGGGATCCGCGCGGTCTGCGGCGCGATCCCCTGCAACACCGTACGGATCTCGTCTTCGAGGGCGTCGACCTGGGCGCTGTGGGAGGCGTAGTCCACCGGGATGATCCGGGCGCGGACGCCTTCGCCCTCACAGATCTCGGCCAGTTCCTGCAACGCCGGGAGGTCTCCGGAGACCACCGTCGCCGACGGGCCGTTCACGGCCGCCAGCGACACCCGGTCGCCCCAGGCGACGAGACGCTCGCGGACCCGGTCGGCGGGCTCGGCGACCGACAGCATGCCGCCCTTGCCCGCCAGCACGGTCAGCGACTTGCTCCGCAACGCCACGACACGTGCGGCGTCCTCCAACGACAGGATCCCCGCCACACACGCCGCAGCGATCTCACCCTGAGAGTGACCCACCACGGCGTCCGGGGCGACACCGGCCGCCTCCCAGACCGCCGCGAGGGAGACCATCACGGCCCACAGCGCGGGCTGCACCACATCGGCGGCCTCAAAACCCAGCTCACCGGCCAGCACGTCGCGCAGCGACCAGTCCACGAACGGGGCCAGCGCCTCGGCGCACTCCTCCATCCGCGCCGCGAACACCGGCGAGCACTCCAGCAGCTCCCGGCCCATGCCGAGCCACTGCGAACCCTGACCCGGGAAGACGAACACCGTACGGCCGGCACCGTCATCGGGCGCGACGCCGGCCGTCACGCCGGCGGAAGGCTGACCGATGGCGACCGCCGCCAGGCCGGCCATCATCTCCTCGCGCTCCGAACCCACGATCACCGCGCGGTTCTCGAACATCGCGCGCGTCGTCGTCAGGGACCATCCGACGTCGGCCGGATCGAGCTCCGGATGAGCGAGCATGAAGTCCCGCAGTCGCACGGACTGACCGGTCAAGGCCTCGGCGCCACGCCCCGAGACCAGCCACGCCGATGTGCCGGAACCCGACAGCACCGGTACGGCCGTGGCCTCGGGCTCCTCGGCCGCCGGCGCGCCGGCGTCGTCGGCTTCTGCCGCGTCGTCGAGCGCCGGGGCCTCTTCGAGGATCACGTGAACGTTCGTGCCGCTGACGCCGAACGCCGAGACACCGCCCCGGCGCGGCTCCCCGTTCGACGGCCACGGCACCGCCTCGTTCAGCAGCTTGACGTTTCCGGCCGACCAGTCGACGTGCGGGGAAGGCTCTGCGGCGTGCAGCGTGCGCGGCAGCATCTCGCCCTGCAACGCCAGCACCATCTTGATGATGCTCGCGATGCCTGAGGCGTTCTGCATGTGCCCGATGTTCGACTTCATCGAGCCCAGCCACAGCGGCCGGTCCTCCGGCCGGTCCTGGCCGTACGTCGCGAGTAGCGCCTGCGCCTCGATCGGGTCGCCCAGCGCCGTACCGGTGCCGTGCGCCTCGACCGCGTCGACGTCGGACACCGAGAGCCGCGCGTTCGCGAGCGCGGCCCGGATGACCCGCTGCTGCGAGGGACCGTTCGGCGCGGTGAGACCGTTCGACGCGCCGTCCTGGTTGACCGCGCTACCGCGGATCACGGCCAGCACGTTGTGGCCGTTGCGCCGCGCGTCGGACAGCCGTTCCAGCAGCACCACGCCGCTGCCCTCGGCCCAGCCGATGCCGTCGGCGTCCGCCGAGAACGCCTTGCACTTGCCGTCCGCGGCCATGCCCTGCTGCTTGGAGAACTCCGCGTACCCCGAGGGGAGCGCCATCACCGTCACGCCGCCGGCCAGCGCCATCGAGCACTCACCGGCCCGCAGTGCCTGGTACGCGAGGTGCAGTGCCACCAGCGCCGAGGAGCACGCCGTGTCCACCGTCACCGCCGGGCCTTCGAGGCCGAGGGTGTAGGACACGCGGCCGGAGATCACCGCGGTCAGACCACCGGTGAGCAGGTAGCCTTCCGACCCACTCTCGGTGCCGACCAGGCTCATCCCGTATCCGGAGGAGTTCGCGCCGATGAACACACCGGTCGACGAGCCCTTCAGTGACGTCGGGGCGATCCCGGCCCGCTCCAGCGCCTCCCACGTCACCTCCAGCAGCAACCGCTGCTGCGGGTCCATCGCGAGTGCCTCACGCGGCGAGATCCCGAAGAAGTCGGCGTCGAAGTCCGGTGCGTCGTAGACGAATCCGCCGACCCGCGTGTACGCCGTCTCGCCGTCGGCCTGCTTCAGCCCGTACGCCTCTTCGACGACGTCCCAGCCGCGGTCGGTCGGGAAGCTCCCGATCACGTCGCTTTCGGAGACGAGCAGATCCCACAGCTGCTCGGGGGCGGTGACGCCGCCGGGCAGCCGGCAGCCCATGCCGACGATCGCGATCGGCTCCTGCTCGCCGGACTCCAGCTTCCGCAGGCGTTCACGGGTCTCATAGAGGTCGCCCGCGACCTTCTTGAGGTAATCAAGAAGCTGCTGGTTCTCCGCCATTACAGATCCTTCCCGAACTGCTGGTCGATGAAGTCGAGCACTTCGTCGGCGCTCGCCGCATCGAGCCGGCCTGCGACGGCCTCCCGCTTCGGGGCGTCCTCGGCACTCATCCATTTCGACAGCACGGTTTGCAGGCGCACAGTGACGCTCTCGCGCAGGTCACTGTCGGCCGAGATGGCCGACAGCACGGTTTCCAGCTGGTCGAGCTCGGTGAACACCGGCGGCTGGGCCTCGGTGTCGTCGGGGCGGATCCGGGCCCGCAGATGCTCGGCCAGGACGGCCGAAGTCGGGTAGTCGAAGACCAGCGTCGAGGACAGCCGCAGGCCGGTGGCCGCGCTGAGCCGGTTGCGGAGCTCGACCGCGGTCACCGAGTCGACACCGAGGTCACGGAACGCCCGTGCGCCCTGGACGGCGTCGGCCGAGGGGTAGCCGAGCACCGCGGCGGCCTCGGTCCGCACCAGGTCGGTCAGCAGGCGGGCCTGCTCCGTACGCGACTGGCCGCTGAGCCGTTCCTCCCAGCCGGTCTGCGACTCGGGGGCGGCCGACGACTCCTCGGCGTCGGCCAGGGCACGCTGGGCTTCGGGCAGCGCGGCGAGCAGCGGGCTGGACCGGTGCAGGGTGAACGTCGGAGCGAATCGTGTCCAGTCCAGGTCGGCGACGGTGACCAGGCCTTCGGCCCCGTCGATCACCTGCGCCAGTGCCCTGATCGCCAGGTCGGGCTCCATGACACGCAGCCCGTAGCGCTGCAGTTGCTCGCCGACCTCGCCGACGCCCATGCCGACGCCGCCCCACAGCCCCCAGGCCACGGAGTCGGAGGCGAGGCCACGAGAGCGGCGATGCTCGGTGAGGGCGTCCAGGTAGGCGTTGGCCGCGGCGTATCCGGGCTGTCGTGCGCTCCCCCACGTCGCCGCGCCGGAGGAGAACACGACGAACGCGTCCAGGTCCAGATCGGCGGTCAGCTCGTCGAGCCATCGCGCGCCGTCGGTCTTGACCGCCGACACCCAGGCCTGCTCCGCCGTCGTCGACTCGGCGAACGGCGTGCTCTGGCCGACGCCGGCGGCGTGGACCACCGAGCTGAGCGGCGGGCCGCCGGCCGCGATCCGCTCCAGCAGGCCCTCGGCGTCGGTGCGGCTCGCGATGTCGCAGGCCACGACGTCGACGCTGCTGCCCGCCGTCGCCAGTTCGGCGGCCAGTTCGGCCACTGACTTGGCGCCCGGGCCTGAACGGCTGGTCAGGACGATCCGCTGGGCACCGCGCTCGGTCAGCCAGGCGGCGACGCGGCCGCCGATCCCGCCGGTCCCGCCGGTGACGAGCACGGTTCCACCCGGAGTCCAGGTCCTGGTCTCCCGCGGCTCCGGGGCACGCACCAGACGCCGCCCCAGCACCCCGGTCGGCCGGATGGCGACCTGGTCCTCGCCCATGCCGGCCAGCGCCGCGCACAACCGCGACGCCGTCCGGTCGTTCCAGGAAGGCGGCAGGTCGATCAGGCCGCCCCAGCGGTCCGGGTACTCGAGCGCCGCGACGCGGCCCATGCCCCATACCTGCGACTGCGCCGGACCGGCCGGAGCCTCGCCCGCGGCGGAGACGGCGCCCTGCGTCAGCGCCCACATCGGGGCCGCGATCTCCGCGTCACCGAGGGCCTGCACCAGGAGCAGCGTCCCGGCCACACCGCCGGACAGCACCGGGAGGTCGGCGAGCGGCGACTCGTCCAGCGCCAGCAGCGACAGCACGCCGACGAACTCCGTGTCCTCGGCCGCGAGCCGCGCGGTCAGTACGGCGCGATCCAGCTCTTCGGGCCCGATCTCGACGACGACCGCCTCGGCGCCGCGGTCCGCCAGAGCCTGCACGCAAAGACGCGTGACCTTCTCGGCTCCCGCCGGAACCACGACCAGCCAGACCCCGGCGAGCACCACCGAGCCGGGTTCGTCCAGCGCGCTCCAGGAGATCCGGTAGCGCCAGTCGGCGACGGCCGAGTCCGCACGCTCACGGCGTCGCCATGACATCAGTGCGGGCATCACGGCGCTCAGGCGCTCGTCGTCGATCGCGAGAGTATCGGCGAGTTGCTTCAGGTCGCCGTTCTCGATGGCCGTCCAGAACCCCGCCTCGGCTTCGCTGCCGGTGATGACCGCGGGGGCTTCCGCGGACCGTACGAGGCCACCGGACATCCGCGGCCAGAACCGCTGGCGCTGGAAGGCGTAGGTGGGCAGGTCGACCGAGGTACCGGGTTCGAGAACGTTCGACCAGTCGATGTGGACGCCGTTGACGTACGCCTCGGCGAAGGAGGTCAGCAGCCGCGCCGCGCCGCCCTCGTCGCGGCGGAGCGTGCCGGTGACCAGCGGTCCCGCCACGTCCGCGTCGTCGAGCGTGTCGCCGATCGCGCCCGTCAGGACCGGGTGCGGGGAAACCTCGACGAAGGCGCGGTGGCCGTCCCCGGCCAGCACGCGGACGGCGCGGTCGAACTCCACGGTGGAGCGGAGGCTCGCGTACCAGTAGGCCGCGTCCAGCTCCGGCCCCTCCAGCGACTCACCCGTCATCGCCGACACCATCGCGATACGCGCCGGGCCTGGAGTGATCCCGGCCAACACGTTCAGGATGTCGTCTTCGAGGGCGTCGACCTGGGCGCTGTGCGAGGCGTAGTCCACCGGAATGATCCGGGCACGGACGTCCTCGGCCTCACACCGCGCGGCCAGTTCCTCCAGCGCCGCGAGGTCACCGGAGACCACCGTCGCCGACGGGCCGTTCACGGCCGCCAGCGACACTCGGTCACCCCAAGTGGCGAGACGTTCGCGTACCCGGTCGGCGGGCTCGGCGACCGACAGCATGCCGCCCTTGCCCCCCAACACGGTGAGGGACTTGCTCCGCAACGCCACGACACGGGCGGCGTCCGGGAGAGACAGGATCCCGGCCACGCAGGCCGCCGCGATCTCGCCTTGCGAGTGGCCGACCACGGCGTCCGGGACGACACCGGCGGCGTCCCAGACCGCGGCGAGGGACACCATGACGGCCCACAGCGCCGGCTGCACCACATCGGCGGCCTCGAAGCCCAGCTCACCGGCCAGCGCATCGTGCAACGACCAGTCCACGAACGGAGCCAACGCCGCAGCACACTCATTCAACCGAGCCGCGAACACCGGCGAAGACTCCGCCAGCTCCCGGCCCATCCCCAGCCACTGCGAACCCTGACCCGGGAACACGAACACCAGGCGGCCGGCGCCGTCATCGGGCGCCACGCCGAGGGTCACACCTGCGGCCGGCTGCCCGGTGGCGACCGCCGCCATGCCGGCCACCAGCTCCTCACGGCCCGAACCCACGACCACCGCGCGCTGCTCGAACATCGCCCGCGTCGTCGCCAGCGACCACCCGACATCGGCGGGGGCGAGCTCCGGAGAGGTCAGCGCGAACTCCCGCAGCCGGCCGGACTGCTCGGCCAGGGCACCGGCCGAGCGCCCCGACACCACCCATGCCGACGTGTCGGACCGCGACAGCACCGGTACGTCCGGCTCCACGGCGTCAGCCGTTTCGTTGTGCTCTTCCGGCTCCGGAGACTGTTCGATGATGACGTGGGCGTTGGTGCCGCTCATGCCGAACGCGGACACACCCGCCCGGCGCGGCCGATCGGCCGACGGCCACGGCAGCGCCTCGTTGAGCAGCCGTACGGCCCCTGCCGACCAGTCCACGTGCCTCGACGGGACGTCGGCGTGCAGCGTGCGCGGCAGGACACCGTGGCGCATCGCGAGGACCATCTTGATGATCCCGGCGACACCCGCCGCGGACTGGGAGTGGCCGATGTTCGACTTCACCGAACCCAGCCAGAGCGGCCGGTCCTCCGTACGGTCCCGGCCGTAGGTCGCCAGCAGCGCCTGCGCCTCGATCGGGTCGCCCAGCGCCGTTCCCGTACCGTGCGCCTCGACCGCGTCCACATCGGACGACGACAGGCGCGCGTTGGCCAGCGCCGCTCGGATCACCCGCTGCTGCGACGGGCCGTTCGGCGCCGTCAGACCGTTCGACGCACCATCCTGGTTGACCGCGCTGCCGCGGATCACCGCGAGAACGTTGTGGCCGTTGCGCTGCGCGTCCGACAGCCGCTCCACGACCAGCACACCGGCGCCCTCGGCCCAGCCGGTCCCATCCGCGTCGTCGGAGAACGGCTTGCAGCGGCCGTCGACGGCCATGCCCTGCTGCTTGGAGAACTCACCGAAAGCACCGGGCGTGGCCATCACCGTCACGCCACCGGCCAGCGCCATCGTGCACTCACCGGACCGCAGCGACTGACACGCCAGGTGAAGCGCGACCATCGACGACGAACAGGCCGTGTCAACCGTCACCGCCGGACCTTCCAGCCCGAACGCGTACGCGATCCGACCAGAGATCACACTGCCGGCGTTACCTGTCGCCAGATGTCCCTCCGGCCGCTCACCATCGGCGGACATCAGCAGACCGATGTCATAACCCGACGACGCCGCACCCGCGAACACGCCCGTCACCGAGCGGCGTAGCGAGGCGGGAGCGATCCCGGCACCCTCCAGCGCCTCCCAGCACACCTCGAGAAGAAGCCGCTGCTGCGGGTCCATCGCCAGGGCCTCGCGCGGGCTGATCCCGAAGAAGCCGGCGTCGAACTTCGTCGCGTCATAGACGAAACCACCGACGCGGGCGTACGAGGCGTCGGGATCGCCGAGCTCCGGATCCTGGACCTCCCAGCCGCGGTCCTGCGGGAACGCGGAGATCGCGTCGGTGCCGGCGGCCACCAGATCCCACAACTGATCCGGGCTCGCCACACCACCCGGCAGGCGGCAGCTCATGCCCACGATGGCGATCGGCTCGCCTTCCACCACCGCCGACACGACCGGAACCGGCGCCCCGGCGTGGACACCCAGCATCTCGCCGAGCAGATACTCCGCGAGAATCACGGCGGACGGATAGTCGAAGACGAGCGTGGCCGGCAACGACAGACCGGTCGCCGCGTTCAGGCGGCCACGCAACTCGACCGCGGTCAGCGAGTCGAAGCCGAGATCGCTGAACGCCCGTTCCGACTCCACCGCCTCGGAAGAGGAGTGGCCCAGGACGGAGGCGGCTTCGGCGCGGATCAGGTCGACCAGCATCCGGTCCTGCTCGGCGCGGGACAGCCCCGCCAGGCTCCCGGCCAGCCCCGACCCGGAACCCGCGGCCGACGCGCCGCCTTCCGCGGGCGCGGCCAGCGCCTGCCGTACCTCCGGCAGTGCCTCGATGAGCGGGCTGGAACGGCGCAGCGTGAACGTCGGGCTGAACCGCGCCCAGTCGACGTCCGCCACGGTGACCGCCGGTTCGCCCGCGTCGATGGCCTGGGCCATCGCGCGGATGCCGAGCTCGGGATTCATCAGCCGCAGGCCGTAGCGCTGCAGGTGTTCGCCGGCCGTTCCGGCGCCCATCCCGGCGCCGCCCCACAGACCCCAGGCCAGCGACGTGCCGACCAGCCCGCGGGAACGGCGCGCCTCGACCAGGGCGTCGAGGAACGCGTTCGCGGCGGCGTACCCGGGCTGCAGACCGCTGCCCCAGATCGCCGACACCGAAGAGAACACCACGAACGCGTCCAGATCCATGCTCTGCGTCAGCTCGTCCAGCAGTGTCGCCCCGGCGACCTTCACCGCCGACACCCGCTCCAGATCGGCGGGAGTGAACTCCGCGATCGCCTTCGCCTCACCGACACCCGCCGCGTGGACCACCGAACTCAACGGCGGACCGCCGGCGCCGATCCGCGCCAGCAGGCCTTCGACCTCGATGCGCTGAGAGATGTCACTGGCGATCACGTCCACGGACGTACCGGCGGCGGCCAGCTCCGCGGCCAGCGCGCCGATTCCTTCGGCACCAGAACCGGAACGGCTGGTCAGCACCACACGCCGGGCGCCGCGACCGGCCGCCCACAACGCGACCTGTCCGCCGATCCCGCCGGTGCCGCCGGTGACCAGCACCGTTCCGCCCGGCGTCCACGCCTCGCCCGTACGCGGCGGGGGGATCCGGACCAGACGACGGCCCATCACACCCGTGGCGCGGATCGCGACCTGGTCCTCACCGGTACCGGCGAGGATCCCGCAGAACCGCGCGGCGCTCCGGCCGTCCCAGGAGCCGGGCAGGTCGACCAGACCGCCCCAGCGCTCGGGGTGTTCCAAAGCCGCGACCCGGCCGAAGCCCCACACCTGCGCCTGCACAGGATCCGGAGCGGCGTCACCCGATCCCGTCGAGACGGCACCCCGTGTCACCGCCCACAGCGGAGCGGCGATCCCGGCGTCGCCGAGCGCCTGCACCAGCGCCAGGTTCCCGGCCACCGGCGCCTCGCCGAAGGCCAGCAGCGACACCACACCGGCCACGCCGTCCAGCGCGGTCAGGCGCCCGGCCAGAGCGGTGCGATCCGCCTCATCGGCGCCGACCTCGAACAGCATCGTCTCGGCGCCACGCTCGTTCAGCGTTTGGACGCAGTCCTGTGCGAGCGCTCCGTCCGGAGTGGCCACCAGCCAGGTGCCCGACAGCACGGCCGAGCCCGGGTCGGGGACCTGCGTCCATGTGACGCGATACCGCCAGTCCGCGACCGCCGAGCCCTCGATCGAACGCCGCCGCCAGGTGGCCAGCGCGGGCAGGAGGTCACCGATCCGGTCGTCGTCGAGCGCGAGCGTGTCGGCGACCTGCCGGACATCACCGTCCTCGACCGCCGCCCAGAAGCCCGCGTCCGCAGCGGTCTCCGCTCCGTCGCCACCCGCGACGGCCATGGTCCGGGAGGTCTCGGGCCAGAACCGCTGGTGCTGGAACGCGTACGTCGGCAGCTCCACGCGCCGTCCACCGGCGAACACCGCCGGCCAGTCCACCTGGCCGCCGGACACGTGGACCCGGCCCAGCGCCTCCAGCAACGCGATATCCGACGGCACCTTCGGCCGCGACACCGGCACGAACACGCCATCGGCGACCACGGCCGGCCCCAGACCCGACAAGGTCCCGTCCGGGCCGATCTCGACGAACACATCAACGCCACGGCGCGACAACGCCGACACGGCGTCACCGAAGCGCACCGCACCACGCGCCTGCTCGACCCAGTAGCCGGGGCCGAACTCCTCCAGCACCTCGCCCGTCGTGCCACACGCCCACGGCAACCGCGGCATGCCATGCGTCAGCCTCGAGGCGACCTTGCCCAGTTCGTCCAGCACCGGGTCCATCAGGTGGGAGTGGAACGCGTGCGAGACCCGCAACCGCCGAACCCGTACGCCACCGGACCGCCACGACTCGGCGACGGCCTCGACCGCGTCGGCGTCGCCCGAAATGACGGTCGCGGCCGGACCGTTCACGGCAGCGATCGACACCCCGTCGACACTCTCGATGGAGGCCACGACCTCGGCCTCGGGCGCGGCGATCGCCCACATTCCGCCGCCCTCGGGCAACGCCTGCATCGCCCGTGCCCGAGCCGCCACCAGCGATGCCGCGTCCTCGAGGGACAGCACGCCGGCCGCCCACGCGGCCGCCACCTCTCCCACCGAGTGACCGGCGACCGCCTCCGGCGACACCCCGGCCGCCTCCAGCAGCGACACCACACCGACCTGGAAGGCGAACAATCCCGTCTGCGCGTAGACCGTCGCGTCCGCGCCCACATCGGGCTCGGTACGGCCCAGCACCACGTCGGCCACCGGAAGGCCCAGCTTTGCCTCCAGCAGCTTGCACACCCGGTCGAAGTTCTCGGCGAACACCGGGCTGGCCGCGTACAACCCCGCGCCCATCCCCGCCCGCTGCGAGCCCTGACCGGAGAACACGAACCCGACCCGCGCGGTGTTCCGCACGAGTCCCGACACCACGTTGGGCGCGGACTGGCCGGTGGCCACGGCGCTCAGACCCGCCGCCAGCTCCTCACGACCCGTACCGACCACGACCGCGCGATACTCGAAGGTCGACCTCGTCGTAGCCAGCGACCAGGCCACGTCCCTCGGGTCGAGCTCCGGGCCGGCCAGCGCGAACTCGCGCAACCGTCCCGCCTGACCCGCGAAGGCCTCCGCCGAACGACCCGACACCGGCCACGCCGACGTCACGGACCCCGACAACACCGGCACGACCGGCTCGACCTGTGCGACGTCGGCGTCCGCGCCGACTTCGAGCGGCGGGGGGTCTTCGACGATCACGTGCGCGTTCGTGCCGCTCATCCCGAACGACGACAGCCCTGCCCGGCGAGGTCGATCGCCCTCCAGCCAGGGAATCTCCTCGGTCAGCAGCCGCAGGTTCCCGGCCGACCAGTCCACGTGCGGAGACGGGACGTCGGCGTGCAGCGTGCGGGGCAGGACTCCGTGGCGCATGGCCTGGACCATCTTGATGATCCCGGCGACACCCGCCGCGGCCTGCGGGTGGCCGATGTTCGACTTGACCGACCCCAGCCACAGCGGCCGGTCCTCCGGCCGTCCCTGACCGTACGTCGCCAGCAGCGCCTGCGCCTCGATCGGGTCGCCCAGCATCGTGCCGGTGCCGTGCGCTTCCACGACGTCGATGTCGTTGGTCGTCAGGCGGGCGTTCGCCAGCGCCGCCTTGATGACCCGCTGCTGCGAGGGCCCGTTCGGCGCCGTCAGGCCGTTCGACGCGCCGTCCTGGTTGATCGCGCTGCCGGTGACCACCGCGAGCACCGGGTGCCCGTTACGGCGCGCGTCCGACAGCCGTTCCAGCATCAGCATTCCGGCTCCTTCGCCCATGCCCATGCCGTCCGCGTCCGCGGAGAACGCCTTGCAGCGACCGTCGGCGGCCAGCGCCCCCTGCCGGGAGAAGCCGACGAAACCGGCGGGGTCGGCCATGACCATGACGCCGCCGGCGAGCGCCAGCGAGCACTCCCCCGAACTCAGCGCCTGCGACGCGAGATGCAGCGCCACGAGCGACGAGGAACACGCCGTGTCCACCGTCACCGCCGGGCCCTCCAGGCCCAGGGCGTAGGAGATCCGGCCCGACAGGACGCTGATCGCGTTCCCGGTGACCAGGTGCCCTTCCGCGCCCTCCACCGAGAGCGCCTGCCCCACGTAGCCCGAGGGCGCGCCACCGACGAACACTCCGGTCGCCGAGCCGCGCAACGACGTCGGATCGATCCTGGCGCGCTCCAGCGCCTCCCACGACACCTCGAGAAGCAGCCGCTGCTGCGGGTCCATGGCGAGGGCCTCGCGCGGGCTGATCCCGAAGAACTCGGCGTCGAAGTCCGGTGCGGCGTGGAGGAACCCGCCCTTGTTGACGTCCGACGTCCTCGGGTTGTCCGGATCCGGGTCGAAGAGTCCCGTCAGCTCCCAGCCGCGGTTCGTCGGGTACTCCGACACCGCGTCGCCGCCGGTCGTGAGCAGCTCCCACAGCTGGTCGGGATCGTCGACACCGCCCGGGAGCCGGCAGCCCATGCCCACGATCGCGATCGGCTCCCCCGGATCCACCAGGGTCGCCGGCGCCGGAGCCGACTCCTCCACCACCGTGCCGAGCAGCTGAGTGATCATCTCGCGGGCGAGGATCGTCGGGGACGGGTAGTCGAAGACCACCGTCGAGGAGAGCCGAAGCCCGCTGGCCGCGTTCAGCCGCTGGCGCAGCTCGATCGCGGTCAAAGAGTCGAAGCCCAGGTCGCGGAAGGGCCGGTCCCGGTCGACCTCGTCCGGTGAGGCGTGGCCGAGCACCGCGGCCGCGTTCGCCTGGATCAGGTCACCGACGATCCGGTCCCGGTCGGCGGGAGCCGCCTCGGAAAGCCGCTGCGCCAGTTCCCCGGCCGCGCCGGCGACCGCCGGGTCCCCCGCGAGGGCCGCTGCCGGTTCGTGGACCTCGGGCAGTTCGTCGAGCAGCGGCCAGGACCGCGCCGAGCTGAACACCGGGGCGAACAACGACCAGTCGACGTCCGCGACGGCGATGAACGTCTCGTCGTCGGCGAGTACCTGCTCCAGCGCGGCGAGCGCCGTCGCCGGGGTCAGGAAGCCCATGCCCTGCGCGCGGAGCCAGCGCACGACCTCTGGCAGCTCCATGTCCATCTCGTCGTCGGCGCGGGTGTCCCACACGCCCCAGGCCACGGCGGTCGCGGTCAGGCCGCGCGCGCGGCGGTCCTCCGCCAGCGCGTCCAGGTAGGCGTTGCCGGCGGCGTACGCGCCGTGCTCCTTACCGCCCCAGGTCGCCGCGATCGAGGAGAACAGCACGAACGCGTCGAGCTCGATCCCGAGCTCGGTGGTCAGCTCGTCCAGCCAGACCGCGCCGGCCGCCTTCGCGCCGAGCGCCACATCCATCTCGGCCAGGTCGGTGCTGTCCAGCGGCATGAGGTGCACGAGGTTGGCTGCGTGGATCACGGTGCTCAGCGGAGGGAGGTCCGCGACGACGCGGGCGAGGAGCCCGGCCACCTGCGGCCGTTCGGCGATGTCGCACGCGATCATGCTCACACCGGTACCGGACTCGGCCAGTTTCGCGGCCAGCTTGGCGGCTCCCGCCATGCCCGGGCCGGTACGGGTCGGCAGCACCACGTGGGGTGCGCCGGCGCCGGACACCCAGTCGAGCAGCCGCGGGCCGATGGCGCCGGTCGCGCCGGTGATGAGGACCGATCCGCGCGGGGTCCACTGGTCGCCGTTCGCGCGGCGGGGCTCGGCGCGCACCAGGCGCCGCACCGTGACTCCGGAGGGCCGGATCGCGACCTGGTCCTCGGCGCCGTCGGCGAGCACCGCGCACATGCGGGACGCGGTCCGGTCGTCCCAGGAGGGCGGCAGGTCGATCAGCCCGCCCCAGCGGTCGGGATGTTCGAGTCCGATGACCCGCCCCAGACCCCAGACCTGCGTTTGCGCCGCGACGGCCGGGGCGTCGCCCGGGCCGGTCGAGACCCCGCCACGGGTGATGGCCCACAGCGGTGCCGCGACGCCCGCGTCGTCGAGGGCCTGCTCCAGAATCAGCGTCCCGGCCACACCGACGGTCACCACGGGAGAGGCGGCCACGGGCGTCTCGTCGAGCGCCAGCAGCGAGAGAGTTCCGGCCACCGGCGAGTCACCGACCAGGGCGGCGATCCGCCCGGCCAGGGCGGTCCGGTCCAGGTCGTCCCGGCCCACCTCGGCGACGACGACCTCGGCGCCGCGCTCGGTCAGCGCCTGGAGGCACTCCCGTGCGGGCTCTTCGTCCGCCGAACCGGCCGGGACGACCAGCAGCCAGGTATTGGACAGCACCGCCGGTCCGGGGTCCTTGACCGGCAGCCAGGACACGCGGTAGCGCCAGCTCGAGATGACCGAGTCGGTACGCTCGCGGCGTCGCCACGACGACAGTGCGGGCAGGATCTCGCCGAGGCGCTCGTCGTCGATCGACAGCGTGTCGGCGAGGCGCCGTACGTCGCCGCCCTCGACGGCGGCCCAGAAGTCCGCTTCCGCCTCGCCACCCGATTCGGTGCCGCTCGGAAGCGGCGTCGTGGTGCCGTCAGCGTCGGTCCAGTAGCGCTGGTGCTGGAACGCGTAGGTGGGGAGCTCGATCCGCGGACGCTGCGGCAGGATCGCGGTCCAGTCGAGGCGGACGCCGTTGACGTGCACCTCTGCCAGGGAGGCCAGGAGCCGGGCGGCGCCGCCCTCGTCACGGCGGAGCGTGCCGGCGACCAGCGGGGCCGCCGTGTCCGCGTCCTCGAGCGTGTCGGTGATCCCGCCGGTCAGCACCGGGTGGGGAGAGACCTCGATGAAGGTCCGGTGCCCGCCGTCCGCGAGGGCGCGTACGGCGCGATCGAACTCCACCGGCGAGCGCAGGCTGGCATACCAGTAGCCCGCGTCCAGCTCGGGACCCGCGACGGGCTCGCCGGTCATCGCGGAGACCATCGGGATCCGTGCCTCGTGCGGCGTGATCCCGGCCAGAACCTCACGGATCTCGTCTTCCAGGGCGTCGACCTGGGCGCTGTGCGAGGCGTAGTCCACCTGGATCATCCGGGCCCGCAGGCCCTTCGCCTCGACGCTCTCCTGGAGTTCCCGCAGCGCCTGCGGATCTCCGGAGACGACCGTGGCCGCCGGTCCGTTCACCGCCGCCACCGACACCCGGTCGCCCCAGCGGCCGAGGCGTTCACGTACGTTCGCGGCGGGTTCCGCGATCGACAGCATCCCGCCCTTGCCGGCCAGCACCCGCAAAGCGCGGGAGCGCAGCGCGACCACCCGCGCGGCGTCTTCGAGGGAGAGGATCCCGGCCACGCACGCGGCGGCGATCTCACCCTGGGAGTGACCGAGGACGGCGTCCGGCGTCACACCGGCGGCCTCCCACACCGCGGCGAGGGACACCATCACCGCCCACAGCACCGGCTGGACCACATCGGCCGACTCCAGCTCGGGCGCACCCTCGGCACCGGCCAGCACGTCACGCAGCGACCAGTCCACGAACGGCGCCAAGGCCTCGGCGCACTCATCAAGCTTCGCCGCGAACACCGGCGAACACTCCAGCAGCTCCTGGCCCATCCCGGCCCACTGCGAACCCTGACCCGGGAAGACGAACACCGAACGGCCGGGGCCCGACGAACCCGCCGCACCCACGACCACGTTCCCGGCGGGCTGCCCCGTCGCGACGGCCACCAGACCCGCCGACAGGTCACCGCGGTCCTCCCCGACGACGACCGCACGGTGCTCGAAGGTCGAGCGCGTGGTCGCCAGGGACCAGCCGACGTCGGCGGGGCTCGCGTCCGCGTGTGCGAGCACGAACTCCCGCAGCCGCCCGGCTTGCGCCACCAACGTTTCCGCCGAGCGGCCCGACACCGGCCACGCCGTCATCTCGGCGCACGACAACACGGGAACGACGGGGGTTTCGACGGCCTCGGCGGGAGTGTCCTCGTCCGCCGGAGCGGTGTCGTCGCCGGTCGCGGCGGCGTCCTCCGCGGTCGGCGCCTCCTCCAGGATCATGTGCACGTTGGTGCCGCTCATCCCGAACGCCGACACCCCGGCGCGGCGCGGCCGGCCGTTCGACGGCCACGGCAGCGCCTCGTTCAGCAGGCGTACGTTCCCCGCCGACCAGTCGATGTGCGGGGACGGCTCCTCGGCGTGCAGGGTGCGCGGCAGCACCTCGTTCCGCAGCGCCAGCGTCATCTTGATCACACCGGCGATGCCCGCGGCGGCCTGGGCGTGGCCGATGTTCGACTTCATCGAGCCCAGCCACAGCGGCCGGTCCTCGGGCCGGTTCTGCCCGTACGTGGCCAGCAGCGCCTGGGCTTCGATCGGGTCGCCGAGCGTCGTACCGGTGCCGTGCGCCTCGACGGCGTCCACGTCCCCGGCCGACAGGCGCGCGTTGGCCAGAGCCGCCCGGATCACCCGCTGCTGCGACGGGCCGTTCGGCGCCGTGAGGCCGTTCGACGCGCCGTCCTGGTTGATGGCGCTGCCCTTGATCAGGGCCAGAATCGGGTGCCCGTTGCGCTGGGCGTCCGACAGACGCTCCACGAGCACCATGCCCACGCCTTCGGCGACGCCCATGCCGTCGGCATCGGCGGAGAACGCCTTGCAGCGGCCGTCGGAGGCCAGGCCGAGCTGGGTGCTGAACTGGGTGAAGATGGTCGGGGCGGCCAGCACCGTCACACCGCCGGCCAGCGCCAGGGTGCACTCGCCGGACCGCAGCGCATGGCACGCGAGGTGCAGGGCCACAAGGGAGGACGAGCACGCCGTGTCCACCGTCACCGCCGGGCCTTCCAGCCCGAGGGTGTAGGACACACGGCCGGAGATGACGCTGCTGGCGGTACCCGTGAGCAGGTGCCCGTCGAGGTCGCTGGTCAACCCGGGACCGAAGCCGTAGCCCGAAACGGCCGCACCGGCGAACACGCCGGTCCGGGAGCCGGCGAGGGACCTCGGGTCGATGCCCGCGCGCTCCAGCGCCTCCCACGAGACCTCCAGCAGCAGCCGCTGCTGCGGGTCCATCGCGACCGCCTCGCGCGGGCTGATCCCGAAGAACCCGGCGTCGAACTCGCCGATCCCGTAAACGAACCCGGCCTGGTCCAGACGCGACGCCCCGTCGGCCGCCGAGCCCAGGTCACGCAGCTCTTCGAGGTTCCACCCGCGGTCCGTGGGGAGTCCCGCCACGGCGTCTCCGCCCGACTCGAGCAGCCGCCACGTGCTCTCCGGGTCGTGGGCGCCGCCGGGGAACCGGCAGCCGACGCTCACGATCGCCAGGGGCTCGTGGTTCTGCTCTTCTACCTCGCGCAGGCGCTTCTGAGCGTCGTGCAGGTTGGTCGTCGCCCACTTGAGGTAGTCGCGCAGGGTCTCTTCTGTTGCCACCCGAACCTCACATGCTCATGAAAGGACGAAAACGCGGGCTGATTGTGTTCATGACCGTCCGAGCTCCTTGTGGATGAACTCGAAGATCTCGTCGTCCGAGGCGGACTCGATCTTTTCCGCCACACCCTGGCCGTCGGCCTTCAGGTCGTTCCACTTCGTCAGGAAGCCCTGGAGGCGCGCCGCGACCTGCTCGTGCAGGTCCCCGTCCGGCTCGGCACCCGCGAGCACGGCGTCGAGGCGGTCGAGCTCGGCGACCAGTGACAGCGGTGCCAAGTCCCGGAACTTCTCCGACCACAGGTAGTCGGCGAGCACGGTCGGGTTGGGATGGTCGAACAGGAGCGTCGCGGGGAGCCGCAGCCCGGTGGCCGCGCTCAGCCGGTTGCGCAGTTCGACCGACGTGAGGGAGTCGAAGCCGAGGTCGCTGAAGGCCCACTCCGGCTCGACGGCATCGGCGTCGCGGTGCCCGAGCACGGTGGCGGCCTCGGAGCGGACCAGCTCGGTCAGGACTCTGATCTGCTCGGCGCGTGACAGGCCGGCCATCTGCTCGGTCAGCGCCTGGCCGGCGCCGTCGGCGGTGGGCACTTCGGCCGCGGCGGCCTCCGCGAGGGCCTGTGCCACCTCGGGCAGGGCCTCGATCAGGGGGCTGCTGCGGCGCAGGACGAAGGCCGGAGCGAAGAGCCGCCAGTCCATGTCCGCCACGGTGAGGGTCTCCTCACCGCCGTCGACCGCCCCGGCCAGAGCCTCGATCGCCACGGCCGGGTTCATGAGCTTCAGGCCACGGCGCTGCATCTGCTCGGCGCCTTCCTCATCGGTCATCCCGCCGCCGCCCCACGGGCCCCAGGCCACCGACAGGGCGGCCAGGCCACGTGCGCGGCGGTTCTCGGCGAGCGCGTCGAGGAAGGTGTTCGCCGCTCCGTAGCTGGGTTGCAGACCGCCACCCCAGGTCGCGGAGATGGAGGAGAAGAGGACGAAGGCGTCGAGGTCGAGGTCCTGGGTCAGCTCGTCCAGCCAGACCGCGCCGGTCGCCTTGGCGGCAGTGATGATCTCCTGCTGCTCGACGGTGGTCTCGGCGATCGGAGTCGCCTGACCGACACCCGCGGTGTGGAAGACCGAGCTGAGCGGCGGGCCGTCACCGGCGATCCGCTCCAGCAGACCTTCGAGGTCGGCGCGCCGCGCGCTGTCGCACGCCACGACGTCGACGTCGGTCCCGCCGGCGGCCAGCCGTGCGGCCAGGGCCGCGACGTCGGGCGCGGCCGGTCCGGAACGGCTGGACAGCACGACACGTGCGGCGTCACGGCCGGCCAGCCACTGGCCGACGCGACCGCCGAGAGCTCCGGTTCCGCCGGTGATCAGGGCCGTGCCACGCGGCGTCCACCGCTCGTCACGAGCCGAAGCCTGCGGAGCGCGCGCCAGCCGGCGGCCCATGACGCCCGCGGGCCGGATCGCCACCTGGTCCTCGTCGGTACCGGCGAGGACCGCGCACAACCGCGCGGCGGTCCGGTCGTCCCAGGACTGCGGCAGGTCGACCAGGCCGCCCCAGCGGTCGGCATGCTCCAGAGCCGCCACCCGGCCCAGACCCCATACCTGGGCCTGCGCCGGATCGGTCAGCGCGTCGCCCGGGCCGGTCGAGACCGCGCCCTGCGTCTGCGCCCACAGCGGAGCGTCGATCCCGGCGTCCCCGAGTGCCTGGATGAGCAGCAGCGTCGTGGTGGCACCGGTCTGGGTCCCGCTCAACGCCAGCAGCGACAGCACACCGGCGAACGGCGTGTCGAAGCCGCCGAATCGCTCGGCGAGGACGGTCCGGTCCAGGTCCTTGTCGCCGACCTCGACCACGACCGCTTCGGCACCGCGCTCGGTCAGGGCCTGGACGGAGTTCTGTGCCAGTGCTCCGTCCGGGGTGACCACCAGCCAGGTGCCGGACAGCACGGTCGCCGCCTGGTCGGGCAGCGGAGCCCACGTGACGCGGTAGCGCCAGTTCGCGGACGCCGATTCGTCGTGGTCGCGCGGCTTCACCTGCGGGGGCTGCAGCCAGTACCGCTGGTGCTGGAACGCGTAGGTAGGAAGGTCGACACGGCGGCCGGCCGGAAGCACCCTCGTCCAGTCGATCGGAAGCCCGGCCGCGTGCGCGCGGCCCAGCGAGGTCAACAGCGCCGATGCTCCGGAGTCCTCACGCTGCAGGGTCCCGGTCACCAGCGAACTCGGCGCTTCGATCGCCTCAAGCGTCTCGGTGATCGAAGCCGTCAAAACCGGCTGGGCCGACACCTCGACAAAGGCCCGGTAACCCGAACCGGCAAGCTCGGTGACGGCGTCCTGGAACCGGACCGTCTGGCGCACGTTCGCGAACCAGTAGCCCGCGTCCAGCTCCGTACCGTCCATCCAGCGGTTGTGCACGGTGGAGAAGAAACCCACCTGCCCGGCCACCGGACTGGACCTGCGCCAGGTCACGCAGCAGATCGGCCTCGACCGGGTCGACCGCCGCCGAGTGCGCCACGAAGTCCGACGCCGGAACCCGCCACCGCAGAACCTTCCGCCGCGACAGCTCCCGCTCCAGCTCCGTCAGCGCGTCAGGATCACCCGACACCACCGTCGTCGCCGGACCGTTCACCGCAGCCAGCGCCAACGCCCCAGCCCAAGGCTCAAGAAGCTCGGAGACCTTCTCCGCGGGCATGACGACCGACAACATCCCGCCGGCCACACCCAGACCCGTCAAAGCCTTGCCACGCACCGCCACAACACGCGCCGCATCCTCCAAGGAAAGGATCCCCGCGACACACGCTGCGGCGATCTCACCCTGGGAATGACCGACGACCGCATCCGGCGTCACACCGGCGGCCTCCCACACCGCGGCGAGAGAGACCATCACCGCCCACAGAACGGGCTGGACGACGTCGGCCGACTCCAGCGGCGGCGCACCCTCGGCACCGGCCAGGACGTCGCGCAGCGACCAGTCCACGAACGGGGCCAGCGCCTCGGCGCACTCATCAAGCTTCGCCGCGAACACCGGCGAACACTCCAGGAGCTCACGACCCATCCCGGCCCACTGCGAACCCTGACCCGGGAACACGAACACCGAACGACCAGGGCCGGACGAGCCTGCCACACCCGAGACCACGTTCCCGGCCGACTGGCTCGTGGCGACCGCCGCCAAGCCCGCGGCCAGGTCCTCACGGACCGTGCCGACGACGACCGCACGATGCTCGAACACCGACCGCGTCGTCGCCAGCGACCATGCCACGTCCTCCGCGGCGAACCCGCCGGCCAGCGCGAACTCGCGCAGGCGCCCCGCCTGTCCGGCCAGGGCGTCCGCCGTGCGGCCCGACACCGGCCACGCCGAGACGTCGGACCCCGACAGCACCGGCGTCGCCGGTTCGGCCGGTTCGGCGACCTCGGCGTCTGCCGGCTCTTCCTCGGCCGGGGCCTCCTCCACGATGACGTGGGCGTTGGTCCCGCTCATGCCGAACGCCGACACTCCCCCGCGCCGCGGCCGGCCGTCCACCGTCCACGGCAGCGCCTCATTCAGCAACCGCACCTCTCCGGCCGACCAGTCGATCTCGGGCGAGGGTTCCTCGGCGTGCAGTGTCTTCGGCAGGACGCCGTTCCGCAGCGCCATCACCATCTTGATCACACCGGCGACACCGGCCGCGGACTGCGTGTGGCCGATGTTCGACTTCACCGACCCCAGCCACAGCGGCCGGTCCTCCGTACGGTCCTGGCCGTACGTCGCCAGCAGCGCCTGCGCCTCGATCGGGTCGCCCAGCGGAGTACCGGTGCCGTGCGCCTCGACGACGTCCACGTCGTCGGTCGTCAGGCGCGCGTTGGCCAGAGCCGCCCGGATCACCCGCTGCTGCGACGGGCCGTTCGGCGCCGTCAGGCCGTTCGACGCGCCGTCCTGGTTCACCGCGCTGCCGCGGACCACCGCGAGCACCTGGTGCCCGTTGCGGCGCGCGTCCGACAGCCGCTCCAGCAGCAGCATTCCGGCGCCTTCTCCCATGCCCATGCCGTCGGCATCGGCCGAGAACGCCTTGCACCGGCCGTCGACGGCGAGCCCGCGCTGCCGGGAGAAGGCCACGAACACGGACGGGACGGCGAGCATGGTGACGCCGCCGGCCAGTGCCATGTCGCACTCTCCCGTCCGCAGCGCCTGTACGGCCAGGTGGAGGGCCACAAGCGAGGACGAGCACGCCGTGTCGACCGTGACGGCCGGGCCTTCGAGGCCGAGGGCGTAGGAGACGCGGCCGGACATCACGCTGCCCGCGTTCCCGGTCGCGAGGTGGCCCTCGATCCCGTCGACGCCGCTCAGCGCCAGCTGCATCCCCAGGGAGTCATAGCCCGAACCGGCTCCGCCGGTGAAGACACCGGTGGCCGAACCGCGCAGCTTCGCCGGGTCGATCCCGGCCCGCTCGAACGCCTCCCACGACACTTCCAGCAGCAACCGCTGCTGGGGGTCCATCGCGAGGGCCTCGCGCGGGGAGATCCCGAAGAACCCCGCGTCGAACTCCGACACCGCGTGGATGAACCCGCCCTCACGCACATACGAGGCCCCGAGCCGATCCGGGTCCGGGTCGTACAGCCCCGGGTCCCAGCCTCGATCCGTCGGGAACCCGGAGATCGCGTCCCCGCCCGACGCCAGCAGACCCCACAGATCCTCCGGAGACCCGATGCCTCCCGGGAAACGACATCCCATCGACACGATCGCGACCGGCTCATCCACGGCCATCGCGGCACCCGATACGGTCACCGGAGCCTCGACCGCCGCGCCCAGCAGCCCATCGCGCAAGAACCCGGCCAGCACCACCGGAGTCGGGTAGTCGAACAACAACGTCGCGGGCAACGACAGACCCGTCACCGTGCCCAGCCGGTTACGCAACTCGACCGAGGTCAGCGAGTCGAAGCCGAGGTCGCTGAACGCCCGGCCCTGCCCGACGTCCACCCCGGCGGCATGGCCCAGCACCGAAGCCGCCTCGGTGCACACCAGGGCGACCAGCAATCGGTCCTGCTCGACCCGCGACAGCCCGGCCAGCCGGCCGGCCAGCTCACCCGAGGATCCGACCTCGGTCTGCCCGGCCTCGTCCTCGGCCCGCGCCAGCACCGCTCGGACCTCGGGCAGCCCTTCGAGCAGAGGACTCCGGCGCCGCAACGTGAACGCGGGAGCCAGCCGCTCCCAGTCGACGTCCGCGATGGTGACCGTCTCTTCGCCGCCGTCGAGCGCCTGCGCCAGCACCCCGATCGCCAGATCCGGGTCCAGGAGCGTCAGGCCGCGGCGCGCGAGCTGGATCCTGGCCTCCGCCTCGCTCGGGCCGCCACTGGCCCAGGGACCGTAGGCGATCGACGTCGCGGTGAGACCACGGGCCAGGCGGCTGTCGGCCAGGGCGTCCAGGTACGCGTTGCCCGCGGCGTATCCGGGCTCGTGCCCGGCGCCCCAGATCGCGGCGATGGAGGAGAACATGACGAACGCGTCGAGGTCGAGGCCCTGGGTCAGCTCGTCCAGCCAGCGGGCGCCGTCCGCCTTGGCCGCCAGCGCCCTGTCGAGCCGCTCGACCTCCAGCCGGTCCACCGCCACGTCGTCGAACACGAGCGCGGCGTGCATCACCGAGCTGAGCGGTGGCCCGTCGGCGGCGAGCGTGTCCAGCAGACCCGCGACCTCGGTGCGCCGCGCGGTGTCGCACGCCACGACGTCGACGCGGGTACCGGCGGTGGCCAGCTGCGCGGCCAGGGCGGCCACGTCGGGCGCGGCCGGTCCGGAACGGCTGGACAGTACGACACGGGCGGCGCCACGCTCCGCGAACCAGGGGCCGAGGTGCCCGCCGAGGGCTCCGGTGCCACCGGTGATCAGAACAGTGCCACGCGGCGTCCATCGCGCGTCGCGGACCGAAGCCTGCGGGGCGCGCACCAGCCGGCGGCCCATGACCCCCGTCCTGCGGATCGCGACCTGGTCCTCGACGTCACCGGCGAGGACGCCGGACAGGCGCGCGGCCGTACGGTCGTCCCAGGACGGCGGAAGGTCGATCAGACCGCCCCAGCGCTCGGGGTGTTCGAGCCCTGCGACGCGGCCGAGACCCCAGGCCTGGCCCTGTATCGGGTGGGTCAGTGCGTCGCCGGGGCCGGTCGAGACCGCACCCCGTGTCACCACCCACAGCGGGGCTGCGACGTCGGCGTCACCGAGTGCCTGCACCAACGCCAAGGTCCCCGCGAGCCCCGCCGGCACCGCCACGAAGTCCGCCGTCGGCGTCTCGTCCAGCGCCAGCAGCGACAGCACGCCGGCGAACCGCGTGCCCAGGCCCCCGATGCGATCGGCCAGGGCAGCACGGTCCAGATCCTCGGCACCGGCCTCGAACACGACCGTCTCGGCACCACGCTCATTCAGCGCGCGAACGCAGTCCTGAGCCGACGCCTCATCCGGCGTGACCACGAGCCACGTACCGGACAGCACGGTCGAACCGTGATCGGGCACCGGGGCCCACGTGACCTGATAGCGCCAGTCGGCCACGACCGAGTCGACCCGCTCCTTGCGTCGCCACGACGCGAGGGCCGGTAGCAGTTCGGCCAGCCGCTCGTCGTCGACGGCGAGCGCGTCGGCGACCTGATGGACGTCTCCGTCCTCGACGGCGGCCCAGAACGCCGCTTCGGTCGCCGAGCCTTCCGGACGCGACTCGCCGGAGGCGGGTGCGGATTGCACCCAGTACCGCTGGTTCTGGAAGGCGTAGGTGGGAAGGTCGATGCGGCGGCCGACGGGGAGCACGCTCGCCCAGTCCACCGCGAGCCCGGCCACGTGCGCACGCCCGAACGCGGTCAGCAGGCCCGCTGCGCCGGGGTCCTCACGGTGCAGGGTGCCGGTCACCAGGGAACCCGATACCGCCCCGATCGTCTCCAGGGTCTCGGTGATCGAAGCCGTCAGTACCGGCTGGGCCGAGACCTCGACGAACGCGCGATACCCCGAACCGGCCAGCTCGGTGACGGCGTCCTGGAACCGGACGGTCTGACGGACATTCGCGAACCAGTAGCCCGCGTCCAGCTCCGTACCGTCCATCCAACGGTTGTGCACCGTGGAGAAGAACCCTGCCGACCCGGAGACCGGACGAACATCCGCCAGGTCCCTCAGCAGATCGGCCTCGACCGGATCCACCGTGGCCGAGTGGGCGACGAAGTCCGACGCCGGTACTCGCCACCGCAGAACCTTGCGCCGCGACAGTTCCTTCTCAAGCTCCGTCAGCGCGTCGGGATCACCCGACACCACCGTCGTGGCCGGACCGTTCACGGCCGCGAGTGCCAGCGAGCCGCTCCAGGGTTCGAGCAGCTCAGAAACCTTCTCCGCGGGCATGACGACCGACAACATCCCGCCGGCCACGCCCAGGCCCGTCAAAGCCTTGCCACGCACCGCGACCACCCGCGCGGCGTCTTCGAGAGACAGAATCCCGGCCACGCAGGCAGCGGCGATCTCGCCCTGGGAATGGCCGATGACCGCTTCCGGCGTCACACCGGCGGCCTCCCACACCGCGGCGAGAGAGACCATCACCGCCCACAGAACGGGCTGGACCACATCGGCGGACTCCAGCGGCGGCGCGCCATCGGCGCCCACCAGGACATCGCGCAGGGACCAGTCGACGTAAGGCGCCAGCGCGGCGGCGCACTCATCGAGCTTCGCGGCGAACAGCGGCGAGGACTCAAGCAGCTCACGGCCCATACCGGCCCACTGCGAACCCTGACCAGGGAACACGAACACCGAACGACCAGGACCGGACGAACCCGCCACACCCGAGACGACGTTCCCCGCGGACTGGCCCGTGGCGACCGCCGCCAGGCCGGCGGCGAGATCCTCGCGTCCGGTGCCGACGACGACCGCACGATCCTCGAACGCCGAACGCGTCGTGGCCAGCGACCAGCCGACGTCGACCGGGTTCAGATCCGGATTCGCGAGCACGAACTCCCGCAACCGGCCCGCCTGACCCACCAGACCACCCGACGAGCGGCCCGACACCGACCACGCCGACACGTCGGAATCGGCCAGCACCGGCAGCACGGCCGGGACGTCCGGCTGCGCGACGTCCTCGACGTCGTCCGGCGCCGGGGCCTCCTCCACGATGACGTGGACGTTGGTCCCGCTCATGCCGAACCCCGACACACCCGCGCGGCGCGGGCGGCCGTTCGCCTCCCACGGCAGCGCTTCGCCCAGCAGCCGAACGTTTCCGGCCGACCAGTCGATGTGCGGTGACGGGTCATCGGCGTGCAGCGTGGACGGCAGGACGCCGTTCCGCAGCGCCTGCACCATCTTGATCATCCCGGCGACGCCGGCGGCCTGCTGCGCGTGCCCGATGTTCGACTTCACCGAACCCAGCCACAGCGGCCGGTCCTCGGGCCGGTCCTGGCCGTAGGTCGCCAGCAGCGCCTGCGCCTCGATCGGGTCGCCCAGCGGGGTACCCGTACCGTGCGCCTCCACGACGTCCACGTCGGCGGTCGACAGGCGTGCGCTCGCCAAAGCGGCGCGGATCACGCGCTGCTGCGACGGGCCGTTCGGCGCCGTCAGGCCGTTCGACGCACCGTCCTGGTTGATCGCGCTGCCCCGTACCACCGCGAGCACCTGGTGCCCGTTACGGCGCGCCTCGGACAGCCGCTCCACGACCAGTACGCCCGCGCCCTCGGCGACGCCCATGCCGTCGGCTTCGGCCGAGAACGCCTTGCACCGGCCGTCGGTCGTCAGGCCGAGGTGCTGGCTGAAGTCGGTGAACAGGACCGGCGTGGCCGCGACGTACGCGCCGCCGACGAGTGCGAGCCTGCACTCCCGCGAACGCAGCGCCTGGCAGGCCAGGTGCAGCGCCACGAGCGCCGACGAACAGGCGGTGTCCACGGTCACCGCCGGCCCTTCCAGGCCGAGGGTGTAGGAGATACGGCCGGACAGGATGCTGGTCGCGTTGCCGGTCATCAGGTGGCCGTCGAGGCTGCCCTGCGGCGCCGAGAACCAGCCGTACCCCGCGAAGCTGGCTCCGGCGAACACACCGGTGGCCGTGCCGCGCAGCCCCGCCGGGTCGATCCCGGCCCGCTCCAGCGCCTCCCACGACACCTCCAGCAGCAGCCGCTGCTGGGGATCCATCGCCGCCGCCTCGCGTGGGCTGATCCCGAAGAACCCGGGGTCGAACTCGGTGGCGTCGTAGACGAAGTTGCCGCTCTTGACCTCCGCGGCCTGTGCTTCGCCCGAGGCCGCCGTCGTCGCCCAACCGCGGTCCTGCGGGAGCCCGGCGACCGTCTCGGTGCGGGAGACCACGAGGTCCCACAGGTCCTCAGGGCTGCGTGCGGCTCCGGGGAACCGGCAGCCCATGCCGACGATCGCGATCGGCTCCTCCGCGGCCGCTTCGGTCTCCTGCAGCCGCTGACGAGTCTCGTGCAGGTTGGCGGTCACCTGCTTGAGGAAATACCTGAGCTTTTCTTCGTCACTCATTGTGCGTCACCTCATCGGAAGTCATCGGCTGCGGCATGTCGGGTCTTCGTCGGATTCAGTGGATGCCGAACTCCTTGCCGATGAAGTCGAAGACCTCGTCGTCACTCGAACCCTCGAGCTTTTCGATGACGGCGACGCCACCGGCGGCCTGTTCCCGAACCTCTCGCCACCGCGCGATCACGGACTCCAACCGGGCCGTGATCTTCGCGTGCTCGTCCTCTGCCACGGCCGACCCGGTGAGCATCGACTCGATCTTGTCGAGCTCGGCGAGCAGGGGCAGGGCTTCGGGCTCGTCCGGTGTGACCGCCTGCCGCAGGAAGCCCGCGAGCGCCATGCTCGTCGGGTAGTCGAAGACCGCGGTGGCGGCCAGCGGGATCCCGCTGACGGCGGTCAGCCGGTTGCGCAGCTCGACGCCGGTCAGGGAGTCGAAGCCGAGATCGCTGAACGCCCGGTCCGGTTCGACGTCGTCCGCCGAGGAGTAGCCGAGCGCGACGGCCGCTTCGGTGCGGACGAGGTCGACCAGGACGCGTTCCTGGTCGGCGATGGACAGGCCGGCCAGGCGTTCGGCCAGGGCGCTCGCGGCGCCGCCCGACGCGTTCGCGTCACCCGCGTCGCCGCCGGCCAGTGCCTGCAGTACCTCAGGCAGAGACTCGATCAGCGGGCTGGGACGCCGCAGCGTGAACAGCGGCGCGAACTTCTGCCAGTCCACATCCGCCACGGTGAGCGTCTTCTCCCTGGCGTCGAGCGCGTGCGCGAGGACCTGGAGCGCGAGGCGCGGATCCAGCAACCGCAGACCCCGCACCTCCATGCGGCCGGCGTCCTCCTCGTCGGTCATTCCGCCGCCGGCCCACGGGCCCCAGGCCAGGGAGGTGGCGGCGAGCCCGCGCGAGCGGCGGCTGTCGACCAGGGCGTCGAGGTACGCGTTGCCGGCCGCGTAGCTCGGCTGGTGTCCGCTGCCCCAGGTCGCGGCGATGGAGGAGAAGACGACGAAGGCGTCGAGGTCCAGGTCGCGTGTCAGTTCGTCCAGCCAGGCCGCGCCGTCCACCTTGGCGGCGGTGACCTCCGTGTGGTGTTCGATCGTGGTCTCGTCGATGGCGCTGAACTGGCCGACGCCGGCGGCGTGCATGACGGAGGTCAGCGGCGGACCGTCCGCACCGAGCCGGGCCAGCAGGCCTTCGGTGTCGGAACGCCGGCCGATGTCACCGGCGATCACGTCCACCGAGGCGCCGGCCGCCGCGAGTTCCGCGGCCAGCGCGCCGACTCCCGCGGCGCCCGGACCCGAACGGCTGGTCAGCACCACCCGCCGGGCGCCACGCTCGGCAGCCCATCGCGCGACCCGGCCACCGATTCCTCCGGTGCCGCCCGTGACCAGCACGGTCCCGCGCGGCGTCCAGGCAGTGGTCGTACGCCGTTGTGCGACCCGTACCAGGCGACGGCCCATCAGCCCGGCCGGGCGGATCGCGACCTGGTCCTCGGCGTCACCGGTGAGAACCCCGCACAATCGTGCCCCGGTCCGGTCGTCCCACGAGGCCGGGAGGTCGATCAGGCCGCCCCAGCGCTCCGAGTGCTCCAGTCCGGCGACCCGGCCCAGGCCCCAGACCTCGGCCTGCACCGGCTGGGTCAGGACATCGGCCGGACCGGTGGAGATGGCACCCTGGGTGACCGCCCACAGCGGAGCGCCGATCTCGGCGTCACCGAGCGCCTGCACCAGAACCAGCGTCGCGGCCACACCGGCCGACGGGTCCTCGTCGAGGGCCAGCAGCGACACCACACCGGCGACATCGTCCAGCGCGGTCAGGCGTCCGGCCAGGACGGCACGGTCCGTCTCGTCCACGCCGACCTCGAAGACCACGGCCTCGGCGCCGCTTTCGGTCAGCGCCTGGAGGTGATCCTGCGCCGAGACGCCTTCCGGAGCGACCACCAGCCACGTGCCGGACAGCACGGCCGAGCCCGCGTCGGGGATCTGCTCCCAGGTGACCTGGTAGCGCCAGTCGGCGACCGCCGAGTCCTCACGCGAACGCCGCCGCCACGACGCCAGCGCGGGAAGCGCCTCGTTCAGCGGCAGAAGCCCGTCCACATCCAGTGCGTCGGAGAGGCGGCTCAGGTCACCGTCCTCGACGGCGGCCCAGAACTCCGCGTCCGCCTCGCCCTCGGCCACGACCCCGCCGACGGTCTGTGAGATCTCCGGCCAGAACCGCTGCCGCTGGAACGCGTACGTCGGCAGCTCGACTCGCTGCCCGCCCGCGAACACCGCAGGCCAGTCCACCGACCCACCGGAGACATGGACCCGGCCCAGGGCCTCCAGCAACGCCACGTCCGACGGGGTCTTCGACTTCGACACCGGGACGAACACACCATCGGCGATCACGTCCGGGCCGAGGCCGGACAGCGTGCCGTCCGGGCCGATCTCCACGAACACCTGAACACCACGGGCCGACAGCTCCGAGACCGCGTCCGCGAATCGCACGGCGCCGCGCGCCTGCTCGACCCAGTAACCGGAACCGAACTCCTCCAGCGCCTCACCCGTCGTCCCGCACGCCCACGGAACCTGCGGGCGGCGGTGCACCAGCCCGAGCGCGACCTGTCCCAGCTCGTCGAGCACCGGGTCCATCAGGTGGGAATGGAACGCGTGCGAGACGCGCAGCCGGCGAACCCGTGTCCCGCCCGACCGCCAGCCTTCGGCGACCGTCTCGACCGCGTCGGCGTCTCCCGATATGACGGTCGCGGACGGGCCGTTCACCGCGGCGATCGACACGCCCTCGACGTCCTCGATCGAGGCCAGTACCTCGGCCTCGGTCGCGGCGATCGCCCACATCGCGCCGCCCGCGGGCAGGTCCTGCATCAACCGCGCACGGGTCGCGACCAGGCGGGCCGCGTCCTCGAGGGACAGCACGCCGGCCGCCCACGCGGCCGCGATCTCACCCACGGAGTGACCGGCGACGGCCGCCGGCGAGACGCCGGCCGCCTTCAGCATCGACACCACACCGACCTGGAACGCGAACAAGCCCGTCTGCGCGAACACCGTCGCGTCATCGCCCAGCCCGGCGTCGGGCTCGGCACGCCCCAGCACCACATCGCCGACCGGAAGCCCGAGCTCGGCCTCCAGCAGCCCGCACACCCGATCGAAGACCTCGGCGAACACCGGGCTGGCCGCGTACAGACCCGCGCCCATCCCGACCCGCTGCGAGCCCTGGCCGGAGAACACGAACCCGACCCGCGCGGAACCCCGCACGACGCCCGACAGCACACCCGGCGCGGACTGGCCGGTCGCCATCGCGGCGAGCCCGGCCGCCAGTCCCTCACGACCCGAGCCCACCACGACCGCGCGGTGCTCGAAGGTCGACCGCGACGCGGCCAACGACCACGCAACGTCCTTCTCGTCCAGGTCCGGGTCGGCGAGCGCGAACTCGCGCAACCGGCCCGCCTGGCTCACCAGACCGTCGGCGCTACGACCCGACACCAGCCACGCCGACGTCTCGGACTCCGACAGCACCGGCGTCGCCGGTTCGGCCGGCTCCGCGTCGTCGTCGAGCACCGAACCCTCGACGACCGGAGGCTCCGCGAGAACGACGTGGGCGTTGGTGCCACTGATCCCGAACGCCGACACACCCGCGCGGCGCGGCCGGCCACCCGTAGGCCAGGCCCGCGACTCGGTCAGCAGCCGTACGGTGTCGGCGGACCAGTCCACATGCGGCGAAGGCTCCCCCACGTGCAGCGTCGACGGCAGCGTCTCGTGCTGGAGGGCCAGCACCATCTTGATGACACCGGCCATGCCCGCGGCGGCCTGCGCGTGCCCGATGTTCGACTTCACCGATCCGAGCCAGAGCGGCCGATCAGCGGGCCGGTCCTGACCGTAGGTCGCGATCAGCGCCTGCGCCTCGATCGGGTCACCGAGAGGCGTACCAGTCCCGTGGGCCTCCACCGCGTCGATGTCGGACGGCGACAGAGAGGCGTTCGCGAGCGCCTCCTTGATGACCCGCTGCTGCGACGGGCCGTTCGGCGCGGTCAGGCCGTTCGAGGCGCCATCCTGGTTCATCGCACTGCCGGCGACGACCGCCAGCACGTTGTGCCCGAGCCGCCGCGCGTCCGACAACCGCTCCATGAGCAGCATCCCGACGCCCTCGCCCATGCCCATGCCATCGGCGTCCGCCGAGAACGCCTTGCTCCGCCCGTCGGCGGCCAGGCCGCGCTGGCGGGAGAACCCGATCAGGTCACGCGGGGTCGCCATGATCGTCACGCCGCCGACCAGCGCCAGCGAGCACTCGCCGGACGAGAGCGCGCGGCGCGCCATGTGCAGCGCCACCAGCGAGGACGAGCACGCCGTGTCCATCGTCACCGCCGGACCCTCCAGGCCCAGCGTGTAGGAGATGCGGCCGGACAGGATGCTGGTCGCGTTGCCGGTCACCAGGTGCCCCTCGACGCCTTCGGCGCCGTTGCGGGCCAGCTCGATGCCGAGCACCTCGTATCCGGAGCCGTATCCGCCCACGAACACCCCGGTACGGGAACCGCGCAGCGACGCCGGCGCGATGCCGGCTCGCTCCAGCGCCTCCCAGGACACCTCCAGCAGCAGCCGCTGCTGCGGGTCCATGGCGAGGGCCTCGCGCGGCGAGATCCCGAAGAACGCGGAGTCGAACTCCGACACCTGCTGTACGTAGCCGCCCTCACGCACGTACGCGGTTCCGGCGTGGTCCGGGTCGGGGTCGTACAGCGCCTCGACGTCCCATCCACGGTCGGCGGGCAGCGGGCAGACGCCGTCCGCGCCCGCGGACAGCAGCTCCCACAGTTCCTCGGGGCTGCTGATGCCCCCGGGGAACCGGCAGCCCATCCCCACGATCGCCATCGGCTCGTCGGTCTCCATCGCGACCGCCGCCTGAGGCGCCGGCCCGTCGGGCAGCGCGCCGAGCATCTCGGTGCGCAGATATCCGGCCAGCACCTCGGGGGTGGGGTAGTCGAACAGCAGCGTGGCGGGCAACCGCAGCCCGGTGGCCGTGCTCAGCTGGTTGCGCAGCTCGACCGAGGTGAGGGAGTCGAAGCCGAGGTCGCTGAAGGCCAGCTCCAGGCCGACGGCGTCCGGCGACGGGTAGTTCAGCACCCTCGCGGCCTCGGCACGGATCAGGTCGGTCAACATCCGGTCCTGGTCCGCCGCAGGCAGCCCGGACAGGCGTCGTGCGAACTCACCGTCGCCCGCACCACCCTGGCCGTCGGCGACGCCCGCGGCCTGCATGTGGCGGCGCAGGTCCGGCAGGTCCCGCACCATCGGGTGCTGCCGCAGACCGATGGCGGCGGGTGCCGTCACCAGCTGCGCCCAGTCGATGTCCATCAGGGTCAGTACGAGGTCGTCCGGGTCGTCCAAAGCCTTGCCCAGAGCCTGAACCGCCAGCTCCGGGTCCATGAGGACCTCCCAGCGGTTCCGGCGCAGCCGCTGCCGGGCCGCGTCGGTGTTCTGCGAGACGCCCGGCCCGTCCCACGGACCCCACGCGACGGACAGCGCGGTCAGCCCGCGGGCCCGGCGGTTCTCCGCCAGGCCGTCCAGGAAGGCGTTCGCCGCCGAGTAGTTGCCCTGGCCGCCGCCGCCGAACGTGGCCGCCGCCGAGGAGAAGAGGACGAAGGCGTCGAGGTCCATACCCTGGGTCAGCTCGTCCAGCCAGACCGCGCCCGCCGCCTTCGCGTCCGAGGTCGCGGCAAGCCGCGCGGGGTCCATCCGGTCGAGGACACCGTCGTCGAGCACGCCCGCGGTGTGGAAGACCGAGCTGAGCGCCGGCCCCTCACTCGCGATCCGGGTCAGCAGGCCCTCAAGGTCGGCGCGCCGCGCGCTGTCGCACGCCACGACGTCGACATCGGTGCCGGCCCCTGCCAGCCGCGCGGCCAGGGCCGCCACGTCGGCCGCGGCCGGTCCGGAACGGCTGGACAGCACGACACGTGCGGCGTCACGGCCGGCCAGCCACTGGCCGACGTGACCGCCGATCGATCCGGTTCCGCCCGTCACCAGGACGGTGCCCTGGGGCGCCCACGGCGTCGTCTGGCGGGACTGCGTGGCTCGTGAGAGCCGGCGTCCCATGATCCCGGACGGGCGGATCGCGAGCTGGTCCTCACCGATTCCGGCGAGCACCGCGCACAGCCGGGACGCCATCCGGTCGTCCCAGGGCGACGGCAGGTCGATCAGGCCGCCCCACCGATCGGGGTGTTCGAGCGCGACGACCCGGCCGATGCCCCATATCTGCGTCTGAACCGGGTTCGTCACCTTCTCGCCCAGCCCGGTGGCGATCGCGCCGCTCGTCAGCAGCCACAGCGGCGCCGTCATCCCGGCGTCGCCGAGGGCCTGGATGAGCGTCACGGTCCCGGCGAGCCCGGCCGGCACGGACGGGAAGCCGGCGAGCGGGGCCTCGTTCAGGGCCAGCAGCGACACCACGCCCGCGAATCGTGTGTCGAAGCCACCGAATCGCTCGGCGAGGACGGTCCGGTCGAGTTCCTGGTCGCCGACCGCGACCACGACGGTCTCGGCACCGCGCTCGGTCAGCGCGCGTACGCAGTCCTGAGCCGCCGCCTCATCCGGCGTGACGACCAGCCACGTACCGGACATCACCGCGGTCTCCGTCTCCGGAACGGGAGACCAGGTGATCCGGTAGCGCCAGTCCGCCACGACCGAGTCGATCCGCCCGCGGCGCCGCCACGACGCCAGCGCGGGCAGCGCCTCGTTGAGCGGCAGGTGTCCGTATACGTCCGGCGCGTCGGAGAGCCGGCTGAGATCGCCGTCCTCGACGGCGGCCCAGAACGCCGCCTCCGTCGCCGAGCCCTCCGACAGCGAGTCGTCGGAGGCGGGTGCGGGCTGCAGCCAGTACCGCTGGTGCTGGAACGCGTAGGTCGGAAGGTCGATGCGGGAGCCGGCCGGAAGCACGTTGGCCCACTCGACGGGCAGCCCCGCGACGTGCGCGCGGCCCAGCGAGGCCAGGAGGCCCGATGCGCCGGAGTCCTCGCGCTGCAGGGTCCCGGTCACCAGCGAACTCGGCGCTTCGATCGCCTCAAGGGTCTCGGTGATCGAGGCGGTCAGCACGGGCTGTGCGGACACCTCGACAAAGGCCCGGTAACCCGAGCCGGCGAGCTCGGTGACGGCGTCCTGGAACCGGACCGTCTGGCGCACGTTCGCGAACCAGTAACCGGCGTCCAGCTCCGTACCGTCCATCCAGCGGTTGTGCACCGTGGAGAAGAACCCTGCCGACCCGGAGACCGGGCGTACCTGCGCGAGGTCACGCAGCAGGTCGGCCTCGATCGGGTCGACCGCGGCCGAGTGCGCCACGAAGTCCGACGCCGGAACCCGCCACCGCAGGACCTTGCGCCGCGACAGCTCCCGTTCCAGCTTCGTCAGCGCGTCAGGATCACCCGACACCACCGTCGTGGCCGGACCGTTCACCGCAGCCAGCGCCAGCGAGCCGCTCCAGGGTTCGAGCAGCTCAGAAACCTTCTCCGCGGGCATGACGACCGACAACATTCCGCCGGCGACGCCCAACCCCGTCAGGGCCTTGCCACGCACCGCCACAACACGAGCGGCGTCTTCCAGGGAGAGGATCCCGGCCACACACGCGGCGGCGATCTCACCCTGGGAGTGACCGACGACCGCATCCGGCGTCACACCGGCGGCCTCCCAGACGGCGGCCAGCGACACCATCACCGCCCATAGGACGGGCTGGACCACATCGGCGGACTCCAGCTCGGGCGCACCCTCGGCACCGGCCAGCACGTCACGCAGCGACCAGTCCACGTACGGGGCCAGCGCCTCGGCGCACTCATCAAGCTTCGCGGCGAACAGGGGTGAGGATTCCAGGAGCTCACGGCCCATCCCGGCCCACTGCGAACCCTGACCCGGGAACACGAACACCGAACGACCAGGGCCGGACGAGCCTGCCACACCCGAGACCACGTTCCCCGCGGACTGGTCCGTGGCGACCGCGGCCAGACCGGCCGCCAGTTCCTCACGACCCGTGCCGACGACGACCGCACGATGCTCGAACGCCGAACGCGTCGTCGCGAGCGACCACGCCACGTCCTCCGCGGTGAACTCCGGATGAGCGAGCGCGAACTCCCGCAACCGGCCCGCCTGACCCACCAGCCCACTCGGCGACCGGCCCGACACCAGCCACGCGGAGACATCGGATCCCGGCAACACCGCGACCGTGCTCTCGGCCTCTTCCGGCTCTGCCTCGGCCGTCTGCTCCCCGACCGGCTCGGACTCGCCGCCGTCCGTGGCGGCTTCGAGCGCCGGTGCCTCCTCGAGAATGATGTGGGCGTTGGTCCCGCTGACTCCGAACCCCGACACTCCGGCCCTGCGCGGGCGTCCGTCCGACGGCCACGGCATGGCTTCCGTCAGCAGGCGTACGTTGCCGGCCGACCAGTCGACGTGCGGAGACGGTTCATCGACGTGCAGCGTCTGCGGCAGAAGCTTGTTCCGCAGCGCGAGCACCATCTTGATCAGACCGGCCGAACCCGCCGCCGCCTGAGCATGTCCGATGTTCGACTTCACCGAACCCAGCCACAGCGGCTGATCCTCCTCACGGCCCTGGCCGTAGGTGGCGATCACGGCCTGTGCCTCGATCGGGTCGCCCAGCGTCGTTCCCGAGCCGTGCGCCTCGACGACGTCGACGTCGGCGGTCGTCAGGCGCGCGTTGGCCAGAGCCGCCCGGATCACCCGCTGCTGCGACGGACCGTTCGGCGCCGTCAAACCGTTCGACGCACCGTCCTGGTTCACCGCGCTACCCCGGACCACCGCGAGCACCTGGTGCCCGTTGCGGCGCGCGTCCGACAGCCGCTCCAGCAACAGCATCCCGGCGCCCTCGGCGATGCCCATGCCGTCGGCCGCGGCGGCGAACGACTTGCATCGGCCGTCGACGGCGAGGCCGCGCAGCCGGCTGCTCCACACGAAGAGCTCTGGGGTGGCCGACACGAACGCGCCGCCGGCCAGAGCCATGTCGCATTCCCCGGTTCGCAGCGCCTGGACGGCGAGGTGCAGTGCCACGAGCGTCGACGAGCACGCCGTGTCCACCGTGACGGCCGGGCCTTCGAGGCCGAGCGTGTAGGAGACGCGGCCAGAGATCACGCTGGTCGTCGTGCCGGTCAGCAGGTGTGCTTCGAGGTTCTCGGCGCCCTCCGGCGCGGCCATGCCGTATCCGGCGAAACTCGCGCCGGTGTAGACGCCGGTGGCCGAGCCGCGCAGCGAAGCCGGGTCGATCCCGGCCCGCTCCAGCGCCTCCCAGGACACCTCCAGCAGCAACCGCTGCTGGGGGTCCATCGCGAGGGCCTCGCGCGGGGAGATCCCGAAGAATCCGGCATCGAATTCAGAGGCCGCATGCACGAACCCCCCTTCACGCACGTACGACGCCCCCGCCTGGTTCGGGTCGGGGTCGTACACCCCTGGGTCCCAGCCTCGATCCGTGGGGAACGCCGAAATCGCGTCTCCACCCGACTCCAGCAGGCCCCACAGGTCCTCGGGACTGCCGATACCGCCCGGGAAACGACAACCCATCGACACGATCGCGACCGGCTCGTCCACCGCTATCGCGGCACCCGACACGGTCACCGGAGCGTCGGTCGCCGCTCCCAGCAGCCCGTCCCGCAAGAACCCGGCCAGCACCATCGGCGTCGGGTAGTCGAACAACAACGTCGCCGGCAGCCGCAGCCCGGTGGCCGCACCCAGCCGGTTGCGCAGATCGACCGAGGTCAGCGAGTCGAAGCCGAGGTCGCTGAACGCCCGGCCCTGCCCGACCTCCGCCCCGGAGGCATGGCCCAGCACCGCGGCCGCCTCACCGCACACCACGTCCACCAGCAGACGGTCCTGCTCGACGCGCGACAGATCGGACAGCCGGGCGGCCAGCGCCTCGCCCGCGCCGTCGGCGGCGGGCATGGCCGCCGCGGCGGCCTCCGTCAGGGCCTGTGCGACCTCGGGCAGAGCCTCGATCAGGGGGCTGTTACGGCGCAGGACGAAGGCCGGGGCGAAGAGCCGCCAGTCCATGTCGGCGACCGTGAGGGTCTCCTCACCACCGTCGACCGACCGGGCCAGCGCCTCGATCGCCAGAGCCGGATCCATGGCCTTCAGGCCACGGCGTTCCATCTGCTCGGCGCCCGCTTCGTCGGTCATGCCGCCGCCGGCCCAGGGGCCCCAGGCCACCGACAGGGCGGCCAGGCCACGTGCACGGCGGTTCTCGGCCAGTGCGTCAAGGAAGGTGCTCGCCGCGGCGAATCCCGGTTGCTGGGCACTTCCCCAGGTCGCGGCCGCCGAGGAGAAGAGGACGAAGGCGTCGAGGTCGAGGTCCTGGGTCAGCTCGTCCAGCCAGACCGCGCCGGCCGCCTTGGCGGCGGTGACGGTCTCCTGCTGCTCGACGGTGGTCTCGGCGATCGGAGTCGCCTCACCGACGCCTGCCGTGTGGAAGACCGAGCTGAGCGGCGGACCTTCGCCGGCGATCCGGTCCAGCAGACCTTCGAGGTCGGCGCGCCGCGCGGTGTCGGAGGCCACGACGTCGACCCGGGTACCGGCGGTGGCCAGCTGCGCGGCCAGGACGGCCACGCCGGGCGCGGCCGGTCCGGAACGGCTGGACAGCACGACACGTGCGGTGTCACGGCCGGCCAGCCATCGGCCGACGTGACCGCCGAGCATGCCGGTCCCGCCGGTGATCAGGACGGTGCCCTGAGGCGTCCACTGCGTGCTCTGGCGAGGCTGCGGGGCGCGCGCCAGCCGACGGCCCATGATTCCCGTGGGGCGGATCGCGACCTGGTCCTCGCCGGTACCGGCGAGGATCGCGCACAGCCGGGACGCGGTCCGGTCGTCCCAGGACGGCGGAAGGTCGACCAGGCCGCCCCAGCGGTCGGAGTGTTCGAGTCCCGCGACCCTGCCCAGACCCCAGACCCGCGCCTGAACCGGATGGGTCAGCGTGTCGCCCGGGCCGGTCGAGACCGCGCCCTGCGTCTGCACCCAGAGCGGAGCGTCGATTTCGGCGTCACCGAGCGCCTGCACGAGAGCCAGCGTTCCCGCGAGCCCGGCCGGCACCGCCGGAGAACCGGCGAGCGGGGTCTCGTCGAGGGCCAGCAGCGACAGCACGCCGGCGAACCGCGTGCCCAGGCCCCCGATGCGATCGGCCAGGGCAGCACGGTCCAGAACCTCGGCACCGGCCTCGAACACGACCGTCTCGGCACCACGCTCATTCAGCGCGCGAACGCAGTCCTGAGCCGACGCCTCATCCGGCGTGACCACCAGCCACGTACCGGACAGCACGGTCGAGGCCGAGTCGGTGACCGGAGCCCACGTGACGCGGTAGCGCCAGTCCGTGGCCGGCGAATCGTCACGGTCACGCAGTTTCGCCGGTGCGGGCTGCAGCCAGTACCGCTGGTGCTGGAACGCGTAGGTCGGAAGGTCGAGATGGGAGCCGGCCGGAAGCACCTTCGCCCACTCGACCGCGAGCCCCGCGACGTGCGCGCGGCCCAGCGAGGCCAGCAGCGCCGATGCTCCGGAGTCCTCGCGCTGCAGGGTCCCGGTCACCAGCGAACTCGGCGTCTCGATCGCCTCAAGCGTCTCGGTGATCGAAGCCGTCAAAACCGGCTGTGCGGACACCTCGACAAAGGCCCGGTAACCCGAACCGGCAAGCTCGGTGACGGCGTCCTGGAACCGGACCGTCTGGCGGACGTTCGCGAACCAGTAGCCCGCGTCCAGCTCCGTACCGTCCATCCAGCGGCTGTGGACGGTGGAGAAGAAACCCACCTGCCCGGCCACCGGACGTACCTGCGCCAGGTCACGCAGCAGATCGGCCTCGACCGGGTCGACCGCCGCCGAGTGCGCCACGAAATCCGACGCCGGAACCCGCCACCGCAGAACCTTCCGCCGCGACAGCTCCCGCTCCAGCTCCGTCAGCGCGTCAGGATCACCCGACACCACCGTCGTCGCCGGACCGTTCACCGCAGCCAGCGCCAACGCCCCAGCCCAAGGCTCAAGAAGCTCGGAGACCTTCTCCGCGGGCATGACGACCGACAACATCCCGCCGGCCACACCCAGACCCGTCAAAGCCTTGCCACGCACCGCCACAACACGCGCCGCATCCTCCAAGGAAAGGATCCCCGCGACACACGCTGCGGCGATCTCACCCTGGGAATGACCGACGACCGCATCCGGCGTCACACCGGCGGCCTCCCACACCGCGGCGAGAGAGACCATCACCGCCCACAGAACGGGCTGGACCACATCGGCCGACTCCAGCGGCGGCGCACCCTCGGCACCGGCCAGCACGTCACGCAGCGACCAGTCCACGAACGGGGCCAGCGCCTCGGCGCACTCATCAAGCTTCGCCGCGAACACCGGCGAACACTCCAGGAGCTCACGGCCCATCCCGGCCCACTGCGAACCCTGACCAGGGAACACGAACACCGTACGGCCCGGGCCGACAGGAGCCTCGGCGCCAACGATCACGCCGGCGGAAGGCTGGCCCGTCGCGACCGCGGCCAAGCCGGCCGACAGCCCGACGCGATCCGTGCCGACGACGACCGCACGATGCTCGAACGTCGAGCGTGTCGTCGCCAGGGCCCAGCCGACGTCGGCCGGGTTCAGATCGGAGTCCGCGAGCGCGAACTCCCGCAACCGGCCCGCCTGCCCGGCCAGGGCATCCGCCGAGCGGCCCGACACCAGCCACGCCGAGACGTCGGACCCCGACAGCACCGCCGGCTCCGCGACTTCCTCGACCGCACCGTCGCCGGCCGCCGACTCACGATCGACGTCGGACTCGCCGCCGTCATCATCGCCGTCGGCCATCTCGGAACCGAGGGCGGCGTCGAGCGCCGGCGCCTCCTCAAGAATGATGTGGGCGTTCGTCCCGCTGATCCCGAACGCCGATACTCCGGCGCGGCGCGGCCGGTCTCCCGAAGGCCACGGCACCGCGTCGGTCAGTAGCCGAACGTCGCCGGACGACCAGTCGACGTGCGGGGACGGCTCCTCGACATGCAGGGTCTGTGGCAGAAGCTCGTTCTGCAGGGCGAGCACCATCTTGATCAGGCCGGCCGAGCCGGCCGCCGCCTGGGCGTGGCCGATGTTCGACTTCACCGAGCCCAGCCACAGCGGCTGACTCTCCGCACGGTCCTGTCCGTACGTCGCGAGGAGCGTCTGGGCCTCGATCGGGTCACCCAGCGTCGTTGCCGAGCCGTGCGCCTCGACGACGTCCACGTCGGCGGTCGACAGGCGCGCGTTCTCCAGCGCCGTCCGGATCACGCGCTGCTGCGACGGGCCGTTCGGCGCCGTGAGGCCGTTCGACGCGCCGTCCTGGTTGATCGCGCTGCCGCGGACCACCGCGAGCACCTGGTGCCCGTTGCGGCGCGCGTCCGACAAGCGCTCCAGCAGCAGCATCCCGGCGCCCTCGGCCCAGCCGGAGCCGTCGGCCCCGGCCGAGAACGACTTGCATCGTCCGTCGAAGGACATTCCGCGCTGGCGGGAGAACTCCACGAACATGGTCGGCGTGACGATCACCGTCACGCCGCCGGCCAGTGCCATTTCGCACTCTCCGGTTCGCAGCGCCTGGCAGGCCAGGTGCAGCGCCACCAGCGAGGACGAGCACGCCGTGTCCACCGTCACAGCCGGGCCCTGCAGCCCGAGCGAGAAAGCGATCCGGCCCGACAGGACGCTGGTCGCCACCCCCGTCAGGATGTGCCCCTCGACCGCCTCGGTCTCGGTGTCCGCGTTCGTGCCGTACCCGGAGGCATAGGCCCCGGCGAACACGCCGGTGGACGAGCCGCGCAGCGAGGCCGGGTCGATTCCGGCACGTTCCAGCGCCTCCCAGGACACCTCCAGCATCAACCGCTGCTGCGGATCCATGGCGAGGGCCTCGCGCGGGGAGATCCCGAAGAACCCCGCGTCGAACTCCGAGGCGTCGTGGAGGAAGCCTCCGTGACGCGCGTAGGTGGTGCCCGCCTGGTCCGGATCGGGGCTGTAGAGCCCTTCGACATCCCAGCCGCGGTCGGTCGGGAACCCCGAGACCGCGTCACCGCCGGTGGCCAGCAGATCCCACAATTCATCGGGACCTCGCACGCCGCCGGGAAAGCGGCAACCCATACCGACGATCGCGATGGGCTCCCGCTGCCGGCGCTCCGCTTCACGCAGGGACCGGCGCGCCTGCCGCAAATTCGCGGTCACGAGCCTTAGATAATCACGAAGCTTTTCTTCGTTCGTCATATCCGCGCCATGCCCCAATCGCCAACCGTGGCCAGGAAAAAGACACGCCGAGATTCGACCGCGTTCACCATCCTGAAAACGGTGCACCTGAATTAATCAGACCCCACCGCCGGTCGGCAAAATCACTTGCGGTGGCACCGAACCGACGATGAATCTCACCGTGGAATCAAACGCTGTCTTCTGCTCGCCGCACCACCCTCTGGCTGGACGACGAGCCGAGTTTCGTCATTCGCCATGAAGATGAATGTCGAACGTGGAGGACCGTAACCGCCTTCCCGTCTTCGACACAACCGTCCGAGTCAGGCGACCCACGACGGGTGGCCAGGGGCGATCCGCTCGAAACGCCCCATCAGGGCGAACGCCGCGCCCGGTGGTGTCGGGCAGTGTCCGACTGCCGCATCTCGGCGGTTGAACACCGACGAGACCACCGGGCGGGGACCGTCACCGGCCGAAGTTCAGTCGTCACTCGGCGACATTGGTGCGCATCGTCCAATGGAACCGGACTTCCTCGGGAATCCCGGCCGCGTCCGGCGCACCCTGGCGTTCGAAATGCTCGTATCCGCCGCGGTGTTCGACCTTGATCTTGTCGCTGAGACGGCTCACCGCCTGAATGCGTGAACCCTCGGGAAGGCTGGTCGGCCCGCCAACGAGGATTGCGCGTACGGACGTCTCGGTGGCCGCTTCGATGATTCTCTCCATGGAGGATCCTCCATTCAGCCGGCACCTGCTTTGCAGCCGTCGAAACCGACGGTACTCACCGGCACATTGGACGGAGCAGTGCTGCTTCGAACGACCACTGTGCCACAATCTGACATCGGCCACGGATATGAGCACCGGTGAATTCCATTTCACGGCATCCGATCGACGGCCGCTTCTCGCGATGGGAGCAACTGCGGTGTCCATTATCGAGGCGAGCGAGCTGGCGCGGACCTTCACCGCGCACGGCCGTACCGTCGACGCGGTGCGAGGAGTCGACCTGCAGGTCGAGGTCGGGGAGATCGTCGGCTTCCTCGGGCCCAACGGCGCCGGGAAGACGACCACAGTGCGCATGCTGACCACTCTGCTGCGGCCCACCGCCGGCACCGCCACCATCGCCGGCAGCGACCTGTTGAAGGACCCCGCCGGAGTGCGCAAGCGAATCGGCTACGTGGCGCAGAGCGGCGGGACCGAGCCGGCGTGCACCGTCCGCGAGGAACTGCGCATGCAGGCCAGCCTTTACCACATCAACCGGATCGAAGGCCGCACACGGTCCGAGCAACTGATGAAACAACTGGATCTCGCCGGACTGGAGGAGCGCCGCACGGGGACGCTGTCCGGCGGACAGCGGCGGCGGTTGGACATCGCCCTCGGCCTGATCCACCAGCCCGCAGTCGTGTTCCTCGACGAGCCGACGGTCGGGCTGGATCCGCAGAGCCGCCGCAACATGTGGGACCACATCCGGCGGCTACGCGACGAACTGTCCATGACGGTGTTCCTGACGACGCACTACCTCGAAGAGGCCGACGAGCTCTGCGACCGGATCCTGGTGATCGATCACGGCCGGATCGTCGCGGAAGGCTCGCCGGAGGACCTGAAGCGGCAGATCTCCGGCGACCTCGCCACCATCGGCGTCGCCGGGGATGCCGATGCCGCCTGCCGCCTGCTCGCGGGGCGGTCCGGGATCCGCAGCGCCTCAGTCGAGGACGGTGCCGTGCGGCTCACCGTGGACGACGGCGAACAGGCCGTCATCGGCCTGATCCAGGAGCTGGAGGCCGCCGGGTTCGCGCCGAGCTCTCTGCGCCTGACCCGGCCCAGCCTCGACGACGTCTTCCTCACTCTGACCGGCCGCTCGCTGCGCGATGAAGGGGTCTGACATGTCCATCGGCCGCGACACCTGGGTCGTGTTCCAACGACAAATGAGCATGTCCCTTCGCAACCCCGCGTGGACGGTGATCGGCCTGACCCAGCCGATCCTGTACCTCACGTGCCTCGGTCCGCTGCTGCAGAACATGGAGAACTCGCCGGGGTTCCCGGCGGGCTTCTCCTCCTGGCAGATCTTCGTCCCCGGCCTGCTGATCCAGCTGGGCCTGTTCGGATCGGGTTTCGTCGGCATCTCGATCATCGCCGACTCGCGCACCGGGGTGATCGAGCGAATGCGGGTCACTCCGGTGTCCCGCACGGCGTTGCTGCTGGGCCGGGTGGGCCGCGACGTGGTGACCCTGGTGACGCAGGGCATCATCCTGCTCCTGGTGGGCCTCGCGTTCGGGCTGCGGGCACCGATCGTCGGCGTGCTGATCGGGCTGGCGTTCGTCGCGCTCCTGGCGGTCAGCCTGGCGTCGCTGTCGTACTCGCTCGGCCTGCAGATCAAGGAAGTGCACGCCTTCGCGCCGCTGCTGAACGCGGTCATCATCCCGATGACGCTGCTGGCCGGCATCATCCTGCCGATGTCGGGCGCGCCGAAGTGGCTCGACATCGTCTCCCGGCTCACGCCGTTCCGCTACATCGTCGACGCGACCCGCGACGCCTTCCTCGGCCGGTACACCGCACATGAGTTCGTGTGGGGCGTCCTGGTCGCGGTCGGCCTGGCCATCGTCTCGGTCTTCCTCGGGACGTGGACCTTCCGGCGAGAGAACGTCTGACCGTTCGCCATCATCGGCCCGTCCGGCCCGATCCGGACGGGCCGATTTTCCATGCTCGGGCGCCACTAAGGCCCGGCGGACAACCAAACCTGAACCGGTCCAATACCACACATATGTACGTTTTCTCACTAGAGATGGGCATGGCACCCTAGTCGTGACAAATGTCGTAGAGGATCCATGGGCGTTGTCACTAGTGAGTCAACGAATCGCAGCATAAACATATGGACTACAAGATCTGCGGCGAAAGGGGACATAGAGGGCAGTCAACCCCACAGTGCCCATACTGGCCGCCACCTAGATAACGCACCGCTACTCCACGACAGCCTCAAGTCACAATACACAGAGTCCCGCCCAGCGCACTCGCTGCGGCTGGACATACCCCCACCTCGCGGAACCGCACGAAGTCGCCCTCGCCCGACTTATCTATATTTCCTACCTGGATGGCAGAGATGCATTCGCTATCACCCTTACGCCCCCCGGCGAAAAGAAGGGCCGTATAACCCGTTCGCCCATACAACCGGTAATGGGCAGCCCCTCCGCTTACCGAAACATGTGAAAGGAACACCACCGTGAAGCGGTCCGCCGACGAAGCACCTCACCCTGTAAGCCAAAGACTTCATGACTGCCCGCCCGGCCCGCGCCGAATGTCGGGGCGAACCGAATCTCAGACCGTCACGATCCCCGTTTCCATGCTGGTTCCCGGCGAGTCACCTCGGCTGGAAGGACAGGACCACGAGCACATCGCTCGCCTGACCGAGGTCGACGGAGCGCTGCCGCCGATCCTGGTCGACCGTCGCACCATGCAGGTGATCGACGGGACGCACCGGTTGATGGCGGCCAACCTCATGGGCCACTCGACGATCGAGGTCGAGTTCTTCGACGGTGACCCCGCGGACATGTTCCTGCGCGCCGTAGAGGCCAACGTCACCCACGGCCTCCCTCTCTCCCAGGCCGACCGCCGGGCCGCCGCCGAGCGGATCATCGCGTCCCATCCGCACCTGTCCGACCGGGCGATCGCCGAGATCGCGGGGCTGACCGCGAAGACCGTCGCGAAGCTTCGGCGCGACGGCGACGGCACGGGCGTCGTCCTGGCCGCGCGCGTCGGCCGTGATGGCCGGGTCAGACCACTCAGCAGCGCCGAGGGCCGCCGGCGCGTGGCCGAACTGATGGCCGAACGACCGCAAGCGTCCCTTCGCGAGCTGGCCCGCTCCGCGGGGGTGTCTCCGACGACCGCCAGTGATGTGCGCAAGCGCCTGGCACGCGGAGAGAGTCCTGTGCCGGCCCCGCGCCCCGAGGCCCGTTCCGCGCCGCGTCTGGCGGTCGTGCCGCCGTTGGCCTCTCTGCTGGAGAAGCTGCTGCGGGATCCGTCCCTGCGTCACACCGAGAACGGGCGGCGCTTCCTGCGCCTGCTCCAGGTCAGCGCGATCGGAGCCAAGGAACTACCCGACCTCTGCGCGGCGATGCCGCCGCACTGCACGGACCTGGTACGCCAGCTCGCGCAGCAGTACGCGCAGGCGTGGACGGAGTTCGCCGACAACCTGGAAGACCAGATCCACGCCACGGCCGACATGGCGCTGGCGGAGTGACGGCCGAGCCGCGGCGTGTCGTCCCCCTGCGACCGCGCTCGGACCATGACCTACAACCAGCCGCGCTCGTCCGCGACGCGTAGCGCCTCCATGCGGTTGCGGGTCGTGGTCTTGGCGATGGCCGAGGACAGATAGTTGCGTACGGTGCCTTCGGACAGGCACAGGTTGCCCGCGATCTCGCTCACCGTGGCGCCTCCGCGCGACGCCGTGAGCACGTCGCGCTCCCGTGCGGTCAGCGGAGACTTCCCCGCCGCCAGCGTGGCCGCCGCGAGCACCGGGTCGATCACCTGTCCGCCGACCGCCACGGTGCGGATGGCCTCGGCGAGCACCTCGGGCGGGTCGTCCTTCACGACGAAGCCGACCGCACCGGCCTCCATCGCGCGCCGCAGGTAGCCGGCGCGGCCGAAGGTCGTGAGTATGACCACACGGCAGTGCGGGACATGGTCCGCGAGCACGGCCGCCGCCGCCAGGCCGTCGAGGCCGGGCATCTCGATGTCGAGCAGTGCCACGTCGGGCTGGTGCTCGCGGGCCGCGGCGATGACCTCGTCGCCCCGGCTGACGGAGGCGACGACCTCGAAGTCGTCCTCCAGCGCCAGCAAGGTGCCCAGCGCGCGCCGGATGAGCGCCTGGTCCTCGGCGAGCAGCAGTCGAATCGTCATGTTCCGGCGCCCTCCGCATCTTCGAGTGACACCAGCAGCCGCCAGCCCTGCGGCCGGATGGGACCTGCCTCCACGCAGGCGCCCAGCGCTTCGGCACGCTCCCGGAGGTAGGCCAGGCCGTTGCCGCTCCGGTCTTGGCCCCACCCTCCTCTCCCGTCGTCCCGGACCTCGACCCGTGCCGCCGACACGGTGACGGTGCAGCGGCGGGCCTGCGCGTGCCGTGCCACGTTGGTGAGTCCCTCGCGCACGGCCCACCCGAAGAGTTCCTGATGCTTGGCGCCGACCATCCCGACCTCCGTCGGCAGGTCGGCCGTCACGCCCACCGCCCGGAGCAGTTCCCTGCCACGCACGAGCTCTCCGGCGACGGTGACCTCCCGATAGCCGGACACCGCCGCCCGTACGTCGGTCAGCGCCTGCCTGGCCAGGCGCTCGACGTCGGTGATCTCCTCAAGGGCCGACGGGGCGCCGGTCGTCGTCAGGCGCCGCGCCAGGCTCGCCTTGACCGAGATCGCGGTGAGCGAATGCCCGAGCAGGTCGTGCAGGTCACGCGCCACACGATTCCGCTCGGCCTCCGAGGCCAGGCGCGCCACCTCGGCGCGCGCGGTGATCAGCGCGCGGTAGGCGCTGGCGTTCTCGAACGAGGAGTACAGGGTCAGGGCGGTGAACATGGTGACGAGCGCCTGAATCCAGCCCGGGCCGCTGTGCCAGGACCGTATCTCCCAGGGCACGACGATGCACGCGGTGATGCCGGCCGTGACGATCCAGACGGCGTACCGCTTGGCGAGCGCGGCCGACCACGAGACGATGACCGCGCTCAGGAAGAAGGCGCTGTCACGGGCGATCGGCAGCGAGGCGACGAACAGCGCGGTCATCGTGCCGAGGAGCGCCCAGCAGAGGAGCCAGGAGCGCTTGGCCACCGTGACCGCGAGGAGGATGTAGCAGCAGCAGAACGCCGCGACGATGACGTAGCCGACCACGACGGCGGCGCCGTCTGAGTAGGCCGCCATCCAGACGGCGGTGACCGCGGGATAGATGAGCATCCCCGATGCCAGGACGAGCCGCCGCCACCCCTGGGTCCAGCGCTGCGATTCGGCGACCGGCCAGCCGAACACAGAGTCGATCCCGTCTTCGCCCACCTGCGCGAGGTTAGCATTTGTCTTGACCGTCGCCGGATTGATATTTCATCCGAGATGTCAGGATCAGACAGGTCCGGACGCGATCCGGCCGGACGGATCGTGAGCCCGGCACCCGAGCATGGCGGGACGGGCGGGACCACCACCGGGCGGTGGCCACGCCGGTGTCACGGTTCGGAACACGTCTCGATGGCGTTCACCCAGGCTCCCATCATCGAACGTCGGCCGTTCTACTCACTTCCGGTGAATACGAACGGCTGAGACGATTCAGGGGGACGGCATTCCGCCACCTCAGGTGGAAACCTAGACCGAAGGCCCAGCAAGCCATGACATATGTCGTGGAAAATTCATGGGCATTCTCACTACTGTTTCGTTAACCCCCACGTCAACATTGGGCAGCGATGAGAGCAGACACTTACAGCGAGTACGGCGTTCGAGTCAGCGGGCTCGTCAAGTCCTATGGGTCGGTCCAGGCGGTCCGCGGAATTGATCTGGCGGTCCGGGCCGGGGAGACAGTGGCGCTGCTGGGTCCCACCGGGGCCGGGAAGTCCACGACCATCTATACGATGCTCGGGCTGGCCCGGCCCGACCAGGGATCCGTCTCGGTCTTCGGGAGGCCGTCGGCCGCCGCCGTACGGGCCGGCATGGTCGCCACGATGCTGCAGACCGGCGGGCAGCCGGAATACCTGAGGGTCCGTGAAGTACTCGCGCTCACCGCGTCGTACTACCCAAGGCCACTTCCGGTCGAGGAGGTTCTCGAACTGACCGGGGCCGCGGCGTTCGCCGACCGGTGGGCGACGCAGCTGTCCGCCGGGCAGAGCCGGCTGGCTCGTTTCGCAGCGGCGATCGTGGGCGATCCCGAGCTGCTGATCCTCGACGAGCCGTCCGCGGCCGCGGACGCCGAAGGGCGGCTCGCGTTCTGGAACGCGATGCGGGACTTCGCCGGGCGCGGTAAGACCGTCGTGTTCGCCACGCACTGCCTGGAAGAGGCCGACGCCTACGCCGACCGCATCGCGCTGATGGTCCGCGGACAGATCATCGCCGACGGGCCGGCCCCCGAGATCAGGGCCCAGGCCGGCTCGCACACCATCCGGGCGACGCTGCCGGGGGTCGAGACCTTCCGGCTGGCCGCGCTGCCCGGAGTGATCACGACCCAGCGCGACGGCGACACCGTCATCCTGCTGTGCTCGGACGCCGACCTCGCCCTGCGGGCCCTGCTCGCCACGTTCGCGGCCGCCCGTGATCTTGAGGTACACGGCGGCAGCCTGGACGATGTGTTCCTGGAGCTGACCGGCGAGGACCAGATGTGAACCTCGTGAACGGCACCGACCCCGGAGGTGGCCAGTGATCAACCTGACGCATTTGCGCTACGAGGTGGTGCGCACCTTCCGTGCCCGCGGGTTCCTCATCATCACCCTGGGCATGCCGATGGTGCTGTACTGCGTCGTCACCCCCGGCAACCGCCACAGCAAGGTCGGGGACATGCCGTTCTCGTTCTACTTCATGACGTGGATGGCGGCGTACGGCGCCCTGTTCGCCGTGTTCTCACCGACCACCCGCATGGCGATCGACCGGTCGCGAGGATGGGCCCGCCAGGTCCGTGTCACGCCGCTGCGGCCCGCCTCGTACGTGATCGCGAAGGTGGTCACCGCCTTCATGGTCGCGCTGCCGGCGCTGGCCCTGCTGTTCGCCGCCGGCACGGCGTTCGGCGTACGGCTGACAGCCGCGCAGTGGCTCCAGATGACCGGACTGCTCCTGGTCGGCCTGACCCCCTTCATCGTCATGGGCATCGCGATCGGGCACCTGGCCCGGCCCGACGTCCTGCCGGCGGTGATCGGCGGCCTGGTCGTCCTGTTCGCTCTGTCCGGCGGTGCTTTAGGCGAATTCGTCGGCACCGGACTACCGGTGGAAATCATCAAGCTGCTCCCCTCCTACTGGCTGGTCCACGCCGGCCACGGGGCGACCACCGCCGGCGGCTGGGCGGCCGAAGGCTGGATCGTGGTCGGGACCTGGACCGCGGCCATGCTCGCGCTGGCCGTGCCCGCGTACCTGTGGGACACCAGGCGGCCGTGACGACAGTGGGCTTAGGCGTGTCTCGTAGCGATTTGTCAGACACGCCCATAGGGCCTGTCTCTGAGACAGGCCCTAAGGGCCCGTCGTTCCGTCGACGCGTTCGCGGAGCAGGTCGGCGTGGCCGTTGTGGCGGGCGTACTCACCGATCATGTGCAGGTAGGTGAAACGCAGCGAGTACGTCTCCCCGCCGTGGGTGAAGGTGTCGTCGAGCGAGGCCGTCGCGACGGCCTCGCCGGCCAGGCGCTGCTCCTCGACGAGGCGCGCGTAGTCCTCCTCGGCGCGTGCGGACTCGGTGTCGCGCAGGTCGGAGCCGTCGCGCTTCTCCCGGTAGTAGACGCCGTCGACCGGCTCTCCGGCGAACCTCTGCCGGAACCACGTGCGCTCCACCTCGGCGACGTGGCGGATCAGGCCGAGTAGCGACAGGTCCGACGGCGGAACGGACCGTGCGGCGAGCTGCTCGCCGGTCAGGCCGGCGCACTTGTGCAGCAGAGTGGCGCGGTGCCAGCCGAGCAGCCCCCGCAGCATCTCGTGCTCGCCGGCGACCAGCGATCCGCCGGGGCGGGTGATCTCGGGTGCTCTCCAGGTCATCGGCTCATCATGCCCGTACGCCTTCACGCACGGATAAGGGTTTACCCGCCGCACCGCCCTCGGGCTAGAGTGGCCGGACTCCAAGGATCACGCTCCCCCGGAACGACGTCGCAGTACGGGAGCGCGCCGGGTACGGCGGCTACGCCAACCCCGAGCCGCTGGTCACCCTCGCCGCGATCACCGGCGCCACGTCGCGGATCCGCGTGCAGACCGAGGTGCTCCTCGGCCCGCTGCGCGAGTCTGCGCTGCTCGCCAAGCAGGCCGCCACCCTGGACCGGCTGTCCGGCGGCCGTTTCACCCTCGGCATCGGAGTGGGCGGCCGCCCGGACGACCATCAGGCCGCCGGCACCGACATGGGCACCCGCGGCCGCCGCCTCGACGAGCAGCTGGCCGACCTGCGGCGTCTCTGGTCCGGCGCGCCGTACGGCGCGGGCGCGGGCCCCATCGGCCCGGCCTCCGCACGCGAAGGCGGCCCGGAGGTGCTGATCGGCGCCTTCCGGCCGGTCGCGCTCGACCGCGTCGCCCGCTGGGGCGACGGGTACCTGTGCGCCGCCCCGCCCGGCATGGCCGACGGGCTCTTCCGGTACGTCGAGCGGTCCTGGGCCGACGCCGGCCGCTCCGGGCGACCCCGCCTGGTCGCCCAGGTCAATGTCGCCCTCGGCCCGGACGACGTGGTCGAGGACGCCCGCGAGGCGATCGGCGCGTACTACGGCTTCCTGGGCGACACCGGCCGCGTCCTGGACGGCCTGCTCACCACGCCGGCCCGGATCCGCGACGCGATCACCGCGTTCAAGGACCTGGGCGCCGACGAGCTGATGCTCTACTGCTGGGCCCCCGACCCCGCCCAGGTCGACCGCCTCGCCGACGTGGTGACCGCCTAGCGGGGCGGCGGCCGCCCCGGCTCAGCCGTGTCCGGCCGGCGGGGGTGCCTGGGTGGTGCAGGTCAGCGACTCTCCGGTGGAGACCAGGCGTTCGACGGACCCGGGCCGGCCGTTCGTGACCGCCAGCTGGGCCGGGGTCAGGTAGCCGATGAACAGCTGTTTCCCGGCGGGCATCGCGGAGGGCGTGAAGACGAAGACGACCTTGTCGCCGTCCCCTCGTCCGGCCCGCATGACGCGGTCGACACCGCGCCCGACGCCGCTCGGGTCGAGGTACCCGTCGTCGCGCGGCGCCTTGCAGAAGACGCCCTCCTTGATGAGGACGGGGAACTTCGCCTGGCGCAGAGCCTGCTGCAGGCCGTCGTGGTTCTGGAAGTACCGGCTCTTGTCCCAGGTCACGTGGACCGTGCCGTCGGCGTGGGTGTCCACGGTGAAGGCGGCCGTACGGATGTGCACCGGGTCCGCCACCGGAGGTGCGGTCGCCGGGTGGCTCAGGACGGAGATGCCGACCGCGATACCGGCGATCGTCGCGACGCCGGTCGCCGCTCCGGCGACGCGGCGATGGCGGCGGCGGACGCGGCCCTCGGTCACGATCCGCTCGACCGGGGTGCGCATGGCGACGCCGTCCATCGAGTCCTTCAGTGCGTTCAGTACGTTGTTGTCGTTCATGACCTTGCCTCCGGGGTTTCGGCGGTGACGAGATGGGCGCGCAGCGCCCCGACGGCCCGCGACAGGTGGGCGGTGACGGTTCCTGGGGCGATGCCGAGGACCTCGGCGGTCGCCCTGGTGTCGAGGTCGAGGAAGACCCGGAAAACGATCACTTCCCGCTGCCGCTGCGGCAGACGGCGCAGCACGGCGAGCAGCGCGGGATCCAGGCCGAGGTCGACATCCGTGGTGACACCGGCGATCTCTTGGCCGTCGTCCAGCGCGACCTCCCGTCTTCGGCGACGCCACCATGAGACCTTCGTGTTGAGCGCCGTCCGCACGATCCACGCGGACGGCGCCGGATGCCGACTGACGCTGCGCCACGACACCCAGGCCCGGGTGAACGCCTCGGCGACGAGGTCCTCGGCCAGCTGACGGTCACCGACACCGGCCAGAACCGCTCGCAGGCACGCGTCCCGGCGGGTCTCGTAGAACTCCTGGAACTCCAGCTGCTTCACACCCCCTACACGCCCGGGGACCACGATCCGCTTACTCCCGTGCCGGGATCGCCCGAAACGAGAGACGTGGGTGCGGGCCGTACGCCGTCCGGCCGCCACGGGAGATCCGTTGTTCGGGCGCCTGCTCCGCCAGGGCGTCGCCGAGCCGAGTGCCTTCCGTCCCGCTTGATTTGTTCGAATGCTTGTTCGATGATGGCCGAGTGGGTGAGCCATCGACGCAGGTCATTGAGGGATTCTCCGCTCCCTCGCGTCCGGCGATCCCCGTCCTGCCCGTACTGCGCGAGGTGATCCCCGACGGGCTGCGGCCCGGCTCGGTCACGAGCGTGGAGGGCTCCTCCAGTCTGGCGCTGGCGCTGACCGCCGCCCTCGGCGACCGGTGGTGCGCCCTCGTCGGCCTGCCGGGCGTTCACGTCCCGGCGGCCGTGGCGATGGGCCTGGACCCGATGCGGGTCCTGCTCGTCGACGAGCCGGGCCGCCGGTGGGCCGACGTGGTCGCCGCGCTGTCCGACGGGTGCGCGCTGGTGCTCACCCGCCCTCCGGGCGCGCCCGCGCCGCAGGTGGCGCGGCGGCTGACCGCCCTGGCACGCCGCAACGGCTGCGCGCTGGTCGTGACCGGACCGTGGTCGGGTGCCGAGCTCCGGCTCCGCGTCGAGGAGACCCGCTGGTCGGGCCTTGGCGACGGCACCGGGCACCTGCGGGGCCGCCGCGTCCTGGTGGTCTCCTCCGGGCGCGGCGCCGCCGGTCACGGGCGGCGTGCCCGGCTGTGGCTGCCCGGCCCGGACGGCTCCGTCTCCGCGGATGACCTCGTAACGCGTCCGGCCCTGACGGCGGCCGGGTGACACCCGCCCGCGTCCTCGTCGCCTGGTGCCCGGACTGGCCGGTCACCGCGACCGGCTTGGACGCCGTCACACCCGCGGCGGTGGTCTCCCACGCCCTGGTCGAGGCGTGCTCGGCGGCGGCGCGGTCGTCGGGCGTACGCCGCGGGCAGCGGGTGCGCGATGCCCAGCGGCACTGCCCGGAGCTGGAGATCCGCGACCGCGACCCCGACGCCGAAGGGCGGCTCTTCGAGCCGGTCGCGGCGAAGATCGCCGCGATCACTCCCTGGGTCGAGGTCGTACGCCCGGGGATCTGCGCGATCCCGGCACGCGGCGCGGCGCGCTACCACGGCGGTCACGGCCCCGGCCGGGAGGACGCCGACGAGGCGTCCCTGCGGATCCAGGTGCAGGACGCCGTGGTCGAGCACGGCTTCGACTGCGGCGCGGGCATCGCCGACGGGCTGTTCGCGGCGGAGCTGGCCGCCCGCGCCGGTGAGGGCGGCGTCGTGGTGCCACGGGGCGGCGCGGCGGCCTTTCTCGCCCCGTACCCGGTGGTCGTGCTCGGCCGGCCCGAGCTCGCCGAGCTGCTGCCCCGGCTGGGAATCCGCACGCTGGGGGCGTTCGCGGCGCTGCCGGCCCGGCACGTCGCAGGCCGCTTCGGCATGGACGAGGCCCGCGCGCACCGGCTGGCCCGCGGCCTGGACCCCCGCCCGGCGGCCCCGCGCCCGCCGCGCGGCGACCTGAGCGTGTCGACGGAGTTCGACCCGCCCGCGGCAGCGGCCGAACAGGTCGTCTTCGCCGCCAAGCCGCTCGCCGAGCGCCTGCACGAGGCCCTCGGTTCGGAGGGCTTGACCTGCGCGCGCGTCGGCGTCGAGGTGACGGACGCCGGCGGCCGTACGCTGACGCGCCTCTGGCGGCACGACGGCGCCCTGTCCGCCCTGGCCGTCGCCGAGCGGGTGCGCTGGCAGCTTTCGTCCTGGGAGACCTCGGACGGCGATGAAGGCATCGGGGGCATCGCCCTCCTGCGGCTGCTGCCCGACCAACTCCTGATCGACGAGGGCCGGCAGGAGGCCCTGTGGGGCGAGGTCACGATCTCCGACCGCGTCGAGCGGGCCGCGGCGCGGGTCCAGGCCATGCTCGGCCACCAGGCGATCACCCGGCCGTTCCTCTCCGGAGGGCGCGGCCCCGGGGAGCGGGTCGTCCGCGTGCCCGTCGGCGACCTGCCGCCCGGCGACGCCGGCTCGGGGCCGTGGCCGGCTCGGATCCCCGACCCCGCGCCCGCCGTCGTCCATCCCGAGCCGCTGCCCGCCGCGGTGACCGATGCCGACGGCGACCCCGTCCTGGTGAACGTCAGGTGTGCGGTGTCCGCGCCGCCGCACCGGGTCGAGATCGCCGGCCGCGTCCTGCCGGTGACGGCGTGGACGGGGCCGTGGCCGGCCCGCGAGCGCTGGTGGGACACCGCGAACGCACGCCGCCGCGCGCGGTTCCAGGTCGTCACGGCCGGCGGCGAGGCCCACCTGCTCGTCATGGAGGACGGCCGCTGGCACGTCGAGGCGAGCTACGAGTAGGGGGACGCATGGGCTGGGAGAACCCGGACATACCGTGGTGGGAGTTCGAGCGGCGGCTGTCGTGGGGCACTCGCGCGCCCGCCGGGCCCGCTCCGGTGAGGCGCGCCGTACGGCCCCGGCGGACGGCGGGCGGCTGGGCCGAGCTGCACTGCCACTCCTCCTACAGCTTCCTCGACGGCGCCTCCAGCCCGCGTGCGCTGGTCGACGAGGCGGTCCGGCTGGGCGTGGAGGCCGTCGCGGTGACCGACCACGACGGCATGTACGGCGCGGTGCAGCTCAAGGAGGCCGCGAAAGGCACCGGCGTGGGCACGATCTTCGGCGCGGAGCTGAGCCTCGACCTGCCGGAGAAGCGCGGCGAGCCCGATCCGGGCGGCCGTCACCTGCTGGTGCTGGCCCGCGACGCCGAGGGGTACGGGCGGCTGAGCGCGGAGATCACCCGGGCGCAGATCGCCGGCGGCGAGAAGGGGCGGCCCGTCTACGACCTGGCCGACCTGGCGGCCGCGCACGGCGGGCACTGGGTGATCCTCACCGGCTGCCGCAAGGGCGCGGTGCACGCGGGCGACGACCCGGAGGCCGAGCTGCGCGGGCTGGTGGAGATGTTCGGCCGGGAGAACGTCTTCGCCGAGCTGATCGACCACGACCAGCCCCTGGACGACATGCGCAACGACGCCTTGCACGACCTGGCGCGGCGCGTCGGCGTCGACGTCGTGGCCTCGAACAACGTGCACTACGCCGGGCCGGACGACGCACGGGTCGCCGAGGCGCTGGCCGCCGTACGCGCGCGGCGCGGCCTGGACGACATGGCGGCCTGGCTGCCCGCGACCGGCACCGCGCACATGCGGTCGGCCGGGGAGATGGCCGCGCGGATGGCGCGGTTCCCCGGGGTCGTCGAGCGCACGGCCGAACTGGCCGGCTCCTGCGTCTTCGACCTGAGACTGGTCGCGCCGAACCTGCCCGACTGGCTGGTGCCCGATGGGCACACCGAGTCGACGTGGCTACGTCACCTGGTGTCGGAGGGCGCGGCGGAGCGGTACGGCCCGAAGAGGCGTGCGCGCAAGGCGTACCGGCAGATCGCGCTGGAGCTGAACGTCATCGACCAGCTCGGCTTCCCCGGCTACTTCCTGATCGTGCAGGAGATCGTGGAGTTCTGCCGTGACAACGACATCCTGTGCCAGGGCCGCGGCTCGGCCGCGAACTCCGCGGTCTGTTACGCGCTGGGCATCACCGGCGTCGACGCGGTGAAGCACAGCCTGCTGTTCGAGCGGTTCCTGTCGCCGGGCCGCGACGGGCCGCCCGACATCGACCTCGACATCGAGCACCGCCGCCGTGAGGAGGTCATCCAGCACGTCTATGACAAGTACGGGCGCGACCGTGCCGCCCAGGTCGCCAACGTGATCACCTACCGGCCGCGCATGGCCGTACGCGACGCCGCACGTGCCCTCGGGTTCTCCCCCGGCCAGCAGGACGCCTGGTCGCGGCAGCTCTCACCGCACGAGCCGCTGCCGCCCGACGGCATCCCGGAGGCGGTCACCTCCCTGGCCGGCCGGATGGAGCGTCTCCCCCGGCACCTCGGCATCCACTCCGGCGGCATGGTCATCTGCGACCGGCCGATCGGCGAGGTGTGCCCGGTCGAATGGGCGCGGATGCCGAACCGCAGCGTCCTGCAGTGGGACAAGGACGACTGCGCGGCCGTGGGGCTCGTCAAGTTCGACCTGCTCGGGCTGGGGATGCTGTCCGCGCTGCATGACACGTTCGACCTCGTCGCCCGGCACCACGGACGCCGCTTCGACCTGGCGAACATCCCCGAGGACGACCTGGAGGTGTACGCCATGCTGCGCGACGCCGACACGGTCGGGGTGTTCCAGGTCGAGTCGCGCGCTCAGATGGCGACGCTGCCCCGGCTCAAGCCCGAGCGGTTCTATGACCTGGTCGTGGAGGTGGCGCTGATCCGGCCCGGCCCGATCCAGGGCGGCTCGGTCCACCCGTACCTGCGGCGCCGCAACGGGCAGGAGAGCCCCGACCTGCCGCACCCGCTCATGGAGAGCGCACTGAAACGCACCATGGGCGTGCCGCTGTTCCAGGAGCAGATGATGCAGCTCGCCGTCGACTGCGCGGGGTTCACGCCCGCGGAGTCGGACGCGCTGCGGCAGGCCATGAGCGCCAAGCGCGCCCCCGAGCGCATCGAGAGGCTCCGCGACCGTCTCCTGGAGGGCATGGCCGAGCGCGGCATCTCCGGTGAGATCGCCGAGGAGGTGTACGAGAAGATCCTCGGCTTCGCCAGCTTCGGCTTCCCCGAGTCGCACGCGCAGAGCTTCGCGCACCTCGTCTACGCCAGCGCGTACCTGAAACGGCACTATCCGGCGGCGTTCACCGCGGCGCTCCTGCGGAACCAGCCGATGGGCTTCTACAGCCCGCAGAGCCTGATCGGCGACGCGCGGCGGCACGGCGTACGTGTCCTGGGCGTGGACGTACAGGCGTCTTCCGACCAGGCCGGCCTGGAGGAGCCCTTCACCGCCGCCGGCGACGCCCCGCACGCGCCGTCCTCGGAACAGCCCGCGGTACGGCTGGGCCTGTCGTCCGTTCGGGGGGTCGGCGACGACGCGGCGAAGCGGATCGCGGGCGGGCGGCCGTACGAGAGCCTGGAGGACCTGGTGCGGCGGGTGACGCTGCCGGTGGCAGCCTTGGAGGCGCTCGCCACGGCCGGCGCGTTCGGCTGTTTCGGCCTCGGCCGCCGCGAGGCCCTGTGGGCGGCCGGCGCCCTCTCCCATACGACCGCGGACCAGCTCCCCGGCACCGCGCCCGGCATGGAGGCGCCTGACCTGCCCGCCATGACCCCGATCGAGGAGACCATCGCGGACCTGTGGGCCACCGGCACGTCGCACGAGCACCCGATCGCGCACGTGCGTGAGGCGCTGGACGAGCGTGGCGTGCTGCCCCTGCTGGCCCTCAAGGACGTACCCGGCGAGACGAACGTCTTGGTCGCGGGCGTGGTGACCCACCGCCAGCGCCCGGGAACGGCGGGCGGCGTCATCTTCTTCAACCTGGAGGACGAGACCGGAATGGCCAACGTCATCTGCCGCCCCCAGGTCTGGGAGCGCTACCGGACGATGGCGTTCCAGGCCCAGGCGATGATCGTCCGCGGCCGCCTCGAACGCCACGACGGGGCCGCCAACCTGGTCGCCACCCGCCTGCAGCGCCTCCCCATCGCGACCGCCACCAGAAGCCGCGATTTCCGGTGATCCTTGACGTACGAGGCACCACGACCCGAGGAGAGACCATGTCCTACCCCGACCCTCGCTACACCGGCGACGAAGGCGAGGTCAGCGCGGTCTTCCGGCCCGCCGGTCGCGAGCCCGAGCTGACCACGAAGACCGTACAGGCGGGCTACCTCGCCACCGGAGCGTCCACGAACGGGCAGTTCGGGCTGTACCGCTGGGACATGGGCGCCAAGCCGACCGGGCCCGGCGCGCACTTCCACAAGACGATCTCCGAGTCGTTCTTCGTGCTGTCCGGAACGGTGCGGCTCCTCGACGGCGAGAAGTGGATCGACGCGACGGCGGGCGACTTCCTGTACGTCCCCGAAGGCGGCCTGCACGGGTTCCGCAACGAGTCCGGGGAGCCCGCGTCGATGCTCATCCTGTTCGCGCCCGGCGCCCCGCGCGAGCCGTACTTCGAGCAGGTCGGACAGGTCGGCGGGCTCAGTGAGGAGGAGCGGGAGGCGTTCTTCCTCGCCCATGACACCTTCTGGGCCTGATGAGGCGTCTGCCGCACGTCGAGCGCCTCCGAAATCCCGGGTGAGGGGCGCGTGCCGCAGATCCGGGCCGGTCTGAAACGCTGTCTCTGACGGTTTTCGCACGACACCGCGTCAGGCGGCACGGAAGGTGAGGGCATGCTCGAACGCGACCTGCGCGGGGTCCTCGACGGTGAGGTCGACTTCTCCGAGCTGCGGAGGGCCGAGTACGCCTATGACGCCTCGGTCTACCGGCGGGTGCCGCTGGGCGTGGTGTTCCCCCGATCCGCCGACGACGTCGTCGCGGCCGTGAAGGCGGCGCGCGACAACGACGTGCCGATCACGGCGCGCGGTGGGGGCACCAGCATCGCGGGCAACGCGATCGGTGAAGGCCTCGTCCTGGACTTCTCCCGTCACCTGAACCGGATCATGGAGATCGATCCTGAGCGGCGGATCGCCGTCGTGCAGCCCGGTGTGGTCCTCGACCACCTGAACGCCGCCGCCGGGAAGTACGGCCTGCGGTTCGGGCCCGACCCGTCCTCGCGCAGCCGCTGCGCGCTCGGCGGCATGATCGGCAACAACGCGTGCGGCACACGCGCGCTCGTCTACGGCCGTACCTCCGACAACGTCGAGTCGCTGGACGTCGTCCGCTACGACGGGTCGCGGCTGACCGCCGGCGCGCAGAGCGACGGCGACCCCGTCTTCACGGCCCTGAAGGCGCTGCGGGACCGCCACCTCGCCACGATCCGCACCTCGCTGGGCCGGTTCCCGCGGCAGGTGTCGGGCTACGCGCTGGAGCATCTGCTGCCCGAGAACGGCTTCAACGTCGCGCGCGCCCTGGTCGGCAGCGAGGGCACCTGCGCGCTGACGCTCGGCGCGACGCTGCGCCTGGTGAAGGAGCCGGACACCAAGGTCCTCGTCGTGCTGGGCTTCGCCGACTTCGTGAAGGCGGCCGAGGCCGTGCCGGAGGTCCTCACGCACGGGCCGAGCGCCTGCGAGGGCCTGGACTCCCACATCGTCGAGATGGCGCGCGGCGGCGGGCTCCTCAAGGACGCCGCGTCGTGGCTGCTCGTGGAGTTCAGCGGCGACGACGCGCAGGAGCGTGCGCGGGCGATGGCGAAGGCCTTCCCCGGCGCGATGGTCGAGACCGACCCCACGCGGCAGGCCGCGGTCTGGCGGATCCGCAACGACGGCGCCGGCCTCGGGTCGCGCGCTCCCGGCGGCGCGCAGGCGTGGCCCGGCTGGGAGGACTCCGCAGTGCCGCCGGACCGGCTCGGCGCCTACCTCGCCGACCTGCGCGACCTGTTCGACCGGCACCGGCTGCGCGGCGCGGCGTACGGGCACTTCGGCGAGGGCTGCCTGCACATCCGCATCGACTTCGACCTGATGACCGAGGCCGGGCGCGCGGAGTTCCGCGAGGTCATCGAAGAGGCGACCCGGCTGGTGGTGGCCCACGGCGGTTCGCCGTCGGGCGAGCACGGCGACGGGCGGGCACGCTCCGACGTGCTGCCGATGGTCTACGGCGAAGACACGATGAAGGCGTTCGGGGAGTTCAAGGCCGTCTGGGACCCCGCAGGACGCCTCAATCCGGGCATCATCGTCGACCCCGAGCCGATCGACGACCGGCTGCGCACCGACGCGATGCCCGCGGCCCCGTGGACGTTCCTGCCGTTCGCCGATGACCACGGCGACTTCCGGCAGGCGCTGCACCGCTGCGTGGGCGTCGGCAAGTGCCGGAGCACCCAGGGCGGCGTGATGTGCCCGAGCTACCGCGCCACTCTGGACGAGACCCACTCCACGCGCGGGCGCGCACGCCTGCTGGAGGAGATGCTGCGCGGCGAGCTGGTCACCGACGGGTGGCGCTCGGAGTCGGTGCACGAGGCCCTCGACCTGTGCCTGTCGTGCAAGGGCTGCGCCTCCGACTGCCCGGTCGGCGTGGACATGGCCACGTACAAGTCGGAGTTCCTGCACCACCACTACCGCCGCAGGCTCCGACCGATGGCGCATTACTCGATGGGCCGGCTGCCGCTCTGGCTGCGGCTGGCACGGACGCCGATCCGCGTCGCCGCCTCCCGTGGCCGCGTCGCGCGCGCCCTCGCGAGCGTGGCCAAACGCCTCGGCGGGGTGGCCGCCGAACGCGATCTGCCCGCACCGGCGAAGCACACTTTCCTGCGCTGGTTCCGCCGCCGTACGCCGCAGGCCGCCGGCGAGCGCCCGCAGGTACTGCTGTGGCCCGACACCTTCACCAACCACTTCACGCCGTCGGCCGGCCGCGCCGCGGTGCGGATCCTGGAGGACGCCGGGTACGAGGTGCTGGTCCCCTCCGGCTCCGTCTGCTGCGGGCTGACGTGGATGAGCACCGGCCAGCTGAACGCCGCGCGGAGGATCGCACGGCGCTCGCTCGACGCGATCCACCCGTACGCCAAGCGTGGCATCCCGATCGTCGGGCTGGAGCCGAGCTGCACCGCCGCGCTCCACTCCGACTGGCCGAAGCTCCTCGCCGACGACCCGCGGGTGAAGGACCTGAAGGTGCGCACGCTCGCCGGGCTGCTCGACGAGGCCGGCTGGACGCCTCCGCGGCACGAGCGGCGGGCGATCACGCAGATCCACTGTCACCAGCACGCCGAGCTGGGCAAAGACGCCGATCTTCGGCTGCTCGCCAAGGCCGGCGTCGAGGTCGAGATGCCCGACTCCGGCTGCTGCGGGCTCGCGGGCAACTTCGGCTTCGAGCGCGGGCACTACGACGTCTCGGTCGCCGTCGCCGAGCGGAGCCTCGTCCCGGCCGTGCGCGACGCCGATCCCGAGACGATCGTGCTCGCCGACGGATTCAGCTGCCGTACGCAGATCGAGCAGCTCACGGGCCGTACGGCGGTGCACCTCGCGGAGGTTCTGCTCCCCGGCCCGGAGGATTGAGCGGGAGCGGTCTCGTATCCCGATGCCGGACACGGCACGATGTGACCCGAGATTCGCATCCCTAGGAGGACTTCAGAATGCAGACCGTCGCGTCGGTAGTGGGCGGCCGGACGCTGTCCGGCCACCAGACCGTGCGTTCCGTGAACCCCGCCGACCTTTCCGACGTCGTCGCCGAGGTGGCGCTGGCGCGCCCGCACGAGATCGTCGACGCGTGCCGTACGGCGGGTGAGGCGCAGCGTGAGTGGGCGAAGGTGCCCGCTCCCGTACGCGGGCGCGTGATCTCGGCGGCCGGACGCCTGGTGGAGGCGAACAAGGAACATCTGGCCCGGATCGTCACCCGCGAGATCGGAAAGCCGTACGCCGAGGCGCTCGGCGAAGTGCAGGAGATCATCGACACCTGCGACTTCTTCCTCGGCGAGGGACGCCGGCTGTACGGGCAGACGGTGCCGTCCGAGATGCCCGACAAGCAGCTGTTCACCTTCCGGGTGCCGGTCGGCACCGTGATGATCATTACGGCCGGCAACTTCCCGGTCGCCGTGCCCTCCTGGTACATCGTGCCGGCGCTGCTGTGCGGCAACTCGGTGGTCTGGAAGCCGGCGGAGTACGCCGCCGCGTCGGCCAAGGCGCTGTTCGACCTGTTCACGCACGCGGGCCTGCCCGACGGCGTCCTCGACCTCGTGATGGCCGAAGGCGCGGACACGTTCGCGGGCCTGTCCGACGCGCTGGTGGAAGGGCACGTCGACAAGGTCGGGTTCACCGGGTCGTCGCGGGTCGGGTCGCGCATCGGGTCGCTGTGCGGCCTGCACATGCAGTCGGCCTGCCTGGAACTGGGCGGCAAGAACCCGATGGTCGTCACCGAGGACGCCGACCTCGACCTGGCCGTCGAGGGCGCGCTGTTCTCCGGGTTCGGCACCGCCGGGCAGCGCTGCACGTCGCTCGGCACCGTGATCGTGCACGAGTCGGTGCACCGGGAGTTCGTCCGCCGCCTCGACGCCGTCACCCGTGCGGCCGTGGTCGGCGACCCGACGCAGGACGTCCTGTTCGGGCCGATGCTCGCGGACCGGTTCGCCGAGGGGTACGAGAAGTACCTGGGCTGGATCGGCGACCATGACACGTACGGCTCGACGGGCGTCGGCCGGATCACCGAGGACAACCCGCGCGAGGGCTTCGTCGGCGACCCGTCGAAGGGCCTCTTCTACCACCCGGTGATCGTCGACGGTGTGGGGCGCGATGAGGAGCTGTTCCTGCAGGAGACGTTCGGGCCGATCATCGGCGTGACGCCGTACACGACCCTGGACGAGGCCATCGAGCTGGCGAACCTCCCCGGGTACGGCCTGTCCTCGTCGATCTACACGACCGACCCGCAGAAGGTCTTCACCTTCCGCGCAGAAATCGGCGCCGGCATGGTGAGCGCCAACAACTCCACGTCGGGGGCCGAGGCGCACCTGCCGTTCGGCGGCAACGGCAAGTCCGGCAACGGCAGCCGGCAGTCCGGGCAGTGGGTTCTCGACCAGTTCACCCGCTGGCAGTCGCTCAACTGGGACTACTCCGGACGCCTGCAGAAGGCGCAGATGGACGTCGCCGTGATCGAGCCCGACCTGCGGTTCCGCCTGCTCGACTGACCCTCGCTCCGGCATTCGGCCCGCCCGGATCCCGGGCGGGCCGACGCATGAAACGGATCGCGTCAATATACGGACATAGGAGCACTTGATCGTGTAGATGGTGCAAGCTATGTGGTTATGCAGCGAGCTGACCCAGAATTCCGGCACCCTCTCGACCCCTGGGAGCCGGAAGAGCCAAAGGAGCCAAGGACCTCTCGACCGCTCCAGCTGGCCAAGCGAGCGGCGACGAGCACCGTGGTCATCATGACGCTGATCATCGGGCTCGTGCTCGTGGGCGTCGCGAACATCGACTTCGGGAAGGGCAAACCCCCTCCCGGAACGGCCGACGTCTCCACGAACGACCTCATGCGGACCCTGTCCGGCTACACGATGGACCCCGCGATCGCCCGCGCCGAGGCCGTCGCCAAGGAGCGCGCCTACAAGAAGCAGCTCGCCATCGAGAAGGCCGCGCGCGCGAAGGCCAAGGCCGACGCGAAGGCCCGGGCGAGGGCACTCGCCAGGAAGAGGGCGCAGGAGGCCTTCGAGCGGCTCAAGAGGCGGATGAGCAGCGACCCGAGCGCCTCGGAGAACCAGCAGTACGCCAAGGCCATGAACGCCGCCAAGGGCTGGGGCGGGTGCTGGAGCTCGCTCCTGACCATGTGGAACCACGAGAGCGGCTGGAACGAGCACGCCTCCAACCCCGGCAGCGGCGCGTACGGGATCCCGCAGGCCCTACCCGGATCGAAGATGGCCTCGGCCGGACCCGACTGGCACAACAACGCGATGACCCAGATCGCCTGGGGGCTGAGCTACGTGGGCGCCCGGTACGGCGACCCGTGCCGCGCCTGGGGCTTCTGGCAGGCGCACCACTGGTACTAGGGCCTGTCTCGACAGGCCCTAACCTCGCGGGAGCTTGGAGGCCACGGACCGTACGAGGCCCGGCAGCACGTCGCGTACCCAGTACGCCCGCGCCTCCGTGCGCGGCGGCTGGCCGGCGAAGCGGTCGATGTACAGCGAGGAGCCCGTGCTCACCGAGAACGCGATGTTCGGCATGCGGCAGTAGTAGTGGTCGGTGTCCAGCACGCACTCGATCGCGCCGAGCCCGCCGGGGATCTGTGGCCTGCCCTGGGCCAGTGAGCCGTAGTTGTCCTCGACGGTGGAGGTGTCGCCCACGGCGATGTCCTCGACCCGTACGAGGTCGGGCACGGCGTGCTTCTTCCTCTCGGTGCCCGCGACCCAGAACCTGATCTCGCACGAGGTGTCCGGGGCGTCGTAGTCGTCGCCGGCGTCGTCGAGGTTCATGATCTTGATCTTCTGGCTGTGCGGCGTCTCGACGATCTTGGTGATCTGGGGCAGCAGGGCCCTCATGTCGTCGGCCGTCAGCAGGTCGCACGCCTTCGGCCACTGGCGTAACTGCGCGAGCCCGCTGGCCTCGGGCGGAGGCAGGTGAATGCGCGTCACGCTGATGCGCGGCGCCGCGACCCGGATCGGCGGTGTGGTCCGCTCGGGCCTGGACGCGCACCCCGCCGTTGCGATGAGCCCACCGGCCAGCACGGCCGCGGCCCGCCCTGCTCGTTGTGACATGTCAGGGTGAGCCTAGCCTCGCGGCCCGTCTTCTCCTCGGCGGCACGCGTTCGGGCACCCATCCCGCGTACGGAAGGGTGTTCACCGGCTGCTGTGCGAACCTCCCGTGCCCCTTCTCCGGACGGAGAAGGGTGCCGAGGAGTCGTCGTCGACTCCTCGGCACCCTGTGGCTACCAGCAGGTGATCAGCGGTGGCTCGTCCTGCTCCTCCGCAGCTCCCTCGGTCGCGGCGACCCGCTCGTCACGCAGGGCGCGAAGCGCCTTGAGCAGCGCGACGTCACCCGTTTCCTGTGCCTGTACGTAGTCGATGGCCGCGGTGAGCTCTTCGTCGGACAGCTGGGACAACGGTTTGCCGCCGGATCTCCACAACGGCCGTACGCCCTCGTTTGTGTACACGTTCCCCTCTTCCCCGTGATCCGGCCGGACATTGACGGTGTCCGGACCGGCTGCATAAAGCATGGCAAGTCAATCTCTGACGTGTGCCTCACGCCACCGGTTTGTATGCCGAATCGTGATCACAACCGTGTTTCAGCCCTGGCGCGGATCCGGTATGTGGCCGGGGCCCCGCCCCGCCATGACAAGGTCGGACGTGCACTCCGGGCAACGGCGCGCCTTCAGCGGGATCTTCATCGCGCACTCAGGACAGTCCTTCTCCGCCACCTCGGTGTCCTTCTCGAACAGCCTCAGCAGCCGGGCGACCGGGAGCACGATCACGAAGTACATGACGGCCGCGGCGATGAGGAACGACACGGCCTGGGTGAGGAATTTGCCGTACAAGAACTTCGAGTCCCCGACCGTCAGCACGAGGGCGTCGAAGTCCGGGCTACCCCCGAAGAGCGCCAGCAGTGGGGTGACGAACGAGTCGACGAACTGCTTGACCAGGTCGCTGAATTGGGTACCGATCACGACCGCGACGGCCAGATCGACAAGGTTGCCGCGGAGGATGAACTTCCGGAAGCCGCTCATCATGCTCTCTCAGATGCCTCTCACACGTGACCAATGCACGCTCAACGTCGGTGTCTGGATCAGAGGGGAGCATATGCGGCAAGCCGCCCTTCGTTCAGGCGAACGGCCTGGAAGAGCGTCGATTAGGCTCTGGCCATGACCGATCTCCAGGACTTCTCCGCCCTGATCGCGGGTGATCACGGCTTGTGCGTCGTCTCGACGGTCCGCGCCGACGGCACCGTGCAATCCTCGGTGGTCAACGCGGGCGTGCTGGACCATCCGGTGACCGGCGAGCCGGTCGTGGCCTTCGTCGCCCGCGGCGGAACCCGCAAGCTCGCGAACCTGCGGGCCCGCCCTCAGGCCACGATCGTGATCCGCGTCGGCTGGCGGTGGGCCGCAGCCGAGGGCACGGTCACACTCGCCGGCCCGTCGGCCCCGTTGCCAGGCACCGACGTGCCGTCACTGCTACGCGCCGTGTTCAAGGCCGCCGGCGGCGAACACGACGACTGGGAGACCTACGACCGGGTCATGGCCGAGGAACACCGCACCGCCGTCCTGCTCACCCCGGCGCGCGTCTACTCCAACCCCTGACCGGACCGCCGCCCCACGCTGGACGCGCAAGTCCCGCTCATGTGACCTCTCGTGCTGCGGCTCGGACCTCGGCGAGGATCTCGTGGACCGGGCGGCCGGTCGCGGTGGCCGCCGCGCTCGCCTCGTCGTACTCCGGCTGGGCCGTGATCACGTGATCGCCCATCAGGCCTCGTTTGACGCCTACCGGGCCGCCGGCCGTGGGGATCTCCACGCGGTCGCGGTGCAGGGAGCGCCTCTCGACGGAGGAGACGCGTACGCCCAGTGTCGTCGTGTGTTCGAAGATCACGCGGCAGACGGCGTCGAGGCGGTCGGAGTCCGTGAGGACGCTGAGGACCTGGCCCGGGCGGCCCTTGCGCATCAGGGCCGGTGAGCACCACGCGTCGTTGGCGCCGGCGGATCGCAGGGCCTCCAGGACCTCCGGCCAGACTCGGGGGTCCAGGTCGTCGACGGTGGTGTCGACCCGGTGCATCTCGGCGACCGTCCAGTCCGAGGCCTTGCCCTCACCGATGAGGACGCGAAGGACGTTCGGGTGGGTCTCGGGGTCGGCGGTGCCGGCTCCGGTGCCGGTCGAGCTCGGCACGCAGTCCGGTGCGGGGCCCCAGCCGGTGGCGAGCGTGGTGAGCAGGGCAGCGCCGGTGGGCGTGCACAGCTCCATCTTCGCCGGATGCGACCGCATCGGCGCGCCGGCCTGGGTCAGCAGCTCCAGCACTGCCGGCACCGGGACCGGAAGCGCCCCGTGCACGGCGTGCACGACGCCGGAGCCGGCCGCGATCGGCGACACGATCCGGGCCGCGTCGCCCAGGAGGCCGAGGCTGTGCAGGGCGATGGCGCACCCGGTGACGTCGGCGATCGCATCGAGCGCGCCCACCTCGTGGAAGTGGATCTCCGACAGGTCCACGCCGTGGACGCGCGCCTCGGCGCGCGCCAGCCGCTCGAAGACCGCGAGCGCGAACTCGCGTACGGGGGCCGGCAGCTCCGCCTTCGAGACGACCGTGGCGACGTCGGCCAGGTTCCGCGAGACGCCGGTCTCGGCGGCGCGCACGTCGGCGTGGACCGCGCGAAGGCCGTGGCGGCGCACCTGGCTCACCTCGACGCCGAGGGGCTCGACGGCGAGCCCGCCCAGGCCGGAGCGGACGGCGTCGAGATCGGCCCCGGCGTCGATCAGCGCCGCGAGCAGCATGTCACCGGCCGCGCCGTTGCCCGCGTCGATCCAGAGAGTCCTCATCGGACCGTCCTCCGTGCGATGCGGGCGGCGGCCACGCCGGCGCCGAAGCCGTTGTCCACGTTGACCGAGACGATGCCGGGGGCGCAGCTGTTGACGGTGGCCAGCCAGGCCGTGACGCCTTCGAGGTTCCAGCCGTAGCCGACGCTGGTGGGGACCGCGATGAGCGGCGCGCCGACCAGGCCGCCGAGGACCGACGGCAGGGCGGCCTCCATGCCGGCGATCGCGACGACCGCGTCGGCCTCGGCGATGCGGTCGCGCTGGGCCAGCAGCCGGTGCAGGCCGGCGACGCCCACGTCGACGATCTCGTCGGGTTCGGCGCCGAAGACGCGGACGGTCACCGCGCACTCACGCAGGACCGGCAGGTCGGAGGTGCCGGCGGCGACGATCGCGACGCGGCCTCGCGTCTCTCCGGAGCCCAGGACGGCGGTGCGTCCGACAGGGTCCAGCCGGGCGTCGGGCAGGTGTTCGCCGCACGCCTCGATGGCGGCCTCGGACAGCCGGGTCGCCAGGATCGCCCGCTCGGGGTGGGCCTCGTGCAGCGCGCGCAGCGCCGCCACGATCTGATCGGGGGTCTTGCCCTGCCCGAAAACGACCTCGGGGTCTCCGGTGCGTTCGGCGCGTGCGGTGTCCAGACGGGCGAAGCCGAGATCGGTGACACCTTCTGGCTGAGATACGGTCATTGCATACGCGGCGTGGAAACCCCGGCATCGATGCCGTGGGCGGAGCGCCGCTCCGTCCTTCGTGTGTCGTTGGTGGTCGATGACGTCGTGGACGTGCGGGTCCGGGGGTGGACTCTCGGGAAACACGCCTTCAGACGGAACGGGGTTAGATGGTGGATGTCGTGGTCCTCTCCGACGATCTGCTGACCGAAATCGCAGGTTACGGCAGAACGCTGGTGTCGTTCTCGGGCGGTGTGGACTCCAGTGTCGTCCTCGCCGCGGCCGTACGCGCACTCGGCACGGAACAGGTCGCCGCGGTCACCGCCGTATCGCCATCGCTGCCGGCCGCCGAGCTCGACGCCGCCCGCGATTTCTGCGCGGGCCTCGGCGTCGCCCACCACACGCCGCCCACCAACGAGATGGACGTCGCGGGCTACCGCGAGAACAGCTCACAGCGCTGCTACTTCTGCAAGAGCGTCCTGCTGGACACCGCGAACTCCCTGGCCGCCGAGCTGGGCTTCGAGACGATCACGACCGGCACCAACGCCTCCGACGTCGTGGCCGGGTTCCGCCCCGGCATCCGTGCCGCCGCCGAGCGCGGGGCGCGTACCCCGCTCGCGGATCTGGGTCTTGACAAATCCGCGGTCCGTGCGATCGCGCGGCACTGGGATCTGCCCGTCTGGGACAAGCCGGCCGCCGCTTGCATGGCCAGCCGGGTCGCATACGGCATCGAGGTCACACCCGCCAGGCTGGCCCGAATCGAGCGCGCGGAGACCGCCGTGCGCACCGTCCTCGGCGGCGCTGCCCGCGATCTACGGGTGCGCGATCTGGGCGACGTCGTACGCCTCGAAGTCGACCCTGGCCTGGTCGAACGCGCCCGTGCGGACCAGGCCGTCGGTGCCGCGATCCGCGAGGCGGGCTTCGCCTCGTCACCCGTTCGCGTCGAGGTTTTCCGCTCCGGTTCGATGAACGACAGACTCACGGATTCGGGTCGCCGAAAATGATCGAAACATGATGTCGGCCGGACACGCCCGGCCGTTGGTCGCACGCTTCCCAGCCGTTAGTCTTTCCCCGAAAGCTCGCGCCGGGACGGCTCATGCCCCACGATCGGAGAAATTCAGAGGATGATGCCAGACCTGCACGGGTTCCACCTTCTTGATGATTCACACCTCCTCCTGACGGGCGCCACCGGGTTCCTCGGGCAGGCCACGCTGGAGAAGCTCCTCTCGTCGTATGAGAACGTCCGCGTCTCGGTCCTGATCCGGCCCCGCGGCACCGTAACGGCCCAGAAGCGCTTCGACGCCCTGCTCCGCAAGCCGGTCTTCCGCGAGCTGCGCGAGCGGATCGGCGACGAGGAGCTGCGGCGGATCGCGGCCGAGCGCGTCAACGTGATCGAGGGCGACCTCGGCGAGGTGACCCTCCCCGGCGACGTCGACGTCGTCGTCCACGGCGCGTCCACGGTCTCCTTCGACCCGCCCATCGACGAGGCCTTCCGCACCAACGTCTCCGGCGTCGTGACGCTGTACGAGGCACTGAAGGCGAGCGGCGCCGACCCGCACGTCGTTCACGTGTCGACCGCCTACGTCGCCGGCGTCCGCAAGGGCGTCGTGCCGGAGGACCGCCTCGACCACAACGTCGACTGGCGTGCTGAGCTGGCCGGCGCCCTGGCCGCCCGCGCCGACGTCGAGCGCGACTCGCGCCGCCCCGAGGTGCTGCGCAAGTCGATGTCACGCGCGCAGGGCGAGCACCGCAAGGCCGGTCCGCAGTCGGTCGTGTCTGCCGCCGAAGAGGCCCGGCAGGCCTGGGTGACCGAGCGCCTCGTCGACTACGGGCGCGCACGCGCGCAGAGCCTTGGCTGGCCCGACGTCTACACCTTCACCAAGGCGCTGGGTGAGCGCGCCGCCGAGGAGATGTGGGGCGAGCGCCGCCTGTCGATCGTCCGCCCGGCGATCGTCGAGAGCTCGCTGCGCCACCCGTACCCCGGCTGGATCGACGGCTACAAGATGGCCGACCCGCTGATCATCGCGTACGGGCGCGGCATCCTGCCGGAGTTCCCCGGCCTGCCCGACAGCGTGGTCGACATCATCCCGGTCGACATGGTCGTCAACGCGACGCTGGCCGTCGCGGCCACTCCGACCGACACCGGCGACACGAAGTACTTCCACGTCGGCTCCGGCTCGCGTAACCCGCTGCCGTTCCGCGGCCTGTACGAGAACGTCCGCGAATACTTCGAGCGCCACCCGATGCCGGCCGGCGAGCGCGGCCACATCCGCGTGCCGTCCTGGCGGTTCCCGGGCAGCCGGCAGGTGGAGATGATGCTGAGCGGCGGCGAGCGCGCGGCGTCCATCGCCGAGCGCACGCTGCTGCGCATGCCCGCCTCGGCACGTACGCGCGACTGGATGACGTCGGTCCACCGGCAGCAGAACAACCTCGACTTCCTGCGCCGCTACGCCGACCTCTACCAGGCCTACACCCAGGCCGAGGTCATCTACGACGACACTCACACGCACTCCCTGCACCGGAGCCTGCCGCCGGAGCTGATGGAGGTGTACGGCTTCGACCCTGCGGACATCGACTGGGCGCACTACCTGCAGGAAGTGCACTCCCCCAGCGTGACCGCGCTGATGCGCGACTTCTCCAAGGGGCGCGGCGGCGGCAAGCGCTCGGGCGCGCCGGCGCTGCCGGAGCGCGACGACGTCGCGGCAGTATTCGACCTCGAGGGCACGATCGTCGCCTCCAACCTGATCGAGTCCTACCTGTGGGCACGGCTTTCGTCGCTGCCGAAGTCGCAGTGGAGCGGCGAGCTGGCCGACCTCGCGCGCTCGCTCCCCCGCTACCTGCGGGCCGAGCGCCGCGACCGCGGCGACTTCGTCCGCGCGTTCCTGCGCCGTTACGAGGGCGCGAACGTCGAGGAGCTGCGCGACCTGGTCGACGACGTCCTCGGCGAGGCGCTGCTCCAGCGGGTCATGCCGGAGGCGGTTCGCCGCATCCGCGCCCACCGCGCCGCCGGGCACAAGACCATCCTGATCACCGGCACCATCGACGTCTTCATCCGGCCTCTCTCCGGACTGTTCGACGAGATCGTGGCGAGCCGCATGCACACGCGTAACGGCAAGTTCACCGGTTACCTGGACTCACCTCCGCTGGTCGACGAGGCCCGCGCCGCCTGGCTGCGCCGTCACGCCCTCGCCTCGGGTCTCGACCTGTCGCAGTCCTACGCGTACGCGGACAGCTACTCCGACCGGCCGCTGCTGGAGGCCGTGGGCACCCCCGCGGCGGTGAACCCGGATCCCTCGCTGTACCGGCATGCCAAGCGCAAGCACTGGCGCATCTACGAATGGGGCGCCCACACACGTGGTAGGGGAGACGTGCTGATCGACACTGTTGGGACGAGGGCCGGGCGTTGATCCTCGCACTCGAGTACCACCGCTCACCGGGCCGGTTCCTGGCGGCACGCGGGCTGACCGCGACGAAGGCCGGTGGCCGGATGAGCGGCATGATCGCCGGAAACGTCTCGCCGATGCGGCTGGTGAACCGCCAGGCGCCGGAGCTGCCCGCGGAGGGCTGGACCCGCGTGACGCCGCGGCTGTCGGGCATCTGCGGCTCCGACCTCGGCCTGCTGACCGGGCGCTCCTCGCCGTACCTGTCCCCGATGACCTCGATGCCGTTCGTTCCCGGACACGAGATCGTCGGCGAGACCCAGGACGACCTGCCGGGCATGCCGAAGGGCACCCGTGTCGTGATCGACCCGGTGCTGTCGTGCGCGGCACGCGGCACGGCCGAGTGCCGCTGGTGCGCCGCCGGGCAGCAGAGCCGGTGCGATCACATCACGACCGGCCGGATCTCCGCCGGGCTGCAGACGGGGTTCTGCGCCGACACCGGAGGCGGGTGGAGCCGTCAGTTCGTCGCGCACGCCCGCCAGCTGCACGCGGTGCCGGACTCCCTGCCGGACGAGCGCGCGGTGCTCGCCGAGCCGCTCGCCTGCGCCGTCCACTCCGTACGCCGGGTGCACGTCGAGCCGGGCTCCACGGCGGTGATCATCGGGGCCGGCACTGTCGGCCTCCTGACGCTGCTGGCGCTGCGCGAGCTGACCGAGGTCGGCGCCGTGTACGTCGTCGCCAAGCACGGCCATCAGCGTGAGAAGGCCAAGGCTCTCGGCGCGACCGCGATCATCGAGCCGGGCAAGGCGGCGCGTGCGCTGCGCCGGGTCACGACGGCGCGGATGCACACACCCGAGCGGGGCGCGAACTTCCTCCTCGGCGGCGCCGACGTCGCCTTCGAGTGCACCGGCGGCAGCAGCGGGCTGGACACCGCACTGCGGCTCGTCCAGGCCGGGGGTACGGTCGTGGTGTCCGGCATGCCGTCGGGCGGAGTCGATCTCACACCTCTGTGGTACCGCGAGCTGCAGCTGATCGGGGCGTACGCGTCGGGCGCGGACGGCGCCGACTTCGGCGACGCACTGCGCCTCGCGCAGGACGCCCCCATCGACGGGTACGTCGGCACCACATATCCTCTCGCCCGCTGGCGGGAGGCCCTGACACACGCGGCCGACGCGGGACGCCTCGGCACCGTCAAAGTCGCCTTCGATCTGGCGCGATAGGAAAGGTTACGAGTGAGCAGACCAGGCTTCGTACTCGACGTGGATGAGCGGACACCGCCGCTGCTCATGCACCAGGGCGAGGGCTTCCGGCTTGAGCGGCTGCCGCTCGGGGCCAAGGTCATCTATCCACCGGATTCCCTGCCCGGCATCCGCGACGTCGACAACGCCATCCGGCACGCGCTGCTCAACCCGCACGGCACCGAACCGCTCCCCGAGCTGCTGACGCCCGGGATGCGGCTGACGATCGTCTTCGACGACATCTCGCTGCCGCTGCCACAGATGCAGACACCCGACGTACGCCAGCGCATCATCGAGCAGGTCCTGGAGATGGCCGCGGCCAAGGGCGTCGACGACGTCGAGCTGATCGCGGGCAACGCGCTGCACCGCCGGATGACCCCGGCCGAGCTGCGGCGCACGGTCGGCGACCGGGTGTTCCACGCGTTCTTCCCCGACCACCTGAAGAACCACGACGCCGAAGATCACGACAACCTCCTCCACATGGGGAAGACCCGCCACGGCGAGGACGTCGAGATCAACCGGCGGGCGGCCGAGAGCGACCTGATCGTCTACGTCAACATCACCCTGACGGCGATGAGCGGCGGTTCGAAGTCGGTGTCGGTCGGGCTCGCGAGCTACAAGAGCCTGAAGCACCACCACAACGTGCACACGCTCCGGCACTCGAACTCCTTCAACGACCCGCCGAACTCCGCGATGCACCACTCGTACGACCGCATGAAGAATGTGATCGACGAGCACGTGAAGGTCTTCACGGTCGAGACGACGCTGAACAACGACACGTTCCCGTCCTCGATGGGCTTCCTGAACAAGCGCGAGTGGGAGTGGAACCTCCGCGACCAGGCGTCTTACGTCGCGGTGAAGCGGGCCAACGAGCTGATGCCGGCCAAGACCCGGCGCCGTGTCTGGCAGAACAACGCCGCGCCGTACGGCGTGACGGGCGTGCACGCCGGCCTGCAGTCCGAGGTGCACCCGCTGACGCTGGAGAACGTCCACCGGCAGCAGCTCACCGAGGTCAACGGCCAGTCCGACGTCGCGATCTACGGGCTGCCCTACATCTGCCCGTACAACGTCAACTCCGTGATGAACCCGATCCTCGTGATGTCGCTCGGGCTCGGCTACTTCTTCAATCTTTACAAGAACAAGCCGATCGTCCGGCAGGGCGGCGTGGCGATCTTCTACCACCCCGTGCCGAACGAGTTCCACCCGGTGCACCACCCGAGCTACATCGACTTCTTCGAGGAGATCCTCACCGAGAGCACCGATCCGGTGCTCCTGGAGACGAAGTACGAGGAGCAGTTCGCGACCGACCCGTGGTACATCCAGCTGTACCGCAACAGCTACGCCTACCACGGCGTCCACCCGTTCTACATGTGGTACTGGGGCGCGCACGCGCTGGAGCACCTCGGTGACGTGATCTTCGTCGGCGGCAACCGCAAGACCACCTCGCGGATGGGCTTCCGGTCGGCGACGACGCTCGCGGACGCGCTGGAGATGGCCAAGGACACGGTCGGCGGCAGCCCGTCCATCACGTACCAGCACGCTCCTCCGTTGGCTTTGGCGGACGTTCGATGAGCCCGGAGCGAATCCGACGCAGCGAGCGGAGCGGCCGGCCGAGGTACGAGGCCGTCCGCGAAGCGAGTGAGGAGCGGTGAGCGACCGATGAGCCTTCGCAAGGAGTACCGGCTACTGCGGCACGGGCGGGACTGGCGTGGCCGGTCGACCGTGCCGCGGTCGGCGGAGCCGCACGAGCTGGAGCAGGGCGGGCGCGACTTCCCGACGGGCTGGGCGCGCACCCCGGTGGCGGTCACGGCACGCGCCGGCCTGCGGCGCACGCTGCTGAAGCCGGTCACGTTCGGCCAGACGAGCACGACGGTCGAGGGCACGGAGTACCTCGACGGCGTGCGCGGCCCGGTCGTCTTCGTGGCGAACCACTCCAGCCACCTGGACACCCCGCTGATCCTGGGCTCGCTGCCGGACCGGTTCGCCAACCGGGTCGCGGTCGGAGCCGCCTCGGACTACTTCTTCGACGTCCGCTGGCGTGCCGCGCTGACCGCGATCTTCTTCAACGCGTTCCCGGTGGAGCGGTACGGCTCTCGGCGGCTGCGCAGCCTCACGCTCGACCTCGTCGACGACGGCTGGAGCCTGCTGCTCTACCCGGAGGGCACGCGGTCCGAGGACGGCTGGATCCACCCGTTCAAGCTGGGTGCGTCCGTGCTGTGCGTCAACAAGAAGATCCCGTGCGTCCCGATCGCGCTGCGCGGCTCGTACGCCGCGATGCCGCGCGGGCGCAACTGGCCGCAGCCCGGCAAGCCGCGGGTCGCGGTGCGGTACGGCCGGCCGCTCTACCCGGAGGACGGGGAGGACGTCCGTTCCTTCCGTGTTCGGATGGCCACGGCGGTAAGCCAGCTCGCCGCCGAGGAGGAGCTCGGCTGGTACGGCGCGCTGCGCGCGGCGGCCGGCGACACCTTGGACGTTCCCGGCGGCTCCCGGTCGGTCAAGCCGGGCGCGGCCCCGGTACGGCCGAACGACGACGGCACGCAGGTGGCGTCCTGGCGCCGCGTCTGGGCCTCGACCAGCCCGCTGGGCGACAAGCGGCGCAAGGTCTGGAAGTCCTGAGGTGAGGGCGCGGGCATCCGCCCGCGCCCTTCCTCATTGAGGGGATCATGGATCGTCTTCCCGCCGATCTCGTACGCGCCTTGGCCGACGACGCGCTCGACGCGGAGATCCAGCCGGCGTTCCTGCTGGTCACGACCGATGAGGACGGCGGGCCGCGCGTCTCGATGGTGAGCGCCGGCGAGCTGGTCGTGCACGACGAGCGGACCCTGCGGGTGGCCTTGTGGCGCGGCACGCGCACGGCGGGAAACCTGTCGCGCGGCGGCACCGCGTTGTTCGGCGCGGTCTCCCCCGGCTCGGTGACCTACGTGCGCGCCCGTCCCGTACGCCTGCCGTCGCCGGAGCTGGAGTGTTTCGCGCTGGTGGTGACCTCGGTCGACGCCGACGTCCACGCAGGAATGCCCGTGACGAGCGGCATCACCTTCCGTGCCGAGGAACCGGGCCATGCCGAGGCGGTCGCGGAGTGGCGCGCCCGGCGCACGATGCTCGCGGGCCTGCCCGACACGTGAACCCCTGCCCTTGGACGACCCGCCCCCTCCGGGACGGGCCGTCGGATGGGCCGGGTCAGGCGAGGCGGTTCCGCAGGGCCGTGACGCGGTTGCGGGCGGCGTCGAAGCCACTCTGGCTCAGCGTGCCGTTCTGCAGCGCGGCGGCGAGGCCGTTGACGACGTCCGTGCCGTTCTGGTTGCCGCCGCACACCAGGAGCAGGTCCATGCCGGCCTTGGCCGCCAGCACCGAACGCTGCGACGGGGTGCCGTAGGCGTTCAGGGCTCCGGCGGTGATCGAGTCCGTCACGGTGACGCCCTGGAAGCCGAGACGGCCGCGCAGCTCCTGGCTGATGATCGTCGAGGAGAGGCCGGCCGGATTGTTCGCGTCCAGCGACGGGTAGACGGCCCAGGACATCATGACCATCTCCACGCCGTAGGCGATCGCCGGGACGTACGGCGCCTCGTCGACGGAGCGCAGGGTGGACGCCGAGGCGGTCAGCGTGACCGGCTTGTTGTCGGTGTTCTGGCTCGCGGTGGCGGAGCCGAGACCCGGGAAGTGCTTGGCGGCCGAGGCCACGCCCTGGGCCTGCTGGGCGGAGATGAACGCGCTGCCGCACTGGCCGCAGACGTCGGGGTCGGTGCTGTAGGAGCGTTCGTACTGGTCCTCGAAGTCACCCGGCGTGCGGTACACGTCGAGGACGGGTGCGAGGTTGACGTTCATGCCGGCGCTCCGGAGGAGCAGGCCCGCGGTCGTGCCGGCGTCCGCGGCGGCGCCCGCCGGGTCGGAAGAGGCGCCGATGTCCTTCTCTGACTGGGTCGGCCCGCCGGGGAGACGGCGGACCTGGCCGCCCTCCTGGTCGGTCATCAGCAGGAGCGGCGCCGTGACGGGGCTCGCCTGGTTGGCCTCGTTCAGCTGGTCGCACACCGACTTGATCTGGCTGATGCTGGAGATGTTGTCGCCGAAGAAGATGACTCCGGCGCCCTTTCCGGCGGCGATCTGGTCCAGCACCGCCTGCGGCACGGTCAGGCCAGAGTAGGAGTAGATCACTCGCTGGCCGGCCTGCTGCGCCGGCGTCAGGCTCACGCGCCGGCCCACCGAGGAGGCGGCACGCGCCGCGCTGCCGAGGCCGAGCGTCGCGACCGCGGCTCCGGCACCGGCCAGCAGCGCCGTGCGCCGGGTCATCGAGTTGTCGGAAGTGTTCATCATGTGTACGCGCCTCGGGCCCGGCGAACTCACCGGAACCGGTGCGCTACCTCTCTTCCTGCGGTGTGAGGCCGCCGGGGCGGCTCAGCGGGGGACCCTCGGCTCGCGCCGAGGGGGCCGGAAACGCCGCTGGCCGGGCGGGTCCGCGAGGACCACGCCCGGCTGGGACGCGAGATCGGGTGAACGGGGTCAGCCGTTCGCCATCGCCTGGACACGCGAGTAGTCGCCGTTGAAGTAGTCCTGGTCGCCGGGGAAGACGCCCGAGTCGGCGAACTGCCAGATGGTCTGGAAGCCCCAGTTGTAGGGCATCGGGCCGGGCGAGCCGTTGTAGTTCGCGAGCATCAGCGGGTTGGTGGAGGAGAAGTCACCGGTGTTCCCGGTGCACTGGCTCCACCAGCTGGTCGCCGTGTAGATCATGGGGTAGCGGCCCGTCAGGGCGTGGTACTCGTTGCTGAACGAGAGGATCCAGTTGACCATCCCGGAGCCGGATAGGCCGTAGCAGGCCGCGCCGTACGGGTTCCACTCCATATCGAGCATGCCGGGGAAGGTCTTGCCGTCGGCGGACCATCCGCCGCCGTGCGCGACGAAGTAGTCGGCCTGCGCGGCGCCTGAGGAGGTGTTCGGGGTGGCGAAGTGGTATGCGCCGTGGACGAGACCCGCGTTGTACGCACCGGTGTACTGCTGGCTGAAGTACGGGTTCGTGTAGTTCGTCGACTCGGTCGCCTTGGTGTACATCCACCGGGCGCCGTTCGCGGCGACCGATCCCCAGTCGACGTTGCCCTGCCAGCTGCTGACGTCGAGGCCGGGGGTCTGCACGGCGTGCGGCCTGATGATCCTGGAGCCGGAGGACGGCTCGTGCTTGGCCACCTGCGATCCGAGCCAGTCACGCTCGGGGTGGGTGACCGGGTTGTGGGCCGCGGCTCCGGCCGGCTGGGTTCCCAGCGCGAGGGCGCCGCAGACGAGTGCGGCGACGGAGAGGGCCGCGAGACGAGAAGTACGCGCTTTGTGGGGCGAGCGCCTGAAAAGTGACACGTGATCCTCCAAGAGGGGCTACCTGGGGAACTGTCGTGCACTCCGCGGTGGATGCTCGCGATGGCGGTCGCGGCGGGCGGGGACCGCGGGGTGTGGCAGCGGATGGGACTCCTTTTCGGTCGGCGTGACTACGCGCTAGTAGGTAGATATCTTGCGGATGCGCATTAGAAAAGGTGGAAAATTCCCCCAACAATCTGAATTGGATTGGCGGGTCTCTCTCCTGCCCCAGGTCACGGACGACCGGAGCCCGCGACCGTCCCTCAGGATTGGCCGGATCCGGCTGATTCAGTGCCACTCGCAGGTAGTCATACCCTCACCACGGGTCAGCGGACTCCGCGCGGGCGATACTGGACGCTGATCCGCGGCCCGGCGGGCCGGGCGGTCTTGGGGATGGCGTGCTCCCACGTGCGCTGGCAGCTGCCGCCCATCACGAGGAGATCGCCGTGGCCCAGATCGTGGCGCAGCGCCGGGCCTCCGCCGCGCGGGCGCAGCAGGAGGGCGCGCGGGGCGCCGACCGACAGGATCGCGACCATCGTGTCCTCGGTCGCGCCGCGCCCGACGCGGTCGCCGTGCCAGGCGACGCTGTCGCGGCCGTCGCGGTAGAGGCAGAGCCCGGCGGTGCGGAACGGCTCGCCGAGCTCATCGGCGTAGTGGGCGTTCAACGCGCGCCCGGCCTCGCGTAGGACCGGGTCGGGCAGGGCCTCCCCCTCGCCGTAGAACCTCATCAGCCTCGGAACCTCGACGACCCGGTCGTACATCGGCCGGCTCTCGGCCTTCCAGGGAACGACGCTCACCAGCCGCTCGAAGAGGGCGTCGGCGCCGGCGAGCCAGCCCGGCCGTACGTCGATCCAGGCTCCGTGGTCGAGGTGGGTCCGCCGCACCGACGCGCCCAGGGCCCCGGGCGCGGGCTCGTCCTGGCAGTCCAGCAGCGACCCCTGGAAGGGAAGCGTCATAGAGGCACTCTACGCCGCCGATCAAACAGATGTTCGATGAGGAAGGTTCTCCCAGTCGCGCCGGTCGAGGGTGTAGACGCGTACGGGCCGCTCGTTCTGGCCCATGACGTCGCCGTACAGGCTCATGCCGAGCTTGACCATGACACGGCCGGACACTTCGTTGGCCGGGTGGTAGCGTCCGACGAGCCGCTCGACGTCGAGCAGGGAGAACGCCTCTTCGCGGATCGCGATCGCGGCCTCCGTCGCGACGCCGCGCCCCCAGGCCGATGGCTCGACCCACCATCCGATCTCGACCGCGGACTCCTCGATGCCGGGCACGGTCGAGCCCAGGCGACTGAGGGCGGCGACGCCGAGGAACGCGCCGTCGCCGCCGATGATCCCGCGCCAGCCGAACCCATGGTCCCTCCAGTGCGCGAGGTGCGCCTGGTGGCGGCGCGCGGCGTACTCGGGGTCCCACACGACGCCCGCTCCGATGTAGCGCATCACGCGCGGGTCGGCGCTCATACGGAAGAGATCCGTCTCGAACGCCTCCCGCCAGGGCTCGAGGCTCAGCCGTTCCGTCGTCAGCGTACGCATCGGTCCAATGTAGAAGCCTCAGGCAGACATTCCCCTGCTACCGGCGGCGAGGCCACCATTCGCCGCGATGGGCCGTCGCGGTATCAGAACGTCGCACCGAGGCCCTCGAGGCCGCGGATCACGGCCGACTGCAGGTCCAGCGCTGTTTCGTCCTCCGCCCACCACACGTACCCGTCCGGCCGGATGATCGCCGCACCGACGCCGGTCCAGTCCGGCCCGCCGGTCCTGGCGAGTGCGCTCCGGTATGTCTCGATGCCCATCGACGACGCGCGCGCGGCGGCGGCCTGCAGCGGTGCGCCGGCCAGGTCCAGGAGGATGGCTCGGCCCTCGTGCAGAAGGTCGAACGGGCCGCCGGGATCCGGGAGCCTCGTCCCGGCGAGCGGATGGGCCCTCGGGTCGGCGGGCGGGTAGGCGACGTCGAGCGCGGCCATCTCCTCGGCGAGGAGGAGCGAGAGCCGCGGCTGGGAGGCGATGAGACTGCCCATCAGGGTGCGCGGCGCCTCCTCCGCCGGCATCGCCGCGGTGACGAGCGGGTTCATGTGGTCGACGAGCGCCGCGCCGACCGCGTGGCGTTCGCGGTGGTAGCTGTCCAGCAGGTCGCCGGCGGAGCGCCCCTGGACCTGGGCGGCGAGCTTCCAGCCGAGGTTCATCGCGTCCTGCAGCCCGACGTCGAGGCCGGTGGCGCCGGCCGGGACGTGGACGTGCGCGGCGTCGCCCGCGACCAGCACCCGCCCCGCCCGGTACGACGCGGCGTGCCGGGAGGCGTTCCCGAACCGTGAGACGCACGTGGCGTCCCGCATGCCGAAGTCGGTGCCGGCCACCCGGATCACCGCGGCGCGCAGGTCCGCCGGCGCGAACTCCCGCTCGGAGTCCTGGGTGGCGGCGTCCACGCCCATCAGCCGGAACCGGCCGCCGGACAGCGGCACGACCAGCAGCACGCCCTCGTCGTTGTGCCAGCTGGCGCCGGGCCCCTCGGGCGGGTCGTCCAGGACGACCTCACCGAAGTAGCCGTACGACGTGGCCTCCGTGCCGGGGAAGTCGATGCCGGCGGCCTCACGGACGACGCTGCCGCCGCCGTCGCAGCCGACCACGTACTCCACGGTCCGCTTCGAGACGCCGTCCGGCCCCTCCACCTCGACGGTGACCGACGAGACGTCCTGTGTCAGGCCGGTGACGGCGTGCCCGCGCAGGATGCGCACGCCCAGGTCCATGGCGTGCCGTTCCAGGAGCTCCTCGGTGTGCACCTGGGGGTAGGCCACCGTGGACGGGAAGGGCGTGTCGAGCCGCCGGAAATCGAGCCGGGTGTGCGGCATGTAGTACCAGCCGGGGACCGGCGCCCCCTCGGCGAGGAACCGCTTCTCCACCCCGCGCATCGCGAGGATCTCGATCGTGCGCGGATGCAGCCCGCGTGCACTGGAGTACGTGCCGCGCTCCTCGTTCCGCTCCACTACCAGCGTCGGCACACCGGCGAGCGCCAGCTCCGCGGCGAGCCACAGCCCGACGGGTCCGGCGCCCGCCACAATGATCTGTTCGTCGTACCTCACGTCTACTTCCCTTCGTCCGCGCCCATCGGACATCTCTCCCTTGTGAGACGCGCAGGTCGCGATTCCGATCACGTGTCACCTCGACGGAGATGAAGGTTTGTGTGCTTTCATGCAGGCTCGACGGAACATCCGCATCTGGAGGCACAAGGGCATGTCAACCGACAACGAGGCCGTTCAGACCTTCAAGGAATTCGATTACGACGGGGACGGCTACGTCACGGCGGTGGAGTTCAAGCTCGCCATGACCGCGCGGCGCGAAACGGTCTCCGGCGACGACATCGACTCGATCTTCTCGCACGCCGACAAGGACGGGGACGGGCGCATCAACCTCGCGGAGTTCACCAAGGCCTGGAACGCCTGACCCGTCTCGCGCGGGCGCGCGGGGCACCGGTCCGCGATTGGGGTCTCTTCAAAACGCCGGTTCGGCGGTACGCTTTCAGCAATCTAATAGGAAGGTTTCTTAAGAGAAGCGTAAGAGCCCCCCGGTTCGGTCCCCGCCAGGACTACGGCCGGTCCGTACGTCACCCGAAGGAGATACGACATGCGATGGAACACGCGCATGATCGGAAGACGACGCAGATTCGCCGTCGCCGTGGCAACGGCGGCGACCGTGGCACTCGGGACGGCAGCGGCCGTCACCGGAGTCGCCGCCGCGACGTCGAGTGCCCCCGCCGCGCTCGGCGGCAACTGGTACGGCGCGGCGCCGTACGTGATGCCGTTCGACAACAGCCCGCCCGACCTCGGACCGGTGATGAGCGCCACCGGCCAGAAGTCGTTCCAGCTCGCGTTCATACTCGCGCCGAACGGCGGCGGGTGCTCGCCGACGTGGGACGGCACGCACGCCGTCTCGTCCGACACGACCGCCAAGGCGATGATCGACGGCATCCGCAGCGCGGGCGGTGACGTGACGATCTCCGCCGGCGGATACGGCGGCACCAAGCTCGGCCAGACCTGCGGGGACCCGGCGTCCACCGCCGCCGCGTACCAGCAGGTCGTCGACAAGTACGGGCTGAAGGCGATCGACTTCGACCTCGAAGAGCCCGAGTACGAGAACACCGCCGCGATCCACAACGAGATCGGCGCCGCGAAGATCCTCCAGCAGAACAACTCCGGCCTGTACGTCTCGATCACCACCGCCGGCACGACGGGCGGCGCGGGCACCGGCTGGTTCGGCCAGCAGATGCTGAACGAGGCCAAGAGCCAGGGCTTCACCCCCACCAACTACGCGATCATGCCGTTCGACGGCGGGTTCGGCGGCTCGGCGGCGCAGATCAGCGCCCTGGAGGGCTTCCACTCCACGCTGATGACGACGTTCGGCTGGAGCTCCGGCACCGCGTACGCCCACGAGGGCGTCTCGCTGATGAACGGCCGCTCCGACACTGGGGAGTACTTCCGGCAGGCCGACTTCCAGTCCGTGCTCGACTACGTGAAGTCGCACGGCTTGTCGCGCTACACGTACTGGTCGGTCAACCGGGACCGGCAGTGCAGCCCGCCGGACAACAACGGGCAGACCTCCGGCACCTGCTCCAGCGTCGAGCAGGGCGCGTGGGACTTCACCAAGTTCACCGCGAGCTTTGGCGGCGGCACCCCGACCGACCCGCCCACCGACCCGCCGCCCGGCGGTTGCACCGCCCCGGCCTGGAGCGCCTCGGCGATCTACACCGGTGGCATGGAGGCGACCTACCAGTCCCACACCTGGAAGGCGAAGTGGTGGACCCAGGGCGAGACCCCGGGTTCGGCGGACGTCTGGACCGACGAGGGTCCGTGCTCCTGACGGACGCGTGAACGGCGGCCGGTGAGCGTGACGCTCACCGGCCGCCGACGTCAGGACGTGGTGAGGGAGGTGTCGTCGAGGACGAAGGACGTCGCCTTCTGCTCGTCCTCGGCGCCGGTGAACTTCAACGTGATCGTCTGGCCGGCGTAGGCGCTCAGGTCGAAGCTGTGCTTCGTGTAGCCGGTGCCCTGGTCGACGTTCGAGTAGGTGGCGAGAGTGGACAGGACCGTTCCTGAGCCGTTGAGGACCTGCGCCTTCAGCGTGTCGAACACCGTGGTGGTGGACGCCACGCTGTCGACCTTGAGCCAGAACGAGAACGCCGCGCTCTGGGCGCTCGCGGGGATCGTGACCTGCTGGCCGAGGGTGTCGGTGTGAGTGGTGCCGTAGCCGTCCAGCCAGGCGTCCCAGCTGCCGGCGTGCGGCGCTTCGGTGGCGGTCTGGTTGATCCTGGCCGAGCCGGACCACGGCGCCGCGGTTCCGCTCTCGAACCCGCCGTTGACCAGCTGCTCGGCCCCGCCGCCGCCTCCGCCGCCCGCGCTTCCGGAGGCGAGCCAGGCAGTGGCGTTCAGGCCGATGGCGGCGTTGCTGCCCGCCGGGTCCTGCCAGCCGTTGAAGAGGTTCTCACCCGACGCGCCGGTGCCGTCGTCGATGGCGGAGCTGTCGCCCCAGATCGCGACGCGCCCGCTGCCGAACGTGCTGGTGACGACGAACGCGTCGGTGGTGCCGGACTGGTTCGCGGTGCTCAGCCAGACCGCGGCGCTCACGTTCGGATTGTCGGCGGGGTGCAGGGTGAACGTGGTGCCGCTGCGCAGGATGCTGCCGGTGACGGTGCCGAAGTCACCGTTGACGATCGGATTCGAGCCCTGGGTCACCACCGGATTGTCGGTGTTGATGTTCTTGACGTCGACCGAGAACCCGAACGGGTCGGTGTTGTCCACCCCGTTGTTGGTCAGCAGATCATTGAGGATCTTCGGGGAGTCCCAGCCGTCGTTGTTACGGTCGCTGCCGTTGTGGTCCGAGACGAGGAACAGGCCGCCGCCGTTCTGCACGAACGTCATGACGGCGGTCTTCTCGGCCGCGCTGAGCTGGACGTTCGGCTCGGGCAGCACGAACTCGTCGAAATTCGACAGGTCCAGCGCGCCTCCGCCGCCGTAGGTGATCGTGCTGCCAGGGGGCAGCGTCTTCAGGCTGTACTGACCGGTCTTCTGCAGCGCCACGCCCCAGGAGGAGATGGCGCCGGTCCAGTCGGTCTCGGACTGCGGCGAGGAGTTCTGCCCGAGCGGGTCGGGCATGCTCGTGCTGATGACCCAGTCGGCGTTTCCGGCCTGCTCGGCCTTTGAATCGTCGAACAGGATCCGGTGAGTGGTCGCGGCCGGTGCCACCGGGTCGGGCGTCGCCGTGGCGACGCCTGGAGTGGCGGCGGGAGGAGCACCGCCGTGAGCATGAGGGCGGCCTTCCGGCCGCAGGCATGCGAAGGAACACGCAGACGCATCGGAGTCTCCTGGCGGGGAGTTCAGCGGGAAAGGGACAGACGACTGCACAGCGCACTGAGCGCAACAATGACCGTATTTCGGTCTTTTGACTATCCAATTCACCAAAATGACCGCTACGGGTCACGAAGGCGCCTGAATCAGAGGCGTACCTCGATCAACTCGACCTCCAGAAGATCCGCCAGGGCGCGCAGGTCAGCGACCCGGTGGCCGGTGCCGAGCGCCCAGTGATGGGAGATCCCGGTGGCGCTCCAGGCGTCGGCCCACTCCCCCGGGTCACAGCCGAAGTCGACGCGGGAGGTCGTGTTGCCGATCTTCAGGTGCGGGCCGTCCACGACCTCTCCCTCGGAGACGACGAAGGCGAACCGGCCGTCGCGGCCCTGCCGCACGCCGAACGCGGTGACCGGCCCATGCCGCACGTCGAACTCGACGGACACGCCGTAGCCACGTTTGCCGTGGTAGACGCCCAGGCCGCGGAGTAGCGAGCGTCCGGAGGCGACGGCCAGGTGGGCGGGCCCGTCGTGCCCCATCTCGACGTGCCCTCGCGCGAAGTCGAGCGCCTGGAACTCGGCGAAGGACCCGCCCGCTCCCAGCCGGTCCATGATGAGCATGGCCAGCGAGGTCCGCAGCTCGTACTCCCCGGCCGCGGGCACACCGCGCGCCGTGAGCAGCGACGCCCCGAGGATCATGCCCGCGCCGAGGCGCTCGTGGACCTCTCCGGCCAGGCCTCGGTGGTAGTACGCGAGGCTGTCGAGCCCGAAGTCCTCGACCAGGTGATCGAGGCCGACCGCGACTCGCGCCGCCCAGGCGAAGTCGTCCGGCTCGACCGAGGAGTCCAGCTCGAAGACGTCCGCGGCCTCCTTCTTCTTGGCCTCCGTCTCGGCGCCGGTGACCTTCTCGACGCGTACGCGCAGGTCGTCGAATTCCAGGACCTCCACGTGGCCGCCGAACTCGGCCGTGACGAGGGTCAGGTCGGCGGAGACGTCGAGCATGCCCGGGTACAGGTGACCCATCAGGCCGTGCCGCCCTCGGCGCAGCGCCGCCCGTACGCCCGCGGCCCGCACCCAGCGGCCGATGCGCGCCCAGGCCCGCTCGTCCTCCAGGTACCCCGACACGGAACGGAACGGGATGCCGCAGCGCAGGAAGGTGTTGGCCATCTCGGGCAGCGGGCACGCGCCGCAGTAGGCGAGCCACTGCCCGGTGTCGAAGGTCTCGTGATCCATCGCCTCGGTCGGCTGCAGGTTGATCAGCAGGACCGGGGCGCCGCTGCGCTGGGCGACCGGAACCAGCATGGTCGCGGTCATGTACGTCGTGAGGAACCCGACGATGATGTCGCAGCCGGCCGCGCGCAGCCTCTCGGCCGCGGCGGCGCCGTCGCGGGCATCGGAGACGAAGCCGGCGTCGACGACGTCCGCGCCGAGGTCGCGCATCCGCTCCGCGACGCGCTCGGCGGAACGCCGCAGCCGGGGCAGCAGGTCGGGGAACTGCGGCCAGTACACTCCGAGGCCGCCGGCGACGAGCCCGACGCGTACCCGTGCGGTCATGTCATCCACTCCGTTCGGCCGACTGCGGGCCCGGAGCCGGGCCCGCAGCCGGAAAGGTCAGGCGGGGCGCTGAAGTGCCGGCTCCCCGAGCCGATGGTGAACATTCACGTCGAGCGTGATTCTGCCGCCGGAGGTCGACCGGCGGCCGGCGGTGTTCAGCGGAGGAAGGCGGCCGCCACTCCCGCGTCGACGGGGATGTGCAGCCCGGTGGTGTGGGTCAGGTCGCCGCCGGTGAGGGCGAAGACGGCGTTCGCGACGTGCTCGGGCAGCACCTCGCGCTTGAGGAGGGTCCGCTGGGCGTAGAACTCGCCGAGCTTGTCCTCGGGCACGCCGTACACGGCGGCGCGCTGCGCGCCCCACCCTCCGGCGAAGATGCCGGATCCGCGTACGACGCCGTCGGGGTTGATGCCGTTCACCCGGATGCCGTGCTCGCCGAGTTCGGCGGCGAGGAGGCGCACCTGGTGGGCCTGGTCGGCCTTTGCAGCGCCGTACGCGACGTTGTTCGGACCGGCGAAGACCGCGTTCTTGGAGGAGATGTAGACGATGTCGCCGCCCATGCCCTGCGCCCTCATCACGCGGGCCGCCTCGCGGGAGACCAGGAAGGACCCGCGCGCCATCACATCGTGCTGCAGGTCCCAATCGCTCGCGGTGGTCTCCAGCAGCGGCTTGGACACGGACAGGCCGGCGTTGTTGACGACCAGGTCGACTCCGCCGTACGCGAGCACGGCCCGGTTCAGCGCGGCGGCGATCTGCTCCTCGTCGGTGACGTCGACGGTGACCGCGACGGCCGTGGCGAGCTCGGCCGCGACCTTCTCGGCGGCGGCGGTGTCGCGGTCGGCGACCACGACGCAGGCGCCCTCGGCCGCGAGCCTGTGGGCGGTGGCCGCGCCGATGCCGGAGCCGCCACCGGTCACGAACGCGACGCGGGTCGCGAGGGGCTTGGGCGGCGGCATGCGGCGGAGCTTGGCCTCCTCCAGTTCCCAGTACTCGATCCGGAACTTCTCCGACTCGGGGATCGGGGCGTACGACGACAGTGCCTCGGCGCCGCGCATCACGTTGATCGCGTTGACGTAGAACTCGCTCGCGACGCGGGCGGTCTGCTCGTCCTTGCCGAACGCGAACATGCCGACGCCGGGCACCAGCACGATCGCCGGGTCCGCTCCGCGCATCGGCGGGCTGTCCTCACGTGCGTACCGCTCGTAGTAGGCGCGGTAGTCCTCGCGGTACGCCTCGTGCAGCGCCCGTATGTCATCGGCCGTCGCGTCCGGCGGCAGCACGAGCGGGCGGACCTTGGTCCGCAGGAAGTGGTCCGGGCAGGAGGTGCCGAGCGCGGCCAGCCGCGGGTGCTCGGCGCGCGCCAGGAAGTCGAGGACCTCCGGGGCGTCCGTGTAGTGGCCGATCTGCGGGCGGTCGGTGGAGGCCAGGCCGCGGAGGGTCGGGAAGAGCGCGGCGGCGCGCGCGTGCCGTTCGCCCTCCGGCAGCGGTTCGCGGACCACCCGGCCGAAGGGCTCGGGGCGGCCGTGCTCGGCGATGTACGCCTCGGCGGTGCGGATGATCTCCAGGGACCGTGCCTGGCACTCGTCGCCGGTCTCGCCCCACGCGGTGATGCCATGGCCGCCGAGGATGACGCCGATCGCCTGCGGGTTGTCCCTCTTGATCGCGGCGATGTCGAGGCCGAGCTGGAATCCGGGCCGCCGCCAGGGCGTCCACACGACCCGGTCGCCGAAGATCCGCCGGGTCAGCTCCTCGCCGTCGGCGGCGGTCGCGATCGCGATGCCGGAGTCGGGATGCAGGTGGTCGACGTGGGCGGCGTCGACCAGTCCGTGCATGGCCGTGTCGATCGACGGCGCCGCGCCGCCTTTGCCGAACAGGCAGTGGTCGAACGCGGCGACCATCTCGTCCTCACGCTCGACGCCGGGATAGACGCCGGTCAGGGCGCGCAGCCGGTCGAGGCGCAGGACGGCCAGGCCCGTCGCGGTGAGGGTGCCGAGGTCGCCGCCGGAGCCCTTCACCCACATCAGCTCGACCGGGCCGCCGGTGACCGGGTCGGTGGCGGTGTCCTTCGCGGAGGTGTTGCCTCCCGCGTAGTTGGTATTGCGCGGGTCCGCTCCCAGGCCGCGGGAGCGGTTCAGCAGGTCCTCGACGGCGCCCATCAGGCTCCCCATCCGGCCGCCTGGCCGTCCTTGCGCTCGTCGCGGATCCTCTCGAAGTAGCCGGACCGCGCGTAGGCGGCCATCGGGTCGGGGTCCAGTCCGGCCTCTTCGCGCAGCCCGGCGAGCAGCGGCCGTACGTCGGTGTTGTAGGCGTCCATGAAGACCGCGTTCGCGCCGAGGACGTCACCGGCGTCCTGGGCGGCCCGCAGCGCCTCGGCGTCCACGAGCAGCGCCTTGGCGGTCGCCTCCTGGACGTTCATCACCGAGCGGATCTGGCCGGGGATCTTCGGTTCGATGTTGTGGCACTGGTCGAGCATGAACGCGACGTCGTCGGTGTACCCGCCGCCCTGGATCACCTCGTGCATGATCCTGAACAGCTGGAACGGGTCGGCGGCGCCCACCATCAGGTCGTCGTCGGCGTAGAAGCGCGAGTTGAAGTCGAACCCGCCGAGGCGGCCCTCGCGCAGCAGGAGCGCCACGATGAACTCGATGTTCGTGCCGGGCGCGTGGTGGCCGGTGTCGACGACGACCCGCGCCTTCGGGCCGAGCTTGAGGCAGTGCGCGTACGAGGTGCCCCAGTCCGGCACGTCGGTCATGTAGAACGCCGGCTCGAACAGCTTGTACTCCAGCAGGAACCGCTGGTCGCCGCCGAGCCGCTCGTACACCGCCGCGAGGGCCTCGCCGAGCCGGTCCTGGCGGCGGCGGATGTCGTCCTGGCCCGGATAGTTGGTGCCGTCGGAGAACCACAGTTTCAGGTCACGCGATCCGGTGGCGTCCATGATGTCGACGCAGTCCAGCAGGTGGCCGAGCGCCTTCTTTCGTACGGCCGGGTCGGGGTTGGTGACGCTGCCCAGCATGTAGTCGTCGTCCTGGAAGACGTTCGAGTTGATGGTCCCGACGCCGACGCCGCGCTCGCGTGCGTACGCGGCGAGGGCGGCGTAGTCGTCGACCCGGTCCCAGGGGATGTGCAGCGCCACCGTCGGCGCGACGCCGGTGAACCGGTGCACCTGCGCCGCGTCGTCGATCTTCTCCTGCGGCGTACGCGGCACCCCCTTCTGGGCGAACACCTTGAAGCGGGTGCCGGAGTTTCCGTACGCCCACGAGGGCGTCTCGATGCGCTGTGCGCGCAGGGCGGCCCTGACCTGTTCCGTGCTCATTACCGGGTCCCCGATCAGTCAAGATGGAATACTTCGCCGAGGACCTGCGGGTCCTCATCAGGACGCCTTCCTTCGAGGTCCTCGAAGAACGGCGCCATCTCCGCCTGCCAGCGTGCGTTCACCTCGGTGGCCGCCATCGCCTCCTGCGCGGCCTCGAAGTCGTCGGTCTCCAGGTAGCCCACGAGCAGGCCGTCCTCACGCAGGAAGAGCGAGTAGTTGTGCCAGCCCGCCGCGCGCAGCGCGGCCAGCATGTCCGGCCACACCGTCCGGTGGCGTTCGCGGTACTCCGCGAGGCGGTCCGGGCGGACCTTCAGCAGGAAACAGACGCGCCGCACGGGGACTCCTCAGGTGACGGAGCCGCCCCGAGACGGCCCCGCCGGGCTCAGAAGTGGAAGTTGTCGATGTTGTTCTTGTCGAAGACCGTGGGCGGGCCGAGGATGACCTCACCGTCCTTGCCGATCGTGCGGGCACCGAGGCGGCCGGCCTTGAAGCTCTCGCCCTGGGCGCCGGTGATCTGCCCGGAGGCGAGGGAGGCCGCCGCGTACGCGGCGAGGTAGCCGAGGTCACCCGGGTTCCACAGCTCGAACTTCTGCACGGTGCCGTCCTTGACGAACTTGCGCATCTGGTTCGGTGTGCCGAGGCCGGAGACCTCGACCTTGCCCTTGTACTTGGAGCCGGAGACGTACCGCGCGGCGGCGGCGATGCCCACGGTGGTCGGCGCGATGATGCCCTTGAGGTCCGGGTACGCCTGGAGCAGGCCCTGCGTCTGCTGGAAGGACTTCTGGTCGTCGTCGTCGCCGTAGGCGACCTTGACGAGCTTGAGACCGGCGTACTCCGGCTTCTTCAGCTCGTCCTTCATGAAGCCGATCCAGGTGTTCTGGTTCGTGGCGTTGGCCGTCGCCGACAGAATCGCGATCTTGCCTTTGCCGCCGACCAGGTCCGAGATGACCTTCACCTCGCTGCGCCCGATCTCCTCGGAGCTGGCCTGGTTGATGAAGACGTCCCGGCACTCCTTGGCGGCGTCGGAGTCGTACGTCACGACGGCGATCTTGCGGGTCATGGCCTGCTTCAGCGGCCCGCACACGGCGTTCGGGTCGTTGGCGGCGATGAGGATGGCGTCCTGGCGCTGCTGGATCAGCGTGTTCAGATAGGAGATCTGCGATGAGGCGGAGGCGTCGGACGGGCCGACCTCCTTGGCCGTGCCGCCGTACTCCTTGGCGCCGGCGATACCGGCCTTGTCGACGATCGTCTCGTACGGGTTGTTGACCTGCTTGGGCAGGAACGCGACCTTCAGGTTCTGTTTCATCGGCGCGTTGGGGTTCGCCTTGCCGCCGCTGGTCGCGGCGGCCTTGTCATCGCCCGCGGAGGACTTCTTCGTCGTGCCGCCGCAACCGGCGGCGCCGACGGCGAGGACGGCCGCGAGCGCCATGGCCACCAGAGGAGGTTTCTTCATTTCTTGTCCCTTTTCGTTGGTCAGGAGGAGGCGCGATGGTGTCGGCGCGTCTCGCGCACGCGGGCGATGATCCGCGGCGTGAGCACCGAGACGATGAGCAGCAGGCCCGTCACGATCGACTGGATCTCGGTCGCGACGTCGCGGAGCATGAGCAGGTTGCGGAGCAGGCCGATCAGCAGCACACCCGCGACGACGCCGCCGAGTGTGCCCTTCCCGCCGTCGAAGTCGACGCCGCCGAGCAGCACCGAGGCGATGACGGCCAGTTCGAGACCGAGGCCGTTGTCGGCGCGCGCGCTGCCGTACCGCAGCGTGTAGACGACGCCGGCGAAGGCGGACACCACACCCGACACGACGAACAGGAGGAGCTTGATGCGCTTCACCCGGATCCCGGCGAAGAACGCGGCCTCCTCCTGCGCACCGGTGGCGAACAGGGCGCGCCCCAGACCGGTGGCGTGCAGCACGACCGCGGTGACGACCGCCAGCACGATGAACAGCGCGAACGGGTACGGGATCGGGGTGCCCGGCACATCCTCGATCGCCAGCTTGGTGTAGTTCTGCGGGAACTCCGCGACCGCCTTGGTGCCCAGCACCACGTACGCGAGCCCTCGGTAGAGGGTCATCGTGCCGATCGTGACGGCCAGCGACGGCAGCCCCAGCCGCGTGACGAGCAGCCCGTTGAGCAGGCCTGCCGCGGCGCCGACGACGATCAGCAACGGGACGATCGTCTCGATCGCCCAGCCCGCGTCCCACAGGGAGCCGAGCAACGCGCTGCACAGGCCGAGCACCGAGGCGACCGACAGGTCCACCTCGGCGGCCACGACCAGCAGGGTCATCGGCAGCGCGATCAGCGCGATCTCGCCGAGGTCACCGAGCGCGAACGACAGGTTGTCGCCGGTGGCGAAGTCCGGCGTGCCGGCCGCTCCCCCGGCGAAGACCACGATCAGCAGGGCGGTGACGATCACGTCCCAGCGGACGAACCGGGCCACGTGGCGCGGCGCGGCTCCGCCCGGCCGGAGCGCGGATACCTTCGCGGGTGCCTCAGGCGCCATGTCGGACGTTCCTCCTTCGCAGCGCGCGGGCCACGCGCAGGCTGAGCAGGCGGTCGACGCTGATGGCCAGGAGCAGCAGCAGACCGGCGATGGCGTCCTGCCAGAACGAGTCGACCTTCAAGACGACGAGGACGCTGCCGATCGTGGTGAGCAGGAGGGCACCGAGCGCGGCGCCGTACACGCTGCCGAGACCGCCGACGATCGCGACCCCGCCGACGACGACGGCGGCGACCACCCGCAGCTCCCAGCCGTGCGCGGCGTCCGCGACGACCGTGCCGAAGCGCGCCAGCCACAGCACGCCGGCCAGCCCGGCGAGCAGCCCGCTGGCCACGTACGCGGTGAGCACGCGCCTGCGGATGGAGACTCCGGCGAGGCGCGCGGCGTCGGGGTTGGAGCCGATCGCGTAGAACTCCCGGCCCGACGGGTACGAGCGCAGGTAGTGGCCGACCGCCAGCATCACCATGACCGTGATGAGCGGCAGGTACGGAACGCCGAGCACGCTGCCGTTGCCGAGGTCCAGCAGCGAGCCGGGGACGTCCGCGGCGTTGATCTGCTGGCCGTGCGCCCAGTAGTAGTCGGCGCCCTGGATGACGTACAGCGTGCCGAGGGTCACCACCAGCGCCGGCACCTCGAAGAAGCTGACGAGCACGCCGTTGACCAGCCCGCAGCCCGCCCCGATCGCCATCCCGACGACGAGGACGAGCAGGACGTTCCGGTCGTGCCCGAGCACGAACTTTCCCGACGCGAACGCGACCAGGCCGACCACCGAGCCCACCGACAGGTCGATGTTGCGGGTGACGACGACCATGGTCTGGCCGACGGCGAGCAACGCCAGGATCGAGGCGTTCAGGAAGATGTCCTTGACGCCCTGCGACGACAGGAACGAGGAGTTCGCCACCGTCGTGACCACGACGAGGACGATCAGCGCGGCGAGGATGCTCAGCTCGCGGGCGCGCAGCACGGTGTCGACGAGCCGCCGGCCGTTCGCCGGGACGGCGCTCATGCGGTGCCCCTTCGCCCTCGCGGGCACCTTGACCCGTTCATGCCCTGCCTCCCGGCGCGAGCTCCGCTCGCGCGATTCGCGGGCGCCTTGACGCGCCGTCTTCCCTCGTCGCTCTGGTCGCTGCGCTCCCGGCGCTCCTCAGTCCAGACGACGCGCGCCCGCTCATGCGGCCTCTCCTTGGGTACGGCCGGTCGCGGCGGCCATGACGGTCTCCTCGGTGGCGTCGGCACGCGGGATGTCGGCGGCGAGGCGCCCCTCGTGCATGACCAGGACCCGGTCGGCCATCCCCAGCACCTCGGGCAGGTCAGAGGAGATCATCAGGACCGCGAGGCCCTCCGCCGCCAGCTCGGACAACAGCCGGTGCACCTCGGCCTTGGTGCCGACGTCGATGCCGCGCGTCGGCTCGTCGACGATCAGCACGGACGGCTCGGTCGAGAGCCACTTGGCGAGGACGACCTTCTGCTGGTTGCCGCCGGACAGGACACCGACGGCGTCGCCGAGGCGCGCGTACTTCAGCCGCAGCCGGATCGCCCAGTCGGCGGCACGGTCGCGTTCGGCCTTGCGTGACACGATCGGCCCGCGGCGCAGCGAGCGCAGCCCGGTGAGGCCCACGTTGCGTTCGATCGAGCCGTCCATGACCAGGCCCTGCTGGCGGCGGTCCTCCGGGACCAGCGCGATCCCGGCCGCCATGGCGGCGGTGGGGCTCGCGCCGGGCAGCCGGGCGGCGCCGACCTGGACGCGGCCCGCGTCGTAGCGGTCGATCCCGAAGACGGCGCGGGCCACCTCGCTGCGGCCGGCGCCGACCAGCCCGGCGAGCGCCACGATCTCACCGGCGCGCACCTCGAACGACACGTCGGTGAAGACGCCCTCCCGGGTCAGCCGCTCGACCGTCAGCACGGGCTCGCCCGGTGTGGTGTCCTGCTTGGGGTAGAGGGTGCCGAGCTCGCGGCCGACCATGCGCTGGACGAGGTCGTCCGGGGTCAGGCCGGCGAGGTCCTCGGTCGCGATGAGCCGCCCGTCCCGCAAGGTGGTGACCCGCTCGCACAGGTCGAAGATCTCTTCCAGCCGGTGGGAGATGAACAGCAGCGCACAGCCCTGGTCTCGGAGCGTACGGGCGACCGTGAAAAGCCGCGCGGCCTCGTTTCCGGACAGCGCCGCCGTCGGCTCGTCCATGATGAGGACGCGCGCGTCGCGGGACAGGGCCTTGGCTATCTCGACGATCTGCTGGTCGGCGATGGACAGGCCGCGCGCGGGACGGTCGGGGTCGAGGCGTACGCCGAGGCGTTCGAAGAGCCCGGCGGTCTCGGTGCGCAGCGCCCGCCGGTCGATGCGGCCGAAGCGTGCGCGGGGCTGGCGTCCCATGAAGATGTTCTCCGCGACCGACAGGTCGGGGAAGAGCGTCGGCTCCTGGTAGATGACGGCGACGCCGGCCTGCTGCGCGTCGCCGGGCCCGTGGAACTCCCGGGGCGCGCCGTCGAGCAGGACCTGGCCCTCGTCGGGCTGGTGGACGCCCGCGAGGATCTTCACGAGCGTGGACTTGCCCGCCCCGTTCTCGCCGGCCAGCGCGTGGATCTCCCCGCCCGACAGCTCCAGTGAGACGCCCTGCAGCGCCCTCACCGCGCCGAACGCCATGCTGACGCCGGCCAGCGCGAGTGTGGGAGGCGACTCGCTCATACGTCCTCCGGGAGGGTGAACGGAGTAAAAACGTTTTAAAACGATTGACCAGGGACGCTAGATCTGGGAGCCGAAGACGTCAAGAGGTTCTTTTGTCCCTCTTTGCGCGCCGGCTCTGCGATCATTGCTGTGAGCATGGGTTTCGTCGTTCAGAAAATGAGGAGGCCACCGTCGGGGTCGCCGGGACGATCCGGGCGGTCCGGTTGACACGTTTTAATTCGATCGTCACAGTGAACGCGATCGACCTCGGAGAAGGGCATCGGCACAGCGATGGTCACGGTGGGGATCAAGGAGGTCGCGCAGCGCGCGGGCGTGTCACCCGGCACGGTCTCGAACGTGCTGAACCGGCCGGAGCGCGTCGCCGCGCCCACACGCGCCCGCGTCGAGCAGGCCATCCGTGACCTCGGCTTCGTGCGGAACGGCTCCGCCTCCACGCTGCGCGCCGGGCAGAGCAGGGCCGTCGGGCTGGTCGTGCTCGACGTCGGCAACCCCTTCTTCGTCGAGGTGGCGCGCGGTGTCGAGGACGTCGTCAGCGACCGCGACCACGCCGTCATCCTGTGCAACTCCGGCGAGTCGCCGGAGAAGGAGTCGCGCAACCTGCGGGTCCTCGCCGAGCAGCGCGTGCGCGGGGTGCTGATCACCCCGGCCGACGAGGACACCTCGCGCCTCCAGCGCCTGCGCGACCGCGGCGTCGCGGTCGTGCTCGTCGACCACTCGGCCGCGGGCGACCTGTGCTCGGTCGCGGTCGACGACGTCTCCGGCGGTGACCTGGCCGTCACGCACCTCCTGGAGCGCGGCGCGCGGCGGCTCGCGTACGTGACCGGCCCGCCCGGCATCCGCCAGTGCGCCGACCGCCTCACCGGCGCGCACCGCGCCCTCGCCGCCGCCGGCCGCCCGGCCACGGACCTACGCGACGTGATCGTCCCGGAGATGAACGCCCACGGCGGGCGGCAGGCCGCCGCCGAACTCCTGAGCGGCGACCTGCCCGACGCCGTGTTCTGCGCGAACGACCTGCTCGCGCTCGGTGTCCTGCGCACCCTGCTCCAGGCGGGTGTGCGCGTCCCGGAGGACGTCGCGCTGATCGGCTACGACGACATCGAGTTCTCCTCGGCGGCGGCCGTGCCCCTCAGCTCGATCCGCCAGCCGACGTACCAGCTCGGCAAGATCGCCACCGAGCTGCTGCTCGACGAGTGCGACGACCCGGGCGGCCACGCCCACCAGCAGATCATGTTCCAGCCGGAGCTGGTCGTCCGCGAGTCGAGCCGCTGACATGTCCCGTCTCTACGCGGCCATCGACCTCGGAGCCTCCTCCGGGCGGGTCATGACCGCCCGCGTCGGCGCCGACGAGCTGACCCTGCGGGAGGCGCACCGCTTCGCGAACCGGCCCGTACGCGCCGGCGGCACGCTGTACTGGGACATCCTCGGCCTCTACCGCGAGGTGCTCGACGGCCTGCGGGCCGCCGGGGACGTCGAGTCGGCGGGCGTCGACTCCTGGGGGGTCGACTACGGCCTGCTCGACTCCTCCGGCGCGCTCATCGCCAACCCTGTCCACTATCGCGACGAGCGTACGGACGGCGTGATGGACCGCGTGGTCGCCGACGTCGGCGCGGACGCCCTGTACGACGTCTCCGGGGTGCAGTTCCTGCCGTTCAACACCGTCTACCAGTTGCTGGCCGCGCCGCCGCCCGAGCAGGCGCGGACGCTGCTGATGATCCCTGACCTGCTCGCGTACTGGCTGACCGGCCGCGCCGGCGCCGAGGCCACGAACGCCTCGACGACGGGCCTGTACGACGTGCGCGCGGGCGAGTGGGCGTACCCGATGATCCGGCGACTCGGCCTGCCTCCCGGGATCTTCCCGCCCCTGCGCCGGCCGGGCGACGTCATCGGCACCCTCGACGGGGACGCCGCCGCCGAGGTCGGGCGATCGCTGCCGGTCACCGCGGTCGGGTCGCACGACACGGCCTCGGCCGTGCTGGCCGTGCCAGCCGCAGGCGACCGGTTCGGGTACGTCTCGTGCGGCACCTGGTCGCTGGCCGGCGTCGAACTGGACGCGCCGGTGCTGACCGCCGAGAGCCGCAGGGCGGGCTTCACCAACGAGGTCGGCGTCGGCGGCACGATCCGCTACCTGCGCAATGTCATGGGCCTGTGGCTCCTTCAGGAGTCGCTGCGCACGTGGGGAGACGAGGCGTCGCTCTCCGGCCTGCTCGCCTCGGCCGCCGAGGCACCCCCGTTCGCCGCCCTCGTCGACCCGGGCGACCAGGTCTTCCTGCCACCCGGCGACATGCCGGCCCGCATCGCGGCGTACTGCGCCCGCACCGGTCAGCGCCCGCCGGCGGGCCACGCGGAGACGGTCCGCTGCATCCTGGAGAGCCTCGCCCTGGGCCACCGCGCCGCGATCCGCGACGCGTCACGCCTGTCCGGGAAGCACGTCGACGTCGTGCACATCGTCGGCGGCGGCGTGCGCAACGCGCTGCTGTGCCAGCTGACCGCCGACGCCTGCGGGGTCCCGGTCGTGGCCGGCCCGGTCGAGGCCACGGCCATCGGCAACACCCTGGTCCAGGCCCAGGCCAACGGCCTGACCACCGACCTTCGCTCGCTGGTCCGCCGGACCCAGGACCTCCTCGTGTACCGCCCCCGCGGCGACGACGCCGCCTGGGACACCGCCGCGCGCCGCGTCGGTCTCACGTAGCCGCCCGCACCTGGTAACCGCCGTTTCGCGGTGTGTCACCAACGTATGTCTTCTCTCTGCTTTACCGTGGCATCAGTACGCCCCACTGTCGGCAGATATGAGTGGCGTACGGAAGGAGACCAGGTTGCCCGCTCTCTCGAATCGGTGACACAACGCCATGACAGATCGATCTCCCGCCGAGAACGGACCGCTGCCGTTCGCGCATCTGAGCGCCCCCAACGCGCCGCTGTACCGCGAAATACTGTGCGTCTTCGCCCGGGCAAAGGAACGCTTCATCGTCCACCTTCGCCCTGAGGACGTCGCCATCGAGCTGGGCCGTGGGACCGATGAGCATATGGCGCAGGCGCTGGAAAGGCTGGTCCAGTGGGGCAATCTGCGTGCGGACGCGGACACCGGCCGGGTCACCACCGTCGAGGACTTTCACCGCAAGCGATTCCTGTTCCAGCTGACGGTGGAGGGCCAGGCGGCAGAGCAGGCGATCTCCTTCTATGAGGAGGCGATCCTGCGCCGCGGCTCCCTGCAATCGGTGGCGCTCGCCGACATCGCGGACCAGCTGGAAGCCTTGTCGGCCCTGGCCTCCGAATCCGACCCTGATCCCGTCAAGGTCCATCTCCTGCTGCTCGGCCTGGCCGACCGCTTCTCCTCGCTGGCCGACAACGCCCAGGCGTTCATGGCCTCGTTGCGCCGTGCGATCGACTTCTCCGATGGTGACGTCGAGGGGTTCATCGCCTACAAGGAGCGCCTGATCGAGTACATCAACCGGTTCATCGCCGACCTTGCCAATTCCGGGGCCCGGGTCGCCACCCTCCTCGATGGCCTGGAACGTCTTCACTACGAACGGCTGTTGATACTTGCGGCCCGGCGCGAGGCGTCCGACGCGGTTCCGGACGGCGCGGATACCGCCGAGGCACTTTCACGTGCCGAGGTGGCCGCGCTGGACGTGTGGCGTAATCGCTGGCGCGGGCTGCGTGACTGGTTCGTCTCGTCGGGTGCGGGTCATCCCTCCCAGGCGCGCCTGCTACGGCAGGCGGCGGTGACGGCGATCAAACAACTGATCGACACGGTGGGCCTGCTGAACGAACGGCGCGCGGGTCGTTCGGACCGCTCCGCCGACTTCCGCGCGTTGGCGCGCTGGTTCGCCGAGGCGCCCGACGAGGAAGCGGCACACCGGTTGTGGCGGGCCGCGTTCGGGCTCTCCTCCACGCGGCATCTCACCGTCACGCCTGAAACCGCGCTGGCCTGGGAGGAAGATGCGACCCCGGGGATGGCGTGGTCTGACGCGCCCCCGGTGCGGATCTCTCCGCAGCTGCGCCGGACCGGTTCCTACGAGCGACGTGGCAAACCGAACCGGGTACAGGACCGTTCCGGAGCCCGCCGGATGCTGGCCGAACAGGCTGAGCGCGAGGCCGGCGAGACGGCGGCGGCGCGCGCACGCCTGTGCACCGGCGGGCCGGCCCTGCTGTCGGAGCTCGACGTGCTCGACCCTCGCGTGTTCCGGCTCTTCCTTGCCCTCCTGGGAGACGCTCTGGCGGCCCGCAGGCCGGGTGAGACCGAGGTGAAGACCGTCACCGCCGACGGATCGATGGAGGTGCGCCTGTCTCTGGTGCCGGATGCCCGCGAGGTGAGGGTCCGCACGGCGGACGGGATCCTCACCGGTCCGGAGCATGTCATCGAGATCACCGACCTGATGGGGACCATGTGATCACCGACGAGGAGGCGGCGGCCGGGCGGCGCACGGCGATGCGTGCCCTGCTGCTAAAACCTCTGCTGACCTCCGAATCCGATCCCGAGCAACTCGCTCTGGTCCGCCGTCATCAGGCGGAGCTACGTGCCTGGCTGAGCAGGGAGACGGGCTGGAGGCTGCACGTCGACAGCGAAACCGCGCGCCTGTTCAAGACCCCGTCGACCTTGCACGATCACACCCACCCCGCACGAGGCCGTTCCAAGGAGTCTTTCGGCAGGCGCCGCTACGTGGTGCTGTGCCTGGCACTGGCGATGCTGGAGCGCGCCGATGCCCAGACCACCCTCGGAAGGCTCGCCGAAGACGTGCTGAACGCGGCGGCCGAACCCGGCCTGGAGTTCGCGTTCACGCTGGACACCCGGGCCGAACGGGCAGACCTGGTGGCGGTCGTGCGGCTGCTCCTCGACTGGGGGGTGCTGCGGCGTGTCGCCGGCGACGAGGAGGCCTACCTGTCGGCCGGTGGTGACGCCCTGTACGACGTTCGGCGCACCGTGCTGTCCGTACTCCTCACCGGCGTACGGGGCCCGTCGACCGTCACGGCCGGCTCGTTCGCCGAACGGCTGACCGAACTCACCTACGAACCCGTCGCGGACAACGACGACCTGCGCAACCAGGCGCTGCGCCGGCGTCTGACCCGCAGATTGCTGGAGGACCCGGTCGTCTACCACGACGATCTCGACGAGGCCGAACGCGCGTACCTGGTGTCCCAGCGGCCCGCGATCACCCGCCGGATCGAGGAGGCGACCGGATTGGTCCCTGAGGTCAGGGCGGAGGGCGTGGCGATGGTCGACCCCGAGGACCAGCTGACCGACGTTCGCATGCCCGAGCAGCGGACCGACGGTCACCTCACCCTCCTGGTCGCCGAGTTCCTTGCCGCGCGCACGCACGCCGGCGGCACGGCGACCCGTGAGGAACTGCTCGCATTCGTGCGGCAGGCCGCCGCCCGGCATGCGTCCTTCTGGCGCAAGGGCGTCACCGAGCCTGGGGCCGAGGCAGAGTTGCTCGACGTGGCCCTGGAGAAGCTGGTGGCGCTGCGGCTGGCCGATCTGCTTCCAGGCCCGGTTCGGCCGCTGCCCGCGATCGCCCGCTATGCCCTTGACCAGCCCGTCATCCGGGAACCGAGAAAGGCCCAATCGTGACGAACGCTGCGCCGGCGACCTCGCCGCGCACGACACTGCCCGACCCGGTCTCCACACGCTGGAAGCCGTTGCGCGCCGGTCTGGTGGACATGTTCTACTACGACGTCGAGGAATTCTGGTTCCACGACGGGCGGCTCCTGCTCCGCGGGAACAACGGCACCGGCAAGTCGAAGGTTCTGGCCCTCACGCTGCCGTTCCTGCTCGATGGTGAACTGTCCCCGCACCGGGTCGAACCGGACGGGGACCGCCAGAAACGTATGGAATGGAATCTGCTGCTCGGCGGCAGGCATCCTCATCCCGAACGCCTCGGCTACACGTGGCTGGAGTTCGGCCGCCGCACCGCCGACGGGACCTGCGAATTCCGGACACTCGGCTGCGGGCTGAAGGCGGTCGCCGGCCGGGGAATCGTACGGCACTGGTTCTTCGTCACGCCGCAGCGCGCCGGCGCGGACCTCGATCTGGTCTCGCCCACGGGGGTCGCGCTCACCCGCGAGAAGCTACGCGAGGCGATCGGCGACCACGGCATGGTCTACGACCGGGCGTCGGACTACCGCCGCGCCGTGGACGAGACGCTCTTCGGCCTGGGCGAACACCGCTACGAGGCGCTGGTCAACCTGCTCGTCCAGCTCCGCCAGCCGCAGTTGTCGAAGCGGCCCGACGAGAGACTGCTGTCGCGTGCCCTCACCGAGGCGCTGCCGCCGCTCAGCCCCACCCTGATCACTACGGTGGCCGAGGCGTTCCGCGGTCTGGATGAGGAGCGCAACGCGCTGCGCGCGCTGGAGGAGGCCCGCGAGGCCGCCGCCGGTTTCCTCGGCCACTACCGCCGGTACGCCGCCATCGCCACAAAGCGCAGGGCTGCGGGCCCGCGTCTGACCCACAGCAGGTACGAGCATCTGGGCCGCGAGCTGATCGAGGCCGAGGGCAGCCACACGAGCGCCGACGGCGAGCTGACGGAGGCGCAGTGCCTCCTGGAGGAGCTCGCGGCCGAGAAGAGCCGTCTGGAGGCCCGCCGCGAGGCTCTGCAGGCGAGCCCGCAGATGCGGGACGCCGAGCGCATCGAGCAGATGGGCGAGGAGGCCACGCGCCGGTCCGACCACGCGCGGAGGCTCGAGGACGACCGCGACGAGCTCTCCGGTGAGTTCCGGCATCGGACGTCGCGCGTCGAGTCCCTCCGCGGGCATGAGCAGCAGGCGACCACGATCGTGGAATCCGTACGGGAGCGCGCCCGCGCGGCGGCCGGATCGGCGCGGTGCGCGGCCGAGCATCTGACGATCGTCGGCCGGTGGGAGACCGACCTGGCATGGGCACGCCGGGAGGCCGGGTCGCTGGCCGAGCGGAGATCACAGACCATCGCCGAGCTCGATCGTCTGCTCGCGGAGCTGGCGGGGGCACGGGACCGGCTCGGCGCCGCCCGGGCCGAGACCGAACGCCTTACCGGCGAACTGCACGCCGCGGCCGGGCGCATCACGACCGCCGAGAGCGCGGCACAATCGTGTACGGAACGGCTGAACGCCGCGTACATCACCTATCTGGCCGGTCTCACCGAGATCTTCGTCGACGACCCGGACCTGCTGCTCGCGGAGCTGGAGTCGTGGGCGGAGACGGCGGACGGCGCCAACCCGGCCGTGGCCGCCGTGGATGACGCGGCCCGCGCAGCGACCACGGCGCTCGGACGCCGGGAGGCGGATCTGGACGCCCGGCTCCGGGTGGAGCGGGAAGCCGAGACGACCCTCGATCAGGCGATCGTCCGCCTGACGGAGGGGGCCCACGAGATCCCGCCGGCGCCGTACTCGCGCGCGCCCGGCGCTCGCGCGGATCGTCCTGGGGCTCCTTTGTGGAAGGTCACCGACTTCGCCGACGCCCTCTCCCTCGAGCATCGGGCCGGTCTGGAGGCCGCGCTGGAGGCCGCGGGAATTCTCGACGCCTGGGTGACGCCTGAAGGCACACTGTTCGCCGAGGACGACACCGTCCTGCTCTCCAGCGATCCCGTCCCCGGCCCGTCCTGCGGCACCGTGCTGTTCCCCGCCGTCGACCGCGCCGATCCGCAGGCCGCCGCGCTCGGTGACGACGCCGTACGCGCGGTGCTGGCGGGGATCGGGTTCGGACCCGGCGCGCGGACCTGGGCGGCGGTGGACGGCCGGTGGGCCAATGGTGTCCTCGGCGGAACCTGGCACAAGGACAGCGCCCGCTATATCGGTGAGGGGGCACGCGAGGCCGCCCGGCGGGCGCGGATCGCCGGTCTGCGCGTGGAGCTCGCCGAGACGCGTGCCCGGATCGACGGGTTGACGGAGGAGCTGCGAGTCCTGGCGATGCGGCGGGAAACGCTGACGGCCGAACACCGGGCGCTCCCACGCGACGCCGAGACCGAGCTGCGAGAGGCCCATATCCGGCTCGCCGAGGAGCACCGGCGCCGCCGTGAACTGGACGCCGCCCACGACGAAGCGCGCGATGTCCTGACCAGACGCCAGGAGGAGTCCGACGCGGCCCGGACCACTGCGGCCGAGTTCGCCGGGGACGTCGACCTCCCCACGGCGGAAGACGAGCTGTCGGCGGTCCGCGTCGCCGTGGCCGACTACCGGCTGGCGCTGGCCGGGCTCTGGCCCGCCGCCGAGTCCCTGCTGATGGCCCGCCGGGCGACACGGGACGCATCGGACGAGCTCGACCGCACCCGAGGTCGCCTGACGGCGGCGTCGGAGCGCGCCGCGGAGGCCCGCGCGCAGGCCGACACGGCCGCACAGACCTACCAGGCGTTGGTCGAGACGGCGGGAGCGGGGGTCGAAGAGCTGTTCCGGCAACTCGAGGAGGTCCGGGAGACGCTGACCGCCGGAGCCGGCGCCGCGACGATCGCGACCCGGCAGGAGCAGGACGCCAGAGAGAGGCGTGCCGCGGCCCGGGCTACGTGCGAACAGCTTCGCGGTGCCATCGAGGACGCCTCGCGGGTCCGCGACGCCGCGGTCGCCGAGTTCCGGGCGTTCACCGCGACCGGGCTGCTCGCCGTCGCGCTGCCCGGTCTGGAGACGCCCGATCCGGCGGCCGAATGGGCCGCCACCCCCGCCGTTCAACTCGCCCGTACCATCAATGCCGAACTCGACGCCGTCGATGACGGCGACGGCCCGTGGGACCGCAGCCAGAAGAGGATGGCCGAGGAGCACAAGCTGCTGTCGGACGCCATGTCCCGGCACGGCCACTCGGTCGGTTTGACGCTGCGGGACGGGATCATGGTCGTCGACGTGGTGTTCCAGGGGCGTACCCATGACCTGCCCGGTCTGGCGGAGGCACTGGTCGACGAGACCGCGCAACGCGCCGAGCTGCTGTCGGCCAAGGAACGCGAGATCTTGGAGAACCATCTGCTCAACGAGGTCGCGGGCACTCTGCACGAGCTGATCGCCGCCGCCGAGCAGGAGGTGGACGCCATGAACACCGAGCTGATGTCCCGGCCCACCTCGACGGGCATGCGGCTACGGCTGGTCTGGCGGCCCGCGCGCAACGCACCGGACGGGTTGCAACGCGTACGGCAGAAACTGCGGCAGACCATTGACGCCTGGTCGGTGGAGGACCGCGCGGCCGTCGGAGCCTTCTTGCAGGAACAGATCGCCCGGGAACACTCCGGCAACCCCGCCGCGAGCTGGACCGAACAGCTCACCGACGCTCTGGACTACCGCGCCTGGCATGAGTTCTCCATCCAGCGGCAGCAGGACGGGCAGTGGCGGAGCGCGACCGGCCCCGCGTCCGGAGGTGAGCGGGTGCTCGCGGCCTCCATTCCCCTGTTCGCCGCCGCGTCGGCGCACTACAAGTCTGCGGCCAACCCGCACGCTCCCCGGCTGGTGGCGCTGGACGAGGCGTTCGCCGGCGTGGACGACGACTCTCGCGCCAAGTGCCTCGGCCTGCTCGCGACGTTCGACATGGACGTGGTCATGACCAGCGAACGCGAGTGGGGCTGCTATCCGCAGATGCCGGGGCTGGCGATCTGCCAGCTGTCCCGGCGCGACGGCATCGACGCCGTTCTGGTCACTCCGTGGCGCTGGGACGGTCACGAGCGGACACGCGCCGAACGCCCCGAACCACGCCCGGGTCAGGACGGGTTGTTCACGTGACCGCGTTCGAGCCGGACCGGCTACGGCGTCTGCTCGGAGGCCCGGACACCTCCTGGCTCCGTGCCCGTGCCCGCCGCCGGCTCGAACGCGGTACGCCCCTGACCGGAACGGTCACCCTGGCCGGCTCCGCACCGGAGCAGCGGCGCGCGATCGAGGTGCTGCTGGGGCGCCGCGCCGGCAGCGGGGCCTCCTTGACCGTCTCGCTCGACGAGATCGACCGGGTCCTACGGGACAGCGGCGCCTGCCCCGATGGTCTCGCCGCCGCCGTGACACTGCTGGATGGTCCCGTCCGCGACCTCGGACGCGAGAACGCCGAGGCCGCCGCGGCATGGCGAACCGCCCACGCACGGCTCGACGCCGCGGTCTCCGGGAGGCATGAGCTGACCGGCTGGCGCACCTGGCTGGACACCACCGGCCTGGTCCGCCGGCTCGCGAGCGGCCCCGGCGAGGCGAAGGAACTCCTCGACCGGCTCGCCGCCGTTCTCGACCGGCTGCCGTCGTCCGGGATCCCGATCGGGCAACTGGCCGCCGAGGCCTGCGCGGACGCGCACGCCCTCGACGAAGGATCGCCGCTGGCGACGCTCGCTCTGTCCGCCGTCCGTGCGCTGACCGGACTCCCCTACCGCGCCGAAGGCGCGGCCGAAGCGCGGCGCGCGACCTGGGCGACCGTCGGAGTGCACCTCGACGAGCTGTCCTCCGTCGTCCTCTGTCTGGGACTGCCCGGCGGCGACTCGCCCCTGGGCCGGATGCTGGCGGCCGCCCGCGAATCGGGCGAGCCGGTCACTCTCACCCTCCGGCAGCTCCGCCGCCACGCCCGCTCCATACGCGCTCCGGGAGTTGTACGCGTGTGCGAGAACCCGGTGGTGGTCGCCGCCGCGGCCGACGCGCTCGGCGACCGCTGCCCGCCTCTCGTCTGTGCGGGCGGCCGGCCGTCGGCCGCCGTGTGGCGGCTCCTGGAGGTCCTCGCCGCGAGCGGGTCGGAGTTCGCTTACCACGGCGACTTCGACTGGGGCGGCATCGGCATCGCCACTGCGATCCATGACCGGATCGGCTGGCGTCCTTGGCGCTACGACACCGCCGCCTACCAGGCGGCGACCTCCACGGCACCCCTCACCGGCCGTCCATGCGCCACTCCATGGGATCCCGGCCTGGCGGCGGCGATGACCGAACGAGCCGTACGTGTGGAGGAGGAACTCGTCCTCACCGACCTCCTGAGCGACCTTGCGGCTTCGATCGCCGACACTGCCGGCAGCGACGCCTCTCCTCACGCCTTATGAATCGCGGCGGCGATCGCCTCAAGCCATTTGATGGTCTCGACCGCCTCATCAGCCGTTATCGCGGCCCTGTTGGTGGGCGAGTCGGGGTCACGATCCGCGGTGTGGGCTATGTTGTTACGGTGCCAGGCGATCTCCCTGAGTCTCGTACGCACTACATCGGCCGTGATCTTTTCACCTTCCGAACGCTCCTCGTCGAGGGTGTCCGCGACCGTATCCACAGGCTGATCGTGCTGACGTGGGCGAACCCCTCTTTGATCTTCTCGGGGTTCTGAAACGTCATGAACCCGAAGGTCTGATCGAGGTGGGCGCGGAAGATCTCGTCGAGCGGCTGCTCATGGTGGTGGATCTAGAGCGGTCCCACCGACGCAGACCAGAGCAACACTTGACTTCGGAATGTATTCCGAACTAGCGTGATTGTATGTCCACCCACACCGTTTCGTTCTCCGAGCTGTCGAAGAACTCAAAGCGGGTCGCCGAGACCGTCGAACGCAACCAGCGCGTTCACGTCACCCGGCGCGACGGCGAGGATCTCTACCTCACCACCGAACGCCACGACCGGCAGCGCGAAGAGACCGCCGATGTCACCACGCGCCTCTTCACCGCGCTGATCAGCAGCGACGAAGGTGCACGCGCGATCCTGCTCGCCCTTCCGCAAGTGTTCCCCTGGGTCCGGCATCTCTCGAGCGCGGAGGTACGCGAGTTCGTCGTCGATCTCGTGAACGCCATCCGCGACGCCAGCGAGTTGGACGTCCACTCCAACCTGCACCGTGTCACCGTCGAGTGGCGCGCCACCGCGAGAATTCTCGCGGACCCCGAGTTGGCCGCCCAGGCGACCGCCCACCTGCCGGACGACGACCACGGTGAGGCGCCCGCTCCGTGAGCCCCAAGCGCGGTGACGACGTCCCACCCCCACCCGTGGGTGATGAATGGCGACTTCGCTTCGCCACGAACGACGCGGCCAAAGGATGGAGCGACCTCTGCACGGAGGCTCCGGGCAACACCCGCCGCTGCTACGAGACATTGCGCAGCGACCCGCGCTCCATGAGCGACCCTGATCGCCAACATCGTCTGCGCGGGCGCCTCGCCACAGCCACCCTCGGCGGCACCGACTATCCGCAGTGGGAGTACGAGGTGACGGCCGGCGGACGGGTCCGCTACCTCGTCAACGAATCTCAGCGGACGGTACATCTCGTCTATGCCTCCACACGACACCCCAGGGACACTGACGTCTGAGCTGACGCACACCTTCCGACGATGACGATCCTGCGCTACCTCACGCGCACGGAACCCATCCTGCGGAGAGGCTCCGAGCTCGATGACGACACCCCACACCACCGGTCGCTGGCGAATTCTCAGGACTTCCGGCTGCGCCGTACAGATCGGATCGCCGCACCGAGGCCCGCGATCGCCGCACCGGCGACGATGGGCCGCCAACGGCGACGCTTCGCGCTTTCAGCAGAATCCGGCTCTGTGGGTTCAGGAGGCGACACCGCCGGAGTATTCAAAAGTCCCTCGTACTGTTCGTCAATTATCTCGTGGAAGCGGCGAATCAGTTTGCTCTCCGAAGTACTCAAACGAGCCTCTCTCGCAAGAGCCCAGAAATCTCGCCCGATGGTTCCGGACAGGAACTCCGCCGCAAGCAGCTTGAGGTGGTCATCCGTCAGCGAGCGTGTCGCGTAGGACATCTCCCACTGAGAGACGATCATGTTCGCGTACATGCTCTGCCGCTGCTGGACGAATGGGTCGGAGAGGCCGGACGGGCCCCAAACCTTGTTCAGCTCCGAATCGTTCATCGCCATTTCTAGCAGGCGGGTGTGCGATTCGCGGATCGCCTGGAGGCGGAGTGCCCTAGAGTCACGCGCCTGGAGGACGAGTGTCACTGCGACACCGATGACGGCCAGAACCGAGAGCACCGCCGACGCGGCCCCATAAGTCTGGCCGATTGAACTCAAGCGGTCCCAATGATCCGTGGAGCCGCGGAATGCGTCGAGGGCAAGCGGAGAGACCGATCAGGCCGATACTCAGCACCACAACGAGCAGGAGGGTCACAACCAGCGAGGTCCTGGTGGATCCCGACACGCGGCGCCGCATGGTGGCGACGTTACCTCGTCAGACGATCGGGGGAGGAAGCGGTGCGATCACGCGCCGGTAGTAGTCGAGCAGCGGCTTGGCGTCGGCGTACAGGCCGGCGACCTCTTGCGCGCTCTCCGCTATCACCTTCGGATCGCTGATCCGGCGAGCACCGTACGCCGTCCCGTCTGCGTCGTACAGCACTTCGAACATGACCTGCTCCCCCAAGATCACGACCTCCGGCAGTTGGCGATCGACCTCCAGGTACCGCGCGTCGGACGCGTCGATGACGCGCAGATCCTCGCCGGCCTCGGCGAGGAGCCGAAAGTACTGCATCTCCCACTGGAGATATGGGGTGACCGGGTGCTCCACCACCCGAAGCCGTCGCGACTCACTCCAAGGCTGTCGTCTTCCGCCACCTTGGCGCTCACGGCGTCGCGTTCACGTTCGTTGAGCGCGAGCGCCCGATCCCAATCTCCTGCCGCGAAAGCCTCCCAGCTCGGCATTCCGGGCTCCCGGAGCTGGGCATCTTCCGTGGGCCCTACCTCCGGATCCGCACGCCGTTCCGGACCGCGGACGGCGGGTGGCGCCGGCACCTGGAATGGGTACGGCCAGGGTTCGCGCCGTACCGGCATCAGGCGAAGGCGTTCGAGCGGCTCGGCACGCACAACGGTGAAGCACTGCCCACGCTCATCACCACCGGAACCGGCTCGGGCAAGACCGAGTCGTTCCTGATGCCGATCCTCGACCACTGCCGCAGGCAGCGCAGGCAGGGCAAGACCGGCATCAAGGCGATCCTGCTCTACCCGATGAACGCGCTCGCGACCGACCAGGCGCTGCGGCTGAACGACCTCCTCCAGCTCCCCGACCTCCGCGAGGTCACCGCCTAGTACTACATCACTAGATCTGGATGACCTGGAGGCGCAGGCGTCGGCGGAAGTGGCTTCGGCGGGCTCTGGCTTGATGCTCGCGGCGGATGATCGACCAGTGTAGGCCCTGGTCAATGGCCTGGTCGGGTTTGCCGGAGAGGTTGAGCAGGCGGCGGATCTCGCCGATCGACAGGCCGATCAGCCGCCGGGCCGGGCGGTGATCTGTGGTGTCTGGTTCAGCGGCGGCCGGTAGTGATTCGTGTCGCTTCGCCGGTTGTGTGACCGGGGGTGGCTCGGGTTGTCCACAGGTGGTGGGTCCCTTTTTTGCCGGTGGCGCGTAGCACTGCCAAGAACGTCAGGGCGAGCATGGACAATGTGATGTGCCGGTGCCAGGGTTCCCATTTACGGACCTGGTAGCTGTCGAGGCCGGCTTCTTGTTTGGCCGCCTCGAAACTTTCCTCGATGGGCCAGCGGGAGCCGATGACGCGGACCAGTTCGCATATGCTTTCACCGCGCGGGTTGTAGCAGTGGAAGTAGCCCAGTTCACCGTCGGTTATGTTGCGGCGGAAAACGTACTGGTGACCGCCATCGGCGGTGACCGTGGCCCAGTCATAGACCCGGAATCCTTTCGTGCCGATCCCGCAGGAACGACGTGACCACTCGTGCGGTTTCAGCCGGGCGGCGATCTGCTTGACGACGTTTGGTGAGCGTTCCGTGGTGGATATGTTGCCGGTCACCACATCGGTGGTCTTGGGCACCGCCATGCAATAGGCGATCTGCCGCTCGGCCAGATGGGCGCGCAGGCCCGGGTTCTGCCCGAACTCCTCATCAGCGGCGAACCAGGCGAACGGCGCTCCGGCCGCCACCGCCCGGTCGATCATGGTCGCCACCTGCTGCGGACGGGTCCGGAACGGCAGACCCGCCGGGACCCCGGCCTCGGCACAGCGATCAGGGTCGGCGATCCAGGGACGCTCGGGCATATACAGTTCCCGGTCGATCAGCACCCGGTCCCCGCGTGGGTTGGAATAACACAAGAAGGTAGCAATCTGGCAGTTGTCGATACGGCCCAGCGTCCCGGAGTACTGCCGCTGCACACCCACCGACTTGCCGCCCTTCTTCGCGAACCCGGTGGGATCGGCGATCAGCACCGCCCGCGGGTCGGCGAAATGCTCCATCGCATACGCCCGGACATCATCACGCAGCACATCGGCGTCCCACGGCGTGAAGTTCAGCAGCCGCTCGATCCCTGCTCTGGTGGGCTCCCCGGTGAACTCCGAAATAGTCCAGGCGTTCTTACGTTCCAGCGGCGCCAGCAGGCCACGCAAGTACTGCCGGAAATGCAGTCTGGACTCGACCCGGAAGAACCGCTTCTCAAACCGCGCACAGACCTGCTCGAACTCGCGTTCCCATTCGGCCAGATCAGCACGCGTCACCGTCCGGGCAACAGCGGCCTCAATAGATGGGGGCATGCCGACACCCTCACACACCCCACCATGATCACTTGCTGATACTCACCAGTCACCAAAAGTGATCTAGTGATGTAGTACTAGCCCCAAGGCCGTTTAGTTAGGCGGTTGTGGTGGTCGTCAAGGGTCTGCGGGGACGAGGATGTTGATACTGACCGTGGCTTTGTAGCTGGTGCGGTCGATGTTCGGTCCGCGGGCTTGGTATTTGGAGATGGCGCGTTTGACGATGCGGGGGCAGACCCGCAGGCGCCGGGCGGGCATCAGGCCGGCCAGGACGTGCCGGCCGATCGTGCCGAGTAGGTCGATGGTGGTGTCGGCGATCACGTTCGCGGCCTGGATGAGCTGGTCGCGGGCGGTCTGGTAGGCGATGGTGAAGCTGGCCCGGTCCGGGTCGGTGCCGGGCCGGGTGCCGGTGGCGTCGGCCATGGCGGTGCGCAGCAGGTGGTAGACCACCAGCAGGGAGTAGATCTCTTGCTCGATCCCGGCCGGGGTGCGGGCGCGTAGTACCCGGCCGCCCAGGATGGAGGATTTGATCTCCAGGTAGGCGGTTTCGATCTCCCACCGCTCGTGGTAGAGCCGGATCAGTTCGCCGGCCGGGTAGTGGTGGTGGTCGGTCAAGGTGGTGGCCAGGCGATAGGTGCCGGTGCGGCGCCCGGCGGTGGTGGTGATGGTGATCCCGCACTCGATGACGCGTACTGGAAGCGCGCCCAGCATCGACAGGTAGGACCCGTCGGTGTAGCGGGCCAGGACCGGCATCTTGCGGCCGTTCTTGAGCCGGACGCAGACATCGGCGCCGGTGCCGGCGATGTCACCGATCAGGTCTTTCGCGCCGAACATGCGGTCGGCCGGCAAGATCATGCCTGCTTTGAGGCTGGGCAGCAGGCGAGGGACATAGCCGGTCTCCCCGGTGGTGGTGGGGCCGAACACCGCGTCGATGACGGTGCGGGTGCCGCACGCGAGCAGGGCCACCAGCCGGACCTGCGGGTAACCGGTCCCACCGTGGTTACCACGCTGTTTGGTGAACCGGGCCGGCATCCTGGGGCTGTCGGGAACCGTCAGCGTGGTGCCGTCGATGGCGCAGACCAGCAGCCCACGCCACCACGTTCCTCGCTGCCGGTGTGCGGCCACCGGGCCGCGCAGCAGATCGAACAGCCACCGCAGCGGGGCCGGGCCGAGGCGCCGGCGGGCCTGGGCCAGTGCGCTGGCGGTCGGACTCGCGGTGGGCAGGCCGGCCAGCGCGGCGGTGAGTTTGCGCCACACGCCGGGGTATCCCACCTCGGGGAACAAACAGGCGGCCAACAGCAGATAGACCACCACACGCGAAGGCAGATCCCGTAGCCGGGACTGCACCTTGCGGGTCGCCCTCAAGGCCTCATCGACCATCTCGAAGGGCACATGCTGGGTCAACTCGCCCAGATGGCCAGGGGCGAACCGGCCCCCGGCCACAGTGATCGCGCGGGTGATGACAGACTGGGTATCCAACGGAGTTCTTGCTACTTGGTGATCTTGGTCGACACCGTTCTAGCAGGAACTCCGTTGCTCGTCTCAGCGGGGTGGACGGTCACACCCAGCCCTTAACTACACGGCCTTGGTACTAGCCCCTTCTTGCCAACCGGATACGGGAACGGCGGTTGATGCGGACAGTCGCGGAGATCCGCCAGACACCACCGCGAGACACCTGCCCGCAAGGTAGATCTTTTCCTTAACTTGGCCACTTTGGTGACTTTTTACCGTTTTTGATCTTTTTGGGGCGTTAGTGTGCCGGGATGCGATTTGCCCCCCTTGCTGCACTTATAGGCGTTTTTGCGCTCGTCATCAGCTCCCCCGCCGCCCAGGCGATCACCCATGGTTCGAACGACGGGACCGCTCACCCCTCGGTGGGCGCCCTGCTCGATGACCATGCGTACCCGGACGGCACCTGGTCCTACTGCACCGGCACGCTCGTGGCTCCGACGGTGATGGTCACCGCCGCGCACTGCGGACGTGCCAAGCAGAAGACGGCCATCGTGTCGTTCGCACCCCACTACCGGCTCGGAGACACGACCTACATCGGACGTTACGTGCCCGACCCGAAGTACAAGTCCAAGTCCGACCTGCACGACATCGCCGTGGTGATCTTCGACCATGCGATCCCGAACGCCCGGCCCGCGCGGCTGCCCACCGCCGGCCTGCTCGACGAGATGGAGGCCGACGGCGAACTCGATGGGGCGTCGTTCACGCCCGTCGGGTACGGCGCGGTCGCCCGCGGCAAAGGGTTCCGCTACACCGACACCCGCCGCCAGGCGACCATGACGTACCAGACGCTCGACGGCCCCTGGCTGGTGCTGGACGAGGACCCCGCCAAGGGCAACGGCGGTACCTGCTACGGCGACTCGGGCGGCCCGAACTTCCTCGGCGGCCCCACGTCCGACCTGCTCGCGGCCACGACCATCAGCGGCGACGACGACGCGTGCAAGGCCGCCAACTCCGACTACCGCCTGGACACCGCCGTCGCACGCGCCTTCCTCGGCCGCTTCGTCACCCTTCCGTAGGGCGTGTCTGACAAATCCCTGTCCGGCTGCGCGGCGCACAGGCGGCACCTCGCCGCGTGTGCGCCGCTCGCTACGAACGTGATTCGTCAGACACGCCCTAGACGAGGGTCCGGTGGATCTTCAGCCTGCTGGACACGCCTCAGTCACGGAGGATGCCGGGGAGCAGGTCCTGGGGGAAGCCCTGCCAGGCGACCGGGCGCATGAACCTGCGGGCGGCGCGGAAGCCGACGCTCGTCGACGACGGCGCGCTGGTCGCGGGCCACGGGCCGCCGTGCACGGTGCCCCAGCCGATCGACACGCCGGTCGGCCAGCCGTTGTAGATGAGACGTCCGGCGCGGCGGCGCAGTGACGGCAGCAGGTCGCGCACCCACGCGGCGTCGGCGTCGGTGGCGTGCACCGAGGCGGTCAGCGAGCCGGGCATGACCGCGGCGATCTCCCGCGCCGAGTCCGGGCCGTCACCGGCGACGACGATGCCGGCCGGGCCGAAGATCTCCTCGAACAGGAGCGGGTTCGCCCGGAGCGTGCCGGCGCCGGTCGACAGCACGGTGGCGCTGGACCACGCGCCCGGCCGGTCCGTACGCGGCGAGCTCCCCTCGACCCCGTCGACGGACAGGGCGCTCTCGACACTGCGGCGTACGCCGTCGCGGAAGCGCGCGGTCAGCATCGGCAGCTGTTCCTCGCCCGCCAGGGCCGTACGGGCCACGCCTGCGGCCCGGTCGGCCGACTCGTGGTCGGGCAGCACGAGCAGGCCTGGCTTGGTGCACAGCTGACCCGCGCTCGCGGTCAGCGTGCCGGCCCAGCCCTCCGCGAGCGCCTCAAGGCGCTCGCGCGCGGCTCCCGGAGCGACGAACACGGGGTTAACGCTGCCCATCTCGGCGAAGACCGGGATCGGGTCGGGACGCGCGGCGGCCACGGCGACGAGCGCGCTACCGCCGCCGAACCCGCCGGTGAAGCCCACGGCGGCGATCGCCGGATGCCGGACCAGCGCCTCGCCGATCGCGTTGCCGTCTCCGGCCACCACGGTCGCCCAGCGCGGGTCGGGACCTGCCTCGGCCACGGCGCGGCCGACGATCCCGGCCAGGAGCACTCCCAGGCGCGGCTGCGCCGGGTGCGCCTTGATGACGACCGGGCATCCCGCCGCCAGCGCCGCCGCGGTGTCGACGCCGAGGATCCCGAACGCGAACGGGAAGTTGCTCGCGGCGAACACCGCGACCGGCCCGAGCGGGTACAGCGCGCTGCGCTGGTCGGCCTGGGGCGGTACGCGTGCGGGCTCGGCGTGGTCGATCTCGGGCTCCCGCAGCCGCGCTGTGCCGGCCAGCTCGCCGAACGCGCGCAGCTGGAAGGCGGCCCGGTCGACCTCGCCGTCCAGCCGGGCACGGCTCAGGCCCGTCTCCTGCTCGGCCGTGTCGACGAGGACGGCCCGCGCCCCGGTCAGGGCGTCCGCCAGTGCGCGCAGCAGCGGCCCTGTGTCCGGCAGGTTCGCCTCCGCGAACACAAGCCCGGCGTCGGCGCACACGAGGTCGATCTCCTCGGGCGGTGTGGCGGGCACCTCGCCGCGAGTCGTGCCGTCGCGTGGGTCGACGCTGGTCAGGGTCTCGGTGGCCGCCGACGTGTCGGGCATCGTGATACCTCCGGATGGGCCGTTGCGGGCACGCGCCGCGCCCGATCCGATCTTTGCACTCACCCGCCGCCCGCCATACGCGATCATGGGGTTATGTCACTTATCCCTGTCGCGATCCTGGCGGTCCTGCTCTTCGCCGTGGTAGCCGTCATCGTCATCGTCATCGTGACCACCACCCGCGCTTCCAGCAAGAAGAAGCAGCCGCCCGGCGACCCCATGCGCGGCCCCGGCCCCTACCGGTGAACCGGCCGTCTTCAGCTAGTACATAGAGAGCAAAGACTTGTGGCCTCATCAGTAGCACCGAATCGAAGGGGGTAGATCTGCGAGGGAAACGCTCAAAGAGGGGGCACCGTTGCGCACCGAAATCGGAACACCACTCAAGGCTCCTCCCGGCTTTGACCTGGACACGACCCGAATCTGTTCATTCATCGTCAACGTAGCCTGCAATATGTGTGAACAGTGGAAAATCGCCGGCCAGCCGAGCGCCGACAAGTTTTCCTGGAAACCGGCCGATAAGTGTCCGATCACCAGCCCGGTGTTCCCTCTTCGTCAATGGAAGTTCCAAGGCCCTCTCTGGAGCAGTTTTACTCCTGCCCTCAAAAAGATCAGCGAGCCGTTCGCGATATTCGCTTCCGATCCTGACACTCGCACGACTTTTCTGGCCTTTCGCGGGTCTCAGACAGAAGACGACTTCATCATGGACGGCAAGACCGGACTGGTGCCCTATAGCCCGCCGTCGACGATCTCACCCAGTGCGAATATCCAGGTGGCGCACGGGTTCTACGGCGTCTTCAACGGTTTCGACCAGGACGACTTGAAGAGCAGGTTGAAAGAGATCGCCGACAGCGGAAGAACGCTCGTTGTTACCGGGCACAGCCTCGGCTCGACCCTGGCGACCCTGACCATACCGCTGGCACTCGCCGCCGGAATACCCAGCACGAACATCCTGCATTACAACCAGGCCAGCCCCAAGGTCGGGGACTCGAATTTCCAGACTTATTACAAAGACTCTGGCGTTCAGACATTCCGGGTGGTGAACACCTACGACGGGGTGCCGAACCTGCCGAAGGCGCCGGCGTACGTGGCGGTCGGAGCCGAGGTCTCGTTCGGCGCCGACTACCAGGACGAGCAGAAATGCCATAGTCCCTGCTGCTCGTACTCCTACGCCGTGTTCAACCCCACCGCGCCCTTCAACACGGATATGAACGAATGCATGAAACGAGTGAAGCCTTAGTCGCGCTCGGGCCGTTGCGGCCCTAGAAGGTGCAGGGCAGGCGTTTGTAGCCGTTGATGAAGGCGGACAGCAGCCGGTCAGGCTCGCCGTCGGCGCGGATATCGGGCAGGCGCGTGAACAGCTCGCGCAGCATCACGGTGATCTCGCGGCGGGCGAGGTTCGCGCCGAGGCAGAAGTGCGCGCCCGGGCCGCCGAAGCCGACGTGCGGGTTGTGCTCGCGGGTGATGTCGAAGACGTCGGGGTCGGTGAAGACCGACTCGTCGCGGTTGGCCGCGTTGTAGAACAGCAATACCTTGTCGCCGGCCTTGTAGGTGTGCCCGTTCATCTCGTGGTCGCGAGTCAGGTTGCGCCGCATGAAGATCACCGGCGTGGCGTAACGGACGATCTCCTCGACCGCGCCGCCGATGCGGCCCTCGAAGTCCTCCAAGAGCAGCGCGCGCTGCTCGGGGAAGTCGGTGAACAGCTTCAGCGCGTGGCTGAGAGCGGTGCGCGTCGTCTCGTTGCCCGCGACGACGAGCAGCAGGAAGAACGACCCGAGCTCGCGTGTCGTGAGGCGCTCGCCGTCGACGTTCGCGTTGACCAGCGCGGAGGTCAGATCGTCGGTCGGGTTCTTGATGCGCGCGCGGCCCAGGCGCGCGGCGAGCCGGTGCAGGTCACGCGCCGACCGGATGATCCTCAGCAGCGCGCGGCCCATGGAGAGCCTGCCGATCTTCCCAGGCGTGACCCCGGTGTACTCCGCGTCGGCGTTGCCGAGGATGACGTTGGTGTGCGCGATGACCCGCGCGTAGTCGCGCTCGGGGATGCCGAGCATGTCGCAGATGACCTCGACCGGAAGGCGTACGGCGACCTGCTCCACGAAGTCGCCGGGGCCGCTTTCGATCAGCTCGTCGACGATGCGCGCGGCCCGCCGCCGGATGTCGTCCTCGGTCTTGGCCAGCATCTTCGGCGTGAACGCACGGGACACGATCCGGCGGATCTTGGCGTGCCGCGGGTCGTCCATATTGATGAGCGAGCCGAAGTAGCGGCTCATGTAGCTCGGGAAGTCCTGGACGCTCGTGGCGTTCGGCTCGCTGCTGAAGACGTCCGGGTGCCGGCTCGCCTCGCTGACGTCGGCGTGCCGTACGAGCGCCCAGTAGCCGTCGCCCACGCGGACGAACGGCATGGACAGCTCTCGGTAGAAGGTCGGGCCCGGCCGGCCGCGCAGGGCCGCGAAGGCCCTCATCCGCTCGTCGAGGGGCCGTTCCCAGAACTCCAGCGCGGACAGGTCGATGTCCTCTACCGACTCGGTCGTCATGCCGCAACCGCCTCCCAGGAATCACTCCCATGCTGAGGTAAGCGAACGGTTACCGTCAAGGTCACGGAACCCCGGGTACGGCCTACGGGGCCGTGAAGGTACAGGGCAGGCGTTTGTAGCCGTTGATGAAGTTGGACATCAGGCGGTCGGGTTCGCCATCGGCGCGGATGTCGGGCAGACGGGTGAACAGCTCGCGCAGCATCACGGTGATCTCACGGCGGGCGAGGTTCGCGCCCAGGCAGAAGTGCGCGCCCGGACCGCCGAAGCCGATGTGCGGGTTGTGCTCACGCATGATGTCGAAGACGTCGGGATCGGTGAAGACCTCCGGATCCCGGTTGGCCGCGTTGTAGAACAGCAATACCTTGTCGCCGGCCTTGTAGGTGTGCCCGTTCATCTCGTGGTCGCGAGTCAGGTTGCGCCGCATGAAGATCACCGGCGTGGCGTAACGGACGATCTCCTCGACCGCGCCGCCGATCCGGCCCTCGAAGTCCTCCAGCAGCAGTTCCCGCTGCTCGGGAAAGTCCGTGAACAGCTTCAGCGCGTGGCTGATCGCGGTACGGGTCGTCTCGTTGCCCGCGACAACGAGGAGCAGGAAGAACGACCCGAGCTCACCCGGAGTGAGGCGCTCGCCGTCGACGTTCCCGTTGACCAGCACCGAGGTCAGATCGTCGGTCGGGTTCTTCATGCGCGCGCGGCCCAGACCCGCGGCGAGCCGGTGCAGGTCACGCGCCGCCCAGATGATCGTGAAGAGCGCGCGCCCCAGGTTGAGCCGGCTGAGCCTGCCCGGCCGCAGTCCGGTGTACTCGGCGTCGGAGCCGCCGAGGATGACGTTGGTCCGCGCGATGACCCGCGCGTACTCGCGCTCGGGGATGCCGAGCATGTCGCAGATGACCTCGGTCGGAAGCCGCAACGCGGCCTTCGCCACGAAGTCGCCGGGCCCGCTCTCGATCAGCTCGTCGACGATGCGCGCGGCCCGCCGCCGGATGTCGTCCTCGGTCTTGGCCAGCCTCCTCGGCGTGAACGCACGGGACACGATCCGCCGGACCTTCGCGTGCCGCGGGTCGTCCATGTCGACGAGCGAGTCGAAGTAGCGGGCCATGTAGCCGGGGTAGTCCTGCAGGGCCGCGGCACGCGGCTCGCTGCTGAACACCTCGGGGTTGCGGCTGGCCTCGGTGATGTCGGCGTGCCGTACGAACGCCCAGAATCCGCCGCTTCGCGGGAAGAACGGGACGGGCACTTCGGGATGGAAGGTCGGGCCCGGCTGCTCGCGCAGGACCGCGAAGGCCGCCATCCGCTCGTCGAGCGGCCGCCCCCAGAAGTCCAGCACGGACAGGTCGATGTCCTCCGCCGCCGGAATCGACTCGGTCGTCACGTCTCTCAGCCTCCCAGGATCCCGCCACATCCTGAGCCAGGCCGACGATCATCGTCAAGCCGGTGGCCGCCGCCCGTACGCGGGATCACTTGGCGAAAAGCTGGGACTCGTCGTGGAACGCCTTGAACTCCAGTGCGTTGCCGGCCGGGTCGCGCAGGAACATCGTCCACTGTTCGCCCGGCTCGCCTTCGAACCGCAGGTAGGGGTCGATGACGAACTCCGTTCCGGCCGCGCGGAGGCGGTCCGTGAGGGCGTGGAAATCGTCCGTGGACAGGACGAGGCCGAAGTGCGGGACCGGCACGTCGTGGCCGTCGACCGGGTTGCTCGCGCCCTTCTCGACGGCGTCGACGTGGTGGGTGACCAGCTGGTGGCCGTAGAAGTTCCAGTCGACCCACGCGTCGGCGGAGCGCCCCTCAGGCAGGCCGAGCACGCCGCCGTAGAAGGTGCGGGCGCGGCCGAGGTCGTCTACCGGGATCGCGAGGTGGAATCCGGGGCGTGTGGTCATCACGGGCTCCTTCACCAGCGGAGACGCCTCACCCTGATCCGCCGAGATGCCGAACCTGCCTGACACGGCCCCGGCGCACGGAAGCTACCGTGAGGTCCCGGAAGTGAGGCAACAATGAGCATGGACGATGTCATCGGCGACTGCCGGATCATGGCGATCCTACGCGGCATGCCCGTCAGCGAGACGGTCGCCCTCGCGAACCGCGCCTGGGACCTGGGCATCCGGCTGGTCGAGGTCCCGGTGCAGACACCCGACGCCGTGCCGTCGCTGCGTGCGGCGGTGGCGGCCGGGCTGGAGCGCGGTCACGCGGTCGGCGCCGGCACCGTGATCTCGGTCGAGCAAGTACACGAGGTGGCCGACAGCGGCGCGGCGTTCACGGTCGCCCCCGGGTTCGACCCCGCGGTCGCGGCGGCCTCGGCCGGCGTGGGGCTTCCGCACCTGCCGGGCGTGGCCACGCCGAGCGAGATCCAGCAGGCCCTGCGGCACGGGCTGACCTGGCTCAAGGCGTTTCCGGCGACCGTTCTCGGCACGGGCTGGTTCACCGCGATCCGCGCACCGTTCCCGCAGGTCAAGCTCGTCGCGACCGGCGGGGTCGACGCGCGCACCGCCCGCGCGTACCTGGACGCGGGCGCGCGGGTGGTGGCGGTCGGGTCGGCGCTCTCGGATCCGGAGCAGGTCGAACTGCTGGCGGACTTCAGCTGACGGCCGCGCGCGCCGCCGCCACCAGGTCCGGCACGGCGCTCTCGGGGACGAGCGACAGGTTGTAGAGCGCGATGTCGGCGGCGCCCGCCGCGATCACCGTACGGACGTCGTCGGCGAAGCGCTCGCCGGTGCGGCCGGGCCCCCAGTTCAGCGAGGCGAGCAGCGGGTGGTCGCCGGCGAGGGCCGCCAGGCCGCGGAAGCGCGTCGCGAGCGCCTCGCCGGTGAGGGCGCCGCAGCCGACCCCGACGGCGTCGGCCGCCACGAACGCGGACGGGCCGGCGCCCTGGAGCGCGGCCATCTCCGGATCGTCGAAGATCAGCGGCCGCACCCTGGCCCCGTGCTCGCGCGCGGCCGCGGCCGTGGCGTCCACGACGCGCCGTACGCCGTGCGCGCGTACGCCGCGCAGCTCCGCGACGCCGTCCTCGGCGCGGGCACGCCGCTCCAGGCCGGCGGGGTCGTGACCGAGTTCGCCGATCAGGCGCACGCAGGCGGGGCAGAAGCACTGCCCGGCGAGCGCACGCGCGGCGCCGGTCAGCGGCGCGAGTTCGAGCGAGATCACGTACGAGGGGTCCCACGCCGAGTACAGCGCGGACTCCAGCTCGATCACGTCCGGCGAGAGCTGCTCGCACAGGTCGCCGATGAGCGCGGCGGCGTACTCCACGACGTCGGGGTTGCTCGGGCACAGCCCGTGGATCGTCGGTGTGCCGTCGAGCGTGCGCGCGGCGAGGTCCGGGTGGGCTGCCACGACGGGGTCGTCGTGCAGGACCACGGTCCACGCGTGGAAGGCCAGGCCGTGCCGCCGTGCCTCCTCCCGCAGCGCGCGTACCGCGGCTATCTCCTCATCACCGGCGACGGTCAGCGGGCGCAGCCGCCCGTACCGCCGCTCGTCCGGGCGGACGTACGTGATCCCCGGCGCGGAGTGCCGTACGACGCCGTGCCGGGCGAACCACCGCCGTGCCGGGTGGTAGCGAACGGCGACCGCGATGGCGTCCGCCCCGATCTCCGCCGCCAGCGCGCACAGCGCGCCGGGGCCGGTGAACACGGCGTCTTCGGGATAGCAGAAGACCTGAACGGTCACGGACACTCCTCGCCTCGTCGACCTGTGATCATCCAGGATCGCGCGCCCCTGTCAATGCCGGGCTTCGAGCTTCGCGACGGTCAGGAGGATCACCGAATTCTCGACCGCCTCGATGCCGTGCCGCGCGGCCGGGACGATGATCAGGTCGCCGGTGCGGCCGTCCCACACGTCGTCTGCGGCGACGAGCCGGATCCGCCCCTGGAGGACGAGCACGGTCGCCTCGCCGGGGTTGCGGTGCTCCGACATCGAACGGCCGGCCGCGAGCGCGATGACGGTCTGCCTCAGCACGCGCTCGTGCCCGCCGAAGACGGTGGTGGAGCTGCGGCCGGTGGAATTCGACGCGGCCCGGCTCGCGTGCTCTCGCGCCAGGGCGTCCAGCGACATCTTCTGCATGCGGCCCAGTCTGTCAGTGCGGTCCGCGATCACTCCATCACTCGTGGTGATCGCAGGCCGTCGAGCAGGAGCTCGACGTAGTGCCCGCCGACCGCTGCGGCATCGAGCGGGCCGTCAGGACGCCACCAGGTGCTGAGCTGGTGCACCGCGCCGAAGAAGAAGCTGACCATGAGGTCGGCCGGGACGTCCGCGCGGAAGGTCCCGGCCCGCTGCCCCTCCTCCACGAGCGCACGGAACCGCTCGTGGTAGCGGCGGCGCTCGGCACGTACGGCCCGGCGCTTGTCCTCCGGCAGCAGGTGCATCGAGCGGAAGAAGACGGTCAGGTCGTCCAGGTGCTCGGCGCTGGTGCCGACGACGTCGACGGCGGCGGCGCGCAGGCGTTCCTCCGGAGTGCCCGCGCCGCCGGCGAAGTGTTCGAGGCGCTCGGTCTGGAGGGCGAGGAGGCGGTGGTAGATCTCGAAGAGCAGGTCGTCCTTGGCAGCGAAGTAGTGGTACATCGCCCCCTTCGTGACGCCCGCGGCGTCGACGATCTCCCGCACGGACGTGGTCTCGTACCCGCGCTCGGCGAACAGCCGGGTCGCCTCGGCCAGCAGGCGAACCGGCACGGACCTCTCCACGGACTCAGCGCCCCCGATACGGGGCCAGCTCGCGGCGGGCGATCGAGCGTTTGTGCACCTCGTCGGGGCCGTCGGCCAGGTGCAACGTGCGCATGCCGGCCCACAGCTCGGCCAGCGGATGGTCCTGTGACACTCCCCCGCCGCCGTGCGCCTGGATCGCGCGGTCGATCACCCAGCTCGCCATCTCCGGAACCGCCGCCTTGATCGCGGAGACCTCGATGCGCGCGCCCTTGTTGCCCACGGTGTCCATCAGCCAGGCGGTCTTCAGCACGAGCAGGCGCGCCTGCTCGATCCGGATGCGCGACTCGGCGATCCACTCCTGCACGACGCCCTGGTCGGCGAGCGGGACACCGAAGGCCACCCGCGACGTGGCACGCGCGCACATCAGCTCCAGGGCGCGCTCGGCCATGCCGATGGCCCGCATGCAGTGGTGGATCCGGCCCGGCCCGAGGCGCTCCTGGGCGATCCGGAACCCCTCGCCCTCCCCGAGGAGGATGTTCCGCGCCGGCACCCGTACGCCGTCGAAGGCCACCTCGGCGTGGCCACCGTGCGTGCCGTCGTCGTAGCCGAAGACCGTCAGGCCGCGCTCGACCGTGACACCGGGAGTGTCCTTGGGTACGAGGATCATGCTCTGGCGGCGGTACGCGGGCGCGTCAGGGTCGGTCACGCCCATCACGATGAAGATCTCGCACTCGGGGCTGAGCGCGCCGGAGGACCACCACTTGCGGCCGTTCAGCACGTACTCGTCGCCGTCGCGCTCGATACTGAGCGCGATGTTCGACGCGTCGGAGGAGGCAACGTCGGGCTCGGTCATGCAGAACGCCGACCGGATCGCACCGTCCAGCAGCGGCTCCAGCCACCGCTCCCGCTGCTCGGGCGTGCCGAACATGGCGAGGACCTCCATGTTGCCCGTGTCGGGCGCGGCACAGTTGAGCGCGACCGGAGCGATCTTCGGGGACCGTCCGGTGATCTCGGCGAGCGGCGCGTACTGCAGGTTCGTCAGACCGGCGCCGTACGAGTGGTGCTCGCCGCGCGCGAGGAAGAGGTTCCACAGACCACGTTCACGCGCCGCGACCTTCAGCTCCCCGACCACCGGCGGCGTCGACCACCGATCGGCCCGCTCGGCGGCCTGCGCGGCGTAGACGGGCTCGGCCGGGACGATATGGCTCTCCATGAAGTCGAGCAGACGATCGCGGTGGTCGATGGTGGTCTTGTCGAACCCGAAGTCCATGTGCCGTCCCTCTCGCCTGAACATACCGACCGGTCGGTATGTTCCTTGCGACCGTAGGCAGCACGGCGCCACACGTCAATGCCCGATCGCCCTGTTCACGCCGATCGGAGATCATCCGAACCCTGTACGCGCACCGCCCTCTGCTCATGCAGGACCTCGGCAGGGACGCGTGAGCGGCGGTGAAGGCCGCGGTGATGTGCGAGGACGTCGCACGCACGTCCATCTGGCACGGTCACCTGCCCCCTCCTGGCGCCCCGTCCTCGCACCACCTGCTCCGGCACGACGTGTCATCGCCCGATCGATCCTCAGCCGAGGCTTCGTGGCCGGTCCTGGGCCGCGCGGCCGAGGACCGGACCGTTGACCTCGACCAGAGGCGGCGCGACAAAGCAGGAGCAGGGTGAGGTCGTGCCCACGGCCCAGATCGAGGCTCCCGCCGGGGCCAGCCCGTACACCACGCCCTCGGGTTCCTCGCTGGTTCCGGTGGCCCAGACGCTCCCGTTCCAGTGCAGGAACAGCGGCCTGCTGACGGTGCCGTCGTCGGTCATGTGATAGCCGCCTACCCAGGCTCCGCCCTGGCCGTCCGTGGCGACCGTCTGCGGCCAGGCCTCCGTCACCGAAGGCGCGGGGAGAAGGTGCCAAGCGCTCCCATCCCAGTGCAGGGTGAGGGGCCGGCCCTCGTTCGTCCCGACCGCCCAGACATCATGGGCCGATACGGCGGTGACATCCTCCAGTTCGGTGTTGCCCGGCGGCAGGCTCATCGGGCTCCTGGTCCACGCCTGCCCGTCCCAGTGCAGGGCGAGCGCGACGTTCTTCTCGTCGTCGAAGTACCAGCCGACCGCCCACGCGTCGGTGGCGGACACCGCGGCGACGCCCCGGAGAATGTTGTCCATACGCCCCGGGTTCGGCGCCGGAACCCGTGACCACGCCTGCCCGTCCCAGCGCTCGACGAGGGTCACGGGACCGGGTTCGTCCCAGTCGGAGAACGACCCGACGGCCCACACCGGCCCCTGTTCCACCGCGCTCACGTCGTACAGCCGGTCGGCGCCCGGATGCTGGTTCCCCGGCGGCGACGCGGGCGCCACCGCCGCCCAGTCCGTACCGTTCCAGTGCCGGATGACGGGCCCCTGCCCGCTGCTGTCACCGACGGCCCAGACGTCGTCCGACGAAACCGCGGCGACCCCGTCGAGGGAGCCTCCCCCGGTGGGGGTGTCGGGCAGCGAGACCACGTTCCAGGACGTGCCGTCCCAGTGCTCGGCGACGGGATGCCCGATGGCACCCGGCGGAAGCCGTTCCCCGACCGTCCAGGCGTCCGCTCCATCGATCACGGCGATGTCGTTGAGCGAGGCATCCTCCGCCGAGTGCGGCACTTTGCGCCAGTCCGGCTCGGCACCCGCAGCGGCCGTTCCGGCCAGAGTCAACCCGAGCGCCACCGCCGCTGCGAGATATGTCCTTCGATGCACCATGTGCTCCCTGTACTGCGCTGCGTGGTCGGGGTGAATGACGCCGGAACAACGCCTTAAGTTCGCGACCGGTTCGGCCATGATCGGCCCTGCTTCGTCCGCCGCCGAGTCCCGCGCGAAGCCCTCATCGGCGACCGCCGCGGCCCGGACGTCGAGGACGTCGCGCCGCCGACAGATCAACCTGGGATCCCGGGCTCGCACGCGGCGCACCGCTCCAGGGACCGCCACAGGCGACTCCCCGCGCGCAGGCAACAGCGCCACAGTCAGTCCGGCCGACCGGCACAGCCGGGTCCACCTTCAGTCTCGCAGCCCGGCCCAGACCTCAACGGTCGCGGTCGGCGGTCCAGATACCGGCCGTTCGGGACGTGCCCCTCGGGAGGACCTCCGGTGTCCGCGCCTCCTCCTCCTCGCTGTCGACCTACGAGGCGAACGGCAGGGTTGGCCTCTTTCGGGCACGACATATCGGGCGCGAAACCCTCCCCTGCCACGCTGGCCTCGCCCGCATCACCGTACGGCCCGGGAGGCATCCGACCACCCGGACGTACCCCTTTGTTAGGGAGGTTGACAATCACCCTCGAACCGGGCTGTTATCGGAGGGCGCCCGAATCCCGGAGGTACGGTTGTCTATGGTCAGGTCGCCATTTTTCGCCCTGGTGGTCAGTACGGTGGTCGCCGCCGCCGCGCCGTCCGCCGCCGCGCCGGCCCCGGAGCCGCGTGTCTCCGCCGCCGTCGCCGGGCCCGGCACATCGGATCTGAACTCCGGGTGGAAGATCCAGTCGTCGGCGGTCGCGGGCGGCTCCGGAGCGCAGATCTCGGCTCCCGGATACTCCGCGGCGGATTGGCTGCCGATCCGGCAGCCCGAGACGCTGATGGCCGGCCTGATCGAGAACGGCCGCTATCCGAACGTCTTCTACTCCGACCGGCTCAAGAGCGTGCCGACGGACCAGTTCGACGTGAACTGGTGGTATCGGAACCAGCTGACGGTTCACCCGCGCCCCGGCGGCCGTACCTTCCTGATCATGAACGGGGTCCTGGGCACGGCTGACCTGTGGGTCAACGGCACCAAGGTCGCCGACCGGGCACAGCTGCAGGGCGCCTACTCACGGTTCGAGTACGACATCACGCCGTACGTCCACGACGGCCCGAACGCCATCGCGCTCGACGTCGCCAAGAACGACCCGAAGACCTACCTGACCGACAGCCAGCTCGACTGGAACCCCGCCTCACCGGACAAGGGCACGGGCCTGCGGTTCGCCCCGCAGATCGCCCAGGCGGGTCCGGTGTCGTTGCGGAACGTCCACGTCTCGCAGGCCAACGCCGGTGACATGAGCCGGTCCGACCTGACGTTGAAGGCCGACCTGCGCAATGACACCGACTCCGCGCAGACGGCGGTGCTGCGCCAGGCGATCAGCCGGGGATCGAAGCACCTGGACGTCACGTCGAAGATGACACTTCCGGCGAAGACGACACGCACGGTGACGCTGACCCGCGCGGACCATCCATCGCTCCGCATCGAGAACCCCGACGTCTGGTGGCCGTACCAGCTCGGCGGCCAGCCGCTGTACCACCTCGACACTTCGGTGCAGGTAGAGGGCCGTACGTCCGACTCTCACTCCGAAGACTTCGGCATCCGTACGGTGACGTCCTCACTCACACCGGTCAAGCAGGGGACCCACGCGCCGCACGGCTACCGCCGGTTCTTCGTGAACGGTGTGCCTCTGGTGATCCGCGGCGGCGGGTGGTCTCCGGACATGTTCATGCGCTACTCGCCGTCGAACATCCACGACCAGCTCTCGTACGTGAAGAACCTGGGCCTGAACACGCTGCGGTTCGAGGGCAACCTGCCGCCGGACGACATGTTCGCCCAGATGGACCGGATGGGAATCCTCGCCATGCCGGGCTGGCAGTGCTGCGACCGGTGGGAGACCCCCATCGCGACGTGGCCCGCAGGCCTCCAGAGCAACGCCGGCAACCAGGCCGTACGGGTCGCGTCGTGGCTGCGCGACCACCCGAGCGTGTTCACGTTCTTCCAGGGCAGCGACGAGGCCCCCGACGGCACCAAGGAAGCCATCTACCTGAAGGCGTTCACGGCTGCGGACTGGCAGACGCCGCAGATCTCGGCCGCCGAGTACAAGACGTCGCCTCGACTCGGGCCGTCCGGCGGTAAGGAGGGTCCGTACAACTACGTCCCGCCGTCGTACTGGTGGGCGAACGGCGCGGAGACCGCCGGGAGCGACCAGACGTTCACGAACGCGGGCAGCTCCTGGGGGTACGACACCGAGACGAGCGCCGGGAACACGGTGCCGACGCAGGACTCACTGAACCGCTTCCTGACACCCGCGGAGCAGGGGCAGATCTGGGACCTGAGCACGACGAAGGGGCCGGGCACCGGGCCGGATCTCTTCCACGTGTTCTCCAAGTACGGGGACTACACGAAGACGACGAGGATGGGGCAGTACAACACTCCTTTGTGGAACCGGTACGGCCCCTGGTCCGACATGGCCTCGTACCAGAAGACCGCGCAGATGGGCGGCTACGAGGTGACTCGCGCGCAGTTCGAGTCGTACCTGGGCCACTCCGCCGACTCGTCGAACCCGAGCACGGGCGTCATCTACTGGATGGCGAACAAGGCATGGCCGTCGCTGCACTGGAACCTGTACAACTACGACCTGGACCAGCCCGGCGTGTACTTCGGCGCACTGAAGGCGGGCGAACCGGTACACATCATGTACGACTACGCCGACGGCTCGGTGAAGGTCGCCAACCTGACCGGCGGTTCGCAGCCGGGCTTGACCGCGACGGCACGCTTCATGGACCTGAACGGAACGGAACGCTCGTCCGTGACCCACGACGTCCCGTCCCTGAAGAGCCAGGATGTACGGACCGCCCTGAAGCCGTCCGTACCGTCAGGGATCTCCCAGACGTACTTCCTTGAACTGACCCTCCGCCGCGGCGGAGCGACCGTGAGCCGGAATGTGTACTGGCTGTCCACGAAGAAGGACGCCGTGGACTGGTCGAAGACGCTCGGCGCGGGCAGCGGCGCGGTCTTCCAGCCGGATGGGTACGCGGACCTGACAGGCCTGCAGAAGCTGCCGCCGGCGACGGTGAAGGCAACGGCGACCACCCACCGCAAGGGCGACGAAGCAGTGATAACGGTGACGATCCGGAACACGAGCTCCAAGCCCGTACCAACGGTCTTCACTCGAGCCGACGTACGCCGAGGCACCGCCGACGGCCGCCGCCAAGGCGGAGACGACCAGGTACTGCCGGTAACGTGGAACGACAACGACGTGACCCTGTGGCCCGGCCAGAGCCAGACCCTGACGGTCCACTACCGGGTATCAGACCTCCGCGGCATGCCCCCGGTGGTAACCCTCACCGGCCGAAACCTGCCCGACCAGACAATCCCCGCCCCGGGAGCCTGACCAGACTCAGGGACGCGACGGGGAGACACAGACACTCATAGGAGAGCCCTGCCGGCGGCCGTTCGACTATCGCTCGGCCAACCGCCCGACCGTGCCATCGTGGCCTTCCGGGCGAGGCACTCGCCGTGGGTATCCTCGCGACACCGCGCCGAGACGGCACGCCGTCCCACTCACCGACCGGGCCGACCCTCGTCCTCCCGTCTCACGGACCATGACCTGGGCACCACTCGCCCGGCCCGGTTCTGCCAGAGACGCCGGGGCCCGCGACCTGCGACACCTGCCCCGTACGAACGATCGCACCGCCGATCCCCTCCTCCGGCGGCACGCGCCTCAGCCGAGGTGCTTGGACAGGGCCTCGTTGATTTCGCCGAGCTGCCGGGCCTGTTCGGGGTCAAGAGCGTCGAACAGCGCGCTCCTCACGGCCTCGACATGGCCGGGCGCCGCCGCGGACAGGGCCTCGAACCCCTCGTCGGTCAGGACGGCGATCTGCCCTCGCCGGTCGGTGGGGCAGTTGTCGCGGCGTACCCAGCCACGCTCCTCCAGCCGTTTCACGGCGTGAGAGAGGCGACTGACGGACACGCGTCCCGCCTCGGCGAGAACGGTCATGCGGAGCGCACGGTCAGGTGCCTCGGAGAGGCGTACGAGGATCTCGTAATAGGTGTGCGGCATGCCGGAGTCGCGACGGAGCTGGGCGTCGACGGCGTCGAGCAGCAGCCGATGGGAGTTGAGGTACGCACGCCAGGTGCGCTGCTCGTCGGCGTCCAACCATCTCGTCTCGGTCACCTTAACAAGTCTAGCTACTTTATTGAGCCTTTAAGTTAAATTCCTCCGATAACGCGAAAAGTACGGCCTCTGACGCCACTTCCCCTGAGTTATCCACAGGTGTTCGAGGGGCTGGAATGGGGGTGTGAAGCGGCTCCATGATGGCGGGCAGGGCCGGTGGTGAGATCCATTCCGATCAGGTACGACCAGGGCTGCCACCTGGCCGACGTTCCAAGAAAGGGGCCGTTGAATGCACGGAGGATTGCCCTTCATCGGGTTCAGCACCATTGTGTACGGCGGCGTCGGCCTCGCCGTTCTCGCCGGAAACGCGCTCACGAAATTCCGGAGGAACAAGTGACGTCGACGCTCACCGTGATCGTGCCCGCCCACAACGAGGAGCAGGGCCTGCCGGCGACCTTGGAGTCGCTGCTCCGCCAGACGCATCCGCCCGAGGAGATCATCGTGGTCGACGACGGCTCCACCGACCGCACGGGCGAGGTCGCGGCTGCGTACGGCACGACCGTGCTGACTCCCCCGAGCAACCTGGGCAGCAAGGCCAGAGCCCAGAACCATGCTCTTCCGCACTGCACGACCGACCTGGTCCTGGCCGTCGACGCCGACACCGTCCTGGCCCCGGACTACATCGAGAAGATCAAGCCCGTCTTCGACGACCCGTCCGTCGCGGTAGCGGCGGGCAACGTCCAGACCCGCTTCACCCGCACCGCCTGGGAGCGAGGCCGTTCCATCGAATACCTCTTCGGCTTCCACTGGAACCGCCCGATCCAAAACCACGCGAACAGCCCCGTCGTCTGCTCCGGCTGCTGCTCCGCCTTCCGCCGAAAGCCACTATCCGACTTCGGCGGCTTCCCCGAACGCACCATCGTCGAAGACATGGACTTCACCTGGTCAATGCAGATCGCCGGCAGGAGAGCGGTCTACGTAGGCGATGCCGTCGCCTGGGCCGCCGACCCAGAAACCTTGACCTACCTGCGAAAACAAGTGTGGCGCTGGATGGCCGGCTTCTTCCAGAACGTCCGCCTCCACCTGGGCCCACTGATCACCCGAAAGCCGATGCTGGCCATCTGGATCATCCTCGCGCTCATAGAGATCTTCACCGCCCCCTTGTGGTGGGCCACCCCGCTCCTCCTGACCCTCGCCCTCCACAAGTCCATCGTCTCGACCGTGTTCCTGTGGCTGACCCCAGAGGTCCTCTTTACGACCCCGCCGTTGATCTACGCCGCCCGCCGCCGAAAGCTGCCGATGCTCCAGGTCCTGGGAAACATCCCGTTCGTCTACCTGACGAAGGCCGTCAACATCTACTACGCCTGGAAAGCCTTGATCGTCGAACTGATCCTGGTCCCCCTCCACCTCTCCCAAGGCCTGGTCGTCTACGAGAAGGGCCGCGCCTCATAACCGCCCTCATGCCTCATGTCCATGTCGCCGGCGGTCGCTCTTAAGGCGCGCCCCTCGTCTCTCCAGCGGCACGACGAACGCCACTCGCATGCACCGCACGCTTTCGACCACAACGGGTACGCCCAGAAGGCCGACCAGAGGAACGCACCGAACAAGCCATCACACGAGCATTCCCACCACAAAACCGGGCGAGGCGCGCGGCGAGAGGCGTCGAGAGTTCCTAGAAAACCCACACCGCGCACCCGCCATGTGACCACCCAAGACACCAAAGGAGAGGCCACCGCAGTCATCGAACACGCTGCACTTACCGGAGCCACTCGGACGAATACGACTGGCATGACGGCTTCGACCTTCATGCCCATAGCGGACAGGCGACGACCGATGGCGCGGCCGATCGGGCCCGCGCCGATGACGAGGGCTCGGCTACCTGCGATCCCTTCGGTCTCACGAGCGGCCTGGCAGGTGAGCCTGCCGGATCGCCCCTAGTGGTCGAAGCGTGAGTCGACACGTTTCGGCGACTGCGGCTACTCCGCAGACGTTCCGTGGGGCCGGTAGACGTATCCGACGCGGCGGACGGTCTCCAACCGTTCGCCTTGGACACCGAGCTTGCGACGCAGACGGTGGATATGAACGTCCACGGTCCTGGTCGTGGCGTCTTCGTGATGCCAGAGGGCATTCATGAGCTCGATGCGTGTGAACACCGTCCAGGGATTCTCAATGAGGTGATCAAGCAACTCGAACTCCTGAAACGTCAGCTCGATCTCCTTGCCGTCACTCCAGGCGCGCCGGGACTCCCTGTCCGCGAACACCCCCTCAGAAGGAGGCACAAAACCCAGGACATCATCCTTACGCGACCGCTTCCGCCGCGCCCTGGACACCTCCCGGGCACCACGCAGCCGCTCCAAACGCGGCGCCGGCAACGCCGGGGACTCAGAGGACGCATCGCCCCCCGCCCCTTGCTCTTCCTCCGAAGCCCCTACGACGCGCGCCACAGGCGCCCGGCCCACGGAGCGGCGTTCCGACGGCGCATGGCCCGACCAAGGCTGCCCGAAAGCCGCACGCCCCGAAGCAGCCTGCCTCAAAGGCACCTGCCCTGACGGCGCACGATCCGACAACGCCTGGTCGGACAACGCGTAGTCGGACGGCACGTAGTCGGACAGCGTGCGTCCGGACGACACATGGTCGGACGGCGCGCGTCCGGACGACACTTGGCCGGACGGCACGCGGTCGGACGGCACGCGGTCGGACGACGCGTGATCCGACGGCACGCGGTCGGACAACGCGTGATCCGACGGTGCGTGCCCAGACAACGCCTGGCTCGACAGCGCGCGGTCTGACGGCGTGTGGTCCGAGGACGCATGGTCAGAAGGGTCGCGACTCGACGGCGGGTGGCCCTGACGCGGTGTGTACGGACCGTTCGTCAGGCGCGGCCACTCCGGCTGAGAGTCGGGCTCGGGTGTGCCCGGCTCACTCGGGGAGGGCGGTCCGGCGTCCGGTGGGCGGGGCGTCAGCGGCTGCGGCTGCGGCTGCGGCTGCGGCTGCGGCTGCGCGGAGAGTTGTGGCTCCTCCGTGGCCAGGCCGGAAAGCGAGGTGCCGCGTTCGATCGTGCCCGGAGTCGGGGCCGCCGACGCGGGGACGACGTGGGCGACGATCACCATGACGGTGTCCGTATCGGGGAGCGCGATGACCTCAAGAAGCTTGCCACCTGCAGGGATGGTGTCTTCTGAGGTGACCTCCGTGGACTCCCACCAAGGAGGGTGGGCACCGTCTCGGGCGGGGGAAGGGAGGTTGACGACGTTCGAATGCTGCTGCCGTGTCATGGTGTGTCCTCATCGTGCCAGGGGGTTTCAGTGTTGCCCTAATTGCGGGGCGACATAGGCACACACAGCGCGCTGGCCTGCAGGCAGAGATCCACATGCAGGCGGACCGTCAGACACGGATCACAAGACACCCATTAAGGGTGAGCAACAATTCCTACTTTGTCAATTAGCTATGTCGAGTATCTCTCGCCGCACGCATGAACTCCGCTCCTCACACCCCACCGGGAGGCGTCTCATGACGGAACGCGCGGCTCGCCCCCGTACCCGCCGAACGCGGATCGACGTAGTCCGGCTGAGTCAGACCGATCCGGCGCATCGCGGTGCCGGTCAGCGCCTCCATCACTGCCCGCCTCGCGAGCAGCGCGGTGATGTTGGGCCCGACGTCGTACGGCGGGCTGACCTCGACCACGTCCATGCCGACCATTCCGACCTCGGCGGCCAGCCGTCGGACCGCCCACAGCACCTCGGCGCTGGTCAGCCCGCCAGGCTCGGGCGTTCCGGTACCCGGTGCGTACGCGGGGTCGGCGACGTCGACGTCCAGCGAGATGTAGAGGTGGTCGGCGGTGTCCAGGGCTTCATCGACGGCGCGTTCGAGGACGGCGGAGAAGCCTTCCTTGTGTATCTCGGCCATGAAGTGCGTCCGCATCCGGTTCTCCTCCATCCACGAGAGAACCGGCGCTTCGGGCCAGTAGCCGCGGAGCCCCACCTGCACGAAGTTCCGCCCGGGAACGGCACCGCTCTCGATGAGCCGCCGCATCGGCGTACCGTGGCCGTACAGCGCACCCTGCATGTCCGGCGCCGTGTCGGCGTGCGCGTCGAAGTGCACGACGCCGACCTTGCCGTGCCCGTACGCGTCGGCGACCGCCGTCGCGGCCGGCCACGTGATGCCGTGGTCGCCGCCGAGGATGATCGGGATCGCACCGCCGGAGAGAATCTCGGCGACGAACGACCGGATGTTGTCGTACGTCCCTTCAGGATTCCCGATGAGGACCGTGGCGTCGCCGTAGTCGGCGATCGTGAGATGTTCCAGCGGATCGACCCGTACGTCCAGATGCCCGATGTGCCGGGCCCCGGTGATGTAGTCGCCCTGCCGGATGGCCCGCGGCCCGAGATGGGTGCCGGTGAGCCCGGTCGCCGTACCGTCCCAGGGCGCTCCCCCGATCGCCACGTCCACACCACCGGCCCGCAGATCCTCCGGAGTCAGACATACCGGTGCCTGCAGGAACGTCTGAATCCCACTCCAGGACATCTCCCCGTCCCGGTTGACCCGCATCGGCCCCGGCCGCCGCGAGTCGCCCGGCGCAGCCCCTGACGCCTCAGACATTCACGTCCTCGAATCCACTCGTCTACCGAATATCGACGATCACGCTGCCCATGACATACCCCCTTGCGGACAAACTGGACTCCTCTCGCAGAGGAAACCCACCGCGTTAAGCCGTCCGCACCTAGCTGTCTACTCGGACGCCCTGACCATCCACTCACGCGGAAGCCCGCCGCACTGCCTTCCCGCCCGCAACCGACTCCGGCGGAAGGCGCCGCTCCAGTACGGCAGCGGCAGGTGTGGTCCCATCGGTCGCGCGCTGGCGTCAGTGATGGGTGGTGATCGCGCTGCATCCCAGCGCCGACGGCCGGCCTCGTCGCATTCGTCATCCCCATCCCCGCGCCGACCGATCCGCCGGTCGGTCACGGAGGTCAGGAGGCCGGGCACCGCCCCCGCGCCCCGTCTCGCCCCGGACACAAGTTCGCGCATTCCACGCACACCGCGCCGGCGCCGGGCCGACACCGGCTGATCACCATCGACAGGTCGCGCAGGTCGACGAGGAAGAGCTGGCACGCGACATGGTCGAGTTCGGACCACCGGGCGATGCCGTGCCCGTACAGGAGCCGCAAGGCCCGCCGGTACGCCCCGTCACGCCACTCCTCCCCGCTGGGAACGGCAGTGGCGGCCAGATGACCGAACACGTTGCCGGGACACAGCAGCACGCGTGGAGGCAATCAGTTCAGGCGATCCGCGCCTACCCGCTACGCCCGTCCAAGCCGCGCCGCGAACGAAGCCGGGCCTTCCGCCTCGCACACCGGCTACGGAGCGGAGGCGTCTCTCGCGGCGATGGCGGCTCCTCGGGCTCCGGCCATGTCCAGGTCGGGGACCAGGGAGAAGACGGCGGCGAGATCCTGTTCTTCGCGGAGGACCGTGTTCTCACGGACCGTGGCGAGGAACCACTCTCGGAACTTCGGGCCGGTCTCGACCACACCGCCGCCCAGGAAGTACGCGCTGGGGTCGGTGAAGTTCGCGGCGATCGTGAAGAGGCGGCCGAGGGCCTTCGCCTGCTGTTCGAAGACCTTGAGGGCGAGGGCGTCGCCCTTCTCCCCGTACCCTCGGACCAGTTTGGCGGCCTCCATCGGGTCCACGTCGCCGAGGTCGTGGCCTTCGAACCTGGTCAGCCAGTACGGCAGCAGGTTCTTCACGATGCCGGTCAGGGACGCGATGCTCTCGGCGTCACCGCTGAACCCGCAGTTGCACGCCGGCAGTGACTGCCCCTCCTCCAGGAGGCCCTCCATCGGGATGTGCACGTGGCCGAGTTCGCCGGCCATGCCGACCGCGCCCTTCACGACCTGGCCGGACTCGATCACACCGCCGCCCAGGCCGGTGCCGACGATCGCGGAGATGGAGGAATGCCGTACGGCGTCGGCGCCGAAGTAGGCGTGGTGGGCGTACAGGGCCGCGGCGTTGCCGTCATTGTTGTAGACGACGGGCAGGCCGAGCCGCGCTTCCAGGGCCGTACGGATGTCAAAGCCCCACCAGGACGGCTGCGGGAAGTTCGTGGCGCCCTTGGAGGAGATCACGCCGTCGGCGCTCGCGGGTCCGGGAGTGTCGAGCCCCACCGCGCGTACCAGGGCTCTCGCCGTACCGGTGGCGTCCAGAATGCCGTCGAACGACTGGGCGAGCGCCTCGACGGCGATCTCGGGGCCCTCTGTGACGCGGCTGGGCGTCTCCACCAGCCGGTCCACGAGGAAAGCTCCCGAAGCGTCCAGCACGGTCGCGTTGTTACTGGTACCACCGTTGTCGAGACCGACGACGACCCACGTGTCCGGCATCTTCACTCCTCTTCCGGCCCTGGAGGGGTTTGGCCGCCGGGCCATATTAGAGCCCTCAGCCGCCCCGATGATCGCCACCCGGCCCACCGTACGAACCGCTCCGGTGCCAGATCAACGGACCTGCGCACACCCACGAGCCTGATGACCTTTATAGACCCGTCCTCCGGGCCTCATCGACCGGCCTCCCATATGGGCCGTCCGAAGTACCTCCCTGCTCGGATGTACGGGGGCGGATTCGGATGTACGGGGGCGTGCTCGGCATCTGCGGCTCGAATGCCGGCCGCCGAAGGGGCGGGGCGACGCTCGGTACTCCGTGGAGGTCATCGAGTCCCGGCAGCGAACGCGCCGAGCAGGCGGCCGAGTGCAGGCAGCCCAGGTACAGGTGATCGGGAACCGGTGGCCGCGTGCGGGTGGCCGGGGACAGGTGATGGAGAGCCAGCGGCCAAATGCCGGTGATCGGTGGCCGCGTGCCGGTGATCACGTGCCGATGATCGGTAGCCACGTACGAGTGATCACGTGCCGGTGACAGGTAGCCGCGCGCCAGTGATCACGTGCCAGTGACCGCATGTCGGTGACCGCGTGCGGGTGACCGTATGTCGGTGGTCAGGTTCTGGGGTGGCAGCGTCGGTGAGAGACGCATGGGGGCCGGGGGCCGCTGGTCAGGGGGCGTCGCTTGGGGCGTAGCCGAGGCGCTTGTCGATGACGTTGCGCAGGGTGCGGGCCTCGCGGTAGCGGGTGAGGTTGTCGATGAACAGGGCTGCCAGTTCCTCCTGCCAGTCGCCCGCGTCGCCGGACATGTGCGGGGAGACGAGGACGTTCGGGAGCGTCCACAGGGGTGAGGACTCGGCCAGAGGTTCCGCGGCGAACACGTCCAGTGCCGCGCCGGCGATCCGGTTCTCTCGCAGGGCTTCGATCAAGGCTTCTTCCGCGACGAGGCGGCCTCGGCCGATGTTGATGAGGCGGGCCGTCGGGCGCATTCGGGACAGGGCGGCGGCGTCGACCATGCCGCTCGTGCTCGGCGTCAACGGGGCGGCCAGGATGACGTAGTCGGCGTCGGACAGGGCGGCGTGGAGTTCCGGCAGAGGGCGTACGCGGCCCAGGTCGGGGTCGGAGGGGCTCGGGGTTCTGCCGACGGCTTCGACCTTCATGCCCATGGCGGACAGGCGACGGCCGATGGCGCGGCCGATCGGGCCCGTGCCGATGACGAGGGCTCGGGTGCCCGCGATCCGTTCGGTCTCCCGGTGCCTCCACTCGCGTCGTTCCTGCAGGCGGAGGGTGGTGTGCAGGTCCTTGGCGAAGGCGAGTACCAGTCCGAGGACGTACTCGGCGATCGGCTCGTCGAAGACTCCACGGGAGTTGGTCACCGTCACGTCGCTCGCGACCAGGTCGGGAAAGAGCATCTTGTCGACTCCGGCACTCGCGATGTGCAGCCACCGCAACGACCTCGCCCGCGGCCATGCAGCCGCCACGGCGTCAGGCCGGTTTTCCCAGACGAAGAGGACTTCAGCGTCCGGAATCGCCTCGGCGAGCTCGGCCTGGCCGACGAGCCGGACCTTGGCAAGACGTTCGATCGCGGACATTCGCGGAGGCGGCGCCTCGCCTCGCAGAATGAGCACGGCGGGCGGGCTGTGGTCGTCCACGGTGATCCGCCCCTCGAGTTCACAAGGTCGCCAAGAGCACGGTCACGCTATGGACAGCCCGCAGGGGCTGTCAACAATGAGGCGGCAGAGGCGGACATGGCTTGCCCAGCGCGAACACGCCTTGCCCGGGCTTGGGAGCGTGCCGGAGATCAGGTACGACGGGCCCAGAGCAGGTTCGGCACGCCGCAGGTAGGTAGGACGTACTGAGGGCAGGCACGGCGTGCCCGAGGCAGGCACGGAGTGCGCGCGGTAGGTACGGCGCGCTGAAGGTAGGTACGAAGTGCGCGAGGTCGGTACGGAGTGCGCACGGTAGGAACAGCGCGCTGAAGGCAGGTGCAGCACTCTCAAGGTAGGTACGGGGCGCGCGAAGTAGGTACGCGCGCGGGAGGTCGGTGCGACGCGCGCGAACGTGCTGGAGGTAGGTGCGACACGCGGAGGTGGATGCGGTCGCCGGAGGTCAGGTGGGTCATGCCGGGCCAGGCATGGGTCACCGACGATCAGGGGCGGCATATTCAGCCAGGCATAGGTCGCTGGCGACGGGCGCGCGGAGTGCCCGCGCCGGATGCGGGCTACTGGAGATCAGGCAGCGCTCCGGCGGTGAATGTGATCTGCGGGAGATCGACTGTGGGTTGCGGAGGTGAGTGTGGGCTGCCTGAGGTGGCCACCAGAGGGCGCTCACGGCGCGCTCGCGAAGGGGCGGGGCGGTCCGTCCTTGGGCGGAGCACATCCGGGCGGCTCGCTTGCAATAGGAGGCCCGGCCTGGCCACTCGCGGTGTAACGAGGCACTAGCGCCAGTCGCTCGCGGCGATGAGCTCGAACAGGTTCGGCAGCAGCAGTGCGACGGGGCGGTCGAAGTCGATCGGTTCGCGGGTGAAGCGGAACGCCCACAGCAACGGTCACGTAGGACAGGCCGCCTCGGCCGCCGGTGCGCCGGCGAGGGCGGTGAGTACAGCAACCGCACGCGCGGGGAAATCCGCGGATCTCGACGGTGATACGGGGTGAGGTGTCTCTCCCCCCACGGCGTCACGGGTCGGTATCGAGGTGACTTTGTGGTGGACCGGATCACCGCCGACAGACATCATGACCACGTGAGCCGTCGGTATGCCTATCCCTCCGGACCTGGCCGCGGGTGCTGTCCGTACCGATGTCGAGACGATCGGCCGTAACGAAGAAACGAAGACGCCCCCGGACGAAAGGACCGTCCGGGGGCGTCTCTGAAATCACGTCACTTCTTGCGCATGACCTCGGGCTCCTGTCGGCGGAGCATTCTCGTCACGCCGAACGTCAACAGCACCGCCAGGACGAGCATGGCGAACATGTTCAACGTCCACACGCCTCCTGCCTGCTTCCACAGCGGGTCCGGGGGGTCGGTGAAGTGCGGGATCAGCTGGCCCACGTTCAGGGTGCCCGCCATGGCCGCCAGGGCCCAGCGTGCGGGTACCAGCCAGGACAGCTGTTCCAGCACCGGCTTGCCGTCCAGGTGGACCAGTGCGCCACAGAACACGACCTGGACCAGTGTGGAGAGCACCAGCAGTGGCATCGTCATCTCGCTGGTCTTGACCAGGGCGGAGATGAACAGGCCCAGTGTCATCGCGGTGAAGGACAGCAGCGCGATGGCCAGCACCAGCTCCATGAGCGGTGTCGTGAAGACTCCCACGTCGTGTGTCTTGACGCCGAGCATGGCGACCAGAGTGAGGACGATGCCCTGGCCGATCGTGACCAGGCCGAGGACGAGCAGTTTCGATGCCAGATACGCCGATCTGGACAGTCCGACCGCGCGTTCTCGCTGGTAGATCGGTCTCTCCTTGACCAGCTCTCGTACGGCGTTCGCGGACCCGGTCAGGCAGCCGCCGATACACAGGATCAGCAGGAGGTTCGCGGCGCTGCCGTTGCCGCCCGGGTGGGCGAGCAGGTCGCCGGTCGGGACGACTCGGGCCAGGAGGCCCATGATGATGGGCAGGATGACCGTGATGCCGAGGAACATCGGGTCCGCGGCGATGCTGCGGACATAGCGGCGGATCAGGGTGCTCAGCTGTTCCGGCCAGCTCTGGGACTTGGCCGGCTGCTGGAAGTCGACCGGGCCCGCCTGCTGGGCCGCCGGCTGGACCAGTTCGTCCTCGACGTACTTCTTGTGCGCGGGCGACTGCCGGTAGCGGCTGCCCCAGTCGCGTGACGGGTCGTCGAACGCCTGGAAGACGTCCGCCCAGTCGTCGAAGCCGAGGAAGGGCAGCGCCTCACGCGGCGGTCCGAAGAACGCGATGCGCCCGCCGGGGGCCATCACGAGGAGCCGGTCGCAGATGTCGAGGTTGGCGACGCTGTGCGTGACCACCGCGACCGTACGGCCGTCGTCGGCGAGTCCGCGCAGCATCTGCATCACGGACTTGTCCAGGCCCGGGTCCAGACCGGAGGTCGGCTCGTCGAGGAACAGCAGGGACGGCTTGGTCAGGAGTTCGAGGGCCACGCTGACCCGCTTGCGCTGGCCGCCGGACAAGGACGAGATCTTGTTGTCCTTGCGGTGGTCGAGGCCGAGTTCCTGCAGGACCTCGTCGACGCGCGCCTTGCGCTCGCTCTGGCGGGTGTCGTCGGGGAACCGCAGTTCGGCCGCGTAGATGAGCGCGCGCCGTACGTTGAGCGACGTGTGCAGGATGTCGTCCTGCGGCACGAGCCCGATGCGGGAGCGCAGCTCGGAGTAGTCGCGGTACAGGTCGCGGCCGTCGTAGGAGACCGTGCCCTGGTCGGCGGGGCGCAGGCCGGTGAGCGCGCGCAGCAGGGTCGACTTGCCGGAGCCACTGGGGCCGATCACCGCGACGAGGCACTTCTCGCCGAGGGGGAACGTCACGTGGTCGAGCAGGATCTTGCCCTTGTCGACGGTGACGGTGAGGTCGTGCGCGCTGAGGCTGACGGCACCGGTGTCGACGTACTCGGTGAGCACGTCGCCGACCAGGTGGAACGTTGACGGGCCGATGCCGACGATGTCCTGCGGCCCGATCTGGGCGTGCTCGACGCGCTGGCCGTTGACGTACGTGCCGCTTCGGCTGCCGACGTCGACGATCTCGTACACGCCGCCGGCGGAGCGCAGCTCCGCGTGCATGCGCGACACCCGCAGGTCGGTGATGACCATGTCGTTCTCGGGCGCACGGCCGATGCGCAGCACGGAGGCTCCGCCGAGGTTCCGCACCTTGGAGGGCCCTCGGCCGCTCATGGTCTTCATGCGCGGCGGCGGGGCCGTGCCCTGGGTCCGCTGGTAGCCGATCGGCTCCGCGGCCGGCCCGGGCCCGGGTCCGGGCGGCGGCGGGTAGGCCTGCTGGTACTGCTGCTGCGGCGGCTGCTGGTACTGCTGCTGCTGCGGGTACGGCGTCCCTTGCGTCGGCGGCAGCGCGGACGCCGCCGCGGGCGGATACGCCTGCTGCTGCGGCGGCGGGGCCTGTCCCGGCATGCCCGTCTGGGTCGGCGGCTGCTGGTACGACGGCGCCGGCCCGGTCGCGGTCGGCGACACCTGCTCCTGGTGCGGAGCCCGTGCCTGCTGGGGCGGGCGCGTGTCGCGCTCGGTGCGCGTCGTCGCCGGCACCTCCTCACGGAAGCTCACCGGCACGCCCTCGTCCGGGTGGCCGAGGCGCAGTTCGCTGCCGGCCGCGACGACGGCACGCTGAACGCGCTGAACGCCGTCGAAGGTGCCGTTCGCACTGCCGGAGTCCTCGATGATCCACTGGCCGCCCTCGAAATGGAGAACCGCGTGGTTACGCGACACTCCCTCGACGGCGACGACGATGTCGGATCCGGGATCCCTGCCTACGCGATAGGAACGTCGTGGATCAAGAGCCACCGAAACCCCGTTGCTCTCCACGACAAGCTGAGTCACAAAATCGCCTTTCCCCGTTCACTGTCCGAGAGGCCCATGTGAGTGACCCGTGGAGCCCGTCGACTGGTCCGCCGGTAAAGAGTAGGGCCTGCCGCGTTCGTGCGGCAATGTTTCAATAAACCGGGTCAGCGCTACTTCGTCCCGCGATATCACTAGACCACGAGGCCTCCGTGGTCACACCACAAGATGATCTTGATAAGCCGATCCGGGTGCTGGAATGGACGTGACCGATTACTTCACCACATGATTTGCCCAACGGGCCAGGATCGTTGATCATTGGCCGAATGTCCCCCGCTCCCCAGCTGTCCCACGACGGGCATGCGGAGAGCGTCGCCGGGCGATGACGACCACTCTCGAGTCTCGCCCGGTCGGCGCGATGCGGACACGACCGGTCAGTCACCGTAGATGGTGGCTGCACCCCGTCGTGGCCGCGACTTTGGTTGCCGGAATCCTTCATGTGCTGTGGGCCCTGTGCCTCGCGAGCGGCGGCGGCGACCTCGCCGCGCAGAGCGCGTGGGCCGAGTTCGCCCTCCGGCACCCCGGCTCCTCCTACGACCTCGCCTGGTACGGCGGGATGCACCCCGCCTCGTACAGCGTGATCTCCCCTTACCTGATGGCCCTGTTCGGTGTGCGCACGACCGGCGTGATCGCGGGAACGCTCTCGGCGACGCTCGTCGCCGTGCTGCTGATGCGCTCGGGCATCAGCCGCCCGCTGGCGCCGGCCTTGTGGGGCGCGTTCTCCCTGTCCTGCAACGCCGCGTCCGGCCGTGTGACGTTCGCGCTCGGCGTGCTGTTCGGCCTCGCAGCCGTGACCGTGGTGTTCGTGCCGCGTGGCCGCCCCGCCCGGCGCGGGATCGCCGTGGTCGTGCTGGGCGTCCTGGCGACGCTGGCGAGCCCGGTGGCCGGCCTCTTCCTCGAGGTCGCCGCCGCCGCCCTGTTCCTGAACCGGCGCCGCAGGCCCGCGTACGCCCTGGCGGCGGGCCCGCCGTTCGTCGTGGCGGCGTCCGCGATCCTCTTCCCGTTCAGCGGCGTGCAGCCCTTCCCGTGGTTCCTGGTCGCCGCGCCCGTCGCCGCCGCCGTCGCGCTGGCGATCTACGCGCCCAAGGCCTGGCGGAGCGTACGCCTCGGCGCCGTCGTCTACGCGATCGGGACCATCCTCACCTGGCTGATCCCCTCACAGGTCGGCAGCAACGTCGACCGGCTCGCGCTGCTCTTCGGCGGCGCCGTGCTGCTGGCCGCGGCCATGGAGCGGAAGATCGCGATCCTGTACGTCGCGTTCGCCGCGGCCGTCATCTCGCAGGTGACGCGGCCGGTCTTCGACGTCATCAACACCTCCTCCGGCCACGAGCGCACCGGCCCGGTCATCGACGAGCTGCACCGCCTGCACGCCGAGCGCGGCCGGGTCGAGGTCGTGCCCGAGCGTACGCACATGGAGGCGAGCGAGCTCGCGCCGCAGGTGAACCTCGCGCGCGGCTGGAACCGCCAGGCCGACGTCGAGCGCAACCCGCTCTTCTACGACGGCACCCTCACGCCGGACAAGTACCACGCGTGGCTGCGCGACTGGGCCGTGAAGTACGTCGTGCTGTCCAACGCGGCGCCCGACTGGCCGGGCATCCACGAAGCGCACATCGTCAACGACGGCCAGCAGTGGCTGCCGCTGGTATGGCGGGACGACAACTGGCGCGTCTACCGCGTCACCGACGCGGCCCCGATGGTCGCTCCTCCGTCGACCGTCGCCCGCGCCGACGACGGCGAGCTGGACGTCAACGTCCCGTCCGCCGGCTGGATCCTCGTACGCGTGCCGTGGTCGCCGTGGCTCGGGCTCCTCGACGGGAACGCCGGCTGCGTCGTACAGGCCGGCAACTGGACCAAGCTGTACGCCCCGGCGCCCGGCCTCTACCGCCTCGGCGGCTCGTACCAGCTGCCCCGCGGTGCTCCCTGCTCGTGACTGTTCACTAACCCTCCACGATCACACGCCGGATTTACACCGCCGCGTGCCGGTACGCGCTGCGCGCTTCACACACTGCTCCGGTAAAGCCGAACCGACGGACCCTACACTCTGTAGGGTGACAGCCCCCCAGCGCTTGACCAGGTACATGGCCCGACCAGGCACTCCCTTGGTGATGGTCGCGGTTCTGTACGCCGCCGCGCAGCTGATCGCGGTGACGGCGCGGATGCGGCTCGGCTGGGACGAGACCGTGTACGTGAGCCAGGTGAGCCCCCGCGTCCCCGCGGCGTTCTTCAGCGCGCCGCGCGCACGCGGAGTGACGCTCTTACCGGCGCCGCTGGTCGCGCTGACGCCGTCCGTCACCGCGCTGCGCGCGTACATGACCGTGCTGTCGTCGGCGGGCCTCGTGGTGGCGTACTGGCCGTGGACGCGGCTGCTGCGCCCGGTCACCGTCGCGGTCGCCGCGCTGCTCCTCGTCAGCCTCTGGACCGTGCAGTTCTACGGCAACGAGGTCATGCCGAACATCTACGTCGCGTACGGCGCGGTCGCCGCGGCGGGCTGGTTCGTCCACACGGTGCGCGGCTCCGTGCGCGCCGCCCCGATCCTGCTCGCGGCGAGTCTCGCGTTCATCGCCCTCATGCGGCCCGGCGACGCGGCCTGGTTCGCGCTGCCGCTCGTCTTCGCGATCGCCATCGCGGGCCGCCGCCGCCTCGTCCTGCTCGCCGCCGTGGGCTCCGGTCTGGCGGCCGGCGCGCTGCAGTGGGTCGTCGAGGCGTACGTCCGGTTCGGCGACCCGCTCCAGCGGCTGCACGCTTCCAGCCTGAACGAGGGCGGCCTGGGATGGCACCCCGCCGGCATCCGCATGGAGCTGCACGCTCTGAACGGCTACCTGCTCTGCCGACCCTGCGAGGGCGCCACCTGGCACGTGCCCGCGCTCGCCGCGTGGTGGCCACTGGTCCCGGTGCTGGCCGCCGGAGGGCTCGTCCTGGCCGCGCGCGAGGGGCGTCTTCGGCCGCTCGCGGTCCCGGCCGCCTGCGGCGTCTCGATCGGCGCGTCGTACCTGCTGAGCGTCGGGTACGCGGCGCCGCGCTTCCTGATCCCGACGTACGCGCTGCTCGCCCTGCCGGTCGCGGTGCTGCTGACCGGGGTGACCTCCATCGGGCGGCGCCGGTGGCGCGTCGCGGCGGCGGGCCTGGTCGCGGCGTGCGTCGCGCTGCTGGCCGTCGGGCAGCAGGTCGTCCTGCGCTACATGGTCGCGCGCGAAAACACCGCGCGTGCGGACTTCTCCGCCATCGCCGCGGGACTGCACCGCCTGGGCGTGCGCCCGCCGTGCACGATCTCGGGCCAGCAGGCGCAGCCGCTGGCGTTCTACGCGGGCTGCGGAAGCACCGAGACCGCCGGGAACAACACCTCCACCACGCTCGCCGGCCTGCTGACCGAGGCACGCGAGGTCAACTTCGCGACCGTCGAACGCAGCACGCCGCGCCCGCACTACGCGCGCGACTGGTGCCACTACACGATCACGACGCCGACGGGCCGGCACTGGCGCGTCTACATCCCCGGCCCGCTGCCGGTCACGACCCCGGTCGAGGCGCAGGACCGGGCGCGCTGACCCGCGCACTATGGCAGACGGCCACATGAACCAACGCTGACCGAAACCTTGCCCGAAGCATAGGAATCGGAGGGCTCGCGTTCGCGGTCCGCTTCGCTCTGAAGTCCGCTCGTGCGTACGATGGTGCCAGACCCACGACGGCGTGCTCTTCGTCAGATAACGACCAAGACGATCTCCAAAGGCATAAGATCGCTGCCGTGTTCTCGGGTCTTCGACCAAGCCCGGCATGTACCACGGGGCCATCCACCATCAAGGTGTCCGCCCGATCGAGGACGCCATACGGCATTCCCCCGGCCAGGAAGTGCGCGGACCGGTACGCCACCGGTCCGTGGACGAGAAACCGAACCGGTGGCGACGCGAGAGGCAGCATGTGAGGCGTTCTTCATCTCATGTTCGGCCTGCGTCGCCCGCGTGGGGGGACATTGAACTCATGAGCCGACGTGCCCTCATTCCCGAGCGACCCGCCGACATCCTGGTGGCACCCGCCGACGGCGCGCTCGGCGTCCGTGGTCCGATCCGCACATGGCTCATCGGAGCGTTGCTCGTGGCGGCGCTGTGCGGGGCCTTCCTCGGTGCGCGCCTGGCCGACATCGACCTGGCCAGTGACGTGTGGAGCCGTACGGAGGCGTTCTCCGAAGGCGCGGCACGGCTGCGCTGGGCCCTGGTTCCGGTGCTCGCGGTGCTCACGCTCGCGCACTACCTGTCGTCGTCGCTGTGCCTGCGGGCCGCCGCGCAGGGCGTCGGCGGAAAACGGTCGGCCCTCGGCATCTGGGAGATCGCGAACTCTCAGTTCGCCGGCGCCGCGGCGAACCGCCTCGCACCGGCCGGGCTCGGGTCTGCGGCCATCACGTGCCGCTATCTGACGCGGCGCGGTCTGGCCTGCTGCGAGGCCACGGCGGCGGTCGCCGTCACCGGCATCGTCCGCGGGGTGACCAAGCTGGTGCTCGTGGCACTGGCGGTCGCGACCTGGAGCGTGACGGCCAAGGACGGCCTGCCGTCGGTCGATCTCAGCCGCATGGTCCCGCGCAAGTCTCACCTGCTCGTACCCGGCGCGATCGCCGTCGGCTGCACCGTCGTCGTGATCGTGGCCGGGACCCTGCTGCTGCGCCGCCGCCAGGTCCACGTCCGCGTACGCTCCGCGCTCACGGACGTCGTCCGGTCGTTCCGGCAGATGCTGCACGAGCCGCGGAGCATGCTGGAGGCGATGGTCGCGGCGACCGGCGCGCACATCGCCCTGGCCCTGGCCTTCGCGTTCAGCGTGCTCGCCGTCCCCAGCGTCGGCACCCCGCCCTTCGGCGAACTGCTCGTCCTCTACCTGCTGGGCGCGAGCGTCGGCGCCGCGATCCCGACACCGGCCGGCGTGGGCACCACCGAGGCGGCACTGATCACCGTCCTGACGGCCGTGAACGTCCCGGTCGGCGAAGCGGCACAGGCGGTACTACTCTTCCGTTTCATGACGTTCTGGGCACCGATCCCGGCCGGCATCCTCAGCGCCCGGCGACTCCGCCGCAGCGGCGGTCTCTAGAACGTCGCCCGCGACCGAGACGGGACACCTATGCGAATCCACCACCTGAACTGCGGCACCATGGCTCCGGCCGGCGGCAGGCTGGTCAGCGGCGCGGGCAGCGCGTTCACCGCCGCGCGACTCGTGTGCCACTGCCTGCTGATCGAGACCGACGACGGGCTGGTCCTCATCGACTCCGGAATCGGCCTGGGCGACATCGCCCACCCGCAGGCGCTCGGCCATGAGTTCCGGTACCTGGTCCGGCCGCGCCTGGACGCCGCCGAAAGCGCCGCCCGCCAGGTGGAGCGGCTCGGCCACTCCACGAGCGACGTACGGCACATCGTGCTCACCCATCTCGACGTCGACCACGCCGGTGGCCTGCCCGACTTCCCGCACGCCCAGGTACACGTCCACGCGACCGAGCTCGCCGCCGCCCAGCGCCCGGCCACACTCATGGAACGCCGTCGGTACAAGCCCGCCCAGTGGGCTCATCAGCCGCACTGGGTCCAGCACGAGAGCGAGGGCGAACCCTGGTTCGGGTTCGCCTCCGTACGGGACCTGGCCGGGCTGCCGCCTCAGATCCTGCTCGTCCCGCTGGCCGGACACACGCGTGGCCACGTCGGCGTCGCCATCGACACCGGCCGTACCGACGGCCCCCGCTGGCTGCTGCACGCCGGTGACGCCCACTTTTTCCATGGTCAGCTCGCAGACCCTCCCCGATGCCCTCCGGCACTCCGGCTCTTTCAGTCCGTGATGCAGGTCGACAAGGCCGCCCGGCTGCACAACCTGCGGCGGCTTCGCGAGCTGGCCGCCACCGGCGAGGTGGAGATCATCTCCGCGCACGACCCCGTCGACCTCGACCGCGCGGTCGCCACGGCGTGAGCGCATACCCGTCGATAGGGTGACGGCGGCTACATACGCGAGCAAAGGGTGTGATCGTGACGAAAGGTGAGCGGTCGTTGGGTGAATCGCTGAAGTTCGACACCAGCGTGGCGCACATCGCGCGAGTCCAGGACTACTGGCTCGGCGGCAAGGACAACTTCCGTGCCGACCGAGAGGCCGGCGACGAGGCGATCACGGCCTTTCCGAAGATCGTCGCCTCCGTGCGGAACACCCGGGCGTTCCTGGTCCGATCGGTGCGCTATCTGGCCCGCGAGGCCGGCATACGCCAGTTCCTCGATATCGGGACGGGCATCCCGGCCGCGAACAACACCCATGAGGTCGCCCAGTCGATCGCGCCCGAGAGCCGGATCGTCTACACCGACCACGACCCGGCCGTGCTCGCCCACGCACGGGCCCTGCTGACCAGCGTGCCGAGCGGCAGCACGGCGTACCTCGACGCCGACCTGCGAAACACCGAGCAGATCCTCACCGACGCGGCGGCCTCACTGGACTTCTCCCAGCCGGTGGCGGTGATGCTGGTGGCCGTCCTGCACTGCATCCCGGACCAGGACGAGCCGTACGCCATCGTGACCCGGCTGATGGAGGCCGTGCCGCCCGGCAGCCACCTCGTGATCTCACACCCCGCCAACGACATCCAGGCGACCGAGATGGCCGCGATGGCGCAGAGCCTCAACCGCGTGATGGTCCAGAAGGTCACCCCGCGCAGCCAGGCCGACGTCCGCCGGTTCTTCGACGGCCTCGACCTCGTGGAACCGGGCGTCGTCCGGGCCCCGGAGTGGCGGCCGGAGTCCGAGCTCGATGCTGCCGGAGCCTCCACCATGTGGAGCGGCATCGCGCGCAAGTCCTGACCGGCGTGGCCGGTCACCGCCGGAATGTCATGATGACGGCGGCGCCCGACAGCGTGGCGGCGGCCAGCAGGCACCAGAGCGGACCCGGGCCCGCCGCGAGCAGAGCGGTGAGCACGACGGGCGCGGCGCAGCGGCCCGCGCCCGCCGACAGCTGCCACCGCGCGAGCGCGCGGCCCAGCAGGTGCGGCGGCGCCGTCGCGACGACCAGGGCCGTACCGCTGCCGGTGTAGAGGATCTCTCCGAGGCCGTACAGCACCGACACCGCGGCGACCGCCGCCGCTCCGGCCGGTCCGCCGAGCGATCCACCGGCCCAGAATCCGAGGTAGGAGACCGCGAGCACGACGCCCGAGCCGGCCAGCGCCGAGCGCCGTGACCAGCGTGCCAGCCACCGTACGACCATCACCTGGGCGACGATGACCAGGACCGTGTTGCCCACGAAGACGCCGGCCGACCACGACGGCGAGACGTTCAGCCGGGTCACGAAGAGGACGGGCAGGGCCACCTCCAGCACGTCGAAGCAGAACGCGTACGGCAGGTTGGCCACGCTCAGCAGGGTGATCCGGCCCAGACCTTCGTCGCCGGAGGCGATGTTCGTACGGCGTGCCGCGGCGCGATCGCCGCTCACCCGCATCGACCCCACCAAAAATGCCGCCACGAGGCATCCCAGCGCGGTCACCGCGGCGAGCGCCCGGAGCGCGCCGGTGCCGCCGGCCACCGCGACGGTCGCGATCAACGCGCCCGCGCCGAGGCCGGCGTTGCGCAGCGAGCGGCCCGCCGCCAGGGCCGCGTCGCGCGCCCGCCCTTCGGTGAGCGCGGCGACCACCGCCGCGTGCGCGGCCGGCCACGTCTGGCTGCCGATGCCCAGGAGCACCACCGCCGCGGTGAACCCAGGCGGACCGCTCGTCGCCAGCAGGACGATGACGCCCGCCACGCGTACGAGCAGCGTCGCGACCACCGCGCCCGTACGCGCGCCGCGATCGATCCACCGGCCGAAGAACGGCACAGCGCCCAGGCCCGCCAGCATTCCGGCGGACAGCCCGATCCCGGCGCCGGTCGCGCTCAGGTGCAGGACCTCGATCCCGTACAGGAGCAGGAACGGCCGCAGCAGGCCGGCCCCCAGAGCGTCCACGATCAGCGCCGTCGCGTACCGGACATCGCCGCAGGCCCACAGGGCGGGGCGTACGGGGTTGGTCATGAGGTTCACGGCGACCAGCGTGAGCGTCGCCGCCAGGCCGGCGACGACGATTGACGATCACCGTCAATCGTTCTCGCCGAAGCGCCCTCCACCTGGGACGATGTCCGACATGGGGCTGACCATAGAGATCGCCGGACTCTCCCCGAAGGGATACCTCTTCGCGCCCTCACCGCTCGGTGAGCTGGCCGCGATGCTGCACGCGCTGTCCGCGCCGGCCCATCATCCGGGCGTGGACGGCTGGGTCGCCTCGACGTCTGCCGCGCTCGAACCCGAGCTGGCCGGCCGCCTGCTGGAGGCGGACTTCCTCTGGCGTTCCTCACGAGCCGACTTCCTGCTGCCCGGCACGCCGGGCAGGACCCTCGCCGAGGACCTGGACGCCGTCGACCGGATCGACGACGAAGCGTACGTCTCCACCGCGCTCACCACGACGTGTGGATCATCGCGCCTGTCGTACGAGGGCCCCTCGCCGCTGACCGACCGTGCCACCCGGCGGCGCGCGCGGGAACTCGCCCTGGCCCGGGGACCGCGCCAGGCCGCGCTCGCCGACCGGCTGCTGGCAGACCCTCCGGCCGTACGCGCGCAGGTGCGCCGCCTGCTGGAGGACTGCGACGAGGCGTTCTTCTCGGACGCCTGGCGGCGCGTACACCACCGCCTCACCGCCGACGCGCGGCGCAAGGCCGAGCTCCTGGCGCGGTACGGGCTCGCGGGCGCCGTCGCCGCCGTGTCCCCCGCCCTCACCCTGGACGTCGAGCGGCACCGGATCCTCATCGACACGCTGCAGGACGGGGCCGCGGCGGTGGCCACGGAGGGCATCACCTTCTCCCCGACCGTCTTCGGTCACCCGCACATGCTGGTGATGCACGCCCGCCGGCCGCGGCCGGTCGTGCAGTACCCGGTGCGCGAGCCGGACGCCGCGCCGGTCTCGCTCGACGTCGTGCAGCGCCGGCTGGAGGCGCTCGCGCACCCTGCGCGCCTCCGCCTGGTCCGCACCCTCGCGCGCGGACCGCACACGACCGGCGAGCTGGCCGTCGCGTGGCGACTCACCGCTCCCGAGGTCTCCCGGCACCTCGCGGTGTTGCGGAAGGCCGGCCTGCTCACCGTCCGACGCCGCGGCCGTTATGTGCTGTACGAGCTCGACCTCGCGGGCAGCGCCCGGCTGGGAACCGACCTCCTCGAGGCCGTGCTGCGCTGACCTCGCTCGCCAGTATCGACTCTCCCCCGAGGGGAAGGTCCCTGGCTAGGGGTTCACGTCCTGGTGGGTCCTGCGCAGCCACAGCAGGCCCAGGACCGGCAGGACCAGTGGGACGAAGCCGTACCCGTTGCCGAAGGACGACCACACCGTCGCGTCGGGGAACGCCGCGCGGTCGGTGAGGCTGTACGTGCCGACGGCGAGGACGCCGATCAGCTCGATCGTGCAGGAGGCGACGGCGACGCGGTGCGACGTGCGGCCGGAGCGTGACAAGGTCGCCGTCGCGACGATGTAGACGGCCGCCGCGAACGCCGACAGGAGATAGGCCACCGGGGCCTCGTGGAACCTGGTCGCGATCTGCACGCCTGCCCGTGCCCCCGCGGCCAGCGCGAACACTCCGTACACCGCGACCAGCAGGCGGCCCGGGCCGCTGCGGCGCTCAGCCATTCCACACCTGCTGCATCCGCACGATCAGCACGGCCATGACCAGGAACCCGGCGGTGACGACCGCCGATCCCCAGCGGCTGCGCTCGCCCAGGCCCCAGCCGGCGGCGACGGGAAGGATCAGCAGCGACCCGGCGAGGTAGCCGATGAAGATCGGCATACCTCCGGCCGGGCGGTGGCCTCCGGCGATGCGGACGATCGCCCAGACCACCTGGATCAGCAGACCGGCCTCGCCGACCGCGGCCGCGGCCAGGAGGACCGTGCCGACCCTGCGGTCGAGCGCGGTCATCACCAGGCCAAGGCCGGCGAGCGCCAGCGCGGCGACGATCAGTGTCACCGCCAGCCCATGGACCACGACGTCAGCCTCCCTCTCGTACCGTGACGTTCCGGACGAGAGAGTACTACGCCCTGTAGTACAACGCGTCAGCGGCTGACGATCTCGATGTCGAGCTCGACCTGGAGGATGCCGCCGACCATGGCGATCCCGACGCGTACGGCCTGGTTCCAGTCGATGGCGTAGTCCTCGCGGCGCAGTTCGGTGACGGCGTGGAAGCCGCACCGGATGCCGCCCCACGGGTCGGGCCCGACGCCCTGGTACGTGGTGTCGAGGACGACCGGACGGGTCACGCCGCGTACGGTCAGCTCACCGTCCATCGCCCAGCGGTCGTCGCCGACGTTCCGCAGGCCCTTGCTGCGGAAGGCGATCTCGGGGAAGGCCTCGGCGTGCAGGAAGTCCGCGCTGCGCAGGTGGGTGTCGCGGTCGGGGTTGCCCGTGTCGACGCTGGCCGACTGCATCGTGGCCTCGACGACGGAGTTCTCCACCGGGTCGGTGACGGTGACCGTGCCGGCCAGTTCGCCGAGACGCCCGTGCACGCTCGCCAGGCCGAGGTGGCGGGCGCGGACGCGGACCGAGGAGTGGATCGGGTCGATGTCCCAGACGCCCGCCTCGGGCAGTTCTTTGCCGCCGACCGCCGCCAGCTCGATGTCGCCGGCGTCGAGGCCGCCGGCGCCCACGGCGACGCTGCGGGCGACCGGCTGGTGGCCCGGCGCCGACACGATCACGGTGTAGAGGCCCGGCGGCACCTGCGGGATCGCCACCCGCCCGGCGGAGTCGACCTTGGCGCGCCCGGCCTGGTGGCCGGCCTGGTCGGTGAGAGTGAGGACGGCGTGCTCGACCGGCCAGCCACCTGCGGCGATGACTCGTGCCGCGACTGTGGAATTCACGAAAAGAGACCTTTCAGGCGTTCAGGGTGACATCGGCCTCGGTGGGCCGGCCGTCTTTGATCTGGATGGGGACCGCTGCCGGGCCGTGCCCCGCTGCGACGAGTGTGTACGTGCCGAGCGGCAGGTCCGCGAAGGCGAAGAGCCCGTCGACGTCGCTGACGGCGGTGGCGATGACCTTCCCGAAGTCGTTCATCAGGGAGACGCGCGCGCCGCTGTAGGGACGGTCGTCGGTCCAGACCTCTCCGCGCATCGATCCGCGCGCCGCCAGCACGACGTCCTGACGGGACTGGCCGCCCTGCCGGATCGTGACGGCGGCGGCCGTCGGCTGGTGCGACGCGGCGGAGACGACGAGCGTGTAGGTGCCCTCGGGGAGGCTGATGAAGGAGAAGCCGCCCTCGCGTCCCGTACGTGCGGTGCCGACGACCTCGCCCTGGATGTCGGTGATGGTGATGGTGGCGTCGACGACCGGCCTGCCGGAGTCCGACAGCCGTACGCTGCCGACCAGCCCGCCGACACCGGCGACGGTCATGTCGTGACGGACCGCGCCGTCGCCGACCGCGACGAGGGAGGCGATCGGCTCGTGCCCGTGCGCCGAAGCGATGATCAGGTAGGTGCCGCCGGTGGAGACGTCTAGCCGGTACTCACCGTTCGGCCCGGTGTACGTCGAGCCGATCTTGCGACCGGCCATGTCCGCCAGCGTGACCACGGCTCCGGAGACCGGCGGGCCCTCGGTGCGCTGAACCGTTCCGAAGACGGTGAGCGCGGCCCGTAGCGCCGTGTTCTCGGTCATCGATGTGTCCTCCGTTTTCTGCGTCTATTCCGGAGCTGCTGCCAGTGCCTCCAGCGCGGGCAGCGCCGCCTCCAGGGCGGTCTGCTCGGCCGGTGAGAGCTGATGGATCCGATCCGCGAGGAACCCGGTGGTGCGCCTGCCCAGCTCGCCCAGCAGCTCGGCCCCGGCCTCGCTGGTGACGAGCCGGCAGATCCGCCGGTCCTGCGGGTCCGGCTGCCGGGCGACGAGCCCCTGTTCGTCCAGCGCCTCGACGATGTGGGACACGGTCGGCGTGCTGACGCCCATCCGCTTGGCCAGCTCGCCGACCGGGAGCGGCTCGCACGCCGCGATGGTGGCCAGCGCCGACACGCGGCTGGGCGTCAGCTCGTCGGGCCAGTCCTTGCGGAGCCGGCGGTTGAGCCCGGTGAGGGCGAGCCTGAGCCGCCCGGCCGTCGCCGCCGCCGCCGGTTCCGGGTTCATTCGCCCAGCGCCACGCGGACGATCGCCGGCTCGCCCGACCCGACCTGGACCCGTACCGTCGCCGGCCGGTGGCCTGCGGCGACGAGCGTGTAGTTGCCGTCGGGCAGCCCGGTGATCCGGTACGAGCCGTCGGGACCGGAGACCGTCGTGGCGACCACCTCGCCGGTTTCGTCGGTGACCGTGGTCGCGACCCCGCTGAGCGGGATTCCCTGCGGGGAACGGATCACGCCGCGCATCTCCCCCGCCGGCTCACTGTCGTCGGGGAACAGGGCGAAGTCCTGCACGACCGGGGCACGGCCGACCAGGACACCCGCCGCCTGGGGCGTACGCCCGATGGCGGTGACGATGACGAGATAGTCGCCGGGCGGCGCGTCGAACAGGTAGCGGCCGTCCGGCCCGCTGTTGGCGCGGCCGAGCTGGCGCCCGTCCGGGCCCGCGATCGTGATCGCCGCGTCCTCCACGGGCAATCCCGTGCCGTCGTGGACGAACCCGCCGACGGTGGCGCTCGTCAGCACGGTCGGGGTCATGGCCGGGACGTTCAGCTCACTGATGCCACCACCGGCCTCGCCGCTGATGCTCGCGAGCTCGGAACCGACCGACTCGTGGACGGGCCGCTTCTTCGGGTGCTTGGTCAGGAACGAGGCGATCGCGGCGATGACACAGGCGATGATCGCGAACAGGAACGCGATCACCAGGCCGCTGTGGAACGGCTGGGTGATCAGGTGCGGGAAGTAGCTACGGCCGGTCAGATACTGCGCGTGGCCGGGCGGCAGGTGCTGCAGCTGCGGACCGAGCAGCTGCTGCATGGGGTTGTAGCCGAGGAACGCCGCGAACAGCACGGCGATCGGCGGCAGGTGCGAGACGGCCTCGGCCGCCGGGGCGGGTACGCCCTGGGCGGTCAGGCCGCTCTGCATCACCGGCGGCAGGCTGTGCGACAGGCCGATCACCATCAGGCTGAAGAAGATACCGATGGACAGCACCATCGAGGCGTTCATGAACGTGGCGTTCATGCCGGCGCCGACGCCTCGCTGGTCGGCGGGGACGGCGTTCATGATCTCCGCGCGGTTCGGCGAGGCGAACATGCCCGAGCCGATGCCGTTGACGACGAGCAGCACGGCGAACACCCCGTAGGAGAAGTTCACCGGGATGGCCAGGAGCAGCCCGAAGCTCAGCGCGGTGATGAGCGTGCCGCCGACGGTGAAGAACCGTACGCCGAGCCGGTCGGACAGCATTCCCGACAGCGGCGCCGACACGAGGAAGCCGACGGTCAGCGGGATCATGTAGATGCCCGCCCACAGCGGCGTGTCCTCGAAGCTGTAGCCGTGCTGCGGCAGCCAGATGCCCTGTAGCCAGATGATCAGCATGAACTGCAGGCCGCCGCGGCCGAGCGCTGTCAGCAGGCTCGCCAGGTTGCCGGCGCTGAACGTGCGGTCACGGAACAGCGACAGCCTGAAGAGCGGCTCGGCGACCCTGGTCTCGATGAAGAGGAACAGGAGCAGGATCGCCAGGCCACCGAACATGGCGGTCAGCACGTACGGGCTGGTCCACCCCATGGTGTGGCCTCCGTACGGCTGGAGGCCGTAGGTGATGCCGACGAGGATCGAGATGAGGCCCACCGCGAAGGTGATGTTGCCCCACCAGTCGATCTTGGTCTTGCGCCGTACGCCGGTGTCGTGGAGCTTGATGAAGGCCCAGAAGGTGCCGAAGACACCGACCGGGACGGACACCAGGAAGATGTAGTGCCAGTTCACCGGGCCTAGGACACCGCCGAGGATCAGGCCGACGAAGGAGCCGGCGATGGCCGCGATGGCGTTGATGCCGAGAGCCGTCCCGCGCTTGGTGGGAGGGAAGGCGTCGGTGATGATCGCGGTCGAGTTGGCGAATAGGAGAGCTCCGCCGATGCCCTGGACGACGCGCCAGGCGATCAACCACATGGCCGCCTCAGAGCCGTGCATCCAGGTCACCGAGAGCAGGATGGAGCAGGCGGTGAAGACCGCGAACCCCAGGTTGTACATCCGGACTCTGCCGTACATATCTCCGAGCTTTCCGAAAGCCACCACCAGGACGGCGGTGACGACCATGAAGCCCATCATCATCCACAACAGGTAACTGGTGTTGCCAGAATCGAGTGGATTGAGCCCGATTCCGTCGAAAATATTAGGAAGTGCGATCAAGACGATCGACTGATTGATCGTCACCATCAGGACACCGAGCGTGGTGTTGGACAGCGCGATCCACTTGTAATGGGGTCCGAGCGGACGTTCCCGCCTGGCACGTCCGGGCGCCTCGGCGGCGGCGGTTGTCATATCGGGCTGAACTCCCGTGTCAGTCGCTCAAATGATTGCTTAGCACTAACTAACTATACGACACCGCTTATTCCCGACATCGCCGTGTGGCCACCTCCGGACGCTCGGTGACCACCCCTCATCAGGCGCGGACGGCCCGTACGAGAGTGTCGATCGCCTCGCGCGGACCGTCGTCGGTGGCGACGGGACGGCGTACCCGCTCGGCGCGCACGACCGCCAGTCCGTCCAGCGCCGCCGCGACCTCGTCCGGCGTGTAGAGGACCTCCAGGTCCTGCGGTCCGCCGTACCCTTCCGCCGGGTTGGTCCGGTCGTGCCCGACGATCACCAGCGAGCCGGACGGCGCGACCGCGGCCGCCGCGCGCGCGAGCACCTCGGCCAGCTCCTCCGCCGGCAGGTGCAGGTAGGCGATGAGGACCAGATCGTAGGCGGCCTCGGCCGGCCGGAAGTCGCACAGGTCCGCGGTCACGCAGTCGATGGAGACGTCACGCGACGCGGCGAGTTTCTCGGCCTTGGCGAGCCCGACGGCGGAGAAGTCGACGGCGGTCACGCGCCAGCCCCGCTCGGCCAGCCACACCGCGTTGCGCCCCTCCCCCGCCGCGAGGTCGATCGCACGGCCGGCGTCCAGCGACTCCGTCTCCTCGACGACGAAGCGGTTCGCCTGAGCCGTCCAGACCAGCTCGGCGGTCTCATAGCGCCGGTCCCACCCTGCGTGATCCACGTCCATGACCTCCGTGTATGTGAAGCAGGCCATCTTCTCGTACGGGACCGACCACAGGGGCCGGAAATGGTGGAGCCCGGGAGGGTTGTCCACCTCCCGGGCCCCGCTTTGCCGCCCAATTGCACACACCAGCACGTTTAAGAGAGCGGATCAGTCCTGAGATCGTCGTGCTCTACCTATTGAGCTAACGCGGCACGTGGAGCCGCATACCGGGCTCGAACCGGTACCCCGACGAGTTTCGTCCTCTCCCAGTCGATCTGGCGTTCGGCGGCGAATGCTGAGTCTGGAGCGAGAGTCTGAGATTGAACGGCTGCCTCTGTCCGGTTGGGCCATCCCGGCACGGGTGCCGGGAGAGGGAATCGAACCCCCACTGTCACCGTCGTCAGTCTGAGCTTCAGCTTCAGCTTGCGCTCCATGCGCTTCCCCCGCTCTCGCGGAGGAGCCTGTGACGCTACCCGAACGGCCAGTACCGAGTAAACGCCATTATGACCAGCACTTTCGCATGCCGCTGAGCGGCGAAAGCACTGCTGGGTCGTCTCCGGCCACGGGCGGAACCAGGCGTACGGGCCTGACCGACGTGATCACCGGAGAACCGCGCGGAACCGGCCGGAACACGTGATCGTCAGATCCGGCATGCCGAGTAATGCAACGAAGATCATCGCGTTGCCGTTGACCGTCCTGGTCGCCGGTGCGGGCTGCTCGCCGACCGGTCCCGGCGATCCGGTACTGCCGGGTGACGCGGCGGCCTGCGCCACCCGATCACCGCGGCCGAGCCCGCGGCCGTCCCCTGCGGAGACGAAGCCGGCTTGGCGCACCGAGGAGACGGCGGACGGTGCCGTCCGTACGACGGTCGGCGATATCGACGCGGCACCCCGGGACCCCCACGCGCGCAGAACGGTCGACTTCCGCCACCCGGCCGACCCGAACGACTGCGACGACGTAAGGATCGTGCGAGTCAGCGGCTGGTGGTGCACCACCACCGTCGACCGGATCGAGGAATCGGGGCCGATCGTGGTCGGCGACCCGGACCGGGCACGGATCCGTGGTGCGGGCTTCTCGACCCGATGTTCCGGGCGTTCGCACCGGATGCGTCAGCGCTACCAGATCGAGCGGTCCGCCTGGAACGGCATGCGCCCCTACACAGGCCTGCGGGAGACGCGCTGGACCACCGAGCAGGACCAGACCGGCCAGCCGATCTCCGCGGCGTGCCCGCAGGGGCGGGTCGGTACCTACACCTATCGGCTGTCGGTCACGATCGAGATCGACGACGCCGGTCTCCCCGTCCACGGCACGGCCGACGACACGCCGGTCGGCGACACCCCCGCGGCCAGCCCGGTCATCCGCACCAGTTGCGGAACCGGCGTCAGCTGAACCGTGCGGCGCGGCCCGACGCCCCTCCTTGGGACGACCGCGAGATCGCGGCTACCCGAACAGGTAGTGCCGAGTAAACGGCGTTCTAAGCTGCACCTTCGCAGGAGATCACCTAGCGGAATCGCCGAAGGTATCCGTGATTTACGTGAGGGCCCCAGCACCCCTGGAGCCCTCACGTACCCGAGCCGCCGGACAACCTCCGTGCTTTCCGCATACCCGTCACCGATCCGGGTGCCGACGTACGCCACGTCAGGCGCAATGTCCTCGGCGAACCCCAGCAGGATGTACGGACCATCGAGACCGGCGTGCGTGCCGACCTCGAACGGAAGGACTCGCACGCTGACGTTCGGCCGGCGAGCGGCGTCCAGCAGGGCATGGAGCTACGCGTGCATCACGTCCCAACCGCCGATCGGCCGACGAAGCGCGGCCTCATCAATGATCGCGGATAGCATCGGCGCCGGCGGGTCCGTACGCCCGAGTAGCGCCTTGCGGGTCAGGCGGGCCTGAACTGCTCGCTGCACCCCCGCCTCGTCGTCTGGCCTCCCCGCACGGAACACCTCGCGGGCATACTCCTCCGTCTGAAGCAGACCGGGGATGACTTGTGGACTCCACTCGTCGATGCGCGCGGCGTCATCCTCCAGGGCGACATAGGAGCCGCGGAACACATCGGAGTAGTCCGTCCACCAGCCGCGCCGCCGCGCATTCTTGGCAAGTTTGAGCAGCGCTTCACGGTTGCCGCCGTCGCCGTACAGGTCGAGCATCGCGATGATGCCGGCGTGGGCTTGGTCTTTGCCTGCTCGATGCGGGCGACCTTGTAGCGCGACCAGCCTTCGCCGAGCTGCGCCGCAGCCTCGTCGAGTGTCAGAGAGGCTCGCTCGCGTAGGCGCTTGAGTTCGGCACCCAGGGACCGGCCGCGCGGTGGGTGAATGCGCCACGGGTCTCATAAAGGTCGCCCTGGAGCCACGAGAAACTACCGCGTCGAGGTCGCGACGACCGAGAGCGGCGTGTCGTGGGCCTGATCTACAGGGCCCGCTCGTGCGCCCCCGCTGCCGCTGGCAGCCCCCAGACCGGACCGTCAGGTGCTCCCATCCCTCGACCTGACGGTCCCTTAGGTCTCCGCCCCTCAGGGCGGAGTGTCCCGAGCCGACAGAAGGAGGTGAACTCAATGGGTAACACCATGTCGTGCCCGAGGTGCGGACAGACCTGCGGCCAGAAGGCCGACGGAACCTCCACGGCGCACCAGAAGCCGGGCAGCCGGCAGCAGTGCACGTAGTCACTGAGTAGCCACACCGGCCGGGCCCTCCTTCTCAGGGCCCGGCCGGTTTACTCAGAGGGACGGAAGTTCGCCCTCGACCAGCCAGAACGACATGACCGACCGGCCCACGACCGTTACCGTGGCAGCCGAGCGAGACACTAGAACAGGGGCGGATATGAGGATTGACCGGTTCCAGCCGTGGGCCGAACAGGTGATCGCGCAGAGCCCGGCGATCGGAGGCGTCGAGCCCGGCATCGAGGGGAAGCCTGCCGGGACGCGCATCACTCTGGCGACCGGTGCGCAGATCCATATCCAGTGGGTCCGGACCTCTCCGCCCACCGGCGACAAATTCGCCGAGCCGGAGAGCCCCGTTATCGGGCAGCCGGCCGAGCCGGTCAAGGTGCCGGAGCTGCCGACGTCCGGGCGCATTCGGACAGCCGACGTCGAACAGTACCTGGCAGCGCTCCTCATCAATGGCGGCCACGAGGAGGTCGCCGAGGTGACCGGGTACAGCGCCATCTCGGATCGGAAGGACCGAGAGCAGCGGTACGGCCTCCGGGTCCGAGCCCACAGCGGTGCGACGATCTACGGGCTGTTTCTCCACACGCTGTCCTCCGGGCGCCAGCCTGGGCACGAGTTCGATCAGCAAGACGAGGTGTAACCGGCCGGTCTGGACACGACGAAAGCAGCTCCGCACCTCCGAAGTTCGGAGGTGCGGAGCTGTTGCGCGAGAAGATGAAGGGCAAGAAGGACGAGCCGAAGAAGCCGGCGAAGTGTCGCACCTGCAACGGCCAAGGCGGTTGGTGGGAGCACGGAAACGGCCAGGTCGGCGTTGCCAAGCCGAAGAAGTGGATCAAGTGCCAGATGTGCCAGGGCAGTGGAACGAGCTGAAATGACCGACCGGATCACCTGCCCTCAATGCGACGGGCGGCGCGAGACCGTCATCGGGTCGCTTCACCTCCGCTGCGAGTTCTGCCTGGGTGAGGGCATGGTCGGTGGCCACCACGAACCCGCCGAAGGCGGCCACCAGCGCACCGACGGATACCGGACACCCGAGGAGGGCGAGGAGTACGACCCGGACATCCACGGGCCGCTCCCGGCCGTGGGCGACCATCCGGCAGCCGAGGGCGCGCTCTGCACGCAGTGCCTCGGCACTGGCACGGTGATCAACCTGGGTGACCTGCTGCGCGGGAATGTGCACGGCAAGATAATCGAGATTCCCTGCCCGGCCTGTTCCACCTGAGCACGACGAAAGCAGCCCCACACCTCTTCGGAGGTGCGGGGCTGCTTTCGTCGTGCCTGGAGTCACTTACACGACTCCGGCACCGTTGCACGTCGGACAGGTGACGCGACCGGCGCCCTTGGTGATCTCGCCCAGGCCGCCGCACTTCGGGCATCGCCCCGTGTTCGGCGGGTGGTTACCGTTTTGGATGGCCGCTTCGAGGGTCATACGTTCCTGGATGGCCGCTTCGGTCGCCAGGCGTGCCGTCGCTTGCTCGATGGACCGGTCGAGACGGACGTTCAGATCGTCGAGGTCGAGGGGGAACCCTCTGTGCTCGGCGACACGGCGGAGCAGGGCATTGCGATCAGCACCGAACAGGATCGCCATATCCCGATAGCCCCACCATGCCCCTCTCTCGTCCTGGAAGATCGAGCAGTCGTGGACGAAAACTCCGTCTTCCATCTGGATGCGTTCGCCATCCATCGTCTTGGCCTCCTCGACGCCCATAGCGTCGATGGTAACGGTGGCCATTGGTCATCTACCTCCTCGTGTAGGTGAGAGTGAGGACGCGGTCCGGCTGTCCGTGCCACGGTGCCGGGGCCGCTCTTCTGCCTCCGCTCTGGTGGGCGGAGATCTAAGGACCGTCAGGTTGGGGGGTGGGCGCACCTGACGGTCCGGTCTGGGGGCTGCCAGTGGCAGCGGGGGCGAACGCGCAGTTCGTAGTACGGGCGTTTCACGACGTAGCCCATGGCGACCAGCTCGGCGACGGCGGCGGCCACGGTGTGCCACGGGACGCCGAGGGTGGCCGACATCGAGGAGACCGTCGGCATCGGGTAGCCGGGACTGAAGAGGCCGGTCTCGATCTGGCACCTCAGGAGCTGCGCGACCGCGTCGATTCGTACCTGTCGAGCGCATGGGCGCACGGACGTGCCTTTCTAGCTGGAGTGGAGGGCCGCGACCCCGGTCATCCGCGAGATGTTCCGGGGCCGCGGCGTCTATGGGGCCCCGGCGGACCGTCTCCCTCAGTCCGCCGGGGCCCGAGGGGTGGTCTGCCGCTGCCCCACAGCACCCGGCACCATCCCCTCGTCCCGCACCCGCCACGGGGCGGTGAACGGGCGCGGGAGCTATTCGGGAGGCTCGTCGTCCTTCCGGCGTATACGCCGGTCGTCGAGCATCTCCTGGGCCTCGTCGGGGTATGTGTCGATCAGCTTCTTCAGCTCATCCATCTTGGCCTGGTAGCTGACACCGACAGACGGCGTGTCGAGCAGCTCGCGAATCGCCCGGAGTTCCGTGTTGTAGCGCTCCTGCTGATCCGGCGGGAGGCGGATCACCAACTGGCCCGCGCGAGCTCGTCGTCCGTCAGCGTCACGCCCGGCGCCGCGATGACGATGTGCACGACCTTGTCGTAGGGCGTGGGGGTGTGCCAGACGCGGACGGCGAGCTCGTTCAGGATCGCCAGGCCTCGGCCGTGCTCGTCGAGCGGGTCGTGCGGCTCGGTCTCGGGGGCGGGCTCGTGCATGACCGGGTCGGGGTCGCGGACGTCGAGGCGGACCCAGCGGCGCGTGCAGGCGACGCCGAGGCGTACCGGTGACTCGAAGTAGCTCCACTCGATGCCGAGCCGCTCCGCGTAGTCGTCAGCCGCGGCGACCGCGTTGGCGAGGGCCTCGGACGCGGCCCACTGCACGGTGTGCACGTGGTCGGCGTCGTGGACGTACAGGCTGATCACGTCGGCGATGAACTGACGGGCGCGCTTCACGGCCGTCGTGTCGCCGGAGCGCAGGCTGATCCAGGAGATGCCTGGAGATCGGCATACCCGGCGGCCGGTCATGACCGCGAGTGGGTCGGGCACGGGGGATCATCCCCTTCGATTGCCGGGTGGGTGGCCCGGCGGGTTGGGCTAGGTACTGACTCATGGCGCACCCGCATAATCAAAATCGCAATACTAAACTTTGATGACGTACAGTTGATTGCTAGATGTCCGTTTCGCAAGATCGGCATGTCCGTGTGTCCTACGATCGCTACACCCAGCAACGACGCACCGGAGGCACCCATGGCAGAGCGGCAGAGTCCGACCGCACGCCGGCGACGCCTCGCCGCCGAATTGCGTCGCCTCCGGGACGCGTCCAAAAAGTCGAGTGTCGAGGTGTCCAAGCAGCTCGAATGGTCGCCCGGCAAGCTGACGCGCATGGAGCGCAACGGCGAGACCAAGCGCTACAGCCCGAACGACATCAAGCGGCTGTGTGATGAGGTCTACGAGACCGATGCACGCACCCGCGACTACCTCATGCAGCTCGCGCGCGACGGCCGTCTTCGGGGCTGGTGGGAGCCGTACGACGAGCAGTTGCCCAAGGCCCTGAGTACTCTGATCGGGCTTGAGGCCGAGGCGAGCGAACTACTCACGTACCAGACGGTCGTACCGGGCCTGTTCCAGATCGAGCCGTACGCCCGCGCACTGTTCGAGACCGCCGACGACGTGGACGCTGAAGAGATCGAGGACCGGATCAAGGTCCGACTGAAGCGTCAAGAGATCCTCGAAGGTCCGGACGCCACACGGGTCTGGGCCGTGCTGGACGAGGCGGCATTCCGTCGCCAGATCGGCGGCCCGGAGGTGATGCAAGCCCAGCTTGAACACCTGGTCAAGCTTGCGCGGACACCCCAGGTCACGATCCAGGTCATCCCCTTCGCCGTCGGCGCGCATCGCGGCGCGGGGAATCCATCGTTCACGATCGTCCGGTTCCCACACCCCGCCGACCTCGACGCCGTCCACTCCGACAACATCGTCGGCGAGTTGGTTGTCGATGACGAGACGCAGGTGGGGCAGTTCGACCTCGCATTCCGGCATCTCATTGGAGCTGCGCTGAGTCCTGCGGATACGGTGAAATGGACCGCCGACTTGGCGAGCCGTACCTAGCCCAACCCGCATGGAGTACCTATGACCCCGGAAGAGCTGCTGAAGAACGCTGCTTGGCAGAAGTCCACCCGCAGCACCGCGAACGGCGACTGTGTCGAGGTCGCCGCCGTCGACTGAACCTGTCCGCAAAGCTGAAGGGGCGCGCCGTGCTGGCCGCGCCCCTTCGTACCTATACCCACGAACGATCGTATGCCTCTTGGCTGACATCTGACACCCGGAGCATCACCTGGTGGTAGTCGTCACACCCGGCGTCCGATGCTGCCGCTCCTGCTGGTCGACGTGCCGGCCGTACAGCAGCACGGCCACGATAGAGAGCAGGACCACCGTCATGCCGATCGTGCCGAGCAGCCCCCCGTGCCAGGTCCAGCGCCGGGGGCGCGGCGGAGGCAGCCAGGGGCGTCCCTGCGGGGGCGGACCGTACGGCGGCATCGTCATGCTGGGTTGGGCGCGCCGCGGGGCGTCACGGGCGATTCGGGATCTTGGCCGGATCCGGCACGGTCTTGTGCCACATCGGCCCCGCCGGTGCCGCGGGCGTTGTCTCGTGCTCGCTCGTCACACAGCGCACCGCCGAGGGCGAGCTGCTCGGACGTCCCGTAGCTGATCGCTCCGGCGCACTCGGCCGCCTTGCAGGCGAGCACCTGGCCGCCGCCGCGCGCCGCGACACCGACGTGCACCGAGGGGACAGGTGCGATGTCGTACGGCCACCGGTAGACGACACAGTCCAGTCCGCTCGCCTGGCGACGGGTGAGGTCGGGCCACACGGTGGCCGGCGGCTCGGGTGCGTACGTGAGGGCTCCAGAGGTGCTGGGGCCCTCACGTAAATCACGGATACCTTCGGTGATTCCGCTAGGTGATCTCCTGCGAAGGTGCAGCTTAGAACGCCGTTCCGACCCTGGCCCGCTACCCCGACGGGTCCTACCTGTCGATGCTGGGCGCGCTGCGGGTACGCGTCATCGAGTGCGAGATCACCATCACCACCACCGCCGGACGCCACACCGGCGTGTACCGCCTGGCCACCACCTTGACCGACCACCACCACTACCCGGCCGGCGAACTGATCACCCTGTACCACCAGCGCTGGGAGATCGAAACCGCCTACCTGGAGCTGAAACGTACTCGCGAGCACGATCATCGACCTCGTGGACACGATCGGCCGGCACGTCCTGACCTCGTTGATGCCCACCCGACGGCTGCGAGTGTGTTCGCGCTAGAGCTTGTCGCCAAACGAGTGCCGCCGGTGGGATTCCCTCGCGCGCTCGTCGGCGGCACTCGCTCCGTACCGGTCCAGCATCGCGCTGGACCACCAGCCGAAGATCCGTTTCATGTCCTGGTCGTTCATCCCGGCCAAGCGAAGCTGATGCGCGGCGGTGTTCCGGAACTGGCGCGGATGAATATGCCCGACGCCGGCCTGCACGCCGCAGCGGGACACCATCGCGCGGATCCCCTCCGGACCCAGCGCACCCTTCTGGCCGAGCCATCGCCAGGTCGTCTCACGGATGCCGCTTCCGTTTGCGCAGATACCTGCCCGACCGGACCCTCACGAAATCACGGTTACCCGAACAGGTAACGGAAGACCGCGTCGCCGGCGCGCCGGTCGGTGACCTCGGCGCCGTTGGCCTCCTCGCGGGCGAACTTCACGGCCCGCTGGAGCTTCTCGACGCGCTCCAGCAGGTCGTTGACCCGCTTGGCGGGCATCGCGCCGGAGAACTTGAGCGTGGTCCAGTAGCCGACCGTCACGTCTTCGTAGTACACCTCGACCTGCGCCGGATGCTTCTCGGTCGCCTCGGCCTTGACGTGGTTGCGCGGCACCTTCTTGGTCCGGTTCGTCCGCACCGGCTCGGTCTTCCAGCAGTCGGACGACTCGTCGTACGACCACGCCTCCGAGGCGTCGAGGACCGGGAGCTTCTTGACGAAGGTGTGCAGGTCGGTGAGCTGCTTCTCGAGGAAGAGCAGGTACGCGACGGGGGCGTCCCGCAGGATCGTCTCGCCTTCGACCACGATGTCGGCCTTGGCCGAGCAGTTCGCCCAGTCCTTGGTCGCGGTGACGTCGAACAGCCGCGCCATGATCGTGGCAGTGCGGTCGATGACCTCGTCGGCCTTCACCTGCACGCGCGTGGACTCCGGCGGGAACTGCTCGCCGTCCTCGTCCTTCGGCTGGTACGTGCGCGAGATGCCGGAGAGCAAGGCCGGCTTCTGCAGTCCGTGATGGGCGTCGGTGAGGTCGCGGAGAGTACCGCTCTTGATGCCCTTCTCCACAGCGATGATCTGGTTGAGCTTCGCCATCATGCCCCCCTTCAGGCGAAACGGACGGTATCGCGATCTTGATGGGGTGTGCACGTGGTTTATGCGGTCTTGGTATTAGCCGGGGGAAGTGCCGGGTAGCCGCCGATTACAGGGGCGTGAGACGGAGCGGGGAGGGGGCGGGTATGGCGACGCTGAGGGAAGACGAGGGACCGGAGCCGCGCTCGCGGCGCGACGCATCGGCGGGCGAGCTCGTGAGCCGCGCGACACGGCAGATCAGCGAGCTGGTGCACAAGGAGATGGCGCTGGCCAAGGCCGAGCTCACGGACAAGGGCAAGCAGGCGGGCCTCGGCGCCGGGCTCTTCGGCGGAGCCGGCCTGGTGGCCGTGTACGCGGGCGCGACACTGATCGCCGCCGCGGTCGCCGGCCTCTCGGTCGTGTGGCCGGTCTGGCTGGCCGCGCTGGTCATCGGCGTGGTGCTGCTGGCCATCGCCGCGGTACTGGCCCTGGTCGGCCGTACGCGGATGAGCCGGGCGGTGCCCCCGGTGCCGACCCGGACCGCCAAGTCGGTCCAGGCGGACGTGCACGAGATCAAGGAACACATCAGCGAGAGGCACAACCGATGAGCGACGAGACGTCCGGCACCGAGGGCACGAAGGAGATCGCGGCCGATATCGAACAGACCCGCCACGACCTCGCCGAGACCATCGACGCCCTGGCCGCCAAGGCCGACGTGCCGACACGAGTACGCGAGAAGGCCGCACAGGCCCGCGTACGCACCGGGTCGTTCACCGCGGGCGTCCCGTACCTGCTGTACGCGACCGGCGGAGTCTGCGCGGCCACCGGCCTGTGGCTGCTGCGCCGAAAGAGGAGGTGAGGCTCCGACGGCCGGACTCGAACCGGCATGACGTGGTTAACAGCCACGCATCCTGCCCTGATTGGATGACATCGGATCGAGCAGCGCAGACGGGAGTCGAACCCGCACGCACCGGAGTGAAAGTCCGGCGGCTGTACCTATTTGCCTACTGCGCCATGCCCCGCGGAGAACGGATCGCGCCCCCCGTACGCGACCGAACCCTCCGCGGGAGTACCTCATACGGGATTCGAACCCGTGATCTCCGGATCGAGAATCCGGCGTCTTCCCACTCGACCAACGAGGCGTGATACGACGTGCCGTCCCCGGGATTCGAACCCGGAACTCCCACTTTTTGAAAGCGGGCCTCTGCCATTTGGGATAGGACGGCTTGCACCCAGTGCGTCCGGCAGGAGTCGAACCTGCAACATCACGGCCCTCAACCGTGCCTCTCTGCCGTTTGGAGTACGGACGCCCAGAGCCGCAACCGGGAGTCGAACCCGGTATTCCTGCTTGGAAGGCAGGCACCTCACCACTTCGGTATTTGCGGCATGCGATATGAGAAAGGCCTCTGAGGATATCCTCGGCGGCCTCCGAACAGGGACTCAGGCGCCTCTATCCAGAGGGTTCACCAAGGAGGCCGTCCAAGCCGTTCTGTTCATAAGTCACTGCGCGGATCCCTCCTGTTCGCTTTCTGATGCCCATTCTAGGAACTCGCCGGTGAGACTCAACAGGTTTTAATATCGGCTAAGACGCCGGACACCGCAGTGCGGCGGTCGCCGGAGTCTCAGAGCTTTGGCATCCTGGGGCGATGGCTCATCGTCAGAGCGCGCGCAGCGTCGAGGAGAAGATCGACGCGGGGACCGCGGAGCTGGTTCCCGATGCCGACCGTCCGCGCGCCTGGACCCTCGTGGTGAACGGCACGCCGCAGTCGCACGTCGACCTCGACGATCCCGGCTATCTCGACTTCGAGTACATCCGGCGGCTGGGGCACGTCGCGGATCTCATCGCGCCCGCCGGGCGGCCGTTGCGGGTGTTGCATCTCGGAGGCGGCGGGCTGACGCTGGCGCGTTACGTGGCGGCGACCCGGCCGCGGTCGACTCAGCAGGTGGTGGAGATCGACGCCGCGTTGATCGAGCTCGTACGGCGGCGGCTTCCGCTGGAGCGGGGTGCGCGGATCCGGATACGTACGGGTGACGCGCGTGAGGTGCTCAGCCGGGCGCCCGAGGACTCCTTCGACCTGGTCGTCGGCGACGTGTACGCCGGTGGCCGGTCGCCGGCGCATCTGACGTCGTCGGAGTTCTACGCCCTGGTCGCCCGTACGCTGCGGCCCGGCGGTTTCTACGCGGCGAACCTCGCCGACGGGCCGCCGCTGTCGTTCGTGCGCGGGCAGGTGACGACCCTGTGCGGCGTGCTGCCGGAGGCATGCCTGATCGCCGATCCGGCCGTGCTGCGCGGCCGCCGGTTCGCGAACGTGATCCTGCTCGCCGGGCGCGTGGCCCCGCCGGTGGCCGGGCTGACGCGGAAGGCCGCCGGTGATCCCTTCCCCGGGCGCGTGCTGTACGGCGCGGAGCTGACGAGGTTCACGGGCGGCGCGCCGGCGGTGGCCGACGCGACGGCGAAGCCGTCCCCCGCCCCGCCCGGCGACATCTTCTAACCCCTCGATCGGGGCCGGGGCTTGATAGACGCGGTCAGGCGGGCTGCCACAGTTCGACGCGATTGCCCTCAGGGTCGGTGACCCAGCCGAATCGGCCGACGCCGTCCATGTCCTGCGTTTCCTTGGCCACGTCCGCGCCCTTGTCGCGCAATTGCTCGAGCATCGCGTCCAGGTCACGGACCCGGAAGTTGAGCATGGCCTGCTGGGTGCGGGATCCGAAATAGTCGGTCTCGGACTCGAACGTCGCGAACACCGTCGGCCCGGTTTCCTGACTCCACAGGCCGTGCTCATCGGCGTCCAGGCCCAGGCAGTCGCGGTACCACTCGCTCAAAGTCGCGGGGTCGGCCGCCCGCATGAAGTATCCACCGATTCCAAGCACACGTTCCATGCCGCCATCCTGCCAGGACGGCGAACGGGCCGGCACCCGCTTCGACCGCGAGGGAAATAAGGACCCGGCGCCTTTACGTTGTAGATCACTAATCCTTACGGCCGGTCACCGCGATGCCCAGGCCCAGGCCGATCATGGCGAGGCCGCCCGCTCCCCCGACCATCCGCAGCCTGCGCGGCGAGCGCCCGAACCAGGTACGCGCCCCGCTGGCGGCCAGGCTCCAGGTCGAGTCGCAGATCAGCGCGATCATCACGAAGAGCAGCCCCATCAGGAACATCTGCCCTGCCACGCCGCCGCGATCGCGGTCGACGAACTGCGGCAGCACCGCGGCGAAGAACACCATCGTCTTCGGATTGGCCACGCCGACGACGAACCCGTCCACGGCGGACCTCAGGGTGGTGTGCCCGCCCTCATCGGCCTTCGCGGTGAAAGCGGCGTGGCCGCGCCGCAGCGCCCGTACGCCGAGGAAGACCAGGTACGCCGCGCCGCACAGCTTGACGGCGGTGAAGACCAGCACGGACCGCTCGACCAGGGCGCCGAGGCCGAGCGAGACCGCGGCCACCTGCACGAGACCGCCCACCTCGTTCCCGGCGACGGAGGCCAGCGCGCTCCGGCGGCCGTACGCGAGGGCACGCCCGACGACGAACAGCACAGTCGGCCCGGGGATGACGACGATGATCAGTGAGGCGAGCCCGAAGGCCGCCACCTGCGACAAGGAGATCACGGACGCGACCGTACGAGCCTTTGAGAACGGACACAACGGGTTATCTCAGAGAGTGGGCGCCGCACCCACGTAGTTCTCCGCGAGCCCCTTCGCGGCGGCCTCCGACGCGGCGATGTACTCCAGGTGGGCCAGCTGCTGCCGGTGGCCGAAGGCGTCCTGACCGGGGTCCTTGTGCAGCAGCGTCGTCATCCACGACGCGAAGTGCTGCGCGCGCCAGACCCGCTTCAGGCAGGTCGCCGAATACGCGTCGAGGAGTTCGGGCGAGCCGTCGTACCAGGCACCCAAGGCCTCGGCGAGCACCGTGACATCAGAGACCGCGAGGTTGAGGCCCTTCGCCCCGGTGGGCGGCACGATGTGCGCGGCGTCGCCCGCGAGGAAGAGGCGTTCGTGGCGCATCGGCTCGGCCACGAAGCTCCGCATCGGCGTGATCGCCTTCTCCAGGATCGGGCCGTCGCGCAGCGACCATCCGTCGGCGGTGGCGAACCTCGTGCGCAGCTCGGACCAGATCCGGTCGTCCGGCCAGGCCGCGAGGTCGTCACCGGGGTCGACCTGGAGGTAGAGACGGCTGATCTTCGGGGAGCGCAGGCTGTGCAGGGCGAACCCGCGCTCGCTGTAGGCGTAGATCAGCTCGTCCGTGGACGGCGCGACCTCGGCGAGGATCCCCAGCCAGGCGAACGGGTACTCCCGCTCGTACGTCGTCAGGTCCGGCACGGCGGCGCGCGCGATCCCATGGAAGCCGTCACAGCCGGCGATGACGTCGCAGTCGAGCACGTGGGTCTCGCCCTCGTGCCGGAACGTCACCGAGGGAGCGCTCGTGTCCAGCGCGACCGCCTCGGCGCCGAAGCGCACGTCGCCGCCGTCCGCCAGCCGCGCGGCGATGAGGTCCTTCACGATCTCGGTCTGGGCGTAGATGGTCACGGTGAGCCCGCCGGTGAGGTCGGTCAGCGCGATCCGGTGTCCCGCCCCGCCGAACCGCAGCTCGAGCCCGTGGTGCGTCAGCCCCTCACGATCGAGCCGCTCACCGACACCGGCGGCGCGGAGCACGTCGACCGTGCCCTGTTCGAGCATCCCGGCCCGCTGCCGCCGTTCGACGTACGCGCGGTCACGGCTCTCCAGCACCATCGACCCGATCCCCCGCCGATGCAGCAACTGCGAGAGCAGCAGCCCCGCCGGCCCGCCGCCGATGATCGCGACCTCGGTCCGCATCCGTACCGCCTTCCTCCGCCTTGGCTCGATCATCATGCGCCCGTCACCTCCGTCAGCGCCCCCTGTTCCGTTCAGCGGAAACGGCGTGGCCGGAGACGTCGCGGGACAGGGCACGGGCGGCGGTGACGACGGCCGGTACGAGGCGGCGCAGGTCGGCGTTCTGGCGGCGGATGACCAGGGACAGCGCGGCGATGACCTCGTCGGCGGCGTCGCGTACGGGGGCGGCGACCGAGCAGGAGCCGGCGGTCATCTCCTCGTGGGTCACGGCGTAGCCGGTGCGGCGAGTCTCGGCCAGGCAGGCGCGCAGGCGGTCGGGGTCGGTGATGGTGCTCGGCGTGTACGCGGCAAGGCCGTCCGCCAGGACGACCTCGGCGAAATCCGCCGGGGCGTAGGCGAGCAGGACCTTGCCCACCCCGGTCGCGTGCAGGGGGAGTTCGGCGGCGACCCGTGTCACGATCGGCACGGACCTCGGGCCGCGGAGGCGTTCCAGGTAGAGGGCCTTGCGGTTGCTGAGGACGGCGAGCTGGACGTTCTCGTGCGTGACCTCGTACAGGTCCTCCATGTGCGGCAGCGCCAGCTCGCGCAGGCCCGTCGCGGCCGAGGCCTGGGTGCCGATGCGCCACAGGCGCATGCCGATCCGGTACGACGCGTCGGGCAGGCGTTCGAGGAATCCTCCGCCGGTCAGCTCGCCGACGAGGCGGTGGCCGGTGGCGAGCGGCAGGTTGGCGCGGCGGCAGATCTCGGTGAGGGTGAGGCGTACGCCGCCGGGGGCGAAGGCCTCCAGGATCGCCATCACCTTTCCTGTGACGCTCGGCGGCCTGCCCGTGCTCTCCATCGGTTCACGCTACCTCGGCGCGGAGATCACTCCGTCTTCGATGAGCGTGCGCTGGGCGACGGCGAACGCGGAGTTGGCGGCCGGGACGCCGCAGTACACCGCGGTCTGCAGGAGGACCTCTTTGATGTCGTCCGAGGTGAGGCCGTTGCGGATCGCCGCGCGCACGTGCATGGCCAGTTCGTCGAGGTGGCCGCCGGCGACCATGGCGGTGAGCGTGACGCAGCTGCGCGTACGGCGGTCGAGGCCGGGCCGGTCCCAGATCTCGCCCCAGGCGTACCGGGTGATGAAGTCCTGGAAGTCGGCGGTGAAGTCGGTCTTGCGCGCCTCGGCACGGTCGACGTGCGCGTCGCCAAGGACCTCGCGGCGCACCGTCATCCCATCGCCCATCACAGCATCCTCTCCAGGTGGCGCAGCATCGCGTGGGTCACCGGGACCGGGCGTTCGTAGTTGGCCAGGTGCGCGGCTTCGGGCACCAGGACGAACTCCGCGCCCTGGATGCCGCGGGCGAGTTCCTCGGCGTGGTCGAAGGGCGTAGCGATGTCCTCGGCCCCGGCGATGATCAGCGTCGGCACGCGGATGTCGCCGAGCCGGTCGCGCGCGTCGAACACGGCGATGGCCTCGCAGCAGGCGGCGTAGCCCTCGGGGTCGACGCGCGCGAGCATGGCCTCCGCGGCGGACGTGTCGAAATAGCTCGGGGTGAACCAGCGTTCGAAGAGCACCTCGGAGATCTGCTCCAGCCCGCCCTCGCGTACGAGGGCGGCGCGGTCGCGCCAGGCCGACGGCGGTCCGAACTGCGCGGAGCTGCAGCACAGCATCAGGCTCCGGATCCGGTCGGGATGGCGGATGGCGAGGGTGGTGCCGATCGCGCCGCCGAGCGACACCCCGCCGTAGCTGACCTTGTCCAGGCCGAGCTCGTCGAGCATTTCCACGACGGCGTCCGCGAAGTCCTCGACGGTGCCGTGGATGACCTCGGACGCGCCGTGGCCCGGCAGCTCGTACCGGAGCAGCCGGAATGAGCTGGCGAGCTCGGGCATCTGCGGCGCCCACAGGTCGAGCGTGCAGCCCAGCGAGTGGCCGAGGACGACGACGGGAGCGCCGGGTGGGCCGTCGAAGCGATGAAATAGCCGCGTCATGCGGGGGTACTCCGCGCGTAGGCGTCGAGGGCGCGGTCGACCAGCTCGGGCGCGAGCCCGACCGGCTCGGCCGGGTCGGTGCCGCCGGGCAGCAGCCCGGCGAGGGGGCGTCCGTCGCGCAGGGCCGCGGCGACGGCCTCCTGCGCCTCGTGCCGTCCGTGGCGCTCGGCCAGCGCGGCGGCGACGTGCTCGGAGAGCAGTTCGTCGCGCAGGTTGGCGCGCATGCGGTCGGGGAAGACCTCCAGCCCCGTGGTGAGCTCGGCGGCGGTCTCGGCCGCGCCGCCGGTCAGGCGCAACGCCTCGGCGAGCGGCTGCCACTCCGCGTGCCACTCCCCCGCCGGGCGTTCGAGGCCCGCGGCCTGGCACTGGAACAAGACCTGGACGCAGGACGGCACCCGCAGCGCGGCGGACCGGATCATGGTGGCGAGTACGGGGTTCCGTTTGTGCGGCATCGCGGAGGAGCCGCCGCGGCCCGGCGCGGCGGGTTCGGCGACCTCGCCGACCTCGGTCTGGGCGAGCAGCACCACGTCCACGGCGATCTTGCCGAGGGCGCCGGTGACGAGGCCGAGGGCGGCGCCCAGCTCGGCGACGGGGGCGCGGAGCGTGTGCCAGGGGAGGAGCGGCTCGGCGAGGCCGGTCTCCTCGGCGAAGGCCGGCAGGAGGTCCAAGGTTCCGAACGCGGCGAGCGTGCCGCCGGCGCCGCCGAGCTGGGCGGGCAGCCGCAGGGCCTGGAGCCGGTCGCGCGCCTCCGCGACGGCGGTCAGCCAGCCGGCGGCCCGCAGCCCGAACGTCGTGGGCACGGCCTGCTGCCCGAGCGTCCGGCCGGCCATCGGGGTGTCGCGGTGCCGGCGGGCAAGCCCGGCGAGCGCGTCGAGCGTACGGGCGAGGTCGCCCAGCACGATCCGCCGCACGCGGTCCGCGACGAGCATCGTCGCGGTGTCCATGATGTCCTGGCTCGTCGCGCCCTGGTGGACGTGGTCGCCGGCGATCTTCCGCAGGTCGGCGACCAGCGGCACGACCGGGTTCCCCGCACCCCGTGCGCGTACGGCCAGATCCGCGGCGTCGAGGCGCGCACCGGCGACGGCGTCCGCGACGCCGTCCGGGATCAGGCCGAGCCGCGCCTGGGCCCGGGCCAGCGCGGCCTCGGTGTCGAGCAGCGCCCGTGTCCACGCCTCGCCGGAGACTGCCGCCTCGGCGGCGGTGCCCGCCACGACAGGGGACAGGAGATCAGATGGCAAAGAAAACGGTCTCCTGTTCGCCCTGAAGATGCACGTCAAAACGGTAAGACCGGACATCCTTCCGCAAAGCGACCAACGTGTCACGTCGGTCGTCCGGAACGGCCGCCAGGACGGCGTCGTCCGCATTGCCCGGTTCGTCGGAGAAATAGAGCCGCGTCGCGGCCGGTTTCAACAGGCCGCGCGCGAAGACGAGTACCGCGATGTACGGTGCCGGGCCGCCCGGCTTCACCGTCGAGAACCAGTAGCACCCGTCCGCGTCCGTGGCACACCGGCCGAACCCGGAGAAGTCGCGGCCGTCCCGGTCGAGCGCGCCGCCCGAGGCGGGCGTCTCTCCGCCGGGACCGGCCTGCCAGATCTCCAGGATCGCGTCCGGCAGCGGGTCGCCGGCCCCGTCCAGGACCCGGCCGTCGATCCGGATCGCGTCCGCGCGCCACTCGGGGACGACCCGCGGACCGGCGGCGTACGGGAGGGCGAAGCCGAAGAAGGGACCGATGGTCTGCGACGGTGTGGCGATCATCAGGTCTCCATCGGTGTCGCGCCGAGGACGATGTCCCACTGGTAGCCGAGCGCCCACTCCGGCCGGGTGGTCTCGATGTCGAAGCGGGCGACGAGCAGCTCCCGGTTCTTCTCGTCCGGGACCGACTGGAAGATCGGGTCGTGGGCGAAGAGCGGGTCGCCGGGGAAGTACATCTGCGTGACGAGCCGCTGCGTGAACGCGGTGCCGAACACCGAGAAGTGGATGTGCGCCGGCCGCCAGGCGTTGTGGTGGTTCCGCCACGGGTATGCCCCGGGCTTGATCGTGACGAACTCGTACCGGCCGTCCGCGTCGGTGAGGCAGCGGCCCGCCCCGGTGAAGTTCGGGTCGAGCGGTGCCGGGTGCTGGTCGCGCGGGTGGACGTAGCGCCCGGCGGCGTTGGTCTGCCAGATCTCCACGAGCGTGCGGGGCACCGGACGGCCCGAGGAGTCGAGGACCCGGCCGGTCACGATGATGCGCTCCCCCAGGGGCTCGCCCGCGTGCTGCCGGGTCAGGTCGTTGTCGAGCAGGCCCAGCTCGGAGTGGCCGAAGACCGGGCCGGACAGCTCGATGGCATCCGGCCCGTACGCCGGGATCACCGGCGGCCGTGACGGCGCGCGCAGGGCCGTGCTCTTGTACGGCGGGTACAGGTACGCGGGGTTCGAATCGGTCACGGTGACACCTGTCCGATCTCGGCGCCGGTGCGCTCGCGGATCTCCTCCACGGCCACGTCCGGCGCGGTCTCGAAGAGGACCAGGCCGTCCGCTGTGACGTCCAGGACGCCCAGGTCGGTGATGATCCGCTGGACGCACGCGGCTCCGGTCAGCGGAAGCGTGCACTCATCGACGATCTTGGGGCTGCCGTCACGCGCGGTGTGCTCCATCACCACGACGACACGGCGCGCGCCGTGCACGAGGTCCATCGCGCCGCCCATGCCCTTGATCATCTTTCCGGGGACGGCCCAGTTGGCGAGGTCACCGCGGGCCGAGACCTGCATCGCGCCCAGCACCGCGACGTCCACGTGGCCGCCGCGGATCATCCCGAACGACAGGGACGAGTCGAAGTAGGACGCGCCGGGGCGTACGGTCACGGTCTCCTTCCCGGCGTTGATCAGGTCCGGGTCGATGGCCTCCTCGTCGGGATAGGGGCCGATGCCCAGCACGCCGTTCTCCGATTGGATGACCACGTCGATCCCGGCCGGCAGATACCCCGGGATCAGCGTCGGCAGCCCGATGCCGAGGTTGACGTACATCCCGTCGGACATCTCCGACGCCGCCCGAGCCGCGATCTCGTTCCTGTTCCAGCTCATCCCGTCACCGTCCGCTTCTCGATCGGCTTGGCGGCGACCTGTTCAGGGGTCAGGGCGACGACGCGCTGGACGAAGATGCCCGGGAGCTGCACCTCGTCCGGGTCGATGAAGTCCACGAGCTCCTCGACCTCGGCGACCGCGATCCGCGCGGCCATCGCGCACAGCGGGTTGAAGTTGCGCGCCGACCGCGCGAACACGAGGTTGCCGTGCCGGTCACCGCGCACCGCGCGTACGAGGGCGAAGTCGGTGGTGACGCTCTCCTCCAGGACGTACTCACGGCCGCCGAACTCCCGCACCTCCTTCGGCGGCGAGGCGACCTCCACTCCCCCGTTCCCGTCGTAACGCCACGGCAGGCCGCCCTCGGCGACCAGCGTGCCCACCCCGGCCGGCGTGAAGAACGCGGGGATGCCGCAGCCGCCCGCGCGCAGCTTCTCGGCGAGCGTGCCCTGCGGCATCAGCTCCAGCTCGATCTCGCCGCCGAGGTAACGCCGCGCCAGCTCCTTGTTCTCGCCGACATAGGAGCCCATCGCGCGGGCGATCCGGCCGGAGCCGAGGAGCCGGCCCAGCCCGCGGCCGATCGTGCCGCAGTTGTTGGAGACGATCGAGAGCTCCGAGGCGCCGCTGTCGTACACGGCGTCGATGAGCGTGAAGGGCACGCCGCACAGCCCGAATCCGCCGACGGCGATCGACGCCCCGTCGCCCAGGTCCGAGACGGCCACGGCCGCGGATTCCACCACCTTGTCCATGGTCACCACCCTGCCAAGCCGCCCCGGACGCCCCCGCGCCGGCCTTCCGCTCACCGGAAATAGGCTGTCCGGTTGAGGGTCTTTGCCCGGCATTCCCGTGTCGAGGGCGCACGCTGTGTCACCGGTGCCCTTGGTACCGTCGGAATCAGGGCAGTGACGAGGAGGAACACCGGATGCAGCTGGCCGATGGGGTGGGCGCCGTCATCACCGACCGGTCCGGTGGCACCAGCGCCGCGCCGTACGACACGCGCAACCTCGGCGGCGCGGTCGGCGACGATCACGCCGCCGTACGGGACAACCGTGCGAAGACCGCCGCCGAGCTGGGCGTCGGCCGGGTCGTCTACATGCGCCAGGTGCACAGCGCCGAGGTGCGCCACGTGACCGGGCCCTTCGGCGACGACCCGCCGGGCGTCGACGCCGTCCACACGACCGAGACGGGCCTCGCGCTCGCCGTGCTGGTCGCCGACTGCGCGCCGGTGCTCGTCGCCGACCCGGAGGCCCGGATGATCGGCGGAGCCCACTCCGGCCGCGCCGGCACCGCGAGCGGGGTCGTCACCGCGCTCGTCGAGGCGATGGCCGCGGCCGGCGCCGAGCCGTCCCGCATGGTGGCGCTGGTCGGCCCGAACGCCTGCGGGCGCTGCTACGAGGTCTCCGCCGAGCTGCGCGACGAGGTCGCCGCCGCGGTGCCCGCCGCCTGGGCGGTCACGCGCCAGGGCACCCCCGCCCTCGACATCCGCGCCGCCGTCGCCGCCCAGCTCACCTCCGTGGGGGTCGCCGACGTGCGTCACGACGACCGCTGCACGATGGAGAGCCCCGAGCTGTACTCCTACCGCCGGGACGGGCGGACCGGCCGGTTCGCCGGCTACATCTGGCTGGAGCCGTGAGCCACGACCACGCGGGCCACTCGCACGGGGTCGACGCCGACTCCGACAAGCGCCTGCTGACGGGCGCGCTGGCGCTGATCCTGGTGTTCATGGCCGGCGAGGTCACCGTCGGAATCCTCGCGCACTCGCTCGCGCTGATCTCCGATGCCGCGCACATGCTCACCGACGCCGCCTCGATCATCCTCGCGCTCATCGCGATGCGGCTCGCCGCCACGCCGCCGCGCGGCGGCTACACCTACGGGCTGACGCGCGCGGAGATCCTGTCCGCTCAGGTCAACGGGATCAGCCTGTTGCTGCTGTCGGGCTGGCTCACGTACGAGTCCGTGCGCCGCCTGCTGAACCCGCCCGAGGTCGTCGGCGGCCTGGTGCTCACGACGGCCCTGGCCGGCGTGGTCGTGAACCTCGTGGCCGGCTGGCTGATCGGCCGCGCGAACCGCTCCAGCATGAACGTCGAGGGCGTCTTCCAGCACATCATCACCGACCTGTACGCCTTCATCGCCACCGCGATCGCCGGTGTCATCATGATCTTCACCGGCTTCATGCGCGCGGACGCGATCGCGTCCCTGATCGTGGTCGCGCTCATGCTCAAGGCCGGCACCGGGCTCGTACGCGACTCGTGGCGCATCTTCCTGGAGGCCGCCCCGACCGGGCTCAAGCCCGACCGGATCGGGCATGCCCTCGCGGCACGCCCGCACGTCGTCGAGGTACACGACCTCCACATCTGGCAGATCACCTCCGGGATGCCCGCCGCCTCCGCGCACGTGCTCGTCTCGGTCGGTGAGGATTGTCACGCCGTACGCGAGGACCTCGAACGGATCCTGGAGCGCGACTACCAGATCACGCACACGACGTTGCAGGTCGACCACGCGTCGGAGCAGATCCTGACCATCGAACGGCACTGCGGCGACCCGCACGGGCCGAGCCACCGGCCGGGAAAATGAGTGGCGCGGCCCCCGCCGGTCCGGCACGGTGGGAGCCTGATCACCGGGTGGTCCGGTGGCTCTCCTATTCTTGCCGCTTGTAATGGGACCTGCGATCTCCGACGTGCGCTCACGCCTGCCCGAGCTGATGCTGCGCGACCAGCACCGGCTGCGTCGCCGTCTCGACGGCACCCGCAAGGTCCGAGACCCCGGCGAGAGAGACAAGATCATCGCCAAGGTCGCGGACGAGGTCGAGGTGGCCGAGACCCGCATCGCGCTGCGCCGCGCCTCCCTCCCGGAGATCACCTATCCGGAGATCCTCCCGGTCGCGCAGAAGAAGGACGAGATCCGCAAGGCGATCGACGGCCACCAGGTCGTGATCGTCGCCGGGGAGACCGGCTCCGGGAAGACCACCCAGCTCCCCAAGATCTGCCTTGAGCTCGGCCTCGGCATCAAGGGCATGATCGGGCACACCCAGCCGCGGCGGTTGGCCGCGCGCACGGTCGCCGAACGCATCGCCGAAGAGCTGGGCACCCCGCTGGGCGAGACCGTCGGCTACCAGGTCCGGTTCACCGACCATTCGAGCGACGGCACGCTGGTCAAGCTGATGACCGACGGCATCCTGCTCAACGAGATCGCCCGCGACCGGATGCTGCGCGGCTACGACACGCTGATCATCGACGAGGCCCACGAGCGCAGCCTGAACATCGACTTCATCCTCGGCTACGTGAAGCGGCTGCTGCCCAAGCGCCCCGACCTCAAGGTGATCATCACTTCGGCCACCATCGACCCGGAACGCTTCGCCGAGCACTTCGACGACGCGCCGATCATCGAAGTGTCCGGCCGCACGTACCCCGTCGAGGTGCGTTACCGGCCGGTCGAGGAGGACGACGACCAGACCCAGGCGATCCTCGACGCCGTGGACGAGCTGGCCCTCGAATCCCCCGGCGACGTCCTGGTGTTCCTCTCCGGCGAGCGCGAGATCCGCGACACGGCCGAGGCGCTGGAGAAACAGCAGCTCAGGAACACCGAGATCCTCCCCTTGTACGCCCGGCTGTCCGCGTCCGAGCAGCACCGGGTGTTCCAGTCGCACCGGGGCCGCCGCATCGTGCTCGCCACCAACGTGGCCGAGACCTCCCTGACCGTTCCCGGCATCAAGTACGTCGTCGACCCCGGCACCGCCCGCGTCTCCCGGTACAGCCACCGGACGAAGGTGCAGCGGCTGCCGATCGAACGCGTCTCGCAGGCCTCGGCCAACCAGCGCAAGGGCCGCTGCGGCCGCGTCTCGGCGGGCGTGTGCATTCGGCTCTACGCCGAGGAGGACTTCCTCACCCGGCCGGAGTTCACCGACCCGGAGATCCTGCGCACCAACCTCGCCTCGGTCATCCTGCAGATGACCGACCTGGGCCTGGGCGACATCCTCGACTTCCCGTTCATCGACCCGCCCGACCGCCGCAACGTGAAAGACGGCGTGAACCTCCTCCAGGAGCTCGGCGCCCTGGCCGGGGAGCGCCTCACACCGCTCGGCCGCAAGCTCGCCCAGCTGCCCGTCGACCCGCGGCTGGCCCGCATGGTCCTGGAGGCCGACCGGAACGGCTGCGTCCGCGAGGTCATGGTGATCGTCGCCGGCCTGTCGATCCAGGACCCGCGCGAACGCCCCGCGGAGAAGCGGCAGGCGGCCGACCAGCTGCACGCGCGGTTCGCCGACCCCGACTCCGACTTCATGGCGTACCTGAACCTCTGGAACCACGTGAAGGAGCGGCAGCAGGAGCTGTCGGGCAACCGGTTCCGGCGGGAGTGCAAGCAGGAGTACCTCCACTACCTGCGCATCCGTGAGTGGCAGGACATCTACGGGCAGCTCCGCCAGGTGGCGAAGGACCTCAAGGTGACCCTGAACACCACGCCGGCCGACCCGAAGCACGTGCACATCTCGCTGCTGGCCGGGTTGCTGTCGCACATCGGCGTCATGGACGGCGAGAAGAAGGACGAGGGCAAACGCGGGCAGCGGGAGTACCTGGGGGCGCGCGGCGCGAAGTTCGCGATCTTCCCCGGCTCACGGCTGGCGAAGAAGCCGCCGCGCTGGGTCATGGCCGGCGAGCTCGTCGAGACCTCGCGGCTCTGGGCGCGCATCGCCGCCAAGATCGAGCCGGAGTGGGTCGAGCCGCTCGCCGAGCATCTGGTCAAGCGCACCTACAGCGAGCCGCACTGGGAGAAGAAACAGGGCGCCGTGATGGCGTACGAGAAGGTCACGCTGTACGGCGTGCCCGTCGTCGCGCAGCGGAAGGTGAACTACGCGCGCGTCGATCCCGAGCTGTGCCGCGAGCTGTTCATCCGCAACGCCCTGGTCGAGGGCGACTGGGACACCCACCACGCCTTCCTGCGCGACAACCGGCGGCTGCTCGACGAGGTCGAGGAGCTGGAGCATCGCGCGCGCCGTCGCGGCATCGTCGTGGACGACGAGGCGCTCTTCGAGTTCTACGACGCGCGCGTGCCGCCCGAGGCGGTGTCCGCCCGCCACTTCGACAGCTGGTGGAAGAAGGCACGGCGCGAGACACCCGACCTGCTGACCTTCTCCACCTCGATGCTGGTCAACGACGACGCCGGCGCGGTGACGCAGGCCGACTACCCCGATACGTGGAACCAGGGCGAGCTGCGGATGCGGCTGTCGTACCAGTTCGAGCCCGGTACGGACGCCGACGGCGTCACCGCGCACGTTCCGCTGTCCCTTCTCAACCAGGTGAACTCCGACGGCTTCGAGTGGCAGATCCCCGGCCTGCGCGAAGACCTCGTCACCGAGCTGATCCGTTCGCTGCCCAAGCGGCTGCGCGTCAACTTCGTGCCCGCGCCCGACGTGGCCCGGCAGGTCCTGGCGCGGCTCACACCCGAGTCCGGGCCGCTGCTCGACGCCCTCGAACGCGAGCTGGCCGCGATGACGGGCGTCAACGTCCCCCACGAGGCCTGGGACCTGTCGCGCCTGCCGGACCACCTGAAGATCACCTACCGGGTGACGGACCACGGGCGCACCCTCGCCGAAGGCAAGTCGCTCCCCGAGCTCAAGCGGCGGCTGGCGCCCAAGGTGTCGGCGACCCTGTCGCGCGCCGCGGACGACATCGAGAAGAAGGGCCTGCGCGCCTGGGACTTCGGCACGCTGCCCCGCACGTACGAGCAGGGGCGGGTGAAGGCCTACCCGGCCCTGGCCGACGCAGGCGACAGTGTCGCCATCCGCACCTTCGCCACCGAGGAGGAACAGCAGCGGTCGATGTGGCGTGGCACCCGGCGCCTCGTCCTGCTGGGCTCGCCGTCCCCCGCGAAGTTCCTGCAGTCCCGCCTCGGCAACCAGGCCAAGCTGGTGCTGAGCCACACGCCGCACGGCAGCGTCTCGGCCCTCCTGGACGACTGCGTCTCCTGCGCCGCAGACAAACTGATCGGCGACCGCGGCGGCCCGGTCTGGGACCAGGCGGCGTTCGCCGCGCTCCGCGACCACGTACGCGCGGAGCTGAGCGACGAGACGGCGACGGTGTTCGCGTCCGCACAACGCATCCTGGCCGCCGCGCACGAGGTCGAGCGCCGCCTGAAGAGCACCAGCAGCCCGACACTGATCCCGGCCCTGACGGACGTACGCGCGCAGCTGGGCCGCCTGATCTACCCGGACTTCGTCACGGTCACCGGCTCCCGCCGCCTGCCGGACCTCCTCCGCTACCTGCGCGCGATCGAACGCCGCCTCGACCGCCTGCCCGACGACCCGCACCGCGACCGGGAACGCATGCTCGCGATCCAGCAGGTGGAGGCGGCGTACGTACGGGCCCGCGACGCCCGTCCAGGCAACGCACGGATCCGCGCCGTCCGCTGGATGCTGGAGGAGCTGCGCGTCAGCTTCTTCGCCCAGCAGCTCGGCACCGCGTACCCCGTCTCGGAGAAACGCATCCGGCGCGAGCTGGACGAGGCCGCCGCCTCCTAGGGCCTAGACGAGCGGTGCCGTCAGCTCGCGTTCGAGTGGGGTGCGGAACCTCGGGGTGACGCGGACGGGGCCCAGCCAGGTGGTGAGGCGTGCGGCTTCGGCCGTGAGCTCGGCCTCGGCCTCGGTGCCGATGTCCTCGAACAGGCGGTGGACGATCTCGCCGTCGGCGCGCTGGGCCCAGCCGCCGACGATGCGGCCGTCGCACCAGACCGTGGGGCCGGGGTTGCCGGCCCGGTCGAACAGTGCCGGGCCGTGGTCGCCCAGGTACCAGTCGCGGCCGGTCCAGCCCATGATGGTCGGATCGAGAGCGGGCAGCAGCGCCACCCACGGCTCCGGTGCGGGGACGGGGTCGGTGTCGCCCTCCAGGACGAATCCCGTGGCGCCGTCCAGGTCGACCTGCTCCGCGTCCTTGAGCGCCTTCCTGACCTGGGTCATCGTCAGGCCGGTCCACCATTTCACGTCGGACTCGGTGCCCGGTCCGTACGCGGCGAGCCAGCGGCGTACGAGCTCGGCTCTCGCCTCCTCCACGGGGAGGTCGGGCATCGGCTCTTCGACCGGGGACCAGCGGAACCGGCTGCTCGTCCACGACCCGTGCGGGCGGCCGCGGATGATCCGCCCCTCGGCGGCCAGGCCCAGCAGGACCCTCGCGGCGATGGCGGGCCGCGCCTCGTACTTCTTGCCCGGGGAGAGCACGATCTTCTCCCGCAGGCGCGGCACGTCGGCGGACAGCTCGGTGGCGGCGGCCTCTCCCCGGGCCCGCAGCGCGGTCAGCGTGGCCTCCTCGACCTCGCGCAGCCAGGCGTCGCCGCCCAGGCCCGCGTCTTCGAGGAACTGCAGCGTACGGCGGCGCTCGAGGCGGGCGACGTCGTTGCCACAGGCGGCCTGGGCGACCGGCGCGAGGTCGGCCGGCACGGTGAAGACGGTGCGGCGCATGCACAGCATCCGGATCAGCGTGCGGTCGTCGTAGATCGCCCGCTCGATGCTCCGCAGGTCGGGGGCGCTCAGGCGCGCGGCGGCGGAGAGGAACACCGACGCGGGGTCGGTGCCGTGGAACGCGACCACCGCCCGCGCGGCCTCGAGCGGGTCGTCGGCGGGCACGGCGAGCCGATGCCGTACGCCCAGCCGCGCCCGTCGCTCGTCGGCGCTGATCCGTCTCGTCACCATCCGCCGATTATGGACTTCGGGTACGACAGTTTGCGCTTTCCCCTGCGTCAACTTCTACGGTCGTCGTGACGGCACCGGAAAGGGAGAGATCGTAATGACCTGGTCGATCGCGGACGTGGCCCGGATGTCCGGGGTGACGTCGCGGACCCTGCGGCACTACGACGAGATCGGCCTGCTCCTCCCCGCGCGGATCGCGGCCGGCGGTCACCGCCACTACGGGGAGGACGAGCTGCTCCGCCTGCAGCAGATCCTCCTGATGCGGGAGCTGGGGCTCGGCCTGAGCGAGATCGCCAAGGTGCTGGACCAGCAGACGGACCAGGTGGAGGCGCTGCGCGCGCACCACTCCCGCCTGCTCACCGAGAAGGAACGGCTCGGCCGTCTCGTGGAGACCGTCGAACGCACCATCACCGAGCTGGTGCGGGAAGGAGAGGAGATGTCGAAGATCAACAGACCGGAGAACCTGTTCGAGGGGTTCGACCACACCCAGTACGACGACGAGGCGCGCTCCCGGTGGCCGCAGCAGTGGGAGGAGTCGCAGCGGTTCGTCGCGACGCTCACCCCCGAGGACACCGAGCGGATGCAGCGGGAGTCGACCGCCCAGATGGTCCGGATGGCCGAGTTCATGGTCGCCGGGGCCGCGGTCGACGACCCGGTGGTACTGACCGAGGTCGACCTCCACTACCAGGGCGTATGCCGTTTCTGGACGCCGAACGCGGAGGCGTACCGGGGCCTGGGGCGGATGTACACCGACGATGAGCGGTTCCGGGCGAACTACGAGAGCATCGCCCCGGGCCTGGCCGAGTACCAGCGCGACGCCATGGCCGCGTACGCGGACGCACGGCTGAGCTGATCCCCCTCGTACGGGAGGCTGCAGACTCCCGTACGGCCCGGACAGGGGCCTTGAGACACGCCATAGGCTCGGGCCATGACGTCTGAGGTCGCCGAACAGCCCGGCGTGGGCCCGCATCCGCTGCCCTGGCCGGACGACGCCCGTCTCGATCCCGCGCTCCTGGCGGAGGGCGACCGGCGCAACGTCGTCGACGAGTACCGCTACTGGAGCAACGAGGCGATCGTCGCGGACCTCGACGCGCGCCGTCACCCGTTCCACGTCGCGATCGAGAACTGGCAGCACGATTTCAACATCGGCGCCGTCGTCCGCAACGCCAACGCGTTCCTCGCTGCCGAGGTGCACATCGTCGGCCGCCGCCGCTGGAACCGCCGGGGCGCCATGGTCACCGACCGCTACCAGCACGTACGCCACCACCCGGAGACGTCCGAGCTGGTCGCGTGGTGCCGTGAGCGCGACCTGCCGATCGTCGGCATCGACAATCTGCCGGGCTCCCGCCCGATCCAGGACGCCGTGCTCCCCCGCGCGTGCCTGATGCTGTTCGGCCAGGAAGGCCCCGGCCTGTCCGCCGAGGGCCGCGCCGCCTCGGACGTGATCCTGCACATCCCCCAGTACGGCTCGACCCGCTCCATCAACGCCGGCGTGGCCAGCGGGGTCGCCATGTACGAATGGATCCGCCGTCATGCCGAAAATCCAGGTGGCGACCTGGGAGAATGCGGCACGCTTCCGTACCGGGGGCGCGGGCGATCCGAGGAGACATGATGGCCGGTCAGTTCGAGGCGACGATCGAGATCGACCGCCCGGTGGAGGAGGTCTTCGCCTTCCTCGCCGACGGTGAGAACGATCCCAAGTTCAGCCCCCGCGTGCAGCGGATCACCAAGACGACGGACGGCCCGACCGCAGTGGGCACGGTGTACGCCAGCACGGTCAAGGACGCCGGGATGACGACCGAGCGGGAGTTCCGCATCACCGAGTTCGAGGCGCCCGCCAAGATCCGCTGGGCCGAGACCTCCAAGAACCTCGTGACGGCGCGTGAGGGCGGCTACGACCTCACGCCCGTCGCCGACGGGAAGACCCGCCTGCGGGTCTTCAACGTCCTCGAAGGCCACGGCCCCGGCAAGCTCATCGCCCGCCTGGCCCTGGGCGCGGCCCGCAAGGACGCCGATGCCTTCGCCCTGCGCATCAAGACGGCCGTCGAGGCGTCCTGACGCTCAGCGCGACACCTCGTACGCCCTCCGCCGGGCGTTGCGGGTGCGGGCCCAGTACTCGAAGGTGAACCCCGGCCACAACGTGCGGTTGACGCCCTTCTCGTCCAGGTACCAGCTCTTGCAGCCGCCCTCGCTCCACACCGTCTTGCCCAGCCGACGCTGGATGCGGTCGTTGAACCGGCGCTGCGCCTCGGGGCGTACTTCGATCACGTCGGCCTGCTCCTCCGAGAGCAGCCGCAGGCAGCTGATCACATGCTGGACCTGCGACTCGATCATGAAGACGACCGAGTTGTGGCCCAGGCCCGTGTTGGGGCCGAGCAGCATGAAGAAGTTCGGGAAGCCGGCGATCGTCACGCCGTGGTGTGCCGTGATGCCGTCCGCCCACGCCTCCTGGATCTTCAGGCCGTTCCGGCCGACGATGGGCTGCTCATTGAGCGCGTCGGTGACCTTGAAGCCCGTGCCGTAGATGATCACGTCGACGTCGTACGCGGTGCCGTCGGCGGTCACCAGGCCGGTCTCGGTGATCTCGGCGATGCCGTCGGTGACCACGTCGACGTGCGGCTTGGCCAGCGCCGGATAGTAGTCGGAGGAGAGCAGGATGCGCTTGCAGCCGATCGTGTAGTCGGGCGTGACCTTGGCGCGCAGCGCGGGGTCGTCGATCTGGCGGGCGATATGCGCGCTGGCGATCTTCGCCTGCGGCGCCATGAGCCTCGGGTCGACGGTGAAGCCGAGGGCGCGGGACTCCAGCACCCAGTAGAGGGTGTTGCGGAACGCCCGCTGCGCGCCCGGAACGTACTTGAAGACGCGCCGGACGCTCCGTGGGAGGGCGAAGTCGGGCTTGGGCTGGATCCACGGCGCCGTGCGCTGGAAGACGTGCAGCCGGGTGGCATCGTCCGCGATCTTGGGGACGAACTGGATGGCCGACGCGCCGGTGCCGATCACCGCGACCCGCTTGCCGCGCAGGTCGAGGGAGGTGTCCCACTGCGCGGAGTGGAACGCGGCGCCGCCGAAGCGCTCGGCGCCGGGGATCGCCGGGGTGGACGGCACGTGCAGCGCGCCGATCCCCGAGACGACCGCCTTCGGCGTCAGGACCGTGCCGTCGCCGATGGTGACCTTCCAGTGGCGCGCCTCGTCGTCCCACTCGAGCGCGTCGACGGCGCTGTCGTAGCGGATGTGAGGTTCGAGGTCGTGCTTGTCGACGCATCGCCGCAGGTAGTCCCAGATCTCCGCCCGCGGCGCGAACATCCGTGACCAGCCCGGGTTGAGCTCGTAGGAGAAGGAGTACATGTGCGAGGGGACGTCGCAGGCGCAGCCCGGATAGACGTTGTCGCGCCACGTGCCGCCGAGGTCGCCGTTCTTCTCGAGGACGACGAAGTCGTCGTAGCCGGCCTTCTTCAGCTGGATCGCCATGCCGATGCCGGCGAAGCCGGAGCCGATGATCGCGAGTTTCACAGGTCCTCCCGGGGCGTTTCGCCTGATAAGCGAAGGTTACCAGCGGTAAGTTACCAACAGTAGGTCATGAGATAGAGTTCACACGTGAAAGGGACACGCCGGAGGATGTCGCGCGCCGAACGCGAACGGCAGATGCTCGACGTCGCCGAAGAGGTCTTCGCCGAACGCGGCTACAGCGTCTCGATGGAGGAGATCGCCGTACGCGTGGGCGTGTCCAAGCCGATGCTGTACGAGTACTTCGGCTCCAAGGACGGCCTCCTCCTCGCCACGATCAGCCGGGCACGCGCCGAGCTGCGCGAGGCGACCGAGCGCGCGGTGGCCGAGGCCGGTACGCCGGAGGAGATGCTGCATGCCGGTTTCCTCGCCTACTTCCGGTTCAACGAAGCCCACCGGCGGTCCTGGCTGGTACTGCTCCAGGAGCCGGTCCTGCTCGGCGGTGCCGAGGGGGAGATCGAGGCGACGCGGCGGCAGCAGACCGGCCTGACCGTGGCGATGATGGCCGCGTACGCCCCGAACCACCCGCCCCGCGCACTGGAGGCGTACGCGGAGATCATCGTGGGGGCGTGCGAGCGGATGGCGCTGTGGTGCGCCCGCAACCCCGACGTCACCGTGGAGGAGGCGGCGCGCCACATGATGGACCTGACCTGGAACGGCCTGCGCTTCCTCAAGGACTGACCTCACGCCGGGACCGATGCGGCCATGATCACGACCCGGTCACGGCATGGTCACGGCGCGACCGTACGGCGCCGCTCATCCACTACCGGTTCGGCTCCTGAGACTGGCGATCTTCTTTATTTCCGATCTTTCGGTGACGTTCAGCTTGCACACAGCTCCACACGGTTGCAGTATCTAGGGCCCATAAGATCCGTTTACGACGCGTTCGAAAGAGGCCCATTCTCATGGAGACGACGTCGGATTCAGGCGCTCTGGGAGGAAACGTCTTGCCTGTGGGTGTCCAGCCGCTGCAACCGGGAGATCCCGCGTCGGTCGGTGGACACCGACTGACCGGCCGATTGAGCCGGGGCGAGTCGACCACCGTCTACCTGGGCCGTGACAGCCGCGGAGACCTCGTCGCGATCAAGACCACCCTCGCGCGCGACTCCTCACAGGTCGCCCGCCGCCTGCGCGCCCAGGCGTCCGCCGCCCAGCGCCTCCCGGCCTTCTGCACGGCCGCGCTTCTCGTCGACGGCAGCGACCAGTCGCCGCCGTACCTGGTCAGCGAGTACGTCGAGGGCCCGTCGCTGGAGGAGTTCGTCGCGGAGATGGGCCCGCTGGAGCCCTCACGGCTGACGGCCCTGGCCGCGGCCCTCGCGGAGGCTCTGGCCGCCATCCACTCCGTCGGCGTGGTCCACCGCGGCCTCCGGCCCACGGACGTCCTGCTGGCCGCCGACGGCCCGCGAGTGATCGGCTTCTCGGTGTCCGACACCCCCGCCGGCACCGCACTGGAGCCGGTCCGCACGTCACCGAAGCCGGACGGCGACCCACGCTCGGACGTGTTCGCGTGGGGCCGCGTGATCGGTTACGCCGCCACGGGCCGCAACCCGGTGACGCATCCGGCCGCCCTGGACTCCGTGAGCGAGCCCGTACGCAGCCTGGTGGCCGCGGCGCTGGCCGATGACCCTGCGGCGCGCCCGGCCGCTCAGGACCTTCTCAACGGCCTGGGCGTCACGCCGGCGGTCGCCGCCGAGGTGTCGTCGGAGGACAGCACCGAGGTCTTCTCACGTATCCCGGCAGAGGGCCCGGTACGTCTCGAAGCCCCGGTACGCCCCGCCCTGGCGGCGCCGTCCGTCTGGGACCCCTCCTCCGACCACACCACGCCTCCCGAGGACCCGCACGGCACGGAGAACACCCCGCTCCCGGCACGCCGCCCGGCCGCGACCGGCCACACCCCGGCGCCCGAAGGCCCACGCGGCATGGAGAACGTCCCACGCCCGGTACGCCGTCCGGCCGCGACCGGCCACGCCGCCGCCTCGGAGACCCGCCACACCGCGCCGGAGGCGGAGCCGGCCCGGACCCGCCTGGACGCCGTCACGCCGCCACAGCAGGCCCGCCGCAGCGCGCCGAGCGCCGAGGGCTCGGGCCAGTACGTCGCGCCGAGCCCCCCGGAGGGGTACGGCCGCCACGACGCGCCGAGCGGCGGCTCCGCGCAGCACGTCCCGCCGATCGTGGAAGGTCACGGCCGCTACGACGCGCCGGGCCAGGACACCGCCTGGGACGAGGAGTCCGTCCGCCACCCCGGGCCGCCCGTCGGCCGCACGGATTCAGGCGCGCTCCCGCGCTCTCCGGCGACGAACCCGAACCCGAGGGTCGGCACACCCTCGTACGACGAGCCGGCCCGCAGGCGCTCGGATTCCTACGCGGCGGCGAGCCCGGGTACGGCCGCCTACGCCGACAGCGCGTACACCTACTCCGACAGCGCCCCGCGCGGCAAGAAGCCGCCCGCGCGCAAGACGGGCCGCAGCACGGACCGGTACCAGGAGAATGTCGGCCGCCGCTGGTTCAAGGCGCTCGCCGTCATCTCCATCCCGGTGACGCTCGCCGCCGTGTTCGCCGCCTTCATCGTGACGACGAGCACGAACCGCTACACCGGCGGCCAGACGCCCTTGGACCCGCCCGGTGTCCCTCCGACGTCGGACCAGGACGTCGCCCACTCGGCCGGCCCGTCCGTCCAGGGACGCCGCGGGATCGGTCCGCGGCACCGGCACACGGCGACTCCTGGCCTGAGCGAAACTCCGAGCGCCCCGGTCACCGGACTCCCCGGCGGCTCTCCGAGCCACACGGTCCCCGGCCTCCCGGGTCACTCGCACCCCCCGACCCACTCCCCGACGCACTCACCGTCCCCGACGCCGTCGCCCACCCCGACCGGTTCGGTGGACCCGCCTCAGTAGGCCGCGACCCGGCGGAAGGCCTCCGGCGGATGATCCCGCCGGAGGCCTTCCGGGGCGCGTTCTCTACGGCAGCTTGACGTTCTGGAAGCCGCGCTCGATCGCGAGGCGTGCGAGCTCCGTCCAGTCCTCGCCCGCGTGGGCGTGGCTCGGGAGGATGCAGCCGAGCGTGATCGGGAGCGGAATGTTGTACGTCGGCGCGGTGAGGTTCGGCGGGCTGTCGAAGTCGAGGACCTCGGCCAGGTTGTTGGCCGCCGCGTCGCGGACGGTCAGCGGGTCGATCCCGAACCTCCACTCGATCATCTTCAGGATCGACGTGTGGTCGTACAGGCCGTGCGCGACGTGCCCGCGCCGGGCCCGGGGTGAGACCACGACGCAGGGCACGCGGAAACCGCGCTGGCCGGCGCCCAGGTCGGGGTTCGGGTCCGGGCCGACGGGCGGCGGCACGTGGTCGAAGAAGCCGCCCCACTCGTCGTAGGTGATGACGAGCACCGTGCGGTCCCACTTCGGGCTGGACACGATCGCGTCGTGGACCTTCCCGAGGAAGTGCTGACCCAGGCGGATGTCGGCGAGCGGATGCTCGTCCTCGGCGAACCCGGGGATGAGCTCGCCCAGGAAGCTCGGGTCGACGTAGGAGACCGACGGGAGCGTGCCCGCGGCGGCCCGCGTGTAGAACTCGCTGATGTGGCCGGTGGCGCCGAGCTGGCTCACGCCGTACAGCGCGGTGATGGGAACGTCGCTGAAGTAGTAGCGGCCCGAGACGCCCTTGGCGCTCAGGTGGTCCCAGATCGTCGGCATCGTCGCGATCTGCGTCACCGACGTCGTCGTACGGTCGGTCTGCGCCGAGTGCATGAAGAAACGGTTCGGGAACGTCGGCGCCATCATGGCGGCGAAGTAGTTGTCACAGACCGTCCACTCCGGCGCGGCCCGCCCGTAGAAGTTCAGGTCGGCCTGCTCGAAGTAGCCGATGCACAGCTCGTCGTTGTCCCCGGCACGCAGCCAGCCGTCGCAGGCACCGTTGTTGAACTCGGTGCGGCCGCCCTCGTAGGAGTGGTCGGGGTCGTTGAAGTCGCAGCCGTGCGGCTTCGTCAGGTGGTGCGTCGGGTGGGCGGTGCCGCTCGCGTCGGTGTAGCTCAGGCCGGCCTGCTTGCCGTTGGCACCCGGCAGCCAGCCCAGGTAGTGGTCGAAGGACCGGTTCTCCATCATGACGACGACGATGTGGTCGATCCCTGAATCGCCTGGGCTCGGGAGCTCCACCGCTTCTCGCGCACGTATCTTCGCCTGCGCCGGGGTGGCGAGCCCGGCGACCATCGCCGCTCCCGCCGTCCCCGCGATAAAACCGCGCCGACTCACATCTTTCACGTCATCTCCCAACGTCCGCCTGAGGTGCCGGAGCAGAGTACGACGGCGTTGGTGACACTTTGGTGAAGATCGAGAGGCCGATTCCGGACAAGCGTTCCCTTACCTCGCGGTAAGGTACGGCGGCCGGATGCGGCCGTTCTCGTCAGACCCGGTCGGCCACGAGACCGAGACCGATGCCGAGCATCCAGACGTCCTTGGCGATGCCCGTGCCGCGTTCAGTGGGCCAGACGCTGCCCTCCTGCCGCATTCCCGGCGTGCGCGCGTAGAGACCGAGCAGCCCGGCGGAGAAGGCGCTGAGGCCCGCGCCGGCGAGGCAGGACGGCACGACCGGCAGCAGCAGTGCCGTGCCGAGGGCGATCTCGCCGGCCGAGAGGATCCTGACGAAGGCCCGGGGATCGAGGTCCGGCATGAACGGATACGCGCTCCTGGTCATCGCGTGGAGCGCCTGGGCGCGCTCGTCGCTCACGTTCCGCAGGGCGAGGCCGGAGTGCAGGATGAAGGCCCCCGTAGTGAAACGCCCCGGTATATGCCGCGCTCTGATCGGCAGTCGCATGTGATTCCTCCCCGTGGCCGGTCGTGCCGGGAGATGATCGCCCGGCACGCACCGACCCCACTAGCATCCTCGCCGCGCGGTCGTCAGGAGGCCGCCTCCGCCACATCGGTCAGGCGAGAGTCTCCACGAACTCCGCGAGCTGGGTGAGGTTGCGGCACTCGTGCATCGGGACGACGCCGCCGTACGCCGAGGCGGCCGAGTCGCCGGAGTCCCAGTCGCGGACCCGCTCGGGGTTGAGCCAGTACGCGTGCCGCGCGCGCCCGGCGAGGCGGCGGACCGTCTCCAGGTTGAGGGCCTGGTAGTTGGTGCGGGCGTCGCCGAGGATCAGCAGCGACGTCTTGGGCGTGATCGCGTCGCCGTGGCGGTCCTCGAAGACCTGGAACGCCCGCCCGTAGTCGCTGTGGCCGCTCACCCAGACCAGGTCGGCCTCGCGTGTCATCCGCGTCATCGCCTCGACGACGTCGGCGCCCGGGGCGAAGAACCGGGTGATCTCGTCGAGCCCGTCGATGAACGCGAACGCCCGTACCTTGCTGAACTGCTCGCGCAGCGCGTACGTCAGGAGCAGCGTGAAGTGGGCGAAAGAGGCGACCGACTCGCTGGCGTCGCAGAGCACGACCAGCTCGGGCTTGTGCGGCCGCCTCGGCCGATGGTGCGTGGTCAGCGGCACCCCGCCGGTGGACAGCGAGGCCCGCACCGTACGGCGGAAGTCCAGGCGGCCCCGGCGGCCGTGCCGGTGGCGGATCGTGAGGCGCGCGGTGAGCCGGCGCGCGAGCGGGTAGATCTCCCGCCGCAGCGCCGCAAGGTCGGCGCGGGTCGCGCGCAGGAAGTCGACGTTCTCCAGCGGAGGCCGTACGTTCGAGCGCGCGACGCGCTCCACGCCGGTCTCCTCGGCGAGCCGCCGGCGTACGTCGTCGCCGACGAGCCGCTCGAACCGCTCGATGCGCCGCGTGAACGTCTGCCGGGCGACCCTCTCGTCGAACCCGCCCCGCTCGGCCAGGACGGCGTCGAGCAGACCGGCCATGAGGGTCTCCGGGGACAGCGTCCGCAGCACCTGGTAGGAGAACCATCGGCCGGCGCCGCCGTCGCCACGCCCGTACGCCCCGACGGCCCCGCGCGCGAAGGCGCGCAGCGCGACGTCGTCGTCGTCGAGCAGGAGCCCGCTCAGCTCCTCGCGCATGCGCCGGACGTCGGGGTCGTCGTAGGCGGGCTTGGCCCTGGCACGCTCCGTGCCGCCCATCGTCGGCGGGAACCACAGGTCGAAGAGCATGTCGAACGCCTCACGGTGCGCGGGCCGCTTGACGAGCGTGGCCGCGTACGCCGCGCGCAGCGACTCGCGCTCGGTGAGGTCGATCGCCTCCAGGGCGTGCACGGCGTCGAGCCCCTCGGCGAGCGAGACGGGCAGCTCCGCCTCGCGCAGCGCCGCGAGGAACCCGATGTGCCTATCGAGCAGAGCCATCGGAGGCGAGTTCCCGTCGCGCGCGTTCGTGGTCGGAGTGGTGCTTGAGGACGACGCCGAGCGTCGTGGCGATGACGTCCTCGTCGAGGTGGTCGAGGCCGAGGGCCAGCAGCGTGCGTGCCCAGTCGATGGTCTCGGCGATCGAGGGCGACTTCTTCAGCTCCAGCGTGCGCAGCGTCGCGACGGTCTCCGCGAGCCGCCCGGCGAGGGCCTCGTCGATGCCCGGCACCCGGCTCCGTACGATGTCGCGTTCGCGGCCCGGCGTAGGGTAGTCAAGGTGGAGGTAGAGGCAGCGCCGCTTGAGCGCCTCCGAAAGCTCCCGGGTCGCGTTCGAGGTCAGGACCACGAACGGCCGGCGTGTCGCCGTGATCGTGCCCAGCTCGGGCACGGTCACCTGGAAGTCCGACAAGACCTCCAGGAGCAGGCCTTCGACCTCGACGTCGGCCTTGTCGGTCTCGTCGATGAGCAGCACCGTGGGGTCGCTGCGGCGGATCGCGGCGAGCAGCGGGCGTTCGAGCAGGAACTCCTCGGTGAAGATGTCGTCGTGGGTGACGTCCCACGACTCGTCGCCGGCCGCCTGGATGCGCAGCAACTGCTTCTTGTAGTTCCACTCGTACAGGGCGCGCGGCTCGTCGAGACCTTCGTAGCACTGCAGGCGTACGAGCTCGGCGCCGGTGATCTCCGCGACCGCCTTGGCCAGCTCGGTCTTGCCCACACCGGCGGGCCCCTCGACCAGCAGGGGCTTGCCGAGCGCGCCGGCCAAGTAGACCGTTGTCGCGATCGCGTCGTCGGGCAGATAGCCCGTCGCCGCGAGGCGCTCGCGGACGTCGGCGGGCGAAGTGAAGGTCATCGGCTGCTCCCAGGGGGTGATCCGAACCGCGTTCGAATTTACCCGACATCGCCTGGCAAGCCCCTCGGCGCCTGCTCGCGCCGAGGGCCGGACCGGGCCGTCGGCCGACCACTTGGAGGTACCGGATGCCTGCCCGCACCACGCCACCGTTCCGTGCCGACCACGTCGGCAGCCTCCTGCGCCCGTCGTCGCTGCTGCGCGCCCGCGACGGCTTCGCCGCCGGGAACGTGAGCGCCTCGGAGCTGCGATCCGCCGAGGACGACGCGATCCGGTCGGTCGTGGCGATGCAGGAGGAGATCGGCCTCCAGACCGCGACGGACGGGGAGTTCCGCCGCACCTCGTGGCACATGGACTTCATCTACCGGCTCGGCGGCATCGACCCGGCCCCGGAGACGCTGACGGTCCACTTCCGCAACGAGACCGGCGGCCTGGACTTCATGGCGGCGGCGCTCAAGATCCACGACCGGGTGCGCCTGGACGAGACGATCTTCGCCGACGACTTCGGCGCGCTACGGGGGCTCGTCACGAAGAACACCCCGAAGCTGACGATCCCTTCGCCCAGCATGGTCCACTACCGGGGCGGCCCGGCGGCGATCGACCCGTCGGTCTACCCCGACATCGAGGAGTTCTGGTCCGACCTGTCGGCCGCCTACGCCGAGCAGGTACGCCACGTCGGGGAGCTGGGCTGCACGTACCTGCAGTTCGACGACACGAGCCTGGCGTACCTGAACGATCCGGCCCAGCGCGCCGAGCTGGCCGCGCGCGGCGACGACGCCGACCACATGCACCTGCGGTACATCCGGCAGATCAACGCCGCCCTCGACGGCCGTCCCGAGGGCATGACCGTCACGACGCACATGTGCCGGGGCAACTTCCAGTCGTCGTGGGCGGCCGAGGGCGGCTACGACTTCGTCGCCGAGGCGCTCTTCTCCGAGCTGAACGTCGACGGCTTCTTCCTGGAGTACGACGACGCGCGGTCCGGCGGCTTCGAGCCGCTGCGCTTCGTGCCGGAGGACAAGATGGTCGTGCTGGGCCTCGTCACGACCAAGCGCGGCGAGCTGGAGTCCAAGGACACCCTGAAACGCCGCATCGAGGAGGCCTCTCGCTTCGTCGACCTCGACCAGCTATGCCTGTCGCCGCAGTGCGGCTTCTCCTCCACCGTCGAGGGCAACTCCCTGACGTACGAGCAGGAGGTCGCCAAGCTCCGGCTCATCGTCGAGACCGCCGCGGAGGTCTGGGGCTGAGCTCTCGTCAGCCCGTCACGAGGCGGAGGCGCGGGCGGCCGTCGGGCACGTGGCTGAGCAGCTCACGGATCTCTGTGACCGGGAGGCGCAGGACCGCGGCGAGGGACTCCTCGGTGAGGCCTCTCGGGGCGGCCAGGGCGACGGACTCGCTCAGCAGGGCCGGCCATTCGGTCGGATAGTCGGCCATGGGCTCGTCGCGGCGCCAGCCCAGTCGGGTCAGGGTCGCCATCCCCCTCCGGTAGAGGACCTCGTCGATGCGGCCCAGCTCGTGGCAGCGGCGCAGCAGGGCCTGCACCGAGACGCCCCAAGCACGCTGGACCTCCAGCAGGTGGGCGAAGTCGAGGCGGGACGGCAGCAGGTCGGCGATCTCCCCGGCGGGCGTGAGGAACTCCACCGCGAACCGGTCGGCCTCGTGCTCGTGGTCGCGGCTGCCCGGGTGGGCGTTCTCGTGGAGCATGAGGTGGCCCAGCTCGTGTGCGGCGCTGAAGCGGCGGCGCAGCGGGTTGCCGCGGTCGCGGGACAGGCAGATCAGCGGGCGGTCGAGGCCGGACGGGCGGCACGAGAAGGCGTCGATGCGCTCCCCCGCGCCGAACCTCGCCATGCTGACGACGGCGCCCTTGGACTCGATCAGCCGGACCAGGTGGTGCACCGGACCGGAGGGCAGCTCCCAGACGGCCCGCAGCTCCCGCGCGGCCCGCTCCGGACCGAGCACGGGCGACCGCAACTCCCGCACGGCCCCCTCGACCCCGGCACCCGGCCGCCGCGGGTCCTGAGCGGGATACCCGAGACCTGGACGGCGCGGCTCACGCGCGACGCCCGGCCGGCGCGGTTCGTGCTCGGCACCCGGAGCGCGCGAGTCCCACGCGGTGTCTTCGGCGTCCTGGCCGTCCGACCCCCACGCGGCGTTCCCCTGGTGCAGGCCCGGCGCGGGCGTGTTACCGAGGGCGGGGAGGTGCGGGTCGGGGAGGCGTACGTAGCGCTGGATGACGCGGACGGCCTCGGCGAGGTGGCTCATCGTCGCGCGTGCCTGGCGGCGCTCGTACGCGCGGGTGGCGCGCAGGCTGCGGAAGTGGGTCGCCTCTTCCACGACGGGCAGGACCGGGCGGCCCGCCGCGAGGTAGGCGGCCGGGACTCCCAGCTCGGCGGCGACGCGGTCGAGGAGTTCGGCCGTCGGGCGTGACCGGCCGCGCTCGAACTGCGCGATCGCCGCGGCGGTGACGCCCGTGCGTGCCGCCAGGTCGCGCTTGGTCAGGCCGGTCCGCTCGCGTGCGAGCGTCAGCCGTGCGGCGTCGAACGCGTCGTCGCGAACCTCCGGAGGCGGGTACGGGACGGCCTGCGGCGACTCGCGACCGCTGTGGGCGTCCACGTCCTGCCTCCTCTGGCGATCATCGGCGGTCCATCACCCTAGCCATCGGCGCGGCCGCCTCGCGGTCAGACGCGGTGTGTTCGTCGAAATCGGTGCCGGACTCGTCGTCGATGAGCTCGATGTCGAACGCGGGAGGCGGCGGGACGTCACGTGCGGGGTCGGCCGGCCCGTGGGGCACGGCGCCCGGCGGCAGGCCGTACGGATGGCGTCCGGCCTCGACGTCGAGCTCGGTGAACGTGCCCTCGCGCCAGTAGAGGAGCCCGTCGTAGAGCACCGGCGAGCCGACGAAGGCCCGCGTGAGCCCCTCGTGCCGGTTGCCCGACCAGGCGAGGAAGATCACGTTGGACAGCGGGACGGGCGGCAGCCCCTCGTACTCCAGGGCCTGCTGGCCGGGCGGCCCGCCGCCGACGATCTTCGACCGGATGCCGGTCTCGTCGACGAACGGCATGCCCTCGTGCCGGTCGGTCCTGGTCTTGCCGTAGCGCCATGGGTAGACGAGCCACCCGCCGGTCGCGATGGTGAAGGGTGTGCCGAGCCGGTCGGTGGGCCGGTGGACGCGCGCGTCGGGGAGCCTCTGCTCGACCATGAGGCCGAACGTCGCGCACAGGCAGTGATAGCGGTCGGTGCCGTAGGTCGTCTCGTTGGTCCAGTCGGCGAGCCGGTGGCGCCACAGCGCCTGCCAGTGCGCGTAGTGCAGGCACGGGACCGCGTAGGTCGTCAGCATCCGCGCGGCACGCCGGCCGAGGAGCTCGGTGAGCCGGTCACCGCCGCCTGCTTCAGTGATCGCAAGGATGGACACGCCCGCTCCTGTGGGTCGGCGAGGTTTCATGGTTCCGGCCGATTTTCTCGCACACCACCGACAGTCCCGGATTCCGGATGCGCCGGAAATGATCATTAAGGCACTCGCCTGAGCCTCATTTGCCGGAAAGACCGTTTTGTCGTTGTTGCAGCACGGCAAGGTGCCTAAGCTCAGCGGACATGGGCGATCAGGTGCGATTGAGACCGGCGGGCGAGGACGACCTCTCGATGATCGACCGGCTCACCGCCGACCCCGAGGCCACCGGAAGCCACGCCTGGTACGGCTGGTTCGACACGCGGCGGTTCCGGCGGAAGTGGGCGGAGACCGGGCTCCTGGGCGACGACGGCGGCATGCTGATAGCGGTGCGGAACGCCGAACGCCTGGGGTTCGTGACGTGGCGCAGGCAGCCGACGTCGGTGAACTCGTACTGCTGGAACATCGGCGTCGCCATGCTCCCCGAGGTCCGCGGGCTCGGATACGGCACAGAGGCGCAGCGGACGCTCGCGGAGTACCTGTTCGCGCACACGCAGGCGAACCGGGTCGAGGCGATGACCGAGGTGACGAACACCTCCGAGCAGTGGGCGCTGGAGAAGGCCGGGTTCGTACGCGAGGGCGTGCTGCGCGGCTACCACTTCCGCGACGGCCACTGGCGCGACTCCGTCGTCTACAGCATGCTGCGCGAGGATCTCCAGGACCGCGGCGACGCCAAGGGCCAGATCAGGAACCTCGAGGGCATCAAGAACGAGGGCAAGCGGCGCGACGACGCCAAGGGCGGCAAGGCGATCCAGCGGCGCGGACCGTCGAACCGCGCCCCGGCGACGGCGCGAAGGGAGTCCTAGGTGTAGTGCCCTATCCCTTGATCTGGGACCAGAGTTCGCCCCATTTGGAGTAGTCGACGCAGACGGCGCCACGGGCGTCGCCGCAGTCGGCCACCGGGGTCTTCCAGAACGCCAGGCGCTGGTAGAAGTGGATGTCGTCGGCGTGGAACTGCGCGCAGAAGCCCTTCGGGGTGTACCCGCAGGCGTTGCGGTTGGCCGGTGCCTCGCCGAACCACTGCGCGACGGCGCCCTGGACCTTGGGTGAGCTGATCCAGTTCATCCACTTGTACATGCAGTTCGGATGCGCGGCGCGCGAGGAGATCATCCAGGTGTCCGACCAGCCGGTGGTGCCCTCCGAGGGGATCGTCGTGGCGACCGGCGCGCCCTCGGAGCGTGCCATGTTGGCGGTCATCTGCCACGCGGTGCCCGCGTAGTCGTCTCCGGCCTTGAAGGACCGGACCTCGTCGAGGTAGTCCGACCAGTACTGGTTGACGTTGTCGCGCTGCTGCCTCAGCAGGTCGGCGACGGCGTCGAACTGCTCATTCGTCAGCTCGTAGACGTCGGTGATCTTCAGGTCCGGACGGTGGGCCTTCAGGTAGAGGGCCGCGTCGGCGATGTAGATCGGAGAGTCGTAGGCGGCGATACGGCCGACGGCCGGTGAGTTCTTCTCCCACAGCACGCCCCACGAATCCGGCTTCTTCATCTTGTCGGTCCGGTACGCGAGGTAGTTGGCGCCGTACCCGTGCGGCATGCCGTACATCTGGCCGTTGACCGAGTTGTACGGCTCGTCGCGCAGGTACGGCTCGGTGTCGCCGTAGTTGCGCAACAGGTCGGTGTTGACCGGGGCGACGACGCCGCTGTAGATGAGCCGCAGCGACGCGTCGCCGGAGGCCGAGACCCCGTCGTACTCACCGGTGTTCATCAGCGCGACCATCGCGTCGGACGTGTCGGCGACCTTCGCGTTCACCTGGCAGCCGGACTTGCGCTCGAAGGGGTGCACCCAGTCGACGCTCTTCACGTTCGAGCCGTTCTCGGCGTACCCGGCCCAGATCACGAGGTCGACTCTGCCCTCGGGCGCGCCGATCTCCTGCTGCGCGGTGATGCGCGGCGCCTGGGCCGGCCTGCTCGCGTGCCCGTTGTCACATGCCGCGAGCGTCAGCGTCAACGCCGCCGCGGCGGCCAGGCGCACGAGCCTCACGCACGCCCCTCGTCGAGCGCGACCTCGTAGCGGAGGCTGATGAGCCGCACGACCGAGCTGTGCGCGGCGAGCGGCGCCGCGCAGCCCAGACCGGCCTCGGCGGCGAGCTTGGCGAGCTGCTCGTGGTCGATCTCGGGGCCGATCAGGTACGGCGCGACGGCGAGCCGCTGCGCACCCAGGTCACGCAGCCCGGCGACGGCGTCGGCCACCGTGGGCGTGCCGTCGATCGCGGCCGCGACGACCGGGACGGCGAGGCGTGCGGCGAGCAGGACCGCGGTCATGTCGGCCTCGCGCGCGGCCTCGTCTCCGCCGACGGCCGCGACGATCACGCCGTCGACGGCCGCGCCGATGCTGAACTGGCGGATCCGGTCGGCGCGTGCCAGACCGGCCTCGGCGAGGCGCACATGGAGAGCCTCGGCGAGGAGCGGGTGCGGGCCGAGCGGGTCGGTGACCGTGGCGTTCACTCCGGCCTCGGCGAGACCGTTCTCGATGTCGCGGTACATCGCCGCGTTCGTCCCGGTCACGAGAGGGACCACGACGGTCGAGCGGTCGTCCGGGAGCCCGCGCAGGACATCGGCGAAGGCTCCGCCGACGGGCGCGACCCGTACGTCGAGTTCGGCGCGCGCGGCGCGCGTGAGCGAAGCGATCTCGTCGGCGACGTCCGGCGTGGCGCCGGACACCGCGAGAACGAGGATGGGGGCGTCGGGCGGAAGATCCGCGGACGCGGGCCTGCGGTGACGCCCGCTGGGCAACGGCGAGCGTCCGCGAGTGGGGAGCGTCTCCGGGGGCTGGTCGTCATACGTCACGATGGCGGAGTCTAAGGGTGTTGGACGTCGTCCGTGCGAGCTTGTCATGGATCGTCCGATATTTGTGTCACGGCCGGGCCGGAGGGCACCGTTCGACCACCCACGTCATCACCTGGCATTATCTGACCAGCACCCCTGCCAATTCGACCATGAACGCCAAGCGGCCGTTAGGTCGATATTTACGGACATGGTCGGCCTTCAGGGTGGTGCGTAGTAGAGTCTCGCGCATTCACGCGGGTGCTCCCCGGCCATCCATCGATGTCTCCTCGTCTCCTCCGTCTATCTGAAAGTCGAGCCTGTCGCGGTGCAATCAAAGGACCGTCGAGTGGGATCAGATGACACTCAGCAGCCGTCCCGGGTCCGGGGCAGCCGCATACTCCGTTCAGTCCGCTTCAAGATCGTCCTGCTGTTGCTCGTGCCGCTGGTCGCCCTGAGCACGCTCTGGGCGTTCACCACGAACATCACACTTCGCGACGGACTGAACCTCCTGCACGCCAAGAACGTGCAGAACGACCTCGGCTCGCCCGCCGGGGCGCTGGGCAGCGCGCTCGAGCAGGAACGCCGCCTCACCCTCGTTTTCCTGGGGAGCCGGTCCTCCGGCGACCGGGCGGCGATGGAGTCGGGCCGGCTCGCGACGGACCGCCAGGCCGGGCAGTTCCGCTCCCTGGCCGGCCGCCCGAACACCGCTAAGTACCTGACCCCGCAGACCAAGGGCTGGACGCGTCAGGTCCTCGACTACCTCGACGGCCTGCCCGACACCCGGCAGTCGTTCGACTCCGGGAAGACGAGCCGCTCCGAGGCGTTCACGCGTTACACCGGCGCCGTCACCATCGTGAACGCCCTCCAGGCCTCCCTGGCCACGCTGGACGACGCGGAGATGACGAAGGACGCGCAGACCCAGGTCGCGCTCGCCCGCGCACGCGAGGCTCTGTCCCAGGAGGACGGCCTGCTGTCCGGGGCGATCGCCTCAGGGACCCTGACCTTCACCGAGCACGTGCAGTTCACCAAGCTCGTGGGCACGCGGGAGATGCTGTACGCCAACGCGCTGCCCGACCTGCGCCCGGCCGATCGCGCCTTCTACCAGCGCATCACCACGACGCCGGAGTACGCACGGCTCCAGGCGCTGGAGGACCGCTTCACCGACCACATGCCCAGCATGGGCGGTGCGATGCGGGGCATGCCGCCGATGGCCGGAATGCCGATGGACACCAAGCCGCTCGCCGGCACCCGCGACGACTGGAAGACGACCGTCTCCTCGGTGCTCACGCGGCTGCGCGGGCTGGAGCTGTCGTCGGCGACGTCCGCCACGAAGCGTGCCAAGCCGGTCACGACCTCGATCATCCTGCGCGTCACCCTCGCCGGCGTCCTCGGCCTCGTGGTGATCATCGCGACGCTCATCCTGTCGCTGTACGTAGGCCGCTCGGTCATCCAGGAGCTCAACGGCCTGCGGCGCACCGCGCTCGACCTCGCCAACGAGCGCCTGCCCGACGTCATCCGCCGGCTGCGAAGCGGCGAAGACGTCGACGTGGCCGCCGAGGCGCCGCCCCTGGGGTTCCGCACCGAGGAGATCAACCAGGTCGGCCAGGCCTTCAACGCCGCGCGCCGCACCGCGATCCAGGGCGCGGTCGAGGAGGCGAAGCTGCGCCGCAGCATCGGTGAGGTCTTCCTCAACCTGGCGCGCCGCAACCAGGCGCTGCTGCACCGCCAGCTCAGCCTGCTCGACACCATGGAACGCCGGATCTCCGAGCCGGACGAGCTGGAGGACCTCTTCCGCCTCGACCACCTGGCCACGCGCATGCGGCGCCACGCCGAAGGCCTGATCATCCTCTCCGGCCAGGCGCCCGGCCGCGGCTGGCGCAACCCGGTTCCCGTCGTCGACGTCGCGCGCGCCGCCGCCGCCGAGGTCGAGGACTACGCGCGGGTCACGGTCACCGCGATGCCGCGCATCGCGATCGCCGGCCCCGCGGTCGCCGACCTCATCCACCTGCTCGCCGAGCTGATCGAGAACGCCACGCTGTTCTCTCCGCCGGACACCACCGTTCAGGTCACCGGCCAGACCGTCGGGCACGGCTTCGCGGTCGAGGTCGACGACCGGGGTCTGAGCATGGACCCCGAGAGCCTCGCGTACGCCAACGCGCGCCTGGCCGACCCACCCGACTTCGACCTGTCCAACAGCGCGCAGCTGGGGCTCTTCGTCGTCAGCCGGCTCGCCCAGCGGCACTCCGTCCAGGTCACGCTCCGCAAGTCGCCGTACGGCGGCACGACCGCGATCGTCCTGGTCCCCGATGCGGTCGTGGTGCGCGGCGGCGAGCAGCCGGTACTCGAATCCGGCAACCGCCTCGCGATGACCCGCCGTGGCGAGGACGCGCTCATCCCGGTCGGGGCGATCGGCGTGATCGGGCCACCCGCGTACGGCAACGGGAACGCCGACACCGGCCCGATCCCGCTCACGCAGGGCCAGCGCCCGCCGCTCCCCCAGCGCCGCGTCGAGCTGGAACCGGCCGCCTACGACGCGACGCCCCAGGAGTCCGACGCCGCCCCCTACGGAACGCCGTCCTACGGCGACAGCGGCCCGTACGACGCGAGCCCGCGCGACGTGGACTCCTATGACTCCGGGCGCTCCAATACGGACACGGGCCAGTGGTCCCTTCCGGCGACTCCCGCCGACGACGGAGGCCGCCCGCCGCTCCCCCGTCGGCACGGCGAGGAGTCCGGCGGCAACGCGCCGCTGCCCAAGCGCATCCCCGAGAGCAGCGCGGAAGAACCTCCCGCGCTGCCCCGGCGGCTCGGCGCCGACGACAACGAGCTCCCGTCACGGCACCACACCGCGCCCGAGTCCGCTCCACGCAGGTCCATCTTCGAGCCCACCGACAAGGCCGAGACGACCGAGACCACTGACGCCTTCGTCACCGAACGGCCGGCGCCGCCCGAGACAGCGCCGCGCGAGACGGCGACGGACGAGCCGGGCCCCGGCGACGACGCAGACCGGCCATCGCTCCCGCGGCGCGTGCGCCAGGCGAGCCTGGCACCGCAGCTCCGCACCGAGGTGGAGCTGGTCGACCACGCCGGGGACGGCGAGCGCTCACCCGAGGAGCTCCGTACCATGCTGAGCTCCATCCAGAAGGGGTGGTTGCGCGGTCGCTCGGACGCCGAGCGGACCACCGCCGACCACAAAGAGGAGGACATCTGATGTCAGCGGGTTCTGCGGGGGACCTCAACTGGCTGCTGGACAGTCTCGTCAAGCAGGTCGCCCAGGTGCGCCAGGCTGTCGTGCTCTCCAGCGACGGCCTGCTGGTCGGCGGATCCACGGGCCTGGCCCGTGAGGACGCCGAGCACCTGTCGGCCGTGGCCGCGAGCTTCCAGAGCCTCGCCCGGAGCGCCGGACGCCAGTTCGGCGGCGGAGCCGTACGCCAGACGATCGTCGAAATGGACAACGCGTTCCTGTTCGTCACCGCTGCCGGCTCCGGCGCGTGCCTGGCCGTGCTGGCGGGTTCGGACGCCGACGTCGGCATGATCGCTTACGAGATGGCGATGCTGGTCAAGCGCGTGGGCCAGCACATGTCCACTCTCCCGCGCTCGGCCGTGGAATCGTGAGGCCGGATGAGAGAGTGGAACGGACCGGCGGAGACCGTGGCGGCGTCTTGGCGGCGCCCGGTCGTACGCGGACGGCCGGCCACCGCGGTCTCGTCCCTGCGATGGCAATCCTGCAGGCGGGGCGGTTGAATGAGCGAATGGCTCGACGAAGAGGCCGGGCCTGTGGTCAGGCCGTACGCGCTGACGAGAGGCCGCACCCGTTCCTCACGGGACGGCTTCGAACTCATCGCGATCATCGCGACGGCGGCGACGTCGACGTTCGCGCCACCCGGTGCTGGACCCGAGCACCTGGCCATCCTCGAGCTGTGCGTACGCCCGCTCTCGGTGGCCGAGGTCTCGGCGAAAATGAAACTTCCCCTGGGCGTGGTTCGGGTCCTGCTGGGTGATCTGCTCGATCATGGGCTGATCGCCGTACGGCGGCCTGAGCCGGACAATCGTCTTCCCAATGAACGGCTTTTGAAGGAAGTGCTGAATGGACTCCAAGCGCTCTGACCCCTCGCGGGGCGCTGCCATGCCGCTCGCCGTGAAGATCCTCGTGGCGGGCGGATTCGGCGTCGGCAAGACCAGCATGGTCGGCGCGGTCAGCGAGATCAGGCCACTGCGCACCGAGGAGCAGCTCACCGACCGCAGCGTGGGCGTCGACGACGTATCCGGCGTCGAGCGCAAGACCACGACGACCGTGGCGATGGACTTCGGCCGCATCACGATCCGTGATGGCCTGGTCCTCTACCTGTTCGGCACGCCCGGACAGGACCGCTTCTGGTTCATGTGGGACGAGCTGGCCCTGGGTGCGCTCGGTGCCGTGGTCCTCGCCGACACGCGCCGCCTCGCCGACTGTTTCCCCTCCATCGACTACTTCGAGCGGCGGCGTCTGCCCTTCATCATCGGGGTGAACTGCTTCGACGGCGCCGCGCGCTACGACAGCGAGGAGATACGGGCGGCGCTCGACCTCGATCCGAAGATCCCGGTGATCCTCTGTGACGTGCGCAAGCGTGAGTCGGGCAAGCAGGTGCTGATCACTCTGGTGGAGCACGTGCTCTCCGTGATGGCCGAGCGCCAGCGCCAGCCGGGCGCGCCCGTCCACTGACGTGGGCTAGAGGGACATCAGTTCCTCTAGGGCGTCGTCCAGGTAGGCGATGAGGTTCCAAACGTCGGGGACCATGCCGCGGCAGGCGACGACGCCGATGTCGAGCCTGCCGTTGTAGGAGAAGACGGTGATGTTGAGGCCGCCGGTCAGGTCGCTGATCACCGAAATCGGGAAGTAGCCGAGGACCTCCGCGCGGCAGAGGTACAGCGGGAACTGCGGCCCGGGGACGTTCGAGATGACCAGGTTGATCGGCGGGACGGCGGCCGGGGCGAGGCGGTAGAGCGCCCGGGCCGCCAGGCCCCCGAACGCGGGCTGGACGATCGCGGTCAGCTCCCCCAGCCACTGGTCGGGCGTCGCGACGAAACGCAGCTTGGCCGTGTCCATCGTGTCCTGTATCGCCGCGACGCGCTCGCGAGGGTCCTCGATGTGGGTCGGCACGGGCGTGAACATGGCCGAGAGCCGGTTGCCGTGCGACTCGTCGTCGGGGTCTCGCGTGGAGACCGGCACCGCGGCCACCAGCGGACGGTCCGGAGCCGTTGAGCGGCGTGCGCGGGACGCTCAGGCTCGGCGGCGGCATGACGCCCGTGCGCGCCGCGCTGCGGCCGGCGTCGGCGACCAACCCGATGCCGGGCAGCCGGCCGACGACCGGCAGGGCGTCCAGGTGCGGCACCGTGCGCAGCGGATGGACCGCCGCGCTCAGGGCCGCGTCGGCGAGCATCCCCCACGGCCCGGGCGGCTGTTCCGGCCGCCACTCCTCCTCCGGGACGTCCGGCTCGGCCGGCTCCGGTTCCAGGTCGAGCAGGGCGGCCACGACCTGCGCGACGGTGACGCCGTCGATGAGGGCATGGTGGATCTTTGCGGCGGAACTGCTCGATCAGGGGAAGCCGCCGGCGTACGAGGGCGAGGAGATCCTCCAGTGTGAGCGCGCCGCCGGGCGCGCTCGCCCCGTCGAGGATCGCCAGGCCGGCGATGGGCGACGGTGCCGCCCGACTCGAGGTTGAGGAATTGCGCGTCGAGCGCGCTGAGCTGCCTCATCGGCCGACCTCTCTACCTTGCCCGGACACTGACTGTTTCGTCGCAGTTCGGGGTGTTACTCAAGTCAACACACCTGGCAACACATCGGTGAGAAAAGCGGCCCGCCCCCAGTGAAGTACGGGATAAGGCTGGTGTCAGCTCTCGGCCATGGAGAGAATAGGCCTGGCGTGTTTGCTCACTCAGAGTTATGGTGCGAGACCATGTCCGATGACCCCCCTTCCCCCAATGACGGAACTCAGTCCCCGTCGGCCGAAGCCGATGGGGTCATCGCGGCATACCTTGAGGGGATATGCGCCCAGCTCGCCGACCTCGCGAAGGCGACCGGGCGCGAGCATGACCGCGCCGCGCACCGCGAGCGGATCATCGACCGGCTTCATGAGGACAACCAGCGGCTCAGGCACAGTGAGTTGCAGGCCGCTCTCGAGCCGGCACGCGCGTCGCTCTACCGTCTGTACGACCTGGTCCGGCGCGAGTCGGATCGCGAGACGGTGGACCCCGCGCACGTGCCGAAGCTCCTGTCGGCAATCGCGGATGAACTCGCCGAGATCATCGCCCGTACGGGGGTCGAGCGCATGCTCGTCGGAGAGGGCGATCCTTTCGACCCGGCACGCCACCGCCCGACCGGAACACACGACGTCGAGGACGCCGAGCTCGACGGCACCGTCGTGACGATCCAGCGGGCCGGTTTCATCCGTGGGGACAAGGTCGTACGACGTGCCGAGGTGATCGTCGCCCGCGTGGCGGCCGACTCGGCCGAAGGGGATTGATATGGCTGTCTACGGGATCGACCTGGGCACGACCCATTCCTGCATCGCGCGCATCGGGGAGATCGGCCGGCCCACCGTCCTGCGCAACATGGAGGGCACCGACACCACACCGTCGGTCGTCTATTTCGAGTCGGGGGACAACGTCGTCGTCGGGGCGCCGGCGAAGGACACCGCGGTCATCTCGCCCGATCAGGTGGTGAGCCTGATCAAGCGCGACATGGGCCACGAGGTGACGCGTGACCTGCACGGCCGCGGCTACTCCCCCGAGGAGATCTCCGCGTTCGTGCTCCGCAAGCTCGTCGCCGACGCGAAGGCGACCACCGACGAGGACGCCGAGGACGTCGTCATCACGGTGCCCGCCTATTTCGGCGCCGCCGAGCGCGACGCCACCCGCAAGGCCGGCCGCATCGCCGGCCTCAATGTGATCGACATCATCTCGGAGCCGATCGCCGCCGCGATCACCTACGGCGTGCTCAACCCCGACCAGGACCGCACGATCCTCGTGTACGACCTCGGCGGCGGCACGTTCGACACGACGGTCATCACGCTCCGTGGCGGCGACATCGGCGTGATCTGCACCGACGGCGACCACGAGCTGGGCGGCGCCGACTGGGACGCCCGCGTGGTCGAATACCTCGCCGAGCGGTTCCACGAGGAGCACCCCGACATCGGCGACCCGCTGGACGACAAGCACACCGAGCAGCAGCTCCGCCACGACGCGGAGGAGGCCAAGAAGGCCCTGTCCCTGCGCAAGAAGCACATCGTGCGGGTCATGCACGAAGGCCGGGTCGCCGCGGTCGAGCTGACGCGCGAGAAGTTCGAGGAGATCACCAGCGACCTGCTCGACCGCACCATCGAGATCACCGGCCGCACCCTCGCGACCGCCGCCGCGAAGGGCATCGCCGACTACGACGACCTCGTGCTGGTCGGCGGCTCGACGAAGATGCCGGCGGTGCCGGAGCGGCTGAGCAGCGAGCTGTCACTCAACCCGAAGCTGCAGGACCCCGACCTCGCGGTCGCCAAGGGCGCTGCGCTGTACGCCTTCGAGGAGACCTTCCGCCAGCTCCTGGCCAAGGGCGAGACCGAGAAGGCACACGACCTGGCCACCCGAGCCGGCCTGTCCGAGAGCGATCAGGAGCGCATGGCGGCCCGCCAGATCACGACCGTGGCCTCGCGCGCCTTCGGCGTGATCGCGCTCGACCCCGCCACCGACGTCGAGCACGTCGTGCACCTGGTCCACGCCAACGACACGCTGCCGCGGGGCAAGACCCGCGAGTTCGGCACCGTCGAGGAGGACCAGACGATCGTCAAGATCATCGTGGTCGAGCAGGCGGGCAGCGCGGAGTCGACCGAGGTCGGGCACAACACCCCGATCGCCGACGGCGAGCTGAAGATCCCGCACGGCAAGCCGGCCGGCTGGCCGATCGACATCACGTTCTCCCTCGACACCTCCGGGCTCCTGCATGTGACCGCGATGGAGAAGGAGACCGCGGAGAAGCTCACGCTCGACGTGCGCATCGGCGGCATGTCCGAGGACGAGGTGAGCAAGTCGCGCAACGACCTGGCCCACGTACGGGTGGACTAGTCACCTCACATGGTCTTTGACGAAAACCGCTACGTACGTGAGGTGCTGGAGCCCGCGCGGGCGGCCGGCAACGAGCCGCCTGGCGACCTGCGGGTCCGCTATGCCCTGACCGAGCCGCTCGACGCGCGCGAGGTGACCGACACCGTCAAGCTGGTCCGGATGTCCTGGCGCAAGGCGCGGGGCCAGCTGCGGTTCCGCCGGCTCATCGACCGGCTCGAAGGCGACCACATGAAGCTCGCGCCGCTGTTCGAGCGCGCCGCGCTGGGCGACGTGACGGGCCTGCGCGACGAGCTGGCGACGGCCACGGAGAAGGCCGGGCGGCGCCGCGCCGAGCTGCACCACCGGCTGCTCGACGCGGCCGGCGAGATGAGGATGCTGACACCGGGCGAGCTGCGCGAGATCGGCGGCGACGCCGCCGACGTGGCGCGCGCGGCCGGCATCGAGATCCGCGAGCCCGACGTGCTCTCCGAGATCCCGCCGTACGCCGGCTACCCGCGGGCGCGCGACGCTCTCGACGCGCTCGGCATGCGTCACCTGCGCGAGTTCGTCACCGGCGAGGAGTCCGCCGGCCGCGTGCTCGCCGGCGCGTCCGACCTGCGGTCCTCGATCCCCCGTGTCGGCGAGCAGTGGAGCCGCCGCCCGCACGACGGCAACCGCACCAACGCCGACACCGTGCTCATCGCGCTCAAGAAGGTCGGCGACCGGCTCGGCGAGCTGGTCGTCTACGACATCGCCGCCCGGCTGCGCGAACGCCGTCAGCAGCGGGCCTCCGAGGGCGCGCTGCTGCGGTTCGCCGCCGAGGACCTCGGTGTGGAGGAGGGCGACGCGCGGCGGCTGGTCTTCGCGGTGCTGCGCGAGGGCGGCCCGGCCGGTGGCCTGGCCGCGCGCCTGCGCGACCTCATCGACGCGGGCGAGGTACACGCCGCCGCGGAGCTGGCCGACGCGGGCGCCGTCGCCGGTCCGGACGGGCTGACCGGCGACGCGCAGGTCCTCGCCGACGAGGCGCGGCGGCGCATATCGGCGGCGACCGCGCTGCGCCAGGAGGCCACCGCGCTCGTCCTGACCGACCCCGACACCGCCTGGCTGCGGCTGGCCGACGCCCTTCGCCTGGTCGGCGACCTGCCGGGCGCGGCGGACCTGCAGGCCGGGCTGCCGCCGCACGCGCCAGGACGCCTCGACGCCGCCGTGGAGGGCGCGGCCGTCGCGCTGTCGTGGCAGCCGACGCCGTCGCGCATCGGCGACGTCTCCTACGCGGTGACCCGGTGCCTCGGACGGGTCCCGCGCCACCCCGGCGACGGCGAGGCGCTGCCCGGCGCGGCCGGTTTCGCCCGCGACCCGGCGCCGCCGCTGAACGCCCCCGTCTACTACGCGGTGTTCGCCCTGCGCGGCGTCGCGGCGTCGGTCCCGTCCGTGGCCGGCCCGGTGCACGTACGCCCCGAGCCGTCCGAGGTGTTCCTGCGGGCGGCGGACGGCGTCGTGGCCGCGCGGTGGGCCTGCCCGCCGGAGGCCGTACGCTCCGTCGTGACCCGCGACGGCATGCCGATCACGGCCGAGCGCACGGGGTTCCGCGACGAGACCGTCAGCAACGGCGCGACGTACCACTACCGGATCGCGGCCGTGTACCTCGCCTCCGACGGCCGCGAAATCGTCACCCCGGGCGTGCACATGGCGGCGACGCCCGCCGCGCGGCCCGACCCGGTGAATGACCTGACCGTCGAGCAGGACCCCGCCGGGCATCTCGTCGTCACCTACGACGAGCCGCGCAACGGCCAGGTGGAGCTGGTCGCGATGAGCGGCCCGCCGCCGTGGCCGGCCGGCACGACCCTGCCGGTCGAGGAGGTACGCCGCGGCGGGCAGGTCCTGCGCACCACGCCGGTGCCCGGCGGCGTGGCCCTGCGCACCGGTCCCGGCGTGCTGCTCGCCGTGTCGGTGAGCGGCGACGTCGCGACGATCGGCGCCCACCGCGAGCACGTCAGCCTGATGGCGCCCCGCGAGCTGATCGCGCAGCGGCGCGGCGAGGTGATCACGCTCGGCTTCGACTGGCCGCCGGACGTCACCGAGGCGGAGGTGGTCTGGTGGTCCGGTGACGGCGAGCCGCGCCGCCTGCCGGTCGGCCGCGCGGGCTACGACGCGCACGGCGGCGTGCGCCTGCCCTCTCCCGAGGAGGAGACGACCACGATCGAGGTGGCCGCCGCCGCGACGGCGTACGGGCGGCGGGTCACGGGCTCGCCGGTGCGCACGGTCGTGCCGGGCCGCGCGGTCGTGGCCTACGACCTGAGGTTCACGCGGCTGCGCGGCGGCGTGGTCCTCACGCTCAGCACCGCGGCGCCGGTACGCCTGCGCCGGCTCGTGCTGGTCGCGCGCTCCGGCCCGATGCCGCAGCGCACCGGCGACGGAGAAACCGTGATGAGCTGGGACGACCTGGAGGTGCCGTCGCGCTTGGAGGTCCCGTTGCCCCGGCTGACGCGGCCGTTCTGGCTGCGCTGCTTCACCGAAGACGCCACAATCGAGCTGCGCGACCCCCCGGTTCGCCGCCTGAAGGTGGGTTGATGCCGTCCATCACGTGCCCCTACTGCTTCGCACGCCTGGCGAGCGAGCGCATCGCGTTCCGCTGCGCGGGCAGTCCCGGCCGCGGCCCCGGCTGTGCTCCCCGGCTGGACGAGCGGCTCGCCGCCTACACCGGCTCGCCGGCCGCGGCCTCGCTCCCTCCGGTGTTCGAGCCGCCCGACGCCGGGCGGCGGCGGCTCTCGGGAGGCGCGCGGCGCCGGGCGGACTGCCCGGAGTGCGCGCAGTCCACCGCGCGCCGTGTGTGCCCGGAGTGCCACAACCCGCTGCCGGCCGCGTACTGCGAGACGCCGGGGAAGATCGTCGCGCTCGTCGGCGCAAAGAACTCCGGCAAGAGCACCTATATCTCCGTGCTGCTGCACGAGCTGTCGCACCGTATCGGCGCCGAGCTGGGCACCTCGCTGGTCGCCTGCGACGACCGCACCATCGAACGCTACAAACGCGACTTCCACCGCCCGCTGTTCGGCGACCGCCGGCTGCTGCCGGCCACCGCGAGCGCCGTGACCACACCGCGCGACCCGCTCGTCTACCTGCTCACGCGCACACGCAAGAAACGCCTGCGCACCCTGGACATGTCGCTGACGCTGGTGCTGTTCGACACTGCCGGGGAGGACCTCCGCAGCCGCGACGTGACCGACCTGCACTTGCGCTACCTCGCGGCGGCCGACGCGATCATCTTCCTCGTCGACCCGATGGAGCTGGCCGCCGGCGGCGACGACCCCGACAACGACCCGATCAACGTCATCGCGCGCGTCACCGAGCTGCTGCGGTCCGGCCGCGACCTCCCGCACGGCAAACGACTGACGGTGCCCGCCGCGGTCGCCCTCACCAAGATCGACGCGCTGTCCCTCGACGGCCCTCTCCGGCAGAACCGCGCCATGTCCGCCGCGCTCGACCTGGACGACCGCGAGGCCGTGCACGAGCAGGTACGGGCGCTGCTGTACGACTGGCAGGCCGGCGAGCTGGACCGCTTCCTGGGGCACGAGTACACCGACTACGGGCTGTTCGGCCTCTCGGCCCTCGGCGGCGTGCCGCGCGACGGCTCGGTGGGCACCGGCGGCATCCGGCCGTACCGCGTCGAGGATCCCCTGCTGTGGCTGCTGCACCAGTTCGGGATGCTCAGCGGAGCGCGCTGATGGCGTGGGACCTGCGTTACACCTCCGCCGCCTCGGGCCCGACCGGGCGCTCGGGGTTCCAGTTCGTCGCCACCACCCCCGGCATCCCACCGGGGGTGACCGGCCTGGTCACGCCGTACATGGCGTACCGGCCGCCGCCGGACGCTCCCTCCGCTCCCACCGAGGAGGAGCTGGACGGTTTCCCCGCGGCGTTCTCCTACGGCCGTGAGGGCGACCACGCCGTGCTGGCCCGCTGCCGCTACGCCGGGCGCGACTACTCCGGCCGCTACGGCAACTTCCTCGGGCACGCGGTCGTGGCGGACGGCCACGAGATGGAGGGCCTGCGGCCGATCGAGCTGTGGGGCTCGCCGGTCTGGGACGGCCCGGCCGGCCAGGCTCCCGACCTCGTCCCCGGTGACGCGTTCGACCCCGAGTCACTGGTCGACTGGCTCGCGCGCGAGAACGCGCACGACCGGCTCGCGGTGCTGCTCGACGCGGTGACCACGGCCCTCGCCGACGGCCACGGGCGCGTCCTGCTGGTCGCCGCGGACACCGGGCTGATCGCCCGCTGGATCGCGATCGTCTCCTACTCGCTGCCGTCGGAGCTCGCCGCGCGAATGTCGTTCACCACCTACAGCGCCGACCCCGACGCGGCCGCGCAGCTCATCGTCGGCACGGTGCCCTCCGCCGCACGCGGCCAGGGCTTCCGTCTCGACGAGCCGTGCGCGCCCGGACTGCCCGGCCGGTTCGCGACCGTGATGGCCGGTTGCTGGCGGTCCGCCGACCTGGACGGCATCGACGCGGTCGGCGAGATGCTCACCGACCTGAGCGCTCCGGACCACGGGCGTTCGATGCCGGAGGGCGCGGCGGCCCTGCTCGCGCTCTGCCGCGGCGACGCCTCGGTCTCGGCGGGCGAGCAGTCGGCCGCCGCCGCGCTCGTACGCGACGGCGGGGCGCCCTCGTGGGTGTGGCCGGGGCTGTCGGCCTCCCTCCCCCGCGTCGGCTTCGACCTGGCCGGGGCGCTCGCCGGCACGGCGCCGGAGATCGCCGAGCACTGCGTCCTGCTGGCCCTCGGCGACCCGGCCCTGCACGATCACCTGCCCTCGGTGCGGCTGCGCGACGGCATGCCGGAGGAGTTCCGCGCGGCCGTCGCCGGCGTGCCCGACCTGAACTCCCTGTCGGAGATCGTCGGGCTGGCCGAGCGGGTCGGCGGCGCGGTCGGCGACCGCGAGGTGGTCGCCGCGGCGGCGGAATGCGCGCGGCGCGGCGCGGGCGACGTGGCCGCGGCCCTGCGCGGCACTCCGGCGCCGTGGCGCGAGGCGATGGCCTCCGGCGTCGTCACGGGTCTTGAGGCGGGCGAGCCGGAGGTGCGGCGGGCGATGCTCACCCCGGAGGCCTGCGCGGCCCTCGGCGACCGCGACTGGGCGGACGCGCCGCGTACGGGCGGGCTGGTGCTCTCGGCGCGCCTGGACCGCTGCGAGGCCACGGCCGGGCTCGTCGGCCTGGCCGCGTACGGCCTGCCCGACACCGAGGACCTGCTCGCCGCGATCTGGGAGACGCCGCCGACACCGGAGGAGTGCCGTCTCCTCGTCGAACGGCTCGGCCCGATCATGACCCGGTTCGCCGGGCTCCGGCGGCTGACGTGCCAGGTCTTCGAGACCGCACCTCTCGACACGGAGCCGACCGTGCGCCTGGCCGAGCTGCTGCGCGACCGGCTGCCCGGCCTCGCGGCCCGGGCGCGGATCGTGCTCGGCGGCGGCGCGGCGCTGCGGGCCGAGACCGACCGCGAGACGGCGCGGGTCCTGGGACGGATGCCGGCCGGCGACCCGGTCACCGCACGGGTCCACGCGAGCGTGGCCGCCGCCCTCACCGTACGCTCCGCGCGCTCGCGCGCCGCGATCCTGGCCGCGGCCACCGACGACGTGCGCACCACCCTGGCCGGGCACTGGCTCGACGCCGACCACGACCGCAAGGACCGCGCCGACCTGGCCGAGATCGAGGCACGCCTCGACCGCGCGGGCATCCGCGTCACACGGCTCACGGAGTGGGCGGACGGGCTCGGGCGATTCACCAAACGCCAGGTCGAGTCCACGCTCACCGACCGCGACCCCGACCTGGGCCCCGCCTGGCGAGCGCTACGGCGACGAGAGAACTGACCATGCCGCTCCTCTACCCCCTGCTCCTGGTGCTCTGGGTCATCCTCGTCGCGGCCGAGCTGGTCGTCGTGCTGCCGATCCTGCTGCCGCTCACGGCGATCGCCGGGGCCGCCGCGTGCATCGTGCGCTTCCTGGAGAGCTCCTGGCGTGCCCTGTCGGTCACGCGGGCCGACGGCTCGTCGCGGGTGGCCTGCCCCGAAGGCGGCGGGTCCGATCCGGCCTACCCGCACTACCTGCTGTCCCAGGTGTGGCGCGACCTCGCGGTCGTCGGCCGGCTCACGTGGCCGTGGTATCTGGGTCGCGTCCGCCAGGTCGTCGGGGCCGCGACCACCCGGATCCTCCGTCCGCCCCAGGGCCTCGCGCTGTTCCCGATCTGGCTGGCGCTGTGCGGAGGCGTCGCGCTGTCGGCGGTGCCACTCGCCGTCGCGGCGCTGGCCTTCGGTGCGGCGGCCATCGTGGTCGTGGCGGCCGGCCTGGCGGTGTGGTGCGCCTGCGTCGCCGTGCTCGGCACGGTCGAACGCCTCCTGATGGCCTACCGCCGGATCCTGATCGCGTGCCCGCATCCGGGCTGCTACCAGCGGTTCGCGCTCCCGGAGTACGCCTGCCCGCACTGCGAGGAGCGGCACGCGCGGCTCGTGCCCGGGCGCCTGGGCGCGTTCCGTCACGTGTGCCGCTGCGGCACGCGGCTGCCGACGACGATCCTGCTCGGCCGGTTCCGGCTCAGCGCGTACTGCCCGCACTGCCACCGGCGGCTGCCGGGTGGCATCGGGCGCGCCCGCGTCGAGCCGCTGGCGTTCGTCGGCGGTCCGGCGGCCGGCAAGACCACGCTGATGTTCCTCGCCGTACGCGCCCTGCGGTCCAGCGCCGCCGGCGCGCGAGGGCGTGCGGAGTTCGTCGAGGCGCGCGACGCGCGGGCGTACGCCGGCGCCGTCGCCGAGCTGGACCGCGGCGGGCGGCTCGCCAAGACCGGTCCGGAACTCCCCGCCGCGACCATGCTCGACCTGACGCTGCCGTCCACTCGCCGGATCCTCTACCTGTTCGACCCGGCCGGGGAGCTGCACACCGGCGCGACACGGGTGGAGCGGCTGCGCTATCTCGACCACGGCGAGGCGCTGCTCTTCGTCATCGACCCGTTCGCCCTGCCGGAGCTGCGCCTGGCGCTGTCAGAGGACGAGCTGCGGCTCGTCGAGTCGGCCACGCCCACCTCCGATGAGGATCCCTCCGACACGCTGCAGCGGCTGCTCGCCGACCTGCGGTCCCGCGAGGACCAGGGACGCCAGCGCCGCATCGCCGTGGTCGTCACCAAGTCCGACGTCCTGCGCCGTACGTCGGCGGGCCGTGGCCTCGACGCGGACGTGCGCACCTGGCTCGACGGCCTGGGCCTCGGCAACACCACCCGCACGCTCGAACGCACCGCCGGGGAGGTCCGTTACTTCGCCTCCGGGCTGGACACCCCGCCGGCCGCGCTGGCCGACGTGTTCGGCTGGGCCGCCGGGCTCACCATGACCGGGCGCCCCGACCCCGCCTTCGACGACCGGCCCGCCGCCGACGAGTTGCGTACGCCCTGGCCGGTCGCCGGCCGCCCGTCCGGGTCGATCCCGCTCGGCTACCAGGCCGGGCGTGTCGCGCTCTTCCTCGCGCTCGCCGTCATCGGGCCGGTCGCGATGCTCCTGTCCGGATTGGCGGTCTACACCGCGCTCCGTGGGTGAACTCCGAGCCGAGCCGGGTAACGGTCCCTGTGTGAAAGCCATAACGATGGACCGATACGGCGGCCCGGACGTGCTCAGGTTCGCCACCGACGTGCCCGAACCCAAGGTCGGACCGGACTCCGTGCTCGTACGCGCCAGGGCCGCGAGCGTGAACCCGGTGGACTGGAAGATCCGTGAGGGGAACCTGGACGGGCTCATCCAGACCGACTTCCCGGTCATTCCGGGCTGGGATCTGGCAGGCGTGGTCGAACGCGCCGGGCCCGGCGTCAGCGAGTTCTCCCCCGGCGACGAGGTCATCGGCTACGTCCGCGAGGACCACATCGGCCGTGGCACCTACGCGGAGTTCGTCGCCGCGCCCGTGCGCACACTCGGCCGCAAGCCCAAGACCCTCTCCTGGGCCGAGGCCGCGTCGCTGCCGCTGGCGGGCCTCACGGCGTACCAGGCGCTCACGAAGGCCCTCTCGGTGGCCGAGGACGACATCGTGCTCGTCCACGCGGCGGCGGGCGGCGTGGGGTCGTTCGCGGTCCAGATCGCCCGCGCGAAGGGCGCACGCGTCATCGGCACGGCGAGCGAGCACAACCACGACCATCTGCGCGAGCTGGGCGCCGAGCCCGTGACGCACGGCGAGGGCCTCACCGAGCAGGTGCTGGGTCTGGCGCCCGGCGGCGTGACCGTCGCGCTCGACCTCGTCGGCGGTGAGGCCATAGACGTGACGCCGGGGCTGCTCGCGCCCAAGGGCCGCTGGGCCTCGATCATCGACCCGTCGGTGCGCGACCGGGGCGGCCGGTACGTCTTCGTCCGGCCGGACCCGACCGACCTCGCCGCGCTGGCCGGCCTCGTCGACGGCGGGCGACTGAAGGTCACCGTGGCGAAGACGTTCCCGCTCTCGGAGGCGGCGGAGGCCCAGCGGATGAGCGCCTCGGGCCGTACGCGGGGCAAGATCGCCCTGGAGATCGGATGAGAGTGGTGATCGCGGGCGGCCACGGGAGGGTCGCCCTGCGCCTGGAGCGGATCCTCTGCGCGCGCGGTGACGGCGTCGTCGCGCTGATCCGCGATCCCGGCCACGCGTCCGACGTGCGCGCCACGGGCGCGGCCGCGGTCGTGTGCGACCTCGAGACGTCGGTCCCGGCCGACGTCGCGCGCCACCTCGAGATGGCCGAGGCCGTGGTGTTCGCGGCCGGCGCGGGGCCGGGAAGCGGCACGGCACGCAAGGACACCGTGGACCGGGGAGCCTCCGTCCTGCTCGCGGACGCCGCCGAACAGGCCGGCGTCCGCCGTTTCGTGCAGATCTCCTCGATGGGCGCGGGCCGGCCGCCCGCCGGTGGCGACGAGGTGTGGGCGGCCTACATCGCGGCCAAGACGGCGGCCGAGGAGGACCTGCGCGCCCGCGACCTCGACTGGACGATCCTGCGGCCCGGCGGCCTCACCGACGATCCCGCCACCGGGCGGGTGCTGCTGGAGGAGTCGGTGCCACGCGGGAGGGTTCCCCGCGCGGACGTCGCCGCGGTGATCGCGGCACTGCTGGACACTCCGGGCACCTCCGGGCGCACCCTCGAACTCATCAGTGGCGACACCCCGATCGCCGAAGCGGTCCATTCATGGAGCCGCCCGACTTAGGGCCTGTCTCAGGGCGAAATCGTCGGCGCGGGCGGCCGTGACGCACAAAAAAGGTGTGTTGTCCGTCACGGGGCCTCGCCATGCCCTCCCCGCGCGTCGCGCCCGGCTCCTTGAACACCGGGTGAACTGGGATGTCTCCGTGCCGTGCGGCGGCGCGGGCGGGACGTCGCGGGCGGATGCGGAGCGCGACCGTGACGTCGTGATCGAATTTCGGCCGCCGTCGCCGAGAATTCACATTTCCGCAGGTGAGAGTGGTCTTTTATTGGCCACCGCTCAATGACCAAGCGGATTTGGTTACACTGGGTAAGTAGATCGTTCCAGACTTTCCAGGCAGAACACGTTGCCGCCCTCACGACACATCCGCTACATTGCGCCGTGATCGGGCTGTGACTTACCTCCATCCGGGAGGTGCAGTCCGACCGCCTAATCCGGCCGCGCAGCCAGCGTGGCGGGAGCCGGGGACCCATGAAGTCCCTTGGGGTGAATCCGTCTTCGGACGGTAGGGCTCCTCCTTGGCCCGAACCCGTCAGCTAACCCGGTAGGCGGCTTAAGGGGAGACATGGATCCGATAGGTCACAAGCTTCTTCAGGTCGCCAAAGCGCAGCTGGGATATACCGAGAAGGCCAGCGGCTACACCAAATACGGCGACTGGTACGGCAAGCACGTCGACAAGGACGCCTCGTACAAGTCGGCTCCTTGGTGCGACATGTTCCTCGCCTGGGCTGCCGACAAGGCGGGTATCCAGGACTCGGTGGGTGAGTTCGCCTCGACCCCCAGCCACGCGAACTGGTTCAAGAAGCACGACGCGTGGGGCCACCACCCGGAGCCGGGAGCGATCGTCTTCTTCTCCTGGTCGGGCGGCAAGAGCATCGGCGACATCGAGCACGTCGGCATCGTCGAGTCGGTCGACGGGCACACGCTGCACACGATCGAGGCCAACCACTACGACCACCTGGGACGCGCCAGCCGAGACGTCAGCCAGGTCGTCGGCTACGGCTACCCCTCGAAGGTCAAGGTCAAGCCGAAGGCCGAAGAGAAGTACGTCCCCAAGCACTCCGCCCCCGCTCCGTCCGCCGAGGCGCTGACGACGCAGCCGGGCACCGCGCAGCACGAGACGCAGACAGCCGCCTCCCACGACCAGGCCCCGCCGCTTCCGGACCAGCAGGCGGCGCTGACCGGCCTGCTGGCCGTCGTCCTGTTCGGCACCGTCGCGCTGGCCATCACCAAGGCAAAGGTCAAGGTACCCGTGCCCGCACCGAACGTCCGCGTCCGCAAGCGCGGCAAGCACCACCGCACGCCGGTCGAGATGCCCGTCGACATGACGACCGCCGACCTCGACGCCGCCGAGGCGGGTACGCAGATGATGCCGGCCCTCACCGAGGCCGCCGCGATGCACGCCGAGGACAAGGAGTTCTGGGGCAAGATCGCCGAGCTCGAGGAAGACGTCGAGCTGGCCTTCTGGAACACCCTTCACTCCGACGCCTCCCAAGCCGCGCCCGTGGAGAGCCTCAGGTACTGAGCACGAGCCGCGAGGGCCCTCACGCCGGCGTCACCGGCGGGGGGCCTTCGGCCGTTTCCGAGCACCCGGCTCCGGACAAAAGGCGTCTGCGGGTCAACACTCGCCTCTCTCCCGTGGCGCCCGATATCGCGGCGAAACGGCCGCGCTTCCCTAGCTTTTATGGGCCACTTCCGCATCACCCAGCGTGACCATTCAGGAAGCGTCCAGACCATCTCCGCATGTTCCCGTTGGTCATCCCGTCACGGTCCGTTAATGTCCAGCGGTGTCACCGGCCGGTAACCGGCCGGACCGCCGAATCGTTCGTCGCGCAGCCAGCGCGACGATGAACCGGGGACCCACTCTCGGAAGCCCAGGAAAGTCGCCTGGCTCCCGGTCCCGGGGTGAATCCGCAACCGTCCCGCGGCTCGCGGTAGGGCGCCTCCTTGCCCGAACCCGTCAGCTAACCCGGTAGGCGGCCCAGGAGAGGAGCATCTGCGATGGAGCCTTCGCGACCCGCGAAAGCGCACGATCCTCAGGAACGTACGAAGAGCCGCCGCCGTACGGCCGTCATGGCCGGCGCGCTGCTCGTCGGCGGCCTCACGGCGCCGGCGACGGCGCGGGCCGAGCCCGGCCCCGGCATGGACGCACTCCGGCGGCAGGCGGACCACCTCAACACCCAGCTCGAACAGCTCACCGAGCAGTACAACGGGCTGAAGGTACGCCTGACGCAGGCACAGCGCGCGGCGGCGATCGCCAAGGAGACGTCACGCCGCGAGACCAGGACCCTCAAGGGCATGCAGCGCCAGATCGGCCGCCTGGCCGCGTTACGGTACATGAACGGCGGCTCCGAAGACGCGCCCGCCATCTTCGCCACGTCGGACCCTCGTACCCTGCTCGACCAGGTCTCGACGCTGCGCTACTTCACCCAGCAGGACGACTCGCAGGTCCGCATGATCACCCAGGTGATCCAGAACGCCGTGCGGTCCGGCCAGGACGCCGAGGACCGCGCCGCGCAGGCGGTCCGGCTCAAGAGCGCGCTGCGGCAGAAGAAGGCGAGCATCCAGAAGACGCTCGACAAGGTGCGCAAGCCGCTGCTGGACGACGCCGTCGACCGGGCGGGCCACGGCCAGCCGGTGCCGGCCGTCCCCGGCGGCCCCAGCAAGGCCATCGGCGCCGTACGCGCGGCCCTGTCGCAGCTCGGCGTGGCCTACGTCTGGGGCGGCGCGACGCCGAGCGGGGGCTTCGACTGCTCCGGGCTGACGATGTGGGCCTACCATCAGGTCGGCGTCAACCTGCCGCACTACGGCGGCGACCAGTGGAACGCCGGCATCCACGTGTCCAGGAGCCAGCTCCAGCCCGGAGACCTGGTCTTCTTCTACTCCGACATCCACCACATGGGGATGTATCTCGGAAACGGCAAGTTCGTGCACGCGCCGCACACCGGCGACCGCGTGCGCGTCGCCGACCTGTCGAGCCGGCCGTTCGCCGGAGCCGTACGCGTCGTGTGATCACCGCGGGGCGCCTGCGGCGCCCCGCGGCACGTCACCTCGCCGTGCGGTACATCTCCGCGACCATGAACGCCAGGTCGAGCGCCTGGCTGCGGTTGAGCCGCGGGTCGCAGGCGGTCTCGTAGCGCTGGTGCAGGTCGCCCTCGACGATCTCGTGGCCGCCGCCGACGCACTCGGTGACGTCGTCGCCGGTGAACTCGATGTGCACGCCGCCCGGGTGGGTGCCGAGCGCACGGTGCACGTCGAAGAAGCCCGCGACCTCGTCGAGGACGTCGTCGAACTTACGGGTCTTGTAGCCGCTCGGCGCCTCGAAGGTGTTGCCGTGCATCGGGTCGCAGATCCAGACGACCTGGGCGCCGCTCGCCGTGACCTTCTCCACCAGCGGCGGCAGGTTGTCGCGTACGACCTTGGCGCCCATCCGGATCACGAACGACAGGCGGCCGGGCTCGCGCTCGGGGTCGAGCGCGTCGATCAGGGCCAGCGCGTCCTCGGCCGACGTGGTCGGGCCGAGCTTGACGCCGATCGGGTTGCGGATGTGCCGCATGAACTCCACGTGCGCACCGTCGAGCTGCCGGGTGCGCTCGCCGATCCACAGGTAGTGGGCCGACACGTCGTACGGCAGGCCCGAACGCGAGTCGATACGGGTCAGCGCGTGCTCGTAGTCCAGCAGCAGCGCCTCGTGGCTGGAGTACAGCTCGACCCGGTGGAACTCCTCCGGGTCGGCGCCGGCGGCCTTCATGAACGCGAGGGCGCGGTCGATCTCGGCGGCGAGGCTCTCGTACCGGCGTCCGGCCGGGCTCCCGGATACGAAGTCCTGGTTCCAGGCGTGCACCTGCCGCAGGTCGGCGTAGCCGCCCTGGGTGAAGGCCCGGCAGAGGTTCAGCGTCACCGCGGCCGCGTTGTAGGCGCGCAGCAGGCGTCCGGGGTCCGGCGCGCGGTCCTCGGGGGTGAAGTCGAAGCCGTTGACCATGTCGCCCCGGTAGGCGGGCAGCTCCAGGCCGGCGCGGATCTCGGTCGATTTCGACCGCGGCTTGGCGAACTGCCCCGCCATCCGGCCGATCTTCACGACCGGGACGCTCGCCCCGTACGTCAGGACGGCCGCCATCTGAAGCAGGGTCTTGAGCTTGTTGCGCACGTCGTCGGCGGTGGCGCCGGAGAACGTCTCCGCACAGTCGCCGCCCTGCAGCAGAAAGGCCTCGCCGCGGGCGACCGCGGCGAGGCGCGACTTGAGTTGGTCGCACTCGCCGGCGAAGACGAGGGGCGGGAGCTTGGCGAGCTGATCCGCCACGACGCGTACCTGCGCGGGGTCGGGCCACTCGGGCTGCTGAGCCGCCGGAAGATTACGCCAGGATTCAAGGAGGTCCACGAGACCCAAGGGTATCGAGGACGACAAGAGCCCGGACCTGCGGGCACATACCTCCCCGACATCGATCAATGATCGCGGTTCGTGCTCGTCACCTCGATCTTCTGCGATGATTGGGCCGACTCCCCGCCGAAGCCGACGACGCATGAGGTTCAGACATGAGTACGAACAGCCGTGCCTACGACATCTGGCTCCGAAAGCCAGAGGAGGCACAGCAACTCCTCGAGTCGAAGCGCGCCGAACTCGACGGTGACGGCCTGTCGCTGCTGTCTTGGCTCGTCCTCACGAACGAACGCGACGACAAGAAGGCCGAGGAGATCGCCAAGGCGGCGATCAACGCGGGCGGCGACACCCGTTTCGCGACCGCGGCCCTGGCGGAGGTCCACAAGTGGCGCGGGGAATTCGACCGCGCCGCCGAGATCGTCCGCAGTGCGCGTGAGAAGTACCCGATGATCCCGTGGTACGCCCTGACGCTGGCCGACGTCCTCAAGGACGGCGACCGCATGGACGAGGCGGAGAGTCTCCTCGAGTCGGTCGTCAACGACTCCCAGCTGCGCCGGCACTCGCTCAAGCGCCTCTCGAAGTGGGCGGTCGACCGGGGTGACAACGTCCGCGGCCTGAAATACCAGACCGAGCTGATCGCGCTGGCGCCCGACTACCTGGTCTACGCCTCCGACTACACGCTCCTGTCGGCTCTGCGGCTGGACGCCGGCGACAACGAGGGCGCTCGCGAGATCCTGCAGCGCGGCGCGTCGATCTACCCGCGCAACGCCCAGATCAAGGAGATGCTGCACGAGCAGTTCGGCGAGACCGCGCCGGAGAAGGCTCCGAACATTCCGCCGGTCGACGAGAAGGCCGTCGGCGCGCGCCGCGTCCCGATCAAGACCAGCATGATCACGCTGCGGTCCGGCATCCTGCCGGTCATCCAGGCGGCGACCGCGGGCAAGCTGCAGCCCGACGACATCCTCGCGCTGTCGGAGAGCCCGGCCTCGGCGGGCCAGGGCCGCATGATCCCGCTGGAGCTGATCTCGCCCGAGGGCATGGCCAAGCAGCTCAGCAAGTTCGTCGGCAAGATCGGCCCGCTGCACAGCCCGGCCGGCATGCAGGGCGCCATTCTGGAGGCGGGCCGCGCGAAGGTCCTCCTCGGCGCCGCCGCCGGCGCGGCCGGCAAGCTCGTGGGCAAGCGCGGCTGGTTCTACCGCATCGCCGGCCCGGGCGCCGCGATGATCGACGACGTCGCCGCCGCCCTGCCCCCGCACGACCACCACCTGCTCTTCGGCCCGGGCCGTCCGGACAAGCTCTCCGAAGACCTGGCCTCCGCCCTGGGCTGCCACGTCTGCGTCGTCGACGCCAACCACCTCACGGGCGCGTGGGTCGTGGGCGCGTCGGCGGGCGTCGACCGCAAGTGGGTCGAGAAGGTCCTGTCCGACAACCCGGCGGGCAACGAGGACGAGCAGACCCCGATCGTCCTGATCCGCAAGCTCTGACCCATACGTCACGAGAACGCCCCGGCCCCGTACGCACGGCGCCGGGGCGTTCTGGCGACCGCGTGAAGGACGGGTGAATTCTCCGCTCTCGCCCCAAATGAGGCTGTTCCACGGACCTACGATCACTTGATCACTCGTCGCTTGGGGGAGGCGTTTCCGTGGGCGAGCCCATCGCCATGGTGCGGGCCGTCATCGAGCTCATCGCTCAACGCCAGGAGAACCAGCTCCTGGGGATCTTAATCGTCCTGCTCGTGACCAGCCCGCTCGCCGACCGGTACCTCCTGCGGCGGCGCCGGGTCGACTACCGGGTGCTCTACAACTCCAAGATCGGCCTGAGCCCGGTCGCGCTGCACGACAGCGACGACCCGCACGCCTCGACGGACCCGGGCCTGATCCAGTACGCGCGCATGCTCGACCGGATGAGCATCGTGATCATCCGCGTCCGGAACACCGGCGGGTACGACATCGAGCCGTCCGACTTCAGCTCTCCCCTGTCGTTCACGTTCAAGGACCGCGTCATCTGGGACGCGCGGATCTCCGAGGCCACGACCGACGAGCTGCGCCGGTCGACGCGGGAGCGGATGGAGTTCTTCTCCAGCACGCCGGGGCAGGGCACGGACAACAAGGGCGTCCACGCCGTACGGGAACTGCTGGGCCGCCGGCTGTCCGCGTGGCTGGGCACGGCGCAGGCGGACCGGGCCGAGGACGCGCCGCAGTGGCACGGCGTGACCATGGGCGGCCTCGCGCTGCGGCGCGGGGAGAGCTTCAAGCTGGTCGTGGTGCTGCGTGAGCCGAACGGCTCGCCGCACGGCGCGATCAGCAAGGACGTACGGGTCGACGGCGCGTTCCACAGCGGCTGGGTGAAGGACGAGAAGCGCCGGCACCGGATCAGCTGGCCGCGCGCGGCGACGGCGCTCGGGGCGGTCCTCGCGCTGACGCTGGCCGGCAACCTGTTCGTGAACTACTACAAGACGCCGGGCCCGAAACTGAAGTGCGCGAGCGGTGAGCTGCGGCTGGAGGGGGCCAGCGCCTTCTCGGACCCGCTGGGCGAGATCTCGTCCGAGTACACCAAGACCTGCCACTCGGCGCGGATCGGCATCCAGCTCGCGGGCAGCCGGGCCGGCATGCACGACCTGTCCGCGTCCGGGCCGAAGCACCGCGACGAGCTGGCCGTGCTCAACGACGGCCCGGACACCACGAAGCTCGCGATCGACCTGAGGAGCCGTCCCCTCGCCGTCGTCGTCTACAGCATAATCGTCTCGGACTCGGCCAGCGTGAACGACCTGTCGGCCGCCCAGATCAAGGACGTCTACCAGGGCCGCTACCACTGGTGGGACCAGCTCGGCGGCCGTCACGTGCCGATCCGGATCGTGGGCCGCGACGGCGAGTCGGGCAGCCGGCAGATCTTCCAGGACAAGCTCCTCGGCCGTACCGAGGGGGCGGCGTCCTCCACCGAGTGCGCCGAGAGCACACCTCCCCCGCACGCGCCCACGATCCGCTGCGAACTGCGGACGACCGGCGAACTGATCGACAAGGTCGCCACGACCCCGGGCGCGATCGGCTACGCGGACGCGCCGACGGCCAAGACCGAAGCGGCCCGCCGGCAGACCTTCCACGTGTTGCCCCTCGACGGCAGGCTCCCCGAGGCCACGAGCATCGCCCAGGGCTACCGCTTCTGGACGATCGAGTACCTGTACACGGCCGGCGACCCGCGCACGGGCTCGCTGCTGAGAGGCTTCCTCGACTTCCTGAGCGGCGACAACGCCCGCGCGGAACTCAGCATCCGCGGCTACCCGCCCTGCGTCGACCGCGACGGCGACCGCAACCCCCTGTGCACGGCCACCCCTTGATCACCCGACCCGGCCCTCGGCCCACGCACGGTCGAGGATCTCGCCGACCGTCTCGTCAGGGGTCTGGTCGGAGGTTTCGAGCCAGAGCCCGAGATGAGGAGTCTCGTCCCGCAGGACGGCGTCGAGCAGCCCGATCGTCCACTCGTCGTAGGCGTCCTTTCCCCGCGCGGCCTCGCGCGCCGCGATGGCCTCGGGCCGGGGGGCGAGCACCACGACGATCAGCGGCCGCCGCCGGATGAGCCGTACCGTCTCGGTGAGGTGCTCGCCGAGGATGACGTCCTGGGCGACCGCCGTGAACCCCTCATCGAAGTACTCGTCGCAGGCCATCGCCGTCAGCCGGTGGCGCAGCCGGAGCTGCCGCAGGGCCTCGGCGGAAGGGGCGGGGGTCATGTCGGCGCGACCGGAGACCACCATGCGGCGGAACAGGTCGCCGCGTATGTGCACCGAGCGGGGAAGGCGCTCGGCGAGCAGCCGCGCGACGGTCGACTTGCCGGCCGCCTGGACGCCGGTGATCAGGACGACGGCTTGGGGCCGGGTCACGATATGACGACCGGCGTACGGCCGGGTGGCCGTACGCGGTGGGCGTCAGCGGTGGGCGGCCGTGATGGCCTCGCGGGCGGCGATGGCGACCTGTTCCATGTGCCAGGGTGTCAGGCCCTGGTGGACGGGGAGGGCCAGCATCTGGTTACGGAGGGGGTCCAGCTCGGCGTACTGCGAGCGGTCCAGCAGCGGGTGGGCGACCGGCCAGATCTCGATCGAGCGTACGCCGCGGCGCTGCAGCTCGGCGATGGTGCGGTCGCGTTCGGGCACGCGGACGGGGAAGTAGAGCGGCGCGACGCCGTCGGGCAGGCCGCGGAACCGGTCGGGGCAGACGTCCGGCAGGGAGTCGAGCAGGGTCTGGAAGTTACGCCGGCGGTGATCGCGGATCTTCTCGCCGTCGGCGCCGTGCACGGACCACTCGGTCATGCGCGAGCACTTGGAGGCGGCTACCTCCAGGTCGGCGACCTCGAGGTTCCACTCGCCGATGACGACCTCGGTGAGGGTGCCCTCCTCGACGGCCGCCTCGGCCTTGCTGACCTTGCGGAACACCTTGGTGGCGGGGCCGCGGAGCATGCCGGCGCGCGACTGGGCGGCCCAGCCCATGCCCTGGGAGGCGACCGAGCGTGCCATGCGCTTCCACGGCGGCCGGCCCTCCGCCTCGATGCGGCCGTCGCGGATGAGGACCGCGCCGCCGTCGGGCACACCGAGCGACTTGCGCGGGCAGAAGATCGCGGCGTCTCCGCGCGAGCCGATCGCCGCGCCGCCGTCGTAGGAGAAGAGCGCGTGGGCGGCGTCCTCGATCACGCGGGTGCCGGGAGGCATCGGTGGCATGGGGAAGCCGTAGTAGGAGATCAGGTAGGTGGCGTCGGTCTCCTTCGCCGCCCGCATGAGGTCGTCTTCGTCGACCTGGAGTGTGGGCAGCACGCGGTAGAAAACGACCTCGACGCCGGCGAGCCGGGCCGCCTCGACCTCCGAGCCGCAGTGGTAGGCGGGCATCGCCATCCGGGTGCCGGGCCCAAGGCCGAGGGCCTTCAGTGCCAGCCAGATCGCGCCGCGGCCCAAATGCGTGAGGGTCAGCCCTTCGGAGCTGAACGGGAACTGCATGGATCGCCGGGTCACCAGGGTGGCCGGCTCCATCGGCGGATAGACGCTCATCAACGGGTCGCTCATAGATCTCTCACCCTACTGGCCGAGTTGGGCCAGGATATGGGTTCGCCCGGTTTGGAAACTCCCCGCTCTCCGGGTGCGTCGTACGAACAAGAGGTGATGAATGGACATGTCCTCGATCGGTGATGTCTGGCATGACGTCATCGGCACACAGCCGCATCCGGCCTGGTGGCTCGTCGGCTCGACCGGGGTGGTCGCGCTCGCGGCGGTCTCGGTGCGCTCGGTGTGGCTGGTGCTGCGCAACATCGTGACCATCGCCCACGAGGGCGGTCACGCGTTCGCCGCGCTGATCACCGGACGCCGGCTCCAAGGCGTCCGGCTGCACTCGGACACGTCGGGAGTGACCGTCTCGAGCGGCAAGCCGTACGGCCCTGGCATGATCATCACCGCGTTCGCGGGGTACGTCACGCCGTCGCTGCTCGGCCTCGGCGCCGCGGGACTCCTGGCGCTGGGGCACATCACGGCCCTGCTCTGGGCCGGCATCCTGCTGCTCGGCGCGATCCTGCTGATGATCCGCAACGTGTACGGCGTGGTGTCCGTCGTCACCACCGGCGCGGTGATCTTCGCGGTCTCGTGGTTCACGTCCGCGACGGTGCAGGCGGCGTTCGCGTACGCGTTCACGTGGTTCCTGCTGCTGGCGGGCGCGCGGCCGGTCGTGGAGCTGCAGAGCAAACGCTCCCGGGGCCGCGCGCCCGACTCGGACGCCGACCAGCTCGCGCGCCTCACCGGAATGCCCGGACTCATGTGGGTCTTCGGTTTCGGCGCGGTCGCCGTCGTGGCGCTGCTGGCCGGCGGAGCCTGGCTGTTGCCGTCCGCTATGCCGCAGCTGCCGTGAGTGGTGCCTACTTCTTCTCGATCTTCTCGCCCTTGACGGCGTCGATGACGTTCCAGGTACCTCCGAAGGCGGTGACGCCCTGGCCGTTCATTTCTCCGGGCTTGGTGTCCTTGGCAAAGTGGTAGAGCGGCCAGCCGTGGTAGGTGACCTGCTTGGTCCCGTCGGGCCGATCGGCCGTGCCGAGCCAGGCCGCGTTAACGCCGTCGCCGGCCGTCGGCTTCTGGTCGCTGGTCAGCGGCGGCCACTCCGCCTCGCAGGCGTCGGTGCAGGCCGACTTGCCGCCCTTGTCCTTGTCGAACACGTACAGGGTCATGTCCTTCTCGTCGACGAGGATCTTGCCGGCGGCGGTGTCCTTCGCCTTGAGCTCGACCGGGCCTCCCGGCGACACCGACGACGTGGGCGGCGAGGACTCGGGTCCCGCCGAGGGTGACGCCTCGCCCGGCGCCTCCGTGGACGGCGGCGAGGACTCGGGCCCCACCGTTGTGGGCTGTGCGTACCCGCCCGAAGAGGGCACGGCCTTGTGTTTCTCGCCGCACCCCGTGATGAGAAGGCCCAGGCTGGCAACCAGCACGCAGGCAGCCTTGACTCCGTTGCGCATTATGTCCGCTCCTTTCACACGGTGACGTGGAAGGCACCAGCAGGCTCCCGACGTGGTCCGCCGTTATGCCCCGCGTTCGCCGTTGGTGGGAACGTCTGACCTGTTCATCGAGGTCGTCCCCGTGTGCCCCCGCACTGAGGAAGCCTGCCCCCGCGATGTTCAACGGGAACCGATGCACTTCTTAACTGAACTTGATGAAGCCCGGCGCGCCATGGGCTCGAATTCAGACGCTCAGCTCCCGCAGGCCACGCTGGAAGAATGCGAGTGCGGTCGCGCGCTGGTCGTTCGCGTCGAGGAGGGCGGCGTAGGGCAGAGAGGCCCCGCCGAAGAAGCGGTCGTTCCAGAAGTCGCCGGTCCGGCTCTGCCACGGGGAGACGTAGAGGTACGGCTCCCGGTGGGCCTGGTCGCCGGGCGATGCGCCGAACGACGCCCGCAGGCCACGCGCCTCGTCGCCGATGTCGACGGCCGGGTCGAAGTGCTCCGGCCACAGCTGCACCCGGCCGGGCGCCAGGGCGCGTGCGTCGAAGCGGATCTGTTCGAGCACCGACCAGGCGAAGCCGTACCAGTCGCCCAGCACGACGGCGGCGGCGTGGTTGAGCGGCAGGTACGTGTCCGGGGCGGCCGGCGTCGTCGGCGTGTAGACGTCCGGCGACATCCCAAGGCGTACGCCGGCGAGTGTCGCGGCCTCGCCCAGCGTCGCCGGGGAGTGCGCGACGCCGTCGACGACGAGCCGCGCGCTCTCGACCCGAATCTGGCGGCCGTCGCCGAAGAACGGCGTGCCGAAGCCGTGGCGGGTGAAGCGCAGCCCGATCTTCCCGTTGCCTGCCTGGCGCGCCGCCGCGACCACGTGCTCGGCGAGGGCGTGCAGCGACCGGCGCGTACCGGTGAACGCACGGGGCAGCGGTGCGAGCCGCCGCCACGCGCCGAGCCAGCGCTCGGCGCAGAACTCGGCCAGCTCGGGCCGCTCGCGCGCCAGGTCGTCCCAGCTGCGGCCGAGGCCGTCCACCGGCGTGACGAGCCGGGCGCCGTACGGCCCGGCGACGGGATCGTCGGCGAACCAGGGCGGGGTGTCGACGGCGGGCGGCGAGGGTTCGAGCACCCGCACGTCGTACTCGCCGCCCAGCAGATCCCATGCCTCGCGGCGCGGGTTCATCGGCTCTCCGCGCGCAGTGTGCGGCTGTTGCCGCGGAACTCCGCGACGACGGCGCCACCGGCGACCCGCACGGTGACGTCGTAGACGCCGCTGCGGCCGTATGTGAGGCGCTCGACGGCCTCGGCCTCCAGCTCGTCACCCTCTCTCGCGGGCGCGACGAAGACCACGTCGGCGGCGGCCGCCACGGTGGCGGCGCCGTAGGTGTTGCACGCGAAGGCGAACGCGGTGTCGGCGAGCAGGAAGACGTAGCCGCCGTGCGCGATCCCATGGCCGTTCACCATGGTGCCCGCCACCGTCATACGCGCTCGGGCACGGCCGGGCGCCACGTCGGTGATCTCGATGCCGAGGTGCTGCGAGGCACGGTCGGCGGCGTACATCTTCTCGGCGCAGCGCCGCGCCATCTCGTCGCCGTCCGTCACGCCCCTAGTTGACCACGCATCGATCTTCGAGGGAACAGCCCGGCCGCCGCCGCGGTTACCCATGACGTACCGCCTGTTTCCTATCGGTAATCTAGACAATCCGATTTCGAGATCTTGCTCTTTCAAGGTCACGTCACGCCTGTCATTCTCGTTGTCAGTCAGTCGTGTCATCCAGCCAGTCACCCATGAATGAGACCCCCGAATGATGCGAAGAAGCTCCGTCCTGTTCACCGCCACCGCGCTGCTCGCCACGGCGGCGGCGTGCTCCTCCGGCGGCTCCTCGTCCTCGTCGAGCTCGGCGTTCGACCCCAAGACCTGCCAGGGCGGCACGTTGTACGTGCTGAACCAGACCGACGCCACCTCACACCATCTCGACCCGGCGCGGATCTACACCTCCGGCGGTGGCGCGGTCACGTCGCTGATCTTCCGTACGCTCACCACCCGGCACCGGGTGCCCGGGCAGGCCGGGAACGAGGTCGTGCCCGACCTCGCGACCGACACCGGGAAGGCCTCCGACGGCGCCAAGACGTGGACGTACCACCTCAAGGACGGCCTGAAGTTCCAGGACGGGACCCCGATCACGTCCAAGGACGTCAAGTGGGGCGTCGAGCGCGCCTTCTCGCCCGACCTGCCCGGTGGCATCCCCTACCTCCGCGACTGGCTGACCGGCGGCGAGGACTACAAGGGGCCCTACCAGGGCAAGGAGCTGGACTCGATCCAGACGCCCGACGACAAGACGATCATCTTCAAGCTACGAAAGCCCGAAGGTGACTTCCCCTACGTCGCGACGGCCACGCAGTTCTCCCCGGTGCCCAAGGCCAAGGACGACGGCACGGGTTATGAGAAGCACACGATCTCCAGCGGGCCGTACCAGGTGCAGTCGCACGAGCAGGACAAGAGCCTCGTCCTGGTGCGTAACAAGTACTGGTCGCGCAGCGTGGACGACCAGCGGCTGGCCTGCCCCGACCGCATCGAGGGCACCTACGGGCTGAACTCGGCCGTCATCAACCAGCGGCTCAGCTCCAGCGCCGGCAAGGACGCGAACGCGATCACCACGGACACCGACCTGTCCCCCGCCGAGCTGGCACGGATCTCCACCGACCCCGGCCTGAAGAAGCGCGCGGTCAAGGGCGAGTTCGGCGAGACCGACTACCTCGCCTTCAACACGAAGGTGAAACCGTTCGACGACCTCCGCGTACGGCAGGCGATCTCCTACGCCATCGGCCGGCAGTCCGTGATCAACGCGGTCGGCGGCAGCTCCCTCGCCAAGCCGGCGACGACGTTCCTGCCCGACCAGGCCGCGTTCGGCTACCAGCCGTACGACTACTTCCCGGCCGGGGCGAACGGCGACGCGGCCAAGGCCAAGGCTCTGCTGGCGCAGGCCGGTCACCCGAACGGCCTCACCATCACGCTCGCGCACCGCAACAACGACGGCAGCCACGACGGCCCGGCGATCGCGACGGCCGTGCAGGCCTCCCTCAAGCAGGCCGGCGTCACGGTGAACCTGAAGGCCTACGACGACGCCGGCTACAGCGACGCGATCCAGAAGCCCTCCACCGAGCCCGGCATGTTCCTGGCGACGTGGGGCGCCGACTGGCCGACCGGCGGCCCGTTCCTCGCACCGATCTTCGACGGCCGTCAGATCCTCAAGGACGGCGGCAACTTCAACCAGTCGCAGTTCGACGACCCGAAGGTCAACGCCGAGTTCGACGCCATCAACGAGATCGCCGACCCGGCACAGGCCCGGCCGCGCTGGGGCGCGCTCGACGCCGAGATCGGCAAGCAGGCGCTCAACGTCCCGCTGATCCACCCGATCTACATCCGCCTGACGGGCAAGAACCTGAAGAACACCTACCTGGACGAATGGCGCGGTTCGTACGACCCGTCCATGGTGTCGGTGAAGTGACTTGACCGCCGAGCTCGTCACCGAGGTCGGCGTCTCCACGGAGACGCCGGCCCGCGGGCGTCAGATCCGGCGGAGGCTGCGGGCCGACCGGATGGCCATGGCCGGTCTCGTCGTGGCGGTCGTGATGATCGTCTTGGCACTGCTCGCTCCTCTGCTGATCCATCTGGAGGGCCAGGACACCACGACGTACCACTCCGAGCTGCTGGACTCCGCTCGCGGCGGTGTGCCGCGCGGGTCGTTCGGCGGTGCCGGCGGTGCGCACTGGCTCGGGGTGGAGCCGACCACCGGCCGTGACCTGTTCGCGCGCGCCCTGGGCGGCGCGCGGATCTCGTTCACGGTCGCGATCGGCACCCTGATCGTGCAGGTGCTGCTCGGGGTCGGGATCGGGCTGGCGGCAGGGCTCGGCGGCAAGTTCGCCGACTCGTTCCTGGGCCGGCTCATCGACCTGTCGATCTCGTTCCCGCAGCTCATCTTCGCGATCGCGCTGCTCGCGATCGTGCCGGACACCTTCCCCCGGCCGGTGCTGCTGATGCTGGTCATCGGGCTGTTCGGCTGGGGTGGCACGGCGCGGCTCGTCCGCGGGCAGGTGCTGTCGCTGCGGACACGTGACTACGTGTCGGCGGCGCGGCTCTCCGGGGCCTCGCGGACGCGCATCGCGCTGCGCGAGATCCTGCCCGGCGTCTCGGCGCCGCTCGTGACGTACGTGGCACTGCTGCTGCCCTCGAACATGATCTCCGAGGCGGGGCTGTCCTTCCTCGGCGTGGGCGTGCGTCCGCCGTCGTCGTCCTGGGGTCAGATGCTGTCCACCGCGACGACCTGGTTCCAGGCCGACCCGGCGTACGTCCTGGTGCCCGGGCTGCTCCTGCTGATCAACGTGCTGGCCTTCACCCTGCTCGCCGATGGCCTGCGCACCGCCATGGATCCCAAGGCGACGTCTCTGCGGGGAGGCCGTAAGTGACGGAGCGAACCCGACGCAGCGAGCGGAGTGGGCGGCCGAGGCACGAGGTCGCCCGCGTAGCGAGTGAGGAGTGGTGAGCGACCAGTGACCCGCTACCTGATCAGGCGGTTCATCAGCACGGTGATCCTTCTGCTGGTGATGGCCTCGCTCGTCTACGTCATCTTCTACGCGCTGCCGTCGAACCCGGCGGTGCTCGTCTGCGGCAAGGGCTGCGGCGGCGGGCAGCTCGCCGCGATCGACCACAAGCTCGGCCTGGATGAGCCGGAGTACGTCCAGTTCTGGCACTTCCTGACCGGGATCGTGGTCGGCCGCGACTACAGCTCCGGCCCGGACATATCGCACTGCGCCGCCCCCTGCCTGGGCTTCTCGTTCCAGAACGACCAGCCGGTGCTGTCGCTGATCTCCCAGCGCCTGCCGGTGTCGCTGTCGCTGACGGCGGGCGCGATGGTGGTGTGGCTGATCCTCGGCATCTCGGGAGGTGTCCTGTCGGCGCTGCGCGAGGGGAAGTTCACCGACCGCGCGGTGACGGCCGTCTCGCTGCTCTCCTACGGCGCTCCGATCTTCGTCAGCGGGATGCTGCTGCTGATGCTGTTCTGCGGGGTCCTGCACTGGCTGGACTTCCCGGTGTACGTGCCGCTGACCGAGAACCCGGCCGAGTGGGCGAAGAACCTGCTGCTGCCCTGGTTCACCCTGGCGATCGCGCAGGCCGCGGTGTACGCGCGGCTGACCCGCACCGGGATGCTGGAGACGCTGTCGGAGGACCACATCCGCACGTTCCGGGCGTACGGGGTCCGTGAGCGGCAGATCATCGGCAAGCACGCCATCCGCGGCGCGCTCACCCCGGTCGTCTCGATCACCGCGCTCGACTTCGGCTACATCCTCGTCGGCGCGATGCTCACCGAGACGCTGTTCGGCCTGCCCGGGCTCGGCCAGCTGATCGTGCAGTCGTCCAACAACGTCGACCTGCCGGTCGTCGCCGGGCTCACGCTCGTCGCCGGCGGCGCGATCGTCGTCGCCAACACCGTCGCGGACCTGTCGTACGCCGTGATCGACCGGAGGGTCGTCCTGTCATGACCGACCAGGCGCAGCCCGTTCTGTCGGTACGGGACCTGACCGTGGAGTTCCCCGCGGGCGACGGGGGCGGCGACGCGCTGCGCGCCGTCGACGGCGTCTCCTTCGACCTCGCGGCCGGCGGCGCGCTGGGCATCGTCGGCGAGTCCGGGTCGGGCAAGAGCACGACGGCGCTGGCCCTGCTGGGGCTGCACCGCCACACGCCGGCGCGGGTGTCGGGCGAGATCCTGCTCGGCGGCGACGACGTGAACGCGCTCGACGACGAGTCCGTACGGCGCCTGCGCGGGCACCGGATCGCGATGATCTTCCAGGATCCGCTGTCGGCGCTGGACCCGTACTACCGGATCGGCGACCAGATCTCCGAGGTGTACCGCACGCACGCCGGCGGCGGGCGCAAGGCGGCGTGGGCGAAGGCCGTGGAGGTCCTCGACCGGGTCGGCATCCCGGACGCCGCGCGGCGCGCGCGGTCACGGCCGCACGAGTTCTCCGGTGGGATGCGCCAGCGGGCGCTGATCGCGATGGCCCTGGCCTGCGAGCCGGAGATCCTCGTCGCGGACGAGCCGACCAGCGCGCTGGACGTCACCGTGCAGGCGCAGATCCTCGACCTTCTCGACGGCCTGCGCGCCGACACCGGCATGGGGCTGCTCCTGGTCACGCACGACCTCGGCGTCGTGTCGCGGTCGGCGGAGCGGGTGCTGGTCATGCAGAACGGCCGGCTCGTCGAGCGGGGCCCCGTCAAGGAGGTCCTGCGCGCGCCCGCCGAGCCGTACACGCGTGCCCTGCTGGCGGCCGTTCCCCGGCTGGACGGCCCGCCTCGCGTCTCTCGCCGTACACCGGGCGAGCCGCTGCTGACGGTCGCGGACCTCACGCGGGAGTTCAAGCGGCCCGGGGGCGGCCTGCGCCGCGACGTGCTGCGAGCGGTCGGCTCCGTGACCCTGGACGTCCGGCGCGGCGAGACGCTCGGCGTCGTCGGGGAGAGCGGCAGCGGCAAGACCACCCTCGCCCGGATGATGGTGCGGCTGCTGGACCCCACGAGCGGGAGCGTCCGCTTCGAGGACACCGACCTCACGGGCATGCCAGAGAAGCGGCTCCGGTCGGTCCGGCGTGACCTGCAGATGGTCTTCCAGGACCCGGTCTCCTCGCTGAACCCGCGCCGTACGGTCGGCGACAGCGTCGCCGATCCACTCAAGGTGCAGGGCACCGGCGACCGGGAGGCGCTGAAGGCGGCTCGGGAGCTGATGGAGCGCGTCGGCCTGGACCCGGCGCGGTACGACCGGTACCCGCATGAGTTCTCCGGGGGCCAGCGTCAGCGCATGGGCATCGCGCGTGCGCTGTCGCTCCGGCCGAAGCTGCTGGTCTGCGACGAGCCGGTCTCGGCACTCGACGTGTCGACGCAGGCGCAGATCCTGGAGCTGCTGAGCGGGCTGCAGGAGGAGTACGAGCTGACGATCGTGTTCGTCTCCCACGACCTCGCGGTGGTGCGGCAGGTCAGCGACCGGGTCGCGGTGATGCACGACGGTGAGCTGGTGGAGCTGGCCGACGTCGGCGAGCTGTACGACGCGCCGCGGCACGAGTACACCCGCACGCTGCTGGCGGCGGTGCCGGCCATCGCCTGAGCACCGTGCCGCGCGGACCCCGGCGTCCCGGAGTCCGCGCGGTACAGGGTGTTGTGAGAAACCATCGCCTCCGCCCGCAACGCGGTGGCGGGTGTGGAGACCGTGCGTCAGATCAGGAGTTCACGCAGATCGCGTAGACGCTGATCCCGACCGAGGTGTAGCCCGGCTGCCGGCCGAGGGCGATCCATCCGCGGCCGTCGGAGGTCGGGAAGCTGCCCACGAGAACGGCTTCGTTTCCCTGGGCCTCGCCTCCTCCGCCGATCGCCCGTTTGCCGGCCGGGCACATGACGGTGCGGCGGGTGAAGTTCCCGACATTGGAATTGGGAAGCTGGACGATCTGGTAGCCGTCGGTGTTCGCGGCGGCAGGCCGTGCGGCGTGCGCCGCGATTCCGGTGCCCAATACCGCAGCGACGGCCAGCGTTCCCGTCCCGAGCGCGTACATTTTTCGCATCCAAGATCTCCTTCGCCGTAGAAGATATTCATGCCCGAGCGATCTTCTACCCGGCTCAGCGTTAATCACACACGGTAATCGTCATTCACCGTGTGTGACTCATGTGCCGTTCTATTTCATGGCGAGATCTGCGACAAAGGAGAATGGGGCGGTTTTCGCCGGGCGGCGGCGCCCTATCCCGCCCATGTCCAGGCGTAGTCGGCGGCCTCGACGGACGTCGCCTGGGCGCCGATGTTCAGCGGCCGGAACGTGTCCACCATGACGGCCATCTCGGTCGTGACCTTGTGGCCGTTCCTGACCGCCTCGAGCACGCCCTCGACCGCGCCCGGAGCGGGACCATGAGTGAATCCGGATGGGTGCAGGCTGATCGAACCCACGTCGATTCCGGAGCCCTTGCGCGCCGAGTAGTCGCCGCCGACATAGAACATCATTTCGTCCGAGTCGACGTTGTGGTGGTTGTACGGGATCGGAATGGCATCGTCATGGAAGTCCAGCGGACGCGGACAGAACGAGCAGATCACGAAATTGGGGCCCTCGAACGTCTGGTGCACGGGCGGGGGCGCGTGAGTGCGCTTCACGATCGGCTCGAAGTCGCGAATGTTGAAGGCGTACGGATACAGATATCCGTCCCAGCCGACGACGTCGAGCGGATGGTTCTTGTACGTGAGGCGCGACAGCCCGCCGCGGTGGCGTACGAGCACCGGCACGTCGTGGCCCTCGCACACGAGCGGCTCGGCGGGCCCGCGCAGGTCGCGTTCGCTGTACGGCGCATGCTCCAGGAACTGGCCGTACTGCGACAGGTAGCGCTTCGGCGGGCGGATGTGGCCGGAGGCCTCGAAGACCATGAGCCGCAGCGGTTCGCCACAGGTGCGCACGAAGCGGTGGATGGTGCCGGTGGGAATGACGACGTAGTCGCCGGGCCCGACGTCGAGCGCGCCGTACGTCGACTCCAGGCGCGCGGTGCCGGACTCCACGTACACGCACTCGTCGCCCGCGGAGTTGCGGTACAGCTCGCCGTCCGCGTCGGCGGCGACATAGGAGATGCGGATGTCGTCGTTGGCCATCAGCAGCCGGCGGCCGAGCACGGGGTCGCCCCCGGCGTCGAGGGCGTGCGGCTTGAAGTGGCGCGGCATCAGTGGATGGTTGGGGCTCGCGCCCGTACCGTGCGCGGGGACGTCGACGCCCTCGCTCTTGACGATCGCCGTCGGCAGGTGGACGTGGTAGAGCAGCGAGGAGTCCGAGGAGAACCCCTCTTCTCCCATGAGCTCCTCCGCGTACAGCCCGCCGTCGGGCTTGCGGAACTGGATGTGGCGCTTGCGAGGGACCTCCCCCGTCACGCGGTAGTAGGGCATCTTGTCTCCGTGAAATAGTAAAAGCTTTTATTATCTTCCACTTCCGACCATAGGCTGTGCCTCGTGACCGCACAAGACCTCGACTTCTGGTCGTTCGTCGACGCCGCAGTCGACCGCACGCACGAGCGCCTGCCACAGACGGACCGCGCCGCCACACGCCTCATCCTCACCCTCTACCGGGTGACGAACATGGTCGTTTACGACATGGAGTCGGTCGTGCACCGTCCACGTGGATGGAGCTACCCCGGATTCCGCCTTTTGTTCACCCTCTGGGTCGGCGGGCCCATGGAGGCCAAGCGCGCCGCGGAGCTGTCCGGCATGAGCCGGCAGGCGGTGTCCGCGCTGATCAACACCCTCGACCGGGACGGCCTGGTCAGCAAGGTCCCCGACGAGGACGACCGCCGTGCCGTACGCCTCAGCCTGACCGCCGAGGGCGAGGAGGCGATCACCGAGGCGTTCGTCGCGCACAACGAGCGCGAGCGGCTGTGGGCGGACGCGCTGTCGCCGGACGAGCGCGAGACCCTCGTACGCCTTCTCGGCAAGCTGGGCAGCCGCGAGGACGTCCGGCGCCGCCGTTGACGTTAAGGTTCTCCTCGTCGATCAACGAGGAGGAAAAGCATGCGCGGAGGCATACGCCTTCCGGCACTGGTCGTCGTGATCGGGCTGCTGGCGGGGTGCAGCGACCCGGCCGGGGCGGTCCGGAGACAGAACGCCGCCGCGCGGACGCCCTCCCCCACGCCCACCCGAACCACCCCGGCACGTAAGCCCGGGCCTGAGAAAGGCCTGAAGGCGGGCGCCGCCACCTGGTGGCAGGCGCCGTCGAGCGTCAAGACCGAGGGCGGGCTGAAGGTCCGTACGGGCAAGCTGCGGGCCGGCCGCATCCGCATGATCATCACCGATGTCAACGGCCGTCAGCGCCGTGCGACCATCGCCGCGCTCCGGCCGCACGCGCTGATCGTCGGCCACTTCACAGTCGCCAGCATCCGCATTTCCAAATCCCCGCAGACCGGGGCGTACGGGGTCGGCTTCCGGTACCGGGCGCGCTGATCGCCGGCCCGCGGGGAACATGAGGGATATGGCAGCACTCGACGATCTGTCGCCCTTCGACCTCTTCGACGCCGAGGCGGAGCGGCTCGACCGCTTCTTCTCTTCGCTCGACGGCGACGGCTGGATCCGCCCCTCGCTCTGTGCGGGCTGGACGGTCCGTGACGTCCTCGCCCACCTGGCGGGCGAGGAGGCCTACAACCACGCGTGCCTCGACGACGACCTGAAGGGCCTCTCCGCCCGGCTGGATGAGGAGGGCGTATCAGGCCTTTCCGACTTCAACGACTGGACGGTCCGTACGCGCCGGGACCTGCCGGTCGCCGAGGTGCTCGACGAGTGGCGCACCCGCAACGGCGACACGCGCCGCCGGATGCGCGAACTCGGCCGCGACGCCACACTGCCGACGATGGCCGGCCCGTACCCCGTCGGCGACCAGGCGTTCCACTACTCCTCCGAGTACGCCACCCACGCCGACGACGTGGGCGTGCCCGGCGCGGACGCACCGGACCGGGTCGCCTGGCGCGTCCGCGTCGGCCTGTTCGCGCTCGCCGAGCAGGACTCCACGGCCGAGATCGAGCGAGAAGGCCGCGACTACGCCGTCCGCGCCGGCCGCGTACGGGCGACGCTCACGCCGCCGGAGTTCGTCGCCGCGACGGTCGGGCGTCTTCCCGGCGACCACCCGCTTCCCGCGCACCTGCGCGACGCCCTGCGCTGCCTCGCGTGAGTCACACGTCGTACATCCGCACCCGGTCGACCGCACACCTCACATCAATGTGATGGATAACCTGATTCCGTCGAGTCCGGGACTATAGCGAGGCGTTCATGGCGAAAACGCTAAGTGTGGTCATCGTCGGAGCCGGCTTCGGCGGGATCGGGATGGCGATCCGGCTGAAGCGCGCGGGCCACGACGTCACGGTGCTGGAGAAGGCCGGCGACCTCGGTGGCACCTGGCGCGACAACGTCTACCCCGGTGCGGCCTGTGACGTGCCCTCGCACCTGTACTCCTTCTCGTTCGAGCGCTCCGCGGACTGGTCGCGGCGGTACTCACCGCAGGCCGAGATCCTCGCCTACCTGCGACGCTGTGCGGACAAGTACGGAATCGTCCCGAGGTTCGGCACCGAGGTCGAAGAGGCGGCCTTCGACGACGGCCCCGGGCTCTGGCGGATCCGGACCACGGGCGGTGAGGAACTCGCGGCGCGGGCGCTGGTGATGGCCTGCGGGCAGCTCAACCGGCCCGCGTACCCGTCCTTCCCGAACACCTTCGGCGGGACGGCCTTCCACTCCGCGCGGTGGGACCATGCCGCCGACCTCACCGGGAAACGCGTCGCGGCGATCGGCACCGGGGCGAGCGCGATCCAGTTCATTCCGCACCTGGCCGAGCGGGCCTCGCGCCTGTACGTCTTCCAGCGAACCGCGCCGTACGTGATCGAGAAGTCCGACCGCGCGTACGGGCCCTGGGAGCGGCGGCTGCTGCGGCACGTGCCGTTCCTGCAGACGCTGAGCCGGGCCAAGACGTACGCGGAGTTCGAGTCGCGCGCGCTGGGGTTCGTCAGCTTCCCGAAGCTGCTGAACCGCACCGGGGCGGCCTTCCGCAAACGGCTCGCCGAGCAGGTCGCCGACCCCGGCCTGCGCGCGGCGCTGACACCTGACTACGTCATGGGCTGCAAGCGCGTCCTCGTCTCGAACGACTACTACACCGCCCTGACCCGCGACCACGTCGAGGTGGTGACCGATCCGATCGACCGCCTGTCCGAGCGCGGCGTCGTCACCGCCGACGGCCGCGAACGCGAGGTCGACGCGGTCGTGTACGGCACGGGGTTCCGCTCACACGGCTTCCTGGCCCCCGTCTCGGTCCGCGGCCTGCGCGGGAGGGAGCTTTCCGGCGAGCTGGCGCGACGGCGCGGAGGCGTACCTGGGGATCACGGTGAGCGGCTTCCCCAACCTGTTCGTGCTGTACGGCCCGAACACCAACCTCGGCCACAACTCGATCATCTACATGCTGGAGTCCCAGTTCGCCTACGTCGAACGCTGCGTACGAACGCTCCGCCGGGTGAAGTACATCGACGTGCTGCCGGACGTGCAGGACGCCTACAACCGCTATGTCCAGCGAAGGTTCGGCGGGACGGTGTGGAGCACGGGCTGCACGAGCTGGTACATGGCCGAGGACGGCCGGAACATCAACAACTGGCCCGGCTACACCTTCGCCTACCGCCTGGCGACCCGCCGCCCGAACTTTCGCGACTTCCACGTCGCCCCCTCGGATCGGGCGGGTTCAGCGTAGGCGGGCCAGGCGGTCGAGGACGGAGGGCTTCGGCAGCCGGTGGGCCGGTCTCAAGGGTGTCTTCTCGTCTCCGGCCTTGACCGTGAGGGCGTCTCGTACGCTCAGGTGCAGGGTGAGGCCGGGCCAGCCGAGGGTGCGGACCGGGGTGGCGGCCAGGAGCTTCGTGCGGTGGCCCAGGCGGTCGTCGATCACGGCCATCGGGGTGCCGGCCGGGGCGATGTCGACGGTCGTGAGGGCGTTCTCGGCGGCGAGGATCAGCGGCTGGGCGGCGTTCACGGCGGTGGCGGGGCTGATGGCGCCCGGCTGGGACATGATCGCGCCGACCATGAGGCGGCCGTGTGTGCGTGCGGCGAAGACGTAGTTGGCGCCGGCCTGGCTCGTGAAGCCGGTCTTACCGCCCACGACGCCGTACGAGCCGAGCAGCGTGTTGCCGCCGCTGCTGGTCTCACCGCCGCCGCGCGGTGTGAAGGACGACTTGGCGACCACTTCGGTGAAGGCCGGCAGCAGCATCGCGGCGCGGAACAGTCTGACCTGGTCGGAGGCGGTGCTCACGGTGGTCGCGTCGAACCCGCTCGGGTCGGTGTAGTGGGTGCTGGTCATGCCGAGGGCGCGCGCGGTGGCGTTCATCTTGACGGCGAACGCCGCGTCGCCGCCGGCGTCCCAGCGGGCCAGCTCGTGGGCGATGTTGTTCGCCGAGACGATCAGCAGGGCCTCCAGGGCCTCGCGCTCGGTGAAGGGCTGGCCGGCGACGACGTCGACGTGGGTCTCCTCGCGCGCCTTGCGCCAGGGCAGCCGGGCCGCCTCCTCCGGCGAGATCGTGTACGTGGCGCCCTCCTCGCCGGCGCGCAGCGGATGGTCCTTGAGGAAGACGTACGCGGTCATCACCTTGGCGACGCTGGCGGTCGGCGCGGGCGTCGCCGTGCCGTAGACGCCCATCCGGCCGAGCCCGTCGATCTCGATGACCGCCTGGCCCGCCGACGGCCACGGCAGCGCGAGCGAGCCCGGCACCGTATGTGCCGGAGAGGCGACGAGACTCACCGTCGGCGCCGGCAGCGGGCGCGCCATCTGCACGAGCGACAGCGCGACGAGCATGAGCCCGGTCACGGCGGCGACGGCGGCCACGATCAGGCCGGTGTGGCGCGCAGGCCTGCCGCCTTTTTCTCCTGCGGGCGGTAGCACCCGATCCGCGATACCCGTCACCGCTCGACCTCTTTCATTCAGGCGCGCCGCTGAGGCGCTCCGCGATCAGGTAGATGCGCCGGACGCCGGAACGGTTCGGCGAAGCGGGGCAGTAACCTACGGCGCATGCCCACCGCTCTCATCACAGGCGCGACGGCCGGAATCGGCGCGGCTTTCGCGCGTCGCCTGGCGGCCGACGGCTTCGACCTCATTCTGCTCGCCCGCGACGCCGAACGCCTGGGACGCGCCGCCGACGACCTCGGGAATTCCGAAATCGTGGTCGCCGACCTCTCCACCGAGGAAGGGATCGCACGCGGCGAGGAGGCCGCCCGCCGCGCCGACCTGGTGATCAACAACGCCGGTTTCGGGCAGAAGGGCCGGTTTCTCGAGGTCCCGCTGGACGACGAGCTGACCATGCTGCGCGTCCACTGCGAAGCGGTCCTGCGCCTGACGTACGCGGCCCTGCCCGCGATGCGCGAGCGCGGCCAGGGCGGGGTCATCAACGTCGCGTCGGTGGCGGCGTTCTTCTCCCGTGGCACCTACGGCGCGTCGAAGGCGTGGGTGGTCGGCTTCAGCGAGGGCGTCGCCCAGGACGTTCCCGGCGTGCACGTCATGGCCCTGTGCCCGGGTTTCGTGCACACGGAGTTCCACGACAGGGCGAAGATGGACATGTCGGGGATGCCGTCGGTCGCGTGGCTGGACGCCGACGACGTGGTGGCCGCGGCGCTGCGCGACTTCCGCCGGGGCCGGTCGGTCAGCGTCCCGAGCCTGCAGTACAAGGCCCTGGTCGGCGCGGGCAAGTTCATCCCCCGCAACCTCTCCGCACGGCTCTCCCACCGCACGGGCCGCAAGTACCGGTAGGTTTTCCCGGAGATCGGACGGAGGTCCTTCACCCATGCGCCTGTTCTCGCGTCGTTTCTCGGTGGTCGCGTCGGCGGTTCTGCTGTCGACCGGACTCGTGACGCCTGCCGCACACGCGGTCGTCGGCGGCTCCCTCGCAGTCCCGCCCTCCTGGCTGGCCGCGGTCGGGACCCCCTCGCAGTCGGTACGCCCGTCCGGGCAGTTCTGCGGCGGCGTGCTGGTGGCGCCGGACAAGGTCGTGACAGCGGCCCACTGCGTCGACTTCCTGAGCTCGGTGCCGAACCTCCTCAGCGTCACCTTCAGCCGCGCCGACCTGTCGAAGAAGGACGGCGAGACCGTCCAGGTGAAACACGTCTGGGTGCAGCCCGGCTTCAAGGAGACCGAGTTCAAGGGCGAGACCGTCGAGCACCACGACGCGGCGGTGCTGACCCTGGTGCGGCCGACGAACCGCATCGCGCTGCCGATGATCGTCCACGGCGGCCTCTACCCGCCGGCCGCGCAGACGCGCGTCTTCGGCTGGGGCACGACGTCGGAGCGCGACATGAACAACGCCAAGCTGCGCGAGGCGGCGGTGCCGCTGGTGCCCGACGCACGCTGCTCGTCGGCGTACGGCGGGGCCTTCGACCACGTCGACATGGTCTGTGCGGGCTCGCCGTCCGCCGACACGTGCCAGTTCGACGGCGGCGGCCCGCTCGTCGTCGACGGCCGCCTCGCCGGCCTCACGTCGTGGGCGTACGGCTGCGCGCGCCCGGGTTACCCCGGCGTCTACAGCCGCCTGTCGGCGTTCACGCTGCCCCTCTAGAGGTAGAGGCCCGTTCCGTACTCGGGGCGCTCGCTGGCGACGGCGTGAATGTCGCGTTCGCGCATGACGAGGTAGAGGTCTCCCTGGACCTCGACCTCGAGCTGGTCCTCGTCCTTGAACAGCACCTTGTCGCCGACCTTGACCGAGCGGACGTGATGACCGACGCCGCAGACCTCGCCCCAGACCAGAAGGTTGGAGGACTCCGCGGTCGCCGGAATGACGATGCCGCCGCTGCTGCGGCGCTCCCCGGATTCCTTGTCGGCGCGCACCATGACCCGGTCATGGAGCATTTGAATCTCGAACTTCGCCTCGGTCACGGTCGGGATTCTACGTTGCGTCCGTACTGACCGGATTCGAACGCGGTCACTGCTCGGCGAAGGTTCCGAGGTAGGCCATGAACGCCTCGCACTCCTCGTCCAGCTGCGCGTGGTGTCCGGCGTAGACGTTCTCGAAGATCGCCCGCGGCGCCGGGTCGGGAAGCCCGCGGCAGTCGTCGCGGACCTGGCGGCCCAGGCGCTCGGACTCGGCCTCAATGGCGTCGAAGAAGGCGTCGTCGGCCAGGTCGTTCTTGGTGAGGTAGGCGCGGACGCGCTCGATCGGGTCCTTCAGGCGCCACGACTCGAGCTCCGCGCCGGCGCGGTAGCGGGTCGGGTCGTCGGAGGTGGTGTGGGCGCTCATCCGGTAGGTGAAGGCCTCGATGAGCGTCGGCCCCTCGCCGCGCCGGGCGCGTTCGAGGGCGGTGCGGGCCACCGCGAGGCAGGCGAAGACGTCGTTGCCGTCGACGCGGACACCCGGGAAGCCGAAGCCGGACGCGCGCCGGTAGAGCGGCACCCGCGACTGCGTCGCCATCGGCGCGGAGATCGCCCACTGGTTGTTCTGGCAGAGGAAGACGACGGGGGCGTTCTGCGCGCCCGCCCACACGAACGCCTCGCTCACGTCGCCCTGGCTGGTCGCGCCGTCGCCGAAGCAGGCGAGGACGGCCTCGGAGGCGTCGTCACGCTGGACGCCCATCGCGTAGCCGACCGCCTGGATGGCCTGGCTGCCGATCACGAGCGCGTAGTCGGCCATCCGGTATTCATAGGGGTCCCAGCCGCCGTGGGCGGTGCCCCGCCAGATCTTCAGCAGGTCGGAGGCGCCGATGCCCCGGCAGTACGCGATGCCGTGCTCGCGGTAGCTGGGGAAGACGAAGTCGGAGGGAAGAAGCGCGTGCGCGGTGCCGATCTGGGCGGCCTCCTGGCCGAGCGACGGCGCCCACAGCCCCAGCTCGCCCTGCCGCTGCAGCGCGACCGCCTCGGTGTCGATGCGGCGGGTCAGCACCATGTCGCGGAAGAGCCCGCGGACCTCCTCATCGGTGAGGTCCAACGGGTGGTCGGGGTGGTCGAGCCGCTCCCCTTCCGGGGTGAGCAGCTGCACGAGATCGGTCACACGAGCTGATTTTGCCAGTAACCCGGTGTCCAGAACACCTTGGACTGCCTTCTTCACGCGGGTATTACTTCCGCGGAACCCCGCCCGGATCACCGACCCGCGACCACACCGGGTGGAAGTCGGATCCATAGGGAATAAGAGTCACGGCGGATTACCCGCCCGACGTCCGCGGTCTCCTCATGACACCGCCGTGCGAAGGAGTGTGCGTGGCCCTCTGGAAACCGGACCCGACCTTCTACCCGTCCCCGCGCGACGCGGCGAGGGCGCCTGCGGAGTCCCTCGCGTACGTGGCCGCCTTCGACCGGTCTGCCGGAAGACCGGACGCCATCGCCGTGCTCGATGTCGACCCCGCGTCGGACTCGTACGGGTCCGTGGTGGGCTGGACCGACCTGCCGTACAAAGGCGATGAGCTGCACCACTTCGGGTGGAACGCCTGCAGCAGCGCGCTGTGCCCCTACGCACCGCACCCGCACATCGAACGCCGCTACCTCATCGTGCCGGGCCTGCGCTCGTCACGGATCTACGTGATCGACGTCAAGGACGACCCGCTCAAGCCATCGATCGTCAAGACGCTGGAGCCGGACGAGCTGGCCAAGCACGCCGGCTACCGGGCCCGCCGGTGCTCCGCGCTTCAGGGTGGGAGTGAAGGCGCGCGCTGGGAGGGCCGCCGAGGTCCGGGCAGTGCCTTATGCCGGGTGGTTCTGCTGTTCTATGTAGTGACGCACGGCACTCAGCGGTGCCCCGCCGACGGAGCCTGCGAAGTACGAACCCGACCAGAGTTTGTTGGCCTGGTAGTAGTGCCGTCGCAGGTCGGGGAACTCCTGCCGCATCCGCCGACTGGACACGCCCTTGAGGCTGTTGACCAGCTTCGCCGGAGCGACCTTGGGCGGGAAGTTGACGAGCAGGTGGACGTGGTTGTTCTCGCCGTTGAACTCGACCAGCTCGGTCTCGAAGTCGGCGCACACCGCCCGCATGATCTCTTCCATCCGGGTGAGGTGAGCGTCACCGAACACGCGATGCCGGAACTTCGTCACGAAGACCAAGTGAGCGTGCAGGGCGAAAACGCAGTGCCTGCCAGTGCGGATACCTTCGAGATCGGCCATAAACCAATGGTACGGTCGTCTCGTGCAGCTCCGTTACAACTACCGCGTGTACCTGACGCCGGGCCAGCAGATCGAGCTGGCCAGGGCGTTCGGGTGCGCGCGGGTGGTGTTCAACGACGGACTGCGCCTGCGTCAGCAGGCACGAGAGGCAGGCGAGAAGTACCTCTCGGACGCCGAGCTTTCCCGCAGGCTGATCACCGAGGCCAAGCTGACACCGGAGCGGGCGTGGCTGGGCGAAGTGTCCGCGGTGGTGTTGCAGCAGGCCCTGGCGGACCTGAACACCGCGTACCGCAACTTCTTCGCCTCGATCACCGGCAAGAGCAAGGGACGCAAGGTCGCCCCGCCCCGGTTCCGGTCCCGCAAAGACAGCCGGCAGGCCATCCGCTTCACGAAGAACTCCCGGTTCAAGGTCCTCGACAACGGCAAGCTCAGGCTGCCGAAGATCGGCGACCTGCACGTGCGCTGGTCGCGGAGCCTGCCATCCGATCCGTCGTCGGTGGCGATCATCCGGGACGCGGCGGGCCGGTACTTCGCCTCTTTCGTCGTCACGACGGAACAAGAGGCGACGTTGCCCCCGGTCGACTCCGAGATCGGTATCGACCTGGGCCTGACACACTTCGCGGTCCTCTCGGACGGCACGAAGGTGGCCGCGCCGAAGTTCCTGCGCCGCGCGGCCCGCAAGCTCAAGCGGTTGCAGCAGGACTTGTCCCGCAAGCAGCGCGGGAGCAACAACCGGAAGAAGGCCGTCGTGAAGGTGGCCCGTGCTCATGCTCGGGTGGCCGACACCCGGCGGGACTGGCAGCACAAACTGTCCACGACGTTGATCCGCGACAACCAAGCGGTATTCGTCGAGGACCTGTGCGTCGCCGGTCTCGGCCGGACCCGGCTGGCCAAATCCGTGCACGATGCGGGCTGGGCCGGCTTCACCGCCATGCTGGAGTACAAGGCCGCCCGGTACGGGCGGACCTTCGGCCGGGTCGGCCGGTTCTTCCCCTCCACCCGCATGTGCTCCGGCTGCGGCCGGATCAACGACAAGATGGCGCTCAACGTCCGAGCGTGGGACTGCCCGTGCGGCAGCCACCACGATCGGGACGTGAACGCCGCCATCAACATCAGGGCCGCTGGACAGGCGGACCTCAACGCCCGTGGAGCGCATGTAAGACCGGGCCCCATCCCGGCCGCGCGCAAAGAAGCGGGAACCCACCCGGACGCCGCGTGTTCCACACGCAGCGTGAAGGGAACCTCCGCCCTTTAGGACGGAGAGGATGTCAACCGTGAAGGACGGTTCCCTGATCGCGCTCGTGGCGCTCGGAGCCTTCCACGGGCTGAACCCCGGCATGGGCTGGCTGTTCGCCGTCGCGCGCGGCCTGCAGGAGCGGTCGCGGGCGCTGGTGCTCCAGGCACTGCCCGCGATCGCGGCGGGCCACGCCGCGTCGGTGTTCGCCGTCGCCGTCGTCGTGACCCTCACCGGGTCGGTGCTGACCTCGCGCGTCGTCTCGATCGGCGGCGGCGTGGTCCTCGTCGGCTTCGGGCTGTGGCGGCTGCTGTCCAAGCGGCACTTCCGCTGGGTGGGCATGCGGCTGTCGCTGTGGCAGCTCGCCGGGTGGTCGTTCCTGATGTCGTCGGCGCACGGGGCCGGGCTGATGCTGCTGCCGGTGCTGACCCACGGCTCGGCGTCGATCCCCGGCCACTCGCACGGACTGTCCGGCGGCGCCGGCAGCGCGGTGACCGCCGCGGTCTTCGTGACCGGCGTGCACACGCTGGCGATGTTCGCCGTCGCGGGCACGATCGCGGTCCTGGTGTACGAGGTGCTCGGCCTGGCCGTGCTCCGCCGCGCCTGGTTCGACCTCGACCGGCTCTGGGCGGCCGCGCTCATCTGCGCCGGCGCGGCCACCCTGCTCATCACCGCCTGAGTCAGTGGCGGCTGGAGGCCGCCCAGATGTTGATGCCGGCGTCGACGGCGTCCCGGTCGATCGCGGCCAGTTCGTCGTCGGCGAAGTCGAGCCGGCCGAGGGCGCCGAGGCTGTCGTCGAGCTGCTCGACACTGCTGGCGCCGATCAGCGCCGACGTGACGCGCGGGTCGCGCAGGGCCCAGGACAGCGCCATCTGGGCCAGCGACTGCCCGCGGTTCGCGGCGATCTCGTTGAGGGTCCGCACGTGCGCGAGGGTCTCGTCGGTGAGCAGGCCCTTGGACAGCGACTTGCCCTGGCTCGCCCGCGACCCCTCGGGGATCCCGCCGAGGTACTTGTCGGTCAGCATGCCCTGCGCCAGGGGTGAGAACGCGATGCAGCCCGCGCCGACCTCCTCCAGGGCGTCCAGGAGACCGCCCTCGATCCAGCGGTTGAGCATGGAGTAGGAGGGCTGGTGGATCAGCAGCGGCGTGCCCATCCGCCGCAGGATCTCCGCGGCCTCCCTCGTACGCTCCGGAGAGTAGGAGGAGATCCCCGCGTACAGGGCCTTCCCGGACCGGACGGCGTGGTCGAGCGCGCCCATCGTCTCCTCGAGGGGCGTCTCGGGGTCGTACCGGTGGCTGTAGAAGATGTCGACGTAGTCGACGCCCATACGGCTCAGCGACTGGTCGAGGCTGGCGAGGAGATACTTGCGCGAGCCCCACTCGCCGTACGGGCCGCCCCACATGTCGTAGCCGGCCTTGGTGGACAGGACCAGTTCGTCCCGGTACGGCGCGAAGTCCTCGCGGAACAGCCGCCCGAAGTTGCTCTCGGCCGAGCCGAACGGGGGGCCGTAGTTGTTCGCGAGGTCGAAGTGGGTGACGCCCCGGTCGAACGCCCGCCGCAGGATCGCCCGCTGCGTCTCGATGGGCTTGTCGTCTCCGAAGTTGTGCCACAGGCCCAGCGAGATCGCGGGCAGTTTGAGCCCGCTTCGCCCGCTACGCCGGTAGGAAAGCTGTTCGTACCTGTTCTCGGCGGCCTCATAAGTCATGGCACGAGTCTGCCGTGTCCCCTGAGTCCTGGCACAGGGAGTCCCTCCCGCTCGGTCACGGGCGCCCGGTAGGCTCGCCCGGCCCTGCCCTACCGGAAGGTCTCGTACATGACCAGGCTCGCTCCTCTCGCCCTCCTCGGCGCCCTGGCGCTGAGCGCGTGCTCGGCCGCGCCGGAGGCCACGACGGCGCCCCCGCCCACAGCGGCGAAGCCGAAGCCGTCGCCCTCGTCCGCCTGCCTCACGGTCCCGGCGGCGCTCCTGTCCTCGATCGCCTCGGGCGCGAAGCCAGGGGTCGGCCGGCTGAAGCTCACCGGCGGAACGGCCGTCCCGGCGAACGCGTTCTCACACATCTACCTCGTCGCGGCGCACATCTCGGCGCCGGGTGTTCACGGGACCGGCGTCTGGGCGACGATCGGGCTCACGGCCGGGAAGTGGCCCTACCTCGCGGCCGACGGATCCGCCCAGCGCGTCACGAAGTGGCCGAAGGCGAGCAACAGCGCCGCGAACATCTCGGCCGGCGACCCGGGCGTCCGCGCGGCGCGCGCCTGTCTCTGACGCCCCGGTCTGGTCAGGACGGGCGGCGGCCTCGTACGCGCCAGGCCCAGACCAGCAGGAGCACGCCGATGAGCGCGACGATCACGCCCAGCACGGTGTACTGGCTGTGGCCCGTCATGGCCGAGCCCTTCATGTGCCCCGTGCCCTGGGCGATCCAGACGCCGCCCACGGCGACCAGGACGATCCCGACGATTGCCCGAATCACCATGACGCGCTCCGATCCACGTACCGGCCCGAATGAACGACGCTACTCCCCGAACGGCACGCGAACGTGTCAGCGGGCGCGGACGTAAGACTCTCGACACATCCTCACGGCTCGCGCGGCGGTGCGGTGGAGCCGCGGACGACCAGGTGGCCGGGGAGCGACAGGCCGGGCGGGTCGAGGCCGTCCAGGCGTTCGAGGAGCGCGGCCATCGCCTGGGCTCCGAGGGCCTCGGCGGGCAGTCGCACGGTGGTCAGCTCCGGCTCCAGCGCGGTCGCGACCAGGATGTCGTCGAAACCCGTGACGGACAGGTCGCCGGGGATGTCCAAGCCGAGAGCGCGGGCCGCCTTGTACGCGCCGGCGGCGATGAGGTCGTCGTCGCAGACCAGGACGGTCGGCCGGTCGGGGCGGTCGAGGAGGTCCAGGGCGGACTCCCGTGCGGCGGCGACGTCGATCGCCGTGTCGCGGCGGGTGACGGGGCCGGCGTCGGCGAGCACCCCGGCGCGTACGCGGAAGGTCCAGGAGTCGACGGCGGCGGCGAGATGGCCGACGCGGCGGTGTCCCAGGTCACGGACGTGAGTGATGATCGCCCGCATGCCGTCCGCGACGTCGAAGTTGACCGCGGTGATCGCGTCGGACGGGTCGTTGTCCATCACGACGAGTGGCAGGTCGCCCAGACCGGCGACGCCGCCGGTGATCGACGAGGCGAGCACGCCGTCGATCGCGTCGATGTCGACCGGGCTGCGCGCCGGGTTCACGTCATCTGGCCAGGGGTGGACAACAACGCCGAAGCCGCGCTCGGCGGCGACGCGCGCGGCGCCGGTGTAGACCGCGCCGAAGAACGGGCTGTTCAGCGTGGGCACGACCAGCAGCACCGTACGGGTGCGGCCGAGGCGCAGGTTGCGAGCTGCGGCGTTGGGCCGGTAGCCGAGGCTCTCGGCGGCCTCGCGCACCGCCTGGCCGGTCTCGGGCTTGACCCGCCCTTCGGCCTTGCCCGCCAGCACGATCGAGACGGTCGACTGCGACACTCCCGCGACGCGAGCCACGTCACGGCTGGTCGGTCTTTTGGCCACGAACAACAGCGTAGAGCTTTACGTCTCATGACTGATACGTATGACAAGATGAGTGGGTAATACGTATGACGGGACTATATGCGCACATATCTGGACTTTCTCCGGAGACCTCACGCCTCACGCCTGCTCGGCGGCACGCTGCTCGGACGGCTGCCGAACGGCATGGGCGCCTTGGCGATCGTGCTGTTCACACGCGCACACCACGGGGGTTACACCCTCGCCGGCGTGCTGTCGGCGGTGTACGGCCTGGCGATGGCCGCGGGCCAGCCGGTGCTGGGGCGGGCCATGGACCGCTTCGGCCAGCCTCGAATCCTCGCGACCGGGGCGACGGTGGCCGCCGCCGGGTTCGCCCTCCTCGCCGTCAACGGCCTGCGACCACTGCCGACGGCCGTGGCCGGCGTCGTCCTCGCCGGGTCCGCGACACCGCCACTTGAGGCGGGGCTGCGCGCGCTGTGGCCATCGGTCCTGGCCGGACCGGCCGAGGTGCAGGCCGCGTACGCCCTGGACGCCGCGGCACAGGAGCTGCTCTTCACCTTCGGGCCGCTCATCGTGATCGCCGCCGTGACGCTGTCGGTCGAGGTGGCGCTGCTCCTCACCGGCGTGCTCGGCATGGCCGGCACGCTGGTGGTGACCTCCTCGCGGCCGTCGCGCACCTGGCGCGGCGAGCACGGCGGCGGCCACTGGGCCGGGCCGCTGCGCTCGCCCGGCATGCGCCGGCTGATCGTCTCCCTCGTGTTCGTCGGCGTCGCCCTCGGCGTGTTCAGCGTCGCCGCGGTCGCCTACGCCGACGCCCGGCACCAGCCGTACGCCTCCGGGCTGCTGCTGGCCCTGATGGCGGTCGGGGCGCTGGCCGGCGGGATCGTGTACGGCCGGCGACCGCGCGCCGGATCGGCGCACCGGCGGCTGATCATGCTGATGGCGGGGCTCGCCGCCGGGTACGTCCCGCTGGCCTGGGCTCCGGCCTTTCCCCTGATGCCGGTGCTCGCGCTGTTCAGCGGTGTCTTCCTCGCACCCGTACTGGCCTGCAGCTTCACGCTCGTGGATGGGCTCGCGCCGCGCGGGACCGTGACGGAGGCGTTCGCGTGGGTGGTGACGGCGTTCGCCGTCGGCAGCTCGGCCGGCGCCGCGCTCGCCGGGGTGGCCGGTGACGCGGCGGGTGTGCACGGGGCCTTCGCGGTCGCGGGCTTCGGCGGCCTGATCGCCCTGCTCGTGATCGCCGCCGGCGGCCCGATCGGCGCCGCGGAGGTCCGTTTCCTCCCCGAACGCACGTCGTGAACGCCCCTGACCACTGACCGCGCAGACCGACATCGGTCACGGGAGTCGCCACGGATCCGCCGGAGGTGGTACGGAAGGGCGACAACGTTGTCATCCTCCTGGCGGTGAACCCATGAGAGCCCCCCTCTCGCGCAGGACCTTCCTCGGTGCCATGACCGCCGGCGGCCTGGCGGCCGCGGTCCTCCCGGCCGGCGCGGCGAGCGCCGACCCGGGCCGCTGGCGGCCGGCCGCCGACGACGTGCGCGCCGAGATGCGGCACGCGTGGCGGTCCTACCGGCGGTACGCCTGGGGCCACGACCAGCTGCTGCCGGTGAGCGCCGGGCACAGCGAGTTCTTCGACGACGCCCACCCCGTCGGGCTGTCGATCGTCGAGGCCCTCGGCACGCTGTACCTCATGGAACTCGACGACGAGCTGGCCGACGGCGTCGCGTGGATCGAGGACAACCTCGACTTCTCGGAGGTCGACGCCGACGTCCAGGTCTTCGAGACCAACATCCGGATGGTCGGCGGGCTGCTGTCCGGCTACCTGTGCACCGGCGAACGCGCCCTCCTGGACAACGCGAGGAAGATCGCCGACATCCTGCTGCCGTGCTTCACCGAGTCGCCCACCGGCCTGCCGTACCGGCGCGTCAACCCCAGCACCGGCGAGGTCACCGGCGACGTCAACGTGCTCGCCGAGATCGGGACGATCATCGCCGAGTTCGGCACGCTGTCCCGGCTGACGCACGACGACCGCTACTACAAGGCGGCCAAGAAGGCACTGAAGGCGGTGTACGACCGGCGCTCGCCGCTGGACCTGGTCGGCAGCGAGATCAACATCAGGACCGGCGTGTGGACGAACTCCACCTCCGAGGTCGACCCGCCCGTGGACTCCTTCTTCGAGTATTTGTGGGACGGCTGGGACCTGTTCCATGACCGCGACGTGAAGCACTGGTACGACACGCTGACCGCCGCGATCCTGGAGCACGGGAAGGAGCGCTACAACGGCCACCTGTGGTTCCACCGGGCCGACATGACCACCGGCGCTCCCCTGGGCCGCGAGACGTCCGAGCTCACGTCGTTCTACGCGGGCCTCCTCGCCCAGGGCGGCGATCTGCGCGACGGCGAGGCGTACCACGACGCGTGGGCGTCGGTCCTGCGCACCTATCCCCTGCTGCCCGAGGGCTACGACTACGGCACCGGTAAGGCGACCGACCCGGGCAACCAGCTACGCCCCGAGTACGTCGACTCGGCCCTCAACCTGTGGCTGCTGACGCGCAAGGAGCTGTACCGCGAACGCGCCCACGACTACTACCTGCGCCAGAAACACGCCTCCCGCGTCCCGAACGGCTGGACCATCGTCTCGGATGTCACGACGTCCCCGGTCACCCGCGGCGACCTGACGCCGGGATATTGGTGGGCAGAACAGTTAAAGTATGTAGTCGGTGCGGGCTTGCTTGCGAATCTCATCTGGAGTCATTCCTTGCACCACCCGCAGGTTCGCACCTTCCAGGTTCACGTTGGTCAGGTTCGCACCTTCCAAATGCACGCTGGTCAGGTTCGCGCCTTCCAGGTTCGCGCCGGTCAGGACCGCGTTGGTCAGGTCCGCGCCAGGCCGCCTAGCAATGAAGTACTGGTACGTGATGTTCGCCGACTGCCCACGCTTCGACTACCGCGACAATTACCTCTCCACCGAAGGCGCCGTCCTCAAGGGATTCATCCGCCACTGACCGATCGGAGACCACGACCGAACTGTCGAGGCGCCGCGTCGGCGAGTCCGATTCTCGACGCACCGCCCGTGGGTGCTTGTCTCGCGCGCGGCTCCGGGCATGTACGCCGTGCAACGTGATCACGATCAAGTCCGGCGCAGAACCGGTCGCAGTCAAGCTGGACCAGAAGCGCGAGGCAAAGCGCGCCTGAGCTGCACGCCGAGCTGGTCGACCGCGCGCGGTCGTTCGCGCAGCGGGCGGCACGCGAGGAGATCCATGTGAACCGCGGCGCATTGTGCGAGGCCTCAAGGTCGGCGCGGACCGCGCCGCGCGCCTGCTGAAGATCCTCCGAGACGAGGGCCTCGCGGCCTGATCCGGAAACCAGAGAGCCACAGTTCCTTACACAGCAAGAGGCCCGCTCCCAGATCTGGGAGCGGGCCTCTCGTCGTTCCTGGGGTCACGCGTGCCGTGCGTCGTCCTCGAAAACGCCGACCTCGACGCATTCCCCACCCTGCCCGCTGCTGCGCTCAGAGGTGCGCCACTCGATGATCTGCTTCACTCCATGCTCTCCATAATGCTAGTGATCAGCTTTACCGTGTCGTCTTCTGACAACGCCTTCGCCCTGACCCGGTCGTACCGTACCGCAAGGGTACGTACCTCGCCCTCGTCACGAACAAGGCGCCCTGTTAGCTGGGCTTCGATGAACGCCAGACGCCCGGTCAGGCTTCCCGGTCCACGTCGGTCGTCCTCTCCGCCGAGGTCGAGCAGGATGAAGCCGCCGTCCAGTCCGATGTGTGCGCGCGTAAGCATCGGGACAACCTGCACGGTGACGTGTGGGAGTTCCGTGATCTCCAGTAGACGCGCGAGTTGTGCGCGCATGTCGGCGAAGCCGGGTACCGGCTGTCGGAGCGCCCGCTCGTCGATCAGGGCGATGACGAGTGGCGGGTCCTCGCCGTAAAGGAGCTTCTGCCTTGCCATCCGGCCGGCGACGACGCCGTCCACGTCCGGGGTCCGCGCTGCCACCACAAGCGCCCGCGCGTACTCGGCCGTCTGGAACAAGCCCGGAATCACGACCGGTTGCCAGATCCGAATCTCGCGGGCCCGGCGTTCGTAGGCCGTGAACTTTTTGAACCACTCGCGGTCATGCTCGCGCTGAGCGTGAATCCATAGCCGTTCAAAATGGCCACTGGTGTCCCATAGCACATCTAGCGTCCGGACATGTTCCCGCGTGAAATTACGACGATTCGCCTCAAGGTTGCACATTTGTTGATATGAGATGCGGATCCGTTTCGCGAGTTCCCGTTGCTCCATATTCGCGGCAAGCCGGTATCTGCGCACGTCATGGGCGAGCCACTCGGCGAGCGACGCCGTCGGATCAACACTGTCAGCCTGAGCCATAACCACCCCACGCGATCATCATGACTACGAGTCACTATTCAAGTTCTTTGAATAGTGAATTTGCATCACAGGGTAGCTCCGCCGGGTCATGCTGAGAAGCCCAGACAGGACAACGCAGGGGACAAGAGAGGGCACGCATGGGCACAGCCTTGGCAGTGCAACACACGACGTACGAGCTTTTCCTAGGCCCCCGTGACGAAGCGGCTTCGTGCGCCCGGATGGCGCTGAAAGCCAAGCTGCCCGAATGGCGTATGTCCGCGTTGTTCGACGACGCGAGCATCGTGGTCTGCGAGCTTGTGACGAATGCGGCCCGCCTCGGCGAGATCTTCACGCTGACGCTCCATCGCACGCGGAAGACGCTCCGGATCGAGGTCGCCGACGGCTCGGCGGAGCCGCCCGTCATCGTCGACCCGCTCGCGGATCTCGACCGCGAAGATCCCGATGACAACGGCGGCCGTGGCCTCGTTCTCGTCGCGGGGCTCGCGGCCCGCTGGGGCCACGAGCCGAAGGGCGCGGGAAAAATCGTGTGGGCGGAGATGACATGCCCGTGACCGACCATCGAGGCCCGGCGCCGACCCGGTATGAGGGCCTCCTCGGCGATCTCGACGGGGTTCGCCGGGCCGTCGCGGAGTTCCGCGCGGCGCTCGACTCCGTCACGTGGATTGGTGCGAGCCGAACCGCTGAATTGGCGCGTCTTCGCGTCCTCGTCCGGCGGTACCCCGAGGACGCCCGGAACTTCCTCGCCGAGCTGGCCCGCGAGGGCCCCGGCGACGGCGAATAGACGTCGCGGCCTCGGGGACGAGCGGGAGCAACCTCCGGGTGGCGCGACCCTCAGCTCCGCCCTCTCAACCGGGAGGGCGGACCACAACGCCCACACGGGCGAAGGAGAGGAGCACACGAAAATGGGCAAGCACGAAGGCAAGCCGCAACCGATCGTCGCGCCGAAACCGCCGACCAAGCCGCCGTCTCCGGACGGCGGCCCGCCCCCCGGCGGCGGGAAGCATTAGTGAACAGCGAGCAGCGCAACCTGAAGATCGAGGGCCTCGCCGACCGGCTCACGGGCTCTGGCGACCTCACAAACGACTCGTTGCGTGAGGCGCTCTTCGCCGTGCCTCGTGACCTGTTCGTGCCGGACGTCTCATGGGCGCACACCTGGAACGCGGCCGGAGGCGAACGGATCGACAAAGCCGCCGACCCGGCCGCCTGGTTCGACGCGGTGTACTCGGACCGCTCGATCATCACGCAGACCGACGACGGAGCGACCGAGGCGTGGACCGGCGAAGGCGCCGACTACACGTCATCGCTCTCCGCGCCGGGGATCGTCGTGCGGGGGCTGGGGTTGCTGGACCCCTACGCCGGTCAGCGTGCGCTCGACGTTGGGACCGGTACGGGATGGACCGCCGGCCTTTTGTCCGAGCGCGTCGGAGAGAAGAGCGTCGTCAGTGTCGAAATCGATCCGGCCCTGGCGAAACAGGCCGCGGTCAACCTGGAGGTAGCCGGCTACGCGCCGCGCCTCCTCGTCGGCGACGCCGCAACCATCGACCTCGGAGAGGAGTTGTTCGACCTCGTCCACGTCACGTGCGGCGTGACGAGGCTCCCGTACCAGTGGGTCAAGCAGTGCAGGCCCGGCGCGGGAATCATGTTCCCCTGGATCCCCGACTACGGATACGGCTACCTCGTCCGGCTGGACGTGCTCCCGGACGGTACCGCCGTCGGGAAACTCCAGCATGGCGCTACGTACATGATGCTCCGGTCACAGCGCCCCGTGTGGTCGCCCGTCCGCGCGTGGATGGACGCAGGGGGCGCGGTCGACGAGTCGGTCACGCACCTTGACCCGCGTACGGTCCGCTACGGCCAACCGGACGGGGCGATCGAGGCCGTCATGTCCGCACTCGTCCCGGGCGTACAGTCCCGGCTCGTCGAGGACGACGACTCCGGCGAGTGCACGCTTTGGCTGCTCGACGCCGCCGGCCCTGGCGGGTCGTGGGCATCGGTGGACTACGAGCCCGGCAAGCCGGCGTACAACGTCCAGCAGTCCGGCGACCGCCGGCTGTGGGACGAGGTAGAGACGGCGTTCTTCCGGTGGCTGTCGTGGGGCCGCCCCGGCTTCACGCGGTTCGGCCTGACCGTCGCCCTCGAGGGTCAAGCCATGTGGCTCGACCGTCCCGACCGCATCATCACGCCCATCCACGGCCCGTTAACGGCCTAGACCGGAGGAGAAAACGGCTCGCCGGCAACTCCAAAGGCCGGCCCCGGCTCCCGCCTCGTACACAGGCGGGGGTCGGGGACTTCTTCGTGTACTCCCTTGGTCAGGCGCAGACGGGAGTCGTTTCGGGCCAGGCGTTCAGCGCAGCCGGGTGAGTGCGCGAGCAAGATCGGAGGCGACTCGCCAGGCTCGGCGCCGCTGCTCCGCGAACAGCCGTGAGGCGCTGGCTTTGTCCTTGTCGCCGGTAGCGGTCGAACATCGCGGTCGCGAAGGTCGTTGCATCCTGCACCCACGTGGGGTGATGCAGCTCCATGTGGATCGCGGTCATGTCCTCGTCCCAGGGACGCTGGTGTGGAGTGAACAAGTAGCACTCCCAGCGGTCGATGACCTCGTTCGCCTTGTCCTTGTGGCACTCGGCATCCCCGCGAGCCGTGAACCGCAGATCCTTACGCAGCCCTGGAGACAGCAGACTGCGAGGATCCGGAATGCTCCGGATCTCGTCGGGACGGAAGGTCGGCGACGGTGTCGGCGTAGGAGAGCTGAGTCCGGGAGAGACCGTGGGGCTGGTGGCGGCCGATGATCGAGGATCGACTGCCGTCGAACAGCCGGCCGTTAAGACGCCCGTCAGCAGCACGCTCGCGAGTACGGCTTTCGCGCGGACGCGACTGCCCATCGGCCGGCTCCTCATCAGGGGGGCGGAGATATCGGAACTTACTGATCATCCGCCGGTCGACTCCACCCAGATCACGTACATCGCCTCTCGCGTGACATCGAAAATCAGAGCCCCAATGTGATTGCCATCTTGGCTGAGGCTGGTCCGTTACCCGGCCACATAGAGATCCGAGCAGATTAAGTATTGGTATGTGATGTTCGCCGACTGCCCGCGCTTCGACTACCGCGACAATTACCTCTCCACCGAGGGCCCCGTCCTCAAGGGATTCATCCGCCGCCGACCGATCGGAGAACCATGACCGAACTGTCCGAGGCGCCGCGCCTGGCCAGGCCGTCGACGGCGGTACGTGAGTCGTACCTGGCCGGCGAACGAGCCGACTGCCTGGCGGAAGGAACACCGATCGAGTGGCTCGGCCCGGTCGGTGACGACTTCGACGACTACGTCGCGCAGCAGCGCGGTGTGCGCGTCAAGTGGGGCGTGCCGTGCAGCACCTTCTGGTACATCTCGGGCGAGCATTATCTCGGCACCCTCGTCGTGCGGCATCACCTGACGCCGGAACTGGACGAGGAGGGTGGCCATATCGGCTACCACGTCGTCACGCCGTGGCGCCGGCAAGGGCACGCGACGAGGATGCTCGCGGCCGGGCTGGTGGAGTGCGAACGGCTCGGCCTGAGCCGGGCCCTGCTGACCTGCGCCCCCGACAACGAGCCATCGCGTCGGGTGATCCTCGCCAACGGCGGTGTGCCCGATCGCCGGAAGCGCGGCGACGATCGGTTCTGGATCGAACTCGGTGGTGGCCGGCGCGCGGTCCGGGGTTGACACGGCCTTGAGTGGGTGTTTTCATCTGGGCCAGTTAGGAAACTTTCCTAACGAAAGCACCCTCCTTTCGCCCCCGCCGCCGACTCCCGACGAGTCCCCTGCCGGAGTCGGCAGAATCGGAGAGACACGTGCGATTCCCCCCGCCCCCACGGCGTACGGCCCCCGCCCTCCTCGCGCTGGCCCTCGCCGTCGCGCCGATCCAGGTGTTCGGTGCCACCACCGGTGACGCCGCCGTCTCGCGGCACGTCACCGCCTCCTCCGTCGGTCTCGATGATCCTCACAAGAAGGACATCGCCATGCAGGTCGTGTCCAGCGCGGAGAACTCCTCGCTGGACTGGAAGGCGCAGTACAAGTACATCGAGGACATCGGCGACGGTCGCGGTTACACGGCCGGGATCATCGGTTTCTGCTCCGGCACCGGTGACATGCTGGAGCTCGTCCAGGCCTACACCGACCAGGAGCCGGGCAACGTCCTGGCCAAGTACCTGCCGGCGCTGGAGGCGGTGAACGGCAGCGACTCGCACGACGGGCTGGACCCCGGCTTCCCCGGCGACTGGCGTACGGCCGCCGGTGACGAGGTGTTCAAGCAGGCGCAGAACGACGAGCGCGACAACGTCTACTTCGACCCGGCGGTCTCTCAGGCCAAGCAGGACGGCCTGCGTGCTCTGGGCCAGTTCATCTACTACGACGCGATCGTCATGCACGGGCCCGGCAGCGACCGGGACAGCTTCGGCGGGATCAGGGCGACCGCCATGCAGCAGGCGCAGCCCCCGTCGCAGGGCGGCGACGAGGTGACGTACCTCAACGCCTTCCTCGACGCGCGCAAGGCCGCCATGCTGCGCGAGGAGGCCCACAGCGACACCAGCCGGGTCGACACCGAGCAACGGGTGTTCCTGGACAACGGCAACCTGGACTTCGACACGCCGCTGTCCTGGAAGGTGTACGGCGACCCTTACGAGATCGACGGCTGAGCGACCGGTCCGGCCGTCACCCCCGGGCGTCGGCCGGCACGCCGGTGACCGCCAAGGTCGAGCCGGCGCGGGCCTTCGCGACACGGAGGCGCACCGGGATGCGCGTACGCAGCTCGGCGACGTGGCTGACGATGCCGACGGCCCGTCCGCCGTCGCGAAGGCCGTCGAGGACACCCATCACCTCGTCGAGGGTGTCCTCGTCGAGGGTGCCGAAGCCCTCGTCGACGAAGAGGGTGCCGATCTCGGCGCCGCCGGCCTCGGTGGTGACCACGTCCGCGAGGCCGAGGGCCAGGGCGAGCGAGGTGATGAACGTCTCGCCGCCCGACAGCGTGCCCGGCTCGCGGTCGCGGCCGGTCCAGCCGTCGATGACCCGCAGGCCGAGGCCGCCGGTGCCGTGCCGGCCGCGTTCGCCGGCGGCCTTGTCGACGGTGTGCTCCAGGGAGTAGCGGGTGCCCGACATGCGGGCGAGGCGCTCGTTGGCGGCGGCGACGACCTGTTCGAGACGGGCGGCCAGGACGTAGGCGGACAGCTTCATCCGCAGGCGGTTCGCGGCCGGGTCGCCCGACGTGAGCGCGACGACGCGTGCGGCGAGGTCGTGACGCTCGTACGCGGGGAGCCAGCGCGCGGCGCAGGTGCGCAGCTCGGCGGCGAGGACACCCAGCCGGTCGCTCCGGTGACGTGAACGGTCGCGCGCCGAGCCGACGGCCTGGTGGTGCTCCTCGGCGCGGGCGAGCGCGGCCTCCAAGCCCGCGAGGTCGGGCGGCGGCGAGGCGGCGGCGGAGGCCAGCTCGGGATCGCCCAGCAGCTCGGCGACCTTCGCCTCCTCGTCGTCGTACGCCCTGGCGCGCCGCCGCATGTCCGCGCGTGCGTCGTCGCCGGTCTCGGCGGCGCGTGCGGCGCCGGCGGACTCGAAGCCCTCGGCCGCGAGGGCGGTGCCGGCGTCGGCCTCCGCGCGGCGCGCGTCCTCGTCGGCGGCGCGCAGGGCGTCGATCGCGGCGGCGGTGTCGCGGAGCAGCCCGGCCTCGTCGTCGAGCCGCCGGAACCGCGCTTCCAGCGTGGGGTCGTCGCCGCGCGCCTCGTCGACGGCGGCCCGCAGGCGCGCGGCCTCGCCGGTCAGCGCGGTGTGCTGGGCGCGGCCGTCGGCCAGGCCGGCCACGATCTCGTCGTGGCGGTCGCGCGCCTCCTCGAACTCGCCGTCGACCCGCAGCAGGTCCTCTTCGAGCCGCTCGGCGTCGGCTCCCGCGCCGGTCAGGAGCGACAGCTCCGCGCGTGCGTCGGCCAGCTCTGCGGCGAGCTCTCCGGCGGTGGCGTCGCCGGCCTGCGAGGACGCCGCGGCCAGATCGGCCGCCAGCTCACCGAGCCGCGAGCCGGTACGGTCGCGGCGCTCCTGTGCCAGCTCCCAGGCGACCTCGGCGGCGGCCTCGGCCTCCTCACCGGGTACGTCGCCGAAGGCGACGGCCGGCGCCGGGTGGTCCCGCGATCCGCAGACCTGGCACGGCTCACCCGCGACGAGCTCCTTGGCGAGGGAGGCCGCCATGCCGTCCAGCCGTGCCTGGCGGATCTCCTGGTAGGCCTCGCGGGCCGCCTGCGCGGCGTCGGTCGCGACGTGGTGCTCGGTCTCCGCGCCGGCGTGGCCGGCCGCCAGGGCGTCGCGCCGGGTCGCGGCCTCCATCCGCTCCTCCGCCGTCGCCACGGCGGCGGACGCCATCGGCGTCGCGGCGGCGCGTGCGCGCGCCTGCTCCAGCTCCGCGGTGAGGACCTGCCGGTGCCGCGGTGAATCGGTGAGGAACAGCGCCAGCTCCGCCTGGGCGGCGTCGAGATCCAGCTGAGCGCGTCCGACGGCCTTGAGCTCCTCCCCGATCGCGGTGAGGCGTGCGGCGTCCTTCCGCCGCTGCGTCAGCTCGACCAGCTCGTCACGGCGGGAGCGCTCCTCCTTGCGCATGAGGTCGGCGTCGGCGTCGTCGGGGACCAGGGCGGCGAGCGCGGCCCGCCGTCCCGCGACCGTGGTCCCGGCCTCGTCGCGGCGCGTGGCTCGGGCCACCGCGCTGCGCAGCAGCGGCAGGACCCGGCCGGCGCGGTCGGCGTCGCGCAGCGCGGCGGCCAGCGACGACCGCTCGGCGGCCCGCTCCGCGAGCGCGGCCGAACGCCTGCGGGCGTCGGCGTGACGCTCACGGCGTACGGCGACGGCGCGGGCGTCCTCGACGGCGGCGCGCGCGGCGTCGCGTACGGCCGCCGCTCCGGCGACCTGGCCCGCGGTCACCGCGTGGATGTCGGTGAAGTGGCCGGACAGCTCGGTCGCCCACGCGGTCAGCGCGGCGGGCTCCAACTCGGGCGGTCGGTCGGCTCCGGCCGCCTCGGCGGCGCGGTCGGCGACGGACTCGGCGTCCACGCGCAGGGCGTCGGCCTCCCGCCAGGCCTCTTTGCGCCGTTCGACCAGCCACCGCTCCACCTGCGCGAAGACCTCGGTGGCGAACAGCTTCTCCAGGACGGCGCGGCGGTCTTCGGCGCCGGCGCGCAGAAACGCCGCGAAGTCGCCCTGCGGCAGCAGCACCACCTGGCAGAACTGCTCCGCCGACATGCCGAGCAGGTCGCCGATCTTCTGGCCGGCCTCCTCGAACCGGGTCGACCAGGTGACCCACTCGCCGTCGCGGCGCTCCTGGAGCAGGACCTTGGCCTTCTCCTCGGTGGTGCCCTGGCCGCGGAGCTTCGGCCGCTCCCACTTGGGCGACCGGCTCACGCGGAAGCGCCGGCCGCGGATCGTCACGTCGAGGACGACCTCGGGCCCGCGGTCGGGCGGTGCGTGCTGGCTGCGCAGGTCCTTCGCGTCGTTGCGGACGCTGGGCACCCGGCCGTACAGGGCGAAGCAGACGGCGTCGAGCACGCTCGTCTTGCCGGCCCCGGTCGGCCCGTTGATGAGGAAGAGGCCCGCGCCGGACAGCGCGTCGAAGTCGACCTCCTCGGTGCCGGCGAACGGGCCGAAGGCGGTGATGGTGAGGTGGTGGAGCCTCATCGCCCCGCCTCGGCCAGCCGGCAGGACTCGAACGCCTCTCGGAGGAGCGCGCGCTCGGGCTCGGCGGCCGGCCCGCCGCGTACCGCTCCGACGAAGTCGTAGGCGATGTCGAGCTCGGACCGGTCCCGTATGCGCTCGGCCCACCCGTGCTCGTCGGCGGTCTGGCCCTCGGGCTCGAAGGCCAGCGCGAGCGTGTGCGGAAACCGCCGTCGCAGGCGCTCCATCGCGCCGGACGGGCGCTCCGGGTCGGTCAGCGTGACCTGAAGCCAGGCGTCCTCGTGGTCGGCGAGGCCGTCGTCCGCGAGCAGGTCGTCGATGCGCCCCCGCAGGGTCGCCACCCGGCGCGGCACCGGGGCCGGGACGAACTCGGTGCGCAAGGACTCGTCCAGGTCGACCAGCCACATGCCCTTCTCCTGGCCGGCCTCGGAGAAGGAGTAGGCCAGCGGCGAACCCGAGTAACGGACCGCGTTCGACATCCACTGCCGTCCGTGCAGGTGGCCCAGGGCGACGTAGTCGACGCCGTCGAACACGCTCATCGGCACGCTCGCGACGCCGCCGACCGAGATGTCACGCTCGCTGTCGCTCACCGCTCCCCCGGTGACGAACGCGTGCGCGAGCACCACCGAGCGTCCGCCGCGGACGGCGAGATCGGCGCGGACGCGGCGCATCGCCTCGGTCAGCGCGGCGGTGTGGCCGCGCTCGGCCAGCTCCCAGCGGCCCCGTACGACCTCGGGTTCGAGATAGGGGATGCCGTAGACCGCGGTGCCGTCGTCGAGGACGACCGGCCGCCCGACGTCTTCGGGGTCGGAGCGCAGGTGGACACCGGAGGAGTCCATCAGGTGCGCGCCGAAGCCGAGGCGCTGGGCCGAGTCGTGGTTGCCGCTGATCACGACGACCCGGGCCTTCGTGTCCTTCAGCCGCCGCAGCGCCTCATCGCACAGGGCGACCGCGTCGACGGGCGGGAGGGCCCGGTCGTACAGGTCGCCGGAGATCAGCACGGTGTCCACGTCCTCCGAGCGCACGGTCTCGACCAGGTGGTCGACGAACCGTGCCTGGGCGCCGAGCATGTCCTCCCGGTGGAAGGACCGGCCCAGATGCCAGTCGGAGGTGTGCAACGCCCGCATGGAGCCGGAAGCTAACAGGCTCCGCCGACAACATCCGCCCCACACGCCGCGTGTTGCCGCTTTGACATCTTTGCGCGCGGATCGCGGTCACCTCACGATGCCGGGAAGGACCACGAGGACGGCGAGGGTCCCGGCGAGCAGCAGCCAGGCGAGAGGCCGGCCCAGGTTGACGGTCCAGCCGACGCCGAAGCGCTTGGGGACGAACAGCGCCGGGTCGTCGCCGTTGACGTAGAACAGGCCCCATCGGTAGAAGCGGTCGTCGTCGCGGTTGACCACCGCCGGGTCGCCGGGCCGCGCGTAGGGAAGCCGCAGGCGGCTGCCGCCTTGGCCCGTACGGACGGCGACCGCCACGACCACGGCCGCGGCCGCCAGAGCCGGGATCATCGCGAGTGCGGTCAGCGCCGGGCCCGGCGGGCGCAGGACGTCCCAGGTCGCCAGGACCGCGCCCAGGAACCCGAGGTTCACGAAGGCCGCCATGGCCAGGAGCGTGCGTGCCATCACCGAGACGAACCGGCGGTGCCGCAGCGCCGCCTGCGGGTCCTCGGCGTCGAGCCGCGCCCGGCCGCGTACGACCACGCGGGCCAGGACGAGGAGCAGCACGGTCATCAGCGCCTGCGCCAGGGCGGGCGTGAACACCGAGCCGACCGACTTGGCCGCGTAGCGGTCGGGGTGCCCACCTGTGCCGAAGTGGACGGCGATCCGCGCGGGCATCCGGGAGTAACGGACGGCGCCGGTGACCGCGATGGCCGCCAGGAGGAGCACCGGCGGCACGGCCCAGCGCCACGGGTAGCGCTCCGGGTCGGTTCGCAGCGACGTGTCGGTCACGGCCACCTGCCGGTGGCCCGCGAACCAGTCCCCCGCCTCCTTCGCGGCGAGGATCCGGCCGCGCGCGTGGAGGTACAGCGCCAGGCACGCGGCCAGTTCGGCGCCGGGGGCGAGCAGGCCGGCGCGTCGGTGACCGGCCCCGAGGACCGCGCCGGCCGCGGCGGCGACCGTGACGGCCGCGATGCCCACGCGGTAGCGGCGCCGCTGGACCGCGATGGCCGGCTCGTCCGCACGGTCTCCGGGCACACGGACACCGAAGGGCACCGTCGGCGGCACGAGCGAGGGCATCAGCCAGTGAAGGACCCCGATCAGCAGCACGGGGAGGAGAGAGGTGAGTGCGGTCATGACGTCCTTTCCGTGGCCGTGCCGAATCCGCCGAGGATCGCCTCGCAGCGATCCCGTACGTCCGACGGCGCCAGGCCCTTGGCGACGGCCTCGGCGAGCAGGGTGCGAGCGCGCGCCTCCCACTCCCGGGCGACCTCCGCGGACGGCGGGCCGCCGCCGGTGACGACCGCGCCCGTACGGCGCGCGAGCCGGATGAGCCCCTCCTGCCGCAGCAGGTCGTAGGCCTTGTTGACGGTGTGCATGTTGATGCCGAGGTCAGCCGCGAGCTGCCGCGTCGCGGGCAGTGAGTCGCCGCTCCGCAGCTCGCCGTCGGCGATCGCCTCGACGACCCGGTCGCGCAACTGCTGGTAGAGCGGCACATCGCCGTCCACTTCGAGACTCAGGATCATCTCGACCCTCGGGCTTGTTTGTCCACGTTGCTATATAACAACTAGAACAATGGGTTCCGCAAGAGGTTGGTTCGTGCACGTACGATCCCGACCATGACGATTCGGTGGGGAATCTTGGGTACCGGCGGGATCGCGCGTACGTTCACCTCCGATCTGCGGCACCTCGGGCACGAGGTCGCGGCCGTCGGCTCACGCGCGAAGGAGACCGCCGAGGAGTTCGCCGGGCGGTTCGGGATCGAACGCGCCTACGCGTCGTACGAGGCGCTCGCCGCCGACGACCGGGTGGACGTGGTCTACGTCGCCACACCGCACAACTTCCACCACGCGGCGGCGCGGCTCTGCCTGGAGGCGGGGCGTGCGGTGCTCGTGGAGAAGCCGCTCACCACGAACGCCGCCGACGCGGAAGACCTGGCCGCGCTCGCGCGGGATCGGGGCCTGTTCGCGATGGAGGCGATGTGGACCCGGTTCAACCCGCTCGTCGTACGCCTGCGCGAGCTGGTCACCGACGGCGCGATCGGCGATGTCACGGCGGTGTACGCGGACTTCGCCGAGGCGGTGGGCTTCGACCCGGAGCACCGGCTGTGGTCGCCCGGTCTGGCCGGCGGGGCCCTGCTCGACCTGGGCGTCTACCCCGTGTCGTTCGCGTCGATGCTGCTCGGCGAGCCGGACAGGGTTCAGGCCGTCGCGACGAAGGCGCCGACCGGCGTGGACGCCAGTACCGGCATCCTGCTCGGATACGCCTCCGGCGCGGTCGCGGCGCTGCACTGCGGCTTCCTCGGCGCGTCTTCGCAGACCGCGACCGTCGTCGGCACGGCCGGGCGCATCGAGGTCGGGTCGCCGTTCTGGGTGCCCACCGCGATGACGGTCCACCGCGCGGGCGCGGAGCCGGAGACCCACGCGCTCGACCTGAACGGCGACGGCTACACGTATCAGGCGGAAGAGGTCGCACGCTGCGTCGAGGCCGGGCTCACCGAGTCGCCGGCGATGCCTCTCGACGAGACCGTCGCCATCCTCCGTACGCTCGATCTCATCGGCTCACGAATCGCCTCGAACTGACCACAAGCCGACACCTTTACATTGTAGATCAGCTTCAGTACGTGCAGCCGGACACGTAAGGGTCGAAACCCGGCGGCTAGGATCGCGACGTGCCGACAGTCCCCCGACGTCGCAACGTGCTGCGCGGCCAGCTCGTGATCTGCGGCGACACTCCGCTCGCCTTCCGGCTCGCCGACGAACTGTCCTCGCGCTATCTCCAGGACGTCACGGTCATCGTGCCGTCGAAGAAACGCAACCACGGGCCGCAGATCGCCCGGCTGCCCAAAGTGAAGGTCTACGAGGCCGCCGAGCTGAACGACGAGACCTTCCGCGACGTACGCGCCGACACCGCTCGCGCGGTCGCGCTGGTCGGCAACAGCGAGGTCGGCAACGTCCACGCCGCGCTACGGGTGCAGGAGCTGAACCCCGACGCCCGGCTCGTCATCCGGATGTCCAACACCAGCCTCGGCCACCGGATCCGCACGCTGTTCAACGACTGCGCGGTGCTGTCCGACGGCGCGATGGCCGCGCCGTCGTTCGTGGCCGCCGCCCTCGGCGACCTGGCGCCCAGCCACGTACGCGTCGCCGGCCGCACTCTGTACGTCGCGAACCGCAGCGACCGGGCGAAGACCGTGATCTGCGGTCTCGCCGACACCAAACGCTCCGACGGCAACCCGCGGCTGCTGCCGGTCGACCAGGAGAACGCCAACCTGGTCCTCGCCGTCGCCGACGGCACGCCGCGCGACCCGCTCAGCTACCACCGGCCGAAACCGCACCGGCTCGTCTCGCTCTCCCGCAACCTCCCGCTGATCTTCAGCCCGCGCCTGCTCCAGGTCGTGATCGCCCTGCTGGCCGTGATCGTGGCCGGCAGTGTCGCCCTCAGCATCACCACGAGCTACGGCGTCGGCGACGCGATCTACCTGGTCTTCCTGGACATCGCCGGCGCGGCCAACCCCGATCCGGCGCTCAAGGGCGCGGCGAAGGTCGTGCAGGTCATGGTCACGCTCGCCAGCCTCGCGATGGTCCCGGCGGTCACGGCGGCGGTCGTGGACGCGGTGGTGCGCGCCCGGCTGGCCGACCCGTTGGACCGGCTGCGCGACCCGATCAGCGGGCACGTCGTGGTCGTCGGCCTCGGCGAGGTCGGCCTCCGCGTCGTCGCGCAGCTCAACGACCTCGGCGTGCCCGTGGTGTGCGTCGAGGCGAACGAGGACGCCGTCGGTGTCCCGCTGGCGCGGCGGAATGACATCCCGATCGTGTTCGGCGACGCGACCCGCGTGGAGACCCTGCGCACCGCCTGGGTCAGCACGTGCAGCGCCGTGGTCACCCTGACCAGCGACGACATCACCAACCTGGAGGCCGGGCTCAGCTCGCGCGCGCTCCGCGACAACGTACGCGTCGTCCTGCGGCTGTTCGACGATGACCTGGCCGGACGGGTGCACCGCAACTTCAAGATCCCAGTGTCGCGCAGCGTGTCGTTCCTCGCCGCGCCGGCGTTCGCCGCGGCGATGATGGAACGCCAGGTCATCGGCACCATCCCGGTCGGCCGCCGGGTCATGCTGATCGCCGACGTGCCGATCGCGCAGGGCTCGGAGCTGGAGGGACGCCCGATACGGGACGCCCACCAGCCCGGCGAGGCGCGGGTGCTCGCGGTGGGCCGCCGCGGCGGCCCGCACTTCGACTGGGAGCCGCAGGACGGCTACATGCTCGTCCGCGGCGACCGCCTCATCTTCCTGGCCACCCGCGCGGGCATCGGCCGCGTACGTGCCCGCAGCATCAGGCCGGCCGAGAAGACGCCGGTCTCCAGGCCCCGGCCTCCTCACCCGGGCGGCCCGAGGGTCCAGGCGAGCGTCCCTGAGCCCCCGCCGCCCGAGGAGCCCTGACCTACATCGCGACCAGGCGTTCCCTGCCGTCGACCTTTTGGGTCTTGACCTGGAACGTCCCTGTCAGCGGGCCGCCGGTCAGGTGGAGACGTCCGTCCGACACTCGCGTGCCCGTCTGGGCGGGGTCGATCGGGACGATGAGGAACCGGTCACGGCCGATCGCGCCGGTGAGCACCGACGCCTCATCGGCCTTGAGTCGTCCCGTCGCGAACCGGAAGTCGCCGCTCAGCCGCGCCAGCAGCGCGTACGGCACGTCCTTGCTCCGGTAGTAGCCGCCGGTCTCCAGATCGCCGGTGGCGGAGTTCAGCGGCACCAGCAGCAGCGCGTCGGACTTGTCGTTGTAGGCGCTGACGAGCGGGGTGAACCTCGGGATCAGGTCGCTGTTCTCCTTGGCGAGCACGTTCTGGATCGACTGCCGCAGGCCGTCCGACGGCTGCTCGGTGACCGGGGCGACGCCCTGGAGCAGCACGGCCAGCGGTGTCTTGCCTCCGCCGGCGATCTCCTTCTGCCAGCCCTTGCGGCCGTCGTCCAGGAGCAGGCCGGCGATGGTGCCGATCGGCGAGCTCTCCCCGTCGAGGGTGAGGCGGCGCGGGTCGGGCGACTCTTCGAGGGGCGAGAACGGCACGTGCGCCTTGACCTCGGCGTTGTCCGTACGGTCCGCGCCGTTCACCATCGCGGTCGCGACGGCCTCGAAGTAGCCGGCCGCGCCCTCGCTCGCGTCGGTCACGGCGGCGCGCCTGGCCTCGTCCGGATAGTCCTTCTGCCACTGGCCGTACCAGTAGGCCGCGGCGCCGAGCCTGCTCGCGCGCTGATGGGGGTCCTGATAGGCCCCGACCAGGTCGTTGTAGATCATGGCGCGGTAGAGCCGTGGCGTGACCGCGAGCGGGTACTCCGTGCCGCGCAGCGGGGATCCACCGGACACCCCGCGCTGCTGCCAGGAGTGGAACAGCTCGTCCGTCGCGGCGGCGAACAGCACCTCGGACAGACTCACGCCGTTCTCCTTGGCCTCCGCGACGTACCCCGGGTCGGCCACGTTGAGGGCGACGGCAGGGTGCCCCTCCCAGGTCGTGTACAGAGAGCCGGTGGACGGAATCGTGATCTTCTTGGCGGCGAGCGCCACGGGAGTCACGGTCGAGACCCCGTCCGTGCCGATCAGACGGACGGTCTTCCCGTCGCCGATGATGATCCGCCGGTCCTTCAGGATGGCGCCGGGCCAGATCCGCCCCGCCTCCGGCCACACGCGGGCGATGTCGTGCTGGACTTCGGCCGCGACCGGGATCATCCCCGTCGCGGTCGACTTCGGCGCGGCCTTGTGAGAGTTGCCCGCACATCCGGTGACGACGCCCGCGGCGAGCCCGCCGAACGCGATCGTCGCCGCTACGCCGCGGCGTCTCGACCCGATGAACACTGCGTACCCCCCGCACACCGTGACCATGGCGTGGGCCGGGGGGACCACCCACCTTTACCTCGCGATCATTCCCCGTGACCGGGGTCGGTAACGCTCCAGGTCATGCGGGGTGTCCGGACTCCTCCGCGAGGCGGCGGGCGAGGTAGCGGCGGTCGGCGCCGGTTCCGGCGAGTTCGAGGGCGCGCCGGTAGGCGCCCGCCGCCTCGCCGTGGCGTCCGAGCCGTCGCAGAAGATCCGCGCGCGTGGCCTCCAGCAGGGAACCCGGCGGATCGACACTTCGGGACGTCCGGAGCACGGCGACGGCGCCGACCGCAGGCGGGCGGCGCCGTCTTCGTGTCAGCCGTGCAGGGCGGAGATCAGTGACTTGGTGTCGGGTGTACCCATCCGGACGAACAGCGGCAGGGTGCCGAGGGCGGTCGGGTAGGCGTGCAGGTCGCCGTGGACGATCTTGCCGCGCGCCACGTCGTACCAGGTGCCGGGCGGCAGGTGGACGTCACGGCTCGTGCCCGCCGCCAGCAGTGGTGCGGCCAGTAGCGAGTCTCCCAGCAGCCATTCGTCCGTGACCGTGTACGCGGCGCTGTCCGCGGGGTAGTCGAAGAACAGCGGCTGCATGATGGGGGCGCCGGTCTTCAGCGTGCGCTGAACCTGCTGGAGGATGTACGGCGACAGCCTCTGGTGGACGTTCAGGGCCTGCTTGTAGAGCTTGGCGGTCTCCGGGTCGTAGTCCACCCACTTCTTGTTGACCGAGTCGTAGACGCGGATCGGTGACGTCGAGGAGTAAACGAGGGGCATCGCGGCGGCGGCCTGTGCCCACCGGATGAGGACCTCGTTCGTCGGCGGAGGGTTGCCGAGCGACCCGCCGACCATGTCGGTCTCCACGAACGGGTAGCCGATGGTGGAGACGGCCAGGTCCTGCTTGATCGCGGCCTGGAGCGAGTCCCACCCGGTGCCCTTGTCGACCTCACGGGTGACGAAGCCGTACTTCTGCGATCCGGTCCAGTGGATCCGCACGCCGACGCCCTGCTGGTCGAACTCGTCGGTGAGCTGCGCGCCGAGCTTCACGTAGTCGTCCGCCTGGTACCCCGAGGCTGGGGCGCACGTCTCGTCGAAGAAGCGGGTGTCGAACTTGAAGCCGTCCACGTCGTACTTGGTCTCCAGCGCGTGCAGCTGACCCTCGTACCAGGCCTTCGCGTCGGGGTTACCGAGGTCGACGATGCCGGCCGTGCCGTTCCACCAGGTGACGGTGCACGGCTGCGACGGGTCGCTCTTGGACTTGAGCAGGTACCCCTTCTCCTTCGCCACCTTGTAGTTGTCGGCGTCCAGGTTGATCCACAGCGTCACCCAGAGGCCGAAGTGGTAGCCCATCGCGTGGATCTCATCCGACATGGCGTTCGGGTCGGGGAACTTTGAGTTGAACGTGAAGTCGCCGTAGTGGCTCGACCAGCCGTCGTCGAGCGACATCGTGTGCCCGGGGAGGCCGGCCGCGTGCACGCGGCGGGCGTAGTCGAGGAAGCCGGGCTGGTCGACGGCGGTGTAGAACTGCGCCCAGGAGTTCCACAGGGCGGTCTGGTACTGGTACGGCTCCGCGTCGCTCTTGGCCGGTTTGCCGGTGACGCCGATGTAGTCGTCGTAGACCGCCCGCGGCGTGCGCTCCACGAAGAACGTCGCGGCGAAGCTCCCGGTGCCGGTGACCTCCATGCTCGCGACGCCCGGTTCGTCCGATCCGAGAGACACGTTCATCAGGTCGCGGGTCTCGAACCAGATCCCGGCGGACGACTGCGTGAACCAGAACGGGTCCACCATCAGGTACGAGGCCGGGCCGAACGCGTCGTCGGCGACCTTGCCCGCGTCGAGGGGCCACGGCTGGTCGGTGTACGGGGCGCCGTCGTCGTTCGCGGCCTCGCCGTGGCCGTACCAGTGGCCGGCGGAGGCCATGTCGAAGCGCATGCCCGTGGACGACGCCGTGGCGCCTTCGACCGTGCTCTCCAGCCGGTAGCGGTCGGCGGACGGCGTGATCTCGATCCGCAGGGTCGCGGCCTCGTCGGTGGTGGCCACGCGCAGGCCGAGCACACCATGCGACCAGGTGACGCTCTGCACGGAGGTCGTGGTGGCGCGGCCGTCCGGTCCGGTGAAGCCGACGCCGCCGGTGGCCGTGGTGTCCAGCACTGTACGGCCGCCGCGGCCGACGCCGATCCGGAAGGGGCTCCTGCCGATGACGAGCCGGTAGGCGGGGGTGGTGAGCGTGATGGTGCGGGCGTCCTGGTGGAAGCCGGCGCCGGGAGCGGCCGTCGCGGTACCGGTGTTACCGGCGACCGACGCGAAGGCGAGGCTCAGGGCTGCGAGGAGGGGCAGGAGTCGGCGGAATGGCGACACGATCACCTCGTGTGGGTCGGGAGCCGCCCTCAGGGTCACATCGGCCGAAAGGACTGCTCATTCATGCGCACTACGGAGGGATATTGCGCACATTTGAGCGCCACGTCAAGATCCCCCTCCTCTCGCGTACGCCCCGTAAGGCTCTTGACCTGGGAGGTCGACGCCGGGAGGCTGGGACGATGAGCGGCGGCGAGACGCGCGACGGGGTGGCGCTGACCAACCTCGACCAGCCGTTGTTCGAAGACGCCGGTGTGACCAAGCGCGACCTGGTCGACTACCTCGACGCCGTACGCGACCGGATCATCCCGGTCCTGAGCGGACGCCCGCTGTCGGTGATCAGGACTCTGCGCGGGCAGGCGCCGTTCATGCAGAAGAACGTCCCCAAGTACGCCCCGGACTGGGTGGCGACGGTGCGGACCTGGGCCGAGACGTCACGGCGCCAGGTGTCGTACGCCCTGTGCGACGACCGCCGTACGCTGCTCTGGTTCGCCAACCAGCGCGCCGTGGAATACCACCCGACGCTGGCGCGCGCGGAGAACCCCGGCCGCCCGACGTACCTGGTGCTCGACATCGACCCGCCGGACGACGCGTTCGCCCAGGCCGTGCGCGCCGCGGAGCTGGTACGCCGAGTGCTGGAGGACGTCGGCATGGCGGGCGCGGTCAAGACCAGCGGCGCGAAGGGCGTGCACGTGTTCGTGCCGCTCGCCGCGGATCCGGGCGCCGACGAGGTCGCCGCGGCCACCCGCGCGGTCGCGGCGCGCGCCGAACGCCTGGATCCGGAGCTGGCCACGACGGCATTCATCCGCGAGGACCGCGGAGGGAAGGTCTTCCTCGACTCCACGCGGGCCGGCGGCGCGACCGTCGTCGCCGCCTACAGCCCGCGCGTACGGCCGGGCGTCCCGGTGTCGTTCCCGGTGCCGTGGTCCGACCTCGGTGAGGTCGCCCCGCCCGACTTCACGCTGCGTACGGCGGCGCGGCTCCTGTCCGGCGCGGATCCCTGGAAGGACCTGATGCCGGATCCGCAGCGGCTCGACCCCGGCCTGGTCGAGGAGGGGCACACGATCCCGGTCGCGCGGGTCCAGGCCATGCACGAGGGCAAACGCCGCGCCCGCGCCCGCCGCGCACAGGCCTCGGACGGCTGAGACGGCCCGTACGTGTGCGACGCATGACTTTCCGTGCTAAATCAGTAATTCCTCGGATACGCCCCCTATCGCCGCTCCGGCATGTTGGAGGCGGACACGGGGGGAAGAGATGATCACGCGCGTTGCGGACGGCTTCGACGTCCGCCAGAGCAGGCTGGACCTCGGCGCCGTACGAGTGTGGGAGGCCGCCGGTCTCCCCCACGGGACACGGCGGATGCCGAGCCCGATCGGGAGCCCGGACCCGGCGATGTTCTGCCTCCTCGTCACCCTGCGAGGCGCCCTGCGTGCCGGCGGCACCATCTGCGCCGCGGGAGAGCTGTACCCCTGCGACACCTCACGCCCATTAGAGCTGGGCTTCTGCCCGCCGGACGGCCCGTACCACCTGCTGGGCGTCGAGGTACCTCGGACCATGCTCTCGGTGCCGCCCGGCGCCGTCGACGGCCTGGTCGGCGTCCCGATCCCGGCCCGCGACGGCGTCGGCCTGCTGCTGACGACGCTGCTCACCCGCCTGACCGGAGACCACGGTTCCTACCGGCCCGCCGACGGTCCTCGCCTGGGTTCGGTCCTGCTCGACCTGGTCTCGGCCGTCGTCGCCCACGCTCTGGACGGCGAGTCCCTCGCACCGCACGAGACCGGCCGGCAGGCGATGAGCAACCGCATCCACGCCTTCATCCAGGAGCACCTGCAGGACCCGTGCCTCTCCCCGCAGACCGTCGCCGACGCGCACCACATCTCCACCCGGTACCTGCACCGGCTCTTCCAGACGCACGACACCACCGTCGCCCGCTGGATCCGCCGGCAACGCCTCGAACGCGCCCGCCGCGACCTCACCGACCCGTCCCTGCTCTCCATCCCGATCCACCGCATCGCCGCCCGCTGGGGTTTCCCCCACGCCGCCGACTTCACCCGCGCCTTCCGCACCGCCTACGGCCTGACCCCGACGGACTACCGCCACCAGTACAACTGAAACGGTGAACCCGCCCTACGATGCGCACGGGCGGATCACTCGGTGACGCCGAGGTCGCGGGCTTCCTTTCCCATCTCGGCGGCGCCGCGGACGCCGGCGCTCTCCAGTTCGTGCGCGAGCTCTTCCAGTTCGGCGCCGCCGGCCATCTGGGCGGTCAGTTCGCCCAGGCTGATCTCGTCCTTCGTGTAGTAGCCGATGCTGCGTCCCCGCTTGAGGATCAGGAACCGGTCACCCACCGGGTACGCGTGGTGCGGGTTGTGGGAGATGAAGATGACGCCGAGGCCGCGTTCGCGTGCCTGGGCGATGTAGCGGAGCACCACTCCGGCCTGCTTGACGCCGAGCGCGGCGGTCGGCTCGTCCAGGATGAGGACCTTCGCACCGAAGTAGACGGCGCGGGCGATCGCCACGCACTGCCGCTCGCCGCCGGACAGCGTGCCGATGGGCTGGTCGACGTCGCGCAGGTCGATGCCCATGTCGAGGAGTTCCTTCTTGGCGGTGGCGCGCATGAAGCCGATGTCGAGGCGCTTCAGCGGTCCCCATCCGACGCGTTTCTCCGAGCCGAGGAAGAAGTTACGCCAGACCGGCATCAGCGGCACGACCGCCAGGTCCTGGTAGACGGTCGCGATGCCGTGTTCGAGGGCCTCGCGCGGCGACCCGAACGACACCTTCTTCCCCTCGACCCGGAACACGCCCTCGTCGTGCTGGTGCAGACCGGCGACGATCTTGATGAGCGTAGACTTGCCCGCGCCGTTGTCGCCCAGCACGCAGGTGATCTCGCTCCAGTTGACCTCCAGCGTGATGTCGCGCAGCGCGATCACGTTGCCGTACCGCTTGCCGACACCGTCGAGCTCGATGAGCGCGCTGTCGGTCACGTCTCGCTCCTCAGTCGTCATTTCCCTGCCTCCGCCCGGCGACGTACGACCAGGTTGACCACGGTGGCGGCGAGCAGCATCGCGCCGAGGAAGAACTTGAACCAGTCGGGGTTCCACTCGGCGTACACGATGCCGTTGCTCGTCATGCCCCAGATGAAGGCGCCGATGGCCGCGCCGATCGCCGAGCCGTACCCGCCGGTGAGCAGGCAGCCGCCGACGACCGCGCAGATGATGTAGAAGAACTCGTTGCCGACGCCCTCACCGGACTGCACGGACTTGAAGTTGAAGAGGATGTGCATGCCGTAGAACCACGCGGTGAAGGACACGCCCATGAACAGCGCGATCTTCGTACGGGTCACCGGGACGCCGACCGCGCGTGCGCTCGGCGACGACCCGCCCACCGCGAAGATCCAGTTGCCGGCGCGGGTGCGCAGCAACATCCAGGTCGCGATCACCACGAACAGGATCCACCAGAAGACGCTGATGTTGACCTGGACGCCGCCGATGGTCCAGTTGGCGGCGAAGACCGCCCTCGCCTGCGCGAACCCGTCCATGTCCTCGATCGAGGGCGTGGCGACGTTGTGGGTGATCAGCTTGGTGAAGCCGAGGTTCATGCCGGCGAGCATGAAGAACGTGCCGAGTGTGACGATGAAGCTGGGCAGGCCGGTCTTGACGTAGATCAGGCCGTTGAGGAAGCCGAGCGCGAGGGTGACGACGAGCGAGATCGCGACACCGGCCCAGACGTTCAGCGTGAGCTGGTAGCTGAACATCGAGGCGATCAGCGCCGACGAGGTCACCATGACCCCGGCGGACAGGTCGAACTCCCCGCCGATCATCAGCAGCGACACCGAGACGGCCATGATGCCCATCGAGGCGCTGGAGTACAGCACCGTGGAGAACGACGAGGCGCGCAGGAACGCGTCCGCGACCACGGAGAAGAAGACGAACAGGACGACGGCGCCGACCAGCGCGCCGATCTCGGGGCGGCCCAGCAGCTTGCGGAACGGAGACCGGGCGGCGAGCCGCTCGTCTCCCGCGGGCGCCGGAGGCCGCTCGATGGTCTGGCTCACGAGGACTCCTTGGGTCCGGTGCGGGCGCCCCGCCCCGTCGCGGTCACCACGGCGGGGCGGGCGCACGTCTCCTTAGCGGGTGCCCCGGTCGGCGTACGGGGCGACGGTGTCCGCGTTGGACTTGTCGACGATCGCGGGACCGGTCAGGACCGGCTGGCCGCCACCGAGGATGTCGCCGTTCTGCTTGAACAGCCACAGTTCGTCGACGGCCTCGTAGCCCTGGAGGTAGGGCTGCTGGTCGACGGCGAACTGGATGCGGCCGTCCTTGATCGCGCTGACCAGGTCCTTGTTCATGTCGAACGTGGCGACCTTGGCCTTGCCTCCGCCGTCCTTGGCGGCGTCGGAGGCGGTGAGGGCGACCTGCGCGTTGAGCGCGAGGATGCCGTCGATGCCCTTGTCGGCCTGCAGCTTGGCGGTGACCGCCGACTTGACCTGCGGCATGTTCGCGCCCTGCACGAACAGGTTCTGCAGGTCACCGGAGAAGGTCTTCTTCGCGCCGGCGCAGCGCTGTTCGAGGCCGACGTTGCCCTGCTCGTGGATCAGGCAGACGGCCTTCTTCACACCGGCCTTGTTGAGCTGCTCCCCGGCGGCCTCGCCGGCGACGCTCTCGTCCTGGCCGAAGTGGGCCAGCGCGCCGAACTTGGCCGACACGTCCGCGCCGGAGTTGATCGTCACGACCGGGATCTTGGCCGCGACGGCCTTGGCGATGACGTCCTTGAGGGCGTCCGGCTTGGCCAGCGTCACGATGATGCCGTCCACGTGCTTGTCGATGTAGGACTGCACGAGCTGGGCCTGCTTGCCGCCGTCCGGGTCGGCCGCGTACAGGAACTGGACGTTGTCCTTGGTCGACGCCGACTGGGCGCCCTTCTGGACGATGTCCCAGAAGGCGTCACCCTGGGCGGAGTGCGTGACCATGGCGATCTTGATCCGGGGGCCTCCGCCGCTCAGCTCCTTGTTCTGCTGGTCGTCGGCCTTCTTCCCGCCTGAGCTGCTGCACGCGCTCAGTGCCAGCAGCCCTGCCAGGGCCGTGGCGATCACACGTCGCTTCATATGTGGTCGTCTCCTCTCGATGGCACGCTTACCGGGGCCGCCTGCGCCACGGAGAGCTCGCAGGCGAGTGCGATCTCCAGTGCGTGCAGTCCGGCCGCGGGTGGCGTGAGGTTACCGGCTTCGCCACGGACTAATGCGGCGAAATGCGCCATCTCTGCTCGGTACGCCCCCGCGAACCGTCCCATGAACCCGTCGTGTCTCCCCGCGGGCCCCGGCACACCGGGTTCCGTGGAGAGGACGGGGGTCGAACCGTCGACGCCGGTCGCCAGGGTGGCGTCCGCGCCGAACACCTCCAGGCGGCAGTCGTAGCCCTGGCCGTTGCTGCGCGCGCCCGTGACGACGCCCAGCGCGCCGCCCTCGAACCGCAGCGTCGCGGTGGCCGTGTCGGCGTCGCCACACTCCTCATAAACGTCGTCTACCAGCACAGATCCGGCGGCGTACACCTCGGTGACGCGTTCCCCGACGACCCAGGCGACGGCGTCGAAGTCGTGGATCAGCAGGTCGCGCCAGACGCCCCCGGACGTCGGCACGAACGCCGGATCCGGCGGCAGCCGGTCGTGGCTCGCCGACCGCACCACGTGAACGCGCCCGGCCTCGCCCGCCGCGACGCGACGGCGCAGAGCCGTGTACGCCGGGTCGTAACGGCGCTGGAAGCCCACCATCACCGGCACGTCGTAGGCCCGCAGCTCCTCGGTGAGGCTCCGCAGCCGGTCCGGCTCCATGGTCAGGGGCTTCTCGCACAACACCGGCACGCCGGCGCGCACCGCCGCGAGCGTGAGATCGGCGTGGGCGGCGGTCGGCGCCGCGACGACCACCCCGTCGGCGGCGGCGATCAGCTCCTCCACCGTGCCGCACACGCGGAACCCCGTGAACACCTCCGCGCGGCCGGGCGCGGCGTCGTACACGAGGACCTCTTCGGCGACCTCCGCGGCGTTCCGCGCGTGCATGGTCCCGATCCGGCCGAGCCCCAGCACTCCGATGCGCACGCTCAGCCCGCCGTTCGGGAATGCCGGTCACAGCTCATGGACGCGTTTCCTCTCGATGCCAGGGGGTTCACAGGTAGGGGCGCTGGGCCTGCTTGTCCTTCTCATAACGGGCGCGCGCCTCGCGCACGGAGTCGAGCCCGGACACCTCGGCGACCGGGACGTCCCACCACGCCTCGCCGTCCGGTGAGGGCCGCAGCGGGTCGGTCTCCACGTGCACGACCGTCGTCCTGGTCGCCGCGCGGGCACGTACGAGGGCCGCGCGGAACTCCTCCGCGGTGCGTGCGGTGATGACGTCCGCGCCCAGGCTGGCGGCGTTGGCGGCCAGGTCGACCGGGAGCACGTCGCCGTCGAGGCCCGAGCCGGTGCGGTAGCGGTAGCGGGTGCCGAACCGCTGCGCGCCCACCGACTCCGACAGCGCGCCGATCGAGGCGAAGCCGTGGTTCTGCACGAGGACGACGATGAGCTTGACGCCCTCCTGCACGGCCGTGACCAGCTCGCTGGACATCATCAGGTACGAGCCGTCGCCGACCATGACGAAGACCTCGCGGCCGGGCTCGCCGCCGTCGACGAGGGCCATCTTCGCCCCGAGCCCTCCGGCGATCTCATAGCCCATGCACGAGTAGCCGTACTCGACGTGGTAGCTCTTCGGGTCGCACGGACGCCATAGTTTGTGCAGGTCGCCGGGCATGGAGCCGGCCGCGCAGACCACCATGTCGCGCGCCTCGGCGACGTCGCCGACGATGCCGATCACCTCGGTCTGGGCCGGGAGCCCGTCCCCCGAGGAGGCGAAGGCGCGGTCGACGGCGGCGTTCCACCCGGCGGTGAGGCGCTCGGTCTCCGCCCGGTACGCGTCCGGCACCGACCATCCGGCGAGCGCCTCGCGCAGCGCGGCGAGCCCGGCTCGCGCGTCGGCGACCAGGGAGACGCCGGAGTGCTTGGCCGCGTCGAACGCCGCGACGTTGAGGTTCACGAACCGCGCGCGGCCGAACAGGCTGCGGGAGGCGGTGGTGAAGTCGCTGTAGCGGGTGCCCACGCCGACGACGACGTCGGCCTCGCGCGCCAGGGCGTTCGCGGCGGTCGTGCCGGTGGCGCCGATCGCGCCCGCCGATCGCGGGTGGTCCCAGGGCAGCGAGCCCCTGCCCGCCTGCGTCTCGGCGACCGGTACGCCCGTCGCCTCGGCCAGCGCGCGCAGCTCCTCGGTGGCGCGGGAGTAGATCACGCCGCCGCCCGCGACGATGAGCGGCCGCTCCGCCGTACGGAGCAGCTCGACGGCACGCAGCAGCGCCGCGGGCTCCGGCACCGGCCGCGCGACGTGCCAGACACGCCTGCCGAACAGCTCCTCCGGCCAGTCGTGCGCCTCGGCCTGCACGTCCTGGGGCAGGGCGAGGGTCACCGCTCCGGTCTCGGCCGGGTCGGTGAGCACCCGCATCGCCGCGAGCAGCGCCGAGGGCAGCTGCTCGGGCCGGTTGATCCGGTCCCAGTACCGCGACACGGGCCGGAAGGCGTCATTGACCGACACGTCGTAGGAGCGCGGGTCCTCCAGCTCCTGCAGCACCGGGTTGGCGACGCGGGTGGCGAACACGTCGCCGGGCAGCAGCAGCACCGGGATCCGGTTGATCGTGGCGAGCGCGGCGCCGGTCACCATGTTGGTCGCGCCGGGCCCGATCGAGGTCGTGCACGCGAACGCCCGCAGCCGGTCGTGCGTACGCGCGTAGCCGACGGCGGCGTGCACCATCGCCTGCTCGTTCCGCGCCTGGTGGTAACGGAGATCATCGCCGTATTCGAGGAGCGCCTCGCCGATCCCGGCGACGTTGCCGTGGCCGAAGATGCCGAAGCATCCGGCGAAGAAGCGCTGTTCGACCCCGTCCCGCTCCGACCACTGGTTCGCGAGGAAACGGACGATCGCCTGTCCGGTGGTGAGCCTCATGGTCGCTCCACGGCCGAGGTGAGGGGAAGACGCGGGTCGGGCTCCTGGGAGTCCCAGGTGCCGCGGATCCACGCGTGCGCGGGGTCGTCACAGATCAGCCACTGCCGCTCCGGTGACGGGCCCGCCATGACGTTGAGGTAGTACAGGTCGTAGCCGGGCACGGCCATCGACGGGCCGTGCCAGCCGTGCGGGATCAGCACGGCGTCGCCGGCGCGCACCTCTTCGAGCACCTCGATCGGCCGCTCGTCCGTGCCGTACACCCGCTGGTAGGCCATGCCGCCGCCGGCCACCTCGAAGTAGTAGATCTCCTCCAGGCGGCACTCCCCCGGCCGGTCCTCGTCGTGCTTGTGGGGCGGGTAGGACGACCAGCAGCCCCCGGGCGTGATCACCTCGCACGCGATCAGCTTCTCCGCGTGCGGGAACGCCTCGGGCGTGCAGAAGTTGTTGACCTGGCGGCTCGCGATGCCGGCGCCCCGCACCTCGACAGGCACGTCCTCCGCCGGGCCGTACCTGGGGGTCAGCCGGATCTCGCACCGCGCCGCGGGCAGCGCGAACCGCCCGCGACCGCGCACCCGCACGGTCGCGTCGCGCGGCACGTACACGAAGTCGGTGACCCGCGAGAAGACGTCCCGGCGGCCGGTGACCTCGAACTCCTCGCCGTCGCACTCCACGACGCAGCCGCCGCCCAGCGGCAGCACGAGCGTCTCCTCGGCGCCGGTCTCGAACACGGCCTCGCCGTCCACGGTCAGCACGCGCAGCGCGGAGTACGTCCAGCCCGCGCTCTCCGGCGTGACGACCAGGTCGTACGTGCCGTCGGCGGTGCTCCCGCTCGGCACGTAACAGCGGTCTTCGCTTCTCACGGGAGTACCTCCACTGCGGCGTCGACGGCCGCCGCGACGTCGTCTCCGGGCGGGTACAGCAGCGTGCGGCCCACGACCAGGCCCATCACGGTCGGCAGCGTGAGCGCCTTCCGCCAGCCGGCCAGCGTGGCGTCCCGGTCGGCGGCCACCTCGCCGCCGAGCAGCAGGGCGGGCAGCGTGGACGCGGCCATCACCCGCTCCATCTCCTGCACGACGGGGACCTTCAGCCAGGTGTGGGCGGACGTGGCCCCGAGCCCGGAGGCGATCGAGACCGCACGCGTCATCGCGTCGGCGGTCAGCACGTTGCGGACCCGCCCGCCCTCGCGCCGCGAGACGAACGGCTCGACCATCGCCATCAGGCCCTCGCGGGCCAGCCCGGTGACCGCGTGCGCGCACGCCTCCAGGGTGCGTACGGTCGCGGGATCCTCGTCGTCGATCCGCAGCAGCATCTTGCCGCCGTCCAGGCCCTGCCCGGCGATCGTGCCCGCGTCGTAGGCGGTGAACCGGTCGTCGATCTCGAACGCGGCGCCCACGAGGCCGCCGCGGTTCATCGAGCCGATCACGACCTTGGCGTCGAGCGCGCCGAGCAGCAGCAGGTCCTCGATGACGTCCGGCGTGCCGAGGACGCCGTCGACGCCGGGGCGTTCGAGCGCGACGCACAGGCGGCCGAGCATGTCGGCGCGGTCGGCCATCGCGAACGGCCGGTCGCCGCTCGCCAGCGCGCCACGCGCGGGATGGTCGGCGGCGATGATCATCAAGCGGCCGGACGGCCCGAGCGGCGACGGCCGCCGCAGGCGACGGGCCGCCGCCTCGGCCACCGCGGCGGGGCGGCGCGCGCGGATCCCGGTGAGCTCTGCGATCTCCGTCATGTCTCCTCCACGCCGGATGCCCCGGATAGGACCGCGGCGACCTCTTCGGTGGTCGGCATCGCCTCCGAGCAGGCCAGCCGCGAGGCGACGATGGCGCCCGCGGCGTTGGCGAACCTCAGGATGCGGCCCGCGTCCCAGCCGGCGAGCAGGCCGTGGCACAGTGCGCCGCCGAACGCGTCGCCGGCGCCCAGGCCGTTCACCACCTCGACCGGCACCGGCGGCACCTCCACGACACCGTCGTCGTCCATCGCGAGCACGCCCTTGGGCCCCTGCTTGACGATCGCGAGGCGCACGCCGCGCTCGCGCAGCGCCTCGGCGGCGCGGCGCGGGTCGTCCTCGCCCACCGCGACCGAGCACTCCTCCTGGTTGCCGACGGCGACCGTGACGTGGCCGAGGGCCTTGTCCACCCAGCGCCGGGCGTCCTCCGGCGCGGACCAGAACATCGGCCGGTAATCCAGGTCAAGAACGGTCGTGCCGCCATGGGCCTTCAGGGCGGCGAGCGTCGCCGTACGGCTCGGCTCCTCCGACAGCCCGGTGACCGTCGCCCAGAAGACCTTCGCGGCGCGGATGGCGTCGTGGTCGAGCTCGGCGGCCCGTATCTCCATGTCCGGTGCTTTCGGATATCGGTAGAAGTAGAGGGGAAAATCGTCCGGAGGAAAGATCTCACAGAAAGCCAGCGGTGTCGGCAGGCCCGGCACCGCCGTGACGAACCGGTCGTCGACGCCGTACCCCTTCAGCGCCTGGTGGATGAAGCGCCCGAACGGGTCCTCGCCGGTCCGGGTGATCACCGCCGTACGGCGGCCGTGGCGCGCGGCGGCGACCGCGACGTTCGTCGGGCTGCCGCCGAGGTACTTGCCGAAGCTCTCGACGTCTTCCAGCGCCACTCCGACCTGCAGCGGGTAGACGTCGACGCTCACCCGCCCCATCGTGATCAGCTCGAAGCTCACAGGGCCTCCAGGAATGCCAGGCTCGCCCTGACGTCGTTGACCGGCCCGGCGCCGGGGGCGGGTTCGGCGGTGAGGACGGTGTCCTGTTCCAGGACGTACCAGCCGGCGTAACCGGCGGCCTCCAGGGCCGCGACGATGCCGGCCACGTCGATGTCTCCCGCGCCGAGCGGCCGGTAGACGCCGCCGCGCACCGCGTCGGTGTAGGTCGTCTCGCCGGCGCGCACCCGCCCGGCCAGGGCCGCGTCGACGTCCTTGAGGTGGACGTGCGCGATCCGGTCCGCCGCGGCGCGCGCGAACGCGAGCGGGTCGGTGCCGCCGATGAGCAGGTGCCCGGTGTCCAGGCACAGCGGGACGGCCGAGCCGGTCAGCACCCTGTCGATCTCCTCCGGGCCTTCGACGACGGTGCCGACGTGGGGGTGCAGGGTGGTCACGCGTCCGGTGGCGGCGACGTGCGCGGCGATGCGGTCGAGGTTGGCGACGAGCGTCGCCCAGTCGTCGCCGGACAGCTCGGCACGCTCCTCGTAGCCGTCCTGGCCGGTGGCCGCGGCGAGGACGAGGGTGCCGGCGTCGCCGAACCCGCCGAGGGCACGTACGACCTCGGGCAGCGGGTCGCGGGCGGCATCGTGCAGGACGACCGGCACGAACCCGCCGACCGCCCCCAGGTCGCGGGACTTCAGCAGCCCGGCCCGCTCACCGGGGTCCGCGGGCAGGAACCCGTCCGGCCCGAACTCCGTGGCCGCCAGGCCCGTCTCGCGCATCTCGGCGAGCACGCGGTCCGGGGCCATCTGGTGGCCCCAGCCCGGCACCTCGCACACGCCCCAGGAGATCGGCGCGCCCGCGATCCTCACCGGCGCACCTCCTGGATCGCGACGGCGCGGCCCTCGCGGCGCGAGCGCTCGCACGCCTCCGCGACGTAGAACGCCTCCAGCGCCTCCTCCGGCGGGCACGGGCTGTCCGAGTCGCCCCTCACGACCCGCAGGAACGCCTCCAGCTCCGCGACGTACGCCGGGCCGAACCGGTCGAGGAACCCGGCGTACGGGACGCTGGCGGCGCCGCCCTCGGCCGCCTCGACGGGGGTGTGCTCGTCGAGCCCGGCGACGATGCTCGCCTTGGAGCCGAACGCCTCGATCCGCACGTCGTAGCCCGCGGCGTTGTAACGGCTCTCGGAGATGATCGCGATCGTGTCGTCGTCGAGGGTGAGCAGCGCCGCGCCGGTGTCGACGTCGTCGTTACGCGAGAAGTAGTCCTCGCCCTTGTTGGCGCCGGTCGCCACGGCACGGACGACCTCGCGGCCGGTCACGAACCGTACGCCGTCGATGTCGTGCACCGCGCAGTCGCGGAAGATGCCTCCGGACACCGGGATGTAGCCGGCGGGCGGCGGCGCGGGGTCGAGCGTGCAGGACCGCACGGTGTGCAGCCAGCCGAGCCGCCCGGCCGTGACGGCGTCGCGAACCGCGACATGACCCGCGTCGAAGCGCCGCTGGAAGCCGAGCTGGACCGGGATTCCGGACTCTTTCACGGCCGCCATGACTTGGAGCGTTCCAACAATGTCGGGTGCCAGCGGCTTCTCGCAGAAGGTGGGAATTCCGGCCCCTGCCGCGCGGGTCACGAGCGCGGCGTGCGCGTCGGTCGCGGCGGCCACGACCAGGCCGTCCAGGCCCGCCGTGAACAGATCGTCCACCGTGTCCACCGCCCGCGCGCCGTACTTCCCGGCGATCTGGCACGCCCGCTGGGCGTCGACGTCGGCGATCACGACGGACTCGACGCCCGGCAGCGATCGAAGGGTTTCAGCGTGCCGGGCCCCGATCCGCCCGGCTCCGGCGAGCCCGATCCTCATGCGGTCCTCCCGATAGCGGATGTCAGCTGTGTTACGAGCGGGTCTACCCCGGTCTCATGAGTCTGCGGGGAGGCTTCATCGACTGTCAATGATTTGTCATGACATCAAGAGGTAATACCTAAGTCGATGAGCATCGCTTAAGATCGCCCACCGGATCACTTTGGGGGCCTGTGGTGCAGAGACCGAACGTGGCCGTCGACCGGAGCAGCCCTGTGCCGCTCTACTACCAGCTCGCCGAACAGCTCGAGGCCGCGATCCTCGCGGGCGCGCTGACACCGGGCACACGCCTGGAGAACGAGCTGCAGCTGGCCGACCGGTGCGGGCTCTCGCGTCCCACCGTGCGCCAGGCCATCCAGCACCTGGTCGACAAAGGCCTGATCGTGCGCAAGCGCGGCGTGGGCACCCAGGTCGTCCAGGCCCAGGTCACCCGCAAGATCGAACTCACCAGCCTCTACGACGACCTGGCCGCCGCGCACCGCTCGCCCCGTACGAGAGTGCTCGACCTGACGACCGTGCCGGCCTGCGACCAGGTGGCCAAGGACCTCGGCGTGGCACCCGGCTCGGGCGTGGTGCGGCTGCGCCGCCTCCGCCTCACCGCGAGCGACCCTCTCGCGATCATGACGAACCACCTGCCCGCCGACATCGTACGGCTGACCGCCGAACGGCTGGAGGAACACGGCCTGTACGAGACCCTGCGCGCGGCCGGAGTGAACCTCCGCATCGCCAACCAGACCATCGGCGCCCGCGGAGCGACCGCCGCCGAGGCCACCCTCCTGGACGAACGCCGCGGCGCCCCCCTGCTCACCATGACCCGCACGGCCTTCGACGACAAGGGCCGCGCCGTCGAGTACGGCACCCACGTCTACCGAGCCGACCGCTACGCCTTCACCCTCACCCTCGTCGAACGCTGAGCTCCGCGTCCTCGATGACGATCCCCATCGCGCCCGCCAGGCTCCGGGCGAGACTCTGCAGGTCATCGCTCCTGACGACCACTCCCCGAAGGCTCGCCGCACCGCCGATCCCGTACAGGTCGCACTCCTCGAAACGTGCCCCCTCCATCGCAGCGCCCGAGAACTGGGCGCCGGCCAGCCGGCACCGCTCGAAGCGGACGCCCCGCAGGTCCGCCTCCTGGAAATCGGCCTCCGTGAGGGTGCAGTCACGGAAGACGACGTCCTTGAACCGGCTGAAGCGAAAGCCCGCCAGGTCGGCACGGCACGACTGGAACAGCACGTCGCGGAACCCGCAGTCGGTCCACCGCGCGCCGGTCAGCCGACCCGTCGTGACCCGCGCGTTCGCCAGGGTCGTGTCCCTGGCCCGCATGTTCGACAGGTCACAGCGGTCGAACTCGACGTGGGTGAGGTCCTACCGCGACGTCAACGCTGGTCGAGGACGGCGTGGAGGAAGTCCTTGGTGCGGTCGTTCTCCGGGTTGCTGAAGATCTTCTCCGGGGTGCCCGCCTCCACGATGCGGCCCTCGTCGAACATCAGGACGCGGTCCGAGACGTCGCGGGCGAAGCCCATCTCGTGGGTGACGCAGAGCATCGTGAGGTCGGACTCCGCAGCGACGTCGCGCAGTACGTCGAGGACGCCCGCGATGAGTTCGGGGTCGAGTGCGGACGTGACCTCGTCGAGCAGCAGGATCTTCGGCCGCATGGCGAGGGCTCGGGCGATGGCGACGCGCTGCTGCTGGCCACCGGACAGCTGCGTCGGGTGGGCGTCGGCCTTGTCCGACAGCCCGACCATCTCCAGCAGGCCGCACGCGCGTTCGGTGGCCTCGTCCTTCGACATGCCGAGGACGTGCAGCGGCGCCTCGGTGATGTTGCGCAGCACCGTCATGTTCGGGAACAGGTTGAACTGCTGGAATACCATGCCGATCCGGGTGCGGAGACGGCGCTGGTGCCGTTCGTCGGCGGGGACGCGCTTGCCGCCCCGTTTCATGTGCGACAGGCAGTCCTCGCCCACCCGGATGACACCGCCGTCGACCTTCTCCAGCGTCATGAGGAGGCGCAGGATCGTCGTCTTGCCCGATCCGCTGGGTCCGATGAGGGTGACGCGCTCGCCGGGCTCCACGGAGAAGTCCAGGTCGCGGAGAACGACGTTGTCGCCGAACCGCTTCACGACCTTCTCGAACCGGATGCCTCCGACGGGATCAGCTGTGGGCATAGCGCGCCTCCAGGCGTCGCAGCAGAAGTGAGGAAAGGACGCTGACGAGGATGAACAGGATGCCGACGATGGTCATCGGCTCGAGGAAGCGCAGTGACTTCGCGCCGTCCTCGTACGCGGTGTGCAGCATCTCCGGCACCGTGATCGCCAGCAGCAGCGGGGAGTCCTTGAACATCGCGATGAGGTAGTTGCCCAGGGCCGGGATGACCTTGCGCACCGCCTGGGGAAGCACCACACCGAACCAGACGCGGCGGCGCGGCAGGTTCAGCGCGGTGGCCGCCTCCCACTGGCCGCGGGGCACGTCGGCGATCCCCGCCCGGTAGACCTCCGAGGTGTAGGCGGAGTAGTGCAGGCCGAGCCCGGCCACGCCGGTGGCGAGCGCGCCGAAGGTCAGCCCGGCCGAGGGCAGTGCGTAGAACAGGAAGAACAGCTGCACGAGGAGCGGCGTGCTCCGGATGAACTCCACCACCCAGTGCACGATCTGGTTCACGATCCGGCTGGGCGAGCGGCGCAGCATGGCCCACACCAGGCCGAGGACCAGCGCCAGGACGTAGCCGAGCAGTGTCGCCTCGACGGTGACGCGCAGGCCGCGCAGCAGGCCGGGGAGGATGTTCCCGGCGTAGTGCCAGTCCCAGATCATTTGGCCGCCTCCAGAGTGCCGAGGGACTCCGGCGGCGCCTTGCCGGGCCGCCGGCCGAGCCGTACGTCCGACCGGCGCTCCAGGTGACGCACCAGGACCTGGAGCACCTGGGCGATCACGAAGTACATCACCAGGATCACCAGGAAGACCGCGGTGGTCTGGCCCGTGGACTGGCGGAGCTGCTGCGCGCGCAGCATCAGGTCGGCGATCGAGATCAGCGACACCACGGCGCTGCCCTTCATCAGCTCGGTGAGCAGGTTGCCGAAGGGCGGCAGCATCAGCGCGACCGCCTGCGGCAGCAGGACGCGGCGCAGGCGCTGGTACGGGCGCATGTTCAGCGCGATGGTGGCCTCGTACTGCTCTTCGGGCACCGCGTTCACCGCGCCGCGCACGACCTCGGCCCCGTACGCGCCGATGTTCAGGCCCAGCGCGAGCACGGCGGCGAACAACGGGGCGAACCGCAGGCCGATCAGCGGGAGCGCGTAGAAGAACCAGTACATCAGGACGAGCGTGGCGATGCCGCGGAAGAACTCCACGTACACGCGGGCGACCGCACGGAGCCACACCGAACGCGCGGCGCCGGCGAGCCCGAAGACGAAGGCGAGCACCAGCGCGAGCGCGCTGCCGTACAGCGTCAGCTGGATCGTGACCCACGCTCCGCGCAGGAGCAGCGGGTAGCCGCCGAGGATGTCCGACACCGAGGATCAGCCCTTGCAGAGTTCGGCCGCGGTGTGGCTTCCGGGCAGCTCCGCCTTGGTGAATCCGAAGGGCTCGATGACGCTCAGCAGCCTCCCGCTCTGCTTGAGCTCGGCCAGCTTGCCGTTGAAGGCGCTGATCAGGTCGGCGTCGCCCTTGCGGAACGCGAACGCGCCCGCGCCGAACTGGTCCTTGCCGTCGATCCGCGGCACGAACGGCGCGGTGACCTCGTACGGCGCGCCCTCGTGCTTGGCGAGCGTGTCGGCGAGGGAGATCCGGGTGAGCGCGACGGCGTCGACGCGGCCGGCCTTCAGCCCCTCGTACGCGTCGGGCTGGTCGGCGAAGGCCTTGACGTCGCCCTTGGCGACGCCGAGCTTGGTCGCGTAGTCGCCTTCGACGGCGCCGGTGAGCACGCCGAGCCGGATCTTCTTCTTCGCGGCGTCCTCGAAGCGCAGGATGCCCTTCGGGTTGCCCTTGGGCACCAGGAAGGCGGTCGTCGCGACGTACTCCGGGTCGGCGAAGGCGACCTGGCCGCAGCGCTCCGGCGTGACGAACATCCCCGCGGCGATGGTGTCGAAGCGGCGAGCCCGCAGCCCGCCGATGAGGCCTCCGAAGTCGACCTGGACGCCCTTGACGTCGTTGATGCCGAGCTCCTTGAAGATCACTCTCGCCAGCTCGGGCGCCTCACCGGTGAGCTTGCCGCTCTTGTCGGTGAACCCGTACGGGGACTCGTTGGCGAAGCCGACCTGGATGTAGCCCTGCTGCTTGGCGCGGTCCAGTGTGCCGCCGCCCGAACGCTCCTTGGCCGGGTCGGTCGTGGAACACGCCGCCGCCAGGGGTGCGGCGCCCGCGAGCAGGGCGGCGTTCCGCAGGAAGTCTCGTCGTGATGCGGTCATCGGGTCTCCTGTGTCCGGTGTACGCCGCGACCGCCGGGAGCGCGTGCTCCCGGCGGCCATGGCGTGCGGGGGGATGTGTTCAGGCGCTCACCGGCGTGAAGTCGCGGGCGGCGATGAACTCCGGTCGGCGCGAGGGAGCGGCGAAGGGCTCCTCGCAGGTGTTCTCGACGCTGTTGAAGACGACGAAGACGTTCGAACGGGAGAACGGCGTGATGTTGCCGTTCGAGCCGTGCATGCAGTTGCAGTCGAACATCGTCGCCGAGCCCGCCGGGCCGGTGAACAGGTCGATTCCGTGCTTGTTCGCCAGGATGGACAGGCTGTCGGGGTCGGGCGTGCCGACCTCCTGGCCACGCAGCGACTCCTTGTAGTGGTCGTTCGGCGTCTCGCCGACGCATGTCACGAAGGTCTTGTGCGAACCCGGCATGATCATGAGCCCGCCGTTGTGCACGAAGTTCTCCGTGAGCGCGATCGAGATGCTCACCGCGCGCATCCTCGGCATGCCGTCCTCGGCGTGCCAGGTCTCGAAGTCCGAATGCCAGTAGAAGTCCTTGCCCTTGAAGCCGGGCTTGTAGTTGACGCGGCTCTGGTGCACGTAGACGTCGGAGCCGAGGATCTGGCGGGCGCGGCCGACGACGCGCGGGTCGGTGACCAGCTCGGCGAACACCTCACTGATCTTGTGGACCTCGAAGATCGACCGGACCTCGTCGGAGCCGCGCTCGGTGACCGTGCGGTCGTCGCTCAGGATCGCCTGGTCCTCGGACATGCGCCGCAGCTCGCGGCGGTAGCGCTCGACCTCTTCGGCGCCGACCAGCTCGTCGACGGACAGGAAACCCGTCTCGTCGTAGGAGTTCAGCGTCTCTTCGTCGATCGGTCCGTCGCCAGGTCTGCCGTACACGACCGGGTCTGTCCGGTAGAGGAGTGCGGGCTCGCTGGCCACGCGGGTCGGGTACGGATCGCTCGGGCTGGGGCAGGGCTGTTCCATCATTGTCAGACCTCCTCGATCAGGGGGTAGACGCCGTTCTCGTCGTGGACCTCCCGGCCGGTGCACGGCGGGTTGAAGACGCAGACGGTCCGTACGTCGGTGTGCGCGCGGAGAGTGTGGCGCTCGTGCCCGTCGAGGAGGTACATGGTCCCCGGCTCGATGCGGTGCTTCTCGCCGGTCTCCTCGTTGATCAGCTCGCCCTCCCCCTCGACGCAGAAGACGGCTTCGACGTGGTTCGCGTACCACATGCGGGTCTCGGTGCCGGCGTACAGCACGGTCTCGTGCAGCGAGAAGCCGACTCTTTCTCCGGCGAGGACCAGGCGGCGGCTGCGCCACGTGGGCGTCTTCACGTCGCGTTCGGTATCCGTGATCTCGTTCAATGAGCGGACGATCATCGTCGTCTCCCTTCTCGTCGGTGGTTCAGGCCAGGACGGCGTCGACCGACCGCGCGAGGACGTCGAGCCCTTCGTCGAGTTCGTCGGGGGTCGTGGTGAGCGGCGGCAGCAGCTTCACGACCTCGCTCTCCGGCCCGGACGTCTCCATGAGCAGGTGCCGCTCGAAGGCTGCGGCGCACACCGCGGACGCGACGGCGGGGTCGGCGAAGGCGATGCCCTGCGCCAGGCCCCGGCCGCGTACGCCGGTCACGGCCTGGGGATGCCGGGCGGCGACCTGGTCGAGGACGGACTGGACCTGCTCGCCCTTGGCGATGGTCTGCTTCTCCATGTCGCTCGCGCCCTCGCCCGCCCAGAACTCCAGGGCGGCGGTGGCGGTCACGAACGCCGGGTTCAGGCCGCGGAAGGTCCCGTTGTGCTCGCCCGGGTCCCACACGTCCAGCTCGCGCTTGAACAGCGTCACGGCGAGCGGCAGGCCGTAGCCGCTGAGGGACTTGGAGAGGCAGACGATGTCCGGGACGATCCCGGCCTCTTCGAAGCTGAAGAACGGCCCCGTACGGCCGCAGCCCATCTGGATGTCGTCGACGATGAGCAGGATCTCGTGGCGTTCGCACACCTCGGCGAGCCCGCGGAGCCACTCGGGGCGCGCGGTGTTGAGGCCGCCTTCGCCCTGGACGGTCTCGACGATGACCGCGGCCGGCTCGTCCAGGCCGCTTCCGCTGTCCCCCAGGAGCCGCTCGAACAGCAGGAAGTCCGTCGTCGCGCCGCCGAGGTAGTCGTCGTACGGCATGGGGATCGTGTGGTTGAGCGTCATCCCCGCGCCGCCGCGCTTGACGGCGTTGCCGGTCACGGCGAGGGAGCCGAGCGACATGCCGTGGAAGGCGTTGGTGAAGCTGACGACGGTCTCGCGGCCCGTGTACTTGCGCGCCAGCTTCAGCGCCGCCTCGACCGCGGTCGTACCGGCCGGTCCGGGGAACTGCACCTTGTAGTCGAGGCCGCGCGGCGCGAGGAGCGTGTCGTTCATGGCCTGCAGGAAGGTGCGCTTGGCGGCGGTGTACATGTCGAGGCTGTGCACGATGTGGTCGCCGGCCAGGTACGCGAGGAGCTCCTCCTTCAGCCGCGGGTTGTTGTGCCCGTAGTTGAGGGTGCCGGCGCCGGCGAAGAAGTCGAGGTAGGCGTTGCCGTCCTCGTCCTGGACTCGGCTTCCGGATGCGGTGCTGAATACGGCCGGCCAACCCCGGCAGTAGCTGCGCACCTCTGATTCGAGTGACTCGAAAACGTCCATGGGTCGCTCACCTGTCCGTCGATGGAAGTGGTCCGATGCGGTACAAGACCTCGGGCTCGTGGTCGCCGGGGAACATCTCGCCTGTCAGGAGGGGCGTGCGGTCGAGCGTGGCGCCGTGCTCTCGTGCGAAGGAGGCGAACAGCCGGTCCGACGCGACGTTGCCCGGGGTGACGGTGGCCTCGACGAAGCCGAAGCCACCGGCGAGCCGGTCGAGCATGCGGCGGGCGAGGCCTCGCCCGCGCTGGGCGGCGTCGACCGCGACCTGCCAGACGAAGAGCGTCTCCGGCTCCTGTGGCCGGGCGAACCCGGTCACGTAGCCGCAGACTCCCGCATCGGAACGCGCCACGATCGAGGTCGCCGCGAAATCCCGGCACCAGAGGAGATAGCTATAGGGGGAATTCAGGTCCAGCGTCGTCGAATCACGGGCTATACGCCACAATTCTCGACCGTCTCGCAGACTCGGCCGACCGAACCGTATGTCCATGGTGGTGGACTGCGAAGGATCCGGTCGCCCGCCGGGCTGTGCTGGCGACATGAATAACGAACTTAGCGAATCTGAAATCGGCCCCAGAGATTCGATCGGCACACCATGTTTGGGCGCACTGAGCACGGGCAGGGATGATGACTTTCCGATTTCGGGTGCCGCACCGTCGACGATCCTCACGGACGGCGGGCCGCCGGAACGGCTATTCACCAGCGGCTATCGGATGATCATCCATCGGCCCACCGGCGGCGGCGCAGCGACCGCCGGCATCGGCGACGCACTGCCTGCGGCTCCGGATTACACGATCACCCGGGATAATATTTTGAGATCTACATCACCTATTTGATCACGAACAGGTAACAACGTCACATATTCGATACTTCGGACAGACTGCCCGGCGGTCTAGCTTTGGATCATGCGCGTTCTGGTCACCGGAGGATCCGGCTTCATCGGGTCGCACACCGTGAAGGCCCTCCTGGACCACGGGCACCGGCCCCGGCTGCTCGTCCGCGACGCCGCGCGTGCCGAGGCGGTCCTCTCGGCGGCCGGGTGCCCTCCGGAGGCACTGGAGTCGCGGACCGGCGACGTGCTCGACGAGGCCTCCGTCGACCGCGCGCTCGACGGGTGCGACGCCGTGATCCACGCCGCCGCCGCGCTGGGCGTGACCGGCGCGCGTACGGACCTGGCCGAGGTGAACGTCACGGGCACCCGCAACGTCGTCGGCCGCGCGGTGGCGCGCGGGCTGGACCCGGTGGTCCACCTGTCCACGGTCGCGGTGTTCGTGCCGCCCGCCGGGCCGGTGATCCGTACGAGCGACGCCCTGGCCCGCCCGCGCACGGACTACGGGCGTTCCAAGGTCGAGGCCGAGCGCTACGCGCGCGGGCTGCAGGACGCCGGAGTCCCCGTCGTCACCGTCTATCCCGGCGGCGTCATCGGCCCGGCGCAGCCGCGCCTGGACGCGATGATGGAAGGCCTGGCCGCGGGGCTTCGGACACTGTGGCCGGTCACGCGCGGAGGGGTCTCGCTGGTCGACGTCCGCGACCTCGGCGAGGCCCTGACACGCGCCATCGTGCCAGGACTGGGCCCGCGGCGGCTCTCACTCGGCGGCCACCACCTGCCCTGGGCCGACCTCCTCGACCTGTGCGAGGCGCTCACCGGTGTGCGCGGCCGCCGGATCCCGGTGCACGGGCGCCTCATGCTCACGCTGGGGTCCGTGCTGGACGCCGCGAAGCGCGTGCGAGCCTTCGACTATCCGTTGACACGGGATGCCGCCGAGATCATGGTGACGCTCGTGCCCTCGGACGACGCGGCGAGCCTCGACGCGCTCGGCATGACGCTCCGCCCGGTCGAGGAGAGCCTCGCCGACGCGCTGCACTGGCTCGCCGACGCCGGTCACCTGCCCGCCGCCAAAGCCGGTCGTCTCGCGACAAGGAGCCCATGATGCCCAGCAGAACACTGCAGACCACGCTCGGCCCGGCCGTACGGCGGATGGCGGGGTCGGCGTTGTTCGCGAAGGTGGCGCCGTCGTTCATCCCGCGCCTCGACCGCGTCCTGCACCGGATCACCGGAGGACGCCTGATCATCAGCCAGGCCCTGGTGCCCAGCATCATGCTGACCACCACCGGGCACAAGAGCGGCCTGCCGAGACGGGTGCCGCTGGCGTGCCTGCCCGAGCCCGGCGGGTCGTACGTGGTGGTCGGCAGCAACTTCGGCCGCGACCACCACCCCGCCTGGACCGCGAACCTCCTCCACGACCCTGTTGCGGAGGTCGGCGCCGGCGGGCGCGTCATCCCGGTGACCGCGCGGTTCCTGGAGGGCGAGGACCGCGAAGAGGTCTGGCCGCGGCTCCTGGAGGTCTGGCCGGTGTACGACCGGTACGTCGAACGGTCAGGCCGTGACCTGCGGGTCTTCCGTCTCACTCCGGCGAAGGGGCCGTGACGCGCGCGTCACGGCCCCTTCCGCGTGTCAGGCCGCGATGTTCTGGCCGGTGACCGCAGGCTCCAGCGCCACGTCGAGAACCTCACGGACGTCGCCGGCCGTGTGCACGGTCAGCTGCTCCAGGATCTCGGCGGGCACGTCGTCCAGATCCGGCTCGTTGCGCTTGGGGATCACGACCGTCGTCATCCCGGCCCGGTGCGCGGCGAGCAGCTTCTGCTTGACGCCGCCGATGGGCAGTACGCGCCCGGTCAGCGACACCTCGCCGGTCATCGCCACGTCCGCGCGTACGAGCCGCCCGGACAGCAGCGACGCGAGCGCGGTCGTCATCGTGACGCCGGCGCTCGGGCCGTCCTTGGGCACGGCCCCGGCGGGCACGTGGACGTGCACGCCGCGGTCCTTCAGGTCGCCGACCGGGAGCTCCAGCTCCGCGCCTCGCGAGCGCAGGTACGACAGCGCGATACGTGCCGACTCCTTCATCACGTCGCCGAGCTGCCCGGTCAGGGTCAGTCCGGTGTCGCCGGTCTCCTCGTCGGCCAGCGACGCCTCCACGTACAGGACGTCGCCGCCCGCCCCGGTGACCGCGAGCCCGGTGGCCACGCCCGGAACGCCCGTACGCCGGTCGGCCTCCTCCAGCGAGGTCTCCGGCGTGAACCGGGGACGGCCGAGGTAGCCGCGCAGGTCGTCGGCGCCGACCGTGACCGGCAGCGATGCGTCGTCGAGCGCGACGCGGGCCGCGACCTTGCGCAGGACGCGTGCGATCGAGCGTTCGAGGCTCCGCACGCCCGCCTCGTGGGTGTACTCCCCCGCGAGCGGTCGCAGCGCGTCCTCCCCGATCGTCACCTCCTCCGCGGTCAGGCCGGCCTTGTCGAGCTGGCGGGGCAGCAGGTGGTCGCGCGCGATGGCGACCTTCTCGTCCTCGGTGTAACCGTCGAGGGAGACCAGCTCCATCCGGTCGAGCAGCGGGCCCGGGATCGTCTCCAGGACGTTCGCCGTCGCCAGGAACACGACGTCGGACAGGTCGAGCTCGACCTCCAGGTAGTGGTCGCGGAACGTGTGGTTCTGCGCCGGGTCCAGCACCTCCAGCAGGGCCGCGGTCGGGTCGCCGCGGTAGTCGGCGCCGACCTTGTCGACCTCGTCGAGGAGCACGACCGGGTTCATCGTGCCCGCCTCACGGATCGCGCGCACGATACGGCCTGGCAGCGCGCCGACGTACGTGCGCCGGTGCCCGCGGATCTCCGCCTCGTCGCGGACGCCGCCGAGCGCGACGCGTACGAACTTGCGGTCCATGGCCCGAGCGACCGACTCCCCGAGCGAGGTCTTTCCGACCCCGGGCGGGCCGACGAGGGCCAGCACGGCGCCGGAACGCCGGCCGCCGATGACGCCCAGACCGCGCTCCTCACGGCGCTTGCGCACGGCGAGGTACTCGACGATCCGCTCCTTGACGTCGTCGAGCCCCGTGTGGTCCTCGTCGAGGATCCGCCGGGCGCCGGCGATGTCGTAGGCGTCCTCGGTCCTGTCGTTCCAGGGGATGTCGAGAACGGTGTCGAGCCACGTACGGATCCAGCCGACCTCGGGCGACTGCTCAGAGGTGCGCTCCAGCTTGTCGACCTCCTTCAGCGCGGCCTCCTTGACCTTCTCCGGCAGGTCGGCCGCCTCCACGCGTGCCCGGTAGTCCTCCTCCTCGGAGGAGGTGTCGCCGTTGAGCTCGCCCAGCTCCTTGCGGATCGCGGCGAGCTGCTGGCGGAGCAGGAACTCCTTCTGCTGCTTCTCCACGCCTTCCTCGACGTCCTTACGGATCGTCTCGGAGACGTCCAGCTCCGCGAGGTGATCGCGGGTCCAGCCGATCGCCAGCTCCAGCCGCTTCACGACGTCGGCGGTCTGGAGGATCGTCACCTTCTGCTCGGTCGTCAGGTACGAGGCGTACCCGGACCGGTCCGCCATCACCGACGGGTCGTCGATCTGCCGGATCATGTCGATGACCTGCCAGGCCCCGCGCTTCTCCAGCACCCCGACGACGAGCGCCCGGTATTCCTTGGCGAGCTCGTCGGCCCGCCCTCCGAGCCCGGTGTCCTCAACGATGGTGCCCTCGACCCAGAGCGCCGCCCCGGGCCCGGTCGTCCCGGACCCGACCCGAACCCGGGCCACACCCCTGACGACCGCACCGGGCTCGCCCCCGGGCAGCCTCCCGGTCTGCTCGATCACCGCGAGAGTGCCGACCGCGGCGTACTCACCCTTCACCCGTGGCACGAGGAGCACCTGAGGCTTCTCCTCCGACCGGATCCCCAGCCCCCGCGAAACCGCCGCGGCACGAGCGGTATCGACCGCCGCCTGCACCTCGTTGTCCGAAAGGTGAAGCGGCACGACCATCGCAGGCAGCACGACCTCGTCGTCAAGGGGCAGCACCGGCAGAGTGACGGTCTCGCTCATCATGCCTCCATAAGTTGAGTCTGACTCACTCAAGAAAGAAGAGCGTCCATCTATTTCCACCCAGGTGTTCGCCCACAGCGATCAGGGCACCGTTCCGGCCGCTTGAGTGGCGCGGGTGCCCAGTTCTCGCAGGTACGCCCGTAGTTCCGGGGGCTCGTGCACCTCGAATTCGCAGCCGAGCATGAGCAGGCGTGACGCCAGCCATTCCACGGTGTCGGCGGGGCCGCGGAGCCGGCAGGCGTGCTCGTCGATCGGTTCGACGTCGCCCGCCGCGGGGCCGAGTCGTCGTCTCACCTCGGCGGCCGGGAGGCGCAGGGTCGCCGCCACCTCGTACGTCGGGGCCAGGGAGTACAGCCTGCTCGCGACGAAGGCGGCCGCGTCCTGTCCCGGGGGCGTGCGCGGCGCGACGCGTACGCCGGTCGGGTGGGGGTCGTCGATCCGGTCGGCGCGGAAGGTTCGCCAGTCGTCGCGGTCGTTGTCGTAGGCCAGCAGGTACCAGCGGCGGCCGGCCGTGACCAGGCGGTACGGCTCGGCCAGCCGCCGGGTCTCGGTGCCGTCGGCCGCGCGGTAGGTGAAGCGCAGGCGTTCGTGGTTCGCGGCGGCGACGGCGAGCACGACCAGGCCCGCCGGGTCGACGTTCGGGCCGTCCGCGGCCGGCATCGGGACGGTGGCCACGCCTACGGCGCCGACCCGGTGCCGCAGGCGGGACGGCAGCACCTGCTCCAGCTTGGCCAGGGCGCGTACGGACGCCTCCTCGATGCCGTCCACCGGGTGCGTGGCCGCGGTGCGCAGGCCCACCGCGATGGCCACCGCCTCATCGTCGTCCAGCAGCAACGGCGGCATGGCCGTGCCCGCGGCGAGCCGGTAGCCGCCGACGGCGCCCATCGTCGCCCGCACCGGGTACCCGAGCTCGCGCAGCCGGTCGATGTCGCGGCGGACCGTACGGGGGCTGACGCCGAGACTCTCGGCGAGCTCGCTGCCTGGGCGCTCACGCGGGATCTGCAGCATCGACAGCAGTTTGAGCAGCCTCGCGGGGGTGTCGCTCACACGTCCATCATGCCCGGACGATGTGGGACAAGTTCTGACCTAGATGGCCTCTAGCGTCGATCCCGACACCTGAGGAGACCCATGAACACCGAGATCCGCCCCTTCCGCATCGACATCCCGGCAGCCGACCTCGACGACCTGAACGACCGGCTGGATCGCGTCCGGTGGCCCCGGCGCCTTCCCGGCGAGGGCTGGAGCCGCGGCGTCCCCGTCACCTGCCTCAAGGAGCTGGCCAACCACTGGCGCGGCGCGTACGACTGGCGACGGCACGAGGCCCGGCTGAACCGTTTCCCTCAGTTCACCACCGAGATCGACGGGCAGGACATCCACTTCCTGCACGTACGCTCCGCCGAGCGCGGCGCGCTGCCGCTCATCCTCACCCACGGCTGGCCGAACTCCTTCGTGGAGTTCACCGACCTGATCGACCGCCTCACCGCACGCGGGTTTCACGTCGTCGTCCCGTCGGTTCCGGGCTTCGGGTTCTCCGCGCCGCCGGAAGGGAGCGGCTGGAGCGCCGCACGCGTGGCGCGGCTCTGGGCGGAGCTGATGCGCCGCCTCGGCTACGACCGGTACGGCGCGCAGGGCGGGGACTTCGGCGCGTACGTCGCCCCTGAGCTGGCCAAGGCCGCCCCGGACCGGGTCGCCGGCGTCTACGTCATCAGCGGCCTCGGCTTCCCTGCCGAGGACGATGTCCCGGAGATGACCGAGGAGGAGCGTGCGGCCTATGGGCGGCTCATCGAGCAGGACTGGATGAACGGCGTGGACCACCACGCGCTGCTGCGCGCCGCACCCCAGACCTTCGCGTACGGGTGGAACGACTCACCGGTCGCGGCACTGGCGTGGATGACGCAGAAGTTCCAGGAGTTCAACGCCTCCGGCGAACCGCTGGACCAGGTGGTGGACCGTGACCTCTTCCTGACCAATGTGAGCCTGTACTGGTTCACCGGAACGTTCGGAACCTCGACCTGGCCGTACTACGCCAGTGCCGGCACCACCTGGCCGGAAGGCCAGAAGGCCGCCCCGACCGGCGTGTACAGCGGCCCGCCGGGCATCCGCCGCCTCGCCGAACGCCACAACACGATCGTCCACTGGCCGGAGAACAACCCCGGCGGCCACCACTTCATCGCCATGAACCGACCGGATCACCTGGCCACCGACATGAGCGACTTCTTCGCCAAGCTCCGCTGAACGCACGCGCCGTCACGTAAAGCGTTTGACCGCCCCGGCGGCGCTGCCGTTCAGTGGCCCGATGTCCCGGCTCCGCATCGAACCGGTGGGCGACGCCACGCTCGAAGACTGGCGTCATGTCCACAACGTGATCATCCCCACCGCTCCCCTGTCGCCCGACGACGCACGCGAGCGCGTGACGCGGAACCGGCTGGAGGTGGCGTACGCCGGCGGCGTGCTCGTCGGCTGCGCGACCGTACGCCCTCCCGACGGTGACCCGAAGATCGCCACGGTGATCGTCCGGGTGCTCCGAGAGCACCGGCGGCAGGGGTACGGGGAGGAGTTCTTCCTGCGGGCGATGGCGCACGCCCGCGCGCTGGGCCCGGAGGCGATCGAGACGATCGTCCTGGAGTCCAACGCGGACGGCGTGCGGTTCGCGCACTCCCACGGGTTCGTCGAGGTGTCCCGCTACGTTCCGCCGGACAGCGACGATCCGTTCATCACCCTGAGACTCTCCTGACGTCCTAGACGAGGTCGGCGTCGTGGGCGAGGAGGGCGATCTGGGTGCGGTTGGTGACGGCGAGTTTGGCGAGGATGTGGGTCACGTGGGCCTTCACGGTGGCCACGCTCATCTGCAGGGCCACGCCGATCTCGGCGTTGGTGCGGCCCTGGGCGATGGCGACGACGACGTCGCGTTCGCGGGGGCTGAGGACGGCGAGGGTCGTGCGGGCGCGCTCGTACGCTCCCGCCTGGGTCGCGACGCGGTCCATCAGGCGGCGGGTGACGTTCGGGGACAGGATCGGGTCGCCGGCGGCCACGCGGCGCACCGCGCCGACGATCTCGTCCGGCGGGCTGTCCTTGAGCAGGAAGCCGCCGGCGCCGAGGCGTACGGCGCGCAGGACGTTCTCGTCGGTGTCGAACGTCGTCAGCACGATGACCTCGGGCGGGTGAGGGCGGCGGCGTAGCCGGTCGAGGGCGGTGATGCCGTCGACGCGGGGCATCCGGAGGTCCATCAGGACCACATCCGGGGCGTGTGCGGAGATCGCGTCGGGGACCTCGTCTCCGTCGGACGCCTCGCCGACGACCGTGATGCCGTGGACTCCGTCGAGCATCATCGCCAGGCCGGCGCGCACGAGGGCGTCGTCGTCGACGACGAGAACCCGCACCCCATCGTTCATTCCGGCCATGGTAGCCACGCGTGGAGGCGGAACTCACCGGCCGCGGTCACCTCGTGGTCGAGTTCGCCGCCGGCCAGGTGCACTCGCTCGGTCAGGCCGATGAGGCCGGTGCCGCTGCCCGGGACGCTCGATGCCTCGCCGGACAGCGTGTTGTGGATGTCGATGACGAGCGTCTCGCCGGGCCCGCCGTCGAGCCGTACGCTGACCGGCCGGCCGGCCGCGTGCTTGCGCGCGTTCGTGAGCCCTTCCTGCACCACCCGGTACGCCGCGCGGCCGGCGGCGGAGGGCACCACGGCCTTGTCCGCCGTACGGTCGTCCAGCACGACGTGCTCCCCCGCGTCGTGGGACTCCCCGACGAGGCGCGGGATGTCGGCCAGCACCGGCTGCGGCCGTGGCTCGTCGCCGTCCACGTCCTCGTCGCGCAGCACGCTGATCACCTCGCGCAGCTCGCCGAGCGCCTGATGCACCCCGGCGCGTACGACGCCGGCCGCGCGGGAGAGCTGTTCGGGCGAGGAGTCGGGCCGGTACTCCAGCGCGCCCGCGTACGTCGCCACCAGCGACAGCCGGTGCGCGAGCACGTCGTGCATCTCGCGGGCGATCCGCGTGCGTTCGAGAACGCGGGCCTCGGCCACCCGGCGGCCCTGTTCGGCCTCGGCGCGGCGTGCCCGCTCGCGCAGCGAGATCAGGAGCGCCCGGCGCGCCTGTGACAGCGCGCCCCAGCCGACCAGCGCCGCGTACCCGGCGACCATCAGCACGAGCCACCAGAGGTAGGAGAGCCCGCCGGCCGGCCGCCACAGTCCCTGTACGGCGTGCGCCGCGACGCCCGAGCCGGCGACCGCGACGGCCACGGTGAACCGCCGCCGCTCGGCGACGACGAGCGCGCTCGCCGTGGCCGCCGGGGTCGCCGCAGGGGACACGGCCGCCAGTACGGCGAGGACCAGCCCGCCGAGCACGGGGCGGCGGAGGAGTATCGGGACGGTCGCGCAGCTCAGCGCGCCGGCGGCGAGGTCGAGGCCGAGCAGGCCCATCGTCCGCCCCGCCGTGGCCTCCCCGACGATCGTCAGTGCGGTCAGCGTCGCCATTGCGGCCGTCGCGACCACGATGACCAGCGGCGATACCTGCCGCCGTGTCACACAGGAGTTCATTTCGATGTCCACGCCGTCAAGGTACGGCCGGCGGCGTTCCGACCGATACCGACCAAGGTCTGATCGCACCCTCGACCTGGGTATGGGGCGCGGCGACCGCGCGCCCGATGTGGCGGGTATGCCGTGACGGCGATTCTGCTCCCATGAGAACCGAGGAACACCTGTCGCCCGTATCCGCCTGTCCCTCCGTCCGCCGTTCGCGAGCGCTCACCGTGCTCGCCGGCGTCTCGGCCGCTCTCGTGGTCTGGACGGTCGCCGTCCCGATCGCCGGCGGCCACCCGGCCGTGAAGTCGAACGGCGAGACCCAGCCTGTCGGAATGGTCGCGGTGGTCGTCGCCGCGCTGTTCGCCGGGCTGGCGGCCTGGGCGCTGCTCGCGATCCTGGAGCGCTTCGTACGCCGGTCGCGCCTGACCTGGACCGTCGTCGCCGCCGTGGTGCTGGCGCTGTCGTTGACCGGCCCGCTCGGCAGCGGCGTCCACGCGTCGGCGGTCGTCACGCTGACGTGCATGCACCTGGCCGTCGGCGCGGTGCTGATCACGCTCCTGCGGCGCTCGGCCAGGTTTCAGGACCCGCGATAACGCGGCCCTGGGCGACCCCGCACCTGAGGCCGGCGGCTCCGGATCGTCGGTGCCGCCGGCCATGCTGGCATGCATGCCGATCCACGTCGCGAGCCGTCGCCGCTCGGCGGCCTCGCTCGCCAGGGAGTTCCCCGGAGCACGGGTCGTCGACGTGACCTCGAAGGCGGAGGAGCCGTGGGTACGGCTGAGCCCCTTCTACCCGCACGGTGACATCCCCGTCCCGGGGTCGCCCGGCGTCACGAGCCGGTCGGTCGAAGGGGTCTGGCAGGCGCTCAAGGTCTTCGAGACCGCCGACGTCGACCCGGCCAAGCTCGCCGTCACCACCCACCATGCGCGGGATCAAGCGCACCGTGCGCCGGTTCGGCCCGGTGCGCGGCCACCGCGACGGCCTGACCTCGGACCGCCTCCTGACGTACGAGGAGGCACGCCGCCGCATCTACCTGCCCGCGTACCTGTGGGTCCTGGAGAACACGTCCGCCTCCACGTCCAGCACCTGTGGCCGGAGCAGGGCCGAGCACTTCCGGCCTAACCGGACAGACCGAAGATTGACTACGGAGAGTGATCTTTGACCTGGTCGCGCCCTGGCATATTTCTCGCTTGACCTGGGTTTACGTCGTCATAGATCACGGGTACTCACAGTAACGAATTCGCAACACCGCGCAATGACGCCTGGAAACAGGAGGCGCGCGGCGATTCCAAGGAGGGCCGAGATGGCGGCACGGCACCGGCGGGTGATCCCCCCTCCCGCTCGCGGCCACGCCCCGTCCGGCCCTCCACGTCTTCCCGGCTCCGGCGCCGTACGCCCCCACGGCACCGAGGCCGCACCCGCCGGGCCGGCGGTGCCCACGACACCGCCGGCCCGGCACCCACGACTCCACTCCCCCTGAGGGGTTCGCGTCCCCCACCGGGGTTCACCCCGAACGCGATCCCACTGGCCCGCGGCGGAACCATACGCCGCCGCGGGCCAGTGCTCGCTTCTACAGGACGAGATGCCAGGTCTGCTCCACGAGGTCCTGGCCGAAGCTGTGGTGCGGCGCCTCCTCGACCAGCTCGAACCCGGCGCGCTCGTAGATCCGGCGCGCGCTCGTCAGCACATCGTTGGTCCACAGCACCAGTTCGGCGTAGCCCGCGCGCCGCGCGAACCCGACGCACTCCTCGACGAGGCGCGCTCCGATCCCGAGGCCGCGCGCCCCCGGCTCGACCAGGAGCAGGCGCAGCTGCGCGACCTTGTCGCTCTTGCGCACGCAGAAGACGCACCCGGCGGGCTCGCCGCCGACCTCGGCGATCCAGGCGGCGTCACCCGTGCTCCGGCGGTCGACGTAGTCGGCGACGATGCGGGCGACCAGCGCCTCGAAGGCGACGTCCCAGGCGTACTCGGCGGCGTAGAGGATCCCGTGCCGCTGGACCACCCAGCCGAAGTCGCCCGCGACGGGAGGGCGCAGCACGTACGCGGGCGCGCGCGGGCCGTCGCCGAGCAGCCCTTCGATCGTCTCCATGGCGCCGACGAGCCTGCGCTGGTCGTCGTCGGGGAGCTTCTCCAGGATGCCGCCGATCTGGCGATCGGAGCGCGCCCCGAGCTCACGGTGCACCTCACGGCCCTGTTCGGTCAGCCCGACGACCTGCCGGCGCGCGTCCCCGGAGTCGCGCTCGCGCACGACGAGCCCGTCGGCCTCGAACCGGGACAGGATGCGGCTGAGGTAGCCGGCGTCCAGATCGAGCAGCGTCCGAAGGCCGCCCACGTCGTACGTCTCGCGACGGCCCAGCTCGAACAGCACTCGCGCCTCGGTCAGGGAGTACGAAGTGTCGAGCAGCCCCTCGCGCACCACGCCGATGAGGCCGGTGTAGAAGCGGTTGAAGGAGCGGACGGCGTCGATCCGCTCGGCGAGCACCGGCGTTTTCATTGACCACCTCAACGGTTTCGTTGACTATGTCAACGACTCTACCGTGCGGCGCTCGCCGACACGAAGGGGCGCCGTCCTGCGACGGCGCCCCTTCACTGCGTCAGAAGTGGATGAAACGGAGTCCGGACGGGCTGATCGTGCGCTGGTCGTAGGCGAACGAGACCCAGTTGTACTCCTCGACGTTGATGGACCCGTCGCCGTTGACGGACATCACGAAGGCGACGTGACCGGCGCTGCCGACGCCCTGGACGCCGGGATTCCAGACCGCCACGGAGTTCCCGCTCGGGCTGTCGTCGACGGCGATGCCGACCGACGCGGCGGCGTCATCCCAGTGCTCGGCGTTCCCCCAGTTTCCGGCCGGGTTGCCGTACTGGTTGGTGAAGGGAATGCCGAGATCGTTGTTCAGCCGCCAGGCGACGAACGACGTGCATTCACGCGTGTAGAAGTTCCAGGAGTCGACCGTGTCGGGGGTGGAACCCGCGTAGGGGTAGTCATTGCTTCCGACGGAGGCATTCGCCGGCGCGGTGCCGAGCAGGCTCAGCCCGGAGAGGGCGATGGCGAGCACCATCACGTGCTTCATCCATGAACGAACCGTTGCGATCACACTGACCTCGATTCAGTGGTAGCGGCGGGGTGCAACGGCGACATCAAAGCCAAAAACGGGTGTTTTGAACAGATGGAAAAATCCCTACCGCACCATTTCGAGGAGTGCGATAGGGATGAATTCGCAGATCAGAGGCGTGACAGCAGTCAGGAAATTCTGTTCGGCGAGTCGGGCCGCCGGTCAGACTCCCGCCGTGCCGGTGCTCGGCGCCTCGGAGGGGCGGTCGCGGAGCTCGGCGACGACGCGGCGCTCGACCCAGAAGGTCAGGAACGGGACGACGCCGGCCAGGACGATCAGGACGACCTTGCTCAGCGGCCAGCGGGCGCGCCGGTAGAGGTCGAAGGTCGTCAGCAGGTACAGCGGATAGCAGACCATTCCGTGGGGCATGCCGATGACCCGCGACAGGACATCGTTGTGGGCGAAGAACTGCACCGGGACCGCGACGAAGAAGAGCACGATCAAGAGCGCCCCGGTCACATAGGCCATGACGCGATAGCGGGTCACCGCTGCTTGCACGGGATGTTCCTTCCCTGGAGCCCTCGCCGTCAGCGGCGCGGGGCCTCGTCGTTCAGCCGGGCCAGACGGCGGTTGTAGGCCGCGAGTTCCTCGTCGCCCTCGTCGTCGATGACGGCGGTGGGGGCGGCGCGGTCGGGTATGCGGGAGCCGGTGTCTTCCCCGGTCTCTCCGCGCAGTTCGTCGCGGACCATTCTCACCCACATCGCGACCACGAAGACGCCGAACATGGGCCACTCGATGACGTACGCCCAGCTTTGCAGGTTGCCGCCCTGGGCACGCGTCAGCTGCCACCAGCCGGCCAGCAGGAACACGCCGATCAGCACGATGGCGATCAGGTGAAGCCCCAGCCAGCCGGGGGTGAAGAACCGTCGCACGTATGCGAGGGTACCCGCGCCTCCCCCGCCCCGCGGCACACCCCCACCACGGCACGCCACGCCGACCGGGTCCGGATGACGGCGGGCCGCCGAACGGCCTGGTGAAGCGGCTTCGCCGAGCGCCGCCGAGGGGCACGCGCGACCGCCCGACAAGAAAATCGGTCCTCCCCCTTTACCGGAGTATGTCGGTGATGTAACACTCCTCTAACCCCAATGAAAGCGCTTACATTCTTGACATCGCCCGATGTAAGCGCTTACACACCGGCGTAAGGACGAAGGCGAACCTTGCCGCGAGACACCCCCGGCTCCGACGCATCGCACGGGCCGACGATCTATGAGGTCGCCCACCGCGCGGGCGTCTCGATCGCGACGGTCTCGCGGACGCTCAGGGGCACGGGCAAGGTCGCGGCGACCACACGCGAGCGTGTCATGGCGGCGGTCGAGGAGCTCCGGTTCACCCCCAGCCGCCGCGGCGTCGCGCTCGCCGAAGGCCGGTACGCCGCCAACGGCATCGTCTTCCCCGACCTGTCCGGCCCGTACTACGCGGAGGTCGTCCTCGGCTACGAGGAGGTCGCCTCCGAACTCGGCCGCTCGGTGATCATCCTCTCCACACGCGGCCAGTCCAACGTCCGCGGCCCCGTACGCGACCTCGCGGGACGCGTCGACGGGGTCGTGCTGTTCGGGCAGACCGTCGACGACACCACCGTGAGGGAGCTGATCGACTCCGGGCTGCCGGTGGTGCTGCTCGCCCGCGGGCCGGTCGAGGGCGCCGACCTGGTCGCCTCGGAGAACATCGAGACCGCCCGCACGCTTGCCGAACACCTGCTCGCCCATGGCTACCGTGACCTCACGATGCTCGGCGCGTCCGCCGACGGCGACGTCGCCGAACGGTGGGCCGGTGTGACGCGGACGTTCAACGAACACGGCATCGTGGTCAAGCCGCCGATCCCCTGCGACTTCACCGTCGAAGGCGGCCTCGCCGCCGGGCGCGAGCTCCTGGAGAACAGGCCCGAGGCCGTCATCTGCGCGGACGACCAGGTCGCGCTCGGCATGCTGCTCGCCGCCGAGGAGCGCGGGCTGAGCGTGCCCGGCGACCTCGCCGTCACCGGGTGGGACGACATCATGGCCGCCCGCCACGCACGCCCGGCCCTGACCACGGTCCGCCAGCCCATGCGCGAGCTGGGCGCCCGCGCCGCGCGGGCGCTCGACGAGCTGATCACCGGCGTACGAACGACATCACGACACGAGACCCTCGCCACCGAACTGGTCGTACGGGCCAGCTGCGGCGAACACCCCTTGGAGGAACAGTGAGGAAGTCCACTAGCCGTGCCGCGATCGGCCTGCTGGCCGCAGGACTGGTCCTGAGCGGTTGCGGTCGGAGCAACAGCGCCAGCGATGACAAGGCGAAAAACGTCGGCACCGGCAAGGTGACCGGCACGATCACGGTGTGGGCCGGTGGCAGCGAGGGCGAGAAGCTCGGCGAGCTCGCCAAGGGCTTCGAGGCCGCCAACCCCGGCACGAAGGTCGTCGTCACCCCGATGGGGATGGACGTCGCCCACGACAAGATCCTCTCGGCGATCGCCGGCGGCGCGACCCCGGACGTCAGCATGATCGGCACGACGTGGATGGGCGAGCTGGCCAAGACCGGCGCCGTCGACCCGACGCCGGGCAACCTGATCGACAAGTCGAAGTTCTTCCCCGGCTCCTGGGACACCGTGCAGTCCGGCGGCACCGCGTACGGCGTGCCCTGGTACGTCGAGACCCGCGCCTTCTACTACCGCAAGGACCTGGCCGACAAGGCCGGTGTGAAGCCGCCGACGACCTGGCAGGAGACCCAGGCGTTCGCCAAGGCCGTCAAGGACAAGGCCGGCGCCTCCCAGGGCGTCTACCAGAACTACACGGTGGGGAGCTGGCAGGAGCTGCTCCCGCTGATCTGGCAGTCCGGCGGTGACATCATCTCGGGCGGCAAGTGGACCTTCGACACGCCGCAGATGACGCAGGCGCTGACGCAGTTCCAGTCCTACTACAAGGCCGGCACGGCGCCGAACAAGCTCGACGAGGGCGCCTTCCCGCAGAACTTCATCAAGGGCCAGGCGGCCGCGTTCTACTCCGGCCCCTGGATGATCTACGCACTGGACAAGGACGGTGGCAAGGGCTTCGAGCAGAAGTACGACCTCTCGCCGTACCCGAAGGGCAGCGCGAGCGCCACGTCCCTGATGGGCGGCGGCGACATGGTCGTCTTCAAGAAGTCCAAGAACCGCGACGCCGCGTGGCGCTTCGTCCAGTGGCTGAGCGACCCGAAGACGCAGGTCAAGTGGTTCCAGACGGTGAACGACCTGCCGGCCGTGGAGAGCGCGTGGCAGGACCCGACGCTGACCGCCGACAAGCGCGTGGCCGTCTTCGGCGAGGCGCTGAAGACCGCCAAGACCCCGCCGCCGTACGCGACCTGGGACCAGATCGCCAAGGTCCTGGAGGATGAGATCCAGAAGGTCGCGCTCCTGAAGGAGACGCCCGCCGACGCGGCCAAGACGATGCAGAGCAAGGCCGACGGCATCGGCACGGGCGTCTGACATGTCCGTGGCCACAGCCGTCCGGCGAGGAACCGGCTCCGCGCCTCAGCGCGCGGGGTCGGGCCCCCGCCGGCCACGGGGCCGGCTCATGGCCTGGATCTTCGCCGCCCCGTTCCTGATCCTGTTCCTGGTGATGTACGCGGGGCCGCTCCTGGCCGGCTTCGGGATGAGCGTCACCGACCTGCACAGCACCGACGTGCGCCATCCGTTCGCGGTGAACGGCGTGGGCCTGGACAACTACCAGCGGCTGCTGCACGACGACACGATGCGCAAGGCGGCCTGGAACACCTTCTTCTTCGTGGCGACCGGTGTCCCGCTGACGATCGTGGCCGGCCTGGCCGCCGCGGTGGTCCTGAACACGGGGATCACCAGGGCGAGGACGTTCTTCCGCGCGGGCTACTTCATGCCGCAGGTCACGAGCATCATCGGCATCGCCGTCGCCTGGCGGTTCCTGCTCGACCCGCAGTCCGGACTGATCAACGAGGCGCTCGGGGTGATCGGTGTGCACGGCCCCGCCTGGCTGGCGGACGAGCACACCGCGCTGCCGTCGCTGGTGGTGATGGCGGGCTGGCGCGGCTTCGGCTTCGACATGGTGATCTTCCTCGCCGCGATGCAGGGCGTGCCGCGCGAGCTGTACGAGGCCGCCTCCGTGGACGGCGCGAACCGGTGGGAGCAGTTCCGCCGGATCACGCTGCCGATGCTCCGGCCCGCGCTGCTGTTCACGGCGGTCTACTCGACCATCGGCTACATGCAGTTCTTCGAGGAGCCGTTCGTGATGACGAAGGGCGGGCCGCTCAACAGCACGCTCTCCGCGTCGTACGCGATCTACTTCCAGTTCGGCGCGGGGAACTACGGCTACGCCGGAGCGGCCGCGAGCGTGCTGTTCACCGTGATCGTCGCCCTGTCCTTCCTGCAGTTCCGCCTGCTGCGGCCGAAACACCACTGAGGGGCGACCGGTGATCAGAAAAGGCATTGTCTACGTCCTGCTGACGCTGGGCCTCGGCGTCGTCGTCACGCCGTTCGGCTGGGCCCTGCTCAGCTCGTTCAAGCCCGAGCAGGAGATCCGGCACAACCCGCCGACGTTCCTTCCCGCGCACGCGACGCTGTCCGGCTACCGGGAGCTCTTCCACCGGCTGGACCTGTTCACGGTGTTCGCCAACAGCGTGCTGGTCGCGTTGATCATCGTGCTGGCGAACATGCTCTTCTGCTCGATGGTCGCCTACGCCCTCACCAAGCTGCCGTTCCGCGCGGGCGGCGTGGTGTTCGCGCTGATCATGGTGCAGATGATGGTGCCCGCCATCGTGTTGATGGTGCCGCAGTTCGTCGTCGTGGCCAACCTCGGCCTGGTCAACACGATCTTCGGGATCATCCTGCCGTACCTGGTCACGCCGCTCGGGATCTTCCTGATGCGGCAGTTCATGGCCGAGATACCCGACGATCTGGTGCACGCGGCGCGCATCGACGGCGCCGGGGAGTTCCGGATCTTCTTCCGCATCGTCATGCCGCTGTGCAAGCCGCCGCTGGCGACGCTCAGCCTGATCACGTTCCTCGCCGCGTGGAACAACTTCCTGTGGCCGGCGGTCGTCGCCCAGACCCAGGACAAATACACCCTGCCCGTCGCGCTCGCGATCTTCTCCAACCAGGAGGCCACGCACTACGGCCTGCTCCTCGCCGGAGCGGTTGTCGTCGTAGCCCCCGTCATCGTGCTGTTCCTCGCTCTACAGCGCTTCTTCGTCGAAGGCATCGCCTCCACCGGAATCAAGTAGCCCGCCCTCAGGGAGCCCTCCGTGCGATTTACCCGATCACATGCTCTGGCAAGTGCGTTCACCGTTGCCGCCGCGATGGCCGGTGTCGTCCCCGCCGCGTCCGCCACGCCGTCCCCGAACTCCGTGCTCCACTCCTACGCCGCCGACACGTGGCGGTCCATGGCCGCCATGACCGACTCGTCCACCGGCCTGCCCTCGGACAAGATCACCGGTGACCTGAAGACCGTCGCCAAGGTCACCTCGCCGACCGACATCGGCGCCTACATCTGGAGCACGCTGTCCGCGCGTGACCTCGGCCTGATCTCCGGCCACGAGGCGGACTCCCGCGTGGAACTCACGCTCGGGTCACTCGGCCGCCTCGAACGCCACGCGCCGGACGGCCAGTTCTACAACTGGTACGACCCGAAGACCTTGGAGCTCGTCAAGACGTGGCCCGAGGACGGCAGCGTCGTCAAGCCGTTCCTGTCCAGCGTCGACAACGGCTGGCTGGCGACCGCGCTGATGTTGGTGCGCGAGGCCCTGCCGCGGCAGCGCGCCGCGGCCCAGAAGATCCTGTCCGGGATGAACTTCAAGTCCTACTACGACCCGGTGGCGGCGTCCAACGGCACCGGCCTGCTGCGCGGCGGCTTCTGGCCCGCCGACCCCGCCCCGGACTGCTCGGTCAAGGCCGACTACCTGGGCACCGGCACTCCCGTGTACGAGACGTGCCACACGTACGGCTCCCCCGGTGAGACGCGCATCGCCACGTACGTGGGGATCGCGCTCGGCCAGCTGCCCGCCCAGCACTACTTCGGGCTGCTGCGCACGCTCGGCGACACCGGCTGCGACTACGGCTGGCAGGAGCAGAAACCGCAGGGCACGACCAAGACCTACCTCGGCATCAAGACCTACGAGGGCACCTACGGATACCGCGACATGCGGTTCGTCCCGATCTGGGGCGGCAGCATGTTCGAGGAGCTGATGCCCGACCTGTTCGCGCCGGAGCAGAAGTGGGCGCCGAAGAGCTGGGGCGCCAACCACCCGATCTTCGTCGCCGCCCAGATCGAGCACGGCATGGACGAGGCGAAGTACGGCTACTGGGGCTTCTCGCCGTCCAGCGACCCCTACGGCGGCTACAAGGCGTACGGCATCGACGCGATCGGGATGCAGTCCGACGGCTACGCCACCGACGAGGAGAACACCCTCGTCGACTACGGCTACGACGGCTGCCGCCCCGCCCAGCCGCTGCCCACGTCGTACGGCGACGGGATCGTGACGCCGCACGCGTCGTTCCTCGCCCTGCCGTACGCCCCGGATGCCGCGCTCGCCAACCTGGCCAAGCTGCGCAAGAACTTCGACGCGTACGGCCCCGGCGGCTTCTATGACGCGATCGCGGTGCGCAGCGGCAAGGTCGCCAAGACCTACCTCTCGCTCGACCAGGGCATGATCATGGCCGCGCTCGGCAACCGGCTCGGCGGCGGCGACATGCACCGTTACTTCGCCGCGGGCGAGACCCAGGACAAGCTCGCGCCGGTGCTGCGGCTGGAGGACTGGGCCCTCGTGCCGCCGTCCGCCGCCGTACGCGCCCGGCTCGGCCTCGAGTAGGACCACGACCGACCAGCAGAACCACCGATCGGGGAGAGAGACCTGATGACCGACCTGACCGCCGGTGAGGCACGGCGAGACTGGCAAGAGCGCATCTACCAGGCGTCCGGCGAGATGACGGCCCCAGAAGCCGTCATCCTCGCCGCGCCGGAAGGGCTGCGTGCCACGGCCGGCGCCGGTCACGTGACGCTTTCCTGGGACCCGGTGGAGGGAGCCATCGGCTACGTCCTCCACCGGGCCGGGTCCGAGGACGGCCCGTTCGAGCCGATCCGCCAGCCCGACGTCGACGTGCCGGGCGTCCCCGGCACGTCCTACACCGACACCGCGACGACCTCCGCGCACTGGTACGCGATCTCGTCCATCACCACGATGGACGCCTCGGGCCCGCTGAGCACTCCGGTCGCGGCGTCGCCGCTCGGCGCGGGAGACTCCGCGGCCGAGGTCACCGTGCGCGTCGACGCCGCGCGTACGACCCGGTCGCTGCCGCGCCCCTGGCAGCACATGATCGGCTCGGAGCACCTGTCGCACATGCTCAGCTCCGACACGACCGGCGGGCGGCCCATCGGCCCGGAGCTGACCCAGGCCCTGCGGACGATGAGTGAGGACCTCGGCGTGCGCACCGTGCGCGCGCACGCCATCCTCGACGACGACCTCGGCGTCTACCGCGAGGTCGACGGCTCGCCCGTGCACGACTTCACCGGCGTCGACCGGGTCTACGACGAGATCATGTCGTTCGGCATGCGGCCGATCGTCGAGCTGTCGTTCATGCCGCGCGACCTGGCGAGCGACACGTCGAAGACGGTCTTCGAGTACGGCGCGATCATCTCCCCGCCGAAGGACTACGACCGCTGGGGCGACCTGATCCGGGCGCTCGTGGCCCACGTCGTGGACCGGTACGGCCTGGAGGAGGTACGCGACAACTGGGCCTTCGAGGTGTGGAACGAGGCGAACCTCGAGGTCTTCTGGAGCGGCACGCCCGCGGAGTTCCTGCGCCTGTACGACGTGACGGCGGCGGCCGTGAAGAGCGTCGACGCGTCACTGCTCGTCGGCGGCCCCTCCTCGGCCGCCAACGGCTGGGTGGAGGAACTGCTCACCCACGTCGACAAGTCGGGCGCGGCGCTGGACTTCATCTCCACGCACACGTACGGGAACGCCCCCCTCGACTGGCGGGCCGCCCTGGCCCGGCACGGCCGTGAGGGCACCCCGATCTGGTGGACCGAGTGGGGCCCCACCCCCACTCACTTCCACGGGATCGGCGACGGCGCGTTCGGCGCGACGTTCCTTCTGCACGGCATGAAGTCGGCGGCCGGCCGCATGGACTCCCTGTCCCACTGGGTCGCCTCCGACCACTTCGAGGAACTGGGCCGCCCGCCCGCGCTGTTCCACGGCGGGTTCGGGCTCCTGACCGTCGGCAACCTGCGCAAACCGCGTTTCTGGGCACTGTCCCTGGCCGAACGCCTCGGCGAGGACGAAGTGGAGGCCTCGGTCGACGGCGACGTCGCCGGGGTCGAGGCCTGGGCCGCGCGCTCGGACGAAGGCGTCGGCGTCCTGGTCTGGAACGGCACCCTCAACCAGGAACAGGCCTTCGGCGAGCCCCTGCTGAACCGATCGGTGACCGTCACCGTCGACGGCCTGCCGGCCGGAAAGCACACCGTGCGGCACTATCGGGTCGACGAGTCGCACTCCAACATCCGCGCGGTCTGGCGCCACATGGGCGGCGGCACCGATTGGCCGACCGGCGACCAGTGGGAACAGCTGGAGGCGGCGAACTCCCTGGAGGAGTTCACTCCGACCCAGACCGTCACCACCACCGGCGAACCCGTGACGTTCCGCTTCGGGCTCCCCATGCCGGGCGTGTCCTTCCTGGAGTTCACCCCCGCGTGACCGGTCCGCCCGGGACGCGCCGCGTCCCGGGCGCCGGAGGTCTATCCGCGCTCGACCGGTGGGCCGGTGTAGACGGCTCGGGGACGGAACGGCGTGTCGCGTGCGTACTCCTCCAGCGCGTGGGCGAGCCAGCCGGCGGTACGGGCGACGGCGTACATCGCCTCGCCGGACCCCCGTGTCATCCCGGCGACCGCGCCGAGGATGGAGAGCGCGAAGTCGATGTTCATCGTGGGCAGCCGCCGCGCGCGTGCGTCGGCGAGGACCGCCTCGGCGACGGCCAGGCCGTGGTGCCCGGCGGCGGCCTCGCGTACGCGGTCGAGCAGGTAGGTGCCGCGGCCGTCCTCGGCGCGGTAGACGGCGTGCCCGAAGCCGGGGATCCGCTCGCCGCGCCGCAGCCGCTCGCCGATGACGCGCGAGGCACGGCCCGGCTCGCCGACCTCGGCGAACAGCGCCTCCACACCCAGCGACGCACCGCCGTGCAGGGAACCGCCGAGCACGCCGAGCCCGGTGCTGACGACGGCGTACGGTCCGGCGCGCACCGACGCGGCGACCCGCGCGGCCATCGTCGAGGCGGCCAGCTCGTGGTCGGCGAGCAGTACGAGCGCCGCTCTCAGCGCGCCGACGAGCCGCGCGTCGGGTGCTCGCGGGGTCAGCCGGGTCCAGAGGCGTTCCGCGATCGACGCTCCCTCGGCCACGCCGGCGATGGGGTCACGACCGGCATCGGGACCGGCGTGCGACGGGTCACCGGTCACCTCGGCCGGATGCTCGGCGTCGGGGACGGAACGGAGCGGGCCGGCGGTCGTCCGGGCCGGGGGGAGGGCCTCGACCATCCCGGCGATGAGGTTGCGGGCCGCGCCCGTCACGGCGCCGGGGTCGACCGTGAGACGTAGCGGGTCGGCGGTCGCCAGGGCGACGGTGATCACCTGGAGGCGTTCGAGCGGGAGGGTCTCCTCCGGCAGGCCGGACTGGGCCGCGCGGGCGACCGCGACCGCGCGCGGGTCGGCGGGCCAGTGGCCTCCTTCGGGTTCGCCGGTCCACAGCAGGGCGGCGACCTCCTCGAACTCACGCTCCTCGGCGAGCCGCCGTGCGGGGTGCCCGCGGTAGTAGAGGCGGTCGTCGCGGATGGCGGTGAGGCCGGATTCGATGTCGGAGGCGCTCTTCGGGCGGCGTGGGCGTCCGCGCCGTGCCAGTTCCTCGATCTCGGCGGGGTCGAACAGGCTGCGCCTGCCGTCCGGCGAGTGCCGCCTGCGCAGGACGCCGCGGCTCACGTAGGCGTACAGCGTCGCGGTCTTCACGCCCAGGCGCGCCGCCGCCTGCGAGGCGTCGATCCATTCGGGCACGCCGGACCCCTTCGTTGATTTACATCAATGTTGATTCTGCTCTCCGCGTGGACGGCACGGCAACGTTGATGTCGAATTTTCGCGAGCGGCCGTAGTGGAGAGTTGGTAGGAAAGGGGGCATGGACGTCGCGATCGGAGCGCTCGACACCCCACTGGGCCGGGTCGCCTTCGCCTGCACCGAGATCGGCCTCAGCGGATTCGCCTTCCGCGACAATCCGCGCGAACGCGCCCGGTTGCGCTCCGGACTCCCCCTCGTGGAGGCGCCGGACCGGACCGAGACCGTGCGCGCCCGGATGGCCGCCTACTTCGCCGGTGCGACCGGGGAGTTCGACCTGCCGATCGACTGGCGTCACACCTCGGGCGTGCAGCGCGAGGTGCTGGAGAAGCTCTACACCGGCGTCCCGTACGGCGAGACCGTGACGTACGGCGGGCTCGCCGGCCTCAGCGGCACCGACGTGCCGGCGCGGGGCATCGGATCGATCATGGGCTCGAACCCCATCCCGATCGTGGTCCCCTGCCACCGTGTGGTGGCCTCCGACGGAATCGGCGGGTACAGCGGCAGCACCGGCATCGAGGTCAAACGCTGGCTCCTCACCCTCGAAGGCTCCATCCCCGCCACCCTCGACTGGGACCCCGCCGCCGGCCCCCGCTACTGACCACTGGCCGATCCGGCGTCGCCTGAACCGGCCACGCGCGACCTGAGCCCGCGCCCGTCAGCGGGCCGCTTCCTCCTCGGTGTCCTGTTTGGACGTCGCGCGCTGCACGGCGGCCTTCACCGCGCCGAAGATCGCGCCTTCCAGCGCGGCGGCGGCTATGACCTCGGTCCATCCGTGGTCGGGATCGGTCGCGTCAGGCGCCTCGTCCTGTCCCGCCGCCAGCTTCCAGACATGTTTGAAGATGACGCCGGCGACCATTCCGGCCAGCATCGACGTCACGATGGTGACCGGTTTGGAAACGAGCTTGTTCACGATCTCCTCCTCAGTGGCGAGAGGGCGTCGGTCGAGAGGCCGCCCGTTCCGTTCTTCATTCCCCCGATGACGCCACACTGCCCAACGCGTCGAAGGCGACACCCGTACGCTCCTGGGAAACCTCCCACAACCTGCGGCCCACCTCGGTGTTGGACGCGCGGCGAAGCGTGTTGACCCGGTGGGGCGCGCCGCGGCTCTGGCCGGGGCCGCGCGGGCCGTAGCACTGGCCGCCGCGGACATCGGGCGCGGTCGCCGCGTACAGCGACGGCCAGGCGCCGGCCGCGTCGGACTGGGCGACGACGTTGTTGAGCACCACGAACATCCCCTCGCGGGTCTTGCTCCCGGCCATCCGCGGGCCCGTCTGCTGGAGGTTGGTCGCGGCGTAGCCGGGGTGAGCCGCGGCGCTGATGATCCGGTCTCCGGCGCGGCGGTCGAGTTCCTTGGTGAAGACGAGGTTGGCCAGCTTGGCCTGGCAGTACGCGGTCCAGCGCCGGTAGCGGCGTTCGCCGTCGAGGTCGTCGAAGTCGATGCGGCCGATCCAGGCCATCATGCTCGTGACGGTGACGACGCGGGCCTTCTCCGTCTTCAGCAGGGCTGGCATCAGCAGCCCGGTCAGCGCGAAGTGGCCGAGATGGTTGGTGCCGAACTGCATCTCGAAGCCGTCCGCCGTCTTCCTCTGCGGCAGCGCCATCACACCGGCGTTGTTGACCAGAATGTCGAGCGGCGCCTCACCGTGCTCCTTGGCGAACGCCCGTACCGAGGCGAGGTCGGCCAGGTCGAGCGAGCCGAGTTCCGCGTCGGCGTCCGGTACGGCCTCGCGCACCGTCTTCAGGGCCTGCTCGCCGCGCTCGGCGCTGCGGCAGGCGAGCACCACGTTCGCCCCGTGCCGCGCGAGCTCGAGAACGGTCTGGAGCCCGATCCCGCTGTTCGCGCCCGTGACGACCGCTCGTCTCCCGGTCAGATCGGGGATGTCACTCGTAGTCCATTTCGACATTTTTCCGCCACCTCCATTTGACGGCAATATTAGAGAGCGAATCCAGTACGCGCCGCGCGGAGGGCGGGTTCCACGCGTCCGGCGCCCTTCCCTCCGATAATAAGATCATGAAGTCGCAGGTCATCGTCCCGCACCGTCCCGGCCCACTCGTCGACGTACCCGCACGTGGCTCGACCGCGACCGAGTCGGAAGGCGCCGGCCCGCCCGAGATCATCCTCAGCGCGGGCGGCGGCGCCCTCCTTGTCGCCGTGCTGTTCCTGGGCCTGCCGGGCTGGCTGAGCGTGATCGCCGTGGCCTGCCTGTCCCTGGGAATCGCGCTGCCCGCCCACGCCGCGCTGCTGCGGGCACTGCGCCGCGGCGACGAACGCCGCCGGGAGATGATCCTGAGCCTGGGCACCGTACTCGACGCCTCCAGCCCGCCGGTCCGCCGCCTCGTCACCGCCTACGAACGCCTCGACCGGACCGCCGGCCCGGGCCTGGCCCGCGACGCGGGCCACCTGGCACTGACGGAGGTCGCGTCCACCCTGTCGGGCCGCCCACCGGAGCCCGGCGAGGAGGAATACGTCCTCCACCGCGCCGAAGCGATCTCCGCCCTCGCCGACCGCCTGGCCGAGGGCCCGATCACACCGACCGAACCGGCGGACAGCGGCGCCCTGGCCCGCATCAACGCTCTGCTGACCTGACCTGCCGCGATTCCCGCGAGGATCTGGTGGTTCGAGCCCGTCGGGTGTGGACCGCGAGATCCTGACGTCCTAGGCCTGGTCCCACAATCCGGTGAGGCGCACGGCCTCCTCGGGGGAGGATGCCCGAATAGGGCCGTCCGGTACGGGGCCGGACTCGTCGTGTATCCGCCAGCCGCCGAGTTGCACCACCGGGACGGTCTCCCTGCGCATGGCGAGGGCCAGTTCCGACAGTGTTCCCCAGGAGCCGCCGATCACGATGACGGCGTCGGCGGAGTTCACCAGGGCGGCGTTGCGGGCCTGGCCCATTCCCGTCGCCACGGCGGCGGTCAGGTTCGGGTGCGCGTTCGTGCGGTCGGTGCCCGACAGGACGCCGACGACCACGCCGTTCCGCGAGCGGGCACCCTCCGTCACGGCGGCCATCACGCCCGTGTAGCCGCCGCAGAGGACGGTCGCGCCTCGGTCGGCCAGCAGGCGGCCGACCTCGTACGCGGCCCGGCGTGACTCGTCGGTGCAGTCGCGAGGGCCACAGACCGCGACCTGGATCAGGGGAGGGCTCGCTCGATCGCCTGGATCACCTCGTCGGTGTCCGGCTCGGTCTGGGGGGCGAAGCGTGCGGCGACGGTGCCGTCCGGGGCGACCAGGAACTTCTCGAAGTTCCATCGGATGTCGCCGCTGTGCCCGGTGGTGTCGGGCGTCGTGACGAGGCCGGCGTACAGCGGGTGGCGGCCCAGGCCGTTCACCTCGACCTTCTCCGTCATCGGGAAGTCGGCGCCGTACGTCGTCGAGCAGAACTCGGCGATCTCCTCGGAGGTGCCCGGCTCCTGGCCCATGAACTGGTTGCACGGCACGCCGAGGACGGTGAAGCCCCGTTCGCCGTACGTCTCCTGGAGCCGCTGGAGCCCCTCGTACTGAGGCGTCAGCCCGCACTTGGACGCGACGTTCACCACGAGGACGGCCTTGCCGCGGTACTGACCGAGATCGGCCGGTCCGCCCCGCAGGCTTTCGATGTTCACGTCATAGATCGACACCCCGCGATCCTACCCCTGCATACATTGGACGCATGGGGGACATCCTGGTCGGCACGGCGTCCTGGACGGACAGGACCCTGCTCGCCTCCGGCTGGTATCCGGACGGGGTGAAGACGGCCGAGGAGCGCCTGAACTACTACGCGTCCCGATTTCCGTTGGTCGAGGTGGACGCGACCTATTACGCCCCGCCAGCGACGCGTACGGTCGGCTACTGGCGCGACCGTACGCCGGAGGACTTCACGTTCAACGTGAAGGCGTTCTCGCTGCTCACGCAGCATCCGACCAGGCCGGGAGCGCTCTACAAGGACCTGCGGGACAAGGTTCCCGACAAGAAGAACCTCTATCCGAAGGACGTCTCGGAAGAGGTCTCCGAGCAGGTGTGGCAGCGGTTCCTGGACGCGCTGTGGCCGTTGCACGAGGCGGGGAAGCTGAGGGCGCTGCTGTTCCAGTTCCCCCAGTGGTTCCCGATCGGCCGGCGCAACAAGGACTACATCCTGGAGGCCAAGCGCCGCTGCGACCCGATGCGTATCTGCGTGGAGTTCCGCAACAAGACGTGGATGAGCGAGGAGAACCAGGAGGAGACGCTCGATTTCCTGCGGAGTTACGGCGTGCCGTACGTGAGCGTCGACATGCCGCAGGGGCACACGAGCTCCGTACCACCGGTCCTCGCGGCAACGTCGGACCTGGCCGTCCTGCGGCTCCACGGCCACTCGGACAAGTGGACGAGCAAGAACATCTACGAGCGCTTCGGCTACCGGTACGACGACGAAGAGCTGGCGGAGCTGGCGCCGAAGGTGCGCGAGCTCTCCGAGCAGGCCGAGACGACGCACGTGCTCTTCAACAACTGTTTTCAGGACTACGCCCAGCGCAACGCGTCACACCTCATGGCCCTGCTGGCCGACAAGCCCTGAAAGCGTAGTATGGGAACATACGTTCGAAGGGCGGAGCGTGTGAGCATCGAGGAAATGGTCGAGATTCTGCGCCATCTCGTCGAGACCGTCGCCGGGCAGGCCGAGGCGGACATCGCCGCCTTCGGCGAGGCCTACGCGCTCGGCTTCGCGGCGGGATGCCAGGTCGGGCGGATGCGGCTCGACCACGAGCTGGCCGAGCTCGACCGGCGGCGCGGCCGGCACATCGCGAACCTGCCCGCGTACGCCGAACTGGAGAAGCGCCGCTGGGACGGCCGCCGGGAGGACTTCGGCAGGCCTCGTCCGGGCGACTTCTCCGGCATCGGCTGAGCCACGGTTTCGCAACGTCCGCCGGCGAGCAGGGTTACGGCAGGTCGCTGACGAAAGTCGACAGGGAAGTGGCGGCGCCGGTGACTCCGCCCAGAGTGCCATGGACCACGTTCGCGGCCTTGTGGGGCTGGCTGACCAGGTAGAACGCCAGGAACGCGAGCGATCCCCATTTGAGGCTCTTCTTCATCTTGGTCACTCCTCGTATCGATTCAGATACGAAGAGTAACTGCCCTGATAGGGGTGCTGACAGCACCGACGCCCCGCAAATCACTGACCAGAAACGGCAAAGGAATCGAAAGGGGCACCTCGCCCGAGAACCCCGTCTCAGATGGTCGAGGCGAAGCTGCGTGGCACCTCGCGGTCCTCGCGCAGGTCACCGAAGAGGGTCTCGGACTTCGCGGTGTCCCAGGTGATGTACTCGCCGACACCGGCCGCCGAACCCACTCCCCCGACCGGGACCGTCGTCGTCAGACCGTCGCCGCTGGTCAGCCCGCGCATCGCCCAGGCGAACCCGGCCAGGTTGTACAGGTGGTCGCCGTTGTCGACCGCGAAGTCGTCGGTGGACCGGAGCGCGAACGGAATGATCCGGAAGGGGTTCAGCAGCACGGTCGGGCTCGTCGCCTTGTGGACCAGGGCGGCCAGGAACTTTCGCTGGTTCTGGACGCGCTCCAGGTCGGCGCGGGCGAACGCGCGGGTGCGGACGAAGCCGAGGGCCTGCCCGCCCTTGAGCGTCTGGCAGCCCGGCTTGAGATTGATGCCGGCCTTGGGGTCCTTCATCCGCTCCTTGATGCACATGTCGACGCCGCCCACGGCGTCGACCATGCCGACGAACCCGCCGAACCCGATCTCGGCGTAGTGGTCGATGTGGATCCGCGTGGCCGCCTCGACCGTGTGGACGAGCAGCCTGGGGCCGCCGAACGCGAAGGCGGCGTTGAGCTTGTTGCGGCCGTGGCCGGGGATGGCGACGTACGAGTCGCGCGGCAGGCTGACCAGGGTCGCGCCGTGACTGCCGGTGTGCAGCAGCATCATCGTGTCCGTACGGCGCCCGGCGGCCTGGCCGGTGGCGAACGACTTCCGCTGCTTCGACGACAGCCCCTCGCGGCTGTCGGAGCCGACGATGAGCCAGTTGGTGCCCGGAGTGTCGCCCGGACGGCCCGCGTAGTCGGAGAACACGTCGATGCGGTGCAGCCGCGAGTCGAGGTAGAAATAGCAGCCCACGAGCGCCAGCACCAGGACAATGAAGATGATCAGCAGCGTGCGTCCCCAGCGGTGACGCCGCCGGCCTGGCACCACCGAGCCGTCCCTGCCGCCGTACGGTGCCGCCGCCACCCGATCGTTGTCCGCCCAGTCACTCATGGGAAACACCGTAGAGCCCGCGCGGAGCGTACGCGTCAGCTTCCTGAGTGATTCGCCCGATATGGATCATCATTCTCTGGAAGGGGCGATCTCCTCCTCACGCAGCGGCCTACAGGGCCGCGGTGCCGATCAGACCGGCACGCGTCACGAGACCGGCCAGCTCTTCCTCGGAGCGGTCCCCCTCCGGGCGCCGGGGCAGGACCATGTAGCGCGTCTCCGCGCTGGAGTCCCAGACCGTGATCTCGACGTCGTCCGGCAGCGTGAGCCCGAACTCGGCGAGCACCGCGCGCGGCTCGCGTACGACGCGGGAGCGGTAGGCGAAGCTCTTGTACCAGCCCGGCGACGGGCCGAGCAGCGACAGCGGATAGCAGGAGCACAGCGTGCAGACGATGACGTTGTGCAGGTCCGGGGTGTTCTCCACGACCCGCAGCCGGTAGCCGCGCGCCGGCGTCCCGATCAGGTCGGCGGCGGCGTTGCCGTCGGCGAGCAGCGTCTCCCGGTACGCCGGGTCGGTCCACGCGCGCGCCGCCATCCGGGCGCCGTTCAGCGGCGAAGCGCCCCGCAGCAGGTCGTCCAGGACCTCGTCCAGCGCGTCGTCGCTCGTGAGGCCCGCGGCGATCACCCGCTCCTCCAGCCGCCGTACGCGCGCCGCGGCCGGCGCGTGCTCGTGGCTCACCGGACCACCTCCAGGTAGGACTCCCACAGATCGACGATGACCGTGTGCGAGCCGGCGCCCCACAGGGCCCACGCGGGAAACCGCACCGCGTACACGGGCTCGACCCGCGCGGGCTCGATCCCGCGCGCCCGGTCGTCGGGCAGCGGCCACTCCCCCTGCGACTCCACGACCTCGCCGACCTGGCCTCGGACGTATCCGGGCACCCGGGTGTGGTGGTCGGGGTCGCCCGGCAGCGCCCGTACGTGAGTGCCCGGCGCGAGGCTCACGCGATCCCCTTCTCATCCACGAGCATCTCCATGGCCCGCAGCCACCGCTCGTAGTAGGAGGCCGCCAGATAGTCCTCCGGCGGGATCCGCTCGATCGCGTCGCGGAACTCATCGAGCCCGAACAGACCGGCGGCCCGCAACGCCCGGAACAGCGCGAAGACTCGCGCCTCCCAGTCGGTGTGGAAGCCCTCGGCGTCGTCGCCCACCGGGACCGGCCCGAACCCGGTCTCGCCGCCCATGTCGTGCACCCTGCTCACAACACCGACGCTAACCCACCGGCGCACCGCCGGAAAGCGTCCAGGGAGTGGTTAGGTGGAGACATGACCGACGACCTTGAAAGCCTGACGTCAAGGGAGCTCCACGACCGCGCCTTGGACAAGGCCGTGCACCGGCTCGACGTCGCGTTCCTGTGGCGGCTGCTGAGGGCCATCCCGGCGGCCGAGGCCGCCGCCGGCCACCCCGACCAGGCCGGGGCGGACGTCTCTCACATGTCCTCGATCCTGAACGAGCTGGCCCACTCGGGCGGCGGCGAGGTTGCAGACGCCCTCCGCCCCTTCTACATCGAGTATCTGCGCGGCTAGACGAGTCCGATCTCCGGGCTACCGAGCAGGTTCGGTGCCGGGAAGGCGGCCGATCCGGCGGATCTCCTCCAGCGGGTACGTGGCCTCCCGGCTCTCGTGCTGGAGCTTGCGAAAGAAGTCCGCCATCACTGCGGTGAGGGGCGCGTAGCGGGCGAGGAGATTGCGAGGCCGTAGTCCGCGAAGTAGAGGCGCCGGCCGTCGGTCAGGATGTTCTCGAAATGGGCGTCGAAGTGCAGGAGGATGCGCCGCCCCAATAGGCGACGGCCCGTTCGACGTCGGCAAGTTCCTTGGGCAGAGGCGTCGAGTCCGGCAGCACCCGCCAGTGGTACATCAGGGGGGCCTGTCTCGAAGTCCTCTGTCCTACTGCGCGAACGAGAACTTCGAGACAGACCCTAGAGGTAGTGGCCGAGGTTCTCGTCGGTGGCCGAGGTCGCGTCCGTCGCGGGGAGGTCGTCGACGCGCAGGAGGCCCACGTCGTACGCCGCCGGGCCGTCCTCGCCCGTGATGCGCTGGGCCTGGAGGGCGATGGCGCGGTCGAGGTGGTTGCGCATGAGGCGGGCGTTGCCGAACGACTCGCCTCGTGCGGCGGCGCGCAGGCGGCGGCGTACGGCGTCGAGCACGCCGTCGCCGAGGCTGAAGCCGGCGTCGGCCGCCATCACCTCGAAGATCGCCACGAGCTCGTCGTCGGTGTAGTCGGGGAAGCGCAGCACCGTCGGGAACCGCGAGGCGAGGCCGGGGTTGAAGTCCAGGAACCTCAGCATCGGCCCCTCGTACCCTGCCACGATGACCACGAGGTCGGCGCGCTGCTCCTCCATCAGTTTGAGCAGCTCGGCGATGGCCTCGTGGCCGTAGTCGCGTCCTGAGTCGGCAGGGGTCAGCGCGTACGCCTCGTCGATGAACAGCACTCCGCCGAGCGCGCGTTCGACGGCGGCGCGCACCTTGGGCGCGGTCTGCCCGACGTACTCGCCGACGAGGTCGGCGCGGGAGACCTCCACCAGGTGGCCGGAGGACAGCAGGCCGAGTTTGGCGTAGACCGCGGCGAGCAGCCGGGCCATGGTCGTCTTTGCGGTGCCGGGGTTGCCGGTGAAGACCATGTGGCGGGTCGGCGAGGCGATCGGGATGCCGGCGTCGCGGCGCAGCTGCTCGGCCTTTGCCTCGGCGACGAGCAGGCGCACCTCGTGCTTGATCGTGTCGAGGCCGATGAGCCGCTCGATCTCGGCCAGCGGGTCGCCGGGCAGGTCGATGTGGCCGCCGGCACTGAGGGTGCCGGGGATGTCCTCGGCGTAGATCTCGTCGAGGGACTCGTCGTCGGTGAGCACCCCGTCGTCGAGGACACGCCGGGCCTGCATCGCGACGGCACGGTCGAGCAGATTGATCATGATCCGGGCGTTGCCGACCTTGCGGTCGCGGGTGCCGGACTGCACGAGCTCGCGGACCTTGACGAAGACGCCGTCGCGCAGCGCGAAGCCGGCGTCGGCGGCCTTGGCCAGGAAGATCTCGACGAGGTCGTCCTCGCCGAGGTCGGGGAAGTGCAGCTGCTTGGGGAAGTAGGCGGCCAGCTCCGAGTCGCTCTTGAGCAGGCCGTTCATCTGGCCCTCCGGCCCGCACAGGACGACGACGAGGTCGTCGGGCTGTGCCTGCACGCAGGCGAGCAGGACGTCGATCGCTTCCCGGTTGCGCGGCGACTCGCCGGGCACCAGGTTGTGCGCGTCGTTGATGGCCAGGACTCCGCCGTGGGCGCGCTCGACCGCACGGCGTACGCGCGGGCCGCTCTCGCTGACGTATTCGCCGACCAGGTCGGAGCGGTCCACTTCGACCAGGTGGCCGGAGGAGAGCACGCCGAGGTCGGCGTAGATGCGGCCGAGGATCCGCGCGATCTTCGACTTGCCGGTGCCGGGGCTGCCGGTGAAGACGATGTGCTTCGGGCGCGCGGCGACCGGCATGCCCGCCTCGCGGCGCATGCGGGCCGCCTCGGCCTCGGCGACCAGGAGGCGCACCTCGCTCTTGACCGACTCCAGCCCGACGCAGGAGTCGAGCTCGGACATCGGGTCGGAGTCGGCGGCGCCGCCGGAGATGACCCGCTGCGGCAGGTCGGCGACGGCGACCTCGGTCTCGCCGCGGGCGGCCGCCGCCGTCACGCACTGCTCGGCCAGGTATTCGACCAGGCGCGCGCCGCGCAGGTTGAGCAGCGGCGGGGTACGGCTGAGCAGCACCCCGGCGGTGACGGCCGCCTCGCGCTCGGCGGTCAGGTCGCGGCGCGCGACGGCGCGGCGGAACAGCTCGGTGTAGGAGTCCTCGCCGAACTCCTTGGTTCGCCCGATGCGAAAGTGCTGGTGGAGGGCTGGATTGGCCTCGAAGACGCGCCCGTCGCCGCCGGCGCGGCACAGCACGACGGCGTGGAGCTTCTGGTGGCGTTCGAGCGCGCGGCGCAGCTCCTCGGCGAACGCGGCGCCGCAGTGCTCGAAGCCGAGGATGCGGTCGAGGCCGTCGATGACCAGGAGCCGTCCCTCGACGCACTCGCGCACGCGGTTGTGGAGGTAGAGGATCGTGTCGCTGATGTGGAGGTTGGCGAAGACCTGGTCGGAGACCCAGACCGTCTCGCGCACCTCGCCGCGCGACATCAGCTCGCTCTCGAGCGTACGGACGGCGGTGCCCTTGCCGGTGGCCTCCGGGCCGCTGATGAGGAGGCGTACGGGCCGGGACTTCTCGGTGCGCAGCACGTCGGCGACCGCGCTCACCAGCTCGGGCTGCCCGACGAGGTCGTGCTCGACGGCGGCGGCGGCCGTGGCGGCGCGCGCCTCCTCGGCCGGCGCGGGGCCGGAGAACGCCGTGGTCAGCGGGTTGACGACCGTCGTCGCCTGGAACAGGCGGCGCAGGTCCATCTGGAAGCCGCGCACCGGGATGCGGCTCTTGGGGCTCACCGCGCTCTCGGGCAGGCCCTGCACGCAGCCGGTGACGCGCAGCGCCATGTCGAGCCACGCGCGGCAGGCGTCGGCCTCGCCGGCGGCGAGGCCGCGCGCGAGCCAGGAGCGGACCTCGGCCTGCCAGGTCTCGGCGCGGTAGCCCTCCCGAAGCCGCTGGAACTGCTCCTGCACGGCCTCGTAGCGCTCGACGCCGACGGCGAACGCCAGCTCGGCCGGGATCGCGGCCACCTCGGCCTGCAGCAGCAGCCGGGCGAGCGCGGTGTCGACCGGGTCGTGGCCGGGGACGGCCGACAGGAGGCGTTCGTGCGTGGCGGCCCAGCCGGAGCAGGACCAGCCGAGATAGCCGACCGGGCCGGCCAGCTCGGGCAGCGCGGCGAGGATGTCGCCGGGCAGGTCGGTGGCCCAGAGGCGTTCGAGGTCGCCCTGCGGCGTGGTCAGGTCGGCGGCGCGCAGCTCCGGGTCGGCGGCGCGGGAGTCGAACAGGTCGATCATCGCCTGGCGCCGCTTCTCCAGCGGATCGATGCCGGCGAGCACGTCGAGCGCCGAACGGCCCAGGGAGTACATCGCCTCGCGCAGCGCGGTGTCGGCGCCGACGTTCTCGACGAGCCACAGGCCGGGCGGGCGCAGGCGTCCGCCCTGGCTGAACCACGCGTTGGGGTCGCGGACCGCGGGTTCGGGCTTGGCCAGGAAGGTGGAGAACAGCTCGTAGTCGACGTCGCCGCGCGAGCCGGCCCGAATCGCCGAGGCGCCGAGCAGGAAGGTCAGGAGCGACCACAGCTCCGCGCCGCCGGCCGACGTGTCGGAGGCGTAGAAGTCGCTGAGCCCGCTGGTCAGCAGCTTGGCCCGCTCGTCGCCGTCGAACTCGCGCGCCCTCTCGCGGATCTCGTCGTAGAGACCGTCGGGCACCCGCCACGGACCGTGTGCGTACACGTCGAGGAGGGGTTCGTCGGTCAGCAGCAAATCAAGGTGATCCGGAAGGCGTGGGGCACTCACGGGTAGACCTTACGACCCTCCGTGCCGACGTCGCAGCTCGGTGAATATCGCCCCAGGTCAGTCCAAGGTCAGTAACGCTCAGCCATGCCAGCCCGGTCGCCGCGGATCGACGTGGCGGGCCGCGATGCGCATCGGTCCGGTCTGGCGTTCCGGCTTCTCCGGCTGCTCGGTCTCGTGGTCGGCCGGCGGGGCGATGCTGAATCCGATCTCGGCGGGCGGTCGCTCCAGGGCCTCCAGGTCGTCGATCGGCACCAGCGCGGCGAGGGGCTTGCCGTGGCGTGTCAGCAGGATGCGTTCGCCGCTGTAGCCGACGCGGCTGACGAGTTCCGCCAGGTCGGCACGGGCCTGTGTCACCGGTACCTCACGAGTCATACGATCGATTCTAGCATTCTGTACGTTTTTGCTATTCTGTACAGAACGTAAGGAGGCGCAGATGGACTTTCCCATCAGCGGCATGCCGGGCATGGACCGTCCGGCGATCGACATCCCGACCCACGCACCGCGTGCGCGTGTCACCGAGCTACCGCGGTCCCAGCCGGCCGAGGACCTGTTCCAGCGGCTGCTCGCGCAGCGCATCGTCTTCATCGGAGCCGAGATCGACGACGACCTGGCCAACCGGGTGTGCTCCCAGATGCTGCTGCTCGCGGCGCAGGACGGGAAGCGCGACATCCGGGTCTTCATCAACTCTCCGGGCGGCTCGATGGACGCCATGTTCGCCATGTTCGACGTGATGAAGTACCTGCCGAACGACGTGTCGACGGTCGGGCTCGGCATGGCGGCCTCGGCCGGGCAGTTCCTGCTCACGGCAGGCACTCCCGGCAAGCGCTACGCGCTGCGCAACACCCGGATCATGATGCACCAGCCCTCCGGCGGCATCCGGGGCACCGCGTCCGACATCCGCATCCAGGCCGAGCAGTCCCTGCACATGAAGCACCGGTTCCTGGAGCTGATCGCCGAGCACACCGGGCGGCCGTTCGAGCAGATCGAGCACGACGCCGACCGCGACCGCTACTTCACCGCCGCCGAGGCGAAGGAGTACGGCCTCATCGACCACGTCGTGACCAGCGCGCTGGAGGCGGGGGGCGTGGCGCCATGACGCAGGTGAACGCCCGCTACATCCTCCCGTCGTACGTCGAGCGCACCGCGTACGGGATGAAGGAGATGAACCCGTACAACAAGCTGTTCGAGGAGCGCATCGTCTTCGTCGGCGCGCCCATCGACGACACCCTCGCCAACGACGTGATGGCCCAGCTGATCGCACTGGAGGGCATCGACACCGACCGTACGATCAGCCTCTACATCAACTCCCCCGGCGGCTCGCTGACCGCGATGACGGCGATCTACGACACGATGCAGTTCATCAAGCCGGACGTCGAGACGACCTGCGTCGGGCAGGCGGCCTCGGCCGCCGCCGTGCTGCTGGCCGCCGGCACCCCCGGCAAGCGCGCCGCCCTGCCGCACTCCCGCATCGTCATCCACCAGCCGCACACCGAGGGCGGGTACGGCCAGACGAGCGACATGGAGATCCAGGCGAACGAGATCATCCGGCAGCGCGAGCAGGTGGAGACGATCCTGGCCCGGCACTCCGGCCGTTCCGTCGAGCAGGTGCGCGAGGACATCGAGCGCGACCGGTTCCTGACCGCGGAGGACGCGCGGGCGTACGGCCTGATCGACGAGATCATCACCAGCCGCAAACCCCGCTGAGACCCGCGGAACGGCCCGTCCTCACGCGGGGGCGGGCCGTTCGCCCGAACCGCGCGTGACCAGGTGGGTCGGCAGCACGACGCGCTGCGGGGGCAGTTCCTCGCCGTCCATGCGGCGGCACAGCAGCCCGGCGGCGCGGCGTCCCATCTCGGCCGGTGAGTGCGCGACGACGGTGACCGGCGTCGCCAGCATGTCGGCGAGCTCGAAGTCGTCGAAGCCGACCAGTGCGGTGCCGGTCCCGGCCGCCTGGACGGCGCGCAGCGCGCCGATCGTCAGCCGGTTGTTGCCGGCGAAGACGGCGGTCGGCGGGTCGGCGAGGGCGAGCAGGTCCGCCATCGCCGCCTCCGCGCCGGCCACGTCGTGCAGCGCGGAGCGTACGAGCGACTCGTCGATGGGCACGCCATGCGCGCGCAGGGCCTCGTCATGGCCGCGGCGGCGCTCGCGCGCGGTGAAGATGCCGGGCAGGTCGGCGAGGCACGCGATCCGCCGGTGGCCGTGCGCGATCAGGTGCGCGACCGCGGCGCGCGCGCCGCCGGCGTTGTCGATGAGCACGACGTCGGCCTCGATCGCCTCCTCGGGCGGGCGGTCGATGAACACCGCCGGGGTGCCCATGCCCAGCTCGGGGACCAGGTAGCGGTGGTCGCCGCCGGAGGGCACGATGAGCAGGCCGTCTACACGGCGCTCGCACAGCGAGCGGATGAGGTGGCGTTCGCGCGCCGGGTCCTCATCGGAGCAGCCGGAGATGACGAACAGATCGTGGGCGCGTGCGACCTCCTCGACCCCGCGCGCGATCTGGGAGTAGAACGGGTTCGCGACGTCCTTGATGACCAGCCCGAGGGTGCGGGTGCGCTTGCCGCCGCGCAGGGCGCGTGCGATGTCGTTGCGCCGGAAGCCCAGCACCGCGATGGCGGAATTCACCTTCTCGGCGGTGTCGGGGCGTACGCCGACCTCCCCGTTGACGACACGGGAGACCGTCTTCAGGCTCACCCCGGCGTGCCGGGCGACATCGCGCATGGTCGGCCGCATGGGCATCCTTCGGTCGACAGGGACGACAACGTTGTCATCTCCTCATTCCAGCGGCGGCGCCGTCAAGCCCCTGCCCTGGGCACCGTCACAGCGGGTGCAGGTCCGGTCGCTTGGCGACGATGTCGTCTCCGGACGACCGCCCGCGCAGGCGCCGCCGCACCCACGGTACGAGGTACGCGCGCGCCCACCGCAGGTCGCTGCGGCGCGAGGCCAGCCAGTCGGCACGGGGCGCGACGGGCCAGGGCTCGCGCCAGTCGCCGGTCACCGGGACGCCGAGTTGCTCGCTCACGGCCAGGGCGAGCCTGCGGTGGCCCTCCGTCGACATGTGCAGCCGGTCCTCGGCCCACGCATGGGGGTCCAGCAGCGTCCGCATCGACCACAGGTCGACCAGACGGCAGCCGTGCCGGGTCGCGATCTCGTGGACGTGCAGGTTGAACATGGCGAGCTTGCCGCGGACCCGGCGCAGCACGGGCACGTCGCGGGTGTCGAAGGAGGTGAACAGGACCACCTCGGCGCCGGTGGCCCGCAGCCGCCCGACCACATCGTCGAGGATCTCGGCGAGCGCGTCCAGGTCCGTGCGGGGGCGCAGGAGGTCGTTGCCGCCGGCCGAGAAGGTGATCAGGTCGGGCGCGAGCTCGATGGCCCGCGGCACCTGTTCCGCGACGACCTGCCGGAGCACCTTCCCTCGTACGGCCAGGTTCGCGTAGCGCAGGTCCGGGACGGCCCCGGCGAGGTGCTCGGCGAGCCGGTCGGCCCAGCCGCGGTAGCCGCCGGCCGGGTCCAGGTCTTCCAGACCCTCGGTGAAGCTGTCCCCAATGGCGACATAAGAGGTATATGTCGAAGCATCGTTGGTCACACCGGCCAATGATGCCCGACGCGGATAAGCGCCGGGCATCAGGGGCGTCAGTGGTTGATGGGGATTCCTCCGGCACGCATGGTCAGCGCGTGCTCGACGAGCGTGATGAGCGCCGCCTTCGTGGAGTCCCGGTTCCGCGCGTCACAGGTGATGATCGGCACGTGCGCCCCGATCGTGAGCGCCTCGCGGATGTCCTCGATGCCGTGGCTGTAGACACCGTCGAACCCGTTGATCCCGACGACGAACGGGATCCCCGACTCCTCGAAGTAGTCCACCGCCGGGAACGCGTCGGCGAGCCGCCGCGTGTCGACGAGGACGACCGCTCCGATCGCCCCCTTGACGAGGTCGTCCCACATGAACCAGAACCGGTGCTGTCCGGGCGTGCCGAACAGGTAGAGGATCAGCTCACGGTCGAGACTGACACGGCCGAAGTCCATGGCGACCGTGGTGGTCGTCTTCTCCGGGGTCGCCGTCACGTCGTCGACATCGCTACTCGCGGAGGTCATGACGGCCTCCGTGGTCAGCGGCATGATCTCCGACACCGACCCGACGAAGGTGGTCTTCCCTACGCCGAATCCCCCTCCAACAATGATCTTGACGGAGGTAAGGCCGGCGGCATTGCCCGGTCTAGAGCTTGCGAAGTCCACTCAGAACCCTTTCCAGCAGCTGGAGGTCGGGCTGCCCGTCATTGACGGGGGACTGATGCAGGCGAAGCAAGCCCTCGTGCGCCATGTCCGCGATGATCACGCGGGCGACGCCGAGCGGCAGCCTGAGCAGCGCCGACACTTCCGCCACCGAACGCCAGTTACGACAAAGATCGATGATGGCCTTGTACTCGGGGGTGAGAGTCGTGATGTCCTGGCGCGGGTACGGTGCCGCCGAGATCAATGCCTCGATCGGCAGCTCGTACCGCGGTTTGGTCCGACCGCCGGTGACCGCGTACGGCCGGACCAGCGAACTCGAGTCTCCCGTCTCCGAAGGCTTGGACTGCCCCGGCGGCGGGTCTCGGTGCGGACCTGGGTTCGGCCCTGAACGCGGGCCGAACCCGTGATTTCCGTACCGGCCGCCGTCCATCCCTAACCGATCCCGGGTTCGGCGCGCAGGGCCGGAGTGAGCACACGGCCCACCCGCTCGACGAGCAGTGCCATTTCGTAGGCCACCAATCCCATATCGCAGTCCGGCGCCGCGAGGACACCGAGCACGGAACCGTCGCTGATCGCCATCACGAACAAGAGGCCGCGTTCCATCTCGACGAGCGTCTGCGTGACCGCTCCGCCCTCGAAGATCCGAGCAGCGCCCTGTGTGAGGCTCGTGAGCCCGGAGGCGATCGCGGCGAGCTGATCGACACGATCCGCCGGGAAGCCTTCGGAGTAGGCCATCGGCAGACCGTCGGAGGACACAACGACCGCGTGCGCGACGCGAGGGACGCGCTCGACGAATGTAGTCACCAGCCAACTGAGGTCCTGGCGGCTGTTCACTGGTTCTCCCGTTCATCATCTTCGGGCTGGATCGCGGCGCGACCCTTACGTACGCCCTGCTGGAAGCTGGCGAAACGGTTCCGCACGGCTTCAGCCTGCGGCGGCGGGGCCGCCGGTGGAGCGGCGGGCGGAGCCGGCTTGCGGACGGGCTGGCCCGGCTGCGCGGTCTGGGCCGCCACCGCGCTCGCCGTTCCGGGGATCCGGTTGCTTCCGGGCACTCGCTTGGGCAGGCCCGTGTTGGTCTGCCCGCCTACTGAGGGTTCGCGCACGATCTCCGCCGCACGCCACCCATCGTCGCCGGGCGCGGACCACTCCTGAGGCAGGGGGGATTCAGATGGGTTCATAGATCCCGTCTTCCGCCGTTGGAACCATTCCGACTGCATCGCCTCGAAGATAGGGGAACGTCCGCTGCCCTCGTTACCCGAGCGCCCCCCTTCGAACGACGACGCGGATGCCGCGGGGCGGGCCTCCGGCCTGGGAGGCGGCGGCGGGTTCGACGGCCGCTGGGGCGTCGAACGGGCCGGTGCCGTCGGGGCGCTGGACCGCGCCGGAGGCGCCGTCGCCGCGGGCTTGCGCTTGGGCAGCGCACTCGAGGACTTCGACGGCTCCCGCTCACGCGCCGGCTCGCGCGGAGTCGGGGGTACCGGCGGAGGAGGTGGCGGGCTCTGCTCCTCCCCGCGCGACAGCTCGCCGCGCGCGGCGGACGGGCGAGCCAGCGGCGGGCGTGCCACCGGAGGCGCCACCGCGGGCGGGCCCGCCGTGACGTCGACCGCAGCGTCGAGACGCTGCGGCGCGACCGGGGCGTTCAGGTCCTGCATGATCGCGGTGGAGGGCAGGATGACGAACGCCGTCAGGCCGCCCGACAGCGCGGCGCGCAGCTCCACGCGGATGCCGTGGCGCTGGGCCAGCCGGCCGACCACGAACAGTCCCATGCGGCGGGACACCGACACGTCGATCGTCGGCGGGTTGGCCAGCCGCCAGTTCGACTCCTCCAACTGCTCCGGCGCCATGCCGACGCCGTTGTCGGAGATCTGGAGCATCGCGCCGCCGCCGCTGAGCAGGTGACCCGAGACGGCCACCTTGGTGTGCTCGGGCGAGAACGACGTGGAGTTCTCCACCAGCTCGGCCACCAGGTGGACGAGGTCGTTGACGACACGGCCGGCGACGGCGACGTCGTCCTGGATCCGCAGCGTGATCCGCTCGTACTGCTCGACCTCGGACAGCGACGCACGGACGATGTCGACCAGCGGCACCGGCTTGTTCCATCGGCGGGCCTGGTCCTGACCGCCGAGCACCAGGAGGTTCTCGCAGTTGCGGCGCATGCGGGTCGCGAGGTGGTCCAGCTTGAAGAGGCTGTCCAGCCGGTTCGAGTCCTGCTCGCTCTGTTCGAGGTCCTCGATCAGCCGCAGCTGCCGCTCGATGAGCGACTGGCTGCGGCGTGACAGGTTGACGAACATCGCGTTGACGTTGCCTCGCAGCAGCGCCTCGTTGGACGCCAGCCGTACGGCCTCGCGGTGGACCTCGTCGAAGGACCGGGCGACCTCTCCGATCTCGTCCGTCGTATTGACGTCGATCGGTTCGACATGGAGCGTCTCGTTGCCCGCCTCCGGGTCCCGCAGCCTGCGCACCAGGTCGGGCAGGCGGTTGCCGGCCACGTCCAGGGCGCCGGCGCGCAGGCGCCGCAGCGGGCGTACCAGCGACTGGGCCATCAGCAGGGTGACCAGCAGGACCAGGAGCAGGACGGCCGCGACCGCGATCGCGCTGAGAAGCGCGGACCTGGTCGCACCGTCCTTACGCGCCTGGCTGCCCGCGATGACCTCGTCGGCGAGCCCTCTCTCGACGGTCCGCATCAGGTCGATCTTGGTCGTCGATGCCTTCAGCCACTCTTCGGCGTCGCGCGACGTGCCCGGGGCCAGGTCGAGACGGCGTCCGAGTTGTCCGCTGACGCCCTGGGAGATGGCGCGCTCACGGAACTCGGCGTACAGGTCGACCTGGGTGCCGATGACGGTGTCGTCGTAGAGCTGGCGCTGGACCGGCGACGCCGCCTCATGGAACGCGGCGACCTCGCTGTCCTCGCCCGACCGGGCGGCCTCCAGGGACGTCAGCTCGACGGAGCCGAGCGAGCCGTCCACAGTGGCCGCGTACACGAGACCGCGCTGTTCCGACGCCTGTTCTTTGGCGCGGGACACGGCGGTCATGGCACGTGCGGTCTGGGCGAGCGTGGCGTCCGCCGCGCCCTGCGTGATGACGTCGTCGAAGGCGAGCAGGTCGGTGATGGTGTCGGAGTAGACCTCGATGACACTCGACGCCTGCATCTTCGTCTTGGTCGCGTTCGACCGCAGGCTGGGAATTCCGTCCAGCCTGTTGCGCGCCTTCGCGGCGCTGGCCACGACCTCGGTGCCGTAGGCGCTGTCGATGCCCGCCACCATGGACCGTACGGCCGCCGTCGCGGCGTCGACCTTCGAGTACTCACGCTGAACGTCGTTGAAACGGCCGGTGCTGCGCCTGGCGGTGATGTAGGCGGCTGTCAGGTCACGCTCGGTACCGAGTTCGTGTGCGAGGGCGGTGATACCGCTCCCCAGCTCGGCCAGGCGTTCGAGCCGGCCGTACGTGTTCGCGCTGTCCACAGCGCTCGACACACGCAGGCCGCCGAAGGCGACCGCCACGATGGTGGGTACCAGGATCAAAGCGATCAGCCGCCACCGCACGCGCCAGTTGCGCAGCCGGAGCTTGCTTCCCGGCCTTTGGGCACCAGAAGACGAGGTACCTGCGTCCTCCGCTGCCGACGGCAGCGGAGCGCGGTCACCACGTTCGTCATTCGGTTGCAGCCGCACTTGGCGTTTACACCCTCTCACGGTAGGGATCCGCGCTGGTCAGAAAGGAGGTTCTTGTGATCAGGCACAAGGCAACTTCCCCCCAGCGACCGACATTGCAGCACACAGCGGGTACTACTCGCAAAGAGATCCAAATTAATAGTGATCCAGTTGATGCGGAGTGACTCCCTCACCGCTCTCAGTGACCAGAATCCGGTTCTCCAACGGGCTAAGACGGCGAGCGGACTCTTTTCGATAACGGTGCGAGCGAGAGCGGCGGACCGCAGATCATGTCACGGCCATGTCGAAATTGATTCGGGTTGACACTATGTAACTATGCGGGTCACAAGGCGCGGCGACGACCCGCCCGGTCGAGCCAGGATGCCCCCACCGAGCAACAAACCGCACACAGAGCGCAAAGTTGAAGATTCGGAACATTCTAGGACAAAACACCATGAGGTAAGGCTGTCCTGGCTCGTCACGTGACCCGATTCCGCCGACCATGACCGGTTCGTGTCCTGTGTTCCGGCGGGCGGGTGCTGTAGCCTCCCGACTGGTCGTGAGCAAGCCCCTTCACTTTGGTAACGGTGAAGAAACATGACCCCCACGACAGCGTGGCCCCGCTTCTTCCCCCGATCCCTCCTCCTAAGGAGCGCCATGAGACGGCACCAGTCTCGCCCCGCCCTCCTCGCCTGTCTTCTTCTCACCGCCGGTCTTATCGCGGGCTGCGGTGGTTCGAAATCGACCTCGTCCGGCAGCGGGCTCGAGAAGAAGACCATCACGGTGGCATCGCTTCCACTCGTTGACGGAGCCGGACTGCACGTCGCGGTACAGCAGAAGTACTTCGAGGCCGAGGGTCTCAAGGTCAACGTCAAGCCGGTCGCCCAGAGCATCCAGGCGCTGCCGGCCCTCAAGACCGGTGCGGTCGACGTGATCGCCGGCGCCAACTACGTGACGTTCCTTCAGGCGAACGAGGCCGGCACCCTCAAGCTGCGCATCCTGGCCGACGGCGCCTCCGAGGCCCCGCGCTTCATGGAACTGCTCACGATGCCGGACTCCTCGATCAAGAAGCCCAAGGACCTCGAGGGCAAGACGATCGCGGTCAACATCCTGAACAACATCCAGTCGCTGACCTTCAACGAGGTCCTCAAGGCGAACAACGTCGACCCGACGAAGGTCAAGTACCGCGTCATCCCGTTCCCGCAGATGGGCGCGGCGCTTCAGAAGCACCAGGTCGACACGGTGCACGTGGGTGAGCCGTTCTGCACCCTCCTGCAGCAGAAGCTGGGCGCCCGCCTCGTCCTGGACGCCGGTGGCGCGCCGGTGACCGAGCTGCCGATCAGCGGCTACGTCTCCACGCAGCAGTTCGTCGAGAAGTACCCGAAGACGGCCGCCGCGTTCCAGCGCGCGGTCGAGAAGGCGCAGCAGGCCGCGGCCTCCGACCGCAAGAAGGTGGAAGAGGTCCTGCCGGGTTACGCCCACGTGGACGCCCAGACCGCGTCCCTCCTGGCCCTGCCGGGTTACCCCACGTCGCTCAACCCGACGCGCCTGCAGCGGCTGCCCGACCTGATGCTCCAGGACGGCCTGCTCAAGAACAAGCTCGACATCAAGAGTCTGATCTTCACGCCCCCGGCGAAATGACCGCGGCGGTATGACAGAGCAGACCCCTCGAGCCCGGCGGCTCCCGCACACCGGAAGGTGGCTGCGGGGGCTGGCCGGGCTCGCGGCCCTCGCCGCCGCCAGTGAGATCCTCGGACGGGCCGGAGTCGTCAGCAGCGACTTCCTGCCCCCCGCCTCGACGATCGTGAGCCGGGCCGTGAGCCTCGCGGGCGACTCGGAGTTCACCACCAACGTCTGGATCACCCTCAAGAACTGGGCCATCGGCCTGGTGATCGCGATCGCCGGCGGCGTGCCGCTCGGCCTGCTGCTCGGCGGCGTGCCGGTCCTGAACACCGCCGTACGCGCGGTCCTGGAATTCCTGCGGCCCATCCCCTCGGTCGCGCTCATCCCCCTGGTCAGCCTGATCCTCGGCAGCGGCTCCACCACCGAGGTGACCCTCATCGTGTACGCCTCGACCTGGCCGATCGTGTTCAACACGATCTACGGGATCCAGGACGCCGACCCTGTCGCCAAGGACACCCTTCGCACCTTCGGCTTCGGCAGGCTCTCGGTGATGTGGCGCGTCTCCCTGCCGTCGGCGGCGCCGTTCATCGCCACCGGCGTACGCCTGGCCGCCGCGGTCGCGCTGATCCTGGCCATCGGCACCGAGATCCTCACCGGCTTCGGGTCGGGCCTCGGCACCTACATCGCCCAGGCACAGCAGTCGATCGACGGCATCAAGGACGTGCTCGCGGGCACGGTCTGGGCCGGCACCATCGGCCTGATCATCAACGCCGTCCTCGTCATGGGCCAGCGGCGGCTGTTCCGCTGGCACGCCGTGCAGACGGAGGGACGATCGTGAGCGCCGCCGTCGCAAGCCGCCGGCCGTCCCGCCGCGGGCTCGGCCTGGTGACCGCGATCCTGCACCGCCTGGTCGTCCCCGTCCTGGCCGTCCTCCTGTGGGAACTCATCGCGCGCAAGTCCAAGAGCGTGTTCTTCCCGCCGCCGTCCACGATCGTCGCCAAGATGTACCACCTGTGGTTCTCCGGCCCGGTCTCCAAGGTCTTCATGACGCACGCGGCGGTGGAGAACATCCTGCCCAGCCTCGCGCGCATGGCGATCGGGCTGGTCGTCTCCCTGGTCGCGGGCGTCACGCTCGGCCTCGTGCTGGGCCGCTCGAAGCGGGTGTTCGAGTACCTCGACCCGCTGTTCCAGTTCGCACGGGTCGTGCCTCCGCCCACGCTCGTGCCGGTCTTCATCGTGCTGTTCAGCATCGGCACCGAGATGCAGCTCGCCTCGATCATCTTCGGCGCGATCTGGCCCATCCTTCTCAACACGGTGGACGGCGCGCGCTCGGTCGACCGCCTCCAGATGGACACCGCGCGGGTGTTCAGGCTCTCGGCCGCCGACCGTCTCTTCAAGATCATTCTACCGTCGACGATGCCGAAGATCTTCGCAGGCCTGCGACTGTCGCTGTCGCTGTCGCTCATCTTGATGGTCTTCTCCGAGCTGCTCCCCGGCACCGCGAACGGGCTCGGGTTCGAGCTCACCGACGCGCAGAGCCGCTCCGACCTGCCCACCGTGTGGGCGGCGATCGTCCTGCTGGGCATCCTGGGATACATCCTCAACACCATTCTCCTCGTGGTCGAACGGCGGGCCCTCGCATGGCACCGCACGTCCCGCGGCAACGCGTAGAGGGAGCGGCAATCTTGCTAGAGACGGATGAACTCACGGTCCGCGAGGCGGTCTTCGACTTCTTGCGCCAGGTCGGCGCGACGACGTTCTTCGGCAACCCCGGCTCTACCGAGCTGCGGATGTTCGAGGACTGGCCGGATGACTTCCGGTACGTCCTCGGCCTGCAGGAGTCGGTGGTCCTCGCCACCGCGGCCGGGCACGCGATGGGCACCGGCCGCGCCGCGGTGGTGAGCGTGCACTCCGCGGGCGGGGTCGGGCACGCGCTCGGCGCGGTCTTCAACGCCTACCGTGACCGTGTGCCGCTCCTCATCATCGCCGGTCAGCAGTCGCGCGCGATGCTCCCGACCCGCCCCTTCCTGTCCGCCGACGAGCCGGCGCTGTTCCCGCGGCCGTACGTGAAGTGGAGCCGCCAGCCGGACCGCGCCGAGGACGTCCCGGCGGCGTTCGCCGAGGCGTACCGGGTGGCGATGACGCCGCCGCGCGGCCCGGTGTTCATCTCGGTGCCCGAGGACGACTGGTCCCGCCCGGCCACGCCGGTCGAGCCGCGCGAGGTCCACGCCGGATTCGTCGGCGAACCCAGGGCGCTGCACGAGCTGGCCGACGTCCTCAACGCCTCCCGCTCCCCCGCCCTGATCATCGGGGCCGGTGTGGACGACGACTCCGCGCTGCCCGCGGTGGTCGAGCTCGCCGAGCGTACGGGGGCCTTCGTCTGGATCGCCCCGCTGTCCAGCCGGTCGGGCTTTCCCGAGGACCACCGCCTCTACCGGGGGATCCTGCCGCCCGTACGCGACCAGCTCGCCCGCCGGCTGGAGGACCACGACGTGGTCGTGTCGCTCGGCGCGCCGATCTTCACCTACCACGTGCACACCGAGGGCTCCTACCTCCCGCTGGGCACGCGCCTCTTCCACCTGGACTGCGACCCCGCGCCGGCCGCCTGGGCGCCCGTCGGCACGAGCGTGCTGACGACGATCCGCGCCGGTGTGACCGCGTTGCTGGAGCTGGTCGAGAAGACCGACCGCCCGCTGCCGGAGCCCCGCGTACGCCCCCGGCCGGCCCCGGTCGCCGACCCGGTGGAGCCCGCGCTCGTGATCGACACGCTGCGCGAGCTGATGCCCGAGGACGCGGTCGTGGTCGAGGAGACCCCGAGCCACCGCGAGGTCCTGCACGCGCGGCTGCCCATCACCCGCCCCGGCGGCTACCTCACCTCGGGCAGCGGCGCCCTGGGCTGGGGCCTGCCGGTCGCGGTCGGGCGCGCGCTGGCCGGCACGGGCGAACGCGTCGTCTGCGTGATCGGCGACGGCTCCAGCATGTACTCGGTGCAGGCACTGTGGACGGCCGCACAGCACAACGCGCCCGTCACGTTCGTCGTGCTGAACAACCACGGATACGAGGCCGTCAAGGAACTCGGCCGCCGAATCGACATACCATCTGTACCCGGCACGGATCTCCAAGGAATCGACTTCGTGACGATCGCCGAGGGGCTGGGCTGTCCCGGACGCCGCGTCGATCGGGCCGCCGATCTCGCCGGCGTGCTGTCCGAGGCGCTGGGCCACGAAGGCCCGTTCGTCGTCGAGGTGCCCGTGACAGCCGGTGAGTCCTCCGCCTACGACCCGATGGCCAGGTGAGCATGATGCTCGAGCTCGACAACGTCGGCCACTCCTACGCCGGCCACGCCGCCCTGCGGGAGGTGAACCTCGAGGTCGCCGAAGGCGAACTGCTGAGCATCGTCGGCCCGTCCGGATGCGGCAAGTCCACCCTGCTGCGGTGCATCGCCGGGCTGATCCGCCCCGGCGAGGGCCGCGTGGTCCTGAACGGCCGCGCGATCACCGACGTGCCGGAGGACCTCGCCGTCGTCTTCCAGGACTACAGCCGTTCGCTGCTGCCGTGGCTGTCGGTGCGCGACAACGTCGCGCTTCCCCTGCGCCGCCGCGGCAAGCCGAAGGCGGAGCGGCGCGCCGCCGCGATGGAGGCCCTGGAGGCGGTGGGGCTCGAGGGCTCGACCCACAAGTTCCCCTGGCAGCTGTCCGGCGGCATGCAGCAGCGGGTCTCCATCGCCCGCGCGCTGGCGTACCGGCCGACGCTGCTGCTGATGGACGAACCGTTCGGGTCGGTCGACGCCCAGACCCGCGAGGACCTGGAGGACCTGGTCCTCCAGGTGCGGCGCGAGGGCATGACGATCCTGCTCGTCACCCACGACATCGATGAGAGCGTGTACGTCGGCGACCGCGTCGCCGTGCTCAGCCGCGCCCCCGGACACGTGATCGCCGACCTGCGCGTCGGCCTGCCGTCCAAGCGCGACCAGATCCTGACGCGGGAGCTCCCGGAGTTCGTCCACCTGCGCGCGGAGGTGGGCCGTCTCGTCCGCGGCGGCGCGGCGCAACCGGCCCTCTGACCTACTTCGCGTCGGCATAGCAGGCGACCGGGACGGCGCCGAGCGGGAAGCGCACCGGGGTGTCGCCGAAGACGAGGCGGCGTGCCTCCTCGGCGGACTCCCCGATCGCCGCGGCGACCTCTCCGGTCAGCTCTTCGGGCGCGTGCACGACCACTTCGTCGTGCTGGAAGAACACCAGCCGTGGCGCACGCTCCCCTGCCCCGAGGCCGGCGAGCCGCCGGCGCAGGGCCGCGAGCAGGACGAGCGCCCAGTCGGAGGCGCTGGCCTGCACCACGAAGTTGCGGGTGAAGCGCCCACGGCTGCGGACCGCGGAACGGCCGGCGTCCTGGACGGCGAGGTCGCGCCAGGCCGCCGACGGCGGGTTGCAGGTGCGGCCGAGACGGGAGCGCACGAGCTTGCCGGCCTCGCCCGCGCGCGCCGCGGCCTCGACGTATTCGTAGGCGTCGGGGAAACGCCGCCGCATGATGGCGAGCAGCTGCGGCGCCTCGCCGCTCGCGCCGCCGTACATCGCCGAGAGCAGGGCGATCTTCGCCTTGTCGCGCTCGCCGCCGAACGCGCCGGCCAGCGCGGCGTACAGGTCGGTCTCGCCCGCGGCGGCGGCGAACGCCCGGTCGCCCGCGAGCGCGGCGAGCACACGGGGCTCCAGCTGGGCCGCGTCGGCCACCACGAGGATCCAGCCGGGGTCGGCGACCACCGCGCGGCGCAGCACCTTGGGGATCTGCAGCGCTCCGCCGCCGCTGGTCGCCCAGCGCCCGGACACGACGCCGCCGACGACGTACTCCGGGCGGAAGCGGCCGTCGCGCACCCAGGAGTCCATCCAGGACCAGCCGTGCGCGCCCCAGAGCCTGGCCAGCTCCTTGTACTCCAGGAGGAGGCCGGCCGCGGGGTGCTCCACCTCCTTCAGCACCTGTGAGCGGGTCGAGGGGATGGTGACGCCCACGGCCGCGAACGCCTTGACGACCTGGGCGGGCGAGTCGGGGTTGGTGCGGCGGCCGAGCGCGTCGCCGATGGCGTCGGCCAGCTCCTGGAGCCGCCGGGGGCGGAAGCCCGGGGACGGGCGCGGGCCCATCAGCCCGGTGAGCAGCGCGTCGTGCACCTCGATGCGCCACGGCAGGCCGTCGTGGGTCATCTCGGCGGCGGCCAGGCCGCCCGCGGACTCGGCGGCCACGAGCAGCCGGAGCCCGCCCTCGGCGACGCGGCGCTGCTGGTCGGCGTGGACGGCGACGACCGCGTCGATGTCGTCCGCGGGCCCGTCGTCATCGAACAGCGTCGGCGGCCCCTCGCGCGCTGCCCGGTCGTCGGGCACGGCGCGGCCCTCCAGGCGCGCGAGCGCGGCGTCGAGGGAGCGCGGCTCGCCGAAACGCCCGGCGTGCCCGAGCAGGACGGCCTCGGTCAGCTCCAGGTCGTGGCAGCGCGCCAGACGTACGCCCGCATGGAGCAGTTTCGGGTAGACGTGGCCGGCCGCGCTCCAGACCCATCGGACGATGTCCGGTGCGGCGGCGGCCTCGCGCGCGGCGACGGCCGCGACGAGGTCGGTCACCGGCTCGGCGGGGCCGGCCGGAGAGCCGTCGTCGGCGACCGCGCGGAGAACGCCGCCCTCCCCCGGACCCGCGCCCACCGCGATTCGCATGGTCCGATTCTGCACGCCGCCACCGACACCGGCACGCCGTGTGCCGACTGGAGATCAAACTGCGTCAAAGGGTAATCTTCGGCATGTATCGCCCTATAAATGGCGATGATGCGGTCATCCGCGAAAGGGCGCCGGGCCACGGTCATCCCGCGTTCCGGCCCCGCACCCGAGGGCCGCCCGCGCACACCAGCGAGAGAGACTCCGTGGACGACGATTTCGAGCCAAGGACGACCGCCGAACATCTCCTGTGGCTGCTCGACCGGCACGGTGTCGAGCACCTCTTCCTCAACCCGGGCACCGACTCGGCGCCGCTGCAAGAGGCGGCGGCCGTGCTCACCGCCGCCGGAGTGAGGATCCCCCGGGTCATCACCTGCACCTTCGAGTCGGTGGCGCTCGCCGCCGCGCACGGCTACTACCAGGTCACCGGCCGTCCGCAGTGCGTGTTCGTCCACGTGGACGTCGGCACGCAGAACCTCGGCGCGATGATGCACAACGCACTGCGCGACCGCGCCGGCGTCATCGTCCTCGCCGGGAAGACGCCGTACGGCGAGGAGCCGGACTCCCCCGGCGGCCGTACGCACACCATCCACTGGCAGCAGGACGTTCCCGACCAGGCGGGCGTCGTGCGCGCGTACGCCAAACTGTCGATGGAGATCACCCGGTCGAGCGTCCTGGCACGCGCCATCGGCCGCGCCGTCCAGGTCGCGCGCGGCGGCATCCCCGGACCCGCGTACCTGATGGTCTCGCGCGACGTCCTGATGGACCCGCCCGACCGCGACCTCGGGCGCGTCTCCCGCTGGGCGGTGCCGGAGCCGCCGGCCGCCGGAGCGGAGACCGCGCGCCGGATCGGCGAGCTCCTCGCCGGGGCCGAACGCCCGCTGCTCATCACCTCCAAGACCGGGCGGCGCGAGGGCGGCTTCGAGGCCGTCACCCGCCTCGCGGGCCTGACCGGCGCCCGCGTCATCGACACGCCTGAGAGCGGCTGCGTCAACATCGCCACGTCGCACCCGATGGCGGTGCGCTCGTCGGAGCGGCGTCACCGGCTCGTCGCCGAGGCGGACCTGATCGTGACCGCCGACTGCGACGTGCCGTGGATTCCCAGGACCGTACGGCCGAGCGAAGACGCGGTGATCGTCCACATCGACGCCGACCCGCTGCGGGTCGACATGCCGCTGTGGACGTTCCCGGCGGACCTGACCGTCGCCGGCCACGGCGCGACGGTCCTCGCCGAGATCGCCGACCACCTGCCGGAGGTCGACGCCGCCGCCAAGTGGGCCGGGCTTCCCGCGGAGACCCCGGCGGCGACCGGCACGCCGAAGGGCGACATCTCGGCACGCGAGGTGGCCGAGGCCCTCAACGGCGTCCTGCGCGAGGACGACATCCTCACCGAGGAGGCGGTCACCAACGCCTGGACGCTGCACGAAGCCGTGGAGCGCAGCCTGCCGGGCACCTTCGCGGGCACCGGCACCCCCGGCCTGGGCTGGGGCCTGGGCGGAGCGATCGGCGTCAAGCTGGCCTCGCCGGACCGGCGGGTCATCACGGTCGTCGGCGACGGGAGTTTCATGTTCGGGGTGCCGACGTCGGCGCTCTGCCTGGCCGCCGAGGCCGAAGCGCCGATCATGGCGATCGTGCTCAACAACAGCGGCTACCGGGCGAGCAGGCTTCCGGTGTTCGACCTGTTCCCCGAGGGCGTGTCCATGGAGGAGGGCGACGCGGTCGGCACGCGGTTCCGCAGCGCGCCGGACCTCGCCGCGGTCGCCCGCGCCTGCCACGCCCACGGCGAGACGGTGGAGGACCGCGCCGAACTCGTGCCGGCCCTGCAGCGGGCCCTGAAGACCCTGGAGTCGGGGCGGTCGGCCGTCGTCGACGTCCGCATCGCGCCGAACTGAGCGGAACGCCCGGGACGACGACATCGTCCCGGGCGTCTCACGTCACACGGCGAGCGGAACCCGCGTGCCCTTCGGGACGCCGTAGCGGTCGGCGACCTTGTTCAGCTCCAGCTGGTAGTACAGCGACCCGAACCCGAAGATGGCCAGCAGGAAGCCGAGGCCTCCGCTGCACGAGGGCTCCAGGCCCGCGGACCGCTGCGCGGCGTTGATATGCCCGGCGAGCTTGACCCACATGACCAGCGGCCAGATCCCCAGCGTGATCCAGCCGAAGAACACCGAGCAGAGCGCCATGGCCGTGCTGACCCCGCGGCGGCGGTCGAAGCCGGACAGCTCGCTGTGGACGAGGTAGAACCACACGACGCCGTAGATGCCCAGCGTGACGATCGGCAGACCCAGCCAGACGCCGAACGGGTTACGGCGCTTCATCTGCATGCCGATGAGCCCGGGCTGCCCTCCTCCCGCCTGGGCCACCTGGCCCGGGGACGGCGCCTGCTGCTGGTAAGGCTGAACCATCGGCTGTCTCCTGTTTGGTGTTTCCCACGGCCGGGCGGGAGCCGGCATACACGTCGCCCGCGATTCCGCGGGCGCACGGTTCTGAGGTCAGGCGAGACGGATGACGATCTCGTCCTCGACGGGCGGGTCGACCTCGTGCTCGCGGCAGCCGGTGGCGGCGAAGCAGCGGATCCGCAGGGTGTCGGGGGTGACGTCGAGCCTCAGGAAGTTCTTGAACAGCGGCGGCGTGTACGTCGCCGAGACCGGCGAGAGGAACCGCTGGTAGACCTTGCGCACCGGGAGGCGGAACCACGACGTCCGGTGCGGGCGCGCGGGCACTCCGAGCAGCGTCGCGACGAGCCGCGCCCGCCACGTCACGGGGGCGTTCGTCTCGCGGCCGGGCGCTGTGCCCAGCCGCTTGGCGATCACGGCGGCGGCCTGGTCGCCGGTGAGCTCGAAGAACCGCCGCATCCGCAGCCGGCGGCCGTACAGGTGGCTGTAGTAGGCGAGGCAGTCGCCGCGCAGCGGGTAGCAGCGGAACTCGTGTTCGCCGACACCGGCGACGTCGACGCGGGGGATCGTGTGCGTGGCGTGCATGAACGCGCCGCCGCCGCCGGAGACGATGTACTCGACGACACGGTCGCCGACCTTCACCGGGTAGCGCTGGTAGTTGTGGATGTCGCCGCCGATCGCGGCCACGTAGTTGCACGCCGGGTCGCGGACGATCTCGTCGACGGTGCCACCGCCCTCGATCGGGCACGGGCGGTAGGAGTCGTCGACATAGAACGGCTTCCCGGTGACCAGGAGCTTCGGCCGAGGGTCCCGTGAGACGCGGCGCAGCCACTCCCCCTGGTCGCGGTCGATGCCGCCGATGATGCCGGTGTCGATGCCGACGATCCGCAGCGGCCCGGTGTCGATCGCCCAGTACGGTCCGGGCTGCCGCGCGCGCTGCGCCGGACCTGACCGGAGGCGCTCGGCCTCGGCGAGGCGTTTCTCGTCCGGAACATCGGGGTTCTTCCAGAACAGACGCCGCACCCAGGCCGCCGAGAACGTCTTCGGGTGGGTGGCGGGCGGCAGCTCCGGCGCGCCGCAGAACACCCGCATGAACCCGCCGAGCCCGTCGTACCAGTCGTGGTTGCCGGGCACGGCGTAGATCGGGGCGTCGTAGTCCTTGTAGGGCCGGAAGAACTTCGTGTCGTACTCGTTGACGCTGCCGGTCGGGTAGATCACGTCGCTCGCGATGACCGCGAAGCGGGTGCCCTCGCTCATCTTCAGGAACCCCGGCACCACGGCGTACTGCGGCGCGTCGCCCTCACCGGTGTCGCCCACGAGCATGAACGAGAACGTCTCGGGATCGGACCGCCTGATCGTGAAGTCCGGGCCGATCCCGCCGTCGAGCTGCTGGGCCACCCAACGGCGCCGCTCGTCGTCGGTCGGGTCGCCGAACCATCGTGCGAGGACGTCGTTGCGGGACCGGAAGAGCACCGCCGGATTCAGCCACGAGAGGTTGCTGCTCCGTGCCGGCATCAGTCCGGTGTACGTCCCGGGCTCCCGGCACTGCCATCCGGCACCGGCCACCGAATCGCGAGAAGAGGGGGGCATCGCGGAACCGTAACAGCCTCAACGATCACAACGCACCGTGTTCGACCCATTCCGGTCAATGCATTCCCGTGGTCCGCTGGGCCCCTCAGCCGACCTGAAAGCGCCGCGGATCGCTGGTCGACGTGATGTCGGCGCCCAGCGGCAGCAGCGACACTGGGATGAGCTTGAAGTTCGCCAGCCCGAGCGGGATGCCGATGATCGTCAGGCAGAGTGCGATGCCGGTGACGAGGTGGCCGATGGCGAGCCAGATGCCGGCCACGACCAGCCAGATGATGTTCCCGATCGCGGTGAACACCCCCGCGTCGCCGCGCCGCACGATCGTCTTCCCGAACGGCCACAGGGCGAACGCGCCGATGCGGAACGCCGCGACCCCGAACGGGATCGTGATGATCAGCACGCAGCACACGATCCCGGCGGCGAAGTAGGCGAGTGCCATCCAGAAACCGGCCAGCACCAGCCAGATGAGGTTGAGCAGCGTTCGCATGCCCTTCAGTCCTCCCGTAGTCGCGTCGCCTGTTCAGACGACGCGCGGGGGGCCGGTGGTTCCACGGGTTACGCCGTTCTCACCTGACCTGCGTGGACACGGCGGCGGTGCTCTCGTGCGGGTGGCGCAGCCGTACCCCGCCGACGTACGCGATCCTGCTGCGCGCCACCAGGTCGCCGCGCGTGCCGGGCCGCACGCGGACGTAGAAGCGCACGGTCGCGGTGCGCCCGGGCTCCAGGCCTGGCATGACCAGTGTGGCGTCGCGGCCCCCGGCGTACCCGCCGACGCCGTCCGGCAGCGCGCTGCCGGTGCGCACGACGCCCTTGGGCAGCAGGTTGCGGACCGTGATGGCGCTCGGCGTGGCCGGGCCGTGGTTGGCCAGCCTGATCCGGTAACCGTAGGCGCCGCCGGGCTTCACGGTGCGCGGCGCGGCGATGGAGACGCGCAGGTCGGCCGTCGGGTCGGGGACGTCGATGGCTCCGCGCGCGGCCCCCATCCGCGACAGCGCGGCCGGGGCCCGGTACGCGATCACGCGCGGGCGTGTACGGCGCGCCGTAGCACTGTCGGGACGGCGGTCCGGCGTCTTGAGGATGACGGTGTGCGCGCGCGTCCACGGGACGTAGCGGTCCGGCAGCCCGCCGGCCGTGTGCCCGCTCACGGACGCGAGCGCGGCCATCGCCGGCATGGCGACGGTGAGTCCCGCCAGCACGGCAAGCGCGTTTCTCACGGTGACGCCCCCGAATCACTCGTCGCACCCGCACCGTACCGCCGCGCGGCCAACGGCCCGGCAAAGCCCAAGCCAGGCTCAGGTCTTGTCGGCCTTGTCGGCGATGACCTTCAGCGCCCCGGGCAGCACCTTCACCGTCACGGGCAGCGAGCCGAGCAGCTCGCCGTCGCCGCCGAAGGGGATCTCCCGGTCCGACTCGACGCGCACCTCGCGACCGCGGAGCACCTCGATCTCCGGGCGGCGCACATGTGTGCCGTGCGGCAGCTCGCGCATGACCTTGAAGAACAGCCGCCTCGGCGCGTCCCGGAGGATCACGATGTCGAGCAGGCCGTCGTCGACCTCGGCATCCGGGGCGACGTGCAGGCCGTAGCCGTAGTAGCCGGAGTTGGCCGCGATGACGGAGTAGCCGCGTTCCTCGCGGGACTCGCCGTCGACGGTGATCTTGTACGTGACGGGCTTCCACGACGCGATCGCGCGCAGCGGGCCCAGGTAGTACGCGAGGGATCCGGGCAGCCGCGTCAGCCGGTTGATGTGGACGTTGGCGACGGAGTCGACCCCGCCGTACACGCTGCCCATGACGATGTGAGCGACGCCGTCGCCGCCGGTGACCTCGATCGCGTCGACGGCCCTCGGCTCGGCGGACAGCAGCAGCTCGGCCAGGCTCCCGGGCTCCTCCGGCAGCCCGATCTGGCGCGCGAAGTCGTTGCCGCGCCCGGCGGGCAGGATCCCGAGCACGGCGTCGCTCCCGCACAGGACCCCGGCCAGACCGCCGACCATGCCGTCGCCGCCGGCGGCGATCACGACGTCACCCTTGGCTGCGGCGGTGCGCGCCAGGTCGCCGGCGTGCTCCAGGCTGCGGCTGTACTCCACGGCCACCTCGGCGCCGGCCTCGCGCAACCTGCGCGCCACCGGGATCAGCTTGGCGGCCGGGTCACCTCCGGCCGCCGGATTCACCACGGCGGTGAACGATCGCATGTTCAGCTCCTGTCGGGTCCCCGCGCCGCGCCGTGCGGGCTCTGCGCGGATCGTACGGCCTGCGGCCTCAGCGCGGGACGAGCACGCCGGGGTTCATGATCCCCATCGGGTCGAAGCGGTCCTTGACGGCGCGCAGGGCCTCCGTCCCGAGAGGACCGGCCTCGCGTGCGTACCAGGCACGGTGGTCGACACCGACGCCGTGGTGGTGGCTGATCGTGCCGCCGGCCTCGATGATCGCATCGCTGACGGCGCCCTTGGCGCGCGTCCAGCGGGCGAGCGGGTCGTCGCCCTGCGCGGTGATGACGGTGAAGTACAGCGAGGCTCCCGTGGCGTACACGTGCGAGACGTGGCACATGACCACCGAGGAGGGCAGCTCGGCGGCGAGCGTGAGGCGCACGGCGTCGTACAGGCGCGGCAGGTTCGACCAGAAGCCCGCGGTCTCCAGGGTCTCCGCGAGAACACCCTCGTCGAGGAGGGCGTCACGCAGGTACGGCGCCGTGTACCGGCCGCGCTCCCAGCTCTCTCCGGGCTCGTCGCCGAGGGGCTCGCCGCCGAGAGCGCGCAGGACCTCGTGGACCTTCGCCCGGCGGTCGGCCACCTCCGCGGCGGTGCCGTCGTAACCGCAGATCGCCATGCAGCCGCCGTCGCCGCCCTCGCCGATCTCCTCGGGCCGCGCGAGCCCGATCATGGTCTCGGTCTCGTCGGACAGCCGCAGCACGGTGGGCAGCGGGCCGTCCTGCGCGAGGGCGCGGAGTGCGGTCGTGCCCTCGGAGAACGACGGGAACCGCCAGCCCTCGTGCGCGCGCGTCTCGGGGACCGGGCGCACCCGCACGGTCACGTCCGTGACGACGCCGAAGGCGCCTTCGGAGCCGAGCACGAGCTGGCGCAGGTCGGGGCCTGCCGCCGACCGCGGGGACCGGCCCGTGTCGAGGGTGCCGGCCGGCGTCGCGAGCGTGAGGCCGACGACCATCTCGTCGAACCGGCCGTAGCCCGCCGACGCCTGCCCGGACGACCGCGTCGCGGCGAACCCGCCGACGCTCGCCCATTCGTAGGACTGCGGGAAGTGGCCGAGGGTGTAGCCCTGCTCGCGGAGGAGCTCCTCGGCGCGCGGGGCGCGGAGGCCTGCCTGGAGCGTCGCCGTGCGCGAGACGGTGTCGACCGCGACGAGCCGGTCGAGACGCCGCAGGTCGAGCGCTATGACGCCGGCGAAGTCGGCCGCCTCCGGGCTGAGGCCGCCGACGACGGACGTGCCGCCGCCGAAGGGCACGACCGCGATCCGGTGCTCCGAACAGCTCGCGAGGACCGCGGCCACCTCGTCGTGGGAGCCGGGCAGCACGACCGCGTCCGGCGCCGCCCCGGCGTCGCCGGCCCGGATGCGCAGCAGATCGGGGGTCGACTTGCCGCGGGTATGCCGGATCCGCGTCTCGTCGTCGGTGCGCACGTGCTCGTCGCCGACGATCTCGACCAGGACCTGGACGGACGGGCTGGGCGCGGGCGGCGCGATCTCGCCGAGCTTCACCGTGGGCGCCGGCAGCGTGCTGATGCCGAGCAGGCCGCGCAGGAGATCGGTGACGGACTCCGGCAGGCGCTCCGCGCGCTCCGGGTCACCCCAGCCGCTCCACAACATGTCCGTGTTCGGCATGGCTTCTCCCTTTTCGCTGGAGTTACACTGTGACACATGGCGTCGATTCGTCACAAGAAGGATACGGTGCTCGATGCCGCGCGCGACTGCGTGCTGGCGGTCGGCGTGCGCCGCACCACCCTGACCGACGTGGCTCGCCGCGCCGGCGTCTCCCGCATGACCATCTACCGGCGCTGGCCTGACGTGCAGTCACTGGTCGCCGACCTGATGACCCGCGAGTGGGCCGAGGTCGTCGCCGGGGTCTCGCCACCCGGCGACGGCAGGCCGGTACGGCAGCAGGCCGTGACCGCGCTCGTCGCCGGGGTGGGCGCGCTGCGGAGGCATCCGCTCTTCCACAAGATCATGGAAGTCGACCCCGACGTGCTGCTCCCCTACATCCTCCAGCGGCGGGGCACGACCCAGGACGCCATACTGCGCGCCCTGGAGGCCACGCTGCGGGCCGGGCACCGCGACAACTCGATCCGCCCCGGCCACCCCTCCCGCCAGGCCCGCTCGGTACTGCTCGTCCTGCAGTCCTTCGCGATGTCGGGCCACATCATGACCGATGACCCCGAGGCGCTGTCGGCGGACTCCTTCGACGACGAACTGCGTCAGATTCTCGAGAGGTACCTGGCACCATGACCCGTGACGCCCGGCTTCCCACGTCCCCGCACCCCTCCTCGCTCAACGCCGCCCGGCGCGCGCGCGAACTCTCCGAGCTCGCCGACGGGACGACCGTCGACGTGCTGGTTGTCGGGCTCGGCGCCACCGGTGCCGGAGTGGCCCTGGACGCCGCTTCGCGCGGGCTGTCCGTCGCCGCGATCGACGCCCACGACCTCGCCTTCGGCACGTCGCGCTGGAGCTCCAAGCTGATCCACGGCGGCCTGCGCTACCTCGCGGCCGGCCAGGTCGACATCGCGTACGAGAGCGCGGTCGAGCGCGGCGTGCTGATGACGCGCACCGCGCCGCACCTCGTACGCGCCCTGCCGTTCGTGCTGCCGCTGACGCCGCAGGTCTCGGCGCCGGCCGCCGTGCTGGCGCGTGCCGGCATCAGGGCCGGCGACGTGCTGCGGATGACCGCGCGCACCCCGCGCGCCGCGCTCCCGCGCCCGCGCCGCCTGTCCACCGTCGAGACGCTGCGGATGGCGCCGCCGCTGCGCTCGTACGGGCTCCGCGGCGGGCTGCTGTCGTGGGACGGGCAGCTGATCGACGACGCGCGGCTGGTCACGGCGATCGCGCGCACCGCGGCGGCGTACGGCGCCCGCATCCTCACCCGCTGCCGTGCGCTCGAACTGACCGGCGGCGGCGCGACGGTCGTCGACACCCTCACCGGCGCGCAGTCCTTCATCCGCGCCCGCGCCGTCGTCAACGCGGCGGGCGTGTGGGCCGGTCAGCTCGCGGACGGCGTACGGCTAAGGCCCTCACGCGGCACGCACCTCGTCCTGCGCGCCGAGAGTCTCGGCGGCCTGTCCACCGGGCTGCACCTGCCGGTTCCGGGCGCGTCCGGGCACTACGCGCTGGTCCTGCCGCAGGGGGACGGCCGGATCTACGTCGGCCTGACCGACGAGCCCGCCGACGGCCCGATCCCCGACGTCCCTGAACCCTCCGAGGCCGAAATCGGCTTCCTGCTCGACCTGCTGGACTCCGCGCTCGACGTCCCGATCCACCGCGCCGACATCGCCGGCGCGTACGCGGGGCTGCGCCCGCTCCTGGACGCGCCCGGCGGCGACACCTCCGACCTGTCGCGCAAGCACGCGGTGCTGACCTCGCCGTCGGGTGTCGTCACCGTCGTCGGCGGGAAGCTCACCACCTACCGGCGCATGGCCCAGGACGCCGTCGACGCCGTCGTGGAGGGCCGCGGCCTGACGGCCGGCCCCTGCCGTACCGCGTGGCTGCCGCTCGTCGGCGCGGCGTCGGCGGAGGGGCTCGCACGGCTGACCGCGCCGTCCTACCTCGTACGGCGGTACGGCGCCGAGGCCGGGCTCGTGATGGACCTGGCCGTCGCCGACCCGTCACTGCTGGAACCGGTCGCGCCCGGCTCGGCCACGATCGCGGCCGAGCTGGCGTGGGCGGTGCTGCACGAGGGCGCGCTGGACGAGTCGGACCTGCTCGACCGCCGTACGCGCGTCGGGCTGATCGGCGACGACCGCGCGGCGGCCCTCGACGCCGCGCGTACGGCCCTGGGCCAGGTGCTCCCGGCGAGCTCCTGAGACGCGCGAAGGGCGCCCTCCAGCGGGTGAGGACGCCCTTGCGTGCTTCGATCGGTCAGCCGGACACCGGAGCGCCGGTCTTGGGGTCGAGGATCAGACGGCCCGCGTGGGGATGCCAGAAGTCGAACATCCCGGACAGGTCGCCGGCGCGCTCGTCGAACGACGCGTCGCCGATCCGGCCCACACGCCAGTTGTCCTCGATGAACCTCAGCACCGAGGTCTGCTCCGTGTAGCGGTGGTCGACGTGGTTGACCTTGGAGTACGGCGAGATCACCATCAGCGGCAGGCGCTGGCTCGGACCACAGCGGTCCTGGTAGCCGCCGGCCGCCTTGGCCTTCCCGCACAACGCCGTGTCCTGCGCGGAGTCGGCTGAGCCGTTGAGGATCGTCGGCGCCTTGTGGTCGTACCAGCCGTCGGAGTCGTCATAGGCGAGGACCACCGCGGTCGACTTCCACTCCGGCGACTTCTGGATCTCGTTGATCGTGCTCGCCACGAACTGCTGCTCGTCCAGCGGGTCGGAGTAGCCCGCGTGACCGTCCTGGAACGAGCGGGCCTTCAGGAAGCTCACCGCGGGCAGGTTGTGCGCCTTGAGCGCGGCATCGAAGTCCGTCAGGTCGTACTGGTGGTTGGCCTGGTCCGTGCGGCCGATCGCCTGTACCGAGGACGGCGGCAGGTGCTTCTCGTTGGCCGTGGACTTGTAGTACTGGAACGGCGAGTGGTGCGGACTGTAGTCCACGACCGAGACGCCGCCGACGTTCGGATGGGACGCGCCGCAGACCGCGTAGCCGTTGGCCGAGCCCGTCGGGCGGAACCCACCCTGGAACCAGCCCCACGTGACCTTCTTGGCGTTCAGCAGGTCACCGATGTTCTTGCCCGTCATCACGCCCAGCGCGTTCTTGGACGTGTGGTTACCGCCGGAGCAGTCGTCGAACGCCGGGTCCGGGTCGTTGATCATCGTTCCGACGCCGTCCTTGTCCGGCGACTGCACGACGTAGGAATCGCTGACCTTCTCGTGCGTGACCGGGTTGACCGCGTAGATCCCGTGGGTCTGGCCGGTGATGAGGTTGATCGCTCCCGGCGTGGACGGGCCGAAGACGGTGTCCCAGGAGTTGTCGCTCATCGCGTAGTTCTGCGCGTAGTTCCACAGACCCGTGACGGTGTTGCCGTCGTAGTAGTCCATGACCAGGCCCGGCTCACCGAACAACACCGGCTGGCCGGTGCACTTGTCCTTCTCGGTGTTCTCCACGAACTTGTCCATCGCGCCACCGTTGGCCGCCAGCTGCTCTTTGCCGTAGCTGTGGTCCTGGTCGCACGTGAGCGCCTGCTCGTGCGTGAGCCGCTTCGGGTCGTACTGGTTCGGGTTGTCCGTCAGCAGCTTCTTCGTCAGCCCGTCCACGCGCGGCGTGTGCCGCTTCGCACGGAACTTCGTGCCATCGGTGTTCGCCGCCTTCGGATACGTCCCGAAGTAATGGTCGAACGAGTTGTTCTCGTCGAAGAGCACCACGACGTGCTTGATGGGGGTCGACGTGCGGGTCGGCGACTCCGCGGCGGTGAGCGAGGTACGCCCGGTCCCGCCGTTGCCGCAGCCCGCGAGGGCCAGTGTTCCAGCGGCGACGACCGAGGCGGCGATCACCGCCGGACGCCGCCACTTGTGGTTTGCGGGGCCCATCTTGCCTCCTGGGGGATGTGCGACGCCGGTCTCCCCTGAGTGCGGAGGTACTGCCGGGACCGGCGGGAACCCTTCTGGGCTGGCCGACGATCAGCTTGCCGGAAGATGACGTCCGCGTAAACAGCGAATGATCATTGGGTGAACGAATCGAGACAAGAAGGAGGGGCGCCCCGGCGGGGACGCCCCTCACATCGGCTACGGTCCGGTCACCGCCGGACGGGAGCCCCCGTCTTCGGGTCGAGGATGAGACGCCCGGCGCGCGGGCGCCAGAAGTCGAACAGCCCGGACAGGTCGCCGGCGCGCTCGTCGAACGACGCGTCGCCGATCCGCCCGACCCGCCAGTTGTCCTCAATGAACTTCAGCACCGAGGTCTGCTCCGTGTAGCGGTGGTCGACGTGGTTGACCTTGGAGTACGGCGATATGACCATCAGCGGCAGGCGCTGGCTGGGCCCGCACCGGTCCTGATAGCCACCGGCCGGCTCGGCCTTCCCGCACAGGGCGGTGTCCTGCGCGGTGTCGGCCGAGCCGTTGAGGATCGTCGGCGCCTTGTGGTCGTACCAGCCGTCGGAGTCGTCATAGGCGAGGACCACGGCGGTGGACTTCCACTCCGGCGACTTCTGCAGCTTGTTGACCGTGTTGACGATGAACTGCTGCTCGTCCAGCGGGTCGGAGTAGCCCGCGTGGCCGTCCTGGTACTCCGCTGCCTTGAGGAAGCTGACCGACGGCAGGTTGTGCGCCTTCAGGGCCGCGTCGAAGTCCGTCAGGTCGTAGTTGTGGTTGGCCTGGTCCGTCTGGCCGATCGCCTGTACCGAGGACGGCGGCAGGTGCTTCTCGTTCGAGGTCGACTTGTAGTACTGGAACGGCGAGTGGTGCGGACTGTAGTCCACGACCGAGACGCCGCCGACGTTCGGATGGGACGCGCCGCAGACCGCGTAGCCGTTGGCCGAGCCCGTCGGGCGGAACCCACCCTGGAACCAGCCCCACGTGACCTTCTTGGCGTTCAGCAGGTCACCGATGTTCTTGCCCGTCATCACGCCGAGAGCGTTCTTGGACGTGTGGTTACCGCCGGAGCAGTCGTCGAACGCCGGGTCCGGGTCGTTGATGACCGTGCCGACGCCGTCCTTGTCCGGCGACTGGACCACGTAGGGGTCGCTGACCTTGGCGTGGGTGACCGGGTCGACGGCGTACCCGCCGTGGGTCTGGCCGGAGATCAGGTTGAGCGCGCCGGGGGTGGACGGGCCGAAGACGGTGTCCCAGGAGTTGTCGCTCATCGCGTAGTTCTGCGCGTAGTTCCACAGACCCGTGACGGTGTTGCCGTCGTAGTAGTCCATGACCAGGCCCGGCTCACCGAACAACACCGGCTGGCCGGTGCACTTGTCCTTCTCGGTGTTCTCCACGAACTTGTCCATCGCGCCACCGTTGGCCGCCAGCTGCTCTTTGCCGTAGCTGTGGTCCTGGTCGCAGGTCAGCGCCTGCTCGTGCGTGAGGCGCTTCGGGTCGTACTGGTTCGGGTTGTCCGTCAGCAGCTTCTTCGTCAGCCCGTCGACCCGCGGCGTGTGCCGCTTCGCACGGAACTTCGTGCCATCGGTGTTCGCCGCCTTCGGATACGTCCCGAAGTAATGGTCGAAGGAGATGTTCTCGTTGAAAAGGACGACAACGTGCTTGATCGGCGTGCTGGTGCGGGTCGGCGACTGGGCGGCCGTGAGCGTGGTGCGCCCGGTCCCGCCGTTGCCACAGCCCGCGAGGGCCAGTGTTCCGGCGGTGACGACCGACGCGATGACGATCGCCGGCCTCCGCCTCTTCCACTGTCCGGGGCTCATCCTGCCTCCTGGATATGCGGAGCCGGTCTCCTCCCCTGAGGAAACCCGGGGGCCTTTCGGTCCATCGGGGATCCCATCGAAGATGATCTGCGGCCGGGTGAACGGAGAATGAATGCCGGGTTAACTCGGCAGATCAATCGCCGCGCTCAGGCGAGAAGTGATCGGCCGAGGAAGTCCGAGGAATCGCGTACGCCCGGCAGCGCGAGGAAGTAGCCGCCCCCGAAGGGGGTGATGTAGTCGACGAGCGGCTCGTCCGCGAGGCGCTCCTGCACGGTCTCGAACTGGCGTTTGATGTCCTGCTGGTAGCAGGTGAAGATCAGCCCCATGTCGAGGTTCCCGACCTCGTCGACGCCCTGGTCGTAGTTGAAGCCGCGGCGCAGGATCCGGCTGCTCTCCGTCTGCGGGGTACGGGGGTTCGCGATCCGGATGTGGCTCGTCAGCGGGATGACCTTGCCGACCGGGTCCTGCGCGTACTTCGGCTCGTCCAGCTCGTGCGCCCCGTCGAGGGGCGCGCCGGTGTCGCGGTTGCGGCCGAACATCTGCTCCTGCTCGGTGATCCCCACCCGGTCCCAGAACTCCACGAGCATCCGGATCAGCCGGATCACGACGTACGAGCCGCCGGCCGTCCACGCCGGGGCGCCGTTCGCCCAGATGAGGTGGTTCATCAGACCGGCGTCGGTGATGTCGGGGTTGGAGATGCCGTCCTTGAAGCCCATGAGGTTGCGCGGGGTGCCACTGGGGCGCGGCGGGCTGGTGAAGCCGTTCATCTTCCAGCGGATCTGTGCGGCGCCGCGGGTGTGCCGGGCGATGTCGCGCAGCGCGTGCACGGCGGTGTCCTCGTCGTCGGCGGACAGCTGGAGGCTGAGGTCGCCGTGGCACCACTTCGGGTCGAGGTCGTCGTTGGGGAACATCCGCATGGGCCGCAGCCCGGCGGGCTTGCGGTCCGCGAGGCCGTAGCGGTCGTCGAACAGGGACGCCCCGACGCCGACGGTGATCACCAGGCCGCGGCCCGGCATGCCGGGCCCGAGGACACCGGAGTCGGGCGGCGGCGCGCTGATGCCCGTGTCGTCCGGAGCGCCTCCGGCCGTCAGGGCGCGCGCCCGCTCGGTGAGCGTGTGGAACAGCTCGGTCAGTTCGCGCCGGCCGGAGGCGACGGCGTCGAGGGACACGACGATGGTCCGCTGGCGGGCCTTCTCGACGATGCCGGCCTGGTGCTCGCCGTGGAACCCGCGCGCGGGCGGCTCGGCGGCCCCGGCCGTGGCGACGGCGGAGCCGCCGCCCGCCACCGCGCCGGCGACGCCGGCGGCCAGCGCGCCGCGCAGAAAGGACCGGCGGTCGGCGGTCATGCGATTCTCCTGGGCTCGGCGATCGTGGCGACCGGCGCGAGGAGCTCCAGGAGCTGCCCGGCGGCGCCGTTCAGGCGTTCGCGTTCGATGGCGGACAGCCCGTCGACGGAGGAGTGTCCCTTGAGTAGGGAGTCCATCCGGTCCAGCCAGGTGTCCACCTGGGGAAGGGCCGCGTAGCGGGTCTTCAGGAGCGGCCGGAGCACACCGACGACCTCGCGAGTGCCCTCGATGTTGGCGGCCGCCGTCTTCAGCGTCGTGCCGCTGCCCTGGTCGGCGTCGCCGGTCAGCTGGAACCGCAGGGTGTTCTCCGTGATCTCGTGGGCCCGTAGCGGCAGGTCGGCGGGGTCCATGCGCTCGTCGGGGAAGTCTGACCGCAGGGCGCGGACGTCGCGCGCGAGCCGGTCGGCCACCTTGGCCAGCGACGACGCGGACTCGCCGTGCCACAGGCCGTACTCCAGCCGGTGGAAACCGGTGAAGTCCTTGTCGCGCACGCCTCCGGGCAGCCCCGCGGTGCCGCCGTTGATCGCGCCGTCGAAGTCGCCGAACGTGCCGTACGCCGCGCCCAGCCGCTCGTAGGAGAGGTGCGCGGGAGTCCAGGCGGACCGGGCGGCGGCCAGATCGCCGCCGTCGACGGTCTCGCGCAGCGCGTCGGTCTTCTTCACGAGGCGGTCGAGGCCGTCGGCGACGTAGCCGGAGTAGGCCTTCGCCGGGCCGTACAGGTCGTTCTGGGTGACGGGCACGATCCCGGCGGCACCTGTGCCCTTGCCGGTGATCCGCACCGGCGGCCCGACGGCCGGGTCGGCGGGCCCGTCCTGGGTGCAGCGGAAGGCGTACGTGCCGGGGGCGAGGCTGAGGTGCAGCCGGCGCTCGACGCCGGGACCGAGCCCCTCGATCTGCGCGAAGACCTGACCGTTGGCGGGCGCGATGAGCATCACGCTCGCACTGGTGCTGCCTCCGTTGCGCACCACGAGCGTCTGGGGGCCGGCGTGCGGATGCCGCCAGCCCGATCCGCAGGCGCCGATGGAGGCCTCGATGCCCGCCGGGCTCGCGGCGCCCGCGGGCGCCAGGTGCGCGTCGCCCGCGGCGGCGATCGCGAGCAACAGGGCCGCGCCCACGGTAAGGAACGGCGTTCGCATTCGGCCCCCGTGCTTTATTACGGACAGATCAGGCATGGATCACGACACTGTAGAACGCGCGACCTGGGCCGCGTCGACGCTTCCGTACATGTGCGAGGCGGGTGTTCATTCCTCGTTCACCGGGGGCTCCCGTTTCTCGCGTGACATCGAGTGGTTAGGTTAGTCTTACCTAATTCGATCGCGAGGGGGGTTCGTGCCGGACAGCCGCTGCACCCACTGTGCCGGAAGCCACACCGGCAGGCTCCCGTGCTTCGCCACGGCGACCCAGAAGTCGCGCGCATGGCTGCTCGTCGAGCATCCGGGCCCTTGGGGACAGCACGTCGACCAGGGCGTACGCCCCGGGCCGCTCGCCGACGCGATCGCGCGGGCGGCACGGCACGGCGTACGGGTGCAGTTCATCCGCCGGCCCGGACGGCGCCGCGCGACGCCTCCCCTGCTGGTGTACGCCGGGTTCTCCGGCGGGCCCGTTTGGCTGGAGGAACGCGAGCTGACGGACCACTCCGAGCTCGCCGGCCTGGACCTCGCGGCGGTCGGCGCCGGGCGCGCACCCGGCTTCGGCACTCCGGTGACCCGCCCGATCCTGCTCGTCTGCGCGCACGGGCGGCACAACGCATGCTGCGCGCGGTTCGGCGGGCCGCTGGCACGTTCCCTGAACCGCCGGTTCGCCGACGTGTGGGAGACCACACACGTCGGCGGCGACCGGTACGCCGCGAACCTCGTGTGCCTGCCGCACGCCCTCTACTACGGCGACCTCGACGAGACGCGGGCGGCCGAGGCGGCGGAGGCGTACCGCGACGGCCGGGTCGTGCTCGACCACTACCGCGGCCGGGCGGGAATGCCCGAGCCGGTCCAGGCGGCCGAGCACTTCGTACGCGCCCACACCGGAGTCCTCGGCGTCAACGACGTCACCGTCGAGACGATGGTGGGAGACACCGCCGTCGTACGCTGCGGCCAGGACCGTTATGAGGTGCGCGTGGAACGCCTGCGCCTGGACGCCTGCGGCCCCGGATGCGGCGAGGACGTCGGATCCTATGTTCAAAAGGACCTGACTCTTCTCAACGGGACGGCCCTCGTGTAACCTCTCCGAGGCCCCGTTCGCCGATCCATGAGGGTACGGCGGATCTCTGGGGAACATCACGGCGCTTCACGACGTTTTAATTTTTGGCGCGTCTTACGGTTGCAGCGCCCGTGACCGAAATTATTTTGCTCACCAGCAAGCTACGAGGTGGTAGTTCTATGGCTCAGGTACGTCGGCAGGCAAACCTCCCCCGTCCCAGCTGGGGCTGGCAGGACGCTGCCGAGTGCCGGGGGGAGGACCTCATTCTGTTCTTCGGCCCGGACGGCGAGCGTCAGCCGGAACGAGAGATCCGCGAGCGCAAGGCCAAGGCCGTCTGCATGCGCTGCCCCGTGCGTGGAGAATGCCTTGACTATGCCGTTTCCCGGCCCGAGAAATACGGCACCTGGGGCGGCCTGAACGAAGACGAGCGCGCCTCGGAGCGTCGCCGCCGCATGCGCCGGGCGAACGCCGCCTAACGCGCGTCACGACGCCTGCGGCCCCGCGATCGCGGGGCCGTTTCCATCGGGCCGGGCCGTCACCACGGCACCGGCTCACTCGATCCTCCGAGACGGGCAGGCGCAGACCTCCGCGAGCCGGGCGACATGACGAGCGCGCCCGGCTCGGCGAGCAGGAGAGCCGCCTGCGGATCTCAGAGCAGTTCCAGCACCTCATCGTCGGTGAGCTGCTCGAAGTCGCGATACCACTCCCCTACCGCGTGGAAGTCCGGCGGTACGGCGAGCACGATCAGGTCATCCGCGTCGTCGGCCAGCGCCTCGACGGTCTGTGCCGCGCCCACCGGCACGGCCAGGATCACCCGCGCGGCACCCTTCGAACGGACCGCCGCGAGCGCGGCGCGCGCGGTCCCGCCGGTGGCCAGCCCGTCGTCGGCCACGACGACGTCACGCCCCTGGACCGGCGGCAGCCCACGATCTCCCCGATAGGCGACGACCCGGCGCTCAAGTTCGTCCTGCTCCTGCCTGACGGTGCCGTCCAGGTCCCGCTCGAAGAGGCCCAGCCTCGCCAGCAGCCCGGCGTCGAACACCGGCTCGCCGCCCTCGGCGATCGCCCCCACACCCAGCTCCGGCTGGCCAGGGCAGCCGATCTTGCGGGTGACCAGCACCTCCAGCGGCACGTCGAGCCTGCTCGCGATCTCACGCCCGATCGGCACGCCGCCCCGCGGTAGAGCGAGCACGAGCGGGTCGGTGAGCCGCAGCCCGGCGGCCCGCTCCGCGAGGAGCCGTCCCGCCTCGGCACGGTCGGCGAACGGCAGCCGTACCTCCTGCCGGTTCGAACCCACGGTGACCACCTCGAAAGTCCGGATTCCCCTGCTCTACCCCTGTCCGGCGCGCCGGAACGGTGCAAGGGGCCGAAGTCCCGTTCCCTCGTGACCTTCTTCCTATCCGCGACCTTCGCCCGCAGAGAAGGGACCAACGGACGTATCGGACCGGCCGTGCGATGCCGAGAGTGAGGGTGAGTCCGCCGAGGAGGCCGCGATGAGACAGAGCCTTCGGCTGGGCCGTGTGGCGGGGATCCCGGTCGGCGCCCACTGGTCGGTGTTCGTGATCCTGGTGCTGATCGCCGACATCGTCGCCGGGACGGTCCTCCCGCGCGCGGCGGCCGGCCGCTCCCCCGCCCTGTACTGGGCCGTCGGCGTGCCGACGGCACTGGTGTTCCTCCTGTCCCTGCTGGCGCACGAGGCGGCCCACGCACTGGTCGCGCGGAGGAAGGGCATCGGTGTGCGATCGATCACCCTGTGGATGCTCGGCGGTGTCGCGCAGCTGGATGAGGAACCGCCGAACGCCCGCGCGGACCTGTCGATCGCCGCGGCGGGCCCGCTGACGAGCCTGGCCGCCGGAGTGGTGCTGCTCCTCGCCGGTGAGGGCGCCTCCGCCGCGGGCCTGCCGGCCGTGGTCGTGGCGGCGCTCGCCTGGATCGGTGTGACCAACCTATTCCTGGCCGTCTTCAACCTGCTGCCGGGCGCGCCCCTGGACGGCGGCCGCGTGCTGCGGGCCCTGGTGTGGATGCGGTCCGGCGATCGGCACCGCGGAGAGCGCATCGCGACCGGCGCCGGCCAGGTGGTGGGCGCGGGGCTCACCGGGGCGGGGATCGCCCAGCTGCTCGTCCTCGGGCAGACCGGCGGCCTGTGGCTCATGCTGATCGGCTGGTTCCTGATCTGGGCGGCGGGCGCGGAGGCGAGGTCACGCGTCGTACGGGAGGCGACCGGCGTACGGGTCCGCGACGTGATGACCACCGAACCGGAGTGCGCGCCCGCGTGGCGGCCCGTCGGGGAGTTCATCGCGAGCGTCGCCGTACGGTCCCGCCAGAGCGTCTTTCCCGTCACCGGGTTCGACGGCGAGCCGTGCGGGGTCGTGACCCTCGACCGGCTCTCACGTACCCCGGCCGCGCGCGCCGGCGACCGCGTCGACTCCGTGGCGCTGCCGCTTCCCCCTGACTACCGGCTCTCCCCGGACGCCCCGGCGTCGTCGCTGCTCAGCAGGCCGCCCATCGGCGGCGCCCTGGTCGCCGTCGCCGTCGAGGACGGGCGCGTCGCCGGAATGGTGACCGTCGACGACCTCACACGCCTCGTCCGCCAGAGCGCCTTGCGCGAGAAGGCGGAGCCCCGGCGGGAAGGCGGCGTCTGACCGCTACTCGGCGGGTTCCTCACGCCGGCGCGTACGCGAGGCGGCGGTGTGTCGGCGCGCGCCGTTGATCCGCGCTCGCCCGGCCGGCCGGGCGAGCAGCTTCATGAGGTGGTCGGTCACCTCGTGCGGGCGTTCGAGGACCAGCAGGTGCCCGGCGTCGGGGATCACGACCATCTCGGCGCCGGAGATCGCCGACGCCAGCGACTCGGCGTGCGCGATCGGAGTGATCAGGTCGCGCTGGCCGACCATGACGAGCACCGGTACCCGCCCGAGCACCGGCAGCACCCGGTGCAGGTCGCAGTGGACCAGCTCGGTGTAGAACTCGGCGATCACCTTGATCGGGACCGAGGCCATCAGCCGGGTGGTGAGCTTGGCCACCGGCCGGGGCACCCGCGAGCCGTACAGGTAGGGCCAGGTCACCAGGTACGTGACGCCTCCGACGGATCGCCGTGCCCCGTCGACCAGCCGCGACTGGCGCCGCAGGGTCGCCAGGGTCGCCGGTACCACGCGGTGCAGGATCCGCGCCGTGCCGGGCGGCAGGCCGACGGTCACCGAGCCGAGGTTCCCCGCGGACGTCGACGTGAGCACGACGGCCGCCACGCGGTCGCCGAACAGCTCCGGGTGCGACTCGCCGAGCCCGAGGATGGCCATCCCGCCCATGGAGTGGCCCACCAGCGCGATGCGCCCGCGAGGGACGGCCGCCTCGATCACCGCGTACAGGTCGCGGCCGAGCTGGTCGATGGTGGCGTTCGGCGGAGTGCCCCACCCGGACCGGCCGTGACCGCGGTGGTCCCAGATCACGACGCGGTACCGGCCGGCGAGCATGCCCCGGTGAACGTCCCAGCTGGAGGAGTTCAGGAGGTAGCCGTGGCAGAAGACCACGGTGAGCGGTGAGCCGGGGGCGTCCTGGATCTCCACGTGGAGTTTCACACCGTCGTCGGCCGTGACGGTCAGGCTACGGGTGGCCGGCTCGGCGGCGTCCGGGTGCGGACGACTGGACGGTACGGGCAAAAGGATCTTCCCGCCGTGTGCCAACGCGTTGGCGATGCCAGCGAACGACATGATCACCTCCGCCGCCCGGCACCGCGCCTCACCAGAGGAGGCCGGCGCCTGTCAATTCCTCACCGTTGAGGTATCGAAGCTTCAGCCGTAACACCCCTTCTTCCGGGAACCCTCTGACTCAAGGGTGGGCCATCGACCGGGCACCGTCACAGGGCCGAAGGTCCCGTTCAGAGGCACCGGTCACGCCGGGCCCTGACTTGTGGTCTGGACATCCTTCGGAACCCCGACGTGCGAATACCCCGCCAACCGGGTATCGGACAGGAATAGCCGTGACCCCCCATTAACCGGTCAACTGTGGCCGGTCCGCGACGGCGATGGGGGACGGGGCTTGTGACCGAGGCGGAACGACGAGGATCACCTGACGGCCGGGGATGCACCCGTGGACGGCGCGGCGCGGCGGCGCGGCGCGGGGACGGCGGGCTCGACCGGCCCGGCACCGGCATGGCCGACCAGCTCGTGCACCGGCTGTTCTCCGTCGGCCTCGACCTGCACGCCGCGCTGACCTACATCGAGGCGCACGTCGCCGAGCACACCGCCGTCGAGAAGATCCACAGCGCGATCGGGGGGCTGGACGACGCGATCAGGGACTTCCGCGGCGTCATCTTCGGCCTCCGCCCGCAGCAGCGCGCCGACCCGGCGAGCCTGCGCGCGCTGGTCGTCGAGGCCGTCGAACGCGCCTGCGGACCGGTCGGCCCGTGCCCCGTGATCACCTTGGGCTCCGGGCTGGACTCCGTCACCGACGAGGCGACGTCGGAACAGGTCGCCCGGCTCGTGCACCGGGTGCTGGCGCTCGTCCCGCGTGACAACCGGTCGAGCGCCCACGTCGCGGTGATCGTGGACCCGAGGACGGCGGACCGCCTCGTCGTGCGCATCGACGCCCCCGTGTACGGGATCGTGGACGTCGCGGCCCAGATCGGAAGCATGGCCGGGCGATCACTGGAGGTCACCTGCCAAGCGCTCGCCCGCTCCCCTGCCGGCTCCCGCATCCTCGTCGAGTGCCGTACGTCGCCGTCGTAGGGCGTGTCGTCGCGTTCCTGGCGTGGCGCTCCCGCCGCGCGTGGCGGGAGCGCCCTAACGTGACCTGTGTGGTCATGACTGATCCAGTTCGCGCATGGTGCCTGGTCAAAGGCGAATGGGTGGAGCGTGAGGACCCGGTGATGGCGGCCTGCGACCCGAGCGGCGGGGACGTCCACGCCGCGATGACGGGCCTGGGGTACGAGCCGTGGTGCCAGGTCGGCTACGACGTGATGACGGCGCCGGTGGTCATGGCGATCTTCTCCCGCGAAGCCCCTCCCCTGCAGTTCCTGCTCCAGCTGGAGGGAAACGCCGGCAACATCGTCGAGCACGTCTTCGCCGAGACCTTGCCGGACGCCATGGACCTCCTCGCCAAATGGTCGCCGGCCGCCCGTACCGCCGAGCCGCCGGGACGGCTCGGCGGCTTCGGCGAGCACGCGCCGCCCCGCGTCGCCGAGGCGGACGCCCCGGCGGCCATGCCCTGGGCCGAACCGCCTCGCAACGACCCCGCCTCCGTGTGAGCCGGTGTCACGCGAGGGCTCCGTCAGGGGCGGTTGCGCCGTCGTACCTCCATATGCGTGATCTTCCAGTTCCGCTTCCGCTCGGCCCGCAGGCGGGCGTCGGTCCTGGACGCGATCCAGGCGGCCTCGCGGCGCAGCTTCCGCCAGCCCGCCAGCCGTCGTTCGGGCAGGTCGCCGGCCTCGACGGCGGTGAGCACGGCGCAGCCGGGCTCGGTCTCGTGCACGCAGTCGGAGAACCGGCACTCCGCGGCCAGGTCCTCGATGTCGGAGAAGGCCTGGGCCAGCCCCTCGTCCACGTCGTACAGGCCGACCCGGCGGACGCCCGGCGTGTCGATGAGCAGGCCGCCGGGCAGCACGATCAGCTCGCGGTGCGTGGTCGTGTGCCGGCCGCGGCCGTCGGAGGCGCGGATCTCCTGGGTCCGCATGACGTCCTCCCCGGCGAGGGCGTTGACCAGCGTGGACTTGCCCGCGCCGGACGGCCCGACCAGGACCGAGGTCCCCGACGCGAGGGCGCGTACCTCCTCCAGGCCCTCGCCGGTGAACACCGAGACCGCGTGCACGTCGACGCCGGGCGCGGTCAGGGCGACCGACTCCAGGAGCGACGGCGGGTCGGCAGCGAGGTCGGCCTTGGTGATGACGACGACGGGCCGGGCGCCGCTCTGCCAGGCGAGCGCGAGAAGGCGCTCGATCCGGCCCAGACCGGTGTCCGGCGATGCAGGCTCGACGACGAAGACGACGTCGACGTTGGCGGCGAGGACCTGGCCCTGCGAGTCGCCGGACAGGCCTCCGCGCGACTCGCGGCCGACGGCGCCACGGACGAGGGCCGTACGCCGTGGCAGGATCGCGGCCATCTCGTGGCCGCCGGGGAGCGCGCGGAGCGCCACCCAGTCGCCGGCGCAGGGCGGCTCGCCCTGCCAGGCGGCATGAACCTCGCCGTCTTCGGTGAGGACGAGACCGCGGCCGCGGTCGACACGGGCCACACGGCCCGGAATGAGATCGCCGTACGGCGCGAACGTTTCGGACCAGGAGTCATCCCAGCCCAGTGAATCGAGCGACAACCTAGGGCACCCTTCAGATGCGGGCGCCTCGCGAAGGTCAGGCGGGCGCCCGGAGGAACAGAGACGGCGCGGAAATGGCGACGAAGAAGACGGCCATGCGTGCTCACCCCTCTCCTCGGAACCGCGGTTGTCGCGGCAGGGTCATCGTAGGCGTGGACTTCCCGGCGGGAAACCGGTTTTACGGCTCGGCGCCGGCCTCGGTCTCGATGCCGGACACCGAGTCGGTACCGGGCCCGGACCAGGCGGTGGCCTTGACGTCCTTCTCCGGCACGGGCTTCTCCTCCGCGGAGTCGGCCGCGGCCAGCTCGGCGCGTGACTCCGCGGCCCTGGCCTGGGCCTGGGCGACCTGCGAGCGGGCCTCGGCGGCCTCGGCGCGCGCGCGTGCGGTGAATTCCCCGGGCCAGAGCTTGTCGACCTCGGCGTTGAGCGCCGCGCCGATCAGCACGGCGAGGGCCGTGACGTACAGCCAGGCGAGCACCGCGATCGCCGCGCCCAGCGACCCGTACACGGTCACGCCGGAGGCGGAATCGCTCAGGTAGAGGCGCAGGAGGATGCTGCCGAGGGCCCAGATGCCCAGGGCGACCACGCCGCCGGGGATCCCGCGCCACCACGCGGTGCGCACCGGGACGCTGAGGTAGTACAGCAGGGCGAGGAAGAGCACCGAGACGATGATCAACACCGGCCAGTAGAGCAGGTGCACGACCTGGGCGCCCTGGGGCAGCCAGTGCAGCACCAGCGTGGGGCCGGCGACCAGCACCGGGATGACCACCAGCCCGACGCCCAGGCCGCCGATGTAGAGGACGAACGCCCGCAGGCGGGTGCGGACGACTCCGCGGACGCCCGACAGGCCGTACGCGATGGTGATCGTGTCGACGTAGACGTTGAGCGCGCGCGAGCCGGCCCAGAGCGACATGATGAAGCTCAGCGACACGAGCTCGACGCGCCCGCCGCGCAGCACGTCGTCGATGAGCGGCACCACCGCGGTCCGTACGGCCTGCCCCGTGAGCACCGTCTGCGACTTCTCGATCACCCATTCGCGGATCTCGGTGACCGTCTTCTCGCCGAACGCGGATCTGAAGTGCCCGATGGTGCCGATCAGCCCGAGCACCAGGGGCGGCAGGGACAGCAGGGTGAAGAACGCCGCCTCCGCCGCGAGGCCGGTGACGCGGTAGCGGAAGGCGGAGATGCCGGTGCCGCGCACGACCTGCCACAGGGCATCGCGAACGCGGGTGGCGGCCGACGCTTCGGCCTGCGGCTCGTGGGCGCCGCGTGAAGCATCGGAAACGGTCGTCACAATGAACCACCGTAGGCCCTGACACGCCCGTTACGTGACGTCAAGACCAATTCGTGGAAGACGACACACCAGGCGACGCCGCTCCGCTCATGTGAACTGGCCGGGGCTCCGGCCGGCACCGGGCGGGCCCGCGAACGCCTGGGCGATCCCGGCCCACTCCCGCGCGACCGGACCGGACAGCGCCAGGTCGACGTCGTCCGGGTGCCGCCGCTGCGTGACGACCAGGCAGAAGTCCAGCGCGGTGGCACGTACGACGTCGGCGGCGTCCTCCGGCCCCGCGGTCCACGGCGTGCCGCTCGGGAGGGTGAGCTCGACGCGTACGGGCTCGGCCGGGACCGGACGGCCGTTGACGGTGAAGCTCCACGGCAGGGCGCGGACCCCGATCTGGGCGATGTGCCGCAGCCGGTCGGTGGGCTCGCGCACGGCCCGCAGGCCGTCGGCGACGTCCTGACCGTGCGCCCAGGTCTCCATGAGCCGTGCGGTGGTGAAGGACGCCGCACTCATGTCGGGTCCGTACCAGGGCACGCGGGCCTTCGGGTCGAGCCCGGCGAGCACCTCGGTCATCCGGCCGCGCGCCGCGGCGAACCACGCGCCGACCTCCTCGCCGGGCATCGAGCGCCGTTCCTCGACGAGCGTGTCGGTATCGAAGCCGACGGCGAGCAGCTCCGCGAGCTCGGCACGGAAGGCGTCCGGCGTGCTCGCCGCCCGTACGGCGGCGTCGTCGAACCAGGCCAGATGGACGATCTGGTCCTGGACCGTCCAGTTCTCGGCGGGGGTCTCGACGTCCCACACTCCGGGCACGAGAAGCCGTTCCAGGTCGGCGGTCTCGGCGCGCAGGTCGCTGATCAATTCGTCCATCGGCACGGCCACTCCGACAGCGTACAGAACGCGGTTCGGAAACTCGGCGGCACCCGTCCGGCACCGAAGCGGGCCCGCGGGGTGACAATGGACACATGATCTGCGAACCGTGCCGCGACCGCCGGCACGATGAGTGCCGCGGCGGGTCATGGTGCGACTGCCAGCACCAGGCACCGCGCGAGCCCGAGGGCACGGAGCCGCTCCAGGGGGAGCACGTCGAGCCCGGGGTCAACTGGCTCCGCCAGGGCTGATGGGAAGTAATCCGACATAGTCCGCATTGCGGACAAGGTTGGACACTCATCGAACGGCATGTCATCATCGGTGCATGGCTGCTGCAAATCCGTTGCTGGTCTCGCGCCGGCACGTTGACTTCCTCCGCGTGGGCAGCGCCGCCTGTCGTTGACATCGATCAACCGCCACTGCCTCATGGGCGCGCGGTATGCCGGTGTCTTTCTCGAAGCTCAGTGTTGAGCCAGCAGTACGGTCTGCCGGCGTGCTTCGCGTCCCCATCCACCACGGAGGACGCGCCCGATGCCAACTCGTCAGCGGAAGCGAGGCGAGGGCCAGTGGGCCCTCGGCTACCGCGAACCCCTCAACAAAAACGAAGAGAACAAGAAGAACGACGACGGCCTCAACGTCCGTGACCGGATCGTGCACGTCTACGCCAAGGCCGGCTTCGACTCCATCGACCCTGCGGACCTGCGCGGCCGTTTCCGCTGGTACGGCCTCTACACGCAGCGCCGTCCCGGGATCGACGGCGGCCGGACCGCGGTCCTGGAGGACGAGGACCTCGACGACCGCTACTTCATGCTGCGCGTCCGTATCGACGGCGGGCAGCTGAACCCCGACCAGCTGCGCGCGATCGCCGACGTGTCGACCAAGTACGCGCGCGGCACCGCCGACCTGACGGACCGGCAGAACATCCAGCTGCACTGGGTCGAGATCGAGTCCGTCCCCGCCATCTGGGAGACGCTCGAAGGGGTCGGCCTGTCCACAACGGAGGCCTGCGGCGACACGCCCCGGGTCATCCTGGGCTGCCCGCTCGCCGGGATCGACGCCGACGAGGTGATCGACGCCACGCCGCAGATCGAGGAGATCAACGAGCGGTACATCGGCAGCCCGGACTTCTCCAACCTCCCGCGCAAGTTCAAGTCGGCGCTGTCCGGCTGCACCGTGCAGTGCACGGTCCATGAGATCAACGACATCGCGTTCGTCGGCGTGACCAACGACGAGGGCGAGACCGGCTACGACGTCTGGGTCGGCGGCGGGCTCTCCACGAACCCGATGTTCGGCAAGCGGCTCGGGGCGTTCGTACGGCCCGAGCAGACGCACGAGGTCTGGGCCGGCGTCGCGGGCATCTTCCGCGACTACGGCTACCGGCGGCTGCGGCACCGGGCGCGCATCAAGTTCCTGATGAACGACTGGGGTCCCGAGCGCTTCCGCGAGATCCTGGAGAAGGAGTACCTGGGCTACGCGCTGCCGGACGGCCCCGCGCCGGGCGCTCCCCACGGCGCTCGCCGCGACCACGTCGGCATCCGCCCGCAGCGCGACGGGAACTTCTACGTCGGGTTCGCGCCGCGGGTCGGCCGCGTCAACGGCGAGATGCTGCACGTGATCGCCGACCTCGCCCAGGAGTACGGCTCGGGGCGGGTGCGCACGACGACCGAGCAGAAGATGGTCATCCTCGACGTTCCCGAGGAACTCACCGAAGAGCTCGCCGCCGAGCTGGAGGCGCACGACCTGCAGGTGCGCCCGTCGACGTTCCGGCGCCAGACGATGGCCTGCACCGGCATCGAGTTCTGCAAGCTGGCGATCGTGGAGACCAAGCAGCGCGGCATGGACCTCATCGAGGAGCTGGAGAAGCGCCTCCCGGACTTCGAGGAGCCGCTGACGATCAACATCAACGGCTGCCCGAACTCCTGCGCCCGCATCCAGGTCGCCGACATCGGCCTCAAGGGACAGCTCGTCACGGACGCCGGCGGCAACCAGGTGGAGGGCTACCAGATCCACCTCGGCGGCTCGATCGGCGGGGCGTTCGGCAAGAAGGTCCGCGGCCTGAAGACCACCGCGGACGAGCTGCCCGACTACGTCGAGCGGGTGCTGAAGAAGTTCCAGGCACAGAAGTCCGACGGCGAGTCCTTCGCGGACTGGGTCGGGCGCGCCGACGAGAGCGACCTGAAATGACCAGGGCGTACGGGCCAGGGAGGACCTCATGACCGAGCGAGCCGTTCCCTTCTACTGCCCCTACTGCGGCGACGAGGATCTGGAGCCGTACGAGGCCGACGGCGGCTGGCACTGCCGGGCGTGCGCCCGCGCGTTCCGGCTGCGTTACATCGGAACCGGCGCGATCAGCGTCCCGGCGGAGGTGTCGAGATGACCCTCTTGTTCGAACGACCGACGGCCGCACTCGACCTCACCGACATCGTCGAGTCGGCCGCCGACGCGCTCGAGAACGCCCCGGCCGAAGAGATCGTCCGCTGGGCGATCGCGACCTTCGGTGACCGGATCTGCGTGACGTCGTCGATGAAGGACGCCGTGCTCGTGGACATCGCGTCCAAGATCCGGCCCGGCATCGACGTGCTGTTCGTCGACACCGGCTACCACTTCGCCGAGACGATCGGCACCCGCGACGCCGTCGAGGCCGTCTACCCGGTGAACATCGTCAACGTGCGCTCGCCGCGTACGGTCGCCGAGCAGGACCGCGACCTCGGCCCACGCCTGAACGGCCGCAACCCCGACCTGTGCTGCCATCTGCGCAAGGTCGAGCCGCTGAACCGCGCCCTCGACCCGTACCTCGCGTGGATCACCGGCATCCGCCGCGAGGAGACCTCGCACCGGAGCGGCTCGCGCGTCGTGGAGTGGAACTCCGCGCGCGGCAAGGTCAAGGTCAACCCTCTCGCCGCGTGGACCCAGGCGCGGCTCGAGGACTACATCGAGGCCAACGGCATCCTGGTGAACCCGCTGCAGTACGACGGGTACCCCTCCATCGGCTGCGAGCCCTGCACGCAGCGGGTCGCACCGGGAGAGGACCCGCGTAGCGGGCGCTGGGCCGGTACCGGGAAGACCGAATGCGGCATCAACATCTGATCGGCCCCGCGCCGCTCGTCGCGGTGGCGCACGGCAGCCGGGACCCCCGCGCGGCGGCGACGGTCGAGGACCTTCTCGACCTCGTACGCCGCCGGTCCGGCCTGCGGGTCCTCACCTCCTACCTCGACCACGCGCCGCCGTCGCCGGCGCAGGTGCTCGACCGCCTCGCCGGAGAGGGGACGTCCGACGCGGTCGTCCTTCCTCTCCTGCTGACCTCGGCGTACCACAGCAAGACCGACATCCCCGGCGCGCTGCGCGAGGTGCGCCGGTCCCATCCGCGGATGAACGTCCACTACGGCGCCACGCTCGGCCCGCACGCCCTGATGACCGAGGCCCTCGAACGCCGGCTGGCCGAGGCGGGCGTGACGCCCGACCCGGAGACCGGCCTGGTCCTGGCCGCGGCGGGCTCCAGCGACCAGGCGGCCAACGCGACGATCGCCGCCATGGCGCGAAACTGGCGCGGCTGGAAACGCGTGGTCCCCGCCTACGCCTCCGCCGCGACCCCGGCTCCGGCCGACGCCGTACGCGCGCTGCTGGCCTCCGGCGTGCGGCGGGTCGCGGTCGCCTCCTACTTCCTGGCTCCCGGCCACTTCGCCGACAAGGTGCGTGTGGATTCCCGTGCCGCGGGAGCGTTCGCGATCTCGCCCGCGCTGGGCGCGGCGCCCGAGCTGGCGGAGATCATCCGGCAGCGCTACGCCGAGACCATGCTTCAGCGCGATCATGCGGCGGTCGGCTGAATCCCTGCCGGCGACAGGCCTCCAGCGCCTTACAGTCGACTTTTCGGGCATAGCGTCAGGAGTCACTGTCAAAGGTTTGCGCAGGTCAGCGCCAGTAAGTGTCCCTAATTAGGCTTTACGGACACACGGGCGTTTGCTATCGTCATGGGATCGGCGGCGCCCCCCATGCGCCGACCTCATATCCGCCGGCAAGGGCCAGCCCACCAGCACGTACGGCGTGCGGCACGCGAGACGCGTGAGAAGGGCCCCCTAGTTCAGCCGAGACGGTTCATATCCGAGAAGGCGCCGTTTCATCGCCGCATCTCTCGAGATCCCCCTTTTTCGGATCACGTCCGATGCCCGGAGCGGCGTGCCTGCCTCCGCGTACCACGGAACCGGGGATCCAACCTTCCTCGGGCTCGCCCGGCCCATTCCCAATGTGCCGACGTGCCTCGTGAGCCGGTCCGGCAGGCGGTCTGGAAGGAAGGCCTGCCTCTGTCCGACGAGATTTCCTGAACCCGAACCGGGGCCGCATGGCCCACGTTCGACCCCCTGTTTTCGAGTCGCCCGCCCCTCGGACGACTCCCGCTGAATCCGCGACAACGCGGAACCGGGGACCCACCGCATCACTGGGGTGAATCGGCACATCCCCATGTGCCGTAGGGCAGCTTCCACGCCCGAACCCGTCAGCTAACCCGGTAAGCGGCATGGAAGCGAAGGAGCACCCCCATCGTGTCCAGTCGACACCCGAAAACGTGTATTGCGCTATGGCGCAATAACTCCGGCGGCATCTTCGTGACCGCCGCGGCGGCCGGTGCCACCGTGATCAGTCTGATCGCGGCCACCCCCGCGCAATCGTTCTCCCACCAGACCAGTCATGCCCCCGTACGGGCGGTGGCCCTCCAGAGCCCATCGCAGCCCCAGGCGGGACACTCTGCCTCGCAGGTACCTTCACCGGGTAACGGTATAGCGGCACTGAAGTCCGCCAAACAGTGGATGCCCAGCGCCGCCGACGCCCTGAAGCTCGCCATCTCCCAGGTCGGGGTCACCGAGAACTCCGCCGGTGGCGGCACCAAGTTCCAGCAGTGGTTCGTCTCCTCGCCCTGGGCCGAGCGCGGCGTGGCCCGTGACGGCGGTTCGATCGGCGACTACGCCGACGCGAACTGGTGCGACATGTTCGTCTCCTGGATCGGCGACCAACTGGGCGTCAAGGGAATGGGCGCCGACGCCTTCACCCGCACCCACGCCCAGTGGTTCAAGGCCCAGGGCCGCTGGGGCAGCGTCCCCACCCCCGGCGCGGTCGTCTTCTTCTCCTGGAGCGGCAGCGACTCGCTCGACGCGATCGACCACGTCGGAATGGTGATCAAGGACAACCACGACGGCACCATCCAGACCGTCGAGGGCAACACCGACGACGCGGTGAAGATCCGGACCCGCGACGTCTCCTCGGTCGTGGGCTACGGCTACCCCGTTTACGCCCCGCAGCCCGGCTGACCTCCCTTCTTCCTCTCTCGCCTCAAGTCCGCGCGGAAGGCGTCCTTCGTGCCGCCGTGCTCCCCCGTACAGAAAGGCGTTCCCCCGTGCTCGATTTCTCCACCAAGGCGATCATCTCCGCCGTCTGCGGCCTCGCCGTCGCGGGCGCCGGCGTGACCACGGCCCTCTCCCACGCGGGCAACCCCATGGCCGGCGCCGCCACCACCCTCGCGACCGACAGCGGCATCACCGGGCCCGGCGACAAGCAGCGCGAGCTTCTGGACGGCAAGCCGATCCCGCTGAGCGCCGGCTCCAAGGCGGAGAAGCAGAGCCAGCTGCCCGGCGGAGTGTCCACCGGGACCTCCTTCTGGGACCCCGCCACCGCCTCCGGAAAGCCGATGTCGTACCACACGCTGGCCAGCCCGTACTGGCCGCTCGGCACCATCGTGAAGATCACCTATGGCCAGAAGAGCGCCCTCGGGATCGTCGAGGACTTCGGCCCGGCCGAATGGGCCGTCGCCCAGCACAACCCGCCGGCCATCGTCGACCTGTCGGAGAAGATGATGCAGGACCTGACCGGCACCCGCTCGAACTCCGTGACGCTGAAGTTCCAGGTCTTGAAGTTCGGCGACGGGCCCGTGTACCGCCACGGCGGAACCGGCTACGACATGGCGACCGGCGTGTCCAGCAAGTAGCTCCGTTCTTTCAGGGCCTCCTCGTTCGCGAGGGGGCCCTGATTCCTTTTCGGCCCTTGCCTTGAAGAACTGAACTAGGGTTCAATTCTTGTGTGCCCTATCGCCGTACGCCGCGGGTCGAGGCCCGTCTCACCGCCTCACGCGAGCGCATCCTGGCCGCCGCCCTGGCGATCGTCGCCGAGCACGGCTACGCGGGCTGCTCCGTCGCGGCCGTCGCCCGGGAGGCCGGCGTGGCGACCGGCAGCGTCTACCGCCACTTCCCGTCAAAGGCCGACCTGGTCTCCGAGGTGTTCCGCACCGCCTCCCAGCGCGAGGTCGACGCCGTCGCACGCGCCGCGGCCCTGGAGGAGACCGCCGCCGCTGCCGTCGCCGCCGCGGTCCGCACCTTCGCCGGCCGCGCACTGCGGGCGCCGCGCATGGCGTACGCGCTCCTCGCCGAACCCGTCCACCCGGCCGTCGACGCCGAGCGGCTGGTGTTCCGCCGCGCGTACGCCGAGTCCTTCGCCCGCCTGATCACGCACGGGATCGCCTCCGGCGAGCTGCCCGGCCAGGACGTCACCGTCAGCGCCGCCGCCCTCGTCGGCGCGCTCGGCGAAGCGCTCGTCGCACCCCTCGCCGCCGATGCCGCCACCGGCTCCGGCTCCGGGCCTGAGCGGGACGACGCCATCGAAAGCCTCATCGCCTTCAGCCAGCGAAGCATCGGAGCGATCACATGACTCATGAGGTCTTCAACCAGGTACCGCCCCTGACCGGCTACGACGCGGCCGACGACCCGGCGCTGCTCGACGGGCTCGTCCGCGAGGGCGCCGACTGGGCCACCGAGGAGGTCCACGAGCTCGGCCGGCTGTCCGGCTCGGCGGAGGCACAGGAGTGGGGCCGCCAGGCCGACGAGAACAAACCCGTCCTGCACACCCACGACCGGTACGGCCACCGCATCGACGAGGTCGAGTTCCACCCGGCGTGGCACGAGCTGATGCGCGTCTCCATCACCCACGGCCTGCACTCCCGCGCCTGGACCGGCCCCGCCGGCGCCCACGTCGCCCGTACCGCGAAGGTCTACACCTGGCGCGCCGACGCCGGCCACACGTGCCCGATCTCCATGACCCACGCCGTCGTGCCCGCACTGCGCCACAACCCCGGGCTGGCGGCGGCGTACGAGCCACTCCTGACCTCGGAGGTGTACGACTTCGGCCTGCGCCCGCCGCTGACCAAGCAGGGCATCCTGGCAGGAATGTCGATGACGGAGAAGCAGGGCGGCTCGGACGTACGCACCAACACGAGCCGCGCCGTACCCCAGCCGGACGGCTCCTACCTGCTGACCGGCCACAAGTGGTTCACGAGCGCGCCGATGTGCGACATCTTCCTGGTACTGGCCCAGGCACCGGCGGGCCTGACCTGCTTCCTCCTCCCCCGCGTACTGCCCGACGGAACCCTGAACCCGATGCGGCTCCAGCGCCTGAAGGACAAACTGGGCAACCGCTCGAACGCGTCGTCGGAGGTGGAGTACGAGAACGCCGTGGTCTGGCGCGTGGGCGAGGAAGGCCGAGGCGTCCGCACCATCATCGAGATGGTCAACATGACCAGGCTGGACTGCGTGACCGGCTCCGCCGCGGGCATGCGCCAGGGCGTCATCCAAGCCGCCCACCACACGGCCCACCGGCAGGCGTTCGGCGGCTACCTCATCGACCAGCCCCTGATGCGCAACGTCCTGGCCGACCTGGCGATCGAGTCCGAGGCCGCGACGACATTGATGCTGAGACTGGCCGGCGCGTCCGACCGCGGAGAGACGTCGTTCAAACGCCTGGCCTTGGCGGTAGGAAAGTACTGGGTCTGCAAGCGCGCCCCGTCCCACGCTGCCGAGGCCCTGGAATGCCTGGGCGGCAACGGCTACGTCGAAGACTCCGGCATGCCCCGCCTGTTCCGCGAGTCCCCGCTGAACTCCATCTGGGAGGGCTCCGGCAACGTCGCCGCCCTCGACGTGCTCCGCGCCATGGCGAAGGAGCCCGAGACGGTCGAGGCGTTCTTCGGCGAGGTGACACAGGCCGCCGGAGCGGACTCACGGCTCGACGAGGCCCTGGCCGGCCTACGGCGGGAGCTCGGCGACCTGGACGGCATCGAGGGCCGGGCACGGCGGATCGTCGAGCGGATGGCACTGGTGTTGCAGGGATCGTTGCTGGTCAGGCACGGTCACCCGGCGGTCGCGGACGCCTTCTGCGTGTCCCGGCTCGACGGCGACTGGGGCCGCGCGTTCGGCACCCTGCCCTCCGGCGTCGACCTGTCCGCGATCATCGAACGTGCCCGCCCGAAGGTCGGCTGAGCCATATTCGACGACTCCGCCAGCGATCCAGGGCAACCTTCCTGACGCTCTCCGCAGCGCCTCTCCGAGTTCTTCACAATCGGTCCCGCCATGATCATCCGCTAACGTACTCGCTAGTAGAGCAATGCTTCCGCGAGCGACTGGCGGACCGTGCAGCCTTGTGGAGAAGTACGGTTAGTAACCGGAGACCAAGCCCACCGCCAGGACGGACCAGAGGCTTCGGAACCTCCATTACTCACGGAAACACCGAGAGGTTCCCAACCAACAACCTGACGTTTCGACCACGAATCGGACACGACATCCTCCGGCCCACCGCTCTCGTAGCTGAAACCCCCAGGTCACAAACCGTTTCACCGGCTCTACGAGCTGGTCCTCATTGCGGCGCGGGTCTGGCCGAGGCGGCGGCGGCCCGCCGATCCCGTGTTTCACCGGCTCTACGAGCTGGTCCTCATTGCGGCGGGTGATGGCACGCCGGCATCGCCGATCGGGTTGGGTTTCACCGGCTCTACGAGCTGCGAAGGGCGTTCGACAGGAGCGCGAGGTGGTCCAGCTCAGGGTCAACGCCACGGACGGTGCCAGCGGCTCGCGCGAGGCGGTCGGCGTGGCCGGCGAGCTCGCGGCGTAGCGCGTCTTCCCAGGACGCGGTCAGGCGGATCCGGAAACGACTCGCGGACGAGATGCGTGCCCTGCGCGGCTCGAACGCGATGGCGGTCATCGCCAGGCTCAACCCGATCATCCGGGGCTGGGCCGCCTATTACCGGGGGGTGGTGGCCAGCAAGGTGTTCACCGCGCTGGATCATTACGTGTGGTGGCTCGCCTATCGGTGGGCCCGCCATACGCATCCCAACAAGTCGAAGATGTGGATCGCTCGCCGCTACTTCGGCAAGTTCAACAAGTTCAGGAACGACCGGTGGGTGTTCGGCGATCGCACCTCTGTCGATGACCATGGCGGCGTCCGCCACCTGGTCAAGTTCTCCTGGACGACGATCGTCCGGCACCAGCTCGTGACGGGACGGGCGTCTCCTGACGACCCGGAGCTGATCGAGTACTGGGCCAAACGGCGACGCAGGGTTCCCCCGCCGCTGGACAGCTTTAACGTCGGCCTGCTCACCAGGCAGGACGGCCGCTGCCCGCTCTGCGGAGAAGCTCTGATCGCCGTGGACCGGCCGCCCCAGTCTCCGCAAGCCTGGGAACGGTGGTGGCTGAGCGTGGTCCGGCGGGCGATAGCCGCCGACTACCTCACCCACCGGGACGGCCAGCCGGACGGGACACGAACACGCCTCGTGCACGCCTCCTGCAACCGCATGCTCCAAGCACGCGGTCGCAGGAGACCAGCGACCTCATCGCCGTGACGCCCTCGGGGCTTGCTTGAGCCGTGGTGCGGGGAAAACCCGCTCGCCCGGTTCTGAGGGGAGGGCGGCGCGGTAACGCGCCGCCCTTACCCGACCCGGCCCGCAGGTCGGCGGCCGGGCGACGACGTTGTGGTGCGCGTGGCTGGCCTGGTCGCGGTTCCGGGTGGTGATCCCGGTCTGGGACAAGACGCTGCCGACCATCGTGGCGTGTCTGGACGCCACGTTGCGGCGGATCGGCGGGGTGCCGGCCTATGCGCTGACCGACAACGAGAAGACCGTCACCACCGACCACGTTGCGGGGATCGCGGTCCGCAACGCCGAGATCGTCGAGGTCGCCAAGCACTACGGCATGACCATCCGCACGTATGTCCCGGCCGATCCCGAATCCAAGGGCGGGTCGGAGGCGACGGTGCGGATCGCTAAGGCCGATCTGGTGCCGACCGAGGTCAACCTGCTGGGCGAGTACC
>CAVTOG010000014.1:0-781765 GCA_963736325.1 uncultured Actinomycetota bacterium | reverse complement strand
CTTAGATCAGATGTCACGTGCTCTGACGGGGCGCCTTTGAAGGCGAGCCAGGTCGCCGCCGACCTGAATTTCATCGGCAATCCGAAGAGTGGCTCTTCGCAGTACGGGGTGAACACCCCGAAGGAGCCGTTCACCGTGACCGGTGACGACGGCACAAGAACGGTGAAGGTCGTCATGACCAAGAAGCCGTTCGGCTTCCTGCTCAACACAATCGGATTGGCGCCGATCGTTTGCGCCAACGGGCTCGCCCATCCGGATACGCTCAAAACCGCTTCGAATGGAACCGGACCCTTCGTACTCACTCACGTTGACCTTGGTCAGACCTACACGTTGAAGGTCCGCAAGGACTACAAGTGGGGGCCGGCCGGCGCGACCACGCAAGCGCCCGGAACGCCCGCCACGGTCGTCCTCAAGGTCGTCTCGCAGGAGACCACGGCGGCCAACCTGCTCCTGTCCGGGGACGTGAACATGGCCCAGGTCGGAGGCGAAGACCAAGAGCGGCTTGTCGCACGAGGACTGCACCGATTCGATATCGCCGGGCCTCCCGCCGGCCTGCGTTTCAACCAGCGCCCAGGGCATCCGACCACGGACCAGCGGATCCGGCAGGCGCTGGTCCAGGCATTGGACCTGGACCAGGTCGTCAAGGTGAGTACAGGCGGCCACGGCACCGCCGCGACCACCTTGGTGCAGGTAGAGCCGAAGCCCTGCGCCGGTAATAACGTCGCGGGAGAGTTCCCGAGGCATGATGTCGCAGCAGCCGAATCGTTGCTCGATCAGGCCGGTTGGACCAAGGGCGCCGGCGGAATCCGTCAGAACGGCGGCAAGCCGCTCACCATCGGCCTGCACTACGTACCAACGTGGTCCAGTTTCGACAAGGCCACCGTTGAACTCATGGCCCAGCAGTGGAAAGCCATCGGCGTGGACGTGAAGCTCACGGCCAACACACTCGTCTCGCTCGGCAAGATCTTCTACGAGACCGGTGACTGGGACGTCTTCATGCAGCTCGGCAACGCCTACCTGCCCACCGCATATGTCCCTTACCTCTCGGGTCCCTTCCCGCCGAAGGGCACCAACCTGGGTGGGCAGAACGGAGCGTATGACGCGCTCGTCGCAAAGGCGGAGACCCTGACGGCGCCGAAGGCCTGCCAGTACTGGAACCAGGCCGAGCAGGAGCTCTACCGGCACCTCGATGTCATGCCTATCTCACGCCGGCCGTGGACCTTCTACCTCAATAAGGCGCAGGCCCAGTCTTGGGGATCTGCCCGACCCGTGCCCACCAGCATCCGGATGCTCGGCTAGGAGGCCACCGCACGTGTTCGACGAGTCGATGCTTCGTGAACTGTTCCATGACGCGGTGCGGCGTAGTGGCATCATCGGCGCCCAGCTCTCGCTCATCAACGGAGATGAGCAGCTCGACCTCGCCGCGGGCATCGCGGACGCTGAGCGCGGCGTCCCGATGAGGACCGACACCGTGATGCAGATCGGGTCGATCACGAAAGTGTTCAACGCGACCATCGTCGCCTCGCTGGTCGAGGAAGGGTCACTCGACCTGGACACGCCGGTGCGAGAATACCTGCCCGGGTTCACGGTGGCAGATCCGTCGGCGACCCAGATGCTCACGCTGCGGCACCTGCTGTCTATGTGCTCCGGCCTCGGCAATGGCCGCTACGTCTATTTCGGCACCGGTGAAGATGCTCTCGGAAACTATGTGTCCCAGCTCGACACGCTGACGCAGCATTTCCCACCGGGACGATTCTTTGGCTATTCGAACGCGGGTAGCTGCATCGCGGGCCACGTGGCGGCCACGGTGGCCGGCAAACCATGGGAGACGCTGCTACGGGAGCGGATCATCGATCCCGCCGGGCTTGGCAGCGCGGTCATCTTCGACGAGGATCTGCCAGGAAAGCACGTCTCGTCCGGGCACCTTATGGCCGATGACGCCGCCAAGCCGAAGGTGACTGCTCCTACCTTCTCAACGGATCGCGCACGAAATCCGTCGGGAGCCTGCTTCGCGTTGGCGACCCGGGACCTGGCGCGGTTCGGTCGGATGTTCGCGAGGAACGGCACCGCGGACACCGGCGAACGGGTACTCGCCGACGCCACCGTGGCCACAATGATGGAACGCCAGATCGATGTGCCGACCCGCAGGTACGCGCACGGATGGTGCATCGGGCCGTCGACGATGACCTGGAATGGTCTTCAGGTTTGGGGCCATGCCGGTGGCACGGCCACCTCGGGGTCATACCTGAAGTGGATCCCCGAGCTTGACGGCGTCATCGCGTTCACCATCAACACGAGAACCGCGCTGGCGGCCTTCGCCAAGATCGCGTTCACCGAAATCCTGGAAGCCGCCTTCGGATTCTCCAAGCCCCCGACCGCTCAGCGCGGGCCTTCAGCCGGACCGCTCGACACGCGGCGATATGTGGGCACCTACGACAGTCTCGGTTCCCGGCTGTACGTCACTCCGGGCGCCGGAGAGACGTTGCATGCCCGGCTCGTGCCGCAACGGACCGTCAAGGAACTGGCCCAGCACAAAGAGGCGATGGACCTGAACGAGCGGTCGATCGTCCTGGCACCGCTCGACCATGACCGTTTCCTCCTTAATGCGGCCGACGGGCCCGACATCTATCTGAACGAGGTTGATACGGCTTTCTTTGGTGATGATGGCGACGGGCGCGCGACCAACGTACTCGACGGCGTGTTCGCCATGAGCCGCATCGCGAGCTAGGCGGAAACGGTGATGCTCGATCTGCTCATCAAGAACGCGCGCGTCATCGATGGCACGAACGTCCCGTCATTCCAGGGCGATGTCGCCGTAGGTCACGGCCGGATCGTTCAGGTCGGCGATGGCATCGATCATTCAGCGGCTCGAGTGATCGATGCTGACGGCAGAATCGTCTGTCCAGGCTTTATCGATATGCACAGCCACGGCGACGTCGTCCTGCGCGAGTATCCAGGAACCGACTCCATGATACGACAGGGAGTCACCACCATCGTGACGGGAAACTGCGGCATCAGCCCGTTTCCCGCGCCGGCGAATGGACAGGGTTCCCGTTCAGGCTGGACCGATCTGCGTGCGTTCGTGGCGGAGTTCAGCACTGCTCCGCTAGGAGCCAATGTCGCTCCGCTGATCGGCCACGGAAGCATCCGGTCCTGGAGCATGGCCGATCCGGCCGCCGCTCCGTCGCCGCCTGAGATGGTCGCGATGGTCGATGCGACACAGGCCGCCATGGTCCAGGGCGCACACGGGATCTCGACGGGCCTGATCTACGATCCGGGCCGGTTCTCCGACACCGCTGAACTCATCGAGCTGGCTCGGATCGTCGCCCGGCACGGAGGCTTCTACGCGTCTCATGTCCGTGGCGAGGCCGATACCTTGGTGGAGGCGGTCGACGAAGCAATCGCAATCGGGCGAGCCGCCGGCGTACCTGTCCATCTCAGCCATCACAAGGCCAAGCGACGACGCAACTGGGGAAGTGTCGCGACGACGCTGGCGAAGGTCGACGACGCCATTGACTCCGGTGTCGACGTAACACTGGATTTCTACCCGTATGTGGCGAGCAGCACGACCCTGTGGGCATTCTTGCCTCCGTGGGCGACGCAGGACAAATTCCTGGCACACGGTGATCGACTACCGGCATCGCTCCACGAAGAGGTGATCGAAGCCCTCGAACGAATGTACCTGGGAAGCTCGCTCGCTCCTGGTGCGATCACAGATCTCAGCGACCTCACGATCAGCCGGATAGCGCGTTCGGGAGCGCATTCCCGATACGAGGGCGTTCGACTTGATGACGCGGTGCGAGCTGCTCAGAGCAGCCAGGCCGAGTTCGTCATCGATCTACTCATGAAAGGGAAGGAAGTCGAGATCATCGACCATGCGATGAGCGAAGACGATATGCACGCCGTGGTCGCCCATCCTCGATGTATGGTCGGCAGCGATGCCATCCACTTCCACCACACTGCCCCGGGCCACCCGCATCCGCGCAACTTCGGCACCTTTCCCCGGTTCATTTCGAGGGTGGCGCCGGGTCGAATGTCGATCGAGAGCGCAATCCACAAATGCACCGGCCTCCCCTCTCGGCGTCTCGGCCTGATGGGCGAACGCGGTGTGCTGAGACCGGGCGCCGCCGCAGATCTACTGATGTTCGATCCGAGCAGGTTTTCGGACAATGCAACGTTCAGTGATCCGAAGCAGTACAGCATGGGCCTTGACCTCGCCGTCATCAACGGCGTCGTCGCTGTCGGCGAAGACACAGAGACCGGCGGCCGTACAGGCAGATTCCTCTTGCGCAACACGGGCACGCGATGACTGCCGGCGACACCGCGTACGGCGGTGTGTTCCCGGCAACGCCACCGGCTACCTCAGCGGAGTCAGCGCGGAGACGCGCGATCGAGCGCTCCGGACAGGAACGCATGCTGCTCGGCCTGAGCCAGCCGGGCCATCTCCACCGGATAGGTATTGAACCCGTGAGGTGTCTCCGGCCATAGGCACAACCGAGTCTCGTTGCCCGCGACCCGCCAGCGCGCCTCCATGAACAAGGTGTCATCGAGCACGTGATCGAGGTCCCCGACGGTGAACAGCGCGGGCGGCATACTCCGCAGGTCGGCGTACAGCGGCGAGATATCCGGATCGCGGCGCGCCCGCGCATCGCGGCCGGGGACGAACTGGTCGGCGAGCCAGGTCATCGCGGCGATCGTTTCGCTGCTCGCTCGGCACACGCTGGGCGTCGGCTCCATGTCGAACCAGCCATAGATCAGATTCGCGGCGCGAAAGACACCGGTGAGACCGTGCCGGTCCCGCAACCGCAGCAGGGTCACCGCCGCGAGATGCGCACCCGCCGAATCACCTCCGATCGTCAACAGCGCCGGAGCACCAAGTCGCTCCGCACCACCGTCGAGCAGCCACAGCGCGACATCCTCACAATCATCCGGACCATCCGGATAGGGGTGCTCGGGCGCCAGTCGATAATCCACACTGACCGCGCACATCCCCGTCGCCTGCACCAGCGACCACAATTGCGGATCCTGATACTCGGCTCCGCCGAACACCAGGCCTCCACCGTGCAGGAACAGGTAGATCCCCGTCGGTGCCACGTTCTCAGGAGCGAGTACCCGCAACCCGATGCTGCCGCCCCGCCCGGGGATCGCCATCTGACGTGCCTGCGGTAGAAGGACCGGACCGCCAGAGGGTGAATACTCACCGGCCCTGATCCTGCGCCGTGTTTCCTCCGGCGGAATCGAATGCAGTGCCGGGCCGGCCTCCTCCGCCGTGGCCACGTCGGCGCAGTGTGCTCGCATCTCTTCGAGCACCGCGGCCTCGACCTGGACCCGTCCATTCGCGCCGACCTGAACCGCCATCCGATGCCTCCTGGATTTTCCGTGTGTGGTGCTGGTATCGCGTTGTGACACGAGGACCAGCTCGGACTCGATCGTCACGGATAGGCGTGGACGACCTTGGTGGGGCGGGTGGCGGCGTCGAAGGCGGCGGCGCCGCCGGTGGTGCCGAGGCCGCTGTGCTTGGCGGATTCGAAGGCGCAGGGCGGACCGCCGGCCTGCCACTGATTGATCCAGATGATGCCGGCGGGCAGGCGGCGGGCGGCGACGGCGTGGTCCGCGTCGCGGGTGTAGACGTGGCGGCCAGCCCGTAGCGCGTACCGGCGGCCTTGGCGAGAGCCTCGTCGAAGCTGTCGATGATACCGAGGACCATGTTCACCACGCCGACCGGCAGGTCGATGACCTCGAACAACCGCGTGGCCGACAGCGGCGCCTTCTCCGCTGGTTTCACCACCACGGTGTTGCCGGAAGCCAGCAGCGGGCCGAGGGCGCTCAGAATCGACACCACGATGAAATTCCACGGCACGATCACCGCCGCCACCCCCAGGGGATGCCGCACCACGACGGTGTGTTCATCGCCGACATCGCGGACGAACGGGTAGTGGCGCGCCTGTTCGAGGCTGTCCCGGAAGTCCGTGACGGCCTGGTCGATGAAGCGGCGGCCCAGCGCGACGGGCTTGCCCATCTCCTCGCATTCCAGCGCGGTCAGTTCCCCGGCGTGCGCCGCGACCGCCTCCGCCACGGCCTGCAACCTGGCCAGCCGCTCCTCCAGCGGAAGCGCGCTCCAGCCCGGAGCCGCCGAGACCGCCGACCGTACCGCTCGGTCGACGTCATTGGCCGGCCCGGCGGGAACCCGCGCCAGGATCTTCTCGGTCGCCGGGTTGACGACCGGGATGAACTCTTGTGACACGCCCGGAACCCATGCGCCATCGATGAGGTTTTTCAGCGTACGCATTCGGTCTCCGATCATGGTCGCCTGCCTGCGGCTATTCGCCGGACTTCTGGAAGGTGTCGCAGCCGAGAATTCCGCCGTCGACGACGAGCGTGGTTCCGGTGATGAACCTGGCCTCGTCCGAGGCCAGATAGGCGACGGCCGCGGCGATGTGCTCCACCGGCGTGAAATCCCGCAGGGGAATGGCCGCCTTGGCGTCGGTGACCACCTCGTCCGCGGAGACACCGCCGACGAGGCTCGATTCCGCGAGGTGCTTTTCCCACAATGGGGTCCGCACGTCACCCGGATGTACGGAGTTGCAGCGGACGTCGAGTCCCTGCTCAGCGCAGTGCTGGGCGACGGATCTCGTGAGCTGGGCGACGGCGGCCTTGCTGGCGCCGTAGGCGGTGGCGTACGGGGTGGCGCGCAGTCCCGCGACCGAGGAGATGTTGACGATGGATCCGCCACCCGTCGCGCGCATGGCGGGAATGGCGGCCCGGCAGCCGAGGAACACTCCGTCCACGTTGACCGCGAAGACCCGCTGCCAGTCGGCGAGGCGGGTGTTCTCCGGGTTGACGGCGTCGCGTGGGCCGAGGATCCCGGCGTTGTTGACCAGGACGTCCAGGCGGCCGTGCCGCTGCTGGACGGTCTGGACGATCTGCGCCCACTGCTCCTCGTCGGTGACGTCATGGGTGAGGAAGTCACCGCCCAACTCGCTCGCGACCGCCTGCCCGGCGACGCGCTGAAGGTCGGTGATGACGACGTGGACGCCGTCGGAGGCGAAACGCCGGGCGACTGCCTTCCCGATGCCCGAAGCGCCACCGGTGACGATGGCGACCTTGTGATCTCCCATGATGTTCGTGTCCTCAGAAGGTTCGGCGGGCAGGGCTCGGCACCCCGCCTCGTCAGCGAAAGCGGAAACCCTCATAACCGCGTGCCACGACGTCCTCGCAGTGGCACACGTACGTGTTCACGCCGCCCGCGTACGGCAGCAGGGTCCGGGTGCCGTCGTTCTTGTCGATGTGGACCAGGTAGTCGTCGTGGGCCCGGCGCAGTGACGCCTGGCCGACGGCGGTGGCGTGCCGGCTCCAGGCGTCTTCGGCCTCGCGGGTGGGCTCGACCCGCTGATAGCGGCGGCGGGCCATGTGGGCGATGAGGTCGCCGATGAAATCCATGTGCTGGACGTTGGCGAGATTCATGTTCGCGGTCAGCACCGATGGGCTCTGCGGGCCAGTGGCCATGAACAGGTTGGGGAATCCGGTCGTGGTCATGCCGAGGAACGTGCGGGGCCCGTCGGCCCAGTGATCACTGGGCCTGCGGCCGTGCTCGTTGCGGACGTCGGCGTTGTCGAGTGCGGCGGTGAATGACGCGAATCCGATCGCGAACACGATGGTGTCCACCTCGACCTGCCGGCCGCTGTTCAGCCGGACTCCAGTGGCGGTGGCGCGCTCGATCGGGTCGGCGCGAATGTCGACCAGCGACACGTTGTCCTGGTTGAAACACTCGTAGTAGCCGGTGTCGAAGCAGATCCGGCGGCCCCCGATCGGATAGGAGTCGCACACCAGCTTGTCCGCCAGGTCCGGGTCGGTGATCCGCTCCCGCGTCTTCCGGCGGACGAAGTCGGCCACAAGGGTGTTGACGTGCGGGTCGGTCTCCCAGTCGTCGAACGCGAACACCGCGGCGGGCCCGCCGTAGGCCCAGCGTTCCTCGAGGATCCGCTGCTGCTCGTCCGGGGTGAATTCGGCGGCCTTACCCGGCGGCGGCGGGTAGAACGTCCCGCTCGGCGTCGCGAGCAGCCGCCGCCACGCGCCACGGACGTCCCCGGCGATCTCGGCGTAGTCTTCCTCGCCAGAAGGCCGGTTACGGGCGGGAACGCAATAGTGCGGGGTGCGCTGCAGCACGTACGTGTGGGCGGCCTGCTTTGCTATCGCGGTCACCGACTGCACCCCGGACGAGCCGGTCCCGACCACCGCGACCCGGCGGCCTTTGATCTCAACGGGGTGCCACTGCGAGGTTTGCACCCATTCCCCGCTGAAGTCGTCGAGCCCGGGGAAGTCCGGCCGCCGGGGCTTCGACAGTTGCCCGGCCGCCATGACCAAGAACCGGGCCGTGAACACCTGGCCGTCGTCGGTGGTGACGCGGTACCGGTTCCGCCGGGGATCCCATACGCCGCCGGCCATCCAGGTGTTGAACCGATAGTGGCGGCGTAGTTCGTAACGATCAGCGACGTGGTTCAGGTAGGCCAGCAGTTCGTCCTGCGGGGCGTACCGCTCGGTCCACCGCCATTGCCGGTAGAGCTCGGGATCGAAGTAATAACAGTAGAATCGGCTCTCCACGTCCACCCGAGCCCCCGGGTAGGCGTTGTGGTACCACACGCCACCCAGATCCGGCGCACCGTCAAGTCCCAGGACGGAGAGCCCCTGGCGGGTGAAGCGGTGGACACCGTACAGCCCGCCCAGACCGGCACCGACCACGATCACGTCGAAGTCCTGACCGGCCTTCCTATTCACCGTCATCGCCGCTTTCGCCTTTCGCGCGACCGGTGTCGGCCGTCGCGAGGGTGGGCAGGGCGTCGAGGAGCCGCCGGGTGTAGGGGTGCTTCGGGCGTTCGTAGAAATGGCGCGTGGGGCCGTCCTCGATGATCCGGCCCTGGTACATCACCGCGACGCTGTGGGCGACGTAGCGCACGGCGGCGATGTCATGCGAGATGAACAAGGCACCGAAGCCTCGCTCCTGCTGCAGGTCGGCGATGAGGTTGAGGATCTGAGTCTGGACCGAGACGTCGAGCGCGGTGACGGCCTCGTCGAAAACGATCAGATCCGGGTGGGTGATGATGGCGCGGGCGATGGCGACCCGCTGACGTTGCCCGCCGGAGAGTTCGTGGGGATGGCGGTCGGCGAGTCCGGGATCGAGCCCGACCAGCCTCAGCATGTCGGTCACGGCCGCCCGCCGTTCCCTCCGGGGTGTCGCACCGGTGACGGCGAGGGGTTCGGCGACCGATCGCCACACGGCAAGCGTCGGGTTGAGGGACCAGTCGGGATTCTGCAGCACGATCTGAAGCCGGCCACGCAACCGCCGGCCGGCGCCCCGGCCGGTGACGGGGCGCCCGCCCACCTCGGCCTGCCCACCGGTGGGGCGGACGAGGCCGAGCAGGACGCGGCCGAGGGTGGTCTTGCCCGACCCGGACTCCCCCACCAGGCCGACGGTCTGTCCGGCCATCACGTCCAGCGACACGCCCCTGAGCGCGGACACGATCTCCGCGGACCGGCCACGGCCGGTGCGGAAGGCGACCGTCACGTCACGTGCCGAGGCCACGGGCGTCCCGGCGGGCGGGGAAGAAGACCCTGCGTTCATCGCACTTCCTCGCGATCGGCGTGGAGATGACAGATCAGTGCCCGCCCGCCGGAGGTGACGGCGTCCGGACGGCTGTCGTGGCAGCGCGCCATGACGTCCGCGCAGCGAGGGGCGAACGCGCAGCCGGAAGCAGCGCCGCGCAGCACCGGCGGGATTCCGGGAATCGCCACGAGCCGCTGGCCCGCTTGTTCCTCACCGGGCACGGCGGCGACCAGGGCGCGGGTGTAGGGGTGCCGGGGATCGGCCAGCACCATCGCCGTCGGTCCCTGTTCGACGACGCGGCCCCCGTACATCACGGCGATCCGCTCGGTGTGCTCGGCAGCCGCGTGCAGGTCGTGGGTCATCAGGAGCAACGCACAGCCCTGTTCGCGGCACCGGGTGACCAGCAGCCGCAGTATCTGCGCGCGGAGTGTGGCGTCCACCGCGGCGGTCGGCTCGTCGGCGATCAGCAGCCGGGGACGCCGCCGCAGCGCGATCGCGATGCCGACCCGCTGCGCCATCCCTCCGGACAGCTCGTGCGGGTACGCCCGAAGCACGCGCGGCACATCCGATAGCCCCACGGCCTCCAGGTCCGCCGATTCCGTCTCGCCGTCGGCCGTCTCCTCGGCGGGAGCGGCCAGCCGCATCTGACGGCGCACCCGCATCGTGGCGTCGAGCGCCGCCACCGGGTTCTGGAACACGAACCCCAGAACGTCCCGCCGTAGCGCGCGCAGCCGCACGAGATCGCAGTCGAAGACGGCCGTCCCCGCGACGTGGAGTGTGCCGCCGCGGTGGCGGGCGTTCGCGGCCAGCAGTCGTCCGGCGGCCATACCGAGCGTCGTCTTACCTGACCCCGATTCCCCGACCAGCGCAACGATCTCACCCGCTCCCACGGTCAGCGTGGCCGCGTCGAGGGAACGGACCGGTCCGCGGCGGGTGGCGTACTCCACCACGAGGTCAGCGGCCTCGAGAACGGGGACGTTCACCTGCGGACCTCCGCTCCGCGAACGTCCAGGACATCGCGCAGGCCGTCACCGACGAGGTTGACCGCCATGATGGCGAGGGCGAGCAGCGCGCCGGGGATCAACACCAGCCACGGGGCGATCGGCAGGTAGACCGCGCCCTCGTGGACCAGCGACCCGAGGGAGGCGTTGGGCGCCTGGATTCCCAGGCCGAGGAAGCTCAGCCCGCTCTCGATCAGCATGCCGACCGACAACGCGTACGTCGCCTGTACGACCGCGGGGCCGGCCACGTTCGGCAGCAGGTGCACCAGCAGGATCCGCACCGGGTTCGCCCCGCCCACCCTCGCGGCGGTCATGAAGTCGCGTCCCACCACGGTGAGGGAGGCGGCGCGCACCACGCGTACCATCAGGGGGCTGCAGATCAACACGATCGCGATCAGGGCGCCTGCCGTGCCCGGCCCGGTGATCGCCACCATCAAGATCGCCAGCAACAGGGACGGAAACGCGAACAGCACGTCCGCGGTCCTTGTGATCAATTCCCCCGCCACCCCGCGGAAATAGGCTGCCATCATCCCCAGCGCCACGCTCACCACCGCCGTCACGACCGCGGCCATGCCGGCCAGCAGGAATGTGGTGCGGACGCCCTCCACCAACCGAGGGAGGACCGTCCGCCCCAGGTCGTCGGTCCCGGCGGGCCATGACGGGCCCGGGGTTGCCAGCCGCGGGCGCCCGCCCACGGCACGCGGGTCGCCGAGGGGCAGCATCTCCCCGAAGGCCGCCACCAGAACGAACACCGCCAGCAGTCCCGCGCCGGCCCTCGACAGCGCATCTCCCGGGAACGGCGTACGAACGCCTCGCCACATCCGGATCGTCGACGATTTCACACCCACACGGTCCCTTCCCTCAGATGGTGGCGCCGGTCCGTACGCGTGGGTCGATGACCCCGTACGCGAAGTCGGCCAGCAGGTTGATGGTGATGAACGCCGTCGCAGCCGTGAGGACCATCCCCTGCACCACCGCGTAGTCACGGCCGCCGACCGCGTTCAGCACGGCTTGGCCCAGTCCCGGTAGCGAGAACAGGTTCTCCACGATCACGGCGCCGCCCATCAGATAGCCCGTGTACGTGGCCGCCACCGTGACCAGCGGAATCGCCGCGTTGCGCAACACGTGATGCCAGATCACGTGCCGCAGCGACGCGCCGCGTGCCACCGCCGCCGCCACGTGCGGCAGGCCGAGGACCCCGGCGACCGCGTCTCGGCCCGTACGGACCACCAGCGCGAGGCCGAAAACGCTCAACGTCAGGGTGGGCAGCACCATCACCCGCAGGTTCCCCAGCGGGTCTCCGGAGAACCCGACGTACTCCCCTACCGGCAGTCCCCAGGAGAAGCGCGAGAACAGGAAGACCAGCAGGCTGCCCAGCACGAAATCAGGTGTGGACATCGCCGACGATCCCAGCAACCGGGACAGCCCACGCCCGAGCCGGCTCCTCGCCGACCCGGCCGCCACCGCCAACGGCACCCCGATCAGGACCGTCACCGTCAACGCCAGGCCCGTCAACTCCAGCGTCACCGGCAGCCGGCGCGCCAGTTGTTCGGTCACCGGCTCGCCGCTTCCCAGGGACGTCCCCAGGTCGCCCGTCACGACATGGCGTGCCCACTCCGCGTACTGCACCGCCAGCGACCGGTCCAACCCGAACTCATGGGTCAGCGCTGTACGTGCCTGCGGTGAGGAGAGCGGCCCGAGAACGATGTCCGCGTAACTCCCCGGCACCAGATGCATCGCCGCGAATACCAGCACCGAGACGAGGAGCAACGTCACCACGCCGACGGTGGCACGGCCGATGAAATATCGCGTACCCAACGAAATCACCACCTTGTCGTGTCAGCGGCTGATTTTCAGTCCTGCTTTTTCTGAGGTCCCGGACCGGAATGGTCAGGCCCGGCGTTTCTCACTTCAGCCGGAAATCGGCGAGGCGTCGCAGCGGCACCGCATATCCCTCGACTCGGGGAATGACGGCGGACACTTTGTCGGTCCGATACGCGACGATCGTGTCCTTCGAAACCAGCGGGATGACGTTGGCGTCCTGGGCGATACGGGCACAGGAATCGCGCAGTGCCTGCGTACGCCGCTGACCGGCGGGAGTGGCCAGACTGGAGTCGATCAGCTTGTTGAGAACCGGGTCGGCCCTGAGATACTCCTTGTTGAACGCCGCCAGGTCCGGATTCCACCACCCCAGCACCATCGCGGGATCCGCGAGACCCGCGTATCCCGCGACGACCATGTCGAAGTCCGCGCTGCTCGCCGACCACACATGCTTGGCGAGGTAGCCGCTGTCGCGCACGGTGATCCGCACATTCAGGCCGCTTGCCCGCAGGGCCTGCTGGATGACCTGCGCGATCGGCGATGCCGTCTGCATCAGCCCGGGAGTGATGATGTCGACGGTCTTACCGGTGGCGCCCGCGGCGGCGACCAGGGCACGCGCCTTCTGCGGGTCGGGGTGGCGTACGGAACCGCCGCCGGGTCGCATACCCCTCCGAACGCCACCGACACGGCCGCTGTGGGGCGGCCTGCCCCCGCCAGCGCCACATCTTTGATCTTGTTGCGGTCGATCGACAGTGACAGCGCCTGCCGCAACCGGTCATCCCGGAAGATCGACGACTTCGCGTTGACGTCCAGCCGGTAGTAGTCGGTCGACGCCTGGACAGCGGTCGAGACGTTCGACTGCCCCTTCAGCAGTGCCACGGAGTCAGGGGTGTCGAAGGTGGTGACGTCGATGCTGCCGTTCCGGAGCGCCGCGGCCCGAGTCGCGTTGTCGGTCATGATGCGGACCGCCACCTTCGCCACCTTCGGTGATCCGGCCTGCCAGTAGTAGGGATTGCGGACGAAGGTCCACGACTCGTTCTGCGAATGCGCGGTGACCTTGAACGGACCTGTCCCGAGCAAGGTCTTCTTCGGATCGAACGTCCCGGCGTTCAGTTCCCTCATGGGCAGCACCACGGCCGGGCTGCCCGCGAGGGAGGCCAGGAACGAGGTCTTCGGCTTCTTGAGGGTGATCTTGACCTGCGCCGTACCGCTCGCCTCCACCTTGGCCATGCCCAGCTGGCCCGACCAGTACGACGCGAGCTTGGGGTCGATCACCCGCTTGATGCTGCCGACCACGTCGTCGGCGGTCATTTCCCTGCCATTGGAGAACTTCACGCCGCGCCGGATGTTGAAGACGTAGGTCGTCGGAGAGGTCTGCCGCCACGACTCGGCCAGCACCGGTGTCGGCCTGAACTCCTCATCGAGACCGACCAGACCTTCGTACGTCAGATTGAAGAACTCCCACGTGCCTGCGCCGGTCGAGATCGCCGGGTCCAGGACATCCGCCTCGGTCGCTTTCCCCCAGATCAGTTGCCCACCGGCCCCCACAGAGGAGTCCTGCCGTGCCGACGAGGCCGAGCAGGCGGTGACGAGCAGTAGCGCGACGGCGAACGACATCGCCAGGAACGATTTCCCTGGCGCCTTTCTTGTCGGCAGTTCGTAGAACATCTATTTCTCCTATCCTTGCGCAGCCGCAGAAGGGCCATGAATCACGCTTGGATCGCAGATCGGTTCAACAACGAAAGACACGCGAGTCGCGATGGCGACGTAAAGGCTTTCGCGCGATGGGCCGCCGCCCGCGGCGATGCGAATCAACACCACGAAACCGAACGAGGCGCTCGCCGGACGGCGGGAGGGGTGGCATGCGATACGCCCATGTCCTGTGACGTCAGGATCGTTTCGTTAAACCGTGGATCACGGGAGAAGGGGTCACGTGGGCGTTGGGTGCGCCAGGCCGCGCACAAGATGCCCACGCACCGCCGCGTGGCCTCCAGCGCACCGGCATGACTCGTCCCTCTCACCGTTGATCGACTGACCGTGACGTCGGCCCGTCCTTGGTGGGAGTATGTTGCGTGAACATAGATTCACGCAAGACTGAATCTTCACTTTTTTGAGAACTTGCGCGGACCAGGTGCCGCCCCCCCTACGAGCGGGGCGGCGCCTCAGGCCTTCCGGCGGTCGTGGCCTCGAATTCGCGCTCGAGCTGCCTGAAGGTCTTGGCCATGAAGAGGTAGTAGTCGCGCATATCCTCGAAACGCCGGTGGAGCCGGGGAGAGTTGCCCCGCTGGCTCTTGGCGGCGGATTCGGCCAGGTCAAGCAGGTCCATCGTTACCCGGACCTGGTGTCGCAGGCAACCCAGCCAGGCGTCGTCACGGTAGACGTACGACCTCTTGCGACTGCCCAGGGTCTTCACCCGCTCAACGACCCCGTTGTCGATCAGCAGGCGGGACGCCTCCGAGATCGCACCGGCGCTGGCCTGCAGTGATTCCCGCAGCTCGTCGGCGGCCATCGGCCCGTCATGAAGCATGAGGGTGGCGAGCATGCGGCCTGCCATCGGCGGCCAGCTCATCACGCGGCCGATCTGCGCGCCGAACAGCTCGACCGTCTCCAAAACCTCGTCAGAGCCGCGCTCCACACGGACCATCACCGCCACGCCCTCTCCTACGAAGTCTCAGAAAAAAGAGAAGATTCACTCTTGTCTGAAGCTGATCGTGCTTGCCATGATACGACGACCGAGGCGAGTGCTCGGCGACGGCAGGGCGCGAACGCCCCGCGAATCGACCGTTTCAGGGCGCCGTGCTCGCCGACCGAGCCCATGTCCGAGGGGTCGGGGCCCGGAAGCCCCGACCCCTCGCGCCAGTTCAGCGAGGATGCAGAGTCGTGCCCGAGCCATCTTTCCGTTACGCACAGTCCTGCGACACCTTGGTGATCTTCACTGGAACGCCGGGACGCCGCCGCGCGCTTTTCGCGAAGAACAGTGACCGGCCAGGGTTGGAGTCGCAACCGCTGACCCATGCCCCGGCCGCGGCCCACGCTCCCGGGTCGGTGGTGCCGTGCCAGTACCTCACGATTCCGCAGGCTCCTCGTACGCTGGCCGTACTCGGAAGCCGCCCCTGGTGGCTGTGGGGGTTCGAGCACGGCGTCAACGAAGCCGGGGTCGCCATCGGCAACGAAGCGGTCCACACGCGCGACCCCGTGCCCGGCACCGGGCTCCTCGGAATGGACCTCGTCCGCCTCGGCCTCGAACGCGGTACCACCGCCGCCGAGGCGAAACGGGTCATCACCGGGCTGCTCGAACGATACGGCCAGGGTGGTTCGTCGATCGTCGACGGCGATCACCGCTACCACAACAGTTTCATCGTCGCCGACCACGACGAAGCCTGGGTCATCGAGACATCCGGGCGGCACTGGGTCGCCCGCCGCACCACCGAGGGCGCGACCATCTCCAACCTCATCACCCTCACCGACGACTGGGACGAGTGCTCGCCTGGGCTCGATGAGCACGCACGGAACAACGGCTACCGGACCGGACCGTCCTCCGCCCGCCTGAACTTCCGCAACGCCTTCGAAGACCCCCGATATCGTGCCGTGGCCGAAGAAAGGTACGCCGTCGGATGCCGGCTCCTGGCCACCGCCACCGATCCCGACGTACCGGCGCTGATGCGTTACCTTCGCGACCACGGCCACAGCGAGACGGTCAACACCCCGCCCCCCGGCGGAGAGCCCGCACGTACCGTCTGCCTGCACCCCAGCGGTCTCTCCCAGCAGACCACCGCGGCGAGCATGGTCGTCGAACTCACCGGCGACGACCGGCCCCCCGTGGCCTGGACGAGCATGGCCACCCCCTGCACCGGTGTCTTCATCCCCATCGAGGTCGGCCGGCCACTGCCCCATGAGTTGACGACGGGGAACGGCCGCCCCAGCCGTGATTCCGCCTGGTGGAGCATGCGCGAGCTCCAGCACGCCGCCGACCGCGACGCCGCTCTCCTCAGCCCCATCGTCCAAGCGGCCTGGGCCCCCCTCGAACGCCGGCTGCTGGCCCACGATCCACGCTTGCCTCCCGAGGCGCTCACCCGGCTCCTGGCAGAGATCCGGCAACAACGCGACGACCTGATCTTCAGCCTCACGGCCGCTCAGCTGGAAAACGACCCGCGGCCTCGTACAGCCGGAGTCCGTTCCTGAGGCCGGACACCGCGGTCGCGCGGACGGCCTTCGGAAAGACCTCGGCCCCCAGCTCCCGCCGCACGCGGGAATCGGACCGGCCGACGGATTGTGGCTTGGCCGCCGGTCGTCCAGCCGGAACGACAAGCCGCTCGGGGGTGCTCGGATGCCGGTGGCTCGGGTAACGCCTTGAACGGGCCGGCCTGATGCAGTGCGCGATGCGGTGGATGCCGCTCGTAATGAGCTTCATACTCGGCACGGATCCACGGGCGCGGTCAGCGGTGTCGATGCGGCCCTCCAGAGTCGGCGAGCATGCCGCCCACGCGGTGATCACCACTAAGACCGGTACGCCCATATACACACGGCACTTGGCTCCCACACCATCAAGATCGACAATGAGCGGCCGGGCCATCGACGGCATCCCCCTCCGGCGATCGAGGAGACACTCCCTGATGCGGGCACGAACTGACACCCGTTCTGACACCGGGCAGATCTCCACCGCACTCGTATTCACCCTCATGGGCCTGCTGCTTTTCGCGATACTCACCGGCGGAGGCTTCGACCAAGACGCCGCCGCCTGCCAGGCCCAACCCGACCCCACCCGGCAAGCCCGGAACTCGATCCCGGCGAACTACCTCTCCCTCTACCGCAAAGCCGGCCGCGACTCCGGCATCGCCTGGGACCTGCTCGCCGCCATCGGGAAAATCGAATCCGACCACGGCCGCTACCTCGGCCCCGGCGTCCACTCCGGCGCCAACTACGCCGGAGCCGCCGGACCGATGCAAATCGGGATCGGCGGAGCCGCCACCAACAACTGGGGCGGTGCCCCACGCCACCGCGCCACCGCGAAAGTCGGCGGCTACGGCGTCGATGGCAACGCAGACGGCTGGGCCGACGTCTACGACCCCGCCGACGCCATCCCCGCGGCCGCACGATTCCTCAAAGTCCACGGCGCACCTACCGACGTCCGCGCCGCCCTCTTCGCCTACAACCCGTCCACCGCCTACGTGAACATGGTCTACCACCAAGCGGCCCACTACGCCGACCACGGCGCCAGGGCCATCACCGCAGCCAGCCCTGAATGCGGACAGACCGCGATCGTGTACCGCACGAATGAGCGTCGTGGCGCACGATCCACAGCAACCATCCGACCTTCCTAATGAGTCAACCGCTATGCCCGAACCGTGTCCTATTTGACACAATACGTTACTGCATGACACTATTCTGGTGATCAGATGCTCTCGATCGCGCATCTCGGCGACAAAGCATGAGCGTTCCTAACGGAAGGGTTGCCGACATGAAGACGTTGTTCGTTCTGAAGAGCCAGCTCGCAGCAAGGAAGAGCCTCAAGTCTCACGCCTGGTACATCTGGTACTAGCCAACCCACCTCTGGCCCATGCCCGGTCTGACCGGGCGCGGGCCAGAGCTTTTTGTGGAGGAGAGATGGGCGGCATTTCTGGCACCGGCCGATCTGCCAGGATCACCAATTTCGCCCCGCGGATCCAGGCACTTCTTGACGACCATCGCGGCAAGGACGCTTTCCGGTTGGAGCCGCTGACGATGGGAGTCGCCGGACCGGATCTCATGGACCGGATCCTTGCCGCCCGGCCGGCCACAGAGGTTGAACGGCCCACTTTCAAACCACTGCTCGACCGGTCGATTTCCCGCTCTCAGGCGGCCACGATGATGCAAGCCGTCGGCCGTGACGTACGTACCGCACTCAAGAAGGATCGTCCCAGCGGCGTCGACCTCTCAGGTAGTTGGCCGCACGTGGGGCACGTGTACCTGCGTGACGCCATCTTCGGCGCGGATCCCTACCGGTTCCGGATCCTCATGAACCGGACGCTGGAGCTGACCCCCAGACTGACTTCCGTGGTGATTCGCGCCGGTGCCGCCATTCCAGGATGGCCGCGCGACATGGCATCGATCGGCAGTCTGGCCGGGCTGACCGCCGAAGCCGAGGATTATCGGGATCGCCGTTTCGCCATGGGCCTGTACCGCCGGACGGCCGCACCGGTGTGTTTCACCATCTCCACTCTCGTCGCCAACGCACTCTGGCTGGGCGCGCCGTTTCGCGACGATGTCTCCAACCGAAACATCCTGTGGGAGGCGATGCGGCTTCTTCCACCGTCGTGGAATCTGCTACGGAACGCGTCTCCCGAATATCCCGTCATCGACGCGCGGATCGGCGTGGACGATGATCTCTTGTTGCTTCCATTCGTCAGCCATCGCGATCCGAATATGTGGGATGCGCCTGACGAGTTCCGCCCGGAACGGTGGGACGATCTGGACCCGGAAGACACCCCCGGCTACCTGCCCTTCGGGCACGCGCTGGAGCGATGCTGGGGCCGGCACATGGTGATACCGCTCGCCGAGACACTGCTCGACATGTTGCGCGACGGAGGTTTCACCGTCGACCCGAATCAGCGCAAGGCCCGGGTGCTCCTCACAGGACTGCTCGGAGTCCAGGAGGTACGGGTCGTCCGGCCCGCGAACGCATGAATCCCCGACCGGATTCATCATCTCGTGCACGACGAACAACGCTGATCATGAGGACGAACCGGCACTGCCCATGCGGCCCGCTGCCACGGCGGTGCATCGGCGTCGCCCGGTAGGCCTTGTGCACGTAGTGCCGGCCGGTGACCAGTTGATGGAGCAGCACGGGCGTCCAGGCTGAGGTTCCGTAAGCGCGAACGACGTATGCATCGCCGCCTGTTGGACGCATCTCGGGCTCCTCGGTGAGATCCATCCTGGTCCTTCGACCGCCCTGGCTCGCGATCCACCGCCCTGTCTGGTCAGATCCGCCGTCTTGTGCCAGGATACGGCGCAACAGATATTTCAGTTGCGGCAACTGGTGTACCAGATCGCCACGGAGGTGTTGGGGCGGCGCTACATCGTCTAGTTGGCCATGGCGCGCCCACCGGTCTCTGGGGTGTCTGTCTGCATGGAAGCCACGTAAGACATAAGCCCGCAGGTGCGCCTTGACCTGTGACGACCTTCAACGCTTTTCGCACGCCCGGACTGCCCCACCGGCGATGGGGCCCATCTGGACTGCCAGAAGGGCAGAGACGACCTCTCATGGAGCAAGCCCGGATCGCGCGTTCGAACGCCGATGACGCCTACCAGGCGATCAGGAAGCTGATCGTGACCGTCGAGTTGCCTCCCGGCTCATCCTGCACGGAGGGCGAGCTCGTCAAACGGATCGGCCTCGGGAAGACCCCCGTACGGGAGGCGCTGCTCCGGCTCAAGCTCGAGAACCTCATCGCGGTACAACCACGGTCGGGGTACCGCATCGCGCCGGTGACCTTCAAGGACGTCCGCGACGCCTGCCGGCTCCTTGGCTATCTCGAGGCGCAGGCGGCCGGTCATGCGGCAGCCAGTGCCGGCTCCGCGCCGCTCGAGCTGCTGCAAGCCCAGGTCGAGCACGGCGGCGCCTCGGACGAGAAGGGAGAGACGTCGGACAGCTGGATCCGCGCCGACTGGCACTTCCACCTCGGCCTCGCCCGATGCCAGGACAACCAGCTCCAGGTCGAGACCATGACCAAGCTCAACCAGCTGATCCTCCGCTTCCGGTACCTGGCCATGGCCCTCGGCGTCGACGGCTCGCCCCTCACTCACCGACACGATCACCTGCTGGACGCCATCGGGCGCGCCGACTCCTCCGGTGCGGCCGCCGCAGCTGGTGATCTCTGGCGGGAGACCGAGACCGGCCTCGTCGGCCTGCTCTCCGAGACCGAGTCTGTGCGAAGCGCCAACCTGTGGAACGGATCCGACAAGAACTCCTTCTACCTCGACGCCATCCCGCCGGGCCCCGCCATACCCGAGGTGTTCGAGCCAGGACTCACGAAGCGAACACCCAGCGCAGAGAACCCGCCCCGCCGCGCCGCCGACCAAGAGCACTCCTGACGCGTCGCGTCATCGACGAAGGGACCTCCCGTGCACACATCTGCCTCTCCCCGCTCGGAACGCCGTGACCAACTGGTCCTCGACCTGACCGTCGCGCAGCTGGAAGGCGACCCCGTCACCACGCCATTCGACTAGATCACTCAAGCCGTATTTCGGCAAGCGCAGGATCAGCCGCAGACCGACTCGAACACGCGGAGGAAGTTCTCGCCCAGAAAACCGCGGATCTGCTCGTCGCCGTATCCACGTGCGACCAGGCCGCGGGTGATGTTGGGGAAGTCGCGGTAGTCGTCGAAGCCGGCGAGGTTGCGGACCGGGTCGATTCCGTGCTCGGGCCGGAATCCGTTCGCGGCGATCATCGATGTGCGCTTCTCGAGCAGCCACTTCGGCGCGGCCATGGGCCAGTCCGTCCCGATGGCAATGTTCTCCCAGCCCAGGACCCGTACGAAGTGGTCGAGGTGGTCCAGCATCATGTCGATCGTGGGCGACCTGGAGCCGACGAATGCCGGATGCCCGACGACGCCGACGATCCCTCCGGTGGCGACGATGGCCAGGGCTGCCTGGTCCGAGACGTTCCGGTCGTGGGGGTAGTGCGCGGCTGACGCCGTGTGCGAGAGGATGACGGGTCGCTCGGACATGCGACAGGCGTCGAGGATGGTCCGCTCGTTGCAGTGGGACGTGTCGATGAGCATGCCGAGATCGTTGAGGCGCGCGATGAGCCGTTCGCCGAGCCGGGTCACGCCACTTCCGTTCGGCTCGACGCAGCCGCACGCGATCGCGGACTGAACGTTGTAGCTCAGCTGCAGGCAGCGGAGACCGGCGTCGTAGGCGAGGTCGACTAGTCCGAAGTCGCGGCTGATCGGTGTGGTGGGCTGGCATTGCAGGTGCAGTGCGTTGCCGCCCTCCCGCTTGGCCTGCCTGATGTCGTCCGCGCTGAGCGCCTTCCGCAGCCACCGAAGGTGATCGACGAGAAGGTCGACGTGGCTGATTCCCTCGAGCAGCAGTCGGGGGTCTCCCACCTGGATGTCATAGTGGCCGGCCGTGACGCCGGTCGCGTTCCACACCGACCGGAACTCCGGGAAACGGCCCGACACGGCGTGCCTGCCGGGCAGCCGCTGCGCAAGCGATATCAGGCTGCGGATGTCGGGGCGATGATCGTAGGCGGTTCGCAATTCCGCGTCCATCGCAGAGGTGTAGCTGCGGTACCCGACCGGGCCCCACCAGATGAGGTCGACGATCGTACTGTCGGCGTGGAGCCGCCTCGCGCGGTCCTCCTCCGCGTCGGTGAGCCCGAACGGGTACGTGCCGAATTCCTGCTCCGTGACCGCGGAATCAACTGACATGGCCGGGAGTATGCGCTTGGCTAGGTGAGGGCCGCAACGCCTGTTGTTCTCAGTGCCCACTCCAGCGGGCGTGCTGTCATAGCAATGCCGGTTGTCGGCTCTACGCGTGTTGCGCAGACTGGCATTCCACCAGCGAGACGAGGCTTTCGCTCGGTGTCCGGGGCACACGTCGCCGATGAACTCATTTCCCCCTGCCTGCGACGAACGTCGCCGCCGATTGGAGGCGCCATGGCGGATCTCTCCGTCTTCGACCTGACCGGAATGAAAGCGCTCGTCACCGGCGCCGGCCGGGGAATCGGGCGGTCCCTCGCGTACGCGCTGGCCGGCGCGGGTGCCGATGTGGCGGTCGTCGGCCGTGACGAGGCCACGGGGCGCAAGGTCACGGCCTCGATCCACGAAATGGGCCGCGACGCGATCTTCCTGCAGTGCGACGTCACCGATCCCACGCAGGTTCAGGCCATGGTCGACGCGGTGGTACGGCGGTTCGGGCGGCTCGACATCGCCGTCAACAACGCCGGCGTCATCCTGCCCGCCCTGGACGAGGCCCAGCCGAAGGAGGATTGGGACCGGGTGATCGACGTCAACCTCACCGGCACATGGTTGTGCGCCCAAGCGGCCATGCAGCAGATGATCAAGCAGACGCCATGGGGTCGACCAGATCGCTGGAGGAACGAGCACGGCTGCGGGCGGCCATCCCGCTCGGGCACGTCGCGCGGCTCCGGGACCTGCATGGTCCCGTCCTGTTCCTCGCCTCGTCCGCGTCCGACTACGTCACCGGACAGGACCTCATCGTCGACCGTGGTCACACCCTCGGCACCTGGCTCGACCCGCTCGAGCGCGCCGTCCCTCCGCGGGTGGACTCGGCCGGAGAAGCCGAGGAAACGATCCAGGACCTGGACGCCCGCGGAATCCCCCACGACGACCACGGGCTGATCCTCGGCTGAACAGCAGACTGCCATTCCACTCTCGAAACGAGGCCTGCGTGCGGTACCCAGAGACACGGATCGACGACGCCACCGACGATCTGGCCGGGATCTCCTTTCCCGATCCATTCCGTTGGCTGGAGGACGACCACGATCCCGCGGTACGGGCCTGGCAACAGGCCCAGTCGAAGCTTGCGCGCTCCCATGTGCGTGCGTGGCCGCCCTTCGACCGGCTCCGTGATCTCGTCGCGCGCTACCACTCCCCCAAGCAGCTGCCCCTTCCGCGGTTCGCGGCCGGCCACTGGTTCCGGATGGGGATTCCCGCCGATGGGTCGCATAGCTGCGCGATGGTGGCCGACGAGCCGTACGGCGCCGGTCGGGTGCTCTTCGACCCTGCCGACGAGGACGCCGACCGGCCGCCCTTTCTCTCGTGGATCTCGCCGTCGCCGGATGGCCGGACGCTGGCCCTCGGCGTGTGCGCGGACGGCAGCGAGAACAACACCATCCGCCTCATCGATGTCCAGACCGCCACGCGGCTGCCCGATGCTCCCGCGTATGTCCTCCCGGACGCCTGGTCGGGCGGGGCGCACTGGCTTGCCGACTCCAGTGGGTTCTTCTTCACCGCCCTCGGCGGGGGCACCTCGACGGAGCTGTTGCAGGAGGTCTACCTGCATCGTCGCCGTCCAACGCCGGCGACCGAACCGGTCGAGGTCCCGTGGACCATTTCCCGGGAGTACCGCATGGTGACGGTCTCGGGCGACGGGCGCTGGGCGGTGGCGCACGAACGCAACGTCACCACCATCCCGGTCGCCGTAGCCGAGCTGACGCGGGCGCCGCTGCGGTGGCGGCCGTTCGTCCGGACCGTCACCGGGCACGTCGCCGGGCAGGTCGTCGGTGATCGCCTGGTCGCCGTGACCGACGTCGGTGCCTCGCGCGGCCGTCTGGTCGCGATCCCGATCGACGCCGAATCACCCGATGACCCGCTGACGTGGGATGAGTTGCTGCCCGAGTCCGATGTCGTACTCCGGTCGGTGCACCCCGTAGAGGGCGTCCTGTACCTCACCGAGTTCGTCGACACCTATTCGCGGGTACGCGTGCTCGCCCCCGACGGAAACGTGATCGGCACGGTCCCGCTCCCGGGCAACGGAGTTGTCAACGACAACCTCTTCCCCTTTCTCAACCTGGCGCAGCAGAACCACGCGCCGAAGTACGTGTTCGGTTTCTCCTCCCTCACGGCCTCGCACGCGATCCTCGCCCACGCGCCCGGCGACGACCACGTGGAGACGCTCCGCGACGCGGAAACGCGCCTGACCGACGTGGTCGTCGAGGACCTCTGGGCCACCTCACCCGACGGAACCCGCGTGCCCTACCACGTGGTGCGCCGGTCCGACATCGACGGCTCCGAGCCCGCGCCGACACTGGTGTACGCCTACGGCGGGTTCTCCGTGCCGCTGCTGCCGCAGTTCCCCGGCGCGATGGCGGCGTTCGTCGTCGCGGGTGGGGTCTTCGTCCACGCTCATCTGCGCGGTGGCGGAGAGTTCGGGGTGGACTGGTGGCGCGCCGGCAGCCATGAGAACAAGCAGAACACCTACGACGACCTCTACGCGATCGCCGAGCAGTTGATCTCCGACGGCCGCGCGAGAGCCGGGGGCATCGCCATTGTCGGCAACTCCAACGGCGGGCTGACCGCCGGGGTCGCCGTGACCCAGCGTCCCGACCTATGGGGTGCCGCCGTCCCACGCTTCCCACGGCTGGACCTCATCGGCGCCCTGCGCACCCCCTACGGCCGGCACAGCACCTTCATCGACCGAGCGACCGACCCGATCGACCCCGGGCAGGCCCGCCGGCTGGCCGGCATCTCGCCCTATCACCTGGTACGAGACGCGGTTCGCTATCCCGCGGTGTACGTCGATGCCGGCGACACCGATCCGCGCTGCCTCCCCCAGGATGCGCGCAAGTTCGCCGCGCGCCTCCAGCACGCGACCGCGGGCGACGCCCCCATCGTCGTGTGCGTACGGGACAACGTCGGGCACGGCTGGGCGACCGACCACGAGACCGCCATCGAGCAGAACACCGAATGGCTGGCCTTCGTCCTCCGTCACCTGGGCGTACCCGAAATCGTCATGACAGATCGCGGAGGATCCCCGCAATGAGTGATCTCTACGACGTGATCGTTGTGGGGGCCGGCCTCGGCGGGCTGTACGGGGTGAAACGGTTCCGTGACCAGGGGCTCCGCGTGATCGGACTCGAGGCCGCCCCCGATATCGGCGGTGTCTGGTACCACAACGCCTATCCGGGCGCGCGCGTCGATGTCGAGAGCCTCTACTACTGCTATTTCTTCGATCCGGATCTGTACCAGGAATGGACCTGGACCGAGAAATACGCCACCCAGCCGGAGCTGCTCGCCTACCTCCGGCATGTGACCGACCGGCATGACCTGCGGCGATCCTTCCAGTTCAACACCCGCGTGGTCGGCGGCCGATGGGATCCGGAGTCCGACCGTTGGGAGGTGTCGACCGAGAACGGACGATCGTTCGCCGGCCGGTATCTGGTCATGGCCACAGGACAGCTGTCGAAGAGCCGGCGGCCGCCCTTCCCCGGGCTGGACGATTTCGCCGGTGAGTGGGCGCAGACCTCGGAATGGCGTTCTGTCGGGCTCGACGACCGGCGGGTCGCCGTCGTGGGAACCGGGTCGTCGGGGGTTCAGGCGGTCACCGCGATCTCCAAACGGGCCGCGCACACGTTCGTCCTCCAGCGGACGCCGGGCTATGTCATCCCCGTGCTCAACGGCCCGTTCGACACGGAGAAGCACGCGCGCGTCGTCGCATCGTTCGCCGACACCCGTGAGCGGCTGCTCAACTCGGCCATCGGTGTCGACGCCCCGGAGCCGCTCGGCCTGGCGGGTGACTTCACACCGGCCGAGCAGCAGTCCCTTCTCGAGCAGCGTTGGCATCAACACCAGTTCGGGGTGACGAGGGCGTTCTCCGACATCGGCACGGATCTGGAGGCCAGCGAGGTCGTGGCGCGGTTCGTACGGCGCAAGACGCGTGAACGCATCCACGATCCGACCCTCGCCGACAAGCTGATCCAGACCGACTATCCGATCGGGGTCCGGCGGGTGGTCTGGGACACGGGCTACTACGAGTCGTTCAACCAGGACAACGTCACTCTCGTCGACGTGGCGGAGGATCCGATCGAGCGCATCGTGGCATCCGGTATCCGGCTGCGCAGCGGCCGGATCCTCGATGTGGACACGATCGTGTTCGCGATCGGGTTCGAGGCGTTCACGGGCGCCATCGAGGCGGCCGGACTGCGCAACGAGCACGGCGCGGCCCCCACCGATCACTGGCAGCGCGGACCCCAGACCTATCTCGGCCTGATGACCTGCGGTTTCGCCAACATGTTCATCCTCCAAGGTCCGGGCAGCCCGTCCACGTTGGCGGCCAACATGAACCTCAGCGCCGTCGCGACCATGGACTTCGTCGGTGACCTGCTCGCCCACGCGGGCCGGCTGGGCGCCACTCGGATCGAGCCGGAGCAGCAGGCGGTCGACTGGTGGACCGCGCATGCCGCGGAGATCGCCGAACCGCTGCTGCGCCGGCAGGACGACAACTACATGGTGCATGTCAATGACGACGGGTCACGGGTTCTCATCCCGTACACCGGCGGTGTCGGCCGGTACTTTCGCCACTGCGCCGACGTGGCCGCGGCCGGTTTCGCCGGCTTCGAGTTCAGCGGCGCTGGGGACCAGGCGCGATCCTGAGGGGTTCGCCAGACCGAACGGCTCGGGCGGCGGGACGATCAACGTCCGCCGCCCGAACTCCGAATTCGCGCCGGTGTCATGGCCCCGCGGAGACCTCGGCGGCCGCCGTCCGGCGGATCGCGCGGCGCTTGGCCTGCGCCTCGGGATCGGCGACGAGGTTGGCCGCCCAGAGCCGCCTGGTGTACACGTGCTGGGGCTGGTCGGTGACCTTCACGGCCGGGCCGGACTCGACGATCTCGCCCTTGAACATCACCGCGACCCGGTGGCTGACGTGGCGGACCACGGCGAGGTCGTGGGAGATGAACAGGTAGCCGAATCCGTTGCGTTCCTGCAGCTCGATCAGCAGGTCGAGCACGCGTGCCTGCGTCGACAGGTCGAGCGCTGACACGGGCTCGTCGCAGACGATGAGCTTCGGGTCGAGCGCGAGGGCCCGCGCGATCGCGACACGTTGCCGTTGCCCGCCGCTGAACTCTCGCGAGTAGCGGTCCAGCGCGTCGGACGGCATGGAGACGCGGTCCAGCAGCTCGCGGATCTTGCCCCACGCCTGTTTTTTCGGCACCCCCTGCGCGACGAGTGGCTCGGCCAGGATGTCGCGGATGGTCATCGAGGGGTTGAGCGAGGTGTACGGATCCTGGAACACCACCTGGATGTGCTCGGCCCGTCGGCGGCGCTCCCGCGCGCCGAGGGTGGTGATGTCCTCGCCGTCGAAGACGACACGGCCTCCGGACGCCGGAACCAGCCCGAGCACGACCCGGCCGAGGGTGGTCTTGCCCGACCCGGACTCACCGACCAGGCCGAGCGTCTCACCTGGGGCGATGCGGAGAGAAGCGCCGTGGAGCACCTCGACGGCGCGGCGCCCCCGGCCATAGGTGACGCGCAGGTCCTCCACCGTGAGCAGGTCAGGCATTGACGGCCCCCTGCTCGGGTCCCAGATGGGCGCGCGGTGGGGCGTTGTCCAGGACCGAGCCGAGCAGCATCTTGGTGTAGTCGTGCTGCGGTCGCTTGAACACCTGGCCCACCGAACCTTCCTCTACGACCCTGCCGCCGCGCATGACCACGACCCGGTCGCACAGGTCCGCGACGACGCCGAAGTTGTGCGTCACGATTAGCACACCCATCCCGCTCTCCTTCTGCAGGGCGCGGAGGAGATCCAGCACCTCCGCCTGGATCGTCACGTCGAGGGCCGTGGTCGGCTCATCGGCGACGAGCAGGCGCGGCTTGCGGGCGACCGCGCCCGCGATGAGCACGCGCTGTGCCATGCCGCCCGATATCTGGTGGGGGTAGGACGCGAATACCCGCCGGGGGTCGCGGATCCCGACGTGATCCAGCATGGCGAGGGCCAGCTCCCGCGCGTTCTTCCTCGACATCCGCCCCTGCGCTCGGATGCCGTACACCAGCTGGGCGCCGATCGTGAAGGTGGGATCGAGGTTGGCCATCGGTTCCTGCGGCACGTAGGCGAGCCGGCTTCCGCGGTAGGCGGCGAGGTCCTTGTCCGGTAGCCCCAGGAGTTCGGTGCCGCCCAGGCGAATGGAGCCGCGAGTGATGATCGCCTCGTCGGGAAGCAGACCGAGGGTCGCGAACACGGTCTGTGACTTGCCGGACCCCGACTCGCCGACGACACCGACGATCTCGCCGTCCCCCACCGTCAGCGACACTCCGTCGACGACGGTGGTGAGCTCCCGCTTCTTGGGGTAGGCGATGTGCAGGTCGTCGATGACGAGAAGCGGCTCGGCCGCTGAGACCGCGGTGTCCTGATCGTCCGCCGCATGGCCGGGCGTCCGCTCGGCGGCGGTGGCGCCGAGCAGGGCGTCGGTCCTCTTGCGGCGAGCGCGGGCGCTGGGCTTGACGTACGTGCCCTCAAGCACGTCACGCAGGCCTATCGACACCAGCGAGAAGGCGCCCGTGACAAGACCGAGCGCGGCGGCCGGCCAGATCAGCTGCGCGGGCGCGATGTAGAAGTTGGTGAAGGCATCCGACATCATGCCGCCCCAGCTCGGTCGGCTCGGGTCGCCGAGACCGAGGAACTCCAGGCCGGCCTGTACCGCGATGCCGGTCCCGGCGAGCGTCGCGGTCATCAGGATGATCGGTGCCCGGATCGCGTAGAGGACGTGCCGGCCGACGATGCGGACATTGGAGAGCCCGGAGACCCTGGCGGCGTCGACGTAGAGCTCGTCCCGTACGCCTCTGGTCAACGTCCGCACCATCAGGAAGAGCCCGGGCGAGGACAGCAGCCCGAACACTCCCATCGCGACGGCGGTGGACGTGCCGAGGAGCGTGTAAAGAGCGATCAGCACCATGACGCCGGGCACGGCCATGACCACCGAGAAGGCCCACGTCGACACCGTGTCGAACAGCCTGCCGAAGTATCCGGCGATGAGGCCCGCCGTCGTTCCGACGACGAACGCCACCCCGGCGAGCAGAACGGCGGCCTGGAGCGCTCCCCGCGTGGAAGCGATGAGCCTGCTGAGGATGTCGCGGCCGAACCGGTCACCGCCGAGGAGGTGCTCACCGGCGAAGGGCGCCGCGTTGGTGGCGCGCAGCTGCACCTGGTTCGCAGGAAACGGTGTGATCCACGGTTGGAGGATCGCGACCGCGACGAAGACGACGAGGACGACCAAGGACACGACGGTGAGCGGGTTCCGCAGCATCATGCGGAACACCCTGCGGCGTACGACGGTCTCGGCGCTGCCGAGCGAAGCGCCCGTTACCTCCGTGGTCATCGGGCTCTCGCCTTCGGGTTGAGGAATCCGTTCAACAGGTCGACGGCGAGGTTGACCACGACCACCACCACGACCATGAACGTGACGCCACCGAGCACGACCGGTACGTCCCCCTGCTGGCCCGAGTTGAGCGCCATGAGACCGACGCCGGGGAGCGCGAAGATCCGCTCCACGATGATGACCCCGCTGAGCAGGCTGATGATCATGAGGCCGAGCATCTGCAGGGTCGGCGCCGCGGCGTTCCTGAGCACGTGCCGGTACAGGACGGCGCGCCGCGATATCCCGCGGGAACGCAGCGTACGGACGAAGTCACGGCGGTAGATGTCGATGATCGTGCTGCGGACCCAGACCGCGAGCCAGAAGCTGGTGCCGAGCGTGATCGCCACCGAGGGGAGGAAGATCGTCGACATCCAGTCGGACACCGAGGTCGTGATGGGGACGAACCCGGTGGCGGGAAACAGCCTCAGGTTGAGGCTGAAGGCGATCACGAGCATCAGCGCGAGCCAGTAGTTCGGCACGGCCCCGGCGACGACGGAGACGGTCTGGACGCCGCGGTCGAGGATGCCGCCGCGGGACGCCGCGAGCATGCCGAGCGGAACGGCGATGATGACCGTGAGCACCAGGGTGACGACGACCAGGCTCATGGTGACCGGCACCCGCGTGGACATGACGGCGGTGACCTCCTGCCTGGACACGAAGGACCGGCCGAGATCAGCGTGGAACACTCCCGCGAGCCAGTCCACGTACTGGGTGAACAACGGGCGGTTCAGGCCGAGCGCCCGGACCTTCGCGTCGACCTGTGCCGAGGTGGCGTCGGCACCCAGGATGTTGCGCGCGATCGCCCGGCCACCGCGGAGGTTGAACAGGACGAAGCAGGTGCCCGTCACGGTCACGAAGACGAGGAATCCGCTCGCGATCCTGCGCGCGACGTAGGTCAGCATCCTGGCCGGTCTTCCGTGACCGGCGCCAGACCATCGTCCAGCTCCTCACCCTGCGTGACACGCGGGGCGACGGAGCGTTCCGGGAGCGGAAGGAGCCAGGTGCTCAGGCCATGACCTCCGTCGACCAGCAGGTCCTGGCCGGTGACGAAGTCGGAGGCGGCCGAGGCGAGGAACAGCAGCGGTCCCACCAGGTCGCGAGGGCGCATGACGTAGCCGAGCGGGGTGACGTCACGCAACCGCTGACGCGCCGACTCGGGGCGACGCTTTCCGAACACCGCGCCGACGTAGCCGGGGCTCAGGGTGTTCACGTTGATGTTGTAACGGCCCCACTGCCTGGCGAGGGTTGCCGACAGATGGAGGACGCCGGCCTTGGCGGCGTCGTAGGACCCATTGCTGACGGCGTGCGTCGCCGCGATCGAGCCGATGTTGATGATCTTTCCCTGCGTCGGGACCTGCTCCCTCATCTGCCGCATCTCGGCGTTCGCGCACAGCCATACGCCGGTGAGGTCGACGTCGATGATCCGCCGCCATTCCTCTTCGGAATGCGTCTCGTCATCACCGGGCCGGTAGATCCCCGCGTTGTTGACGGCGATGTCCAGCCGGGAGAAGCGCTCGACCACCTCGTCCACCATGGCCTGCACCTGGGCGCCGCTCGAGACGTCACAGCGGACGAAGAGGGAGTCGCGTCCGAGCTCTCGGACGGCCTCGACGGTACGTGCCGCGCCCTCCTCATCAAGATCGGCGACCACGACGTCCGCGCCGCTCTCGGCGAGCGCCAACGCGCACGCCCGGCCGATGCCGGCCGCACCGCCGGTCACCACCGCCTTCTTCCCGCTCAGGTCGAACAGTGTGCTGCTCGCCACGGCTCTCGGCCTCCTGTCGACACGGTCTGCGCACATGCGGTCACCCGAACTCCCGCTCGGACGACGCCATGCTGCCCACCACCTGCTTGAACGACAACATCTGTTGTTGTGACAACACGAGAAGGCGAAAGCCGCGAACGTGCTTCAGGAGCAACATCCCTCGCGCTCCTCACCTCGCCGTTCGTATATTCCGAACGCGTAGGCAGGCGGAGTCTCCACAGGTGACGACGCCGGCGACGGAGGAGACCCATGAGGACCCTGCAGAACTTCATCAACGGTCGTTGGGTCGCGAGCCGGTCGACCGACCATCTCACCCTGGTCGATCCCGCGACCGAAGAGTCGCTCGCGTCCGTCCCGGCGGGCTCCGCCGATGATGTGGACGCGGCGGTCACGGCCGCGCAGCGCGCCGCGGCGGAATGGGCCGCACGGCCCCTGGAGGAGCGGCTGGACCACCTCCGCCGGGCCTCCGACGTACTCGAGCGGCACGTGGGCGAGATCGCCGAGCTCGAGTGCACCGAGATGGGCAGGCCGCCGTCGGCCGGACTCCCCTGGCTGCACGCCGCCGTCGCGCGCCTGCGGTCTCACGTCGACCTCGCCCGGGAGTACCCGTTCGTGCAGGAGAAGCGCGGCGAGACCGGCACGACGACCATCGTCACCCGCCGCCCGATCGGGGTCGCCGCCGTGATCGCGCCCTGGAACTACCAGACGTACATCATCATCGCGGCCATGGGAGCCCTGCTCGCGGCCGGTAACACCATCGTCGTGAAGCCCTCGGAGAAGTCCCCGCTCTCCGCCGTACGCCTGCTCGAACTGTTCGACTTCCCCGACGGCGTGCTCAACCTGGTGCTCGGAGACGTCCGCGCCGGGGCTCCGCTCGCTCAACACCCAGGCATCGGCCTCACCCATTTCACGGGGTCGGCCCCCGCGGGCAGGACGGTCGCGCTCGCGAGCGCCCGCAACCTCCATCGCACGGTCCTCGAACTCGGCGGGAAAGATCCGGCGATCGTCGACGCGGGGGTCGACCTCGCCGCGACGGCTCGCGATGTCGCCCGCGGAGCGTTCAGCAACACGGGCCAGATCTGCACGTCCATCGAGCGGATCTACGTACATCGGGCCGTCGCGGACGAGTTCGTCGAGGCGCTGATCGCCGAGGCCTCCACCTACGCCTGCGGCGATCCCCGTGCGGCGGACGTACGGCTGGGCCCGCTCGTCGACAAGACCCAGCGCCAGGTCGTCGCGAGCCACATCGCGGACGCGGTCGGGCGCGGGGCGACCGTACGGCTCGGCGGCGAGGTCCCTGAAGGGCCCGGGTCCTTCTATCCCGCCACCGTCCTCACCGATGTCACGGACGACATGATGATCATGCGGGACGAGACCTTCGGCCCGGTGGCACCGGTCCAGGTGGTCGACGACTTCGAAGACGCCATCGCGAAGGCACGGGCGACCACGTACGGGCTCGCCGCCACCGTGTACTCACGCGACCCGGACCACATCAGGGCCGCTCACGATCTCCCGGTCGGCACACTCTGGATCAACAAGTGGCAAGGGCAGGGAACGAACGTCGTACGGGAGCCGTTCGGGGACAGCGGGATGAGCGCTGGCGGCTACTTCGCCACCTTCGATGCCGCGACCCGCGCCGCGTCGATCGTCCACACGCCATGAACCAGCGAAGAGATACGGATTCCGTGGTGCATGATCCCTACGAGGAGCTGGCGATCGCGCTGGAACCGGCGGGCGTCACCGTTCCGCGAGCAGACCGCGAGGCGCTGCTGGAATCCTTCCGCGCGGCCCGTGAGAAGACCGCGATGCTGTTCGCGGTCGCGGACGCGCGTTATGAGGAGCCCGCCCTCGTCTTCTCGGCTCGGATCCACGGCGGCCGGTCGTGACCGAGTTCCAAACGATCAGCGAAGCGCTGGACGCACTGCGGGAGAACCGAGTCACCGCCGTCCAGCTGGTGAAGGCGGCCTTCGCGACGGCCGACGCCGTCGACCCCGCGCTCGGCATCTACCTGACGCGTTTCGACGAGCAGGCGCTCGAGGCCGCCGAGGCGGCCGACCGGCTCTACTCGTCGGGCGCGCCGACGGGTCCGCTCGCGGGCATACCGCTGGGCGTCAAGGACGTCATCTCCACCATCGACGGGACGACCACGGCGCAAAGTCTCGTGCTCGATCCCGAGTGGGGTACGGGCGCCGGCGACGCGGTGGTCGTACGGCGACTTCGCGAGGCCGGTGCGGTCATCACCGGCAAGCTCACCACGATGGAGTTCGCCACGGGCATGCCCGACGTGACGAAGCCGTTCCCGATCCCCCGCAATCCTTGGAATCCCGATCACTGGGCCGGGGGGTCGTCCTCCGGAACCGGCAGCGGCGTGGCATCCGGCGCCGTCCTCGGCGGGCTCGGCACCGACACGGGCGGCAGCATCCGGGGACCCGCCGCATTCTGCGGAGTGTCCGGGTTGAAGCCCACCTTCGGGCGTGTGCCGAAATCGGGATGCGTACCGCTCGGCTACAGCCTGGACAACATCGGTCCGATGGCCCGCTCGGCCAGGGACTGTGCGATCTTGCTCAACATCATCGCGGGCCACGACCCCAGCGACGCGTGCGCCGCCAGGGAACCGGTCGACGACTACGTCGCCGGGTTGAGCGGCGATCTCACGGGCCTGACCATCGGCCTCGACCGGCTCGCCGGCCCGTCCGATGATCGTGACCCGGCGGTCGACCGCACGCTCGACGACGTCGTCGCGACACTGGGCCGGCTCGGCGCGACCGTCGTCGAGGTCACGTTGCCCCTGTGGGACGAGCTCTGCGCCGCCACGCACGTCACGGCCGTGAGCGAAGCGTACGCGTACCACCAGCCCGACCTCACCACGCGGTGGAACGACTTCTTCGCCTCGACCCGGATCGGGATCGGCGCCGCGCTGGCCGTGACGGGCGCCGACTACGTGCAGGCGCAGCGCGTGCGAAGGGTCGGCCAGCGGGCGGTCGCCACGATCTTCGAGAACGTCGACGCCATCCTCACCCCCACCTCGAGCGTTGCCGCCTGGGCCGTCGACGAGCTCGGCCTGATGGATCGGTTCGCCTCGATGCACACGGCCTACTGGAATGCCGTCGGCAACCCGGCGCTGGCGATTCCCATGGGGTTCAATCACGCAGGGCTGCCGCTCAGCGCGCAGATCATCGGCCGGCCCTTCGACGAGACGACCGTTCTCCGGATCGCCGACGCCTATCAGCGGCGCACCGACTTCCATCTCCGGGTGCCGCCGACAACGCCGGTTCGGAACTGAGGCGCGCTCCCCGCCGAAAGGGGATCTTCCATGCCTCTGCACGATTTCTTCGCGACGATGATCCGCGACGACGAGGTCGGCGAGCGACCGCCCTGGTCGCGGATGGGCCCGATCGAGAACGCGCGTTCCCTGTTCGAGGAGAACGCCTTCGCCCTGGGCCCCGGGCCCGATGTCGAGGACGTCCGCGACGTCCTCGTGCCCGGACGGAACGGCGCAGTGCCATGCCGCCTGTACACCCCGGCGAACCCTCCAGAGGCGACCATCGTCTACGCGCACGGCGGCGGATGGATCCTCGGCGGCCTCGACTCCTTCGACGCCCTCGCGCGAGAGATCGCCGTACGAGGCCGTTCCCGCGTGATCCTCGCCGACTACGCGCTGGCACCGGAACGCCCCTTCCCGGGCGGCCTGCGGGATGTGGAGGAAGTCATCCGCTGGGCGGCGGCCGAGTCGGCCACACCGCTGATCGTGGCCGGGGACAGCGCCGGCGCGAACCTCGTGGCGGCTGCGGTCGGCGAGGTGTCCCCCGCGATCCCCATCGCGTTGCAGCTGCTCATCTACCCGGTGACCGACTGCGACTTCGGCACCCCCAGCCACCTCAGGCACGGCCGCGGCCCGTTTCTCACCACCGAGGACATGATCTGGTTCTTCCGGCAGTACGCGCCGGAGGAGCTGTGGGCCGACCCTCGCATCTCGGTGTTCCGCCGAGACGATCTCGCGTCGATACCTCCGACGTGGGTGGCGACCGCCGAGTACGACCCGCTCCGGGACGAGGGTGAGGCGTTCGCGGCGAAGATCAAGGCCGCCGGCGTACCCGTGAGACTCCGCCGGTATCCGGGTCTCGTCCACGGCTTCATCCGGATGCACAGACTCATCGACACGGCCGAGGAGGCGCTGGGCGATGCGATGACCGCGGTCCACACTGCGATCGAGCGGTACGACGCCGGTGCAGGTCATCGATGACGTGACCGCCGTTGCTCCCCCGGCAACGCGCGTTGACGCGGCAGTACGACGTGCAGCAATGTCACAGCACGCTCCAGCGTGCTTCGGTCCGGGGGCGTAGATCGACGAAGTACCGACACGGAGATCGGGAGCGCAGAATGCATATCACCCGGCGCGGCTTCCTTGCCATGACCACCACGACGGCGGCGGCCTTCGGGCTCGCGTCATGCACGCCCAACGGGAGTTCCGCCCGGTCGAGCTCGCTCAGACTCGGCATCGACCGGACGACCTACGGATTCATCGGAAGCCCGCTGGACGGGCTCAACCTGCAGTACTTCGGCGGGAAGGCCACCTACGAGAGCCTGCTCACCATCGATCCGCTGACCTCGGCGCTCAAGCCGTTGCTCGCCTCCCGTTACGAGCTCTCCGGCGACCAGAAGAGCATGACGGTGGATCTACACACCAACGTCGACTTCGTCGACGGTACGCACCTGAACGCGCAGGCTCTCGCCGATTACTGCGACCTCCTTTTCGCCAGCGACGGCTACTTCTACAAGGCCTCCCTCACCGACTTCTACGGTCTCAAGGTCGTCCCCACCGGTGAGTACTCCCTCAAGCTGACGACCAAAGTGGGCATGGACGAGACCTTTTTCAACGAGTTCATGCTCTGGACCGGCATCGCCAGCCCCAAAGCGGCCCAGAACCGTGAGCAGCTCAAGAAGGCAACGGCGGGAACGGGCCCGTACATCATTAAGGAAGCCGTACCGGACGTCTCGATCTCCTATGCTCGCAACCCGCATTACTGGGACCCGAAGGCGCTCGACTTCGACTCCCTCACCTACCAGGTCTTCGACGATGACGTCGCCGCCACGAACGCCCTCAGGTCCGGTCAGATCGACGCCACTCCGTTGAGCACCGCCTCGCTCGCTCCCTCACTCGTGAAGGACGGCTTCGACATCCACCGGGCGGGCGGATCATTCCGGTTGCTCCTGATCAACGACTTCACCGGGAAGATCGTCCCGGCGCTCGGCGACGTCCGGGTACGCCGCGCGATCGCCATGGCGTTCGACCAGAGGGCGATGCTCAAGTCCCTCGAGAATGGCTACGGAACCGTCAGCGACGAGGTCTTCCGGCCGGGGCAGCCGGAATACGTCAAGGGAGCGGACGACCGCTACCCATTCGACGTGCAGGGTGCGAAGAGCCTGATGGCGCAGGCCGGCTATGCGAACGGCTTCGACGTCGTCATCCCGAGCGCGTCGGTCGGCTACTACCCCTCCTCGTACGAGCCCGTCGTGCGGCAGTCCCTCGCCGACATCGGCATCCGTGTGAAGTTCGACCGGCAGGCCGATGGCGCGGCGCTGGTGAAGGCCTGGACGAGCAACAAGTATCCGATCCACTTCCACAACCTGGGCTACGACCAGCCCATCAGCCAGTACCGGGGCCCCCACCCCACGCTCGGCGCGCACTTCTCCGACGACCAGATCTTCAAGAAGCTGGTGGCGACCATCGAGAACGGTTCGGCGGACGCGAGCACCCAGGCCGCCACCAAACTCGGCGAGTACATGCTCGAACAGGCGTGCTTCATTCCGCTCATCCACTTCGGGCAGAACTGGGCATCGGCGCATACCGTCAGGATGACGCTCGGGCGCTTCACCTTCTGGCAGGACCTGCGATCCATGAAGGCCGCCGCATAGGCGTTCCCCGATCGAAGACCCGTGGCCCGCGCGGCCCGGTCGCGTACGCGGCCGGGCCAGGTCACCGCGCATGGCGGGAACTACCGGCTCACCCGAGGCCCGCCAGCAGACGCCACTGCTCGTCCGCGAACCGCACCCGTACCAAAATGTGGCCCATCTGGTAGTCATGCGACTACTTTGAGTAGCCCATGCTGATGGCGGCAGGCAGACGCCATGGACACGCCAGGGAGACCTCATGCACACCACCCCCCAGACCGGCGCCTTGTGGAGCCGGCGCCAATCAGCCCCCGTTTCTATGGCTTCTGCCCCGACGGGATCGTGATCGACATGGTCAAGCCGGTGCATCGCGATCGTCGACATCTGGACCTGGCCGTGAATCCGCTGTACAGCGGGCTGGTGCCGGCCGGCGGGGTTCCGCGCTACCAGCTGGCGCCCGGTCCGATGGCACCGGACGCGGCCGCCGCACTGGTCCGGGACGAAATCATGCTGGACTCCAACGCCCGCCTCAACCTCGCCACTTACTGCACTACCTGGATGGAACCCCAGGCCAAGGCGCTGATCGCCGATTCTCTGGACCGCAACCTGGTGGACCACGACCAGTACGCGCAGACGGCGGAGCTGGAGACACGGTGCGTGAACATCCTGGCCAACCTCTGGAACGATCCGGGCACCGACGGCGTCGGGTGCTCAACCGGCGGATCTAGCGAGGCCACGATGCTGGCCGGGCTGGCGATGAAGTTCAACTGGCGTGCGCGGCGACGAGCCCAGGGCCTGTCGGCGGACAGGCCCAACCTGGTGATGCCCAGCGCGGTGCACACCTGTTGGCCGAAATTCTGTCGCTACTGGGATGTCGAGCCGCGCTACGTGCCGATCCGGGAACCCGGCTTCACCGTCGACCCGTTCGAGGTGGCGAGCCTCTGCGACGAGAACACCATCGGCGCTGTCGCCATTCTCGGGTCCAGCGCGCTGGGAATCTACGACCCGGTGGCCGAGATGGCATCCGCATTGGATCGGCTCCAGGCCGAACGAGGATTGGACGTGCCGCTGCACGTCGACGCTGCGGTGGGCGGCTTCATCGCTCCATTCCTCGAGCCCGACCTAGTGTGGGACTTCCGGCTGCCCCGGGTGCAGTCCATCAACACCTCGGGCCACAAATTCGGGCTGGTCTACCCAGGCATCGGGTGGATCATCTGGCGCGACAAGAAGGCGCTGCCAAAGGAGCTGATCTTCGATTGCGAGCTGCTCGGCGGCAGCGTCCCACCTTCACGCTCAACTTCTCTCGATCCGGCGCCCCGGTGGTGGCGCAGTACTACGCCTTCCTGCGCCTCGGGTTCGAGGGCTACCGCGCGGTGCAACAAGCCTGCCGTGACGTGGCGTCCTACCTGGCCGAACAGATCGCGCAGATCCCCGCGCTGGAGGTCATCTCCAATGGAGACCATCTGCCGGTCGTGGCGTTGCGGATGCGGCCCGGCACAACCGCGACCGTGTTCGACATCCACGACCGGATGAGCAAACACGGGTGGCAGATACCCGCCTACCACCTGCCCGACGCCCTCGACGACGTAGCCGTGATGCGCATGGTGATCCGCAACGGCTTCAGCCGCGACACCGCGGACATACTGCTGAACGCGCTGCGCGCCGAGCTGCTTCCCGCACCCATGGCGAAGGCCGATAAACCCGCCATACCGTCGCCGCGACGGCGTGGCCCGGTCTACCACTGACAGGGAATGGCCAATTCCCCGTCACGACCACTCCGCCAATTCCCGATGCAAGGCGGCCTCGGTCGAGACATCCAAGTCCTCGACACCGCCGCCCGGCGCGGTCCGTCCGTTTGAGCAACACCAGCCGGCCCCGATCATCGATCAGAATCGCCCGCGCCGTACGCCGGCCCATCATCGCCCGCACCCCCATCGGCACCAAGCTCTTCCCAGATCCATGTGAGCCTGCCGCCTTCCGAAGCAGCGACGTTAAGCTTTCTGACCAGCATGGCGTCCGCGTCAGCCACCGCTCAGGGGCCGCGGTCTGACGGGCGCAACCCGGGCCGGAGGGATCGGCTGCGTCGTGGCGAGAGATTTCTTCGGGACCGTGTCGATCCGCGGGCCGTTCGTTCGACGTACGGGGTGCGAGGGCCGAGAGGCGGCCCCGCCGAGGAGGAGAACACGATGCCGAAGTACATGCTGATCATGCGGGGCACCGATGAGTCGAACGCGGCCATCATGGCCGGGTTCGAAGAGCTGGCGGCCACGACGTACCGGTACATCGAGGAGCTGGTCGAAGCCGGCGTGTTCGTCGCGGCCGAGGGGCTGGACGACGCGGCCCAGGGCGTCGTGGTCGACTTCAGCGGCGAGACCCCGGTGGTCACGGACGGGCCGTACGGCGAGACCAAGGAACTGTTCGGGGGCTACTTCATGCTCGATGTCGCCTCCAAGCAGGAGGCGGTCGAGTGGGCCACGCGGGTCCCGTCGGTCACCGGGTCCAAGATCGAGGTCCGGCGGGTGGCCGGGGACGACGAGATGCCTCCGGGCTACGAGGGGTCCGTCGAGGAACTGGCCGCGCGCGAGAGCACCGGCCGGACCTGATGGGTACGGCCGACGTCGAGGCCGTCTGGCGGATCGAGTCGGCGCGGATCGTCTCCGCGCTGACCCGGTTCACCGGCGACTTCGAGCTGGCCGAAGACGCCGCCCAGGAGGCGGTGGCCGAGGCGCTGACGTCGTGGCCGCTCACCTCTCCGGCCAATCCGGCCGGCTGGCTGATGGCCACGGCCCGGCGGCGGGCCATCGACGCGCTCCGCCGCCGGACCGCCCTGCAGGACCGGCACGCCCTGCTGGCGGCTGACCCGGTGATCGACGAGGACATCGACCCCGACCGGATCGACGACGACATCCTGGCGCTGATGTTCGTCAGCTGCCACCCGGTCCTCTCCCCCGAGGCCCGGGTGGCGCTGACCCTGCGCGTGGTCGGCGGCCTGTCCACCGAACAGATCGCCCGCGCGTTCCTGGTATCCGTGCCGACCGTGCAGGCCCGCATCACCCGGGCGAAGAGGACGATCGCGGCGGCCGGGGTACCGTTCGAGCTGCCGTCGGCCGGTGAACGCCGGGAACGGCTGGGCGGCGTGCTCAGCGTCGTCTATGTGATCTTCACCGAGGGGTCGACGGCCACGTCGGGCGGCCGGCTGCTTAGCCCCGACGTCGCGTACGAGGCGATCCGGCTGGCCCGTACGCTGGCCGCGCTGCAGCCGGACGAGCCGGAGGTGCACGGTCTGCTCGCGCTGTGCGAGCTGACGGCCGCGCGCTTCCCGGCCCGGACCGGCCCGGATGGTTCGCCGATCCTGCTGGCGGACCAGGACCGGCGGCGGTGGGACTTCTTGGCGGTCCACCGTGGGCTGGCCGCACTGACCAAGGCATCGGCTCGCGGGCTCGGTCCCTACGGCCTGCAGGCTGCGATCGCCGCCGCCCACGCGTCGGCGCCGTCGCTGGAGGCGACCGACTGGGACCGGATCGTGGTGCTCTACGAGGCGCTCGGCCGGGTCGCCCCCTCGCCGGTGGTCGAGCTCAACCGAGCCGTCGCCGTGGCCATGGCCTCGGGTCCGGCGCGAGCCCTGGCCATGGTGGACGAGCTGATCGCCTTGGGCCGGCTCCCCGGTTCGCATCTGGTCCCGACCGTACGCGGTGAGCTGCTGTCCCGGCTCGGACGGCGATCGGAAGCGCGCGCCGAGCTGGAGCTGGCGGCCCGGCTGTGCGCCAACCAGCGCGAACGCTCAGTGCTGCTACGCAAGGCGGCCGCGCTGGGCTGATCGGCGTCCACCAGAACGCCATCCAATCTGACGCACATCAGATGACGCACCTGCACCATCACGCCGACCTGCCGTGCATCGACCGGCACGTCCCTGCCTCGGCGCGCGGCTCGACATTATGAGCGTGGCGTGCCGGGGACCGCGGCGAGCAGTCGTTTGGTGTATTCGTGGGTTGGCCGGTCCAAGATTTCGCTGGTGTTGCCGGATTCGATGATCTGGCCGTGGTGCAGGACGATGATGTGGTCGGCTATTTGGCGGACGACTGATAGGTCGTGGGTGATGAAGAGTAGGGCGAGGTGTTCGGTGTGTTGGATGTCGCGTAGTAGTTCGAGGATTTGTGCTTGGGCGGATACGTCGAGGGCTGCTACGGGTTCGTCGCAGATGAGGAGTCGTGGTTTCATCGCGATGGCGCGGGCGATGGCGATGCGTTGTTGCTCGCCCCCGGACAGTGCGGCGGGGCGGCGTTTGGCGTAGGAGGTGGGTAGGCCGACGCGGGTGAGGAGTTGGCTGATTTCGGCTGCTGGGTCGGTGGTGTTTCCGCGTTGGTTGAGTACTTCTCGCAGTATCGATCCGACGTTCAGGGCGGGGTTGAGTGAGGCGTAGGGGTCCTGGAATACGATCTGTGTGAATCGGCGTGCGTCTCGGCGTTGCCGCCGGTTGAGTTTGCGGCGGTCGGCTACGTCGACTCCGTTCAGGTCGATCTGGCCGCTGTCTGGTTTGGCCAGGCCGAGGATGGTGCGGGCGATGGTGGTCTTGCCCGAACCGGTTTCACCGACGAGTGCGACCGATTCGGCCTCGCCGACGGCGAACCCGACGTTGTCGAGTGCGGTGAAGGTTTGTGACCGGCCGAGCAGAGGTGTCGTCCGGTAGGTCTTACAGAGATCGGTGACGGTCATGATCGGTTTTCGTGGCGGGTGTTGCGGCGGCTCCGCTACGGCATGGTGAAAGTGGTCGACTTTCGCAGCGAGTTCTCCGCCGATCTGGTCCAGCCTGATGCAGGACGACGTACGGTCAGCCGCGATCACCGAAAGCGCGGGCCGTTCGCTGGTGCATTCCGGTTGCGCCCAGCCGCAACGATCCGCGAAGCCGCACTGGTCGGCGACCGAGTCGGCCGCAGGCACCCGGCCGGGGATGGCGACGAGTTTTTCGACGTAGTGGTCGACAGGTGGTTCGGCGAGCAGCAGACCAAGCGTGTACGGATGCACCGGAGCACTCCGGAGCTTCGCTGCCGGGGATTGTTCGACGACCGACCCCGCGTACATGACCTGGATTCGGTCGCAGATGGAGAAGGCGACGCGCAGGTCGTGGGTGATGAAGATCAGTGACATCCCGCGGCTGGTCTGGATGTGTTTGAGCAGAGCGAGCACGTCATCTTGGGTGGTGACGTCCAGCGCGGTGGTCGGCTCGTCCGCAATGAGCAACTCGGGATCACGAGCCAACGCCGCGGCCAGAGCGAGCCGCTGCCGCATACCGCCGGACAGCTGGTACGGGTAGCGGTCCGCGACCTCGGCCGCCAATCCGACCTCGCCCAGCCGTGTGGTGATCTGCTCGCGGAGGGTATCGCGGTTGCGGCGGATGGTTTTCGGCAGCGACTCCGCCAACGTCGCCGCCGCGCTCTGCAAGGGATTGAGCATCGTGAACGGATCCTGCAGCAGGAGGCCGATCCGGGCGCCACGGATCTTCCGCCATTCCCGTTCCGTTTTGCCGATCAACTCCTCGCCGCAGTAGCTGATCGATCCGCCGGCCTGTAGCGCGGCGGGAAGCAGGCCGACGACGGACCGCGCGGTCAGTGACTTGCCGCTGCCGGATTCACCGACGATCCCGAGGGTGTCACCGGCGGCCAGGTCCAGATCGACGCCTCGGACCAGCGTGCGTGTGCCGTCTTGCGTCGCCATGGTGACGTCGAGTCCCCGGATCAGCAGCACACCCGCGCCAGTGCCCCGACTCCCTTGCGCGGAGGGAGCGTCCTCGCTGGCTCCCGCGGGGGGAACGCCGTCAGTGTGGTTACTGGAAGTGGTCATGACCGTTTTCCGTTTCGCGCCAGGCATTCGTAGGCCCAGTCGCCCAGGAGGGTGGCGCTGGCCGCGGTCAGGATGAGGAGCATGGCCGGCGCGATCGACAGCCAGGGATTCTCCGCGATGAGGGTCTGGCCTTCGACGAGCATCCGGCCCCAGTCGGGCTGTCCGGGTGGTACGCCGAGGCCGAGGTAGCTCAGCGCGGCGAAGCCGATCAGCGCGCCGACGAAATCGAGCAGGAACGTCGCCAGCACGGTCGGCAGGATGTTCGGCAGGATGTGCCGGTACAGCACGCGGGCGGAGGAGATCCCGATCGTGCGAGCCGCGTCCACGTACGGTAGCCGGACCTGCACCATCGCCGCACTCCGGCACACCCGGATCGCGTACGGCACCGACAACCCCAGCAGCACCAGCACCGCGACCCAATACCCGCCGCCCAGCACCCCGACCACCACCACGGCGACCAGGAGCGCAGGCAGCGAGTAGATCAGATCCGCGAGCCGGTTGACCGCGGCATCGACCACGCCACCGAAGTAGGCACCGGCCATACCCAAACCGCTCCCGATCGCCAGGCAGCCGAGCGCCACCAGGAACGGGCCGAGAAGAGCCGACCGTGCGGCCGCGATGAGCTGAGACAACACATCGCGTCCCAACTGGTCGGTACCCAGCAGATGCCCAGGACCCCGACCCGTCACCCCCAGCAGGGGATCCTGAGCCCCGGGATCGGCCGGCGCCAGCGCGCTTCCCGTGACAGCGCACACCATCACGGCCAGCAACACCAGCGAACACACGACCGACACAACCGGCATCCGACCGCGCCGTCTCCCGATCCGACCGCGCCGTCTCCCGATCCGGCCGCGCCGTCTCCCGATCCGGCCGGGCCGTTTCCGGGTCGAGGCCGCGGCGTCGGCTGGGCCGACCGGCATCATGCTCATCTGGCGGCCGCCTTCGCACTAGAGCGAGTGCGCGGATCGATCACCAGCACCACGGCATCGACGATCAGATTCAACACCACGACCAGCAGCGCGGTGAAAAACGCCAGACCCTGCACCACCGGGATGTCCTTCGCGGTAACCGACTCGACCATCAACTGTCCGGCACCCGACAGCGAAAAAACCTTCTCGACCAGCACAGCACCAGACAGCAAAACCACGAAAAGCAATCCCGTCGCGGTCACCACCGGCACCGCCGTATTACGCAACGCATAACGCACCACGATCCTGGACGGGCTCAGCCCCCGCGCACGGGCGAACGTGACGTAATCCCTGCTCATCACATCGAAGGTGGCCGCCCGCGTCTGCCGCACGATAAGCGCGCACAAGTGGAACGCCAACGCCACAGCAGGCAACGTCAAATGCTCCAACCGGCTGCCCAGGCTGCCATCCCCCGGCCCGAACACCGGGAACGACCCCATCCGCACACCCAGCAGATAGATCAGCAAAATCCCGATCGCGAAAGCCGGCGAACTCATCCCGATCACCGTGACCCCCGACGTCACCCGATCGAACACCCGACCATGACGAATACCCGCCAGCATCCCCACCGGAATCCCGATCATCAGGACCAGAACCCCCGCGAAGGACGCGAGCTCCAACGTGACCGGAAGACGCGCCGTGATGGCATCGATGACCGGCTCACCAGACTGAACCGACCTCCCGAAATCCCCCTGCAGCGCGTGCACAAGCCAGGCCCAATATTGAATCAGGAATGGATCATCAAGATGATGTTCCGCCTTGATCGCCGCGACCAACTCCGGACTGGCCGGCTGAGTACCCAACAACGTCGCCAACACCGACCCCGGACTCAACGCGAGCAGACCGAACACCAGAAAACTCACCACGACCAAGACGACGGCCATACCGGCGAACCGTCTCAACAAGAAGACCACCAACAGCACACCCATCACCTCCCTTCACGGCCCGCAGACGCTGAACGCCTCACGGTGGGCTAGCGTGCACGCAGGTCCGATACCCAGGTTCCGTTGTGCCACATATCGTTGATGCTCGGAACGTTTTTGAATTTCCATTTGTTGCCGACGACGAACACCTTGTCCGGTGACCCGATCGGGACGTAGGGAACGTCGTTCGCGATCGCACTGAGGATGGTCTGGGCGGCTTCCCAGCGGGTGGCCTTGTCCGATGACTCGGCGAGCTGAGTGTTGGCCTTCTCGACGTTCGGACTGGTCCACTGCGCGGTATTGAAACCATTCGCCGCCATGTTCGCCTTTGTGGTCAGGCCACCGAGCCGCCAGACGGGATCAGGAGTCGACGAATTGTAGGTGACGAGCACGACGGCCTGGTTGTGCGCATAGACGTCGGTGATCCACTGGTTTACCGTTACCGGCTTGGGAATAATTTTCACGCCCAGCTTGCCCATGTTCTGCTGCAGGTTCAGTACCGCGAGTTCTTGTACCTTTAGCTCGGACGCGTAGATAACCGTGACCGTGAATCCATTCGGATGGCGCGACCGCGCAAGCTCGCTTCTGGCACTGGCCAAGCTGAACTCATAGCCTGGTAGCGAGCCCATGAAGCTCCGGAGCGCATCTTCGGACGGGGCAAGGCCGGCCAGCTCACCAGGAAGAGCAACGCCGTTGACCGGTGAAGCGTAACTGCCATAGGCCGCGGCGAGGATCCCCTTCCGGTCCAGCGAGTAAGCGAATGCCTTGCGGACGTGGACATCGTCGAAGGGTGCACGGGCAACGTCGAGAGACATGTAATCGAGCGATAGGTTCGGCAGGAGCGAGTGGACCGACACTCCGCTCATCGCCTTCCACGGCCCGACCGCCTTGAGGTTTTGGATAAAGCTTCCGTCGATCGACCCAGAGCGCATGGCCAGCTGTGCCGCGTTCTCATCGGCGACCACACTTACGGCAACCTTGTCCGGCGCAGGCTTGGCACCCCAGTAGCGTGGATTGCGGGTAAGGGCAACGCCTTGCGGAGTAGAACTGCTGAACACGTATTGCCCGGTGCCGATCGGCATCGCCTTGGACGTGCCCAGGTCCTTTGCATGCGCTTGGGCGAACTCGGCTTGCTGGACATAGACAAGGGCGGCAAGCCTGTTCTCCGCCAGCGCATCCGGGGTCTTGAGCTTCACTGTCACCGTGGTGGGATCGGTCGCCGTAGCGCTGGCGAACGACGCCAGCAGGCTGGACAGTTGTGACGTGCCGGTCGCGGCGTGCTCGATACTCCAAGCGACGTCCGCCGCGGTCAATATTGAGCCGTCCGAGAACTTCACGCCCTGGCGCAACGTGTAGACCAATGTCTTGGCGTCGGGCTTGCGCACGCTGGTCGCGAGGTCCGGACGGAGCTCGCCGTTCGGAGAGATCGTTTCGAGCTTTTCCGTCACCAATGCAATAAAGGTGGTGTTGGTCAAGTTGAAATTCTTCGGCACATCCAGCGAGATCGGAGCCGCGGGGATACGCAGCGTGAAGGTCCCTCCACTCGGACTGGCCTTGGGAGATGAGCCGTCGCACGCGCTTACGACCATCGCCACAGCCGCAATAGGGGCGACAACACCACGAAAGGACCTGCTGCGTCGATTACGAGATAGCATCGTTACTCCTCGAATTTCCCTGCCAAAAGGACGACGGCGGGCGAATGTCGCTCACTGGACCGGCGTCTTGGTAATGAGTGTTGCTAACAGGAAGTTGGCATCTAGTCGGCGGATGCCTCGGGTGTTCTACGGTGCGATCACGTCAATGACGTCTGATCCGTACCGTGGTACCGAGTACTCTGGACCACGGTTCGTTGCATGTCAAGAGACTGTCTGCGAAGCCTCGGCCAGGCGAAGCCGATCAGGTCCGGCGCTTGGGCATTACCGGAAAGAACACGTCGAGAAGCTCCCGAAGTGCCTCCTCACAGCCCTTGCGGTCACCACTGGAGTGCAGGTCTATGTACAGCCCGCGCACTGCGGCGATGCCGGCGCGCGCCCGCCTCTTGGCGTCGGTCGGTCTGAACCCTTCGCGCTGAGCGAGTTCAGCCGCGAAGTAGACCCAGCTGTCAAGCGAGTCGAGGAAGTCGACGAACTGGTCGGGCTGCTGGCATGCCGTGCTGAACAGGTCGAAGAACATGAAGATGCGGAGCTCGTTGCCCTCGGCGGTGTAGTAGTCCCACAGCTCAAGGAGCAGCTCGCGTGCCGTGGTGACGGTTCGGCGGAGGCGAACGATGTCATCGAGCCGCACCCGATGGAACACCTCGGCGAGCAGGCGATCCTTGCTGCCGAAGTAGTGGATGATCACCCGATGGCTGATGCCGATAGTGGGGGCGAACACCCGCAGCTGAAATGACGACAGGCCATGCTCATGGATGTAGCGCACCGCCTCCTCGACTATGCGTTCGGCTTTCGGCGGGAGCTTCGGGGCGCCCTCGCTCGCTGGGACGGAAGTCGTCATGGCCACCTCTTGACAGAATACGTACCGCGGTTCGAGACTGCACCCTACCACGGTACGGGTGGACGCTCATGTGGCGACAAAATCGCCCGTAGCCGACCAGGCGCGGCTCTAGAACTAGGCCCTGATCATGCGATGGCGATCTGCCTGGACAAGCGTCCGAACCGATACACGGAGGGTGAGCATCCATGTGGCTTCTGGGAGCCTTGGTCGTGGACGGCTCTGGACGAGATCCGATGCCTGGCCTGGCAGTACAGGTGGAGGACGGGCGGATAACCGGCATCGGCGGGACGCCTCCGGCAGGTGCGGAGGTGATCGATTGCGACGGACTCACCCTGACTCCCGGGATGATCGATGCCCACGTACACCTGGGGTTGTCCAGCAATATCGACGACAGCTTTCGGCATGTGCTGTCGGTGGCCGACCTGGCCGCCGACATGTTCGCCAACTGCGCGCAGACCCTAGATGCCGGTTTCACCACGGTGCGTGACGCCGGCGGGATCGACGCTGGGCTGGCCAATGTGATGGCATCCGGCAAGATGCCGGGGCCCCGGATTCTTCAGTGCGGACCAATACATTGCCAGACCGGTGGACATGGCTACTTGGGGGCCGACTGGGAGCCGACCGAGGCGTGGGACCAGCACGCGATCCCGGGCCTACGTACTTTTTCGGTGTCGTCGGATGGCCCGGAGCAATTGCGGAAGAATGTGCGAGAGGGATTTCGGCGCGGAGCGACGTTCGTAAAGCTGTGCGTGACGGGAGGTGTGGTCTCCCGGCACGACAAGCTCAGCGATACGCAGTTCACGGTGGAAGAGATCGCGGTCGCGGTCGCTGAGGCCAAGGCTCGCGGGACTTATGTCACCGTGCATGCTCACAACAACGCCGGCATCCGAAACGCGGTCTCGGCTGGTGTCCGCTGCGTCGAACATGGCTCGGAAATCGACGAGGGAACTGCCGAATTGATGGCCGAGCACGACGTAGCCCACGTGCCTACCCTTGCCGTCGTCCGCGCATTGCTCGACGACACCGCTGAGGCCGGGTTGCCACCGACCATGGCGCACCGCGCGGGCGGGGTCTGGCAGGGACAGGTCGACGCCATTCAAATTTCTAGAGCGGCTGGTGTACGCGTGGGGTTGGGTTCGGACCTGATCGGGCCGAAGCAGGACCTGCGCGGCAACGAATTGTTGCTGCGATCGAAAATCGAGACGCCGATGGACGCACTGGTGTCGGCTACGCGAATCAACGCCGACATTCTCGGCATCGGCGATGAGGTAGGGACGATCGAGGTCGGCAAGCGAGCCGATCTCATAGCGTTCGCCGGCAACCCGTTGGAGTCTCCTGAGCTTTTTGCAGCTCGCGACCGCGTGGTGCTGATCGTCCAGGATGGTCGGCTCGTCAAAGACCGCCGCTCGAGTTGATGGAGGAACGCTGTCGTGTCATTGCGTTATCCCAAGACCCGCACCGTCGATGCGACGGAAGAGCTGGCCGGAGTCTGTTTTGCCGATCCGTACCGCTGGTTGGAGGAAGCCACCGCCGAGGTGCGCGACTGGCAACGCGAACAGAACGAGCTAGCCGCGAGCTATGTCCGTGACTGGCCCCATTTTCACCGGCTGAAGCAACTGGTGGAGCGGTTCAACGCACCACGTTCCCCAGGTCTTCCCAGCTACGCCGCCGGGCGATGGTTTCGTACGGAAACCTCCGCTGCCACACCTCAAGTACTGGTAAGCGAAGCTCCCTTCGGTGCGGGAAGGGTGGTTTTCGATCCCGGCGGCGACAACCACGACACACCGTTGTTCGTTTCCTGGATTGCGCCCTCTCCTGACGGCACCATTTTGGCGGTCGGGCTCTGCACCGATGGCAGTGAGCAGAACCGTATCCAGCTGATCGACGTGCGGACCGGAGAGCAGCTGCCCGACCCGCCGACTCAAGTCCTCATGGACAACTTCACCGGCGGCGTGAGTTGGCTGGCCGACTCGAAGGGTTTCTTCTTCAGCGCGATCGATGGCGCGGCGGTTGATTTCGTCCAGCACGTCTACTTCCACGGTCGCGACGGCAAGCCGACCACGGTGTTGGCGGATGTCCCCTGGCTGGAGTCGACCGAATACCACACGGTGACCGTATCCGCGGACGGAAGATACGCGGTGGCCTCCGAACGGCTGATGACGACACTTCCGGTCGCGGTGGCTCGCCTGGACGGATCTGACGAGCTCGTCTGGCGCCCATTCGTCACCGCGTTCGACGGTCCACTCGTTGGCCATGTCCTGGGCGATGACTACATTGCCGTCGCCACGGACGAGCATTCGCCCCGCGGCAGAGTGGTCGCGATCCCGCTCGACAGCGCCGACCCCAACGACACCTCGTCCTGGCGCGAGTTGGTCCCCATCTCCGATGCGGTGATCCGCACCCTGACACCGATGGGTGACCGCCTCGTCCTGGGGGAGTTCGTCGATGCGTATGCCCGGCTGCGAATCGTGAACGCCAAGGGCGAGTCGCTCGGTCAAATCCCCCTGCCGGGTGAGGGAGCGATCGCCAGAGGATCCTTCCCGATCATGAGCCTGCTCGGGCGTGGTCATCCCGACAGGTATCTGTTCAATTTCTCCACGCTGACCAGCGCATGGGCCACCTACCAATACGGTGCCGACACCGGCGAGCTCGACCTGCTGCGGCCGCCGGCCGCGGTTGTCGACAACGCGATCGTCGAGGACCGCCAGGCGATCTCCGCGGACGCCACGAGTGTGCCCTACCACCTCGTCTATCGCCGCGATCTCGACCGTACGTCCGCGCAGCCGGCCCTGATCTACGCCTACGGCGGGTACAACGTCCCGTTCGCGCCGCAGTTTCCGGGTGCGATGGCCGCCTTCGTCGAAGCCGGTGGAGTCTACGTTCACGCACACCTTCGCGGCGGCGCCGAATTCGGCTGGCAATGGTGGCACGAGGGTCGGCTGACGAACAAAAAGAACTGCTATGCCGATCTTTTCTCCGTCGCCCAGCACCTCCTCGACACGGGGATCACCACTCGCGATCAACTCGCCGTCACCGGCGGATCCAACGGTGGTCTGCTCAGCGGCGTCGCCATCACACAGCGGCCGGATCTCTGGAAAGCGGTCGTTCCACGCGTACCCGTGCTCGATCTGATCGGCGGCTGCCGCGATGCGTACGACCGGATGGCCATCGCCAACGAGTTGGCCGACCCGACCGATCCCGACGACGTGCGACGGCTCGCCTCGTTCTCTCCCTACCACCTCGTCCAAGACGACACCCCCTACCCTGCGGTGTTCCTCGACGCCGGCGACACCGACCCACGATGCCCTCCATGGCACGCCCGAAAATTCGGGGCTCGGCTCCAGGCCGCCACAAGCGCGGACAACCCCGTACTCATCCGAATCTGGGAAAACGCCGGCCACGGCTGGGCCACGAACAAACACATCGCGGTCATGGAACACACCGAATGGCTCGCCTTCGTCATGCGACAGCTTGGTCTACCAACACGTGAGTTGATTCACGATGCACCGACGGACGGCGACTGACCGACGCGAGGGGCCTTTACGCAAGGAGTGGACCAATGGAGATTCTGAGAAGCTATCTCGACGGCGAATGGAAGCCGCCGGCGGCGGAACTGTGTGATGTCGTGAGCCCGGCGACCGGGGAGCCGATCGCCCGCTTTCCAGCGGATTCGCTTGCCGAGGTGGGGATAGCGGTAGGCGCAGCGGAGGCTGCGGCGGATGAATGGGTTCGCATCGGGCTGGCTGCCCGCCTTGATCTCCTCGAGCAATGCATCGAGCGGGTGGGCAATCATGCCGCCGATCTGGCCGAGGTTGAACAGGCAGAGATGGGCAGGCCTCGTGAGATAGGTCGTGCGTCTGTCGGTGGCGCTGTCGCAGCATTTCGGAACAGCCTCGCCTGCGCACGAAGTTATGAGTATGCGGCGGAAGTATCGAGTGGAGAAGGCGGAGTAACCCGGATCATTCGGCATCCGGTGGGTGTTACAGCGGTGATAGCGCCGTGGAATTCCGCCAGCTCGATCATCTTGTCAGCACTTGGACCGATCCTCGCATCCGGTAACACCGTCGTTGTCAAACCTTCGGAGCGGGCGCCCATGTCCACGGTGCGGCTGGTCGAGTGTTTTGCATCGCTGCCGTCAGGAGTAATAAACCTTGTGCTCGGCGGGGCGGCTACTGGCGCCCGGCTTTCCGAAAGCCCAGCTGTGCGACTAAGCCACTTCACCGGATCCGTTCCATCGGGCCGTGCCGTCGCGGCTGCGGCGGGTAAACAGCTGCATCGTTCCGTGCTCGAGCTGGGCGGCAAGGATCCGGTCATTGTCGATGCCGACGTGGACGTGGTGGCGACGGCGACCGAGGTGGCTGTCGGGGCATTTCTCAACTCCGGTCAGCTCTGCACGTCGATGGAGAGGATATACGTCCACGAACGAATCGCCGATGACTTCATCGCGGCGCTGGCGCGGGTTGCCAAGAGCATCTCAACGGGTACGGGCCCTATTCCCATTGGTCCCCTGGTCGACGAAAGACAACGCAGCATCGTCGAAGGCCACGTAACGGATGCCATCGACCGTGGAGCGCGGGTCATGTGCGGCGGGGAAACGCCGTCCGGGCCAGGGTATTTCTACCCGCCGACGGTCTTGACGCAGGTCGACAGATCGATGCTGGTAATGCGGGAGGAGACCTTCGGCCCGGTCGCACCCGTACAGGTGGTCAAATCGTTTGAGGAAGGTATCGAGGAGAGCCGGGCGAGTAATTATGGACTGACCGCGACAGTCTATACCGGGTCGGAAAGAAATGCGCATGCCGCGCAGCTTATTCCCGCGGGGGTCATCTACGTCAACAAGTGGCGAGGAGGCGGCCCTGAATTGATCTTCGAACCGGCTAAGTGGAGTGGTATGGGAGCGGCCGGGGAACGTGCGGCGTTCGACGCGGCGACCCGGCCATGCAGCGTGGTTTTTGGGCCGGCGGTTTGATCTTGGCTGATCCCACAGAATGTGGAGCGAGTTATGCCCCTGGACAGGCAGCAGCAGATGGCAGCGTATAGGCGGATGCAGCGGATCCGCCAGTTCGAGGTGGAGGGCACAAGGCTCTATCAAACGGGCGAGATCCCTGGGGCCTATCATGCGAGTATTGGGCATGAAGCCGCAATCGTAGGCGCGTGTATGGCGTTGCGGGATGATGACTATATTACGGGCACGCACCGTTCCCACGGTCACCCGATCGGCAAGGGGGCCAAGCTCGGTGGTCTGATGGCCGAGTTGATGGGCAAAGCCACCGGGATCTGCAAGGGCCGAGGCGGCTCGATGCATTTGGCAGATTCGAGTGTGGGCATTTTGGGCGAGTCGGCCATTGTAGGTGGCGGCATTCCGTTGGCCGCCGGTGCGGCATTGAGCGCGAAGGTCCGAGGCACCACTCAGGTGGCCGTGACATTCTTTGGTGACGGGGCGAGCAATCAGGGGACGTTCCACGAGACGCTCAACATGGCCGCGGTGTGGAAGCTCCCGGTCATCTTCTTCTGCGAGAACAATCGCTATGCGATTACCACGTCCGTAGTGAATAGTCACGGGCAGCCGGACATCGCCCTGCGTGCGGCCGGCTACGGTATCGAGGGTGTGATCGTGGACGGCCAGGACGTGACGGCGGTGTACGAGCAGGCGCACACGGCCGTCGAACGGGCTCGCCGGGGTGACGGACCGACTCTGATCGAGGCGAAGACCTACCGGTTCGACGAGCACCAGGTCGGTTTGAACATCATCGGGGAACCGTATCGGCCCGAGGCCGAGGTCGACGAATTCGTCAGGCACCGCGATCCACTGCTGCTCTTCCATGACGTCTTGGTCGCGGACGGGCTCACCGAAGACGAGCTCATGGCGGTCGAGACACAGGTCGCCCAGGAGGTCGTCGACGCGGTCCGCTTCGCCGAACAAAGTCCGTTGCCCGACCCGAGCGAGGTGTATCGGCATATGTACGTCGACCCGATCAATTACCCGGCGAGCCACAGTGGATCCCGATCATGACTACTTCTACACACACCCCCGCCAAAACACACGAGCGCATCAGTTACATGAATGCGATCGCGCAGGCCCAGATCGAGGAAATGGCGCGAGATGAGCGTGTCATTCTGATGGGTGAGGACCTGGCAGTCTATGGCGACGGCAAGGTGTTGGACTCCTTTGGCGAGCGACGGGTGTGGAGCACCCCGATCTCGGAGAATAGTTTCAGTGGTCTCGCCGTGGGTGCGGCGATGACCGGGCTCCGCCCGATCGTGGCCCTGTCGATCGCCAGTTTCATGTACCTCGCCTCCGACCAGATCATCAACCAGGCGGGCAAACTGCACTACATGACCGGCGGGCAGATGATGGTGCCGGCGGTGTTTCGCTGTTCGCTGTATTACAACCGCTCGATCGCCGCGCAGCATTCAGACCGGCCGTATCCGATGTTCATGAATGCGCCCGGCCTCAAGCTCATTGCCCCGACCACGCCCGCGGATATGAAGGGGTTGCTCAAATCGGCTATCCGAGACGATGACCCGGTGGTCGTGTTCGAAGACAGCACACTGTGGACCAGCAAGCAGGAGGTGTCCACCGATCCGGAACTGCTGGTGCCGATCGGGACGGCCGAGGTCAGACGTCCAGGAAGTGATGTGACCGTCGTAGCCGTGGCGGGATGTATCCGACCCGCGCTCGCGGCCGCAGAAGCGCTGGAAACCGAGGGGATCTCGGTCGAGGTCGTCGATCCGCGCACGCTCGTGCCGCTGGACCTGGAAACGATCATCACATCGGTGGCGAAGACGACGCGGCTGGTCGTAGTTGACAACGCCAACCGCACCTGCAACGCCGGCGGGGAGATAGCCGCGCGGGTCGCGGAGGAGGCGTTCGAGCATCTGACCAGCCGGATCCGCCGCGTGTGCACTCCCGATGTGCATATCCCGTTCAGTCCAGCGCTGGAAAAGCAGCTCTATCCGAGCAAAGACAGTATTGCCGAAGCCGTGAAAAGCATCCTCTAACCCGACCCGAGACTAGCTGTGGAGTGGTCATATGACGACGAAGGTCTTGATCCCAAAGGCCGGTATGGGCACGGTCGAGGCCACCATCGCGAAATGGTGGAAATCTGAAGGCGATCAGGTAACTGAAGGCGAGATCATCGTTGAGGTCGAGACCGCTAAAGCGATCGAAGAGATTCCAGCTCCAGTAACCGGCACCCTGACAAAGATTCTGCTGGCTGAAGGTGAAACCGCCGAGGTACACACCGAGATCGCGGTGATCGAAGAGAGTCAATGATGGCCATACAGGAGCCGGCATCTAGGGGCATGCCGCTATCGCCCATGAGGAAAATGATCGCCGCACACACGGCCGAAGCACATCTGTCCATACCGCACTATCGGGTGGCCGTCGACATCGAGGCAGACGAGCTTCTACGCTTGCGACAAGAACTCAACTCCAGAAACGGCGACGATCGGATTTCCGTCAATGACCTGCTGATCAAGGCCTGCGCGACAGCACTGATCGAGCGGCCCGAGATCAACATTCATCTGATCGATGGCGAAATCCACCGATATCCCGAGCCGCACATCGCCGTGGTGGTCGCGGTACCCGGCGGCGTGCTCGCACCCGTGATCCGCAGCGCCAACGGCAAGACCTTGCACGAAATATCCGGCGAAATGAAGGCCCTCACCGAACGCGCCGCTGCCGGCCACCTCAAACAATCCGAGATCACAGGTGGAACCTTCACCATCTCCAACCTCGGCATGTACGGCGTCGCTCAATTCGACGCCATCATCAACCTACCCCAATGCGCAATCCTGGCCGTTGGCGCTGCCAAGCCGACGCCGGTAATCAGAAACGGCAGCGTGCAGGTCGCGGCCGTCATGCGGGCCACACTCTCGGCCGACCACCGCGCCATCGACGGCGCCGTCGTGGCCGAGTTTCTCGCGGCCCTGCGCCGGATCCTGCAGCGGCCGCAAGCGCTCGTAGCGGACTAAGAGGAGATCCTCGGCATGGAAAGACTCGAGACGAAGGTTGCCCTGGTGACCGGCGGAGCGTCAGGAATCGGACGCGCGACTGCGCACCGGCTCGCCGCCGACGGCGCCCACGTGGTCATTACCGATATCCAGCGCGAGTTGGGCGAGGCGACAGCGAAGGCGGAAGGCTTCACCTTCCTCCAGCATGACGTCACCGATGAGGCTCAGTGGAGCCAGGTCGTTGGAGATGTAGAAGGTCGTTTCGGACGCCTGGATGTTCTTGTCAACAGCGCAGGCATTTGGCTGGCCAATGCCACTGATCTCGAAAGCACCCTGCTGGACGACTGGCAGAAGATCTTCGCGGTCAATGTCGACGGCGTCTTCCTCGGCTGTAAGGCGGTCATCCCCGCTATGAGCCGCAGCGGCGGCGGGTCGATCGTCAACATATCGTCGATCGCGGCTCTTCGTCCTACACCGCACGCGGCCGCCTACGGTGCCGGCAAGGCCGCCGTAGCCCACTTGACCCAAACCGTCGCAGCCCATTGCGCCTCGAAAAAGCTGGCCATCCGCTGCAACTCGGTCCATCCAGGCTTCGTGCGCACTCCGCTATGGGACCGTGGCGCAGCAGACCTCGCTCGCCGCCACGGTTGGTCGGTCGAGCGAATCGTCGCTGACGCGAAAGCCGGCATACCTCTCGGAGACTTCACTCAACCCGAAGATGTCGCGGCGGCCGTTTGCTTTCTCGCTTCGGACGACTCCCGGCATATAACCGGCGACAAGATGATCGTGGACGGCGGAGTAGTGACATGCGGAACATACAACCGTACCTGACCAACGTCGGCCGGATACATCACCAGTCTCACTCGCGTGGAATGCAGTCGACTGCGGCCTTCGAGATCGATGACCTTCCCCCGCCTGACTAAGTGACGGAGTGCGGACCTATGGTCGATGACGAACCCGGTGAGCCGATCATCGAGCCTGACCTGCCAATAATCGATGCGCACCATCACCTCTGGCTTCAGCCCGAATCATATCTGGCGCAGTTGCTCGGAGATGAGAGTGACTGGGTGCGGACACATGGTCGGACCTTCAAGCGGAAGTCCCGATATCTGCTGGAGGAATTCGTCGCCGATCTGTCCACCGGACATGATGTTCGCGCCACCATATGTGTGGAGGCGGGCACGATGTACCGTGAAGACGGTGCAGACGCAATGAGATCCGTCGGCGAAGTGGAGTTCGCCAGCAGGGCCGCGGTCGCTGCCAGTGACCTGACCACCGTGAAGGTCTGCGCCGGGATCGTCGGCAACGTCGACCTCGCGTTGGGCGAGGCGGTCGAGGACGTGCTTTTCGCTCATGTCCAAGCCGCATCCGGCCGCTACCGAGGAGTCCGGCACTCGACGCCCTACGATCCGCACATCTGGAAGGCTGGACAGGCTCATCAGCTCTACGATGCTGTCTTCCAGGCCGGCGTCCGGCGAGTGCACGAACTCGGACTTTCGTTTGACACCTTCATCTTCGAGCCGCAGCTACGCGAAATCATCGACCTGGCTGTAGCGTGCCCGAACGGGCCGATCATCCTCAACCATGTCGGAATGCCCGTCGGCGTGGGCTGGTATGCGAGTCGAGTCCGAGAACGATTCTGCATTTGGCGGAAAAATATTCGAGCACTGGCCCGCTGCGACAATGTGGTTGTCAAGCTAGGTGGCTTGGGGATGCCGGTTGCCGGCCTTCGGTCTGCTCAAGCGAGTCCGGGTCTTAACTCGCGACAACTCGCCGAGGAGTGGGCTCCCTACGTCGAAACTTGCCTGGAGGCATTTGGGCCACAGCGTTGTATGTTCGAGAGCAATTTTCCGGTAGATTCCGGCACTTGCACCTACCCGATTCTCTGGAACGTCTTCAAACGCCTGGCCGCAGGAGCACCACCAAGCGAAAAGGCTGCTCTCTTCAGCGGAACAGCGGCGAGGGTGTACCGACTCGATGCCGCGGCGCTAGGTTTGCCAGCGCAGGCTACTGACTCGACCTCATAAACCTCTATTCCGGATCCCGCGCGGGTGACACGCATCCGTGATGCCCGCCAGCATCTCCAGCAACGACGAAACCTCACGGCCACAAGGGTCGACGATCGGTTGACGAATCGACCGCCGGATCATTTCAACATTTGTTGGTTGTCTCTGGTGTTGCGGGGAGGGCACGCTTTTTCCATAACGGATAGTTGGAGGAATCGTGGTTCTTGTGGCAGATGTCGTGGTGGTCGGTGCCGGTGTGATGGGGGCAGCGGTTGCCTTTGAGCTCGCCCGGCATGGGTTCGGGGTCGTGGTTGTTGATAAGAATGGCGGTGCCGGGCTGGGGTCGACGAGTGCGTCGAGTGCTGTTATGCGTTTCAATTATTCGACGTTCGATGGTGTCGCGGCCGCGTGGGAGTCGTTTCACTGCTGGACCGGATGGGCGGACCATCTCGAGACCCGCCCCGGGCCCGGCCTCGCGGCGCTGTGCCGTACGGGTGTGGTGATGCTCGATGTCCCTGTCGTGTCCCGTAAGCGTATGTGCGGGCTGTTCGACGAGGTCGGGGTGCCGTACGAGCAGTGGGACGCCGGGACGCTGGGCGAGCGGGTTCCTGGGCTTGATCCGGGTCGGTACTGGCCGCCTAAGCGGATCGAGGATGAGGCTTTCTGGGGTCCCGCGGCCGGGGAGCTGGGTGCGGTGTTCACCGCGGACGGGGGGTTCGTCGATGACCCGATGCTGGCGACGCAGAACCTCGCGGACGCTGCCGTGCGGCGGGGGGTGCGGTTTCTGCTCAGGCGTTCCGTGACGGAGGTACGCCGGGTGGGGGGCCGGGTGGCCGGGGTCGTGCTGTCCGGTGGTGAGCGGGTGGACGCGCCGGTGGTCGTGAATTGTGCCGGGCCGTGGTCGACCCAGGTCAACGCGCTGGCGGGCGTCGGCGGGGACTTCACCATCGAGGTGCGCCCGATGCGCCAGGAGGTCCACCACGTCACCGCGCCCGGCGCCTACGGTGACAGCGACCGGCCCGGCCCGGTGGTGGCCGACCTCGACCTCGGCGTCTACCTACGGGCAGCACCCGGCAACGCCATGATGATCGGCAGCACCGAACCCGAGTGCGAACCACTCGAGTGGATCGATGACCCCGACCAGGCCAACCCCAACCCGACCGCCGCACTGTTCGAGGCACAGGTCACCCGCGCCGCGCGGCGCTTCCCCCTGCTGCGGATACCGTCCAAACCGAAAGGGATCGCCGGCGTCTACGACGTCGCCACGGACTGGACCCCGATCTACGACCGCACCGAACTCGACGGCTACTACGTCGCCATGGGAACCAGCGGCAACCAATTCAAAAACGCCCCACTCGTCGGCCAGATCATGACAACCCTCATCACCGCGGTCGAGAACGGCCACGACCACGACACCGAACCAGTGACGTACAAATGCCACTGGACCGGCCACCACATCGACCTCGGCTGCTTCTCCCGCAAACGCAACACCAACACCGACTCCTCAGGCACCGTGATGGGCTAATGAACCGCGACATCCGGGAGGCAATCACCTGCCACGACACAGAGGCGGGATTCGGGCAGGTGACCGCGGTTGCGGAACCCTCGCTGCACGCCCTGCGGACGATCACAGATGGCCCGGATGGCGACAGGTCTCCGCAGCGGCACCACAGTCGCGGCCCCGTCAAGTGGGGAGTGACTACGGCGTCCAAGCTCGGTGCTTTTTTTCAACGCACCGAACAGGTACATAACCCATTGCGAAGCGGGAAGATGCAATGATTGAGAAGACCATCCGTGAAGAAGGCGGCGGGACAGAGGGCTCGGTCGATACGGCATATTGGAGGACGCGACTCGCGTGCCTCATGCGACAATATAATGTGCCAGGCGCCGTGCTCGGAATTCTCAATAATGGTCAGATCATCGATGTCGCCTCGGGGGTTCTCAACCAGGCGACGCTCGTACCTGCGACTCCTGACGCCTTGTTCCAGATCGGGTCCGTCACCAAGGTGTGGACGGCCACGATGATCATGCAGCTGATCGACGAAGGCCGACTCGCGTTGGAAATGCCCGTCGCCGAGGCGCTACCAGGATTCGCGCTATCCGACCCGGAGGCGGCGAAAGCAATCACGATTCGCCACCTGCTAACGCATACGAGCGGCATCGGAGGCGACATCTTCCTCGATACCGGCCGCGGTGACGAGTGTATAGGCAGGTATGTCGCACGGCTCAGCGAGCAGCACTTCGCACAGGTGCACCCTGTGGGGGAGACACACTCGTACTGTAACGCCGGATACGTGATATTGGGTCGGGTCATCGAAGTGTTCACGAGGCAGACGTGGGACGCCGCGCTCCGCGAACGTATCATCGCCCCACTCGAACTGGCTGCCACTGTCACGCTGCCGGAGGAGGCGGTCCTACACCGCGTGGCCGTCGGCCATATCACCGATGCCGGCTCAGAACCGACGCCTGTTCCGACGTGGACGCTATCGCGCTGTATGGGTCCTGCTGGCCTGATCGCCGCTCGCGTTCACGACGTGCTCGCGTTCGCCCGAATGCATCTCGACGGTGGTCGAGGTCCCAATGGCCGCCGGATTCTGTCATCGGCCTCTGCTCGGGCGATGGCCGAATGGCACCATGACATCCCTGATCAGCGAAACCCCTTGATCGCGGGGGATTCTCGTGGCCTTGCATGGGTGCGATACAACTGGGGAGGCCATCAGGTAATCGGACATAGCGGCGGCATAAACGGACAGATGGCGTTCTTGCGACTCCTTCCTGATAAGCGCTTCGCGGTGGCACTTTTGACTAATGGCGGTGATGCTCGAGGCCTCCATCAGCATCTATTCACTGATCTGTTCAGCGAACTTGTCGGCGTCAGCTTGCCCATGCCGATGACGCCTCCGGAGCAACCGATTCCCATTGACGCCGCACGGCACATGGGACGTTACATCAACTCGGAACTCACGCTGGAAGTACTCAAGCGCGACGGCAAATTCGTCCTTCGGCATGCTGTCACCGCGTCCATGGCTGAGCAAGCCGAACGAGTGGACGAGCGGACCGTCTGGGAGAGCGAGATGGTTCCGGTCACCGAACACTATTTCGCCGCGCGCTCCGACGAATCAGGACCTTGGGACTCCGTCCACTTCTACAGTCTGCCGAACGCTTCGCAGTACCTCCACTACTTGGGTCGCGCTTACCCGCGAATGCCAGAATCGTGACGGCAGCGCCCGTACACAGGTTTTTGGCTGCTGCCGGGCCAGTGCGGCCAGCACCGCCCGGCCAGTCCGGCGCCGGGCGGGCGACCTGACGCCGCGACTTCGTGACGCAGAATCATGATCTCCGTGGCCAGATCCGTATCACCGCAGGTCGCATGAAGCGGATGAGGTTGTCGGCACCTACAAGCTGCGCTAGCGAGGATCCGCCACGGTCGGCGCGAGTAGCGGCTGAACGCCTTCGACCAGGTCCTGATCGGGACTCGTTTCTCCGGTGAGTCCGACTTCGGCGGTGGTTTGCACCGATTTCAGCAGGGTTGCCAAGCCGAGCTCGAACACCTGATGCTGGGTGAACTGCGGGAGGTTATCGGCGATGGCGTGCATTGACGGGTAGGCGTCAGCCGGGAGCGCTGCCCACCGTCGACGTATCCGGTCCCACTGCTTCGGCTCCTCGTCCCATGCCTGACGGAACGGATAGATGTAGGCGCAGCCGAACACGAACCGCAACAACACCGCCAGCAGTCCAACCGCTTCGCGGTGGTCGAGGCCGAGGCGCTGCAGGCACTGATACATGCCCTCGGATACCCGGAGCTCAGCCGGGTCCATGTCGCGGATGGCGGTCTCCATCTGGAGCAGCACAGGGTTGTCGATAAGGAGTCGAAAGTACGCACGCATGATCTCGCCCAGCATCGCGACGTCCGAATCGGCATCGTGGGGCATCTCGAAGCGACCGTACAGATCACTCGATACGGCCTTGAGGATGGCTTCCTTGTCGCGGAAGTGGGTGTAGAGCGACGTGGGCGGGACACCGAGGTCGTTGGCGAGCCGTCGGAGCGTTAGTGCGTCGAGGCCGTCGGCGGTGACGACTGCGATCGCGGTGTCGACGATGACCTTCGGGTTCAGCGTGCCGCGCGGATTTCGTTGACGCTGAGAGGTCGGCTTCGCGCGCTGCGACGGCACATCGGCTCCCGGTTTCTTGGCCTCGGCTCTTCCGAACTATTGCTCAGCAGCATAACATCGCCTCTACCGTACTTAGTTCGGTAGATTGTTCGGCCAGGTCAGGACGGTTTGATGCAAGGAGGTGTGATGACCGAGCTTCGGTGGCCGGTAGCCGCCTGAGTACAAGCCGGCCAAGACCTCACTCGATCCGACGTCCCGTCTTCGGATCACGCCGATCTAAACCGTCTTGAACCCGAGGGAGACCGATGCCAACCGGAACGTCCGTGCAGTTCCACGACTCCGACCTCGCAGAGCTCTGCGCTCAACAGATCAAGCGCTTGAGCATCACGGGTGCCCAGGTCGCCATCGCGTGCGGCGACGCACTCGTCCATGCCGAGGCCGGCGTCGCCAACACCGAGCTGGGTGCACCAGTCATGCCAGACACGGTCTTCCAGATCGGCTCGACGTCCAAGGTCTTTACTGCGACCTTGATCATGCAGCTGGCAGACGAGGGCCGGATCGACATCGATGAACCAGTGGCCGGCTACCTCCCCGACGTACGACTCGCCACCGACGACGAGTGGCGAGCCATCACGCCGCGCCAGCTGATGTCCATGAGCAGCGGACTGGACAACGGTCCGTACACCGACACCGGACGCAACGACGATTGTGTCGCCCGCTACGTCGACCTACTCGCTGACATCCCACTGACGTTCTCGCCGGGCATGGCCTATGGCTACAGCAACGCATCCACCAACGTCTCTGGTCTCCTGATCGAGCGTCTGACCGGACAGTGCTGGGACGAGGCGTTGCGCGATCGACTGCTCCGGCCGGCCGGATTGGCTGAGGCGGTGAGCCTTTTCGAGGAACTCCCCTACTACCGGGTGGCGGTTGGCAACCTCCCCGACGAGGATCCCGCCGTCCGTCCGTGGTGCTTCGGGCGCAGCTGCGGGCCTGCCGGATCGTCGCTGGCGACCAGCGCTCGGGAGCTGGTCCGCTTCGGACAGATTTTCCTCCGCGGCGGTATCGCGGCCGACGGCACGCGGATGTTGACGGAGTCAGCGGTCGCGACCATGCAGTCACGCCAGGTCGAGGTGTCGGCTCGCGTCTTCGCCGACGCCTGGTGCGTCGGCCCCTATGCGAAGGACTGGGACGGGCTGGAGGTCTTCGGCCACAGCGGCACCACCCACAACGGGTCGTCGGCCCTGCTTTGGATCCCCGCGCGCAAAATCGCCATCGCCACGGTCGTGAATACCCCGCACCGTGGCTACCTGTTCGCCGACGCGGTCTTTGACACTGTGCTGCGCGACTGGCTCGGACTGCCCAAGCCGGTACGACCGACACCGACGGCCGATGTGTCACTGGACACGACGCCGTACTTGGGCAGGTACGACGCCCACGGGGTCTGTTACCACGTCGCACAACGCGACCACACCATCGAGCTCACAGTGCAGCGCATGCGCGACAACAACCCCCTAAGCGGGGAGCGAGAGGCCCCCATCACCACGACGCTGCGACCGATTGCGGCCCATCGGTTCCTTCCCGACGACGACGCTGTCACCCGATACCACAACTGGGACATCGCCTTCACACTCGGGCCGGATGGTCGAGCAGCCCTATTGAACAACGGCGCCTTCGCGGCACGCCGCACCGACAGCTCATGATTTGAATTCGGCCGGGGGAAACATGAAAGGAAGTATTTGCTATGCGTGGTCAACGTCTTCTCGCCATTGGACTAACAATTCTATGCCTCGCCGCCTCCGGATGTAACAGATCGCCGGACGCCGTAAATGGTTCGACGAAGTATGCGACAGACGGCAAGTTCATCATGGCCATCAGCGCAGACCCCGGATCGTTCGATCCGTACCACAGTCAGCTCATATTTGGTCAGGCACATCTGGCATACGACTCGCTGGTGAACGTGCAGCGGGACGGCAAGTTCGTATCCGGCCTGGCCGAAGACTGGCAGGCCGATGCGCACTCGGCGACTTTCACTCTACGGTCAAACGTGACATGTTCGGACGGTACTCCGCTGACCGCAGCACAGGTCGCGGCTGACATCAACTACGTCGCCGACCCCGCCAACGGCTCGGCACAGTACGGTGTCAACACCCCGCCCGTGCCCCTGACGGCGACCGCGAACGATGCCTCGCGAACCGTGAAGGTTGTGGCCAAGAAGCCTGGACCGCCCCGGCGAAGTTGGAGGCCGGATCGTTTGGTTCTCAGCCGGCCGGGGACGCGACCCCGTGCGACCGGTGGAACGCTTCCTCGTACTCATACGGAGGAATGTTCCCGCAGTAAGAATGTATCCTTTCCGAGTTGTACCATGCCACCCATTCCATCGTGGCGAGTGTCACATCCATGACGTTCTTCCATCCGCCACGGAAATCGATGAGTTCTTTCTTGTACAGACTGTTCAACGACTCCGCGGCGGCATTGTCATAGGAATCACCCTTACTTCCGACCGAGCGGGCGGCGCCGACCTGGTCCAGCCGTTCGGCATACCGGATAGACGTATATTGAACGCCGCGATCGGAATGATGGACCAGCCCGTCCCCGACATCCCCGCGTGAACAGATCGCCATTTCCAGCGCGTCCAAAGCCAGGTCAGCGCCAAGATGATCGGCGACCTGCCACCCCACGATCGCCCGGGAGAACAAGTCCTTCACGAACGCGGTGTAGGCCCATCCCGCAGCGGTGTCCACGTACGTGATGTCGGCGACCCAGCGCCGGTCCGGCGCGTCCGCGGTGAAGTCCCGTTCCAGCAGGTCACCTGGCCGTTCGACGCCCGGCACCGTGGTCCGGGGCCGCTTACGCACCGCGCACACCCCCGACAGGCCCAGCTCACGCATCAGCCGCTCCACCGTGCACCGGGCCACGTCCACACCCTCACGATTCAGCTGCGTCCACACCTTCCGGGCGCCATAGACCCCGCGGCCCGTCCCGGACCACACCCGCCCGATCTCCTTTTTCAGCTGCTCGTCACGCACCGCGCGAGCCGATGGTTCGGCCTCGCGTTTCTTCGCCGCCCAATATGTCGACGGCGCACATTCCAGGACAGTACAGATCGGCTCGACACCGAACCGGTCCCGATAGGTATCGATGAACTCGACTAGCGCGGCAGTCTGGGATCGAGTTCCCGGGCGAAAAACGCACTCGCGGCCTTCAAAATCTCGTTCGCCCGCCGCAGCTCACGGTTCTCCCGCTCCAGCTCGGCGAGCCTTTGCGTGTCACTGGTCGTGATCCCCGGACGCTTGCCAGCATCGACCTCGGCCTGCCGGATCCAGGTCCGCAACGCCTCGCGATGCACCCCGAGCTGGTCGGCGACCCGGACGATCGTGCCAGTCTTCTCACCCGTCTGCTCACGTAGTTCAAAGACCATCCGGACCGCGCGTTCACGCAGCTCAAGAGAGTACTTCCTCGGGGGTGCCATAGCCCCACACCTTTCCAGGTATCAGAGCCTCCATCCAACCCGGGGCGCTCCAGCCGTTCGGATTTCTTCTTCACACAATCGGCCAACTTCCGATCATGTGTTCACGAGGTTTCAAGGACAGCAAGATTCTCAAGACCGCGTCGGACGGCACCGGCCCATTCGTCCTCACCCAAGTCACACCGGGGCAGAGCTACACCTTCAAGGTACGCAAGGACTACGCCTGGGGACCTGACGGTGCGACGACCAAGGAGCCTGGCACGCCTTCCACCCTGGTCCTTAGGGTGGTCGAGAATGACACGACCGCGGCCAATCTCATGCTCTCCGGCCAGCTCAACCTCGCGCAGATCATGGGCGCGGACAGGAAGCGACTCGAAGCGGCCGGTCTGGGGAGAGTCGACCGACCACTGGCCGGCGCGTGGCTCTGGCTCAATCAGCTCAGCGGGCGGGTGACCGCCGACCAACGGATCCGTCATGCGCTGGCTCAGGCGTTGAACCTTGACCAACTCGTCAAGGTAAACACCGGTGGAACGGGTAGGGCGGCCGCTGGCCTTTCCAGCATGGAACCCAAGCCATGCGCCGGCGACACCGTCGCGGGTCACCTTCCTCCCCATAGTGTGGAGGCGGCCAAGGCGCTCCTGGACGAGGCGGGGTGGATCAATGACGCCAAGGGCACCCGCACCAAGGACGGCGCACGCCTCCGTCTGGATCTGCACTATGTGCCGTCCTACTCCCCGTTCAACAAACCGACCGCGGAGCTCGTGGCTCTCCAATGGAGAGACGTCGGTGTCGATGTAACTGTCACACCGGACACGGCAGCGGAGATGGCCGAAACCATGTACAAGTCCAGTGACTACGACGTCTACATGCAAGGATTCGGCGTCTACCTCCCCAGCCAGATGATCCAGTATCTCTCCGGCGCCGTCCCTCCGCACGGTGTCAACACTGCTGGAATAGATAACAAGACCTATAATGCGTATGTCGCCAAAGCCCAAGCGATGGTTCCCCCGGCTGCCTGCAACTACTGGCAGAAGGCCGAGCAGGCACTATGGGACAACCTTGACCTCTTGCCTATAGCGGATAGGCCGCAAGCCTATTACCTGTCTCACGGAAAAGCACAGTTCGCTGGCTTCAATGCGCCGATTCCCACAAGTCTTCGCGTGCTCAAGTGAGTGATCCACCACTATCCGGAGCGCAGGTCTAAACTGTCGGCCGCTATTGACACCCGGTCTCCGATTAATACGGAGACTCTCCGTGCCCCTCACCTCAACAGCAGTTCGACCGCCAGGCGCAGCGGCGCCTGGCGGTTCTGCGTCACGCAGAGGACGGGAACGTCTCTCCGACGTGCCGGCACTACGGCATCAGTCTCGATGAGGAATGGCTGTGGACGACATATTTGCGCGGGCACCGATTCTTGTTGTGTGCTGAGCAACAAATCTCGCCGCTCCTCGATGATCGACCTAGGCTGTGCCCAAAACCTGCCAGGAGGCGCGCATGCGTGAAAGTTACGATGTCATCGTCATAGGTGCCGGGGCGACCGGGGCGATGGGCGCTTCCGCCGCATGGCATCTAGCCCGGAACGGTATCGAGGTCGCGGTATTCGAACAATTCGAGCGCGGCCACCACAACGGAAGCTCCCACGGCTCCACCCGCATCTTCCGACACGGCTACTCCGAACAACAATACATACGCCTCGCCGACGAAGCCAAGTACTGGCTCCAGGTGCTCACCGAACTGAAGAACCGCGGCGTCGCCGATGCCTGCATGGTCGTCTGTGACGGCCTGACCGGGCTACCGGACGCGGTCGCCCACGTCTGGCCCCAGGCCCTGGTGCAGACCTGCATCGTTCACCTGCTGCGGAACTCGTTCCGGTACGCGGCCCGCCAGGACTGGGACAAGATCGCCAAGGCGTTGCGGCCGGTCTACACCGCCGCCACCGAGTCAGCGGCGATGGAACGGTGGCTGGAGTTCGCCGAGAGCTGGGGCACCAAGTACCCGGCGATCGTGCGGCTGTGGGAGAACGCCTGGGCCGAGTTCGTCCCGTTCCTGCAGTTCGATCCGGAGATCCGCAAGGTCGTGTGCTCGACCAACGCCATCGAGTCCGTCAACGCCCGGATCCGCCGCGCGGTCAAAGCCCGCGGCCACTTCCCCAACGAGCAAGCCGCACTCAAGTGCGTCTACCTGGCGGTGATGAGCCTGGACCCCACCGGCAAGGGCCGTAAACGCTGGATCATCCGCTGGAAAGCAGCCCTGAACGCCTTCGAGATCACCTTCGAAGGACGCCTGGCCGCCGCCCGAAACTAGACCCCGCACAACCGAGTTACACCGTTAACTGGACACACCCATCCGGTGAAGTGAAGACCGTGAGGCAGCGCCTCGTGCATTCCAGGTGGATCCGGTGGACCGCGGCTACCGCAGGACGAATCCAGGTAGCAACCGATCCCGCGGGTCTATCTCAAAGTTGTGATCGCCCGTTTTGTGTGCGGTTCCGGTGATCTGTGGAATGACCGCGTCGAACCCGTTGTCATGAACACGTTCGAGGATCGTGGCCTCGAATCTCGATCCGACGATGGAATCGTGTACGAGCACGGCGTCATCGGTGAGCTGGCCTCGAGCGTGGAGTACCGCCACGCGTGATGCCGTCCCTGATCCGCAGGGTGAGCGGTCCAGTTGGCCATCGGCGAAGATCGCAACGTTGCGTTGGTGGAGATTGCCGTTCGAATCGTGTCCGAGTTCGTCGTAAAGGATCGTCCCGTAGATGCCGTTGAGCCGGCTGTCGGATCGGTGCTTGGCGTGGTCGGTGTCGTTGAGTGCCCACTTCACCTCGCGTCCAATTTTGATCAGCTCGGTGACGTTGGAGGGCGTCACGGATAGGCCGACGTCGGCGGCGCGCAGGTGGGCGTAGATCGCTCCCCCGAACCCGATGTCTACGCGCACCGGCCCACGGGTGGTGTCGACGGTGACGTCGGTCGCCGTGGCATAGCTGGGGACGCTGATGAAGTCCACTGCGCGCACCACGCTCTGGCTCAAATGGACGCGCGCTATCGTCCGTCCCGACGGGGCATCGATCGTGACGTCTGTCGTGCCGTCCGTCGTCGCCGGCGCAAGTCCGCTCTCGACAGCCCATACGCCGAGGGCGATGGTTCCGTGCCCGCACGCGGTGGAAAATCCGTCCTTGTGCCAAAAGAGCACGCCGAAGTCTCCGCCGTCGTCGTCCGGCGCAGTAATAAAGCATCCGTACATGTCCGCGTGACCTCGCGGCTCGAAGCACAAGACCTTACGCAGCTCGTCCACTTCCGCGGACTGCATGGCCTTGGTCCGGCGATCAGCTACCGAAGTACCCTCAATGCATACCGGCGGGTCGGGAACGATCCGGAACGGCTCGCCACCTGTGTGGTAATCGATCGCGCGGATGCTGGTATATGTCATTCGGATGACCGTCCTTTCGTGGCCACGAGCTGTATGGGGCCATTTTAGCCGTCGTTCTAGTTGCCGCACCACAGCGTTGAAGCTCGGATCATGGCTTGTTCGATTTACTGAATCGGCAGACAGCCGAGTAGTCCAAGGGCACAGGCGAGAACCAAGGCGTGCACTGGCAGCAACACTGGTTGAAATCAAAGGCGGTTTCCCTGACACTAACTGATAGCGCGAGCGAAGCCCGATCACACGTCAGAGCAGTGAAGCTGGAACGGTTCGGTCGTACCGTACGGCGAGCGGGCGTGATTCTTGATCATCCGTGACAGGGTCAACGCGCTGCCTGACCTGAAGGAGAATCATTGTGCGTCGATTTATAGCCGTCTCATCATCTTTTGTCGCCGTATTCGCCGCCACAAGTACGCGTCAATTGGAAACGAAGTAAAGGTCAGTCAATGGGGAGTGTTGTGACGAGGTTCGGAGCTTTTGAATACGGGCTGTCCTCGGCGGAAGAAGATCGTGCTGCGCTGCTGCACGCGACCAGTGAGATAGTGGACCTCATCTGGTGGGGGCCGATGACGCACCAGTCGGTGACCGCACGGATGGACGCCGCCCTGAAGGCGGCATACGCCGAAAGCGGAGACATCACCGCGGTCGTCAGTTACGCGCAGCGTTTGCCGGGCCGACTGGCCGTCTCAGGCGAGCTTCCGGAGTATCGATCCGTATGGGACGCGAGCGGCGTGACGGCCGGGCACTGGGACATCTCCGTAGGCGACACCCGCCTGCTGCTCGAGGGCGTCAGTCATGTCGACTACCTGGTCGACCATCTGCCCTGGCTTCGTAAGGCAATTCGATCGGAGGACTTCCGCCAGGCCAAGCGCGAAGGCGGTCACGCCCTCTACCTGCAGTGCCAGCCGACGCCGCCGATCAGCAGGGATCTGGGACTGATCGACCTTGCCTATGATGCCGGCCTGCGGGTGCTTCAGCTCACCTACAACGTGCAGGATGCCATCGGCTGCGGGTGCACCGAGCGATCGAACAGCGGCGTGAGCGCCCTCGGAGCCAAACTCATCGAGCGGCTGAACGACCTCGGCGTGATCGTCGACACGGCTCACTGCAACGAGCAAACCGTGCTCGACGCGTGCAGGATCTCCCAGCGCCCGGTCATCGTCTCGCACACCGCGTCGGCCGCGCTGTACGCGCACGACCGCGGAATATCCGACAAGGCCGCAGAGGCCGTCGCCGCAACGGGCGGGATCATCGGTGTCGTCGCCGTGCCGTCCTTCCTCGGACCGGATGAAGGTTCGGTGAACACGATGCTCGAACACATCGACCACTTCGTCGGTGTCCTCGGCTCGGAACATGTGGCCATTGCGACCGATTGGCCGTTGGCGGCGCCGAAATGGGTGCTCGAGAAACGCATGCCGATGTTGCTCGCGAATGGGTTCCGCGCCGAACACGGTCTTCGCCCGACCCAGAACCTCGCCGGATTTGACGACTACCGAGACTTTCCGAACATCACTCGCGGACTCGTCGCGCGTGGCTACACCGATGAGCAGATCAGAGGGATTCTCGGCGGAAACTTCCTTCGGATCTTCGAAGCGGTCTGCGGCTGACGCGTCCCCGCGTGGTGTCGCACAGCCCGAGAGGAGTCAAGATGGCTGATGACCGTCTGTCCGCGGCCGCGTACGAGCGAGCGGAAAGGCTGCTCGGTCACAACCGATCGGAACTCGTGCTGCACGCGGGGTTCGAGCCGACCTGGTTCGGTGACGGGGCGACGTTCTGGTATCGAACAAGGACCGAGGCGGGAACGGAATTCATCCGAGTCGATCCCGATATGCCCTTTCGCGGCCGTCTGTTCGATCATGCGCGTCTGGCGCGATCTCTCACGCGATCAGCCGGGGCCGAGGTCGAGCCATACGATCTGCCGATCGCCGCGGTCGACGTGGACGCGGGGTCGATCGCCTTCGACGCATTCGGCGCACGGTGGGCATGTGGGCTGTCGGACTACGTCATCGACCAGGTCGGGGCGGCACGTTCACCATTCGAGGTCATGTCGCCGGATGGCCGGTGGGTCGCCTACCTGCGCGGTCATGATCTTTGGATCCGGGCCACGGACTCAGGCGAAACGCTCGCGGTCACCACTGACGGCTCCGCCGAGCGGAGTTATGCGAGCTACCCCGACGCATCCGTGCCGATTCAGCTGCTGCGCAGGCTGGGGACGTCGAATCCGCCGCCCGTGGTCCTCTGGTCGCCGGACTCGTCCCGCATCCTCACTCACGTCACGCACCAGCGAGGCGTCACGATGGCGCACCTGGTCGACTCCGCTCCTGCCGATGGAGGCCGGCCGTGGTCGTACGGCTACCACTATGCGGTGCCGGGGGAGAAAATCGTGCCCTCCGGTGAATGGTTGATCTTCGACATCGAGACTCGGACGGCGGTGCTCGCCGACACCACACCATTCCCGCTTCTTTACCGCTCGCCGATCAAATTCAAATTCGCATGGTGGGACGCGGACGGTTCTACCGTCTACTACCTCGATCGACCTCGCGATATGCGGACGCTCAGCTTGAAGTCGATAGACGCGATGACCGGACAGGTACGCACTCTGATCACGGAGAGCTCGAACACACGAGTCGAACCGGTCCAGAGGCTCAGCGGGAAGCCTATTGTGCGCGTACTCCCGAACGGAAACGAGGCGTTGTGGTACTCGCAGCGCGACGGCTGGGGTCACCTGTATCTCTACGACGTCGGCAGTGGCGATCAGATACGACAGCTGACCTCGGGACCCTTCGCAGTACAGGAGATCCTGCACGTCGACGACGCACGCCGTGTCGCCCATCTCCTCGTCGCCGGGCTCGTGGATGCCGATCCGTACCGCCGCTCGGTCGTGACCGTCGACATGGAAACCGGCGATCTTGCTCGGATCACTGACGACAGTCTTGATCACGTCGCCCATATGCCCCCGCACGGCCGATGGTTCGTCGACTCCGCGTCCACGGTCTCCATTCCTCCGAACATCACCGTCCGAAAGATGGACGGGACGGTCATGCTGGACGTCGGACAAGCCGACATCTCACGTCTCGTCGCCGCGGGATGGACTCCGCCGGAACGTATCCGGACCGTCGCGGCCGACGGTGTCACGCCGATCTACGGTGTCCTGTACAAGCCGCACGGTTTCGACCCGGCCACGAGCTATCCGATCGTTGACCACATTTATCCCGGCCCGCAGATCAATCGCGTCCCTCCGTCCTTCGATCCCGGCGACTTCGGACCCGATGCGGAAGCCGTCGCGGCTCTCGGATTCGTGGTGATCGCCGTGGACGGGCGCGGCACGCCGGGCCGAGACAAGGCATTCCACGATCGTTCATATGGCGACCTCGGATCGTGCGGCGCCTTGGAGGATCACGTCGCGGCATTGGAGCAGCTCGCCGAATCACGACCGTGGATGGATCTGGATCGGGTCGGCATCTTCGGCCGATCCGGCGGGGGTTTCGCCGCAGCCCGAGCACTGATGGCATTTCCCGACACGTACAAGGTCGGTATATCCGAAGCGGGCAACCACGATAATCGACTCAACCACGCCATGTGGGCGGAGACCTATCATGGGCCGGTCAATATGAACGATCCTGAGGAAACACGCCGGCTGTCGAATACTGAGATGGCGGAGAACCTGCGCGGCCGACTTCTCCTCATGCATGGCGAAATGGACGAGAACGTCACGCCGCCCCTCACGATGCGACTTGTCGATCGGCTCATCAAAGCGAACAAAGACTTCGATCTGCTTCTCGTACCCACGGCCGATCATGACTTCGGCGGCGTGGAATTTTATGTCATAAGAAAACGTTGGGACTACCTCATCCGAAATCTCTTGCACCGTGAGCCGCCCGAGTATCGGCTCGCAGGAGTAGTCGCGACACGAGAATCACTCGAAAACAACCTGAGCAAGATCTACTGATCTGTCCGCGAGCGGCTCTCAGGTCTTGGTATTCACGTGGAGGATGGAAATTGGGAGGGAGGTCGCGGATGAGGAGTGAGACTGGTCTGCCCCAGGGACTGGGCGGCGTCAGACTCAATGCCTCCAGCTTGCGTGCCCAGGCGTTGCGGGTCATTCGCGCCGGCATCATCTCAGGGGAGTTGCGCCCCGACCGGCTGTACTCCATTGGCTCCATCGCCGAACAGCTGGGCGTGTCCGACACGCCCGTGCGCGAGGCGGTCCACGAGCTGTCCGGAGAGGGGCTGGTCGATCTGACCCGCAATCGCGGCTTTCGCATCCGTGAGATAACCGAGCGTGACCTCGATGAGATCGTGGAGTTCCGCAGGATGATCGATGTGGCCGCCGTCCGGAAGATCACGGAACGGAGACTGTTCACTGACGCTGACGCGCTGGAATTCCGCAAGCTCGCCAACGCCTGTGAAAAATGCGCCGCCGAGGAAGACTGGTCAGGCCTCCTCGGCAACGACCGCGACTTCCACCTGGGCCTTCTCGCGTGCCTAGGCAACGAGATGGCCCTGTCGTCGTGGGTCCCCTCCGTGACCAGAGTCGCCTGTACAGGCAGGATCACATCGCGAACTCGGAGAGCCTGATGCAGTTCACACATGAACACCACACGCTGCTCGACGCGGTGGTCGCCAGCCGCCGACGAGGCCGCCGCGATCATGGACAGACATCTTCTCCACGCCCGCAACATCTGGGCTGGTCGGGCCGAGCAAGATCACACCGACTCGACCAACTAGAGATCCACCGACGAGACCGACTCGGCGGCATACTCCACGAACGAACATGCCGCATGACCTGCACGGACGTAATTTCGGCACCCGCAGGCGACGAGTTCAGAGACGCACAGCCCTGAGTAGAACAGCCGCCCGGTCCCGCATGCCAAGCCGGGCCTCCACGGTGCGCAGGTATCAGGTGGCCGGAGAAGTGGTCGAGTGCGCCGGTAGTTCTAGGTCTACCAGCGAGCTCTATCAGGGACCCGTTCGGGAGATACCGCCTGAACGTAGGGTGTTCAGGGTGACGGACAGCGGTTCGGTTTGGCGGGTGATGGCCGGTAGCCCGTTCCGGTTCTTCCTTTCTTCGTGGCCGTGGCGGTCTTTGGCGTATCTGTTCAGCACGGTCATGGCGGCCATGACGGTAGGGCTGGCGCTGGTGCCGGTCTTGGTGTTCCCGCCCGCGCTCGTTCTCACGGGCCCGGTGGTGGGGGCGCTGGAGCGTCGTCGGCTCATCCTGCTCAAACGGGCCTCGGCGGGGAGTCCTCACGCCGCCGCGCCGCCTGGTGTGATCGCCTGGCTGCGGTGCCGACTGGCTGAGGGTGCTACGTGGCGGGAGTTCGCCTACACGGTGTGTCTGTTGTCGGTGCTCGTCGTCGTTGATCTCTTCGGCATCTTCGTCTTGTTCGTCTGCCTGCTGTTTTTGAGTCTGCCGCTCCTGGAGTCGCTCGATTCGTTCTCGGTGCGGCTTCGGCTGGGATCATTGATCATCGACTCGATGGAAAAGGCGTGGATCGCCGCGGCTGGGGTCGGGGTGCCCGCCACGATTATCGCGATCTACGCATTGTGTGTTCTGTCCGGCGCTCAGGGGGCGTTCGCCGGGTGGCTGCTCACACCCTCCGACGCCGAGCTGTACCGGCGGGTGGAGGAGCTCGCGGCGTCGCGAACACGGTTGGTCAACGCGTTCGAGGCCGAACGGCGTCGTATCGAGCGGGATCTGCACGATGGGGCTCAACAGCATCTGGTTCTGCTGGCGATGAACCTGGGCCTTGCCGAGCTGGAGCTAGGCGAGGGTGACCGGCGCGCCGGCGAACTTGTTGGTGAGGCTCATCAGCAGGCCCGGCAAGCCCTGGCCGCGATCCGTGAGCAGATCCACGGCATTCATCCACAGGTCCTGGCCGACTTCGGGCTGAGTGCCGCTGTGGGAGAACTCGCCGAACGCTGCCCGATCCCTGTTCACCTCGATCTAGAGGTGGAACCCCGCCTGCCGTCCGCGGTGGAGTCCACCGCCTACTTTTTTGTCTCTGAGGCGTTGACGAACGCGGTCCGGCATTCCCAGGCCGACCACGTCACGGTCAGCGGCCGGCTCGCTGATGACCGTCTGGTGTTGGCGGTCACCGACGACGGGTGCGGTGGCGCCGATTTCTCCCGCGGCAGCGGTCTACGGGGCCTGGCGGATCGCGCAGCCGTCATGGATGGCATCGTGAAGGTCACGAGTCCCGAGGGAGGACCGACCACGCTGCGGTTGGAGCTGCCGTGTCGTTGCGGATAGTGCTCGCCGAGGACTCGGTGCTCATGCGCGCCGGCCTGGCCGGGCTGCTGGAACGCTTCGGCCACACCATCGTGGCCGATGTCGGCGACGCCGAGTTGCTCATCTCGGCCGTCACCGCTCATCGCCCCGATCTGGTCATCACTGATGTCCGGATGCCTCCCGGCTACACCGACGAGGGACTACGCGCTGCCGTCGAACTCCGCGCGAGCAATCCCGACACGGCGGTGTTGGTGTTGTCGCAGTACACCGCGACCGCCTACGCCGCGGAATTGCTCGGCCCCGCAGGCCAGTCCGGAGTCGGATACCTGCTCAAGGACCGCATCGGTGACATCGCCGACTTCGCCGACGCGGTCATGCGAGTCGCGGCAGGCGAGACCGTCATCGACCCCGACGTCGTCCGCCAGCTGCTGGCCCGCCAACGGACCACGAACCCACTGGACCGGCTGACCCCGCGCGAGCGGGAGGTGCTCGGCAAGATGGCCGAGGGCTACTCCAACACCTCGATCGCCCGCGTACTGTCCGTCAGTGACGCCGCAGTCGCCAAGCACATCGGGAACATCTTCATGAAACTGGACCTGCCCGCCGAGGACGGCCACCGAAGGGTCCTGGCCGTCCTCACGTATCTGCGGAAATGACCGCTGGACGCTGCCGCTGGAGGTCAGGCGATTCCTTCGGTTCCTTGACCGCCGTGTGGCGGCCCGGGCTCCGAATGCCGGTTCATACTCGCGTCGATGAGAAGGCCGGCGGACCATTCTTTCGGTCCACCGGCCAATTTCCAGGCTGGTTTCAGTGTCTGCCGACGGCGGTACAGGTGGTATCGCCATCGGGAAGGACGCCGTCGATCAAGTAGTGGTTGACCGCGGCGTCGATGCAGCTATTCCCAGCGACGGGGTACACGGTGTGGTGGAACGAGCCGCGCAGCGTTACCAGACGTGATCCGGCCAGTGCCCGGTGCATGGCCTGCTGGCCGGCGTAAGGGGCCACTGGGTCGCCGGCGGCCCCCACCATCAGCGCCGGAACGCCATTGTTGATCGTGGTGGGCCGTTCGGCCGGGCCGGTCGGCCAGAACGCACACGGGGTGATATCGCGGAGCAGTGGCCCGAACAGTGGCTCGTCCGCGCGATGCGCCTCGATGTCACGGAAGTAGGTGTCGGGGTCGTGTGAGACCGCACGGTCGGCGCACAGGATCGGGGTTCCGGCACGGTCGGTCGCCGCGCCCGCCCCGGTCAAGACACCGGCGAGGAACTGTTCGAGCGACGGTGTCGGATCGGCCGTGGCACCGTGCGCGGCTTCCTTGAGTACCCGGACGTCCGCTGCGAACCCGGCGTAGGCCTCCGCGCTGTCGTCGTAGAGCGAGGCGAACAGGAAGTAGGGCAGGACGTGGGCGTCGACCTGGTATTTCCCGACCCGCAGAGGGCTGTGGACAGTGGCCTCGTTGATTCGATCCACGGTGGTAAGGACGCTGCTTGTCGTGGTGCCCAGCCCATACCGGCTGTTGTGGCCGGCAGCCCAGGAGGCCCAGTGCTGGAGGGCGGCGGCAGCGGCCGGACCGCTACGGGACAACAGATTGGGGCCATAGGCCTGCGGGTCGACCGCGCCGTCCAACACGACCCGATCGGCTCGCGCCCCGAACATCTGCAGATAGACGGCGCCCAGGTACGTCCCGTACGACGCGCCGAAATAGGAGAGCTTGTTCTCGCCGAGCGCCGCGCGGATCACGTCCACGTCCCGCGCGGTGTTACGGGTGAGCGGAGTCGGTGGCCTTGATCCGCGACATCGCGACCGTGATCGTTCCCCTGTCCGGCCGGCTGTAGTTCAGCGGGACGCTCACCTGGCCGCACTGGGCCCCGGCGGCATCCAGCCCCTTGCCGAGCTCGTCGTCCGGGCCGGTCTGGCAGCCGTGCCAGCTGATCGGCTGGTCGTAAAACCGAGCCAACCCGGGAGTCGCTGTGTGGCCAGAGGCGGTGCGGCGAAATCCGCTCGCTGACGCATGGGTGACGACTGCCACCCCACCGGTCGTCAATGCCATCCCAGCGGCGATGGTCATGGCAGTTTTTCGTCCACGCATGAAGTCTCCTCACTCGATGGTGTCGGGGCCGGGAATGGATTCCTGTTGATCGATGAGCACCGACCGTATTAATCGCCGCTGGTCGACGCGATGGTGCAAGCTTCCGCACGCGTGGTGGACTCACCAGGTGCCCCGCGGTAGACCAGGCACTACCGTCAGAGTGCTCTCAGCTCCCGGACGCAGGGCAAGGGTGTCTTGGCGAGCACCCGGACAACGCGGGCGTGATCAGCGGCGGCAGGTTGACGGTGATGTCACGGCCTTGGATCACCGCGGAGAAGAAGATCTCACCGGTGATCTCATTATGGGTTCCGTCCGTCAGCGGTCACTCTTCCGCGGGTGCCGGGGCCTGGCAGGTGGCGGTGGCGTACGCGCCGGTGGACCTCGCGGACTTGACCTTGACGCCGTCCACGTCGATCTCGCAGGTGATCGTGCCGCCGCCGCCCTGGTTCTGCGCCGCGACGAACAGGGAGCGGTCGAAGCCGCGTTCGCGGGCCTTGAACGATTTCCGCCACGGGACGCCGGCGCCGTTCGCCTGCTCCTGGCCGGACGGTGTCGAGTAGGTGATGCTCGTGGAGTCGGCGCTGCCGCCGATCTTGTAGGTCACCGTGCGCGTCGTGGGCTGGAGGCTCTGCCCGGTGGACGGCGACGGCCGTGCGGAGGGCCGGGCCGTGCCCGTTCCTGTGGACGGCGCCGCCGGTGACGTACGGCCGGCCGCGCCCGCGCCGGAAGCGGAGTGCCGGTGCACCAGCCAGGCGGGGACCGCGAAGAGGACTGACACGACGACCGCGGCCGCCGCGATGGTGAGCGTACGGCGACGGGAGGCGGACCGGCCGTGCCCGTTCGGCGGGGGGTACGGACCGGGTCGCGGGTCATCGTGGCCTGTGGTCGTGGCGGGAGTACCGGTGTTGCGCCCGCCGAGTGCCGGATCCGGACTGTCCCAGAGCTCGGGGCGACCCTTGGTCGTGTCCTCGGCGGGCGGCGGCGCGACGGGGGCGGGGGTCAGGGTCGCGATGCGCCACAGTGTCTCCCGGATGTGACCGGCCACCGGGCGGCGCGCGGGGTCCTTCTCCAGCAGCGCGGTCAGCAGCACGGCCAGGTCGGCGCTGGCCTTCCGCGGCCGCGGCTGGTCGATCATCACCGCGGCGATGCACGCCTCGTACGTCTCGCGGCCGAACGCGGCCTCACCTTCGGCGGCGTAGTACAGCGTGGCGCCGAGCCCCCACATATCCGTGGCCGGGTCGACGCGCCGCCCGCGTGCCTGCTCCGGGGACATGTAGGCGGGCGAGCCCAGCACCGTGCCTTCGCGGGTCAGGCTGGGGTCGCCGGAGATGCGGGCGATGCCGAAGTCGGCGAGCTTGACTCGGTCGCCGGCGAGCACCATGACGTTGGCGGGCTTGACGTCGCGGTGCACGATGCCGATGTGGTGGGCCTCCTCCAGTACCTCCAGCAGGCACAGCCCGAGCCGGGCGACCCGGTCCGACGGCAGCGGCCCCTCCCGTACGACCAGGTCCGCGAGGGTCGGCGCGGCCACGAGCTCCATCACGACAAAGACGTCGTCCCCGTCGGAGACGACGTCGTGGACGGTGACCGCGCCCGGATGGTTCAACCGCGCCGCGGCCCGCGCCTCCCGGATCAGCCGTTCCCGCCCGGCGCGGTGCGTCTGCACCTGTTTGACGGCGACGTCGCGGCCGAGCAGCTCGTCGGTGGCGCGCCACACGATGCCCATGCCGCCCGCACCCAGACGCTCCACCAGTACGAAACGCCCATCGGCGACCCGCTGAGACGTCACCGCACCTCCCGCAACCGCCCAGACCCACCGCAAGCGTACGGCCGATGAACCGCTCGCGTATCGGTCGAACCGGATGTGTTCGATCCCTGTCCACGCCCGGTGCTCGCGGATCTCGTCGCCACCGGCCTGACGGCCGGAGCGTTCGCCGCCAGCTCCACGCTCCCAGCCTCGACGCACGTACAGCTCGAGATTCAACCCGGCTGTCAGGATTTCGCACCATTGATGCAATAAGTACGCAAAGCAGCCGATAGTCACCGCATAATTACTATTGCGCGAGGGTAGTTCGGCACTGATGGCGCAGTGCAGGCAGTCGCCCCTTCACTCACCCAGGGGCCCAATGTCGAACAAACAATCGATGACTTACGACACTCTACTCTTCCATGGTTAAAGGTGGGAGAATGGGCGAGATACTGATCAACAAGACGACAAGGGGACTTCAACATCAGCCCGCCATAACACAGGTCTCAGATTCTCTGTTTTGCGCCGTATGGAGGGACGCCGACGAAGTTGCCATAAGGGGCCGGATAATCAAGGTGGACGGCGCGAACGGCGGCGAAGAATTCACGGTGAACGCCACTGATGGAGCTGCCCCCAATACGGACCGCACATCTCCGGCGATCACCCTTTCGGGTGGCGGTCTCGCGGTAGCGTGGATCGAGAAAGCTTTCAATCCCCCCGGACCACGCCCGCACGTGAAGCTTCAGAGGTTCGACCTGAGTGGGCGGAAGGTCGGCACTGCGATCCAGGTCAGCACCACCGAGGGGTTTCACCAGAACCCGCGAACGAAACGACTCGTTGACGGAAACTACGTGATCGCGTGGCGAAAAGACCCATCGTCGGTCGGAGGAGGAGCACTCACCTTCCGCATCTTCGACCTGGAGGGAGTGCCGCGAACAGGAGAGATAAGGCCGAACATCTCCGGATTCAGGGGCGAGAAGGCGATGACACTGCTTGACGATGGACGTTTTATCATCGCCCATGTCTCGACGGCGACGCCCAGCGACATCGGTGTCATGAGGAACAACGTCAAGGCAAGCGTGTTCGAAGCCGATGGCAGACCGTCCAATATCAGTATGCTCGCAAGCAACGAAAATGGGGTCAACTGCTCATTTTCAGCTCTCGCACCGCTTCCCGGCGGACGTTTTCTGCTTTCCTGGGTGCAGAAGAGCGCGGAGACCTTCAGCACCGTTCCCAACGTCAAAGCCAAGATCTTCTCCGCTCGCGAGGCTTCTGGCGGCCATGAGATCCAGGCGAACACCTCGACCGGCGGCACTCGATTCAACGTGTGTGCCGCGACGGCTTTCGCTGACGGCCAGGAATCCGCCTTCATCGCTTGGGCCGATGACAGTGCCACGGGAGGCGACACGTCGAATACCGCCATACGCGGACGGGGTTTCCGGATAGTCGACAAAGACATGGTTGCCGCCGAATAGGGGTTGCCTGAAGTGCGCACGCTCGCGGCCCGGACAACCCTGGCCACCTGTTCATGTACTCGATGACGACCACTCTGTCGGGCCGTTGGGAAGGCTTCTTCACCCTGGGCCAAGGGCTCCTCAGGGTGGTCGGCGACATCCACGGCGTCCAGGTCGCCGACGAGGACGTCCAGAAGATCGGGCGCGCGATGCGGACCACGCCCGCGCACCCCTACGTCGAAGAGGGGCTGACCGCGGGGTTCCGCCTGATGACCCTCACGAACTCGCCGGCGGGCCGAGCGCTGGAGCATGCCGGTCTCGCGTCGTTCTTCGAGCGGCAGTTCACCGTCGAGACCATCCGCGCCTACAAGTCGGACCCGCGGGCGTATACGGCCAGCAGGGTTCGCATGTTGGTCGCGAGTTCGTTGACGCGCGGTTGCGGTTTCGGACGGTGCGGGGCGCAGCCGGGTCACTTTGTTGAGGCGTCGCTGCGTTCGAACCAGTCGAGTCCGGCCGCGTGCAGCAGGGTGCCGATCAGCAGGATGGACCGGCCACAGGCTGCCGCGAACAAGCGCCCCAGCCAGAGCAGAGAACGACGGAGATCACACACCGTTCCCGAACGTCCCGAATGAGCGGCCGTCGACTAGGACAACCTCTGTGGCCGGGGCATCGATCCCGCTCCACGACGATCCGGACCGGGCTGGGACGGGTTCCTGCGTGCACAGGCCTCCGGGATTCTGGTCTGCGATTTCTTTCACACCGACACGGGATCCGGGTCCTGCTCACGCGGTTCAGGCTTTGCGTGCGACCGCGCACCAAGCAGATACCGGCCCGGTGGGCCGGGTATCCAAGCCAGGGCGCCACTGCGGGTATTGCACCAGCCCCGGCTCTAGCACCTCGATGCCGTCCAGAAGCCGCGTCACTTCGTCATGGCTGCGGAATGTCACCGGCTCACTAAGCTTGTTGTTCAGCCCGGACGTCGCCGATGCTGTGGCGTCGGCTTCGATGTCGCTGGCCGGGTGGCCGAGCACCAGATAGCTGCCGGGCGGCACGGCCGCCATCAGGCGCCTGACGATCCCGAGAGGATCATCCTTGTCCGGGATACAGTGCAAGATACCGACCAGCATGACGGCGACTGGATCGGCAAAGTCCAACGTGCCGCGTGCGGCGTCCAGGATCTTCTCGGTGTTGCGCAGGTCAGCGTGAATGTAGGCGGTCCTGCCTTCATCACTGCTCGTGAGCAGGGCCCGAGCGTGGGTGAGCACCATCGGATCGTTATCCACATAAACGATCCGGCATTCCGGTATGGCCCGCTGGGCAATCTCATGAATGTTGTCCGCGGTCGGGAGCCCGGTGCCGATGTCCAGGAACTGGCTGATACCGCACTCGGCGACCAGGAACCGCACCGTCCGGGCCAGGAACGCCCGGCACTCACGGACACCGACCAGAATGCTCGGCATCATCTTCGCGAACTCGTCGCCCGCTTCCCGGTCGGCGGCGTAATTGTCCTTGCCGCCGAGCAGGTAGTCGTACACGCGGGCAATGTGGGGCACACTCGTATCCAGCTTCGTGAGTACCGGCTCCGCAAGGTCGGGCTGGAACCGATCCTCGGTCATCGCATCGTCCTACCCTCTGGTGAGCGGCGAATTGCCGACAGCCGACCTTGCCGTGCACAAGTGTATAGCCACCCGCATCAACCACGATCTCGGCCGTTGCCCCGCCCAGACCAGTCGACCGGAAACGAGCCATCAGACCATAGCGCACCTCGGGGCGAAATACGGACGGTGCCCTGGCGATTAGGAACGAGTTCCGGCTGCAGTGCCTCAAAACTCGAAATGGTGGGCCGACCTGGTGATTCGCAAGATCGCCCAGGCAGACCTATCGTGCTCGTTGATCGCGCCATCAAGCACTTTCCGTCGGCGAATCGGCGTGTCCAACGGCGTGAATGCTGAACCTACTTCACCCTTGAGCCGTTTCAGTGGTCCTGTGGTTGCAGGACGGCGATGGCCTTGATGAGGCGGCTTGCTCTTGCCTTTGTAGGGCGTGATGACGCCGGGGCACTCGGCGCCTTGGTAGCCCTTGTCCGCGAGGATGAGGGGGGTTCCACCCGAACTGTGGACACCGATTGTTATGCGGCGTGTGTCACCGTATAGGACCGTCGCTCATAGTCGATCGGGCTGATCTGGCCAAGGGCGGAGTGTCGGCGGGTCGTGTTGTAGCGGGTGACCCACCGAAACACCGCCAGTCGTGCCTCGCGGGCCCCTGACCAGCGTTTGTGGCCTTGGAGGGTCTCGCGTTTGAGGCTGGCGTTGAACGCCTCGGCGGCGGCGTTGTCGGCGCTGGTGCCCACCGCGCCCATCGATTGGGTGACGCCGAGCCGGGCGCAGGCGGCGGCCAGGATTTCGGCGGACGGTCGAGGCTGAGATCGCCTCGGTGATGCCACGGCTGACCGCTTCGGCCGCCAGGTCGCCGCTGCTCCATCGCGACAGCGGCGCTCCGGTCTCGGTCGGCAGCTGGCATGCCAGCGCTTTGACCTCGGCCTTCTGGACCGGGGTGAGGCGGGGTGGCCGACCCGGGCGGGGCCGGTCCTTCAGGCCGTCCAGGCCGTTGTCGGCGTATCGGCCGCGCCACCGGCGGACGGTGTCGACCACGACGCCCTGCCTGCGGGCGATCTGGTTGTTGGAATAGCCATGCGCGGCGTCCAGCACGATCCGGACGCGGACGACCAGCTGGTGGGGGGCGGTGCGGGAGTAGGCCAGCTTCTTGAGCCGACACCCGGCTGCGTCAGCACGCCCGTGATCACTGGCCCCAGCTGACCGGCCTGCACGTCCGTTACCACGGCCAGTTCGCCTACGTCGAAGGCGAACTGGCCGACGGAGATCGGCTGCCTCTCATCCGCCTCCGTTATGGCGAGTCCGCCTCAACCTGCGGATTCGGGCTCTACCTCGCAAGCAGCGGCAAGTACGAGAATCAGATTCCGCCTTCCGGGCTACCCATTGGCACCCCCCAAGAAGCCCTCGACTGCGCCTGCGACCTCTACCTCGGACACTGACCCCCGAAGAACCTACGGGCGGGACCACTAAGTCTCTCCTGGTACGCCTGGCGTAGGGCATCCTCGTCGACGGGCTCAGCAGTCGATGTGTCCCGCCGCCACCGCTTTGCGGCGAGGAAGTCGGCCTGCAGTTGGATGAGCGCAGGCGGGATCTCGAATGCGGCCGTGATCGGCATGGAACGCAGCCTCGCCCCGTCTGCCCGCGTCGCCATGGAGCCTTCACACCACGGCGGTGGCGCGGTTCTACGAGTGGCTCTGGCCGACGCTTCAGCGCGCGAGCCTCACCCGCCGCGACCCGCAGGTTGGCCGTGTGCCGCTCGAATATTGAGTTACGTTGTCTGAGCTGGGGCTATGCAGCGTGGTGATATTGGTTGATCACGTCTGCGACCACGGGTTTCGCCGGATGGACCGTAGGTCGGTGAGTTCGGCTGCATCTGGCACTGGCTGGATTCCGGTGTTCGGAGATCGTCCACAGCAATGAATGCCGGGACGCCGACCGGCCCGTCAGCGCACCTTGATGCGGCTGACGGTTGTCATGCGTTGTTCCGCTCCGAGCCGGCCGGTTCGCCAGCGCCGTCTGTCGGTGGCGCGGTACCAAGCAGCTGCTCGACGAAGTAGTCCCAGATCGTGCTGATGTTAATTGGGCTACCTATGCTGTAGTGGTCCACGCCCGGCCACAGTTTCATGTCGAAGCGCTTGCCGGCATGGATGAGTGCGTCGACCAGCCCCAGGGTGTGATCCGGAGTCACATTCTCGTCCAGGTCGCCGAACAGCAGCAACAGTCTGCCGGCAAGGCGATCGACAAGGTGCAGGTTTCCGAGTGCTTGGTAGCCCGGGGAATCGCGGGGCGTGTCGGCGCCGACGTGCCAGTTCCAGGAGCCCTTCGGTGACTTCTCCGGCACATGCACTCCGGCCGAGCTCACGCAGACTTTGAAGAAATCGGGGAACAACAACATTGCCCGGAGCGAGTTGTACCCGCCATAGGAGTGCCCGGTTATGCCGACCCTGTCCAGATCGAGCGGATGGCTCTCTGCCAGGATCCGGACTGCCGTCACGTGGTCCGTGAGGCCTCGTCGAGCGTCGGTGTGATTGTGCGTCCATTGGCGGAACGTCTTGTCCCGGCCCGGTGTGCCTCGGCCGTCCAGGACGACGGTGGCGAAGCCGAGTGCCGCGTAGGCGGACGACGCTGCCGCGCTCCAGAGGTTGTCCGTGCTGCCGGGACCATCACTGCCGAGGTAGCTCGTCGGCTGGGCGACGCGCTGGTAGCCGGCGTAGATAAGGTCGATCACCGGTACCCGTTCCTCGGTGGTCGCTCCGTCGGGCAGGGTGATGATTCCCCAGAGGTCGGTGTGTCCGTCGTCGGCTTTGACCTGGAACTGTTCGGGCGGCCGGTATCCAGAGGCCAGCAGGGCATCGACGTCCGTGTGCTCCAGTGCTGCGGTGATGGCTCCCGTCTGGGTATCGCGCAGCACGATCTCCGGTGGCCGGCTTACGGTCGACATGTGGTCGACGACGTAGCGTCCACTCGGGCTGACCGCCGGCGTGAACGTGGTGCCGAGAACCGTCGCGTAGAAGCTGGAAAAAGGAGCCGGGATCTCGTGATCGAGTGGTTCGGGCGTTAGGAGTGTCTGGCCGCCGCCGTCGAGTGAACCGCGGTAGAGCTTCCGCCAGTAGGGATTGTCACCTTCGTCGCCGCAGCCGGCGAGGAACAGCACTTCTCGGCGGTCCTCGTCGACCCGGATCAGGTCCCGCACGACGAGGCGGCCGTTGCTGATCGCGTTGCGGCATGTGCCGCTGGTCAGGTCGTAGCGGTACAGATGTCCCCAGCCATCGCGCTGGGAGAACCAGATCACCTCGTTCGAACGGGGCAGCACCTGGATCAGCGGGAGTCCGTACACGAAGGTGTTCGGCTCGTAGATCGGGTCCTCGGTTTCGCTGATGACCACCCGTCGGTCACCGGTCGCCACATCGATCCGCACCAGTTCCGCGCGGCGGCGACCCCGGGTGTGTGAGAAGACGTACACGCACTCCTCGTCGACGCCCCACGTGAGGGTGTCGAGTCCGGTCGAGATCAGGCTGGCGAGGAGATCGTCGCCGGCGGTGACATGTGTGGTGTGGCCGGTGGCCAGGTTGATGAAGGCCAGTTGCGTATCGCCGCTGTCGGGCTCGTCCTCCAAGGTGACGCGGATCCCGTGTAGCCGGGGCCGGGCGCGATCGGCGGGCAGGTGTTCGACGAACGGCCATTCATCGACAGCGCGTTCGTCCACCCGAGCGGTTACCACCACGCGACCTGACGGCGAGAACCCGGCAAGCGCTGGGGGGAGGACACGCCCTGACCGCTTCGTCGGGAGATGGACAAAGGTGTTGTCCGGCAGTGCGCCCCAAGCGTAGTACGGTTCGCCTCCCATGGTGAGACGCCGCTCATCGCCCGTGGACCTGTCGCGCGCCCACAGGTCGTGTTCCTGACAGAACAGCTCGAAGGTGCCGTCCGGGCCGGCGAGTATCCCCGCTCGCGGTTCCGTGACCGCCAGCGCGCCATCTGACCCCGGTGCCACGAGGCGGCCATCGGAGAGGGTGATCGCCGGCGCGCCGCTCTGGTCATGCTCGTAGCCGGCGATCGGCAACTCATGCGGGTCCAGTTCGACACCCAGTACGCCAGAGAGCCGAGCGGCCAGTTCCTCGTGGTCGAACAAGCTCTTCCGGTTGTCGGGGCCGTCCGGGTCGATGAGCACGAACTCATGCCCATGGTCGTCCCGGTCGCGGCGGTACCAGAACGAGTCCCCCCGGCCGGTCCAGTGCGGCTTCACCCATCGATTCCGAATCAACGGGTGGAGCCGACTGGGAAGCAGTGCTGCCGCCGAGGCGTACCTGTTGAGCAATTCCTCCTGGCTCACTTGTCGCGATCTCCCATCAACTCGCCGGTGGCCTGCGGGCTGTCTTCGCCGAGCCAATCCGAGGCTCCAGTCGGAGCCGACGCCAGAAGCCGGCGTGTGTACTCATGCTGTGGACGATCGATCACCTCCGCGGTTCTGTTGTGCTCGACCACCTCTCCGTTGAACAACACATAGAGTTCGTCGGTCATTTGGCGAGCAACCGCCAGATCGTGCGTGATGAACAGGAGGTTCACGCCGCTTTCCTGGACGTCTCGCAGGACCTGCAAGACCTGCGCCTGAACCGACATGTCCAGAGCGGCGACCGGCTCGTCACAAACAAGAATCTTGGGCTGCATCGCCAAGGCTCGGGCGATGGCCACACGTTGTCGTTGGCCGCCCGAGAGTGTTGGCGGACGACGCCGGGAGAAGTCACGTGGGAGCCCTACATCGGCGAGGAGTTGGTGTACTTCGGACATCACCGCGGTCGCTGCCAGGTCCTTGCCGGCCGACCGGAGGCGGATCGCCTCGCTCAGTGCGTAGCCAACCGAGTGTGATGGATTCAGCGAGGAGTACGGATCTTGAAATACGCACTGTATGAGGCTCCGGGCTCGCTTCACCTCATGACGGTTCAGTTTGGCGAAGTCGCTCAGAGACAGGCCGTCGACTTCGATGGCACCGGACGAGGGTGTCTCCAGCCCGAGAAGACACCGCGCGAGCGTCGTCTTCCCTGAGCCCGACTCGCCGATGACACCGACATTGGCTCCATCGCGAAGCTCGATGTTGACGCCCTTCAACGCCCAGGCACTGTTGCGGTGGCCCGCGCTACGAGCCGTGACGAACTCCTTGCGAAGATCTCGAACCAGCAGGAGAGGGCGTTTCCCGCTTACGGACGAGCCGTGATCCTCGGTCTCGTCGGAGGGGACCATCGTGGCCTGGACCGTCGCGCGGGAGCGCTCAGAATCCGCGACGGAAGGGCCTGAATGCAGCTCCGTCCGGCGCCGGTCAAGAGGAAGCACGGCAGCCAACAGCTTCTTCGTATGATCCGTAGTCGGCTGAGACTTGATGCTGTCCGGGTCCCCCTCCTCGAGGATCTTTCCCTGCGACATGACCAGAACGCGGTCGCTCATCGCAAAGGCGACCGGAAGGTCATGAGTGATCAGCAGCAACCCCATTCCGTGGGAGCGTTGGATGCGACGCAGAAGAAGCAGAACCTCGCGTTGTGTCGTCGCGTCGAGGGCGGTTGTCGGCTCATCGGCTATCAGCAGGCTGGGCTCTTTGGCGATTGCCGCTGCCAACCCGACGCGTTGCCGCATTCCGCCCGACAGCTCCCAGGGATACTTTCGCGCGTTTCCCAGCGCCGAGATGCCCACCTCGGTAAGACGGCGATCGAGCTCTGTTCGGAGAGTCTTCCGCGCTCGCCGAAGCCTGGGCGCTGACGTCAGCGTTTCCTCCAGAGTCGTCTGGATGGGAATCAACGGATTGAGCATCGTGAAGGGATCCTGGAGCAGCAGGGCAAGGTCGCTTCCACGAATCTGTCTCATCCGCTTCGGCGGGCATCGAAGCAGGTCCTCACCTGCCAGCAGTGCAGAGCCATCCGCGTGAAGACCCGCGGGTAGCAGGCGCATCAATGCCCTGGCTGTGAGCGACTTGCCCGATCCGGACTCCCCCACGAGCGCGACCGTTTCACCTCTGCGGACGGCAAAGCTGACGCCCTGGACGAGTTCTTCACCAGAGCCTGTTTTCGTGACCCGCAGGTTCCGCACTCGCAGCAGGTCGTTCGATGAGTCAGTCACGGGTGCCTCCGCCTGCTCTCAGCCGGGCATATATCCAGTCGCCGATGATCGTCACCGACGATGCCGCGACGATCAGCAGAACCGCGGGCGTGACGACCGCCCACGGATTCCGGGTCAGGAGGTTCCTGTTCTCCGCGAGCATCAGGCCCCAGTCGGCGGAGCCTGGAGGCGATCCCAGGCCGAGGAACGACAGTGCGGACAGTGTTACCAAAGCACCGACGAAGTCCAGTAGTGCCGCGGCGACGACGTTCGGCAGGATATTCGGCAGGACATGGACGAACATGATCTTCCGTTCCGATACCCCGAGCGTGCGAGCCGCCTCGATGTACGGAAGGTTCCGTTGCGCGAGCGCGGCCGACCGCACCACACGGATTCCCCCTGGAGCCGCCAGCACTATCAGCATGAGGACGGCCAGCCAGTATCCGCCGCCGAAAAGGCCAACGGTGACCATGATGACGAGGAGGCTCGGGATCGCGAACAACATGTCGGCGGCCCGCATGATGATCGCTTCGGTCCGCCGCCCCTTCAACCCTGCGAGCATGCCGAAGAAGATCGCCACTGTCGTGGCACCCAGAGCTACCACGACCGGCCCGACAAGGGCCGGCCGGGCGCCTACCAGAACGCGGGACAAGATGTCTCGACCGAGGCCGTCTGTGCCTAGAAGATGGCCGATGGCCGGGACTTCGCCGGCGTGTAGGAGACTTTGCTGGTCCGGGTCATGCGGTGCCAACCAGTCCGCAAACGCAGCCGCTGACACCACGATAAGGACGCTGCCGAGCGACACCAGGACGCTGATCGGGAATCGGCCGCGGGCAACCCGTGCTCGGGACACGATCGTGGCTGCATTCAGGCTCATCTAGAACATCCGCCTTCGTAGGCGTGGGTCGAGGCCGGCGTAGCAGAGGTCGGCGACCAAATTCGCACCGAGGACGAGCAGGGCGACGAGGATGCCGACTCCCTGGACGACAGGGACGTCCTTTGTACTGATCGAGGTCAGGACGAGTGTGCCGATCCCCGGAAGGGCGAACGTGTACTCGACGATGATCGTGCCGGTCAAGAAGTAGATGAGCACGAGACCTATCGAGGTCACCACGGGCAATGAGCTGTTTCGCAGTAGGTAGCGGATCCAGATGTGCCGTAGCGCGATTCCCCTCGCTCTTGCGAAGGTCATGAAGTCCTGCTCATTGACGTTCGCCGCCGAGGCACGCGCCTGCCGGGCAATGTACGCGATCACGGTCAGCGCCAAGGTCGCCGCCGGCAGGGTCAGATGCCACAATCTGTCACCCAATTCCGTCCCAAAGCCGTAGACGGGAAACCAGGCGAGCAGGACGCCGAAGACGTACATGGCCGCCATTCCGACGGCGAACGCCGGTGCGCTGATTCCCGCCGTGGTGATGACGGTGATCGCTCGATCGGTGATCGTGCCTGCCTTGACCCCGGCGGCGAGGCCCATGGGCACGGCGACCAAGATCACGAGCGTGATGGCATAAGCGGCCAGCAGGAACGTTACTGGGAACCGCTGACCGATCATGCTGGTCACAGTCTCGTTGGTCTGAATCGACCGGCCAAAGTCGAACTGGACCGCGTGGGTGAGCCAGTGCCAGTACTGCGCAGGCAACGGCTCGTCCAGATGATATTTCGTCCGTATCGCTCGAAGTGCGGACGGGCTGGACGGGTTGGTCCCGAGCAGGATCTCTTCGGGCTTTCCCGGGATAAGGATAAGGACACCGAAGATCACCATCGACACGGCGAAGAGCTGGAGCGCGACCATCGCCAGCCGGCGAGCCACCCAAAGTGCAACGCGCAAGCCGCCCTCCTCTCCTATGCACAGGCTGGTAATTCGCTAGCGTGTGGGATACACCGACAGCGGGGACGGTCGGTGTCGGGTTATCGGGCGGCCTTGATGGAGTGGGCCCACTCATCCGCCACCGGGATCCACGAGCTGACCTTCTCGGTATAGACATACTTCTTGTTCAGCACCATCGCGTAGCCCTGCGTGTAGACCGGCACGAAGGGTAGATCTTCGGACAGCTTCGCTACGACCAGCTTCGCTATCTCGAGCCTCCGCTCCGGAGTCGCGCTCTTTGACTCGTTTAGAAGTGCGAGCATCTCGGGTGGGGCGTAGGCGGTGTACCCGCCGGCCTTCCCCGAGCCGGTGACCAGGTCCTTGGCGAGCGATACGGGGTCCGGCGCGGTTGATCCGAACGTCACAATGCCCATCGGATTCTTCTTCGGACCGCGAAGTCCGTCGAACCAGGTGGCATTGGGCTGATTCTTGATGCTCATGACGATGCCCAGGGTCTTGACATTCTCCTTGAGCGTCTCCAGAACCTTCGCGAACTCAGGATTCGCGCTGGGTGCGACGACCGTCAATGGGAATCCATTTGGTGTGGCCGACTGTGACAGCTCTGACTTGGCTTTCGCCATATCGAAGGGCAGGTCGGGCAGGCCGGAGAAGAAGCGGTCGACTTCGGATTGTGAGGCGATGTTCGTCCAGAGCAGCGGCGCCGAGATGCTCTTGGCGGGCGAGCCATGGTCGTGGAGGAGAGCACGCACGAGTCCAGGTCGATCGAGTGCGTAGGCGATCGCGCGACGTGCGTGTATGTCGTTGAAGGGTGGCTTGGACGTATCGAGGATGAGGAGCATCGACTGGAAGGACGTCCCGTAGATCACCTGCGCTGACCCGAGTGCGTCCCAGTCCGGTGCACTGTCCAGAGGAATGCCGAAGGTGCCATCGACGTCTCCTGATTGGATGGCCAGGCGCAGCGTCTCGGGTTCAGGGATGACCTTGATGTCGATCCGTTCGACCGTTGGCTTCTTGCCCCAATACCCGTCGAAGCGGGTCATGGTCGCACCTGTCGCCGGGGAGAACGACGTGACCTTGTACGGCCCGGTGGCCATGATGAGACCGGTTGGGCCGCCGAAGTCGTTTCCGGCTTTTTCAGCGTGCGCCTTCTGGTAGATCATCGGGAACCGTAGGTAGTAGATGAGCGATGCGTCGGGCCGCTTCAGTTTGATGATGATCTCATCGTCGGCGGTCGCGCGGATCGAGGCGATGTTGTCCCAGAACACGGCTGCGAACTCCGAGGCGACCTTGGGGTCGCCTGTTCTCTTCAAGGACCACACAACGTCCTCAGCGGTAAGAGGATCGCCGTTCCAGAATCGCACGTTGCTACGGAGCGTGAATGTGATCGTGGTCGGAGTGGGTTGTTTCCACGACGTGGCCAGCTTGGGTACCAGGTCGCCGGCGTTGTTGACGGTGACCAGGGGTTCGGCCAACTCTCCCCAGACGACCCAGGACCTCCCATCGAAGGCGCGCTGAGAGTCGAGGCTGCGAGGTCCGGAGGAGACTCCCCATGTCAGTTGTTTGATCGGCGCGTCGCTGCCTGTGGGTATGCCGGATTTTGTAACACGGGCCGGTCGTTCGCCGGTCGTCGAGCAACCGGCTTGGAGCGTCGCGAGCAGTGCCAAGGAGAGCCCGAGGGTTCGCCTCCTGGTCAGCGTGTGGGCGGGGTCGGTCGACCGTGGGCTCAAGTGGCCGTGGTCTGTTGGGTTCATGGCAGTCTCCAAGTCAGTGCGCCAGTAGGCGGTGAGCGGCGTTGATGATCTTGTCCGGCCGAGGGATGAGCGGATGTTGAAGCGTTGGTGCGGCCGGAATTCGCGTGTCGGGTGTGGCCAGGCGCATGACAGGCGCCCGAAGCTCGGAGAAGTGGCGCTCGGTGATGCGGGCGGCGATCTCCGCACCGAAGCCCCCGGTGACGGTGGCGTCGTGCACGACGAGTACGCGCCCACCGCCGGCGGACACGGCCGCGGCGATCGCATCATCGTCGAGTGGCGCCAGCCAGCGCAGATCGAGAACGGTGGGCTCGACGCCCTGGCCGGCCAGTTGCTCGGCAGCGGCGTCTACCTGGAGGCACGCGGCGCCCCAGCTGATGATCGCGAGATCGCCGCCACGGCGGCGTACGGCGGCACCGCCAATGGGTGGTGCGGCGTCCGCGATGGTCACGTCGCCCTTGCTCTGATACAGGCTTCGGGCTTCGATCACAATGGTCGGATCGGGATCGTTGATCGCGGCCCGCAGCATGCTGTAAGCGTCGTCCGGTCGCGCCGGCAGCCCGACGCGAAGCCCTGGGATGTGGGCCAGCAACGCCTCGAGGCTTTGCGAGTGTTGCGCACAAGAACCTGCCGTGACGCCCTGCTGGGTTCGTACGACGAGGGGGATGGAGTAGTTGCCGCGGGTGATGTAGCGAATGTTGGCCGCTTGGTTGATCAGCTGATCGAGTGCCACCAGGAGGAAGTCCGCCCACATGATCTCCACCACCGGGCGCATGCCCTCGAGGGCGGCGCCGACTGCCGATCCGAGAATCGCGCTCTCGGAGATCGGAGTGTCGAATACACGGTGCGGACCGAATTCCTTCTGCAGACGGCGGGTGCAGCCAAAGATCCCACCAGGGGCGGCGACGTCCTCGCCGTAGACCACTGTCTCCGGGCGTGCGGCGAGTTCGGTGCGGAGTGCCTCGTTGACGGCCTGCCAGTAGGACATCGTCCGCACGCGGATCGGCTCAACCGTCCCAGCCTTCGATGGAAGGCCTACGACATGGTCACACGCCGTCGCCGGATCAGGCTCGGGCGCGGCCAGGACTGTTTCGACGATTTCATCCAGATGATGGGTGACTTCGGTTTCTGTTCGGGCGATCTCGGCTTCGGTCGTTCCGCTTGCGAGGAGGTGACGGCGGAGCGTCGGGAGCGGGTCGTGTTCGGCGGAGCGGGCTTTGTCGTCGCTGGTGCGGTAATGCTCGACGTCCCGGTTGTAGTGCGCCATCAGGCGGACCGTCCGGGCTTCGATGAGCGTCGGGCCGAGGCCCACCCGTGCGCGATGTGCGGCATCGCGGACGGCCGTGTAAACGGCGAAGGGGTCGTTGCCATCGATGGCGACTCCATGCATACCGTAGGCAGCAGCGCGTTGAGACAGGTCCCGCAGCCGCACCATGGCCGAGGTCGGAGTCATTTCGGACCACTCGTTGTTTTCAACGAGGACGACCATCGGGAGCTCGAGAACGGCGGCGAAGTTCAGGCCCTCGTGCACGGCGCCCTGGTTGATGGCCCCGTCGCCGATCGAGACCAGACAGACCCGGCCGTTGTTCGCCCACCGTGCGGCCATCGCGACGCCGGCCGCGATCGGGACACCCGCTCCGACGATCGACGTCTCCCCGACGAAGCCGTATTCAGGAGCCATGAGATAGGCGCTGCCGGCACGACCGCCGTTGATCCCGGTGGCCCGGTGGCATGTTTCGGCGAGCAGTTCGACGAGCGGAACACCGGACTCGATTGCCCAGCCATGCCCGCGGTAGGTGGCGACAACGCGATCGTCGGCATCAAGAGCCGCTCTCGCGCCGACCGGAATCGCCTCCTGTCCCCCGCAGAGATGAACCGACCCGGCGATCACATTTGCGCTGAGGTCGAGACAGCGCTGTTCGAACTGCCGGATTGTGAGCATCCGGCGGTAGGCCTCCAACGGGGCCGGCCGAGCCACGGGCGTAGTCACGATGTCGGTCATCCCTGTCGCCTTCCGATCGCCGGCAGGATGATGGGCAGTTCCAGATACGAGGCGTTGTCGACCTCGTGGTAAATCGTTTGGTGAGCGACCACGATCGTTGAGTCCGTGCCCGGCTCGGAGCCGCTGTTCAGGTTTCGGTCGAAACGCGGGAAGTTGCTGCTCGAGACGTGGATGCGGATCCGATGGCCTCGCTTGAAGACGATGCTCGTCACCCCGACCTCGACGGTGAACTCGTGGACCAGGCCAGGGGTGAGCAACCGCGGGTGCTCGAATTGTCCGGGTGCCGGTACGCCGGTTCGCGGCGGGGCCGGCTCGCGGAAACGGGCGCGCAGAATCCCATCACAGAGGCTGATGGCCCGGCCGTCGGGATGGACGTCGAGCAGTCTCACCGTCCAGTCGGTGTCCGGTGCACTACTCGCGGCGAACAGGCGTGCTTGTACCGGTCCGGTGACCTCAAGGTCGTCGGTCAGTGGATCCGTCGTATAAACGAGGACGTCGGCGCGCTCCTCGTGCGCACGATGGTCGAGTGGCCGGTCGTCCCACGGGTTCGGACCGAGCGTGGGCACGGGATCGGCCGGGTCATAGACGTAGCGGTCGGGTTCCTCATGTTCGCCAGGCTCCGATTCGGCCAGGCGGCCGCCGGCTCCCAGATAGAGCTTGGTCCACCTCGTCTCCGGAAGCGGCCAGGCAGAGCCTTCTCGCCAGGTGTTCGTGCCCATGGTGAACAGCCGAAGCGGTGGGTCCTTCTCGACGCCGTTGTTGATGCCCTTCAGCCAGTGATCGAGCCAGCGCAGCTGCAGCTCACGAAACTCCACGACGCTGTCGGGACCGAAGTCGAGGTCTCCGAACGGACCGGTCACGACACCGTGGCCCCATGGACCCATGACAAGGCGTACGCCGGCGCGTGCGGCCGCCCCGCCCTCACGGTGGATGCCCTCCAGGTTCGCGATCGTCGAGACGACATGAACGTCGAACCAGCCACCGATCAGCAGAACCGGAATATCGATCCGATCGTATTTGCCGAAGTTGCTGACCTCCTTCCAGTAGTCGTCGTAGGTGGAGTGCTGGACCCAGTTTCGGTAAAACGGGATGACTCGCCCCACCGCCACCTCGTCACTGGTGATCAGAGGCAGATGCTCGAACACTTCGTCCCACTGAATTGGCGAGCCTTCGTCATCGCCTTCGGGCTTCGCTATTGTGCCATTTGACGCTGCCAGCGCAATCGCCGGCTGCATCACTCGTCCGTTGGTCATGGTGGCCCAGATCAGATTTCCAGCCAGCTTGAAGGCACCACCACGGTAGTTCATTCCGTAGAAGTAGATATCGGCGTGAGCGGAGAAAGGAATGATCGTCTTCAGGTACGGAGACCGAGACTGAGCCGCCCACCACTGAACGCAGCCTAGGTAGGAGCCACCGATCATGCCGACGTTGCCGTTCGACCATGGCTGCGTTCCACACCACTCAACCGTGTCGGCGCCGTCGGCGAAGTCGTCGAACCAGGGCGTCCAGTCGCCGGCGGAATCGTACCTGCCTCGATTGTCCACCACAGCGACGGCATATCCGCGCTGGGCAAAGAAGGTAGCCTCGGTTATCCATCCATTCGGGTTTTCTCGTAGATGGTTCCCGTACGGCGTTCGAACCAGGATCACCGGCCACTTTCCGGGGGCGCGGGGCACGTACACGTCAGCCGATAGCTCGATACCATCACGCATCGGCACCGGTAGACCGTTGAGCAAACGCACGCTGTGCAATGTGCCCATCACGCCACTCCCTTCCATTCCCTGGTCACAGCATGAAACTTCCGCCGTTGACATTGATGGTCTGGCCGGTGATATAGCTCGACCCGTTGGTCGCCAGAAAGGCGATCACGTCAGCCAGTTCTTCTGGTCTTGCGAAGCGCCCGAGCGGGATCGAATCAAGCATGCGTTCCCGCTGGTCGGGTGAGTACATGTCGATCATTCCCGTCTCAACCAAACCTGGGGCGACGCAGTTCACCCGAATTCCGTCGCGCGCATGCTGATTCGCCAGCGCCATGGTCAACCCGATCACACCTGCCTTCGCCGCTACGTAGTCCGGGGCGCTGTAATAGGACTTTGTGCGGCCCCCCTGCGACGTCAGGTTCACAATGGCGCCACCACCAGCGCGGATCATCGCCGGCACGGCTTGCTTGCAGGCGAGGAAGACACCTTTGAGGTTGATGGCCAGTAGCTGGTCCCAGGCCTGCTCAGAAATATCCGCAATCGTGCCAAGGTGGAGGATGCCGGCAGTATTGACCAGGATGCGCGGCGTGCCAGCTCTCTCGATATCGCCGACGGCATCGGAAAGCGCCACGTCGTCAGTGACGTCCGCCGGATACGTCCGCACCGACCAGTCGCGCTCTGCGAATTGATACTTTGCCTTTTTCAACGCCTCCTCGTCCCGGTCGAGGAGCGCCAACTGGTAGCCTTTCGCGCCGAGCGCCGCTGCGGTCGCCAGCCCGATGCCTCTCGCGCCGCCTACGATCAAGGCGATCTCCGCGCCCATTATGAAAGCTCCGGCTCGATCGGGTGCACGGCGAGCGGCGTGACCTCGACGGTCATCCACGGATAAAGCGGCAGCGAGCTGATTCGCGCGTGCAATTCGGTGGCAGAATTCGATGCCCAGATGCCGACGTTGGCCTGGCGGCCGGGGAGCCGCCAGATTTGAGCGATGGTTCCCTGGGCCAGCAGCTCGCGGCCACGCTGGAGCTCAGCGGCTGCCAGTTCGGCCCTGCGCTCTTCCGACATTTCTGCCGGCAGGCTGATCGTGATCTGCACCAAGTATTCCTGCATGTTCATCGCCCGGAGGTCTCCAATCCCAGAGATGCCATTCGGTTCGCGGAGAACTGCAGGAGCTCCAGCGTTATCCCATCGGGATCACGCAGATAGCATGCCCAGCCGCCCTTGTTCGCACCTTCGGTGATCTCGACCGGCGGGTTCGGGAAAACCACTCCGAGCGCGCGCATCCGTTCGTACCGTGCGTGTATGTCGGTGACGAGTAGAGCGAGGTGCGCGACGCCGACCTGGTTCGTTGGCAGTGAGTCCGGATGGCCGCCCCGCTCAGCGACGTATTCGATCAGTTCGAGCATGTGCGTCGAGTACGACGGGGAGAGTCCGGGGATCTTGAGCTGGGCCACCTCCAGCACCACCCCGGGAATGCCCACCAGCGCCTGCGTGTAGGCATTGTCCTGCCGCTGGCGATGCACCAGTTCCAGACCGATGACATCGACGTACCACGCGACCGAGCGCTCGATGTCGCTTACTGTGAACGAAAAATGCAGGACGTCCGCGATCATTGACGACTCCCTTCGACAGAGCACCGTGCGAGCTCACTGGACACCGGACTGCGCGGATGTGAGGCCATTGCTATGGCTGTAGCTGTTCGGCGGCGTCGGCGCGTATGGCAACCGGGTCGCGTTGTTCGACTGATCCGTGGCCGCCACCGCCGGCGGTTTGGACCGCGAGCACGTCCCCGGCGCTGAGCTCGAGTTGGTTGAGAGGGCCGAGTTGATGGACGGTCCCTTGGTGAATATGAAGAACCCGCGCCGGTTTTCCCGATTCGCCCTCGTCGAGGCCCCACGGGCCGGTCCGTAGTCGGCCGGTGGCGACGACTGCGGTGGCTTTGCCGTGGGTGAGTTCGAGTTCGCGGATGAGCCCGTGGCCTCCGCGGTGCCTGCCGCGGCCGGCGGTTTGTTCGGCGAACGCGTATCGCCGGACCCGGAGCGGATACTCCTGTTCGATGACTTCGCACGGTGTATTGCGGGTGTTGGTCATATGGGTGTGCACCGCATCCGCACCGTCCATGGTGGGCAGTGCGCCCTGCCCGCCGCCGCAGGTTTCAACGTAGGAGTAGTAGCGCGACGTGCGTGGATCGATGCCGCCGATGGTGATGATGCTCATGCTTCCGCTGGAGGCGGCCGGAACGCGGTCGGGGCTGATCTGTTCCAGTGCGCCGAACAGCGCGTCGACGATCCGCTGTGCGGTCTGGGTGTTGCCGTGGGCGACCGGCGCTGGGAACTCGGCGTGGACAAGTGAGCCCGGTCTGGTGAACATCCGGATCGGCCGGGTCAGGCCGGCGTTCGAGGGCAGCGTTGGGTCGGCGATGGCCTTGACGGCGTACGCCGCACAGGATTGTGCGATCGCGTACGAGCAGTTGACGGGGACCGGCACTTGATCGACGGTTTCGTGGAGGTCGACGACGATCTCGTCACCACGTTTCACCACGCGAGCGACGATCGCCGCCTCGTGACCCGGCTCGCTTCCCAGTTCGAGCCAGTCGGTGAACTCCGCCTCACCGTCGGGCAGACCGAGCAGGGCGGCCCGGGTACGCCGCTCGCCGTAGTCGATCAGGGCGGCACATGCGGCCTGGAAGTGTCCGATTCCCCAGTCCTGGATGATCTCCAGCACCCGACGTGCACCGAGCCGGTTCGCGGCGATCTGGGCCATCAGGTCACCGCGGGTCTTGTCGACGGTGCGGACGTTGGCCATCAGAAGCTCCACCGTCTCCTCGCAGACAACACCGCCGCGGATGAGGTGAACCGGTGGGATCCGGATGCCTTCTTGGAATATTTCGGTGGAGGAGACTGCCATCGATCCTGGCGCGATCCCGCCGATGTCGACGTGGTGGGCCATGTTGGCGACGAGCGCCGCGATCGCCCCGTTGAGGTAGACCGGGGTGATGACGCAGGTGTCGGGCAGGTGAGAGCCGCCGAGGTAGGGATTGTTGGTCACCAGTACGTCGCCGGGTTGTAGCTGGCTGGGAACGATGGTCTGGATGGTGTTCTGGATCATCGTGGGCATCAACCCGAGGTGAAGCGGGATGTGTTCGGCCTGGGCGACGAGGTCACCACTGGGGGTGTAGATGCCGGCGGAGCAGTCGCGGCGGTCTTTGATGTTGGGGGAATATGCCGTACGGATGAGCGCGGTGCCGGTCTCCTCCGCAACCGATTCGAGGCGGTTTCGCGCGATTTCCAGGCCGACCGGATCCAGTCCGCTGGGCCTGGTCGTGTGCACGCTCATTCCGGCTGCCCTTCGTGATTGTCATCCCGGATGTGCAGGAATCCGAGCCGGTCGTGGACGCAGGTCTGGCCGGTCAGCACGACGACGGTCGAGTCAAGCTGTTCGATCAGGAGCGGGCCGGAAAGTGGCGTGTTCGCCGGGATCGCCGCTCGCTGGAAGAGTGGGACGTCCTGCCACCGGTCACCGAGGAAGCATCGACGAAGCCGCTGCGGCGCCGGTGCCGGTCCGGTCGGCAGGATCGGATCCAGCCGGTCTTCGGCGAGCGGTACGGTGACTCTGATTCGGGCCGTTACGAGTTCGAACGCCGCGTCGTTGTCGGCGAACCCGTAACGCTCTTGGTGCATCGCGTCGAACGCCTCGCGCAGCTCGTCCGCGTTCGGGTCCCACGCAATGGTCAGCTCATGGCTCTGGCCAACATACCTGGCATCCACGAGTCGCTCGACGACGATCAGCTCGGGGTCCACGCTCTCCTCGGCCAGGAACCGTTTCGCCTCGGCGGTGAGCCGATCGAGCTCGTCGCTGGTTCGCTCCAGGCACACAGAGTCCGTGGCGCTGTAGACGTTCCCGGCGAAGTCGTGTCGCACCGGCGCGTCCAGCATGCCGACCGCCGAGGCGATTCCCGGGTGCGGCGGAATGACGGCCGATGCCATGCCAAGCTCTCGAATCAGCTCGGCGGCGTGCAGCGGACCGGCACCGCCGAAGGCGATCAACACGCAGCCTCGGATATCGACGCCACGCTCCACGCTGACCTTGCGAATGCCGCGGGCCATTGTCGTGTTGATCACCCGAACGATCCCGCCTGATATCTCGTCGGTGTTCAGGCCGAAGCCGGCCGCAAACGAGGTCACGGATCGCCGTGCCGCGTCGTCGTCAAGGCGCATCCGGCCGCCGAGCAGCCCACCGTCGAGCCGACCGAGCAGTAGGTGCGCATCGGTCACAGTCGGCGCGTCGCCGCCGCGGCCGTAGCACACCGGCCCGGGGTCGGCGCCCGCGCTGTGCGGGCCCACACGCAGCACGCCACCGCTGTCCTGCCAGGCGATGGAGCCGCCACCGGCGCCGATCGTGTGGACGTCGACTGCTGGGAGCCGTACTTCGTAGCCGCCGACGGTTCCGCCGGTCATCACCTGAGGCTCGCCGTTGCGGATCAATGCCATGTCGGTGCTGGTTCCACCCACGTCGAGGCTGACCACGTCCGTCAGTTCGAGCAGCCGGGCCCAGCGAGCGGCTCCCATCACACCGCCGGCCAGGCCGGACAGCACGGTCCGGACGCTGCGGTCTCGGGCGCCGGCCGCGCTGAGCAGACCGCCGTTGGACTGCATGATCCAAAGCCGGCTCCCCAGACCGAGGTCGAGCAGTTGCTCTTCCAGGCGCTCGAGGTACGAGGCGATCGAGGGCTGCACGTAGGCGTTGACCACGGCCGTCGAGGTCCGCTCGTACTCGCGCAGCTCGGCCGTGACGGCGGTGGCCGCGATCACGTACGGTGCCGCATTCGCGGCGGCGAGCAGCTCGGCGCAGCGGTGCTCGTGGACGGGATTGGCGTAGGCGTTGAGAAAGGAGACCACGACGGACTCGCACCCCGCCGACCGGATCTGCTCGGCGAGTACGGCTGTGCCGGTCTCCTCCAGCTGCCGCAGAAGCGAGCCGTCGGCGGCGATCCGCTCGCCGGCCTCCCACGTGTGGGATCGCCGCACGAGCGGCTCAGGCCTCCTCGCGGAAAGGTCATAAAGACTCGGCCTGGTCTGACGGCCGATCCGCAACACATCTCGAAAGCCTTCGGTCGTGACCAGACCGACCCGGGCCCCCGACAGTGTCAACAGAGCATTCGTGGCGACCGTCGTGCCGTGCACGAACCGGGTCACCTCTGCTGGTGCGGCGCCGAGCACCTCGAGCGCCTCGTTCAGTCCCCGGACAACCGCCTTCTCGGGTTCATGGGGTGTGGATGGCACTTTCCAGACCAGCAGGCTTCCGTCCGGTCCGGATACGGCGACATCGGTGAACGTCCCGCCGGTGTCGATGGCAACGTGCACAGTCGGGCTCATCCGCGATCCGTCCCGAGCCGGCTCGGGGTCATGGCGGAGATCTGCATGTCTCCAGTGCGAGACAGAAATCGCCTGGTCATCGCGCCCTTCCCGTTGAGCCAGAGACTTCGGCAGGCGGCCCAGAGCAGCTGGGGCGATGCCGTATCTGGCTCGTATACGAATTGAATACGGATACGATGAGGCCAGGGCCGCGCGTTGTCAAGTGCGGATCGATCGACTGCGTGACGGATCCCGGGCAGGGGTCGATGCCGGAAGGGTGTGCTCGAAGATCGCGGCGAGCCCAGGGGCGCCTTTCGTCGGGATGTACGCCTGCCGCGTGCGACGATGGGCCCATGGCAAGACGCGCCCGTACATCGATGGAGCAGGCCTACGGTGCGATCAAGGACCGGATCATGACGCTGGATCTGGCGCCTGGTCTACGCCTGGACGACATCCCTCTGTCCGAGCAGTTGGGGCTGAGCCGGACTCCGGTCCGAGAGGCGCTCTTCCGGCTCGGCTCGGAAGGCCTGATCACCCTGAGCGAGCGTGGTGGGTTCAGCGTTCGTGCCCTGGATCTGCAGGATGTGAGCCAGCTCTTCGAGGCCCACATCGTGGTCGCCCGGGCGATCGCACGGTTGGCGGCGATGCGGGCTTCTGACGCCGACATCGGTCGCTTGAAGTCCGCCGCCGACCTCGTGGACCAGGCGATCGATCGGCGCGCGGCCGCTGACATCGCCGCCAGCAACGCCACACTGCATCGGCTGGAGGCGGAGGTGGCGCAGAACGAGCACCTCAAGGGCTTGGCAGGGTCGATCCACGACCAGGGACAGCGCCTCGCCTACCTCTGCTTTGGCGGACAGCTGCACTGGACCGAGCATCTGTCCGACCACTTCGCCCGGGTGGCCCAGGATCATCACGACCTGATAGCCGCGGTGTCGGCGCGAGACGCCGACGCGGCCGAGACGGTGGCCGCGCGACATGTCCATCTCTTCCGCAGCCGCGTGCAGCAGTTCATGTTCAGTGATCTCAGCGACGGCGTACGGCTGGCAGAGGATCTGCAGACGGGCACGACGCCCGGGACTCCGTATGCATCTCCTTGATCCCCAGCTCGTAGAGTGCGACCGATCTGGCTCCTAACGGGAGAGGCCGACGATGGGGTCGAAGAGCGAGTCCTGCGGCTTCGCGGGGCTGGGGTAGGCCTTCTTGCTGTGCGCCTGGCCGAGAAGAACGAGGGTTTCGCAGAGCTTGTAAGCGATCACGCCGGGGTTGAGGATCGGGACCTCCAGCCGCTCACTGAGCCAGGCGTGGCCATGGTGCATGGTGGTCGAGCCGAGGATCAGCACGTCGGCGCCGTCTTCCTCGATCGCGGCCCGGCACTGCGTCAGCAGGGCCTCGAAGACGAAATCCTCTTTACCGGCCAGCAGCCGCTCGGCGTCGGGGCGTACGCCGATGTCACGGATCGAGGCCAGCCGGTGCGCGATGCCCTCCTTGTCCGCGGCCTTGGTGTAGAGCGAGTGCCACTGCGGCCACATGGTGATGACGGAGAACTTCTCTCCCAACAGGCAGGCGAGCAGCATCGAGGCCTGGCTCGAGCCGATGACCGGGATCGTCAGCCGCGAGCGTAGAGCGGCCAACCCGGAGTCGCTCATCGAGTTGACGACGACACCACTGAATCCCTGCTCCTCGGCCCGCGCCCCGGCGTCGAGCACGAACGCGTCGCAGAGCGTCTGCTCGTACGGGCTGTCGATGACGCTGCCGCCGGCCTTAGTTTGTAACTGATCGATTTCGGGTTGTAGTTGCCGGTGATGATCATGGTGGGTGGGTTGTCCCGCCATGATCGTTTTCATGTGTGTCTGTGTCTGCAAGCCGGCTTATGACACGTCGTTGAGTGATGCTCAGTGGGCGGTGATCGAGCCGTTGCTGCCGGTGCGGGATCGGCGGCGGGGTGGTCGGCCGCTGAAGTTCGAGCGCCGGCTGGTCATCGACACGGTGTTGTATGTGCTGGGTACCGGGTGTGCGTGGCGGTTGGTCCCGCATGATCTGGCGCCGTGGGATGTGGCATACCGCTGGTTTCGGCTGTGGGCGGCCGATGGCACCTGGGATCGGCTGCATGATGCGCTGCGTGATCGGGTTCGTGTTGCGGCCGGGCGTGACCCGCAGCCTTCGGCTGCGGTGCTGGACTCCCAGTCCGCCAAGAGCCATCAGGGCGGGGCGGCCATCGGCTATGACGCGGGCAAGCGGGTACGGGGCCGCAAGCGTCATCTGCTCGTCGACACCTGCGGGCTGGTGTTACGGGCCGTGGTGCACTCGGCTTCGGTCCAGGACCGGGCCGGCGCGAAGCTGGTCCTGGCCGGTATCGGTGCCCTCTTCCCGCGCGTCGGGCTGGTGTGGGTGGACGGCGGTTACGTCAACGTCGTCGACTCCGGCCTCGTCGGCTGGGCCGCCGCGACCGAGAACCTCCAGATCGTCGTGGTCCCGCGCAACGCGGACGTGAAAGGCTTCCAGGTACTGCCCCGCAGGTGGGTGGTCGAACGGACGTTCTCCTGGCTGGGACGGTGCAGAAGGTTGGCCCGGGACTACGAGCGCAAGACCGAACACGCCGAGGCGATGATCAAGGTCGCCATGATCCGGCTCATGGCCGCACGACTGGCCGGCGAGGACATCGAACCCCACGGCCCCATCGAGACCGAAGCCGCCCGGCGGATCACCGAAGACATCGACCACGACCACAAGTGATCACCCGGTTACCCAACACTTTCTTAGCCGCGACGAAGACGTTCTCGAAACCGGGGAAGGCCACCTCGGCCGGCACCTGGTCGGCGAGCGCACTCAGTGCCTCCTGCGACACGGGGACGGGGACGATGTTGAGGATGCGGGTCATGGCCTGAGCTCCCTCCCGGTATCGACCACAGGGATGCCGAGCGCGCGGATGATCGCTTGCCTGGCACGGGGTTTCGACGTACGGCTACTTCTCCTCGTACTCCTACCCGCGCCGCGTCCGAGCGGACCGTCACACCGGCAGTGCCTCCGCGATCGCGTTCGTGAACATCGCCGCGACGTTGGCCGCCGAGAACCCCTGCGCACGCGCGTATCCGGCCTGCCGCCGACGCTCGCGTTCCTCGTCCTCCCGGGTGGCGTCCAGCACCGCCCGTACGACCGAGGCCGGATCCTTCCGGGAGATCACAATGCCGGCGTCGCCGACGGTCTCCGGGACCGCCGCCGCGTTGTAGGCGACCACGGGCACTCCGTGTGTCATCGCCTCCACCACCGGAATGCAGAAGCCCTCGTGCTCGGAGAGACACACGAAGACGTCCGCGGTCTTCCAGTAAGCGAGCAGCTCGGCCTCGGTCACCGGGCCGACGATCTCGATCGAGGACTCCAGGTCGAGCTCAGAGATCAGACGCGCGACGGCGTCCCGGTACGCCGGTGACGTCACGCTGCCGACCAGACTCAGCCGTGCGTGGCCGTCCACGGCATGCCGGTACTCCGCGAACGCCCTGACGACGTCGAGCTGGCATTTGTTCGGGGCGATCCGCCCGACGAACAGCCACTGTGCCCCTCCACCGTGTTCGCGACCGCGCAGGCGCTCCAACGTCAGCGCGTCCGGGAGGCTCTGACGGTCGTTCGCACCGAAGAACGGCGGACAGACGACCGTCCTCTCATAGCCCAGTGCCACGAGCTCGGCCTGGCTGTAGGTCGAGGAGGCGAAGGCGAGGTTCGTGTGAGGGGCGAGCCTGCTCAGCTGTTCCCGCGCCTCGACCATGTCCGTCGCCAGTTTCGGATCCCAGTCGGCGAAGAACTTCGCCGGAGTCAGGTTGTGGTAATAGGCGAGCACGACATCGCCTGCCTTCGCCCGCCGCTCAAGCCAGTCGGTGATGGGTGAGCTGAAGTCCCATTGGTAGAGCCGTGCCGTGGGAACCGGCGCGGACACACTCTTTCCGTCGAACGTGTGGGCGCTCGCCTCGAGTTCGGGAGCGATGGTCTCGGCCCAGATATCCGACTCATAACCCGCGCCGCGCAACGCCCGCTCGCACATCCGAGTATGGTTTCCGACAGACGAATATCGGCGCAAAACAGGAAGGTACTGATCGACGCGCACTCGCAATCACCTCGCTCCTATCGCTCACCATATCGTGCAGTCGTCTCGACGGATCCGCCCTCGGTCACGTCTTCGCGTGCACGATCTGCTCGACGGTGGCCAAGAGGACATCACCGGTCGAGAACGTCGACTGGACAATCGTTTCGAGCGGGAAGACTATGCCGAAAGTGTTTTCGATGTCGAAGACGATGTTGACCGCCGCGAGCGAGTCCATGGCATATGCTCCCAGCGGCTCGGAAAAGTCGAAGCTCGCCGTTTCGGGAATGCCGAGGTCTGCACGAATGATGCGCTCGACCGTGTCGCGTAGCGTCTCACTGGTCCCCATTTAACCTTTCCATCCACTAGGCGCTTCGGGTGACGGAATACGGCTACACGATCAGCATCGAGTCGCCGAACTCGTTGAAGAGATATCCGCCAGGTATGGCGACATCCCGATAGACGTTCAGCAACTCCTCCCTCCCGGCGAAACCCGCCGTCAGCCGCAGCTCGGAGCTCTGCGGCATATGGAAGTTCGTGAGAAAGGCATCACAGGCCCGGAAGGCATGCCCTGGACCGATGATGAGGTTCGTCCAGCCGCGTCCCGGCCAGGTGCGGCGCGAACGCTCGTCGGTCACGGTCTCGACGGCACGGAGCGCGGACGTACCGCAGATGACCACCCTGCCTCCCTCTCGCCGGCAGTCGGTGATGGCGTCCGCAGCGGCCTGCGACACTTCGTACCATTCGGCCCGAGGGATCGGCAGGCTGGACGGCGCCTCCTGTACGTCGTCTCCGTGGCCGAGCAGACGGCTCAGGTAGCCCGGGTTCCACCGTGCGGCGATGAAGTTCGTCACCTCGACGACGTTGACGCCGTTGAGCCGGAGTTCGGCGAAGACACTCGGTGTGAAGTGCCGGGCGGCCGAGGGGAACAGCGTGGCGCCCGGCCGGGAGGCGAAACACGTCTGGTACCACTCGGGGTCGACGGGCCGAGGATCGAGATAGTCGGGATACGCGATCTCGCCGATGTCATCGAGGGTGGACAGGCCGGCCGGCTCGATGCGTGCTCGCCACACCTCCGCCCCCAGGTGCTTGGTCAGCAGGCAGACGGCGTCCTCGTGGCCCTTCGCGCGGAACATCGCGTTCGGACGGGCGGCGGTGCCCGGGACCACGAGAGCGTGCCACGCTCCGTCCTCCATCTGCGAGAAGATGTTGATGAGGACGGGAGCACCATCGCCGTCCACCATCTCAAGAAGCGATGGCACCACTTTCGCGTTGTTGACGACCAGCACGTCGCCGGCCCTGAGGTGCCGGGTGATGTCGCGGAACCGTCCCTCCACCACTCCGCCCTGGTGCCGGTCGAAGACCAAGAGGCGGGCATCGCTTCGCTCCGAGAAACGGGCCTCCGCAGGCCTCTGCGCGATCATCTCGGGCGAAAAGTGGAAGCTATGGCGTCCGACCGCGTGCTGGTTCTCCATAATCACTCCTTGACCAGGTGAGGTTGGGCTTCTCGCGTACCGGTGTCTCCTGGGGGTCAGGCATCCTTCGCCAGCTCCGCCAAGGCGTGCCGATCGACCTTGCCGTTCCTGTTCAGCGGGAAATCGGGAAGGACCGAGATGACCGAAGGCATGACCGCGGGCGGCAACAGCCGCACCAATAGGTTCCGTGCCTCCTGTCTGACCTCGTCCGGTGGACGGCTCGACTTGATGAAGACGGCCAGCCTTTCCGGCGGACCCTTCAGTACCAGGGCGATACCGTCGGCGGCCATCGAGCTCGACCGTACGATGCTCTCGATCTCCCCCAGCTCAAGGCGATTTCCCCGGAACTTCACCTGAGTGTCCTCGCGGCGCAGATCGACGATGAAACGGCCACGCCGGCGCGCGATGTCGCCCGTCGCGTAGAGACGGGCGTCCGGCGAACCGGAGAACGGGTCGGGAATGAAGCTCGCGGCGGTGAGCACGTCATCGCCGACGTACCCCTCGGTGACTCCCCCACCCCCGATGTACACCTCGCCCGTGGCCCCGTCGGCCACTTCCCTCAAGTCGGAGTCGAGGAGGTGCATCTCGGCGTGAGCGAGCGGAGCACCGATGGAGACGGGCTCGTTCTCCGTCATACGCCAGGCCGTCGTCCACACCGTCGTCTCGGTCGGCCCGTAGACGTTGAACGACACGGCCCCCGAGGCCAGGAAGCTCCGCGTGAGCCGGTCGGACAGGGGCTCGCCCCCGCAGAGGGCGACCTGGTCAGGGCCGAGTTCGACGCCGGACGCGAACAGCAGTTCCCACACAGACGGCGTCGCCTGCACCAGGGTCGGCCTTCCCGAGTTGATCAGGTCGGCGACGCCATTGACACGAGGTAACCAGGAATCGGGACTTATCAGGCACTCCCCGCCTACCAGCAGCGGAAAGAAGACTTCGACCACCGAGACGTCGAACGACAGGCGCGAGTTGAACAGCACCCGAGATCCCGCCTGCGCCCCCAGCAGCCCCTCCAACCCGTCAAGGAAGGCGAGCGCGTTCCGGTGACGTACGGGGACGCCCTTCGGCCGCCCCGTGCTGCCCGAGGTGTACATGATGTAGGCGAGGGAGTCCGCCGAACTTCGTTGTTCGTTCCGGAAGGGCAGCGCATCCGGGCGTACGTCGGTAACGTCGATACCGGGGATCTCAGGGGAACCGAACGTCTGCTGCTTCGAGTCCGTGATCACACAGTCCAGCTCGGCGTCCCGAGCCATGAACTCGAGACGATCGGGTGGGTACGCCGGGTCGAGCGGAACGTAGGCCGCTCCCTGGGAGAGCACTCCCAGCACGGCGGCGATCGCGAGGGAGCATCTCGGCAGCAGGATCCCGACGCGCGCGCCGACCCGGATGAGACGAGAGTCGAGCAGCGCGGTGATCCCGGCGGAGACGCGCGCGAGGTCGGAATAGGACCACGTAGCCGCCCCTTCCCGCACGGCGGTCTCGTGGGGCTTGGCGGCACAGATCGCGGCAAAGCGGCCATCGATCGTGGTCTCGCCGGCGACTTCGCCCGCGGCAGGCGTGTCGCGAGCGGGACCGCGGATCGCCCTCCACTCCGTCTGCTCAACCGGGTCTGTCACCGTGCCCCGCCTTCGTGTGCGGTGATCGGCATCCGGAGGTCGTGAGCATCGTCATGTTCGCCGTCCGGTGCTGGACGGCGGTTCATCAGGAGGCTTCCGGCGCATCCCAAGACGGCGAGGAACACCGCGCCCATGAAGAAGGTCCGGCTCGATGACGTGGCGTACGTGAGAGACAGGAGCGTGGTCCACACCGTCAACCATCCGAGGTCTCCGGCGAACTCCATCCAAAGGATGTATCTCGCGCCGAGCGCTCTCGCATGCCCGTAATACGTGGTCGTCCAGGGGACCATCTGATAAAGGATCGCCGCATTGGCGAATGCTCCGAGCAGAGCGATCGACATAGGCGTCGTTGCGAAGACCCGGACGGAATATCCGATCATCGTCGCCACGACGCCCTCGAACAACACACGATGGGTCGCACCGTTGTCGCTGCGCCTGCCGGCGAAGAGAATCAGCATCAGGCTGACCGCGTCGATGACCGCAGTGATCACACCGATACCCGCGAACTCACCGATCACGGTGGCCAGATACAGCGGCCACACGTAGAAATTGATGGTGTTGTGGGCGTTGAACGCAAAGTTGGCCAGCAGGTCGCGGGACAGGGCCGGACTCCACCTCAGTTTTTCGCTCACGTGCGACCTGGGCAGGCTTCCGATCCGCCAGGCCGGGACGATCGCGAGCAGGCTCATCGCGATGGCGGCGAGGAGGAGGACCCGCTGGCCCGCGAACGCCGCCAGCGCACCGCCGGCCGGCGGGCCGACGAACATCGCCGACCTGATGACCACCGTGAGCCTGGCCATGTCACGCGCGAGCCGGGGAGCGCTGATCGCGCGCGACAGGTAGATGTGCTCGGTGTTCCACAGATAGGAGTTCACCAGGGCGAGCGCAGCGGGAGCGAGGGCGATGGCCCAGCCGCGAGCGCCGTCGATGTAGGCGAAGAGGAGAACCAGGTAGACGACGGTCGCCGCGAGCGTGGCACTGACGCCGAACACAAGGGAACGCCGCTCGATCGACGTGAACACCGGATACTCGATGACCAGCTTTACGACCGAATAGGCGATGTAGAACAGGCATATCTGACGTATCCCCGCGCCGCGCTGAAGCATCAGAAGCGGCAGGAAGACGTTGACGATGCTGGTGGCGAACGCCCGCAGCCCGAAGGTGATGGTCAGATTTCGAATACGGATGCCTGGCGTCGCCATCAGACCCGTTTCAGCGCCGACGCCTGCGGCGGGGCACCGCGTGTCGGGAGGATTAAGTCGCTGCTCATACACCGGCCCGGAAACAGCGTCACGCTTCCCTCTCGGTCTGACCTCAACCTTGACGAGAAGTGTAATACCGGCTGTAGCGAATGATCAACCAATGACGACAGGGGTGGCGGCTTCCCCGCGACGACGGGTTTTCGGAGCGCGCCGTTAACGCACGTATTCACTGCTCGCGACCTCGGGCGGCGACGGCCATGGTCGCCCAGTGATCGGTCACCGACGTGCAACGCACGTCGAGTCCGGGTCACTCGGTGCACAGCCACTCCTCCAGCCAGTCCAGAACGGCGGCTGCGTTGCCCGTGGTGGTCGACATCAGCCATCTGTCCTCGGACAGTCTCACGGTGGTGCCGTCGTCGAAGACCATGCCGTCGGCGCGGCACATCACCCCGTACTTGATCCGTCCGATCGGCAGGGTCGAGAACACTATCGCCTGTTCGGCCTGGCTCCAGTACGCGTATGCCTCGGGGGCATCAGGGCGACCGCCTGGCGACGAGCGCGCCGTAGTCCTTGTTGTCGATCCCCGCAAAGTTGTTGCCTTTCGGGGGCACCGGTCCCGACATGTAGGGCCGCCGTCTGGCTCGGCAGGCTGACTTCATGGCCGGAGCGGTAGAGGTCGTCGGGGCCGTCCGGTGTCCCGCGCACATGCCGTGACCTCGGCGTACGTCCAAGGCTCCCCACCACGTCGCGAGTGGCTCAGCACCATTGACATAACGGCATGATCTGAATATCGTCCCTATCCACAACAGGGCATGATCTCGATAATGCCAATATCCAGGGCCGCCGTACGGCCTCACCCGAGCGCGACCAAGGGACGTCTCGTGCCACGAATGACCGCTGAGCAGAAGCAGGCCGAAACCCGGTCCAAGCTCATCGACGCCGCCATGTCCGCATTCCTCTCCCGCGGGTACAAGGCGGCCTCCATGGAGGAGATCAGCGACCGGGCGGGCTTCTCCACCGGCGCCATCTACTCCAACTTCGCGGGCAAGGAAGGCCTGTTCATCGCGTGCCTCGACCAGCGCACCGAGAAGCAGATGCGGATGTGGGCGGAGTTCTTCACCGGCGCGCAGGAGTCGGGCGTGCAGCCGGACAGTCTCGGCAAGATGCTGGTCGAGGTGCTGCCCGAGCAGAGATGGCGCCGCGCGCTCCTGGAGTTCCAGGTCTCGGCCCTGTCGGAATCGAGCACTCGGCGCCTGCTCGAAGGTCAGCGGCGGTGGCAGGGGGTCGTGACGCGGTTGTTGCAGGTGTACTGCGACAGCAACGGCCTGACCTCCGCGATCTCCCTGGAGGCGGTCGCCGAGTCCTTGGCGTCGCTGGCCGACGGACTCAGTCTCAACGCGCTGGTCAACGCCGACATGGACATCTCGGCCATCTTCACCAGGACGGTGCACTCGATGGTGGGCACGCCGTCGGGGTCCGCGCCCGCACCGGAGGCCACCGCCGTTCAGCGGTGAGGAGCCGGCGCCCCGGACGCGCTGATGAACAGGTCCGCCCGCGTACAAGGCCGTTGCCGGCTCTGCCGCGCACTGATCGAAATACCGCATGTGAGCAGCTCATAAGACGAACAGGAACCACGCCATGACGCAGCGATCAGGCCGAACCGGCCGCCTCCGTCTCACCCGCACGACGACAGCGGCCGCACTCGGCGCCGCGGTTCTCCTGGCCGCATGCGGCGGCCGGTCCGACGAGAAGGGCACCGCCCAATCCGGGAAGCCGATCGTGTGGGCGGTGAACGCCGACGTCACCGGCCTGGATCCGCACAACAACGGACAGGACACGACCCGGAACATCCTCTCGTTCGTCTACCAGCACCTGGTGACACTGGCCGACGGCGTGCACCTCAGCCCGGAGCTCGCGAAGTCCTACCGGCAGGTCTCTCCCACCGTCTATGAGTTCACCCTCCGCTCGGGCGTGAAGTTCTCCAACGGCAGGGCCATGACGGCCGCCGACGTGGTGGGCAGCTTCGAACGCATCCTCTCGGAGAAGGAGGCCTCCTACCTCCGCGGACGGCTGACCGCCATCAAGAGCGTGAAGGCCCTGGACGCGCAGACCGTCGAGTTCAGGCTCAGCCGCCCGTACGGCGATCTGCTCCCCGCCCTCACCGACCCCGCCGCGGTGATCCTGCCGATGAAGGAGCTCGACGCCGGCACGTTCGACCCCACCAAGACGCTGATGGGCACCGGGCCGTACATGGCCGCCCGGCACCAGCAGGGCAACTCGTGGACCTTCACGAAGAACCCGCACTACTGGGAGCCCGGCCTGCCCAAGGTCGACCAGGTGCGGATCGTGGTGCTGCCGGACGAGGGAACCCAGGTCGCCGCCCTGCGCAGTGGCGCGGCGAACATCGCCACCTTCTCCAACTCGGGTGCGCCGAAGCTCGTGGCGGGAGTCCCGGGGGTGCGGACCGTTTCCCAGGAGAGCAGCAAGTACTACGTGCTCGTGCTCAACAAGCTGCGTTCGCCGCAGCTGAAGAGCACGCAGACGCGCCAGGGCGTCAACCTCGCGGTCGACCGGTCCCAAATCCGGTCGGTGGCGCTGGACGGTGTCGGGTCCGTCGTGGGACCGGCTCCCGGCCTGCCCGAGTCGTGCCCGGTGTCGTCCCTGCCCTTCTCCAAGGCGGACGCCACCAAGGCCGTGCAGGCGCTCCAGGCCGGCGGGCGGCCCTCCACACCGCTCAACCTGATCTACGACACGGTGATCCCCGACCAGGCCGGCATCGCCCAGGTGATCAAGTCGCAACTGGCCCGGGTCGGCGTCGCGGTCAACCTGCGGCCGCTGCCGGACGGGCAGTACCTCAAGGACCTGGTGGGCGGCGACTTCGACCTGGGGCTGACCTACTACGGTTCGGGAGCCGACCCGTACTTCAGCCTCATCAACTGGGATCCCGAGCTCACCGCCTTCACCGCCAAGTTCAACGCGCCGATTCCCGAGGTGGAAACGGCGCTGCCGCTGATCGCCTCGGCGAGCGGGCAGACGAGGCGGTCCGCCATCGACAAGGTGTGCGTCGCCATCGACGAGGACTCGGGCCAGATACCGCTGGTGTCCAAGACACTGACCATCGCGTGGAACAAGACCAGGTTGGACGCCGACATCCTCGGCGCCGAAAACGGCACCAACCCACTGCGCAACATCGCCAGGTACACGACCAAATGACGGGGAGAGTCGGCCCGTGGGCAGGCCGGATCGCCATCCGCCTGCTCACCGGGCTCAGCACCCTGACGGTGGTCGCGGTCGGTGTCTTCCTCGCCCTGCACCTGCTCAAAGGCGGATTCGCGAACCTCTACCTGGGGCCGACCGCGACCCCGGAGTCGATCGCGGCTCTCAACCGGCAGTACGGCTTCGACGCACCGGTCCTCGTGCAGCTCTGGCGATGGGTGCGAAGCATGGCCCAGGGCGACTTCGGCATCTCTCTGGTCAGCGGGGAGTCGGTGTCGTCGTTGCTCGCCGACCGTCTTCCGGTGACCGCCGAACTCGCGGTGTACGCCTCTGTGCTGGCGATCGTGATCGGGTTTCCCGTCGGTGTGCTGGTCGGAACCGTCGGCCGGCGCCGTAGGTCGGCCACGGGCCTGCGCGCGGCCAGCGCGCTCTCGGTGAGCCTGCCGGACTTCGTCGTGGGCGCCGTGATCGTGTACACGCTGTCGCGGGTCGCGCCCTCGTTGCTGAGCATCGGCTCGCACACCTCGCTCGTGTCGGACACGGCGGGCAACCTGCGGCAGTTCTTCTTCCCGGCCCTGACCCTGGCGTTGTTCCCCGCGGCGATCCTGGTGCGCACGCTGCGCGACTCCGTGCAGTCGACGCTCGCCGAGCCCTACGTCCGAGCCGCGCTGATCCGGGGCGAGAGCCGGCGCCAGATCATCAGGCGCCACGTGCTGCGGAACTCCTCCCTTCCCGCCCTGACCGTCTCGACGGTGAACTTCGGCTACCTGTTCGGGGGCGCCGTCATCGTCGAGAACATCTTCGGCCTGCCGGGCATGGGCCAGGAGCTCGTCAACGCCATCAACCAACGCGACTACGCGGTCGTCCAGGTCGGGGTTCTGGTCGGCGCGGCCGCCTTCATCTCGATCAACATCCTCTCCGATTGGATGTACACCCTTGTCGATCCTCGTCTTCGTCTCCAAGGTGCGCGCTGACGTGGGCCGATGGCGCTCTCGTCGGCCGCCGGAAGCCGGTCGCTCGATCGACCCGATGACCACGTTCGCGTTGGTGACCCTGGCGGTACTCGTGGTCGCGGCGGTCGTCCAGCTGTGGCTGCCGTACGGCGGGGCCGCGGACGTCGCCTACGGCGAACGGCTGGCGGCGCCGTCCTCCGGCTGGGGTCTGCTGGGCACCGACCAGCTCGGGCGGGCGATGGTCCCCCGGGTGCTGTCGGGTGCCGCGGTGACGTTCGCGATCGCCGTGCCGGCGGCAGTGGTGGCCGCGGCGGTGGCGTCGTTCCTGGCCGCCCTGGCGGCCTACCTGCGCGGCTGGCTGGACACCGTCGTCTCGAGGATCGTGGACCTGCTGTTCACGTTCCCGACCATCCTGTTCGCCCTGCTGCTGGTGTCGATCATCGGACCCGGCACCACCGGCGCGGAGGTGAGCATCGCGTTGATCGTGAGTCCGCAGGTGTTCCGGGTGGTGCGCGCCCGTGCGCTGGAGATGGCGCCACGGGAGTTCGTACGGTCCTCACGTGTGTCGGGCGCGTCACCGCTGCGGGTGGTGCTGGTGCACATCCTGCCCAACGTCTCCGGCGTGATCGTGGTGCAGGCGACGTTCGCCGTCGTCGTGGCCATGCTGGTCGAAAGCGGCCTGAGCTTCCTGGGGCTGGGCGTCACACCGCCGACGGCGTCGCTCGGATCGCTCGTCCACGACGGCTACGCCTACCTGACCTCACAGCCCTGGCTGGTGTTCGAGCCGGCGGCGATCCTGGCGCTGACGATCTTCTCGATCAACATCGTCGGTGACTGGGTACGGGACCGCTTCGAGGTGCGAGAGGTGGCCGACCTTTCATGAGCGCACTCATCGAGGTCCGGAACCTGAGCGTCCACTATCCGACATCGCACGGCGCCGTCGTGGCGCTCGACGACGTGAGCGTCGTCGTGGAGCCGGGCAGCACGCTCGGGCTCGTCGGCGAGAGCGGATCCGGCAAGACGACACTGGTCAACGCCATGGCCGGTGGCCTGTCGGCCCGAGCGGCGCAGGTCCTGGGCACGGTCGGTCACGCCGGTACGTCGATCCTGGACCTGCCGGCCGACCGGCTGCGGGAGTACCGGCGTGAGACGCTCGGCTACATCGGCCAGGACCCCCACGCCGCCCTCGACCCCACCATGCGTGTGGGACGTCAGCTGCGGTACGGCCTGTCTCCCGCGAATGAGGCGCGATCCGCGGACGAGGACTACCGGTTCCACTTCGGGCGGGTGGGCCTGCCGGATCCGGTACGGGTGGCCGGGCGCTATCCGCACCAACTCTCCGGCGGGATGGCGCAACGAGTCGTAATCGCGCTGGCACTCGCGGGAGGGCCCAGCCTGATCATCGCCGACGAGCCGACGGCGTCGCTGGACAGCACGCTACGGACGCACATCCTCAACCTGATCACGCGGATGGCGGAGGCCACCGGGGCGGCTCTCGTCATGGTGAGCCACGACCTGACCGCGGTCCGGCGCCACTGCGACCTCACCGCCGTCATGTACGGCGGCCGCATCGTCGAACGGGCCAAGACCGCTTCGGTCTTCGCCGGGCCGCGGCACCCGTACACGAGCGCGTTGCTGTCCGCGGCCCTCGGCAGGGAGACCCCCGGAGCCCGGCTGGACGGCATCCCGGGCACCCAGCAGGTTCGCTACGGCTCCGCGAAGGGATGTGTCTTCGCGGATCGTTGCGCCTTCCGCGTCGACCTGTGCACGGACGAGAAACCGGCGATCCGCACCGTCAAGGGTCACGAGGTGGCGTGCCACCGGGCCGATGAGCTCCAGTTGGGAGGTGGCTCCGGCGATGAGTGACCGGCCGAGCACCCAGATCAGGCTCGATCGCCTGTCCGTCGTCTTCAGGTCCGGCGGAGTCCTGGCACGCGGCGACACCGCCGCACTGCGGGACGTGAGCCTCACCATGCCGAGGGGCGGGACGCTCGGACTGGTCGGCGAGTCCGGATCCGGGAAGTCCACGCTGGGCAACGTGCTCGTCGGTCTCGTCAAGCCGACGTCCGGCAGCGTGATGGTCGGTGACGAACCCCTGGGCCGGCAGGCTCCCGGCTTCCGGCAGCTGGTGGGGCAGAACCCGCGGTGGACGCTCAACCCGGTGCTGCCCGTGTGGAGGTCGGTGGCCGAGCCGCTCGCCATCGCCGGTTCGCCACGAAGGACCCGGCGGGACGAATCCGTCCGCATGCTCCGGGCGGTCGGCCTCCCGGACCAGCTCGCGCAGCGTTACCCGCACGAGCTGTCCGGCGGTCAGGTGCAACGCGCCGCCATCGCGCGAGCCCTGGTCAGCAGGCCCGAGCTGGTGGTCTTCGACGAGGCGGTGAGCGCGCTCGACGTCTCCGTCCAGGTGCACACCATCAACATCATCAAGGAGCTCCAGGCACAGCGCGCGTTCAACGCGCTGTTCATCTCCCACGACCTGGCGTCGGTACGGTACGCCGCGGACACCGTCGCCGTGCTGTACCGCGGCATGCTGATGCACGTGGCGCCTGCGGACACCTTCTATGACCAGGCCTGTCATCCCTACTCACTGGCGCTGCGGTCGGCCGGCACCGGCGACGAGACGGTCTCCCTGCGGGAGGCCCCGGACGGGTCCGCGGACGGCGGCGGCACCGACGCGGAGGGCTGTCCGCTGGCGGGACGCTGCCCGTTCGTCGTGAGCCGATGCACCGCCGAGCGACCCGTGCTCAGGGAAGTGAACGGGCAGCGGACCGCCTGCCACCGTGCCGAGGACCTGGCCGCGGCGACCGACCCGAGCGGGCTGGTCACGCGCGACGCCGTACGCCCCGCGGCCGACGAACCGCGTCCTGACCAAGGAGATCGATGAAACGCACACCGTTCACCGTCGACGATGCCCAACGACTCAAGTTCATCCGCGACGCCGGCTTCGTGGCCGGCGGCCGCCACGGCTTCTACTCCGTCAGCGAGACCGACGACAAGGCACGGGAGACGCGCAGCCTGTGGCTGTTCGACCGTGGCTCGTCGGCGGTCCGGCGTCTCGGCGAGGAACTCGGCGATCTGGGCGCCGTGGCCCCGTCCCCGGACGGGGAGTGGTTCGCCGTGCTCGCCGACGTGGACGGCAGGCGGCAGCTCTGCCTGGTGCCGGTCGACGGCGGCGCGGCGCGTACGCTCACCTCCCTGCCGCAGGGGGTCACCGGCGACCTGGCATGGTCTCCCGACGGCCACTCGATCGCCTTCACGGCCGGCCCCGCCGAGGTGCGCGATCCCTCCCTGCCGTACCGGATCGACCGCCCGACCTACCGGTTCGACGGCATCGGCTATCTGGACGACGCTGCGCAGGACATCCACGTCGTCGACGTCACGAGCGCCGTGGTGCGACGGCTCACCGGCGACCGGTGCGTGAACACCGAGCCGCGGTGGTCGCCGGACGGCCGCTCACTCGCCTACCTCGTGTCCTTCCCGCCGGACCGCGCGTGGACGCAGGAGCCGGATGTCCACGTCATGACGGTCGAGACGGGCCGGTCGCGCGCCGTCGTCCACCGCTGGGGCGCGGTCCTCGGCATGGAGTGGTCCGCGGACGGCGAACGGATCGTCTTCGTCGGGGCGTCCAGCGCGACCGGTCGAGCGCTCACGCAGAAGTCGGACGTCTGGGTCGTCGACGTCGCCGGTGGCGAACCCAGGTGCCGGACGGCGAACCTGCTCGCCGGTGTCGGCACGCGCATCCAGGTCGACCTGCCCAGCTGGGTCGAGCTCACCTCGCCGCGCATCCGGATCCACGAGGGGGACGCCTACGTCGCCGGCCAGGTGGGCGGCGACATGGTGATCTACCGGGTCGGGCTCTCCGGGCCGGAGGCGGTGGAGCGGGTGCCGGGCATGGACCGCTCCGTCTACCTCATCGACGTCGACGAGGAGGGCGACGTCCTCCACCTGGCGACGTCCATCGTCGAACCCCCGGAGCTGATGCTCGGGCCGACGCGTGTCACGGCGCTCAACGACGCGCTTCTCGCCGGAGTGGCGCGGCCGGACGTACGGAGGCTCACGGTGACCGCACCGGACGGCGTACGGACGGACGCGTGGGCGCTCACGCCGCCGGGAGAGGACGGACCGTGGCCGACGGTGCTCTACGTCCACGGCGGCCCGTACGGCGCGTTCGGCGACACCTACATGATCGACTTCCAGCTACTCGTCGGCGCGGGCTTCGCCGTCGTCTTCCACAACTTCCGCGGGTCGGGCGGCTACGGCAGCGAATTCCTGCAGAAGATCGTCGGCAAGTGGGGCGCGGCCGGCTCCCTCGACCATCACGCGACGGTCGACGAGGCGGTACGCGCCGGCATCGCCGACCCCGAACGCCTGGGCGTCTGCGGCTACTCGCACGGCGGCTTCGCCACCTGCTGGCTGGTCGGAACCTCCGATCGTTTCAAGGCCGCAGTCGCCGAGAACCCCGTCACCAGCTGGACGACCGCGTACGGCGTGGTGGACAGCGAGACGTGGATCGCGCGGGAACTCGGCGGGACGCCGCACGAGGCGCCCGACAACTACCGCGCGCGCTCACCACTGACGCACGCGCCGAACTGCCGGACCCCACTCCTGTTCGTCATCGGTGAGCACGACATGCGCTGCCACCCCGTCGAGGCCGAGCAGTACTACCGCGTCCTGACGGCGAACGGCGTACCCACCGAGATGCTGCGCCTCCCGAACAGCAGCCACATCGGCACCTGGAACGGCCCGGTCCCGGCGCGCATGGCCCAGAACGAGGCGCTCGTGGAATGGTTCACGCGCTACCTGAGCTGAGCCCAATACGAGTCGGGGCCTACTGACGGAGCAGGGTGAAGAAGCGGGTCAATCGTGGGCATGAAGGCCGACAGGTCCTGCATGCCCTTCTCGAACCCGGCCTTGTCACCCGTCCTCAGGCCCTGGGCGCATTCGGTGCCACCCTGCATGAGTTCCTGTGCTGCCTGCCGCCACAGCGCCGTTGACCGGACTACCGGAGGACACGCCGAGAGCAGAGGCGTCTTCGCCTTGGCGTAGTCGGTAGTCGTTGCGCATTCCCCGACGAAGGAGCGCAACGGCGTTGAACGAGACCCCCCGTGACATCCGGGCCATTCGGCTTCCGTAGCGGGGCCGGGTGGCCCCCGATCCAGGGGTGGTCCCCTGGCTGGTCGTAGATGAGGAGGGAAGAGCCGTGCCGCCGGTCCGCCGGTTCCTGATCGACTTTGTTGCCCGGGACAACCGGACGGGCAGCGTACGCAGCTACGCGTATGACCTGCTTCGCTGGTGGCGATGGCTGCGTGTGGTCGAGGTCGAGTGGGACCGGGTGATCTCGGCCGAGGTCCGCGACTTCGTGCTGTGGATGAGTGCCGTGACCAAGCCGCGCACGTTCGCGCGGACCGCGCCGGCGGCAACCGCTGGGACCACGAACCCGATCACGCGCAAGCCTTACCTGGACGACCGGTACAAGCCGCGGACCGTCCGCCACGGCAACGCGGTGCTGCGCAGTTTCTACGACTTTGGATCGAGGCCAGCGGTGGGCCGCTGGTGAACCCGGTGCCGCTGGCCCGGACCGACAAGCGCCGGCCGCATGCCCACCACAACCCGCTCGAGCCCTACCGGGGCGAGGGGTGGCTGCGCTACAACCCCAGGCCGAAGCGCACCTACGCCGCGGGCACCGCTTCGGACACCATCCGTCTGGCCCGTACTGCGGAGGTGCTGGTCTGGACCTGATGGTCGAATACCTCACCGAACGGGTGCCCGACCTCGACCACACCTCACTCCGCTCGATCGCCCGCAACCTCTGCCGGCTCTTCCGGCGCGACCTGGAACTCCACCATCCCGGCATCGACTCCCTGCACCTGCTGCCCGACGTCGCCCAGGCATGGAAGGAACGGCTCGCCTACATCCGCGACACCGACGGCAGCCCGATCCGGCCGCGCGTCAACTTCCGCAGCGAGCTGGTCTTCGTCAAAGCCTTCTACGAGGACATCGCCCGCTGGGCCGCCGACGACCCCGCCCGCTGGGCCAAATGGGCGACTCCCTGCCCGATCAAAGCCCGTGAATGTGCCACCCAAAAGGCCAGGTCCAGGGTCAAGTCGCGGATGGACCAGCGGACCCGAACCCAGCTCCCGCTCCCGCCCACCCTGCTGCGCGCGGTCGAACAGCAACGCAAAGCCGCCGAACACCTGATCAACACCGCCCGGAGCACTCCTGAAGGCGAACTCTTCACGGCTGAGGGCCGCCAGTTCCGGCGATGCCGGCAAGGCCCGTCCGGACGCGTCTACGTCGTCGAGGTCGCCACCGGCAAGAAACGCAACCTCACACACGAAGAGGAAGCCGCGTTCTGGTCCTGGGCGACCGTCGAAGTTCTGCGCGCGACCGGGATCCGCATCAAGGAGATGCTCGAACTCGCCCACCACAGCTTCGTCGCCCTGCCTCTGGGTCTCCGCCTACGACGTGTTCGCGAAGTCGCCGCCATCGAGACCACATTGGCCGCTGCGGGACAGAAACTGGAAGCCATGCACGAGGCCGCTGTACGCAGCAATTCAGTTCGTCTGGGCATGCCGGAAGTCCGCGCCTCCGTCAGGCGCGCCAGCTAACCACTTCGCAGGGTGCTCTACCGGCATGGCTGCGCCTATGGGAAGATCTCGGTGTGACGACGCACAGAAAGGGCCATGGCGCGTAGAACGCCGGCCAAAGTCCGCGCGGGTCTTCACGTCCACCCGCGCCTCCGTCAGTTCTCTGTGGTTCCAGGACTTCCCCGCTGGGCGTTGGCCGACGTCCATCGCATCGAGGCCACCCGTCTACGTCCCGGTGATGTCGGCATCGCCCTGCGGGAGTGGCAGCGGTACGCCCGCATCGCCCACCGATATCGAGCGCAATGGTCGATCGGCTGCCCCTGCTGCGAACCTCAGGCACGCGAAACCCTGGACATGGCGCTCCAGGCGCTGCCACCACGAAGCCGTGCCGCCCTGCGCGCCCTCATCCGTCCTCTGGACGCCGAGATACGCCGCCGAACTCTGCCCGACCCCACCAGCCCGCCAGACTGGCCGTGGTGGTGGAGAAGGATCAACGGGATCTACCGATGCTGACCCCGGACAAAGGGCGCAGTCGGCGCCTTCGAACCAACCGCAAGCACCGCCGGACCAGGACGCAGATCCCAAGCGGCGACGGAGCCATCAGGGTGTCCAGACCTGCCGGCGATGGCCCATACGCATGCCCCTGCTGCGGCTATATGACACTTGATGAGCGTGGCATGCACCAGATCTGCCCGGTGTGCTACTGGCAAGACGACGGCCAAGACGACCACGACGCTGAGGTGATCCGAGGCGGGCCCAACAGAGAACTGAGCCTCGCCCAGGCCCGTCACAACTTCGCCATGCTCGGAGCATCAGCCACACGGCACGTCGGTCACGTCCGTCCTCCCGACGACACCGAACACCCACTCAACAGGACATGAGCAGCAACAGAACCTCCTCCGGACGGGCTCGACACGCCGATCCATCAAGGCCAAGAGAAGCCTATTGATGACTATCCGTGACCTATCCCGCTGTTAGGCGACGAACAAGCACTCAAGATCAGTTCGGTTAAGCCTGCATCCGCTGCCCCGTCCTGCAGGTCGACCCTCGCCAGAAACCGCGGCTCATCGAGATCATCGCCAACCTGCGCGATCGCATCACCGAGGCCGCGCCAACGGCTGGCTCTGCGAAGTCGAAGGACTCCAGACCAGCCTCGGCGCCGCGAAGACCAAGCTCACCAGCCTCAAGAACGCGCCCGTCGACGGCCGTCCCCAGCTGGTCGATCTGGGCATTCCGGTCTTCACCGACACACCAGGCGGGATGCGGCACCGTCGAGGCCTGGACGGAGATCAGCAGGAGTCCTAGGAGAAACCACCGTTGCTCATCAGTAGCTGTCCATTGACCCACTGACCCTTCGGTGAGCAGAGGAAATCCACGAGGTGCGCGGTGTCCTGCGGAGCGCCGAGGCGGTTGAGCGGTGTGTGGCGAAGTACATGCTCCCGCACCTCTTCGGACATCCAGCCAGTATCCACCGGCCCTGGATTGATGGCGTTGGCGGTGACGCCGAGGTGAGCGAGCTCGCGAGCGGCGGCAATGGTGATGCGGTCCAAGGCTCCCTTACTTGCTCCGTAGGGAAGATTGCCTACGGTGTGGTCGCTGGTGAGGCTGATGACGCGTCCGTTCCCGGGAACGCCGGTGAAACGTCGACCGAACTCGCGGATCAGGAGCCAGGTGGCGCGCGCGTTGACGGCGAAGTGACGGTCGAAGCTCTCGACCGTGGTATCGAGCAGACCAGAGTCGACCGACTCGCAATGACACATCACAAGGGCTGTTATCCCGCCGAGGTGGCGCTCGGCCTCATCGAAGATGCGGGCGGGTGTGTCCGGGTCTGTGAGGTCAGCCTCGATAGCCGCAGTGTCCGCGCCGCGCTCGTTGAGCTCGCGGGTGATTGCGTCAGTTGCTCCGTGCTCGGCTCCCCAGGCCATGCGCTGGTCATAGGGGGTCCAGTACGTGAAGGCGATGTTCCAGCCCGACGCTGCAAGTTGGCAGGCAATGCCGGTGCCGATGCCGACCGTGCGGCCGACGCCAGTCACCAGCGCCAGCGGCCGGGACCCATCAAAGCCATGCTTTTCTCCAGTGATCGTCACAGCACGCGATCGTTCGCGACCAGCGAGGACAAGGCAAGCGTTGTGTTGCTTCCTGAGCATGCCGTGCCCGGGAGCCGCACCTGCCTTCAGAGGGCCGTAGTCCGGAAAAGGGCCTCGGCCGAGGGGTCGGGTACGGGCAGGCCAGCCTGGATCTTGCGGCCCTGGGTCACCCAGGCGTCGCACAGCGGGATGAAGACCTTGGGGTCGATACCTTTGCCGTTCTGGGCGGCCTGCTGGAGCGCGGTGGCGAACGCGGCGGTCTGCGTGAACAGGTCGCGCACCATGGTGTCTCCGCCGGTCACCAGACACCCGGCGATCCGTTTGCGGCGGACGTCCTCGGAGGTGGGGGTCGCGGACGGGGCCGGCCGCAGGGCGGTGGCGGCGGACGCATCGCCGTCGTGGGCCACCGACTGCCACCAATCCGAGACCAGGACGAGCGCCGCGACGCACGCCAGCACAAGGTACACCCGTCCCGGCCACCCCGTCGGAACGGCGATGGCGACGAACAGCCACGCGCCATAGATCATGATGGAGAACGGGGCCTGAGGAGCTCAGGCGCGCGGCGTGGACGCCATGCTCGTGAACTCCCTCGCCCCAAGCTGAGACGGTTACAGCTCATCGTCACCCTGGACACCATCATGCGCCGGCACCGTGACCTCATCCACCGCCGCCACGCTGCGCTCTCCCGGCCTAAACGACCCGGCCGACCACCGACCCGCTCCCTCACCCTGCGCCTGGCGTAGGAAAACCCCGGTTGGGGCTACCGCCGCATGCACGGTGAGCTCACCACGCTCGGCATCACGGTCGCCGCCTCCACCGCCGCCGTATCCACGTCCTTGGCGTCACCGCCCATCCCCTCGCGGATTGGACCACCCAGATCGCCCGGAACCTGGTCATGGACCGACGCCAACCGCCCAAATCTGCTGCCGCGCCTGCGCTGCTGGACGCGATCACCATCGCTACCAGCCGATATGTCATCTGAAGCATCCGCCGACCCGAAGGCGACGGCCTGGCCAATTTCGGCCGATATGTCCACCCGTTATCTGACGACTTTTTCTGACACGTATCAGTAAGGTCGGACTCGCACTCATGAGTCCGGCGATCGCCTGCCCTGTGCTATTTCGCCCCCGCCCTCGGCCCGCGAGACCTCACAGAAAGTGACCGCCAAGTTGCCGCTTTCACGACGACAGATGCTGTCAGCCACCGCGTTGGGGATGGCGACCGCCGCCATAGACACCGGATGGTTCGGCCGTGCCGCCGACGCCCTCACCCCGGAATCTCCCAATAAGTTCTCGCCAAGGCTCTTCTCCAGCGGCACCACACTGACCCAGACGGTACTGCCCGGCTCTCCCGATGCTCGCGGGTACCGGAAGCTCGTGCCGGGCCCCGGTGAGGCGTACACGACCCGCACCGACATCACCACCGCCGGAGCCGGCGAAACCGATTTTCTGCCGGTCGCGGCGTTCGGTCATCTCAGCGATCTGCACGTCATCGACGACCAGTCGCCGGCGCGTGTGGAGTTCCTCGACCGGTACAACAACGACCCCACGTCGGGCTACCCGTTCGACTCGGCGTACCGTCCGCACGAGTTCCTGTCGACGCAGATCGTGGACGCGATGTGCCGCTCCCTCAAGAACGTGCGCGTCGGCCCCACGACGGGCATCCCGCTGACGTTCACCGTCATGACGGGCGACGCGGTCGACAACGCCCAGCTCAATGAGACCCGCTGGTACATCGACCTGCTCGACGGCGGCAAGACCGTCGAGCCGAACTCCGGTGACTTCAGCAAGGACGAGAGCGTCTCGAACGAGAGATTCGGCGCGGACCGCGCCTACTGGCACCCCGAGAAGACGTCAGACGGCGGAAACGCCTACACCGACGCGGGCTTCGCGCCGGTTCCCGGCCTTCTCGGCCAGGCGCGTAAGGCGTTCACCACCACCGGGCTCGGGATGCCCTGGTATGCCGTCTACGGCAACCACGACGTGATGGTGCAGGGGAATGTCCCGACCGACACGGACCTGCCGGGGCTCCACTCACTGAAGTACCTCGCGGTCAACCAGAGCAAGCCGTACAAGGTCGGCGAGCTGCCGCCCAAGAATGACGACGGCATCGGCCTCGAAGACATCATCAGGGCACTTTCCGGTGCCGCCTGGACCGACGTCGCCGCCGACCCCACCCGCCGCCTGCTCTTCGTGGACCAGTTCATCCAGGAGCATTTCACCACCAGCGGCCTTCCGGCGGGACATGGTTTCACCGAGGGCTCGAACGTCGCCTACTACGCGTTCCCATCCTCAGGCCGGGACCCGATCCAGTACATCACCCTGGATTCGACCAACCCGGATGGCGGGCTCCTCGGGATCAACGAAGCCGCGTCCGGTTCGATCGACGACACCCAGTGGAATTGGCTGCAGACCCAGCTGAAGGCCTGCAGTTCCTCCTACATCGACGAGTCAGGGCAGATCGTCGACCAGCCGGGTGTCCAGGACAAACTGATCGTCGTCTTCTGCCACCACCCGATCCGTACGATGACCAACACCAACGGCGGGGACCGACACGACGGTGACGAGGTACGGGACCTCCTGCTGCGCTTCCCCAACGTCATCCTGATGGCCAACGGGCACACCCACAAGAACGAGATCAGGCCGCACTTCCGGCCGGAGGGCGCTGCGAAGCCCGGCGGTTTCTGGGAGGTGTCGGCGGCCGCGCACATCGACTGGCCGATCCAGAGCAGGGTCATCGAGATCACCACGAACCCGAGCCGCGACGCCATCTCGATCTTCACCGCCGTGATCGACATCGCCGCGCCCCTGTCCAACGGCGGAGACATCGGCAGCCCCGAGGCTCTGGCGTCTCTGGCCCGAGAGCTGGCCGTCAACGACATCCAGGAGCGGGAGACCACCCGCCGCGGAACGGACGTCGACCGCAATACCCGGCTGCTTCTCCCCGCTCCGTTCGTACTCCCGGCCCTGGGCTCCCCCCTGGCGGTCACCCGCGCCCAGGACGGGCGGCTCCACACGTACGCCACCGACCGGACGGTGAACGACAACCTCCGGCACACCAGCCAGTCCACCGCGGGCTCCGCCACGTGGTCCGACTGGTCCGCCTTCGGCGGTCACCTGTCCGCCATCTCGGCGGGGACGGACAGCAGCGGCCGCGTACTCCTGGCCGGCGTCGCCCACAGCGGAGCCGTCGTCTACAGCCACCAGACCAAGCCCGGAGGCGACTTCTCGGGCTGGATCAAGCTCGACGGCCTGCTCACCTCGATCGCCGTGGGCTGCAACGCCGACGGCCGGATGGAGATCTTCGGCTGCAACTCGGCCGGTGAGGTCTGGCACCGCGCGCAGACCACCGCCGGCGACTACCGCGGCTGGGAAGCATGGTCGCAGTTCGACGGCATGCTGACCCAGGTCGCGGTCACCTCCTTCGCGGACGGACGGCTCGTACTGTTCGGCCTGAACAGGCAGGGGCAGACTTTCCGCCGCTGGCAGCAGACCACCGGTGGCTGGACCACGTGGAACCGCATGGGCGGCAACGAGTTCATGACCTCCATCGCCGCGGCCCGCAACAGCGCCGGACAGCTGGAGATCTTCGGCACCGACAAGACGGGTCACGTGCTCCAGCGCAGCCAGCGGGCGTCCGGCGACAAGGCACCCTGGACGTCCTGGACTCCGTGCGGCGCCCAGATGGCCCACGTCGCCGCCGGCAGCGACGCCGACGGACGCGTCACGGTGTTCGGCTACGACCACCAGGGTCACACCTGGCAGCGTTCACAGCGGAGCGGCGGCGCCTCGACCGGATGGGCCCGCGTGTAAGGCGTCATCCCGGACGGCCCGTACCCGCCACCGGGTACGGGCCGTCGCCGCGACCTGTCGGTGCCGAAAACCGTGTCACCCTATGCGACCTGCTTGTACTCGTGGAGAAGTCCACCGAGACGGTCGCGTCGGAGAACGTGAGGATTGCCGCCGGCGTCTGAGATCGATCTCCCATCCGGCGGCTCCTGACCGAGCGTCTGGTGAGACCGATGCGGTTGTAGTGACCGGTGTGCTCGATCAGGACTTGACGCAGATGCCGCTCGCTCGTCGAGAACGGCATTGGTGAGACGGTCGTGGCCATGACCCCGGCCACCGTCGAATCGTCCTTCCGACCGAACACGATGGCCCCTCTCGGAAACGCCGACCGCCAGCACCGTAACGGAGCACATCTCGCCAAGACAGTGCCGCCGAACCACCACGACCCGGATTATCGTTTACAGATAGGAACAGTTTCCCAAATCGGCGGTCCGTGGTGGACTCGTCCTCCGGTCAGGCCCTCTCGTCGGCGCCGAGCGGATCCGGGCGCACGGGATCTGCGTCGAGCGGCGTGGCGAGTGCGTCGGCGATCGAAGGGACGACGTCCGGGGTGGGTACTCGTCCTGCCATCACCGACACCGCCGAGGCGAGAGCCGCTGCGGCCATCAGCACGTACATGATCCGCCAGTCGACGACGCCGATCAGTGCCGCGCCGGCCGCGATCGACGCGGTCTGCGCGGTGCCGGAGACGGTGCCGGTCGCGGCGTTCACCCGGCCCTGTAGCCGCGACGGAGTGTAGAGGTGCTGGGCGGTGCCCAGTGCCACGGTCAGGAACGGCAGGCCCGCGCCGATGAGGATCACGCCCGCCATGAACGGCACGAGGTTGCCCAGGACGCACAGCGGCAATCCAATCGCGATGAGCGTGTATCCCAGGCCGCTGACCGTCGTCTCGCGGGTCCGCTTGGCGAGCAGTCCGGCCACCACGCCGCCGACGACCGAACCGCCGCCCTGGACCGACGCGACGACGCCGAGGAACGCCGGCGGCTGCCCTAGTCCCTTGTCGATCGCGGCGAACGCAGCGGTCTCCAGCAGGCCGATCACCGCCATGAAGCCGACCAGCGCCGCGGTCAGGCGCAGCAGCAGCGGGACCCGGCGCACGTACCGGAAGCCGGCGGTCACCGACGTGACGAACCGTTCCCTGGTGCGCTCGGGCTCGGCCTCGGCGACCTTGATCGAGGCCAGCACGAGTCCGGCGATGATGAAGGTGCCGGTGCCGATGAAGGCCAGCGCGCGCCCGCCGAATGTGGCGTACACCCCCGCGCCGACCGCCGGCGAGATGATGCGCACGCCCTCACGTACGGTGATGAGCAGCGAGCGGGCGTGCGCGGCGTCCTCCGAGGGCAGCAGGTCCTTCAGCAGAGCCTGCCGGGCCGGGAGGGCGAACATCAGGCCGTACGCGAACGTCACCGTGTAAATGATCCACAACTGGCCCGGGCCGCGTACGAACAGCAGCGACAGCACGAGCACCGCCATGCCCGCGTAGATCCGCAGCAGCAGCGGTTTGCGGTGCACCCGGTCGACGAGGTCGCCGAGCAACGAGGCGGCCATGCCGGGCACGGTGATGATCAGGAACACCAGGCCGGCCTTGCCGTTCGACCCGGTCAGGTCCTTCGCCCAGATGGCCAGGGACAGGAACATCGCGCTGTCCCCGAAGCTGGAGACGGTCTCGCCGATGAAGACGCGGCGGAAGCGCGAGTTGCCGCGCAGGAGCGTCCACATCGGCGTGTCAGCCCTCGCCCATGACGTACCGGGATCCGGTGGGCCGCTCGCTCATCCGTTTCGTCCTTCCGTGGTGGTGTGGTTCGACGGATCGGCCAGCCGTTCGTCGACCAAGAGCCGTACGGCCCGCCGGCTCGTCTTGCCCGCCGTGTTGCGCGGCAGCTCGGGGAAGACCAAGACGCGTTTCGGGCGCATGTAGGCGGGGAGCGCGCGGCTCAGCCGCTCCCGCAGTTCCGGAACGTCGCCGGGCCCCTCGGTGGTGACGGCGAGGTAGAGCTCCGAACGGCCGTGGAACGCGTCGGACAGGACCGCGACGGCCTGGCGTACGAACGGCGCCCGCTGCGCGACCGCTTCGACCTCGCCCAGCTCGACCCGGTGGCCGCGGATCTTGACCTGGTCGTCCCCGCGGCCGTGGAAGTAGTGCTGCCCGTCCGGCCCGACCCGGACCAGGTCGCCGGTGCGGTACGCACGCGCGCCGTCCGGCCCGGTCACGAAGGCGCGGGCGGTCAGCTCGGGGCTGCCGACGTACCCACGTGCCACGCCGACCCCGGACAGGTAGAGCTCACCCGCCGTTCCGTGCGGCACCGGGCGCATCAGGTCGTCGAGGACGTGCGCGTCCAGCCCGGTCAGCGGGCGCCCGATCGGCATCGGGTCGCGGTACGGCGGCAGCACCTCGGCGCACAGCCCGACGACCGTGATCTCGGTCGGGCCGTAGGCGTTCCACAGGGCGCCGGTGACCTTCCGCAGGTCGTCGGCCAGAGTGGCGGGCAGGGCCTCACCGCCGCTGAGCAGCGTGCCGAAGACGCGTTCACCGTGCAGGAACGGCAGCAGCATGCGCAGCTGGCTGGGGGTGGCCCAGGCCGCGTCCACGGGGTTCGCGCGCAGCCACGAGGCGAAGAACTCCGGGTTGCGGGCGGACCGCGGTGGCGCGACGGCGACGGTGCCGCCGCTGACCAGCGGCATCAGCATCTCCGGGACGGACATGTCGAACACCACGTTGCTGTGCGCCAGCATCCGGTCTCCCGGGCCGAGGCCCAGCCGGCGTACCAGGTCGTCGAGCATGTTCAGCAGCGCCGGGTGCTCGACCTCCACGCCCTTGGGCGCACCGGTCGAGCCCGAGGTGAACAGGATGTACGCGGCGGGCTCCGGTCCGGCGGACGCTCCGCCCTCGGGCAACGCCTGGGCGACCGCCCGCTCGACCACGCCGTCCGCGCGCGGCCCGGTCGCCGCGACGTCGCAGCGGGCCTGCCGCACCTGCTGGGTGCGGCGGTCGGCCGGGGAAGACGGGTCCAGCGGCACCGCCACCGCCTCCAGCAGCCAGCTCGCGAGCAGCGCGACGATGTAGTCGGTGCCGTAGCCGCACTCGACGGCGATCCGCGAGCCGCGACGGGCACCGGCCGCGCGCAACGCGCCGGCCCGCGCACGCGCCGCCTCCGCGAGCGCGCCGTAGGAAATCTCCCCGTTCTCGTCGTGGATCGCCACGGCCTGTGGGCGGGTACGGACGTGCGCCAGGAAGCGTCCCAGCGTTCCGTGCTCACCACTCATCGGGCACCGCCTCGCGAACCAGTTCGACGAGCCGGCCCAGAGTGGGTCGCTCGAAGAAGTCGCCGAGTTCGACGACCACACCGAGCTCCTCGCCGAGCCGGGACAGCAGGCGCAGGGCCTTGATGGAGTGACCGCCCAGTGTCAGGAAGTCGTCCTCGGGAACCGCGCGCTCCACGCCCAGCGTCTCCCGCCACAGCTCGCCGGTGACCAGGGTCACCTCGTCGGCGTCCAGGCCGCCGGGATCGGCGGGCGGCGGTGTCCGTACGGTGGCGGCCAGCAGCGCGGACCGGTCGGCCTTCCCGTTCGCGTTGACCGGGATCCGGTCCAGTGCGATCAAGGTCGGCACCATGTACTCCGGCAGTTCCCGCCGCAGCCGCGCGGTCAGCGCGGGCAGGTCGAGCGAGGCGGCGGGCCCGATGGCGGCCGTGACGCAGGCGACGATCTCGGTGCCGTGCTCGGTCGCGGAGGCCAGCACGGCGGCGTCGCCCACCTCGGGCCCGCGCCGAAGTGCCTGGTCGATCTCGCCCAGTTCGACGCGGAAGCCCCGTACCTTCACCTGGTCGTCGCGGCGGCCGACGAACTCGAACCGCCCGCCGGACAGCAGCCGCACCTGGTCACCGGTGCGGTACATGCGCCGCCCGGGACGCGGGTCGAACGGATCGGGTACGAACGCGAGCGCCGTCGCGGCCGGAGCGCCGAGATAGCCGTGGGCCAAGCCGTCGCCGCCGACGTACAGCTCGCCGGTCTCGCCCGTCGCGACGGGCCGCCCCTCCGCGTCGAGCGCGTACGCCGTCGAGCCGGAGATGGGGCGCCCGATCGGCAGCGCGCCGGCCGTCAGGTCGGCCGTGGTCACCTCGTGCGCAGTGCTGAACGTGGTGTTCTCGGTGGGACCGTAGCCGTTCACCAGGCGCGCGGGCGGCCGGCCGGCGAGCATCTTCTCCAGGCGCCGCTCGTCGGCCCGTTCTCCCCCGAACAGCAGCACCCGCAGCCCGGCGAACGCGTCGGGCGCGAAGTCCACGACCTGGCCGAGCAGCGTGGCGGTGAGCCACATCACCGTGATCCGGCTCTCCTCGACGAACGCCCGCAGCCGCGCCGGCGACAGGACCACGTCCCGGTCCTCCACCACGAGGGTGGCGCCGGCCGCGAGCGCCCCCCAGATCTCGAACGTCGCCGCGTCGAAGGCCGGGTTGGACAGGTGGGCGACCCGGTCATCGGAGGACACGGTGACGAAGTCCGCGTCCGGGACCAGCCGGGTGATCGCGCGGTGTGGCACGACGACGGCCTTGGGCGTTCCGGTGGACCCCGACGTCGACATCACGTACGCGACGTCCTCGCCGGTCACCCGGACCGGCTCGGCCGGCCCGGTGGTGTCCCGGAGGAGCAGGGCGTCCAGCGCGAGCACCGGCACCAGGTCCGCCATCGGCCCTGCCGCCGCGGCGTCCGGGACGAGCGCCGCCTGCGCCGCCTCGCGCACGACCGTGCGGGTGCGCTCGTCGGGCTGGCGCACGTCGACCGGCAGGTAGGCGCAGCCCGCGTACAGGACGCCGAGGAAGGCGGTCACGGCGTCCGACCCGCGCTCCATGGCGACGGCCACCACCGTGCCCCGGTGCAGCCCGGCCGCGCGCAGCCCCGCCGCCACCGCCAAGGCGCGCTCGTCCAGCTCCCGGTAGGTCAGCCGGCGGTCGCGATGCTCGATCGCGACGGTGCCGGGCTGGGCCACCGCGTTCCGCCGCACCCGCGCGTGGATCGGGAGGTAGTCCTCCGCCGGGACGGCGGGCACAGGCGCCGGGCCGGGCAACTCCATGTCGGGCCGGGCGAACGCCGCACCCACCGCCGCGACCATCCGCTCGTGCAGCTCGGCCGCCGCGTCGCCGGACAGGACGCCGGTGCCGTACTCCAGCTCCGCGACGGTGCCGCCGGCCCGCTTCGTCACGCTCCACAGGAGGTCGTACTTGGCCGTTCCGGTCGGGACGAGCTCTCGCTCGGCCAGGCCGTCCCCGGCGCGCAGGCCGCGGCCGGCGGTGTCCACGTACGTGAGCACCGGCTGGGCGAGCGCGCGGTCGCGCGCGGGCCGCAGATCCTCGATGGTCACGCCGTCCGGCAGCCGCTGGTGGGCCAGCGTCTCGGTGACCGTCCGGCGTACGACCTTGGCCAGGTCGCGGGCGGTCGCACCGGGCGGGACCACGATCCGCAACGGCAGCAGATCGACGAACATGCCGATCTCGTGTCGCTGCTCCGGCCCGCGCACGGACATCGGGACGGTGATCACCAGGTCACGCTCACCGGTGACGGCGGCCAGTCCCGCCGCGTACGCCGCGGCCCAGGCCATGAACGGGCTCATGCGTTCCCGCTCGGCCAGCGCGAGCAGCGCGGTCAGCGCCCCGGCCGGGAACTCCATGGAGTGCACGCCACCGGACACAGCCGCGTCCGGCCGGTCCTGTTCGCAGGGCAGCGGCACGCCTGCCGGGCAGCCGGCCAGGGTCTGCGTCCAGTACGCCAGCGTCGCCGCCGGATCCTGGCGGCGCACGGCGACGGCCTGCGGTGCGGGCACAGGGTCCGGTTCGGCGAGGTCGCCCTCGTAGAACCGTTGCAGCCGGGACTCCAGCAGCGACAGCGCGGCGCCGTCGCAGACGAGGTGGTGCACGGTGAGCAGCAGCAGGTCGCCCTCGTCGCCGCGGTCGACCACCAGGGCCCGCAGCAGCGGCGGACATGCCAGGTCGAACGGTGTACGGACCTCGTCCGCCAGCAGGCGGCGCACCTCCGGATCCGGCACGCCGCGGGCGTCGACCCAGCGGCAGGGCACCGTCACCTCGCCAGCGGTGAAGGCCCGTCCGGGAGCCTCGAAGCCACGCCGCAGCGCGTCCTCGCCCGCGGCGAGGCCGGCCAGCGCGGCACGCAGGCGGCTCACGTCGAGGCGGCCGTCGAAGCGGTACGACGCGCCGATGTGGAAGGCGGGTGTACCGGGGGCGAGCTGTTCGGCGGCCCAGAGGCGCTGCTCCGGCAAGGTGAGCTCGCGCTCGTCGGTGCGGTGCGAGCCGGTGTCGCCGCCGGTCAGCGCCACCATCAGCTCGTCGAACCGCGGATACTCGTACAGCACGTCGAGTTCGAGTTCGGCGCCGGTCAGCGTGCGCAACGCCATCGCGACCTCGACGGCCAGGACGGAGTCCCCGCCCTCGTCGAAGAAGTTGTCGGCCTCGTCCACCTCGGAGACGCCGAGGTGGTCGCGCCAGACGCCGGCCACGGCGGCCCGCAGCTCGTCCGGTTCGTCGATCATCGCCTGTTCTCCCTGCGGGTGACGAGCCGGTCGCCGATGGCCAGGGCGTCCAGCGACGAGCGCGCGTACGTGGCCACCGCCTCCTGCGGCGTGCGCACGATCGGCTGCCCGCGCAGGTTGAAGGAGGTGTTCAGCACCATCGGCGTGCCGCTGTCGTCGCCGACGCGCCGGATCAGCCGCCAGAAGCGCCCTGCGGTCGCCCGCTCGACGACCTGGACCCGCGCTGAGCCGTCCACATGGGTGATCGACGGAAGCAGGTCGCGGTACTTCTCGCGGACCTGGGTGGTGAACAGCATGTGCCGGAACTGATCCTCGCGGCCGGCCTCGATGTCGAAGTACTCGGTGGCCTCCTCGGCGAGGACGGCCGGCGCGAACGGGCGGAACTCCTCCCGTTGCTTCACCACGGCATTCAGGTGCGCGCGCATGTCGGGCGCGGTCGGGTCGGCCAGGATGCTGCGGTTGCCGAGCGCCCGCGGCCCGAACTCCATCCGCCCTTGGTACCAGGCGACCACCGCGTGCGAGCGGATCAGCGCGGACACCCGTGCAAGCAGCTCCTCCTCCGGCAGCCGCCGCACGTCGTACTCCGGGCCGAGCGTGGTCAGGGCCGACTCGATCGCCTCGTCGCCGAACTCCTCGCCCCAGTACGGCATCGTCATCGCGGCGGGCGGCGCCGGCACCTGCCGCCGGTGCTGCCACAGGGCGGCGCCCAACGCGGTGCCGTCGTCGCCGGACGCCGGCTGTACGAAGACCCGGTCGAACAGGCCGCTGCGCGCGATGAGGCCGTTGGCGGTGCAGTTCAGCGCGACGCCGCCGGCCATGCACAGGTTCCGTGCCCCGCCGGCCTGCTCAGCCGTGGCGCGTAGCACGAACAGCAGGCTCTCCTCCAGGGCGTGCTGGAGGGTCGCCGCGATGTCCATGTGCCGCTGCGTGAGCGGGGCGTCGGGGTGGCGTGCCGGGCCGAACAGCTCCTCCAGCCGGCGCAGCGCGCCACGATGGGTCTCGCGTTCCACCGCCGTACGGTCGTGGGCGAGCAGCGGCACCCGCAGCCGGTCGCCCGGTCCCTGACGGGTCAGGTCCCCGGCGGCGTCGGCGTACCGCGCCGGGTCGCCGTACGGGGCCAGGCCCATCACCTTGTACTCGTCCATGCCGGGCAGGAAGCCGAGGTAGTGGGTGACGACGCTGTAGAGGATGCCGAGCGACGCGGAGATCGGATACGTACGGACGGCGCGCAGCTCACCGGCCCGGCCCGCCAGCACGGAGGTGGACTCCGCCTCCCCCATGCCGTCGGCGACCAGCACGGTGGCCTCGTCGAAGCCGCTCAGCAGGTAGACGCTGGCTGCGTGCGCCAGATGGTGCGGTACGCGCACCAGCTTGCGCTCCCAGTCCTGGCCCGGGTAATGCGAGCGCAACACGTCGAGCTGCACCTTCTCGGCGTACGCGTCGTGGTACCAGCGGCGGGCGAACGCGTCACGTTCCCAGGCCGGGGACGGCTCGTAGCGGAACCCGTGCGCGACGAAGTCGATGTCGTCCAGCTTCACCCCGGCGATGCGCAGGCAGGCCTCGACGGCGTCCGCCGGGAACGCGCCGGTGCCCTTCTCTCCGTCATGCCGTTCCTGGGCGGACGCGGCGATCACCCCGTCGTCGCCGACCAGGGCCGCGGCGGAGTCCAGGCCCTGGACCAGCCGGCGCTCCCGCCGGTCGAGGCCGGGCAGCATGTCGCTCTTGACGGACATCGAGCGGTCGAGCCCGCTGATACCGAGCACCAGCACGTCAAACTCCTGTCTGCTCGGCCGCGCCGAGCAGCCGTAGGATCTCCAGGAACCGGTCCGCCACCCCGGCCACGGTCACCGGCAGGTTGCGGTGGGCTGAGAACTGCCAGTCGATCACCAGCTCGTCGTCCAGGACCGCGGCCTGAACCCACAGCGGGTGAGCGCGCCGCGTGCCGGGAGCCGGTTCCGGATCCAGGGCGGGCCGCACGATACGGGCGACGTCGCCCAAGGCCATCGCGGCCCGGTCCTGGCCGACGTAGTTGAAGGCCACATCCGGGGGCGCGACGTCCGGGAAGTGCCCGCCGTGCCAGCGCAGCGCGCCGAACCCCAGCCCCTCGTCGGGCACCTCGGCCAGCCGTTCCGCCAGCCGTGCGGCGGTCTCCCCCGGGGACGCCCCGGCGCGTACCGGCAGCGAGAGCGGGTGCATGACGGTGCACCAGCCGACCGTCCGGCTGAGGTCCACCTCCGGGCGGTGGGCGAGGGTCCGGCCGTGCCGCAGCAGCATGACCCCCAGCTCGCCGTCGGGCGCCCAGCCGGCGAGCGCGCAGGCCAGCGCGCTCAGCAGGCTCGGCATCAGCTCATGGCCGCCGGCCCGGGACAGCATCGCGGCCGTCGCGGACTTCTCCAGGCGCGTCCGCGTGACCAGCTCGCTGGGCAGGTCGCCCGGCCCGGCCTCCAACTCGACGGGAAGTCGTGTGCTCAATGCGCCGTGCATGCCCTGCCAGTACGGCACCTGCGCCAGCGCGCGAGGCGAGGACGCGTACTCCGCGACGATGGCGGCGAAGGCGGGATAGCCGGTCGGCACAGGCGGGACCGGCGACCCGGCGGCGATGGTCGCCAGGTCGTCGAGCAGCACCCGCCAGGACACCCCGTCGACCACGAGGTGATGGGTGACGACGAGGATCCAGGAAGGGAGTTCCCGGCCACGGTCGACGAGGAAGAAACGGATCTGGGGCGACCGGTCGAGCCGCCAGTCCCGCGCCGCCTCCCACGCGAGACGCCGCACGTGTTCCCGGTGGAGTTCGGCGTCGACGCTCGACAGGTCGGCGCGCTCGACGGGCGCGTTCTCCGGAACGGGACAGACCTCGAAACTCCCCTCGCCGACGAGCCGCGAACGCAGCATCACGTGGGTGTCCAGCAGCGCCAGGACCGCCTTCCCGAGCCGGCCCTCGTCGACCGGACGGGCCACCTCGAACAGGACGAACTGGTCGGTACGGTCGGGGTTCGGCTTCATCAGATCGAGGAACCAGCGCTGGACCGGGGTCAGGGGCGCACCCGACGGCTCCGGTGAGCCGGCCGTCTCGTCATCCTCGACGACCACGCTTTCGGCGAGCTGCGCGATCGTACGCCCGGCGAGCAGGTCCCCCACAGCGATGCGCAACCCCGCCTGGCGCGCACGGCCCGCGACCTGGAGAGCGAGAATCGAGTCTCCGCCCAGCGTGTGGAAGTCGTCGCCGGCGCCGACCCGGTCCACCTCGAGCACCTGGCTCCAGATCGCCGCCAGCCCTTCCTCGATCGGGCCGTCCGGCGCGGTGTACTCCCGCACCGGATCCGACCGCTCCTCACCGGGCTCCGGCAGCGCCCGCCGGTCCACCTTCCCCTGTGCCGTCAGCGGCAGCGAGGCGAGAACCATGAGGTGCCGCGGCACCATGTACTCAGGCAGCCGCTCGCGCAGCCAGTCCCGCAGATCCCCGGCGGAGACGCCCTCGTCGGTGACGACGTAGGCGACCAGGTCGGCGTGGCCGGAGTCATCCTCGCGGGCCACCACCACGCAGTCGCGCAAGGCGGGATGGGCGTCGAGCGCGGCCTCGATCTCCCCGAGCTCGACCCGGTAGCCGCGCACTTTGACCATGTGGTCGACACGGCCGAGGAACTCCACCCGGCCGTCGACGGACCAGAACCCACGGTCACCGGTCCGGTACAGCCGCCCACCGCCCGGATACGACCTGAACCGGGCGGCCGTCATCACCGGGTCGTTCAGGTAACCGCGGGCCAGGCACGGCCCCGCGACGTACAGCTCGCCGGGAGTGCCGACGGGCGCGGGAAGCCCTGCGTCGTCCAGCACCCACACCTCGGTGTTGGCCAGCGGCGTGCCGAGGGGCAGCGGCCCGGCCGGCACGGTGCCCCGGGTGAACACTCCGCACACCGAGAAGGTGGTGGTCTCGGTCGGACCCCAGCAGTTCACCACCTCCAGCCCCGGGCAGCGCTCCAGAATCCGCTCGACGCGGCGCGGCGAGACCGTCTCGCTGCCGGTCAGGACTCGGCGCAACCCGTCGAACAGCTGCGGCTCCTCCTCCACCAGCAGGGCGAACAGGGAGGCGGTCGCGTGCAGGACGGTGACGCCGTGGCCGGTCACCCATTCGGCGATGTCGGCCAGGGAGTACCGCCCCGGCGGAGCTAGCACCAGCCGCGCGCCCGCCGCGAGCGGCGCCCAGATCTCATAGGTGGCCACGTCGAAGGCGACCGTCGCGATCTGCAGCACGGTGTCGTCCGTACGCAGCGCCAGGCTGTCGCCGCCGTGGAGGAGTTCGGTGACGTTGCGGTGCAGTGTGACCACACCCTTGGGGCGGCCCGTCGATCCCGACGTGAAGATCACATAACAGCCGTTGTCCGATCCCACGACCGGCGGCAGCGGACTCGCGTCCTTCGGCAGGTCGACCGAATCGACCTCGACGGTCCGCCAGGGCCCTTCGGGCACCCGTTCCGCGGTCGCCTCGGCCGTGAGCAGCAGCGGCGCACCGGCCTGTTCCACCATGTACCGCAGCCGGTCCGCCGGGAGGTCGGCGTCCAGCGGCACGTACACACCACCGGCCTTCATGACCGCCAGCAGCGCGACCACCATTTCCACGGACCGCTCTACGCACACTCCCACCGCGACGTCCGGGCCCACGCCGAGTCCTCGCAGGTACCGCGCCAGCCGGTTCGCCCAGGCCTCCAGCTCCCCGTACGTCAAGGTCCGGTCGCCCTGCACGACCGCCACGGCGTCCGGTTCGGCCACCGCGCGCGCCGCGACGAGGTCGTGCACCAGACCCGGCGGCGTCTCGGCCGCCGTGTCGTTCCACGACGCCAGCAACCCTCGCTCCGCCTCGCCCAGCAACGGCACTTCGCGGTAGCGGGCATCGGGGTCGGCCACTATGGCTTCGAAGGCACGCAGGTGGTAGTCGCGCAGCGCGGTGACCTGGTCCGCGGTCAGCTCCCGCGCGTCGTACTCCAGCTCCAGCGCCAGGCCGCCCCCGATCGGTTCGCGGCTGACCGCGACCACGAGCGGGAAGTGGGTACGGGCGACGCCGGCGCTCAGGTCGGCGTCCGGTGGGGCGATGCTCACCGTCTCGCCGGGGCCGGACTCCCCGAGCTGGCGGAAGTGGTTGTAGACGAAGTTGACCTCGAACAGCGCCCCGCCGCCGAGCTTCTTCCCCAGGGCCGCCATGGGATACCGACGGTGCGGCAGCTGCGCGTTCTCGGCCTCGAACACGGCGCGGACCAGGTCGTGCCAGCTCCCGTCGGGCAGCCGCAGCCGGAAGGGCACCGTGTTCAGGAACAGACCCCGTACTTCCTCCGCGTCCGGCTCCTCCAACCGCCCGTTCGCGGTCAACCCCACCAGAACGTCCGAGCTCCCGGTGACCAGGCCGATCACCCGCAGGTGCACCGCCAGCACCACCGCCTTGAGCGGCACACCCCAGCGCCGGGCGAGGCCGTCGAGCCGGCCGAGCATCGCGGGCCGCAGGTGAGTGGTCAGCGCGCCGTAGCCCTGCGCCTCGTCGCGTTCGTGCCGTTCATCCTCGACGCGGTCGCCGATCCGGGCGGCGGCGCGGTCGGCCGGCCACCTGGGGAGGCGGCCGTCGGGGCGGCCGACCATCCGGTCCAGCCAGAACGCCTCACTGTCGGGCGACTCCAGGGCCGCGCGTTCGGCCGCCACGAAGTCCCGGTACGTCGACCGCAGCGGCACCGGCACCGGCCGCCGCCCGGCCAGCAGCGACCGGTAGAGGCCCCCGATCTCGGCGAACGTCGACGCCAGGCTCCACCCATCGAAGATCGCGTGGTGCTCGGTCACCGTCCACTGGAAACCGTCGCCGTCCAGGAGGTGCACCGCCATCCGGCACAGCGGCGCGACCCCCAGGTCGAACACGTTCCGCTGCTCGGCCCGCACGTACTCCGCCAGCACCGCACGCTGCTCCTCGCGGCCGGAACCGCGCAGGTCGGCGACGGTCAACGCGATCTCCGCGGTGGCCCGCACCAGCTGCAACGGCTCTCCGTACCCCGCCAGGTCGAACGAGGTCCGCAGGATCGGGTGCCGCTCGACCACGTACGCCAGCGCGGCGCGGAAGCAGCGCTCGTCGAACGCGCCGGACACCCGCAGGCAGTGCACGTTGTGGTACGGCCGCCGCTCCGGATCCAGCTCCGCCTCGTAGACCATCCCGGCCTGCGACGCCGCCATCGGGTACGCGTCGACCAGACCCTCGGGCAACCGCTCCCGTTCCTCCGGCGACACGAGCGAGAACGGCTCGTGGACGCGCCGTTCGCCGGTCGTGCCGGTCACCGACACGACCTGGGCGAGCTCGGCCAGGGTCGGGTTACGGAACAGGTCCTGAAGGCTGAAGGTCAGGCCCGAGCTGCGGGTCTGCCCGAGCACCTGGATGCTGCGGATCGAGTCGCCGCCGAGCTCGAAGAAGTTGTCGTGCCGGCCGACCCGGTCCAGCTTCAGCGCACGGGACCAGGCTCCGGCGAGGAACTCCTCGACCGGGCCCGACGGCGGCACGTACGCCTCGGCGAGGTCGGGGCGTTCCTCCTCCGGTGCGGGAAGGGCCGCGCGGTCGACCTTGGCGCGCGGGGTCAGCGGCAACGCGTCGAGGAACATGAAGCGCCGCGGCACCATGTACTTCGGCAGCCGTTCTCGCAGCCAGTCCCGCAGGTCCCCGGCGGAGACGCCCTCGTCGGTGACGACGTAGGCGACCAGGTCGGCGTGGCCGGAGTCGTCCTGGCGGGCCACCACCACGGATTCGCGCAGGGCGGGATGGGCGTCGAGCGCGGCCTCGATCTCCCCGAGCTCGATCCGGTAGCCGCGGACCTTGATCATGTGGTCGACGCGGCCGAGGAACTCCACCCGGCCGTCGACGGACCAGAATCCGCGGTCACCGGTCCGGTACAGCCGCCCGCCGCCCGGATGCGGGCCGAACCGTTCCGCGGTCATCGCCGGGTTGCCCAGGTAACCGCGGGCCAGGCAGGGCCCGGCGACGTACAGCTCGCCGGGGGTGCCGACGGGCGCGGGGAGCCCGGCGTCGTCCAGCACCCACACCTCGGTGTTGGCCAGCGGGCGGCCCAGCGGGAGCGGCCCGGCCGGCAGCGACCCACCGGCGTAGACGCCGCACACCGAGAAGGTGGTGGTCTCGGTCGGACCCCAGCAGTTCACCACCTCCAGCCCCGGGCAGCGCTCCAGGATCCGCTCGACGTGGCGCGGCGAGACCGTCTCGCTGCCGGTCAGGAACCGGCGCAGGCCGTCGAACAGCTGCGGCTCCTGGTCGGCGAGCAGCACGAACAGCGACGCCGTCACGTGCAGGACGGTCACGTCGTACCGCGCGACCCACTCGGCGATGTCGGCGGGGCCGTACTGGACGACGGGCGCCATCACCAGCCGCGCGCCGCCCGCGAGGGGCGCCCAGATCTCGAAGGTCGAGTTGTCGAACGGCAACGGCGCCAGGTGCAGCAGCGTGTCGTTCTGGTCGAGCCGCAGGAACTCCGCGCCGTGGAGGAGCTCGGTGACGTTGCGGTGCAGTGTGACGACGCCCTTGGGGCGGCCCGTGGACCCCGACGTGAAGATCACGTAGCAGCCGTTGTCCGGCCCTGCCAGCGGCGGCAGCTCTCCGGCGTCCTCCGGCAGCTCCACCGTGCCGACGTCCACCGTGCGCCAGGGGCCCTCCGGTATCCGGTGCCCGGCCGTCAGCACCAGCGCCGCACCGGTCTGCTCGACCATGTACCGCAGCCGGTCCGCCGGGAAGTCGGCGTCCAGGGGCACGTACACGCCACCGGCCTTCAACACCGCGAGCAGAGCGACGACCATCTCCGCCGACCGCTCTACGCACACGCCCACCGCCACATCCGGGCCCACGCCGGCGCCCCGCAGGTGACGCGCCAGCCGGTTCGCCCAGGCGTTCAGCTCCGCGTACGAAACCGAACGCTCCCCGTCCACGACCGCCACGGCGTCCGGTTCGGCCGCCGCGCGCGCCGCGACGAGATCGTGCACCAGACCCGGCGGCGTCTCGGCCGCCGTGTCGTTCCACGACGCCAGCAACCCTCGCTCCGCCTCGCCCAGCAACGACACGTCACGATGACGCCCGTCCGGGTCCGCGATCATCGCCTCCATGATCCGGACGTAGTGGTCCCGCATGATCAGCACCTGGTCCTGGGTGAGGACGTCGGTGTGGTAATCCATGCCGAGCAGCAGACGGGAGGAGTACGGGTTGCGGATGACGCCGACGTTCAGCGGGAAGTTGGTCGGCTCGGCCCGCTCGGTGCTGAAGCTGTCGATCTTGCCGTCGACGATCTGGATCCGGTCGGCGCCGAACGCCTTCCCGAGCACGTGGAAGTGGTTGTAGACGAAGTTGACCTCGAACAACGCGCCGCCGCCGAGCCTGCGCTGCAGCGCCGACAGCGGGTATCGGCGGTGCGGCAGCAGTTCCCGCTCGGCCTCGAACACGGCACGGACCAGGTCGCGCCAGCTCCCGTCGGGCAGTTGCAGGCGGAACGGCACCGTGTTCAGGAACAGACCGCGTACGTCCGCCGCGTCCGCCTCCTCCAGACGGCCGTTCGCGCACAACCCCACCAGAACGTCCGACGTCCCGGTGACCAGGCCGATCACCCGCAGATGTACCGCCAGCACCACCGCCTTGAACGGCACGCCCCAGCTACGGGAGAGGTCCTGCAGGCCGTCGCAGACGCTCTCGGGCAGCAACGTCTCGACCGAGCCGTAGCCCTCGGCCTCGTTGTGCACCCGCCACTCGTCGTCCATCGCCTGGCCCGTGAGCTGCGAGGGGCGGTCCTTCGGCCATCGGGGAAGCCTGCAGTCGGGCCGGTCGGCGACCCGGTCGAGCCAGAACCGCTCGCTGTCTTCGGAGGCGATGGCGGCGCGTTCGGCGGCGATGAAGTCGCGGTACGCCGAACGGAGCGGCGCCGGGACGGGGCTGTCGCCGGCCAGCAGCCGCTGGTACAACGCGCCGATCTCGGAGATGGTCGAGTGCAGGCTCCAGCCGTCGAAGATCGCGTGGTGCTCGGTGATCGTCCACTGGAAGGCGTCGTCGGCGAGCCGGTGGATGCCGAACCGCAGCAGCAGCGGGCGCGAATGGTCGAAGCGGTGGGCGCGTTCGGCCCGGACGTACGCCGAGACGGCCGTGTCCTGGGCGTCCTCGCCGAGCCCGCGCAGATCGACGACGGTGAACGGCATCTCGGCGGTCGCGTGCACCAGTTGCAACGGTTCGCCGTACCCGCTCAGGTCGAAGGAGGTCCGCAGGACCGGATGCCGTTCGACGACGCGCGCCACCGCCTCGCGGAAGCAGCCCTCGTCGAACACGCCCGAGATACGCAGGCTGTCGACGTTGTGGTACGGCCGCCGATCCGGGTCCAGCTCCATCTCATAGACCATGCCGACCTGGAGCTCGGCCATCGGGTAGGCGTCGACCAAACCACCCGGCAGCCGCTTCCGGTCCTCGGGTGCCACCAGCGCGAACGGTTCGAGCTCCGGGGCGGCGCTCATGTCGTCCGAGCCGCCGGCGGACGCCGCCAGCCCCGCGACCGAAGGCGTACGGAACAGGTCCTGCAGCGTCAGCCCGACCCCGGCGTCGCGCGCCTGCCCGAGCACCTGGATGCTGCGGATCGAGTCGCCGCCGAGGTCGAAGAAGTTGTCGTGCCGGCCGACCCGGTCGACACCGAGGACCTCGGCCCAGATCTCCGCGAGGAGTTCCTCCACCACGCCGGCCGGGGCGGCGAACTCCTGCGCCAGCTCCGGCCGTTCGCCGCCGGGCTCGGGCAGCGCCCGCCGGTCCACCTTCCCCTGCGCGGTGAGCGGCAGCACGTCGAGGAACACCCACCGGCGCGGCACCATGTACTCCGGCAACCGGTCCCGCGACCATTCCCGCAGGATCTCGGCGGACACGTCGCCCTCGCCCGCGACGACGTACGCCACCAGGTCGTCGTGACCGTTCACCGCGTGCAGGACGACCACGGCCTCCCGTACGCCGGGATACGCGCCGAGCATCGCCTCGATCTCGCCGAGCTCGATCCGGTAACCGCGCACCTTGACCTGGGAGTCGGCCCGCCCGAGATACTCCAGCTCGCCGGCGGCGTTCCAGCGCGCGACGTCACCGCTGCGGTACAGGCGCGCCCCTGGCACGGCGCCCAGATGGTCCGGAACGAACCGCGCGGCGGTCAGCCCCGGGCGGTCCACGTACCCGCGGGTGACGCCGGCCCCGCCCACGTACACCTCACCGGGCACGCCGATCGGGCACGGTTCGCCCGACGGGTCCAGCACGTGGACGCGCAGGTCCGGCAACGGCCGCCCGATCCGTGACACGGCGCCGCCGAGGTCACCCGCGCCGACCTCGTGGTACGTCACGTGGACGGTGGTCTCGGTGATGCCGTACATGTTCACCAGGACGGGCCGTTCTCCGCGTCGGGCGATCCACCGCCGCGCCGACGGCAGATGCAGCGCCTCCCCGCCGAACACGACCGCGCGCAGCGCCAGGTCCGCGCCGCGACGCTCGTCGACCTCCTCGAACTGCCGGAACGCCGACGGCGTCTGGCTCAACACGGTCACCGACTCGCGGGCCACCAGCTCATAGAAGGCGTCGACGTCCCGGCTGACCGCGTACGGCACCACCACCAGCCGCCCGCCGGTGGTCAACGCCCCCCACATCTCCCACACCGAGAAGTCGAACCCGAAACTGTGGAACAACGTCCACACGTCGTCCGCGCCGCCCCGCAGACCCGACGCCGCCACCGCACCGAACAGCCTCGTCGCGTTCGCGTGCGTGACCAGCGTGCCCTTCGGCCGTCCGGTCGACCCCGACGTAAAAATCACGTAACAGCCGTTGCCCGGAACCGCAGCCTCCGGCGGATCGTCCGTACGGCCATGCTCCAGCGCGCGCAGCCCGACGGTCTCCCCCAGGCCGTCCGGTACGCGCGCGTCGTCGTCGACGAGGACGAGTTCGGCACGGACGTCCTGCACCATCGCCCGCAGGCGCTCGGGTGGGAAGGACGGATCGAGCGGGACGTAGACGCCGCCCGCCTTCAGCACCGCCAGGCAGGCCACCACGAGTTCGATGGAGCGTTCGGCGCAGACGCCGACGCAGGCCTCGGGACCGACCCCGCGCTCCCGCAGCCCGTGGGCCACCGCGTTCGCCCGCGCGTTCAGCTCCCCATACGACAGTTTCCCGGCACCGCACACCACTGCCACCGCGTCCGGCTCGGCCGCCGCCCGCGCCGCCACCAGCCCGTGCAGCGTTCCCGTCTCGAACGCGCCGCCTCCGCCCGACGAGGAGGACACCAGCTCCCGCTCGGGACCGGCCATCAGCGGCAACCTGCCGACCGGAACGTCGGGGGTGGCGACGGCCTCGACGAGCAGGGTCCGCCAGTGATCGACGAGGGTTCCCACGGTGGACGGCTCGTAAAGATCGGTGGCGTACTCGACCTCCAGCCGCAGCTCGCCGCCGCGCCGGTACACCGACCAGGTCAGGTCGAACTTGGCCGTATCGGTGGGAACGAGGAAGCGCTCGACGGTCAGGCCGCCGGGCAGCTCGGCCGGCGGCTCCTCCTCGTGGAACGCGAACACCACCTGCGCCACCGGGCTGTGGCCGAGCGATCGTTCCGGATGCAGGTGGTTGACCGCCAGGTCGAACGGCACCCTGCTCCGGGAGAGCGCGTCCAGCGTGGACGTACGTGCGCGGGAGACCAGCTCCGTAAAGGTCGGGTCGTCCGCCAGATCGGTGCGGACGACCAGGAAGTCGGCAAAGAATCCGACCATGGCGTCGAGCGCGGCCCGCCCACGGCCGGCCACCGGCGAGCCGAGCACGATGTCACCGCCGCCCGAATGCCGGGCCGCGAGCGCCTGGAACCCCGCGAGCAGCACCGTGTAGAGGCTCACGCCCCGTGCCGCGGCGAACTCCTCCAGCCCACGCAGCGACAGGTCCGGCAGCGCGAACGTGGTCGTCCGCCCCCGATAGCTCAGCTCGGCGGGCCGCGGATGGTCGGTGCCGAGGTCGAGGACGGCCGGCGCCGAACGCAGGGCATCGGCCCAGGAGCCGAGCGTCCGTTCCGTCTGCGGGCCGGCCAGCCGCTCACGCTGCCACAGCGCGAAGTCGGCGTACTGCAACGGCGACGGATCGACGGCCCGGCCGCCGTTCTCGTACGCCTCCAGCAGCTCTCCCTGGAAGATGTCGAGGGACCACCCGTCACCGGCGATGTGATGCAGGGTGAGGTGCAGCCAGTGCTCGCGCTCGGAGAGGCGGAACAGGCAGGCGCGCAGCACCGGCCCGGCGGCCAGGTCGAAAGGGCGCCGCGCCTCGACGGCGATCAGCTCCTCGGCGCGCCGTTCCGAGCCGGTCAGGTCGACGATCGGGCAGCTCAGGACGCGGTCGTCCAGCACCCGCTGACGCGGCTCCCCGCCCACCTCCTCGAAGACGGTGAACAGGACGTCGTGGCGGGCCGCGACGGCCGTGACGGCCGCGGCCAGCCGCTCGGCGGACAGCGGACCCGTGAAACGAAGCGTCATCGGCACGTTGTAGGCCGGGCTGTCCCCGAGCCAGCGGTCCAGGAACCACAGCCGCTGCTGCCCGTACGACAGCGGGCCGCGGTCCGCCGGTCGCGCGCGGAGGGTCTCGGCGGGGACACGCCTGGACCGCAATGTCGCGGAATCTCCGGCCGGCTGCTTGATCCCGTCCATGGATCTCCGCCTTCTCGTCGATCGAACAGCCGATTCATTCCGCTGAATTCCAGGGAATTACAAAGGACCAAATCGCCTGCTCACCGACATGCTGACGAATACAGCTGACCGCCATAACAGGGCGACACTACAGACGGTTGCCCCCTCCTTACCGAAACAGCACTTATCGGAGATTTGGAGCAACCGGATCAGTGGACGACATCGCATTACGGCTGGCAATATCTCTGGCCGGATGTGGCCCGCCGACAGCAGGCCGAACACGAGTTCCCGCAGCTTGGGCCGCATCGGCATGCGGAAATACGGCGTCCCAAATGAACTCACCTTGACAGATGGGCTCATCTCGCAGAAAATCCATTACCTGACAGCCACAAAGGCCGTTTCGCGTCGTTTCGAAACGGCTAGTTCCGCGTTGGACACGCCGTGTCATGAGCGCAGGAAGGAAGTGGCTGCGGCCTACGGATCCGCATCACTTCGAAATTACGCGCCGACCTGCCATCGACGGCCCTCTCGGGTGCGGATACTCGGATTTTTGCTCTAGATCAATACGGCTCTTGTGATATCTATACCTGTAACCTAATATGACCGGCTAGCAACGGCCCGCCGCCGAGGCGAAGACTCCCCGGCATCGATGGCAGGAGAGGCCATGCCCCGAAGCCGGAGGACCACGTGGTCGATCTTTCGAGGTTCGACAGCGAGATAGCACGGCAGCTCAGGCGGTTTCCGCCGCCTCTGATCGACACGGTCGACGTCGCCGAATCCAGGTCGGCGACCGAGGACTACCGCAAGCAGGTGGCATCCAGGTCGATTTCATCACGCGCGGACGTATCGGTCTGCGACGCCTCAGTTCGATCACTCATCGACGATCATCTGATCGGGATACGCGTCTATCGGCCGGCCGCTCATCAGAACGGCCCAGGTCTGGCCTATCTCCACGGTGGCGGATTCATCATGGGCGACCTCGACTCTGAAGATGCCAGATGCCGTTCCCTCGCGGCCGACGCGGGCTGTGTGGTGGTCTCCGCCGACTACCGGCTCGCCCCCGAACACCCTTTTCCCGTACCGCTCGAAGATTGCTATTCCGTGCTTCGCTGGATCGCGGAAAAAGCCGACTCGCTCTCGATCGACCTGCGGCGGCTGGGCGTCGGCGGCTGCAGTGCCGGAGGCGCCCTCGCCGCCGGTCTCACGCTGCTGAGCCGGGAAAGAAACGGCCCGGTGATCGCCCTTCAAGCCCTCATGTACCCGATGCTCGACGCCGACATGGGCGAGAAATCGATCAGGGCACTGTCATCTGAGGTCTGGCACCGCAATGTCGAGCGGATGTGGACGTACTACCTGAACGGCCCACGATCAGCGGCGCCGGCATACGCCTCGCCGGCACGTTGCCGAGATCTCCGCGGGCTGCCTCCCACCTACGTCGTCACAGCCGAACTCGATCCCCTACGCGACGAGGCGATCACGTACGCACAGAGGCTGCTCGCCGCGGATGTGAGTGTGGAACTGCACGTACTGCCAAGGGCGGGACACGTGATGGATCTCATCGCTCCGGGTGCGGAGATCTCGCGTAGGTCGCTCCAAGACCAGGCTCGGGCGATTGCCCGCGTGCTTGGTCAGCGAAGTCGATGAGGGTGAAGCGGGGCCGGTTACCGTCCGCTGCGGATCGCCCGGCCGGCGTTGGAGCTCGATCGCAGCCGTCCGTGGTCGATGACGGTGGCGCCGCCCACCATCAGGTGGGCTACACCAGTCGAAGGGGCCACGGACCGGTAGGTGGCATTGTCGGTGAAGGTATCGGGGTCGAACACGACGATGTCGGCATCGGCGCCGGCTTGGATTCGGCCTTTGTGCCGCATCGCGGGTACGGCTTCGGCGAGGAACCGGGCCGGCAGCAGGGTGCAGCGGCGAATCGCTTCGGGGAGTGAGAGAACGCCGAGTTCGCGGACCAGCCAACTGAAGACGTGTGCGTAGCAGCCGGCGCTGCGCGGGTGAGTGAGAGCCCCTGCGGGTGTGGGCCATTCGCTGTGCACCTGTTCGCCGCCGGGGAGCACGGTAGGGATGGCGTCGGAGGCGATCGCGGTGTCAGGGAGCAGAAGCGATCTCAGGAGCGTTTCGCGGTCGGAGTCGATACGTTCATCCGCCCATTGATGGATTACCTGACCGCCGGGATCGGTCGCGCGGAGTTCGGTGAGGCGCTCGGTGTCCGCGATCCACTCCCCTGTCCGGAGATAGAGAAGTTTCTCTGGAGTCAGGCCGCAGCGGTGGAGGTTCTCGGGCGCGAGGAAGGCGGCACCGATCACGGTCGAGCCTGAACCGTAGGGGTAGGCCTCGGTGGTGACCCGCACTCCTTCGTCGCGAGCATGGTCGATCGCGTCGGCGATCGTGTCGATCATCCGGTTCGAGGTGCTGTTGAGGTGGCACAGATGCATGTGCGCGCCGCTCCCGGCCGCGGCCGCGATCACCTCCAGCGCTCCGTCCAGCGACGTGCCGGGTTCTCGGGTGGATATGAACCTGGTATGGGTGAACGTCGGCACTCCGAGGCGGGCGGTGAGTTCGGCGAGAGCCACGTATTCGGCGCGATCGGTGTGTGGGGCGTATCCGAGCAACACACCGATCCCGATGCCTCCATCGGATACCTCGGCGGCCAGCGTGTCGAGGAGACGATCGATGTCGGCCTTGTTCGCCGGGCGGCTCCAGTTCGGCCGGTTCTGGTAGCCGGTGAACATCGCGAATGGCCGGCCGATCGGGACACCGTCGAGCAGTACCTTCCGCGAGAGCAGCCACGAGGCGGAGAAGCCGTAGTTGATCGGCCGCCCCTCCTCCTCGGCCGCGGTCAGCGCGGCCGAGACCGACGCGGCACCCATCTCCAGCTCCAGAGCGGTCGTCACTCCGTCCAGCGCCTGCAGTAGCAGGCCGTTCCGGGACTGGGCATGGCTGTGCAGGTCGATGAAGCCCGGCGCCAGCACCAGTCCCGTGATGTCGACGATCCGATCGGAAGGCAGTGGATCGGCCGTCACGGCCGCGATCCGATCCGCGGCGATGCCGACATTGCGCACCGCGTCCAGACCTGTTTCCGGATCGATGACCCGTCCGCCGGTGAATACGACGTCACACCGCGTGGAACGAGAGACTTCCGGCATACCTGCCTCCGCGACCAGGTTCGTCGGTGCCACCTCAAGCGATCTTCGGTGTCGATCGGCCGTTCATCGCGACGTACCGCTTGCCGTTCGGTAGCTCGTAGAACGTGACCGGGGTCCAGGAACGCACGGGTGGCTCCCGCACGGCGAACAGGTCGCCGCCATCGTCGAGCGGGGTCATGTTCAGCTCGCGCACCGGCTTGTGCGATAGTTCGGTGAGCGGGCCGGTCGGGGTGACACGCAGTACGGCGCTCCCGCCCCGTACGAAGACCTCGAGGCGTTCGCCGATGCGTTCGTACCGGCCGACGTGCCGTTCGACATCAACGGCCGGTGGCTCAGCGGGCGGGGTCGGTGGTCGTGGCATGTCGATCCCGGTCAGCTGCGCGAAGATCTCACCGAACAGGTCGTTGTAGAGGTCTCCGGTTTCGCCGCCGTTGGTGAGCAGGACGACCGCGAGGCCCGTCTCGGGCAGCAGTCGCAGGTACGAGACCTGGCCGATGGTGCCGCCGTTGTGTCCGATGAGCCGATGCCCCTCCCATTCGAACCGGCTCCAGCCGAGCCCCCAGGAGTCACGTGACGTGTGAGGGTCGGGCAGGTCGGCGTGATTGTCGGCCATGGCCGCGACGCTCTCCGCCGAGAGCAGGCGGCGTCCGTCCCGGGTGATCCCTCCGGTCAGGTGCAGCCTGGCGAAGGTGAGCACGTCGGCGACGCTGGAGGTGATGAGCCCGCCGGGCCCCAGTCCCCGCGGAAGGATCCAGCGCGACGCACGAGTCGGCTCCCCACCGGCGCGGGTCAGGTGCCCGACCGCCGCGCGATGCAGGAGGGCTTCCTCCGGCAAGGTGACCGTGTGCTTCAGCCGGAGCGGGTCCAGGAGGCGGTCCCGCAGTGCCGTGTCCCAGGTCGATCCGGTCAGCCTCTCGATCACCCGGCCCGCGACGGCGTACCCGGCGTTGGAGTAGGAGAACGTGGTGCCCAGGGGATGGTTCTGGGTGACCTCTCCCAGCAGGGCCACGTACTTTTCCAGGCAGTCGTCGGCCCGGCCGGTATCGGTGAATATGTCGCCGTCGATGCCGCTGGTATGGGTGAGCAGGTGCCGCATGGTGACCCGTTCGGTCGCCGTGCGGTCCGCTAGCCGGAACTCGGGCAGCACGTCGACGATGGGGGCGTCCAGGTCGAGCACGCGCTCCTCAACGAGCTGCATGACCATGGTCGCCGTCCAGACCTTGGTGATGGAGCCGATCTGGAAGATCGAATCGGTCGTGGTGGCCACGCCGGTGTCCTTGTTCAGAACGCCGTACGCGGCTTCGACCAGCTCGTCCGGCCGGCCGGGCACGATCCGCAGGATGCCGAGCGCGGCGCCGGGGACCCGGTGACATGCGGCCAGGGTGTTCAGGCGCCCCTGCCAGTGCCCGGCGCCCAACGCCGGAACGCCCTCAGCGGAAGACACGGATGCTCGTCGGGATAGGGATGTTCCAGCCGGAGATCTGGGCCTCGGCGTTCTTGAGGAACCACAGTTCCTGCTTGCCGGCGATCGGTACGAGGTCGAGGTTGCGCCAGATCGCCTGTTCGGCCTGGTTCCAGTACGCGCAGGCGGCCGGAGGTGTCAGGGTCAGCGCCTTGGCGATGAGCGCGTCGTAGTTCTTGTTGTGGACACCAGAGACGTTCTGGCCCTTCGGTGGAATGGCTCCGGACAGGAAGGGGACGGCCTGCGTCGGCATGCTCAGGCCGAAGCCCATCATGTAGACGTCATAGTCGCTGGTCTTGTACATGACGTTATTGAAACCGGCGAGGTTGTCCGCCATAAGCTTCACCTGAATGCCGAGAGGCTGCCATCGGCGCTGCAGGAGTTCCACTGTCGGCTTGTTCAGAGGGGACACCTGCGGCCAGTAGTGCACGGCGAGGGCGAGCGTCCGGCCGTCCTTGCGGCGGATGCCATCCGAACCCTTGGTCCACCCCGCCTGGTCCAGCAGGCCCTCCGCCGCGGCGACGTCGTGTGGGGGTAGCAGTCCGGCGACGGTGTCACCTGGGCAGGGCTTCGGTTTCGACTCGACCAAGCCGGTGGCCGGTCCGCCGTTTCCCTGGGTGTTGACCTTGATCACCTCTCCCAGGTCGAGCGCCTGGACCAGGGCCTTGCGAACCCGCGGATCCGCGGTGGGGCGACCGCCGATCTGGTTCAGCCACAGCCAGGCGCCGGAAACGCCGCGGTTCACCTTCCGCAGCCCCTGGGCCGCGAGCCGTCGCCAGTCTTCACCGTGAATGGCGGCGAAGTTCATTTCTCCGGACGTCAGCAGGTTGGCGGTCGTGGTCTCGTTGGTGACGATCCGCACCACGAACTTGGCCGGTGTTCCCGGCGCCTTCGTGGTCGCACCGTTCGGCCCCCACGTGTAGTCCTTGCGTACCGTGAACGTATAGCTCTGGCCGGGGACGACCTTGGTGAGCACGAACGGTCCGGTTCCGTCCGAGGTGGTCTTGAGGAGTTTCGGGTCTTTCAGTCCCCTGCCGCACATGATCGGCACCTGGCCGATGGTGTTCAGCAGGAAGCCGTACGGACTCTTCATCTTGATCTTCACGGTCCGCGCCGCGTCGTCGGCCGTCGCGGAGAACGGCACCGTCGGCACGAAGAGCCCGTAGAGAGGCGACGCGTTCTTCGGGTTACCGAGGTAAGTGAGGTCGGCGGCCACCTGGCCGGCCGTCAGCGGCGTCCCGTCCGAGCACGTCACGCCGGAGCGAAGCGTGAAGGTCGCGGTGTTCGGGTCGACGGTCCACTGCTGTGCCAGGCCGGAGACGAATTTCCCGTCCGGCTGCAGGCTGACCAGAGAGTCGTACGCCATCTTGAGCGTATAGCCGGTCCGGTAGGGGTCGAGAGCGCCCCAATCGTCGACGATCGCCATCGTGAACGTCCCGTTCGAGGCGTAGCGCTCGGCCCCCGATCCGGGCGCGGATCTGTCGGATGATCCCCCGCATCCCGCAGCGGCGAGCAGAAGCGCCATCGCAGGTGCGGCGAACAGTGGTCGGTGCATGACCGGCTCCTTCCAAAAGGGTCTTCGGCCGGCTGTGGGCTCCGTCGAGGGGTAGGTCGTGGCGTCGGGGGCATCGCATGACGCCAGTGTGCATGCGCCTTGGCCTGCGGCGCATCGCTCGGTCACATGCCAGATCATTGACGCATGAGCGGCGTTTAGTCAATACTAAGCAGCGCACAACATCTACAAGGAGGTGCTCGATGGTAATTTAGCGATATGGCATCGCATGAGCAGCAGGACTCCGACGAACTCGACGAGCGGGAGTTCGCCGAGGAGTTCGCTCCCCTGATCCCGGCCGTTCCGCCGATCGCCGGCCGAATGCTCGGACTACTCCTGGTCACGAACGAGCCGCAGCTGTCCAGCCGGGACCTCATGGACCAGCTCTGCGTCAGCTCCGCCTCGGTGTCGAACATGGGGCGCCTGCTGATCCACGGTGGCCTCGTCGTACGGAGTGTGTCCCCCGAGACCAGACGCGACCTGTTCACTCTCCGCTCGGACGCCTGGGTCAGCCAGTGGGGTGACTTCGTCGCCATCGCCCAAAGGACCCTCGACCACATCGACGACGCGCTCGCGCGCCTGCCCGCCGATCAGCACGTCTCGCGGAAGAAGCTCGAAGAGACGCGCGACCACTACGCATTCCTCGTCCAAGACCTCCCGCTCCAGCAAGAGCGCTTCCGCAAGTGGCGCGCCGAACAGCGCGGAGAGCAATCGCGGGACACCTGAAAGAGAGACACTGTGAGATTCGACGACATCGTGATCACTGGGCGCGGCTCAGTGGCTGTCCGTGACTACGGCGGCATCGGAACACCCATCCTGCTGCTCCACGGACTCGGTCGAAATCTCGCGGACTGGACTCCCGTCGCACACCGGTTGACGGCCGACCACCGCGTCGTGGCCATGGACTTCCGCTGTCACGGGAACTCCGGGGACGCGGCCTGGGACTGGGACGACGTCAATGACGACATTCGCCGCGTCATCGAGGCGACGGACCTCGGCCGGCCCGCTCTCGTCGGCCATTCGCTGGGTGGCATGACCGCGGCCATGTTCAGCGCACGTGGCGGGGAGACGCCGTGCGTGGTGAATCTCGACGGCTACGGCAGTAACCCGGACTTCTATCTCGGCATATCGCGGGACGGCGTCCGCCGGTATCTCGACCAACGATGGCAGGCCGCGAACGCCGCCAGACCGGACGCGTCGGGCCCGATCACCAGTGCCGACCTTCCCGCGCTACGGACGGCCGTCGAGGCCAGGGGTCAGCACGACATTCCCGGCTCCCGCCAGGTCGCGCAGCTGGAACGGGCACTTCATCGGTTGCCCGACACGACGTTCGTCCTCAAGCCGAGCATCGCCCGCCAAACCGAAATCGCCGATGCCATCTCGGACATCTCGTGGTTCGACCTGTTCGGCGAAGTGCGTGTGCCATTCCTGATCTACAACTGCGTGGCCGACAGCGGGCCCGGGCTCACCGCCGAAGGGTCGGACTTCACGGCCGCCTACCGGCGCGGGCTCCGTCAGCACCTCGATGCCCTCGCGGAGCGGTCCCCGAACGTCTGCGTTCAGACGCTGAACACCCATCACATGCTCATCCTCAGCATGCCCGAAGAGCTGGCCGAGGAGATCCATCGATTCGTCGAGTCGCACACCTGACCACCCGCGTCGCAGTGCCCCCGATCTCCTGACAGTCCGGGAAGCTGGAGATGCATCGATGTTGGAAGAGCTTCATCTGATCACCGATGCTCTGGCGGGGCGGTTGCGCCGGTCGGTGGCGGTCGATGATCCGCAGTTGCGGCTGCTGGTGCACACCCCGCACGGCGCCAGGCCCGTCGAGCGGTACCGGATGCTCACGCACAGGGCCGCCACGGAAGAGGCCCGTGAGTGGGTGTTGAAGAGCGGAATCGCGACCGCGGACACGCCGGTGCGGATCCCCGCCAACCCCGATCTGGAAGTCACCGCGCGTGTCTGCGTGCCCGTCCGATGCCATGGGGACCTCCTCGCCTACCTGTGGCTACTGAACGCCGACCAGCCGGTCAGCGACACCGACGTCGACCTGGCCGCCCTGTCGGCGGACACGATCGGCAGGCTGCTCCACCACGAACGGCTACTGAGCGACCAACGCCGCGAACGCGACCGACAACAACTACGCGACCTGCTGTCCAACGACGCTTCGGTCCGCGAACCCGCCGCACACCAGCTGATCGCCGACGGACGGCTACCCGAACCGGCCCGGGCCGCCGTGCTGAGGCTGCAGGTCCAGCCCGATGACCGGCCCGACACCCGGACGGCGATCGACACCGCCCTGCGGACCACGGCGAGCCGGCTCGCGCCCCTGCACGCCACCGCCGCCCCCCTCGGCACCGCCGCCGGAGTACTCCTCATCGCCGACCACCACCCACCACCCGCCGCCCGGCTCCAGACCATCGCCGAGAGCCTGCGCGAACAGATCACCGCGACCACGCCCGGCGACATCACCGTCCGGATCGGCATCGGACCCGTCGTCGACACGATCAACCACGCCCACCTCAGCCACACCCGCGCCCAGCACGCACTGACGATCGCGACCCGCATCCCCGGATACACCACGATCACACCCTGGGACACCCTGGGCATCTACCAGCTCCTCGTTCAGCTACCACCCGACCAGTTCCGCGACACCACCATCCCCCCAGGACTACTTCACCTCCTACAGACCGACGACACAGGAACACTGGTCGACACGCTCGAGACCTACCTCGACGAGGCCACACGCCCCTCCGCCACCGTCGAACGCCTGCAGATCCACCGAACCAGCCTCTACCACCGACTCCAACGCATCGAACAGGCCACCGCCATGGACCTCGGCAACGGCCACGACCGCCTCACACTCCACCTCGGCCTCAAAATGGCGCGCCTCATCGGCCTACTCCAAAACCACGGTCCAGGCTCATCACGTGCTTCGCCGACACCACGGACCATCTTGTAACAGGACAATCCTGCTCTTGTGCGGCAATCTAGAAGAACGTACGGTCGCAGGCACAGTTCTGAAACTGCCGTCGGTTGACCTTGGCCGACGCTGTCGACAGGAGACAGGATGGTGCCGAAGGTGTCAGGTGATCCCTGGCCGCCACCCGGCCGTGTTCGGCGTGAGGCGAGGGGATCGGTGTGCTGACCGGCTACACCGACAGGCTCTCCGCCGGCGCCGGCGAACGGGTCGAGTTCAAGGTGAACAGCGAAGAGCCGTTCGAACTGCGGATCGTCCGCCTGTTCCAGGGCGACGACACCGACACGGGACCCGGCTATCTCGAGACGGAGATCGCTTCGGCCTGTGACGGTACATATCCGGCGCGGGCGCAGCGGACCGAGCCCGGGTCGTACGTGCGAGTCGAGCACGACACTCCGCATCCCGTGGGCGGCGTCACCCTGCTGGCGTGGGTCTGGCCGACGACACCGGACAAGGGCCGGCAGGGGATTCTGACCAAGTGGGCGCCGGACGGGACCGGTTATGGTCTTGAAATCGCCGACGGCACAGCGGTCTTCTCCGTACGTTGCGGCGATCGTCTGCAGGAGGTTCGCGCCAAGGACCCGATTCGGCGAGATTGGTGGCATCTCGTCGTGGGCGGATACGACGCGTCCTCCGGGCGGTTGTTCGTCCGGCAGCTACCTCAAGATCCTTCGCAGAGGCCCGCGGCGGGAGCCCGCAGGGAGGCGACGCTTGCTGAAGCGCCCGTTCCGCCAAAGCAGAGTGTCCCCATCCTGATCGCGGCCGCGGCGAACGGGGCGGCGGTCGGCTCGTTCTTCAACGGCCGGATCTCCGAACCCCGCTGGTTCGGTCGTGTCCTCGACGACGACGAGGTGGGACGGGTGGTTCGCGGCGATGATCTCGGCGCACTGGCCGGCGCGGATTACCGCGCTTGGGATCTGAGCCCGGCGGAGCCGTCCAGTCTCGTGCTGGACCGGAGCGGCCGGGGTGGCCACGGAACGGCGGTGAACAACCCGGCGCGCGCGGTACGTGGCGCCCGTTGGGACGGGTCGGCGCTGCGGCCCGCCGATGCGCCGGATCACTACGACTGTATGCACTTCCACGACGACGACCTGTCCGATGCCCGCTGGGAGACGAATGCGGCTCTCGAGGTACCGGACGACTGGCCGTCGGGTGTCTACGCCGCTCGCCTGCGCACGCGCGATGAGGAGGACTACCTGCCATTCGTGGTCCGCCCCGCGCGAGAACCAACGGCACGTGCGCTGTTCGTCTTGCCGACACTGAGCTACGTCGCCTACGCGAACGAGCGGTACTACAACACGCCGTTCGTCGACTGGACCGCCACCACGGACCGGCCTCTGCGGCTCGACCCGAGCAATCACCGGATCGCGGCGCATCCGGAGTTCGGTCCGTCGCTGTACGACCCGCACTCCGACGGCACGTACACCGCCTACTCCTCGCGGCTGCGACCGATTCTCAACCTCCGCCCGAAAATCGTGTCGTACTGGAACGGCGCGGGCCGGCACTTCTGCGCGGATCTCTACCTACTGGGGTGGCTGCACCGCGAAGACGTTCCGGTCGACGTCGTCACCGACGAGGACGTGCACCGCGACGGAGCGGAGCTGCTGGGCCGGTACGACGTGGTGATAACGGGCAGCCATCCGGAGTACACCACTGAGCGGATGCTCGACGCGTTCATCGGTTACACCACGACCGGCGGGCGGCTGATGTACCTCGGCGGTAATGGATTCCGGTGGGTCACCACCATCGACCCGTCCGCTCCGCACGTCATCGAGGTCCGTAAGGACTACGGAGTCAGCCTGATCAGGGGCATCGCACTGCTGCCAGGCGAGGAGCACCACAGTCAGACCGGTACCCGGGGCGGCTACTGGCCGAAGCGGGGCCGAGGATCCGAGGCCTGGCTGGGGATCGGTACCGCAGGCGTCGGCTGGGCTCAGGCACAGCCCTTTCACCGCACCGAGGCGAGCTACGACCCGGCGGTGTCATGGATCTTCGACGGTGTCGACGGCGACACGATCGGGGCGTCCGGTCTGGCGCTCGGTGGCGCGGCGGGCGATGAGATGGACAGCGCATGCGCCCTGCTCGGAACACCACCGCAGACAGTGATCGTCGCCTCATCGCGCGACCACGGCCCGCAGTACCACGTCAGTACGTGGGTCACCGATCCGGACGACGACCGCCTCCGAGCCGACATCACCTATCTGGAGTACGACGGTGGTGGCGCGGCGTTCTCGGCCGGCTCGATGTGCTGGTACCCGAGCCTGGCCTGCAACGACTACGACAACGACATCGCCCAGGTGACCCGCAACGTGTTGCGCCGATTCCTACGGCCGCGCTCAAGTGCAGAGGATTCGTCCCGATGACCGACGTCCTGATCGGCCTCGTCGGCGACGTGCTCGTGAATCGGCCGAATCCACGCGAGGCCTTCGATCACGTACGCGACGTCCTGGATGCTCCGCACATCCTGTTCGGGAACCTCGAAGGCGCCTACACCGATGATCCGCACCCCGTACCGGGTGTGGTCGGCGGCGGCGGTGCTCCGGCGAGCTATCTGGACGTCTACGCCGAGGTGGGCTTCGACGTGATGTCGCTGGCGAACAATCACATCCTGGACGTCGGATATGACGCGATGCTGGCGACCCGGAGCCGGCTGCGAGACAGCGGCGTGCGGACCTGCGGCGCCGGCAGCCGTCTCGATGACGCGCGGGAACCGGCCATCCTGGAGGTCGAGGGCCGGCGGATCGCCTTTCTGGGTTACTCGAGCGTGTTCCCGCTCGGTTACGAGGCCCGGGCGACCATGCCGGGTCTGGTACCCGTTCACGCCCACACCTCTTGGCGTGACCCCTATCCCTCGATCCATGTCCCCGGCAAGCTGCCCATCGTGACCACGGTTCCCGACGAGGACGACCTCGCCCGGTTGACCGAGGACATCGAGCGCGCCCGGGCCGCCGCCGACCTGGTCGTGACGAGCTTCCACTGGGGTGACTACTCCCGGCCGTTCCATCTCACCGATCACGAGACGCGGACCGCGAGATATTCCATCGACGCGGGTGCCGACCTGGTCGTCGGCCACCACCACCATGCGCTCCGCGGCATGGAGTGGTACCACGGCAAGCCGATCATGTACGGGCTCGGGCACTTCGTGTTCGACTTGAGGCTGCCGTGGAGCGAAGACTTCGAGCGTGACCTGTCCCAGATCGTGCCCACGCGACCACAGGATCACGACTACCACGTATTCCCACGCCAGGGATGGCCACTGCTGCCCATGCACGAGGACACGCGGATGACCGTCCTGGCCTGGGCTGCGGCGGGGGATGACGGCATCACCGACATCGGGTTCCTGCCGTGTCGGCTGACGCCGGACGGACGGGTACACCCGATGCGCGTCGGCGAAGCCGACAGCGATGCGGTCGTCGACTACCTCGAGACCTGCAACCGCAGCCAGAACCTCGCAGGCCGCATCACGGCAGACCGGCCCAGCGGGGTGTCACTCGGAGGCTTCGAGACGCTCCGCGTGGAACCGCTCTCCCAGTGGGAGTGTGGGTCAGTGGATTGATCCAGGCCGTGAGGGCCGGGCCGCGAGGGCCAGCACCGAGGCGATGTCGGGCGCCTGGCCTTCGGGCAGCAGCCCGACGGTCACCGCCAGATGCGGTCCGGCATTCGGGCGCAGGAGGTACGGGCTGCCGGGCGCGACGCCGATGCCGTGGCTGCTGAGCAGCATGAGCGCGGCCGCCTCGTTCTCCACCGGAACCCAGACGATGATGCCGTCCGCGCCGCCGACCGCCACGCCCTGGCGGGCCAGCTCGGCCACGAGCGCCCGCCGGCGCCGGGCGTATTCACCGCGGGCCGCCGCGACCTGCCGCTTGGGCTCCTCATGGGTGAGCATGTCCAGCAGCAGGCGTTGCAGCAGCCGGCTGGTCCAGCCCTGGCCGATGTGCCGGCGAGCGATCATCGGTTCGAGCAGAGGGGACGGCCCGCCGATCGCGGCCAGTCGCAGGTCCGGGCCGTGCGACTCGGAGAAGGCGCGAATGTGGACCGTCATCTCGGGGACGTGCCGCCCGACCGTGTGCAAGGCCGTGGTGGCGATGTCGGAGGACAGGTCGAACTCGACGAGCAGGACCTCGTTCCCACGGAGCACGGCGGCGAGTTGCTCGGCGCGTTCGGCGTCCAGGCCGACACCGGTCGGATTCTGCGCCCGCGGCTGGAGGAATACCGCGCACACGCGGGCGTCGACGGCCTCGGACAGCGAGGCGGGGGTGGGACCGCTGGCGTCCATCTCGAGCGAGACGATTCGCGCGCCGGCCGCTTCGAGCAGGTCGAGCATCGGCGGGTAGCACGGATGCTCGACCGCGACCCGATCCCCGTACTGCAAGAACGTCATCGCGATCAGGTCGAGCGCGTCGGTGGCTCCGTCGGCCATCGTGATGATCTGAGCGGGGGTCGGCCAGTCGGCCAGCAGGTGGTCGCGCAGTTCCGGCACGATCGGTTCGGCGAGGAAACCGTCCAGCGACCCGCCGTGCGGGATTCGGCGCAGTGAAGGACCCAGATCGGGCAGCAGCGCCGGGTCCGGCAGGCCGGTGGACAGGTCGGTTTCGAAGCGTGCTTGGTATTGGAGGGCGCGCCGGTGCCGTGCGGGCCCCCGACCGACACCATCGGCGACCACCGTGCCGCGGGCGCCGTCGGAGTGGATGAGATTCGCCCGCGCCAACAACCGCCACGCCGCACTCACCGTGGTGGGAGATATGCCGAGGTCACGAGCGACGGCACGGATGGACGGCAGCTTCTGCCCGGGAACGACCGCGCCCGCACGTACGGCGCGGCTGAACGCGTCGGCGAGCCCGCGTGCGCTGCGCTCCGTCAGCTCTTCCTTCAGCACTTCGATCACGCATGTAACGTAGCGTCTTAAAATATGTAACGCCATCGAACCACACATTTTTTCGGCGAATTCCGACACGCTCCCGGGCCGGCCCACCGCTCACCTGGGAGGAAGGTTCAGGCCGGGATGACCCGAAGAGTCTCGAAACCGGCTATCCGGACCGGGTCCTCCGGGGTGATGCGGCTCCTGAGCCTCGGTGCCGAATTGCATTTGTCGAGATAGCCGGTGACTTCGCGTCCCTCCGGGGAGTCCAGCCGTAGAGGGTTCACAAGCCCGTCGGGGGCCAACCGGCACGGCAGTACCCCTATATCCGTGATGCCGTTTCCATCTGCCATCGCCCACGCGAATGCCGTCATGCGGCATTCCTCGGGCATCGGGAGTAGTGGCCACCCTTCGCGGGGGCCTGGAATGAAGTCTCCCTGTTCGACGTAACCGCCTGGATCCGCCTCCACGGTTTTCCGCTTGAAGTCGTCCTCGTCCCACTCCAGCCGCACGTCGAAGACGAAGTGGCCAAGGCCGTACATGATCGGCTTGCCTTTGTACCACTCCATGCCGCGAAGGGTGTGGTGGTGATGGCCGACCACCATGGCCGCCCCCTGGTCGATGCAGTATCTGGCGGTTCTGATCTCGTGGTCGGTCAGGTGGAGTGGCCGCCAGAAGTCACCCCAGTGAAAGCTCGTGATGACGAGGTCGGCGACCTCGTGCGCTCGCCGGATGTCGTCCGCGAGGGCGGCGAGGTCCGCTTCATCCGGCACTGTCCTGGCGAACGGACGGACCCCCGGTGCGTGGAGCGTCGGGTTGGCCTCGCGCCAGACGTTGTATGCGCGCATCGGCACCAGACCTGGGCTGTCCGACCTCGCGGCGTACCCGACGGGGAACACGCTGGCGTAGGCGAGGAACGCGACACGAAGTCCACCCGCCTCCACGATGGCGGGCCGGCGCGCGTCGTCGAGGCAGTCACCCGCACCACAGGTCCGTACGCCCTGTGATCGAAGCCGCGCGCGGTTCTCGAGCATCGCGTCGTAGCCGACATCAAGGATGTGGTTGTTGGCGAGCGACATCACGTCGAAGCCTGCCTGGGCGTAGACGTCGAGATTGGCCGCCGGCGAGCTCATCCAGGAAAGCGCGGACGGCACCGGGCGCGGATCGTCCGCGTACGGGCCCTCCAGGTTGGCGAACAGAACGTCCGGTGCGTCGAGCACGTCCCGGACCTTGCTGAAGACCTCGATTGGATTCTCGCGGTTGACGCTGACGTCACCGACGAGACCGATGAGCGCCTTCGACATGGATGACACCTACTCCCCTGGGTTAGCGATGGCCGTCAGGCGTCCGTGCCGGCATGTGGCGCTCGAACCAGGCGAGCACGCGGGCCAGATGATCGATGACGGCCGGGTAGGTACGGACCCCGTGACCTTCTTGCGGGTACGTGGCGAGCACCGACTCGACGCCTTGGTCCTGGAGCGCCTGGTAGAACTCGCGCGCCTGGCCGGGCGGTGTGCACCGGTCGTTCGCACCGGAGATGAGGAGGCAGGGTGTTCGGACCTTGCTCGCCCTGAGCACGGGGCTTCGGGTATGAGCGGCCGCCCCGGGCTCCTCGGGGTCGGCGTCCAGATACGCCCTGGCCCAGCCGCCGATATTGCTGGTGAACAGCATGCTGTACCAGTCGGTGGTGGGGGAGCTCGGAACCGCGGCGGCGAACCGCTGGTCCTGCGTGACCAGCCACGCGGACATGAACCCGCCGTAGCTGCCGCCGATCAATCCGACCCGCGACGGGTCGACGATGTCGCGCTCGACCAGCGCGTCGATGCCGGAGATGATGTCGTGCGCGTCCGCGCCGCCCATGTCACCGATCACGCGGTGCGCGAATTCCTGGCCGCGTCCGCCGCTGCCGCGCGGATTCGGATTCAGCACCGCGTAGCCGCGCGAGATCAGCAGGGGCACCCACGGGTACCTCATGGACCACATGTTCCGGTACGCCCAGATGGGCCCGCCGTGAATATTGACGACCAGCGGGAACGGTCCCTCACCCTCCGGCGTGCACAGGATGCCCTCGATCCGCAGACCATCCGGGGCCGTCCAAGAGATCGCGTCGGCGCTCCCCGCAACCGACAGCAGGTAGTCCGAGCCCGGATTGCCGGTCGAGGCGAGCACTTGCTCCTTGCCGGCACCGAGCAGCGCCACCTGCGGAGGCAGGTGATAGGCGCCCTGAACGACCACGACGCGGCCGTCGGCCGTGAACGCACCGTCGGGATAGCGCCCGCCACCGCACGACAGGTCGGTGGAGAACACCTCGGTGTGCTCGCCGGTCGTCACGTCGACGATGCCCGCCACGGAATCCAGGTGGCGTTGCCCCAGGTATCCCAGGCGTTCCGTGTCGATCCACTGCAGCCACGTGACATCCGTGTTCGCGGTGTCGATGGTCGAGTGCTCTCCTGAGACGAGATCGACCACGATCAGGTCGCCGGCCACGATCCACCGGTCGCTGCACACGGCCTGCACGACGCAGGCGTATCGGCCGTCCGGCGATCCCGCGGGTACGCCGAGTTGCACGTCGCTGCGGAGCAGGACACGAGGTGTTCCGGTCGCGACGTCGATGGCGGTGAGCTCCGCGCTGTACCACGCGTCCTCCCCCGGTGCCTCGGATGCCACCGCCACGACCGTCGACGGGCCGGACCAGGCGGCCTCCCAGCAGTTCATCCCCTCGGGTGAGAGTCGCGTCATCTCCCCGGTGCCGAGGGAGTAGAGCCACAGCGTCCGCCACGCCGATTCGGGCGCGCCGTGCTCGATCGTCGGGTACCACGCGGGGAGGTCGTTCTCCGTCCTCGTGTTGATTCCCGATCCCTGCGTGCCGGACAGCTCGGCACCGAGACCGGCCACACCGAGCAACACCGACTGCCCGTCCGGGGACCAGTGGGCGTACTCGATCGTGCCCGGGATGCTCGGCACGGCGGTCGCCTCGCCGAAACCGGCGTCGCGGAGCAGGCACAGCTGGAAACTGCCGGCTCGTGCCCTATCGGACAAGAAGGCCAGCGTCTCGCCGTCCGGCGAGAATCGCGCCCATCGCGCGGATCCGGCCTGGCCGGTCACCGGCCGCAGCGCGCCGTCCTCGACCGCGAACACCGCGGTGCGGGGACTGCCGGCCAGTTCGTCGAACACCTCGCCCGTCACGACGACGCGCCCGCCGTCAATCGTGGCGTGCGGCTCCATCAGCGCATGAGGCGTCCCGAACGCGGGCTCATGCCAACGCCGGCAATGCTCGGCGACGGCCGTGTACGCAGGACTCTTATGGAAGTCGTTGAACATGAAAGACCTTCTCGTTTTGAGAGAACTACGTGACATGACCGGTCGCGGTGGTCAGGTCGGACCGCTCTCGCGCGGGCGCAGGAACCGGGTGAGGACATTGCGGGTAACGCGTGCCACATCGTTGTCGTACTTGTTGTACGCGAGGCTGGGATACCAGCACATCGAGCCGACCGTGAAGACCGCTCCCCCATGCGGGAGTTCAAGGTAGGTCATGTCGGCACGGCATCGGCTCGCGGCGAGCCCCGCGACGTCCTGGGTCGCCCAGTAGGGCGGTCCATGGTGGTTCGAGGAAGCGAGGACGACGGTGCCGACCGGGGTTCCGAGCAGATCGCTGACGCAGTCCATTTCGTCCCCGGCGGCGCCGCCGAGGCCAAGGCCGTTCGCGCCGATCTCCTCTCCGTCCACACCGTCGAAGATCCACGACACCTGCGGATCATGGCTCGCCGCCGTCCGCTCATATGCCTGTGCGCGCGCGAAGCCCTGGGCCGCGGACCCGATTCCCAGCCATCTCTCCGAACCTCGGCCGCGGGCCTTCCAGTAGCCGCCGCGGGTGCCCGTCTGGCTGTGGTGTTCCTCGCCGGGCAGCGGGCCCAGACCTGGCGTGACGTTGACTCCGTTGATCTTGCGCACTTCGATGATGTGAGGCGCGTCCGGATCGAGGGTCGTCACCCATACGAATCCGTTTCCGCCCAGGTACATGACGCGTCCGCCGGTCGCGGTGTAGTCGACGAGCGCGTCCAGCATCGGCTCTGTCGGGTACTCGGGGTGGCTGCCGGTGAGGACGACGTCGTAGCGAGCGAGCAGGTCGATTCCATCGCGGTGCACGTCCTCGTCGGTGACCACGTCGACCGAGATGTCCTCACGATGCAACCAGCCGAGCATGTACAGGTCGGCGCAGAAGTGCCTGCCCGCCGAGTTCCAGTACGCGACGACCTTCGGACGGAAGTTGAGCATCGGCCGTAGTCGCGACGAGTAGATGGTGTACGAGCCGTCGGAGTGGACGTCGTAGAGCGACGGGCCGAACTCGGGATGCTGCTTGATCTTCAGGTCGACCGGGTCGAGTTGCAGCGGCCTGTCCGAGAAGCGGCTCCAGTCGACGAACGGCGCATCGTAGAAACGCTCGTTCGCGTACGCGATGTAGGACAGCGTCGGCAGTACGAAGAGCACTCGCGCGGTCGTCTCCGCACCGGGCCGGACGACGAACGGCAGGTAGTCCTGCTCGTCGCCGCCGCGCAACCGAGCGGCGTACACGCCGGACGGCAGGTCGCGCGGCACCTCGAACACCGCATTGGTGTCCCAGCCGGCATCGGCCAGGTCGTCGTCGTGGAAGTGCATGCAGTCGTAGTGCTCCGGCGCGTCGGACGGTTTGAGCGCGGATCCGTCCCAGCGGTGGCTGCGAAGGGCGCGGGCCGGATTGTTCACCGCGGTGCCGTGGCGCCCGTGACCGCTACGGTCCAGGACGAGCGTCGACGGCCGCGCCGGACTCAGGTCCCACGCTCCCAGCAGGGCGCCGAGCGGTGTCCGGCGTTTCTCGTCTCTGGCGGCCCCGTCCACCTCGTCCGGGTCCAGTGCTCGGCCGTACCAGCGCGGGGCCGCGATCCGGCCGTTGAAGAAGTCGCCGATGTTCTCGCCACTCGTCGCAGCGGCGATCAGCAACGGCGCGTCCCTCTCCTGGTCCAGGGTCACCGGCGCGTGCCGGGCCGTCACCGGCACAACGCCCGGAAGACGCCGCGTGGCGTCGTGAGCGACCTGGGCGACGAACAAGCGGCCCGACTCCGCGTCATATCCCCCGGCCAGCAGGTGCCACCATTCCTTGACCAGCGGCTGCTCGGCGCGGACCTCCAGCGTGGTGTCCCCATCGCGGACGGTGAACACCGCCCTGCCGTCCACGATCTCGAGCCCGTAACCGCTCCCGTCGGCGGCGAACCGGGTCAGTACGCCCTGGCGTGGCAGCTGGGGGGTGGTGGACCACACCCACGCCATGAAGGTCGCCCCGGCCGCGGGCCGAGGTGCGCGGTCGTCGACCGACACGTAGGAGCCTGGACTCGTCCGCTGCGTCTTGGCCGGATACCTGCCGTTGCACGCGGTCGCGACATCCAGTTCGAGGTAGCCGGGCCCCTCGTCGGTATCGTCGCCTTGGATCAGGCGCACGATGTCCAGATCGAAGTCCGACTCGCTGTTGACCTTGAACTCCACGCAGCCGCCCGGAGCGGCCGACAGCTGGCCGCTGTAGCCCGTCAGCATTCACGGCCTCCTGAGTCGGTGGGCGTCGGACGCGTCTTCATCTGCTCACTCCAGTCGGAAGTCACTTGATGCCGAACCCCGCGACGTTGATCAGCGGCTGGGCCAACCCGTCGATCGGGGCGAGGGTGGGAGCCACCATGTCCGACCGGTAGGCGATCACGTTCGACTTCGTGACCAGCGGAATCATGTTCGCGCCTTCGGCCGCGCGATTACAGACCTGCTGCAGCACAGCCGTACGGGCCGGACCGGCGGGCGTCGCGAAGCCTTGCTCGATGAGCGTGTTCAGCTCGGCATCGGACTTCATGAATCCCTTGTTGAACTGAGCCAGCCGCGGATTCCACCAGGTGGTCACCAGCGAGGGGTCGTTGTACCCAGCGAAATTGTTGATATCGAGATCGAATCGCGGGTGGGCCGTGGTGACGCGTTTCGTCAGCTGACCGATGTCGACGATCTCGATGCCGGCCTTCAGCCCGATGTCCTGGAGACTCGCCTGTAGCACTTGGGCGATCTGCTTGTTCGCCCCGTTACTGCTGCTGGCCAGGATCGAGACCGACTTGCCTTCCGCACCCGCGGCCGCTACGAGCTGTTTCGCCTTGGCGAGATCCGGTGTCGAGAGCGGCATGCCCGCCGGATCACAGGAACCCTCCAGACCCAGCGGAGTGATCACCGACGTGGCCTGTCCGGCGCCGCCCATCCCGACGCTGAGGATCTTGTTCCGGTCGATCGCCAACGCCACCGCCTGACGGAGCCGGTCGTCGCGGAAGATCGACGACAACGCGTTCAGGAAGAGTTCGTAGTAGTCGGTCGTCTTCTGGACCACCGTCGTGATGTTCGACTGGCCCTTGAGGAGTCGCACCGTGTCCGGTGCGTCGAAGGTCGCGATCTGCACGCTGCCGGACCGCAGGGCGGCGATCTGCGCCGCGCTGTCCGGGATGATCTTGAACGTCAGCGTCTTCGCCTTGGCGGGCCGACCCCAGTAATGGGGGTTCCGGACCATGGTCCACGACTCGTTCGCGCTGTGTCCGGCCACCATGTACGGGCCGGTGCCCAGTACCGCCTTGGTGGGATCGAGCGTGTGGTCGTTCAATTCCTTCATCGGCATGATCGCCGCGGGAATGTTCGCCAGCGAGGAGACGAACGACGTACGCGGCTTGGCCAGGACGACCCGGACGTGGCTCTTGTCGACCGCGCTCACATCCGAGATCTGGCCCAGCATGCCGGCCCAGAAGGAGGCCACCTTCGGAGCGATGAGGCGCTTGATGCTGCCGACGACGTCGTCGACGGTCATTTCCCGGCCATTGGAGAACTTGACGCCTTGCCGGATGTCGAACACATACGTGGTCGGCGAGGTCTGCTTCCATGCCGTCGCCAGCTTAGGAGCCGGCTTCAAATGATCGTCGAGACCCACGAGCGTCTCGTAGTTCACGTTGAGGATCCGCCATGTCCCTCCGTTGGAGGAGATCTGCGGATCGAGACCGCCGACATCCGTGGGCAGCCCGACCGCCAGGGCGTCGGCGGCACTACTCTGCACCGGAGTACGGGAACATGCGACCGCTGCGGCCAACGGAACGACCGCCAGCAGCAGAACCAGCGCTTTCGCCGGCCGTGTACGACGGGTTACGCCGCCAAGGCCTGATGCGCTCTTTTCCATATGACATCCCGCTCCCTTGTCCGTGATCAGGGCCGGCGCGACGGACGTCGTGTCGTTGCCATGTGCCGAGACGGTACGACCATCACCGTTATCACACAAGAGTGATCTTGTATGGTTACATCCGACTACAGGGTGTCATTTGGCGTGTCGACGGCGTCACCCATGTGACGATATCGCAAGGTCGTGACGTAACAGCACAAGTTATATCTTGGACGCCGAAAAGATGTGACGTAGGTTCCTGCCTGAGCGAGATGCGGCTTCGGTCCCCAACGCCAGAGGTGAATCGACGGAATGAGCACGGCTGACACAACGCCACCTCGGCGAAACGCCTCCGATGACCCGGCCGGAAGGCTGGTGGCGCTGTCCGGCGATGGAGCGTCACGCGGCACCGCGCACGGTGAGGAATTGCGCGAACTGATCTCCACGACGATGGAACGGTGGCGGCACGCCATCGGCGAGAGCGTCGGGCTCGATCCCGGCGAATACGTGCGGAGTTTTCTCGGATCAACCGGTTTCGCGAAGACGGTCGGCGAGCTCTGCCCGGACCTGCTCGAAGAGGTGCGGGCGATCGCGCTCGCCGGCAATCAACCGGTCGACGACGTGCTCGTTTACAACCTCATGGACGAGGAGTGGAGATACGCCCGCGACGGGAACGTCGGGTGCAGCGTCATCGGGACGTTCACCGAGCCGGATGGCACGGTCGTCCTCGGCCAGAACATGGATCTGCCCAAGTACATGGGCGGTTCACAGGTGATCCTGCGAATCGCGGCCGTCCGCGACGAGCCGGAACAGCTGGTGCTCACCGCGGCCGGGATGATCGGGCTGCTCGGCGTGAACGCGGCCGGATTGGCCTGCTGCGTGAACACCCTGAACGCGCTGCCCAGCGCCGGCGAAGGCATGCCGGTGGCGTTCATCGTCCGGCAGTTGCTGAGGCATCGCAACGCCGCTTCGGCGGGAAGCCATCTGATGACGCTGCCTCATGCATCCGGACAGCACTACGGCATCGGCGACCGGCACGGCCTCCGGAGCTATGAGTGTTCCGCGAAAGGCTGCCTGGCAGGACCTGTCGATGACAAGCTGCTGCACACGAATCACCCGTTGTGGTGGCAAGATCACGATGTCCCCGACAGCGGGCATCCCGGTACCACCGAGGCGCGACTCCGGGCGCTCGAGGCCGGACTCGACGAGGTTCGCAGAGATGGCGAGATCCGGACTCTCCTCAGCTCTACGGCCGCCGGCCTGTGTGTGTTGCCGACGCCGGACAAGCGAGCGGCGACTTTCTGCAGCGCAGAGTTCACGCTGTCCGAGCCACCCGTCGTACGCGTCGCGCTGGGACGCCCGGACGAGACCATCTGGCAGCGGGTCGACTGGTCGCCCCGTAGATAGTCTCGCCCGTCGTGGCGTCGTGGTGCGTGTTATCGACATAGACCGGCGAATCTTTGGGCCAGGGCGCAGGCGGCCGCTGTGACCTCGTGTTGGCGGCGATCGAAACTCTCGGCGGCGTCCGCGTTGGATGAATCGGCGGCACGGTCGACCCAGCTCCGGTAGGTCGCGAGTGAGACTTCGGGATGGAATTGGAGGCCCCAGGCGGCTTTGCCGACCCGGAAGACCTGGTGCGGATACATGGCGCTCTCCCCCAGCCATACCGCGCCGGCGGGAAGCCGCGAGATCGCGTCAACGTGCCAGCTAGGGGCAGGGAAGGGGTCGGGCAGGCCGCCTACGAGCGGGTCCTCGGCCGCGGCGCCTCGCCACTTCACGTCGATGACGCCGGCCTCTCGTCCCGGGGCCGCCGACTGCTCCACCTCTCCGCCGCAGGCGACCGCCAGCAGCTGCGCGCCCAGACAGATTCCGAGCGTGGGCACGACATCGGCCACAGAGGTGGCCAGCAGGGACTGCACTTCGGGCAGCCACGACGTCGGGTCGTCGGCCGTGGCCGACATCGAGCCGCCGAGCACGATCAGACCATCGGCGGGCTCCGCGGGTATCGCGTCGCCGGCGTACGGCCGGATGACCTCCAGCTCTGTTCCTTTCAGCCATCGACGGAACCGGCCGATCGGATCGTGGGGGACGTTCTGGATTACGAGGATTCGCCGATGAGGCACTGGACACGCCTTTCTTGGGTGCTCGGTCCGCGCCGTTGACGGTGGAGCGGGGCCCTACCTCGTGCTCAGCGGAGAAGTCTGATGCTGGTCGGAATCGGTATCTTGAACCCGCCTCCGTATTGCGCCTGGGCGTTCCGGAGGAAGTAGAACTGCGAGGTATCCGATATCGGCGCGATGTCGACGTTGCGATACAGCGCCTGTTCGGCCTGGTTCCAGTAGGTGCAGGCTTCGGGCGCCGTCATCGCCTGGGCCTTGGCGGCGAGCGCCGTGTAGTCGGGGTTGTGGACCCCGGAGTCGTTGGTGCCCGCCGGCGGAACCGGACCGGAGAAATAGGGCACGACCTGATTCGGCAGATTGACCGCGAACGGCCCGAAGTACAGATCGTAGTTGCCGGTCTGGTACCTGACCTGGAACATCGTGGCAACGGTGTCGGCGGTGAGTTTCACGTGTACACCGACCGCATTCCACTGTCGCGCCATCAGTTCCACGGCCGGCTGAAGGTAAGGCGACAGAGCCGGCACGTAATGCAGATTGAGATTCAGCGGCTTCCCGTTCTTTCCGCGGGTTCCATCGGCCCCCTTGGTCCAGCCCGCCGCGTCCAGCGAGGCCCCGGCGGCCGTAACGTCGTGCGTGGGCAGTCGGCCGGCCACGGTGTCACCGGAACACGGCCTGGGGTTCAGCGCCACCATGCCCTTCGAAGCGTTACCGATGCCGCCGGTGGAGACCTTGACGATCTGCGGGATATCGATCGACTGTACGAGCGCCTGCCGAACCTGCCTGTCCGCCGTCGGACGGTCACCGATCTGGTTGAAGTACAACCAGGCCTGTGGCGCTTTCCGTTGAATGCTCTTCAGTCCCTGCGCTTGAAGCCGCTTGACGTCCGCACCAAGGATCCGAGCGAGATTCACCTGGCCGGAGAGCAGCAGGTTCGCGGCGGTGGTCTCGTTCTCGACCACTCTCAGCACAACGGTCGCCGGCGTTCCTGGCGCACTCGTCGTCACGCCACTTGGGCCCCAGGTGTAGCCGTTGCGAACGGCGAACGTATACGTCTGCCCTGGCACGGCCTTGGTGAGAACAAATGGCCCGGTCCCGTCCGAGCCCGACTTGAGGATTTTTGGATCCTTCAGCGCCTTGGCGCACACTATCGGCAGTTGGCCGATCGTTTCCAGAATGAACCCGAAGGGTTTTTTCATTTCGACCCGAATCGTACGGGTCGCGTCGTCGCCGTCGGCCGTCAGCGGCACCGTCGGCGTGTTCACACCACGTTGCGGAGACTTGTTCTTCGGATCGACCACATAGTTGATCGCCGACGCGACCTGGCGTGCCGTCAGCGGCGCCCCATCCGAACAGCTGATGTTCGGCCGGAGGGTGAATGTCGCCGCGTGGGCGTCCGCGGACCACTTTTCCGCGAGCCCGGACACGAACTTGCCGTTTTGCAGAAGATTCACCAACGAGTCGTAAGCAAAGTATGAATAGGCGAACATGCCTTGGCTGTTGTAGGGATCGAAGACGCCTGGATCGGACGGAATCGCGTACGTGAATGTGCCGCCCTTGGCATAATTCACCGATCCCCCGTTGCCGCTTTTTCCGGACGACCCGCATCCCGCCAAGAAGGCACTGACGATTGCCATGGAAACAAGCAATCGAGGCAACGATCTGCGCATGACACTCTCCCTGCAGAGATTCCTGATCTTCTTGATCCGACCGGGCCCACACTTCCCGAACCCACTGGTCACGACCATGTACGACCGTCGAAGTTCGTCCCGAGGAATCTCGACGGTCGCGAAAGAACGAGCGGACGCCCCTCTCGTCACGCGACTCCCGGCCCCACCTGCTGGGCAGATGCCTGTGATCTGCGGTTACGTCCGGACCGGGGTCCTACACTCTCGGCATGGCACCCGAGCTACAGCGCCTGGTGAACAGCCTCGGAGACCGACTCGGCCGCTCGGTGGCGATCGATGATCAGCGTCTGAGGATCCTCGCCTACACCGCCCACACCGGCGCGGTCGACGAAGCACGGCTCCGCGCGATCATGCAACGCGAGCTTCCCCAAGAAGTGATCAACCACTTCGCGGCCACCGGCGGACTCGACAAGGTCGACCTGTTCACCCGGCCGGTCCGGCCGGAGCAGGGCCTCACCATCGAACGCTACGTCATGCCGATCCGGTACGAGGGGACGCTCCTGGGCTTCATCTGGCTGATGGCCTCCGACGGACCGCTCACCGACGACCACGCCCGGGCGATCCGTCAGGCCGCCGAGCGCGCCGCGCAGATACTCCACCGCGACTACCTCATCGACGAATTGCGGCTCGGGAGGATCCGGGAGTACCTGCGCGACCTGCTCGCCGACGACACCGGCCTCCACGACCATGCCGCGCGGCAACTGATCGAGGAGGAGCTCATCCTTTCCGGACGGGTCACCTCGCTGGTGATCAGCGTTCCGCACGAAGCCGGCCAGCCGTTCACCGACCAGCGTCGCCAGGCTCTGGCGATCGGGCTGGACCGCGCCTGCCGCCGCGCCTCACCCCGTAGCGCCATCCACCTGGTCCGCGCCGATCATGCGGTGATGGTCGTCGCTCACGCGGGGACGGGCACACAGGAGATCGACGCCCTCACGGCCGCCATCAAGGAACAGGTGTGCGCCACCACGCACTGCCGCCCCGATGAGTGCCACATCGGCATCGGCGACAGTCGCGCCACACTCGGCAAGACCCGCGACTCGTACATCGAAGCGCGGCGAGCCACCGACGTCGCCCGTGTCGTTCGTGTTCTCGGCACGGTCGTCCACTACTCCCAACTCGGCGTCCACGGAGTGCTGACCGAGGTCCCGATCGACCGACTTCACCGCAGCATCCACCCGGGGCTGCTACGACTACTGGAGTACGACACCGGAAGGGCGCGCCTGATCGGCACACTGGAGGCCTACTTCAAGAACTCCGGTGACGTCCGACGTACGGCCGACCAGCTGTGCGTCCACCGCGCGACCGTGCATTACCGGCTCCGCCGAGTCGAAGAGATCACCGGACTCGATCTGTCCGACGGCGACAACTGGCTCGCCCTCCACCTTGGACTCAAGGTGGCCCAGCTCGTACAACTCCGCTAGGGAGCGTCCGGCAATCCGCTCAACGAGTTGCGCTCCTGCGGCCGGGAGTGGCCGCGAGCAGCCGTTTGGTGTAGTCGTGTGCCGGTTCGTTCAGGACCGTGGTCGTGAGCCCGGATTCGACGAGGTGTCCGCGGTAGAGGACGAGCACGCGAGTGGTCATCTGGCGGACGACGGCCAGGTCATGCGTGATGAATAGCATGCTCATGTTCTCGGTGCGCTGGATGTCTCGCAGCAATTCCAGGATCTGGGCTTGAGTGGACACGTCGAGGGCGGCGACGGGCTCGTCGCACAGGAGAAGTCTGGGTTTCATCGCGATGGCCCGCGCGATCGCGACACGCTGGCCTTCACCGCCAGACAGGGCGGCCGGACGACGTCCTGCGTAGGTGCTCGGCAGACCGACGCGGGTCAGCAACCGGCCGATCTCCCCGGCAGGATCCTTCGCGCCGCCGCGAATGTCGATTACCTCACGCAGGATCGATCCGACCTTCAGCGCCGGGTTCAGTGAAGCGTACGGATCCTGGAACACGATCTGGACCAACCGGCGTATGTCATGACGCTGTGTGCGGTTGAGCTTCCGGTAGTCGGCTGCCTCTATCCCATCGAACAACCCGATCCGCCGGGAGCGGGGCAGAAACCATGCCAGCGCTGCGATGACCGCCCGATCGACCGACGACGGACCAGGCCGCGCAACCTGGCCGCGAAGCACCTCCAGCTGATGCCGCAACACCAAGATCTCAGCTTGAGCGCCACAAGACCCGATCCTGCTCACCTCTGACGTTGGCCCTGACCGCACGCGTCATTCGCTTCGCCCGGCCGACATCCCTGGTCCAGACAGTGGCCGCCAGCGCGTAGTCGGTGACGTTGGCCAGCTCGATCGCCTCGTCCTCGGTCCTGAAGGGCTGCACGCAAAGCACGGGCCCGAAGATCTCTTCTTGAACGATGGGCATGTGGCTATCGACACGATCGAAGATCGTCGGGGAGACGAAGCAGCCCCCGGCCTCTTGGATGCGGCCCTTGAGTACTGGCCGAGCGCCGGCATCGAGCGCGCCTTCGACATGGCCTTTTACGCGGCTGCGCTGAGCGGGGCCGGCCAGCGGCCCGAAGTTCGTACTCTCATCGAGTGGGTTGCCCGGTACGAGGCGTCGTGCCCGGCTCACCACTTTCTCGAGCACCGCGCCCTCGATGTCGTGCTGAACGATGAGCCGGGTGTGTGCGGCACACCATTGGCCCTGGTTCCAGAACGCGAGGCGGACGGCCTCGTCGGCGACGCGATCGAGATCGTCGGCATCGTTGAACACGATGTTGGGCGACTTGCCGCTGCACTCCAACAGCATCGGTTTGTTGTTCGAGCTGGCCGAGGCTTCCATGACCTTCCGGCCGACGCCGGTCGAGCCGGTGAACGAGATCAGATCGACATCGCGGTGCAGCGCCAGTGCCTCACCGACCGTCGCCCCCAGACCCGGCACGACATTGAGTACGCCTTCGGGCACACCGGCCTCCACCGCGAGTTCGGCGAGCTTGAGGGCCGAGCTCGGCGAAACCTCCGATGGTTTCAGCACGACCGTGTTGCGTGGATACGCTCCTTACCGCGCCGTTACTCCCTGGTAGGCGCGGAAGCCGTGGAAGTGCAGGTAGCGGGTGCCGTCGCACAGGCTGTAGGCGAGCACGGGGTCCCAGGTGCTCGCTCCTTCTGGTCGTGTCACGAAGCGCCCTTCTCCGACCGGGACGAGTGGCTGCTCGACGAATCCTCCACCCACCAGCTTGGCGATGGATCCGGTACTACCCCATCGGAGAGTAAGCCTGCCGTTTCGCTGTTGTACCTCGGCCTCGAAGCCAGTTCGCTCGTACCTGCCTAGATAGGGACCGGGATCAATGCTCATGGGCTCGGCAGGAGGGGCGACAGGTCCCGGCATGGTGACGTCGGCGAGTGCGCTGAACACCTCAGCGAAAAGGTCGTGATAGAGGCCGTAAGCATCTCCACCATTGGTAAACAGTGCGACGGCGAAGCGCTTCTCCGGCATGATCCGCAAAAACGCGACCTGACCCATGTTGCCGCCGTCATGGCCGATCAGCAGGTGGCCGTTCCAGTTCAAACGCATCCACCCCAGACCCCAGGAATCCGCTTTTGTCCTATCTGGCAGGTCGACCTGCCAGTCGGCCATTTCCTGGGCCGAGCCCGCCGACAACACCCGGGTCCCGTCCACGGCCACGCCGCCAGACAGGTGCATCTGAGTGAAGGCCAGCAAATCACGCACTGTGGTGACGATCCCTGTGGCCGGTCCCGCGCTACGCGGCATCGCCGACGCTGGTAGCGGAGCCTGCTCCGATCCCACAACGCTATGGCCAACCGCAGCCCGGTAGGCGATACGTTCGTCCACCGTCGGCGTGGTCGAACCGAGCCGCAGCGGATCGATGAGACGTTCGCGAATTGCGGTCTCCCAGGTCGTGCCGGTAAGCACCTCCACCAGCCGACCCGCCACCATGAAACCGGAGTTGCAGTAGGAGAACGTCAGCCCGACCGGATGAACCTGGCCGATGTGAACCAGCTCGGCGACGTACCGCTCCAGGCAGTCGTCACCACAGCCGGTGTCGAGAAAAATATCCCCGTCGATACCGCTCGTGTGTGTGAGTAGATGCCACAGGGTCGTGGACCGGCTGACAACCGAATCGGCGACGGCAAACTCAGGCAAGACCTGTGCCACCGGGGTATCCAGCGCAAGCGCGCCCTGGTCCACCAATTGCATGGCAAGTGTCGTTGTCCAGACCTTGGAGATGGACCCGCTGTCGAACAGCGAATCCGGGGTTGCCTCCGCTAGCGTTCCCCTGCTCAGCACTCCGGCCGCCACGGCATGGATCTGACCATCATGCAGAATGCCGAGTGCTGCCCCTGGCACGTCGTAGCTGCTGATCAAAGTGTCCAAACGGGCACGCCAATGCTCGGTGTCGACGGAGGAGCTGTGCCCGGCAGGTGATGCCGCAGCCTCGCTCATCCCCCTACTCCCGGCCCATGGTGTCCGGCAGCGGTTCGTGACGCGCGTTGATCTCGACGACTACCGCGGACATGGCAGGCACCTCAACGGTGACGGAGACTGCTTCGCCCGTCAGTTCTACCTCACCGCCAACCGCCGCACGAATGGAACTGACGCCGAGCACGTCTGCCGGAACTGTGACAGTTCGTTTTCGCGAGGAACTTGTGAGGTTGAAAGCCACCAGTACCGCAGAACCGTCGTCAAGGGCGTGGCCGTGGGTGTATTGGTCGATTCCAACGAATCTTCCGCTGACAAAGTACGGCTTCAGTTGTCGATAACGCTCCATGGCCGCACGGAACGGCTTCCACAGTGGCTTGTCGGGGGTGAGTCCCCCGACGCCGAGATGCCGGCACGTCGAGGCATACCACCAGAAGGTGACCATGCTCGGTGCATCATGTGCGACATTGATATGGAGGTACATCGGAATGTCGTACGCCAAGTTGTACTCATAAAGTGAAAGCGCTTTACCCGACAGCAGATCGGCAAACGAGTCCCACATGAACTCGAAGCCCCAAATCTCATCGAACGAGTCCACAGGCCCGTGCTGGTAGTACAGCGGAAGGTAGTCGTTCACCCCTCCGGTGATCCGGTCGTGTGCCTCGATGACTACATGTGGATATCGTCGCTTCACTTGGCGAATCACATGAAGGATTCCCTCAGCGTGTTCTTTCCGGGTGATCGGAACCCGATGTCCATGCTCGCTCGACCAGCAAGCCCCGCTCTCCTCCCACAGTTCGGCCCCCTCATTTGGGCTTCCATAGTGGAGGAAATCCAACATGAAGAAACCAACACCGATCTTGGCAAGTGCGCTGACGCGTTCGATCTTCTGCTTTTGCCATGCCTTCGACCCCGCGCAGATGGCCCCTCCGGCTACTTGTCCAGGCGCGAGTTGCATGAGATCGACCTCGCCATCGCGAGTCCGCCGATAGATCGCTGGGTCATCGGTCGTCGCCTGGGTATGCATCATGAGATGCAATGCGAGCGTGAGTCCGTACTCGTCGCGCAGCTTCGTGACGAAATCGCTGACCTGGCCCAGCCGCTCGGCGTCCCATATACAGCTGCCCAGGTAAGTGTCCCAGCCGGGGTCGAAGTACAGTGCTTCAGCTCCAGCAGCCTGTGCCAGCGCCGCCTCCTCCCACAGCTGTGGGAGCTCCTGCGGTGGCGCACCCACCGCTGGCCAACCCAGACTGTACAGCTCGTTCCAGTGCACCTGGGCCGAGTAGTCAGGTCGTAGACCGTGCCCATGCTCGTTGAGGATCTTCTTGTAAGAGGCGTAGCCCGCCTGCCATTCACCGACGTAACGACAGATCACCGATACACCGAAGTCGAAGCGCTCCCCCGGATCAAGGCGTAGCGCGCCAGCGGGTTCTCCCTTACAGACTGCTGCGCCGGCGAAACACAGGCAAACGTCTTGCTCGGCGGGCAGCGTCCAGTGTTGAGTCGTCCGGCCGGTCGGGACCTTCGGTGGCACCAGCATGGTCGTCGCAAGAGCGAACTCAATGTGTTGCAGGGCATACTTCGCGGTCAGAAATCCGCCCGAGCTGTCTCCCCACAACCAAGCCTCGGCAGAGCGACCCGGTAGGTTCAGGTGCGGCATCGACGGCCAGACCGGCATCAGGTCCGATGCGTTGTACTCGGGAAGACGGTGGTCTCGCATCAAGCCAACCCGCCGCCGTAGCGGAACGGGAACCAGCCGTCTCTCATCGGCCGAATCGCGCCAGATCGAGCCTTCCCGGGAAACCAAAGTCTTCCGGAACGCGAAATGGAGATCGCTCGAGAGTTCGACCGGCTGGTCGCCTACGTTGGTGAGACTAAGCCGCTCCTCGAGGCGATCGTTATCGCCATAGAGCCGAAACGTGTGCTCGATGTCGACTTTGCTCGGTGCGCCCACTTTGAAGTCGCATCGTCCATTCACGACGACCTCGGTGGAGTCTCCATCCGTGCTCGATGACCATTGCAGCGGTCGGATGCCCTGGCAGGCCACCCAGTCCGAGCTTCCGTCCGGCCGGGAGGGGGCGCCGCGGATGGAGAAGCGATACAGGTAGTCCTCGTCAGCGACGGTGACACCCTCGGCGAGGTTCAGCAGTTGACCAGGATTGACGGCTTCCCCCATTCCTATCCTGAGCAGCCACTCGTGGTTGCTGAACTCCACAGCCTCCTCACCGTCCGGTCCGGTGACCACTGCCACTGACGGCCTCATGCGACCTCCTGCCGACCGTCCACTGGTAGGGCCAGCGGACCAGACTTACAATCCTCCCGTCTACCGGCTGCCGTCAACCAAGTCCGAGAATCGGATTCTCTCGAAATCAGCCATGATCACGAACGTGATTCTTGGACTCCATGCTCCACCTGATCCTGGGTCGCCTCACCATGCGCCGACTCGGCGACGCGCCAGGAGTCGAAGCCATGGCGATCTACCACCACCTCCCCCGCGGGCGAGGAACGATTCTTCGACGCCCCTCATCAGGCACGCAGCCGACCTGCCCGCTCCACTCGCGACAGCGTCGGCCGCCGGCCGTGCCGACCTCCGCGACCGATCATGATCGGCCCTGGTTCGGGACAGACTCGTGGACGCCGAGTCTTGACGCGGACCACTCCGACCGCTTGAATAATCGGATTATTGATCTTAAGGAAGCTAGGATAACGGGATTCGGAGCGAGCTCACATGGCAGAACCACGCGGCGGACCACGCGCTCAGAGGCAAGCAGTCATCCGGGATGAGCTCATCGCGTCGGCGGAGGAGTGCTTCCTCGAGCGCGGCTTCCAGGGCTCGTCGGTTGCCTGGCTGGCGTCCAAGGCCGGTTACTCGACCGGCGCGATCTACTCGGGCTTCGGTGACAAGGCCGGTCTGTTCCTGGCGGTCCTCGAGCGCAGAGCACAACGTCAGATCGAAATGTGGCGAGCAGCTGCCAGCTCTCCAAACGCTGAGCGCGAGCTCTCCAAGCTGCTAAAGCGCCAACTTGCTGACGACGCGCAGCTGCGGTGGACGAGCGCGTACTTCGAGTTCTATGCCTTCGCTGTGCGTGAACCAGCCGTCTTGTCGGCGTTCAAGGAGTTGTTTCGCAGGGGCGGAAAAGAGCTAGCGAGCGCACTCGAGCCACTCAGCGGACGAAGCTCGATTCCGCCAGGTGACTTCGTTCCGCTTGTGCGGGCTGCAAGCAATGGCCTTGGCCTGGTCGCCCTTCTCGACGACACCACTGACGTGTCGAGCCTAATGGCGACCCTGCTGGGTGCACTCCACGGCTCTCCCGATTCCTCCGAGTGAGGAAACTTCTCGAGAGTCGCTTTTAAGTAATTTGAGTTTCATGGAGAATCTTATGCGTCATACCACAGTCGTGCTCGCGACCGTCATCGCGTTGAGCACCGTCCTCACGAGCTGCGCCAGCCCTTCCCACCCCTCGGAGAACAAGGCGGGCCCGGGGCGCTATGCGACCAATGGAACGTTCACCATGGTCATCCTCGACGACCCTGGAGGTGTGGACCCCTACCGTAGCCCAGCGGGTCCTTATGCCGTGCAGCAAGCCTACGACTCCCTGGTGAACCAACAGCCGGACGGCACTTTCGTATCCGGCCTTGCGGAGAAGTGGAAAGCCGATGCTCATTCGGCAAAATTCATCCTCCGGCCGAATATCACCTGCTCGGATGGCACACCGCTTACGGCGAGCCATGTCGCGAACGCCATCAACTTTGTCAGCAACCCGAAGAACCAATCCACCCTTTACGGCATCTATGTTCCCGCCAAGCCAATGACCGCCGAGGGGGATGATTCGACTCGAACCGTGGCCGTAACCTTGCCGAAGGATCCGTTCGGCTTCCTACTGAACACCGTCGGACTCCTGCCGATCATGTGTCCAAAGGGCCTCAAGGATCCGAGCGCTGTCAAGTCGGCCACCGACGGGACCGGCCCCTATGTCCTCAGCAAGGTATCGCCCGGGCAGAGTTACACGTTCACCATCCGCAAGGACTACGCGTGGGGTCCGGGCGGTCAGACAACCAAGACACGGGGCCTGCCCTCGCACTATGTGGTCCGGGTGATCAGAAACGAGACCACCGCTGCCAACCTGCTGCTGTCCGGTGACCTGAACTTCGCGCAGATCGCTGGTCAGGACCGGCAGCGGCTTGAGGCAAAGGGCCTGAAGCACATCGACGTACCTTCGTCGGACGCCTGGTTGTTCCTCAACCACCGCAACGGCCGACCCAATGCCGACAAGTTGGTGCGCCAGGCATTGGTCGCCGCGTTGAACCGGGACGAGATCGTGAAGGTATCGACGAGCCAAAAAGGCACCGCTGCGACGGGACTGGTGTCCGGCGAACCGAAAGCCTGCACAGGCGACACCAACACCGGTCTCCTGCCTCCATACAATGTCGACGCCGCCTCGGTACTTCTCGACCGGCGGGTTGGACGAAGGACGCAGACGGCAAGCGCGACAAAGACGGCAAACCACTCAAGATTGTCTTGTTCGTCGCACCATCGCTGAGCCCGGGGAGCCAACCGGCCGCCGAACTTATCGCCCGGCGGTGGGAAGCTATCGGCGTTGACGTGGACCTGCAGTCGGGAAGCCTCACCCAACTTGGCGAGAAGCAGACCAGCGGAAACTTCGACGCGCTCCTGCAGCCATACCAGAGCAACCTGCCTAGCACCTTCGTCAACAGCCTCTCCGGACCACTGCCGCCGGAAGGAAACAACTTTTCCGGCATCGACAACAAGGACTACACAGCGCTTGTCGCCAAGGCCTCCGCGCTGCCGGCACCAGGCTCCTGCACCTATTGGAACCAGGCGGAGCAAGCACTCTTCCGAAATGTAGACGTCGTACCCATCTCACAAAGAGAAGCATTTTACTACCTGAACGGCGTCGAGACTAACGCCATCGGCAATAGAATTCCCGTCGCCACCAGTATCCGATCGCTCAACTGAAACGAGCATGTTCCTTATCGACTCATGAGTGGGCACGGCCAGATCAAGAGGGAAGCAGTGAATCTCAAAGCGATAGTCGGCGCGACGGTTATCGATGGAACGGGTGCGGCGCCACGTGATGACGCCACAATCCTGATCGATGGTGACCGCATACGTTGGATAGGCCGGTCACACGACGCCAAGATCCCGGAACACACAGAGCTGATCGACGCAAGAAATCGGTACGTCATTCCCGGATTGATGGACGCCAATGTCCACCTCTGCGGCCCTTACCCCGACGTCCTACTGGAATACGAGGGCCGCTATACGGAGCTCATCGAAGAGGGCGCCCAGCTCACACTGCAGGCAGGCATAACGACAGTCTTCGACACCTGGGGCCCGCTGGAGCCACTGCTAGCGGCGCGTGATCGCATCAATCGCGGCGACGTCGTCGGCAGCCGTATGTTCGTAGCCGGAACTATCATCGGATTCGACGGCCCGCTATCGGATGACTTCCATTCGCCAGGCCACTTTCTCGGGCCGGATACAATTGGGCGGATCAATTCTTGGTTCGACCATGGGGTAGGACGAGAACTCTTGTGGATGACACCGGAAGGCGTACGCCAGAGAGTCCGAGAATATCTCGAACACTCCGACATCGACTTCCTCAAGTATGCCTCTAGTGGTCACGGGAAATTCCGAGAGTTCATCGCCTTCTCTCAGTCAGTGCAGCGGGCCATCGTTGAGGAAGCCCACCGTGCTGGTCTTACCGCCCAAGCACATTCGACCACCGTCGAGAGTCTACGGATGGCGATCGCAGCCGGAGCCGACCTGCTGCAACTTCCGACTTCGCCGAGACCGAGCCGATTCCGGACGATATACTGAAGACCCTCGTTGACCGGGCGTTGCCTGCCGCGGCGGTTGTATACACCAATAAGCACCACGCCTGGGTACGCGACCATGGACCAGAGTTCCTCAGTAAGTACATCACCAACACGACGCGAGATGACAATCATCTCAGATTGATCGAAGCCGGGGCGCAGTTGCTGTTGACCACGGACGGACTGGTCTCCGGCCCAATAGTGCAGCGCCACCCGCAGGCGGGCCTCATGTTCAACTGCGAGGATAGTCCCTGCGTACTCGGCAAGTCTCACCTTTTGTGGCTTGAGGCTGTCGCAGAACGCGGAATGGCTCCGATGGACGCACTGTTGGCCGCTACTCGCAATATTGCCGATGCCTACGGAAAGGCAAACGATCTCGGGACCCTCGAGCCCGGTAAACGCGCCGACCTGGTGATCCTCGACGCCAACCCACTGGTGGACGTGCACAACTACGGCCGCATCACAGAGGTGATGAAGGATGGGGTCGTAATCGACCGGGCAGCATTGCCGACGAATCGGTTGATATCCGAACCGGTCGATACCGGCTCCGAGGTTCTGCAAGGTTGAGCAGGATGACGCGATCACCTGGTGACGCATGGACGCACCATAGAGCTTGGCGAGTCCTAGGGTCTGTCTCAGAGTCCTCGTTCGTGGCGAGCGGTGTCCAGGTGGTGTCTCGCAGACGAGGGAGGCAGCCTGGTTTTGGCTGTCGACCGAGGACAACGCGGCGAGGCGCCGCCTGGGCATCGCGCAGTAGGACAGAGGCTTTGAGGCCCGCGACACGGCTCATCCACACAGTGAGGAACGCTCCCGCCTCGCCCTGTGTGACGTCAGTGTCCAGGATGGCGCACTGCACATGACGTCCTGCGTACACCAAAGCTCGGCGCTCGCTGACCGGAGCACGAGGCCGACGGAGGAGCGGCGCAGGTCGATCCTCAGCGGTGCGCCGGCGTCGATGACTCACCCTGTCCCGCCCCGCCGCAGACCTGATGTTTGGTTGATCGACTGGGGAAAGCCGGAGTCGCGCCGATGCGGGAACAGCTTCAGCTGGTCGCCGATTCGCTGGCCGGGCGGTTGCGCCGGTCCGTGGCGATCGACGACCCGCAGCTCCGGTTGCTGGTACACACGCCCCATCACGGCGAGATGGTCGACCGGCACCGGGCGCAGTCGATCATGCACGGGGCCGCCACGCAGGAATCCCGTAAATGGGTGTTGAAGAGCGGAATCGCGACCGCGACCACGCCGGTGTGGATCCCCGCCAACCACGCTCTGGAAGTGATCGCGCGTATCTGCGTGCCGGTGCGATGCCAGGGGAACCTGCTCGGCTACCTGTGGCTGCTGGACGCCGACCGGCCGGTCAGCGACACCGAAATCGACCTGGCCGTCCTGTCCGCCGACACCATCGGCCGGCTGCTCCACCATGAACGACTCCAGAGCGGCCAACGTCACGAACGCGACCACCAGAAACTACGCGGCCTGCTGTCCGACGACGACTCCGTCCGCGAAGGTGCCGCACACCAACTGATCGCCGACGGGCGGCTGCCCGAGTCGGCCCCGGTCGCCGTATTGCGGCTGCAGGCCAAGCCCGATGACCGACCCGGCACCCAGACGGTGATCGATACCGCTCTGCGACACATCACCGGCCGGCTCGAGCCCCTGCAGGCCATCGCTACCAGCCCCCGAACCGGCGCAGGCATACTCCTCATCGCAAGCCACCACCCGCCGCCCGCCACCAGACTCCAGGCGATCGCCGAGAACCTACGCGCGGATATCACCGCGGCCGCCGGCGACATAACGGTCCGGATCGGTATCGGACCCGTCGTCGACTCTCTCACCGAGGCCCACCACAGCCACACCCGCGCCCAGCACGCCCTCAGGGTCGCAGCCTGCGTCCCCGGATTCACCGCCATCACACTTTGGGACGCTGTGGGCATCTACCGCCTCCTCGTTCAGCTTCCAGCCGATGAGTTCCGCGGCACCACCATCCCCCCAGGACTACTGCATCTTCTCCAGAGCGACGGCGCAGGAACACTCATCGACACACTCGAGACCTACCTCGACGAGGCCGCACGCCCCATCGCCACCATCGAACGCCTCCGGATCCACCGCACCAGCCTCTACTACCGCCTTCACCGCATCGAACAGACCACCGGAATGAACCTCGGCAGCGGCGAAGACCGTCTCGCCCTCCACCTCGGCCTCAAAATGGCCCGCCTCATCGGACTACGACAAGACCAACCATGATCGCGAAGACCTCACCGTCGTGCGTGCTTCCGACAGCCATCCCGTCCCTTCTCGTAATCCGCGGGTTCGGGGTTCAAGTCCCTGACGGCGCACGCACTCTCATCAGCGGTGATGTTCCGTGTGGACGTCACCACTGATCTTGTACGGGGCCGGGCTGAGGCCGTCCTGGGGCCGAGATTCGGGCGACTCGTTCACGTCCTGGCAGCCGTCCGTGGTCACGGCGATTGGTGGGTTCCGCCGCAGGCCGATCTTCGCGCCTGCCTGGTGGGGCGGCGCGTCTGCCGGTCTTCGGTCGGCTGCTTTCTGTGGGATCGGCTACGGCCCGGAGGCTCATGTGAGCCGGGTGAAAGCGCCTCGTTTCGGGCCCGGCGTTTTCGTCGCCGCCGGTACGGACGACCGATCTGCCGGCTCGGATGCGCTCGCGATCGGGGCGGCGGTATTCGCTGCGTGCGGCCGTGGCCTCTGCCGTGTCGCTTGGGTCGTCCGCGTTGTCTGCGGCGGGGCGCGGGTGGTGCCGGGGACCAGACAGCCGGCCTTGATGATGAGCGAGGCGACCTTCTCCGAGCCCCGGCCAGGGTAACGGCCTCCAGGAAGTCGCACGCCAGCAGCGCATCGGCCTGGAAACGGAGGAAACCGCCCACATGCCAGCGACCCGCTCGGGTACCGGGTCGATCCCTGGCGTCCCGGAGGATCTCCGGCACGGACGACGCAACGACATTCACCACGAGCACAAGCAACTCGCCGTGCACACGCCGGTATCCCCATTGGAGGTTCTCCCGGAACAGCCGCAGCACGAGAGCCTGGATGGAAGCCACAGCCCGCGGCCGGCCCTCGCTTCGGCCAATGCCGGGAAGCCTGCCGGCCCGCGATCAGGTCCGTCCAGCGGATCACCGTGTCAGGGCGAACCAGCAGCCGCATCCGCCGCAGCGCCTTAAGGTGCAGCCGGTGCAGCAGCGCCGCCGGCAATGCCCGGTCGGGGCGCGGCGAACCGCACCCTCGCTCCGCCCGGCTGACATTCCAGCACCGCAATCTGATGCCGCAGGACCAAGATCTCGGCGTCCTTATCCCGATCGCTGGCCGGAACAAGGCGCAGGGACCGCGAACGTATTCGTCACCGTCAGATAGGCCGGCCGCAACAACACGGCCGACCATCATCCCGGGGCGACAACGTCCACGCACCCATCTCCGACCCGATCAGCCAGGTCACCCTGCCGCACTGGCACCGGCGATCACAGCTTTCACCTGCATGGATGAATTTTCGGCATGCGCAGACCTCGCGGCTACGAGGATGGCCAGGTTCGGCTCGTCCCATTGCACCTGGCGTCACGCTACTCATTTCATTTGTGTCGATTACATGATGAGTGCTCCACCGTCGACGACCAGGGTGGCTCCGTTGACATAGGACGCCTGGTCCGAAGCCAGGAATGCCACCGCTGCTGCGATCTCCTTGGGAGAAGCCACCCGTCCCATGGGGTGATATTGGGTCTCGACCTCAAGGGGGTCCTCTTCACCAAAACCCGTCATCGCCGTCGCGGTGACTCCGGGGGCCACCGCGTTGACGCGGATGCCCCGTGGAGTCAGCTCCCTGGCAAGGCTCTTGGTGAATCCCTCGAGCCCCCACTTCGTGATCGTGTACGGGAGTTGCCCTGTCCGAAGGCCGAGGATGGACGATACGTTGATGATCAGGCCATTCCCGCGGGGCAGCATGTGCCGAACAACTTCCTGGGTGCAGAAGAAGAGGCCCTTGAGGTTCGTCTCAAAGGCAAGGTCCCAGTCGTTCTCCGTGATGTCGGTGAAGGATCGGCTGTTGTCCACGCCGGCGCAGTTGACCAACAGGTCGATCGGTCCGATTCGTTCCTCGATCGAACGGACGCCCAACCTGATCGACCCAAGATCTCGCATATCCGTTTCGATCATCGACGCCCGTCCATCGGCCGGCGAGCAGAGTCGGACGGTTTCCATCAATGCCGAACAATTCCGTGCCGCCGCCACCACGTGGCTGTAGCTCTTTGCCAGTTCGATGGCACACGCCCGCCCGATGCCTCGGCTTGCTCCGGTCACCAAGGCGATACCGCCGGACCGCCGAACGGAATTCTCACTCATGAGACGCGGTGATGAGGAGGTCTTTTACTTCAACCCGCGGATGTGTGGTCACCGCGTACACAATGGCCTGCGCTATATCGTCGGGAGCCATGACCATGCCTTGCTCGACCAAGCCGAGGTTCGGCCCATCCCCGGTGGCCGTCGAACCGGGGTGAATAGCGACAACCCGGATGTCGTGATCATGTACCTCTTGCCGGAGACACCGACTGAATGCCCAGACAGCCCATTTCGAGGCATCGTACGGAGCGCAGTTCGGAAGGGTCTTTTCCGGCCAGGCGAACTGAGAGGCGACATTGACGATGGTGCCCGAATTTCGCTCCATCATCGTCGGCAGGACGGACTTCGTGACGGCAACGGTCTCGAAGAAACTTGTTTCCATCATCCTCACGAAACTGAGCAATGGAACATCACTGATCGAACCCCAGAATGCGGGGGATTTAGAGCCGAATCCCAGCAGACCGGCATTGTTGACGAGTATGTCCACCGATCCAAGTTCGTCGATGATCTCGGACACGGCCGATAAGGACCTGTTTTCACTCGTCACGTCCGCTACGAGGGTGGGCGGTCTCAGTGCTCTCGGATGGCCATCTCGGGACTTTCCATGCATCGTCGGCCGCCTTAGTACGGCAGCCCGAGATCGTGATCTTGTCATCGGTGTTTGAGGCGTGCTCGGTGGTGGTGCCATTGGGCGCGGGCTTGGTGGCGTCGTCGCCAGATGTGCCAGCGCAGGTGATGTTCGATGGTGTGCCATCTGCGGGTGAATAGGTTGACCAGGCGTTTCACCTCGGCGACGGTGAGTGGGATGAGCCCGTGATCAGCCGGTGGAGCGGTGTTTGGGCTGGTCGGTGCAGGGGTGGGGCTGCTGTTTGTGCGGGCGTGGGCGGCGGTGACGGCGACCGAGGCGAGTGCGGCCATGGCCAGCACGAGGTGGCGTAGGAGCGCGGGGTAGGTTCTGACCTGGGAATGGTCCAGCCCGAAGGCGTCCTTGCCGACTTGGAAGTCTTCTTCCACGGGCCAGCGGCGCCCGGCGACCTTGGTCAGAATCCGTAGCGTTACCGGACGGCCTTCGGGGGCGAAACACAGGTAGAACGCCACTTCACGGTTCCCCTTGTCGTTCGGGGTCAGGCTGCGGCGGATCAGCAGGTGACGGCGCGGGTCGGCGGTGCCGATCCACGCCCATGCATACCGGCGTTCGCCTTTGGACCCGGCGCCGCATGATGCGATGGTCCAGTCGGCGGCGATCAGCATCTTCAGCGCCTCATCGGCCCTGGCCGTGCCGGCCTTGGTGAAGGCGATCGGGGTCGATTTGGAGATGGCCAGGACGTAGCCGGTGCCGACCGACTCCAGCCAGGCGCGCAGGCTCGGGTCGGCCCCATACACTTCGTCGCCGCTTAAGAGCGACGGCCGGCCTTTCTGCGTTCAGCTCCAGGATGCGGCCACTCGGTTTTCGCACGCCCTCCGCAGGCAGCCAGGGCCCATCTACGGCGGTCAGGTCGGTGGCCCATTCGCGGGGCAGATACGGGCGGGCACCCACCAAAGCGTGCCCGGCCTTAACCGCGAAACTGCAGTACACGACGTTGATGGCGTTGGAGACCCGGCCCGCGCAGCCGACGTATTGGCGTTTGACGCCGACCGTGGCGGTCGCCCTCTCCAATCCTGAGCCCGCTCCTTCACAAGTCGCGACCGCATCACTCGTCGGTATCACCCGAAGCGGACGTGGCCTGGAGAATATCGCGTCGATAAAGGGCCTGATTCACCATGATCATCCTCCGAGGGTGAGTGACTGACATGTTCGGATGGTCCAGCAGTTCTTACGCGGCAGATCACTCATCAACGCCTGCACGTACTTCTTCGCCGACAGTCGGGGCTCCCACCTGCGAAAACACCCGGCCATAGCGGCCATCAGATCATCGAGATGGCCCTCGGCCGCCTCAGCCTCTACTCTGGCGGCAGCAGCCGCCCCATGGTCATTGATCGTCACACATCAAGATCACCGGGCGGCTGTCTCACGTTGCAACCCCTACCGGACTTTCCATGCAATCACTCTCGGCCGCCTTTAGTGTCATTGACTATTGGTGAGCGATTGGCCTTTCCGCCGGCGCACTGAGTGGTAGGACCACCGACGCCGATGGACACGAAGATGAGATAGAGCAGTCGTAGCACCACGGGGCCCTGCTCGGCTCGGGCGTCGCCCGCCTACCAGACAGGAAACCCCAGGTCACAACTGGTAGCCAAGCTTCCGGCACCTACACCAGCTACGGGAGGCCGGCCCCGGGGACGTCGACCCGGCACGTCAACAGCGCGGAATTGCGGGTGGTGGCGGGGTCTTCGACCCCCAGCGGAGTGGACACGCAGAGGAACAGGGTCCGCCGGTCGCGACCACCGAGGGCCACGGCGTATACCGAAGAGTCTCCCGTGGACACCATGTCGAGCACCGTGCCATCGGGCGCGACACGCAGCGCTCCAGAACCGCGGGCGTCGGCCACCCACAGGGCGCCTTCAGCGTCCATGGCGAGTCCGTCGGGCAGCGCCGGCGCGCCGCGATCGACCCTGGACGTCGACACCACCGCGTCCGTCCTGGCCAGGTCGATCCAGACTCCGCGCCCGGACAGCCCGCCGTCCCTGGCCAGGTCGAAGACGGTGATGCGGTGGGCGAAGGTCTCGGCGACGACGAAGGTGCGGTCGTCCGGCGCGATCACCGCACCGTTGGGAAATACCAGGCGGTCGGCAGCTACCATCACCGAACCGTCCGGGTCCACCCGAAACAGTTCTGTTGCGGGAGCGTCATCGGCGTCGTCGGGCATGACACAGGCACCGATGTACGCCCGCCCGGCACGGTCGACGACCATGTCGTTCAAGAGTCCCGGCGCGTCGGTCAGTACGGCCACGGTTTCGAGATCGCCTCCGCGCAGCCGCAGCAGGCTCTTGGCCAGGCGGGAGACGACGAGCAGGTCACCCTCGGGGGAGAACCCAAGCCCCGACGGCTGACCGGGCACCTGACACACCGATTCGTGATCGCCGTCCTCGGTGAACGCGTAGACGGTCGAGGTGTAGAAATCCGACACATAGAGGCGCCCGTCATGCCACCGCGGACTCTCCAGAAAGGAGAACCCGCCCCCCAGCGTACGGACCGGACGGTTGCTCGGGGACTCCCGTGAGGCCATCGCGTCTGGTTCAACCACTCTTTGCCCCCTTCTGCAGGCGCTTCCGTTCTCGAAATCCCTGGCCCAGTGACCCGTCCCCGCCGCACGACGACGAGAGATGAGGTCGGCGGCAGGGTGGCCGTGTGGTAGGACCACGATCCTTATATGTTCGGAAACTGTCAACCGGCTACCACCGGACTTCCACGAAGGGATCCCGCCATGAGACTCATGCGAGTGGGCGCCCCGGGCGCCGAACGGCCGATGGCCTGGATCAGCCCCGGCAACGCCTACGACCTGAGCCCGCTCACCCCCGACATCGATGGCCGCTTTCTCGCCTCCTCCACCGTCGAAGAGGTCCGTGCCGCCTGCGCCACCGGCGCGCTGCCGGTGGTGGACATCGCCGGTCAGCGCGTCGGGCCACCGATCGCTCGACCGCACGCGGTGCTGTGCGTCCATGAACTACGCTGCGCACGCGGCCGAGACCGGCGGTGCCGTCCCCACCAGCCCGGTGATCTTCTACAAGGCGCCGAACACGGTCGTCGGCCCCGAGGACGATGTCCTGCTGCCTCCCGATTCCACCCGGACCGACTGGGAGGTCGAGCTCGGCGTGGTCATCGGCCGCCGGGCTCGCTACCTGGCCTCGATCGACGACGCACGGCTTCACATCGCCGGCTATGTGCTCTCCAACGACCTCAGCGAACGCGACTTCCAGTTCGCCCGGTCCGGGGGACAGTGGTCAAAGGGCAAGAGCTGTGAAACGTTCAACCCACTCGGCCCATGGCTGGTCACCCCCGACGAACTGGGCGATCCCCAGCACCTTCGGTTGCGCAGCAGCGTCAACGGGCGGCCTCGCCAGGACTCGACCACCGCAGACATGATTTTCGGAGTCGCCGAGCTCGTGTACGAGCTCAGCCGGCACAGCGTGCTCGAACCCGGAGATCTCATCAACACGGGCACCCCACAAGGCGTCGCCCTGTCCGGACGCTTTCCCTACCTCACCGAAGGCGACCTTGTGACCCTGGAGATCGAGCGCCTCGGACGACAGGACAACCGCTGCCAACGGGCGATCCGCTGACGGCGGCGGAACCCCGGCCGTCCAGAATCTCCTGCGCCCCGAGTGCTATTGACATCGAGCGCACCACAGTGCTCCACTGTCCCGGTGGTCCTACCAGCCTACCAAGCTCCCTCTCGTGCGGACACACGTGAACTCGTGCAGCTCAGTGCAGGCGATCTCACGGTCTTCGTGGATCCGACCCGCGGCATGGACATCCGCCAGATCGTTCACCGTCCGACGGCGACACCGGTGTTGTGGCAGCGGCCGGTCGGCGCGACGGCTCCCGATCCGCTCGACCAGTCGAGTGAGTCGTTCTACGACCGGTACGCGGGCGGGGTGCAGGAGTTGTTTCCGAACGCGGGGCCGGCGTGCACGGTGGAGGGTGCCCCGCTGCCGTTTCATGGCGAGGCGTGCCGGGTCGGGTGGAGCACGACGGTCGGGCGGGATGAGTCCTGGTCGTGGTGTGACGGAGTGGTGGAGCTGGATCGATACCCGTTCCGGGTCGAACGCCGGATCAGTGTGGCCGTCGGCGCTCCACTCGTCCGCATCGAAGCCAGGATCACCAACCTGTCCGCCCGCGCACTGCCGGTGATGTGGGGCTTTCACCCCACATTCGGGCCGGACATCGTCGCGGACGCGGCCCAGATCTACGCCGACCCTGTCGCGGTGCGCTCACATCCGGACCCGTTCGGTGTCCGCCAGGCGTTTCCACCGGGCACGGCCGCACGGTGGCGGCCGGACGGACCGGATGCTCCCGCCGGCAGCCGACTGCTACCAGCGGACTCCCACTCCGCGGACCTTCTGTATTTGACGTGTGGCAGTGGCTGGTACGCCATCCGCAACGAGCAGACCGGATTGTGCGTGTGGATGCGCTGGCCGGTGAAGGTCTTCCCGTACGTGTGGTTGTGGCAGGAGTGCCACGATCCGGCCGGGTTTCCCTGGTGGGGACGCCATCACATCGTCGGCGTCGAGGTGCACACCAGCATGCCGGCCTCCGGGCTGTCCGCCGCGATCGAGAACGGAACCGCCCGCGTCGTCCCCGCCCATGGATCGCTCGAGGCGGAACTCCTCCTCGGCATCGGGGTCGTGCCGGTCGGCCACGGTACGCCGGTAGGGGTCGCCGCCGACGGAACCATCCGCCTTGACCCCGTACCGCCGGCCGCCGGCGAGCGAACGGAGACTCCATGAGATTCGAAGACACCAGCGCCATCGTGACCGGGGCGGGATCGGGCATCGGCAGGGCGGTGGCGCTGCGACTGGCCGCTGAAGGAGCCCGGGTCGCTGTCGTGGACATCGACCGCGAGACCGCCGAAGAGACCCGCACCCTGATCAGCGAAGCCGGCGGCACGGCGGTCGCGCTCCAGGCCGACGTCTCCTCGCCCACCGCCGTCCGCGACGCCGTCGCCGCCGCGAAGGACTGGGGCGGAGTACCGGACGTGCTGGTCAACAACGCCGGAATCCTCCGGCTGGCCCCAGCCCTGGACACATCGGTGGCCGCGTTCGACGAAGTCATCGCGGTCAACCTGCGCAGCGTCTTCCTCATGTCCACCGAGGTCGCCCGCGAGATGGTCGCGGCAGGGCACGGTGGGCGGATCGTGAACATCTCCTCCATCCACGCGGTGCTCTCCGAACCGAACGCCTGCGCCTACACCGCGGCCAAGGCGGGAATCGAAGGCCTCAGCCGCACGCTCGCCAGCGAACTCGCCCCGCACCGCATCACCGTCAACTGCGTACGGCCCGGCGCGACATGGACCGCACTCAGCACACCGCTCTACACCGAGACGGTCATCGAGCAGTTGCACCGGCGCATTCCGCTACGGGACATCGCCCAACCCGACGAGATCGCAGCGGCCGTGGCCTACCTCGCCTCCCCCGAAGCCCGCTACTGCACCGGCACCACCCTCACCATCGACGGCGGCTACACCATGGACGGCAGCCTCCCGGGCGGCGCCTACGACGAGGCCGCCGGATGAGCACCTCAATGGTCAACGCCCTCGAAGCATGGGCCACCGACGTCTTCACCGCAGCCGGCATGCGCCACGACGATGCCCGACAAGTCGCCGCGGGACTGGCGTTCGCCGAACAACGCGGCGTGTCCAGCCACGGCTTCGTCCGCACGAAGATATACCTCGATCGCCTCCAGGCCGGAGGCATCAACCCGCGGCACGAACTCACGATCGTCTCCGACCGCGGCGGCCTGGTGATACTCGACGCCGACAACGGGCCCGGCGCCGCCACCGCGTACGCGGCCGCCCTACTGGCCATCGAACGCGCCCGCCACCACGGCACGGGCTGCGTCATCGCGCGCAACGCCGGCCATTTCGGTGCCGCCGGCTACTTCACCAACCTCATCGCCGACACCGGCATGATCGGCCTGGCGGCCTGCAACACAGACAAGATCATGTGCCCACCGTACGGTGGCCGCGCGGTGCTCGGCAGCAACCCGCTCGCAGTTGCCGTCCCGCTGCCCGCCGGCTCACGTCCTCAGCTGGACATGGCGACCACCGAAGCAAGCCTTGGCAAGATCCTCGTTGCCCATCAGAACCAGGCCACGATCCCGTCCGGATGGGCCGTCGACGCGGACGGCACCCCGACCACGGACCCCGCCCAGGCACTCGACGGTGCGCTGCTCCCCGCCGCCGGGCCGAAAGGATTCGGCCTGGCCTTCATCATCGATTCACTGGTCGCCCTCAGCGGTGCAGCGACGAGTCCCGACGTCGCCCCGATGTACGGCGACCCTTCAGTCCCACAACGCCTCGGGCACTTCTTCCTGGCCATCGACGTCGGCGACGAGAAGGCCGCATACCAGGCGCGAGTGAGCCGGCTGGCCGCCGCCGTACACGACAGCGGCACGCCCGACAACCCGCGACCGCTGTTCCCCGGCGAGCCAGAGCTCGCCTCCATCACCGCGGGCAACGACACGCTGCCGCCCCGGCTCCACGACGAGCTCGCCGCACTGGGCGAACGCTTCAAGGTGCCCTTCCCCATCCCTTCCCCCGATCCGCTCTTCATCCGCGACTCGGACGAATAAGACCCGACCGACCACACACCATCGGCCAGGACGACGTCCTGCCGACCGCCGCTCTCGGAGAACAACGGGAAGGAAACCAGATGTCCAGTGCGGAGGGGCTACGCGCTCTGATCACCGGCGGCGCATCCGGGATCGGCCTCGCCATCGCGTCGCGGTTCGCGCGTGCAGGCATGACGGTCGCCGTACTCGACCGGTCGCCGCTGGCCGACGACGGGGATCGGCCGGACCTGCTGTTCCTGCCCGCCGACATCACGAGCGACGACGACGTACGCCAGGCGGTCGAGGCGGCCGTGCGGCATTTCGGCGGGCTGGACGTGCTGGTCAACAACGCGGGCATCGGGGCACAGGGAACGGTCGAGGACAATGACGACGCCGAGTGGCTGAGGGTCCTCGACATCAATGTCGTCGGAATGGCGCGGGTCTCCCGGGCCGCATGGCCGCACCTGCGCCGATCCCCGCATGCGGCAATTGTGAACACAGCCTCGATCGCGGCCACGGTGGGCCTGCCGAAACGGGCGGTCTACGCCGCCAGCAAGGGCGCCGTCCTGTCCCTGACGCTGGCCATGGCCGCGGACGGCCTGGCCGACGGAATCCGGATCAACGCCGTCTGCCCCGGCACGACGGACACCCCATGGATCGCACGACTCCTCGATCGCTCCACCGACCGAGTCGCCGAGCGGGCCGCCCTGGAAGCACGCCAACCACACGGCCGACTCGTCACCGCACAGGAGGTCGCCGCCGCAGCGTTCTACCTCGCCTCCCCCGAATCGGGCTCGACCACAGGCACCTCGCTCGTCATCGACGGCGGCCTCACCGGACTACGCCTGCCGAGTTGACAGCGGACCAGCACCGCCAGCAGGCCGAACAGGCACCTCAGCAAGCGATACAGCACCTCGAGATGGTCCCAGCCATGGCGCTGGGCCTGCAGCAAAACACCAGTTCACCGCACGAAACCGAGTTTTCGAGGGGCAAAGGTTGGAACGGTGGCGCGGGTGCATGACCGGGCCGCCTCAAACATCCCAAGGTGCTGAGGAGGTCAGGGTCGGCACAAGGAGGTGCGACGGGTGCCGTGAATCGTGATGGATCGTCTGCCGCGCCGTGACCGGTGGACCAGGTTCTCCACCCCTGTTGGCGTTGCGGTCGAATCGCGGGAAATCGGCAGAAGAAATGTCGAGGCGTAGCCGGTGGCCGGCCTTGAACCGATTGGCGGTGGCCCACATGTCGATGTCGAACCGATAGATTTCTCCCGGTTCAAGTAGTTCTGGTCCCTGTTCGAGATCTCGGTAGCGGGCACGCAACAGGCCACTCTGGAGCTGAATCGCCCGCCCGTCGGGAAACACGTCTGTCAGCCGCGCCACGAAATCAGTGTCGACGGCGCTGGAGCTCGCGTAAAGGACCAGGCGCAGTGGGCCGACGACGTCAAGGTCGTCGTCAAGCACATCGCTGGTATAGGTGAGCACATCAGCACGTTGCTGGGCGTTGCCGACATCCACGCTACCTGGCGGATATACGTAAGAAACGATACTGCCGCCGATCGTCGGCGTTGGATCTTCCGGATCATAGGTGTAAGCGTCGGCAGCCGAATTCGGTCCTGGCGGCCGTAGGCCGAGCTTCCCGTCGTCGTGGAGGTACAGAGAGAGCGGGTGGGCTTCAGGAACCGGCCATGCGTCGGCCACGCACCATTCGTTGGCGCCCATCAAGTAGTAAATCACTTTGGGCCACGAGTCGTATTCGTCGTCGCGAACCGTGTCGTACCAGCGCATCAACAACTCGGCAATGAATCGCGAGCCATATGAATGCTGTAGCTCCGGCCGCTCGGCCATCCCTTCGTGATATCCAGGCGCATTGTGAGCGCTTGGCGCGATAAGGAGCCGGCACCGTGAGCGCAGGGGTTCGCGCGTTTCGCGCATCAGCAGATCCCACGTGGCGAGCGCGTCGTTGAGGGCCCAGTCGTACCAGCCGGTGCGCAGCAAGACCGGCGCGTGGAAGGACTGAACCAGCTCAGCGGGCTGCGGGTGGGGCAAGGTGTGGGCATCGTGTGAGATCTGCCGTCCGAAAACGCGAGATAGATGTTCTACGTCCACCGTGCTGACGCTCTTTGTGTTCATGGCCTGGTGGACGAGTTCGGCACGGCCCGCACATGGCAGTGCGCAATAGTGCTCCCACATCCAGCGTTCCATCTCGGACGGGGAGAGCCTCAGATGCTCTGGAGATCGATCCCGCAATTCCTTCGATAGCGGCACATGCAACGGTTCGTTGAAATATCCACCCGCGAGCGTCTCCTGGAGCGCCTGCTCCTCAAGCTCGAAATATGGAGCTTTCACCTTGTCGGCCCCCCTGCCGACGGAGCGCGCATGGACGCCGCCGAACATGTACAGGTGCGCCATGTTGACGGCGACTCCCAGTCCACTGACCTCGGGGATAATGGTGGACATGTTCGGATGCATCGCCATTTGCCACTGAGTTTGCCCAAGGTACGAACCGCCACATCCGGCCAGAAATCCGTTGAACCAATCCTGGGTTTTCGCCCATTCGACGAGGTCGTATCCATCCTCCGGTTCGTACATGTAATAGTCCCAGTTGTCCGGCTCACTATCACCGGTGCCTCGACAGTCCTGCGCGATCACCACATAGCCCCGGCGAGCGAACGTGAGATGGAGACCGACTCCGGTATCCGCGCCTCGCGAATAGGGTGTACGTACGGCGACGGCGGGAGCGGGAAGGAGCGGCGGCAGGTAGAGGTCGGTCGCGAGTCGAACTCCATCCCGCATGGCTACCATTATGGTTTCGCATCGAATGTCCGACACCGTGAAACGCGGTGGCGTGTATATCGCACTGTGGGTGAGGATGCGCGAAAGGCCTGGTGCAATATCCGTGAGCCTCCGTGGTCGTCGCGAAAGGTTGGACGTCGATGGCATGCCGAGGCTCCTTCTGTTCGTGCTCGTCGTGTGCTTAGGTGGCACTTTTCGCATCGCCGGATTCGGTAATGATGTGGCGGGCGGGAAGCGCGTCGCGATCGACGACGGCTCCGTCTTTGACCACCGCTTCGATACGGCGGTAGTTGCGCACGTCCGCCAGCGGGTCGGCATCGAGGATCAGTAGATCAGCGCGTTTTCCCGGTTCCAAGGTGCCGAGATCGGTGCCCTGTCCGTATGCTTCGGCGATGTCGCGGGTCGCGGACAGCAGCGCGTTCATCGGCGTCATGCCGCGTTCGATGACGGCCTGGAGCCAGAGGAAATGGGACTCACCCAGCTGTAGTGGGTGATCCACACTTCCTTTCCAATTCGGCTTCACCATGGGGTGGTTCAGTCGTCGCGGGCCGATGACCAGTCCGTCGGTGGTCAGCAGCAGCCGGGCACCGGCACGAATCAAGCGGCGCTCGTTGTCGTCCTTGGTCTCGTTGTGAACCAGACCGCCGAGCGCCTCGGCGCCGTACCGGCGTACCCACGCGGCGTAGTCGTCGGTGCAGGCCAGTGCCGCGACGGGGAGACCCTTGGCCACGATCGCCTCGATGGTCTCCTCCGGCATCGGTTCCGGACCGGTCAGGTCGCCGTGCTGAAGCAGGTCGACACCGGCCTCGATCGCCATGCGAAGGCTCTCCACCGAGGTCGTATGCGCCTGCACGGTCATGCCCGCACGGTGGCCTTCTTCGACGATCGCGCGCTGGACCGGCTCGGAGAAGGTGATGAACTGCATCTCCTTGTGCCCGCTCGAGGCGTACTTCACGAAGTCGATGCCGGAGGTCTCGACATAGTCGCGGATCTTGGCGCGAACTCCGGCCTCGGTCAGCCACATCAGTTCGCGTCCGACGCCCATCTCCCATTGCCGATTGATCCGCTCGGTGGTCTCCGGCCCGAAGAGGTCCCCGGTCGAGTAGAAGTCCGCGGACAACGGTCCGTCGAATCCGATGATGTTGCCGGCGACGAAGGTCCGGCTCCCGCTGATGTCACCGCGGTTGATCCGGTCGCGCACCGCGGTCAGCGGAGCCAGCGGCCCCCAGGTGTCGAACACGGTGGTGATCCCTGCCCGAAGCGTCACCTGGGCCGCTTCCTCGATGAGCTCCGCGTACCGATCCTCATAATCGAGCAACAGGTCCGGCACGATCCCGGCGTACAAGTGGACGTTGGCGTCCATCAACCCAGGGATCACGAAGCGCCCGGCAGCGGGTATCACCTCCGCACGGTCGGGAACGACGGGATTCGGTACGTCGGGGGTCACCGACACGATCCGTTCGCCCTCGATGAGGACGGTCGCGTCATGCATCGGCGGGTTGCCGGTCCCGTCGATCACCGTGGCGCCGACGACGGCTTTGAGCTTCATTAACGTTCCTTTTCGGTCTACCGGACTACATCCACTCGGCTGAACGTCAGTCCAGGACACGGATGCTGGTCGGAATGGGGATCTCGTATCCGGCGGTACGCGCCTGGGCTCTGCTCAGGTAGTAGAGCCGAGGACGGTTCGAGATCGGCACGATGTCGAGATGCCGGTAGAGCGCCTGCTCGGCCTGGTTCCAATACGTACAGGCCTGCTGCCCCGTCAGCGCTTTCGCCTTGGCGACGAGCCCGTCGTAGTCCTTGTTCATCCCTCCGAGGTTGGTCCCCTTCGGCGGGAACGGCCCGGAGACGTAGGGCACCCACGCACTGGGCAGGTACGCGTTGCCGAGCGCGGTCACGACGTCCCAATTCCCCGTCTCGTACAGCACCTTGCCGGCCGATAGGAGAGTGTCGGCGCTGAGCTTGACCTTCACGCCGATCGCCTTCCACTGGGCGGCGATCAGCTCGGCCGTGGGCTTGTTCAGGCTCGACTGCGCCGGAGAGAAGTGCAGGTCGATGCTGAGCGGTTTGCCGTTGTTGACGCGTACGCCGTCTGCACCCTTGGTCCACCCGGCGGCATCCAGCAACGATCCGGCCGCCGCGGCATCGTGGGACGGCAACTGGCCGGCCACCGTGCTCCCCGGGCAGGCCCTCGGCTCATTGAGCACCAGCCCGGTAGCGGGCCCGCCGAACCCGCCGGTACTGACCTTGATCACCTGGTTCAGGTCGAGAGCCTGGACAAGGGCTTGCCGGACTCGCCTATCCGCCGTCAGGTGGCCGTCCCGCTGGTTGAACCGCAGACCGGCCCCGGACGTGGGAACCTCCAGCCGTCGTAGCCCGCGGGCGTCGAGGCGGACATGATCCTGGCCCCCGACCAGTGCCATATTGATCTGCCCGGACAACAGCAGGTTGGCCGCCGTCGTCTCGCTGGGAATGACCTTGAGTACGACCTTCGCCGGAGTACCCGCCGCTGTGGTGCCGCTGCCGCCCGGCCCCCAGGCGTAGCCCTTCCGAACGGTGAGTGTGAAGCTCGCACCCGGCACCACACTGGTGAGCACGAACGGCCCGGTGCCGTCCGACGCGTTCGCCAGCGTCTTGGGATTCCGCAAGCCCTTGGCACACACGATCGGAGCGAGCCCGACGGTGTTCAACAGGAATCCGAATGGCTCCTTGTCCATCATGACCCGCACCGTCCCGGTGCGGTCGTCTCCGGTGGCCGTGAACGGTGCGGTGGGAGTGTTGACTCCGTACTGCGGTGACTTGTTCTTCGGGTCGCCGATGAAATTCAAGGCGTCGGCGACCTGACGGGGAGTCAGCGGCGTGCCGTCCGAACACGTGACGTCACGCCTCATGGTGAACGTCGCTTTGTGGGCGTCGGAGGTCCATTTCTCCGCGAGGCCGGAGACGAACACACCGTCCGGCCGCTGGTTCACGAGTGAGTCGTAGGCCAGCCTCGCGGCGTTGAAGATGACGTTGCGGTACGGGTCGAATCCCCCGGGGTCGTCGGTGAGCGCCATGGTGAAGGTGCCGCCGACGGCGAAGCGGCCATTACCCGCTACCCCCACTGAACGACCTGATGATCCACTACAGGCCGTGCCGAACAGCAGCACGGCGAGCCCGGCGCCGACAAGCGCAGACGATCGATTCATGACGAACTTCTCCGGAATCTCGTGAGCTTTTTTCGGATTTCCCGCGACTTCGGCTGCTCGCCGACCGCCCGATGGCACCGCTGGGAGCGAGATCGGACCAGGACTGGACGGGATGTTCCGGCCGGCGATGACTCGCGCGGCCGACGCGTGTGGTGAGAGCGGACCTGACCGCACCGGCCGAGATGGCCGAGTATCAGGGTGAAACCTGTACCGTCGAGCTCAATGCGGCGTAGCGTATGTTGCAAGATACAGATCCCGCAACCTCTGTTGCAAGATCTTGTTCCGTAGGAGGCCAGGTGTCCACGTACTCGGTTCAAGAGTGGCTCAACGAGCGAGCCGAGGAATTTCGGCTGACGGGCAAGTCCCGCGAGGTGATCGCGGCCATCGCCAGCCAGCCCAGCCGGGCGTCCTACGCGGCGGCGAAGGAAGTGGCGGAGATGGCGCGGGCCAACGTCGCCAGTGTGGTGCGCACCGCCCAGGCCCTCGGCTTCAACGGCTGGCCCGCCCTGCGACAGGAGCTGCGCGCCCGCTACCTCGCCGCCCTCAGCGCGCCCGAAATGGCAGCGCACCACGGCGACGAGCTGGCCGCACAGCCGTTCGACGCGTCACTTCAACGGGACATCACCCACCTGTCGGAGGTGTCCCGGTGGGTGGACCGAGACGCACTCTCGGGCATCGTCGAGGCGGTCGTCCAGGCACAGCACACACTGATCGTCGGTTCGGGCAGCTACGCCGCGGTATCCCAGGTCCTGGTCCACAACATCGCGTTCGCCGGCTACCCCGTCGACGCCCCGACCGACAGTCCCGCGATCGCCACGTCCGTCGCACGGCTCGGCCCGGATGACACGCTGATCGCCGTCGGGCTCTGGCGACTGTACGAGAGCACCGTACGAGCCGCCGAATCCGCTCACGCGCGCGGCGCCACCGTATGCGCCATCACCGACTCGATCGGATCGCCACTCGCCGAGATCGCCGATCACTCCATCATCGTCCCGGCCGAGGGCGTCGTGTACTTCGCCTCACTCACCGCCGCAATCGCCGTCGCCAACGGCATCTGCGCGGAAATCGCAACCCACGATGCGGAGCGTACGAAGCAGTCCATCAACCGCGCCGAAGAGGAATGGGAGAACTTCCGGCTCGTACGCCTGCCACCCCGCACCGCGAACAGCTCGGAGCGGACGAACACCGTACAACCCTGATCGCCGCGCGGGCATTAGGAGTGGAAGGAACCTGCTGCACCGCTTGGAGCAGCTCGGTCACGTCGAGTCGGCGTGGCGGATCCCGCCCGGAGGGACGCCGCGCGTCATGGTGCTCCGCGTGGCCGTGCGGCGCCTCGGCCGCGGTCCTCGTGGCGGCATGGCTGGTGGAGGCCAAGCGGAGCATCATCGAGAACGTGGCGCCGGTCCTGCCCTGGGTCTTCACGCCGCTCTTCGCGGCCGACCTGCCGGCCTTTCTGGTCGCTGTTCCGCGCGAGGTCGTGCTGGCGAGCTGCACTCGCTGTGTCTGCTGTTCTTGACGGAGCCATGCGGCGTAGTCGACGATAGGGTGGTCCTACCACCCGACCAGTTGAGGTGCATTCGTGGAGACGATCGAGCGGTACGAGTTCGACCGGGTCGGCTACCTGGTCATCCCGGACGTCCTGTCTGCGGCCGAGGTGGCGACGTTGTCCGTTGCGTCCGAGCAGCTGGCCAAGCATGCGGGTGCCCACGTCGATCTTCCGCCGCGAAAGCAGTCGATCTGGGGGCCGGCGTGCCACCACAACACCGAGTTCGGCTATCACGCGTACGGCGCGAGCGGGGAAGCTCAGACGCTCGTGGTCGAAGATTTCTTTAACGCCGACCCGGCATTCGACCTGCTGGTCAACCACGCGCCGACGATGGACTACGTCCGCGCGATTGTGCAGGGTCCGATCCGGATCAACAACTCCGAGCTGCGTGTGCGCTTTCCGAAAAATAGCACCGGCGCACATATGGGCGGACCTGTCGATCACAAGTATCGCTACGCCGTCACCGGTAGTGGCATCGACGCCATGATGGTGCGGATGGTGTACTTCCTTCACGACGTCAACAATGACCAAGGTCCGCTATGTGTTGTTCCGGCCAGTCACAAGTCGAACTTCGCTCCACCGTACGAATGTGTGATTGACGACGAGCCCGGAATGATGGGGCTGGAAGTTACCGCAGGAGATGCGATTTTGTTCACTGAGAACCTGCGGCACGGAGGGCTTACCAACCGATCAGAGCAGGTACGCAAGACGCTGCACGTGGGATACGGCCCGGCGTGGATGATGTCGCAGAACGTCGCCACCATGGACGAACCACAGTACGTCCTTCCCGCCACGCTGGCCCGCTACGACGAAGCACAGCGGGAGCTGTTCGTCATGAAGCGCAAGGGCGGTGGGATCAGCGATCATGACACGCCGCAGCCCGGATGAACCTCTGCTTGCGCCCGTGGTTCAGCACCTGCTCGACCAGGCGCACTCTGCCGGAGCGAACTGGACGCCGCCGTCAGAAGCTGACGTCGTGGCACGGCGGGGCCGCGTCCAGGTGGCGGATTCACACCGGGCGCTTCCGCCGACCATGCAGAGGGTGGAAGTCCAGGACGTCCGTGCGAAAGGTGCTGCTAACGAGATACCCGTACGGCTGTACCGTCCGCCTGCACCACCGCCACTGCCCGTGCACTTCTACTTCCACGGCGGCGCATTCCTATTCGGTTCGGTGTTCTCGCCCAGCGAAGACCGGGCGATGCGCGAGCGGGCCGCGCAGGCAGGTTGTGTCGTGGCTGCGGTCGAGTACAGGCTGGCCCCGGAATTCCGATTCCCCGCAGGAGTAGAAGACTGCTACACAGCGGTCGTCTGGGTCGCCGACCACGCCGGCGAGCTCGATATTGACGCGTCGCGGATGTCGGTTGGCGGCGCGTCATCCGGCGGAAACTTCGCAGCAGTCGTTCCGTTGATGCTGAAGGATCGCAGCGGCCCTCCTCTGTGCCTGCAGCTTCTAGAGATCGCCGGCACAGATTTGACCAAGAGCTCCCGCGCCTGGCGCGAACCGCAACCAGTGCACGACACCACACGCGAACGCGACCTCGCCCTTGTCGACCTCTACGTCAACCAGCCGCCCGACAGGGCCCACCCCTACGCCTCTCCACTGTTCGCACCTGACCTGAGCGGACTGCCACCCGCCTACATCATGAACGCCGAACACGACCCGAGGCGCGACGAGTGCGAGGCCTACGCAGCACGCCTAGCGGACGCCGGCGTCCCCACCATCACCCGGACCATGCCCGGCCACGTGCACGGCTCCTCCAGGCTTCAAGACTGGGCACCGGCCGCCCAATGGCGCGCCGAGGCGAACCACGCCATCCGGACCGCGCATGACCGCACCTTGTTCACTACCGGCCCGGCAACGGCCAGCGGGACGCCATGACGCGCGACGCATCTCTCATCGTCCCTGCCACCGGATCCCGCAGAACCACAGGCACCTCGCTCGTCATCGACGGCGGCCTCACCGGACTACGCCTGCCGAGTTGACAGCGCCGGGCAATGACGAAGAAACTGGTACTACCACTGAACCACCCGGCCACATCCAGGCTGCATTCTTCGTGTACGCCTGGAAAAAACCCGAAGGCGATGGATGACAACTGGCGACGGCTCGGACCTGTACTCGTCGGTGAGGCGGGTGCGGACGACGGATTCGGTTGTGGACCACATCCAGCAACTGATCCTGGACAACAAACTTAGCGACGGTGACGTGCTTCCGGCCGAACGTGATCTCGCCGTACGCCTGTCCGTGTCGCGCAACGTGCTGCGGGAGGCGATCGGCATCTTGGCGCAGCGGGGTCTGGTGGAGTCGGTGGCCGGCCGCGGCACGTTCGTCAGGTCGCCGTCATCGAGTCACATGACCGATGCGCTCGTCCTCATGGTCAAGCTCGGCCAGGTGAGCCTGGAGGAGCTGTGCGACGTTCGCCTCTTCCTGGAGCCGGAGCTCGCCGCGCGGGCCGCCGCCAAGACCACCGACTCCGAAAGCATTGCGGAGCTGACCCGGTGGATGCGGAAACTGGAGGCCGCCGACGCCGAGGGTGATGCCGTCGCACACGTGGAGGCCGACATCGGCTTCCACGCGGAGATCGCCCGCCTGGCGGGCAACATCGCCTTCGAGGCGATCATGGGCGGGGTCCGCGAGCCGGTCATTCACAGCATGACGACCGGCACCAAGGTGCCCCGCGCGATCGGGGCCAGCGACGAACATCACCGCAAGATCTTCAACGCGATCTCGGCCCGAGACGCCGAAGGGGCACGCGCAGCCATGGAGGAACACATGCGCTACGTCACGTCCTACGTCAGCGAGGATCGGCCGCCGACCACTTCGGCGCCTGGCCACGATCGGGCCGCTCCTGTCGTTGATCTGTGACATCGGTCGAAGTCCGGCGTCGCGAATTTCGACGCCCGCCGCTCGTCACGGGGCCATGCGGGCCGCCACAGTGAACCTGACGGGCGTCTCGACACCAAAGGGGCCGGCAGTGAACAGCGGTGACGATGGGCAGAGCTCCGACCCACGGGCTGGACGGCCGGCGATCGACGCCCGCCACTGGCAGCACCGGCTCGACGTGCTGGCGGACCGGTATCGCGTTCCGGGTGCGACGCTCGGGGTGTTGCGGGTGGGCGGTACGGCTCCCGACGAGCGTGTCACGCTGGCGACCGGCGTGCTCGACTGCGCGACCGGAGTGCCCACGACCCCGGATTCCCTGTTTCAGATCGGGTCGATCACCAAGGTGTGGACTGCCACTCTCGTGATGCAACTCGTCGACGAAGGCGCGCTCACCCTCGGCACACCACTGCGGACGGTACTGCCAGAGCTCCGGTTGGCCGACACGTCCACCACCCGGCAGGTGACCATGCGGCACCTGCTCACCCACAGCAACGGCGTCGACGGTGACTACATGATCGACACTGGAGACGGCGATGACTGCCTGGAACGCTTCGTCACCGAACTGCGCGATGCCACGGTGATCCACCCCCTCGGCGCGATGTTCTCCTACGCCAACACCGGCTTCAGTCTGGCCGGCCGCGTGGTCGAGAAACTCACCGGCGTCACCTGGGACACGGCGATCGGCACCCGGCTGGCCGACCCTCTACAGCTCCGTCACACCGTCACCCGGCCCGGCGAGACATCGCCGCCGCATGCGGCGGTGGGCCACTATGTCTCGCCCGGCCGTCCTCCCACCCCCGTTTCCATAAGGCGACTGTCGCGTTCATGGGGACCCGCCGGCACCATCACCGCCGACATCGACGACGTGCTCACCTTCGCCGGCCTGCACCTGCGCGGCGGAGCCACCGCCCACGGCCGCCGGCTGCTGTCCGAATCATCGATCGCGACCATGCGGCGGCACCACGTCGACCTCCCCGCCTCGGGAGATACGGCGGACTCATGGGGCGCCGGCTGGGCTCGCATGACCTGGGACGGCATGCGGCTCATCGGCCACGACGGCGCCACCATCGGCCAAACCGCCTACCTGCGGTTGCTTCCCGCCGAAGGCCTGGCCGTAGCACTACTGACCAACTCCGCCGACACCACCGGCTTCTCCCACGACCTGCTCAGCGAGGTGTTCACCGAACTCGCGGGCGTACGCGTACCCGCGCCACCCGAACCGTCGGGAGGCCCTCCCCCGCCCGACGCGGCAGCGCACGTCGGCACCTACAGGCGGACCGGGGAGGTGGTCGACATCACGCGACGCGAGGGTGGGCGCCTGGCCCTGAGAAGCACCCGTACCGACGGGTTCGAGCGGTTCTCCGACACGCGGGTAACGGAATTCGACCTTGAGCACGTACGCGACGACCTCTTCGTCGCCCGGCCACCCGGAACCGCGCTCTGGCAGCCCGTCGTCTTCTGCCGTCTGCCGTCAGGCGAGCGTTACCTCTACCGGAGATCCCGCGCCCTGCCGATGACGGCTTCCGCTGCGACGTAGCATCGCGCGGGCCAGGACCTCCACGATCTGGCGATGGGCTTCCGGGCCGATGGCCGTCCCGGATTCAGGCTAAGACCTACCAACGGGATAATCCATCAACCGGTGCACGTACCGATCGAGAGGAGAACGGGGAACCGGGCTCGCGAGAGCACCGCGTCCCTGACCGTCAATGGCTGATCTCAAGCAGGAGACCGACCCCGAGGAGGTGGGCCTCGACGGCGGCCGCCTCGCTCGCATCGACCGCCACTTCTCCCGCTACGTGGACGACGGCCGCATGCCGGGGTGGTTGATCCTGGTGGCCCGCCACGGCCGCATCGCCCACCTCTCGACGTACGGCATGCGGGACATGGACCGGGCCCTGCCGGTCGAGACCGACACGCTGTGGCGCATGTACTCGATGACCAAGCCGGTCACCTCCGTGGCGGCCATGATGCTGGCCGAGGAAGGCGCCTTCGAGCTCAACGACCCGGTGGCCACGGTGCTCCCGTCCTTCGGGGACATGCGCGTCTGGCGCGGAGGGTCGCTCTCCAACCCGAAGCCGGTGATGACCACGGCCACGGAACCCATGCGGATGTGGCACCTGCTCACCCATACCGCCGGGCTCACGTACGGGCTCCACGACGCCCACCCGGTCGCCCATCCGGCCGACGCCCTCTACCGCCAGGGCGGGTTCGATCCGCCGTGGACGCGGCCCGGGCTGGACCTGGCCGGCGCCTGCGAGGAGTGGGCGAAGCTGCCATTGCTCTTCGAGCCCGGGCAGGAGTGGCGCTACTCGTACGCCACCGACGTGCTCGGCCGTGTGGTCGAGGTGGTGTCCGGCCAGACGCTCGACGCCTTCTTCCAGGACCGAATCTTCGAGCCGCTGGGCATGACCGACACCGGCTTCTGGGTGGACGCGGAGCGTGCCGGCCGCTTGGGCACCCTGTACGTCGGTGACCCGGCCGACCGCCGCGCGGTCCTGTCCCCCGACACGGGCCGGGCCCTGGAGCGGCCCGCTTTCCTGTCGGGCGGTGCCGGGCTGATCGGCTCGGCCGCCGACTACCACCGGTTCGCGTCGATGCTGCTCGGCAAGGGGCGGCTCGGCGAGGTCCGGCTGCTCTCTCCCCGCACGGTCGACTACATGACCGGGAACCATCTGTCCGACGGCCCGGTTCAGGAGACGTTCGTACGGTCGCAGTTCCCCGAGCCGTCGTTCACCGGGGTCGGGTTCGGCCTCGGTTTCGCGGTCACGCTCGACCCGGTGGCGGCCAAGATGCCCGGCTCGGCCGGTGAGTACGGCTGGGGCGGCGCGGCCAGCACCACGTTCTGGGTCGACCCGTCCGAGGACCTGACCGCGATCTTCCTCACCCAGGTGCTCGACTCCGGAATCCATCCGATCCGCCACCAGCTCAAGGGCCTAGTGTCGCAGGCCATCACCAACTGAAACGACGATGAAAGCCGGTCATGAGCAAACGCCCCACGATCGACAGCACGGTGCCGCACTCGGCACGGATCTGGAACTACCTCCTGGGAGGCAAGGACAACTACCCCGTCGACCGTGAGGCCGGCGACAAGATCCAAGAGATCTTCCCCGACATGGCCGGCATCGCCCGCCACTCCCGGCACATGCTCACGCGCGTGGTACGTCACCTGGCCGGCGAAGCGGGGATCCGCCAGTTCCTCGACATCGGCACCGGCCTGCCCACGGTGGACAACACCCACGAGGTGGCCCAGCGGATCGCCCCCGACGCGCGAATCGTCTACGTCGACAACGACCCGCTCGTCCTCGTCCACGCCCAGGCGCTGCTGACCAGCACCCGCGAAGGAGCCACCGACTACGTCGAAGCCGATGTACGCGACCCGGACACCATCCTGGCCCAGGCCGCCCGCACACTCGACCTCACCCAGCCGGTCGCGCTCATGCTCATGGGCATCCTGGGCCTGGTCAGCGACTACGAGCAGGCCCGGTCGGTCGTGAAGCGGCTGATGGCCGCGCTCCCGTCCGGCAGCTACCTCGCCGTCTACGACGGCGCCGACATCGACCCCGCGTACGTGGCCGCCATCACCCGCCACAACTCCGCCAGCCTCGCCACGCCGTACACTCCGCGCAGCCCCGAACAGATCGGCGGCTACCTCGACGGCCTCGACCTGCTCGAACCCGGCGTCGTGACCGTGACGCACTGGCGCCCCGAGCCCACCCCCTGGGGAGAACCCCCCGAGGTCTCCTGCGCCGGCGGTGTGGCACGCAAACCTTGAGCGGAGGCGCGCCCTACCGGATCGGGGTGATGTCGAGTTTCAGGCCCTTGAGGCCGGTGGTCTCCTCCTCGTCGCCGCGGTCGACGCGGACCAGGCTCATGACGCGCTCGCCCTCGGTGAAGAGCAGGCGGTGACGGCGGAGGAACGCGAAATGCCTCGCCACGCGTTCCTCGGGAATGTCCAGGTCGCGGGCTGCCCGCTCCATGACGATCGGCGAGGACAGGCGGCGGAGCACGTCGACCAGTTCGTCGTCGACGGGGATCTCCCGGCGTTCACCGTCGCGGCTGTCGACGATGTGCGGCGTGCCTCCGTCCTCTCCGTACAGCGACAGCTCGGGGCGCTGCGGCGATTCGTCCCACAGGCGGCGCCACCGGGCGATCTGTTCGTTGACCGGCCTCAGCCACTTGATCGCGTTCAGCATGTACGGGGCGCTGTTCTTGTCGGCGAAGAAGTACGCCATCCGGGCGATCTGTTCGTCGCTGAACGGGTAGATGAGGCGGTAGAAGTCCATCGGGCGCAGGTCAAGCCGGTACTCGTCGGCCTTGGTGAAATAGGGGCTGAACCTGTCGAACCTGACCATGAACGCTCCGGTCGGCGGAGGCAGGTGGGTCAGCAGTGGGATGTCGTCCACGTACTTCTCGTATATCTCTGCCTTCTCGTTCGGAAAACCGACGAGCAGGTTCCACTGCGGAGAGATGCCGTGCACGTTGCAGCTCTTCAGGAACTGCAGGTTCAGGAACGATGTCGTCCCCTTGGCCATCAGCTTGAGCGTGTCCGTGGAGAGCGACTCGATGCCGGGCTGGATCTTCTTCACCCCGACTCGGGAGAGTTCCCGCATGTCCCGGTCGGCGACCGGGATCTTCACCTCGTAGAAGAGCGAGATGTTCTTCGGCGGATCGAGTTCGGCGAAGACCTGCTTGGTGTAATTCCTCGGCAGGATGTTGTCCGTGCAGGCGAACTCCTCGCACCAGGGCGCATAGCCGAACAGCCAGTTGAACTGGCGGATCGCGACCTCCGGATCCATCGAGCGATAGTCCATGCCCATGCCGTTGAGGCCGCAGAAGGTGCAGTGTGAACGCTGCCCCCACCAGCAGCCGCGCGAGGTCTCGAACATCAGGACCGGTCTGACGTCCTTGTTCAGGTTGTCGCGGCTGGCGGAGAACGCGTCGACGAAACTCTGGTATTCGGGCTCGATGAACTCGTTGATGTCGCGCTCGCGGCCCACGGCCTTGGCGAACCGTTCCTGGCGGCAGTTGCGCTCGGTGAGCACGCCGGGGATCTCGTGCACATCGTCCAGGCGCCCCTCGCGCACGCACCGGACGAACTCCGGGAACGTGTGGAGCGCGGGGCCGGAGAAGACCGCGTCGACCGCCTCGGCCTCTCCCGCGAGGACGGTGCCCATCGGGGCTTCGCAGTTGGCTCCGCCCACGACGACGAGGGATTCCGGGCGGCGTTCCTTGACCAGGCGCGCCATGGCGAGGGTGGCGCCGTTCTGAGCGAACATCGAGGTGAACCCGACGATGTCGGCCTCCGCGAGGCGGTAACGGTCGATGAGCTCCTCGCAGAAGTCGCGCAGACCGGCCCGTACGCGCAGGATGTCCTCCCGGAACTCCGCCCACTGCTTCCCGTTGTAGTAACGGTTGAAGTACGCGGTGGTGTTGTCCTCCTGCTCGGGAAACGCGATCTCGCGGAAGATCCAGTCGCCGAGGCCGGTCATCAGATGGGTCAAGTCGCCCGCGATGGCGTCGTAGGTCTCGGCCGTCAGGTAGTGCGCGAAATCGAGGTTGAGATACCGCACCTCGACTTCTACCTGATCCCCGAACTCACTCTTGGCGAACGCGGCGAGCTGGCTCAGCGCGAACGATGGCCGGTTCCAGTCGGCGAACGGCAGGTTCACAAGGACGATTCGGGTCATGACGTCGGGCTTCCCTTTCCTAACACGGCTTTCTGGCGGGGCGACGCGGTGCCGGTCACTCCAGGCCGCGGAGCGCCCTGACCGCGGCATTCTCATGTCGGCTCGTCTCATAGGCGTGGGCGGAGCCCGGGTCCGTGAGCAGGAGATCGGCGGGACTGTGCTTCTCGATATGGCCGAGCACGCCCATGTAGACGCCGTACCCGACCAGCTCCCGCAGCCTCGGAGGGAAGGACCGGACCGTCTCCCGGGGAATCCCCAGCTGCTGATTCTCCTCCTGCCGCAGGAAGCCCGCGCAGTAGATCGCCGAGATCCCGATGCGCCGCTCGGCGCTGCGGTTGGCACCGCCCCCGTGCCAGAGGCTTCCGTTGAAGACCAGGACGCTCCCGCGTGCCATCTCGACCGGAACGGCGTCGTAGGTCTCCGCGGTCGGGAAGTGGTCGGCGAGATGGCTACCGGGGACCACCCGTGTGGCGCCGTTCTCCTCCGTGAAGTCCGTGAGCGCCCACATCGCGTTGAACAGCATCGGACGATGCGGCCGGGCGATCGGCATCGTCTGGTCGTCCGCGTGCAGTGGCTGCGCGGTCTCGCCCGGCCCGATGTCGATCGCGCCCATCATCGACAGCAGGCCGCCGGGCCCGAGAACGAGGTCGACGAGCGGCAGGATGCTCGGATGCACGGGAATCCGCTCGTAGAGCGGTCCGCGCGACAGAAGGTTGTGCGTGCGCAGGGTCCGGGTCCCCTCGAAGTCGTTCTCCGAGGGCTTGATCCCCAGCTCTTCCTCCTGCCGGAGGACATCGTCGTGGAGCGCGTCGATCAGGTCGGTCTCCACCGCGTTCTCAAGGACCGCGTACCCCTGCTCGACGATCTGCTGAAGATAGGTTTCCCGCATCTTCTGGTCCATCTGTGGGCCCCGTTTCCAGCCGGCTTCACTACTGATCGCCGCGCAGACCGCAGATGGCCTGGGCGAGTTCCGTGGCCGTCGCGTACTCGAAGATCAGCAGCAGCGGCACCTCGACCCCGAACCCGTCACGGAGCCGGTAGGTCGCGAGTGTGGCCGTCATGGAGTTTCCGCCGGCCGCGAAGAAGTCCGCGTCCACGTCCAGGGGGTCGCACTTCAGGACCTCGGTGAATATCTTCGCCACGGCTTCGGCGGTGTCGGTCAGCTCTGGTGAATCACTCATACGAAACCCTTTTCTCGTTCTACTTCGGCGTTGATATCCGCCAGCAGCGAATGCCCGTCGTCGAGCACACATCGAAGGACGCGGCCGTAGCCGTCGGCGAACCGGACTACGGTGTCCGCGTCGAACAGGGCGGTGTCGTACTCCATCGCGCACCCCAGCCCCGCCGGCCCGTGCGTCAGGACGACGTCGAGGTCGAACTTGGCGGTCCCGTTGTGCAGGTCGAAGATCTCGGCGCCGGGAATCATCACCGGGCGGCCGCGGGTCTCCTGGACGGACAGCACGACCTGGAACAGGGGCGTACGTCCCGGCGCGCGGTCGGTGCCGAGTTCGTCGACCAGCCTGCCGAACGCGACGTCCTGGTGGGCGAGCGCACCCGCCATGGTCTCCTTGGCCAGTTCCAGGACCTTCACGAACTCCTGGTCGCCGGAGAGTTCGAAGCGCAGGACGAGCATGGTGGCGAAGTAGCCGATCAACGTGTCGGCTCCGGCCTGGTCGCGGCCGGCGACGGGGAAGCCGAACGCGACGTCGTCGCTGCCGGAGACGGCGGTGAGCCAGACGGCGAACGCGGCGTTCAGCAGGGTCGAGGTGGTCGTGCCATGGGCGCGAGCGGCCTGCTCCAGGCGCGCGGCGTCGGCCGGCGGCAACAGGCGGGTCGCGTGCAACGCCCCGCGTCCCTCGCGCCGGGCCGGGCGCGGCCGGTCGGCGGGCAGGTCGAGGGGCTTCAGGCCGGCGAGCCGGTCCCGCCAGTACGCGAGGTCGGACCTGACCGTGTCGCCGTCCCGTTGGGCGTACCGCGCCGCCGCGAAATCGGCGTACCGGGCCGTCAGCTCCGGTGGCGACGGCCCGGTGCCTTCGTGCAGCGCCCGGTAGAAGGACACGAGCTCGGACAGGAAGATCTCCAGCGACGCTCCGTCGAATACCGCGTGATGCACGGTGACGCCGAGCAGATGCTCGTCCACGGTGATCCGGACGAGCCGGGCTCGTACGAGCGGTCCGGTCGCCATGTCGAAGGGCTCGCACGCGTCCTGGCGCAGCCGCGCCATCCCCTCATCGCGGTCCGGCGCCGCGTCCTCCGTCAGGGCGACCGTGTGCGCGGGCTCCACGAGCTGGACCGGCCAGTCCTCATCGCCGAGCACGAACCGGGACCGGAGCACGTCATGGCGTTCGACGACGTTACCGAACGCACCGCGCAGCGCGTCCAGGTCGAGGTTCCCGCCGAGCCGGAGCCCGAAGGACACGTTGTAGGCGGGCCGGCCCGGATAGAGCTGCTCGATGAACCACAGGCCCTGCTGTTCCGGCGACAGAGGTGCCGGACCCGTGACGGGGGGCGGCATCCCGGCCCTGGGCACGGACTCCGCGCCGGCCGCGTGGAGGGCCTTCGCCAGCCCGGCGATCGTCGGATGCCGGAACACCGTGGCGAGCGGGATGGGCGTGCCCAGGCGCTCCCTGAGTCCCGCGGCCAGCTGGGTCGCCGACAGGGAGTTGCCGCCGGCGCCGAAGAAGTTGTCGTGGACGGCGAAGTCCCCGTGCCCGAGAACGTCCGCCCAGGCGGCGCGGATGAGTGCTTCGAGCCTTGTGTCCAGCGCTTCCGCCTCGCGGGCGCCACGTCTCCGCACGCCGCGTGCCTTCGGCTCCGGCAGCGCCGTACGGTCCACCTTGCCGCTGCGGTTCAGCGGCAGGGCGTCCATCGCGACGAGGACCGTCGGCACCATGTACTCGGGCAGTCGCCGCCGGAGATGCCCGCGCAGTACGTCCTCATCGCACGAGCCCTCCACGTACGCGACCAGCTGGGTGTTCAGCCCCCCGCCATGGGTCGTCACGTACGCGTTGCGGACCTCGGGGTGTTCCGTGAGCGTCGCGGCGATCTCGCCCGGCTCGATGCGGAAGCCGCGCATCTTGATCTGATCGTCGGCGCGTCCGACGAACTCCAGGTCTCCGCCGGGGAGCCGGCGGACGAGGTCGCCGGTCCGGTAGAGACGCCCTGGCCGGAACGGGTCGGGGACGAAGCGATCGGCGGTCAGCCCGGGACGGTTGAGGTAGCCGCGCGCGAGCCCCGGCCCGCCGATGAACAACTCGCCGACGACGCCGTACGGGACAAGGCGGAGGTCCGGATCCAGCACATAGGTGTGGGTGCCGCCGATGGGCCGGCCGATCGGAGCCGTGTGCCCCCGTTCGAGCGGCCCGGCATCCACCGGGTGCATCGTCGCGAACGTCGTCGTCTCGGTCGGGCCGTAGGCGTTCATGACCTGAAGCTCCGGAAGAGCGGCCAGCAGCTCGCGGATATGCGGCGCCGAGAGCGCCTCACCTCCGGTGACCAGCAATCGAATCGGCGCGAGCACCATCGGATCGGTGTTGACGACGAGGTTGGTCAGCTGGGATGTGAGCCACAGGACCGTCACGTCGTGGCGCTGGAGCACGTCACCGAGCTCACGGGGTCCGACCATGCCGGGTGGGTAGACGACGAGCCGCGCGCCGTGGCCGAGCGTCCCCCAGATCTCGAAGGTGGAGGCGTCGAACGCCACCGGCGCCATCATCAAGAGCGTGTCGTCGCTCCTCAGCCCGCACAGCGGGATCCCCCGCACCAGCCGCGTCACCGCCTCGTGCGGAACGCCCACGCCCTTGGGCCGGCCGGTCGAGCCCGACGTGTAGGTCACGTACGCCAGGCCCTGCGGGTGGTACGCGATCTCCGGATCGCTCTCCGGCATCCGGGAGAGCTCCGCCGGCGGCTCGTCGGACAGGAGACGCGGTGTGGTGGCCGGCAGCCGTTCGGTGAACCGCCGCTCTGTCACGGCGAGGCGCGGAGCGATGTCGTCGAACATGAACGCGATGCGCTCGGCAGGGGCCGACGGGTCGACCGACAGGTAGGCGGCCCCGGCCTTGAGGATCCCCAGGAGGGCGATCACCAGGTCGGGGGTCCGGTCGAGGCAGACCGCGACCGTGTCCCCCACGCGAACTCCGCGCGCTGCGAGCAGGTGAGCGAACCGGTTGGCCTCGGCACGCAGCCGCCCGTAGGTCAGGTCCGTTTCCTCGGACAGCAGGGCGACGGCGTCCGGAGGCTGTGCCTCGATCAGATCGATGACGGTTCCGCCGCCGGGCACCGGAGGTCCCTCCGTCTCGGCGAGCAGGGTCCGGCGTTCCTCGTCGCCGAGCATGCGAAGCTCTGAGACCGGCCGGTCGGGCTCGGCGACGGCGGCCTCGATCAGCGCGCGAAAGTGCGCGGCCAGCCGGCCGATGGTCTCCTGGTCGAAGAGGTCGGTGTCGTAGTTGATGGAGCCGATCGCCCGTCCGGACCGGCTGAGCTGCACCGTCGCGGAGAGGTCGAACCGGGAGGTGGTCTCACGGACCGGCACCCGCTCGACCTCGATCCCGGGAAGACGCAGCGACTCCTCGGGCGCGTCATAGACCTGGAACGTCAGCTGGAACAGCGGGTTACGGCCGAGGTCGCGCTCGGGTGTCACCGCTTCCACGACCTGCTCGAACGGCGTTTCCTGATGGCCGTACGCGGCCAGGGTGGTGTTCCGTACGCGGGTCAGGAGCTCGCGGAACGTCGGGGCGCCCGTGCACCCGACCCGCAGCGTCAGCATGTTGCACAGGAACCCGATGAGCCCCTCGAACTCGGTGCGCGCGCGGTACGAGACGGGTGTGCCGACCACGATGTCCCGTGAGCGGGAGTACCGGGCCAAGGTGGCGACGAATCCCGCGAGGAAGGTCATGAAGGGGGTGGCCCCGGCGGTGCGGCCGAGATCGGCCACGCGTGCGGCGATGCCGTCGGGCAGATCGAAGGAGTAGGTCGCCCCGCGATGGCCGGCCTCCTCCGGCCGCGGTCCGGCGGCCGGGAGTTCGGGCACCGGCGGGATGCCCTCCAGGTGTTCGCGCCAGTACTCCAGATCCTGGTGGACCGACTCGGGGGTCAGCCGCTCGTTCTGCCACGCGGCGAACTCCACGAGCTGAGCCGGCAGGGGCGGTAGAAGCGCGCTCCTCCCCTCGGCGAACGCCGCGTAGAACCCGCCGAGCTCCTCGAACATCAATTCGGTGGAGCGTCCGTCGGAGACGATGTGGTGCATGACCAGCACGAGGATGTGATCCTCAAGACCGCGCCGCACCAGCGTCACCCGGAGCGGATGCTCCGCGGCCAGGTCGAAGGGCTCCCGGTGGAGACGCGTCAGCAGGGCGCCGACCTCCTCCTCGGGCACGCCGGCCATCTCCACCTCGGTCACCGCATCGGATGCCGCCGGCGGGTCGACGAGCTGAAGCGGCATGCCGTCGCGCACGACGACGCGGGTACGCAGCGACTCGTGCCGCTCGGCGAGCGCGCGGACCGACCGGCGCAGTGCGGCGGTGTCGAGTGGGCCGCGCAGGCGACACGCCTCGATCAGGTTGTAGGCGGCCCGGTCCGCCACCAGCCGGTCCATGAACCACAACCGCCGCTGGCCCGGCGCCAGCGGCTGCGGAACATCCCGAGGCGCGCGTGGCGCCGCGGCCCGACCGGCACCCTGTTCCCGCGGACGTTCGACGAGGTCGGCGAGGGTCGCCAGCGTCGGGCGCCGAAGCAGTTCCACGATCGAGACCTCGACACCGAGGACCTGCTGGACGGTCGCCACCAGGCGCGTCAGCTGCAGGCTGCTCCAGCCCATCGCGAAGAAGTCCGCGTCGGGTGCGGCGGTCGCGTCCGCCACGACGCGCTGGACGCACTGCTCGTACACCCTTTCCTGCGCCGGGGTGAGGTCTCCTCGTGCAGTGTCGCCCGCGGGGGCGGTCTCCTCCGCCGACCGCCGCAGGGCGGGTATGTCGATCTTCCCGCTCGTCGTCACCGGGATCTCCGGCACCGGGACGATCCGGTTCGGAACCATGTATCCGGGAAGCCGGGCGGCGAGGTCCCGGCGCAGGCCTGCGAGGTCGGCGCCGGCCCCGACGACATAGCCGACCAGTGTCCCGCCCTGGCCGTCCGGCATGACGTCGGCGACCGCGGCGCGTACGCCGGTGCAACCGGCCAGGGCGGCCTCGACCTCGCCGAGTTCCATCCGCTGGCCACGCACCTTGACCTGCCGGTCCCGGCGTCCGACGAAGACGAGATCGCCCTCGGCGTTGTGGCGCACCAGGTCACCGGTACGGAACATGCGGCCGCCGGCCGGACCAGAGGGATCGGGGACGAAGCGGGTCGCGGTGAGGCTCGGGTCCCCCAGATACCCTCGCGCGACCCCGGGCCCGCTGACGTAGAGCTCGCCGATCGCGCCGAAGGGCACCGGCCGCAGATCCTCGTCCAGGACGTGGGCCCGGTGGTCGCCGACGGGCCTGCCGATCGGCGGCGTCGAGCGCAACTCTCCGGTGCAGTCGGCGTAGACGACTCCGACGGTGGTCTCCGTGGGCCCGTAACCGTTGATCATCTGGTGACCGGCGGCCGACCAGCGGGCCACCAGCGAGCCCGCGAACGGCTCGCCGCCGACCGAGACGACGCGGAGATCGGGGAACCGCGCCGGGTCCATCATCTCCATCAGGGCCGGAGGGAGTTCGGCGAGCGTGATGCGCCGGTCTACCAGCGCTCGCGACAGCGCCTCGACCGACAGCCGCTCCTCCTCCCCGGCGATCCACAGTGACGCGCCGGTCAGCAGCGTCGCGAAGATCTCCTGCACGCTGACGTCGAAGGCCGGTGAGGCGTACTGCAGGACGCGATCGTCCGGCACGACTGCGAACCGGTCCGCGAAGGCCGTCGCGAAGTTCACCACACTGCCGTGCTCGACGACGACGCCCTTGGGCGTCCCCGTGGTTCCCGAGGTGAAGAAGCAGTACGCGCAGTGGCGCGGCGTTATCTCGCCGGTCGGCGGCCCGCTTCCGAGGTCGTGTTCACCGTCGAGATCGAGGACACGCCACGGACCCTCGGGGATCCGCTCGCGCAGCCGGGCGTCGGTGATCACGGCGACGGGACGTGCCTGTTCCAGCAGCAGGCCGACGCGTGATGCGGGGATGCCCGGATCCATCGGCACCCACGCTCCGCCCGCGTACAGGACACCGATGCACGCGGCGACCCAGCGGGCGTCTCCGCGCGAGACGAGGATCGCCACCCGGTCTTCGGGCCGTACCGGAACGGCGGCCAGGTCCGCACGGACACGGCGGGCGAAGGCGTCCAGTTCCCGGTACGTCCACTCGCGGCGGGAGTCACCGACGGCGGTACGGTCGGCGTGCAGCCGTACCGCTTCCTCGAAACGTTCCGTCAGAGTGCCGGCCAGCCGGGGTGGAACGGCCCCGTTCGGAGCCGCCGTGGGGGGCTCGGTCAGCGCTCGCAGGGGCGCGTCCGGTGCCTTCGCCCCGGCCTCGAACAGCGCACGGGCGCGCCCGATGAGGCTGTCGATCACACGTGCCTCGTGCCGGTCCGGGGCGAACTCGACCGCCACGCCGTCGCCCGTACGCGAGACCTCGATCAGCAGATCACATGCGGGACGGAACGCCTCGGGGAGCGGGACGAGGTCGCGCGCCCCCGGCAGCCAGAGAACGATCGGCAGGCGGACCTTGGCGTCGACCACGGGAGCGTCGCCGAGCCTCGTGACCGTCTCCGTGAGGAGGGAGCGCAGGCTCTGGCCGCGATCCACGTGGACCGAGAGGAACCGGCTGCGGTGATCGACCACGCCGATGGCCAGATCTGGCTGGGCGACGTGTTCGGCCAGGGCCGCCACCAGCGCGGCGGCGACGACCCGGTCGGCGGAGACGGAACATTCACGTGCGAGTTCGCCGACGCCGGACAGGACCGGCATTGCGTGCGTTCGGCGTTCACGCCGGGGTGGTGGAACCGGGCCGGTGACCGTGGCCAGGGGAAACACCGTTGCGGCCGGCCCGGTTAATAGAAAATGGTCATGTCCGCTTTCTCTGGCCGTATCGGAGTCTCTCCGTGTGACGGCATGGATACCGGCAAAGAACGCCGCCTGCCGGCTCCTGGTGGCACTTCCACCGGAAAGAGTCGCCATCGATGGAAGGTCTCCTTCTCTGCCGGCCGAGCTCGGAGGTACGATACCCCACGGGCGATCATTTCGCTATATAAATGACATTCTGTAAATGACGAATGTCGTCTAGTTAAGGAGCGCGATGGACGTCGACGGCGATCCAGAGGAAGAGGAGTTCCGCGCCCACGTGCGCGCCGCGCTCCGGACTCCGGACATCCTCTCCGAACTCGACCGCATTCACTCCGCCGAGGGCGAGTCCGATGAGCGCCACCTCTACCGATTGCTGGGAAAAGCCGGTATTCTCGCGCCCGCCTGGCCGGTCGAGTACGGCGGCGAGAGTCGCGGAGCGATGGCTGCGGTCACCGTGCTGGAAGAAATGATCCGGGCCGGAATACCCGATACTCTCTATGTCAACGGAATCCAGACCACGGGCCAGCTGATCCTCACCGCGGGCACCGATGAGCAGCGCCTTCACCACCTTCCGCGGATGGCGAGCGGGGACAGTTTCACGTCCGTGCTGTACACCGAGCCCGACGCGGGCTCCGACCTGGGATCTCTGACGACGACGGCGACGGCCGTCAATGGCGGCTTCGAAATCAGCGGCACGAAGATATACGGCCTCAAGAGCCGTTTCGCCGACCTCGGCCTGTGCGCGGCGAGAATCGCGGGAAACACCTCGAAATATGCGGGTATTACGCTGTTCCTTATTGACATGCGTGCGCCCGGAGTCAGGGTGCGCGTGGTGCCGAGCATCATGGAGGAGCAGTTCCACCTCGTCGAGCTCGACCGGGTAAGGGTCGGCGACGACGCGGTCCTCGGCCGGGTGGGCGACGGGTGGTCCGTTCTCGCCCAGGCGCTCCCCTTCGAACGCACCGGGCTCGACTTCGCTCTCCGCGCGGAACGCTGGTTCGGGCTGGCGTGTTCGGCGGGCGACGATCGGGCCGAGCTGGAGCGGACGGGCCGGTACGGCGCGCGCGTCGACGCGGCCCTGCTGCTCGCCCGGCGGGCCGCCGAGACGGTGGCGGCCGGGCGGCTCAACCCCCTGCCCACCGCGACCGCCAAGTGGTACTGCAGTGAACTCGCCGCCGAACTCGCCGGCTGGGCACTGCGACGCCACGGTACGGGCGCGCCCGCCGAGGTCGGCAGGGCGTACCGGGAGGCCCCGGCGCTGACACTGTCCGGTGGCACGTCGGAGATGATGGCTCAGCTGGTCGCCGGGTCCCTGCTCGGAGACGCCGAGACCGTGGTCGACGAGACCGACTCCGGCCACGACGAAGACCAGATGGCCCTCGCCAAGGCACTGCGCGCCGAGCTCTCCGCGGCCTCCGCCGGCGACGAAGGCGTCTCGCCGGATGCCGCCGACGGCTGTGTCGCCCGGCTCGGCCTGTTCGGCCTGCAGGCCGACGGCTCGCGCGGAGGCCTCGAACTCGGCATGGACCTCAGTGCCATCGTCTGCGAGGAGCTGGGACGCGTGGCCGCGCATGACCACTACCGGCCCGCGGCACTGTTGGCGGACGTGATGGCGCACGAGGTGCCGTCGGCCGTGCTGGACGGTTCGGCCGTCGCCGAGGCGGCGGTCTTCCCGGCGGAGATGGAGCACGCGGCGCCGACGGCCCACCTGACCGGGCGATGCACCGTGCTCGGCCGGCTGAACTCGGTGAAGTACCTGGTCCTGCCGGGAGTGCTGGACGGCCGGGAGCTCCTGGCCGTGATCTCCGCCGACGAGGTGACCACCCGCCCCGGCGCACGCCCGGAACTGACGGACGTCCGGATCGACGGCAGCGCCGCGCTCGCGACCGCGGTGATGCGGAACGCGGATGGCGGACCCGGACCCGTGCTGGTCAGGGCGTGGATCCGGCAGGCCGCGTATCTTCACGGTCTGGCTTCCGGTGCACACCGGCTCGCCTGCCGGTGGGCGGCGAACCGGCGCCAGTTCGGCGCCGCCATCGGGGACAACCAGGCGGTCGCCCTCCCCCTCGCCCGGCAACTGGCGGACCTGGAGGCGCTCCGGCTTCTCGTGCGCCAAGCGTGCCGGCTCTCCGACCGGGGAGACGCCGGCGCCGCCCGTACCGCCACTCAGTCGTTGGCCTACGCGGCCGAGCTGGCGCTCGAGGTGACCGGCCAGGCCGTCCACGTCCACGGCGCCTTCGGGCTGACCCGGCGTTCAGCGGTCCACCGCTACTACCAGGCCGCCGCGACCGAGGCGCTGCGCTGGGGAGACCCCGCGGCACTGTGGCGGCAGGCGCCCCGTTGAGACTCCGTGACGGCGGCAGCCGGTTCCCGTGGCGTCACCGCCGTGTCGCCGGTACGTGTGCGGGTCCGCGGCCGGGCGGACGGTCCATCGACCGTGCCAGCCCGGCGAGCCGTTCACGGTGCTGCCACACCTTCTCGAACGCATCGGCGACGCGGTCGAGGACCGGCCCGGCGGCCGGGTTGAGATGCCAGCCCTGCAAGGTCAGGGAGTCCTCGATCACCGCGAGCGCCGTGGGGTGTTCCGCGGCGTCGTACACGATGTCCCTGGCGTTCGGCAGCCGCCACGGATAGCCGCCGAGACCGGCATGCTCCCGTAGCGCCGGCTGACCGGACAGCGGCACCTCCTGGTACCTCCGCAGCGGTACGCCCTCCGCCCGGAGGGCGCGCTGCACGATGGCGCGGAACGCCCCGGGAGGCACGTCCGGGTGGCCGATCGACGCGACGTCGAACCGCAGGCGCAGAATGTGCCAGGCGTGGCCGCGGTCGGCGGGGCACTGCGGGACGGCGATGCCGGGAAGCTCCGACAGCCGGGCGAGCAGGGCACTGACATTGGCCTCCCGTGCCTTCTGCGCCTCCGGTAAACGGGCGAGCTGGCGACGGGTGAACGCCGCGTTGATCGAGCTCAGCTTCTCGTTGCCCGCCATCAGGCTCGAACGGTAGTCACGCGTGCCGGAGAGGTCCTCGCCGAACTGGCGGTGCAGCACGACGCGCTCGTGCACCGCCGGGTCGTCCGTGGTGACCAGCCCGCCCTCACCACAGGTCGGCAGGTTCTTGGACGGGTTGAGACTGAAGGCCGCCACATCGCCGAGCGTGCCCGTGACCCGCCCCTGGTAGGTGGCGCCGTGCGCCTGCGCGGCGTCCTCCACGAGCAGCAGCCCGTGCCGGTCGGCGATCCGCCTCAGCGCCGTCATGTCGCACGGCAGGCCGTGCAGGTGCACGGCGAGGATCGCCTGGGTCCGCTCGGTGATCGCCGCTTCGGCGGCGGCCGGATCGATATTGAACGTCACCGGGTCGATGTCGACGAACACCGGCACGAGCAGCCGCTGTACGGGGGCGGACGCGCTGGCGATGAAGGAGAGGGCGGGCACCAGCACCTCGGCGCCGGGCTCGATGCCCAGGGCGGCGAGCGCCAGCTCGATCGCGGCGGTGCCGTTCGCCACGGCCGCGCAGTGCTCCGCACCGACGTAGGCCGCCCATTCGCTTTCGAGGAGACCGACCTCGCGTGCGCCTCTCCCCACGGAGGTGAACCCTCCGGAGTCGAGAATTCCGAGAACCGCCTCTCGCTCTTCCCCGGTGACAACGGGCCAGGTGACCATGGACGTGTCAAGACCGCCCCTGGGAATGGTCCTCGTCCCGCCGAACATCGCCGGCTTCGCCGTCATAGGCGCGCCTTTGCGTCACTGCTCGAGTGCATGACCAAGGGCCCCAATCACGTTCGCCAGCACATCGACCGCCCGCAGAAAATCGCTCAAATCTATCCGTTCTCCATCAGCATGGTCAAGGCTTGAATCACCAGGCCTATACGCTGTGAGCGGATCGCACACTTGCCCTGTGATAGCGTACCATTCACGCGATTAATCACTTAGCGTTACAATCTGTGTCATTTATCTATTCTTTTTCTCTTGACGCAGGAAGGAATCCATGACGCTCGCCGGACGCCGGGCACTGGTAACCGGCGGCTCTCGCGGAATTGGCCGGGCGGTGACGCGACGACTCGCTACCGCCGGTGCCGAAGTGGTATTCAGTTACGTCCGAAACCAGGCGGAGAGCGAACTTCTCGTCGCCGAACTCGCCGCGGAAGGAAAGGTCGTCCACGCGATTCAGGCGGATCTCACCGAACTCAACGACCTGAATCGCCTGTTCGATACGGCCGATGAGCTTCTCGGCGGCCTCGACGTACTTGTGAACAACGCGGCCGGATCGCTCGTCTCTCCGATCGGAGAGACGACCGAAAAGGACTACGACGCCCTGATGGCCTTGAACACGAAGGCAACCTTCTTCGCCATGCAGCGGGCCGCCCGCTGCATGGCCGCCGAAGGCCGCATCATCAATGTCTCGACCGTCAACACGGTGCGGCATTTCCCGGGCGTCGCGGTGTACGCCGCCTCCAAGGCGGCAGTGGAGCAGTTCACCATGGTCGCCGCGGTCGAACTGGGCCGCCGGGGCATCACCGTGAACACGGTGTCCCCCGGCCCTGTCGATACCGACATGCTGCGCGGCGGCAACTCACAGGACGCGCTCGACCTCGCCGTGATGACGACCCCTCTGCGCAGGCTGGGACAGCCGGCCGACATCGCCGATGTGATCGGGTTCCTCGCCGGGCCCGACGCGCGCTGGATCACCGGCCAGAACATCCGCGTGTCCGGCGGATTCACGTGACCCGGCACGACACGGCCAGGCAACCTACAGACAGGGACCAGGGGTACATGGGCGGATCAACCGGGCCGAGCAAGGTCGCCGTGGTCTCCGGGGCGGCGCGCGGAATCGGCGCCGCCACCGCGCTGCGGCTCGCGAAGGACGGCATGGCCGTCGCCGTCCTCGATCTGGACGAGGAGCGCTGCGCGCGGACCACGGAGACGATCGCCGCCTCCGGCGGGCAGGCTCTCGCGGTCGCCGCCGACATCACGGTGAGCTCTCAGGTCGAGGCCGCGTACAAGCGGATCTCGACAGAGCTGGGACCGCCCACCGTACTGGTCAACAACGCCGGCGCGATCCGCGATCGGCCGTTCGAGGACATGACCGAGGACGACTGGGACACGATCGTCGACATCAACCTTCGCGGCACCTTCCTCATGACCCGCGCCATCCGCCCCTACCAGGTGGAGAGAGGCTGGGGACGTGTGGTGAACCTGTCGAGCGCGGCCGCGGCCGGAAACCGGAACCAGACGAACTACTCGGCGGCCAAGGCCGGGATCGAGGGGTTGACGAAGACCCTCGCCATCGAGCTGGGCGCCTTCGGCATCACCGTCAACGCGGTGGCCCCCGGCTTCATCGTGACGGACATGACCGCCGGAACCGCCGAACGCCAGGGAATGGACTTCGAGAGATACCAGCGGATGGTCGCCATGCAGACCCCCGTACGCCGCGTCGGCCGCCCCGAGGACGTGGCCGGTGCCGTGGCGTTCCTCGTCGGCGATGAAGCGGGATACATCTCCGGTGAGGTACTCCACGTCACCGGCGGACCGCTGCGGTGACCTGATCTCATGCGCTCATACATCGATCTGCTCTCCCATCGCGGAGTCGGCAGGCTCGTCGCCGTCGCCATCGCGACCCGGGTCACCGTGCCGATGCTCGGCCTCGGGCTGGTGCTCGCGGTCGTCGCCGCGCATGGCTCGTACGCCGACGGCGGTCTCGTCCTCGCCTCGTTCTCGCTGGCGGCAGCGTTCTTCTCCCCCGTCAACGGCCGCATGGTGGACCGGCTGGGCGCGCGTCGCGTGCTGTCGGTCCTGCTCCCCGCGAACATGGCGGCGTACACGGCGCTGGTCGTCGCACTGACGCGGGACGCACCCCTCGGCGCGCTCATGACCTGTGCGTTCCTGGTCGGCGGCAGCAATCCGCCGGCCGGTTCGATCGTCCGTTCGACCTGGGCACTGCTGGTGCCGGAGGAGCGCCTGCACACCGCGTTCGCGCTCGACGCCGTCCTGAACGAGGTCATGTTCGTCAGCGGGCCGCTGCTCGTGTCCCTGCTGGTGTTCTTCGGCCCCCCGCTGGCCGCCGTCATCGTGGTGGGCGCCGGTGTGCTCACCGGCAACCTGCTGCTGGTCACCACACCCGGCGTACGCGACCGCGCGCCGGACGGCGGCGGCGCGAAGCGGCACTATCTGGGGCCCCTCGCCCACGGACAGACCCGCCTGCTGTACGCGATCCTCGTCTGCGACACGTTCGCGTTCGGGTCCCTGATCGTCAGCGTGCCCGCGGCGGCGACCGCCAGAGGCGAACAGGACGTCGCCGGAGTCCTGCTCAGCGCGCTCTCGGTCGGCTCCGTGATCGGCGGCCTGATCTATGGAACCCGCAGGCGGGGCGGCTCGGCGGGCCGTGAACTCGCGCTGTTCAACGGCGCGTCCGCCGTACTGCTCCTGGGGCTCGGACGGTTTTCGGCACTACCGGTGATCGGGCTGATCCTTCTCGGCTTCGGCCTGGTCGGCGGCCCGCGGGACACGCTTCATCAGCTCGTTCTCGGTGACGTCGCCTCGCCCCGCTACCGCACCGAGACGTACGCCTGGATGAGCACCTTCATGCTCGTCGGCTACAGCATCGGCACCGCCGCCGCGGGACGGCTCGTGGGCCATTCCGGCCAGGACACCGCTCAGGCGTTCCTCGCGAGCGCCGCCGCCATCGCGATCGCGGCGATGTTGTCACTGCTCGTCCGCACCGTTCCCGCGGACGCCACCCCGGTTCCCGCCGGCGACCGTACGAAGGATCACGACGGCGTGTAACGATCACGGTCGGCGGACTCCCAGCCCCAGTAGCACGCGAGAGCCTCCGGAGCGAGGGCCCAGAAGCGCTCGCGGTCGTACGGGTAGACCGGCAGTGGAACCCTGCGTGCCGCAGGTGGCGCGAGATCGGCCCAGTTCACCTGGACTCCGCTGCGCCACGCGACCGTGAGCGCGTCGTCGGGCTCCTCGTCCAGGCCGAGGACGTAGCGGCCGTCATCCGGCTCGTCGCCGGTTGGCGACCGATCCGCGAGGACGAGAAGGAACCGGGCGCCGGTTCCCCGATCGGCCACGGAAGCCTCCGTACGCCCGGCCGGGGCGATCTCGAGATCGGAACCCAGGGCGGCCCTGAGCCGGTCCAGCATCGGCCCGGCCCTCTCCACGAGCTCGTCGGGGACCATCACCACGGCCCGTTTGCCCAGGACCGCCTGGACCGTGCGCGCGTCCGGTGCGCGCAGCATCCGGGGAAGCTCCCCCGCCGGTCCCGTGACCACCCGCCGGACGGAGAACTCCGCGCGGCCCGTCCGGAGAGTGTGCTCGACGTCGGCGAGCGGTTGCCGCCGCTGCTCGAGTTCGTCGGCGAGACGCCCCGCCATGGCGTCCAGGTCGCGATGGCTGCGGGCGGACAGCACCAGCCGCACCGGCCCCTTGTCCGGGGCAACGACGGGTCGTACGTCTCGCGGCGGCGGACCGACGACGACCGCGGCGTTCGTGCCACCGAGCCCCATGGAATGGACCAGGACGTTGCGGTGCTCCGCACGCTCCGGCTCCGTCGAGATGTGCAACGGGCTGTCGGCGAGCATCTCCGGATCGCGCGGCCGTTCGAACAGCGGGTGCGGCGGAATCCGGCCGGTCGAAGCGATCCGGATCGCCTTGATGAGTCCCGCGATCCCGGCCGCCGCGCCGGTGTGCCCGATGTTCGGTTTCACGGACCCGAGGCCACAGGAACCGGGGCTGTTCCCGTGCATCGTCTCCCGCAGGCCGGACCGCAGTCCGGCCAGCTCGACGTGGTCGCCCATGGGCGTGCCGAACCCGTGCGCCTCCACGTATCCGAGCCGGTCGGCGGTCAGGTCGGCGAGCCGTATCGCGGTCGCCACGACGTCGGCGACGCCGGAGGGGTTCGCGGCGATGAAGCCCGGCCGCCGCGCCCCGGAGTTGCCCAACGCGCTCCCCCGGATCACCGCCAGGATGTGGTCACCGTCTGTGAGGGCGCTTTCCAGGCGGCGCAAGGCGACCGCGCCGACGCCCGAGCCGTAGGCCGTACCCGTCGAGGCGGCGTCGAAGGAGCGGCACAGCCCGTCACGCGACAGCAGGCCGTTCTCCTGGTACCGGTACCCGAGCGGCGGGGCGGGCAGGCCGGCCCCGCCCGCCAGCGCGATCTCGCACTCACCGGACAGCAGGCTCATCACCGCGTGATGCACCGCGGTGAGCGCGGACGAACAGGCGGTCATCACGGTCACCGACGGGCCGGTCAGATTCAGCTTGTGCGCCACGCGGGACGTGAGGAACTCCGGGAGCCCGCCGTACTGCAGGTCGGCCTCGCTGATCGGCGACGGTCCGCCGGCGACCGTCCGGCCGAACCGCAGGATCTCCCCGTACAGGTTGAAGCTGGTGCCGGCGAAGACCCCGACATGCCCGGTACGGGACCGGCGGGCGGTCGCCAGGGCAGGCGGGTGGCCGGCGGACTCCAGCGCCTCCCAGCACACCTCGAGGAAGATCCGCTGCTGCGGATCGATCACCATGGCCTCGTCCGCGGAGTAGCCGAAGAAGCCGGCGGCGAAGTCCTCGAGCCCGGGAACGCTCGTGCCGAGCCGAACGTAGTCATCGGCGTTCAGCAGTGCCTCGGGCACCCCGGCGCGCCGTAGCCGGTCCTCGGGGATCTCGCGTACGGAGACGACGCCCTCATCGAGGTTGGTCCAGAACTCCTCGGGCCCTCGGGCATCGGGAAAGCGGCATCCGACCCCGATGACCGCGACGTCAGTCGCCGCGTTCACTCTGCGGCCGTCCTCCTCGGCGACGGGCCAGGTCGAGGAGCTGGTCGCGGCCGAGTTCGCGAGGAGCCGCGCTCGTGGCCGCCTCATCCGCCGTCAGGAGGTCCGCCTGCCCCTTGATCGTGTCGGTCTCGAAGATGTCGGCCGAGTCCAGCTCGCGGCCCGAGAGCTCGTTCAGCCGCTCGACCAGCATGATGACCAGCAGCGAGTTGCCGCCGGCGTCGAAGAAGTTCACGTCGTCGTCGACGTCCTCGACGTCCAGCACCTCACGCCAGGCGGTGCGCACGAGGTCCAGCCGCGCGGCCGGATCGTCGAGCGAAAAGCCATCCTTGTCCAGCACAGGTGCCTCCGAGTCATGTGCCAGCCGGACGACACATCGCCGTATCTCAGCGATGATTCCGTCCATGTCGGTCCGGTCGAAGAGGTCGGCCGGATAGTCCAGGGAGAGTTCGATCCCGCCCGACGCCGAGTCCAGATTGGCGAAGAGCGCCAGCTCGTACTTGATGTGGCGTGTCTCCGTGGGGATGTCACGGGCCGCGACGCCGTCCGCCAGATCGGGCAGCGGCGCGCTCTCCTGAACACTGACGATCACCGGTGTGAGCGGCGACTTCGCCAGTGCACGTGCGGGGTTCACCGCGGCCGTGACCGCGTCGAAGGGAGCGGCCGCGTCCCGGTAGCCCTCCATGGCCGCGCGCCGGGTGCGGCGCAGCAGCTCACGCCAGCTCATGCCCTCGTCGACCGTGATTCGCAGTACCGACATGTTCACGAACATGCCGACCGCGTGCTGCGTCGCCGGATCCTCCCGGCCGGTCCAGGGGAAGCCGAGGAGGAGATCGTGCTGCCCGCAGGTACGCGCCAGGGCCGCCGCCAGCAGTGCCACGACGGCCATGAAGATGGTGCACCGTTCGCTGAGGGCGACCGCGGTCAGCGAACCGGCCAGGTCCGGATCGATCCAGGAGCGGATGTTCCCGCCGAGCGACGACCACTCGGTGGCCCGGTACGGAAGCCGGAATCCGTCGGGTGCCCCATCGAGTCGCCGTACGACTCTCGCGATCACCTCCTCCGTGTCGGCCGGCGACAGGGGCGCCGCGACCTCCGCCGGATGGACGGGCTCGGCCAGATCCGGGACGAGGCCGCTCGCTCCGGCCCGGTAGACCTCCGCGAGCTCCCGCACCAGCACCTGCCGGGACCACCCGTCGAAGACGATGTGGTGCACGGTGAGCACCAGCAGTGTCGTCTTCTCCTCGACGCGGATGACCTCGGCGCGCCCGGGAGGTTCATTGGCGAGGTCGAAAGATGTGTGGCACAGCAACTCGACAAGCCGCGCTAATTCCTCGTCCGACCACTCGTCGGCCACCGCGTCGATAAAACCGACGCTAATAGGGTCGCCGTCGGTCCGATATTCCACTCGGCGCAGTTTCGGATTGAACCGAAACCGGGAACGCAACGCCGGATGACGGCCGAGCACCCGCTGTACCGATTCGACCAGCAGAGTGTGATCGACCGTTCCGGTGAACTCAAGGACCGAGGGAACGAGATAAGCCTGCCGGAGTCGCTGCATACGGTCCAGAAACCAGAGACCTTGCTGGCCCGGGAGGGCGGGATACCAGGGGTGTTCTGGTGCGATCGGTCCAGGCACCAGCGCCTTCCCCCCTAATGGACTGTCCGAAAACAAGGCCATCCCGCCCAAGACAGGAGCGTACTTTACAAGAACATCTCCGGCCAATACCTAGGCTCCAAAAACGCCCGCTCGCCGGCGTCCCAAGAAAATGCGATCGGAATGCTGACCTGCGGAATCCCGCTACCAGGCGACTGCCGAGTTCGGCCGCATTCTCGGCGGCCCAGGTCCGTACGCGTAGGCGCCGCCCGATTCCCGTGGCCGTCGAGCGGTCGTGGCCGGAGGGGGTTCGGAGAGTAAGTGGTATCCAGTACTATCTGGTACTCGATACCAGCAGAAGGGTTCGTCATGAGCGGATCGGTCATTGTCACCGGGGCTTCCTCTGGGCTGGGGCTGGTCGCCTCGGCCCGGCTCGCCGAAGCGGGCTGGCACGTGGTCCTCGCCTGCCGCGATCCGCGGCGTGGGGAGGCGGCCGCGATGCGGGTCAGGGCCGAGGTTCCCGGGGCGAGTGTGGAGGTGGTCGAGCTCGATCTGGCGTCGTTGGGCTCGGTGCGGGAAGGCGCGCGTGTGATCGTCGACGGGGCGAGCGGCAGGCCTCCGCTGCGGGCGCTGGTGTGCAACGCGGGCATCCAGATCGTCGACGGGGTGAAGCGGTCGGCGGACGGGCACGAGATGACGTTCGCCACGAACCATCTCGGGCATTTCCTGCTGACCACGCTGCTGCTCGCCCACATCGAGGATGACGGCCGCGTCCTGATCGTCTCCAGCGGCACCCACTACGGCCCGCCGCGCTCCATGGGATTTCCCGGGCCCCGGTGGAGCACCGCACGTACGCTCGCCGACCCCGAGGCGCCCGGGATCGACGTGTCGCCCAAGGGCGGGCGGATCCGGTATTCGACGTCCAAGCTCGCCAACATCTACATGACGTACGAGCTGGCCCGCCGTACGAGCCGGGTCCGTGTGAACGCGTTCGACCCCGGGCTGATGCCGGAGACCCGGCTGGACCGCGACTACCCCAAGCGCTTCCAGGGCCTGTACGACAGGCTCACGCCCGTGCTGCTGCGGTTCGTCAAGGACGCCCGGTCGGTGGCCGAGTCCGGCGCGGACGTCGCGTGGCACGTCACGGCGCCGGAGCTCGCCGACGTCAGCGGCGCCTACTTCTCCGGGCGGCGGCGGCGCGACAGCTCCAAGGAGTCGCTGGACCGGGCGCGCGCGGCCGAGCTCTGGCAGGTCTCCGAAGAGCTCGTGAAGTCCTGAGGCCGGGGGTGCACATGTCAGCCCTGCGCGGGCGTACGTTCGCGCTCACCGGCCTGCTTCTCGGGCGCGTACGCGAGCGCGTCATCACGACCGCGAGCCTCGCGCACCGGGAGTCCAAACTCGACCTGGAGGACCCGAACCACCGTTCGCGCCGGTACGACCCGTCCGCCGCGTACGCGGACTCGAAGCTGGCCAACCTGTTGTTCGCCTTCGCGCTGCAGCGGCGTCTCACCGCGGCGGGATCCCCGGTCCGCAGTCTGGCGGTGCATCCCGGCCTCGCCCGCTCCAACCTGCTCCGCGACGCGGTGCCCACGACCCACCTGCGGATCGGCGCCGTACTGCAGCGACGGATCGGCCAGTCCGCCGAACAGGGCGCATTGCCAGCGCTGTACGCCGCGACCATGGACGTGCCCGGCGGCGGCCATGTCGGCCCGAACGGCCTCTACCAGGTACGTGGGAAGCCCAAGCTGGTCGGTTCGAGCAAAGCGGCACAGGACCCGGAGACCGCCGCCGCCCTCTGGGACCTGTCCGAGCGGCTCACCGGAGTGAAGTACGAGGAAGCCGGTCCAGTACGCCCCTGAGCACATCGGGAAGCCGCTCAGGCGTCTCCGCGGTGATCGTCTGAGCGGTGCGCAAGCACGCCGCGCCGATTCCGGCAGCCAGCATCGCCGTCTCCAGGGTCGCTCCGTGCCCGCACAGGGAAGCGATCGCGGCCTCCGCGAGGTCGCGTTCCTTGAGCATCTGGCGAGCGGTCAGGGTGGCGTTCTCCGCGATGAGCCGCTCGTGCAACCGCATCCAGGTGGCGCGCTCGGCAATGGCGTCGGCCAGCGCCAGCACCCCCGCGCGTGCCACCTCGAGCGCGTCGTCCAGCGAGTCACCGATCGGCGCGACCGGGGCCGCCACCCGGTCGATCGTGCCGGCGAGCAGGTGGGACAGCTCCGCACTGTCGGCGAACAGGACCTCCTGCTTGTCACCGAAGTAACGGAAGAAGGTCGTACGCCCCACCTCGGCGCGCGCCGCGATCTCATCGACCGAGACCCCGTCGAACCCGCGCTCGGCAAAGAGCGACATGGCCGCGTCGATGATCGCCTCACGGGTCCGCTGCCGTTTCAGCGCACGCAGCGACAACGAGTCCCCGTCCGTCATGCCCCGAGAATAACGGTTCGCCGCCGCTACAACACGGTGCCACCAGCGTACGAGCTCGGGCTCAGCTCCGTCGCGGAGCCGGAAGAACAGGTGCGTGACCGCCTTGCCTGCTCGGCGCGTGGTGATCAGCGCAGGCGGCATCGCCGACGACACAATCCCTATCTGTGACATTTCGGTCTGCGCCTTGCGCTGCCCGGTCAGACATGAACCATAGAGCCATGAACTCCACATGGTGGATCGCGCTCGTCGGCAGCTTGGCGGGCGTGGTCGGAGCAGCGGCAGCCGTCTTACAACTCTGGAACGTTCGCCCGAAGCCGCATCGGCTCTGGCCGGTGGTGGCCATGGTTTCGGCCGCATTGACGACCGCTCTTGTTGTCGCCTTATTGGCCAGACCGCCAAAAACGTCCGCGCTGAACACATGCGCCACGGGGCACGGTGACCACTATCAAGACATGCCTGGTGGACAGTCACAGCCAAGCGGCTGGGCGCTTTACGGACCGGACGGCAACTTCCATCTGGTGCACCCTGGAAAAGGGGGCCGACTGTACCAGATCTGCTTGTCGCCAAACGGCAAGCAAAGCACGCAAGACCTGGGCGGGAAGGTAGCGGGAACGCCTGCGATCGTCAACCACGATTCGCAATACTCCGTATTTGCGCTCGACCCCGGCGGGGGATTATGGCAACGAACATCCAGTGCCGGCAAGTGGAATAAATGGAGTAGAGTCTCCACCAAATCCGGCGACCCGATCACGGCAACGCGAGGCAGCGGCGTAAGTGCCACATGGATAGACAATGGGCCACAGGTGTTCTTGATCGACCCGAATGGCCACCTGTCTCGATCCTATTACTCCTCCTCTGGAGGCTGGCAATCGGAAAATCTAGACTCATCAGGAAAGTTCACAGGAACCCCCGCAGTCGTCTACACCAGTGGAAAAATCGACCTTTTCGCCACCGATACCAATGGCCAGGTATTTCAACGTACGCATCATAGCGATACCGGCTGGGATGCATGGCATACCAACAAAGGTCGGACGTCGGGCACGACCGTAACCGCCTTGAAAGGCGCGGGCGTTTCAGCGGGATTCGGGTCACCTTACCTAAGACTATTCTACATTGGCCCGACGAGTAGGCAACTATTTCAAACGTATTTCATTGGTTCGAGCTGGAACTCGCAGCAGCTCGGCGGGAACGACCTCACCGGCACCCCTGCCGTGGTCATAAACGGCGACAGGATCGACGTCTTTTTCATCAATACGTCCGGCAACATCTACCAACACACTTCTCGTAATCAAACCTGGGAAAAAGATTTTCATTTCATCTTCGACACACACTAATGGTGAACCACGTAGCGCGGCTCACAAGGCAACGCCAGGAGCCGTCGTGAAGGCAGGCAGGACCCAGCAGGAAACCGCCGGCTTCTCCCCGAAGTTCGACGGCCTCTACGGCAGCGCGATCCACGACTACGGGCGCACATACGTCCGGTTCTTCCCGGACGGCACCGCGTTCGAGGTCGGGACGACCGCGGACGCCACCCCCGATGATGTGCGCAGGTGGTTGAAGCCGGGCGGTCACGGCCAGGTTCCCCAGGGGGCCGTGGAAGTGCCGTCCGGACGGATCATTCACCTCGGAGTCGAGTAGCGGGTCCGTGGACTTCACAGTGCTCAACCTGCACGGCGACAGTTTCGACCTGCACAGCGTGAGTCACATCAACGGACATGTCGGCACCGTTCACCTGACCTTTTCGAGCGACTGAGACTTATTCAGCGTGGAGACGATCACGCTCGCCTGGCGGTACTGCTTCACGGTGGTCGAGCACGCCACGCGCCGCATTCACGTTCTGGAAGTCACGGCGAACGTCTCCGACTCTCCCACCAGGGCGCTTCCCTGCCGCGCGGCGATCCGCCGGATCGCCGTCTTGGGGCTCATGAGAGTGGCTCCCGGTCGTGGGAGAAGGCGGTCTGCGACTCGTCGTCCCACGGCTCGGAGCGGACGAGGGCGGCCTCGTGGGCCCTCTCGATGCTGCCCGTCCCGATGATGAGCGAGATGACCGGGCTCGATGCCATCAGGCCGCGCAGCGCCAGGCGCGGCAGCGGTGTCCCACGCCGTTCGGCGAGTTCGGCGAGTCTGGGCAGGGCGGCGTCGAGGTCGGAGGTGACATCCGGTGGCGAGAACCGAAGCGGGCTGTACCCGAAAATGGCGATTCCCGACTGCTCGCATGCCGCGACGATGTCGGCGTTCAGCACGGTCCTGACGGAGAGCCGGCTCTGGACGGCTGCGACCGGTGCGGTCGCGACCGCTCTTCGTACCTGCTCAGCCGTGACGTTGGAGATGCCGATCCGGGCGATCTTGCCTTCGCGGCGCAGGTCGTCCAGGGCTCCGACGCTGTCTTCGATCGGTACGGTGCCGCGATCGCCCCGGTGCACGTAGTACAACGGCAGGCAGTCCAGCGCGAGGGCCCGCAGGCTGTCCTCGGCGTCCTTCCGCAACCGCTCGGGCCTGTTGTCCGCGGGGAAGTCGGAAGCGCCGGCCCGCCAGTGGCCGCCCTTCGTCGCGATGATCGCGTCCGCGCGGCCGGCGAGGGCCCGGCGCATCAGCTCCTCGTTGTGGAACGGCAGCCCCACCGGGGCGTAGGCGCGGGCCGTGTCGAAGATACGGATTCCCCGGTCGTAGCCCGCACGGATGACGCGCACGGCGGCGTCGTCGTCCTTCGGGGCGTGTGGCGAAAGCGAGTACCCCGCACCGCCCAGCGCGACCTCGCCGCTGAACTTCGGCTCCCGCATGTCCAGTCACCCCTTCTTCGTCCGGTCACCTGGAGGCTCCGATGCTCCGTCTTTGTGCAGGTCGTCGAGGCGGGCGAGCTCGGCCCGCACCTGCCGGAGGTGCATGGTCATGGCGGCCCAGGCGCCATCGGGATCGCGGGATCGGATCGCGTCGATGATCTCGCCGTGCCATGAGATCGCGCGCCCGATCGCCCCCGGAATCGCCGCCGAGGCCAGGCGGGTGCGCTCCCCCAGGCTCGTCAGCGAGTCGTGGAACGACACCAGGATCGAGTTGTCGCAGGCCTGCGCGATGGCGCGGTGGAAAGCGATGTCGTGTACGGCGTGGTCCGCCGGGTTCTTCACGTCTCCCTCCATCCGCGCATTCGCCTCGACCAACTCGGCGATGTCCGCGTCGGTCGCGTTGATCGCGGCGAGCCGCGCGATCTGAGGTTCGAGGACCTCGCGGGCCGTCTGCAGCTGCGGGAAGAACTCCGTGCCGCTGTGCACATGCAGGAAGTCGGAGTCGAGGACGTTCCAGTGCTGGCGCGGGGCGACCTTGGCGACGCTGCCCTGGCGCACGACGACCAGGCCCTTCGCGTCGAGGGCCTGCAGGGCCTCTCGCACGACGCTGCGGCCGACGCCGTACCGCTGGCACAGGATCGACTCGGCGGGCAGCGGCGAACCCACCGGAAGGGTGCCCTCGCCGATCGATCGCAAAAAGTCGAGGACGATTGCCTCGCTCCGGCGTCGCCGGGCCATAACGCCCCCTTCTCGCTTGAGCGCGAGCACGGTATCTCCTTGGCCGAACATCAACTTGTCCTACAAGTTAGCGGAGATTTGTCCGTATAGTGCGAGCTATGTCACGTTTCTCTCCTCTACTCTTCAGATGAGTCAAGGAGTCCAGGCGCTCGGACCTCGTCGGCGACGAGGTGGTCGAGTGACGTAAGGCCGCGAGGGCGCCACCACACAGAGTCTCGCGAGTTCATATATGGGAACTGAAGTTCTCCTACTTGACACGGATCCGGAGAGTCCTTCAACATGGCAACAATCGCCAGGTGGTGCGGTGAATCCCCTCCTGTGCCGCCCTGCTCAGGAGGGCGGTGCACCGCTGACTCCAGGGCTCCGTGAGCACCATGCCGACCGACCGAAAGGAGTTGAGAGCATGCGACGGCACGACCGGGCCGGGTTGATCACCGGCGCCACCTCCGGGGTCCGCCGTGTCCGGTACTCCTCATCGGCCGCGCGGGGAGATGTGGCTGCGACCGCGCCCTGGGTGCTCTACGCACCACCGGATCGCCCACAACATGGGCAGACTCCGGCAGAAGTTCTCGCCACCGCGTACTTCGCCCGCTCGGCCGAACTCGTAGAACGCACCGCCGACATCATCGGCCAGGACGATGCCGCCCCCCGTTACCGGTCCCTCGCGACAGAAGTACGCGAGGCGTTCCGAACGGCCTTCAAGGCCGACGCCGACAACCTCACCGTGCCATCGATGACCGCCCAGGCGCTTCTCGCGGACACCTAGGCCGAGGTCGTACTGCCCAGCCCCACGGCACCACCCATGCACGTCACACCTGGTGCCGCCACTGGTCGATCGCACTCAATTCCTGAACAAGGTGCCCCTGTTCGCCACCCCGTCTTTTCCTTGGCCGGATGGAGATCATTCCACAGGGGATTATCCACGCCTTTTGCTAAAACGTTGCCCGAAGAATCTCGCAAGATCGAAGGGAGATCTGCGTTGAATCGGCTCTACGGCCCGCTCGCATCTTTGCTGATGATTTCACTTATCACCTCGGGGTGTGGAGGGTCAGCAAAGCAGAGCGGCGGACAGAACTCGTCCGCCAAGTACGCCACAACTGGCACCTTCACCATGTCGATTGACGACGACTGGGGCGGATTCGATCCATATCAAAACCGGCTCTTTGGTTATACCTACCTTGCCTATGATCCGCTGGTGTTCCTAAAGCCGGACGGAAGGCTCGTCCCCGGATTGGCGGAGAAATGGTCCGCGGATGCCAGCTCCGCGACGTTCACGATTCGCCCTAATATCACCTGTTCGGACGGCTCGCCGCTGACCGCGAGCGACGTCGCCGCGGCGATCACCTACGTGGCCGATGCGAAGAGCCAGTCCATAGCGAGGGGCTGGACGGTGCCAGACGTTCCGCTCAAGGCGACGGCAGACGATGGTTCCAGGACGGTGAAGGTCGTCGTGGACAAACCGTTCGGCATGTTGCTGAACATGATCGGACAATTCCCGATCGTGTGCGCTAAGGGCATGCGGGACCGGGCGTCGCTCAAGACTTCCTCCGCAGGGACGGGGCCGTTCGTCTTGAAGCAGGTCGTCCCCGGCCAGAGCTACACCTTCGAGGTGCGCAAGGGCTATACCTGGGGCCCCGACGGCGCCGGCACGAGCGCGCCGGGAACGCCCGCGAAGGTCGTCCTGCGCGTTGTCGCGAATGTCACGACGCGAGCGAACCTCCTGCTGACCGGTCAGCTCAATATGGGATCCGTCGTCGGCACCGACCGGCAGCGACTGGAGGCACGGGGCCTGAAGAGGGTCAATATGCCGATCTCTGGCAACTGGCTGTGGATCAACCAGCGAAGCTACCGCCCGACAGCGGACAAACGGGTGAGACAAGCCCTGGTGCAAGCGCTCGACCTCGCCGAGGTCACGAAGGTCAGCACCGGTGGTTACGGCAGTGCGGCGACCGGAATGGTCTCGATGAAGCCCAACCCATGTCCCGGAGACAACATCTCCGGGCAACTGCCCGGCCATGATCCGGCCAATGCGGCGAGCCTGCTCGACCAGGCCGACTGGATCAAGGGTTCCGACGGACTGCGTCGCAAGAACGGGAAGAAACTGACAATCGACGTGCACTACGTCGCGTCCGTCTCCGAATACAACAAGACCATGGCAGAGCTGCTCAACGCACGCTGGGGAGCGCTCGGCATCACGGTGAAGCTGGTGAGCGACACCTTCCTCAGCGCCACCAAGAGCGTATTCGACGTGGCCAACTTCGATATCTACACCACTGGCTTCGGATTCAACGACGCGAGCCAGGCGATGAAGTACGTGGACGGACCGCCCCCACCGCAGGGCTCCAACCTTACCGGCATCAAGAACAAAGACTATGAAACGCTGGCGAACAAAGCACTCACCATGACCCTACCTGCCGCCTGCACCTACTGGAACCAGGCGGAACAAGCACTCTACCGCGACCTTAATCTGGTCCCCATCTCCGACCGGCCTGTCACCTTCTATCTCAATAAGGCCGAGGCACAGAACACCGGGCAATACGTCCCCGTCATTCCCACCTCACTCCGCGTATTCAAGTAGCAGGCCGGGAGCCTTAGCGCGGCAGGGAGCACCGCTGCCGGTGCCCCCTGCCGCCGCATTGGGGAAGTGGCGCCACAAATACGTATTTTCTTGACGGTGAGGTTCGTTCATGGTTGTGGAAGATGATTCGCGGTTCGCGCGGTTCACCACCTATCTGCGCGATCTTGATCGGTTGTGCTGGGGAGGGCGGATAAAGCCGGCGTGGAGCCCAGACGGATCGGTCGCCGGTTTCGTCGCCGGTCCGCCAGATGAGCTGCGGGCATGGCGGGTGGATCTGCGGACTGGGGACAAGACCCCGCTGGTGGATGTCGATCGGGCTCGCCTGGCCATCGCGGAGGCGACCGGGCGGACGCCGCCGGGGCAAGGCCTGCCCTTCCCCGGGTTCACCTTCCTCAGTGCGGAGAAGATCGGTTTCGAGGTCGGAGCGACCGCCCTGGCCCTCGACCTCAACAGCTATCAAGCCGCTGAGGTCGGCCGGGCGGGCGCGAAGCCCGGGACGTACCTGAGGTGGAGCCGGTTGACCAACCCCCGCGAAGAGCTGGAAGTGCCCTCGCCGGATGGTACGTACTTCCTGTCGACCATCGACCACGACATCGTCGCGCGGTCCGCCTACGACGGCGCCACGGTACGGCTGACCGCCGATGGGACCACCGACCACCAGTGGCGGTTCGACGCCCCCTACCGTGTTCCTCCGGCACCCGGCGATTCGGCGCTCGGCGATTCGGGCAGCGGCGTGTGCTGGTCACCGGATGGCCGCAAGGTGGCCGCCTACACGGTCGATTTCCAAGGGGTCTATCGGGCGCCGCGGGTGCATTACCGCAAAGCGGGCGATGAGGTGGTGGTCCGGCCCAGAGCCAGGGCCGGAGGCATCCTGGAACGGACCACGCTGCATGTTCTCGACCTGTACGGGCCGGCCCCGGTCGAGTTGGATCTGGGGGACACCGCCGACACCTACCCGGTGGTCGCCGCGTGGTCGCCGGACTCGACGGCACTATTGGTGGTCTCGATCTCCAGGGACTGCCGGCAGGCAACGGTGCTGGAGGCGGACGCGGTCACCGGCCGGACCCGGGTGTTGTTCGTCGAGTCGGGCAGGTCGTTCGTCCGCCATCATCACGATTTCTACTTCCCGCCCGGCGGCGAGCCCGAACTGTTGTGGCTGACGCCGGACGGGCAGCACATCATCTGGGCCTCGGAGCGTTCGGGCTGGCGGCATTTCTACCTCTACGACCGCGACGGAACCCTGGTCCGCCAACTCACCGACGGCCCGTGGCCGGTAGCCAAGGCCGTCGCCGTCAGGGACGGCCACCTGTATTTCACCGGCCACCGCGACCAGGACCGCCCGTATGATCTGCACTTCTACCGGGTCCGGCTGGACGGCGGACACGTACAGCCGCTGACCGAGGCGCCCGGCGTCCACGACGTGGCGCTCGCCCCATCCGGCACCGCCTTCCTCGACACGTTCTCCACTGTCGCGCGCCCACCGGTGGTCGAAGTCCGCACCGCCGAGGGACGAAGGCTCGCCGAGGTGTCCCGGGCCGATATCTCCCGGCTCGAAGCAACCGGATATCTACCGCCCGAGGAGTTCACCGTCACCGCGGCCGATGGGCGGACGCGGCTGCTGGGAGTGATGTTCAAGCCTCACGACTTCGACCCCGCCGGCACCTATCCGGTGATCGAGTACGTCTACGGCGGGCCGCAGACCACGATCGTGCCGCACGGCTTCGTCGAGGGGAACCCGGACGGCTTCGGCGCCGTGGCGGCCCAAGCCCTCGCCCAACTCGGGTACGTGACGCTGATGGTCGACGCCCGCGGCACACCCGGGCGGTCGAAGGCCTTCCACGACGCCAGCTACCTACGCTGGGCCAACGTGCTCGCCGACGACCACGCCACGACCATCGGCCAACTCGCCGCCCGGCACCCCTTCATCGACGCCACCCGCGTCGGCGTCATCGGCCACAGCTGGGGCGGCTACGCCGCGTTCCGATGCCTCGCCGACCGGCCCGACATCTACCGGGCCGCGGTGTGCTCGGCCCCGGGCTTCGACCCCTACTACGGCGTCTTGTGCGAGCCCTATCTCGACCTGCCACAACGCAACCCCGACGGGTACGCGTTCGCGGACGCCATCCCGCTCGCCTCGAAGATCAGAGGACCCGTAATGATCGCTGCGGGCACCGCGGACCACGTCACATGGACCGATGCCATAAAGATGTCGGAGGCGTTGATCCGCGACGGCAAACCCCACGAGTTCGTCGTGCTGCCCGAGCAATACCACAGCTACGACAACCTCCACGATGACTACTTCTGGCGGAAAGCAGGCGCGTTCCTGGCCCGCCACCTGGCCGTCAGCCCGGAAAACGGCCAGTAACGGAGGGAAGAAGCATCATGCCCACCCACGCCCCGGAGTACGACCGGCTACTAGCCGACCCGGACGCCGGCTTCACCGACCCGGCAGGCCCCGGCGCCATCATCGCGGCCGTGGCGGACGGCGAACTCCACGCCGTCGCATGCCGCGGAATGGCCGTCCTGGAGCACCAGATCCCCATCACCCGCGACACCGTCTTCCATGTCGCGTCGATCTCGAAACAATTCACGGCCTACGCCATTGCGCTACTCGCCGCCGACGAACAGCTGAACCTCGACGACCCGGTCCGGGAATATCTCGACGCATTCCCCTTCCGCGAGGTGACCATCCGGCACCTTATCCACCACGTCAGCGGCCTACGCGACTACATGCTGCTGACAGTGCTCAGCGGCCGGAGGATGGAGGACGTCATCACCACCCACGACATCCTCACCCTCGTGTCCCGGCAACGCGCCCTGAACTTCCCGCCGGGATCGCAATACTCCTACACCAACACCGGATATGTCCTGCTCGCCGCCATCATCGAAATGATCACCGGGAAACGCCTGCACGAATTTTGCGCCGAACGCATATTCCGCCCCCTCCGCATGGACAGCACGACCTTCCTCGACGACCACCACGACATCGTCGCGCGCCAAGCCACCTCCTACTACCAGCACCCCGACGGCGCCTACAGGCGGATCGCACTGTCGTATTCCAACGCTGGGGCCACCAGCCTCAACAGCACTATCGACGACCTCGCCCGCTGGGCCGTACACGTCATGACTCCCCAGGCACAGACCCTGCTCCAACGCAGAACCACCCTCACCGACGGGACGCAACCCGACTACGCCTTCGGAGTCATCATCGGTGACCACCGCGGAGCGCGCCTGCTGTCCCACTCCGGCAGCGACGCCGGATACCGCGCCCAACTCCTCGTCCTCCCCGACACCCGGGCAGCAGCAATCGTCCTGTCCAACTTCGCCGGCTCCGCCACATTGCAACTCGGCCGCAGAACACTCGACCAGATACTCCGTCACGCCCCCACCGGCACGTCCGAACCGCCCCCCGCCCCCGAAACGAGCCACCTGACCGGCTGGTACCTCGACGAAGACACCGACGACCTCTACCAGCTACACGCAGACGGCCACCAACTCCGGCTGCGGTTCGGATTCTCCGACCTGCCCCTACGCCTCGACACATCTCGGCGGCTCGTCAACGACCGCCTCGGCTACACGATCGAAGCCATCCCCCAGGGCATCATCGTCCACCCCGACCGCGGGCCGACACGACGCTGCCGACGGATCAACCCGTTCCACAACCAGAACACCCAAACCGCCAACGAGAAGCACACCGGCACCTACTACAGCACCGAACTCGACACCACCATCCAGGTGAACACCCCCGCCAACAGACCACCCCAACTACAGGCGACCGGATGGCCGACCATCCACCTCCACCCCCAGGAACACGACTTCTTTCACGCCCACATCCCCTTCATCCCCGGCCTCAACGACGCCATCACCACCGTACGATTCACCTCCGGCCGAGATGAACTCTCCCTCACCACCTCCCGCGCTCGCCGAATCCGCTTCACCCGGCTCAACGAACATCAAAGGCGACCTGGCTAACGTCACGGCAGGTCAGCCGGGCGATCTGAACCCAAGACGCAGGGAGAGAGCATCCGCTTTCTCGAGAACCGCCACGGTGATCTTGTCAATGAGGTCAGGTGTCCGTCGTACGTCCGGCACGGCCACGCTGATCGCTGCCTGTGCCGTGCCACGAGCGCCGCGGATCAGCGCGGCGACGCAGTACACCCCCGCCGTGTACTCCGCGTTGTCCAGGGCGTAGCCCTGCGCCCGGATTTCGCCGAGCTTGGCGATAAGGTGGTCGAGTGATGTGAGGCTCTGCGGGGTGTAACGGACGAACTCCACATCCCGGAACCGTTCCCGCACTTCGTCGTCGCTGAGCCCGCCGAGCAGCGCCTTTCCGACACCGGTCGCATGCGCGGGCAGGCGCACGCCGACCTGGGAAGCGAGTCGCAGCTGCTGGTCGGGTTCGACCTTGGCGATGTAGACGTTCTCGACCCCGTCGAGGACGGCCAGCTGCACGGTCTCGTTGACCTCGTCGCGCAACGCCTCCATGTAGGGCAGCGCGGACTTCTCCAGGTCGGCGGCGAGCAGGTAGCTCTGCCCGGCCTGCCAGAGCCGGATGCCGATCCGGTAGCCGTGGCTCTGGGGGTCCTGCTCGAGGAAACCTCGGGTGACCATCGTGGCCAGGAGCGCGTGCGTACTGCTCTTGGGCAGGCCGAGCCGGATATGGATCTCGGTCTGCGTGAGCCCCTCGGGCCGGCCGGCGAGCAGTTCGATGATCTGGAGTACGCGGTCGGCCGACTTGACTGCCTCGCCCACAACACCTCAGTTCGAAAGCGGAACCTTCGTTCAGATATGCGAACTCTATCGCAGGCATCCGCCCGGCGCGTTCGCCGATGCATGGCGCTCGACCAGGGAAGTTCATATACAAGAACTCTAGTTCTCCTACTTGACACCGATCCATGAGGTCCCGCAGCATGTCCGTGAGCACCATGTCGGCCGAAGAGAGGGGTTGGGAGCATGCAGTGGCGCAACGAGGTCGGCTTGATCACCGGCGCCGCCTCTGGCATCGGCGCGGCGACGGCCCTGGAACTGGCGGCGCGCGGTGTGACCGTGATGGCCGTCGACATCGACGGCTCTGGGCTGAACCGGGTGGTCGAGGAGATCGAATCGAGCGGTGGGCGGGCCACGGCCCTGGTGGTGGACGTCTCCGACCAGTCGGCCGTGTCCCAGGCCGTGGACCGGGTGGAGCGGGAGAGCGGACGGCTGGATCTGGTCGTCAACTGTGCGGCCAGCTTCATAAACCGGGCACTCGATGCCACGACCGATGATTGGGACCGGGTGCTCGGCGTCAACGTACGCGGCTTGGCGGGCGTGGTGCAGGCCGCGCATCCGTTGCTCGCGCGCGCAGAAGGCGCGGCGATCGTCAACGTCGCGAGCGTCTCCGCGCATGTCGCGCAGCCGCGAAGGTGGACCTACAACGCGACCAAGGCCGCGATCGTCAATCTGACCCGATGCATGGCCATGGACCTGGCTCCTGAGGGGATCCGGGTGAACTGCGTCAGCCCCGGCTGGATCTGGACTCCCGAGGTCGCCCGCGCCGCCAACGGTGACCGGGACAGGTGGGAGCCGGTCTGGGGGCGCTATCACCTGCTGGGGCGGCTCGGGGAGCCGGGGGAGGTCGCCCGGGTGATCGCGTTCCTGTGCTCCTCAGACGCCAGCTTCGTCACCGGGGCCGAGGTGCCGGTCGATGGCGGATACCTCGCGATGGGGCCTGAAGGTCTCGGAGCCGATGCACGGTTCGAGGGCTCGCGTTGAGCGTTCGCGCCGGGGACGGCGAGGGCGGGGAGAGTGACGCCACAGTGCACAAGGTCGTGATCACCGACACCAATCTGGGCGACGGGTTCCACGAACGTTCGGTGCTCGGCGCCGACTACCACGTGATGAAGTACAACGCGCTGACCGAGGAGGACGTCCTGGCCGCGGGGGCCGGGGCGGCGGCCCTGCTCGTGCAGTGGGCCCCGATCACCCGGCGGGTCCTCGAAGGGTTGCTGCCGTCACTGCGGGCCGTGGTCCGCTACGGCATCGGCCTGGACAACATCGACCTTGTGGCCGCCGAGGATCTGGGTGTCGCGGTGGGCAACGTCGACGACTACTGCCTGTCGGAGGTGGCCGACCACGCCGCCGCCTCGATCTACGCCCACAACCGGCGGCTTGTCACATCCGGACGGGCTTACGAAGAGCACGGATGGACCACCGAGGGCATCGCCCGGCCGCTCCCGCCGGCGGACGACCCCGTCGGCATCGTCGGCTACGGGCGGATCGGCCGTGGCGCCGCCGACCGAGTTTCGGCGTTGGGCTTCCCGGTGCACATCTGGGACCCGTACCTGACCGAGGCTCCGGAGGGAGTGACGGTCTGGCCGACTCTCACCGAGCTGGCCGGCAACGTTCGTCACCTGTCCCTGCACATACCCCTGACCCAGCGGAGCCGCGGAGTCGTCGACCGGGAGGTGCTGGCGGCGCTCGGTCCCGAGGGACATCTGATCAACACCGCGCGCGGCGGGCTGGTCGACGAGCCGGCGCTCCTGGCCGCGCTCGACTCCGACGAGCTGGGATTCGCATCGTTGGACGTGCTGGAGACCGAGCCACCGCGCGGAGTGTCGGCTGAGCTGGCCGCGCATTCCCGTGTGCTGGTCACCCCGCATATCGCCTACCTGTCAGCCCGTTCGCTGCCGGCGCTACGCCGGGGAGCGGCAGAGAAGGTACGCCACCTGCTCAACACCACCGCCAAGGACGGAAGCGGAACCAGAGGAAGTGGACCATGAAGGCGCTCGTGTTCACCGGTCCGGGCGCGGTACAGCTGCGTACGGCCGACCGCCCCGACCCGGGCGACGGCGAGGTTCTCGTCCACGTTCGGGCCGCCGGGATCTGCGGCAGTGAGCTGCACGGTGTGCGGCATGCCGGGTTCCGTCAGCCCCCGCTGGTGATGGGGCACGAACTGGCCGGCATCACCGATGACGGCCGCCGCGTCACCATCAACCCGATCCTGAGCTGCGGGACCTGCGACCTGTGCGGCAAGGGCCACGACCACCTGTGCCGTTCCCGACAACTCATCGGTGTGCACCGCCCCGGCGGTTTCGCCGAAGCGCTCTCGGTACCCGAGCAGGCGCTCCACGTGCTGGATCCGGACATGTCGTTCGAGACGGCCGCGATGGTAGAGCCGCTGGCCAACGCGATCCACGCGCTACGACTCGCCGCCCCCGAGCCGGGCAGCCGGATCGGGATCATCGGAGCCGGCACGATCGGCCTGGTCGCGCTGCTTGTGGCCCGCCCCTCCAGCGATCGGGTGGACATCTGCGACCTGTCCGAGCGACGTCTGAGACTGGCCGCCGAGCTGGGCGCCACCGCCACGACCACCGTACTCGCCGGCGAGTACGACGTGGTGATCGACGCCGTCGGCGGCGCGACGACCCGCCGCGCGTCGGTGGAACTGCTGCGGCCCGGTGGGACCGCCGTGTGGATCGGGTTGCTCAGCGCCGAGACCGGATTCGACGGCCAGCAGTTCGTACGCCAGGAGAGACGAGTGCTGGGGTCCTACGCCTATACCGACGCGGACTTCCGAGCCGCGTTGACCCTGGCCACGGAGGTCCCGCTCGACTGGACCACCACGTTCCGGCTGGACAAGGGCGCCGAGATCTTCACCGCGTTGATGAACGGCCGCGACGACGTGGTCAAGGCGTTGCTCCGCCCATGACCGCGATGCCACCCGATGGCGAATATGAGGGGACCACCATGGAGCACGAGCAGCAGGGCGATCCGCCTGATGGCAGGACACAGTACGGGGTTCGGCTCCTTCACCTGGGCGACGCCGACTGCCCAGGACCGGAGCTCTACTGGATGTCGGACTGGGATGAAAGGTACCGGCTGGCGTTCCAGGCGATGCTGATACGTGGCAACGGCGTGACTGCGCTGATCGGCACTGGTCCCGCCGAGGACCTGACGGCGATGAACGAGCAATGGGCGAGCTTCCTCGGCGAATGGGCCACGATGCGCCGCGAGCCCGGCCAGTGGCTGCCGGATCAGCTCGCCGCGTTGGGTGTCGCACGGGAGGACGTCACCCACATCCTGCTGACACCACTCCAGCTCTACACCGTCTCCAACGTGCCGCTGTTCCCGAACGCGCGAATCTGCCTGACCGAGCGGGGCTGGCTCCACTTCCACCGCACGCACCGGCACCCGCACGACGACCGGGACACGTGCCTGCCACCGCAGGTCCTCGGTCACCTCACCGGCGAGGCATGGGATCGGGTACGGCTGCTGGCCGACGAGGACGAAGTGGCGCCCGGCATACGCACGTGGTGGACCGGATCCCATCATCGCGCCTCGATGGCAGTCGAGATCGACACGTCCGAAGGCGTCGTCACGGTGACCGACGCGTACTTCACCCGGCGCAATCTCGACACCGATCACCCCATCGGCATCTGCGAGAACATCTACGAAGCGCTCGCGGCACACGAACGGGTCCGCCGCGTCGCCGACCACCCGCTCACGATCTATGACCCCGAACAGCTCGAGCGTTACCCGGGCGGCGTCGTCGCCCCGGTCCCGGCCGGTGCCTCATGAGCGGCCAGGTACCTGGGCGGGTGGGCTCATGCGAATAGCGAATCTCGGCGACCGGCTCGTCATACTGACCGGCGACGGGGCGGTCGACGTCGCAACGGCCAGCGGTGGCCGCTTCGGCCCCGATCCCGCGTCCGCCTTCGACCGTTGGACGGACTTCGTCGCCTGGGCGCGAGGCGGTGGCCACGGCCCGCCTCGGCCCTATGACCCCACCGAACTGCGCGCCCCCGTGCCGAACCCACGACAGGTCTTCGCGATCGGTCTGAACTACCGCGCCCATGCCGAGGAATCCGGGCTGGCCCTCCCCCGCGACCCCGTCGTGTTCACCAAGTTCCCGAGCTGCATAACCGGGCCGTACGGCGACGTCACGCTGCCCGAAGGGGGCCACACCGACTGGGAGGTCGAACTCGTCGCGGTGATCGGCCGCCACGCCTACCGAGTGGCCGAGCCGGCCGCCTGGAGCCACGTCGCCGGGGTGACCGCCGGGCAGGACATCTCGGAGCGCAAGACTCAGCTCGCCGGCCCCGCCCCGCAGTTCAGCCTCGGAAAGTCGCTGCCGGGTTTCGGCCCTCTTGGACCGTGCCTGGTCACCGTCGACGAACTCCGCGATCCCGACGATCTGGCCATCCGCTGCACCCTCAACGGGGAGACGGTGCAGATCGCCCGTACCAGCGACATGATCTTCTCGGTTCCCCGGCTCATCGCGCGCCTGTCCGCCCTGGTACCGCTGCTGCCGGGCGACCTCATCTTCACTGGGACCCCGGCGGGCGTGGGGATGGGCCGTACGCCGCAACGGTGGCTCACGTCCGGCGATGAACTCACCACCTCGATCGAGACCGTCGGGGAGATGCGCCATCGCTTCGTCTCTCCCGTGAAGGAGACCCGATGACACCCGATGATTCCACTCCCCGGATCGCTCGGCTTCGCGCCGAGTACGGCGCCGGCACGGTGGTGGGAACGGCGCGGCCTCGACTGTCGTGGATCGTCGAGAATGCGGTGGACTGGACACAACGAGGCTACGAACTACGCGACGCGGACACGACGGTCGCGGTCGAATCGGACGCCTCGCTGTTCGTACCGTGGCCGTTCGCGGATATTCGGTCGCGGGAGCAGCGGATCGTCCAGGTACGGGCGGCAAGCGACGACGGCCGCCGTACCGACTGGAGCGATCGGCTCGTCGTCGAGGCGGGCCTGCTGGATCCGGCCGACTGGCGGGCCGCATTCGTCGGGTCGGCCGAGGCCGTACCCGCGGCGGGTACCCCTTCCTCTTATCTGCGCCACGGATTCGACGTGGCGGGCCCGGTGGCCGCCGCACGGCTGTACGTGACGGCGTTGGGGGTGTTCGAGCCTTACCTGAACGGTTCCGCGCTAGGTGATCAAGTGCTCGCCCCCAACTGGACGAGTTACTACAACCGCCTTCGCTACCAGATATTCGACGTCACCGACCGGATTCAGCAGGGGCGCAACGTGGTGGGCGCGGTCCTCGGAGACGGCTGGTACCGCGGCCCCGTATCGAAAGGGGTCTATGGCGACCGTCTTGCCTTGCTGGCCCAGCTCGAACTCCTCTTCACCGACGGCACGCGTCAGACCGTCGTCACCGACGAGAGCTGGCGGGCCACGACAGGCCCGATTCTTGCCGGCTGCATCTACGACGGCGAGCTTTATGACGCCCGCCTCGAGCTACCCGGCTGGGCCGGGGCGGACTACGACGACAGCGACTGGCGAGCAGTGGCCATCGTTGATCATCCACAGGTCTCCCTCGTCGCTCCCACGGATCCGCCGATCCGGCGGATCGAGGAGGTGCCCGTCGTCGAGGTCCTCGCGTCTCCTTCCGGCACGGTGATCTGCGACTTCGGGCAGAACCTGGCCGGGCGGCTCCGCATCCAGGTCACCGGCGAGGCCGGCGACACCGTCACCATCCGGCACGGCGAGGTTCTTTGCGATGGCGACCTCTACCGGGAAAACCTCGGGACCGCGCGGGCCGAGGACACCTACATCCTGAAAGGTGACGGCGTCGAGACCTGGGAACCGCGGTTCACCTACCGTGGCTTCCGGTACGCGGAGATCGATGGGTGGCCCGGTACCTTCGACCCGGCGCAAGTCACCGCGGTCGTCCTGCACACCGACTTCGAACGCACGGGCTGGTTCGAGTGCTCGGACCCGCTGGTCGACCGACTGCACGAGAACTCCGTATGGACGATGCGGAGCAACTTCCTCGGCCTGCCGACCGACAACCCGCAACGCGGTGAACGTCGCGGCTGGACCGGTGACGCCGGGCTGTTCGCGCCGTCGGCCGCCTTCCTCTACGACGTCAACGGTCTGTTCGCCTCCTGGCTCGCCGATCTCGCCGCGGACCAGGGGGCCGACGGCCGGATGCCGCACACCGTCCCGAGCTGCGTCTTCATTCCGCCCCCGCCCGACGACGCGGAAGAATGGATCCGACCTGCCTGGCTCTGCTCATCGGCGGCATGGGGTGACGCCGCCGTGATCGTCCCTTGGGTGCTCTACCAACGCTTCGGTGACATCGGTCTGCTCACCCGGCAGTGGGACAGCATGCGAAAGTGGGTCGACTACGCCGAACGGCTCGCCGGCCCGACAAGGTTGTGGGACAGCACCTTCCACTTCGGTGACTGGCTCGACCCGCTGGCGGCCCCGGATCGTCCGCATCGAGGGCAGACCCCGCCTGAGGTCCTCGCCACCGCCTACTTCGCCCGCTCGGCCGAGCTCGTCGCCCGCACCGCGGACGTCCTCGGCCACGACGACGACGCGCGGAACTACAAGTCCCTCGCCGAACAAGTACGCATGGCGTTCCGTACGGCCTTCATGGACGACGCCGGCAACCTCGCCGTACCGTCGGCGACCGCACAGGCGCTCCTGCTCGCCTTCTGTCTCGCCGAAACCGACGAGCAACGACGCCGCGCGGGTGCGCGGCTCAGCCGGATCGTCACCGGCAGCGGATACCGAATGAGTACGGGCTTGATCGGCACAGCGATCATCTGCGACGCCCTCTGCGAGGCCGGCGATCTGGCCGCCGCCTACCGGCTCGTGCTGCAGACGGAATATCCCTCCTGGCTCCATATGGTGAAAATGGGCGCCACCACGATCTGGGAACGCTGGGACGGCATCCACCCCGACGGCCGGATCAACCCGGAGCCGATGAATTCGCTGAACCAATACGCCCTCGGCACGATCGTCGACTGGCTCCACCGTACGGTCGCCGGACTCGAACCGGCCGAGCCCGGTTACCGGAAGATCCGCTTCCATCCCCGGCCCGGCGGAGGCCTCACCCACGCGTCCGCCCGCCACCGCACGCCCTACGGGATGGCCGCCATCTCCTGGCATCTCGACGCGGGACGGTTGGAGATCGAGGTCCAGGTGCCTGCCAATACCGAGGCCGAAGTCCTACTTCCCGGCCCCACAACACCACCCGTGTGCGTCCGGTCCGGGACCCACCGCTGGTCGGTCGCGTTCGATCACCACATCACGCAGGATCACAGCGACGCCGTCGGTTCGGTGAAGCAGGCCAGCCGGTAGCCGCGCTTGACGACGGTCTCCACGAACCCGCTCCCGCCGAGACCGCGCCGCAGGCGCGCCACCGCCATCTCCACCGCGTGCTCGTCGGGCTGGAGGCGCGCCGCCGCCGGCAGGTCGCCGGAGCCGCTCGGCAGCACGCGGCACAGTTCGGCGCGGGAGACGACGTGCCCGGGGCGGTCGGCGAGGGCGCGCAGGACCGCCATGGGGGCCCGCGCGATCGGCCGCAGCCTGCCGTCCACCAAGACCGCGTGCCCGCGAAGCTCCAGCGTGTGGCCCCGCACCATGATCCGGCCGGTCCGCCGTACGGGCAGGTCGGTGGCGAGTGCGCGGACGAGGGCGCCGAGCCGCGCGCGGTCCGGGCGTACGGTCGGCACGGCCTTGCGCTCCAGCGGCGCGGCGGTGACCGGCCCGACGCAGGCGGCGACCACCCGCGTACGCAGGGCGTGCAACAGAGGCTCCTCGGCGTCGTGCTCGGCCGCCACGGACAGCGTCGCGGCGACGGCCGGCGCGCTGGTGAAGGTGATGGCGTCCACGGTCCCGGCCACCGCCTGCCCGACGAGGCGCCGCAGGGGTTCGGGATCCTCGGTCCGCGCCCACTGGTACACCGGGATCTCCACGACGTCGGCGCCCGCGTGCCGCAGCCCGCCGGTCAGCTCGGGGCAAGGCTCGCCGTAGAGCTGCACGGCGATCCGGCGGCCGCGCAGGTCCTCCCGCAGCAGGTGGCGAAGGAGCTCGTCGCAACTCTCCGACTCCGGCGACCACGTCTCGGCCATCCCGGCCGCGCGTACGGCCCCGCGTGCCTTCGGGCCGCGGGCCAGGATCCGCACGTCGTTCAGCACCCGGACCAGGCCATCGCGCAGGCCCCAGCCATCGGCCGTCTCCAGCCACGCGCGGAACCCGATGCCGGTCGTGACCACGACATCGTCGACCGGGTTCGCCAGCATGTGCCTGGTCACCGCCAGCAGCGCGGCGTCGTCGGCGAGCGGCACGAGCCGGATCGCGGGCGCGGAGACGACCCGTGCCCCTCGCCGTTCGAGCAGAGCCGACAGTTCCTCGTGCCGGCGGGCCGCCGTGACGCCCACCGTGAACCCGGCCAGTGGCTCCTCGCTCACGCCGTGGCCACCTCCACTCGTGTGCCGCGGACGCGTACGCGGTAGGTCGCCACTCCGGCGGCCGGGTCGTCCAGGCAACGGCCCGTCCTCAGGTCGAAGACCTGCTTGTACATGGGCGAGGCCACCGTGGGCACGCCGGCACGTGAGCCGACGATCCCGCGCGCGAGGACGTACGCGCCGCTGAACGGATCGTGGTTGGACAGTGCGTACAGCCGCCCGTCGAAGGTGCGGAAGAGCGCGACCTGGTGTCCCTCGACGAGCGCGCAGACACCGCGCTCGGGCGGCAGGTCGTCGTAGGCGCACACAGGGACCCAACGTGCCGCGGCGACCGCGACCTCGGTCACGGCGTCATCACCGCCGGCATGACGGGCCTGAACTGGTCGCGTTCGGGCTCGACGGCGATGCTCGGGTCGGGTGTGCCGGGGGCGTTGACGAACGACACGAAACGCCGGAGCCGTTCAGGGTCGTCGAGCGTCGCCCGCCACTCGTCGGTGTAGTCCTCCACGTGCCGGGCCATGGCGGCGTCGAGGTCGGCGCCGATGCCGAGCCGGTCCGCCACGATGACGTCCCGTAGGTACTCGATGCCCCCGTCGAGGCTCTCCAGCCAGGAGGCGGTGCGCTGGAGCCGGTCGGCGGTGCGGATGTAGAACATCAGGAACCGGTCGACGTATCGGATGAGGGTCTCCTCGTCCAGGTCGGTGGCGAACAGGTCCGCGTGCCGTGGCCGCATCCCGCCGTTCCCGGCGATGTAGAGGTTCCAGCCGTTCTCGGTGGCGATGACGCCGAAGTCCTTGCTCTGCGCCTCCGCGCACTCGCGGGCGCATCCCGACACCGCCGCCTTGATCTTGTGCGGGGCCCGCAGCCCCCTGTAGCGGAGTTCGAGGCGGATCGCCATCGCGACCGAGTCCTGTACGCCGTAGCGGCACCAGGTGGAGCCGACGCACGACTTCACGGTGCGCAGCGCCTTGCCATAGGCGTGCCCGGACTCGAACCCGGCGTCGCTCAGCCGCTTCCAGATCCGGGGCAGTTGCTCGACGCGAGCGCCGAACAGGTCGATCCGCTGACCGCCGGTGATCTTGGTGTAGAGGCCGAACTCGCGCGCGACCTCACCGATGACGATGAGTCTCTCCGGGCTGACCTCACCGCCGGGCATGCGCGGGACCACCGAGTACGTGCCGTTCTTCTGCAGGTTGGCGAGGAAGTGGTCGTTGGTGTCCTGCAGGCTGCCCTGCTCGCCGTCAAGGATGTGCCCGTTGCCGAGGCTCGCCAGGATCGAGGCGACGGCGGGCCTGCAGATGTCGCAGCCCCGGCCCCGGCCGTGCTCGGCGATCAGACGGCTGAAGGTCGTGACGCCCCGCACCCGTACGATGTCGAACAGCTCCGCGCGGCTGTGGTCGAAGTGCTCGCACAGCGCCCGGCCGACCTCGATGCCCGCAGCGGTGAGCTCCTCGTCCAGCAGCCGTTTCACCAGGGGAACGCAGCTGCCGCAGCCCGTACCGGCCCTCGTGCACGCCTTCACGGCCGGTACGTCGGTGAGGTCCTTGTCGTTGATCGCGGACCGGATGGCGCCGGCGCTGACGTTGTTGCAACTGCAGATCATCGTCGCCGAGGGCAGCGCGCCGTCCACCGCCTCGGTCCCGCCGAACAGGAGCTGTTCCGGCTCCGCGGGCAGCCGCGCGCCGACGTAGGCGCGCAGAGTCGCGTACGCCGAGGCGTCCCCGACGAGCACCCCGCCCAGCAGCGTCCGCGCGTCGTCGCTGACGACGAGCCGCTTGTACGTCCCCGCGACCGGGTCGGTGTAGCGGACGTTCAGCGCGTCGGCGTTCGGGTCGCCGAAGCTCGCGACGTCGACGCCCAGAAGCTTGAGCCGGGTGGACGGGTCGGCGGCGGTGAAGCGCGCCGCGCCGCCCAGCAACCGGTCCGCGACCACCTCTGCCATCGAGAAGCAGGGGCCGACCAGCCCATACACCTGCCCGTCCACCAGCGCGCACTCGCCGATGGCGAAGACGCTCGGGTCCTCGGTCCGGCAGGAGTCGTCCACGACGACGCCGCCCCGCTCGCCGACCGCCAGGCCCGCGGCCCGCGCCAGCTCGTCGCGCGGGCGGATGCCGGCCGAGAACACGATCGGCCCGGCGGGAAGGACCGTGCCGCCGGCGAGGTGGACCGCCCCCGGCTCGATGCGTTCGAGCATGGCGCTCGTGTGCACCCGCAGGCCCAGCGCCTCGATGTGCCTGCGGAGCATCGCGCCGCCGCCCTCGTCGAGCTGCCGCGCCATCAGCCAGGGCGCCACCTCGACGATGTGCGTCTCCAGCCCGAGCCCCTGCAGGGCGCGCGCCGCCTCCAGGCCGAGGAGCCCGCCACCGACGACGACCCCGGTCGTACATCCCGTGGCGGCCGTCCGTACGGCGTCCAGATCCTCGATCGTGCGGTACACGAAGGCGTTCTCGGCCCCCGGAACCGGCGGCACGAAGGGGACCGACCCGGTCGCGAGCACGAGGGCGTCGTAGGCGAGGGTCTCCCCCGTGCCGGTCGTGACCGTACGGCCCGCGCGGTCGATCGCGACCACCCGGTCTCCGGTACGGACCCTCACTCGGTCGCCGTGCGGCGGATAGAGCAGGTCGGCACCATGGGTGAGGTAGGAGGTCAGCGCGACCCGGTCATAGGCCGGCCGGGGCTCCTCTCCGACCACGGTGATCTGCCAGTGGCCCTCCGTATCCCGCTCGCGTACCGCCTCGACCAGGTGGTACGCCGCCGGGCCGTGGCCTGCGACGACAAGTTTGCCGGTCATTGCTGGGACCTCCCCGAAGCGACTCAGGCCGAGCCTGCCGAAGGGGCGTTTCGCGGCGGGGTCCGGCTCGTTGCCGCTCTGCTACAACGGTCTCACCTTCGCATCAGGGCGCCGGTGAGCCGCGTCAGCCGGCGGTCTCCTGCCGGTGAGCCAGTCCAGGATCCCGGCCACGGTGTCGCGGCATCCGCCGCAGCCGGTGGTCGCCCTGGTCCTTGCGGCGACGTCGGCCACGTCGCGGGCGCCGGCCTCCCAGCATGCGCGGATGCGGCCCTTCGTGACGCTGTTGCAGTCACAGACGGTCGCCGCGTCGGGGATCCGTACGGGCGTGTCCACCGGCGTGGCCGTGTCCAGCCCGTGGAACAGCAGGTGCAGCCGGTCGGCGGGCAGTGGCGCCGCGCGGTCGTACAGCTGGGTGAGCAGCCCTGCCGTGCCCGTCTCACCGAGCAGGATCGCGCCGACCAGCCGCCCGTCCTTGATCACGACCTTCTTGTACGTGCCGCGCGTCGGGTCGGCGAAGCGGACGATCTCGGCCTCGTCGTCGTCCAGGCCGCTCTCCCCCATCGCGGCCAGCTCGATCCCGGCCGCCTTGAGCCGAGTGACCAGCCGGGAACCGGTGTAACGCGTGTCCTTGCCGGTCAGCACGTCCGCGAGGACCCGGGCCTGTTCCCACGCCGGCGCCACCAGCCCGTAGACCATGCCCTGGTGCTGGGCACACTCACCGATCGCGTGGACGGCGGGGTCATCGATCGACCGCAGCCGGTCATCCACCAGGACGCCCCGGTCGACGCTCAGGCCCGCCGCCGCGGCGAGACCGGTCTGCGGGCGCACTCCGCAGGCGAGGACGACCAGGTCCGCGTCGAGGACCGTGCCGTCGTCCAGCTCGACGCCGGTCACGCGCCCGTCCCGCGTGCGCGCGGCGGCCATCCGGGCGCCCAGGCACGTGCCGACGCCCAGGTCGCCGAGGACGCGGCGCAGGACACCGCCGGCCTCGGGATCCAGCTGGCGGTCCATCAGGTGCCGGGGCCGGTGCACAACGGTCACCGGCAGGCCCCGCCCGGCCAGGCCACGGGCGGCCTCCAGGCCGAGCAGCCCGCCGCCGACCACGACCGCCGACGTGGCGCTCTCGGCGTACCGCAGGATCGCCCGGCAGTCCTCGATCGTGCGGAAGACGACGACGCCCTCGGCCTCCAGACCGGGCAGCGGCGGCACGACCGGCACGCTCCCGGTGGCCAGCACGAGCGTGCCGTACGGCGTCACATCCCCGCCGGCGGAGATCACCGTCTTCGCGGCCCGATCGATCCCGGTGACGGGGACGCCGAGCCGTACGTCCACGTCGTTGTCGGCGTACCAACCCGGATCGGTGAGGCCGATGTCTCCGGGCCCGGAGACCCCGGCCAGCACATCCGACAGCAGGACCCGGTTGTACGGCCGTGACTCCTCGGCGCCGAAGACGGTGATCGGCAGGTGCCGGTCCCGGCTCCTCAGCTCCGCGACGAGCCGGGCGCCCGCCATGCCGTTGCCTACGACGACGACGCTCATGAGGCCTGCTCCACGCGTACGGCGCAAACCTTGAACTCCGGCATGCGCGAGGTCGGGTCGAGCACCGGGTTGGTGAGCAGGTTGGCCCGCGCGTCACCGGCCCAGTGGAACGGCATGAAGACCGTATCGCGCCGGATCGTCCCGACGATACGGGCCTTGGCGGTCGCGCTTCCCCTCCGGCTGGTGACCCGGATGGTGGAGCCGTCCTCCACGCCGAGCCGGCCGGCCAGGTCGGGATGGAGCTCGACGTACGCCTCGGGCACGGCGTCGACGAGGGCGCCGATCCGCCGAGTCTGCGCGCCGCTCTGGTAGTGCGCCAGCACTCGGCCGGTGATCAGGTGGACGGGGTACTCCGCGCTGGTCTCCTCAGCCGGGCCCCGGTGCTCGACCGGCACGGCCCGCGCCCGGCCGTCGGAGGTGGCGAACCTTTGGAGGAAGACGCGTGGCGTACCGGGATGGCCCTCGCCGGGGCAGGGCCAGAAGACGCCGGTCTCCGCGACGATCCGCTCGTAGGTGATGCCGGAGTAGTCGGCGATGCCGCCCGCACTGGCGGCACGCAGCTCGTCGAAGACCTCGGCCGGCTCGACACCGAACCGGCCGGGGGCCGCCAGCCGCTCCGCGAGGGCGGCGACGATCTCCAGGTCGCTGCGGGCCGTGGGCGGCTTGGGCTGCGCCGCGCGCCGCAGCAGGACCCGCCCTTCCAGGTTCGTGACCGTGCCCGTCTCCTCCGCCCACTGCGTGGTCGGCAGCACCACGTCGGCGCGGATCGCGGTCTCCGACGGCACGAAGTCGGCCACCGCGAGAAAGTCCAGGGCGTCCAGGCGTTCCTCGATGCGCGCGGAGTGCGGCGCGGACACGACCGGGTTGGAGCCGAAGACCAGCAGTGCGCGCGGACCTCCGGGCGTACCGAGCGCGTCGAGCATCTCGGCGGCGGACAGCCCGGCGCCCGGCAGATCGCCGGGGTCGACGCCCCACACACGGGCCACGTGCTCACGCGCCGCCGGATCGTCGATCCGACGGTATCCGGGAAGCTGGTCGGCCTTCTGGCCGTGCTCACGGCCGCCCTGGCCGTTCCCCTGTCCGGTCAGGCAGCCGAATCCGGAGCCGGAGCGGCCTGGCAGGCCCAGTCCCAGCGCCAGGTTGATGAATGCGGTGACCGTGTCGGTGCCGGTGGCGTGCTGCTCGGCGCCGCGCGCGGTGAGGATGAAGGCCTTGCCCGCGGTGCCCAGGAGGCGTACGGCCCCGCGCATCTGTGCCACCGGGATCCCGGTGATCCGCTCGACCCGCTCCGGCCAGTACGCGTTGACCACGGTACGGACCTCCGCGAAGCACGACGTGCGCCGGGCGACGTACGCCTCGTCGATCAGCCCCTCGGTGATCGCCAGGTGCAGCAGCCCGTTCGCGAGGGCCAGGTCGGTGCCGGGCGTGACCTGCAGGTGCAGGTCTGCCCGCCGGGCCGTGGTGGTCCGGCGCGGATCGATGACGATGAGCTTCCCGCCGCGGTCCTGCTGCGCGGCCAGATGCCGTACGAACGGCGGCATCGTCTCGGCGACATTGCCCCCGGCGAGGAGGATCGCGTCCGCCTCCGGGATGTCGGTGACCGGCATCGGCAGGCCACGGTCCAGGCCGAACGCCCGGTTCTGCGCCGCCGCCGCCGAGGACATGCAGAAGCGGCCGTTGTAGTCGATGTTGGCGGTGCGCAACGCCACCCGCGCGAACTTGCCGAGCTGGTAGGCCTTCTCGTTGGTCAGCCCGCCACCGCCGAACACCGCGACGGCGTCGAAGCCGTCCGCCTGCTGGATCCGCCGTACCTCGGCGACGATCCGGTCCAGGGCGGCGTCCCACGAGACCTCCCGCAACGGGGCGTTCCGGTGCGTCCGCATCAGCGGAACGGTCAGCCGGTCCGAGGCGCGGAGCAGTTCCCCGGCGGTCCAGCCCTTCTGGCACAGCGCTCCGCCGGCGTTGGCCGGGACGTCCTCGCGTGGCGTGACCGTCCCGGCGTCGACGAACATGCCGCACTGCAGCGCGCAGTACGGGCAGTGCGTGGGGGTCGGTGGCATGGCCAGATGGTATGGCCGTGGGGTTTCGGGCCCGAGTCCGCTTCATTGCCTATCCGCTACAAGAGCTTCACCGGCGTCATGACCGCGCGGTGCGGCGGCTCACAACCGGTGTTCGCGGCGGTGCACGGAACGTAGTACCGCCGAAGCGCGCACCACATGAGCTGGAAACCTCCGATTGATACTGTCCCGGCCAGCGCACAAACCGGGAGGAATCACCCATGACAGCCGTCGAGCAACGTCCGCCGAGCACAGGCCCCCAGAGCCGCTGGATCACCGACTGGCGCCCCGACGACCCGCTGTTCTGGGAGGGGACCGGCGCCCGCGTCGCCCGCCGCAACCTTCTCTACTCCGTCTTCTCCGAGCACGTCGGCTTCTCCGTCTGGAGCCTGTGGTCGGTGCTCGTGCTGTTCCTCGGACCGGAGTACCACGTCGATCCGGCGGGCAAGTTCGTGCTCACCACGGTGCCCACGGCGTTCGGCGCGGTCCTGCGGCTGCCGTACACCTTCGCGGTCGCGCGGTTCGGCGGACGCAACTGGACGGTGGTCAGCGCCGCAGTCCTCCTTGTCCCGGCGGTGCTCGCCGCGATCCTGGTCAGGCCGGGTGTGTCGTACGGGACTCTGCTGGCGATCGCCGCGGTCGCGGGTGTCGGCGGAGGCAACTTCGCCTCCTCGATGGCGAACATCAACGCCTTCTACCCCCAGCGGCTCAAGGGCCGGGCGCTCGGGATCAACGCCGGCGGCGGCAACCTCGGCGTGGCCGCGGTGCAGCTCGTGGGGCTGGCCGTGCTGGCCACGGCGGGAAACGGCCACCCGCGCCTGGTGGCCGGCGTCTACATCCCGCTCATCGTCCTGGCGGCCCTCTGTGCGGCTCTGCGGATGGACAACCTCACGGGCGTCCGCGACGACAGGAGGGCGATTCGCGACGTGGCCTGCGACGCGCACACGTGGATCGTCTCGCTGCTCTACGTCGGCACGTTCGGCTCGTTCATCGGCTTCGGCTTCGCGTTCGGGCAGGTGCTGCAGGTGCAGTTCGCCGAGCACTTCGACACTCCGGTGAAGGCCGCGTACCTGACCTTCCTCGGGCCGCTGCTCGGCTCGCTGGTCCGGCCGTTCGGAGGCTGGGCCGCCGACCGGCTCGGCGGCGCGCGGATCACGTTCTGGAACTTCGTCGCCATGGCGCTGAGCGCCGCCGTCGTGCTGGCCGCCTCGACGCAGAGGTCCCTCCCGCTGTTCATCGCCGGTTTCGTGCTGCTCTTCGTGTTCAGCGGCATCGGCAACGGCTCCACGTACAAGATGATCCCGGCGATATTCCGCGCGCGGACGCCGGACGAGGAGGAGGCCCGCCGGCTGAGCGGCGCGCTGATCGGCCTCGCCGGCGCCGTCGGCGCGTTCGGGGGCGTGCTGGTCAACCTGGCCTTCCGGCAGTCGTTCCTCGCGTACGGGTCGGGCAACGGCGCCTACGCCGCCTTCATCGCGCTCTACACGCTCTGCCTGATCGTGACCTGGACGGTCTACCTCCGGCCTTCCTCCGCCCACGACGCCTGATCGGGAGCGTTCGTCCGGCCGCACCACTCCATGCCCCGACTCTCGTCGGCCCGCACGGTGAATCCGCCGCGCGAGCAGCGCAGGCTGTCGCCCAAGATCTTCTGATCGCGGTGAGACGCGGAGCACTGGGAGCGTGAATGAACGCCGATCCGTCGAACGGCCGACCGGCCGAGGCGGCCACCCGCGACCCCGGCCCGGCCCGTACGGCACGCGGGGCGGCGGTCCGTGCCGGGGTCGAGGTGCGTGAACTGCGGAGCCTCGCGGAATTCGACCAGGTGTGCAGGCTCTTTCAGCGCATCTGGCGAGAGAACGGCGACAGCTCGGCGGTCAGCGCGGTGCTCCTACAGGCCCTATCGCATTCGGGCAACTATGTGGCCGGCGCGTACAGCGGTGACGCGCTGATGGGCGCGTGCGTCGGGTTCCTCGGCACGTCTCCGGTGGGCGAGCTGCACTCCCACATCGCCGGGGTCGCGCCGGAGGCGCGCGGACGTAACGTCGGCTTCGCGCTCAAGACGCATCAACGCGCGTGGGCGCTGGAGCGGGACATCGCCCAGATCGGCTGGACGTTCGACCCGCTGGTACGCCGGAACGCCTACTTCAACATCGCGAAGCTCGGCGCCGTGCCCCGCGGCTATCTCGCGAACCTCTACGGCGAAATGGCCGACGGCATCAACGGCGGTGACGAGAGCGACCGTCTCGTCGCCGAATGGCGGCTGCCGGACGACCGCGTCGTCAGCGCCTGCGCGGGGCGGCACGACGAACCCGATCCGGCGGACCTGCGGGCGGCCGGCGCCGCCCTGGCCTTGGACGTGGACACGTCGGGCCGGCCGGTCGCCGGGCGGTCCGACACGCGGGTCCTGCTGCTGGCGGTGCCGCAGGATGTGGAATCGCTGCGCGTCACCGACCCCGCGGCGGCCCTGGCATGGAGGCACGCCGTACGCGAGGTTCTCGGCGGGCTGATCGACGAAGGCGCGGTGGTCACCGGATTCGCGCGCGCCGGCTGGTACGTCCTGGAGCGGAGTGACACATGAAGATCACCGGAGTCGAACTGCGGCGGATATCGATGCCCCTGGTGGCGCCGTTTCGCACCTCGTTCGCGACGATCACGGAACGCGACGTCCTGCTGGTGCGCGTGGTCGGCGCCGACACGGAAGGCTGGGGCGAATGCGCGGCCGACGTCGCGCCGCTCTACTCGCCGGAGTACGCGGACGGATGCGCCGACGTGCTCGCCCGGTTCCTCGTGCCCGCGCTGGCGGCGGGCGACGTGACCGCCGAGGGTGTCGAAGCGGCGCTGGCCGGGTTCAAGGGCCACCACATGGCCAAGGCGGCGCTGGAGACCGCGGTGCTCGACGCGGAGCTCCGGGAGCTGGGCATCTCTCTGGGCCGATACCTGGGAGCGGACCGGGATCGGGTGCCCTGCGGAGTGTCGGTCGGGATCATGGATTCGGTACCTGTGCTCCTCGAGGCCGTGGAGCGATACCTGGACGAGGGCTACATACGCATCAAACTCAAGATCGAGCCGGGCTGGGACCTGGCGCCGGTGCGCGCGGTTCGCGAGCGTTTCGGTGACGACGTGCTCCTGCAGGTCGACGCCAACGCGGCGTACACACTCGCAGACGCGTCACACCTCGCCAAGCTCGACGACTTCGACCTCCTCCTGATCGAGCAGCCTCTCGCCGCGGGTGACCTGCGGCGCCACGCCGAGCTGGCCGGCCGGATGCGTACGCCGATCTGCCTGGACGAGTCGATCGAATCGGCCGAGCAGGCCGCCGACGCGATCGCCCTGCGCGCCTGCTCGATCGTGAACATCAAGCCGGCCCGCGTGGGCGGGTATCTCGAGGCGCGGCGCATCCACGACCTGTGCCGGGCACATGGCCTGCCGGTCTGGTGCGGAGGGATGCTGGAGACCGGCATCGGCAGGGCCGCGAACCTGGCGCTCGCCGCCCTGCCGGGGTTCACCCTGCCGGGTGACACTTCGGCCTCCGGCCGCTATTACCAGAACGACGTCACCGAGCCGTTCGTCCTCGATGGCGGGCATCTGGAGGTACCCCGCGAGCCCGGTATCGGCATAGCCCCGCTGCCGGACCGGCTCGACGAGGTGACCACACACACTCAGTGGATCCCATTCTGACGGGTCTATTGTGAAGAATGTGAGTGGTTCGGCCCGTCGGCCGGCGGCCATCGACCGGATCCTCGGCGACCTGGGCAGCACGCTGCTCGAACTCGTCGTCGGGAATGCGGACTCGGCTCGCGAGGTCGGCGCCGTGGTCATCTATGACCCGTACGACGAGCCCGTGCTGGCTCCGGGATCGCTCGTGCTCGCGATCGGCACGCGCGAGCCCGGCGACACGGCCGCGCTGCTCCGCCACCTCGCCGGCACACGCACCACGGCGCTCGTCGTCCGTGCGCCGGTCCAGGTCACCGACGAGGTACGCGCGGCGGCGGCCGAGAGCGAGATCATCCTGCTCGGCTTCGCGCGCGGCGCGTCCTGGGCTCAGCTCGCGGCGCTCCTGCGCTCGATGGTGGCGGAGGACCGGCTCGGGGGCGCGGGCCCCGAGTCGCTGGGCGGCATCGCCTCCGGTGACCTGTTCGCCGTGGCCAACGCGGTGTCCTCGCTGCTCGACGCGCCGATCACCATCGAGGATCGCAGCTCGCGCGTGCTGGCCTTCTCCGGCAACCAGGATCAGGGGGACGAGAGTCGTATCCAGACGGTCCTCGGGCGTCAGGTCCCCGACCGGTACATCCGGCTCCTGGAGGAGCTCGGCGTCTTCCGCAGGTTGTACGGCAGTGACCGGCCGGTCTTCTTCGACCTGCGGCCGCACGGGATCGCCGATATCCCGCGCGTCGCCCTCGCGATACGTGCGGGCGAGGAGATCCTCGGCTCGATCTGGGCGGTCGTGCCCGAACCGCTCGGCCCCGGCCGTGAGCGGACCTTCGTCGAGGTCGGCAAACTGGTGGCCCTGCACATCCTGCGGCAGCGGGCCGGCACCGATGTGGAGCGGCGGCTGCGGACCGAACTCGTGGCCACCGCGCTGGAAGGCGGTGCCGCGGCCGTCGCGGCGGCCGAACGCCTCAACCTCTCGGGCCGCGAGACGATCGTGCTGGCACTGGACCTGCTCGACGAGCCCGGCACGACGATCGCCGGCAGCGAGGCGACACGCGGCAACCTGTGCGACGCATTCAGCCTGCACCTGTCCGCCGTCCATCCGGGATCGGCCGCCGCGCTCATCGGCGGGGTGACGTACGGGATCCTGCCGCTGTGGGTGTCCCGGGACCAGGCGGAGGAACGCGCCGAGGCGGTCGCCGCGGAGTTCCTCGCCCGCATGGGCGCCAGGTGTCCCGGTGTCATCGGCATCGGCCGTCCGGTGGCGCGGGCCGCCGAGCTGCCGCGGTCGCGGCGCGACGCCGATCGGGTGCTGCGGGTGCTGCGTTCAGGCCGGACCGACCGACGCGTGGCACGGCCGGGCGACGTCCAGGTCGAGGCGGCCATGTTGGACCTCGGAGCCGTGCTGGCGGCGGCCGAACAGGAGTGGGCCGGGCCGCTGGACCGGCTGCTCGCCTACGACGCGGAGCACGGCGCGCAGCTCGTCCTCACGCTGAGTGCGTGGCTGGACGCTTTCGGCGACGTCAACCAGGCGGCGGCCGCGGTGCACGTTCACCCGAACACCTTCCGCTACCGCTTGAAGCGACTGGCGGAGATCGCCGAACTCGACCTCGATGATCCCGCGGCGCGTTTCGCCGTGATGCTTCAGCTGTCGCTGATCGGCGCGGGCTGACCGGTCCCCGCCAGGATCGAGGCCACCAGCCCGGCGAGCAGCGCGGCACGGCCCGGCAGCTCGGCCAGGATGACGTGCTCGCCGGCCGCGTGCGCGCCGCCGCCGACCGCGCCGAGCCCGTCGAGCGTCGGGACGCCGAGCGCCGCCGTTCGATTGCCGTCCGAGCCTCCGCCGACGGCCACGCCGTCCGGCTCGGCGATCCCGAGTACGGCGGCGACCTGCCGGGCGCGCCGGAACAGGGCCGATGACGCGGCCGCTTCCATGGGCGGGATCCGTGTGGTCGTGGTGAGCGTCAGCCGCGCCTCCGGCAGCGACGGCACGAGGGCGCGGAGGCCGGCGTCCACCCGCTCCTGCTCCTCCACGTACGCCACACGCGCGTCCACGGACAGCCGGGCGTGCTCGGGAACGGTGTTCACGGCGGTCCCCGCGTTCAGCAGGGTCGGAGTGACCGTCGTACCCGCCGCCGGGTCGGCGAGCGCCGCGACGGCGAGCACCTGGCGGGCCGCCTCCATGGTCGCGTTCACACCGCGTTCGGGCTCCAGCCCCGCGTGTGCGGCCCGGCCTCGTATCTCCAGCTCGTAGTGGGTGACGCCCTTGCGTGCGATCTTGAGGGCACCGCCGTCCGCGCTCGGCTCGGTGACGAGAACGGCGTCACACGCGCTGGCCTCTTCCTCGATCAGCGCCGCGGCCGTGGGGGAACCGATCTCCTCGTCGGCGGAGACGAGCACCGTCACGCCGTCCGGCACGCCGAGCGCGCGGAGGGCGTGAAAGATCAGCACCAGCCCGGCCTTCATGTCGAAGCAGCCCGGACCGCGCGCGACGCCGCCCTCCGTCGACCACGGCAGGGTCGCCAGGCTCCCGATCGGCCACACGGTGTCATGGTGGCCGAGCAGCAGTACCCGCGGCGGCCGTGTGCCCAGCCGCCAGCGCAGGTGCGTACGCCCGCCGAGGACGATGCGGTCCGCTTCCACGCCGAGCAGGCGGGCGCCCTGCGCGCCGGCGACAGCGGCACTGCGGGCCAGCGCCGCCGGGTCGGCGGAGGGCGACTCGCACGTGACGAGTTCCTCGAGGTCGGCGACCATGGCAGGTAGATCGCGCCCGAAGCGCGCCACGGGTACCGGCGCGGCCGGATCGGGACCGCTCATCGGGCCGTGCTCCGTTCGCGCTCGATCGGGCGGCCCGGCTCAGCGCGGAACAGGCGCAGAACGTTGCCGCCGAGCACCTTCGCCACGGCGTCCGCGTCCGCGTCTCGGCCTCGCCGCCGGAGGGCCACGGGCGGCGTCACGGAGTCTCCCCGTGCCCGCGGCGGAAGGTCGCCGCGGGGAGCGGTTCGGCGTCGCTCAGGTCCAGACAGGTCCACCGCAGCCACGCGGTCACCTCCTCGCATAGGACGAAGCCGTGCTGGGCGTTGGTCAGCACGGTGACCGCGTAGTCGTGGTCGGGCGCGAACTCGAAGGCCGACTGCTGGCCGGGCCTCGTACCGCCGTGGAACGCGAATCGCACACCGCCGACTTCGCGCAGGAACCAGGCGATGCCGATCCGGCCGCCGCTCGCGGTCTCGGCCGTCGGGCCGCGCATCCGCCGTACGGACCGGGCCGACAGCAGGCGCGTGCCGTCCGGGGCGAGCCCGTCGGCGAGGTGCAGGCGCGCATAGCGAATCTGGTCGGCGGCGGTCGAGACGAGGTCGCCCGCCGGCCGGTCCGCACGCGAGGACGGCCGCAGAGACACCACGTCGATGCGCCCGCCGGCCTTCACGTGCCCGGCCACCGACCGCCGGCCCACCTCGGTGCCCGGCGGAGCCGACGGCTCGGTCTCGGCCATCCCGAGCGGGTCCAGCACGTGACGGCGCACCGCTGCCTCGTACGCCAGGCCGGTCACGACCTCGGCGATCCGCCCGGCCACGTTGTACGCGGCGTTGTTGTACGACGCGACACCGTCGAGCGGGGTGAACTGTCCGAGGTCGCGCATGCCGGTCACGAAGCGTGCCAGCGCGTCGTCGCCGGACCCTGTGTCCGTCACGAAGTCCCCGTCCCAGCCCGCCGTGTGGTTGAGCAGGTTCAGCACCGTGACGCGCGTCGAGACCTCCGGGTCGCGCACCCGGAAGTCCGGCAGATACCTGCGCACCGGCGCGTCCAGTTCGAGCAGACTCCCCTCGGCCAGCCGCATGATCAGCGTCGCGGTGACCGTCTTGCCGGTCGAGCCGATCTGGAACAGCGTGTGCTCGTCCACCGGCCTCGGTGCCGCCACGCTGGTCACACCGTGGTGCACATAGCATTCGTGGTCGCCGTGGCGGACTCCGACGGCCACTCCCGGCACGTCGTGGCGCGCCGCCGCCTCACGCACGATCTCCAGAAGTGCGTCTCGCCAGGGCGTGACAGGCATCCTCATCCTCAGCCCGTCTTGGGGTTGGCGCGCGCTCCGTGGTGCAGGTACGCGGTTCCGTCAGCGAGCTCGTAGAACACCACGGGGGTCCAGGTTCGTACGCCAGGTCGTCTCAGTACGAACAGCCCGTCCCGCACGGGCGTCAGCCGGTACTCCTCCGGCGGACTGGGGTCCAGGTCCGCGAGCGTGCCCGTGTTCGTGATCCGCAGGATCGGCCGTCCATCGTGTTCGAACACCTCGGTTCGGCGGCCGGCGCGCTCGTACGTGCCCAGATAGGGACGGTGGTCGACCGGCTCGGGCGCCGAGGGCGGCCCTAGAGGCGCGGGCACGGTGATGCCCGCCTCCTCGGCGAAGATCTCGCGGAACAAGTCGCGGTACAGGTCCCCGGTGTACCCGCCGTTGGTCAGCAGGGTCACCGCCAGCCCCTGGTCCGGCAGAATCCGCAGGTACGCCGACTGCCCGATGGTCGAGCCGTCGTGGCCGAACACCCGGTGCCCGTCCCAGCCGAACCTGATCCAGCCGAGTCCCCAGGAGTCGCCCAGCGTGTACGGGTCCGGCAGATCGGCATGGTGTTCCCGCATCAGCTCGGCGCTCGACGCCGACAGCACCCGGCGGCCGCCGGGCGGCCGGCCGTTCGACAGGTGCATCCGCGCGAACGCGAGCACGTCGCCGACGGCGCAGCTCACGTTCGCGCCCGCCGGGGCAACGGATCGTGGCATCCCCCAGGTTCGGACCGGGCCGGCGCGTTTCCCCTGCTCGGTCACGTGCCCGACCGCGGCGCGGAACATCAGCGCCTCTTCGGGCAACGTCGCGGTACGGGTCAGGCCGAGAGGTGCGAACAGCAGGTCCCGCATCGCACCGTCCCACACCTGGCCGGTGACCTTCTCGATGATGCGGCCCAGCAGGACGTAACCGGAGTTGCAGTACGAGAAGGTCGCGTCCATGGGGTGGGTCTGCCCGGCGAGGGCCAGGGCGGTGACGAATTCCGCCAGGCAGTCGTCGCCGCGCCCGGTGTCGATGAACACGTCACCATCGATGCCGCTGGTGTGGGTGAGCAGGTGCCGCGCGGTGACCTTCCAGGTCACCCCGGCGTCCCCCAGCCGCAGGTCCGGCAGGTAATCCACGACGGGTACGTCCAGATCGACCTCGCCGTCGTCGGCCAGCCGCATGAAGACCGTCGCGGTCATCGGCTTCGTCATCGACCCGATCTGGAACAGCGAGTCGGGTGTCGTCTCGACCCCCGTGGCGGCGTTCAGCACGCCGGTCGCCACCGTCACCGGTTCATCGCCCCGCGAGATGCCCAGCGCCGCACCCGGTACTCCGTGCCGCTCGGCCAGCTCGGTGAGGCGCTGTTCCCAGTGATCGCCCCTCATACTCGGCCCGCCCTTCGCTCACGGTTCCCGGCCCGCCCGAACAGGCCGCGGCGACAGCCTGCTCCGGCCGGCCGGTCATTTCATCGTGCGCCCGGACGAGAGTCCTGCGGTCCCTTCGTCGCCCCGGACGATGCCGTGCCCGGTGGCCAGGAGAAGCATCGGTGCGGTCCGGACACTCCCTCCGACCGCTCCGTCTCCCGGCTCAGTGGGCGGGCAGGTGATTCGCGACGTCGACCTTGAGCAGGGCGAAGGCGGACCTGACGGTGCCCGCGGGTGGTCCGCCCCTGGGGATCCGGATGGGCGTCTCTCCGGGAGACGGGCTGGTGAGCGTCTTCCCGTCGGCGGGAGGGACGGCGATTCTCCGGGACCCGAGAAACCGGTAGGTCCGCCGGTCGAAGAGCATCTCGTTGCGTCCGCCGGAACCGTCGGGCACCGAGATGGCGAGTCGCGGCGCGACGTCGCCGAGGGCACCGGGCTGTCCGCCTCGTTCCTGAGCATGGTCGAACGCGGCGAAAGCGACACCACGCTGAGCCGACTCGCCGCCATCGCGAACCACTTCGACCACGACATCGGATCGTTTCTCGACTACTCGGTCCGTGCGCACGGCCACAGATCATCCGCCGCGACGAACGCATCGCGGTCGACCGTGGCCCCGGGATCAGCTATCACGCACTGCGAATGCCGGGCGCAGAACTCGAAGTACTGGTCGCGGAATTCGAGCCGCACACCGGCTTCACCGGCGAATTCACGCACGAAGGAGTCGACATCGTCCTGGCCCTACAGGGACGAGTCATCATCACCATCAGCGATGTCGACTACCCGCTGGAGGCAGGGGAGGCAGCCGTCTGGTCAGGCGCCTACCGACACCGCATTCGCAACGACCAGCTCCTCCAGCCCGGCTCGCGCCCGGCCCACCGACCGGCGACGAGCCTTCGGCGGACATCGCTACGGGGCCGGCATGCTGCCCTCTGACCGACGGCCTCTGTCCGGGCGCTCCTGACAGCCCCGGTTCGGTCTCCCCCGAATCCCGACCGGCACTCCCGATCTTTGCGTGGCGGACGCGAGTTCCGCACGACCGGCTTGATCGATTGTCTCGGCCGTGCGGTGGCAGCAACAAGCGTTGCCGTTCGGGCGCTTTCTGCCCGAAGCTTGCCTACGCGTAAATGGGGAGATCGGCATACCGGCTGGGCGAGGTGAATCCGTGAACGAATCGGAATCGATGTACGGCGAGCAAACACGTCTGGCGTTGCGCAACTTTCCGAGTGGCTGCCGGAGGCTCACCGACATTCCTGAATTCGTCCGCGCCTATGCGCTGGTCAAGCTTGCCTGCGTTCGCGCCAACATGGAAATGCGGATAGTCGACGAACGGATGGGCGAGGCGATCGCCGAAGCGGCGCGTTCTGTCGCGGAACTCCGCCACCTTGACGCCTTTCCGCTTCCGCTCATCCAGGGTGGCGGCGGGACGTCCACGAATATGAATGTGAACGAAGTCGTGGCCACGCTTGCGAACGCGATTTTGGAACGCGACGGAAATGGCGAACCACCCGTCGTGATCCATCCCAACGACCACGTGAACGCCTCACAGTCGACCAATGACACGTATCCGACCGCCATGGCGCTCGCGCTCATCGAGCTTGCCGAGCCGGCCTTGGCCGCGCTGGACCGGCTGCGCGACGCGCTGCTGGAGCAGGCGCGGAAAGGGGAAGGCGTCCGCCGTCTGGGCCGTACCTGCCTACGGGACGCCGTCTCGCTGACGGTCGAGGAGACGCACCGGGCCCAGGCCACCATGGTCGGGCGGAGCCGCGACCTGCTCCACGACACCGTCGGCCGCCTGCGGATCGTGCCGCTGGGAGGAACGGTCCTGGGCACCGGCGTCGGGGCGCCCGAGGGCTTCGCCCCGGTCGCGATCCGGTGGCTGAGGACCCTGACCGGCCAGGAGCTCGAACCGCCCGAGGACACCTTCGCCGCGATGGCTCACCCTGACGGCCTCGTATCGATGGCGAGCGCGTGTCAGCACACGGCGATCACGCTGGCGCGGATCGCCGCCGACCTGCGGTGGCTGTCGGCCGGCCCCATGGGAGGCCCCGCGGAGGTCCTCCTGCCCCCGCTGCAGGCGGGCTCGTCGATCATGCCGGGAAAGGTCAACCCGGTCATCCCGGAGCTGGTCATGCAGCTGAGCTATCGAGTGCGGGCGAATGCGCACGGCGTCGAGATCGCGATGGCCGCCGGAGAGCTCGAACTGAACGTGATGGCGCCGGTGATCCTCGACGCCCTTGTATCGAGCCTCCGAGACATTCAGGATGCCGCGCACTACTTCGCCGAGAAATGCATCGACGGGCTGCGCTGGAATCTTCCGAAGCTCGAGCACCTACTGACTGCGACATTGGACGAATTCGTGGATCCCGTGAGCAGCGGCGGTTACACGGCAGCCGCACGAATGGTTCACGCCCGATCGGGCAATTTGCCGGAGAGCGCTTCCTCGCAATCAATCGAGTAATCTCAAAGAGGAGATGAAGGAGATGCGTCCACGTTCGACGATATCGATTCCACTTGCCACGTTGTGCGTCCTGGGGGCGGGATGCGGCGGCCGGACAACCAGTTCCGCCGGACAGCACAAAGCGGCGAACTACGCCACCAATGGAACATTTGTCATGGCTTCCCCCCTGGATATCGGAACGTTCAACCCGTATCAGAATCGCGCGCTTCAGGCTACGTTCAAGTTCACCTATGACTCCCTGGTGAACCTTCGGCCCGATGGATCGTTCGGGACGGGACTCGCGGAGAAATGGACGGTCACCAATAAATCCGCGACCTTCGTGCTGCGGAACAACGTGACGTGTTCGGACGGGACACCGCTGACCGCAGGCCAGGTGGCCGCCGCGATCTCCTACGTGAGCGATCCCAAGAACGCCTCCGTGCTGTACAACACCTGGGTGCCGGCGGTGCCGTTGACGGCGACCGGTGACGACACCTCGAGAGAGGTGAAGGTCGTCCTGAAGAAGCCGTTCGGCTTCCTGCTGCGCACGATCGGGCGCGTACCGATCGTCTGCGCGAAGGGGCTGAAGAACCCGAAGCTGCTGGCGTCCGCCTCGGACGGGACCGGCCCGTTCGTCCTCACCTCTGCCGTCCCTGGCCAGAGTTATACGTTCACCGTGCGGAAGGGCTACTCCTGGGGCCCGGACGGAGCGAGCACCAGCGCGCCGGGGACACCGGCCAAGGTGGTGATCCGTGTCGTCGAGAACGAGACCACCGCGGTGAACCTGATGCTGTCCGGCGAGATCAACTTCGCCCAGATTCACGGCGAGGACGAGCAGCGGCTCAAAGCGCGCGGCCTGAACAAGGCGGAGAGCGCCGACTCCGGAGCATGGTTGTGGTTCAACCATGTCGGCGGCCGCCCGACGGCGGACGAGCAGGTCCGGCAGGCTCTGGTCCGCGCACTGGACTTCGGCGAGATCATCAAGGTCGAGACCGGCGGAACCGGTGGCCCCGCCACCGGGCTCATCGGCAAGGCGCCGAAGGTCTGTCCCGGTGACACTGTCGCGGGCCAGTTCCCGAAGCAGGACGTCGCCGCGGCCGAAGCGCTGCTCGACAAGGCCGGGTGGGTCAAAGGCCCGGACGGCTTCCGGAGCAAGGGAGGCAAGCCGCTCACGCTGGACGTGCACTACCTGCCCCCTGTCTCGCCTCGGGAGAAGCCGGCCGCCGAGCTCATCGCGGCTCGGTGGAAGGCCGTCGGTGTCCAGACGAGGCTCACGACCGACACGTACGACGGCTACACGCGTGTGTTCTACAAGACCGGCGACTTCGACGTGTACATGGCGGGCTTCGGATTCGACCTGCCGAGCCAGATGAAGGAACGGGTGTCCGGAGCGACGCCGCCGAACGGGACCAACGGTTCCGGCATCGACAACGCCGACTACAACCGGCTGGCCGCGAAGGCCGCGACGATGACGCCGCCGGACTCCTGCCCGCTGTGGAACCAGGCCGAGCAGGCACTGTACCGGCACGCCGACATCGTGCCGATCGTGGCTACGTCCGACAAGTTCTACCTGCGTAACGCCCAGGCCAAGGTCATCTCCTTCGAATGGCCGATACCGAGCTCGATCCGGCTCCTCAAATGACGGAGGTCATCCGATGGACACCCAAGACTCTATGAAACGGAACAGGCTGACAGCCATCGTCGGTGGGACCTTGATCGACGGAACGGGAAAGGACCCGATCGACGGCGCGGTGGTGCTGGTCGCCGACGGCCGTGTCGAGTCCGTGATGACCGCCGCCGAGTCGGTGGTGCCGGAGGGCGCGGAGGTCGTCGACGCGGCGGGCCGATACGTCATCCCGGGGCTCATGGACGCGAACGTGCACCTCTGCGCCTTCTATCCGGACATCCTCCTGGAGTATGAAGATCGGACCGCCGACCTCGTCGAGGAGGCGGCCCAGATCGCGCTGCGGTCGGGTGTGACCACCGTGTTCGACACCTGGGGCCGCCTCGACGCGCTGACCACGGCTCGTGATCGGATCGACCGCAAGACCGCCGAGGGCAGCCGGATCTTCGCCGCCGGGAACATCCTCGGCCTCGACGGACCGCTGTCGCCTGACTTCTTCTCCCCGGGAAAGCTCCTTGGTCCGGATCTGGTCGACCGGATCAACCGGCCGTGGGAGCTCGGTGTCGGATCGGACCTCATGTGGCTCACGCCGGACGGCGTGCGCCGCTGTGTCCGCGACTACATCGAACGAACCGGCGTCGACTTCCTGAAGTACGCGGCGAGCGGGCACGCGGGACACCGGAAGTTCATCACCTTCTCCGAACCGACACAGCGGGCCATCGTCGAGGAGGCGCACCGGGCGGGTCTCACCGTCCAGGCGCACACGACGACGGTCGAGAGCCTGCGGATGGAGATCGAAGCCGGCGCGGACATCCTGCAGCACGGCAACTTCACCGGGCCGGAGCCGATACCGGACGCGATCTTGAAGGACATCGTCGACAGGCGGCTGCCGGTCGCAGCGATCATCCACACCGGTCGCTATCGGGAGTGGATCCACGAGCACGGTATCGAGCTGATGAAGACGATCTTCGGTGTCGTCCAGGGGGACAACGACCAGAGGCTGATCGACGCCGGGGCGCAGCTGCTGCTGACGACGGATGCCATGGTCATCGGACGCCGCATCACCGGCCATCCGTCCTATTCCATGCACGGCGCCGTCGATCTGCCGCTCCGCCTCGGCGAAGCACATTTCCTCTGGCTCGAGGCGGTCATCGAGCGAGGGATGGCGCCGATGCAGGCGCTTCTCGCGGCGACCCGCAATGTAGCCGAGGCGTACGGCCAGGCCGGCGACCTCGGCACGGTCGAGCCCGGAAAACGCGCGGACCTGGTGATCCTCGACGGCGATCCGCTCGCGGACGTGCGGAACTACCGGCGGATCGCCGAGGTCATGAAGGACGGCGTCCTGGTGGACCGCGACGCTCTCCCCCGCCACCGAATCCTTGTCGAAGATGAGTGAGGTAGTACTCGGTTTCGTCGGTGACGTGCTCGTGGATCGCGATCATCCGGGAGAGGTGTTCGGGCACGTACGCGAAGTGCTGGCCGCGCCGGACATCCTGTTCGGGAACCTCGAAGGCGTTTTCACCGATGATCCGCGCCCCATTCCGACGACGATCGTCGGCGGAAGCGCGCCCGCACATAACCTCGATGCCTTCCCGGAGGCCGGTTTCGATGTGATGTCGCTGGCGAACAACCACATCCTGGACGCCGGCTACGAGGCGATGCTGGAGACGCGGTCACGGCTGAGGGCCCAGGGCGTCCAGACCTGCGGCGCGGGCGACTGCGCGGCGGACGCGCGCGAGCCGGCGATCGTCGAGGCCGGAGGATTGCGCGTCGCCTACCTGGCGTACGCGAGCGTGTTCCCGATCGGTTGTGAGGCGCGTACGACCCGGCCGGGCGTGGCACCGATGCGGGCGTCCAACTTCTTCAGCGATGCATACCCGAACATCCACGTGCCAGGGGCATATCCGCTGGTACAGACGATTCCCGACGAAACTGACCTCGCGCACCTGGCCGACGACATCCGACGGGCCCGGGAGCGTGCCGATCTGGTCGTCGTGAGCTTCCACTGGGGCGACTACACCCGTCCGTTCCATCTCACGGACCACGAGACCAGGACCGCGAGGTACTGCGTCGACCATGGCGCCGACATGGTGGTCGGGCACCATCACCACGCGCTCCGCGGAATGGAGTGGTACCGAGGCAAGCCGATCATGTACGGCCTCGGGCATTTCGTATTTGACATGCGCATGGAATGGACCGATGAGTACAAGAAGCAGCTATCGGAGCTGAATCCGGCGTTCAACCGCACGCGGACGCCCTACACCACCTGGCCGCGCGAGGGCTGGCCCCTCCTGCCGATGCACGAGGACACCCGCATGACGGTGCTGGCCTGGGCGACGGCCGGGCGAAGCGGTGTCGTGGACATCGGCTTCCTCCCGTGCCGGCTGACACCCGACGGCCTGGTCCATCCGCTGGCCCTCGGTTCGTCCCAGAGCGACGAGGTCGTGCGCTATCTCGAAGAATGCAACCGGAGCCAGGGTCTCGAGGGCCGGATCGTGCCGGAAGGCGCGATCTCCCTGGACGGATTCCGCACGCTCAGAGTGATCGACGACTCCGCACGTCAGGGGGAACCGCGATGAACGGTGAGGTGACAGCGTGGCTCGGGAACGCGGCGTTCGACCTGGCGAGCATCGGCCCCGCGAACGGTGACGACGACCTGGAGCCCCTGCGGGCGATGCTCGATGGCGTCGACGTGGTCGGATTCGCCGACTCGACTCACGGCACGAAGGAATTCTTCGACGTACGGCACCGGATGCTGCGGTTCCTCGTGGAGAAGATGGGCTTTCGAAACCTGGTCGTGGAAGCGGGCTACTCCGCCGCACTGGCGGTCGACGACTACATCATGCACGGCCGGGGAGACAAGGCGGCCGCGCTGACCGGCCTGGGGTTCGCCATGTGGGACGTCGAGGAGTTCTCCCGCGTCATCGACTGGTTGCGCCACCACAACGAGGCGGTCCCGGACGAGGACAAGGTGCGCTTCCACGGCGTCGACATCTGGAACACCCGGGCCGCCCGGCACGCGATTCTGCGCTACCTGCGCGACACCGCCCCGGACGCCACGGCCACGGCGGAACGCCTGTTCGACGACATCTCCCACAGCGAGGCCGAGGGCCCCCTTCTCGCCTCCGCGCGGATGGACTTCAGGCTGCTCCAGCGAATGCGGGAACTGTCCGCCTGGTTCCAGGAGAACAGGAGATCTCTCGCCGCAAGCAGCTCGCCCGCCGCGTTCGACGAGATGTTCCAGCACCTTCGGCTCCTGTCGCAGTGGATCAGGGCGAACGTCGGCGACAGTCTGGAGGAACCCCCGGAAGGGACGGTCCAGGTGCCAGGCATGGACAACTACGCCCGATCGAGATACATGGCAGAAAACCTGTTCCACATCATGGAGCGGGATGCCCTGCAGCGGAAGTCCGTTGTCTGGAGTCATATCTTCCACCTCGGTGTCACGTTCAACGACCCCACGCGTGGGGTGCTGCCGAACATGGGGCACGAACTGAGGCGGCGCCTCGGCGACAGGTACTACGTCTTCGGCTTGGAACTCGGCAGCGGAACGTATCTGGCGAGGGAATGGCCACCCGGTCGCCGGCTCGGCGACTTCGAGATCGTCGCGCTCCCGCCGGGCCCTGAGGAGAGCCTGTCCGGTCATCTGACGCGCACCGGCAGGTCCGCCCTGATGCTCGATCTGCGCACCCGATCCGCAGATCCGCCGGTGGAACGCTGGCTGACGACTCCCCAGAAGACGCACACCGTCAGCTGGTGCCACCGCGAGTCTCCCTGGATCTACACCGACCTGGCGATCGGGAGCACGTGCGACGGCATCGTCTTCGTCGAGGACACCACGGCGACCACGCCGACGGACAGCGCCCGGAAGAACCTGCCCAGCGGCGACTACCACTGACGCGTCCAGGGAGCACTGCCGCGTTCCGAACCGCACTACGGAGATCCGACACTCATGAGGACCTTTTCACCCCACGATGCCCGTCGCCTTGTCTTCGTCAGTGATGCCGGGTTCGTCGGCGATGGCCATCGCGGATATTTCTGCACCTCCTCCGAGGACGGCGACGAGGACATCGGCAACATGTGGATTTTCGGCCATGCCGACGGCGGACGCCGGCAGATCACCGGCCGGAATCCCCGTTCGCCTCGGCCTTCGCCCGATGGCGGCATGCTCGCCTTCATCGCCGACGTGGACGGCGTGCCACAGATTCACACCGTCTCGGTAGAGTCCGGCGACGTCACCGCTGTCACCGGACTTCCGCAAGGAGTGGCGGGCGGACTGGACTGGTCGCCGGCGGGGAATGCCATCGCCTTCACCGCCGGACCTGCCGAAACCCGGGACCCATCACTGCCCTATCGCGTCACACGCTCGACGTTCCGCTACGACGGCCTCGGCCTCATCGATGACGCGATTCGGGACATCCACGTCGTCGATCTGAAGACCGGCACGATCCGCCAATTGACCGGTGACCGATCCGTGAACGAGGAACCGCGCTGGTCGCCCGACGCCCAGCTGATCCTCTTCCGCACGTCTTTCCCTCCAGGCGACAGAATGTGGACGGGCGCCCCCTCGGCGCATGTGATCGATGTGGTGACAGGCGAGCGCCGCGTGGTCGTCGAAGAATGGGGCAGCGTACTCGCGGCGGAATGGTGCCGGGACGGCACTCGGATCGTCTTCTCCGGGGCACCCACCGTCACCGGGGCGCTCGACGCCCTCGCCCGCAAGCGCGACCTCTGGGTCGTGGACGTGGCAGGTGGCACGCCGATCTGCCGAACCGAGAACGTGCCCGCCGGTATCGGTGTCAAGCTGGGAATCGACCACCCGACCTGGTCGACCTACCAGCGCGCCAACATCCGTCTCGACCGCACGGGAGACGCCGCGTACGTCACGGCACAGCGAGGCGGCGAGGTCGCCGTCTACCGGGTCGGCCTGTCCGGCGCCGAGAACGTGGAGGTCGTCGCGGCGGGTGAGCAACGCGCCTGCTTCCTGGCGGATGTAGAGACGGCCATCGGCACCGTGATGTACATCGCATCGACGATTCAGAGCCCACCAGAGTTGTTCGTACGCGACGGTGACACGGAACGGCAAGTGAGCCACAACAACCGTGACCTTCTATCGGACATCGTCACGCCCGACGCCCGTGCCATCGAAGTGACCGCTCCGGACGGCCTGAAGTTCGAGGCGTGGGCGGTCACACCACCGGGCTCCGGCCCGTTCCCGACGGTACTCGCGATTCATGGTGGCCCATCCAGTGCCTATGGGAATGTGTTCAGCCTGGATCACCAGGTCCTCGTCGGCGCCGGCATCGCGGTGGTATTCGCGAACTTTCGAGGATCGGCGGGCTACGGAACCGCGTTCATGCAGGAACTGCACGGCCGATGGGGCGAGGTCGGCGAGCAGGATCATCATGCCGCGCTGGATCGCGCCATCGAGCTCGGCATCGCCGACCCGGAACGCCTGGGCGTCTACGGGCTGTCGCACGGTGGATTCGCGACATGCTGGCTACTCGGCCGAAGCGACCGGTTTCGTGCCGGGGTGGCCGAGAATCCGCTCGTCAACTTCGTCTCGGCGTACGGCACGATGGATATTCCCTGGTTCCTGGAGCAGAGCCTTGGCGGGCATCCTCACGACGATCCGGCCGCATACGCCGAGCGCTCTCCGCTGACGTACGCCTCCCACTGCACGACGCCGTTGCTGTTCATCGTCGGTGAGAACGATTTTCGATGCCCTCCCTCCGAGGCCGAGCAGTATTACCGCGCGCTGAAGACCAAGGGATGCCAGACGGAGATGCTCCGTCTGCCGAAGGGCGGCCACGTGGCCTCCTGGATCGGCGCCCCCGTGTTGCGAGCGGCACAGAACGACGCACTCGTCGAGTGGTTCTCGCGCCACCTGATCGATGAGACGGCACGCGGCTGATTCTTTGTTGTCGAACCGAACGAGCAAGGGGTGCACGATGGGGAATGAGACGCGGGAAATCCGCGCCGACGTCGACGGGGCGGGAGTGGGGCGTGTTTCGCAGCTGGAGGCGATGGCACCCACAATGCTCGCCGACATCGAGACTCTGGTGACGTGCGAATCACCATCGGCGGACCTGGCCGCGGTCGCGCACAGCGCGCAGGTCGTCTCGCGCGTCGGCGCCGGCCGTCTCGGCGCCGATCCGGAACGGATCGTTCTCGACGGCCGGACCCATCTGCGTTGGCACTTCGGCGAACCAGATGACCGTCGCGTGCTGGTGCTGGGACATCACGACACGGTCTGGCCCGTCGGCTCCCTGGCGACGCACCCGTTCACCGTCGACCACGGCATCCTCCGCGGCCCTGGTTGCCTGGACATGAAGGCCGGTCTCGTGATGGCGTTCCACGCCGCGGCATCCATCGGAGACCTCTCCGGCCTGACGTTGCTGGTCACCGGAGATGAAGAGGTCGGCTCGCCCAGTTCCCGATCGCTCATCGAGGCCGAGGCCGCCGGCCGTACCGCCGCGCTGGTGCTTGAGGCATCGTCCGACGGCGGGGCGCTGAAGACCGAGCGAAAGGGCCTCTCGCTGTACGAACTGCGGGTACGGGGCCACGCCTCACACGCCGGCGCGTCGCCCGAGGACGGGGTGAACTCCTCGGTCGAGCTCGCCCATCAGATCAAGGCGATCATCGCTCTGGCGGACCCGGCCTGCGGCACAACGGTCACGCCGACGAAGCTGTGGGCGGGGACGACGGCCAACACCATTCCCGCAGCGGGCGCGATCTCGGTGGATGTCCGTGCGCGCACGGTCGCCGAGCTGGCACGCGTCGACAAGGAGATCCGGGCACTGCGTCCCGTGCTCGACGGCGCCGAACTCGAAGTGATCGGCGGCCCGAACCGTCCCCCCATGCCCGCCGAGGCCTCGGCCTCCCTTTACGCGCGCGCCTGCGAGCTGGCAACGGAGCTTGGGCTGGCCCCTCCCCCATCCGCGACTGTAGGTGGTTGCTCGGACGGCAATTTCACGGCCGGGGCCGGTGCCCCGACACTGGATGGACTCGGTGCCGTCGGTGGTGGCCCGCACGCCGACGACGAGCACGTTGTGGTGGCCGAACTCCCGCGGCGAGCGGCTCTCCTGGCCGCTCTGCTGGCCGACCTGCTGGCTACCCGTCGTCACCATTTCGAGTGATTCCAAGATCAATGAGACGGGGGTTGTTGCTCTGAGCGCACCCGGAATTCCCTGATCAGGGGTTATGTCCCAAAATGAGGGCCCTAGGTGACACTGTGAGCACGAAGGGCCGGGGTGAGACTCGATGATCTCGACGGCGGAGAAGGTGGCCGAACTGCTGTTCGCGTTCGATGCCGGGCCCGGCGGCAGGTCGACGGACCGCTCGGTCAGCGAGCTGGCCCGGCTCGTCGGGCGTGAACGCAGCCAGGTCTCGCGGATGCTGAAATCGCTGAAGCAGGCCCAGGTGGTGGAACAGGACCCGGAATCGCGCCGTTACCGGCTGGGCTGGCGGATCGGGATACTGGCCGCCCAGTCCGGCGACCAGATCCTCGTACGAGCGGCCCGTCCCATGATGCAGACCCTCGTGGCGCATACCGGCGAGGTCGCCCTGCTAAGCATCCAGGAGGGCAACCGGAGCCTGACCGTCATGCGAGAGGAGTCCCAGAACTCACTGCGGGCAGGCGGATGGGTCGGACGGCGGTCCGCCATGCACAGCACCGCGTCCGGGCGCGTGCTGATGTTCGACGCCGGTGACGAACTGGTCGAGGCGCTGACGGCGAAGGACCTCACTGTCCTTGAGCGGCGGGGGCCCATGGCTCCCCGCAACGTCGGCGAGGTGCTCGAACGTCTACGGACCGAGCGCCGGCAGGGCTACACCTGCGCTTCGGAGGAGATCGAGGTCGGGCTCACGTCGATCGGCGTTCCGGTCCGGAGCATCCAGGGGCACATCGTGGCCGCCGTCAACGTCTCGGGCCCCACCTCCCGCATGATCGGCCGGGTGGAGAACACCGCGATGCTCCTGAAAGCCGCGAGCATAGCGATCACCAAGTCACTCGGCACCCGTCCGATCAAGTGATCACGACCGCCGTCACGCGTCAGGGGGCATGTGCCGTTCGAACCATGCCACGACGCGGGCGCAAAGGTCGGTCAGGGCGGGGAAGGACCGGACGCCGTGTCCTTCCTGCGGATAGACGACGAGTACCGATTCCACGCCGTGGGAGAGCAGCGCTTGGTGGAACTCCCGCGCCTGCCCGGGTGGTGTGCAGCGGTCGAGGGCGCCGGCCACGTTGAGGCATGGCGTACGGACCTTGCTCGCCTGCAGAACGGGGCTGCGGTGGTGGATCCGCGTGTCGGGCCGCTCCGGATCCGGGTCGCCGATCGACGCCCTCGCCCAGGCGGAGATGTTGCTGGTGAAGATCTGGCTGTACAGGTCGGTGACGGGGGCGATGGGGACGGCGGCCTTGAACCGCTGGTCCTGGGTGACGAGCCACGAGGCCATGAATCCGCCGTGGCTGCCGCCGATCACACCGACGCGCGACGGATCCGCGACGCCCTGTTCCACCAGGGCGTCGATGCCGGCGAGGTGATCGAACGTCTCCGCGCCGCCTCGGTCGCCGACGACCTGCCGCGCGAAGTCCTGACCACGGCCGCCGCTGCCCCGCGGGTTGGGGTTCAGCACCGCGTATCCGCGCGAGACCAGCAGCGGTATCCACTGATATCTCATCAGCCAGGTGTCACGGAAGGCGGAGATCGGGCCGCCGTGGACGCTGACGATGAGGGGAAACGGAGGCTCACCCGACGGCAGGCAGAGGATGCCCTCGATGTCCAGGCCGTCCGGCGCGGTCCACGAGACCGGCTCCGCCCGGCCCGCGATCGACAGGAGATGGTCGGTGCCCGGATGCGCCGTCGAGGCGCGTACCTCGATCTTGCCGCCGCTCAGCACGGCGACCTCCGGTGGGCGGCGGTAGGCGCTGCGCACCACGACGAGCCGGCCGTCGGGCGTGAACGCTCCCTCGGGATACAGCTGGCCGCAGGACAGTTCGGTGGAGAGTAGTTCCTCGGTGGTGCCGGCGGCGACGTCGACGATGCCGGCGACGGAGTCCAGACGGCGCTGCCCGAGGTAGCCCAGGCGGCCCTCGTCGATCCACTGCAGGAAGGTGACGTCGGTCCGGTCGGTGTCGACGACGGTCCGGCCGCCGGTCGACAGGTCGATGACCGTGAGGTCGCCGGCCACCAGGGTCCGGTCGCTGCAGACGGCCTCGACGATCGCCGCGTACCTGCCGTCGGGCGACCCGCAGGCGAGTCCGAGCTGGGCGCCGCCGCGCAGCAGTTCACGATGGCTCTCTCCGGTGACGTCGATGAGCGTCAGCACCGAGTGGTACCAGTCGTCCTCGCCGGGGCCGGGGCTCGTCACCGCCAGCACCTGGGCGGGGCCGCACCAGTTCGCCTCCCAGCAGTTCATGCCGTCCGGGGACAGGAGGCGCACGGCACCGGAGTCGACGGAGTAGACGAAGAGACGACGCCACGCGGTGTCCGCGGCGCCGTCGTCGACCATCGGTTGCCACGCCGGGACGTCGTCCTCCTCGGCGGTGTTGGCCACGGCTCCTTGGACTCCGGCCAGGGCGGCACCGATCCCCGCGGCCCCGAGCAGGATCTGCCGCCCGTCCGGGGACCAGTGCAGATACTCCACCGTGCCCGGAACCTCGGGGACCGGGACCGCTTCGCCGAGCCCGTCACGATCAAGCAGGTACGGCTGGAAGACGCCGTTGTGGCCGCGGTCGGAGAGGAACGCCAGCCTCTCACCGTCCGGGGAGAACCTGCCCCATCGGGCCGAGCCGCCGCCGGACGTCAGCGCGACGAACCCGCGGTCCTCCGTGGCACCGTACAGGGCGCTGCGCGGCCGGCCTGCGAGCTCGTCGAGCACCCACCCTGTGACGACCACCCGGCCGTCGGCGGCGACGTGCGGCTGATCGACGAGGTGCGGCCGGCCGAAGCCCGGCGCGTGGACCCGCCGTAGGTGCTCGTCCGCCACCGCGAACTCCCGGGTCCCGCGTAGATAACCGATCACGATCCTGCCCTTCTCTCAATCGCCCGGGTGCCGACCACCGGCAGGGTCAGCAGCGACGCGAGCCGCGGCTCGTGATGGACGCGCTGGTCCGCGACGACGACGGTGCCGTCGGTGAAGAAGTTCTCCGCCCCCGAGTTGGTGTTCCTGTCATAGAAGGGGAACCATGAACTGCTGATCTCGATGCGGATCCGGTGCCCGGGCTGAAACCGCACCCCGCACGGATCCAGCCGCACGTCGAACGCGGTGGGCCGGCCGGGTTCGAGCAACCGGGGCCGATCGTAGGACTCGCGGAACCGCGCCCGTAGCGCGCCGTGGCACAGGAACCGGGCGGTGCCGTCCGGATGGACGTCGACGAGCCTGACGTGCCAGTCGGTGTCGAGGGCCGACGAGGAGGCGTACAGGCGGACCCGTGGCACGCCGACGACGTCCACCGGTTCGGTCAGCGGGTCGCCGGTGTAGCAGAGGCAGTCGTCTCGATCGGTCGGCGCCCGGTCGTCGACCGGACCGTCGTTGATGTTCCACAGGACGCCCACCGGGTCGTCCGGGTCGTAGCGGTAGCCGTCGGGGGGCTCGGCGCCGGGCGGTTCGGCGGAGAGCCGTCCGCCGCCGGCGTTGCCGTTGGCGTCGCCGTCCGAACGCAGGTAGAACGCGGTCTCCTCCGTACCGGGAAGTGGCCATGAATCGGCCGCCCACCACTCGTCGGCTCCGACGACGAAGACGTGAACCGGCTTCTCGTCGTCGATTCCGTTGCGCGTTCCCCGTAGCCAGCGGTCGAAGAACCGGATGACGTAGCCGTCGCGGTCGATGACCGCGTCGGCCCCGAAATCGACGCCGCTGAGCTCCGTCGTCCGGTTGCCCCGGTGGGGCCACGGGCCGATCACCAGCCGCTGTCTCTCCGCGGCCGGGCCCGCGCGCATCGCCTCGAAATTGGCGGGGGCGCCCGGTGAGTTGGAGTCCCACCAGCCGCTGATGTTGAGGGCGGCGACGTCCATGTCGGCGAAGTTGTCGTAGGCCCCCTTCTTCCAGAAGGCGTCGTACGACGGATGCTCCATCCACTCGTCCCACCACGCCGAACGGGTTCCGGCGTGTTCCGGCACGGTGGAGACCGGGAGCGCCGAGAAATAGTCGTGGTCCGCGGTCCACAGGTCGTGGTCGAGCACGTGCGGCGAGCGGTCGCCCATCACGACCATGAACTCCGACATCGGCAGCCGCAGGCATCCGCCGCAGATGGGCTCGTTGTCCCACAGGGTTCCGGGGCCGGCGGCGCTCGGCACGATGGCCTTGAGATGCGGCGGCCGGCGCGACGCCGCGTACCACTGGGTCTCGCCGACGTACGAGCCCCCGAGCATCCCGACGTTGCCGTCGCACCAGTCCTGGGCGGCGATCCACTCCACGGTGTCGTACCCGTCGTCCGCCTCGTCGATGTAAGGACGGAAGACGCCGTCGGAGTTGAAGCGGCCCCGGCAGTCGTTGAAGGCGACGATGTATCCGCGCTCGGCCAGCAGCTCGGGCAGCCGCGACGTGCTCCTCACACGGGTCTTCACCTTGTCGTACGGCGTCCGGTAGAGCACCACCGGCAGCGGCCCCGGAACGTCGGGACGCATCAGGTCGAGTGCGAGCTCCACGCCGTCGCGCATGGGCACCCGAAGTCCCTGGAGGACCCGCACCCGTCCGGTCACCGGCTCGGACACCGGGGTGGCCCGGGGCGGCGCCGACGCGTACGAACCGCTCTGCTCACCGGTCACCGTGCGTCCACGGGCACGTCCGCCGGGGGGCCGGTCAGCACCGGCCGGGTCGGCAGCGACTCACGGTCGACGACCACGCCGTCCTTCATCACCGTCACGATCCGCCGGTAGTTACGGACGTCTTCCAGCGGATCGCCGTCGAGGACCAGGAGGTCGGCCTTCTTTCCCGCCTCGATGGTCCCCAGCTCGTCACCCTTGCCGTACGCCTCGGCGACGTACCTGGTGGCGGACAGCAGCGCCTCCATCGGGGCCATGCCCTGCTCGACAGCGGCGACGAACCATACGAAATGCGACTCACCGAGGTCGAACGGGTAGTCCACCGGGCCGCGCTCCACGGAGTGCCGGACCATGGGGTGGCCCAGCGCCCGCCGGGCCGACAGCATGCCGTCGGTGGTCATCAGCATCCGCGCCCCCGCCTCGATCATGCGCCGGCCGTTCTCATAGACCGGCTCGCCAAAGAGGATGTGCTCCCGCTCGGACCAGTTCTCCAGCGCGTACGCCATGTACGCCCTGGTCCAGATGAGGGCCGCCGCGGGCACCTGCCGGTCCACGATCGTGGCCAGCAGCCGGTCGGGGATCGGCTCCCGCCCCGTGACGTTCGGGTGGGTGAGCAGGTCGGCCCCTGCCTCGATCTCCATCCGGAGGCTCTCGACCGACATGGTGTGGGCCTGCGCGGTCACGCCCGCGCGGTGGGACTCCTCGACGATGGCCCGCTGGGCCGGCTCGGAAAAGATGATCAGTGGGACGTCGTGCATGCAGGCGGCGTACTTCACGAAGTCGACACCCGACTCTTCGAGGTAGCCGCGGACGGCCCGGCGCACCCCCTCCGGCGTCATCCACACCATGTCGAGCCCGAGCCCCTGGTCGAATCTCCGCTCGATCCGGTCGATCGTCGCCTGGCCGAGCAGGTTGCCCCGGATCACCGCCTCCCAGGAGAACGGGGCGGGATAGCCGATGATCTGACCCGCGACGAACATCCGGCTCCCGACCGTCGCGCCGCGATCGATGCGGTCGCGTACGTCGATCAGCGCGTCCAGCGGTCCGTAGGTGTCGAAGACAGTGGTCACCCCAGCCTTCAGGGTGACCTGCGCCGCCTCCTCGACGATCTCGGCGTAGCGCTCCTCGTACCGGAGCAGGATGTCGGGGGCGATCGAGAAGAGATGGACGTTCGCGTCCATCAGCCCGGGGATGACGAAACGCCCCGCGCCATCGATGGTCGCCGCGCCCTCGGGGACGGGGGCCGACGAGGGCTGGACCGCCAGGATCCGGTCCCCGTCGACCAGGACGGTGGCGTTCCGCTCCGGCGGGCGGCCGGTTCCGTCGATCACCGTCGCGTTGACTACTGCCGTGATTGCCATGAAAAAGAGCACTCCTATCTCGTCGCGGTCGGCATGGCTGATCGTCCGGTCAGCGAAGGACCCGGATCGTGGTCGGTATCGCCGGCATGAACGCCGCGTGCTGGAATTGCGCCTTGTAGGCGTACAGATATTCGTATCGATCGGAGACCGGAACGACGTCGGACCTGCGGATGAGCGCTTGTTCCGCCCTGGTCCAATATCCGCAGGACTGATCGGCGGGAAGCGCCTTGGCCTGCGCCGACAGGCTCAGGAAGTCCTTGTTGTCGGTGGCACCGACGTTTTTTCCGTCCGGCGGGGTAGCGCCTGAATACCAGGCGACCACCTGCGTGGGCAGTGACATTCCCTGCCCGTCGATCTCAATGTCCCAGTTCCCGGTCTTGAACATCGTGTCGGTCAATCCGACCAGCGTCTCCGCGCCGAGCTTCACGTTCACGCCCAGCTTTCGCCACTGTTGCGCGAGGTACTCCGCCGTGGGCGTGCTGTAGATCGACCAGCCCGCCAGGTAGTGCAGGCCGATGGTCAGCGGCTTGCCGCCCTGGCTCCGCACGCCGCCGGCGCCCTGCTTCCACCCGGCCGCGTCGAGCGCCGCCGCCGCGGCCGCCGGATCCGGCGCCGGAACCGCCCCGGTGACGGTGTCGCCCGCGCACGGCTTCGGTTCCAGGACCACCAGCCCGGTCGCAGCACGCCCCTTCCCGCCGGTGCTCACCTTGACCAGTTCGTCGCGGTTCAGCGCCTGGACCAGCGCCTGCCGCACCTTCGGGTCCGCGGTCGGCCGGCCACGGTTCTCGTTGAACCTGAGCCAGGAGCCAGGCGTGGGCTGCTTGATCTTCGTCAGGCCCCTGGCGTCGAGCCGGGCCGCGTCCTCGCCCTGGATCTGGGCGAAGTTGAGCTGCCCGGCGAGCAGCAGATTCGCCCGGGTCGTCTCCGACTCGATGAACCTGATGACGATCCGCGCCGGCATGCCCGGCGCGTCGGTCCGGGCACCATTCGGACCCCAGGAGTAGCCCTTGCGGACCGTGAACGTGAGGCTCTGGCCCGGCAGCGCCGAGGTCAGCACGTACGGACCGGTCCCGTTCGACGTGGTGGCCAGGCTCTTGGTCTGGCTCAGGTCCTTGGCGCAGGCGATGGGCACCTGGCCGATGGTGTTGAGCAGGAAGCCGTACGGCTCATCGAGCGTGACCTTGACCGTACGGGCGGCGTCGTCGCCGACCGCCTTCAGCGGCACCGTCGGCACCCTTACGCCGGCCAGCACGGACTTGTTCTTCGGGTCGCTGACGTAGCCGAGCACCGCGGCGACCTGGCCGGCCGTGAGCGGCGAGCCGTCCGAGCAGGTGATGCCCTGCCGCAGCGTGAAGGTGGCCGTCTTCGGGTCGGCGGTCCACTTCTCGGCCAGTCCCGAGACGAACTTTCCGTCCGGCTGGAGGTTGACCAGCGAATCGTAGGCGAGTGGCGTGTAGCTCAGAACGTTGGGATTGGTGTACGGATCGAACGATCCGAAGTCCTGCTTCACCGCCATGGTGAAGGTGGCGTTCTGTGCGAGGTCACCACCCTGGCCTCCGTGCCCAGCGGGTGAGCCGGCGCAGGCGGTGACGGCGCAGAGAAGGCCGGCGGTGACGAGTACCGGCGATGGTCGGGACATGGCCCGTGCTCCTTTGGATCGCAAAGTGGCCCTGACCACAGGGAAGGCGATCGCACTCCGGCAAGGTCTTCCATGTGAGGTATTAAACATCATCAGTCGATGTCTCGTATGTCAAGACGTCGGGCGCTTCATCCCTGCTGGTCCGGACCTCACGCTTCGGCTCCGGCACGGGCGTTCGACTCCGACAAAGTCCGCAGCGCGACCTCGGCGAGCAGACCGGCGCCGACGGTGACGCTCCGTTCGTCGACGCGGTAGTCACCCTGATGGAGGTCGTACGTCGGCCCACCGGGCGTACGCGTGCCGAGGAAGGCCATCGCCCCTGGAACCCGGTCGAGGTACCAGGAGAAATCCTCCCCGCCCAGGCTCTGCGGGATGGCGATCACGCACTCCTCCCCCACCACGGCGTTCGCGGCCGCGCCGTACGCCGCGGTCGCCCTCGGCTCGTTGACGACCGGCGGCACCCCGCGGACGTACGCCACGTCGGCCCGCACCCCGTACGGCGCGACGAGCTGGGCCACGAGGTCGCGCACCAGCCCTTCGGCCTCCGCCCACGCGTCGCCGTCGAGCAGCCGCACGGTCCCGCCCAGGACTCCGGCGGACGGGATGACGTTGAGGGCCGACCCCGACTCCACCAGCCCCCAGCCGACACTGGCCCCGGCGCGGGGATCGAGCCGTCGCGACAGGGCGGCGGGGAGCTGGGTGATCAGCGCGCCGAGCGCGAACGTCACGTCCTGGGTGAGGTGCGGCCTGCTGGTGTGCCCGCCGGTCCCCGACAGGCGGACGGTCAGCGCGTCCACCGCCCCGGTCAGCGGACCCGCGCGCAGGCCGACCGTCCCCACGTCCAGCGAGGGGTCACAGTGGATTCCGAAGAGCCGGGTGACATCGTCGAGCACCCCGGCCGCGATCATGCCGAGCGCCCCGCCCGGCATCACCTCCTCGGCGGGCTGGAACACCAGCCGTACGCGACCCGGGAGTTCCCGGCGGGCCAGCGCCAGTCCCGCACCGAGCAACGCCACCATGTGAACGTCGTGACCGCACGCGTGCGCCACCCCGTCCACCCGACTCGCCCACGGATCGCCGGTACGGTCCTCGACCGGCAGCGCGTCGAGGTCGGCCCGCAGCGCGACCACCGGCACACCGGCCGGCCCGCCGCCGAGATCGGCGATCAAACCACCGCTCGGGACCCTCCGCGCCACGACCCCGGCACGGGCGAGCCGGTCCGCGATCAGCGTCGTGGTGCGCTCCTCACGCCAGGAGAGCTCCGGGTGGGCGTGGATGTCACGCCGCAGCTCCACCAGTTCGTCGGCCAGGTCCCGGATCGAGTCATGGACCCCACCGCCGACGAGATCCATCGATCGCCCCTCTCCATCACCAATAGCCGGGTGTAGGGTATTACACATCGACCGAAATGAGGAGTCCGGGACCACCGTCACATCACGAGCCCCGGTACGGAGTTGACCGGCCGCCGACGAGGCCGGCAGGTCGCGCACCGCGGGCAGCCATGGAGCGATCGCGCCCTGCCGCACAGGGACGCCGGATTTCAGCGCAGCGGGTCGAAGGGGTCGAGTGCCGGCGCGTGTTCGCGGGTGGCGATGCGTGTGGCGAGCAGGCGGCCGGTGGCCGGGCCGAGGGTCATGCCCCACATGCCGTGCCCGCCGGCGGTGAACACCCGCGATGATCGCGTGCCGCCGACCGCCGGAACTCCATCATCCCGGCGATGCGCACCCGTTCGCCGATGGGCGTGCACGCCACCCGGGCGTTCGGGAAGTACAGCGGCCCGGCCGGAGCATGATCGGCGGCGATGCTGAAGCTGTAACCACAACCGGCCTGGACGATTGACCGCACACCGAACGGCCTGGCGAGACGGCCGAGCCGGGCGCCGGTCGCGAGCACGACGGCGTCATGCTCCTCCACGCCGTCCTCTCCCCCGGCCGTCATTCGTACGGCCGCACCCGTATCGGTCACCCGTGTCACCATGACGCCTGAACGGATCACGCCGCCTCGCCCGCGCACGGAATGTGCTCGATCTCGGAGAGCAGGCCGCGGCGTTCCCGAACCGTGCGGAACGCCACCAGCAACGGCCGCGCCTCGCGCACCCGGCCCTCGACCCCGCCCGCACCGAGCAGATCGAAGCTCTCCAGGGCCAGGCGATTGAGCCCGGTCAGCGCACCCATCGCCGTCTTCCACCGCCGCATCGTGCTGTGCCGCACGAACCCGGCCAGGAACCGCAGCAACGCCGCATCGAAGCTCGGCGGAACGTACATCGGCGAAGACGAACTGAACACGGCCCGCACCCCATACCGCAACACCGCAGGCTCCGGCAACGGCGTGGCAAAGCCGGGCGTCAACCAGCCCGCGTTACCCCACGACGAGCCACCGGCGACACCTTCGGCGTCCAGCACCGTGACCTGGACACCGTGCTCCTGCAGAAACCACGCGGTGGACAGACCCACCATTCCCGCACCCACGACCGCGACGCGCCGAGGGGGCGTCGACTGAGACGTATCAGTGGTCATGACTGCCTTTCTCCGAACCGAGAACGTCGGACTTCATCGGCACAGCCGCGACAGAGTGTCTGGAAGGCTCAACCCGGCGCAGGCCTCAACGCACCGTGTGGGTTCTCGGATACCGCATCGTGGCTCCCTTTCGATTCGTACGGCGGGCACGCGTCACTGCAGCAGCCGGATGCTGGACGGCAGTGGACGGTCGTAACCCGCGTACGTCGCCTGGGCCTTCTGGAGGTACCACTGCTCGGGCCGGTTGACGATCGGAACGAGATCCACGTCGCGAAACAGTGCCTGTTCCGCCTGGTTCCAGTAGGCGCATGCGTCCGGGAGCGGCAGGTTCTTCGCCTTGGCCACCAGCCGGTTGTAGTCGGGGTTGTTGATCCCGGTCCAGTTCTCGCCCTTCGGCGGCACCGGCCCGGAGTAGAACGGCACCGCCTGGATCGGCAGGTTGATGCCGTTGCCTTCCAGATAGATGTCCCAGTTGCGATTCTGGAAGAGGTACGTGGCGTATTGGGCCAGGGTGATCGGGATCAGATTCGCCTGTACGCCGACGGCATGGAACCGCTGCGCGACCAGTTCGGCGGTGGGCTTGTTGTAGCTGGAGATCTCCGGCAGGTAGAGCATGTCGAGCTTCAGTGCCTTGCCGCCCCGGTGCCGGATTCCGTCGGCGCCTTTGACCCATCCGGCCTGATCCAGCAGGGCCTGGGCAGCGGCCACGTCGTACTTCGGCAGGAGGCCGGTGAGCGTATCGCCCCTGCACACCTTGGGTTCGATGGTCATGAGTCCGGTCTGGCGTCTGCCCACGCCCCCGGAGTCGACCTTGACGATCTGGTCGAGGTCGAGCGCCTGCGCCAGTGCCTGTCTGACCCGTCTGTCGGAGGTCGGCCGGCCGGCGCTGTTGTTGTAGTGCAGCCAGACGCCGGCTGCCGGCCGCTGGAATCGGTGCATGCCGCGCGCGTCGAGTCGCGCCCGGTCCTCGCCGGTGATGCGAGCCAGGTTGAGCTGACCCGACAACAGCAGATTGGCCGCGGTGGTCTCGTTGCGGAGCACGTTGAGCACCACCTTGGCCGGCGTGCCGGGCGCACTCGTACCGGCGCCGTCCGGGCCCCATTTGTACCCCTGCCGTACCGCGAACGTGTAGCTCTGGCCGGGAACCACATTCGTCAGCACGAAGGGCCCGGTGCCGTCCGAGCGGTACTTGATCGAGTTCGGATCCTTCAGCCCCTTCGCGCACATGATCGGCGTCTGCCCCACGGTGTGCAGCAGGAAGCTGTACGGCTGCGACATGACGATCTTCACGGTCCGCGCCGTGTCGTCGGCGGTCACCGTGAAGGGCACTGTCGGGACCGTGACGCCGCGCAGGAAGGACTGGTTCTTGGGGTCACCCACGTATTTCAGGTCGGCGGCGACTTGCTTCGCGGTCAACGGTGTCCCGTCCGAACACGTCACGTCGCCACGGAGCGTGAACGTCGCGGACGTGAGATCGACGGTCCACTTCTGCGCCAGCCCGGTCGCGAACGTCCCGTCCGGCCGCAGGTTCACGAGGGAGTCGTAGGCGAACTTCGCGTAGTTGACGATGTTCGTGTGGTACGGATCGAAGTTTCCCCGGTCGTCGTTGAACGCCATCGTGAACGTGCCACCCCGGGCGTACTTCACCCCTCCGTTCTGGCGAGCGGCAGGCGATCCACCACAGCCTGCGGCCATGACGCATCCAACGACGAGGCAAGTAAACAAAGCCGACAGTCTTCGCATAACGGGTTCCTCTTGCCGAAGTGACGAGATTCGAGAGGCAATGGTTCTTGGGTATGAAAAACATACCTAAAGTACCTATGGATGACCAGGGGTGCGTCAGGTGGTTCTTGTTCGGTATCCGGACGAACGCGTCAGTCGCCGGACAGCGCTGCTGCCGTTCCGCGGATGTGTTCTGCCATCCGGGTCGCGGCCGCTTCGGCGTCGCCGAGGCGGATGGCGTCGATGATCTTCTCGTGCTCCGGGACGGAACGGGCTCGCATCTCGGCGAAGTCGAGGAGCTGGAACGGCAAGAACAGGGCGGCGCGCGCCTCCTCGGCCGCCCTCCGTACGAGCCGGGCGTCGGCCGCCTCGGCGATCGCCATGTGGAAACGCAGGTCGGCCCGGCGGAACGCGCCGATCTCGTCGGTCTCTTCCATGTGGGTGTTGAGGCCGGTCAGTCGATCGATGAGCGAGTCGTCCGCGCGTACGGCCGCCCGGCGTGCGGCGAGTGACTCGACCATGGCACGGAAGTCGAACACCCCCGCCATGTCGGTGCCCTGGTCGTCGAACCACCTGTGCAGTGCGTCCTGCGACGCACGGTCCGCGCGAACGAAGACTCCGCCACGCTGACCGCGGTGGATCTCGATGTACCCCTCGCCTTTGAGCTGGCGCAACGCTTCACGCAGCGTGGCGCGGGACACGCCGAGATGTTCGGCCAGGTCGCGTTCGCGCGGAAGCTTCGATCCGGGCGCGAACTCGCCGAGGTGGATCCCACGACGCAGGTATCGCACAACGACTTCGTACGCGGGTGGGATCTCGAGAGGGTCGAAGCCTTCGAGGCTGTCGTCGCTCAACACCGCCGTAACCTATCCGACCCGATGGGTGTGCTGCTCGGCGGCCGGCGCCTGTCCGGCGTCGAAGAACACGGTCTTCGATTCCGTGTTTCCTTCCATCGCCTCCATACCGTACTCCCGTCCGATGCCAGACCACTTGACGCCGCCGAACGGCGCCTGGAGGTAGACCGATGTGTTCGCGTTGACGGCCAGTACGCCACTTCGCACGGCGCGCGAGACGCGCAGGGCCCGCCCGACGTCCGCGGTCCAGATCGATCCCGCGAGCCCGTACCGCGTGTCGTTCGCGAGGCGTACGGCCTCCGCTTCGTCGGTGAAGGTCATCACGCTCACGACCGGCCCGAACAGTTCCTCTTGGGCGACCCGCATGGCGGGATCGACCCGGTCGAGGAGGGTCGGCGCGTAGTACCCGCCTGTGTCGAAGCCGTCCGGAATCCTGCCGCCGGTGACCGCCAGCGCGCCCTCGTGTGCGGCCCGCCGCACGGAGTCGTGGACGCGATCCCGGTGAGCGGCCGAGATCAGTGGCCCGATCTGCGTCGCCGGATCGAGCGGATCCCCGATCCGCAGGGCGCGGGTCGTCGCGGCGTACCGCTCGACGACCTCGTCTTTGACCCGCTCGTGAACGAGAAGGCGGGACCGGGCACAGCAGTCCTGGCCGGTCATCCCGAAGGCGGCGGCAGGAGCCTCCGTCCCCACCCGTTCGAGGTCGGCGTCGTCGAAGACGATCGCCGCGGACTTGCCGCCGAGTTCCAGCGTCACCCGCTTCAGCGTGGTGGCGGCCCGCCGCGCGATGGCGATGCCGGTCGCGGTGGAGCCGGTGAAACTGACCTTGCCGATTCCGGGATGGTCGACCAGCGCCGCCCCGGTCTCCCCGTCGCCGGGCAGGACGCTCATGCAGCCGTCGGGGAGGCCGGCCTCGGCCGCGAGGTCGGCCAGCGCGAGGGTGGTGCGGGGAGCCAGCTCCGACGGTTTCACGACGACCGTGTTGCCGGTGACGAGCGCCGGTGCCGCCTTGAGCGCGGCGAGCAGGAGCGGTGCGTTCCATGCCGTGATCAACGCGGCGACACCGACCGGCTCCCGTACGGTGAGCAACAGCCCCGGCGCATCGACGGGAACGGTGTGACCGAAGAACTTGTCGGCCGCCCCCGCGTAGTAGCGAAGGATCGCCGCGGTGGCCGCGATCTGGTTCCGGGTCTCGCCGATCGGAAGCCCGTTGTCGTTGGTCTCCATCGTGGCGAGGTGCTCGGCGTGGGTCTCGACCAGGTCGGCGAGCACCGACAGCACTGCGGCCCGGCGCGTTGGACCCGCCAGTGCCCAGGCGGGTTGCGCTCGCGTCGCTTCCCGAACCGCGCGGACGACGTCTTCTTCGCCGGCGTGGGAGACGGAGGCGGTCCGCTCACCGGACGTGGGACTGGTCAGCGTGAACGTCCGCCCGTCCGCGGCCGCGACGCGGCGTCCGCCGATCACCAACCGCTCGTCACTGGGCAAGATAACCTCCGTCGACCACGAACGTCTGTCCGGTGCAGTAGGCGGACTCCTCCGACGCGAGGAACAGCGCCATGTTGGCCACATCTTCGGCCCGGCCCCAGCGCCCGAGCGGCACCAGCTCCGCGAAGGCGGTTCGGGCCTCCGCCGGGAGCCGGTGCACCAACGGCGTCTCGATGGGACCGGGCACGACGCAGTTCACGCGGATGCCGTCCGGTCCGTGCTCCACCGCGAGACTGCGGGTCAGCGAGACCACTCCGCCTTTGGCGGCCGTGTAGGCGTCCGACGCGCCGTGTCCGACACGGAACGCCGCGACCGAAGAACAGTTGATGATCGACCCGCCACCGCGCCGGCGCATGGCCGGGATGGCGAACCTGGCACCGAGGTAGGTGCCCTTCAGCGAGACGTCGACCGTCGTGTGCCAGATCTCCTCCGCCAGCAGAGGGGACGGCGCGTCGGTCTTGCCGAACTCGTAACCGTCGACCGCGTAGCGCCAGTAGCCGGCGTTGCTGTAGAGGATGTCGAGGCCCCCGAACGAATCTTCCGCCGCGGCGACCGCCCGCTCCACGTCCGTGGCGACCGACACGTCGGCGGTGACCGGTACGGCCGCACCCCCCGCGGCGGTCACTTCGCCGGCGACGGTACGGGCGGTGTCGGCGTCCACGTCGACGACGACGACGGTGGCGCCCTCTTCGGCGAACCGCAGCGCCGCGGCACGTCCCATGCCGGAACCCGATCCGGTGATGAGCGCGACCTTGCCGTTGAGTCGCATCGTCAGACCACCTCGAAGTAGCGGCGTACTTCCCACGGCGGGATGTTGGCGTTCAGCCGCTCCCGCCACGTCCGGTCTTCGGCGAGACGCGACGCCGCGTACAGCTCGACCAGTTCGTCGCCGAGCCAGTCCCTGGCGAACTCCGAGTCCTTCAGCAGCGCGCCCGCGGTGGCGAGATCTCCGGGAAGCGGCGTGTCGCGGCGGGCGGTCCCTGCCGGGCCGGGGTCTTCGCCGCGGAGGATTCCCTCCATCCCGCCCGCGAGGCAGGCGGCGATCGCCAGGTACGGCTGCAGGTCGGCGCCCGAGCGCCGGTGCTCGAAGCGCGTCGAAGCCTCCGCGAGCGTTATCGCGCGGACCGTGCTGTTGCGGTCGTCGAAGCCCCAGGCCAGGTGAAGCGGCACCCACATGCCGGGGGCATAGCGACGGTAGGAGTTCGGGAACGGCGCGAAGAAACACGCGCATTCGCGTGAGGCCCGCATCAGGCCGGCCACGTACTGGCGGCCCGTGTCGCTGAGCGTGCCCTCGGCCCCGCCCCACAACACGTTGCGCCCGCCACGGAGCAGGCTCTGGTGGATGTGGCCGGATGATCCCTGCTCGCCGGTGATCAGCTTCGCCATGAACGTGACGAACAGACCGTGCCGACGCGCCACATTGCGTACGAGCACCTTGAACCGGGCCGCGCGATCCGCGGCTTCCAACGCCGGCGCGGGCGCCAGCGCCGCCTCCAGCATCCCGTTGCCGATCTCGGTCATCAGCGTCTCGATCGGCAGGCCCATGGCGCGCGTGGCCTGTTCCAGGTCTGCCGCGAACTCCGCGTGATCGGCCCACCGCAGCAGGCTGTAACCCTGAGCGGTATAGGAGAGCGGGGCCAGGCCGGCGACGTCGCCCACACGCCGGGCACGCTCGCTCTCCGTAGTCGCCCGGAACACCCAGAACTCATACTCCACCCCGAACACTCCTTCGTAGCCGTACGTGCCCGCGCGGTCGACCACGCGCCGAAGGACACTCCGCGGGTGCAGCGGATGCCAGTCGCCGTCGCCCCTGACCCCGTCACCGATGACCGCGGCCACACCGGGGTCATCCGGATCGATGCGAAGAGTGCTCCAGTCCGGCGCGATCAGCATGTCCCGATAGCCGGTGCTCTCCTCGGCCATCGGCACGTCGATCACCTCGTCGGCCACCGACAGCGCGAGGTACACCTCGGGGAACGCGATGGGCTTGCCCGTCGCCACCTTCTCCTTCGCCACGTACTTCCCGCGGAGGAGTCCGTTGAGGTCCGGCGTCTCCACCCGAACCCGCGTGACGTCACCATCGAGAAGCGCGGCCGGACCGTCACCGGGGCCGGGTGGCGGACTCGACGGTGAAGAGGGGTCGATACTCATCTGATCTCCTTGCTCTCGGCGTCGCGACGTCCGCCGTCCGTGCCGACCTCGCGAAGCCCATGTCGCGTGAGCCTCCGGCCCTGCGCCGCTTCGACGAGCCAGGTCAAGATCGGATCTCCACCCGAGTGGAACTCCGGATGCCACTGCACACCGACCACGGGACGGTCGGGCACCTCGATCGCCTCAACGACACCGTCGTCCGCCCATCCCGTCGCACGTACGGCCGGAGCCAGGCGGTCGATCGCCTGGTGATGCAGGCTGTTCACGTCCGCCGTGGAACCGTAGAGCCGGTGCGTCAGACTGCCGTCCGCGAAACTCACCGGATGGGCACGGTGCGACGCCGGGCGGGAGCGCACGTTGTGACGAGGCAATCCGTGATCGCACAGAGTGCCTCCGAGAGCGACGTTGAGTACCTCATGGCCGCGGCACGTGCCAAGCAGCGGAACACCCATCTCGACGGCCGCGCGAGCCAGGGCGAGATCGAACTCGTCCTGCGCCGGATCGAGCTCCGTGGTCTCCGCGGAGACCACACCGCCGTACCGGGCGGGGTGAACGTCCTGACCACCGGAGAGCAGGATGCCGTCCAGGATCCGCAGGAGAACATCCGGCGCCGACTCACGCGGGAGGAAGACGACGGCCGCTCCGGCGTCGACGAGACGGCGGGCGTACGGCTCAAAGAACACGTCGACCTCGATCCCGGTCAACACCGTCGGCTCCGCCGGGCGATTCGCGACAGCGGGAAAGCGCCGACCGGTCACGCCGATCAACGGTGGGGGACGCTCGGATTCGGGCTCAGGTACACCAAATAGCCTCATGGTCTGAAAATCATACCTAAGTCATCTTTGGAGGTACACCCTGATCTCGAGGTGATCGCACGCCTCATCGTGAACGAACACCACCCACGGCGTCCGATGGGTCGGCTCCCCACCGCACCTGGGTGTTCGCTGATCGATCTGCCGTTGTGGCCGTTCAGCCGGGTGCTGGGTGTGTTTGCATGTGTTGTTGGAACCAGGTGAGGATGCGGGCGGTGGCATCGATGCGGGCGGGGAAGGCTTTGATGCCGTGTCCTTCCTCCGGGTAGATGGCGAGCGCGGTTTCGACGCCGTGTTCGCGGAGGGCGTTGTGGAATTCGGCGGCCTGGCCGGGGGGTGTGCAGCGGTCGCGGGCTCCGGCGATGAGCAGGGTCGGGGTGCGTACGCGGCCGGCGTGTGTGACCGGGCTGCGGAGGTGGTGCTTCCCGCCGGGTGTCTGCAGGTCATCGGCGAGGAAGAGGTCGTCGAAGTGGCCGATGTTCGAGGTGTGGTGCGTCGATGCCGGCGAGGATGTCGTAGGTGTCGGCGCCGCCCATGTCGCCCACGACGGCGCGGGCGAAGCGCTGTCCGCGGCCGGCAGAGCCGCGCGGATTCGGATGGAGCACCGCGTCCCCCTCCTCGACCAGCAGCGGGGTGTAGCCGTAACGCATCAGCCACCGGTCGCCGAACGCCCACACCGGCCCGCCGTGGACCAGAACGATCAGCGGAAACGGGCCCTCGCCCGGAGGCCGGCACAGGATTCCCTGGATCTCCGTGCCGTCCGGTGCCGACCAGCTGAGCGACCGTGCGGCGCCGGCGCTCGACCGCAGCCGTTCGGTGCCCGGATGGGACAGCGACGCCAGCTCTTTCGTCCCGTCCCTGGTGACGAGCGTGATGGCAGGCGGCTGATCGTAGCTCTCCAGGATGAGCTCGGTACAGGTGCCGGTCCGGGTGTCACAGTGGCCGGCGACGGTGTGCAGACCACGAATGCCGGCATAGCCGAGCCGTCGTTCGTCGATCCAGGCCGACCCGGTGACATCCACCCCGGCCGTATCGACAGTGCGGATCGTGCCGGAGACCGGGTGGACGAGCCGCAGGTCACCGGCCACGATCCAGCGATCGCTGCAGACCGCCTCGACCACGGCCAGCAGGTGCCCGGCCGGAGATCCGGCCGGCCATCCGATCTGGTCGCGTGGCTTGAACACGACCTGGCGGCTACCGTCGGCGATGTCGATGACCGTGAGCTCGGCCGTGTACCAGGCGCCCTCCCCCGGGTCGCGGGAGGCGACAGCGGCGATCCGGTCCGGCCCCAGCCAGGCGGCCTCCCACACGTTCAACCGCTCCGGTGAAACCCGGCGAGCGGCGTCCTCCTCGACGTCATAGACCCAGACACTGCGCCGGCCATCCACGGCGAGTCCGCCGCCGACATCGGGCATCCACGCCGCACCATCCCCGGACGTGGTCACGGTGATGGTGCCCGAACCCTGACCACCGGCCACATCCGCACCGAGACCCGCCACACCGAGCAGCACGCGACGGCCGTCGGGAGACCACGAGCAGTACTCCACCGTTCCCTCGACCGGTGCAGTGACGGCGGCCTCCTCGATCCCCGCCCGCAGGAGATGAAGGGCGAAGACACCCCCGTGGCGCCGATCGGACAAAAACGCGAGCACACGGCCGTCCGGAGACCACCGCGGGCACCGATCATCGCCGTCGCCACTGGTGACGATCGATATTCCGTGGTCGTCGGCGACCGCGATCCGCGTACGGCCCGGCCCTTCCAGCTTCTCGAACACAGTGCCCGTCACCGCCACCGCACCACCGTCAGGCCGAACCGAAGGCTCCACCGCCACCGTCACCCGCCCGAACCCCGGCTCCATCCACCGCCGAAAGAACTCCTCCGTCCGGCGGAACGCCGCACCCTCACGAATATCCCGATCCATTCATTCCTCCGTACATCTGTGATCAGGGCGAGTGGGATCTCATCGTCGAATAACCGGTAGGATTACGTGAGATGCAAGGTCTCGCTGGTGATAAACCTGCTGGTCGGCGACGATAAGATCGCTGTCGGTGAAGAAGTTCTCTGCGCCGGAGTTCGTGTTTCTGTCGTATTGGGTAAACCAGGAACTTGTCACTTCGACGCGGATCATGTGTCCGGGGAGAAACCGTACTCCGCATGGGGTCATGGTGAATTCGAACAGCGTTGGTTCGCCCGGCTCTAGCAGCGTGGGTTGATCGAACGAATTATGGAATCGTGCACGCAGTGCGCCCTTGCAGAGGAACCGTGCCGTCCCATCTGGCTGGACGTCGACAAGCCGGACATGCCAGTCGGTGTCGAGTGCGGAGGAGGACGCGTAGAGCCGGCAGGTGACGCTGCCGACCACGTCCAGCGGCTCGGTCAACGGTTCGCTGGTGTAGCACAGGCAGTTGTCCCGTATGGTGGCCAGCCGGTCGTCGACCGGACCTTCCTGCATGTTCCACAGGATCCTGGTCGGGTCTGCCGGGTCGTAACGATAGGCGTCCGGCGGCTCGGACTCCGGTGGTTCGGCTGAGAGGCCGCCGTCGCCCTTGAGGCTGTTCCCGTTGCCGTGTGAGTGAAAATAGAACGGAACCGCTTCCGTGCCGGGCAAGGGCCAGTCGTCCGCCGCCCACCATTCGTTGGCTCCGACCACGAAGACGTACACCGGCTTTTCGTCCTCGATGCCGTTGCGGATGCCCTTGAGCCAGCGGTCGAAGAAGCGGACAACATAGTTGTCGAGTTCGATGATCGCGTTATCGCCGAAGTCGAGACCGTTCAGCTGCCGTTCGTAGTTCACCCAGTGTGGCCACGGCCCGATGATCAGCTTCTGCCGGGAAGATGCCGCGCCGGCTCGCATCTCCGTGAAGTTCGACGGTGCGCCTGGCGAGTTGGAGTCCCACCACCCCGTGATGTTCAGGGCGGCGACATCCATCTCTGAGAAGTTCTCGTACGAGCCCTGCTGCCAGAATGCGTCGAGCACTGGATGCTCCATCCACTCGTCCCACCATGCCGAAGTGGTTCCGGCCCACGCCGGCAGCGTTGCGAGTGGCAGCGCCTCGTAGTAGTCCTGCTGTCGGGTCCACAGGCTGGACATGTCGCGCACCTGCCACGACCGAAGACCCATTCCCAGCATCCACTCGGCCATGGGCAGCTGAAAACAGCCACCGAAGATGGGCTCGTTCTGCCACAAGGAACCAGGGCCTGCGCACAGTGGCACGACCGCCTTGAGGTGTGGTGGCCGCCGCGAGGCGGCATACCATTGCGTCTCGCCGATGTACGAGCCGCCGGCCATGCCGACATTGCCGTCACACCACTCTTGCGAAGCGATCCATTCCACCGTGTCGTAGCCGTCGTCGGCCTCGTCGAAGTACGGGCGGAAGACGCCGGCTGAATTGAACCGCCCTCGACAATCGTTGAAAGCGACGATGTAGCCGTGCTCCGCGAGCAGCCCAGGCAGCTTCGAACGGCCTGTGCGGCTCCTCACCTTGTCATAGGGAGTGCGGTAAAGCACGACCGGCAACGGCCCAGGCAGGTCGGGTCGGAGCAGGTCGAGCGCGAGTTCCACACCATCGCGCATCGGCACCCGCAGGTTGTGGACGACACGCGTGCTGCTGGTTAGTCGTGGCGATATCTCACCCCGAGGCGGCTCTCCATACTGCGGCTGCTCGGCGGCGCGCTGGTCAGTCACGGCGCTCATCCGCCGTCTCCGGTTCCGTCACGACTCGATGGAGTGGCAGCACGTCGCGGTTGACTACGATGCCTTCCTTCATCACCGCCACGATGCGGCGGTAGTTGCGCACGTCTTCGAGCGGATCGTCCTCCAGGATCAGCAGGTCAGCGCGTTTACCAGGCTCCAATGTGCCAAGGTCGGCGTCCTGTCCGTACGCCTCGGCGACGTAGCGGGTGGCGGACAGCAGTGCCTCCATCGGCGCCATTCCCTGCTCGATGACGGCCGCAAGCCACAGAAAGTGCGACTCGCCAAGTTGAAACGGCATATCGACCGCTTCCTTGACCGCGCCACCCGCCATCATGGGGTGATTCAGCATTCGTGTGCCGAAGACGGAGCCGTCCGTTGTCAGCAACAGGCGCGCACCTGCCGCGATCATCCTTCGACCGTTCTCGTACACGTGCCCGCCGAACAACTTGCGCGACCGTTCGGTCCAGGTCCGCTGGGTGAAGGCCGCGTATTTCCGGGTCCAGATCAGGGCCGACGAAGGCAGGGGTCTCTCCACGATCGTCTTGAGGGTCGCCTCCGGTATGAGCTCCCGGCCGGTCACGTTGGGGTGCGTGAGCAGGTCGGCGCCGGCTTCGACTTCCATCCGGAGACTCTCCACCGACATGGTGTGCGCCTGCACGGTCAGGCCGGCTTGGTGGGCTTCCTCCACGATGGCCCTCTGCGCCCGCTCGGAGAAGGTGATCAGCGGCTCGTCGTGCATGCAGGCGGCGTACTTGATGAAGTCGGCTCCGGATCGCTCGATATAGTCGCGCACTCGCACACGGACGTCTTCCGGCGTGAGCCACCACAGCTCGGGGCCGGCCCCATGCTCCCAGTGGGCGTTGATGCGCTCGACCGTTTCCGGCGCCAGGAGATTTCCGAGCGAGACGTGCTCTCTCGACAGCGGCCCCTGGAACCCGATGATGTGCCCGGCACGGAAAATCCGGCTGCCGACGAGCCTGCCGTTGTTGATGCGATCTCGGACCTCGGTCAACGGCTTGAGGGGCCCGTATGTGTCGAACACCGTCGTCACACCGGCGGCCAGAGTGATCTGGGCCGCCTCCTCGATAAGTTCCGTGTACCGTCCCTCATACTGCAACATGTAGTCGGGAATTCCAGCGAACAGATGGACATTGGCGTCCATCAGGCCGGGAATGATGTATTTTCCTGCGGCGTCGATCACCTCTGCCTGCTCCGGAACGGCCGCCTCGGCCATTGGTGCCACCGACAACACGCGGCCACCGTCCACCAGCACGACGGCATCGCTGAGCGGCGCGTTACCCGTCCCGTCGATCACGGTCGCACCGACAATCGCCCTGAGATTCATAACCAGCCTTTGTCTGTTAGGTTTCCTGATTTTCGACCGACTGATACTCGATCCAGGTCAGTTGAACAGTCGTATGCTGGTGGGTATGACCTCCAAGCCGATGCTGGTCGCCTTGGCGTTCCGCAGGAAAATCGGCCTCGATGCTCTTGCTATCGGCACGGGATCGACGTCGCGATAGAGGGCCTGCTCGGCCTGGTTCCAGAACGTGCAGGCCGCCGGATATGCCATAGAGGCGGCCTTGGCGGCGAGCTTGTTGTAGGAGGGATTGTCGATTCCGGCCACGTTGGTGCCGTTCGGCGGCACCTGGCCGGACAGGTACTTGACCATTTGGCTCGGCAGGTCGAGACCGAAGCCGATTTGGAAGACGTCATAGTCGCTGGTCTTGTACATGACCTGGGAGAGTTTGGTAGTGGGGTCCCCGGTAATCTTCACCCGGACGCCCACCGTTTGCCACCGCTGTGCGATCAGTTCGACAGTGGGTCGTTCGAAGCTGCCACCGTCTGACCAATAGTGCAGGTTCATAGAAAGCGGCTCACCGCCTTTTCTGCGGATCCCGTCAGCGCCTTTCACCCATCCCGCTTCGTCCAGCAGTGCTTCCGCGGCCCGGACGTCATAGTTGGGGAGCAGCCCGGAAATCGTGTTGCCGGGGCAGGGTTTGGGATCGCTGATGACGAGTCCGTTCGCGGGGCTGCCGTACCCACCGGTGTTGACCTTGACGATCTCCGCGAGATTCAACGCGTGGACCAGTGCCTGACGAACCCGTTTGTCCGCGCCCGGACGGCCACTGAGCTGGTTGAACCACAACCAGGTCCCCGCTGTCGGCGACTCGACCTTGTCCAGGCCACGTGCCTGGAGCCGGCGCCGATCGTCGCCTTTGATCACGGCCATGTTGAGTTCACCGGAAAGCAGCAGATTCGCCTTCGTCGTCTCGTTGTCGATGACCCGCAGTACAAGCTTGCCCGGTGTGCCTGGTGCGCTGGTGCTCGCGCCACCAGGACCCCACTTGTAGCCCTTGCGGACGGTGAACGTGTAGTTCTGACCAGAGACGGCCTGGGTCAGTACGTACGGGCCGGTGCCGTCCGAAGCGGAGCTGAACGTTTTGGGGTCGTGTAGTCCCGTGGCGCAAACGATTGGTACGCGTCCGATCGTCTGGAGCAGAAACGCGAAAGGTTTGTCCATTTTGATCTTCACGACTCCGGATGCGTCATCTCCGGTCGCCGTGAAGTGCACCGAAGGAACGAAGGTGCCGTAAAGATACGACCCATGCTTTGGATCATCCAGATATGTCAGATCAGCGGCGACCTGGCTCGCGGTCAAACGCTTGCCGTCCGAGCACGTCACGTCGGGGCGGAGGGTGAACCTCGCATCAACGGCGTCGGCGTTCCACTTCTCTGCGATACCAGACGAGAAGGTCCCATCCGGCCGGAGATTGATCAGGCTGTCATAGGCCAGCGCGCTATAGATCAGAACGTTCTGGTTATGGTACGGATCGAAAACCCCGCGGTCCTCAATTCCCCACGTAAGTGTGCCACCTGTGGCGGACCTGTCCTTGGTACCACCACTGCAGCTGACCATGACAAGGGACATCGCAATAAACAAAAGAACTAGGCGAGACCGCATAGCAGTCCTCCTTCGTTCGACGCGGATGACGAATCCACGTGGACATAAAGATGGTGAATTGGAATGGCGGCAGCGCGCCAGGCAGCAGGACTGCGCTCGTGTACGCGTCACGTAACGGACCGACTCCGCTTACGTGGCTTTCGTTATCGACAATGCGACTTCTGCTAGTATGCGCAGAGGAGTTAACAGCTGTCAACGGCCAGACTGGAGAGGTATGAACGAACGGAAGACCCGACGACGCAGCGGCGGGCCACCCGTGGGCCTGACCCGGGACGCGATCCTGCGGGCAGCCGACGCCTTCGATGTGGACGACCTGTCCATGCCCGCCCTGGCCTCGTCACTCGGCGTCAGCCACGGCGCGCTGTACCACTACTTCCCGAGCAAGAAGGCGCTGGTCGACGCGCTCGCCGAATCCGCGCTGGAGAACGTACGCCTGCCCGATGCCGGCGACCGCGACTGGCGCGAGCTGGTCCTCGAAGCGGCCTCCGCATGGCACGAGGTCTTGCTGACCCACTCCCACTATCTCCCGTACCGCGCGGCCTCGGTCGGTGCGGCCTCGGTCGCGATAACGGAGCGGATCCTCACCGCGCTGCTCGACGTTGGATGCTCCCAGGTGCGGGCAGCGCAGATCAGCGCACGCATCTTCGCCTGGTGCCTCTACTCGGCCGTACAGCACGCGTACAACGAAGAACACGACCTCCACACCGATGAACAACTCCACGGCTACCTGGACTCGATCGGCGCCGCAGCCGACTCCGCCATGCGGGTACTCCCGCACTACTACAGCAGCAGAAGCCGTGAGCAGATCTTCCGTGACGGCATCGAGGCGATCATCGAGACCGCAGGGCCTTAGGTCTACAACCGCCGGACGTTGTCGGCACCGGCCATGACGCACCCGACCGTCCTTCGAGCCGAGGAGTCACGCATGTCCCTTGATAATCGCCTGCGCACCGATGCGCGGGAACTGGCGCCGGAGTTGGCGCGGCTTCGGCACGCGTTGCACGAACACCCCGAGATCGGCCTCGACCTGCCGGTCACCCAGCGGATGGTCCTCGACGCCATCGACGGACTGGGCCTGGAGGTGACGAACGGGTCGCGCTGTTCATCGGTGACCGCGGTGCTGCGCGGCGGCCGGCCCGGACCGGCCGTGCTGTTGCGCGGTGACATGGACGCCCTGCCGGTGACCGAGAACACCGGTCTGGAGTTCGCCAGCAAGATCGAGGGCGCGATGCACGCATGCGGGCACGACCTGCACACCGCGATGCTCGTCGGCGCCGCACGGCTCCTGACCGCGCACCGCGACGAACTCGCCGGCGACGTGGTGTTCATGTTCCAACCAGGAGAAGAAGGCTGGGACGGCGCCAGCGTCATGATCGAAGAAGGCGTACTCGACGCAGCCGGACCACGCGTGTCCGCGGCGTACGGCATGCATGTACTGTCCTCCCGCATCCCACGCGGAACGTTCACACTACGTCCAGGCACCCAGCTAGCAGCGAGCGACCGCCTGCACGTCACCGTACGAGGACGCGGCGGCCACGGCTCAGCACCCCACCTGAGCCGCGACCCGGTAACCGCCACCGCCGAAATAGTGACGGCACTACAGACCATGGTGACCCGCCGATTCAACGTCTTCGACCCAGTGGTCATCACAGTCGGCGTCCTCCACGCGGGCACCAACTACAACATCATCCCCGACGACGCGCGCTTCGAGGCCACCGTCCGCACCTTCTCACCCGCCGCGAAGGAACGGATCCGTGAAGAGGCACCAGAGCTATGCCGCCGCATCGCCGCCGCTCACGGCCTCGACGCCGACGTGATCTGGCACGACCAGTACCCCGTCACGATCAACGACGCGGCACACGCGAAGTTCACCGCCGACGTCATCACCGAGACATTCGGCGACGAACAGTACGCGCCGATGCCCAACCCGATGACCGGCGCCGAAGACTTCTCCCGCGTCCTCAACGCGATCCCCGGCTGCTACGTATTCCTAGGCGCCCACACCGGCGACCACGTCGACGGCCCGGACAACCACAGCCCGCGCGCCACATTCGACGACAGGGTCCTACCCGACGGCGCACTCCTCCATGCCCAGCTCGCGGTCCGTGCGCTACGCCTCGACGCCGCGGCCCTCGCCGGGACCTGATCCGAGGAGTGCGAGGTCGCGCAGCACGCCCGCTGCCGGATCGCCGAGATCACGCCGCCTGCCGCGGCCGAATATTCACTCGCCGTCGAGTGGGCCGGTGCCTAAGGTGGGTGACCATGGTCGGTGGGACGGTCGAGCGAGGGTTCGAGCAGGTACGAGACGTCTTCGCCGATGTGCTGAAGCGGCAGGCCGGGGGTGCGGCGGTGGCCGCGTGGCTGAGTGGCCGGTGGGTGGTCGATCTGTGGGGCGGGCCGAGATGGTCGCGTGACAGCATCGTGATGCCGTACTCGGTGACCAAGCCGTTCGCGGCCGTCTGTGCGTTGCTGCTGGTGGAACGAGGGCGGTTGGAGCTGGACGCGCCGGTGCGGCGCTACTGGCCGGAGTTCACCGCGCCCGCGACCGTACGGCAAATCCTGTCACACCAGGCCGGTGTCGTGGCCTTGGACATGCCGGAGCCCACCACGACGTTCTATGACTGGGACCGGATGTGTGAGCTGCTGGCCGCCCAGGAGCCCTCCTGGAAGCCTGGCACGGCGCACGGAGAGTCGGCGCTGTTCTACGGGCATCTGGTCGGTGAGCTCGTACGGCGTACCGACGGGCGGCCGCTGGGGCGGTTCCTCGCCGAGGAGGTGTGCGGGCCGCTGGGGCTGGACTTCCATGTCGGGCTCGGGCCGGCCGAGCAGGCGCGGGCGGTCGATCTGACCGGCCTGACCCCGGAGTTCCGGGCGGCCGGGGTGGAGGGCAAGCCCGAGCTGTACCGCCGGGCCATCACCAACCCGCCCGGCAACCAGGATCCCGCCGTGGTCAACTCCGCCGCCTGGAGGGCCGCCGAGATCCCCGCCATCAACGGACACGGCACCGCCCGTTCGGTCGCCGGGTTCTACGCCGCGCTGCCGAAGCTGCTGTCATCGGGCCTGCTCGCCGAGGCCACCACCGCGCAGTGCTCGGGACAGGACCGGGTCTTCGGCGCCGACAACGCCTGGGGGCTGGGCTTCGGCGTCGATGGTGAGGACTACGGAATGGGCGGCCTGGGCGGTAACTACGGCGGTGCCGCGGCCGACTACACCTTCGCCTTTCTCACCGGCCACGTGGGCGGCTTCGATCGGGCCACCGACCTGGAGAACGCCCTGCGCTCCGTCCTCGGCCTCGCCCTCATCCCCGACTGACATCACGACGCCGCCGCGGTCCCCACGGACATACTGGGGCGATGCCCCTCTTCCGGCGCAACAAGCCAAACAGCCCCTCGCACTCCACGGCGGCCTCGTCCGAGGACTGCACGGCGCACAGCCCGTGCCGCGAACTGCTGGCGGTACCCGCCGCAGAACGTGACGCCTGCCTGCGCCTGATCATTGTCAAGCCCGCAGAGCTCGGCCCGGACGCGATAACCATCTACCTTAACGACGAGCTTTCCGCGCTGCTGGTCGTGATGGGGCCGGGCGGGTCCGGTGACTCGCAGCAGGCCTTCCCCGTCCTGGGCCATCTGGCGTCCCGCTGGAACACCACCCCTCCCGACCTGCTCCACCGCGCGCTGGAGAACATGCGGGGCGATAACGTGGAGGTCGGCTCCCACGACCAGGGCGAATACTCACCGCTGTACACCATCGTCGACCAGGGCGTGTCGGGCGTCGCGCACCTGGTACGGCTGGAGGAAGTGCTGGGCACCGACCTTCCGCACGGTGCGATCATCGGTATCCCGCGACTGCACCAGATCATCGCGGTCCCGATCCGGAAGGCCCTCGACGTCGCCAATATCGAGCCGATGTTGCAGCTGGTGCGAAGCGTCGGCTCGAAGGCCTCGGACCGGCTGAGCCTCGACGTGTTCTGGCTCCATAAGGGCCGTCTGCACCCTCTTCATGCCAAGGAGAAGAACGGCCAATTGGAGGAGATCTTCCCGCCGGATGAGTTCCAGCAACTCCTGGAGCAACTGCCGCGCGACTAGACCGGCATGGCACGGCGGTGGCCCACCCGCGAGCGGGTGGGCCACCGCCGGTCAGCCGTCGGCGAGCGCCGCGAGGGAGGCGGTGCTGCCGTGGTACGTGTCGGGCAGCGCGCTCACTCCGCCCGGCACCGTGGTGTACGCGCCGGTCTGGGTGAAGGTGCAGGTGCTCCAGCCGAGCGAATCGGCCACTACGCGCTGACCGACGCGGACGCCACCGCCGGCACGGCCAGGACGAGACCGGCGGCGGCCACCGCCGCGAGCAGGACGCGCTTCACCGAGATCACGCCGGGTGGGCGTAGCCGTAGACGAGGCCGACGTCCGAACGGGACACCGTCGGATCGAAGGCGCCGGGCGCCACGACCCGGCTGACGCCGTTCAGCCAGTAGTTGCCCTCGATCGTGTTGATCGTGCCGTTGCCGTTGACGGACTTGACGATCCCGACGTGCACGCTCGGCACGTTGTCGCCGCTCGGCGCCTGCGGCCCGTCACCGAAGAACACCGCGTCGCCGGGCTTGATCCCGGAGGTGCCGTAGTGGGCCTGGCCGCGGTTGAGGCTCCAGTAGAACAGGTCGCCGCTGTAGACGTCCTCGGGCGCCGAGATGCCGTTCTGCCGCCAGACCCATGACACGAACAGCGAGCACCACGGAGTGTCGGAGCTGACGCCACCGGCGTCGGTGTACTTGGTGGGGCCGTTGCCGACCTGGGCCTGCGCGGTCGCGACGACCGCCGCACCGGTGCCGCCCGGCGGTGTGCCGCCACCGCAGCGCGGCAAATCGGGGTCCCAGCCGTCGTACCCGGTGTAGAGGTACGCGTCGGTGGTGTAACCGTCGTATGCGGGCAGATGGTCCCAGATGCTGGTGCCCTCGACGGTCGGACCGGTCGTCTGGCAGTCGATCGTGACCGACTGGTCGGGTGCCAGCGAGGCGACGACCGTGGCGGTGGTGGACGCCGAGGCACGGACGTTGAGATCGCCACCGTTGGTATGCCACACGTACGCGCTGACCGATGCCGATGCGGTGGCGGCCGGCGCGACGGCGAGGCCGGCCGCGACGGCCACGACGGCCAGCACCTGGACGGCGGTGCGGCGGATGCTTCTCAGAGGGGTGCCGAGGGAGGCGAACACGGCGGTCCCTTTCTCCTGGGAGTACCGATAACGCCCCTTATTACCACGGAATCTAACAATCCGAAAAGGGTGTGTTCAGTGCGTGTCAGATCTTGAGTGCCGCCGCCTTGAGCCGCTGGTAGAACGGCAGATGGAATTCCAGGTAGTCGGCCAAGCGCGGATCTGCGTCGACTTTCTCCCGGACGGTGGTGGTGCGTACGAACCCTCCGGTCAGGCTGGCGGTCTCGTGCCACCGGCTCGTACGGCGCCAGTCCTCCTGCATCCCCGGTTGCCAGGACAGCGCATCGGCGGCGAACGGAATGCCCACCGCCTGGCAGTACGCCCTGATGGTCTCGGCCGGGCGTTCCACCAGCTCGTCCGAGTCGACCACCACGGGCGGCACGCCGGTCGCCTGAGCGACGGCGTCGTAGATCTCGGCCAGCCAGGCGAAGCCGATCTCGTCGCGCTGCAGCCCTGGATGGAGCGCGTAGTGCGAGGCGATCGCGTCCGCGGGGTCGCGGATCAGGAACGTGTGCACCGGCCGGGAGAGAAAGTCCTGGTCGGCCAGCAGGCACGGATAGTAGAAGTCGGTCGTGTCCTTGAAGAACAGTGGGCCCTCGGCGGCCAGCCGCCACAGCTCGGGGATCAGCTCCTGCTCGGATCGCACGACCCGGCCGGCCACGTCGGACTCGCCGAAATTCTGCACATGCGAGAAAGGCTCGTGCAGCACGCGGTAATCACCGCGCTCGGCCATCATGCGCGAGAAGACCGTCGAGCGGCATCTCGGCGCGCTCCAGAGCGCCAGGATGCGCGGCCGGTCCTCCGCGGGCGGCGTGACCTGTGCGCTCGGAAGCTGCGTGCGTTCCATCGGCAACCTCAGCGATTCACCTGCGGGCCGGGCGCCTGGCCGGCCCGGCTGATAGGAACACTGTACGCATGTGCCGGTTATTTTAAATAGCTCATCATTGTAATTAAGCGGGGCGTTTAGATGCCACCCCTGATGGCTTCATCAATGCATCTGAACAAACTCTGTCATAGCAAGTAATGTGCCGTCTCCGATTCAGCGGCTCGTGGACGACAAGCGGTCTGGCGGACCTTAGGTTCGGTCCGGAAGTGACCAGGAGGCCCGGCCGGAGAAGCGCGGCCGACGAGCGGCTAAGGAGCTGCCATGAGCTTGGCCCGGCCCGCCGAGTCTGGCGGGCGCCGCGGAACCAGCGGCATTCCCGAAAGCACGCGCGGCCCCGATGACCGGCTGGCGGCCCTGGGCGGGCCGCGCGCCGTACCCGGGCCCCAGCCAGGCACCGGGTGGCCGGTGATCATCGATGAGGACCACACGGCGGTCAGCGCGGCGTTGAGCGGCCCGCTGGTGTCCGACACCGACGGCAACACGCCCGTCAGCGATCTGGAGGAGCGCTGGGCCCAGTGTTGCGACGCCGCGTACTGCGTCGCCACGTGCAACGGCACCGCGTCGCTCGCTCTGTGCATCGCGGCGCTCGGCATCGGGCCTGGTGACGAGGTGATCGTGCCGGCCATCTCGATGATCGCCAGCGGCCTCGCGCCGCTGCACCACATGGCCATCCCGGTCTTCGTCGACGTGGACCCGGTGACCTTCAACCTCGACCCCGAGGCGGTACGAGCCGCCATCACCCCCCGTACGGCTGCGATCATGCCCGTCCACCTGCACGGCCAGCCGGCCGACATGGACGGCATCTGCGGCCTGGCCGAGCGGCACGGGCTGGCCGTGGTCGAGGATGGCGCGCAGGCTCAGGGCGCGACGTACCGCGGCCGCCCGATCGGCTCGATCGGGGACATGACCGCCTTCAGCCTGCAGTTCACCAAGAACCTGCCGACCTGCGGCGAGGGCGGCCTGCTGACCACGAATGATGCCGAGCTCGCGACCAAGGCCCGGATGAGCCGGGAGTTCGGCGAAGTGATCGAGGCGGGTAAGCCGCGTGACTACGTCTCCTACCAGTTCGGCTGGAACGCCAAGCTGAGCTGTGTCCAGGCCGCTTTCACCCTCTCCCAGCTCACCAGATTCGATAGCTACACCAAGCAGCGGCGGGCCAACGTGACCGCGTTCCTCGACCGCCTGTCCGGCCTGCCGGGCCTCATCGTGCCCACCGCCGCCCCTGACACCGAGCACGCCTGGTACATGCTGCGCTTCCGGCTCGACCCCGACGCGGCCGGGCTGACCGGGATCCGGCCGGACCGTTTCCGCGCCGCGGTGCATCGCCTGCTGCGGGCCGAGGGCGTGCCGGTGTCCAGGTACCAGACCACCACGCTGCCCAAGCAGCGCGTGTTCACCGAGCGGATCGGCTTCGGAGCCGGCTACCCGTGGGCGGCCGGCACACCAGGCCCGGCCGCCGACTGCCCGACCGCCGAGGCGATCATCGACGACTCGCTGACCCTCCAGAAACGGCACCTCAACCCGGAGGCCGGCCCCGCGCTGCAGCGGTACGCGGACGGGTTCGAGAAGGTGTGGCGCCACCTGGACGTGGCGGCCAGGTTCGCCGGAGGCCGCCAGTGAGCGCCGCACCGCTCGTCGCCGGGCCCGGCGCCGCCCAGCTCACCGACGTCGCCGCCCGGATCCGCCGTCACGTGGTCGAGATGTGCGCCGGCGCCGAGGGCGGCCACCTCGGCGGGTCCATGTCGATCGCGGACATCCTCGCCGCCCTGTACTTCGGGGTGATGCGAGTGGATCCCGGCCGGCCGGACTGGCCCGACCGCGACGTGTTCGTGCTCAGCAAGGGGCACGGGGCGCTCGCCCTGTACGCCGCGCTGGCCGAGCGAGGCTTCTTCGAGGTCCGGGAACTGGAGACGTACGGCCGGCCGGGCAGCAGGCTGATGGGCCACCCGGTCCGTGCGGTGCCCGGCGTCGAGATGCCCACCGGCTCGCTCGGCCACGGGCTGGCGCTGGGGCTCGGCTTCGCTCTCTCGGGCCGGCTGGCCGGCAGCACTCGGCGCACCTTCGTCGTCACCGGGGACGGCGAGCTTCAGGAGGGCTCCTGCTGGGAGACGGCCGGCTGCGCCGCCGCCCAGCGGGCCGACCGGCTCGTGGCCATCGTGGATCGCAACGGCCTGCAGCTCACCGGGCGTACCGAGGACAAATCGCCACTGGAGCCGCTGGCCGAGCGCTGGCGGGCCTTCGGCTGGAGCGTCCGCGAGGCCGACGGGCACGACACGGCCGGGCTGGCCGCCGCGCTCAACGCGACGCCGTGGGAGCCCGGCCGGCCGAGCGTGCTCATCGCGAAAACCGAGAAGGGCCATGGCGTCCCGTTCATCGCCGGCCGCCCTGCGAGCCACTACGTCAAGCTCAACGAGCGGCTGCTGATCCGTACCCGCGCCGCGCTGGCCGCGTTCCTGCGGAGGCAGGAGCGGTGAGCGGCACCGGCGAAGCGACCGAAAGCGCCGCCACCCGTGAGGCGTACCACGACGGTCTGATGGCGCTGATCGGCTCCGATCCCCGGGTGGTCTGCGTCGACACCGACACCGGGCTGTTCACCGCGGACGACGCCGCGGCGGCCGGCGACAGGTACATCGACCTGGGCATCGCCGAGCACACCGCCATGGGCGTCTCGGCCACGCTGGCCGCGACGGGCTGGATCCCGTTCGTGAACACCATGGCCACGTTCGCGACCACCCGTGCGCTGGAGGCCGTCAAAGTCAACATCGCGCAGAACCGCCTGCCGGTCCGGATCATGGCCACGCACGGCGGCGTCGCGGCCGGGCATCTCGGCTCGACCCACTACGCGCTCGAGGACCTGGCGGTCATGCGTGCGCTGCCGCACATGACCGTGGTGGTGCCCGCGGACGCCCGCGCCGCCGCGAACGTGGTGGAGCAGGCGGCCGACCTGGACGGCCCGCTCTTCGTCCGGCTAGGCCGCAAGCCGACCCCGCTGCTGCCGGGTGACCTCCCGCCGCCCGAGATCGGCCGGATCCAGCCGCTGCGCGACGGCGACGAGGTGCTGATCGTCTGCTGCGGCCCGCATCCTGTCCTCGCGTCCCTGGAGGCGGCCGCCGAGCTCGGCCGGGACGGCCTCAGCGCCGGAGTGCTGAACGCGCACACCCTCAAACCGTTCGACCGGGAGACGCTACTGGCCCGCGCGGCGGACGTGACGCTCGTGGTCACGGTCGAGGAGCACCGCACGGCAGGCGGGCTGGGCGGAGCGGTGGCCGAAGTCCTGGCCGACTCCCTGCCGCGCCGGATGCTCCGCATCGGCCTGCCCGAGGAACTGCCCGCCGAGGCCGGGAACCCCGACTACATCCTGCGGCGGCACGGGCTGTATCCCCGCGGCATCGCCGACCGCGTCCGCGCCGCACTGGAAAAGGATCCGACGAACAGGAGCGCACCATGACCAGTTGTCCCGTCTGCGAAATCCCGGTAGAGGTCCCCGCCGAGTCTCGGCTCAGCGAGGTGCTCGAGTGCGACGACTGCCGGAGCGAGCTCGAGATCGTCGCAGTCGACCCGGTGATGCTGGCCCTGGCTCCCGAGGTGGAAACGGACTGGGGCGAGTGAGCCGCGACCCCGGTGCGGCGCCGATCGCGGTGCTCGCGTCCTTGATCCGGCCGGACGAACGGCGGCTGCTCGCCGCGCTGGAGCACCGCGGCGTCCGCTGTGAGCAGCTGGACTGCCGAACACTGTGGAGCCCGGCGGGTGGCCTGGCTCGGCGCTGGCGCGGGGCTCTCAACCGCGAGATCGGCCAGGTGCGGGCGGCGTACGCGGCGCGGATGCTGGAGGCGGCCGACATACCGGTGCTGAACAGCGCGGCCGCGATCGAGACCTGCGGCGACAAGTGGCGGACCTCACTCGTCCTGGCCGCGGCGGGCCTGCCGGCTCCCCGTACCGCGCTCGGCCTCACTCCGGAGGCCGCGCTCGCCGCGCTCGAGGAGATCGGTTACCCGGCGCTGATCAAGCCGCTGGTCGGCTCCTGGGGCCGGATGATCGCGACCCTGCGGGACCGTGCCATGGCCGAGGACCTGTTCGAGTACGTCAGCGCGCAGCCGGGACCGCAGTCCCAGCTGGTCTACGTCCAGGAGCTGATCCAGAAACCGGGCCGGGACATCCGGGTGATCGTGGTGGGCGGCGAGGTGCTCGGCGCGATGTACCGGATCGCGGAAGGCACGCGGACCAACGTGGCCCTCGGCGCGCGGGTCCAGCAGTGCCCGGAGACGCCGGAGCTCACCAAGCTGGCCGTGGCCGCGGCCGTCGCCACCGGGGCCGACATCGCCGCGGTGGACCTGATCGAGGACACCGACGGCAGGCTCCTGGTCCTGGAAGTGAACCACCGCGCCGAGTTCTCCGGCTTCCAGGCCGCCCTGGGCGACCGGGTCGACGTGGCCGGCCGGATCGTCGACCACCTCTTGGAGAGGGCCGCGCGATGGTGAGGGTCGCGGTGACCGGAGGCGCCGGCTATATCGGCGGCGAGCTGGTCAGACTGCTGCTCGGCCACCCGGAGGCCGAGATCGTCTCGGTCACGTCCACCCGCCTGGCCGGGCGGCGTATCTCCGACACCCACCCCAACCTGCGCGGGCTGACCGAGCTGAGGTTCACCGCGCCCGACGACCTTCGCGACCCCGACGTGCTGATGCTCGCCGGGTCGCACCGCGAGACCATGGCGAAGATGCCACACCTGCTGGACCAGGCCAAACATGTCATCGACCTGTCCGGCGACTTCAGGCTGGGCGACCCCGCGGCGTACGCCCGGTACTACGGCGTGCCGCACGCCGCGCCCGGCCTGCTGGCCTCGTTCGTGACCGGGCTGCCTGAGCTGCACCGCGATGAGCTGCGCGACGCCGACCGGATCAGCGTTCCCGGCTGCATGGCGACCGCAGGAATCCTGGCGCTCGCGCCGATGGCCGGGCTGCTGCACGGCCCGGTCTGGATCGACGCCCGCACCGGCTCCAGCGGCTCGGGCGCCAGCGCGGGGCCGAGCAACCTGCACGCCGAGCGGAGCGGTGCGATGCGGGTGTTCGCCCCGGCCTCCCACCGGCACGAGGCCGAGATCACGCAGGCGACCGGGCTGGACGCGCGTATGTCGGCCACCGGGATCGAGGCGGTGCGCGGCGTCCAGCTCCTGTGCCGGGCGCCCCTGGCGCCTGGCACAGGAGAGGGCGCGGTCAGGGACGCCTACCGGCGCGCCTACCGCGACGAGCCGTTCGTACGGGTGGTCGCGTACCACCGCGGGACGTACCGGTATCCGGAGCCGAAGATCCTCCTCGGCTCCAACTTCTGCGACGTGGGGTTCGCGCTCGACGTCGACCGAGGGCAGGCGACCTTCGTCGCCGCGCTGGACAACCTGGTCAAGGGCGGCGCGGGCAACGCGGTGCAGTGCCTGAACATCCGGCTCGGCCTGCCCGAGCGCCTCGGCCTGGAGTTTCCCGGCCTGCACCCGAACTGAGGACGGCGACATGACACGCGACATCACAGTGATCAAGTGCGGTGGCACCGCCAGCCTGGAGCCGGCCGAGCTCTGCGCCGACATCGCCGGGCTGGCCGCCGCCGGACGGTCGGTCGTGCTCGTGCACGGCGGCTCCGCCGACATCGAGCGGCTCGCCACCAGGCTCCAGGTGCCGATGCGGCGGATGGCCTCGCTGGACGGGCTGAGCGCCCGGTTCACCGACCAGGCCGCGCTCGAGGTGGTCACGCTGGCCCTGGCCGGCCTGACGCAGCCGCGGCTGGTCACGGCGTTGCTCGCGGCGGGGGTGCCGGCCGTCGGCCTGACCGGGGTTCACGGCGGGCTGCTGCGGGCGCGCCGCCGGCGCGCCCAGCGTGCGCTGGTCGGAGGCCGGCAGGTCGTCGTACGTGACGACCACAGCGGCCGCGTCACCAGCGTCAACACCGACCTGCTCGACTGCCTGACCGGCGCCGGCTTCGTTCCGGTGATATCCCCTCCGGTGCTGGCCGAGGACGACGGGGCCGTGCTGAACGCCGACGCCGACCGGGTGGCCGCGGCCGTGGCCGCCGCCACAGGGGCCGGCACGCTCCTGCTGCTGACCGGGGCGCCCGGAGTGCTCGCCGATCCGTCCGACCCGCGGTCGGTGATACCGGTGTGCCCGGTCCCTGCGGAGGGTCCCCCGCCGCATCGGGGCGGGGGAATCGGCGTCAAGCTGCTCGCGGCGCGTGACGCGCTGGTGGCCGGGGTGCCGGACGTGCTCATCGCCGGCGGCACCGGGCCCGCGCCGGCCAGCCGGGCGCTGGAAGGCGCCGCCACCCGGGTGACGCTGGCCGCTCTCGACCCGGCGGCCTCGCGATGAGCCGCGCCTTCGCCGCGTCGGGGCGGGTCACCGAAGAGGCCGCGACCGGGCTCCTGCGGCGGATGCTGGAGATCCCCTCGCCCTCTGGCGGCGAGGCGGAACTGGCCGGCCATCTCGCCGACGCGATGACCGACCTCGGCCTGACCTGCTCCCTGGACCAGGCCGGCAACGTGGTGGGCGAGACCGGTCAGGGTCAGGGCCCGCACATCATGTTGCTCAGCCACCTCGACACGGTGCCGGGCCACGTGCCGGTCCGCTCGGACGCCGGGCGGCTCTACGGACGGGGCGCGTCCGACGCGAAGGGCCCGCTGGCCGCGATGATCTGCGCGGCCGCGGGCGCCGCCGACTTCCCCGGCCGGATCTCCGTGATCGGCGTCGTGGAAGAGGAGGTGCCCAGCTCGCGGGGCGCGGTGATGGTCCGTGACACCTATCCGCCGCCGGACGCCTGCGTCATCGGCGAGCCGAGCGGTGGGTCCGCCGTGGTGCTCGGCTACAAGGGCAAGCTCGACCTGCACTACTCCGTACGGTGCCCGGCGGCCCACCCGACCAGCCCGGAACCGAAGGCGTCGGAGCTCGTTGCGGACTGCTGGGCGGCGCTGAAGGAGATCATCGGTCCCGCGGACCACACCGTGTTCGACCTGCCAGGACTGACACTCGAATCGTTCTCCGGCGATACGGCGGAGGCAGCCGTCAGTATCGGCGTGCGCACGCCGCCCGGGTTCGACGAGGACGCGCTGCTGTCCGAACTCAGGGCACGGCTGGGCGCGGGCACGCTCACCGTGCTCGGCGTCAGGTCACCGTGCCGGGTCGGGCGCCGCGACCCGGTGGTCAGGGCGCTGACGGCCGGGATCAGGCAGCAGTCCGCCCAGCCTCGCCTGCTGCTCAAGACCGCCACCTCGGACATGAACACGCTGCTGGAGTCCTGGGACGTGCCGATGGCCTCCTACGGCCCCGGTGACAGCAGGCTGGATCACACCGACGACGAGCACATCGAGCTGGCCGACTACCTCCACGGGATCGAGGTGCTGTCCTTCGCGCTCACCGAACTGGCCGGCCTGCCTCCGGACACCGGGCGCGCGGCGAGCCGGGCCGGCACCATGGTCTGACTTCGTTCGTCAAGCCGGCTGCATGAGCCCGAAGCGGTAGGCGAACGACACCAGTTGCGCCCGGTCCCGTGCCCCCAGCTTGCAGCGCACTCGGTACATGTGCGAGCGCACGGTGGCCGGTCCGATGGTCAGCAGGGAGGCGATCTCCTCATCGGAGAGGCCTCTCGCGGCCAACAGCATCACCTCCCGCTCCCTGGGCGTCAGCGAGCCGATTATCGGCCGCAGCGGCGCCTCGGCGAGCGGCCGGTGCTCACGGAACCATCCCACCAGCCGCTGCGCGATCCGGGGGGCGAGCATGGTCTGCCCCTGGGCCGCCAGCCGGATGGCCCGTACCAGCTCCGCCGGGCTCGCGTCCTTGTCCAACACCCCGCTGACCCCGGCACGCAGCGCGTCGCTCACGGTCTCGTCACTGTCGTTGATCGCGAACACCACGATGTGCGGCCGGGGATCGAGGTCCTCCCGGTGCAGCCGGCGGATCATCTCGTAACTCGATATCCCTTCCAGCTCGACACCGGTGACCACGACATCCGGCAGGAGCGAACGGGTCAGGACGATCGCCTCCATGCCGTTGCCGGTGGTGTCGATCACGTCGATGCCGGGGGCGGAGTCGAGCAGCGCTCCGAGTGCTTCCCTTACGACCGGGATGTCGTCGCAGACCAGAACCCTGGCGGGGGTGCTGTCGTCATGCCACGACATGCCAGAAATGGCCGCCTCCCGTGAAGCGTGTCTGCCGTGGCGGAAGCGCCTCGTCCGTGTGCTGGGAGATGCCCACGAATCCCAGGCGGCCCTTGTACAGCTCGACCTGTACCTCGGCGCTGGCCGAGCCGGTGAGCACGTCCGCCGCGGCGCGCGCGGCGCGGGTCGCCGGGTCGTCGTACCGGCCCTCGTAGACGCCTCGTCCGATTAATTCGGACATGGAGCGCATGAGCCGCTTGGCCTCGTGGCCCATGGTCACCTGATGGACCCGGTCGACGCAGAAGCCGAGCAGGTCGAGGCCGGGAGCCTCGTACATCCCTCGGCATTTGGTTCCGTTGATCCGGTTCTCCACCACGCTGCGCAGGCCGATGCCATGCCGCCCGGCGAGCGCGTTCGCCCGTTCGAGCAACTCGCGCGCGTCGCCCGTGACGCCGCCGACCTCGGCTAGCCGCCCGTGCTCCAGCCGGACGGTGACCGTCTCCGGCTGGTCGGGGGCCTGCCGCGTATGCGCGGTCATGACGGTCCGGGTGACGGTGTCCGGAGTGTGGAGCTGTTCGAGCAGCGTCCCCTCGTGCGCGAAGCCTGCCAGGTTGCCGTCCACGGAGTAGTCCGCCGTGCACCGCGGATCGAAGGCCAGCCCGCGGTCCAGGATGTAACTCTGCATGGTGGATCGGTCGGGAAACCGCTCGAGCAGTTCCGGTTCCGTCCACGGCGAGATGACCCGCAGGTCCGGTGCGAGGGCCGCGGTGTACCGCTCGAACCTCCGCTGGTCGTTGCCGCCGCCGACGCAGCCATGCGCCAGCGCGGTGCAGCCGTGGCGGCGCATGGCCTCGGTCAGCCCCGCGACGAGGACGAGGCGTGAGGCGCTGGTCGTGTTCCAGTACCCGCCCTCGTAGCCGGCCTGATAGCAGGCGATGTCGAGAGCCATGCTCGCCATCTGGTCGCGCAGGTCCTCCACGATCGTGGGCACCCCGGTCGCCTCGATCGACTTGGCCAGGGCACGCACGGCGTCCGGGTCGGCCTGGCCGAGGTCCGCGACGAACGCCATGACCGGGATTCCGGACTCGGCCAGCGCCGCTACGACCGCGAGTGAGGAAAGGCCGCCGGACACACATACGCCGACCTTCTCATGGACCAATCCATTGATTGCCATTCGTTCCTCATTTCGAATCGTAACCGCGAAACCAATTTCGTCAACGAGGCCACGGGCCACCCCCCTGTCCTCGCTTTCGCGCCGCCACCGAACCCTTCAGGGCCTTCCCCAGCAGTAAAACAAGATTTCGGCAAATCGGACAGCATGTACAACTGTCCAAAACGGTCTACCGGCTGGACAGTTTCTATATATGCAGCTCAGGCATCGTGCGAGCGCGGCAGCGGGGGGCAGGTGACCCGATACCCGGATGACCATCGGAACCGTGACGGCTCACGTCATCGGAACGTGGTCGCCTCGCCCCTCCTCCTCGCGCGCCGGCACGTCACTTCCGAGATTCTCTGGAATTGCGACGGGCGAGGCGCTCGGTATCTCGATCATGTACATGGCCGCCACCACCAGAATGCCTCCGATGACCGTGGAAACGGTCAGGGACTCACCGCCGAGGAGAACGGCGAAAAGCCCGGCGAAAACCGGCTCCATGGTCAAGACCACCGCCGCCTGCGTCGCCGTGACGCGCGCCTGAGCCCACGTCTGCATCATGTAGGCGAACGCCGACGCGAGCGTCGCGGTGATAAGGATCGCCGTCCAGGAGGTGCGATCCGCCGGGAGCCGCAAACCCTGGAAGCAAGATCCGACAAAGCACATCAGGAACGCTGTCGCCATCTGGATGATGGTGAGCAGGTAGGGGTCTCTACCAGGAGACCATCGCCCCAGGGCCAGCAGGTGCAAGGAGAAGGAGACGGCACATAACAGCGTCAGCATCTCGCCGGCGCCGAAGGAAACACCGTTCAGTGTGATGAGGGCAAGACCGAGGGCCGCCGTCGCCACCGCCATCCAGGCCAGCATCGCCAGCTTCTCACGGAACAGCAGCCATGCGAGAAAAGGAGTGAGCACAACGAAAAGGCCTGTTATGAAACCACTGACAGCCGCCGAAGTCGTCTGCAGGCCTATCGTTTGTAAAACGTATGAGAGCCCCAGCAGAAAACCCACGAACACACCTCGCCGAAGAGTACCGGAGTCGATCCGCAGAACGACGCCCGGCCGAATGGCGATCATTATCAGAGCAGCAATACCGAATCTCCACATCAAGAAGTCGAATACGGGTGTATTTTCCGTACCGTCCTTCACGACCACGAACGTGCCACCCCAGATGGCCGTCGCCGCGAGCAGCCCGAGAATCGCGGGTAGAGCCGACCTGTTGTGAGTATCGATCACCGGTCGCCTCCTGAGCGTCGTCCAACACCGTGACGAGGGCCACGAGCCCTGTTCTCCACGGCGATATCTACGCATGACTCACTGATACCGTCAAGCCTGGAATGAGACGCGGAAATATGATCGGGGTGTTGACTTGCTGGTTTACAGATGCTTGGCCGGGTCTGGCACGGCAGCGAGCAGCGCCTGTGTGTAGGAATGGCGGGGGCGGTCGCACACCTGCCGGGTCGGCCCGGATTCCACCAGCCGCCCGTTGTAGAGCACCACGACATTGCGCGCGATGTGCCTGACCACGGCCAGATCGTGGGTGATGAACAGGTAACTGACGCGGAGTTCGCGTTGGAGACCTGTGAGACGCGGAACGATCTCATCGCCCGCCGGCCCCTCGCACGGCTGGCCGCACCGGATGAGATCGCCCGTGCCATCACCTACCTCGCCTCCCCCGCGGCCGCCTACCTCACCGGCACCGACCTGCTCATCGACGGCGGCATGACCGGCCTCCGTGCCCGGTGATTCCTACTTCTCGGGCGTCAGGACAAGGAGCCAGTCTTCCCAGCTCGGTAGCGGATAGAACCTTCCGAGGCGAACCGGCGCGGTGCCATCGGGGTCCGGCTCGATGACAAGGGTCGACTCCGTCCTTCCCGTTCGCGGATTGATCAGTTGTGCGCGCCAACTCTGTCCCTGGAGTTCCCGTAGGCGCAGACGCAGGGCGGACAGCGGCGCTCGCCGATATGCCAGTGACGGAAAGTAGAACGCCCGCACCCCGTTCTCGACACCTGCGGCGTACGGAAGAAGACGATCGCCTGGATGCTGGTGTGCTTCGACCCACTCGGGGTGGCTCTCGAATCGGTGCCATGGGAGATCGAGCAGAAGGTGACGCGCGGTTCCGAGCTGTCGTGCGCCGGGGAGCGCGGCCGCGTCCTGCCAGGTCGGTGCGCCGCCCGAGCCGTAGTTCGACGGGTGCTCGATCGTGTTGCAGCCCCACAGGCCGTGTGCGCCGTAGCTGTGGCCGGCGGCGCCCGACAGCATGTGGCTCCAGAACAAGAATCGTTGAACGTCCTCCCCGCTGGTGCCGGCGATGCCCTCGTAGCAGGCCTCACCATTGATCACCGGCTTGGGCGGCTCGTGCGCGTACGCCGCGTGCACCTCATCCACCGACGGCGCGAGGCTGTGCATCCCGAAGTGCCCGGTCTGCAGAAACCAGAAGTCGACCAGGCCTTCCTCGTCCAGAAACTGCCAGGGCGGGGCACCCGGAACCGAATGTATGGTGATCAGCCGGCCGAACGGCTCCAGCTCGCGGACGCCGCGCGCGAGTGGGGTCACCCGTTCCAGTTGTTCGGTGGTGATCGCCCCTGTCGGCACGGCCGTCATCGGATCGGCTGCGGAGCTCCCGGCTTCTTCAAGTAGCGCGGCGGCGTCGTCGTACCAGAGCATTGGCGGCTCGCCCACCAGGCACCACACGACCGGGTACGCGCCCCAGCGCGCGATCATCTCGCGCCAGTGGCGAAGTAGCTTGTCCACCCCCATGAAGCGCAGGTAGTAGGCCCACGAACCGACAATGCAGGGCACCAGATCGTGGGCCACGAGCGTCCGCACGCGTTCGTCGGTCTCGTCGAACCACGCGAGGTTGGGCCCGGTGAAGTCGTCGTGCCAGGCCCAGCCGCTCCGGCTCCGGCCCGTCTCGCTGAAGGGCTCGATCTCGGGATAGAGGCCGGCGACGATCTGCACCACCGAAAAGCCCTGCGCGGCCCGTTGGGCGGCCAGCTCATCGAACTCCTGGTCTGAGAGCCGATCCGTGAAGGCGTTCCACCACGTGTCGGCCAGCCACAGGAACGACGTGCCGTCGCTGTGCTCAAGGTGACGCCGGTCGCGGGCGACTCTGAGCGGGCCGTGCGCGCGCAGCTTCGTCCCGCCATCCTCGACGCTCGCGACGGTCACGACACCCTCGTCGTTCGGCGACCGCACGCCGTGTGCCGGCTCGACGCGGTACGCGTGGTCGCCGGGCAGCGGGGACGAGTACCGGACTCGCCAATGGCCACCCGAGGAGAACGCGGGCACTCTCCGCTCTCGCCCGGACGGCTCGACGAAGACGACGTCGACGGCGGGCACGCTGGGTTCCGCGGGCCCGAGTACGAGCTCCCCGACCTGGTTCACGCTGACTTGAGTCCGCAAGGACGTTCCTCCCGTCTCGGCGCCGACGCCCATACGGCGCCGCCCGCCGGTCACGTGCGACACCGGTCACACGGAGACCAACTTCGGCATTACCGGTATTACCATAGGATCCTACGCGCATGAGACACGAGCGTGCAGCTCCGGAACCACCGGGGTCCGCACGGTCGGCAACGGAGAGACTGGAGGCCCGAATGCCGAGAACGGCGCTGGTGACCGGAGGGGCGAGCGGCCTTGGCGCGGCGACGGCCGAAAGGCTCCGCTCCGAGGGAAACGTCGTGGTGACCCTGGACGTCGCCGAGGACGCGGACCTGATCGCCGACGTGACTGACGAACCGGCGCTTCACGCTGCGGCGTCGCAGGTAGGTGATGTCGACATCCTGATCAACTCTGCCGGTATCGTCGGTCCGAGCAAACCGCTGCTGGAGACGACCGTCGACGAGTGGCGACGAGTTCTCGACGTCAATGTGCTGGGCACCGTGAACACGATGCGCGTGTTCGTCCCCGGGATGCGTGACCGGGGTTGGGGGAGGGTCGTGAACTTCGCCAGCATGGCGGGCAAGGACGGGAACCCGAACCTATCCCCCTATTCCGCGGCAAAAGCGGCGATCATTGGGCTCACCAAATCCGTGGGCAAGGAACTCGCGACCACCGGGGTGATCGTTAATGCCATCGCGCCGGCCGTCTTCGCCACACCGATGAACGCCAAGACCGAGCCGGACGTGCTGGCTCGCATTTCCAGCCTGATTCCGATGAAGCGTATCGGGCGCCCGGAGGAGGTCTCCGAACTGGTCGCCTTCCTTGCCTCAGACCGGGTCAGTTTTTCGACCGGCGCGGTTTACGATATCAGCGGCGGGCGCGCTACATACTGAGTCGGCCGCGGCAAAGGCGTTGTCGTGCCGGCGAATGAATGCCATATCCTGTTGGCGAACTCGATCAGTGATAGAGAGGGCACCCCGTGGTGAAGCGGCAGTTGTCCACCGAGGCGGCGGACACGCTTCGCGGCCAGATCTTGGACGGCACCCTGCCTGCGGGCAGCAGACTCCCTGGCGAACGGCTTCTCAGCGAGCAGCTCGGCATCTCACGAACCGCCCTGCGCGACGCGCTGCAGACCCTTGAGGCGACGGGTTTCGTCGAGGTCCGCGGTGGACGCGGCCGGTACGTGGCCGAAGCCCCCGAGGCCCATGGGTCCGTCGCCGCGATGGGATGGCTATTTCTGCACCGAAATGACCTCGAATCATTGAACGAGGTCAGGGTGTTGCTCGAACCACCGGCGGTGGCGAGCATTCCGTCCGACCTCGTGGACGACATTGCGGCACGCGCAAAGCTAGTGGTGGACCGCCAGGTGCAGGCAGTCGTCGGCGGACAGTTGCACCTGGCCGGGCAACTCGACACCGACTTTCATATCACGCTGGTCTCCGCCACTCCGAACAAACCGCTGCGCGAATTGACCGAGCAGCTGATCGGAATGGCACGCATTCACGCTCCCGAGGTCTACAAGGTGCCCGGCGTCGCCGCTCACTCGGTGGCTCAGCATGAGGAAATCGTGCGCGCATTGGCCGCGGGCGACGTCGACGCCGCCGCCGAGCTCACGCGGCAGCACGCCGCCGGAGCGTACCGGCGCGCGATCCCCGAGCAATCCGGTCCGTGACCGCGGGACCACGTTCGGTTCTCGTGCTCATCCGGCTTCAGCGCTGATTCCTTCCATGTCCGTTCTGGCCTCACGACGCGTCCTCGGTTATGGTAGTGCCGGTATTACCACTTAGACCGAAATGATGGACCCGCTGACGGCCGGAGGGGACCCCGTGAGCACGATCATCGATGTCAGGTGCCGTGTCTTCGCCTGTACGACCACAGGCTCGGAGCACGCGCACGTGAATCCGCTGCGGGCGTGGGCCGGCGACGAAGGGAGCGAACGGGCGTATCGGTTCCGGGAGTGGCTCGTCGTGGAGGTCGAGCTGGCCTGCGGAGTGGTGGGGATCGGCAACGCCGCTCTGGCGCCACGGATCACGGCAATGATCGTCGGCGACCTGGCGCCGGTGGTCGTCGGCAGGCCCGTGTCGGAGCGGGAGAATCTGTGGCAGCGGATGTTCCGGTCGATCGTCGCGCACAGCCGTGGTGGTGCGGGGATGGCCGCGCTCAGCGCGGTCGACATCGCGCTGTGGGACGCGACCGGCAAGCTCCTCGGTGTTCCCGTTCACGACCTGATGGGCGGGCGGAAGCAGCTGGCGATTCCGGTCTATGCGAGCCAGCTCTACCCGACCGATGACCTGGATGCCCTCGCCGCCGAAGCGCTTGGCTACGCCGACGACGGTTACGCCATGGTGAAACAGCGCCTTCTTGCCGGACCCGCTGAAGGGACGGCGGGAATGCGGCGGAATGTCGAGCTGGTCCGGACGGTTCGCGAGGCGGTCGGCCCTGACATCGATGTGGCCGCCGACGTGTACATGGGCTGGGACCTCGACTACGCCAAGCGGATGATCCGGCTGCTGGAGCCGTTCGACCTACGGTGGCTCGAAGAGCCGCTGCTGCCCAACGACCTTCACGGCTACCGGACGCTGCGGTCGCTGAGCCCGATTCCCATCGCCGGCGGCGAGCACGAGGCGACGCTGCAGGGTTTCCACGAGCTGATTTCCACTGCGGCCGTGGACATCGTGCAGCCCGACGTGAACCGGGTCGGAGGCCTGACCGTGGCGCAGAAGATCTGCGCACTCGCCGAGGCCACCGGAACCCCGGTCATCCCGCACGCCGGCCAGGTGCACAACTACCACCTTGTGGCCTCCCAGCCGGCCTGCCCGATGGCGGAGTTCTTCCCCCGCACCTCAAGTCCTGCGGTGGGAAACGAGATTCCACACCTGCTTTTCGCCGGGGAGCCTGTCGCCAAGGCCGGCCTCATCGTGCTGTCCGGCGAACCTGGCCTCGGGATCACCGTGGCCCCACGCGCTCCGGTACGCGAAGTCCCCTTGGCGTCATGATGCGCGCCTTCACGATCGAGGCTCCCGGCGTCGGCCGGGTACGAGACGTCCCCGCGCCCGTTCCCGGAGCACTGGACGCGGTCGTGGACATCGAGGCCGTCGGACTCTGCGGCACCGATCTCGAACTCTACGACGGAACGATGCCCTACTTCGACCAAGGCCTGGCGCGGTACCCACTACGTCCCGGCCACGAATGGGCCGGCACAGTGCGCGCCGTCGGTGAGGGTGTGCATGCCGTCTCGCCCGGCGATCGGGTCGTCGGAGACACCTTCATCGGATGCGGGACATGCGAGCGATGCCTATCCGGCAGGCACCACGTCTGTGCCGCACACATCGAGGTCGGCGTACGCGGCGGCTACGACGGCGCGCTCGCCGAGCAACTGCTCGTCCCGGCACGCGTGCTGCACCGTGTCCCCGCCGATCTCACCGCCGCCGAGGCCGCCTTTGTCGAGCCGGGATCATGCGCGCTCCGCGGGGTGAAACTCGCCGGAGCCGCGCCCGGCCTGGCGACCCTCGTCTGGGGCGCCGGAACCATCGGAACCCTGGCCGCGCAATCCGCCCGCGCCTATGAAGCGGAGGTGACCATCGTCGTCCATCGCCCTGAGGATGCCGCCAGGCTCGACCGGCTCGGCTTCGACGACGTCGTGACCGAGTCGCAGCTCGGAGACCGCGAGTTCGCGGCGGTCATCGAGGCCACGGGCGATGCGACCGTCCCCGAACAGGCACTCGATCGCCTCGCTCCCGGAGGACGCCTCGCCCTGATCGGCCTACCGCCCCGGCCCGTGGGCCTGGACGTCGCGCAAATCGTCCTTCACGACCGTACCGTCGTCGGCGTTCTCGGTGGCTCCTGCGACATCGACGAGACGATTGAAATGCTCGCCAGCGGTCGTCTCGAAGTGACACCAATGATCGCCGCGAAAATCGGTCTGGACGATGTCGATCCGGCACTGGCCAACCGCCTGCGATCCCCCAGGGGCATCGGTTGCAAAATCCAGGTGCACCTCTGAGAACTCACGGAAGGCACCTCGACAGGTGCCACCTTTCACCACTTAGAGCTGCTTCGGCACGCCGTTAGCAGACTCACGATTAAGGAGTTATCCATGCGTCGATCACACGGATACGCCTCGTTGATTCTCGCCGCGCTGATGATCACGGCTTGCAGCGGAGCACCCCGCTCGTCCGAACATGATGGATCTGGGCACTATGCAGCCAATGGCACGTTCACGATGGCGGTCACCGAGGATTTCGGGAGCTTCGACCCTTACGGGGGTCAGATATTCGCTCTGGGCTACCTCGCATACGACTCATTGATCAACGTGGAGCACGACGGAGCGGTCGTGTCCGGACTGGCGACAAAATGGACCGCGGACGCCCGCTCAGCGTCCTTCGTATTGCACAGCGACGTCACCTGCTCGGACGGCACGCCGCTCAAGGCGACCGACGTGGCCAACGCGATCAACTACGTGAGCGATCCGAAGAAGAAGTCCCTCCTCTATGGGCTGCTCACGCCCACGGTGCCCCTGACGGCAAGCGGTGACGACCGGACCGGGACGGTGAAGGTCGCCGTCGAGGAGCCGTTCGGCTTCCTGCTGCAAACGGTCGGCCGGCTACCCATCGTCTGCGCCAAAGGGTTGCGCGATCCGAAGCTGCTCAAATCCACGTCGACGGGAACCGGCCCGTTCGTCCTGACCAAGGCCGTCCCCGGCCAGTCGTACACGCTTGAAGTCCGTAAGGATTACGCCTGGGGACCGGACGGTGCTCGCACGACGAAGCCCGGCACACCCGCCAAGGTGATCATAAAGATCATCCCGAACGAGACGACAGCCGCGAACCTTCTCCTCGCCGGAGAGCTCAGCCTCGCACGGATCACCGGTGACGACCGCCAGCGTGCCGACGCACGGCACCTCGGCCGGTTCGAGGCGACGGAGCCCGGTGACTGGCTGTGGTTCAACCATGCCAAAGGCCGGCCGGTCGCAGACCAGCAGGTCCGCGCGGCACTCGTCCGCGCCGTCGACTTGAACGACGTCGCGAAGGTGGACTCTGGTGGAACCGGTCGCGCTGCGACAGGGCTCGCACCGGTCGAACCGCGAGCCTGCAAGGGAAATGCTCTCGCCGGCCAACTGCCGGGCCACGACCTTGCTGCGGCCAAGGCACTCCTCGACCAGGCAGGCTGGATTGCCGGCGATGGCGGTGTGCGTACCAAAGCCGGCGCTCCGTTGAAGCTGAGTCTGCATTACATCCCGTCACTGAGTGCGTACGGGAAACCCGCGGCGGAACTGCTCGCCCACGCGTGGGAGTCGCTCGGGATCCGCGTCAACATCGTCGGGGACAGCCGGGCGACGATCACTCAGGTTCTCTATGAGACAGGCGACTTCGATATTTTCCTGGGCCCTGGCGGCTTCAACCTTCCGAGTCAGGCCGCCGCAGCCCTGTCGGGTCCCACACCGCCGAAAGGCACCAACGTCACGGGCGTCCACAACCCGGAGTACGAGCGCCTGGCGAAGCAGGCTCAGACAATGACACCGCCGGCAGCCTGCCAGTATTGGGATCGCGCGGAACAGGCTCTCTACCGCCAGGTCGACGTCGCTCCCATCTCTAATCGGACGGCATACTGGTACGTCAACAAGGCCGAGGCGCGACCGTTCAGCTTTAATGCTCCCGTACCCACGAGCCTGCGGGTACTCGGTTGATGGCGTGCGGGAAGTTCGCCGACTACGACTATCAACTGTCCGCCGCTGAGGAAGAACGGGCCCGCCGGCTACACGACGACAGCGTGATCGTCGATGCCATCTGGTGGGGACCGATCACCTATCTCTCGTTCACCGAGGTGATGGGCGCGGAACTGCGGCGATTCTACTCGGAGAAGCCGGACGTCAATTCGCTCATCGACTACGCCCGCCGCCTTCCCGGGCGTCTGGCCGCCGCAGGCAGGCTTCCTGACTACCGGACGGTGTGGGACGAGACCGGAATCACCGCGGGCCACTTCGCCGTACAGGTCGGAGATCCTCATCTACTTCTGGAGGGCGTCAGCCACCTCGACCTGCTCACGGACAATCTGCCCTGGCTCAAGAAGGCAACCTGCGCCGAGGACTTCCGCCAGGCGAAGCGCGACGGGACGCATGCGCTGTACCTACAGTGCCAGCCAACCGTGCCCATCAGCCGAGACTTCGGCCTGGTCGACCTCGCACATGACGCGGGGCTCCGGGTTCTCCAGCTGAGCTACAACGTTCAGGACGCCATCGCGTGCGGCTGCATGGAGCCTGATGGAGGAGGCGTCAGCCAACTCGGCAGCCGGCTCATCAGCCGGCTGAACGACCTGCGCGTCATCGTCGATGTATCACACTGCAATCACCGGACCGTTCTTGATGCTTGCCAGATCTCCGAGCGACCAGTGATCGCCTCCCATACCGGAGCCGCCGGACACTATCCCCACCCTCGCAACATCTCGGACGCGGCGGCCGAGGCGGTGGTGAACACCGGTGGAGTCATCGGCGTCCTCGCGTACCCGGCCTTTCTGGGCCCAGGTGACGTCACCATCGACACGATGCTCGACCATATCGACCACTTCACCCGCCTGGTCGGATGGCAGCACGTCATCATCGGATCAGACTCTCCGCTTGCCGCACCGAAGTGGGTGCTTGAGGAAGCGGTCAAGCTCGCGTCGAGTATCGGAGTACTCCCCGAGCACGGCATCGTCCCGACCCGCAACGTCATCGGATTCGACGACTACCGCGATTTCCGCAACGTCACGCGTGGCCTGGTGGCTCGTGGCTACAACGACGAGCAGGTCCGCGGAATTCTCGGGGAGAACTTCATCGACGTGTTCGAGTCCGTCTGCGGCTAGAGCCCATCCCAATACCCACGCAAAGGACACCTGATGTACAACGACGTCCGGAAGACGGCGGCCTATGCCGATGTCGAGAAACATCTGCGCCTGGCCCATGAACCTGCATTCGGACGTCCACATGCTGTCGACGATCCCCATGTCACGGCCGACGGCGCTCGCATACTGGTCACCGGCTCGGTGTTCGACGAACTCGCTGGAACTCCTCGTACGGCCCTCTACTCGGTCGAGAACGGCGAACTCCGTCCGCTGACGACCGGTGGGGACTCGTGCCGCAGCGGCCGCTTCTCACCAGATGGCAGGAAACTGGCGTACGTCCGCCTCGGCTCTGCCGGCCGCCGGGGCTCTCACCTGTGTCTGCTCGATACGGGCGATCTCGGCGGGGCGGCCCGCGCGGTACACGTGCCAGGAACTCCGGAGCTCATCGCGTGGTCACCGGACAACCGCCAGGTGCTGCTCCTGGTCGCAGGACAGGGTGCGGTGCAGTCCGCGGCCGGCGGATCCGGCAGGAACACCGCTGTGGACGCCGCCGACCAGGTACCGCACTGGCACCCGTCGGTCGACAGCGGCGAATCAGCCGGCGGGTGGCGCGACCTGTGGCTCTACGAGGTCGACAGAGATGAGATGTCGCGCCTTACCCCGGCCGGCGTGAATGTCTGGGAAGCAGCCTGGTGCGGCACCTCCGCCATCGTCGCGATCACGAGCGCAGGGCCGCGCGAGGACGACTGGTACGACTCCAGCCTGGTCCTGATCGATGTATCGACCGGCGCGCAACGGCCTTTGTCGAGCGCCGATCCGACCGGGACGCACACGATGCTCGGGCTGCCGGCCGGATCGCCCGACGGCGGCCACGTCGCGTTCGTTCACGGCGTCTGCAGCGACCGTGGCCTGATCGCGGGCGAACTCGCCGTCATCGATCTGGCCACGGGCGATCACAGCACCATCGATACCCAGGCGACAGACGTCACTCATGTGCAGTGGATCGACGCGACGCGCCTGGGCTATGTCGGACTGCGCCACCTCGACTCCGTCGCGGGCATCGTCGACACCGGGTCGAGGAAGACATCTGAGATCTACTCGACCACGAGCTCGTGGGGGCGCTTGTATCCGAGCGGCGCCTTCACCGCGGACGGCCGAGTGGTGGTCACGCAGAACTCCTACGCCATTCCTTCGCAGGTGGCCATGGTCGGTGGTGACACCGACATCGTCCTCGCCTCGACCGCGCACGGCGGTTCGGACTATGTGCGCTCTATCGCGGGCTCGGCACGACAGATCTCGTGGCCCGCACCGGATGGCCTGGTCATCGAGGGAATGCTCTGCGTTCCTGAGGGCGCCGGACCGTTCCCCTTGATCGTGCACATCCACGGCGGTCCGGTATGGGCATTCCGCAACACCTGGCCGTTGAATCATCCCTGGATTCCCCTCCTCGTGTCCCGCGGATATGCCGTCCTCAGCCCGAATCCACGCGGAAGCGCGGGACGCGGCAGAGACTTCGCGCAACGCGTCGCCGGCGACATGGGCGGCGGGGACGCCCGCGACGTCGTGGCGGGCGTCGACGCCTTGATCGAGCAGGGCATCGCAGACCCGACACGCATGGCACTGATCGGCGCGAGCTACGGCGGCTTCCTGACGTCGTGGCTCGTCACCCAGGACCAGCGCTTCGCCGCCGCCGTGCCCATCGCACCGATCACGAACTGGTACAGCAAGTGCTTCACCAGCAACACCGCGGCATTCTCCCGCAACTATCTGCGAGCCGATCCGGAACAGCCGGGGACCATGTTCCACTCGCGTAGTCCCGTGCTTCAGGCGAGCAAGGTTCGGACACCTTGCCTGAACGTCGCGGGCGTCCACGACCTTTGCACACCTCCTGGCCAGTCCCAGGAGTTCCACCAGGCTCTGCAGACGCACGGAGTGGAGTCGGTGCTCGTCGTCTATCCGGAAGAGGGCCACGGCGTTCGGTCATATCCGGCGATGACGGACTTCATGACCCGCATTCTTCTGTGGTTCGAACGTCATCTCAGCACTGAGTGAGTGACGCGTTCGGCCACCGCGATGGCCTCACGCTGCCCACCGGACCGGTCCGGCGTTGACAGCCGTATGCGGCCAGGGGCACCGTGGGGCACATCCCGCCAGCGGCCTGACCAGCTGATGGACCGGCCCCGGTATGCCTCACGGTGGCCGCGTCCCGGCCGGGATGGACGGGATGGAGAGGTCATGGCATCGGAACTGCAACGCATTGTCGACGCGGTCGCGGATCAGCTGAAGTGTTCGGCGGCGGTGGACGACACGTGTTTTCGAATTCAGGTCTACAGCCCGGAGTATGGCCCGGTGGACGACACCCGCGTGGCTTCGATCCTGCATCGGAAGCTGGAGGGGCCTGCCGTCGACTGGATCTTGGGGCACGGTATCGCCGAGGCGGACCGCGCGACCCGCGTACCGGGAAACGGCGACATGGCCCTGCTGCCGCGGGTGTGTGCGCCGATCCGCTGCCGGGACCTGCACCTCGGATATCTGTGGCTGGTGGACGCGGAGGAGCGACTGACCGACGCGGATCTGGATGCCGTCACCGAGGCCGCAGAGGCCGCCGCATTGGTCATGCACCGCGAACAGTTGCTCGACGACCTGGAGCGGGCCCGGGAGCGGGAACTGTTGCGCGATCTGCTGTCGCCGGACGCGGGAGTACGGGACCACGCGGCGGGTGAGCTGGTCGATGCCGACCTCTTCGTGTCGTCGCGCCGCGTCGCCGCCCTCGAGCTTCGCCCGGTTCCGATCGCCGGTACGGCCGACGAAGGACTGAAGCTGACCATCGACATGGCGCTGACGCGGGTACGACGCAGCCTCCTGCTGCACAACGCCTTGCATATCGCACGTCACAACCGTGGGGTGTTGCTCGTCGCGGTACACGAGGGCGGCCGGGACCGGGAATGGCTCGCCGAGGTGGGTGAGCGATTGCGGTCGACGTTCGTTCGCAGCCTCCCGGCCGATGGCGGTCGGTGGCGACCGCTGGTCGGCATCGGCGGTACGGTGCGGTCGCTGACGGAGGCGGTGACGTCGCAGCGCCAAGCGCACCAGACGACTCAGGTCGCCGAGGTCCTGCACACCGACGATGTGCTGGCCTGGGACGACCTTTGGATCTACCGAACGCTGATCCAGCTTCCACGGGAGGAGCTGAGCACGTCGACATTGCCTCCCGGGCTGGTCACGCTGCTGGGCACTGAGGGCGCCGGGCCACTACTGGAGACGATCGAGTGCTTCCTGGATCTCGCCGGTGACACCAAGGCCGCCGCGGAGCGGCTGAACATCCATCGCACGACGCTCTACTACCGGTTGGAGCGGATCGAGAAGCTGGCCGGGCTGAACATCCGGAACGGCCGAGATCGCCTCGTGCTGCACGTCGGGCTGAAGATGGCCCGACTCGCCGGCCTTTATCCGACCGGGCGAACCTCCGGACCGGCCAGACGGTCGAGCGAATCGGCGGCGAGCGCGGTCGCGTCGAAAACCGGCGCCTGACGAATACCGGCCTTGAGGAACACCTGCGGCCGCCCGCAGGATTCGAAAATCGTCCAGATCCGACCGGTCGGATTCCTGTCGCTGTCGGAAGTAAAACCTCACGCCTTATAAATATATTCGTCACGCCTGATACCTCGGCTTGGCGAAGGAGACGCATGATGCTTCGGACCGCGCTTTCTGTTTCGCTCGTTGTGGGGGGCTTGGCCGGATCGGCATGCAGCGGGCCCGCGACCCGACCCGGCGATCAAGGCGCGCATGTGCGCTACGCCAGGAACGGAACATTCACCATGGCCACCGACAACGATCTGGCGTCCTTCGACCCGTACCACACCAACCTGTTCGGGTACGCCAAGCTGGCCTATGACCCCTTGGTGAATCTGCGGGCAGACGGTACGTACGTGTCGGGGCTGGCCGAGCGGTGGACCGCGGACGCGAAGTCGGCCACCTTCACGCTGCGGCGGGACGTCACCTGCTCCGACGGGACGTCGCTCACCGCGAGCCAGGTCGCCGCCGACATCAGGTACGTCGGCGACCCGAAGAACCAGTCGCCGCAGTACGGAGTGACGACACCGACGGCGCCATTCACGGTGACCGGCGACGACGTGTCCAGAACCATCAAGATCGTCATGGCTGCGCCGTTCGGGTTCCTGCTCGACTCGATCGGTCAGCTACCGATCGTGTGCCCCAAGGGGCTCAAGGACCCGAAGCGGCTCACGACCACGAGTGACGGCACCGGGCCCTTCGTCCTCACCAGCGTCGTCCCCGGGCAGAGCCTCACCTTCACCGTGCGCAAGGGCTACGTGTGGGGTCCAGGCGGCGCGCGAACCAGCGCACCGGGGACACCGGCCAAGGTCAGCCTGCGATTCGTCGCCAACCAGACCACCGCGGCCAACCTGGTGCTGTCCGGCGAGGTGAACATGGCGCGCGTCGGGGGCGAGGACCAGCAGCGGCTGACCGCGGCGGGCCTGGGGCGGATCGCGGTTCCCGCAGCCGGCCCTCTGCTGTCGTTCAACCAGCTCAACGGGCGTACGACGGTGGACAAGCGGGTTCGGCAGGCACTGGTTCAGGCGCTGGATCTGTCGCAGCTCATCAAGGTCAACACTGGAGGGACAGGCGCCCCATCGACAGGGTTGATCGCGATGGAACCTCGGCCATGTGGCGACGACACCGTTGCCGGACGGCTGCCCACGCATGACGTCGTCTCCGCCGCGGCCCTGCTCGACCAGGCGGGTTGGAAGAAGGGGTCCGACGGCATCCGGAGCAAGGACGGCCGGCAACTCACGCTCGACCTGCACTATCTGCCGGTTTCCGGCTATGACCGACCGACCGCCGAGCTTGTGAGCCAGCAGTGGAAGGCCGTCGGCGTACGTTCGCGGCTCATCGCCGACACCCCCAGCCAGTTCGGAAAGGTCGCGTTCGCGACCAGTGATTGGGATGCCTATCTCGTGTCCTACGGGCTCTATCTACCGAGTCAGGCGGTGGCCTACCTGTCCGGCCTGGAGCCACCGAAGGGTAAGAACTACGCCGGCCTCCACAACTCCGACTACGACGCACTGGTCGCCAAGGCAATGACGATGACGGCTCCGGCGTCCTGCACCTACTGGGGCCAGGCCGAGCATGCGCTCTGGCGCGAGGTCAACCCGGTGCCCATCGCCACCCGTACGTCCTTCTATTACCTGAAGAACGCCCAGGCCAAAGCCACCGGCTTCGATCAGCCGATTCCGACGAGCATTCGAGTGCTCGGCTGACAGTGCACTCAAGCAGCAGGTCTCAAGCCGTTAATGGCAGGCAGAGGTGATGATGGTAATGCCGAGTGATGCCCTGGGCGGGTCACGACGACTGGTCGACGCCGCACCGGAGATCGGGGCGGTCGTCGATCGGAGCATGGTGGTTACGCCGGCCCGATTCGCCGTCTCGGAAATTCGCACCGAGACGATCATGCTCGCCATGCGCGACGGCGTACGGCTGGCGACGGACCTTTATCTGCCACCCGAACTCCCGGCACCGGCCATCGCGGTGCGTACCCCGTACGCCCGGGGGATGGACAGCTACGTCGGGGTGTTCGTCTCCTTCGCGCGGCGCGGCTACGCGGTGATATCGCAAGACTGCCGCGGCACAGGCGACAGCGAGCCGGGTAGTTGGGACTATTACCTGTACGAACCGCAGGACGGCTACGACCTGGTGGAGTGGATAAGCCGGCAGGACTGGTTCGACGGGTTCCTCGGCTCCCTCGGCGGGTCATATGTCGGCCAGACTCAATGGCACATGGCCATGCATCCGCGCATGTCGACCATCGTCCCCGAGGTCAGTGGTCTCGGCGTCGCCGTCAACACCGCGCGCTCACACATGTTCTCCGGCGCGTACGCGCGTTCGGTCGGAAAAGGCGAGGGAAAGGTCGCCGTCCATTACACCGAGATGGAACGTCCCCTGCTGGAGACGACCATGGCCGGCGGCCACTTCAACGAGCCGCTGCACCGGCCCTTCTCGGCGGCGCTGCTCACCCGCTTCCCGGAGTTGCCCGCGATGCCGCCCGCCACGGCCAGGCGCCTGCTGTGGGAGCACTACTGTTCGCTGTCGTGTGCCGAACGCGCCGACTTCGTCAAGCAGGCGTTGGGCGTGGCGAACATCAGCACCGTCGATATCGACGCCCTGTCCGCCGTCTTCGGGCAACAGATCTCACATGATGCGCATACCCTGCCGCATCCCGAGCCGGCGCGGCTGTGCCGGTCGTTCCACGCACCGGTGATGCTGCGCACCGGCTGGTACGACTGGGGAGTCAACGACACGCTCGCGACCTGGGAACTGCTGATGCGCGCGGCTCCTGAGCCGATGCGGTCACGCTGCCGGCTGTTCATCGCCCCGTCCGCGCACAACATGCCCGGCTATCACGAGGGCGTGTCCACCCACGCGGAACTGCAGCACGCGCACGGCGTGGTGAACGGTGTCGAACGACTCCTGCACTGGTACGAGGCGGTGCGGACGGACACGGTCGACGCCTGGCCCCCCGTCGTCTACTACCTGATGGGCGCCAACGAATGGCAGGCCGCCGACGCGTGGCCGATCCCCGAAGCGCGGACCGTCGCGTTCTATCTGGGCGCGGACGGCCGGTTGGGCACGGAGGAGCCGCGACGGCCGGTCCCCCCGGACGGTTACACCTACGATCCGGACTCCCCCACGCCGACGGTCGGCGGCAGCATCGTCTCGTTCGTCTACACACCCGGCAGTGTCGATGTCAGCGACGTGCAGCAGCGTACGGACGTGCTGACCTACACGACCGAACCGTTCGAAGCCGACCTCGACGTGGTCGGGCCGTTGCGGCTGATCGTCTACGCGAGTTCCAGCGCGGTCGACACCGACTTCGCGGCCCGGTTGACCGACGTGTTCCCCGATGGGCGCGCAATCCAGCTTCAAAGCGGAATGCTGCGCACCCGCTACCGCAACCCCAGCGAACCGGAACTGCTCGTTCCAGGACGCGTCTACCGCCTCGAGATCGACATGTGGGCCACCGCGAATCGATTCAAGGCAGGCCACCGTCTGCGCCTCGACATATCCTCTGCCGACTTCCCCCGATTCGACCGCAACGCCAACCGCGGCGGCGAACCCGGACCACCCATTCCCGCCGACCAGACCATCTACCACGACCCACAGCACCCGTCACACCTGCTGCTGCCAGTACTCCCTGGCGGCCAGGGTAAGGGTGAATGGCACTAGCGGTTGGACGGTCGACTTGCGGGCGCGCTTCGGTTCTCCTCATCGGCCACGAATTCGGTGGGCAGGACGACCTGCCGGTGCGCCCCGGTGGTAATCGCCTCCAGCACCAACTCGGATGCGGTGGTTCCGATGAGGGCCGCGTCTCGGTCGACGACGCCGAGGCGCGGACCCCAGGTGTTCATGGCGGGGAAGGAATCGCAGGAGACGATGGTGAGATCCTCGGGGACTCGGAGGCCCGCGGCCCGTACCGCCTCGAGCACGCCGTAGGTCAGCGTCACTCCCGCTGTGACCATGGCCGTCGGCGGGTCATCGAGTTCGAGAAGCTGGGCGGCCTCCGCACGTCCGAACTCGCTGTCATAGCTGCCCATTCGTACGAGCTCGTTCTGTAGCCGGATTCCGGCCGACCGAAGTCCGCTCTTGTAGCCTCGGAAACGTTCCCGTGTGGCGAGGACGGCCTGCGTACCGGCGATGAACCCGATCCGCCGGTGTCCCTGCCCGGCCAGGTGGCGGACGGCATCGCGGACCCCGGGGTGATGATCGGACAGTACGGCGCTCGCCGCGAGGTCGGGAATGTGCCGGTCGATGAGCACGACCGGCGCATGTATGGCCTTCAGCGCCTGCTGGGTGTCGCGGTGGGTCTCGCTGCTCAACGTGACGATCAAACCGTCGACCCTGCGCCTGGCGAAGAGCTTGATGTGCTCGGCGTCCCGGTCTGGATCTCCGTCGGAGTTGGTCAGCAGCAACGAGTAGCCGAAATGGCGCAGGTGCTGCTCTGCGGCCTTCACCATCTCGGCGAACAGCGGGCTGGCGATGTCACGGACCAGGAAGGCGACCGTCATGGTGGCGCCGCTACGGAGGCTCTTGGCCGTGTAGTTGAGCTCGTAGTCGACCTCGGTCACCGCGGCGAGTACGCGTTGCCTCAGCTCCTCGCTGACGGCCGGGTGCCCGTTGAGGACGCGCGAGACGGAGGAGGCCGCCACTCCGGCGCGGTCCGCGACCTCCTTCATGGTCACCTTTCTGTCCAGACTCTTCCCGCTAATCGGTGACCTCCACGCTGATTGCCCATTCGCCCCGGTCAGTGTTCCACGACACAGATGACTCCGCCCGCTGCGACCTCATCGCCCGGCTCGACGAGCAGCCCGCTGACCACACCGGACAGCGGTGAAGGCACCTCGGCGGTGACCTTGGCCGTCTCCACGGTCAGGAGCGGTTGTCCGGCCTCGACGTTGTCGCCCACGTCGACCAGCCACTCCTCGATCACCACCGAATCGGCGGTCTCGCCGAGCTTGGGAAGCTTGATGTGACTTTGCACGCTGGATTCCTCCTTCACGGTCGCTACGCGCTGCCGCGTACATGCCGGAACATCTCGCCGACCCGGGGCTCAGGACCGGCCTTTGCCGACCGAAGGGCGGCTTCGACCTCGTCGTCGACCTCGCGCCGCAGCGCGTCGCACCCGCGTTCGTCCAGGTGGCCGCCGGTGAGGAGACGCTCCCCGTAAATCGAGAGCGGGTCGCGCGCGAGCCAGGCGTCCAGCTCGCCCTCCGGGCGGTACAGCGCCGGGTCGGATCGTGAATGACCGGTGTAGCGGTAGGTCTTCATCTCCAGCAGAGTCGGCCCACCGCCGGATCGCGCGCGTTCGACGGCGCAAGAGACCGCGGCGATCACCTCGTCCAGGTCCTGGCCGTCAACGGTTCGCCCCGGCATCGCGTACGCGTCGGCTCGTCGCGCTATGTCTTCAACGCTGGTGGTCGCGTCGATCCTGCTGTACTCGCCGTACAGGTTGTTCTCGCAGACGAACACGACCGGCAGCGACCACAGCGCAGCGAGGTTGAGCCCTTCGTGAAAGGCTCCGATGTTGGCCGCGCCATCGCCGAACACCCCAACGGCGACGTCGTCGCGGCCCTGCTGCCGCGCTGCCAGGGCGACACCTGCCGCGATGGGGATTCCCGCACCGACGATGGCCATGGTGGGCATGAGCCCGATGGCGCGCCTCGACAGGTGCATCGAGCCGCCGACACCGCTCACGCAGCCACCGGCGCGGCCGAGGATCTCACCGAGCAGGTCCGCCGGTCGCATTCCGAGGGCCAAGGCGTGCCCGTGGCCACGGTAGGTGCAGACGACCTGGTCGGTGGGACGGATGACCGAGGCGATCCCGACCGCGACGGCCTCCTGTCCCTGGCACGTGTGGGTCGAGCCGGCGACCAGCCCCTCGGCGAACAGGGTCTTGATGGAGTCCTCGACGCGGCGGATCTCGAGCATGCGCCGGTACCGCGCGACGGGCTCGTCGAGTGCCGCACGGCGCTCCAGAGGAGGCGCTGTGGTGGTGTCAGGCATCGATGGTCTCCTTCCACCATGGCGCCGGGAGCCGATCGTGTACGACCAGATGCTCGATCTGCTCACGGACGTATTCGGTGCCGGGTACATAGCGCGATTCGAGAGAGGGTGAGTAGGGAACCGGAACGTCGGGACACGTGACGCGCAGCACCGGGGCCCGCAGCGCACCGAACGCGTGTGCGCCCACGTCCGCTGCGACACCTCCACCCCAACCGCCCGTCCACGGGCCCGCCTCGACCACCGCGAGCCGGCCGGTACGACGGACCGAGCGCAGGACGCACTCCAGGTCGAAAGGGCTGATCGATCGCAGATCGATGACCTCGGCGTCGATCGTGCCCTCCGTCGCCGCCATCACGGTGGGTACGGTCTGCCCCAGTGCGACGACCGTGACGTCCCGGCCCGTACGCAGGGTCAGCGCCGTTCCGAGCCCGGGCAACTCGGCAAGGTCGGCATCGACGTCCTCTCGCTGTCCGTACAGCACACGCGGCTCCAGGAACACGACGGGATCGTCGTCGCGGATGGCCGCGCGCAGCAGGCCGTACGCGGAGTCCGCGCCCGATGGGCTGACCACCTTCAGACCCGGGGTGCCGATGAGCCACGACTCCAGCGTCTGGGAGTGTTGCGCGCCAAAGCCCAGCCCAGGGCCCGCGGAGGCGCGTACGACCAGCGGCACGCCGTACTCACCACGGGACAGGTAGCGCAGGTTGGCGGCCTCGGTGACGAGCTGGTCCAGTGCGACGCCGAGGAACTCGGCGAACATGATCTCAACGACAGGGCGCAGGCCCGCGGTGGCCGCACCGACCGCCGCGCCCAGGAAGCCCATCTCGGCAATGGGGGTGTCCCTGACCCGGCCGGGGCCGAAACGATCGAGTAGCCCCTCCGAGGTCTTGAACACGCCTCCGGCGGCCGCGACGTCCTCGCCCAGCAACACCACGCTTGGATCGCCGGCCATCTCGTCGGCGATGGCCCGCGCTATCGCCTGGCGCATGCGCATCTTGGGCATTCATCCGTCCTTTCAGGAATCGGCTCGGTCGAGCCGGTAGTGCTCCACGACGTCCTCGCGAACGGCGATCCCGAGGCCCGCGCCCCGCGGAGCCGACATCCAACCGCCGATCTGCTCGAATGGCGCCTCGACGAGTTCGTGCTGCATCGGATTGGGCAGGGGCTTCATCTCGAACACCCGCGCGGCAGGGCTCGCGAAGGACGCGGACAGGCTCGCGGCCGTGACGATCGCGCTGGACCACGCGTGCGCGTTGACGACGCGCCGGTGTGCGGCGACCCGCTCCGCGACCTGGACGAACCCGGTGAGTCCCAGGACACGTCCGGGGTCGATGCCGACCACGTCGACGCAGCCCGTCGCGAGGACCTCTTCGTAACCCCGCAGATCCCACTCGCGCTCGCCCCACGCCAGCGACGTGGTCACCGCATCGCGCAGCCTGCGATAACCATCGGGATCCCACGGGCCCAGCGGCTCCTCGATCCAGGAGAGCCCGTACTCCTCGAAGGCGCGCGTACGTTTGATCGCCGTTGCCGGATCCCAGTACACGGCCTTGCCCAGGTCGACCATGATCTCCGCGTCGGGACCGACGGCCTCCCGTAGCGCTCGCACGAACTCCACGTCACGTGCGTGCTCGTATCCGAGCCGGGATTCCCCCCGCTTACCGAAGCCGACCTTGACGCCCTGGTACCCGGTGGCCACCCAGCCGCCCATCTCCTCGGTGAGCTCGGCGATCCCCGGCCGGAACGCGTGACAGGACGCGATGGCGGGCAGCCGTTCGTGCACCGGCCCGCCGAGCAGGTCGAGGACGCTGCGATCCAACGACCTGCCCTTCGCGTCCCACAGCGCGATGTCGATGGCGGCGATGGCGTTCGCCGCGATGCCACCGCGCCATCCGTACCACCACGTGTGCCTGCGCATCGCCTCCCATATCGCGGTGACATGCGTGACGTCCCGGCCGATGACGAGGGGCGCGAGGCCCTTCACGATCTCCCGTGTCGCGCGGGACGCCTCCGGCCACTGCGTGATCGACTCGCCCCACCCCACCACTCCGTCGGTGGTCCGGACCCGGACGAGGCACAGGTGTCGTCGCGCGTCGCTGTCGTTGGGTTCCGGGTAGGCCACCGGGATGGCCTCGACGCTTTCGATCCTCATGCGTGCCCCTTCGATCGTCCGGACAGTCGTTCGCGCACCTGGGACCAGTCGGCCGGCCGGGCGGCGACCGATCCCGAGGTGAGGTCCGCCGCCACCGCGTCGATCATCTGGTCCGCCTCGGCCGCCGCCAGACCCCACTTGGCTCCAAGGACCTCGCTGTTCAGGGGCCGGTCGGGATGGCCGAGGGGCCGGCTCACGCTCGCGCCGCATCTGCCGGCCGCGGTGACGCACTCGACGATCGCGCCCGAGGTACGGTCGGACGGGCGAACCTCGATCTCGGCAGGCGACTCGCCGGGCCGCTCGGCGTCGAGGGCGTCCCGGATCGCCCATTCGATGCTGTACCAGCGCTCGCCATCGCAGGCCGACGGTCCGGTCGATACCGCGGCGACCCCGGACGGCACGGTGACGACGACGTGGCGCGCCCGCGCCGTCATCCGCCTCGCTGCCTGACGGGCCGCTTCGTACACCTCCTGCGTCCACCCGGACGTCGGAAACGGCCGCACCGACGACGTGGCCAGTGCGTTCCGGCCCGTCGCCAGCAGGCTCGACGTGACCGAGGCCACCTCAGCGGGGACGAGCCCGCTGGGCCGATCCAGGTCGTGGCGGGTCGCCTGCCATCCTTCGGCCGCGGCGATGGCGGCGGCGACCCCCGTACGGACGGCGTGCGCCCGGTGGAAGAGCCGCGTGGCGCTGCGCTCCCGCAGGCACCCGGCCGCACCGCCCATGACCGATATCGCATGCCCTAGGGCATCGGCCATCTGCGATGTCCCCAGCCCGAGCACCGTGACCGCGCAGGCGGCCGCCCCAACGGTGCCGGCCGTCGCGGTGGTGTGGAAGCGCCTCCGGTGGTCGGGACCGAGAGCACGGGCCATGCGCACCGTCGCCTCGTAGCCGACCGTCGCGGCGGCCAGCAGGCGATCCGCCGGCAGCCCGTCGAGCCGTCCCAACGTCAGCACCACCGGCCACGTGACCGACCCGGGGTGCACCAGCGTGGGCCAGTGCACATCGTCCCAGTCCGTGCGATGCGCGCGAGCGGCCTGCCGCGCCGCGACGTCGGGCGGGGTCTGCGCCCACCACGCGGGCGCCGGTGAGGAGGCTTCCCGGCCACTGCAGTGCAGATGGTCGAGCAACAGCACCGAGGCATGACGCCGCTCGGCCGCGCCCGGCTCCTCCCGGGCCAGTTCCGCCAGGCGTTCGGCGAATTGGATCGTCAAGCTCGCTCCTCCGACTTGCTCACCGGTCATGGCCACCGCTCAGTACATGAGGAGTCCGCCGCTGACGTTCAGGGTCGTGCCCGTGACGAACGACGCGTGGCGGCTGAGTAGAAAGATCGCGGCGGCCGCCACCTCGGCCGGCTCGGCTATCCGTCCCAAGGGCGTCTGTTCGGTCATCGCCTGCAGCACCTCGTCCTCGATCTCGTCGAGCAGCATCGGGGTTCGTGCCTGGCCCGGCGCCACCGCGTTCACCGTGATCCCATCCGGCGCGTAGACGCGGGCGAGACCTCGAACCATCGAGACCACACCGCCCTTTGTCGCGGCGTACACGACAGAACCCCCGAACCCTCCGGTCCACCACCCCTGTGAGGAGAACGCGACGATGCGGCCGCCTCCACCGGCCGAGCGCATCGCCTCGGCCGCCGCACGGAACAAGAAGAAGGTGGCCTTCAAGTTGACGTCGGCCTGTGCGTCCCAGTCGTCCTCGGTGACGTCGCGGACGTCGGCGCGCCGACGCAGCACGGCCGCACAGTGCACCATGCCGTACAAGGGGCCCAGCTCCCGGCTGTCATCGATCAGCCGCTGCCGCTGGGCCGGATCCCGCAGATCCGCCTCGATGGCCAAGGCACTCGACGCGCCGACGGATTCGGCCGCCTCGACGATCGCTTCGCGGTCCAGGTCCACGGCGACCACGCGCGCTCCCGAGGCGGCGAGACCACCGACCAGTTCCCGCCCGATGCCGCCCGCGGCGCCGGTGACCAGGATCACCTTGCCTTCGAGGCCGGCTCCGAGGCTCCATTCCGTCACCACTCGCCTCCACCAACGCTTACCACCGCTGACCTGCTTGGAATCGGTACCAACGTAGATGTTTGGAATCCATTCCACAAGAGAGGACATTTCACCGGCTCAGCCGCCCGTATCCGCAGTCGTCATGATGAGGAGCCAGTCCTCCCAGCTCGGCAGCGGATAGAACCGTCCGCACCGAACGCGAGCGGTCCCGTCGGACTCCGGCTCGACCAGGAAGCGGGAGTCCGTCTCCCCCGTTCGCGGACTGACCAGCCGCGCGTGCCAGTTCCGCGATCCGAGCTCCCTGAGACGCAGCTCCAGCTGCATAACGCGCTGGTAGGCCACTGACGGGATATAGAAGACCCGTACCTCTCCGTCGACCCCTGCGGCGTACGGAAGGAAACGATCACCTGAATCCTGGCAAGGCGCCATCCATTCCGGGTGGCTCTCGAACCGGTGCCACGGGAGATCGAGCAGCAGCCGGCGGGCGACTCCGAGCTGATGCGCGCCTGGGAAGGCGGCCGCTTCCCGCCAGGTCGGCGCGCCGCCCGAGCCGTAGTTCGACGGGTGGTCGGCCGTATTGCAGCCCCAGAGTCCGTGTGCGCCGTAGCTGTGCCCGGCGGCGCCGGAGAGCAGGTGGCTCCAGAACAGGAACCGCTGGGCGTCCTGCCAGTTGGAGCCCGCGATGCCCTCGTAGCAGACCTCGCCGTTGATCACCGGCTTGACCGGCTCATGCGCGTACGCCGCGTGCACGGCGTCGACAGAGGGTGCGAGGCTCTGCACTCCGAAGTGGCCGGTCTGCAGCAGCCAGAAGTCGACCAGGCCTTCGTCGTCCAGGAACCGCCAGGGCCCCACGTCCGGGATGGAATGGATGGTGATCGGCCGGCCGAACGGTTCGAGCTCGCGAACACCGTGCGAGAGTCGTTTGACCAGGTCGAGTTGGTCGGTGACGACCGTCGGCTCTTCGTCGTACGTTCGGAGCGCCGCCTCGGCCGCCGCCGTCCCGTCCTCGTTGTGGATCAGCGTGGCGTAGTCGTCGTACCAGATCAGTGGCGGCTCGCCCACCAGGCACCAAACGACGGGGAACGCACCCCAACGCGCGATCATCTCCCGCCAGTGGCGCAGGAGCTTCTCGACCCCCATGAAGCGGAGGTAGTACGCCCACGAGCCGACGATGCAGGGCACCAAGTCGTGGTCGAGAAGCATCCGCACGCGCTCGTCGGCCTCGTCGAACCACGCGAGGTTCGGCCCCGCGAAGTCATCGTGCCACGCCCAGCCGCTCCGGCTCCGGCCCGCCTCGCTGAAGGGCTCGATCTCGGGATACAGACCGGCGACGACCTGCACCACGGAGAAACCCTGCGCGGCTCGCCGGGCTGCGAGCTCGCCGAACTCCTCACTCGAGAGCCGGCCCGTGAAGCCGTTCCACCAGGTGTCCGCCAGCCAGAGGAAGGGCGTACCGTCGTTGTGTTCGAGGTGACGCCGGTCGCGCGCGACCTGGAGCGCGCCACGCGTACGGAGAGCTGGCCCATCGTCCCCGCTACCCGCGACGGTCACGACGCCTTCGCCATTCGGCAACCGCACACCGTCCACCGGCTCGGCGCGATAGGCGTGGTCGCCGCTGAACGGTGAGGAGTAGCGAACACGCCACCGGCCACGCGAGACAAAGGCGGACACCCGCCGCTCCTGACCGGACGGTTCGACGAAGACGACGTCGACGTCGGGGGCGGTGGGCTCCGCGATCCCGAGCACGACCTCCGCGACCTCGTACCGGCTGACACGCAAGGTCGTCACGGCTTCTCCAGCAGCGAGTTGAGCACGATCAGTCCGCTGCCGAGTTGCGCCTTCGTTAGCGTGTCGCAGTCGATGACCTCGAACGCGTCGAAGTCGACATGACGCTTGATCTCGGTGAGCACGTCGTCGTAGGCCCGCTCCAGTCGTTCGACCGCCCGCCGTACGGAGGGAGTCTGGGGCGATGCCCGCAGCAGCCGGACGAATTGGTAGCTCTGGCAGAGGAAGAAGAAACCGCCCTCGACCATGCAGACCTGGAACGCGTCGGCCTCCGTCATCGTCCGGTCGTTGTCGGCGTTGAACAAGATCTTCGGTGTGGGGTAGAGAGACATGGGCCGGCCGCCTTCGCAAAGCCGCTCTCTGGCCGGCAGGACCGCGCCGGTCAGGACGGCGCGGTGGATCGGGTTGCCGGTGTCCACGTCGTCCTTGACCTTCTCCCACTGCTCGATGAGCAGGGAGGCGAGGTACTTGCTGTCCGCGTCGACGCGCAACGCGAACCGCCGGAGGTTCTGCCCGGTCTCCCGTGCCGACTCGTCGCCGGGATGGCGGACGTAGCCCATCTCCGACACCAGGCACAGCGCGTCCGGCTTGATCTCCGCCAGGTAGTCACATGAGGTGGTGCCGTACGGGATGAACTCCTCGGGCGCGGGTGTGGACGGCTCTAGGTAGTCATAAAGCTTCCGGACAGTCCACATCTCGGAGATGCCTGGGCCGTACGGCGCGCAGAACTCCCGCCACATGGGGCGACCATGGACGGACATGCCCACCCCGTCGAGCAGCGCATAGATCTCGCGGTGGTATTCGTGGTCGATGTCACGGTTGAGGAAGTAGTACGCCCCGCCGATCCAGGCGTTGTGCAGCGAGTAGTAGAAGTCCGGGCGGATCCGGTCGAGAAGCCGTTGCAGGATCGCCGCCTCCCGTGACGGCCGGTCCCACACCAGTCTCTTGTGGCTGACCGGGAAGGAGCCGTCGACCTGGTCACCGAGCACTTGAACGTAGAAGTTCCGCATGTAGCCGTCCATGGTGATCGGCTGTTGCGTCCAGCCCTCGTTGAGCAGCGCGCCGTCCGGGTCGGCACAGGACACGACATGCCATTCGACGTCCGCGCCGACCAGAGCCGGATGTCCCTGCTGCAGCAGGGTCAGCAGGCTGGACACGGTCATGCCGCAGATGGGTTCCTTGCAGTGCGGGAAGCCCACCAGCATCGCCTTGACCGAGCCACGCCCGAAGCGGACGTGGTGGATGGGTACGCCTCCCGCACTGGTGCCGGCCTCGGTGACGTCGAATCGCTCATCCGTACGGAGCCGCTCGACCAGTCCAAGGAGCTCTTCGACGGAACAGAAGGCGTCGAAGTGGGGAACGTCCCTGATGACGTCCGGAATGTTGATCACTGATTCTCCTGCGTTGATCAGGGACGATGCCCTCGTGCCGGCTACTTGAGCAGCCGGATGCTCATCGGAATGGGGTTCGAGAAGCCGACGGACTGGGCCTCGGCGTGGTTGTAGAAGACCGGCGCGGGCCGGTCTGCGATCGGCGCGATGTCGAGGTTGCCGATGAGCGCCCGTTCGGCCTGGTTCCAGAGGGTGCACGCCTGCGGCGGCGTCATCGCGGCGGCCTTGGCGGCGAGTTGTTCGTACTCCTTGTTGTGAATGCCGGCGAAGTTGCGGCCGCCATCGGCGGGAGTCGGACCGGTGACGAAGGGGACGAGCTGCGATGGCAGGGACAGGTAGTAGCCCTGTACGTAGACGTCGTAGCCACCGCTCTCCTGAATCTTGCCGAAGGCGAGGGGCGTGTCGGAGGACTGCGTCACCTTGATCCCGAGCGCCTTCCACTGCTGGGCGAGCAGCTCGGTGGTCGGCTTCTCATAGGGCGAGCTGAATTCCGGCGTGTAGTGAGCGTCGATGGTCAGCGGCTTGCCGGCCTTGCTGCGGATGCCGTCGGCGCCCTTGATCCACCCCGCCTGGTCCAGCAGCCTCCCGGCGGCGGCGACATCGTAGGCGGGCAGGTTGCCGGTGACCGTGTCGGCGTGGCAGAACCGCGGGGTCCTGGTGACGAGTCCGGTCGCGCGGTTTCCCCGGCCCTGGGCGTTGACCTTGACGGCCTGCGGGATGTCCACCGCGCCGACCAGCGCCTGCCGGACCAGCTTGTCCGCGGTGGCGTGTCCGTCGCGCTGGTTGAACCACAGCCAGGCGCCCGACAGCGGCTCCTCCACCTTCTTGAGGCCGCGCGCGATGAGCCGTTCCTGGTCCTCCGAGCTGATCGGAACCATGTTGACCTCACCGGACAGCAGGAGGTTGGCCCCTGCGGTCTGGTCGGAGACGTCCTTGAGCACGATCTTGGCGGGCAGGCCGGGCGTGTTGGCGGTCTGGCCGCCCGGGCCCCAGGCGTAGTCCTTGCGGAGGGTGAGGGTCTGGCTCACGCCCGGAACGACCTGGGAGACCACGTACGGCCCGGTCCCGTCGGATCCGTTGGTGAGCAGCTTGCGGTTCTTCATGCCCTTGTCGCACACGATCGGCAGCAACCCGATGGTCTGCAGCAAGAACCCGAACGGCTGCTTGAGAGTGACCTTGACCTTGCCCGCCGTATCGTCGCCGACCGCGGTGAGCGGCACCGTCGGAGTGTTGATGCTGTACTGCGACGAGGCGTTCTTGGGATTGCTGACGTAGTTGATCGCGGCGGCGATCTGCCCCGCGGTCAGCGGCGCCCCATCCGAACAGGTCACTCCCTTGCGCAGGGTGAAGCTGGCCGACTTGGCGTCGACCGTCCAGCTCGTCGCCAGCCCGGAGACGAACTTTCCGTCCGGCTGCAGGTTGACCAGCGGGTCGTAGAGCATGTAGTCCGTGGCGAACGGCCCCTTGATGTACGGGTCGAGCGACCCCAGGTCGGAGCGGTTCACCTGGGTGTAGGTGCCGCCGATCACGTACCGTTGTGAAGCGTTCTGTTTTTCGGATCCGGTGGGCGATCCGGCGCATCCGGATACCACGAGACACACTGTGGCCAGCGGCGCGAGCACTGCGAACATCCTGCGCATATGGGCCTCCTTTGAGATGAGATGTCCGAAGCAGGTGCTGATGCGGAACGCGGTCACGGCGCTTTCGTGCCGCGTCGAGTGAGTCGTCCTCCATCAACGGCAGCACGTTGCCGCCACCCCCTGTCGTGCTCCAACAACCGTGAGCACCACGGAGTCGATCAATGGGAATCGATTCCAACAGAGGGTTTAATACCTTAAGCGTTAGATGTCAACCATGGACAGGGTAACCACATAGCTCGAACGGAGGCCAAGACGCCGGTACGCCACCTCACGGCCCGGCCCGTCGCGCCGTGAGAGAGGCATCTGCCGAGGTGAGGTGCGTCCGCGGAGTGCTCGCGAGGCCAACGAAAGAAGGACCGGCAGCCATGCCGGGGCTGCCGGGGTCCACATCCAGACGCGGCACCATCGACCCGACCATAAGGCCCGGACCGTGACGTTCACGCCTCCTTGACGCATCGAGGGCGGCGTCTTACTCTCCCTGGAAACGATACCAAGATTGCCTCGGCTCACCAGTGCGCCGAGCGACTGGATGGGCGATGTCACGTATCGAACGGATCGAGACGATTCCACTACGCGTTCCGCTGGAGCATCTCTACCGGGGCAGCTACTACGAGATGCGCAACAGGTGCACGATCATCACCACGGTCCGTACGTCGGACGGGCTGACGGGCACCGCCTACAACGCCGACACCGATGAGGAACAGAGCGAGATCCTCGCGATCATCCACGACGAGATAGGTCCGCTCGTCACCGGCCTCGACGTGTTGGCGCCGGAACGGGTGTGGGAGGCGATGCTCCCCGTCACCTTCGACCAGCTGCGCGACCGGCGACTCTCCATGCAGGCGATCGCGTGCGTGGACACCGCGGTCTGGGACGCCGTCGGCCGGGCGGTCGGCCAGCCGCTGTGGCGGCTCTGGGGCGGCTACCGCTCATCGATTCCGATGATCGGCATCGGCGGCTACTACGGAACGAGCCAGGCCGATGTGGAGAAGGACATGAAGTTCTTCGCCGAGGAACACGGCATGGTCGGGATGAAGTTCAAGATCGGCGGTCGTCCGCCCAAGGAGGACGTCGCCCGGCTGACGTACGCCCGTTCCTTCGTCGACGACGACTTCGTCTTCGTCGTCGACGCCAACCAGGGCTACACGACCGATGAGGCGCTGAACTTCGTGAAGCTGCTGCCCGACGACCTGGAGCTGCGGTGGTTCGAGGAGCCGACCCGGTGGCACTCGGATCGTCGCGGCCTCCACGACGTGCGGATGATCGCGGGCGTACGGGTCGCCGCCGGGCAGAGCGAGATCTCCCGCGTGGGCATGCGTGACCTCATCACCAGCGGCGCGATCGACGTGGCGAACTACGACGCGTCATGGGGCGGAGGACCGACCGAGTGGCGCCGGCTGGCCGCGATGGCGCTCATCTACGACGTCGAGCTGGCCCACCACGAGGAAGGCCACCTGGCGGCCCACCTTCTCGCGTCGGTTCCGAACGGAACGTACGCCGAGACGTTCGCGCCGCAGCGTGACCCGATCTACTGGAATCTGATCACCAACCGCAGGCCTCTGGTCGACGGGCACCTCTGCCTGCCGGACGAGCCCGGCCTCGGGTGGGAGCTGGACCAGGACTTCATCGACCGCTATCGCGTTGACCGCTGACGACCAAGGGAGCGGTTTCACGTGCGAAAGCTGCGTCTCGGGGTGATCGGGGCGGGTTCGTGGACGGTCTCGTCCCACCTGCCGGTGCTCGCCTCCCGCGACGACGTCGAGTTCGCCGCGGTGTGCCGGCATGGCGCCGACACGCTGGCGGCCGTGGCGGCACGCTGGGGCTTTCCCATCGCGAGCGAGGACTACCGCGACGTACTCGCCGCCGGTGTGGACATCGTCGTCGTGGCGAGCCCGAGCGCGTTCCACTACGAACACGCGCGGGCCGCGCTCGAAAGCGGTGCGCACGTCCTGGTGGAGAAGCCGTTCACGGTGCGGCCGGAGCACGCCTGGGAGCTGGTCTCCCTCGGCGAACGAGTCGGCCGGCACGTGGTGGTCGCGTTCGGCTACAACTATCGGCCGGTAGTCCGCAGCGCGTCCGCACTGCTCGCCCGGCACGGCATCGGCGTCGTCGAGAGCCTGCTGGTGAGCATGAGCTCAGGGGTCCGTGACCTGCTGCTGGACAAAGGCGGCTACCCGAAGGCGGCCGAAGGCGTGGCACCCGAGCGCGACACCTGGACCGACCCGGCCGTGGCGGGCGGCGGATACGGGCAGGCCCAGCTGAGTCACGCGCTGGCCGCGGCGCTGTGGCTGACGGGACTGCGGGCCGAACGCGTCTACGCCGCGATGCACAAGCCCGAGGCGGCCCGGGTGGAGCTCGACGCCGCGTTCACCGTCGCGTACCGAGGCGGTGCCGTCGGTTCCGTGAACGGCTCGTCGGCTCATCCGGGCTTCCTGCGTGAGCGGGACCAGCTGCACATCCGTGCCGTCGGCGACGAAGGACAGCTGGACATCGACTTCGAACGGGACAGCGTCGCCTTGTACCGGCCGGACACCGGCGAGCACCGCCTCGACCTCACTCCGGGATCCGGCGCGTACGACTGCGTCGGCCCGCCCAACACGCTCGTCGACCTCGCGCTCGGAAAGGACTGCCTGAACCGGTCGCCGGCCGAGCTGGGTGCGCGAACGACGGAACTGCTCGCGGCCGCCTACCGGAGCGTCCGGTCCGGCGCCGCCGAACGAGTCACCGCGAAGGAGCCTTCATGAGGCCGTGGATCGACACCCACGTCCATTTCTGGGACCTCAAGCACCCCAAGCTCACCTACGGATGGCTGGCGCCAGAGGCCGTGCATCCGATCCTCGGCGACATCGACGCCATCAAGTCCGTCCGCTACGACGCGGTCGCGTTCTGGGCGGAGGCCCGTTTCTCCGGTCTCGTCGGCGCCGTGCACGTGCAGGCGGCGGTCGGGACGCCCGATCCCGTCGTGGAGACCGAGTGGCTCACCGCGATGGCCCGTACGTCACCGGTGCCCTTCGCCATCGTGGCCGCCACGGATCTGGCCGCCGACGACGTCGAGCGGCAGCTCGAACGGCATTGCGCCTCACCGCTCCTTCGCGGGATCCGCGACTTCGGCACCGGTGACCATCTCACCGACCCGGCGTTCGAACGAGGCGTCGCGTGCCTCGCTCGCCTGGGCCTTGTGCTGGACCTCGACTGCGACTGGCCGAACATGACCAAGGCGCGGAATCTCGCGCTGCGACACGACCAGGTTCCGGTCGTTCTCGAACACATCGGCTACCCGCGTGACACCGAAGACCCCGAGTACTTCGCGTCGTGGCGGGCGGGCATCACTCGGCTGGCCCAGGCGCCGAACGTGTTCTGCAAGATCTCCGGCCTCGGGATGAACCGCGCCGGCTGGACGGTCGGCGACCTCGAACCCTGGGTCGACCACTGCGTCCGCGCCTTCGGCCCCGAACGCTGCGTACTCGGCAGCAACTGGCCGGTGGATCGGCTGTGGGGCTCCTACGACGCGTATGTGGGAGCGTTCGACGAACTCCTGGGCACGTACTCCGAGTCGGAGCGGGACGCCATCGCCGTCGGCAACGCGCAGCGCCTCTACCGGATCCCGGGGAGCCCGGCATGAGGCCGCTCGACGACATCCGCGTTCTCGCTCTCGAACAGTACGGCGCCGGCCCTTTCGGGTCGCTCCACCTCGCCGACCTGGGCGCGGACGTCATCAGGATCGAGTCGCCGTACGGCGACGCCGGACGGAGTGTCCCTCCCTACGCCGTGGAAGGAGACAGCCTCTTCTTCGAGAGTTTCAACCGGAACAAGCGCAGCATCGCCGTCGACCTGACGAGCGAATCGGGACGAGCCGTGTTCGAGGACCTCGTCCGGTGCTCCGACGTCGTGTACTCGAACCTGCGCGGGGACGTCGTGCAGACCCTCCGGCTCATGTACGCCGATCTCGCGCCGGTCAACCCCGCCATCGTCTGCTGTTCCCTGTCCGGGTTCGGCCTGGACGGTCCGCGCAGGGCGGAGCCGGCGTTCGACTACATGCTCCAGGGGCTGTGCGGATGGATGAGCGTCACCGGCGAGCCGGACGGGCCGCCGACCAAGTCCGGCCTGTCCCTCGTGGACTTTTCCGCCGGGCTCGTCGCCGCCTGCTCCATCCTCGCGGCGGTGCACGCGGCGCGCCGCGACGGTGTCGGCGCCGACTGCGACGTCAGCCTCTTCGACACGGCCATCGCCATGCTCACCTATGTGGGGACGTGGCAGCTCAGCCGAGGGCACGAAACAGGTCGCCAGCCGCAGTCCGCCCACCCCACGTTGGCTCCCTTCCAGATGTTCCGTACTCAGGACGGATGGATCGTCGCGGGGGGATCGAAGGAGAAGTTCTGGCGCAAGATGACCGTCGTCCTCGGCCGGCCGGAACTCGCGGATGACCCGCGGTTCGTCGACTTCCCGTCAAGGCTGCTTCACCGCGACGAGCTGGTCGCCGAGATCGAGGCCGCGCTCCGTACCGGCACCACGGAAACCTGGCTCGTCAGGTTCCGCCAAGCCGGTGTTCCCTGTGCCCCGGTCAACAGCGTTCGCCAGGCCCTCGCCGATCCCCAGGTCGCGGCCCGCGAACTCGTCGTGACCACCGCCCACCCACGCTTCGGCGCGGTCCAGTCGCTGGCCAGCCCGGTCCGCGTCGGCGCCCGGGACGGCGGACACCGCCGCGGGCCCCGGCCTGGCGAGCACACCGACGACGTTCTCGCCACGCTGTGCGGCTATTCCGATTCCGATCTTCATGCGCTACGCGCGGCCGGGGCGATCGGCCCGGCGGCCGAGGGCGCTCCAGAAGGGTTTCCGAGATGACGAGTCCACCCGCGGAACGGGTCTGCTTCACGATGACCGTCGAGAGCGAGAAGATCGGCGAATACCGGGAGCGGCACCGACGAGTCTGGCCCGAGATGCGAGACGCCCTCAGGAGCGCCGGCTGGCGGAACTACAGCCTTTTTCTGCGCGATGACGGGCTCGTCGTCGGATACCTGGAAGCCGAGTCGTTCGAAAGCGCACTGGCCCGGATGGACGCCCTCGACGTCAATCGCCGCTGGCAGCAGGAAATGGCGGATCTGGTCATCACCCGCCACGACCGGCGCGTCGACCAGTCGCTGGAACGGCTTCCCGAGATCTTCCACCTCCCCTGATCCTCCGGCTGATCGGAAGCGCGAATGGAATGGACGGTTCGAACATCGGATAACAGGACCCTGGCCGTCGAGGAAAGGGGCGATCCGAAAGGCCGGCCGGTGCTCGTTCACATGGGCACCCCGAATTCCCGGCATCTGTACGGCCCCCATGTGACCGACGCCGCCGAGCGGGGACTGCGGTTGATCAGCTATGACCGGCCCGGCTACGGGGATTCGACGTCTCACCCTGGGCGTACCGTCGCCGACTCGGCGAGCGACGTGAGGGCGATCTGTGAACACCTGGGTATTGGCAGGCTGGCCATGTGGGGTATCTCGGGCGGGGGGCCGCATGTCCTCGCGTGCGCGGCGCTGCTCCCTGATCTGGTCACGGCCGTGGCGTCGCTCGCATCGCTTGCCCCGTACGGCGCTGAAGGACTCGATTGGTTCGCCGGTATGGGCCAGGACAACGTCCAGGAATTCCGCCTTTTGCTCACAGACGAGCCCGCGTCCCGTGTCAGGTTCGAGCAGCTATGGAAGGAGTTCTTGGCCACCACGGCGAGCACCATCGCCGACAGATTCGAATCTCTTCTGTCTCCCACCGACGCGGCGGCACTGAACGGCGAACTGGTCGAGCACCTGGCCTACGCCGGTCACGCGGCACTCGCCCCGGGCTGGCAGGGGTGGTGGGACGACAATCGCGCCCACATCGGCCCGTGGGGATTCGAGATCACCGATATCTCCGTTCCCGTGCTACTCCTGCACGGTAGACAAGACAAGTTCGTGCCTTTCGGTCACGGCCAATGGCTCGCCGCACATATACCCGGGATCGAGGCCAGACTGCTCGATGACGATGGGCACGTCACGCTGCACCATCGCGTGGATGAAGTCCATACGTGGCTCGCTGAGCATCTCGACCAAAGCAATCGATGCTGATCTCCAATTGGACGGCAAACACCGCCGGGCCCGAGAGACGGCGGGCAAGGCCAAAACTTAGAACAGGATTTCAAAGCCATGATCGATGTACAGCAGGTCATCAGTGATGTGCCGCATTTCGACTCCTTCTGCTCGGTGGCCGAGCTGAACGGACTGGTCGAGCGTGTGCGCGCGGATGAGCGCTTCGATATCCGCATCGCCGGACACAGTGCATCCAACGTTCCCATTCACCACGTCCGTTTCGGCGAAGGATCGACCAAGGCGCTGTTCGTGGCCTTTCCGCACTGCAAGGATCCCATCTGTGGCATGACGGTGTTCAGTCTGATGACGTTGCTGCATGAGCGGAGCCCCGAACTGTTGCGTGCGGACGTTGAATGGCACATCGTTCCTTGTATCGACCCCGACGGCGCGTTGCTCAACGAGGGCTGGACTCAGCAACCGCTCTCGATGGAGAACTACATGAGGAACTTCTACGTACAGTCTCTGGATAATCAGGTGGATACCACCGTTCCGATCAGGCACAAAGATCTTGTGTGGACTCGACCGTCGACTGAGGCTCGGATCCTCATGGATCTCCTTGACCAGGTCAGGCCCGACTTCTTCTACTCGCTGCACAACGCATGGACGGGCGGTGCTCAGTACTACCTGAGTCGCGACATCGACCATGGCTTCCACAGCGAGATCCACAAACTCTTGAAAGACGAGAGCATGCCGATCCAGCAACGGCCGATCTGGCAGGATGTCTGCGCGAGCTACGGAGAGGGAATCCACGAAACGTGGAGCGCCCACAAATTCTATGACTACCTTGAGCGTTCTACGTCGTCACCGGAGCAATTCATTCCGTACGGGGCGGCCAGCTGGGATTACCTGGAGAGGATCAAGCCGGATGCACTGACCCTCCTCATGGAGACCGGCTACGTTCGGCATCCCAGTGACGAGTCGGAGAAGGATATCGGCGGCAACCTACGACAGTTCAAGCTGAGGATTGATTCCGACAGCAAATTCCTGGCGTCCATCCTCCTACAGGAGTGGGAGAAGGTCGCGGATGAGGTGGATACTTCCAGTCCCCTCTATCGCTCGACCATCGGTGGCGGAGTCCTGCCGGATGCCGAGAAGCTCTGCGACGGCGGGCGACCACTCTCGCTACACCCCACTCGGGACATCTTGAACAACCCGAAGTATGACCGGGAAATGAAGGAAGGCGACGTTTTTCAGGCCTGCATGGTGGACGGTGGGTTCTTCTTTCTCTGTCAGAGCTACCAGATCGTCCGCCTACTGAAGGACTCACCGCAGACTCCTGCCATACAGAGGGCGATCAAACGCCTGGACCAGGCGTTCGACGAGGCACTCGACACGATCAAGAGCCACGTCGACTTCGACGATTTCGAGATCATCGACCTCGATACGCTCACCCGCGTTCAGCTGGGCAGTGGCCTGGTCGTCCTCAACTCCTTGCTCGAGAAACGATGAAGCCGACGAGGTCGTCGATGACTGAGATCAACGGACACGTTGAAGACGGCTGAGGTGCGGTGGCCGATGCGTTCCGCCGCAACCTTGAATCTCACGGCGAGCTAGGCGCCGCATGCTGCGTGTACCTCGACGGCCACCAAGTCGTCGACCTGTGGGGCGGCGTCGCAGACCAGGATGCGCCGGCGTCCCGTGCGAAGAGCCTCGAGGATGATCGTCGCCGCCTCTGAAGGTGTTGTGACGAACAACCTGCTCACGAGCTCTGCGGTCTGCTCCAGCTCGCTTTCGCTGATATCCGCCGACTCGACACCCATCCGCGACAGGAACCCCGCCCTATCAGGCGCAGGGCTTTCAGCCCCGAGCTGCCGCAGGCTGTTGGTGAAGATTCCGGTCGACACCACCCCGGGCATGACCACCGCGACCTTGAACAGCAGGTCGATCGACTCCGTCTTGTGCCGGGCAACGACCTCGTCTCGAAATACCTCAACCAATCCCACATCGGAGACATCACAGACGTGAGCCGTGACCGAGACACCGGTCAGCGCCTTCTCCTCGGCCTGCGTCACCGTCTCGACTGTAGGCTGGGTGAAAGGAAGGGGCGGTTCACTCCGCCGGACCGAGCTCTGCTGGCGGCGCTGCTGCACCAGTTGAGACCGGAGACGCTTCGTCGGATACGGTTGCTGGTACGCCCGGACACGGTGCTGCACTGGAACCGCGACCTGATCGGGAAGCGGCACGCTGCCCGGTCTCAACCCAAGCGGTCGGGTCGGCCGCGCGTTCCATCCGTGTTCTGGTGCTGCGCCTGGCCCAGGAGAACCCCGCGTGGGGTATCGGCACGTGCACGGCGAACTGCTCGTGCTCGGAATGAGGGTGGCAGCCTCGACCGTGTGGGAGATCCTCAAGGACGCCGGAATCGACCCCGCGCTCGAACGTGTCTCGGTCCGAGCAGCCGCTTCACCCGGGAGGGGACCACGAAGCCAAGTGAAAAGTACATCGACATCGAATCGACCAGCGCCCCCGGCTCGGCAGGCAGCCCAGACTGCTTCGAACCGGCGGTCTGCACGCTCGTCATGACCTCGACCGTGTGTGGCTTGACGCGGCGTCGATGTCTTCCCCCCAATACCGGAACCCGGTCATCTGGACGCCTGCCCAAGATGTCTCGGCCCTTAACCCAATCCGGAAACGCCAACGGATCGTCGGTTGTATGGCGAATCGGTAAATGCGGCGCATTCAGGAGGGCGCGTTCACGGACGAGTGGATGGATTCATAACCTTTGAGCAGGCATTACCCGTACTGTGGCATTTCCAGCGATCTTAGTACGGCAGTCCGAGATCGTGATTTGGATGGATCCGGTAGGGGTTGCAACGTGAGACAGCCGCCCGGTGATCTTGATGCGTGACGATCAATGACCATGGGGCGGCTGCTGCCGCCAGAGTAGAGGCTGAGGCGGCCGAGGGCCATCTCGATGATCTGATGGCCGCTATGGCCGGGTGTTTTCGCAGGTGGGAGCCCCGACTGTCGGCGAAGAAGTACGTGCAGGCGTTGATGAGTGATCTGCCGCGTAAGAACTGCTGGACGATCGCCGAACATGCCGGGGACGCCACGCCCGGCAAGATGCAGCATCTGCTGCAGGCCGCGAAATGGGACACGATGGCCGCGATGGCCGCCGTCCGCGCCTTCGTGTGTGAGCACCTGGACGACGGTGATGCGGTCGCGATCTTGGATGAGTCCGGGCAGGAGAAGAAGGGCACCGCCACGGTCGGCGTCAAACGCCAATACGTCGGCTGCGCGGGCCGGGTCTCCAACGCCATCAACGTCGTGTACTGCAGTTTCGCGGTTAAGGCCGGGCACGCTTTGGTGGGTGCCCGCCCGTATCTGCCCCGCGAATGGGCCACCGACCCTGACCGCCGTAGACGGGCCCGGGTGCCGGAGGAGGTGGCGTTCGCGACCAAACCGCAGCTGGGCCGCCAGATCCTGGCCGACCTGCACGCCGAAGGCCGGCTCCCGCCCTGGGTAAGCGGCGACGAAGTGTATGGGGCCGACCCGAGCCTGCGCGCCTGGCTGGAGTCGGTCGGCACCGGCTACGTCCTGGCCATCTCCAAATCGACCCCGATCGCCTTCACCAAGGCCGGCACGGCCAGGGCCGATGAGGCGCTGAAGATGCTGATCGCCGCCGACTGGACCATCGCATCATGCGGCGCCGGGTCCAAAGGCGAACGCCGGTATGCGTGGGCGTGGATCGGCACCGCCGACCCGCGCCGTCACCTGCTGATCCGCCGCAGCCTGGTCCCGAACGACAAGGGGATCCGTGAAGTGGCGTTCTACCTGTGTTTCGCCCCCGAAGGCCGTCCGGTAACGCTACGGACCCTGATTAAGGTCGCCGGGCGCCGCTGGCCCGTGGAAGAGGACTTCCAAGTCGGCAAGGACGCCTTCGGGCTGGACCATTCCCAGGTCAGAACCTACCCCGCGCTCCTACGCCACCTCGTGCTGGCCATGGCCGCACTCGCCTCGGTCGCCGTCACCGCCGCCCACGCCCGCACAAACAGCAGCCCCACCCCTGCACCGACCAGCCCAAACACTGCTCCACCGGCTGATCACGGGCTCATCCCACTCACCGTCGCCGAGGTGAAACGCCTGGTCAACCTATTCACCCGCAGATGGCACAGCATCGAACATCACCTGCGCTGGCACATCTGGCGACGACGCCACCAAGCCCGCGCCCGCTGGCACCACCACCGAGCACGCCTCAAACACCGATGACAAGATCACGATCTCGGGCTGCCGTATTAGGTGCGGAGCCGGTCGTCAGTTCGACAGCAAGTCGTTGCGACACGCATCCGCGGCGGATGTACTCCACGATCTTGGCTCCGGCCCCGGAGTTCGGGTCACGCGCGTGGACGAGGCCGTCCGCGTCCAGTTCGCACGGGAGGAAGCCGGCCGCATTGGGCGCGGTGTCACCGTGCAGCTGGACCCATGCAAGCATGGTCATGCGGGCATCCGGATGCATGGATAGTCGCGGCCAGCCTGCTCGCGGATAGATCTCGTACGAGCCGCGGTCGCCATGGCATTCCGCGAGCGCGAGTTGCTGCTCCGAGTCCCTCGGCCCCTGGTCGAAGACGAAGTGGCCAAGCCCGTAGAAAATCGGTCTGCCCTGGTACCACTCGATACCGCGTAGTACGTGGTGGTGATGTCCGACGACGACGTCCGCGCCGTGGTCGATGGCGAATCTAGCAGTTCTTCGTTCGTGGTCGGTGAGCACGAAGGGTCGGCGATAGTCGCCCCAGTGGAAGCTGGCGACCACGACGTCATATTTCTTCCGCGCGACGGATATGTCCTCCGCCAGGTTCGCGTAGTCCGTCTCGTGCGGAACCGTGACGACGTCGCCCAGCATACCGGGGGCCCAGCCGTCAGGAACCAGGTCGACGTACCTGTTGTAGGCGCGGCAGGGCGCCAACCCGGGCTTGTATTCGCCGGCTTCGTACCCGCGAGGAAACACTGACGCGTACGCGAGGTACGCCACGGTGTTGCCTTCGGTCTCGAAGACGCCCGGTGCACGTGCTTCGCGAAGCGTACGCCCCACACCGACTGGTCGGCCGCCCGCCGCCCGGACCAGGTCAGCGGTTTGGAGCATGGCGTCGTGACCGCAGTCGCCGATGTGGTTGTTCGCCAGCGACATCACGTCGAAGACCTCGAGCGCATTCGCGTTGTCCGGGTGGGCGTACAGCATCATCGGTGCCGTCGGCGCCCGGCACGGTTCGGTCGTGTAGACAGCCTCGCAGTTTCCGAACATGACATCTGGCTCTGAGAGGATCTCGCGTACGTGGGTGAATACTGCTTTTGGGTCCGGGCGGCTCACCATGATGTCGCCGACGAAGCCGAGCAGCGTCATCGCGCTGGCTCCATTGCCGGACGGCCTGCGCGATGTTGGCGTCGAGCGACGTTGGCATCGACGCAGCTGAGCGCGTTCGTTCGGCGGTCTTGAGAAGACAACGGGTTCCCTCTGGCGGCCATGAGTATCGGTCGCATTGAGTGATTCTGTGTGGTCAGCACCAGACCTCCTCAAGAACCCGAAGGAAATTCCGACCGAGGTAGCCCTGAATCGCCTCTTCGTTGTATCCACGGGCCTCCATGAGGTCGACCACCTCACCAACTTCAGCGTGTGGTGCGTACGTGGCGTATCGGATTGCTGCTCCTTGATTCGGAGGCCACATGTCCGCGTTATCCGTCAGCCACTTGTACATCCGATCAGGACTCCACATCCTGTCCAGGCCGATACCCACATGCTCAGGGCCGACCAGTGACACGATGTGGTCAATGTGGCGAAACATCGCTTCCGCCCCGGCGAACGGGTCGTTGAGGAATCGACCGACACCGTTGATCCCGATGACTCCGCCGCGTGCCGCGCATGCCTTGATCTGATCGTCGGCGATGTTGCGATAATGGTCGAAGACTGAGCGGCAATTACTGTGAGAGAAGATGAATGGGCCGTCGTAGATTTCCAGAGCTTCCATCGTCGACCTGTAGCCCGTGTGTGAGCCGTCGCACAAAATTCCGACCTTGCGCATCTGCGTGACAAGGCTGCGGCCGAACCGGCTCAGCCCACCGTCGTTCTCCTCGGCGCATCCGTCCGCGGCCGCGCTTCGACTGTTGTAAGCCAACAACATGTGAGACACACCGAGTGCCCGGTACACCGGGAGCAGATCAAGGTTACCTTCCAGCGGTGCAACGTCCTGAAAATGGATGCCAACGGCCGTTCTGCCCTGCTCCTTGGCCTTTCTCAGTTCGCCGAAATCACGAACCATGACGAAGTCGTCTTCGCGCTCGGAGACGTAGCGGCTGAGGCCGGCGATTCCGTCCATCGTGCCCCGAACACCGGTGTCCTTGAATCCGACGGTGACCGATACATGGTCAAAGCCCGCTGCCCGCGCCTTCTTGAGCAGCTGCCCTTCTGTGATGTTGTCCTGCGACATCGGCAGCGTCATGTCGACGAGCGTGCTGCGTTGAATCAACTGCCGTGCCGACGAGCTGAAATCGCGGACCCGGTCCTGTTCGGCCCGGATCTCCCCCACTATCGCGTTTGTCACAGACATCTCCTTCGACTGGTTCTGCGGGCCACGGCGTGTGGATGCAGGTGACGGCGGTCCTGGCTCCAACGCGAACTGCGACCGCGCCCTACCAGGCTCCCGAGTGTGGTCGCATTGAGCGCTCCAGTCAGCATGCGTCACAGGTCTGCGCCGGCCTGCGCGAATCGGTCACTGGAGTACCCGGATGCTTGTCGGCACCGGCACGTCGTATCCGCTCGCGTAGGCCAGTGCTTTGTTGAGGTAGTAGACGCCAGGACGGTTCGAAATCGGAGCCAGGTCGACAGCCTGGTACAGGGCTTGCTCGGCCTTGTTCCAAACCGCACACGCTTGCGGTCCGGTCATCGTCTGAGCTTTAGCGGCAAGAGAGTCATACTGCTTGTTCTGACCACCAAGATTCGTCCCCGTGGGCGGAAACGGGCCTGAGACGTAGGGAACCCACTGACTGGGCACGTAGGCGTCGCCCAACCCGATCGTCGCGTCCCAGTTCCCCGTCTGGTAGAGGGCGGCGCTGCGTGAAATCCGGGTTTCCTGCGTCAGTTTCACCTGCACTCCGAGGCTCTTCCAGCTTTGGGCGATGATTTCGGCAGTCGGCTTCTCGTAGTTGGAGAAGCCGGGCATGTAATGCAGGTCAATCGCCAACGGCCGGCCGTTCTTGGCCCGGACGCCAGCAGCGCTCTTCGCCCAACCAGCCTGGTCGAGCTGTGTCTCAGCGGCTGCCACGTCGTGTTTGGGCAGCTGGCCGATAACCGTGTTGCCGGTACACGCCTTGGGTTCGAGCGTTACCAGACCTGTCGCCGCCCCACCCGTTCCTCCGGTGCTGACCTTCACGAGCTGGTCGAAGTCCAGCGCCCGCACCAATGCCTGCCGAATCCGCTGATCCTGTCCCAGGTGGTCTGGCTGCTCGTTGAACCGCAGGCCGGCTCCGGATGCCGAGCGCTCGAACTTGCGCAGACCCTGCGCATCGAGCCGTGCCCGGTCTTCTCCACTGATCTTGGCCATATTCACCGCTCCCGACAGGAGCAGGTTGGCAGCGGTGGTCTCATTGCTGACGACCTTGATCACCACCTTCGCCGGAGTGCCAGCGGCCTTGGTGGTCGCACCGTCCGGACCCCACGCATAGTCGCCACGTCTTGTGAAGGTGAAGCTTTGCCCTGCAACGACATTCGTGAGCACGAAAGGCCCAGTCCCGTCCGACGATGTCGCGAGGATCTTCGGGTCCTTCAATCCTCTAGCGCACATGACGGGCGCCTGTCCGATGGTGTTCAACAGGAAACCGAATTTCTCTTTCGCCACCACCTCGACAGTTCCGCTCCGATCATCGCCTTTAGCCGTGATCGGTACGGCGGGGATACTCACGCCATATTGCAGCGATTTATTCTTTGGGTCACTGAGGAAGTTTATATCGGCCGCCACCTGGCTTGCCGTTAGTGCGCTGCCGTCAGAGCAGGTAATTCCCGACCGGAGCGTAAAGGTTGCTGAATGAGCGTCGGCGATCCATTTACTGGCAAGCCCCGATACAAACCTTCCGTCGGGTTGCAGATTCACCAAGGAATCGTACGCCAGCTTAGAAACACCGAATGTATTTCCGCGGTATGGATCGTAAACACCATTGTCCTCTGCCAATACCATGGTGAACGTACCGTCTTTGGCGTAACGGGATTTATCACCACTCTTGGATCGATTCGCCGCGCCGCCACAGGCGGATACAGCTACACATATCGTCATCACCCAAATAATCGAAGCGGATATATGGCGCATGACAGCTCCCTTTGGAGTCGGCCTGCGCGGCGATAACGGACCGCCGCGTATGTAAGAAGGTCGCGCCGCTGAGCGGCTTCGTGGTGGACACTGATCGAGAGGTTCAATCTGGTCTGTGCCAGCCTCTTCTTCGGTTATATTTTTAGCCGCTTCAGCGTTGTTGCTCGTCTAAGCGAGATTACCGGCGACAAGACAACGGCACATTCGGACTTCGCCTGAGGAAGCCTTCATGCCCTACCAGTGGTGTTGAGGAGATCTCCGCTGCCAAGGCTCTCCCGGTGCGGTACCAATGAGTTACGGCATCAGGGGCCCATCGATACGGGCCCTGTCGAGCCGAAAAGGTTCGAGTACTGATTCAGTTTCACTTCCGGTCATTTCTAAAGCAACCAACCGCCCGGCGCGTTTGGCCAACTCGCCGTTGGCAGCTGCTCCGCGCCGGTGAGCGCCAGGTCTACTCGCGCGCAGGAAGCGCGCTATCCAAGAGAGGAACCCGACGTCGAGGTGAGGATGGCCCCGTGCGGGCCCGCCGGTCCGCAGCGTGCCTCGCATGGCGTCGCCGACCGCGCCTGGCGCCGCTCGCGGAGCCGACAGGAACGGCGTGACCCAGCCCGCGTTAGCCGCGGACGCGCCATCTCCCATCCGACCCGCGTCGAGCACCGTGACCCCTGCGTCCCTGACCGCGAGCTCGTATGCGCAGCTCAGGCCGATGATGCCGCCGCCGATGACGATCACCTTCACGCTCGTGACTCCCCGTCTTGCTCGATGATTCGACGGAGGGCACCCTTAGCCTCTTCGTAGGACGTACGCAAGATTCCTTCGGCGGCTTCACCATCGTTGCGACGCGCAGCGTCTATAAGGTCCGGCTTGTAATGCCAGATCCGCACACCACCGCGGAACTCGGAGGTACTTGCCCACAGCACCTTGTAGGGGCGGCAGCGATCCCACAATCCCCGGATGATTTCGAGCGCCACCTTGTTCCCACCCGCGGCATACAAAGTCGCGAGGAGCTGCTCATCGCGCCGCAGGGCCTCATGGACATCACCGGCCAGCGCTGCGGCCTCCAACTCGCGCCAATGTTCTTCCATGGCCGCGACCCGGTCAGGCTCGATGGCGATGGCGCTGAGCCGGGCGCAATCTCCCTCCAGCAGAATCCGGACGTCGTAGGCTTGTTCAAGCTCCTGCTGCGTCAGGCCCCGGACGACCGCGCCCTTATACGGCTCGCGTACGACCAGGCCGGACTCCTCCAGCCGGCTGATCGCTTCGCGGACCGGCATGACACTTGTCCCCACCAACGTGGCGATTTCCCGGACACGAAGCCGCTGGCCGGATGCAAGTCGGCCATTCACGATCCAATCGCGCAACGTGTCTAGCACCTGGTCCGCTATCTGCACCGGAGCCACGCTTGCCGATTGCGCCAGATCGGCCAGCGACTCAGGCTCCCCCGCTCGGCCGAGCAGTGCTGCCGGTTCAGAGGTCGACGCGGGCGAGCTCTGAGCCACAGCTGAATCCGGATCCTTCCTACTACGGCCCACTACACACTCCCTGCCCAATCGCGGCGTCGACGCGCCCAGCCACTCATGGTGCGAACGGCCGCCTGATCAAGATGGACAAACGATATATGTGATCACATATTAGCGTCAACATTTTGTCGCGCTCCGCCCAAGATCGGGCTTTGATGCATGTCTTGGACGCTGACGCCACGAACGCCACCTGGTCGGCGTCCATTGCGGCCAGTTGGCCGGCCGATGGCCCACCAGATCTTGCAGGTTGTCTCACACCCCAGCCATTGCCGCTCACCAGCCCGACGCACCGATCAACACCGAAGATCCACACGTGCGGGCAATGGGACCTAGCCGCGCACAAGGGACGCAGGTCACGGAGACTGCCTTATCGACCCCGTTCAGCGTTCAAGATCGTATTAATGCCAGACTCGAGCACCTCTCCTGGCAACGCCGTGCGTCACGATCGATGATGAGGTGGAGACAGCGCGATGTCTGGGCAGACCTCGGAGTCGTCCGCTCCTTTCGTAGTTGTACAAGTGCCCTTCGCTACCCGCTGTGGAGTTCTTCGTCGTCGCGGGTGAGTACGGGATGTTCGGGGAGCCCGCGATGGTCGATGACCTGGCCGTCCTTCACCACGTGGGTAATGCGGGTGTAGTTTGCCGGGTCGTCGAGTGGATTGGCGTCGAGAATGAGCAGGTCGGCTCGCTTGCCTTCCTGGACTGTCCCGAGTTCGTCCTTGCCGTAGGCCTGAGCGATGTTTCGGGTCGCCGCCACCAGAGCGTCCATGGGAGTCATTCCGCGCTCGATCATGGCTTGATGCCAGAGGATGCTTCCGCTGCCGAGTGGAAGTGGCGTATCCGGTAGGCGAAACAGTTCGCCGAGCCACGGGCTTCCCTGCACTGTGGGGCCGAAGACGCCCCCATCGGTGGCGTGCAGGATCGTGGCTGCCGCGTTGATCAGCCGCCGGGCGTTGTTCTCCTTGGCAGCGAAGGTCGTACCCCAATGTTCGGGGAACCTGCCGTCGGCTCGGGCAGCTGCCATGAAACGCTCGGTATAGAGCGTGATGACACAGGGCAAGTGCCGGTCGACGATCTGATCGAGTGTCTCCTGCGGCATCGGGTATCGGCCGGTGGAGTTGCCGTGGGTCAGCAGATCCACGCCGGCGGCGATGGCGAGCTTTAGGGCCTCGGGTGCGAGCGTGCACGCCTGAACTATCATCCCGGCCGCGTGCGCCTCCTCCACGATCGCGCGTTGCGCGTCCGGTGAAAGCGCGATGAATCGATGTTGTGCGTGGGCGCTGGAGGCGTACTTGACGAAGTCGATCCCGCTGCTTGCGATGTAATTCCGTACGGCGAGGCGGACGTCTTCGGCCGGCATCCAGGTGAGTTCGGCGCCGACCCCCTGCTCCCAATGGCGGTTGATGCGCTCGGCGGCCGCTGGGTTGAGACGTTCCCCGTAGGGAAAGAAATCACTGGACCACGGCCCGTCATTACCGATGATGTTGCCGCCCAAGAAGATTCTGCTCCCGACGACCTTTCCCGCATTGATGCGATCACGAACGCGGCGCAGCGCTTCCAGCGGGCCCCATGTGTCGAATACCGTCGTGATTCCCGACCGCAACGCCACTTGCGCCGCCTCGAGTACAAGCTCGTCATAGTGGCCTGGTTCGTACCGGAGCAAAATCTCTGGGTCGTTCTGCATGACCATATGCGCATTCGCATCAAGCAACCCCGGAATAAGGTACTTACCGGTTACATCCACGCGGCGCAAATCGCCGGCACCACGTGTTTCAGCAGTTTCGGCAGTATCGGAGGCGGCTCCGATCCAGCTGATCCGGCCCTTCTCGACGACCACCGCCGCGTCCGCTCGTGGCGGGCCTCCGGTCCCATCAATCAGTGTAGCGCCGACAAATGCCGTCCTGGCCGCAGGTTTCGTCATTATCGATTCCCTCATCTGCAGTATCATGATCGAGGAGGCACGCAGCACGTTTGTGCTTTCTCGTTGCCGAATCCGGCTCCCCGCCGGAGATGCCCAAGAGATTTCCTCATCGAGGATTGACCGCTAGTCGCCACGTCGGCGGGCGCGACTCATCTCAGTACCATTGAAAATATCCGTACGGTTGAAATCAATTGAGCACTCAGATGCTCCTCGGGATCGAAATGTCGTAGCCGATGGCCTTCGCTTCTGCTTTGTTCAGATAATTCAGCTTCGGCGGACTCGTCATCGGCATCCCCCACGTTCAATCAGGTCCTCGGCGACCTGGCCGGCGGTCAGGGACCCGCCGTCCGAGCACGTGACGTCCCGCCCGTAGCGAGAACGCGGCTTGCCGTCCACCTCCACGAGGGTATATGTGATCACATATCAGGGTCAATAGCTCTTTGGCGGTCCGTTTGGCCACTCCGATATGAATGGAGGCTCTGACACGCGGCAGACCGTTGGGGCTGAAGGTCACGACGCTGACTGGCCACACGCGTGCAGAACCGCTTGCACTGGCACCTGCAGGAAGGCGGTCCCGCGCTGGGAGTGCTCTATCCCGAGGACTGCGCCGGTGCTGCATCATCGAGTCCTTGGCCGAGCACCTGCGGGCCTTCGCCGTCGTGCGCCTGGCCCTTGCCGTCGAGATCAACCAGATCGAGACCAAACTCGGGACACTGGTCCGCAACTGGCGCCGGCTCTGCCTGGAGGTCCCTGGCGGTACGACCGGCCTGATGCCCACCTTCGGACGCGTGCCCAAGTTCGGGTGCGTACCGCTGGCCTACAGCCTGGACCACATCGGCCCGATGGCCCGAAGCGCCCGCGACTGCGCGCTGATGCTCCAGGTCCTGGCCGGGTACGACCCGAGCGACGTGACCTCACTCGACATGCCGGTACCCGACTACCTCCGCGCCCTCACCGGCGACCTGACCGGGCTGCGCATCGGCATCGACCGCCTGGCCCGGGTCAGCGGTGACGCCGAGGACCCGGCGTTGCCCGCCGTGTTCGAGGATGCGGTGGCCGTGCTCGCCGACCGCGGTGCGGGGGTCGAGGAGGTCGAGCTGCCGTACTTCACGGAGATGACCGCGGCAAGCATGGTGATCATGCTGAGCGAGGCACTGGCCTACCATCTACCGGACCTACGAAAACACTGGTCGGACTACTCCGCCGGAACACGAACGATGGTCGCCGCCGGGGCGTTCTACAGCGGAGCCGACTACGTCCAAGCGCAACGAGTGCGCCGGGTCGCCCAACGGGCACTCGCCACCCTCTTCGACGAATTCGACCTGGTCGTCACACCCACGTCGGGAGCAGGCGCGCTCTCGATCAGCGAGCTGGCAAAGACTCTGGAGGTCATCAAGCCGGACGCCTTCGGCCCGATCCACACCCAATTCTGGAACGCGGTGGGCAGCCCGGTCGCAGCCATCCCCGTAGGCTTCACCGCAGACGGCCTGCCCCTTGGCCTGCAACTCGCCGGCCGGCCGTACGATGAGGCGACCGTGCTCCGCGCCGCCGACGCCTACCAACAGGCAACCGACTGGCACCTCCAGAGGCCCCCTCTCGCAGCCCCCACCAGATGAACCGGCACCGTTAACATCGCCTATCCTCCGACCGCCGACCAGCGATGGAGTGCTCGGATGCCGAGGAATCCGCTGTCACGTGGCAGCACCGCCCGGCATTGGAATCGGTGGAGCTGCGGACGAAACGACATTGGCTGATATCGAGAGCATCGGTCAGATACAAGAGCAGCGGACTCTTAGTCCGCTGGAGCACAGCGACACCCATGTGCCACTTCGCGATCCTCGACGTCGGCCAAGCCTGACGAAGGGAACGGAGTGACCGTCTCCGGGAACGACCCGCGGGAGCGTCGGCTCCGCCGGGTCGTGCCCCGAAGCGAGAGACCGAGGTACGGCCCGTTACTTGCCGGCCGCGTCCAGTTCGGCCAGAGCCTGAGCCCAACGGGCGTACGGCAGATTGGCCAGGTCGGCGATGGTCTTGATGCCGAGCGCCTCGTTCAGGAGCTCACCGGTCTTGTCAGAGATCCCCTTCAGCGCCGCCACCGGCGCGGCCATGATCTCCGGAAGGCTCTTGTCCGCCCACGCCTTGTCGAGCACGCTGTTCAAATCGATCGAAGCCACTGAGGTCCTCCTGGACATGTCGAGTGATGGTGTGAGCTTGCGGACAAATTCCCGCATCGCTCGCTTTTCTACCTCGTGATGGACAGACACGGGTCCAGAACCCGCGAAGACCATCACGTTTCGTCTCCTCGCCGACCGAACGTCGATTCGTGTTCGCGCCGTGGTCGCCCGCGTCGAGAACAGGCTGGAAACGATGAGGCCTGACGAGCGATCAGGCCTTGACACGCAGCGTGATCGAATCCTATTGCGAAGGACCACATTTACGCATCTGTCCTGCTAAAACGCCGCCTGACTGGCAACCCTGTGACCGTGCGGCCGATGACGAGGCGCTGGTTCATGTTCCGAGAAGCGCACGGCGCAGGTCGCCCGCGGACTGATAACCGATCTCCGGCTCTTCCCGCAGGGCTCTGTCGATGACGGAAGCCAGTGCCTCACCGACGGCGGGCTCCCGCTCGCGAATCGGCACCGGGGCGGCCTGCAGAATGACTTGCCAGGGGTCTTTGCCACGCGGGAAGTCCCGTGGGTGCGCGCCGGTCAGGGCGTTGTACAGGCAGGCGGCGAGCGCCCACACATCCACGGCTGGGGTGACGTTCCGGAAGTTGATCACTTGCTGGCGGGGGACGAACCCGGGCTTGCCGGCGATCGCGCCGGTTCGGGTGAGGCCGCTGAGGCCGGCCTGGTCGAAGGCCTTGGCGAGGCCGAAGTCGCCGACCTTGGCCATCGGCGATCCATCGGCCTCACCCAGCAGAATGTTGTGCGGCGTCAGATCGCGGTGCACCACATGCTGACCGTGCGCGTTCTCCAGGCCCTCCAGCACCTGGCAGGCCAGCCGTACGGCCTCGGCGGCGTCGAGCCGGCCACCCCGCCGAGCCAGGAGCCGATCCAGGCTGCCACCGGCGCAGTACTCGGTGGTGAAGTAGAAGGTGCCATCCGCGAAGCCGGCGTCGTAGAGCGCAGCGATATTGGGGTGCCGCAGCGCCCTGGTCAGCTCCACCTCACGGAAGAACCGCGCCCTGGCGTCCGTGCTCGCCGCGACCCTGGGCAGCATCACCTTGAGCGCCACCTCCCCACCGGCGTGGCGGGCGAGATACACCGCGCCCATCCCGCCGCGGCCGAGCTCACGAAGCAGCGTGTAGTCGGCGATCGGGGCGAGTCCGCCGTGCCCGCCGCGCGCGAGGTCCACCAGACGCTGGGCCATGACGCCCGGATCGGCCTGGCAGGCGACACAGACGTACTCCCCCGAGCGACCGCCGAGCTCGCTGCCCACCTCCCGGCCACATTTGACGCACCAGGCCAGCGACAGGGTGCGTTGCCCGGCCGGCAGCCGGATTTCCACCCGGAAAACCGTGTCGCCGAGCCGGATCTCGTCGCCGTCGCTCAGGTCGTGCTCCGGGAAGGACAGTGCCGCGCCCTCCGCCGGCGTCTGGTCCGCCTTCCGCTGACCGATCTTCTTTCCGTTGACGAACGTGCCGTTGAGGCTGCCGAAGTCGCGGATGCGCGCGTCCGGCGGGTTGATGTCGAGCAGGCAGTGGTGCCGGGAGACGGTGCGATGGTCCTTGTCGCTCGGCAACCGCGGCGCACAGTCGTCGGCGCGGCCGAGAACGCAGGTGGTCCGCTCGTCGAACATGTACTCGGTGCGGTCGAGCCGACCCTTGACGAGCCGCAACGTGACGGTGGCCGTCATCGAGCCGTACCTCCTGACCGGCCGGTGGGGGTGCACACCAACGCGCCGTCGGCGGCCTCGACCCGGATCGGCATACCGTCGGTGAACCGTCCGGCCAGCAGTGCCCGGCCCAGCGGCTGGACGAGCAGCCGCTCGACGGCCTGCTCCAGGGCGCGAGCGCCCGAGCGTGCCGAGGCGGCGTCGCGGACCAGCAGATCGTAGGCGTCGTCGGTCAGGATGAGCGTGATCGCGCGGTGGGCGAGCCTGTCCCGGACGCGATCGATCAGCTTGTCCGCGATCTCGCGCAGCGCCGGCCCGGTCAGCGGCTCGAAGACGACGACCCGGCCGATCCGGCCGAGCAGCTCCGGCCGCAGTTCCTGCCGCAGCGCGGCCATGACCCGCTTGGGCCCGCCTGTGGGCGCGTCCTGGACGCCCGGTGTGAAGCCGAGCGGCCGGCCCGTCGCGGCGCCGAGGTTGGAGGTGAGGATGACGACGGTGTCGCTAAAGGAGATGCGGCGCCCACGTGCGTCGGTGAGCTGCCCCTCGTCGAAGATCTGCAGGAAGAGGTCCAGTACTTCCGGGTGGGCCTTCTCCACCTCATCGAAGAGTACGACGCTGTGCGGATGGTCGTGCAGCGGGCCGGAGAGCTGGCCGTCCCGGTCGTGCCCGACGTACCCGGGTGGGGCGCCGAGCAGCCGGGACACCGCGTGCCGCTCCTGGTATTCCGACATGTCGATGCGGATCAGCCGCCGCTGATCGTCGAACAGGAACTCGGCGAGCGCCCTGGCCAGCTCCGTCTTGCCGGTCCCTGTCGGGCCGGCGAACAGGAACACCCCGATCGGCCGCCGCCGGTCGCCCAGCCCGGCACGGGAGGTACGGATCGCGTCGGCGACCGCGCCGACCGCCTCGTCCTGACCGATCAGCCGCCGGCGCAGGTGTTCCTCCATACCGAGCAGGCGCTGTGCCTCACTCGCGGTAACACGCTCCACCGGCAGACGGGCCTGGTCGGCCACGACGGCGGCCACCTCGGCACCGCCGACCCGTACGGACGCGGCCGTCGGGACCTCCGGCCCGATCGTCCGGATCCGGGCCGCCGCGCACGCCTGGTCGATCAGGTCGATGGCCTTGTCCGGCAGGCGCAGCTCGGGGAGATAGCGTACGGCGAGGTCCACCGCCGCCTCGGGCACACTCGCGGCGATGTCCACCCCGTGGTGGTCGGCGAGCCGTTCCCGCAGCCCGGCCAGGATCTCCACCGCCTGCGCCCGGGTCGGCTCCTCCACCCGGATCACCTCGAACCGGCGGCGCAGCGCGGGATCGGCCTCAAGGCGCAGCCGGTACTCACCCGGTGTCGTCGCGCCGATGCAGCGCAGCTCACCGCGGGCAAGCGCGGGTTTGAGGATGTTCGCGGCGTCGCTCGCTCCCGTCCCGCCGGCGCCGAGCACGGCGTGCAGCTCGTCGATGAAAAGGATCAGCCCTGGGGTTTCGCGCGCCTCGGCGAGCACGGCCAGCAGCCTTTCCTCGAACTCGCCTCGGTACTTGGTCCCGGCGAGCAACGCCGCCATCGACAGCTCGACCACCCGTGTGCCGGTCAGTCCGGCGGGTGCGTACGGGCCTGCGAGCAGCTCGGCGAGTCCCTCAACGATGCCGGTCTTACCGACCCCGGCGTCGCCGACGAGCACCGCGTTGGCCTTGCGCTGCTTCACCAGCACGCGGGCCAGGGCCCGCAGTTCGTCGCGGCGCCCGATCAGCGGCGGCAGCCCGCCCTCGCGGGCCAGCCGGGTCAGATCCCGGCCGTACCGGTCGAGTTCCGGCGTCGCCCGCCCGGCTGGCGGCTTCTCCTGCCGCTCCGGGAAGAACACGGCGAGCGGGTCGACGATGCCCAGCCGGTCGAACACCTCACGGCACCGGGGGGTGGGAGATTCGAGTACCGCGCGCAGCAGCTCGGCCGCGCCGGCCGGACCGTTCATGGCCAGCTCGGCCGCCCGGGTGAAGGCCCGCCGCGCGGCCCGGGCGCGGTGCGGCACAAGATGCGGCTGCGGCACAAGATTTGGCCGGCCGGCGGTGACCGCGAGCGCTCTGCGCAGCCGGCGGCGCAACGCCACCGGGTCGACACCGGCCCGGGTGAAGAGCAGGCGCAGCCGTTCGACGTCCGCCTCGACCGTGCGCCACTCGTCCGGAGCCAGTTCCGCATGGTCCAGCACGGTCTCTATGTCGAGCCGGCACAACGTGCTCAACCCCACGAGCAGATGCCCTGGTTCGACCTCGGACGCGCGGCCGGACCGCGCCTCGATCCGGGCGATGTCGAGCGCGAGCGCCACGCTGTCGGCGTACCGGGCCATTTCAACCGCTATTTGCGCCGCAGTTGCTCGACGAGTTGGAAGAACTCCTCCGGAGGATCGATCCGATCCAGTTCCCCGTTGTTCCCATCGGCGTGGAGGGGATGCAGACGGCCCTTGTGGTACCAGAACACGTCGAGGCTGAGCCGGTCCGAGGCCTCCGAGCCGACGTCGTACACCAGCCGCAGCAGTGGCTCCATGGAGTTGATGTCCCGATGCTTTCGGATCGGCACCGCGATGATCTGGTGCTGGCGCGGGATACCGATGAGCGCGCCGTGCGGAAGGTCGATGCCCAGCAACGGCTCCAGCCGTACCAGCTGCGCGACGCCCGACACGCCCTCGTCGACGACGACGTACAATGGTGAGCTCTCACCCTGGTCGTAGCGTTTGACCGACACGCTGTCGCCCCGCATGTTCTCCAGCGCGCGGAAGAGCAGATCGGTGTACTGGATGTTCCAGCGAGCCGCCAGATGGCCGAGGACGGGGAAGGCCCGCTGGAATCTGCCGGACTCGCCCGGCCCCATCGCGACCAGGAGCGCGACGTACTCGTCATTGAACTGGATGTAGATCGCGTCCGGGCCGAGGTCCGAGGTCTTGGCGATGATGAGGCGGAGCAGGGAGTCACGCTCTGCGGCGGGTATCGCCAGTACCTCCCGGCACGGGCTGTGCTTGGTGCAGTCCTCGGATGGGGTTGCCGAAGCACCGGGCGAGGTGAGGTTCGCGGACGAGGGATTGGTTGGATTATTGCGCCGGAAAGGGGACATCGTCCCAGCACCTCCGTGTGGTTGGGGCAGTCACGAATCCGCCCGGTAGGCGGCCATGCGGTCGAGTTGGGTTCGTACGCCGTCGGCGCGCAGCCAGCCGTAGCCGACGTCCTGGAGACGGCGCAACAGGGCATCGAAATCCTTGGTCGTCCACCGTGGACCGTGTCGGCGCAGAAACGCCCCGAGGAACGGGGCCGCGCCGTCGTCCCAGTCGGCCGCGTCGCACGCGTCGAGCTCCCAGTCAAGCTCCCACAGTCGCAGGCCGTCACTGTTGGCGATCAGCACGAAACGGCCGTCGGGCGTCAGTGCCAAACCGCGCACGCCCCGCTCGTGGCCGTCGAGGACCCGCATACCTCGTCCCGTGCGGACGTCCCGTACCACCGCGTTCGACCAAATGCCGCCGGTGACCGCGAAGCGTCCGTCCGCGGTCATCCGGACCGAACTGAGCTTGTTCTCCGGCCCGTCGAGGGTCCAGATGACCTCGCCGGTCGCGGTGCTCCACAACCGGAGATCGTCCTGGCCACCGGTCAGTGCGAGATGCCCGTCCGCGCTGAGTGACACCCTCCCAGCGTGGGACCCGAAACCGCTCCGCAGGTCACGTACGATTCGGCCGCTGCCCAGATCCCACAACTGCAGCCCGAAGTACGTGGTGGTCGCGGCAAGACGGCCGTCTTCACCAACGCACAAGTCGTCGTAACCGACGCACAGGTCGTCGTAACCGGTGCCATCATTCACCGCCAGTTCCCGGGTCAGGTCGCCGGTTTCCAGGTCCCACAGTGGGACCTGGCCGATGCCCACCACGGCCTGCCTTCCATTGGCGCTGAACCGCACCTGCAGCGAATCGCCCATCGACCATCGGGTGACGGTCAGGACGCCCCGGCAGGTGCCGGTCTCGACCTCCCACAGCCGGATCGTGCCATCCCGGCTCGAGGACAGCACCCACCGTCCGTCGACGCTCAGGCAGACCGATCCGACCCCGCCCTCGTGCCCCCGGAGTTCCCGTAGGCAGGTGCCGCCCTGGACATCCCACAGCCGGATCGTCCCGTCGCCACCGCCGGAGACCGCGATCCGGCCGTCACCGGTCAGGTCTACTACCCCGGTCGCGTCGCCGGTGAGGAGTACGGACGACCAGGCCGCCCGCAATCCCGTCCGCACAGCGCGGCGGCCCAGTGCCCACCAGGCGGACATGACCCGCGGCGCCCGCTCGTACCCGTCGATCGCGCGTGCCCTCCTGAGCAGGTCGAGCGCGGCCGGAAAGCGGCCGGCCGCCATCGCCCCTTCCGCTTCGGCCACCAGCGCGTCAACCCGGCCACCCCGCTCCTTCAGCTCGACGTGCGGACGCGGCCGGCTCAGCAGCGCCGTGCCACGGTGGTCGCCGGGCAGTCGCCACCGCCGAACCGTCCTGTCCTGGCCGGCCGAGAGCGCGATTCGGCTGTCGGCGTCGAGGTGAACAACGGTGGTTCCGTTCTGGTGTGCTTGGAAGGTCCGCAAGCATCGGCCGCGATCCGGCTCCCACAACCGGACGATGTTCTCGTACTTGCTGCCGGACAGCAGGAAAAGCGCGCCGGCGCTCAGCGACAGGATGTCTGGCGTGGTCTCGCTCGCCAGGACGTACGCGCAGCGACCATCGGCCAGATCCCAGACGTGGATCGGCTCCTCGAAGGAAGCGGTGGCGGCGAACTGGCCGTCCGCGCTGAAACACAGGGCGGTCACCATGAGCCCGGGTACGGTCAGCTCCCGCTCGCACCGGCCACTGGCCAGATCCCACAGCCGTACGGCGGTTGTCCGAGAGCCTTCTGAATACCGGCCGACCGACAACGCCCGGCGGCCGTCGGCGCTCACCTCCACCGGCCCGTCGCCGGCGGAGTCGTCGAGCGTCATGTGCTGTTCGCTGTCAGTGCTGGATACGCGGAGCCCGCCATTCGGACCCATGTGGAGAGCGAGGCGCCCGTCGGGCGTGAGCCGGACCGTGCTGCGTCCGTCAGGCTTGTTGTCGCCGCGGTCCGACGACGGCAGGTGGGGACTTGCATGGAGACGGCGGCCTTCGGGTGAAGCCCCGAGTCGGTGCTCGGTCAGGTCCCAGAACCGCACGGTCTCGTCCTCGTAGGCGGCGGCGGCGAAACGACCGTCCGGGGTGAGGTCGACCGCGTGCACCGGCCCGTGGTGCGCCCCGAGTGCATGGATGCGCTGCCCACCATGGACGTCGTAGAGCCGGACCATGCCGTCCCTCTCACCCGTCAGCATGAACCTGCCGTCAGGGGTGAGGGCGAGCGGGACCAGGTACCCCTCCCCGCGCCAGGGCACCTGCCATTCGCGCACGCAGCGGGCATCGACGATCTCGCCGGAGTGAATCCTGCGTAGGGCCGCGAGTACCTCGAGTTCGCCTGGCCGTTGCCCGGCCAGTTCGCTGAGGAACGCGCGGGCAGTGCCGAGGTCGCCGCGTTCCAGGTGGATCTGGGCGAGCGCGAACCGCGCCTCCCAGGAATCGCCGGTATCCGCGCGGGTCGCCTCGATCTCGGCGATGAGCGCGTCGTCGGTGACGGAGCCGCGGCGCCATCTGGCCAGTCCGCCGTTGCAGATGGCCCGTACGTTCTGCGGATCGGCCACCAGCGCCTGGGCGAAGGACTCGTCGGCCTCGGCGTGGCGGCCGAGGTCGAGCAGGGATACCGCCCGGTTGTTGAACTCGTCGGAGCGCAGGTCGGCGGCCACGGGCGCCGGACGCGGGTAGTCCTCGCCGGTGATGCCCCGGTAGATGTCGATCAGGTCGGCGGCGACACCGGCCATCGAACCGGGCCGGCCGGCGGCGTTGTGGCGCAGACACCGCCCCAGCAGGTCGCCCAGGGCCGGCGGGATCGCGACGGCCCTCTCCATCTCCCCGGCGCGGTAGCCGGCCAGCGCGGCGCCCGCGGCCGACCCGGCCATCCAGGTCACCTCGCCGGAACACATTTCCAGTACTGACACCGCGAAGCTGTAGACGTCCGTGCGCCGGCCCAGCGGTTCACCCGCCGCCTGTTCGGGCGAGGCGTACCGCGGGGTCATCCCGCTGCCGCCGGGCACCAGGATGCTGGCGCCGGGTGGCGCGTCAGGATCGACCGTGGCCGCCGGCTCCCGGGCTTGGGCCAGGCCGAAGTCGGTGATCTTCGCGGTGACCGCACCGTCCTCGGTGGCCTCGGTGTCGAGCAGCACGTTGGCCGGTTTGACGTCCTGGTGCACCAGGCCGCGGCTGTGCGCGTGGGCGAGGCCCCACGCGGTCTGGATCGCGATGTCCAAGATCCGCGCCAGCACCTCGGGTGGGCCGCCGGCGTACAGCCGCCGGTCGCTGATCCACTCCTGCAGGCTTCCGCCCGGGACGTACTCGGCGAACACCCTGGGCACACCGTCGAGCAGACGGACGTAGTAGCAGTTGCACACGTGTGGATGCAGGCCCAGCGACACCCACGTCTCCGCCTCGGCGACGAACCGCCGCCGGTCGTCCGGGCTGCGGAACAGGTCCGCTCGCGGGCTCTTGACCGCGAGGTCGATGCCCCACGCGAGGTGCCGGACCCGGTACACCACGCCCATTCCGCCCTGTTCGTGCACCCGGGAGACCTCGTACCGGCCGTCGATCACCTCGCCGACCCGCCAGTCGGGCGCAACCTCACTCCGGGTCATGACCGTCGCCGAGCAGATGCAGATCCGACGGCATCAGCGTGGCGCTCCGCAGCAACGCCTGGATCAGGTTGTGGTTCAGCGTGTTGCCCACCGGTTCGCCGACGCCCTCCTCACGCCGAATACCGGGAATCGGGTCGCGGCCGGCTGCCAGCCGCCTGCGCACCGCAGCGACGGTATGTTCGGCGATCTTCGGCGTCCATTTCCTTTCGCCCGGCAGCCGGTTGAGGTCGCCTGCCACCCGATTCCACGAGACCGGTTGCGGATAGCGCTCCTGCCGCAGGTACCGCTGGGCGAGCGCGGTCAGCACCAGCCGCTCCCCCATGCTCAGGTCGTAGAAATCCGGTGGATTCGTTCGGCTGTGTTGTTCGCAGTCGGCGTCGCCGGTTCGGGATCCGACCACGTGGATCTCCAGCAGATGTGACCGGCGCTTCGGGAAACCGATGAACAACGGGGTGTAGCCGGGTTCGATGAGCAGTTCGTGGCCGGACAACAGCATCGCCTCCCCGGGGACCTGAATCGGCAGCGTGCCCTTGTTTCGAATCCACCATTCCCGACCGTCACCCACCAGCACACCGTGCAACCGGCTGACGTACGGATCGTGGACGCCGACCGGCACATGAACGTCATCCTTGCCCCGGCCGAAATGGAGGGTGAACTTCCGGGGCGGCACGGCGAACCCACCGTCGGCGGCCAACGCGAAAATCGTGCCCGGGGGCGCCGGCGGCACTCCGCTCGCCAGGCTGCGCATGGAACCCGGCAACACCTGCGGCACGAACTCGCTAATCGTCATCCGCGGCCCCTCCTGCCCAACCGGACGATCGCACATTATCCCTCCGGACTTGGGACCAGTCCCAGCCACCGAATGCTGCGCTATCAGAAACATGTGGACCCCGATCTCAGCGAAGTCCTCCGGGACTCGCCAACACCCGTCGCCCTCGCGTTGGCCCGGGCGAGCGTCGGCGCCAGGTAACACCCGCGGGTGATTTCAGTGGATCGAGCTCGGCGCCAACGGTTTGGCGGCCTTGGCGAGGACGGCGGCGATATCGGACGCCTGGTCTTCGGGGAGCAGGCCGGCGGTGACGGCGATATGAGGCTTGGCGTTCGCCTGGATCAGGTAGGGGCTACCCGGGGCGACGCCGATGCCGTGGCTGCTGATCAACATGAGCGCGGCCAATTCGTGCTCTACGGGCACCCAGACGATGATGCCGTCCTTGCCGCCGACCCGCACGCCATGATCGGCGAGCGCGGAGACGAGGGCCTGCCGGCGTCGGGCGTACGTGTGCCGGGCGTCCGTGATCTGGCTCTTCGGGGCTTGCTGCGTGATCAGGTCGAACAGGAGATGCTGCAGGAGGCGGCTGGTCCAGCCTTGACCGCGATGCCGCCGCCTGATGAGGGGCTCCATCAGCGAGGCGGGCCCGCCCACGGCGGCGAGGCGCAGGTCCGGTCCGTGCGACGCCGAGTACGCCCTGACGTGAATCGTCGAGCCGGGAACATGCTCACCGATGGTGACCAACGGCGTGGACGCGACAGCGGCGGCGAGGTCGAATTCGACCACGATCACATCCTTCCCCTGCAGAGCCGCCGCCAACTGTCCGCGCCGTTCTTCGGTCAGGCAGGCGCCTGTCGGAATCTGTGCGCGCGGCTGGAGGAAGATCGCGCGTACACCGGCGTCGATTGCCTTGGAGAGCGAGGGCACGATCGGGCCGCTCTCATCTACCTCCATCGGGACGATGCGCGCACCCGCCGCCTCGAGCATGTCCAGCAGTGGCGGGTAACTGGGATCCTCCACCGCGACGTGGTCACCGAACTGCAAGAACGTCATCGCGATGAGATCAAGCGCGTCGGTCGCCCCGTCGGCCATTGTGATGAGCTCTGCCTTGGCAGGCCAGTCCGATTTGAGGAGGTCTCGCAGTTCCGGAACGATCGGCTCGGACAGGAAGCTGTCCAGTGTTCCGCTGAGTGGCATGCGCCCGAGTGAAGGTCTCAGTTCTGGCAGAAGCGCCGGGTCGGGCAGGCCACTCGAAAGATCGATCTCAAAACGTCCCGTGTGTTGCAGCGCACGACGTAGCCGTGCGGGTCCCTCCCCGGCACCCTCGACGACGAAGGTTCCGCGGGCGCCGTCGGTGTGGATCAGATTCGCTCGAGCGAGCGTGCGCCACGCGGCACCCACCGTGGTCGGGGACAGGTCCAGCCCCTTCGCGACCGTGCGTATCGATGGCAGGCGTTCTCCAGGGACGATCGCACCTGCTCGCACGGCGCGGCTGAAGGCGTCGGCCAGGCCACGGGAGCTGCGCTCGATCAGCTCCGCCTTGACGGCATCTATCACGATTGCCCCCTGCCTGGTGTGCTACCCACCTCTATGGGTGGCGGATGAGGTGGTCGAGGATATCGACGGCCACCGGTATGGATCGTTCGTCGATGTCGAAGCGGGGGTTGTGGTGTGGAGCCTGGTTGCCTCCGCCCACCATCATGTAGGTGGCGAGCCCTCCACGCTGTTGCACTTCCCGGGCGAATAGGCTGGCGTCGTCGCTGCCGCTGCCCTTGCGGTCGGCCACGACGCGTTCTGCGCCGTACCTGGCCGCCGCGAATGCAACGATGGCCTCGATCAGTTGCCGGTCGCAGTGCATCGTTGTCGAGCCACCTGTGCGCTCGATCTCGGCCGTGACGGAGTGCATGGCCGCGGCTCCGCTGAGGACGGCTCGGACTCGGTCCGCAAGCTCGTTGCACACGTCATCGTCTGTGGAGCGGACCTCCAAGGTCATTTCGGCGCGTGAGGGCACGATGTTGACATTGTCGCCGGCGTGCAGCGTCCCGACGTTTATCCGGGTATCGGCGATCGAGTACCTGGGGAGCGCCATGACGTTGAGAAGAGCCGTCGCCGCACTGATGAGCGCGTTTCGTCCCTTCTCTGGCGCGGAGGCCGCATGTGCCGCTTCGCCTTTGAAGATCGCACGGAGTTTGTGGGTGGCCAGGAGCCCGTCGCAGCCGGCGAAGACGGTGCCGACAGGCTCGCCGAACCCGAGATGTACGGCGATGAAGCGGTCGATGTCCGCGACCACGCCCGCTGCGATCATGGCGGCGGCGCCGCGGCCGCCTTCTTCCGCAGGCTGAAACAGGATTCGAACACGCCCAGGAAAGTCGCGGTCCGCGAGCCGTTCGGCCAGGGCGAGCCCGATGACGATGTGCCCGTCGTGACCGCACGCGTGCATGTAGCCGTCACGGCACGCGAACCCTTGAGCCGCGGGGAGATGCTGTTGGTCCGTCGCCTCGGTGAGCGGCAGTGCGTCGATGTCGCACCGTATCGCCCAGCTGGGCCCCGGCCGATCACCATCGATCTCGGCCACGACCGCGGTGCCGTCGGTCGCGGCGAGCTCCGCGAGTTGCGCGTCTGCGCCGTTCTCCACAGCCCTGCCGAGCATCAGCCGGCGACTCTGCTCGTCGGGGTACGCGGCCACGCCGTCAATCCGCATGGCTTCTTTGCCGCGGCGAGTCGTGATTCCCAACGCGTGGAGCCGGGCCACGATAAGGCTCGAGGTTCGGATCTCCACGAAGGCAGGTTCAGCGTGGCCGTGAAAGTCACGGCGCAGCCGAACCATCTCATCGAACTTCACACTTGATCCTTCCTGGAGTCTCGCGCGCGGCTCGGCTCCGGGTAGCGCATGTCAAGCGCCGGGCTTACGGTCGCCTGTTCTCGTCAAAACCGGATTGAGTGGAAGCGCATCGCGGTCCACAAGGTCGCCGTCCTTCATTACTGCAGCGATCCGACGGTAATTGCGTACGTCATCAAGTGGATCGGCCTCGAGTATGACCAGGTCGGCGAACTTGCCGGGCTCGAGCGTGCCGAGATCGGCCGCTTTCCCGTAGGATTCCGCGACGTTACGTGTGGCCGACTGCAACGCGGCCATCGGCGCCATCCCGCGTTCGATAGCGGCTTCAAGCCACAAGAAGTGAGATTCACCTAGTTGGATCGGGTTATCGACAACGCCCTTCATGAATCCCAGCAATGGATGCTTCAGTGCCCGCGGGCCCCAGGCGAATCCGTCGGTGGTGAGCAGCAAGCGGGATCCCGCATCGATCAATCTGCGATCATTGATATCTTTCTGGATGCGCGTCGTACGCCATGGGTCCACTCCATATTCCCGGACCCAGCCCAGGTATCTCTCGCTGGCGAGAAGAGCCGCTACCGGCAGTTGCCGATCCACGATGGTCTTGAGGGTTGCTTCCGGCATGGGCTCCATGCCCGTGACGTCGCCGTGCTGCAGCAGGTCCGCACCGGCCTCGATCTCCATTCGCAGGCTTTCCGGTGAGGACGTGTGCGCCTGGACCGTCAAACCTGCACGGTGCCCCTCCTCCACGATGACTCGCTGAGCCGGCGCGGAGAAGGTGATGAACTGCATCTGTTTGTGGCCGCTGGCGGCGTATTTCACGAAGTCGATCTTGGACCGCGCAATGTAGTCACGAACGCGACGACCGACTTCCGTCGGCGTGAGCCACAGCAAGCCTGGGCCGACTTCCTGTTCCCACTGCCGGTTGATTCGGTTGATCGTGTCTTCGCCGAAGACATGTTCGCTGGGAAAGAAGTCCTGCGAGAGTGGCCCCCCGAGACCGATGATGTTGCCGGCAACAAATGTCCGGCAGCCGATCGCCTCGCCGTTGTTGATCCGGTCTCGCACGGTGATCAGTGGATCGAGCGGCCCCCACGTGTCGAAAACCGTTGTGACGCCGGACCGGAGGCATGTCTGAGCCGCCTCTTCCACGAGCTCCGCGTATCGACCTTCGTGCTCCAGCGCAAAGTCGGGGAAGATCGCCGCGCAGAGGTGAACGTTCGCGTCCATCAGCCCGGGAACGATGTACTTGCCACGAGCATCGACTACCGCAGCCTGCTCCGGCAACGCACTGGCAGCCGCCACCGACACGATCCGTTTGTCGGCCACGAGCACAACCGCATCGCGGATCGGCGCACGCCCCGTTCCGTCAATGACGGTCCCTCCGACAATCGCTTGCAGCGTCATGTACGACTCCTGTCCTCATCCCATTCCAGCGGCGACCGCGACATCGACCTTCGATGGGGCTGAAGAATCAACGGCCGGCGTGGCGTTTCCGGGAGTGGCATCGAGGTGGCCCGTCGAGCGCAACTTACATGGATCAGCCAGAGCAAACAAGACGTAGCTTGTAGTGTTACAAGGAACCACTATCACATCACCCCTGGCCCGAGGCGGAGGGCATCTTGTAACACTGCAAGATAGACCTTGTGTGTCGATACCGTGACCCATATCGTGTCCGCCACCGACCGAAGGCCGGACCATCGTCCGATGGAGCCTCGCTCCATCGTGCCGAGCGCAGGAGGTATAGATGTCGCGAAGGCGATTTATTCGTCGTTCATTGTGTCTTGCGGTTGCGTGTATTGCGGCAATGACATGCGTCGCATGTAGTGGATCTGGTAGCACCAATGGTTCCCGGGACTCATCCAAAGGACAGCTCGTATGGGGTAAGTCCGCCGAGCCTGATCTGCTGGACCCGACCATCGCTGGTACTGGCATTGCATGGGAACTCCTCCAGCTCTCCTATGAGCGCCTCGTCGGGCTCGACGGACACCTGAAGATCGTTCCTGAGCTGGCCACGTCCTGGCAGCAGAAGTCGCCCACGACATACGTGTTCGACCTGCGCAAAGGCGTGAGATTTTCGAACGGCCGGGAAATGACCGTCGACGACGTGGTAGATAGTTTCAAACGGCTCATCGACCCGAAGATCTCGGCCTTCTGGGCCGGTCAGCTGGGGATACGCAGTATCACCGCGTTTGGAAACACCCAGGTGAAGTTTTCCCTGAAAGCACCTAAGACCGCTTTTGTGGCGGCGCTCGCCGCGAGCCCTGCGGCCATCCTTCCGATGAAGGAGCTGAACGCGGGTGAGTACGACCCCGCCAAGGAACTGCTCGGCACGGGACCGTTCACGGTCGCGTCACACTCACAGGGTGAGTCGTGGACCTTTGTTCCCAACCGGCACTACTGGCGTTCCGGTGTGCCGGGGGTCAGCAAGCTGACGGTCCGGATCATGCCGGACGACGCAGCGCGGGCCGCAGCACTACGGGCCGGCAGCATCGATTTCACGACCTTCGAGACCCCGGACTCCATTCAGGTCCTGAAGGGTCAGGCGAACGTTAAGACGGTGGTGCAGTCCACCACTGACTATTACGTGCTGTACGCCAATTCCAAGCAGTCGGTTTTCCGCGATGACCGGGTGCGGCAAGCGCTGGCGATGACAATCGACCGGAACAAGATCAAAAACGTGGCGCTCGGAGGTGTCGGACAGCCGACAGCGAGCGCGTCAGTGGCCTTCAGCGGAGTGTGTGATCCGGGGGCGGTTCCATTCGCCAAACCTGACGTGCAGCGGGCAAGAGAATTGGTGGCTGCGGCGGGAGCCACCGGCAAGACCGTCGATATCATCGCCACGTCGAGTACCAAGATGTCCGGTCCCATCGCCCAGGTAATTCAGCGGGATCTCGAAAGCGTGGGCCTGAAGGTACGCATCCTCTCACTCGACCCCGGTGAGGCGCTCAAACGGGACCATGCAGGTACGTTCGATCTTTTCATTGGCTGGTTCGCCGGCTATGCCGACCCGGGTATGGCCCTGGCGTGGTGGAACCCGGCTTACGCGGGGTTCAACAAAGCATGGGCGAACTCTGATGCACAGCTCAATACGCTGATCGACAAGAGCCTGGCCACCGCGCAGGGACCGGCCCGCAGCAAGTCCATTCGCGATGCCTGTACCCGTATCGCGCAAGACGCCGTCATGATTCCGCTCATCACAAAGGATGCAATCGTCTCCTACAGATCGGATCGTGTTTCAACCGTCATCCCTCCCGTGGAAGGGTTCGCCGTGCCGTTGCGGCATATCGCTGAGTTCAGGGCGAAGTAGCGTCTGTCGACCGGCCGGTTCATCCGTTCAGTGGCGGATAGTGAGCAGGAGTTGGAGGTGGCAGAACAGGCGTTCCCGCGGGTCGGTCAGGTCCAGTCCGCTGACTGCGCCGACGCGGCGCAGGCGATGGCGAAGGGTGTTCGGATGGACGTGGAGGCCGGCGGCCGCGGAGCTGACGTCTCCCAACGCGTCCAGGTATGCCAGCAGGGAGGTCGCCAACTCGGAGCCGTGCGCCGCGTCATGGGCGAACAACTCCGTCACGGCCGGGTCGCGCAGCTCGGGGACGGCGCCGAGCAGGTCGAGTGTCTCGTCGAGAAGCACCTCGGCACGCAGATCCCTGAAGGAGGCGACGCCTCGGTTCGGCGAACGGGCGAGCGTGTCGAGCACTCGGTCGGCTTCCCTGCGCGACTGGATGACCTCGTCCAGAACGGGCACCGGCGCTCCGATACCGGCCTGCACATCCAGCCCGGCTCGGTGGCCTAGGACGTCCACGATCTGGCGGGCCAGTGTTACCACCTCTGGCTCCGCCCGTTCGGGCGAGACGTCGGGGAGCACCGCGTACACGCGGGCGCCGATCACGCCGACGAGCGCGCCGTGCCGATGGTAAGTCGCATGAATGGAGACCATGTCGCGCATCTCCAGCCAAGCCAGCTCATGCGCGGGGCGGTCGCGTTCGGCGTTGCCGACGGTGAAGGCCGCGACGATGACCGCGCCGGCCGGATCCAGGCCGAGCCGCCCCGCGACCAAGTCCGCACTGACCCGTCCTTCGAGAAGGTCTGTCACCAGGTCCTCCCGGGATCGGTAACCGGGCGATCCCCGATGGTGGAGCAACCGAAGCGCGGCGATACGCGCGGCGCCGAGCAGTGCCCGCTCGGCGCCGTCGGCGAAGGGCCGTTCGCCCTCCTGCACCCAGATGGTGCCCAGATACTGCGTTCCCGCCCTGATACCGGCGGCCAGTCGGCGGCGGATGCCGAGCTCGGGGCGTTCTTCGATGTAGACGACCTGTTCATTGCCGCGCAGTCGGCGGAAGACGCCCCATTCGCGCAGGAGGGCCAGGTACAGTTCGGGCCCTTCCCAGCCGAGAATGGACAGTCGGCGCAGCTCGTCGATCTTGTCGTCGGAGCGGGAGTATGCGAGCACTCGGTGGCCGGCGTCCTCGATGCTGACACTGCCCGCGGTGAGGACCGCCACCGTCTGGGCCAGAGAGAACAGATCTTCTGCGATGTCCTCCGCGCCGAGCCCGGCCGTCAGCGTCGCACTGTCGATGACCTCACGGATCAGCGACTCCAGCTGGTGCCAGCGGACCTGGGGCTCGACGATGAGAAGCCCGACCGCAGATTCCTCTGCCGCCGCGCGCAACTCTTCGACATGGCCGGGATCGACGACTTTCACCGCGACCGCCGCCGCTCCGTGCCGCGCGGCGGCCCGCAGCCAGCGCACCGCCTCGTGACCGCGCACGCCGATGATCAGTACAAGATCGGATCCGTAGCCGCCGAGCTCGTCGTCGGGGTCGAGGATCGCCAAGCCGCGTATGCGCGTGTCGGCACTTCCCGCGGCCAGTTCGGCCAGAGGGGCACCGACCGCTACGAGGAGCTGTCGCAGGGACGTTCCGGGGGTTTCATCGCTCGTCATCAATGGTCCGATCACACAACCGAGTTGGCAGAACCGTAGCTGATCGGACAATCCCCGCGGAGTCCTCGCCGCCATAGGTTTGGCGACAACGCCCAGTTAGGAGCCATGTTGGACGCGGCCACACTGGGCCGGCCCCCGCACGTCAAGGAGAACGTCCGCCCACCGGCGGCGCGGCCGTCCACGCCAACTCCAGAGGACTCACCTTCCCAATAGGAGACGAGCAACATGCTGCGCTCGGTATTCACCGCCGCGTCCCGCTCACCCCGCTGCCGGACCCTGGTCGAGCACGCCCCGCTCGTACGGCCCATCGTCGAGCGTTTCGTCGCCGGCCGGGACGTCGACGACGCCGTTCTCGCCACCCGCGTCGTCGCGACCGACCGGCTGGTCACGCTGGACCACCTCGGTGAAGAGGTCATGGAACAGCGGCAGGCCGAGGAAATGGTGTCGGCCTACCGCATACTGCTGCGGCGTCTCGGCGATGAGGGCCTGGCCGAACGAGCGGAGGTGTCGGTGAAGCTGTCGGCGCTGGGCCAGAGCCTGCCTGTGGATGGCGAGAAAATCGCCCTCGCGCACGCCTGGCGGATCTGCGAGGCGGCCACGGCCATCGGAACGACGGTCACCGTCGATATGGAAGACCACACCACCATCGACGGGACACTCTCGGTGATACGGGCCCTCCGCGCGGATTACCCATCGACGGGCGCCGTCTTGCAGGCCGGCCTCAAGCGTACGGAGGGCGACTGCGCCGACCTGTCCGGCCCGGGCTCACGAATCCGGCTTTGCAAGGGCGCCTACGACGAGCCGGCCTCCGTGGCGTACCGCGACAAGCCGAAGGTGGACGCCTCGTACGTGCGCTGCCTTCAGATCCTGATGAGGGGTCAGGGGTATCCGATGGTGGCGACACATGACGAGCGACTCATCGACATCGCCCGGCACCTCGCGGGCGAGGCCGGACGTTCGCCTGCGGACTATGAACTGCAGATGCTCCACGGCGTACGCCCGGATGCGCAGCGACGCCTCGCCTCCGAGGGCCTGCGGATGCGCGTGTACCTGCCCTACGGAACCGACTGGTTTCCGTACTTCATGCGCAGGCTCGGGGAACGCCCCGCCAACCTGATGTTCTTCCTGCGCTCCCTCGCTTCATCCGGATGAGCGCCATGACCCTGCTGAGAGAAGGCTGGAGCGCTATGACCACACTGTCGAGCGAATCCGCACAGACGACCGCCTGGACATGTCACTGCGGACGGCGGCTGGCTCGCTGTGTCACCTGCGGCAACCTCCGGTGTCTGAGGTGCGACCCGTACCGCTCCGAGGACTGTGCGGATGCGGCGGCTGAACCGGCGCCATGACCCACGGCTCCGCCTCGCCCGATGACCGCTCGTTCGTCGTCATCGGCGAGACCAACCTGGCACGGCGGATCTGCGCATCCCTGCGGGAGGGTGCGCACACCGTACGGCACCTGACCGAGCCCCGCGACGATGAGCTGCGTGCGGCGATGACGCCGGCACCCGACGCCGTGGCGGTCCTGTTGCACGACGACGTCGCGGCACTGCGGTACGCGCTGGCGATCGCCCACATGTCCGCTCACGTCCCGATCACCGTGACCATTTTCGACCGGACGGTCGCCGCCGAGCTGTTGCGGCTGCTGCCGCAGTGTCATGTGACGTCCCCGGCCGATCTGGCCGCCCCGGCCCTGGCGGGACCGTGCGTCGACGCCGCCATCGTCGCCCTGCGGCAAAGGGAGGGCCGCACGCACGCCGTCCGGGTCTTCGACGGGGAACTACCGCACAGCCGGCCGTGGAAGCCGGAACGGATCCGCCGGCGGTCCCGGCTCGGCCGGCTGGCGGGACAGCTACGTCCGCATGACGCCGGAACAAAGATCATGCTCACCGGCCTGGCCGGCATGTTCGCCGCTCTCCTCGGCGACCTGGCCTGGCAGCTCGCCCTCGGACGCCGTCCCGCCGAGGCACTGTTCGATGCCGCCCGCGTCGTCGCCGCCGTCGGCCCGGCGGCGGCTCCGGCCCACTCCACCCTCTACCCGGTGCTGGCGAGCGCGGCCATTCTCAGCACCATCGTCTTCAGCGCCATGTTCACCGCCGGCATCATCGACCGCATGCTCGGCCCCAAACTCATCGGGCTGATCGGGCCTCGCACCGTTCCTCGCTCCGGCCACGTGATCGTCGTCGGAATCGGCCAGGTCGGACTACGCCTGTGCGGAGAACTACGGCGCGCGGGGATACCCGTCGTCGGCGTGGAACGCGACCCCCACGCACCCAACGTCCGCCTCGCCCGGTCGCTGGGAATCCCCGTGCTCGCCTCCCACGGCGGCGACCGGTCCGTCCTGGAAAAGCTGCACCTCGACCGCGCCCGCGCCCTGGCCGCCGTCGGCTCCAACGATCTCGACAACATCGCCGTGGCCATCGCCGCACACGGGGTCTCCCCCGGCACTCGCGTCGTACTGCGTGCCGGCGAACACGAAGCGATCGCCGAAACCCGATCCCTGCTGCCCCTGGGCACCATCCGCGACGTCACCAGCCTGTCCGCCGCGTACGTCCTGGCCCGGATCCTGGGCACCCCGGCCACCGGCGTCGTCGCACACCAGCACCGGATCTTCGTCGAGCTGCCCGCGGGCACCTTCACACCCTGGCCGCTCGCCGCACGTCAGGGATGCGCTCACGTGAACACCACCATGTCCTGAACCTGTGCGCGCCGAATTTCGGCCACCCTATGCGACCTGGGAACATTCGTATCAGCCCGCCGGATAGGTCCTGCCGGATGACCTCGATGTCGGCGTCGACAGGAGCAGGCGTCCCTCCTGCCCCAGGTGTCCGGTGTCCACGACGAGCGAGTCGGCGACCTCGTCGAACCCCTCGACCACCCGGTAGAAGTCGGATTACGGCGATGGCGCCGTTGGTCGCCGCGGAGGTATTCGAGATCGAGGCGGCGTTCGTCACGCCGTACAAGCTGTCCTTCGGCACGCTGGCCACAACGCGCGCCGTACTGCTCAAGCTGACCGACGCCGACGGCATCGAGGGCTGGGGAGAGGCTGATCCCAGCCAGGCTTTCAGCGGCGAGTCGCCCGGCGACGCAGCCCATGCTCTGAAGGAGACGCTGCTACCGGCGGTCCTTGCCTCCGCGGCTCCCGAGCCGGGTCGCATCGACGTGATGCTCGATGCATTGCTCGCCAAGCACCTCTGCGCCAAAGGCGCGGTGAGCATGGCGCTGCTCGATCTCCTCGGCAAGCGGCTGCGTGTTCCGGTCTCAACGCTACTGGGCGGAGCACTGCGCACATCGCTCCCAGTGCTGTGGCCTCTGGGCAACGGCACCGCCGAGGACGATATCCGCGTGATCGACGAGCGGGTCACCCAGGGCTTCTCGAGCTTCATGTTGAAGATGGGCTCGGCACCGGTGCGCGACGAAGTGCAGCGGGTGGCTCGATGCTCGTTACGGGAATCGCCTCACGCTGATCGCCGACGCCAACCAGGGCTGGAGCCGCGACGAAGCCCGGGAGTTCCTGGCCGCGGTCAGCGACTCCCGCCTCGCCTTCGTCGAGCAGCCGGTGCGAAAGGACGACATCGAGGGCATGGCGTCGCTGGCCGACGCCAGCACGCTGCCGATATCAGCCGACGAATCGGTGATCGGACTCGCACAGGCCGCCCGAATCGCCAGACTCGGTGCCGCCAGTGTCTTCAGCATCAAGAGCAGTAAAAACGGCGGGCCTTTGCGCGCGCAGCGCATCGCCGTAGTGGCAGAAGCCTTCGGGATCCGCTGCTACATGAACTCGATGCTGGAGTTCGGCATCACACAGGCGGCATCGCTGCAGCACGCAATGACCATCGGGAACCTCGTCGACGCCGAGCACGCCTTCATGTCGACCCTGCGGCTCGCCGAGGACCCGACCGACTTCTCCTCATTCGTGCGGGACGGAGTGGTGCACCTGCCACGCAGCGCCGGACTGGGCGTGCAGGTCGACGAGTCACACGTACGCCGACTGGCGATGGCCAGCTTTGTCTTGGCGCACAGCGTCGAAGGATGTCAAGCTGATCGAGGCGGTTTGGTTCGATGAGCGGCCCAGGTGCCAGCCGTAGCGGCCCTGTGGGTGCCGAATATTGTGTCACAGGGCTTGATCTGGGGTTAGGAACATGCTCCTGAACTGTGCTTTCGATCGGACACGAACCAAGTCAGCGATCAGACTCTATTCCCGTACTCCACCCGGTCTGGCGGAATACCTTGGCCTCCCGGGGCTGCAGAAGGAACGGATTCTCGTCTGCGATCGACGAAACGAGCAGGTTCCATGGCTCGTCGGTACGTGACCGAGTCGGCACGGCACTGTGCGTGAAGTTCGCCACGACGACTACGCGATGGTCATCGGTGGACCGGGTGTATGCCAGCACCCGAGGATCGGAGACCTGTGGGGTGCGGATATGCGATTCAGGCTGTTGACCAGCGTTTTCTGCATACCTCTACGCTGCAGATCTGTACTCGTTGATCAAGCCACCGACGATTTCCTCGCGTCTCAGCCGAGCCTTGTCGAGATCGGCGGAAGCCGCCGCCCCGGTCGGTTGTGGTGGACATCGCTCTCGTGCTCGATGAGGGCGGTGGTGGTTGTAGTGCTGCTCATAGTCGGCGAGTACGCGACATAGGTGCCGCTCGTTGTAGATGAGGAGCCGCAGGAACTGGCCCCACGTCGGTCCCGTCCGTCGGGCGCTGGGTCCAGGCCAGCGCGTTTGAGGATGTCACGCACAGTGCTGGGCGGTACCCGGATGCCAGCGCCGGCGAGTTCCCCGCTGATCCGCTGATAGCCCCAAGTCGGGTTCTCCCGGGCCAGGCGGCGCACCGCCTCCTGTACGTCTTCCCTGGTGGAGGGGCGGCCTTGGCGTCTCCGTTTGTAGGTCCATCTGCGGGCGACCAGTTCGCGGTGCCATCGAAGCAGAGTCGTCGGCGTCACAAAGAAGACCGTCCACGAGGAACGGGGCAACAGCCGCGACAGTGCCGCCAGCAAGGTGCGGTCTCCGTCGCCCAGATCCGGACGATGCACCTGACGGCGTAGAACAGCGACCTGATGCCGGAGCACGAGGATCTCCAGCTCCTTGCTCCGATCTCCACGCACCAGCAGGAGCAGGAACCGAACGACGTGGCCGATGACGAGGTAGAGGAATGGCCAGAACACAACCAGCCAGGATGGCCGCTCCCGCACCATGCTCACGCCATCAACCGCAGATCAGCGACACTGACCCGATTTCCGCACCCGACAGGCAGGTATCTGCGGTTCGGACGTCCACGGCTACGCGGGCGCCAATGACCGGCGGCCCGTCGGCGTCGTGATGGGGCACGAGACGATCGGGCGGGTGGTCGAGGTCGCGCCCGGCACCACGCTGACGGTGGGACAGCGCGTCGCGGTCAACCCGGTCGTCGCGTGCGGCACCTGCCCGCATTGCACCCGAGGTCACGACAATCTGTGTCACGATCGCCGGCTGTACGGCTGCTCCGTCGATCTTGACGGCGGCCTGGCCAGCCACATGACGGTCATTGGCCGCAACTGCGTGCCGGTCGACACGAGTGCGGATCTCCTTGGGCTCGTCCTGATCGAGCCGATGGCCGTGGGGACCCAAGCCGTGAGGGTCGGCCAGGTCGGCGCGGACGACAGCGCGCTGATCGTGGGTGGCGGTCCGATCGGGATCGCGGTCGCGCTCGCCTGTCTGACGAGCGGCGCCTCGGCGACGATCTGTGAACCACTCGCGACACGGCGCGCCGCCGCACAGGCGCTTGGAGTCACGACATGTCGGCCGGACGACCTGCCCGCCATGGCGGGCGCCTACCCGCTGACGTTCGAATGCGTCGGTACCAGCCAGACCATGCGGGCCGCGGTCACGAGCGTACGGTCAGGGGGAACCGTCGTCTGCCTGGGACTTGCCGAGGAGACGCTGGATGTCCGCGCTGTCGCGCTGGTCGTCCACGAGCGGCGGCTGATCGGGGCTTCGGCCTATACGAGCCGCGACTTCCAGGACACCGCCCAGTGGGTCTCGGCCAAGGCCGACCGTCTCGCCCCCCTGGTCGAGCTGGCCGATGCGCCCGAAGACGGCACGAAACCGCATCGGTCGAGATCGCCGCGGCATCGTCAGACATCGGTTCGAGCGTTGACGACGTGATGCTCGGCGGGTGCTCGGATCCGCGGCTTCGGGGTTCAAGTCCCTGACGGCGCACCGGCAATCACCAGGACGTTCATCTTCGATGATGGACGCCCTGGTTCGTTTTGGTCTCTCTCGTGGTCTCATATGGCCTCAGCCCCACCAGGCGCGGCCCGTGCGGTCTGCCGCGTCCCGGGCAAGCTTGCCAATGACGTGGGTGTATCGCTTGGTCGTGCTGATCTGGGAGTGGCCCAGGATCTCTTGGACGACGCGGATGTCCACGCCCTGCTCCAGCAGCATCGTCGCTGCGGTATCGCGGGCGCCGTGGACCCTTGCGTCTCTGACGCCCGCAGCCTTGAGGAGGGCCTTCCACTCTCAATCGTCGCGCGGGTTGATCGGCTGGCCTTTCCAGAGGGCGAACAGGCGGTGAGCGCGGCCATGATCACGTTGAGGATGCCGCGCCTGCCCGATCCTGCGATGCCCGCCATCAACGCATGCCGGTGCGGGACAGACCGGGCTTCGCAGACTGAGAGGAACGGTCGCGCGATCGCAGGTTGTCTAGCTCGCGAGCGCTTGCCGTCCGCTGAATCGCGCGGCCGCTCCCTGGCGGGCTTCGATGCCCAGCAACCGGTTCCATTTCGCCGTGCGCTCCGATCGCGTCGTGGAGCCGACCTTGATCTGACCGGTGCGCCATCCGACGGCCAGGTCGGCGAGCCAGTCGTCCTCGGTTTCGCCGGATCGTGCTGACAGGACCGTGGCGAGTCCGGCGGCGCGCGCGAAATCGACCGCCTTCTTGGCGTCGGTCAGGGTGCCGACCTGGTTGGGTTTGATCAGTACGGCGTTGGCCGCCTTCGCGGCGATTCCGCGTTCGATCCGCTCGACCCGGGTGACGAACAGGTCGTCGCCGAGCAACTGGACACCCGGCAGTTTGAGCGTGGCTTCGGACCAGTTGTTCCAGTCGTCCTCGGCTAGGGCGTCTTCGATGGACACGATCGGGAATTCCGCGCACCAGTCCTTCAGATAGCCGAGGAGTTGGTCCCCGGTGAGGCGGCATTGGTCGGTGGCCAGGTGGTAGTCGCCGACAGCGGGATCGTGGAACTGGTTCGCGGCGACATCGATGGCGATCGCCGCCTCCGCACCCGGCTCATACCCTGCTTCCACGATGCCGGCGGTGAGGAACTCCAGGGCTGCGCGGTTCGACGGGAGCGTGGGGCCGAGCCCGCCCTCGTCGGCCACCAATGCCGTGCCATGGCCGGCGTCCGCCAGCAGCCGGGAGGTCGCCCGCCGTACGTCCGAAGCCATTTCGATGGCCTCGGCGAATGAACCCGCCCCGACCGGGACGACCAGAAAGTCCTGCATGTCGACGGCGCGTCCGGCATGGGCACCACCGGAGATGATGTTGACCATCGGCAACGGCAATAGCGGGCCCTCCCCGCGATCCTGGTCGCCTTCCTCACCGGCGACGTAGCGGTAGAGCGGCATGCCCACGGCGTTTGCCGCCGCTCGGGCGGTCGCGACCGAGAGTGCCAGCACAGCGTTCGCTCCCAGCCGGCGCAGGTCCTCGGTACCGTCGGCGCCGCGGAGGGCCGCATCCACACGCGCCTGTTCGGTGGCGTCGAGGCCTCGGACGGCCACGGCTAGTTCCCCTGTCGCGTGCGCGACCGCGCGCCGTACCCCCCGACCGGCGTGGCGGTCGCCGCCGTCGCGCAATTCACGGGCCTCGTGTGAGCCCGTCGACGCGCCGGAGGGCACGATCGCGGTGCCGGTGGCCCCGTCGGCGAGGGTGATCTGCGCGGCGACCGTGGGGTTTCCGCGGGAATCGAGTGCTTCCCAAGACAAGACGTCCCGGATCTCGGTCGGTGAGCTCACGTCAGCGTCCTCCAGATGTCGTCCAGGGAAGCGCTGCGTTCGGCCAATGCGGCCTTGGCGATATCGCGTCCCCGGCGGCTCGCGGCTTCGCTGAGGTAACCGGTGGGCGACTTGCCGTCGATCCGGGCCAGGAGCAGGCACGCGGTCAGCGCGGTCAGGTGGTGTTCGTCATGCGGTAGTGCCGTCTGGTTGATGCCGGCGCGGTATCGGTTGAGAAAGCGTGTCGCCGCCCGCCGGTAGGAGACCGTGCTCTCCGGCTGATGGAGGGACTTGCAGATCAGGTGGGTGAGCAGGAATGCCTGGTCGAAGTGAGGGTCGCCGTAGTGCGCGACCTCCCAGTCGATGATCCAGTTCGTTGATGGGCCGACGAGTACGTTCTTGGGTGAGAAGTCGCCATGGACCAAACAGGTCCTCGTGGCCAGCATCTTCGCGACCACGTCGGCTATGGCGGGCTGGAGATCGGGATGCCGGTCGCTCACCGCATCGAAGAACGGCTCGATCCGCAACTGCCGGAACGCCTGCACGCTGTCGAACTCTCGTCGGACGGCTGAATCGCCTGCGGTCGCCATCTGCAACCGGGCCAGCATGTCGCCGAGCCGGCCGGCGACGTCGAGGTCCACGTGACGATCGAGCAGCGCGGACTTCCATGGCTCAGCCCTCTGGTCGGCCCGCGCGATCACCAGGACCTGGCTGTCGGCATCGATATCGATGACGGGCGGCACCATGGTCGGGTCGATCCGCGCGGCCACCCGCAGCGCCATCGCCTCCGTCAGTATCCGGCGCGGGTCGGCCAGCCACTCCTCGGCCACGCGCAGTCGGCGCAGCGCACGTTTGACGACCAACCGAGCGTCAGCGGAGGTCACCGCCAGCACATCGTTCGAGACTCCGCCCGGCAAGCCCTCCACCTCGGCCGGGCCTTCACCCAGGACGCCACGCCGCCGAAGGTGAGCGAGAAGTTCCGCGTGCCCTGTTCGGCCCGTACGCGGGACCCGGGCCGGTACGTCACTCATGCCGACTCCTGCGATGTTGTAGCCGGAGTGGACGTGGACACATGGCGGGTTCCTCTCGGAGTCAGTCGGCCGACGACTCGTTGCAGATGCATGCTCAAGCTCGTACGAGCATCCGCTCCGCTACCTACCAGCGATGAAGACAGCCGTGCGCTTATTCGACAAGGGACGTTGATCTCGTAGGCGAGCTCGCCGAAGCAACTGATCCGGAACACCCGCGCAGGCAGTGCGGCGACCACGGTTTCCCGCAACGTCATGAACCCGAACTCCTCCGCCGACGAGGCGCTGGGTCGCCAGCGGTTTGGCACGATCAGCGCGCCCGAACAACACCGCGAGTTGGAGGATCCGACTCGATGTGGACTCGCCGACCTGGCGGAGGCTGACGTCTTCACGCGGCGCACGCGGCGACAGCGGACAGTAGGTCGGGAACGCGAGGATCGCCACCCACGGATCCCCGGTTCATCACGTAGCCGAAGCCGATCCCGAGGTCAGGATCCGCGAGGCCGATCGAGCCGCCGAAGCCGCTGTGGCCGAATGAGCGCGGGCCGAGGAGTGGCTTCAGCCGGGAGGGGACCATGAAGCCCAGTGCAACGTGCATCGACATCGGTTCGACCAGGGCCTCTGGCCCGGCAGGCAGCCCGTACTGCTTCGTACTGTCGGTCTGCACGCTGGTCATGACCTCGACCGTGTGTGGCTTGACGAGGCGGACACCGTCTACGTCGGTGATCGTCGCGGCGTACATGCGCGCGAGCGAGCGCGCGTCGCTCACCATGTTCGAGGAGGGGAACTCGGCCGCGCGCACGATCGGCGCATTGAAGCGGCCATCCTCGGTGAGGCGTTGTGGGAACGCGCCGGCCAGCGCGAACAATCTGGCCTGGAACGAGTCGGGCTCGCACGTCGCCTGGAGCGCCGCAAGTGCCGCCGCGGCGTCCTCTGGATCCAGTCCCATCCGAGCAACGGCCGTTTCCGGTTCCGCAGGCGCGTCGAATACGACGTGCGCGACTCGGGGCTCCACGCGGGCGGGCAACCCGATCCACGAGCTCATGCCGAGCGGGCGCGCAACCTCCTCGGCGAAGAACGCCCCAAGCGTCTTCCCGGTGACGCGCCGGACGATCTCGCCGACCAGGAAACCGATCGTCCAGCCGTGGTACGCGTGCATCGTGCCGGGCTCCCAGAGCGGCCGCTGCCGCTCGAGCAAACGGATCACCGGATCCCAGGCGCATGCCTCGTCGAGCGTCAACGATCCTTCGACCAGAGGAAGCCCGGCCTGGTGCGAGAGCACCCAGCGGACGAGGATGCCCTCCTTGCCCTCCGCGGCGAACTCAGGCCAGTACTGCGCGACCGGCGCATCAAGGTCGATCTCACCGCGCTCGGCCAGCATGTGCGCGCAGAGCGCGGTAGCCCCCTTGCTCGTTGAGCGCACGACGACGACGGTGTCCTCCTCCCACGGGCGGCCCGTGCGTGAGTCGGCCTCGCCACCCCAAAGATCGACGACACAACGCCCGCCGGCGTAGATCGCGCACGCCGCACCGATCTCGCGCCCCTGCTCGAAGTTCACCCGGAACGCATCCGCGACCCTGCCCCAGCCTTGCTCCACGTATCCATGCAGCACCGTGTTCGGCCCGCCCACAGGCGGTCGGCGCCCGGCTCGCGCGGGGGGACCGGACGGAGCTTCCGCGTCGCTCATGCCACCCACTCGGTTCCAACGATGTTGGTCAGCTCGATGAGTTCCACCACGTTCCCTTCAGGGTCTCGGACATAGGCGACCTTCGCGTGTCCGACATCGATGGGGTCACAGTGAAACCGGATCCCGGCGGCGACAAGGCGCCGGTGATCATCCTCCATGCTCTCTACCTGCAAACAGAGGTGGTTGATACCGAAGTCGGAGACGGGGCGCTCGGCCTTACCGGCAGCGGGCCGGGGGTGGGAGAACGCGAACAACTCGACGCGCACGTTGGCCGCCCGCAGCTTGACAATCCTGCCGGCCGCACCGGGAATCCCTAGGAGCGCTTCGGCCTGCGGGCCGTCAAACGTGATCTCCTCGGCTACGCGCATACCTAGGAGATCGCGGTAGAAGTCCGTCATTCCCGCAAGGTCACAGACCGCTATGCCGACATGGTTCACGGCGCTATTCGTCAAGATCGCCACGCAATTCCTCCAGCCAGAATATGATCATCTGTTCGGCAATGTCGTCGGAGTCGCAGCTGACATAGCGAGGGTCAGTTCGTCCATGGTCGACGCCTCAGCGATGTTGTGAATCGCAGCGCGGACATCGAGTCCTTGACCGCCTAGGTGCGCCGTATTCGCGACGAACTTCGCTCTGCGCTCCGCGGCCGTCAGCGGATTGTCGACGCTTCCCTTGGTGGGCCACGATGTCCCGGACAATGTCCTGCCGTCGGTCAGATCTATCTCTACGCGGCAGGTAATGCGTTCCCCTCGCATTTCGGCGTACTCGATCGCGGGGTCTGAGGTCTGCACGACCTTCGCGGCCAGTTCACGAGTGGCGGATGAAAGGTGTTCCCCTTCCACGTACCACCGGGGTCCGGGCTCGACTCCTCTGACGGCCAGGGCCAGCGCGCACGGAATGCTGTACTGCGCGTCCATCACGGTTTCCCAGTGCGGGCGATCGAGGCGCGGCACGCCAAAGACGCCGATGCGTGTCACGTCTGCCGGCGCGACGTGGATGCCGGACAGAGCGTTCCAGGCGGCGGTGATGGGCGGATGTGTCCAGCGACACGAAGGCGTCGGTTTCAGGCTGATTCGGGTGAGGACGTACTCGGTCCCGAGACCGGCGGTGAGTTGTTCGAAACCCGCGGCGGGCAGGCCCGACCGATACCAGTGGGAGAAGTCGTGTTCCAGCAGCCCGGGCGGCTCGGTGAGTCCGGCGCGCGCCTTCCGGGCGGCCCATAGGCCGGTCTGCGCCAAGGTGCCGAAGTTGCCTTTCAGCGTGCCGAGCCTGTAGCTCGCCGGAAGATCGGACGGCGCGCGTACCCGAGGTTGTCGGGCCACGCCGGCCAGGTCCAAGTCGACAATGGAGAACAGCGCGCGGATCTGGTCCTCGTCGAGTTCGTACAGCTTGGCCGCCGCGATCGCCGCGCCCAACTCGCCGACGCCAGAGCAGGGCGCGCCCGGGTTCCACAGCCGGTTACCGACTGCGCGGCCCACGCGCATTGCCACCTCGTAACCGGCGGCTACGGCGGTCAGGAACGCCTGGCCTGATGCCGTGGTCGCCTGGGCCACGGCAAGTGCGGCCGGGATGACCATGGACCCTGGATGCAGCGGGGCGGTCGAATCGTAACTGTCGTCGAAGTCCAGCAGGTTGGCCAACTGTGAGTTACAGAACACCGCGGAGCTGACCGCAGCCCGGCCCCGACCGATGACGAGGGCCGAAGTAGGCCCGGACGACGTCTCCGCCACAGCCAGGACCGAAGCGGCATCCGGCAAGGCGAGCCCCCCGAGTACGCAGCCGAGATGGTCTTCGACCAGTGCGGTGGTCCAGTCGCGAACCGCGGTCGGAAGCCGGTCGAAGCGAAGGTTCCTGACGTAGCGCGCCAGCGCGGCGGCGGACGGTTCAGCGGACATTGAGTTGTTCTGTTCCTGTGTCGTCCGTGTTCGCTCGATACGTGTTGCAGTTGACGACTCCCCCGTCGACGAGCAACTTCTCACCGGTGACGTGGCGAGCGTCGTCCGAGGCCAGAAAGGCCACCGCGGCCGCGATGTCTTCGGCGAGCGTGAAATCACCCAACGGGACGTTGGTCTGGAAGTCCTTCACAAGCTCGTCGATGGAGATGTTCCGCTGCTGCGCCAGTTCGTTCGCGGACCTGTCCCAGGCAGGGGTCCGGATGAAACCTGGGTGTACGGAGTTGCACCGGATCCCCAGTCTCTGCTCGGCGCAGTACTGGGCAACGGATTTGGTGAGCTGCCGAACGGCCGCCTTGCCGGCGCCGTAGGCGTACGCATAGGGAGTCGCGCGATATGCGGACATCGAGGAGATGTTGACGATCGAACCGCCACCGGCTCTCGTTATCGCCGGTATCGCCGCTCGACATCCGAGAAAAACACCGTCGACGTTGACGGCGAACATCCGCCGCCACTCCGCCAGTGGAGTGTTCAGCGGGTGGGTCGCCTCAACGGATCCGGCGTTGAGGATGCCGGCGTTGTTGACGAGGACGTGCAGGCCGCCGAAGCGTTCTTCCACTTCCTGAATGACGGTGTCCCACTGGGTCTCTACGGAGACATCCTGCTGGATGAAGACGGAACCGTCTTCATCCGCGGTCGACTCTCCGCGCTCGGCCTGCACATCGGTGATGACGACGCGGGCACCTTCCGTCGCGAGCCGTCGTGCGGTGGCCCTGCCGATACCGGAGGCTCCCCCCGTGACGAGGGCCACTTTGTCAGCCAATCTTTCCATATGGCTAAATCTCCTCAGCCGCGAATAGTTTCTTGGGATCTTCGAGTTTTTCGCGCAAGCATTTCAAGAAGCCCGCACCGGTGGTTCCATCGATCACGCGGTGGTCGAGTGCCAAGGTGGCGGTCATCATCGCGGCGGCGGTGACGCCGCCGTCCTGGACGACCGGCCGGTTGCGGGCGGCACCGATGGCCAGGATCGCGCACTGGGGAGGATTTATTACCGCATCGAACTCATCGACGCCGTACATTCCAAGATTGGAGATACCAAGCGTTCCACCCACTATTTCAGACCGCCGAAGCTGATTCTTGATAGCGCGATCGGTCAGCTCCCTGACGTCTTGAGAGATCTGTGCGAGCGTCTTGGTGTCCGCCGCCCGGACGACCGGCGTGGACAATCCGCCGGGGACAGCGACGACGATCGAGATGTCCGTGTGGCGGAAACGGCGGATTTCATCGTCGACCAGCTGTACGTTGAGCTCCGGTTGTTCGAGCAGAGCAGCGGCACAGGCCTTGACCACGACATCGTTGACCGAGATTCGATTCTCGGGGCTCTGCTTGTTCACCTGGCTCCGCAGTGTCAACACATTGTCCATGCGGATGTCCATACGGACGCGGTAGTGCGGGATGGTCCGCTTAGCCTCAACTGTTCGTGCCGCGATCGCCTTGCGCAGTGGCGATAGCGGCACGACGTTGAATGAGTGCTCCGGCATCGGATCAGGCGTCCTCGTCGATTATGGCGATCGGCGTGAAGACCTCTCCGGTTTCGCCTTCCGCCAGCAATATCTTCGTCAGCACCCCGGTCACCGGCGCAGGGATCTCCTCAACCGCCTTGGCCGTCTCGACTTCGACAATCACTTCACCCTCGGTCACCGGATCGCCTTCGGCCTTGAGCCACGCCGTGACGGTGCCCTCGGTCGTCCCCATACCGGCTTTCGGAATTATCACTTCGGTTGCCATTACCGGCCTCACAATAAATCTGTCGGCCCGGTTAGAGCATGCTCTTCACGGCCGAGACGATGCTGTCTTTGCTGGGATAGAGCTGCTTTTCAAGCGCCGGACTGAATGGAATATGTACGTCTGGTGTGCTCAGTCGACGAATCGGAGCCCGAAGGTGAGCGAATGCCTCTTCCGCGACGGTCGCAGCGATCTCCGCGGCCGCATTGCAGGTACGGTGGGCGTTGTCGACCACGATGAGCCGTCCGGTCTTGGCCACCGACTCGATGATCGCGGCGACGTCCAGCGGAACCAGTGTGCGCGGGTCGATGACCTCGATGGAGATGCCCTCGCTGTCGAGTGCCTTTGCCGCGGCGAGCGCAGGCTTCATGCAGCCGGCGATGGCCACGACGGTGGCGTCGCCGCCCGCATGCTTGATACTCGCCTTGCCAATTGGGACCAGACAATCCGGATCGGTCGAAACCTCCTCCTTGGTCATCCATAGTGAGCTCATTTCATCCTCTGGAAGAGGATTGCTGTTCACAGCATGATCACGAGTTGGGGATCTGGCTCGTGGCGCAGAGAAGCCCCTGGTAGACGGGTTGATCACCACAACCACCACGTCCGAACCAGGGGCTTCTGCGTGCTGTTCTACCGTGCTGCCGTCGATTTGTCGCGTTCAACGCTGAACTACGTCGCCGGGCTGGTCCGCCGTCATCGCAAGTCGATCGGATCGACATGGCGACTGCTCAACCCTGGCCGGCAAGCCCTGCTCGTCCTGGTCTACCTGCGCAAAGACGAGACGTTCGCCGAGATCAGCGCGGGGTTCGCGGTGTCGGCGACGACAGCCTGGCGGTACGTGGAAGAGACGGTGATGCTGCTGTCGGCCCGTTCACCCAAGCTCACGCAGGCGCTCAGGAAGGCCAAAAAGGACGGGCTGAGTCATCTGGTGCTGGACGGGACGCTCATTCACACCGACCGGGTAAAGGCCGACCGGCCCTACTACTCCGGCAAGCACCGGGTGCACGGGATGAACGTGCAGGTCATCTCCGGTCCGGACGGGACCATCCTGTGGACCTCGGGGGCGTTGCCCGGCTCCACTCACGACCTGACCGCCGCCCGGGTGTGGGGCATTCTGCGTGAACTGGACAAGGCCGGGATCCTCACCCTCGCCGATAAGGGCTACCAGGGCGCGGAGGCCACGGTCATGATCACGCCCTACAAGGGCAAGAACAAGCCGGAATCCCAGAAACAGGCGAACCGGTCACACGCCAAGCTCCGCGGCCCCGGAGAACGCGCGAACGCGCAGCTCAAAGCATGGAGAATCCTGCGGAAACTGCGCTGCAGCCCGTGCAAGGCCGGCCACCTGGTCAAGGCCATCGCCGTCCTGCAGAACCACCGCGCCGCTCAAGCAGCCCAAGGATGAAATGGGTTCAGTGTGCTGTCTTCGAAGACCACAACGGGATCGTCATCGCGAATCGCGGACTTCAGCAGCCCCTTCATATCAGCAGGGCATGTCGGCGCGATGATCTTCAATCCCGGCGCGTTCATGAACATCGGGTACGGCCGGTCGGAATGCTGCGCGGCGATCGAGGAATTGTAGTAAAGGCTGCATCGAAACACCGCAGGAACTCGCATCTGCCCTCCGGTCATATAATGGAGCTTTGCCGCCTGATTGATGATCTGATCTGACGGCAGGTACATAAAGCTCGCGATCGAGAGTGCCACGATCGGACGCAGGCCGGTCATCGCCGCACCTACCCCCATTCCGGCGAAACTGTTCTCCGAAATAGGAGTGCTCCACACCCGTCTTTCGCCGAAGCTCTCTATGACCAGGCCATCGCCATAAATCTCAAGGTTTTCGCCCATCAAGATGACGCGATCGTCCCGCTCCATCTCTTCGACCTGAGCATGGACAATGGCGTCCAGGTAACTCATACGTACGGAGGTTGCGGGGGGTTCGATAACCGTACTCATGCCGGAGCTCCGCTAGGGATCGCAGGATAATTTATTGGGTTCGTGTACATGTGCTGATAGACCTCAGCAGGATCCGGAAGTGGGCTCTGTTCGGCGTAAGCGATGGCCTGGGCCACCGCATCTACGACTTCCTTCTCCAGTGCGTGGAGCTCCGCCTCAGTGAAGCCCCCGGCCAGCAGGTACTCGCGGTAGACAACGAGTGGGTCGCGCTGCTGGAGATAATCCTCGACCTCGGAGTCAGGTCGGTAGGGCTCGGGGCCGGTGTTGAGCCCGACCGAGTGTTCGTCGAAGCGGTACGTCTGGGCCTCGATGAGGGTCGGACCTTCGCCGCTACGTGCCCGCCGCACCGCCTCACATGTCGTCTGGTACACCGTGACAACGTCTTGGCCGTCAACGCTCAGGCCCGGCACTCCGTAGGCGTTCGCACGCTTGGCGATATCCGGTTGACCGTGGCTCCGCACCACCGATGTGGTCACGGCGTAGAGGTTGTTCTCGCAGAAGAAGATGACCGGCAGCTTCCACAACGACGCCATGTTCAAGGTCTCGTGGAAGGTGCCTTGGTTGACCGCGCCATCGCCGAAGAACGTCAGGCTGACCTGGTCCGTGCCCTTGACGAGCGCGCTCATCGCGGCGCCGGCCGCAAGCGGGATACCGCCACCGACGATCGCGGATTCCCCCAAAATGCCGACGCCTGCGTCGGCCAGGTGCATCGAGCCGCCACGACCCTTGCAGACGCCGGTGGCCTTTCCCATGAGCTCGGCCATCAGGCTGTCCAGCTCGGCTCCCTTGCCGATGGGATGGCCGTGCGAACGATGGGTACCCGTGATGTAGTCGTCTTGCCGCAACGCCATACAGGCCCCGACGATCGCCGCTTCCTGGCCGATGCTGGCATGGTAGGTACCGGGAATTCTTCCCTTCTTATAAAGATCGACTCCCGCCTGTTCGAATCGGCGAATGCGCTGCATCCGTCGATAGGTCTCGACGTGCTGGCTTCTGTTCAGTGTCATCGTCCCTCTAAAGAGTCAGCTTCACGGCCGAGATACTTGGCCCATGTACCTAGGGTGCGGGCAAGAGGCATGCGGCGGTACCGCCAGACGTCCGAAGATGGACCGCACATTATTCAACGATTGTTTAGACATTCAAGCGATGCGCAGCGCCGCAGAGCGGAGTTCCCATTCCGTGGCAGCTAGATGTGACTCGAATCACCCACGCGAGGGAGTCACCGGAACAGGCTTGTGTTCACTTGAGGTGAAAGCAGGTCGCCCGCCCTAGGAATGAACATCGACCGGCGAATCTTTGACCAGCGGGATGAGCACCTTCGGAGCGCGATAAAGGCCGCCAAGGCGTGCCATTTTTAGCCCGAGATGCATCACGAGCCGGTCGCTGCCGTTGCGTAGGTTCAGGCCCGTGACCTTTTCGATACGCCCGAGTCGGTAATACAAGGTGCCACGATGGATCGTCAGCAGTTCGGCCGTTGCCTTCACGTCACCGGCGAGTTCCAGAAAACGCTCCAGCGTTTCCAGCAGTATCTCGCCGCCCTCACACGACAACAATTTCATCAGGCCGGGATGCAACGTGGACTCGACCAGGTGCTCTAGTGGTAGCTCGACCAGCGTCTGATAGATCCCCAGGTCCGCCCAGTCCGCGATGTCGCCGTCGTGCAGTACGTCCGCGACCCGGGTCGCCTGGTACGCCTGCCTGAGTGAAACAGACACGGCCGCCAGTGTTTTGACGCGGCTTCCGATGCCAATGAGCGGTCGCCAGTCGGCGGACGTCATGGCCCGGGCCTCATCGAATGCCGCGTGCAACTGCCCGCCGACGTGGTGCAGCCATTCACGCTCGTTGCGAGGGTGCTGTATGGCGGCCAGCAGAACACCACGGTCGTGGTGGCTCATGTGCAGTGCGTTATGAACCAACAGGCCGCGCCGGACCTGGATCAGCGCCATCTCCACGGCGGACTGAAGTGCTTCGTCGGGCTCCGCGCCGGCGAGTACGGGACGCAAGGAGAAGGCCACAACGGGTCGGTTTGGTATGAAGAGACCGGCATCGACGAGTTCTCGGGCGGCGTGGTCGCGCACGCTCTGGTCCCCGGCCAGCAGCTTCGGTAGAAGTGCCCGCTCTCCGGCCAGCTCCCACTCCGTCAGCAACTGCTCGCGATCCAGCACGACCCCGGCGGAATTGGCGGCCTTTCGAAGGAGATCAAGATCGGTGTCGGTCAACCGTTCATCGGCATCGACCAGCCACAGATATCCCAGATGCACGTTACGGCAGCGTACGGGCGCGCAGACTCGTGGCAGGAGACCGATTTCTCGGTTTCCCGGCACGCGAACGGCCCGCCTCGCCTCAGCTACGCCATGCTGCGATATCCAGTCGACGGCCCGATGATCCACTTTCCGGTGCACGATGGAGGCCAGACCGATGTCATCGACGGGATCCAAATGGGGACTGAATGCCTGGATGTGGAAATCGGTATCGAACAGCGCGGCCGAACGATGCAACTGCGCTGCGATGGTATCGATAATGCGTTGTATTTCTGAGGTCATGAAACCTCCACCATCACTCGCACGAAAACTTTGCGTGAGGTTTCCGGGCAACTGCTGAGCGCGCCGTTGTCGATATGGCGCCCTGGTCTGTCCGCAAGACACTCACTCCGGTTCAGATCGCGGCGGCGAGTCTTGCGGGTAGACGTTCTGACAGCACGAAAGCGGGCTGCATCGTTGATCAACCCATCTCGGCGGCTCCCTCAGAGGTAGTCGCGCTACGGCTCCGCAGCGTCCCTAAGGTGGTACCATAACTTCACCATAAAGTATAGACAAGTTACGACTGCTGGCCCGCACGCCAGTGATGGCCGGCAGACGGAGGACCAGACCAGATGACCTCCCAGGACAGGAGCACCCCGCGGCGGCGACGCGCTCCCCGTGGCACCCTCAGTCCACAGGTGATCGTGAGTGCGGCGATCAAAGTGATCGACGCTGAAGGTGTCGAGGCGTTGACGCTGAGTCGCATCGCCCGCGACCTCGGCGTCCGGTCGATGGCGCTCTACACGCACTTCCGCGACAAGAACGCGATTCTGGTCGCCGTCAGCACCGAGATCTTCAAGCGCTTCCAGATGCCGGAGCGGGCGGACGACCCCGTCGAATCGCTGCGCCGACTCATGTGGGCGTACTTCGAACTGCTCATAGAAAACCGCACATTGCTTCAGGCGGAAGGAATCTTCGATGAGATAAGCCTCGGAGAAGCTCGATTCTACGAAGCTGTGTACACCAGCATGGCCGAGCTGCACCTGGACCACCTCACGGCCGCCGAACTCGTCAACACCATGATCCGTTTCGTCATCGGCTGCGCCTACCTCTATCCCCTACGCAGGGCCTTTGACGATCCCGACCTGGACGAACGAAACCGCCGCCGCGTCACGGCACTTCCGGCCGCGGCCTATCCAGCCCTCCACGAGCTCAGCCAGGACCTCCCCATGTTCACCCAGCGAAAATCCTTCGGGGTCGGCCTTGAAATTCACCTCGGCGTCGTCGCCAGAGCGGCCGGACTGGAGGACCGCGAGCCGTGATTGTGGTCGGTGCCGAGTCGGCGTCTGACTACGACTCGTGGAGCAGCCTGGTCTGGTCGTGGCTCGAGGTGTTGCCGCACTTCCGGAATATGTAGCCGAAGCCGAATTGGTCCATTACTTCGAGTGGGCCTGGCAAACGCCGGTTTCGCTAGCGTCTGGGATGCTGTTCTCCATTCAGGTACGGCGTGCGGTCTAGGGTGTGTTGTGAGAGTGCGCCGGCGGGCGACTGAATCCTGGCAGGCCAGTACAGTCGTGGGCATGGCGGAACCACTGCTGCGGGCAATCGACGATGGCGGGCGTGCTGTGGACGATCCGACCAAGGATGCCCTGCACGACCTGCTGGCTGATATGAATCTGCGTAATCGGTTCGTGATCTTTGAACGACTCGACCTGGAGCCTGTGAATCAGCACTACATGCAGGCGTACCTGAACGACGACATGACCTACCAGGTCGAATACCGCGAAGGCAGCGCAGACAAGCACTTCCAGGCTCATTACGCCCCGAGACCGTTTGAGATGTTCGGCCCAGAGCCGATCGCCAAAGTGATGATCGACTGGGCGCACGATCGCCAGGGATGGCGTGAGGCGATGCCGTGGGTTCCGAAGCTCTTTTAGAGCAGTGTCACAGCCACTCGTTGATCGCTGCGACCAGAACAGCCGCCTCATAGCGGACCGTCCACACCGGCGGACGGCCCGGCTTGATGGCCTCCGGCAACAACGGCTCCAGCCGGGCCCACTGGCCGTTCGTCAGGTCACCACGCCCCACAGCGAGTGATCACTACGCCGAGATCCACTTTCACAACAGGCCCTGGACGGTTTTGGATCAGCCGACGAAGCGAGCGCCGGTGAAGAACCGGATTCCCTCGCTGATTCCGACGGCTCCGAGTCCGCTACTCCCCCACATGCTCAGGACGGCCTCGGCCGGGAGCGGCTCCAGCCCGATGCGGTTGACGAACACATAGCCGGCACGCAGGCGTCGGCCGACGGCCCGGCCGGCGTCGCGGTCGCCGCAGAGCACGTAGCCGCTGAGGCCGAAGTCGTGGTCGTTCGCCTGCGAAACCGCGTCGTCGACGTCGCGGTAGCCGGAGATCGTGATCACCGGCCCGAACACCTCCTGGCGACTGAGTTCGGCCGGTGGTTCGGTCACCACGGTGGGGAGAAGAAAGTGACCGCCCGACCGTGGCAGGCTTCCCGCCGTACGGAGCGTCGCACCGGCAGCGGCGAACGCGTCGAGTTGGCACCGCAGTCGACGCAGGTGAGGTGCGTTGGCCATGGGGCCGAGCGTGGTGCTCTCGCTGGCGATGGGCCCGAGTACGGTGTGCTCCCCGTGTTCGGCCAGGATCGCGTCGGCGAGCCGGTTCACCGTGGAAGTGGGGGCGAACACGCGTCTCGGCCCGGCGCACCACTGCCCGTTGAGAATCCGCATTCCGCCGGCGATCAGGCGAGCCGCCTGAGCGACGTCCGCGTCGGCCAGGACGAGGACGGGGTTGCAACCGGACAGTTCAAGGTCGACAGGCCGCATGTGCGCGGCGCTGAGCCCGGCGACGGCCCGGCCGCCGACGACACCTCCGGTGTAGGACAGCGCCCTGATCCGCGGGTCCGCGGCCAACACCTCGCCGACGGCGGCACCACCATGGAGGACCTGCAGGACACTGGCGGGGAGATCGGCCGCGCACGCAGCCTCCCCGACGATCGAGCTAGCGTGCGGTGCCCATTCCGAAGGCTTGAGTATCACGGGTGCACCGGCAGCCAGTGCCGAGGCCGCCTTGAGGATCGCCATCGTGGTGGGCGCGTTCCACGGAACGAAGATCGCTGCCGGGCCCCAGGGCAGCCAGTACTGATCGCCTCGTTCTCCGCTTCCACCAAGTGCGGTGTGGAGCAACGTCGCGGCATGATTCGCCAGCAACCCGGGCAGTCCCGTGGCGGAGCCGACTCGCGTACGCGAGAACGAGAGCGGCACACCACTGTCAATGCTGTTGGCCAGCGCCAACTCCTCAGCACGCGCAGCCAGCTCCGTGGAGAACCGCTCCAGGATCGCGCACCGCTCAGCCACCGGCACCCGCATCCACTCACCGTTCGCGTGCACCCGATCGGCCGCCGCCAGCGCCACCTCGATCGATGACCGGGAACTGGCACGCTGGGGACCGATCGGCTCACCGGTGTCGGGGTACGTCAACGAATGGTCCAACGTCTCAGCCGGTTGCCGAGATCTTCCATCGACCAACTCGAACAGGCGTAGATCCCCCGACCCGGTCACCTGATGGCCTCCGTTCGCATGACATCCGCGATCTTTTCGCCGACGAGTACGGCGCTGAGATGGGTGTTGGCACTGGGCACCCGGGGGAAGACACTGGCGTCCGCGACCCGGAGATTCTCCACGCCGAGTACGCGGCCGTGACTGTCCACCACTACGCCCGGACCGTCGGCGGCCCCCATCCGGCACGTCCCGCTGATATGCGCGGAGTCGTTGACATTCGCCAGAACGAACTGTTGCACCTCTGATTTCGTTGCTGGTCGGTCGAAGATGTTCAGCCCTTCCGTCAGGCCGAACTCTGATTCCACAACGAGGGCTGGATTGAACGCCGCCAGCTCGGCATGGGTGATGTACTGGTCCAACGCCCGCTCCCTGACCAGCAGCTTCATGTCTTCGACCAGGCGCAGCATCCGCCGTAGATCCCCTGGGTCGGAGAGCAGGTTGGACTCGACGATGGGCTCCTGGAATGGGTCAGGGGACGCGAGCGTGATGCGGCCGGTGGACGTGACCAGGTTGAGCCATCCGGAAACGACGGCGGTATCGGGCGCGGCCACTGTGGTGTGCAGGATCACCATGGCGTCGGCGGAATCCGGCCTGGCGCCGAGGCTGTAGCGAAGGCAGTATCGGACGGGTCGCTTTCCGGGTAGTTGCGGCTGTGCCCCAGGGGTGAGGCGCAGCCTGATCTGCATTTGCGGATGGTCCTGCAAGTAACGGCCCACCGGCAGGTCATTGATCACATTGATGCCCAGGGCCCGCAGTTCGGCCGCCGGCCCGATGCCTGAACGCATGAGGATGGTCGGTGAATGCACGGCGCCGGCCGCGAGCAAGACCTCCGTCGACCGAAATTCGGTGACGGCCTCGCGGGTGACGGCGCGAACTCCTACGGCGCGTCCATTTCTGATGAGGACCTGATCAACACGCGTATCGCCCAGAATGGTCAGATTTTCGCGGGACCTCACGGCCTCCAGGTAAGCGTCGTTGCTCGATACGCGCCTGCCCTCGCGCGCGTTGTAGGCATGAGGTGACAAGCCGTACGCATTCGGCGCATTGTGGTCAGGCGACCACGGATGTCCAAGGTCGAGTGCTGCTTGTTTGAATGCCTCATCGATCGGCAGGAAATCCTCTGGGTCCGGGCGAACGACCGGTATCGGACCGTTACTTCCGTGATAGTCGGCACTGCCGAACTCACGGTCCGACTCGAGGCGCTTCAGCAGTGGCAGCATCTCCTCGAAGGACCATCCCCGTGCACCGGCGCTCGACCAGCCGTCCAGGTCCTCCACGGTCGGACGGACCGCGGCCAGACCGTTGACGGCCGAGCTACCGCCCACTCCCCGGCCGCGGAGCATCCTGGTCAGTGGTTGCCCAGGCGCGCGTCGTGCCAGCAGGTCCGGGAAGAAGAATCGCGTGAGCGCCTCGTCCTGCGGAGGAAATCCCTGGCTCCAAAGTGCGCTGCCGTCACACGAGGCAATGGCGCCTGGCGTTGCCGGCGACGGATAATCCGGTCCCGCTTCGAGCAACAGAATACGGCGCGTGGAATCCGCCGACAGCCGCGCAGCGAGTACGGCCCCCGCGGAACCACCACCCACGATGATCACATCGTATTCGGATACGTGATTTTTCTGTTTCATTGATTCACCCTCCAAGGTCTGTCGATCGCCCGAGGTCACCGCTCAACCGATGGCCTCCGCAGTTTGTCCGGCTCCTCCGGATTTCAGTTTGAATAGTGACCGGGTATAGGGGTGGGACGCGCTGTGGTACAGGTCGGCGGCACGCGCGACTTCCACGATTTCGGCCCTGTGCATGACTGCGACGCGATGGGACACGTAGCGGGTGGCGGCGATGTCATGGGAGATGAAGAGCGCGGCGAACCCGACGTCTGCTTGCAGGCGTTTGATGAGATTGAGGATCTGGGCCTGGATCGAGACGTCGAGAGCGCTGACCGCCTCGTCGAAGACGACCAGGGTGGGATGAGAGATGAGGGCGCGCGCGATGGCGACGCGTTGTTGTTGTCCCCCGGACAGCTCGTGGGGGTAACGGTCGGCGACTCTTGGGTCGAGACCCACTTGTTCGAGGATGGCTTCGACCCGGGGTCGCCGTTTCGCCCGCGTCGACCCGGCGCTGACGGTGAGTGGCTCGGCGATGGAGGTGCCGCACCGCATGCGCGGGTCGAGGGACCATGCGGGGTTCTGGAGTACGGCTTGGAGACGGCCGCGGTGGCGGCGGCGTTCTTCGCTGATGGGGCGACCCTCGAACAGAACGGTTCCGCTGGTGGGACGGGCCAGGCCGAGCATGAGGCGGCCCACGCTGGTCTTGCCGGATCCGGATTGCCCGACCAGGCCGAGGGTTTCGTGGGGTGCCACGGTGAGGCCGACCGACTTGACGGCGTGTTTGTGGGTCCGGGCCCATGGAGGACCGGACCGGTAGCCGAAGTGGACATCGCGTAGCTCAATGATCGAAGTGGTCGTGGTCATCGGGTGGCCTCCGTGCCGACGGGCCGGAACGGGATGTCATCGATCTCGGCGACCCGGTGGCACAGGACACCGCCGAAGTCGGCCGCCGGTTGGGGGCGTTCGGTTTGGCAGCGGACGGTGGCGAACTCACACCTGGGCGCGAACGCGCACGCCTGCGCCGGTTGTGTCAGCACCGACGGCGAACCCGCGATCGAACGCAGGTCCTCGTCGGCCTCCTCGTAGCCGGGCATCGCCTGGAGAAGCCCACGGGTGTAGGGGTGCCGCGGATGCTTGAGCAACGCGACCGGCTCGCCGGTCTCGACCACCCGGCCTCCGTACATCACCGCGATGCGGGTGCAGTGCTGGGAGACGGCGAGGATGTCGTGGGTGAGCAGCAGCAACGCAGTGCCCGCGTCCCGGCAAACCTGCACCAGTAGCTGCAGAATCTCGTGTTTGATCTCGGTGTCCAGAGCCGCGGTGGGTTCGTCGGCCACGATGATCCCCGGGGAACGCGCCAGCGCGATCGCGATCGCCGCCCGCTGGGCCATACCGCCGGACAACTGGTGCGGATAACTCCGGGCCACCCGCTCCACATCCGGCAACCGCACCCGCTCAAGAGCGTCCAGAGTCCGTGCCCGGCCGCTCCGATCACCGCCCGAGCCGTCATGACGGGGGAGGTTGTCGGCGAGCTGCCGGTCGATCCGGCGGGTCGGATCCAGCGCCCCGGCAGCGTCCTGCAGGATCAACCCCAGCCGACTGCGACGCAGCCGGCGCAGTTCCGCCGGCCGCAGATCGAAGATGCTCCGCCCGTCGACGATGAGGTCGCCGCTTTCGCGCGTGGCGGTGGGCGGCAACAGCCCCAAGGTGGCGGTACCGAGGGTGCTCTTGCCAGAACCCGACTCCCCCACCACTGCGACGATCTCGCCGGCCGCAACGGTCAAGGACGCTCCGTCGAGCGCCTGAACGGTGGTGTGGTGGGTGGCGTACTGGACGACCAGATCACGCACGTCGAGCACGTTCATCGCAGCGCCCTCACTTCCCGCGGTTCGAGCAGATCTCGAAGGCCGTCGCCGATGAGGTTGACCGCAGCGATCGACCCGACGAGCACAGCGGCGGGGATGAACACCAGCCACGGCGCCAATGCCAGCTCGTTCAGCCCGGCGGCGACCAGCGACCCGAGCGATGCGGTCGGCGGCTGGACGCCCAGCCCCAGAAAACTCAGCCCGCTCTCGACCAGCATCGCCACCGACAACCCGAACGTGGTCTGCACCATGATCGGCCCGCCGATGTTCGGCACGATGTGCGCCGCCATGATCCGCCACGCTGGCAGCCCACTGATCTCGGCGCTCACCACGAAATCCCGATCGGCCACGGCCATCACCGCCTGCCGGAACGCTCGTACCATCCGCGGCGAGGTCACCAAGATGATCGCCGCCACCGCCGCCGGCCGGCCCGGTCCGAGGAAGGCCGCGATCAAGATCGCGAATAGCAGTGCCGGGAAGGAGAACAACGTGTCCGCGGCCGCGACCACGAACCGGTCGATCGGGCCCTTGAGGTACCCGGCCGGCACCGCGAACGCGATCGCGACCAGCGTCGACAACGTGACGGCGACGAGAGCGAGCACCAGTGTGTTGCCGATCGCCTCCGCCACCCTGGGCAGCATTGACCTCGACAGCTCGTCGGTACCGAACGGATGGCGCCACGACGGGGACGCGAGCCGCCCGGCACTCACGAACCGGCGCGGTTCGCCGAACAGCGACATCCGTCCGGCGACGCTCATCGCCACCAGAATGGCGACAAGGACACCCGCGGAGACCGTCATGCGGTCGAGCCGGCGATGCCGGCGGCGTCCGGTCCGGCGCTTCGGAAGGCCCTGGTCGGTCACCAGGCCGGATGCGATGCCGGCGTCTTGGGGATCGGGCTTGTCGTTCTGTGTCACGGTCGGCCCCTCATCTCGTTGGCCGTTGGCAGGCGCCGATTCGCGGGTCGATGACCCCGGCGGAGAGGTCGGCGAGGGTGTTGGCACCGACGAAGGCCATCGCGCCGAGCATCACGGTGGCCATCACCACCGGGTAGTCACGGGTGCTCACGGCGCCGATGGCGTAGTCCCCGACACCGGGAATGGCGAAGATGCGCTCGGCGATCACGGCACCGCCCAGCAGGTAACCCACGTTGACCGCGCTGATGGTCACGACCGGGTTGGCGACGTTGCGCAGGACATGGCGATGAACGATCTGCCAGGTCGACTCCCCGCGGGCTATCGCCACCGTCATGAACGGCTCGGCCCGTACCGCCAGCACCGCGTCCCGGGTCGTACGCGCCACCACACCGGCGGCGAAAAAGCCCAGCGACGCCGCGGGAAGCAGCATCCGTACGGTGCTACCCACCGGGTCCTCGACGAACGGCACGTACGGCGCCCCGACGATCCGCCAGCCGATCTGGGATGCGCCGAACACGAACACCGTGGCGAGCACGAAATCAGGGATGCTGGCCGACAGCGCCCCAGCCAGCCGGCCGATGCCGCTGGCCCGGCCGCGCATGTTGGCCAAGCCGGCAAGGATCCCCAGCGCCACGCCGGAGGGGACGGACAGCAGCGACGACAGCAACGCCAGCTGCACCGTCGCCGGCAGCCGTACCGCCAGCTGCTCGGCGATCGGCCGCGAGCTCACCAGCGAGGTGCCGAAATCACCGAACAGAACGCTGCGGATCCAGCTCAGGTACTGCTCGACGAGCGGACGGTCAAGGCCGTACGCCTTGCGCAGCGCGGCATAGGCCGCCTCGTTGGCGGAAGCGCCGAGATAGAGCTTCTCGAAGCCGCCCGGTACGAAGTGCAGCGTCAGGAACACCAGGACGGAGACGGCGAGCAGAGTGGCCGTGGCACGCGCGGCCACCCGGCTCGCGTAGAGGATCACGGATCTCATGAGGCCGGTGAGAACTCCGCGAGCGAGCGGAACGTCGTCTGCGTCGGTTCGATCGGGTAGAAGGCCGGGGAAATACGGTCGGCCCGGTAAACGATCAGCGTCGGCTTCGTCAGCAGCGGAATGAACGCGGCATCCTCGTTGAGGCTATTGCACGCCGTGGCGAAGGCTTCCTTGCGTCCGGGGCCATCCGGTGCGGACAGCGCGGCGCGGACCTTCGCGAGGTAGTCCGGATCGGTCGACGCGATCTTCCGGGTGACGGATCCGTTCTTGGGATCCAGGTAGGTGAGAGCCGTCGATTCCGTGCCGCCACCGGCATACCAGGACAACTCCGCATCCAGCGCGGCCTTCTGATATTGCTGAACCTCCGCGCCGGGGTCCTGCACGGAGATGTCCGCGTGGACGCCGATCTCGCTGAGGTTCTGCTGGATCACCTGGGCCATCTGCGGCGCACGCGACGCGCCCCAAGCCGGCACGATGTTGAGACGGAAGCGCAGGTTGCCGGCCCCGGCCGCAGTGAGCAGCGCCTTGGCCCTGCTGAGGTCCCGGCCCGTGGCCCCGAGGACTCCGTTGGGGTCGCAGGAGTCCGGCAGTCCGCGTCCGGTGACCGCCGACAGCTCACCGATCCCGCCCAGGGCGGTGTCACGGAGCTGCTTGCGGTCGATGGCCAGGGCGATGGCCTCCCGGACCCGTTTGTCGCGGAACACCGGCCTGTTCGGGTTGAGTCGCAGGAAGTAGAAGTCCGTGGTGTTCTCCAGATGCACCTTGAGCTGCCGGTCACCGGCCAGCATCTTCTGCACGTCCGGGTTCGACGTGACCGCGAAGTCGACCTCACCGGTACGCACCGCGGCGAGCCGCGAGGCGTCGTCCGCGATGAACTTGACCTGGAGCCGCTTAGCGCGCGGCAGCCCCTTCCGCCAGTAGTTCGGGTTGGCGGTGAAGGCCCACGAAACACCTCTGACATGCGCGCCGGCGACGTACGGTCCCGTCCCCATCAGGTCCTTGTCCGGGTTGAACGTCCCCGCGGCGATCTGCTTGCCCGGCAGCACCCAGAAGAGCTCAAAGCGCTTCGGCAGGTCGGGCAGCGGTGCCTTGAGCTTGACGTCGACGGTGCGCGAGTCGACGGCGGTCATCGTGTCAAGGCCCGGCCACAGCACGACCAATGTGGCGGCCTTCTTGTACGCGTTCCACGTCTCCACGACGTCCTCGGCCGTCACGGCCCGCCCGTTGGAGAACTTGGCCCCGTCGCGCACGGTGAAGCGCCATTCGGTATCGGAGGACTGCTTCCACGACGCCGCGACCCCGGGACCGGGAGTCAGGTTCTTGTTGGGGGCGGTCAGCGTCTCGTAGACGAGGCTGTAGATCTCCCAGGCGTGGATGTCGCTTATCTTCAGCGGGTTGGTCCCTTGTGGGTCGGTCTCCTTGCCCCAGGTGAGGGCGAAATCGCCGGTCTTCTTGTCCGTGGACGAGCCACTACTTAGTCCACAGGCGCTCGCCAAGAACATCATGAGCACAACTGGTATCAATCGCCTCATTGAGTTGCTCCTAAAACTTCCGCAGTCTCTGAAGTCCAGAGATTTGACTTTGGGGATGTTGGATGGATCGTCGAAAAACGACCAGACCTCTCGAATCCGCAGACCTGTCGCCAGGTGACATGCGGAGCCGGCGCGTGATCTGTCGGAGAAATGGCGAACCCGAAGCGTCGCGGGAGGCACGAATTTGGTTCGCACCAACGACGCCTCAGGTCGAAGCGTGACACGAGGATGATCCAAAAACATGCAGCAGATGTCACAGCCGTGCGACTTGCTCGTTGAACAGATGCTCGATGCCGCCGCCACGTAAGACGGGCAGAATCTGCCCTGCTGGCAGCTGCGGACCCAGGTTCAGCACCGCCTGTGACCACTTCATCTGTGCCGCGGGATGGATTTTCCTTTAACACGAACGACCACGCCGGAGCGCGGCGGTCCCACGAATAGGAGGATGGCCTTGACCACCACAACCACGAATCACGGTGAAACCGATAGTGATCCGTCGCGTGGCACGAGAGTCGGACCGAAGGTGCCTGTTACCGGGGCGCACGCAGTGTGCGCCAGCCAGCACCCGCTTGTAACGGACACCATGCTGCAAGTAATGCGCGACGGCGGCAACGCGATTGATGCCGCCATCGCCGGATCCGTTCTTCAGGCCGTCGTTCAGCAGGAAATGACGAATCACGCCGGCACGGTCACCTGCCTCTTTTACGAGGCATCCACCGGTGTGGTGCACGAGCTCAACTCGACGGGACGAACCGTTCCCGATCTCGCCCCGCATGTGCGGGTACCAAAAGGGAAGGGCTACTACGCGTCAGTCCCTGGATACCCGCCTCCGATGTCGGTACTTCCCGGTTTCATGCCCGGCATGAAGGCCATGCTCGAACAATTCGGGACCAAGCAGTGGGATTGTCTCATCGGCCCCGCGATCGAGGCGGCGCGGCAGGGGCATGTCGTCACCTCGTTCGAGCACTACGTACAGGGGCAGAGCAGTAGCTTTTTCCTCTACACCGAATCCGGGCGCAAGCACTTCGCCCCCACCGGTCACCTGCCGCAGGTGGGTGACGTGTGGGCGAGTCCGGTGCTCGCGGACACACTCAGCGCGTCCGCGACGGAAGGGCCCGACTACTTCATCACCGGGGCGTGGGCGGATCGATTCGTCCAGCGGGCCAACGACCTCGGCTGGCCGATCACGCCTGACCACATGGCTTCGTGGTCACCGCGGTGGGACACCGCCACGCGCTGGCACCACCGTGGATACGAGGTCGCCCAGCTGTCACCGCCGGAGCGGCAGGCGGTCTTCTGTTCCATCGTCTTGGGCATACTGCGCCACCTCGACGTCAGATCAATCGGCCATTTCACCGAATCGGGGCTCGCCGGCTATTACATGGCCCATGCGCTGCGGCTCGCGCACCTGGAGAGCGGTTTCATCAACGATCCGGCGATATTCGCCGATCCATCGGGCCTGCTCATGTCGGAGGACTACCGCGCCAAGTTGGCCGACAAGCTGCGACTCAGCGTGCCGAAGATCGACCTGACGCGCCATGTGGAGTTGGTCCATGGCCAAGGCGCACTGCAGGCCGCGGGATCCCGTACGAAGCACCCCACGGGGAGCTGTGAGATCAGCGTCGTCGACCCGGCCGGGAACTGGGTGCAGATGATGAACACACTGCAGAGCGGAGGCATCGCGGGAGAGGTCGTCGGCGGCATCCCCATGGTGGGGAGCCACCAGGCCAACTCCATGACACACATCTTCGCCAACTGGCTGACCGGAGGAAGCCGAATGCGGTCGGTCCTCAGCAACACCATCGTCCTCAAGGATGGAAAGCCGGTCATTTCGATGGGCAGCCCCGGAAACGTGCATTGTACGGTTCCGCAAGTCCTGGCCAACGTTCTGGAATATGACCTGGATCCCTACGAAGCGGACGACCGGCCGCGCATGCTTCCGCTGACGGACAACTATGCGCTCACCATGGAAAGCCGGGTGAGCTCGCAATTCATCCGAGACCTCGCCAAGCTGGGCGTCATTGTGGATCCGCTTCCGGCGTACGACTACCACATGGGCACATTCCCCATGAGCTGGCGCGACCATGACGGACAACTGCACGGGTCGATCGGTCCTCGACGCGAGGGGTCAGCCGCAGCGTACTAGGAGGACCGTGATGCATGATCCTACGAGGAGCCGGCGACCGCCCTGGAAGCGGCCAGCGTCACCATTCCGGAAGCGGACCGTGAGGCGCTGCTCGATTCGTTCCGCTCGATCCGCGAGAAGGCCGCGATGTTGTTCGCGGTCGCAGAAGCACCGTACGAGGAGCCCTCTGTCATCTCTTCGGCTCGCATCCACGGCGGCCGGTCGTGACCGAGTTCCGCACGATCAGTGACGCGCTCGACGCGCTGCCGGAGAACCACGTCACCGCGGTCCAGCTGGTGAAGGCGGCGTTCGCGAGGGCCGATGCCCCCGGCCCCGAACTCGGCATCTACCTGGCGCGGTTCGAGGAGCAGGCACTGAAGGCCGCTGAGGCGGCCGACCGGCTCTACTCGGCAGGTGCGCCGACGGGCCCTCTGGCCGGCATACCGCCGGGCATCAAGGACGTCATCTCCACCATCGACGGAACGACCACGGCGCAGAGCCTCGTGCTCGACCCTGAATGGGGTGAGCGCGCCGGCGACGCGGTGGCCGTACGGCGACTGCGCGAGGCCGGTGGCGTCATCACCGGCAAGCTGACCGAGATCGGGTCGGTGCCGCTGCGAGTTCCCCGGATCGTGCCGAGGACTTCACACTAGAAGGAAGCGATCACCGGCCCGGCCCACAAGATCCCGAGACTCCCCGGGATCACCGTAAAGCGCCGGGCTAGTTGACTCGTGAGCGATTTGTTCTCGCGGTCGTCCGGCTCCGAGAGTGACTCGCCCGCTCGAGGAGTTCGAAAACATTGCCATCCGGGTCCCTGCCATAGGTGGCCCTATTCCCACTGGGAAATTCTTGTGGAGCGCAATGAAAAGATACACCTGCTGCCACGAGGCGATCGTACTCGCGATCAATATCGGCGACTGTGAATGCAACGTGAGTGATACCTTGATCGGAGACCGGCCGATTCGGATCGTTGTGCTTTGGGGTAGGACTTGCAAACTGGAACAACTCGATGTGCATGGCCCCCAATTTCAGCATCACTCCCCAACATTTCACGCCGGTAAGTCCGGTTATGGCATCGTACCGCTCGTCCAGCACTCCGTCAGCTACCACCTGCATGCCGATAGTGTCTCGATAGAACGCAAGGGCTCGGTCAAGGCTAGATACCGATATGCCAACGTGATCAATGCCGGTGATCGTCATAGCGGGTTCCATTAATCCACTCCTTGGCTACCAATTCAGCGATACTCGCGGCCTGGGTCTCGTTTCGACGCATGGTCTGGTGCGGTTCGGGTTGCGGCGGGTCGCATGACCATCCAGGTCTAACGACGGCGCGAGAGAGCACATGAACCACCCTGCGCTCCGCCATCAACACCGCAGTCTCCTCATCGATCGCCGAGCCGTGTTCGACGCAGCACACGCCGGCTGAAATCGCGTTGCGAATACCGGCGTTGTTGTGCGCATGCAGCATGACACGAGTTCCGCGAGCCTTCGCTTCAGCTACCGCAACCGCGATCTCTTCTACCGTGAACTTTGTGTCGCGCAGCGCGTCATGCCGAGAAACCACACCGCCAGTGACACAAAGTTTGAGGAATGTCGTACCGCGCCAAAATCTTCGCGGACGTTCTTCCGCAACTGCGCTCGTTTGGAGGTCACCACGGACACGCAAACGAGTTGTGCAGAGATTTGCAATAGCCTCCGCACCGGCCGCCGAATGACCTCCAGCGTCGACCTCGAGGTTTGTACGGCCTGATCCGATGTCGACTCGGATCAGACATGCGACCGCAGAAGTAGATTCTGCCCCGCCGGTACTGTCGGGGACATCCAGCGATTGTTCAGGCCGGAAGCTGAAAGTATTGAACGTCTGATAAGTGCCGCGTCGCCCGCAGCATGCCACGCTTTCATCCTGATCGGGTTGTCGACGTGGAGTAGAGGCGCTCATGACATACCGCTCGCCCAACGTCGTCTTGATCGTTCTCGATGATCTCGGTTTCGCCGACCTCGGCTGCTTCGGCTCCCCCGTCGCAACTCCACGAATCGACGAGCTGGCGAAGAGTGGTCTCCGCTACAACGGCTTCCACGTGACGGGGATCTGCTCGGCGAGCCGGGCATGCATGATGACGGGGAGAAACCATCATGCCGTCGGCATGGGCTATCTGACCCAACTTTCCTTCACCTATCCGGGCTATACCGTCCGTATCCCGAAGTCCGCTGGTGCGCTTCCTCGAGTCCTTCGCGACGCCGGTTACAGCACGTTTGCGGTGGGCAAGTGGCACCTCACGCCGAGTGCAGAGATCGGTCCTGCCGGCCCCTTCGACAGGTGGCCACTGGGCCTGGGCTTCGAACGCTTCTATGGGTTCCTGGGCGGTATGACAAGCCAATGGGCGCCCGATCTGGTCAGCGACAATTCCCTTCTCGACCACCGCCATCCGATCGAGGGATACCACCTGACCGAGGACCTCACATCTCGCGCCATGCGCATGGTCCAGGATCAGCAGCAGGCTGCACCTGACAAGCCGTTCTTCCTCTACTTCGCACCCGGCGCGATGCACGCGCCACACCAGGTGCACACGTCGTGGATCAACCGCTACTCCGGTGCCTTCGGCGAGGGCTGGGAGGCACTCCGAGATGGAACGTTCGAACGGCAGGTGGCACAAGGCATCGTCCCACCGGCCACCACGCTCACGGGCCGCCCGCCGTGGGTGCGACCGTGGGATGAGCTGCAAGTCAGCGAGCGCCGACTGTACTCACGAATGATGGAGATCTACGCCGGCTTCCTCAGCCACACCGATGCCCAGATCGGAAGGCTGGTTGATTTCCTGGCAACGCTCAGCGCGCTAGAAAACACGATCATCATGATCGTTTCGGACAATGGCGCTGCCGCTGACAGCGGACCACACGGCTCCCTGACCTTCCCGGGTGACGAGCTCGGTCGACTCCTCGAAGGGATCGAAGACCTCGGCGGTCACTACAGCCCATACAGCCACTATGCGTGGGGTTGGGCTTGGGCGGGAAACACCCCCTTCAAGCTATGGAAGCATTACGCCTGGCTCGGTGGAGTACGAGTACCTTTTATCGTTCATTGGCCGACAGGCATCGACGCGCACCATCGGGGGCAGATTCGTACACAGTTCAGTCACGCCATCGATCTGATGCCGACCATCCTTGAAGCCGCGGGAGTCGATGTTCCCGAAGAAGTCGATGGCGTTCCACAGCAACCCGTCGATGGTGCAAGCCTGCTGACATCCTTGCAGGATCCGGGAGTCGAAAGCCCTCGACGCACGCAGTACTTCGAAGTAGGGGGATCCCGTGCCATTTACCACGATGGCTGGAAGGCCACAACCAACCATGTAGGTGCCTACGCCCACGAGCGTGGAACCATAGAAGGCAGCGTGGAATTCGACCAGGACCGCTGGTTGCTGTACGACTTGACGTCAGACTTCTCCGAAGCGTACGACCTCGCCGATGCGCATCCCGATCGACTTCGCCACTTGACCGCACTGTGGTGGCACGAGGCGGGCCGCAACAACGTACTCCCACTCATGGACAATCCGCTCGCCTCGGCGCTAGCACTCCGGCCGATAGAAGGTCTCGAGCCGCAACGCACCCCCGAACGTTACGTATACACGGTTAGACCCGGTGGCGGACCTGTCGACATCCCATCACCATTCCGTACTGGATTCACGCTGACAGCCACCATTGAAGCGCGCGACGACGCTGGCGGTGTGATCTGGAGCCAGTGGAGTTACATGTCCGGGATATCTTTCCCTGGGGGCTGGAGTTGCTATCTAGACAATGGCCGCCTGGTCGTCGAGTTGGATGTCGACGAGACCCATCAGGCCGTATTGTCTTCTATCCCTTTCGGCGTCGGCAACCACACTCTTGAGCTCACCTACGCTCCCTCCGCCGACGGTCCGGGCACGCTTGCTGTCAGCATTGACGAAATGCGAGTGGCAAATGTTCCGGTGCCAGTTGGCCCATGGATGCTGCAACGGAAGGCCATGCGAGGGCAGCTTTTGGTTGGCCGTGACCACAGCTTTCCTGCCCGCGACCGCTCCGGGCCGCGTGACGCATTCGCCGGAGACATACACAGGTTCATCTATGTAGTCCACGCGTCACAGGACCACGACCTTGGTCCGGAGATTCAAGCCGCTATGCGGCACGACTAGTGAACTGTGACCCTTTTTCATGCGCCCAGCAGACCGGGAGTTGAAGCCGCGTCATAGCGGTGGAGCTTGTTGTTTGTAAGCTCCTTGTCGACCGTGAATCTGATTGAGGTATCTGTCAATGAGTTTTACCGATGTCGCTCGATACGGTGTAGTCGAGGTCGGTCTCGGTCCGGTTTCCACCAATGACGACGACGCCGCAGCCCGGATCGTGGATATGTTGTTTACTGATCCGGAGGGTCGGCAGCGGCTGGTGCCGGCATTTGTGAGCGGCGGTGAGTGGCGAGTCCGGTATTCCTCAGAGCTACCGGGCACCCATCGTTACGAAGCGGAGGCGTCAAGCGGAGTCGTCACCGTGAGAGCGGATAAGGATCCGGCTGGGCTGCTCGCTCATGGACCCCTGCGAGTCGCACCCAGTCATCGCCACCTCGAACACGCCGACGGCACGCCGTTCTTCTGGCTGGCGGACACATGGTGGCACGGTTTCGTCGACAGGCTCTCCGATCAGGAATTCCGTGACCTGGCGGCCAAACGGGCGCAGCAGGGTTTCTCCGTCGTACAAATCGTCGCGGGATTGTATCCGGAGATGGTGCCGTTCGCACCCGAGGGGCGTAGTAGCAGCGGGTGGGCCTGGCACGACGGCTTCGGCACGCCCAACCTCGCCTGGTTTGATGAGGCCGACCGGCGGGTGAAAACGTTGGTGGAGCACAATCTGGTGCCGTGCGTGTTCGGCTCGTGGGCTTACTACCTGCAATTCATGACGCCTTCGCAACTAATCCGGCATTGGCGGGAGATGATCGCCCGCTGGGGCGCCTACCCGGTCGTGTGGGCCCTGGCCGGTGAGCCTCCGCTCGTTCTCACTGACGAGATATTCCAGATCATCGCACAAGGATCCGCGTCAGCGGCCTTTGACGAAATTGCCCCTCGAACTGAGGACGAGTCCGCGGTCTCCGAGCAATTGAGGCGGCTGGAAGAGGTGGCACGCGGAATTCGTCGACTTGACCCGTACGGGCGACCAGTCACCGTGCACGCCCAACCGGGGAAGCCGCCGTGGGAATACTTCGAGAATGAAGGCCTGATTGACTTTTGGCTTTTGCAGACAGGCCACTCCGGCCAGAACAGCCTCCAGCCCTCGGTCAACACTCTCCATGAAGGGCTCGAACGCGTGCCCACCAAACCGGTCATCAATGGAGAAGTCTGTTATGAGGGAATCTGCGGGTCCAGCTTGCACGAGATCCAGCGATTCCTTTTCTGGAGCCACATCCTTTCCGGAGCCGCAGGCCACACCTACGGAGCCCAGGGCATCTGGGGATTCAACACCCCCGACTATCCTTGTGGCTTGGCCGGACGCTGGGCAGACGCGATGTGGCAGGAGGCGGCAACCCTTCCCGGCGCCACTCACCTCGGAATCGGCCGACGACTGCTCCTAGACCTACCCTGGCATCAATTCGAACCCCACCCCGAATGGGTCGATCCACACCAACACCCCGACGACCGACTCCTGCCCTACGCCGCCGGGATCCCCAACGGCCCACGCGCCATCTACTTTCCCGCGATCGCGCTGCTGCTCAACGCAGACCTCTCGGCCTTCCACACTATTCGAGTGCGCGACCTGGGGAGCTGTACCTGGCAGGCCCAGTACATCAACCACGGCGGGCAACGCGACGGGCAAGAGGCCTTATCGCCAGAATGCGGATAATTTCGCCGCGACGTGGCCCACAGATAGGCAAGTGGGGTCCGGGCACTCGCGGCGCGCTTGTTGTAGAAGTGTTCGAACTCGCGCAGGGCGTGGGCCTTTTCCTTGCCCAGCTGACGCTGCAGCACCGCGAGCCGGTGGCGCAGCGCCAGGATTTCAGCGTCTCTATCCCGGCCGCTCATCGAGAGCAGGCACAGCACGCAAAGGCGTGTGTCACGGTCATGTAGGCAAGACGTAACAACACAGCCGACCATCATGGCGTGGTAACCGCTTCCCGCATCGCCTACTTCGACCTACTCGGCCATAGCCACCCTGCCTGAAGTCCGTGCTGGCCTCCAGCGCCCCCACCTGCCCGGATGGCACTATCGGCAAGCGCAGGGTGGCGGCGGATGTGGATAAGTGATCAGCCGGTGGAGCAGGCGGTGCCGTCCAGCGCGAAGTTCACGGGCACCGGGTTGCTGCCGTTCCAAGAGCCGTTGAACCCGAAGCTCGTGCTGCCGCCCGTGCCCAGGGATCCGTTGTAGGAGACGCTCGTGGCGGTCACGTTCGACCCGCTCTGGGTCACGGTGGCGTTCCACGCCTGGGTGACCTGCTGGCCGGCACCGAACGACCAGGTCAACGTCCAACTCGACACCGGATCACCGAGATTCGTCACACTCACGTTCGCGCCGAACCCGCCCGACCACTGCGAACTGACCGTGTACTTCACCGAACACCCGCCGTTGCCCGGCGGGGTGGGCGTCGGGGTGGGCGAACCTCCGTCGCCGTACGGGACGCCGCCGCCGAGTGCGGACAGCACCGCGTCGTAGGCGGGTTTCTTGTTGCCACCGTCATCGAACAGCAACGGGTTGTCACCGCTGCGCCAGGAGTCGCTGTCGCGGATACCCCACACGGTGATGCCCGCGCAGCGCGAGATGTTCACGCAGGCCTTGACCGTGTTGGAGTAGGCGGTCGACGGTGCCTGCGCGATGTCGACCTCGGTGAGCTGGACGTCGACGCCGAGGGCCGCGAAGTTGCTCAGGGTGGTCTGGAAACTCGTCGGCGGGCCGCTCGAGCCGAAGTGGCTCTGGAAGCCGACGCAGTCGATGGGCACGCCGCGGGACTTGAAGTCCCTGACCATGCTGTAGACACCCTGGGTCTTGGCGTCGGACCAGTTCTCGATGTTGTAGTCGTTGTAGCAGAGCTTGGCCGAGGGGTCGGCGGCCCGGGCCGTACGGAACGCCTCTTCGATAAAGCCGTTGCCCAGCACGTTCTGGAAGACCGAGCTACGGTGCTGGGTGCTGCCATCGGCGAACGCCTCGTTCACGACGTCCCACGCATAGATCTTGCCCCTTGAAGTGGGTCATCTCGGTGGTGATGTGGTTGTCCATCACGCTGCGTAGCGTGTTCGCGTCGCTGATGGAGCTGACCCAGCCGGGCAGCTGGGAGTGCCACACGAGCGTGTGGCCGCGCATGTGCTGCCCGTGCGCCAGGGCATGGTTGACGATCTGGTCGGCGGGGCCGAAGTTGAACGAGCCGCGGGAAGGCTCGGTGGTGTCCCACTTCATCTCGTTCTCCGGGGTGACCGTGTTGAACTCCCGGTCGAGAATCGTAGAGTACGTCGAGTCGCCGAGCCTGCCGGCGGCCACCGCAGTGCCGAAGTAACGCCCGGACGCCGCGGCCTGTGCGCCCAGCGTGGCGGCGGCCTGCGCCGGCTGGGGGACGAGCACGGCGGCCGCGGTGACCGTGGCGGCGGCCGACAGCACCGAGACGAGCGCCCATGCCCGATGGAGTCGGGTCAGAGGTTTCATGGTCGAGGTCCTCTCATTTGGCGACCCTGGTGTTCGGCATCTCGAACAATGCGAGATTTGGAGTGCGGGCTCAGTATCCGCGCCGGAGCGGCGAAGTCAAGGCGCCGGAAATGCACGCGCGGCCGTGCGCCGCCGCAATGCTGGTAGCGACGTCGACGAGCGGTGGGCGGAGACCGGAGACGCATGAAAACAAATGAAAATTAGCACGGCAATGAACACCCGTTGCACGCCTCAGCGCTTCGACGTATGTTGTCGGCACTCCGGGCAATAGGGAACGCCCGTCACGCTGGATATTCGAAGCGCTGCTACGGTCACTCAACTGAGAAGGAGCCATTTACCCAGATACCGGCCGGTGGTGTTTTCAGATGCGCGAGGAAGGCATTTCGCGTGCTTTCCGTAGGCGCGATGCGCCGTCGTGCTCCGGCAGGGATCCCGCAGTTCCCGGTGCCACCGTCACCTCTTCGCAGACCAGGGTTCCCATGACAGGAGTGCCAGTGCGACGACTCAGATCCGCATCCCCGCCTCGGTCTTACCTCCGTGTGCTCGCCGCGGCCGTGTGGCTGGCAGCGGCCGTCCTCGTCCCGGTCAGCGCGACGCCCGCCTCGGCCGCCACGTCCGCCAACGTGTCGGTCGACGCGGGCCGGCGGCTGGCTTCGATACCGTCCGCGGCGTTCGGCATGAACGTGGCCGTGTACGACGGCTACATGAACGACTCCCCCGTGCCCGGCTTGCTGAAGGGCGCCGGCATCGGTGCGGTGCGCTACCCGGGCGGCTCGTACGCCGACATCTACCACTGGAAGACCAACACCGCCGACGGCGGGTACGTGGCGCCGAACACCGACTTCGACGCGTACATGGGCACGGTCCGCTCGGCCGGTGCGCAACCGATCATCATCGCCAACTACGGGTCCGGCACGCCACAGGAGGCCGCGGACTGGGTGCGCTACGCCAACCTGACCAAGGGGTACGGCGCGAAGTACTGGGAGATCGGCAACGAGGTCTACGGCAACGGCGAGTACGGCTCCTCGTGGGAGAACGACACCCACTCCAGCAAGAGCGCGACCACGTACGCCCAGAACCTGCTGCAGTACGTCACGGCGATGAAGGCGGCCGACCCCACCATAAAGATCGGTGCGGTGCTGACCACTCCGGGAAGCTGGCCGGACGGGCTCACCGGGCCGGGTGACAGCACCGACTGGAACCACACCGTCATGTCGATCGCCGGCTCGAAGATCGACTTCGTGGTCGTGCACTGGTATCCAGGCGGCGACAGCCCCGCCGACCTGCTCACCAAGCCGCAGGCCCAGGTCGGCACCATCACCGCCACGCTGCGCTCACTGATCGACCAGTACGCCGGCGCGAACGCGGCCAACGTCGGCATTGCCGTCACAGAGACCAACTCCACGATCGACAAGGACACCCACCCGGCGGCGCTGTTCGCGCCAGACGACTACCTGACCTGGCTGGAGAACGGCGCGTTCAACATCGACTGGTGGAACCTGCACAACGGCTCCAACGGCACCAGTACCGTGAACGGCGCCACCGATTACAACGACGAGGGCGTACTCTCCAACGCCTCGGGCAGCGAGCCCGCCGCCGAGACGCCGTTCGCGCCCTACTACGGCATCCAGATGATGACCAAGCTCGGCGCGTCCGGCGACACGCTCGTACCCACGAGCAGCAGCCAGTCGCCGCTGACCGTACACGCGGTCAAACGGAGCAATGGAGACGTGGATCTGCTGTTCGTCAACAAGGACCCGTCCAACGCGTACACGGCGAACCTGTCCTACAGCGGCTTCACCCCGTCGTCGGCCACGCCCACCGTTTACACCTACGCGCAGAACGCCACGTCCATCACCTCCACGACCGCCGGCAGCGCCACCAGCCAGACGATCCCGGCGTACTCGCTCGTCGTCGTCCAGCTCCACCCGGACAGCGGCGGCGGCTCCGGCGGCAGCACCTGCAAGGTGAGCTACACGAAGAACGAGTGGCTGGGCGGTCTCACCGCCGACATCACCGTCACCAACACCGGGACCAGCGCCGTCAACGGCTGGACACTGGGATTCGTCTCCCCCGGCGACACGAAGGTGACCAGCCCCTGGAACGCCACGATCACGCAGAGCGGAGCGGCGGTGACCTCGAAGAACGTGTCGTACAACGGCACGATCGCCGCTGGAGCGTCCGTGTCGTTCGGGTTCCAGGGAACCTGGGCGAGCAACGACGCCGCCCCAGCCGCCTTCACTCTCAACGGCACGACCTGCGCGACCGGCTGAGCCATCCAGGCACACGGAAGGGCCGGCGGTGAGTAACCGCCGCCCCGCGATCCAGCGTGCGGGGTCGCCTGCCGGGGCGCGATGGACCCGGCAGGCGGTGGGACCACTACTCGTCTCGGCACTCGACGGTGATGCTGCTGGTGCTGAAGACGATGCAGGGCTGTTCAGGACCTGTCGCCTGGGCGGTCTGGAGACGCAGAACCTCCTCCATGTTGACTCCTCCCTTCCACTTGAGCTGGGACAACGGCGTCCCTCGACGCGTCGAGGGAGTCGGCGGAGACCACGTCGGTCAGGTGCCGCAGGGCGAGCAGGATTCCGGCCGATCCGGACCACAGGTCGGCCGACAGGCGCTGTCCCGGCTCCCCGAGCCAGACCACGCCGTCCTTGCGCGGGATCGCGTACCGGAACAGGCCGCGGGCGCTGGTGAGCGCGGTGTCGACGAGGTCGGGGCGGCCCAGCCGCCGCCCGCAGTCGGCGAGGGTCACGGCGAGCCCCGCCAGACCGGGGAACAGGCCGGGGAACGCGGTGAAGCGGATCGAGCAGGCGCGCAGGGAGCCTTCCAGCGCGTCGGCCGCGCGCAGGTCGTCGACCAGGTCGAACTCCGCGTCCGGGCGGTCCGCGAGGTAGCGGGAGAGCACGGTGGCGTACCCGGCGCTGCCGGCGAACAGGTACGGGAGGACGCGGGTGTCGGTGTGTGAGGCACGGAAGCCGAGACCGTTCACCGGGATGGATTCGGCGTACTCCAGGTCCTCACGGAGCAGCCGCATGCCGCGGTCGAAGACGGCCGGCTCCTTCGTACGGCGGTACAGCGCGTGGAGCGCCAGCGCCACGCCCGTACGGCCACCGGCCAGCCCGGACCGGTTGACCGGGCTCAGCCGCGCGGTGAGCTCGTCGCCGTCCGGAACTCCGTCGAGCAGGCGCTGGGCCAGGTCGAGCCACCGCTGTTCGCCGGTGCGCCGGTGGTGAGCGAGAAGGCCGAGCGCGGTGCCGGCCGCGCCGCCGCCGAGCGTGGCGGACGTACGGTTCAGCGGGTGGTCCGCCGCCGTGGTGAGCAGCGTCTCGGAGGCTTCGCCCTCCCCGAGTTCGGCCAGGACGTGGGCTACGCCGGCACTGCCGTACAGCAGGCCGGGCGCGCTCTTACGTTCGGCGGCCAGCGCGTCGTCCCGCAGCCGCCCGACGATGCGAGGGTCGCCGGTACGGCCGGCGCGGTGCAGGGCGTACAGCACGCCGGCGGTGCCGGCGGCCACCGCGCGGGTGTCGGTCCGGTACCCCAGCGGCGTGGTCGGATAGACCCGTACGGGATGGTCGGGCTCGGCCATCGCCTCCAGCGCGTCGGCGGTCCGGTCGGCCAGCCGGCGCAGCTCGGCCACGGTGTCCTCGCGTACGGCCCGTGGCGTGGGCAGGCCGTCGCCCTCCTCGACACGGTCGTGGCAGCGGGCGGCCCACTGCCACAAGCGCGGTGCGACGGGTGCCAGTTCGGCCAGGTCGGCGTGCAGGTGGTCGAGGAGAGCAGGGTGCCGCTCGACCGCCTCGTGCGTGGGGAACAGCAGCATGTGGGCCAGGGCGGCGAGGCCGTACCAGTCGAGATCGGTGGGGTCGCGATCCACCACGGCCAGCGTGTCCGGAGGCTGGTAGCCGGGCGTGCCCATGATGCGCCGTACCCTCGCGATGGGCTGCACGGACTCGAAGTCGATGAGCCGGACGTCGTCGTCCTCGTCGACGAGCACGTTGTTCGGGCTGACGTCAACGAACACGTGGCCCAGCGCGTGCAGGCGGTCCAGCAGCACCTCGATCCGGTCGAGCACGGTCAGGGCGCGGCGGTGGTACTCGGTGAAGTCCGCGGCGCTCGGCCCGACCAGGATGGCGGGGTTGTTCGCCACCATCCACCGGTACACGGACATGCCGGGCGTCCACGCGGTGACGAGGTAGCTGTGCTCCCAGTGGTGGAACAGCTCCACCGGCCGCGGGCACAGGCCGGGATCGCGGGCATGGATGGCGCGCAGAGCCAGGTACTCGGCGTTCAGCCGCGTCTTCGCGTCGGTGCCGTCGGCGACGTAGCCGTTGTACGCCCTGGCCTCCTTGACGAACACCTGCTCGCCGTCCCTGGACCGGAACCGGTAGGCGCCTCCGGCGTTGCCGTGCCGGATCACGTCCTCGAAGGTATATCCGTTGAACGTGACCGAGCCGCCGGCCGTGTTCGGTACGACCTTCCGGAACGGATCCTCGATCCCGGGCGGCGACCGGAACTCCGGCAGCCGCTCGTCGTCGATGTCGTCACCGTCCGGCCCGACGAGGATGTGCACGCGCTCACCCTCGGCATCGACCCGCACGCGCCCACGGAAGGCCCCGTAACGGTAGGAGACACACTCGCTCGTCCCGAATCGGCGGTCGGACAGCACATAGGGCCCGCTGATGCCGGAAAGATCGTTTTCCAGCCGTTCTAACAGGCGCGCCGCGCACTTCTCGGTGGTCGGATACAGGGTGCAGAACTTACCGCTCTGTACGCGGTTGGCATGCTTGTCGTGGGCCAGCAGGAACATCCGCCGCCCCGCCAGATACTTGAACGCGACGCCCGCCTCGACACACGCGGCCACCACCACTGCCAGCACGGACTGTGCGTTCTCCAGCGAGCTGGACACGTGTATCTTCCAGCCTTGACCAGGAAGAACGCTTTTCTCTTGTTCCCAGTGCGTCCATGCCCCCGAGTCCTGCCGAACCCACCCGGCCGGCATGGGCCCCGCGTCGTATCGGGAGCCCGGAGCGCTGGAGTCCCAGGGCACGTAATAGTCCGGCCCGGCGGCCAGGAACGACATATCCACAGCCACCCGACCACTCCTCTCACGGGACGAAGTCCGCGAAGAGAAAACTCATGCTCGACTCGCTGAGTATCACTGACGATTCGGATATGTACCAGATCAGCCCATGAGTTCTTTCTGACCGGAAATGGCCCATATGGTTCGCGACGAGCCCTTTTAAAATCAGGCGCGGTGGGCGGGGCGTGACGCGGTGTGCGCCGGTGAACGCTCACCACCGAGAGCGCCCGGACGCCTCGATCAGCCGGGCGCCGTGCCGGGCCGTGCCTGCGCGCGAATACCTGGCCGTCGGCCCGGGGCCCTCCAGAAAGTCGCGGGCGAGGATCGCGTGAGCCTGAGCTGCCAGGAACTGCCGCCGCGTTGGCCCCGCCGGCCGCGTTAACGGCACCCCTACTTCGGTGCCTGGAAGCCGCCGATTGTCTGCTCGAGCAGTTCGGCCAGCCGCAGCGGGGTGTGGTCTTCGAACATCGGACCGATGAGCTGCACTCCTACCGGCAGCCCCTCGGGGGACCGGCCGGCAGGTATGGCGGTGGCAGGCAGTCCGGGCATGGTGGCCAGACCGGCCCAGACGGGCTGGTCGATGTACGGGTACTCGACGCCGTCGATGTCGATCCGTCGTTCCCCGCGGTCGGGGTTGTGGTCGTGCGGAAACGCGGGAATTGACGTGATCGGGCACACCACGGCATCGAATTCGGCGAATAGCCGACGCCAGCTGTGGCGGTGCAGTTCACGGCGGATGTCCGCCTCGATCCAATCGCGGTGGCTGAAGACCATGCCGCGCAGCCGCGCCGCGTTGAGACCCTGGTCGTCCGCGCTCAGTCCGGCGGCGTGGGTCCGCAGCTGCTCGTACGCCTCGGCGGGAATACGCGCGCCGACGTTCGAACACATCAACTGCGCGTAGACCGTCGCGGCTTCGGTCAGATCGGGCAGTAGCGGACTGTGCCGCTCGACGCGGGCCCCGCGGTCGACGAGCGCGTCGGCGACTCGGTTCACGCCGGCCCGCACCGCGAACCCGGTCGCAATGAGTGGATGCTCGTCGAGGACCAGGACACGGAAGTCGGAGAGCCTCTGGTGGCGCGCGGGCGGCAGAGTCAAATCGTAGGCGACGCCGAGCGTCAGCGGGTCCGGTCCCGCCATCACGTCCAGCAGCAATGTGAGGTCGCGGGCGGTACGCGCCATCGGACCGCAGACGGCGAGGTCGCCGTCGACCGGCAACGCCGGTGCGGCCGGCGGCACCATCCCGCGGGTCGCCACCAGCCCGGACGTCGGCTTGTGTGCGTAGACACCGCAGAAATGCGCCGGGTTGCGCAGTGAACCCGCGAGGTCGGAGCCGATAGACAGCGCACCGAATCCCGATGCCAGCGCCGCCGCTGATCCGCCGGAGGATCCACCCGACGTGCGACCGTGGTCCCACGGGTTATTGGTGGTGCCGTAGATCTCGTTGAAGCTCTGCCAATCTTGCAGCATGAACGGCACGTTGGTCTTGCCGATAATCACCGCGCCCGCGGCCTTCAACCGCGATACCGCCGCCGCGTCCTCGGCGGGCAGATAGTTCGCGTACTGCGGCATCCCCCAGGTCGTGGGCAGTCCGGCAACGTTGTAGGACTCCTTCACCGTCACCGGAACACCGAGCAGTGGTCGATCCTCGCCGCTGGCGCGTGCCTCGTCGGCCCGGCGCGCGGCGGCCCGCGCACGGTCGAAGTCCGGCACACAGATCGCGTTGATCGCCTTGTCGTCCCGCTCGATGCGGGCGATCGCCTCGTCGGTCACTTCCACCGAGGTCACTTCGCCCGCGCGCAGGGCGGCCGTGAGCGCCTCGGCCGAAAGGAAACTCCACTCCACGAATCCGACCCTAACGGCCCGCCGCAGGCGCTCGACCCCACACACGTCGCCCACATGGTCAGCTGCCCAGCGGCCGCCGTCTGAATTAGATCGGCCGAATGCCTGGATGGTTCGAGCCTTACGTCCGGGCATTGTCAGCAATCTGGTGCGGATGCAAGAGCGAGAAGAAGGACACGCAGGCACGACGGGTTTCCGCGTACCGGGGTGTCGGTAGCGGAGTCTCAGGGGCGGGTGGCGGTGCCGAGGATCTGTGGTGCGGTCGGGAACGGTATTCGGGTGTCGGCGGTGGTGAGCTGGTCGATGCGGTCGATGACGAACCCGGCGCGTTCGATCGCTGTCTGGGTGTCGCGGCCGCAGTGGCAGCCGCCGCCGAGCCAGGGCCAGATGGTGGCGTCGAGGGTTTTTTGCAGGCCGCGCCGTCTGGGCGTTGCCGCGTGGACGTGTTCGAAGAAGCGCAACTGGCCGCCGGGTTTGAGGACGCGGTGTAGCTCGGCGAGCGCGGTGTCCTGGTCGGGGACGGTGCACAGGACGAGGGAGGCGATCGCGGCGTCGTATGAGCCGTCGGTGGCGGGGAGATGGTCGGCCAGGCCGTCGACGATCGTGATCGGGATGTGCGCTTCGGCGGCCTGGGTTTGCGCGAGGCGACGTAGGTAGGGCTCGGGTTCGATCGCGAGCAGCCGGGTGACCTGTGGTGGGTAGTGCGTGAAGTTCATGCCGTTGCCCGCACCCGGCTCGATGACCTGGCCGGTCAGTCCGGCGAGCAGCGTGCGGCGATGTTCGGCGAGGCCCCGATGTTCCATCGCCATGCTCATGCGTGCGTACCAGCGGGCGAAGATCGGATGGTTGACGCTGGCCTTGGGCATCAGGGTTTCGCCTGTCTCAGTTCGCATGATCGCGTGCATCCGGCGCGGACAGGTTCCGGTGTGCCTGGACCACCACGAAGGTCGTGCCCCACTCTGTCACCCCCGTGTGACCTGGGCGTATTTCCGACGGGTCCGCGCCGGTACGCTGCCAGCGTGGACATCCGATCCGCCGGCGACCGCGACTTGCCTTTGATCGCGAAAATCGCACTGGCCAACGGCGACCAAGACGGAGCTGACCAGAACTACGTCTCACACCTGCGCGGCACCGGAAGGTTCCTGGTGGCAGAGGTCAATGGCACGATCGCCGGCTATTGCGCCACACGCCGGATCGGCGACGCCACGGTGCTGTGCGATCTGTTCATCGATCCGTCCCGACACGGTCGCGGCATCGGTGGACGCCTCCTCGAAGCCGGCCTCGACCGCGCCGGAGAACGGTTCACCTTCGCGTCCCAGGACCCCAGGGCATTGCCCCTCTACGTCCGTCACGGCATGATCCCGCGATGGCCGCTGCTCTACCTCAGCGGACCCCCCACCGATTCGGCCCCTCTACGCTCGCAGAGGGTTCCGGTGGCTGAGGCGGCAGGGGCCGAACTCGAACTGACCGGCCACGACAGGATCGCCGACTACGGCTACTGGTCGACCTTGCCGGGCGGCACCGGCTTGATCGTCTGGGAAGGTCGCTCCATCGTCGCCGCCGGCGCGGCCGTGCCCGGCTCGCTGCTCCACCTCATCTCGGGAACGGATTCCGATCCCGTAGCGAACCTGATCGCCGCACTTGGCACCTTCGACCTGGGTACGGTACGGCTCTGCCTGCCGAGTCCGCACCCCGCACTGCCGCTCCTGCTGAACGCCCGCTGGCGGATCGAGGACTACGACCACCACATGTCCAGTAGCCCGGATCTCCTCAATCCCCGGCACATCCCATCGGCCTCGCTGGCCTGAAAGCCTCCCGACCCCTGAATCATCCCCATCGCGGAAGTTGGGTTCTCGCTCGCGCGACATGACCTTCGAGGCCGGAGTTCAGCTGCCATATCGTCGAATGCACTCCTGAATGACCTGCCGCACCAACTGGCCGTCGTCGCGTTGGATGCCGGTCATGCAGGCGTAGAAACACGAGCCCTGAGCGTAGAGGGCCAGGTCAACATGATGTGGACGAGATCTGGCACCGCACCGCCCTGCTCGGGGACCGCAGTCGCTATCCCCGAGCAGGGCGGCCGCTGATGACTACGAGACGGTCACTCCACGACGTCGGGCCGGGACATGAGCTGGTCGTACCAGGCGTCGTATGGGTGGTTGGTGGCGGGCTGGTTGGCGAGGGGATCCGTCGCGTCGTCCGCGGAGTCGAAGTCCCAGCCGCGTACGACATGGCCGAGGCTTCGGTTGCTCGCGATGAACGACGTGTCGCTCGAGTCCGCGGAGTAGAAGATCGCTCCGTTCTGCAGATTGGAACTGTCGCCCGGCTGGAAATCGGTATAGGCGAGCTGCTCATTGCGGATGCGGTCCTGGGGGACCGTCGGCGTCGAATAGTGCAGCGTCGAACCGGACGAAGAGTCCGGGTCGGTGCCGGTCGACACGTGGACCTGAAGGCTCCCACTGGTGGCGGTCGTCGAGTCGTAGCGCGGATCCGACGTCGTGCCGTTCGAGGCCCAGTCGACCGTGAGGGAGCTCGGGTTCAAGGTGCCGCGCCAATCCCAGTTCTGGCTGCTCGACTGGCTGCGGTGAATCTCGCGCAGTGTGGTGCCGCTCGCGTCGGTGAACTGGATCGTCGGCAGGACGCCGGTGTCGTACTTGTGTCCGGCGCCCCAGGTGATGTCACCGTTCGCCGCGAGGCGTCCGACGTTGTACCAGAGAGTGTGGTCGGTGGAGTTCTCTCCCTTGTGGACGTCGACGATCATGCCTTCGTCGCTCAGGGCGACGGTCGGGGTGGTGCCCGTGTCGAACTTGCCGTGACGTTGCCAGGTGACGCGGCCGTCCGAGCCGAGCCGTCCCGACCAGAACCACAGCCCGCCGCCCGCCTCGTGGACCTCGACGACCTGGCCGTGCGAGTTGATCGACACGGCCGGGTTCGCCCCGCTGTCCTGCCGGTAGTCCCAGCGCCCGGCCGAGTCGCCCGACAGCAGCGTGATGACCTTTCCACGCAGCGAGTTAATCGTCGGCAACTGGTCGGGATAGTCTTTCGCCAGGATTAGTTGCGACCCGAACTCATCCCTTAGTTCGGCATTGAGCGCGGTGAAATCGCCAGCGGCGAAAGATGTGCTCTTGGAAGGGTCGCCCTTCATATCGAGCATTACGACCAGCGGCGCGTGGTCAGGATTCTGGTTCGACCAGCCGGCCATCTGGCCGAGCCAGTCGCGAAGCGAGTCTCCGGCCGGGTTCCCTCCGCTGTGGTCGACCTCCGAGTCACGGCTTCCGTGCCCGATCTGGTAATCACCGTATGTCGCGTAGCCATCCTGGTTTATATCGAGCTCAAGGAAACGAATTCCGTGGTCGAGCTGGTAGAGAATCGAACCGCGGGATCCTGAGGCCAGATTTCCGGAGAAGCTGTTATGGGTCGCGCGCATGATCGCTGAGGCGAACGGCAGGTCCGGCGGGGCCGCGGCCGGCAGGGTCGTCCAGGGATTCGCGGCAGGGCGCGCCGTCTCGCCGGTCGTGGCGGCCGGGTTCCGGGCGGCGGTCCACGCACTCCACGTGCCGCGGCTCCCACCGACCGCGATGGTCCGCTGTCGGCGCGTGTAAATCATTCCCTTTTCACCCGTCGCGACCACGGTCAGCAGGCCGGTACCGATGTCCCGGGTCACGCTCAGCCGCGCGTGGGCGACGGGCAGGCGACCGCCGAAGGCGGTCCAGCGCGACCAGCCGTGGGCGTTCTTGGTCGACTGCCAGCGGTGGTAGAGCTTTCTCGACCCGTCAACGCCGAACAATTCGATCCGCCCACTGGCGTTGGTGCCCGCGGTGAGCGAGGTCATCGTGCCGTCAAGGCGTTTCCACGCCGTCCAGAATTTCGCCTTGGGGGCGGTCTGCGTGTGGAACCAAATGCTTCCTCCACGGCCGAGCACGAACATCTCCAGTCGGCCGTCCGCGTTGGCGGCAACCGCCGGCTCCGCGCGGACCGCCGGGTCGCCTGCCGCGCCGGCCGGTGGTGCCGGCAACGCCGCCGCCATCGCCGTGAGCAACCCGGTCACGGCGAGGATCCCCACTCGCCGCCGCGTCGGGGCGACGCGAACCCCACCGTTCCATTTCAACCGCCAATAAGCCACTGAAATTTTCACCCAAATCCTTCTTAGTGCTTTCACGGCACCGCGCAAATCTGCATTCCCGAGCCCGTCGGCATCGCGGAATCCAGGACAATAAAATGGTTGTCGCGTAGCGTCTCGTCTGCCACGAATGAAAGTCGGTTGATTGACCAATCTCGTTGTCCGACAACGCCCCGACGCCGGCGTCTCCAAATGTCGGTGATCATGGTTACATCACTCAGACGGTGCCGCAAGGTCCACATCGGGCGATGAGTAATGGCACCGCGCAGGGGGATCCGTCAGCAGGAGAGGGTGGCGATGAGCTCGCTGCGGCCGCTCACCTGGAGCTTGCGGTAGATGGCCTTGAGGTGATCGTTGGTCGTGTGCTGCGACAGGTTGAGGCTGTGGGAGATCTGCTTGCCAGAGCGGCCTTCGAGGACCTGTTCGATCACGGTGCGTTCTCTGGGGGTGATGCCGTACCACGCCGTCACTGCCGGCAGCAGTTGGCCGACGGTGGCGGGCTGGACGGTGATGGCCACCTCACCGTGCCGGGCGCCGGCCAGATGCTGGGCCTGTAGCGCGACCCAGCCGTGGGAGGTCGGGATGCGGCTGAGCACCGCGCCGCTTTCCTGCCGGGCGGCGGAGGCGAAGTTCCAGAGGGTGATCGACAGGTCCTCGTCGTCGAGCGCCAGGTTGGGAAAGCACAGGCGCAGCCAGTCGCGGCCGGTCGGGGTCATCGACGTGATGGTGTCGGCCTCATCGACGATCAGCAGGCCGGGCGGCATCGTGCTGCGTACCGGATGCGGAGTCGCCCGGGTCACGTACCGTCTCAGCGATTCCGCCAGCGGAGCCACGATCCGCTGGGCACTCTGGGCGTCGGCCGTCGTGAACGGTGGGCGTCCCCGCTCCCGGAGCAGGATGAGCGTGCCCCAGAGTCCGGCGCGATCGGCCAGCGCGATTCGCATCTCACCACCCCAGCCTTCGCCGGCCATGGCGTCCAGCAGTGGCGCACTGCCCGGCGGCGCGGGGACACCCGCGCCCAGCACCGCGACGAGGGAGCCGTGGTGGGCGAGCCGGGCGAAGGGGTACGGGTGGCGGGAGAGCAGGTCATCGGCCTTGACCCGCCGGTAGTGATCACAGCTGTATCCGTCGTGCTCGATGAGGAAGCATCCCGCCCCGGTGACCGGGTCCTTGCCCGAGAGCATGTACCCGTCGTGCGGCACGAGCCGGTGAAGGTGACGGGACAGCTGATCGCCCAGGTCGGGCAAGGTGTCGGCCTGCGCGGCGGCCAGCGGCGCGGTTCGGGTGATGGACTCCGGCGCGGCGACCATCCGCTCAGTGTGGCGACTCACAACCCCCCAGGTCTAGGGATTTCCACCGCGTATCGGCCCCTCGGACAATGGCGCAGCGCTTGAGTCGGTGAGTTGTTCAGGAAGGAAATGATCGTGCGCCGAACCCCCTTTGTCGCCTTGGCCGTCGCCGCCGTGTTCGCCTGCGGCGCGGTGCCGGCGAACGCGAGCACCTCCCAGTCGCATGACGGCTGGGTGCCCGAGCAGATCCCGCCGTTCGACGCCGCGGCCGGCGTCATGTGTGACTTTCCCGTGCACTACGACGTCCTGGTGAACCGCGTCCGTACGAAGGTGGTGAAGACGTACCCGGACGGCACCCCCAAGCGGCAACTGGCCACCGGTGCGCTACTTCTGCATGTCATCAACACCGACACGGGCGCCGGCACCGTGGTGGACGCCGGCGGCAGCGCCTCGATCGATTACGGCACAGACGGTTCCATGCTCTGGCACGTCGTCGGACCGGTCATCGCCCGCCTCGGCGAAGGCACCAGCAACCTGCCGCGCGGTCTCTACACGATCAACGGGGTCTACCGCATCGCGTTCAGTCCGACCGGTTTCAAGACCATCACACTCACGCACGGCACCGTCCACGACCTCTGCCCCGACCTGGGGTGAGCCGGCCAGGCCGCCGCGGTCAGGCACGAGCTGACAATGCGTCAGGCCGCGGCGGTCTACTGCTCGCCGCGCACGAGTTCCGGGCGCGGCTCAACGTTTCGGTCGGAACGAGCATTCTCGGCCAGGAATCGCCGCCTTCACCATTGATCGTGATCACCTCGGTGCGCATCGTCACCGATTGATGTCCATTTGTGGCCGTTACCTCTGTTATCGCAGCTCACCGCTTGATTAGTCCTGATCAACCCAGCAGGCTCTCGCCCGCGGCAGATGTGTGCCGCTGACGAAAGGACTGGTGGATGTCACGAGACGCACGACGTCGTCGCGCTCTGACAGCCGCGGCCGTCGCAGTACCGCTCGCAGCAGCGGCGCTGACGGCCACGGGCACAGCACAAGCGAATGACCGTCATGCGGTCGCCGGAACCCGCCCGCTCTGGGCTCGTTCCTCGGCTGACCGAGGCAAGACCGATACCTCCCAGCGGATCGACGCGAGGGTCTGGCTGAGCGGACGTGACCCGAAGGGTCTCGACGCGTACGCCCTGGCCGTGTCGACCCCGGGCAGCGCGCAGTACCGCAAGTTCCTCACTCCGGCGCAGTTCAACCAGCGCTTCGGGGCCACGAAACAGCAGGTCGACGCGGTAACGAGCTGGATCCACAGCTCGGGCCTCTACATCGACCCGGCGAGCTCGAACTCTCACTACCTTCGCGTGACCGGTCACCTCGACAAGGCCACCAAGGCGTTCGGGACCGAGTTCCACAACTACACCGCTCAGGGCACCGTCGTCCGCGCACCGCAGACCGACGCCACCGTTCCGGCATCGGTCGCCTCGGCGGTCCGTACCGTGACGGGCCTGGACACCGGCAAGCACGTGGCAACGCACAAGGACGAGTTGCCGCCGCCGGACCCGAACTTCTGGGTCTCGGAGCCGTGCTCGCAGTACTACGGCGAGAAGATCGCGACGAAGCAGCCCAAGGCTTACGGCAAGCACCAGCCGTACGCCATGTGCGGCCTTCAGCCCAACCAGCTGCGGAACGCCTACGGCGGCACGTCCAGCGGTCTGACCGGCAAGGGCGCCACGGTGGCCATCGTCGACGCGTACGCCGCGCCGAACGTGGAGAAGGTCTCGAACACCTTCTCCAAGAAGTACGGCGCCAAGCCGTTCGCCAAGGGCCAGTACCGCGAGGTCCTGCCAGCGGCCTACGACAACGTCGACCTGTGCGGTGCGTCCGGCTGGTACGGCGAGGAGATGCTCGACGTCACGGCCGTGCACGCGGTCGCGCCCGACGCCAACGTCGTTTACGCCGGAGCGCGCAACTGCCTCGACGAGGGTCTCAACGACTCGCTGATCAACATCGTCGACAACCACCTCGCCGACATCGTCAGCAACTCGTGGGGCGAGCTGTCCGAGACCGAGTCCCAGGCGGGCATCGACGCGGTCGAGTCGATCTTCAAGCAGGGTGCGGTCGAGGGCATCGGCTTCTACTTCTCCTCCGGTGACTGCGGCTACGAGGTACCCGGTACCCCGTGCGGCGACGGCAACGGCTCGACGCAGCGCCAGACCGAGTTCCCGACCTCCGACCCGTGGGTGACCTCGGTCGGCGGCACGTCTCTCGCGGTCGGCCCGAACAACAGCTACAAGTTCGAGACCGGCTGGAACTTCTCCAACGACCCGCTGTCGGCCGATGGCAAGTCGTGGACCACACCGGCTCCGGGTACCTACCCGGCCGGTTACTGGGGCGGTTCCGGTGGCGGCACGAGCCAGTTCGCGCAGCCGACCTACCAGCAGGGCGTCGTCCCGAACTCGCTGAGCACGACGCTGCCGGACGGCACGAAGGCCACCGCTCCGCGACGGGTCGTCCCGGACATCGCGGCCGACGCCGACTCGACCACCGGCATCCTGTACCCGTCATGGGTGCAGCTGACCGATGGCAGTTACGGCTACGCCGAGAGCCGCGTCGGCGGCACCAGCCTCGCCTGCCCGCTGATCGCCGGCCTCCAGGCGCTCGCCCAGCAGCACCAGCACGCAGCGATCGGCTTCGCCAACCCGGCGATCTACCTGCGCGCGAACAAGGGCCTGACGCACGACGTCACCGACCAGCCGCTCGGCAACGACCCGGTCGCGTTCGTGCGGACCGACTACACGGACCCGTCCACCAAGGAAGGTCCGATCACCTACAAGCTGCGGACCACCGGCAACTACGGCATCCCCAAGGGTGACGCGCTGCCGGCCACTCGCGGCTATGACGACATCACCGGCATCGGCACCCCGACCGCCGCGTACCTGCTGTCGTTCAAGTAACACCTGACGACGGGGCCGGAGCTGATTCCGGCCACGACGTGGCGGGGCCGGGTGCCGTTCAGGCACCCGGCCCCGCATTGTCCATCGCCTAGTTCCCCGCAGGGACCCACTTCCCCTTCTTGCAGACCCAGGTTCCGAGCCTGGTGTGCATGACCGTGCCTTCGCGGACCAGGTCGTCACCGCGGTGGCACTTGGCGCCGGAGTGGGCGGTGGACGCCGTGGCGCCCGCGGGCGCGGCGAGGATCCCGCCGGTGGCCACTACCACCGCTGCGGCGGCGATCATCGTCGTTCGCAGGGACATCTGGTTCTCCTTCGGATGTGATGTGCCGCCCGGCCGCCGTACGGGCCGGGCCACTGTCGCCATATGCATACATAGGGTAACCATGTAGTGACGGTGAGTGCCCGGCTCGGCACCGCCGTTCACTCCCCCGGAAACGCCCCGAGCCGGCTCCGTCCGCGGCGGTGAACGGCCACGGGCAGAACCGGCTGGTCCTCTCGGGTACGGGTCAGTGGCGGGCCGGCCGCCGGGCGACGAGGCCGGCCAGCCGGGTGCGGGCCAGCTCGACCGCGGCACCGCTCGGGCCCGCGTCGTGCGTGCTCGCGTACACGCCCTTGGCGATCGACATCGCCTCGGCGCCGTGACCCGCCTTGGTCGCCAGCTTGAGGTATTCGTAGTCCTGGTATCCGTCGCGGACCATCTTCATCCGCAGTGATTCCAGCGGAATCGGGGTCGATCCACCGATCCGGTCGGTCGTGCCCGGGTAGAACAGGGTGCCGTCGCCGATGCCGCCGAAGCCCACCTGGTCGGTCCACGCGGTGGGCAGCTGCTGCGTGGTGTTGTAGTACAGCTCGCCGGTCGCGCCGTACACGTAGTCCAGCCAGCCCATCGACCTGTTCTGCGAGGCCTGTGTGTCGAGGGTGTAGTCCATCCACGGGTGCTGGAAGTACGGGTCGGTCTCCCCCTGTCCGTCACAGCCCGAGACGTCGCACGACGTGTACATCCAGAGTTCCTTGCCGGGGTGCGCGAGGATCGCGTCGTACTTGGGCCGCTGGTTACCGGCGTACTGGGGCGTGGCCGGCAGGCCGTCCATCTGGTCCACGACCGGGACCACGATGTCGGTGATGGCGTACGACGGGTCGAACGCGTTGACGTTGTCGATGCTGGACGTCATCAGGTTCGGCAGGCCGGGCCAGGCCGACTTGAAGCCGTTGACGACGTTGATGCAGTTGGCCCACTTGGCGCTTTTCGTCCCTGGTTCGTCGCAGTCGTGCGCGTCGTACATCAGCACGCGGTCGGTGAAGCCATCGCGTTCCGCCAGGGTCTTCCACTCGCCGACGTGGTTCCGGTCCACGCCGACCGCGGTCAGCTTCGCGGCGGGCAGCTGCGTCGGCGCCGTACCGTTGATCAGCGGCAGCATGTACCTGTCGAAGTTGGCGATCTGGGCGCTGTCCGTCGGCGGCACGGGTGCCATCGTCGGAACCGTCATCCGGTCGTCGAGGGCGAGGCGGACGAAGTCGGAGTTGGTTCGCCAGGCCCGCTGCTGGTCGGCCGCGCTGGACGACTCGTTGCAGCCGTCGCCGTACAGGTAGTCGCAGAGCAGGTCCCAGTCCACGCCCCACGAGCTGCGCAGCGACGACGTCGAGGGCAGCGTGAAGTCCCGCACGTCCAGGTGTACCGGCACGCTCGCGCTTCTCCCGCGACCGTTGGTCACGACCACCGAACCGTCGTACGCGCCCGGCGCCTGGCCCTGCGGGATCAGGAGGTCCACGAACGCGACCCGGGTCTCACCGGCCGGGACGTTCACCGGGAAGGCCTTGCGTGCCTGCCCGTACAGCCGGTCCACGGTGGGGATCAGCGCGTCCGGCCAGTCACCGACGGCGCGCCCGGCGGAGGACGGCTCCGTGGTCGTGTAGTAGTCCTCGCGGTAGATCGTCATCTTGCTGTTCGGGATGGTGCCGGACCTGCCGGTCAGAGCCGATCCGAGGCGTACCGACATGCCGGACTGTCCGGACATGCCGCCGGGAAGCACCACCTGGAACGAGACGTACTCGTTGCGGGCTCCCGCGAGCCGGGCGCGCGGGCTTCCACTCACCGAAGCGGTCTTGAGGACCTTCTGCGTGGGACCCACGACCGTGTAGCCGACGGCCGTGGCGGCCATGACCGGATCGGCGAGCACCGTACCGAAGGCGGCCAACGTGACCGATACCGCCGCGGTGAGGAGGGTCGGCAGCCGGAGCTTCCGAGATGAACGGTTGGACACGTCGTCTCCCCAGGGACAGGAGGCCACCGGAGCGACCCAGGTGAATACGCGCCCAAGGGTGTAGATCATCGATCTTTTCTGTCAACACCTGCGGCCAGCATGGGACAAATCCCCATTTTCGGCCGCCGAGCCTACGATAATTCTTCCGCCATGTCGAGGCGGTGGCGAATGGCGCCCGGGTGAAAGGGCTCGCGAGCTGCGCCGCGTCCACGGATACCGTATGGATACCGCATGGATACCAGGCGGGCGAATATTAGGGTTTTGTACGCGTGAAACCCTGTCGCGAAAACGGTATCCACAAATTGGAAACACCCGGGAAGCAATTGCTCGGCGATTCACGGCTGCTGGTGGATATCGCCCAGGGAGTACTCGCACGAGCGGGCGCGCACACGTGGACGACGGAGCCCGGCGATTTCTGGTACCTGGTCACGCCTCCCGAGGGCCGGTTGCGCGAACAGGGTTGGAAGCTGCACGTGTCGGCGACGATCCTGGCCGCGCCGACCGTACTCGCGCGTGCGGCCGAGGTGCTCGTTCGCGGCGGGTGCGCGTTCAAGTTCGCCCGCGGTTTCCAGGAGCTGGAATCCCTGCTCGCAGACCAGTGCGACCGCGGCTCCGGAGGGAAGTTCATCACCGCCTATCCGGCGGACGATGAGCAGTTCCGCCACCTGGCGGCGGAGCTCGATCGGGTGACCGATGGCCTGCCGGGTCCGGTGATCCTGTCCGACCGCCGGCTGCGCCCCGGCAGCCTGGTGTTCTACCGCTACGGCGTCTTCAGCTCCGCACCGGTGCTGGGCAACGACGGCAGCTTCGATTCGCTGCTGTTCGGTCCCGACGGGCAGTGCGAGAAGGACGAGCGGCTCGCGTGGTTCAACCCGCCCGCGTGGGCGGTCTCCCCGTTTCCCGAAGAACCTCAGGCCGAGGCGGACGCGAAGCCCGCGCCGGTGCTCATCGGTGGCCGGTTCGTGGTGCGGGAGGCGGTCCTGCAGTCCTACGGCGGCGGGGTCTACCGCGCCGTCGATCAGCGAACCGGCGCCGAGGTCATCCTCAAGCAGGCGCGCCCGTGGGTGGCGAGCCTGGCCACCGGGACCGACACCAGGGATCTCCTGCGCCACGAGGCCGAGCTGCTGGACCTGCTCGCCCCGATCGGCGTCACGCCGCGCGCGGTCGCACTGTTCACCTACCAGGACAACCTGTTCCTCGCCCAGGAGCTGGTACCGGGCGTCACGCTCCGCCGCTGGACGAACGAGCGTGCCGGAGACTCCTGGCATGGGCGAGGCGCTCCGGTGGACGAGGCGGTGAGGAAAGCCGGTCGGCTGATCGCGCTCATGGCCACGCTCCATGGCGAGGGACTGGTTCTCCGCGACTTCACCCCGAACAACGTGATGGTCACCCCCGAAGGCGACCTACGCCTGGTGGACCTGGAGCACGCCGCTCCGGTCGGAACCCGGCTGCTGCGGGCCTTCACCCCCGGGTACGCCGGGGCGGAGCAGACGTCGGCGCCTAGGTTCGGGCCGGCCCCCACTCAGCGGTCCGACCTGTACAGTCTCGGCGCCACGATCCTCTACATGATCTCCGGTCTCGATCCGTTCCTGCCCGACGATGGTCCGGTCGAGCGGTCCCGCCACGGGCGGCTGAGCGACCTCATCGCCGTCCTCGGCGTACGGATGGCGGCGGTCCGCCGCCTCGCACCGCTCCTGCTGGAGCTCATGCGCGATGACCCGGACGAGCGGTGGGGCCTGGCGCGCGCGAGGGACTTCCTCGCGACGGTGGACACGGCCCCGGCCGATGAGCCGGAGGACGACGGGGACCGGCTGCCCGCGCCGACGGCCGACCGCCTCCTCGCGGACGGGCTCCGCCACATGCTCCGCGAGATGGCACCGGACGATCCATGGCTGTGGAAGGCCGGCACGTTCGGTACGACGACCGATCCCTGCGGCGTGCAGCACGGGGCGGCGGGTGTGCTCACGGTGCTGACCCGGTCCGCGCGTACGCTCGGCGACCCCGCGCTGCGCGACGGTGTGGCGACCGCGGCCGGCTGGCTCCAGCGGCGCCTGTTCGATGTCCCCCGCATCCTTCCTGGACTGTATTTCGGCAGGTCCGGTACTGCCTGGGCGCTGTTCGACGCGGCGCGGTTCCTCGGTGACGAGGAGATGGCGGAGCAGGCGATCGAGCTCGCCAAGAAGATCCCGGTGGAGTGGCCCAACCCCGACATCTGCCACGGCGTGGCCGGCGCCGGGATGGCCCAGCTGTATCTGTGGCAGGCCACCGGTGACCCCGAATTCCTCCGCCGTGGCCTCCAGGCCGCCGATCACGTCGTGCGGGCGGCGCGCGTACGCGATGGCCTGCTGGTATGGCCGATTCCTGCGGACTTCGATTCCGCGCTGGCGGGGCTGGTCCACTACGGGTTCGCCCACGGAGTCGCCGGGGCCGGCTCGTTCCTGCTCTACGCGTGGCTGGCGTCGGGGCGTTCGGAATTCCGGGACGCCGCCTTCCGCGCGGCCGAGACCCTGGAGGCCGTGGCCCACGTCGATGGCGAGGCGGCCTGGTGGTCCAGCGGGGAACGGAAGGGGGCCGGCAAGGACCGCATGCGGCACTGGTGCAGCGGATCTTCCGGCGTCGGCACCTTTCTGATCCGCCTGTGGGCCGTCACCGGGGAGCCGCGGTTCCGGGAGCTGGCCGAGGCGGGCGCCGTCGCGGTTCGCCGCGAGAAGTGGTACTCCTCGGCCGCCATGTGTCATGGCCTGGCCGGTGACGGTGACTTCCTGCTCGATCTCGCGGAGCTGACCGGAGAGCACCGCTACCGCGAGTGGGCGGCCGAGCTCGCCGCGGTGATGCACACCCGCCACATGATCAGAGACGGGCTGATGGTGCTGCCCGACGAGAACGGCACCGCGGCGACCGTCGACTATGCCACCGGGCTGGGCGGGGCCACGAGCTTCCTGCTCCGGCTGCGCCACGGCGGGCCCCGGCCGTGGATGCTCGACGACCTTCTCGGCAAGGCCGGTGACGCGGCGGAATTCCCGGGCTCCGCGGACCGGCTCGCCGAAGCGGCGTACCGGTGATGGAGACCGGAACACTCCCATTGCACCGGAAGGAGGTGAAGAAATGCAGACTGACATCAGCGCGCTGGAGAAGCTCGCCTCGGACGAGGTTTCCGAGGTTGTCTGCGCCGTAAGCTGCTCTGGCTTCCGGACGTACTAATCATGCGAAGAAGTCGTGATTGGTGGGGCGGGTCGAACGACTCGCCCCACCGTACTCATCAAGATTCCAGCAATGGTGGCGAGTGCCGATCGCATTGGTTTGGTGACGGATGAGCGACGGGCTCGCTTCGGATGATGTGCGCTCCCCCGCGCGGATCCTGCGGTATTCGGTGCGGCAGGCGCCCGGGTGGATCGTCCTGATGGTGCCGGCGATGGTGACGGGCACCGCGGTCGAACTCCTGCTCCCCGCGGCGCTGGCGCGTGTGGTGGACGCGGCCGTGGCGGGCGCGCCGACCGGCCGGGATCTGCTCTGGGTCGGCGTGCTCTTCGGCCTGGGCGCGGCCGGCGGGGTCGTGAGCGCGTGGGCGAGTTCCGCGGGGAATGCCACGGTCGCGATGGCGCTGCGCCAGGGCCTGGCGGACCGGATTCTCATGGCCGGCGTGCCGGGTCGCCGTCGCTTCGCGGCGGGCGATCTGACGAGCCGGATGGTGGCCGGTGCGTCCGGGGCGTCCAGCCTGACGCCGATGGTGTTGTCGACGCTGAACTCGGTGGTGCTTTCACTCGGCGGCCTCGTGGCGCTCACGTTGATCGACTGGCCTCTCGCGGTCGCCTTCTTGCTGTGCGTACCGGTTTCCGCGGTACTGATTCGACGATTCGTTTCCCGGCTTTCCGAGCTGATGACGCGCTATCAGGAACTCCAGGGAACCCTTTCGGCCCTGCTGGTCGAGGCACTTTCCGGTACACGGACCATCCGTGCCGGCGGGACGATCGCGCGCGAGACGGAACGGGTTCTCGGGCCGTTGCCCGAGCTGAACGCCATCGGCAGGGAGCGCTGGGCCGAGCAGCGCCGTACCGTGTGGAAGCTGTCCCTGCTCACTCCGCTCACCGAGGTCGTCGTCCTCGCGGTCGCGGGCGTGGAGGTGTCCTCGGGGCGGATCAGCCCGGGATCCTGGATCGCGGTCGCGGGCTATGTGCTGATCGCGCTGGGCCTGCTGAACGTCACGGACACCCTGTTGAGCCTGGCCCAGGTACGGGCGGGGACCGGCCGGCTGGTCGACGTGCTGGACCTGCCGGCCGGCCCTGGCGGGTCACGGCCGGTTCCGGAAGGTCCCGGTGCGATCGTGTTCAGGTCGGTGAGCGTCCACGAGGACGGTGAGACCGTACTCGACCGTCTTGACCTGGAGGTTCCGGCCGGCATGCTGGTCGCGATCGTCGGCCGGTCGGGGGCGGGCAAGTCGACCCTGGCGGCGCTGGCCGGCGGGCTGGCCGCGCCCGGCACCGGGGAGGTGCTCCTGGACGGCGAGCGCGTGGCCGAGTTGCGGTCGGACGAGCTGCGCCGCGCGGTGACGTACGCGTTCGAGCGGCCGGCACTCCTCGGGGAAACGGTGCACGACGCGATCGCCTACGGAACGGACGGGACATCCCGCGCGCAGGTCGAACGCGCCGCCGCCCATGCGTCGGCGGACGGCTTCATCCGGCGGCTGCCGGACGGCTACGACACGAGGCTGGCGCAGGCGCCGTTCTCCGGAGGTGAACGGCAGCGGCTCGGCCTGGCGCGGGCCGTCGTCGGCGAGCCTCGGGTGCTGATCCTCGATGACGCGACGTCCAGCCTCGACACCGCGACCGAGGCCGAGGTCACCCGTACGCTGACGCACCTGCTGGCGGGCCGCACCCGGATCGTCGTCGCGCACCGGATCGGGACCGCGGCCCACGCGGACCTGGTCGTGTGGCTCGAAGACGGGCGGGTCCGCGCGATGGCTCCGCATGAGCGGTTGTGGGACGAGCCCGGCTACCGGGCGATGTTCGCCGAGGAGCCGGCATGAGGGAGCCCGCGGTGAGCCGGGCCGGATGGCGACTGCTGATCACGGAGCTCGCCCGGCGGCGTACGGCACTGATGTGCCTGGCCGGATGGTCGGTGCTGGAGTCCCTGCCGGCACTGCTGTCGGGGCTCCTCGTCGCCGCCGCGCTGGATCGGGGCTTCGTCGTTCACCGGCCGCTCACCGGGCTCGGCTGGCTCGGGCTGCTCGGCCTGACCATGGTCATCAAGGGCGTGGCGACGCGGAACACCTTCCCGTGGATGGCGGACATCGTCGAGCCGCTCCGCGACGTCCTCGTCACGACCGTCACCGCCGGTGCGCTGGACCGGGCGGTGAACGGGATCGAATCCGGCGACGGCGCGGTGGTGTCCCGGCTCAGCGGACAGGCCGAGACCGTACGGAATCTGGTCGCCGCGCTGCTGCGGACGGCGCGGTCGACGGCCGTGTCCATGGTGTTGGCGCTGGTCGGCCTCTTCGCGCTCGCGCCGATCATCGCGTTGATCACCGCGCCGCTGGTCGTGCTCAGCCTCACGCTGTTCTGGTGGACGATGCGGGTGCTGACCGCCCGCCAACGGGCGATGATGCTGGCCGAAGAGACGATGGCGCGGGTCTGCACCGAGATCTTCGACGAGGTACGGGACGTGCTGGCCTGCGGCGGTACCCAGGAGGCACGCCGGACGGTACATCAGGCGGTCACCGCTGAGGGGCGGGCCACGATCGCGGTCGCGCGGGCGGCCTCGTCGCGAACATTGATCATGACGATCGGCTGTCACGTCCCCGTGGTGGTGGTGCTGCTCCTCGCGCCGTGGCTCATTCGGTCGGGCCGGCTGAGCGCGGGTGAGCTGATCGGAGCGATCACGTACCTCGTCGGCACTCTCGAGTCGGCGCTGCACACGACGACGGGAACCCTCGGAGGATGGGGCAGGCAGCTGAACGTACTGCTGCAGCGCATGTCCGAGACGAGCGCCCGGCCGACCGCGCCCGAACACACCGGACGCGCCGAACCCTCGTCCCACGATCTGCGGATCGCCCGGTTGAGATTCGCGTACGGGCCGCATGCCGAGCCCGTCATCGACGGCCTCACCCTCGACGTCCACGCCGGTGAGCATCTGGCGATCGTGGGGCCGAGCGGCATCGGCAAATCGACGTTGGCGACGCTGATCGCCGGGCTCGTCGAACCGCAGGACGGCTCGGTGACGCTGGGCGGGCTTCCCAGCGGCGATATCAGCGAGGCATACCTCCGGCGCACGGTCGCCCTGATCCCGCAGGAGGCCTACGTCTTCACCGGAACCCTCCGGGAGAATCTCGGCTACCTGCGGGCGTCGGACGTACCGGCAGCCGAACTGGACGAGGCCGTCGACGCCCTGGGCATGCGCGCGCTGGTGGACCGTCTCGGCGGCTACGACGCGCGGCTGGGCGTGGGCGGACCGGCCCTGTCCGCCGGGGAACGCCAGCTCATCGCGCTCGCGCGCGTCCACGTCTCCGCCGCCAAGTTGATCATTCTCGACGAGGCCACCTGCCACCTGGACCCGGCGGCCGAAGCCAGGGCCGAACGCGCCCTCGCCGTCACGGGACGCACCCTGATCGTGATCGCGCACCGCATCAGCTCCGCCCGCCGAGCCCAGCGAATCCTGCTGCTGGACGGTACGTCCGCGCTGGCCGGATCGCATGACGAGCTGCTCGCCGCCTCGGCGGGCTACGCCGACCTGGTCGGCCACTGGGGACAACGACCGGGTCGATCCGATCGTCAGGTGGCCTGACCGTCGGGGGTGAGCCGATCGCGGTGTAGCACGACCTTGGTGGTTCGGGCGGTATAGGCGCTGGGGGCGTCGTCCCAGCCGGCGGTGAGCGTGGTGGCGCGTTCGGCGGGGAAGCCGGTGCGGTCGACGAAGTCCAGCAGTGCGGGAAGTACGGCGCGGGGATGGGAGACGCCCAGGCGCAGGGTCACGTCGGTCGCGTACATGCGCATCAGGGGCAGGCGCGTCCCGGACGCCATGTAGTAGCCGACGGCGGTGCACACGCCTCCGGGCGCGAGTGCGTGCATGGCCCGCCGGAGTCCGGCGGCGCGCGAGGTGGCCTCGACGACGATGTCGTACCCGGGTCGTGTCGCCGCGGCACGCGGCTTTGAGCGAGGCGCGGTCAGCGGGCGGGTACGCGCGCCGAAGGATTCGGCGATGCCTCTGTGCCGAGGGTCGTCGTCGAGGTAGTCGACGACGCCGGCGCCGTGGGCGGCGGCGAGCCCCGCCGCGTACAGGCCGATGCTCTTGGCGCCACCGCCCAGGATCAGTACCGATCCGCCCTCCCGGTCGGACAGTGGCGGGACGACGGCTCTCCAGGCGTCGGCGAGGTTGTCGCTCGCCGACGCGATACGCAGGGCAGGGACCCCGTCGGGGACCGGTACGAGCATGTGGTCGGCGTACGGCACATGGACCTGGTCGGCGATCACGCCACCCCAGGGTCCGCCGGCCGCGCCGAACCCGTACGCCGCGAGCGTGCGATCCGTGGTGGTGGCGCACTTGGACGTCAGGCCGCGCCGGCACTGCGGGCACGTACCGCAGGAGATGGCCCAGGGCAGGACCACCGTCTGCCCGACCCGTACGTTCCGTACGTCGGTTCCGATCGCGGTGACCTCGGCGACGCATTCGTGACCGATCGCGAAGGGCCCCTTGAACGGGACCGGGCCGCAGATGCTCGCCACGACCGGGTCGACGACTCCCAGCGCGATTCCCGCCTGCAGCGCGCGGGAGACCGGCCGATGGATCGGCACCGTGTCGCCATCGCAGCGGGCGGCGACGAACGGACGCACGATCGCACCCCCGGGGCCGTCGAGCGTCACCGGCTCACGCTCATGCCAGGCCAGCCGGCCGCTGCGCTCGAACCTCAGCTCACGCACCGGCGGCCTGCCCCTGACCGCCCGCGTACGCGACCGGGTCGGCCTGGGGAGCGGCGAGCATGGTGTGACCTCCGGATGACGGGTCAGGGCAGTCGTTATTGTCCGGGCATCACCGGAAGATACTGGCAACGGCGGGTGTGGGTGCTCCGGTTCAGGCCTGGTGCCGGCGGGTGCGGGTACGGACGCGGAAGATGATCAGGCCGGCGGCGGTGAAGGTGGCGGTCCAGGCCAGTCCGAGGGCGAGGTGGCCCCACAGGGCGGTGTGACCGAACCCGCCGCCGACTGCGAACTGCATGGGGCCGAAGGAGGGGAACCACTGCAGGATCGGCTTGTTCGCGAGCGGGTTGCCGAGCGGGTTCTGCAGGAACGTGTCCATCAGCCCGCCCATGATGATGAGGAAGAAGCCCTCGAGGTCGTTCTTGACCAGGACGCCCAGCAGAAGGCCGAGCGCCCCGTAGGTGAGGGCGATGAGGGCGTACCCCGTGAGGACGGCGAGCCAGCCCATCGGGCTCGGGCGCCAGAACAGCAGGAGTACGGCCGCGGCGTATCCGGCGACGGTCGTCGCGACGAGGACGGTCGCCGATGCCTTGGCCGCGATCAGGGTGCCCTGGCCGTACCCGGCGAACACCAGGCGTTTGTCGAAGGTCAGCGCCTTGCGAACCGCGTCGAAGACGGCGAATCCGACGATGATGGTCAGCGAGTTCAGGCCCGCGCTGATCAGCGTGAGGTGGCCGCCGTCGACGTTCAGGATCCTGCCGGTGGCGTACAACCGGAAGGCCAGCGGCTTGTGCCCGGCCATCGCGATCATCAGCAGGTACCAGGCGGGCACGAAGAGCACGAGCAGGATGGCGGCGAGCCGGTTGCGTACCTGGTTCCGTACGGCGAACCTCAGGGCGGTCGGGAACTGCCCGAACGCCGCCGGTGCCCGTACGGGCGTGCCCGGTGCGAGCAGGTCAGGCGTTGACATGGTTCTCCTTTCCGGGCATCACGCGAGGGGTCAGGCGGCCGTCGGCGAGGTCGGCCAGCACGTCGAACCGGTCCTGTTCGAAGACCAGGTGGGTGATGATCACGATGGCCTTGCCGCGTGAGCGCAGGTCGGCGACCAGATCCCAGAAGCGCAGGTAGGTCTCCCAGTCGAAGCCCTGGTACGGCTCGTCGAGAAGGAGTACGTCGGGGTCGTGCAGCAGTGCGAGGGTGAGGTTCAGCTTCTGCCGGGTCCCTCCGGAGAGGGCGCCGACGGTCTCGCGCCCGAAGCTCTCGTAGCCGAGCCGGTGGACCAGCTCACCGGCCCGCTTCAGGTCGGGCAGCCGGTGGGCCGCGGCGAAGTAGCGCAGGTGCTGGTCGACGGTGAGGTTCTCGTTGACCACGGGGTCCTGCGGGCAGTAGCCGAGCGTCCCGGTGAGCCGTACCTCGCCGTCGTCGAGCCGCAGCGTGCCGGCCAGGGCCTTGAGCAGGGTCGACTTCCCCGCACCGTTCTCGCCGACCACCGCGACCAGTTGCCCCGTCTCCACCACGAGGTCGGCTCCGCGCAGCACCCGATGTTTGCCGTACGCCTTGTGCAGACCCTGCGCGCGCAGCGCGACCGTGGCGCTCATGCCCGGCCTCCCTCGGGAGTCGCGAGCAGCCCGGCGGCGTAGACGGCGAGCATCTCCCGCGCCCAGCGCTCCATGCCCTCCCCCGACAGCGGATCGACGCCGAGCACCTCGGTGAGGTGGTCGCGCAGGAGGAAGACCGCCAGGTCGTTGGCCATCAGGAACGCCGCGCGCACCACCGGATCCTCGCCGGGCGCCGACATGCCCGCATCCACCAGCGCGTCAAGGGCCCGCCGGCTCAGGTCGAACATCCGGCGGACCAGCTGCCGGCCCGCATCGCCGCCGGACAGCAGCGACCGGCGCAGGTACGCCGGTACGGGCGAGTCCGGTGGCAGGTGGGCCGTGAACATCTCGGCGAGGGACCCGGACGCAGCCGGGTCGTACAGATCCGGCGCACCCTCCCCGGTCATCTCGCCGAGCATCCCGTCGAACAGATCCTGCACATGTTGATCAACCACCTCGCGCAACCCTTCCTTGGAACCGAAGTGATGGACGACCAGCCCCGGGGACACACCCGCGGCGGCTGCGACCTGCCGCAGGCTCACCGCGTCCGGGCCGTCCGCGGCGAACAGCCGCAACGCCTCGTCGCGGATCACGGCCCGAGCGGTCCGATCATCGAAGACTGAACACACGTTCAGCAGACTAAACGAGTGTTCAATCGTTGTCCAGTGCAACGATGCTCCGCGCCGGCCGTATCCGGTGAGCACGGGTGAATGGGGGCAACATCGACGGGTTCTCGCCCCGGGAAGGCCGATCCGCTTCTGCGCTGGTCGCCGCGCACGGTGGTCGGCATCGCGTTCTGGGCGGTCCGGGCTTCGGCAAGAGGTGCCGCCGCGGACCGCAGGTGCCGCGTTCGCGCTGATCAGCGGCGGCACGGGTTTCGTGTACGGGGCCGCGCCGGCGGTGCTGGCCGTCCACCACCAACGCGGCCCGTTCCGGTCAGCGGGTCAGGATGTGGCTCAGCAGAGAGCCGTAGCCGCGCAGCACCACGCGCAGGTGTTCGGTGTCGGTCTCATCGGCGCTCCGCGACTGCTCGTCGAGGGCCTCCCTGAGCCGCGTCAGCGCCGCGGTCACCTCCTCCACCGCCTCACCGGTCAACGCGCTGGCGCGCCGAACCGCCTCCGCCGGGTCGTCCACGAACGCGGCCTTGACCTCCCGCCAGCCGTCATCGAACCGCTCGGCGTGCGCCGGGTCGATGACGTGCTCGGTGATGAGATCCGTAGCCGCCGCCGGACCCGGCTCGGCTGCCACCGGAACCGGCTCGACGGCATCTGAAGCCGGTTCGTCGACGTCCACGGCCGGTTCGGAGACCTCCAGAGGCGAATCGTTGGCGGCGTCAGCCTCCTTGAGCAGCGCCTCGGCCTCGGACACGACCCCGGATTCGGGCACGACCTCGGCTTCGGGTGCAGCTTCGGCTTCAGGTGCAGCTTCGGCTTCGGCTTCGGCTACAGCCACGGGCTCGGGTGCGGACTCTGCCTCGCCATCGCCCTCGGGCGCGGCCTCGGAATCGGCGTCGTTGTCGGCCGCGGAATCGGCCTCGGTGTCAGACGCGGCCTCAGCGTCGGCATCGCTCTCGGGTGCGGTTTCAGCGTCCGCCTCGTTTTCCGGCCCGAGTGCGGCGTCGGCCTCGGACTCGTCGTCGCTCGCCTCGGCGGGCTCCGAATCGGACTCGACGACATCCCTGTCCGCGTCGGTCTCGGCCGGCTCAGGGTCCGACGCGGGCTCGTCGCCCGCCTCGTCTTCCTCGGAGCCGCTGTCGGGGTCTTCGTCCGCGTGCTCGGGTTCGGTGTTCTCTTCTTCGCCGGGTGTCTCGGTCTCGTCGCTCGCGGGCTCGCCTGATTCCACGACCGCGCCTACGAGGATGTCCTGGTCGGCCGGGTGTTCGGGAGCATCGGGGGATGGCGCGTGGTCCGGGGCAAGGTCGTGGTGCTCGCTCATTGAGATCGCGACGTCGAGATCTCAGGCGTCAAGCCGAAGAGGGGACGCCGCTCCCACCTTTCTGTGACTGTGCGTGAGCAAAGAGATCGTTGGATGACGCGGCCGGGGAGGGTTCGTCGAACCGGGGATCACGGCCGTCGCGGCGAGGCCGCCATTGAGCCAGGGTAGAAACCGAATTTGGGACAGGTTGGAATCGTGCGCTCTCCAGAGCTGCACGTCAACGCCCTATGCACCGCTTCTTGCGGCAGGTCGGATGAGCCCGTACTGCCGCAGCCGAGAGTTACGGTCACGGCCACCCCCCGGCCAGCCGGACGTCGCCCCGACGCCACTCGCCATGTCCATGGGGGTGCCGGAACAGATAGTCTCGGCTAGGATCTTGGTCAAATGACTAAGGCGAATGACCAACCCGGAACCAGGCAGCGGTTGTCGCGTGCCGCGGCCGAGCTGATCGCCGAGCAGGGGTGGGGCGCGGTGACCACGCGTTCCGTCGCCGATCGGGCCGGGGTGAACAAGGCCCTGGTCCACTACCACTTCGGCTCGGTCGACCTGCTCTTGGTGAGTGCGGTGGCCGAGGCGTTCTCCGCCGAGGTGTCGGCCGGGGTCGAGGTCGTCCTCGGGCCCGAGGATCCCGCCGACGGCCTGGTGGCGTTCGGGCGATGGCTGGCCGAGCGCCCGGGCGATCCGGGCAACGACCGGATCCTGCTGGAGGCGTTGAGCCAGGCCACTCTGCGCGAGGACGTGCGTGCGCTCTTCGTGCCCGCGCTGGCCGAGTTCCGGGCGGCGCTCGGGGCACGGTTCGCCGCTCAGGGGATTCGCGACGCCGAGGCGCTGGCCACGGCGATCGGCGCGCTCCTCGACGGCATCGCCATCCATCGCGCGCTCGATCCCGGCGTCGATCCGGCGTCCACGCTGACCGCCGTCGCCGCACTGCTGCGCGCCGCACGACCGGGCCGGGCCGAGGGCCCCTGAACGAAAGGCGTAACCATGCGTGTTCTCGTCGCCGGATCGACCGGCTATCTGGGCCACCACGTCGTCCGTGAGATGAAGGCGCGGGGCCATTGGGTACGTGCGCTGGTCCGCGACCCCGACCGGCTACGCGACGCGGTGGACGACGTCGTCGTCGCCGACGCGACCGACCGTGACTCGCTCGGCGGCTGCTGCGACGGCATCGACGTCGTGTTCAGCTCCATCGGGATCGTGGGATCGCCACGCGACGCGACGATCTGGGACGTCGACTACGGCGCCAACCGCAACCTGCTGGAGGAGGCGCGGCGGGCGGGCGTGGGCAAGTTCATCTACACCTCGGTGCTGCAGCCGCCCGAGATGGAGAAACTGAAGATCGTCCTGGCCAAGCGCGCGTTCGAGGCCGAGCTCCGGCGCTCGGGGATGGACCACGCCGTGCTGTACCCGAGCGGTTTCTTCTCCGACATGGACGAGTTCCTCGCGATGGCGCGCAAGGGCCGGGTGTACGTGTTCGGGACCGGCGGGTTCCGGATCAACCCGGTCGACGGCGCGGACGTCGCCGAGGCCGCGGCGGACGCGATCACGGCGACCGCCCGGCAGATCCACATCGGCGGCCCCGAGGTCCTGACCCACGAACAGATCGCGCGGGAGGCGTTCAGTGCGGCGGGCCGGCCCGTGCGCATCACCCACATCCCGGCGTGGATCCCCAGGACCGCCCGCGGGGTGCTGCGCCGCCTGACCCCCGTACGCGTGCACGGGCCGCTGGAGTTCCTGCTGACCGTACTGACCTGCGACGTGGTCGCCCCCACGACGGGACGGCGCCGGCTGGCCGACCACTTCCGCGAGGCCGTCGCCCAGGACGTCTGACGGTCAGGTCCAGCCGACCGAGAGGGCGTCGTAGGCCTGTTCGCCGACGGGGGGTTCGCCGCCCGCGTCGGTGAAGGCGCGTAGCGCGCTGACCAGGCCGGCGCGCTGGTCGGCCGGCATCGCCGACACGATGGTGGTGATCTCGGCGCGGCGGCGGGCGGTGGTCTGGTCGACGATCTGGCGCCCGGCGTCGGTGACCCGCAGGAGGATCTCCCGGCGGTTGGCGGGGTTGACCTGCCGATCGACCAGGCCGGCAGTCGTGAGGCGTTCGACCATGCGCAGCGCGGTGGAGGGGTTGACCGCGAGGCGTTCAGCGAGCGTCACCAGCTTCATCTCGGCGTGTGTCACCAGGATCACGAGCAACCGGAACTGCGGCAGCGTCACGCGCTCCTCGACCGCGGCCAGCGACCGCGCGGAGATCGCCACCAGCAGCCGGGACGCGGTCAGGACCGCCGCCGTCACCGAGTCCACGTCGTCCGCCTTCGGCGGATCCCTCGTCAGGTCCTCAGCCATGGGTCAGTTCTACCCGTTCCCGAACGATCCGGAAATCGTTGCATAATGCAACCGTGTCTCTCTCGAAATCCCCTCCCTCCCCCGCCGCCATCCGTACGCAGAAGGGCCTGACAGGTCTACTGACGGGCCTGCGCGAGGCGCCGCGCGGTCTGGTGGTGCTGGCGCTCGGCGTCGGCGCCGGATCCGGGCTCGGCGCGATCGTCTTCCGATGGCTGATCCAGACCTTCACGCACGTGTTCTCCGGCCACGCCGACTACGCGACGGCCGGGCGTGCGGACAATCCGCATGTGCCGTGGCTCGGCCCCTGGTTCCTGCTGGCGGCCCCGGTCATCGGCGGCCTGGTGTACGGGCCGCTGGTCCAGCGGTTCGCGCGCGAGGCACGCGGGCACGGGGTGCCGGAGGTCATGCTGGCGGTCGCCCAGCGCGGCGGCCGAATCGCGCCGCAGGTCGCGGTGGTCAAGTCGCTGGCCTCGGCGCTGTGCATCGGATCGGGCGGTTCGGTCGGCCGCGAGGGACCGATCGTCCAGATCGGCTCCGCACTCGGCTCGACCATCGGACGGGTGATGCGCCTGCCCGAGGGACGGCTGCGGGTGCTGGTGGCCTGCGGTGCGGCGGGCGGTATCGCGGCGACCTTCAACGCACCCCTCGCCGGCGTCTTCTTCGCGATGGAGCTCATCCTGCGCGACTTCACCGCCGAGTCGTTCGGTGCGGTCGTGCTGTCGAGCGTCACCGCGTCCGTGGTGGGCCGCGCCGCGCTCGGGAACACCGCGTTCCTGCAACTGCCGGCCTTCCACGTGCACCACCCCGCCGAATACCTGCTGTACGCGGGGCTGGGGCTGCTCGCCGGGGCGGTCGGGGTCGGCTTCACCCGGATCCTGTACCTGATCGAGGATCTGTGCGACTGGGCCTGGCACGGACCCGAATGGCTGCGCCCGGCGGTCGGAGGGCTGCTGCTCGGCGGGCTGCTGCTGGCGCTGCCGCAGATGTACGGCGTCGGCTACCCGGTGCTGGAGAACGCGATCGGCGGCCGGTACGTCATCGGGTTCCTGCTCCTGATGCTCGCCGGGAAGATCGTCGCGACCAGCCTGACGATCGGCATCGGGGGGTCCGGCGGGGTGTTCGCCCCGAGCCTGTTCATGGGTGCGATGTTCGGCAGCGCGTACGGGCTGGTCGTGCACCAGATGTTCCCGGGCCTGGCCGGGTCGGCGGGAGCGTACGGTCTGGTCGGCATGGGCGCGGTCTTCGCGGGCGCGGCGCGTGCCCCGATCACCGCGGTGATCATCATGTTCGAGCTGACCGGCGAGTACTCGATCATCCTGCCGCTCATGCTCGCCATCGTGCTGGCCACCCTGATCAGCCGGGTGCTGTCCGGTGACACGATCTACACGCTCAAGCTGCGGCGCCGCGGCGTCCACCTCGACGCCGAGACGCCCGCCAACCCGCTCGCCGCCATGCCGGTCGCGGACGCGATCGAACCGATACCGGAACCGCTGCCCGACACCACCCCGCTGGAGGCGGCGGCCCGCCTGCTGGCCCTGTCCGAGCACGGCATCCTGCCGATCACCGGCGCCGACGGCGCGTACCGCGGCACGGTCACCGCACGCGCCGCCGCCGAGGCCCTCACCGACAGCGACCAGGCGCCGAAGACCATCGGCGGCCTCGCCGAACTACCCGCCCCGGTCACCACCGAGGAGAGCCTCGCCGACGCGCTCCACCTCCTCGTCACCGCCCAGGGCACCGGCCTGCCCGTCCTCGACGAGACCAGGACCACGCTCGTCGGCTGGATCACCCACCAGACCATCCTGTCCGCCCTCAGACCCGCCACCGGCGACGGCTGAGGGCGGGCCTGTCAGAACGTCCCGAACAGGGCGTTCCCGGGGAGGTCCGGGTCGGTGCCCAGGAAGTACTCCTCGATCGCCTCCTGCAGCTCGTCCTGGCTCAGGAACCCGCTGCCGTCCTTGTCGAGGGCGGCGAACGCGGCCCGGCACTCCGGCTGAGGTACGCCGTAGCCGGACAGGGCGAGGGCGAAGTTGTCCGCCGTGATCTTTCCGTCCGGCCCGCCGGCGATGGCGATGATCGCGTCCGAGATGGGCTTGATCTGGGCGTAGCTCTGCGCGTTGTCGACGACGCCCGTGTTGTAGGCCGCCAGGTATTCGTCGAAGCTGACCTGGCCGGTGCCGTCGGTGTCCATCGGCTTGACGATGTCCTCCCAGAACCGGGTGAACGAGCGGCGCAGCTCGTCGTGCTCGGCCGATCCCGCGACGAGGCCGAATGCGTTGGCGACGCTGTCGGCCGTGGTCAGGTAGTCGTTCAGCTCGAGCGTGGCGCTCCCGTCGCGGTCCATCAGGGTGAAGAAGTGCTTCAGCTTCCGGTCAAGGAGTTCGGACATCGTCGTGTTCCCTTTCGTCGTGCTCTCGGTGCGGGTGGCGGAGTCGAATGCGGCGAGGAAGTCGGTACGGGCGATGGGATGGCGGTCCAGCCACCTCTGCGAGATCGCGAGTGCGTCGACGAGGGTCAGCGCGTGCGGCGCGAGTTCGGCCATGGCGGCTTCGATGGCGTCGGGCAACGCGCGGACGTGGTCGGCGGTGATCCGTCCTTCGGCGAGCAGGTCGCCGGTGTGCCGGGCGAGGCGCCGCAACGCGAAGAGGCGGTGGACGCACGTCAGGAGCGCACGGGCCTCGACGTGACAGGTACGGGTGGCGGCCGACAGGAGAGAGCCGCCGGCCTGGCGTTCCGCGTGGGCGCTGGTCATCTCGAGGGCGGGGCCGGCGGCGGCGTTCCATCGGTCCAGCGGATCGGTGGAGGCCGCGTGGAGCCAGCGGTCGCGCGCTCGCTGCTGCCAGATGTACTCGAGGTCGCCCAGCAGGGCCTGGAGGAACTCCGCGTCATCGAGCCGGCGCCCGTCGGGTGCCGTCGCGGCCGGCGCCGGCAACTCCCGGCCGAGCAGCTCACCGGCGGCCTTCACCCAGATGACGAGGTTGTCGCCCTCCGCGGTGATGCCGGCCGGGTAGTAGTCGGGGAGTTCGGCGATGCCGTTGAAGGGAAGGAGGCCCTGGGCACCGCATCGCTCCCGGCATTCGATCGCGACCGCCCTCCCCGCCCAGGTGATCCAGGCCTTGGCGATGGCGACGAGCCGGTCGTTGTCCGCGCGGCCGGCCGCTCCGCCCGTTACCCACTGGTTCAACACGGTTCGGTGCAGCAGGGTCATGGCATAGGTGTCGGCCAGCGCGTCCTGCAGCCTGGCGCGGTGGCCGGCGTGCTCGAACAGGAACACGCTCTGCCCCTTCAGGCCGCTGGTCTGGCGCGTGTGGGCGTAGCGCACGGCGATGGTCAGCGCGGTCCGGGTGAGACCGACGGCGCCGGCGCTCATGGAGAGCTTGCCCGGCGTGACCCGGTCGATCGAACGCAGGAACCGCAGCCGGTGCTTGTCCACCGAACTCGTGAAGGCGCCGTCTGCGGCGAGCCGCCCGTGGTCACCCGCCAGGAACGCGTGCGGGGGAAGCCGGACGTGGTCGAAGGCGGTCAGGCAGTGGTCCACCGCGTAGCCGACCTTGTCCGGTAACCGGCGGATCCGTACGCCCGGGAGCGCTCCGCGGACATCGGTCAACGGCGCGAGAAAGAGGAAGACGCCCAGGTCCCGCCCGGTATGGATCAGCCGGGCGGCGACGAGTCCGGTCTTGGGCCCACCGGCCATGCCGGCGTTGGGCATGAACTTGCGCGCGGCGGGCGTCGGCGTGTGCAGGACGAAGCCGCCGGTCGAAGGCTCGTAGGTCGCCGTCGTCTCCAGCCGCGCCGCGTCGTTGCCGTGCCCGACCTCGGTGCACAGGAAGATCCCGGTCTTCCGCATCTCGAGGAAGGGCGTCAGGTCCCGCCGATCGTCCGCGTCGTGATCGAACAGGCTTCCGAGGAAGAGGTTGTAGTGGATACCCGCGACCGTGGCGAGTCCGCCTTCGACCGGGCACAGCCACTCATGTAACGCGGCCAGCCCTTCGACATCGTCGACCAGTCCCTCGACGGAGTCGAGAAGCTCATTGAGCCGCCGCAGCCGCCGGTAGGAGCCGTTCACGCGTTCCCGCGGGCTCGCCGCGGCCGGGTACTGGAACGACTCGTCGTCGCAGAGCGCCCGCCACGGCGCGTGGACCGCGTCGAAGCGTCCCGCGAACAGGACGTCGGTCAGGGCCGCGGTCGTGCCGGTACCCGGATCGCATGGGTGTTCGGTTGAACGCAGCATCCGGCACCCATCATCGATCAGCATTGGCAGCGAAAATCAGTGTAAACCGCGATGCCGAATTGGCAATGACGCAGCAAAGGCTCGGCGCCGCATTACGGATCCCAGCGACCGCCACAAATCGACCGAAATGCAGCAAATAGAGCGTACGCCGCCGAATTCCATAAAACGCTCGGGGTGCCGGTATGGCTTACCGGCACCCCGAGTCGTACGGCGGACCAACGTCAGGACAGAGCGATGTCCGTGTAGTAGTGACGCAGGATCGCCCGGAAGTCCTGGCCCGCGTTCGCGAGGTCACGCGAGCCGTTCTGCGACATCCAGTTCCCGTCCACCCAGCCGCTGCAGGCGGTCGTGGTCGAGCAGTAGTGCGCCGCCAGGATGTTGCCGCTGCGGCTCATCCGGGTCGACCAGGTGCGGTCGACGGCGGAAGAGGTCGACGACTGGGCCGACGACGGCTTGTACACCTGGTCGGCCGTGTCGTCCCGTACGTCGTAGCACGCCCCGCCCGAGGTCTTACGGGTCGAGTGCAGCGCCCAGTACCAGCCGTAGCTCTTGACCGCGACCGCTCCGGAGTCCAGCGAGGCGCTCGGCCAGCTCGGCACCCACTCGTTCGGGAGGACGTTCTTGACGTACGTCTTGAAGGCGACCCGGTCCACGCGGCCCAGCCCGACCCGGTACACGAGGATCGAGGAGGGCAGCGTGGTGTTGGTGCCGTCGGTCTTGCACCCCGTCGGCTGTGACGTCAGCAGGTCGTGCGAGGCGTTGTTGTTCTTCAGCGTGGCGTTGAGGTTGCCCTTCGCACCCGGCGCGAAGTCCTGACTCGCTCCGGCGAAGTTGCTGTTGAAGTAGACCCGTACCGTCTTGCCGGTGCGGTTCCACACCGACGCGGCGTTGTTCTTGACGCACACGCCCTTGCCGGTGCCGGCGCCCTTGAACTCATAGCAGGACGGCTGTGTCGCCCCGTAGTCGTCCAGGGAGTCGGTGAAGTCGGAGACCGAACCGGCCTCGCCGCTGTTGAAGTAGTAGCAGAACTCGCCGTTGTCACAGGCCCCGTCGCGGGCGGCGGCGGAGGCCGGACCGGCCACCGCCGTGACGCCCGCGAGCACCGACGCCGCCACGGCCAGAGTGCCGGCCAATCTGCGGATGTTCATCAGAAGTGGAGCATGTACTGGAAGTCGGCCTGGGCGCTGCTCACGTGCACGTGCGAACGCGTGCCGTACGCGAGCGGGTTGTTCCAGTTGTACTCCTCGACGTCGAACGAGCCGTCGGAGTAGACCTTGTTCACGTACGCGACGTGGCCGACCTTGTGGACGTCGTTGACGGCGATCGAGCCGACCGTCGGCGTCTTGTTGACCGTCACGCCGACCGCGCGGGCGGCGTCGTCCCAGTGACCGGCGTCGCCCCAGTGGGTCTTCCAGTCGTCGTTGAAGCTCGGGACGCCGAGCCGGCTCGCGATCCGGTACGCGGCGAAGGCGGTGCAGTTGTTCTGCGCGAAGCCGCGCGCGTTGCCGTCGTAGTCGTTGCGCGGCGTCTGGCCGCTCGTTCCGCCGATCGCGTGCGAGGCGTTGTTGTTCTTCAGCGTGGCGTTCAGGTTGCCCTTCGCGCCCGCGGCGAAGTTCTGGCTCGCGCCGGCGTAGCCGCTGTTGAAGTAGACCGTCGCCGTCTTGCCGGTGCGGTTCCACACCGACGCGGCGTTGTTCTTGACGCAGATGCCCTTGCCGGCTCCGGCGCCCTTGAAGTCGTAGCAGGACGGCTCGGTCGTGCCGTAGTCGGCGATCGACGTGGTGAAGTCGGAGATGGAGCCGGCTTCGCCGCTGTTGTAGTAGTAGCAGAACTCGCCGCTGTCGCAGACACCGTCACGTGCCGCCGCGAACGCGGGCGAAGCCGCGGCGGCCATGAGAGGGGCGGTGATGGCCAGCGTGGCGCCGGCGACGGTGAGAGCCTTACGTAGCTGCATGTTTCCTCTTACCTCGAGTGATCAGTGTGGTTCGGTACGTCTAGGAGCCCAGTCAGTGCGTGCGCTGGTACTCCTCCCAGGTCTGGATCGCGACCTTGGGTCCGTCGTCCGGACCCCGGTTGGCCAGGCCGTTCATGCCCAGGTAGTAGTCCCCGATCTGGTGCTGGGCCTGGCTGGACAGGTCGGTGTCGTTGATCGCCGCGGCGTGGATGTGCCATGGCCAGTCGCCCTGGCTCGGGTTGCGGACCCAGGCGGCGAAGCCGACCTGGCGCAGGGCGCGGGCGACATTGGTACGGGTGGCGGCGGACATCCCGGTGACGTCGATGTCCACGACGCCCCCGCCGTCGTGGGTACCGGCCGAGGTCGGGTCGCCGCCTGGGTTGTAGGAGCCCTGCTGGAGGACGAGGCCGAAGCCGAGCAGACGCTGGGCCTCGGCGAGCATCGCCTGCGTACGGGCGTCGACGACGAACCCGTCGCGCTGGACCTTCGCGCCCGCGCTGATCGTGTGGGCGACCGTGTACCGGCTCTGCCCGAGCTTGGTCAGCGACGTCGTGCCGGGCAGCCCGCTGGCGTCCAGGCCGGTGTACCCGAGCGAACGCTGGTAGGCCGCGTACGCCGAGACGGTCTGGGTGCCGAAGTACCCGTCGACCCACTGCGCGTCCAGCAGGTGCTTGGCCTGGAGCGCCTGCTCGACCGCCAGGACGGAGGCCTTCGCCCCCGGGGTCAGCGTGTCGTCGGCGCGTCGCGGATCGATCTGGGCGGCCAGGACGGTGGCCTCCATGTTGACGGCCGGCAGCGCGGCGGCGGTCGTCGCCGGCTGCGCCGTGGCGCCGGACGCCGTCGCCAGTGCCATGGCCGGGGCGGCGATCAGAACCGCCAGATATCCCCTCGCTCGTTTCATGTCGTACGTGCTCCCCTTCGTCGTGCGTCTGCGGTACATCGCCATCACGGCCCCCCGATGGGGTCGGCAGACTCGACCGCCTGTGATCACCATTGCTACGGGCCGCGTTGATTGATCGACACCCTTGCCGCGGCGGTTCAATCAATTCCGTACATGGACGAGGGCCGTACATGTCCCCCAGTGGCCGACCCGTGCGGCGTACGGGCCGGTCACAGGCCTTTCCTCGGCATGGAGCCGGGTGGCCCGCGACGGCCGCTGGACGATTGACTGGCGCGGCGGAAGCCGCCTGCCGTTCAATTCGGGGTGTCCGTGCGCATGAAAAAGACCCCAAGTGGTCGCTCGGGGTCTTCGTCGGTGGCGGTGGCGGTGGCCGGAGTCCGCCGCCGTACGGGGGTCAGTCAGTCCTCGCGCATGATCGTGATGTCGGCCTCGTGCTTGAACTGCGAGTAGTACGCGGTCTTCACGTTGACGGCGCAGTTGTAGCCGGTCGAGCCGTCGTAGTAGAGCTGGATGTCGCTCAGGGTGTTGGGCACCGCGGATCTGACGGGCCAGGTACCGACCAGGGTGCCCGTACAGCCGTATCCCCCGGCGATGGCCGCGCCCGGGGTCACGGCCATGAAGCCGGCCGCCACGGCCACCGCGGCGACGGCCGATCCGATACGGGTGTGAAACTCGGTCAGCGGGCGAACGCGTGACGTCCCGTCAGGCGCGCCTTCCCGGCGCGCCTGACGGGGCCCCCGTCATCGTGCCCGCCGATGCGGACCGGTTCTGAAAGGGATTGCGGCTAGCCGCAATGGCCCCATACGGGGCTCTCCCAAATGTCCGTGGTCATCCCGCCCCACTTGATGCAGCCCGGGGAGTGCTCCGCGATGGCCGCGTAGTAGGCGTAGTTGCCCTCGTCGGAGTAGAAGCCGCTCGGCGACTTGACCTCGAGAATTGCCTCGGTCTCGGTCTTCTTCCCGATATTGCTGGTCTTGATGGTCGCCACGCAGTTGTCGGCGCCGTTCCACATCAGGTAGATCACCGCGCCGGGGATGCCGTGGTGCTCGAGCTCGTGGTAACTCGACCCGCAGACCCTGGTCGCCGTGTACGGGTTCGTCGCGGCCTGGGCCGGCCCCGCGCCGGCGACGGCGGCCGCGGCCATGGCGGCGATGCCGAGCAACCGGCCGGCCCGGCGCGTGACCCGGAACTTGTCCTTCATGTACAGCTCCCCTTATGGAGTTTCGACCGCACCCCGTCGGCGTCCCCCAGGAGCGCCCGTGGCGGGGTTTCGGTGTGTCCAACGCCCATGTTGGGGGGCCCATCGATTGGCTGACGGGTCTGCCAGCCCTGGCCAATCAAGGTCATAGCCAATCAATCAATCTCGTATACACTCGACCAGGGGGATCAACACTTCATGCTTTCCGTGAGGCCGGCCAACACCCTCCGCTGGAACGGCCGTTCCTGAAAGCGATGCGTCATACCCGCAGCTAAATGCTTGTGACGCATGAGAGTTGTAAGGGACAGGGATAGATCTAGATGGCTCGTCGTCCACGCCCCGTTGATCCCAACGAAGGACCATTGCAGGCTTTCGCGTACGACCTGCGACAGCTGCGAGAGAAGGCCGGCAATCCGACGTACCGGACGCTGGCCAACAAAGCCGGCTACAGCCCGGCGACCCTGTCCGAGGCCGCGCGCGGTCAGCGTCGTCCCAGCCTGGACGTCACCATGGCGTACGTCGGGGCATGCGGCGGCGACCCGGACGAGTGGCGGCTGCGGTGGCACGACCTCGCCGAGACGGGGACGACGGCGGACGCCGACGTCGAACCGGCGGACCCCATCGACGTGGCGGCGCCGGCCGAGCCTGCGCCGCAGCCCTCCCCCACCGGGTGGCGGCGATGGACGCGGCCACCCGTACTCGCGGTCGCGGTCGTCCTGGCCGCCGCGGTGACCGGCGTGGTCGTTCTGGCCCAGCCCTGGGCATCCGACAATCCACGCGCGAACGGATGCCCCGTCAAGACGGCGAGCCTCTTCACCGGACAGACCTACACCTTCACGAGAGTGCGCAACGCCGCGACACTGTCCGCTCCGGTCGCCCGCACCGTACCCGCCGGCTGCACCGTGTTCTTCAGCGGCTACTGCCTCGGCGACATCGTGACCGACAGGACCTCGCGTACGCCGGACACCCGATGGTTCATGCTCGCCGGAGGCGGGGTCATGGCATCGGGGGTCGTGCACGGAAACCCACCGCCGCGACTCGGCGCATCGCCCTGTCCCGGAAACGTCGCACCGCCCGCGACCATCCACCTGAACGTCCGCCGGGCCGAGGACCAACTGCGGCTTCAAGCCACCGGGAAGGGCTTGAAGATCGTCGGATTCACCGCAATGGACACCGGCGAAGCGGACGGCCCCCGGTGGCACCAGATCAACGGCCTGACGCTCTCGCCCACGACGATGTTCGAAACACGGTGGCAGCCGAGCGCCGACCGGCCCTCACCGGACCGGCACATCACCATCGCCGCCGTCGCCTGCCTGGGCGGCGACGGCCCCACGACCGTCATCGACGCCCGAGAGGTCCAGCCCGTCGGCTCACTGCGCACCACGCCCACGTCACTGTCGGGCTCGGCCATGGACGCCGCCACCCACTCCGCCTGCCAATACCCGTAAGACCCTCTCGGGGCATTCGGCGCCCACTGCCTGACCGGGTCCCGGGCTAGATCTGCTGGGCGGCGAACAGTTCCAGGTGTGCGCACTGGGGGCAGCGGTAGGCGTCGATCTGCCAGCGCCTGCGGCCCATTCTCTTCGCGCCGCCGAAAGGGCCTCGTTCGAGGGCGCCGGCGATCCACCGCGCGTATCCACGGGTGCCCTCGCCGGTGTCCTCGACGAAGCCCTGTTCCAGGCCGACCGCGCCGCATTGCGTGCATTTGATGTCGTTCATCCTGGGGAGCGTAGTCGCCGGTCGACGCGTCCGATGTTCGGACGGAGAGACCGTCACGCGTTGTGGAAGTAGTGGCCCTTGTCGAGGTCGTCGATGAGCCCCGGCTGGGTCGGGTGCCATCCCAGTCGCTCGCGGGTCAGCGTGCTGGAGGCCGGGCTGTCGGCGGCGAGGAAGCGGGCCAGCCAGGTGAAGTGCTCGCTGGCGTCCGCGGGAGGGATCGAGGCGACCGGCAGGTTCAGGTGGCGGCCGATGACCTCGGCGATGTCGCGGACGGGTACGCCCTCGTCCGCGACGGCGTGCAGGGTCGAGCCCGCGGGGGCGTTCTCCAGCGCCAGGTGGAACAGGCGTGCGGAGTCGAGGCGGTGTACGGCGGGCCAGCGGTTGGTGCCGTCGCCGATGTAGCCGGACACGCCCTTGTCGCGGGCGATGGCGACCAGGGTCGTGATGAAGCCGTTGTCCCCTTCGCCGTGATTGGTCGGAGGAAGTCGCACGACCGACGAGCGGACGCCGTGGGAGGCCAGGGAGAGCGCCAGCTCCGCGGTGGCCATCCGGGTCTGCGGGCCGCCACCCCACGCGGCCGGGCCGGAGTGCCCGTCCTCCTCGGTCGCCACCCGCCCGGGTGCGAGCCCGAGCGTTCCCGAGGCGATGACCAACGGCCGGTCCGTACCCGCGAGTGCCTCGCCGAACGTCTCGACGGCGCGGCGGTCCGCGTCCGCGGCGCCCTGGAAGTCGCCCGAGAACGCGATGTCGTGCTTGAACGCGAGGTGGATCACGCCGTCCGACGCGGCGGCGGCGCTTCGCAGGCCGTCGAGGTCGTCGAGGTCGCCGCGGTGCACGTCCGCCCCGGCCGTGGTGAGGGCGGACGCCGAGGCGTCCGAGCGGGCGAGCCCGGTGACCCGATGGCTCGCGTTGAGGAGTTCGGAGACGACGGCGGAGCCGATCCAGCCGGACGCACCGGTGACGAACACGCGCATGAGAAAACCCTTCGGTTGACCGGCCACCCTCTCGCGAGGGCGGTCGATGTCAGCGACTGTCATCAGATTAGCACCCGATGTCAGTCACTGTCATCGGGCTAGGATCGGGGGCATGAGCCGATGGGAGCCGAACGCACGCGGCCGGTTGGAGCAGGCGGCGCTCGAGCTCTACATCGAGCGCGGGTTCGAGCAGACCACGGTGGCGGAGATCGCCAAGCGTGCGGGGCTCACGGAGCGGACGTTCTTCCGGCACTTCGCCGACAAGCGTGAGGTCCTGTTCTGGGGGCAGGGCGCACTGCGGGATCTCGTCGTGAACACCGTCACCGACGTGCCCGAGTCCGCAGCGCCGATCGACGCTGTCGCCGCGGCCCTCGACGCCGCCGGCGCCCTCATCCAGGAACGCCGCGAGAGCGCCCGGCAACGCCAGGCCGTCATCACCGCGCACCCGGAACTCCAGGAGCGCGAGCTGATCAAGCTCGCCTCCCTCGCCTCGGCGATGGCCGACACGTTGCGCGGGCGCGGCGTCCCGGAACCGGCCGCGAGCCTGACCGCCGAGGCCGGGATCGCCGTCTTCAAGATCGCGTTCCAGCGCTGGATCAACGAGACCGGCGAGCGAACCCTGCCGCAGCTCCTCCGGGAGTCGCTCGACGAGCTGAAGGCCGTGACCGCGGGCAACTGATCACCGAGCCGGACGCGGGCAGGCGATCCGCGGACTCCGTTAGGTCTCGAAGACGACGTCGGCGCGTTGGCGGGGGCTTCGCAGGCCCAGCAGGGTGTGCAGGTCGGTGCCGTTGGTGGCCCAACGGGCGAGGTCGGTGCGGTCGATCAGGTGGATGCCGTGGCGGGTGGCGAAGACGCGGGCGTCGCGAGTGAAGCCGCCGTTGGTGACGACGATGGCGAGGTCGGCGCCGTGAGCGGGGCCGGCGGTGCCGTTGACCTCGTACATCACCCGTGCTCCGACGCGGCCGCCGGTGGTGGTGTGCTTGCACTGGGCCACCAGGGTGCGGCCGAGCCGGTCGGTGCCGATGACGTCGGCGGCCTGGTCTCCGCGTTGGCCGACGTGGCGGGCGGTGATCTGATCGCGGATCATCAGGTCACGTACCGCGTGTTCGAACCCGGCCGGGGACATCGCGTCGATCTGGGCGATGTCGTAGCTCAGGTTCGCGGCGCGCAGCGCGGCCGCCCGGTCGGCGGACCTTCGCCGCCAGATCATCAGCGCGCCCACGGGGATCGCGGCGGCCAGCAGGCAGCCGAGCGCGATCGCGAGGGCGACCGCGATCTGGCGGAGAGAGACGATCACCACGCCGGCCACCACCAGCGCGGCGAACCATTCGCGGCCATCGCGGGGAGCCCGTGGCCACGGCATCCACGCCGGGCAGGCGGCCCGGATCCGGTTGAGGGTCACCGTGCGTGGTGCCGGGAGGTCGCCGGTTTGCGGGTCGAGGAGTGGTGCGGGTCCCCGTAGCCGTGGGACAGCGCGTACAGGGCCACCGCCAATAATGCGGCGCCGATCCACCCGCCGCTCGCCTGCTTCTTCTTGCGGGAGTTCTTCACCCAGTGCCCGCGACGATAATGCATTCCAGGGGGCATTCCATCCCATTCCCGTTCAATGCGGGCACCTGGGCCCGCAGGTATCCCCCGGGTATAACAGAACGCGCCGGGAAGTCTCGGCAACTCCGTCAATCTCCCAAATTTCACGACAGGTCACCACGTCTCTGGGGCCGACATTGGCCCGATACTGGACCGTTGAGAACGGTTGTTCGGAGAAGGAGCGTGGGACATGGCGGCCATGACCTCCGGGGTGGCGCAGGCGGACGGCGCGGAGTTGTACTTCGAGCGGCGCGGGAGTGGGCCGGCGCTTCTGCTGATCGTTGGAGGCGGCGGCGACTGCGGCTACTTCGGGAGGCTCGGCGATGCCCTGGCCGGCGAGTACACCGTGCTGGCCTATGACCGGCGCGGGAACTCGCGTAGCCGGCTGAGTTCGCCGCCGCGTCCGCTCGTGATGGCCGAGCAGAGCGCGGACGCGCTCGCGGTCCTGCGCGCGAACGGGTTCGACTCGGGGCTGGTCTTCGGGAACAGCGGCGGCGCGAGCGTCGCGCTGGACCTGGCCGCGCACCATCCGGGGGCGGTCGAGGCGGTCGTCTGCCACGAGCCGCCGGTACCCACGGTGCTCACCGACGGCGCGGACTACCTCTCGGTCTTCGATGAGATCGACCGGCTCCTGGCCGAGCAGGGGTGGGAGGCCGCCTTCACCCATTTCCAGGTCACGATCGGGAACGCACCGCCGCCCGTGGTGGCCATGCTGTTCGACCCGGCCGGCCATCTCCCGCCCGGTTCCGAGCGCGACCGGATGGTGCGGACCAGCGGCAACTGGGAGTACCTCACCCGGTACGAGGTCCGACCGTTCATCGACTACCGGCCCGACCTCGAGCGCATCGCTGCCAACGGCGTACGGATCGCGCTGGGCCACGGCGCCGTCACCGACCACGCGGCGGCGGTGCGGATGAGCGCCGCCGTCGCCGAGCGGCTCGGTGGCGACAGCGTGGAGTTCCCCGGCGGGCACACCGGACCGCTCGAGGTGCCCGGGGCGTTCGCCACGACCCTGCGCGGCCTGCTGCGCCGCCTCAGCTGACCTGACGTCGCTGCCCGGCCCAGTACGGGGCGCGCAGCGACTTCTTGTCGAGCTTTCCGGAGGGGTTCGTCGGCAACGCGTCGACGAAGTCGACGCTCTTGGGCGCCCAGACGCTTCCCTTGCGTTCCTTGACGACGCCGACGAGCTCGTCCGCGGTGACCGTGGCGCCCGGCCGGGTCACGACGACGGCCTTGACGGCCTCTCCCCACTTGGGGTCCGGTACGCCGATGACGGCGCACTGGGCCACCGCCGGGTGGGCGGCCAGTACGTCCTCGATCTGCCGGGGGAAGACGTTGAACCCGCCAGTGACGATCATGTCCTTCTTGCGATCGACGATGAAGACGTAGCCGGCGTCGTCGATGTAGCCGATGTCGCCGGAGCGTACGTGGCCGTCCCGCATCGCCTCGGCGTTCAGGCTCTCGTCGACGTAGCCGATCATCTGGCCCGGCTGTGCCGCGCAGATCTCGCCGAGCTCTCCCGGCTTCACGGCCTTGCCGTCGTCGCCGCGGATGGTGACGTCCACGTGGTACATCGGCCGGCCGGCCGAGGCCAGCCGTTCGACCCAGGCGTCCGAGTCGAGGCGGTGGTCCTCCTTGCGCAGGCAGGTCAGGTAGCCGGGCTCGGTACCGGCGTACGTCTGCACGAAGATCGGGCCGAACACCTCGAGCGCCCGGCGAAGGCGGTCGGGCGCCATGGGGGAACCCGCGTAGACGACCGTACGCAGCGAGGACAGGTCGACCTGGTCGCGGCGCGGATGGTCGAGGAGCAGGTAGACGATCGTGGGGACGACCGCCGTGGCGGTGACGCCTTCGCGTTCGATGGCGTCCAGCAGTACGTCGAGGTCGAGCCCGGGGAGGATGACGTTCGTACCGCCCCGCATGAACGTCGGGATCACGAAGTGCTGGGTGAAATGCGTCAGGGGCGCGCCGTGCGCGAAGACCTCGCCGGGACGGATGTCGCCGATCTCCATTCCGGCGGTGACGGCGTAGTGCGACCAGGTGGCGTGCGTCTGGAGAACTCCCTTGGGAACGCCCGTCGTCCCGGACGTGAAGCCCACGAATGCGAGGTCGTCCGGGCCCACCTCCACCTCCGGCGGAGTGGAGGGCCGCCGGTCGAAGGTGTCCCGGTAGTCGAGCGTGCCCGGGAGGGGGGCGCACTCCGCCAGCCGTACGACGTGCTCGAGGTTGGGCAGGCGGTCCCGGATCGAGGCGATCGCCTCGTCGAAGGACGCGTGGTACACCAGCGCCGAGGCGCCGACCGTGTCCAGGTAGAAGTGGAAGTCGTCGGCGGAGGCACGGGCGGGCATCTGCGTCACGGCCGCGCCCGCCTTCCAGATCCCGCACATCGTCGGGATGAACTCCAGGCAGTTGGGCATCAGCAGGCCGACGCGGTCCCCCGTACGCACGCCGAGGCCGGCCAGGCCACTACCGACCCGGTTCGACCACTCGTACATCTCCGTGTAGGTCAACCGGCGCTCGCCACTCACGAGCGCGGTGCGCTCGGGGTAGTACGCGCACGCGCGGTCGAACACGCTGGGCAGGATTCCCCACATGGTCTACCTCCGTACCGGTTCCGCCAGTGCCGCCGCGGTCATCCGCCGCGCCTGGTCGAACTCCTGGCGGGTGCGTTCGATGAGTTCCGCGACGGTGAGGATCTCGGTGACTCCTGAGACGCTGTGACCGGCGCTCCAGATCTTGCGCCGGTCGAGCAGCCGATCCTGGGTGAAGCCGTCCGCCGGCGCACCCTCCACCGACTCCAGCCAGCCGGTCAGCAGGTTGGCCGGCAGCCCGCTCAGCGCCCGCGAGAGGGTGATGTCGTCCATGGTCGAGGTGATGAGCGCCTCGCGGAAGTCCGCCTCGGCGAGGCTCTCGACGGTGGCGATGAACTTCGTTCCCATGTAGCCGAGATCGGCGCCGAGCGTACGTGCCGCCCACAGCGCGACCCCGTCACAGACTCCGCCGGCCAGCACGATCGGGCCGTCGAAGCGGTCGCGCACGGCGCGTACGAAGGTCAGCGGGTTGGCCCAGCCGGTCTGGCCGCCCGCGCCGGCGGTCAGGAGCACGAGCCCGTCGACGCCGGCCTCCACGGCGCGTTCGACGTGTCGCAGGCTCGCGACGTCGGCGAAGACGAGACAGCCGGCGTCGTGCAGCGGCGGTACGACGAGGTCCGGCGCGCCCACACTCGTGATCACGAGCGGCGTGCCGTACGCGATCAGGCGGGCGATGTCGTCCCGCAGGCGCTCGTTGGTGCGGTGCACCACGAGGTTGGCGGCGAACGGCGCCCCGTCGATCGCCTCGGTGATCCGGCGTAGCCAGCGGTCGAGTTCGCCGGCCGAGCGCGCGTTGTGGGTCGGGAACGATCCGACCACGCCGTTGCGGCACGCCGCGATCACGAGCTCCGGTCCCGAGACGTCCGTCATCGGCGCCGCCACGAGTGGAAGCGCCAGCCGGTCCAGCGGCGGGGGCAGGCTCATCGCCGCTCCAGGTGAAGGTGGACTTCCACGACGAGGACCACCTTTTCCCTTTCTGCACGGCTTTTTCGGAGTAATAAGTAAATCTGGATTAAGCTCCGCCTGGCAAGGGTGCCGCAGCCGTGGAGGACAGACATGGACCGTGCCGTCCGGATCGCCGGAGTCGGGATGATCCCCTTCGCCAAACCGAGCGCCGCCGACCCGTACGACCTCATGGCCGAACGCGCCACGCGTGCCGCCCTGGCCGACGCCGGCATCGACTACGGCGACGTGCAGCAGGCCTACGTCGGCTACGTGTACGGCGACTCGGCCTGCGGGCAGGCGGCCCTGTACGGCCTCGGGCTGACCGGGATCCCGATCGTCAACGTCAACAACAACTGCTCGACCGGGTCATCGGCCCTGTGGCTCGCGCGCCAGGCGGTCGCGGCCGGAGCCGCCGAATGCGTGCTCGCGCTGGGCTTCGAGCAGATGCGCCGAGGGGCCATCGCGAGCTTCTGGGACGACCGCCCGGACCCGCTGCGGAGGGGTTCGGAGGCCATGTTCGAGATCCAGGGGCGGGATGTGGACGCCCCGATCGCGGCGCAGTACTTCGGCGGAGCCGGCAGTGCCTACGCCGCGGCGCACGGCACGGCCCCCGAGACGTTCGCCAAGATCGCGGTCAAGGCGCGCAGGCACGCGGCGAACAACCCGTACGCCGTCTTCCGTACACCGATCAGCGAGGAGGAGGTCCTGGCCTCCCCCAGGATCTACGGCCCGCTGACCCGGCTGCAGTGCTGCCCGCCGACCTGCGGAGCGGCGGCCGCGGTGGTCTGCAGCGCCGACTTCGCACGCCGACACGGCGTGGACGCGGCGGTGTCGATCAGGGCGCAGGCGCTCACCACCGACACGGCCGAGACCTTCACCGGCAAGGACATGGTCAAGGTGGTCGGCTTCGACATGGCACGTGCCGCCGCGGACCTCGTCTACGAGGACTCCGGCGTCGGGCCCGAGGACATCGGGGTCGTCGAGCTGCACGACTGCTTCACCACCAACGAACTGATCAGCTACGAGGCGCTCGGGCTCACCCCGTACGGCGCGGCGGAGAAGTTCGTATGCGACGGCGACAACACCTACGGCGGAAAGGTCGTGACCAACCCGTCCGGTGGCCTGCTGTCCAAGGGCCACCCGCTCGGGGCCACCGGTCTCGCGCAGTGCGCCGAGCTGGTGTGGCAGCTACGCGGGCAGGCCGGGGCCCGCCAGGTGGACGGGGTACGCCTGGCGCTGCAGCACAACCTGGGCCTGGGCGGCGCCTGCGTCGTCACCCTCTACGAGCGGGCGGGCTGACGTGGCAGGGCGGGCCTCCTGACCAGGGCGGAGACGGGCCAGGTACGCCGCCGCCCCCGCGATCGCAAGGCGCAGATCATCGCGGTCGCCGCCGGGCTGTTCCATCGGCATGGCTACCACGCCGTGACGATGGGGATGATCGCGCAGGAGGTCGGCATCACCGCCGGCGCGCTGTACCGCCACTTCCGCAACAAGCCGGAGCTGCTGTACCGCGTCCTGCTGGACGGCCTCGACGCGTTCGAGGCCGCCGTCGCGGGCACCGCGCGTGCAGACCTCGACGGGCTGCTGCGCGCGATGGCCGCACTCGCCATGGACCGGCGCGAACTCGGCGTGCTGTGGCAACGCGAGTCACGGCACCTGCCCGAGGCCGAGCACGCCGAGGTACGCCGCCGTTTCCGGGTGATCGCCGCCTGGACCTCGGCCGTGCTGCGGGAGCGACGCCCGGAGCTGCCGCCGTCCGACGTCGACCTCCTCGTCTGGGCGGCGTTCGCCGTGTTCGCGAGCCCGTCCCGCCATGCCGTCAGGCTGCCGCGTGCGCGCTTCGAGGAACTGCTGTACGCGATCGGGGCCACGGTCGTCGCGGGGACGGTGCCGGCGGAACCTGACGATCCTCGGACCGTCACGCCTCCGGCGGGGCTGGTGCGCGCGTCGCGCCGGGAGGCCCTCGTGGACGCCGCCATCCGGCTGTTCGGGGAGCACGGCTACCAGGCGGTCAGCGTGGAGGACATCGGATCCGCGGCCGGCATCAGCGGAGCGGGGATCTACCACCACGTCACCGCGAAGTCCGATCTCCTGGTCGCGGCGCTGACCCGCGCCTCCGAGGCCCTGCAGCTCGACGCGTCCCGCGCCTTCGCCGCCGCGACCGGCTCCCGCGAGGCGCTCGCACTCCTGCTGCGCTCCTACGTGACCCTGGCCGTGACGCACAGCCGGCTCATCGCGACGCTGGTGAGCGAGGTCGTCCATCTGCCCGGCGAGCAGCGCCACGCCGTACGCCGCCTCCAGCACGACTACGTCGGCGAGTGGGTCCAGCTGCTCGCCGCCGAACGACCGGCGCTCACCGAACCCGAGTCCCGTGTCATCGTGCACGCCGTCCTGTCCATCGTGAACGACGTCGCCGGAACCGGCCGGCTCCGGCGACGCCCCGAGCTTGCCGCCGACCTCGTCCGGATCTGCGAGGACGTCCTGCGTCACGTCGAGTGGCTCAACGCGCCCGGACGCGGTACCGAAGGTGCGTGACGTGCTGCGCGAGGTCCTCGACGTCCGGGCTGGTCAGGCGGCGGAGGAGATCGAGTTCGACGTGTTCCGCCGGGAGGTCGTCGAAGAGCCGTCGCCCCTGTCCGAGCAGGACCGGTACGACGTGCAGCTCCAGCTCGTCGAGCTGCCCGGCGCGCAGCAGGGCCTGCGCCGCCCCGGCTCCGTGCACCATCACGTCGCCGTCACCGGCCGCCGCGCGGGCCCGCGCGGCGCACTCGCGGACGTCGGTGGCGTAGCGGATGCTGCCCGGCGGCGGGTCGCCGGGGACGTCGTGGGTCAGGACGAAGACCGGTACGCCGTCGTGGTGGTCGCCCTGCCAGCGGCCGGCGTGCTCGTACGTACGGCGGCCGGCGATGACGGCGCGGGTGGCCCTCATCTCGCCGACCACCTGGCCGCTCGGTCCCGGGTCGTCGCGCCGGTCGAGCCAGTTGAACAGGCGGAACCCTCCGATGCCCATGGGTGCGTCCACGCCGTCGCGCGGTCCGGTGACGTAGCCGTCAAGGGACATGGTCATGTACAGCCGGATGAGTGCCACGGGTCAGCCCGCCGACCGTACGCGGTAGCGCAGGTGCTGGACGCCGGGCCCGTCCAGGGCGCGGAGCAGTTCGAGCTCGACGTGGTCGGGCGGCAGATCCTCGAACAGCCGTCGGCCCTGGCCGAGCAGCACGGGCATGAGCTGTAGCTCCATCTCGTCGAGCAGGCCGGCGCGCAGGCACGCCTGGGCGGTCGCGGCGCCGTGCAGCATGATGTCGCGGTCGCCGGCCGCGGCCTTGGCCTGCGCGACGCAGGATTCGATGCCGTCGGTGACGTAGCGCGCGGATCCCGGCGCGGGCTCGCCGGGTGCGGCATGGGTCAGCACGAAAATCGGGACCCCGTCGTGGTGGTCGCCGGCCCAATGACCCGCGATGTCGAAGGTACGCCGGCCGGTGATCACCGCCCCCGTGGCCAGCACCTCGTCGAACACGGTCGCGCCGGGTCCGTCGGCGGGCCGGTACGAACGCGGGTCCCCGTCGCCGGGGCTCAGCCAGTCGTGCAGGCACTCTCCGTTGACACCGAGTCCGTGCTCCATTCCGTCGTCCGGGCCGGCGATGAAACCATCAAGAGACATGGACATGTAGAGAACGACCTTGGCCATGGGGTTCACTCCGTTCATCGGGGTGTGTCGTCCGTACCGACGTGCGGGCCGGAAGATCTCATCGGTCGGCGGCGAAACTCGGCTAGAAATGTGATTGGTCCGCTCCGCAGGGGCCCCGGTCTGCGTGAGGAGAACGGTGAGCGAGAGGCAGGCTCTGGAGCTCGACGACTTCGACCACCTGGTCCGCCGGTACCGGCGCGAGCTGCACGTGCACTGCTACCGCATGCTCGGCTCCTTCGACGAGGCCGAGGACCATGTCCAGGAGGTACTCCTGCGCGCCTGGCGGTCCCGTGAGCGTTTCGAGGGCCGGTCGAGCACGCGTACCTGGCTGTACCGGATCGCCACGAACGCCTGCCTGGACACCCTGCGCCGTGACGCTCGCCGGGTCGCGCCCGCCGGGCCTTCGGGGCCGTCGGTCGCCGAGATGCCGTGGCTCCAGCCCTACCCGGACTCGCTGCTGGACGAGCTGGCCGTCGACCAGCCGGGCCCCGAAGACGTGGCGGTCACCAGAGAGACGATGTCGCTGGCCTTCCTGGCGACGATTCAGCTCCTGCCACCGCGCCAGCGAGCCGTGCTGATCCTGCGCGACGTGGGCACCTGGTCCGCGGCGGAGGCGGCCGCGATGCTCGACATGAGCGTCCCCGCCGCCAACAGCGCCCTGCAGCGCGCTCGCGCCACGGTCCGCCGTCAGTGGCCGGGCGGGCGGTCGGAATGGGCACCGGCCGCGCGGTCCGGTCCGGAGGAACGCCGGCTGCTCCAGGCCTTCATCTCGGCCCACGAGCAGGCCGACCCGGAGGCGCTGATCGCGCTGCTGCGCCACGACATCCGCCTGGCGATCTCCCCGCAGGTCGGCGAATGGCGCGGGCACGAGGACGTGGCCGCCGCGCTTCGCGCCGACATGAACTCCCCCGGCCAGTGGCGGCTGCTGCCGATCGAGGCCAACGGGCAGCTCGGCACGGCCGGCTACGTACGCCGACCCGGCGAGACCGTATTCGTGCCGTTCGTGCTCGGCCTGCTGCGCTTCGACCAGGGCGCCCTGGTCGACGTCGCCGCCTTCGAGATGCCGTCGATGTTCCGCGCCTTCGGGCTACCCGACACTCTCTAAGAAGTCCTACCAGAATCATTTTGTTAGGACCTCTAAGCCCAGCTCGCCCGGCCGTACACCTCGAACGGCACGTACTCCGGGCGGTCGGGGTGGGGAACCGGCAGGACCGGACGGCCCAGGGCCGCCGAGGGCAGGAACACGGTCGCGTACCCGAGGCAGTGGACCTCGTCGCGCTGGTTGCGGCCGACGATCTCGACGGCCACCGCCGCGTACGGCACGGTCCGCCGCGCTTCATCCGTCTTCTCCGCGATGTACTTGCGGATGACCTTCCCCCGGTAGATCGCCGCGTCGCCGTAGAAGACCGGCCTGCGCATGCTGGTGTACATGCGGTGCACGAAGGCGTCGTCGCCCGCCCAGTTGGTGAGCAGCCGGATCGGTGCCTGCGCGCGCTGGATGCCGAAGTCGAAGGGCAGCGGCTGGCACCGGTACGGCGCGAGGTACCGGTCCTCGTGCTCGTCGTACGGGGTGTAGGGCCAGCCGGTCACGGGATGGGTGCGTGCGAAGGCGGGGTTCTCGCGACACCGCTGGTAGGCCGGCCGGAACGCGCGCACCACGCGCGTGCCGTCCAGGGCGGCGAGGAGGCCATGGTCCAGCGACTGGTAGGTCAGCGCGTCGCGGATGCCGTACGGGGGCTGCACGATGTTCGGCAGCTCGTCGCCCTCCTCGACGTCCTCCCAGGACAGCGTGCGCGCGCCCCGGCGCTGTTCCTTCGCGTGCGCCTCGCCGAGTTCCACGATCTCGGCGGCCGAGTAGCGATGGGGCTCACGGTCGTAGAGCATCCGCTCGCCCAGCCGCTCGACCGGCATCACGCGGGTCCCGCCCATCTGCTCCACCGGTACGTGGATGAGGCGTCCGTAGGCCTTCGCCGTCAGCGCGCCAGTGTTGTCCCAGTAGAAGACGCGTTCCGGGACGCACCACGTCGTAGAACTCCCACGCCACCCCCGACAGGAAGTTCGCCACGGGATATCCCTGCGGCCGCTGCGCGCCGTGGTCGGCCGGGAAGCGTACGTGGATGAGGATGGTCGGCGGGGCGATCTGGCTGCCCAGCCAGGTGTGATCGCCGTAGGCCGGATCCGTGTAGAGCGGGTTGTCCTCGCCGATCGCGTAGGCGTACCGCCGGATCAGGTCCGCGGTCAGGATCAGCGCACTGGGCACCGGGACGGCGCCGGGATCCGAGGGCGCGGGGTGCGGCGGCGGGCGGTCTTCGGAGCTCTCCTGGTGGAGGAGCCGCCTGCTTCGCTCGATGAACTCCGCCAGGCCATCGTCGAAGGTCTGCATCAGCCCTCCACGTCGCAGCTCAGCCCGCCGCGTACGGGAAGCCTGACCGGCCTTCCCGGGTCCGGCAGGAACACGACGGCGTGAGCATCGACGACGGTCTCGCCGAGCTGGTTGCGTGCCGTGACCTGGAGGGTGATCGCGTGGTAGCGGGTCCGCGCCTCGTCGCTCGCCGTGTAGCGGTCGATGACCGTTCCGGCCAGCCGTAGCGCGTCGCCGTAGCGGAAGGGCCGGCCACCCGGTGACCGGATTCAGCGCACTCGGCCCCGTACGCGCGTAGTGCAGGTTGCCGGCGCGTACCGGACGGCCGTCGGCGAAGACCCACAGCTCTAGGTCGGACAGCGTCAGCGGCCCGCGGAGGACGGCCGGTGTCGTCTCCCCCACGGCGGCGTCGCTCCAGAAGCGCGGGACCGCGCCGCGCGTGGCGAGGTCACCCGTCGCGAGCCGGCCGCGGTTGACGTCACCGGAGGCGAGGTCCGCCCGCCGTCGCGCGTACCCCAGCATGACGTTGGGCCCCTCGTAGAGCAGTTCGCCGTCGTCGGCGAGCGACAGGCGGCCACCGGGAACCGGCACGCCCACGGTGCCCGGCTTGTCCAGCACCCGGTCGGGCGGCACGTACGCGATCCGCGCGGTCGCCTCGGTCTGGCCGTACATGACGACGAGCCGCCCACCGCGGTCGATCATGTGTCGCCCGAAGTGGAGCACCGTCTCGGGCTCCATCCGGCCGCCGGCCTGGGTCAGGGTCCGCAGGTCCGGCAGGGCGTTGTGCTCGAAGCCGACCCGGGTGAGGATCGCGTACGTGAACGGCAGACATGTGGCCCAGCGAGTCCCAGTGCTGGTGCTCCCCGAAGGCCAACGCGGTCACGTCGGTCTCCGCGGGCAGGTCCAGCCCCACTCTGAAGGCCTCGGACAACTTCCGGTCGAAATCGGGTCCGTCCTGCGCAGAGCTCAACTCCGGCCCCCCTGTCCGCCGATCACACCTGCTTGCCAGTAAAGCCGCTCACCAGCGCGAACGCGTGCCGCGACACACAGTCACCGGGTGCCGGTGGTGGCGAACGACGAGTAGCGCGGGACCCAGCGCAGCAGCGCGGCCGCGGCCACCACCCCCACCACGCCCATCATTCCGATGCCCGCGGCGAGGCTGCCCAGCCCGGCCGCGGCGGAGACGACCAGCGGTCCCGCGGCGGAGCCGGAGTCCGAGCACAGCCTCCACACCCCCAGGAACTGGGAGCGGGTCTTCGGCGGCGCGACGTCCGCGCCGAGGGTCATCAGGACCCCGCTGCCGATCCCGTTGCCGAACCCCATGAGCATGGCGACCACCGTCAGCGAGACCAGTCCCTGGGTGAGCGGCAGCACGGCCTGGGTCAGCCCGAGGACCAGCATCGAGGGAACCGCGATCCACAGCCTCCCCGCCCGGTCCATGATCCGGCCGGACGGGTAGAAGGTGAGGGTGTCCACGAGCCCGGCGAGCCCGAAGACGATGCTCGTCGTGGACGCGCTCTGCCCCAGGTGATCGGCCCACAGCGGCAGTACCGTCTGCCGCGTGGCCCGCACCGACGCCACGAGCAGGACGGCCGTGCCCAGCGTCACGAAGAGCCGGCGATGCCGCACCACCACGGTACGCATCGGCACCGGGTCGCGCCGGCGCTCGTGCGCCATCGCCGGGTCGGCCACGTCGGGGACGAACAGGACCACCAGCCCGGCCAGCACCGCGCAGGCCAGGGCCAGCCAGTAGATGTCGCGCACCGGGCGGCCGTGCACCACGGCGGCACCGATGAACGGCCCAACGAAAGCCCCGATCCGCGACATTCCGCCCAGCGTGGACAGTGCCCGGGCCCGCAGCCTCGGGGGGATGACCTCGGTGAGGTAGGACTGGCGGGCCAGGATGAACACCGAGTTCGTGGCGCCGGTAGCGGCGGCGCCGAGCGCGAGCTGCCACACCCTGCCGGCCGTCGCGCAGCCCAGCAGCGTCACCACGGCGATCACGGCGGCGATGAGCATCGCCTTGCGGTCCCCGACCCGGGCGGCGAGGGCCCCGGCCGGCACGTCACCCAGGATGTTCCCCACGCCCAGCAGCGCGAGCAGCAGTCCGGCCATCCCGACGGACGCGCCGAGCGCACGCCCGCTCAACGCGACCACCGGCGTGATGGCGCCCATGCCGATCTCGAAGATCAGCGTTGGCAGAAAGACGGCCGATGCGACCCGTACAAGTGAGACCGGTCGGGAACTCATGTCGATCCTGTGGGGCGCCGAAACTCGCGTCGGTCGGCCTGACCTGCGGCGTCCGCCGCCGGGGGCGAATGGCCATCATAGGTCGCCGCAGGCCCGCCGGCGTGTGACACGCGGGCGGGCCTGGGCGTGGCCGGGCCGCTCAGCCCGCGCTGTCGAGGGCGCCGAGGCCGCTGGCCTGGGTGCGCCAGTCGAACTGGTTGGGGTTGCCGCCCGCCCAGCGCTGGCCGATCCGGTTGAGCGAATCGCGGTCGTCGGCCCAGATCGAGTCCGCCTGCCGCTGGGCGAAGGTTCGGTAGGAGGACGTTCCGGTCGCCACCGCGAGGTCGGCGAGGTAGCGGCTGAAGATGCCCTTGAACTGCTTCTGGTTGTCGTCGCACGCGCTCTGGCCGACGTCGCACGACTCGGTCAGGATTCCGTTGGTCGTGAGGCCCGTCATCGAAGCGTCGCCGAGCCGTCGTGCCGCGTCGAGGAGGGTGGTGTCGCCGGTGGCGCGCCACGCCTCGACCAGGCCACCGATGGCGAGGCCCTGGTTGTAGGTCCAGACCGTCTGGCCGTTGTTGTGGCAGTCCTGGGTGAGGCCGTCGTTGACGAGGTTCGAGGAGTTGATCAGTCCGCTGTTCAGGTACCAGGTCGCGGCCGTGCGGGTCCGCTGCAGCCAGACCGTGTCGCCGGAGGTACGGCGGTGGATCGACGCGGCGAGCCGGAGGTACAGGCCGTTCGTGATCGCGTTCTTGTACGTGCGTTCCCGGTCCCACCACACTCCGCCGCCGCAGGTGCCCGTGTCCCAGTACTGGTTGACGTAGTCCGCGATCGTGGTGGCCATGCTGAGGTAACGCTGGTCGCCGGTGCGGTCGTACGCCGCCACCCAGGCGAGGCCCCACCAGGCGCTGTCGTCGATGGCGCGGCTGATGAAGTTGCCCTCGATCGGGTCGCTACTGCGCCCCCCGGCCGGGAACGTACCCTTGTTCTGGTCGAACGTACGGGCGATGGCCCAGTCGTACTGGGCGTCGCCATGGTCGATGAGCGCGGTGAGGGTGGCCGCGGTGTTCCACCAGCTGCTGGGCCACCAGCCGGCGGTCGGGTCGTAGGAGGACATCAGGACGTCGGCGGCGGCCGAGGACTCCGACGACGCGGGCCGGACCCACGCGGTACAACTGCCGTTCTGGCCGGACACCGCACGGCCGCAGGCGCGGACGGCGCCGGCGTACAGGCGGCCCTTCGGGTCCCGGGAGGCGATCATCGTCGTACGGGTGGTGGTGCCGCTCGCGATCGACACGCGGCCGAGCGAGGAGCCGTCGGGCCAGGTGGCGCCGCCGTCCCACGAGCGGTCGAGCCACACCTCGTCGCCTGGTGCGCCCGCCTCGATGCCGGCCCACGCCATCGCGTTCTGGTCGGTGTGCAGCCGGATCACGCGGCCGGAGAGGGTGGCCGACGGTACGGGCTCGGCGCCGCCCTTCGCCTGGCTCGCGTCGGTGCCGTCGCAGTGGACGTCGCAGACCGTCGGGTAGACCCAGTCCGTGCACGTGACCGCGCCGGCGTCACCGCAGGCGCGAAGGAGGCCGCGGCGGTGGTCGCCCGGGTCGGAGATGTTGTACATGAGCGTCCGCGTGCCGGTCCACGAGCTCGGGATGCTCGCCTTGCCGAGCAGGCCCTCCCACGTCGTTCCGCCGTCCCAGGATCGGTCGAGCCACACGGCGTCGCCGGGGGTGCCGTTGTCGATGCTGCCCCACGCCATGCCGTCCACATCGGACACGTGCAGCACCAGCTTGCGGCCGTTGATGTCCTTTTCCGGCACGGGAAAGGTCTCCTGCCCGGCCCGTGACGGGTCGAGCGTGTCGCAGGACAGGAAGCACACCGCCGCGTGCGGTGCGACATCCGCCGATACGGCGCCTGTGCCGGAAAGGACGCCGAGCAGGACCGGTCCGGCCGTGCCGGCGGCGAGAACATGTCGTCGTACGCGCATGCGAGAGCTCCAGGGGGCGGAGGGGAGCTGAATCGTCTGCGGTGGCCGGCGTCGGCAGACGTGATGACGGGGTCACATCTCGATGTGAATTCACGTTAAGCGGCCCGGTCAATTGCGTCAATACACCCACGGCAATGTTGCAATTGACGCACTGCGATGTTCGATTTTGTTGCAGCTACGGCGATTCCCGCCCGGCATTTATCGTGGTCGGGAACCTTCCGCGTCAAGTGGGGTGTTCGATCGTCAGATTTCGTGTCAGAGTTGACGTCCAGCTCGCTCAGCACGGGGAAATATGACGGGCCACCGGGGGGATCGAATGGGTTCTGAAGCTGTCTCGTCCCGCGACCGCCGGGTACGTGATCTGGTCCACTCCGTCGTGGAGGACCTGGCGCCGGACGAACTCCCCCTCGTGGAGGGGTTGTTCCGGTTCAACGACGCCAAGGTCGTGCTGCGCCTGAGCGGCCGGAGCCGGGTGCGGGAGCCGCTGGGGTTCGGCATGGGCGAGATCGCCGTACTGGTGACCCCGGTGGTGTGGCTGGCGCTCAACCAGGCCGCCCAGCGGATCGCGGACAAGGCCATGGACGGCGCCACGAGCCGGACGACGCCCGTACTCCGCCGGATCTTCCGTCGGCGTGCCGCTCCCGTCACGATCCCCCCGCTCACGCGTGAGCAGCTCGGCGACGTACGGCGGCTGGTGCTGGCGGCGGCCAAGCAGCAGGGCGTCTCGGACAAACGCGCCGACCAGATCGCGGACGCGGTGGTGGCCAGGCTGGTCCTGGCCGAGCCGGGCACCCCGGTCGTCGACGGCACCCGCGACCAGGGCTAGACCCCGATGAGCACCCCGGCGACCCGGCCGCGCCTCGACGAGCGGGCGATGGCCGCGGGTACGACCATGCGCTTCGCGATGTTGCTGGTCCTGTTGCTGGTGGCCAGCGGATCGCTGATGCTGCCCATCTTCATCGGACTGCGCGAGTCGGACCGGCTGGGCTGCGAGCTCGCCGCGGGCGTGGACCCCGGCAACGACGGCGTCCTGACCGCGACGAGCAGTACGCTCAGCCAGGGCATCGCCTTCACCGCCTGCATCGCCAGGTACGCGCCGCCTCCCCCGTGGTGGCAGGTCGCCGCGTGGCCGGTCCTGGTGTCCGTGTCCGCCGCCGCGCTGTTCTTCGCGCTGCCGGCCTGGAAGGCCCGCCGCCGCCGCGTCGTGCCGCTGGACTCACTCGACGGGGACGGCGAGATCCGCCGCCTGCTGACCGAACTCGCGACCACGGCCGGTCTGTCCCAGCTGCCACGGGTGGTCGTCGACCGGGCCGCGGTCTCGACCGGTGCGGTGGTGTTCGGCCGTAATCGCCGGCCGACCGTCTGCCTGCACGGCGGCCTGCTCGCCTGCCGGCGCACCGACCCCGAACGCTTCCGCGCGGTGCTGCTGCACGAGTTCGCCCACGTCTCCAACCGGGACGTCACCGTCACTTACGCCACCGTCGCCCTGTGGCGGGTGTTCCTCCTGCTGGTGCTCGCGCCCTACCTGGTGTGGCTCGGCGTCCAGAACTACGCCCGCGTCCTTTCGTGGACCTGGTCCGGGTACCTGCCGGCCGTGACCCGTGGCCTGCTGCTCCCCCTCTTCATGGTCGCGCTGGTCTACCTCGCGCGATCGGACGTGTTACGCAGCCGGGAGGTCTATGCCGACCTGGCGGCGGTGCGCTGGGGCGCGGACCCGCACAGCTGGACCTTCACCACGCCGGTCCCGGCCGGCGGCGCGGTCCGGCGGGCCCGCGCGTGGCTCCTGGAACTCTGGCGCACGCACCCGCCCTGGGAGACGCGCCGGCACGCCCTGGCCGACCCCAAGCCGCTGTTCGAGGTACGGGCGCTGCCGATCTTCCTGACCGGAGCCGCCGCGGCGTTGGTCAACACCCACCTGCTCCTCTACGGCTCGCCGTACAACCTGGGTACCGGGGGCGTCTACCAGGCGGCCGCGCTGGCCCCCGCCCTCCTGATCACGGGGGTGGCCGGAACCGCCCTCTGGCGAACCGTGGCGTACGCCGTCCTGACCTCGGGCCGGGTGCCCTCCGGCGTGCGGACGGGGCTGTGGCTCGGTGCCGGGATGACCGTCGGCGAGTTGCTCACCGGCAACGGATTCGGCTCCGGCTGGCTGCCGAGCCGGCCTCGGTTCCTGCTGCTGGTCGTGATCATGGGTGTGGCCCTCGCCTGCTGGGTCGCGAAATGCGCCCACCTGTGGGCCAGGACCTGGCGCGGGCGGACGCTCCGTCCGGCGCTTCTGCTCGGCCTGCTGTCCGCGTTCCTGGCGCTGGCGTCCTGGTTCGCCTGGTGGAAGGTGGAAGGGCTGGCGTACGCGGACGGGTTCTCCTACAGCACCGCGGGCGTGCGCCAGATGGCGCTGCGGTTGATTCCAGGCTCGGCCGCACCCGAACGCGCCGGGCTCTCGATGATCGTCGCGCTGTTGCCGGTGCTGCAGGGCCTGGTCTCCCCGTTCCTGCTCCCCGCCGCGGTCACCGCCCTGTGGGTGGTTCCGCTGGTGGCCTGGACGATCGGCCCGGCGCCGGGCGTCCCCCGCTGGGTGGTCAACGCCCGGCGCGGCACCGACGAGCCTCCGCCGGCCGCCGGGGAGCCGCTACCTCCGCTGCGCCACGTACTGCTGCCGGGGCTGCTGGGCGGGCTGCTGGCCTGGCTCGGCATCGCGGCCGTCCAGGCGTACCTGCACACCGGGCACGGGCACGCCCATGCGTTGAGCTACGTGGCCGCGGTGTTCGTCGTCCTGGCGGCCACGACGATGGTGGCCGCCATCGTGGCCAACGCGATGCTCGGGCACCATCGGATGCTCGGCACGCTGATCGCGGCCGAGACGGCGGCCCTGCTGGGGCTGGCCGGGAGCTTCCTGCTCGCCTCCTCCGACGGATGCCTCGGGCCGCTGAACATCATGCAGACCGGCTGCGCCTGGCGCCCGGCCTGGCAGGCGACGCGATCGCTCTTCGGGATCCTGCTGAACGGCACCCTCGTGCTCGGCGTGGTCATCGCCGCCCTCGTGACCGCGGCCGGATCGGCCGGCCGCGCTGTACGGCGGTCCCGGCCGCCCGCACGCCCGCCGCAGGCAGGTCAGAGCGTGCCCGACGGCCGGCGCCTCGGCGCGGTCCTGCTCTGCGTGGCGGCGGTGGTGATCGGCACGGCGGACACGTCCTACCTGGCGCGAAAGACCGTCTGGACGCCCGACCTCGCGACCGCCCAGCGGGCCACCCAGCAGTTCTCGGGCCTCGCCACCGCGACGGTGTCGGCCGACACCCGGGCGGACCAGGTCCACGCGTGGTACCGCCTCGGCGGGCGTTACCTGCTGGACCACGCCGCCGCCGACTCGACCCAGCTCCAGACCACCCTGCGCACGGCCGTGAACACCCGGAACGTCTTCCTGACCTACCAGGACCGGTTCCACTCCACCTGCGCCGACCTGGGCCGGGTCGCCGCCTGGGAGAACGGCTACTACTTCCGGGTTCCCGACCCGTCGGCCGAAGCGGCCTGGCACGAGTTCGGCAGCCTCGCACGGCAGGGCAGCCAGGACTGCGAGCGCGGCCTGAAGCTGCGGAACGGCGACCTCTTCCTCAACGCGATGCGCGAACTCATCGCGGCCGGGACCGACGCGGCTTCGGTCACCACCAGGGTCCAGAAGCTGATGCGCGACGCCGGATACAAGGGTTCGTCTCTTCGACCCTGACCGACGGAACGCGCAGGTCAGAGGCGATGACATCGCTATCAGCATCGGCGGACGCCGTCGGGCCCTTCGCGGGCGGCGGTGCGTCCACCCTCACGCGAACCGACTTTTAAGTCATGTTTTCGCAGGTCTTGATTCCTAAACCAGTTTAGTGCAGTCTTTCCGCCACTCCCCCCGAGGGAGCACTCGGATGTGATGGCGCCGCCGCGAGGGCAATGGCTCCCGGCTGCCCGACTGGAGGTCATGGTGAGCTACGTCCGGTCTGCACGACACAGAACGAGGACGGCCGTCGCGGGTCTGGTGAGCCTGGTACTGATCCTCGGCCCGGCGACGGCGCCGGCGTCCGGGAAGGCCGCCCCGGCGGCGCGGGACCACCTCACCAACCTGGCCCACCTCGACTCCCTGACCGCCACGGTCACCCCGCCGAAGCAGGACGGGCACACGACGTACCGGCTGGACCAGGAGCCCGGCATGGGCGTGCTGTGGGTGTACGCCGACCACCAGGCCGACGGCACCTACCACCGGGTCGGCTCCGGCGACTACGACGCCACCGCGAACACGTACGCGCAGGGCGCCTTCGACGCCGACGACATCAGCCGGGCGGCCGTCGCGTACCTCGGCGCCTGGCGGCAGTTCGGCGACGAGCAGGCGCGGCAGCACGCCTACCAGCTCCTTCGCGGCCTGACCTACCTGCAGACCGCCTCCGGGCCGAACGCCGGCAACGTCGTGCTGTGGATGCAGCCGGACGGCACGCTGAACCCCTCCCCGACGCCGCCGGACGACCCGAACCCCGCGGACTCCGACTCCTCGTTCTGGCTCGGCCGCACCATCTGGGCGCTCGGCACCGGCTACGCCGCCTTCGCCCACAGCGACCCGGCCTTCGCCGCGTTCCTGCGCGACCGGCTCGGGCTGGCCCTGGACGCCGTGGAGCGGCAGGACCTGAAGGACTACGGCAAGCACCAGATCGTCGACGGTCTCCACTGGCCGTCCTGGCTCATCGCGGGCGGCGCCGACATCAGCTCGGAGGCCGTCTACGGCCTGCTCGACTACGTCCGTGCGAGCGGCGACGCTCGGGCCCGCCGCGACCTCACGCGGCTCGCCGACGGCATCGCCGAGATGAAGACCACGGGCTCACCGAACCCGGCACTGATGCCGTGGACCGGGTCAAGGTCCATGTGGCACTCCTGGGGCGACGAGATGGCCGGCTCGCTCGCCGCCGCCGGCAGCGCCAACGGCCGGGCCGACTGGGTACGGACCGCGGCCGACGAGGCGGCCACGTTCATCCCGCACCTCATCGTGCAGGCCGGCCCGGACAACGAGTGGCTGCCCGCGCCCATCTACCGCGACCAGATCGCGTACGGCGCCGACGTGACCCTGCGCAACGTCCTCGCGACGGCCGCCGCGACGCACCGCGCCGCGTTCCGGCAGCTCGCGGGCATCGCGGCCAGCTGGTACTTCGGAAACAACCCGGCGGGCACCGCCATGTACGACCCGGCCACCGGCGTGACCCACGACGGGGTGAGCGCCACCGGGGAGGTCAACCTCAACTCGGGTGCCGAGTCGACCATCCACGGCGTGCTGTCGATGCTGGCGCTAGACGCCGCTCCGGACGTCGCGGCCCAGGCCCGACAGGCGACCGTCACCGGCCGGGTGAGCTGGACCTACGCCGAGGCCGAGTCGGGCACGCTGTCCGGCCAGGCCGACGTGGTCAAGCCCGACTCGGCGTGGACCGGCGAGAGCGAGTGGAGCGGCGGGCAGTACGTACGGCTCGGCACCGGCGGCCAGGTCACGATCCCGGTCAAGGCACCCGTCGCCGACCGCTACCTGGTGATGCCGGTGTTCGACCGGCAGATCGCGCCGTCCGCCTCGGTGGGCACCCGGCTCTCGGTGGGCGACGTGCCCGCGGGCGTACAGGAGCAGGGCGGCGCCGGACCGCAGGGAGCCACCACGGTCCCCGGCTACCTCGACGTCGGGCAGCGGCCCACCTCCGGGCCGGTACCCGCCGGGGACACCACGATCACCGCCGCGTACGTCGGAGACGGCCGGACGGCGCGGCTCGACGGCGTGCTCCTGCAGCCGGAGATCGAGTGGGTGACGCTCGGCGGGGCGGGCGGCGGCCAGGGCCTGCTGCGCAGCTTCGCGAGCGGGCCGCGCCACCAGGTCGTCCACGTGGGCGACGGCGCCGTCACCGCGCACTCCTACGACGCGCAGGGACGGCCGGTCGGTACGACGACCGGCACGCGGGGCAGCGTCGACGCGCCGGTGGTCGCGGGCGGCTTCACCACAGTGACCACGAACTGAACCACGTCACGAAGAGGAACAGGTACCTCGCTCATGTCAGCACTGAAGGTCGGGTTGATCGGTACGGGATCGGTCTCCCGTTCGCACGCACCGCACTGGGTGACCCTCGGGGCGGAGGTGAGCGTGTTCTCCCTCTACGGCGCGGAGGAACTCGCCGCCGAGTACGGACTGACGGTCATGCCCACCCTGGACGCCCTGCTCGGCGCGGTCGACGTCGTCGACATCTGCACGCCGACGTCGACGCACGCCGCGGTCGCCATGGCGGCCATCGCCGCCGGCCGGCACGTGCTCTGCGAGAAGCCGCTGGGCCGGACCCTCTCCGAGGCCAAGCAGGTCGCGGCGGCGGCTCGCGCGGCCGGCGTCCAGGTCTACCCGGCGCACGTGGTGCGGTACTTCCCCGAGTACGCCACCCTGCACAAAGCGGTCCAGGACGGCATGATCGGCCGACCGGCGGTGCTGCGGTTCAGCCGCGGCGGGTCCGGCCCCACGACCGACTGGTTCTTCGACGACGCCGAGTCGGGCGGCATCATCTTGGACCTGACGATCCACGACCTCGACCAGGCCCGCTGGATCGCCGGTGAGGTCATCCGGGTCTTCGCGGTGCAGAACCCGCCCACGGTCGACGGCCGGGTCCCGCGCAACGTCGCCGCGCACGTCATGCTGGTCCACGCGAACGGCGCGATCTCCCACCTCCACGGCGCCTGGGGCCCGCCCGGCATGGACTTCCCCACCGCGTTCGACGTGGCCGGTGAGACGGCCACGCTCCGGTTCGACCATCGCGGATCCCGGACCGTACTGGAGAACCTCGTCGGCACCGAGCCGGAGCGGTCCTACCTGCCGCCCACGCTGGCGGAGGAGAGCCCGTACCTCACCGAGATCCGCGAGTTCAAGGCGGCGTTCGAGGGCGGCCCCGCGCCGCGGGTCTCCCTGGACGACGGAGTGCTCGCGGTCGCCCTCGCGGAGGCCGCCCGCCGGTCGATCCAGACCGGCGAGCCGGTCGACTTCGACGTCGCCGACGTGCTGTCTCTGCAGGGGATGGCCGAATGAGCACGCCGAAGACCAGGATGGCGGTGCTGTCCTTCGCGCACGGCCACGCCACCGGCTACATGCGGAACCTGGCCGGCCGCGAGGACGTCGAGCTGGTCGCGTCCGACCCCGACGGGCAAGACGCGGCCGGGCGCGGGGCCGACCACGCGAAGCAGCTCGGAGTGCGGTACCTGGACACCTACGAGGAGGTGTTCGCCTGGGAGCCGGACGCGGTGGTGGTGTGCTCGGAGAACACCCGGCACCGCGAGCTGGTCGAGCGGGCGGCGGCGGCCGGGGCGCACGTGCTGTGCGAGAAGCCCATGGCCACGACCGTGCCGGACGCGGAGGCGATGCTCGCCGCCACGCGGGCCGCCGGCGTACACCTGATGGTCGCGTTCCCGGTGCGCTTCTCCCCGGCGTTCGAGACGCTCCGCGCCAAGATCCAGGCCGGTGAGCTGGGCACCGTCCAGAGCATCGTCGGAACCAACAACGGCATGCTCCCCCTCGACCGGGCCTGGTTCACCGACCCCCGGCTCTCCGGCGGAGGCTCGCTCGTCGACCACGTGGTCCACTGCGCCGACATGATCGACTGCCTGCTCGGCGAGCAGGCGGCGTCCGTGTACGCGGTCACCAACCGGATCCTGTACTCCGACGTCGGCGCCCAGGTGGAGACCGGTGGCCTGGTGACGGTGACCTACCCGAGCGGCACCATCGCGACGATCGACTGCTCGTGGAGCCAGCCGAGGACGGCGGCGACCTGGGGTGGGCTGTCCCTCGAGGTCTTCGGCACGAACGGCGGCGTGAGGATCGCGCCCTTCGGTACGCACGTGGGCGGCTACGGGGCCGGCGGCGCGGTCTGGTTGTCGTACGGGCCCGACTTCGACGCACTGATGATCGACGAGTTTCTCACCGCGATCAGAACGGGCCGGTGCCCGCAGCCGGACGGCGGCGTCGGCGTGCGGACCACCGCCATCATGGCCGCCGCTCAGCGGTCGGCACACACCGGGGCCGTCGTGCCCTACCCGTGGAACCACTCAGATTGCATGACCGATAAGAGGTAGCGCGATGCCAAAACGATCACTCCGCCGGGGACTCGGGCTCAGCTCCGTCCTGGCCACCGGCCTCCTCCTCACCGCCTGCGCGTCCAGCACCGACGCGGCCGGGTCGGCGGGCGGCAAGCCGTCCGGAACCCTCCAGTTCATCGTGTCGAGCGCGGACGCGTCCGACGCGGGCTTCCGCGCCGTCAACGCGGCCTTCATGAAGAAGTACCCCGACGTCAAGGTGACCTTCACGGCCATCCCGAACGACAACTGGGCGGCCACGAGCGCGTCACGGCTGGCCGCGGGGAACGTCGACCTCACGCTGGCCGGGCCGCAGGAGCTCCCCTCGTACGTGCCGCAGGACTCCGAGGGCGACGACGCACGTGCCGCGGAGGCGGGCGTCTACCTCGACCTGACCGAACAGCCCTTCATGAAGAGGCTCACCCCGACGATCCTGCAGAAGCTGGCGTTCAAGGGGAAGCAGTACACCGTGCCGACCGGCGTGAGCTACTACACCGGCGCGTACTACAACAAGTCGATCTTCGAGAAGAACCAGCTCTCGGTCCCGACGACCTGGGACCAGTTCGTGGCTCTGTGCGACACGCTCCGGAGCAAGGGCGTCACGCCGCTGGGCATCAGCGGCAAGGACACCGCCGGGCTGGCCATGCTCGCCTCGGTGCAGGGGCTGTACCCGACCGCACAGGACAAGACCGACCTCCACCGTACGTTGTGGACGGCGCACGCCGGCCTCACGGAGCCCCAGGCCATCCAGGTGCTCGACCGCGTTTCCACCATGTACGGCTTCGCGGAGAAGAACTTCGCGGGCGTCCCGTACAGCGCGATCCCGTCCGGGTTCGCCCGGGGCGACTTCGCGATGGTGCCGGACGGCACCTGGAGTTCGCCCACCATCGCGGCGGCGGTCGGGAAGAAGTTCGGCTTCGGCTACATGCCCATCCCGACCGGTGCCACCGCGGCCGACAACGCGGTGCTCGGCGGCAAGGTCGAACTGACACTCGCGGTGCCGGCACACGCGAAGAACAGGACCGCGGCGCTGGCGTACCTGGACTTCTTCACCGACCCCGCGAACTACAAGACGTTCGCCCAGCTGTCCGGATTCGCGTCGGCCGAGCCGAACATTCCGGCCAGCGCGTTCCTCGACTCGATCAGCGCCTACACGAAGACCTTCTCGCCGGCCTGGGACACGGTGTTCATTCCCAACCCGAAGGCCGGGAGCAAGGCCGCCTTCCCGTTCGACTACGTGGACGTGGCGCCGTTGGGCAAGGCCGCGCCGGCCCAAGCCGCCGCGCAGGCCGAGAAGGACTGGTCCAACGCCTTCTGAGACCACGGCGGGGCGGCCCGGTCCCGAGCCGGGCCGCCCTGACCGACCACTGGAACGGAGCGCTACGTGTCGGAATTCATGCCCTTCCGCGACCGGGCCGGGATGCGGATCACCTTCGGTCTCGGGATGGCCTTCATCATCGTCCTGGCCATTTTCCCGGCGGCCGCGGTGCTCGGCATCTCGTTCACCGATATCCGGGGGCTGCCCTACATTCCAGTCCACTGGGTCGGCCTGGACAACTACGCGACGTTCTTCTCCGCCGCGAAGATCGGTTACAACGCCCGGGCCCTGCAGAACACGCTCGTTTTCGCGGGTGCGGTGACGATCCTGCAGAATCTCATCGCGTTGCTGATCGCGGTGCTCTTCAGTGGGAAGCTGCGCGGGCGAACGTTCTACCGGGCCGTGGTGTTCATGCCGACGGTGCTGGGCGTCACCGTCACCGGTCTGATCTGGTCACTGATCTTCAATCCGTCGGCGGGACCGGCCGCGTCGATCTGGTCCTGGTTCGGCGCGAGTTCCGCGTTCCTGGGCGATCCGAGCCTGGCGATGTCCCTGGTGGTCCTCGTCCAGATATGGGCCGGGCTCGGGCTGGCCGTCATCATCTTCATCGCCGGGATCCAGGCCATCCCCGGGGAGTTGTACGAGGCGGCCGGCATCGACGGCGCGGGACCGTGGCAGCGGCTCCGGCGGATCACCATCCCGCTGCTCGCTCCGTCGGTCACCGCGAACGTCCTGCTCTGCCTGGTCGGCTCGCTGCAGAGCTACCAGCTCATCTACGTGCTCACCGGTCCGAAGGCGGCGTCGACGCAGGTCCTCTCGCTCGCGGTGTTCACCCAGTCGTTCGGGAACGGGGCGCTCGGCGGCAGCAGCGCGTCGCAGGGGTACGCCGCGGCCATCTCGATGGTCCAGTTCGTCATCGTCGGTCTCATCACGCTCGTGGTGCTGACGTACCTACGCAGGCGGGAGGCCAAGCTGTGACCAGCGCCGTTTCGACACGCGAGTCAGTGCCGCCGAAGACCCACGCGACGCGGCCACGCCGCCGGCCCATAACGGCGGGCCAGGTGCTGAACTACTTCTTCGTCTTCCTCATCCTGGTGCTCTACCTGTTCCCGCTGGGCTTTCTGGTCAACACCGCGCTCAAGAGCAACGCGGAGTTCTTCGCCGATCCGGCCGGGCTCGCCACATCGCTCAGGTTCGGCAACTTCGTCACCGCGTGGCAGAAGGGCCAGTTCGGCGCTTACTTCGTCAACAGTGTGGAGTACACGACGGCGGCCGCGACGTTGAGCACCGTGGTCTCCGTGCTGGTGGGGTATCCCGTCTCCCGCGGGTACGTCAAATACCCGCGCGTGTGGTACGGGATCTTCGTGGCGATGTTGTTCCTGCCCAACGCGCTCATGACCCAGTTCCAGCTGGTGCTGCGGCTGAACCTGTACGACACCGCACTCGGGTACATCCTGATGGTGGCGTCCGGTCTCGGCGTCGGCCCGCTGATCATCAGCGGATACGTGAAGTCGGTCCCCAAGGAGATGGACGAGGCCGCCGCGATCGACGGCGTCGGGTACTGGCGGTTCGTCTTCCGGATCCTCCCGCCGCTGATCAAGCCGGCGCTGGCGACGGTCTTCATCTACCAGGCGATCGGCGCCTGGAACGACATCATCCTGGCCACCATCCTGCTCCCCGACCAGTCGAAATCGCCTCTGACGCTCGGTCTGTTCGCGTTCCAGGGCGCGCATTCGAGCCAGTGGAGCCTGCTCGCCGCCGCGACGATGATCGTCGCCACGCCGTTGATGGCCGCCTACATCTTCCTGCAGAGATTCCTCGTCGGCAGTGTCGTCGGCGCGGTGAAGGGATAGCCCGCGTGACATCGGCACTGTCCGCAGCGACGGACCACAGCAGGTTCGTCCTCGTCCCGGGAGAGGCCGGCTTCGGCTTCCACCTGGAGGTCCTCGACGCCGGGATCTGGCGGCGGGTGACGGCCCTCGACAATCCGCTCGTCAGCGGCACGACCTTCGACCTCCGTCCCGCGGACGTCACGGCCGTACGCGACGGCCTCGCCTTCTCCGGGTGGGGGCCGTGGCCCTGGCGCGGGACGGTACGGCCGGTGCCGGGCACGGACTGGCTCCACGTCCAGGTGGTCATCTCATCCGAGGGGTTCCGCATCGGGGACGCCTCCATCGAACCGCAGATCACGATCGACCTGGGCGACCTGCCACCGTACGAGCGGGGCGACCACGTCTGGTTCAAGACGCTGGTCGAGAACCCGACCCAGTGGAACGGCGAGGGCCGCGGCAACGACTTCCCCGCGCTCTCCTACTACGACCCCTACCTGAAGACCGCCTTCCGCATGTTCTTCGACATGACGGCGATGTCGTGGATGGGGGCCGACACGATCGCCCGGTTCTACAGCTACCGGTGCGGTCTCCGCCGCCGCTACGACGGCAGGCCGACCGCGGAGATCGGCCTGCTCGCCGAGACCCAGAGCGGGTACGACTTCCCCGCCGGGCAGCAGGTCTTCTCGTGGTACGTCTCCGCCCGGCATCTGTACGACGAGCCGACGCCGCCGACCGAGCAGGACGCCCTGGACGGGCTCGTACGCGACTGCCTGCCGCTGTTGCGGCGCTCCGACGAGCACTGGTCCGGCGGCTCGCTGGACTGGCGCGACATCGCGGACGGCTGCGCCGCCGACCTGATGGACTCCGAGCACTGCTGGGCCTCCGATGAGGAGGGAGAGTTCCTGGTCGCGTACGTGGACGGCCGGTCCGACGCCTGGACGGTCACCATGGCGGCGCGCGGGCGCGAGCACAGCGGGCTCGGGCCGTGCCTGGAGGCCGCCCTGTGGGCGCTGCGCCCACTCGACGAACTGGACGGCCGCCACACCGACCTGCGGCAACGGCTGGAGTCCTTCGTACGCGCGGAGCTCCGGCGGGATCGCTGCCTGATCCTCAGCGGCGTCAGTGACACGACCACGCCCATCGGCACCTGGCAGTACCTGTACATGCTCGCGGAGGTGTGGTTCCTGTTCGCCCGCCGCGACGACCTGGACCTGATGGCGCGGGTCCGCGCGGAGATCGAGTCGGTGGCCATCCCGCTCGCGGCGAACACGCAGTACCTCTTCCCGCTCCAGTTCGACAAGCGGACGCTGCGCAAGATCGGGCCCGGCTCGAATTACGCGGCCGCCGGGACGTACGCCCTGCTGATGACCGACCTGGCCGCCCGTACCGGCGAGAAGCGGTACCTGACCGAGGCGGGCAACGCGCTCCGCGCGCTCGGAAACGTCCCGGTCGACGACGCCCTGCAGGAGGTCGTCCTGATGGCGCACGCCGTCGAGGCGGCCGACCGGATGCAGGCGCTCGACCCCGATCCAGAGTGGGCGGAGCTGCGGCGGTACTTCCAGGCGCAGACGCTGCGGATGATGTATTGGTACGACGACCGCACGTCCGACCGCACCGCCCTGTCCTCGCACCTCGGCATGTTCCTGGCCTGCGCGAACATCGGGTACCCGGCGTTCTTCGAGAACATCGAGGCGGACGCGCGGCTCGCCTACGTCGTGGGGTCCGAGGCCGATCCGGCGCCGCTGCTGCGGGTGCTCGACTACGGGCGCCGGGCCAACTTCGCCTTCTTCCCCCGGTGCTCACCCGGCATGTACGGCCCGATGCCGCTGGAGTTCATCCCGTTCGAGGAGGTGCCGATCCTCGAGGGCCCCAACGGTGCGGGGTTCCTGGGCCAGGAGATCTACGGGGCCGGCTTCTCCTTCCTGGCCCACCTGCTGTGGGACGCGTACGCCACGGCCGCCGACCGCGACGTCATGGTGCTGAACACGCGGCCCTACGGCACGGACCGGCCGGACGCGCGGACGTGGGAGGGGTCCTTCCTGGTCTTCAACAGCAGGGACGAGCCGGTGGAGACGTCGGTCAAGTTCCCGGTCGCGGGCGCCGGGGACCGGGTCGCGGTCACCGTGACCACGCCGGACGGTGCGGCGGCCGATCGGGACGTCGACGCGCAGGGCCTGCCGCTCCGGCTCGGCCCCTGCGGCTGGGCCCGGCTGCGCGTCACGGTGACGGCGTGAGCGTCGACGGGTACCGGCTGAGGTCGTTCCGGCCGTGCCGCACGGACGGCCCGGCCGACGAGGACACCGCCGCCTGGCTGCAGGCGACCGCGCTCACCTTCCACCAGGCCGTCCCCACCGCCGACCACATGGCGCGCGTGTCGGCGTCGTTCGCGGCGGAGGGCCGGGTGCTCATCGGCGCGTACCCGGCGGACGCCCCGCCGGGCGCGTGGGACGTGAAGCGGCCGGTGGCGACGTACGCCACCTTCGTGAAGTCGATGAACGTCGGCGGGGGCGGCGGTCTCGACGTCCACCTGATCGCCGACGTGACCGTACGTGCCACACACCGGCGCCGGGGACTGCTGCGCGCCATCATGTCGGCCGACCTGCGCCGGGCGGCGGCGCACGGCACGGCGATGGCCGCGCTGCACGCCTCCGAAGCGACGATCTACGAGCGCTTCGGCTTCGGGCCCGCGGTCTTCGCCTGGCACGTGGAGGTCGACACCCGCGGGTTCGCGCTCCGGAATCCGCCCGCCGGACGCGTCGAGGTGGCCGATCCGGCCACCCTGCTCGGCCTGGCGCCGCAGGTGTTCGACCGTTTCCACGCGCGGACGATCGGGTCGATCACGCGGCAGGCCTTCTACCCCTCGAAGATCGCCGGGATCTGGGCGGAGGACCGGCCGCTGCCCGACCCGTTCGTACGCGCCGCCCTGCACTACGACCCGGCGGGCCGCGTCGACGGCTACGTGACCTACCGGGTCGCGGACCGGCCCGGACCGCCGGGCGCGATCGACGTGATCGACCTCGTCTCCGAGTCCTCGAACGCGCACCTCGGCCTGTGGGAGTACCTCGCCTCGATCGACCTCATCACGCTGGCCGGGTACCGGCAGGCACCGGTGACGGACCCGCTGCCCTGGTCGATCAGGGACCGCCGTGGTTTCCGGGTGACCGGCGTGGAGGACGTCATCTGGCTCCGCGTGCTCGACCCGGTGGCCGCGCTGCGCGCCCGCGGCTACGGCGCCGACGGTGAGGTACGGATCGCGATCGCGGATCCGCTCGAGATCGCCGGTGGGACGTATCACCTGGTCGTACGCGATGGTGTGGCGACGGTCACGGCCACCGACGAGGCGGAGGCCGACGTCTCGATGGACGTCTCGACGTTCGGTTCGCTGTACCTGGGCGGCGTGCGGGCGCGCGTCCTCGCCGAGGCGGGGCGGCTCACCGCCCGTTCGCAGGCCGCCCTGGAGGAGTTCGACGCACTCATGGCTCAGGAGGCGATGCCACACTGTATTACTCAGTTCTAGGCCCGTACGCGCGAGGGAGTTGGCGGTGACGAAACGGTCTCGGCCGACGATCTCAGAGGTCGCACGGGCGGCCGGCGTGTCGAAGGGCGCGGTGTCCTTCGCGCTCAACGACCGCCCCGGAGTCGCCGAGGACACCCGCGCCCGGATCCTGGAGGTCGCGCGGACGCTGGGCTGGACTCCGAGTCACCGGGCCCGCGCCCTGTCCACGTCCCGCGCGTACGCGGTCGGGCTGGTGATGGCGCGCCCGCCCGAGACGCTCGGCGCGGACCCGTTCTTCCCCGTGTTCATCGCCGGCGTCGAACGCGTGCTCACCGACCACGGGCACGCGCTCGTGCTCCAGGTCGTACCGAGCCAGCGGGCGGAGGCGGCCAGCTACCGCCGGCTCGCCGCCGACGGCCGGGTGGACGGGCTCTTCGTCCTCGACCTGCGGATCTCCGACCGCCGCATCGCCCTCATCAAGAGCCTGCGCCTGCCTGCCGTGACGGTGGGACGGCCCGACGTGGCCAGCCCGTTCCCGGCCGTACTCGTCGACGACCAGCAGGCGATCGCCGCGATCGTGACGCACCTCGCCGAACTCGGCCACGAGCGCATCGCGCACGTGGCCGGCCCGGGCGAATACCTGCACGGCGCCACCCGGCGTGCCGCCTGGGAGTCCGCGCTGGCCGACGCCGCACTGCCGCCCGGGCCGTGCGTCGTATCGGATTTCTCGGCCGCCGGAGGCGCGAGCGCCACCCGTACGCTCCTGCAGCTCGACGACCCGCCGACGGCGATCGTGTACGCGAACGACGTGATGGCCATCGCCGGGCTGACGGTGGCCCGCGAGTGCGGCATCGACGTGCCCGGGGAACTCTCCATCACCGGCTTCGACGACACCGAACTGGCGGCGCACGTCAGCCCCGCCCTGACCAGCGTGCGCAGCGATCCGTTCGGCTGGGGTCGCGCCGCCGCCCGTACGCTGCTCGACCTCATCGACGGAAAGCCCGCCGCGGACGTGGAGATGCCGCCCGCCCGGCTGGTCGTGCGCGCCTCCACCGCACCGGCCCACCGTGGGCGGGCCGACCGGGCGACGGACGCCCCGATCGACCCGCCGCTCGGTCACTCGGGGTCGTAGGCGAGGTTCGGGCGCAGCCAGCGCTCGACCTCAGGCAGGCTGCTGCCGAGCCGCCCGGCGTAGTCCTCGGTCTGGTCCCGGCCGATGCGTCCCACGGTGAAGTACCGCGACGACGGGTGGGCGAAGATCAGTCCGCTGACGCTGGCGGCCGGGGTCATCGCGAAGGACTCGGTCAGGCCCATGTCGAGCTGGCCGGCGTCGAGCAGGTCGAACAGGACCTGCTTCTGGCTGTGGTCCGGGCTCGCGGGGTAGCCGAGCGCGGGGCGGATGCCGCGGAAGCGTTCCGCGTGCAGGTCCTCGAGGGCGGGGTCGGCGTCCGGCTCGAACCAGGCACGCCGCGCCTCGAGGTGGATGTACTCCGCGAACGCCTCGGCGAGACGGTCGGCCAGGGCCTTCACCATGATCGCCCGGTAGTCGTCGTTCTGGGCCTCGTACGTGGCGGCGAGGTCCTCGGCGCCGTGGACGGCCACGGCGAACCCGCCGAGGTGGTCCTCCGCCGGGGCCAGGTAGTCCGCGAGGCACCGGTTCGCCCGGCCTGCCGGCTTGGACGTCTGCTGGCGCAGCATCGGCAGACGTGCGTTGCCGTCGAGCACGATGTCGTCGCCCTCGGAGTGCGCGGGCCAGAAGCCGTAGGCGCCGCGCGCCTGGAACCGGCCCTCCGCGATGATCTCGTCGAGCAGGGTGTTCGCGTCGTCGAAGAGCTCGCGGGCCACCGGCTGGTCGAGGATCGCCGGATACTTGCCCTTGAGCTCCCAGGCGAGGAAGAGGAACTGCCAGTCGATCATCGCCCGGAGCGTGGTCAGGTCCGGCTCCACGGTGCGTACACCGGTGAAGGTGGGCACGGGCAGGTCGCCGAGCGCGACCTTCTCGCGGTTCTCGCGGGCCTGGGCGATGGTCAGCAGCGGACGCCGCTGCTTGGTCTCGTGCTCCTCGCGCAGGCGCTTCTGCTCGGCGCGGTTGCTCACGTCCAGCTCCTGGGCCCGGTCCTCGTCGAGCAGGTCCGAGACCACGCCGACGACGCGGGACGCGTCGAGCACGTGGACCGTGGTGCCGTCGTACGCGGGCGCGATCCGGACCGCGGTGTGCTGGCGGGAGGTGGTCGCGCCGCCGATCAGCAGGGGCAGCTTCAGCCCGCGGCGCTGCATCTCGGCCGCGACGGTGACCATCTCGTCCAGCGACGGGGTGATCAGCCCGGACAGGCCGACGGCGTCGGCGCCCTCGGCGACCGCGGTGTCGAGGATGACGGCGGCGGGGACCATGACGCCGAGGTCGATGACCTCGTAGCTGTTGCAGCCGAGGACGACTCCCACGATGTTCTTGCCGATGTCGTGCACGTCGCCCTTGACGGTCGCGAGCACCACCTTGCCGTTGCCGCGGTCGGTGTCGATGCGGCCCTCGAGCCGCATCTTCTCCTTCTCGGCCTCCATGTACGGCTCGAGGTAGGCGACCGCGCGCTTCATCACCCGCGCGCTCTTGACCACCTGCGGCAGGAACATCTTCCCGGCGCCGAAGAGGTCACCGACGATCTTCATGCCGTCCATCAGCGGTCCCTCGATCACCTCGAGCGGACGCGCCTTCTGCTGCCGGGCCTCTTCGGTGTCGTCCTCGATGAAGTCGACGATGCCGTTCACGAGCGCGTGCGATAGGCGCTCCTCCACCGGGGCCTCGCGCCAGGCCAGGTCGACGACGCGCTGGGTGCCGGACCCGCTCACGGTCTCGGCGAACGTCACGAGCCGGTCGGTGGCGTCCTCGCGCCGGTCGAAGAGCACGTCCTCGACGAGTTCGAGCAGGTCGGCGGGGATGTCCTGGTAGACGGCGAGCTGCCCGGCGTTGACGATGCCCATGTCGAGCCCGGCGCGTACGGCGTGGAACAGGAAGGCCGAGTGCATCGCCTCGCGCACGACGTTGTTGCCGCGGAAGGAGAACGACAGGTTGGAGATGCCGCCGCTGATGTGCACACCGGGGCATCGCTCCTTGATCTGCGGGAGCGCGTCGAGGAACGCCTTCGCGTACCCGTTGTGCTCGGCGATGCCGGTGGCGACCGCGAGCACGTTGGGGTCGAACACGATGTCGTCGGCGGGGAACCCGGCCTGCTGCGTCAGCAGGTCGTACGCGCGGGCGCAGATCGCGACCTTGCGCTCGGCGGTGTCGGCCTGCCCCTTCTCGTCGAAGGCCATCACGACCACGCCGGCGCCGTAGTCCCGGATGCGCCGTGCCTGCTCCAGGAAGGGTTCCTCGCCCTCCTTGAGGCTGATCGAGTTGACCACGCCCTTGCCCTGGACGCACTTGAGCCCGGCCTCTAGAACGCTCCACCGCGAGCTGTCGACCATGATCGGGATCCGGGCGACCTCCGGCTCGGTCGCGACCAGGTTCAGGAACGTGGTCATGGCCCGCTCGCTGTCGAGCAGGTCGGCGTCCATGTTGACGTCGAGCAGGTTGGCCCCGCCGCGTACCTGCTCCAGCGCGACGTCGACGGCGGCCTGGTGGTCGTCCCCTTCGATCAGGCGACGGAAGCGCGCCGAGCCGGTGACGTTGGTGCGCTCCCCGATCATCACGAACCCGGTGTCCGGGCCGATCTCGAAGGGCTCCAGGCCGCTGAAGCGCGTGCTCGTCTGCCGTGCCGGGACGGTACGGGGCGCGAGGTCCTTCGCGGCCTCCGCGATCCGCGCGATGTGCTCCGGCGACGTCCCGCAGCATCCGCCGACGATGTTGACCAGCCCGGATTCGACGAACTCACGGAGCAGCCGCCCGGTCTCCTCCGGGGTCTGGTCGTAGCCGCCGAAGGCGTTCGGCAGGCCCGCGTTGGGGTGGCAGGCGGTGTACGTGTCGGCGAACCGCGACAACTCGACGAGGTGCGGGCGCATCTCCTCCGCGCCCAGCGAGCAGTTCACGCCGACGACCATCGGATCGGCGTGCTCGATGGAGTTCCAGAACGCCTCGACGGTCTGTCCCGACAGCGTGCGCCCGCTCAGGTCGACGATCGTCACCGAGATCCACAGCGGCAGGTGCGGAGCGACCTCGCGCGCGGCGGCGATGGCGGCCTTCGCGTTGAGCGTGTCGAAGATCGTCTCGATCAGCAGCAGGTCGACGCCGCCGTCGGCCAGCGCCTGGATCTGCTCGGCGTACGCGTCGCGGACCTGGTCGAACGACACCGCACGGTAGGCGGGGTCCTCCACGCGCGGGGACAGCGACAGCGTGACGTTCAGCGGCCCGATCGAACCGGCGACGAAACGCCCGCCCGCCTCGTCCGCGGCCTGGCGCGCCAGCTCGGCGCCGCGCAGGTTCATCTCGCGCACGAGGGACTCCAGGCCGTAGTCCGCCTGGCCGATGCTCGTCGCGGTGAACGTGTTCGTCGTCGTGACGTCCGCGCCCGCCGCGAGGTACTGCCGGTGCACGTCGAGGACGATGTCCGGCCGCGTCAGGTTCAGCAGGTCCGGGTCCCCGGTCACGTCGCGCGGGTGGTCCTGGAACCGCTCACTGCGGTAGTCCTCCGGGGCCAGCCCGGCGGCCTGCAGCATCGTGCCCCAGGCTCCGTCGAGCACCACGACCCGCCGGTCCAAGAGCTCTCGCAGGGCCTGCGTCTGCTCGTCGCCGTGGTTGAACCTGTCCACCGGACTACCTCCCGTTGATGGGAGGCGCCCTTGGTGCACGGTGCAGGCCGAGCGTGGCGGACCTCAGCCCGTTGCAGCGCCTCTCGACCTGACTCGACCGTACCTAATATGGACGGGCTGGAGGAAACGCTCTCCGATATGAGCCGATCAGCCGGAGACCAAAACGCGATCAACCGTCCTCCGACCTGCGGGTCCCCAGGTCGGCTTGCCGCCGGGAAGTCCCTGTTCTCCGGCCCTGCCGATGGCCATGAGGCCGATCCCGCGCAGGACGGCCCACCCTCGTGCGCGCCGGACCGTCGCCTCGTCCGCGATCTCGTACGCGTCGAAGAACCGCGCGTCGGCGCCGTCGGGCAGGAGCACCCACGCGGCGGCGAGATCGGTCGCCGGGTCGCCGGCGCAGAGCTCGCCGAAGTCGATCACGCCGGAGAGCGTGCCGCCAGAGACCACGACATTCGCCGGGTGAAGGTCGCCGTGCAGCCATACCGGCGGCCCTTCCCATTCGGGCGCCGAAAGGGCGTCGTCCCAGATATCCCGGATGGCGGCGCCGTTGGATGCGACGATGTGGAATGACTCGTCGAAGGCGCGCGTGAGCGCGCTGAGCGGAACGCCGCGCACCGGATTGGCCGGTGCCTCAGCGGGCGCATTCCGATGAAGCGCCCTGAGGAAGCCCGCCAAGATCTCGGCCGCGTGGTCGCCACGGCCGATCGGGACGCGGTCGGCGGGCTCACCGGGAACCCAGGTCGCGACGGTCCACGTCCGCGGGAAGCGTGCGGACGGTTCGCCGATCCGTACGGGGGTCGGTACCGGGAGCGGCAGGTGCGGGGCCAGGGCGGGCAGCCACCGGTGCTCCTTGCGGAGGAGAGCCGGGCCGCGTTCGGTGCACGGCAGCCGTACGGCCAGCGTGTCGCCGAGACGCCACATCTGGTTGTCCCAGCCGGGGTCCGCCGGCCGTAGGTCCTGATCGGCGAGGTCCGGATGCTGTTCCCGCAGCAGGGATCGCACCAATCCCTCGTCGATCTCGAAGTCGCCCATGGCTGGAATCCCCGCCCCTTGTGATGCCAAAATCAACGGAATCGAACATAGCATCCGCTCGAATTCAACAAAAGTTACGCACATATTGACATGAACCAAACTGCGTAATGTAATCCAAATACCTAGGTGCTATCCCCGCCATCAAATCTGCAGCGCCGGCCACGCAGACGGTCGTCTCCCTCCCGCCCCAGGAGCTGTCGCCATGCGCAGACATCGCCCCGCCCATCGCGTGTCCGACGGTGCCCGCCACACCGGCCCGACACCCCGTTTCGCCGCCAAGTCCCTGCTGTCCATCGTCGCGACCGTCGTCCTCGCCCTCGCCGGTCTGACCGGGCTGGCCGGTACGGCACAGGCCGCCGGGACCCTCCCGTGCGACATCTACGGAAACGCCGGAACCTCGTGCGTCGCCGCGCACAGCACCGTACGCGCCCTGTTCGGGACGTACTCGGGCCCGCTCTACCAGCTGACCCGCGCGTCCGACCACGCTACGCACGACGTGGGCGTCCTGTCCGCGGGCGGCTACGCCAACGCGGCCGACCACGACGCGTTCTGCAACGGCACCACGTGCACCATTACGAAGATCTACGACCAGACGTCGCGTCACAACGACCTGACGCCCTCCCCGGCCGGCACCGCCGGTACGGGCGCCGACTACCCGGCCGACGCGAGCGAGATCGCGGTCACCGCCGGCGGTCACAAGGTGTACGGCGTGTGGATCTCCCCGCAACACGGCTACCGGCACGCCGTCGGGTCCGGCGTCGCGCAGCACGGCCAGCCCGAGGGCATGTACATGGTCGCGAGCGGCACGCACGTCGGATCCGCGTGCTGCTTCGACTACGGCAACGCCGAAGCGGTGCCCGCCGACACTGGCAACGGCCACATGGACGCCGTCAGCATCGCGACCACCTGCTACTTCGAGCCGTGTACGGGCTCGGGACCGTGGGTGGAGGCGGACCTGGAGAACGGCATGTTCCAGGGCGCCAACGGCTCCAACACCGCCAACCAGGGCAACAACACCACCTACGTCACGGCGCTGCTGAAGAACAACGGCCAGACCACGTACGCGCTCAAGGGCGGCGACTCCCAATCCGGCGGCCTGTCGACGTGGTGGAACGGCGCACTGCCGAACCGCGGCGGCTACCTGCCCATGCAGCAGGAGGGCTCGATCATCCTGGGCACGGGCGGAGACAACAGCAACTGGAACATGGGCACGTTCTTCGAGGGCGTGATGACCGCCGGCTACCCGACCGACGCCGCCGACAACGCGGTGCAGGCCAACATCGTGTCGGTCGGCTACTCCGGTGAGACGAACGTGCCGAACGGCCCGCAGGGCACGATCACCGGCCCGGGTGGCAAGTGCGTCGACGTCGCCGCCGACGACACCGGCGTCAACGGCGCCGCCGTGCAGCTGTGGGACTGCCAGAGCTACGCGGAGGACCAGCACTGGGCGCACTTCGCCGACAACACGCTGCGGACCCTCGGGCGCTGCCTCGACATCAACGGCAATGGCACCGCGGGCGGCACCCAGGTGGAGCTCTGGGACTGCGACGGGGCCGGCGGCCAGGTCTGGCAGCAGCAGGCCGACGGTTCCCTGCGCAACCCGCAGTCGGGGCGCTGCCTCGACTCGCCGAACGGGGCGACCGCGAACGGCACGCGGCTGCAGATCTGGGACTGCAACGGCGCCCCGGCGCAGAAGTTCACCCTCAACGGCGGCAGCGTGAAGTCACGCTGAGTTAGGCGACCGCCTCCGTGGCGAGGCCCGCTGAGCGGGCCTCGCCTACGGCGTGTCCGGGTGCAGCATGAGGAGCAGGGCCCGGTTCCGCCGCGAGCGCCCGCGGTACACGTGCGAGTGCGACGCGTCGAACCGGATCGAGTCGCCCTCCTCTAGGTCGACGGGGGCGTCCGCGGGGCCGGTCGTGACGCGCCCGTGGGTCACCACGATGCACTCCTCGACGCCGGGCAGGTGGGCGTCGGAGTGCTGGACGGCCTGGTCGACGTCGATGTCGTACACCTCGACGGTGCCGCGCAGCCGGATGCGGTGCAGCAGGCGCGCGCCCACCGCGTCGCCGTCGACCCGCGGTCGCCCGTCGCCGGCGCGCACCACCTCCGTGGCCGGCGCGGGCGCCTCCAGCAGCTCGCCGAGCGGGACCCGCAGCGCGGTGGCCAGCGCCCACAGGGTGTTCAGCGTCGGGTTGCCCTGCCCCTGTTCGATCCCGTGCAGCGTGGTCTTGCCGACCCCGCAGGTCGCGGCCAGGTCGGCGAGGGAGATCCCGGCCGCCCCGCGCAGCCGCCTTACGTTGCCGCCCACCGTTTGCCCCAGGTCCATTGGTAGTCAGGGGCGCGGTGCCTGTACAGGCCCGTTTCCCCATCCCCCTTTCAATCCGTACGTGCGGTTTTCCCGCATACGGCTTACCGATGATCTTCTTGACGCGGTTACGCCGCCTTCGGATAGCGGATAGTGCCACTCAGACGGTGAAGGCCGTGCCCGACAAACCACTCCTGCGTCCATTCCTTAGTCTGACCAGCTCGTAGGTTACGACCTCGCTTCTTGACCATCAGTCGCTGGAGTCGCCACGCCACGTACTCGTCGATGGTTCGGAACTTCTGGGCAGCGTTCCCGGTGCGGAAGTAGTTGCCCCAGCCGCGCAGGATCGGATTCAAGTCCGCGATCACATCGCGGATATCCGTTCCCGACCGGCGGCGGTCGGTCCGTTCCCGGACCTTGTCCCGGAGTCGCTTCATTGCCGTTTTCGCCGGCCAGCGATGGAGGTAGTAGCGGACTCTGCCGTACTTCTCCCACACCCTGCCTGAGAAGCGGGCCCTGAAGTGGCAGCCGAGGAAGTCGAGTCCTTCCCGGCCCTCTCTGAGGTCAACCACCTTCGTTTTATCCGGGTGCAGCCGCAACCCCAGCGAGTCGAGGATGTCCCTGACCGCTTCCAGAGCCACCCTGGCCTGGGCGGCCGACCGGCACAGGACGACTCCGTCGTCCGCGTACCGCACCAGCTCACCCACACCGCGCTGCGCCAGCTCGGTGTCCAGGACGTGCAGGTAGATGTTGGCCAGCAAAGGCGAGATGACCCCGCCCTGAGGCGTGCCAGCGACCGTCCGCTGGACCTCCCCGTCCACCATCACACCCGCTTGCAGCCACAAACGGACCAACTTGAGTACCCTGCGGTCCGACACCCGGCGCCCCACTTCCGCGAGAAGACGACCGTGGTCGATCTCATTGAAGAAGTTACGGATGTCGAATTCCACTACGAAGACATGACCCCCGATGAAGCCCTTACGAAGCCGCTCCATCGCCTGCGTCGCCGACCGCTTCGGGCGGAATCCGAACGAGCACGGAGAAAATCCCGCCTCGAACACCGGTTCCAGCACGATCTTCGCCGCCTGCTGGGCCACCCTGTCGCGCACCGTGGGAATACCCAATGGCCTTTTACCACCCTGTGGTTTCGGGATGTCCACACGCCTGGCTGGCGCGGGACGATACACGCCTGCGCGGAGATCCTGCTGGAGTTCGCCGAGCAACCGCCGAACCCCGTACTCCTTCTCCACAAATGCCAGGGTGACCCGATCCACCCCGGCGCTACCTCTGTTGGCCCGGACCCGTTCCCATGCCTCCCACAGAACGTCACCCCTGTGGATACGGTCATACAGAGCATGGAAACGCCGCTCCGGCGACTGCTTGGCCGCAGCCCATAGTCCGCGTTGCAGTTTTCGCACTTTCGGGACGGACGCACGCCCGTCCACTACGACGGGAGATTCCCCGCCGGGGTAGTTGGACCGGGCTGTCCCGGTCATGCCCTCGTGCTTACCTCCGCTACGGACGCGATCAAAGTGAGGGCCCTTCCCTCCCGGCGCGTTATGTTGCACGCCGATCGTCGGTACTATGCCCCTCTCGGACTCCCGCTGCCCTCCGGACGATTTCACCATCGGCTTATACGTCCGGTCTCGTGCCCGACGTCAGGCGTGGTCAGACGGGTCTCTCCTGTTCCGGTCCAGACCGTGCACACGTGCCGCCCTCCGTACCCCGGGAGAACCCTGGAGGCTGACCCCGGAACAGGGCCCCCAGGACATGGCCTTCGCCCAGGCATGACAGGCTCGGCTTCTCCATTGTGATTGTGACGAGGCTGCAAGGTTCGCTTTACGCTACGGCCCGCGTGCTTGCTCCCTCCAAAGAGGCTCTTGACACCCCGCTCAGCCCGCCGTGTCTCCACGACGAACCGGGGCCTGCTACCGGGCACTCCGGTGTCTACCCGGACGGGACTCTCACCCGCGGGCCTGGACCAGCTTCCAGGACGCAACATGCGTACCAACATAGTGGTACGTACGTACCGGCGAAGTGGAGGGTGAAATGACCGTGACCCGGCTGCGCGACATCCCCGGCATCGGCGTGGACGCCATCGGCGACGCGGCCGACGCCGCCGCCGACCCGGACCTCCTGCGTCTGGAGAACCTCGACACCGACCTTCGCCCGCCCGCCGTCGCCCTCGCCGCCACGCGCGCCGCGATCGATGACGACGCGGCCAACAGCTACCTGCCGTTCCCGGGGCACCGCTCGCTCCGTACGGCCGCCGCCGCGCACGTCGGGCGGATCGCCGGACGCCACTACGACGCCGCCACCGAGTGCGTCGGCGTCGCCGGCGGCCTCAACGGCATCCTCAACACGCTGCTCGCGACCGTCGAACCGGGCCAGGAGGTGGTGCTGTGCGATCCCGTCTACGCCGGGCTGGTCAACCGGGTCAGGCTCGCGGGCGGCGTGCCGCGCTTCGTCCCCGCCGAGGCCACCGACGGCGGCTGGACCGTCGACCCCGAACGCCTCGCCGCCGCCGTGGGACCCCGTACTGCGGCGGTCCTCATGATGGGTCCGGTCATGCCGACCGGCCTCGTACTGGACGACCGCCACTGGTCGGCGCTCGCCGCCGCCTGTGAGCGCCACGACGCGTGGCTCGTCTACGACGCGGCCATGGAGCGCATCCGCTTCGACGGCCGCCCGCCGAGCCATCCGGCGGCCCACGACGGCCTGGCCTCGCGCACGATCACGGTCGGCTCGGCCTCCAAGGAGCTCCGGCTCATCGGCTGGCGCGTCGGCTGGGTCGTCGGCCCGGCCGCCGTCCTCGCCGACGTACGCCTGGTCGGGCTGACCAACGTCGTCTGCCAGGTCGGGCTGGCGCAGGACGCCGTGGCCGCCGCGCTGGACGCACCGGACGCCGACGCGGACGTCGCGAGGGCCACCGCCGAGTGGCACCGCCGCGCCGACACGGTGCTGCGCGAACTGGCGGACTATCCGGTCGTACGGCCGCACGGCGGCTGGTCACTGCTCGTCGACACGAGGCCGCTCGGGCTGACGCCCGCCGCGCTGTCCCGGCGCCTCTTCGACCGCGGGCGGGTCGCCGCCACCCCCATGGACGGCTGGGGGCCGGGCGGCGCGCACCACCTGCGCATCGTGTTCGCCAACGAACCGGTCGAACGCCTCGACGGCCTCGCCGCCCGCTTCCGGCATGCGATCGGTTAGGGGCGTCGCGCGAGTTCCCGTGCGGCCTCGGGCCAGTGCGGGTAGGCGAAGGCGAACCCGGCGTCGAGGAGCCGCGCGGGGACGACCCGCCTGCTCTTGAGGAGGAGCTCGGTGTCGGAGCGGATGACGAAGGCGCCGAGCTCGGCCATCCACCTGGTGGCGGGCAGCCCGATCGGCATGCGCGTCGCGGTCCGCAGCGTACGCATGAGGTCGCGCTGCGGCAGCGGGTCGGGCGCGGCGATGTTGACCGGTCCGGCCAGGTCCTCGCGGCCGAGGAGGAAGGTGATGGCGCCGACGAAGTCCTGGTCGTGGATCCAGGAGACGTACTGGCCGCCGCCCGCCACCGGGCCGCCGAGACCGAGCCGGGTCATCCGGCGCAGCGCGTGGAACACCCCGCCGGGAGCGGGGCTCATGACCATGGCCGTTCGCAGCGCGACCTTGCGGGTGTGCGGTGTGTCGGCCTCCTCCTGCTCGGCCTCCCACCGCTTGGCGATGTCCACGCTGAACGCCCAGTAGCCGGGCACGCCGGCCTCCCGACCTCCGATGGTCCCGTGCGGCTCGTCGTTGGGCGCGTCGAACCGGTGGGCGTAGATCGTGGCGGTGCTCATCTGCAGCCAGACCCGCGGTGGCCGCCGGGCGGCCGCGATGGCCTCGCCGACCGCACGAGCGGACTCCACGCGCGAGTCCATCATCGCGCGCAGGTTGGCCGGGGTGTAGCGGCAGTTGACGCTGCGCCCCGCCAGGTTGATGACCGCGTCACACCCGTCGAGCTCGGCGGCCCACGCCCCCTCGGTGCGCCCGTCCCACCGCGACCAGCGGACACCTGCCTCCGGGTGGCCCTCGCCGCGGCTCAGCACCACCACCTCATGACCGAGCTCCGGCAGCGCACGGACCAGCAACGCTCCGAGATGCCCGCTACCCCCGGGAATCACGATCTTCATGGACGTCTCCCGCCGGCTGAACGTGTTCAAATCGAAGGGTAACCCCACGTCGATGACGGGGCCCTGGCGGCCCCCGGTTCACCACCGCGAACGAGCGCAGTTTCCCTCATTGCCGACCCCAAAATGCGTATGTATAGTCCGCTTCGTAAGTGTTTACAAGAAACATTTACAATGAGCTAAGGAGGAGTCAATGGCGATTCTCGCCACGTTCAGACATCGCCGTCACGTACTGCCCGCCGCCGTCCTCGCAATGGGAATTGCGACGAGCATGGCGACCCCGGCGTTAGCTGCCACCGCCAAGGCGCCGACGGCTTCCTCGGTCATTCGGGCCAAGATGCGCGAAGCCGGCGTCACGCCGACCGGCACGATTCACACGGACTCCGTCGACGGCCCGATCGCCGGGTGCGTCGGCAGCAAGTCGATGTCCGGCGGAAGCACCCCCGACGGCGTCGTCCAGGTGTTCTTCACCTTCGTCACCGACTGCAACGCCTCGGACGCCGCGGTGACCCGCGTGGGCGGCCAGGTGACCGGAAGTTACTGCTTCAACGGGGTCAGCGGCTCCGGATGCACGCAGCTCCCCGGCTGGTCCCTCTACTACACGAACGGCAAATACGCCGTCTACAGCGCGGTGCAGACCTGCTACACCGGCGGTCTGGGCACCTGTTACCCCACCGCGGTCTCGGCGGTCCACGAGGCGCTTTCCTTCAACCAGCCCTACCGCTGGAACGACTGAGCCATTCCGCTGACCGGCCGGTCCCTGCCGCGGTCATGGCTTGGCCATGACCGCGGCAGGTCGGTCCAGGCTCAGAAGACCGGCACGCCGTCCCGTACCAGCTTCCAGTTCTCCACGTGGAAGGTGGCGGGGTCGATGGTCTTGGCCTCGGAGGCGTACGCGACGATCGCCTCGCGGATCGCGACCTGGGCGTTGTAGACGACCGGGGCGGTGCTGATGCCGGGGAAGCCGCCGCCACCGGACTGGCGGTAGTTGTTGACCGCGACCACGAACTTCTGGTCGTCGGTGACCGCCTTGCCGTCGTAGGCGAAGTTGACGATCCGTGAGCCCTCGGCCTTGGCGATGTCGATGTCGTAGGTGACGCCCGAGAACTGGTCGTAGTTGTAGTCGGGAAGGTCGTGGGCGTTGGTCCACGACGCCGGGTCGACCGGGGCGTTGGCCGCGACCTGCTTGAAGTACTTCGCCGAGTACTCCAGGTACGCCTTGATCTGGGCGCCGGTCAGGATGCTGGCCAGGAGCGTGTTGTCGTAGATGTAGAGCCCGGCGATGTCCTTGATCGTCACCTTGCCGGCCGGGAAGGTGGCCTCGCGGTTGAACGGCGCGGCGATCGAGACCACCGGCAGCGACGCGTTGTCGGTCCCCGCGATGGCCTTCTTGACCGTCTCGGTCTGCACCAGGTTGACGTAGTCGAGGATCGCGGTGTCCTTCCAGCAGGACTCCGCCGCGGACATCTCCTCGGTGGAGGTGGCCACCTCCTGGTTGACGTACGCGACGACCGCGTCGTGCTGCTTCTTGACCAGCGCGACGAGCTTCGGGTCCTCCTGGACCGTGTTGGTGTTCACCGACGTGGCGGACTTGGAGGTGACCTTCCAGCGGCCGCGGTAGCGGGTCAGCGTGAGGTCGAAGACCGACAGCCGCTCGCCCCAGCACTTCGGCTCGCTCATCACCACGGTCTGGCCGGTGGTCTCGTTGGTGACGAACCGCTCGGGTACGTCGTTGTGCGCGTGGCCGAAGAGGATCACGTCGATCCCGGGGACCTGCTGGGCCACCATGGCCGAGGCGTTCTCCACCGGGATGTCGCCGGTGTAGGACGACAGGCCACTGTCACCGGCGTGCGCGCTGACGACCATGACGTCGACGCCGTGGGCGCGGATGATCGGGACCCACTTCTTGGCGGTCTCGACCAGGTCCAGGAAGTCCAGTTTGCCGGAGACATTGGCCTTGTCCCAGATGGCTACGCCGGGGTTGGTCAGGCCCAGCAGTCCGACCCGGACCGGCGGATGACCCGGGACGTGCATCTTCTTGATGATGTACGGGCGGAACGCCGGCCGGTCGGTGCCCGCGTGTACGGCGTTGGCGCCCAGGACCGGCGCGTTCATCTGGTCGATCCACGTGTCCAGCATCGGGAGGCCGTAGTTGAACTCGTGGTTGCCCAGTGCCACGGCGTCGAAGCCGATGGCGTTCATCTGCGCCGCCATCGGGTGGATCTGGCCGGTCTTCGTGATCGGCTCCACCGTGGCGTAGTAGAAGCCCAGCGGGGTGCCCTGAATGGTGTCCCCCGCGTCGAACAGCAGGGTGCGCTGGCGCCCGCGGTCGGCGCGGATCTGGTTCACCACGCTCGACACCCGCGCCAGGCCGACCGCGTTCCCGGCGCTGTCCTTGTACGGGGCGTCCGCGTAGTAGTCCCAGTCGACCGCGTGGCTGTGGATGTCCGAGGTGCCCATGATCGTGATGTTCACCGACCGGTCGGTGCCCTTCCCGGCCGTCGCCGCCTCGGCCGAGCCGGGCCAGCCCGCGAGCGCGAGCGCACTCGAGGCGGTCAGCCCGCCGAGTACCTGCCGCCGGCTGACGCCTCGGCTCTCGGCGATCTCATCGGGAACACGGCACGAGCACCATCGCGGCGCCGGGCCGGGACGGCCCCCCGGATTCTTCATGTCGGTAAATTCCTTCCAGGAGAGACGATTTGCCAAAATAGGGCGTTGGCACCGTTTTCGTATCGGTGAGATCTTCCGATCCCGGCGCCCAATCCTTGGCACTCCCGGATCTTGCTTGTCCAGCGGCCGTCAGCGGTGCCGTGAGCGTTTACGCGGCTACCTTCTGCGCCGTCTCCCCCTGGCGGATCAGGTCGGTCTTGATGGTCACCGCCCAGGACGACAGGCCCCCGGCCATGGCGAGCGCGGCGGCGATCCAGAACGCCGTCGTGTACCCGGAGCGCGCCGGGATGTCGGTGCCGGCGATGTGCCGGGCGGCGATCAGCGCCGCGGCGAGCTGGCTGCCCACGACACCACCGGCGGTGCGGATGACGGTGTTCACCCCGTTCGCCGTCGCGGTACGTCGGGGCTCCGTCAGGGAGCTGATCAACGCGGGCAGGCTGCCGAGCACCACGCCGAAGCCGATCCCCACCACCAGGTAGCCGGCCGCGAGCTGCCAGCCGTCGGCGTTCCACACGGCCAGCGACGCCGCGCCCGCGGCCGTGACGAGGAAGCTCACGAAGAGCGTCATCCGCGCGGAGGTCAGCCGCTGCAGGAGGCCGCCGAGCGGCCCGGCCGGCATGAGGACCAGCGAGCCCGGCAGCAGGACCAGGCCCGCGACGGTGACGTCGGCGCCGAGCCCGTACCCCACGGACCCGCCGCCCGGCAGGGCGTGCGCCACCGGCGTCTCGGCGTACGCGGGCAGCAGCACGTAGAACACGAACGAGACCATGCCGAACACGAACGCGGCGACGTGGACTGCGAGCAGGGAGCGACCGGCCACGACGGCCGGGTCGATCAGCGGGTGCGCGGCCCGTCGTTCCACCACCGCGAGGAGGGCCAGCAGCGCCAGCGTGGCGCCGAGGAGCGCGAACGTGCCGCCGGAGAGCCAGCCCCACGCTGGGCCCTCGGTCAGCATGAGGAGCAGCGCGACGAGGGCGAGGGCGAGCACCAGCGCGCCGGGCAGGTCGACCGGCTCCGTCGAACCGCTCCGGTCGTCCGGAACGTACCGGGCGACCAGCACGATCGCGACGAAGATCAGCACCGCGCCGGTCACGAACAGCCATCGCCAGGACGCGTGGTCGACGACCAGCCCGCCCAGCACCAGGCCGATGCCCGCGCCCACGCCGATCGTCCCGGACACCAGGCCGAGCCCCGTCCGCAGCCGCTGCGGCGGCAGCGCGTCGCGCAGGATGCCGAACGAGATCGGCAGCGCGGCGAGGCTCACCCCTTGCACGGCACGGCAGGCGATCAGGACCTCGATGCTCCCGGCGGCGGCGCTGCCGAGCGTGCCGGCGAGGTAGACGGCGAGCACCACGAGCAGCATCCGGCGCTTGCCGTACCGGTCGCCGAGCCGGCTCAGCAGCGGCGTGCTCGCCGCGCTGGTCAGCAGGAAGACGCTGAGGATCCACGCCGACCAGGTCGAGGTGGTGTCCATCTGCCGCTGCAGCACGTGGAGGGCCGGCACGACCATCGTCTGCATCAGGGCGTAGGAGAGTACGGACGTGCCGGTGGCGGCCAGTGTCATCGTCACCCGTGGCGATGAGGAGTTCCGCGACGTATTCATCGCCATTCGACCCGACGTGCCTTTCCGCCATTGCATTATCGGCGCGATCATAGCCAGCGCCCACCGGGGCGATCCAATATCCCCCTTATATGGCGTCATACAATCCGCGTATGGGACTTGACTTACGGCATCTCCGTTACTTCGTGGCGGTGGCCGAGGAGCGGAGCTTCACCCGGGCGGCCGCCCGATTGCACATGACACAACCACCATTGAGCACGGCGGTTCGCCAACTGGAGAAAGAGCTCCGCGTCAAGCTCCTCGACCGGACGGGCAACCAGGTCGGGCTCACCGCGGCCGGCCGTCACTTCCTGCCCCGGGCGAAGGACCTGCTGGAACGCTGGACGCTGACCGTGAGCGAGATGCGGCACCTCGCGGCCGAGCCCTCCGAGCGGCTCGTCGTCGCGTTCCGCCCGGCCGCCTGCCATCCGCTGGCGCACCGGACCATCGAGCTCATGCGGGAGAGCCGCCCCGAGTGCCAGGTGCTGCCGCGCCACGTCCCGTGGACCGACCAGACGGCGTGCCTGACGGCGGGCGACGCCGACGTCTCCTTCGTCCTGGAGCCCGCCGACCTCTCCGGGCTCGACAGCGCCCTCGTCACGTTCCTGCCGCGGATGGCCTGCCTGCGCGCGTCCCACGGGCTGGCCGGGCGAGCGTCGCTGTCCATCGAGGACCTGAGCGCCGTGGAGATCATCCAGCCGGGCGTCGGCGGCGACCCGCGGCGGAACCCGCCGAGCGGCCGTCTCACCGCCGCCCACATCGACGAGGCGATCGACCTCGCCGTGCTGGAGAACGCCGCGGTGCTGGTCCCGGCCTCCGTGTCCGTCGTCCAGCAACGGCGAGACGTCGTCTTCGTCCCGGTGACGGACGTCCCTCCGGCGCGGCTCTCCCTGGCCTGGAGGAAGGACGCCTACTCCGATCTGGTGGGCCTCGCCGTACGGAGCGCCAAGAAGGCCGCCCGGCTTCCCGCCGTCAGGGCGCTCTTCGACCGGGCGGGAGGGGCGGCGTACGACGAGGGGACGTACGTCTAGGTCAGTGGGGGCAGTCGCAGGCGGCCTTGCCGCCTCCCAGGACCTCGGCGGTGCGCTCGTCGGCCGGGTAGAACAGCTCGATGGACAGCTCGGCGACCGTGACGTCCATCGGGGTGCCGAAGGTCGCGACCGTCGTGAACAGGCTCAGCTCGCCCTGTGCGTGCCGGACCCGCAGCGGGACCACGATGTTGCCCTGCCCCGGGAGGTGCGGCTCCGGCTGGTCGCACGGATAGCCCCGCAGCTCGTCCTCCAGCGCGGTCAGGTCGGGGTCGCCGCTGAACTCCACCTGACGGCGTAGCCGGTGCAGCAGGTGCGCCCGCCATTCGCCGAGGTTGACGATGTGCGGCGCGAGGCCGTCCGGGTGCAGGCTGACGCGCAGGACGTTGACCGGCGGCGCGAGCATCCACGGCGAGACCAGGTCCGTCAGCACGCCGAGGCTCGCGTTGGCGTCGACGATGTTCCAGCCGCGATCGACGACCACCGCCGGGTACGGGTCGTGCCCGCTGAGCACCTGGCGTACGGCGGCCCGGATCGCGGCCATCGGAGGAGAGTCCAGCGCGGTCTCCGGGTAGGCCGGCGCGTAGCCCGCGGCCAGGAGCAGCCGGTTGCGTTCGCGCAGTGAGAGGTCCAGTTGGTCGGCGAGTTGCAGGACCATGTCCCGGCTCGGCGCCGAGCGGCCGGTCTCCAGAAAGCTCAGATGGCGAGTGGATATGTCGGCCTTGATGGAGAGCTCGAGCTGGCTGAGCCGGCGCCGATGACGCCAGTCCCGCAACAGCTCGCCGACGGCGGGCTGAGTCATGGTTGCGACCATGACGACAGATTTCTAGAGGCCGTGCGGAATGTCCATTACCCGCAAGGTAATGGAATCACCGACAGGGTCAGGCCGGACGGCCGGCGGCCCGCTGCCCACTGGTGGCGCCGTCGGCGGCCGGTGCCGGGCCGGCCGCGCCGAGCGCGTGCAGGCCGCCGTCCACGTGGATGATCTCGCCGGTCACCGCCGGCAGCCAGTCCGACCAGAGCGCGCAGATCGCCCGTGCCACCGGCGTGGTGTCGGTGACGTCCCAGGCCATCGGGGACCGGTCGCTCCACGCCTGCTGCAGGGTGTCGAACGCGTCGATCGCGGTCGCCGCGATCGTGCGCAGCGGCCCCGCGGCGACCAGGTTGACCCGGATCCCCTGCGGGCCGAGCGCGTGGGCGAGGTAGCGGCAGCAGCTCTCGAGGCCCGCCTTCGCGACGCCCATCCAGTCATAGCCGGGCCAGGCGATGGTGGCGTCGAAGTCCAGGCCGACGACCGATCCGCCGCCGGCGGCGGCCAGGAGCGGCGCGCACGCGCGGGACAGCGAGGCGAACGAGTACGTCGAGACGTGCATCGCCTGCGCGACGTCCTCCCACGGCGCGCTCAGGAACCCGCCGTCCAGGGCCGAGGCCGGCGCGTAGGCGACCGCGTGCAGGACGCCGTCGAGGGCGGCCCACCGTCCGCCGAGGTCCTCGACGACCGCGTCGATCTGCTCGGACCGCGTGACGTCGAGCTCGAGGACGTCGCACGGCTGCGGCAGCTTCTCCGCCACGCGGCGGGTGATGTTCATCGCCCGCCCGAAGCTGGTCAGCACGACCTCGGCGCCCTCCTCCTGGGCGAAGCGGGCGGCCGCGAACGCGATCGAGCGCTCGTTCAGCACTCCGGTGACGAGAAACCGCTTTCCGGTCAACAGCACGTGGCCCTCCCGGGGGAAAACGCAGGTCCGGCTTAATGGTCGATGCCGTAATTGTTCGGGAGGCCTCTGACAGGTCCATGACAGACGGCTGATACAGCGGCGCTTCCGCATTACCTATCAGGTAATCGACTCGCCGCAACACCGGATGCCATATTCCTGAGGTCGCGACCACGGTGGTGCGTGACCCTGAGAAAGGAGTGACGATGAGCGACCTCGCCAAAACGGTTGAGCGTTACCTTGAGATCTGGAACGAGGCCGACGCGGACGCCCGCGCGCAGCTGATCCGCGAGGTGTGGACCGAAGAGGCGACGTACACCGACCCGCTCGCCAGCGTGACCGGTCACGACGCCATCAACGCGCTGATCGGCGCCGCACGTGAGCAGTTCGCGGGGATGGTGTTCACCCTGGGCGGCACCGTCGACACGCACCACGACATCGCGCGCTTCACCTGGGAGCTCGCCCCGGCCGGCGCCACCGAGTCGATCGTCGTGGGCTTCGACGTCGCGAAGGCGGCCGACGACGGCCGGCTCGAGTCGGTCTTCGGCTTCCTGGACAAGGTCCCCGGCGCCTGATCACCGGGCTACGGCTCTGGTCACGGTACGGCGGGTCCACGCGGGCCCGCCGTACGGTGCCGGTGGATCGAAGGTAATGGAGAAACGAATCGATGACTGAGGATCGTGGTTATCGGTCGGGCCGGGGAACTCCGATGTCGATCGGCGGAAGACTCGACCGGATGCCGATCGTCCGTGCCCATCGGACGATGACCGCACTGATCGGGTTCGGGCTGTTCTTCGATTATTTCGACAGCAATCTTTCGGGCACCATGTCCAAAGTTCTGCAACTCCAATTCGGGGTCGGCGGAACGTCACTCAAACTGTTCCTGGCATCCGGCTTCATCGGGCAGTTCATCGGCTCGATCGCGCTGGGGCGCCTGTCGGATCTGGTCGGCCGCCGCCGGGCCTTCATGATCAATCTGGTCGTCTACTCGTTCTTCACGTTCCTGGGCGCGTTCGCGCCGAGCGCGAGCTGGCTGATCCTGACGAGGTTCCTCGCGGGCGTGGGCATCGGCGGCGAACAGCCCCTCGGCGACTGCTACCTCGCCGAGGTCCTGCCGGCCCGGCGCCGCGGCCGGTTCATCGGCTGGTCCTACTGCCTGGCGTACTGCGGGGTCCCGGCCGTCGGCTTCACCGCGCTGTGGCTCGCGCCGCGTACCGTTCTCGGGATCGCCGGATGGCGCTGGGTGTTCCTGCTCGGCGCGGTCGGCACGGCGATGGCCTGGATCCTCCGCCGCCGCCTCACCGAGTCGCCCCGCTGGCTCGCCGCACACGGGCGGGCCGACGAGGCCGACGCGATCGTGCGCGCGATGGAGAGCCAGGCGGGTCTGCCGTCGCCGGATCGCTCCGCCGAGCCCGTACCCGCGAGCGGTGCCGCGCCCGGCCTTCGCGTCCTGTTCCGCCCGCCCTACCGGCGCCGGACGGTCATGCTGTGGACGTACTGCCTGCTGTCCGTAACCGCCTACTACGGCTTCGGGACGCTCGCGCCGCAGGTCCTCGTCGTCAAGGGCTTCGACGTCGTGCAGGGGCTCGGGTTCACCGCGCTGTCGTTCATCGGGTACCCGATCGGCTCGCTGGTGGCGGTCCCCCTGCTCGACCGCCTCGAGCGGCGCACGCTGATCTCCGTGTCGGCCCTGCTGATGGCGGCGAGCGGGATCGGCTTCGGGCTGTCCGGCGACGTGACCCTGATCGTGGCGTTCGGGTTCTGCTACACGCTGGTCAGCAACGTCTTCTCCACCACGTCGCACGTCTACCTCGCGGAGCAGTACCCGACGGAGTTCCGCGCGACCGCGGCGGGCGCGGCGTACTCGCTGTCGCGCCTCAGCGCCGCGCTCCTGCCGTTCGCGCTGCTCCCCATCCTCACCGGAGCGGGCGTCGGCTGGCTGTTCGCGACGATCGCCGCGAGCGTCGTGGTCATGGTGGCCACGGTCATGCTGCTCGGCGAGCGTACGACCGGCACATCGGTCGACGACGACGACGCGCCGGTCCCGGTCCTGACGTGAGAGGCGCGTCCTAGGCCAGTACCGCCTGGGTCTGGACGACCAGCCCGACCCGGTTGGGTTCGGCGCCGTCCTCCGGGACGGTGTACAGGTCGGTCTGCACCACGATGTTGCGGCGGCCGACGTGGACGGGACGGGCCACCCCTCGTACGTCGCCACGGCGTACGGCGGCCAGGAAGTTGACCTTCAGCTCGATCGTCGAGGTGGCGGCGCCCGGCGGAACGTTGAGGAACGCGCAGACCCCGGCCACCGAGTCCGCCAGCGATACCAGCGCGGCGCCGTGGAGTATCCCGCCGGCCGTGCAGCGTTCCGGCGCCCAGCTCAGCAGGCCGGTCACCTCGCCGGGCGTCAGCCGCTCGAACCGGACGCCGACCGTCGCGGTGAACGGCATGAGCTCCTGCAGACCCTCCGGGGTCAGTGACGTCTCCGGCATTCAGCCTTCTCCTCTGTGTGCTCCCGCCGGCCGTAAGGGCCGGCGGGAACGCGCCGCACCACGGCTCACGGGCCGGCCAGTGCTTCGAAACGGTGCAGATGCCGGGCGAAGTCGGTGGTCACCGCGAGGGCGTGTGCGTCGATGTAGAAGTGCCCGCCGGGGAACTCGCTGTTGCCCAGGTACTGAGGGGAGCGGACGGTCCAGGAGCGCATCGCCTCCGGGTCCTCCATCAGCGGGTCGGACGCCCCGCCGTAGGAGACGATCGGACAGCTCACCACGGCCCCATCATCGACGTACTCCGCGCACACCGCAAGATCCGCTCGCAGCGCCGGAACCACCAGCGCGAGCATCTCCGGGTTGTCGTAGACCTCGGCGGGGAACGACCCGAGTTTCTTGATCCACTCCACCATCTCCGCCTCGGGCATCCGGCTCTGTTCCTCCGTCGGGATGAAGAAGCCCTGCGGCGCCCAGCCGGACATGCCCAGGACCATCGGTCCCCTTCCGCCCTCAAGCTCGATCCGCTGGGTCAGCTGGTACGCGAGCTGCGCGCCCATGCAGTGACCGAAGAACGCGTACGGGCGGTCGTCCAGCTCGGCGTCCATCGCCTCGTGCAGGGCGTCCAGCAGGGGCGCCCAGTCGCTGAAGGAGGCCTCCTCCCGACGGTTGTGCCGGCCGGGCAGCGTCACCGCCTGCGGGGCGATGTCCGGGGGCAGCAGGTTCGGCCAGTCCCGGTAGATGATGGCGCCGCTGCCGGCGTGCGGGAACAGGAACAACCTGATCCGCGCCTCGGCCGGCGGCTCGGCCGGGTGGAACCACTGCCCGGCCGCGGAGGTCTGCGCTACATGGTCGATCACGGTGCTTCTCCTTGTATCTAGGCGACGGAGGCGCGCACCATCGGCAGGAGCGTCTTCCCGATCTGCGCGAGCTGCCGTTCCGGTTCCAGCGAGCCGATCCGGATGACGATGTGCCGGGCGCCGGCCCTGACGTACCGGATCAGCCACTCGGCGCACTCCTCCGCGCTGCCCGAGCCGTACGCCTGGATCTGGGACATCGTCTCCAGCGACCGGCCGTAGTAGTGCTGCACGTAGTGCTCCAGCTCGGCACGTGCGGCGTCGCGGTCGCCGTTGACGGTGATGGTGGCGTACAGGCCGGGGGTCACCGCGTCCGACGGGCGGCCCGCCTCGACGCAGAGCCGGCCGATGGTCTCCCAGGCCGCGGCGTACGCCTCGGTGCTGGGCAGGAACGGCAGCCAGCCGTCGTAGCGGCGCGCCACCCGCTCCAGCACCTTGGGGGTGTCGCTGCCGGCCAGCCACAGAGGCGGGCCGCCGGCGACCGGCGGGGTCGGCAGCCGGTCGAGGCCGTCGGCCTGCCAATACCGTCCGGAGAAGGACGTCGGCCGGCCCTCCTCGTGGCTGCGCCAGGTCGTACGCCACAGGTCGACGATCTCGTCGAGGCGTCCAGCCCGGCCCGCGAACGAGGCTCCCACCAGGGCGAACTCGTCCTCAGTCTCCGGGATGGGAAAGCCCGAGCCGAGCCCCATCGTCAACCGGCCGCCGCACGCGTGGGCCAGGCTGGCGATCATGTTGGCGCCGATCAGCGGATGCCGCAGCGCCGGGGTGAGGGCCGCCGTACCCAGGGTGAGCCGGGAGGTCACGGCCCCGGCGGCGGCGAGGACGATCAGCGGGTCCAGGCGCGGCCGGGCGACGAGCGAGTCACCGGTCCACAGCGAGTCGAACCCGAGCAGCTCGACGTCCCGCGCGAAGTCGAGCAGCGGGGACATCCCGAGGCTGCCGGTGATGGCCTGTTCCCGTGTGGGCAGCAGAATGCCCACACGGGCGGAGGCGTGCTCAGTCATCTCGATCTCCCTCTGGTACGGGTTGGGCCGCCGGCGGCTGGAGGCGTTCGCGGACCATGCGCCGGAGAATCTTCCCGGACGGGTTGCGCGGCAGGTCGGCCATGAAGTGGTACTCGACCGGGATCTTGTAGTCCGCCAGCCGGCCGCGGAGGAACACCAGCAGCTCGCGTGGCGTGACCCGCATTCCGGGGCGGGTCAGCACGCAGGCGTGCACGGCGTCACCCCACTGCGGGTGGGCCACCCCGACGACGGCCACGTCGGCGACCGCCGGGTGGTCGGAGATCTCCTTCTCCACCTCGGCCGGGTAGATGTTCTGGCCGGCGACGATGATCGTGTCGTTGATGCGGTCGCGGAGGAAGAGGTATCCGTCCTCGTCGAGGTAGCCCGCGTCGCCCATGTGCAGCCACTCGCCGACCAGAGTGCTCGCGGTGGCCTCGGGCAGGTTCCAGTAGCCGAGCATGCGGGCCGGCGTACGGATGCAGACCTGCCCGATCTCCCCCGCCGGTACGGGCTCGCCCTTCGCGTCCACCACCTTGATCTCGGTCCCCGGGCAGGCCCGGCCGGCCGCACGGAGCAGCGGGCTGCCCGGCACGTGGGCGGCCGGTGGCAGGCAGACCGCCACGGTGCCGGTCTCGGTGCTGGCGTAGATCTGGGCGAACTCGCAGCCGAACACCTCCAGGCAGCGCTGGAGCAGCCCCTCGGAGATGGGCGCCGCACCGTACGCGATCTTGCGCATGGAGACGAAGGTCTCCGGCCCGACGCCCCGCTCGGCCAGCATCATCGCCAGCATCGCGGGGGCGACGAAGGTGATCGTGACGCCGTGCTCGCGGATCAGGCGGACGGCCTCGGAGGGCAGGAACATCCGCATGACCACGTTGGTGGCGCCCGCGTTGAAGCCGTGCATGAACCAGCCGATCCCGGCGATGCCCAGGCCGGGAAGGGAGATCAGGCTGACGTCCTCCGCGAGCCAGTCGATCCAGTCGACCCCCGCGTCGCGGCTCGCCGCCGGCAGCGTGAAGAAGCTGCGGTGGGCCAGCACGACGCCTTTCGGCCGGCCGGTCGTGCCGCTCGTGTAGATCTGCACGACCGGGTCGTCCGGCCGGGCCCGGTGCTCCGGGGTGGTGGCCGGGGCGCCGGCCCGCCACGCCCGCAGCCCGGCACCCGGGTCGCCGGACTCCTCCGCGTCGAGGTCGATCACCTCACGGAGGGCCGGCAGGTCCACCTGGACCTTCTCGACGACATCGCGGAACTCCCGCTCCACGAAGATCAGCTCGGCGCCGGCGTCCCGGATGATGTGGTCCACCTCGCCCGCGGTGAGCCGCCAGTTGACCGGGACGAGCACCGCGCCGATCTTGGCGCAGGCCAGCACGGTGGAGTAGTAGTACTCCGACTCCCGCCCGAGGAAGGCGATACGGGAGCCGGGCACGACGCCGGCCGCGCGCAGCGCCTGCGCCGTACGGTCGCTGCACCGGTGCAGCTCGGCGTAGGTCACGGCGCGGTCCTGACAGCGGATCGCGATGTGCTCGGCACGGTGCCGGGCGTGCTCGGCCGACGTCGCCGGCAGAGTCCAGTGGTCGGGCGGGTTCACGCGCGTCTCCAGAGGATCGTGACGGTTCAGTGGAGGAGTTCGGCCGCGATCTGGCGGTCGAGGAACTCCACGAGCTGCTGCGGCGAGGGATGGTCGAACGTCAGCGACGCCGGCAGCGGGATCCGCAGCTCCGCCTCCAGACCGGACTTGAGCTCCTGTGCCATCAGCGAGTCGAGCCCGAGCGAGACGAACTCGATCGACGCGTCGAGGTCGTCCGCGTCGTCGAGGTGCAACGACTCGGCCACCTTCCCGCGTACGAGGGCGGAGATGAGCCCGATCCGGTCCGCCTCGGGTTCGAGCAGCCGCCGGCGCAGGTCGGAGCCGTTCTGGTCCGCGCTCCGGCCCTGGACCAGCCGCGAGTAGAGGGCGTTGTCCAGCGCGCCGGCGGACGCGATCCGGTCCCAGTCGTACTGGCCGACCACCCGGTGGGACACCGGCCGCCGCCACAGCTCGGCCAGCGTCTCCAGGGCGCGGGCCGGGGAGAAGAAGCGGATGCCGCTGCGGTCGAGCTCCCGGCTGAGCTGGTCGTCGAGCCGGGCGGACATGCCGACCCGCGCCCAGGCGCCCCAGCTGATGCCCAGTCCGGGCAGCCCCTGCCGGGACCGCCACTCGGCCAGGCCGTCGAGGTACGCGCTGGCGGCCGCGTAGTGCCCCTGCGTCGCACCACCGATCACCGCGGCGATCGACGAGTAGACGACGAAGAACTCGTGCTCGGGGAAGGCCGCGCTCGCCTCGTGCAGCAGCCAGCCGCCGTACACCTTGGGAGCCAGCTGCTCGTCGATCGCCGCCCAGTCGAGCTTGGCGATCAGCTCCTTGCCGATCGCGCCGGCCGCGTGCACGAAGCCGCCCACCGAGTGCGGTGCCCGCTGCAGCTCGTCGACCAGGCGCGCCATGCCCTCGGTCGTGCCGACGTCGGCGCGTACCAGGGCGAACTCCGCCCGGTCGGCCAACTCGCCGAGCAGCTCCTCAGCCTCCGGCGTGGGCCGTCCGCTCCGGCTCACCAGGGTCAGGTGCCGCGCGCCGAGCTCGACGAGCTTGCGTGCGGTCGCCAGGCCGAGCCCGCCCAGGCCACCGGTGATGACGTACGTGCGGTCGGGCCGTACCCGTACGTCGGCGGGCGCGGAGGGTTCGGTCGTACGGTCGAGCCGGAGCAGCACCGGCGTGCCCTGGCCCGCCTGCCGGAACGCCTCGTCGGCCTCGTCCAGCTCGAACGGGGAGGCCGGGGGCCCGGCCGCCGCGAGGGCCAGCTCGGCCGCGAGGTCCCCACGGTCGGCCACGCCGGCCACGACGCGTGCGGCCACCGCCGGGTCCAGGCCGTCGGGGATGCGCAGGGCCCGGGTGCCCGGCAGGGTGACCAGCCGGCGCACCGGACCGGCGCGGTCCACCACGACCAGGTCGCCCGCGACGAACCCGGCTTCGGGCCCGGCCGCGCGTACGGTGCCGACGCAGGTAGCGCCGGTCCCGTCGGTGGAGGTCAGCGCGGCGACGGTCACCTCCACCTGGATCTCGCAATCCGTGGGCGGCGCCTCGTCGACCGGCACCGGCGCGTCGCCGGGCGCCCGTACCTCGAAGTCGCCCGGGGGGGTCTCGCCGGCCAGCAGCCGCCGCACGTAGCGCTGCCCGGCGCGGAACGCGAGCTGGAACTCGTCGGAGCCGGCGTTCTTCCACTGGCGGACCAGCCCGGCGAGATCGTCGGGCCCGGCCAGGTCGACCAGCGTCGCCCGGTACTGCGGGTACTCGGTGAGGAGTACCGGCCCGAATCCCCACAGCGACGCGGCGGCGAGCTGCTCGCCGGTGTCCGCCCGGTCGCCCGGCAGCCACTGGCCGCGCTCGGTGACCAGCCACAGCCGTGGGCGCCGCTCGCCGGCGCCCCCTTCCACGGCGGCGACCGTCGCCAGCAGGTCGCGGTAGTTCTCCTCCGACTCGGCCCGCAGCCGGTCGATCGTCATCGGCCCGTCCGCGCATCGCCAGAACCAGGACACGTCGGTGACGGTCGGGTCCCGCAGCGCCTCGGCGAGCCGGTCCGGGCCCGCGACGAGCGTCACCGTGACGTCGTCGGTCGTGGCCAGCGCCGCTTCCTGGGCGGGGTCGGTGTGCAGGGCGAGGACGTGCCGTGGCGACGTCGCGGTCGCGGGCTCGGGCGTGCTCGCGCGCAACCACTCCAGGCGGTGGGTGAAGGCGTCGCCGGGCGCGGCGAGGGCGACGTCGCGCATCTCGACCACGATCCGGTCCCCATCGAAGAGCAGCAGGTCAGCGAGGCCGACCTGGCCGCCATCCGTGGAGGGCCGCAGCCGCGCACGTACCCGCAGCCGCTCGCCGCGGGGCCGCCGGGACATCCGCACGCTGCCGAACGCGACCGGCACGACGCCGGGACCGGCCTCGTGCAGGGCGGACACGGCCTGCACCGCGCACTCCAGGACGTCGACCGGAGCGTGTTCGCCCGGCCCGGCCTGCCGGTTGACCAGGTCGGCGGTGATCGTGGCCCCGTGCCGGGCCACCTGGTCCAGTAGGCGCAGCCGCGGCCCGTACGCGCGGTTCACCGAGACGAAGTCGGTGTAGACGTCGGCAGCGTCCCGTACCCGGTCCGCGGGACCCTCCGGCTCCGGGATGTCGTCGGCGGCGATCGCCGTGCCGCCGGTGGGTTCCTCCACGACCGTCGCGGTCGCGTGCAGCACCTCCGTCTCGCCGGAGCCGCTGACCACCCGTACGTCGAGGCCTCCGTCGTCGCGGGGGTGGACCAGGGTCCGTACGGTGAGGGCGTCCTCGTGGCCGGGTTCGAGCGGCTCGTGGAGCCGGAGGTCGAGGACGGTCCCCCGGCAGTGCCCGAAGACCTCGTCCTGTACGGCGAGCATCAGCTCGACGTAGCCGGTGGCCGGCATCACCACGGCACCGCCGACGACGTGGTCGGCGAGCGGTGCGGGACGCGCGGCGGTGAGCTCCGCGGCGAACGCGCGGTGGCCGGTCGCCTCGGTCTCCCGGCCGAGCAGCGGGTGGTGCGCGGGCCCGGCGGGTTCGGCCGACCGGATCTGGGCGGTGGCGTCCAGCGGCAGCCAGTACCGCTTGCGCTGGAAGCCGTACGTCGGCAGGGCGATGGTCCGCTCCGGCCGGTCCGCGTGCACGCCAGGCCAGGAGACCGGCAGGCCAACCGCGTAGAGCCCGGCGAGCGCCCGCAGCGTGACGTCCGCGCTCTGCTCGCGCCGCCGGAGGCTGACGAACCAGTGGTGGTCCTCGGGCGTGACGCACTGCTTCGCGAGCGCCGTCAGGGTGCCCGACGGCCCGATCTCGATCATCGCGTGCTTGCCGCGCTTGGCGATCGCCCGCATGCCGTCGAGGAAGCGCACCGGCTCACCGATGTGCCGGACCCAGTAGTCCGGGCTGGACAGCTCGGCGACCCTGGCGACCGCGCCGGTGAGGTTCGACATGATCGAGATGGCCGGTTCACGGAAGGTGACCTCGGCGATCGCCGCCCGGAACTCCTCGAACACCTCGGTCATCAACGGGGAGTGGAAGGCGTGCGACACGGCGAGCCGGTCGACCCGCAGCCCCTGCTCCTTGAGGATCGCGACGACCGCGTCCAGGTTGTCCTGGCCGCCGGAGATCACGCACTGCCCGGGGCCGTTCACCGCGGCCAGCGCCAGGTCCGGGCGGCCGGCCAGCAACGGCTCGACCTCCTCGGCCGGTGCCTGCACGGCGGCCATGCCGCCGGGCGCGGAGACCGACTGCATCAGCCGTCCGCGCGCCGCGACCAGGCGTACGGCGTCGGGTAGCGAGAACAGGCCCGACACGGCGGCCGCGACCACCTCGCCGATGCTGTGCCCGATCAGGACGTTGGGGCGTACGCCCCAGGACATCCAGAGCCGGGCCAGCGCGTACTCCACCGTGAACAGGGCCGACTGGGTCAGCCAGGTCTGGTCGATCTCCTTCGGGTCCTCGACCTCGCCGAGCAGCTGGTCACGTACCGACCGGCCCAGCTCGGCGGAGAACAGCTCGTCGCACTCGTCCACGTACCGGCGGAAGACGGGGAACCGCCGGTACAGGTCGGCGCCCATGCCCGCGTACTGCGCGCCCTGCCCGGTGAACATGAAGCAGACCTTGCGCACGCCGGTCGGGGTGACCGGCGGCAGGCCGTCCGCGGCCTTCGCCAGCAGCGCGGCGAGCCGGTCGCGGTCCGCCACGACCCCGGCGAGGCGGTGGCCGTGGTGGGCGCGGCCGACGTTGCGCGTGTAACAGAGCCGGCCCAGGTCGACGTCCGGGTTCTCGGCGAGGAACCGCTGGTAGATCTCGACCTGGGCGCGCAGCGCGGCCTCGCCCTTGGCCGAGAGGGTGAACACGTGACCCTGGCCGACGGCCTCGTGGGCCGGTACGACGGGTTCCGGCGCGACCTCGGGGGGCTGCTCCAGTACGACCGCCGCGATGGTGCCGGCGAAGCCGAAGCTGTTCACGACGGCCCGGCGGACCGGGGCCGACCAGGGACGGCTGGTCGTGGGCACGGTCACCGGGTACATGTCCCACGGGATCCGGCGGGACGGCGTGGTCAGGTTCAGGTGCGGGTAGATGGTGGCGGACCGGAGCTGCAGGGTCGTCTTGATCAGGCCGACGATCCCCGACGCGGGCTCCATGTGCCCGAGATTGGTCTTCACCGAGCCGACCAGCAGCGGCTCTTCCTTGGTGTGCGAGTTGGCGAAGACGTCGTTGATGGCGCCCAGCTCGATCGGGTCGCCGAGCGGTGTGCCGGTGCCGTGCGCCTCGACGTACTGGATGTCTCCCGGTTCCAGCCGCGCCGCGGCCAGCGCGGTACGGATCACCTCCTCCTGAGCCACGCCGTTGGGCACGGTCAGTCCGGCGCTGTCGCCGTCCTGGCCGACGGCGGTGCCGCGGATCACCGAGAGGACGGTGTCTCCGGCGGCCACGGCGGCGGACAGCCGTTTGAGCACCACGACGCCGCAGCCCTCGGCCCGTACGTATCCGTCCGCCCCATCGTCGAAGGTCTTGCACTGCCCATCCGGGGCGAGCATCTGCCCGTGCGAGAAGATCACCGGGATGCACGGGTGGTGCAGGGCGTTGACCCCGCCGCACAGGGCGATGTCGCACTCGCCGCGCCGCAGTCCCTGCACGGCCATGTGCAGCGCGGTCAGCGACGAGGAGCAGGCCGTGTCGACGCTGACGCTCGGCCCGCGCCAGCCGAGGAAGTACGACAGCCGACCGGACAGCGGGAACATCGTGATCCCGGACGCCAGATGACCGTCGAGCTCCGTGTACGGCAGGGCGCCGATCTCCAGCGCGTAGTCGATGGAGCTGGCCCCGACGTAGACGCCACCGTTCCCGCGCCGCAGCGCGGTCGGGTCGATGTTGGCGTGCTCCAGGGCCTGCCACGCGGTCTCCAGCAGCATGCGCTGCTGGGGATCGATGTACTGGGCCTCCTTCGGCGAGATGTTGAAGAAGGCGGCGTCGAACCGGTCGATCCGGTCGAGAAAGCCGCCACCGGTGGTGTGGATCTTGCCCTTCTCCCCCGGCTCGGCCGGGGTGAAGGCGTCGACGTCCCACCGGTCCGTCGGCAGCGGCGCGATGCCCGAGCGGCCCTCGCGCAGGAACTCCTCGAACTCGTCGGCCGAGTCGCAACCGCCGGGAAAGCGCAGCCCCACGCCGACGACGGCGATCGGTTCGTACTTCTCGGCCAAGAGCTGCTCGAGCGTCTCGGCCGGGCGGTCGGCCAGCTCGGTCATCGAACGGCCTCCACGTCCTGGGGACCCGCCTCGGCCAGCTCATGCAGAAGGTAGGCGACGAGCTGGTCGATGGTCGGCCGGTTGAACAGCGCCGTCGTGTCGATCCCCATCCCCAGGAGTTCCTCCAGGCGTTGCCTGATGTCGATGAGCCGCAGCGACGTCAGGCCGAGGTCGAAGAAGCCGCTTTCCAACGGCAGTTCCTCATCGGCGTCCATCAGCAGCGCCGTCTTGAACTGCTCCAGCACGAGGGTCTCCAGCACCTCTTGGCGCTCGGAGCGGGGCAACGCGGACAGTTGTTCGGCGGTGAAGGATGTTTCGGTCATCTCTGGACACCTTGGGGTCGACCGGATCGGACGGGGGGTGAGGAGAACGTCAGGCCGCGGTCGCCCCGGCCGCGGTCGAGCCACCGCGCCGCGCCGGCTCGCTGACCTCGTGCAGGAAGCCGGCGACCTCGCGGTACGAGGCGAAGAGGCCGACCTCGTGGTACGGGATGCCGTTGCGGGCGCAGTAGTCGATGACCATCGGCCGGCACTGCTTGAGGTTCATCCGCGGCATGGTCGGGAACAGGTGGTGCTCGACCTGGTAGTTGAGGCCGCCGTAGAGGAAGTCCACCAGGACCGAGGGGCGGATGTTGCGCGACGTGAGGACCTGACGCTCCAGCCAGTCCAGCGACTCCTCGCCGCCGCGGATCTCCATGCCCTTGTGGTTGGGGGCGAAGATCAGGCCGAAGTAGACGCCGAGCACCGCCTGCTGGACCAGGATGAACGCCACGCCCTTGAGCGGGGACAGCACGAGGAAGACGGCGCTCAGGTAGATCGCGACGTTCGCCAGGACGAGCAGGCCCTCGACCCACGGCCGGCGCAGCTCGCCGCGGAGCAGGGCCAGCAGGGTCGTGCGCCGCATCTTGTACGACTCCAGGACCAGCAGGACGAAGAACAGCGTGCGCTGGTGCCGCACGATGAACTGCTGCCGCCGGCTACGGCTGGCGTACTGGCTCATGCTGAAGATGGCCGTACGGCGGCCGATGTCCGGGTCGAGGTCGAGGTTGTTCGGGAAGCTGTGGTGGCGGTTGTGGTGGTTGACCCACCACCCGTAGCTCACCCCGTTGAAGAGGTTGGCGTGGAAGCGGCCCATGGCCGTCGCGGCGGAGCCACGGAACATCGCCTTGTGCCCCGCGTCGTGCCACATGAAGGCGCTCTGGCCGGCGCACAGGCCCATCCAGAGGGCCACCGGGAGCTGCCACCACGAGTCGCCGAGTTCGAAGAACGCGAGGAGGCCCAGGCAGGCCAGTCCGAGGTTGAAGGCCAGCCGTCCGTAGTAGCGTCCCGGCTTCAGCCGGAGCAGTCCGGCCGCGCGCACCTCCTTGGCCAGCTCCGCGAACTGCGGTCCGACCTCCGTCGCGGCGGCTTCGGCCGGGTCGATGCCGACCAGTCCGCTACGCGGCGCCGCGGTGGTGCCGACCTGATTCTGGTCATTGGCCTGCATTGCCAGATCTCCTTCGGGTAATTGCGCTCAGTCCAGGTTGGTGGGGGGCACTGATAGACGCCTGACGGTCCGCTGACATTTCCGTCATGGCCGCGGTCTCCCGTCCGGGTCCAGCCGGCCGAAGCCGGTGTACGCGGCCAGCGCCGGCGGGATGTCGACGCCGCCGTCGGGCCGCTGGTGCTGCTCGAGGATGGCCGCCAGGGTGCGGCCGATCGGGAGCCCGGAGGCGTTGAGCGTGACGGGCAGGCCCTTGCTCCCCCGGTCCCGCATCCGGATCTTCGCGCGGCGTGCCTGGAAGGTGCCGCAGTCCGAGCACGAGGACACCTCCCGGTAGCGCCCCTGGCTCGGGAGCCAGACCTCGAGGTCGTACGTACGGCGGGCCGAGAAGCCCAGGTCCCCGGCGGGCAGCAGGATCACCCGGTACGCCAGGCCCAGCTCGGTAAGGCACGTCTCCGCGTGGCCCACCATGCGTTCGAGCTCGGCCGCCGCGTCCTCCGGGCGGCAGATGCGGACCAGCTCGACCTTGCCGAACTGGTGCAGCCGCAGGATGCCGCGAGTGTCCTGGCCGTAGGACCCGGCCTCGGCGCGGAAGCACTGCGTGTGCGCGGTCAGCGCCAGCGGCAGGCCCGCGGCCTCCAGGGTCTCCCCCGCGTACAGGTTGACCAGCGGCACCTCGGCGGTCGGGATGAGGAAGAGCTCGCGATCCGCCGTCCGCACGGAGAACAGGTCGTCGGCGAACTTCGGCAGCTGCCCGGTCCCGGTCATCGAGGTCCGGTTCACCAGTGCGGGCAGGCCCATCTCGACGTAGCCGTGCCGCTGGGTGTGCAGGTCCAGGAAGAACGAGGCCAGCGCGCGTTCGAGTACCGCGCCCGCCCCGCGGGTGACCGTGAACCGTGCCCCGGCGAGGCGGGTAGCCCGCTTGAAGTCCAGGATGCCCATCGCCTCGCCGAGCTCGACGTGGTCGCGGGGCGCGAAGCCGAACTCCGGTACGGTCCCGCGGCGGCGGAGCTCGACCGCCTCGGCCTCGGTCGCGCCGTCGGGCACGTCGTCGTCGGGGAGGTTCGGCACGGCGAGCAGGAACTCCTCCAGCTCCTGGGCGACCGTCCGCAGCCGGCCCTCCAGCCGCTGGATCTCCGCCTTGACCTCACGTGCGCGTTCGCGCAGCGGGGCGGTCTCGGCGCCGGCGCGCGGCAGCTCACGTGCCAGCCGGTTGGCCTCGGCGCGTAGCTTGTCCGCCCCTCCGGTGAGCTCCGCCCGCTGCCGGGTGAGTTCGCGCAGGGCCGGGACGTCCAGGTGGTAACCGCGGCGGGCCAGTTGCCGTCCCGCGACGGGACCGTTCTCGAGTAGGGACCGGGCGTCGTGCATGGCGTCTCCGTTTCGGCAGCTGGCCGGCGGTGAGCTCCGACCCGCGCGGGGCGGGCCGGAGGTCGGTAGCGGCTACTGCGGCAGGTTGTCGTGGCGGAAGGCCGGCCGCTGGGCGCCGGCCAGCGCCTGGAGCGTCGCGACGAGCACCTGCCGGGTCTCGGCGGGCGCGATGATCTCGTCGACGGACATCCGGTCCGCCGAGAGCCGTACCGACATCGCCTCCGACCGGTAGCGGGCGATCAGGTCGTCCCGGTCCTCCGGCCGCGCGGCGAGATCCCGGCGGTGGATGATGTCGACCGCGCCCTCGGCGCCCATCACCGCGAGCTCCGCCCCGGTCCAGGCGAACACCGCGTCGGCGCCGAGGGACTTGGAGTTCATGACGATGTACGCGCCGCCGAACGCCTTGCGCAGCACGACGGTGACGCGCGGCACGGTCGCCTCGGCGAAGGCGTACAGGAGCTTGGCGCCCCGCCGGATGACGCCGCCGGCCTCCTGCTTGACGCCCGGCAGGAAGCCCGGCGTGTCGACCAGGGTGACCAGCGGCAGCCCGAACGCGTCGCACATCCGTACGAAGCGCGCCCCCTTCTCGGAGGAGTTGATGTCGAGCGTGCCCGCGAGGGACTTCGGCTGGTTGGCGACCACGCCGACCGGGCAGCCGTCCACCCGGGCGAATCCGATCACCAGGTTGCGGGCGAAGGTCTCCTGGAGCTCGAGGAAGCTGCCGCCGTCCACCACGCCACGGATCACGCCGCGCACGTCGTACGGGAGCCGGTGGTTGGCCGGCACCTCCGGCATGGGCTCCGGCGGTGCGGGCATCGCCTGGGGCAGCTCGTCCCAGCAGGAGCCGGGCAGGTAGGACAGCACCTGGCGGGTCAGCCGCAGCGCGTGCGCGTCGTCGACGGCGACCAGGTGTGCCACGCCCGAACCGCGGCCGTGCACGCCGCTGCCGCCCAGCTCGTCGGCGGTCACGTCCTCGCAGGTGACCGCCTTCACGACGGTCGGTCCGGTGAGGAACATGTGCGCGCCCTCGCGGCGCATGATGACGATGTCGGTGAGCGCCGGTGAGTAGACCGCGCCGCCCGCGCAGGGCCCCAGGATCACGCTGATCTGCGGCACCCGGCCGGACTGGCGCACGTTGGCCTGGAAGATCCCGCCGTACCCGTCGAGCGCCGCGACGCCCTCCTGGATCCGCGCCCCGCCGGAGTCGATCAGGCCGACCACCGGCATGCGGGACCGGGCGGCCCACTGCATGATCCGTACGATCTTGGCGGCGTGGGTCTCGCCCAGGGACCCGCCCATCACGGTCGCGTCCTGCGCGAAGACCGCCACCGGACGCTGGTCCACGCGTGCGAGTCCGGTGACCACGCCGTCGCCGGGCGGGCGCTTGCGCTGCATGTCGAAGGCGACCGCCCGGTGCCGCGCGCCGCTGCCCAGTTCGACCAGGGAGCCCTGGTCGACGAGGCCGTGCAGCCGCCGGTACGCGGGGGTCTCCTCGGTACGGGCCGGCTCCGTACGTACCGGAGCGACCGTGCCGTTGCTCGTCGGAGTGATCATGCGCGACTCACCAGGACCGATGCGTTCTGGCCGCCGAACCCGAGGGACGTGCTCATGGCCAGGTCGAGCCGGCAGTGGGTGGCCTTGGCCGCGATCTCCACCTCGACCTTCGGGTCCGGTGTGTCGAGGTTCGCCGTCGGCGGGACGAGGTCCTGCTCCAGCGCGAGGACGGCGAACGCCGCCTCGATCGCCCCGGCGGCGCCGAAGAGGTGCCCGGTCACGCCCTTGGTCGAGGTGACCAGCGCGCCGTCCCCCAGGACCCGCCGCAGGACCTGCGCCTCCGTCAGGTCGTTCAGCGGAGTGCCGGTGCCGTGCGCGTTGACGTGGTCCACCTCGTCCGGCCCGACCCCGGCGTCGGTGAGCGCGGTCCGGATCGCCGTCTCCGCGCCGCGCCCCAAGGGGTCCGGCGCGGTGACGTGGTAGGCGTCGGCGGTCGCGCCGAAGCCGACGATCCGGGCCCGTACCGTCGCGCCACGGGCGCGGGCGTCCGCGGCGCGCTCCAGGACGAGGATGCCGGCGCCCTCGCCCGCCACGAACCCGTCCCGATCGACCTCGAACGGGCGGGACGCGGCCAGCGGATCGTCTGAGCGCCGGGACAGCGCGCCCATCTGCGCGAACCCCGACATCACGAGCGGGGTGATCATGGCCTCACCGCCGCCGGTCAACACGATGTCGCACCGGTCCAGCAGCAATAGGTCACGTGCGATCCCGATTGCCGTCGTGCCGGACGCGCACGCCGTCGCGACGACGAGGTTGGGGCCGGTCGCGCCCAGCTCGATCGACAGCTGCCCGGCAACCATGTTCGGCAGCTGCATCGGCAGCAGCAGCGCGGAGATCTGCCCGGCGCCCTCGCTCAGCATCACCCGGTGCTCGTGCTCCACCGTGCCCGGCCCGCCGTCGGCGCAGCCCAGGACGACGCCCACCCGGGCGCCGTCCCACTCCGCCGGGTCCAGGCCCGCGTCCGCGACCGCCTCGGCCGCCGCGACCACGGTGAACTGGACGAAGCGGTCCAGCCGCCGGGCCCGGCGCGGGCCCAGCAGCTCGACCGGGGAGAAGCCCGGCACCCGGCAGGAGAAGCTGACCGGGCAGTCGGCCAGCATCGGGTCGTACGCGGCGGTCGACTCGCCCGCGCAGACCCGATCCCAGTTCGCGGCGACCCCGATGCCGGCGGGACTCACCAGCCCGAGGCCGGTCACCGCGATGTCATGCGCCGACATCAGACCCTCGTGTTACGCGATTCGACCAGGGTGACGACCGCGGCCACGGTCTCCGCCTGGAGCATCTCGTCATCGGAGATGGCGACGCCCAGCTCCTTCTCGACGACGAGGCTGAGGTCGACGACGTCGAGCGAGTCCAGCTCGAGGTCCTTCAGGGTGGACTCCGGCGTGATGTCGTCCGGGTCCACCTGGAACTTCCGGGCGATGATGTCGCGGATCTGGTCGAACATGGGGTTACCTCCGGTCGTGGCTTCTGGGTATGGATCGACGGGTGGGCGCGGGCCCTACTGCGGGTCCATCGCCGGGAGTATGGGCCAGGTGAGGGTGGCGGCGCCCCAGGTCAGGCCGCCGCCGAAGGCCGCGAGCAGGACGCGGTCGCCGGCGGTGACCGTGCCGGCGGCCGACTCGTCGGACATCAGCAGAGGGATCGACGCCGCCGCGGTGTTGCCGACCCGTTCGATGTTGGCGGCCTGCCGCTCCGGCCCGATCCCGAGCTCTTCGGCGACGGCGACGCAGATCCGGGCGTTGGCCTGGTGCGGGATGAAGCGGTCGACGTCGGCCGGCGTCCATCCCACCCGGTCCAGCGCGGACCGGGCGGCCTCGGTGGTCCGCTCGACCGCGTGCCGGTAGACGTCCCGGCCCTGCATCTGGAAGAAGTGGTCCTCGGGCGGGGCCGGTCGCCCCGTCGAGCGCTGCTGGGAGCCGCCCGCCGGGATGGTGATCAGGTCGCAGAGCCCGCCGTCGCTCCCGAGGACGATCGGCCCGATGGCGCCGCGCTCGTCGGCGTCACCGGCCCGCAGTACGACCGCGCCCGCCCCGTCGGCGAAGATGACCGCGGTGTGCCGGTCGGCCGGGTTGATGATCGTCGAGAACGCCTCGGCGCCGATCAGCAGCACCCGTTCGGCGATCCCGGCGGCGATCTGGCCGACCGCGGTGGCGAGCCCGTACATGAATCCGGTGCAGACCGCCGAGACGTCGTGCGCGGCCACGCCGGTCAGCCCCAGCCGCGCCGCCACCAGGGGCGCGGTCGCGGGGCACAGCCGCTCGGGCGTGGTGGTGGCGACGATGACCGAGTCGACGTCGCCGCCGCCGGCGGACTTCAGCGCCAGCCCGCCGGCCTCCACCGCGAGGGCGGCGGTGGCCGTGCCGGGGTCGACCAGGTGGCGGGCGCCGATCCCGGTACGGCTGCGGATCCACTCGTCGGAGGTGTCGAGCACCTCGGCGAGGTCGTGGTTGGTGACCACCCGCGGCGGCACCCATCCACCCAGTCCGGCGATCACCGCGGACCGGCCCGGTGACTGGACTGCGTTCATTCCGTCAGTCCCAGGACCGGCAGCGCGTCCTCCAGGCCCATGTACTTCAGGCGGACCACCGCCATCTCGTCGGTCCACTTCTCGGCGGTGGCGTAGCGCTCGGCCGGCGTCGTGTCGAGCATGCGCCGCCCGGGCCAGATCTCGTAGTCGCCGACCAGGTCGGCGTACTGGCGGATGCCGTCCTGGAAGAGCTCCTCCCGGCGGAGGATGTACGCCTCCTCGGGCAGCTCGTCCCAGAGCTTGCGGCCCCGTTCGAGGATCTCCAGCAGCCGGGGGCGGTAGCCGGGATTCTTCGCCAGGTGCTCCTTGATGATCGAGCTGCCGACGCTCAGGTGCCGGATCTCGTCGATCGACGCCCCGCGTGCGATCTCGCTCGCGGCCGGGTCCAGCGGGTGCCACTTGCGCTCGCTGAGCTCGGCCGCCGGGGCCAGCACGCCCTCGATGACGATGGTGAAGATCGCGACGCCGCCGATGTAGTCGCCCTCGTCCCGTACGGTCCGGGTGGCGAACTCCTCCACCGGCTCCAGGATCTCGCGGGTGTAGTCGGCCGACATCTCGGCGATGGTCTGGAGCAGGCCCCTGGCCGGAACCCCGAGCTCCACCAGGTGGTTGCGGAAGACCATCGAGTGGCGCGCCTCGTCCACCAGCTGCGTGGTGTAGAACTCCATGCCGGGAATGTCGGGGGCCTGGGCGACGTAGTGCGCCAGGATCCGCGTCGCCTTCTCCTCGGCGACCGAGCGGTAGCCCAGCTCCAGGACGAGGGCGTCGCGCAACGGTCCGGGCCGCAGCATGTGCTCGGGCGTCGCCGCGTCCTCGGCGTGCCCGGTCTCGGCGCGGCCGCGTAGCGTGCCCTGGGCCACCGCGCTGAACCAGTAGCCGAGGTTGCACTGCTCGGCGGTCAGGTTCAGGTTCATCGCGCCGTCGAGCAGGGTCGGCGCCTTCTCCCAGTCCGCCTCGTGCGGAACGTTCTGCGTCATGAAAGGTCTCCTTGGTTATCGGGCCGGCCCGCTGACGGTCGGGCGGCCGTGCCCCGCGTCGGCGAGGCGGCGTGGAACCGAGCCGGTCAGCGCGACCTGGTGCAGCTGACCGGCGAAGCTGAGCAGTGGCTGGCCCTCGCGGGCCGAGCCTCCGACGACCTCGGCGACCAGCAGTTCGTGGTCGCCTGCCTCGACGTTGGCGACCAGGCGGCAGCTCAGCCAGGCCAGCGCGCCGTCGATCAACGGCGCTCCGCTGGACGGGTCGGGCTCCCACTCCACCCGGTCGAACTGGGCGCGTCCGCGGGGGCGGCGTGAGTCGGCGAACCACCGGGCGGTCATCGTCTGGGTGGTGTCCAGCACGTTGATCGCGAAGGTCCGGCAGGCCTTGAGCAGTGCGAGGCCCATCGAGTCGTGCACCAGGCACAGGCCGACCAGCAACGGGTCGCGGGAGACCGCCGTCAGGGAGCTCACCGTGGTCCCGTGCAGGTCCGGGCCCGACCGTACGGTCAGCACCCCGACGCCGGACGCGATCCGCCGTAGCGCGGCGCGGTGGGTGGCGCCGTGCTCGTCCGGGTCGACGTTCACCGGGGTGCCCCCGGCTGTATGGACACGGCGCCCTGCACCACGTCGGGCCGGCCCTTCGCCGACGGCTGGAGCGCGGCGATCAGCTTCTGGTACATCGGCTGGGCGACCGGCTCGAACGGCAGGCCGAACGGCTTGAGGAAGTTGCCGAACAGGCTGCGGTCGCCGGACAGGTGGAACGGGATGACCAGCAGCGCCCACTCGGGTCCGATCAGCCACATCCACAGCCCCACGACGGCGGACTGGGTGATCAGGCTGTGCATGGTGTTGTAGAGGACGTAGTAGACCTTGGAGATCTGCTTCGTCTCGCTGCGGTGGAAGGCGATCGCGCCCGGGATGTAGCCGATGAGGTCGATATAGAGGAAGAGGCCGATCGCCGGCAGCCAGCGGATCTCGCTCCAGTGCAGGACGATGAGGATGGTGCTGACCGCGAGGGCCACCAGATACTCCGCCCGGTGCAGGCGAAAGGTGGTCGGTGTCTCGAACGGGTTCTTCTGGTCCATGACTGTCCTCTCGCTGCTAGGCGGGGGTGGTGGGCGTCGATACCGGTGCGGCCACGGAGACGCCGTCGGCCAGGCGTACGCCGTCGAACATGCCGACGACGACCCACGCCACCGTTTCCTTGATCACTCGCTCGGCGATCGGGTCGAGGATGCCCTCGAGGCTCGGGATGCCGAAGTCGAAGTCGGCCTCGAAGTGCAGGTCACAGCCGTCGCCTTGGCGGCTCAGCGCCCACACGCCGCTGAAGGTGTCGAAGTCGCCGTCGTCCTGGGTGAACTCGATCCTCAGGTCGTCGCGGAGGAAGCGCTCGTCCTCCGTCCAGCGCAGCAGGCCGCTGCGGAAGTGCAGCTCCCAGCTGGAGCTCCCGGCCGGCTCCGGCACCGTACGGTGCACGGTCGTCGACTGCACGTGCGGCGCCAGCTCCGGGTACCGCTCGAACTTGATCACGTTGTCGAAGACGACTTCCGGTGCGGTCGCCGGGATGAAGGCGTCCAGTTCCACGCGTCGCACGATCAGAGACCGCCTTCCGGCATACGGGCGCGCTTGTCGACCAGGTCGCGAGTCGCGCTCTCGAGGGATTCGAGGAAGTAGTTGACGTCGGAGTCGGTCAGGATCGCGGGCGGGGTGAACCGCACGACGGAGCTGCCGTTCATCGAGTGGTTGCCGACCACTCCGTGGTTGAAGAGCTCGATCAGGAGCTCGCCGGCGAGGCCGCCCTCGGTCAGCTCGATGCCGATCATCAGGCCCTGACCGCGTACCGACACGACGAGCTCGGGGATGCGGGCCATGATGATGCGCTCGACCTCGGGCAGCAGCCGGGCACCGAGGTCTGCGGCCCGGGTGACCAGGTCTTCCTCCTTGATGGCCCGGATCGCGCCCTGGACCGCCGCCATCAGCACCGGCGCTCCGGAGAACGTCCCGGTGTGCACGTACGGGTCCTTGTCGAACGGCCGGAAGGCCTTCCGGGTCGCGACGGCCGCGGAGACCGGGAGGACACCGCCGCCGAGCGCCTTGCCGACGAGCAGGACGTCGGGCACCACCCCGGCCAGGTCGGCCCCCCACCAGCGACCCAGCCGGCCCATCCCGGTCTGGACCTCGTCGAGGATGAAGAAGCCGTCGTGTTCGCGGCACAGTTCCGCGGCGCGCCGCAGGTAGTCCGGCGGCGGGATGTTGACGCCGCCCTCGCCCTGCACCGGCTCGACGATGAAGCAGACCTCACCCGGGTGCTCGTTGAGCTCGCGCTCCAGCGCGTCGATGTCGCCGTAGTCCAGGTGCCGTACGTCCGGGAGCAGCGGCTGGAACGGGGTGCGGTACACCTCCTTGCCACTCGCCGTCAGGGCGCCCAGCGTCTTGCCGTGGTACCCCTGACGGGTCGAGACGATCCGGCGCTTGCCGTGGGCGCGGGCCAGCTTCAGCCCGGTCTCCACCGCCTCCGCCCCGGACAGGGCGAAGTGCACCCGGTCCAGCCCGGGGGGCGTCACCGACACGAGCGCCTCGGCGGCCTTGGCCACCGTCGGCTCCAGCAGGATGCGGGTGGCGATGGGATGCCGGCCGAGCTGGTCGAGCACCGTCTCCATCACGATGGGGTGGCGGGCGCCCATGATGAAGACGCCGTACCCCCCGCAGTTCAGGAACCGCTCGCCGTCGCTGGTCTGCAACCACGCTCCGGACGAGGCCATCTCCATGTGGCTGCCGAACAGCTCGGCGAGCGTGGCCCGCCCCTTGCTGAGGTGGGCCCGGTAGAGACCGAGGATGTGTTCCTCGCTGTCCGGGCCGTCGGCCTGGACCGGCAGAGGATCGACCATGGTCATGTGAACTCACTCCCTTCTCTCGGATGGTCGGTCTAGGACAGGACCAGCGGCTCGCCGCCGAAGTACTGCAGGAGGGCCTCCGCCGCGCTGGACCGGGAGGGCGGGTGGAAGGCCAGCGGCCGTGCCGCCGCCGCCAGGTACGCCACGTCCGAGGAGGAGATGAACGACATGCCGCCGAGCAGCTCGACGGCGAGGTCGACCGCGGAGGACATCGCCTCCTGGGCGGCGTAGCGCGCGACGAGCACCGCGGCGACCGCCTCGTCCCCGTCGACGCCGTCGAGCACCGCGCGGGCCACGCCCTCGATGCCGGCGATCGCCGACTCCAACCGGATCGCCACGGCCGCCTGGTCGGTCACGCTGCCCCGGCCGCGTTCCAGCACCTTCTCCACCAGCGCGCTGGCCGTGCCCAGGTAGACCGAGGTGATCAACATCTCGAACCAGACAAAGCCGGCGGTCTGCAGGTCGTCCAGGCGCTGCGGGTCCTCGGGGACCGTACGGACGACGAGGCTCTCGGGTACGTGCACGTTCTCGAGCCGTACCTCGTCGCTCTCCGCGCCGGGCAGGACGAACGTCGACCAGAACGGGTGCACCGTGATGCCCGGCGAGTCGGCCGGGATCAACAGCACCGCCAGGCTGCTGTTGCCGTCGGCGTCCGGCAGCGCCACGCTCGCGGTCAGCAGGTCCATCGAGCCGGACAGGCTGCACGGCTTCTTGCCGCCGCTGACCCGGTAGCCGCCCTCGGGGTCCACCTTCGCGGTCACGCTCGGCGTCAGGATGTTGGCGTCGGGCCGGCCCTCCGCCCAGCCCGAGGCCATCAGCAGGCCCTCGGGGGCGACGCGGTCCAGCAGCGACACCTGTTCGGGGGTCAGCCGGCCGGCCGACCCGGCGAGCGAGTACAGCATCGCGGCCGTGAAGTGATGCATGGTGACGGCTGCGCCCAGCGAGGGCGAGTACGACGCGACCGCCCGCATGACCCGTACGGCGTCCAGTGCGCTGGCGCCACGGCCTCCGCGCACGGTGGGCACCAGCAGCCCGGCACCGCCGTGGGCGCGGAACGTCTTGAGAGTGGAGCCCCCGGCCACCTCGTGCCCGGCCAGCGGGGTCGCCGCGAGCGCCTCGCACAGACCGGGATGGAACTCTTCACAGGTCGCTCGCGCGACATCAAGTGAACGCATGGATTGCCTACCTCCGAGCGGCGGAACGAAAGGGACGGCGAGGCCCGCGTCAGCGCCCGAACACGGCGATGCGGGGCCGGATGCCGGCGCAGGTGCTGACCCCCTGAAGGTGGGAGGTCTTGAGGATCGGGTAGTTGGCCTCGCCGAACGCGCCGCCGGTCAGGCCGGTGCCGCCGTGGCTGGGCAGGTACGGCAGGAACCCGATGTGCGAGTCGTTCACCTTGAACAGCCCGCCGTTGTGCAGCCGCGTGACGAACCGCTCGGTCACGTCCGGCGAGGACGTCCACAGCGAGTTGCGCAGGCCGTAGATGTTGCTGTTGAGGAACCCGACGAACCGGTCGAGCAGCACGTCGTCCGGCTCGTCCTCGGCGACGACGCACGGGATCAGCGGGAAGAAGGTCTCGTGGGCGACGACGTCGAAGCGCCGCGCGTCGGCGAGACCGTCGACCCGTACGACCGTGGGCTCCAGGAAGACGCCGGTCTCCGACGGCGTACCGTCCCGCTCCATGCGCCGCCCGCCGCACACCAGGTCGGCGCCCTCGTCCATGGCCTGGCCGAGCAGCTTGAAGAACTTCTCGCTGCGGCGTACGGGCGACAGCAGCACGCCGTCGTCCTCCGGATAGCCGGGGCGTACGTTCGCCACCTGCTCGCGTACCAGGGCGAGCAGGTCGTCGGCGATCGCCGGGTGCGCGAGCACGTAGTTCGGCACCATGCAGATCTGGCCGGAGCCGTAGAAGCACTCCGCGATCGCCTCGGCGGCCATCTCGAGGTCGGCGTCCCGCCACACCACGAGCCCGTCGTTGCCGGCCAGCTCGAGGATCGGCTTCTTGCCCTGCGCCACGCACTCGCGCTCGAAGCGCAGCCCCTCCTCGCTGCCGCCGAAGTACATGATGTCGTTGACCTTGGGATGGGCCAGCCAGCGGTCGATCGTCTGCTGGGGCTTGCCGCAGATCACGTTCACCGTTCCGGGCGGCGCGCCGATCTCACGCAGCAGCGGGGCGATCAGCTCCCGCACCACGTACATGGTGCTCAGCGCGATGCTCCGCGGGGCCCGTACGACGACCGCGTTGCCGGCCATCAGCGCGAGGACGGCGAGAGCGGCGCTGGGCGCCGGGGCGTTCTGCGGCGGGTTGATGCACACCACGCCGTCCGGGCTGCGCCGGACGATGAGTCGCCGGGGACCGTGCTGGAATTCGGCGTGCATTTGCTGCTGGTACCAACCGCAGCTTTCCTCGCTGTAGACCTGCTCGAGACAGGACAGTTCCCATTCGGCGAGCATGCGCGGATGCGCCTCGGCCATCAACAGCGACAGAAAAGTCTCCCGATGTGTCCGCAACTGCTCGCGGAACATCTCCCCCAATCGCATTCGAGTGGCCAGCGGGACGTTCGCCCATTCGGTCGCGGCACCAGCCGCGGCCTCGACCGCCGCGTCGATGTCCGCGCCGGACGCCACCGCGCAGCGCCCCACCACGTACGGGTGCAGCGCGGTCGGGGAGTCCGGGTTCTGCTCCAGCGTCCGCTTGACGCTCACGCTGGTGAAGACGTCCTCCAGCAGCGACCTGGAGCTGACCGTGTAGACCCAGCCGGCACCGCCCACGTCGCGGTCTCCGATGTAGGAGTCGTAGCTGCGGACCGCGGCCAGAGCCCCGTCCGGTGACGCCGGATCCTGCTCTTGGATGGTCACGCCCAATTCTCCGGTGACAGACACGCGACTTGCTCCTTGCGCCATCGGCGAGAGCACAACAATGCTCTACTCGGAAAGACGCTTAAAGCGTCTCAGTAGGCGCTGACGGCATGCTGACAGCCTTCTGACTTTCCGTGAAATGGAATGCTTTTAAAGATCGCCGCGAAGGTCGTGCGGTCTTGTCCTGGCGGATTCGCTCAGCGCAGCGCGTCGTTCAGCAGCCGTGCGACGCGCTCGGCGGGAAGCTCGGCCAGGCTGTCGAGCTCGTCGGCGACCGCCCGGTCCCCGCCCTGGGCGAGGAACTTCTCCCGTACCAGCTCCCGATGCCGCTTCCGCGTGTCCGGCCCGGCCGAGCCGAGCGGGATACCGCGCTCGCGCCCGAACGAGCGCCCGTCCGCGAGCCGTACCGTGACCCGGGCAGGCGTGGCCTTGACCGCCGACGCGAAGTCCGCGGGGCCGTCACCGATGGGGGCCAGGGCGGCGATCTCGTCGCCGACGAAGTCGCGCAGCCAGGGGAGGCCACGGTCGCCCGCCTGGCGCAGGGCCGCGCCGAAGGGCGCGACCGAGGCCAGCAGTTCCGTGGTCATCCGCGGGTCGTGCACCAGCCGGATGCGTTCGGCCAGGGCCCAGCGGGCGGGGTCCTGGATCGCCGGCAGGTCGAAGTCCTCGACGGTCAGATCGCCGGTCAGCAGGGCGGTGGCGACCGGATAGGCGGTCGACAGCAGCAGTGCGCCGATCGGCGTTCGCGGACCGGCCAGATAACGGCCCGCCTGCCGGCCGGCGAACAGCGTGTAGGCCGACGCGGCGACCTCCACCTCCGCGATCGGGGCGCCGCGGACCTGCCCGTACAGCTCCAGGGCGCAGTCGACGGCGGCGTCGATCCCGGGTCCGCCCGGCCGCATCTTGAACGACAGGGTCTCGGTGTGCCAGCGCCGGCCCAGCCCCTCAGTGATCACCTCGGGCAGCGGCACCGTCGCGAACCGGTTGAGGAAGCCGTGCGGGTGCTCCATGACGTCCGGGATCCCGGTCAGGCCGGCCGCCGCGGCGTCACAGGAGTCCATCGCCGCGCGTACCGGCGCCAGGACGTGCAGCAGTTTGGCGTCGCTGCCCAGGAACGCGTGCATCACCGGCCACGGCGGGGCGGCGAACGCCAGCCCGAACGCGTCGGCCCACCGGCTCGCGGGCGCCTGCTCGCAGTGCAGCCGACCGGCCACCGCCCCGGCGAGGTGGGTGTGCAGGGCACTCTGCCCACGCAGCGGGCCGAGCGTGGCGGCCGCGGTGATCCGGGCGGCGCACTCGTTGGCCGCGATCACCGCGGTCAGCAACGCCCGCCCGTCCCGCCGCCCGGCATGCGCGTACGCCAGCGGCACGGCGACCGTGGACGGCGCCAGATGCCCGGCGTACGCGGTGTCGTCCAGGTTGAGCCACGAGCCGAGCATCGCCAGCACCGCCGCCGACCGGCGCGGGTCGGACTGCACCGGAGGCCCGAACGCGCACACCAGCCGTGCGCCCGCGCTGTGCCGCAGCCCCGCACGGATCGCCGCGAGCTGGGCGATGACCTGGCTGGTGGCGAGTGCGACCACCGACTCGGGCACGTCATCAAGACGCAGCCCGGCGGCCCAGCCCGTCAGGGTGGTGACCAGTGGCGCCGCGCCGGGTCCGTGTTCCATGTCCACGCGCTCTCCCGATGTCGACGCCTGCGGTCCGAGGAATCGTTCGGCCAGTGGCCGTGGCCGGTGGGCCCTGGCCGGTGTGACCGTGGGCCGGCCGGACGGTGTGCCTGTGGGCTCGTATGGCGGTGAGCCGGTGGCCGGCCGGGCGGCCGGGCGGCCGGGCGGCCGGTGGATCGTTCAGCCGGTGGGCCGATCGGCCCGGCAGACCGTCGGCAACGCTGCGGGGAGGACCTCGAGCGTTACGGTCGAGTGCTCGCGCGGCAGCAGTTCGCCGTCGTGCTCGAACCACATCGGTTCGCCGCCCGTGTCGGTGATGCGGATCCGGCGCCCACGCGCGTACACGACTCCGGGGCGGCCTAGGTGGCCGCCGTCGAGGGTCAGCTTCGTCACGTCGGCCGGGTCGATCTCCGCGCCGATGACGCAGACGTCCAGCAGGCCGTCGTCGAGGACGGAGTGCGGCAGCACCTGGTACGTACCGCCCCGGTAACGCCCGCCGCCGACGTTCGCCAGGACCGTGGCGCCCTCGTGAACGACCTTTCCGTCGACCTCCACCCGCCCTGGGTACGGCCGGTACTGCGCGGCGGTCTGCGCCATCGCGGCCTGGTAGCGAGGGCGGCCGGTCAGCTGGATGTCGCGGGCGAACACCAGCGCCTGGGCGATCAGGCCGGAGCACGCGCCCAGCAGGACCAGCTCATCGGTCTCGGCCAGCCGGCACAGGTCGAGCATCCGGATCTCCGGCTCGACGCCGTCTCCGGCCCCGGCTCCCCCACCGTCTCCACCGCCAGCTCCGGACAGCGCGGTGACCGCGTCTCGCCAGGGGAGGTCGCCCCATTGGGCCAGGTAGTTGGAGTTGCCGGTGCCCGCCGGGATGACCATCAGGGTGGGGCGGACGACCTCGGGGTCTTCGGCGGCGGCTGCCGTGACCAGGCCCTCGACGACCTCGCGTACGGTGCCGTCTCCGCCGACGGCGAAGATCAGGCCTGGGCGTTCCGGGCCGGAGGGCCGGGTCGCGGCGGACTTGGCGGCCCTGGTGGCATCGCCCGGTCCGGTGGTCCAGTGCACCTCGACGCTCGGCAGGAACGACTCGCATCGGGTGGTCAGCTCGGCGACGAGCTCCGGGGAGTTGGTGCCGGCCTTCGGGTTCGCGATGATCAACGCGGGCATCCGCCGGGCGTGCATGAGTGCCATTTCGCCTCTTTCATCGAGTTTCCCGCGGCTTGCGGAGAGGGCAGGATTCGAACGCTGCGCAGGCAATGCCCGACCGGGCGAACCCGGTCCCCGTTGACCGCTTCGGGTACCTCTCCTCGTCGACCACTCCAAACGGCATCACCGTTCTTCGTGGGCAACAGAAGGGACCCTGCCAGGCGCTCCTGACCTGTTGCTGACATGGCGCTGACGGCATTGAAATGAACGAAGGCACGGCGATTCATCGGAATCCAGCCACCACAGAGGCCGACCGATGGAGCACATTATCCACGGAGGTCTTCGCCGCGAAATCGGGTGACGCACCGGCGGCCATCGATCGCGGCGACACATCCGCGATCACGGCACCACCAGCAGGTCTTCGCCGCACGAGCCGACCGTGCAATGTGCGGAGAGGGCAGGATTCGAACGCTGCGCAGGCAATGCCCGACCGGGCGAACCCGGTCCCCGTTAACCACTTCGGGTACCTCTCCTCGTCGACCACTCCGCCCGGTGTCACCGGGTTTCGTCGTCCACGAACCGAACATTGCCAGATCCCACTGACTCAAGACTGACACAGGGCTGACAGGGACGGAAACAACAACTCGAGAGAATTCGTCAGACGACTACGGCCACCACAGGCCGGCGAGCGCATCGCGCAACGGATCTCGCGGAATGTCCCCGTGACGGCCGAATGACGCCCGAATGACGTCCGGACGACGTCCAGGCAGCGAAGCCGACCATCATCGAGCTCGGCGATACCCCGGCCGCCAATATGTTACCGACGAGTACCCCTCTACGGGCCGATCCGTGCAATGTGCGGAGAGGGCAGGATTCGAACGCTGCGCAGGCAATGCCCGACCGGGCGAACCCGGTCCCCGTTAACCACTTCGGGTACCTCTCCTCGCCAACCGCTCCGCCGGTGTCACCGGGTTTCGCTGTCAACGAAACGGACTTTGACAGAAACCACTGACCTGTTGCTGACATGCGGCTGACGGTGACGAAAATGGTTACCACCGCCAGCCAGAGTACCGCCACGAGGAAAAATGCGTACCGGCGATGACGAGGGCCGGTCCCACGTGCTCCATCCGGCCAACCGGCCGCGAGACGTAAACCCGAATGCACCCCGGAGCGTCCCACCCGTTCGGCCCACTCTCGCCTCGCCACTCTCGGCCGCGACCGGACACCCGAACTCATGCTTCGGTGCCTCAAGCACCCAGAAGGATCAATCAATACGGAGGTGATCTTGCCATCATCGATCGAATCAGTAGAACACAAGCAATTGATCCAGTCAGAACGGAGAATCCGGACACACCTTGACACGCCATAGCACGGAACTGATAATCGGGGCGCCAACTGACTTAAACAAGACAAAAACTTCATTTATGGTGACCCATTCGACACCGATCACTCACGGAGGCCACGCAATGTCAGACGGAACTTCATTCAAAGAACGGCGAACCGCAGCACACACTCTCCCCCCTCATGAATAGGTCGATCCGCGATGGATTTCTAGCGTCATTCTTAATGGTAGGCCCACATGACGGGGATGCTTGGAGAGTGTGGCCATGAGGTTCTTGGTACTTGGACAATTCACCGTTGGCTCGGAACACCGGGAGGTGCACTTTCGTGGCGGCATGCAATGCGCCCTGCTCGGCGCGCTCATCGTTGCGGAGGGACAAGTTCTTTCGATCGGGTCGCTCGTCAATGAACTATGGGCGGAAAATCCCCCGGACTCGGTGGAGAACGCGCTTCAGGCACATGCCAGCCGGCTCCGCCGCAAACTACAGTCACTCGAGCCCAGCCGCTCCTCGCCGCGGCTCGTCTCCCAGGCCCGCGGCTACCGCTTGGACCTGGACGGCGCCCACGTCGACGCCATCGCGTTCAGCGAGACGCTGAACCGCGCGCGGAACGCGACCGGGCCGGGCTCCATCGCGGTCACCGGCGAGCTGCGCGACGCGCTGGCCCTCTGGCGCGGCCCGGTGTTCGGCGGCGCCATTGTCGGCCCTATCGCACAGGCCGCGGCGGCACGGCTGGATGCGTGCCGGACATCAACGCTGGAGCTGCTTTACGACAATGAGCTCAAACTTGGCTCTCACACCCATATCGTCCCCGAGCTAACGGCTCTGGTACGCGGCGAGGCGCTGAATGAAAGACTGTGTGAACAGTTGATGATCGCGCTTTATCGGTCCGGCCGGCAGACCGATGCACTAACGGTCTACCAGCAAATGCGTAACCGGATGGCGGAGGAATTGGGGATCGACCCGTCACCGATGTTGCGCAACCATGAGCGCGCCATCCTCGCCCACGACCCCGAGCTACTGCCCCGTGAGGACCATTTGGGCCTGCGGAATCCGGGGGCGTGATCGCCTACCGCCGGCCGAGTCGCCACCGGCTAGATCCGGCAAGGATGCCTGGTGGCGGGCGGTCTGCGGCTGTCCATTTCCGGCCTGATGCCATAGTGCGTCAGGTCGCATGCTGCGGTCTGGCGACGTTGCGGCATTCCCGGAAGAATCGCTCGACGAAGACGACCAGGGGGCCTCGAGCGGTTGTCCACCACACCGCACTAATGTCGTCGTGCCAGGATTTCTGTATCGGCGCCGAAAGACGCACGGCACGACCTGATGCATATTCAATAACGGCTGCCAGGCCCCGCCCGCTCCGGCCCGCATAGCCGAAAACGCCGTCGCCGTGAATCGGCCGACCGCCTACACCGCGATACGGCAAGCAACTCACCCGCCCGGTGGAAGGGCATGACGTTCCCGAATCCCCCGCATTCGGGAACGCTTAATACACGCCTGGCCTCCAAGCCCCCACCGCGCAGGCGGATCCCCGGCGGGAAACTCATCACGCCGCCGAGGCGGCGATCAGAGACCACCGGGGATCGGACGCCGGGCTCAGTCGAGCGTCGTGGCGAGCGGGCGTGGAGACTCGTCGGCCACCTCCTCCGGGTCCGCCGCCAGCAGCGCGTACCGCGCCGGCCGCGCCGACCGCATCCACAGGGCGTACCCCACCCCGGCCACGATCGCGACGACCAGCAGCCATGGCAGCAGCTTGACCGTCAGCGAGCTGGTCCCGACGACCAGGGCGAAGTTGCGGATCAGCAGGACGACGGCGATGAGCAGGCCGACCAGCCCGAGCAGCGGGCCGAGCCGGGTACGCCACCAGTGCGCGTCCGGACGGTCGCGGAAGAAGCCGATCGCCGATGCCGCGGCGGCGGCCTGCAGCGCCACGATCCCGAGGGTGCCCAGCCCGAGCATGCTGGTCGCCAGGTTGAGGTAGGGATCGAGTCCGGCGATGGCGAACACCGCGCCCACCGTGACGGTGATGGCGCTCTGCACGAGGCTGGCCCGGTACGGCGAGCCGTGCCGCGGGTGCACGGCGCCGAGGCCTGCGGGCAGCACCCGCTCGCGCCCGAGGGTGAACAGGTACCGGTTGCCGGCGTTGTGCAGCGCAAGCACGGCGGCGAACAGGCTGGTGCACAGCAGCACCTGCATGACGAGCGTGACCTCGCTGTTGAGGTACGTGTCGCTGAGCACGAAGAACAGGTCGCCGAGCTGCTTGCCCGCCGTCGTCGCGATCCGGTCCGCGCCGACCGCTCCGACGGCCGCCCAGCTGGTCAGGCCGTAGAAGCCGGCGATGAGGATCACCGACACGTACGTCGCCAGCGGCACCGCACGCCGGGGGTTCCGCGTCTCCTCGCCGTACAGGGCGGCCGACTCGAAGCCGATGAACGACATGAACGCGAACATCAGGCCGATGCCCAGGCCCGGGCCGAAGACGTGATGCGGCGCGAACGAGGAGACGGGCAGGGCGGACGGGCCCTGCCGTACGAAGATGGCCCCGTCCAGCAGCGCGAGGATCGCCACCTCACCGATCATGAGGACCGAGAGGATCTTGGCGCTTATGTCGATCTGGCGGTAGCCGAGGATCGCGGTCAGCGCCCACCCGGCCAGGGCCCAGTCCTCCCACGGCAGCGTCAGGCCGTGCTTGGCTGCGACCAGCTGGGCGAAGTAGCCGAAGGCACCGCAGAGACCCACCTCGACGGCGAGGTAGGAGATCACGGCGACGAACCCGCCGGCCACCGCCGTGGGGCGGCCCAGGCCGCGGGCCATGTACGTGTAGAAGCCGCCGGTGTTGACGATCCGCGTGCTCATCGCCGCGTACCCGACGGAGAAGCAGAGCAGGACGATTCCGGCCAGGACGAACATGGCCGGTACACCGGCACCCGCGCCGATGGCGAACGCCAGCGGCACCGTACCGACCACTGCGGCCAGTGGCGCGGCGGCCGCGACGACCAAGAACACGATCTTCGGGGTGGTCAGCGTCCGGCGCAGGGCACCCGCGCCGGACTCCTGGGGGATCTTGCTCACCGTTCCTCCTAGTAGGTGTGTTTCACGGCAGCGCGGTCGTCAGGCCGGGGCCGGCTGGTTCTGGGCGAGCACGCGGTTGAGGTCCGCGAGGCCCTGGTCGGCGTCTCGGGACAGGTCGAGGTTGTCCGGGTCAGCGCAGATCGCGCCGAACAGCTCGACGAGGCGGGTCAGGGCGGTGCCGAGGTCCAGTTCGGGCTCGGTCGACATCGCAGGCTCCTTGGGTCGAAGGTGGCGGCAGGCTCAGAGCGCGCCCGCGGCGCGGAAGATGTGCGCGAAGCCGGCGATGCTGGCCCCGTTCTGGAAGGCGACGTACTCCGGGATGGTCAGGTCCGGGGCCCACTTGTCCTTGTAGGCGAGCTGCGTCTGTGCCGGGTACACCGCCTCGCCGTGCTCCCAGAGCAGGCCCATCAGCGCCTGGAATCCGTGGTCGTGGCCGGGCAGCTCGAAGTCGGGGTTCAGCCCGCTGAACGGGGTGAAGCCGAAGTGCAGCCAGCCGACGCCTTCGGTACGGAACTTCTCGATGGCGGTGACGTTGATCGCTTCCATGATCCCGGGCACCCGGCTCGGCTGCCGCCGGCTCAGGTCGTGCATCCACCCGGCCCGGCTGCCGAAGACCGGGGAGTAGGAGATGTAGCCGACCGGGGCGCCGTCGATGAGCCCGACGAACATCCGCCGGTGCGGCTGCATGCGGTCGCCGTACTGCCCGACCAGGAACTCCAGCGGCTTGGCGTGCTCGCCCTTGCTGCGCAGCCACACCTCGTCGATCTCCCGCAGCGTCGGGAACCAGGCGTCGTCGTCGGTCTCGACGACGGTCAGGCCGGCGCGGTACGACCGGGACACCTTGTTGCGCAGCCGCATGAATCTCGTCCCGTGCAGGGAGAAGTCCTCGAGACTGCGCGCCCACGAGGCGCCGATCTGGTTGACGGTGAACCCGAATTCCGCATAGATCTCCGCGTCCGCCCGCTGGAGCTGCACGCCGACGACGGTCATCCCCTGGTCGTCGGCGAAGTCGATGAACCGGGTGAGCAGTTCGCGGTACGACTCCGGCGGCGCGAACGGCCCCCCGAGCTGGACGAAGAACCGGCCGGTACGCCGATAGACGATCACGCCCGGCCGGCCGGGCACCGTGAAGTAGGAGTTCCCCTCGCTCACCGCGAGGAACGAACTCGGGTTGTCGGCCATGGTGAAGTCGCGGATCGCAGCGAGCGCTGGTTCCGTCGCAGTAATGGAACTGACCACCTGGCTGCTCCTTTTCGGGTTGTGGCGAATAAGTGTCGGAGCGTTGCGCCTCGCATGCATGGTATGGGCTGCGTTAGACAAATGCACCACACGAATTCACCATGTCAGTACCCTGTCAGTCATTGGTCAGGGGAAGTGCGCAGCATTCGAATCTCGACCACTCTGACCTGGTCTTTCATGCCAAGAAGGCGCGATCCAGAACCCCCGTAAATACCATTTTCGCCATTGTCAGTGGCGTGTCAGCGACAGGTCAGCGACGCCTGCCACGATGCGTTGCGTCGGCAGCTCTTTCTTCATAGAGCCCGGCGTTTCCCGCGTTCAGGGGCCGCCTTCGCGCATACGCGAGCGCCCGATATTCGGAAGACCGCAGCGGGCCCCGCTCACCCGAACGCTTACCTGTGAAGTAATCGACACCGGCAGCACGCGCCGCGAGCATTGCTGCGTGGACGCCGGACCGCTGTCGGTCCCTCGACGCGCGTGCTCGCACGAGCAGGCGATTCACCGGGCGCTCACGGCGCCGGCTGCCCGACAGGAGAGAGGGAGAACTCAGCGTGTCCGAATTGACCTCACCGAATCCGGCGATGGCGCCTCCGCCGCCGCCGGATCAGGCGCCGGAGCAGCCGAGCTGGATCATCATGCCGGTGGTCCTGGCCGCGACGTTCATGGTCGCGCTCGACTTCTTCATCGTCAACGTCGCGATCCCGTCCACGCAGCGTGACCTGAACGCCTCTCCGGCCTCGATCCAGTTCATCATCGCCGGTTACTGGCTGGCCCTGGCGGCAGGTCTGATCATCTGCGGCCGGCTCGGGGACCTGTACGGGCGGCGGCGCCTCTTCCTGATCGGCCTCGCCTGCTTCACCCTCGCGTCCGCCGCGTGCGGTTCGGCGCCCTCCGCGGAGTTCCTGGTGGCCGCCCGGGTGGCCCAGGGCCTGTCGGCCTCGATCATGATGCCCCAGGGACTGGCCGTTCTCGGCGTCGTCTACTCCGGCGCCCGGCGCGCCCGCGCCTTCACCGCGTACGCGATGACCCTCGGCGTGGCCTCGGTCTGCGGTCAGCTGATCGGCGGGCTGCTGATCAAGTTCGACATCGCCGGCCTCGGCTGGCGGAGCTGCTACCTGGTCAACGTGCCGATCGGCCTGGCCACGCTGCTCCTCGCGCTGAAGTTCGTCCCCGAGTCACGGGCCGAGCAGCGCAGCCGGCTCGACTTCGTCGGCACCATCCTGGTCAGCCTGGGCCTGGTGGCCCTGGTCCTGCCGCTGGTGCAGGGACGCGAGCAGGGCTGGCCGGCGTGGACCTGGCTGGCGCTGGCGGGTTCGGTGGTGATTCTGGGCCTGTTCGCGGTGTACCAGCGCAGGCTCCTCGTCCGCAACGGCGGCCCGCTGATCGACGTCCGGCTGTTCGGCGAACGCGCCTTCAGCGTCGGCCTGATCGTGACCGTCCTGTTCAACATGACGATGGGGTCCTTCTTCCTGTTCCTCGCCATCTACCTGCAGAACGGGCGTGGCATGGAGGCGCTGGAGTCGGGCGTCATCTTCAGCCCGATCGCGGTCGGCTACTTCCTGGCCTCGCTGGTCGCGGAACGCCTGGCCACGCGGATGGGCCGCCACGGGCTGACGCTCGGCGCCGTGGTGATGGCGGTCGGACTGCTGGCGACGTACCTGACGATCGACGATGTGGGCATCGGATCGAACTCCGCCATTCTCATCCCGGCCTTCGCGCTCTCGGGCGCGGGCATGGGTCTGATCCTCGCGCCGCTGACCAACACGGTGCTGGCGACCATCAATCCGGAGTACGCGGGGGCGGCGGCCGGCGTACTCGCGACCTCGCAGCAGGTGGGCGGCGCCGTCGGTGTGGCGGTCGTCGGCGTGGTCTTCTACGACACGCTGGGCAGCGCCACCGAGGCGACGGCGTTCCCGACCGCGTTCCTGGCCAGCCTGGAGTGGCTGGTCGGCTTCGCGGTGGCGATCGGCATCCTGATCCAGCTACTGCCCCGGCACCGTACGACCGAAAGCTAACGGAGAACCGAACCAGATGCAGGCCGACCAGATGAGCCAGACCGAGGCGATGGACCAGATCAAGCAGGAGGCCTACCGCCGCATCATCGCCAAACAGCACGTCGCGCTGACCCCGGCCGCGATCGCCGAAGGGCTGGGGATCGACGCGGACGAGGTCACCCGGCACTTCGCCGGCCGGGACGAGTTGATCACCGCCCTGATCCTCGACGCCTACAACGCCATGGGCGACCACGCCGAGGAGGGTGCCGGCGCGGTCGCGGACGGCGGCCTCGTCGACCAGTGGGTCGGCGCCTGCCGGGGCGTACGGATCTGGGCGCAGAAGAACCCGGAGAGGTACGAGCTGATCTGGGGGCCGCCACTGCCCGACTACGACGCTCCGCCGGAGACCATGGTGACGGGGGCGCGGACCGCACTCGTCCTCATCGGACTGCTGCGGAAGGCCGCGGAGGAGGGCGCCCTGGGCGGTCCGGCGGACAACCCGCCGATCTCCGAGGGAATGCAGCGCAACGTGGACGCGCTCGCGGAGGGACTGCTGGCGGGACTTCCCGAGCCGGTCATCGCCCGCATGCTGATCGCCTGGACCCAGCTTCTCGGCATGCTCAGCTTCGCCGTGTACGGACATGTCCAGGGCTTCGCCGCCGATCCGGACGCGTACTTCGACCACGCGGCGGCGGCGATGGCCGGATTCGTCGGGCTGACCCGATAGTCGATTTAAAGTGGCGGCCGACCCCAGGCAAATGACCATGGGGTCGGTCGCCACAATGCACAATAATGTAACAGCAATTGTAAGGATAATGTCAGCCATTTGTCAGCGGCTTGTCGGAAAGTAGTCGTAAGGCAATTTCTCCACAAGAGATGCCCCGACGAAAGGATTACCGTGAGCCAGCTGCAAAACACGCGGCCCTCGCTGATCTGGCCCTTTCCGCGTCTCCAAGATGGCACCGTTCCGACGATTCTCGCCGAGTTAAGGAAGGACCCGCCCTGCCCGGTCCTGATCCCGGCCGGTACGGCCGAGGAGAGATCGGCCTGGCTGGTCACCCGGTACGCCGACGTCCGGCAGGCCCTGATGGACCCCCGGCTGAGCGCCGACGAACTCCTCCCCGGCGCCCCCGTCCGGATCCAGGTGCCTCCAGGCCAGCGGCCCTCGTCCTTCCTGCGCATGGACGACCCGGAGCACAACCGGCAGCGCACCATGATCGCCTCGCAGTTCACCAACTACCGGACGAAGGCCATGCGGCCGGCCATCGAGCAGCTCACGAACACGCTGCTCGACAACTTCGCCGCCTTGCCGAAGCCGACCGACCTGCACGACTCCTTCTCCCGCAGGCTGCCCACCCTCGTGATCGCCAAGCTGCTCGGCGTGCCCGACGAGGACTCCGCGTTCTTCGTGGACAAGACCCGGGTGACCATCTCCCAGGGTGATCCCGAGCGGTCCTACGCGGCGTACATGGAGATGACCGACTATCTCGGCGTGCTCGCCGAGCGCAAGCGGACCGACCCGCAGGACGACCTGATGAGCCAGCTGGCGGTCAACAACCTCGCCACCGGCCAGCTCAGCCTCGACGAGCTCGTCGGGATCGCCCGCCTGGTGCTGGTCGCCGGGCACGAGACCACCACGAACCAGATCGCGCTGAACATCCTCAGCATGCTGCAGGACGACGAGCTGCGGGAGACCGTGCTGGCCGACGACGGCAAGCTGATCCCGCAGTACGTCGAGGAGTCGATGCGCTACTGGTCGATCTCCCAGGACGCGATCGTCCGGCTCGTCGTGGAGGACCTGGAGCTGGGAGGCGTACGGATGACCGCGGGCGACGCGGTCGTCATCTCGATCCCGGCCGGCAACCACGACCCCGAGGTCTTCTCCTGCCCGGCGAAGATCGACGTGCACCGGGACGGTGGCGACCATCTCCAGTGGGGAATCGGCCCGCATTACTGCCAGGGCGCCCCGCTGGCACGCCTGGAAATGGCGATCGCATTGAAGGTTCTATTCACGCGGTTCCCGCACCTACGACTCGCGACGGACGATGTCGCCGGGCTGTTCCGTCGAGGAACGGTCTTTCATGGGGTCGAGACCCTGCCGGTCACGTGGTAATGGAGGAAATGCCATGCCGTACATCGAGGTGAAGGACGGGACCCAGCTGTTCTATATGGACAGTGGTTCCGGGCGTCCGGATGCGGGACAGCCAATGGTGTTCTTGAGCAGCGCCACGATGAACTCCCAGATGTGGGAGCTGCACGCACCCCGTCTGGTGGAGAACGGCCGCCGCTGCGTCGTGTACGACCGCCGGGGCCACGGCCGGTCGGACTGGCCGTGGCACGGGTACGACTACGACACCCTGGCCGACGACCTGGACGCCCTGATCAACCGGCTCGACCTCCGCGACGTCACCCTGGTCGGCTGCGCGATGGGATGCGCCGAGATCGTGCGCTACCTGTCGCGGCACGGGGCCGAACGGGTCGCCCGGATCGTCCTCATCTCCACGATCACCCCCGCGATCCTCCGCTCGCCCACCAATCCGGGAGGCGTCGACCCGGCCTTCCTGGACCAGACGCTGGCCGCGCTGCGCGCCGACCGCGCCCGCTACACGGTCGAGATCGAGGCCCCGTTCTTCGGCGGGCCGACGGCCACCCCCGCCGACCTTCCCATCTCGCCCGAGCTGGCCCGGTGGTTCGGCAACCTGTCCCTGCAGTGCTCGCTGCCGTCGGCGCTCGCGGTCTACCGGCTGCTGTTCACCGGCGAGCTGGGGCCCGAGCTGGCATCGATCACCGTGCCGACACTGCTGATCCACGGCGACCTCGACCCGCTCGCCCCACTGGAGCTGTGCGCCCGGCGTACCGCCCAGGCGATCCCCGGCAGCGAGCTCGTCGTCTACGAACGGGCCTCGCACGGGCTTGCGGTCACCGAGGCCGACCGGCTCACCACGGATCTCCTCGCATTCACCGCGCGATGACGCGCCCGTACGGACGGTGAGGTCTCCCAGCCACCGTCATCGGTGAAACGCGCGCCGGCCTCCGAGAACAGCCGGAGGTCGGCCGCCACCGCGCGTCCACGCGGACACCTGCCCGCGAAATGGCCGCTCAGCGCAGTTCAGAATGGCGTTCGGATCCCTGCCTCGATGCGTGGTCGGCGATATCCACCAGCACGAAGGCCAACATTAGGGATTACTTGCCACTATCCCTACAGTGCGGATGTTTGGTAAATATTATCGCCGTCCGTATGACAGGCTCCCGGGGCGTACCTCCAGGCAGGCGCCTGTCCATAAAGAGTAAATCATGGGGAAGAGTCCGTTTTTGCCGTGTCGCCGCGCCGCCCTTGCCAGGGTGTTCGAATGCCAGTCTCGACGATGTAACCCCATAAGAAAGAGCTGACGGTGCAGTTGGCGGACGAGTTCTTCTTGATCAGTTGGGACACGGCGATATCCGGGTCGCCCATCCTGAACACCCAGGCGACCTCGCTGGGACTGGCCGGTGCCCTGCTCGGCGAGCTGACCCTGCACCGGCGCGTGGCCATCCGTGGTCCCCAGATCTGGGTGGCCGACCGTACGCCCCTTAAGGACCCGCTGCTCGCGAACGTCCTCGAGCTGATGAACAGCACGCCCGAGCACTCCGACGTCCGCACCTGGCTGGCGTACCTCGCCCACAACTCCGTCGACGCCGTGGTGGACCGGCTCGTACGCGCCGGTCTGGTGCGACGCGAGGAATCGCGGTCGATACTGCTGCGCAAGAGCGCCCGGTACATGGCCACCGACTACGCCAAGGGCGCCTGGCCGATCCAGCGCATCGAGATCCTGCTGTCCGAGGGCCGGCCGATGACCCCCGCCGACATGGTCCTGGTGTCGCTGATCGAGGCCACCGGGCTACTCGACACGGTCATCTCGCACATGCACGACCGGCGTTCCGCCCGCCGCTACCTCGCCACCCTGATGGCCACCCTGCCGGCCCCGCTGCGCGACCTGGCCGGTCACGTCCAGGCGGCCGTCGGTGATGCCGTGCTCTCCTACCGCTCCTGACCTCGCCATCACCGACCTGGAGACAACCACATGAACCGACCACGGAGCGGTGCCGACGTCATCACCGGCGCCCTCGCCGCCGACCGGCTCGGCGTTCCCGCCGTCGTCTACTTCGTCCTGTCAGCCGCCGCGCCGTTGACCGTGGTCGCGGGCGTGGTCACCACCGGGTACGCGGTCACCGGCATCACCGGCCTGCCCATCGCGTTCCTGGCCGTCGGCGCCGTGCTGGCGCTGTTCTCGGTCGGCTACGTCACGATGGCGCGGCACATGGTCAACGCGGGCGCCTTCTACGCGTACGTCGCGCGCGGCCTCGGCCGTCCGGCCGGCGTCGGCGCCGCGTGGATCGCCCTGGTCGCCTACAACGCGCTCCAGGTCGGGCTGTACGGGGCGCTCGGCACGGCCGCCGCCCCGATCCTGGACAAGTGGTTCGGCATCCATCCCACCTGGTGGCTCATCGCCCTGGTCGCCTGGGCCATGACCGGGATCCTCGGGCTGATGCGGGTCGAGGTCAACGGCAAGATCCTCGCCGTCCTGCTCACCACCGAGATCGCGATCATCCTGCTCTTCGACGCCTCCGACCTGATCAACCCGGCGGGCGGAACGATCACGACCGGCTCGCTGTCCCCGCACGGGCTCCTCGAATCCGGCGTCGGCGCGCTGCTGGTCATCGCGACGACCGGGTTCGTCGGCTTCGAGTCGTCGGTGGTCTTCTCCGAGGAGAGCCGCGACCCGCGCCGTACGGTCCCGGTCGCGACGTTCGTCTCGGTCGTCATCATCTCGATCCTGTACGCGCTCTCCTCGTGGGCGATGACGGTCGCCACCGGCCCGGGCAAGATCGTCGACACGGCGCGCCACGACGGTGCCGAAACGATCTTCAACCTGGCGGCCGCCCACCTGGGCGGCACCATCGTCGACATCGCACGCGCGCTGTTCGTCACGAGCGTGCTCGCCGCGATGATCTCCTTCCACAACACGACCGCCCGCTACGTGTTCGCCCTGGGCCGCGAACGCGTACTGCCCGCGGTCTTCGGCCGTACGGGGGTGCGCACCGGCGCGCCCAAGGCGGGCTCGATCGCGCAGAGCGTCCTGGGCCTCGTCGTCATCCTCGTGTACGCCGCGGCCGGTCTGGACCCACTGGTCCAGCTCTTCTTCTACGGCGGAACCTTCGGCGGCTTCGGCGTCCTCCTGCTGATCGCGGCGACGTCCGTGTCCGTGGTGATGTTCTTCGCCCGCAACCCCTCGAACGACAACGCCTGGCGGCGCGTCATCGCACCGACCCTCGCCACGCTCTGCCTGGCGGTCATCGTGGTCCTGGCGGTCGCCAACTTCGCGACCCTGCTCGGCGTCGCCAAGAGCTCGCCGCTCGCCTGGATCCTGCCCGGCTCGTACATCGTCGCCCTCGTCCTGGGCCTGCTGTGGGCGCTGATCCTGCGTACGGTCAGCCCCGACGTCTACGCACGGATCGGCCTCGGCGCCAAGGCGGCCAGCGGCGCCGCGCTCGCCCCGCCGGCGCCTCAGCGGCCCCGCGTCACGGCCGGATCCGCGGGCCGCCGGGGAAGGAAGCACTGATGACCGACCTTTCGATCCGCCGCGCCGGACCCGCCGACGCCACCCGCGTCGCCGAACTCGTCGCCACCGCGTTCGCGCCGCTCGCCGCCGTCACCTGGCTGCTGCCCGACCCCGCGCTCCGCCCGAAGATCATGACCGCCGACTTCCAGATCCTGGTCGAGCACGCCCTGGACCACGGGCACATCGACCTCGTCGAGGGCGCGCCCGCTGCGGCCGTGTGGTTCGACCGCACCGTCCCGGTCCCCGAACCCCCGGACTACGACGGCCGCCTGGCCGCCGCCTGCGGCGAGTGGACCGGCCGGTTCCGCGTATTGGACGAGTTGTTCGAGAGGAACCACCCCGAAGCGCCGCACCACCACCTGGCCCTGCTCGCCGTGCACCCCGACGCCCAGCAGGGCGGGCTGGGCACCGCCCTGCTCGACCACCACCACGCGGTCCTCGACACGGAGGGGACGCCGGCGTACCTCGAGGCCAGCAGCCCGCGCAGCCGCGATCTCTACCTACGGCACGGCTACGAACTCCGCGAGACGTTCGCCCTGCCGGACGGCACTCTCTTCTGGCCGATGTGGCGCGACCCCGCGTGACCGAGCACGCCCCGTACACCGCGTCCTCCGCGCTCGGAGGGCGCGGTGACGTGTTTCCGGCCCCGGTTGACACTCCGAACTTTGTCTCACTACATTGCGACAATACTTGGGACAAAACGAGGAGGCCCACCGATGCCCCAGCACTACCCGTACTTCGCCCTCGCCCTGATCGTCTTGGGCATGCTCGCGGCCACGCGCTACGTACGTGTGTCGCCGAAGCGGCGGCGGAAGATCGCCGCCGCCTTCGCGGCCCACGTGAGGCTGCCGCTGACGTCCGAGGCGGACGGTGACGTGGCCGACAAGCTCGTGCGGCGTCGGCGGTACCACCACCTCGGATGGACGGCCGGGATCGCCCTCTCGATTCCGCTGGCGCCGGTCGACGCGGAAGGGCATGAGTTCTACCTGATGCCGGGGTTCGCCGTGCTGGCGGTCGTCCTCGCCGGTACGGCGATCGGCCCGGCGTTGGCACACGTACGGAACCTGCGGGGCCGGCGTTCGCCGGATGCCGCACGGGTGGCGCACGTGCGGTCCACGATCCTGACCGACTACGTCGGCCCGCTGGAGTTGTGCGTGGCCCGCGTGTCGGCGCTGCTGCCGGCGGTGCTCACCGCCGCGTACCTGCTGACGCCGCACCGTCCCGTCGCGGAGGTGCACCCGCGTACGTCGGCGAACCCGGTCGTCATGGCCGCGCTGTCCGCGGCGGCGATCGGGCTGCTCGTGGCCGTCGAGATCGCCACGCGGGCGGTCCTGCGCGCCCGGCAACCGGCCGGGACCGGCGAGGCGCTCGTACTCGACGACGCACTCCGCGCGCAGGCACTGCGCGACCTGCTGTTCCTTCCCGTGCTCCTGCCCATCATCCCGACGGTCGGCATGTCCGAGCTGATCCGGGACACGAGCCGCTGGCAAGCCGTCTCCGGGCTCTCCGAATCGCTGCCACTATGGCTGATCATGATCCCCGTGCTCGCCTGGCTGATCTTCACCCGATCGGAGCGGTCCCGCTTTCAGAAGCGGCTCTGGCCCGCCGGCGATCGCGTGCCGGTGGACAGCGCATGATGCTGGTCGTCGACCCGGCCTCGCCCGTACCGCCGTTCGAGCAGGTACGGGCGCAGGTCAGCGAGCTGGCCCGCAGCGGCGAGCTCGCGGTCGGCACGCGGCTGCCCACCGTACGGCGGCTGGCCGCCGACCTCGAGCTCGCGGTGAACACCGTGGCCAGGGCCTACAAGGAACTCGAGCGCGACGGTGTGGTCGAGACCCGGGGACGGCACGGCACCTTCGTCGCGGCGGCGGGCGACAACGCCTCCCGCCAGGCCCAGGACGCGGCCGTCGCCTTCGCGCACCGGATCCGCCACCTCGGCGTCCCCCCGCAGGAGGCACTGCGCATGGTCCGCGACGCCCTCGGCGTGCCCTAGCTCGCCCGATCCGCGGGGGTCTGGGTGGGGACGATGTCGGGTGCGCCGCGGCGGGTCGCGTCGGCCTCCTGGTCGCCCTCCTGCGTCTGCGAGACGCGCTCGGCCTCGATGCGCTTCTCGTAGTACTCGATCTCCCGCTCGGTCTGCTCCTTCGACCAGCCGAGCTCCGGCGCCAGCAGCTCCGCGGCCTCACGCGCGACGCCGAGCCCGCGGTCCCAGGTCTCGATCGAGATCCGAGTACGCCGGGCCAGCACGTCGTTCACGTGCCGGGCGCCCTCATGGCTGGCCGCATAGACGATCTCGGCGCGCAGGTAGTCATCGGCGCCCTCGATCGGACGACCCAGGTCCGGACGCTCCCGGATCAACCCGAGCAGATCCTCGACGAGGGTGCCATACCGATGCAACAGATGCTCGACCCGCGCCACATGCAACCCCGAGGACTCCGCGAGCCGCTGACGGGCATTCCACAACGCGTGATAACCATCACCACCGACCAAAGCGATGCGGTCCGTACACGAGGGCGGAACCTTCCCGTCGAGACCATGCGCCACCGCGTCGACCGCGTCCTTGGCCATCACCCGATACGTCGTGTACTTGCCGCCCGCCACCACCACCAGGCCCGGAACAGGATGAGCGACCACGTGCTCGCGCGACAGCTTGGACGTCTCCTCCGACTCCCCCGACAGCAGCGGACGCAGGCCCGCGTACACACCCTCCACGTCGTCATGGGTCAGCGGGACGTTCAGCACCGCGTTGACATGCTCGAGGACATAATCGATATCGGCCTTCGAAGCCGCCGGATGATCCTTGTTCAGATCCCACGGCGTGTCGGTCGTCCCAATGATCCAGTGGCGACCCCACGGAATCACGAACAACACCGACTTCTCCGTACGCAGAATGATGCCGCTCGCCGAATGGATCCGGTCCTTGGGCACCACCAGGTGCACACCCTTGGACGCACGCACGTGGATCTGCCCACGACCACCCACCAACTCCTGGATGTCATCGGTCCACACACCCGTGGCGTTCACGACCTGCTTGGCACGCACCTCGCTCTCGCGCTCGGTCTCCAGGTCACGGACCCGCACCCCGGTCACCCGCTCACCCTCACGCAGAAACCCCACCGCCTGCGCACGCGAGACGATCTGAGTGCCGTACCCGGCGGCCGTGCGCAGCAGCATCGTGACATAGCGCGCGTCGTCCACCTGAGCATCCCAGTACTGGATCGCGCCGACGAAGGAGTTGCGCTTCAGCGACGGCGCGACCCTCAACGCCTTCGTACGACTCAAGTGCCGGTGACGCGGAACCCCACGCGAAGTGCCCATCGACAGGGACAACCCGTCGTACAGCGCCACACCCGCACCGATGTAAGCCCGCTCCCAGACCCGATGCGTCATCGGGAACAAGAACGGCACCGGACGCACGAGATGCGGCGCGATCCGACCCAGCAACAACCCACGCTCGGTCAACGCCTCCCTCACCAACTCGAAATCCCGCTGCTCCAGATAACGCAACCCACCATGAATCAACTTCGACGAACGCGAAGACGTCCCCGAAGCGAAATCACGCGCCTCCACCAACGCCACGCTCAGGCCACGGGTGGCCGCGTCCAGCGCGACACCCGCACCAACGATGCCACCGCCGACCACGACGACGTCGAACTCCCGCGTGCCCATCGCGGCCAGCGCGGACTCCCGCTCCGCCGGGCCGAGACGTGAGTTGCCCAGTTTGCTCTCAGTCGACATTCGCGCGCTCCTGTCTCAGGGACACGGGAGGATCAGCGCCGTCCCTGCGTGTGGATGGCCCTGCGGTTGAGCCGCAGCGGGAGGACGTCCGGGACATGCCACTCCGACGACACCATCACCGGGCGGCCGCCCTCGTCGAAGTCGACCTGGTCGATGTACAGCAGCGGGGTCCCGGCCCGTACGCCGAGCCGCTCCGCGAGCTCGTCGTCGGCCAGCACGGGCAGCAACGTCGCCGCCGCGCTGCGCACCCCGGCGCCGGCCGAGGCCAGCAGCCGGTAGAGGGAGGCCTCCAGCGGAAGCTCGATCTCCGGCGCGAGCAGCCTGCGCGGGAAGCGGTCCTGGGAGTAGACGACGGGCCGCCCGTCGCCCGTCCGTATCCGCTCGACCCACATGATCGGGTCGTGCTCGTCGATCTCGAGCCGTCTCGCCTCGTCCAGATCGGGGTCGCGTACGTGGGTGGACAGGACGGTCAGCCCTGGTTCCATGCCCGCAGCGCTGATCATCTCGAGGTAGCTGAGGTTGGTGTCCAGGGTGTGCTGGCGAGGCGTACCGATCACGTACGTCCCGGAGCCGTGGCGGCGGGCGACGAACCCGGCCTCCAGCAGCCCTCCGACGGCCTCGCGTACGGTGGCCCTGCTCACGCCGAACCGCCTGGCGAGGTCCTGCTCGTTCGGCAGCTTCGATCCCATGGGGAACTCGCCGTCGACGAGGCAGGCCATCAGATCGCCGCGGACCTGTTCGACCAGTGTTGTACGGGAGCGTGCGCCGCCGGGCGTCAATCCGCTCCGCGTCGCGCCGGCCGCGTTCGATGACGGTTTCACAGCCCCGATCATCCCGTGCTTTCCGCGCCGATGGTCGTAGCGATCTCAAGCACATTACGGACCTGTGCTGCGACATCGGGCGCACCGGGCAGCCGACCTTCGAAAATGGCACCGCCGATCGTGAAACCCCAGGCCCCCGCCGCGGCGAGCGTCTTGATCTGCTCGGCGTCGACGACGGAGCCGGCGGCGATGACCGGGCCGGGTGACGCCTTGACCACCGCCTGGGTCAGCTCGCCCGGGTCGGCCGTCGCGTGCCGGTACGTGAGCAGGTCGACCCCGTGGACGCCGTCGATGGAGGTGAGGTCCGCCGCGCTGTCGGCGATCTCCTCGATCTCGCCCTCCAGCACGCTGGGGTGCCCCACGATCCGGCCGGGGAAGGGGCAGTAGCGGATCCCGGACCCGGCCAGCACCTCGGCGCCCTCGCGGGCGTTGGTCCCGCCGAGCACCCAGTCGACGCCGACGTCGGCGGCCGTACGCAGGGAGGTGAGCTCCTCTTCCTTGCTCGTCGACACGACCTCGAGCATCACCTCGAGGCCGTCGTCGTGCGCGACCGTGACGAGCTCCCGCAGTACGGCCGGGGTCGCGCCGACGTCCTTGCAGCCGACGTACTTCAGGCCTGTGCCGCTCAGCCGCCACAGCACGTTGATGGCGTCCGGGACCGTGCGGTCGTTGTGGGTGAGCATGAACACGAACTGGATCATCAGGTCCTCCTGGCGGTTTCGGGGATGAGCTCGAGAAGTCCGGCGACCACGTAGTCGGGTCTGATCGGGCTGTCCGGGCCAGGTGCGTCGGCCTCGCCCGAGAGCGTCAGGATGCCCGTCATGCCGAGTGCACGGCTGAGGAGCATGTCGGTGGAGAGACGGTCCCCGACGACGGCGGTGTCCTCCGGAACCAGCTGCAGGCGTTCGCGGATGGTGTCGGCCATGTGCACGCTCGGCTTGCCGACGATCGCCTCGGCGCGGGCACCCGTACACGCCTCGATCGCCGCGAGGATGGCCGCGCAGTCGGGCAGGCCGCCGTCCGGGGTCGGGCAGTACGGGTCCGGGTTGGTCGCGACGATCACGGCGCCCGCGTTGACCGCCTGGTACGCGGCGAGCAGCTTGCCGTAGTCGAAGGTCCGGTCGAACGACACGACGACGATGTCGGCCCGCGTCGGCTCGTCGACGATCTTGAAGCCCTCGTCCGCGAGGGTCTCGGCGACCAGCGGCTCGGAGACCAGCAGCAGCCGGGCGCCAAGATGGTTGCGGACGAGGTAACGCACGAGCGAGTCGAGCGCGGTCACCACGTCGGACGGTTCGGCGGGAATCCCCATCCGGCTGAGCTTCGCCGCGTAGCCCGACGCGTTCTCCAGCGGCTTGTTCGTCACGAAGACGACCCGGCTGCCCGAGGTGCGCAGCCATTCGACGGCCTCGTCGGCGCCCGGGATCAGCTCGTCACCGAGGTACACGGTGCCGTCGAGGTCGAACGCATAGCCGGCGTAGATCCGGTCCGGCCGCCGGATGACCGGGATCGCGGTCGGCAGCCCTTCGTTCATGTTCGCGCCCCCGCCTGGTCGGATCGCTCGAGAACGGCGTCGACGTCGTCGTCTTCCCAGACACCCAGCAGGTCGGCCAGGTCGGCGACGCTGAACCGGTCGCGCATCAGGTGGCAGCTCGCCACCGCCCAGCGCGCGGTCTTCGGGTCGACCGGTGGGTCGAGCTCGCCGAACCGGCTCGGCACCCCGGCCGTCGCCAGCGCCACGGCGAGGCGTTCCGGCTCGACCAGGAGGGTGTCCAGGACGGCCGTGTGCTCGGCCCAGCGGTCGAGCAGTTCACCGATGGCGTTCGGGTGCGCCGTGAGCCACTCGAGCTTGCGCCGGTAGGAGTTCCAGCACTCGGCCGCGACCGAGCCGTCCTCGGAGAGCGGCCCGAACGCGTCCTCGATACGGGCGCGCCGCTCGTCGGGATCGGGAATCCTCGGGACGCACCGGCCGGTCTCGATGGCGTCGCGTACGTGGTGCCACGTCGTCGCGGCGACGATCGTGGCGACACCGACCTGGGCGCCGTGCAGACGCGCGGGGCCGGTGCCGGCCGCCATCTCGAGCAGGTGGCTGACGGTGTGCTCCATGCCCGACGACACGGCGGTACGGCCGGAGCTGCCCATCGTGATGCCGCTGAGGGTCAGCAGGTGGGTGAGCTCGGCGACCGCCGCCTGCTGGGAGGCGCCGACCTTGCCCGCGAGGTCGAGCAGCCGCTCGCCGTGGGGCCGCACCATGGAGACCAGCGTGGGCGCGTAGGAGTCGTCGATGCCGATCGCCGACGCGAGGTACCAGTCGGCCGGCGCGGTGTACATGGACACGAGGTCACCGACCCCGGCCAGGTTCATCGCGGACGGCGCCTCGGCGAGGATCTCCGAGTCGATCAGCAGCACGTCGGGCCACCGGCTCGGCACGGTCCGCTTGACCCCGTCGACGAGCAGGACCGACTGGTCGTCGGCGAACCCGTTCACGCTCGCGGCGGTCTGCACGATCACGTGCGGGAGCCCGCCGCCGCGCTCCGCCGCGATCTTCCCGAGGTCGGCGAGCGTCCCGGAGCCCACGGTGATGACGGCGGACGCCCCTTCCACGCCATGCACGCTCGCCGCCACGGTGGCCTCGTCGGCGTGCGCGCCCCCGTCTGGCGGGCCGAGCAGGGTCACGTTCACGGGTCCGAACGGCGCGAGCAGCTCCGTCACCCGCGCGGTCAGGTCGCCGCCGCGGTAGGCGATGGGCGTGGAGTCGGCGAGTACGGCCAGCGGGCCGCCGGCCGTGCCCCGCAGGGCGGACACGACCGCGGGCAGTGCGTCGAGGGTTCCCTGGCCGGTGATCACCTGACCCAGCCCCAGTGGCCGGAGCCGCCCCACCTCGGGCGCGCTGCCGAGCATGGCCCGCACCGATTCGAGGTCGAACGTGCCGATGGTTCCCTCACGGCCACTACTGCCGTTCATGCCACCCCCTGTTTCGTAAGTCACCCGACTACCTTCTCTACGGCGTCGAACGTCGCGCGGTACCGCGCGTACGCCGTGTCGTACAGGTCACGCGTCTCCGTACGTGGCCGTACGGGATCGGGCGCGACCTCGACCGCCCGCGCGGTCGCCTCGGCGATGTCGGCGAAGGTCCCCGCCGCGAGCCCGGCCAGGATCGCCGCGCCGGTCGCCGTCGCCTCGGCCGCGAGCACGGGCCGTACCGGCCTGCCGATCACGTCCGCCTTGATCTGGAGCCACAGCGGACTGCGCGCGCCCCCGCCGACGACCCTGATCTCCTGCCCGCCGAGCCCGAGGTCGTGCAGCCGGTCGACGATGTCGCGCAGCGCGAACGCGCACCCCTCCAGGACGGCCCTGGCAAGGTGGCGGGCGTCGTGGTTCATCGACAGGCCGGTGAAGGCCCCTCGCATGTCGCCGTTCCACCGCGGTGTCATCGAGCCCGTCAGCGCGGGCAGGAACCCGACCCCGTCCGCGCCGGCCGGCGCCTCCGCGGCGCGTTCGAACACCACCTGCTGCGGGACGCCGAGCACCGACTGGGCGAGCCAGAGCGTGCTGCCGCCGGAGACGAACCCGGGGTTCTCGATCAGCAGCAGACCCTCGACCCCGTGCGCGTGGGTCTCGACCATCCGGTCGGGGTCGAACACCAGCTCCTCCGACGTCACCGTGACCGGCTCGGCCGTCCCGGTGATGTCGGCGATGATGCCCGGCCGGATCGCGCCGGCGCCGATGCTGGCCGCGTGGTCGTCACCGGTGCCGACCAGGACCCGGCAGGTGACGGGCAGCCCGAGCAGCCGTGCGGCCTCGGGGGTCAGCGTCCCCGCGACCTCGACCGCGGGGCGTACCGGCGCCAGGATCTCGGGGTCGACGCCGGCCGCCTCGAGCATGCGGTCCGACCAGTCTCCGCCCGCGACGTCGTACAGCAGCGACGACGACGCGTTCGCCGGATCCTGCGCCAGGACCCCGGTCAGCCGTCCGACGAGAAAGGCCGCCACCGGCGGCATCGACCGGGCGGCTCGGAAGAGCTCCGGCTCCTCGTCGCGCAGCCACATGATCTTCGGCGCGGTGTGGGAGGCGTCCACGTTCAGCCCGGTGATCTCGAACGCCTCCGCGTCACCGACCTTGACCGCGAGCTCGGACGCCTGGCCGACCGCCCTGCGGTCGAGCCAGATGACCGCGTCCCGCAGCGGCTCGATCCGGGCGTCGACCGGCACGACCCCGTCCACCTGGCACGCCAGCGCCAGGTGGCCGATGTCGTCCCGGCCGGCCGGCCCGTCCGCGAGCAGCCGGCCGACGACCTCGGCGAGGCAGCGTTCCCAGGACAGCGGGTCCTGTTCGGCCCACCCGCTGTACGGGTGCGTCATCGTGCAGGGCGCGCCGGCCGTGGCGACGACCCGGCCGTCCGGGTCGAGCAGGACGCCCTTCACACTCTGCGAGCCGACGTCGACTCCGATGCAGAAGCTCACGCGGTCATGCTCCGCTCGGCGCGGCTTCGGCCGCCGTCTCGTCGACCTCGCCCGAGGCGAGCACGCCACCGGCGACCGCGACGGCCTCCGGCTTCGCGCGCTCGAGCCAGAACGCGCCGATGACGGTCAGCACGACCCACGCCACGATCACCCACGGGAACCAGGTGTACGGCGCGACGGTCTGCTCGACGATCTGCCCGACGAGCAGGCCGATCATGAGCAGGGCGCCGAGCCCCGGCAGCACCCCGTGGCGCAGCCATTTGAACTCGCCGATCTTGTAGAAGTACCGCATCGCCGCGAGGTTGGTCAGCGCGTAGATCGGCAGCACGCCGAGGGTGAGCAGGAAGCCCAGGTAGCCATAGACGTTGCCGCCGGCCGCCGGGTTGGACAGGCCACCGGACGCCGCACCGACGATGAGCGCGAGCACGATGGCGAACACGCCCTGCACGAGCACCGCACGCGACGGGGTACGCCGGCGCGGGTCGATGTGGGCGAGGAAGCGCGGCAGCATCGACTCGCGGCCCATCGCGTACAGCACGCGCACGATCCCGTTGTTGGAGTTGACCATCACGGCGAACATGCTGGACACCGAGGCGACCACGACGAACCACTTCATCCACGGCGCGAAGGTCGCCGCCAGGTCGTTCCACGGGGTGGCGGAACTCTGCAGCTTGTCGGCCTTGTCGGTGCCCAGGCCGATGACCTCGGCCCACACGCAGAACAGGTAGAGCACGCCGACCGCGATGACCGTCAGCACGATGGCCCGCGGCACGATCCGGCGCGGGGTCCGTACCTCCTCGCCGAGGGTGGCTGCGGCCTCGAACCCAACGAAGCTCAGCGCGGCGAAGATCCCCCCGTCGACGATGCCCTGGAAGCCGTTCGGCGACGAGGCCGGCATCAGCGGCGCGGCGGTGAGGCCGTGCGCCCCGCCCTTGCCCACGATGATCAACGCCAGCACCACGATGATCGTGACCTCCGCGGCGACCAGGAGCAGCGCGGCCCGCAGGCTCGACCGGATGCCCTCGAACGCGAGGAAGATCATCAAGCCGGCCGGGACCATGCCGATCAGCCACCACGGCACGTTCACGTTGAACTCGGCCTTGAAGGTGTTCTGGAGGTACGACCCGATCAGGCCGATCTCGGCGGGCGGCAGCAGCGCGTACGCCACGAACGTGAATCCGCCCGTGACCAGGCCCGCCTTCGGCCCCAGCCCACGGGAGACGAACGTGAAGAACGCACCGGCGCTGGGCAGCCGGGCCGACATCATGACGATCCCGCTCGCGGCGATCAGCATCGCGATGAGGCACACGAGGTAGACGAACGGCGTCGCCGAACCCGAGAACGGCGTGGAGTACTGCGGGTTGAAGAAAGTCGAGACCGCCGGGCCCATGATGGCGGCGGACATGATCACCGCTCCGACCAGCCCCACGGAGTTCCTACGGAGACCGCTGCCTGTCGGCTGCTCTGTGGACACGTTACTCATCAAGTCCTCCTCGGACCGTGGTCCCCGACGACATGGACACGTCGCCGGCCGCCGCCCGCCGCCGCACGAGCCGGCAGGTTCGCGGTAGCGAGGCTGAGGACATTAGACGTCTGACGACTTTCGGTCAAGACTACCCCGCGAGGTCACCCCCTACAGGTTGTGAATACCCCGTTAACGGCGTGTGACCTGCGGATCCTCCCGGCGGATGCGGCGGCGACCGACCGGGCGCGACGGCGGTCACCGCACACCGCCGGGGGCCGCCGGGAATTCCGGATACCCCGCCCCATTCGGCCGGACGTCGCTAACGCGGCGGCAAAGGGGCAGAGGTCTTGGCCCAGGCGTCACACGAGCCCCGCCGCAGCGCGCCAAAGACCCGTAAATCCGGCGAAAGTAAACCTTGATCGAACTTCCGGCGTCATCTGTCCGGCACGTGCTCATGCGCGTGCCGTTCTTCGCGGGAGGATTCTTGAACAGACGCGCTCTCACACGCGCACTGGCGGTGTCGGCGATCACCGCCATGGGGGCTTCGGGGCCGGCGATCGCCGCCCACGCGTCCGCATCTCCGGCCGCGGCGCCGCTCAAGGCGCCCAAGCCGTACGACTTCAACGGGGACGGCTACCCTGACCTGGCGCTCGGCAGCCCGTACGGCAAGGTCGGCACGCAGACCACCGCGGGCTTCGTGTCGATCGTCTACGGCTCCGAGTCCGGGCCGAACGTCGCCAAGAAGCAGATCATCAGCCAGAGCACCAGCGGTGTCCCGGGCACGCCCGAGAAGGCCGACCACTTCGGCTTCTCGATGACGTCCCTGGACTTCGACAAGGACGGTTACGCGGACCTGATCGTCGGCGCGCCCGACGAGGACACGACCGCCGGCACGAACGCCGGTTCGGAGACGATCCTGTGGGGTTCGAAGTCGGGCCTGACCGGGACGGGCTCCGGCTCCATCGGCGAGCCCGGCGGCACCGCGGGGGCGAACCACCGGTTCGGCTACGCGATGGCGACGGCCGACTTCGACGATGACGGCTACGCCGACTGGGTCGACACCTCGCCGGGTGACCGCTACTTCTGGCTGTTCACCTCGAACCCGTCGCCCCAGCAGGCCGCCAGGTCCGCGAAGGTGACCTCGCTCGGCGGCGGCGCCTTCCGCCCCTCCGTTCAGGGCCGGCCGGCCCGTGGTGTGAAGCGCCAGGCCACGATCTCGGCCGCCGCCGCGGACAACGGAAACGACGCGTTCGTCCCGGCGGTCGGTGACGTCAACGGCGACCAGAAGCCCGACCTGATCCTGGGCTGGGTGGACTCCGACGACGCGCAGTACCCGTCCGGCTTCGACGTCTGGACCGACCTCGCGGCCGACAATCCGACGGCCGAGCAGCTCAGCAGGACCGACAGCCTGGCCGTCGCCGACTTCGACGGCGACGGGTACGCCGACATCGCCGCGGGCTCCGCCGACGAGAGCGGCGGCGCGGGCGGCCACGTGACGGTCTTCCCGGGCTCCACGGACGTCACCCAGGGCACGGCGACGACGTTCACGCAGGGCGCCGCCGGTGTGCCCGGCCCAGGCTCGGCCGGGGACAAGTTCGGCTCCACGCTCTCGGCCGGCGACATCAACAAGGACGGCAAGTACGACCTCGCGGTCGGCGTCCCGGGCCACACGGTCAGCGGTCAGGCGGCGGCCGGTGAGGCCGTCGTGCTGTACGGCTCGGCGTCCGGCCTGACCGGCACCGGTTCGCAGGCCCTCTCGCAGAGCACCAGCGGTGTCGCCGGCACGGCGGAGGCCGGCGACGCGTTCGGGTGGGCGGTCGGCCTGCTGGACGTGAACGCCGACGGCTCGGCCGACCTGATCGCGGGCGCGCCGAAGGAGAACGGCACCGACGGAGCGGTGAGCTGGCTCAAGGGCGGCACGACCGTCACCGGGTCCGGCTCGGCGAGCTTCGGCGCCGGCACGCTCGGCATCACCGGCAAGGACGCGCAGGTCGGCGTGCGCATCGGCCGTACCGGCTGACGATTCGCCTCCACCAACGTCCCGTGCGAAGGGGGCGGCCGCGACACGCGGCCGCCCCCTTTGGCGTTTCGACGTGAACGGAGCGTGACCGCCGGGTAAGGCACCGGCGGCGACGGAGGGTCGTCATGGCGTTTCGCCGCACGTGCAGGTCACAAGGAAGAACGTGATCTTCGGCAATCGCACGGAAGTCGCTGGTCACCATCGGGACGTCCCTCTGAGCGCGGTTCGTCGGCGCTTGTCATGGCCACAGTCAGATGGCATGGTCACGCCCGGACGCATGGTCCAGCTTGCTACGACTGAGAACCATGGGGAACAAATGCAGATCGAGGGAGTGCCCGATTTTACTTCGGTAGACAGTCGATCACCGGTGGTCACCGTTCGAATCGCCGATCTCGTATTCGGTGACTCGCCACGCCTCAACGGCGAGGAAGAAGAGCATGTCCACCTGCTGGCGGAGGCCGGCGAGGCGTTGCCACCCATCCTTGTGTACCGGGAGACGATGCGGGTCATTGACGGGATGCACCGTGTGAGGGCGGCGCGGTTGCAAGGTAGGAGCAGCATCGAGGCTCAGTTTTACGACGGTGCCGAGACCACGACTTTTCTGCTCGCCGTCGAACGCAACATCGCCCATGGCCTGCCCCTTTCACTCGCGGACCGTACGGCCGCCGCCGCGCGGATTCTCGCGTCCTATCCGTTCTGGTCGGACCGCGCCATCGCGGCGAGCACCGGCCTGTCAGGCCGGACCGTCCGGGCGATCCGGCGGCGTTCGACTGCGGATGCGCCGCAGTCGAACGACCGGATCGGCCAGGACGGCAGGCGCAGGCCGTTGAGTGCCATGGAGGGACGGCTGCGGGCGTGGGAGATCATGAAGTCGCGCCCCGACGCCGCATTGCGTGAGGTCGCGGCGTCCGCCGGGATCTCGCTGGGAACCGTGTACGACGTACGGGAGCGGATGCGCCGTGGCGACGACCCGGTTCCCGCGAGGGATCGGGATGTGAGAGCCGGCAGACCGTCCAGGACGGCACGTGAGCGGGATGCGCGGGCCGCGTTGGAGAGCCTGCGGAAGGATCCGTCACTGCGGCTCACCGAAACGGGCCGGTCCGTACTCCGCTGGCTGGGCGGTCACGCCATCGACCCGAAGGATTGGGAGTTCCTGCTGGAAGGCACGCCCGCGCACTGTGTGAAGACGATCGCCGAACTCGCCCGGCGGTCGGCCGATGCCTGGCAGCAACTCGCGAAGGAAATGGAGCGTCGCGAGTACGGTGAACGAATCGCCCAGTAGCCCGCCCGGCCATACGGGTGGACTGGTGATGCGACGGTGACGAAAAGTTACGCGGGCCGAACAGTTGCATTCTGCATATTCCTCTCCCATGATGTTCGCCGACAGAGGATTGGTTCACCTTCCTTACTGATTCCCCGCTTACGGGCGCCGGTCGCGCGACGCGTGATGGCGCCGCACGGCTCCGTATCGGAGACGAAACGTTGATCCCCCTGAACCTCACTGAGTGCTGTCGAACCGATTCGACACGTTGTGACCCCCCAAGGAGGAACACATGATGAACAGACGACGATGGGTGGTATTGGGAAGTGCGGTGGTGCTGGCCGCCGGCCTGCGGTCGGTGCCGACCACCGCCCAGGCCGCGGGCGCCGGACCGCACATCATTCTTGATGCCGCCAAGTTGAGCTCGTTGCGTACTCGTGCCCAGGCCAATGACCCCGCGTGGACCGCGCTGAAGTCGAAGTGCGACAACTACCTGAGCGGGACCGTTGAGTGGCCGGAGGGTAGCGACTATCCCGATGACAACAGCATCGGCGAGGGCTACCAGGGCGATGGCTATCTCACCGCCGTCGCCAACCTTGGCATTTGCTATCAGGTCTCGCTGACGACCGACCCGAGCAAGGCGACGCAGTACGGCGCCAAGGGCGCCGACGTGCTGGTCCACATGAGCGCGCCCGCCGGCGACGCCCATGACCCGAACCCCTTGCGCGACTCCGGCTATGGCATCCGGAACTTCGGTGTCGGCATGGCGCTTGGCTATGACTGGTTGCACGACGCCATTTCGGCCTCGGACCGCACCCGTGTGTACACCGCCATGGACCGCTGGCTGGACGCCTATGAGGCCAGCGGCTTCGGCCACGAGTTCCCGCAGGGCAACTACTTCGCCGGCTACTACGCCTCCAAGGCCCTCGAAGGCCTGGCGACCGAGGGCGACGACCCGCGCGCCGCGGCGCAGTGGTCGGACTTCCTCGACCGGGTGCACGGCAAGGACGTGCAGCCGTACTACGCGGCCAACCTCGAGGGCGGCGGCTGGCCCGAGGGCCAGAACTACGGTCCGCTGGCCACGTTCAACATGACCCTGCCCGTGCTGGCGGCCAAGACGGCCAAGGGCATCGACCTCGTCAACGGCAGCGCGCCGTACAAGTTCCCGTCGGGCGCGGCCACCTGGTACATGCACAACGTCTGGCCCAGCCTGAAGCGGGTCGACGACCGCGGCACCATGCGCACCGAGGGTGAGCCGGCACCGGCCCCCAAGAACGCCATCACGCAGCTCGCCGGCATCCTGCCGACCTGGAACGACCCGCAGGCCAAGGCCTTCCACAAGTTCGCCAGCGACGTACGGGCCGCCAACCCCGACCTGTCCGACCCGCTGTGGAGCGACTTCCTCTTCTGGGACCCCAGCGCACCGGAGGCCGACTACAAGTCCAGCCCGCTCTCCTCGCTCGCGAAGGGCTCGGAGATGGGTTCGGTCCGCTCGTCGTGGGACGACTCGGCGGTCTGGGGATCGCTCGACGCCGGGCCGTACATCAACAACCCGGACGCCAGTGAGCAGCTCTTCGACGCCGGCAGCCTGGCCGTCGCCCACGGCAACAAGCCGTTCCTGGTCAACGCGACCGGGCAGCTCTTCCGCGGCGGCGTGCCCGTCGACGACTTCGTCTACAACGACAACTTCGGGTCCTCCTCGACCCGTGGTCTGTACAACATCTTCTACACGGACTCGCCGACCCCGACCGGCCAGGGCACGCAGCGCCGGTCGGACGGCGCCAAGACCACCATGAGCGCCTTCGACGCGACGAAGGACTACACGTTCATGCGGGCGAGCAACCTGGAGGACGAGTACCCGCGCAGCGGGACCAAGACCATCTCGGGCTGGACCCGTGACGTCGTGTACCTGCAGCCCGGCCTCTTCGTCGTCTACGACCGCACCACGACGAGCAGCGCGAGCGTCGGCCAGTGGATGCGCTTCCACTTCGCCGGTACCCCGAACAAGGCGGCGGACCCGTCGCAGGGCGTCAGCCGCTACGACATCGGCAGCGGTTCGAGCTACGCCGGTACCGTCAGCACCCTGCTGCCGGCCGGTCACCAGGAGACGGTCACGCCCACCGTGTTCAGCGGTACGGACGTCTCCCGCATCGACGTGAAGCCGGGGACGGGCGCCGCCCAGAACCTGTGGCTCACGGTCGTCGACGCGGCCGACAGCGCGAGCGCCGCTGCCAAGGCCACCCGCCTCTCCGCGGCCGACGGCAACGTACTCCAGGGCGCGGTGACCGGCACGATCCTGCAGTCCTCGAGCGGCAACTACGCCGTACTGGCCGGGACCGGCGCGGCGGACAGCCAGATCACCACGCCGATCAAGTACCACCTGCCCGCGGGGAGCACCCGCAACGTCGTGACCGGGCTCGCCCCGAACACGGCCTACTCGGTCACGACGGCCGCCGACTCGTCGGGTGTCGTCGTGACGATCCAGCCCGGCTCGGGCACGACGACGAGCGCGGCCGGTGTCCTGAACGTCACCACCGGCTGACCGCACGACCCCAAGTAAGGCCGAGCCTCCCTGCCGTGTGGCAGGGAGGCTCGGTCGCGTTCAGGCGCGTTTCAGCGGAGATGCGGTGATCAGCCGCAGTGGGACCATTCGGAGTCCCAGACCGTGTCCTCGCCCGCGGCGCCCGACCACCTGATGCACACGCCCGGGGCGTTGAGCTTTACCGGGCCGGCGTAGTAGGCGTAGTAGTCGGCGTCGTACGGCCCGTCGAGGTCGGCCTTGGTCTGGAGGGCGGCGGCGAGCCACATCTTGCTGCCGTCCGGGTGGTTGTTCCAGGTGACCACGCAGTCGGTGGTGCCGTTGTAGAGCAGGTGGATGGTGGCGGTCGCCCCGAAGTCGTGATGGTCGATCTCGTGGTAGCTCCCGCCGCCGCACGCGGCGATGGGTGAGGACGCCGCGTTGGCCGGGCTGCTCGCGACCACGAGGCCGGTGAGGATGGCCCCCGTGGCGAGCGTGATGGCCGGCAGCCTGAGCCGTCGGTGAGTCAGCATGATGCCCCCCTGTCGATCGTTTCGTGCGAACCGCGCGAGGTCGTCGATACGCCGCACGGTCCCCCAACGAGGGTGAGACGGCCGATTAGGTGCGCCGGTTCATGATCATTAAGATCCTCGAGTGATCATCAGACGAGCGTCCGCGGTCGGCGTGCTCTGCGTGCTGGCCGCTCTGACGATGCTGGGCGTGCCCCCCGCCTCCGCCGACGAGCCGACGGACGGAGAGCCGCCAAAGGTCGAGCTGGTGCTGGACGTCAGCGGCTCGATGCGCGCCGCCGACATCGATGGCCGTACGCGGATGTCGGTGGCCCAGCAGTCCTTCGACGAAGTGGTGGACGCTCTCCCCGAGGAGACCCAGCTCGGCATCCGGGTCCTGGGCTCGCGCATCCCGGTCGCCAACAACCAGGCGCTCGGCTGCCGGGACACCCAGCAGATCAGCCCGGTCGGCCCGGTCAACAAGGTCGAGGCCAAGGCCGCGATCGCCACGCTGCGGCCCACCGGCTGGACGCCGATCGGCCTCGCCCTCCGCGGCGCGGCCAGGGACCTGGGCAGCGGTGAGACCACCCGGCGGATCGTGCTCATCACCGACGGCGAGGACACCTGCGGCGTACCCGGGCCGTGCGACGTGGCCCGGCAGCTCGCCGCCCAGGGCACCCACCTGGTGGTGGACACGCTCGGGCTCACCCTGGACGACAAGGTACGGCGGCAGCTGACCTGCATCGCCGACGCGACCGGCGGGACCTACACCGCCGTCCAGCACCAGGCCCAGCTCACGAGCCGGCTCAACCAGCTCGTGCACCGGGCCAACGACACGTACCGCAGGACCCCGCGCCAGGTTGGCGGCAGCGACCGGTGCGCCAACGCCCCGATGCTGTCACCGGGCGTCTACACCGACCGCGAGCGGTTCGCCGAGCACCGCTGGTACCGCGTGCCGGTCGCCGACGGCCAGGAACTGCGCGCCTCGGTGAGCGTCGCGCTCGACCGGACCCTCAACCCCGACTACGGCGTACTGCTGCGCGCGATGTCCACGACCGGGCAGGAGATGGTGCGCGGCACCGACGCGGGCAGCGGGCGTACCGACGTGCTGTCCACGGGCCTGCGCTGGTCGGACCAGCAGCACTCGGCGTCCCCCGAGCCGTCGTCGTCAACGTCGACGGCGCCCGGCGACTCCGGTACGGGCACGGTCTGCCTCGTCGTCAGCAACTCCTTCTCCGCGCCCGCCGGCGTCCAGGCGGCGCCCGGCATGCCGCTGGAGCTGACCGTCGACGTCGTGCCCGCCTCGCCCACGCCCGGCGGCCCGTCCCTGGGCCGCGGCTGGATGCTGCTGGCCGTGCTCGCCGCGGCCGGCCTGCTCGCCGGTCTGATCACCGGCTGGCTCGCCCGCTGGCGGATCGCCGTATGGAAGGAGAACTGACCGTGCGCGCACTTCCCCTCATCGGCCTGCCGTTCGCGGGCCTCGTACTGCTGGCGGCGCCCGCCGCCGCGGACGACACCCCCTCGCCGAGCCCCAGCGAGACCACGGTCAGCACCGCCGGGACGTCGTTCCTCACGGCGACCTCGGTGGAGCCCGGGCAGCCCGTACGGGTGTCGGCCTCCACCGGCGACTACCTGTACTGGTCCTTCGACGCCGCGGCCGGGGAGACCGACCGGCTCGCCGTGACCATCACCCTGCCGCCCGGGGCGAGCCGGCACGGCGCCGCGACCTGGACCGTCGACGTCTTCGACGGGCTGCGGCGCCGCCAGGCCTGTACGGCGGGTTCGCAGGCCGCCACCGCGGCGGCCGGCGACGCGACGGTCGCGCTGCACTGCCTGCTACGGCAGGTACGTTCGTGGGCCGACCCCTGGTCCGGCGAGCCGCTACCCGGCACCTACTACGTACGGCTGTCGGCGACCGGCCTGCCGGAGCAGGACCTCGGCCTGCCGATCCAGGCGGACCTGGGCATCACCGCGCGCAAGGGTGACGCCCAGCCGGACAACGCGAGTCTCAAGGCCCCGCTGTCCCCGGCGGTGAAGCCGGGCTCCACCGTGGCCCCGGAGGCCTCGTCGTCGCCGGGGCCGGTCGAGCGCGCCGGGAGCTGGTTCTCCTGGCCGTCCGGCCGGTGGTGGTGGACCATCGGCGGCGGCGTGCTCGCCGCGGTCGCGGGCGTGGCCGGCTACAGCCTGACCCGCCACCCGCGACGCTGGTTCTCCTAGAACGCCTCCGAGCAGGCCAGGCACGCGAAAGTTGAGGTCAGGTCGCCGGGAAGGCCGGGAGGACGTGGCGGGCGAAGGCGCGGATCTGGTCGCGCATCTCGGCGACGGTGTTGCCGACGAAGAGGAGGCCGCACAGGTGGTCGACGCCGGCCCGCCGGTAGGCGTCGACCTTGGCGCAGACCTCGTCGGGGGTGCCGATGAGGTTCGTCTCGAGGTAGCGGTCGAGGTCGACGCCCTTGGTCATCGTCTGCGCCAGCGACCGGCGGAACAGGTCGAAGGACGAGCCGAGGAAGGTCGCGCGGGCCTGTTCGGCGGTGTCGCCCAGGCAGACGACGGACTGCAGTGCGGTGGTGATGGCGGCGGGGTCGCGGCCGGCGGCGCGGGCGTACCCGTCCAGGCGCGCGCGGCCCTCGCGGATGCGGTCGGGGCCGATCTTGGCCGGTAGCCAGCCCTGGCAGAACTCGGCGGGCCATGCCTCGCGGACGAAGCGCATCGTGCTCAGGTGGTCGTTGCCGCCCGCGTCGTGGTAGCCGAGCTGCTCGGCCTCCAGGGCCGTGTCGAGAGCGCGCCGTCGAACGCGGCGAGATCCGCGCCGACTGCGACCCCGACCTGATCGACGGCCTGCTCCTGGGTCCGCTCTTCTACCGCCGGCTGCTGTCCCGCCGGCCGGTCACGCCGGAGTTCATCGAGAGCGTCGTCGACGCGTTCCTCGCCACCCTGCGCCGCTGAAAAACCGGTTGACCGGGGTCCTAAAGTCGAGCGCATGACGACGACGAGTGCCCTGCTCGCGGCCTATGACGAGCAGGCGCGCGGCGTGCCGCCCAACCTGCCCCCGGGGGTCAGGGCCGAACGGGACGGGCCGCTGTGGCGGGTCGTCGGCTTCCCGCAGGGCATCGTCGGCGCGCCCCGCGACGTCGGCGTACGGGGGGCCGAACTCGACCGGTTGATCGTCCGGCAGCGTGACCACTTCGCCGGGCGGGGTGAGGCCGTCGAGTGGAAGACCCATGCGCACGACGAGCCCGCGGACCTGACGGACCGGCTGCGCGCGGCCGGGTTCGTGCCCGAGGAGCGGGAGACCGTCGCCATCGGGCTCGCGCGGGAGATGGCCGCCGAACCGACCCCGCCGCCGGGGGTCCGGCTGCGCCAGGTCGACTCCGCGACCGACATCCGCCGGATCATGGACATGCAGAAGGCGGTCTGGGGACGGGACTGGGGCTGGCTCGGCGACGAGCTGATCGCCCGGATCGCCGCCGACCCCGACGAGCTCGTCGTTCTGGTCGCCGAGGCCGGCGACCGGGTGATCTGCGCGGCGTGGATCGCCTTCGTCGCCGGTACCGAATTCGCCGGGCTGTGGGGCGGCACCACGGTCCCCGAATGGCGGGGCCGGGGTATCTACCGCGCGCTGATCGCCGAGCGCGCCCGGTATGCCGTCGCGCGCGACGTCACGTACCTCCAGGTGGACGCCTCGGAGGACAGCCTTCCGATCCTGCGCCGCCTGGGCTTCCAGGCCGTCACCACCACCACGCCCTACGTGTGGACCCCGGACGCCTGAGCTCCTACCCCTGCGGCGGGGTGCCGTCGCCGAACGGCCGTCCGCCGAGGCGTTCGCGGTCGTGCGGCGTGTGCCAGCCGGTCGGGTCGGGGCCGACCGGGACGATGCCCGTGGGGTTCACATCGCGGTGCACGACGTAGTAGTGCTCCTTGATCTGGTCGAAGTCGATGGTGTCCCCGAAGCCCGGCGTCTGGAAGAGGTCGCGGGCGTACGCCCACAGGACCGGCATCTCGGTGAGCTTGCTCCGGTTGCACTTGAAGTGCCCGTGGTAGACGGCGTCGAAGCGGGCCAGGGTGGCGAACAGCCGGATATCGGCCTCGGTGATGGTGTCGCCGACCAGGTAGCGCCGAGTCTCGAGGCGCTCGGACAGCAGGTCGAGCCGGGCGAACAACCGCTGGTACGCGCGCTCGTACGCGGCCTGGCCTCCGGCGAAACCGGCCTGGTAGACGGCGTTGTTCACGTCCTCGAAGACGTGGGCGGCGACCTCGTCGATCTCGTCGCGGTGGCGTTCGGGGTACAGGTCGGGCGCGCCGGGCCGGTGGTGTGCGCGCCACTCGGTGGCCAGGTCCAGGGTGATCTGGGCGAAGTCGTTGGTGACGACCTGGCCGCTGGGAATGTCGACGATCGCCGGCACCGTGATGCCCAGCGGGTAGCCGGGGTCGCGCGCCAGGAACGCGTCCTGGAGGCGTTCGATGCCGAGGACGGGGTCACGGCCGCCGGGGTCGAGGTCGAACGACCAGCTCCGCTCGTCGTGCGTGGGCCCGCAGATGCCCATCGACAGTACGGGTTCGAGCCCCAGCAACCGCCGGACGATCATGCTGCGGTTGGCCCAGGGGCAGGCGCGGCTGACGACGAGGCGGTACCGGCCCGGCTCGACGGGGTACCCGTCCCGGCCGTCGGCGGTGATCCGCGTCGTGAGGTACCGCTGGTCCCGTACGTACTCCTGGCCGGCGCTCATGAGGCCTCCTCGATGTGGCGCCACCCTCAACGGACAAGGTCGGCGAGGCGGTCGACCTCGTCGATGCTCGCCAGGGTGGGGGTGAAGACGAGCTCGTTCATGCCGATTCCGGCGAACTCCTCGATGATGCCCCGGATACGGCCACGACGTTGGTCTGGAGCCCGATCCACGAGGTGGCCCCGGCGACGCGCCTTAGTACGGTGATCCAATGATCTTCCTCGCGGTCGCCTCGTTCGCACTGGTGCTGGTGCTCATCGGACTGGCGCGGACCGTACGTGAGCAGCTGACGTTCGCGCGGGTCCGGGCGCACGGGATCCGGGTCTCCGGGGCGGTCGTGGACAACCGGGCGAAGCGGCGCCAGTACTACGGCGGGTACACGCTGACTCCGGTGGTGCACTACACGATCGGCGGCAGGTCGTACGAGGCGAGCGTCGCGAACGCCGGCGACCGCGCCGAGCCGGGCACCGCGATCGACCTCTTGGTCGACGAGTCCGATCCGTGGTGCCCCTGGTCGGAGTACGGCCGCGGGCCGTGGAGCGTCGTCACGGTCGGCCTGGTCACGCTGTTCGCGGCGGTTCTGGTGGGATTCGCCGTGTCGGCGCTGCGGTGACCTCAGCCGAGCCGGGACCCGCTCACCGCCGGCGGGTGCGCGCCGAGGAAGAAGATGCCGGGGAGGCCGTGCGTCTCGAAGCCGGCGCTGCGGTTGTGCCGCAGGGACGAGTGCTCGATTCGCAGCGTGCCGCTGCGGTCGTTGCTCACGAAGAAGACCGCGCCGCCGCCCTCGCGTGCGCGGTTGTTCGCGATGATCGTGCCGGCGATCCGTACGGTGAAGCGGTTGCCGTCGGTGTAGATGGCACCGCCGCTGCCGCCGCCCGGGGTGCCGCCGCGCGCCGGGTTGGCGCCGTCGCCGACCGCCGCGTTGTAGGACAGGACGCTGTTGAGCAAGACCCAGGACACGCCGATGCTGCTCAGCGCGCCGCCGTTGGAGCACGAGCCGCCCTGCCCGGCCGCTCCCCCGAACGTGCTGTTCACGACGTACACCGGCAGGCCCTTGGACTGGCTCAGCACGCGGATGGCGGCCCCGCCGAGGTCCGGGCCCGTACGGTCACAGCGGTTGCGGACGAACCGGGAGTTCACCACCTTGAACCGGCCGCCGCGGACGAAGATGGCGCCGCCTCCCCCGCCCTCGGTCTTCTCGCCGGTGGAGTCGCCGTCGGCGAACGTCAGGTTCTGCACGGTGACCTGCGGTGTGTCCTGGTCCTGGCAGTGCGAGGTGGTGTACCCCTGGGCCGGGTCGCAGGTGTTCATGTAGAGGATCCGCCGGTGGCCGCCGCCGCTGAGCGTGACCCGGCCGCCGCCGTCGAGGACGATCCGCGGGCCGTGGGCGTTCTTGATCTTCGCGGTGGCCTTCATCGTGATGGTCACCGGGCCGGGCCCGCAGGAGAACCTGATGATGCCACCGGCGGCGACCGCGGCGACGACCGCCTTCGACGTGCAGCTTCCCGGGGTCCCCTTGCCGATCACGCGGGTGGGGTGTGAGGTGTCGACGGCGCGGGCCGCGGCCGGTACCGGGGCGTGGCCGTCCGGGTTGCCCTGCCGAAACACCTTCGGCTTCGGCCGCTTGGACGGTGAGTCGCTGGGCGAGTGCGAGGCGACCACCGACGGCGGCGGCCCTGCGGCGCGATGGTGGGGCGGCGAGCCACAGCCGGCCAGCACCATGCCGGACAAAACCACCATCACACGACATTTGCCACGCATCCGCCGATACTAGGCCGCCGGGGTCACCCGCGGCGCAGGGCTCGGGTAATGCCTGCGGCGATCGTGGTGGCGAGGATCCACCCCACCGCGATGAGGCCGTACGTCAGCCACTGCTGCCAGCCGGGCGGCGGGATGTAGGCGCGCCGTTGCCCGAAGTCGATGATGGGCACGAGCAGGTCCAGCGTGTAGACCAGCGCGTTGAAGGCGGGTGCACGGTGGGGGTCGACGGCGTACGGGTGGCGGGCGGAGAAGACCAGGCTGCCGGCGACGAGTAAGGCGACCAGCCAGCCCGCCGCACGCCAGGGCCGGTAGCCGTACCCGACCGTGAAGTCCTGGAGGTATCCCCAGGCCTTCATCGGTGCGGGCGAACCCGCGTGGCGGTGCCGTTCCTTGGCGAGCAGGACCTTGCGCGCGTCAAGGTCGTTGCCGCGCCGCCGGTAGACCTCGGCGAGCTGCTCGTACGGCTGCGGCCGGAACCCGCGCGGCGCCCTGCGCAGCAGGGCGAGGTTCACGTCGACGTCGTCGGAGGGCGCGATGGAGCCGTACGTGAGCCCGTCGAGCCGTAGCTTCGCCGCGGGCGCCGCCGGAGAGTGCTCGAGCAGCCCGAGCTGGGCGTTGCGCAGGTCGATGGCGCCGTCGGGGGGCGTCGCGAACTTCAGGATGAGCTCGCGCGCGGTGAGGAACCAGCAGCCCAGGCCCAGTCTCGGGCTGTGGGAGAGGTGGGCGCCGGTGAAGTCGAGCGGACCGGTGATCTCCGCGCCGGACAGGCGGATCTCACCCTCGGCGGTGAAGTCCGCACGGCAGAACATCGCGGTCGCGGTGAGCCCGCTGGCGTGCAGGGCGAGGCCGCCGGCGTTGAAGATACGGGCGCCGTCGAGGGTGAACGCCCCGCTCAGCCGCGCGTCGAGCATGTGGATCTCGCCTTCGGCGAGGAGGCCCGCGCCGCACCGCATCTCGCCGCCCACGGTGAGCCGTGCCGCGCGCAGGACATACCGGCGGGGGTTGTTGAGCTGGGCGCCATCGAGGCTGAACTGCCCGGCCACCGTCGCGCCATCGAGGTTGATCTCTCCCCTGGCGGCGAACCCGTCACGGCACAACAGGTCACCGCCGACCGTGATGCGGGCCGCCTGCAGCGCGCACCCGTCCGGGTTGGTGAGCGTGGCCCGGTCGAAGTCCAGGGTGTCGCCGATGCGCGCGCCGGTGAACCGCATCTCGCCGTGGACGCCGAAGCCATCGTTGCACAGCATGTCGGCGTCGACCCGGAGCTTGTCGGCCTCGAACGCGGGCTCGTCGGTGTGCACCGAGCCGTTGCTGAGGTGGGCGCCCTTCATGAAGAGCGCGCCCGCGACGTGCGTCGCGATGAGGCGTACGGACTTCTCCACGACGGTGCCGTCGAGCAGCAGGTGGCCGTCGATGAAACCGGTCGAGGCGCGCAGCCCGCCGAGGACGCGCGAGCCGGTGAGGTCGAGCTCCCGGCACTGGATCCCGTGCAGGTCGAGCCGGCCCTCGATGGTGCAGTAGCGCAGGCTCAGCGGGTACTTCACCGTCGCGAACCGCAGGTCGAGCGAGCCGGTGATCCGCGCGCCGTGCAGGCGTACCGCGGGCACGCCCTTCGCGTCCGGGCCGGCCCCGATGAGAAGGGCGCGGATGACCTCGGCCCTGATCAGGCGTTTGTCGTCCTCGCCGCCCAGCCGCACCTTCCCCCCGGTACGGAACGCCTTCCATAACCTGCGTTCGGGTGGAGTCAGATCCTGGATCCGCACGGGCGTACCTCCGTACGGATATCGCGGCGGCCGTACGGGACGTTTCCCCAGAATTCAGGAAAGGCCGGCGAGGACCCCCTTCAGCGCCTGGGGGATGTGCGAGCTCCAGCCCCCGCCCATGGTGCGCCGGGCGAACTGCTGCGCCGGGTCGTCGGGGTCGAAGCCGTCGTGCTCGAGGAACAGCCGCGTGCCCTTGCCCTCGGCGACGAGGGTCCAGGTCACCGTCGTGTCGAGGGTGCCGCCGCACCAGCCGATGCGCAGGAGGCGCTCCGGCTCGATGGCCAGCACCCGGCAGTGCACGATGCCGTCGAACCCGACGTTCGGCCGCGGCACGGTGCTGAAGGTGAACTCATGCCCGATGACCGGCCGGAAGTCGTTGGGCATCAGCCATCGCGCCAGCAGAGCCGGGTCCGTGAGCGCACGCCAGACGCGCTTCGGCGAATGCGCGAGGAACTCATCGACGTGAATGGTGCGCGGGTCAGTCATCCTCGTCGCCTTCCTCGTCGAGCAGGGCCCGCAGGTCGGTGAGCTTCTCGCGCCAGAACCGCTCGTACGGCGAGAGCCACCGCGAGATCTCACGGAGCGGCTCGGCCTCGAGGTGGTAGTAGTTCTGCCGGCCGCTCTTGTGCTCGCGTACGAGCCCGGCGTCCTTGAGCACCCTGAGGTGTTCGGACACGCTCGGGCGCCGCATCGCGAAGTGCGAGGCGAGCTCCTGGACCGGGAGCGGACCACGGTCCCGCAGCAGGCCGAGCAGCTGCCGCCGCGCCGGGTTGGCCAGCGCGGCGAAGACGTCGGCGTCAGGCACCGGCGGTCGTGGCCTGCAGAACGATGCCGTTGCCGTCGGGGTCGTGGAAGGTGACGAACCTCCCCCAGGGCGCCTCCTGCACGTCGCCGGTCTTCAGCCCGCGCTCGGCGAGAACGGCGAGGTCGGCGTCCAGGTCGTCGGTCTCGAGGACCAGGCCCTTGAGCGACCCGGCGGGCATCGCGTCGAACCAGGTGACCAGCGTGATCGAGGTCTGCGCGCCCGGGGGCCGGACCTGGACCCAGCGCTGGGCCGGCCCCATGTGGTCGTCGCGCATCAGCTCGAAGCCGAGCGTGCCGACGTAGAAGTCCCTCGCCCGGTCCTGGTCGGTGACCGGCACGGACAGCAGCTGAATATGGGTGAGGCTCATGGCGCTCGATAATAGGTAGGAGATTTCCTACCGGTCAACCCCGGTCCCGTACACACGGGAGAGACCGGGGCCGCAGGTTCTGCGGGGAGGCCGGCGTGATGGCCGTGGCGATGTTCGCCACCCGCCGTCCTCCACTACCAGGGGTTACTTCGCGCCGAGGCAGAGCACGTAGCCCGGCTTGCCGACCTCGCCCTTCCAGAAGGCGCTCTGGGCACCGGTGAACGGCGAGCAGATCGACTTCGAGCTCAGGTCGAAGTCGACCTGGGTCTTGTTCTCAACCTTGCCAAGGACCTTGTACGCGGCGGAGGCGCTCGTGCAGTTCACGACCTTGATGTCCTCCGCGCTCCCCTTCGAGACGCAGTCGCCGACACCCGCGGCGTCCGGACTGGTCTTCGCCGACTGGTACGCGAGGATCCCGATGCCGGCGACCACGATGACCAGGACGACGAGGGCCACGACCCTGCGACGCTTCATGCTCTTCTGCGGCGCGGGCGCCTGGGCGTACGGCACGCCGGGAGCGCCCGGGCCGACCGGCGGCGCGTACTGGGGGCCCGGCGCGTACTGCGGGTTCTGCGAATACTGGGGATTCTGCGGGTACTGGGGGCCTGGCGGGGGGCCGTACTCGGGACCTGTCACCTGACTGCACCTTTCACAATGGTCGAATCCAACGGCAAGGAAGCCTTATTTCGCCAGTGAGACGTAAGGCGGATCCGCTTGGTTCACCACCTGCGGGTTCGATGTCCGAAATTCCGCTGCCCGCGAGGTCCGAAGGTGGCGCGAGACGACGGAACCGGTGGGTTCGAGCGGAAGGCGGGGGCGGTCACCCCTGCGGGACGGCGAGGGTCAGGTGCAGGTAGCCGGGGCGGGCGTGGGCCTGGCCTCGTTGGGATTCGGGCCGCCAGCCGTGCGCGTCGTAGAAGGACAGTGCGTGGTGGTCGTGCCGCCAGACGTCCACGCGACCGACGGTGATCGCCGCGGCCTGCCAGGCGCGTACGCAGGCGTCGTGCAGGGCGCTGCCGATGCCGAGGCGCCAGTGCGCGGGGTCGACGTGGATCTGGCGGAGCTGCGCGACCGTGGGCGGGCCGGAGCCGGGCTCCGGGACGGAAGGCGGGCCGAACAGCGTGAACCCCAGCACCCGCCCGCCCCGCTCCGCGCACAGCACGGTGTACTCCGGCGTACGTACCCGGTCGCGGTAGGCGTCGCGCCGGAGCACGTGCGCTGCCGGATCACGAAGCTCCGCGTCGGGCACGTAACCGCGGTAGTAGGCGGTACGCGCCTCCGTGTGGATGGCGGCGATCGTCTCGATGTCATCGAACGTCGCGAGCCGCACACGCACGAGTGGATTCATGGGTCCTACGATGGCCCCGATCGGGCGACGGTTCTCCCTATTCCGGACAGCCGGACCCGGTCAATGAAGGTCGGACGGCGGGGTTCCGGTCAGGAGCTCGTGGAAGAACCGGCAGGCCGCATCCTCCGTTTTGAACCTGTGCGACGCCGTGTGGCGGCCGCGCTCGCAGATCCCCACCACCCACCCGTCCTCCTCGAGGCGGAGATAGGGATACTCAGGCGGTCGCCAGCCGAGCTCGTGCACGCCCGGGACCTCGTACTCGCGAAGTCCCGCGCGTGACAGGAGGGCCTCAAGGTCGAAGCGGTCCATCGGCGGCTCAGTAGATGGTGGTGAGATATCCGTTGTCCAGGAGAAATTGTACGGTCAGCGGCGTCGGTGCACCGGGGACGTACGCGCTGTTCAGGACGTACTGCAGGCCGAGGCCGGGCTGCTGGAACGCCGAGGCGATCGGTCCCGCGTCGACGTCGAACCTCCGCGTCACCGCGTACAGGTGGTAGTTGCACAGGTGCGCCGGGTCGGCGGGATTGGTGTTGAGGCTGGTGGGCGGGAGGCTGCGCTCGCCGTACGCGGTGCCGCCCGGTGCGAGGAACCCTCCGCCCGGGCCGCCGAACCGGTCGACGAGCAGCCCCACGGGCAGACCGCCGCGGATGCTCAGCGGGCGCCCGTTCGGGAAGTTGCCCGAGTGCGCGAACCCGAGGTCCGGCGGGAACCGGTAGGCGTTCGGGGTGACGGTCTGGTTCCAGTAGCGGGCGAGGAACTGCCAGGGCGTGAGCCCGCCGTACGGCAGGTAGCGCCGGAGCAGGAATCCGAAGTACCCGGCATTCGGCAGGACCGCCGGACCGAGCCGGATGTCGCCCTTCACGAAGGGCGGCCCGCAGACGTCCGCGAGGGCGCTCGTCGCGAGGTGCGCGGCGGCCATCGCCGCCGCGTGGGTCTTGGGCACGGCGGCGTCCGGGACGGCCGACCCGGCGCGAGCGAGGACCGCCTCGGGCGACCGGAGCGGCCCGGGACGCGAGGTCTCCGTACGCACGCAGCCCGGTGCGCCCGCGACGACGCAGCGCGTGGCCTCCGCGCGGTCCGGTGGAGAGGCGATCCCGACCACGGTGCCCGCACCGAGCACCGCGGCCGCAACGACGCGAATTCCGAAAGCCCGCATATCTCTCCTCACGCGACATCCGAGCCTCGGAGCACATTTCAGAGGCCGGTCGATGATGCGGCACGAATCCGCACGGCGCCCGTCACGTGAGACGAACGCCGGCGCCCGATCCGGCCGACGCGAATTGGTGGTACCCGTGATGATCTTGGGCAACCACCAGCAGCGTCATGGCCAGGAAAAGGTGCCGGCGTAAATGCGATCAACTATCGGAAATGGTCAGGCCTCCGACCGTTCCCGGTGCCGGTGGAATGGCCTCTCGTCCGGCGGCAGCGGAGCGTTCCCCAGAATCAGGTCGGCGGCCTTCTCCGCCACCATCATCACCGGCGCGTAGATGTTGCCGTTCGTGATGTAGGGCATCACCGAGGCGTCGACGACCCTCAGCCCGTCGAGGCCGTGGACGCGCAGGTCGGCCGGGTCGACGACGGCCATCGCATCGGTGCCCATCCTGGCGGTGCACGACGGATGGAGCGCGGTCTCGCCGTCGCGCGCGACCCAGTCCAGGATCTCCTCGTCGGTACGGACCTCGGGTCCCGGAGAGATCTCCCCGCCGTTGAAGTCCTCCATCGCGGGCCGGTTGAGGATGTCGCGGGCGACGCCGACCGCCTGCACCCATTCCCGGCGGTCCTGCTCGGTCGACAGGTAGTTGAAGCGCAGCGCCGGATGCTCGCCCGGGTCCGTGGAACGGATCTTCACCGAACCCCGTACGTCGGAGTACATCGGGCCGATGTGGACCTGGTAGCCGTGCCCGCCGCTCGGCGCGGTCCCGTCGTAGCGGATCGCGACCGGCAGGAAGTGGAACATCAGGTTGGGGTAGTCGACGTCCTCGTTGCCGCGTACGAACCCGCCGCCCTCGAAATGGTTGGTCGCGGCCGGGCCGGAGCGCAGGAACAGCCACTGAGCGCCGATGAAGGGCCGCTTCCACTTGGCGAGCGCGGGCTGCATCGACACCGGCCGCTTGCACGCGTACTGGACGTAGACCTCGAGGTGGTCCTGGAGGTTCTCACCGACGCCGGGCAGGTCGGCGACCGCGTCGATGCCGAGCTCCGCCAGCTCGGACGCGTTGCCGACGCCGGACAGCTGCAGAAGCTGCGGGGTGTTGATGGCGCCGCCGCACAGGATGATCTCCTTCCCGCGCACCTCGCGCTCGGCGCCCCGGCCGTGCCGATACCTCACGCCGACGGCGCGCGTGCCCTCGAAGAGGACCCGCGTGGTGAGCGCGCGGGTCCGTACCGTGAGGTTGGGTCGGCGCATCACCGGGTGCAGGTAGGCGCGCGCGGCGGAGAGCCGGCGCCCCCGATGCACGTTGCGGTCGAACGGCGCGAAGCCCTCCTGCCGGTAGCCGTTGACGTCGTCCGTACGCGGGTAGCCGGCCTGTTCGGCGGCGGTGAAGAACGCCTCGAACAGCGGGTTCGTGGCCGGCCCGCGCTCCAGCACCAGCGGGCCGTCGTGGCCGTGGAACTCGTCGTCGCCGGCCAGGCAGTTCTCCATGCGCTTGAAGTAGGGCAGGCAGTGCGCGTAGTCCCAGTCGCCCATGCCGTCGTCGGCGGCCCAGCGCTCGTAGTCCAGCGGGTTGCCGCGCTGGAAGATCATGCCGTTGATGCTGCTGGATCCGCCCAGAACCTTGCCTCGCGCGTGCTGGATCCGCCTCCCGTGCATGTGCGGTTCGGGCTCGGAGTGGTAGCCCCAGTCGTAGAACCTGCTGCCGATGGGGAAGGTCAGCGCGGCCGGCATGTGGATGAAGACGTCCCACTTGGAGTCGGTACGCCCGGCCTCGAGCACCAGCACCTTCGTCGCCGGGTCCGCGGAGAGCCGGTTGGCCAGCGCGCTTCCCGCGGAGCCGCCACCGACGATGATGACGTCGTAGGTGCTCATACGGCCTCCTCGACCGCGGGTTCGACCGCGCTCGGGGCGACGCCCCACGTACGGCGCCGTACCAGCAGCAGCCCGCCGCCGACGGCGACGATGAGGGCGGTGGTCAGCACCGCGCCCCACTGGAAGTACCAGTGGTCGCTGCCGTAGACGGCGGCGCGCGGCCAGAGCAGGTTCACGATCATGGCGATGCCGTAGAGGACGGCGAACGCGTTGACGACGACGCCGAGACCGCCCATGCGGAAGTAGGGCCCGTGCTCCTCCCGGGGCCAGTGACCGCGCAGCCTGCGCAGCAGCATCGGCCCGGTGACCATCAGGTACGGGATGTAGAACAGGATGATCGCGGTCGAGGTGAGGACGAAGAACGCCCGCTGGTTGCCGATGTTGATCAGCAGCACGCCGATCGTGAGGACGCCGGTGATCAGCGCCGGCAGGACCGGGGTCTTCGACCGCGGCGAGACGCGGGCGATGGCGTCGCGGAACGGCAGCCGCCCGTCGCGCGCCATCGCGAAGATCATCCGGATCGCGGCCGTCTGCACGGCCAGGCAGCACACGGTGATCGCGATCGCCGAGCACACCAGGAAGACGTCGCCGAGCGTCGTACCGAGCGTGGACTTCAGGAGGTACGGCATGCCGGAGACGGTGAGCTCCTTGGCGTGGATGTCCCCCACCGCCATCATGCCGACGAGCATCAGCAGTCCGCCGGCGGCGAAGGCCGCGGTCAGCGCGCGCAGGATGGCCCGTGGCGCGTGGCGCCGGGGCTCGACGGTCTCCTCCGCCAGCGAGCCGGCGGTGTCGAACCCGTAGAAGACGTACGCGCTCATCAGCGAGGCGACCAGGAAGGCGCCGAGGTAGCCGAGGGAATGGCCGGACGCGGTGCCGTTGGTCTGCATGACGACCCCCGGTCCGCGGCGGATGTGCAGCGCGAGCGCGATGATCAGCAGGACGACGCCGCCGAGCTCGACCGCGACGCCGACGTTGTTGATCTTCGCCATCGCCTTGACGCCGACGATGTTCACGATCGTGGTGAAGACGACCAGGCCGAGGGCCAGGATGATGGCGTTCTTGGCGCCGCCGGGCGTCGACGTGGCCCCGATGTCCTCGGTGCCGCCGATGATCTGGAAGCCGGTCCAGACCTGCGGCAGGATGATCTGGTACGCGACGGCCACCGCCGCGGCGGTCACGACCGCGCCGATGATCATGATCCAGCCGGCGAACCACGAGGTCACGGGCCGCGCGATCTGCTTGGCCCACTGATACACCGAGCCGGCGAGCGGGAACTGCCCGGCCATCTCGGCGAAGCACAGCGCGACCGCGAGCTGTCCGAGGAAGACCAGCGGCCAGGTCCAGATGAACGCCGGTCCGCCGGAGCCGAAGCCGAAGAAGAAGAGCTGGAACACCCCGGTCATGATCGAGATGTAGCTGAACCCGGAGGCGAAGCTCGAGAAGGACCCGAGCGAGCGTTCCAGTTGCTGCCGGTAGCCGAATCCGGCCAGGTCATCGGTGTCGTTGGTGGGTCGTGCCGGGAGTGATTCGCCATGGACTGCCATGGCAGCTCCTTTGTTCGGGGAAGGCTCTCTAGCCCGAGAACCAGCGCATGGGTTCCGGGCGAGTGTTGTGGTAGACGTGCTTCTTCTCGAGGTACTCCTCGAGTCCGGACGGCCCGAGTTCACGGCCGATCCCGGACTTGCCGAAGCCGCCCCATTCGGCCTGCGGAAGGTACGGGTGGAAGTCGTTGATCCACACCGTTCCGTGGCGGAGTCCGGCCGCGACGCGTTCCGCACGGCCCGCGTCGGAGGTCCAGACCGCACCGGCCAGGCCGTAGTCGGTGTCGTTGGCGATGTGCAGCGCCTCGCCCTCGGTGCCGAACCGCTCCACGGTGACGACCGGCCCGAACACCTCCTCCCGCACGACCGCCATGTCGCGGGTGCAGTCGGCGAGCACGGTCGGGCGCAGGAAGAACCCGCCGGACAGCTCGGGCTCCGCCGGGCGTACGCCGCCGGAGAGCAGTCGCGCTCCCTCGGCGACCGCGCGTTCGATGTGGGCCTCTACCTTGGCGCGGTGCTCGGCGGAGACCAGTGGCCCGCATTCGGAGCCGGGATCCAGGCCGTCGCCAAGCCGGATCCGGTCGGCGCGTGCGGCCAGTTCGGCGACGAACCGGTCGTGGACGTCCTCCTGCACGATCAGCCGGGACCCGGCCGAGCAGACCTGGCCGGAGTGCAGGAACGCCGCCGTGAGCGCGTAGTCCACGGCGGTCTCGAAGTCGGCGTCGGCGAAGACGACGTTGGGGTTCTTGCCGCCGAGCTCGAGCGCGACGCGGCGTACGCCCTTGGCGGCGGCGGTCATGATCTCCTCGCCGGTGGTGAGCCCGCCGGTGAAGGAGATGAGGTCGACGCCCAGGTGGGAGACCATCGCGCGCCCGACGGTACGCCCCTGGCCGAGCACGAGGTTGACCACGCCCGCGGGCACCTCGGCCTCCTCGGCCAGCTCGACGAGCACCACCGTGGTCAGCGGCGTCAGCTCGCTGGGCTTGATCACGACGGTGTTGCCGGCCGCGAGCGCCGGCGCGAGCTTCCACGACATCTGGAGCAGCGGGTAGTTCCACGGCGCGATCAGGGCGCAGACCCCGACCGGTTCGTGGGTGATCCGGCTGACGACGGACGGGTTCCCGGCGTCGACCACCCGCCCGGCGTGCGTGCCCGCGAGGCCCGCGTAGTAGCGGAACACCGCGGTCACGTCGTCGACGTCGGCGTACCCCTCCTTGAGGGTCTTGCCGGTGTCGAGGCTCTCGGTGCGCGCGATCGCGTCGCGGTCCCGCTGGAGCAGGTCCGCGATGCGGGAGAGGGCCCGCCCGCGCTCGGTCGCCGGCGTACGTGGCCAGGGTCCCGAGTCGAACGCCGTGCGAGCGGCCACGACCGCGCGATCGACGTCCTGTGCGGAGGCCTCGGCGACCGTGTCCAGCACACTGGCATCGAAGGGGTTGAGGGTCGTCGAGGTCGCCCTCGGCGAAGACGCCGTCCACATCCCATCGATGTAGAGGTCCTTGATGCTGTCTTCCTCTCGTGTTGACGACGCGGCTCCCTTACGTACATTTGTACATAAAACGCCGTCGATAGTGCAAGCACTGTTGCCCAGGGGGAATGTCCGAAACCATGCCGACGGATGAAGTCTCCGGCCGACGAGGCCGCGGCCCGAACGACCCGGCCCGGCGCGAGAGGATCGCGAGAGCCGCCATCGCCGTGGTGGCCGAGCGCGGCGTGGAGGGTGTGACGCACCGCGCGGTCGCCGCGGCGGCGGACGTACCGCTGGGGTCGACCACCTACCACTTCGCGACACTGGACGACCTGCTGGCCGTGGCGCTGCACACGGCCGCCGAGCACAACATCGCGCGCCTTCGCGCGTGGGAGCGCGACCTGCCGCAGGACGCCGACCTGGCCGCCGCGCTCGCCGACCTCGTCGAGCAGGGCCTCACCGTCGACCGCGCCCAGACCGTCGTGGAGTACGAGCTGTACGTCGCGGCCCTGCACCGGCCGCCGCTGCGCCGCGCCAGCACCGCGTGGGACGACGCGGTGGTCGAGCTGTTCGCCTCACGTACCGACCCCGTCACCGGCGAGCTGCTCGCCGCCGCCTTCTGCGGGTACGTGATGCAGGCCCTGCTGGCCGACCCCCTGCCGGCGCGCGAACGCGTCGAGGCGCTGTTCCGCCGCGCCCTGCGCGGAGCATCGTCCACGTGAAAGGCGCGGCCCCGTACGGGGCCGCGCCTTCGTCGCCGCCGCTACCAGGCGAAGGCCTCCGGGGACGGGCCCGGGCCCGGGAAGATCTCGTCGAGACCGGCCAGGAGCTCCTCGGACAGGTCCAGCTCGACCGCCCGCAGGGCCGAGTCGAGCTGACCCTGGACGCGCGGGCCGACGATCGGGCCGGTCACGCCGGGGCGGGTGAGCAGCCAGGCCAGCGCGACGTCGCCGGGGTCGGCGCCGTGCTTCTCGCAGAGGTCCTCGTACGCCTGGATGCGGGCCCGCTGTGCCGGGTCGCCCAGCGCCTCGGCGCTGCGGCCGGACGACGAGCGCGAGTTGCCGCCCTCGCGCTCCTTGCGCAGCACGCCGCCGAGCAGGCCGCCCTGCAGGGGCGACCAGGGGATCACGCCGAGCCCGTACGCCTCGGCGGCCGGGATGACCTCCATCTCGGCACGGCGTTCGACCAGGTTGTAGAGGCACTGCTCGCTGACGAGCCCGAGCGAGCCGCGGCGGGCGGCCGTCTCGTTGGCGCGGGCGATGTTCCAACCGGGGAAGTTGGACGAGCCGACGTAGAGGATTTTGCCCTGCTGGACGAGGACGTCCATCGCCTGCCAGATCTCATCCCAGGGCGTCGCCCGGTCGATGTGGTGGAACTGGTAGACGTCGATGTAGTCCGTGCCGAGCCGGCGCAGGGAGGCCTCGACGGCGCGGCGGATGTTGACCGCGGACAGCTTGTCGTGGTTCGGCCAGACGTTGTCGTTGTCGGCGCTCATGTTGCCGTAGACCTTCGTCGCCAGGACCGTCTTGTCACGCCGGCCACCGCCGTTGGCGAACCACGTACCGACGATCTCCTCGGTACGTCCCTTGTTCTCGCCCCAGCCGTAGACGTTGGCGGTGTCGAAGAAGTTGATCCCCGCGTCGAGGGCGGAGTCCATGATCGAGTGGCTGTCGGCCTCATCGGTCAGCGGACCGAAGTTCATCGTGCCGAGTACGATGCGGCTCACTTTGAGCCCGGTGCGTCCTAGCTGCACATAGTCCATGAGCACTCAGCCAACCACTTCGAGCGCGCTCGAAGTCAAGCCCGCGAGCCCAGGTCAGCCGCGTTCGTAGGCCGTACGGGCCGCCTCGGCGACCGGACCTCGGTGTACCGGGCCGTGGCCGGGCAGGATGACGTCGGCGTCGACGCCCTCGATCACCCGCAGCGAGGCACGCGTGCTCTCCAGGTCGGCGTGGAACATCGTCGGCAGCAGCTGCGGCCCGCGCGTACGCGCCGTGGGATGGCCGGTGACGAGCGCGTCGCCGGTGATGAGCAGCCCGGCGGCGGGCAGGTGGTAGGCGCAGTGCCCCGCGGTGTGCCCGGGCGTGTGCACCGGGACCGGCCGTCCGGGCAGGTCGAGCGGGCCGTCAGCGGGGAACGCCGAGGCCTCGGCGACGCGTACGTCCCGGAGCCCGCCGGACCGCATGGCCTTCAGCGCCCACGGGACCACGGGGGGCCGCCAGGCGTTCTGCAATATCTGCCCGACGGACACCTGGTGCAGGAACTCCCGCCGGGCGTGCGGGACCTCGGCGCCGTGCATGATCACCGGGATTCCGTGGGTCTCGGACAGGTACGCGGCCGACCCGAGGTGGTCGGCGTGCGCGTGGGTGACGAGGACCGCCGCGAGGTCCTGCGGCCGGTGGCCGAGGGCCGCCAGGGAGGCGAGGAGCCGCGCGCGGTCACCCGGGTATCCGGTGTCCACGAGCGTGACCGTGTCGCCGTCGGCGAGGATCACCCAGTTCGTGTTGCTGCCGCGAACGAGGTGGACGCCCGTGCTGATCTCGGTGATGTCGTCCATCGGGAGCCGACGTTACCGCTGGACCGGCAATACGGCGCTGCATATCGCGACAGAAAGGTCATTACGGAATACTCAGGCCAGTCGTACCGGTAACGATGGCACAGGAGAGTCAACCACCTCGGGGTGAACCGTGCTGGAAGCGTTGGATCCCACCACACCGCTTGGCCGGATCTACACGACCCTGGTCGCCCATCCGCACGCGACCGCACCGCAGATCGCCGCCGCCGTCTCGCTGGACGAGCGCGAGGTACGCGCGGGCGTCGAGGCACTGCGCGCCGCCGGCCTGGCCACCGTACGCGACGACGTGTCGCCGCGGATCTGGGAGGCCGAGCCGCCCGACCGCGCCATCGAGGAGGTCCTCGACGCCGCGGAGCTGCGCCTCGTCTCGGCGCGCCGGACCAGCCAGCAGCTGTCGCGTCTCTACTGGATGGCCCGCCACGAGACGGCGCGCCACCCCGGCCTCGAGGTGATCCGCGACCCGGCGCAGATCCGCCAGCAGAACCGGCTCATCGTCGACATGGCCGTGCGCGTGGTCCGCAGCGCCAACCGGCCGCCGTGCGAGGCCTGGTCCGACACCGGCGCGGTGGAGGCCGAGGTCGCCGCGCGTACGGCGTCGATGCGGGCCGGCGTGGCGCACCGGACGATCTGGTGGGACGGCCTCTTCGAGGACCCCGTGACCAGCGCCGCCGCGCTGGCCCTGATGAACAAGGGCGAGCAGGCCAGGATCCTCCCCGGCCTGCCCACAAAGATGATCATCGCCGACGACCGGCGCGCGATGATCCCCCTGGACCCGGACGGCGAGGCCGACGGCGCCACGCTCGTGATCCATCCGTCCGGCCTCCTCACTGCGCTCATCTCGATCTACGACACGCTCTGGGGTGTCGCCGCCCCCATCTCCGGCCCCCGGCGTACGCCCGGCCTGAGCGACCAGGAGCGCGCCATCCTCACGCTGATGGTGGCCGGCGTCACCGACGACGCGATCGCGCGGCGGCTGAGGATCTCCCGTCGGACCGTCGTACGCCACAGCGCGCGACTCTTCGAGCGGCTCGGTGCCAAGACGCGGTTCCAGGCCGGCGCACAGGCGGTACGCCGCGGCTGGCTGTGAGCGCCGCCGTCACAGGTCCTGCGACGCGCCCAGGCTGATCACGACCGCGTGCGTACGGTCGCGGGCGCCCAGCTTGCGGAGGATCGCCTTCACGTGGCTCTTCACGGTGTCGTGGGTGATGTGCAGCCGCTGGGCGATCATCCGGTTGTCGAGCCCGAGTGACAGCGCCGCGAGCACCTCGTGCTCGCGCGGGCTGAGGCCGAACCGCCCGTCGATCTCGCGCTCGGTCCGCTGGGCCTCGAGCCGCTCGTCCAGCACGGTCAGCCCGGACATCACGTCGCGGAACCGCTGGACCAGGTCGTCCGGGGCGAGCGTCTTGAGGAGGTACGCGGAGGCGCCGGCATCGAGGGCGGCGCGGGCGAGGGCCATGTCGTCGCGGTAGGAGAGCATGACGACCCGCGTCAGCGGAGCGGTCTTCCGCACCCAGCGGCACAGGTCCAGGCTGCTCTCGCCGTCGATCTCCGTCTCACAGATGAGCACGTCGGGCCGATGCCGGCGTACGTGCCGGGCGCCCTCGACCAGGCTGAGGGCCGCTCCCTCGAAGACGAAGGAGTTCGTCCTGCGCAGAATCGCCCGTAATGCCTCATGAATGAGCCGGGCGTCGTCCACGACGAGGATACGGATCGCCCGTCCATGCCATTGCCGCAATACGTCCCGATCCGTTTCTCCGGCCACGTCCACCCCTCCCCCACCAGCAAGAACGTAGCTTGATCACGACGGTTTCCCGCTCAGGACGCGCTCACTCGAAAGGGTGAACTTGCCGTTCGACATGCCCCCAGAAAGGGAGCCGCGCGCCGCGTACCGAATTTCTCGCCGGGTCGCCTTTTAGGCTCCGCCTCGTTGGTGAGATTGTGCTCGCCGACCTCGATGCGGAGACCCTGTCGTTGCAGCAGCCGGGCATGGCCACCGCCGCCACCCTGCGGGCGTTCGGACGCGGTCGCGCGTTCGGTTCTGCGCTCGGCCCACTCCGAGGACGGCGACCTCAGCGGCCGCGCCTCTTCGCGTTCCTGCTCGGCGGTGCCGCGTTCCTGATGCTCGTCGCGGCCATCGCGGGCAGACCGGGGCGTACGCGCGTCGCCGGCGGATTCGCCTGCCTCGCACCAGCCGCCCTCACGGCCTGCGGCGGCCCTCCCCCGCCGTGCGCTCGTCCGTAGGCGAGACGCCGTCGCCGCTCTCGTCGCCGCCGGTGCCCTCCTCGGTACGGCCGGGCCTGCCGATCAACCAGTCCACGCCGTTCGGGCCGAGCGAGGTCAGGCGGATCCGCCGCCTGTCCGACGTGAACGGGCTCGCGCTCATCGGGTGAGCGCGTCGCGCTTGTGGCGGAGGAAGTCGCGTTCGGCCTCGTTGGCGGTACGGGCGATCGCGACGTCGTAGGCCGACACCGCCTCCGCATCGCGGCCCATGCGCCGCAGCAGATCGGCGCGGATGGCGTGGTAGAGGTGGTAGCGGCCGAGGTCGAGGTCGTCGACGAGGGCGAGCGCCGCGGACGGTCCCGCGGTCTCGGCGACGGCGACCGCCCGGTTGAGGGCGACGACCGGGCCGGGCGTGACCGCCATGAGCTGGTCGTACAGCCGTACGACCGACGGCCAGTCCGTGGCCGCCGCGACCGGCGCGTCACTGTGGACCGCGTTGATGGCGGCCTGGATCTGGTACGGGCCGGGCCGGTCGCGGCGCAGGCACCGGCGCACGAGGGCCTGCCCCTCGGCGACGAGGTCGCGGTCCCAGCGGTCGCGGTCCTGCTCGGACAGCGGCACGAGGGCGCCGTCCGCGGTAGCGCGGGCGGCACGCCGCGACTCGATGAGCAGCATGAGCGCGAGCAGCCCCATGACCTCGGGTTCGTCGGGCATCAGCTCGGCCAGGAGCCGCCCGAGGCGGATCGCCTCCGCGCACAGGTCCTCGCGCATGAGGCGGTCGCCCGAGCTCGCGGTGTACCCCTCGTTGAAGACGAGGTAGACGACGGCCAGCACGGCACGGAGCCGGCCCGGCAGGTCGGCCTCGTACGGGACCCGGTACGGGATGCCCGCGTCGCGGATCTTGCCCTTGGCCCTGACCAGGCGCTGGGCCATCGTCGGCTCGGACACCAGGAACGCACGCGCGATCTCGGCGGTGGTCAGGCCGCCGAGGAGCCGCAGCGTCAGCGCGACCTGGGCGGCGGGCGCGAGCGCCGGATGGCAGCAGGTGAAGATCAGGCGCAGCCGGTCGTCGCGCACGGGACCCTCCTCGGCCGGTTCGTCGCGGGCGTGCAGCAGGGCGGCCTGGGCGTGCCGGTCCTCGCGGGACGCGTCACGGCGAAGCCGGTCGATCGCCCGGTTGCGGGCGGTCGTGATGATCCATCCCGCCGGGCTCGGCGGGAGGCCGGTGTCCGGCCATCGGCGTACGGCCTCGGCGAACGCGTCCTGGACCGCCTCTTCGGCGATGTCGATGTCGCCGAAGACGCGGACCAGGACGGCGACCGAGCGGCCGTACTCCGCGCGGAACACCCGCTCGATGCCGGAGGCGCCGACCGTCATGTCAGTCCGCGCACCCGTGTCCCGCGGTCATCGGCCGCACCTCGATGGGCAGCGTCGTCGCGCGGCTGAGCCTGGTGCCCCACTCGAGGGCGGCGTCCAGGTCGGGCGCCGAGATGACGGTGAACCCGCCGATGTGCTCCTTGCCCTCGACGTACGGGCCGTCGGTGACGAGCGGGTCGCCGTCCTTGGCCCGTACGACGGTGGCGGTGCTCGCCTCGTGCAGGCCCCCGGTGAACACCCACGCGCCGGCCTCGCGCAGCTCGCGGTTCCACACCGCGAGGTCGCGCAGCACGGGCTCGATGATCTCGGGCGGGGGCGGTCCGCCGTCGGGCTGGTAGACGCTGAGCAGGTACTGCTTCATCGATGTTCCTCCTTGGTTCGGCTTTCACCCTCTACACGAACGGGCTCGGCCGGGATCGACACCGGCTCACCACAATTTGTCGATCGCTCCCGGATATAGCTCTATGCGCGCGTGCCGGAACGTCTCGGCGGCCCGCCGGGCCGCCGCGCCGAAGAAGGCGGCCATGCAGATCTTGTCGAACCCCGGCCCGTCGCTCGGGAACGGCGCCGACGGCGTGCCCCCTACCAGCACGGTATCCGGCAGGAGGCCCCATCCGGCGCTCTCGTAGAAGGCCCGCAGCGGCCGGTCGCAGGTGAAGATCCCCAGCTCGAGGCCCGCGGCGGGCATGGCGCGCCGCGCCTCCGAGACCAGGTGGCGGCCGTGGCCCCTCCCCCGCTCCGACGTACGCGTGACGACCGCGCTCAGGCCGCCCGCGTGGAAGCGGGCACCGGCGTGGACCAGCTCCTTGGACAGCACGTCCAGCGCGGCCAGGACGACGCCCTCGTCGACCAGCAGCATCGAGACCGGGCTCAGCGCAGGGTCGTGGAACCCGTCGCCGCCCCCCGGCCACGCCTGGTTCCGCAACTCCACCACCTGCGTACGCAGGCCGGCCGGCGTGGCGGCCTCCGGAAACACGACGATCTCCATGCCTCCGATTGTCCGTCCTCACGCAACCGTTCTCCGGGCATGGCGACGCCCCGGCGCATGCGCCGGGGCGTCGCCGCCGTCGCCTACGGCTGGAGGTCGATCGTGAAGGTGGACGTGGTGTTCTTGATGTCCGTGGCGTTGTCGCTCAGCTTCAGGTTGTGGAAGGTGGCCGAGCCGACCGCCGGACCCTGACCGGGCTCGGGGAGCTCGTTGGCCCAGATCCCGAAGCCGGACTTGGCGTCGAAGGCGTCACCGCTCTTGTGCGCGCCGGAGATCGTGACGTTGGTGAGCACGGTGTCGGTGACCGGGTTCTGCGGTGCTCCCCCGCTGTAGTTGGTCTGGAACATGATCCCGGAGTAGGTCGGGTCGATGATGTCGACGTCGCTGACCCGGATGTTTCGGAACACCTTCGAGGCCGAGAACAACCAGATCCCGGGGAAGGTCTGCGAGCCCCAGAAATGCCCGCCGGCCCGCACGATCGAGACGTTCTGGACGTTCGTCGGGCCCGGTCCGAAGCCGTTCATCGGGTAACCGAAGTCGAGCGAGCTGATCGTGATGCCGGAGTAGACGAGCGTGTCGGCGATGTAGATGTTCTTGAAGGTGTTGTCGAAGCCGCCGTACGCCGCGACGCCCGCCGCGCGCCAGGTGAGCAGCGCCGTGAGGTTCTGGAAGGTGTTGTTCTTCTCGTCGGCGCCGCCCGCGTCGATCGCCGAGAACAGCGCGAAGCTGTCGTCGCCGGTCGCCCGCGCCTCGTCGTTGGAGACCAGGTTGTCCGTGCTGCCGTTGGTCATGTTGATGCCGTCGGCGAACGTGTCCCTGATCCGCGAGTTCGTGATGGTCATGCTGTCGGTGTTGGCGCCCCAGTACATGCACACCATGTGCTCGACCCAGACGTTGTCGATGGTGTCATCGGCGACGTTGGCGAAGTCGAACACCTTGCCGGGGCCATCGATCCTCGAGGTGTAGTTGCCGAAGTAGGCGAACCCCTGGAACGTCGAGCCGTTGGCCGTGGCGTCCGCGCGGATGCCGATGTCGGTGTTCTCCTGCCCGCTGGGGGCGAGGAACCGCGTGTACCAGGGGCCGGCGCCGACGACCTTGAGCGCCTTGCCGTACACCTGGAGCTTGCTCGACGTCTGGTAGTCGCCCGCGGGCAGGTAGACGCCGACCAGGCTCGAGTCCTGGCGCGCCTTGTCGAGGGCGTTCTGCACGTCCTGCTGGGCGAACCCGGTGGGCACCGCGTAGTGGGCCGGGTCGGGGTTGGCGACCTGCGTCGCCTGCTCGGTGTTGATGAAGTCGATCGAGTAATAGGCCGCGGAGTTGGCCGCGTCCTTCTGCAGCCTGATCTTGTGTCCGGCCGCCACGGTCGTGCCGAGCATGACGTTCGCCTCGTCGTAGATGTGCCGCGGCGAGGAGTCCGGGGAGTTGCCGGGGCTCGTCTCGTTGCCGTACAGCCAGGCGTAGTGCGAGGTCAGGTCGATCGCCTTGAGGAACGTCCCGTCCACGTAGATGTCGAGGGTGGAGTTGATGCCGCCGCCGCCCGACGCGTCCGGGATGGCGAAGCGCGTGACGAGCGTGTTGGTGCTCGCCTTGGTGGTGAACTCCACGCTGCTGCCGGTGGAGGCCAGCTTGACCGCGCGCCGGCCGGACGCCTCGCCCGCCAGGTCGCCGACCGTACGGTTCGGGCCGACGAGGGACGCGCCGCCGGCGAGGACGCCGTCCTCCGCCTCGTACATGTCGTAGGGCATGTTCGCGCCGCGCCCGACGAAGAACGGCCGGGTGCTGGTGTTGTTGGTCCGCTTGACCGGCAGCTCGTTGGTGTCGTCGGCCAGCACGACCTTCACGGTGTACTTGCCGTTGACCGCCGTCCACGTGCCGAGGTTCAGCGGCCCGGCCGTGGCGCCGGCGTTGATGGTCCCGCTGTACGAGCCGGTCAGCGTCTTGACCACGGAGTTGCCGGCGTCGAGGACGGTGAGTGTGACGCCGTGCGCGCCGCCCGCCGAGGCGACCGTGCCCTGGTTCTTGATCGCCACGGAGAACGTCACGGTGTTGCCCGCCGACGGGTTGCCGGGCGACCAGCTCACGGACGAGGCGACCAGGTCCGAGCTCGCGACCGGCGCGACGACCAGCGACGACGGGTCGGTGAAGGCGTTGTTGTTCTCGTTCAGCTCCAGGACGTTGTCGGACTCGTCCACCTTGGCGCTGACCTGGTACGTCCCGGCGTCACGCGTGCCCACCGAGGCGGAGACCGCGCTGGACGCGCCCGCCGCGATGGCGCCGACCGACGCGGTGCCGACCTTCTGGCCGGCCAGGTAGACGTTGGCGTCGGTCGCGGTGGAGGCCGCCGTGCCGATGTTCTTCACCGTCGCCTTGAGCGTGACGGAGTCGGTCTCGACCGGCGACGCCGGCGTCCAGGACATGTCGGTGATCGTCAGGTCGGGTGCCGGTGCCGGCGTGCCGATGACCTGGAACTCCCCGACCTGCGCGCCGGGGGCGCCCGAGTTGGTGGTGAACCTCAGCTCGACGTCCGCGGCGCTCGCACTGACCGGAATGGTCACGGTGTTCCCCGAGCCCGGGTCCCACGTGTAGACCTTCGACGCCGCGATGCTCGTGTACCCGCCGGAGTGGGTCGCGCGGCTCAGCACCTCGAGCGTCTGCGTACGGGTGCCCCAGATCGGGTCCGGGTTCAGCTTGACCACGACGGACGTGATGTCCGCCTTGGCGCCCAGGTTGACCGACAGCGTCTCCGGGTAGGCGCCCGCGCCGCCCTCCCAGTAGGTGCCGGCGTTGTCGTCGTTGGCATTCTCCGGCACGAAGTCGAAGGTGTGCGACGAGGCGGTGACCGGCTTGCCCACCGCCAGGTTGGTGCCCGCGTCCGGCCCGATACGCGTGGCGGCGGACCGGTCCTTGGCGCGTACGCCGGGATGGCCGTGAGAGCCGGCGGCCGAGACGGTCGTGCCCGACGTGCGGACGGGGCGGTCGGCCGCCGATGCGGCGGGTGCCGGCCGTACGGCGGCGAGCAGGCTGATCGCGGTGGCTCCGGCGATCAACCTCAGTCGTGCGTGCTTCGGTCTCATCGCGCCTCTCGTCCTGGGACGGCGCCGCCCGCGCGTGGCGGTGGCGCTGGGGGGAAGTGATGGCACCTGCCCCGGAGGGGCACGTGGGACGCATCCCAGAGACTAGATATCTCGACAAGTCTGCGCAATAGATTGATTTATCACTGCAAGAACACGACAAGCCTTGCATCGCAGCCCACCGTTTCGGCACGCTCGCGAGCTGCCCGGATGGCGCCGAGCGTGCGAGGTCAAGGCCGGATCCGGCCGCGCCGACGGACCTCCCCGCGGATTTCCCGGCCGACGGCGTGACCTCCGGTATGTGGCCTTCCGGGCGATGTACCGTAATCGGGCGCTACCCCACTCAAGCGATGGGACCCCATCCCGCCATGGGACGACCCGGCACACCGGCGCCACCCCCGACGAACCACCACCGACCGCGCCCGGCGCGCGCCGTACGCGCGTGCTGACGCTCGGCGACCTGGTGAACCGGCCCGACCTCGGGCTGCGGTTCGCCGACGACCGCGACGCGGCACGGTACGCCGGCCGTACCGTCGAGACGGTCGTCGAGGGCGTACGGGCACTGGCGGCCGGCTCCGCGTTGCGCGAGGTCCTGGTCGTCGTGTCCGCCGGGGAACCGCCCCCGAGCTGGCCGGCCCTCGCGCGCCCCGCCGGGATGGTCGCGGCCGGCTGCGACGGCGGCGTACCCGAGGCCATGGCGTCGGCCGCGCGCCGGCACGACATACCGCTGCTGGCGGCGCCGGACGACGCGACGCGGGTCTGGACCCGTATCTTCCGGGTGATGCGCCAGGACCACCGGTTGGAGCTGCGGCGGCAGGCCGACCGGCTGAAGGCCATGCGCAAGACGGCCACCGAGCCCGACGGCCTGCGCAACCTGCTGCGGTCGCTGGCGCGCGAGGTCTCCGGGCACGTGGTGCTGGCCGACGCCGCGGGCGAGCCCGTCTCCACCTACCCCGACGTGCCCGCCGGCGTCCTGGAGCGGGTGCGCGAGGACGTCCTCCGCGTCGCCACGCGCAGGGTCCGGTCGGCCGCGGTCGACCTCGCGCCCCAGGTCGCCTACCTCCTGGCCCTCGGCGACGAGGAGCCCGGAGCCGTGCTCGTCGTCGTACGCGACCGGGACTTCCCGCCGCGGATGCGCGCCCTGGTCGCGGAGGCGACCGGCTACCTCTACCTCCGCTGGCGGGTCGAGGAGCTCGGCCGGCGCGACCGGCAGGTGGACCTGGCGGACATGCACAGCAGGGAGGCGACCCTGCACCTGCTCATGGTGGGCGACGTGCAGGCGGCCCGTCGTGTCAGCAGCGCGCTGGGCGCGTCCCTGCCCGACATCACGCGCGTGTACATCGTCGAGTGCCCGGTCGGGCTGAGGGACGAGTACGCGCGCCGGTGCGCCGAGGTCACCGATGGCCGCGCGTGGCTCGTACGCTGCCCGGTCTTCAGGCGCCAGCTCATCGTGCTGGCCCCCGCGGAGTCCGAGGAGGCCGACGACCCGGTGGACCGCGCGCTGCGGTCGCTCGCGAGCCGGCGGCCCGACTGTTTCGTCGGCGCCGGTCAGGTGGTCGGCCTGCGCGACACGGCGGAGGGCTACCAGCAGGCGTACCACGCGCTGGCCGTCGCCCGCGGCGTCCCCGCGCGCTGCGCGACGTTCAGCTCACGTGAGGAGATCACGACACTGCTCGGCCCGGGCGGACGCGTCTGGGCCGCGCGCCTCCTGTGGCCGCTGCTGGAGCACCGCCCCGAACGCCGGCAGGACCCCGACGCCGACGAGCTCCGCGTCACCCTCGCCGCGTGGCTCACCTTCGCGAACGGCGCGGCGCGGCTGCTGAAGATCCACCGCAACACCCTGACCGCCCGGATCGGCCACATCGGGCGCCTCCTCGGCCGCGACCTGAACGACCTGGGCACCCAGTCCGAGCTGCACCTCGCGCTCCGGCTGCTCGACCGTACGCCGCCCCGCGAGCCCGGCGGCGACGTGCCGCTCGACGAGCTGTTCGACCCGCCCGCCATGCTGCACTGGGCGAGGGCACGTCTCGCCCCGATCGGCGACGAGCGGTTGCTGGAGACCCTGCGGGCCTGGCTGGACGCCGACGCGCACCTGGACCTGACCGCGACCGCGCTGGGCCTGTCCGTGCCCGCCACCCGCAAGCGCCTGCTGCGCGTCGAGGGCATCATCGGCCGGTCCCTGCTGACCCGGCCGTCGGCGCGGTACGACCTGGCGCTGGCCTTCCGTGCCCTCGCACGCCACGACGCGTACTGACTCGACATCGCGAAACCGGCGCGGTCCGTCACTGTGCAAAAACTAACCGGCACGAGGGATTGGTGCCGTCCTAATATCACAGTGCCGCGCGGGAATTAGGTCGATTCCGGGCGGGGATCGCGGCGACGGCGCCGGACAGCGCACCGATGACACGCCCAGTGCGGGTGCAACGGGGCACCAGGTAACAGGGGCCTGGGCGTGTTCGTCGCCGGGCGCCGCCACACGGACTGATGGCGAGCGGGTCGGCATGCCTGCTCGCCATCACCGCGTCGCCTCCTCTGGGTCACCCGGCGGACTGTTCTTCCGACCCGTACGGCACGTTGCCGCGCCGGGGACACGGGGTGAGGATGAGGCTCCGTTCCGTACCGGCCCGAGAGGACTCGGTCATGGCGAGTGACTTCCAGCGTTGCAAGGTCGCCGGGGTGTTCGAGGCGATGGACGCAGACGGCGACGACGCCCTGCTGCGGTCCGACTTCGTCGCACTGGCCGACCGCTGGACCGAGGTACGCGGTGCGGCTCCGGGTTCGGCCGACCACGAGCGGCTGACCGCGATCATGCTGGGCTGGTGGTCGGCCCTGGTGGCGGCCTCCGACCTCGACCATGACGGGCGGATCACCCTCGACGAGGTGATGACGCTGGTCGGGCGGCTGGACGACATGCCCGAGGCCCTCACCGCGACCGCCGAGGTGATGTTCGAGGCCATCGACGAGAACGCCGACGGCCGGATCTCCTCCGGCGAGTACCGCCGGCTCATCGAGGTGTGGAACGGCCGCGCGACCGACACGGACGCGGTCTTCCCCCTGCTGGACTCCGACGGCGACGGCCACCTGTCCCGCGAGGAGTTCACGCGCCTCTGGGCGGAGTTCTGGGCCGGCGACGACCCGGAGGAGCCCGGCACCTGGGTCTTCGGCCACTTCGCCCTCCCCCTGCACCGCGCACGCTGACCGGCCACCGAACCGGCCGATATCGTCCCGGGTAGGCGACGTGGACGAGAGGTGGGGTTCGGATGGCCGCAGGACTGCTGAACTGGGCGGGGAACGTCGCGTTCCGCGCCGGCGAGGTGCATCGGCCGACGTCCGTGGAGGCGGTGCGCATCCTGGTCGCGCGGTCCCCGAAGGTCCGCGCGCTGGGCAGCGCGCACTCCTTCAACGAGATCGCCGACACCGACGGCGTGCTGCTCTCGGTGGCGGACCTGCCGACCGGCATCGAGATCGACACGGCCGCCGCGACCGTACGCGTCGGCGGGGGCGTCCGGTACGCCGAGCTGGGACGGCGGCTGCACGACGCGGGGTACGCGCTGCCCAACCTGGCGTCGCTGCCGCACATCTCGGTGGCGGGCTCGATCGCCACCGGCACGCACGGCTCGGGTGACGCCAACGGGAACCTCAGCACCTCGGTCTCCGCGCTGGAGATCGTCACCGCGGACGGCGACGTCGTGACGCTGCGCCGGGGCGAGGACGGGTTCGACGGCGCGGTCGTCGGGCTCGGCGCGCTCGGGGTGGTCGTCGCCGTGACCCTCGACGTCATGCCGGCGTTCGACGTACGGCAGTACGTCTACGAGGGACTGCCGTTCGCGGTCCTGGGCGAGCACCTGTCCGACGTCTTCTCCGCCGCGTACAGCGTCAGCCTGTTCACGCGCTGGCGGGACGACCGGATCGACCAGGTGTGGGTGAAGCGCCGCGCCGACCAGGAAGGTACGTGGCCGGCGGACGAACCCTGGTTCGACGCGCGGCCGGCCGACGGGCCGCGCCATCCGGTGCCCGGCATCTCCGCGGCGCCCTGCACCGAGCAGCTCGGCGTGCCCGGCCCGTGGTTCGAGCGGCTGCCGCACTTTCGGCCCGACTTCACGCCGAGCAGCGGCGAGGAGCTCCAGTCGGAGTACCTCGTGCCGCGCCGGCATGCCGTCGACGCCCTGCGCGCGGTCGACGAGGTACGCGACCGGGTCGCCCCGGTCCTGCAGATCTCCGAGATCCGTACGGTCGCCGCGGACGACCTGTGGATGAGCCCGTCCTACGGGCGCGAGACCGTGGGAATCCACTTCACCTGGGTGAAGGACGGCCCCGCGGTGCTGCCGGTGGTCGCGCTCCTCGAGGAGCGCCTGGCACCGTTCGGCGCCAGGCCCCACTGGGGGAAGCTGTTCACCGTCGCACCGGAGGCCGTCCGTTCCCGCTATCCGCGCCTGGCGGACTTCCAGGCGCTCGTCCGCCGCTACGACCCGGAGGAGAAGTTCACCAACGACTTCGTCCGGCGGTACGTCACTTCGGCCTAGATCTGGTCGTGGTCCACACGAACGTCGCGGTCCCGGTCGCGCCGGAGCCGTCGGTCGCGGTCACGGTGACCGTGCTGGTGCCGGCGTGGGTGGCCGATCCCGAGATGACGCCGTCGCGGTCGATGGACAGGCCCGCCGGCAGGCCGGTGGCGGTGTAGGTGAGTTTCCCTCCCGAGGCGGTGTGCGCCGTGATCGGCAGCGAGGTACGTGCGTGCACCGGGGTACTCATCCCGCGCGGGTTCGCCACGGTCACCGATGCGGCGGCCCTGAGCGTGCTCGTGACGTTGAGCGAGCCGCTCAGCGGCAGGTCGCGCGAGGAGCCGCCGACCAGGATCTGGTACGTCCCGGGCGTCGTCGTCCAGCCGCCGGACGCCCAGTGCGCCAGGTCGTGCGCGGACACCGTGAAGTGCACGGCCTTGCTCTCGCCGGGTTGCAGGTCGACCCGCTGGAAGCCACGGAGCTGGTGCACCGGCTCGCCGGTCGACACCGGGTCCCCGACGTACGGTTACGCCACCTCCGCGCCCGCGCGGGAACCGGTGGTGGTCGAGCCGGCCCACGGGCAGCCTCCGCCACCGCCGCCGCCCACCGTGAACACCGCGAACTCCCACAGCGAGTAGCCGTACGGCGTGGCGCGCGCGGTGCCGTGCATCCGAACGTAACGGCCGGTGCCGGTGAGGTTCAGCGTCTGGGTGCCGCCGGGACCGGTCGTCGTGGAGTAGACCGTGGTCCAGTCGGTGGCGTTGGCCGACACCTGGATCTGGAACGCGGTCGCGTAGGCGGCCTCCCAGGCGAGCCGGACCCCGCACACGTCCTTCGACGCGCCGAGGTCGACCTGGGTCCGCTGGGGGTCGGCGAACGCGGACGACCAGCGGGTGCCCGAGTCGCCGGTCCGTGACGGCGTGCGGTCCTGCCACCACTGGCGGTCGGGGCAGTGGAACAACATCCATACTGAGAGCGCTCTCACCGCTAGGGTGACCCTGGTCACACGCGACTGTCAAGGCGCGAGATGACTCGGAAGAATGGACGCACGCACCGTCCGGGACTGGAACGCTCCCGGGGGTCGAGCGCGGTCAGGGCAGGGGCGTCAGGCGGCTCGGCGTACGATTCGGGCCGACGACCGGTGGAAGGGGACCCATGGGGCGGTCAGAGCGTACGCGGCCGACGCTGGAGAGCGTGGCGGCGCGGGCCGGGGTGTCACGGGCGACCGTGTCCCGCGTGGTCAACGGGCTGCCGGTGACCTCGGCGAGCGAGGAGTCGGTGCGGCGCGCCGTACAGGAGCTCGGCTACGTGCCGAACCACGCGGCGCGTACGCTGGTGACGCAGCGCACGGACCTGATCGCGCTGGTGCTGCCGGAGCCGACGACCAGGGTGTTCTCGGCGGACCGGTTCTTCCCTGGCGTCATCCACGGGGTCAGCCAGGAGCTGGAGGCGGCCGACAAGCAGCTCGTGCTGATGCTGGCCGGGTCCGGGGCGAGCCACGAGCGGATCGAGCGCTCGGTGGCCGCGCACCACGTCGACGGCGTGCTGCTGTCCTCGCTGCACGGCGCCGACCCGCTGCCCGCGGCGCTGACCAGGATCGGCGTCCCGGTGGTGTGCAACGAGCGCACGATGGGGCCGGTCTCGGTGCCGTACGTCGGGGTGGACAACGTCGGCGGCGCGGCCACGGCCGTCCGCCACCTGCTCGCGTCCGGCCGTCGCCGGATCGCCACCATCGCCGGGCCGCAGGACATGATCGCGGGGATCGACCGGCTGGCGGGCTACCGGGCCGAGCTGCGGCGCGAGTCGCGGCGTTCGATCGTCGAGATCGGCGACTTCACGACCGAGTCCGGCGCCGAGGCGATGCGTCACCTGCTGGCCGACGAGCCGGAGCTGGACGCGGTGTTCGCGGCCTCGGACCTGATGGCCGACGGCGCGCTGCAGACGCTGCGCCGCGCGGGCCGGCGCGTACCGGACGACGTGGCGGTCGTCGGCTTCGACGACGTGGACGCGGCGCGCTACACGGACCCGCCGCTGACCACGATCCGGCAGCCGATCATCGAGATCGGCCGCCACATGGCGCGGCAGCTCCTGAGTCTGGTGGACGGCGACGAGATCCAGCCGATCGTCACTCTCCCCACGGAGCTCGTCGTCCGCGAGTCAGCCTGACCCTTGACAACCCCATGACATAGGGCAAATCTCTCTATTGAGAGCGCTCTCTGTCACATGTTCGTCATCCCCGCCGTCTCACAGGGGGCCGTCCTGGCCACCGTGCCGGACCCGCCCCGGCAAGGAGCTCCCATGTTCCGTACACGACGACAGAAGGAGATCGTCCGCACCTCATGGACGCGCCGGTTCAGGGTCGGCGCCTCCGCTCTGGCCCTCCTCGCGGGCGCGGCCGTGCCCGCGACGATGACCGCCCATGCCTCCGCCGGTACGGCGCATCCGGACGGTGTCCCCGCACCGCCGCCGGGATTCAGCCTCACCTGGAGCGATGACTTCAACGGTGCTTCCGGTTCCGGCCTGGACACCGGCACCTGGAAGTACGACACCGGACCGGGCAGCAACTTCGGTACCGGCGAGATCGAGACCATGACCGACAGCACGTCGAACGTCTTCCAGGACGGCGGCGGGCACCTCGTCCTCCGGGCACTGCACGCCGGCGGCGCCGCGCCGCGTGACGGGTGGACGTCCGGCCGGGTCGAGACCCAGTCCTCCTCGTTCGGGGCGCCCCCCGGCGGCGTGGTCATGATGGAGTCCTCGATCCAGCAGCCGGACGTCAACACCGGCAACGGCGCGGGCTACTGGCCGGCGTTCTGGATGCTCGGCTCGACGCTGCGCCAGGGCACCCCGTGGCCGACCTCGGGCGAGGTCGACATCCTCGAGGACATCAACGGCCGCAGCTCGGTGTTCGGCACCCTCCACTGCGGCACCAACCCCGGCGGGCCCTGCAACGAGTCCACCGGCATCGGCAGCGGCGAGCGTTCCTGCGGCGGCTGCCAGAGCGGGTACCACACCTACGCCGTGCAGATCGACCGCTCGGTCTCGCCCGAGCAGATCCGCTGGTACCTCGACGGCAACAACTACTTCACGCTCAACTCGAACGCGGTGGACGGCACCACCTGGGCCAACGCGGTCGACCACCCGTTCTTCATCATCTACGACCTGGCGATGGGCGGCGGATTCCCCGACGCCTTCGGCGGCGGCCCGTACGACACGACCGTCTCCGGTGGCCAGATGAACATCGACTACGTCGCCGTCTACAACAAGGGCTGAACCCAACCCCTGAACGTGCGCGCCCGGCTCGACGCCGGGCGCGTACGTCAGGACAGGACCGAGCGGACCGCGTCCTCGCTGCGGCCGACCACGGCGGTGCCGTCGTCGGCGGTGATGATGGGCCGCTGGATGAGCACCGGATGCGCGGCGAGTGCCTCGATCCACTTTCCGCGCGTCGCCGCGTCCCGCGGCCAGTCCTTCAGGCCCAGCTCCTTGGCCACGTCCTCACCCGTACGGGTGATGTCCCAGGGCTCGAGGCCCAGCCGCGTGAGGACGCCCTCCAGCTCCGCGACGGTCGGCGGGTCCTCCAGGTAGCGCCGCACGGTGTAGCCCGCCCCGTGCGCGTCCAGGAGCGACAGTGCAGACCGGCACTTGGAGCACCTCGGGTTGATCCAGATCTCCATGGCCTGCCTTTCAGTAACCCGCAGGGTGCGCGCCACGGCTGAGCGCGAAGAACTCCTCGCGGGAGCGCCCGTCGTCACGGAGCGTACCGAGCAGGGTCGACGTGATGGTGCGGGAACCGACGGCCTGCACGCCGCGCAGGGTCATGCAGGTGTGGTCGGCTTCGATGACGACGCCGACGCCCTTGGGCCGCAGCCGGGACTCGAGCCAGTCGGCGACCTGCTTGGTGAGGCGTTCCTGCACCTGGGGACGGCAGGCGAAGTGCTCGACGATCCGCGCCAGCTTGGACAGGCCGAGGATGCGCTGCCCCGGCAGGTAGCCGACGTGGGCGACGCCCGTGAAGGGCAGCAGGTGGTGCTCGCACACCGACCGGACCGGGATGGCGCGGACCAGGACCAGCTCGTCGTAGCCCTCATCGTTGGGGAACGTGGTCAGGTCGAACGGCCGTGGGCTGAACAGCTCCGCGTACGCGCGCGCCATCCGCCTCGGCGTGCCGCGCAGGCTCTCGGAGTCGGTCGAGACGCCGAGGGCGTGCAGCAGGTCCTCGGCGGCGCGCTCGGCTGCGGCCAGATCGACCCGGCCCTGATCGTGGGCGACCTGAAGGTCCACGGTGACCACCTCCTATTTAGCCAGCAAGTGTTAGTCATATGACATGGCGCCGTCAACAACGTTGGGATACCTGCTGATCTTCCGCCTTTGACCAATGCGATTATGCGTTATCGTGAAGACGTGGTGACCTCGGACGACTCCACCTTCACTGCCGTCGCGGTGCTCAGCGAGGAGCTGCGCCGCCGGATGTACGACTTCATCCGCCGGACCGGCCGCCCGGTCACCCGCGACGAGGCCGCCGAGAGCGTCGGCATCTCGCGCAAGCTGGCGGCCTTCCATCTGGACAAGCTGGTCGCGGCCGGGCTGCTGACCGCGGGCTACGCGCGTCCGGCCGAACCGCGCCGTGTCGGCCGTACGCCGAAGGTCTACGAGCCCTCGGGTCTGGACGTCCATCTCAGCGTCCCCCACCGCGAGCACGACCTGCTCGCCGGCATCCTCGTCGAGGCGATCGGCGACCAAGGGGCCGGCGAGTCCGGCACCGAGGCCGCGCTGCGCGTCGCCGCCGAGCACGGCCGCCGGGTCGCGGCCGAGGACGGCGACCCGCCGAAACGGCTGGGCCCCGAACGCGCCCTCACCCACGCCTCACGGGTGCTCGAACGCCACGGCTTCGAGCCCGCACGCGACGCCCCCACCCTCGTACGCCTGCGCAACTGCCCCTTCCACCCGCTGGCCGCCGACGCGCCCGAGGTGGTCTGCGCGATCAACCACGCCTTCCTGACCGGCGTTCTGGAGGGCCTCGGCGCGACGACCGTGCAGGCCACGCTGGTCCCCCGCCCCGGCGCCTGCTGCGTCGAGCTCGGCACCCCTTAGGACTCATAACAAAAAGGCCGCGGTGGCCGGTGGCCCTCTGCCAGCCGCTTGAGTCCGTGCCTGTGGCTAGGGCGGCTTGAACTGGGCCCAGGATGACGGTCTGAGTTGAGCCCATTCATGGGCTGGCGTGGGCTGGTGTGCGTGGGCGGGAAGGTAGTGTCGGCTTGATGTGGACCCGGTTCCGGGGGCCGGCTGCGAGATGGTCGCGCCGACTCCGGGTAGTCCGGATCGACCCCACTCAAGGAGTGAGGCAGCCATGAACACCCAGGAAAGCGCCGATACCCGGATCGTCGACCCGGCCCGCCTCCCGTTCGCGTACCAGGACGCGCTCAACGCCGGGGACGCCGACGCCGTCGTCGCGCTGTTCCACCAGGACGCGACGATGCACACCTTCAACGGCAAGGTCCTCACCGACCAGGAGGCGCTGCACGCTGAGGCGGTCCAGTCGATCGCGGCTCAGGCGCGTCTGACCAACAAGCCCAGGTCCACCCTGATCGGGGGCGATACGGCCCTGATCATCGTCGATTGGGACCTCGAGGCGATGTTGCCGGACGGCACCGGGATCTCGCCGACCGGAACGACGACGGCTGTCGCCCGCCGGTCGGACGACGGGTCGTGGCGGTTCGCCATCCTCGACTGCCAAGGGGCAGTTGGATCTCCCGGGTGGTCGTAGTCGCTTCAGGCGGGGCGACACCACGTCCTGCAGTGGCTTCGGTAAGCCGGTTGCCGTCGCCTTGGGTGACGGCCGGGCGGTGCGGGTGTGGGACCTGGCCACCGGTCAACGGGTCGGTGCGGAATTGGTGCTCCCCGACGCGGTGAGCGCGCAGGACGGGCGGCAGGAGCGGCTCGATCCCTTCCACAACCCGTCCTCGATCTCCCACGGCTTACGTGTGGTCTTCTTCGTTTCGGCTGGCTCGCCCCCCTCTCGGACAGCCCAAACGAGACCTGACACACCGTCATTCCTCGCAGGTCAGGCACCCCACTTTGTTGTGAGTCCTTAGGTCGTGTCCGACAAATCCCTGTCAGACACGCCCTTGACCTCGAGGTCGGCGAGCTCCTTGCGGATCTCGGTGGCGAGGTTCGTCTCGCCGATGGCCAGGTAGCAGGTGAGGGACTCCTCCAGCGCGGCGCGGGCGTCGGCGGGCCGGTCGAGGCGGCGGAACACGGCGGCGAGGGCCTGCGCGGCGATGGCGACCGCGTTCAGGATGCCCTGGCCGCGCAGCAGCGGGATGGCCTCGCGGTACGCCTCGGCGGCCTCCGGCAGGCGGTCCAGCTCCATGTACGCGCGGCCCACCCGGCCGAGCGTCAGGCCCAGGCTGAGTTGCCGGACGTTGGGCGACGCGCCGTACGACGGGTCGCGGAGCGTGTCGACCATCGCGAGGTAGTGCCGGAGGGTCTCCTCGAGACGGCCGAGGCCGCGCAGGCAGTCGCCGAGGACGCCCATCCCCTGCGGGTATCCGTCCCAGTCGCCGGCCTCCTGGAACAGCGCGACGGCCTGGCGCGCGTACCCGACGGCGCGGTAGAAGTCGGTGATCCGGACCAGCGCCCACGCCGCGTAATTCAGCGACCAGGCCTGTTCCTTGAGGTCACCGGCGTCGCGCGCCAGCTCGAGGGCGCGCAGCGAGTGCTCGACGCTCTCGTCGTAGTGACCCTCGCAGACGGCGCACGCCCAGGCGACGTAGTTGAGGTGGACCGCCTCGGCGGCCCGGTCGCCCATCGCGTGTGCGGCGTCGCGCGACATCCCGTAGACCTCGGGCCAGTGACCCCAGTGGATCCACCGGTCGGAGAACCAGTGCATCGCGCCGCCGACCGCGACGACCGTCGCGTATTGGCCCTCGGCGGCGGCCGTGCGCATCGCGGACAGCCAGTTCTCGCTCTCGGTCTCGAGCCAGGTCTGCGCCTCCTCGGGGGTGGCGAGCGGCTCGAGCCCGTGCCAGTCCGCGGGCGGCGCGCCGTAGTCCGGCTCGAACCAGCGGCCGGCGACGGTCGCGGTGTCGAGCAGCCAGTCGTTCATGCGCGAGTGCGCGGCGCTCCGGCCGCCCTCGGTCTCCTCCTCGGCGAGCCGGGCGCGGGCGAACAGCCGGACCAGGTCGTGCAGGCGGTAGCGCCCGACGTACGGCGACTGCAGGAGGCCGAGCTCGACCAGCTCCTCCAGCGCGTCCTCGGTGTCGTCCATGCCGGCCTGCGCGAGCACCGCGCCCAGCGCGACGCCGAAGTCGGGCCCGGGTACGAGCGCCAGCCGGCGGAAGAGCTCGCGTGCGGGCACCGACAGGTGCCGGTACGACAGCGCGAAGGCGGCGCCCACATGCAGGTCGCCGGCCGACAGCGTCTCGAGGCGTCGCTCCTCGTCGGCGAGCCGTCCCGCCAGGTGGCGTACGGTCCAGCCGGGACGGCTCAGCAGGCGGTTGCCGGCGATGCGCATGGCCAGCGGCAGGTTGCCGCACAGCGCGGCGACCTCGTCCAGCTCGCCCGCGTCGACGGCGGTGCGCTCGGCGCCGACGATCGTCCGCAGTAAGCGGACCGACTCCACCGAGGCCATCTCTGCCAGCGACACGTGGTGGACGCCCTCCAGCCCGGCGAGCGAGCGGCGGCTGGTCACCACCGCGAGGCTGCCTCCGCCGCCGGGCAGCAGCGGGCGTACCTGGGCCTCGTCGGTTGCGTTGTCCAGCACGATGAGGCTGCGCCGCCGCCGCAGCAGCGCGCGGTAGTGGCCGGCGCGCTCCTCCTCGTCCTGCGGGATGCGCCCCTCGGGCACGCCGAACCCGCGCAGCAACCGGGTCAGCGCCACACCCGGGCCGATCGGGGCGGCGTCCATGCCGCGCAGGTCGACGAAGAAGCTGCCGTCGGGGAAGTGCCCGGCGAGCCGGTACGCGGCGTGCACCACGAGCGCCGTCTTGCCCAGGCCTGGACCGCCGGAGATGGTGGCGATCGCCGCGGGTCCGTCGTCGGTGGCCCGCTCGGCCAGGCGCTCCAGCCCCTCGAGCTCGTCGCGGCGGCCGGTGAAGTCCGGGATGCCGCGCGGCAGCTCGCAGACGCCGGCCGAGTCCGCGGAGGCGCGCGGGCGGCCGGCCTTGGCCGCACCGGTCAGCGCCTCGTGGTCGGCGGGCGACAGGCCGAGCGCGTCCGCGAGGGCCGACACCGTACGCCGCTGGGGGCCGCGGCTCCGTCCGCGCTCCATGTCGCCGATCGCGCGGACGCTGACCCCGGAGGCCGACGACAGCTCCTCGATCGTCAGCTCCGCCGCGTGCCGATGGGATCGCAGCAGGTCGCCGAACGTCACCTCTTCGCTCACGCGCATCCCCTCGACTTACTTCTGCCGGTGGTTCTGCCTGGCCCTACCGGCATGCCATTGCTTGCATTGTCGTGCACGGTGGGTCGAATCAGTACGGGTGTCACGAATAACGGCCGCGAGTGGTTCCGGCACGCCCTTCTCGCCGCGAGGAGAGGAAACGGATGGCATTCCTGCCGGTCGGCGTGGAGAACGGCGGCCCGATCGACCTCTACTACGAGGACCACGGGGAGGGCCGGCCGGTGGTGCTGGTCCACGGCTGGCCGATGGACGGCCGGATGTGGGAGCGGCAGGTGCCCGCGCTCGTCGACGCCGGCTACCGGGTGATCGCGTACGACCGCCGCGGGTTCGGGCGGTCCGGCCGGCCCTGGGACGGCTACGACTACGACACGCTCGCCGGGGACCTGCGCACGCTGCTCGAGCGCCTCGAGCTGAGCGACGTCACGCTCGTCGGCTTCGGCATGGGCGGCGGCGAGGTCGTGCGCCACCTCGGCGCCCACGGCCCGGGGCGGGTGGCCGGGATCGTGCTCGCCTCGGCGGCGGCGCCGTTCATGTACCGGTCCTACGACAACCCGTGCGGCGTACTGGACGACGCCGCCGTCGCCGGCGTACGCGCCGGGATCACCGGCGACCGGATCGCCTTCCTCGACGGATTCGCCTCGCGGGTGTTCCGCGGCGGCTCAGGCGTCATGGTCGGCGAGGCCCTCCGCGGGTACGTCCGCGACCTGGCGGCGCTCGCCTCGCCGCGCGCGACCCTGGAGTGCGCGGTCGCCTGCATGCGTACCGACCTGCGCGCCGACCTGTCCGCGATCACGGTGCCCACCCTGGTCGTGCACGGTACACACGACGCGGTCGTCCCCTTCGAGGCGACCGGCGCGCGCACGCACGCCGCGGTCGCCGGCAGCCGCCTCGTACTCATCGAGGAGGCGCCGCACGGTTGCGCCGTCACGCACGCGGGCCGGTTCAACCGGGCACTCCTTTCCTTCCTCTCCCGCTGACCCGGTCATCCCTCGGCCATCTCGTCGAGTGCGTCGCGGAGGCGGCGCAGCGCGTGGTGGATGCGGGACTTCACGGTGCCGACCGGGAGGCCGAGCCGGTGCGCGGTCTCGGCGGCGGTGCGGTCGTGGAAGTAGACGTGGTGGAGCACCTCACGATGCGCCGATGTGAGCGCTCTCAGAGCGGCGGCGACGTAGATGCCCTCGATGACGACGTTCGAGTGGTCGTTGGCGTAGGTGCAGAGAGCGCTCTCAGTCTGGTCGGACGTCTCGGCCGGCCGCGCGCTGCGGGCGCGGAGCTTGTCGATCGCGATGTTGTGCGCGACGCGCGTGAGCCAGCCGATGACGGAGCCGTGCTCCGCGGTGAGGCGGTCCGCGTGGTTCCAAGCGCGCAGCATCGTCTCCTGCACGACGTCCTCGGCGTGGTGCGGGTCGCACATCAGCCGGGTCGCGTACGCGAGCAGGGTGTGCCCGTGGCGCGCGTACAGGTCATCGATGACCGCCTGCCGGTCGCTTCTCGCGCCGGAGTTCCGCGTCGGGGGAATCTCGCGGTCCAGCATTACGGAATTCATGGATCAGACGCTCCAAGCCATTCCGGAGTCGGAGGAGGCGGGTCCGTACCACCTCATACGACAATGCAAGCAAGCGCGGATTCACCGGGCCAGGCAGAAGCACAGGCAGAACTAATGCCGCCGCATTTGCGCACGCGCGCGAACGTACGCCCCGTGCCGTAGTGGCACGGGGCGCATGAGGGAACGTCAGGCGCCGGCCGTGCTCCCGGCCGTGGACGCGGGCGGAGCCGAGGCGCCGATCGGGCCGAGGCAGTGCGCGGGCCACGGCGTCGCGCGCGTACCGGCCGGGCCGAGACGGGTGGCCTCGAGGACCTCGTCGAGACGGGACAGCGCGAGGCGTCCGCCCGGCGGGCTCTCACCGCCCAACGGGGCGGGGAGCTCGCGCAGCAGCGTCAGGTCCGGGGTGTCCGCGTCGCCCCGGCGTACGTCGAGCACGGCGAACCTCGTGCCCGGCCCGAAGACGACATCGCCACCCGTGTCCGGCGGCGCGTCCTCGGCGCCGTCGAGGAGCGCGGCGACCCAGCGCGCGGTGTCGGACCAGATCACGTAGGCCGCCGTCGTCGGCGGCCAGTCGCGCTCCGGGTCGGAACGCCCGGCCAGCGACAGCCCGCCCACGGGCGCGGACCCGGTCAGCACGCTCGCGCCGGAGCGCAGGCCGAGGCGATCGATCGCGGACCCGTCGACGCCGCGCACGACGGCGCCGCGGTACGTCGGGAGCCGCCGCAGCCCCGAGGCCAGGCACGCGAGGTACGGGCGGAGCCGCTCGTCACCGGAGCGCAGCGCGGCCGGCCCGTAGTCGCCGTCGGGCTCGGTCAGGAACAGGCGTACGGCGACCAGGTCGACCGAGGCCGCGGCGCGCTCACCGGCGCCGACCGCCGGCAGCCGCGAGAACGCCCGCCGCACCGGCGCCGCGTGCGTGTCCCAGCGGAGCCCGATCAGTGCGCGGAAGGCGGTCTGCTCCTCCTCGGTGCTGCGGTGCGTCGGCGCGATCGAGCCGGAGCGTACGGCCCTGGAGCGCGCCGGGGCCGCGGCGGGCGCGGGCGTCACGGGCGCGGCCGTCGACGTGCGGACCGGGGGCAGCGCCGAGCCCTCGCGGGTGACGCCGTGCTCGGAGGCCAGCCGCCGGATCGACAGGTCGCCCTCTTCCGTCACGGTGCCGTGCGTCACGAGCCGCAGCCGTCCGCGCAGCCGGTCGGGCATGGCGCCCAGCAGGCCGTCGAGCAGCGGCCAGACGCGGTCGTCGAGCGGGCCGTCCGTGATCCCGATGTCGAGACGCACGCTGTCGGCCGAGGGCGGCCAGGCGTCGATGAACCGGTCGGCGTCCGGCCCGGCGTCGGCCGGGTGCAGCCAGAGCCCGGCGCGCGTGACCGTGACCCGCCACGTGTCGTCGAGGCGCAGGATGCCGCGCGACGCGTCGGCCACCGTCATGCCGGTCACCGGCGGACGCCAGCTCACCGGCCGGGGCCGCGGCGCGACGCCGTCGGACCCCGGCGGGCCGCACACCACGGAGGCGACGAACGGCGACCAGGTCGGCCGCCCCTCGTCGTCGGCCAGCACGGTGGCGTGCCCGGCCGGCAGGTCGCCCGGCTCGGGTGCGCCGTCGCGGTAGGCGAGGTCGACCGGCAGGCCGGTGAGGACCTCCACGTCGAGCGCGAGTTCGCGCGCGACGGCCTGGCCGAGCGGCAGCAGGTCGGTGCCGCCGGAGGGCACGAGCCGGAGCGGCCGTCGTCGCCACGCGGGGTCGGCGACCGGTCCGGCCAGCGCCTCGACCAGCTCGTCCGCGGTGACCTGCGGGCCGCCGGGCACGCCGACCAGCACCGACGGCCCGTCGGGGACCGCCGGGATCGCGTACGTCAGGTCGCCCGGCGCGGGAGCGTCCGCGCCCGCGGGCCGTACGTGCGCGCCGGCCGGTACCGGGGCGAGCAGGGTGCGCGCGCCCGCCTCCGCGGGCGGAAGCGCCGTGTGCCACTCGGGCACGGGCCAGCGCGGGCCGAGCGCCTCGGCCTCGCCGTCCGGCGCGAACGACCACCACTGCGGGTCCGGGTCCTCGGGCCCGGCCGCGCACGTGAACAGCGTGCCGCCCGGTACGAGGACGACGTCGCCGGCCGGCGCGATCACGGTCGCCTCCCAGGCCTCGGCGATCCGCTTCGCCAGCGCGGGCCGGTCCGTACGCCCCGCGCCGGCACCCGACATCGCCAGCAGGATCCGCCGTGGCTCCAGCCGCGAGAAGAGCTCGGCGAGGCGCGGCCACAGGGCATCGGCCAGCTCGTCGGGCACGGCGACCACCACGATCGTGAGGTCCTCGTCCGGGGTCAGCGCGGCGACCAGCTCGGCCTGCCCGTACGGACGTTCGCCCGAGGGTCTGAGGAGGAACCCGTCGCCGAACTCCTCGATCTCCACCCGAACGTCCCGCTTCGTGCCCGGGCCCGAAGCGGAGCCGTCGAGGTCATCCGACCGGCGCGCGGACGGCCTGATCATCGATCTCCCCTCATGCCGCGGCGATCCTTTCGACGCGTTCGATCGGGATGGCGCCGCGGTCGCGAACGGCCTGGCGTACGGCCGCCCGTCGCCCGCAGGTCATCTCGCTGTTCCGGTGTTCCACAGCGGGGAACCTCCGGTGTCGAAGATGGTCACGTCGCCGTCGGCGTGGAGCACCAGCGCCGCGCCGGGTCCGGTCGTCACGACGCGGCCCATCGCGAGCGGTGGTGCCGGATCCGTCTCCGGCGGCCGGTCGGAGATGCCTCGACCATCGCCGTTCCTCTCCATCGCTTCCCATTTCGCGACCGTGGTCGCCGTCGGACCGGTCGGCCGTTCGCGAGCGCCGAAAACGTCAGACGGCGCTCCATTTCTGGTTCGAAGTGCCGGCGCATTGCCAGAGCTGAAGGCGGGTGCCGTTACCGGTCTCCTGGTCCTTCACGTCCACGCATTTGTCCGCGCCGGTGTTGACCAGGTCACCGGCGCCGTTCAGGTCGAAATGCTGGGCGGGTCCGCCGTGGCAGTTCGCGAGCTGGATGGTGGTGCCGTCGTCGCTGGAACCCCACGCGACGTCCATGCACAGGCCGAGCGCGCGTACCGAGCCGTCCGACTCGAACGTCCACTTCTGCCGGGAGGCGCCGTTGCAGTCCCAGATGTCCAGCGGGGTGCCGTCCTTGCCCGCGCCGCCGGTGACGTCGATGCACCGGTTCGAGGCGTAGCTCATGATCGAACGCGTCCTGGAGGCCGTTCCGTTCGCGGGCGGCGCGTGGCCGGACGATCCGTGCGAGCCGCCCGATCCGCCGTGCGACGCGTGCCCGTTCTTGCCGTGCGATCCGGTTGACCCGTGGGAGTTGCCGCCCGACGGCGCCCCCGTGGAGTGCGGGTCGCCGCTCTGCGCGGGGGTCGGCGTGGGCGCGCCGGCGGGCCAGCTCGGCGCGGGCGCGGCCGGATTCCCGTTGCCCGGCGGCGATCCGGCGGCGGCGCGGGAGCGGTGGTCGTCGGACCCGCCACCCGGCCCGAGGAGGGCGAGGGGCACGAGCGCGAGCACCGCGACCCCGGCCACGCCGAGCACGAGGAGCCGGGTACGGCGCTGCCGCGTGCGTACGGCGGCGGGCACGGGATGGTCCTCCCGCGCGACCACACCGGCGCTCGGCACGACCGCCGTCGCCGGCTCCGGCGACGTGGCGAGGTCGGACGGGAACAGGATCTCGAGGGCGGGCACCGCGATGACCCGCGGCAGCGCCGACGCCCGGCGGATCTCCACGGCGACGGCCGGCTCATCCGTCACGGCGACCTCCGGCCGGCGTCCGCCGCCGGGCCGCGGCGGGCCGCGCGCATGCCTCTGACATCGCCGTTCTCCTCATTCGGGTACGTGAATTCGGGAGTCATATTCTGTCAACAAGCAACCGATTGGTGTCAACGAATTGGCCAACCCATATTGTTCTTACGCCCGATTCTGTTGGACGCCGTCGGGCGATGGGCCGAACCGAGGGTCGAAGGCGGGATTGAGAATGTAGTCACCGACCGGTGAGCCGTTCTCCAGCGGCTGCGCGCCACGGATGAACCGCACGTCGATGCCGCCGGGAAAGACGACCTCCTGCTGGTCGGGGAACGGCGAGGCGATGTCGAGCGTGGCGTTGACGTCGACGCCACCGGGCAGGACCACGTCGTAGCGCCACCGGTACTTGCCGTGCAGCAGGGTGGCCGAGCCCGGGTCGTTGTACGCCGAGTCCCGCAGGTAGTGGTAGTTCCGCGACGTGCTCACGTACGCGGTGTCCCTCGGGTTGCCGTACACGTGCTCGATGAGGTGCCCGAGCCGACCGCCCTTCGGGCGCAGCCCGTCGCGGAAGACCTCCTCCGGTGCCTTGTCGCTGAACTTGTGCAGCGGCGCCGTCCCACCGTCGGCACGCCACCGCATCGCGTGCGGCAGGCCGCCGTCGAGCAGCGTGGGCAGGGCCGCGGTACGCGACGGGTCGACCGGCGGCGTGTCGGCCACCCGGTGCGGGGAGGGTTTGGAGACCGGGGCGCCCGGCGCGTTGGACAGCGTCGACCGCACGTCGGACTCCGGCCGCGAGGAGGCCACGACACGGTCGCGGCCGGGCAGGTACCAGTTCCAGGCGGGGCCCTCGGCGTACAGGCGGCCTGCGGCGTCGGCGACCCGGCCCGCCTTCGGGGCGTCGGGGTCGTACTGCCCGCGCAGCCCGCCCAGCGTCGTGCTCTCGGCGGCGAACACCCGGGCCTCCTGTTCCTCGGCGCCCTGACCCCACACCGTCCAGCGGCCGTCGCGGATGATCTCGGGGAACTCCGCGATCGTGTCCGCGAACTCGGCGTCGAAGCTGTCCTGCGCCGAGTACGCGGGCGCGGGCGTGGTCGTCGCGGGAACCGGCGTGACGGACGTCGTCGTCCCAGGGACCGGTGTGGCGGGGATCGGCATGGCGGCCGTGGTCGTCCCAGGGACCGGCGTCGTCGCGGGAACGGACGTGGGCGTCGTGCCGGACAGGATCCGGTACGCGGTGTCGGCGAGGCTCGGCGTGGCCGTTCCGGCCGGGGCCGGTGCCGGGTCCGTGAGCGGCACCCGTACCTCCGTGCCGCCTCCGTCGCGCGCCAGGTGGAGCCCTGACGGGTCGGCACTCGCGGTGTAGGACTCCGCCTCCGACTCGGCCAGCAGCGTACGGACATTGTCGGCGTTGGCCACCCGCCCGATCCAGCCGCTGTCGCCGCGCAGGAGATGGCCGGTCGGCGCGTGCACGAAGTCGTCACCGAAGCGCACCCAGCCGTCCGGCGCGAGTGTCGTGCCGTCCGGCAGCGTGATCCGACCGGAGGATCCGACGTCGTACCGGAACGGCGCCCGTAGCCCGTCCGAACGGGAGAGCGTGTACCGGCTCTCCGGCCCCTTGCCCTTGCCCGCCGCGCCGGACGGGTCCACCTGCGCGGACTCGGACACGCCGCCGAAGCGGGGGCGTTCCAGTGTGATCGGCGCGCCCAGCGGACGGCCGTCCTCCAGCGGGTCGATGCCCGTGTCGCGCGCGCCCCCGTTGCGGCGGGTCTCGCGCGAGTCCGGGGGCGGCGGAGCCGGCGCGACCCACACGTCAGCTCGGCGCCGCTCCTCGTCCGTCTCCTCATCCTGCTCGGGCCCGTCGTCGGTCCGGCCGTGCGACAGGGCCTCGAACGCCACGGTCCGGCGTGACAGGCCGCGGTCGTGCAGCTCGTCCTCGATCATCGGCCGCAGCACGTTGATGACGGCCTGCGCGCGCCTGCGGCCCACCCGGACCGGACCCAGGCTGAACAGCCCGCCGTTGCCGCTGCCGTCGACGCGTACGACGAGTCCGGGGCGTCCGTCGGCGTACCGGTCGGCCCGGCGGGCGACGTGCCGCGCGAACGACCGCAGCGCACGAACGTCGTCCTCGTCGACCCGGTGCTCCCCCTGGCCGAACGGCACCTCGAGGTGGTTGCGCTCCAGGCGGCGCAGGTCGCCGATCGCGAGGTCGATGCTGTCGGTGAACTCCCTCAGTTCGGGCGTCGGCGCGGGGACGCCCGGCCGTACGCCTCGGTGCTCGTGCACGCTCGCGCGCACGTCCTCGAGCGTCTCGCGCAGCGCGCGGGCCCGCCGGTCGCCGTTCTCGGCGAAGTCGTGCAGGGCGATCATGGCGTCGGCGACCAGGTTGCTGGTCACGTCCTGGCGCACGATCGGGCGGCGGAGCGCCTCCGAGCCCTGGGCGACGGCCTTGTCGATGGCGCGGTGCACGTCCGACATGAGGTTCCTGCCGAGCCGCATCGCGCCCAGCGTGCGTACCGCGTCGGTGAGCGTCTCGAGGTGGCGGCGGCCGGCCTCGGTCCGTCCGTTGCGCCGGGTCCTGGCGGCCGCGTCGTACGCCTCGCGCGCGAAATCCGCGACCTGCCGGGAACGCGCCTCGACCTGGTCCATCGTGACCCACGTGGCGCCGAGGTCACGCATCTCGACCGGGATCAGCGGCTCCCGCAGCCGTCCCTCATTGTCGTCGAGCGAGTCGAAGTTGGTCCGGATGTTCATCGCCGTCTCCTGGTCGATGTGGACGCGGCGCCGCTCCGGCGGGAGGAGCAGGTTGTCCACGTAGTCGCCCAGGGTGACGTCGGTCTGGTATTGCAGCGTGTAGTCGAAGATGCCCAGCCGCGGCTGCCCGCGACGGGAGCGCTCGCGGTCGAAGGCCTCGACGCGCGTTCTCATCCGGCTCTTCAGGTAGCTCCTCAGCTCGTGCCGGATGTCGCCGGCGTTGGTCTCGAGGTACTCCTTGACGTCGTCCGGCAGCGACGCGCGCACCGCGGAGAACGAGCTGCGCAGGGCGCCGAGCACGCGATTCTTGGCCCGGTCGCCCGGGGTCAGGTAGACGTCCACCTCGGCGGCGGCGTGCGTGAGCAGGACGACCATGGCGGCGCGCAGCGCGGCGACGCCGGGCGCGTGGTCCATGGCCGCGACCGCGAACCCGTCGACGTCGCCGCCGACGCGCCGTTCGATGAACCTCCGCGCGATCCGTGTGCCGAACCCGAGGCTGTCGCCCAGGAACTCCCGCATCGAGGAGGAGTTGTTCAGGCCCGCTGCGTACAGCATGAATCCGGGGATGCCCGTCAGCGGTACACCGACGGTGAGCTGGCCGTACACGGTGTCGACGTCCCAGGGCGGCCGGATGACGGAGAGCCGTTCGGCGAGCGGGCCGTACGTGCGGCGTCCGTTCGGCGGGAACAGCTCGGTCAGCCTCGTGCCGCGGTCGGTCACCCTCGGCCGCCCGCCGCGCGTGCGCGCGGTCCGCAGCGTAGCGAAGGTCTCGCGGGTGCCGTGGAAGCGGTCCTCGGCGGTCGGCAGGTCGTCCTCGTACGGCCGGATGATGCCCTCGGGGTGCGTGACCATCTCGATGATCTTGACCTTCTTCATGGTCGCCGGGCCGAGACCGGCGGCGCGCGCCGCCTCCAGCGAGGGGAAGTAGCGGCCTCCGGCGACCGCGAGGCTCCAGCTGTCGGTCATCAGCTTGACCCCGGCCTCGGGGTCGTCGAGCAGGAGCAGGTCGTTGTCGCCGATGTCCGCGCCGTCGTCGAGATGCACGATGAACGACGTCTCCAGCTCGCGCCCGAGCGCCCCGTACTTGAGGTCGCCGGAAGGGTCGAACAACCCGTCGTTCGCCGAGCCGGTGGAGGGCGGCACGGCGTTCCCCGCGCCGTCGAGGACGATCGCCCGCGCGCCGATCACCGGTGCCGGCGGCGCGGTGACGGGGCTGACCCGGTGGTTCCCTGCGCCCTGGGTCTCGATCCAGTACACCTGGCCGTGCTCGTTGCGCAGCACGACCCCGTGACGGGAGTACGCCTCGCCCGGCGGCGAGGTCAGCACGAACGCCGTGGCGCCGTGGCCGAGTTCGCGCAGCCGCGTGACGAGCGGCCCGGTCGCGACGGGCCGCCAGTCGCCGCCGAGCTCGGCGGCGAGGGCGTCCTGCGTACGGCCGGTGCCGAGCGCCGAGTCGTCACGCACGGTACGCGGCCCGGTCCCGTAGAAGGCCCGGTGCACGGTCTGGAGCCGGGTGAGGCAGTCGGCGGTGGTCCCGTCGTCGGCGGGCAGCAGGGGCGCGAGGCGGTTCTCCAGGTTCGCGCGGTTCCGTTCGACGGCGGTGGCGGGCGTGCCGACGAACGCCGAGGGGCGCCCCGGCCCGCCCACCGCGATCGCGTCGCGCGGGAAGCCCTCGCTCACCGGGAGGAACTGCAGGCTGCGGACGTCCGTCGGCAGGATCGCCTGTTCGCCGCGCTGGCCGTCGAGGAAGACGATGCCGTTCTTGTCGTGGACGACGTTGAAGACGTGGTCGATCGCGCTGCCCTGTACGCCGACGATGACCAGGCCGCGCGCGCCGGGGCCGGCGGCGGTCATCGCGTTCACGATCGCGGCGTAGCCCGCGACGTCGACGGGGTCGCCGTGGCCCATGTTGGTGATGTACTCGCGCGGCGCCAGGCTCGACGGCGGCACCTGGTAGAAGGGCAGGAGGTCGGGGTCCTCCTGCGGGTCCTTCAGCGCCTCCTCGAGGGTGAGGTTGGTGCCGATCGCGCTGAGCACGCAGTTCGTGGCGTAGTCCTCGCCCTTGGCGAAGGACGGGTTGATCTTCTTCAGCCACACGTAGTCGCGCCGGACGACGGCCTCGGGCAGGCGGGGGTGCGGCGGCGAGGCGAGGTCACGCGCGGTCGGCGCCGGGGCCGCCCCGAGCTGGTCCCCGGTGACCGACGTCAGCGCGCCTCGCCGTCCGGGCCTCGGCGGCGCGAGGTCCTCGATGCGGTCCTCGACCGCCTGAACCGCGCCGTCGTCCCAGGTACGCCGGGCGAAGCCGTCGCGCCCGCGCGCCGCGTCGCGGAGTTCGGACAGGACGTCCACGGCGAGACGGCCCCGTTCGTACCCGGCGTCGTCGAGCCGCCGCAGGATGGTCTCCTCCTGGTTCGTCAGGTCCGTGAGCTGCCGGTTCAGCTCCGTGACCTGGCGGTCCGTCGTGTTGACGGAGGTCTGCGTGGCTTCGATCGCCGCCGTGATCCGGTCGGCCTCGGCCGGCGACGCCGCGTACGCCCGGTCGCCGTGCTGGCCGAACAGCCGCGTCCGCAGCTCGAAGAGCACGCCGTCGAGCTCGGCGATGTTGCGTCGCAGGTCGCGAACGTCGGCGGTGTTGTCGGCGCGCCAGCGGGCGTGGCTCCGCTCGAGCCGCGCCTCGTACCGGGCCCAGACGTCGTCGTTCTCGACCGCGCGGGTGAGCAGTTCGGGCAGATCGGGATGGAGCCCGGCCAGCCGGTCGTCGCGCCGGCGGATCTCACCGGCCAGTGCCTGCTCGAACGTCCGGCCGCGCTGCCACGAACCGCGGTACAGCCGTCCGATGTCGGCGGCGCCGATGCCGAGCCGGTCGACGTCCGCTCGCTGCCGGGACGGCAGCAGGCCGACCCGCTCCGCCTCGTCCGCGGTGATGCTGACGTGCTGGGTGCCCGCCGGGTCGAAGTAGTGCAGCCGCCCGTCCGGCCCGACCCAGCGGGTGACGGAGGCGCCGTCCTGGCCGATGACGTCGACGCGGATGTGCGCGTTCAGGGCGTGCGCGACGTCGCGCGCCACGTACACCGGGTCCAGGCCGAGGACGGGCACGGCGCCCGGCAGCCCGACCGGTGGAAAGGTCGTGACGGTCGGCCGGGTCGGGTTGGGAACGTACGCGTTCGCCGGGTTGAGCGCGTGCACCCGGTTGACCTCGTTGATGATGCCGGTGGTCGCCTCCTCGACCGCGCCGGGCGCCGTGCCCGGAGCCCGGCCGATGGCCTGGAGGTACTCCCCGTACCGTCGGACGCTGGCCGGCTCGCTCACCCGTCGCCCGGCGCCCTGCGCCGCGGCGACGTCGGCCCGGATCGTGGTGACCGCCCAGTTCAGGGCCGCGGCGTAGGTCTGCTCGAGGGTGTTGCCGTTCGCCGGTGTGAAGACCGGTGCCGGGCCGCCGGACGTGAGCTCGCGCACCCGGTGGACCTCGGCGACGACCGACCGGGTGGCCTCCTCGACGGCGCCGGGCGCGTCGCCGGCCGCGTCGCGGTGGCGTTCGAAGCGCCCCAGGGAGTCCGGCCGGCCGATGCCGGCGGCCGTGACGTCGGCGCCCATCCGGTCGGCCGCCCACGGCAGCAGCGAACGGTACGCCGCCCGCGCCATGGCGCGCCGGTCGGCGCGCAGGACCACCGCACGGTCGCCGCCCATCAGCGAGCGCAGGCCGCGCGCCACGCCGCGGTAGGCACGCTGGGCGTCCAGGCGTTCGGCCGCGGCGCCCTCCAGCAGCGAGCCGAGGTCGTACCCGGGCGCGCGGTTCATCGCGTCCCACGACTCGGCGGGGTGCCGCGTGTCGATCTCCGGCCGCCGCTCGGCGATCTGCCGGCGCAGCTCCTTGACCTCGTCCTGGAACATCTCCGCGTACACGTCGCCGGTGATCGGGTCGCTGTGGAACCGGCCGAGCGGCGTACGGCGGCGGAACAGGTGGTGGCGGTACCGCTGGGCCTCCAGCCGGTAGCGGCCGCGCATCCGTACGAGGTAGACCGGGCCCTGCTGCTTGACGTGCTGCTCGCGCCGGTAGTTCTCGGTGCCGGCGCCCGAGCGGTTCGCCGAGGTGGTCTGGCTCGCGCCGGTCTCGCCGGTCAGGCCGTGCGGCGGGTCGTGCGGCTTGATGGTGCCGGAGATGTCGAGCGCCGCCTCGCCCGCGCCGCGCCAGCGGTCGGTGCTGGTGGAGGCCGTGGTGCCGCTCTGGTGCTTGATGTAGCGGCCGGTGCCGGTGCCCTCCTTGATCGGCGCGAGCACCTCGAGGTCGTACAGGTCACCCTCGAGGAACAGCGACGCGCGGTCGGAGGAGTGCCCCGGGATGAACACGTTGTCCGCGAGCTTGTACCGCTTGCCGGCCGACCCCTCGAGGATGTGGTTGGTCAGGTGGGAGCGGGACAGCAGCACCGGCAGCGACAGGAACGACCGCACCCCGTTGCGCCGCCCGAGCCAGGCCGCCCCGCGGAGGATCCCGCGCCCGATGCCCGACCGCGAGAGCTGCCGCGATGTCCACGACTGCGTGGTGGCCTTGGCGGCGTCGCGCCCGAAGGCACGCTCGAGCATCTTGCGGCCGGCCGGCAGGGCGTCGTCGAGCATGGTGCCGCTGATGTAGGCGTCGCCCGGCAGCTCCGGGATCGCGGCGAACCCGGGGAGGTCCGAGGGCCCGCGCAGCGTGCCCGCCTCCGCGAGCGCGCGCGGCACCTGCAGCTCCAGCCTGCCGGGTGCCTTGACCGGCTGACGCGCCTCGGTGTGCCCGGTCCAGTGCCGGAGCGTGCTCATCAGGAAGTTGTTGATCGGGCGGCCGTCCATCTCCAGCCGCCGTACGCCGACGGTCAGTTCGTGGTCGAACCCGACGCGGTAGTGGCCGGACCAGTCGTAGACGGTCTGCTCGGTGGTCGCGCTCTCCGCGCGGGTCGTACCGCGGTGGTGGCCCTCGGCGAAGGCGAGGTCGGCGTTGCCGGAGGCCGCCGTCGGCGGGTCGGTCGGGACGTCGCTCTCCTTGCCGGCGCGTCCGAACGCGACCTTGGGGAAGGTCGCCGACTGCCCGCCGTCACGGGACGTGGACTCCGTCGTGCCGCTGTAGGCGTGCCCGTAGTTCTCCAGGCCGGTGTCGGGCTTGAAGTCGCGTACCGTCGGCGACGAGGTCAGCTCGTCGGACAGCGTGATCTCAACGACGTCCGTCAGCAGCCCGCCGACCGGGTTGACCAGGTAGAACACGTGGCCGTTCGTGGAGAGCAGGTCCTCCCACATGGCCTGGTCGCGGCCACGTGCCAGCACCGCCTGCAGGGAGTCGATGCCGCCCTGCATCCGGCCGACCACGCGGCCCCTGCGGTCCCACAGCTCCGCGCCCGCCGCCAGCAGGCCGGGCGCCACCGCGTCGACCTCGTCCTTGACGATCTGGTACGTGGACCGGCCGTCGTTGTACTTCAGCTCGTGGACGCCGCTGTGGCCGAGCATGCGCCCGCCGGGGTCGTCGCGGGTCAGGTACTCCGGCAGGTCCATCGTGGGGAAGTCGCGGTTCGGCTGGTTCAGCCGCTGCCCGAAGGTCCGGTTGAAGTCGTCGCGGGTCCGCTGGTCCAGCACCGGCAGCGCGCCGTTCTCCCGCAGCGTGCGGAGGTTCGGCCGGTCCGGGAGCGGGGTGCGGTTCTGCATCATGGCGACGTAGGTGGCGTGGGTCGTGGCGAGGTGGTTCGCCAGCGCGACGCGGTCGTCGGTGACGCCGGCGGTGAGGGCCGGGCTCTCCCCCTGCCAACGGTTCAGGATCTTGGCGACGGTGTCGCCGTTCAGCATCAGCTCACCGTCCTGCCAGCGCTTCATGGCGTCGGCGAGCTGCTTGTCCGCGACGGGCAGGGCGCCGTCGGCGTACTTCTCCAGTGCCTCCGGCTCCGGCAGCAGGTAGATCATGCGGCGGCCGTTGACGGGCGTCGTCCTCCGGCGGCGCGAGGAGAACCAGAACTTGCCGTGCTTCTCCTGCCGGCTCCGTACCGTGAGGTCGACGGTCGTCTCGTAGCTGTAGACGTGGTTGAAGTCGAGCTGGATCAGCTCCTTGCCGCCGGTACGGCCGGTGCTCGAGGAGCGGTTCCACTGCCAGTGGCGGCTGAGGTCGAACTCCCCTGTGACGTTCGCCAGGCCGGCGACGCCCCCGAACGCCCCGTCGAGCTGGTCCCAGCTCACGCCCTTGGAGCTGCTGTCGGTGGTGCTGGTCTGGGCCAGCCAGAGCTTGATGATGCCGAGGACGAACTTGTCCTGGGTCGCACCGGTGAACGTCGACTGCCGCATCTGCCCGCGTACGTCCATCATCCCGTGCGTGTCGCGGATGAGGCCGCTCTTGAACGGCTGGTCGGTCGTGTACTCGTTGTTGACGATCTCCTTGAGGTGCGCGCGCATCTCGACGGTGCCGCCGTACGCGTCCACGTGCTGGTCGGCGTTGCGCCCCGGCCCGACGAGGTCGGTGAGCGCGGCACCCGCGGCGGTCTGGACGCCGGTGGTGTCGAAGTAGTAGATCGCCGCCTGGTCGAGCACGCCGGCCGGGGTGTCGCCGGTGGACGTGGCACGGTGCTGCGGCGGCTCGTCGCCCAGCGGCAGGATCCGCGTCACGGCGCGCTGGCCGTTCACGTCGAACTGCGTCCGGTTCGCCCGGAACATCCACGCGAACGGGCGGCCCAGGAACCGGCCGGTCGTGGCCGCCCAACCCGGCATCGCAGGCAGGGCGGGCATCCGGAGCCAGGCCGGACGGTGCAGCCACGCGGGCCGGTGCAGCCAGGCCGGGGCGTGCAGCCACGCCGGGCGGTTCACGGTGAGCCATCCCGGCCAGGCCCGCCTGACCGCGGTCCACGGGCTCCAGTGCGAGTACTCGACGGTGACCTGGTAGTCGCTGGTCAGCTCGAACTCGTCGACCCGGCCCGGGTACTCCAGCAGCTCGGGGCGGTTGTTGAGGAAGTTCACCGAGTCGGTCGCGCCGACCGTGCGCTGCAGCTCTACGCCGGTGACGGCCGCCTTGAGCCACTGGAACAGCGCCTTGAACTTGACGCCCACCCCGATCTTTCGGCTGCCCGACGTCGCCTGGCCGGCGGTGTCCATGCCCATCGCCAGGTTGACCGTGTGGTATTCGCGGGTGGTGCGCAGGAACCTCGGCTGCACGGTCGGGCTGTTGGCCGCCGTGATCCGGATCTTGGCGGTGGAGACGCTGAAGTCGATGCCGAGGAAGCCGCGGCGCCGCCGCAGTGTGACGGGCAGGCCGTCCTGGTGGATCTCGTCGTAGTGCGAGTCGAAGCCCCGCTGGGAGATCATCTTCTCGACGAGCTTCTGGTTGTCGATCCGGGTGTTCAGCCCGGAGCCGTGCGTCCACCAGTGCCGGCCGCGGAACGGCCGCCGCTCGTCCGACGGCAGGAAGCCGCGCCGTACGAGGTCGGGCCGGAGCCCGTTCGTGACGGCGGTGATGGTCGACTGCGGCACCGAGGGCAGGCCCATGCCGATGCCCTTGCCGGCCGCGACGTGCGGCGGCGGCGTCTTGACCGGCTCGTTGTCCTGTCGGCCGAGGAACCGCAGGTCCTGCGCGTTGTACGCCGTCGTGGCGATGCCGTCCGCCCCGTTCACCAGGGCGTTCCGCTGGACCGGGTCCTCGATCGCGGCCTTGTCGACCGGGAAGCCGTGCTCGTACGCGGACGGTTCCGGCATGCGCACCAGCGCCTGGCCGCCTACGGGCTGCGTGTCGTGCGGCCGCGTGTCGCCGGTGCGGACGGTGACCGTGGCCCGGTGCTCGAACGCCACCCTGTACCCGGAGGTGTATCCGGTGTAGCGCGGCACCACGACCCACAGGCCGTTGCGGCCCGCGCTGATCGTGTCCGAGCTCGACCACGTCATCGCGCCGTACGCGCTGATGCCGAGCCCGAGTTCCTTGATCCCGGTCGGGTTGGGGATCAGGTCGAACTCCAGGCTGAGCGGGGTCAGCTTGGTGTTGTGGGAGAGCGTGTGGCCGCCGCCGACGCCGTCGATCGCGGTACGGACGTTCTCCAGGTGCGCGAACTCGCTGGTCTGCCCAACGCGGAACGTCCCGTCCGCCTGCCGTACCGAGTGCACCTCGACCGACGCGACCGGCTTGCCGTACTCGTCGTGCAGCAGGAACGGGTAGCCGTTCTGGTCGTTGACCGCCTCGTCCAGGTGCGCGTCGAGGTTCCACAGCTTCTGCAGGAGTTCCTCGCGGGTGCTGCTGCCGATCGGCAGGTCCAGACCGTTCTGGCGCAGCGTCGTAAGGATGTTGTCGAACAGTCGCGGCAGGCCGGTCAGCCCGGACGCGTAGAACGTCTTCGGCAGCGTCGCGGCCTTGTCCGGGGTCACGGTCGCCCTGACCTGGCCCGGCGCCGTCTCCAGGTAGTGCTCGGGCACGTAGAGCAGGAGCTTGTCCCCGCCCCGGTCGGGCAGCCGGTGCTCGTCGGTCAGCGCCCAGCTCTGCTGGGAGTTCGCGCGGACCTTCATCGACCAGTTCGGGGTGTAGGCGACCATCGCCGAGTCGGTGCGGTTGTCCTCGACGTGCCCGCCCTCGGCGTCGGCGACGTGGCTGGTCGACCGGTTCGACTGGTTCGCCGTGCCCGCGATGGAAGTACCGACCTTGATCACGTTCAGCACGCCCGGCGAGACGCCGATGCCGAACGACAGCGAGATCGCGCCGCGCGCCGCACCGGTCTGCCCGGACTGCCCCTGCACGTGGGCGCCGGTCGCGTACGACGCGTTGATCGTCTCACCGGCGTTGAACGTGCCGTCGCGGCTCTCCGGTGGCCGCTTCGACGGGGTCGTCGTCGAACCCGCCGGGTCGCCGACCGTCCTCGGGTCGCGCGGATCCAGCGAGATCAGCGCCTCCACCGGCCCGAGCGGCACCATGAAGCCGCCCATGCCCGGCGGCGTGAGGTCGCCGTTCCCGTCGGCGTCCGGCAGCAGGTACCGGTAGTTGCTCAGCAGTCGCTGGGGCAGCGCGGTCCAGACGTCCTCCTCGACCGTGACCCCCTCCTGGGCGACGAGCTGCCGGAGCCGGCCGATGAGCTCTCTCATGTTCGGCAGCCCGGCGCGCGGGACGCCAATGGAGCGGATCATCGGGCCGGCGTTCGCGATCGGCTGCCCGCCGCCGCGCCAGACCGGCCGCATCTCGGCGAACGTACGGTCCGCCTGTGACGCGGTGCCGAGCGCGGCCGGCGGGTCGATCAGGATGCCGTCCGGGTCCATGTCGAGGGAGGCCAGGCCGGTGTGGTCGGCCGGGATCTGGACCAGGTCGCCGGTCACCGGGTCCGTCCACTCGATGCCGTGCCCGGTGTTGAACGCGTACGCGTGGTCGTTGCTCCCGTCGGACCGCCGGTAGATCACCAGGGAGCTGGACCCGGTGCCGGCCCCGGTGAGGTTCCGCTCGACGGTGGTGACCGCGCCCGTACCGGTACCCCGCTGGACCAGCGCGTCGTTCACGCGCGTGGCGAAGGCCTCGTCCGTGTTCGGCAGGTCCACCGGCGTGTTCGACAGGTCGGGATCTTCGGCGAGGTCCGCCCAGCGGACGGTGCGCGTCCTGGCCGACCTGGTCCCCGGGTTCGCCGGTCCGCCGCTGAACTGGCCCGAGAACGGTGTCCCGCGCGAGGCGGCCGTCTGGCGGGTACCGGACGAGGTCCCGACGAGCGGCGTACCGTACTCGGGCTGGTTGATCCAGGTCTGTTCCTCGTCCATGAGCGGGACGTACATGCTTCTCGGGTTCCTCCGCAGGGTCGGGAAGCTCGGCTCCGGCGTGGGCGCGCGCCTGCCGTCGTCGTCTTCGGACCAGTGCGACCAGGCGTCCACCCGGTCCGCCCCGGGCACGGCGGCGCGCCTCTGGGGCGAGGTGGCCTCGGCGGGCAGCGCGGGCCCGACCTCGTTCGTCCGTACGCCGCTCTGATCCGGGGTGAACAGAACCCAGGTGCCCCGCGCGGGCAGCGCGGGCGCGGGCAGGATCCGGCCGTCCGTGGTGACCTTCGGCGGGCTGACGATCCCGTCGAGGCCGGAGCGCCCGGCGTGCGTGGGCTGCCACACCCAGCCGGCCGGCGCCAGCACGGGCACGCTCAACAGCGTGGACACCCGCGCCGCGTACGAGGTCACCCCGCCGATGGCCGTGTCGCAGACCACCAGCCGTACGGGACGGCGATCGCCCGGCGGGCGGAGCTTCGTCAGCACGTCGGCGAGTTCCTCGGCGGACAGCGGCCGCCCGTCCGGCCCCGTCACCCCGCGCGCGGACCCGGACGCGACGAGCGTGTACGCCGACCGGTCCGCCGGCAACCGCCCGGCCAGCTCGACCAGCTCGGCCCGGTCGCCGAGCACGTGCCCGCGCCCCTCGGCCAGCGCCGTGGCCGACGAGACCGCCGCCGCGACGCGCTCGGCCGGAAGGGCGGGCAGCGTCCGCTCCTCGGCGACCCGGCGCCCGGCGTCCGTACGCCGCCGTCCGCCGGTCCGGTCCGTTCGCCCGTCGCCGGGGCCACGCCTGCCCCGCTCGTTCCCGGTACGCGTGGGCGAGGTGTTCGTGTTCGTGGAGGCGGTGGCGCGCGACGGCACGACGGGCGGGGTCTTGGCGGGAACCGCGGGCGGGAGCGTGGCCGCCTCGGACCGTACCTCCTGCGTCGTTTGCGTCGCTTCTCTCGCGGCGGACAAGGACGAGATACCCGCCTGTACAGGCCGGGGCCGCCCCCCGTCCGCCGGGAACGTCATCCAGTGCAGGCCCTTCCGCCGGCCGTTCCCGATCTGCGCGCGGTCGACCTTGGCGACGACATCGACGCCCAGGCTCTTGGCGGTGCTCTCGGCGACCTTCGCCGACAGCACGCCGTCGCCGAGCACGACGAGCCGCCCGGACTCGGCCACGGCGGCGCGCGAGACGGCACCCAGGTTCGCGGCGGTGGCGACGATCGGCCTTCGGTCACCTCGCTCGGCAACCCGCTGTCGGCGAGCGCCCCGTTCGCCGAGTCGCTCGTGTCGATCAGCGGGGTCTCGTCACTCGACGAACGCGTGCCCGGTGCGGGACTCCTCGTCGTTGCGGTGGACGCGGGAGCGTTCTCCGACGGCGGGCGAGTGGAGGACGTCGTCGAAGACGGATCCTGCCTGGTCCGCGAGGTGACCGGGGTGTTCGAGGGGTTGCCCTCGGAGGTGCCGCGCCCGGTGCGGGAACCCTGCGTTCCGGCCGCCGCGGTCCGGTCGGTACTCGAGGACGTGGTGCTCTCCGTCGGCCGCCCCGTCGTGTTCCCCGTCGACCTGCCCGTCGTGGACTCCGTCGGTCGACCCGTCGTGGACTCCGCCGTGCGGCCCGTGGTGGAGCCGGGAGAGCCGTTCGTGCTGGTGGACGACGCGGGAGGCCGGGTCGAGGACTGGAACGGGTTCTTCGAGGCCGGCGAGGTGCCCTCGCCCGCGCCGGTGCGGCTCGTCTCCGACGTGCCCGGCGTGCGCGTGCCCGACGTTCCCTGGGAGTTCGTGCTCGCCGTCCCCCGGCCGTTCGTGCCCGCCGTCTCCTTCGTGTTCGCCGTCTCCCGTGCGTTGGTGTCCGGAGTTCCGTTCTTCGAGGAGGTGGACGCGCTCGCGCTCGAGGTCGCCGATCCGGCGCGGGAGGGGAGGCCCTCGCCGCCGGTCTTCGAGGGCTGGGCGGGCCCGTTCCCGCTGGTCGTGGCCGGTGTACGGGACGTGGTCGTGGTCTTGGGCGGTGGCGTGGGGGCGCCGCGGTCCGAGCGGCTCGGCTGCGAGGATCCCGTGTCGCGCCCGCCCGCGCCCGTGGAAGAGGTGCCGCTGCCGCGGCCGCCGCCCGAAGCGGGGGCGCGGACGTCGCGATTGCCGGTGGACGTGGCCGGTGTGCCGTCTCCGCGGGTTCCGCCGGGCGAGCCGTTCGAGGCCGGGGAGGTGCTGGACGGGGTGGTGGTGCCCTCGCCGGACCGGGAGGCCGGCGGCGGCGTGGACGAGGTCGTCTGGTCGTTGCCGGTCTCCGGGTCCTGGACCGCGTGGTGGTCGCCGAACGGGTCGTCGACCAGGGACCCGGTGTCGGAGATGGACTCCGTGTCGGAGATGACTCCGATGACTCCGTGTCGGAGGACTCGCCGGGATCGGCGGCGTTGGCCAGCAGGCCGTCGGTCTCGGAGGTGCCGGTGCTCTCCGGTCCGTGCTGGACCTTCGGCGGGAACATCGTCCCGCTGAGGCCGCCGCCGATCTGGCCGGAGATCCCGCCCGCCGCGCCCGAGGTGAAGGAGAACGGGTTGAACGTGAAGCCCTGCCCCTGGGCCGCCATCACGGTGCCCTCGGTGATGGCCTCGTGCAGGCCCTCCTCGACGACCTCGACGACTCCGTGGATACCGGCCGCGGTGAGCTGGACGGACAGCGGCTTGCCGGAGTTCCTGACGATGTCGGAGGTGATGTTCTTGGCGACCGTGGTGATCGACTTGCTGCCGAGGTCCCGGATGTTGTTCGAGAAGGCCTGGTTGACGGACCGCTGAAGGTCATGGACGACCGTGTCACCGACCTCATGGCCCATCAGGCGGGTGATGCGCGTGGTGATCTGGTGGGCGACCGTGTGGCCGATCATGTTGAACGGCACGCCGAGCGCGCCGCCGATCGCGCCGACCTCGACCGCGCTGATCGTGGCCTTGGGGTCCCAGTGGTCGCGGGTGCCCTTGGCGAACTGGATCGCCTGGGTGAGCACGTCCAGCGCGACCTGGAACCCGATCCCCATCAGCTCCGCGAGCGCGAACTGCAGGATCAGCCGTCCCCAGAAGCTCTGCAGCAGGAACCGGACGATGACGAACCGGCCGGCGAGCCAGACCATGCTCTGGCCGCCGGTCCAGAACGCCCACGCGATGGCCCAGGCGATCTGGGCTATCAGCAGGATGAGCTCCTCGATCGAGATGATCTTGACGTACTCGACCTGGGTCGACGCGTCATTGAGGAACTTCTTGAGCTCACGGAACTGACCGGCCGCGGTCGGGATGTACCGCGGCGCGTCGGTCACGTACGGACCCATCACCTCGGCGAACTTGATCGCCGACTTGCCGGTGAAGTTCTGCCGGATCTCCTGGACCGCGTGCACCAGGAGCGGCATGAGCTCGTGCTCGAGCTGGTCGCCCGCGACACCCCAGATGTCGCCGAGCGTGCGCAACTGGTCCTCGTTCGCGCTGGGCCACTTCTCGCCCGTGAGGACGAGGAACAGGTTGCGTGCCGCGGGGGGTATCTCGATCGCCATGGTCGATCAGTGCCTTCCGTGCCCTCCGGCATCGATGGTCGTCACGTCGTTGACGTCGCCGAAGAGGCCTGAGAGATCGAGGGTCTGGGAGCCGTGCCCGCCGAGCAGTTCCTTGACGTTCTTGAGGAACTCAAGGCTCGCCTGCGCGCTCGGCTCGTAGTTCTTGCGCACGGAGTCGCCGATGTCGCCGTCGCCGCCCGGATGCGGGAACTGGGTGACCGCGTTGTTGACGTCGTTGTAGATCCGGACCGCGATGTGGGCGATGTCCGTGAGGTGGACGCCGCCGCGCTCCAGCTCCTCGATGTCGACCGAGAGGATGTCGTCGTCAGACCCCGCCATCGCCGTCTCCCTTCTCCGCGGCCTCGCCGAACAGGGGTCCGGACGCGGTCCTGATCGCGGCGTCGAACATCTCGTCGAAACCGGCCTCGAAGTCGCCGGTCGGCATGCCGAGGCCCGCGGGCATCAGGCCGGCGAAGGTGTTCGCCGCCTCCCGCTGCGCCTCCTCCTGGGCGGCGCGTACGGTCTCGACGATGCGCGCGGTCAGGTCGGCCGCCGCGAGCTTGCGGTACCGCGTGCCGCTCAGCTTCAGGTCGACGAGCCGACCCTGGCTGTCGGCGGTCGCGGTGACCATGCGGTCCGTGGAGGTCGCGGACCCCCGCACCGCCGCCATGCGTTCGCCCGCCTCGCGGATGAGGGTCTGCTGCTCCCTCAGCCCCGCGATCGCGGCGTCCATACCGTCCTGCAGAAAGCCGTTGGACATGTGCCCTTCCTTCCTCGTCGTCTTCGGTGGTCAGCTCGTCGCCGTGCTGCCGGATGACTCCTCTCCGGTCTCGTCCTCCCGCGCGGCGGGGGGCTCGACCTCGGTCACGGCATCGGTCTCGTCGCGGACGACGCCCGCGTCCTTGGACTTCTTGTCCTTCTTCTTGGACCTGGGCCCGTCTCCGAGCTCCTCCCCGGCCACCGCCTCGCGCTCGGGCGTCGCCTCGCGCGTACGGCGCGGGGTGTCCGGACGTGCCCTGCCGCGGACCGGACCGACGAGGGGGACCTCCTCGACGTCGAGGCCGTCCTGGTCGAGGCGGCCGATGACGCCGGACCCGACGTTGACGTTGGTGCCCCAGATCTCCTCTTCCTCGGACAGCCACGTCTGGCGTTCGCGCTCCTGCGGCTTGTCGCCGCCCGCACCGGCACCGCCGCCGCCCATCATCGGCGGGTAGAACGGGACGCCGCCCGCCTGGTTGCCCGAGCTCGACCCGCCCGGCGCTCCGGCGCCGCCCAGACCGGGCGCGCCTCCCGAGGCGCTGAACGGCGAGGCCGTCAGCTCGCTGCCGTTGCCACCGATGCCGCCGCCGAGGCCGCCACCGGCGCCGCCGCCCAGACCACCGCCGCCCAGGCCACCGCCCGTGCCGCCGCCGCCGAAGCCACCCGCGCCCGCACCTCCGCCGAGGCCGTCTCCCGCGCCGTTGCCGCCGCCGAAGCCGCCACCGCCGGCACCGCTGCCGACGCCACCGAGGCCGTCGCCACCGCCGCCCGCACCCGACCCGGGGTCGCTGCCGAAGCCACCGGTACCACCGCCGGCACCCGCGCCGGCGCCCACGCCGCCCGTACCGCCGCCGTCGCCGGGCGGGGCCGAGCCGGGGGGCAGGTCGGTGCCGGAGTCCCCGGCGCCCGGGGGCACGAGCGAGCCGCTGCCGTCGCCGGGCGGCTGGTCGCCGGGGTTCACGATGCCGTCGCCCGCGCCGGGCTCGTCGAACGAACCGTCGGAGCCGGGGCCGACACCGCTGCCGCCGCCACCGGCGCCCGTACCGCCACCGGCGCCGCCCGGAGGCATGAGGCCCGGCATGAACCCGCCACCGCCACCGCCGCCACCGCCCAGGCCGAGGTCGCCCGTACCGCCGCCACCGTCACCACCGCCGCCGAGGCCGAGGTCACCGGTACCGCCGCCACCGTCACCGCCACCGCCGAGGCCGAGGTCACCGGTACCGCCGCCACCACCGCCGTCCGGAGGCGGAGGCACGTCGCCGCCACCGCCGCCGCCACCGCCGCCGAGGTCGCCCGTACCGCCACCGCCGTCACCACCACCGCCACCGCCGTCCGGAGGCGGGGGCGCACCGCCGCCACCGCCACCGTCTCCTCCTGGGGGCGGAGGCGGCGCACCGCCGTCGCCACCGCCGTCCGGCGGCTTGTCGCCCCCGGGGGGATGCGGCATGGTCTCCGCCGGAGGCGCCGTGATGTCGATGAGCGCGCTGGTCGCCAGCAGGTACTTCGGATGCAGGACCGAGATCGCGGTCTGCGACGGGGTGTCCAGGGAGTTCTTCAGGATGCTCAGGCTGGTGGTGTTGATCCCGTCGCTGATCGCGTTCCAGCCGGCGGCCGAGCCGAGGTCGCCCTTCGAGTAGCCCGCGAGCGTGGTCTTGATGTACGTCTTGGCGGCGTCGGCGCTGCCGAAGGCGTCGAGGGCGTAGTTGCTCTCGTCCTTGAAGAGCCCCTTGGACTTCATGTAGTCGAACGCGGCCGTGACCTCGGCGTTGATCCCGTTCACGACCATGTTGAGCAGGCCGAAGCTGATGCTGGTCCAGGCGTTCGACATCGAGGTGTTGAACGCGGACAGCCCGTCGCCGGCGTCCTTGACGATGTCGGCGATCGGGCGCCCGTGCCGGGTGGTGACCTGGTCGTGGGTGTCGACCATGCCGTCGCCGTTGACCTTCATCCGCCAGTGGATGAGGTAGGCGGCCTTGCCGCGGAAGGCGGAGTCGTCGGAGTCCAGGGCGTTCGCCCACGTACGGAAGTCGTCCCCCGTCGCGCCGGTCGTCAGCGCGAGCGACCTGATCGAGAACTCCAGGTCGCGCATGGTCTGCAGGTCCATCGAGCCGCGCTTGCCCGCGAGGACGTCCCCCATCATGTCGTCGATGGTGTGGAACGCCGTGTGCCACTTGTCGATGGCCGCCTGGTTGAAGTCGACGGCGACGAAGTAGTCGCCGAACGCGTGATAGTTCACCGGCGCGCCCGCACCCTTGCCGGTGTCGAAGCTGAACCATGGCTGGTTGGCCGCCGAATGCAGGTCCGTGCCCTCGCCGGTGAGCGCGGCGAGGACCTGCTCGAAGGTCCACTCTCCCCAGTTGGTGTTGTCGGGGATGCTCGGCGTGTCCGCCATGGTTCTCCTCAGTGATCCTCGGGCCCGGACGACGGAGGGTCCGGGTCCTGCACACGTGGGGTGGGGGGTGGTCCCGGCCCGGCGGTCGCCGGGCCGGGACCGGTCGTCAGGTCAAGGCGTGGCCGGGGGACCGCCCACGTCGGGGTAGTCGCCCGCGAACTTCGAGGCGTCGTACGTCGTGAGGTCGTCGGTGTCCTCGAAGACGTCCTCGGCGTTCTTGAGCGCCCCGCCGAACGTCCGCACGTCCTGCTCGATGGCGACGTAGCGCTGGTGCGCCGACGCGCCGAACGTCCCGGCCTTCGTGACGAAGTTCTTCGCCGCGGACCAGTTCTGCGATCCGGGCTTGAACATGCCGCTCAGCGTCTCGTCGAGCCGCAGGTTCGCCGTCGGCCCGAGGGCCTGCGGGTCGGTGTTGATCGAGTCGACCACGCTGTTCAGGTACGTGATGAGCTGGTCGTAGTGGGCCTTGTCGAACGATGTGATCCGGTAATCTTCCGCCATACCGGCCTCCTGGATTCGGTGGGTTCACGGCCCCCGGAACGAGCACGTCAAGCGCCCCGGGAGCCGTGAGCATCGGGATGGGTCAGGACATGACCCGGGCGCCGTGGTTGTCGCCCTCCTGGAACGTCTCGGCGACGCTGATCGACGACTGGGTGTGCGTGTTGAGCTGCTGCTTCATCTCGGTGTAGGCCCGGTTCCAGGTGGCCTGCTGCTCTTCCCACAGCGGCGTGGCCTTACCGTTGCTGGCCTGCGCGATGCGGCTGAGGGTGGCGTTGAGGTCCTGCATGATCGTGTCCATGCGGGTGACCTGGCTGACGAGGCCGGTGTTGACGTCGCCATAGTTGCCGTGGTTGACGGTGAACTGATCGGCCATCGGAGCGCTCCCCTACTTCGCCTGGCTGGTGGTGGTGGTGCCCGTGCTGACGTTGACCTGGCGCAGGGCGGTCGCCTTCTGGTTGAGGTCGTTGAGGTTGTTCACGCAGGTGTTGAAGTCCGACGTCCACGTCGACAGGTGCGACGACAGGATCTGGCCCGAGTCGGAGCGGTTGGCGTCGACCAGCGCGTCGGTGTGCGACTGGACGAGGTTGTTGACGGTGTTCATCTCACTGATCGCGTCACTGGTCTTCGTGATGATCTGTGCGAGGTCCGCGTCGCTGAAGTGGTACGACGCCGGGTCGAATCCGCCGAACTGACCGGTTGGCATCTGCATTTCCTCCTGGTTGAGTCAGGCTCACGCGGGCGCGCGAGCCGGTGCCGGGGGTCTGGTCATCCGCCGCCCTGGCCGAGCAGGCCGAGGACCGGCCCCGTCGGCAGGAGCGCCAACAGGTCGGCGGTCACGGGTACGGCGGAGGCGATCCGGTAGCCGAGCGCGGTGGCCGCGGCCTCGTTCGCGACGGGGAACTTCGCGCCGTCCTCGGTGACGACGTACAGCCCGGTGCCGGGGACGCCCGGCGCGGGAAGCGTCCGGGCGAGCAGGCCGGCGCCCGGCGCGATGTCCACCTCGTCGGCGACGCGCGCGTCGGCGGTCAGGCCGCCGTCCGCGGTCCTGGCCGACGCGACCGGGTGGGACGGCACGGTCGCCACGGACGTCGTGACGTGGCCGGCGCCCGGCACGACGCGTACGCAGGGCATCCGGCCCTCGGCGGTGGCCGGCGCGGGCGGCGTCGCGGGGACCTGCGCCTGCCAGGCGGGCGCCGCCAGCACGTGGGCCGAGGCGAGCGCCGCCGGGCTCAGCTCCCGCGCGGCGGCGGTCGCGCCGTCGTACGCGGGCGCGGTGCCCGGGTCGCCGAGGGCGAGCGCCGCCGCGGTCTGCGTCATGGGCATGAGTCCGCCGCCGGTCAGCAGGTAGAAGCGCTGTCCTGCACCGGTGCCGTGCACGACGAACACCTCGCCGACCTTCGCCGGGTGCCCGTCGAGGGCGGGACCGGCGTCACCGCGGCCGAGCGTCGCGGGCTGCGGCAGGTCCGGCCCGGCGGGAAGCGTGTTCACCCACGCGTCCCGTACGCCGATCGCAGCGTTGTCGGGGAAGCCGAGCACCCGCGTCACCCACGGCGCGGTGACCCGCATCCGGTGGTCGGCGGTCACGAGGTAGGTCGTCCCGTCGCCGGTGCGGACCAGCACGGCCTGCCCGCCGGTCAGCGGCCGTACGTCGGGGCGGTCCCCGATGGTCAGCGTGAGCGCGGGCTTGCCTCCGCCGGAGGTCGCGCAGACCAGCCAGGGCGGGGTGGGGCCGTCGCTCGCGGGCAGCGAGTCGGGCGCGCCGTCGATGCCGACCGGACGGCCGCGCGGCACGTCCGCGATGGACTTGGTGGGCACGGAGTCGACGGTGAGCTTGGCGCCGAGCAGCAGCCGCGCCGACGCGTAGTTCAGTACCGGCCGCAGCCGCCCGTCGACCAGCACGTAGCTCGAGCCGGTGCCCTTCTCCAGGATCAGCGTGCCGGGCTTGCGCCAGGCGGTCGCGCCGCCGGGGAAGACCGCCGACATCACGCCGAACCCGGCGACCGCGAGCGCGCCCACCAGGAGGCCGATGATCATTCCGACCCACGAGCGGCGCAGCGGCGGGGTGGCCAGATCCGGCTCGGCGCGTACGAGCGCGGAGACCAGCCGGCCGACCATGAAGCCATGGGCGTTGACCTGGTCACGACGGTTGTGCACGGCGCACCTCCAGTACGGCGAGAGACCGCTCGGAAGCCCTCGCCCGTTCTCTGAGGCTCCGGTTCACGCCCATCCGGCACGCACCTTCGCGTAGAGGCCGACCACGGCCAGCACCAGCGGGATGATCGCCATCGCGGAGAGCGAGTGGGACAGGTCCGCGATCCGTCCCCAGTGGGGCAGCGTGCGGCGGCCGGGCAGGACCCGCGCGACCGCGAGCAGGAGCGCGGCGAGGACCAGCATCGCCACGACCATCGCGGGCCGTACGCCGGAGGACATGCCGGCGGTCAGGTCGAGCAGCACGGTCGCGAGTCCGGCCGCGCCGGGCAGGAACACCGCGAGCCGGGCACGTACACCGAGCAGTTCGCGTGCGTGCAGCAGCATCAGCAGCGAAGCGACCGACGCGAGCACCCGTGCGCTGGTCCCCGGCGTCACACCGAGGATCAGCAGGCAGCCCGTGCTGACGGCGCCGAGACCGAGGTAGAGCGCGGTGATGTGGTCGTGGGCGCGCGCCGTACGCGCGAGGACCTGCCGGCTCGGCTCGGGGTCGATGTCCTGCTGGAACTCGTCGGCGTTGGTCGGCAGCGGTGGGATGCGCAGCCCGGCGAACCGCGAGGCGATGACCGGTACGGCCGCGCCGAGCGTCAGCGCGACTGAGAGCACGATCGCCGCCGAGCCCGCGGGGCTGATGCCCGCGATGGTCGTGAGCAGCCCGCCGAGCCCGACCAGGACGGTCGCGAAGATCGCCGAGGTGAAGCCGGCCTGGGCGCCGCCGACGGCGGGACGCGCCAGGGCCGCCATCGTCGCGGCCCATACGCCGCCCGCGAGCAGCCCGGGCGCGGACGGCAGGCCCGCGAGGGTGCCGTCGCCGGTCAGCGCGAGCCCCGCGGCGGCGGCGAACCCGATCGAGCCGACCGCGAGCAGGATGCCCGCCGTACGGTCGCCGAGCGCGCGGGACGCGGCGGCACCGCCGAGCAGCGTCAGGACGGCGGCCGTACCGGCCACGATCGTGGCGATGACGGACGAGCCGCTCAGGGGCGCGATCGCGATGCCCAGGGCGAGCGCGAAGCCGACCAGCCCGAGCACGAGCCGCCGCGTGGACTCGGGGCGCCAGCGGTCGGGACGGTCCGCCGTCCCGGTCGCGACGCCGTCGATCAGGTCGTCGAAGTCGACCGGCGGGAGCTGGTCACCGCGCGGGCGCAGGTGCAGCACGTCACCGTCGAACAGGCCGAGTGCGGCGGTGCCGAGGTCCTCATCCAGTGGTGGTTCGCCCAGCCGCTGCAACACCCAGCCGTCGTGTCCGAGGCCGACCGCCGACAGCTCGGACCCGAGATGGTCGAGGAATGTCGGGAGCAGGTCGGCGACCGGCACGTGTGCGGGTACCGCCAGCTCGATTTGCGAGGTCGGGCCACAGATCGTCAGCCGGCACATCTCGCCGGAACCCATGGTCTGCGGAGTCGCCATGTCCAGAACACGGCTCCCGGAGCGCGAAGAGTTCACTCGCCGGAAACGCGAACGGTCCTGCGGATCGGGCAACCCTCGGCGCCCCCGCAGCCGTGTCCAAGTCAGAGGGACACCCCACCGGGAAGGACATCGGGCCGTGAGTACGACGCTGTTTCGACGACCGCCACGGCAGTCACCGCCGGAGATGCCGAGCGGTGAGCTGTCCCTGCAGGAACCACCGGTACTGCCGGAGGCGCCGACCGGGAACCTCGGGATGCTGCTGATGTACATGCCGATGGCGATCGGCTCCAGCGTCACGATCCTGATCTTCGTGTCGCCGTCGCGGCCCGGCCTGGGCCTGCTGGCGGCAGGCCTGATGGCACTGACGTCGATGACGATGGTGTTCGGGCAGGTCGGGCGCACGACGAGCGAGCGCAAACGCCGGATGCGCGGCGAGCGGCGCGACTACCTGCGATACCTGGCCCAGACCCGCAAGCGGGTCCGCGCCGTCGCCGCCGAGCAGCGCGCGTCGCTGGCGTGGCGGCATCCCGACCCGGCCGGGCTGTGGTCGGTGGCGATGAGCAGCCGGCTGTGGGAGCGGCGCCCCACGCATCCCGACTTCGCCGAGGTACGGATCGGCACCGGCCCGCAGAAGCTCGCGATGACGATGAACCCGATGCAGACCAAGCCGGTCGAGGACCTCGAGCCGCTGACCGCGCGGGCGCTGCGGAGGTTCATCCGCGCGTACACGACCGTGAACGACCTGCCGGCCGCGGTCTTCCTGCGCGGCTTCGCGCAGGTGCAGCTGCGCGGCGACGAGGCCGCCGGGCGCGAGCTGATGCGGGCGCTGCTGGCCCAGCTCGTGACGTTCCACTCGCCGGACGAACTGCGCGTCGCGGTCTGCGCGGCGGGCGAGCACGCCGGGGAGTGGGACTGGGTGAAGTGGCTACCGCACACCCAGCACAGCACGGAGCAGGACGGCGCCGGGCACGCGCGGCTGCACGCCGACGGCATCGACGCGCTGGACGCCCTGCTGTCCACCGAGATGGAGGGCCGCGGCCGGTTCGAGGCCGGCGCGACGCCGACGCGTGACGAGCCGTACGTCGTGGTGATCGTGGACGGGATCACGGTGCCGCCGGAGTCGCGGCTCGCCGGCACCGGCTACCGCAACTCGATCGTCTTGAACGTCTCGTCCGGGCTGCCGAAGACCACGGGCCGCGCGACCCTGCGGCTCGACGTGACGTCCGAGACGATGGAGATGGTCCGCTTCGACCGTACGGGCGCCGAGCTCCGTACGCCGCTGGGCCACCCGGACCGGCTGAGCGTGCCGAAGGCCACCGCGCTGGCCCGCGTCATCTCACCGTTCCGGCTCGGGGCGACCGCGGAGGTCGCCGAGCCGATGGTCAGCGACTTCGACCTCGGCACGCTGCTCGGCGTCGGCGACATCGACGCGCTCGAGCCCTCGCGTGTGTGGGCGCGCGCCGACGGCCCGGACCGGCTGCGGGTGCCGATCGGCATCGCCGAGGACGGCAGCCGCGTCGAGCTGGACATCAAGGAGTCCGCGCAGGACGGGATGGGCCCGCACGGCCTGCTGATCGGCGCGACCGGGTCCGGCAAGAGCGAGCTGCTGCGCACACTCGTCCTCGCGATGGCCATCACGCACTCCTCCGAGGTGCTCAACTTCGTCCTCGTCGACTTCAAGGGCGGCGCGACCTTCCTCGGCCTCGACGGGCTGCCGCACACGTCCGCGGTGATCACGAACCTGGCCGACGAGGCGCCGCTCGTCACCCGTATGCAGGACGCCCTGCAGGGCGAGATGATGCGGCGCCAGGAACTCCTGCGGCGCGCGGGCAACTACAGCTCGCTGCGGGAGTACGAGGCGGCGCGCGTGAACGGCGCGATCCTCGACCCGCTGCCGACGCTGTTCGTGGTCGTCGACGAGTTCAGCGAGCTGCTGGCCTCCCACCCCGACTTCTCCGAGCTGTTCGTGATGATCGGCCGCCTCGGCCGCTCCCTCGGCGTCCACCTGCTGCTGGCCAGCCAGCGCATCGACGACGGGCGCATGCACAAGCTGGAGAGCCACCTGTCGTACCGGATCGGGCTGCGGACGTTCTCGGCGATGGAGAGCCGGTCGGTGATCGGCGTCCCCGACGCGTACCAGCTCCCGAACGCTCCCGGCAACGGCTACCTGCGCTCCGACGTCGCCACGCTCGTACGGTTCAAGGCGGCGTACGTCTCGGGCCGGTACCGGCGGCGTACCGCCGAGCAGCGGCAGGAGGAGGTGCGCCGCCAGGTCGTGCCGTTCAGCGCGTCGCACGTGGCGGCGCCGGCGGTCGTCACCCTGCCCGAGCCCGAACCCGAGCCCGTGGCCGGCGCGCACGAGGAACAGGTCGACACGCTGCTCCAGGTCGCGGTCGGCCGGCTGCGCGACGCGGGCCCGCCCGCGCACCAGGTGTGGCTGCCGCCGCTCGCCGACCCTCCGACGCTCGACCAGGTGCTGCCTCCCCTGGTGCCCGACGAGGAGTACGGGCTGTCCCCGGCGAGCTGGCCCGGACGCGGCGGCCTGGTCGTACCGGTCGCCGTCGTGGACAAGCCGTTCGAGCAGATCCGTGACCTGCTGATGGCCGACCTGTCCGGCGTCGGCGGGCACGTCGGCATCGCGGGCGGCACGCAGTCCGGCAAGAGCACGCTGCTGCGCACGCTCATCGCGGTGCTGGCGCTCACCCACACGCCCTCCGAGATCCAGTTCTACTGCCTCGACTTCGGTGGCGGCACGCTCGCGACGCTGTCCGCGCTGCCGCACATCGGCGGCATCGCGGGCCGGATGGACGCCGAGCGCGTCAGCCGTACGGTCGCCGAGGTGCAGGGCGTGCTCACCCGCCGCGAACGCCTGTTCACCGAGCACGGCATCGAGAACATGGCCGCCTACCGCGCGCTTCGCCGCGAGGGACGGTTCGCCGACGACCCGCACGGGGACGTGTTCCTCGTCGTCGACGGCTGGGCGTCACTGCGCGCCGACTTCGAGGAGCACGACGGGCCGATCCGCCAGCTCGCCGCGCGCGGCCTGACGTACGGCGTGCACCTCATGCTCACCTCCAGCCGCTGGTCCGACGTTCCCAGCGCGCTGCGCGACCAGCTCGGCACCCGGCTGGAGCTGCGCCTCGGCGACTCGATCGACTCCGTGATCGACATGCGGGCGGCCGCGCGGGTACCGCGCGCGCCGGGCAGCGGCCTGACCATGGACAAGATGCACTTCCTCGCCGCGGTCCCCCGCCTCGACGGCCGGTCGCGTACCGAGGACCTGGCCTCCGCCGCCCGTACGCTCGCCGAGACCGTGGCCGACTGCTGGGAGGGCCCGTCCGCGCCCCCGGTGCGCATGCTGCCGGCGGTCCTGCCCGCCGAACGGCTGCCCGCGCCGGAGGGCCGGCTGCGGGTGGCGCTCGGCTGGGGCGAGGCGGACCTCGCCCCGGTCTGGCACGACTTCGACCGCCAGCCGCACCTGACCGTGCTCGGCGACACCGGCAGCGGCAAGTCCGCCGTGCTGCGCCTGATCGCCCAGGCCATCCCGCGCGCGTACGCGCCGGGCGAGGCCGAGGTCGTCATCGTCGACTCGCGCCGCGCCCTGATCGACGCGATCCCCGAGGAGTACCGGCGCGGCTTCGCCTTCTCCGCGTCGGCGGCGGGCGAACTCGTCGACACTCTGGCCACCCGCCTGCGCGAACGCGTACCGGGCGCGGACGTCACCCCCGCCCAGCTCACCCGCCGCGACTGGTGGTCGGGCCCCGACGTGTACGTGCTGGTCGACGACTACGACCTGCTCACCGGCCCGATGGGCGGCCCGCTGAACGCCCTGATCGACCTGCTGCCCCAGGCCGCCGACATCGGCCTGCACGTGGTCCTGGCCCGCAGCGCGGCCGGCTCGGGCCGCCTCTCGATGGACGCGGTCGTACGGCGGCTCCAGGAGTCCAACACCCCCGACCTGGCGCTGTCCTGCCCGCCGAACGAGATGCCCCTCCTCAACGGAATGCGCCCAAGGCAGTTCCCCCCCGGCCGCGGCCTGCTGGTCACCCGCCGCAGCGCCACCCAGCTCCAGACCGGCTGGCTCGAGCCGACCACCCCCGAAACGGACGCCCGATGACCGCCCACCTCGGCGCCGCCCGCGCCGCCGCCGTGCAGGCCGCCGCCGTACCCGCCTCCGGCCGCCGGTCCGGAACCGCACCGGTCCGACGGCACGTACGGCCGGTCGCGTCACCGTGCGCCCACACCGGCACGCTCCTCGACGGCGCCGCAGGCCCCCTCAGCCCGAGACGACCGATGCTGCGCCGCCTCGCCGCCGCCCCATCCGAGACCCGCAGCCGCGTTTGCGGCGCCTTTCAGAGTCGAGGCCACCGATGAGCCGGGCGCGGCACGGCCGTGCCATCGCCGCCGCCTCCACGGGGGTGGCGCTCACCGTCGCGCCGATCCTCATGGGGTCTCCGACGGGCCCGGCCGTCGCGCTCGCGGCGAGCGGGTGTGCCCCGACCGCGAAGACGGTGGTGGCCGGGGTTCCGTGGGCGCAACAGGCGCTCGCGCCACAGCGGGCGTGGGTCCTGACCCGCGGCGCGCGCGTCATCGTCGGTGTGGTCGACACCGGGGTCAGCGCGGCGTCCCCCGCGCTCTCCGGTGCCGTGCTGCCCGGCCGCGACGTCGTCGCGAAGGGACGCGGCGACACCGACTGCCGTGGGCACGGCACGTTCATCGCCGGACTGCTGGCCGCCCGGCCCTCCTCGGGTTCCGGGCTGGTCGGCGTCGCGCCCGCGGCGCGGGTACTGCCGGTCCGCGTGACGCTTGACGAGAAGCAGGTCGACCCGGCGCGCGTCGCGACCGGCATCCGCGCGGCGGTCGACGGCGGCGCGACCGTCGTGGCCGTCGGCGTCGGCACGGACGCGGCACCGGCCGCCCTGCGCGCCGCCGTCAGGTACGCCGCGTCCCACGACGTGCTCGTCGTCGCGACGACGGAGGCCGGCGGTTCCATGACCGGAGGCGCCGTCTACCCCGCCGCGCTGCCCGGCGTCGTCGCGGTCGCCTCGATCGACTCCTCCGGACAGTCCGGCGCGTCGTTCGGGGGGACCACCGTCCCGGCCCTCGCCGCCCCCGGCGCGGACATCGTCAGCGTCGCGCCCCACGGGAACGGCAACGTCAAGGCGTCGAGGAGCGGCATCGCGGTCGGCTTCGTCGCCGGCGCCGCCGCCCTGGTGCGCGACTACCGCCCCCGCCTCACCGCCGCACAGGTACGCCACCGGCTCGAGGCCACCGCCGACCACCCAACCGGACGCCTGCCCGACCGTTCGCTGGGCTATGGCATCGTCGACCCGGTCTCCGCGGTCGCGACCGCTCTCCCCGAGGAGTCCGGCGAACCGACCCCGACCCCGGCCCCTCGTCCACTCCGCGTCGAACTCCCCGCACCCCCGGACCGCCGTACGGCCGACACCGCCCTGGCCGCGTCCGTCATCGTCGCCGGCGGCGCAGGCCTGGGCGGCATCACGATCGCCATGGTCCGCCGTGGCCGCCGCCGAGGCTGGCGCCCCGGCGGAACCGACTGACCCGAACCGAGGCAAGCCCTGCCCTAGGTGGCTCTCGCTGACCCGTCACCGCCCATCCGGACTGCCCCGCAGCGTCCCGCCCTCAGGTCACCCGGCACGCCACTGACCGCCGTTCGCACGCGCTCCGTGTGAGCACGGGCCGTGGCGCTACCCGCGAATGCCACATTTCCGTGCCCATCGTCCGCATATCGCTTGACTCTCGGGCCCTGACAGGCGTAATCCTTGTTGGAGTTTGGTATGGAACTTCGGTAAACCAACATCAAACCGAGAATCGGCCACGTCGAGAGACATCTCCGGGTGGCCGAGACGAGGAGCGACGCGTGACCGTGCCCCACGGCGGCGTGCTGATCGGCCGGGACGAGGAGCTGGACCGCCTCGGCCGGTTGGTCCGAGGCGTCGTGGACGGGTTCGGCCGCTCCGTGTGGATCGACGGCGAGCCGGGCATCGGTAAGTCCGCACTGGTTGAGAGCGCTCTCTCGGAGGCGCGGCGGCTCGGTTGCCAGGTCCTGTCCGCGACGGCCGACGAGTTCGGCCGCCGGTTTCCGCTGCACGTGATGATGGAGAGCCTCGGCGTCGGTACGGCCTCGCCCGATCCGGCGCGGCGGGAGATCGCCGAGCTGCTCTCGCACGGTGGCTTCGCCGGTGGCGCGGCCCTCCCCGACCCGGTCGCCGCGGCGACCGAACGCCTGATCGCCCTGGTGGAAGGCCTGGTCGCGCAGGGTCCGCTGGTCCTGGCGGTCGACGACCTGCAGTGGGCCGACGAGGTCAGCGTCCCGGTGCTGCTCCGCCTGGGCCGGCTCGCGCGGCGTGCGCCGTTGCTGCTCGTCGCCGCCCGGCGTACGGTGCCGCGGCGCGCCGACCTCGAGGTCCTCAAACGCGGCCTGATCGCGTCCGGCGCCGAGACGATCGTGCTCGAACCGCTCTCCGACGGAGCCGTGACGCACCTTCTCACCGAGCTGGCCGGGGGCACGCCGGGTCCGGGACTGCTACGTACGGCCGGGTACGCGGGCGGGAGCCCGCTGTACCTCCGCGAGATCGTGGACGCGCTGGCCGCCGAGGGGACCCTCCACAGAGAGGGTGGCGTCGTCGAGTCGGACGGCACCGTGCCCCGGTCACTGACGGCGACGATCACGGATCGGCTCGCGTTCCTGTCGGCGGAGACGGCGGAGACGTTGCGGGCCGCGGCGCTGCTCGGCACGGCGTTCTCCGTGACCGACCTTGGCGCGGTCATCGGGCGGTCCGCGCTGGAGCTGACCGCCGCGCTCGACGAGGCGACGGCCGCGGGTCTGCTCGTCGAGTCGGAGGTACGGTTCGCGTTCCGGCAGCCGCTGATTCGCCACGCCCTGTACGAACGCATGCCCGCCGCGCTGCGGCTCGCGCTGCACCGGCAGGCGGCACGCGCGCTCGCCGACGCCGGGCTGTCCGCCGAACGCGTCGCCGAGCAGCTCCTCGCCGCGCCGCGTCGGCCCGACGCCGTACCCGCCGTGGACGGCTGGGCCGTGGACTGGCTCCTCGACGCGGGCCACACGCTGGTAAGCCGTGCGCCGGAGGCCGCCGCCGCGCTGCTCGAGCTGGCCGTCGACCACCTGCCGGCCGACGACGCGCGCCGCGAGTCGCTGGAGGGCGTGCTCGCCCCGGCGCTCGTCCTGCTGGGCCGCCGCGACGAGGCCGTACGCCTTGCCGAGAAGGTCATCGAGACCACCCGCGACCCGGTGCGTTCGGCGAAGATGAGCTGGATTCTGGGCCGCGCGATGACCGACGCGCACCGCCATCGCACCGCGCAGACCGTCCTCGGCCTGGCGCTGCGCACGCCGGGACTGGACGAGACCTGGACCGCGCGGCTGCGCGTCACGCTGGCGCGCGCCGCCGTCGTCGGCGGTGACCTCGACCGCGCGGACACCGAGGCACGCCGCGCCCTCGGTGAGGCCGAGCGCTCCGGTGACCGCGGCGCCGTCGTGGCCGCCCTGAACGTCCTCGGTACGGTCCTGGCGCACCGCGACGACCCGGCCGGCGCGGCGGCGCGTTTCGAACGCGGCCTCGCCCTCGTCTCCCTGTCCGACGGCCCGGAGGCGCAGGACCTGCGGCTGGCCCTCCGGCAGAACCACGCCCACGTCTTAATGACGCAGGACCGCCACGCGGACGCCGAGATCGAGGCGCGCGAGCTGCTCGCCGACGCCGAACGCACCGCGGCCCCGCCACGCCTCGCCGGCGTGCGGCTCCTCGCCGCCGAGGTCCACTACCGGGCGGGCCGCTGGGACGACGCGCTCGCCCAGCTCGACGCCGCGACCGCCGCCCACGACGTGCTCCCCGTACGCGAGCTCCGCCGGCTGCACGGCCTCGCCGCGCTGGTCGCCGTGCACCGGGACGACCAAGCCTCCGCCGAGGCCCACCTCGCCGCCGCGCCCGCCGTCGAGGACGGCCACGCGACGTTCCACGGCGCCGAGTACCTGCCGCTCGCCGCCGGCCTCCTCGCCGAACGCCGAGGCCGCCCGGACGAGGCGCTGACCGTCCTCACCGCCCTGCTGGACCGTACGGACCTCGGCCCGGCCCACCGGCGCCACGCCTGGCTGCCCACGCTGCTGCGCGTCGCCCTCGCGGTGGGCGACACCGCGACCGCCGAACGCGCCGCGCAGGCCGCCTCGACGGGTTCGCGCCGAGGCGCCGCACCGGGCGTGGCCGGCCGCGCCATCGGCAGCGCCGCGAACACCCTCCGGATCGCCCGTACGGTGCGTACCGAGGCCACCGTGGCTGCGGCCTTCGCGGCCGGCGGCCGCACGTACGTCCTCGGGACGGCCGACGCGAGGGCGGGCCGGTCCTCGCCGGCGTTGCGCTGCCGCGGCCTGCTGGACGCCGACGAGGTGATGCTGACCGCAGCCGTCGACGCGTGCCGTACGGGGCGGCAGCCGCTGCGCCTCGCCCAGACGCTGGAGGACGCGGCCGTGGTGCTCGCCAAGCGCGGCGACCTGCGCGCGGCGCGTGCGGCGCACGCCGAGGCGTCCGACCTGTACATCGGCCTGGGCGCCACCTGGGACCTGCTGCGCGCCGACACCCGGCTGCGCGGCCACGGCGTGAGCACCCGGCGAGGTCAGCGCCGCAGGGCCGCCACCGGCTGGGACGCCCTGACCCCGGCCGAGCTCACGATCGCGCGGCTCGTCGCCGAGGGGCGGGCCAACCCCGACATCGCCGCGAGCCTGTTCGTGTCACGGCGTACGGTCGAGGTCCACGTCTCCCACATCCTCGCCAAGCTCGGCGTACGCTCGCGCGTCGAGATCGCACGTGAGGCCGCCCGCAGGCTCCCCGCCACCCAGGACGCGCCCCCGTCACGAGGAGCGCCCTCGTCGCGGGAGGCGGCCCCGCGCCCCTGCCCCGCGCTCTGACGTCTCTCAGAGACTGTTGGGGAGCCCCATGCCCTACTGCGCGGCACCCAGACGACGCCTCGCCGCGTTGTCGTCGATCGCCAGCCGACACCAGGCCGACTCCCTCCTCCGCCTCGCGACGCGCCCCCTGGCCCGCCGCTCGCGACGGACGAGGACTCCCCAACAGTCTCTCAGGCGCGGACCACGCGGGGGCCGGCGAGGCCGATCTCCGCCGCGGCGCCGTCGTCCAGGCCGGAGTCGGTGATCAGCACGTCGATGTCGGCCAGCGAACCGAACCGGGCGAGCGAGTCGTTCCCGATCTTGCCGTGGTCGGCGAGCATGACCGTACGCCGGGCCGCGGCGATCATCGCGGCCTTCACCGAGGCCTCGCCGGGGTCGGGCGTGGTGAGCCCCCGCTGCAGGGACAGGCCGCTGGTGCCGATGAACGCCACGTCCACGTACATCTGGGACAGCGGCTGGAGCAGCCAGTCGTCGATCGTGGCGAAGCTGTTGCGCCGTACGCGCCCGCCCAGGATGACGACCGTGAGGTTGACGCGCGGGGTGAGGAGGGTGGCCAGCGGCGGGGAGTTCACGATCACCGTCAGCTCGCGGTCCATCGGGAGGATCTCGGCGAGGCGGCCGGTCGTCGAACCGGCGTCGATGATGACGGCGCCCTCGTCGGGGAGCTCGGCGAGCGCGGTCTTGGCGATGCGCTCCTTCTCCGTGGTCATCAGTCCGTCGCGCGCCGACAGCGCCGCGTCGACCGCGGGCCGGCCCACCGGGACCGCGCCGCCGTACACGCGCCGGACGGCTCCCGAGCGTTCGAGCACGGTGAGATCGCGCCGGATCGTCTCGCTCGTGACCGCGAAGTCCTCCGCGAGGTTCATGACGTCCACGCGACCCTCGGCCCGTGCCCGCCGAAGGATCTCCTGTTGCCGCTCCTCTGCGTGCACCGTGTGGTTTCACCACCGTTCCTTGTTGATTTCATCATCCCCGGACTCCCCGGGGCCGGTCAACACCCCAGGCCACGACGCGTGGGAGCGCGCCCAGGGCGTCCGGTTACACGGGATCCGATGGGCCGACATCGGCCAGGCCTCCTCTCGGAAAACGCGTCATCCGTGACGTTTCCGCCCGCGTCCCAACAGCAGGGGACAAAGGGGGACGGGGATCACGATGAAGCGAACAATCGCGCTCGCCACGGCGGCGCTGGTCGTCACCGTGCCGCCGGTGACGGCGCACGCCGCGGTGAAGAAGGCCAGGGCTCCGCTCAGCTGCGACACGCGGACGTTCATGTCCAGCTCGGGGCCGCGGTTCAACGACCCGGAGGATCCCGCCACACAGATGGCGGTCATGGGTCCGATCATCGACTCGATCAACAGTGCCGGCTGCGGGCAGACGATCCGGGCCGCGATGTTCAGCATCAGCGACCAGGACCCGGGGCCCACGTTCGTGGCGGCCCTGGTCGCGGCGCACCAGCGCGGGGTCATCGTGAAGGTCCTCATGGACCAGCACTCCGACAACGCGACGTGGCAGTCGCTGGTCGCGGAGCTGGGCAACGACCCGAAGGCCTCGAGCTTCGCGGCGCTGTGCCCGGGCGGCTGCCTGTCGCACTACTCCGGGTCGTACCTGCACGCCAAGTACTACATGTTCAGCGGCGGGAGCGAGGCCAACCGGACCGTGACGGTCAGCAGCGCCAACCCGACCAACGCCCAGGCCGTCACGGCCTCGAACAGCAGCGAGACGGTCCGGGGCAACGTCGCGTTCTACAACTCCTACGTGAGCTACTTCACCGCGATGTCCAAGGGTGCCCTGGACGGCTCCGGTCCGGTGTCGGCCGACTACTACGACACGACGGCCGGCGTGAACGCCCGGCAGATCTCGCCGCCCGCCTACCAGTGGCCGAAGGCGCGGAGCAGGAGCGACACCTGGCTCGACTTCCTCAACAACATCAAGGCGCCCGCGGAGATCAACATCGCGGTCTTCGAATGGACGTCGCACGGGTCACCCGGCGGCTCGAACTACCTGGAGCTGGCCAAGAAGCTGGTCAGCCTGGCCGGCACGGGCGTCAAGGTGCACGTCCTGATGACCGCGAGCCAGGTCGACGACAGCGTCCAGGCGTACCTTGCGGCGCACCCGAAGAACCTCGACGTCCATGACACCACCCGGGGGCAGGACGCGAGCGGCAACGCCGTGCACTACACCCACGACAAGTACATGACCATCAGCGGCACCTACGCCGGCGTCACGAACTCCAAGGTCGTGTTCGCAGGGTCGTCCAACTGGACGATCAACGGCATCTGGCACAACGACGAGACGGACGTCAAGCTGACCGGCTCCGCCGCCTACGGCGCGTTCCTGACGGACTGGCAGCGCCAGTACGACCGCTGCTGCGGCACCACGGCGCTTGGGCTCAGGGCGGAACAGCGCGCCGAGGGTACGGCCCGGGAGATCCCCGTCGACCCGCGGCAGGTCCTCGAGTAACCGTCCACCGCACGGCCGGAGACGCCCCCGCCGCCCCAGGGCGGCGGGGGCCGCGCAGGAACAGGCCCGAGGAACGCGCGGAGCTGGACACGCCGGGCGCACTCGCAGGCAAGCCACCCATCACCCGCGTCAGCGACCCTGCGGGCCGATACACCTAGCGGCGCGTGGGGGTGGACGCGCCGGGCGCGGGGGCCGACGTGCCAGGCGCGGGGGCGGGTGGGCAGGCGGGAGGTGGTGTGCGGGCGTGCACGCCCACGGGGTGGCCGGCCACGATCACCTCGCCCGCCCCCGTGCGTGCGGGCCGCGGCGGGCGGGGAGGTGTCGCGTCGCGGAGCAGGTCCCCCGCGCGTACGTGGAGGCGTCCCCGGTGGGCGTTGCGCTCTCCGCCCGCGCCGAACAGCACGAACTCGACCTCCACCTCCATCGGCGCGTCACCGGCCGCCGCGAGACGGACGGGGAACCGGACGACGCACCGCTCGCCGACGCCCAGCGGCGGAACCCCGGCCGCCCGGCCGTACGCCTCCTGCCCGGTCGCGCGCAAACTCTCGGGCTCCCAGGTCTCGTCCACGACCATGCCCAGCGCGGCGAGCGCCGTACGGCCCGCGTTCGTGACGTCCAGGGCGGTGTCGTAGTCGAACGCCTCGTGACCGGAGTTCCGCACGGTCACGGCCAGGTACGGGTCCCCCGACTCGACGGCCACCCCCACGACCTCGAACGCCGCCCCGACGTGTTCCAGGCGCAGGACGAGGTCGTCCGGGTGGCTGTCGCCGCGCCAGTAGTGGTCCTTGGACACGACGGTACGGGCGGCGCGCCCGTCGCGCTCTCCCACCGGACCGGCGGCCACGTGGCTGCTCGGCCGCCAGCCGCAGCCGGGGTCGTGCTCGACGGTGAGGCGCCACGCGTCGCCGCCGACCGTCGCGGACGCTCCGACGACGCCCGGCAGGACGCCGCACCGCGCGCCGTCGAAGACGACGCGCTGCGGCCAGTCGGAGTCCTTGCGCACGACGGTGACGCGCCAGGTGCCGTTCAGCCCGATCCACGTCACGTCCGACCTGCCCTTTCGCGCGCACGTAGGTGAGGTACGGCCGTCGGCGGCCTCCGTATACGTGAGCTCACAGATGTAACGCGACGGCGATGAGCGGACCGTGGAATTCGCCGCCGGACGGCGGATCGACCTCGAATTCCACGAGTGCGGTACGGCTCGTGCACGGCATGGGTAAGGAATCCATGACTTCGGTAACGCTCGAGCGCGCACCCCGTACGAAGAGCACGCGAAGGACCACACTCCGCACCAGCACCAGCACGGCGGTACCGGCCGTCGTCATCGACCGGCAGGCCGTGGTCGATGAGCTCTATGCCCGCCACGGCTCCGCGCTGCTCACCTACGCGACCCGGCTGATGTGCGACCCGCACCACGCCGAGGACGTCGTGCAGGAGACCATGCTGCGCGCCTGGAACCACGCGGACCGGCTCACGGCCGAGTACGGCTCGGTGAGCGGCTGGCTCACGCGCGTCGCGCACAACATCGCGATCGACAAGATCCGCGCACGGAACGCGCGCCCGACGGAGACGCCGAACACCGACGCCCCCGCCGCCGAGGCGCCCACCGCGGGCGACCACGCGGGCGACGTCATCGACGGCCTGTACGTCGCCACGGCGCTGCGGTCCCTCAGCCCCGCGCACCGCGAGGTCCTCCACCATGTCTACTTCCACGACCGCACCGCCGCCGAGACCGCGCACCGGCTCGGCCTCCCGGTCGGCACCGTGAAGTCCCGCATCCACCACGCGCTGCGCCGCCTCCGCGACGCCATCGACGAGATGACCGACGCGGAACCGGGCGACGCGTTCCGGTAGCCCACCTATTCGGGTTCGGTGTCGCCCGCGCCGGTCGCGCTCACCACGTCCCCGGGAAGGATCAGGCACAGGTCCTGCATCGTCGGCGCCTCGGTACGCCGCAGGCGCCGCGCATGCCGCGTCACGGCCTCGTCCAGCACCTGGCGCGCGTACCGGCCGTTGCCGAACGACGCGCCGCGCGGTACGGCCGCGAAGTGCGAGCGCAGCCCGGCGACGGTCGCGGTGCTCAGCTCGTACCCGGCCGCCGCGGCGTGCTGGCTGACGATCGTGACGAGTTCGTCGGTCGTGTAGTCGGCGAACCTGACCCGGTGCGAGAACCGGGACGACAGGCCGGGGTTGGCGCCGAGGAACTTCTCCATCTCGCCCTCGTAGCCCGCCGCGATCACGACGACCTCGTCGCGGTGGTCCTCCATCAGCTTGACCAGCGTGTCGATCGCCTCACGGCCGAAGTCGGCGCCGCCACCGGACTGGGACGCCAGCGTGTACGCCTCGTCGATGAACAGCACGCCGCCGCGCGCCCGGTCGAAGGCCGCGGTCGTACGCTGCGCCGTGTGGCCGACGTACTCACCGACCAGGTCGGCGCGGCCCACCTCGATCACCTGGCCGCGCTGCAGCACGCCGAGTGAGGCCAGGATCGAGCCGTACAACCGCGCCACCGTCGTCTTGCCGGTGCCCGGCGGCCCGGCGAAGATCAGATGCCGCGACAGCGGAGGCGCGGGCAGCCCTGCGGCGATGCGCTGCCGCGACGAGGCGAGCAGGTCCACCATGTTGCCGACCTCGCGCTTGACCGCGGCGAGCCCGACCATCTGCCGCAGCTCGGTCAGCAGCGACTCGACGCGGTCGTTGTCGGCCGCGCCGACACCCGCGCCGACCCCGCCGGTCGGCGGCGGCCCGAGGTCGCCGGGCAGCAGCCGGGTCATCTCGACGGGCGTGACGTCGGGGTCGTCCGCGAGCCGGTACGCCTGCCGGCCCACCATCTCCTCGAACACCTTCCGCGCGCTGCGGCCGTTGCCGAACGCCTCGTCGCGCGGCATGTTCTCGAAGTACGTGGCGAGGGCCGCGCGCGTCTCGAACTCGAGCCGGTAGTCGTGCGCCCGGCACTGCCCCTCGATGATCGTGACCAGGTCGGCGGGCGAGTAGTCGGCGAACTCGATGGTCCGCGAGAACCTCGACGCGAGGCCCGGGTTGGTCGCCAGGAACCTCCGCATCTCGTGCGTGTAGCCGGCCACGATGATGACGACCTCGTCGCGGTGGTCCTCCATCAGCTTGACCAGCGTGTCGATCGCCTCGCGGCCGAAGTCGGGGCCGCCGGTGGCGTTCGCGGACAGGGTGTAGGCCTCGTCGATGAACAGCACGCCGCCGAGGGCCTCCTCGAAGCGTTCGGCGGTCTTCAGCGCGGTGCCGCCGACGACGCTCGCGACCAGGTCGTGCCGGCCGACCTCGACGAGCTGCCCGGTCGCGATCACGCCCAGCTCGGCGAGGATCCGGCCGTACAGACGCGCGACGGTCGTCTTGCCGGTACCCGGTGAGCCGGTGAAGACCAGGTGCCGCGACAGCGGCGGCGCGGGGAGCCCGACGGCGGCGCGGCGCGCGGCCATCTGGTGGAGGCGTACGAGCGTCTCCACCTCGCGCTTGACCTCGCTCAGGCCGACGAGCGCGTCGAGTTCGGTCAGCAGTTCGCCGAGCGCGCCCTGGGTCTCGCGGCTCGCGCGGCGGCGCGGCGCGGACGGGCGCTCGGGCCTCGGGGCCGGCTCCTCCCCCGGCCCGACCGGACCGGCGACCTCGTCCGGCCCGTCGCCGCTCAGGCCCGCGACGGTGTCGGCGACGCCGTTGCCGCGGCTGGTTACACGCGTGATCTCCAGGTCGTCCGTCGGCGTGGTGACGCGTACGCCCGAGCCGGCGTTGTCGCGTACGAGGCAGTCCGCCAGGCGTACCGGCTCGGTGGAGTGCACGAGGATCCCGTCGGCGCCGCCGCCGATGACCTCGCAGCCGGACGCGCCGCCCGACGAGCCGACGCCCCACTCGATGCCCGCCCTGCGGGAGCCGCGCACCCGGGTACGGGCCAGCGTGACCGAGGCGCGGCCCGCGACGAGCACACCCTCGGCCTGGCCGTCGGTGATCTCGGCGCCCTCCAGGTCGGCCTCGCCGCCGTCGACGCGTACGCCGGCGCCGGTGCTGCGGTGGAAGGCGCAGCCGCGCAGCTCGGGACGGCCGCCCTCGTCGACGCGCAGGCCGGCGCCGCCCGCCTCGGAGACGGTCGTCTCCTCGAAGAGCCCGCGCCCGTGCTCGGTGGTCATGATCCCGTCACCGGCGGGCGCGGAGATCACCGCGCGCCGGAACTGCGGGTGGGCGCCGGACCGTACCTCCACGCCGTTGCCGCCGACGCCCTGGACCCGTAGCTCGTCGAACGTCGGGGCGGCCAGCTCGGCGACCGACACTCCGGCGGCCGGACCGCCCTCGACCACGAGCGCCTCGAACGAGGTCGTCGACGCGCCGGCCACCAGGACCCCGACGTCACCGGCTCCCGATACCCGGCAGTCGGTGAACGTTCCGGCCGACGAGTCGAGCACGTGCAGCCCGTAGCTGCGCGACCCGCGTACCTCGACGCCGCGCAGGTCCGGCGCCGCCTCCTCCACGAGGGCGATGCCCTGGGCGCCCGCGTCGGCGACCGTACAGTCCTCCAGGAGGGGCGTGGACTGGGACGCGATCAGCACGCCGACGCCGCCCGCCTCCCCGATGAGGGTGCGGGTGATCCGCGGCGAGCTCTCGCCCTCGATGGCGACCGCCGGGTTGCCGGTGCGTAGGACGCGGCAGTTCTCCACGCTCCCGCGGGCCCGCTCGGCGGCGAGCAGTCCGCTGCCCGCCACGTCCTCGATCACGCAGTCGTCCAGGCGCGGGTTGGCACCGGTGCGGATCACGACGGCCGACGCGCGTACGTCGCGCACCGTACAGCCCACGACGTGGCCCTCGGCGCCGTCCACGAAGATCATTCCCGCGCCGCCGGGGTTGGTGAACACGCACGACCGCGCGGTCACCTCCACCGCGCCGCGCGCGTACACGGCCGCGGCCGACTCGGCCTCCACCGTGCACTCGTCCATCCGGAGCCGCCCGGTCGGCACGTCGATCGCCGACGTCTGCTCACCGACGTGCCGGAGCACGAGGCCCGACAGCGTGGCGGCCTCACCGGCGATCCGGATCGCGGGCGCGTCACGCGCCTCGATCCGTACGCCTCCCGGCGAACCCGCCGCGGACAGCGTCACGTCCCGGTCGATCACGACCGACTCCGCGTACGTGCCCGGCTGGATCGAGATGACGTCGCCGTGCCCGGCGGCGGCGACCGCGTCGCCGATGGTCCGGTAACTGTCGGCCGCGGTCGCCGACACACTCAGGATCGACCGTGTCGGGGTCAGCCTGCCTGCCACACCGGCTCCACTCCGGTCGGGGTGAACAACGCCACCATCGCTCGATGACGGGCCAGCCGGTTCAGCGGGCCCGGTGTGGGCGCGGCGAGCGCGTACGCGACCAGCTCGGGTTCCGGCGCGAGGCCGTGCCGTTTCAGGTAGTACGCCACCGTCTCCGGCCACACCCACCGCCCGTCGGACCGGAACCCGACCGGCACCGCCCCCGTACGCCCCTCGTCCAGGACGTCGTCGAGGGCGCCGGGGGTGTTCAGGACCAGCTCACCACCGCGAAGGTAGGCCAGCACGCGCTCGCCGTCCGCGCCCTCCAGCCGTGGATGGTCCGTCTCGAAGTACGGGCCGGTGTCGGGGTCCGCGCCGTCGAACACCCGCGCCAGGCGTACGTCTGCGTCCGTGTCCGCCCAGATCAGGACGGCGGCGGCGAGCGCGCCCTCGTGGTACGGCGTCAGTTCCTCGCCTTCGCGGAACACCTCTACCCGAGGCGTGTCCTCACCCGCCTCGCTGAGCGCGTGCTGCACCTCGGCGACCAGCTCGGCGACGTCCGCCTCCGCGCTCGCCTCACCGAGATACACCCGCCGCGCGGCGCCGTCCCCCCGATACCGGAACGCCCGCCACAGCGCGGTCAGCCCACCTACGCGCGCCGCGGCCTCGATGACCGCCGTGTCCATGGTGTCGTGCCCGTCCACCCCGACGGTCGAGGGCGCCACCTCCTCGTACGGGCCGGGCGTCCCGGAGAACCGGAACGGACACGGCTCAAGACTCGTCACCCGCGGCGCGTGGTCGGTCAGGGTCAGGTCCACCCCGAACTCGTTGAACAGCGCCCGAATGACGGGCACCTCGTCCTCGGTGAGCGCGAGCGCCGATGTCTCGACCGCCGCGGCGAGCAGGAACGCCACCTCGTTCTCCTCGGCGTCCGCGAGACACGTCCGCATCACCGCCAGATCGTCATCGGGCACCCGCCCGGCCATCCCGACCAACAGCGCGTGCAACGCCACACGATCCAGCACGGTCACCTGAGCCACGACCCACTCCCGTTCCCTGCTCCCACCGCACGGCCAGAACCACCGCGCAAAACCGAATCCCCGAACCACTCGCCGTCCCGGCCGAGGCCACCGCACAACGCCACCGCGTGCTCCCTCATGTGGCCGCCGCAGCGCAGCGCCGCAGTCGCCACGCGCTCCCTCGTGCGGCCGAGGCCATCGCGCAGCGCCGTCAGGTTGGTCATCGCGTGCTCCTTCGTGCGCCGGACGCTCGCGCCGGGTCGCCGGGCAGTGCCGCGAACCGGCCCGGGTCCTCGTTCGATCCGCCCGGCAGCGCGGCCCTGGCCTCGGCGGCCTCCTCGAGCCGCGACCGGACGCGTTCCTCCCAGCCCGGACGCGTCGGCCTCCCGGACGGGACCTCGGCGAGCAGGACCCGGCGGACCCGCGGCGCGTTCCGCGCGGCGCTGGGCAGCGCGGCGGCCACCGGCGCATTCGGCGGCGGGTCGACGGCCAGCACCCGGAACACCGTGCCCGGCAGGAACGCCACCTCCGGCGCCTCCGGCTCGTCGGCCAGCCCGTCCAGCCGCCGCGCGGTCGAGGACCAGATCAGCACCTCGACGCCACCCGGAACCCGCGCGTCGATCGCGTCGATCGCGACCAGCGGAGCCTCCTCGGCCAGTTCCTCCCCGGGCCGGTACGCGTCCAAGGCACCCGGATCCACCGGCCCGCCGCGCACCGTCACCCCCTGCAAGGCGGGCAGCCGCCGCAGCCCGCTGGCCACACACACCGCGTACGCCCGCTCCCCCTCGCGCCCGCCGGCCCGTACCGCCTCGATGAAGTCCGCCTGATCCCCTGCCGCGAACACGCGCACCGCCGCCAGGTCCGTCAGCAGCGCCTCGTCCACCGGCCCGGTACCCCGCAGCCCAGGCCGCTCGGCGAGCAGCCGCGCGACGCCCCGCGCCGCGGCGTCATGCCGCCACCCCAGCGACCGCCGGAACGCCTGCCGCTCCTCCGACGTACTCCCCCGATCCGCCAGCCAGAGGTAGAACTCTTCCTCTTCCTCCTCCTGGACCTCGGGTGCGACCGCCACGTAATGGTCCGCCGGCTCCACGAGCTGGGGCGACACGCCACCCTGCCCGAGCACCGCCGCACGCTCCGACGCGTCGGAGCGCGCCTCGGAATACCGGTCGGGAGGCGGCCCGAGGGGCTCTCCGGAACGTGTCCCGGTAGACGGGCCGGGACGTGATCCGGGATCCGAGCCGAGACGCGGCCTGGGGTCCGAGCCGGGACGTCGCCCGAGATCCGAGCCGGGATGCGGGCCGGAATCGACCTCGGTACCCGCCACGGCCTCCGGCCCGAGGATCGGCCCCATCGCCGGAGGCGCCCCCGCCGAATTCTCGTCCTCGATGACCCCCGAAGCAGCCTCCGACACGGGTCCGGCCGGGATGCCACCCGGCACCCGGCCCGTCACGGGCGCTGAAGCGGCCTCCGGCACGGCATCGAGCGCCCGCTCGGACGCGAACCCCGGCACGGGCTCGGCCCCCAGAGTCGCTACGTCACCGGACACAAGCGTCGGAGTGTTGGCGAACGCGGGCATCGGCGGGTCGCCGGACACAGGCGCGGGCGCGTTGACGGACGCGGGCACAGGTGGGGAGGCTGGTGCGAGACCTGGCCCGGTCTCCGACCCGACGTCCTCCGCGACGTCCGGCCCGATGTCCGGCACGGCCGCCGACATGGAGCTCGGCGCGGTACCGGAGGAAGCGGGGGCGGCCACCCGACCGTCCGCCGCGACCGGTGGCGCGCCGGAGGGAGCGGCCGAACCAGGCGAAGGCAGCCGATGCCCGGGCGACGGCGGAACCGCCGAAGCGGGCGACGACGCGCGAGGTCTGCGCGGCGGCGGGGCGGCCATGCCGGGGAACCGGCTTCGCACGGTCACCATGCCCACGTCCGGCCCGGAGTGCGGCGGCACGGTCGACGCGACGGAACTCGGCGCGGCCACGGACTCCGACGGTGCTGGGGTGCCCGAGCTCGACACGGTCACGCCCGGGTTCGGTGCTGTCTCGGGGTTCGGCACCGTCGCGCCCGGGTTCGCCGCTGTCGCCGAGTTCGATGCCGTCGTGTCCGGACCCGCGAGGATCACCGACGGGCTCGGCGCCGGCTCACCCGGACCCGTTGCGTCCAGTCTCGGCGCCTGCGACGCGTCGCTCATGGGCGCCTCGGCCGCAGGCTCGGCGCCCGCCAGGCCGGTCTGGTCCGGAGCCGGGCTCTCGACCGGAAGCGACTCGGCCTCCGGTGCGGCTTCCGCCGCGACGGTTCGGGACGACGTGACCGGCCGCTCTGCCGGTGGCTGCGTGCTCGGTGCCGCTGAGGCGGGTCGGCGAGCCGCGCGGAGGTCGGGTCGTAGCAGGCCGCTCATGTCGACCGTGACCGCCGCCGTCCTGACGACACCCGCGCGGCGACCCGCGTCGGCGCCGGTGACCTCGCCCGGTGCGAGCGGGCCCGGCGAACCGCTCACCTCGGCGGACGACCCCGGCGGCACACTCGCCTCTCGGGATGGAGTCGAGGACACATACGTCTCGGTGGGCGCCGTTTCTCTCGGGCCTGGCTTCCGGGTGCCTGTACCCGACGAGGCATCCACGGACGGCGCCGAAGGCGGAACGGTGGTTCTGGCGCTGGTCTCGCGTGCCGGGCGGGAGGGTTCTCCCGGCAGCGGGCGCTCTGGTGAGGCGATGGGGTGCGCCGGTGAGCCCAAGTACGGTGCCGGGGGTTCGTGGGACGACTCCCGGGCGAACGAACCCGGTGGGCGGCGAGCCGCGGGGCCGCCGGGCAGGTACACGTGTTCCGGAGTGGTGGACAGGTGGTCCGGCCGGCCGGTGTCGTCGAACGCCGCGAACCGGCAGGTGCCGTCGACCGCGTAGTACGGGAGCGCGTGGTAGGCGCGGACGGTCGTGCCGAGGAGGTCGGCGAGGTCCTGCGCCAGGGCGGCGCACGCGCCGGGTTCCTGGCCGTACGGTGCGACGACGACGGTCTCGCGCAGGGTGGCGGGCATGGTGTCGATCAGGTCGGCGAGTTCGGCCAGGTCGGGCAGGGGTTCGCTGGGGGCGCCGACGAGGATGACCGGCCGCGCGGGTTCGACGGGTACGCCGAAGCCGAGGTCGACCAGCGGCAGCGGTGCGGCGCCGTCGACGCGCAGCCACAGGCCCGCGGGGATCGGGGTGGCCGACGACGTACAGTGGCGGGCGCGCGGGCGGGGCGACGGGCGGGCGGACTGCAGGGCGTCCTGCCAGGGCGGGGCGGGGTACCGGGGGCCGTTCCACTCGGGCCGGCGGCCGGGTGCGAAGCCCAGCCAGCCGGCGTCGGCCCCGGCCGAGAACAGTTCGCCGCCGCGCAGCGCGATCATCTCCCCGTCCGGTGCGACCACGCCCATGCCGAGCCGATCGGCCAGGCGGGCCGCGAGCGGCGGCCCGCCCGATGGGCCCTGGCCGCCGGTACGCGCGGCGACGAGCCGCATGTCGCGACGCGACGCCGGGGCACGCGGCGGCAGGCGGTCCTCGAGTTGCCCGATGAGCTCGGCGTCGAGGGCGTTCAGCGCGCCGATGGCGGAGGCGTCCACCACGACGGTGGTCCTGGACGGTTCGGGCGGCAGCGCCGCCGCGAACCCGACACCCGCGCCGTCGGCGTCCGCCGACCGGACCACGAGCGAGGACCCGGACCGTTCGACCACGATTGCACTTCCGCTTACACCGGCCGACACCCGTGTCCTCCTTCCGCCGTCACGCCCCTCAGTGTTTCCACGCGCCGGGTGGCCCCGGGAGTTCATCCGCGGTGCAGGCGCTAGTCTCCGGATGTCGACGGTCACCGCCGCCCGTACGACCCGCACGAAGGACATCCGCGCCGCGTCCTCGGACACCGAGCGACGCTCCCGGCAAAGGAGAACGCTTCGTTGAGCCGAGGGTTCGGGCGACGCGAGCCGGCAGCACCTCCGGAGTGGTACCGCTGGTCACGGGTGCTGTTCCGCGGCGACGAGGAGCGGCGCCGTACGCTCGCCGGCGAGGTCGTCGCCCGGCTGGCCGCCGCGCACGCGCCCGACGAGATGGTGGTCGTGCTCCGCGTCTCGCCGCGGCGGCGTGCGGACTGGGCGTGGACGCGCTGGCTGCCGCACCTCTCGGCCGAGGGCGAGGAGGAACTGCTCGTCGATCGGCCGCCGTTCGAGGAGGACTCCCGGCCGGATCGGAAGGAACCCCTCGCGGTCATCGTGGTCGACGGCCTCGAACCGCCCTCCGGTGATCGCCGCGGCACCGTCGTCCTCGACCTGTCCGGTACGCGCCGCCGCCCCGGGCGTACGACGCTGCGCGTGGACGCCGAGGCGGAGGGCGTACGCGTGGTCTGGGCCGGGCACGGCCACACCGAGCAGTCCGCGGTCTTCGACGACGCCGCGCCGCTCGTGCCGACGGCCATCGAGGCGGGCAGGTACGGCCTGGGCGAGGCGTTCGGGGACTGGCCGCCCCCGCTCGACGCGTCACCGACGCTCGAGCACCTCTTGCCGCCGCTCGTCCCGACGACCGGCCGTGGCCTGGTCACGGCCGACCCGCCCGAGGGCGGGTTCCTCACGGTGCCGGTCGGCGTCGTCGACCGTCCCTTCGAGCGGGTGCGCGGCCTGCTGCGCGTCGACCTGTCCGGCGAGCGCGGCCACGTCCTGGTCACCGGCGACGCCGGCACCGGACGTACGACCCTGGTGACCACGCTCGTCGCCGCGCTGGCCCTCACGGGTACGGCGCGCGAGGTGCAGTTCTACTGCGTCGGCTTCGGCGGCTCGCTGGACGCGCTGGCGGGGCTGCCGCACGTCGGCACGGTCGCCGACGAGCGCGACCCCGACCGGGTCGGCCGTACGATCGCCCAGGTCACCGCGCTGCTCACCCACCGTGAACGCCTCTTCGCCGACCACGGCGTCGACGGCATGGCCGGCTACCGGCGCCGCCGCGCGGACGGGGAGTTCGGCGACGAACCGTACGGCGACGTGTTCCTCGTCGTGGACGACGCGGCGACGCTGTGGCGCGACTTCGCCGAGCACGCCGCCGCGCTGGAATGCCTCGCCGCCCGCGGCCTCGACCACGGCGTCCACCTCGTGCTGACCGCCGCGGACGGGTCGGAGCTCGACGCACGGACCTTCACCGAGCTGCGCCTCGACGACCCCGCGCGCCCCGGGTACGGGCGGACCGGCGGGCTCGTCCACCGCACCGCGCTGCCACGCGCCGACGGCGTACCGGACGCGCGCGGCCTGGACCAGGGTCTCGCGTCGCTGGTCGCGGAGGTCGCCGAGTACTGGGCGGACCGTGCGGGAGCGCCGGACGTACGCGTGCTGCCCGACCGGCTGTCCGCGCGCTCGCTCCCCCCACCGGACGGGGGCCTGCGGGTCGTGCTGGGCCTGGCGGACGGCGCGCTCACCCCGGTAGCGCACGACTTCGTCACGAGCCCGCACCTGATGATCATCGGCAAGGCGGGCAGCGGCCGTACGAACCTCCTCGCGCTGGTCGCCCAGTCCATCACCGCGACGCACACGCCCGGCGAGGCGCGGATCCTGATGGCCGACCGGAGCGGCGACCTCCAGCGCGCGGTACCCGAGGACTTCGTGCTCGGCAACGCCTTCTCCCCGGGCGTGCTCGGCGAGCTCATCGACGGCACGGCGCGGGCCATCGCCGAGCGCGTGCCCGGCCCATGGCACGGCCCGCGGCTGTTCGTCCTGGTCGACGACTACGAACCGGGACCGGAGCGTGACCCGGACCCGTTCGAGCCGATCCTGGAGTACCTCCCGCTCGGATACGAGGTCGGCGTCCACCTGGTCGTCGCGCGCTCGGCCGACGGCGCGGCGGACGCGCCGCTCACGCGCGGCCTGCGCGACGCGGGCAGCGCCGCGCTGTTGCTGTCCGGCTCGCCGGCGGGCCGTGGCCGCTACCGCGCCGGCGACGAGACGCTCCTCGTACAGACCGCCCTCGCCGAACGCCTCTGACCGTCAGGCCTTGACGGCCTCCGCGGCGCGGTCGGCGTCGGACTCCGTGTTGTTGACGTGGAACGCGAGGCGGAGCCGGCCCGCACGTACGCTGCCGAAGACGCCCGCCTCCTCCAGCCGGCCGGGCGTGCTGGCGTCGACGGCGAGGCTGACGATGGCGGAGTCTCCAGACGGGAGGCCGATCGCCGTACGGAACCGGTTCGCCAGCCCGAGCGCGTGGACGTGCAGGACGTCCGTGCCGACCTCGGTGAGCAGGTCGAGCGCCGGTTCCTGGGCGACCCAGGAGTGCCAGGACGGGGACACGTCGAACCTTCGTGCGTCGCCGGCCAGCCGCAGCGGGCCGCCGTAGAGGCTGTCCCAACGGTCGGCGCCCGCGTACCAGCCGGCGGCGTGCGGGATGAGCTCGTCGGCGAGTTCGGGCGACACGGTGAAGAAACAGGTGCCCCGCGCCGCCAGCAGCCACTTGTAGCCGCCACAGACGGTGTACGCGAACCGGCCCGCGTCGATCGGCAGCCAGCCGACGGCCTGGGTGGTGTCCAGCAGGATCCGGGTACCGGTCGCGGCGCACGCCTCGGTGAGCGCGTCGAGGTCGGCGAGGCGGCCGTCGGCGGACTGCACCGCCGCGACGGCCACCAGCGTGGTCCGCGGCGTCACCTCTTCGGCGAGGCGTTCCAGGGGCACCTCGCGGACCGTGACCCCACGTCGAGCCTGTGCCATGAACGGGAACACCACGCTGGTGAACTCCCCTGCCGCGGTGAGCACCTCGCTGCCCTCGGGCAGGGCCGCCGCGACCAGCCCGGCGAACACGCTGACCTGCCCGCCCACCGCCACGCGCGACGAGTCCACCCCGACCAGGCCGGCGTAGGACGCCCGCGAGGCCTCGAGCGCCGCGTCGTAGTCCGGGGCCTGTGCGACCCCGGCCCGCCAGCGGTCCATGGCCAGCTCCAGCGCCCGCCGCGAACGGCGCGGCGGCAGCCCCATCGAGGCCGTGTTGAGGTAGACGACGTCGGGATCGAACTCGGCTTGGGCAAGGGCGAGACGAGTGGCTGCGTTCTCCGGCATATCCCCAGCTTCACCCACCAGACCCCAATCCGGAAGTGCCCAGGTCAGGGTCAGGCGTCACGGCGGTCGAGGAGCCGGCCGCCGGCGAAGAGGGTGATCGCGGCGTAGAGGGCCAGCAGGCCGAGGCCCTCGAACGGGGGCAGGGCGGCGGACCGGGTGACGCCGAGGGTGTCGGCGACGATGGCCATCGGCACGTACTCCACCGCCGACGCGTCGATGGCCAGGATGAGCTGGCCCACCACGAAGACCACGCCGACGAAGGCCGCGAGGGCCGCCGCCGAGTGGCGGATGACGGCGCCCAGGCCGAGCCCGAACATCCCGATCAGGCCGAGGCCGAGGCCGGCGAGGACGACCGCTCGCAGTACCCCGGGCTGGCCGAGCGTCGGCGCGTGCATCGTGCCCGGCAGCGCGGCGGTCCCGGCGGCGAAGGCCACGAAGGCCGCGGCCAGGCCGGTGCCGAACGCCATCGCGCCGAACACCGCCGCCTTGGCCGCCAGCAGCCGCCGCCGGTTCGGGAGTGCGGTCAGGGTCGTGCGTATCGCCCCGGAGGAGTACTCGGCGGTCATGGTGAGCACGCCGAGGACGCCGAGCAGCAGCAGGCCGGGGATGACGCCGGCCAGCACGTTGTTGGTCAGGTCGCCGGACCCGTCCTTCGTGGCCACGCCGACGGCGGCGCCGATGCCGGCCGCGCCCAGCACGGTGGCCGCGAGGGTCCACCAGGTCGAGCGCAGGCCGCGCAGCTTGATCCATTCCATGCGCAGGGCGGGGATCATGCGACGTTCCTTTCGGGGGTACGGCGGGTCAGGGCGAGGAAGGCCTCTTCGAGCGAGCCGTGCCCGGCCGAGAGTTCGGCGACCGAGGTGTCGGCGAGCAGCCGGCCCGCGCCGACCACGACGAGCCGGTCGGCGGTGAGCGCCATCTCGGCGATCAGGTGGCTGGAGACGAACACGGTGCGTCCCTCGGCGGCCAGCGACCGCAGCAGGTCGCGGAGCCAGCGGATCCCCTCGGGGTCCAGGCCGTTGACCGGCTCGTCGAAGAGCAGGACGCCCGGGTCGCCCAGCAGCGCCGCCGCGATGCCGAGCCGCTGCGCCATGCCGAGCGAGTACCCGCCGGCCCGGCGGCCCGCGGCGCCGGTGAGGCCGACGAGGTCGAGCACCTCCTCGACCCGCGAGCGCGGGATCGCGTTGCCGGCCGCCAGCGCGGTCAGGTGCGTACGTCCGGACCGGCCCGGGTGGAACGCCCGCGCCTCCAGTACGGCCCCGACCTCGCGCAACGGCCGGCGCAGCGCGCGGTAGCGGCGCCCGCCGATCGTCGCGCGCCCGGCGTCCGGCACGTCCAGGCCCAGGATCATCCGCATGGTGGTGGACTTTCCCGAGCCGTTCGCGCCGAGGAAGCCGGTCACCGCGCCCGGCCTCACGTCGAAGTCGAGCGCGTCCACGGCCACGGTCGCGCCGTACCGTTTGGTCAGGCCGCGCACCTCGATCACCCGATCTGTGTCACCCATCGTGACGGTCTCCCTCGCGAGCACGATCGGCCCGTGCGGCCGAACCCCTTCATGCTCGCGAGCCGCGGCCGTCCGTATCGATCGTGCGGGCACGGGGATCCGGGGTTCGGTTCACCCCACCCGGAGCCGCCAGCGGCCCTCGTGCCCGGTCAGCGAGACGCGTGCCAGCGGCTCGGCGTCGACGCTCCAGAACGCGGAGGCCGGTGCGCGCAGAACGTGGACGACCGCGGCGCGTACGACGGCCGCGTGCGTCACGGCGATGATCCGCTCTCCGGGCAGCCCCTCGATCCAGGCGCCCACCCGGGCGATGACGTCGAGGACGGACTCGCCGCCGTGCGGCGCCGCCGCCGGCGCGGACGTCCAGGCGCGTACGGCGCCGGGCTCGTCGGCGTACACCTCGGCGAGCGTACGTCCGCGCCACCGGCCGAGGTCGCAGTCGTCCAGCGCCGGGTCGGTACGGGCGTCGAGCCCGAGCGCCTCCGCGGTCTGCGCGCACCGCAGCGACGGCCCGCGTACCGCGGAGGTCGAACCGGGCAGGTCGGCGGCGAGCGTCCGCGCCTCCCGCAGGCCGCGCTCGTCGAGCGGCTCGTCGTCGGGGAACGCGTCACGACTGATGGCCGAGGTGGATGCGTGACAGATGAAATGGAGGCGCGTGGTCATGAACAGATCATTATCTCCCGTGGATCACATTGACGGCCCACCACAGGTGAGTTACGTTCCAGGCGACATTCGTGACGGTATGGGGAAGCCAGCGAGATTCTGGCACGGCCGCGCCACTGTGACCGGGTTCGTCCCGGGGAAGTCAGACCCCCACGCCGGGCACGGCACCATCGAACGGGACGCGTGAAATCCCGAAGGAGGCCGATCGTGGCCGAAGCCACCCTGCCCCAGACCCATTCCCAGCCGGTCCCGGTCCGTATCCCTGTCCGGGAGCTGCTCCCCTGGGCGATCTTCGCGGGCGTCGTGGGCCTCATCCTGCTCTACTTCGTCGGCGCCGAGCAGGGTGCCACGTCGGTGTTCGGCGGCATGTACGTGCACGAGTTCGTGCACGACGGCCGTCACCTTCTCGGCTTCCCCTGCCACTAGAGCAGGGAGCCGATCTACGTGGTCAGAAGTCTCCTGGTCCGCGGCATGCTCGTCGGGCTTGCCGCGGCCGCTCTCACCCTCTGCGTCGCATGGCTCTTCGGCGAACCCCAGGTCGGCCATGCGATCGCCTACGAAGAACACCAGGCCGCCCTCGCGGGTGAGCCGCCCGAGGCCGAGCTCGTCAGCCGCGGCGTGCAGACGACGCTGGGCCTCGCGACCGCGGTCGTCATGTTCGGCGTCGCGATCGGCGGGATCTTCGCGCTGGCGTTCGCGTTCGCGTACGGCCGCATCGGCCGGTTCAACGCACGCGTGACGTCGGCGCTCGTCGCCCTCGGCGGGTTCGTCGCGATCGAGCTCGCGCCGTTCCTGAAGTACCCGGCCAGCCCGCCGTCGGTCGGCAACCCCGACACGATCGGCAAGCGCACCGCGCTGTACTTCGGGCTCATCCTGATCAGCGTGCTGTTCGCGATCGCGGCCATGCTCATCGCGCGCCGTCTGGCGCCCGCGCTGGGCAACTGGAACGCCACCGTGGCGGGCGTACTCGTCTTCGCCGTACTGATCGGCGTCGCGTACGCGGTCATGCCCGCGGTGCAGGAGGTTCCCAAGGACTTCCCCGCCGTCGTGCTGTGGCGGTTCCGGCTCTCCTCGCTCGGCATGCAGGCCGTCATGTGGACCACGCTGGGTCTGCTGTTCGGTGGCCTGACCGAGCGCAGCTTCGCCGGACAGCGGAGCACCGCCCCGTCGGCGCCGCCCGACGGCGTACGCGCCTGAAACGACCCGGAACCGCCGGTGGACTTCCCGTCACCGGCGGTTCCGGCGTTTCCGGGCAACCGGAACCGCCATCTCGGACGCATTCACCGCGCGACGGAACGGCCTCACACCGTAGTGTTCGTACGGGCGGGGCGACGGGATATCTCAGCGAGGGTGATGCGACGGTGCGCACCGGTGCTCTGGTTGCGGGCCGCTACCGGGTCGAGCGGGAAATCGGCTCCGGCGGCATGGGCGTCGTGTGGCGGGCACGGGACGAGACACTCGGACGGCTCGTCGCGATCAAGCAGGCACATCCGGCCTCCGACGGGCGGCGGCTGCGCGCGCTCACCCAAGAGGCCCGCATGGCGGGCGTCGTCGGCCACGCTCGCGTGGTGACGCTCTACGACCTGGTCGAGGCCGAGGGTGTGACCTGGCTGATCATGGAGTACGTCCCCTCCCGTGACCTGTCCGACGTCCTCGATTCCGACGGTGTTCTGAGCCCGCGCGAGGTGGCGCGGATCGGCGCCCAGCTCGCCGACGCGCTGGAGGCCGTGCACGCCCTCGGCATCGTCCACGGCGACGTCAAACCCGACAACATCCTGATCACCCCGGCGGGCGATGCCAAGCTCACCGACTTCGGCGTCGCGCGTGCCGTCTGGGCCGACGAGACCCTCACCGACAGCGGCCTCGTACGCGGCTCCCCCGCCTACCTCGCGCCCGAGGTCGCGCGCGGCACCGACCCGCTCCCGGCCTCCGACGTTTTCTCACTCGGCGCGGCCCTGTTCGCCGCCGCCGAGGGCGTCTCGCCCCTCGGCACCGGGCAGAGCCCGCTGACCATGGTCTGGCGCGCCGCGTCCGAGCGCATCGCCACCCCGGACGTCCCGGGCCCGCTCGGTGTCGCGCTGTCGGCCATGCTGAGCCCGGCCTCCGACGACCGTCCGAGCGCCGCCGAGGCGAAGGTCATGCTCGAGCGCTGCGCGGACGACCTCCCGGAGCCTGCGCCCGTCAAAGAGCCGGTCGCCGATCCCGTACGCCGTCCGCTCCGGCGGCGCGGCGCCGTCGCGGCCGTCGCGGCCGTGGCGCTGTCGGCCCCGGTCGCCGCGCTGTCGGTGTTCCCCTCCGGCGGCGAGAGGCACGGCACGCACGCGCCGCCGCCGGTGCCCCGGCGGCCCGGGTCGGCCATCGGCGATCCGCATACCGCCGACCCGTGCGCGCTGCTGGCGCCCACGGCGCTCCGCCGGTTCGGCGAGGCGCGGCTCTCCACGACCTACGGCAACTTCAACCAGTGCGACGTCCTGGTCCAACACGACGGCGACGACCTCGCGGACGTCAAGGCCGAGCTGGAGAACGGCGCGGCGCCCGAGCCTGGCCCGCGCGACCAGGTCGTACGGCACGGCGCGCTGCGCGTCGTCAGCCGGCCCGCCGACGGCGACGAGTGCGACCGGCTCGTGATCCCGCCGGGCGGCGGCGTCATCACGATCTGGGCGCAGCGCACCGGCCGCACCCACGTCGACCTGTGCGCCGCCGCCACGGCCGCCACCGACCACGCGGTGGGCGTGCTCGCCCTCGGCCCGATCCCCCGGCGCGTCAACCCGCCGTCCCCGGGGTCGCTCGCCGACCTGGACACCTGCTCGCTGCTGACCACCGCCGACCTGTCCCGCGTACACGGGCTCGACGCCCGGCATCCGGAGGCCGGGTTCGGCGGATGGGAGTGCCGCTGGGACGGGCCGGACGACACCTCGCTCCGGCTGCGGTTCGACCGGAACCCGCCGCTCACCTCCGATGACGGCCACCCGACACGGCTCGGCGACCACGCGGCGTACGTCGAGCCGGACGGCGACGGCAGCGGCACCTGCCTGGTGCAGGTGGTCCATCGGACCTACAGCGACACGTCCGGACAGCGCGTCGCCGAGATCGTCTACCTCGTCCTGTCCGCCACGCACCGCACCCCGAAGCTCTGCCGGCAGGCGTCGGAGCTCGCCGGGGCCGCGGCGGCCAGGCTGCCACCCGTCTGACTCCGCATCCACCACGGAGGCGTACGTGAGCGAGACCCTTCGAGTACGCGGCGGCCGAGCGCTGCCGGACGGCCACGACAGCCTCGCGCGCGGCGTCCCGCCGTCCGCGCCCGGCACCATCCACACGCTGAGCCTCGCCGGCGGCATCGCGCTCGGCCCCGGGGAGGGCCGTACGGTCCTGTTCGGCCGCAACCGCCCGGACGTGCACGTCTGCCTCGGAGAGGACGACCTCCGGGTGAGCCGGCAGCACGGCACGCTGGTCCACCGCGACGACCACTGGTGGGTGCACAACACCGGCCGCCTCCCGATCCGGCTGCCGAAGTCACGCCTGCTGTTCGACAACGAGGACCCCGTACCTCTCGAGGAGGGTTACACGCCGCTCTTCGTCCGCGGTTCGAACAACCGCGAGCACCTCCTGGAGGTGTACGTCACCGGCGCCGACGGCCACCGCCCGCCGGTACGCCACCGCGACCCCACCCAGCCGCCCAGGACCTGGATCCTGGACGACGACGAACGCCTCGCCCTGACCGTCCTCGGCCAGCGCTACCTGCGGCACGAGCTCCGGCCGCAGCCGCTGACATGGAACGAGGCCGCCAAGTGGCTGACCGAGCTCCGCCCGGAGGCCGGCTGGACCGCGAAGCGGGTCGAACACCTCGTCGTCGGCGTCCGCGCCCGGCTCTCCCTCGGCGGCGTCCACGGCCTCACCCGCGCCGAGATCGGCGAGCCCGTCGGCAACGCCCTCAACCACAACCTCCTGAGCGAGCTCCTGCTCTCCACGACCCTCGTCCCGCCGGACCTGGAGGTCCTGGAGATCCTGGACGAGTAACGGTCCACGTCAGGCGAGATGACGTCCGAGAAACGGCAGCTGACCGGGCAGCATGCGCCGGCGGAAGGCCGAGTCGTGACAGCCGGCGTGGATCCCGCCGGTGACGTCGGCCCGGCCGGCGGCGTGAAGCCGGTCGAGCAGCTCCTTCGTGGCAGGCGCGAACGCATCGTCGCGTCCGCAGGTCAGCGACGCCGGAATGCCTTGGAGCCCTGTGGCCAGCGGCCTGACGTCCGATCCCGCCAGCGCGGGTGAGGCCGCCGCCACGACGGCGACACGACCGGCTCCCAGAGCGGAGGCGAGCATCAGGGCGCCCCGGCCGCCGATCGACCAGCCGAGGATCCCGACGCGGACGGTCGACAACCCGAGCCCGGTGAGAAAGGGCAGCAGGTCCCGGGTGATCACCGGAGACGGCCGCCCCTGGGCGTCGGCCCAGTCGTCGATGGCGACGACCGCGAACGGAGGCGTGCCCCCGCGCATGGCCTCGGCCAGGTAGTACTGGACCCCGTACACGTCGAACGGGGTTCTGGCGTCTCCCGACGAGCCGTGCAGCATCACGACGGCCGGAAGGCCCCTCGTGGGGCCGTCGGGAAGGCCGATGACGGCACGCGCGGATCCGCCTCGTACCGACGAGGTGAACTCCACCTGCCGCACCGGACCCGGTACGACCTTCGGAAGGCCGGCGTCTCCCCGCATCGGCCCAGGTACGGCGCCAGGCGGTACCGGCCGGGCAGCAGCCCCTCTTCGACAAGGGCGCCTACGGCACCCACACCGGCGAGCGCCGCGATTCCCGTGACAAGGACGTTCCGGCGGGACACGACGGACATCCTGGAATTCTAGGGCGTGTCCGACAAATCCACTGTCGACACGCCCCAGGCCTCGCTCGGGGCTCGGGACCCCTCCCGGCGCGGCGCTCTACCGTCGATCGCACGACCTCTCCTGGGTCCGCGTTCCGGCCGGGCGAGGGTAGCGAATCCGTTCACCTGGAGGAAGTCCCATGTACCGTGCTGCGCTGCTCATTCCCGCCGTGCTGGTGGCGGTCGCCGGCTGCGGCGGATCCAAGGAGACGGCCGGTGCGTCGCCGGCCCCGTCCGCACCACGTTCGGCGGCGTCCGTGCCGGCGACGCCGAGTGCCACTCCCGGTCCGGCCGCCAAAGATGGCACGAACCTCGCGGTGTGCCACAAGAGGACGTGCGAGGTCCTCGTCGCCAAGGGCGACGTGATCCATCCGCCGGGCCGCGCGAGGGTGGCGAAGCTGACGGTCACCTCGGTCACCTCCACGCGCGTCGCCTACCTCGGTACGGGACCGGGGATCACGCTCACGATGAGCGGGCAGCGGCCCGGGTCCACCGCGCGCATGAACGCGCTGACGGTCACGACCGTCGCCATCGTCGGGCAGCGGGCGATCGTGCGCTTCGCGGCGAAGTAGCGCGGGATGCGGACATGGCTCGAGGCCCGCGCGGGCGGCCTTGGGCTCCTGCCGTCCCTGTGCGACGTCCGCTGTTTCATCGTGATGGCGGCCACCATGGGCAGCGCCACTGAGTCACTCAATGCGATACGCGAGTTCGCGCCAATACGTCAACGCCTGTCGGAGGGCTGGCGCTTCGGCAAGAAACCACCGAACACGAGCTGATCAGCGGTCCATGGAGGACCACCCCCGATCGACATTGAAGGGCGATCGAGCTCCTGTCAAGAGACTTGTCAATGAACCGGTTCGGATGAAACGATCCCGTGGTGGGCGGCCATATTGACATATCTCTTTGTGCAGGTGGGGTCACTTAGTGTTTTTCAAGGTTCTGGGTCCACTGGAAATACACACGACACAGCGGGTTGTCTGCTTCACCGCCAAGCGGGATATGACGGTTCTGGCCCTCCTGTTACTTGAGGCGAACAAACTCGTCACGGTCGACCGGCTCACCGCCGCCGTATGGGACGCGCATCCCCCGAGCACCGCCCACCAGCAGATCCAGACCTGCGTCTGGCGATTGCGGAACACCCTGGACAGGGCCGGTCTGGACAAGGACCTGATCACCACGCGCCATCGCGGCTATCTGCTCGACATCGAGCAGGGCACGCTCGACACGCAGATCTTCGACCGCGAGACGGCGCAGGCGAGGGCGGCCGTCTCCGACCAGAACATCTCCGGCGCCATCGCCCATCTGCGCAACGCGCTGGCCCTGTGGCGCGGGCCCGCCCTCGCCGGCGTCCAGAGCCCGGTCGTGCGCAGCCTCGCCGCCCGGTGGGACGAGCGGCGGCTCAACGTGCTGGAGGAGCAGTTCGAGCTGGAGTTGCGGCTCGACCGGCACCGCGAGGTCGTCGGCGACCTGCGCACGCTGGTGGACAACGCGCCCCTCTGGGAGCGGCCCCGCGGCCTGTTGATGATCGCCCTACACCGGTCCGGCCGTACCTCCGAGGCGCTGGAGGTCTACCGGTCGGGCCGCCGGACCCTGGTCGAGCAGATGGGGATCGAGCCGGGCCGTGCCCTGCAGGACATCCACCGGTCGATCCTCGCGGGCGGCCGTGACCTGTCCGCCGACGCCGTCACGCGTCCCGAAGAGACCGCCGGGGCGCTCGCGCGACCGCCGATGGACGTCGCCGACCTCACCCGGTCGCGCGATCACCTCCGCGCGGGAAGGGACTGACCGTGGTCGGACTGACCGTGGTTGATCGGCATCGGGCGTGCGTCCGCCGCCTGCGCGGCCGCGGCCATGAGCAACGCGCTCGCAACAACGACGACCGTCCCGGCCGCGATCTTCTTCCCCATGTCATCCCCGTCCTTCCCCCGGCCTCCCCGTCGGGAGACCGCCCAGGCCTTCACGACCCTCTGATGCTCTCCGGCATCCGGCCACCACGACATCGGGGTAAATACCGGCAGCCCAGACCACACCGCGCCGTCAGCGGTGCGGGCGGTTGAAGCCCAGCAGGGCCGCCACGGGATTGGCGCCGCGCGGGTCCAGGGGCACGATCACCGCGGCGTAGCCGATGAGCAACTGGGCCCACCACGGGTCGACGACCATCAGGACGATGGTGATCACCGATGCCCCGAAGGCGGCATGCCAGAGACACCACCTCACCGCGGCGTCGAATCGATCTTCTCGACCCCGCGCGCGCCGATGGCTCATCCGGGCCGACCTGATTCCCCAGTACAAAACGGACAGGCAGAGAACGACGGCGATGACGCCCAAAATCCGGTCGACGTCCTGCTCGAGCAGGACCAGCAGGTACCCGAGTAGCACCCCGAACCCGAGCACGAGCGCCAACCCGATCGCGCCGCCCACGAGCGCCAAGAAAGCCACAATCGCACGGTAACACGCGAATCCGGCCAGATCCCCCGTTCCACTCCAGGGTGGAAAGCATCCCGCGAACCCGGGTTGAGCTGGGACGACGGCGGCCCTAAGGGCGCCCCGCCGCCACGGTGAACGCGAATGCCCCCGGCCCTACCGCCGGCCACCCCACCCAATGCGGCGCCATTCCGAACATGGGCCCGGCCGGTGCTCTCATCTCATTATCAGCGCGCTCTCGTACGCCGAGATGCACGCGAGAGCATCACGGAAGATAAGGCATCTATGGTGATGGACGCTGTCAAATTCGGAAATTGATAGACATTCCCCCCGAAATATTTCGACACACCATTGCCATGCACCGCTTTCAAGGAGGCTCCATGCTCGATCAGCCCAAGAGCGAGGATGTCCCGCCGCTTCCTCCTCCGGACATCGGACTGGAACCGCGGGTCCGGACCCGGGTCCCGATCCCGGTGCGCCCAGGCCAGGCCGCGGGATGGTTCAACGCCGAGGTCGCGACGTTCGAGGGACTACGCGACCGCAAGGAACACCTCGCCCTGCTGTTCCGGGGCTGGTCGCACACGCCGACCGTACGGCTGCACTCCGAGTGCCTGACCGGCGACGTCTTCGGGTCGGCGCGGTGCGACTGCGGTCCGCAGCTGCACGAGGCGATGAACCTCATGCAGGACGGCGGCGGGATCATCCTCTACCTACGCCAGGAAGGCCGCGGAATCGGCCTCTACAACAAGCTCGACGCGTACCGGCTCCAGGATCAGGGGCTCGACACGTTCGCGGCGAACCGCTGGCTCAACTTCCGCGACGACCAACGCGACTATTTCGTCGCGGCGCAGATGCTGCTCGCACTCGGCGTGCGTTCGGTCCGGTTGCTGACCAACAACTCCGACAAGGCTTCACAGCTTCAGAAGCACGGAATTCGCGTCGTCGAGATCGTGCGCACCGGACTGTTCGCCAATGATTCAAATCGCCGTTACCTGAAATCAAAGAGGGACATCGCCGGTCACGATTTCGGCGACGTCGCGGACCTCGTATGAACGCCGGAACGAAGGACTTCACATGATCCAGCACCGGAGCCCGATCAGCGGTGTCGCGGCGTTCCGTGACACGTACGTCCTGACCGCCGGATACGACAACCAGGTCATCCTCTGGGACCAGGTGGAGAAGCGCGCGATCGCGCGCTCCTGGCACGACCACCTGGCCAACCAGGCGTCGTTCTCCCCCGACGGGCAGTACGCGCTCACCTCCTCCTCCGACCACGGAGCGCGGCTGTGGACGGTTCCCGACCTGCGGCTGGTCGCGGTCCTCGCCGCCCAGGACGACGACGTCGAGATGTCGGTGTTCCACCCCGTCAAGCGGATGATCGCGACGGCCTCCCGCGACCATCGGGTGCGCGTCTACGACTTCACCGGCCGGCTGCTCGCCACGATGACCGGCCACACCGCCGACGTGATCTCCGTCGAGTGGGCGCGTGGCGCCGACGAGCTGATCTCCTCCAGCGACGACGGCACGATCAAACGCTGGGCGGTGCCGAGCGGTGACCTGCTGGCCGACCTGGACATGGCCGGGGTGGAGACCGACACGGTCGCGATCTCCTCGGCCGGCACGATCTACGCGGGCAACGACGACGGCGAGATCATCGTCGTACGTGACGGGGGGCGCGAGGTGATCCCGGCGCACAAGGCCGGCATCAAGCGGCTCGTCCTCGACGACGGGCGCGACCTGATGGTCAGCCTCAGCTACGACCGTACGATGCGCCTTTGGGACGTGTCGGGCGCGACGCCGGTGACCACGGTCACGACGGAGCTACCGCCCGACGTGTGGCCGAGGTCGTGCGCGTTCGCGGGCGAGTCACGGCTGGTCTTCGCGACGTTCGGCGCGGCCTACCGCACGTACGACCATCGGGAGCGGGTCTGGGAGAACGACCCGATCGAGCCGACGTACGGGCGCAACGCCGTGCAGCCGGTGCCGGACCTCGGCGTGCTCAGCGTCGGTGATGCCGGCATCGTGTGGCGCGACGGCGAGACGCTCGCCGAGACCGGCAGCCTGTGCAACTTCCTGACGGCGGCGCCCGGCCTGGTCTTCACCGGCGGCCAGCTCGGCACGGTGTTCGACGCGCTCACGGGCCACGTCCTGCACCAGCACCGATCCCCGATCAACTGCGGCGCGGCGTTCGAACGCGACGGCGTGCCACACGTGGTGATCGGCACCTACACCGGCGAGGGGCTGGTCTTCCGCATCCCCGAACCGGGCGTGTGCGAGTTCGTACGCGAGCTGTCCCTGCACACGAACGCGGTGAAGGGCGTCGCGGTCTCGGGCGACCTGATCTTCTCGGTCGCCGCCGACGCCGGGGCCACCTGGCACCGGTGCTCGACGCTGGAGCGGGTCGCCACCACCGAGGACGCCCATCACAAGATCGCGAACGGGTGCGCGGGGCTCGGCGGCGAGGTCTTCGCCAGCGTCAGCCGCGACCTGCTGCTGCGCATCTGGGGCACCGACCGCGAGCCGGTCGAGGTGGTCACCCCGCACACGCACTCCATCAAGTGCGTGGGCGCCTCCTCCGATGGCCGGTACGTCGCGACCGGGAGCTACAACGGCCGGATCGCGATCTATGACCGTGTCACCTCGGAGTGGGTCACCGTGCAGCGGCCGACGACCGCCGGGATCTCCTCGCTGGCCTACGACGACGAGCGCGGGTGCTTCCTGGCCTCCTCGTACGACGGCCGGGTCTACCTGGTCAACGAGTAGTGACCGCACACGGGGAGTTCGCCGCCATGCGCCGGGCGATCGAGCTGAGCCGCTCGGCGCTGGGCCGTACCAGCCCCAACCCGATCGTGGGCTGTGTCGTGCTGGACGCCGGCGGCACGGTCGCCGGTACGGGCTTCCACCGCGCCGCCGGTGCGCCGCACGCCGAGGTGATGGCCCTCGCGGCCGCCGGCGCGCGTGCCGCCGGCGGCACGGCCGTGGTCACGCTCGAACCCTGCACGCACACCGGGCGTACCGGCCCGTGCACGACGGCGCTGCTCGAGGCCGGCGTGGCGCGGGTGATCTACGCCGTGCCGGACCCGAACCCGGCGGCGTCGGGCGGAGGTTCGCTGCTGCGCGCGGCCGGGCTGGACGTCGTGGGCGGCGTGCTGCGGGACGAGGCCGAACGCGCCAACGAGATGTGGCTGACCTCGGTACGCCTGGGGCGGCCGTTCGTGACGTGGAAGTTCGCTGGAACCGTCGACGGGCGGTCGGCCGCCGCCGACGGGTCGTCCCGGTGGATCACCGGCCCGGAGGCACGGCGTGACGGTCACGTGCTGCGCGCCGAGCACGACGCGGTCCTGGTCGGCAGCGGGACGCTGCGCGCCGACGACCCGCACCTCGGGCTGCGGCACGGCGTCGACGGCCGTCCGCCGCTGCGGGTCGTGATCGACTCCGCGGCGCGGTGGATCACCGAGGGCGCGCGTGTGCTCGACGGCACGGCACCGACGCTGGTGGTGACCGCCGACGACGCGCCCGCGCCGCCCCTGCCGCCGGGCGCGGACCTGCTCCGGCTGCCGCGCGCGGGCGCGGGGCTCGACCTGGCGGCGCTGCTCAAGGAGCTGTACGAGCGCGACGTGCGCGCGCTGCTGGTCGAGGGCGGCGCGACGCTGGCGGCCGGTCTCGTCGAGGCCGGCCTGGTCGACCGCGTCGTCGCGTACCTGGCGCCGGCGCTGCTCGGCGAGGGCCGCGGCGTGCTCGCACCGATCGGGGTGAAGGGGATCGGCGACGCGGTACGTCTGCGCGCCGACGACGTACGGATGCTCGGTACCGACATCCGAGTGGAGATGCGCCCGTTCCGCGATGGCGGATCGGCGAAGGAGGACGGCAGTGGATGAGACCGCGACCGGCCGCATCGGTGCGGTGCAGCTCGTGGACGAGGACGTCAACGAGCTGACCGACCGCGCGGCGATGGGCCTGCCCGAGCACTACGTGACGCCGCGCGCCGAACGTACGCCGGAGGTGGCGGGCGAGCTGACCACCGACCCGGCGGCGCTGGTCGCCCGGATCGGCGATCCGGCCCTGCCGCTGGAGAACCGGCTGGCGGCGGGCACGCTGCTCGCCCTGCTCGGGGACCCGCGCACCACGGTCCTGGACCCGGTGATGGTCGGGGTGCCGGCCGCCACCGTCGAGCTCGGCACCGAGGAGTCCGACGTCGACGCGCTTTACCGCGAGTCCGCGCGGTTCGGCGTACGGCGCGACTGGGTGGTCAAGGAGTGCCCGAGGCACCGGGCCGAGGTCGGGGCGTTCCGCATCGCGGTCCACCCGGTCACCAACGCCGAGTACGCGCGCTTCCTCGCCGAGACCGAGTACCCGGAGCTGCCCACCGGCTGGAACTACGGCCGCTACCACCCGGCGACCGCCAACCATCCCGTCTACACGGTCACGGCCGGCGCCGCCGACCGCTACGTCGCCTGGCTGGCCGCGAGCACCGGGCGGCCGTTCCGGCTGCCGACCGAGGCGGAGTGGGAGTACGCCGCGGGCGGGGTCGGCGGGAAACGCTACCCGTGGGGCGAGGAGTGGGCGCCGGACCGCGCCAACACCCTCGAGTCGGGGCTGCTCGGCACGACGCCCATCGGGGCGTTCCCGTCGGGCATGTCCTGGTGCGGGGCGCTCGACATGGCGGGAAACGTCGAGGAGTACGTCTCCGACCGCTACCACCCCTACCCGGGTGGCGAGCTGGTCCACGACGACCTGTACAAGCGGATGGGCCACTACCGGATCGCGCGGGGCGGCGCCTTCAACCGCTTCCGCGACCTGGCCAGGAACCAGCGACGGCACGGCCCCTACCCGCGGTCGCTGTACGCGATGGGGTTCCGCGTCGCCGAAGACGCCGGGAGGGCCTGAACGATGCGCGTTCTTCAGGTGCACTGGACCGCGCTGCCCGTCACCGGAGGCGTCGAGGTCCACTGCGCGGCGCTGGCCCGCCAGCTCGCGGAGCTGGGCGTGGACGTCCGGCTGGCCTCCGGCACGCGCGATGCCGACCTCGGCGACCGGTGGCCCGCGCTGGAGCTGGGCACCGCGGCCCCAGGCGACCGGATCGACGCCCTCGTCGAGGAGTGCCGCGCCTTCGACGTCGTGCACTGGCACAACCCGCAGTGGCACAAGCCCGAGGTGACCGCCGAGACCGCGCGGCGGCTGCGCGCGAGCGGCTGGGGCGGACGGCTCCACTTCGACCTGCACAACATCGACGACGTCGCCGAGCACTGGCAGTTCCTCGCCGATCTGTCCGACACCTACCTCGCGCATTCCGACTTCGTCGCCGACGAGGTGCGCGCCCACCTGCCCGGCACTCGCGTCGACGTGCTGCCGCTGGCGCTGGTCCGCGACCCGGCGCCGTACGAGCTGCCGCGCGCGGCGCGCACCGTCGCGTTGCAGCCCACCCGGCTGACCACGTGGAAGGGCTCGGACCTGAGCCTGCGCGCCGCGCTCGGCCGTCTCGAGGACGGCGACGACTTCGCGTTCGTGCACGCCGGCACCCGCAACCTGGTGTGGCCGGCCAACATCCCCGACGAGTTGCTGGCGCGGATCGCGCCGTGGCAGGACCGCGGGCTGGTCTCGTTCGTGCACTACTCGCCGGCGCAGAGCTGGCGGGCGATCGAGGCGGCCGACGTCGTCCTGCACCCGACGGCGGACCGTGGCACCCACGGCGAGCCGTTCTCGCTGTCGGTCGCCCAGGCCGTCATCCTCGGCCGCCCGGTCATCGCGAGCGAGTCCGGCCACCTGCCGAAGCTGCTCGCCGGCTACGCGCGGGCCCGGCTCGTACCGCCCGGCGACCAGAAGGCCCTGACGGAGGCGCTGCGCACGCCGATGCCCGGCCCGGGTCCAGACGATCCGGCGCTGGCGCATGAGCTGATGTCGTCCTTCTCCTCGTCCGGCGCCCGCCACATGGCGTTCTATGGCGGCGCGGACGCCCCCGTACCCTCCATCCCCGAAACGCGGAGCTAGCGATGCCCACTCCGATCATCATCGACTGCGACCCCGGTCACGACGACGCGCTGGCCCTCCTGCTGGCGTGCGGCAACCCCGAGGTCGACCTGCGGGCGGTCACCGTGGTCGCCGGCAACCACGTGCTGGAGAAGCTCACCCTCAACGCCCGCCGGGTCCTGAGCCTCGCCGGGGTGAAGGACGTGCCGGTGGCGGCGGGCGCCCCGCGTCCGCTGCTGGCCGACCTGGTGACCGGCGCGGAGGTGCACGGCGAGACCGGCCTGGACGGCTGGGAGTTCGACGAGCCGACCGTGCCGCTGTGGGACGGCCACGCCGTGGAGCTGATGCGCACGGTGCTCACCGAGGCGGACGAGCCGGTGACGATCATCGCGGTCGGCCCGCAGACCAACGTCGCCGCGCTGCTGATCGGCCACCCGCATCTGCGCCCGAAGATCCGCGAGATCGTCTGCATGGGCGGGTCGACGCTGCGCGGCAACTTCCAGCCGTACTCCGAGTACAACATCATGGCCGACCCCGAGGCGGCCGCGATCGTGCTCGGCACCGGCATCCCGATCACCTACTGCGGCCTGAACGTCACGTTCCAGGCGCTCGTCACGCCCGAGGTCCTCGCGCAGATCGGCGCGGTGCCGCGGCTGGGTGAGATCATCACGTCGATGCTGCGGTTCCGTTCGGGGAGTTACACGAAGATCTGGCAGATGCCGGACGCGCCCCTCCACGACCCGGTCGCCGTCGCGTTGGTCATCGACCCGTCCCTGGTGCGGTGCCAGGACACCAACGTCGAGATCGAACTGCACGGCCGGTACACGCGCGGCGCGACCGCCGTCGATCTCCTGGGCGTCACCGGGCGTCCGGTCAATGCTCGAGTCGCCCTGGAACTCGACAGCGCACGTTTCTGGAAACTGCTCATCACGGCGCTGGAGGCCCTCGCATGACCAAGGACATTCGGATCGCGCAGTACTTCACCGCCGAGGACGCCCCGGAGGAGATGCTCGCCGCCTCCGAGAAGTACCAGCTGCGGTTCGGTACGAAGTTCGCCGCGTTCGCGTACTTCAGCCGCGATCTGCTGGAGAACCTTCAGGCCCACCCCGGCGACGGCCTGCCGCCCGGCGTATGCGTCGCGTCCGGTCAGGACCCGAGCATCGTGCGGGACATGGCCGAGATCAGCATGATCGCCAATGTCGCGCACCAGACGCCGGCGCAGCGGTCGGCGTACCGCGACGCCCTCGTACGGATCTACCGGAAGATGCCGGTGGACGCCGTGGAGCTCTCTACGGACCCGCGCCTGCTGTGCGTCGGCCCCGAGCGCGAGGGGCGGCAGCTCGCCGAGGTGCTCGGCTGCCTGCCGTCCGAGCGCAGCTCGACGCCGTCCGCCAAGCGCATCCCGTTCCGCGGCGGCATCCTCGTGGGCACGAGCGAGCCGCCCCTGACCGACGGGCGCGACGGCGCCCTGATCATCGACGGCGTGGTCGCCAGCGGCTCGACCGTGATGGCGCTGCTCACCCAGATGCACGAGTCGATCTCCAAGGCCACGCTGCTCACCGCGCACTCCACGGCGGCGGGCGTGTGGGCGCTGCACCGGTACGCCGAGCTGCTCGGCCTGGAGTTCGACCTGGTCGTCGGCCACGTGTCCGGGATCCTCGACCGCGGCTTCTACGCCACCGACGAGAAGGTGCCCGGCAAGCTCGTCCTCGGGGACATCGGCGACACGATCAGCGATCTGCCCGTCTATCGGGAGGACCGATGACCGCGCTGGAAGACGCGCTGACCTATCTCGCGGACTGCGGCCCCGAATGGGGTCCGGGCGTGAGCAACCACGGCCCGATGGCCGCCGAGGCGCTCATCGTGCTGGGCCGGCCGGAGGCCGTCCCGGAGTTCGTCAGCGGCTACCGCAAGCTGCTCTACCGCGAGGCGCCGTCGTCGTCGATGCGGATCACGGCCGACAACTGGGAGGCCGCGCTGGGCAACATGCGGCTGCTCGGCGACTGGAACGAGTACTTCCGGCGTGCGCTGGCCGAGCGGCCGTGGCAGGACGTGCTCGTGACCTGGTGGCCGCGGCTGCTGCCCGGCCTGTCCGCGGGCGGCGGCCACGGCGTGATCAGGACCGGGCACGCCGTACGCGCCCTGGAGACGGCCACCACCGACGAGCGGGTCGATGAGCTGGCGCGTGGCCTGGGCTACTGGGCGGCCCGCTACCAGGAGCTGCCCGGCGGCCTGGGGTTCGGCGGCGACCTTGACCTACCGGAGGCGTGGGACCGCGTGCCCAAGCTGCCCACCCGGCAGGGCATGAAGGAGATCTTCCGGATCCGGCTGGAGGCGGTGGACCTGCTTCCGGAGTTCGGCCCGGCGGTCGACGCCGCACGCAGGCCGGACACTCCGGAGGCCGCGCTGAGCGTGATCACCCGGCTGGCGGCGCACGGCTACCTGTACGACGACCACGAGAAGTACATGGGCTACGTGCACGCGATCACCACGCCGGCGGCGGTGCGCCTGGTGCTGCCCTACCTGCCCGAGGAGCAGCGCTGGGCCGGTGCGGCGGCGGCGTGGCAGTTCTGCGCCGCGATCCGCAGCGCGTACGGAACCGGACATCGCGAGCCGGCCTCTCCCCTTCAGCGAGTGGACTATGAAACGCTGACCGACCGCGCGATCAAGACCGGGGATCCGCACGCCATCAAGTACGTCGAAGCCTGTCGCAGAGAGGACGGCCTCGCCGATGACCCGACCTATGCCCTCGCCGCCACCGACTGGATCCGGCGGATGGAGGACGGCACCTGGGTGGAGTGACCCTCGGGCGGTACGGCGGTGACCGCCGCCTCGCCGGTACGCCTGCCTCACCCGAGACTGCTGTCCGGGCTGGCGCTGTCGCAGTTATTGGTGGCGCTGGACTTTTCGATCATCTATGTGGCGCTGCCGACGGTCGGTGACTCGCTCACCTTCAGCCCGATCACGCTGCAGTGGGTGGTCAGCGCCTACGCGATCTTCTTCGCCGGATTCCTGCTGCTGGGCGGCCGGCTGGTGGACGTGTTCGGCGCCGGACGGGTGTTCGCCTGCGCGCACGTGCTGTTCACCGGCGCGGCGGTGGCGGCCGGGCTCGCCCCGAACGCCCAGGTCCTCATCGTCTGCCGGGCCGTACAGGGCATCGGCGCCGCGATGCTCAGCCCGGCCACCCTCGGGCTGCTGCACGCGAGCTACCCGACCGGCCGAGAGCGCGACCGCGCGCTCGCGGTCTGGGGTACGACCGGCGCGAGCGGCCTGGCCCTGGGCGTCGTGACGGGCGGGCTGCTCCTCTCGGTCGCCTCCTGGCCGTGGATCTTCTGGATCAACCTGCCGGTCAGCCTCCTCTGCCTCGCCGCGGTGGGCTCGGGCATGCGCGGCGGGCGCGCCGGCCGGCCGGCCAGGAAGGTCGACCTGCCGAGCGCGGCGATGGCCACCGCCGTGGTCAGCGCGCTCTGCCTGGCCTTCACCGAGCTCGCCCTGCCACGGCCGCACTACGGGGTCGTGGTGGCCGCGCTGGTGGTCACGGCCGTGGTCGGCGCGCTGTTCGTCGCCGCCCAGGCGCGCCGCGCCGACCCGCTCATCCCGATCGGGCTGCTGCGGACGGCCGACCTGCGCGCCTCGTGCCTGGTCGCGGTCTTCTTCATGGCGAGCATGGGCGCGGAGTTCTACCTCGTCACGCTCTTCCTGCAACGTCAGCTCTCGATGGGCACGTTCGCGGCCGGTGTCGGGTTCCTGCCACTGGCGGTCGCCATCACGGCGGGCAACGCGCTCGCGGGACGCCTCGCCGGGGTGTGGACGATGCGCCGCCTGCTCGGCGTCGCCTTCGGGGTCGGCGCGGCTGGCCTGCTGTTGCTCGCCCTGGGCACCGGCACGCACGTCTACTGGCTCGGCGTGCTGCCCGGCCTGCTCGTCAGCGGCATCGGGCAGGGGCTGGCCTTCACCGGGATGTTCATCGCCGGAACCCGTGACCTGCCGCCCGAGGCGAACGGCACGGGCAGCGCGATGATCACCGCCGCGCAGTACACCGGGGGGTCGGTCGGCCTGGCCCTCCTGGTCTGGATCCACGGCAGCACGCCGACCCCCTCGACCCTCTCCCACGCCTACCTCATGACGGTCGTGGTCGCGCTCGTCGCGCTGCCGGTGATCGCGACCCTGCGCGGCTCGCCCGCACCCGCGAGCGGCGCCGAGCCCGCCGCGGTCGTCTCGGAGGAACGATGAGTCAGACGCTCTCCCGCCCGCCCGTCATCCAGCGGGACCCCTTCGGCGTACGGGCCCGCGGCTCGTCACCGCGCGTCGAGATCCTGGGCGGTCTGTCGACGTTCATGGCGATGTCCTACATCGTGCTGGTCAACCCGGCGATCCTCGCGAAGGGCGGGATCCCTTGGCAGTCGGCCTTCCTGGCCACCGCCCTGGTGTCCGGGCTGGCCACGATCGCGATGGGGCTGTGGGCGCGGCTGCCGTTCGCCGTCGCGCCGGGCATGGAGGTCAACGCCCTGGTGGTGTTCTCCGTCATCGGCACGCACGGCTTCAGCTGGCAGGAGGCCCTCGGGCTGGTCATGTGGTCCGGGCTGCTCATGGTGGCGGTCACGCTCCTGGGCTGGCGCGGCAAGGTGATCGAGGCGATCCCGCCGGAGATCAGGTCCGGCCTGGTGCTGTCCGTGGCGGTCTTCATCGGCCTCGTCGGGCTGAAGGTCGCCGGCGTCAGCGGCCGGCACCCCGGGTCGCTGCTGACGCGTGAGGCGGTCGCGCTCTACATCGGGTTCGGCCTGGCCATGGTGCTCGGCCGGCTCGGGGTACGCGCGGCGGTGCTGATCGCGATCGCCGCCGCGAGCGTGTTCTGCTGGCTGGCCGGCATGCCCGCGCAGGCGACGCCCGCCGGGCACGGCCCGTCGGCGCTGTTCGCGCTGGATCTCGGCGTGATCGCCAACCCGCTGGCGTGGGGCATGGTGCTCGTGCTGTTCGCGCTGGACTTCTTCGGCAGCCTCGCGAAGCTCGTCGGCCTGTCGGCCAACACCTCGATCCAGGAGTCCGGTGAGGTCCCGCGCATCCGGCAGGCGCTCTACGTCGACAGCCTGGCGACGGTCGGCGGTGCCGCGATCGGCTCGACCAGCTTCGTGACGTTCGTCGAGAGCGGCGTCGGCATCCGGGCCGGCGCGCGTACCGGACTGGCGTCCGTCGTCACGGGCACACTCCTGGTGTGCTGTGTCGCCATCACGCCGATCGCCGGCTGGATCCCGGCGAGCGCCGCGACCGGAGCCCTCCTGTACGTCGCCGTCGGGCTGCTGCCGGCCCGCGCCGAGCTGACGCGTACGGACCGGCTGCCGCTGGCGGTCTCCGTGCTGATGGCGATCGTCACCGCGCTCACGTCGGCGCTCGACCAGGCGCTTCTCGCCGGGCTCGCGCTCTACCTGGCGGGCGGGCTCGTACGCGGGCGACGCCCCGGCGCGGTCCTGCTTTTGATCACCGTGCTGCTCGGCCTCAGCGTCGTCCTGCAGTACACCACCTCCTGAGAAGGGACCCGATGAACACCGAGACCAACCTCCTCGACGGCGTCGAGCAGCCGGCGGACGTACCGGCGCGGCTCGCCGCGCAGATCAGGTTCGTCGTCGAGGTGGACCGGCTGAAGACCGTGCTGCGGGCCAGTCCGCTGGTCGCCGACGACCGCAGGGAGAACGACGCCGAGCACTCCTGGCACCTCGCGCTGATGGTGCTCGTCCTGGCCGAGTACGCCGACGACCCGATCGACGTCGGCAAGACGGTCAAGCTCGTGCTGCTGCACGACCTCATCGAGGTGTACGCGGGCGACACGCCTCTCTACGACGCCGTGGCCGCCCAGGACCAGGAGGAGCGCGAGCAGGCCGCGGCCGACCGGCTGTTCGCGCTGCTGCCGGACGACCAGGCGGTGGAGTTCCGCGCGCTGTGGGACGAGTTCGAGGCCCGCGCGTCGCCCGAGGCGCGGTTCGCCAAGGCGATGGACCGGCTGCAGCCGCTGCTGCTGAACTTCAACAACCGCGGCGGCACCTGGCGTACGCCGGGCGTGACCGACGCCGAGGTACGCCGCCGCAAGTCGGTGATCGGCGACGCGTCCGGCGAGCTGTGGGCGTACGCCCGGACGCTCATCGAGACCGGCGCCTCACGCGGTTGGGTGCCGCGCGAGGGGCAGTGATCAGTCGGAGATCGCCCGGATGATGTCGCTCATCAGCCGGGTGTCCTCGAGGGCCTCGCGGCCGCTCGTGAGCGGCGCGAGGCCCGGCGTGGTCACGCATTCGTGGAAGTGACGGAGCTGCTCCTTGAACGGCTCGTCGTGCGGGCCCTCGATGGTCCGCGCGACGGCCATGCCCCGGCCGTCGGGCCCCGCGGGCTCGTTCTCCCGGATCGTCACCGTCGACGGCACGTGCCGCAGGAACGGGTTGGAGATGTCGAGCGTCACCGTACGGTCGCCGCCCCACACGGTCAGGGTCTCCTCGAAGCAGTGCACGTCGGTGGCCACGCCCTCGAACACGCACTGGAACCCGTCGTGGTAGCGCAGCAGCGCGCTGAGCACGGTGCCGTCCGCCGAGACGTTCGTCTTGATCGACGCCGGGGCGGACGGGAACGCCGCGCGGTAGACGTTGATGTCGTGGCTCCACACCCCGAGCATGTCCATGTACGCGGCCAGCATCGTCTCCGACGGCGAACCGAGCTCGGCCATCACCTTGGGCAGGCGCCCGTCGGCGTCGGAGGTGTCGAGCGGGCCGTCCGGGCGGTCGACGGACCGCAGCTCCGGGATGATCCAGTTGCCGTAGTCCGGTCCGACGAGGACGTGGACACGCGCCATGCGGGGCGTCTCGATCCGGCGGATCTCCTCGATGCCGCGCCGTACGCCGCCGTCGTAGCGCTTCATGTAGCCGACCATCAGCTTCGCGCCGGTGCGCTCGGAGGTCGCGACGAGCCGTTCGGTCTCCGCCAGCGTGTAGCAGAGCGGCTTCTCGGTGAACACGTGCAGGCCGCGGTCCAGCGCGGTGAGCGCTGAGGCGAAGTGGTCGCGGTTGAGGATGACGACCGCGTCCAGGTCGGGAATGTCGTTCAGCATGTCGTCGAACGCCTCGTACGTCCGCTTCACGCCGAACCGCTCGGCGACGCGGCCCGCGAGATCGGTCGCCTGGTCGCACAGGCCGACGATCTCGAACCGGTCGTCCAGCTCGGCCAGGTAGGGCAGGTGCATGAGCTGCGCGATCATGCCGCAGCCGAGCACGCCCACACGAACACGAGACATCGGTCGCTCCTTCATTCCGCGTCGCCCGCCGCGGCCACGCGGCGGAGGATGTCGATGACACCGTCGATCTCGGGCCGGCCGGAGACGTACCAGGCCTGCGCCAGTATCCGCGCGGGGACGCTCGTGCCGCCGACGAACGCGCAGCGTACGCCCGAGGCGGGCGGTGCCCAGTCGGCCGCCGAGTCTCCCACCATCAGCGGGCGGTGACCCTCGCGCGCGAGGACGCCCAGCGCGCGCCGCTTCCCCGTCGTGGTCGGTGCGTACGGGTGGACGCCGACGAACCCGTTCCGGGGCGCGCAGTCGACCGACATCTCCACCGCGTTGTCCCGCGCCCACCCGGTCAGGTACGGCCCGGCCTCCGCGACGAGGTCACGCGGCCCGAACACGCTGACCGACGCCCGGCGGTCCGCGCCGAACGCCCACGCCCCGTCCTCGACCGGCGTCCCGCCGAACTCCGGCGCCGACACGTCGGCGCCCCGCACCAGCCCGCGCTCCCCCGCCAGCCGCGTGACCAGCGAGCGCACCGCCGTACGCCAGGGGAACGGCGCGGTGACGCGCGGCGTACCGAGGTCCACGACGTTGCCGTTCTCGGCGACGACGGGGAAGGTCCCGTGCGCGCCCAGCCCGATGCGGTGGCCGAAGTCCCGCAACCGCTCGAGCGGCGAGTCCGAGCACAGCCCGACGGCGATCCCCGCGTCGCGGACCGGCGCCAGCGCCACCGCCAGCCGGTCCACCTCGTCACGCGACGGCGGGCGTGCCGGTCTCGAGGGCACGAGCGTGCCGTTCACGTCGAGCAGGACCAGGTCGAACGGGTTCCTCACCGAAGGACCGGGCCGGTCTCGAGCTCCTCGGTGTACCGGTCGAGGTGGGCGGCAAGGGACTCGAGCACGGCGCTCATCGGCGTCACATCCCACGCGATTCCCAGCGACGCCAGCAGCCGTCGTACGGCCGGGTGCAGGTGGCGCACCCGGATCGGCCGGCGCACCGAACGTTCAATTCGCGCGAAGAATCGCGCGTTGGCGTCGATCATCGCGAGCGCGAATGGCCGATCGTAGTGCGAATCGATGCCGATACGCGCCGCCGTGCTCACGAACGGAAGCCAATAAGGGGCACGCCCCCAGCCCTTTGCGGGCAGCCGAACCACTAATCCGGAAACGCCAAGCAGGAAATTACGCGGATCGGCGAGGCCGACCGCGTTCGGGGCCCCGCCGGTCATTCTGTATTCGATGACCGGGTCGAGCACCGCGCCGATCTCGCGCGCCGACGGAAGCCGTACGCCGGGCACGACGTGCGTGACCCGCACCCCCGCCTCGCGCAACAGGCCGACGACCTGCGTGACGGTGCCGCCGCTGCAGATGTCGTCCTCGATGAGCGTGCACTCGGAGCCGGGGTCCAGCGCGCCGAGCTGGACGGCGATCGGGCGCGCACCCGGCCTCGCGACCAGGCCGACCTGGCACGCGCCGCCGAGCAGGAACCCGCGCGACACCTCCAGGGGCACCACCGCGCGCCGGATCAGCGGGTCCAGGCTCACGAGCGTGCCCTCGCCTGCGCGCCGGCGGACCGCGCACTCCAGTTCATCGGCATTGACCAGGTGAAACTCCACCCCGTTCGGGTGGGTGATCGCGTCGCGCAGCGCGCCGCGCACGTCCTGCTGGAAGTACCGGTAGCTCGCCGCCACGGCGTGTTCGGTGGCGACGGCGTCATCGGCGACGCCGGTGTCCAGGGTGTCGGCGGCCAGCCGGGGGCCGAGCGTCTCCGCACAGAAGGACGTGTCGTCCCGCATGACCATGACGAACGGGTGCTCCGGTGGGACCTCGATCACCATCGGCCCGTACGCGCCCGTGTCGGGCGTCACCTGGCGCACGTCGCCGTCGACCGTCATCGCAACCATCGGTTCCCCGTCGATAGGAGGCAGACGATTACGGGGCCGGTCGGGACCGCCCCCGCACTGAATACCTGAAATCGAACCGAATCAATCGGCATTCACCGGATGCGAGCTCCGGGAATTGGGCACCTCGGTTCTGGTGTCACGCTAAGCGGCCCGACTATAGCCCCACTATCGGATCCGTCTCGGCGGGATAGAGCGATATGATAACGATTTGACAGCGATCCGGTATATAGGTGTTTGACGTGGAGTTGACCGAGCGCAGTGGCCGTGCAACTCTTTCCCCCGTGCAATTGAAGACGTGTTTCCGGCGGTATTCTCGTGGGACTTGACGTCTACCGGCGGACCCTCACCGTCCGCGGTCTCCCCTCGATCATGTTGCTCGGCACGGTGGTCAAGGTGCCGGTGGTCGCCATCCCGGTCGTCCTGACGTTGCACGTGACGCTCGGCCTTGGACAGGGCTTCGCGCAGGCCGGGCTCGTGACCTCGGCGTGGATGATCGGCGTCGCGGCGGGCACGCCGTTCCAGGGCCGCCTCATCGACCGCCGCGGGCTCCGGCCGATGCTGTTGATCTCGACGGTCGCGCAGGGCCTCTTCTGGGGACTCGCGCCGCTGATGTCCTACCCGGTCTTCCTCGCCGCCGGGCTCGTGTCGGGCGTCCTGCTGCTGCCCGGCTCGCTCATCGTCCGGATCGCCATCGCCGGTCAGGTGCCCGAGGACCGCCGGCACACGGCCTTCGCGATGGACTCCATGGCCACCGAGCTGTCCTACATGGCCGGTCCCGCGCTCGGCGTACTGGCCGCGACTCAGGGGTCCACCCGGCTCGCGATGACCCTGCTGGGGATCGCGCTGGCCTGCGGCTACGGCATCCTGGTGCTGCGCAACCCGACGGTGGGCGCCGCGCGCCGTACCCCTGACTCGGGACCGCGCCCGGCGCGCTGGTGGCGCAACGGCCGGCTGTTCGCCGTACTGGCCTGCACGACCGCCGCCGGCGCCGTGGCGTCGGGCTCCGACATCTCGATCACCGCCACGCTCCGTTCGATGGGCGACGTTCAGTGGACGGGCATGGTCCTGCTGGGCTGCGGCCTCTACTCACTCATCGGCGGCCTGGTCTTCGGCGCGCTGTCGCGCGCCGCGCCCGTACCCCTGCTGCTCGGCCTCCTCGGGCTCGCCACCCTCCCGCTCGGCCTGCTGGGCGACTGGCGGCTGATCGCCCTCGCCGTCGCACCGGCCGCCGCGCTGCGCGCCCCGGTGTTCGCGGCGACCGCCGACACCGCGAGCGGTCTCGCCCCGGAGGGCGCACGCGCGTCCGCCGTCGCCTTCTACGGGCTGGCACTGACCGTCAGCAGCGCCATCGGAGCGCCCCTCGCCGGAGCGGCCTTCGACGCCGGAGGCCCCCGGGCGGGCTTCGCCGCCGTCGGCGGGCTCGGCGCGCTGGTCGCCGTCGCGGCGGCTCCCGTCCTTCTCCGCCGCCGCGCGGGGGCCGCTCCGGCCCCTTCTCTGACCGTCTCGCACGAAAGGTAGAGATGTCAGCCTCACCGGTTGTCGTCATCGTCGACTCGTACGCCCCGACCCGGCGGCTAGCCGAGGAGTTCCTCGCGGCGGGCGCCGCGCTCGTACGGGTACAGAGCACCCCGGTCGTGCCGAAGATGTACGAGGGGCCACTCAACCTCGACGGCTACATCGACAACATCATCCACGCGGGCGACCTTTTGGCGACCGTCCGCGCCGTCGCCGCCCACCACCCGATGGCCGTGGTCGCCGGCGGCGAGGTCGGTGTGGAGCACGCCGACGCGCTCGCCGCCGAACTCGGCCTCCCTGGCAACGGCATCGCGCTCAGCCCGGCCCGCCGCGACAAGTACGTCATGATCGAGACCATCAAGGCCGCCGGCCTCGCCGGTGCCCGCCAGCTCAAGCCCGCGTCCGCCGAAGAACTCGCCGAATGGCACCGCACCATCGGCGGCCGCATCGTCGTCAAGCCCCTGAAGAGCGCGGCCGGCGACAACGTCTCCTTCTGCGACTCCCCCGAGCAGTCCGCCGCGGCGTACCGGAAGATCGCCGACGCCACGAACGTGTTCTCGATGAAGAACACCGGCGTCGTCGCCCAGGAATACCTGCGCGGCACCGAGTACATGGTCAACACCGTCAGCCGCGCCGGCCGCCACCAGGTCACCGACATCTGGCGGACGACCCGCATCAACGCGAACGGCGTACTCGACCTGGCCGACGCCGCGTTCCTGATCCGCCGCCGAGGCGAGGTCCAGGACATTCTGGCGAACTACGCCACCCAGGTCCTCGACGCTCTGGGCATCGCCTACGGCCCGGCCCACGCGGAAGTCCGCCTCACGGAAGACGGCCCGATGCTCGTCGAGGTCGGCGCGCGGATCTGCGGCGGAAACCTCCCCCACTACGCTCAACTGGCCCTTGGCGAATCCCAACTCTCCTGGAACGTCGACGCCTACCTCCACCCCGCGCGCTTCGACGAACGCTGCGAGACCGACTACCCGAGGGGCAAGAGCCTCGCCTCGGTGACCCTCATCTCGCCGGTGCAAGGCACCCTGCGGCGCTACCGCCACCTGGACGCCATCGAGGAACTGGAAAGCTTCCACGACCTGCGCGTCGCCGCCAACCCCGGCGACCGCATCACCCGTACGGTCGACGACACCGGCTACCCCCTCCAGGTAACCCTGATGCACGACGTGGAGGAGTCCGTCCTCCGCGACGCCGGCACGATCCGCTACCTCGACGGCGAAGGCTTCTACGAACTCGAGCCCACCGTCACCTGACCGACCCCCGCGCACCCCCCTCTTGACAGACCGGTCAACTATTCGGGATCTTCTGAGGGTGGCCCGAACAAGTGATGCGCGTGAGCGGCTGGTGCGGAGTGCGGCGCGGCTGTTCCTCACCCGCAGCTACCAGTCGGTCGGGGTGGACGAGCTGTGCACCGCCGCCGACGTGCGCAAGGGGAGCTTCTACCACTTCTTTCCCGCGAAGGCGGACCTGGCCAAGGCGGTCATCGACCTGCACGCCGCCGCGCTCTGGTCCCACCTCGACGAGGCCACCGGGCCGGTCGGCGATGCGGCCGCCGCCGCGGCGCGGCTGCATGCGGTCGCGGACGCGGTCGGGGAGATTCAGACCGGGTTCCAGGCGCGTTTCGGTTCCGTGGTCGGCTGCCCGTTCGGCAATCTCGCCGCCGAGCTCGCCACCACGGACGACGGTCTGCGGGAGCACCTGGCGGCCGTGTTCGCGGAATGGGAGCGCCGGCTGGGCGTGCTCTGCCATCACGCCGCGGAACACGGAGCGCTCCGGCCCGGTACGGATCCCGACCGGCTGGCCCGGATTCTGGTGGCCCAGTTCCAGGGAATGATCCTGCTGGCCAAGACGGGCAGGTCCGCCGCGTCCGAGATTCCGGACGCACTCCACCACGTGATCGACTCCTGTCTCACGGAGGCCGTCGTATGACCCCGCCGCCCGATACCGTCGACTTCCACTTCGACCCGATGTGCCCCTTCGCGTACGCGACGTCCATCTGGCTGCGCGACGTACGTGAGCAGACCGGCACGACCGTGAACTGGCGGTTCTTCAGCCTCGAAGAGGTCAACCGCGCCGAGGGCAAGAAGCACCCCTGGGAGCGCCCGTGGTCGTACGGCTGGTCGTTGATGCGGATCGGGGCGCTGCTGCGGCGCCGCGACATGGCCGCACTGGACGCCTGGTACGCGCGCACCGGCCGCGAGCTGCACGAACTCGGTGGCAAGCCGCACGACCCCGACGTCGCCCGCAGGCTGCTGACCGAGCTCGGCCTCGGCGCGGAGACTCTCGACGAGGCGATGGCCGACCCGACCACCCATGACGAGGTTCTGGCCGACCATCGGCGGGTCATGGACGCGGGCGGGTACGGGGTGCCGACGCTGTTCTTCCCGGACGGGCAGTGCCTGTTCGGCCCGGTGCTGATCGACCCGCCGAGCGGCGACCGCGCCGTACGGCTGTGGGAGGTCGTCACCGGGATGCTGGAATTCCCGCACCTGTACGAGATCCAGCGGCCGAAGGGCGAGGCGGACCAGCTGCGGATCCTCGAGGCGCTGCGCCCGTACCTCGCCGGACGCGACTGGGTCAGCGTCGACCGCGGTGAAGTGATCGAGTTTCCGGATGACCATGAAGAGAAGGGCACTGCATCGTGAGTGACAAGGATTCCGTGGTCGGCACGCTCGTCGACGAGTGGGACTCACTGGACCGTCTCCTGTTCGGCCTCTCGGATGAGCAGTGGGCGACGCAGACCGGCCTGCCGGGCTGGCGGGTGACCGACGTCGTGTCGCATCTGATCGGCACCGAGGCGATGCTGGCCGGTGAGCAGGTGCCCGAGACCGAGGTCGACGTGAAGTCGCTGCCGCATGTTCGCAATGACATCGCGGCCGTGAACGAGCATTGGGTACAGGCGCTGCGCGATGAGACGCCGTCGGCGATGCTGACCCGGTTCCGCGAGGTGACGGCACGGCGTACCGAGATGTTGAAGGGCATGTCGCAGGAGGAGTTCGACGCGCCGAGCTGGACGCCGGCCGGCCAGGGGACGTACGGCCGGTTCATGCAGATCCGCACCTATGACTGCTGGATCCATGGGCAGGACATCCGGGACGCCCTCGGCCTTCCGGGCAACGATGAAGGCCCGTCCGCCGAAGCCGCGCTCGACGAGTCGGCCCGCGCCCTCGGCTACGTCATCGGCAAGCGCGCCGGCGCGCCCGACGGCTCGACCGTGCTGATCGACCTCACCGGACCCGTGCACCGGAAGCTGACCATCGCGGTGGACGGCCGCGCCAAGCTGGTCGACGAGCCCGCCGAGTCGCCGACCGTCACGCTTCGCCTTGACTCGCCGCTGTTCCTGCGCCTGTGCGGCGGACGTACCGAACCGTCCGGACAGTCCGGCATCGAACTCGACGGCGACGTGGCGCTCGGTCAGCGGATCATCGAGAACCTGGCGTTCACGATTTAGTACGCACCGCGGCGAGGCCGATCAGCGGCAGCACGACCTGCGACGTCAGGGCCACGACCTCGAGGCCCTGCGTCGTGGGCAGCGGATGCATGACGTGGAAGACGAGGTGCGGCACCGCGTACACGAGCCACGCCACGGCCGCCGTGACCAGCATCGGCGTCGTACGGACGAACGCGGCGGCGAGCGCGAGCACGCCGAGCCCGGTCACGAGGCCGCCGACGTCGCGTAGCAGGTGTTCGCTGTACGGGCCGGCGTCCCTCACCCAGCCGAGGCCGATCGGGAACCCTTCGTAGAACGAGTGCGGCGCGAACTGCGCCCACAGTCCCTGGTAGAACGCCCCGACGGCGAGCAATACCAGGGCGACCTGCGACGTTCTGTGTCGGCGGTTCATCGATCCGCGCTCGGTCCCGGCCGTACGCCGCGGCGAGGCGCTGCGTGCTCGGCACCGGGCAACACGGCCGCGAGGCCGCCGACGTCATCGAGTCCGGTCACGCGCTCACCCTAGGGCGTGTCTGACAGATCGCGTTCGTAGCGAGCGGACAGGGATTTGTCAGACATGCCCAAGGTCCTGTCCTCGTTCGCACACCGTGCCGGGTCACGCGGCGAGCGTGTCGAGGCTCACCTGCCAGAGCCGTGCGGCGGCCTCCGGGTCGAGCGCGTACGCGGCGACGCCCCTGCGCGCGCTGAGCTGGTCCTGTTCGGCCTCGTTGCAGTCCTCGAGGTAGCGGCCGCCGACGCCGTCGAGCAGTGGCGACGTCGCGACCAGCACGGACGTCGATGCGCCCTGCTCGGTGGTCTTCCACTTCAGGTCGCCGCCACCGGCGGCGGCGCGCAGCCGGTCGAGCTCCTCGTCGCTGATGTACCGCTGGAGCTTGGTACGGATTCCGCCGGGCATCAGCGCGTTCGTGGTGATCCCGTCGTCCGCCCAGCGCCGTGACGCCTCGACCGCGAACAGGACGTTCGCCGTCTTCGACTGCCCGTACGCGGACCACGGCTCGTACTCGCGCGTACGAAAATGGATGTCCTCGAACACCACCGGCGAACGGTGATGCGCGCTCGAGCTGACCGACACGACACGGGCACCGCCGGCCGAGGCGAGCGCACCGTGGAGTCCGGTGGTGAGCCCGAAATGGCCGAGGTGGTTCGTGGCGAACTGCAGCTCCCAGCCCTCCGGCGTACGCATCTCGGGCGACGCCATCACGCCCGCGTTGTTGACCAGAATGTGCAGCGGCCCGTCCCACGCGCCGACGAACCCCCGCACCGACGCCCGGTCGGCCAGGTCGAGCCGCGCGACGAGCACCTGCTTGTTGCCGGTCGTCGCGGTGATGTCCTCGGCGGTACGCTCGCCGGCCTCGCGATCGCGTACGGCCAGGGTCACCTCGGCACCCGCCCCGGCGAGGGCGCGAGCGGTCTCGACGCCGATTCCGGACGCGCCGCCGGTCACGATGACGCGCTTCCCGGTGAGATCGATCCCGTCCACGACCTCGGCGGCGGTGGACTCGGCGTTGAACGGTGTGGTGATGCGGGTGTTCGAGCTCATGTTCTTCCTGTCTCGTACGGTCGCTTGGTGCGTTTCGGCCGGGAGGCGCGGCCGGGCGATACGCTAACCGGAGGATCCTCCACTACTCATGAGAGTAAGCGGAGGGGCCTCCGCTTTGCAAGTAGCCTCCAGCCGTCGGAGGGTTGGCTGCGCACCGCCGCCGACCGCCGACGCGTTGCGCGCCGCCCGCTTGGTATGGGACGCGCGACCCGCAATGCCCGCCCGGTCCCCGTACCGGGCGTTCAGCAGGACAGCGACACCCGAGGTGTCGAGCAGGACAGCGACACCCGAGATCGAACAGGACAGCGATACCTGGGATGAGGAGGAGCCGTGCCGCCCACGGGCCCCCGACCGCTGCGCGCCGACGCACAGCGCAACCGCGACCGGCTACTGGACGCCGCCGTACGCGCGTTCGCCCATGAGGGCACCGACGTGACCCTCGAGGCCATCGCCAAGGACGCGGGTGTCGGAATCGGCACCCTTTACCGCCACTTCCCAACCCGCGAGGCACTCGTCGAGGCGACGTACCGCAACGAACTCGCCCGCCTCTGCGACGCGGTCGCCGACCTCCTTCGCACCCTGCCGCCCGACCAGGCCACCCGAACCTGGATGGACCGCTTCGTCGACTACATGACGACCAAACGCGGCATGGCCGACGCCCTGCGCGCCGTCATCGCGTCCGGCGGCAACCCGTACGAGCAGAGCCGCGGCCTGCTGACCTCCGCCATCACCTCCCTACTCGAAGCGGGCGCGACAGCCGGAACCATACGCACCGACGTCGACCCGACGGACGTACTCGCCAGCCTGAGCGGCGTCTCCCTGGTCGCCGGCGAACCCTCCCAACGCCCCCAAGCCGGCCGCATGCTCGACCTGCTCATGGACGGCCTACGCCATCAGCCCACCTGAACCCACCACACTCGAGCCCCCAGCCCCGCCGACGGGAACCCGCCGAGCCCGGAACCTGTGCCATCAGAGCGCCCAGAGCCTGAGCGAGCACCCGAGGTCAGGCACCCGGGGACGTGAGCGGGCGCCAAAGGCCAGCCGCCCCGAGACCGAGCAAGCACGCAACCCGGCACGCCGATCTCATGCCCTCAGCCCGAGCCGCCGCACCCGCACCTCAACCCGAACCGATCGCGCCTACCTCCTGCTCGAGCCCGTCACACCAGGCCTCAAGCCGAACGACCGGCCGCGCCTAGCTTCGACTCGAGCCCGCCACACCTACCCTCACCCCGAACCGGCCGCATCCACTTTCCGCCCAAGCCTTCACACCTGCGCCTGAATTCGAACCGGCCGCACCTACCTCCCGCCCGAACCCGTCACACCAGGCCTCCCGAGCCGGTTCCCGGCCGCAGGCTTGGTACAGCCCCCGTCCCGGGATCGGGATCGGGATCGGGATCGTCGGTCGGTCAGGGAGGCTCGGATGGCGGGGTCCTGCTGGCCGTCTCCGCGATGGCGCGCAGGGTGTTGAGGTGGGCGGTGAACGCGTTGCGGCCCGTGTCGGTCAGGGACAGCCAGGTGCGGGGGCGGCGGCCGACGTAGCCCTTGCGGACGGTCACGTAGTCGGCGTCTTCCAGGACGGTGACCTGCTTGGACAGGGTCGCGGCGCTGATCTCGACGGCATCGCGGACGAAGGCGAACTCCGCCTCGTCCACCTCCGTGAGGCACGCCATGATCGACAAGCGGATCGGGAAGTGGACGATCGGGTCGAGGCGGTGGCGTGGGTGGGTTTCGCTCACCGGCGTACCCAGGCCGCGCCGAGGGCCCAGATGCCGAAGACGAGGGCGGCACCGATCGGGAGGGCGGCCGCGTGGTCACCGCCGATGGCAAGGGACGCGCCGACGACGATGCCGCCGACCAGCGCGGTCGTGATGGCCTTGCCGCGCGCGAGCACCGTGCGTACCTGCCCGGCGTTGGCGAGTGCGGCGATCGCGCCGGCCAGCGCCGCCCACAGCGCGGCGTTGGCGAGGCTGCGCTCCCAGGACGCCCAGCCGTCACCCCATCGGCCGATCAGCCCGCTGACCAGGACGGCCGCCGCCATGGCCGCACCGATACCCAGCATGTAGGTGGCCACGGCACGGTGAGCGGCCCGCCTCGCCCGCTCGCCGACCGCGTCGACCGAGGCCAGCGCGTCCCGTGCGTCCTGTGTCTCTTCGCTCATCGTGAGTCTCCTCATGGGGGTTGCTGGTTTCGATGATGCCAACTACTTTCTCCAAGCGCAACTAGTTTCTCTGGGTGGATCGTTGCATCATGGGCAACGCACCGATGGGCAAGGAGAGAGCTGCCGTGGACGACGTGCGTACGACGCTGAAAGAGATCGATGCGGCGAGCGAGCGGGTGATGCTGACCGCGGATCGTCTGACCGACGAGGACCTTCGAGGTCCATCGCGGCTGGCCGGCTGGACCCGCGGCCACGTGCTCGCGCACATCGCGCGCAATGCCGACTCGTACTGGAACCTCCTCGAATGGGCCCGTACGGGCGAGGAGTACCCGCAGTACCCGAGCGATGAGACGCGCGCCGCGGGCGTACGCGCGAGTTCGGGCCGGCCGATCGAGGAGCTGCGGGCCGAGCTTCAGATCTCGATCGAGCGCCTCGCGCTGCAGATCCGCACGATGCCCGAGCCGGCGTGGCGCGCGACCGTACGCGCGCGTGCCGGATGGGCACACCCCGCCTGGTACGTCCTGAATCGCCGGTGGCGTGAGCTGGAAGCGCACCACGTCGATCTGGACGTGGGGTTCTCCTACACCGACTGGCCGCTCACCTACGTGGCCTGGGAGCTCAACGACACCATCGCCGCGCTGCGACTCGACGACGACGTGGCCGTGGGCCGCATCCGCACCAGCGACCTCGACCTGGACGTACGCCTCGGCGAAGGCCCGGAGGTCAGCGGCACGGCGCACGACATCCTGGGCTGGCTCACCGGTCGCGGACCCGCGTCGACCTGGCCGTCACCGCCCCCGTGGCCCCTCCCCGCCCCGGACTGGAGGTCATGACCCGCGCACGGTTCACGCCGCCGAGCCCCGAACGTCGACCCGGCGGGGAAAGCAGCAGGGCGCCGGCGGCAACGGACGGGAGTGGCCACGAGGCGAGGACGACGGCCTCGCAGCGATGACCGGCCGAGGCGAGTTCTCGGCCGACCGGGGCGGGTTTGCGATCGACCGGGGCGGGTCCGCGTTCGGCCGGGGCGGATCTTCGGTCGGCTGGGGCGGCTAGGGGTGCCCTAGGACGCCAGGCCGTCGATGCGGTACTGCATGACGCGGTAGTTCTGGTTGTCGTACCACTGGCTGACGGCGATGTGGAAGTTCGAGAACGTCGAGCCCGGGAAGATGAAGCCGCCGTACGGGCTGGCGACGGCGTTCCCGCTTTCGGCGCCGGGCACCGTTGGGACGATGATCGTCTGCTCGGGCGTGGTGAAAAGGTTCGCGGTCGGAAGGGGGAAGACCTGGGCACGCATCGAGAGAACGTCCATGTTCAGCCAGGTGAAGGCGTACTGCCCGTCCATCGCGCGGAAGCAGATCTCGCCCCACTTGCGTGACCCGGTGATGGACGTCGGGTAGTTGCCCCATGCCCAGGCGCCGCCCGCGTATCCCCATGGCTGGTACGCCGACGGGTTGCCGAGCTGCGTCTGCGGTACGCGGTGCAGCAGCAGGTCGGACACGACGTCACGGTTGAAGACCGTCGACAGCACGTAGCAGTAGCCGTCGTCGGCGACCGCGTACGACTTCTGCTGGAACTGGCCGTTGTACTGGTTGCCGGGCCACTGGCAGAGGTACTCCCAGGTCTGGCCGTTGTCGTTGGAGCGCCAGAAGTCGGAGTGGTCGGTCTGGAAAATTACGCCGCGCATCAGGTGCATGTACATCGTCCCGCCGATGGTGAACACGTCAGACGGGATGGCCGTGGTGTTCCCGCCGGGCGCTGGGACGTGGCCCTCGGCAACGAGTCCGTCCGCGTGCGCGCCGCCGACGCTGCCGTCGATGCGCAGGGAGCTCAGGCTGGAACTGCTGGACCGCAACCCGACCGGCGCGCGCCAGTCCGGGCCACCCACACCGTTCCCGTCGAACGTGTCGCCGCAGACGAACAGCATCGACCCGTCCGGGCACCGCGCGGGGATGCCCAGGTCGGTCCAGGGCGCCGCGAACGCGCCCGTCTCGGCGGGGCCGGTGAGGTTCTTGATCTTGGCTCCGCCGGTGAGGGCAGGCTTGCGTCCGGTGGCGCGGGCGGTGCCGGGCAGCGCGGCCAGCGCACCGGCTCCGAGACCGGCGCCAAGTACCGAACGGCGGCTGACGACGCCGAGTTCGGCGAGGGATCTGGAACGGGACGACCTGGACATGGGACTCCTCGGGCAGTCGAGCCGGCGGGCGAGAAATCGATCTCCCAGGCATGACGGTATAGATCGTCCACGAGGGCGAATAGTGGGTGAGAAGTTAGAAAACGGAGGTGCTTTCGTCGAGGCTTGACCTGGTTCGGCGCAGATTAAGGGAAGCGCTCAACGACCGAAGCCCGACGGCTCGACGGCTCGATGCCCGGACGACCCGACGGCTTGGCGGCACGGCGGCACGGGGCACGGCGGCTTGGTGACTTGACGGCATGACGCCGCGGCGGCGACCCGACGACCCCGGCCATGGTGCACCCCGAGGGGACGACGATCCGGCCGCACGGTCGATCCGCTAACGCGCTGGTCCGCCGGCACAGTGATCCGAAGGCCAGCGGCTCGGCTTCTTGGTGGCCGACGACTTGGCGGACCATGAGGTGTCGTCAGATGCGGGCCGTGATGAACTCCCGGATGGAGGTGATGACGTAGTTGAGCATCTCCTCGGTCAGGCCTGGGTAGACGCCGATCCAGAAGGTGTGCTCGGTGATGACGTCGCTGTTGGCCAGGTCACCGATCACGCGGTGGGGCTGGTTGATGTACGCCGGGTGCCGGGTCAGGTTGCCGGCGAACAGCCGGCGGGTGCCGATCTTGCGGTCCTCGAGGTACTCCACGAGTTCGGCCCGGGTGAAGGGGGCGTCGGCATCGACGGTCATGACGAAGCCGAACCAGCTCGGGTCGCTGCCCGGCGTCGGCTCCGGCAGCAGCAGGTGCGGCATGTCGTCGAGGCCTTCTCGCAGCTGGCGCCAGTTGCGGCGCCGCGCCTCGCAGAAGCTGTCCAGCTTGGCGAGCTGCGTCAGGCCGAGTGCCGCCTGGAGGTCGGTGGCCTTCAGGTTGTAGCCGACGTGCGAGAAAATGTACTTGTGGTCGTAGCCTTCCGGCAGCGTACCCATCTGGTATTTGAAGCGCTTCAGGCAGGTGTTGCTCTCGCCGGGCTCGCACCAGCAGTCGCGGCCCCAGTCGCGGAGGGACTCCACGATTCGGGCGAGCACCAGGTTCGAGGTCAGTACGCAGCCGCCCTCACCCATGGTCAGGTGATGCGCCGGGTAGAAGCTGACGGTCGTGAGGTCGCCGAACGAGCCGGTGAGCTGCCCGTTGTACGTCGAGCCGACCGCGTCGCAGTTGTCCTCGATCAGGAACAGGTCGTGGTCCTCGGCGAGCTGGGCGACCTCGGCGGCCTCGAAGGGGTTACCGAGCGCGTGCGCGATCATGATGGCGCGGGTGCGGGGGCCGATCGCCTCGGCTATGCGTTCCGGGGTGGTGTTGTACGTGCCGAGTTCGACGTCGACGAAGACCGGCACCATGCCGTTCTGCAGGATCGGGTTGACCGTGGTCGGGAAGCCCGCCGCGACCGTGATCACCTCGTCGCCGGGCACGAGGCGTGTGTCCTCGAGAACGTGAGAGGTCAGCGACGACAGGGCCAGGAGGTTGGCGGAGGACCCTGAGTTGGTCAGGTGTGCCTTGCGACGACCCAGCCTGCGGGCGAAGGCCGACTCGAAGCTACGTGAGCTGCGGCCCGCGGCGATCCGCATGTCCAGGGCGGCCTCGACCAGAGCGACTCTGTCCTCTTCGGTCAGTACCGCGCCGGAGGGCCAGATCTCCGTGGTGCCCGGTACGAACCCTCCCTGCGGCTGTATGTCCTGATGGTACTTACGGACCTCGTCCAGCACCATTTCCTTGTGCCCACTCACCTGCGCACCCTTCTGTGTTCACGCGGTCCCGCGGCCCCGAGCAGATCTGTCAGCGGCTCATCGCGGCCATCCCCGGCCTGCCGGCCTGGTGATATCCGCAACCCTCAACGGGCCTCTGGGTGCCGTCGCCAAGTGCGGCGTCGGAGCGTTCGGCCGGTCGCCCGGCAGAGGTGAGTTCGTGAGGTACGACGCTCATCACGCCGGTCTCGTCGACATCTCGGGCGACATGCGGCCGCACGTCGCCGAGGCTCGTACCGTGATCATCTGTTGCCCTCCGCTACCCGCCATGCCACAAGGCCGCCGCGCGATCGGGGAGATGCGCAGCAGAGCACAGCATCTCGGATAGTAGAAAGCCACGTTCAAGCGTCAATCGAGAAGATGACGCGAAATCAGCACTGGAAAATCGAGCTCGTCGGAATCGGCAAATGCCGTAGACCTGGGACATCCGACCACGCCGCTACTCCATGTCATCGGGGCACTACTCCGCGGGCCATGTCGGTCGCGCTCCGGAGGGCCGATGTCCGCAGCATCAGGTTCGAGCGTTCCAAGGCATGCCAAAGGCGCACCAAAGGCGTGCCAGACCAGGTCATCGGGGTCGGCCGGAACCGCCTGGGTCCGTCAGGGCCGCGCTGGGTCCATTTGGGCCGCTTGGGCCCGCCTGCGGTCTTGGGGTCGTTGGGGTCCGCCCGAGGTCTCGGGATCGTCGGGGTCCTGCGTGGGAGTCGTGAGGCGCGCCTGGGTCGCTCGGGTCGCCTGGGACCGCGCCCAACCCGCCGGCCCTGCCCGGCTGAGGTGAGGCGGGACGAAGCAGGGCGAGGTGAAGCAACGCGACGTGAGGCGGCGTGAGGCGGGATGAAGCGGGGCGGGGTGCGGTCGGCGAGGCGGGGTGCGTGCGTTGCGTCGAACAAATGGTGTTCTAAATCCAGTGGGACTCGACGCTTATTTGATGTTAACGACAGAGCATCAAACCGACCGGCTCCTGACCGAATGGAGTCGCCATCCCTGATCGAGGGGCGTACGTGTTCAGTCGTATTCGCGCATCGGTTCTGGCATTAGGTCTGGCCGCATCAATGGCCATTGTCTGCCCGGGTGGTGCGCACGCGGCTACGGCGGGGCGGGGGCGTACGATCACCGCCACCATGGCCGGGCAGGGGGTGCACGCGGACTACACGATCACCTGTAACACGCCTGGGGCGGTGTGGTCCGTTGACCGCACGGTGTTCGGCAACTATTTCACCTGGTCCGAGACGACGACCTGCGACCAGGTGATCACCTTGAGCGACCAGTCCGTTCTCTACGGCGGTAACGGCAACGCGGTGAGCTACGGCAGCAACCCGTGGAACCAGACGACTTCGCAGATCTCCAGCTCCGGTGCTTTCGGCCCGGGGACCGGTGCGTTCACGCTGCTCTACCGGGTGTTCCTGACGCTTCCCGCCGGTATGGGCACGTGGGGTAGCGCGGGTCCCGGCTGCACGGGCGTCGGCACGGTGACCATGGAGTGCAACATCACCACCCTGCTGGCCTGAGCGCCGAACGCCCGGACGCCCGGACGCAAAAACGCCGAGCACCGAGCACCGTCGGGCGGCCCGCAGAGATCGCGGGCCGCCCGACGTGCCGCTACTCCTTCAGCAGACAGAGCAGGCCGCAGGCGATTGCCGAGGACGACTTCGTTGTCGTCGGGCAGGTGCCGGGCGGTGAGTTGATCGGGACGTACGACGCGCTGACGGTGTTCTTCAGTGGCAGGAGCAGCAGGAACGTCGAGCAGTAGAACTGCTTGCTCTGGTTCGCGGCCAGGTCGAACGTGCCCGCAGCGCGTTCACACGACGGCTCGACGGCGTCGTCCAGGGTCACGTGGGTGGCGTCCACGGGGCCGGCGTTGGCCACGGTGATGCGCCAGTACGCGGTGCCGAGCAGGCCGAGTAGCCCGCCGGGCGTCTGTTTGACCCAGGGGCCGGCGCCGTTCGGACCGCAGTGGGACGAGAGCGCGGACGCGCAGATCTCCTTGTTGACGGTGACGTCCGGCTGGCATTGGGCGCCGGGCGTGACCGGCAGCTTCACGGTGTTGGAGGTCAGGTCGCCGGTGACGTCGGAGCCGGTGGCCGTGTTGGACACGTCGGTGACCGTGCAGCCGTCACCGATTTTCGTGTTGAAGCAGACCTGCGGCGGGTCACCGTCGTAGGTGACCACCAGCTCGCCGGAGAAGTGGTCGGCGTTCTTCAGCACGAGCCGCGTGTTGACGCTGATGGTCGGGTGGGAGGCAACGGAGATCCCGGACAGGTCGATGCTGCCGTCCGCCGCGATCACGGATGTCACGATCGTGGCCCCGTCCCCGTCGGTGACGGTCGCGGACGAGGCGCCGAGGTTCACCGTGGCCATGTCGATGTCGGACAGCCGGGCGTCACGGTAGCCGCGTACGTGCCCGGTGCCGCCGTCGCAGTAGAACGCCGCCGGGCTCACGCGTACGGTCGCGCCGCTGCGCAGGCAGGGCGAGGCGCCAGTCGTGGGGTCGAGGGAGAACAGCACGCCCGCGTCGCCGAGCCCGTACATGCACCCGCTGGTCGTGTCGTTGGCGTAGCCGTAGTCGCGGGTCTGGCCGCCGTTGACGCCCGGGTGGTAGGCGGGGAATCCGGGGCACGGCGCGGCGGTGGTCCAGTCGTAGCAGACCGTGGCACCGGCGACGGCGCCTCCCCACATGCCCATGTAGGAGCGCGTGTGGCCGTCGGTCCCGGCGTACGTCTCGGGAGTGAAGGTCAAGACGCCGGAGGGAAGTGTGCCCAGTGCCGGTGCGGCGTGCGGGGACCCGCTGAAGCCGTAGCAGGTGGTCGACGGCGAGCCGCCGGTCACCACCGTGGCGCACACGCCGTCGGCGTGGCCGGCGGTGTCGTAGCCGAGGTAGGCGTTGTAGGTGTAGTTCCCCGTTGCCCCGAGCGGCCACGGGCTGGAAAAACCGGCGCAGGCCGCGTGGGTCGCGGGGTCGAAGCAGCCGAGCACGGGCGCGTGCGCGCCGGTGGAGGAGGTGTTCGGCGACGACGACGCGTAGATCTTGCCGTCGCCGACGGTCATCGCCCCGAGGTAGTCGCTGTGGCCGATGCCCGGCTGGTCGTTGTTGGGCGAGACGATGGGCGCGTACGGCTGGCCGGCGCACGGCGTACGGGTGGCCATCACCAGGCACAGCACCTGGCCCGTCGACGCGACGGCGTACAGGTCGCCGCCCTGGGTCACGATCCCGCCCAGGCCGTTGACGCTCGACGGTGAGCCGCCGCGGGCGACGAGCGGGAAGAACCCACAGTTCTCACGGGCGGCGAGGTCGAGGCAGCCCACGCCGACGGAGGCGGAGCTGAGCGCCGGGTAGTAGACGACGCCGGCCCGGTCAGGATCGAAGACGTACTGCTCGGTGAGCGTGCTCGACAGATCGGCCGTCGCGCCCGAGCCGAACGCGCCGGGTGCGGCGTTCAGCGGCTTGGGCCAGGGGCCGCCCGCGCAGGCCTTCCCGGTCGTCAGGTCGGTGCAGACCAGTGCCGCGGCGGGCGCGTTCGAGTGGTGGAAGATGTTCCAGGCCTCGGTACGGTCGCCGGCGCGGTAGAGGATCGGCGTGAACCCGTCACCGCCGGTCGCGGTGGCGACGGCCTGTACGGGCGGGAGCAGCGCGGAGTCCACGCTCGTGCCGCCCGGCCGCGCGGAGGGGTCGCTCGCCCGCACCGCGGTCGTGGCGGTGCCGGCGTCGGTGCCCTCGAACGTCGTCCCGTCCTTGGACCACGACGGCGTCCAGCCCGGCGGGACGCTCAGCGAACCGGGGACGTACGACTGGGCGCCCGCGATCGGGTCGGTGATGCTCGCCGGCGCGGCCCCGGTCCCGTTGTCCGTGTAGTCGACGACCCACTTGACCGTGTCGCCGTGGTTCGCGGGTCCGGTACCGCTGTGGGTCAGGTCGTGGGCGCTCTTGTGCAGCACCGACCCCGCAGCGCTCGGAACAGAAGACCCCCCAGCAGCGGCGACGGCCGTGGCACCGCCGTCCAGGCCGACCGTGGCCCCCGCCACGAGCAGCACCGCGACCACCGGTGAACCCATCCGTAAAACACGCGAGTGAATGCTTCTTCGCATCTCCGGCTCTCTCCGCCCCCGTACGGGGCTGTTCGGGACATCGTCCCGGGATATGGCGGGGAACCATTCCATGCCCGCAGGCAATACCTCCGCGGCAGGGTTGGGCGGCCAATGGGAACATCCCGGCAAATCGGCACACTAAGCAATCGAAGGCGCGTGGAGAGTAGCCAAGAAGGACAGACATACCTTGCCGCGCAATACGCCGCCAAAAACGGCCAGACCCCACCGCCGACCATGGCCGCGAGCGGCCAGTCAACACGGTAATCCGAATCCCAAAGAAAACGTCGCCGAGGCCAATTCTCGCAACAAAGGCAACATCTGGCCTGGTCAAGCCCCACTCGGCCGAGAACCCCGGCACGTACGCGCATCGGAATTCCGCGGCCACACCCGGCAACGGCCTGACCGATGTCGGCCCAGGGGCTTGAGCGCCCACCGGACGCCGGTTCTACTTGGGCGCGCGACAGTCACCCCGAAATAAAACGTGAATACCATCGTGTGCGTCAAATGACACGGACGACGAGAAATATCGTCGGCCGCCACTCGGAATGCCCGAAATGCGAACCGAAACACGGACACGAGAAGAGACCCGATCCGGCCCGGAACCCCACCCGACGCGACCACGCACCGTCGCCGGACCGTGACGCAGACCGACCCATTTCGCGTTATCTAAACGTTATCTTTTACCCGCTAGTCAAATCCTTAACAGGAGGCTAGTTTACCGGTCAGTAACACCGTTGTGACGCGCTTCACAACAACGTTCGACCGCGCAACGAACCCATGGGGCACGCCCGACCGCCCCCCGCTGACCCTCCTGGACACCCCCACGCCCTCATCGGAGGAACCGTGCTGCCCCGCCCTCGAGCACTACGGTCACTGCTTGTCTCCGCCGCCACCCTCCTGGCCGGCGGTCTGGTCCTGAGCACGTCCACCCCCGCCAACGCGACCGACCCGATCGACGCCGCGAAGGCGCTGGCGGCGTCCGGTGTGCCCGGCGCGAACGACTGGTCGTGCAAGCCGAGCGCCGTGCATCCCCGCCCGGTCGTCCTCGTCCACGGCACGTTCGCCAACGGCAGCGTCAACTGGGTCACCGACGCCCCCGCCCTCGCGGACAAGGGCTACTGCGTCTTCGCCCTCACGTACGGCGCCATGCCGAACATTCCGGTCCTGCGCGCGATCGCGCCGGTGGCCGACTCCGCCGCGCAGCTCTCCACGTTCGTCGACGGCGTCCTGGCCGCCACCGGCGCGTCGCAGGCCGACCTCGTGGGCCACTCGCAGGGCGGCATGATGCCGCGCTACTACCTGAAGTTCCTCGGCGGTGCCGCGAAGGTGCACACCCTCGTCGGCCTGGCGCCCTCGAACCACGGCACGACGCTCGACGGCCTCGCCACCCTGGCGGAGTCCTTCCCGGGCGCGATCGACATCGTGAACTCGGCCTGCCCCGCGTGCGTCGACCAGGTCGTCGGGTCCGACGCGCTCACCAAGCTGAACTCCGGTGGCGACACGGTGCCCGGCGTGGACTACACGGTCATCTCGACCAAGTACGACGAGGTCGTGACCCCGTACGACACGCAGTTCCTGAGCGGGAGCAACGTCCACAACGTGACCGTCCAGGACCTGTGCTCGGTCGACATCGACGAGCACGTCGCGATCGCGTTCGACCCGGTGGTCGCGCACGAGATCGAGAACGCCCTCGACCCCGCGCACTCCTCCCCGACCGGCTGCTTCTCGCACGGCTGACAGACCACTCCTCGCCTCCGCCCGGCGCGCCGGTGGCCTCCCGAAAGGGAGGCACCCGGCGCGCCGTCATTTTCGTCAGCGGCGGATCGAGAAGACCCGCACCGGCGTGTCGTACGGGTCGACACGTACGTGATGCCGGTCGCCGTACCACTTGTGGTGCTCACCGGTGAGCTCGTCGACCACGGTGAAGGCGTCGGCCCAGGACCAGCCGAGGTCGGCGGTGGACAGGTGGAGCGTCGACTCACGCGCCGAGCCGGTGTCGAGGTTCGCGACGACCAGTACGGCCTCCTCGTCGCCCACGCGGGAGAAGGCGAGCATCGCGTCATCGTCGATCCAGTGCCGGCGCAGGTTGCCGAGGTCCCGCACGACCGGGTGGTCACGCCGGATGCGGTTCAGCGTGGCGATCCACGGTGCCAGCGGCGGCGCGGTCCAGTCCCGCCGTACGACCTGGTAGATCTCCGACCCGGCGTACTTGGTGCCCTGCGGCGTACGCGCGGTGTTCTCCAGCAGCTCGTACCCGGAGTAGACGCCCCAGGTCGGGGACCCCAGTCCGGCCAGGCCCGCGCGCAGCGCGAACGCCGCGTGGCCGCCGTCGCGGAGGTACGGCGGGAGGTGGTCGTGGCTGTTGACGAACACGTTGGGCCGCAGGTACTGACGCTGGCCCTCGGCGTGGATCTCGGCGAAGAACTCCTCCAGCTCGTACTTGCCGTCCCGCCACAGGAAGTACGTGAGGCTCTGGCTGAACCCGGCCTTCGACATCCAGTGCATCATCGTCGGCTTGGTGAACGCCTCGGCGAAGAACACCACGTGGGGCCGCTCGGCCTTCACCTCCGCGATGGTGCGCTCCCAGAACCACAGCGGCTTGGTGTGCGGCAGGTCCACCCGGAACAACCACACGCCGAGGTCCAGCCAGTGGTCCAGGACCGCGCGGCAGGCGGCCGCGATCGACTCGGCGTACGGGCCGTTGAAGTCGAGGGTGTAGATGTCCTGGTAGTACTTGTCGGCCGTGCCCGCCGGAATGAACGACCCGTCCGCGCGCCGGATGAACCACTCCGGGTGCTCGCGCACCCAGGGATGGTCGGGTGAGAAGTTGAGCGCGTAGTCGAGCGCGATCTCGATGCCGAGCTCGCGCCCGCGCGCGAGCAGGTCGACCAGGTCGCGCTCGGTGCCCAGGTCGGGGTGGATCGCGTCGTGGCCGCCGTCCTCGCTGCCGATCGCCCACGGGCTGCCGGGGTCCGACGGTCCCGCGTGCTCGGTGTCGTCGGGGCCCTTCCGGTGGCTGAGGCCGATCGGGTGGATCGGCGGGAGGTACACCACCGAGAAGCCCATCTCCGCGACGCGGTCGAGCGCCGTGATCGCGTCGCGCAGCGTTCCGGCGCCCTCCGAGCGCGGGAAGAACTGGTACCAGGCGCCGGCCTGGGCGATGGGCAGGTCCACGACGACCTGGTACGACGGGCTCTTGGTGGTGAAGGCCCGCAGCTCGGCCGTGACCGGGGTGAGCAGGTCGACCAGCGAGAAGCACGCCCCGAGCCGCGCCGCCACCGACCCTTCGGCGAGCAGCGCGCGGGCTTCGGTGAGGGATCCCGCCGTCGACTCGAGGGAGGACGCGAGGGTCAGCAGGCCGTCCAGCTCGTCGCGGGAGTCGCGGCCGTTGTGCCGCTTCGCCAGCACGCGCCGCCGGTGGAACTTGAGCCGGTCCACCCAGGCGATCACCCGGTAGCGGTGGACGCCGAGGTCGGAGACGGTGAACGACGCGGCCCAGCGGTCGAGCCCCGGGTTCGTCGGCGCCATCGGCACCGTACGCACGGTGCCGTCCGGCGCGGTGATCTCCACCTCCGCCTCGACCTCGGAGTTGCCGCCACCGGCGAAGACGGTCGCCTCGACGACGACCTCGTCGCCCTGGACGCGCTTCGCGGCCCAGCGGCCGTCGTCGACCACGGGTGTGATCTCGGCGATGACCACGGTCAGGTCCATATCGATCCTCCGGCGTGCTGGAGCCCTCGTACCGTCACGGCGCCGCGCGGCCGTTCCTCGGGGGCGGCTTCGAGCAGGCGGTCCAGGAGCCCGTGCGGCGACCGGGGCAGGCCGACCGGTGCGCCCGATCCGTCGGGCGGGCCGATCCGCCAGCGTTCTCCGTCGAAGCCGACCATGGTCACCGAGCCCTCGCCGACGTCGGGCACGGCGTCCTCGTCCGCGCCCAGGAAGCGGACGAGGATCGCCAGGGGTACCTGGTGCGACACCAGCACCACGTCGCCGACGGCGCGCTGGAGCGCCGAGGCCGCCGCGCCGGCCATCCGCCACCGGATCTCCGCCTGGGTCTCGGCGGCGCCGGGGAACGGATACGGCGACAGCAGCGTGATCGTCTTCGAGGGCGGCGCCCACTCCGTTGCCGGGACGAACGCCAGGCCCTCCCGGTGGTTCAGGACCTCACCGAGGCGTTCGTCGCAGTGCACGAACCGGCCGCTCGCGTCGGCGATCGGCGTCGCGGTCTGCAACGTGCGGTCCTGCGGGCTGGAGACGACCAGGTCGATGTCGAAACGGCTGAGCCTCCGCGCGGCGGCATCGGCCATTCCGCGACCGCGCGGCGCCAGCGGGTAGCCGGGCAGGCGGCCGTAGACGAGACCGTCAGGATTGTGTGCGGTGCCGTGCCGGACCAGGAAGAGCGTCTGGCACGGCCAACATGACCCGCCGCTCACGCTTCGTCGGCGGCGACGGCCGCGGTCGGGCGTACGGCGTGGGCCGGCAGGTGCCGGTCGAGCCAGGTCAGCAGCCCCAGGCCGGAGAGCAGCGACACCGCGACGAGCCCCCACGGGACCCAGTGGCCGAGGCTGAAGAGCCCGGCCAGCAGCGGCGCGAGGAGCTGGGCGAACGCGAAGGAGTACTGGAACGCCGCGAGGTAGACGCCTCGCTGGGCCGGCGGCGCCGCGGCCTCGGCCATCGCCCCGGTACGCGAGTCGCACAGCAGCGAACCCAGCGCGAACACGACGGTCAGCAGCAGCGCGAAGGCGGCACGCTGGCCGTGCGGGAGCCAGGCGACGCCGAGCATCGCACCGCACCACACGAGGATGAGGACGACGCCGATGGCCATCGTGACCGTGCGCTTCATGCCGTTGGTCATCCGCACCGCGGTCGTGCCGCCGAGGCTGGTGATCCCGGTGAGGACGGCGAACGACGCACCGGTGACCCAGGAGGGCAGGTGCAGGACCGAGTCCCCGTACAGCGGCATGCCGACGAGGAAGAAGTCTCCCGCGAGCGCGATCAGGCCGGCGACCATGATGAGCATGAGGAAGCTCGGGTTGCGCAGGACCCTCGGGCTCGGCGCGTCGCGGGTCTCGGGCTCGCCGGAGCGCGGGACCGGGGAGACGAACCTCCACAGCAGCGTCGCGGCGAGGAGATAGGTCAGCACGTCGGCGCCGACGCTGGCGCGCAGACCGGTGTGGCCGGCCACCGACAGCAGGATGCCCGCGCCCAGCGCGCCCGCCCCGAACGCGCCGGAGCGCACCATCGAGACGAGGGCGAACGACCGGTCCTTCGGGCCGTCCGGCGACACGTCGGAGATCAGCGAGAGCAGGGCGCTGTAGAACATCTGGACGCCGGCCGCGAGCAGGACCGCCGCGACGAGGGCCAGGACGAGGCCGTTCGCGAACAGGTACGCCGCCACGCCCGCGCCCTGCACGAGCTGGGCGGTGATCACCACGATGCGCGGGCCGAGCCGGTCGACGAGGCGTCCAGTGATCGCGGGGACCACGAGCCCGATCCCGGTGCCGACGGCGAGGACGACACCGGCGGTGGCGACCGAGAGGCCGACGATCCTCGTCGTGTAGACGAGGGTCAGCGGCAGGAACAGGCCGGAGCCGAAGTTGTCGATGCCCAGCGCGATCAGCAGCGCTAACCGCCCGCGCGGCCGGCGGACCTGCGCCGTACTGTCCTCGGTCTTCCCCTGAACGGCCGGCTCCCCCTCTCCGTCCTCCGTTCCCGACCCGGACGGGCCATCACTCGCGACACGGACGCTCCGTGGCCTGGACGCTGTCACGCTCGCCGTTCTCCTTCATTGTCGGCCGGACCGGGGCATGCATGGTCGAGCCCCCGGTCACGGCATCGTGTCTGGTCTTGTTCGGCGCACGATGGAGATACCCCGTGACGCCGGTGCGCTCGGCGTGCGGGCCGGTGTCGGCTACGGCACGGGCGTCAGGCCGGCCGGAAAGGCGAAGGGCCGGGCCGGCAGGCCCAGGGTGTCCACGGGGTGGGCGCCCGCGCCGAGGTGCGTAAGGCCGCGGCCTACCGCGGCACTCGCGTGGGCCCGCGCCAGGTCGACCGCCTCCCGCAGGGGCACGCCGCGCCCGAGCAGCCCGGCCATCAGCGCCGAGTGCGCGCATCCGGCGCCGTGATCGGCGTCGGTGTCGTGCCGGACGCCCGATGTGACGTGGTGCCGGTCGCCGTCGTAGAACCAGTCGCCGTGCTGGTCGCCGCCGGAGCTGACCACCACCGCGCGGGCGCCGAGCCCGACGAGGCGCTCGGCCAGCTCCCGGTGGTCCTGCTCGCCCGTACGGCCCCCGGCGAGCAGCTCGGCCTCCCGGAGGTTCGGGGTGATCACGTCGGCGAGCGGGAAGAGCCGGTCGATGACGGCACGCCGGATCGGGTCGCCGTCGCCGGACAGCCAGTCGCCGGCGGCGGTCACCATCACCGGGTCGATGACGATCGGTACGTCCACGCGGGAGAGCGCCGCGGCGATCAGCTCGATCAGCTCCGCGCTCCACGTCGTCCCCACCTTGATCGCCCGGATCGGCAGGTCGTCGAGCACGGCGTCGAGCTGGCCGGCGACCAGGTCCAGGGGGACCGGCCAACGGGCGCGTACGCCGGTGGTGTTCTGCGCGGTGACGCCGACGACGACCGTCGCGGCATAACAGCCGATCGAGGCGAACGCCTTGATGTCGCCCTGAATGCCCGCGCCGCCGGCCGAGTCGCTGGAGCCGATCGTCAGGCAGGCGATCGCGTTCTCAGGCCGAGGCGACATAGCGGTCCTGCCACAGGTTCTGCGCCGCGCTGCGGTAGAGCGGGTCGAGGTAGGCCATCAGGTCGGGGTCGATCACGCCGTCGAGCCGGTGCCGGGCGTGCAGCGCGAACAGCGCCACGACCTGCGCCCAGTACGGGGCGAGGCCGAGCTCGTCGAGGTCACCGCGGCCCAGCGTCAGCCGCCGCTGCCGCAGCGCCTGCTCCAGGTCGAGCACCGCGCCGATCGCGGGCCAGTTGTCGCCGGCCGGCATCGCGGGGAACGGGTCGTCGCACAGGCTGTTGCCACGCGCGGACAGGACCCGGTCGGCGAGGGGCTCGTCCGGGTCGTACAGGTGGTAGGACCCGGCGATGTGGGTGTACGTGCCGAGGTTCATGCCGAGCTGGGTGGCCAGCAACTCCTGCAGGAACGTGAAGGAGAAGACGTCGCTCACCGCGCCGCGGTAGGCGTCGTTGGCGCGCATGAACGTCACCGCGTGCAGCTCGCCCTCACGGATCATGTACTGCAGGCCGATGGTGCACGCGACGTCGATGTTGCCCTCGATGAGGAGCTCCTCGGGCGCGAAGATCTGGATCAGCGCCCGCTTGGAGTCCGGGTCGTCGCGCAGGGTCCGAACGACGCTGTCCCACTGGTTGAAGCCGGCACCGCCGAAGTTGAAGATCCGCGGCCCGTACGCCGTGCCGCGCAGCGTCCGGCCGTCCGCGGAGTAGCGCCGCATCGACGGCGCGTAGAACTCCACGAACTCCAGCGAGTCGCGCGCGGACAGATACCACAGAGCCTCGGCGAAATTGAAGAAGATGTTGGTGCGCCGCTCGGGTATCCGGATCGTCCTTTCCCGAGGATTCCGCAGACGGTAGGACATTCCGAGGATCTCTCGGCTGCGAAAGCCGCGGGGCGCGTTGACGAATTCCGGGTCGGCCCGGACCTGCGTGAGGTTCGCCAAGTACGCGTCTTCGAAGGTGTCGTAGACCAGCGTCATTTTTCTGCCAATCTTCCGTCTGTGCGGTCGAGCCGGGGTTCGACCCCGGCTCGACCCGGGAATTGACGTTCTACCGGTCGGACAACCACCGGTTAACACGGTCCCGGTAGACCGGGACGAGATCCTGCTGCCAGCGATGGAAGTACGCGAGCTGGCTGAGTTCGTACAGGCCGATACCGAGCTGCCGGCGTACGTCGTCGGACTTCTCCGCCGGGAAATGCTCGGAGTAGGCCTCCATGAAGGGCTCCTGGGAGTCCGGGAACCATTCGAAGAGCAGCTCGTTCAGCTTGCCGAACTCCGCGAACCGGTCGTAGAAATGCGCGTGCTCGAAGTCCAGCAGGCAGGCCGCGCGCCCGTCGCGTACGAGGAGGTTGTCGAAGTACAGGTCGCCGTGCACCAGGGAGGCGTGACCGCCGTCGGGCGTCTCGGCGAGCAGCGCCTCGAACACCCGCTCGATCTGGACGGCGTCCTCGGGCAGCGCGTCGCGCTCGAGCTCGGCCAGCGCGCCGGACACGCGGGATCGGACCAGCGCGGGCCAGTCGGTGCCGGAGCCGGGGCCCAGCACTCCCCCGAACTCCTCGCGGTGGATCCCGTGCAGGGTGCCGATCCAGTGGCCGAGGGTCGTGGCCAGGCCGGTCACCGCGTTCGGGTCGCGCTTCAGTACGTCCGTCGCGCGCTCACCGGGCTGGAATTCCTGGACCACGACGGGCCGTCCGATGACGGTCGACGGCGCGAAGGCGCGCAGCCGCGTCACCGGGATCCCCGCCTCCGCGGCCATGCGCGACGCCACGAGGGAGCCGCGGAGGTACTCGGGGTCGGCGTTGCGGCCGGGCACGCGTACGAGCAGTTCACCCTCGTCGGTGTCGGCGATCCAGAGGCGGTTGCTGTAGCTCCCCGGACCGGTGCGGACACCGGTCACCTTGGTCGCGGGACAGAGCGTCTCGAGAATCACGTGGACGCCTTCGGCGTCCAGCTCCGACAAATCGCTCGGGTTACCATTCGATGGAATAGACACGTTTCCTGCTCGCATTTCCGACGGTTCGTACAGGGCCCGGCAAGCCTACTCGACCGGACCTGTTCTCAGGCGCTTTCCACCGCCGGGGTCATGACCGCGACGAGTGCCGCATCAAGGGCCGAGAAGTCCAAATCGCCGTTCACGGTCTCCACGATCGCGGTGGGCACGATATGGCGAAGTCCGTAGATCATGAGGGCGTAATCCGCCTCGCGTTCGAGCAGCAGGACGATCGGCTTGCCAAGGGCCGAGGCCCAGCCGAGTTCGATATGCGTTCCGAGCGAGGCCGGCGGGCCGGGAACCGCGATGATGACGTCCGACGCGGCGATCTCGTCATAGTCGAGGCGGGTGAATTCGTCCGGCTCTAGAAACGCCTCTCCCCACTTCTCGCGCTTGTGCGCGTTGAACACCTTGCAGCCGCTCGACTCGAAGTGCCCGATGAGCCGCTCGAAACGGGCCCGCTGCTCGTCGGACATCCGGCCGGTGACCGGGTCGACCAGCTTGTAAAAGGGACCTGCGACGAAGACCGTGCGCAGCCCGAGCTCCGCGGCAACGGCCGATCCGACACCCGCGGCCTCATTCGCCGTCATAACAGTGATTCCTTCCTGGGGTAGCCATCGAAAACGCTCGAAGCGAGTCGCCGGAGCTCGTCGCGTCGCGGTGAGGTGGGCAGGCCCGCGAGTTCGGCCTCGATCTCCGGCCGCGCCTGGGCGACCGTGGCGAGTCGGCGCGCGGGACCTGGGGCGGGCGAACCGGCCGCCATGACCGGGGCACGCCCGAACAGGCCCTCGTACGCCCCGGGGCCGACGCCGGTGAAGGGCACGAGCCGCACGTGGCCGGTCGCGTCGTCCGACACGTCGACGGAGTCGGCGTGGAACGCGGGCGGCGCCGCCATTCGCGGCCCGAGGTAGACGACGCGCTCGATGCCGGCGCAGACCAGGTGGCGCAGGCACTGGCGGCAGGGCGCGGCGGTGATGTACACGGTCAGCCCGGCCGTGCTCGTGCCGGTGCGCGCGGCCGAGCACAGCGCGGCCATCTCCGCGTGCACGACCCGGCCGAGCGACTCGAAGGTCTGCGCGTTGCCGCCGCCGTGCCCGACCCCGTACGAGCCCTCGCCGCGGTCGAACGCCCGCAGCACCCCGTCGGTCACCTCGTCGATCGGGCCGGGCAGCCGCCCGCCCTGGTCGGCGAGCAGCGCGAGCAGGGTGCGTACGGTGTCGGTGCGCACCGCCGTCGCCGGGTCTCCGCCGGAACGGAAGTCACGGGCGTCGGGCTCGTCGCCGTCCCAGTACTGGCCGCCGCCGTACGCGGGCACCTCGGCCGTGCCGAGCGCGACCACGTCTCCCCAGCGGTCGACGAGTGCCGCGCCGACGCCGCCGCGCAGCGCCGCCGACCGCAGCGCGGCTCCGTACGCGGCGTGCATCCCGAACTCCGCGCGGCTCGGCGTCACCGTGCGGGGCACGCCGGTCAGCTCGGCGAGCCGGGTGAGGCCCGGCACGGGATCGTCGTCGACCACGTACAGCGGCTCGTACGCCGAGGCCCCGCCGAATAACGCCGAACCGGTCTCCAGGATCAGCAGGACGTCCTCGCCCAGGGTCCGGCGCAGGTCCTGGACCGTGGACCGGCCGGCGCCGTCGGGCAGGACGACCAGCGTGGCTGACCCCGCGGCGAGCCGGGCCGCCGCGGCGAGGCCGAGGAGGGTACCGGAGGTCTCACCGCCCGGCGGCAGGTCCGCGGCGGTGATCGCGTCCGCCGAGGCGCCGAGCGCGGACGCGACGCGCGCGCTGTCGGTACAGGCGACGGTCAGCACGACGGCGCGTCCTGGCCGACCGGACTCCGCCGTACGTCGAGGTGGGCGAGCGAGTCCACGGTGAGGTCGGCCTGCGAGAGGTCGGTGTGGACGGTGACGCGGTTCGGCACCGCCACGCAGAAGATCCCGGCGGCCTTCGCGGCGGCGACGCCGCGTGCGGAGTCCTCCAGGGCCACGGCCCGCGAGGCGTCGACGCCGAACTTCTCGAGTGCCTTGAGGTATCCGTCCGGCGCGGGCTTGGCCGGGTGGCCGTCGCCGGGCATGATCAGGTCGAAGGCGCCCTGGTCGAGGCCGAGGTTGCGGGTCTGCCGGTCGATCCACCGCATCGGCGAGTTGCTGACCAGGCCGATGCCCAGCCCGGCCTCGCGGCAGCGCGCGAGCAGCCCGCGCACCCCGGGCAGGACCGTCATCATCGAGTCGCGCCGCACCCGGCGCCGTGCCTCCAGTACGACCCTGTCGACGGGCGCGCCTGCGGCGGCGTTCAGGCCGTCCCAGGGCGACAACGGGTCATCGCTGCCGGTGTTGCGGGCCCAGGCCTCGACCGGCAGGCTGCCGCGGTGCCGGGCGAACAGCTCCGACCAGGACCGCCAGCCCGCGAACTCCGTGTCGACCATCAGGCCGTCGAAGTCCAGCAGGATGACGTCGTAGTCGAGACGCACCGGCTCCGCGGGCTCGCGCACCTCGTGCGGGACGTGCCCGCCGAGCACGTCCTCCTCCAGCACCCGCCGCGCCTCGCGCGCGCTGCGCACCCGCTCGGCGCGGTTCTCGTGGTACCAGCGGGACACGAACAGGTGGCGCCACATCGAGTAGGTCGTCCACAGCATGCCGACGCGGGTCCGCAGCGCGTCGTCGGCGCCATACCCGTCGAGCACGTCGCCGAGCCGCTCCGGTGACCAGTGGGTGAGCACGACCAGGTCGAGGACCGGGTCGCCCCAGCCGGCGTCGCCGAAGTCGACCAGCGTCACCGCGTCGCCGTGGACCAGCACGTGCCGCGCCTGCATGTCGCCGTGCACGAGCGCCTTCGGCCCGGAACCGGCCTCCCGGAACACCCGCTCCGCGTGGGCGTCGACGGCGTCGGCCTCCTCGCGGGTGATCAGTTCGTGCTCGACGGCCGCCGCGCTCTCGGCCCGTACCCGGTGCAGGATGTGCGCGGCCCAGTCGTCGCCGGTGCCCTCGCAGAACATCCGCAGCCCGTCGGGTACCGGCGCCTCGTGCAGCCGGCGCAGCGCCGCGCCGGCCTCACGCCACAGCGCGCCCCCGTTGTCGAGCGATGTACGGGTCGGCAGCTCGGCCAGCACGAGGAACCAGCGGTCGTCGTACCCGCTCCACAGCACCTCGGGGACCGGCGCGCCGCCGTCCCGCGCCCCGCGCAGCCCGGTGGACTCGCGGTGGTGGCGCTCGGCCACGGTGTCGGCCTTGACCACCACCCGGCGCCCGTCGTGCAGGGTGGCGCGGCAGACCGCCCGGCCGTCCCAGTCCACCTCGGGGCGCTCCACCTCGACGGGCGCACCGAACCTGGACCGCAGGGACCGGGCGATCACCTCTTCCCAGGAGGTCAGGCTCACTGACCGAACTCCTGCGGCACGAAGTCGGGGTGGGCGACCGGCTGCCACGCCGGGCCCGGCTCGAGCGCGTCGTCGAAGACCGCGACCTGGTGCTGCGTGCTACGCACGAACAGCCGGATCAGGTCCTCCTTGGCGGAGGGCTCGCGGCGTACCTCGGACTCCATCATCTCGACGTGGGCCTCGAGCATGTTGTACATCTGCTTGTCGGCGTAGATCTTGGCCCACCGGCGGTACGCCTCCGGGCCCTTGACCTCGACCCCTTCGAAGCGCCGCCCGACGACCTGCGTGAAGAACGTGCAGGGCAGGAGGGCCGCGGCCGTCTGGGCCGTGCTCCCCTCGAGGGCCGTACGCAGCAGGTGGTTGGCGTAGCCCTCACGGCGCGGCGACAGCGCCCAGCGGTCGAACCTCGGGTTCTTCACGCCGAGCGACTCGATGATCTCCTTCTTGGCCTGCAGCTCCTTGGCCACGAAGACGTCGCTGAGCAGGGTCGCGGCGGCCCGCGACCACGCGCAGCCCACTGGCGCCTTGGACAGGGCCAGCGCCACGGTCTGGTGGAGGTACGGGATGAACGGCCCGTCCTCGACCTGGAAACGTACGAAGCGCTCGATCGGCAGGGTGCCGTTCTCCATGGCCGTGAACCAGGGGTGGTTCTCGTAGTGCTTCCACGCCTGGCCCGCGGCCTGCTTGCACTCGTCGACGAGTGTCGTCATCGAAGGGTTCTCTTTCCTGGTTGCTATTCGGCGATCTCGGCGAGCAGGGCGTCGGCGTCGAAGTCCAGGTCGCGGACCTCGAGGAGTGCGGCGACGAACTCCTTCTCGCGCGCGGCGAAGTGCGCGCGGTTCTCCCGCAGGAACTCCACGATCTCGGCCCGGTCGTAGACGGGCTGGTTGGTCAGGTCGCGCAGGGACTCGCGCTGGCTGAACTGGAAGAGCGACACGTCCGGCGACTGGGTCGTGTTGAACCGGGTCGGCATCGAGATGTTGCCGTCGTCGAGCGTGACGACCTGGTGCATCCAGAACGGCGGGACGTACAGGACCTCACCTGGCGACAGGATGCCCTGGTAGCACTGCTCCAGGTCGGCCAGGACCGGGTCGTCCTCGGCGAGGACGTCGGCGCGCGACAGGTCGTACCGTGCGGCGGCGGGCCAGTCGCGCTGGAGCCGTCCCGCGTCGAACGGGTGCACCATCGTGTACCGCTTGTGCCCGGAGATCTGGTAGAGCAGGCCGTGCCACTGGTCGTTGTGGAACGGCGTGGCGTTGCCGGTCTGGCCCATCCAGATCCCGCTCCACTGCGGGTTCCACTCACGGCCGGTCTCGGGGATCTCGAAGTCCTCGGCCATCTCGTCCCACACCGACATCCCCGGCTCGACGCGCAGGTAGTAGGAGAGCCGCGGGTCGTGGCGCTCGATGCCGTAGATGTGGCGGATGATCTCGCCGAAGGTGGCGGTCACTCTCTTGTTGACCTGCTGGAGGACGGTGCCCTGCATGGACTCGTCGGTGGCGAACGCGGTGACCTCCTCGCCGCCGCAGCGGGCGATGAGGTTCTCCGCGGTCCAGCGTTCGATCGCCGGCCAGCGGGTCGCGACGTCCTCGATGATCAGGGGGATCCCGCCGTAGCCGGCCCACGAGCCGCTGTCGTCGGGGTTCGCCGGAGGAAGGCCGCGATGCCGCGGAGCCGGGCGGGGCGCTGAGGTGGTCATGGTGGCGTGTGACCCTTTCCCTGTCAGACGAAGAGATCGTGGATGATGTGCAGGCCGAGCAGGTGGTTGCAGACCTTGTCGATCTCGTTCGCCGCCGCGGTGTCGCGCACGGAGGACGCCGACTCGAGGAAGTCCCGTGTACGGGCGGGGTCGCAGATGCCGGCCTGCTCGATGCGTTTGGTGGACAGGTACCGGTCGGCGAGCCGGGTCAGCCGATCCGAGCGCGCCGCCGACCGGTGTGCGGGCGGCGCCATGAAGGGGAACTTCCGCCGCTGGTAGAGCACGTCGGGCAGCACGTGCCGCATCGCCTCGCGCAGCACCCACTTCTCCCGGTCGTCGCGGATGCGGAACTCCGGCGGGATCGTGGCGGCGAGCTCGGCGACGTGGTGGTCCAGCAGCACGGGACGGCTCTCGACCGCGTTGGCCATGTCCACCCGGTCGCCGCCCCAGCTGAGGATCTGGCCGTCGAGCATCGTCTTGATCCAGGTGTACTGGGCGACGTCGAGCCGCCTGCGACCCTCGATCCTGGAGGCGTCCAGGGCGTCCGCGACGCTCTCGAGGGGGTCGTAGCCGTCGAGCTCCTTGACGAGGCCGTCGTCGAGCAGCGGGCGTACCCGCTCCCAGGTGGAGATCCACGGCTGGATCCAGGCCGGCGTGAACCCGCAGATCCGCTCGAACGCCGGATGGCTGCGCGGCGTCTCGGGCACGATCGCGCCCACGAACAGTGCGTCCGTACGCCCCATCGTCGGGTCGGTGCCGGACTCGGCGGCGTGGTCGATGCGGAAGGCCGGGTACCCGGCGAACAGCTCGTCGGCGCCCTCACCGGAGATCACCGCGCGGATGCCGTGCGACTGCACGAAGGCGCTCAGGTGCATCTTCGCGATGCCGAGCGTGTTGTAGAACGTGCGCTCGCTGTGCCACACGGCGCGGACGTAGTTGTCCTCGTACAGATCCTCGTCGGTGATGGTGCGGGTGCTCAGCTCGACGCCGGCCTCGGCCGCGACCTGCCGCGCGATGGCGCTCTCGTCGTACGCGGGGTCCTCGAAGGCCAGCGTGAACGCGCGCGGCCCGGTCTGCATGACGCTGTTGGCCAGGCCGAGCAGCGCGCCGCTGTCCATCCCGCCGGACAGGTACACGCCGACGGGCACGTCGGCCTCGGCGCGGACCGCGAGCGCGTCGACCACCGCCGCCCGTACCGCCTCGACGTACTCCTGCGGGTCGGTGCGCACGGCGTCCTCGCCGTACGCGAAGTCCAGGTCCCAGTACTTGTGGGTCTTCACGGTGAGCGCGCCGCGTTCGCGGTCGATGACGACCATGTGGCCGGGGCGTACCGCCGAGATGCCGTCGAACGCGCTCGTACCCGGGACCATGACCTGCATGAGCTGGTTGACCGCGGCCCGGCGGTTCAGCCGCTTGGGCACGGCGGGGTGCGCGAGCAGCGCCTTGGCCTCCGACGCCCACGCCACAAGCCGGCCGTCGCAGTGGTAGTAGAGCGGCCGTACCCCGAACCGGTCGCGGGCCAGGATCAGCCGGTTCCGCTCGCGGTCGAACAGCGCGATCGCGAACTCCCCGCGCAGGTGGTGGACGAAGTCCAGGCCGTGCCGCCGGTAAAGGGCCAGGATCAGCTCGCTGTCGGACTTGGAGGTGAACCGCTCCCCCTGCGCCGTCAGCAGGGTCCGCGCCTGCCGGAAGCCGTAGATCTCCCCCGCGACGACCAGGACGTGCCGGCCGTCCGGGGACACCAGCGGCTGGTCGCCGGTCGGGCTCAGGTCATTGATCGCGAGGCGTACGTGCCCGAGCACCGCCGCCGACTCGGTGTCGACGAGCTGCCCGTGCCCGTCCGGCCCGCGATGGCCGAGTGTCGCCAGCATCGCCTCGCAATGCCGGCCGGCTTCCGGCGCGAGCCGTGCGCTGTCTACGAATCCCGCTATGCCGCACAACGTGGATCACCCCTGGTTCGTCGGGCGAACCGGGATGCGGTCGACCGTCACGGGAAGTAACTCGGCGTGGGCGGCGTCCTCGAGCCGCCCGGTCAGCGCCATCAGCAACGCCTGGCGTACGTGGACCGCGCCGTGTGCCTGGTCGAAGTAGAGGTTGTGCGGCGTTGGGTCGAGGTCGGCGCCGAGCTCGTCGAGCCGGGCCAGCGGATGCATCACGACCGCGTCGGGCTTCAGCGGGGTGTCGGCGTCGATGCGCAGGCACGCGTCGAGGACCTCGTACCGGTCGCTGACCATGGCCACGGAGTTCTGGTAGACGACGTCGAACCGGCCGACGTGGTAGCCCAGGTCAGAGGTGTAGGCGATGGGCACGCCGGAGCGTTCCAACGCGCGCCGCAGGACCGGGTCCACCGGGTCGCGGCCCTCCGAGACGACCGTGATGTTGCGGATCGCGGACGGGAAGTGCGTGACCCCCATCAGCAGGAAGCTGCGCAGCGACCGCATGAGCCGCGGGGTGCCCAGCACGCCGAGGGAGATCCGCCGGTCGGCGGGCGGGTCGTCGAGGCTCAGCTCGGGACGCCACTTCAGCAGGGCGTACCAGTCGGCCATCGCCTGCGTCGGGTGCTCGTCGCAGCCGTTGCCGCCGTTGACGAGCGGGATGTCGAACTCCGCGGTGCGGATGTCGTGGATGGAGTCCTCTGCGGTGTGCCGCATGACCACGAGGTCGGCGTAGGACCCCAGCATGACGCCGGTGTCGGCGAGGGACTCGCCCTTCAGCACGCTGGTCATCCGCGCGTCGGGAATGCTCATGACCCGCGCGCCGAGCCGGTGCGCCGCGCTCTCGAACGACAGCCGCGTACGGGTGCTCGCCTCGAAGAACGCGGTCAGCACGATCAGCCCGGAGAGCGCGTCCGGCCGGGTCCAGATCCCGCTCTGCAGGGTCGCCGCCACGCGGAAGATGTCGAGCAACTCGTCCCTGGTGACGTCCTGCACCGACAGGACGGACCCCCCACGCAGCCGTCCGAGCGACGGCGGCGCGCAGTCGGCGGTCGCGAACGGCCGCGGGTCCGTCACGAGCCGACCGCCACGCGCACGCTGCGCATGGTGCGTGGGACTGGCCAACGTGAACCTCCGGGTAAGACGGCAGCATTGTGTCGCACTGATGTTTAAAACCACTTGGGATTAACGCCTGCAGCCGCCTATTGCGAGCTGCAACGTTCGCCAAAAACGCTGCTTAACATTCCAACTCTGCCACGCTTGACACTAGGAGCCCCCTGATATACCTGCGCCTAACTGGCATGGAGCAGAGCCTTGCGTCGGTAGGGTAAGTCAACTCCGCTCCCGACTGCAAGAAAAAGATTAGGTCCACCCCTTTATCCAGGTCACCATAGGTCTTTCAATCCCGATTACGGGAGCGACCTGCGAGTTTCGGCGCCCTGCGGGAGGGCTCCGAGCGCCGCCGCCTGTGAGCTTCGGACACGGGGCACATCCTCAGGGAACACGAAGCGTGATGCCATCGGTCCGGTGCGGTGACGGTCCAATGACCGTCGAGGACACAGGGTGGTCACCCGGAAGCAGCACGGAACTCCCGTGCGCGTTCCGGAAAGGCCACGTCACGCTCGGTTCGTCGGGGCGCGCTAGGCGAAGAGTCGCGCGCACCACAGTTTGGCGCGCACGTACGTGACCGCCCTGAATACCTTCCGGGTATCGGCTTTCAGGTTTGAGACCGGGCTGCCGGAAAGGCGATCGGTGCAATCCGCTGCTACTCGATCGCGGCTCTATCGTCCGTCGATTATCGCCGGGTCACCGGACATCCGTATGTGCACAAGAAATGCCCAAGCGGATCCTCTTTCGCCAGGTGTCAGGCGATCCAGCCGCCGGAACGCGCGCGCCGGAGCACGTCCTCCGACTCGCGGGTGTCGAGCATCTCGAGGCCCCGAATCGCCCAGAATTGCAGCGACTCGTCCTCGCTCTTCAACTGCCCGGCCAGCGCACCCAGGGCGCTCGGGGAGCGGGCCTCGCAGATCAGCTCCAGCAGCAGGCACCGCAGCTCGTCGTCCTGCTCGCGGTCGAACTCGACGATGAGGTCGTCGACGTAGGCGTCGGCGTGCTCACGGAGGAAGTCGAACCCGCGCGCCCTGAGCCGGGGGTCCTGGCTCCGCAGCGATTCCACGGCCCGCGCGCAGTGCTGGTTCATCGGTCATCCTCCTCGTCGTCGGCGGTGTGCATCGTAGACGCACCTCCGGACAAACCCACCGCACGGGACGATCCCCTCGATGACTCCTACGCGGTCAGCCGTACCGGCGGTATGCCGACCGAGGCGGTCACGAGCGAGACGTGCCACCGCGCGACACGCCGGAACCGCCGCGAGCGCCTTCTTCCGGCGTCGTTTTCGAGGGGATCGGCGGTGGTCGGCGGCTTGCCGACACGAAGTCATCGAACCGTCACAATCGGCTCAGCATTTCTCCAATGAGAGACGACTCAACGCCCATATTGTTCTGCCATGACGCAAACCCCCGAACACCCGGAGCAGCAAGGCTCCCCGGGTGCATCGCAGCCCCCTTCCCAGCCCTACGCCTCCGCTCCCCCCGTCGCCGAGCCGTACGGCGCCGCGACGCAGGGCGGTTCCGAGTACGCGGGCCGTGGCAAGCGCCTCGTCGCCGCGATCCTCGACTTCATCATCCTGAGCGTGATCAGCACGGCGGTCACCACGCCGATGTTCGGTTCGAACGCGATGTTCAACAAAGACGCGACGATGGGCGACAAACTCGGCCAGACCGCCGTCACCATCGTGCTCGCCGTCATCTACTTCACGTTCCAGCACGCCGTGTCGGGCCAGAGCATCGGCAAGCGCGCCGCCGGCATCCGCGTGGTGCTCGCGGACGGCGGGCGCCTGAGCTACGGCACCGCCGCCGTACGTGTCCTGTTCACGTACCTCTTCACCTACATCACCTTCTCCATCGGTGGCCTCATCGACTCCCTCTTCATCTTCTCCGGGGACCGCAAGCAGTGCCTGCACGACAAGGTCGCCAAGACCGTCGTCATCCCGGCCAGCGCCGCGAACCCGTACAAGAGCTGAACTCCGTACCGACCCGGCGGGCGTCCGGTCCTGGACATCCCGCCGGGTCAACGAGAGAAGAAGTCCACGAGCACCGGGACGAGCACCTCGTCGGTCGCGCCGTGACTCTGCCCCTCAAGCGTGACGTGCCGCGAGTCCGGCAGGATCCCCGCGACCTCGCGCACGGACGCGTGCGCCCAGTCCGGGCTGTCCCCGCCGTCCAGCATCAACGTGGTGACCTGGACCTTCTGTAGCCGCCCGACCGGAACGCGATAGTCGCCGCACAGCGCGAGGTCGTACGGGAGGGTGTGCGCCAACGCCTCCAGCTCCGGCCAGAACCCGCTCGCCGCCATCTTCGCCACCTCACCGGCCGGCGTCTGCACGGCCTCGACCATGAAGACCGTGATCGCCTCACCTCGGTGACCGGCCGAGATCAGCTCTCCCACGCGTTCGCCCACCCCATACGGACGGGGCCGGGTGCCCTCGACGATGTAGGGCGGTTCGTACGCCGCGAGCCGGGTGATCGGGAGCCCGGCCGCCGCGGCCTCGAGCGCGAGGACGGCGCCGGACGAGTGACCGAACACCGCCGCCGAACCGCCGGCCGCGCCGATCACCGCACCGAGATCCTCGACCTCCCGCGCGGGCGCGTACGGCGGAGTGTCGCCGCTCCCGCCCCGTCCGCGCCGGTCATAAAGGTAAATTGTGAAGTGCCGGGCCAGCAGGGCCGCCGGTGACCGCTGTGACCTGCGGTCGCTCATCGCGCCGGTGACCATTACCAGCGGAGGCCCCTCGCCCGACCGCTCATACGCGATCGTCGTCCCGTCCGCAGACGTGACCGTCTCCATCGTCTCTCCCCGTCGCTCGTACCGTGCCGTCACACGTCCGGTTGGTCCGCGACCCAGACCGCGATCTGGGTGCGCGAGGTGAAGCCCAGCTTGCTCAGGATGTTCTCGACGTGGCCCTCCGCGGTGCGCTGAGCGATCACCAGGGCGCAGGCGATCTCCTTGTTCGTCAGGCCCTGGGCGACCATCGCGGCGACCTGGCGTTCCCGTTTGGTCAGGACCTGCTGCGCCTCCGGCACGCCGTCGGCGTCCGGTGGCGGGGTCTCGTCGCCCAGCGCGTAGGCGATCAGTTCGTCCCGCGGCAGACGGCCACCTCGGCGGTGGGCCGCGGCGTACTCCTGCGAGCCGAGCGCCTCTTGGGCGCGGGCGCGGTTCTGCCGGCGCCAGTCCAGCAGCGTACGGAACCCGAACAGCGTCCCGCCGATGCACTCCCATCCGACGTCCGCGGCCCCGAACAGCGTCGCCGCCCGGTGGGCGTCGTCGTTGGTGATCGCCACCCACGCCAGCGCCTCCACGCAGAACGGGATGCCGAGCACGTCGCTCAGATCCTGCTTGGTCCGCAGGGCGGAATGGAGGTGCGCCGCCGCCGCCTCGACGTCGCCCGCCGCCCACCACGTCGTGCCGAGGTTCCATTCGGCCCAGGACCGGGCCCAGCGCTCACCGAGCGAGTCGCAGATGGACACGCACTCGGTGAGGAGGTCCACGGCGAGCGCGAGGTCGCCGAACCGGAGGGCGGGCCTGGCCCGCTGCGCGAAGATCAGCAGCCCCGGGGCGGTCCAGGCCTTCGCCGCCCGGTGCCGTGCCAGGGCCTCCTCCAGCATGGGCAGCACGGGGTCCATGTTCCCGACGAACATCTCCGCCCCGGCGAGGTACTGCAGCGCGTACGTCAGCTGGCCCTCGTCGCCGAGCCGCTCGGCCAGAGCGCGGGCCTCCCGTAGCAACGGCAGGCCGGCCTCGTGGTCGCCCTCGATGAAGGCGATCCAGCCGTTGATCCACAGCGCGCGGGCCCGCTCGTGGCAGGGTTCGGTCCCCAGCGCGAGCGCGCGGTCCATCCAGTGGCGGCCGTCCCGCACGTATCCGCACGCGACCCAGTAGAACCACAGCACGGCGCACATCCGCAGGCCGGTCCGGACCTCGCGGGGGCTCGAGAGGCAGTGGTCCAGCGCGGCGAACAGGTTGGCGCGCTCCGCGCACAGCGGAACGCACCACTCGGCCTGGCGCGGGCCGCAGGAGTCCGCCTCGGCCCGTTCGGCCAGGCGCAGGTAGTAGTCACGGTGGCGGCGGGCGAGGCGATGGTCCTCGTGGGCGTCGGTGAGCCGCTCCGCGCCGTACTGGCGGATCGTGTCCAGCATCCGGTACCGCGCACGTACCCCGCCGTCCATGCGGACCAGGACCGACTTGTCCAGCAGGCCGGCCAGTCCGGTGAAGACCTCCGACGCCTCCAACCCGTCGCCCGCGCACACGACCTCGGCCGCGTCGATGTCGAAGTCCCCGGCGAACACCGAGAACCGCCGCCAGAGCGCGCGCTGAGAGTCCGAGCACAGGTCGAAGCTCCACTCGATCGCCGCGCGCAGCGTCTGGTGCCGTGCCGGAGCCTCCTGGTCGCCGACGCGTGCGAGCCGATAGCGATCCTGCAGCCGCGACAGGATCTGCTCCAGCGACAGCACCCGCAGCCACGCAGCCGCCAGCTCGATCGCCAGTGGCAGCCCGTCCAGCCGCTGGCAGATCCGGATGGTCATCGTTGCGTTGTCGTGGTCCACCGAGAACCCGGGGAGCACCGCCGCCGCCCGGTCCTCGAACAGCGTCACCGCGGAGTACGCGTGGGTGTCGTGCTCGGACTCGGGCGTGTCCGGGTCGGGCACGGTCGGCACGACCCGGCGTTCACCCCGAGCCGAGGGTCGCGACGGTCCGCGCCACCGGCATGGGGCGGAGCGGCCGGCCGGGTCACCGGCCGGCCGCTCTTGCGCGGTCAGGTGCGCGGGCGTACGGCCGTGGCGACCAGGTGGGGGCCGATGCCCAGCAGCTCGGGTACGCGCTCGGTGCTGCGGGCGGTCTCGAGGACGACCTCGCGGCCGAGCGGGTCGTTCAGGCGTTCGGCCAGGTCGGGCAGCATGTACGGCATGCCCTCCACGGCGACGAGGTCGAGCACCTCCAGTCCTGCGTCGCGGAGCTCGGAGTGGAGCTGCCGCGGCCGGTGGCAGTAGGCGGAGAAGGATCCCGGAAAGGCCGGCGGCATCCAGCCGGTGCGCTCGGTCCGTGCGGCCGATTCGCGGATCGCGGGCAGGCTCTCGTACAGGCGCAGCCGTAGCACGCCGTCCAGCCGCGGTGCCCAGCGCGAGATGGCGGCGGCGAACACCGGGCCGCCCGGCCGTACGACGCGACGTGCCTCGCGCAGCGCGCGGATCCGGTCCTCGCGGCGCGGCAGGTGGTAGAGCGGCCCGAGGAGCAGGACGGCGTCGGCCGACGCGTCGTCCAGGTCGAGGTCGCGCGCGTCTCCCACCGCGGTGCGTACGCTCACACGGGCGGGCAGCTCGGCCGTGAGCTGCTCGACGTGCAGCGGCATGAGGTCGCGGTGCGACACCGCGTACCCGCGTCCGGCGAGCCACAGCGCGTAGCGGCCCGCGCCGCCGCCGATGTCGGCGACCTCCGCGGGCGGTTCCGGCAGGTGCCGCAGCACGATCTCTTTGGTGCGCTCGAACTCCAGGCTCCCGCGCGCCTCGGCCAGGCGGTCCCGCTCGCCCCCGAGCCCGTAGTAGGTGTGCAGCGCCTCGTCCCGATCGGCGTTCGCCATGCCGTCACGATGCCACGGCCGCCCCGCGATCCTCGACCCAATAACCCTTAGGCCCGGACGGGTCCGCCTTGGTAGAAGACCTCATGCCCTCCGACAGTCGTTTTCCGCGTCAGTTCGCCCGTACGCGCCGGTTCGCCCTGGGCGTTCCCGGACGGTTCACCATCGCCCCCGACGGCTCCCGCGTCGTGTTCGTACGTACGCGCGGCGGCACCGACCCGGTGGCCTGCCTGTGGACGCTCGACGTCGCCACCGGTGACGAGCGCCTCGTCGTCGACCCGCGTTCGCTGGTGGACGACGGCGCCGAGGTGCCCGAGGAGGAGAGGGTCCGCCGCGAGCGCGCCCGGGACCATACCGAGGGGATCGGCGTCCACACGACGGACGGTGCCGTACGCCGCGTGGTGTTCGCGCTGGCCGGCCGGCTGTGGACGACCGGGATGGAAGGCGATCCCGAGGAGGTCCCGGTCGCGGGCCCGGCCCTCGACCCGCGCTTCGACGCGGCCGGCCGCCACATCGCGTACGTCGCGCGCGGCGGCCTGCGCGTCGTCGGCGCGGACGGGACCGGCGACCGTGCCCTGGCCGAACCCGAGGGCCCGAAGGTGACGTACGGGCTGCCCGAGCACGTGGCCGCCGAGGGGATGGGGCGCGCCCGCGGCCACTGGTGGGCGCCGGGCGGCGAGCGGCTGCTCGTGGCGCGCGTCGACAACACCCGGGTGCACACGTGGCACATCGCCGATCCGTCCGACCCCGCGGCGGCGCCGAAGGCCGTCGCCTACCCGGCGGTCGGCACGCCCAACGCGGACGTCACGCTGTGGATCCTCGCCCTGGACGGCACGCGTACGCCGGTCGACTGGGACCGCGCCGCGTACGAGTACGTCGTCGCGGTCGACTGGTCGGCCGCGGAGCCGGTCGTCGTCGTGCAGAGCCGCGACCAGCGTCGGGTACGGGTCCTCCGGGTGGACCCGCGCGACGGCACGACGTCGATGGTCCGCGAGGACCGCGACGCCGACTGGGTGCACGTGGTGCCCGGCTCCGGGCGGCCGACCGCCTCCGGCGCGCTCGTGTGGGTGGTCGACGATCGCGTCACCGACACCCGCCGCCTGGCCGTCGGCGACGCCCTGGTGACGCCGCCCGGCCTCCAGGTCCGCGCCGTGCTGGACGTCGACGGCGACACGATCCTCTTCTCCGCCTCCGAGGAGCCGACCGAGGTCCACGTCTGGGTCTACGACGGCGCGCTGTCCCGGCTCACGAACGAACCCGGCGTGCACACGGCCCAGCGCTCCGGCGGCACGACCGTGCTCGAGTCGCGTACGGCCACGCGTCACGGGACCGCCGTGACCGTCCTGCGCGACGGGCGGCGCGTCCCCATCTCCTCGCTCGCTGAGGAGCCGATCCTGACCCCGCGCTCCGAGTCGTTCGCCGCCGGCGAGCGCGGGCTGCGGACCGCCGTGTACCTCCCGTCGTGGCACGTCCCCGGCTCGGCGAAGCTGCCGGTGCTGCTGTGCCCGTACGGCGGCCAGGGCCTGCAGGTCGTCGTGGCCGCGCGCGACTGGCCGACGCTGGTCGCGCAGTGGTTCGCCGAGCAGGGCTACGCGGTCGTCATCGCCGACGGGCGCGGCACCCCCGGCCGCGGTCCTGCCTGGGATCGCTCGGTACGCGGCGACGTCGCGACGCCCGTACTGGAGGACCAGGTCGACGCGCTGCACGAGGCCGCGGCGCGCCACCCCGACCTCGACCTCGACCGCGTCGGGATCCGCGGCTGGTCCTTCGGCGGGTTCCTCGCCGCGCTGGCGGTGCTACGGCGGCCCGACGTCTTCCACGCCGCGGTCGCCGGGGCGCCTGTCACCGACCACCGGTTGTACGACACGTACTGGAAGGAACGCGTCCTCGGCCACCCGGACGAAGAACCGGAGAACTACGAGCGCTGCTCCCTGATCGGGGACGCCCCCGGGCTGCGCCGTCCGCTGCTGTTCGTCCACGGGCTGGCCGACGACAACGTGGTCGTCGCCCACACGCTGCGCATGTCCGCCGCGCTGATGGCCGCCGGGCGCCCGCACGAGATGCTCCTGCTGCCCGGCGTGACCCACGCGCCACGGGGCGAGGCGACCGTGACGCGGCTCATGGAGACGGAGGCCTCCTTCCTCCGCCGCGCTCTCGGAGTGGACACGAGATCCTGAAGAGTTAGGTTTGATTTACCTAAGCGGATCTCGGAGGATCATCGATGGCGAACGACAAGCCGGCCCGCAAGGGACGGAAGACGACCCGGGCCCAGGTACGCAGCGTGCGGCGGATCACGCCGCACATGATCCGGGTCGTGTTCGGCGGGGACGGTCTCGCCGGCTTCGGCGTGGGCGAGCACACCGACACGTACGTCAAGCTGCTCTTCCCGGTGCCCGGTGTCACGTACCCGGAGCCGTTCGACCTCGACGCCGTACGCGAGGAGATGCCGCGCGATCAGTGGCCGCGGCTCCGCTCGTACACCGTGCGCGTCTGGGACGCCGCGGCACGGGAGCTGACGATCGACTTCGTCCACCACGGCGACGAGGGCCTGGCCGGTCCCTGGGCGGCGAACGCCCGGCCGGGCGACGAGATCCTCTTCCTCGGCCCCGGCAGCGGGTACGCGCCGAGCGCGGACGCCGGCTGGCACCTGTTCGCGGGTGACGAGAGCGCGCTGCCGGCCATCGCCGCGTCCCTCGCGGCCCTGCCCGCCGGCGTGCCCGCCCACGTCTTCGTCGAGGTGTCGGGCCCGGAAGAGGAGCAAGAGCTGTCCTCCCCCGGCGACACGAAGATCGTCTGGCTGCATCGCGGCGCGTCGCCGGTCGGCGAGGCGCTCGTGGCCGCCGTGACCGACCTGGAGTTCCCGCCGGGCGCCGTGCACGCGTTCGTGCACGGGGAGGCGGGCTGCGTCAAACGCCTCCGCCGCCACCTGCGCGTCGAGCGCGGCCTGGCGATGGAGCAGCTGTCGATCTCCGGCTACTGGCGCCAGGGCACCGACGACGAGGGCTGGCGCGCCGGGAAGGCCGAGTGGAACCGCCGGATCGAGGAAGAGGAGACCCTCGAGACCGCCTGATGGCGGCGTCCCGTGGTGACGGGACGCCGCTCTGCGGTCAGCCGCTGACGCCGGTCAGGTGGAAGGCCTTCCAGTGCCCGTTGTTGTGGACGGCGGTGCAACTGAACGGGTGCCGCTTGGCCCCCTCGACCTGAGCGCTGCCCAGCATGGTCGCGTGGTTGCCGACGACGTGCGTCACCGTCAGTCTCTCCAGGGAGAACTCCACCGACTTCGGCTTCACCTTGTGCTTCACCGCGCTCTCGCAGGCATCGAAGATCTGGTCACGAGGGCTCTTGACGCATCCGCAGGCCGCCAGCAGCACAGCGGCGGCACAGGCCCCCAGGCGTACGGAACGGCTCGCTTTCGATCTTTGGTCAGTCATGTCCGTGACAATGCCGGACCTCGGTCGACGTCGCGTCAAGAATCGGGCTTTCCGCCGTCATAGGCCCTGATCTCGGCCCGATTCCGGCCCCCTCGACGCCGGGCGAGTCGCGCCACGGACGCCTCTGCGGCCACACGCGTGACCCCTTTACCTCATGAACAGGTCGAGCGCAGGTCAAGAATCGTTCATGTCGCGAATTGTGGTGATTCAACAGGGAACAGGAGTAGTGCCCGAAAAGTACCTTGGCAGAAGGGGGCAACACATGGCTGCCGGCACTACGGGTATCGAACACCATCCGGATATCGCGGCCCTACGGGCACGCTACGAGATGGCGGCCGAGAATCCCGCCGCACATGTCATGGACGGTCTCATGTTCCTCACGGGCCTCTACCTCGCCATCTCGCCGTGGGTGGTGGGATTCCGGGGTGGGCTCAGGAACCTCGTGATCAACAACCTCATCATCGGCATCGCGCTGGCGGTCCTCGCCCTGTGCATCGCGTCGGCCCACGGCCGTACGCACGGAGTCACATGGGTGCTGCCGCTCATCGGCGTGTGGACGATCCTCGCGCCGTTCGTGATGAGGGGCCACATGGCCACGACGCGGAGCGTCTGGAACAACGTCATCACCGGCGCCATCGCTCTGCTCCTCGGCCTCGGTGCGATGGGCGTGATCGCAATGCGCACCCGCGGCGAGGGCGGCGGAGGTCGCGGCGGCGGAGGAGGCCGTGGTCGAGGTCGAAACCGCGCCATAGGCCGTGACAGCGGCATGGGACGCGACACCGGCATGGGACGCGACATGGGCCGCGACAGTGGCATGGGCCGTGACGGAGGCATGGGCCCTGGGGGCGAGCGACGCCCGATGAGGTGATCGCTCACAGACACCGACGGATTCCGCCCGGCACGTCGTCCTCGCGAGAGGACCGCGCCGCCGGGCGGGATCTGTCATGAGACGGCCCGTGCGAGTTCACCGGATTTCAGGACTCCATCGCGCCCTGCGGCCGGCGGGCCGGATGCGGCCGCGCCGCCCTCACCTCGCCTCGAGAAGGCTGCCGACGTCCGTGTCCGGGTGGGCGCAGGCCTCGGTGAGCAGGGTGGCGTACTCGCGGAGCCAGGTGTCGATCGTCTCGGGGTCCCACAGGTCCGTCGTGTGCTCGGCGAAGACCCGGAAGCCCTCCCCCGCGCCGGGACGCGGGGCGAGGCCGAAGGTCAGCTCGCCGCGCGCCATCGGGGCCGGGATGTCGGCGATGGCGACGTCCAGGCCGGGGAGCGCGAGGCCGGTCTCGAACGAGTTCTGGTACACCATGCCGATCCGCAGCCGCTCCGGCACACCGGGCACGCCCGAGCGCCGGAGCCCCTCCAGGACCGGGCCCAGCGGCGTCACGTGGTCGATGGCCTCGAGCGCGTCGAGGCCGATGCGCGCCACCAGGTCGCCGAAGCTCACCGACGGGTCCAGCCGTACGCGCGCGGCGATGTTGGCGGCCGTGCAGGCGACCATGGACTCGAACTTCTCGCGCTCGCGGTTCGCGTACGGGACGAGCAGCACGATGTCCCTCTCGCCGGACAGCCGCGACAGCAGGAGCGCGAACGCCCCCGTCGTGACCGCGAACGCCGTCGTGCCGCGGGCGCGGGCCAGCGCCTCCACCGAGGCGCGCACGTCGCCGGGGATCTCCAGCCCCGCAGTACGCCCGTGGCCGCTCAGCCGCTCGGGCTCCGGCCGGTCCGTGGGCAGCGCCGGCCAGAAGCAGGCGCCCTCGAGTCGTACGGTCCAGTACGCCCGGCGGGACGCCGTCGACGACGGGTCATCGCGTTCGCGCTGCCAGACCGCGTAGTCCGTGCACTGCGCGCCGGGCGGCTCGAGCGCGTGCGGTGTACCGGTCGCCGCGGCGCCGTACAGCGCGGCCAGGTCGCGCAGCATGACGGTCATCGCCCAGCCGTCGCAGCTGATGTGGTGCAGGACCAGGATGAGCGTCCAGGATTCCTCGCCGAGCCGTACGAGCCGGGGCGCGGGCATCACCTCGCGGCCGAGGTCGACGGGCGTACCGACGGCCTCCTCCTCGATCGCGGCGAGCGCGCGGTCGCGGTCGGCCGGTGGCAGCCCCGTGAGGTCCTCGACGGGCAGCGGGCGCGGGCGCGGCGCCAGCGCCTCCTGGAACCACTTTCCGTCCTCGCGCACGAACCGGCAGCGCAGCCCGTGGTGCCGTGCGACCAGCTCGGTGAGGGCGGTCTCCAGGGCCGCGACGTCGAGACGACCGGTGAGGGTCAGGCGGGTGGCGACGTTCCAGAGCTGCGGGTACGGCGCCGTGTGGTGCGCGTGGACCACCCCGGCCTGCTGGGCGGTGACGGGGGCGCGGGCCACGACGCGCTCGGCGCCGTCGCCCGTGAGGTGGGCGAGCAGCCCGCCCTTGTGGCGCCGGAGGTCGGCGAGCAGTTCGGGCGTCAGCGCGGCGCGCGGCGCGTCGTACCGCAGCCGGTCGCCGGCCGCCTCGAGCCGTACGCCGAGGGTCCCCAGGCGGGTCAGCAGCCCGTCGAGCGCGGCCGTCACAGCTCACCCCGCACGCGGTCGGTGTCCGACAGCCGCGCCGCCATCCCGCGTACGGTCGGGTCCTCGAAGAAGGCGCTCATCGGGTATTCGACGCCGAACACCTCGCGGATCCGGTTCAGCAGCCGGATGGCGCTGATCGAGTGGCCGCCGAGGTCGAAGAAGACCGCGTCGTCGGGGACCTCGGCGCCGCCGAGCGCCGCGGACCACTCGGCGCGTACGGCCGCGAGGGGCCCGGGGTCCGGCTCCGGCGCGGTCCGGTCCCACTTGCCGACGGCCGTCATCGGCAGGTCCGCGAGCACGGACCACACCTCGGGCACCATCGGCCGGGGCAGGACCGTCGCGAGCTCTGCGCGCCAGCGCCGTACCCGGTCGGCCTCGTCCGTGACCGGGGCGTCGGGGACCACGTGGCAGCGCAGCCGGGTACGCCCCGTCGCGGCGTCGGGCTCGCCGGCCACCCGGGCGTCGCGCACGCCGGACAGGCCGCGTACCGCGCGGGTGACCTCGGCCGGTTCGACGCGGACGCCGCGGATCTGCACCTGGTCGTCGGCCCGGCCGACGAAGTGCAGGCGGCCGTCGGAGCGCCAGCGGACCACGTCACCGGTCGGGTACCAGCGCCGGCCCTCCTCGTCGACCCGGAACCGTTCCGGCGCGTTGTGGTACCCGCGGGCGACCTGCGGTCCACCGACGTGCAGCTCGCCCGGGGCACCCGGCGGGAGCGGCCGGTCGCGCGCGTCGCGGATCTCCAGCCGCATGTCCGGCGTGGGGGTGCCGATCGTCGGGACGCCGGGTTCGTCCGGGGCGACCGGCCCCCAGGAGCAGAAGACGGTCGTCTCGGTCGGCCCGTACACGTTGACGAACGTGAACGGCAGCCCGGGCCGCGGCCGTACGTTGAGCTGCTCGCCGCCGACGGACAGCACGCGCAGCGCGGTCTCCTCCGGCCATGGCAGCTCCAGGACGGCCTCGCCCATCGACGTCGGCAGGAACGCCACCGTGATCCGCCGCTCGACGATCCAGCGGACGAGCGCCTCGGGGTCGAGCCGGATCTCCTCCGGTACGACGTGCAGCTCGGCGCCGGTGGCGACGGCCGGCCACAGCTCGATGTGCGAGGCGTCGAAGCCGACGCTCGTGTAGAGGGACAGCCGGTCGTCCTCGGTGATGTCCAGCGCGTCGCGGTAGAGCGCGAGTGTCGCGGCCAGGTTGCCGTGCTCGGTCACGACGCCCTTCGGCGTGCCCGTGGACCCGGAGGTGTAGATCAGGCACAGCGGGTCGTCCGGCGCGGACGGCGGCCGCGGCTCAAGGTCCGTTTCCTGACCGTCCACGTGGACGGTCAGGATCGCATCGTCCAGGGCCAGGTGGGGCGGGTCGCCGCAGATCACCGCCGCGGGCGCGGCGTCGGCCAGCATCGCCGCCAGCCTCGGCTCGGGCTGGCCGAGGTCGAGCGGCACGTACGCGGCGCGCGCGCCGACCACGCCGAGGACCGCGGCGACGTACTCCGGGCCCTTCGGCAGCGCGACGGCCACGATGTCCCCGGTGCCCACGCCGAGCTCGATGAGCCGCGCGGTGACCGCGTCGGCGGCCCGCCGCAGCCGTCTCCGGCTCCACTCCGTGTCGCCGAGCACGACCGCGGTGCCCTCGTCGTCGGCGGGGCGTACGCCGTCCAGGGTGCGCGGGTACGGCGCGGCGGCCTCGCCGTTCGCCAGGCGTACCAGGTCCTTCTCGTCCTCGCCGGTCAGGAGCGGCAGGTCGCCGACGCGTCCGGCGGCGCCGCTCGCGATCGCCTCGAGCACCAGCTCCAGGTGCGCCAGGTACCGGCGCACGGTCGCCTCGTCGTACAGGTCCGCGTCGTAGCGGATCCGCAGCCGCAGCCCGGAGCCGCTGCGGGTGGCCATCAGCGCCAGCTCGAGCGCCCCGGCGTCGCTGCCGCCCTCGACCGGTTCGGCCGTGACGCCCGGCAGGTCCAGGCCCGGGAGGGTCTCGGCGTCGAGGTCGGCGGTGACCGGCATGAGGGGCCGTGCCGTACCCGGGTCGGGGTTGACGGCCGCCATCAGGTCGTCGAAGGACACGGCGGAGTGTTCGCTCGCGTCGAGCAGGACGTTCCTGGTGGCACGGGCGGCCTCGCGCAGGTCGAGGTCGTCGGAGAGCGCGAGGCGCAGCGGGAGCAGGGCGACGAAGAAGCCGACCGTGTCGCGCGCCTCGGGAACGCGCTGGTCGAACGTGCTACCCACCACGAACTCGTCCTGGCCGGAGAACCTCCGCAGCACCACCTGCCAGGCGGTCAGAAGCGTCGCGAAGACCGTGACCCGCTGCTCGGCGCTCCATGCCTGGAGGGCCGCGGTGGTCTCCGCGCCGAGGCGCAGGCCGACCGATCCGCCACGGCCGCGTGACGTACGGGTGCGCGGCCGGTCCGTGGGCAGCCGGAGTACGGGCGGCGCCTCACCGAGGTGGCCGCGCCACCAGGCGAGGTCGGCCGGGTCGGCGGCCGGTTCGGCTCCGGCCAGGTCCAGGGCCGTGCCCGCGGGCCGGTCGAAGCGGGCAGTACGTTCGTCGCGCGCGGCGCGGTACGCGGTCTCGAGGTCGCGCGCGATAAGGCCGGTCGAGTGCGCGTCGGTCACGATGTGGTGGACGCCCAGGACGAGAACGTGGTCGTCGTCGCCGAACCGCAGCAGCACAGGGCGCAGCAGCGGCCCCTCCGCCAGGTCGTACGGGTGCTCGCTCGCCTCGCGCTGCGCCTCTCGGATCGCCTCGCCCGCGTCCTGCCCGGTCCGGTCGGTCACGACCAGCGGCACGTCGACGCGCGCTCGCACGACCTGGCGCGGCAGCCCGTCGGACCCCGGCCGGAACACCGTGCGCAGCCCATCGTGCCGGTCCACGACCGTGCGCAGCGCGGCCCGCAGCGCCGCTTCGTCGAGGGGCCCGTGCAGCCGTACCGAGGCGACCTCGTTGTAGGCCTTCACGCCGGTGACCTGGCAGGCCGTCCACAGCCGGCGCTGCGCCGCGGTGGCGTCCGCCTCGCGATCCGCCTCCTGGTAGCGGCGCCGGAGGGCGTCGAGGTGGCGCAGCCCCGACCGCAGCCGGTCGGCGGGCATCCCGAAGTCGACCAGCGCCGCGATCTCGTCGACGCCCGCCTCACGCAGCGCGTCGACGACGCTCGCGCAGGTCTCGGGCGTACCGATCAGCGCGCGCTGGTCGCAGTAACGGTCGTACGCGCGGCGGAACAGGTAGTCCAGGTCCTCGGGCCGCATGGACGCCGGGTCGCCCGCGCCGTTCCCGAACAGCGAGGCGGCCGACCGCATGAACAGCGACGAGCGCATGTAGCGGCCCATCGGCTCCAGGGCCTCGGCGCGCGCCGCGTCGTGGTCCGCGCCGAGGTAGGTGTGCAGGAGCACGGTGACGCGGCCGGCGTCGGGGTCGAGCCCGTGTTCGGCGCGGGCTCGCCGGTACGCCGCGACGTGCTCGCCGAGCTGCTCGATCGTCTGGCCCATGAGGTTCGTGACGATGCCGAGGTCGTGCCGCGCCGCGTGCTCGTACGACTCGCGCCGTCCGGCCGTCGCGAGGTACATCGGCGGCGCCTCCTGCACGGGACGCGGGTACAGGCGCACCTCGACCTCGTCGCCCGCGCCGCCCGTACGGCGCAGCGCCTCACCCCGCCACAGCCGCCGTACGTCGTCGAGGTGCTCGAAGGTCGTCTCCTTGCGCCCCTCGAAGCGGTCGGGGAAGAACACGAAGTCGCTCGAATGCCAGCCGTTCGCGAGGCCGAGCCCGACGCGCCCGCCCGACAGGTTGTCCACCATCGACCACTCCTCGGCGACCCGGATCGGGTCGTGGAGGGGCAGCACGACCGACCCGGCGTTGAGCCGGATCCGCCCGGTCTCCCGCGCGAGGGCCGAGGCCAGCACCGACGGGTTGGGGAACAGCCCGCCGAACGAATGGAAGTGCCGTTCGGGCAGCCAGAGCGCGTGGAAGCCGTGCTCGTCGGCGAACCTCGCCGTCTCCGAGATCAGCGCGTACTTGTCGGTGTCGTCGTTCTTGTCCTGCGGGTAGTCGCCGAAGAAGTAGACGCTGAAGTCGGGGGCCTTCTTCTTGGGCTGTGGCTGTGGCTGTGGCTGTGGCTGTGGACGTGGTTTCGGTTTGGGGGTGCGGAAGAAGCCGGCGTCGCGCAGTTCCCGCAGCGAGCCCTTCACCGCGTCGGCGACGAACTCCAGGTCGGCGTCGGTGTGGGCGGTCGACAGGTAGAAGCTCCGCCACTCCCAGACGTACACGCCCCGCAGGAGCAGGTGGTGGTAGAGCAGCTCCAGATCGGCCCGGTGCGTGAACCGGAACATCGACCCGAAGTGGTCCAGCCTGAGCGGGAAGTCCTCCTCGACGAAGAACCGGTTGAGCGTCCCGGCGAGCCGTTCGGTGCGCGCGTTGAGGTCATTCTGGAGGACCGGGCTGTGCTCGGTGAGGTGGGTCAGCACCGCGCGGGCGGCGGCCATCGACACCGGATGCTGCATGTACGTGCCGCCGAAGAACGTCGTGTCATGCGGCGGGCGGCTGTCGTCGCCGTACCTCCAGAACCCACCGTCGACGCCGTTCATGATGTCCGCGCGCCCGGCGATCGCGCCGATCGGGAACCCGCCGCCGAGCGCCTTGCCGTACGTCGCGAGGTCCGGCGTCACCCCGTACAGGTGCTGCGCACCCCTCGGATGCGGGCGCAGGCCGGTGAGCATCTCGTCGAACAGCAGCACGATCCCCCTACGCCGGGTCAGCTCGCGCAGCTCCGTCATGAACTCCAGTGGCCGCAGCGACGGCTTCCGGCACTGCACCGGCTCGACCATGACGGCCGCGATCCGGTCGCCGAGCTCGTCGATCACCCGCAGGCTCTCCGGCTCGCCGTACTCCAACACGACCAGCTCGGCGACCGCACTGTCCGGAATGCCACGCGACACCGGAACGGTCACGTGGTCCCGCCCGGCCGCCCGCCCGAGGACCGAGTCGATGTGCCCGTGGTACGAACCACGGAACATGACGACCTTGTCCCGCCCGGTCGCCGCCCGCGCGAGACGGATCGCCGCCGAGTTCGCCTCGGTCCCGGAATTCGCGAACGCCACCCGCTCCATGCCGGTCAGCTCGCCCAGCAGCCGCGCGGCCTCACCGGTGTCGACACTGCGAGGCCCGAGCGTGACCCCACGCTCCAGATGCTCGCGCACGGCCTCCTTCACGAAGGCCGGCTCGTGCCCGAACAGCAGGGCACCGAACCCCATCGTGATATCGACGTAGGAGTTCCCGTCGACGTCCTCCAACCGCGAACCGTTGGAGCCACGACCCGCGATCGGGTAGTGCATCTCCTTCGTCGCACTGCGGAACCCGACCACCGCCCGGCTGTCCGCCAGCACCTGCCGGTACCGCTGAGCGACCTCCTTCGACGTCCGCGTCCGCTCGTTGAACCGCCGAACCAGGTCATCGACGTGCGCCCGCTGCCCCTCCGTAGCCCCGGCCGCCATCCCGGACGAATGCGGCAGCGCGACCTGCGGCCCATGCACCTCCGCCGGAGCAAGGCCGGTGGATCCGGGACCGCTCGGAGCGGGTTCCGCCGGGACCGGACCGTTCGAAGCGGGTCCGGCCGGAGCAAGGCCGGTCGCGGCAGGGCCGGTAGGGACGAGGCCGGTCGGGGCGGGGTCGGTCGGGGCGGGGTCGGTCGGGGCGGGCTGAGCCTCGCCCGCCCACAGTCCGCCGTTCCGCGATGCGGACGCGGCCCGCGCGTCGGCCAGTAGCCGTGTCAGGCGGTGTGACAGGTCGACGGCGCGGTCGACGGCCTCGGCCGCACCCGTGACCGACTCGCGTACGGAACGGTCGTCGCTCATCGGCCCGACGCCCCTTCGCGCGCCGCGACCAGGGCCACGATCTCGGACATCTGCGTCAGAATCTGAGCCTGTATGTCGGCCAGCAGCCGGATCTGCCGGCCGAGCTCCTCGACCGACTCATGGCTCGCATAACGGGCCGCCGCCCCTGGTCCGGCCTCCCCCACCGGCGCGTACGCCGCCGCCTCGGCAAGCGGATTCCGCCCACCCAAGGACGACACCGGCGTCACCGTCGCGGCTCCCCCAACCGGCGCCGCCACCCCCGTCCCGACGCCCGCGACCGCGGGGGCCGCGGTTGCAACGACCGGGACCGTCGAGGTCGCCATCCCGGCACCCGCCACCTCCGTCGCCGCCGCGACGCCTGGGACCGTCGGGGCCGCCGACGCGGCGCCCGGCGCCCCTGTGGCCGCCGTCCCGGCACCCGCCTCTGGTGGCGTGGGGCGGGGGGTGCGGGAGGCGATCAGTTCCGCGGTGAGGCGGGGGGTGCCCACGTCCTCGAGGAGTTCGCGCATGCCGACCTGGACTTCGAACTCCCTCTCGAGCTCGCGCAGCATGTTGATCAGCTGCATCGAGTCGGCGCCGAGTTCGACGAAGGCGCTGTCGGCCTCGAACTCGTCCGCGCCGTAGCCCAGATGCTGGGCCGTCAGCTCCATCACTCGTCCGAGCACGTGGTTCACCATGGTCGTCTCCCTGTTCTCACGCTGCTCGGCGGCGCCGTACGGCCCCGCGTTCTCGTCGTGCGTGTCCTCGTCGGCCGGCAGGCGTACCGGCTCCGGCCCGATCCAGTGCTTCGTGCGCTGGAACGGGTAGCACGGCAGCGGGATCCGCCGCCCGCGCGTGCCGTCCAACGCTTCGGCCCAGTCGATGGCGGCGCCCGCGCAGTGGAGCCGGGCCACCGAGGTCCAGAGCGTGCGGAGTTCGGCGCCGGGTACCTGCGTCGCCGTCACGGGCCGTCCCGGGTCGGCGCGCCGGGCGAGGCCGGTCAGCGTCGCGGTCGGCCCGATCTCCAGCAGCGCGGTCGAGCCGAGCCGCCGCAGGACCGTGTCGAAACGTACGGTTCGCCGGGTCTGCCGGACCACGTACGCGGCGTCGGGCGTCCATCCGGGCAGGTACGCCTCGCCGTCGACCCCGCTGACGAACGGGACGCGTGTCGGCCGGAACTCCACCTTCTCGGCCGCGACCCGCAGCTCCTCCAGTACGGGATCGATCAGGCTCGAGTGGAACGCCCGCGTCACCGGCAGCCGCAGCCACCGCACGCCCTGGGCGTCGAGGTGCCGGCACGCGTCCTGAATGGCGGACTCCGGCCCGGCCAGGACGTGACGCTCGTGGCCGTTGACGACCGCCAGCTCCAGCCCGGGTACGGCGTCCGAGGGCTCGGCGAAGACGGCGATCATGCCGCCGGGCGCGGTCCCGTGCTGCATGAGCCGCCCGCGCAGGGCCGTCAGCCGTACGCCGTCGGCGATCGAGAGCGCGCCCGCCGCGCACAGCGCCGCGTACTCGCCAACGCTGTGACCTGCGACGACGTACGGCTCGACGCCGAGCCGGCCCCACATCCGGGTGAGGGCCACCTGGTAGGCGAACAGCGCGACCTGCGCGGTGTCGGTCTCCCAGACGCTCGGGGCGGGCTCGCCGCCCAGCAGGCGGCCGAGGAGGGGTCCGTCGAGACATTCCTCTAAGACCTCGCGGACCACCCCGAACCTCTGGTGCAGGGCCCGCGCCATCCCCGAGTACGGGCTGCCCTGCCCGGAGAAGACCAGGCCCACGGGTGCCGCGTCCCCGCGCGGCGCCGTACCGCTGAGGTGAGACGCCGGACCCGCAAGGCGAGGCGCCAGACCTGCAAGGCGAGGAGCCTGGCCTGTGAGATGAGACGCCGGGTCCGCGAGGCGAGGCGCCCGGCCCTCGATGTGGCGATCGAGCGCGTCGGCGAGGGCGGACGCGTCCTCGCCCGCCACGACGAGCCGGTGGCGCAGGTGCCGTCGCCCCAGCGCGGTGGTCGTGAGCAGGTCGGCCGGGTCCGTGCCGGGGTTCGCGCGCAGATGGTCGCGGTACACCGCCGCCTGTTCGGCCAACGCCTGCTCCGTGTGCGCGGACAACGGCAGCAGACCGGGCGCGGGCAGGCCCTCGCCGCGTGGGACCGGGTCCGGGGGCTCCTCGATGATTAGGTGGGCGTTCGTACCGCCCATGCCGACCGCGTGCACGCCGGCCCGGCGCGGGTGGGCACCGCGTGGCCAGGCGCGTACCTCTGCCGGGATGAAGAACGGGCCGGCCTCGAGGCCGAGCTCGGGGTTGGCCCGGGAGAAGCCCGCGAGCGGCGGGATGACGCCGTACCTGAACATGAGCACGGACTTGATGAGGCCCGCCATGCCGGCGCAGGTGTCAAGGTGCCCGATGTTCGGCTTGACTGAGCCGAGCGCGCAGAAGCCGACGCGGTCGGTGTGCCTGCGGTACGCCGAGGTCAGGCCGTCGACCTCGATGGGGTCGCCCTTGTACGTGCCGGTGCCGTGCGCCTCGAGGTGCCCGATCGTCTCGGCGGGCATCCCGGCGACCTCCAGGGCGCGCAACACGGCGTCGCGCTGCCCGGTCGCGCTGGGGGCGGCGAACCCCGGCTTGGTGGCGCCGTCGTTCGTGACCCCGGACCCGAGGATGACCGCGTGCACCGTGTCGCCGTCCTCGAGCGCCCGGTCCAGCCGCTTGAGCAGGACGGCGGCCACGCCGTTGCCGCCGACCGTACCGTCCGCGCCCGCGTCGAACGCGCGCAGGACGCCGGACCTCGACAGCGTCGAGCCCTTCACGTACCGGTGCCCGACCACCTGCGGCACGTGCACGGCGGCCGCGCCGGCGACGGCGAGGTCCGCGTCGCCGGACAACAGCGACTGGGCCGCGAGATGGACCGCGACGAGCGAGCTGGAACAGGCTGTCTGTACGTTGACGGCCGGCCCCGTCAGCCCGAGCCGGAACGCCGCACGCGTGGCGATGAAGTCCGGATAGTTGCCGACCTGCACCTGCTTCACCGAGACCCAGTCAGGGTCCCAGCCGGCGACCGTGAGGTTGTTGGCGAGGTAGCTCTGCAGCGAGTAGAGCCGGTACCCGGTGCTCGCGAACACCCCGATGCGCGAACCGGACGGCGCCGCCGCGTACCCGCCGTTCTCCAGCGCGTGATAGCAGCATTCGAGGAACATCCGCTGCTGCGGATCCGTGACGTCCGCCTCCCGGCCGCTCATGCCGAAGAACTCGGCGTCGAATCCGGAGATGTCGGTCAGTACGCCGCTGGCGCCGCCGAAGTCCGGCGACCCGTACTCCTCCTCGGGCACACCGGCGGCGGCGAAGTCCGCGTCGGTGAAGCGCCGGATCCGGGAGGTCCCCGCGCACAGGTCGCGCCAGAACCCCTCCGGGGTGTCAGCCCCCGGGAACCGGAACGACATCCCGATGACCGCGATTCGCCGATCCCCCGTGGTCGGTTCCATCCCTGTCCCCCCACTACGCCAGGAAGATGAGGAAAGCCAGCGCGATGACGATCGCGAATCCAGCCGTCCGTACTCCGACCTGTCGCATTCCCGCCGCGTTCGGTTTGGTCGATCCGCCCTTTCAGGGAAGCCAAATGCGACGCCTCACGATGGGTTGGTAGGCATTTTCGGAGCGGCGGCCGAAGCGACGATCAGCCGGAAATCTCCATCTTTGATGAAGACAGTGCGGGATTGTACTCGTGTCTCACGAAGTGGATCAAGGAGATCTGCAGGGTACGGCGCCGATCGAGACGACCACGCTCGCCGATCTCCGCCCTGAAGCGCGCCGATAGCGAAACATCCGCGAATTTCGTCATTAGTCGTGTTCGTCGCAAATCTCCCTGCGCCGGCCGGCCGCCCCGCGTCCGGGCCGGACGGCGCTGGAACCGAGCCGAAGGTCGCGAACGGAGGCGCCGGGGAGGGCGTGGCGAGATCGGAAGCAGAGGAACGTGAGAGCGGAAGAAGAAGGAACGACGGCGCACAGGTGCGACACAGGAGCAGAACGTGAGCCGAAGAGGAACGTGACAACGGCTCACGAGTGCGACGTAGGAGGGAGATGAGAGCGGAAGAGGAGGGTCGAAAGCGCACAAGAGCGTGACCGGACAAGTTCAAAGAAGCAGGCCGCGAAGATCGGGAGCGGGCAAGAAGCGGACAAGACCCGGAACCACACCCCGGCCATACCGCCATCCGACCGCACGGCCGATACCGAAGCGCTCCGATCAGCACGCATCCCGGCACGCTGCGGCAAGTGACGCGTTTCGAACCGGCCGGGCGTTAGTGGCTGAGTTCGGGCTCAGCAAGCCGGCTCAGCAAGCCGGATCGGCAGGCAGGATCGGCGAGCCGGTTCGGCGGACGGGATCGGCGGGCGGCGGGCCGAACCGCGAGACCTGGCATGTCTCGCTCCCCGAACCCTGACCAGGCACGTCTCGCTCCGCCGGGCCCTGACCTGGCCCGCCGAACCCGCCGCGCTCGTGCGCGCCGGTCGGCATCTGCCGTGGCCCCTGGTCCGGTCCGCCCAGGCCGGACGACCTGGGCCGGCGCGCGGTCCACGCCCTGGGCCGGCTCGTTGGCGTAGTACTCGCGGCCTTCGACGCGAAGCGCGGCGGCATCCGGCGGTTGGGCCTCGCCTGGTCAGCCCCCGTCCGGGCCTGCCGGCTTCGCCTGTTGGGCCTGGGGCGCCTCTGCCGGGCCGAGACCCGGTCCGCCCCCGCCCGGACCCGCCATCCTTCATCCACGGCGCACGTCAGCCGAGTTTCGCCGCCACCGCCGTCGATGTCCCGCTATTTCGCCCATGGCGGCCGCCGCCATGCTGGCGTCGGGCGCTGTGGTCCCCTCGACGCACCCCTGCGAGGCGTCTCGCCCAGCAGCCCTTGCGGGGCAGCTCGACCGAGGCCCTGCGGCATCTCACTCGACACCTTTGCGGCTCCTGCCGGGCGGCGTGCGGGGCACCTCGTCGGCGACGCTGCCGATCCGAGGCGCATACCCGTCGACACGCCCCCGGGTTTTCGGTCCCCGCCGGTCACGCCCATCGTGTCCTCGTCCGTCGCGCTCGACCGGTCATGCCCTGCCGGTCAGCCCCCTGCCGGTCATGCGGCGACGGTGCATCGGAGCGGTCAGGCGCCGGCGGAGAACTCGGCCTTCGGCACGCGTGTGGACGTCTCCTTGGCCTTGCTGGGGTCGTTCGCCTCGTACGCCTGCACGACCTGGGTGGGGATGCGGCCGCGGTCGTTGACCGTGATCCCGTGCTGCTTGGCCCAGGCACGGATGTCGGCCGCGCGCTCGCGGGTGTGGGCGGTGCGGGTGCCGGTGCGGCCTCGGCCGCCGGCCTTGCGCACGCCTGCTTTGCGTCCCTTCTCGAGGTACGGGGTGAAGGCCTTCCGAAGCCGATCCGCGTTTTTCGCGTTCAGATCGATCTCGTAGCTGACCCCGTCCAGTGAAAAGGCCACTGTCTCATCAGCCGGTTTGCCGTCGATGTCGTCGAGAAGTTGGACGATGGTCTTCAGTGCCATGTAAGTCTCTCCTGCGGTGTCCTGGTGCGGGTCACTCTTCCGGGTTGGCATCCGGATGAGCGGCTATGAACTTTTCGTAGACCTCATCACCGATCTTCCCGCGCGAGCTGACCTCGATACCTTCCGCGCTCGCCCATTCGCGCACATCGGTGTTGGAGTATCCGCGCAGGCGAGGGGACGCGTCGGGGGCCTTGCGGGCACGACCGGCCTGCTTGACCCGGACAGCTCGGTCGAGATACGGCGTGAGCTCTTCGAGTAGCTCTTGTAGTTTCTTGAAGTTCTCATCGCCGAGATCGATGGTGTATGTCGCGTCGGCAACCTCGAAGTCTCGTTTGGTGACGTCTTCTCCGTCATGACCGTCGAAATCATCTACCATGATGACTTTGGTCGCCACTGGCCGTTCCTTTCTCAGAATCTTTGCCTGAGCATAGGATAGTACGAATACCCAGCACGCCGAGACAGTTCCTCGAGCCCCGCAGGTGACAGATTCGGCGCATTACGCGCCGACACCTCACCGGCCGACGGAGTGCATGGTGCACAGGAGCGGCCAGAGTCGATCCGCCACCTCCTCGGGCGTTCCCGAGACGATCCCGTGCACCCAGTCGGCGAGCATTCCGGTGAAGGCGCCGGCGACGGCACTCGAGATGAGATCGTGGGGGCCGTGCGACAGCCGGCGGGCTCGTTCGGCGCGGCTGCGGGCGGCGAGCTCGCGGTGGAGTAGGCCGCCGAGCGGGCCGCCGCCGCCCGGCGCGAGCAGGCTCCGGTACAGGTCAGCGCTGTCCGCGACCGACGTCAGCAGCCCGACGAGCTCCGACGGCGGGTGCGCGGGATCGGGCAGCGGGTCCCACGCGTGCAGGGCCTCGACGGCCTCCCGTACGACCGCGGCGCAGGCGTCGACGGCGAGCGCGCCGAGGTCGTCGTAGTGCAGGTAAAAGGTCGTACGGCCGATCTGCGCACGGCGCACGATGTCCGAGACGGTCACGTCCTCGAATGGACGTGTCGCGCATTCGGCCAGCAACGCCGCGCGCAGGTCGGCCAGCGTACGTACGACGCGGGGGTCCACGGTCAGTGGACGACGAGGACGGCGCCCAGCGCGAGGGCGGCCGGCAACGCCTGGACCAGCAGGATGCGCCGGCTCACGGTCGCGGCGCCGTACAGGCCGGCCACGACGACGCAGATCAGGAAGAACACCTTCACCTGGAAGGCGACCGATCCGGAGGCGGCCAGGCCCCAGCCGAGGCCGGCGGCGAGGAAGCCGTTGTAGAGCCCCTGGTTGGCGGCGAGCGTGGCGCTCTCCTCGGCGAACTCCGCCGTGAGGCCGAACGACGCCCGCACCCGCGGCGTCTTCCACAGGAACATTTCCATGATCACGATGTAGACGTGGATCGCCACGACCACTCCGACCAGCAGATTCGCGACAAGACCCATGAGATTCTCCCAGATCCGAACTTCTGAACAGATGTTCAGAATAGTCACATGATCGTAGATTGTCGGCCGTTAGGCCTAACTTCCGGACATGGCAACGGCACAGGCGTACGCCTACACGCGCCCTTCCGGACTGGCCGAGGGACTCCTCGGCCTGTCCACCTCAGGCGGTACGACCGATATCGGGCCCCAGGCCCACCCGCATTTCTTCAGCGGTCTCCTGACCCAGGCGGCACCCGCCGCCGCGGGTCTGCTCGCCCTCGCGGACGTCGCGCAGGCGCGCTACCACCAGCCGCGGCCAACGGTCCTGCGCGACCCGGTCGTCACCTGCAACGGCGACCGGCTGCGCATGGAGTCGTTCTCGGCCTGCTGCGGCGTGTACGCGCGGCTCGACGTGCTCCAGGGCGCGCTGGACGGCGAGGTGCACGAGCGCGGCACCACGAACGTCGACGTCAACGGCCCGCTCCGCGAGGCCCTGGCGCGCGTCGGCTCGGGCGACCCGTTGCATCTGGCCGTGGGCGCCGACGAGATGGCGGTGACGACGCTCGACGGCGCGGTCGTGGAGAAGAAGGTGCCACTGCCCGACCGCTGGCTGCGCGGCTTCGCCGAGGTGCAGGTCATCGCCGCCGGGTTCGACGTACGGGCGGAGCTGACCGGGCCGGAGGCCGTACGGTTCCTGCGCGGGCTGCCGGCCCGCAGGGGCGACGTGCTGTGGGCGGTGCCCGCCGGCCGTACGCTGCGCGCGGCGTCGCGCCCGGTGCCCGGCGCGGTGTGCCTGCCCGGCCCGCAGCGGCTGGCGACCATGTTGCCGCTGCTGCGGTTCGCGAAGGCCCTGCGGGTGTACGGACCGCCGGTGAGCGCCGGGTCCGTGCCGGTCGCGAGCGCGTGGGAGCTGGAGCTGCCCGGGATGCGCTACGTGCTGACTCTGTCCCCCGAGGTACGGCGCGGCTTCTCCGGTGAGGGCGCGGTGCTGGAGGCGCTGGCCACCGATGAGGCGGCCGACGACGCGGACCTGCTCGGCGTGCTGCTGGCGTTCGAGCCGCGCGTCGAGCCCGACCTGCTGGCCGAGCGCGCGGGCGTGAGCGTGCCGCGGGCCCGCGCCGCGCTCACCCAGCTCGGTACGGCCGGCAAGGTCGGCTACGACACCGCGGAGGCGGCGTTCTTCCACCGCGAGCTGCCCTATGACGCCGAACGCGTCGCGGCGATGAACCCGCGGCTGCGCTCCGCGCGCGGGCTGGCCGACGCCGGAGCCGTGACGTTCACCGAGCCGGACCTGGCGCTGGTGGACACGGGCGACCGGCCCCGGCAGGTGCGGTTCGCGGGCGAGGTCGCCTCCTGCACCTGCCCGTGGTGGGCCGACCATCGCGGGGGCCGGGGTCCATGCAAGCACGTCCTCGCGGCGCGGCTCGTACGTGAGACGGCCGGAGCGCTCCGATGAGCGCCTGGGACCGGATGCGCGCCCAGATCGAGAGCGGGCACGCCGGGCGGACCGCGGTGCGGGTGCTGACACTGACCGAGGAGGAGCGCCGCGAGGTCGCCGACGCGCTCCCCGGTTACCTGCGGGAGACGCGGAACGGCGCCGACTGGCGGATTCTCGACCGCAGGCTGGTCGAGCCGCTGCGCGTCGCGGGCGCCGGCTGCATCGCGGGGGCGGCCGCCGCTGCGGCCTGGCTGTGCCGTGCCGACCTGCGCACGTGGGCGAACGAGGACGCGGCCTCCCCGGTCGCGCAGGCCGTCGCCGAACGGCCCGCCGAGTGGCGGATCGACGTGGCGCGTCGCATCTCGGGCCGGCTGCGGCCCACCAACCTGCCCTGGCGGGACGGGTCCAACTGGCGGCTCGCGGCCAGGCTGTTGCGGGACGCCGGGGCGGAGCCGCCGCCCGACGACGCGTTCGTCCTCGGCTGGATCCAGTGCGGTACGGGGTCGGTGGGCCTGCGCGAGGACCCGTTCCTCGGCGCGCTGGTGGGCCGGCTCTTCGAGGCGGACGGCGTCGGACGCGCGCTGGCCTGGGACAACGACCAGTCGGCGCACACGTGGAAGGGCGAGCTCGTCGCGCTCTCCACGGACGGCCGGATCGACCGGCCGGCCCTCCTGGACGGCTGCCTGAGCCGGTTCCTGCGCGGCGGCCGGGCCAATGACCTGCGCTGGTTCGTCGGGCTGCACGACGGCCTCGAGCCGACGCTGGAGGAGGTGACCGCGCGGACGCGCGACTACCTGCGGCTGCTCCCGTCCGCGCCGGGCCCGGTCGCCGAGGTGGCGCTGCGCGAGCTGCGCCGTGCCGACGAGGCGGGCGGCCTCGACGAGGCGGCGTTCACCGAGGCGGCCGAGGCGGTCCTGTTCCGTCCGGAGAAGAAGCTGGTACGCGCCGCGCTCACCTGGCTGGACCGTACGGCCCGTACGCGGGCCGACGCCACGCTCTCCGCGCTGACGGTAGCGTTCGGGCACGAGGCGCTCGACCTGCGGCAGCGGGCGGTCAAGGTGGTGGCCAGGCACGCCGCGCACGCGAGCGCGGAGACGCTGTCGGCGGTACGCGACGCCGCCGCGTCGCTGCCGTCGGACCTGCGCGAGCGGATCGCGTCGGCCTGCGGCGGGGTGGTGGTGGCCGACGACCTCGTGCCGGAGCCGGTGGTCCTCGCCCCGGTGCCGGTACCCGAGCTCGCGCCGCCGATCGCCTCGGCCGCCGAGCTGGCCGAGGAGGTCTCGGCGCTGCTGCGCACGGCGAAGCTCGGGTGGGCGGAGGCCGAACGCGTCCTCTCCGGCCTGGTCACGCTCACGTACCAGGACCGTGATGCCGTGCACGACGCGCTGAAGCGCGTCGTCGACCCGCACTCCTGGCTGATGACGCGGGACCTGACGGTCGACGACGATCCGCAGTTCTGGTTCGGCGCCGCGCTCGCGGCCGCCATGAACCCGCCGGCGCGCAGGCCGCGCCTGTCCGGGATGCTCTCCCGTGCGAGGGAAGGGCTCCGCTCGCCGTCGGTCGACCACTTCGCCGCGCCGCAACGGGTCATGTTCCGCCGCGTACGCGAGGCGATCGGGGCGATCGGCACGGCGCCGCTACTGCTGTCGACGCCGACGTCGGGCAGCGGCCACCTCGCCCCCGACGTGCTGGTCTCCCGCCTGGAGACGCTCGAGGCCGCCGGGGTGGAAGCCGGCCAGGCCGACCTGGAGCAGGCGCTGCTGCGGCTGCCGCGCGAGGCCGATCACGACGCCGCCGCGCGGGCCCGGCGGCTGTCGTCCACGGCGTCGTGGGTCGCCGCGCAGCGGCTCGCCGACGGCGGGGCGTGCGACCCGGTGGTCACCTGCGTGCCGGTCACCCTGAAGAAGTGGGCGTACGCGTACGGGCCGGGGTACGAGCGCAAGCAGGTCGACGTGGTCCACCTGCTCGCCGAGGTGACCGCGGGCGAGATGTGGGGTGCGACGGCCGCGGAGCTGTGCCGCCTGCCCGGCGACGGCGGGTGGCGGAGCGACCATCACCTCTATTACTACCGGGCGTTCGGCTGGTGGCCCGCCGTGCTGCCGTCGCACCGGGAGGTGACCGCGGCGCACCTGCTGCCGATGGCCACCGCCTGGGTCGACGAACGCGCCGGTCAGGGCGCCGCGATCCTTGGACTGGCCGAGGGCAGCGGTCCGCTCGGCGACGCCACCGCGACGCTCCTGACGTACGGGCTCGGCGCCCGCCATCAGGAGGAGCGGTCCGGCGCGGTCGACGCGCTGCTCGTGCTCGCCGGCCGCAGCGAGGTCCCGGCCGCCGAGATCGGCACGGCGATCGCCACCCTGGTCCGGCACAAGCTCGTGAAGCTGAACCGCGTGACGGCCGGTCTCGGCGACGCCGCGGACGCCGGCGCGTACGCCGACGTCTGGTCGGTGATCTCGTCGGCGCTGCCGGAGCTGCTGCCCGACGCGGGTTCGGCCGCGCCCGCCGGGCTGCCGGACCTGATCGCGGTGGGGGCGCGGTCGGTCGAGGCCATCGGGGCGCGCACCGGCGTGACGCGGCTGGCCGACGTCGCGGCGCGCGGCGGTTCCAGCCGGCTGGTCCAGGAGGCGGGACGCCTGCATCGCCTGATCACCACCACCTGAGCGAGACGGGGCTCACCGGCCGGTGAGCCCCGTCTCGGTGAACGAGATCGGCGACGACTCCCCCTTGTAAGCAACCACTTATTCGCGGTTGACTTGTCGCAGATGCTCCCCTGGACGACAGGAGTCCGCGGATGACGGTGACGAACGAGCCCACGACCACGCGGGACGAGCCCGTGCCCTTCGGGCCCGGCTCGATCCTGTGGGACACGATCGGCCTGTACTCCTCGGTCCTGGCGGGCAACTGCGCGTTCATCCTCCAGGTGATGCACCCCTCGATCGGCACCGTGGTCGACCAGAAGTCCAGCTTCCGCGCCGACCCGCTGGGCCGTGCGGCGCGCAGCTTCGCCTCCGTGCAGACCTGGGTGTACGGCGGGCGTACCGCTATCGAGGAGGGTCGCCGCCTGCGCCGGATGCACGCCTCGATCAACGCCGTGGACGAGGAGGGCCGCACCCACCACGCCCTCGCGGCCGAGCCGTGGGCCTGGGTGCACCTGACCGGCTTCTACGCCTCCGTCGCCGCCGCGCGCTACTTCGCGCTCCGGCCGGCCACCCCGGAGCAGGAACAGCAGGTCTTCGAGGAGTTCATGCGGCTCGGCCGGATCCTCCAGGTGCCCGAACGCATGCTGCCGTCGAGCATCCCCGCCTACTGGGAGTACTTCGACGACATGGTGGCCAACACCCTTGTCGGCCACCGCACCGCGCACGACGTCCTGGACATGATGGACCGCGTCCCGCCCGGCGTCCCCGCGGCCCTGCGCCCGGTGGTCGGCCCGGCCAGCGCCCTCACCGGGCGGCTCGGCCGCTTCGTCTCCGTCGGCACCCTTCCCCCGCTCGCCCGCGAGAAGCTCGGCCTGACGTGGAGCGACGCCGACGAGCGCCGCCTGCACACCATCGGCCGACTGATCACGCGTACGACGGAGCGCCTGCCCGAGCGCGTCCGCTACATGCCGATCGCCTACCGCGCCCGCGAGGCCGCCCGCGCCCAGGAACGCCTGGAGAAGGCCCTCACCGGCCGCCCCATGTGACGAGCGTCCCGCCCCGCCCGCGCGTTGAATGCAGTTCGCCATGGGTTCATGGTTCGCTCACGCGGGCAAGGCGGGAACCTTATTTAAAAGTCAACTATTGCGGCGATCAGGATAGGGGCCCGACGTGCGGTAACGCCATCCCCGGCCGTCGAGATCTCGCCCACACCCCGCCCCCAGGGGCCGGCCGTGCGTGCCAGGCCTCACGGAGGGCGAGCGAACCGTAACCGCCATGCTTTCGAACGAAAGCATCTCGACCATCACTTCCCTTTCGTTCATTGACACATGCCGGTCCGGCCTCTTACGTTTCGGCGAAGTTACGAAAACCTCCCCTCAAGGGGCTTCATGGCCGACATCGCCGAACACGACCGGCAGCAGGAGATCCTCCGGCTGCTCGACGGCGCCGGGCGGGTCAGCGTGCCGGACCTCGCCGCCCGGTTCGGGGTGTCGCTGGTCACGGTCCGTAAGGACCTCGAGGCCCTGGAGCGGCGCCGCCTGCTCACGCGGGTCCGCGGAGGTGCGGTCGGGGCGTCCGGCGCGGACGAGGGCGCGTTCGAGATGCGACTCCGCCACCGCGCCGCGGAGAAGAGGGCGATCGCCCGCGCGGCGGCCGCGACCGTCGGCGACGGGGACGCGATCGCGCTCGACTGCAGCACGACGTGCTACTTCCTGGCCCAGGAGCTGCGCGAACGCCGGGGTCTCGTCGTCTTGACCAACGGCCTGCGCACGGCGGAGATGCTGTCCGAGGCCGGTGCGACCGTCGTACTGCCCGGCGGGACGCTGAGGCGCTCGTCATGGTCGCTGGTCGGCGACATCGGCGACGTGTTCGTCGGACGCGGCCGGGTGTCGCGCGGCTTCTTCGGGGTGCGCTCGCTGTCGCCCGAGGCGGGCCTGCTGGAGCTGTCTCCCGAGGAGACCGCCGCGAAACGCCGCCTGGTGTCGGTCTGCGACGAGGTGTACGGGCTGTTCGACTCGAGCAAGGTGGGCCGGTTCGCGCTGCACACGTTCGCCGAGCCCGAGCGCATCACCAGGCTGATCACCGACGCGGACATGCCGCACGAGGACGTCGACGCCTGGCGCGAGGCCGGTATCGACGTACGCACGGCGGAGCCGGGCTGATGGCCGCGCGTACGGTCGTGGCGGCCGACCTCGGCGCGGAGAGCGGCCGGGTCGTGCTCGGCCGCTTCGACGGGGAGCGGGTCACGCTGAGCGAGGTCCATCGCTTCCCGAACGGCGCGACGCAGGTCGACGGCCGGCTGCGGTGGGACCTCACGCGCCTGTGGGGCGAGGTGCGCTCGGGCCTGGCCAAGGCCGGCACCGCCGACTCGGTCGGCGTCGACACGTGGGGCCTGGACTTCGGGCTGCTGGACGGCGACGGCGAGCCGATCGCCGACCCGGTGAGCCACCGCGACCCGCGGACCAAGGGGGTCCTGCGCGACGTCACGCGAAGGGTCGGCGAACAGCGGCTGTACGCCGCGACCGGTACCCAGCTCCTCGAGGTGAACAGCGTCTACCAGCTGTACGCGGCGCACCGCGCCGGCGAGCTGGACGGCGCGCGGCTGATGCTGATGCTGCCCGACCTGTTCCACCGGCTGCTGAGCGGCTCGTCCGTCGCCGAGTACACGGCGGTCAGCACGACCGGGGCGTACGACATGGCCCGCAGAGCCTGGGCGACGGACCTGCTCGAGGACCTGGGCATCCCCACCGGCCTGCTGCCGGAGGTCGTGGACGCGGGCACCGACCTCGGACCGGTGCGCCCCGGCCTGCTCGGCGGGCCCGCGCGGGTCATCGCCCCCGCGAGCCACGACACGGCGAGCGCGGTGGTGAGCGTGCCGTTCACGCACCCGGACGCCGCCTACATCTCCTCGGGCACCTGGTCGCTGGTCGGCGTCGAGACGGACGGCCCGGTCATCACCGATGCCGCGCGCCGTACGAACCTGACGAACGAGGGCGGCGCGTACGGCACGATCCGGCTGCTGCGCAACTGCGCCGGCCTTTGGCTCCTCCAGGAGTGCCGGCGGCACTGGGGGAACGCGCACACGTACGACGAGCTGGCCGGGCTCGCCGCACGGGCGCCCGGCGGCGTGAGCGTCATCAACCCCGACCACACCGACTTCGTCCAGCCCGGCGACATGCCCGCCCGGATCCGCGCGTACTGCGCGCGTACCGGCCAGCCGGTGCCCGAGACCGTCGCCGCGACCGTGCGCTGCGTGCTGGACAGCCTCGCGCTCGGCTACCGGGCGACCTTCGACGACCTGGCGGTCGTGACCGGCCGTACGGCGCCGGCCGTGCACATCGTCGGCGGGGGCGCGCGCAACGACCTTCTGAACCACCTGACCGCCGACGTGAGCGGCGTACCGGTGGTCACCGGCCCGGTCGAGGCGACCGCGCTGGGAAACGTGCTGGTCCAGCTCGTGACGCTGGGCGAGCTCTCGGGTCTCGAGGAGGCCCGGGAGGTGGTGCGCCGCGGCGCGGCGACCCGGACGCTGGAGCCGTCCGGGGACGGGCGCTGTGCGGACCTGTACGGCCGCTACCGCGCGTGGGTGGCGGACGACCTGGCCGAGGCCGGGTTGACACGACAGGTGGTCGAGAAAAGACAGCGATAGACCGAGTCGAGGAGTCCGCATGCGCTTGTCCAGAACCGTCGTCGCGGTGGCGATATCGGCGTCGCTGGCCGTCGCCGGATGCAGCAAGAAGAGCGGGTCGTCCGGTTCGGGGTCCGGCGGCGACAGGAAGATCAAGGTCGCGTTCGTGCCCAAGCTCCAGGGCATCCCCTACTTCGAAGCGATGAACACCGGCGGCAAGAAGGCCGCGCACGAGCTCGGGATCGACTGGATCTACAAGGGCGGCACCACGGCCGACCCCGGCGCGCAGACCGAGATCGTCAAGTCGCTGATCCAGCAGCGGGTGGACGTGCTCGTGGTGGCGCCCAACGACCCCGACTCGCTCGCGCCGATCCTCCAGGACGCCAAGAACCAGGGCATCCACGTGATGACCTCCGACACCGACGCGCCGAACTCCCCGCGCGAGCTGTTCGTCAACCAGGCGACGCCCGACGGGCTGGGCAGGTCCATCACGGACTCGCTGATGCAGAAGATGGGCGGCAAGGGCAAGTACGCGATCGTGTCCTGCGGCCAGACCGCGGCCAACCTCAACTCCTGGATCGCGGTCCAGAAGAAGTACACGGCGCAGAAGTACCCGGGCGCGCAACTCGTCGGCACCGTGTACGCGGGCGAGGACGAGGCCAAGGCGACGTCCATGGCCAAGGACCTGATGAACGCCCACCCGGACCTGAAGGGCCTGGTCGGCGAGTGCACGACGTCGGCGCCCGGCGTCGCCAAGGCCGTACGCGAGGCGGGGCGGATCGGCAAGACGTACACGGTCGGCGTGGGCACGCCGCAGTCGATGAAGCCGTACCTGGCCGACGGGTCGTCGAGTTCGGCGATCCTGTGGGACGTCGAGCAGCTCGGCTACCTGACCGCCTGGTCGGCCGCGCAGGTCGGCAAGGGCACGGCCCTCAAGGACACCAACAAGGTCAACGACAAGCTGCAGGCCGTGCAGTACTTCGGCGGCCAGAAGATGGTGCTGCTCGGCGACCCGCTTCTGATCACCAAGGCCAACGTCGACGACTACGACTACTGACCGCGCCATGACCGGACCCGAACCCCTGCTGCGGCTGACCGGCGTGCACAAGCGGTACGGCGGCGTGCGCGCGCTCGACGGCGTCGACTTCGACGTACGCCCCGGCGAGGTGCACGCGCTCGTCGGCGAGAACGGCGCCGGCAAGTCGACGCTCATCAAGATCGTCTCTGGCGCGGAGACCGCCGACCAGGGCACCGTGACGATGGCCGGCCGCCGGCTCGCCCCGGGCAACACGCCCGCGGCGCTCGCCGAGGGGATCGCGACCGTCTACCAGGAACCGCAGCTGTTCGCCGAGCTGACGGTCGCCGAGAACGTCTTCATCGGCCGCGAGCTGCGGCGCGGGATCCGGGTCGACCGGCACGCGCAGCGGCGCCGGGCGATGGAGCTGCTCGAGCGGCTCGGGCTGGACCCCGGGCTGGCCGACGTACGCGCCGCCGACCTGCCGGTGGCCGAGCAGCAGCTCGTCTCGATCGCCAAGGCGTTCGCGCACGAGACGAAGGTGCTGATCCTCGACGAGCCGTCCGCGATCCTCACCGACCGCGAGATCGGGACGCTCTTCGGGGTGATCCGCTCGCTGCGGGAGCAAGACGTCGGGATCGTGTACGTCAGCCACCGCCTCGACGAGCTGACCGTCATCTCCGACCGGGTGACGGTCCTGCGGGACGGCGTCGCGGTCGCGACGCGGCCGACGAGCGAGCTGACCGTACGCGGGATCGTCGAGCTGATGGTCGGGCACGCGCCCGCCACGCGCGCGAGCGGACGTGAGGTTCCCGACGGGCCGCCGGTCCTCGAGGTCGACGGGCTGTCGCGGCGCGACGGCTTCCACGACGTGTCGTTCTCGGCGCGCGCCGGCGAGGTCGTCGCGCTGTACGGCCTGGTCGGCTCGGGTACCGGGCCGATCGCGCGCGGCCTGTACGGCGCCCTGCCCGCGGACGCGGGCGCGGTACGCGTCGGCGGGCACACCGTACGGCCGCGGCGCCCGCGAGACGCCACCCGCGCCGGGATCGCGATGCTGCCCGGCGACCGCAAGACGCAGGGCGTGTTCGCGTCCAAGAGCATCGGCTTCAACATCTCGGTCGGCCACCTGCGATCGCTCAGCCGGCTCGGGACGTGGGTCGACCGGGCCCGCGAGCGCTCCATCGCCGCGGGCTTCATCGACCGCATCGCGATCAAGGCGCCGGGCCACGGGACGGCCGTCGGGCTGCTGTCCGGCGGCAACCAGCAGAAGGTCGTGCTCGCCGGACGGCTCGTCGAACGGCCTCGGGTCCTGCTGCTGGAGGAACCCACGCAGGGCGTCGACGTCGGCGCCAAGGACGAGATCCACGACCTCATCCTCGGCCTGGCCGACCAGGGCAGCGCCGTGGTGGTCGTCTCGTCCGACCTGCCGGAGGTGCTGCGGATCGCGGACCGGGTCCTGGTCGTGCGCGCGGGCACCATCACGGCCGAGTTCGCGGCGGGAGCGGCGCAGACCGACGTCCTCGCGGCCGCCGCGGGAGACGACGAAGGGAACTCCGAATGAGCGTCACGGCGGCCGCGCGTACCCGGCCGCGCCACGTCACGGCCCGCGCGATCGAGGGCCAGGAGCTGGTGCTGATCGGCGTCGTCGCCGCGCTGTGGGTGGCGCTCGGCGCGTCGGTCGACACCTTCTTCACCGCCTCCAACCTGCAGAACATCCTCGGCTCGGTCGCACCCGTGACGATCATCGGCGTCGGCATGACGGCCGTGATCGTGACGGCCGGCATCGACGTGTCCGTGGGCAGCTCGCTCGCGGTCGTGATGGTGGTCGTCGCCCAGCAGGTCCGCGACGGCGGGCCGGCGTTCCTGCCGGCCGTCGGGCTCGCGCTGCTCGTCGGCGGCGCGCTCGGGTTGGTCAACGGCCTGCTCGTGTCGTACGGCCGGGTGCATCCGATCATCGTGACCTTCGGCACGCTCAACCTGTTCCGGTTCGTGTCCCTCCAGCTCTTCCACGGGAAGGAGGTCGCGGGCGTGCCCGGCACCCTGCGGGCGCTGGGCGGCGGCGCGGCGGGCCGCACGCTCGGCCTGCCCGACTCCTGGCTGCTCGCGATCGTGCTGGCCGCGCTCGCCTGGGCGTACATGCGGTACACGCCGACGGGCCGTCACCTGTACGCGATCGGCGGCGACGCGGACGCCGCGCGGCTGGCCGGCGTACGAGTCCGGCGGCGGCTGGTCGGCGTCTACGCCGCCACCGGCGTGCTCGTCGGCCTCGCGGCCTGCTGCGTGATCGGCGAGGGCGGCCTGGTCGAGCAGAGCGCCGGAACCGGCCTTGAGCTCCAGGTCATCGCGGCCGTCGTGATCGGCGGCACGACCATCCTCGGCGGCCGGGGCACCGTGCTGGGCACGGTGCTCGGCGCGCTGCTCGTGGGCACCGTCACCAGCGGCGTCACGCTCCTGGGCTGGCGGTCCGAGCTGACCGAGCTGTTCATCGGGGTGTTCATTCTCATCGCGGTCGGGGCCGACCTGCTGCGCGAGCGACGGAGGCGGTCCCTGTGACGGCGACGACGAACCGCGGCTCCTGGTACGGGCGGACGGCCCGGCTGCTGCTGACCGACCGGGTGGCGTTCCTGGTCGCGCTGCTCGTACTGCTCGTCGTGTGGATGCGGATCCTCAGCCAGGGCGACTACCTGGTCGCGCCGTACGACGCGGGGTACATGGCCTCGGCGCTGGAGTCGTTCGTGCCGCTGTGCCTGCTCGCGCTGGCCGAGCTGTTCGTCATCGTGTCCGGGCGCGGCGGCATCGACCTGTCGGTCGGCTCGATGGTGAGCCTGGCGGGCATGGGGTTCGGCTTCATGGTGGGCCAGTGGCACTGGCCGCCGGCGCTCGCGGTCGTCGCCACCCTCGTGGCCGGTCTGGTCCTCGGCGCGGTGAACGGCCTGCTGGTGGCGGTGCTGCGCTTCCCGGCGCTGATCGCGACGCTGGCGACGTACTACGCGTACAGCTCGCTGGCGCTGCTCAGCAACGCGGACGCCCCGATCAGCGCGATGCCGGTGCAGCGCCTGCACGACATGACGAGCTACCTCAAGCCGCCCGGCGGGCTGCCGGCGGTGCCGCAGCAGGTGCTGACGTTCCTGCTGCCGTGCGCGGTGCTGGTCTGGCTGCTGGTCAACCGCACGACGTACGGCCGTCGGCTCTACGCGGTCGGCACCAACGAGGGTGCCGCGAGGTTCGCCGCGCTGCCGGTCGTGAGCGTGCGCTTCCGCGCGTACGCGCTGTCCGGGCTGCTGTCGGGCGTCGTCGCGATCGTGACCGTCGGCCAGTTCGCGTCCGCGCGGCCGGACGCCGGCACCGTGGGCAATGGCATGGCGCTGCCCGCGATCACGATCGCGGTGCTCGGCGGCGTCGCGATCACCGGCGGCATCGGGCGGGTCGGCGGGGTGATCGTGTCGGCGCTCTTCGTGGTGTGGCTGAACGCCGGGATCCTGCTCTACTTCGAGGGCTCGCAGGGCAGCCAGTTCCAGCTGTTCGCGCTGGGCGCGGTGCTGATCGTCTCGGCGCTGCTCAACTCCGTCACGCTGCGGCGCGGGCTGGGAGGCGCCAGATGATCCCCGACGAGCTGGTCACCCTGACGCGTACGCTCGGCGACCCGGCGGCCGACCTCGTCGTGCTCGCCGAGGGCAACACCTCGGCGCGGCTGGCGGACGGGACGTTCGCCGTCAAGGCCAGCGGCGCCCGGATGGACCGTGCGACGGCCGGCGACTTCGTGGTCACCGACCCCGAGCCCCTGCTCACCGCGCTGGCCGATCACCGGACGACGCAGGACACGCTGAGCGGGCTGCTCGACGCGGGCCCGGACGCCGACGGGCGACCGCGCCGCGCGTCGATCGAGACCCTCGTGCACGTGGGCGCCATCGAGTACGGGGGCGCCTCCTGGGTCGCGCACACCCATCCGACGGCCGTGGTCGGGCTGCTCGCGGTCGACCGCGCCGAGGCGCTGTGGACGGAGCCGCTCTTCCCCGACGAGGCCGTCGTCCTCGGCCCGCCGGCCTGGGTGCCGTACGCCGAGCCCGGCCTCGCGCTGGGACGCTCGGTCGTCGCCTCGATCAGCGAGTACGCCGACCGGGAGGGCGTCACGCCGCGGCTCGTCCTGCTCGGCAACCACGGGATCGTCGCGCTCGGCTCGACGCCCGCCGAGGTCGAGGCGATCACCACGATGTGCGTGAAGGCGGCGCGAGTGCGCTCGGTGGCGCTCGGCGCGGGCGGGCTCGCGCCGCTGAACGGCGACGACGCGCGTACGCTCGCCGGGCGGCCGGACGAGGCCGAGCGCCGCACACGACTGGGAGGCACCCGCGTATGACGGACCACCGCGACGTGCGGGCCGTGTTCTTCGACATCGGCGGCCCGATCTACGACGACGCCAACTTCGTGGTCGCGGTGCGGGCCGCTCTCGACGAGATCCGCGGCGAGCGCGGGCTGCCACCGGCCGACGGCGCCCGGTTCGAGGAGATCTATGACGACCTGCGGCGGCACCAGCACGGGTCGCTGCGCAAGCGGCTGGCCGCGGAGTTCCTCGGCGGCGAGGAGCAGCGCGGCCTGCTGCACGAGCGGACCCGCGCGTACTGGCGGCATCCGGCGGGCACACTCCACCCCGACGTCCTGCCCTGCCTGCGGGCCCTGCACGGCCGGGTGCGCGTCGGCGTACTGGCCAACCAGGAGGCGCACGTGGTCGACGCGCTGCGGCGCGATGGCGTCGCGGACCTGATCGACGTGTGGGGCGTCTCGGCGCTGGTCGGGATCGAGAAGCCGGACCCGGAGCTGTTCGGCTGGGCGCTGCGTGAGGCGGGCGTGTCGGCCGCGCACGCCGTGCACGTCGGCAACCGGCTCGACACCGACGTACGGCCCGCGCGCGCCCTCGGGCTCGGCACGGTGTGGGTGCTGCGCGGCGAGGCGCCGCCGGAGCCGTCACCCGAGATGCTCGCGGAGGCGGACGCCGCCGTCCCCGACCTGACCTCGCTGCCCGGCCTGGTGTTCCGGCTGCCCGTACGGGAGACGCGGGCGTCCTCGTGACCGTGGTCATCGGGGTGGACGTCGCGACGCGGACCGTACGCGCCGTGGCGGCCGACCCGTCGGGCACCGTCCTGGCCGAGGCGAGCCGCGCGCTGCCCGAACCCTCCCGGCCGGGTCCGGGCTGGTCGGAGCAGGAGTCCGCGCACGCGGAAGGCGCCCTCGCGGTGCTGCGAGAGGTGACGGCCGCGCTCGCCGGGCGGCGCGTCGCCGGAGTCTCGGTCACCGCGACGTCCGGCACCGTCGTGCCCTGCGACCGCGCCGGGGCCGCCGTCGGCCCGGCCCTGCTGTACGACGACCGGCGCGCCTCGGGAGAGGCCGTGGCCGCCGAGGCGCCGGCCCTGGCTCGCGTCGCCTGGCTGGCCCGGCACCGCGCGGCGGCACGCTACCTGCACGTCAGCGACGTCGTCGTGGCGGCGCTGGCCGGCGGCGTACCGCCGACCGACGTGAGCCACGCGCTGAAGACCGGCGCCGATCCCGTACGCGTCCGGTGGCCCGAGGAGTTGCTGACCGCTGCGGGCGTCGACCCGGGTTCACTGCCGTCCCTCGCCCTGCCCGGCACGGTCGCGGCCGAGGTCGGCGCGGCCGGTGCGCGCGACAGCGGACTGCCCGAGGGCACCCCGATCGTGCTCGGTATGACGGACGGCTGCACCGGCCAGATCGCCGCCGGTGCCGTACGGCCCGGCGAGTCGGTGGGGGTGCTCGGCACCACGCTGGTCCTGAAGGCCGTGACCGCGCACCGCCTCGAGAGCGGCGACGGCGCGGTCTACAGCCACCGCGCGCCGGGCGCGAGCGCCTCGTGGTGGGCGGGCGGCGCGAGCAACGTCGGCGCGGGCGCGCTCTCCGCGCTCTTTCCCGACGCCGATCTGGCGCGGCTCGACGCCGCCGCGGGCCGGCGCGGCCCCGCGACCACGGTCTGCTATCCCCTGGTCAACACCGGCGAGCGCTTCCCGTTCGCGCGGCCCGACGCGGCGGGCTTCCGCGTCGGCGAGCCGTCCGACGAGGCCGACGCGTACCGCTCCGTGCTCGAGGGCGTCGCCTTCACCGAACGCCTCGGGTTCGCCGGGCTGGCGTCGGCCGGCGCGCCGGCCGACGGCCCGCTGCGGGCCGTCGGCGGTGGCAGCCGCAGCCCCGTCTGGCTGCGCATCCGCGCGACCGTACAGGGGCGGCCGATCGAGGTGCCGCGGGAACCGGCCAGCGGGTTCGGCGCCGCCGTCCTGGCCGCCGCGGCGACCGTGCACGACGGGCTGCCGGCCGCGGTCGCCGCGATGGTCCGTACGCGGGAGCACGTCGAACCGGACGACCGGGAACGCACGGCGCTCGAGGCGTCGTACGCCCGGTTCGTCGGCGCGCTCACCGAGCGCGGCTGGCTCGGCTAAGAGGACGCGGCCCGTGTGGCCTTCCAGCCGTGCAGGCGCATGAGGACGGAGGCGGCGAGCGCGAAGCGCTCGGGGTCGAGCACCGCGCCCTCGCGGCGGATGTCGTCCTCGTCGAGCACGAAGACGCGGTCCAGCCGCAGCCACGAGTCGCGGCGCTCCTGGTCCCATGTGCCGGCGCCGAGCTCGAGCCAGTCGGGTGAGTCGTCGTGGGGGCGGCTCGACAGCATCATGGCGAGCAGCCTGCGCTTGTGCCGGCCGACGACCAGCAACGGCCGGTCCTTGCCCTTCGAGGGGTCCTCCTCGTAGGGCACCCAGGACCAGACGATCTCGCCCGGGTCGGCGAGCCCGTCCAGGTCCGGTGAGTACTCGAGGGTGCCGACCCGGTCTGCCGTGTAGATCTCGCGAACCGCCTCGCGCGGGGGTCGCGGATGTCCGTCTTGATCAAGCATCTGCGCAGAGTACCGGGCGCGGGCGTTCAGGTGATCCTCAGCCTCTCAGTCCTCGATGATTCCCGGCGCCGTCCCACGGACTTCCAAGCTTCCCGAACCAGGCTGAGCATCACGGTTCATTCGACGGAAGGCGAGCGATGAAACGCCATTGGCGAGGAAAGGTCACCGCGCTGGCAATGGCCGGCACTCTGGGACTCGCGTCCTGTACGGCCAGCGCCGCGGAAAGACCCGTCGCCGCGAAGCACGACGCGAAGAAGCCGAACATCGTGTTCGTACTCGCCGACGACCTGGCCATGAACCTCGTCGACTACATGCCTCACGTGCAGCAGATGCAGCGCCGCGGAATGACGTTCTCCAACTACTTCGTCACGGACTCGCTCTGCTGTCCGTCGCGTTCCACGGCCTTCACCGGGCAGTTCCCGCACAACGACGGGGTCTTCACGAACGGCGGCGCCGACGGCGGCTACCAGGGGTTCAACGCGCACGGCGATCAGAACCGCACCTTCGCCACCTCGCTTCAGGCCGGCGGATACCGCACGGCGATGATGGGCAAGTACCTCAACGGCTACGAGCCGGAGAATCCGGTGCCGCCGGGCTGGAGCGAATGGGACGTCGCGGGAAACGGCTATCCGGAGTTCAACTACTCGCTCAACGAGAACGGCCACGTCGTCCGGTACGGAAACCAGCCGAAGGACTATCTGACCGACGTGCTCGGGCGCAAGGGCACCGGCTTCATCAACGACTCGGTCCAGAAGGGCCAGCCGTTCATGATGGAGATCGCGACGTTCGCGCCGCACGGGCCGTTCACGCCCGCTCCGAGGGACGCGAACAAGTTCCCCGGTCTGCGGGCACCGCGCGGCCCGGCCTTCAACGAGGCCGACATGTCGGACAAGCCCGCCTGGCTGAAGGACCACACGAAGGTCCGGCCGAAGGGCGTCCAGCGCATCGACACCTCCTTCCGCAAGCGCGCGCGGGCCGTGCAGGCGCTCGACAAGATGATCGGTGACCTGGAGGCGACTCTCAGGGCGACCGGCGCGGACAAGGACACCTACCTGGTCTTCAGCTCCGACAACGGCTTCCACATGGGCGACCACCGGCTTCAGATGGGCAAGATGACGGCGTTCGACACCGACATCCACGTTCCGATGGTCGTCACCGGGCCGGAGGTGAAGGGCGGCTCGCGCACCGACCGGCTCACCCAGAACACCGACCTGTGCCCCACCTTCACCGACCTCGGTGGCGTGCCGGTCCCCGCGACGGCCGACGGCCGCTCGCTCGTACCGGACCTGACCGGCGACCCGGGCAAGGACACGCGTGACGCGGTCCTCGTCGAACACCACGGCCCGGACATGGACAAGGCCGACCCGGACTTCCAGAAGCCCGACAGCGGGAACCCGCCGAGCTACGAGGCCATCCGCACCCATGACGCGGTCTACGTCGAGTACGCCGACGGCGAGCGCGAGTACTACGACCTGCGAAGCGACCCGAACGAGCTGACCAACACGGTGAACCGGCTCAGCGCGGCCAGGCGTGCGTCGTTGCACAGGACGCTGCACTCCCTGGAGACGTGCAAGGCCGGTACCTGCCGCCGCTGACCTTACGGGGCCGGTGCGAACCCGCACCGGCCCCCCGTCAGTCGTACAGCTCGGGGCGGCGGTCGGCCCACAGGTCGTTGCGCGGCCCCACCCGCTTGTCGCGCGCCCGGCGCGGGTCCCAGCTCGCGGCCAGGGTCGCCGGCCGGTTCTCCAGGACCGGACCGGCGAGCGGGTAGCCGTCCGGGCCCACGATGACGCTGCCGCCCACCCAGCCGACGCCGCGCTCCGTACCGCACCGGTCGGCGAGGGCGACGTACACGCGGTTGACGTACGCGGCGGCCTGGACGTTGACGACGAGCGAGTGCCGTTCTCCGTCCGGCGCACCCGAGGCCGGCCAGTTCGCGGGGACCGCCAGCAGGTCGGCGCCGGCCAGCGCGGGCATCCGCACCCACTCGGGGAACTCCACGTCGTAGCAGATGAGCAGCCCGATCCGGCCGAGCGCGGTGTCGACGACGGGCGGCGCCGCCGACCCGGGCGCGAAGTGATCCGGTTCGTCGGCCCACAGGTGGGCCTTGCGGTACACCGCGCGCAGGCCGGAGGAATCGACCAGGACCGAGGCGTTCCGGACGGCGCCCGCGTCGTCGCGCTCGCAGAACCCGCCGACGATCACCAGGTCGTGCGCGCGCGCCAGTGCCGACCACTCGGCGACCGTGGGCCCGGTGACGTGCTCGGCCCACCCACGCGCCTCCTCCGGGTCCTCGAACACGTACCCGCTGTTGACCAGCTCGGGCAGGACGACGAGCCGGGCACCGTCGGCCGCCGCACGCTCGACGGCGTCCCTCGCGGCGGCGCGGTTGGCGGCCACCTCACCGGCGGCCAGGGCGAGCTGGCACACGACCACGCGGCTCTCCACGGACTCAGCCGAGGACCAGGGGGAGGTAGATCTCGTCGACGATCGCGACGATGGTCTCCTCCGGGACCGGCGCGCCGTGCAGCAGGAACTCGTTGCGCAGCAGGTCACTCGCCACACTCGCCCGGCGGGACCGCAGCATCCGCGCGCCGACCTCGCCGCGGGCGACCGCGCGCTCGAGGACGGACAGGGCGGCCGTGGGGCCCACGTTGAAGAACCGCTCGCGTACCTCGCGCGCCAGCTCCGGCGAGCGCATCATCTCGGCGAGCAGCCCGGCCAGCATGCCGCCGACCGGCGAGGCCATCCGCTCCGACATCTGGCGCAGCAGGCAGATCATGTCCGTGCGCAGCTCGCCGGTGTCGGGGATGTCGGCGCCGGTGATCGCCTGCTGCCGGCAGGCCTCGACGACGAGTTCGGCGCGGCCGTTCCAGCGCCGGTAGAGGGCGGACTTGCTGGTCCGCGCGCGCGCCGCGATCCGTTCCATCGTGAGCCCGGCGTAGCCGACCAGGGCCAGTTCCTCCAGCGTGGCCGCCAGGATGGCGCGCTCCAGTACCTCACCGCGGCGACGTGGGCCCTTGCGGTGGTCAACGGAGTGTGGGGCATCCGATGACAGATCTGGCTCCGGGAGATGAGGGGGGACGCATTGCGCTCTTCGTCCACGGGAGCCTACTCTGCAAATAGAGGACAAATCGTTCTCTATTTGACTTGTGCGAGGGGACTCCATGACCGAGGCCTTTACCTCACCGACCCCGCCCGGTTCCCCGGACGCGCCGCCGTTCCCCCAGGACCGCACCTGCCCGTACCAGCCGCCCGCCGAGTACGACCGGATGCGCGAGAGCGGTCCCCTGCGCCGCATCGAGCTGTACGACGGCCGCAACGCGTGGGTCGTGACCCGCCACGACATCGCCCGCCGTTTACTGGCCGACCGGAGGCTCTCCTCCAACCGGCTGAACCCCGGCTTCCCGTTCACGTCACCGCGCTTCGAGGCGGCGCGCCGCCGGCCGTTCGGGTTCATCGGGATGGACCCGCCCGAGCACGGGGTCCAGCGCCGGATGCTGATCAGCGACTTCACGGTGAAGCGGATCAAGTCCATGCGCGGCGACATCGAGCGGATCGTGCACGGCTTCATCGACGACATGCTCGCCGCCGGGCCGCCCCTGGACCTGGTCAGCGCCTTCTCGCTCCCGGTGCCCTCGATGGTCATCTGCGACCTGCTCGGCGTCCCGTACGAGGACCATGAGTTCTTCCAGGACGCCAGCCGGCGGCTGGTCCAGTCCGAGACCGCCGAACAGTCGATCGAGGCGCGCGAGGACCTGCAGACCTACCTCGGCGGGCTGGTGGACGCGATGGTCACCGACCCGGGCCCCGGCGTGCTCGGCCGGCTCGTCGCCGGCCAGCTGGCCGACGGTGACCTGGACCGCGAGCACCTCATCGGGATCGGGGTCCTGCTGCTCGTCGCCGGGCACGAGACCACGGCGTCGATGACCTCGCTGGGCGTCATCACGCTGCTGGAGCACCCTGATCAGCTCGCCGCACTGCGCGCGGACCCCGCGGCCATGCCCTCGGCGGTGGAGGAGCTGCTGCGCTACCTGTCCATCGCCGACCTCGCGGGCAGCCGCGTCGCCACCGAGGACATCGAGATCGACGGGCTCACCGTCCACGCCGGTGACGGCGTCATCGTCGCGAACTCGATCCCCAACCGCGACGACGCCGTCTTCGAGCACGCCGACGAGTTCGACATCCACCGGTCGGCCCGCCACCACCTGGCCTTCGGCTACGGAGTGCACCAGTGCCTCGGCCAGAACCTCGCGCGGCTGGAGCTCGAGGTGGGCCTGTCCGCGCTGTTCGAACGGATCCCGACCCTGCGGCTCGCCGTACCGGTGGACGAGCTGATCCCGCGTTCCGCCACTACGATCCAGGGCGTCAACGAACTCCCGGTCACGTGGTGAACGGGCGGGAAGGAGCAGTCATGCGGGTCACGGCCGACCGGAACGTCTGTGTGGGCGCCGGGATGTGCGCGCTCACCGCTCCGGACCTGTTCGACCAGGACGACGACGGCCTCGTCGTGGTCCTGGTCGCCGAGCCGGATGACGAGGACGGGAAGGCCGCCGCGCGTGAGGCGGTCCACCTCTGCCCCTCCGGCGCGCTCCAGCTCAAGGAGTAGACCGGCGCGGGGCGGGCCCCTCGGGTGCCCGCCCCGCTCGCTCCGTCGTATGGTCATACGACCCTGTCTCGTATGACATTTCGAATGCGTCACCCCGCGCGTGAAGGCTCGGCCCGTTCGCCGAGAACGGCCGCACTCGGCGACCGGATCACCGCGCTCAGTCACCTCGACGTGACTCAGACGTCTCCAGCAAATCTCGACAGCGACGCGAGGTCGCGCGGTGACGATCTGGGCGAAGGCTGACTGAGAGGGGTGTCATGCGCAGCCGTTGCATTCGGGGGTATGCGCTGACGCGCTCGCGCTGACATGGCCTGACAGGGAGTCGAGTGCAGTGTGTCGCATCTATGGGCATTTCAACGGAGCGGTCGCCCCACGTGAGCTACGAACCGTCGCGGCATTGCAACGGCACGGCGGCCCCGACGGTCATGGCAACGCTTTCGACGGCACCTGGGCGATCGGCGCCAACCGGCTGGCGATCATCGATCTGGACGGCGGGCGGCAGCCGTACCAGCTCGCGGGCGGCGGCATAAAGGTCGTCTTCAACGGCGAGATCTACAACCACAAAGAGCTGCGCCGGGACCTGCGGCAACGCGGGTTCGACTTCGCGGACCGCTGTGACGGCTCGATCCTCCCTGCCCTCTACCAGGCGTACGGCGACGAGTTCACCGAGCACCTAGACGGCATGTACGCGGTCGCCGTGCTCGACCAGCGCGCCGAGGAACCGCGCCTCGTCCTCGCCACCGACCACGCGGGCATGAAGCCGCTGTACTACCGGTGGGACGCCGCGTCGGGCGCCCTGTACTTCTCCTCCGAGATCCCGGCCCTTCTGGCCTACGACGCGGTGTCCCCCGCGATGTGGACGCACGGTCTGGACGCCTACCTCGCCACCAAGACGCCCTTCGGCGAGCGGACGATGTTCGCCGACATCCGGGTCTTCCCGCCCGGCACCACCGCGACCTGCGACCGGGCCACCGGCCTGCGCATGTACCGTAGGGAGCGGCCGGTCGGCGCGACGCGGTCCCCCCGTGAGGCCGCCGAGCTCGCGGCCGAGGTACGCGAGCTGCTGCGCGAGGAGTCGCGCCGCCTCAAGGTCGCCGACGTGCCGGTCGCCACGATCACGTCCGGCGGTCTGGACTCCAGCCTGGTCACCGCGTTCGCCGGTGACGGCGACGAGTCGCTCCACACGTTCAACATCGCCTACCGCGGCACCTGGCCCGGTGACGAGCGGCTGTTCGCGCGCCAGGTGGCCGAACGCGCCGGCGCGACGTACCACCAGGTGGAGATCGACCCGACGACCTTCCCCGACATGCTGGCCGACGTCGTCTGGCACCTCGGCCAGCCGAACGCCGACCCGATCACGCTGAGCACGTACGCGCTGTTCGCCGCCGTACGCGAGGCCGGCTTCACGGTCGCCCTGACCGGCGACGCCGCCGACGAGACCTTCGGCGGGTACGGCCGGATGCGCGCGGTCGCCGAGGCCGAGGCCGCGGGCCGCCCCTGGTTCGACGGCTACCTGGACGCACTGGCGGTGCTGCCGGCGGCCGAGCGCGCGCTGCTGTACACCGACGAGTACGCCGTCGAGCTGAAGTCCGCGGAGCCGACGCTGCCGGAGTCGGCGACCGGCGAGCTGCGCGGCGGCGGGGGCAGCGCGCTGCGCCGGGTGATGGCCTTCGAGCTCAGGTACCGGCTGCCCGCGTACCACCTGCGCCGGGTCGACCACCTGAGCATGGCGCACTCGGTCGAGGCGCGGCTGCCGTACTGCCAGCGCGCCCTCGTCGACCTGGGCCGTACGCTGCCGGACGAACTGCTCATCGGCGAGGGGCGGGTCAAGCGCACCCTGTACGGCGCCGCCCAGGGCCTGCTGCCGTCGGGCGTGCTGCACCGGCCGAAACAGCCCTTCACGCTGCCGATCACCGCGATGCTCGCGCCGGGCTGGCCGCTGTGGGAGTTCGCGCAGGACATGCTCGGCTCGCGCCGGCTGTGCACCGACGGCCAGGTACGGCCGGATGTCGTGCGCCGGCTGTTCGCCAAGCAGGCGAGCCGGCCCGACGACACCGCCGCGCTCACCCTGTGGGCGCTGCTCGTGCACGAGGTGTGGCGTGAGCAGTTCCGCCCGCGGACCCGCTGGATGGCCGGCGCGAAGGCGCTCGCCTCATGATCGGCCATATCGCGTACGCCGCCGGTAGCCCCTGCCCGACGCTGGTCCTCGACGCGCGTCAGCTCCCCGGCGAGGAGTCCGCGCTGCTGGCCGCGCTCGCCGAGATCCGCCGGTGGCTCGTGCTCGGCGGCGGCGCGCACATCCTGAAGATCGCGCTCATCGAGCCGTCGGCGCATCCGCTGTTCGACCTCGACTACCGCTTCTTCCAGGCGCTGCCCGACGGGCTGAGCCGGTTCGACCTGCGTGGCTCGTGCGGGCACTCGGTACTGTCCGCGATCACGGCCGCGTCCCGGTGCGGGATGCTGTCGCGGCTCGGGCCCGGTGACCGGGTGCGCGTCAACGTCCTGAACAACGGCAACCACCTGGTGTGCGAGGTCGACGAGGCGAGCCGCGACACGGTCCACTGCACGATGCACTTCCTCTTCACGCCGCCGACGCCGGTGACCGACCTGCTGCTCACCGGCGACCCGCGTACGACCCTCGACGTGGACGGCGACGAGGTGACGGTCTCGCTCATCTCGGCCGGCAACCCGTACGTGTTCGTCGGGCCCGAGGACGCACGGGTCGCCTCGGCGGCGGAGCTGTTCGGCGGCGGGCCCGCGCTGTTCGACCGGCTGGTACGGATCCGCGCCGCCGCGGCCACCCGGCTCGGCTGGCCGGTCGACGGGGCGTTCCCCAAGGTCGCGGTCGCGATGCCGGACGGCGTCGGCCGGGTCGCGGTCCGCGCGGTGACCGTGCCGGGCTGGCATCCGACGCTGGCGCTGACCGGCGCCGCCTGCGTCGGCGCGGCGACGTGCGTCCCCGGCACCATCCCGTGGCAGGCCGCGAGGGACGCGGGCTGCGTGAACGGGATGGTCGACATCGAGACACCGGGCGGGAGCACCGCGGTCACCTCGGCCACGCGCGGCGAGGAGGGCCGGCGCGAGCTGGCGTGGATCTCCGTGGGCGACAAGCGTGTCACGTTCCACGGCTCGTACTCCCTGCAGTCGCTCACCCACTTCGAACTGAGGGAGATCGGGGAATGCCTCTCGCTTCCGGTCTGATCCAACGGGAGGACGTCGTACGCACGGTCGGCCCGACCGTGCCGCCGCCCCTGCTGGACGTGCTCCGTGAGGCCGACGCGCGTACCGGGGTCACGGGACGGCCCGACGCGGAGGCGCTGACTGCGCTTCGCGGATCCGGGCTGCTGGGCACGGCGGTCCCCGGGGAGTACGGGGGTGGCGGGGGCGACGCCGCCGCCGTCAACCGGGTCGTGGAGCAGGTCGCCACGGCCAGCCCGTCCGTGGCGATCATTCTGTTCCAGCACTACGCGGTGAGCGCGCGGATCGCTGAATGGGGCAGCGACGCGCAGAAGAGCGCGCTGCTGCCGGCCCTGGCGAGCGGCGAACACCTCGCCGCCTCGGCCTGGAGCGAGACCGGCGTGGGCGCCGCCAAGAAGCGGCTCGGCGCCACCGGCGAACGCCGGGCCGACGGCGGCTGGCTGCTCGAGGGCACGAAGGCGTTCGCCACCGGTGCGGGCCTGGCCGACCTGTACCTCGTGCTCGTACAGACGTCGGTGCCGCGGGACGACCCGGGCAGCGCGTACGGCTCCGAGGGCCAGACGTTCTTCCTCGTACGCGGCGACGATCCGGGACTGACCGCCGACCTGAGCCTCGAGCTGGTCGGGATGCGCGGCTCCGCGACCGGCTTCGTACGGCTGAGCGGCTGCGTGGTCGCCGACGAGGACCGGCTCGGCCCGCTCGGGCAGGCGCCGTCCATCATCGCGGGCGTACGCCAGACCGGCGCGACCCTCGGCGCGGTCTCGGTCGGCATCGCCCAGGCGGCCTACGACCTCGCATTCGAGCACGCACGCCGCTTCGACGACGCCCGCATGCAGGCCGTACGCCACCAGATCGTCAAGCTCGGCACGATGGTCGAGGCCGCACGGGCCCTCGTCGTACGCGCGGGGCACCGCGTGTCGGACGACCCGGGCCTGACGACGCTGCAGAGCAAGCTGCACGCCTCGACGACCGCCGAGCAGGTCGGCATGGACGTCGCCCGCATGCTGGGCTCCGCCGGCTACCTGGTCGACCACCGCCTCAACCGGCTCATCGCCGATGCGCGCGCGGTGGCGCTGATGGGTCCGACCAACGAACTCTGCCGAGAGCTGGTGGCCGCGTCATGGAAGACCTGAGTCCGGATCGGGCGGAGCTCGTCGTCACGGGGCGCCTCGTCACCCCGAACGGCGTGCGCCGCGGCGCCGTCGTCGTGGCCGGAGGGCGGATCCGCGCCCTCACGGACGGGGGCGACCTGCCGGCGGGCGTCCCGCGGATCGACGCGGGCGACGACTACGTGCTGCCCGGGCTCATCGACTCCCACGTGCACTTCCGCACGCCCGGCCTGGAGTACAAGGAGGACTGGGCGCACGGTGGACGCGCGGCCGTGGCGGGCGGGGTCACCACCGTCATGGACATGCCGAACACCATCCCGCCGACGCTCGACGCCGCGGCGGTCGCGGCGAAGGCCGCCATGGTGGCCGGAACCTCCCTCGTCGACTACCGGTTCCACCTGGGCGCCGACCCGCTGCGCCCCGAGCTGCTCGCCGAGCTGGACCCGTCGGTCGCGACCAGCGCCAAGGTCTTCATGGCCGGCCACCACACCGCGCCGACCGTCGTACGCGAGCCGGAGCAGCTCGAGAAGATCTTCGCCTCCGCCGCGGCGGGCGGCGTGCAGCTCGTCCTGCACGCCGAGGACGAGACCCTGTTCGCGCTGCTCGACGGCTGGCAGGGCGCGCCGCGCGAATATCGCGACTACGAGCGGTTCCGCCCGCGCAGCGGCGGGATCGCCGCCGTCGCCAAGGTCATCGAGCTGGTCCGACGGCACGGCACCAAGGCGCACATCCTGCACCTGTCCAGCGCCGAAGAGGCCGACCTGGTCATCGCGGCCCGCGCCGCCGGGCTCCCGGTGACCTTCGAGCTCACCGCGCACCACCTGTCGTTCACGGACGCCGACACGCTGCGCCTGGGCGCGCGTACCCGGCTGTCGCCGGCCATCCGTGGCCGCGCCGACCAGGACCGGCTCTGGGCGGCGTTCCACGCGGGCGACGTCACCGACCTGGGCAGCGACCACGCGCCGCACACCATCGCCGAGAAGACCCGCCCGGTGCCCGACGCGCCTCCCGGGCTGCCCGGCGTGCAGGAGCTGGCCGTCGCGGTGTGGACCGGGATGCGGCGCCGGTGGCCCGACGAGGACGCCGACACCGCGATCGCCCGGCTCGTCGAGCACCTCGCGTCCAAGCCCGCGGACCTGTTCGGCCTGGCCGGCAAGGGCCGGCTGGAGCCCGGTGCCGACGCGGACCTGGTGGTATTCCGGCCCGGTGAGCGGTGGATGCTGACCGCCGCCGACCTGCGCTCCAAGTGCGGCTGGTCGGCGTACGAGGGCTGGACGATGACCGGCCGCGTACGCACCACGGTCCGGGGCGGCGCGGTCGTCTGGGACGCGGAGACGGAGACGTTCGGCGAGCCGACGGGCCGGTGGCTGTCCACCCGCTCTCCCGTCGCCGCACCGCCGCCGCAGCCGGTGACCGTACGCGGGCGGGACCTGGAGCCCGAGCTCGACCCGGAGTTGGACGCCGACCTGGACGCCGCGCTCGCGGGCGTCGACGGCACCACCTTCCGCCGCGCGATGTCCCACCTGGCGGCCCCGCTGACGGTGCTCACCTGCTACGACGCGGAGGGCCGCCCGCAGGGCCTGACCGTCAACGCGGTCAGCTCGCTGTCGCTGGACCCGCCGCTGATGCTGGTCTGCCTGGACCGCGCGAGCCGCAGCCACGACATCGTGCGCAGCACCGGCCACCTGTGCCTGCACCTGCTCGGTCCCGGCCAGGAGGCCCTGGCCATGCGGTTCGCCTCCAAGGGCGACCGGTTCCGTGACCTGCCGGTACGCCACGGGCGCGCGCCCGAGCTCACCGACGTCGGCGTACGTGTCATGTGCCGGCCCCACGGCGCACGCGACGGCGGCGACCACACGATCCTCCTCTGCCTGGTCACCGACGTGACCGATCCGGAGGACGGAGGCGGAGGCGGCGGGCTGGTGTGGCACCACCGGGAGCCGGCGGCCGTGGTCCCTCCCACGACGGCGGACCAGGGCGGCGGGGTGCGCGTCGAGTCGAGGCGCACGTGATCCTCGGCGGCGTGCACCGGAACATCAAGCTCCGGCTCGGAGTCGGCTTCGTCCGGCGGTTCCTGGACATCATGCTCGCGCCGCTGATGGTCATCCATTTCGCCCGGCTGTACGGCCCGGCGACCGCGGGCCTGCTGACCACGGTGATCGCGCTGGTCGTCATCGGCTGCACGTTCTTCGGCGGCCACCTGTCCGACGTACGCGGGCGGCGGCCGACCCTGCTGCTCGGCGAGATCGGCAGCAGCGCGGCCTTCGTGCTCCTCGCGCTGGCCAACTCGCCGTGGTGGCACTCGGGGCTGGGCACGTACGTCTTCTACCTGCTCAGCGCCGCCCTGTTCGGCATCGCCGTGCCCGCCAACGACGGCATGATGGTGGACGTCTCCACCCCCGAGACCCGGTCCACGATCTACACGATCAACTACTGGTCGATCAACCTGGCGTTCGTGTTCGGCTCGCTCGTCGGCGGGTTCGCCTACGGGCACTACTTCTCCTACCTGCTGCTCGCCGCCGCCGTGCTGTCCACGCTGATCGTGGTCGTCACCTGGGTCGCGGTCACCGAGACCGCGCCGGCCTCCGCGAGCGCCGAGCCGGGCCGAATGCGGACGATCCTCACCTCGTACGCCGCCGCGATGCGCGACCGCGTCCTGATCCGCATCATCGTCGCGGCGCTGCTGGTCCGCAGCGTCGAGATCCAGATCTCGTACTACATCGCGACCCGGCTCGCCCGGGGCTTCCCGCTGCAGCACCTGGTGGGCGTGCCGATCGACGGCATCAAGATGCTGGGCATCCTGCGGGCGATCAACACCTTCCTGGTCGTCTGCCTGGCGCTGTTCTCGGCCCGGATGTTCGGCCGGCTCTCGCAGCGGAACCGGATCTACGTCGGCCTCACCGTCTTCACGGCGGGCTACATGGTGTGGGGCGCCGGCCAGAACGCCTGGTTCCTGATCACCGCCGGGGTCGTGCTGACGATCGGCGAGCTGATGGCCGCGCCCGCGCGCCAGGTGCTGATGGCCGAGCTGATGCCGGCCGGGGACCGGAGCCGGTATATGGCCGTTTACCAGATCCACATCCGCCTCGGGATGGTCGTCGGTTCGCTGTGCGTGACCCTCGGCGTGCTGGTGCCGCCGCTCGGGATGAGCCTGCTGTTCGGGGTGTTCGGGATCGGCGCGATCCTGCTCTACCGGTCGCTGTTTCGCGCGCGAGACGCCCAGGCGGCCACGGCCGCCGCCGAGCCCGTCGCGTCCGCGAACGGATCGTGAGGCGCGAATGCCGGAGTTTCCGCCTCCAGAAACGGAAGGTCCTCGCGTGAGACCCTTTCGAACGCCCCGGCGCCTGGCAGGGCTCCTCGAACGCGTACGTGAGCAGCTCGACGTCGTCATCGAGCGCGACCCGTCCGTACGGTCCCGCAGCGAGGCGCTGCTGCACCCGACCGTCGTCGCCCTGCTCGGGTACCGCCTCGGGCACCGCCTCTACCGGCGCGGCGCCTACCGTTCGGCCCGCGCGCTGTGCATGCTGACGCGCCTGTTCGCGGGCGGCATCGAGATCCACCCCGGCGCGCTGATCGGCCGCCGCTTCTTCATCGACCACGGCTGCGGCGTCGTCATCGGCGAGACCGCGGTCATCGGCGACGACGTCTCGCTCTTCCACCAGGTCACGCTCGGCTCGACCGGCTGGTGGAACGACCGGCCCGACCGGCGCCGCCACCCCAAGCTCGGCAACGGCGTGACCGTGGGGGTGGGCGCGACGCTCCTCGGCTCGATCACGATCGGCGACAACGCGCTGATCGGCGCGCTGGCGCTCGTGCTGTCCGACGTGCCGGCCGGCGCGCTCGTGCACGCGCCCAAGGCCACGATCATCCCGGCGGCGCCGCCGAGACCGCGCGTCCCCGTCCTGGCCTCCGGCGACGAGGACCCGGTGGACGGGGGCCCGCAATGACGGCCGCCGTACCGAACGACCGGCTCCTCATGGTGATGCCGTACAAGCAGCTCGCCCGCAAGGCCAGGGAGGAGGGCTTCCGGGTCTTCTCCATCTGGGACCGCGCGCTGGCCGCGGGCGACACGCTCGAGGAGGTCGCGCGCCACTCCGAGGAACTGCTGCTCACCGACTTCGGCGACGTGGACGGGCTGCGGCGGCTGGTCGCGGAGACCGCGATCCGGCTCGATGTCGCGCACGTCCTCCACCTGGGCAACGAGGACACCCAGCTCCCGGTATGCGAGGAGGCCTACGTCCTCGGCGTGACGCCGAACCCGCCGCAGGCCCTCCACCAGATCAACGACAAGGCGGCCACCCGGCGGCTGCTGCGCGAGTGCGGCCTGTCCCCCGTACGCACCGTCGTCGTCGGGTCCCCGGCCGAGGCGCGCGCCCGGTTCGCGGAGCTGGACCTGCCGGTGGTGGCCAAGCCGACGCGCCTCGGCGGCAGCCGCGGCGTACGGCTCATCCGCGACGAGCACGACCTGGACGACTGGGAGCGGCGGCTCGCCGCGCACGGCTACGACGGACCGGCCGTCCTGGAGGAGTTCCTGCGCGGGCCGGAGTACAGCGTCGAGACGCTGACCGTCGAGGGCCAGCACCGCCTCGTCGGCATCACCGCCAAGCGCGTCTCGCCGCTGCCGGACTTCGTGGAGACCGGGCACCTCTTCCCCGCGCCGCTGGCGCAGGCCGATCGGATCGCCATGACCGACCTGGTCACGACGTTCCTGGACGCCGCCGGCTACCGGTTCGGCCCGGCGCACACCGAGGTGATCCGGACGACGTCCGGGCCGCGCGTCGTGGAGTCGCAGACCCGCATCGGCGGCGACCGGATCCCCACGGCCGTCCGGCTCGCCTCCGGCTTCGACGTCGAGGCGGCGATCTTCCGCGCGCTGAGCGGCAAGCCCGTCGAGATCCCCGAGGCCCACGGCTACGGCTGCGTGTCGTTCTTCCGGCTGCGGCCGGGCCGCCTGGAGTCGGTCGGCGGGCTGGAGGAGATCCGGGCCCTGCCGTACGTGCACGAGCTGAAGTTCCCCTTCCTGCCCGGCGCCACGGTGCCGGTGACCGTCGACTCCCGCAGCCGGCACGGCTACGTGGTGGTCGACGCCGGGTCCGAGGAGGAGGCGGAGGCTCGCGTCGCCACCGTGAACGGCCTGCTGCACACGGTGGTCGCCTCGTGAACCCGGACCGTACGGTCCTGCTCGTCGGGCACCGGACCGAGACCGTACGCCGGGCCAAGGACCTCGGGCTGGACGTGATCCTGCTCCAGCACAAGAGCAAGTTCGCCGCCGAGCAGGGCGAGCTGGCCGACGTCACCGTGCTGGCCGACTACCGGGACTGGTCGGTGACGCGTCCCCTGGCCGAGACGGCGCACCGGATCTGGGGCTTCACCGCCGCGGTCTCGCTGACCGAGCCTGGTCTGGAGATCGCGGGCCGGGTCAACGACCTGTTCGGGCTCGGCGGCACCGGGTACCGCACCAGCCACCTGCTGCGCGACAAGTGGGCGATGCGCCGCCACCTCGCCGAGACGGGGGCGCCGACGGTCGGCGCCGCGCCGGTGACCGGCCGCGAGAGCCTCGTCGCGTTCGGTGCCGCGTACGGCCACCCGTTCATCGTCAAGCCCACCGATCTGTCGGGCGGGTTCGGAGTCTTCCGCGTTGACGGGCCCGGCGACGTCGACGCGGTCTGGGCGCGAATCCGGGCGGTACGCGCGACCGGCGTCGACCGCGGGCCGGCCGAGATGTTCGCCGTCGGCGACTTCCTCATGGAGGAGTACATCGACGGCCCCGAGTACAGCGTCGAGGCGTTCAGCTTCGCCGGGCGCCACGTGGTCCTCGGCGTCACCGAGAAACTCGTGGACGAGACGCACTTCGCCGAGCTCGGCCACACGCTGCCGGCGCGCGTCGACGCCGGCCGCGAGGAGGAGATCGCGGCCGCCGTGACCGGGTTCCTCGACGTCGTCGGCCTGAAGGACGGCCCGAGCCACACCGAGCTGCGGATCTCCTCGCGCGGCCCTCTCGTAATCGAGTCGCACAACCGGTTCGGCGGCGGCCGGATCAAGGACCTGGTGGCGTCGGTCTACGGCATCGACCTGGTCGAGTACGCGCTCGCGTGGCCGTTCGGGCTGGTCGAGGCGCTGCCCGACCGCCCGAAGCCGCGCGGCGCCGCCTGCGTGCGGTTCCTGCACGGCCCCGCGGGACGTGTCGAGGCGATCGAGGGCGTCTCGCGCCTGGCCGGACGCGAGGACGTAATCGCCACCGAGCTGTCCGTACGGCCCGGCGACGTCGTGCACGGCCTGCGGGACAACTGGGACCGACTCGGCCTGATCGCCGTGGCCGCGCCCGACTCCGACAGCGCGGTACGCCGCTGCGAGGAGCTGGCCGCGTCGGTGAACGTCCGGATGGCACGCGAGTGAGGAGCCGAGCCCGATGACCGTGGTGATCCTGGACCGCCCGCGCGGCCCGCTGCCGCCGTACCTGACCTGGCTCGGCGACGGTGGGCGCGACGTGGTCCTGCTCACCGGACGGGGCGCCGCCGACCTCGGCGCGTACGACACCGGCGGATACGCCGACCTGCGGTGCTTCGGCGACTTCGCGACCTCGGCGGAGGTCGAGCGCGCCGTGCTGCGCCTCGCCGGGCGTACGCGCGTGTCGGCGGTCGTGGCGACCGACGACGCCGACCTGATCAGGAGCGGCGCGCTGCGTGACCACCTCGGCCTGCCCGGTACGGGACGGGAGGACGCCATCGCGCTGCGGGACCTGGTCGCGCAGCGGCGTCGGCTGACCGGCGCGGGCATCCCGGCCGTGCCCTGCCATCCGGTCCGCCGGATCATGGACCTGTACTGGTACGCCGACCGGCACGGCTACCCGATCCGCGTACGCGAGCGGCGCGCGGCCGGCTGGCCCGTCCTCGCGACGCCCGGCGACGAGGCCGCGATCGCCGCGTTCACCGGCCGCGGCCTGGCGCCCGAGCTGGAGACCGCGCCGAGCCTCGTGGTCGAACCCGCCGCCGGCGAACGCGCGCCGGCCCCGGACGAGCTGCGGGACCGCGTACGCGCCGCGCTGCCCCCGCCGGTGGGCTGCGAACAGGTCGTGGACGCGGTGCGGGCCCCCGACGGACGGTGGCTGGTCGACGCGGTCCGCTGCGCCCTGGCCTCCGAACGCTCCGTACGCGCCCAGGCGGGCCTCGACGGGAGGCCCGTCCGATGACCGTGCTCGTCCTGCACCGCGGCTCGCTCGCCGCCAGCCCGTACGACCGGTGGGCCGAGGGCCACGGCGTCGTCCTGCTCGCCTCGCGCGAGCAGCTCGACCACCTCGGCGAGGACCTGCCCGAGACCGGCTACCTCCACGCCGAGGCGGTCGAGGGCTACGACCTCGCCGGGCGCGTCGAGGCCCGCGCGCTCGCGCTGGCACGCGAACACCGCGTCACGCACGTGATCGCCACGCAGGAGCGCGACCTGGAGCGCGCCGCGCAGCTCCGCGAGGTCCTCGGCCTGCCGGGCCAGCGCCTCGAGAGCGTGGCGGCGTTCCGCGACAAGGCGCGGACCAAGGCGATCCTGGCCGGTGCGGGCATCGCGGTCGCGCCCTGGGTCGAGATCGAGTGCGCCGTCGACGTCATCGCCTTCGCGCGCGACCACGGGTACCCGATCGTCGTCAAACCCCGCGACGGCGGCGGCTCGGTCGGCCTGCACATCATCCGTACCGAGGCCGAGCTCGACACGTACCTCACGACCGGCTTCGACCTGTACGACGGGCACCTGCCGAACCTCATCGTCGAGACCTACGTCGAGGGTCCGATGTGCCACATCGACGGCCTGGTCGTCGGCGGCGAGATCGTCTACGCGTGGCCGTCGCAGTACCTCTACGCGCTGGTGACGTACAAGGACGACCGCGGCGGGCGCATGGACGTCACGCTGGACCCCGGCGACCCGCTCAGCGGGCGGCTGGTGGACTTCGCCGAGCAGGTCCTGGACGCGCTGCCCGGCCCCGACGACTTCACCTTCCACGCCGAGGTCTTCCACGGCACCGGCGACCGCCTCGTCCTGTGCGAGATCGCCTGCCGTACGGGCGGCGCCGCCCAGCGCGAGATCCAGCAGGCGCTCTTCGGCATCGAGCCCACCGAGGCGTGGGTGCGCGCGCAGCTCGGCCTGCCGGTCCCCACCGGTACCGGACGCCTGCGGCCCGCCACGATGACCGGGCAGCTCGTCCTGCTCCGGCGCCCCGGCCTGGTCCGCGCGGTGCCCGGCGAACCACCGTTCCCGTGGGTGGAGAGCGCCCGCGTGTTCGTACGGCCCGGCGAGGTCATGGAGGCGCCCACCTTCTCCGGCGACTTCCTGGCCGCGTTCGTCGTGTCCGCACCCACCCGCGAGGAGAGCGAGGTCCGGATGAGACGGCTCCAGGAATGGTTTCTCGACGGCCTGTCCGTCGAACCCGCGCTCGTGACGACGGGAGGGATCCGCGATGACGGCTGAGCTCACGGTGGCCATCGCGGGCGGCGGCATCGGCGGGCTGGCCGCGGCCGTCGCGCTGCGGCGCGCCGGCCTCACCGTCCTGGTGATCGAACGCACCGAACGCATCGACGACGTCGGCGCGGGCCTGATCCTGTACCCGAACGGCGTACGCGCCGCCGAGGCGATCTCCCCGACGCTGGGTTCGGCCGTACGCGCCGCCGGTCACGTCGCCACACCCGGCCAGAGCCGCCCGGTGCTGACCCCGAAGGGCGAGGTGCTGGCCGTGCACCCGATCGGGGACCTCGGCCGGCTGTACGGCGCGCCGCACATCTCGCTGCTGCGGACCACGCTGCAACGGCTGCTGTACGAGGAGGCCCAGGCCGCCGGGGTCGTGCTGCGCAACGGCGTACGCGTCGAGGACCACGCCGGCCACGACGGGCGCGTCGACGTCATGCTCTCCGACGGCACGACGCTCGAGGTCGACCTGCTGGTCGGCGCCGACGGCATCCACTCCGGCGTACGCCGGCGGCTGCTCGGCGACGGCCCGCCGGTCTACCGCGGGTACACGACGCTGCGGGGCCGCTCACCGGCGCCCGCCGACCACCCGTACGGCTTCGTCGTCAGCGGCCAGGGGCTCGGCCTGTTCACCGCGCCGATCGGCGGCGGGCAGCTCTACTGGACCGCCAAGATCGTCGCACCCGCGGGCGTGTGGCCCGCCAAGGACCGCACGACCGCCCTCGCCGACCTGGCGCAGGAGCTCACCGGCTGGCACGAGCCGGTCCTGCGGATGATCGCGGACGTCGAGCCGCCCGGACGCGTCGTCGTCACCGACATCAGCGACCGCGACCCGATCTCCCGCTGGACCTGGGGCCGCGTGACCCTCCTCGGCGACGCGGCGCACCCCATGTCACCGGAGCTGGGCCAGGGCGCCAACACCGCGCTCGAAGACGCCGTCGTACTGGCCCGCCACCTCGGCGGGGATACCGGTGTCCGCACCGCGCTGGCCGCGTACTCCGCCGAACGCGCACCCCGCGCGGCGAAGATCGTCCGGCACTCGCGCTCGCTCGAACCGGCCGCCGCCAAGCGCGGCACCACCTACGGCTTCAGCACGCAGGAAGAGCAGTTCACCGAGTTGTACGGATGGGAAGAGAAGGCGAGCGTTCGATGACCCAGGTTTCAGAGCCGACCCGCGCGATAGCGACCTCACTGGAAGACCTGATCGGCAACACGCCGCTGGTCCGCATGGCCTTCCCGGACGTGCCGGAGAGCGTACGGCTGTTCGCCAAGCTCGAGATGCTCAACCCGCTCTCCAGTGTGAAGGACCGCCCGGCCCTTTACATGATCCGCGAAGCCGAACGCGCCGGTCACCTGCCCGCCACGGGCGGCACCGTCATCGAGACGTCGTCCGGCAGCATGGGCATCTCGCTCGCCGCCATGGCCGCCATGCGCGGCCACAAGTGCATCATCGTCATGCCGGACAACGCCACCGAGGAACGCCGGCAGATCCTGCGCGCCTTCGGCGCCGAGGTCGTGACGGTACCCGCGTCGCTGGGCCTGCCCGCCGCCTTCGCGCACGCCGAGGAGATCCAGCGCTCCATCCCCGGTTCGTGGCTGGCCCACCAGGACCAGAACATGGCCAACCCGATCTCCCACTACGAGACCACCGGCCCGGAGATCTGGGACGCCTGTGGAGGCGACATCGACGTCCTCGTCTGCGGCGTCGGAACGGGCGGCACCATCAGCGGCGTGGCCCGCTACCTGAAAGAACGCCGGAACGTCCACGTCGTCGGCGCCGAACCCGCCACCTCGGCCCTCCTGTCCGGCGGCGAACACAGCGCCCACGAGATCTACGGCATCGGCGGCGGGTTCATCGCCGACGTCACCGACCGCACCGTCATCGACGAGGTCATGACCGTGACGGACGAACAGGCCCACCGCACCACGCGAGAGATCGTCACCACGACCGGCCTGTTCGTCGGCCCGTCCTCCGGCGCCGCCGCCTTCGCCAGCCGCGCGGTCGCCCGCCGCCCCGAATGGGCCGACGCGAGCATCGTCACGATCTTCCCGGACACCGGCGAGCGCTACCTCTCCGTCTGGTCCGGCCTCTACGGCGGAGCCGAACGATAACCACACCGGACGGCGGAGACGCGGCGCGGCACCGGCCGGGCCGTCGATGGGAGATGCGGGCCTGCCCCAGGCCCCATCCCCTCCGGCGCCCACCCCCGCCCATCGGCCCACGCCGCCCCTTGGGCCCGGTACGCCCACCGAGAAACGGCTCCGCACCTGGGGGCGCGCTCGACGCTGCTCCGCGCTAAACCGTGCGGAGATCTGAAGGAACGCCAACTGAAAGTTTCACTGACTGAGTATTTTTTTTGAGGATCGCCGACCGTCGTGTGCCGCCCACCATCACGGCCGCGCCGGTGAGTGCCCCTGAGACGACGGCCGACAGCAACGTCGGCGTGAATCCGTGCACGAGGTCCGTCACGCCGGACAGCCCCTGCGCGATGGCGGCGAAGAACGCGCTCACCAGTACGAGCAGAGACCTGCTCCGTCTTGAGCCGCCAACCGCCACCGTGACCGATCCATCCTCTAGGCCGAAGCCATCAGCACTGAGGACTGTCTAACAGCCGTGGTTCGGTCACGAAATGACTCCGGCGGTGACAACACTACGACCTGCCCCAATGCCGCAACCGCCTGACGGGGGTGCGGCCCGGTCAGCCGCGGGCGGCGTTCAGGTCCTCGATCGCGCCGCGTTCGATGGTCGACAGATCGCACGACGCGGTGGCGAAGGTGAAGCCCTGCGCCAGGCGGGCGGCGGCCTCCGCACCGTCGTTGCACTGGATGCCGCACGCGATGCCGGACGCGTCCGCCGCCTTGATGATGGTGGTCAGCGCCTCGTTGAACTCGGCCTCGACGGCCGGGTCGCCCGGGTAGCGGCCGCCCAGCGAGATCGACAGGTCCGCCGGGCCCACGTACACGGCGTCGAGACCGGGCGTCTCGCAGATGGCGACGGCGTCGTTCAGGCCGCCGAGGGTCTCGATCATCGCGATGCAGGCGACCTCGTCGTTGGCCTCGGCGGGCATCGGGCCGATGCGCAGTGCCGACCGGGTCGGGCCGCCGAAGCTCCGCGTCCCCATCGGCGCGAACCGCGACGCGCTGACGATGGCGGCGGCCTCCTCCACGCTGCTGACCAGCGGGACGATGACGCCGCGCGCGCCGATGTCGAGGGCGGCGCCGATCTCGGCCGGATCGCTCGAGGAGATCCGTACGAGGCCGGCGGACACGCCGCGGGCGTCGATGGCCAGCATGGACGTACGCCAGGCGGTCCGGTCCAGCACGCCGTGCTGGCCGTCCACGCAGATGTAGTCGTAGCCGAGGCCGGCGACGCGTTCGAGGCCGACCGGGCTGTCGAACTCCACCCAGTATCCGATGAGCCGCTGCCGTTCGCGCAGGCGTGCGGTGAACGTCGTTGGATCGGGCATCTCTCTCGTCCTTCGCGGGTCAGATCGTCGCGGAAGCGCCGACGGCGGTTTCCTCGTCCTGGACGGCGTAGCTCGCCCGGCCGTCGAGGCCGACGGTCTCGTCACCGGTCACCGACACCCGGTGCAGCAGGCGGGGCAGCCCGTCGAAGTCGTCGGGCGCGTAGTGCTGGGTGTTGCGGTTGTCGAAGATCAGTACGTCGCCGGGCGTCCACCGCCAGCGGGCGATGTTCTCGGGCCGGATGACGTACGACTGCAGGACGTCCAGGATGGGCCGCGACTCGCGGAGCGTCAGCCCGACGAGCGTCTGCGCGAACCCGCCGAGGAACAGCGCGGGCTCACCGCTGTCCGGATGCACGCGTACGACCGGGTGCGCGGCCTTGAGCGTGCGGGACAGGAACGCCTTGCGGTACTCGAGCGCGCGTTCGGTCGCGAGGATCGGCTGCTCGGCGTGGTTGGTGTGCACCGCCCACAGCCCGTCCGCGATCGCGCGGAGCTCCTTGGGCAGGTCCTTGTACGCGGCCTCGGCGTTGGCGACGAGGGTGTTGCCGCCGTACGGCGGGATGACGATGCCGCGCAGCGTGCTCGCCTTCGGCGGGCGCGGGCCGAAGCTGACGTCGATGTGCCAGTGGTTCGCGCGCTGGTCCTCGGCGTCGACCGGCAGCACCTGCGGCTTCCCGTCGGCCGCCCGCATCGTCGGATGCCGGTCCTTGAGCGTCCCGAACCTCGACGCGAACGCCAGTTGCGCCGCGTCGTCGAGGTGCTGCTCGCGGAAGAACAGGACCTTGTGCTCGACCAGGGCCTCGTTGAGTTCGGCGCTCAGCCCGTCGGAGAGGTCGCTCTTCAGATCGACGCCGACGACCTCCGCCCCGATGCGTCCACCGATCTTGCGAATGTCGATGTCGGACACGACCGGCTTCCTCCCTGTTCCACGCCGGACCGTGTGCCGCCACGTGAGACGGCACGGGCCGACTACCGGGTGATCATCCGCACCGCAGGTCGAACGCCCATCGAGGATTGCTGGATACGTCCCGATAAGCGGCGATAGTCCGGGTCACCAGGCGTCGCGGTGGAGCGCCGCCTCCAGCGGCCGCCGGTTTCGCCAGCCGTGCCGCTCCAGGTCGGGCACGGTCTCCAGGTGCGTGACCGGTCCCAGGCACAGCCAGGCGACGGGCCGGATCCCGTCCGGGATGCCGAGCAGCCGGCTCAGGAATGCCTCACGGTAGAAGGACACCCAGCCGACGCCGAGCCGCTCGGCGGTCGCGGCCAGCCAGAGGTTCTGGATGGCGAGGCACACGGAGTACAACCCGGCGTCCGCGATGGCGTGCCGCCCGAGCACGGCCGGGCTCCCCCGCTCCGGGTCGTACGTGACCACGACCGACAGGCTGCTCTCCATCACCCCATCGATCTTGATCCGCTCGAACCGCTGGGCGTCCTCGGACCCCAGACCGGCCGCGAACGTGGCCCGCTCCTCCTGGACGTGCTCGTAGAAGGCCCGCTTGACCTCGGCCGACTCGACCAGCACGAAGTCCCAGGGCTGGGTGAGACCGACACTCGGCGCCGCGTGCGCGGCGGTCAGTACGCGATGGAGGACGTCGTCCGGAACGGCATCGCCGGTGAACTGCGCCCGTACGTCGCGCCGACGGTGGATGACGTCGTAGATCTCGGTGTTCATGGGCAGGCTCCCGCTGCGTCGTGCCACCGTGTGGTGGCAGTCCTAGCGAGGCCGGTCTTCGGACTTCCGGATCTGCGCCCACCATCCGGCCTTCCCAGCCGTGAGGCCAGTGACCGCGCCGAAGCGCACGGATGGCGACTCCCCGGATACCGCGGCGGGCCCGTGCCGGACTCTCACCGGCTTCCCGATTCTCCCCACAAGGGGGCACCTCGCGTCAGTTCGTTGCCAGCCGCGACTCTAACCGCAAGCGCAGGGAACGGTCCATACCCTCGCGAGTCAGGCGTACTTCTCGTTGTCCGGCGTGTTACCGCTGATCACCGGGGCTCTGCCGAACAGGGCGGGCCGCCCACCAACCCGGTTGAAGAGCCCTCCGCCTCCCCGGCGCACTGTTCGCCATGAAGCTCCCGACAATCGGTCCGGGTCTTCAAGCGCCAGGTACGACCTGCCGGCTCACCCGACACAGGCGTCGCAAAAAAGTCTCTC
>CAVTOG010000013.1:0-938403 GCA_963736325.1 uncultured Actinomycetota bacterium | reverse complement strand
TCTCTCTCTCTCTCTCTCTCTCTCTCTCTCTCTCTCTCTCTCTCTCTCTCTCTCTCTCTCTCTCTCTCTCTCTCTCTCTCTCTCTCTCTCTCTCTCTCTCTCTCTCTCTCTCTCTCTCTCTCTCTCTCTCTCTCTCTCTCTCTCTCTCTCTCTCTCTCTCTCTCTCTCTCTCTCTCTCTCTCTCTCTCTCTCTCTCTCTCTCTCTCTCTCTCTCTCTCTTTTTGTTGCTTATCGCTAGCGCCCGCAGGCCGGAGCTGAGCCGCCCCGCCGTGCGCGACACGGCGCGGCCGCTCTCCTTGACCCACTGGGGTGCGTCGCGTCGTGAGATCACAGGGGCCTCCCGGCGTTCGAGTGGAGCAGGTCGAGCAGGCTCGCCGCCTGGGGCCGCAGCGGCTCGCCCTGGGGGCCCTGCGCCGCGGTCAGGTAGCGGAGGGCCAGCTCCAGCAGGTAGAGCTCGACGGTGATCGCCGCCTCGCGGCCGGTCTGGCCGAGTGGGGCGAGGATCGCCGGGTCGGGCCGGGCGTCGTAGCCGCCGCCGGTCTGCAGCCGGTAGTGCAGGAGGTCGAGGCCGGCCGGCACGTCGGCGTCGAACCGCTCCCAGTCCCAGAGCTGGAGACGGCCGCGGTGCCAGGCCATGTTCCACGGGGTCCAGTCGCCGTGCCACGCGCCGAAGCCGACCTCGTCGTCGCCGTACGCGGTGCCGACGCGCGCCACGACGTCGGCGAAGCGGTTGCGCTGGACGGTGTCCTCCAGCGGCACGTCGAGGAAGCGGGTCCAGAACGGGCTCGCCGACAGCGTCACGCGCCGTGGGTCGCCGGTCAGCTCGCGCATCGCCTCGATCGGGGCGCCGCCGCGCCGCCGCAGGGACAGCGCGCCGGTCGGCAGCGGGCTCAGCACGAGGAGGGTGAGGCCGCGCCAGTCGCCGTGGTGCAGGACCTCCGGGACGTGGAGCGTGCGCAGCGTACGCCCGGCGAGGGCGGTGAGCGCCGCGGCCTCGCCGGCGATCAGGTCGCGGGCCATGGCGGTGTCGCCGACCTTCACGAAGGCGAGTGGCTCGCCGCGCGGCGTGAGCACGTGCAGGATCGGCTTGCGGTTGGCGCGCGCCGAGCCGAGGCCGACGCTGACCACCACGGGCCGCCTGAGGATCTCGGCGAGGTGGTCCTCCACCGACTCGCCGCCGCCGGTGACGTGCAGCCGGTCGCGCAGCGCGCGGTCGGCGAGCCCGGCGCGTACGGCGGTCGCCGTCAGCACCCGGGTGACGCGCTGGCGGGCGCCGAGGTCGTGGCTGTAGCGGCGCAGCGCCGCCGACGCGGCGGCGGGCAGCCCGGCGGGCAGCAGCAGCCGCGGCCGCTCGGCGCTGGGCAGGAAGACGAACTCGCGCACGGCGTGCGGGTCGGAGCCGGAACCGACCTCGGCGTCGGGCCACAGGTCGGCGACGGCGTCGGCCCAGGCGCTCACGCGAGCGCCTCGCGCCGGGCGCGCCACATCAGCGCGACGGCGATCATCACCGTGTACAGCGGGACCTCCACCAGGTCGTAGATGTAAAGGAACAGCCCGAACGACAGCAGAACACAGCAGCCCGCGACGCCGTACGCCGAACGCTCACGCCAGTGACGCGCGAACCGCATCAGGAAGAACACTGAGAAGACGATCGTGCCCACGATGCCGTTGGCGAAGATCAGTAGCCAGATGTGGCCCTGGGTGCCGAGCGGGGGCGCGCCGCACGCCTTGCAGCCGGGACGGTCGCCGCCCGCGATCGAGGTCAGGTTGCCCTGGACGTTGCGCGTGGTGCCGAACCCGACGATCGGCGACCCGGTCACGCCGCTGCGTACGCTCTCCTCCGAGAGCAGCTGGCGGCGGTCGTTGCTGTGCGGGTGCTGGAGCCGCGTCTGGATCATGTCGGGCAGCGGCGAGACGAAGAAGACGAGCGCGCCCGTCGCGAGGCCGACCAGCGCGAGCCGCAGGGCACGCCCGCCGCCCCTGGCCACGATCTTCAGGCCGGCGAAGCAGCCGGCCACCGCGAGCGCGACCCACAGGCCTCGGTCAAGGGAGTAGACGACCGGCCAGAGCGAGGCGAGCGCGATGACGATGCCCGCGATCCGGCGGCGCCGGTCGGCTCGTATGAGCCAGGTGATGACGAAGAACGGCAGGAAGAACGCGTAGGCGGCGCCCCAGGTGTTGGCGTACGCGAAGGGCGCCATCGGCCGGGACTGTTCGTACCCGAGGATCGTCGCGACGTCGGCGGTCTTGGGGTGGATCGCGTCGAGCAGGAACGTGTTGTGGGTCTTGAGGACCAGCTCCAGCGGCGAGGTCAGCTGGAGGTGCGGCGCGAAGGTGCCGAGCAGGCCGCCCGCGGTCGTGACGATGAACATCCAGCCGAGCAGCCCGCCGACCCGGTCGGCCGGGAGCTCCTCGTCACTGAGGTTGGCGATGTAGAGCAGGACGATCGTGGAGGCCAGGTACCACGCCATGCGCCAGCCGAACGGCAGCAGGCGTCCGATGCCGCCGCCGGGCACCGCGCCAGGGGCGTTGGCCCACAGCACGCCGACGCCCAGCAGCACCCAGACGAGGAACACCAGCCACGCGCCGAAACCGCGCGGCACGAGCACGCCGGACCGCCGCTTGTAGAGGTGCACGGCCATCGGGATGCTCATGATGAGGAAGATCAGCATCCCCAGGCCGAGCAGCCACCACAGGGGGAAGCCGATGAAGATCACGACGAGGGGCCAGCCCGGACGGGGCCGCCACGGGGCGGGCTTCACCGCCACTCTCGCCGGGACGACCCGCGCTGTGCCCACCCTGACGCCCCTGCCTCACCTCGGCTTTGCCAGGTTCAGAGCGTACTTGTCCGGCGCTGTGCTCAGTGCCGTACGTTGAACTCCGGCTCCTTGGCGAGCTCGCGGAAGGCCTTGAGGGCCGCGGCGGTCGCGTCGACGCTGGTGTTGCCGCCGTCCGGCATGTTCTCCGCGTGGCGGGCGTTGTAGTAGGTCAGCGCCTTGATCCGCGGAAACTTCTCGAACTGCTTCCCGACGCTGCGGAAGAACTCCGGCTTGCGCGCCGGGTCGCCCGGCTTCTCGAGCACGGCCCACTCGGTGAGCATGAGGGGCTTCTTGGGGAAGTAGCGCTCGGCGTAGTCGTAGAAGCCGGGGAAGCCGATCGTCTGCTCCTTCGCCGCGACCTTGTTCACCAGGTTGGAGTAGTCCGTGATGTTGGACTTGGCGAACGGGTCGTAGCCGATCCAGTCGACGGCGTCGTCGCCGGGGTACAGGTCCTTGAACCAGGGCTTGGACGTGTAGCCGGAGAAGCCCATGAAGACCACGGTGAACAGGATGTTGCGCGCCCCGCGTGCCCGGAACCGGCCGACGACGTGGCGGAACATCGCGCGGTAGTCGGCGGCGGTGAAGCCGGAGCCGGGGCGGTCCTTGACCTCTTCCTCCGGCTCATGGTGGATGACCAGCCAGAACTTCTTGCGAAAGTGGGTCTTCAGGTACTGCGCCTCGCGGGCGATCTGGGCGTCCATGGCGCCGGCGGCCACCTGCCGCCAGGTCTTGCCGGTGTCGGGCTTCCAGTTGAGGACGAGCATCCGCGGGCGCTTCGGCTGCTGGGTCAGCGCGATCTCGTTCGCGGTCGGGAAGAGCTGAGCGCCCGAGTGGTAGCCGTGGTAGATGTCCACGGGACGCCCGGTGGTGCGCTCGAAGGCCTGTACCTGGGCGGTCGGCGGCGCCGTACCAACCGGGGTGACACCCCACCAGGCGCCGCAGGACGGCACGAGTTTCGCCGAGACGGTGCACTTCTTCGCGGCGTTCTTCACCGGGGCTGTACTCCGCTCGGGAGCGTCCGGCGTCTGAGTCTCAGTAACGGCGCACGCCGTCAGCGATGCCGCCAGCGCGACTGCCAGCGCGGAACGCGGGATCGGTACAGGCGTACTTCTCTTCATGGCTGCGAACTATAACGACACCCGCCCAAAGGGGGAGCCGAAGGGTTTTTTGCGGATATGTGACCGGATGGTGACAGGCAATCCCCACGTCATGGGGGATTTGCCCCTATAGATTCCCTCTGACCACCTGATTCCTCTAACGGCCGCCCCCCGCCTGGCCGAGTGAGGACGCGAGAGGAAGCCACGTGCGCCTTCGCAGTCTGATCGCCATGGGGGCCGGGGCACTGCTGGCCGTCGGTCTCGTGACCGCGCCCCAGGGCCGACCCGCCAATGCGGACATCCAGAACGGCATCGTGAGTGCCGACCCCGTCAACTTCACCCCCAACCTCGTGGACGGCGACGTACGCTCGGTCGTCCAGATCGGTGGACGGATCTTCATCGGCGGCAACTTCACCCAGGTGAAGGCGGCCGGCTCCCAGACCGTCGTCAACCGCGGCCGGGTCCTGGCCTTCGACGCCGCCACCGGGGCCATCGACGACTCCTTCAAGCCGTCCGCCGACGGCGAGGTGAGCGTTCTCCTGCCGTCCGCCGACGGCCACTCCATCTACCTCGGCGGACAGTTCACCCACATCGACGGCGTCGCGCACAAGGTGCTCGCGCGCCTCGACATCGACACCGGCGCGTCCGTCGCCGGCTTCACGCCCAACGTGGACGCCCGGGTCAAGGACCTGCGGCTCTCCGGTGGGAGGTTGTGGATCGGCGGCAACTTCGCGCACGTGGACGGCGTCGCCCGTACGGCGCTCGCCACCCTCAACCCGAACACCGGCCGACTGGACACGTTCCAGTCGCTGGCCTTCGCCGGCATGCAGAACGGCGGCACGACGCTCGTCTACAAGATGGACATCACGCCGGACGGCTCCAAGCTGATCGCGGTCGGCAACTTCACCTCGGTGGCCGGCCAGGCCCGGCCGCAGATCGTGATGGTCGACCTGAGCGGCGCCACCGCGCAGCTGTCGAACTGGCAGACCAACCGGTACGCCGCCGCGTGCTCGTCGTCGTTCGACTCCTACATGCGCGACGTCGACGTCTCGCCCGACGGCACCTACTTCGTGGTCTCCACGACCGGCGCGGCCGGCGGCACCTCCAAGCTCTGTGACGCGCAGGTGCGCTGGGAGACCTCGGCGACCGGCTCGGACCTGCAGCCGACCTGGGTGACCTACACCGGCGGCGACACGACGTACGCCATCGAGATCACCAACTCGGTCGTCTACGTCGGCGGCCACTTCCGCTGGTCGAACAACCCGTTCGGCGGCGACTCGGCCGGACAGGGCGCCATGGACCGGTCGGGCATCGCGGCGCTCTCCCCCGAAAGCGGCATGCCGTTCCAGTGGAACCCCGGTCGTACGCGCGGTGTCGGCGTCTTCGACCTCCTCGCCACCACCCAGGGGCTGTGGATGGCCAGCGACACGGACGTCGCGGGTGACGAAACTCACCAGAAGATCGCGATGTTCCCGGTGTCGGGCGGCAAGGTCCTGCCCGTGCTGAACACCGGATCGCTGCCGGGCGACGTCTACTCCGGCGGCTCGTCGGCGTCGAACTTCCTGCAGCACCGCTCGTTCAACGGCAGCTCCGCGGGGAGCGTCACCACCGACTCGACCGGCGGGATCGACTGGCGCACCATCCGCGGCGCCTTCATGATCAATAACGATCTCTACACGGGTGCCTCCGACGGCAATCTCAACAAGCGGTCCTTCGACGGGTCGACGTTCGGCTCGCCGACCGCGATCCACGCGTCCGACCTGCTCACCAACGAGGCCGACTGGCACAACCAGGTCAAGTCGATCAAGGGCATGTTCTACTCGGGCGGCCGGATCTACTACACGCGCGGCACCTCCTCGCTCTTCTACCGGGGCTTCAACGCCGAGAGCGGCGCGGTCGCGGCCCTGGAGGTCAGCGCGAGCGGCAACCTGCCGGGCGTCGACTGGAGCAGCGTCGGCGGCATGTTCACCGCCGGAGGCAAGCTCTACTACGTGAGCACGGCCGACGGGCACCTGCGCAGCCTCGACTTCACCGGCGGAAGGCCCTCGGGCACCCCCGTGGTCGTGGACGGCGGAGACTGGCGCGGCCAGGGCGTCTTCCTGTACGCGGGCATCCCGAACACCCCGCCGCACGCGGCGTTCACCTCCAACTGCGACCAGCTGTCCTGCACGTTCAACGGGTCGGGGTCCAGCGACTCCGACGGCTCGATAACGTCGTACGCGTGGGACTTCGGCGACGGTGCGACCGGCGCCGGCGCGACGCCGCAGCACACGTACGCCGGGGGAGGCACCTACACGGTGAGCCTCACCGTCACCGACAACCGCTCGGGCACGGACACCGCGACCCAGCAGGTGCACGCCGCCACGAACGCCGTCGACATCGCCTATGTCGGCACGGACGTCTACAACGCCAACACCAAGAACGCCACGGTGACGGTGCCCTCGGCCGTCCAGGCCGGCGACGGGCTTCTGCTCACCTTCACCGACAACGACCCGACCAAGACCGTCACACCGCCGGCCGGCTGGACCCAGGTCGACACCCAGACCAACGGAATCGCCGTCTCGACGGTCTGGCAGCGGATCGCCACGGCCGGCAGCGCCGGCTCGAGCGTGTCCGTCGGCCTGAGTGATTACGCGAAGGGCAACCTGCGGGTGCTGGCGTACCGAGGCACGTCCGCGACGTCACCGGTGGCCGCTTCGGCAAAGGCGGCCGACCCGGCCAACACGCTGTCGCACACCACACCTCAGGCGGCGGTTTCGGCGGCAGGCAGCTGGGTGGTGTCATCGTGGTCGGACAAGTCGTCGACCACGACCGCCTGGACCGCCCCGGGAGGCGTCACGTCACGCGGCGTCTCGGTGGGCACCAGCGGCGGCCGGGTGACGTCTTTGACGGCGGACAGCGGCGGCACGGTCCCGACAGGTCCGTACGGCGGTCTGACGGCGACCACGGACGCGGTCAGCCGCGGCCTGATGTGGACCATCGTCCTGGCCCCGGCAAGCTGATCAGCCGGAGCCCGCGAAGGGCATGAGAGGAGACGCCGCCGGGCATTCCGCCCGGCGGCGTCGCACGTCACGCCTGCTCACCGGGGTACGAACGAGGGTCGGCCACCAACGCGCCGACCGCTACGTGCGGTCCGCAGCAGGAAACCACCCACGTCCGCCAACCCGGCCAGAGACACCACGACCACCCACGCCACGCCGAGAGGTCCCCGTCGTGCCGCCCGCGTCGCGCGGTCCGTGACGCTCGGCGCGGATCCTGAGCGCCTCACTTCGCCGGGCCGGGGCACGGTGGAGGCTCTCCTTCTTCGTTCCAACGAGGCCCGGAAACGCGACGACGCCGCCGGACGGTTGTCCGGCGGCGTCGGTCGTGAACGCGGAGTTCCATTACGGGAGCGGGAACATTCCGATTCGGCCGTGGTACTCGTGGCCGAGCTGGTCCGTGTCGCTGCCCACGTACAGGCCGCTCGACGTGGCGACGAGGGTCTCCACGCCGTGGCCGCGCGTACGGGTCGGGTTCCAGGAAAGAGCCTTGCCGCCGACCGGGTTCAGGGCGGCGATGCCCGGGCGGGAGACGGCGCCGGGGCCGGCGCTGTCGTGGCCCTGGGCGTTGTCCTGCCAGCGCTGGTGGCCGCCGACGTACACCGCCTTGCCGGTGACGGACACCGCGAGCAGCGTGTCGCCGCCCGTCCAGTTCACCCACGTCGGGCTCTGGCCGGCGCCGGTCTTGGTGGCCTCCCAGCGGGCGGCCGAGTCGCACAGCTGGGTCGTGCCGAAGGGCCCGCCCGTGGTGACGACGACGAAGTACGACCCGTCGGGCGCGAAGTCGATGTCGCGCATGTACGTGTCGAACGCGTCGACGTTGCAGCCGGTGGCGTACCGCTCGGTCGACCAGGAGCTGAGCTTGGCCGTCGTGCCCGAGGTGTCGATCATCGCGATCTGGTAGCGGCGCGAGCCGCCCACCTTGGTGAAGGTGCCGTCGATGACCATGCTGGTGTCGGCCGGGTTGACGGCCATCTTGTAGACCTTCAGCGCACCGGCGCGGGGCTCGGTGACCGAGAGGTTGAAGCCCGCGTCGGCCTTGCCGCTCGTGGCGTCGAAGCGCCCGAGGGGGGCGTGGGCGACGCCCGCGATCGTGGTGAACTCGCCGCCGGCGTACAGGTGGCTGCCGCGCCGCTTCATCGTGAAGACGAGGCCGTGGCCGACCCGCGCGTTGAAGCCGCTGACGGCCTTGCCGGTGGTGACGCTGAGCCGGGTCAGCCCGCCCAGGCCGACACCGTTGGTGTTCGTGAACGAGCCGCCGACGTACACGCTGCTCGAGGTGCCCGACTGAAGGGCGTACACCGTGCCGTCGATCTTCGGCACGAACGTCGTGTCGACCTTGCCGGTGCTCTGGTCGAACGAGAAGAGGTTGTGACGGGCCAGGACCGGCTTACCCGATCCGGCCTCCTGGACCTGGTCGAAGTTACCGCCAACGACGACCTTCGTGCCGACCACCGCGATGGCGCGCACGGTGCCGTCGAGCACGTGGGGGGTCGTGTTGACCGGGTTCGTCGAGACGACCGCGGACTGCGAGGTATCGGCGTCGGCGGCGGGCATGACAGCCGCCCCGGCGATGGCCACAGCGGCGGTCGCCGCGACGTTGAGCACGCGTCGGCGCATGGTTTTGCTCCAAGTTTTCTTCACCCGTGAACCGAGCTTGTCTATCACAGGCGATCTGTGACGCCCGGCTCGGGGGCAGTGATCGAGATCGCATTGTTGCGACTTCGAACCCGCCTTGTCCGTTAATTCGCAGAAATCGAACGGACAGGTTCGGTATAGACCTCGGCGGGAGCGGCCGGGGCCTCACGGTGTGTCAGCGCCCGGCCGGCGAACACGACCACCGCGAGCAGCAGCCCGCCGTAGAACCAGCCGCCGAGGACGTCGGTGATCCAGTGCTTGTTGAGGTACCAGCGCGAGTAGCCCTCGACGAAGGCGCCGGCCCACAGCAGGGTCCACGCCGCGACGCGCGTACGGCGGCCGGCGCGGGTGAGTTCGAGGACGGCGAAGATGATGACGCCGTAGATGGAGATGAGCCGGGCGCAGCCGCCGGACGGGTAGGTGCCCAGCGTGGTCGGCGGGTGGCCGCGGTCGACGATGCCGGCCAGCATCGACTGCTGGTACTTCTCCACCACGATGACGGTGAGGATCAGTACGGCCGGGCCCCAGCGGCGCCCGCGCGCCGCGAAGACCAGCAGCACCGAGAAGATCACGCCGGCGGTGCGCGTCTCGGGCAGGTTGCCCGTCTGGGTGACGACGTTCATGATCCGGGCGAAGCCGTGCACTCGCAGCCGGTCGGACAGGTGGAACGCCCACCAGTCCACCGGATGCTCCAGCAGGGCGATTCCGAACCCGAACGCCGCGGCGATCGCGGACAGCACGAGGACGCCGCCGCCGAGGAGCATCAGGAACGCCGCGAGCGCTCCGACCGACTCCGTCAGCTGGGTACGAGCGAGCCGCAGCCGGTCGAGCGGTAGCCACGGCCGGGAGGCGGTCCACACCGAGCGCTCGGGCAGTACTCCTGGGCGCGCCAGGACCACGACGCCAACGGCGACGATCACAACGACGCCGATCACCCCGATCAGAATCCCCACGGCGACAGCCTTGCATGAAACGTTCAGCTAAGGGGTAGATTGCCTGGTCTCGTACGTGTTGCGACCAATTGAGGTCGTCTCGACCTCCATTGCCCGGCTTGGCGCGTCGTCGCCGCGCCGGGCGACCGCGCGCAGCCCGTGGTGCCGCCGGAGCAGCATCCAGATGACGGCGCCGACCGCCGCCACTCCGATCAGTACCCCCACCATCAGATCGGTACCGAGCCCGAACATCTTCAGTGCCGAGGCCAGCAGGACGAACGCCAGCGCCCGCCGGATCAGGCCGCCCGGCGCCCGCGAGGAGATGAGCGAGCCGATGTAGACGCCGGGGATCGAGCCCGCCAGCAGCGCGAGCGTGATCTCCAGCTTGAAGTCGCCGAACAGGATGTGCCCGAGCGCCGCCGACCAGACGAGCGGCACGGCCTGCATCAGGTCGGTGCCGACGAGTTGGTTCGCCTTGAGCGCCGGGTACAGCGCGAGCAGCGCCACGATGATCAGCGAGCCGGAGCCGACCGAGGTCAGCCCGACGATGAGGCCGCCGACCATGCCGACCACGACCGTCGGCACCGGGCGTACGGTGACGGCCGCGGGAGGCTCGGCGGCGGGGGAGCCGGGCTCGGCGGTACGCCGGTCGGCGCGGCGCGAGGCGCGGTCGGTCATCGCCAGGTAGCCGCGTACGGCGAGGCCGGACGCCGCGATCAGGAGGGCGACCCCGACGGCCTTGCCGATGAGGTCCTGCACCCGCTGCCCGTCGCCGAGGGCGCGCGCGGCCAGTACGCCGCAGAAGGCGGTGGGCACCGAGCCCGCGCACAGCCAGCCGACGAGACGGAGGTCGACCGTGCCGCGCCGCAGGTGCACGAAGCTGCCGACCGGCTTCATCACGGCGGCGGCGACAAGGTCGCTGGAGACGGCGGCGAGCGGGGGGACGCCGAAGAAGAAGGTGAGCATCGGGGTCATCAGCGCCCCGCCGCCCATGCCGGTGAGCCCCACGACGATCGCCACCAGGAACGCACCGAGGGCCATCATGTAGTCGAAGTGCATCCGTATGACCTACCAAAAAACTAGGTAATCGGATACTCAGCGTAAACCCCTCACAGGGGAACGCAAGCCCTGGTTTCAGCCGGTGGTCAGCCAGCCGCCTTCGACCAGGAGGTCGAACACGAGCGCGACGGCCGCGTCGGGCGTCATCAACTCGGTGTCGATCGTCAGGTCGGCGTCGGTCGGCGTCTCGTACGGGTCGGAGATGCCGGTGAACTCCGGGATGAGACCGGCGCGGGCGCGGGCGTACAGCCCCTTGCGGTCGCGGCGCTCGCACTCCTCCAGCGAGGTGGCCACGTGGACGAGCAGGAAGTCGCCCGCCGCGCCCACCATCTGCCGCACCTCGGCGCGGGTGCGCGCGTACGGGGCGATGGGCGCGCAGATCGCGACCCCGCCGTGCCGGGTGATCTCGGCGGCGACGAAGCCGATGCGGCGGATGTTCAGGTCGCGGTCGTCGCGGGAGAACGTCAGGCCGGCCGACAGCATGCGGCGCACGACGTCGCCGTCGAGCAGCGTGACCGTACGGCCGCCGCGCTCGACGATCGCGTCGGCCAGGCCGCGCGCGATCGTGGACTTGCCCGAGCCGGACAGGCCGGTGAAGAAGACCGTCACTCCGCGGTCGTGGCGCGGCGGTGCCGCACGGCGCAGCTCGCGCGCCACCGACGCGGGCGTGAACCAGTCGGGCAGCTCCTCGCCGCGCTCCAGCATCTCGGCCAGCTCGGCCTCGGTCGGCTCGGTGCGGACGTGGTCGGGGTCGATCTTCACGGTGGGCCGCCAGACCTCGACGCTCTCGTCGTAGGCCCAGGGCTCCGGCGCGGACAGCTCCAGGGGAGCGGCCTCGGCGTCGGCGGCGGTGAACTCCGGCGCGAACAGGTGCGTGGCGCCGTACGCGGCGGCGATGTGCGCGCCCAGCAGCAGCTCACGGCCGTGCCGTTCGGCGAGCGGCACCGGGACGACGACCGTCTCGGGCGGCAGCTCGCGGCGTACGGACAGCAGGGCGCGGATCAGCGCGTCGCTGTGGCCGGTGCCGAGCAGGGGCAGCACCAGCACGCGGGCGCCGAGGCGCTCGGCGAGCTGGCGGATCTGGCCCAGGTGGCGCCGGTGCAGCGGCGTGCGCGTCGCGACGGCGAGCGTCGCCGCGCCGCCCAGGTCGGCGCGTACGTCCTGCGGCGCGCGGCGCAGCCGCCGGAACGGGCCGTGCTCGGGCGCGTGCAGCGCCTTCACGACGCCGGCCATGCGCCACTCGGTGTGCGGCCGGTCGGCGCCCTCGTACGTGGCGGTGTCCTGCCAGGTCTCGGTGGCCTCCAGAACGGCCAGCGGAACGCCCTCGGGATCGGTCAGGAGGATCCGCTCCTCCTTGACGAGGTCGTCCGGCACGGTGAGCGTCACCGGCACCGGCCAGGGCGTGCCGTCGGCCAGCCGCCCGGCGGCGGCGACGGTCGCGGCGTCCATCGCTCCGAGAAAACCGGTCAGCGGATGGAACGCGCCGTTCATCAGGAGCTCGAGATCGGCCAGCTCGGCCGGACCCGGCGTCAGGGTCGGCAGATCACGCAACTCGCCCGCTTCGGTGGTCAACGCTGACTCCGATCGTGGTTTCGACCGTTGACTTAGTGAAACTCTACGCGCTGGGCCGGACACCTCAGAGGATGCGGGCGAAGCGATTCTCCGGCTTGCGGATCACCATGGTCACCTCGCTGTACGCCGAGGTCAGCCGATTTCGGGCGAGAACGGACATGCTGCGGAACAGCAAGCCCATGAGGCGGCCGAAGTCGGCCATCGTGTCGCGCGAGGTGTACTCCTCGGCGATGACCAGACCCCGCATCATGCAGTACCAGCGCATGCCCTCCAGGGACGCGACGCGGTCGTAGACGGCGGGCGGCGGCTGTTCGGAGTGCCAGAGCATGGTGCGCAGCCAGTGCGGGAGCAGGCGGTCGAGGCGGCCGAAGGTGGTCTCGCGATCGCGGAACCGCACGAACATCATCCCGCCCGGCTTCAGCGCGGCGACGAAGCGGTCGAGCACCAGCTCGGCGTGGACGATGCGCTCGATGAGGTGGTGGACGTGCACGATGTCGTACACGCGCGGCGGCATCGGGGCCGTGCGCAGGTCGCCCAGATGCCAGGCGTCGAGATCGGTGCGGGTACGCGTGTGCGAGCGAAACTCGGGAAGGTCGTCGTCGACCCCGGTCACGACGCAGTCGACGGAGTCGAGGTCGAGTTCGTCGTTCCCTCCGCAGCCGGCCTCCAGGATGTTCAGGCGCTGCAGGGGTTTCTCCTGGGCATACTCACGAACGCGTTCAGGGAACAGGTCACCGTCAATGAGCGGCGGCGTTCGCAGGTCGGTCACAACTCCGGAGCGTAGTCTTCCGATTATCGATCGTGTTCACATTCCGCTTTGTCCGTGTGATGCGTTTCGTCCTACCTGCCTCGTCCGGGGTGGGAGGTCTGTGGTATCCCTCGCCGCGTAGGGTGGTTACCCCGGGGTGACTTCGCTCCCGGGTTTTCGTGTTGCCTCGACCCTTATGAGCTCATGACGCTTTCCGGACTGCTCGACGTCGCCTCTGCCGATCCCGCCCTGCGCCAGGCGCTCAAGAGCACGGACGCACGGCTCGACCTGGTCGCCCCGCCCGCGCTGCGGCCCCTGCTCGGCGCCGCGCTGGCCCGCGAGCGCGGGCGTACCGTCCTCATGATCACTGCGACCGAACGCGAGGCCGAGGACCTGGCCGCCGCGCTGTCCAGCCTGCTCGACCCGGCCGCGGTCGCGGGCTTCCCGGCGTGGGAGACCCTGCCGCACGAGCGGCTGTCGCCGCGTTCGGACACCGTCGGCCAGCGCCTCGCCGTCCTGCGCAGGCTCGCGCACGGCGACCCCGCCGACCCGGCGGCCGGCCCGCTCCAGGCCGTCGTCGCCCCGATCCGCTCGCTGCTCCAGCCGATCGTCTCGGGCCTGGCCGACCTGGAGCCCGTACGCCTGCGGCAAGGCGACGACGTCGAGCTCGACGACGTCGTACGCCGCCTCGTCGACGCCGGATACCGCCGCGTCGACCTGGTCGAGAAACGCGGGGAGATCGCCGTACGCGGCGGCATCCTCGACGTCTTCCCGCCCACCGAGGAGCACCCGCTGCGCGTGGAGTTCTGGGGCGACCAGGTGGAGGAGATCCGCTACTTCAAGGCCGCCGACCAGCGCTCGCTGGAGGTCGCCCAAGACGGCCTGTGGGCCCCGCCGTGCCGCGAGCTGCCGCTGACCGCGTCCGTACGCGAGCGCGCACGCACGCTCGCCGGAGAGCACCCTGCGCTCGCCGAGGTGCTCGACCAGATCGCCGACGGCGACGCCGTCGAGGGCATGGAGGCCTTCGCGCCGGTCCTCGCCGACAACATGGAGCTGCTGCTCGACTCCCTGCCGGAAGGGTCGAGCGTGATCATCTGCGACCCCGAGCGCATCCGTACGCGCGCCACTGAGCTGGTCCGCACCGGCCAGGAGTTCCTCGAAGCGTCGTGGGTGAACGCCGCGGCGGGCGGCGAGGCGCCGATCGACCTGGGCGGCGCCGCCTACCGCGCCCTGGAAGAGGTACGCGACCACGCGGCCGCCTCGGACATCCCCTGGTGGACGATCACGCCGTTCGCCGTCGCCGAGACGCGCACCCGCCGTGAGTACTCCGAGTCCACCGGCGAGCTCACCGACGTCACCGAGACCGTGGACGAGGTCGAGGGGCTCCGCCTGGGCGCGCGTGCCGCCGAGGCCTACCGGGGCGACACCCAGCGGATGATCGCCGACATCAAGGGCTGGATCCACGAGGGCTGGCGCGTCGCGCTGGTCACCGAAGGACACGGCCCCGCCGAGCGGCTGGCCGAGGTCGTGCGCGAGGAGGGGCTCGGCGCGTCAGTGGCCGACCTGCCCGCCTCGCCCGAGCCGTCCGTCGTGCACGTCGCGTGCGGCCGCCTCGACCACGGGTTCGTGTGGGACTCGGTCAAGCTCGCGGTGCTCACCGAGACCGACCTGTCGGGCCAGCGGTCCTCGACCAAGGACATGCGGCGCATGCCCTCGCGGCGGCGCGGTGGCATCGACCCGCTGAGGCTCACCGTCGGCGACTACATCGTCCACGAGCAGCACGGCGTCGGCCGCTACGTCGAGATGGCGAGCCGTACGGTCCAGGGCGCCACCCGCGAATACCTGATCATCGAGTACGCCAAGGGCGACCGGCTCTTCGTCCCCACCGACCAGCTCGAAGAGGTCACCCGCTACGTCGGCGGCGAGGCGCCGAGCCTGCACCGGCTCGGCGGCGCCGACTGGCAGAAGCAGAAGGGGCGCGCCCGCAAGGCCGTACGCCAGATCGCGGGCGAGCTGATCCGGCTCTACTCCGCGCGCCAGGCGTCGCCCGGCCACGCGTTCGCCGCGGACACGCCCTGGCAGCGCGAGCTGGAGGACGCCTTCCCGTACGTCGAGACGCCCGACCAGCTCGGCGCCATCGACGAAGTCAAGTCCGACATGGAGAAGCCGGTCCCGATGGACCGCCTGATCTGCGGCGACGTCGGCTACGGCAAGACCGAGATCGCGGTGCGGGCGGCGTTCAAGGCGGTCCAGGACGGCAAGCAGGTCGGCGTGCTGGTGCCCACGACCCTGCTCGTGCAGCAGCACCTGTCGACGTTCACCGAGCGGTTCGCGGCCTTCCCGGTGGTGATCAAGCCGATCAGCCGGTTCCAGGCCGACAAGGACGTCGCCGAGACGCTGCGCGGCCTGGCCGAGGGCACCGTCGACCTCGTGATCGGCACCCACCGCCTGCTGTCGTCGGAAACCCGGTTCAAGAACCTCGGCCTCGTCATCATCGACGAGGAGCAGCGGTTCGGCGTGGAGCACAAGGAGCGCCTCAAGGAGATGCGCACCCAGGTCGACGTCCTCGCCATGTCGGCGACGCCGATCCCGCGAAGCCTGGAGATGGGGCTCACCGGCATCCGGGAGATGTCGACGATCCTCACGCCGCCGGAGGAGCGCCACCCGGTCCTGACGTTCGTCGGCCCGTACGACGACAAGCAGATCGCCGCCGCCATCCGGCGCGAGATGCTCCGCGAGGGCCAGGTCTTCTTCGTGCACAACCGGGTGCGCTCGATCGACAAGGTCGCCGCGCACCTGTCCGAGCTGGTGCCGGAGGCGCGGGTCGCCGTCGCCCACGGCCAGATGAACGAACACCAACTCGAGAAGATCATGGTCGACTTCTGGGAGAACGAGTTCGACGTCCTGGTCGCCACGACGATCGTGGAGAGCGGCCTCGACATCCCGAACGCCAACACCCTGATCGTCGACCGCGCCGACATGTACGGCCTGTCGCAGCTCCACCAGCTGCGCGGCCGGGTCGGGCGAGGCCGCGAGCGCGCGTACTCCTACTTCCTGTACCCGCCCGAGGCCCCGCTGACCGAGACCGCCCACGAGCGGCTGGCCACGATCGCCCAGCACACCGAAATGGGCGCGGGCATGTTCGTGGCGATGAAGGACCTGGAGATCCGCGGCTCCGGCAACGTCCTGGGCGCCGAGCAGTCCGGCCACATCGCCGGCGTCGGCTTCGACCTGTACGTCCGCATGGTCGGTGAGGCAGTGCGCGAGCTGCGCGAGGACGGCCCGGCCGAGACCACCGAGGTCAAGGTCGAGCTGCCGGTCGACGCGCACATCCCGCACGAATACGTTCCTGGAGAGCGCCTGCGGTTGGAGGCGTACCGCCGCATCGCGGGCATCCAGGACGACACCGAGATCGCCGCCGTACGCGACGAGCTGGTCGACCGGTTCGGGCCGCTGCCCGTGCCGGTGCTCAACCTCCTGGAGGTGGCGCGCTTCCGCGCCGTGGCGCGCAAGGGCGGCCTCTCCGACGTCACCCTCCAGGGCAGCCAGATCCGATTCAGCCCGGTCGACCTCCCCGACTCGCGCCGGGTCCGGCTGCAGAGGCTGTACCCCAAGAGCATCATCAAGGCCGCGACCAATACCCTCTTGGTGCCGATGCCCAAGACGGCCCCGCTGGGCGGGCGCCCGTTGCGCGACCAGGAGCTGCTGAAATGGGCTACCGACCTTGTCGAGGCGCTGTTCCTCGCCGACCCCGTGGGCAACTCATGAGAAGGACACTCGTGTTCGTTAAGTCTGTGAAGGTAACGGTCGCCGTGCTGGCCGCCGGCGCCGCGATGACCGCCTGTGGCCCCGTCAAGACCGGCTCCGCCGCCATCGTCGGCCACGACCGCATCACCGTGGCCAAGCTCGACTCCGCCGTCACCGAGTGGGGCAAGGAGCTGCCGAAGTACCCCCAGGCGCAGCAGATCGTGCAGCAGTCCCAGAGCCAGGACCAGGGCGGGCAGCAGGTCCCGTTCGACCCCGCGTCGCCGCAGCGCAGCGCGCTCCACCAGCTCCTGGACATGCGGGCCTGGGACGAGGTCGCGCGCGAGCGCGGCATCAACATCTCGCCTGGCCAGGTCGACTCCTTCGTCGCCTCGAACGGCGGATGGCCCGCGGTGGACGCCAACATCCTGGCGATGGGCCTGCCGACGCACTACGGCGAGGACTTCGCCCGTACGGTGCTGACCCAGCGCACCCTCGTCCAGACCATCACCGGCGGCGCCCCGGTCGGCCAGGCGCAGCAGCAGGCGGTCATCGGGCAGGTGCTCGCCGCGTACACGAAGGCGAACGACGCCCTCGGCATCACAGTGAACCCGCGCTACGGCACGTTCGACAAGAAGCGGATGACGCTCGGCCCGGTCTGCCCCGAGCTGTCGGCCCCTGACGCCGGCACCGGCGGCACGCAGAATGAGGTCAAGTGCCAGGACTGATCTTCCTCGCGACCTCGCCGCGTGTCGCACCCGGCCAGCTCACCTGGCGCGCCTGGGAGACCCTGCGCACCGCCGACCGCGTCCTGACCGCCTCCGGCGGCCACCCGCTGATCCCGTACCTGGGCGACGCGGAGGTCACGGCCGAGGTCGCCGAGCCCCGCGCCGCCGAGCTCGTACGCGAGGCGTCGTCGGGCACGATCGTCTGGCTGGCCGGCCACGACGGCGACGAGGCCCTGATGCGGGAGGTCGGCGCGGTCCTGGTCGGCATGGACTCCCCGCCCGAGGTCGAGGTGCTGCCCGGGGCGTACGACCTGCCGGGCGCGCGCCTGCTCGACCTGGTCTCGGTGATGGAGACGCTGCGCCGCGAGTGCCCCTGGGACCGCAAGCAGACGCACGCGTCGCTCGCCCCGTACCTGCTCGAAGAGGCGTACGAGACCGTCGACAGCATCGAGAGCGGCGACCGTGACGCGCTGCGCGAGGAGCTCGGCGACGTCCTGATGCAGATCGCGTTCCACGCGGAGGTCGCCGACGACTTCACCGTCGACGACGTCGCCGCGGGCATCGTGGACAAGCTCGTACGCCGGCACCCGCACGTGTTCGGCGACGTCGAGGTCGCCGACGCCGACGAGGTCAACGCGAACTGGGACAAGATCAAGTCCTCGGAGCGCGGCGACGGTGCGTCGATCTTCCATGGGGTGCCGATGGGGCAGCCGTCGCTCTCGCTCGCCGCCCAGCTGCAGCGGCGCGCCGCCAAGGCGGGCGCGCCGGAGGAGCTGTTCGGCGACGACGAGACGGGCGCCGCGTTGTTCGAGCTGGTCAAGACCTTGCAGGCCGAAGGACGAGACCCGGAGGCCGAGCTGCGTTCGGCCGCTCGCCGCTTCCGCGACCGCGTCCAGCGCTGGGAATCCTCCTAGACCACGACACGCCGCCCCAGGTTTCCGCTTACCATCCGTGTGGGGATGACTGCGAAGTGTGGGGGCGAAACCGGGGGAATGGCTCGCGGGGGTACGAGATCTGGCGATCGTCGCGGTCATCGCCGGTGTGCTCTCGGCCGCGGTCATCATCCCGTACGCCCTGTCGGCGGGGTTCACGGTACGGCTCGCCAACCGGAGCTTCCAGGCGCTGCCCATCGACCTGGTGACACCGGAACTCCCGCAGAGCTCGGTCGTCCTGGCCGCCGACGGCACGAAACTGGCCACGTTCTACTACGAGAACCGCGTCATGGTGCCGCTCGGCGGCGTCTCACCGATCATGCGCCGGGCCATCGTGGCGATCGAGGACAGCCGCTTCTACGAACACGGCGCGCTCGACGTCAAGGGCACCATTCGCGCGGTGATCGCGAACCTCCGGGCCGGCATGGTCATCCAGGGCGGGTCCACGCTGAGCCAGCAGTACGTCAAGAACGCCCTCGCCGAGGCCGCGCTCAGCTCCGCGGCGCGGCGCAGCGCGCTGGAGGAGACCGCGGGCCGCAAGCTACGTGAGCTGCGGTACGCCGTCGGCCTGGAGAAGAAGTTCACCAAGGACCAGATCCTGGAGCGCTACCTCAACATCGCCTATTTCGGCGACGGGGCGTACGGCGTGGAGGCCGCGGCCCGCCACTACTTCGGCGTGCACGCCGCGAAGCTCACCCTCGACCAGGCCGCGATCCTGGCCGGCGTCGTACGGTCGCCGCAGGCCTACAACCCCCACCTGCACCCGGTCCATGCGCGGAAACGCCGCGACATGGTGCTGAACCGGATGGCACAGCTGAAGGTGATCCTCCCGCCGAGGCCGCCGCGGCGCGGGCCGAGCCGGTCCGCCTGAAGATCACCCGCACTCCGGCCGGCTGCGTGACCAGCTCGGCGCCGTTCTTCTGCGACTACGTGCAGCGGGAGATCCTCGGCAACGCGGTGTACGGAAAGACGCTGCAGGACCGCCGTGCGCTGCTGCAACGCGGCGGGCTGAAGATCAACACGACGCTGGTGCCGGCGATGCAGAAGGCCGCGCAGAAGGCCGTCGACCGGTACGTGCCGCCGAAGAACTCCTCGGGCAAGGCCGCCGCGGAGGTCCTCGTACGGCCCGGCACCGGGGAGATCACCGCGATGGCGATCGACCGCAAGCTCGGCGACAGCAGCAAGCCGGGCAAGATGTGGGTGAACCTCGCCGCCGACTCCGACCACGGGTCGAGCCTGGGCATGCAGGCGGGGTCGACGTTCAAGGTGTTCACGCTGGCCGAGGCGCTGAAGCAGAACATGGCGTTCGGACAGAAGCTGTTCGCGCCCAAGTCGTTCGTCCCGACGGGCTTCCGCAACTGCGCGGGCCGCAAGGTGGGCGACACCCGTTCCCTGGGGAACGCCGCGGACGGCGAGGGCGGCAAGGACTTCACCCTGGTCACGGGCACGTGGCACTCGGTGAACACGTTCTTCCTGGCCCTGGAACGCAAGGTCGGCCTGTGCGAGACGTACCGGATGGCGACGCGGCTGGGGATGCGCAAGGCGACGGGCGGAAAGCTGGAGCAGTACCCGTCGTTCACCCTGGGCTTCAACACGGTGTCCCCGGTACGCCTGGCGGCGGCGTACGCGGCCTTCGCGGCCCGTGGCCGTTACTGCTCGCCGATCCCGATCACGAGCATCTCCTCGCCGCACGGCCCGGTGAAGGTCCCGGGCGCGGGCTGCCACCGCGCGGTCGACGAGGACGTCGCGGACGCCGTGAACCACATCCTGCGCGGTGTCCTGACGAAGGGAACCGCGAAGGGCAACGAACTGGGCCGCCCGGCCGCCGGGAAGACCGGGACGGTGGACAACTTCTCCTCGGCGTGGTTCGCCGGGTACACGCCGGACCTGGCGGGGGCGGTGTGGGTCGGTGATCCGCGCGGGGGATACCAGCATCCGCTGCGGGACGTGTGCCTCGGAGACGGCGGGTGCTTCGGAGAGGTGTTCGGCGCGGACATCCCGGCGCCGATCTGGCGGGAGACGATGACCGCGGCCCTGTCGAAGACCCCGGAGCACGGCTTCCACGCGCCCGGCGGGAGCTACACGCGCAAGGGGAGTGGCGAGGAAGAGGACGACAAGGACAAGAAGGATAAGGATAAGAAAGGATAAGAAGGGCAAGGAAGACGCGGCCGGCGACGAGGACGACAGCAGCCCCGACCTGGACTGGCTGTTCCCTCCGTGACCACACGTCCCAAAACCCCAACAGTGCGGTGATTTATACCGTTTTAGCCGATTTGAAGGTTCTTTTGTTAGGACCTTGAGATCCAAGCCCTTGCCTCGGCACGTACCCTGGGCGCGTGTCGTCTGGTCGACGTCGGCGTCTTCCGACTGCTCTGGAGCCTCGTCGGCGCAGGGGCGGTCGCTGGAGTGTTGGCGGCACTCGTCGCGCTCTCCACGCTCGGAATGCTGGGAATCGGCGCCCGGAACAGCGCGAACTGGTTCGAGGCCATCCCCGGGGATCTGCGTACGCCGGCCGTTCCGCAGCGGTCCCTCATCCTCGCCGCCGACGGCTCCAAGATCGCCACGTTCTACTACGAGAACCGCGTCGACGTTCCGCTGAACAAGGTCGCGCCGGTGATGCGCCAGGCGATCCTCGCCATCGAGGACAACCGGTTCTACGAACACGGCGGCCTCGACCTCAAGGCGACCATCCGGGCCGCGGCGGGCAACCTGGTCGCCGGGCAGGTCACGGCCGGCGGCTCGGGCATCACCCAGCAGTACATCAAGAACCTCCTCGTCGAGACCGCGGGCTCGGCCAAGGACCGGCAGTCGGCCCTGGCGACCACGCCGGCGCGCAAGGTACGGGAGCTGCGGTACGCCGTCGCGATCGAGAAGCAGCTCTCCAAGGACCAGATCCTGGAGCGCTACCTCAACATCGCCTACTTCGGCGACGGCGCGTACGGCATCGAGGCGGCCTCCCGGCACTACTTCAACAAGGCCGCCGCCTCGCTCGACCTGCACGAGGCGGCGCTGCTCGCGGGCATCGTCCGCTACCCGTACGCCTACGACCCGACCGTGAACCCCAAACTCGCCATGCAGCGCCGCAACACCGTGCTGATCCGCATGGCGCAGCTGCACTGGGCCGACCGGGACGACACGCGGGCGGCGCAGCGTACGCCGCTGGGCCTGCACGTGAAGTCGACGCCGAACGGCTGCGTCGAGAGCAAGGCGCCGTTCTTCTGCGACTACGTGCAGCGCGAGATCCTCACCAATCCGATCTTCGGCAAGAGCGCCGACGACCGGAAGCTGCTCCTGCAGCGCGGCGGCCTCACCATCCGCACCACGGTGGAACCGAAGATGCAGAAAGCCGCCCAGCAGGCGGTCGACCGCTACGTCCCGCGCGAAGAACTCCGAGCACAAGGCCTCCGCGGAAGTGCTCGTGCAGCCCGGCACCGGCGCCGTACGCGCGATGGTGGTCGACCGCGACCTCGGGCCCGCGGAGAAGCGCGGGAAGACCTGGGTGAACTTCGCCGCCGACTCCGATCACGGCACCAGCATCGGCATGCAGGCGGGGTCGACGTTCAAGGTCTTCACGCTGGCCGCCGCGCTCGACAAGGGCATGGCGTTCGGGCACCGGCTGATGGCGCCCGACCGCTTCACGCCGACCGGGTTCAAGAACTGCAGCGGCAAGGGCGCGGGATCCACCGAGTCGCTCGGCAACTCCGCCGACGGTGAGGGCGGGCGTACGTTCAGCCTGGTCACCGGCACCTGGCACTCGGTCAACACCTTCTTCCTCGCGCTGGAGAAGAAGGTCGGGCTCTGCGACACGGCCAAGATGGCGGCCAAGCTCGGCATGACACGCGCGGACGGCTCGGCGCTGCAGCAGTACGCCTCGTTCACGCTCGGCTTCAACACGGTCTCCCCGACCCGCCTCGCGGCGGCGTACGCGGCCTTCGGGGCACGCGGCCGGTACTGCGAGCCGATCGTGCTCGAGAAGATCACCACCGCGAGCGGCAAGGACCTGACGGTGCCCTCGGCCGACTGCCACCAGGCCATCTCCAAGGGCGTCGCCGACGGCGTCAACCACGTGCTGCGCGGCGTCCTCACCAAGGGAACGGCCGCGGGCATGGGCATCGGCCGGGACGCCGCCGGCAAGACCGGCACCGTCGACGGCTTCTCCTCGGCGTGGTTCGCCGGGTACACCCCCGACATGGCCAGCGCCGTCTGGGTCGGCGACCCGCGCGGCGGCTACGCCCATCCGCTCCGCAACGTCTGCCTGGGCGGGCGCTGCTTCGGCGAGGTGTTCGGCGCCGACATCCCCGCGCCGATCTGGCGCCAGACGATGCTGGGCGCGCTGTCCGGCATCCCGGCCCACTCGTTCCACAACCCGCCGGGCGACTACTTCCGCGAAGGCTCCGGCGAAGACCACGTACGGGTGCCGGACGTGCTCGGCATGTCGCCCTCGGAGGCCCGGTCGCGGCTGGAGGCGGCCGGCTTCGACGTGAACGTCGGGTCGAGCGTCAGCTCCGACGAGTACGGCAAGGGCCAGGTCGCCCGGACCAGCCCGGGCCCCGGATCCAGCGTCGAACCGGGCACCACGGTCACGATCCACGTCAGCAAGGGCCGCCGCGACATACCGCCGCCCTTCCCGTCGCCGTTCCCGCCGGGCGGCGGCCACGGCGGCCCCACATTCCCTCCGCCGTTCCCGCCGCAGGGATAAAACGCGGTGCGCCCGGCGCCGGCGGTCGGACATGATCGGCGCCATGGTCTCCCTCGCAGACAAGCCCACCCTCACCGGTGAACGCGTGCTCCTGCGCCCCGTGGACGCCGCCGACGCCCCTGGCCTCGTGGAGGCCCTGGCGGACCCGGAGACGTGCCGGCTGACCGGCACGCACCCGAGGGACGGCGGCATCGAGACGGCGACGCGCTGGTACGCCACGCGCGCCGACCACGACGACCGCCTGGACCTGGTGATCGTCGAGCGGAGCACGGGGGAGTTCGCCGGAGAGGTCGTCCTGAACGAGCTGGACGTCCCCAACCGGTCCTGCGGCTTCCGGATCAGCCTGAACAACCCGTCGCTGTTCGGCCGCGGCCTGGGCACCGAGGCGAGCCGCCTCGTCCTCGCGCACGCCTTCGAGACGGTGGGCCTGCACCGGGTCGACCTGTGGGTGTACGCCTTCAACCCGAGGGCCCGCCACGTCTACGAGAAGCTCGGCTTCGTCCACGAGGGCACCAAACGCGAGGCCCTCTACTGGGACGGCACCTGGGTCGACGCCCACATCATGGCCCTCCTCGCCCACGAGTGGTCGGGTTAGATTTCGAGGAGGGTCTTGCCGATCGTCGCCCGTGACTGGAGTGCGGCGTGGGCATCGGCGGCCTTCTCCAGCGGGAAGCGCTGCCCGATCACCGGGCGGAGGCGTCCGGCGGCGGCCTCGGCCAGGGCGCTCCGGGTGAGGTCGCGCATCTCCTCCGGCCGTGCGCTCGCGCGGACCAGCGCGACGCCGCGCTCCGCCGCCTCGGCCTCGGTGATGGAGGGCCACTCGCCACTGGCGAAGCCGTAGGTCAGCATCCGGCCGCCGGGCCGCAGCAGGGTGAACGACGACCGGGCCACGTCGCCGCCGACACCGTCGAAGACGACGTCCGCCGGGCCGGCCGACCGCTCCCAGCCGCTCTCGCGGTAGTCCACGGCGTCCGCGCCCAGCGTCCTCACGAGGTCCGCCTTGCGCGCCCCGCCCGCCAGCCCGACGACCTCCGCGCCCGCGGCGCGCGCCAGCTGGACCAGCAGCGTGCCCACGCCGCCCGCCGCGGCCTCCACGATCACTCGTTCGCCGGGCTCGATCCCGGCCGCGCGGACCAGCATCGTCGCCGTACGCCCGTCGGCGAACAGCGCCACCGCGTCGTCGAGCGCCAGCGCGTCCGGCACCTCGATGAGCCCGGCGGCGTCGGCCGCGACGCGCTCGGCGTACCCTCCGGACCCGCCCGCACCGGTGACCACGCGGCGGCCGCCGGCGAGGCCGCCCACGCCGTTGCCCAGGATCAGCGGAGGCCGCACCGGGAACGGCCCGGTGCCCGCGCGCACCTGGGTCTCCACGAACGTGATGCCGGCGAAGGCGACGTCGACCACCACCTGCCCGGGCCCGGGCACGGGTTCCGGCGTCTCCGCCGCGACCAGCACCTCGGGCCCGCCGAACTCTCTCAGCCAGATCGCACGCATGACGACCAGCCTGCGACCTCGACCAAGGTCGAGGTCAAGGCCTGCCGCTCAGCTCGGCTCCAGGCCCCGCCGGGCGCGCAGCGTACGGTCCGCCGCCGAGAACAGCCGGTCGATCACGATGCCGATCACCAGGATCACGATCATCGTGGCGATCATGTCGTTGGCGTCGATGTTCTCCCGCGCGTACTCCAGCCGTACGCCGAGCGAGGCGTGGTGACCGATGATCACCAGTAGCTCGCCGGCCATCAGGCTGCGCCAGGCGAACGCCCAGCCCTGCTTGAGGCCGGTCACGAACGCCGGCAGCGACGCCGGCAGGATCAGATGCCGGTACAGCGCGAACCCGCGCAGGCCCAGGATCTTCCCCGCGCGCAGCAGGATCGGCGGCGTGTAGTCGACGCCCGCGATCAGCCCGTTGGCGATCGACGGCGCCGCGCCGATCACGATGACGAACAGGATCGCGCTCTCGCTGAGCTGGAACAGCAGGATGGCCAGCGGGAACCACGCGATCGACGGCATGGTCTGCAGCCCGGTGATCAGCGACCCGAACGCCACCCGCAGGAACCGCACCCGCGACACGACCGCGCCGAGCAGCGCGCCGACCAGGATCGCCAGCGCGAACCCGATCACGGCCCGCCGCATGGTCAGGCCCAGGCCCGACCAGAACGCCCCCTCCTGGAGGTCCTTCCACAGCTGCGGGAAGACGTCGCCCGGCCCGGGCAGCACGTACGTCGGGCTTCCAGCCGCTGAGCACGACCAGCTCCCACACGACCACCCCGATGCCGACGGCGGCCAGCACGGGCCACACCGACGACCAGGAGCGCCGCACCAGGCCGCGCCGGGACTGCGCCGCCATCTCCAGGGCGTCCAGCCCGACGATCTGACGCCGCATGACGCTGTCGCGGGCCCGGGTCCGCGGTCATCACGATCCATGGCGTCCCACCTCCTCGCGAAGCCGGTCGGTGATCATCGCGGCGAGGTTCGCGACCTCGCCGGAGTCGATGCGCCGCGGCCGGTCCAGCGGCACCGGGAAGTCCTCGACGACGCTGCCGGGACGGCTCGACAGCAGCACGACCCGGTCGCCGAGGCGTACCGCCTCGCGGACGTTGTGGGTCACGAACAGGACCGTCAGCGAGCGCTCGCACCAGATTCGCTCCAGCTCGTCGTGGAGCAGGTCGCGGGTCATCGCGTCGAGTGCGCCGAACGGCTCGTCCATGAGCAGCACGTCGCTCTCCTGGGCGAGCGCACGCGCGATGGCGACGCGCTGGCGCATGCCGCCGGACAGCTCGTGCGGGCGCTTGCGGCCGAACTCCCCGAGGTGCACCGACTCCAGCAGCTCGGCCGTACGCCGCTTGCGCTCGGCCTTGGCGACGCCGCGCGTGCGCATCGCCAGCTCGACGTTGCCGCGACGGTGAGCCACGGGAACAGCGCCGGCTCCTGGAACATCAGGCCGACCCGCGCGCCGCCGACGTCGACCGTGCCGAGCGTCGGAGCGTCCAGGCCGGCGATGACCGACAGCAGCGTGCTCTTGCCGCAGCCGGACGCGCCGAGGATGCAGACGAACTCCCCGCCGGGGACGTTCAGCGAGACCTGGTCGAGGGCGAGCAGCGCACCCTCGCCGGTCCCGTACGCCTTGGAGATCTCGTCGATCCGGACCGCCGGAGCGGTCGTCGACTCCGGGTTCCTGCGTCGTCACACTCATGAGCCGCTCACGGCGGGTTCCCCTTTGGCCTTCAGGACCTCGTTCAGCGGACCGAGGTCGTAGATGCCGTTCAGGTCGACATGTTCGAGCAGCCCGACCTGCTCCGCGTGCTGCGCGCTGGCGGCCAGCGACGTGGCGACCGGGTCATTGGTGAAGGTCACGTTCTTGAAGGTGGAGTCGAGGATGTTCTGCTTGAGCGGCTTGCCGGTCAGGGCGGCCAGCTCGTCGTTGGCCGCCTTCTCGGCGTCGGCCTTGTGCGTGTTGATGTACTCGGTCGCCTCGACCTGGGCCTGCAGGAGCTTCTTGACCAGGTCGGGGTGCTTCTTCAGGAACTCGGTCCGCACGATCAGCGTCGTGATCACGAACTTGCCGCCCGGCCACAGCGACGCCTCGTCGACGAGCTTCTTGCCCTTGCCCTCCAGGACGAGCCGGGAGGCGAACGGCTCCGGCACCCAGGCGCCGTCGATCTGGCCCTGCGAGAACGCCGTGAGCGTCTGTGAGTTGTCCTGCGGCACGATGTGCACGTCGCCGCCGCCGTTCTTGTCCGTCTTGAAGCCCTGCTGCTTGAGCCAGTAGCGGAGCGCGACGTCCTGGGTGTTGCCGAGCTGCGGCGTGGCGATCTTCTTGCCGCGCAGGTCGGCCGGCGACTTGATGCCCGGCTTGACGATGAGGGAGGCGCCGCCGCTGGCCGCACCAGAAATGATCTTGATGGCCTGGCCGTGCGACTTCGCGAACGCGTTGATGGCCGGGTTCGGGCCGACGTACGTCGCGTCGACCGCGCCGGAGAAAACGGCCTCCGCGGCGGCCGGGCCCGCGTTGAACGTCAGCGTCTTCGGGGCCTTGCCGAGGTACTTGGTGTAGATGCCCTTCTGGACACCGACGAGCGCGGTCGCGTGGGTGATGTTGGGGAAGAAGCCCAGCTTGACGGTGGTGTCGCCGGCGGAGGACGTGGACGAATCGGCGTCGCCGCACGCGGCGAGCAGCCCGGTCCCGGCAAGAAGGGTGAGGCCGAGGGCCGCGAACCGCGTTTTCATCGCATCTCCACATTGTCTATAGAACATGTCTGTTTAGTCGCCTAAGTAGACAAGGTGTGCGAAGTGCTCGTCAAGTCCAGGCGAGAGTGGTGTAACCGCCTGACCACAGAAGAAAAATGCCGACGATCTGCCGTGCCCGGTGACTTACCGACGGTGAACCGAATTGCCGAATGGGGTGGCGTTGCGCCGCGGCCCCAACAGGGGCGGCTAGGCTCTGGGGGCGAAACGTCCGGTAGTCATCACAAGGAGCTCAAGTGTCGTCGATCGACGCCGTACACGCTCGGGAGATCCTCGACTCCCGTGGTAATCCCACCGTCGAGGTCGAGGTCCTCCTCGACGACGGCACCGAGGCGCGCGCCGCGGTGCCGAGCGGCGCGTCGACCGGCCAGTTCGAGGCCGTCGAGCTGCGTGACGGCGGCGAGCGCTACAACGGCAAGGGCGTCGAGAAGGCCGTCCTCGGCGTGCTCGACGAGATCGCGCCCGAGGTCCTCGGATACGACGCCGACGACCAGCGCCTGGTCGACCAGGCGCTGATCGACCTCGACGGCAGCCCCGACAAGTCGCGGCTGGGCGCCAACGCCATGCTCGGCGTGAGCCTGGCCGTCGCCAAGGCCGCCGCCAAGACCGCGAACCTCCCGCTGTTCCGCTACGTCGGCGGCCCCAACGCGCACCTGCTCCCGGTGCCGATGATGAACATCCTCAACGGCGGCGCGCACGCCGACACCAGCGTCGACATCCAGGAGTTCATGGTCGCGCCGATCGGCGCGCCGACCTTCAGCGAGGCCGTCCGCTGGGGCGCCGAGACGTACCACGCGCTCAAGTCCGTGCTGAAGGGCCGCGGCCTAGCGACCGGCCTCGGCGACGAGGGCGGGTTCGCCCCGGAGCTGCCGAGCAACCGCGACGCCCTCGACCTCATCATCGAGGCGATCAAGAAGGCCGGCTTCCGGCCCGGCGCCGACATCGCGCTGGCCCTCGACGTGGCCGCCACGGAGTTCTACACCGACGGCGTGTACGAGTTCGAGGGCGCCAAGCGCAGCGCCGAGGAGATGGCCTCCTACTACGGAGAGCTGCTCGACGCGTACCCGCTGGTCTCCATCGAGGACCCGCTGTCGGAAGAGGACTGGAGCGGCTGGAAGGCCCTCACGGACGCCGTCGGCGACCGCGTCCAGATCGTCGGCGACGACCTGTTCGTCACCAACCCCGAGCGGCTCCAGCGCGGCATCGACGACGGTTCGGCCAACGCGCTGCTGGTCAAGGTCAACCAGATCGGCACGCTCACCGAGACGCTCGACGCCGTCTCCCTCGCACAATCCAATGGCTTCCGCTGCATGATGAGCCACCGCTCCGGCGAGACCGAGGACACCACCATCGCCGACCTGGCCGTCGCCACGAACTGCGGCCAGATCAAGACCGGCGCCCCCGCGCGAAGCGACCGGGTCGCCAAGTACAACCAGCTGCTCCGCATCGAGGAGCTCCTCGATGACGCCGCCCGCTACGCCGGCGCCGCGGCGTTCCCCAGATTCCGCTGGGAGTAGAGCCCGTACCCATGGCCGAGGACAAGCGTGCGACGGACAAACGGCCGGCGCCGAACGACAGACGCCGGCCGGTGCCCGACACGGAGGCGGACGCCAAGGAGCTGCGGCGCGCTCACCTGACGAGCCGCGCCGCGATCCTGGCGGTCGTCGCCTGCGCGATCGCGCTCAGCCTCGCCTATCCCGTACGCGAGTACATCGCGCAGCGCCGCGAGATCGCCCAGCTGCGCGTTCAGCAGCGGCAGGCGCAGCAGCAGGTCCAGCAGCTCGCCCTGCAGAAGCAACGGCTCGGCGACGAGTCCTACGTCCGGCGTGAGGCCAGGCGCAGGCTCCACATGTGCGACCCGGGCGCGAAGTGCTACGTCGTGCTCGGCGGCGACCAGGAGGGCGGCCAGGAGGCGAGCCACAAGGCCGCACCCGCGACACCGCCGTGGTACGTCACACTCTGGCACTCGGTCGACGCGGCCGATCGGCGCCGCTGACTCACATGATCTTGCAGCTCACGCTTAGCTTTGTCGGCGACACTGTCGGCTGCGGCCATCCGGAGGGGCACCGGTGATCGACGAACGCGATGTGGCGGCCGTGACGGCGCAGCTCGGCCGAGAGCCGCGCGGCCTGCGGGCGGTCGCGCATCGCTGCCCGTGCGGGGCGCCCGACGTGGTGGAGACCGCGCCGCGGCTCGCGGACGGCAGCCCGTTCCCCACGCTGTACTACCTGACCTGTCCAAAGGCGGCATCCGCCATCGGCACACTGGAGGCGAGCGGGCTCATGCGCGACATGACCGCGCGCCTGGCGAGCGAGCCCGGCCTGTCCGAGGCGTACGAGACCGCGCACCGCGACTACCTCGACCGCCGCGACGACGCCGCGCGTGAGCAGGGGCTGGAGCCGCTGGCGGAGGGCACCCAGAGCGCTGGCGGAATGCCCGCCCGCGTGAAATGCCTGCACGCTCTGGTCGCCCACGAACTGGCCGTTCCCGGAGCCAACCCCTTCGGCCGCGAGGCGCTCGACGCCTTGCCGGAGTGGTGGCGAAGCGGCGGCTGCATACCAACTTCACTCGGCATCTGTCATCCGTGTCAAGAAACTGTCATGATCACTGAAACGGCGGATTCGCCGGAGGAAAGCGTGAGCGAGCCGGAGATACGCGGCGCGGCCCGTACACCGGGATCCTTGGAGGGCCGCGCCGGTCAGGCCGGCAGGGAGGCGGACGAATCGTGAGCACACCCACGCGCGTGGCCGCGGTCGACTGCGGTACCAACTCGGTCCGCCTGCTGATCGCCGACATCGCCGACGGGCAGCTGACCGACCTCGAACGCCGCATGGAGATCGTGCGGCTGGGCCAGGGCGTCGACGAGACCGGACGCCTCGCGCCCGAGGCCCTCGACCGCACCTTCACCGCGATGCGCGGGTTCGCCAAGCTCATCACCGGCCACGAGGTCGAGAAGACCCGTGTCGTGGCGACCAGCGCGACCCGCGACGCCGCCAACCGCGACGACTTCGTACGCGGTGTCGTCGAGATCTTCGGCGTCGAGCCCGAGGTGGTCACCGGCGCGGAGGAGGCCCAGCTCTCCTTCGACGGCGCCACCCGCGACCTGGCCGCCCTGCGCCCCATGCGCCCGTACCTGGTGGTCGACATCGGCGGCGGGTCCACCGAGTTCGTCCTCGGCACCAGCGGCGTCGAGGCGTCCCGGTCGGTCGACATCGGCTGCGTCCGGATGACCGAACGCCACCTGCGCTCCGACCCGCCCTCACCCGAGCAGGTCGCCTCGGCCGTCGCCGACATCGACGCGGCGCTGGCGGCCGTACGCAGCGGAGCACCGTTGCCGCCACGTGGCGCCGACGCCGCCACGACATCCACCCGCCCGGCAGCGAGCCGCCACCCCCGCCCCCGGACGAGCCCATCGTGCCGGTCGAGCGCGCCAAGACCCTCGTCGGCCTGGCCGGATCGGTGACGACGGTCGCGGGCATCGCCCTCGGCCTGCCGGAGTACGACCCCGAGCGCCTCCACCTGTCCCGTATCAAGGCGCGCCAGGTCCACGACGTGACCCGGATGCTGCTCCACGCCGACCACGCGGAACGCGCCGCCATCGGCGTCATGCACCCGGGCCGGGTCGACGTGATCGGCGCGGGCGCGCTCATCCTCGACCGCATCATGCGCGAGTACGGCTTCGCCGACATCGTCGTCAGCGAGCACGACATCCTCGACGGCATCGCCTGGTCGCTGGCCTGATCCGGCCCATGAACGCTCCGTACGTCCCGCCCGGTACGGGCTGGCCCGGCGACCCCGCCTCGCCCGGCACGCCGGTCGCCGGCGACGCCGAGGCCGTACGGCGGCTCGCGGCCGGGGCGCCCGACCTCGACGAGCTCGTCGCGCGCCAGTCCGTGTGCCGCGCGTGCCCACGGCTGTCGAGTGGCGCGAGCAGGTCGCGGTCGAGCGCCGCGCGGGCGTTCGCCGACGAGGAGTACTGGGGGCGGCCCGTCGCGGGCTGGGGCGATCCGGAGCCGCGGGTGCTCATCGTCGGGCTCGCGCCCGCCGCGCACGGCGGCAACCGTACCGGGCCGGATCTTCACCGGTGACCGCAGCGGCGACTGGCTGTTCGCCTCGCTGCACCGGGTCGGGCCTGGCCGCGCTCGCCGACGAGCGTCGCACGCCGGCGACGGCCAGCGGCTGCTCGGCGCCCGCATGGTCGCCCCCGTACGCTGCGCGCCGCCCGCCAACAAGCCGACCCCGGCCGAGCGCGACACGTGCGCGCCCGTGGCTGGTCAGGGAGCTGGAGCTCGTCGCCGCCTCGTCCGCGCGATCGTCGTCCTCGGCGGGTACGGCTGGCAGGCCCTGTGGCCGGCCCTGCAGGAGGCCGGCTACGCGCTGCCGTCACCCCGCGCCGCGCTTCGGCCACGGCGCCGAGGTGCCGCTGACCTCGCCGGGCGGCGACCCGGTGACCCTGCTGGGCTGCTACCACCCGAGCCAGCAGAACACCTTCACCGGCCGCGTCACCGAGCCGATGCTCGACGCCGTCTTCACCCGGGCCCGCGTCGTTGTCCGGCCTCCGGCCTGAGCGCCGCCCCTCGTACGGCCGCAGGTGCGGTGGGCAGGTGAGGTCCGGTGGAGCCCCCGCTTCCTCCGGACGCCCCGCGCCCTGCCCACAGCCTTCGTGTGCGCCCGCATCCGACGAGCTATGACGTCGACGTTCGGCCGCCTGGTTCGGAGGTGATCGGGTTCACATGGGGCGATGTTTTCCGCGCCGTTGGCCTGGGGAGTACCGTGGACGTAGCTCGTGAAAACTTTCACAAACTCTGGCTCGTTTTGGAGAGTGCCATGGGTACCGCATCCGGTATGTCCCAACACGTGCTCATCGTCGGCGGTGGCTATGTCGGCATGTACACCGCGCTCCGGCTGCAGAAGAAGATGCGCCGCGCGATCGCGTCCGGGGAGCTGCGAGGTCACGCTCGTCGATCCCCGGTCGTACATGACCTATCAGCCGTTCCTGCCCGAGGCGGCGGCCGGCAACCTGGAGCCGCGGCACGTCGTGGTCTCGCTCCGGCGGGTCCTGCCGAAGGTGAACATCCTCAACGGTCGCGTCACCGGCATCGACCACGCCGGAGCGAAGGCGACCGTTCAGGTGCTCGGCGCGGCAGTGACGACGGGCCCCCGAGACGCGGACCGTCCCGTACGACACCTGGTGTTCTGCGCCGGGTCGATCTCCAGGACCCTGCCGATCCCCGGCCTGGCCGAGCACGGCATCGGGTTCAAGACGGTGGCCGAGGCGATCTACCTTCGCAACCAGGTGCTCACCCAGCTCGACATCGCGGCCTCCACCGGCGACAAGGAGACCCGGGACACGCGCTCACCTTCGTCTTCGTGGGCGGCGGGTACGCGGGCGTGGAGGCGCTCGCGGAGCTGGAGGACATGGCGCGCGACGCCTGTGCGTACTACCCGAACGTGGACCCCTCGGACATGCGCTGGGTCCTGGTCGAGGCGAGCGACCACATCTTGCCCGAGGTCGGCATGGACATGGGCACGTGGACCGTCGAGGCGCTGCGCGGGCGCGGCATCGAGGTCAAGCTGAAGACCATGCTCAAGTCGGCCGAGCACGGCCACATCGTGCTCAGCGACGGTGAGGAGTTCGGCGCCGGAACTCTCGTATGGACCGCGGGCGTCAAGCCGAATCCGGTTGTCAATACGACGGATCTTCCTGTCGATGATAAGGGCAGGGTCAAAGCGACCGCCGAACTGACTGTTTACGGCGTACAGAACGCGTTCACCGCAGGTGATATAGCGGCGGTTCCGGACCTCACCAAACCGGGAGAGTTCTGCGCCCCGAACGCCCAGCACGCGGTACGGCAGGCCAAGGTCCTGGGCGACAATGTGGTGGCCTCGTTGCGCGGCAAGACGCTCAAGCCGTACAAACACTCCTATGCCGGATCTGTGGCCAGTCTCGGCCTCCACAAAGGTGTTGCGCAGATCTACGGGATCAAGATGCGCGGAATCATAGCGTGGTTCATGCACCGCACGTACCACCTGTCCAGGATGCCGACCTTGAACCGCAAGGCCAGGGTCACCGCAGACTGGACGTTGGCCCTGTTCTTCAAGCGTGAGGTGGTTTCGCTCGGATCGTCCCTTGAGCGTCCACACGAGGAGTTCGAGCTGGCGACGAAGAAACACTGAACGCTCTTCGGGTCGAATTATGTTCTAGCAGTAATATGAATTCCTGACCGCATTTACGTAGCGGTCCGCTATTGGCGCGGCCCCGGTATGATTACGGCGCCCCCGTAGCCCAACAGGCAGAGGCAGACTCCCTAAAAGAGTTGTTTGTGTCGGTTCGACTCCGACCGGGGGCACCGGTCTTGACAGCGGTCGAGTGCGGGTCCGACCCCTTTGGTCTGACCCGTCCCTGCATCGGAGGTGTGCCATCTGGACGCCGGGAACCTCACGGGGTGGCCGGTCGTCTTAGGGACACAGGAAACCCTCGGAGGGCTCTGATGGAGAGCAGCAACCCGGTCTTCACCCGCCGTGGCGCCTTCGCGCAGCGCACCGGCGCCACGCTGTACACCCCGGCGGCCCGGAGCATGACCCTCGACGACGTCGTCGTCCGGTCCTTCCTCACGCTCGGCACCCTCGCCGTGGCCGGCGCGCTCGCGTGGGTGTTCGTCCCCGACCGCGTCGCCCCCGGCTCGCGCTCCTCGCGATCGTCGTCGGCCTGGTCCTCTGGGCGGTCGTGACGTTCGGCCGCAGGATCAACCCGGCGCTCGTGCTCGGCTTCGCGGCCTCGTACGGCGTCGCGGTCGGCGTCGTCAGCCACACCTACAACGACGTCTACCACGGGGTCGTGCTGCAGGCGGTGATCGGCACCGGGCTGGCGTTCGGCGCCATGCTCACCGTCTACGCGCTGCGGATCGTCCGGGTGACACCCGCGTTCGTCCGCTTCGTCATCGCGGCCGGGCTCGCGCTCGTCGGCCTGATGCTCCTCAACATGCTGGTCTCGATCTTCCACGTCGGCGGCATCGGCATCCGCGCCCACGGCCCGATCGGCGTCCTGTTCAGCGTCGCCGCGATCGTGGTCGGCTGTCTCTACCTCCTGCTGGACTTCCGCTCGATCGAGGACGGGGTCCGCTCGGGAGCGCCGGAGAAGATGGCATGGATGGCCGCGTTCGGGCTCACGCTGAGCCTGGTGTGGATCTACCTCGAGCTGCTGCGCTTCCTGTCGTACTTCACCGGCCGCGACTGACGCGGCGCACACGGCAACGCCCCCGAGACCTGCCGGGGGCGTTGACGGTATGTGTCAGCCCTGGAAGTCGGGGCCGGCGCGGGTGATCGCCACACGGACGAGCACTCGCCGGTCGCGCTCCATGGCGGCGCGGTAGTCGTCCCAGTCGGAGTGCTCACCGGAGAGTTTCCGGTAGTAGTCGACGAGCGGCTCCATGGCATCGGGAAGCCGGATGACCTCGGCCTCGCCATCGACCTGTGTCCACTCGCCGAAGAACGCGTCCGTGATGACGCAGAACGTCACACGGGGATCGCGAAGGAGGTTCTTGGTCTTCACCGCCGTCTCGCGGGTGCTGACGATGACCCTGCCCATGTCGTCGACGGCGCACAGAACGGGTGACGTCTGCGGGCGGCCGTCGGCATGGTGGGTGACCATGACCGCGCGAGGGTGCTTACCGATGAAATCGCGCGCGCGACCGGGATCCACGACGGGATTAGTACCGGACGGCGCGGCGGTGCAGCTCGTGCTCGTGGACGAGTGCGGAAGCGTAGCCGTGCGAGAGCCCGTGCTCGTCCGCCAGCCAGTTGACCCTTTCGTCGCAGCGCAAGAACGACGGGCCGTTATCTATGGCCTGGAACCACTCGGGGAGGTCACGTCCTGTGACTTTCGGGATGCGTGCGATGAGATTCTTGTGCGTCTCCGGTGAGTGGTTCAGGGACATAGGCACCTCCTGGCTGGGCGTGCTGCTTGGTGACGACTCTGCAACAGCGATCCCAATCGCACAACCCCCTCAAGGGGACCTTTCCTGTTACTGCAAGTAGATCATCCATGACTCATCGTTCGGGTCCCAGCTCGGGGGTGACACCACTTCCGGGTGGCAGAAACACGGACCGACCTGGCCTGTTGTGCCCGTCGCCCAGCGGGTCCCGGCGTCCACGGCCTCGGGACCCGTGGCGCCGGCTTCAGCTGAGGCGTTCGAGGACCATCGCCATGCCCTGGCCGCCACCGACGCACATGGTCTCCAGCCCCATGGTCTTGTCGTGGAATTGGAGACTGTTGATCAGCGTTCCGGCGATCCGGGCACCGGTCATGCCGAACGGGTGACCGAGCGCGATCGCGCCGCCGTTGACGTTGAGCCGGTCGATGTCGACGCCGAGCTCGCGGTAGGACGGGATCACCTGCGCGGCGAACGCCTCGTTGATCTCCACGAGGTCGATGTCGTCGATCGTCAGGCCCGCGAGCTTCAGCGCCCGCCTTGACGCCTCGACCGGCCCGAGACCCATGATCTCCGGTGACAGCCCGGTGACACCGGTGGACACGATGCGCGCGAGCGGGGTGAGCCCGAGCTCGGCGGCCTTCGTGTCGCTCATGACGACCATCGCGGCGGCGCCGTCGTTGAGCGGGCAGCAGTTGCCGGCCGTGATCGTGCCGTCGGGCCGGAAGGACGGCTTGAGCTCGGAGACCTTCTCGTACGTGGTGCCGGCGCGCGGGCCGTCGTCCTTGGAGACCATAGTGCCGTCGGGCAGCTCGACCGGCGTGATCTCCCGCTCGAAGAAGCCGTTCGCGATGGCCTGCTCGGCGAGGTTCTGCGACCGTACGCCGAACTCGTCCTGCTCCTGGCGCGTGATGCCACGCGACTCCGCGACGTTCTCCGCGGTCTGGCCCATCGCGATGTAGACGTCGGGAAGGTCGTTCGTCTCGCGGGGGTCCTTCCAGGAGTCCGCCCCGCCCTCGGCGCGCTTCTCCGTACGGGCCGTGGCCTCGTTGAACAGGGGGTTCTTGGTGTCGGGAAGCCCGTCACTGCTGCCCTTGGCGAACCGGCTCACCATCTCGACCCCGGCCGAGACGATCACGTCGGCCTCGCCGGCCTTGATGGCGTGGAAGGCCATCCGGGTGGTCTGGAGCGAGGAGGAGCAGTAGCGAGTGATCGTCGCGCCGGGAACGTTGTCCCACCCGAGCAGCACGGCGACGATGCGCCCCAGGTTGTACCCCTGCTCGCCGCCCGGCAGGCCACAGCCCAGCAGCAGGTCGTCGATGTCGTCCGGGGTCGAGCTGCGGGCACCTTGTCGAGCGCGGTCTCCACGATCCGCGCCGTCAGGTCGTCGGGCCGCAGCTCCTTGAGCGACCCCTTGAACGCCCGCCCGATCGGGGAGCGAGCGGTCGCGACGATGACAGCCTCAGGCATAACGGGTCTCCCTCATCTCGGCTGGGACGGGCACATCAGCGGGATGCCCGATTCGCAGGCTACTGCCTGGTCCTTCTCGTGCCTACTGAGGGGTAGTGAACGCCAAGACGCCCGGCAGGTGTCCTCGCCCGCCGGGCGTCTTCTGGCGGCCCGTGAGCCGCCTGGATGCTCGCTTCTAGTACATGCCGGGGCTGGTGCCGTCGGCGTCGTGGACGCCGTGCAGGGCGCCGCCCTCGTCTCGCCAGACGCGCCATCCGTCCACCGCGCCGGTGTACCAGCCGGGCGGGGTGCCCGCCGAGGTGACCTTCTTGCCGGTCTTCAGGTCGAAGGCGCACAGGGCGGCGATCGGATAGAAGCCGTCCTGGCCGTTGATCTTGAGCGGGGTCGGCCGGGTGCTGCAGAACGACCAGCCTCGGGTGTGGCCGTCCACCGGGCGGCCGGTCTTCAGGTCGTACACGCGGCCGGGCTTGTCGTGGGCGAGGAAGCCCAGGGCCGACAGGTCCGGCGGGAAGGCCAGCCACCAGTCGCTCTTCGGCGCTCCGGTGGCGGTGATCTCCCGCAGGGAACGGCCGGACCTCGGGTCGAGCTGGGCGAAGCCGCCGTAACGGTCGGCGCTGTCGACCTCGCGGGTGATCAGGGCGACGGCCGGGTTGGCGCTCGGATAGACGCGGAGGAGCCTGCGGCGGGTCCACATCTGGTGGCCGTCGGCCATGCGGACGGAGAAGAAGCCGAAGGACGACAGCGGGCCGTCCTTGCGTGTCTGGTACGGCGCGAGGTAGCCGACCAGCGTGTCGCCGAGCGACCCGAACGACCAGCCGCCCGACAGGTTGACGCCTCGTCCGAGGGCGTTCTCCACCGGGAAGGTCCACAGCTGCTTGCCCGTGGTCAGGTCGTGGGCCTCGACCGTGGGATGGGCCGACATGCGGAAGACGACCACACGGCGTGCGTCGGCCCACTCGACCTCGGCGACGCCCGGCATGCGCCAGACCTGGGACCCGGTCACGGGGTCGAGGGCGGCGAAGTCGGCCGTACGACGGGCGGTCGACTCCGACAGGCACACGAGGTTGCCGCAGCGTGCGGGGCCGAACGTGGTGCCGACCGTACGGGTCCAGCGCCGGGCTCCCGTGCGTGCGTCGCGGCCGACCAGGGACGCGCCGGACGCGTGTGGTTCGACGCTCGCGACGACGGCGCGGTCGGGAGCGCCGGCGACGGCCGGCGGCGCCACGCCCATCGCGGCGGGGCGGCCGGAGATGACGGCCGGCTGGACCCACAGGCGTTTGCCGCTGGCGACGTCGAAGGCGGCGGTCTGCAGGCGCCCGTCGGCACGGAGCGAGGTGACGGCCGTGACCCCCGCGCCGACCACGGGCCGGCTGACCGCGTTGACGGAGGTGTCCCGCCAGCCGGCCTCCGGCGAACCGTCCGTGGTGCCGTCCTTGTGGGATCCGCCGCACCCGGCGACGGCGAGCAGTAGAGCGATGTGCACCGGAACGATAACGGAGCGTAGTCGTGAATGCGTCGGCACGGCCGACCTCCCTAGGGGTTGTACGCGCCGACCGACCCTACAGCGCACAGTGACCGCTCGCCCACGGAACGTGACAGGAAGAGGTGAGGTACCTTTCAGGGCAGAACTGGAACTGACGACAAGGACGTCGCGGTGCGTGTGCACAACTCACTGACGGAGCTCATGGGGGACACCCCCCTCGTACGACTCCGCAAAGTAACGGCCGGAGCTCCGGCCCAGGTGCTGGCCAAGGTCGAGTACTTCAACCCTGGCGGCTCGGTCAAGGACCGCATCGCCACCCGCATGATCGAGGCGGCCGAGGCGTCCGGAGCTCTGAAGCCCGGCGGGACGATCATTGAGCCGACGTCGGGTAACACCGGCGTGGGCCTGGCGATCGTGGCCCAGGAGAAGGGCTACCGCTGCATCTTCATCTGCCCGGACAAGGTCGCCGGCGACAAGATCGCGGTGCTGCGGGCGTACGGCGCGGAGGTCGTGGTCTGCCCGGCGCGCGGTCGACCCCGAGCACCCCGACTCGTACTACTCGGTCTCGGACCGGCTGGCCAAGCGAGACCCCGGGCGGCTGGAAACCCGACCAGTACACGCAACCCGAACAACCCGCGCTCGCATTATGAGACGACCGGCCCGGAGATCTGGGAGCAGACCGACGGCCGCATCACGCACTTCGTGGCGGGCATCGGCACCGGCGGCACGATCAGTGGCGTCGGGCGCTACCTCAAGGAGGTCTCGGAGGGCCGAGTGAAGATCATCGGTGCCGACCCCGAGGGCTCGGTCTACTCCGGCGGCACCGGCCGGCCGTACCTGGTCGAGGGCGTCGGCGAGGACATCTGGCCGGAGACCTACGACCGGGACATCTGCGACCAGGTCATCGCCGTGAGCGACAAGGACTCCTTCAACATGACGCGCCGGCTCGCGCGTGAGGAGGGCCTCCTGGTCGGCGGTTCGTGCGGCCTGGCGGTCGTCGCCGCCCAGCGCGTCGCCGCGGAGGCGGGCCCGGACGACGTGGTCGTCGTCCTGCTCCCCGACGGCGGCCGCGGCTACCTGTCGAAGATCTTCAACGACGACTGGATGGCCGACTACGGCTTCCTCACCTCCGAGAGCGACGAGCGGATCTCCGACATCCTCGAGCGCAAGGGGCAGGGGCTGCCGGAGTTCGTGCACGTCCACCCGCACGAGTCGGTCGGCACCGCGGTGTCGATCCTGCGCGAGTACGGCGTGTCGCAGCTTCCCGTCATGAAGGAGGAGCCGCCCGTCATGGTCGCCGAGGTCATCGGCTCGGTGGGCGAGAGCGACCTGCTGCAGGCGCTGGTCAGCGGCCGGGCGAAGCTCGACGACCCGCTGGAGCGGCACATGTCGCCGCCGCTGCCGATGGTGGGCTCCGGCGAGCCGGTGAGCGAGGCGGTCGGCGTACTGGAGAAGACCGGTGCCGCGGTCGTCCTGGTCGACGGCAAGCCCGCGGGTCTCATCACCCGCCAGGACCTTCTCGGGTTCCTCGCCGCGGGCTGACAGGCCGAGGCAAAGGAAACGCCCCGTCCGTACGGACGGGGCGTTTCTGTGTCGCTGGACGGTCAGCCGTCCTGATCGGCCATCTCGACCGGCTCCGCCGAGGGCGGCGGCGTCGGCGCGACGCGTGCCCGGTCGGCGTGACCGGGCCACCAGGCGGCGTGCCCGATGAGCGCGGTCAGCGCTGGTACGAAGAAGGTCGACACCACGAAGGCCGACAGCAGGATGCCGATGGCGACACCGAACCCGATCTCCGCGAGGAAGGACACCGGCGAGATCACCAGCATCGCGAACGTCCCCGCGAGGATGACTCCGGCGGCCGCCACGGTCGGCCCGGCGTGCTGGATGCCCACCGCGGCCGCGCGACGCGGATCGAGGCCTTCCCGCGCCTCTTCGCGCAGTCGGGCGATCATCAGGATGTTGTAGTCGGTCCCGATGGCCAGCACGAAGAGGTACAAGATGATCGGCAGCTGGAACATCAGGCCCTCCTTGCCCTCCCCGACCTGGAACAGCAGCACGCCCGCGCCGAGCGTGGCCGCGAAGCCGAGGAGCACCGCCACCACCAGGTAGACCGGGGCGACCAGCGAGCGCAGGAGCAGCGCCAGGATGAGGGCGATCAGCGCCACCGCGACCGGCAGGATGACCGACAGGTCACGGTTGTTGACCTTGTTGATGTCTCCGAAGATTGCCGTCGTACCGCTGACGTACACCTTCGTGCCGGGAGGGGCGTTCTGGTGCGCCGTGGCCTTCAGCGGACCCTTGACGAGGCTGATGGCGTCGTTGGTGTGCGGGTTCAGCTTCGAGGATGACGGTGATCTTGCCGACCGTGCCGTCCGGATTGATCACCGCCGGAACCGTCGAGCCGACGCCGTCCGCCTTCGCGAGGCTCTGCCGGTAGGTCTCCAGCGCGGCCTTGTCGACCTTGCCGTTCTGGGCCTGGACGTAGACGACGGTCGGGTCGGTCAGACCCGGCGGGAGGCTGGACTGCAGGTCCTTCAGCGCCTTGGCCGACTCGGTCTTCTGCGGCTGACCGGCGCTGAAGTCGTAGTCGGCCTTGAATGCCAGCGTCGCGCTCGCGAGGGCGAGCAGGACGAGGCCGGACGCGACCACGGTGATCAGCGGACGCCGGCCGACGACGTTGCCGAGCTTGGTGTAGAGGCTGGCCTTCGGCTCCTTCTTCCAGGACTTCGACGGCCAGAAGACCGCACGTCCGAGGAGGGAGACGATCGCCGGGATCAGCGTGAGCGCGGTGATCAGCATGACGCCGACCGCGATCGCGAGCTGCGGGCCCAGCGCGCCGAAGGACTTGAACTTGGCGAGCAGTAGCACGAGGAACGCCACGATGACCGCGCCGGCCGCGGAGGCGATGGCCTCGCCGACGCGCTCGACGGTGACCATCATCGCCGTCTTCCTGTCCTCGCCGAGGCGCAGCCGTTCGCGGAAGCGGAACAGCAGGAACAGGATGTAGTCGGTGCCGATGCCGTACAGCACGATCAAGATCAGCGTCTCGAAGCTGGAGTCGAACTTCAGGTCGAACGCCTTACCGACGATCGCCGATGATCGCGTTCGAGACCTCCAGCACCAAGAGGATCACGAAGATCGGCAACAGTGCCGCGATGGGCGCCCGGAAGATCAACAAGATCAAGATGATGATCAGCGCGACGGTCGCGATGCCGATCAGCGCCATCGTCTTGTTGTTCGAGTCGGCGTTGTCGATCGTGCTGGAGACGTTGCCGGTCACGCCGAAGGCGAGGCCACTGCCGTCGAAGGCGGCGGTGGCCGACGTGCGCAGCTGTTTGACCGCGGTCTCGTTGACCTTCTCCTGCTTCACGTCGGCGAAGCTGTTGGGCAGCGGAATCGCGACGATCTGGATCTTGTGGTTCTGAGACAGCGTCTCTTTGCTGGTCTGAACCGCGGTCACGCCGGTGATGTGCTTGGCCTGGAGGCCGGCCGCGACCTGACCGATCTTCTGCTGGTCGGCGTCGGTGAGGGCTCCGCCGTCGGAGCGCTTCACCACCATCAGCTCACTGCTGGTCTTCTCGCTCCCGTTCGGGAACGCCTTGGCGCCCAGCCGCGCACCTTGGACCGACTCATACTTCGATGGGAGGAAGTCTTCCTGATTTGAGTGGGTGTCGAGCTTCGGCGCGAGCGCGATGGCGGCGGCCGCCGCGACGAGCCATGCAACGATCGTCCACCATGGGTGTCGTACGACGGTACGTCCCAGCCATCCGAACACGGGTGGCTCCCCTTCATAGATTTGTTTGGGTACTACACGATAATGGCAAGGTGTGACGCATTCCTCACCGCCTGAGGGTAGATGCCTGCTTGGTACCTCCGGTGGAGGAACCTCATCCGCAGGGATGGCCATCCTGTGGTACGCCTGCGTCACAAGAGGTACTAACCTCTCGACCATGGACGGTTTCAACGACGCGACCGGCTTCGAGACACTTGCTATTCATGCAGGTCAGGAGCCAGATCCCGCGACAGGGGCGGTCGTTCCGCCGATTTATCAGACCTCCACCTACAAGCAGGACGGCGTGGGAGGGCTACGGGGCGGCTATGAGTACAGCCGCACCGGCAACCCGAGCCGTTCCGCGCTGGAGGAATGTCTCGCCGCGATCGAAGGCGGGGTGCGAGGCCTGGCCTTCGCCTCCGGTATGGCGGCCGAGGACACTCTGCTGCGGACGATCTGCAAGCCGGGCGACCACATCATCATCCCGAACGACGCGTACGGCGGCACGTTCCGGCTGATCTCCAAGGTCTTCTCGCGGTGGAACGTGACGTACGACGCCGTGCCGCTCGCCGACGTCGCGGCGGTGCGTGCCGCCATGCGTCCCGAGACCCGGGCGATCATGGTCGAGACGCCGACGAACCCGCTGCTCGGCATCGCCGACATCGCGGCGCTCGCGCAGGTCGCCCACGAGGGCGACGCCCTGCTGGTCGTGGACAACACGTTCGCGTCGCCGTACCTCCAGCGCCCGCTGGCCCTCGGCGCCGACGTCGTCGTGCACTCGACCACCAAGTACATGGGCGGCCACTCCGACGTCGTCGGCGGCGCGCTCATCGTCACCGACATCGACCTCGGCGCCGAGCTGGCCTTCCACCAGAACTCCATGGGAGCGCGTCGCCGGGCCGTTCGACTCCTGGCTGACGCTGCGCGGGCATCAAGACGCTCGCCGTCCGCATGGACCGCCACTCGGCCAACGCCGCGCGCATCGCGGAGTTCCTCGTACGCCACCAGCGCGTGTCCAAGGTCTACTACCCGGGACTGTCCGACCACCCCGGTCACGAGACCGCGGCCAAGCAGATGCGGGCCTTCGGCGGCATGGTGTCGTTCCGCGTCGCGGAAGGCGAAGAGGCGGCTCTGCAGGTCTGTGACCGTACGCGGCTGTTCATCCTGGCCGAGTCGCTCGGCGGCGTGGAGTCGCTCATCGAGCACCCGGGACGCATGACGCACGCGTCGGTGGTCGGGTCGGCGCTGGAGGTCCCCGGCGACCTCGTACGCCTGTCCGTCGGCATCGAGGACGCCGACGACCTGCTCGCCGACCTGGAACGCGCGCTCGGCTAGCCGTTCCAGACCATCAGCACGAGGATGACGATCCAGATCAGGGCGACGACACCTGAGAGGGTGGCGATCCGGCCGGTCTCCACCTTGGCGAGCTCGCGGTCGCGTACGGCCGCGGGCTCGGGGGTGACCTTCTCGTCCGCCTTGGGGTGATCCGTGATCGGCGCGCCGGCGACCGGCGTGTCGGTGCTCTCCGCGACCGGCGCGGACGGGGCCTGCGGACGGTCTCCGGCGTCGGACAGCTCGATCTTGTGCAGGGCCTTGCGCTGGTCGCGCTCGACGATGAACAGCAGCACCACCGCGACGATGAACAGCGTCATCGAGGCCGACAGCCACGCCTGGTTGAACTTCCCGTGCGCCAGCAGCAGGCCGAACAGGAAGATCGCCAGCGACATCAGCCCGTAGATGCGGGTCATCCGGTTGAGGAAGCGCACCACTCCGGAGTCACCGCGGCGGATGTAGCGGGGAGTCGCCATCGTGGCCGCGGTTATCGGCCCGAGTGCGAAGATCGCGAAGCCGATGTGCAGGATCAGGAGAAGGCGGTCGGCGCTGGACATGCGACGACCTTAGCCCGCGCCGGGCCGCGCCCACCAGCCGACGCACCACGGCCCGTACGGCCGGTGTGGCGTCAGCGGTTCGGGCCCCGCCGTACGCGCAGATAGTCGCGGACGACGTACTCGCCCAGGCGTTCCGGCGTCGGGGAGAAGACGCGGCCGCCGTTGCGGCGGGCCACCTCCTCCACGAACGACACCAGGCGCTCGTCGTCGGCGAGCATGAAGATGTTGAGGGTCGCGCGGCGCCTCGTCATCTTGTCGACCTCGGCGAGCGTGAGCTCCAGCGTGTCGCGGGACGGCGGCCAGTCGAACGACGACCGGCCGTCGCGCAGCAGGTGCGCCGTCGGCTCGCCGTCGGTGATGACCAGCACGATCGGATCGTGCTGGGGGTGTTTGTCCAGGTGGCGGCCGGCGATGAGCAGCGCGTGGTGGAGGTTCGTGCCCTGCACCATGTCCCAGTCGAGGGCCGCCAGCTCCGTCGGGTGCAGCTCTCGCGCGTAGTTCGAGAAGCCGATGATCTGCACGGCGTCCTGCGGGTACTTGCTCGCCACCAGCGTGTGCAGCGCCAGCGCGGTCTGCTTGGCCGAACCCCACGTGCCGCGCAGCGCCATCGAGTACGACAGGTCGACCAGCAGGCAGACGGCCGCGGACGTACGGCGCTCGGTCTCCAGCACCTCGAAGTCGTCCACGTTCAGGCGGACGCGCGCCCCGGCGGGACGCCCTCGGCGCAGGGCGTTCGACACCGTGCGCACGACGTCGATGGGCTGTTCGTCGCCGTACCTCCAGGCGCGGCTGGCGCCCGTGAGCTCGCCGGCCTGGCCCGCGTCGATCTGGTCGTGGTCGCCCTGGCGCGACGAGTCGAGCTGGGCGAACACCCGCCGCAGTGCCGTCTCGCCGATGCGGCGCACGGCCTTCGGGGTGAGGTCGAGGTTGCCGCCCCGGCGTTTGACGTACCCCTGGCGTTCGAGCTCGGCCTCGATGCGGCGGAGCTCGGCGAGGTCGTCGACGGCCTGGCGGCCCAGCGCCCGCCGGATCGCCTCCTCGTCGACGTCGTCGAGCCGCGCGCCGGGGTAGTCCTGCCGGAGGGCGCTCTCCAGCTCGGACAGGTCGGCCAGCTCCTCCAGGGCCGTCGTGGCGTCGCCCATGGACATGCCCTGGTCGCCGTTCATGCGCTCGGAGCCGTTCCAGTCGAGGTCGGGCCGCCGCCGGCGCAGCGAGGATCCGAGCCGCTGCATCTCCATGGCGAGCCCGGCGTCCTCCATCGTCTGCGCCATCAGCGACGCCAGCTCGTCGCGCTGTTCGGGTGTCAGCGAGGCGAGCAGCCGCTCGGTCGCGGCGGCGCGGCGCGCCAGGGAGTCGACCAGCTCCTCGAGGTTCTGCGGGTCGTCGGGGAAGAACTCCCCGTACTCCCGCATGAACTCCTCGAACTCCTCCTGGGTGTGCTCGCCGCGCGCGTCCTTCTCCAGCATGTCGTTGAGCGAGGCCATCATGTTCTTGACCCGCTCCATGGCGGCCGGGTCGGGGTTGCTCATGGCCTGCTTCATGCCGCGGAACTGCGCGTCGAGCACGTCGCGGCGCAGCAGGTCCTTCAGCTCCTCGAAGGTCTGCCGCGCCTCCGGCGACTTCCACTCGTAGGCCGACAGGCGGCGTACGGACTCGGCCGTGTCGTCCGGCAGCGTGTCCAGCTCCGCCTCGCGCAGCCGCGCGTCGTCGCCCGGGTCGGGGAACAGCGCGGCGCGCTCCTGGCCGATGGCACGGTCGAGCAGCCGGCGCGCCTCGTCGAGGGTGCCGTCGAGCCGGCCGCGGTTGCGCAGCTCCTGACGCCGGCCGCGCACCTGCCGCAGCAGGTCGTCCAGGCCGCGCCGCCGCTCCTGGCCGGGCAGGCCCCGCCGGAGCAGGTCGCGCAGGGCGTCGGCGGGGTTGGTGCCTTCGAGCATGGAGTCGCCCATGGCGTCGAGGGCGGCACGGACGTCGTACGGGGGAGCGAGCGGATCCGGCCCGTCGTGGTACGGGCCGTACCGGAATCCGGCCATGGGCGAACTCCTGATCAGGTGCGGTAGGTCGACGTGCCGTCCGAGACGTCCTTGGACAGGCGGCGCATGAGGTAGAGGCCTTCGAGCGCGAACTCCAGGGCCGCCGCGGCGTGCCCGGGCGACTCGCCCTCCATGCCGAGGCTCTCCAGGATCTTCGCGAGCCCGGTGACCGGGCCGATGCGGTGCAGCAGCTCGGCGGCGGGAACGAGGTCGCCGGTGTCGACCGTGGCGCCCTGGTCGAAGCGGTCGAGCAGGCCGGTGAGGTCGGTCGAGCCGAGCGTACGCCGCCAGGTCTCGGACGTGGCGCGGCGCAGCAGGTGCGCGAGCACCTCCTCCTCGCGGCCCTCCTCGCTGACCTCGAACTCCACCTTGCCGAGCAGCGTCGGCACGATCGAGGGAAGGTCGCCGACGCGCGCGACCGGCTGGTCCTCGCCGGCGATGGCCGCGCGGCGCATCGCCGAGGCCGCCACCGTCTCGGTGCCGGCGATCGAGAAGCGGGCGGACACGCCGGAGCGGGTGTCGACCGACGGCGACTCGCGTACGAGCCGGGTGAACCGCGCGATGACCTCCATCAGGTGGACGGGCACCGCCGCGCGACACCTGCGCCTCCTGGCCGATCAGCACCAGTCTCGTCGTCGAGGTCGAGCGGGTAGTGGGTGCGGATCTCCGCGCCGAACCGGTCCTTCAGCGGCGTGATGATGCGGCCGCGGTTGGTGTAGTCCTCCGGGTTGGCGCTCGCCACGAGCAGCACGTCGAGCGGCAGCCGCAGGGCGTAGCCCCGGATCTGGATGTCGCGCTCCTCCAGGACGTTGAGCAGCGACACCTGGATGCGCTCGGCGAGGTCGGGCAGCTCGTTGACGGAGAAGACGCCGCGGTTGGTACGGGGGACGAGGCCGTAGTGCATGGTCTCGGGGTCGCCCAGGGTGCGGCCCTCGGCGACCTTGATCGGGTCGACGTCGCCGATGAGGTCGCCGACGCTGGTGTCGGGTGTGGCGAGCTTCTCGCCGTAGCGCTCGTCGCGGTGCTTCCACGCGACGGCAGGTCCTCGCCCTGTTCGGCGAGCAGCCTCCGGCACCGCACGCACACCGGCTCGTACGGGTGCTCGTTGATCTCACAGCCGTCGACGACCGGCGTCCACTCGTCCAGGAGCCCGGAGAGGGTGCGGATCAGCCGCGACTTGCCCTGCCCGCGCTCGCCCAGGAGCACCAGGTCGTGCCCGGCCAGCAGCGCGCGCTCCAGGTGAGGGAGGACCGTCTCGTCGAACCCGACGATGCCCGGAAAGCGAGGCTCGCCCGACCTCAGCCGGGCGAGGAGGTTGTCGCGTATCTCTTCCTTGACCGGCCGGTGGACATGACCAGTGGCGCGGAGTTCGCGAAGTGTCGTAGGTCGCGTGTTCACTGTCGTGTACCGCTTTTCGCTCGCATCGTTCAGTGGTCATCGGCGGCGCGATGGATGTGACGGCGCTCACTTCGCTCGCCGCGTCGGATCTTGCCTCGTCCGACACTATGCCTCGATCTTCGTGGCCGCATCCGGCGGGGGTACACCGTCGTGCCGCGAGTTGGAGGAGGTCCGAGGGTGGGGTACACCCGCAGACGCGGGGCGCGATATCCCGGATGCGCGGTGTAAAGCGGCTTGTCCGTGCCCAGGGAGGGAAGGGCGGCCTGTGGTAGACCGTAAGGAATCGGACCTGTGGAGGGAGCGACGCAGTGGCGCGCTTCGGTGATGGTTTGGCCGTCGGCCCCGATCTCGTCGCGGCGGCGGACTCCGCGGTGGCGCAGGCCCGGCTGCCACTCGACGGTCCACCTGACCTGGTCTTCGTCTTCGTGTGCTCGCAGTCCCCGGACGCCGTCGAGCACGCCGCCCGGCGGGCGATGGAGGTCGCGGGCACCCCCAACGTGATCGGCTGCGGCGCCCCCGGTGTCATCGGCGGCAACCACGGTGTGGAGGACTCCAGCGCGGTCAGCGCCTGGGCGGCGCAGCTGCCGGAGGCCCGGGTGGAACCGTTCCGGCTGGAGACCCTGAAGTTCCCGGGCGAGGACGCCGAGACCGTGCAGCGGCTCGCGGTGGTCGGCATGCCGCAGACCAGCGACGACGACGTCGTCGCGGTGCTGCTCGCCGACCCCTACACGTTCCCGGTCGACGCGTTCGTCGAGCGTTCCGGCGAGGTGCTGCCAGGCCTGCCGCTGGTCGGCGGGCTCGCCACCGGGCAGGGCGGGCGCGGCGCGGCACGCCTGTTCGCCGACGGCGAAGTCGTCGACTCCGGCGCGGTCGGGGTGCTCCTCGGCGGATCCGTGATGACCTCCATGGTCGTCAGCCAGGGCGCGCGGCCGGTCGGCCCGCCCATGGTCGTCACCCGGTCCGAGGACAACATCCTGTACGAACTGGCCGGCTCGCCCGCGCTGACCAAGCTGGAAGAGGTCGTCTCCGGGCTGCCGGAGAAGGAACGCGACCTCATAGAGGGCGGCCTGCTGATCGGCGTCGCCATGGACGAGTACGCCGACGATCACGAACACGGCGACTTCCTGGTCCGCAGCGTCGTTGGCGCCGACCCGGAGGCGGGCGCGATCGCCACCGGCGACGTGATCGACGTCGGCCGTACGGTCCGCTTCCAGGTGCGCGACGCCGGAGCGGCCGACGAGGATCTCACCCTCCGGCTCGGCGATCTCGACCTCGCGCCCGTCGAAGGGGCGCTGCTGTTCTCCTGCACCGGGCGGGGCCGGGCGATGTACCCCAACTCCGACCACGACGTGCGGCTGCTGCGCAGCGTCCTCGGCACGTCCGGCATCGGTGGGTTCTTCGCCGCCGGGGAGATCGGCCCCGTCGCCGGGCGCAATCACGTGCACGGGTTCACCGCGTCGATCCTCGCGTTCGGGCCGGGCGCGAAGGGCTCTGACCAGTGACGATCCACGCAGTGACGATCAGCACAGTGACGAGGGGATCCGCCGAGTGAAACCACCCGCCCTCGCCATCGACATCGGCGGCACGAAGATGGCCGTCGCGCTGGTGGAGGCGGGAGGGCGCGTCGCGGCGTACGAGCGCATCGCCACCCCGCGGCCGCCCCACGTCGACGCCGACGGCCTCTGGCGCACCCTGCTCACCGTGATCGAGAAGCTGCCCGTGAGATCCCTGTCAGGGATCGGGGTGGGCTGTGGCGGGCCGATGGCGTGGCCGACCGGCGCCGTCTCACCGCTCAACATGCCCGGCTGGCGGGGGTTCCCGCTGAGGGACCGTCTCATGGAGCTGTACCCCGGCCTGCCGGTACGCGTGCACAACGACGCCGTCGCGGTCACGGTCGGCGAGCACTGGCGCGGCGCGGGCCGCGGCCGTGACAACGTCCTCGGCATGGTCGTCTCGACCGGTGTCGGCGGCGGCCTCATCCTCGGCGGCCGCCTGATCCACGGTGCCAGCGGCAACGCCGGGCACATCGGGCACGTCATCGTCGACCCCGACGGCCCGGCCTGCGAGTGCGGCGGGCGCGGCTGCTTGGAGGCGATCGCGCGCGGGCCCGGCCTGTCGGCGTGGGCGCGCGAGCAGGGCTGGACCGGCGAGACCGGCAAGGAGCTGGCCGACGACGCCGCACGCGGCCACCCGATCGCGGTACGCGCCATGAACCGCGCCGGCTGGGCGCTGGGCGTGGCGATCGCCTCCACGACGCACCTGTGCGACCTGGAGGTCGTCGCGGTCGGCGGAGGGCTCTCCCAGGCCGGCCCCATGCTGCTCGGCCCGCTGGAGGAGACGTTCCGCGCGCACGCCCAGATGGACTTCGCCCGCGAGGTCCGTGTCGTACCGGCCGCACTCGGCCAGATGGCGGGGCTCGTCGGAGCGGCGGCGTTCATCTTCGGCGCCGACCGCTACTGGACCGCCGACTGAGCCGGCGTCTCAGGCCCGCGGACGAGACTCTGCGGCAGGTTCTAGTATTTCGGACGGTCCAGTGGCCTCATGATCGGGCCATGAAAGACTCTGCCCCATGAGCGGTCCCGTCGGCATCGAGGACATTCGCGCAGCACAGGAGCTGTTGCGCGGAGTCACCGTGACCACACCGATCCTGGAGTCCCGGTCCCTGTCGGCGAAGATCGGGGGGCCCGTATTCCTCAAGTGCGAGAACCTCCAGCGCGCCGGATCGTTCAAGGCGCGCGGCGCGTACGTCCGCATCGCCCGGCTCACCGACGAGGAACGCGAACGCGGCGTCGTCGCGGCGAGCGCCGGCAACCACGCACAGGGCGTCGCCCTGGCGGCGCGCCTGCTGGGCAGCAAGGCCGTCGTCTACATGCCCGAGGGCGCACCGCTGCCCAAGGTCGTCGCCACCCGCGCGTACGGGGCCGAGGTGGTCTTCGAGCGGCCCGGTGTGGACGCCTGCCTCGACGCCGCAAAGGCGTACGCGAACGAGACCGGCGCGGTGTTCATCCACCCGTTCGACCATCCCGACGTGGTGGCCGGGCAGGGCACCGTCGGCCTGGAGATCCTCGAACAGTGCCCGGACGTACGGACCATCCTCGTGGGCGTCGGCGGGGGAGGGCTGGCCGCCGGGGTCGCCGCCGCGGTCAAGGCCGTGAACCCCGAGGTGCGGGTGATCGGCGTTCAGGCGAACCAGGCGGCGGCGTTCCCGCCGTCGCTCGCCGCCGGCCGCCCGGTCGTCGTCGAGCCCGCACGGACCATGGCCGACGGCATCTCGGTCGGCCGGCCCGGCGACCTGACGTTCGAGATGGTGTCCAAGCTCGTCGACTCGGTGGTGACGGTCTCGGAGGAGACGATCTCCCAGGCGCTGCTGAACTGCCTCGAACGCTCCAAGCAGGTCGTCGAGCCCGCCGGCGCGGTCGGCGTCGCCGCCCTGCTCGACCAGCCGAAGGCCTTCCAGCCTCCGGTCGTGACCGTGCTGTCCGGCGGCAACATCGACCCGCTGCTGCTGTCGAAGTTGCTGCGGCACGGCCTGGCGGCGGCAGGCCGCTACCTGGTGTTCCGCGCGCGGCTCCGCGACCATCCGGGCGCGCTCGTCGACCTCCTCGGCGAACTGGCCGAGATGGAGGTCAACGTCATCGATGTCGTGCACGAGCGCGTCGGCGCCCGGCTCGACCTCGACGAGGCGGAGGTGCTGCTCCACCTGGAGACCCGCGGCCCGGCCCACTGCGACGAGGTCCTGGGACGCCTTCGCAGCGAGGGCTACGCCCTGAGCTTCAGCTGATCAGAGGGTGGGCTTTCCTTCGGTGAACAGCCACGTCTGGAAGAGCGGCGTGAGGTTCTTGCGGGTGAAGCGCTGGGCGAAGGCGACGAACTCGGCGGTCGTGTCGTTGCCGTAGCGGTGGAAGGCAGGCCAGGCCTTGACCAGCCGGAAGAACGCGTCGTCGCCGATCGTCTTGCGCACCTGGTGCAGGGTCATCGCGGCGCGGGTGTACACGAGGTCGTCGAAGATGTGGTCGCGACCCGGGTCGGCGACCTTGCCGCTCCAGTCGGTGCCGTCCGACTTGTACGCCGCGTCGAAGGCCTGCTGCGCGCTCTGGCCGCCGTGCTGCTCGCTGTAGAGCCACTCGGTGTAGGTCGCGAAGCCCTCGTTCAGCCAGATGTGCTTCCACTCCTGCGGCGTGACGTCGTCGCCGAACCACTGGTGCCCCAGCTCGTGGGCGAGCAGGTCGGCCGACGGCAGCGCGCCGGGGGAGCTGCGGGCGTACACCGGGCGGGTCTGGGTCTCCAGGGAGTAGCCGACGTTCGGGGCGAGCACGTCGATGCCGCCGACCGAGGAGAACGGGAAGCGGCCGTAGATCTTCTGCTCCCAGTCGATGACGTCGGCGGTGGCCTTGTTGAAGTCGTTGGAGGCGGCGTTCACGTCGGTGCCCGCCTTGACCGCGGCGGGGTCGACGGCGGTGATGTTGCGCAGGCCCGTCTTCGTACGCGCGTCCTTCACCGCGAAGTGGCCGATCGCGAGGAGGACCAGCTCGCTGGCGGTCGGCTCACGGTCGGCCCACCGGAACGTCGTCGACGCGCCGCGTGACCACTCGCCGGCCGGGTCGCCGTTGGCCAGCACCTTCAGCCCCTTGGGAACCGTGATGGTGAAGTCGTACGTCGCCTTGTCGTGGGTCGTGTCGTTCACGGGGTACCAGGTCGCCGAGCCGATCGGCTGCGACAGCGCGACCGCGCCGTCGTGCGTGGCGATCCAGCCGGAGACGCCGAGGGCCTTGTCGTTGATCAGCTGCGGCACGCCGGAGTAGGCGATCTCGACACTGAACTCCCGGCCGCGCGGCAGGCCGCGCTCGGGCGTGATGACCAGCTCCTGCGCACCGGTGCGCGTGTACGCCGCGCGCCGGCCGTCGACGGTCACCTTGCTGATCTTCAGAGACCCGAGGAAGTCCAGATTGAAACGGGAGAGGTCCTGCGTGGCACGGGCCTTGATCTTCGCGACGGCGTCGATGGCCTTCGTGCCGGGGTCATAAGAGAGCGAGAGATCGTAGTGCTGGGCGTCGTAGCCGCCGTTCCCCATGTCGGGAAAGTACGCGTCACCGGCGCCGGGCGCGCCGGGCGTGAACCCCCGGTGCGTGCCGGCCACCGCGGTGGGGCCGAGCAGGCCGAGTGCCGCGGCAGCTGCGGTGATCGCCAGGGCGCGTGAGGTGATCCTCGCCATGCGTAGTCTCCCGTTGTCTCAATTCGCGGAACAGCCGGACCGCAGCCGACAGCATCCTCCTGCCGAAGTCCGGTTCACAAGGCTCACCAGCGAGCCGGGCGGCTCTTTCCGTACAGCCAGGTCTGGAAGAATCCGTCGAGACGCCGTCCGGACACCCGCTCGGCGAGCGTGATGAACTGCGGCGTCGTGGCGTTGGAGTAGCGGTGCTCGGCGGCCCAGGAGCGCAGAATCGTGAAGAACGCGGTGTCCCCGACCTCCTGCCGCAGCGCCTGGAGCGTCATCGCGCCGCGTTCGTACACCGCCCGGCCGAACATGCCGCGGCGTCCCGGCGCCGCCGGGGCGACCTTCCACAGGTCACTCGCCGGGTCGGCGTAGCGGCGGTCGAACTGCCGTCGAATGGGGGTACCTCCGCGTCGTCGGGCGTCCCAGAGCCACTCGGCGTACGTCGCGAACCCCTCGTTCAACCACATGTCGCTCCAGCGGGCGGGCGTGACGCTGTCACCGAACCACTGGTGCGACAGCTCATGGGCGATCGTGGAGGGGGAGGCGACGATGCCTGCGGCGTACTCCGGCCTGGTCTGGGTCTCGAGGGCGAAGCTCACCGGAGCGTCGTCGATGACGCCGCCGGTCGAGTCGAATGGATACGGGCCGAAATAGGAGGCCCACAAGTCCGTGACCTGCACGGTCTCCCTGAACAGGGTACTCAGCCTCGTCGATGCGACGGTCGGGTCTGCCGCCACGTACACCGGGACGCCCCTCGGCGTACGGCCGGTGCGGACCGTGAAACGGCCCACGTCGGCCATCGCCAGGTACGTCGCCATCGGCCGCCGCTCGCGCCAGTCGAACGTCGTCCAGGCGCCGGTGGTGCGGGTGCCGGTGAGCTCGCCGTTCGCGATCGCGGTCAGGCCACGGGGCACGGTGATCCGGAAGTCGAAGCTCGCCTTGTCGGAGAGGTGGTCGTCGCAGGGGAACCACGTGTGCGCGCCGCTCGGTTCGTTTCCGGTGAACACCCCGTCGCGGGTGGGAGTCCAGCCGTACCGGCCCAGGAACCGGTCGTGGATCTCGCCCGGTGTGCCGGAGTAGGCGACGCTCACCACGAACCGGCCCGCAGGCAGAGGCTTGGCCGGGACGACGACGAGCTCCCCGGGCGTACGGGTGAAGGTCGCGGGCGCGCCGCCGACCGTGACCTTGGAGACCGTCAGGCCGGTCAGGTCCAGGTCGAAGCGGGACAGCGGTTCCGAGGCGTCGGCGGTGATCGTCGCGGTGCCGGCGAGCCCGGGCGTCGCGTGCGGGCTGATCCGCAGGTCGAGGGCGTACGCGCGCACGTCGTACCCGCCGTTGCCGTCGCCCGGCGCGTACGGGTCGCCCGCGCTCACGGCGCCGGCGACGGCCGCCGGCCCTCTCGCGAGGTGCGGCGCAGAGCAGGAGGTCAGGGCCGTGAGCAGCGCGCACGCGGTGATCGGGCGCGGCCTCACCGGGCGGCGTAGGGGTCCGGACCGCCGGGCTCCACCGCGACGACGACCGTCTTGGCCACCTTGTCGTGCAGGGCCTGGCGCCGCTCGTCCCACAGGATCCACGCGACGTCGACGAGCCCGCCGACACCGCAGGTGACGGCCGAGATGAGGTACTGGAACAGCAGCCGCCAGGCCGCCTGCCCGTACGTGATCGGGCCGCCGTCGCCCGCCCGGACGACGCGCAGGCTCATCGCGCGCTTGCCGAGCGTCTGCCCCCACCGGCCGTGCTGCACGACGAAGTAGGCGAAGGCCAGGATGAGGGTGATCAGGTCCGCCACGATCTGACGGCCGCTGGGCCGCTCGTACATCGAGCCGAACCCGGCGATCGGGGCGGTCACCAGCCAGGTCACCGCGTACACGATGAGGGCGTCGATGATCGCCGCGAGCAGCCTCCGCCACCGGCCGCCGTACTCGAAGCGCGGGTGCGTGAGCTCGGGCCCGTACGGCCGCTCCGGAGGCGTGCCCGGCTCCCCGGCCCAGGGGCCGCCGCCGTACGGCTCCGCGTAGGGCGGCGGTTGCTCACGGTCTCCCGGCCGGCCGGGCGGTTCGGTCATGCGGCCACCGTGCGCGCGGGCGGGGCGGCCAGGTGCGCGCCGCGCCCGGCGCGCACGCTCCTTTTGGCCGCCCTTGGGCCCGCGTTGACTACAGGTTGCCGCGCAGCTCCTGCTCGCGCTCGATCGCCTCGAACAGGGCCTTGAAGTTGCCCTTGCCGAAGCCGAGCGAGCCGTGCCGCTCGATGAGCTCGAAGAAGACCGTCGGACGGTCGCCGTACGGGCTTGGTGAAGATCTGCAGGAGGTAGCCGTCCTCGTCGCGGTCGACCAGGATCCCGCGCGTCTTGCAGCTCCTCGATCGGCACGCGCACCTCGCCGATCCGCGCGCGCAGCTCGGGGTCGTCGTAGTAGGAGTCGGGGGTGTCGAGGAACTCCACGCCGCGGCCGCGCATGGCGTCGACCGTGCGCAGGATGTCGCCGGTGGCGAGCGCGATGTGCTGGCAGCCCGGCCCGCCGTAGAACTCGAGGTACTCGTCGATCTGCGACTTCTTCTTGCGCGATCGCCGGCTCGTTGAGCGGGAACTTCACCCGGTGGTTGCCGTTCGGCGACGACCTTCGACATCAGCGCGGAGTAGTCGGTGGCGATGTCGTCGCCGATGAACTCGGCCATGTTCGTGAAGCCCATGACCTTGTTGTAGAACTCGACCCACTCGTCCATCCGGCCGAGCTCGACGTTGCCGACGCAGTGGTCGATCGCCTGGAAGAGCCGCTTCGGGCGGCCGTCGCGTCGGCGACTCGGTGGCTGCGGCGACGTAGCCGGGCAGGTACGGGCCGGAGTAGCGGCGGCGGTCGACCAGCGATGTGGCGGGTCTCGCCGTAGGTGGCGATGGCGGCGATCACGGACCGTGCCGTGCTCGTCGGTCGACGTCGTGCGGCTCCTCGAGGACGGTCGCGCCCTGGGCGAGCGCGTGCGCGATGCACCCGTCGACGTCGGGCACCTCGATGGCCAGGTCGACGACGCCGTCGCCGTGCTCGGCGATGTGTCGTCCGAGGTCGGTGCCGGCGCGCGACGGCGCCCTTGAGGACGAACCGCGCGCCGCCCGACCCCAGGACGTACGCGGCCTCGTCGCGGCTGCCGGTCTCCGGCCCGCGTGTACGCCACGCAGCGCATGCCGAAGGCGGTCGAGTAGTAGTGCGCCGCCTGCTTGGCGTTGCCCACGGCGAACACGACGGCGTCCATGCCCTTCACCGGGAAGACATCGTCCTTGGCTGCGTCGGTCATGGCTCTCCTCGGGCGAAGAAGTGGCGGGGGTGACGACCACAATGTCCGCTGTGGACTACAGAGTGCGCAAGGGACGTCTGAAAACCTGGACAACTTGTACAGTGATGAGGAGGGGCTCAGCTGATTTCTGTACACGCTGACTACGAATCGCCGAGGACTGGCAATGATCGATGACCTTGACGCCCGGCTGATCGAGCTCCTCACCGAGGAGCCCCGCATCGGGGTGCTGGAGTGCTCGCGGCGGCTGAAGGTGGCGCGCGGCACGGTTCAGGCGCGACTGGACCGCATGCAGGAACGCGGCGTGATCCGGGGGTTCGGCCCGGAGGTCGACCCGGCGGCGCTCGGCTACCAGGTCACGGCGTTCATCACGCTGGAGATCCGGCAGGCCGGTGGCCACGACCCGGTCGCGGTGCTGCTGTCGGCCATTCCGGAGGTGATCGAGGCACACACGATCACCGGCGGCGGGGACATGCTGTGCCGCATCGTGGGTCGCGGAAACCAGGACCTACAGCGGGTCATCGACCTCATCGTCGATGTGGAGGGGGTGCGCCGAGCGTCGACCGTGATCGCGCTGGCCACACCCGTGTATCAGCGGACACTGCCGCTGGTGCGGGCCGCCGCGCGCCTGTTATGAGCGCGAGCGGCGGCCTCCGCTCAGGTGCCGGCGTACGGCGTCGCGTCCAGAATCTCCACGGCCATGCTGCGGCCGTTGGGCATCAGGTACTTCGCCTTCTCGCCCACCTTCTTGCCATTGATCGCCGCGCCGAGCGGCGACTTCGGGGAGTAGACGTCGATCGGGGAGCCACTCTCCTCACGCGAGGCGAGCAGGAAGGTGACCTCCTCGTCATCTCCGGCGAACTGGATCGTCACCGTCATGCCGGGGCCGACGACCCCCTCGGTGCGGGGTGCCTCCCCGACGCGGGCGTTCAGGAGAACCTGCTGGAGCTGGAGGACACGGCCCTCCTGCTTACCCTGCTCTTCCTTGGCGGCGTGGTAGCCGCCGTTCTCCTTCAGGTCGCCTTCGTCACGCGCCGCTTCGATCTTGGCGGCGATGTCGATCCGGCCCTGGCCCGTGAGGTGGTCCAGCTCCTGCTTCAGCCGGTCGTACGCCTCCTGGGTCAACCAGGTGACGTTGGCGTCGCGGGTCTCGGTCACGGGTACTCCTCATCCACGTGAAGTGCGGCCGTAGAACTCTCAAGGCTACCGGCATTCGAACGTGGAGTAGCCAGCGCAAGAGAGCTTTATGGCGTTATGACGTTCTTGTTTGTTCCCCAGTGTGGAGGCTCTCTTAACCTCTCCGGCACTCGCGTACATCCACGGCGGTGGCGAGGGACGACGTCGGAACGTCACGTCTCGTGTCGACGTTCGACGTGCCGGGCGGAACGTCCACCTGAACCCGGCCGACCTCCGCGTGCGACGTGTCGAAGGCGACGATCGCGCAGTGCACGTCGGCCGACTTGGGCTTGGACACCTCGTAGTGCACGCGGACCGACGTCGGTGAGGCCTGCCAGGACACCAGCTGCGGGGTGATTCCGGGCGTGCCCTCGGTGTGGGCGATGATGATGGCCCACCCGATGGCACACAGCCCGACGAATACCCCGATGACCGCGTACGCCACCTTGTTTCCTCGGGTGCCTTTGGTACTGGTCGCGCTCATGGCGGGAATCTCCGTGCGGTCTGTCGGTGTTCTCAGGGAGAATCATCCAGGACGGTGACGGCGCCGGTGATCCGGGGCCGTTCTGCCGACGGATACGACCCTACGCTGACGGGGAGTCACAGTTGTCCGAGACCTCGTGCCCGGAGCCCATGCGCCTGATGGCCGTGCACGCCCACCCCGACGACGAGTCGAGCAAGGGCGCGGCGACGATGGCCCGCTACGTCGCCGAGGGCGTCGAGGTCCTCGTCGTGACCTGCACCGGTGGTGAGCGCGGCGTCGATCCTCAACCCCGCGATGGACCGCCCCGAGGTCGCGGCCAACATCGCCGAGGTCCGCCGCGAGGAGATGGACGCGTGCGCGCGAGATCCTCGGCGTCGAGCCAGGACTGGCTCGGCTTCGTCGACTCCGGGCCTGCCCGAGGGCGACCCGCTGCCGCCGCTGCCCGAGGGCTGCTTCGCGCTGCGAGCCGCTGGAGGTGGCCGGCCGAGCCGCTGGTCGCGGCTGATCCGCGAGTTCCGGCCGCACGTGATGACCACCTACGACGAGAACGGCGGCTACCCGCACCCCGACCACATCATGTGCCACAAGGTCTCGGTGGCGGCGTTCGAGGCGGCCGGCGACCCCGACCGCTACCCCGACGCCGGCGAGCCCTGGCAGCCGCTGAAGCTCTACTACCACCATGGCTTCAACAAGCAGCGCAGCTCAGCGCGATGCACGAGGCGATGCTCGCGCGCGGCCTCGAGTCGCCGTACGACGAGTGGCTGCGCGAAGTGGGAGGCGACCGCCCGGGCAAGCGGGACTCACCACGCGGGTGCCGTGCGCCGACTACTTCGAGGTCCGCGACCAGGCGCTGCTCGCGCACGCCACCCAGATCGACCCGACGGCCCGTTCGTTCGCCATGCCCGCACGCGATCCAGCGCGAGGCCTGGCCGACCGAGGACTACGAGCTGGTCACGTTCGCTGGTCGACACGGACGCTGCCGGAGGACGACCTGTTCGCCGGCGTCCATGAGAAGGTGTGCCTGCCATGATGGTTCTCGCGGTCAACGAAGACCAGGTCACCCCCGGGGTGCTCGCGTTCGTCATCGTCGCCGCGCTCGGTGTGACCCTCTTCCTCCTGGTCCGCTCGATGAACAAGCGGATCACCCGCATCCAGGCGCCCAGCGAAGAAGACCTTCGCCAGGCCGACTGGGAGCGCCGCCAGGACGACAAGGCCGCGCACGGCGATCAGAACAACGCGTAGTCCCGTTCGCCGCGGCCGATCCGCGCCGCTACCGCGCCCACGCTGATCACGGCCAGTCCGGCGACGGCGTCGGCCAGGTAGTGGTTCGCGGTGCCGATCACCACGATGAGGATGAAGACCGGGTATGCGGTGCCCAGGGCGTGCAGCCACCACTTCGACGTGGCGCGTACGACCTGCCAGCCGCACCACACCGCCCATCCGACGTGCAGCGACGGCATGGCGGCGAACTCGTTGGTCAGCCCGCCGAGACCCTTCGGCGCGCTGGCCGCGCCGCCCCACCAGCCCCACTGGTGATACTCCGCGAGCGTGTCGACGAAGCCGGGCATCATCCGCGGCGGCGCCGTCGGGAAGAGCCAGAAGCCGATCAGGCCGAGCAGGGTGGCCGTCACCAGCGCCGTACGCGCCCCGCGGTAGCGCTCGGGCCGCGCCCGCCAGAGCCAGACCAGCACGATCGGCGTGACCAGGTAGTGCAGCGTCGCGTACGAGTAGGAGAGCACGATGCCGAGCACGGGGACACCCGAGACGGCGTGGTTGACCGTCTGCTCGTGCCCGATCCGCAGCGCGTGCTCCAGGCCCAGTACGTGGTGGGCGTTGGTGACCGCCTCGGCGTGCCCGGCCGACACCAGCAGCCGCACGCCGTCGTACATGAGGTAGACCACGCCCAGCAGCAGGATCTCCCGCCACCAGCTCGGCCGGCTGCGAGTCTTGATCGTCGGTGTTGTCGGAGTCGCTACCAGTCGGGTCATTCCGGACATGACATTCTCACCACCGCGGCCCCCTCCGCCCAGGGTGTGCCCTTCGGGATGTCCGTACCCTCACTCCGCGTATGTATGTAATCTGCATCTATATCGGCCGGATGCGGACGGTTCCCTCGGGGTACAAGCGACGCCGGAGACGAACTGTTCCCCGCTAAGCCCCTGAAGGGTGATCCTCCAGATCCCCCTCAGCGCGTATTCAGGTAGCGCTCAACTCCGCAGGCCACCATGGAGACGTGAGCGAAGCGCGACTACTCGTGGTCGAGGACGAACCCAACATCCTGGAGCTGCTGTCGGCCAGCCTCCGCTACGCGGGATTCGAGGTGGTGACGGCCACCGGGGGAACCGAGGCCGTCCAGGTCGCCATGCAACGGCGGCCCGACCTCATCGTGCTCGACGTGATGCTCCCCGACATGGACGGCTTCGACGTGATCCGCCGGCTGCGCGGCGGTGGCGCGCACATCCCGGTGCTCTTCCTCACCGCGCGCGACGCCACCCAGGACAAGATCCGCGGGCTGACGCTCGGCGGCGACGACTACGTCACCAAGCCGTTCAGCCTCGAAGAGGTCATCGCCCGGATCCGCGCGGTGCTGCGCCGCGCCCAGGGCGGGCCCGCCGAGGCGCCGCCGCGCCTGGAGTTCGCCGACCTGGAGCTGGACGAGGAGCGCCACGAGGTCTGGCGGGCCGGCAAGCCGATCCAGCTGTCGCCCACCGAGTTCAAGCTGCTGCGCTACTTCATGACCAACGCCAACCGCGTGCTGTCCAAGGCCCAGATCCTCGACCACGTCTGGGACTACGACTTCCGCGGCGACGCCGGCATCGTCGAGTCCTACGTCTCGGTACTGCGCCGCAAGCTCGACAACGCTCGAGCCCCCGGCTGATCCACACGCTCCGCGGCGTCGGCTACGTCCTCCGCCTGCCACCGGAGTATCCGCCCGCCGCCCCTAATGGCTTCGTGGGCGACCCGTCTGTCCTCGCGGACCCCGCTGCGAGTGAAGCTCGTCGCCGCCGTGCTCGCCATGGTCGCCCTGGCACTGGTGGTGGTGAGCGTCGCGAGCGTCTCGGCGATGCGCGGCTACCTGCTCGACCGTACGGACCAGCAGCTCACGAGCGTCGCGCGCGTGGTCGCGCACGTCGCGGTCCAGCCCGGCTACGCCCAGCGGGTGCCGATCACCGGGCCGTACCCCGTCGAGCTGCGCGACGCGACCGGTCAGGTCATCTGGCGGTCGACGCGCCCGCTGTGGCGTCCCGTCGAGTCCGACCCGGCCGTCCCGCAGGACGCCGCGTGGCTCGCCGCGCACGCCGGTGACTCGGTCACGGTCCAAGCCCTCTCCGGCGACGTACGCTGGCGCGTGCACATCGAGCCGGCGGGGTCCGGCTTCGCGGTCGCCTCCTCGGACCTGAGCGACGCCGGGCGTACGGCCGGGCGGCTCGTCGGCGTGGAACTCGTCGTGGGCGGCATCGTCCTGGTGCTGGTCGCGGGCCTCGGCGTCGCGATCGTCGGGGCCAGCCTGCGGTCGCTGGTCAAGATCGAGCACACCGCGGAGGCCATCGCGGCCGGCGACCTGTCGCAGCGTGTCCCCGACGTCGACCCGCGTACGGAGGTCGGACGGCTCGGCAACGCGCTGAACGGCATGCTCAGCCAGATCGAGACGGCCTTCCGCGCCCAGTCCGAGTCCGAGGCGACCGCCCGCGAGTCGGAGGAGCGGATGCGCCGCTTCGTCGCCGACGCCAGCCACGAGCTCCGTACGCCGCTGAGCGTCATACGCGGCTTCGCCGAGTACTACCGGCAGCGCGACGACGTCGAGCGCGCCGAACTGGACCGCCTCATCGGGCGGGTCGAGGGCGAGGCCGTCCGCATGGGCGTACTCGTCGACGACCTGCTGCTCCTGGCCCGGCTCGACCAGCAGCGCCCACTCGCGCGGCGGCCCGTCGACCTGCTCGCGCTGGCCGCCGACGCCGTACACGACGCGCGTGTCCTGGACGCCGACCGGGAGATCTCGCTGTCCGTGCGCAGCGGGTCCGCGTTCATCGTGACCGGGGACGAGATACGCCTCCGGCAGGTCATCGGGAACCTGGTCGGCAACGCCCTGCAGCACACGCCGCCGGGCGGGCCGATCGAGGTGATCATGCGCTCCGGGCGGCTGGGCGAGGCTCCGGCGGCCGTCCTGGAGGTCTCCGACGACGGACCGGGCATGCCGCCCGAGGCGGCCGCGCGGGTCTTCGAGCGGTTCTACCGCGCCGACCCGGCACGCAGCCGCGGCGGCACCGGGCTCGGCCTGGCGATCGTGGCCGGGCTGGTCGAGGCGCACGGCGGGTCCGTGGAGGTCGACACGACTCCGGGTGCGGGCGCGACGTTCCGCGTGACACTGCCCCTCGACCCGGACGCGATCGACGCCGATCCGGCGGAGGACGCCGACCCGGTCGAGTCAGCGTCCTGAGGTCTTATACGGGCCTTATTGCACGAACTTTCAGGTGTGCCTCAGGGGGACTCCAGTCACGCGGGTGATTGTCTAGGTAACAGGCAAGCACGGATCTTGGGAGTGAGCGATGGAGACCCACGACCGGCCCTCGGGTGAGCGTCCGGAAGAGCCGCGCGACGACGCCGCGGCGGCGGCTGCGGGGGAGTCGGTGCCGGGTTCGATCCCCGAACCACCGACCGGCGCGCAGCAGGCATGGCCGCCGCCCGGCCGCTCGCCGCAGCAGGGATCCCACGACGGTCCCGCGGAGCAGCCGCCGTACGGCGAGACCCAGCAGGGCGCGGCGACGCACGAGCAGTCGCCGTACGGGTCACCGCAGTACGGCGCGCCGGAGCAGGACGCGGCGACGCGGGAGCAGCCGGCGTACGGCGCCGGGCAGCCGCCGTACGGCTCACCGCAGTACACCTACCCGGGCGGACCGGGATACGGCGCGGAGCCCGCACGGGCGCCCGGCTGGTGGACGCCACGCCGCAAGGCCGCGGCGGGCGGCGTCGCGCTGGCCCTGGTCATGGCGGGCGGGGTCGCCGGCGGCGCCGTCGCGGCACTGGTCGGCCACAACACCACCTTCGCCAGCCCCACGGCCGTACAGCCGGCGTCGAACAGGTCGGTCACCGGCATCGCGGCGATCGCCGCGGCCGTACAGCCGAGCGTCGTGTCCATCACGGTCGCCACCCAGGTCGGCCAGAGCGAAGGCTCCGGCGTCATCCTGCGCTCCGACGGCGTGATCATGACGAACAACCACGTCGTGGCCGACGCGAGCCAGGGCGGCCAGATCACCGTGAAGTTCAGCAACGGGAAGAAGGCCTCGGCCAGCGTCCTGGGCACGGACCCGGCCACCGACCTGGCGGTCATCAAGGCGGACGGGGTATCGGGCCTCAAGCCCGCGACGCTCGGCAGCAGCGACCGCCTTCAGGTCGGCGACGCCGTCGTGGCCATCGGCAGCCCGCTCGGCCTCGAAGGCTCCGTGACCACCGGAATCGTCAGCGCCCTGCACCGTACGCTGTCGGAGGGCGGCAGCGAACAGCAACAGCAGCCGCAACTCCCCGGCCAGGGCCAGAACCCGCAACAGGGCTCCCGAGGCGCGACCATCGGCGACGCGATCCAGACCGACGCGGCCATCAACCCGGGCAACTCCGGCGGCCCGCTGGTCAACTCGTACGGCCAGGTCATCGGCGTCAACACGGCCATCGCCACCTCCGGCGGCGGCAACGGCAACATCGGAGTCGGCTTCGCCATCCCGATCGACACCGCCAAACAGGTGGCCGACCAGCTGATCAAGTCGGGCAAGGCCACCCACGCGTACCTGGGCGTGACCCTCTCGGACCCCATGGGCGCCGGCGAGGCAGGCGCCCTGGTCGCCTCGGTCCAGCCGGGCACCCCGGCCGCCAAGGCAGGCCTGAAGGAAGGCGACATCGTCACCCGAGTGGACGGCAAACCCACCGACGGCGCCGACACCCTCTCAGCCGCCATCCGCAGCCACCAGCCGGGAGACAAGATCACCTTGACGTACGTCCGTGACGGCAAGACCCAGACGGCGGACGTCACACTGACCTCCAGCTCCGGAACCTGACCGCCCCTCTCCCGAACCCGGACGGCCCAGCCCCTGGCTGGGCCGTCCGGCCGTTCCGGGACAGTGCGCGTGGGCTTTGGCTGTCCGGGGGTGCCGAAGTCAGGGGCGAGGTGGTCCGGCAGGCCGATGGCGGTGGCCATGCGGCTGTCGGCGGGAGGTTGCTCTGTGGTGGCCCCTCGGGGCTGGGGTCAGAGGGCGGGGAAGGTTGGGGCGGGGAAGCCGTCTGTGCCTGTTTCGGTGGTCAGCAGGACGTGGTCGCCGGTGGACAGGCCTGAGGTGATGGCTACGTAGCGGTCGCCTCGGACGCCCAGGTGGACGGTTCTCGTCGTGGTGTGGCCGTTTCGGCGCAGGATCACCGTGGCGGTGTCGGTCTTGGTCGGGTGGACTGCGGTGACCGGTACGTACAGGGCGTCTTCGGCTTTGGCGGTTACCACCTCGGTGGTCGCGGTCATGCCGGTCAGGAGGCCTGAGGACTCGTCGTCCAGGGAGATCATGACGCCGTACAGGGCTCGGGTGCCGCTTGTGGTCGCTGCCGGGTCGATGCGGGTGACTCGGCCTGTGTACGGGTGGCCGGGGCGTATCGCCAGGTCGATTGTTGCCGGCTGACCGATCTCTACGTTCTGGACCTCACCCAGGGGGAACATCGCTCTCACCTGGAGGTCTGTCAGGTCTCCCAAGGTGATGAAGCCGGTCTTGGCGGCGCCGGCGACCTGTCCGCCGGTTGTGCCGTTCACTTCAAGGACGGTGCCGTCCATCGGGGCGGTGAGGCGGGTCGCGCGCAGGGTGCGTTCGGCCTCTCGTACCTTCACCTCGGCTTGGGTGACCTTGGCCGAGGCCTGTTCTACGTCTCCCGGGCCGCATGCCGTGCTCTTTCCCGGGCCGCCGGGGCGCGTGTGGCCTCCCTTGCCGTCGCCGCCGGTCGGCTTCGGGTGGGCGGTGGGATTCGGACGGCCCGTGGGCGAGTTCGTGGGGTGCGGAGTCGTCGGTGTGGGCGTGGGGCGCGGTGACGTGGCGGTCGGTGTGGGGGTCGGAGTAGGAAAGTGGTGCCATCGGGGGTGGCCGTCGAAGCTCGCCTGCCGCGCCACGCCCCCGTCGATCCCGCCCGAACCGACCGGTCCGCCGGAAGCCTCTGATCGGACGGAAGCGTCCGATCCACTGGAACCGTCCATGCCGCCGGAACCGCCCGAACCACCTGCGCCGCCGGAACAGATGCCGTCCTGGGCCTTGGAGTAGGCGTCCTCGGCGGCGGCCAGGGCGGCTTCGGTCACTTCCAGCTGGTCGCGGGCCGGGGCTTCGTCCAGTCGGGCCAGTACGGTGCCGGCCTTCACCTTGTCGCCTGGGGAGACCTCGACCCTGCTCACCACTCCCGACGTGCCGAAGACCAGTTCGCGGGTGTCGGCGCTTTGAATGGTTCCCGCCGCGCCGGCGGTGCTGGTCACGTCGCCGCGGCGGACCGTCGCGTAGCTCGTTCCGTGGGCCGGGGCGTCGCCGGCGGCGATCAGGGTGGTCGACGCCAGGGCCACCAGTCCGGCGGTGAGCCATGGGGGTGTCCGTAGATCGCGCAGGGTCGGCCGGTTCACGGCGCACGATCCTGGCCTGCGAAGGTGACGGAGACCCGAGTTCCTCCTGAGAGTTGGCTGAAGAGCGTCCAGACCCGAGATACCGGGCAGGCTCGCAGGAACCTTTCAGGATCGGGTCAGGCTGGACACAGCAGTGTCCACGACCCTGTCACGGGTGAAAGCCCTCCTACGACGCCGTGGCGTGCTGCTCAACGGCTTCCTGGCCATCCTCCTCGCCGTCGGCGCGGGCGTGGCGTACTTCTCGCTCAATGATGACGCGGGAGCGTCGTCGCCCGGCCGGATCGTACGGGTCACGCGCGGGACGGTCGTCTCGTCGGTGTCCGCGTCCGGATCCGTCGCCAGTTCAAAGTCGCGTGACCTGAGCTTCGGCACCAGTGGCACGGTCGACTCCGTCAAGGCCAAGGTCGGGGACAAGGTGAAGAAAGGCCAGGTCCTCGCCACGGTCGACGACGCGAGTGCGAGCGACTCCCTGCAGTCGGCCAAGGCGGCGCTCGACGCCGCCGAGGCGGGTGACACCAGCACCCCGTCCGGTTACTCCGGATATATCCAGGCCAAGGCGTCGTACGCGAGCGCCGAGCGCGCCCTCGAAGGCACCCGGCTCACCGCGCCCTTCGCCGGTACGGTCATCGCCGTGAACGGCTCGGTCGGCGGCTCCTCCAGCGGCTCTTCCAGCGGTTCGTCCGGCAGCACCGGATCCACCGGCACGAGCACCGGAAGCAGCGGCAACACCGGCAGCACCGGAACCTCCTCGACCGGCGGTGGCTTCATCACCGTCGCGGACACCTCCAAGATGGAGATCACCGGAGAGTTCACCGAGTCCGACGTCGCCAAGGTGAAGAAGGGCCAGACCGCGAGCGTGACCTTTGACGCGATGCGGGGCGAGCAGGCGTCCGGCAAGGTCACCGCGATCGACCAGACCTCGACGACCTCCAACAACGTCGTCCAGTACGGCGTCACGGTGTCGCTGGGCAAGCCACCGTCCGGTGTGCGGATCGGCGCCACCGCCACCGTCCAGGTGACCGTGGCCGGCGCGGACGACGTGCTGTACCTGCCGACCGCGGCCGTACACACCGCCGGCGGCCAGAGCACCGTGACCGTCCTGCAGAGCGGCAAGAAGGTCACCAAGACCGTACGCACCGGCGTCCAGGGCGACGCGGGCACCGAGATCACCTCCGGCGTCGTCGAGGGCGAGCAGGCCGTGATCGCCACCACCGGTTCGACCGGCACCGGCACCGGCTTCCCCGCCGGCCGCTTCCCCGGAGGCGGCGGCGGTGGCGGCCTCGGCGGTGGCGGCGGCGCCCGTATCGGAGGCCGGGGGTGACCGTCCTCGCCGTCGAAGACGTGACCAAGGTGTACGGCGAGGGCGACACGGCCGTGCACGCGCTGCGCGGCGTCTCCCTCACCGTCGAGCAGGGCGACTACGTCGCGATCATGGGCGCGTCCGGGCTCGGGCAAGTCGACGCTGATGAACATCCTCGGCTGCCTCGACGTGCCGACCGCGGGCCGGTACCTCCTCGACGGCGTCGACGTCGGACGGCTCGACGACCGGCAGCTCGCGATCCTGCGCAACCGCAGGATCGGGTTCGTGTTCCAGTCGTTCAACCTGATCCCGCGCACGAGCGCGCTCGCCAACGTCGAGCTGCCGCTGGCGTACGCCGGCGTGAAGGCGCGCGCGAGCGGCGCGAGCGCGCGCTGGCCGCGCTCGACCGGGTCGGGCTCGCCGACCGCGTCGACCACGAGCCGAACGAGCTCTCCGGCGGCCAGCAGCAGCGCGTCGCCGTCGCACGCGCGCTGGTCACCGCGCCCGCCCTCCTGCTCGCCGACGAGCCGACGGGCAACCTCGACACGCGCTCCACCGCCGACGTCCTTGAGCGTGCTCGACCGGCTCAGCGCCTCGGGCCGCACCATCGTCTTGATCACCCATGAGGACGACGTCGCCGCGGCACGCCAAGCGGATCATCCGCCTGGTCGACGGCCACATCGTCGAGGACCGCCGTACGGCTCCCGTCGACGGTCCGCCGCCCGGAACGGTGCGTGTCCGATGACGCATCGAAGTGCTCCGGTTCGCGTTGCGGGGCCTGTCCGCCAACAAGCTGCGCAGCGGCCTGACGACGCTCGGCATCCTGATCGGCGTCGGCGCCGTGATCATGCTGGTGGCGGTCGGCAACGGCTCGTCCAAGCAGGTGCAGAAGAACATCGAACGGCTCGGCACGAACACCCTGACCGTGATGCCGTCGACGTCACGAGGAGGAGGCGGCGGCGCGGCGGCGGAGGCGGCTTCGCGCGCTTTCGGAGGAGGAGGCGGCGCCCAGCAGCAGACCGGCCCCCGTACGCAGGCGCGCGACCTCACCGTCGAGGACGCCCGCGCCCTCGCGGACGCCGCGAACGCCCCGTCGGTCAAGTCGGTCTCGCCGGTGGTGAACGCCTCGTCCTCCAACGCCGCGTACGCCGGGACCAGCCACGCGATCCAGCAGTTCGTCGGCAGCTACCCGGCCTACTTCGAGGCGTCCAACGACCCGGTGGAGCGCGGCACGTACTTCACCGACGACGACGTGCTGAACGACCGCAAGGTCGTGGTGATCGGCAACACCGTCGCCCAGGACCTGTTCGGCACCGTCGACCCGCTGAACAAGCAGATCACCGTCGGCGGCGTGAACTTCACCGTCGTGGGCGTGCTGAAGACCAAGGGCTCGTCGGGGTTCCAGGACGCGGACGACGTCGCGGTCGCGCCGTTGCCGGCCGTCCAGCAGAGCCTGACCGGGTACGGCCCGCTGAACCAGATCGTGGTCCAGGCCAAGACGCCCAAGACCGTGGACGCGGCCCAGTCGGAGATCACCGACATCCTGAACCAGCGGCACGGCATCACCGGCGCCAACACGGCCGACTTCTCGATCCTCAACCAGGCGAGCCTGCAGTCGGCGGTCAGCGACAGCAGCAAGACGTTCACCGTGCTGCTCGGCACGGTCGCCGCCATCAGCCTGCTCGTCGGCGGCATCGGCATCACCAACATCATGCTGGTCACCGTCACCGAGCGGACCCGTGAGATCGGCATCCGCAAGGCGATCGGCGCGCCCCGCGGCGCCATCCTCGGCCAGTTCCTGGTCGAGGCGACCGTTCTGAGCCTGCTGGGCGGCCTGCTGGGCGTGGCCGCCGGAGTGATCGGCAGCCAGTTCAAGATCGTGGGCGTCCAGCCGGTCATCGTGCCCAGCTCGATCGTCCTGGCGCTGACCGTGTCCGTCGCCATCGGCCTGTTCTTCGGCAGCTACCCGGCCAACCGGGCGGCCAAGCTCCGGCCCATCGAAGCCCTCCGGCATGAATAAAGGAGCGAACGTGACTGGAACACGGCGCAAGACATCGGACGCGCCGGAGGACACCGTCGAGGTGCCGGACGAGGACCTGCTGAGCTCCTCGCCGTTCGACGGCGACCTGAGCAGGGAGCTCGCCGCGGCACCGGCGAAGAGGCGCGGACGGCCGTCCGTCACCGTCTTCCTGGCGGCGGGGGTGCTGCTCGTCGCCGGGTTCGCCGGCGGGATCCAGGCGGACAAGCACTGGGGCTCGAAGAAGTCCCCGGACGCCGGCGACATCATCGGCCAGCTCGCCCGCGCCCGCGGAACGCAAGGGGGCGGAGGGCAGTTCGGCGCCGGCCAGTTCGGGAGCGGCCAGTTCGGGAGCGGTAGGCAGAGCGGCGGCGGTACGACCGGCACCGTGAAGCTCGTCGACGGCGACGTCCTCTACGTGCAGACGGCCGGCGGCATCGTACGGGTGAAGACGAGCGGGTCGACCAAGGTGACGAGCGCCAGGAAGGTGAAGCTCAAGGACCTAAAGGCCGGATCATCCGTCGTCGTCCAGGGCGCCGCGGGCCAGGACGGCACGGTCACCGCCACGAGCGTCGCCCAGGGCAAGTAGAGAAGCCGATACGGCGGCCGGTCTCGGCCGGGACGAGTGGAGAGTCGTACGGGCCCGGCCGTCCGCCGGGTCCGCCGGGCCCGTACGGCTCAGCTCGGTGACGGGCGCGGGCCGCGCGAGGGGAGCAGCGGCCGGCAGGTCTTGACCGCTTTGGCGACCTTCGGGTCCGAGGTGTCGAACCGGCCGAACCCGCCGCCCGGGACACGCCGCGCGCCCGCCGTACGCGACGGGTCCGGGCTCGGGGTCGGCATCTTCACGCCGTGGTCGGACAGGCAGCTGCGGAACGCCTGCAGCTCCTGCATGCCCTGGCCGCGGTTGCCGAACTGCGGCATCAGCGACCGGCACGCCTGCAGGGCCTTCGGGTCGATGTTCCCGCCCCGGAAGCCGCCGCCTCCGCCGATCGCACCGCCCCCTCCGCCGATCGCACCGCCGCCGGGACGCCCGGACGGACGCGCCGACGGGACCTTCACGCCGTGCTGGCGCAGGCAGTCGGCGTAGGCCGTGAAGCCGGCCGCGCCGCGGGAGCTCGCCGCGCCCGACGGCGTGGCGGACGTCTTGTCACCTGAGGATGAGCCGCAGGCCGCCGCGCACAGCAGCGCGGCGGCGGAAGTCAGCACGGCTCCGGCCCGGAGGATACGCATGGTGCCGGATCGTCGCGGATCCAGCTGAAATCTCCCTGCGATAAACCTGAAAGGTTCCGCAACGCCGGAAATCAGAACCTAGAAGGTGATGTCGCCGTGGACGTCGCGTTCCTGGAAGACGTTGCCGGTGACCGTGTTGACCACGCTCTCGTCATGGGCGAGCGCGCGCTCGGCGGAGGCGACCCAGTGGCGCAGCTGCGCGCCGGCCTGCGGGTCACGAGCCGCGTCCGCGACGAGCGCCTTGGCGAGCGCCCTGATCGAGTCGGGGTCGCCGGGTCTCTCGTCCAGCCGTTTCACGGCCTCGACGGAGGTACTGCGTCTGCCGAACACACGCCGTACGACCGAGGTCAGGGAGTCCCACAGCTGCTCGCCGACCTTCTGGGTGGTGCCATTGAAGATCTGCGACAAGAGCGACACGAGTGCCGGTACCGATATCGGATCCACCATCACACTCCGACCATGACGAGTCTCCCTCAACACCTTAGTCGCCGGGGCCTGACCGGGCGGATTCGTGGCCGGGAGTTCGCGGCGAGTGACGGGCATATCCCTATACGTGGCCGCCTCGTCTACCGTGGAGTCACACGCGCCTCACCTTTCCGCGGAGACCCATGAACCGTCTCGAGGACGCCACCAGCCCCTACCTGCTCCAGCACGCGGACAACCCGGTCGACTGGTGGCCGTGGGGCGAGGAGGCGTTCGCCGAGGCGAGGCGGCGGGACGTGCCGGTCCTGCTGTCGGTCGGGTACGCGCCTGCCACTGGTGCCACGTGATGGCGCACGAGTCGTTCGAGGACGAGGCGACCGCGGCGCTGATGAACGAGCGACTTCGTCAGCGTCAAGGTCGACCGCGAGGAGCGGCCCGACGTCGACGCGGTCTACATGGACGCGACCCAGGCGATGACCGGGCAGGGCGGCTGGCCGATGACCGTGCTTCCTCACCCCCGACGGCGAGCCGTTCTTCTGCGGCACCTACTTCCCGCGCCGGCCACGGCATGCCGCCTTCCGGCAGGTGCTGACCGCGATCGACGCAGGCCTGGCGCGACGCAGCGCGACGAGGTCGCTCGAGCGCGGCGCAGCGGCATCGCGACGGCAGCTCGCTCGAGCAGGTCGACCGCTCGACCGGCGGGCGGCCGCTGCCGGCGCCGAGGCGCTCGACGCGGCGCGTCGCGGCGCTCGCCGGCGAGTTCGACGCAGCGCACGGCGGCTTCGGCGGCGCGCCGAAGTTCCCGCCGTCGATGGTCCTGGAGTTCCTGCTGCGCGCACCACGCCCGCACCGGCGATCGACGGCGCGCTGGACGATGGTCGGCGCGCACCTGCGAGGCGATGGCGCGCGGCGGCATCTACGACCAGCTCGGCGGCGGCTTCGCCCGCTACTCGCGTCGACGCGGCGCTGGGTGGTGCCGCACTTCGAGAAGATGCTCTACGACAACGCGCTGCTGCTGCGGGTCTACGCCCACTGGTGGCGGCTGACCGGCGACCCGCTGGCCGAGCGGGTCGCCGCGGAGACCGCCGACTTCCTGCTGCGCGACCTGCGCACGCCGCGAGGGCGGCTTCGCCTCGGCGCTCGACGCCGACACGCGACGGGCGTCGGAGGGCGCCTACTACGTCTGGACGCCGGCGCAGCTCGCCGAGGTGCTCGGCGCGGACGACGGCGCGTGGGCCGCCGGGCTGTTCGGGGTGACCGCGAGGGCACCTTCGAGCACGGCGCCTCGACGCTGCAGCTGCTCGCGCGACCCGGACGACCCGGACGCGGTGCGACGCGCGTCCGGGCGCGGCTGCTCGACGGCGCGCGACGCGGCGGGTCCGCAGCCGGCCCGCGACGACAAGGTGGTCGCCGCCTGGAACGGCCTGGCGATCGCCGCGCTGGCCGAGGCCGGCGCGCTGCTTCGACGCGCCCCGACCTGGTCGACGGCCGCGCGGCGCGGCCGAGCTGCTGCGTCGACGTGCACCTGGCGCGACGGCCGGCTGCGCCGCATCTCGCGCGACGGGCGCGGCCGGCGCCACGCCGGGCGTGCTGGAGGACTACGGCGACGTGGCCGAGGGGCTGCTCGCGCTGCACGAGGTCACCGGCGAGGCCGCGCTGGCTGACGGTCGCCGGGCGAGCTGCTCGACGCCGTGCTCGACCGCTTCGCCGACGGCGACGGCGGCTTCTACGACACCGCCGACGACGCCGAGCGCGCTGGTCGGCGCGCCCGCGGGACCCGACCGACAACGCCACGCCGTCCGGCCGGTTCGCCGCGGCCGGCGCGCTGCTGACGTACGCCGCGCTCACCGGGTCGACCGGCACCGCGAGGCCGCCGCGCCGCGCTGGGCGCCGTCGCGCCGCTGGCCGAGCGGACGCCGCGGTTCGCCGGCTGGGGCCTCGCGGTCGCCGAGGCGTCGCTCGCCGGGCCGCTCGAGGTCGCCGTCGTCGGGCCCGGCCGGACGACCCGCGTACGCGCGAGCTGCCCGCACCGCGCTCCTGGCCCGGTGCCCGGCGGTCGTGGCGACCGGGTCCGGGCGTCGCCGCTCCTGGCCGGCCGCACACTGGTCGACGGCCGCCCGCGGCGTACGTCTGCCGCGGCTTCGCCTGCGACCTCCCGGTCACGGAGCCGGACGCACTCGAGGGACCGGCTCGCAGCACAGACAGGGACTACCACGGACTTAATTGGAAATATTGTCGACATTGGCGCGCCGCCGGGCTTGATCTTTGCGTTATCTCGGTGTTACCTCAGAACGTAAACCCGACCGCCCCCGGCGCGGCCGGGTCACGCGTGATCCCCTGTGACATACGGGTATCTGGACGGGCCTGTAGCCGCAGTGGTTCATAGTCGTACGTGCGACACAGCGGGGACGAGGGAGGGTGCCGTGCGCTGGCCGAGCCGCCGCGTCTCCCGACGGTCATCGGGGTCTCGCTGGCCACGACGATCGTCGCCGACGTGACGTTCGTGCTGGCCGGTGATCACGGTGCCGGTTCCAGCGGCGACGTGGGCGGGCGGTTCGTCGCCGCCGCCGCAGAGCACCGGGTTCAACCCCGGCGCGATCACGCCGCTCAAGAAGGAGATCACCCCGCACGTTCTCGTGGCCGCCGGGCAGGCACTCCCGCAGACGCCGTCGAGAGGTCCGCGCACGTCAAGGGCGTACGGGACGTCGAGGTCGTCGACGCGGCCCGCGCGATGCTGGCGGGCAAGCGCGTCGCGTGATGGGCGTCGACCGTCCACGTTCCGCGCGTACACCCCCGAGGCGAGCGCCAAGTCCGACGCGCTGTGGCGCAACATCGCCGGCGGCGACGTCGCCGTGTCGTTCACGATGGGCAAGGACGGCGGGGTCCCGCTCGCCTCCTGGACCCAGGTCGGCGGCACCGCGCACCAGACCTCCGTACGCGTCGGCGCGTACGCCACGATGGGCATCGGCCAGGTCGACGCGGTCGTCTCGCACGCCACCGCTCGCTCGATCGGCATGCCCTCCGGAAACGCCCTGCTCGTCAGCGCACCGCACACCAACGTACGGAAGCTGGAGAAGGCCCTCGACCGCCGTCCTGCCCAAGGGCAGCAAGACCGCCGAGCTGGAGTCCCGCTACGACGGCACGACCGCGCCCGGCAGCCGCCTACCGGCTCCAGCCGAGGTGCTGACGGCCACGCAGGTCACGACCGCGATCCGGGCCGCCGAGTCCAAGATCGGAATGCCGTACGTCTGGGGCGGGAGTCCGACGCCGAGGGCGGCTACGACTGCTCCGGCCTCGTGCAGTGGGCCTTCGCCAGGGCGGGCATCCGCATGCCGCGCACCGCCGACATCCAGGCGTTCACCGGCTGGCGGATCCGCTCAGCCAGGCCCAGCCCGGCGACCTGCTGACCTGGAAGAACGACCCGACGTTCAACGGTGTCTCGCACATCGCGATCTACCTGGGCGGCAACAAGATGGTGGTCGCGCCGCACACCGGCACCGACGTGCAGATCCAGACGGTCTACACCCGCAACTTCTGGGGCGCCATCCGCGTCAACCCGCAGCTCGCGGCGCGCAAGGCCGGCGCCTGAGTCAGAGCGGGCAGCCGGCGATCACGAAGTCGACGGCCTGATCGAGGAGCGAGAGCAGGTCGTCCTCGCCGTCGCCCTCGACCCACGTCAGGATCGCCGCCTCCCACACCGCGATCATCGCGGCGGCGAACGCGACGATCGCGAAGTCGTCCGCCGGCCGGCCGAGCCGCTCGGCGAGAGCGGTGACGAGCATCCGCTGCGTGTCCTTCGTCTGGTCCCACTGACGCGACCGCAGCGCGGTGACCGACATCATCATCCTCGACCGGTCGAGGATGCGCTGCCGGTCATCGGCCATCATCGCGCCGACGATCGCCCGCATGACGTTGCGCACGGCCTCCACCGGAGGCAGCTCCGGCGGCTGCTCGCGCAACGCCTCGATGATCAGCGGGTCGTACTCGTCGGTCAGCACGACGTCTTCCTTGGTGGGGAAGTAGCGGAAGAACGTGCTGGGGGAGATCTCCGCGGCCTCCGCGATCTGCTCGACGGTCGTCCCGTCGTAGCCCTGCTCCTTGAAGAGCCGCAGGGCGTGCTCCTGGAGTGAGCGGCGCGTCTTCAGCTTCTTGCGCTCACGGAGGCTGAGCCGGTGTCCGATCTCAAGCGGCGGCGTACTCATTGGCCGATTGTCCGTCACCGGCGGAGTCCACCGCATCCCGGCGCGGCAGGAGGATCACGGTGAGCACCGCCGAGAGCAGCATGACCCCGGCGCCGGCCGCGAGAGTTACGTCCATGCCGTGGGTGAACGCCGAGCGCGCCGACGCCGCCAGACCGGGGTCGTGCAGCGTCTTCGCGACCGCGAGCCCGCCGCCGACCTTGCTCTTCGCGGCGTCCGCCGCGGCCGGAGGCAGGCCCGTGACGCGTACGTGGCCCTGGTAGGCGGCCGACAGCAGGCTGCCGAGCACGGCGGCGCCGAACGCCCCGCCGATCATGCGGATCGTCATGAGCACGGCCGAGCCGACACCGGCCCGCTCACCCGAGAGCGCGCCCATCGCGGCGCTCATCGCGGCGGGCAGGACGAATCCCATGCCGAGACCGGAGACCGTCAGCCAGGCGGCCGCCATGCCGTAGCCCGAGCCGGTGGTCGTGAACGCGCCGACGGCCGTACCGGCGGCCATCAGGACCGCCCCACCGGCGATCACGGCGCGCGAGCCGTACCGGGTGGCGAGCGCCGGGCCGAGCCGTGCCGTGGCGATCATCCCGCCGATGAGGGGGAGCAGCCGCAGCCCGGTGCCGAGCGCGTCGCCGCCGAGGACCGCCTGGAAGTACTGCGGGGTCACGAACAGGATGCCGAACAGGGTGAAGGTCAGCAGCGTGGCGGGTACGGCGCCGCCGAGGAACCGCCGGTCACCGAAGAGGCTCAGGTCGATCAGCGGGTTCGCGACGCGACGGGTCCAGGCCGTGAAGGCGACCAGGACGACGGCGCCGCCGGCCATCGTGGCCCACACGCGCGGGTCGCTCCAGCCGTACTCCGCCTGCTGGATCGTGCCGTACACCAGGCCGGTCAGGCCTCCGGTGGACAGGAGCAGCCCGGTGAGGTCGGGGCGCGGCGCCGCGGCCGAGCGCGACTCCGGGATCAGGACGACGCCCAGGATGAGGGCGACCGCCGCGACCGGGATGTTGATGAAGAAGATCGAGCCCCACCAGAAGTGGTCGAGCAGGTAGCCGCCGATGATCGGGCCGAGCGGCAGGCCGAGCATCGACGCGCCCGCCCAGGCGGCGAGCGCCTTCGGCTGCTCCTCCTTGGGGAAGACGACGAGCAGGACCGACAGGGCGAGCGGCGTGATGACCGCCGAGCCGACGCCCATGAGCGTACGGGCGACGATCAGCCCCGACGCGCTGGAGACGTACGTCGCGAGCACCGATGCCACGAGGAAGACCGCCAGGCCGCCCAGGAGCATCCTCTTGCGCCCGTAGCGGTCGCCGAGCATCCCGGCGGGGATCAGCAGGGTGGCCGAGACGAGCGTGTACGACGCGACGATCCACTGCAGCGCGCCCGTGCTCGCGTGCAGGTCGGCCGAGAGCGTGGGCAGGGCGACGTTGAGCGCGGTCAGGTCGAGGCTGACCGCCAGCAGGATGACGACGAGGGCGCCCAGCACCCACCACCGCCGTGGCCCGAGAGATTCCATGACACAGCCTCCAAGTTGAGAGTCGAAAACAAATGACAGTAACTCTCAAAAAGTTGTGACTGTCAACGTGGAGGATCGCTTGGCCGGTCCGCCGTTACTGTGTAATTATGATTACATGACTACTAACGAAGGTGCGGAGAGGCTGCGCGGCTGGTTCTCGGGCCGCCTGCCGGAAGACTGGTTCGAAGGCGCCCCCGAGGTGGTGCTCGACCGTGAGGAGATCACCGTCATCGGCCGGCTGGTCGCGCCCGCGTCGGACGAGGGCGTCTCGGACGCCGAGCGCTCCGAGCTCATCGCCGGGCACGTGCAGCGTTTCCGCGAGGACACGCGGGAAAGCCGGGTCGACATCGCGCGCGAGGCCGAGCATCGCTTCGGCCGCAAGATCTCCTGGGGCGTCGCGTGCGGCGACGAGACGGTGATGTTCACGACCCTCTCGGTGCCGGTGATGACCCGCCTTCGCCAGGCGGAACGCCGTGTCCTGGACACGCTCGTCGACGCGGGCGTGGCGCGCAGCCGCAGCGACGCCCTCGCCTGGTGCGTCCGTCTCGTCGGCAAGAACGCCGATGAGTGGCTCGGTGAGCTGCGTGACGCCCTGCAGCACGTGCAGCGTGCAAGAGCGGCCGGCCCGCAGGTTTGAACTCCACTCCGCGTAACACATAAGAAACAAATAGAATTGTGCGAGTGGTCTAATCCAAAGGTCTAATCCAAAGGTCTATACCAATGACGGGAAACGATCTCCCTTCGCATCCCGAGGCTGATTTAGACTAGCTTTGGGAGTACACTTGGAACCCATCAGCCATTCAGCCGTAGGGTTTCCCTGTGCGAAGGAGTGATCGTGGCGTACGAGGTTAAGGCCAGGAACATCGAGTGGAATCCGGCCCCGGCGCGACTTCGTGAACTCACCGAGAAGATGCCCAACGCGTCAGTGACTGAGTTCGGTAACGTCGCGGTCAAGGCACGGGTCGACAGCCGAAGCTCCAAGTCGACCTTCATCGCCGACGACTCCACCAACACCGCCAAGCAGACCATCACGCGCGCCGAGTACGACCGTGTCGCCGCGGAGCAGGACGCCTACCTCGCGAGCGAGGACGTGGTCGTCGTCGACGGCTACATCGGCAGCGACCCCGAGTTCCGTACGCGGGCGCGGCTCGTCATCGAGTCGGCGAACGCCAACATCGCGGGCATGCAGCAGCAGCTCTACTACCCGGCGGAGGGGCTACGACCCCGCCACATGGGAGCCCGAGACCACGGTCGTCTACACGCCGGGCCTGCCCATGGCGGGCTACCCGAACGACCGCCTGATCGCGGTCGACCTTAATTCGAACATTACGCGGGTTTTCAACTCGGACTACTTCGGTGAGTCCAAAAAGGGTGGCCTGCGTATGTGGAACAACATTGTTTATAGGCGGGGCGGCCTTTCGCTGCACGCCGGTTGTAAAGTAATTCCGGTCGGCGGGAAGAACAAGACGGTTCTGATCGTCGGGCTGTCCGGCACCGGGAAGACCACGACCACTTTCACGACCCAGCTCGGCAGCAAGCCCGTGCAGGACGACTTCATCGCCCTGATGCCGCAGGGCCGCGTCTACACGACCGAGAACGGCTGCTTCGCCAAGACCTTCGGTCTCGACCCGGAGTTCGAGCCGACGATCTACAACGCGACGGTCAAGCCCGACGCCTACCTGGAGAACGTCTCGGTCGACGCCGACGGCAAGATCGACTTCTTCGACACGTCCTACACCAAGAACGGCCGTACGACCTGGCCGTTCAAGTACGTCGACCCGTGGCCGGCCGACCAGGTCGAGCCTGCGGAGTTCCTGCTGATCCTCAACCGGAACGAGAACATCGTCCCCGGTGTGGCGCGCCTCGACCGCGCGCAGGCCGCGGCGTACTTCATGCTCGGCGAGACCACCGGCACCAGCGCCGGCGGCAAGGACGAGGAGGGCAAGTTCCTCCGCGTGCCGGGCACCAACCCGTTCTTCCCGCGCGACATGGCGGACATGGGCAACCGGATGCTCGAGCTGCTCGACAGCCACGAGATGAAGGTCTTCGTGCTCAACACCGGCCGCATCGGCGGCGGTGACGGCGACGACCGCAGCAAGAAGGTCAAGATCCCGCACTCGTCCGCGATCGTGCAGGCCATCGTCGAGGACACCATCGAGTGGGAGGCCGACCCCGACTTCGGCTACGAGGTCGCCGCGTCGCTCCCGGGCATCGACGACGAAGAGATCCTCCAGCCGAAGCGGCTCTACGAGCGCCAGGGCCGCCTGGACGAGTACGCCGCGATGGTGGGGCGCATGAAGACCGAGCGCCGTGACTACCTCGAGGCCTTCGCCGGCCTCGACGAGGCGATCGTCAAGTCGATCCGCTGACCGGAGAACATCACCCGCGCACCCCGGCCCGTACGGCCGGGGTGCGTGAATTCGCAGGTCAGCGTCGGGTCAAGGATCCAGAGGGTCCTCGAAATGCCCGGCCCGCCGCCCTACCCTGGCGAGTGTGGGCGAACTGCGCTGCGTCGACGGTTCGCGACTCGACGTCATCCCGGTCCCGTCGCGCGATCGCGGCGGCACCCCGTACGAGGTCACGCTCCGGCTCGCGCTCGACGGTGAGGCTTTCGGGGCCGTGGGGGAACGCTGTGGTTACTTCATCGCCACCCTGGCCCGGCGGCTGGACGCCGCGCGCGCCGACGACTCTCCCGAGGCGTGCGCCTGGCCCGACGGCGACGACCGCTTCCCCGACACGCCCCGCCGTCCCGTCGCGAGCCCGAGCTGTTCGCGTTCCGTCATCGCGACCGCGGCGACCCGCCGGCCGACGGCGAACTGCGCTGCACGCTGCGGACGTCCTCCACGTGGCTCCGCCGCCGTGGCTCTCGTGGCGGGAGTGGCGAATCGCCCGGCGGGCCGTGGTGGAGGCCTGGGGCGCGGAGGGCCGCGGCGTACGCGCCGTGCTCACCTCCGCCGAGCTCGCGAGGTTCCTCGGCACTCTCGTCGGAGAGGCCCGTCAGGCGGGCGCCGACTACCGGGACGTTCTCGTGACTTCGTCCGTAAGCGCCCCGCATTCGTCCTCACCGGCGATAATCGCAGGTGATCGGACGACGTGAAAAGGAGAAGGTGCGGCACATGGGATTGCGGGACCTGGTCTACAAGCTGTACGAACGACGGCTTGAAGCACGACTGAGGTCCGATGCGATTCCCCGCCACATCGGCGTCATTCTCGACGGCAACCGGCGCTGGGCGCGCTCGATGGGCATCGCCGACATCAGCACCGGCCACCAGCGCGGCGCCGACAAGATCTCCGAGATGCTCCACTGGTCCCAGGAGACCGGCGTCGAGGTCGTCACGCTGTGGCTGCTGTCGACCGACAACCTCACCCGGCCGGCCGAGGAGCTCGAGCCGCTGCTGGCCATCATCGAGAAGACCGTGGAGGACCTCGCCGCCGAGGGCTGGCAGGTCAAGCCGGTCGGCGCGCTCGACCTTCTGCCCGACAAGACGGCACGTGTGCTGAAGCACGCGGGAGAGACCACATCGGACGCTCCTGGGCTGATTGTGAACGTCGCCGTTGGGTATGGAGGTAGACGTGAGATCGCTGATGCGGTGCGCTCTCTGCTGTACGAGCACGCCAGCAGGGGCACCAGCATCGAGGAGCTCGCTGAGGTCCTCGACGTCGAGCACATCGCCGAGCACCTCTACACGCGCGGCCAGCCCGACCCGGATCTGGTCATCCGGACCTCGGGAGAGCAACGGCTTTCCGGCTTCCTGCTCTGGCAGAGCGCCCACTCGGAGTTCTACTTCTGCGAGGCCTACTGGCCTGACTTCCGCAAGGTCGACTTCCTGCGGGCGATCCGCTCCTACGCCGCGCGCCATCGCCGCTACGGCAGCTGAACACCCTCGAACGCGTCGGCAAACGCCCTGTTACGTCAGGGTTACTTGTTGGCGCGTGTCTTTTCGCGGGGGGCGGACGGTCCTAGCGTCGGAACAGGTCCCCCCGAGGAAAGGACGCTTTCCCAGGTGGTTCGCCTGGGCGAGCGCCCGAAGGAGAACGAGTGGCCACATCTGCCGCCACCCGGCGCACCTACGTCCTCGACACCAGTGTCCTGCTCGCCGACCCGGGGGCGCTGACCCGGTTCGCCGAGCACGAGGTCGTGCTCCCGGTCGTCGTCATCACCGAGCTCGAGGCCAAACGGCACCATCCCGAGCTGGGCTACTTCGCCCGTGCGGCGCTGCGGACGCTCGACGACCTGCGGCTGGCCCACGGCCGTCTCGACGAGCCGCTCCCGGTCGGCGACGAGGGCGGAACGCTCCGCGTCGAGCTCAACCACAGCGACCCCTCGGTGCTGCCCGCCGGGCTTCCGGCTCGGCGACAACGACACCCGCATCCTGGCGGTGGCGCGCAACTGTCGCAGCGAGGGCAGCGACGTCGTCCTGGTCACCAAGGACCTGCCGATGCGGGTCAAGGCCGCCTCGGTCGGGCTCGCCGCCGAGGAGTACCGCGCCGAGACCGTCGTCGAGACCGGCTGGACCGGCATGGCCGAGCTCGAGGTCACCGCCGAGCGAGCTGGACGAGCTGTACGACTCCGGGCGGCTGGACGCTCGAGGAGGCGCGCGACCTGCCCTGCCACACCGGGCTGCGTGCTGATCTCCGCCGAGCGGCTCCGCGCTGGGCCGGGTCATGCCCGACAAGACGGTGCGGCTGGTGCGCGGCGACCGCGACGTGTTCGGCCTGCACGGCCGCTCGGCCGAGCAGCGGATCGCGCTGGACCTGCTCACCGACGAGGACATCGGCATCGTCTCGCTCGGCGGCCGGGCCGGCACCGGCAAGTCGGCGCTGGCGCTGTGCGCCGGGCCTGGAGGCCGTGCTCGAGCGCCGCCAGCACCGCAAGGTCGTCGTCTTCCGCCCGCTGTACGCCGTCGGCGGCCAGGAGCTCGGCTACCTGCCCGGCACCGAGACCGAGAAGATGTCGCCCTGGGGGCAGGCCGTCTTCGACACCCTGGCGCCCTGACGTCGCCGGACGTCATCGAGGAGGTCCTCGACCGGGGCATGCTCGAGGTGCTGCCGCTGACCCACATCCGCGGCCGCTCGCTGCACGACGCGTTCGTCATCGTCGACGAGGCCCAGTCCCTCGAGCGCAACGTGCTGCTCACCGTGCTGTCCCGGATCGGGTCCGGACTCGCGGGTCGTGCTCACCCACGACGTCGCCCAGCGCGACAACCTCCGGGTCGGCCGGCACGACGGCGTCGTGGCGGTCGTCGAGAAGCTCAAGGGCCACCCGCTGTTCGCCCACGTGACGCTCACCCGTCGGAGCGCTCGCCGATCGCCGCCCTGGTGACCGACACGCTGGGGGACATCGGCGTCTGACGACGGCGCTCTGATCATGGGCTCCTCCGGCTCCGGCCGGGGGAGCCCTCTTTTCGTCACGTACCGGAGTCGTACCGGCGTCTGGGGTGATGTTGTGACGAACATCACGTTACGATCACGCATCTGCGATAAGGCCTGCTCTGCGGGGCAATTCGGGGGTGTGTGCCCTGTGTGGCGTGATTCGACGTGAGATCAGTCATGTCATTCCGGTTGCGGGATACCCCCGGTCTTCGTGCAGTGTTGTGCGCCGTAAGCACTCCCGCGGGACATCCCCGGTCCCGGCGCCTCCCCCTAGCGCCGAGTCACGGCGGCTCTGCGCCCGCTCAGGGACCTCACGACGCGGCCTCGGTCGAGGACGCCGTGAACCGGGAGTGAAGAGCTTCGCGTGCGTGCCCATGCGCGCGCGACCGTCGGAAGGACCGCCTTGTACGGAGACCACTTTGGGTCACCCGGACGAGACGATCGACAGGACGGCGCGGCGCCCCAGCAGGCGCCGTTGGATTCGGGCACGGGCCGGAATCCGCGTTCGGCCGACGACGTCAAGGTCGCGGGTTCCCCGACGAACCCAGCAGCCGATCTACCCCTATGACGGCCGACGAGACGTCGGCGCTGCCGCCCTCGGACGGCAGCCGAGACGCGGACCGACGGGATCGCGATTCCGTCGGAGATGGCGCCATGCCGCCCGCTGCCGGAGCGCGGACTTCGAGGACATGCGCCGCAAGCCCCGCTCCTCGTCAAAGATGATCAAGTCGCCGTCATCGCGGCCGCGGCCGTCGTGGTCGGCGGCGGCGCCGCCGGCGCCTGGGCGATGGCCGGCAGCGACTCCGGAGGCCCCGTCAACGCCGCGCGCGAAGCAGGGGACGCGGACCGAGGCACAGGCTCCGCGCCGCTGACCGACGCGCAGCGCAAGGACGCCGAGGACAAGCGGCAGAAGCTGCTGAAGAAGACCGCCGCGCGCGCCGCGCGCGAGAGGTCGGCCGGCCGACGCTGTTCGCCAAGGGCACGCCGCCGCCGAAGCCGAAGCCGAAGGCCCCCGCGGGCGCGGGCGACCCGGTGCCCGCCGGAGAGGCGCAGCAGATCGCGCGCGCCATGCTCCCGGACTTCGGGTGGAGCCCCAGCTCCCAGTTCGGCTGCCTGGTGAACCTGTGGAACAAGGAAAGCCACTGGAACACCCACGCGGCCAACCCGTCGGGCGCGTACGGCATCCCGCAGGCGCTCCCGGGCTCGAAGATGTCCAGCGCCGGGTCCGACTGGCAGAACAGCGCCCGTACGCAGATCAAGTGGGGCCTCGGCTACATCAAGGACCGCTACGGCACTCCCTGCGGCGCCTGGGCGCACTCACAGTCCACCGGCTGGTACTGAGTCCGAGCACGCAGACCATGGCCCGCAGCGCCTCACGCAGGTTCCCCATGCCCAAAACCGTTCTCATGACCCTCGGGGTGTGCCTCGCGGTCGCCCTGGCCGTCGCGGCGCCCATCAAGGCGGCCGCGCCGAGCACCGCCGCCCAGCGGATCGTCGACGCCGCACCGCAAAGCCGGCAAGACACGGCCACCGCGTCACCGGCGGCACGCGAAGAAGCGGCACCGTACGGGCTGAGGCGGTCAGGCCTCCGGCGGGCCGGGTCATCGCGAGCACGTCGAGGGCCGCGTCGAGCTGGTCGGCGTCAGCTCGCCCCGCTCGACGTAGCCGCGCTCGATGACGACCTCGCGGATCGTCCGGCGCTCCGCGAGGGCCTGCTTGGCGACCGCCGCGGCCTCCTCGTAGCCGATGTAGCGGTTCAGCGGCGTGACGATCGACGGCGACGACTCGGCGTAGCTCGCGGCAGCGCGTCGCTCGTCGGCCTCGATGCCCGTCGACGCAGCGTGTCGGCGAGCAGCCGGGCGACGTTCGCCAGCAGCCGGATCGACTCCAGCAGGTTGCGGGCCATCACCGGCATCATCACGTTGAGCTCGAAGTTGCCCGCTGGCGCCGGCGAAGGTGACGGCGGCGTCGTTGCCGATCACCTGGGCGCACGACCTGGAGCACCGCCTCGGGGATCACCGGGTTGACCTTGCCCGGCATGATCGACGAGCCCGGCTGCAGGTCGGGCAGGTGGATCTCGCCCAGGCCGGCGCGCGGGCCGCGAGCCCATCCAGCGCAGGTCGTTGGCGATCTTGATCAGGCCGACCGCGATCGTCCGCAGCTGCCCGGACGCCTCGACCAGCGCGTCGCGGGCGCCCTGCGCCTCGAAGTGGTTGCGCGCCTCGGTGAGCGGCAGGCCGGTCGTCCGGCGCAGCTCGGCGATGACCGCCGCGGCGAACCCGGGCGGGGTGTTGATGCCGGTGCCGACGGCGGTGCCGCCGAGCGGCAGCTCGGCGACGCGCGGCAGCGCGGCCGCGAGCCGCTCGATGCCGTACTCGGACCTGCGGCGGCGTAGCCGCCGAACTCCTGGCCGAGCGTGACCGGCGTGGCGTCCATCAGGTGGGTGCGGCCGGACTTGACCACGTCGGCGAACTCGCGCGGCCTTGCGCTCGCAGCGCCGTCGGCCAGGTGCTCGAGCGCCGGGATCAGCAGGTCGTCGACGAGCCGCCGGTCGCGGCGACGTGGATCGCGGTGGGGAACACGTCGTTGGACGACTGCGAGGCGTTGACGTGGTCGTTCGGGTGGACCGGCGCGCCCGAGCCGCTCGGTCGCCAGGCGTGGCGATCACCTCGTTGGCGTTCATGTTGGACGAGGTGCCCGAGCCGGTCTGGAAGACGTCGATCGGGAACTCGTCGTCGTGCTCGCCCGCCGGCGACCTCGTCGGCGGCCGCCGCGATCGCGTCGGCGATCGTCGGGTCGACGACCCCGAGCTCGGCGTTGACCGTGGCCGCGGCGGCCTTGATGCGGCGCCAGCGCGCGCGATGTGCGCGCGGCTCGAGCCGCTGCCCGGAGATCGGGAAGTTCTCGACCGCGCGCTGGGTCTGCGCCCGCCACTTGGCGCGCGGCGGGCACCCGCACCTCGCCCATGGAGTCGTGCTCGATCCGGAACTCCTGCTCGGACATGCCGGCCCTCCCGCGCAGCTGCGAGGACGACCGCGCCTCTGACTCTGAGGGTCCTTCAGCTCCGTGGTCGCGTAGACGCCCGGCCGCCACTCGAACGGGGCGCCGCCGCGTCGGGCGGCTCACGCGCACCCGTACGCGGGCCGGGAGACGCCGCGGGCAGCCGCAGCTCGCCGCGGGGACACCCGCCGCGCACGTGCCGGTCACGTGGCGTCCGGGGCGGCCCACGGCGTACGCGACGAAGGTCAGGCCGGCCGGGAGAACAGGCCACGACGACGGACAGGCGGCGTGCCGCCGCGGCCTGTTCCGCGACGCGCCTCCGGCCGCCCGGGACGCTCAGCGTCAGCGCCCGTGTCACCGGCCACGTGCCGCTTCCCCCGGCGACCCGGCGCGCCGCGCGCCTGCCCGCACGCCGTCGATCGCCGCGGGCAGCGCGGGCGCGCCGCCGCGCGTCCCGTCGGAGGCGCGGTACGCGGGCGGCGCGGCGCGTACGCCTGGGCGCGGCGTTGTGCGGCGCGGTCCAGCCGTTGACCCCCGCCACGACGCCGGCGGCGACCGCCAGCGCCAGTACGCCGCCGCTGATGGCGGGCAGTATCGCGAACCGCTTCACGACTCGCGCGACGGCCTCTTCGGCCGCTTCGGCGGCGGCGGGCGGGGGCGGCGGCGCGGCGGCGGCCTCCAGGAGCTCGGCGGCGCGCTCGGCGGTCAGCCGCCGCGCCGCCTCCTTGTCGAGCAGGCCTTCGAGCAGGGGCGCAGCGTCCCGGCGCGGACGGGCGGGTCGGGTTCGCTCGTGACGAGCGCGCTGAGCGTCGCCATCGCCGTCTCGAAGTCGTACGGCGGGCGGCCCTCGACGGCGGCGTACAGCGTCGCCCCGAGCGACCACAGGTCCGACGAGGGCGTCGCGCGCTCGCCGGTGGCCACCTCCGGCGCGACGTACGCGGGCGAGCCCATGAACGTGCCCGTCTGCGTCAGCGTCGTGGCGCCGTCGTAGGTGGCGATGCCGAAGTCGGTGAGCACCACGCGCCCGGAGGTCTCCAGCAGCACGTTGCTCGGCTTGACGTCACGGTGGACGATGCCCTCGGCGTGCGCGGCGCGCAGGGCCGCCAGCAGCTGCCGCCCGACCTCGGCGACCCGCGGTGGCGAGATCGGCCCGTCGTCGATGAAGACGTCCTCCAGCGACCGCGCGGCGACGTACTCCATGATCAGGTACGGGCGGGAGTCCTCGATGACCACGTCGTACATGGCGATGAGGCCGGGGTGGCGCAGACGCCCGGCCGCCATCGCCTCACGGTTGGTGCGGCGGAACAGGTTCATCTGCTCGCGCGGGTCGAGGCTCGGCGGGAGGTGGACCTCCTTGACCGCGACCTCGCGGTGCTCGCCTCGTCGTACGCCCACCAGACCGTGCCCATGCCGCCCCGGCCGATCTGCTCGCGCAGCCGGTAACGGCCGGAAAGCAAGCGATCGCGAGACTCGGCCACGAAGCGCAACATACCCGGGCGGGGTGCGGTCTGACACCTGGACCTTTACCGCGACCTTTACCGCCCATGGTCGGCGCGGCTGACGCACAGGAGCCGTGCGGCCGTAGGCGGGATACCAGGCGGTTGCGGACTCCGGGTTGCGCCGTTCAGGGCGCTTGCAGGATGGAATGTCAAGAATATCGTTATTCCGGGGTCGAGAGTGGCGTATAGATCGGCGAAATCTCCGGCATCGGCAGCAGGCCGGGGCTTCGTCCTCCCTCCCGGCGCGGACGCGCTCGAGATCGTGGGATCCGACGATGATCGGCGGCCATCGGCTGCTCGGCAGGCTGGGATCCGGCGGAATGGGCGACGTCTTCCTGGCACGTGACCGGCAGGGCGAACTGGTGGCCGTGAAGACCGCCCAGGGAGAGACGACCGGCGAGGAGGAGCTGCGGCAGCGGTTCAAGGCCGAGGCGGCTTGCGCGCGGCGCGTACCGGCCGACTGCACCGCACGCCTGCTCGTCGACGGCTCCGACCAGACGCCTCCCTACATCATCAGCCAGTACGCGAGGGGCGGCCCTCCAGGACATCGTCGAGTCTGGAGGATCGCTGCAGCCCGAGCAGCTCCATGCGCTGGCCACTGGCGTGGTGCGCGCCCTGACCGCTATCGACGAGGCCGGGCTCATCGACCGTGACCTGAAGCCGGGCAACGTCATGATGACGCCCACCGGCCCCCGGGTCATCGACTTCGGCATCGCCCAGACGATCCCCGGATCCGGTGGTGTCACGGCGGCCGGCATCGTGGTGGGCAGTCCCGGATGGATCGCGCCCGAGCGGCTCAACCGGAGCTTCGCGACACCGGCCGCGGACGTCTTCGGCTGGGGCACGCTCATCGCGTACGCCGGGACGGGCCGCAACCCGTTCGGCGACGGCGACTCCGACGAGGTGGCGCGCAGGACGGTCCACGAGGAGGCCGACCTCGACGGCCTGCCCGAATCCCTGCTGCCGCTCGTGACGGCGGCGCTCGCCAAGGACCCGGCCGACCGGCCCTCCGCGAGTGAGCTCCTCGCCCGGCTCGACCCCGAAGATCCCCTCGCGAGCCCGGAACCGCGGGCCCGGCCGTCGCGCGGAAACGTGCTGGCGGTCTCCGCGGCGCGTTGGCGGGGCGTGAACGTGCTCGCGGCGGGTTCCACGGCGGTCGCGCTGGCCGCCACATTCGTCGCGATCATGGAGTTCGGCTCAGGACCGGCCGTGAACCGTGGGCCTGCCGCCGAGCCGAGGCCCCCGTCCGTCATCTACGTACCCCAGCCTGGTGACTCGACCGGCAGCCACACGTCCTACGGCTCGTCGCCCGTGGCGCGGACGGAGGACGTCCCGGCGCGGTCGGCACCGGGTGCCAGGGCGCACGATTCGTGGAGGCACAGGGGGGGACGCGGCGGTCACGACGCGACCGACCAGGTGGTCAGGGCCGCCACCAGTGCGGCGGCGGTCAAGGACATCGACGACCTGCTGCGGCACCCGCGACCGGCCACGCCGCGCCGGGCGGTGGCGTCAGCGCCGCCCGATGGTCAGGAGCGGGCCCGTGGTGTCGGCGAAGAAGTCGTTGCCCTTGTCGTCGACGACGATGAAGGCGGGGAAGTCCTCGACCTCGATCTTCCAGACCGCCTCCATGCCGAGCTCGGGGTACTCGAGCACCTCGACCTTGCTTGATGCAGTCCTGCGCCAGCCGCGCGGCCGGGCCGCCGATCGAGCCGAGGTAGAAGCCGCCGTGCTGCCTTGCAGGCCGTCGGTGACCGGCCTGCGAGCGGTTGCCCTTGGCCAGCATGACGAGGCTGCCGCCGGCGGCCTGGAACTGGTCGACGTAGGAGTCCATGCGGCCGGCGGTGGTCGGGCCGAACGAGCCCGACGCGTAGCCCTGCGGGCGTCTTGGCCGGGCCGGCGTAGTAGACGCAGTGGTCGCTGCAGGTACTGCGGCATGGCCCTCGCCGCGCGTCGAGGCGCTCCTTGATCTTGGCGTGGGCGATGTCGCGCGCGACGACCATCGGGCCGGTCAGCGACAGGCGGGTCTTGACCGGGTAGCTGCGACAGCTCGGCGCGGATCTCGGCCATCGGCCGGTTGAGGTCGATGTGCACGACGTCGCCGCCGAGCGTCGTCGTCGGTGATCTCGGGCAGGTAGCTGCGCCGGGTCGGTCTCGAGCTGCTCGAGGAAGACGCCGTCGGCGGTGATCTTGCCGAGCGCCTGGCGGTCGGCCGAGCACGAGACGGCGATGCCGACCGGGCAGCGAGGCGCCGTGGCGCGGCAGGCGGATGACGCGCACGTCGTGGCAGAAGTACTTGCCGCCGAACTGCGCGCCGATGCCGGTCTGCTGCGTCAGCTCGAGCACCTGCTGCCTCGAGCTCGACGTCGCGGAAGCCGTGGCCGAGCGTCGTTGCCCGTCGGTCGGCAGCGTCGTCGAGGTAGCGCGCCGACGCGAGCTTGGCCGTCTTCAGCGCGAACTCCGCCGACGTGCCGCCGATGACGACGGCCAGGTGGTACGGCGGGCAGGCGGCGGTGCCGAGCGATGCGCAGCTTCTCGTCGAGGAACGCGCAGCAGCGCTCGTCGGGTTGAGCAGCGCCTTGGTCTCCTGGAAGAGGTAGCGTCTTGTTGGCCGAGCCGCCGCCCTTGGCCATGAACAGGAACTTGTAGGCGTCGCCGTCGGTCGGCGTAGATCTCGATCTGCGCCGGCAGGTTGGTGCCGGTGTTGACCTCGTCCCACATGGTCAGCGGCGCCATCTGCGAGTAGCGCAGGTTGGTCTGCGTGTAGGTGTCGTAGACGCCGCGGGCGATGCGCCTCCTCGTCGTCGCCGCCGGTCAGCACGTGCTGGCCCTTCTTGCCCATCACGATCGCGGTGCCGGTGTCCTGGCACATCGGCAGCACGCCGCCGGCGGCGATGTTGGCGTTCTTCAGCAGGTCGAGCGCGACGAAGCGGTCGTTGGCCGACGCCTCGGGGTCGTCGAGGATGCGGCGCAGCTGCGCGAGGTGCGCCGGGCCGCAGGAGGTGCGCGATGTCGCGCATCGCCTCTCGGTGAGCAGCCGCAGCGCCTCGGGCTCGACCCGGAGGAAGGTGCGGCCGCCGGCCTCGAGCTCGGTGACCCCCTCGGTGGTGAGCAGGCGGTATTCGGTCTCGTCGGGCCCCGAGGGAGCAGCTCGGTGAAGGCGAACTCGGGCATCGGCTTCCTCGCTGGCGGCACGGTCTGGGTCGATCACCAGGGTAGAGCGGCGGCACCGCCATGCCGTACGCGGGCCGTGACTTACTCCGGAGATTGCGGGGTACGGCAATCTTTGGGGGAAGTCATGCCATTTATGTCATCTGCCGTGCTCAGCGGCCTGTTCGGCAACTCGGCCGCGATCTACGGTGTCCTGATCGCGCTCGGCGTGGTGTTCGTGGTCATCCTCGTCGTGGGCGCGATCGTCATGGTCCGACGGGGCAGCAACCGGGAGTGGCCGATCCGCTGACGTGAGGCCGGCCACCACGCCGCACCCGACGAGCAGGGCGCCGGCGACGTCGGCCGCGTGCGGGGGCCGCAGCCCGAGGACGACCGTGGTGGCCGCGGCGCTGACCGGGATCAGCCCGGCGAACAGGCTGGCGCGGTCGGCGCCGATCCGGCGCAGGGCGTCGTACCAGACGATGAACGCGGCGGCCGTGACGACGAGGGTCAGGTACGCCAGCCCGGCGGCCTCGGCCGGCGTCGGCATCCGCACGACCGAGGTCCCGTCGGTGAACAGCCCGGCGGCCAGCAGCATCGGGACCGCCGCCGCGGCGGAGTACGCCGACACCCGTATCGCGCCCAGCTTCGGCAGCAGCGGCATGGCGAGCAGGGAGAAGCACACCTCGCCCGCCAGCGCGCCCAGGGCGAGGAGGAAACCCGGCAGGCTGCGCTCGCCCATCCCGTTCGCGACACCGGCCCCGGCTGCCACGACCACCGCCGCCGCCACGACGCGCGGCGTGGGCCGCCTGCCGTCCATCAACGGCGCCGCGACCGCGACCACGATGGGGGTCGCCCCGATGACCGTGCCGATCGTCGCCGGGCTCGTGAAACGTGTCCCCTCGATGATGCAGACGTTGAAACCGGCGAGCCCGGTCGCGGCCAGCCCCGCGATGAGCGCCCACTGCCTGCCCGCCGGCCGTACGCGCGCGCCGCGAAGCCGCGCCATCCCGAACAGGATGAGCGCCGCCACCGCGTACCGCACCGCCTGCCCGCCGTACACCGGGTAGCGGGAGATGGTCGCCGACACCGCCGTGAGCGCGCCGACCACGACCATCGCCGACGCCGCCTGTCCGTACCCGCGTATATCGCCCATGCAGGGGAAACTAGGAGACCATTGGCCCTCGGGCGAGGGCCAATAGAGACCCTGTGAACAGGACCATTCGAGTACGGCCGGGCGGCGGCGACGCCCCGCCCTGTCATCGACGATTCGCCATGTCGCCGCGACGGCCATGTGGTACTTCTGCCGATTGCCGGTTTATCCGGCTCAACATATTCGCGACCAGCGGCTAAGCTTGTGAAGCGGTGAAGCTCGGTCGTTAGCCCGTGAACCTCCGATCAAACTTCACGTCAGGATGTGAACCCCCGAGATGGCACCGAAACGCGAGACGGCACTGGATACCTGGGGTACAGAGCTGGGGCTCGCCTGCGATGCGGCAGGCATGACCGGGAGGCGACTCGCGGAAACGCTTCACGTCGCCGCGTCCACTGTGAGTCAGTGGATGAACGGCAGGCGCACGCCACATCTGGACGACGTAAAGCGTTGCGATGAAGTGCTCGGGACCAACGGCTACCTCGCCCGCTACTTCGAAAGGTGGGTCACACGCGAAATCCCCTCGGAGTGGGTCGACAAATGGCTGTCGGCCGAAGCCAACGCGAACCTCCTTCAAAACTTCGAGATCTCCGTCATCCCTGGACTGCTCCAGACCGAGAACTACGCACGCGCCGTCATGCGGTTTGCGCGACACTCTGCACTGGACGTCGAGGAGCGCATCCAGCGAAGGATGGACCGGCAGCGAATTCTTAACGATGAAAACCCGCCAATGTGCATCTTCGTGATTGACGAATACATTCTACGGCGTCCCACTGGCGGGCCAGAAGTGATGGTGGAGCAGTTAATACATCTCCGTGAGTGCACGAAACTGCCCAACGTCGTGATCAAAGTCGTGCCATCCGGCACAGAGTACTACTCGACTTTGCCGTTCATGATCGCCGAACTCGACGGCGTGAAGATAACAAATGTGGATGACGCTCTAAGTGGCCGTGTCGTCGAGGTGAATGGCGAAGTAGTAGAAGTCGGCAAGATTTGGGAAGACGTTCGAGAGGCGGCATTGCCGCCTAAGGACTCCCTGGAACTGATAGAAAAGGTGATTGAAGAGTGGCAGATTCTAGCTGGCGGAAATCGTCACGAAGCAATGCCAACGGCAACCAGTGCGTAGAGGTCGCCGTGACCGAAGAGGAATCCGGTCAGAGCGGCGCCTAGCCGAGATGCGTGAAACACGCCCCCGGCCCTCCTTGCCCAGGAGGGCCGGGGGCTGTTTTCGTGGCTCCGTGGAGCTGCACCTGACGCTCGACCGCTCCGCCGGGCACCTGGCCGTCCAGCTCGCCGCCGCGCTGCGCGGCGCCGTACGCGACGGGCGGCTCGCGCCCGGTTCGCGGCTGCCGTCCACCCGCGATCTCGCCGACGCGCTCGCGGTGTCGCGCGGCGTCGCCGTCACCGCGTACGAGCAGCTCGTCGCCGAGGGGTTCGTGGTGTCGCGGCAGGGCGACGGCACACGCGTCGCCTCGCTGCCGCCCGAGCCGCCGCCGTCCGTGCCGCGCGGCGAGGCGCACCGGCGGGCCCTGCGGCTCGCGGCCGGCACCGAGGCCGGGCCGGCCTCCGTGCCGGGGATCGCCTACGACCTGCGGCCGGGCAAGCCGGACCTCGGGTCGTTCCCGCGCGAGCGCTGGGGCGCGACGCTCCGCGAGGTGCTGCGCGACCTGCCGCACGCCGCGTTCGACTATCCCGACCCCGCCGGAGTCCCCGAGCTGCGCGCCGTGCTCGCCGAGCACCTGGCCCGCGTGCGCGCCGCCGTGACGACGCCGGACACGGTCGTGGTGACCGCCGGGGTGGCCCAGATGCTGGCGACCCTCCCGGGCGTCCTCGTCGAGGAGGGCCACCGGTTCCTCGCCGTCGAGGATCCCGTGAGCCCCCACCAGCTGCCGATGATCCGTGCGACCGGGGCCGAGCTGATCGGCGTGCCCGTCGATGAGGAGGGCATCGACGTCGCCGCCCTCGCACGTACGGGGGCGCGTGCCGTGCTGGTCACACCGGCCCACCAGTTCCCCACCGGTGTGGTGCTCTCGCCGTCGCGCCGTGCCGCGCTCATCGCCTGGGCGCGCGACGTCGACGCGGTGATCATCGAGGACGACTACGACGGCGACTTCCGCTACGACCGCGAGCCGGTCGGCTGCCTCCAGGGCCTCGCGCCCGAGCGCGTCGTGCTCGCCGGTTCGGTGAGCAAGGCGCTGTCCCCGGCGCTGCGGCTCGGCTGGGCCGTCGCGCCGCCATGGCTCGCCGTACGCCTGCGGGCCGCGCGCGCCCTGCAGGACCTGGGGTCGCCGGTCCTCGACCAGTACGTTCTCGCCCGGCTGGTGGCGAACGGCGCGTACTCGCGGCACCTGCGGGTGACGCGGCGCCGCTACCGCGACCGCCGCGACGCCTTCGTCTCGGCCCTGGAGGACCACCTGCCACAGGTGCGCGTCCTCGGGGTCTCCGCGGGCCTGCACGTCTTCGTGGAGCTCCCGGAGACGTGCGACGAGGCGTCGGTGGTCGCACGCGCCGCCGCGCTCGGCGTGGCCGTCGATGGCGTCGCCCCGATGCGCGTACGCCGACCGGGCCCGCCGGCGTTCGTGGCGGGCTACGCGCGCCTCCCCGAACGCCGTCTGGCCGAGGCCGTCGGCCTCCTCGCCCGCGCGATAGGGAAATGAGGCCCTGAGTATCCGACCGCCTACTCCGGGTCACTGGAGTGCGGAGCGGCGGCGGCGCGAGGCTGGGGCCGTACTCGACCCAGAGGAGTGACATGCCCTTCCACCGTTCACCACACCGCGCCGCAGCCCTGACCCTGGCCGCCGGCGTCGCCCTCGCGGCGGCCCCCGTCGTCTGGGCCCAGCCCGTCACCGCCGTCGTCCACGCGAACGGTCACGTCATCGCCGCCGGGTTACGGCAGCCCGCGGTGCTGAGCTCCGCCGAGGCGGCGGAGGCCGTCGAGAAGCTGGGGGAATCCCTACGGGAAAAGGGCTGCTGACCTGGCCGTAGGGCGCTCCATTACCGGGGGCGGCCGGGTTTTTGGGAGTATGGATCGGCATGGGCCGATCACGCGAGGGTGGCCACGGGGCCGAACCATCGATGAGACCACGGCCGCCCTACCTCGACGAAACCCCGATACGACGGCGGCGGCACTGGTGGCGGCGCCTACTCGCCCTCCTCCTCGCCCCGGTCGTGCTGCTGGCGGCGTTCTGCGTCTACCTCGACATCCGGCTCCACCGCGAGACGGTCTTCGGCGGCGAGCGGGCGGGCCACGAGGCGTCCGCCGGCGGGCGCGGGACCAACTGGCTCATCGTCGGCTCCGACAGCCGCGACGGGCTGTCCAAGGCGCAGCAGCGGAAGTACCACACCGGCGGCGGCGTCGGTAAGCGCACCGACTCGATGATGCTGCTGCACATCGGCGACCACGACACGACGCTGGTCAGCCTGCCGCGCGACTCCTACCTCCCGATCCCCGGCCACGGCGCCAACAAGCTCAACGCCGCGTTCGCCACCGGCGGCCCGAAGCTGCTCACCGAGACGATCGAACGCTCCTCCGGGCTCCGCATCGACCACTACGCCGAGATCGGGTTCGGCGGGTTCGTCGGCATGGTCGACGCCGTCGGCGGGGTGCGGATGTGCATCGAGGCGCCCGTACGCGACAAGAAGGCCGGCATCGACCTCAAGGCGGGGTGCCGCCGGCTCGACGGGCGTACGGCGCTCGGGTACGTGCGTTCACGGCACGCCTTCGCCGGCGGCGACCTCGACCGGGTCAAGCACCAGCAGGAGTTCCTCGCCGCCCTCGTCCACCGCGTGACGAGCGCGGGAGTGCTGGCCGACCCGCTGCGGATCGTGCCGTTCGTCCAGCGCGCCGCGGCGGCCGTCTCCGTCGCGGACGGCGACCACCTCTGGGACCTGGCGAGCTTCGGCTGGGTCATGCGCCGCATCGCCGCGGCCAAGGGCCGTACGACCACCGTCCCGCTGAAGGGAACCGGCACGAAGGCCGGCGTCGGCGACTACGTCACGTGGGACGCCCCGCGCGCCGCCGCCTTGTTCACCGCCCTGCGGGACGACCGGCCCGTGCCCTCCTGAGCGTGCCCGGCACCACTCGACTTGGTCTTGACTGCGAGCAAAGGTCGGTCAAACGCCACAAAACAATCCGTAAACTCGGTCCGCATGGATTCGAGCCCGGTGTTCGTCGACGGTTCCGGCCGGCGCAGGCTGGCCCTTCGCTGGTCGGGCATTGCCGTCGCGGGCGCGCTCGCCGCGTTCCTCGTCGTCGTCGGCATCGCGCTGATCACGCAGGTCGACGTGCCGCGCGCGGATCTGCCCCGCGAGACGGTCACCCACGCGCCCCGCAAGACGCCTCCACACCGTAGGCACCGGCACGCCTCCACACCGCCGCACCACCGGACCCGCCCGTGAAGAGTGCGCAGGGGCGCCCGCGGGATCCGCGGAACCACTGGCTGATGCTGCTGCTGTTCGCCATCGCCGGATTCTGCGCCCTGTCGCTCCAGGCCTTCAGTGAGGGAACCAAGGCCGTGGAGCACCCGGAGGACGGGCGTCCGCCGGCGGCCGTGGCGCGGAGCGGACCCGTGCTCGACCCGTCCGGCCCGCACCCGGGCAGCGCCCGCGTCCCGGCGCGTACGGTGGCGCTGACGTTCGACGGCGGGCCCGACCCCCACTGGACACCCGGCCTGCTCGACGTGCTGCGCCGCCACCACGTGAAGGCGACGTTCTTCGCCGTCGGCGCCCGCGCGGCCGCCCACCCCGGCCTCACCCGGCGCATCGTTCGTGACGGGCACGAACTGGGCTCCAACGGCTACTCGCAGAAGGGCGACCTGGGGGCGATGCCGTCCTGGCGCGGCGACCTCGAACTCGACCTGACCCAGCAGGCGCTCGCCGGCGTCGCCGGGGTGCACACCCGCCTCGTCCACCTCCCGTACGTCTCCAAGCCGGACGAGCTGTACGGAGGGCGGCAGCACGCCGTCAAGGAGGCCGGCAAGCGCGGCAACCTCCTCGTGTTCGCCGATCTCGACGGCCAGGCCGCGGCCAAGCCGACCGCGAAGGCGATCGCCGACGCGGTCACACCGTCGAACGGGCAGGGCGCGGTCGTACGCCTGCCCAGCATCGGCGGTGACCGGCGCGCGACGACGGAGGCCGTCGACCTGCTGCTGACGCGCCTCTCGCGCGATGGCTACCGCGTCACGACGGTGTCGGACGCGCTGCGCATGCCGCCCGCGACCGTTCCGGCGTCCGCCTCCGCGCAGGTGACCGGGAAGGCGGTGGCCTTCGCCCAGCTCGGCGCGGGCTGGCTCACGCACGGGCTCACGATCCTGTTCGGCGTCGCCGGGATCTTCACGACCGCCCGGGTACTGGTCCTGCTGTTCTTCGCCCGCCTGCACATCTTCCGGCTGTGGCGCGAGCGGCGACGGAAACGGCGGCGCGAGCGCGCACGCGTACGGGTGTGGTTCCAGCCCGCCGGGCTCACCCGGCCGTCGGTGTCGGTGATCGTTCCCGCCTACAACGAGGAGGCGGGGATCGAGGCGACCGTACGGTCGCTGGCCGCCTCGCGCTACAACGGAGAGCTCGAGATCATCGTGGTCGACGACGGCTCGACCGACGGCACCGCCGACGTCGTCGAGGCGCTCGACCTGCCCGAGGTACGGCTCATCCGCCGGCCGAACGGCGGCAAGCCCGCGGCGCTCAACACCGGCATGGCGGAGGCGAGCTACGAGGTCCTCGTGCTGGTCGACGGCGACACCGTGTTCCGGTCCGACACCGTCGGGAAGCTGGTCGCACCCCTGTTCAAGGCACGGGTCGGCGCCGTGAGCGGCAACACCAAGGTCGCCAACCGCAAGGGCATCCTCGGCCGCTGGCAGCACGTCGAGTACGTCATGGGGTTCAACCTCGACCGGCGCATGTTCGACGTCCTGCGGTGCATGCCGACCGTGCCGGGCGCGATCGGGGCGTTCCGGCGCCAGGCGATCGAGGAGGTCGGGGGTCTGAGCGACGACACCCTCGCCGAGGACACCGACCTCACGATGGCCCTCTGCCGGGCCGGCTGGCGGGTCGTGTACGAGGAGACCGCCGTGGCCTGGACCGAGGCGCCCTCGACGCTGCGGCAGTACTGGCGGCAGCGATACCGCTGGTGCTACGGCACGATGCAGGCGATGTGGAAGCACCGGCGCGCCGTGATCGAACGCGGCCCGAGCGGCCGCTTCGGCCGCCGCGGCCTGCCCTACCTCGCCGTCTACCACGTGATCCTGCCGCTGTGCGCCCCGGCGGTCGACATCCTCACCCTGTACGGGATCTTCGCGCTCAACGCGCGTGACGTGATCTTGATGTGGCTCGCGTTCTCGGCCGTGCAGGTCGTCGCCGGCCGGTCCGCGCTGTGGATGGACGGCGAGTCGACCTGGGTCATCTGGACGCTTCCGCTCCAGCAGTTCGTCTACCGGCAACTGCTGTACATGGTCGTCATGCAGTCACTGATCACCGTCGTCCTCGGCGCGCGGCTGCGCTGGCACACGATGCGGCGGATCGGCACGTTCGCGACCTCGTCCGGGGACCTCAGCGGAGCGGGTGGCGGTCGATGAGCTGCTTGACGATCACGTTGCGCTGGATCTCGTTGGTGCCCTCACCGACGATCATCAGGGGAGCGTCGCGGAAGTAGCGCTCCACGTCGAACTCGGTCGAGTAACCGGCCGCGCCGTGGATGCGCACCGCGTTGAGGGCGATCCGCATGGCCGCCTCCGAGGCGTACAGCTTGGCCATGCCGGCCTCCATGTCGCAGCGTCCGCCCGTGTCCAGGAGGTCCGCCGCGTCGAGCGTGAGCAACCGCGCGGCCCGCAGCTCGGTCGCCATGTCGGCCAGGTAGTTGCCGATGGACTGATGCCGCCAGATCGGCTTGCCGAACGCCTCGCGCTCCTGGGAGTAGCGCAGGGAGTCCTCCAGCGCCGCGCGGCCCACGCCGAGGGCGCGCGCCGCCACCTGGATCCGGCCGACCTCCAGACCGCGCATCATCTGGGCGAACCCGCGGCCCTCCTCGCCGCCGAGCACCGCGCCGGCCGGCGCCTCCAGGCCGTCGAAGGCGAGCTCGCAGCTCTCCACGCCCTTGTAGCCGAGCTTGGGCAGGTCGCGGGAGACGGTCATGCCGTCGCCCGGCTCGACGAGCAGGATGCTGATGCCCCGGTGACGTGGCTCGGCGCCGGGATCGGTCTTGCACAGCAGCGCGATCACCCCGGCGTGACGCGCGTTCGTGATCCACATCTTGGCGCCGTCGACGACGTAGCGGTCGCCCTCGCGCCGTGCCGTCGTGCTGATCGCCTGCAGGTCCGAGCCGCCGGAGGGCTCCGTCAGCGCCATCGTCGCCCGCAGCTCGCCGGTGGCCATGCGAGGCAGGTAGCGGCTCTTCTGCTCGTCGGTCCCGAAGACACCCAGCAGGTACGCCACGACCGAGTGGCCGCCGACCGCGCCGGCCAGGCTCATCCAGCCGCGCGCCAGCTCCTCGGTGACCAGCGCGTAACAGCGCTTGGAGACCGCGACCTCGCCGTACGGCTCGGGCACCGTGAGCCCGAAGACGCCCAGCTCCATCATCCGCTCGATGAGCCGCCCCGGGTAGGCGCCGTCGTGTTCCAGCTCGCGCGCCGCCGGGCGTACCTCCCGGTCGACGAAGTCCGCGACGACCTCGACGATCGCGCGTTCCTCAGCGTTCAGCATCGGACCTCCCGAGTACTTTTATACGCGTGAGTGATCAACCGGACGTCCCGCCATCGCACTTCGCGGCCGTCGCACGTGAGTGGGCGCCGCCGGAGATCGTGTCCGACGACGTCATGACCCACGCGCCGGTCGCCGCGCTGGCCGGGCTGTTCGACCGGCCGGACCCCGCGCCACGCGAGGGCGACCCGCTGCCGCCGCTGTGGCATTGGCTCTACTTCGCGGAGTTCCCGGCCCAGTCCGAGCTGGGGCCGGACGGTCACCCGCGCGCCGGTGCCTTCCTGCCTCCGCTGCCCGGCCGGCGCCGGATGTTCGGCGGCGGCCGTCTCACCTTCCACGCGCCGCTCCGCCGCGGCGACGCCGTCACCCGGCGGGCCGGAGTGACGCGCGTACGGGTGCGCCACGGCGGGTCCGGCTGGCTGCTGCTCGTGACGGTGCGCAGCGTCTTCTCCGTCGGCGGACAGGTGCGCGTCGAGGAGGAACAGGACCTGGTCTACCGCGACTCCCCGTCGCCGCCCGCGCCCGGCGAAGGCGCGGGGGAGGGGCCGGACGGTCCCTGGAGGTTCGAGCTGACACCAGGCCCGGTGATGCTCTTCCGGTTCAGCGCCCTCACATCCAACGCGCATCGGATCCACTACGATCAGTCATATGCGACGAGCGTCGAGGGCTATCCTGGGCTGCTCGTGCACGGGCCGCTGCTGGCCCTCAGCCTGCTGGAGCTGCCTCGGCGCTTCGCCGCCGACCGGGTGGTCCGCGACTACACCTACCGCGCACGACGTCCGATCTACGCCGGCACGTCCTTCCTCGTCAGCGGTGGTCCCGGGCCCGACGGCACCCTGCGCCTCGGCGCGGGCGACGCCTTCACCGGCACCGCATCGCTCGGCTGACTCCGTGTGACCGAGCGGATCCAGGGTAGTACCGGCCCACGACGATGGGAGACGAACATGAGCCTTGACGAAGCCGCGCGCCAACTCGAACTGGCCGCCCACGACACGCAGGTCGCCTTCGACTGCATCGGCCTCGGCGACATCGAGCGTGCCCACACTCACGCGATCACGGCGAGAGCCGCGGCGGACGCCGCCGAGGTCGCGCTGCGCATCGCGCTCACGGAGCTGACCCCGGAAGAGGCCGAGCGCGCGGGCGAAGAGGCGATGACGCGCCTCGAGGCGGAAGAAGGCTCCCGGCACTGAGCCCGGCGCCGGGTCAGGCGATCGGACGTTCGGCGACGGCCGTCCCGGCCCCGGTCCCTGTCCCGGCGTCGGGCTCGGGCTCGAAGCCCTTGGCCGACACCAGGATCACCAGCGTCAGCGCGGCCCCCACGGCGTAGGCGATCCACAGGTTCGAGGCGGCGGCGCCGGCGACGACCGCGCCGAGCACGAACCCCAGATAGTTGAAGACGTTGACCCGCGCGACGGCGATGCCCAGTCCGGTCGGGTCGAGCCTGCCGGCCGCGGAGAACGACGTCGGCACCACCACGGCCAGGCCCAGGCCGGCCACCGAGAACCCGGCGATGGCGACGGCCGCGTCCGGGGCCGCGGCGGCGCAGAGCAGCCCGAGCCCGCCGACGACCGAGCCGACGGCCACGACTCTGGCCGCCCCGTAGGCGCGTACGACGAGGTCGGCGCCCGTACGGCTCAGCATCATGAAGACCTGGTAGCCCACGTACGCCAGCGGGGCGATGGCGCCCGAGGCGTGCAGGTCGTCCTTCAGGTACTTGGCGCTGTAGCTCGACGTGGCCGAGTCGGCGATGTACATGCAGGTCACGGCCACGCCGATGACGATGATCGGTTTCCACGGCACCCGCTTGGCGGCGGCCTTGAGCTGCTCCTCGCTCGGCCCGGTCACCTCCAGCGCCTTGCCGTACAGCCGCCGCCCGGACCACAGCGACACGGCCAGTCCGAGGAACGCCGGGATCGCGAAGCCGGCCCCGAGGCTCAGGTCGATCCGGTTGGCGAGGGCGATCCACAGCCCGGCGACGATGCCCGCCGCGCTCCACACCGCATGGAACCCGGTGAGCAGGCTCTTGGCGTACAAGGTCTCGGCGGTGACGGCCTGGGTGTTCATCGACGCGTCGACCGCGCCGACGAACAGGCCGAACAGCGCCGTCGTCATGTACAGCGCCAGGTCATCGGGGGCCACGCCGATCGCGGCGATCGCGAGGAGCACGAGCGGCTGGGAAACCCGCAGCACGACCGCGCTGCCGTACCTCGGCATGACGTATGCGGCGAGGACACTGCCGACCCCGGCGACCACGGGCACCGCCAGCAGGACCAGGGCCAGCCGGGCGTCGGTGAGGTGATGCGCCTTCTGGACCTCCGGGATCCGGGTCACCAGGGCCGCGAAGCACAGCCCCTGCACGCCGAACGCGGCGTACGCCGAGCGGCGGCCTCGCCGGATCCGTTGATCGATCTCTGCCGCCACGTCGTCCTCCGGAACATGAAAGAGGTTCGCGACAGGCTAGATATCTCGGCCACTCCGGGTCAATACGGTCAGTCGATCAGGCGCTTCCGCATGCCCCGCAGCGCGAGGGTCCACATGAGGGCGACGAACAAGGCCAGCGCCCCCAGATGGCCGAGATCGGCGAGCGGGCGGGGGCCGAAGACGATGTGGCGCACCAGCTCGACGCAGTGGTAGAGCGGGTTCAGGTGCGCGACCGTACGCGCCCAGCCCGGCAGGCCGGACACCGGGAAGAACGTGCCGGCGACCAGGAACAGCGGAGCGAGGATGCCGCTGATCACGTAGTCGAAGCTGTTGATCGACGGGACCACCGTGGACGCCCACACCCCGAACAGCGCGAAACCGGCCGCCGTCAGGGTGGTGATGATCGGCAGCGTGAACACCCACGGGCCGGGACGCAGGCCGAACGCCAGCGCCACGAGTATCGGCGCGCACGAGAAGATCCCGCTCTTGACCGCGATCCACGACGTCTCGCCCGCGACCACCTCGTGCACGTCCACCGGCGCGGCCAGGACCGCGTCGTAGGAGTGCTGGTAGGTGCGCCGGATGTAGGTGTTGAACATCCCCGGGAACGCCGAGGTGAACAGCACCGCCGTGGCGACCACGCCCGTGCCGACGAAGTCGACGTAGCGGTAGCCGGCCACGTGGCCCAGGAGCGAGCCGAACCCGAACCCGAACGCCAGCAGGTAGATCGTCGGCTCGACGAGCGACGCGAACGACGTCGACGTCCAGTAGCGACTGAAGAGGGCCAGCTCGCGCCGCCACACCCCGCGGACCGGCGCCCACTCGAAGGTTCTCAGCCTGGTGTCACTCAACGGTCTCTCCGGTCAGGACGACGAAGACGTCCTCGAGGTTGGCGGCCCGGTGGACGACGCGGTGGCCGTTCGCGCCCGACAGCGTGTCGGCGAGCGACGGCGGGATCTCCTCGGCGCGCAGGACCGACACGGTCGGGCCGGTGCGCCGGGTGGGCAGGCCCGCGCCGCGGGCCAGCGCCTCGATCTCGGTGAGCCGGTCGGGCGACCCTTCGTGCTCCTCGACCCGGTCGCCCGCGTGATCGGAGATCAGCCGCGCGGGCGTGCCGCTGGCGATCACCCGGCCGCGCGACATCAGCGCGCACGTGTCGGCGAGGCGCTCGGCCTCCTCGATGTAGTGGGTGCTCATCAGGATCGTCACGCCCGCCGCCCGCAGCGCGGCGATGAGGCCCCACAGCTCGGCGCGCACCTGCGGATCAAGCCCGACGGTGGGCTCGTCGAGCAGGACCAGCCGCGGCGAGTGCACGAGCCCGCGCGCGACCAGCAGCCGACGGCGCATGCCACCCGACAGCTTGACCGCGCGGGCCCCGGCGCGTCCGGTGAGCTGGGCGATCTCCAGGGCGCGGTCGACGGCCTCGCCCAACCGCGCCCGCGGCACGCGGTAGAGCCGCGCGAAGACCTCGAGGTTCTGCCGGACGGTCAGCTCTTCGTCGAGGTTGTCGATCTGTGGCACCACGCCCATCAGCGCACGCGCCTGCTTGGCCTCGCGAGGAATCGAGTGGCCGAGCACGGTGATCGTGCCCTCGTCGGCGCGTGACTGGGCGGTGAGCAGGCGCATCGTCGTGGACTTGCCCGCGCCGTTCGGCCCGAGGAGCCCCATGCAGACGCCGTCCGGCACGTCGAGGGACAGGCCGTCGACCGCCGCGATCCGAGTGCCGTCCGCGTCGATATATCGCTTGACGACGTCACGCAGCTCGATTGCCATAAGACTCACGGTAGAGATGACCTACGACACCGCGCCAACCAATATCGTCGTGGCGTGGACCTTCCGTGGAAACCGGGCAAAGAGCATGTCTCCCCTAGGGAGATGCGTGCCTCTGACGCGGACCGCGAGCGCGTCGTCGCGCTGCTGGGCGACGCTCACGTCGACGGCCGGATCTCCCTGGACGAGCACGCCGAGCGCATCGAGCGCGCCTACGCCGCGCGTACGCTCGGCGAACTGACCGGGGTGACCGCCGACCTGATCCCCGCAGACCAGCAGCCCATCCGCCTCGACGCCGAACGGTTCCACGCGCTCTTCGCCACCGTGCGGCACGGCGGCCGGTGGGTCGTGCCCGGCCGGTTCCCGGTCGCCGCGCTGTTCGGCACCGTGGAGATCGACCTGCGGGAGGCCCTCCTCCAGCGCCGGCACATCGTGATCAACGCGAACGTCCTCGGCGGCCGTCTGCGACTCCTCGTGCCCGACGGCGTCCGCGTGGAGTTCAGCGGGCGTACGCTCCTCAGCTCCCGTGACCTGCGGGTACAGTCGCCGCAAGGGCCGGACGCGCCGGTCATCGAGGTGAGGGGCACCTTCGTCCTCGGCTCGGTCGGGGCGCGTACGCCGAAACGGCCACGCCGCTGGCGGCGGCCACGCGGCGGCTCCCGCCGTACCGGCTCATGAGTGAGATCACCGGCCAGGACCAGCAGGTCACGCGGTTGTTTCAATAACGGTTAAGACTCTGCGCGGCACATCCTCTTGAACTGGTACGGACCAGCTCCTATCGTTCAGTGCCATGCGCGAATCTGCTCGTTGAGTAGCCGAATCGTGCACAACCTTTCATGCGTGTGAAACGTCGCGCGCACCCGCGCGCCCCGAAGTCCAACACAGGAGAAGGCGGGGACAGGTGAAACGGCATCTCACCGGCGCCATCGCCGTGGGTCTGACGGTGACCCTCGGCATGGCCGGATGTAGCAAGGGCAGCTCGTCCGGCGGAAGCGGCGACAGCAAGACGATCAAGTTCGTCGCCGCGATCTACGACGACAACACCAAGTCGTACTGGGACAGCCTCATCAAGGACTACGAAGCCCAGAACAAGGGCTACAAGGTCAACCTTGAGATGGTCGACTGGACCCAGATGGACGCCAAGGTCAAGACCTACGTCCAGACGAAGCAGACTCCGGACATCCTCAACTACAACTCCTTCTCGGACTTCGCGCGCGACGGCCTGATCTACAAGGCGTCCGACATCGTGTCCCCGCAGGTGCTGAGCGACTTCACGCCGACCTTCGTCGACCAGACGAAGTACAACGGCGAGCAGTACGCGCTGCCCTTCATCTCCAGCGCGCGGCTCCTCTTCTTCAACAAGGACCTCTTCAAGAAGGCCGGGATCACCGACCCTCCGAAGACCTGGGCCGAGGTCAAGTCCGACGCGCAGAAGATCAAGGCGAAGGGCGCGGTCGGGTACGGCCTGCCGCTCGGCCCCGAGGAGTCCCAGGCGGAGTTCTACTCCTGGGCGATGAACAACAACGGCGGCTGGGTCGACGGCTCGGGCAAGTGGGCGATCAACCAGCCCGCCAACGTCGACACGCTGAACTTCCTGCGCGACCTGAACAAGTCCGGCCTCACCCAGCCGAACCCGGAGACGACCGACCGTAAGACGGTCTTCAACCAGTTCGCCCAGGGCAAGGTCGGCATGGGAATCAACGGCCCGTTCACGCGCGCCGGCTTCATCGACCCGGTGAACAAGAACCTCAACTACGGCATCGCGCCGCTGCCCAGCAAGGACGGCTCGGTCCACAACACGCTGGGTGTCGTCGACATCCTCGCCGGGTTCAAGAACGGCGGGAAGAACAAGGAAGCCATCTCGAAGTTCCTGAGCTTCTTCTACCAGCAGCAGAACACCGCGAAGTTCCTCAAGCTGGAGAACTTCCTGCCGGTCACCAAGTCGGCCGGCAACGCGCTCAGCAGCGACCCGTACTACAAGCAGTTCGTCGACGCGCTGCCGACCGCGAAGTTCGCTCCGACGAGCAACCCGGCCTGGTCCGCGGTGGCCGGTGCGGTGAAGCAGAGCATGGGAACCTCGGTCGCGAGCGCCGACCCGAAGAAGGTTCTCGACGCCATCCAGAAGACGGCCGAGAAGAACGGCTGACGTGGCGGACGCCAATACCAGCGCGCGTGGTGCCGGGGCCCGAAAGGCCCCGGCACCACGCGTCGGGCACGGCAAACGTGTCCGCGAGGCGCTGACACCGCTGCTGTGGATCGGCCCCGCGATCGCGCTCATCTCCGTGGTCGTGCTGTGGCCGGTCGTGGAAATGGTCCGCACCTCGCTGGAGAAGATCAGCTCGTCCGGTGTGACGCTCGGCTCCAGCGGCGGCCGCAACTACTCCGACCTGTTCGGCGAGGACGATCTCGTGCACGTCCTCGTGCGCACCGTGCTCTGGGTCGCCGGGGTCGTCGTCGTGACGATGCTGCTCTCCCTGGCGCTGGCGCAACTCCTCAACGCGAAGTTCCCCGGCCGGCGCGTGGTGCGCTGGGCCGTGATCGTCCCCTGGGCCGCGTCGGTTCTGATGACCGCGCTGGTCTGGAAGTGGATGCTCGACAACTACTTCGGCATCGTCAATCGGATCCTGATCGACGTCGGCGTCCTGGACAAGCCGGTGAACTGGCTGGCCCACCCGGACCAGGCGATGCTCTGGATGATGTGGGTGGCGGTCTTCGTCTCGCTGCCGTTCGCCTCGTTCGTGATGCTCGCCGGCCTGCAGACGATCCCGGGCGAGGTGTACGAAGCGGCGCGCGTCGACGGCGCGGGCACCTTCCGCACCTACTTCCGGATCACCCTTCCGCTGCTGCGGCCCGCCATCCTGATCGCGTCGATCATCAATGTGATCAACGTCTTCAACTCCTTCCCGATCATCTGGGCGATGACCCAGGGCGGCCCGGGACACGCGACCGACACGACCACGACGTTCATGTACAAGATCGCGTTCTTCGACCAGAACGTCGGTGAGTCCGCCTCGATGGCGGTCGTCAACTTCGTGCTCATCCTCGTGATGGTGCTGCTCTACCTGCGCGCCTCGCGCTGGCGGGAGGAGGTCTCGTGACCGCGACCGTTACGGCACGGCGCAGGCCGCCGTCCGTCCGCAAGGTGATCCTCACGGGCGTGGGCTGGCTGGTCGGCCTCGCGTTCGTGGCGCCGTACCTCGAAATGCTCCTGACGGCGCTGAAGCCCGAGCACGAGCTGATGAAGTCGACCTACCTCCCCTCGCACTGGGACTGGTCCAACTTCATCAACGTGTGGCGGGCCGCGCCGATCTGGCAGAACATGAAGGTGTCGCTGATCGTCGCCGGCACCGCCACGCTGGTGACCCTGCTGTGCGCGCTGCCCGCGGCGTACTACACCGCGCGCAACCGCTTCCGAGGCCGCAACGCGTTCCTGCTCCTGATCCTGGTCACCCAGATGTTCGCGCCGACCGCACTGGTCATCGGCATCTACCGGGAGATGGTGGCGCTCAACCTGACCGACACCCTCCTCGCGCTGATCCTCGTCAACGCGGCGTTCAACCTGCCGTTCTGCGTGTGGATCCTGCACGGCTACTTCTCCAGCATCCCCAAGGAGCTGGAGGAGGCGGCGTTCCTCGACGGCGCGGGCCGCGTCAAGGCCATGACCCGCGTGACCCTCCCGATCTCCCTGCCGGGCGTCATCACCGCGATCGTCTACACGTTCATCGGCGCGTGGAACGAGTACATCGTGGCGCTCACCGTGACGGCGTCCCCGAACCGGCAGCCGCTGACCGTGGCGATCCCGTCGTTCGTGACGCAGTACCAGGAACACTGGCAATATCTCTTCGCGACCTCCTTGATCGCGATCGTGCCGGTCGTCGTCCTGTTCGTCTTCATCGAGCGCTACCTCATCGGCGGCCTCACCGCGGGCAGCATCAAGTAGCTCTTCGCCGGGCTCCGGGCGCGCCGGAGCCCGGCGAAGAAACGAACTCGTCTAGGTCGCGGTGTCGAAGTTGATCGCGGAGTACGCCCGGAGCTTGGCGAGCCGGTGCTCACTGTCGATGCGGCGTGTCGTGCCGCTCCGGGAGCGCATGACCAGGGAGTTCGTGGTCGCGATGCCCTTGCGGTAGCGGACGCCGCCGACGATCTCGCCGTCGGTGATGCCGGTCGCGGCGAAGAACACGTCGTCGGAGGTGACCAGGTCGTCGGTGGTCAGGACCCTCGACAGGTCGTGGCCGGCGTCGATGGCGCGCTGCCGTTCCGCGTCGTCCTGGGGCCACAGCTTGCCCTGGAGGACCCCGCCCAGCGACTTGAGCGCGCAGGCCGCGATGATCCCCTCCGGGGTGCCGCCGATGCCGAGCAGCAGGTCGATGCCGGTGTTCTCCCGCGCGGCCATGATCGCGCCGGCGACGTCGCCGTCGGTGATGAACTTGATCCGGGCCCCCGCCTCGCGGACCTCCTTGACGATCCGCTCGTGCCGCGGCCGGTCCAGGATGACGACCGTGACGTCTTCGGGCGAGGAGCCCTTGGCCCTGGCCACCGCGCGAATGTTGTCGCCGACCGGGGCCTCGATGTCGACGACGTCGGCGGCCTCCGGGCCGGTGGCGAGTTTCTCCATGTAGAACACGGCGGACGGGTCGTACATCGTGCCCCGCGGGCTCACCGCGATCACCGCGATCGCGTTGTTCATGCCGAGTGCCGCCAGGCGGGTGCCGTCGATCGGGTCGACCGCGACGTCGCAGTCGGCGCCACGGCCGTCGCCGACCTGTTCACCGTTGAACAACATGGGGGCCTTGTCCTTCTCGCCCTCACCGATCACCACGACGCCGTTCATCGACACCGTGTTGATGAGCTGTCGCATAGCGTTCACCGCGGCCCCGTCGGCACCGTTCTTGTCACCCCGGCCGACCCAGCGCGCCGCCGCCATGGCCGCCGCCTCGGTCACGCGTACCAGTTCGAGCGCGAGGTTACGGTCAGGGGCGTCAACTTCAGTCTCAAGTGGGGACGATACGGTCGTTTCTTCGGTCATGGCGGTGCATGCCTTCCTGGTAGCTCTCCATCGATCGTATTTCAGAGCAGACAGGGCGTAATCTAGGGCCGTAATGAGCAGCGAAATCGAGCGGCGAACCGGTGAGCGGGCAAATCGTTCGGAGCTACGCGCCACCCGGTTCGCGCGGCCAGTGCCGCGCGCGCCCCTGACTCCGCTAGGAGCGCGTCAGTGAGCATCGAACACCTCCCGCGCACTTCCGACCGGGGTGCCGCGACACGCGGTGCCCTGCTAGGCGCGGCACGAGAGGTCTTCTCGGTGGCGGGGTTCGCCCAAGCGGCCGTGACCGACATCGTGGCGAAGGCCGGCGCGAGCGTGGGCAGCCTCTACCACCACTTCAGCGGCAAGGCCGATCTGTACCTCACTCTCTTCGAGGAGTTCCAGACCCGCCAGCAGGAGCGTACCCGCGAGGCCAACCACCTGGCACGTGACCAGGGCGAGTCCGACCCGATGCGCCTGTTCATCGCGGGCGCGCGTGCCTACCTCGACGGCTGCCTCGCCGAGCGCGACCTGTCCCGGCTGTTCCTGTCCGGCGACGGCCCGCCCGGGTTCGACCGGGTCCTGCGCGACCGCCTCCGTACCTGGGCGCGGCGCAACGCGGCCCTCTTCCACGTCGGCGACGGCGAGGTCGACGAGGCCCTCGTGGTCGTGCTGACCGGCGCGATGTCCGGCGCCGTCTCGGAGGTCTCGCTGTCCGAGGACGAGGAGGCGTCGCGGCGGCTCGCCGACGACGTCCTGACGATCATCTCCGGTATGGAGCGCCCGAGTGAGCGACGGTCCTGACTCGACACCGGCCGAGGCCGGTGACAGCGTGACGGAGCCGCGTACGGACGCCGCTGAGGGGCCGATCGTGGTCTCCCCATCGGTCTACCGGCGGCTGACCTCCGGCGTGCCAGGGTTCGCCGTGGCGATGCTGTCCTGCATGGTGATCGTCGGCCTGGTGATCCTGCTCACCCCGAACCGCGATGAGAACGCCGTACGCACGGTCCAGTACCAGGGCGAGTTGTCCGGCCTGGAGGCCGTCGCCCCGTACGCCGTCCAGGCCCCCGAGGGGCTGCCGGCGACGTGGTACGCCACCAGCTCGCGGCTGACCGGCAAGCCGGGCGGCCCCGTCGCCTGGCACCTGGGCTTCTACACGCCGCAGAAGCAGTACGCCGCCCTGGAGCAGAGCAACGAGACCCCGGGCGGTGACGGCGGGTTCATCGACCGCATGACGAGCCAGGGACGGCCCGACGGCTCCACCCAGATCGCCGGCGCGACGTGGAACAAGACCTTCCGCAAGGACAAGAACCAGCGCTCACTGGTCAGGTCCGTGCCGGGGGTCACGCTCGTCGTCAGCGGAACGGCGTCCTACGACGAACTGGCCATCCTGGCCGGCTCGCTCAAGGCCCATCCTCGCCCCGCACCGACGCCCACGTAGCGGCGCTCCCCACGGACTTCGGCCCCAGGGCGCTCGTTACGGACGAGGACCTTGGTCCTAGAAGGGCGCGGGGTCCTCGGCGTTCCCGGCCTGCGGCTCGGCGCGCTCGGCCATAGCCGCCGCCAGGCGCGCGCGGGCGCCTTCGAGCCACTCCTCGCAGATCCCGGCGAGCTTCTCACCCCGCTGCCAGAGCGTGAGCGACTCCTCGAGAGTGAGCCCGCCCGCCTCCAGTCGCCGTACGACATCGGTCAGCTCGTCCCGCGCCTGCTCATAGGACAGCTCAGGTTTCTCCTCGGCCACGGCCCAACCCTACGGCCACGGCGGGCGCGAGCGTGCGAACCCTAGGATCGTCGTCATGCCGACCGTCCGCGCCGCAGCCGAAGCCGACGTCCCCGAGCTCGTACGGCTCCGCGCGCTGATGTTCGAGGAGCTCGCCCGGGTCATGGGACCGCCGCCGGGAGAGGAATGGCGGGAGCTCTGCGCCGCCGAGACGGCGGAGCGGCTGCGTTCCGATGAGATGCGGATCATGGTCGTCGACGGGGACCACGGGCTGGCTGCCTGCGGCATCGGCGTGATCGACCGGCGTTTACCGAGCCCGTACAACCCCTCCGGGGTGCTGGGATACGTGTTCGGGGTGGTCACGGACACGGCGTACCGCGGACACGGGCATGCGCGCGCCGTCATGGAAGAGCTGCTGGCCTGGTTCGGCGAACGCGGGGTGCGGCGAGTGGACCTGCACGCCAGCCCGGACGGGATGCCGTTGTACCGCCGCCTCGGGTTCGCCGATCACCCGGACCCGACGCTCACTTGGTCAGGTTCGCGACCACGACGATGACGACCAGCACGGACATGATCATCGGGTAGACGTACGCGGCCGGGCGCTGGAACACCGGAGGGCCCGGATCCAGCGGGGCCGGAGCCTGTCCCGCCTGGTAGCGCTGCGGGGCGGGCAGTCCGGCGACCTTGCCGCGGGCGGCGAAGTTGAGGATCAGGAAGATCGGCGCGAGGATGAGCGCGCCGATGCTGCACCAGCCGCCGGCGAGCGTCTTGGTCGTCTGCCGGCGGAATGTGTGCAGGCCACAGTCCCGGCAGTACGGGCCGGTCGACGTCCACATCGTGTGCATGACCACGGCGCCGACCACCGCGCGGAACGTCGCCTTCGCCGCCGGACCGCTCCCGCAGACCCGGCACGCGATGGCGCCCTGCTCGTGCGGCTGGTAACCGGCGTGGTGCGCCTGGTAGGGCTGCTGCGGATACTGGCCCGGCTGCTGCTGATAACCCTGCGGGGCCGGCTGCTGCTGATAGCCCTGCGGGGGCTGCTGGTAGCCCTGAGGAGCCTGCTGGTGGCCCGGCTGCTGGTACGGCGGAGGCTGGTACTGCTGGCCGGGATGCGGCTGCTGGTACTGCTGCTGTCCCGGGTAAGGCTGCTGGTGAGGCTGACCGGAACCCGGATATTGCTGCTGGTACGGCGGAGGCTGGGCCACGGGTGATCCTTAGGCACGGAGGTCGCGAGCCGGCGATCGCATATCTACCGGTATCGGGCCACAAGACTCTATCCGTGTCACAGTGGTCACGAGGCGCGATCGGCCCGTTCGCTCACACCGAGTCGGCGCGTACCGTGATCCGGCCGTCGGAGAACCTGACCAGCAGTTCGTCGTCCTTCTTCACATCGGCGGCGGAGCGCACGACCGACTCGTCGGGGTGCTGCACGATGGCGTAGCCGCGTTCGAGCGTCGCGGCGGGGGAGAGCGTCACGAGCCGCGCGCGCGTGTGGCCGAGGTCGTCGCCGGCCCGGTCGATCGCGGCCGACAGGCAGCGCCGCGTGCGGTCGCGGAGCGTCCCGACCGCCTCGGCCTGACGCTCGATCTCCCGTACGGGATCGGCCAGCGCCGGGCGCGAGCGCATCCCCGACAGCCACTGCACCTCGCGTTCGACCCGCCCGGCCAGGACCCGGCGTCCGCGGTCGCGCAGCTGCCGGACCAGCGTGAGCTGCTCGCGGACGTCGGGCACGGTCTTCTTGGCCGCGTCGGTGGGCGTCGAGGCGCGCACGTCGGCCACGTAGTCGAGCAGCGGGGTGTCCTGCTCATGCCCGATCGCCGAGACCACCGGCGTACGCGCCGCCGAGACCGCGCGTACGAGGGCCTCGTCGGAGAAGGCCAGCAGGTCCTCCAGCGACCCGCCGCCGCGGGCGATAATGATCACGTCGACGTCGGGGTCGGCGTCGAGGCGGTCCAGCGCGTCCATGACCTCCGAGACCGCGTACGAGCCCTGCACGGCGGTGTTCTCGACCTTGAAGCGGACGGCGGGCCAGCGGCGCCGGGAGTTCTCCAGGACGTCACGTTCGGCGGCGGAGTCACGGCCGCAGATCAGCCCGACCGTGCCGGGCAGGAACGGCAGCGGCCGCTTACGCTCGGCGTTGAAGAGCCCTTCGGACTTCAGCACCTGCTTCAGCCGCTCCAGCCTCGCCAGCAGCTCACCGACGCCGACGGGCCGGATCTCCAGCGCGGACAGCGCGAACGAGCCACGGTTGATGTAGAAGTCCGGCTTGGCATGCACGACGACGCGCGCTCCGTCGATCACCGCAGGCCCCGCGTTGTCGCAGACCGCACGCGGGCAAACAACCCGCACCGAGACGTTGGCGACCGGATCGCGGAGGGTGAAGTAGACCGTGCCGGCGCGGCGGTTAAGCTCGGTGATCTGGCCTTCCACCCAGATCCGGCCGAGCTTGCCGATCCAGCCGCCGATGAGCTGCAGGACGGTGCGTACCGGGGTCGGTGACTCCGGTGAGGTCTCCAGCGCCATGCCGCGAACACTATCCGTCATGCCGGAGCGCCCGGCGCGCGAGGGCCAGGACCGGCGCGGCGACCGCAGCGAACCGCCCGCCATGATCAGCCGGCCGCCCGCGCCGAACGTCCCGAGGACCAGCGTTGGGAGATCCAGATCGGCAGCCCGGTGGACAGCATGGCCCAGCACAGCGAGAGCACCGAAAAGGCCGCCATGACGCTCAGGTACGGGTGGTCGGACACCGTGAGCCGGCCGCACGGGCGCCGTGGCCACGCATGCGGTTCCGATGCGGGCGCGCGGCGGTGAGGGTGGCCAGGACCGCGAAGGTCACGGCGTTGCCGACGACGGCGGCCGGGTGGACCGTGGGCCGGTCCGCCGACAGGACGAGCGTCCCCGGACCGGCCCCTGAGGCGTAGCCGACGTGCTGGACGACCCGCTGGCAGCCGAGCGCCGCCGACCGTACGGCCGCCCACCGGCCGCCCGCGTGTCGCCGACGACATCGCGCACGCCTGCTACGACCACGCCGCCGGCCTGCTCGGCGTCGCGGTCTACGCCACCCTCGTCGAGCGTGACGCGCTGCGGCCGCTGGACGGCGCCGACGAGCTGGTCCTGGGGACCGCTCGCTCGGCCTTCGCCGACCTCGGTGTCGACCTGGAAGCCGTCCGCCCCGCGCGCCGCAAGACGGCCACGGCCTGCCTGGACAAAGCGCACCGGCTGCCGCACCTGGGCGGCGCGCTGGGCAAGGCCGTCCTGGACGCCCTCGCAGCCCGCGGCCGGCGCGGACCGCGTGCTGGCCGTGACGGCCGTTGGACGGGCCGAGGTGCCGGCCCTGCTGCCCGGCTTCGCGTGTGGGGAAGCTCACACTCTGTAGTTAGCCCAGCTAAGCGCGGTCCTGTTACCGTGAAATCGGGGATGATATGTCCGATTCACGCATGGTCGCCGAGCGTTTCAACCGGCAGATTCGCGACGTGGTGCTGATGCTCCGCCGCGCGGGTGCCGGGCAGTGCGTCACGACCCAGCAGATCACCGTCCTGGGGTCGTTGGAGAGCGGCTCGCGACGCATGACCGAGCTCGCCGCCGAGCACGGCGTACGCCTGCCGACGATGACCCGGCAGATCGGCCGGCTCACGCGCGACGGGTTCGTGCGCCGGGGGTTCGACGCCGACGACGCCCGTGTGGTCACCGCCGAGCTCACACCCGTCGGCCGGAGGGTGCTCGCCATCGGGCGTGAGCAGCGGATCGAGTTCCTCATTGGGCGGATGGACGCCCTGAGCGATGCGGAGCGTGAGGCCATCGAGGCCGCCCTGCCCGCGCTGGAGAAGCTCTTCGCCGACTCCTGACATGGACCGGAGGATGATCCTGTGTGCGGCATCACCGGCTGGGTGGACTACGAGCGCGACCTGACGGAGGAGAGCGCGACCGCGCTGGCCATGACGCGGACCATGGCGCTGCGCGGACCGGATGACGAGGGGCTCTGGTCCGACACCCACGTCGTCCTCGGGCACCGGCGGCTGGCCGTGATCGACATCGACGGCGGCGTCCAGCCCATGACCGAAGGTCCCGCGACCATGGTCTACAGCGGCGAGACCTACAACTTCCGCGAGCTCCGCCGGCGCCTCGAGTCGTGCGGCCACCTGTTTCGCACGCGCAGCGACACCGAAGTCGTCCTCCACGCCTACCTCCGCTGGGGAGCCGACGTCGCCGAGTGGCTCAACGGCATGTTCGCGTTCGCGATCTGGGACCGCCGTACGGAGGAACTCCTCCTGGTCCGCGACCGCATGGGCATCAAGCCGCTCTACTACGCGCCGACCCCGCACGGGGTGCTGTTCGGCTCCGAACCCAAGGCGATCCTGGCGAACCCGCTGTTCGACGCCCGCGTCGACGACGAGGGCATGTTCGAGCTGATCACCAACGCCAAGACGCCCGGCCACGCGATCTTCAGCGGCATGTACGAGGTCGAGCCCGGCCACGTCGTACGCGTCTCACGCGACGGCGTCTCGGACCGCCGTTACTGGGCGCTGACCGCACGGCCGCACACCGACGACGTGCCCGCCACGGTGCGCCGCGTACGCGGGCTTCTCGACGACATCGTCGAACGCCAGCTCATCTCCGACGTCCCCCTGTGCACGCTGCTGTCCGGAGGGCTCGACTCCAGCGCGCTCACCGCCCTGGCCGGCCGTGCCCTCGGCGCCGACTCCGTACGGTCCTTCGCCGTCGACTTCACCGACGAGACCGGCGGGTTCGTCCCCGACGGCCTGCGCGACACCGCCGACGGCCCGTACGTCCAGGACGTCGCCAAGCACGTCGGCTCGAACCACACCGACGTCGTCCTGCGCAGCGACCAGCTCGCATCGCCGCGGGTCATGGAGAGCGTGCTGCGCGCCCGCGACTTTCCCAGCATGGGTGACATGGACACCTCGCTGTACCTGCTGTTCGCCGAGATCAGGAAGCACTCGACCGTCGCGCTGTCGGGGGAGTCGGCCGACGAGGTGTTCGGCGGCTACCGGTGGTTCCACGACCCCGCCGCGGTGCAGGAGGCCGCCTTCCCGTGGGCCCGCGCCGGGTTCGGCAGTCGCCGCGAGCTGTTCGACAAAGGCCTCGATCAGGACTCCCAGGCGTACCTGGACCGGAGGTACCGCGAGGCGCTCACCGAGGTGCCGCACCTGCCGGTCGCCGACCCGCTGGAACGCCGCATGCGGGAGATCTGCTACCTGCACCTCACCCGCATGGTGCGTGTGCTGCTCGACCGCAAGGACCGGCTGAGCATGGCCGTCGGCCTGGAGGTCCGGGTGCCGTTCTGCGACCACCGGCTCGTGGAGTACGTCTTCAACACGCCCTGGTCGTACAAGACCTACGACGGGCGGGAGAAGAGCCTGCTGCGCGGCGCGGTCGCCGACATGCTTCCCGGGTCGATCCTCTTCCGCCGCAAGAGCCCGTACCCCTCCACGCAGAACCCGAGCTACGAGCGGACCGTACGTGAGCGGCTCGCCGAGATCGCGTCGGACTCGTCGGCGCCGGTGCGGCCGTACCTCGACATGAAGGCCGTACGTGAGGCGCTCGACCGGCCCATGGGCCACACGAGCCTGCAACAGGACCGCATCGCCCTGGAGCGCGCGGTGAGCCTCAACGACTGGCTACGGACCTACCGGCCCGCGCACGTCTAGGGCGCGTGAGGGAGTCGGCCGGTGACGGGCGGGCCGCCCGCCCCGCGCGGCGGGCTGCTCCTGGCCACGGACGGCTTCGACCGGGAGTACGAGATGGGTCCACCGGGACACGCCTCAGGCGTGTCCGCACGCCGTATCCGCACGCCGTGACCGGTCGTCTCCGGTCACGGCGTGCGGGCTCAGGATCCGCTCTTGAGCTTGGCGATGCGGTTCTCGTACATCCGCAGGAAGTCGGCGCGCGCCGAATGCGCGCGCTCGTAGTCCCGCAGCTCGCCGACCTGCTTGGCGTCCAGGCCACGCAGCCGCGCGCGTACGGACGCGAGCGTCGCCTCGTCGTACCCGGTCACCGGCAGGTCCTTGGCGGTGACCGCCTTGGCGTCGCGCTGCGTCGCGCCGGTGGCCTTCGCGGCCGGCTTCGACCCGGCGGGCTTGGCGGCGGGCTTGACCGCGGGCTTGGAAGCCGAGGTCGCCGTGGCCTTCGCCGCCGAGGGCTTGGCGGCTGTGGGCTTCGTCTCAGCGGGCTTGGCGGCAGGCTTGGCCGCTGCGGGCTTGGGCGCCGGTGCCTTGGGGGCGGCGGGCGCCGCCTTGGCCTCCGGAGCGGCGGCGGGCTTCGTCGGCGGCTTGCCGACGGAGATCTCCGAGTCGGTGTCCGTGCGCGTCGTCTCCGGGGCCTGGCCGTTGCCCGACACGCGGCCGGCGACCTTGCCCACGACGTTCTCGGTGAGGTTCTCCGCGTCGCCGCGCAGGCGGCCCAGGACGGGCGCCAGCCCGGTCTCGCGAGCCTCCTTGTAGTCCTTGCGGACCCGGTCGGTGAGCATGAGCGCCCGCCCGACGCCCATCACCGCCAGCCGGGCCGCGTAGATCGGGAGCTCGCTGACGGTGTCCTTCACTTGCTCTTTCAAGCGGCGTGGCGATCGTGTCATCGTTCGTTCCAGCTCCCTCCAGCCCAGGTGTAAGGACTGGTCGGTACCGTGCGGTTCTTGTCATTCAACACTCTGCCCCAGCGTGCCTCGGTGTTCACACGCCGTCGCAGGGTTTCGCCGGCGAAACGAACGCCGTCGGATCACACCTAACATGGGGCGTATGACTCGTCGCGTTCTCCTGGCCAAGCCGCGTGGCTACTGCGCGGGCGTTGATCGTGCCGTGCAAGCGGTCGAGCTGGCACTGGAGCGTTATGGCGCGCCAATCTACGTGCGCAAGCAGATCGTCCACAATGTCCACGTGGTCAAGACCCTCGAAGAAAAGGGGGCGGTCTTCGTCGAGGAGACCGACGAGGTGCCCGAGGGCGCCATCGTCGTGTTCTCCGCCCACGGGGTCGCCCCGGTGGTGCACGACGAGGCGGCCGGCCTCAGCCTCCGTACGATCGACGCCACATGTCCGCTGGTCACGAAGGTGCACAAGGAGGCGAAGCGGTTCGCGACCGACGACTACGACATCCTCCTCATCGGACACGAAGGCCACGAAGAGGTCATCGGCACGAGTGGCGAGGCGCCCGAGCACGTCCAACTCGTCGACGGCCCGGCCGATGTGGCCAACGTCACGGTCCGTGACCCGGAGAAGGTCGTCTGGCTGTCGCAGACCACGCTGTCGGTCGACGAGACCACCGCCACGGTCGACGCGCTCCGCGCCCGCTTCCCCAATCTGATCGACCCGCCGTCCGACGACATCTGCTACGCCACACAGAACCGCCAGGTCGCCGTCAAGGAGATCGCGGCCGAGTCCCAGCTCGTCATCGTCGTCGGCTCGGAGAACTCCTCCAACTCCAAGCGCCTCGTCGAGGTCGCCAAGAACCACGGCGCCGACGCGTCCTACCTCGTCGACTACGCCGAGCACATGGACCCCGCCTGGTTCGAGGGCGTCACCACGGTCGGCGTGACCAGCGGCGCCTCCGTCCCGGAGGTGCTGGTGGACGGCGTCATCGCCCGCCTCGCCGAACACGGCTTCGACACGGTCGAGGAGGTCGAGTCGGTGCGCGAGCGCATGATCTTCGCCCTGCCGCACGAACTCCGCCGCGACCTGCGCGCCGTACAGCCCTAGAAATCGATCAGTCGCCGTCGTCCGCGGCGTGCTTGCCGCCGGACTTCGGCGTCTCGTCCCACCGGACCGGGTCGTCGTCCGCGCTCTTACGCCCGAGCAGCGACGTACGGCCTCGGAACGGGTGGTCGACGGCGACGCGGGCGCTCAGCTCGCGCAGCGCCGAGGGCAGGCCGCGTGGCACGGCCACGACGACGACGAGCACCGCCCCGACGAACAGCCACGGCATGCTCGCGGTCAGCGTCGTCACCACCGTGAGCAGGACGCTCACCAGGAACGACTTCTCGCCGAGCGACCCGGCGACCGCCGAAAGCACCGAGACGAGGAAGAAGATCAAAGGCGGGCTGACGACCAGCGTGAGCAGGTCCGTACGGCGGATGGTCACCACCGCGAGCAGGCAGCCCACGACGAAGAGGAACCCCTGGGCGCCGTGCAGGCCGAACAGGCCGCCTGCCAGGGCGCCCAGCAGAGTGAAGGCGAAGACGACGACGATGCCGCCCCGGCCCGTCAGCGTGACGCCCGAACCGGTCGCCTGATGCCGGGTCGTCTCTCCTGCGGGAGGAGAAGAAGCCGTCTGCGGGCCCCCGCGCGTGTCCGTTGCCACCAGCCGTCCCAGAGTTGAGCGTGCTTGACCGTACGGTAACCCGACACGGGCCGCCACGTCTTGCGACACGGCGTTACGGGAGCAGGCGGATCTGGCGGCTCTCATCGGCGTCGTCGGCCAGCTCCGCCGCGGACAGCGAACGCGCCGGCTCCTCCACCTGCGCGGGCGGGTCGAGCTCGGCGTCGGTCACCCCCAACTCGTTCAGCTTGCGCGCCGTGACGAGCACGCGGCTCTCCAGCGAGCCGACCGTGCGGTTGTAGGACACGACCGCGTTGGTGAGCGACTTGCCGAGCTGGTCGACGTGGCGGCCCATCGTGCCGAGCCGCTCGTACAGGTCACGGCCCAGGTCGAAGACGGCGCGGGCGTTCGCCGACAGCGCCTCCTGCTGCCAGGCGTACTGGGCCGTGCGCAGCATCGTGATGAGCGTCGTGGGCGTCGCGATGTGGACGCGGCGGCGCATGGCGTGTTCGAGGAGGCCCGGGTCGCGGTCCAGCGCGGGCGCGAGGAACGCCTCGCCCGGCACGAACAGCACCACGAACTCCGGCGCCGGCTTGAACGACTGCCAGTACGCCTTGGCCGCGAGCCGGTCGACGTGGTCACGCAGGTGACGCGCGTGCGCGTCCAGCCGCGCCCGCCACACCTCCGGCTCCTCGGTCCCGGCCGCCTCCAGGTACGCCGCGAGCGACACCTTGGAGTCGACGATGATGTTCTTGCCGCCCGCGAGGCGTACGACCATGTCGGGGCGTAGCCCGCCCTCGGCGGTCGCCTGCTCGTCGAAGTCGCAGTGCCGCGTCATCCCGGAGATCTCCACGACACGCCGCAGCTGCAGCTCGCCCCACCGGCCGCGCGCCTCCGGCCGCTGCAGCGCACGTACGAGCGTGTGCGTCTCGGAGCGCAGCTGGTCAGAGCTCTGGCGGACGAACTCCACCTGCTTGGCGAGCATCGCGTGCGACTCACGCCGCCCCGTTTCCACCTCGCGCAGTTGTTCCTCGACCTTGCCGAGCGTCTCCTTGATGGGGGCGATGCGTCGGTCCAGCTCGCCGGCGGCCTCGGCGTTCGCCGTCGCCAGGCGCGTGCCCGCCAGCTCGAGGAACCGCTGGTTGCTGGCGTCCAGCGCCTGCGCCGAGAGCGCCTGGAAGCGCTCCGACAGCCGCTCCTCCACGTACGCGACCTTCTCCTCGGCCGCCCTGGCGCGCGCCGTGATCGCCGCCGTACGCCCGCGGGCCCAGGTGACGCCGACGATGACACCGAGGACGAGGCCGATCAGCAGGCCGAGAAGAAGGCTCATCCCCGCATCGTGACAAAGCGACCGCGCAAAGTCGGCTCGACGCGCGGAGGGCAGGCGGAGCCGGGGCTCGCGGATGACCGGGCAGGCGTCAGAGGCAACAAGGGCCTGTCTCGAAGTCCGCTGTCCTACTGCGCGGTGTCCAGGTGGCGCCTCGCCGCGTTGTCCTCAGTCGCCGGCCAAAACCAGGCCGACTCCCTCGTCCGCCTTGCGAGACACCACCTGGACACCGCTCGCTACGGACGAGGACTTCGAGACAGGCCCTAGACTCGCCGTCTGTGAGCTTGTCCATCGGAATCGTCGGGCTTCCCAATGTCGGCAAGTCGACGCTGTTCAACGCGCTGACCAAGAACACCGCTCTCGCGGCGAACTACCCCTTCGCCACGATCGAGCCCAACGTCGGCGTCGTGGGGGTGCCCGACCCACGCCTCGACGACCTCGCGGAGCTGTACGACTCCGCGAAGACCGTGGCGGCGACGATGCAGTTCGTCGACATCGCGGGCATCGTCAAGGGCGCCTCGGAGGGGCAGGGGCTGGGCAACCAGTTCCTCGCCAACATCCGCGAGACCGACGCGATCTGCCAGGTCATCCGCGTCTTCGACGATCCCGACGTCACCCACGTCGACGGCGACGTCGCGCCGCTGCGCGACATCGAGACCATCAACACGGAGCTCATCCTCGCCGACCTCCAGACCCTGGAGAAGGCCGTGCCGCGCCTCGAGAAGGAGTCGCGGGTCACGAAGGACAAGGAGAAGCTCGCCGTCCTCGCCGCGGCGCAGGCCGCGCAGAAGGTGCTCAACGACGGCACCACGCTCTTCGCCTCCGGCCTCGACCTCGACGCCCTACGTGAGCTGCACCTGCTGACCGCCAAGCCGTTCCTCTACGTCTTCAACGTCGATGAGGACGAGCTGACGGACGAGGCGCTGCGCACGCGGCTGCAGGGCCTGGTCGCGCCCGCCGAGGCGATCTTCCTCGACGCGAAGATCGAGTCGGAGCTGATCGAGCTTCCCGACGACGAGGCGCTGGAGCTCCTGCAGTCGACCGGGCAGGAGGAGCCGGGCCTGCTGCAGCTCGTACGGGTGGGATTCGACACACTCGGCCTGCAGACGTTCCTGACCGCCGGGCCGAAAGAGTCACGAGCCTGGACGATCCGGAAGGGCGCCACCGCACCCGAGGCGGCCGGTGTGATCCACACCGACTTTCAAAAAGGGTTCATCAAGGCCGAGATCGTGTCGTATCAGGACCTTGTCACGGAGCGTTCCGTTCCGGCGGCGCGCGCGGTGGGCAAGGCGCGTATGGAGGGCAAAGAGTACGTCATGCGGGACGGCGATGTGGTCGAGTTCCGCTTCAACGTGTAGGGAGAGAGCAGAACCTCACGTTGCGGTAATCCCACGCGGTCAGAGACTTATCCACAACCGCGCGGCGGGGCTGTGCATCGCCGCTCGACACTGGAACAATTGACCGCCGTGGTTAAGGTGGTAAATCGAACACCGATACATGGATAAGACGGCGCGCCGATCCGGGGGGCAGGCGCAAGCGGAGGGGACGATGGCTCGCAGGTCCTCCGGCGTTGTAGACGCCGGCACGCCCGGTTACCCACCGGGCGGATTCGCGTCCGGCGATCCGTGGGACGAACCCTCGGACAAGAAGGGGCGGCGGGGCAAGAGCCGCCGGGGGTCCGGCGGTGGAGGAGGTTCCGGTCGCGGCGGCCGTGGTGGTTCCGGCGGCCGGTGGATCATCTACGTCGGCCGCGTGATCCTCTGGGCCGTCCTGCTCGTCATCCTGGTGAACGGCGTCCGGGCGCCCTTCGAGCGTTTCACCGCCAAGCCGTCCGGCACGACGACGTCCGGCAGCCCGGACAAGCCGCAGTTCCCGCAGGCGGCCGCGTCCTCGTACGCGCTCGCATTCGCGAACGTCTATTTGAATTACGACCCGGCGCAGTCGGTGGCGGCCGATCGGCAAAAGCAGCTGGGGCAATTCCTGTCGCCGAGCATCGACGCCCAGCTCGGCTGGGACGGCACCGGCAAGTCGGTGTTGCGATCGGCGACGGTCGCCTCGGTGAACGCCCAGGACGCCGATCACGCGATCGTCACACTTCTCGTCCAGGCCAACGGGCGTTTGTTCCAGCTGGCCGTCCCGGTCTACGCGAAGGACGGCGCGCTGGCGATTTCCGGACGCCCGGCCATGCTGGCCGCGCCGCCGCGTGCCGCGGTTCCGGCTACCAATGAAGATCGCGACTCCGCACTCGAAACCGAGCTGCAGGACCCCCTCACGGGGTTCTTCAAGGCCTACGCGAACGGCGACACGGCCGCACTGCAGCGTTACTCCGACCCGCCCGTCACCGGGCTCGGCGGTGCGGTCTCCTTCAGCCAGCTCAAGGAGATCATCGCGCCGAACGGCGAGGTGGGGTCCCGTACGGTGGACGCGACCGTGGTCTGGCAGGTCTCTCCTGCTCAGAGCAAGACCACGGGCGGAACGCTAGAGCAGACATATCGGCTGTCGATGGTCCAAAAAGACAAAACCTGGTACGTCAAGGATATTCGAGGCTCGACGCTCCCCGCCGGACAGTGAGGGGCCGGTCGATCTCACCTGAACGCTACAATTCACTCCCCGACCGAGGAAGGCTAGGGCGATGATTCAGCATATGTTGGCCGTGCTTCCACACCACGTGGAAGCCGCGCCCGCCGATGGCCTGAACACGGATGATCTGGCGAAATGGTTGCGGCAGATCTTCGGGCCGCTGTTCTTGGTCATTGTATCCATCGTCGCGATTTTCTTTCTGTTCACCAAAGAGATAACGCGATTTGTTCAGTTTATTATTCTTGCCATCGGAATCGGCATCATCTTCTATGTTCCGCAGATCATTGAGACGACCGCCAAGGCTATAGCCAAGGCGCTAGGGGTGAGCATAACCTGATAAGAGCAGGGTGCCGTGCTGGTCTGAATATGGCCGGTCTCAGTTAGGGGAGTGGGGACCGCGTGGATCTGCCCACGTACACCAATATCTGGCGCATCGAAAAGCGGCTGTACAAGCTTTATGACCTCAGGCTGCCGATGCCGTTGCCATTGGTGCAGATCGGCGTTTTCGTAGGCGTCTTCCTGCCCTGGATCATCCTGCTCCAACTCGTCCGCGTCCCGTTCCACGCCCCGTGGCACGTCGTGTACCTCGTGCCGCCAGGTGTGCTGACGTGGCTGGCGACCCGCCCCGTCATCGAGGGCAAGCGGCTCACCGAGCTGATGATCTCCCAGGTCCGCTACCTCACCGAGGCACGCACGTGGGCCCGCCTGACCCCGATCCGCGAACCCGCCGAGGTCGCCATCGTCGGCCGCGTCTGGCGCCGCCACCGAGCCCCATCCGGCCGAATCCACGCCGCCCGCCAGGCGACCGCGGCTGCCCGCGCGGCCGACCGCCAGTCCACCACCGACGACCGTTCACCCGGAGCCGTCGAGCGCCCGTCCCGAGCCGGCAACCGCCCGTCCCAGCCGGCCTACGGCGCCCCACCCCTCCACGAACAAGCGGCCGCAACCGCCCAGCCGCCCGCATTCCCGCGCTCCCCTCAACGAGCCGACACCCCTCGCTCCCCGGAGTGGGCCCCTCACCGCCCCGACCCCACCCAGGGCCGAGAGCCCACCCGCCCGCCCCGCAAGGTCTCCGAAGCCGCCCGCACGGCAGAAGAGCCGATCCAACACCCCGAAACCAGCCGCCGCCCCGAACGCTCCCCACACCGAGCCGGGACGGGTACGCCGGAACGCTCCCCCCAGCGCCCCACAGCCCCGTCTGAACCCGCACCCCAGCGCCCAGCCGCCGCAGGCCCACCCCAGCGCTCCACCGGCCACCCGGAGAACCCCTTCCAGCGCCCGGCCGCAACGGGTTCCCCTCAGGGCTCCACGGGCCTCCCGGAGAACCCGTTCCAGCGTCCGAGGACCAAGGAAAACCCCGAGCGGTCACCGTTGCGTTCGGAAAGCGCGGGCACGCCCGAGAGGCGGCCACAGGACTCCGGTACGCCAGGCGCGCCGCGGCCGGAGGCACGGCGCCCGGGCACGGCAGGTATGCCAGAGCGTCGCGCCCTGGGGCCAGGCGACCACCGGCTCCAGGCCACCGAGGCAGGCGACCGCCAGCCCCAGGCCGCCGTGGCCGGAACCCGCCAGGCGGCCCCGGCCCTCCACCAGACCGGCGCCCCGCCGCTGCACGACCAGCCCGCGACGACGCCCCAGCCCGCCGCCGTCACCCGCCCAAGCCCGACCCAGCCGACTCGCTCCCCGGAGTGGGCCCCCCACCGCCCGGAGCCGAGGCAACGCCCCGAACGCGGCGAACCTGCCAACCCGGGCCCCGGAACCCGCCGCCCGTCGGAGGCGGCCCGCACCGCCGAAGAGCCCATCCAGTCGCCCGCCCCGCGTCGATCCCGAGCCACTGGAACCCCGGCGCCCAGCCCCCAGCGCGCGAAGCCCACCGCTCCCGAACGCCCAGGAACCGCCGGCACACCGACAAACCCGTTTCCACGCCCCGGAACCCCGGCCACACCGGAGAGGGCCGCACAACACCCGGCCCCCGGCACCCCGGAACGCTCGCCCCAACGAGCCGGGAACACCGGCACCCCGGCGGCGTCCCACGAGTACCCGGGCACCCCGGAGCCAGGCGCACCCCAGCACCCGGGAAGCGCGTCCACGCCCGAGCGTCCAGCACGCCACCCGGAACCGAGCAAGCCGGAGCACCCTGGAAAAACGGGCACGCCCCAGCGCCCCGGAAGCGCGCCCCCACCGGAGTTCCCGGCGAGGCACCGCGAACCAGGTGTGCCGGAACAGTCCCCACAGCGATCCGGTAACGAGGGCACTCCTGGGCAGCCGTCCCAGCACCCGGAACCGCGTTCACCCGGCCGACCGGCCGCCACCGGCTTCCCCGGAAAGCCCACGGCGGAACACACTGAGAGGGCACTCCACCGCCCCCGCGCCCCGGCCTGCTCCCCACTCCCTTCGACGGCCTTCCCATCGTCTCCCCGACCGGCAACCGCCGCGACGAGAAGGCGAGCCCCGTAGCCGAGCCCGCCGAAAGCCGCTCCTCCGCGCCCGGAACGTCCGACCAGGCGTCCGATAGGGCCGCTTCCGAGCCTGGGCAGCAGGATCAGGCGGCTACCGCCTCGACTCGTTCCGATTCCGTGCCTCCCCAGGTGACGACACCTCAGGCGGTCCACGGTGGTCCCGCCGAGACGCATGGGGAAGAGTCCGGCCAGGCATTCGAGGGTGCTCACGAAGGCACCGGCCCGTCTCGTCGCACGACGAGGCACCGCAATGCCTCCCACGAGCCGGAGACCGCCGATCAGCCATCGCGGTCCGCTACGGAACCGTCGGCCGAACGGCCGAGTACGTCACCGGAGAGGTCCACCGAGCCGACCGATCACCCCCTCCGAGCAGGCCGCCATGCCGCACCGGAAGCCCGCCAGGACCAAACGGACCCGAGCACCCCACTGCCCACCGGCGCCGAACCGCCCTCACGTCAGGAAGCCACTCCCGGCCTCCCGACCGCGGCCGGTACGCCGGCAGGCGAGCGGGATCCGCAACGATCCGACCCGTTCGGTTCGGCGGGTGCCGAGCAGACGGCCTCGTCCGAGGCCGAGAGCGACGAACGGAACGCCCGGCGTACGAACGGGGTCACGGCCGAAGGCGACGAGAGCGTCGACGCCTCCGAGACCGCAGGACGTGAGCGTCCGTCGCGTCCCGCTGGTACGCCGCCATCGCCGGAGCCGGAAGTGGAGCGAAGCGGCGAGCAGCCGAGGTTCGCCCCGGTCATCCCATTGCCGACCGGCAGGCACGCCAGAACCGACACGCCCGCGCCCCCCGGGGAGTCCGTCTCCCCGGCGGCGCAGGGAGAGGACACCTCGTCGGCCACCGGCGGACGCGCACCTGAGCAGGCTTCTCCGGCGCCGCACGGAAAAGACACTTCGTCGACCACCGGTGGACGCCCGCCTGAGTCCGCTTCTCCGGCGGCGCAGGAAGAGGACGTTTCTTCGGCCACCGGTGGGCGCTCGTCTGAACCTGCCGCTCCGGCGGAGCGGGCGGGCGACGCCACGTCACCCTTCGGGGAGCGTTCCTGGGGTCCGGCGGCACGGCGGGTGGATCCCTCGACCACCGGTGGGCGCCCGTCCGAGCCTGTCCCTCCGGCGGAGGATGCCGAGCCGCCCTTCGGGCAGCGCTCCTCGGAACCGGCCGTACCGGCGGCGCGGGCCGAGGGCGCCGCGTCCACCACTGCCAGGAGTGGTTCGGAACCCGCTGTCCCTGCGGACGGTGTGGACGAGCAAAGTGAAGAGGAGCGGGCCAGGGCGGCCGCTCGGACCGATCAGATCGTCTGGCCCGCGCAGCCTCCGAACAAGGCGGGGTGGGCCGCCGCTCCGCGTGGGGCGCCTCCCGGGCCGTTCGGGCGGCCTGGTGGGCAGGGGCGTAGCCGTTCCCATGGGGACGACGCGGGTCGCGGGGCGCGCCCTCTCTGCCCGTGCAGCGGCCGGTCGTTCCGCCGGTCGAACCGCCCGCGCCGCGTCAGCCCGCCGTGCCCGTCGTACCGCCTCGGGCGCCGGCCGCCCGGCGTACGCCATCGCAGGCTCCGACGTCGCCGTCCGCGCCGCAGACGCCGCCCGCGCGGCCGGGCACGCCGTCGGCACGGCCGGGTACGCCGTCGGCACGGCCGGGACGCCGCCGGCGCGGCCCGGGCAGGCCGGCCGGAGTGACCCGGCCGTGACCGCACCCGAGTCGCCGGCGCGGGGCGTACGGTCCGGGCCCGCGTCGCCGGTGCGGCCCGGTCCCGTTCAGCCCGCCCACGAGCAGGAGGGGCGCGAGGAAGAAGGGCGTGGGCTCCGCCGGATCTTCTCCGGCGGTGGGCAGGGCGACGGTGACTACGAGGAGCGCGTGCGTACGGCGTTCGAAGGGGCGCGCCGCGTCGTCGTGCTCGGCTGCACCGGCGGTGCCGGGCAGACGGTCACCGGGCTCATGCTCGGCCACACGTTCGCGCAGCATCGCGGCGACCGCATCGTCGCGGTCGACGTCAACCCCGGTCCCGGCGCGATGGCCCGCCGCACCCGTACGGAGACGCGCGAGACGCTGACCTCGCTGATCACGCATGCCGAGCAGGTCACCGGCTACCAGATGATGCGCCGGTACACATCGATCTCCAAGTCCGGCCTCGAAGTCGTCGCCGCGGGCAAGAACCCGGTGCAGGCGCTCGACGACCGTGACTACGCGCTCGCGACGCGCACGCTCGACCGGTTCTACGCGGTCACTCTGCTCGACGCGGCCGCCGCCGTCGTCGCGCGGGTGCTGCCGTACGCCGACCAAATCGTGCTCGTCGCCCCGGCCAGCTCCGACGCGCCGCGGGCGGTCGCGATGACGTTCGAGTGGCTCGACGGCCACGGGTATGAGGACCTGCGCTCGAAGGCCGTCACTGTGATCAACGGCGTGAGCCGGCGCAGTATGGACGACGTGGAGCAGGCCGAGTCGGTCGCGCGCGGCCGGTGCCGCGCGCTCGTGCGGATTCCCTGGGACGACCATCTCAGCCTCGACCGGGCACCCCGCAATGAGCTGCGCACACTGCGCGCACCCACCAGAAAGGCTTACATTGCGCTCGGTGGCGTCGTCGCCGGCGGGCTCGTCCAGATCCCCGAACGCTACCCACGGCAAGAGATCTCCCGATGAGCGGGAGACCGGGCCGGTGTGGCGAACGGAGAGGAGGGCCGACGTATGAGGTGGTCCGCGGAGCGCGCGAGGAGTGGAGAGGGACTCGATGAGCAAGGCGTCCAAGGCTCGGAGCAGGCTGGCCGTCCGTTACTTCGACGACCGGATTCTCCTCACTGACAACGCGGCCTGGGCCTACTTCCGGCTCCCGACCGTGTCGTACGAGTTCACCACCGGCGAGGAACGCGAGGCCCTCGCCACCAACATCACGATCGCGCTCGCCGGCGTCCGCATGCAGGACGCCGAGATCCACCTGCGCATCTCGCACCGCACGTACCCGGCGGCCGACTGGGCGCTGGCCCTCGACGAGACCTCCGACCGCGGCCCCGGCTGGCGTGAGTACCTGGAGGAGATGTACGCCCACGTGTGGGCGAAGGACTTCTGGACCAAAGAGGTCTACCTCGGAGTACGCCTCGGCCCGCGCGGTGTCGGCGCGCAGCTGTCCGGTGGCGCCTTCCGGCAGCTCTTCGGCCTCTACAAGCGCAGCGAGGAGGCCCTCGGCCTGCACGACGACGCGATCCCCGCCAAGGAGATCGCGCGCTGGACCGAGCAGGCCGAACGCCTCGGCCGCGCCCTCACCGGCAGCGCGCTGTACGCGCGGCACGCGTCCTCGACCGACCTGGCCTGGCTGTTCCAGCACGCGGCCAGCGGCGCCCTCACCGACCCGCCGCCCTCGGCCACGCCGCGCCGTACGTGGGGCGCGGGAGAGATCGAGGCCCTCGTCGAGGGTTCGATCGTCAACGGCCGTTCGAACCTCCGGATGGAGCGGCCGGACGGCGCGTCGTACGCCGCGTACCTGTCGTTCGCCCGCTTCCCGGACATGATGCCGTTCCCCGACGGCGAGCCCTGGATGCACTTCGCGGACGCGCTGCCGTTCCCCGTCGAGGTGTCGGCGCGGATGAAGCTCGTGCCGCCGGCGAAGGCGTCGAAGGACGTCCAGCGCAAGCTCGCGCACGCCCGCGACATGGACCAGCACATCAGGGAGGCCGGCGCCGAGGCGCCGATCGCGCTGGCCGAGCAGATCGACGCGGCCCGCATGCTCGAACACGGCATCACCAAGGAACGCCTGCCCTTCGTGTACGGCTGGCACCGCCTGATCGTGTCGGCACCGACCGAGGAACTGCTCCAGCAGCGTGTGGACGCCGTCGTCGAGCACTACCGCGACCTCGGCATCGACATCGTCTGCTCGACCGGCGACCAGTTCTCGCTGTTCTGCGAGTCGCTGCCCGGCGACCGGATCAGGGTCAACGCGTACGCGCAGCGGCAGCCGCTGCGGACGATCGCCGGCGGCATGCCGACGGCAACCGTCGACCTGGGCGACCGCCTCGACGACACCTCGGCCGGCTGGGTCGGCCCGTACATCGGGGAGACCCTCGGCCGGGCCCGCTCGGTCGTGCACTTCGACCCGCTCGTGGCCGCCGCGCGCAACCGGCCGACCGCGGTCGCGATCACCGGTGAGCCCGGTGGCGGCAAGACCACCCTGGCGCTGCTGCTGATCTACCAGATGGCCCTGCGCGGGGTCACGATCGCCGCGATCGACCCGAAGGGCGACGCGGAGTCCCTGGTGGAGCTGTTGCGGCGGCGCGGGCGCCGTGCGCGCGTGCTGCCCCTCGGCTCGGCCGCCCCCGGCCTGCTGGACCCCTTCAGCTTCGGCGACGACCTCGCGGCCAAGAAGACGATGGCCACCGAGACGCTGCGGCTGCTGCTGCCACGCATGTCCGAAGAGCGCGAGTCCGCGATGATCCAGGCCGTCGGCGCGGTCGCCAACCAGCCGGAGCCCTCGCTCGGCAAGGTCGTCGACTACCTGGACGGGTCGGGCGACCCGGCGTCCAAGAACCTCGGCGCGGTGCTCCGCTCGATGTCGGAGATGCGTCTCGCCCGGCTGTGCTTCGACCCCTCCGGCGGCGAGCGGATCGACACCGCCGGCTGGACCACGGTCTTCACGCTCGGCGGCCTGACCTTGCCCGACGTCGCCATCTCCCGCGAGGACTACTCGTACGAGCAGCGGCTGTCCGTGGCGCTGATGTACCTGGTGTCGCAGTTCGCCCGAAGGCTCATGCACGGCCTCGATCGCCACCTGCCCAAGGCGATCTTCCTGGACGAGGCGTGGGCGATCACGCAGACGCCCGAGGGCGCCAAGCTGGTCCCCGAGGTCTCCCGTATGGGCCGGTCGCGCAACACCGCCCTGATCCTCGTCTCGCAGAACGCCGGCGACCTGCTGAACGAGCAGGTCACGAACTGCCTGTCGTCCGTCTACTCGTTCCGCTCGACCGAGCGCACCGAGGTCGGCCACGTGATGGCCCTGCTCGGCGTGGAGAACTCCGACGAGCACAAGGCCGTCCTGCGCAACCTCGGCAACGGCGAGTGCATCTTCCGCGACCTCGACGGCCGGGCCGGCCGGATCGGCGTCGACCTCGTCTCCGACGAACTGCTGCGCTGGCTCGACACCAACCCGACACGCTCGAAGCCCGGCGAGGGCACTGACGGAGAGCCCTCGATCGCGCATAGTGAGAGTGCGTCGCCAACCCGCCCCCGAAACGCCCCCCGCTCCCCGGCGACCGAAGTCACCCAGGAGGTCCCCCGATGAGGGTGCCAGCCGTCCGCCGGCGACGTGTCGCGCAGGACAAAAGGCCACGAGGGAAGCGCCGGTCGCTTCTCATTCTTATGTTGATGGCCGTGTTCGTGCTCAGCCCGCTCGGCGTCGCGAGCGCCGATCCGCTTTCGGTCCCAACCCGAACGACGCCTGTGCGCCTGCGGACCACCCGTCGCCGGAGCAGTACGGCTCCGGCATCGACGGCATGGTGAAGCCGCCGGACTATCCGAGCAGCCAGCTGCAGAAGGCCCCGCCGGACAAGATCAGCTACTACGACCGCTACGGCACCTCCGGGCAGACCTGGTACGCGGTCGACATGGGCTGCTCGGACGCCATGGCGATGGTGGGCAACTCGGTCTCCAACGTGGTCTTCACGCTGGCCAAGGCGTTCGACCGTACGACGATCACCATCTACGAGGCGGCGGCGTCGGAGTCGCTGCTCGGGTGGCTGAAGAAGACCGTCGACGGCGTGATCCACACCATGGGCAACACCTTCGGCGCCAAGTACTGGTCCTGGGTGGTGATCCTCGGCGCGCTCTGGTTGGCCTGGTGGGGTCTGATCCGCCGGCGGGCCAGCAAGGTCGCCGAGGGCACGATCTGGATGGTCATGGCGATGGTCGCGCTCGTCTGGCTCATCGGCAGACCCAGCGACTTCACGACGCTGGGGACGAAGGTCTCCAACGGCGCGACGGCGGCGTTCAACGCCGCCCTCCCGCAGAGCAACGCCGACGGCGCCGCCTGCCTGCCGAACGGGCCCGGCGCCCAGCAGACCGTGCAGAACGATTCGGTGACCCGCAACGCCAACGGCCTGTGGGTGACGCTGGTCTGCAAGCCGTGGCTGATGGGCGAGTTCGGCACCGACGACGCGAAGAGCAAGATCGTCCAGGCCAACGCCGCGAAGCTGCTGTCGTCGCAGGCGGTCGACCTGACCGAGACGTACAACGGCCAGAAGGTGGACGTCGACAAGAAGGCCGACGACTACAAGGCCGTCACCAAGGACATCAAGTCGAACTACGCCGGCGCCTACCCGCTCTTCCAGGGAAAGAACTGGACGTCCAGACTCGCGGTGTCCTTCGGCGCGTTGCTGGCGGCGCTGGTCGCCGGGCTGCTCGTGCTGGTCATCGCGGTGATGTTGATGATCTTGAAGATCTCGTTCCTGCTGCTCCTCGTGGCCGGGCCGATCTTCCTGGGCATCGGCATCCATCCGGGGGTCGGCCGTGTCATCGCGGTGCGCTGGTTCGAGCTGTTGCTGTCGACCCTGCTGAAACAGGCGGCGTTGATCGGCGTGCTGGCCCTGCTGCTCTGGTGTTACGGCCTGGTCATGGCCGAGAGCCTGCCGTGGGGTCTGCAGATCCTGCTCATCTCGCTCGTCACACTCGCGGCCTTCATCTATCGCAAACCGTTCCAGCACCTGTTCGCGGCGGTCGGCTACTCCGCCGTCGGCTCGCGCAAGAGCGAGGAGCATCTCGAACAGGCGGTACGCGAGACCCGCAAGCGCAGCACGGCCGTCGCGACGGCGGCGATCCCGGGCACCGCGGGCTACCGGTTCGGCCGCTGGAGCAAACGCGACTCCATGCCGCTCACCGGCGCCCCGAGCCTCATGGCCGACGACGCGCGCGACCTCGACCTGTCCGGGCGCGACGGCGGCTCCATGGCCGGCGTCGCCGGCGGCGACCGGCGCGGGCGCGCCTCGCAGCTGGCGGCCAAGGCGATGGGCACTCCCCGTGGGAGCGCCCCGCCGCTCAACCTGTCGCCGCGCGGCGCACAGGCGCCCGCGTCACCGTCCGGTGGACGCGTGAACGGCGGTCTCCTGAGCCCGCGTCCCGCGGGCACCGGCGGCTCGCGACCGCCGGCGGGCGGTCCGCCTCCGCGCGAGGAACGCCGTCCGGAGTCCCCGTCCGGGGGCGGCGAGAGCACGCGCCCGCCGTCGGCTCCGACCGGCCCCAGCTGGGGCAGCGGCGGACGAGGCCAGGGCGGCGGAAGCCGTTCGGTGCCGCGGCGTCCCTCCAACGAGGGGGGTGGCCGTGGTTGGTTCGGCGGTGGTGGTGACGAGGCGTCGGGCGGGACGGGCGCCGGCACCGGCGGCCGTGGCTGGTTCGGCGGCTCGGGGGGCCGTTCGCGCCGTGGCCAGGACGAGGGCACGCCGCAGCGAAAGGCCCCGTCGGGTGGCGGGCGGCGCGATCCGGCCCAGGAGGCCGGTCGACGGCAGGACGCCGGCTCCGGCGGGAGCGGCTCAGGTGGAGGCGGCGGGAGGCCGACGCCGCCGCCGCTCTGGTCCGGCAAGTCCCGTGAGGACACCCCGGAGATGCCGTTCTGGCTGCGTCCGGTGAAGCCCGAGGACGACGGCGGGGAGTGAGATGGATCTGACGGACCGCCAGCGCAAGCTCCTGTTCGCGGGGCTGGTCGTCCTGCTGGTCGCCGCCGGGGTGTTCCTCACCATCGGCGGCGGAAGCGGCAGAAGCGGCGGTAGTGGTGACCGCAAGAGCGCGAGCAAGCCCTCGGCGAGCCCGTCCGCGAGCGCGGTGCCGGTGACGGGGCCCACGCCGTCCCCGGGCGCGTACGACATCTACGCGATGCTGCCCTTCAGCCAGAAGGACTTCAACGCCGCCGCCGATGTGACCCGCCGCTTCGTCGTCGCGTACGGGACGTACCGGTTCGACGAGGACCCGGGTGTCTACGTCGGACGCCTGCAGGGCGTGGCCACCTCCGACCTGGCGACCCAGCTGCAGCGTGACACCGCGGCACCGGGCCTGCTGTCGCAGCGTACGCAGGACCAGGAGGTCTCCACGTCCGACGCGCGCGTGGACTCGATCCGCAGCATCGGCAAGGACCAGCTCATCTTCCTCGCGACCGGGCAGCAGCACATCACCAAGGGAGGTAAGACCAGCGACTCCACGCAGCAGTACGCCGTGACGGTGACGAGGTCCGGCGGGAGCTGGGTGGTCTTCGCGTTCCAACCCGCAGATGTCGGTGATAAGTGAGAGGCAGGAGATGAAGCATCGCCGGGCGATCGGCGGCTTCGGGGGGCGGGACGATGGCCGTCATTTTATTTCTCTTGATCATTTCGCGCGATCGGACCAGGGCGTCGCCCGGCTGCCGATCGTCATCGCCGGGGGAGCCGCGGCGCTCTTCTTCGTCAGCCTGCTGGCGATCCCGTTGTTCTTCGGCGCGAACCAGCTCTACCAGAGCGCGGGTGGCGGTGACTGCACGGACACGGCGGGGGCCGGATCGCAGCCACGGCAGTCCAATGACGCCAACGCGATTCCATCGAACTACCTGCAGTACTACAAGAAGGCGGGCCGGCAGTACGGCCTGCCGTGGAACCTGCTGGCGGGCATCGGCAAGATCGAGACCGACCACGGTCAGTCCACCGCCCCAGGCGTCCACAGCGGAGAGAACTTCGCCGGCGCCGGCGGCCCGATGCAGTTCCTCGCCGGCACCTGGAAGGGCTTCGGCGTCGACGGGAACGGCGACGGGAAGAGGGACCGCTACGACCCGGCCGACGCCATTCCGGGAGCCGCGCGCTACCTGAAGCACAGCGGCGCCCCGAACCGCACCCGCACCGCGATCTTCGCCTACAACCACTCGGTGCAGTACGTGAACGCGGTGCTCTCCTGGGCGAAGAAGTACGCCGGCGGAAGCTTTGATGTCGTGCAGGCGAACGGACCGACCTGTACCGAGATGGACGGAGCCCCGGCCGCGCCGAACGCGATCGTCGCCAAGGTCATCTCCTTCGCGCGCGCGCAGATCGGCAAGCCGTACGTCTACGGGGCGGTGGGGCCGAACAGCTTCGACTGCTCCGGCCTGACGAGCGCGGCGTACAAGAGCGGCGGCGTCACCATCCCCCGGCTGTCCGACGCCCAGTACTGGTGGGGGCAGGCCATCCCCAAGGGCCAGGAGCAGCAGGGCGATCTCGTCTACTTCGAGTACCTCCACGGGCACAGCGGCCCCGGCCATGTCGGCATCGTCTACAACCCGAGCAAGGGTCTCATGATCGTCGCGCCCCACACCGGCGACGTCGTGAAGTTCCAGAACTACAAGACCTATCCCGGAGGCGCCGTGGGCTTCACCCGCCCCACCGGCCACAACGGGCACAACGGTCCCACGAAGAGGCTGTGACAAGACGGGCACCGCGCAGGTGCGGTGTCCGTCAGACAGAGACCTCCCGCGTGTCAGTCGCGTGGAATCACCGTGGCACTGGTGAAGTTGACGCGACGTGAGAATGAGAGAGGCGGTGCTGTCATGCCCAGCCTTGTCGTAGGCGCGGCGATCATTGTCGGCGGACGGCTTCTGGCGGCCCAGCGGACGGAGCCGCCCGAGCTGGCCGGCGGCTGGGAGTTCCCGGGAGGCAAGGTCGAGCCCGGCGAGACCGACCAGGAGGCGGTCGTCCGCGAGTGCCGCGAGGAGCTGGGAATCGAGGTCACGGTCGGCCGGCGGGTGGGCGACGAGTGGCCGCTCCACGAGGGCTACGTCATGCACGTCTGGACCGCGGGCATCGCCCAGGGAGAGCCGACCGCCCTCGAACACTCCGACCTGCGGTGGCTCAGCGAGGCCGAGTTGTTCGACGTCGCGTGGCTGCCCGCCGACCTGCGAGTACTGGACGCTCTGCGCGCCCATCTGAAGGAGCCGACATGATCGCCGCATTCTCCGTGACCCCGCTCGGCGTCGGTGAGGCGGTGGGGGAGTACGTCGCCGACGCGGTGCGCGTCGTACGCGAGAGCGGGCTCCCGAACCGCACCGACGCGATGTTCACCAGCGTCGAGGGCGAGTGGGACGAGGTGATGGACGTCATCCGGAGGGCGGTCGCCGCGGTCGCGGAACGCGCCCCCAGAGTCAGCGTCGTGATCAAGGCGGACGTCCGCGCCGGCGTCGTCGACGGTCTCACCACAAAGGTCGAGACGATCGAACGCCACCTCGGCGCGGAGTGACGAGCGCATCGACCGGCGAGGACACGACGAGGCGAGTCGCGGCGGCACGGTCGTCCATGCGGGACGTCCCGTTGAATGCTCCGGTAAGGATCGGGACGTCCCGCGTACAGGTTTGACGCGGCTCGCGCCGGTTAGGTTGCGCGACTTACCGTACATATTTGGTCTCGTTCCGACACGACCGCCGCGTCCCGCCATCGGGTGGGTTCCGAAGACGAACAGGTGTCCTTTGGGATCCAAGTAGAATGGCTGCGCCGCGCGGATTCCGCGGCGACTCCCACACCACGAAGCGAGACCCGCACGCATGCCCATCGCCATCCGGGACGATCTCCGCAACGTCGCCATCGTCGCGCACGTCGATCACGGCAAGACCACGCTCGTCGACGCCATGCTCTGGCAGTCCGGCGCCTTCCGTGAGAACCAGGACGTCGACGAACGGGTCTTGGACTCCAACGACCTGGAGCGCGAGAAGGGCATCACGATTCTCGCGAAGAACACCGCCGTCCTCCACGGCGGCACCACGATCAACATCATCGACACCCCGGGCCACGCCGACTTCGGCGGCGAGGTCGAGCGCGGCCTGTCGATGGTCGACGGCGTGGTCCTGCTCGTGGACGCCTCCGAGGGCCCCCTCCCGCAGACTCGCTTCGTGCTCCGCAAGGCGCTCGGCGCCAAGCTCCCCGTCATCCTCGTCGTGAACAAGGTCGACCGGCCCGACGCGCGCATCTCCGAGGTCGTCGACGAGACGTACGAGCTGTTCCTGGACCTGGACGCCTCCGAGGAGCAGATCGACTTCCCGATCGTGTACGCCTCCGCGCGTGCGGGCCGCGCGAGTCTGAACAAGCCCGACAACGGCGGTATGCCCGACAGCGAGGACCTCGAGCCGCTGTTCCAGGTGATCCGCGAGACCATCCCGGCGCCGTCGTACGACCCGCACACGCCGCTCCAGGCCCACGTGACCAACCTGGACGCCAGCTCCTACCTGGGCCGGATCGCGCTGTGCCGCGTGCACGCGGGCACGATCAAGAAGGGCCAGTCGGTCGCGTGGTGCAAGCACGACGGCACCATCGACCGCGTGAAGATCACCGAGCTGCTGATGACCGAGGCGCTGGAGCGCAAGCCGGCCGAGGAGGCAGGCCCGGGCGACATCATCGCCATCGCCGGCATTCCGGACATCATGATCGGTGACACGCTCGCCGACCCCGAGGACCCGCGCCCGCTGCCGTTCATCACCGTCGACGAGCCGGCCATCTCGATGACCCTCGGCACCAACACCGGCCCGCTCTCGGGCCGCGAGAAGGGCACCAAGGTCACCGCGCGGCTCGTCAAGGACCGCCTCGACCGCGAGCTCATCGGCAACGTCTCCATCCGCGTGCTGCCCACCGAGCGCCCCGACTCCTGGGAGGTCCAGGGCCGCGGCGAGCTCGCCCTGGCGATCCTCGTCGAGACCATGCGCCGGGAGGGCTACGAGCTGACGATCGGCAAGCCGCGCGTCGTCACGAAGGAGGTCGACGGCAAGCTCCACGAGCCGGTCGAGCGCCTCACCGTCGACGCGCCCGAGGAGTACCTCGGCGCCATCACGCAGCTCCTGGCCGTCCGCAAGGGCCGTATGGAGCAGATGACCAACCACGGCACCGGCTGGATCCGGATGGAGTTCCTCGTCCCGGCCCGCGGCCTCATCGGCTTCCGCACCGAGTTCCTGACCGAGACCCGCGGCACCGGCATCGCCCACCAGGTCTTCGAGGGCTACGAGCCGTGGTTCGGCGAGCTGCGCACCCGCCCGACCGGCTCCCTGGTCTCCGACCGGGCCGGCGCCGCCACCGCGTACGCCATGTTCAACCTGCAGGAGCGCGGCACGATGTTCGTCGCGCCCACCACCGAGGTGTACGAAGGCATGATCATCGGCGAGAACTCCCGTGCCGACGACATGGACGTCAACATCACCAAGGAGAAGCAGAAGACCAACGTGCGGTCCTCCACCGCCGAGGCCTTCGAGCGCCTGACCCCGCCGCGCATGCTCAGCCTGGAGGCGGCACTGGAGTTCGTCGCCGACGACGAGTGCGTCGAGCTGACACCCGCCGCGATCCGGCTCCGCAAGGTCGTCCTCGACTCCAAGGAGCGCGAGCGCACGCGGGCGCGCAGCAAGCGCGCCACGACGGGCTGAGCCCGGCCGCGCGAGGTCAGCGGTCGCGTTCCCGGGTCCGGGTACGCGGCTGCTGGCGGGTCCGCGGACGCTGCACGACCGGCAGCTTCTCGCCCTGGTCCATCCGCCAGCGGACGTCCGCGTGGATGCCCGCCTCGGCCAGGCGTTCGCGGGCGGCGTCGAAGGACGCGCACCACTGTTCCTCACGTTCGACGTCCAGACGGCGCTGCTCGTCGCCCTCGGCGGGCTCGGTGCGCAGCAGTGCCATGCGGACCTGCCGCGCGTCGTCGACCCTTACCTTGATCGCGTGCTGGGCCCACTCGCCCCGGGTGAGGAACGCCTCGCCGTCCTGGGCGGTGAGGGTCTCGAAGCCTTCGCTCACCTCGTAGCCGAGGTCCTCGAAGGCCTCGCGGAGCGCGCCCGCCACATAGCGGTGCTCGGCCTGCTTCTGGGCGCCTGCGACGAGGCGTACGGCCTCGGCGCGGAGGTCCTCCTCGAACGGCTTCGCGCCGTCCGCGACCTCGCGCAGGCGGTCGCGCAGCCCGTCGGCGGCGGGCACGGACTCCAGCTCCAGCAGGAAGCGCGCCGCGGCCGCCCGGTCCTCGCGGCGGCGGCGGGCCCGGTCGTTGGCCTCCTGGATCCGGATGCGCACCTCGATGAGGCGGCTCTCGGCCTCGGCGTGGGTCGCCGCGTTCGTGGCGGCCTCGGCCGCCTCCGTCACGGCCCGCAGGTCGTCGTCGTCGGTGTCCGGCAGCAGCCGCGCCAGGACCCGGGCGATCGTGGCGGCGAGAGGCGGCGGCGCGGCGTCCACCTGCCGTGCCTCACCCGCGGACGCCGCCGGGCGGCCGCCCTCCAGCGAGCCGGGGGCGGCGGCGAAGATGCGGCCGGCGGCCGCGGCGGCGATGCCCGCGGCGAGGGACTCCTCGGCGACCGTCAGGGCGATGTCGGTCTCGGCGCACCAGGAGACCAGTTCCTCGGCCGTACGCCCGGCGGGATCCAGCGGAGGGATCAGTGCGACGTCGGCGTTGTGCCGTTTCGCCGAGGCCTCCAGCGCGGCGATGTGGGCGTTCCGGTCGAGGACCTCGCCCACCGCCTGCTCATGGTGCTGGACGTCCTGGAGCCGGCGGGACCGGATCGCGGCGCGCTCCTCGGCGAACGACGCGAGCTTCCCCGCCCCCGCCGCGGCCAGGCCGGCGCCGCCGCCGAGCACCCTGATCAGGCCGAGGCTCGCGATGACCGCCGCGTCCAGCGCGATGTCGGCCTCGACGCCACTGCTCACGGTCGTCCTCCCACGGCGATTTCCTTGGACTTTCGGTGTTCTTGCCGCCAGCGCTGCAGGCGTACGCCGGTCGCCACGACATGGATGACCGGCACCACGACGAGCACCGCGAGCCACAGCAGCCAGGCGATCGACAGGAGCGTCGCGGTGAGGATCAGGATGAGGAACAGCGGGACGATCCCGATGAGCAACAGGACACCGCACCCGCGCGGTCCGGTGCGCCGCGCGGCGCCCGACACCTGCCTCGACGCCCCCGAGAGGCCGCGGCCCGCGCCGCGCAGGAACTTCGCCAGCGACTCCCACGGCCCGAGCGGAAGGTAGTCGCCGCCCTGCCGTGACGCGATGACCGCCTCGCAGGCGGCCTCGGCGAGCCAGGCGAGGACGGCGACGAAGAGCAGGAACGGCGTCGGGTCCGCCTTCGTGCCCGTCGCGCCGGTCGTCGAGCGCACGGCCGAGGAATCCAGCAGGCGGGGCGCCAGCCAGCTTCCGCCGAGCCACAGGACGGCGAGCGGCAGCGTCCAGAGCAGGGCGCGCCCGATCGCCGACGAACGGCCGGAGAGGCGTTCCTTCTCGCGTTCGTCCCAGTGCCGCAGGCCCTCGGCGGCGCGCTGCTCGGCCTCGTGCCGCTGCCGTGCCGCGCCCTCGACCTCCAGGACCGCGTCGGGAGCCGCACGTACGACCGCGAGCAGCCGCAGCGGATCGTCTCCCGCCTGGTCGGACAGCCAGCCGAACCAGGTCACGGACCCGTGGACCGACTCGCGGCACCGGTCCGCCGCCGTACGCAGCGCGTCCTTGGCCTCCTCCGGGCGCGCGGCGAGCGCGAGCAGCGTCGCCAGCACCACGGGTGGCTCATCGAAGCCGGGCGCTCCGGCGTCGGGCAGCCGGTTCGCCGACCGGGGCAGCTGCGACCGCAGCCAGCCCGCCAGCCGGCTCCAGGAGGCCGTCGACCCTCGCCAGCGGTCGTTCACTCCGGTCAGCTCGCCGCCGTCCGCGAACCGCGCCAGCTCGGGCAGCAGGCCCTGCTGCCACAGCGCACGCACGGCCCGCGAGGCCCGTACGTGGTCGGCGTGCCCGGGATCGTCCACGGCCGCGGCGAGGGCGGGCAGGTCGCCGGGGAGCACGCGGAGCCCGAGGAAGTGCGGGGGGAGCGCGGGGTCCAGCCAGCGCAGCAGGTGCAGCAGCTTCACGTCGGGCGGGTGGTCGCCGGTCAGCGACTCGTCGATCAGCCGGATTCGGCCCTCGGCATCGTCGTCGAAGCCGTTCAGCCACCCGCGCAGCGCCTGCCACGCCTCGCTCGGGCCGACGGGGGTGAACATGGTGCCGAAGAAGTAGCGTGCCGCCGACTCCCAGTCGGCGAGCAGCGCGCCGGCCAGCTCGGCGGGGTCGGAGTAGGACCGGCCGCCGAAGGCGAGGGCGCCGCGCGGGGCCCCGGCCGTGAGCGGGCTGCGGGACGGAGCCGCCGGCTCCGCGACGGGCGGGCTCTCGCCGTCCGCCCACCGCCCGACCTCGGCTCCGGTCCACCGCTGGCGTGGGTCGCGCGTGAGGAGCCCGCGGCACAGGAGCCGCATCCGAGGATCCTCGATGTCGTCGCAGTCGATCGTGCGGGTGGCGAGATGGTCGACGACGGCGGTCTCGCTCATGCCCGCGAACGGCGTGCGGCCGGTCAGCAGCTCGCGGACGATGATGCCGAGTGACCACCAGTCACGCGCGGGGGAGACCTGGCCGGACAGCGATTCCGGCGCCGCGTACGCGAGGGTCCGCGACGACGAGGCGAATACCACGCTCTGCTCGATCACCCGGCTGAGCCCGAAGTCGGTGATGGCGAGCCGGATCGGCGACGCGTCGCGGACCAGGACGTTCTCCGGCTTGAGGTCACGGTGCACGATGCCCGCGCCGTGCAGCCGAGTGAGGCCACCGGCGAGCTGTGTCACCACCTCGGTCACCACCGAGGGCGAGAGCCGCGACCCCAGCGCCCGCAGGTTGCCCGCGGGGATGTACTCGATGACCTCGTAGTCACGGCCCTCGGCGTGCCCGGTCTCCTGGATGCGCACGACGTGGGGGGAGTCGAGCGTCGGCAGCTTCTGCCAGACCGACCGGTCGGCGGTGAACCCGCGCCGGAAGATCTTCACGACCAGCTCGGTGCCGCCCTCGTCGAGCACCCGCAGCAGATCGGACTCGGCACCTTGCGCGGCCAGCTCGCCGAGCACCCTGAACCGGCCGGCGAGTTCGTCCGGGAGGCGTACGAGCGACGCCCCGCCCTGCTCGGAGTCGCGGCGCGTGACAGCGGGGTCGCCGCCGTCGTCGCGGCGCGTCTCGGACTCGTCCCGCCGCGTCTCGGAGGGCCGATCGATCTCCGCCACTACCCGTCCCCCGCGCCGTCCGCCGTTACCGCCGCGAGCCTAACGCGCCCGCCCATGTCCGCGACAGCGATCAGCGCAGCCCCTCCCGCTCCCGCATCGCCTTGAGATGTTCTGTGATCTTGAACTGGTTGATCACGAACTCCAGAATACCCGCGTACGAGGATGAGGTAGAAGATCCAGATGAACGGGGTCGCGATGATCGTCATGACTGCGAGCACTGCGCTCCACGCGAAGAAGGAGACTCCGAGCCGAAGAGCAGATGAACACGGCGAAGAGAGGTGTAGACGAGCATGAACGCGTAGACGTCCGTGCTCAACTTGACGGTGATCATGTGGTCGAAGTTGATGTCGAAGAGGGCGCCGATGAAGCCCTTGCCGAGCGCGGCGGTCCCGGATAACCCTGCGGCCCTTCTGGGATGGCGGGCCGTAGCCAGGAGGGGGTTGTTGCCACTGCTGCTGTGGAGGGGGGCCCTGCTGGTACTGGGGTGGCGGGGGGCCGCCCTGGTACGGCGGGTGCTCGCCCGGGCGGGGGGACGGGGGGCGGTGCCCGGGGTCGTCCTGGGGGTTCGACATCTCGGTCTCCTCGGATTCCACGGTCAAAGGCTATTCCGCGCGGAGGTGCGGTTCACGTGACCGAGCCGTCTTGATCCCGTCCTGGACGGCGAAAAGCCCCGGAGACGGGAGTCTCCGGGGCTTTCGGGCGAGGTCAGGCCTTGCTGGTGTCCTTGCCGCGCTTCACGATGCCGATTTTGGAACCGAGCCAGACCAGCGGGTCGTACCGCTTGCCGACGACGCGTTCCTTCATCGGGATCAGCGCGTTGTCGGTGATCTTGATGTGCTCGGGGCAGACCTCGGTGCAGCACTTGGTGATGTTGCAGTAGCCGAGGCCGAACTCCTCCTGGGCGATTTCCCGCCGGTCGGCCACGTCCGCCGGGTGCATCTCCAGTTCGGCGACCCGCATCAGGAAGCGAGGGCCGGCGAAGTGTTCCTTGTTCTCCTCGTGGTCGCGGATGACGTGGCAGGTGTTGTTGCACAGGAAGCACTCGATGCACTTCCGGAACTCCTGCGAGCGTTCCACGTCGATCTGCTGCATGCGGAACTCGCCCGGCTTCACGTCGCCGCCGTCGAAGGACGGGACCTCGCGGGCCTTCTCGTAGTTGTACGAGACGTCCGTGACGAGGTCGCGGATGACGGGGAAGGTGCGCATGGGCGTCACCGTGACGGTCTCGTCCTCGGTGAAGGTCGACATCCGGGTCATGCACATCAGCCGGGGGCGGCCGTTGACCTCGGCCGAGCAGGAGCCGCACTTGCCGGCCTTGCAGTTCCACCGGACGGCGAGGTCGGGCGCCTCCGTGGCCTGGAGGCGGTGGATGACGTCGAGGATGACCTCACCCTCGTTGACCTCGATGGTGTAGTCCTTGAGCTCGCCCTCGCCGCCGTCGCCGCGCCAGACCCGGAACTTCGCCTTGTAGCCCATGTCAGTTCTCCTCAGAGGGGAGCTCACCCTCGGTCAGGTACTTCTTCAGCTCGTCGAGTTCGAAGAGCGAGATGAGGTCCTCGCGCATCGGCTCCATGTCCTGGCGCTTGAGCTCGACCGAGTCGCCGGTGATTCGGCACACGAGGTTCATCTTGCGCCAGTCGGGCGACATCTTCGGGTAGTCGTCGCGAGTGTGGCCGCCGCGGCTCTCCTGGCGTTCGAGGGCCGCCTTGGCGACGCACTCGGACACGATGATCATGTTGCGCAGGTCGAGGGCGAGGTGCCAGCCGGGGTGGTAGCCGCGGCCGCCGGTGACGCCGACGTTCGCGACGCGCTCGCGCAGCTTGGCGAGTGCCTCGATCGCCTGCTCGAGCTCCTCCTCGCGGCGGATGATGCCGACGAGGTCGTTCATGGTCTGCTGGAGCTCCTGGTGGACCGTGTAGGGGTTCTCGCCGCCCTCACGGTCGTACGGCGCGAGCGCTTCGGCCATCGCGATCTCGATCTCGGACTCCGGCACCGAGACGGAGACCTCCGAGGCGTACTCCGAGGCGCCCAGGCCGGCGCGGCGGCCGAAGACCAGCAGGTCGGACAGGGAGTTGCCGCCGAGGCGGTTGGAGCCGTGCATGCCGCCGGAGACCTCGCCGGCCGCGAACAGGCCGGGGATCAGCGCCGAGCCGGTGTCGGGGTCGACCTCGACGCCGCCCATGACGTAGTGGCAGGTCGGGCCGACCTCCATCGGCTCGGCGGTGATGTCGACGTCGGCCAGCTCCTTGAACTGGTGGTGCATCGACGGCAGCCGCTTGATGACCTGCTCGGGCTTGAGGCGGGAGGCGATGTCGAGGAACACGCCGCCGTGCGGGGATCCGCGGCCGGCCTTGACCTCGGAGTTGATCGCGCGGGCGACCTCGTCGCGTGGCAGCAGCTCCGGAGGACGCCGGTTGTTGTCCGCGTCCTCGTACCAGCGGTCGCCCTCTTCCTCGGTCGTGGCGTACTGGTCCTTGAAGACGTCCGGGACGTAGTCGAACATGAAGCGCTTGCCGTCGGAGTTCTTCAGCACGCCGCCGTCGCCGCGTACGGACTCGGTGACGAGGATGCCCTTGACCGACGGGGGCCAGACCATGCCGGTCGGGTGGAACTGCACGAACTCCATGTTGATGAGCGTCGCCCCGGCGAGCATCGCCAGCGCGTGCCCGTCTCCGGTGTACTCCCAGGAGTTCGAGGTGACCTTGAATGACTTGCCGATGCCGCCGGTGGCCAGCACGACCGCGGGCGTCTCGATGACCACGAACTTGCCGGTCTCGCGGATGTAGGCGAAGACGCCGCAGATCTTGCCCTCGGCGTCCTTGAGGAGCCGGGTGACCGTCGTCTCGGCGAAGACGCGGAGCCGGGCGTCGTAGTCGCCGAACTCCTTGTGGTCCTCCTGCTGGAGGGAGACGATCTTCTGCTGGCAGGTGCGGATCAGTTCGAGGCCCGTACGGTCGCCGACGTGCGCGAGGCGCGGGTACTGGTGGCCGCCGAAGTTCCGCTGGCTGATCTTGCCTTCCTTGGTGCGGTCGAAGATCGCACCCCAGGCCTCCAGCTCCCAGATGCGGTCGGGGGCCTCCTTGGCGTGCAGCTCGGCCATCCGCCAGTTGTTGAGGAACTTCCCGCCGCGCATGGTGTCGCGGAAGTGGACCTGCCAGTTGTCGTTGGCGTTGACGTTCCCCATCGCCGCGGCGGCGCCGCCTTCGGCCATGACGGTGTGCGCCTTGCCGAACAGCGACTTGGAGATGATCGCGGTCTTCTTGCCCTGCATACGGGCCTCGATGGCCGCGCGCAGGCCGGCACCGCCGGCGCCGATCACGACGACGTCGTACTGCAGCCTTTCGATATCAGTCACTTATGGTCGTCCTTAGTTGAAGAGCCGCAGGTCGGAGAAGGTCCCGTGCGCGACGAGCGCGACGTACGCGTCGGTCAGCGCCAGCGTGCCGAGCGTGATCAGGGCGAACTGCCCGTGGCGGGTGTTGAGCTTGCTGATCTGCGTCCAGAGCCAGTAACGGACCGGGTTCTTGGAGAACGACTTCAAGCGCCCGCCCATGACGTGCCGGCACGAGTGGCAGGACAGGGTGTAGGCCCACAGCAGGATCACGTTGACCCACAGGATGATCGTGCCGAGGCCGATGCCGAAGCCGCCGTCCGCGCCGTGGAAGGCGTTGATGGCGTCCCAGGTGTTGACGAGGGAGATCAGGCCGGCGATGGCCCAGAAGTACCGATGAGAGTTCTGGATGATCAGCGGGAGGCGGGTCTCACCGGTGTACCGGCCCGGAGTCTTGCGGGCGGGGCTCTTGTCCGGGACCGCGCACGCGGACGGCGACAGCCAGAAGGCCCGGTAGTAGGACTTCCGGTAGTAGTAGCACGTCAGCCGGAACCCGAGCAGGAACGGCAGCGAGATCAGCGCGTACGGAATGAAGAACGGCAGGTGCGCCGGAACGAACCTGCCGAAGTCGGCTGCCTCAGGCGGGCAGGCCTTGCTGACGCATGGAGAGTAGAACGGCGTCAGATAGTGATATTTCGCCACCCAGAAACTGCTGCCCATCATCGAGCGCACCGTCGCGTACACGACCCAGGCCGTGAAGATGACGAACGTCGTGAGCGGGCTCAGCCAGTAGCGGTCCTTGCGTAGCGTGCGCGCCGGGATCTTAGCCCGATCCTTGGACGGCGCGTCCACCGTTGTCTGCGTCATGCGGGATCTCCATCGAAGGCACACCACCTGGGAGGGCCGCCGGTACGCCGGGCCTCTCCTCTGTTCAGGGGCGCTCATACGTTAATAGGGAGTGGTCACGAGCAAGATACGAGGCGCGGTCACCGAATGTGAAAATGCCCACTTACTCGCGAGTAGTTCGCCAGGTCGTGCGCGTATATCACCGCAAAATCCGAAGCGTGATGGTTTGACCACTAAACGTACACCAACGAGGCTGGTGTCCGAATAGGGGGTGGGCTCCGCACCGCCGTCCCGCCTCATGGACGACGTGGCGAACCGGACGTCTACGATACGGCGCACCAAGTGCAACCTCTGGGCGGGAGTGCCGATGCGAGGCCGGAGCCTATTCGGACCAGGAGCGTACGTCGTGCGTTACGCCTGGTGGGGCCCGCTCGTGCCGGCCCTCATCGGCGGCGCGCTCATCGCCGGGTTCGCCGTCACCGAGAGCCGCCGCCCGGCGTCACGGCGTTGGCTTCCGGGGCCGCGCCCGCTCCCGGTCGACTGGGCGGAGTACGGCGCCTTCTGGCTGATGGCGTTCGCCGGCCTCGCCCTGGTCGTGCTCGCCTGCGTCCACCTGCGCCGGGTCGTGCGCAGGGCGGTGGTCTTCGCGGTCACGAGCAAGGGCGTCTACTGGTGCCCGTCCGGAAAGAAGTCCAAGGGCCGCTGGTTCGCCTGGAACGAGGTCACCGCGATCGAGTTCCATGCCGCGGACGGCGGCTCGTCCGGGAGGGGCGCGCTCGCGCTGCGCGGGAACGCCCCGCCGGACGAGGAGCTTCCGCGGCTGGTCTCCGCGCGCCTCGGCGGCTGGCGCGTCAGCCGCCGCCGCCTCACGCACGCTCTGGGCCGGTTCGCGCCGGAGGTGGAGGTCGTCGGCTGACTCAGCCGATGCGTTCGACGCCCCGCGGCAGGCCGCCCTCGGCGTCGGCGTCGGACAGGAAGCCGAGCAGGGTGTCCTGGAACGCAAGCGCGGCATGCGTCGGGTGGACGTCCTTGCGGTGCGCCAGTGCGATGGTGCGCTGGAGCCCGGGCGGTGCGAGGGGCGTGCCGACGAGGCCGGGCCGCCCGGCGACGACCATCGACGGCACCACGGCCGGCCCGATCCCGGCCTCGACGAAGCGCAGCACGGCGTCCATCTCGCCGCCCTCCACTGCGAACGCCGGCTCGAACCCGGCCTGGCGGCACGCCGCCTGCGTCACCTCCCGCAGGTCGTAACCGCTGCGGAACATCACCAGCGGCCGGTCGCGCAGATCCTCGATCCGCAGGTACGCCCGGCGCGGCGCCTCGGACCGCGCGGACACGACCACGAGGTCCTCCCGCAGGATCGGCGCGGTCTCCAGCGAGGGGTCGGTGCTCTGCAGGGGCAGGATGATCAGCGCCAGGTCGAGCTGCCCGCGCGCCAGGTCGCGTACGAGGTCGCGCGAGCCGCTCTCCTCCACGCGCAGCTCGATCCCGGGGTAGCGGCGGCGGAAGCGGGCCAGCACGTCGGCGAGCAGGCCCGCGAACAGCGACGGCGTCGCCCCGAGCCGTACGCGGCCGCGGCGCAGGCCGGTCAGGTCCTGGACCTCGCGGCGCGCCGTCTCCACGTCGGCCAGGATCCGCCGGGCGAGAGGGAGGAGCGCCTCGCCGGCCGGGGTGAGCGTGATGTTGCCGCGTGCGCGGCTGAACAGCGGCGCGCCCAGCTCCTCCTCCAGGGTCCTGATCTGCTTCGACAGGGAGGGCTGCGCCACCCGCAGGGTCTCGGCGGCGTGTGTGAAGTGCCTCACCTCGGCGACGGCCACGAAGTACGCGAGTTGCTGTAGCTGCACGTTCAATAGCCTACGGCTATTGAATCAAGCCGGATCATGTCTTGGACGTATCGTTGAGCCGGACGTAGTTTCCGGAACATGACGACCGTGACCCGATCTCCTGTGACCCCACCGGCAGGGCGGCGGCGCGTGTACCGCTCGTCCGTCGGCGAGAAGGCGGTCATGGCGGTGACGGGCGGCGTCCTCTTCCTGTACCTCGTCGCCCACATGGCCGGCAACCTCAAGATCTTCCTGGGGCGCGCCGACTACGACCACTACGCGGACTGGCTGCGCGCCATCGGCGAACCGGCGATCCCGCACCGCGTCTTCCTGTCGGCCGTGGAGGCCGTGCTGGCCGCCGCCGTCGCCCTGCACATGTGGGCGGCGGTGTCACTGGCCCGCCGCGCACGGCGGGCACGCCCCGTCCGGTACAAGGCGCGGCCCACCGTACGCGAGGGCCGGTACGCCGCCCACGTCATGCGCTACGGCGGAGTCGTCATCCTGTTGTTCGTCGTCTGGCACCTGCTGGACCTGACGTTCGGCGCGGTGAACCCCGAGGGCGGCGCGGCGCGGCCGTACGACAAGGTCGTCGCGGACTTCGCCCCCGGGCGCTGGTACATCACGGCCTTCTACGTCGTCGCGGTCGTCCTGGTCGGCTTTCACCTGAAGCACGGCCTGTGGAGCGCGTTCCAGAGCCTCGGTCTGGCGCGGCGGCGCATCCGCGGCCTGCGGCTCCTCGCCGGCGCCGTCGCGGTCGTGCTCGTCGCGGGCTTCGTGTCCGTTCCCCTGATGGTCACGTTCGGAGTGGTGAGATGACCCTCTTCACCGTCGGAGAGCCGATTCGGGACGACCGAGCGCCGGCCGGTCCGATCGAGGAGCGCTGGGACAAGCGGCGCTTCGGCGGACGGCTCGTCAACCCGGCGAACCGCCGGAAGCTGTCCGTCATCGTCGTCGGCACCGGACTGGCCGGAGGCTCGGCCGCCGCCACACTCGGCGAGCTGGGCTACCGCGTGAAGTCGTTCTGCTACCAGGACAGCCCGCGCCGCGCGCACAGCATCGCCGCGCAGGGCGGCATCAACGCCGCGAAGAACTACCGGGGCGACGGCGACAGCGTGCACCGTCTCTTCCACGACACCGTCAAGGGCGGCGACTACCGGTCCCGCGAGTCGAACGTCTACCGCCTCGCCCAGATCAGCGCCGAGATCATCGATCAGTGCGTCGCGCAGGGCGTGCCGTTCGCCCGCGAGTACGGCGGCCTGCTCGACACCCGTTCCTTCGGCGGCGTCCAGGTCTCCCGCACGTTCTACGCGCGCGGCCAGACCGGTCAGCAGCTGCTGCTCGGCGCGTACCAGGCGCTGGAGCGGCAGGTCGCGGTCGGCACCGCCCGGATGTTCACCCGGCACGAGATGCTGGAGCTGATCGTCGTGGACGGGGCGGCACGCGGCATCGTCGCCCGCGACATGGTCACCGGCGAGATCGAGGCGCATACCGCCGACGCGGTCGTGCTGGCCTCCGGCGGCTACGGCAACGTCTTCTTCCTCACCACCAACGCCAAGGGCTGCAACGTCACCGCGACCTGGCGGGCCCACCGCAAGGGCGCCCTGTTCGCGAACCCCTGCTTCACCCAGATCCATCCGACGTGCATCCCGCAGAGCGGCGAGCACCAGTCGAAGCTGACCCTGATGTCGGAGTCGCTGCGCAACGACGGCCGGGTGTGGGTGCCGGCCGCAGGCGGTGACCCGCGCGCACCGGGCGACGTTCCGGAGGAGGAGCGCGACTACTACCTGGAGCGCCTCTATCCGTCGTTCGGCAACCTCGTGCCGCGCGACATCGCCTCCCGCGCCGCCAAGAACGTCTGCGACGAGGGCCGCGGCGTCGGTCCCGGCGGCTTCGGCGTCTACCTGGACTTCGAGGACGCCGTCGCGCGTCTCGGCCGCGACGCGGTCGCCGACCGGTACGGGAACCTCTTCGAGATGTACGAGCGCATCACCGGCGAGGACCCGTTCGAGGTGCCGATGCGGATCTACCCGGCGGTGCACTACACGATGGGCGGCCTGTGGGTCGATTACGACCTGAGGTCGACGATCCCGGGCCTGTTCGTCATCGGCGAGGCGAACTTCTCCGACCACGGAGCCAACCGCCTCGGCGCGTCCGCGCTGATGCAGGGCCTGGCCGACGGCTACTTCGTGCTGCCGAACACCATCGGCGACTACCTGGCGAGCGGCCCGTTCGAGAAGCTCGGCGACGACCACGAGGCCGTCGTCGCGGCACGTACGGCCGTCGCCTCCCGTATCGAGCGGCTGCTGTCGGTCGACGGCGACCGTACGCCCGACTCCTTCCACCGCGAGCTGGGCGCGGTGATGTGGGAGTACTGCGGCATGGAACGCACCGCCGAGGGCCTGCGCAAGGCGCTCGGCCGGGTACGGGAGCTGCGCGCCGAGTTCTGGAGCGGCGTGAAGGTGCCCGGAGAGAACGAGGAGCTGAACCAGGCACTGGAGAAGGCCGGCCGCATCGCCGACTTCTTCGAGCTGGCCGAGCTGATGTGCGTCGACGCGCTCCACCGCGCGGAGTCCTGCGGCGGCCACTTCCGCGCGGAGCACCAGACCGCAGACGGCGAGGCGCTGCGCGACGACGAGAACTTCGCCTACGTCGCGGCCTGGGAGCACACCGGCGGCGTCCCGGTCCTCCACAAGGAGGACCTCACCTATGAGTACGTGCAGATGACGCAGAGGTCGTACAAGTGAGCGGACCCACGGGCATGAGGCTGACACTCAGGATCTGGCGGCAGCGGAACGCCTCCGACAAGGGGCGGATGGTCCCGTACGAGCTGGACGGCGTCTCGCCGGACATGTCGTTCCTGGAGATGCTGGACCTCCTCAACGAGCGGCTGATCCTCGGTGGCGAGGACCCGGTCGCCTTCGACCACGACTGCCGTGAGGGCATCTGCGGCATGTGCTCCCTGGTCATCGACGGCACACCGCACGGCCCGCGGCGCGCGACGACGACGTGCCAGCTGCACATGCGTCACTTCGACGACGGCGACGTGATCACCATCGAGCCGTGGCGTGCCAGGGCGTTCCCGGTGGTGAAGGACCTGGTCGTGGACCGGTCGGCCTTCGACCGCATCATCCAGGCAGGCGGTTACGTCAGCGCGCCGACCGGCTCGGCCCCCGACGCGGCCGCGATCCCGGTGCCGAGGGCCGACGCGCACGACGCGTTCGACGCCGCCACCTGCATCGGCTGCGGCGCCTGCGTCGCCGCGTGCCCGAACGCCTCCGCGATGCTGTTCACGGCCGCGAAGATCACCCACCTGGGCCTGCTGCCCCAGGGACAGCCGGAGCGTCACGGCCGCGCGACCGCGATGGTCGACCAGATGGACGCGGAGGGCTTCGGCGGGTGCACCAACACGGGCGAGTGCACGGCGGTCTGCCCGAAGGGCATCCCGCTGGAGACCATCTCCCGGCTCAACGCCGACCTCCTGAAGGCCGCCCGGAGCGCCTGACTCGCGCGTGCCGCGGCCCGCCGAGGAGAACGTCCGCCTTTTCGGCGGGTCGTGACCTTGTGTGAATCCCGGCCTTCCAAGATCCTTGGGGCTGATCCGGCCTGGCCGCGGAGGGTCGAGAGGTATTGATGGTAGGAATGTTTCGATCACGATACATTTTCGGCAAAGATCTACCGTCACCGCACCGGAGTTGGCCAAGGTGGGGCCACTTGCGTGGCATATGGAGGCTCGATGATGGTCAAGCGCGTGCTGGTGGGCATGGTCGCGATCGCGATGGCGGCGTCGGCCTGTAGCGGTGGTGGCGGCGGATCCGGCGACAAGCCGAAGATCTTCACGTACGCGAACATCGAGCCGGAGCACCTGATCCCCGGCAACACGAACGACTCGTACGGCCTCAACGTGGAGAACGCCCTGTTCGACACGCTGATGACGCTGGACTCGAGCGGTAAGCCGGTGACGCAGGACGCCGCGTCGGTCGACTCGACCGACCAGAAGGTCTGGACGATCAAGATCAAGCCGGGCCTGACGTTCCACAACGGCGAGGCGGTGACCGCGCAGAGTTTCGCCGACGCCTGGAACGCCACCGCGGACTCCACGAACGCCTGGGGCAACAACTACTACCTCGGCACCATCGCCGGCTACGGGGACCTCAACCCCGACAGCGGCAAGCCGAAGGTCCACACGCTCAGCGGCCTCAAGGTCGTGGACCCGCAGACCCTGCAGGTCACCCTCTCCCAGCCGTTCAGCCAGTTCCCGTACGTGCTGTCCTTCATCGGCACCGCGCCGATGCCCAAGGCCGCCTTCACCGACCTGAAGGCGTACGAGCAGAAGCCCGTCGGGAACGGCCCGTTCATGATGGACGGCTCCTGGGAGCACAACCGGCAGATCAAGCTGAAGAAGTTCACCGCCTACAAGGGCCCGCGCCCCGCGCACTCCGACGGCGTCACCTTCAAGACGTACGCGAGCCGCGACGCCGCCTACACCGACCTGCGGGCCGGCAAGGTCGACTTCAACACCCAGATCCCGGCCGCGAAGGTCTCCGAGGCCAAGCGCCTGCTCGGCAAGCGCTTCCTGAGCGTCCCCAGCGGCACGATGGACTTCATGGAGTTCCCGCTCTACGACAGCAGGTTCAAGGACCCGAACCTCCGTAAGGCGATCTCCATGGCGATCGACCGCCAGGCCATCGTGAACGCCGTCTACGACGGCACCTTCAAGCCGATGGGCTCGCTGCTCGCGCCGATCGTGCCCGGCTACCGCGCCGGCGCCTGCGGCCAGGCGTGCACCTACAACCCGCAGCAGGCCAAGCAGCTGTTCGACCAGGCGGGCGGTTTCAAGGGCACGATGCACCTGGTGTTCTCCAACGCCGACCCGACGTACGAGCAGTGGATGACCGACGTGGCCAACCAGCTCAAGCAGAACCTCGGCATCGCGAACATCACGTTCGACAAGGTCCAGGCCTCGGACTACATCACCAAGCTGATCGACCACAAGGCGGCGGGCCCGTACCGCAGCAACTGGACGATGGACTACCCGAGCCCCGAGGACTACCTCACGCCGCGTTGCTCCAAGCCGAGCCGCAGCGGCTACGACGGCGCCGCCTGCGAGGCGCTCATCATGAAGGCCAACGCGGCCAAGACCCCGCAGGAGGGCGCGCAGTACTACCAGCAGGCCGAGGACATGGTGCTGAAGGACATGCCGCTGACCCCGCTGTGGAACTGGCAGGACCAGGCCGGCTACTCCAGCCGCATCGGTGACGTGCACGTCGACCCGTACGTCACGCCCCTCGTCCACCTAGACCAGGTGACGGTCAAGTAGCGTGTGGCGCTACGTCGCACGGCGCCTTCTGCAGATGGTGCCGGTCCTGATCGGGACGACGCTCCTGATCTACCTGGCGGTCTTCGCGCTGCCCGGTGACCCGATCCGGGTCCTGGGCGGCGACAAGCCGATGTCGCCCGCCGTGTACCAGACCCTGCGCCACCACTACCACCTGGACGATCCGCTGATCGTCCAGTACGGCAAGTACGTGTGGGGCCTGGTGCGCGGTGACTTCGGCGAGACGCTGAGCGGCCAGCCCGTGTCCGACGTGATGAAGACGAGCTGGACCATCACGGCCCAGCTCGCCCTCACCGCGTGGATCTTCGAGCTGGTCGTCGGCATGGGGCTGGGCGTGTGGGCAGGCCTGAAGAAGGGCGGCGTGGTCGACACGCTGGTGCTGAGCGGCACGACGCTCGTCATCGCCATCCCGAGCTTCGTGCTCGCCTACTCCGCGCAGCTGCTGTTCGGGTTGAAGCTCGAGTGGTTCCCGACGGCCGGGTCCGACGACGGCTGGCCGTACAGCTATCTGCTGCCGGGCATCGTCCTGGGGTCGATGAGCCTCGCGTACATCGCGCGGCTCACCCGGACCAGCCTCGTGGAGAACATGCGCTCGGACTACGTGCGCACCGCGGTCGCCAAGGGCCTGAGCCGCCGGCGCGTGATCGTGCGGCACACGCTGCGCAACTCCCTGATCCCGGTCGTCACCTATCTGGGCGTCGATCTGGGCTCGCTGATGGCGGGTGCGATCGTCATCGAGGGGATCTTCAACCTGCCCGGCATCGGCCAGCAGATCTTCCTGGCCATCCAGATCAAGGACGGCCCGACCGTCGTGGGCATCGCGACCTTCCTCGTGATGATCTACCTCCTCGCCAACCTGATCGTGGACATCCTGTACGGGGTCCTCGACCCGAGGATCCGCTATGAGTGAGACGACCGATGTGGCGGCGACCGCGCAGACGGGGTCGGCGGTCAGCGGGGCCAACGCGTCGCTGTGGAGCGACGCGTGGCAGGCGCTGCGCCGTCGTGTCACCTTCTGGATCGCGGTCGTGATCCTGGCGTTCATGGGCGTGATGGCGGCGTTCCCGTCGCTGTTCGCGAGCTACGGCGCCAACGACGGCTGCGACGTACGGCACGCCAAGCTGCGGCCCGCCTCGTGGAATCCGTTCGGCGGCGGCAGCCATCCGTTCGGCACCGACAGCCACGGCTGCGACTACTGGTCCCAGATCGTGCACGGCACCCGCGCGCCGATCGTGGTCGGCTTCGCCGTCACCGGCATCGCCCTGGCCCTCGCGATCACGCTCGGCTCGATCTCGGGCTACTACGGACGCCTGCTCGACGTGCTGCTGTCCCGGCTCACCGACATCTTCTTCGGCCTGCCGCTCATCCTCGGCGCGCTGGTGATCCTTACGGCGTTCCCCTCGCATGGGATGCTCACCGAGTCGTTCGTGCTGGGCCTGCTGTGGTGGCCGACGATGACCCGGCTGATGCGAGGGCAGGTGCTGTCGGTGCGCGACGCCGACTACGTGCAGGCCGCCCGCATGCTCGGCGCGCGCGACCTGCGCATCATGGTCCGCCACATCCTGCCGAACGCCATCGCGCCCGTCTTCGTGTACGCCATGCTCAACGTGGGCGTCGTGATCGGGTACGAGGCGACGCTCGACTACCTCGGCGTCGGCCTGCAGTACCCCACGGTGTCGTGGGGCCTGCAGCTCAGCCAGGCGCAGGAGATCTTCACCGACTACCCGTACCTGCTCATCTACCCGGCTGTGTTCCTGACCGCGACCGTGCTGAGCTTCCTGCTGCTCGGCGACGCCGTACGGGACGCACTCGACCCGAAGCTCCGATGAGAAGAGGAGTGTGAGCGTGGGCACGACCCTCCTCGACGTCGAGGACCTGCACGTCGAGTTCCGGATGCGCGGCTCGTCGGTGCACGCCGTGAACGGCCTGTCGTACTCCCTGGAGGAGGGCGAGACGCTCGCGATCCTCGGCGAGTCCGGGTCCGGCAAGAGCGTGAGCGCGCAGGCCGTGATGGGCATCCTCGACACGCCGCCCGCGCACGTGACCAAGGGTTCGGTGCGCTTCCGCGGCACCGAGCTGCTCGGCCTGCCGGAGAAGAAGCGGCGCGCCTACCGCGGCGCCAAGATCGCGATGATCTTCCAGGACGCGCTGTCCGCGCTGAACCCGGTGCACCGCGTCGGCGACCAGATCGCCGAGATGCTGGTCGTGCACCGCAAGGCGTCGCGCGGCGACGCGCGCAGGCGTGCGGTGGAGCTGATGGACCGCGTGCGGATCCCGTCGGCGGCCGACCGCGTGAACGACTTCCCGCACCAGTTCTCCGGCGGCATGCGGCAGCGCGTGATGATCGCGATGGCCCTGGCACTGGAGCCGGACGTCCTGATCGCGGACGAGCCGACGACGGCCCTCGACGTCACCGTGCAGGCGCAGATCATGAAGCTGCTCGCCGAACTGCAGGACGAGATGGCGATGGGCCTCGTCCTGATCACGCACGACCTCGGCGTGGTGGCCGACGTCGCCGACCGCATCGTGGTGATGTACGCCGGGCGCGCCATCGAGGAGGCCGACGTGGGCGAGCTGTACGCCCGGCCCGCGCACCCCTACACCGAGGGCCTGCTGGCCTCGGTGCCGCGCATCGACGTACGCGGCGGGGTGCTGACGCCGATCAAGGGCGCGCCGCCGAACCTCGCCGCGATCCCGGCCGGCTGCCCGTTCCACCCGCGCTGCCCACGCGTGCGGGACAACTGCTCGACCGAGGTCCCCGAGCTGCGGCTCCTCGGCGACGGTCACCGCAGCGCCTGTCACTACGCCGAGGAGGTCGCCGGTGGCTGAGCAGATCCTCCAGGTACGTGACCTGGTCAAGCACTTCCCTCTCACCCAGGGCGTGGTGTTCCGCCACCAGATCGGCCAGGTACGGGCGGTCGACGGCGTCTCCTTCGACCTGCGGAAGGGCGAGACGCTCGGCCTCGTCGGCGAGTCCGGCTGCGGCAAGAGCACGCTCGCCAAGCTCCTGATGGCGGTCGAGCGGCCGACGTCGGGCAGCGTGCTGTTCGAGGGCCGCGACGTCTTCGGGATGCCAAAGCCCGAGCTGCGCCGGCTGCGCAGCCGGATGCAGATGGTGATGCAGGACCCCTACACCTCGCTGAACCCGCGCATGACCGTGGGCGACATCGTGGGGGAGCCGTTCGCGGTCCATGGCGACCCCGACAAGGGCCGCGGCACCCGCGTGCGGGAGCTGCTGGAGATCGTCGGTCTCGACCCCGACCACGTGAACCGCTACCCGCACCAGTTCTCGGGCGGTCAGCGGCAGCGGATCGGCATCGCGCGCGCCCTCGCGCTGCGCCCCGACGTGATCATCTGCGACGAGCCGGTGTCCGCGCTCGACGTCTCGGTCCAGGCCCAGGTCATGAACCTCCTCGCCGACCTGCAGCGGGAGTTCGGCCTCTCGTACGTCTTCATCGCCCACGACCTCGCCGTCGTGCGGCACATCTCCGACCGCGTCGCGGTGATGTACCTGGGGAAGGTCGTCGAGGTCGGCGACGAGGAGCAGATCTACGACCACCCCACGCATCCGTACACGCAGGCGCTGCTGTCCGCGGTGCCCGTGCCGGACCCGACGCGGCGCGGCACGCAGATCGTGCTCGAAGGCGACGTGCCGAGCCCGACGAACCCCCCGTCCGGCTGCCGGTTCCGCACGCGCTGCTGGAAGGCCGAGGACGTCTGCGCCGCGGAGGAACCGGCCCTGGAGGTACGCGGGGAGCACCTGAGCGCCTGCCACTTCGCCGAGGAGAAAACCGTTCGCGGTTGATCTAAGGGCGTGGGTACCGTCGTGAGGTTCACCCACTCTCGGCAGCCCTGGTGTCGCCATGCGTTCTTTTCCCTTGCCCGATCCCGGCACGCCCGACGGGCGTAGTCCGGCCCGCTACCTGCTGTGGGTGGCACGCGCCCAGGCGGCCACGATGGCCGGCGGCGCCGCCTTCGGCGTGCTCTGGATGGTCACCCAGGCCTTAATGCCGGCCACCATCGGCCGCGCGATCGACACCGGGATCACCGCGCGCGACACCGGCGCGCTGCTGTTCTGGTCCGGGGTGCTGACGGTGCTCGGCCTGGTGCAGGCGGTCGCCGGGGTCATGCGGCACCGGTTCGTGCTGACGAGCTGGATCGGGGCGGCGTTCCGCACGCTCCAGATCACCACCCGCCAGGCCGCGCGCCTGGGCGGGACGCTGCCCAAGCGCATGGCGACCGGTGAGGTCGTCAGCATCGGGCTCGCCGACATCTCTCATATCGGCGGCGCGATGGACATCACCGGGCGGGCCAGCGGCTCGGTCATCGCGATCATCCTGGTCGGTGTCATCCTGCTCGCCACCTCGCTGCCGCTCGGGCTGATCGTCCTGATCGGCGTGCCGCTGATGGCGGCCGTGGTCGGCCCGCTGCTGCGCCCGCTCCACCGCCACCAGCAGCGCCAGCGTGACCTGCAGGGCGCGTTGACGACCCGGTCCGGCGACATCGTGTCCGGCCTGCGGGTGCTGCGCGGCATCGGCGGCGAGCAGGTCTTCGCCGACCGCTACCGCGAAGAGTCGCAGGCGGTACGCGCCGCCGGTGTGCGCGTCGGCCGCACCGAGTCCTTCCTGGAGGGTGCGCAGGTCCTGCTACCCGGACTGCTGATCGCGCTGGTCACCTGGATCGGCGCGCGGTTCGCGCTGGACGGCCAGATCACGGTCGGCCAGCTCGTCTCCTTCTACGGCTACGCGGTGTTCCTCGTCGAGCCGATGCGGACCCTGACCGAGGCCGCCGACCGGATCACCAAGGGACTCGTCGCGTCGCGCCGGGTCGTCCGCATCCTCGCGCTGGAGCCCGAGATCGACGACACGGGTACGGCGCCGCGGCCGAGCGGCGACCTCGTCGACGACGCGTCCGGCCTGACCGCGCGGGAGGGCCGGCTCACGGCCGTCGCCGCGGCCTCGCCCGAGGAGGCCCAGGCCATCGCCGACCGGCTCGGCCGCCTCGCAGACGGAGCGGTCACCTGGGGCGGCGTTCCGCTGGCCGACGTGCCGGTCCCCGTCGTCCGCGCGTCCGTCCTGGTCGCCGACAACGACGCCCGGCTCTTCTCCGGCACGCTCGGCGATGAGCTCGGCGGCGGCGACGTGACGGGTGCGCTGCGGGCGGCCTGCGCCGGCGACATCGTCGACGGGCTGCCCGGCGGCCTCGGCGGCGAGGTCGCCGAGGCGGGCCGCGAGTTCTCCGGCGGCCAGCAGCAGCGGTTGCGGCTCGCCCGCGCGCTCGCCGCCGATCCGGAGGTGCTCGTCCTCGTCGAGCCGACCTCGGCGGTGGACGCGCACACCGAGGCGCGGATCGCCGGCCGCCTGGCCGAGTTCCGGCGTGGCCGTACGACGGTGGTCTGCACGACGAGCCCGCTGGTCCTCGACCACGCCGACGACGTCGCGTTCGTCGAGTCCGGACACGTCACCGCGACGGGCTCGCACCGCGAGCTGCTCGCGGTGGCCCCCCGCTACGCGGCCACCGTCACACGAGAGGAGGAGGAATGAACGAGATCCTGCCGGTCGCGTCGTCCGCCCAGGTGCGGGCGTACGCCCGGCGGCTGACGCTCGCCCACCCGCGCGCTCTCGCGGTCACCCTCGCCCTGCACGGCCTGGCCACCGTCGCCGGCCTGGCCGCGCCGCGGCTGATCGGCGAACTGGTCGAGGACGTACGGCGGCACGCGTCGCACTGGACGGCCGACCGGATCGCGATCGCCATCGCGGTGTTCGTCGTGGCGCAGGGCGTGCTGATGCGGTACGCGGTGTACGCCTCGTCGAAGCTGGGGGAGAAGGTCCTGGCCAGCCTGCGCGAGGAGTTCGTCGACCGCCTCCTCGAACTCCCGCTGTCGACCGTCGAGCGCGCCGGCAGTGGTGACCTGGTCACGCGCACCACGCGCGACGTCGACGTCCTGTCCCGAAGCGTGCGCCACGCCGTGCCGGAGACGCTGATCGCCGCCGTCACCGGCATGTTCGCGATCGGCGCCCTGGTCATCGTCGGTCCGCTGACCGCGCTGCCGTGCCTGGCAGGCGTGCCGCTGCTGTGGTTCGGCACCAAGTGGTACCTGGCGCGGGCCCGCGACGGTTACCTGCGGGAGAACGCCGCGTGGGGCGGTGTCACGGCCGGGCTCACCGAGACGGTCGAGGGCGCGCGCACCGTCGAGGCGCTGCGGCTGGAGGAACGGCGCGTCGCGCGCGGCGACGCCGACATCGCGAACACCTGGGCGGCCGAGCGGTACACGCTGGGGCTGCGCACGGTGTGGTTCCCGCTGGTGGAGATCGGCTACGTGCTGCCCGTCGTGGCGACGTTGCTGGTCGGCGGCCTGCTCTATACGAGGGGATGGGCGTCCCTCGCGCAGGTCACCGCCGCGACGTTGTACGTCCAGCAGCTCATCGACCCGCTCGACCGGATGCTGTCGTGGATCGACGAGCTACAAGTAGGCGGAGCGTCGCTGGCCCGGCTGCTGGGCGTCGCCGAGGTACGCCCGGACCGCGAGCCGACCGGCGAGCAGCCCGACGGCGAGCGGATCACGGCCGACGGCGTCCGGTACGCCTACCGGGAGGGCGTCGACGTCCTGCACGGGATCGACCTGCGACTGCGCCCCGGCGAACGCCTCGCGATGGTCGGGCCCAGCGGCGCGGGCAAGTCGACCCTCGGACGGCTCATCGCCGGCGTCCTGCGGCCCCGCGAGGGCACCCTGAGAGTCGGCGGGGTGCCGCTGGTCGACCTTCCGCTGGAAGACCTGCGCGGGCACGTCGCCCTGGTCACCCAGGAACACCACGTGTTCAAGGGCACGATCCGCGACAACCTGGTGATGGCGCGCCCGGACGCCCCCGACGCCGACGTGGCGAACGCCCTCGCGGCGGTCGAGTCGGACTGGGTCGCGGACCTGCCGGACGGCCTCGGCACCGAGGTCGGCGCGGGCGGCCTGACGCTGTCACCGGCGCGGGCGCAGCAGCTCGCGCTGGCCCGGCTCGTCCTGGCCGACCCTCACACCCTGGTGCTCGACGAGGCGACCTCGCTGCTCGACCCGCGCGCGGCCCGGCACCTCGAACGCACGCTCTCGGCAGTGCTGGACGGCCGTACGGTCGTGGCGATCGCGCACCGGCTGCACACCGCGCACGACGCCGACCGGGTCGCGGTCGTCGAGGACGGCCGGATCACCGAGCTGGGCGGCCACGACGAGCTCATCGCCGAGGGCGGCTCCTACGCGGCCCTGTGGGAGTCCTGGCACGGCAGGCCACCGGCGCGGGTCGTCACCGAGGCGAGCCAGGGGCCGCGCTGAGCAGCGGCCGCAGCAGGGTGGCGACCTCGGCGAGGAGCAGCGCCGCGCAGGCGTGGTAGCCCTCGTCGGGGCCGCCGTACGGGTCGGGGACGTCGTCGACGCGCGCCCAGGGCAGGGAAGTCCGGCGGCGTACGGCCGACGCGAGCAGCGCGCGGGCGTCACCGCCCGGTTCGCTCCCCGTGAGCCGGGCGAACTCCCGCAGGGTGAACGTCCGGTCCCGCGCCTCGGGCGAGCCGTCCAGGATCGCCTTCCGGTGGCCGCCCTCCATGGTCAGCACCAGATCGCCGCCGTCGACGATCTCGCGGGTCAGGAGCCGTCCGCGGTGGCCGTCGTACGGGATGCCCAGCGCCGTCAGGGCGGCGGCCGACCCGGGGGCGATCGGGCTGCCCACGTGCCCGTACACGCCCGCGCTCTCCACCGTGACTCCGGGCCCGTACGGGCGTAGCGCGTGCCGGATCATCGCCTCCGCCATCGGCGAGCGGCAGATGTTCGCGGTGCAGACCACCACGATCCGGAAGTCATCCCTCATCTTCCCGCGCCTCTTGTACGACGGGCAGCGTCCAACGGATCATCGTGCCCTCGCGAGGGCTCGTGTCGAGCCAGATGCGGCCGCCGTGGTACTCGACGACCTTTCTGCACAGGGCCAGCCCGATGCCCGTGCCGGCGTAGTCGCCCTTGGGGTGCAGCCGCTGGAAGACGAGAAAGATCCGGTCGGCCTGCTCGGGGGCGATCCCGATGCCGTTGTCGGCGCAGGCGAACTCCTGCATGTCGCCGTCGCGGCGCACGCTGAGATGGACCCGCGGAGGGTCCTCGCCACGGAACTTGATCGCGTTGCCGATGACGTTCTGGAACACGTGGCTCAGCAGCACCGCGTCGCCCGTCACCGGGGGCATCGGGTCGCTGGTGATGCCGGTGTCGGTCTCCGAGCGGGCCAGCCCCAGGTCGTCCAGTGCCGCGCGCAGCACCTCTTCGGTGTCGACCACCGTCATGTCGTGCTTGGTCCGGCCGACCCGCGAGAAGTCCAGCAGGTCGTCGATGAGCGCCTGCATACGGGTGGCCCCGTCGACCGCGTACTCGATGTACTGCTTTCCGCGCTCGTCGAGCACACCGGAGTAGCGGCGCGACAGCAGCTGGCAGAAGCTGGCGACGTTGCGCAGCGGCTCCTGCAGGTCGTGGCTGGCGACGTAGGCGAACTGCTCCAGCTCGGCATTGGAGCTGCCCAGCTCGGCGTTGGAACGGCGCAGCTCCGAGGCCTGGTCGGCGAGCATGACGTGCGCCTCGGCGGCCTTGCGCCACTCTTCGACGATGTGGTCGCGCATCGCGTCGATGTGCGCGGAGAGTTCGGCGATCTCCACCGGGCCGGAGACGTCGAGGGGATGACCGAAGTCGCCCGCGCCGACCGCGCGCACCCGCTCGGTCAGCTCGGTGACGGGCCGCAGGAGCGTGCGCCGTACGAGCGTCGTGAGGGCGATCGCGCCGAGGAAGAGGACACTCGCGCCGGCGATGAGGGCGGCGTAGAGCCGTAGGACCGCCGAACGCAGGCGCCGTGTGGTGCTGCGGTGCAGCGCGCCGAGGCGGGTCTCCTCGGTGGTCAGCGCCGCCCGTGCCGCGTCGAGCCGCTGGTCGCCCGTGCGGGCCAGCGTCCCGCCGAGGTCCGTAGGCCCGTCGTGGGCCAGCACGGCGCCGGCGACATCACGGCGCCAGGCCGACATCGCGGACGTGACGCCGCCGAGCGCCGCGCGCGACGGACCGGAACCGGGCACCCCGCGCAGCAGCCGCGACGCCGCGTCGGCGGCCTCGCCCTCGGCGGTGGCCGCCCGGTCGTAGTCGGTGCGGCGCGCCTTGTCGGCGGTCGAGGCGTACTCGCGTACGGCCGAGGCTTGGGCGCTCATCTCCCGGTCGAGCCTCTGCACCTGGAGGATCGCCGGGTCGACGCGGTCGGTCAGGTCGGCGCGCGTGTCGCCGCCGTCACGGACGGCGGCGCCGATGACGAGCGTCGAGAGGATCAGCGCCAGCGCGACCACGAGGCCGCCCAGGGCGCTGCGGCGGCCCAGCCCGGACCGGCTCTCGACCACCCGTGGCCGTAGCTCAGGCCCGACGTGTTCGAGCAGGGGAGCCTCCGAGGTCATGCCTCCGCCTCCCCGGACACCATCACGATGGCGAGGTCGTCGGTGAGATCCCCACCGTTGAGCGTCTCCACTTCGGTGACCAGCCGGTCGATCAGCCGGCCGCCGGACAGGCCGTCGCCGCGTGCCCGCGCGGTGAGCAGGACGAGGCGGTCCGTGCCGAGACGTTCGGAGCCCTCCCCGATGCGGCCCTCGATGAGCCCGTCGGTGTACATCAGCACCGTCCACGCGCCGTTCAGTGAGATCCGCCCCTCGGGCCACTCCGAGTCCGGGAACAGCCCGAGCGCCGGCCCCGTGACCTCGTCCGGGACCGCGCGCGTGAACGTCTCGGAGAACAGCAGCGGCGCGGGATGCCCGGCGAGCCGGTACACGGCCTCGCGGCCGTCCGGCGCGATCGTCACCGTGCACAGCGTCGCGAAGATCTCTTCGGACCATCGCTCGTGGCCGAGCACCTCGTCGAGGGTGTCCAGGAGCTCGGCGTCGGTGTGCCCTGCCAGCACGAGGGTCCGCCAGGCGATGCGCAGGCGCACGCCCAGCGACGCCTCGTCCGGGCCGTGGCCGCAGACGTCGCCGATCACCAGGTGGACCGCGCCGTCGGGGGTCCGCACGGTGTCATAGAAGTCGCCTCCGAGCAGGGCGCGCTCGCGTCCGGGCCGGTAGCGGGTGTGGTGCGTGAGGCGCGTGCCGTCGATGATCGGCACGGGGAGCAGCCCGCGTTCGATGCGGGCGTTCTCCTCCCCGTGCAGCTCCGCCTCCATCAGCTCACGCTCGGTCTCCTCGGCGCGCTTGCGCTCCAGGGAGTAGCGGATGGCGCGGGCCAGCAGCGGGCCGTCGACCTCGTGCTTGACCAGGTAGTCCTCGGCGCCCGCCGAGACCGCGGCGACGCCCGTCTCGGAGTCGCTGCGGCCGGTGAGGACGAGCACCGCGGCGCGCGGCGCGATCGCCAGCACCCGGTGCAGCAGGTCGAGCCCCTCGGCGTCGGGCAGGGACAGGTCCACCACGACGCACCGGACGCGGGAGTCCATGCGTTCCTGCGCCTCGCGGAACGTACGGGCCCTGGTGATCCGCACGTCGGAGATCTCCTCGGCGAGGAGCTCCTCGAACAGGAAGGCGTCGGCCGGGTCGTCCTCGATCAGCAGAAGATCGAGTGCGCCCGAGCCAGGCAGGGCCGAGCCGGGTCGCTCGATGATCATGCTCACGTCGTCTGTTCTCCGCTATGAGGGCCTACCGGGGAATCGTCTCCGCTGCCGGTGGTCAGGGCAATGGCTACAGGGCGTTCCTCAGGAAGTCCACCTGCAAAAGAAGGAGGTTCTCGTTGACGACCTCCTGGGGCGTGAAGTGGGTGACGCCCGAGAGCGGGAGCACGCTGTGCGGCCTGCCCGCCGCGAGCAGCGCGGAGGACAGCCGGAGGGTGTGCGCGGCCACGACGTTGTCGTCCGCCAGCCCGTGGATGATCATCAGCGGCCGGGTGTCACGCCCCTCGTGGCCGCCGCCCGTTCCGGCCGCGGCGCGGATCAGGCTGCAGTGCTCGTACGGCTCCGGGTCCTCGCCAGGGTGCCCGAGATAGCGCTCGGTGTAGTGGGTGTCGTAGAGGGTCCAGTCGGTGACCGGGGCGCCCGCGACCGCGGCGTGGAAGACGTCGGGGCGGCGCAGCACGGCCAGCGCGGCGAGGTAGCCGCCGAACGACCAGCCGCGGATGGCGACGCGCGACAGGTCGAGCGGGAACCGCTCGGCCGCCGCACGCAGCGCCGCCACCTGGTCTTCCAGCACCGGCTCGACGACGTCGTGGTGGATCGCGCGGTCCCATGCCGGGCCGCGTCCGGGTGTGCCGCGCCCGTCGGCGACGATCACGGCGAAGCCCTGGTCGGCGAACCACTGCGACTCGGCGAAGGCACGCCGTGTCGCCAGGACGCGCTGACTGTGCGGCCCGCCGTACGGGTCCATGAGGACCGGCAGCGGCTCGTCGCCGGTGTGCCCGGAGGGCAGGAGCACGGCGGTGCGGATCTCGCGCTCTCCGGCGTTGATCAGCGTGACGTTCACGTCGATGGCGGGCGTCTCGGCGTGCGAGGCGATCTCGCCGACGGCCTCGCCGGCGCGCAGCACCGTGGTCACGACGCCGAACCGGTCCAGCCGGCCGCCGGACAGGACCGTGGTGCCGCCGCGGCGACGGCCGCCGAAGACGCCGGTGCCCTCGCTCAGCCGGGTGAGGCCGTTGCCGTCGTACAGCCAGACGTGGACCTCGGTCGGCTCGTCGGAGGCGGTGAACAGCACGGTGTCGCCGTCCACGCCGAGCACGGACCGTACCTGCAGGCCACCGGGGGTGACCGCCTCGTCGCCGATGAGCAGCCGCCGCGCCGAGTCGTCCTCGGCGGTCCAGACGAGGTCGCCGCTCGCGGTGCGCGCGGGCACGCCGGGCACGATGTCGAGCCACGTCGGGTCGGTGTCCTCGCGAACGAGGGTGGTCGCGCCGGTGCCGGGGTCGGCGGACAGGATCCGCGTGGTCTTCTGGTCGCGGGTCTGCACGACGAGCAGGATGCCCGTCGAATCCCAGGAGGCCGTGACGAGGTACGGGAAGGTCTCGCGGTCCCACTCGACCGGCTGATCGCCGCCGTCGAGCCGCAGCACCACGAGGGAGACGTCGGCGTTGGGCGTGCCGGCGGCGGGGTAGGCGATCTCGGCGGGCGCGGACCCGGGGTTGGCGGGGTCGGCGATGTGCCAGCGTCGCACGGGGGAGATGTCGGCGCGCTCGGTCAGCACGGCCTGGCCGTCCGGCGACCACCAGAAGCCGCGCATGCGCTGCATCTCCTCGGCGGCGATGAACTCCGCGAGGCCGTAGGAGATGTCGTCGCCCTCCGGCTCGGCGAGCGCGCGGTCGTCGCCGGAGGCGATCTCGATCACCCGCAGGGCGCGGCCGGAGACGTACGCGACGTGGGTGCCGGTCGGGTCGGGGCGCGGGTCGAAGACGGGGGTGGCGGCGTCCAGCGGGCGCACGCTCTTGTCCAGGTCGGTGACGAACAGCCGCCCGGACAGCGCGAACGCCGCGAGCGCCACGTCACGGTCGGTCGCGTACGAGACGACGCCGCCGGCCTGCTCGCGTGCGCGCTCCCGCCGGGCCTTCTCCTCGGCGGGCAGGTCCTCGTCGCCGGGGAGGTCGAGGGTGCGCGGGTCGACGACCAGACGCTCCTCGCCGACCGCGCCGCTGCCGACGTCCAGGGTCCACATGCAGGTGACCGGGTCGGTGCCGCCGCCCGACCGCAGAAACGTGACCCGCGTACCGTCGGGCGATACCTGGAAACCGCGAGGTGCACCGAGAGTGAAACGGCGAGTACGCGCGCTCTGCCGTGGGAAACTGATCGTCATGCCTCCGATCCTGCCAGGCGTACGCGTATGCCGCATGCATGCCCGCCCGGTCTGAGACAGGGCTACGGTTGAACGAAACCACCGCCTTCCCCAACCAGGAGTACCCATGCCGGATGGCCGTCCCCTTCAGCCGGGAGACCCCACGAGGCTAGGTGACTACACCGTCGAGGCACGCCTCGGCGAAGGCGGTCAGGGAGTCGTTTACCTCGGCCGCTCCGCCTCCGGCGACGCGGTGGCCATCAAGCTGCTGCGGGCCGACCTCGAACACGACGAGACCGCCCGCGCCCGTTTCATGCGCGAGCTGGCGGCCGTCAAGAGGGTCGCGCGGTTCTGCACCGCGCAGGTGCTGGAGGCCGATGCCGAGGGCGATCGGCCCTACATCGTCAGCGAATACGTTCCGGGCCCGTCGCTGGCCCAGCTGGTCTCGAACGACTCGCCGCGCTCCGGCGCCGACCTCGAACGCCTCGCGATCGGCACGGTCACGGCCCTGGTCGCGATCCACCAGGCCGGCATCGTCCACCGCGACTTCAAGCCGCAGAACGTCCTGATCGGCGTCGACGGCCCTCGCGTGATCGACTTCGGCATCGCCAAGGCGCTCGACGCGGCCGCGACGATGACCAACTCGGCCATCGGCACCCCGGCGTACATGGCTCCCGAGCAGCTCTCCGGCGCCGAGATCACCCCCGCGGCGGACATCTTCGCCTGGGCTTCGACGATCGTGTACGCCGCGACGGGCCAGGCGCCGTTCGGGCAGGACACGGTCATGGCCGTGATCCACCGGATCATCAACGAGCCGCCGGACCTCGGCTCGCTGGAGGAGCCGCTGCGCGGCATCGTCGCCGCCTGCCTCGAGAAGGACCCCGCCGCGCGCCCGAACACCCAGGCGCTGCTCATGCGCCTGCTCGGCGAGGAGGGCGTCACCCCGTCCTCCGCGCCGGCAGGCGACCCGCAGACCGCGATCCTGGGTCAGGGAGCGGCGTTCGCCGGCACCGTGCCCGGCGGCGTTCCGGGGGCCGGCGCGGCCCCGACGATGCGGCAGGACGCCACGGCCGGCCCGACAGTGGTGGGCACGCGCGCGGGAGGCGGGCTGACGCGGCGCGGCCTGGCCGCGGCGGTGCTGGGCGTGCTGCTGGCGGCCGGAGCGGTCGCGGCGGTCATCTGGACGGCGTCCCACGGCGGCGGCCACGGCGGCGGAGACGCCAATTCGCCGGCACCCTCCATCCAGCCCTCCGTGAGCCGCGAACCCAGCCGGCCGTACGAGCCGCCCCGCCACCGCCGGCACACGTTCACTCCGCCGGAGACGCCCACGCCGAGTCCGACGCTCACGGTGCCGACCTCACCGCCGACCGGCCCGTCGACCGGCCCCACGGAGCCCGGCGGCACGGAGCCGCCGGACGGCGGCGGCTCGCCCGGGCCGCCCGGCACGGCGGCACCGGACGCCGGCTGAGCCGTGGAGATCCCCGACACGCGCGTCCTGTTCGTGCACGCGCATCCCGACGACGAGTCGATCACGACCGGCGCGACGATGGCGAAATACGCCGCGGAGGGCGCCCACGTCTGCCTGGTCACCTGCACCCTCGGGGAAGAGGGCGAGGTGATCCCGGAGCATCTGCGCGGGCTGTCGGGCGACGCGCTGGGTGAGCACCGTGTCGGCGAGCTCACGAGCGCCTGCGCCGCGCTCGGGGTCGACGACCATCGCCTGCTCGGCGGCGCCGGGCGCTGGCGCGACTCCGGGATGATGGGCGCGCCCTCCAACGACCACCCGCGCTGCTTCTGGCGGGCCGACGTCGACGAGGCCGCCGCCCCGCTCGTCCAGATCATGCGCGAGGTACGCCCGCAGGCCGTCGTCACCTACGACGCGAACGGCTTCTACGGCCATCCCGACCACATTCAGGCCCACCGGGTCGCGTTGCGTGCCTTCGAGCTGGCGCCCGACCCCTCCTTCGGCGAGGGCGAGCCGTGGAGGCCGTCGCGGTTCTACGCCACCGCCGTGCCGCTGCCGGTGCTGGAGGAGTCGGTGGGCCAGGGCCCGTTCGGCCGGGTCGGGTCGGTCGCCGAGTACGGCTTCGGGGTGCCGTTCGAGGAGATCACGACGACTGTCGACGCCTCCGCGTACCTGCCGGCCAAGGTGGCCGCGATGCGGGCGCATCCCACTCAGATCACCGTCGACCCGCCCTTCTTCGCCCTGTCCAACGATGTCGGGCAGCCGCTGCTCGGCACGGAGTACTACACGCTGCTCATCGGCGACCCCGGCATGACGGATGAGTACGGCCGCGAGTCCGGTCTCTTCCACGCGGTAGCCTGACCGGCTGTGGAGGAGACGACGAGCCCGTACACCCCGCCCGAGCCCCCGCGAGAGCCCGGGTTCCTGACCGGCGCCGTCTACGGCGCGCTCGCCGTGATGGGCGTCATGCTGGGGGTGATCGGCTCCTATGAGTTCTCCTGGGAGGCCGGTGGCATACCGGTCGCCGCGCTCGCCTGGTCCGTCGTCAACCTCGCCTTCTTCCGCGCCGCGGGGTGGGCGGTGAGCGGCAAGCTCGGCGCGACCGTGCCGGCCGCGGTCTGGCTGATCGCGGTGCTCGTGCTGTCGAGCCGGCGGCCCGAGGGCGACCTGGTGGTCACCGGCACGACCGCCGGTTACGTCTTCATCTTCGGCGGCGCGCTCGCCGCCGCGCTCGCCGTCGCGTGGACCCCGTCGATCCGGCCGTGGATGCTCGGGCCCGCCGTGACCGTCCCCGAGGTGCGGCGTTGACGCACGGGTAAGGTGTCCGGGTTCGGTGCGTTCCGTGCTGTGAGAGGGGCCGCAATGCCGATGTCCGCGGGCGTCGACCCCGGGGAGTATCGCCGTGTGGTCGGCCGTTTCACCACCGGCGTCACGGTCGTGACCACCGCCTTCGACGGCGTCGACCACGCGATGACGGTCAGCGCGTTCACGTCGCTCTCGCTGGAGCCGACCCTCGTGCTGTTCTGTCCCGAGAAGGTCTCGCGCTTCCACGACGCCGTCACCTCGGCCAAGACCTGGGCGGTGTCGGTGCTCGGCGAGGAGGCGGTGGACGCCTCACAGTGGTTCGCCACCCGCGGGCGCGAGCTGGACGGGCAGCTCGACGGCTGGAAGACCCACCGGGGCCCGCGCTCGGGCGCGCTGATCCTCGACACGGCCATCGCCGCCCTCGAATGCCGTACCTACGCCGTCCATGACGGAGGCGACCACAGCATCGTCGTCGGCGAGGTCCTCTCCGTCGACCGGCCGGCTCCCGGTGGCGGTCCGTTGCTCTACTACGACGGCACCTACCACCGGGTCCACCCGCACTGACGTCAGGCCGGAGTGGTCTCCACCGGGCTCTGCCGCGCCGGTCCGGCCACCCGCCGGTGGCGCTTCACCGCGAAGCACGAAGCGGCGGCGCCCAGGACGACCACGATCGGCAGCACCATGGTCGGCTTCATCGCCGCGATGTAGCCGTGCTGGAAGACCTCCTGGGCGACGCGGGTGATCTGCGCGGCGACGCTCTTGGGCAGGCCGGCCGGCAGGTGCTGCGCCGCGCCGCTCTGCCCGGCGCCGACCTCGATGCCGCCCTTGGCGGCGTCCTTGAACCCGGAGACGAACGGCCCGCGCGCCTGCGCGGGGATCTGACCGGACCGGACCGTGGCCTCGTGCTGGAGCGACACCGCGAGCCGGTTCTGCAGGAGGGCGCCCATGGAGGCGCTGCCGACCACCGAGCCGATCTGCCGGATCGTGTTGTTGACGCCCGAGGCCGCTCCGGCCAGCCGGGGTTCGACGTTGCGCATCGCCTCGGTCGCCATCGGCGCGAACACGCCGCCGATTCCCAGGCCGCTGATGATGAAGCCGGGCAGGAAGGCGATCGCGTGCGAGCCCACCTCGGCGGTCACGACGACGATGCCCATGCCGATCGCGTACAGCGTCAGGCCGCCCATGAGGATGAACTTGCCGCCGATCCGGTCGGACAGGTTGCCTGCCACCGGAGCGACGAACATCGCGATCAGCGACATGGGCGCGACGGTCAGGCCGGCCTTCAGGGCGCTGAACCCGAGGACCGACTGCAGGTAGATCGTGAACGGCAGGAACATGCCGACCATGCCGATGGACACCGCGGCGCCGACGAAGTTGAGCACGGTGAAGTTGCGGTCGCGGAAGAGTCCGAAGGGCACCAGCGGCTCACCGGACTGCTGGCTCCGCTGCTGCAGGAGGAAGATTCCGAAGATCACGACGCCGGCGCCGAGGAGGGCCCAGATCCAGGCGTTCCAGGTGTAGCGCTGGCCCTCGGTCAGGGCGAACGTCACGCAGAACAGCGCGGCCGTGGCGATCAGCACGCCGACGAAGTCCAGCCGGTGACGGCGTTCCTGCTTCACCGCGGGGATGAGAGTGATGGCCATCGCGAGAACGATCACGCCGATCGGGAGGTTCACGAAGAAGATCCAGCGCCAGCCGAACGAGGTCACCAGCAGGCCGCCGAGCGTCGGCCCGGCGATCGTGGCCACACCCGCGACTCCGCCCCAGACGCCGAGCGCCGCGCCGCGGCGTTCAGAGGGGAAGGTGGCGATGATGATCGCCATGGTCTGCGGCATCAGCAGCGCCGCACCCGCGCCTTGCACGACCCGGGCGCTGATGAGTTCGACGGGGTTCTGTGAGAGGCCGCATCCCAGGCTGGCCAGGGTGAACACCGCGACGCCGAGGATGAACAGGGTGCGCTGGCCGCGCAGATCACCCAGGCGGCCGGCGGTGATCAGCAGAACGGCGAGGATGAGCACGTACGCGTTGATCACCCACAGGATCTCGTCGAGGGACGCGCGCAGGCCGTCGATCATGTTGGGTATCGCGATGTTGACGATCGTCAGGTCCAGCAGGGTCATGAAGAACCCCAGGCTGAGCGTGATCAAGATCGCCCAGGGGTTGCCGTGCCACTTCCTCATACTCTCTCCCCGTGTGCGCCGCCGGGAGGCGGCCAGGTCAACGTGCCGTTCTTGATGTCATTGCTCAGCTCGCGTACGAATCCCAGCTCCGAGTCCAGCTGGGCGTTCAGGAACTCCACCTCGACGAGCTGGATGCGAGGGATCCCCTGCCGGATCAGTCCGTCGATCACGGCGTGGTGGGCCGCCAGCTTCGCCTCCAGGCCGACGCTGCGCCGGTCGAGCAGCGAGAGCGCCTCCTCCGGGGGCAACATCGACACGAAGGACAGTGCCATGCCGAAGGACGGATATTCCTTCGCCGGGTGCATGAGGAACTCCCGCAGGCGTGCGCGGGCCTCACCCCTGCCCTGGTCGGTGATCGCGTAGACGGTGCGCTCCGGGCGGCGGCCGTCACGGCTGGTCTCCACCGGCTCGATGAGTCCGTTCTCGGCGAGCCGGGAGACGGTGTGGTAGAGCGACCCGTGGGCGACTTTGACCACCTCGTCGATCGCGTAGTCCCGGACGCGCTGCTGCATCTCGTACGGGTGCATCTGCTCGATGTGGAGCAGATGGAGCACCGCGAGACCCAGTGGTGTGAGTGGGCGTGGCATGTCCAGTTTCTAGTTTGTGCCGATTAATCCACCTGGACTATAGGTTCACGTGCCAATCTTCGGCAATCTGGTTTGCGCCAAAGATTCCGGACATGCCAAAGGCCCGGGCCGGACCGGCACGGGCCTTCGGTCGTATGAGGCTCAGAGCTCGCTGAGGGCCGCCTCGAGGTGGTCGAGGGCCCAGTCGAGCTCGTCCTTGGTGATGGTCAGCGGCGGCGCGAGCCGGAGGGTCGTCTCGTGGGTCTCCTTGGCGAGCACGCCGCGCTCCATCAGCTTCTCGCTGACCGGCCGTGCCTTGCCGTTGAGCTCCACGCCGGCCCACAGCCCGCGTCCGCGTACCTCGCGCACCTTGTCGGAGGGCAGTTTGCCGAGCCGGGCGTGCAGGTGGGCGCCGAGGACACGGGAGTTCTCCTGGAACTCCCCGGTCCGCAGCATGGCGATGACCTCGCGGCCGATCGCGCAGGCGAGCGGGTTGCCGCCGAACGTCGAGCCGTGCTGGCCGGGCTTGAAGACACCCAGGATGTCCTCGTCGGCGACCACGGCGGAGACCGGCATGATGCCGCCGCCGAGGGCCTTGCCGAGGAGGTAGAGGTCGGGCACGACGTTCTCGTGCTCGACCGCGAACGTCGTGCCGGTGCGCCCGAGACCCGACTGGATCTCGTCGGCGATCATCAGGGCGTTCGCCTCGGTGCAGATGTCGCGGACCGCGGTGAGGAACCCGCTCGGCGGCACATTGACGCCGGCCTCACCCTGGATCGGCTCGATCAGCACGCCGACGGTGTTCTCGTCGACCGCCGCACGCAGGGCCGCCGCGTCGCCGTACGGAACGGTGCGGAAGCCGGGCGTGTAGGGCCCGTAGGAGTTACGGGCGTCGGGGTCGCCGGAGAAGCTGATGATCGTGGTCGTACGGCCGTGGAAGTTGCCCTCGAACGTGACGATGTTCGCCTGGTCGGCGGGCACGCCCTTGACCTCGTAGCCCCACTTGCGTGCGGTCTTGATCGCGGTCTCGACGGCCTCGGCGCCGGTGTTCATCGGCAGGACCATGTCCTTGCCCACGAGGGCGGACAGCTCCGCGGCGAACGGGCCGAACTGGTCGTGGTCGAACGCGCGGCTGACCAGTGTGACCTGGTCGAGCTGGCGCTTCGCGGCCTCGACCAGACGCGGGTGGCGGTGGCCGAAGTTGACCGCCGAGTACGCCGCGAGCATGTCGAGGTAGCGGTTGCCCTCGGCGTCGATCACCCAGACGCCCTCGGCCTCGGAGATCACGATCGGCAACGGATGGTAGTTGTGGGCGCTGTGGCGCTCGGACAGCGCTCGCAGGTCCTTCGTGTTCAACGGCATCTCCTTCGGCAACTCGCGTTTATCCAGGTTAGGGGCGCAATTCGAGTGTGCAGCACTTCGGGCCGCCGCCTGCCTTTCGCAGCTCGGTCATCTCGACCGGGATGACGTCGTAACCACGCTGCGTGAGCGCGCTGCTCAGGTCGATGGCGTCATCAGGGATGATCACGTGCCGTCCGTCGCTCACCGCGTTGAGGCCGAACGCCAGGGCGTCCTTCTCGGTGGCCTCGATCAGGTCGGGGAACAAGGTCTGGAGCTTGATCAGGCCGTCCTCGTCGAAGGCCCCCGGGTAGTACGCCGCGGTGAAGGCGTCGATCACGAACAGGGCCGTGTCGAGGTGGTAGAAGCGCGAGTCGACCAGCTTGACGCTGACCACGGGCAGCCCGAAGGCGTCGTGCAGTTCGTTGTGCGCCGCGGGGTCCGTACGGAACCCGTGCCCGGCGACGATCGCCCGGTAGGCGAAGGCGTAGTCGCCCTCACCTTCGTTGACGTGCGTGGCGGGGGTCACGCGGCGGTAGCCGTGCGCCTCGAACCAGGCCCGGTGGGCATCGGCCTCCAGCGCCCTTTCGGGGTGGCGGAACTTGGCGCCCAGCACCATCCCGCCCACCACGGTCGCGCCGTTGGCGGCGAAGACCATGTCGGGCAGCCCCTCGACAGGGTCGAGGAGATGGACGTCGTGGCCGAGCGAGACGTACGCCTCGCGCAGCCGCTCCCACTCCAGGACCGCCCGGTCGCGGTCGACGGGAGTCGTGAGGTCCATCCACGGATTGATGGCGTACTGGACGTCGAAGTAGGTCGGCGGGCACATCAGGTATGTGCGGACCGGCCGGCCGGTGGTCATGCCCGCTTCGCGGGCAAGGGTCTGCATCGTCACGTGTGTACTCCTGGCGATACGGGCCGTTGTGTGCCAACGGGGTTTGGTGAGGCACCACGTGAAGCGTAAGGTCGGCCTGGCCGCAACACCAATAACGGACTTGAGCGTAGAAGGGTAAAAACGTTGCGTCTTGACGACATAGATCGGCGAATCGTTGCGTGCCTGCTCGAAGATGCGCGTTCTTCTTTCGCGACCATCGGTGACCAGGTCGGGCTTTCGGCACCCGCTGTCAAGCGCCGTGTTGACCGGTTGAGGCAGGACGGAGTCATCACCGGATACGCCGCGGTCGTGGACCCCGCGGCGCTGGGGTGGACCACGGAGGCCTTCGTCGAACTGTTCTGCGAAGGCCGTACGTCGCCCGACGAGATCTACTCCAGCATCCGCCGCCACCCCGAGGTGGTCGCCGCCTACACCGTGACCGGCGACGCCAACGCGCTCGTCCACCTGCGCGCGCACGACATCCAAGGCCTCGAACAGGCCCTCGAACACCTGCGCAACGAACCCAACATCGTCCAGACCAAGACGTCGATCGTCCTGTCACGCCTTCTCGGTCGTCCCACCGGCGGGCCCGACACCTGACCCGGCTAGCCTCGTGACGTGGACTTCGCGACGGCCGACCTGATCGACGACTACGGATCCGAGCTGGAGAGCTGCGAGACGCAGTTCCGCTCGTACGGCTCACGGCCCCGCTTCGCGGGCACGATCGAGACCGTACGGTGCGAGGGCGACAACGCCCTGCTGAAGGGCGTGCTGGCCACGCCGGGTAAGGGGCGGGTGCTGGTCGTCGATGGCGGCGGCTCGCTCCGTACGGCGCTGATGGGCGACATGATCGCCGCCTCCGCCGTGGCGAACCACTGGGCCGGTGTCGTGATCAACGGCGCCGTACGCGACGTGATGGCCCTGGCCGGGCTGGACCTCGGCGTGAAGGCTCTCGGCTCCAACCCGCGCAAGAGCGCCAAGGACGGCTGCGGGGAGACCGGAGTGCCGGTGGTCTTCGGCGGTGCGGAGTTCCGTCCCGGCGCGTGGATCTACAGCGACGAGGATGGCATCGTGGTCGCCTCGCGCGACCTGCTCAGCCGATCTTCGTGACCTGCGTGCCGAGCAGGGCGGTCGCCTCTTTCGCCACCGGGTCGCCGGCGGCCGACGGCTTGACCCGCTTCAGGTAGAGCGAGGCGATCACCGCGTTGCCGCGGGTGGCGTAGTCGTACACCTCATAGATCACGTTGATGATGCTCGACGACGGGGAGTACGTGCGCTTCTCGAACCCCTGTACGTGGGTCCAGCCGCCGACGGAGTCCCGTGTCGTCTTCCAGGTCGAGGTGTACGGGAGGGTGATCTGCTTGCGGCTCAGCTTCTTCGACGCGACGTGCTGCTGGCCGGGGCACTTGCCGACCGTGGACGCGATCTTTGTGAACGCCTCCGCCGCTGCGGCCGCGTCGTCGAAGACGGCGGCCTGCTGGGCGTAGCTCGGCGCGGACGAACGGGTTTCGGACGGCCCGAACTGGTGGGCCGTCGTCTTCCCTTTCAGGTCGATCATCGTGTCGGCGCAGGAGGGCGCCTTGCCCTTCGCGAAGCCCGTGAAGGTCACCGGGACGACGTGGACACCCTTGGCGACGTCGCCGGCGTGGAGCAGTGAGTCCTTCACATGCTGCTCGGTGTAGGAGACGGGGGACGGGCTCGCGCCACTCGTCGTGCGCTCCGTCTTCTTCGCCTGGCCTCCGCAGCCGGTGGCCAGCACGGCCAGGGCCAGACCCGCGGCACACGATCGGAAAAGGGGCACCGTTCGCCTTTCTCAGCCGGGCCGGGACTCGGTCTGGACCTCGCCGACTCCCAGCCGCGCCACCGTCGTCATCGTCAGGGGGGCGAGCGCGCCGCCCGCTTGGTCGCAGGTGCCCGTGCAGGTCCACGCGAGGGTCCAGCTGATGGTGGCGGTGATGCGGTATTTGCGGCCGGGCCGGCCGGCCGAGGAGCGCAGGTAGGTGTAGCCGCACTGCGTGCCGTGGGCCACGCCGGGATTGTTGCAGGTGACGGCGGCCTCACCCATGTTCCACGTGACCGACTGCGGCGTGGCGGTCGCCGTCACGGACTGGTCGGGCACGGTCACGGTGATCGACCGGCTGGAGAAGTCGGCGCGATCGACCCACAGGCCCGTCTTGATCTGCACGAAGCTACGGGCGCCGGGGGCGGTGTGCACGTGCGGCGCCGGCACCGTGATCTGGTCACGCGCGTCGTACGCGACGTCGATCGTGGGAATATGCGGCACGGGCGCGGGTCCGCCGTTGGTCGGCGCGCACACGATGGTGTTCCCCACGGTGGGACAGCCGAGCCCGGGCCCGGTGTCGCCCCCGCCACCGCTGTTCGACCCGCCTCCGCCACCGCGGCGGTGGATGACCTGGTGGATGTTGCAACCGCCACCGTTCTGGCAGGGCGCGGCGGAGGCCACTCCCGCCACGGCGGCCGTCGCGGCGGTCAGCGCCAGTACGGTGACCGATGAGGACAGCTTGGTCAGCATTTTCTGCCCTGCCTCGCCTCTGAGAGCTTCCAAGAGCCGTCGGCGAATCGCATGATCGCCTGATAAAGGTAATTTCCTCCGCGCCAGGCGCTGAGGCGTTTACCGGTTTTCGCGGAGAAGCGGTATGCGCCGAGGGTTTGCACGCAGTCAAGGACGACGACCGTCGAATCATCGGCGGAACGGCCCTGGACCCTCGGATTCAGCACATTGTGGAACCGCCAGATGACACCTTGGGTCTGGACGTGGGCCAGGTCCTTGGTGACCAGCGAGAGTTGAGGGTCGACCGCGACCGTGCTGAGAGGCGCGGCGTTCCCGGTCTCGTAGACCTGCTCGTACACACGCTGGTAGTTCCGGTAAGCGGCGAGCGCCGACTGGGGGGTCTTGACGGTCGTGTCACCCGTGGGGGTCGTGCTTCCCGCGCTCGTCGACGTCGAGTTCGTACGATCGCCGGAGGGGGCCTGCCCGCTCGGGTGAAAGCCGCCTGACGTGGGGCTTCCACAGGCTGTAAGCGAACTTGCCAGCAGCAGCGTGCCGACACAACGGCGGAATCGCATCCTGAGTTTCCGGTGGCACGGGGGCAAATTACCTGTTGAGCTTACTGAGGGCCCAGGGACAAGAAAAGAGGTTCCAGTGAACTGGTAAAACGGCCGAAACCTATTGGTGGTTAGAGCCGTCCGACCAGAGCGACGAGGTCGAGCCCGAGGATCATGTCAAGCTTGACGGCCGTTTCGAACTTCGAACCGTCGGGGAGGCCGCCGTCCTGAGCCATCTTCTCGATCACCGGGAAGACCGCGGGAGTACCGAGATCGTCGTCCAGCGCCCGCACGGCCTCATCGACGTACGCCCGGCAGATCGGCCGCCCGGGCGACTCCGCCCACCGAGCGACAAGCCCGCGCAGCGTGGTGAGCGCGTGAGCCGCCTCATCGAGATCGCCACGGGTGAGCGAAAGCCGCGCCCGGTAGTGGGCACCGAACAACGCCATCCGCACAGCAAGCGGATCAAGCCCGTCATGCCCGGCCACTTCGACCGCCCCGACCGTCTCCCCGACCCGTACATCCGCGTCCCCGGAAACGAACTCGGCAGGCCGGACGTTCAGCCCGGAAGCCCCGGGAACGTCCTCCCAAATCCCCACGGCCCGAAGCCCATGATGCAAGCTGACCCGCCTGACAAGATCGCCGACCACCAGAGCCCGCAACCCTCCTGAACAGGCAATCCGCACCACCCCGGCCCGAGCCGGAACAACGACTTCAACACGCTCGGTCACAGGGTCGTACAGACGCAGCACACCCCGACCCTATCCGTGCCCTCGGGAGCCGCATGGCCACGGGGTCACAGGGCGATGGCGCCGTAGGGACCGCACGGCAGCGGACTCACAAGGCCGCCCCCCGCCGCCACGCCCCCACGGCCATTTGCCCCGCGCCCTCGCAGCCCTGTGGCCCTACGGCGGCACCGCCCCGTGACCCACGGTCGTACCGCCCCCACGGCCGGCCCCAGTGCCGTGCGCGGCTCCGGGGCGGCCCGCGTGGATGGAACCTGCGAGAAGTGCCGACTTCGCGCATGCTCTCCGTACTGCGTCGACGCGGCGGTCTGGGGCCGGGTGCGGACGGCCTCGTGCCCTGGGCGTGTAGAGGTGAAGCCGGGCCGTACGCCGCTCGGGTCAGCGGATGGCAGCGAAGCGGAGACGTACGTAGTCGGCCATCCAGCCGGACTCGCGGCGTAGGGCAGGGGCGGCCAGTTCGTTGACCCGGTCCAGGAGCTCGCCGGCGATCTCCGGTGGAACCTCGGCGATCAGCTCGGGTGCGTAGAGGCGTACCCAGTCGGCGGCGCCGTCCGGGCACTCGGTGAGGCGTGTGGGGCGGTCGAAGAACTCCATGAGCCGTACGACGAAGCCCGACTCCTCCAGCCGCTTCGCGTACTCGGCCGGGGTGGGGAAGTACCAGGGCAGTTCGGGTTCGGGGAGGTCGAACGTCCGCCAGGCCGTCTGTACGGCCGTGATCAGGTCTCCGCAGTTGCCGGCGCCGCCCATCTCGCCGATGAACCGTCCGCCGGGCCTCAGCGCCGCGTGCACCCGCTTGATCACGGCGGAGGGGTCACGCGTCATCCAGTGGAGGGCGGAGCTGGAGACGACGGCGTCGTAGCGCTCGTTCGTGGAGAAGTCGTGCGCGTCGCCGACCGCGAACGACAGGTTCGGGTGCTGCGAACGGGCCGTGTTCACCATTTCGAGCGACCCGTCGATGCCGAGGACGTCCACGCCGCGCGCGGCGATCTCGGCGGTCATCACGCCGGTGCCGCACCCGAGGTCGATGACGCGCTCGTCCGGCCTGGGGTCGAGCAGATCGATGAGAGGGGCGCCGTGCGCGGATACATAGCCGAAGGCTGTGTCGTATGTCGCCACGGCCCATTGCATGAGCCGAAACATATCCGACAAAGAGAGCGGCCCGTCGTCACGTCTCGCATCGTGGCTGGTCGTACGTGACTCGTGTCACTCGCGTACGGGTGTCCGCCCGCGATCCCGAGGGTTATCCACAGGCTGTGCATGAGGGGTTATGGGGGTGGCGGGAGGGGCGTCAGGGTGGGGGGAGCCGAGTTTATTGGAGGTCCTGACGATGGATCTGATCATCCCCGCGACCGTGGCGACTCCGTTCGTCGTGGCGACCGCCGACCCGCCGCCCGACCCGTCCGCCGTGGCACGTGCCCGCGTACGGCACCCGTTAGCGGCAGGCCTGCTCGACTCACCGCTCGTACGGATCAGCATCCTGCCACCCGGCGAGTCGGGATACGCCGACCTGATGGCCGAGGGCGCCTGGATGAGGCCCGAGGAGCGACACCTGCTCGACAAGACCACCCACCACATCGTCGTGATGGGCGACGTCCCGCCGGTCTCCCAGCCCGGCCACGGCCAGGCCCTGCGCGCCATCACCCGTGCCATCGCCGAGTCCTGCGACGGAGTCGTGTACGACGGCTGGTCACACCAGGTAATGTCCCACGCGTTCCGCTTCGGCACGGAGCACCCGGAGTTCTGCCTGGCCGACGGCTGGCTGGCAACCTTCGTCTCAGGAGACGAGGACGCCCGGATCGCCCGAGACGAAGGCGTCGGCCTGATGACCGCAGGCCTCCACCGCTTCGCCCTGCCGGAACTGGAGGCCCAGGACGTCCCGCTGCGCAACTCCTTCGCCGCCGTGACCCTCCTGCGCTCCCTGTCCGTCGCCCTCCTGACCGAACACTGGGACTGGCTGGCCTGCAACCCGGGCGCGAGAACCCGCCGCCTGCCCTCTCACCGCTGGGCCGAGGGCCGAGACGTCTGGCGCTACTGGTCCGCCACCCCATCCGGCCCTGTCGGCGGCCGAGTCCGAGTACGCCTGGCCCCGGAGCCCGACGACACCGAGGACCACCTCCCCTACCTGACGGTCGGCCCCCCATCCGACTTCGACGCCCCCGCCGCCGACTGGTGGAACGACGTAGTCGACCTGGCCATGCCCTTCGTGACCAAAGCCCCCCGCCGCACCGCCGCCTGACCAACCCCGCCACCCCACCAACCCGCCAAATTCCGTCCAGCCCCTGCCATGCCCATCGCGCCGTGGATGTCGTTTTTCGATCTACCTCAAGGAGCCGGTCATGTCCCATCTCGTGCTGTCCGTTCCGGAGAGCGTGACGTCCCACTATGTGATCGCGACGAACGAGCCGCCGGACGACCCGCGTGCGGCGGTTCCGTGGCGGGTGCCTGAGCCGTTCCGCGCGGCGGCCATGGAGGCGATCGGTACGCCGAAGCTCGGCGTCTTCACGATCGCCACCGACGAGGCGACCTGGCGGCTCGACGGCATCCTGGCGTCCGATGATGATCAGCGACGGATCCAGGAGTCCTCGCACCAGATCGTGGTCGCCCACCGGGCGGAGACGGCCGGGCAGCCGCGGGCCGCGCAGGTGGCGCGGGCCGTCGCGCGGGCGATCGCCGACGTGTCGAACGGCATTCTCATCGATCCGCAGGCGAGGCATGTCGTCCTCCGCGACGGCATGGCTCGTGCCGAGCGGAGCTGGTTCCGCATGGGCGACCAGTGGTTCGGCACCCGCTACGACGTCGACGAGGCCGCGGCACGCCTCGATCCGTCCAGCGACTCGCGGCCGACGGCACAGTGTTCCTGCCTGAGAATCAGGCTTCTGGGGATGCGCCGGTTCGGCCTCCCCGACCTCATGATCGACAAGGTCGCCTGCGCACACGACCTGGCAGCCTTAGGCCTGCTCCGCGCCCTGGCATGCCGCCTCCTCACGGACCAGTGGGAGTGGGCCCGCCACCGTCCCTCCCAGCGAATCCGCCCGCTCGGCGACCACCCGCAGGTAGACCCGGAGGACTTCTGGAAGTACTGGGGCGCGACACCGTACCTGGACGGCCGCCCGCTGACGGTCCGGCTGGTCCATAAGTCCCGTACGACGCTGGAGATCACACCGCCCGTCGGCTACCTGGGCACTCGTGCGGAGTGGGGCCGCGAGGTCCTGGTCCCGTCCATGCCGCCGTTGGTGGGCTGCCCGGCCGACGAAGACACCCGCCATCCCCGCTCCGTCGGAAGCGAGGCCTGAGGGCCGCACCACACGGAAGGGCTTTAAATGGAGAGGCGAGCCATGAGAACTGTCTGCGAGGAGGCGAGCTGGGAGGGCTGCTAACGGAGAGGGCCAGTTGGGAGCGCTGTCTGTGGAAGGGCAGCTGGTGAGCAGTGAGGTGTTCCGGTTGGCGGGCTGCTGTCGCGGGTCTGGGGAGCTCTAGAATCCGGTTCTGGAATTGTTCGCTTCCGCGAGGAGTAGCAGTGCCGTACACCGAGATCGAGTACACGACGGGCGGCGGGGTCGCGACGATCACGTTGGATCGTCCGGAGCGGCTCAACGCCTTCACGCACGTGATGCGTGGCGAGCTCATCGATGCGTTCGACCGGGCGGACGCCGACGACGAGGTACGGGCGGTCGTTGTCACGGGGCGGGGGCGGGCGTTCTGTGCCGGCGCCGATCTGGCGCGCGGCGGGGAGACGTTCGACCCCCACGGTCGGGCCAGGGATATGTCCGGGGGCGAGGACGCGTTCGAGGACGGTACGCCTCGGGACGGTGGGGGTACGGTCGCGCTGCGCATCGCGCGGTCGCTCAAGCCGGTCATCGGGGCGATCAACGGTCCCGCGGTCGGCGTCGGGGTCACGATGACCCTGCCGATGGACGTACGGCTGGCCGCCGACGACGCGCGGTTCGGGTTCGTGTTCGTGCGGCGGGGGATCGTCACCGAGGCCGCGTCGAGCTGGTTCCTGCCAAGGATCGTCGGCATCTCCCAGGCCATGGAATGGGCCGCGACCGGGCGGGTCTTCGACGCCGACGAGGCCCTCCGGGGCAGGCTCGTCTCACGCCTGTACCCGGGAGAACGCCTCCTCGACGCCGCGTACGAGCTCGCCGGGGAGATCGCGGCCAACACCTCCGCGGTGTCCGTCGCCGCCGTACGCCGCCTGATGTGGTCCGGTCTCGGCGCGGCGTCCCCGTGGGACGCCCACCGCGCCGACTCCGCTCTCATGCGCACCCTCGGCGCAGCCCCGGACGCCGCCGAAGGAGTCACGTCGTTCCTGGAGAAGCGCACCGCGGAGTTCCCGATGAAGATCAGCAGCGACCTGCCTCCCGAGGTGCCGGACTGGCCGCTGCCCTGACCAGAACACGCCGAATACGAGCGTGGGGACAGGCGAGGCGATCTCGCCCACCACCGAGCGGCCTCGATGCGAGATCTGAGTGCGCCCGGAGCGAGGAGTACCTGGCGGAGCGTGCGGAGAATGTTCGGCGGCGCAGGATCGGCGTAGGTTTGGTGGTCGAGGCCTCGGATCCGGCCGCTGCCCGGATCGGGCCTTCCCGGAGAGGCTTTCCTCTGTCCGATCTTCTTGATTTGAGCCTGGCCGGAACGGGACGCTCGATGTGGCTGCATGCCAGGGCGATGCGAGATACCCCCGCCGAGGCCTTTCCCATGCGGGTGCGGCCGCACGGCCATCCGGTAGCGAGATCGGTTGGATCTCAGCAGGTGGGCGTGAGGCTGGTCACGTAAGAAGCAAGTGCCTGGTGACACCCCAATAGGCAGGGCGTTTGGTGGCTGACCGGCAACGAATACGGCCGGGTCAGGGCCTCGGGTGGCGGCGTGGGGGAGGAGGTGGGACGACCTTGCCGGCCACGAGATCGGCCTCTGGCACAGTGATGATCGAGTCGTCTCGGCGGCGTACCGTCAGGGTTCCGTCCGACCACGCCTGTAGGTATCCGACTACATCGCTGTACGCTCCGTTGGACAGACGGCGGCGGAGGGACACTCGTCGCCCGACGTCGGATGTAGACACGGAAACGACATACCGGGCACGGAATCGCGGTCCGATGTGGCGCCCCCCATGTCGAAACAGTTGACTGACACCGGCAATACTAGGCAAGGACACCGCTGCGAGCCGTGGCGACGGCCACAGACGTTGAGGAGTACGACGTGACCTACGTCATCGCGCAGCCTTGCGTGGACGTGCTCGACAAGGCATGCATCGAAGAGTGCCCCGTCGACTGCATCTACGAGGGCAAGCGCATGCTCTACATTCACCCGGACGAGTGTGTCGACTGTGGTGCGTGTGAGCCGGTCTGCCCCGTTGAGGCGATCTTCTACGAAGATGACACGCCCGATCAGTGGAAGGACTTCTACAAGGCCAACGTGGAGTTCTTTGACGATCTCGGTTCGCCGGGCGGTGCTTCCAAGGTCGGCAAGATCGACAAGGATCACCCGGTGGTGGCGGTTCTGCCGCCACAGGCTGAGGACGCCTGAGAAATCGGGTCACGGCGCCGTCCGCCAAGAAACACGGCGGACGGTGCCTCATACCTGGGGGATGAATGATCAAGTCGTTGCCGGACTTTCCCTGGGATCTGCTCGCCCCGTACAAGAGACAGGCGCAGCAGCATCCCGATGGCATCGTCGATCTGTCGATCGGCACGCCGGTGGATCCGACGCCCGAGGTCGTACGCCGTGCGCTGGTCGAGGCCTCTGACGCGCCCGGATACCCCCAGACTTACGGCACTCCGGAGCTGCGTGAGTCCGCCGCGGGATGGCTGACCCGGCGGCTCGGTGTGGACGGTGATCCGGCGACGATCCTCCCGGTGCTCGGCACGAAGGAGCTGGTCGCCTGGCTGCCCTCGCTGCTCGGCGCCGGCAAGGGTGACACGGTCGCCTACCCCGGGCTCGCCTATCCGACGTACGACGTCGGCGCGCGGCTGGCCGGGGCGCGCTCGCGTGCCGTCGACGGGCTCGTCGACCTCGGTCCCGAGGTTCCGAAGATTCTCTGGATCAACTCTCCCTCCAACCCCACGGGACAGATCCTGCCCGCGGAGCACCTGTGCAAGGTGGTCGAGTGGGCGCGGCAGCGCGGGGTGATCCTCGTGAGCGACGAGTGCTATGCCGAGATGGGCTGGGAGGCCGAGCCGGTCTCCGTGCTGCGTCCCGACGTCTGTGGCGGCAGCCACGACGGCATCCTCGCGGTGCACTCGCTCTCCAAGCGCTCCAACCTCGCCGGCTACCGTGCCGGGTTCGTGACCGGCGACGAGCTGCTGGTCAAGGAGTTGCTCGAGGTGCGGAAGCATGCCGGCATGCTCATGCCGGCGCCCGTGCAGGCCGCGATGAAGGCCGCTCTCGACGACGACGAGCACGTCGAGGAGCAGCGCGGGAGGTACGCCCGCAGGCGTGACACGCTGCGCAGGGCCCTGGGGGCGGCCGGGTTCCGTATCGACCACTCCGAGGGCGGCCTCTACTTGTGGTCGACCCGTGACGAGCCCTGCTGGGACACCGTGAAGACCCTCGCGGAACGCGGCATCCTCGCCGCCCCCGGCGAGTTCTACGGCACCCAGGGCGCACGCCACGTACGCGTGGCCCTCACCGCCACCGACGAACGCGTCACGGCCGCGGTGGCCCGCCTCACTGCCTGACCGGCTCACGCGGCCTCTCCGGCGCTCTGGCCGACGGAGAGGCTGGGCTAGAGGAGGCCTGATGGTGTTTCATGGAACCGAATCGTGTTCTATCTACCTCGGTCCCTAGGAGCACCACGGTATGCAGCGCGAGATCTTCACCGAGGAGCACGAGGCCTTCCGCGAGATGGTCCGGTCCTTCATCGCCAAGGAGGCCGCGCCCTTCCACGCCCAGTGGGAGAAGGACGGGATCGTCTCCCGCGACGTGTGGCTCGCCGCCGGCCGGCAGGGACTCCTCGGCATCGACATCGACGAGCAGTACGGCGGCGGGGGAGACTCCGACTACCGCTATTACGTCATCATGGGCGAGGAGATGGCCCGCGCCGGCATCCACGGGCCCGGCTTCGCGGTGCACAACGACATCATCGGCGGTTACCTCGACCGGCTCGCCACCGACGAGCAGAGGCGGCGCTGGTTCCCCGACTACTGCTCCGGCGAGATCATCACGGCCATCGCCATGACCGAGCCCGCGGCAGGCTCGGACCTGCAGGGCATCAAGACCAGCGCGGTCAAGGACGGCGACGACTACATCCTGAACGGCCAGAAGACCTTCATCACCAACGGCATCCTGTCCGACCTCGTCATCGTCGTGGCGCGCACCGACCCCGAGGCGGGCCACCAGGGCTTCAGCCTCATCGTCGTCGAGCGCGGGATGAAGGGCTTCGACCGCGGCCGCAACCTCGACAAGATCGGCCTGCACGCCCAGGACACCGCCGAGCTCTACTTCGACAACGTACGGGTGCCGAAGGAGAACCTCCTCGGCGAGGAGGGGCAGGGCTTCATCTACCTGATGCAGGGCCTGCCCCGCGAGCGCGTCGCCATCGGCGTGGCCGCGCTGGCCGGCGCCGAGAGGGCCTTCGAGGAGACCTTGGAGTACTGCCGGAACCGCGAGGCGTTCGGGCGGCCGATCGGGAGGTTCCAGCACAACCGGTTCACGCTCGCGGAGATGAAGACCGAGCTGACGGTGGCGCGCTCCTTCACCGACCGGTGTATCACCGAGCACGTCGCCGACCGCCTCGGCACCGAAGAGGCGTCGATGCTGAAGTACTGGAACAGCGAGCTGTGCAACCGCGTCATCGACCGCTGCCTCCAGCTGCACGGCGGGTACGGCTACATGACGGAGTACCCGATCGCCCGCGCGTACCTCGATGCCCGTATCCAGACCATCTTCGGCGGCACGACCGAGATCATGAAGGAGATCATCGGCCGGGGGCTCGGCATCTAGCTCGATCGAAGCGAGTCCGCTGCCGGCATCGATCACCGCGGGTCGAATTTACGATTCGTGAAGAGTGCCGTGTCATGCGTCATATCCGCGCTAAGAACGAAGACGTAGGGGGCCCCGGGCCCCGGTCCGATGCTCGATATGGCGACATAGGAGCGATGGACGCCGTATTCCAGTCGCTTCGGCGAGGGACGATGAGACGGTTGATCGCGCAGGCACGCGAAAGGTTGGGGGTTCGCGTGTGGCTCGTGGCCGCCCTGCTGACGGCCCTCATCTGCGGCTGCGTGGCCGCGATGGCGTTCGCGATCGGCCAGATGCGTGATGCGGCGGCCGCGGCCGGACATCACCGGCAGGTGCTGACGGCATCGCATGATCTGGAACGGCTCGTCAATGAGATGGAGACGAGCGAACGCGGCTATGTGATCACCGGTGATCCGGTCTTCTTGCGGTCCTGGAAGCAAGCGCGCGCCCGGTTCGACCCCGATGCCACCCGCCTGGTGAGCCTGGCCCAGGCGCACAACGTTGTGCAGGGCGGACGCGCGGCGCAGATCAAACAGGACGGCGAGTCCTACATTCGCGGTTTCTCCGAGCCGTTGATGCGGACCGCGCAGCGCGATCGAAACGCTGCGGTGGCGACTGTGGCGGGCCAGGCCGCCGAACAGCGCGTTGATCGGCTCGCCGGCGACTTCCGCGATTTCCGTGTCCATGAGACGCGGCTCGCGGCCACCACCGACCCGCTCGCCGGCGCCGATCGGGCCGTCCAGCTCGCCGTCGGCGGTGCGATCGGATCGATCCTGTTGATCCTGGCCGTCAGCGGATACCTGACACGAGAAGTGGCGCGGCCGGTCCGCCAGGCCGCGGTGATGGCCGACGAACTGACCGCAGGCGATCTGGACGTGCGGGTCCCCGCGACCGGCCCGGCCGAGATCGGCCGGCTGCAGCGTTCCTTGGACGCGATGGCGACCGCCGTGCGGACCGGGCGTGAGGAACAGACCGCCTCACGCGTCCGGGTGCTCGCGGCCGCGGACGCGGCCCGGTGCCGGATCGAACGTGACCTGCACACCCGGATCCAGGAACGCCTGGCCTCCCTTACGCTCGCCCTCCGGGTCATCGAACGCGACGTGGGTTCCGACCATGCGGACGTCGCGGAGCAGTTGGCGGGGGCGGTGACCGACGTCGACGACATCAGCGAAGAGCTGCGGGAGATCTCCCGTGGCATCCACCCGACGGTCTTGTCCCTGGGCGGCCTGCAACCGGCGCTCAAGGCGCTCACCCGGCGCTGCCCGGTCCCGGTCACGCTCGACTTCGCCGTGGACGGCAAGCTCACCGAACCCCTTGAGACGACCGTTTACTACCTCCTGCGCGGGGCGCTGACCAACGCCGTCGATCACGCTCGCGCCTCCGCGGTCCGTATCGACGTGCGCAGCGATGCCACGCGTCTGCGCGCGTTGGTCTGTGACGACGGTGTCGGCGGCGCTGATCTGTCGAACGGTGCGTGCCTGACCGGGCTCCGCGACCGCGTCGAAGCGCTCGGCGGCGAATTCACGATCGACAGCCGGCTCGGCGTCGGCACCACCCTGACCGCACGCATCCCCAGAACGCCCGTATCCCTGGACACATCCTGCGCTTGACCACACGGAAGCCCCGGCCCGAGCATCACGCGCCCTACGCGTGATGCTCGGGCCGGACGTCTGAGACCTCCGTGGATGGCGCGCGGTCCCAAGACTTCGCCTCCAGGCCGTGCCCCATGTCGCGGGCGAGCCGGGCGGACAGCATGCGGAACGCGTGTATCTCCGGGCGCGTGTCGTCCCTGCGCGTGGCGAGCACGGTCTGCTCCCACGGCGCGTCGACCACGGGGACGAAGCTGATGCCGGGCCAGCGGTAGAGATGGGCGAAGGATTGGAGCGCGGCGCCCGTGGCGCGGCCGGCCGAGACGCTGGTCAGCACGTCCTGAATGGTGGTGACCTGGTCGGGCCCGCAGCGTGGCGGCGTCCCGTTGCGCGCCGCCGCGAAGTAGAGGTAGTCGGCGAAGGCCTGCGGAGCGCATTCGGGCAGGCGTACGTAGGACAGTTCGAGCACGTCCGCGAGGGAGACCGCGTCGGCGGAGCCGAGCGGGCCGGCCGACGGGACGACGAGGACGCGGGGCTCGCTGGTGAGCACGTCCGCGCCGAAACGCTCGTCGTCGGGAGCCGGCCGTACGAAGGCGACGTCCACCCGGTGTTCGGCCAGAGCCGTGGTGTGCTCGATGAAGTCGAGGTTCACCACGGTGAGTTCGGTGTCGGGCCGAGCCCGGCGGAACGCCCGCAGGATCGCGGGGGTCAGCTCGGCCGAGCCCGGCGCCATCACCCCGACGCGGATCGGCCCGCCGGAGCCGACATGGAGATCGGCGACGGCGTCGGAGGCGGCGTTGGCGGCGGCCAGCATCGTACGGGCGTGCGGCACGAGCCGCTCACCGGCGGACGTCAGGGCGATCGGCGAACGCTCCAGGAGCGGCACCCCGAGCTCGTGCTCGAGCCGCTGGATGTGCCCGGTGACCGCGGGCGGAGACAGGAACAATCGCGCGGCCGCGCGAGCGAACTGCCCCTCCTCGACGACCGCTAGGAATGAAGCCAACTGGCGGAGTTCCACGAGATTCACGCTGTTCGGTCGGGTCGGTGAAGGGAACCCGCGCTAGAACGAAACGGTCGTCCAGCGTTGTGGCGTGCGAGCCCACCAGGCCCCCTGCCTGGTGCGACGCTCGCTGCGCGAGGCACCCGTCACACATCGTCAGCTTACGACGCGCCGCCCCGGCCGTACACCGGGCCGTCGCGTGCTCGCCACTCTGGCCACCTCGTTCACGGTGCCCCCGGGTCGTACTGCATCGCCCCGATCGGGTTCCCGGCCGGGTCCTCGAAGAAGATCAGGTGCCCGACGCCGCTGATCGTGAACCGCTCCATCAGGATCGTGCCGCCGGCCTGGCGTACGGCTCGCGCGGTGGCGTCGACGTCGTCCACGGCGAACGTGCACTCGACTCCGACCGTGGGCGAGCCGGCGACGAGGTCGCGGCGCTGCTGCATCGCGCCCTGTACGCCGGGCTCGTCGTCGGTGCCGGTCTTGATTCGGAAGAAGCCGGGCGGCCCCCAGGGCGTGAAGGTCCAGCCGAACACGGCCTCGTAGAACGTGCGGCTGGCCGGCACGTCGTCGGCGTTGATCGCGAAATGGGACAGGTTCGTCGGCATGTCCCTCATGCTCACACCGCCGTCTGGTGGCGGGCCACCTAGACTTCGACAAGAAATGTCGAAATCACGCCAGGCGAGCGAGCCGGCCGTACGGAGCTATGCCGTCACCCACCCGGCCGGCCAGGCGGTGCTGCCGATCGAGGCCGGGTGGGACCAGCTGCTCTACACCGAGTCCGGGGCCATGACGGTCTCGACCACGGCCGGATCCTGGGTCGTCCCTGTTCATCGGGCACTCTGGATTCCCGACGGGGCCGCGGCGACCGTCGCGAACCGGTCCCCGGTCGCGGTCCGCACCCTCTACTTCGACGCCGGCCTGCGGGTGCTCCCCTTCGGTGTCCGGGCGGTCACCGTCCCCGCCCTGGCACGCGCGCTGCTGCTCCACGCGGTGCGGTCGTGTCCGTTGTTCCTGGACGGCGCCGTTCACGCCGCGCTGCTGACCGTGCTCACCGACCAGCTCCGCATGCTTCCCGAAGCGGCGCTGCGGCTTCCATGGCCCGCCGATCCCCGGGCCGTCGACGCGGCCAGGGAGATCATCGCCGACGCGTCCCTCACCCTCGACGAAGCGGCGCGCCGGGCCGGTGCCGGCCGCCGTACCCTGGAACGCGCCTTCGCGGCCGAGACCGGCCTCAGCCTGGGCGCATGGCGACGCCGCGCCCACATCCTGAACTCGCTCGACTCGCTGGCCGCCGGAGCGTCGGTCACCGAGACCGCGGCCACCGCCGGATACAGCACACCGTCCGCGTACGTCGCCGCCTTCAAGCACGAACTCGGCCAGACCCCGCGCCGGTACGTGAACAAGAGCAAATGAAATGTGCGGACGCCCACGTTTCCGAGCCCCTTCCCCCAAAGGCGCTGGCGCGGGCGTCCGCTTTGGGACCCGGTGGACATCTGCACACAGCGGGTCCCGTGGCCGGAACGCGAGCATCCCCCAATACCCACGGCGGGTCCGACCACAGTCTGATAATTCAGAGTAAGGACGTCCTCCGGCGGCAATCGTCCAGCCGGGGACGACACTTGCGCGTACACCCTCGGGTGACTAGACGGGTCGCCGGCCGACCCGGCCGGAGCTCTCGCGGACGCGCAGCTCGTGGCTGACCGTGACCTCGCGAGGCGGTGACTCGATCGCGCCGATCCGGTCGAGGAGGAGGCGGAGCGCGGAGCGGGCGATGCCGGCCTTGTCGGGGCTGACGGTGGTCAGGCTCGGCACGTTGTAGCGGCCGTCGTCGATGTCGTCGAAGCCGACGACCGCGACGTCTTCGGGGATGCGGTAGCCGCGGTCGTACAACGTGCGCATCGCGCCGAGGGCGAGCGTGTCGTTGAAGCAGAACACCGCGTCCGGAGGATGCTCCAGCTCGGTCAGGTAGGCGGCGGCCTCGGCGCCGTCGCGGCGGTGATACCGCAGGGCCGGTACGACGAGCGCCTCGTCGACCGGGAGCCCGGCGTCGAGCAGCGCCGCGCGGTATCCGCTCTCCCGCATCCGTGACGTGCTCTGCACGTGGGAGGGCTGGGCGCCGATCGCGGCGATGCGGCCACGGCCGAGCGCGACGAGGTGCTCGGTGGCCGTACGTGCGGCGGCCACGTTGTCGATGGCGACGTGGTCGGCCGGGCCGGCGGAGACGCGCTCGCCGAGCAGGACCAGGGGTGTGGTGTCAGTACGGCGCGCGATGTCGAGGCGGTCCATCGCGACGGGGCTGAAGACGATGCCGTCGACGAGCTGTGCGCCCATCCCGTCCACGACGTACTGCTCCCGTTTCGGGTCGCCGTTGGTCTGGTCGATGAGGATCGTGTAGCCGTGCTCCTCGGCGGTGTCGACGATGAGCCGTGCCAGCTCGGCGAAGTAGGGCACGTCGATCTCGGACAGCGCGAGCGCGAGGATGCCCGTACGCCCGCGGCGCAGGTTGCGGGCGGTGATGTTGGGCCGGTAGCCGAGCTCCGCGATGGCGCCTTCGACGCGCTGGCGGGTGGCCGGGGCGACCGAGATTCCGTTGATCACGTTGGAGACGGTCTTGACCGAGACCCCCGCGCGGGCGGCCACGTGTTTCATGCTGGCCGAGCGGCGCCCGCCCTGCTCCGCGCTGGTCATCGACCGACCTCATTCCGTCGTGCTGACCGTCGTCTGAGAGTACAACGATTACCTCTTCGCCGTAATCGCTGTGACATGCAGGTATGCGACGATCATCCTAGTTTTTGGTAGAGGGTATACAACGTTTACGTCTGCGATGTATCTTCCCGGTGCATTCAGGGCCGGCGCCGCCGCGTCGCCTCACCGTCCCGTTGAGGGAGGACGTTGTGAACCTGCGCAGGAAGATCGCCATGGTGGCCGCGCTGGCCGTACTCGGATCGACCGCCGCGTGCGGAGGGTCCGGATCATCGGACGAGAAGGGCGGCACCGTCACGCTGTCGTTCTGGAACGGCTTCACCGGCGGCGACCGGCCCGGAGTCGAGCACATCGTCTCCGAGTTCAACAAGTCGCACCCGAAGATCCACATCGACATGCAGATCATGCCCTGGGACGTCATGTACCAGAAGCTGCTGCCCGCCTTCGGCTCGGGCAAGGGCCCGGACATGACCGCGATGAACGCGAGCCAGCTTCCGGTCTACGCCTCCAAGCACGTCTTCCAGCCGCTCGACGACGCCTTCGACAACGGCCTGGACAAGTCCGCGCTCGTGCCGGGAGCCGTGACGGCCGGCCAGTACGACGGCAAGCAGTACGGCGTGCCCGCCAACTTCACCCCGCTGCTCCTCTTCTACAACAAGAAGCTGTTCGCCAAGGCCGGCATCTCGGCACCGCCCGCCACCTGGGACGAATGGTCGGCCGACCTGAAGAAGCTCACCAAGGGCGGCGGGCCCGGCGGCAAGCCGTCGCAGTACGGCATGTCGGTGGGCACGCACGACACGGTCGAGATCATCCCTCTCCTGCTGCGTGAGCAGGGCGGCGGCGTCATGTCCGACGACGGGAAGAACCTGATACTGGACAGTCCCGCGTCCATCCAGGCGATGACCTACTGGACGAACCTGATCCGGAACGGCCAGATCTCGCCGGTCGGCCAGTCGGGAGCCGACGCCGACAAGCTGATGCAGGCAGGCAAGGCCGCGATGGAGATCAACGGTCCCTGGCTGACGTCCTCGCTGGAGGAGTCCAAGATCGACTATGGCCTTGCGATGGTGCCGGCCGGTCCCACCGCGCAGAACACCCTGTACGACAGCACGACGTTCTCGCTCGGCAGCCGCGCCAAGTCCGACAAGAAGAAGGCGGCCGAGGAGTTCATGACGTACTGGAACTCCAAGGAGTCCCAGACCTACTTCGCGAACACCACGGGCTTCCCGCCCACCCGTACCGACATCGCCCCGTCCGAGCTGAAGAACGCCGTGGTGGCGCAGTTCGCCAAGTACGCCGTCAAGGCCGGCCCGCTCATGCAGGGCCAGCCGAACTTCGGGCAGATCCAGCGCAACGTCCTCGACCCCACGATCACGAAGATCCTCGACGGGAAGGGCGACCCGGCCACGCTGCTCAAGCAGGCCGCGGCGCAGATCAGGCCGATGCTCTCCTCGGGGAGCTGACCTGTCGATGCCTCGATCCGGTGACCGGGCGCGCGGATTGAGCCCGCGCGCCCGGCGGAGCCTGAGCGCGTACACGTTCATCGCGCCGTCGGTGGTCGTCCTGGGCGTCTTCATGGTGTGGCCGATGATCTGGTCGCTGCGCACCTCGTTCTATGAGGCCTCGCAGTTCGCGCCGCCGGAGTTCGTCGGTCTCGGCAACTACCGCAAACTGCTGTCGGACGCGACGTTCCGCGGCGACCTGGTCAACACGCTGGTGTACGCCGCCGTGGTGACGCCGGTCGCGGTGGGGCTGGCCCTGGTCTTCGCGCTGATGCTCCACCGGCGACTGCGCGGCAGGTCTTTCTTCCGTGCCGCGATCTTCCTGCCGGCCGTGCTGTCCCTGGGCGTGATGGGCATCGCCTGGGAGTTCCTGCTCGATCCGAGCATCGGGCTGCTGCCGCGCTGGCTCGACCACGCCGGGTTGTCGCTGGGCAACGGCGTCAACGACCCGACCTGGGCCATGGCGTACGTGATGTTCGTCGGGGTCTGGAAGAACACCGGTTTCTACATGGTGATGTACCTGGCCGGGCTCGGCACGATCCCGTCGGAGTTCTACGAGGCCGCCTCCATCGACGGCGCCGGTCCGTGGTCGCGGTTCCGGCACATCACCTGGCCGTTGCTGTCCAACACGACGTTGTTCGTGTTCGTCATCGCGGCGATCGCCTCGCTCCAGGCGTTCGACCAGATCTTCGTGATGACCCGCGGCGGGCCGTTCTTCAAGACCGAGACCCTCGTCTATCTCGTCTACCGCAAGGGCTTCTTCGACTTCGAGTTCGGGTACGCGTCGGCGATCGCCTGGGTCCTCGTGCTGATGGTGTTCCTGATCAGCATCGTGCAGAACTTCTACTTCGGCCGTAGGCAGGTGAACTACTAGATGACACGCCGGATCCTGCTGTACGGAGGCCTCCTCCTCGCCGCGGCCCTCGTCCTACTGCCGGTCATCTGGATGATTTCCGCGTCGCTGAAACCGGAAGGCGACATCACCGGACATCCGGGTCAGCTGATCCCGTACCACCTGACCGGGCGCAACTACCAGCTGGTGACGCGGCAGATCCCGTTCGCGCGCCAGTTCCTGAACACGGTGGTCTTCGCCGGCAGCGTCACGGTCCTGTCGCTCTGCTTCGACTCGATGACGGCCTTCGCGCTCGCCCGGCTCGACTTCCCCGGCCGCCGAGTGCTGTTCCTTGCGGTCATCCTGTTCCTGATGATCCCGTTCCAGGTCACGCTGATCCCGACGTACCAGATCGTGGCCAAGCTCGGGCTGATGAACACCTTCCCCGGGCTGATCATCCCGCGGGCCACGAACGCCTTCGGGATCTTCTTCCTGCGGCAGTTCTTCCTCGGCATCCCGCGCTCGCTGGACGAGGCGGCCCGCATCGACGGCGCGGGCAACTGGCGGATCTACGCGCGCATCGTCCTGCCGCTGTCCACACCCGCTCTGCTCACGCTCGGGCTGTTCCACTTCATGGCCAACTGGAACGACCTGCTGTGGCCGCTGATCTTCACCACGAGCACCCGCATGCAGACGCTGCCCGCCGGGCTGGCGCTGTTCATGGGGCAGCACATCAGCCAGTACGGCGTGGTGATGGCCGGCGCGACGCTGACGACGCTGCCCATCGTCGTGGCGTTCCTGTTCGTGCAGCGCGCGTTCATCCAGGGCATCGCCACCACAGGGCTGAAATGAAGACGGCGACCCTCACCATCGATCCCGCGTACCGCGTGGGAACGGTCGAGCCGCGCCTGTTCGGATCGTTCGTCGAGCACATGGGCCGCTGCGTCTACACCGGGATCTACGAGCCCGGCCACCCGTCCGCCGACGCGCTCGGCCTGCGCGGCGACGTCCTCGCCCTCACGCGCGAGATGGGCGTGACCGTCGTGCGCTATCCGGGCGGCAACTTCGTCTCCGGCTACCGCTGGGAGGACGGCGTGGGCCCGGACCGGCCCGTACGCCTCGACCTGGCCTGGCAGTCGGTCGAGACCAACGCCTTCGGCCTGCATGAGTTCATGACCTGGGCGGACGAGGCGCGCGTCGAGCCGATGATGGCGGTCAATCTCGGCACGCGCGGTGTTCAGGAGGCCGTCGACCTGCTGGAGTACTGCAACCATCCCGGCGGGACCGCCCTCTCGGACCGGCGTGCCGCCAATGGCCGGGCCGAGCCGTACGGCATCGGCCTGTGGTGCCTCGGCAACGAGATGGACGGTCCCTGGCAGATCGGCCACAAGACGGCGGAGGAGTACGGCCGTCTCGCCCAGGAGACCGGCAAGGCGATGAAGCTCGTCGACCCGTCGATCGAGCTGGTCGCCTGCGGCAGCTCCAACGCGCACATGCCGACGTTCGGGAGCTGGGAGGCGACCGTACTGGAGCACTGCTACGACGAGGCCGACTACATCTCGCTGCACGCCTACTACGGGCAGGACGGCGACCTGGCGAGCTTCCTGGCCTCGGCGGTCGACATGGACGCCTTCATCGAGGGCGTCGTCGCGACCGCCGACCACGTACGCGCGAAGCTGCGGAAGTCCAAGCGCATCCGGCTGTCCTTCGACGAGTGGAACGTCTGGTACACCGACACGTTCGACGGCGGCACCTGGGAGCGGGCGCCACGGATGAGCGAGGACCTGTTCGACGTCGCGGACGCCGTCGTGGTCGGCAGCCTCCTCATCTCGCTGCTGAAGCACGCCGACCGGGTCGGTGTCGCGTGCCAGGCGCAGCTCGCGAACATCCTCGCGCCGATCCGCACCGAGCCGGGCGGCCCCGCTTGGCGGCAGACGATCTTCCACCCGTTCGCGCACGTCGCCGCGTACGCGAAGGGCGACGCGTTGCGCGTCGTGGTGGACTCCCCGCGTCACGAGACCGCACGGTACGGAGACGTGCCCCTCGTCGACGCGGTCGCGACACGCGACGAGGACGGCGTGACGGTGTTCGCGGTCAACCGCGCGGCCGACGGGCCGGTGGGCCTCACCCTCGACCTGCGTGCCTTCCCCGGCGACTGGAGGGCCGAGCGGATCGTGCTCGCCGACGACGACCGGGCCGCGGCCAACACCGCGGCCGAGCCGGACCGCGTGGTGCCACGGCGCGCCGAGATCCCGTTGCGCGCGGGCGAACCCCTGCGGGTCGAGCTGCCGCCGGTCTCCTGGAACGTCATCCGCCTCACCTGACGGCGGACCACACCGAATCGGGGAGAGAGATGCACGAGCAGTTCGTCCTGGACGGCACGTGGGACCTGGTCACCGGCGACCCCGGGATCGCGGCCCTGCCGGACGCGCCCGCGCGGCCCGTCACCGTGCCGGGGCTGTGGGAGTCCGAGGTCGACCCCGCGATGGACGGTGTGGCGTGGTATCGCCGTACCTTCGACCTCGCGGACTCCTCCGGCCACTGGACGCTGCGTTTCGGCGCGGTCATGGACGTCGCCGAGGTCTACCTGAACGGCCGCCCGCTCGGCGGGCACCTGGGCGCCTTCACGCCGTTCGAGGTCGACGCCGGTGACGCGCTGACCGACGGCGAGAACCTCCTCGCCGTCCGCGTCACCGACCACGCGCTGGACGACCCGGAGCACCCGCGCACCGCGCACGGCAAGCAGGGCTGGGCGAACCAGGCGTTCCCCAGCCCGCCCAGCCTGTACCTGACGTACGGCGGCATCTGGCAGCCGGTGACGCTGCGCCGGCACGGCCCGGTCGTCATCGACGACGTGTTCGTGAACGGCGACCCCGAGGCGCTCACCGTCACCGTCGAGCTCGCCAACCGGACCACCGAGCCCGTCACGGCGCGCGTACGCGCGGGCCTGCCGGACGGCGTGCGCGAGAGCGACGTGTCCATGGCGCCGGGCGGCCGGAGCGTCGTCGTCCTCGACTTCGGGCCGTCGTCCGCCGCACGCTGGTCGCCAGGCGACCCGGCGCTGCACCGCGCGGAGGTGACGGTCGCGGCCGGCGGCACGGCGAGCGACACGCGCGAGACCCGGTTCGGCCTGCGCACCGTCACCGTACGCGGCGACCGCCTGCTGCTGAACGGCGAGCCGTACCGGATGCGCAGCGCGCTCGTGCAGGGCTTCTACGCCGGCACGCTGTACGCCGAGCCGGACCGGGACGCGATCGCCGCCGAGGTCGCCGAGGCCAAACGGGCCGGGCTGAACACCCTGCGGCTGCACATCAAGGCGTTCGACCCCGTCTACCTCGACGTCTGCGACGAACTGGGCATGCTGCTGCACTGCGACATCCCGGTCGCCGAGCCGATCGCCCACGCGGAGCTGGGCTTCTCCGGCGAGGTCGCGGACCGGTGCGCCGCCGCGGCGTCCGAGCAGGTACGCCGCGACCGCAACCATCCGAGCGTCGTGCTCTGGTCGGCGATGAACGAGCTCGGGCTCGAACATGGGCCGTCACGCGTCAGCGACGGGTACGAGGGGTTCGCCCGGCGGCTCTACGCCGCCATCGCGGACGCCGACCCGACCCGGCCGATCATCGAGAACGACTGGGTCGACCCCGATCCCGCGCGCGTGTTCAAGAGCACGATCCTCACGGCGCACTGGTACGGGCGGCTGTCCACGGCGTACCTGACGGAGCTGGCCGCGAAGACGGAGCCGTGGGCGGCGGGGCCGCGGCCGTTCCTGATGAGCGAGTTCGGCGACTGGGGGCTGCCGGACCTGCCGGCGCGCGACGACGCGCCCTTCTGGTGGTACGGCGAGACCCTGACCCGCGGAATCGAGGGAACACCATGGCCGGGCACGGTCGCGGAGTTCGTCGAGGGCACCCAGCGCTACCAGGGGCTCGCCGACCGGCTGCAGATCGAGCTGTTCCGCCGCCAGGACGGCATCGCGGGCTGGTGCGTGACCGAGCTGACGGACGTGCCGCACGAGTTCAACGGCCTGTGGAGCCTCGAACGACGGCCGAAGCCCGCCGCCCTGGAGGAGTTCTCGCGTGCGTGCGAGCCCGTCCTGCCGATCGTCGCGCGGACGACGTGGACGGTCGCGGCCGGTGAGGAGGTCGAACTGCCGGTCTCGGTGGCCAACGACGGTCCGGCGCTCTCGGGTGTGACGGTCGAGATCGACCTGTGCGGCCGCACGGTACGCCACGGCCCGGTGGACCTGCCCGCGCACACCGCCTCCGGCGTCGCGACCATCCGTCTTCCCGCCCCGGACGCGACCGGCCCCCACCTTCTCACCGTCCGCCTGGCCGGAACGCGGGCGGTCAACCGGTACCCCCTGCACGTCGTGTCCACGGCACCGGCGCGCGTACGTGTGCGGCTCGCCGGCGACGCCGCCGCGCGTGAGGCCCTCGCGGCCGCCGGAGCGGAGCTCGCCGACGATGCCGGGCCCCTGGTCGTCGGTGAGGGCGCGCTGGAGGCCGGGTGCGGCGCGCTGGTCGCGGCGGCGCTGGCCGCGGGCGCTCCGGTGCTGGTCCTCGCGCAGGACGCCGGGAGGGCGGAGCACCTGCCGATCGAGGCCGAGCTGACCGGCGTCGAGACCGGCTGGGGGTCGACGCCGTTTTTGTTCACCACCGCCGAGCGCGCCGTGCCGTCGCTGCCGCCCGCCACGGTCCTGACGACCGAGACGATGTCGATCGTGCCGGAGGCGGTCTGGACCCGGCTCGGCGACGGGAAATTCCCGCCCGTCGTGGTGGCGGGTATGTGGAAGCCCTTTCCCGGCGAGACCGCGGGGACGGTCGTGGGGGAGACGCGCGTCGGCGCGGGGTGCCTCCTTGTCTGTCAGTTCCCCCTGGTCGAGGCCGTAGGGCGGGGAGACCCGGCGGCCGTCGCGGTCCTTGCGGACCTGATACGGCACCTGAGCGTCAGCGGACCATGACCCGGTCGGCGGAGGCCTTCTTGTCCTTGGTCCAGCCGTCGTGGCCGCCTGAGACCTGCCAGTGGCGACCGGCGTAGCGGACCTCGCGCAGGCCGTACGGCTGCGCGTGGGCGACGAACCACACGGCCATCGCCCAGCCGCCGCGCGGGCTCGGCACGGTGATCGAGTCGCCGCCCCCGTCGCGCTTGAGCGTCGTGGCGAGCTCGGCGACGGCGGCCTCCGGCCGTGAGTGCTTCAGGCGCTTGTTCGGGGGGTACCAGCAGCGGACGCCGCCGGCCAGCCGGCCCGTGAAGGCCGTCGCGAGGGTCTTCGCGTCGAGCTCGTGCTGCTCGTACGCGCTGCCGTCCGCGCTGCGCTGGACCTTCTGCGCGGCCACGCTGATCGGCAGGCCGGAGTAGTCCTTCACCTTCACGAGCGCGCCGAAGAAGCGGCCCGAGGCGTACACGGGGTCCTTCAGATGCTCGGCCGAGCCCCAGCCCTGGGACGGGCGCTGCTGGAAGAGGCCGACGGAGTCGCGGTCGCCGCTCTCCAGGTTGTGGAGGTGCGACTCCTGCATCGCCGTCGCGAACGCGATGACGGTCGCCTGCTCGGGAAGCCTGCGGCGCTGCGCGACGGCGGCGATGGTCGCGGCGTTGGCCGCCTGGTCGAGGTCGAGTGGCATGACGTCGTCGGCCGAGCGGGCCTCACAGCTGGTGCCGTGGAGGTATGGGCGGAAATGCAGGTAGAGCGTGACACCGCCACCGGCGATGACCAGCAACGTGACCAAGGCGACAATGGCGAGCCGCAGCCGCCTCCCACTCGTCCGACTCACGGCAAGACCGTACCGGCTCCGCGCCCCCTCATGGACATCAGCGGACCACGCCCTCGCTATCCTCACGCCCATGACCGACACGTTCACCAGCCCGATCTCCAGTGTCATCGATGAGCTGTGGGAGCGCCGGGCCGAGTTGAGTCCGAAGGACACCGAGGCCCGTACGGCCATCATCGCCGCGGTCGACCTCGTCGACGCGGGAACCGCGCGCGTCGCGACCGTCGACGAGGCCACCGACGAGGTGGTGGTCGACGAGCGCGCCAAGCGGGCGATCCTGCTCGGCTTCAAGGTGCTGGAGATGTCGCGCGAGCAGGTGGGCGGCTTCCGCTACCACGACCGGATCCCGCTGAAGACGCGCCTCGACGGCGTACGGGTCGTGCCGGGCGCCATCGCCCGCTGGGGCTCCTACCTGGCCCCCGGCGTCGTGCTGATGCCGTCGTTCACCAACATCGGCGCGTATGTCGACTCGGGCACGATGGTCGACACGTGGGCGACGGTCGGGTCCTGCGCGCAGGTCGGCAAGAACGTCCACCTGTCCGGCGGCGTCGGCATCGGCGGCGTCCTGGAGCCGCCGAACGCCAAGCCGGTCGTCATCGGCGACGAGGCCATGATCGGCAGCCGCTCGATGATCGTCGAGGGCGCGCGGGTCGGGAAGGGCGCCGTCGTCGGGTCGGGCACCAACCTGTCGGCCTCGATGCCGGTGATCGACGTCGAGACCGGCGAGGAGATCGGCCGAGGCCGCATCCCCGACTGGTGCGTCGCGGTGGGCGGCACACGGCTCAAGGAGTTTCCGGGCGGCACGTTCGGCATGCCGGCCGTCCTCATCATCCGGCGCCTGGAGCCCGGAGCGCGCCACGACAAGTCCAAGCTCAACGACATCCTGCGCGAGCACGGCATCAGCGCCTGACCGGCGATACGAAAGAGGCCCCCGGCGACATGTGACATGCCGGGGGCCTCTCTCGCGGGGTGCGCGTCCGTTGGATCAGGAGTTGGTGGCGAGGGCCGTCAGGCGGTCGGCCGTGCCGTTGAACACGTCCTGGTCACCCGGGAAGGTGCCGCTGTCGGCGAACTGCCAGAACGTGTAGAAGCCCCAGCCGGCCGGCAGCGAGCCCGGGTCGCTGGAGTAACGGGCGATGAACAGCGGGTCGTTGCCGCCGAAGGCGCCGCTGTTGCCGGTGCAGGTGCTCCACCAGTCGAGCGTGCTGTAGATCGTGGGCCAGCGGCTCGTACGCGCCTGGTACTCGTTGACGAAGTCGGCGATCCAGTTCGTCATCGACCCCTGGTCGAGGCCGTAGCAGGTGGCGCCGTAGGGGTTGTACTCGATGTCGAGCATGCCGGGCAGTGTCAGGCCGTCGGCCGACCAGCCGCCGCCGTGGTCGACGAAGAAGTCGGCCTGGACCGCGCCGCTGGAGGTGTCCGGCGTCGCGAAGTGGTACGCGCCGCGGACGATGCCGACGTTGTACGAGCCGGTGTACTGGTTGCCGAACTCAGGGCTCTCGTACGTCGTGCTCTCGGTGGCCTTGATGTACGCGAACTGCGCGCCGTTGGCCCGGACCGAGTTCCAGTCGATGCCGGGCTGGTAGCCGCTGACGTCCAGGCCGGGAAGGCCGTCGACGTTCGGGTGCACGGCGTTGGCACTGACCTTCTGGTACGCCTTGACCGTCGAGCCCATGAAATCACGCTCGGGGTGCGTCACATGGTTGGCGACCTTGGTGGTCGCCGTGGGCGGTGCGGGGGCGGCGACGGCGGCTGACGCCGATCCGCACGCCAGTACCGCAGCCGCGAGGGTGGTGAAAAGGATGCGGGGGGACATCGCTTTCTCCTCTTGGTCGGGACGAACACGTGAGGGGATCCCCACGTGGCTGCCGTCCGCGCGGCCACAAGAGCGGGGAACCCCCACGGCCGCGAGACGACGGGTCGTGTCAGGGGTCCGCAGACCCCTCACGAATCAGGGGGTGTTGTCGGCGAGGGCGAGCAGGCGCGCCGCCGTGCCGTTGAACACGTCCTGGTCACCGGGGAAGGTGCCGCTGCTGGCGAACTGCCAGAAGGTGTAGGTGCTGTAGCCCTTCGGCATGGCGCCGGCCGAGCTGGAGTAGCGCGCGATCCAGAACGGGTCGTTGTTGGCGAACGTCGCGTCGGTGTTGCCCGTGCAGCTCGTCCACCAGTCGAGCGTGCTGTAGATGACCGCCCAGCGGCTCGTCCTGGCGTGGTACTCGTTCAGGAACGCGTGGATCCAGTTCCGCATGGACGCTTGGCTGAGGCCGTAGCAGGTGGCGCCGTACGGGTTGTACTCGATGTCGAGCGCGCCCGGCAGCGTCTTGTGGTCCTTCGACCAGCCGCCGCCGTGCGCGGCGAAGTAGTCGGCCTGCGCCGCGCCGCTGGAGGTGTTCGGCGTGGCGAAGTGGTACGCGCCGCGGATGAGGCCGGCGTTGTAGGAGCCGACGTACTGCTGGCCGAAGTACGGGTTCTGGTACGACGTGCCCTCGGTCGCCTTGACATAGGCGAACTTCGCGCCGTTGGCCTTGACCGTGCTCCAGGCCACGTTGCCCTGGTAGCTGGCGACGTCGAGGCCCTTGAGCCCGGAGACCGCCGGGGTGACCGAGGCACTGGAGACGAGGCCGGATCCGGCGTGGTCACGGTCGGGGTGGGACAGAACGCCCGTCTGGGCACCGGCGGGGCCGGCCGCCAGGACACCGCCGGCCATCGCGACCGCCACGGCGGCCGTACCGAGTCTGCGGGAGATGCGTTCGCGCGGTGTCACAGGGTCTCTCCTTGGCGGGGTAGGGAACCCCCGACCCTAAGGGCGGGTCTCGGGTCGGGGGCGTCCTGAGGGCGGGTCTCAGGGGCGGGCGGACCGGGGGTCGCGACGGCCGATGGCGGGGCCGTGGTCACCGAGGCTGTGGGCGCGGGGCAGGTTCGTGTGGACGTGCGGGGTGGCCTGCTCGGTCCGCGCGTGGCCGACGGCGCTGGCGACGTCGTCGCGCAGCATCGGAAGCTTGGAGTAGAACGCGTCGCCGGGGCACTCGGTCGTGGTGTTGTAGTCGCGGTGCCCGAGGATCGAGGCGTGCGCGTCGAGGCCGTACACGCCGCAGAGCCAGGCCAGCGTCTGGACGAGGGAGTTCCACAGCGCGACCGGCGGGAGCGCGGTGGTGTACGTGCCCTCGTTCTCGATGCCCAGGGTGTGGCCGTTCTCGTTGGCGACCTGGGCGCCCATGACGTTCAGGCCCTGGCCGATGGCCTCCAGCGAGCGGTTGCGGCCCTCCATGACGTAGCCGCCGCGGCTGATGGTCAGCTGCTGCCCGGTGTCGGCCCACCCGTTGGTGTCCATGTGGAGGTCCTGGCAGTCCCGCGACAGCTGGAAGGCGTGCGCCTGCGAGTAGTCCGTGGAGTTCGGGAAGGCCATGTGGTGGACGACGAGGTGGTCCGGGGCGTTGATGATCTGCGCCGTCGACGTCGGAGGCCGGGCTCCCCACTCGGTGCGGGTGTAGACGCGAGGCGCGGTGGCGGCGCCGGCGGTACGAGCGCGCTGCAGGTCGGTCGCGCCGACCAGGGCGGCGCCGCCCGCTATGACCGCCGCGCGGGCGATGAGCTGGCGGCGGCCGAGTGCCGGGGTGTCGGGCATGGCGGGGGACTCCCTGCGGTCGAAAATAGTTCCGCTTCCGCAAGGTAAATATCCTACGGAGTAACTTTGGAGAAGGTGGAAAAGTCTCCTAACAATCGGCTTTTCCTTGGCATATCGATCGGTCAGCACAGGTCAGAAGTGATGTAAAGGACGGGTCCGAACCACGGGGGTGGCCGGATCCGGGCAGCGTTTCTGGCGTATTCTCAGTGCCTATGCGCCTTGATCTGACCCAGGACGTCGCGGCACTCACTGCGGCGATCGTCGACATCGAATCGGTGAGCGGAAATGAGAAGGAGCTCGCCGACGCGGTCGAGGAGGCGCTGCGCGCCCTGCCCCATCTGACCGTCGAACGCGACGGCGACACCGTGATCGCGCGTACCTCGCTCGGGCGCGGCGAGCGGGTCGTGGTCGCCGGGCACCTCGACACCGTGCCGATCAACGACAACCTGCCCTCGCGGGTCGAGGGCGACCGGCTCTACGGCTGCGGCACCGGCGACATGAAGGCCGGCGTCGCCGTACAGCTCAAGCTCGCCACGCTGCCGGAGACCAACCGCGACGTGACGTATTTCTTCTATGAGTGCGAAGAGGTCGAAGCCGAACGCAACGGGCTCACGCGCATCGGCAACACGCGGCCCGAGTTGCTCGCCGCCGACTTCGCCGTGCTGATGGAGCCGTCCGGCGGCATCGTCGAGGGCGGCTGCCAGGGCACCATCCGGGTCGACGTCACCGTCGCCGGCGAGCGTGCGCACAGCGCGCGCGCCTGGATGGGCTCGAACGCCATCCACAGCGCCGGCGCCGTGCTCGACATCCTCCGCGCGTACGAGCCGCGCCGCCCGGTCATCGACGGCCTGGAGTTCCGCGAGGGCCTCAACGCCGTCTACGTACGCGCCGGGGTGGCGGGCAACGTCATTCCCGACGAGTGCGTCGTGACGATCAACTACCGGTTCGCGCCCGACCTGTCGCTGGCCGACGCGGAGAAGTACCTGCGGGAGCTGTTCGAGGGCCACACCGTCACCGTGGTCGACGGCTCGCCGGGGGCCAAGCCCGGCCTGACACGCCCGGCCGCCGCCGCATTCGTCGAGGCGGTCAGCGCCGACGACGAGCCGCCGCCGCGCGCCAAGCTCGGCTGGACCGACGTCGCGAGGTTCTACGAGCTGGGCATCCCGGCGGTCAACTTCGGCCCCGGCGAGCCGAGCCTGTCGCACACCGGCGGCGAGTACGTCGAGATCCCGCGTATCTTCGCCAGTGAGCAGCGGATGCGGGCGTGGCTCACCGCTTGACCCCGGATGTGAGAGTGGTCATATGACCCAGGCCGTCACCGAGGAGTTCACCATCGCGGAGGCCGCCGAGCGCACCGGCGTCTCCACGCACACCCTCCGCTACTACGAGCGCATCGGCGCGTTGCGGGAGCCGCCCGAGCGCGCCGCCAGCGGCCACCGCCGCTACACCGAGCGCGATCTCAGCTGGATCACCCTGCTCACACGGCTGCGCGCCACCGGGATGCCGATCGCGACGATGCTGCGGTACACCGATCTGGCGCGCGAGGGCGCCTCGACCGCCGCCCAGCGCAAGGAGCTCCTGATAGCACACCGTGCCGAGGTGGCCGCGCGCGTCGAGCAGCTGCGCGAGGACCTCAAGTTGATCGACTACAAGATCGACTTGTACGAGGAGATCGAGCGCGCCCGAATCGGTTGAGGACAATCTGGTTGCGTCGCTGGTTACGGTATTGGGATGCAACCTGATCAGGCGCCTCGCAGGAGGCGGCAGGGGCCTGTGACCCTCCGAGGCAAGGCGATTCCCTCGACGACGACCGACCAAAGACTTCTCGACTCCAGCGGACGCTCCGACTGGGTGCACACCGACCCGTGGCGAGTGCTGCGCATCCAGGCGGAGTTCATCGAGGGATTCGGGCTCCTCGCCGACCTTCCCAAGGCGGTGAGCGTCTTCGGGTCCGCGCGCACCAAGCCGGAGAGCGACGAGTACGCCCTGGCCGAGCGGATCGGCGAGATGCTGGTCGAGGCCGGGTACGCGGTGATCACGGGCGGCGGGCCCGGGATCATGGAGGCCGCGAACAAGGGCGCCTCCGACGCCCAGGGCGTCTCGGTCGGGCTCGGCATCGAGCTGGCGTTCGAGCAGAGCCTGAACGACTTCATCGACATCGGCATCGAGTTCCGCTACTTCTTCGTCCGCAAGACCATGTTCGTGAAGTACTCCCAGGCGTTCGTCGTGCTGCCGGGCGGCTTCGGCACCCTCGACGAGCTGTTCGAGGCGGTCACGCTCGTCCAGACCAAGAAGATCACCAGGTTCCCGATCGTGCTGGTCGGCACGGAGTTCTGGGGCGGTCTGCTCGACTGGATCCGCGCCTGTATGGAGCCGAGCGGGAAAATCGCCACGGAGGACCTGGACCTCGTGACCCTCACCGACGACCCGGCCGAGGTCGTGGAGATCATCGAACGCGCCCACAAGACGCAGGCGCGTGAGAGGGAGGAGCGGGCCGCGCAAGAGGAGCTCGCCCGCACCGGAGGGAACGGCTCCTGATGCGGATCTGTGTCTTCTGCTCCTCCAGCGGCCGCATCGACCGCCGCTATCTCGACCTCGCCTCCGCCGCCGGCGCCGAGCTGGCACGCCGCGGCCACTCGCTCGTCAGCGGCGGCGCGACCGTCTCCTGCATGGGCGCGGTCGCCCGCGCCGCCCGCGACGGCGGCGCGCACACCGTCGGCGTGATCCCGAACGCCCTGGTCGAGGTCGAGATAGCCGACGACGACTCCGGCGAACTCGTCGTCACCGACGACATGCGGTCCCGCAAGGGCGAGATGGACCGCCGCTCCGACGCGTTCCTCGTGCTGCCCGGCGGGCTCGGCACGCTCGAGGAGCTGTTCGAGATCTGGACCTCCCGCGTGCTCGGCATGCACCAGAAGCCGATCACGGTCCTCGACCCGACCGGCCTGTACGAGCCGCTGAAGCAGCTGATGAGTCACCTGCTCGACGAGGGGTTCGCCCGCGCGCACATCTTCGACGCGGTCGCCTGGACGACCACCGTCGAGGAGGCCTTCGACCACCTGGAGAGCGTGCAGGTGCCCCTTCAGCCGACCGCTGAGGACTACGTCGAGTCCGAGCCGTAGGCGCTCCGCTCAGGCCAGGCCCCGGCGGGTGACGGAGGGCGGACGGGTGCCCTTGATCGAGGCCACCATGTCCAGCACCTGCCGGGTACCGGGCACGTCGTCCGTACGGAACACACGGACGCCCAGCCAGGCGTAGACCGCGACGACGGCAAGCGCCTCCTCTTCGGCGAACACGACGTGCCCCGCCCCGACGAGCGACTCGGCCTCACGAACGTCCCTGGCACACACGAGAAGCCCGCCCTCCCGCACACCGCGCCTCCCGGTGCGGGGCAGGTCTTGGGCGCGTGCGTTCCGCACGCCGTGTTCCCCGAGGGAGGGGAGGTCTGCGGCGTGCGGGAGATGGTCGTCTTTCCGCGCGCCGTGTTCCTCGGCGGAGGGGAGGTCTTCGGCGCGCGTATGATCGCCGACCCTCTCTGTGTCGTTCCTCCCGGCGGACGGGAGGTCTTCGGCGTGCGTGAGTCGGGTCTCCGCCTGTGTGCCGTGTACTCCGGCTGTGCCCAGCAGGGCGGCGCCGGTCGCGGCGGCGACGTTCACGTAGGCGTCGCCGATCAGGAGGTCGGCCCCGGCGCGTACGGCGTCGACCGCCTCCTCCTCCGAGGCCGGGGTGACGGCGATCACGAGTCCCGGGTGCGCCGCGCGGACCGCGCGGACCTCCGCCGGGCCGACCTCGGCGATGTCGGCGCCCGGTACGGCTCCGGCCGTCATGACCGCGAACTCCCCGTCACCGAACGCGCGGCCCCCTAGACGCAACTCCATGGAGCCGATCGTGGCATACCCCTGCCGGTCGCTCTTCGCCGGAGAAGCGCTCTGGGCGGGAGGCAACTCCATGGAGCCGGTCGTGGCGTACCCCTGCCGGTCACTCCTCGCCGGAGAAGCGCTCCCATGCGGACTGCCGGGTGATGCCGAGCGCGCCGCCGATCCTCGCCCAGGTGACCCCACGCCGACGCAGCTCGCGTACCCAGCCGCGGAGGTCGGCCTCGATCTGGTCGGCGACCGCGTCCATGCGCGGGATGTGGTCGAGCATCTCCTGGTCCGTCATCGGCCCCCACATGGGCAGGCGCGATTCCGCCGGCTTGCCGCGGTACTCCTTGATGATCGCTTCGGCCAGGCCGACGCACTCGTCGCAGATGTGCACGCCGGGGCCGGCGACGAGCCGGCCGACCTCGGTGTGCGGCTTGCCGCAGAACGAGCAGCAGGGGCGCTGCTCGATGGGCTGGTCGTCCATGTGCGACTCTCCTCTTGTCAGGGTGTCCCTGACAAGAGGCTAGGTGCGTCAGGGGCACCCTGACAAGTCCGTCCTGTCAGGCATCCGGTTGTGGCACGATCGGGTGAGGGAGCAGAGAGGGGAGCCTGACGTTGGTCGTCACCATCACCGTGGCCCTTGCCGCCATGGCCGTACTGGCCGCGATCGTCGTCGTGGCCGTCGGCGGAGGCGGAGAGCTGTCCGCCGAGCATCCCGACCACCCGCCGCTGTCACTGCCGGCCCGCCGCCCGGCGGGAGGTACGGACGCCGCGCTGCTCCGCCTGCCCTTGGGTCTCTGGGGCTACCACAAGCAGATCACCGACGAGGCGCTGCACCGTTTCGCCCACGAGCTGACCGAACGCGACACCCGCATCGCCATCCTCGAACAGGAACTCGCCGAAGCCCGGCACCGCCTGGGCGAGGACCCTCGCCACAGCGCCCCTCGTGCCCTTTCCGCCCCCGCCACCCGCGAGACGCCCGCGACCCGCGAAGCGCCCGCCACCCGTGAGGCACCCGCGACCCGAGCGGACGGCTTCGCCGCACCTCGCTCCACCGGCGCGGAGGCCCTGAACCCACGCCAGAACCCGTTCGGCCCCCCCATCGAGCCGCCCACCTCCAGCGGCGCCCACGCCATCCGCGCCGACACGCCCGCCACCGAGAGTGGCGGCTATGCCTCGCGTCCCCCGTCTCACGCCACGCGCGGAGGGACTCCTCCCACCGAGAGCGGCGGATTCGCCACGCACGCGGAGTCCTCCGCGACCGAGAGCGGTCGGCATGCGACGCGTGGTGGGACACCCGCGTCCGAGAGCGCAGGCAACGCCACGCGTGCGGGTGCGCCGGCGTCCGAGAACGCCGGCCACCCCGCTCAGGACGCGCGCGATGAGACGGCGGGACAAGAGGCGACGGACTCCGCGATGACCGACTCCACGATGACCGACTCCCCGGCGGCCGGGGAGGCGCCGGACGTGACGATCGCCGATCGGGGTGGCGAGCCGCGCGGGACCGACGGCCGGTGAGCCGGGTCGCGGTGCACTCGTCGGCGGACGTCCAGGCGACGGCCGAGCGGGTGTGGGACGTGCTCGTCGACTGGTCGCGGCACGGTGAGTGGGTGCCGTTCACGTCCGCCGAGGGCGGTGCGGCTGTGGGGGAGACCGTCGAGGCGCGTACCGGGGTCGGTCCGGCGGGCTTTCTCGACACCATGGAGATCACCGAGTGGGAGCCGCCCTATCGTGTCGCCGTGCGGCACACCGGGTGGCCGGTCCGCGGTGAAGGTCGGTTCGACCTGATCGACCTGTCCGGCGGGCGCTGCCGGGTGACGTGGTCGGAGCTGGTCGACCTTCCGCTCGGCCCGCTCGGCCGCGTGGGCTGGGTCGGGGCCGGACCGCTCACCCAGGTCATGTTGCGTACGGCGCTGCGCCGGCTCGCTAGAATTTTCGAATGACTTCGACCGGCGCGGACGGGCTGACGCGTTGCCCGTGGGCTTCGTTTCCCGACTACATCGCCTACCACGACGAAGAGTGGGGCCGTCCGGTCCGCGATGACCAGGGGCTGTACGAACGGCTCTGCCTGGAGGCGTTCCAGTCCGGCCTGTCGTGGCTGACGATCCTGCGCAAGCGCGAGGGGTTCCGCCGGGCGTTCGACGGCTTCGACATGGAGAAGGTCGCGGCCTATGGCCCAGGCGATGTCGAGCGCCTGCTCGGCGACGCCGCCATCGTGCGCAACCGCCGCAAGATCGACGCGACGATCGCGAACGCCCGCGCGTCCCTCGACGTGCCCGGCGGCTTGGCCGCCCTCATCTGGCGCTACGCCGACCCTGAGGCCTCGGCCCCCAAGACGGGCGGCGACGTGCCCGCCACCACTACGGGCTCCAAGGCGCTGGCCAAGGAGCTGAAGGGCCTCGGGTTCCGCCACGTCGGCCCGACCACGGTCTACGCCCTGATGCAGGCCTGCGGCCTGGTCGATGATCATCTGACGTCCTGCCACCGCCGGGGCGCCTACACCGGGCGGCAGCCGGCCTGACATCGCGTGGAAGAGCCGGAGACCTCCGGCTCTCTCACGCGTCGCGTCCCCTACCGGATCATGCCGGACGCTCGCGACCCACGAGTGTGACCTCCACGCAGTTGCCGTTGGCGCTTCCGCCACTGCGCGTGCTCTTTTGCCACCCCGTAACGTGGTCGGGGTTGTTCACGGCGCCTCCCGTCCGAGTGATGCTTTCTTCGGCGCTCAATTTACTCACCTGCGGATTCGCCGCCCGGCCCGATCAGGCTCCGGTGGTATTGCGTCATGCCCGAAACGCGTGAGCGCTGTTTCCTCATCGTCTTTACGGGTTACGGCATAGGGGTTGAGCAGGGATCCCTCCAGGGGGCAGGCGTACACGAAGCCCTTTGGTGGCCGAGAAAATTGGCGTACGGCCGGTGGATGGTCGCCTGAATATCGGTCGTGTCGGCGTCATTGGCCGCAAACGGACGGATGTGGTTCCGTAACAGGCTGGGACCTATAAATGGCCTTACAGATCCGCTGGGAATGTGCCGACCGAATTGTCGTGTGTGCACGAGCCGACGGCGTTCATTTTCGCGGACCACAGGTATTTGCGGAGGGTTCCCGGTGCCGGAGTGTGTTCTTCCAGGGCGTTCCGCAGCAGGGATGGCGCATCTCACGCTCCGGAGAAGATGCACCTAGTGTTTCACTATGAATATCATGAATTATGACTATTGGTCGCAATACTGCCGTTGCGGCGCAGCAGGACGCCGACCACCGGTCGTCCTCTGGCGAGGACCCCGGGGCCGACCGTCTGTCCGCCAGCGGCTACCTTCTGGCCCTGATCGGCGCGGAGGCGCGACGGCGGTGGGCGAGAGTGCTGGCCGAGCACGACCTCAGGCCCCACCACTACGGCGTGCTGCTCGCCCTCGTACAGCTCAAGACGAGCCCGCAGCACCGCCTCGCCGAGGCGATCGGCGTCGACCCCCGCAACGCCGTCCCGGTCATCGAACGCCTCGAGAGTCGCGGCCTGATCGCCCGGACCACGGACCCGGTCGACCGCCGCCGCCGCGTCATCGAGCTGACCGCCACGGGCCGTGACCTGACCGACCGGCTCACGCGGGCGGGCACCGAGATCGAAGCCGACATGCTTCGCGGCCTCACCCCCCACGAGCGGACCACCCTGAACCGCCTCCTCCGCAGGCTCTACGACGACGCCATCGCCCGCTGACCGCTCGACCGTGGGCTCGATCAGCCACTCGGCAGCGCCACGGCCGTCGTATCCGGTGCCGACCGACTCCGGCGGCCACGAGCCGGTACGACGGGCGCGGCCGTCGACGACCCCTGGAAGCAGCCACGTCGGTGAACCTCGCCGGGCGAAGGCCCTCCTCGGCGTAGTGGCCGTGCCGGGTGGCGATCTCGATCGGCCCTTCGGACTCAGTCGGCAGGTGGCCAGGCCGCGTTCGTGGGCGGCGAACCAGCCCAGGATCAACCGGCCGCTGGAGGCGTGTACCGGGGCCTCGGCCGCGCCGGCCAGCACGAAGCAGATCCCCAGGGTGGCTGCTCCGCGGGCGGCGGCCACCAGTGGCGTGCAAACCGGGCGGCACGATCCGGTCGAGGATCTCCTCGCCGCGCTCGCTGCCGGGGGCGGCACCGGGGGCTCTCCTGCCACTCGTGCGGACGATCGGACCGGCATCAGCACGGTCTCCCCGGCCGTGCTCCCACCGCCCGCAGGACGGCACGACGCGACCGAGAGGTGCGGATCTCCGCGTCCTGCGCGTCGGAGCGACCTCTGCCAGAGTGGTCTGCCGCCCGAGCACGGTCCACGTCCAGGCCGGGCCCGCGCACCGTGTCGCCGCGCCACCGCCCTCGCGTCACAGAGCAGGCGGCCGCCCTCCGACCGGGTGGGGCTTCGGTCTCCCGTGCGGCGCCTCGCCGCGTAGCCATCGGCCGCCGGCGAGAACCAGGCCGCCCCCTCCTCCGCCCGCCGCCCTACAGGCCTGAGCACACCGCGTCGGGCCAGGAGCGCACCGTACGCCGGGTGAGGTGCCCGATCGTGAAGAGCCCCTCACCCGTCCACGCTCCAGTGCTCAGCGGCCTTCGAAGACAGGCTGCTCCTTCTGCAGGAACGCCTTGGTCGCGGCGGTGTGGTCGGCGGTTCCGGCGCAGGCGTCCTGGAGTTCGGCCTCGCGCTCCAGGGCGCTCGCCAGGTCGCTGGACGACGCGTGGTCGACGGCCGCCTTGACGGCCCCGTACGCCGCCGTGGGCCCGGAGGCGAGGAGAACCGCGAGCGCGCTCACGGAGTCGGCGAGCCGTTCCACCGGGACGACGCGGTTCACGAGGCCGAGCTCCAGCGCCTCCGCGGCCTTGACCGGCTCGGAGAGCAGCAGCAGTTCCAGGGCCCTGGCGCGGCCCACGAGGCGTTGCAGCGTCCACGACATGCCGCTGTCGGGCGCCAGGCCGATCTTGGTGAACGCGGTCGTGAACGACGCCTTCTCCGACGCGATCCGCAGGTCGCAGGCGAAGGCGAGCGACGCTCCGGCCCCGGCCGCGACGCCGTTGACGGCCGCGATGACCGGTTTGGGCAGCTCGGCGATGGTTTGCACGATCGGGTTGTAGTGCTCGCGTACGGTGCCGTTCAAGCCCCGGCCGGCCTCCAGGTTCGCGGCGTGCTCGCGCAGATCCTGCCCGGCGCAGAACGCACGGCCGGAACCGGTCAGGACCACGGCACGCGCGGACGTGTCGTCGCGGGCGCGTTCCACCGCCTCGCGGAGCGCCGTCTTCGTCTCGGCGGTCAATGAGTTCATCGCGTCCGGGCGGTTCAGTGTGATCGTCGCCACACCTTCCACCAGGTCGTACAGCACGCTTTCCGGCACGGTCAGGCTCCTTCGGGCACCCTCGTCGGGCGCGGTTCTGGGTGGACCCCAGGGCCCACGATCGACGAACCGGGACTCCGCGGGCAAGAGCCGCGCCGCCTCGGCGTCGAAGATTCGCGGTCCCTCGCCGACGGCATGGAGGCGTACGAGCGGCGCCGCCCGGTCCCGTACGGGCGGGTGGGCCGGACGATTCGGATATGAGCAGGTCGGCCGCCGTGTCCCAGACCGGTACGCGCGCGCTCGCGACGCGCCCGCCAGGAATATGCTGGATAACAAGTAGATGCCAATGTCCGTCCCGAATCGACGGTCATGCACCGATAGGTCACGCCGTCGCGTCCCGTGCGGGCGGCGTGCGGTCCTGGAACCCAGCACGTACCCCGCGGCCCCGTGGTAGCCGCACCGGCCTTGACCGGCGCTTGCCGGACCTCGCGTGACACCGCGTCACGTACGGTCGGGACGGCGGCGTCCAGGGCCGGAGAAACACCGGCGGGCACGATGCCGGCGCCGGGTTCCCGGCCGGTCGGCGTAGAGGTCGAACGGGGTGGAACGGGCATTCAAGCGGCTCCGGTCGGACGATCTCCGAGCTGATCGTTACCACTTAGCGTCCCGAAAACGGGATAATGGTCCACCACAGTTGACGTTGATGCGGCAGGCGGGTCGGCGGCTAGAGAGCCCTGCGGCCCCGCGCGGCCCTAGGCAGGAAGGGGATGCACGCATGGCGGCGATGAAGCCGCGGACAGGCGATGGTCCGCTCGAAGTTACCAAGGAGGGGCGCGGAATCGTCATGCGTGTCCCGCTCGAAGGTGGCGGGCGGCTCGTTGTCGAACTGTCGGCAGAAGAGGCAGGCGAGCTCGGGGACGCTTTGAAGGATGTCGTCGGCTAGGACGCCGCGCCCGGCTGGGCGTGACCGTACCGGCCTGAGAAGTGTCGAGCGAGGGCCCCGGCGGACGCCGGGGCCTCGCTGTTTTCAAGGAGAGATACGTGCCAGTTCTGACGCAGCTTCGAGCCGTCGAGGGGACGATCCAGGACGCCGCGGCGAACGCCGGGGTCATCGCGGTGCCGGTCCGGTCCGGCCCGGAGGTCGACCCCGCGTACGCGCCCGGCCTGGCGGGCCTGTTCGCCCTCGGCGCCGACGACCTCCTCGTCCACGAAGAGGCGAAGGGGGAGCCGGGTGAGATCGTCGCCGCTCCGTTCCGGCAGGGCGACGGCATCGCGGAGCTGCTGCTGTTCGGGGTGGGCGACGGCTCGCCGTCCGCGCTGCGCCGGGCGGGCGCGGCGGTGGCCAGGCGGCTGAGAGGCCATGAGAGCGCCTCTGTCGGGGCGCCGTCGGAGGCCACGGACGAGGCGTACACCGCGTTCACCGAAGGCCTGCTGCTCGCCTCGTACGACTTCCGCGTCGGCGAGGCGCCCAAGCGGCCGGGCGCCGGAACGATCAGCGTGCTCGCGGGCCCGCCGGACGCTCTCGAACGCGGCGCGGTGATCGCCCAAGCGGTCGCGCTGGCGCGTGACCTCACCAACACCACCTCCTTGGAGAAGTGTCCGCAGTGGCTGGCCGAGCAGGCGGAGGCCCTCGCGGGTGACGCGTCGCTGACCGTACGGGTCCGCGGCGAGCGTGAGCTGGCCGACGGAGGGTTCGGCGGCATCCTGGCCGTCGGCTCCGGCTCGTCCCGGCCGCCACGGCTGATCGAGCTGTCGTACGCCCCCGCGTCGGCGGGAGACACGCACGTCGTCCTCGTGGGCAAGGGCATCACGTTCGACTCCGGAGGCCTGTCGCTGAAGTCGAACGAGGGCATGAAGACCATGAAGACCGACATGGCGGGCGGCGCCGTGGTCATCGCCGTGATGAGCGCTCTGCGCGCCCTGGAGGTGCCCGTACGGGTCACCGGGCTGGTGCCGGCGGCCGAGAACATGCCGTCCGGCTCGTCCATGCGCCCCAGCGACGTCATCCGGCACTTCGGCGGCATCACCTCCGAGGTCCTCAACACCGACGCCGAAGGCCGCCTGGTGCTGGCGGACGCCCTCGCGTACGCCGACGCCGAGCTCGACCCGAGCGTGGTCGTCGACATCGCCACGCTGACCGGCGCGGCCAAGGTCGCCCTCGGCCCCCGTCACGCCGCGCTGTACGCCAACGAGGACGCCCTCGCCGGCGAGCTCCTCGGCGCGAGCGACACGAGCGGCGAGGCGCTGTGGCGGATGCCGATCACCGATGAGTACCGCCCGGCCATCGACTCCGACGTCGCCGACGTCGCCAACGCGGGCCACGGCGGCTACGGAGCCGGCTCGATCACCGCCGCGCTCTTCCTGAAGGAGTTCGTCGGCGAGCGCCGCTGGGCCCACCTCGACGCCGCGGGCCCCTCACGCGCGGCCTCCGACGACGGCGAGGTCACCAAGGGAGCGACGGGCTTCGGCGTACGCCTGCTGCTGAGCTGGCTGGCCTCCGTCGAGTAGCGACACGGGGGCCGGTCGCAGGACCGGACCCCCTTGAAGAGGCCGCGGCCGGAGTGCGAGCGGGGTCAGCGCGTACGTGCGTCTTCGGCGGGGAGACCGCGGGAGCGGAGCTCGGCGATGACCTCGTGAACCCCGGTGTCCCAGCCCGCTGAGACCTCGATCGACCACTCCGCGGTCGGGTACCCGGGCAGGCCGTCCAGGCGCAGCGCCACCAGCTCGGCGCTCGGCGGCGCGCCCGTACGCTCCGCGGCCGGCGTCGTGGGGAGGAACGCGAGGGTTTCGGCCACGCTGTGCCGTCCGCGCGGGACGGGCCGGTTCCACACCACGGCGGCGGCCACCTCTGGCCAGGTCAGGAGGCGGTCGCGCGAGCCGGGCCACGGCCACGGCGCGGGCAGTCGCACTCCACGCTCGTCCAGCACGAGAACGGGCCGCCCGGCCACGACCCGCCCGGCCACCGCGACGAGGCCTCCCGCGAACACCACCGTGCCCGCGACTCCGACCAGCAGGAACAGGACCGCCCCGGCATGGGGGAGCGCCGGGACCGCCGCCACGGCGAAGACCACCGAGAAGCACACCAGAACGCCGGCGCACCCCGCCGCACGTACGTCCGCCGCACCAGGCCGCCGCCGAACCCTCAACGGCCCCACTCGTCCGGATAGGTACTGGTCAGAGGCATCGAGTCGGTCCGCTCGGGGTCAGCCCTTCACGGCCGCGAGGAGGCCGTCTCCGATCGGGAGGAGCATCGGGGTCAGGCGGTCATCGTCGCGGACCAGGCGGCCCAGTTCGCGGATGGCGACCGTCTCCGGGGTGCGGTTGGCCGGATCGGCGACCCGGTCGTGCCACAGCGCGTTGTCGAACGCGACCACGCCGCCGGGGCGCAGCAGGCGCAGGGCCTCGGGAAGATAGTCCGGATACTCCTTCTTGACCGCGTCGCAGAAGACCAGGTCGTACGCCCCGTCGTTCAGTCTCGGCAGGACGTCGAGCGCGCGGCCCGTGATGAGGCGGGCACGTGACGTCGGGAAGCCCGCGTCGGCGTACGCCTCGCGGGCCAGGCGCTGGTTCTCCGGCTCGACGTCGACGCTGGTCAGAACGCCTCCCGAGCGCATGCCGCGCAGCAGCCAGATGCCGGAAACGCCGCATCCGGATCCGATCTCCACGACCGTGCGCGCGCCGATGGCGGTCGCGATGAACCGGAGGGCGGCGCCGCCGCCGGGTCCGATCGGGGTCGCGCCGACGTCCTCGCCGTTCTGCCGGGCGCTGCGCAGCGCCTCGTCCTCTGGGAGGTAATGCTCTGCGTAGGCCAGACTGGCCTGGACCGCGTCGATGGCTTCCTCCTTGGGACGCATGAGCCTGCGTGGCAAACACTAGTACGGAGGTGGAACTCCGCCGCGTACCGTCACGTTCTTCAGGAGGGCCACGGCATCCGGGTAGGCGGAAGGGAAGAATCGGGGCAATATGGCGGTGGCAGAGCTCTTGCGTGAGAGGGGATCGACGATGCGTGATGCCGGCATCGCCTGGACACCCCCGACGTGGGACGAGATCGTGCGCGAGCACTCCACGCGCGTCTACCGCCTCGCCTTCCGGCTCACGGGCAATCCGCACGACGCCGAAGATCTCACGCAGGAGGTCTTCGTCCGGGTCTTCCGGTCGCTGGCCAACTACCAGCCCGGCACCTTCGAGGGCTGGCTGCACCGCATCACGACCAACCTCTTCCTCGACCAGGCCCGGCGCCGCCAGCGCATCAGGTTCGAGGGCCTGGCCGACGACGCCGCCGAGCGGCTGCGCGGCAACGAGCCCACGCCGGCGCAGGCGTACGACGACAAGAAGCTCGACGCCGACGTCCAGGCCGCGCTCGACGGCCTGGCGCCCGACTACCGTGCGGCCGTCGTCCTGTGCGACATCGAGGGCCTGTCGTATGAGGAGATCGCGGCGACCGTCGGCGTGAAGCTCGGCACGGTGCGCAGCCGCATCCACCGGGGTCGTGCTCAGCTGCGCGCCGCGCTGGAGCACAGGACTCCACGGCGCGCCTCCGCCGCGACGGAGGAGACCCTGTGAGCCATCTCGGCAGGCGTCTCACCGCGCTGATCGACGGCGAGCTCGGCCACAACGAGCGCGAGAAGGTCCTCGGTCACCTGACCGCATGCGAGCAGTGCCGCTCCGAGGCCGACGAGATGCGCGCGCTCAAGCGTCGCCTCGGAGGCATGGGGACGCCGTCGCCGGGCGACGGCCTGCTCCACCGGCTCCAGGCGATGGGCGAGCCGGGCGGTCCGATGCCGCCGCGCCCGGCGAGGCTTCCCGGCCACGGGCGCAGGCCCGCGGTCGCGCGCCCCCGCGACACCCGTCCCGTGCGCGGGAGGTCGCCGAAGGCCACGCGCCGCCGGCGCCCGCGCGCCCGCTACCTGCTGGCCGGCGCCGCGACCCTGGCCGTGCTCGGCGTCGGCTCGGCGGCGTTCGCCGCGGGCTCGGATCCAGGCTCGCTTCCGCGTGTCGCCCCCTCGGTCGAGCAGTTCGCCGTCGAACATGCCCTGACCTCCGGCGACGTTCCGCTCACCGACCCGCGGCCGGCAGAGACGACCAGCGATCGCCCGTGAAGGACCGGATCAAACACAGAAGCGGGGTGGCGGGAGGCATCGCCGCCGCTCTCCTCATGCTCTGGTTCGTCACCACGGGCGACACGGCGAGCGGCCTGCGGCTGCGGTCCGACCCTGAGGCGCTGCGGCTGCTGCGCGCCGCCGCGGGCGCGGCGAACACCACGCCGTACGAGGGCACGCAGTTCATCACCTCCTGGAGCCGCAGCGGGATGGCGACGACGTCGCTCGTCAACGTCGCGCACGTCCCCGGGCAGGGCACGCGCATCCGCGTCCAGAGCACCACCGGCAGCGCCGCCGACCGCGGCGCGCAGATCGTCGAGGCCGACGACTCGCGTCAGGAGACCGGCGGGCTCACCGGTTACACCCCGAAGATGCTCGACCTCCTCGCGCGCAACTACGCGGTCGTACGCGCCGGCGAGGGCCAGGTCTGCGGGCGCCCGACCTCCGTCATCGAGGCGAGGCGCCCCGACGGCTCGGCGGCGGGCCGGTTCCACATCGACCGCCAGACCGGCCTGATGCTGCGCCGGGAGCTGCTCGACCAACAGGGGCGCGAGGTCAACCTCACGTTCTTCACCGAGATCCGGCAGACCGCGGCGAAGTCGCAGTTCGTGACCATGTCGCTGCCGCAGACGGTGGAGATGCCGTGGGCGCACGAGCTGGTCGGCGCCGACCTGGGCGTGCTGAAGACCAAGGGCTGGCCGGTGCCGCCCGCCCTGCCCGGAGGCTTGAGCCTGTACGACGCGCGCCAGCTCGACGGCAGCGGCCCGGTCGTTCATCTCAGCTACTCCGACGGCCTGTCGGTGGTCTCGGTCTTCGTCGAGCGCGGCATGCTCGACGCGAGAAGCGTGGCGAACTGGCAGAAGGCGACACGGGGCGGCCGCACCGTCTACATGCGCGACACGGTGCAGCAACGCGCCGTGTGGGCCAGCCAGGGCTACGTCTACACGATCCTCGCGGACGCCCCGCCGCCCATCGTCGACGGCGCGGTGGCGGCGCTCCCGCACGGCGGCACGGGGTTCTGGCGGCGCATCGGCCGGGGGCTGGACCGGCTCGCCTCATGGGCCAACCCATTTGACTGATCCATGGAGATCACGTTGTCTAAGGCGTTCGGACGAGTTGGTCCGAACCGGCGGTCACACCGTGAAACACGAGGTTTCGGACCGGTGATCGCTTATGCTCGCCACATCCCTCGCGCGCCAATGTGGGAGCACAAGAGAAAGTCAACGCGCGGTACGCAAGGAGCCTGGTGATGACGGAAGACAACCACGCGCCCGGGGACTCCCCGACCGACGACGGGCGTGTGGACGAGCCTGAGGACACGCCGCCGCAGAGCCCGGCGGACCAGCTGCTCGTCTCCGGACGGCCCCAGCAACCGCAGCAGCAACCGCCTCAGCAGCAACAGCCCCAGCAGCCTCCTCGGCCGCCGATGCAGCAGCCGGGCATGGCGCCGCCCGATCAGGGCGCGCGCGGGCCGTACGGGGCTCCTCAGCGCCATGACGCACCGCCTCCCGCCGGTCCGCAGCCGCCCGCCGGTCCGCCACGGCCAGGCTTCAGCCCGCCGTACGACCAGCGGTACGAGCAGCCACGGCAGCAGGCGGCGCCCGGATACGGCTGGCAGACGCCGCAGCCGCAGCAGCACCCCTCGGGCGGTTTCCCCGGAGGCCCCGGCCCGAACTGGGCGCCGGTGCCCTCGCCCCAGCCCAGCGAGCGGCGCGGCCCGGCCATGGGCGTCTTCCTGGTCATCTCGGTCATCGTGGCGCTGGTCGCCGGCGCGCTCGGCGCGGGTGTGGGCGTCCTGGCGAGTGGTGGCGACAAGGGCGGCACCGTCGACCTGGGCAGCGGCGCGACCACGACCGGCACCAAGAATCGCGACCCCGGATCGGTCGCCGGCATCGCCGGCCGCCTCGTGCCCAGCGTGGTGATGATCAAGGTCTCGAACGGCACCGAGGGCGGGGCCGGCACCGGCTTCATCGTCCGCGGCGGCTACATCGTCACCAACAACCACGTGGTCGCCCCCGCCGTGAGCGGCGGCAGCATGCAGGTGGTCTTCAACGACGGCCGTACGACGACGGCCGAGATCGTCGGCCACGACCCGAACTCCGACATCGCCGTGATCAAGCCGGCCACGCTCGGCAACCGCCCGGCCCTCACGCTCGGCGACTCCGACCAGCTGGCGGTGGGCGACCCCGTCATCGCGATCGGCTCGCCGCTCGGCCTGGCCGGCACGGTGACGACCGGCATCGTCAGTGCGCTCAACCGGCCGGTCAACACCAGCGGCGAGGGCGGCGAGTCCGCCTACATCAACGCGGTGCAGACCGACGCGGCGATCAACCCCGGAAACTCCGGAGGCCCGCTCGTCGACGGCAAGGGCAACGTCATCGGCGTCAACTCCGCGATCGCCACGCTCGGAGACCAGACGCTCGGCAGCGAAAAGCAGCAGAGCGGCAGCATCGGTCTCGGCTTCGCGATCCCGAGCAACCAGGTCAAGAGGGTCGCCGAGCAGCTGATCAACAGCGGCAAGGCCACCCGCCCGGTCATCGGCGCCTGCATCGACATGACCTACCAGGGCGGCGGCGCGCGCATCGCGACGGCCAACTCCCAGACCCAGTGCAAGGGCGGCATGGTCGTCGCCGGTGGCCCGGCGGCGCAGGCCGGTCTCAAGCCCGGCGACGTCATCAGCCGTTTCGACGGCAAGCCCATCGCCGGGGCCGACGAGCTCATCGTCGCGATCCGCAGCAAGGCGCCGGGCGACAAGGTCGAGATCGCCTACACGCGAGACGGGAAGCAGAAGACGGTACAGCTCACGCTGGGCTCCGGCTGACCGCGACCGGCCGCCGGTGATCTCCTGTGGGGACGCCGGTGGCCGGTCGCGGTTAAGCTGAGTCGAGCGGGCCGCCGACGGTTCGCGGGCCACCATGTGGAGGATCGGGTGTTCGACGTAGGACTCGGCGAGGCACTGGTCCTTCTCGTGCTGGCCCTGATCATCTTTGGCCCCGACCAGCTGCCCAGGGTCGCCTCGCAGGCCGGGCGCGCTCTCCGGCAGCTGCGCACCATGGCCAACAGCGCCAAGCAGGACCTCCAGGACGGCCTCGGGCCGGAGTTCGCCGACTTCGACGTCTCCGACCTCAACCCGCGCAGCTTCGTCCGCAAGCACCTGCTGGACGACGGCGACGACGTGCCGAAGGACTACCCACAGGCCAAGGAGCCGCTGCTGCCGTTCGGCGAGCGCCCGCCCTGGGACCCCGAGGCCACCTGAGGCTCAGCGCTTCGTCGACGGGTTGCGGAAGACGCGGATCCAGTCCACCTGCATCGTCGTCTTGAGCGGAGTGCGCTCCGTACGGTGGAAGCCGTTCCGCCGCTCGTTCCGTAGGTACAGGTGCATGTCCGACCTCTTCGGGATGAACGACCCCTGGTAGGTCCAGTACCTCGCGCCGTCGAGCCAGAACGTGACGTGGTCGGGCAGCCAGTCGACCGCGACCGTGTGCCACTTCGTGAAGTCGGCCCTGATCGTCTTCTGGACCTGCCGGTCGTCCTTCCCGTGGTGGATGAACAGGCCGCCGCTCCGGCGGTCGCCGGCCAGGATCTCGGCGAAGTCGATCTCCGACCACTCCGGCTCGCCGAGGTGCGTCGGCCACAGGAACGCCGTGGCCGAGTAGCCCGGGCCCGGATCGGCGCGGATCCGCGCCTCCCAACGGCCGTACGTCTGCGCCAGGCGGGAGATGACGCCCGCCGACTGGTCCTCGCCGCCGTAGAGGCCCCCGATGAGCACGAGGTGGCCGTCGGCCACGTGGGTGCCGGCGTTGACGCCCGGATGGGTGCGCGCGGCGGGCGCGTTGTAGATCTCCCACTTGCGGGTGTCGAGCCGAGTGCCCCCGAAGTCGTCGTAGAGCACCGGTTGCCCCACGTTGCCGACGGGCTCACCGGTGAGGTGCGCCGGCGCCGAGGGTGAGGGCGAGCGGTGACCGGACCCGGACATCGGGCGGGCAGGGCCGCCGGAGGAACAACCCGCGATCAAGACCGTCACGGCGAGGACCGTCGCGCGCCGCCCGGCGCCGTGGAATGTCATGACTCCACGTAATCACGCGGACACGCTAGGTCGAGCGATAACACGCCTTGTGAATGGGTCGCGAAAACGTCCTGAACGGGTCAGGAGCGGTTCGGGCTGAGCCCCAGCTGGCGGCCGCGCAGGCTCTTGGAACGCCCCGAGATCTTGTCCGCGATGGCGCGCAGCTCCTTGGACGCCGCGGAGTCGGGGTCGTCGAGGACGATCGGCCGCCCGGCGTCGCCGCCCTCGCGGAGCCGTACGTCGATCGGCACCTGGCCGAGCAGCGGCACGGAGGTGCCGAGCGTACGTGTGAGGGCGTCGGCGACGCGCTGCCCGCCGCCGGAGCCGAACACGTCGACCGGCTCGCCGCAGTGCGGGCACGGGAAGTAGGACATGTTCTCGATCACGCCGGCCACCGTCTGGTGGGTCTGCGCGGAGATCGCGCCCGCCCGCTCGGCCACCTCGGCGGCGGCCTGCTGCGGGGTCGTCACGACCAGGATCTCCGCCGACGGCAGCAGCTGTGCGACCGAGATCGCGATGTCGCCGGTGCCCGGCGGGAGGTCCATGAGGAGCACGTCGAGGTCGCCCCAGTAGACGTCGGCGAGGAACTGCTGCAGCGCGCGGTGCAGCATCGGGCCGCGCCAGACGACCGGGGAGTTGCCCTCGGTGAACATGCCGATCGAGATGACCTTCACGCCATGGGAGTTCGGCGGCATGATCATCTGCTCGACCTGGGTGGGCAGGCCCTCCACACCGAGCATGCGCGGCACCGAGTGGCCGTAGATGTCGGCGTCGACGACCCCGACCTTGCGGCCCTGTGCGGCCAGCGCCGCCGCGAGGTTGACGGTCACGGAGGATTTGCCGACGCCGCCCTTGCCGCTCGCGACCGCGTAGACGCGGGTCAGGGAGCTGGGCTTGGCGAACGGGATCTCCTTGGCCGCCTGCCCGCCGCGCAGCTTCGTCTGCAGCGCCTGGCGCTGCTCCTCGCTCATCACGTCGAGGTCGACCGTCACGCCCGTCACACCGGCCACCTTGGAGACGGCCGCGCTGACGTCGCGCGTGATCGTGTCGCGCATGGGACACCCGGAGACCGTCAGGAAGATGCCCACGGTCACAGTGCCGTCTTCGGCGATATCGACGTTTTTGATCATGTCGAGCTCGCTGATGGGACGGCGGATCTCCGGGTCGTTCACCGTCGCGAGCGCCGCGGTCACCAGCTCGATCGTGGGGGAGGCCATGGACCCATGTTATTGAGCGGCGTACCGCCGGGCGAACTCACGGCCTCCAGGCGGCCGGATAGTCGCCAAAGTCATACCGTCAGGTATCCCGGCGGTGATCCCGCAACTCCTTCGCCAGGTGCTCCAACTCGTCGCGGATCCAGTCGCGCGTGGCGACGTCGTTCATGGCCATCCGCAGGCTCGCCACCTCGCGCGTGAGGTACTCGGTGTCGGAGACGCTCCGCTCGTCGCGCGCCCGGTCACCCTCGTACTGCACCCGGTCACGGTCGTCCTGGCGGTTCTGGGCCAGCAGGATCAGCGGCGCCGCGTACGACGCCTGCAGCGACAGCATGAGCGTCAAGAAGATGAAGGGGTACGGGTCGAAACGCCACGCCGAGGGCGCGAGGGAGTTCCAGGACAGCCAGGCGACGACGAACACCGTCATGTAGACGAGGAACCGCGCCGTGCCGAGGAACCGCGCGATGCGCTCGGAGAACACCCCGAACGCCTCCGGGTCGTAGTACGGCCGCGGCACCAGGGGCCGCCGGATCTCGCGCGGCTGGTCGAGGCGGCCGAACCTACGCTGCTCGCGCCGGAGGGCTGTGCTCATCGGGCGTTCCCCTCCTCGGTCGTACGCGTCGCCTCGGCTCCGCGCAGGGCCTCTTCCTCTTCGTCGGTCTCTTCCCCGGGAGTGACGGTCGACTCGCGCCAGTCGTCCGGCAGCAGGTGGTCGAGGACGTCGTCCACGGTGACCGAGCCGAGCAGCCGTCCGTTCTCGTCGACGATCGGCACGGACACCAGGTTGTAGGTGGCGAGATAGCCGGCGACCGTCTCCAGGGACATGCTCGGCCGCAGCGGGTCCAGCTCCGTGTCACAGATCGCGCTGACCAGCGTCGGAGGCGGCTCGCGCAGCAGGCGCTGGAAGTGGACGGTCCCGAGATAGCGGCCGGTCGGCGGCTCGTTCGGCGGGCGGCAGACGTACACCTGGGCGGCCAGCGCCGGGTTGAGGTCGGAGGTGCGGATCTGGGCGAGGGCCTCGGCGACCGTCGCGTCCGGCGAGACGATCACCGGATCGGTGGTCATCATTCCGCCGGCGGTGTTGTCCGCGTAGTTGAGCAGCCGGCGCAGCGGCGCGGCCTCCTCCGGCTGCATCAGGGTGAGCAGCCGCTCCCGCTGTTCGGGCGGCAGCTCGCCGAGCAGGTCGGCCGCGTCGTCCGGCCCCATCTCCTCCAGCACGTCGGCCGCGCGGTCGGCGTCGAGCTTGCCGAGGATCTCCACCTGGTCGTCCTCGGGCAGCTCCTCCAGCACGTCGGCCAGCCGCTGGTCGTCCAGCGCCGCGGCCACCTCGGCGCGCCGCTTGGCCGACAGCTCGTGCACGACGTTGGCCAGGTCGGGGGCGCGCATCCGCTCGAACGCCGCGATGAGGCTGTCCGCGCCCTGGCGCTCCTCACCGAGCGTGAAGCCGCTGATCGACTCCCACTCGACGACGAACGTCTCGCCGTGCCGCCTCCGCAGGCCCAGGCGTCCGCCGGGCCTCCTGACGTGGGCACGCCCGGAGGGCGCGGGGCGCACACGGCGTACGGCCACCTTGGTGATCAGCCAGTCGCGGTTGCGGCTCTCCTCCATGCCGAGGTCGACCACGATCACCTCGTCGCCGGAGCCCGTGAGGCCGACCCGGCGGTCCAGCATCTCCCCGAGCGCCAGCGTCTCCGAGCCGCGCTTCTCGAACCGGCGCATGTTGATGCGGCCGTCGAAGATGACCGCGCCGGCGTCGATGTTCGTCACCCGTGTGATCGGGAGGAAGACGCGGCGGTGCGGAGGCACCTCCACGACGAGCCCGAGCACCCGCGGCGGGCGCGGAGGCGGGCGCAGCACGACGACGACGTCGCGCACGCGGCCGATCTGATCGCCGGCCGGGTCGAACACCGCGATACCGGCCAGACGCGCGACGAACACCCGAGACGGGGTTCCGGTCATGCCAGGAAGGCTACCGAGGTATGTCCTTTCGCTCGGTAAAGGGCCGATCCACACTCCTGCGGGCACGGGTGCGACGATGGGGGCCTTGCCGGGGCGAGCAAGGGGGTCCGATGACCGAGATCGGCGAGCGCGACGCTGAAGTCGGGGTGTTCGAGGAGCACAGGGGACTCCTCTTCTCGGTGGCGTACCGGATGCTGGGCACGGCCGCCGACGCCGAGGACATCGTGCAGGACGCGTGGCTGCGCTGGTCCGGCGCGAACCGTTCGGAGGTCGAGGACCCACGGGCGTACCTCATCCGTATCGTCACCAACACCGCGATCGACCGGCTGCGCTCGGCACGCGTACGCCGCGAGTCCTACGTCGGTCCATGGCTGCCCGAGCCCATCCTGACCTCGCCCGACGTCGCCGAAGACGTAGAGCTGGCCGACTCGGTCTCCCTGGCGATGCTCGTCGTCCTGGAGACGCTGTCGCCCCTGGAGCGTGCCGTCTTCGTCCTGCGCGAGGTGTTCGGCTTCTCCCACGCCGATCTCGCCGACACGCTCGGACGCTCGGAGGCGAGCGTCCGCCAGGTCGCCCACCGTGCACGCGAGCACGTCGCCGAGCGCCGCCCGCGCTTCACCCCCGGCCCGGCCGAGCGCCGCCGCGTCACCGAGGAGTTCCTGTCCGCGGCCGTCGGCGGCGACCTCGACCGCCTCCTGACCGTCCTCGCCCCCGACGTCGTGCTCATCGCCGACGGCGGCGGCAAGCGCAGCGCGGCACGCCGCCCGATCGTGGGCGCCGACAAGGTCGCGCGCTTCACCGTGGCGATCGGCGACCGCCCGTACGACGGCGTGCCGGCCGGGGAGATGGAGTTCACGGCCGCACACGTCAACGGCGCCCCGGCGCTGATCGTCCACGGCGGCGGCGAGGTCCTGAGCGCGATCGTGCTGGAGATCGCCGACGGCCGCGTCCAGACCGTCCACGTCATCGCCAACCCGGACAAACTTCACACCATCGCCACGGGCCGCGAGACCTCGATCACCGGCGGCTAGCTCGACTAGGGCGTGTCTGACAGATCCCTGTCCGGCTGCGCGGTGCACAGACGGCGCCTCGCCGCGTTGTCGTCGGTCGCCGGCCAAAACCAGGCCGACTCCCTCCTCCGCCTCGCGACGCACCGCCTGTGCACCGCTCGCAACGAACGTGATCCGTCAGACACGCCCTAGCGGTCGGCGCGGCGGCGTTTTCCGCTGATCATGAAGGGGGTCTTACCGACGGTCGTCGCTGGGCTGGGGACCGGGCGGATGGCCGGGGGCTCGTCGGAGGGGGCGCCGGGGGACTCGGTCACGTCGCCGGTCGGGGTGAGGCGGATGACGTAGGCCTCGTCGGCCCAGCGGTCGGTCTGGTGTTCGCCGTCCGGGGCGTTGAGGCGGGCCTTGGCCAGGGCCGGGACCACTGAGTCCCACTCCTCAGAGCCGGGTTCGACCTGCCCGACCTCGGCGACCCACGAGACGAGCCGTGAGCCCTTGTCCTTGCTGCGTACGGTGACGGTGATCCGCTCGGACTCGGGGAGGCCCGGCAGTGGCTGTTCGATGCCGCCGGTCACGACATAGGCCGCGCCCTTCGGCTCGTCCTCGTCGTTCGTCGCGGGGGGCACGTGCCACACGTGCCAGGCGGCTCGCGGGTAGGGCAGGCCGGGCAGTGCCAGCCACAGCATGCCCGACTTCTTGGTGGCTTCCTCGACCAGCGCGGCGTTCTCCACGACCAGCAGTCTCGCACGTGGCAGGGGTGTGGATAGCATCCGTTTCATGCCGATGCGCTCTCGCCGGACCACGCTCGCGGTGCCCGCCAGCAACCCGCGGTTCATCGCGAAGGCGCGAGAGCTGCCGGCCGATGAGTTCTTCCTCGACCTGGAGGACGCCGTCGCGCCGCAGGCGAAGGAGGAGGCGCGCCGCAACGCCGTCGCCGCGCTGACCGAGGGCGGCTGGGGCGAGCGGGTACGTGTGGTGCGGGTGAACGACGCCGCGACCCCGTACGCCTATCGCGACGTCATCGAGCTGGTCGAAGGCGCCGGCGCCGATCTCGACTGCCTGATGCTGCCGAAGGTGACCACGCCGGGCCACGTGGTCTGGCTCGACCTGCTGCTCACCCAGATCGAGCAGGCCGTCGGCCTGCCGGTCGGCCGCATCGGGATCGAGGCGCAGATCGAGGACGCACGCGGGCTCACCCGGGTCGAGGAGATCGCGGGTGCGTCGCCGCGGATGGAGGCGCTCGTGTTCGGGCCGGGCGACCTCATGGCGTCGATCAACATGAGGACGCTCGTCGTGGGGGAGCAGCCGCCCGGCTACACCGAGGGCGACGCCTACCACTACATCCTGATGCGGATCCTCCTCGCGGCACGCGCGCACGACCTGCAGGCGATCGACGGGCCGTACTTCAACGTCCGCGACGTCGACGCCTTCACCCGCGCCGCCAGGCGGAGCGCCGCGCTCGGGTTCGACGGCAAGTGGGTGCTGCACCCGGCGCAGATCGAGGCGGGCAACGAGGTGTTCTCGCCCGCGCAGGACGACTATGACCACTCCGAGCTGATCCTCGACGCGTACGACCACGCCACTCGCGTGCAGGGGCGCGGCGCGGTGATGCTGGGCGACGAGATGATCGACGAGGCGTCGCGGAAGATGGCCCTGGTCATCGTCGCGAAGGGCCGCGCGGCCGGGCTCCGGCGCACGAAGTCCTTCGACCCGCCCGCTTGAGACGAAGGGAGTGGCCATGCGCCGTCTGGCGCAGACCGAGGGACTGACCGGCGTACAGGCCGAGATGCTCGCCACCGTGCGCGACTTCGTGAACCGCGAGATCCTGCCCGTCGCGGGCGAGCTGGAGCGCACCGACACCTACCCCGAGGAGATCGTCGCCGGCATGCGCGATCTCGGGCTCTTCGGCCTGGTGATCCCCGAGGAGTACGGCGGGCTCGGCGAGTCGCTCCTGACGTACGCCCTGGTCGTGGAGGAGCTCGCGCGCGGCTGGATGAGCGTGGCGGGCATCGTCAACACGCACTTCATCGTGGCCTGGATGATCATCCACCACGGCACGCCGGCCCAGCGCGAGCACTACCTGCCCCGTATGGCCGGCGGCGAGGTGCGCGGCGCGTTCTCGATGTCCGAGCCCGGCTGCGGGTCTGACGTCTCGGCGATCCGCACGAGCGCACGCCTCGGCGAGGACGGCTCGTACGCCATCGACGGGCAGAAGATGTGGCTGACCAACGGCGCCACCGCGAACCTCGTCGCGACGCTCGTGCGCACCGACCCCGAGGGCGGGCACCGGGGCATGACGACCTTCCTGGTCGACAAGGAGCCGGGGTACGGCGAGGTCGCGCCGGGTCTCACGGTGCCCGGGAAGATCGACAAGATGGGCTACAAGGGGATCGACACGACCGAGTTGGTCTTCGACGGCCACCGGATCGGCGCCGCGCAGGTTCTCGGCGGCGAGACCGGACGCGGTTTCTACCAGATGATGGACGGCGTCGAGGTCGGCCGGGTGAACGTCGCCGCGCGTGGATGCGGCGTGGCTCTGCGGGCGTTCGAGCTCGGCATCGCGTACGCCCAGGAGCGCGAGGCGTTCGGCAGGCCGATCGCCGACCACCAGGCGGTGAGCTTCCGGCTCGCCGAGATGGCGACCAAGGTCGAGGCCGCCCACCAGATGGTCGTGATGGCCGCGCGGCGCAAGGACTCCGGGAAGCGGAACGACCTGGAGGCCGGCATGGCCAAGTACCTGGCCGGCGAGTACTGCAAGGAGGTCGTGGAGGACGCCTTCCGCATCCACGGCGGCTACGCCTACTCCAAGGAGTACGAGATCGAGCGGCTCTATCGCGACGCCCCCATGCTGCTGATCGGCGAGGGCACCGCCGACATCCAGAAGATGATCATCGGACGCCGTCTCCTGGAGGAGTACCGCACCTCCTGACCGCGGTGAGCAGGCGTTCGAAAGTGGCCGATGAATGCGGTTGGGATGAGCGAAACGCTTGACGTCGGCTCCGGTTGAGTCGACTGTGAGTAACCATGAGGACCGCGCCCACGTGTCCGCGGTGCCGAGGGCCGCTCGGCTCTCCCAGCGTCTGGTCCAGCGAGTGGACCTGCGCCGTGCACGGTGCCGTCAGCCCGCTCTGGCCGCCTAAGCGGCCGGGGCGCGAAGGCCTGAAAGCCGTTCGCGCGGTGGCGCGGGTGCCGATCTGGGTTCCCTGGCCGCTGCCGACCGGCTGGCTCGTCACCGGGTTCGCCGACGCCGGTGACGAACGAACCGGCGCCCTGGCCGTCGCCGTGGCGCTGTCGGGCCCCGCTCCGCTCGGCGGCGCAGCCGACCTCGTCATCGTCGCCGAAGAGCCCGGCATCGGCCTCGGCTCCTCCTACGCCGGGCTGCCCGGTCCCGACCCCGGCGACGGCTTCGGCATCGCGGCGCCCGATGCCAAGGTCGAGATCGGCGGCCATCCCGTCTCGATGTGGCCGGTGGGCGCCGAGACCGCCGCGTTCGCGGGCGAAGCCCTGGCGAACTGGCTGTGGGCGGTCCTGTGGCCCAGCTCCGCCGGGCTCCTCATGCTCGAACAGCTGAGCCTGCGCGACCTGCGCGACAACGACCCCGACCTGCCGTACGGCGCGCTCTGCCCACGTCTCGGGGCGACACCACTCCGGTCTTGATCCCCGGCCTGATGGTAGACAGGGAGGTCCGTACCGGGGCGATGAGACGAGGGGCCGGCGATGTCCGAATCACTGTGGAGCGTGGTCGATGACTACTTCGGAGCCGGGCTGGCGGTCTCCGACCCCGCGCTGGACGCGGCCCTGAAGGCCTCCGCCGAGGCCGGCCTTCCCGACATCGGAGTCTCGCCGAGCCAGGGCAGGATGCTGCAGATCATCGCCCGCCTCGGCGGGGCGCGGGCCATCCTGGAGGTCGGCACTCTCGGCGGCTACAGCACGATCTGGCTCGCACGCGCGCTGCCCGCCGACGGCCGCCTGATCACTCTCGAGATCGACCCCGAGCACGCACGTGTCGCGTGGGACAACGTCGCGAACGCCGGTGTCGGCGACCTCGTCGACGTACGCGTCGGCCCGGCCGTGGACACGCTGCGGACGCTCGCGGCCGAGGGGGCCGGCCCGTTCGACCTGACCTTCATCGACGCCGACAAGGCGAACAACCCGGAGTACTTCGCCCGGGCGCTGGAGATGTCACGGCCGGGCGGCGTGATCATCGTCGACAACGTGGTGCGCCAGGGCGCGGTCGCAGACGAGAGCAACACCAGCGCCGCCGTCGTCGGAGTGCGGCGCCTCGTCGAGCTGGTCGCGAAGGAGCCGCGCGTCACCGCCACCGCGATCCAGACGGTCGGCCTGAAGGGCCACGACGGGTTCATGCTCGCTCTGGTGAACGACGAGCGGTAGCCCGTATCCACCGAACCGGACCAAACCAGAAGTCGGACTCCCGCGTCCAAGGAATGTGAGCGGCAGGCGGCCGCTCGCCCGAAGCGGAGGCTCCGAATGCCTGACATCTCGCCCCGACTGCCCGAGGACCCGGAGAGCCTCGGCCCGTACACGCTGGTCGGGCGGCTGGGCCGTGGGGGCTACGGCGTCGTCTACCTGGGCGAGACCACGACCTCCGAACAGGTCGCGGTCAAGCTCCTGCAGACCCAGCTCGCCGTGGCGGGCGGCGAACGCGAGCGATTCGCACGCGAGGCCGCCGCGGCCAAGCAGGTCGCGCGGTTCTGCACCGCGCAGGTCCTCGACGCCGACATCGCGGGCGACCGGCCCTACATCGTCAGCGAGTACGTTCCCGGCCCGTCGTTGCAGGCCCTCGTGAGCGAGCAGGGTCCGCTCCAGGGCGGCGCGCTCGACCGGCTCGCCATCGGCACCGCCACCGCGCTCGTCGCGATCCACCAGGCCGGTGTCGTCCACCGCGACCTCAAGCCGCCGAACGTCCTGATTGGCCCCGACGGGCCGCGCGTCATCGACTTCGGCATCGCGCGGATCATGGACCGCCAGGCCACTATGACCGGGCACGCGCTCGGCACCCCCGCGTACATGGCGCCCGAGCAGGTGACCGGCGGCGAGATCACCCCCGCCGCGGACGTGTTCGCCTGGGGCGCGACCCTCGTCTACGCCGCGAACGGCATTCCGCCGTTCGGGCGCGACACCCTCGCCGTGCTGGCCCACCGCATCGTGAACGAGGAGCCCCTGCTGGGGGCCCTGACCGGGCGGTTGCGCTCGCTGGTCGCCGAGTGCCTGAACAAGGACCCGGCCGCGCGGCCCGCCGCGAGCCTGTTGCTGATGAGGCTGCTGGGCCACGACGCGGTCCCCGGAGCCGCGCCGGAGCAGGCGCAGCGTACGGCCATCCTCGCCGAAGGCGTCACGGCGGCGGTCCCGGCGACCGCCGACATCGGGAGGGCGGAGACCATGGTCGCCGCGCCGGAGCCGACCGCGCGGATGGCGAGTGCGGGAGGGCCGCCCGATCGGCCGGGCGGCCGCAGATGGTGGCCGGCCGTGGCCGGGGTCGTGGCGGCCCTCGTCCTGGCCGGCGGCGTGGTCTTCGCGCTGATGGCGTTCCACGGCAAGGGGAACACCCCGCCGTCCGCGAACCCGACCACGACCGTGACCACGACGACGAGAGCGGACGGTGTCGGCACCGACGACTCCGGCTCCGACCCCGACACGCCGCCGCCCTCCTCCGGGGAGTCGCATCCCGCGCCCGTCCCGACGTTCGCCATCGACGTTTCGTCGTGCGACCTCGGCGAGAGCGACACGACCTGCGACGTGGTGCTCACGGCGACCGGCACCGAGCTGGACTGGACGGCCGCCACCTCGGCCCCGCTGTCCCTGAGCTCATCGAGCGGCCATCTCGGCGTGAACGCGACCTACACGGTCACGATCACCCTGGAGGCGAGCAGCCCCCGTACGCCCGGCTCGGGAACGGTGACGTTCACCGGTGCGGGAGGCACCCACAGCGTCGCCGTGACGTGGGCGGGAGCCCCCACGCCGGACCCGTCGGCGAGCCAATAGCGCGGTGCCGTGCGCGCCCGCTCGGGGAAGTCGATAGAGTTCGGCTTGTGGACGCGCGTATCGACAAAGTAGTGACGTCGGGCAAGGTCACCATCGACGACACCGAATACGACGTAGAGAGCAACACCTACGTCATCGGTGACGACGAGGCGGTGATCGTGATCGACCCCGCTCATGAGGCCGAGAGCATTCTCAAAGAGATCGGCGAGCGGGAGGTGATGGCCGTCATCTGCACCGACGGCCGCGACGGTCACCTCAGCGCCGTTCTGGAGGTCGCGGAGGCCGACGAGGACGATCCGGCCCCCATCGCGCTGCACACGCGCGACCGCCTGCTGTGGCGCCAGTACTTCCGCGCCCTGGCCAAGGCCGAGGATGACACCGAGTTCATGAAGGACCTCCAGCCCGACCTCGACATCGAGGACGGCGGAGTGTTCGAGATCGGTGGCGCCCAGCTCGAGGTCATGCACACGCCGGGCCACACGCCCGGCAGCATCTGCCTCTACAGCGAGCAGCTCGGCGTGCTCTTCTCCGGCGACACCCTGCACAAGGGCCGTCCGGGCCGGGTCGGTCCTGAATACTCCGACCTGCAGGAGCAGCTCAACTCCATCGGCGCCCTCCTCGGCCCGCTGCCCAAGGACACCCGTGTCCTCCCGGGCCAGGGCGATGAGACCACCGTCGGTGAGGAAGACGCCCAGTGGGAGAGCTGGTTCGCCCTCGCGCAGGAGCCCGACTCCGAAGACTGAGTGGTCTTTCGACGATGGCGGCCGAGCAGCTCGGTTTCGAGGGAATGCCCAAGCGGCTTTACCGCTGCACTCCTTCGCGGCTCAATACGTGGCTGGATTGCCCGCGCCGCTACCGGATGACCTACCTCGACCGGCCCAAGCCGGAAAAGGGTCTCCCGTGGGCGCACAACAGCGTCGGCGCGAGCGTGCACAACGCGCTCGCCGGCTGGTGGCGGCTGCCCTTCGAGGACCGTACACAGACGGCTGCGGGCCGCCTGCTGGAGCGCGGCTGGCTGACCGACGGGTTCCGCGACGACGCGCAGTCCGCCGCCTGGCAGCAGCGCGCACGTGACATGGTCGAGCGTTACGTCGCGGGCCTCGACCCGGCCGACGAGCCGGTCGGCGTCGAGCGCACCGTGTCGATGAAGACCCACCTGATCACCGTGCAGGGCCGCGTCGACCGCCTCGACCGGCGCGGCGACGAACTCGTGGTCGTCGACTACAAGACCGGCCGCCGCCCGCTGACCGCCGACGACGCCCGCTCCTCGCTGGCCCTGGCCCTGTACGCCGCCTCGGCACAGCGCATGATGCGCTCACCGTGCAAGCTGGTCGAGCTCCACCACCTGCCGACCGGCGAGGTCGCGGTCTGGGAGCACACCGAGGAGTCGCTCGACCGCCACCTGCGGCGTGCCGAGGAGATCGGCGGCGAATGCGCGGACGCCGACGACTGGTACCGGGAGAAGGCCGAGCCGGGCGACCGCGAGATCACGCCGGAACGCCGCCACGCACGGTTCGACGAGCGGTTCCCGCCGCAGACGGGCGCGCTGTGCTCATGGTGTGACTTCCTCAAGCACTGCCCGGAGGGGCAACAGGCGGCGTCACCACGCGACCCCTGGTCCGCCCTGCCCGACGAGGTCTGAGTAACTCTCGTCCGCCGTCCTGACCACCGGCCCGTGGGATGAGGACCCTAGGCCGGCACGGCCACCACTGACGCCGGGTACACAGGCCGGTTCGTCCGTGGCGATCGTCAAGCGCCCGGGCGGGCCGTTACGGCGCGGTCTCCGCGTCGGTGGGCCAGCGGCGCGGGTCGCGCAGGCCGCGCAGGCCCTTGCCGACGTCGTAGCCCTCGGCGGCGAGCCGTTGCCGTGCGCCCGCCAGCATCTCCTTGGTGCCCTCCTGAAACGACAGGTCGTGGAGCGGCTCCGGCAGGGAGTTCATGGCCAGCCGGAACGCTCGCAGCCCGGCCGTCACCACCGGCTGGGGGATCTCGGGCAGGATCTGGTACATCCGCCGGGCCCAGGCGGGCAGCGAGTAGTAGCAGAGCGCGCCGAACGGCACGTAGAACGGCTTGCCGGGCCGCAGCAGGCGCATCTCCTCCGGAAGCTTCGGCCACAGCAGGAACCGCACCGCCGAGCGCGCCTCCGGCGTGACCTTCAGGTTCGGGCGCGCGGAGGCGAAGTAGGCCCTCATCTCGGCCAGGCTGCCCGGAACGTCCTCGGCGTGCAGCCCGACGTAGGTCGCGCTGCGGCGCTGCTCGGCCAGGTAGCCGTCGGCCTGCCGGTCGCTGAGCCGCAGGCCGGAGCGGCGGGCGACCTCAAGGTAGGACGAGACCTCGGCGCAGTGCACCCAGAGGAGCAGTTCGATGTCGTCGACGCGGTGGGTGCGGCCCGTGTCGGGGTCCTTGATCCGCAGCATCCGGTGGATGTCGCGGACCTTGCGGCCGAGCCGGTCGGCCTCTTCGGGGGAGCCGTAGGTGACGACGCCCACGAAGTCGGCCGTACGCTGCAGCCGGCCGATCGGGTCGACCTGGAAGGTGGAGTTCTGCCAGACGCCGCGCATCGCGATCGGGTGCAGGGCCTGGAGCATGAGGCCGCGTACGCCGCCGATCCACATCGAACGGTCGATGTGGACCTGCCAGGTCGTGCTCTGCGGGGGCTGAACCGTCGACTCCATGGCGACCATAGTAAGTGAACTCTTACATGAGACGCCATGAGTCTTCTGTCTCAAGGGTGCTCCGCCTCGTTCCAGAAGACGGTGAGCGCGCTCGCGGTCGTCTCAGGCGCCTCCACGGCCGGTGAGTGCGCCGCGCCGGGGATCACGATCTTGCGTGCGGCCAGGCGCTCGGCCATCAGCGCCTGCTCCTGAGGATCCCAGGCGTCGTCGTTCTCGCCGTACAGCACGAGGATCGGGATGCCGGCGCTCACGGTGACCTTCCCCAGGTGGTCGACGCGGTCGGGGCAGGACAGCACCTCGTTCGCCATGCCCAGCAGGCCGCCGAGGGAGTTCATGAACATCCGGCGCCGCAGGAAGGCCGCGATCTCGGGTGGAACGCCCTTGGCCATCACGTCGGGCTCCATCCGGGTCGACCACAGGTGCTCCAGGCCGACCTTGGGCAGCGCCGCGAGCATCACCCGCCCCTCGACCTCGCGCCCGCCGCTGATCGCGCCAGGGCCGGAGCTCATCAGCGTGAACGACTCGACCAACGCGGGGTCGGAGATCACCGTCTCGCGGGTCACCAGGCCGCCGAAGGAGTGGCCGACGAGGTGGACCGGGTCGGTGAAGCTCTCCAGCACCGCCGCGATGTCGGCGCCGAGCTCGGCGCACGTGTAGGCGGCCCCGTCATCGGGTCCGGGCGTCTCGTACTGACCGCGCATGTCCAGGGCGACCACACGGCGGCCCGCGCCCGCGAGGGTCTGCAAAACCGAGATGAAATCTTCCTTGCTCCCGGTGAAACCCGGGACGAGCAACGCGGGGAGGCGTTCGGATACGCCGTGCGCCGGGAGCGCCTCCAGCGCGGCGAAACGACCACGTGAGGTCTCGATGTCCGTCCGGCGGACGCCGGGGGGCAAAGTTAGAAACCGGGGCGTACTCACTGGCAGGAGCTTACTTGGCGAAGTCAGAGCGAAACCAGCTTAGGCATTATGACGGTAACCTGACCGGTCACGCGACGTACGATTTCGGCATGACGGTTGCGGTCTCGGCGCACAAAGGTGGTTCGGAGGACGCGACTCCGGCCACGTGGCAGGCCTACCAGACCGCCCTGACCACGGGGGCGGAGTACATAGAGTTCGATATTCGTCGAACGCGCGACGGTGACCTGGTCGTCTTCCACGACACCTACGTGGCGGGCCGCCTGGTCGGAGACCTCTCCTACGAGGAGCTCTGCACGGCCGCCGGGCATCGGGTGCCGCTGGTGCGCGAGGTGATGAAGCTGATCGCGGGAAAGGCGATCGGCCATCTCGACCTCAAGGAGGACGGCGGCGAGGACGAGGTCATCAAGCTCGCGCTCGGCATCCTCGGCGAGGGCAACTTCGTCGCCACCACGCTGCTCGACGCCTCCATCCACCGCATCAAGAAGAGCTTTCCCGAGGTCACCGCCGCGCTGTCGCTCGGCCGCGACCTCCGCGAGATGGCCCGGTTCATGCGGCTGCCGGCGCGGGCCCGCGAGCTGTACCCCCTGGCGCGGATGCGCGCCTGCGGCGCCGACTGGCTCGCCGTGCACCGGCGGCTGGCCCGCGCGAACGTCCTGCGGCTGTGCGGGAGGTTCGGGGTGCCGGCCATGGTGTGGACGGTCAACGAGGAGTCACAGATGCGCCGCCTGCTGGGCGACCCGCGGGTGACGGTCCTGATCACCGACCGTCCCCGGCATGCCCTGCGGCTGAGGAGCCTGCGCACCTGCTGAGGGCATGAAAAAGGGCGCGGTCCGTTGCCACGCCCCTTGTCACGCTCCGGTCAGGCCGATTCGCGTGCTCCACCACTGCGGGAACGGCGCTTGCGCCGGGGCTTGGGCGCCATCGGCTCGGCCAGGTCATGAACCTCCGCCGAGGGATCGATCGGCGGCGGCATGAACTCCACCACCGGAATACCGGCCGGAGTCGTGGAGACCGGAGCCTCCGCACGCGCGGGGCGTACCTCCTCGGGCGCCCTCTCGAACACGACCGGCGGTGCCTCGGAAGGCGTCACGGGCGTCTCGACGGCGGCCACCGGCTGAGGCGTCTCCACGGGCGCGTCGGCCTTGGCGGCGCGGGGTGCGCGCTTGCGGACCGGTCGTGCCTGCTCGGAAACCTCTTCGACGGGCGTCTCCGGCGCTTCCACGGCGGCGGCTTCGGCCTGGAGGGGCTGCCCGCCACGGGTCCGCTGCCGAGGACGGCTGCGGCGCTTGGGCCTCGTCCTCTCCGGCTCCTCCCGGCGCTGCTGCGACCGGTTACGGCCGGTCTCGCCGATGTCCTCGACCTCTTCGGCCTCAAGGCCGGCGCGCTCCCGCTGTGCCTTCGGCAGGGTGCTGCCGATGCCCGCGGGGATGTCGAGCGCCGCGTAGAGGTGCTCAGAGGTGGAGTAGGTCTCCGCCGGCTCGGCGAAGTCGAGGCCGAGGGTGCCGTTGATGAGCTTCCATCGCTGGAGATCTTTCCAGTCGACGAGAGTCACCGAGATGCCCTCTTTCCCGGCCCGGCCCGTACGGCCGATGCGGTGGATGTAGGTGTCCGCCGCGTCGGGGCACTCGTAGTTGACGACGTGGGTCACGTCGTCGACGTCGAGGCCGCGTGCCGCCACGTCGGTGGCGACCAGCACATCGATCTTGCCGGCGCGGAAGGCGCGCAGCGCGCGCTCACGCTGGCCCTGGCCGAGGTCGCCGTGGACCGCGGCGGCGGCGAAGCCGCGCTTGGACAGGTCTTCGGCGACGCGGTCGCAGGCCCGCTTGGTCTGGCAGAACACCATGGTCAGGCCGCGGCCGTTCGCCTGCAGGACGCGAGCGAGAAGCTCCGGCTTGTCCATCTGGTGCGCCTGGAAGACGTGCTGCACGACCTGCGGAGTCGCCTCGGACTCCTCGTGGGACTCGGCGCGTACGTTGGTCGGCCGGGTGAGGTACTTGCGGGACAGCGCGACGATCTCGCCCGGCATGGTCGCCGAGAAGAGCATCGTCTGCCGCTTCGCCGGCACCTTGTCCACGAGACGCTCGATGTCGGGCAGGAAGCCCAGGTCGAGCATGCGGTCGGCCTCGTCGAGGACGAGGATGGACACGTGGGACAGGTCGAGGTACTTCTGCTTGACCAGGTCGAGCAGGCGTCCCGGCGTGCCCACGACCGCCTCGACGCCGTTCTTGAGCGCGTCGATCTGCGGTTCGTAGGCGCGACCGCCGTACACCGACAGAACACGGCTGCCGAGCTTGCCGCCCGCGACGTTCAGGTCGTCGGTCACCTGGATGGCCAGCTCACGGGTCGGCACGATGACCAGGGCCTGCGGCTTCTTGCCACCGTGCTCGATGAGCTGGAGCAGCGGGATGCCGAAGGCGAGCGTCTTGCCGGTGCCGGTACGAGCCTGGCCGATGATGTCGTGCCCGGCGAGCCCGATGGGCACGGCGAGTGACTGGATGGGGAACGGTTCGATGATGCCCTCGGTCTCGAGGGCGGCTGCTATGTCGGGGATTACACCGAGTTCATGAAAAGTCGTCAGGGCCTTCAGCCTCCAGAGTGCGGGGTCCGGTCGGTGCCGCGCGCGCACCGGTATCGATGGCGCGGCATACCAGCGCGTGGTCTCGACTCATGCGACATCGACGACAGGGCGCATCGGCACCTGCCGGTCGTCGCATACGGTCGCGCCTTCACGCGGAGGGACCAGCCGTCAAATTGTTCCTCAGAACGTGACCGGGGGTCGCGCTGTGCAGCGCGCGGTCACTTTTCGCCACGCAGTGTAGCGGGCGCCGTCGGAAACAAAAAGTCCCCGACACCCAGGTCAACGCCCTCGTACCCCTTGGTATTCCCCGAGACCCGAGGGAGCGAACGCGACTCTCCGCGTCGCCGCCGCAGGTAGAACGGACAGAGGGGTCGAAAATTCCGCATTCGATTCGATGGCCGATTCCGGCCAAACGTGTTGACCTGCACGCCGTCCGCCGGGCGGCGAATGCTTCAGAAGGTGCCGAAACCGACGCTGGGGACCTCGGCCTCGCCGATCTCGACGTAGGCGAGCTTGGCCGCGGGGACGACGACGCGGCCGCCGCGGCTCCTCAGCGTGAAGAGGCCCTCGTCCTCCGCGAGCGCGTCGGCCACAGCCTGCTCGACCTCCTCGGGGGACATCGAGGTGTCCACGACGAGTTCTTTCGGTACGGACTGCACACCGATCCTGACCTGCACGTCGCTTGTTCCCTCCGTCGCGGATGAACGCCGCGTCGGGTGCGCGGCGCGCCACCGGCCAGGCGTGATCCGGTGCATGGGCACTATCGCATGATGGCGCCCGGGATGAGGCGAGACCTCAGGTGGTACGAGGGAAGGCGCCGATGCCCCGCCAGGACAGCCGGGAGATGAGGCTCTCGGCATGCTCCTTGGGGATCGAGCCGCTCTGCGACAGCCAGTAGCGGGCGCTGACCTCGGCCATGCCGACCAGGCCCATGCCCAGGAGGTGGGCCTCCTCGCTGGAGACGCCGGTGTCCTCCTGGATGACCTGGGCGATCATCTCCGCGCACTGCTGGTTGGTGCGGTCGACCCGCGCGCGTACGGGAGCGACGTTGCGCAGGTCGGACTCGAAGACCAGGCGGTAGGCCTCGCCCTCGCCGGCCACGAAGTCGTAGAACGCCTCCATGGTGCGCTCGACGCGCAGCTTGTTGTCCGGTGTGGAGGCGAGCGCGTCGCGCACCCGCTGGACGAGCCCTTCGGCGTGCTCGTCGAGCAGCGCCAGGTAGAGCTCCAGCTTGCCGGGGAAGTGCTGGTAGAGCACCGGCTTGCTGACCCCCGCGCGTTCGGCGATCTCGTCCATCGCGGCGGCGTGGTAGCCCTGCGCGACGAAGACCTCCTGAGCGGCTCCGAGCAACTGACGGCGGCGTGCGAGCCGCGGCAGTCTGGTGCCCCGGGGTCGGGCGTCCGGGGTTGCGGTCACGTGTTCTCCGATCACCTGCTGGAGCGGCGTGCGAACGCCGCAGGCGTTAGAGCCACCATCCTACGGCCGGGTAACCCCTGGCCGCGAGCAGTGCCTCACCGATAGTCGTCCTCATCCTGATGATCGTCGCGTACGGAGATGGCCTGATCGGCGGCGTCGGCCTCGTTCACTTCGTCGGGAACGGAGTCCGGCCACCGCCGGGCGCGGGCGTTCCGCTCGACCACATCGGCCTCATCCGCCTCGACCGGAGCCTCGGGGCGCTCGTCGTCGTCCAGTGGCATGTGCTGCTCGGCGACGTCGGCCTCAGGAGCCTCGATGCCGGGTTCCTGCCTGTTTTCGGACATGTGGTCCCTCTATTCTCAGAGGCGGTCGGCCAGTTCACGCAGGACGGGCTCGATCGCCTCGCCGTACGTCGGGAACGCGTGGACGACGTCGGTCAGGATGCTCAGCGGCGTCTCGGCGCGGATCGCCAACGTGATCTCACTCATCCACTCCTCAGCGTAGAGGCCGACCGCGGCCGCGCCCACGAGGACACCCCGGGCCCGGTCGGCGTACAGCTCGACGCGGCCGCGGTCGTCGTCCTCGACCGCGGCGCGCGACGTCTGCGACAGGTCGTAGCCGGCGGCCATCAGCTCCAGGCCGGTCGCCGAGACCGGCGAGACGCCGACGGCGTACACCGAGGGTGTCGTGTAGACGGCGCGGGGGATGGCGCGGTAGTCGGCCTCGCGGCGCTTGCCGAGCACGTTGGAGACGACCACGCGGGACTGGTGGTTGGCGGCGTGCGTGTACGGCGCGATGCCGGTGACGTCACCGGCCGCCCAGACCGTGGTGCCCTCCGTGCCGGCCTCGGGGGCGCGGGCCGCCTTGCAGGTCGAGTCGACCTTGATGCCGCTCTCGGCATCGGCCTCGACGCCGAGCGCCTCCAGGCCGATGTCGGCGACGTTCGGCCGCCGTCCCGAGGCGATCAGGATCCGGTCGGCGTCGATGTGACCGCCGTCGGAGAGCCGCAGCCGCAGGCCGTTGTCGGTGCGCTCGGCGGCGGTCGCGGCCACGCCGAGCCGGAGGTCGGCGCCCATGCGCCGCAGCGCGTCGGCGAGGAGGTCGCCGGCGAACGGCGCCTCGGCGGCCAGCAGCCGGTCCTCCACCTCCACGAGCGTGACCTGCGAGCCGAACGCCGCGTAGATCTGGGTCAGTTCGCAGCCGACCGGGCCGCCGCCGAGCACCACGAGCCGCCGCGGCAGCTCGGGACGGGTCAGCGCCTCGTCGCTGGTCCAGGTCGGAACGTCGGCGATGCCTTCGACGTCGGGGGTCACCGGCGCGCTGCCGGTGGCCACGATCAGGTCGGTGAAGCCATATTCGGTGCCGTCGACCTCGACGACGCCCGGGCGCGCGGCCCGGCCGTGGCCGCGGACGACCGTCACGCCGGCCTCGGCCATCGCGGCGGCGGTCGGCGCGTCGTCGAGATGGCGCGTCACCTCGTCGCGGCGCGCGATGGCATGCTCCCACGTCTCGCCACGCCGCGCCGAGTGCAGCAGCGACTTGGACGGCATGCACGCGAAATACGGGCACTCGCCGCCCACCAGGCGGTCCTCCACCAGGGCGACCGTACGGCCCGCGCGCGCGAGGTCGGCGGCGATGTTCTTGCCGGCTCCGCCCCCGAGCACAATGACGTCATAGCGCTTGTCCTGCGCGTCCGTCACCTGATCATCCTCTCCGTTACACGCGGCGGTCGCGTGTGCCCCCGCCAGCACCGCCGACATCGTGGGTGCCGTCGACCAATGGTGGCGTACCTGCGGCCTTCCTGTACGCGAGCTGAGAGTTCACGGAAGTTTCTGCCGCAGCTCCAGCAGGGGTGCGAGGAGGTCTCCGTGCTCCTCGACGCGCTCGCGCACGTCGTCGGGCCCGAAGCCCAGCTCGGCGTCGTCCTCGACCTCTTCCCACGTCACGGGCGTGGACACGGAGGGCTCGGAAGCGGCACGTAGAGAGTACGGCGCGACGGTGGTCTTGTGGCGGTTGTTCTGGCTCCAGTCGACGAAGACCTTCCCGGTGCGGAGCCTCTTGTCCATGCGGCTGACCACGAGCCTCCCATGCTCGGACTCCAGCCGCCGCGCGGCCTCCTTGGCGTACGCGGAGGTGCGCCCGTCGGTGGCCTCCTCGATCGGCACGTACAGGTGGAGGCCCTTCTTGCCGCTCGTCTTCGGCCACGACTCCAGGCCGTCGGCGGCGAGCAGGTCGCGCAGCAGGACCGCCACCTCGCGCGCCTCGTCCATGCCGGCGGGCGCGCCCGGATCGAGGTCGAAGACCATGAGGCCGGGGTCGTGCAGGCCGCCGCGCGGCCCGGCCGTCCACTGCGGGACGTGGAGTTCGAGCGCCGCCAGGTTGGCGAGCCAGACCAGCGTCGCCAGGTCGTCGACGAGGACGAAGTTAAGAGAGTCACGGGTGCCGCCGGGCGTCGGGACGCGCACGGTGCGGACCCAGCCGGGCGTGTGGGACGGGGCGTTCTTCTCGAAGAACTTCTGCCCGTCCACGCCGTCCGGGTAGCGCACGCGGGTCACCGGGCGGTCCTTGAGGTGGGGGAGGATCGCGGGCGCGATACGGGCGTAGTAGTCGATGACCTCGCCCTTGGTGAAACCGTCCGGGTAGAGGGCCTTGTCGAGGTTGGACAGCGTGAGAGAGGTGCCCTCCACCCGCACTCTCTTCGTGCCGCTCACGTGGGGTCTCCTCGCCGGACCTGCGCGGGGCCGCTCCGGGCGAGCGTTCCCGCATGTCTGCGGACCTCCCCGGCGAATCGGGTTTCAACCACCCGCGCCCGGCTCGTCAGACCACGGCGTGGACGTCCTCCGGGGAGAGCTCGGGGCGCAGGCCGCGCCAGGAGGAGTGCAGGAGCATGCGGTCCCTCGTCCAGCGTGAGAACGCCACCTCGCCGACGAGAGCCGGCTCCACCCAGTGGGCCGAGCGTGCGTACTCGCGGGGGACCTCCCCGGCGTACGGGCTGTCCGGGCGCTCCAGGTGGAGGAGCCATTTGTACAGGTCGTCGAGGTCGGCGTCGGTGAAACCGGTGCCGACGTGGCCCACGAACCGCAGCGCACCGCCGTCGTACACGCCGAGGAGCAGCGAGCCGACGCCGCCCTCGCGGCGCCCGCGGCCGGCCTTCCAGCCGCCGATGACGACGTCCTGGGTGCGGAAGTTCTTGATCTTGCGCCAGAAGTCGACGCGGCGGCCGGGCCGGTAGGGGGAGTCGAGCCGCTTGGCGATCAGCCCCTCCAGGCCCAGCTCCCTGGTGTAGTCGAGCAGCTCACGCACCTGCTCGATCTCGGTTCCGGGCAGGTACGGCGGCGCCTCGATCGGGCCCGCCGTCAGCTCCAGCTCGTCCAGGAGGGCACGTCGGTCGCGGTACGGCGTGTCGAACAGGCGGTGGCCGGCGAGCGAGGGCAGGTCGAAGGCGACGAAGTGCACGGGCACTCGGCGCGTCAGCCGGACGTCCGGGCGTTCCACGTGCATGCGGTGCTGCAGCCGGGAGAAGCTCGGCCTTCCGTCGGAGTCGAACGCCACGATCTCGCCGTCGAGGACGGCCGTCTGGTCGGGCATCAGGTCGGCGAGGGTCTGCAGCTCGGGATAGCGAGAGGTCGACTCGATCCCGCGGCGGCCGAGGACGCGGACCTCGCCGCCGGAGACGTACACGATCGCCCGTACGCCGTCCCATTTGAGTTCGAGTGCCCAGCGGTCGAGTTCGTCCGGCAGCGCGCCGGCGGTGGCGAGCATCGGAGGGACGTTGTCGGGCATCAGGTGACCCATACGGTCGTTCTTCCCCAATGCGGGCACCGATGACGCCAGGGGATTTAGGCACAATTCGGACACTTTTTGCAGGTGGATCATAGGTCCGAGGGGTAAGGGAAGCTCATGCGCAGCATTTGGAAGGGCGCGATCTCCTTCGGGCTCGTCACGATCCCGGTGAAGCTGTACTCGGCCACCGAGCAGCGCGATGTCGCGTTCCATCAGGTTCACCGCGAGGACGGCGGCCGCGTGAAGTACAGGCGCGTCTGCACCAAGTGCGGCGAAGAGGTGCCCTACTCCGACATCGCCAAGGGGTACGAGCTGCCCGGCGGCGAGATGGTCGTGCTGACCGATGAGGACTTCGCGAACCTGCCGCTGTCCAGCAGCCGCCGCATCGACGTGCTGCTGTTCGCGCCGATGGAACAGGTCGACCCGATCTACTTCAGCAAGTCCTACTACCTGGAGCCGGACGCCCAGGGCACCAAGCCGTACGTGCTGCTCCGCGACGCCCTGGAGAACTCCGGGACCGTCGCGATCGTCAAGCTCTCGCTGCGCCAGCGCGAGTCACTGGCCACTCTCCGCGTACGCGACGGAGTCTTCGTGATCGAGACGATGCTGTGGCCGGATGAGGTGCGCGTGCCGGAGTTCGCGTTCATGGGCGAGGACGTCGAGGTGCGCCCGCAGGAACTGCAGATGGCGTCCTCGCTGATCGATTCCATGGCGGGTGATTTCGACCCGACCGAGTACAAGGACGCCTACCGCGAGGCGCTCGAAGAGGTGATCGAGGCCAAGGTCGAGGGCCGGGAGATCGTCTCGCCCGAGCCCGAAGAGGAGGCGCCGGCGGCGGCCGACCTGCTCGGTGCGCTGCGGGCCAGTGTCGAGGCTGCCAAGAAGAGCCGTTCCGGCGGAGGCGCCAAGAAGTCCGGCGGTACGGCGAAGAAGACCGGCACGTCGCGGAAGCCTTCCGAGGGATCTGACAGTGAGAGTTCGGGCGGCAAGACGAAGTCGCGCGCCAAACCGAAGAGTGGCACGCGAAAGACAGCCTGACCTCGGAAGACTCCGAGATTCTGCGGGCCGTGGAACTCACTCCGAAAAAGTAACGGAACGGGCTTGGAATAGATCCGCCTGCGAGAGCTGTTGAGACGCCCTGTAGGCTTTGTGTTTCATGTTCTGGCGCATTCCCGCGCCACCCGGCCGGCTACGAGTCCGCGATCCCTCGGATCGCTGGGAACCTCTCGAGGCGGGCCCTTTCCGAGAGGTTCTTACTTGACTTCAGCTTCATCGACCCTGCCCAGCTTCGCCGAGCTCGGCGTCCCGGAGCAACTGGTGTCCGCTCTGGACCGGCGCGGAATCACCTCGCCGTTCCCGATTCAGGCCGCCTGCATGCCCGACGCCCTTCAGGGGCACGACGTGCTCGGCCGCGGACAGACCGGATCGGGCAAGACGCTCGCCTTCGGCCTTCCGTTGCTGGCCAGGATCGCCGGTGAGTCGGCCGCGCCGAAGCGGCCACGCGCACTCATCCTCGTTCCGACTCGCGAACTCGCCATGCAGGTCCAGGACGCCTTGGCCCCGCTCGGCCGTAGCCTCGGACTGCACGCCAAGACCGTCGTGGGCGGAATGTCCATGGCCAAGCAGATTCAGTCCCTGCGCCGCGGGGTCGACCTCCTGGTCGCCACGCCCGGCCGTCTTACCGACCTCATCGAGCGGGGCTGCTGCTCGCTGCAGGACGTGATGATCACAGTCCTCGACGAGGCCGACCACATGTGCGACCTCGGCTTCATGCCGGCCGTCTCCAAGCTGCTCGACCAGATCCCGAACGACGGGCAGCGGCTGCTGTTCTCGGCGACGCTCGACGGCGACGTCGACAAGCTCGTCCGCCGTTACCTCCACAACCCGGTGACCCACTCGGTCGCGCCGGCCGCCGCGCCGGTCGAGACCATGGACCACCATCTGTTCATCGTCGACCGCTCAGAGAAGCACGACGTCATCGCCGAGGTCGCCGGCCGTGAGGGCCGCACGATCATGTTCGTCCGCACCAAGCACGGCGTGGACACGTTGACCAAGCGGCTGGCACGCGTCGGCGTCCGCGCCGGAGCCCTGCACGGCGGCAAGACCCAGGCGGCCCGCACCCGTACCCTCGCGGAGTTCCGTGAGGGCAAGGTCGGCGTGCTGATCGCCACGGACGTCGCGGCGCGCGGCATCCACGTCGACGACGTCAGTCTGGTCGTGCACGTCGACCCGGCCGCCGACCACAAGGACTACCTGCACCGCGCGGGCCGTACCGCCCGCGCCGGCGAGCGCGGCACGGTCGCGACGCTCGTCGCGCACAATGAGGTCCGCACCACCGAGCGCATGATGCGCCGCGCCGGTGTGCGTGCCGAGCGTTCCAAGGTCAGCACCGGCGACGACGCGCTCATCCGCATCACCGGCGCGCAGCCGCCGAGCGGCATCCCGGTCGAGGTGGAGCCCGAGCCCCGCCCGCAGCGTCGCGGCCCCCGTCCCGGCGCCGGCCGGGACCGCCGTCCCGGCGGCCGTTACGGCGAGCGCCGTGAAGGGCGTCCTGGCGAGCGTCGTGAGGGCGGCCACTCCGGTGGCGGCGAGCGGCACGAGGGCTCACGCCCGCGCCGTGACGGCCGCTCCGGCGGCGGTCGCTTCGAGGACCACGGAACCCGCCACGAGGGCCGCCGCCCGCGTCGCGAGCCCGCCTGAGAGCGTTCGCGCGATCAGGACCAATTGAGCAAGCACTGAGAAACCCCTCACCGCCCCTGGTGAGGGGTTTCTCACTATCTCCAAGATCGGGTCAAGCCAGGGCCGGGCACAGAATCACCCCCGGTATTGTTCTATTCACCATGACCGCACCGATTCCGCACTGGCCGGGCGAACTCATATCGCTCGGTGATCGTGAGGTGTTCGTGCGGAGTTCCCCGGCGGCGGCCGAAGACGCCGAGCCGGCGGTGTTCGTGCACGGGCTCGCGGGCTCCGCGACGAACTGGACCGACGTCATCGGCCTGCTCTCGAACGAGATCGTCGGCGACTCGCTAGATCTCCCGGGCTTCGGCTACTCGCCTCCGCCGCCCGACCGCGACTACTCCATCGACGCGCACACGCGCACCGTCATGCGCCTCATCGAGCGGCGAGGCCGCGGCCCGGTCCACCTGTTCGGAAACTCGCTCGGCGGTGCGATCGCGACCCGCCTCGCGGGCACGCGGCCGGACCTCGTACGCACCCTCACGCTGGTCTCACCGGCCTTGCCCGACCTGCGGCCCAGGTACGGGCCCGTGCGCATCCTCGCCGCGACCATGCCGGGCTTCGGCCCGTGGACGGTACGCCGGATCGCGCAGCTCTCTCCCGAGCAGCGGGTGCAGGGCACGCTCGACATGTGCTTCTTCGACAGCTCGGGCCTGCACCCGGACCGGATCATGGACCTGGTCGCCGACACGCGCCGCCGGGACGACCTGGAGCACACCGCGGAGGCGATCATCGCGTCGTCGCGCGCGATCGTCACGGCGTACATGCGGCGCACTCTGTGGCGTTACGCGGGACGTGTCACCGCGCCGACGCTCCTCATCTACGGGCGCCACGACCGGCTCGTCGACCCGCGTATGGCGGGGCGCGCCGGGCGCGTCTTCAAGCGCTCACGCGTGGTCGTGCTCCCCGAGGTCGGTCACGTCGCCCAGATGGAGCGGCCTGAGGCCGTGGCGCGCGAGTTCCGCGCCCTGCTGGACGACATCCGCGCGCCGCAGGACACCCCCGCCGCCGGCTGACGAGGGGGCTCGCCGGCGGATTGAAACCGCAGCGGACGGGCCATACGGGAATGCGCGGGTCGCATGACGGAGTTGTCCACTGGATAGGACGGAGTGGTACGAACCACGAAGTCGTCCGAACCGAAGACATACCCGAGCGCGCCCAGGAGACACCGTGTCGTTGCCACCGCTGGTCGAGCCCGCCGAGGGACTGACCGTCGATGAGGTCAGGCGTTACTCACGCCACCTGATCATCCCGGACGTCGGGATGGCGGGTCAGAAGCGGCTGAAGAACGCCAAGGTGCTGTGTGTGGGGGCCGGTGGCCTGGGGTCGCCCGCGCTGATGTACCTGGCGGCGGCCGGCGTCGGCACGCTCGGGGTCATCGACTTCGACATCGTCGACGAGTCGAACCTCCAGCGCCAGATCATCCACGGACAGTCCGACGTCGGACGCCCCAAGGCGGAGTCGGCGGCGGCGACGGTCCAGGAGATCAACCCGCTGATCGAGGTCATCGTCCACAACGAGGCGCTGTCCAACGACAACGTCATGGAGATCTTCTCCGGCTACGACCTGATCGTCGACGGCACCGACAACTTCGCCACCCGCTACATGGTGAACGACGCCGCGGTGCTGCTCGGCAAGCCGTACGTCTGGGGCTCGATCTACCGCTTCGACGGCCAGGCGTCGGTCTTCTGGGCCGAGCACGGGCCGTGCTACCGCTGCCTGTACCCCGAACCGCCGCCGCCCGGAATGGTCCCCTCGTGCGCCGAGGGCGGCGTCCTGGGCGTGCTGTGCGCCTCGATCGGCTCCATCCAGGTCAACGAGGCGATCAAGGTGATCACGGGCATCGGCGAGCCTCTCGTCGGGCGCCTGATGATCTACGACGCCCTGGAGATGACCTACCGCAGCGTGAAGGTCCGCAAGGACCCCGAGTGCCCGCTGTGCGGCAAGAACCCCTCTATCACCGAGTTGGTCGAGGACTACGAGGCCTTCTGCGGGGCGATCTCCGAAGAGGCGGCCGACGCCGCGAAGGACTCCACGATCTCCGCCACCGAGCTCAAGACCATGCTCGACCAGGACGACATCTTCCTCGTCGACGTCCGTGAGCCCAACGAGTACGAGATCGTGAGCATCCCCGGCGCCACGCTCATCCCCAAGGGTGAGTTCCTGTCGGGCGCGGCGCTGGAGCGGCTGCCCCAGAACAAGAAGGTCGTCCTTCACTGCAAGTCAGGGGCCCGTAGTGCGGAGTGCCTGGCGATCGTCAAGGACGCCGGCTTCTCCGACGCCGTTCACCTCGGCGGCGGGGTGCTCGCCTGGATCAACCAGATCGACCCGTCGCAGCCGACTTACTGAGCGGCCGTATCGGGGCTCCGTGGCCCCGGCGCGCATGCGCCGGGGCCTTTTCGACGGGCCGGAACGCGCCAACCGGCCCCCGATCTGACAGGCGCTCCGGCCACGGCAAGTAACCTTGTCAGATATGGCGCAAACCTCCGGGCCAGGCTGGCCCGCACTGGATCCCGGCGGCTCGGGGGGCCGGCAGGGGCCGGAGGAACGACCGCCGGATCACAGACCCTGGCACGAGCGGCGCACCCTCTGGCTCACCGTCGCGGTGGTCACCGCCGTCGGCTATCTGATCGTCGGCGTGGTCGCCACCGGGCGGGTCTACTGGGAGTTCCACCGCAAGCCCACCAAGTGGGAGCTGTACCAGGCGTCGACGCGCGAGGTGCAGGAGCGCTGGCGCACCTGGCCGGCCGAGAAGATCTTCCCTGACTCCGTGCCGTACACCGCCGAGCAGGGCGGCATCGAGCACGCCCAGCGGGTCGGCGTCGCCGCCGCCCGGTCCTGCGTGGACGGTATGGACCCCGGCCCCGGCACCGCGCTCGTGCGCTCCGGCTGCCGGGCGCTGCTGCGGGCGACCTATGTGGACCAGCTCCAGGGGGTCGTGTTCACCGTCGGCGTCGCCGTCTTCGCCGACGAGCGCACCGCCGTCATGGCGAAGGAGAGCATGACACCTCCCGACCCGAGCAGGTTCGGCGCCTTCCTGCGCGCGCTGGCCTTCCCGCACACCATCACCGCGCGGTTCGACGACGAGGCGCGGCAATACGTCTCCACCGGCCAGTCCGGCCCGTACGTCGTGCTCACCGCGGCCGGGCAGACCGACGGCCGCCCGGCCGTCGCCGTACGTGAGAAGCACACGGCCGCCTTCCTGCTCGCCGGCGAGGTCGGCCGCAACATCGTCGGCGCCCTGGCCCAGCGCTCCGATCCCGACTGCGCGCGGACGCGGCAGTGGAAATGCTGAGGCTCGCGGCGGTGGCGCTGGCGCTCGGGGCCGCCTTCGCGCCGGGCACCGCGCGCGCCGACGAGATCCGCGACAAGGAACGCTGGATGCTCGACGCGGTCTCGGCCGACGACGCCTGGCACGTCACCAGGGGCAAGGGCGCGATCGTCGCCGTGCTCGACACCGGCGTGGACGGCTCGCATCCCGACCTCAGCGGCTCGGTCACCTCCGGCCCCGACCTCATCAAGTCCGTCGCGCCGGACGCCGGCCGTGTCCACGGCACCTGGATGGCCTCCCTGATCGCCGGGCACGGCCACGGCTCCGGCGCGGGGATCATCGGCGTCGCGCCCGAGGCCAAGGTGCTGTCCGTACGGACGATCGCGGACCCGGACGAACCCGGCTACAGCGCGTTCCGGCGGCTCCCGGCGTACGAGAACTCCCTGCCGAAGGCGATCCGCTACGCGGCCGACCACGGCGTCGACGTGATCAACATGTCGCTCGGCGGTCCCAGCGCGTCCCTGGACGAGCGCGCCGCCGTGGCGTACGCGATCTCCAAGGGGATCGTCGTGGTCGCCTCGGCCGGCAACGACGGCGACTCGAAGAACCCCAAGAAGGTCGGCAAGGACGGCATCGTGCGCCTGTCCTACCCGGCGGCGTTCCCCGGCGTCATCGCCGTCGCCGCGGTGGCCAGGGACGGCAAGGCGGCCAGGTTCTCCGACCGTAACGCCAGCGTGGTGGTCGCGGCCCCGGGCGCCGACGTCATCGGCGCCGGTCCCGGCAGCAGCTACTGGGAGGGCGAGGGCACCAGCCAGGCCGGCGCGATCGTCTCCGGCGTCGCGGCGCTGATCAGGGCGAAGTACCCGCGCATGGAGCCCGCGGCCGTCGCCCAGGCGATCACCGCGAGCGCGAGCCGTCACCCGTCCGCCGGATACGACGAGAAGGTCGGCTTCGGCGAGGTCGACGCCGCCGCCGCGCTCACCGAGGCGGACAAGGTCCGCGGCTACGGCGTGATCGCGAACGGCAAGGTCGGGCGCTTCGACGAAGAGCCGATCACGCCGGTGCGGGTCGAGCACCATCCGCCGGGCCTGGTCTTCCTCGGAGGCTGGGTCGGCGTCGCGGCGCTGTTCGGCCTCGGGGGCGCGGTGACCACGACGGTCCTGTTCGTACGGCGTATACGCGCGGGTGACGCGACCGACCTTGGAGCCGGGCATGCGGAGTGAGCCGACGGAGTTCGCCGAGCGGGTCCTGGACGTCGTCGACCGCATCCCGCCGGGCTGCGTCATGGCCTACGGCGACATCGCGGAGTACCTCGGCGAGGGCGGACCGCGCCAGGTCGGGCGCGTGATGGCGCTGTGGGGCGGCGGCGTGCCGTGGTGGCGCGTGACGCGCGCCGACGGCTCCCCGCCGGCGGGTCACGAGCGGCAGGCCCTGGAGCGATACCGGGCCGAGGGCACGCCCCTGCGCCGCGAGCGCGTCGACATGAGGCTCGCCCGCTGGGACGGCGAGCAGGACATGGAGACGCCGTTCGCGGAGGCGTGAGCGGTTCACGCCTCCGCGACGGTCAGGCCTCGCTCTCCAGGGCGGCGGCGCGTGACCGCGCCTCCGCCATGGCCTCGTGGTAGCGGCCCTCCCAGTCGGGCAGGCCGGCCTCCAGCTCGGCGATCACCTGGCGACCCAGCTCCCGTTTTCCCGTGGCACGCCGGACGAACACGACCGTGACGCCGTCGCGCAACTCGGTCGCGGCCTCCCAGCGCGCGGCCTCCGCGGGTCTGCGGAAGGCGAGCACGAGCAGCGCGGCGATCGCCGCGACGACCAGCAGAGCGAGCGGAATCGCCAGATCACGCATGCCCTCTCCTACCTGTTCGGGATCGACAGCCTGTCGTTCCCCGGAGCGTAGACCGTGATGCCCTGGGGAAGCGCCTTCAGCTTCTCGATGTCCGCGCACGTGTGGCACTTGTCGTAGCCGTTCTGGCGTGCCTTGTTCGCGGCGGCCTCGGCGCGGGCCTGCGCGACCTTCGCCTGGGCCTCGCTGACCGCGGCGAACGCCGCCTGCGCGCGGTCCACGGCCTCCTGCACCGACTCGGGCAGGGTGACGCGCGCCAGGTTGAAGTGCAGGTTGGTCAGGAAGGGCGCGCCGAGCGTCTGCTCGAGGTCCTGCTCCAGGCTCGTGTTGATGGCGTTCTGCACCTTGGCGATGTTGGCGTTGTTGCTCTGGGGCTGCGTCGAAGGCTGCTGGCTCCCGGCGGAGTTGTTCTGCACGAGCGCGCACGAGGAGACCAGCTCGGCGCACTTGAAGCTGTTCACCTGCGTACGGAGGTCGTTGTCGATCACCGGCCGGACGATCTGGTCCAGGAACGCCGACCAGCCCTCGTCACTCTCGTACGCGTAGCGCGTCTTCCCGTCGGCGCCGGTGAACTTGCGGGTGCCGAACTTGTCGTCGAACTTCCGCAGCGTCGCGTGGTCGAGGTTCAGGCCGAAGTAGAGCGTGCCCTCGATGCCCATGTTGACGCCGTCGGCGCTCGGCACCGTCACCACGTCCACGCCGGCCCGGTCGCCGTTTCCGTTGGAGGTGATCGTGTAGAAGCGCTGCTGCGCCGGGTACTTGTGCGCGTGGGACCACCAGCCCGTCCAGGTCAGCCCCGATCCCGGGTCGATGACCTGGCGGATCTTGTTGTTGTCCAGCATGCCGCCGTTGCGGATGACCGCCACCTCGCCGCCCGTCGTGCGGTCGTAGCCGCCGAAGAAGCCGCTGAGGGCCGGGACCGCCACGACGAGAAGGACGATCGCGATGAAGATCGCCACAGGGCGGCTCGGGCGCCGCGAGATCTCGGGGATCTTCTTGGAAGCGGGCATGGGGACTCCTGCCGGTGGGGGTGCGAGCGGAGGGGCTCACGCTCCGCCCGGGCGCGGTTCGCGTCCGTGTTCTGAGACGGGCGAACGGTGAACCGCGGTTCCCCCCCATCGGGGAGCGTTTCAACTCACCTGAGTGCCGTACATCTCGCCCAGCGGGTCGGCGATCAGCTCCAGGCGCGCGCCGTCGGGGTCGCGGAAGTAGATCGACGTGCCGCTCTCGAAGGCGTAGTCCACGCCGGCCGACTCCAGGTTGGCCTTCAGCCGCCGCCAGCGCGTCGGCTCGACGGAGATGGCGACGTGGTGCAGCCCGCCCAGCACCTCCTTGTACGGCCCGAGGTCGAGGCCGGGGAAGTCGAAGAACGCCAGCAGGTTGCCGTGGCCGATGTCGAAGAAGAAGTGGCTCGAGCCCTTGTAGTCGCGGTTCTCGAGGATCTCGGTGAGCGGGAACTCCAGCACCTGCTGGTAGAAGCGCACGGTCCGCTCGACGTCGGAGGAGAGGAGGGCGACGTGGTGGAGTCCGCGCGCGGAGCTCGGGCGGCGATCCTCGTCGAGGTAGGTCTCACGGATGCGCGTACGTCCGGCCTCGATCGCGGCCAGGTCGATGTCTGCCATGTTCGCCCTCTCAGATGCGGAGACCATAGGTGCGCGCCGGCACTTCCACGAGCGTAGGCGCAGGACGGTGGCGGTCAAAGAGCATCCCGCGACGCCGTGCGCGCGGCTCTCGTGTACCGGCGTTCTCGAAGTCACAATCGCGACATGCCGCAACGATGGCACGAACACCCCCGATGATCTGCTGCAATCACATGTGTGTCAGCAGCGTCCTATCGGCTCGTGCGCCGCGCCGGACCGGCGCAGTCGCTGCCGCCCGTGCTCGACGAGCACCAGCGGCGGGTGGTGGCGCATGCCGGAGGACCCCTGCTGGTGCTGGCGGGGCCGGGCACCGGCAAGACCACCACGATCGTCGAGACCGTCGTCGACCGCATCGAGAACCGCGGTGTCGACCCCGAGCGGGTGCTCGTCCTCACGTTCGGCCGCAAGGCCGCCGGTGAGCTGCGCGAGCGCATCACCGGCCGGCTCCGCCGCACCACCCGCACCCCGCTCGCGCTGACCTTCCACTCCTACGCGTACGCCCTGCTCCGCCGGGAGTCGGTCCTGGCCGAGGAGGCGCCGCCGCGGCTGTTGTCGGGCCCCGAGCACCTCCTGGAGGTGCGGCGCCTGCTGCAGGGCGAGGTCGCCGACGGCGCGCGCGGCTGGCCGTCGCGCCTGCACGAGACGCTGAAGACCCGCGGGTTCGCCGAGGAGCTGCGCGACTTCATTCTCCGTGCGGGCGAGCGCGGCCTCGGCCCCGGCGAGCTGCTGAACCTCGGGCGCGAGCACGGGCGCGACGACTGGCGCGCGGCCGGCCTGTTCCTCGACCGCTACGACGAGCGTTTCGACGTCGACCCGGTGATGGCCTATGACTACGCCGAGCTGGTCCGCGCCGCCGCGGGGCTGCTCACGCTGGAGGACGTACGCCGCCGCGAGCGCGCCGCGCACGACGTCATCCTCATCGACGAATATCAGGACACCGACCCGGCACAGGAGCATCTCCTGCGGCAGCTGGCCGGCGGAGGCCGCGAGCTGATCGTCGTGGGCGACCCCGACCAGTCGATCTACGGGTTCCGCGGCGCCGACGTCGCGGGCATCCTCGACTTCCCCGGCCGGTTCCGCACGGCCACCGGGGAGGAGGCGCCGGTCGTCTCGCTGCGCACCTGCCGCCGGATGTCCCCGCCGATCCTCCGGGCGTCCCGCCGTGTCGCGGCCCGGCTGCCCATCGGCGGCCTGACGAGCGACCACCGCGACCTGGAGCCGCCCGACGGAGACGAGACGGAGGAGGACCCGCAGGCCGTACGCGTCATCGTCGCCGACTCCGCGAGCCAGGAGTCGGCGCTCGTCGCCGACGAGCTGCGCCGCGCGCACCTGCTGGAGAACACCCCGTGGTCCCGCATGGCCGTCCTCGTGCGGTCCGCGGTACGCCAGGTGCCGCCGCTGCGCCGCGCGCTCGCCGCGGCCGGCGTGCCGGTCATCGTGGCCGGCGACGAGGTCCCGCTGGTCAACGAGCCCGGCGCGCGCCCCTTCATCGTGCTCCTGCGCGCCGCGCTGCGGCCCGCGCTGCTCGACGAGGAGGCCGCCGAGGAGCTGGTGCTGGGCCCGATCGGCGGCGCGGACGCCCTCGGCCTGCGCCGTCTCAAGCGCGCGCTGCGCGACGTCAGCGCGCTGAACGGCGACCACAACGCCGACCGCCTTCTCGTCCGCGCGCTGAACGACCCGCGCGAGCTGCTGCTGATCCACCCGAAGGTCCGCGCGCCCGCCGAGCGCCTCGGGCGGCTCATCGGGCTCGCGCGGGAGGTCACCGAGCGCGGCGGCGACGCCGAGTCGGTGCTGTGGACGGTCTGGCAGGAGAGCGGCCTCGCCGAACGGCTCCTGGAGTCCAGCGTCCGCGGCGGCGCGCGCGGCGCGGCGGCCGACCGCGACCTCGACGCGATCGTGGCGATGTTCGACATGGCCGCGCGCTTCACCGACCGGCTGCCGCAGGCCGGCCCGCAGCTGTTCCTCGACGACCTCGCCTCGCAGGAGATCCCCGGCGACAGCCTCGCCGAGCAGGCTCCGGACGGCGAGGCCGTCCGCATCCTGACCTCCCACCGTTCCAAAGGGCTCGAATGGGACGTCGTCATCGTCGCCGGTGTCCAGGAGGGCGTCTGGCCCGACCTGCGGCTGCGCGGATCGCTGCTGGGCAGCGAGGAGCTGATCGACTCGGCGAGCGGCTCCCACACGCCCGACGGCGTACAGCCCGTCTCGATGGCGGCGAAGATGCTGGAGGAGGAGCGGCGGCTGTTCTACGTCGCGGCGACCCGCGCGCGCCGCCGGCTGATCGTGACCGCGGTCGGCGGCGACGACGCCGAGGAGCGCCCCTCGCGTTTCGTGCGCGAGCTGCTGCCCGACGAGGCCGAGCACGCGCAGCTCGACGAGCGCACCCGGTGGCTGTCGCTGCGCGCGCTCGTCGCCGACCTGCGCTCGGTGGTCACCGACGCCGGCGCCGCGCCGCCGCTGCGCCGCGCCGCCGCCGGGCACCTCGCCCGGCTCGCGCGCGCCGGGGTGCAGGGCGCCGACCCGCGCGGCTGGTACGCCCTGACCGAGCCATCGCACCAAGGGCCGGCGTTCGCCGAGGAAGAGCAACTCGTCCTGTCACCGTCGCAGGTCGAGACGTTCGAGAAGTGCGGCCTGCGCTGGCTGCTGGCGGCCTGCGTCGGCGCCGACGACGGCGGCGCGGGGGAGTTCGCCACGATGGGCAAGGTGATCCACGCGGTCGCCGAGCTGGTCGGCACCGACGACGCGGTGACCGACACCGACATCGCCAAGCGCCTCGACGAGGTCTGGGAAGAGCTCGACTTCCGCAGCGTCTGGTATTCGGAGAAGCAGCACCGCCAGGCCGAGGCGATGGTCGCCAAGTTCATGGAGTGGCACTCACGCGAAGACGCGCGCGAGGTCGTGTCCGTCGAGGAGTCCTTCAAGCTCGATCTCGGGCGCGTGACGATCCGCGGCCGGGTCGACCGCGCCGAGCGCGACGGCGAGGGACACGCCTGGATCATCGACATCAAGACCTCCAGCAACCCCGTACGCGAGCAGGATCTCGCCCGCCACCCGCAGCTCGGCGTCTACCAGCTGGCCGTGATGCTCGGCGCGTTCGCCGACCGCGGGCTGGTGGAGCCCGGCGGCGCCGAGCTGGTCCAGGTCGGCAAGGGCGCCTACGCCGCGCGGGTGCGCGTCCAGGGGCAGGCGCCCCCGTCCGCCGACGAGGACCCTGAGTGGCCGCGGCGGCTCGTCGACCGCGTCGCCGAAGGGATGGCGAGCCCGGTCTTCGAGGCCAAGCGCGACGACCACTGCCGCAACTGCCCCGTGCAGAGCTCCTGCCCCGCGCACGAGAACGGCGGCCACGTCACGTGATCGGCCCACAGGAGCTGGCGCAGCGCCTCGGCGTACCGGAGCCGACACCGGACCAGACCGCCGTCATCGAGGCGCCGCTCGCCCCGATGGCCGTGATCGCCGGGGCGGGGTCGGGAAAGAGCGAGACGATGGCGGCACGCGTCGTGTGGCTCGTCGCCAACGGCCTCATACGCCCCGAGCGCGTGCTCGGCCTGACGTTCACCCGCAAGGCCGCCGCCGAGCTGTCCGACCGCGTACGCCGCCGTCTGGGCCAGCTCCGCGAGCACGAGGACATCATCGAGCCGGAGATCCTCGACGGCGAGCCGACCGTGTCGACGTACCACGCGTACGCCGCGCGGCTGTTCGGCGACCACGCGTTGCGTGCCGCGCTGGAGCCGACGATGCGCCTGGTCACCCCGGCGGTGTCCTGGCAGATCGCGGCGCGCGTCGTCGACGCCTACGGCGGGCCGATGGACGACGTCGAGTGGGGTCCTGACACGGTCACCAAGGCGGTGATCGCGCTCGCCGGCGAGCTGTCGGAGCACCTGCGCACCCCGCAGGACGTCCGCGACGTCGGCTCCTGGCTGAACGAACGCCTCGCCGAGGTCAAGAAGCCGACCAAGAAGCACCAGGGCACGATCCTGGGCGCGCAGCGGGTGCGCGAGCAGTTGCTCCCGATCGTCGAGGCGTACCAGCGGGCCAAGGCCAAGCGTGAGGTGCTCGACCACGGCGACCAGCTCGCGCTCGCCGCGCGGATCGCCGCCGGGCACCCCGAGGTCGGCGTGATCGAGCGTTCCCGCTACGGCGCGGTGCTGCTCGACGAATACCAGGACACGAGCCACGCGCAGCTGGTCCTGCTCAAATCGCTGTTCGCCGGCGGCCATCCGGTGACGGCCGTCGGCGACCCGTGCCAGTCGATCTACGGCTGGAGGGGGGCCAGCGCGGGAAACCTCCTCGGGTTCGGGCGCGATTTCCCCGAGCGCGACCGGCCGGCCCCGATGCGGCAGCTGTCCACCAGTTTCCGCAACGGCGAGCGGGTCCTCGACGTCGCCGCGCGCATCCAGGTCGAGCTGCGCGAGGAGGCCAAGGACGTGCCGCGGCTGTGGCCCGGCGCGCTGCAGCAGGACCGCGGGCGCGTCGAGTGCGCGCTGCTTGAGACGATCGAGGACGAGGCCGAGCGGCTCGCCGTACGCCTGCAGACGCTGCTGCGGCAGCCGAAGGACACCGCGCCGGACGGGGTCTACTGGGACCGCTACGAACGCCACGGCGCCGGTCTCCAGCCCTCCGACATCGCGGTGCTGGCACGTAAGCGCTCGCAGTTCGCGCTGATACGCGCGGCGCTGGAGGCGCGTGGCATCCCGGCGGAGGTCGTCGGGCTCGGCGGCCTGCTCACCGTGCCGGAGGTGCAGGACGTCGTGGCCACGCTCCGGGTCGTGCACGACCCGGGTGCGGGGGCGTCCCTGGCGCGCCTGCTCACCGGGCCGCGCTGGCGCATCGGCCCGCGCGACCTCGTCGCGCTGGGCCGCCGCGCACGCGACCTCGCCCGCGAGGCGGCCCGCGACGTCCACCCCGACGCGGGGCCCGCGCCCGAGCCGGTCGTGGCCGATCCGCTCCGCCAGGTGGTCGCCGAGCTGAACGACGAGAACGGCAGCCTCATCGACGCGCTCGACGACCTGGGCCCCGAGGAGGCGTTCACCCCGACGGGCATGGCGCGCCTGGGGCGCCTGCGCGACGAGCTGCGCGTCCTCCGCCGGCACGTCGGGCTGGCCCTGCCGGACCTGGTCACCGAGGTCGAGCGCACGCTCGGCCTCGACATCGAGGTGGCGGCGCGCGCCGGGCTCGACCCCGTGACGGCCCGCGCCGACCTGGACGCCTTCGTCGACGCCGCGGCCTCCTTCGCCGGCGACGCCGAGGATCCCACGCTGGGGGCGTTCCTCGCCTACCTGAAGGCCGCCGAGTCCGAGGAGTTCGGGCTGGAGGCCGGGCGGGTCGGCGAGACCAACAGCGTGAAGCTGCTGACCGTGCACGCGGCCAAGGGCCTCGAATGGGAGGTCGTCGTCGTCCCCGGACTGGTGTTCAACCCGACGAAGGACGGCAACCCCGGGCCCGGCTCGGTCTTCCCGGCGCGCCCGCAGAACTCCTCGCGCTGGACCACGAACGCGCGCACCCTGCCGTACCCCCTGCGCGGCGACCACGCCGACCTGCCCGGCCTTCCCGGGCTGCAGAAGGACGACATCGAGGCCTTCAACGCGGCGACCTCCGACCGCGACCTACGCGAGGAGCGCCGCCTGGCCTACGTCGCCGTCACGCGGGCCCGTCACCTGATGATCGCGACGGGCTACCGCTGGGGCACCTCCAGCAAGTCGTTGCAGGCCTCTCCGTTCCTCGAGGAGATCCGCGAGGCGTGCGAGGCGGGCGCGGGACAGGTCGGCTACTGGGCCGAGGAACCGGTCGGCGAGGACAACCCGCTGCTGGCCGAGCAGGCCACCGCGACGTGGCCGGTCGTTCCGGAGGGCGACCGGTACGACGCCGCGGCCGAGGGCGCGCGCATGGTCGACGACGCGATGCACGGCCGCCGCGGCGCCGCGGCCTACGCGGCGCCGTCGCCGCGCGACCGCGGTCGGGTCTCGGCCTGGGCGCGCGACGTCGAACTGCTGCTCGCCGAACGCGACCGCGCGCGCGGCTCCGACGGGCTCGCCGTCGAGCTGCCGGCCCACCTGTCGGTGTCGTCGCTCGTCACGTTGGCACGCGACCCGGCCGCGCTGGCCCGCCAGATCCGGCGGCCGCTGCCCCGCCCGCCCGCCCCGTACGCCCGGCGCGGCACCGCCTTCCACCGCTGGCTCGAAGCCCGCTGGGGCCAGCAGCGCCTGCTCGACCTCGACGACCTGCCGGGCGCCTCCGACGACGGCGCGGCGGCCGACGGGCAGCTGGAGGCACTGCAGGAGGCGTTCGAGGCGAGCGCCTGGGCCGACCGTGAGCCGTACGACGTCGAGGTGCCGTTCGAGACGCTGGTCGGCGACCGCCTGATCCGCGGTCGCATGGACGCGGTGTTCCGCACCGCGGACGGCGGCTTCGAGGTGGTCGACTGGAAGACGGGCCGCCCGCCGTACGGCGACGAGGCGCGGGTCGTCTCGGTGCAGCTCGCCGCCTACCGGATGGCCTGGGCGCAGCTCATGCGCGTCGAGGTCGGGCAGGTCAGCGCCGCCTTCCACTACGTCGCGGCGAACCTGACCGTACGCCCGGCCGACCTCCTCGGCGAGGAGGGCCTCACCGAGCTCCTCGCCCGCATCCCGCAGGCGTGACGTCGCCGACGTGGTGGAACACCGGCTCCGGGTGCATCAGGAAGCCGTGGTGGGAGATGTTCCAGGCGTACGCCCCGGCCATCGCGAAGGCCACCCGGTCGCCGATGGCGAGGCGGTCCACCGGGACACGCCGCGCCAGGACGTCCTTGGGCGTGCACAGCTGCCCGACGAGGGTCACCGGGCCGCTCACGTACGCACCCGAGGCGCCGCCGGGCAGCACAGTGAACGGCTGGTCGTGGCCCTTGGCGGCAGGGGTGCGCAGGTGGTGGGTGCCGCCGCGCAGCACCGCGTACGCCTCGCCGTGCGAGCGCTTCACGTCGAGGACGTCGGTGACGTACCAGCCGCAGTACGCGGTGACGGCACGGCCGGGCTCGATGCGCAGGGTCTCGCCGGGCCGTGTCAGGCAGGCCAGCCCGCGGCCGTACGCCGTCCAGTCGAAGCGCGCCGCGGGGTCGGTGTAGTCCACGCCCATGCCGCCGCCCAGGTTGATCTCGGCGGGTTCGTCGAGCCAGGAGCGTGCCCAGCCGAGCACCTGCGCGGAGACCTCCAGGAGCGGCTCCGCGGCCAGGCCGGACGCCAGGTGCGCGTGCAGGCCGCGAAGCCGTAGCCACGGGGTGCGCGCGAGCAGGTCCGCGCAGGCGCCGAGGGCCTCGGAGTCCATGCCGAACGGCCCGTTCATCGTCAGCGCGGCCCCGTCGGTCGCGATCGGGAGGTTGACCCGCAGCAGCACGTCGGCCTCGCGGCGCAGCGCGGCGAGGCGCTCCAGTTCGTGCGGGCTCTCCACGTGGATCCGGTCGCCCGCGCGGTCGCCGTGGTGGGGCTCGGTGGCCAGCGCCAGTTCGTCGTCGGTCTTGCCGGGCCCGCCGAAGGCCAGACGCGTCCCGGGCAGCGCCGCGCGTACGTGCGCCAGCTCGCCGCCGGACGACACCTCGACGCCGTCGACGCAGGGCTCCAGGGTCTGGAGGATCCGCGGGTCCGGGTTGGCCTTGGCCGCGTAGAACACCTCGGCGGGCACGGCCGCGCGTATCGCCGCCGCGTGGTCGCGCAGCCCGGCCAGGTCGTAGACGTACGCGGGGGTCCTCGTCGCCTGCGCGGTCGCGCGTACGGTCTCGGGAAGCATCAGGACATCGTCTCCTGCGGCAGGTCGGCCAGGGGGTTGGGCACCGGGACGTAGGTCGACTCGCGGTCGGGGTCGCGGGCCCAGCGGGTGCGCAGGTTCGCCTTCGCCGGCAGCGGGACCCCGGCGAGCAGGGCGCGCAGCCGAGCCGCGCCGCCGGGCACGGAGATCGCGCCGGCGTACCGGGAGACGTGGTGCCGGGCGAGGCGCCACAGCTCGCGTTCGAGCGGCGGGCACAGGTCGGCGACGGCGGCGGCGACCTCGGACAGGTGGTTGACGAACAGGCAGTACACGACCCGGTCCCAGCCGCGGCCGGGCTCGTATGTCATCGCGCGCGCGACCGGGCCGGGCAGGCCGGCCAGGAACGACGCCCACGGTCCGGCCAGCAGCTTGGTGCCCTCCAAGTCGCGGAAGATCGCCTGGATCGGCATGCCGTCGCCGTCCACCGAGACCAGGACGTTCTGCAGGTGGGGTTCGAGGACGATGCCGTGGGCGAGGTAGGCCTCCAGGACCGGCGGCGCGACGTGCCGCACGTAGGCGTCCCACCAGGCGAGCAGGTGGTCGGGCGACGCGCCGGACAGCAGGCGCGAGGCCGCCGCGGCGCTGCGGCCGTACGGGTCGGCGACGGCCGCGGCGAGCAGCGGGGTGCCGGGAAAGCCGGTGACGCCCTCGCGCACGATCACCCCGAGCCCCTCGTGCAGCCCGTCGGCCGCGACCGTGCGGTAGCCCGGCTCGCCCAGCAGGCCGGCCGGCAGGCCGTCGAAGACCGGCCGCAGCGCACGCGTCAGCGCGACCGCGCCGGACAGCTCGTACCAGGCGTTCTTGCGCACGCAGTTGGTGATGCGGACGTCGAGGCTGAACTTCAGGAAGGCGTCCGGGACGTACACCGTGCGCACCGACGAGGTCGGCGTGGCCTCGGGGCCGTGCGCCCCGAGGTCGATGATCGCCTCGGACTCGGGCCGCAGGAGGGACAGCTGCCACGGGTGGGCGGGAAGCGCGCGGTAGCCGTCCGGCACCGGCGGGGCCAGCCGGTCGAGCAGCGAGACGTCGCCCTCCTCGGCGACCGCGTCCGCGCGCACCGCCAGCCAGCGAAGGGGGAAGCGCGCGCCGACCTCGGGGGCGTACCGTCGCCACTCCGTGCCCTGCCGTTCCTTGGGCGACGGGTGGAACCGGTGCCCGGTGACCAGCGACTGCTCGGAGTCGAGGAACGCGCCGGGCTCCTCGCGGCGCTCATGTCCGATCATGACCGCCATGGCGTCGTGGCTCGCGGCGACCTGCGGCAGGAACTCCGGGTTGACGGCGCCGGTCAACGGCTCCAGCTCGGCGGCGACCAGCTCGGCGAGCCGCCGCCAGCCGAGCGGCACCCAGCCGTCCCGCAGCTCCTCGATCGGCCCGGCCAGCCGCGGCGTCATCACCTGAGGCCGCAGCAGCCGTGCCCGCAGGGTCACGTTCGCGCGAGGTAGCCGGGCGACCAGGTACGGGCCGGTCTCCCAGACCTGGCGGCCGGGCGCGCACAGCTCGCGGATCGCGCAGTTCAGCAGGATCAGGCCGGTCACTTCGCCGGCGTCCAGGTGGCCGGCGAGGGGTGGCACCGGGAGGCAGAGCGATGGTGCCGACGTCACGTGGCAGACCTCTTCAGATAGTTGGGCCCGGGAGGGCCGTAGTGCTTGTTGATGTCGCCGGCGCCGGTGCGGTCCTTGCCGACGAGGGTGCCGGCGGTGATCATCGCCTTGCCCGGCAGCCGGTCGGCGTCGAGGGTGCGCGCCCGCAGGAAACCGGAGTCGTCGTACGCGTCGAGTGCCGCGTCGAGCCGGTCGCGGATCAGGCCGAGGCCGGTGCCGAGGGGGAGCAGGCCGCGTTCGGCGAGCCCGAACGCGATCGCGCCCGCGCACAGGTGCAGCGTGATCGTGACGAACACACGGGCCAGCGCCTCGGCGTCGGAGGTGAGCAGCCGGGGGTCCTGGAACTCCTCCGGGGCGGGCGCGCGGCCGAGCGCACGCGCGAGCCGGGGCAGGTCGAGGAGGGCGGAGTCGTTGTCCTTGATCATCAGGCGGAGGGGCTCGCCCGGCACGATCGAGACGTTCTGCTGGTGCGCTTCGAGGGCGATGCCGTATCGGGTCAGCAGCGCGACGTTCCAGCCGAACAGCACGCCGAGGTACGCGCCGAAGAACCCTTCGACGTCGCCGGTGAGCTCCTCGATGACGTACGGGCCCTCCGGTGTGCGGGCGAGCAGCGCCGCGACCGGCACGCCCTCGGCGGGCAGCCGCCGTACGAGGTAGCCGCGCAGCGGGTCGTCGGCGTGGCCGTAGGTCTGCTCGTCGGCGAGCAGCACCGGCAGGCCCTCGCGCTCGGCGATGGCGCGCAGGACCCGCTCGACGAGCGCGCCGTCCCCGAGGGTGCCGGGGATGATGACGCGGCGGTTCCGCAGGCCGAGGGTGCTGGTCGGCATCGGGAGCTTGAGCTGCTCGCGGGCTCCGGTCGCCACGGTCCGCATCGAAAGGGTCGGGCGCACGGTCACCTTCGGGCCGGGCACCGTCGGGACCAGCCGGGCCGTCAGCGGATGCACCGGGAAGATGTCATGGCCGGCGGGGAGACCGAGGTCACCCGGTGAGGGCCACCAGGAGGGGCGCTCGCCGCGCCGCTCCGCCGGCTCCGCGACGCCGGTCCAGCGCAGCGGGAACGTCGGGCCGAACTCCGGGGCGTACGCCACCAGGTCGCGTTCGTCGAGCCCCAGCCGGCAGCGGGCGGTCGGGTAGACGGGGTGGTCGACGGTGGCGGCGAGGGTCTCGTACCGGGTGAAACCGGTCGCCTTCGCGCGTACCGAGTCGGCCAGGCGCAGCGCGCGCAGCGTCTCGCGGCATTCGCGTTCGAAGGCGGTCACGTCGTCGCGCGGGTCGGCGACCGCGCGCACCGCGCCGAGGACCTCCTCCAGCGTCACGGCGTCGTCGACCACGCGCTCGGACAGGAAGCCCGGATGCCGTCCGAGGACGCTCGCGCCGCCGGTCAGCGTCACCGTGCGGCCGCCGGGCAGCGTCAGCCGTTCGCCGTCGGCGCGCAGGCCTCCGTAGGCTTCGCGCACCAGGGCGTCGAGGACACGTCCGGCGAGGTACTCCTCGTGCCGGAGGTGCCCGGCCGCCGGGCTCACGGCACGATCTCCCACGTGTTGCGGGCGCGGAACCCGCCGATCGCCGCCTCGACCCGCGCGGCGTCCGGCCCGATCGCCCGGATCATGCCGACGTAGTCGCGGTTGGTCCGGCTCAGCGCGATCGCGTCGCCGACCGGGCGGACCGGCCAGTACGCGAGCCGCACGCCGCCGGCCTCGTACTCCTGACGCGCGGGCGCGGCGGTGAGCGTGCCGGACCGGTCGGCGATGACGGAGTCGACGGTGGCGTGGCCGGTGCTCGCGGGCAGGTCCGGCAGCGGCCTGCCGAGGTGGGCGAGGAGCACCCACTCGAAGATCGGGACGCCGAGCAGGTCGGCGAGCAGGAAGTCGCAGTGGTCGCCGATGATCCGGTAGTTGACCTCGACGACGCGGGCGCGGCCCTCGTGGACGACGTACTCGGTGTGGCAGGCGCCTAAGCCGACGCCGAGCAGGTCCAGGGAGGCCAGGACCTCCTCTTGGCAGGGCGGCGGCGCCCAGTCGAGGCGTTCCTCCACGAAGTGCGGCGGGTCCGAGACCGTCGTGGCGAACGATCCGATGACCCGGCCGTTCAGCGTCTCCAGCGTGTGCAGCGCCCCCGGCAGGTACTCCTCGGCCACGAGCGCGCCGTCGCGCCGCGCCCAGATCTCCCGGCAGCGGGCTCCGAGCTCGGACGCGTCGCCGACGAAGAAGACGTCCTCGCTGGCCACGCCCTCGCGCGGCTTCACCACGAGCGGGTACGGCGCGTCGGACGGCGGTGCCTCACCGGGCCGCAGCTCCAGGGCGTACACACCGCCGAGTGCGTGGCGCATCAGCGCCTTGTTCTTCGTGCGTGTCGCGGCGCGCCAGTCCTTGGCCGGCAGGCCGAAGAACCCGGCCGCCAGCGCGGTGGGCGCCTGCAGGTGGTCGCTGTTAGAGAAGATCGCTGCTGGGGGCTCGCGCCGGGAGATCTCCGCGATGACGGTGCGGAAGTCGGTGACGTCGCAGACGACGGTCTCCACGGGCCAGGGGCGGTCGGTCAGCAGCGTGACGTCGAGCCCGAGCGACGCGGCCGCCGGCAGGAATCCGTGCGTGACCGAGTCGGTCTCCTTGCCGGCGATGATGTAGAGCCGCACGACCCTCCTTGCCTGTGAGGTAAGCCTTGCCTAAGTCGCGGCGACCATCTTGTCGCGCCTCCGGCCTGCGACGCAACCACAGGGCTCCCGTGTGTCTTCGGTAGCCTTTCCGGCGATGACTCCAGTGCTGCGCGTGGAAGACGTCCGTTTCGTACGAGACCGGCGGACGCTGCTCGACGACGTCTCGCTCACCGTGCGCGCGGGCGAGCACTGGGCGCTGCTCGGCGCCAACGGCGCGGGCAAGTCCACTCTGCTCGGCCTCGCCGGGGCCCACCGGCACCCGACGAGCGGCCAGGTGCACGTGCTCGGGCACCGGCTCGGCCGCGTCGACGTGCGCGATCTGCGCGCCTGGATCGGGCACGTCGACCCGCATCACCCGCTGCGGTCCGCCCGCACCGTGCACGAGGTCGTCCTCACCGGCGCGACCGGGAGCGTCGAGCCCGTGCCGCACTGGAAGCCTCGCCCGGAGGAGCTCGATCGCGCGGAGGAGCTCATCGGGCTGTTCGGCCTGCGCGCACGCCGCGACGCGCGCTGGCCCAGCCTGTCGCACGGCGAGCGCGGCCGTACGCTCATCGCACGCGCGCTCATGCCCGACCCGCGGCTCCTGCTGCTCGACGAGCCCGCCACCGGGCTCGACGTCGCCGCGCGTGAACAGCTGCTGACCTCCATCGACGAGCTGCGCCGCGCGCGGCCGTCGCTGACCAGCGTGCTCGTCACCCACCACCTGGAGGAGCTGCCCGCCAGCACCACCCACGCGCTCCTGCTGCGCGAGGGCCGCGTGCTCGCCTCCGGTCCCGCGGCCGAGGTGCTCACCACCGACCTGATCAGCGCGTGCTTCGACCACCCAATCGCCATCGAGCGGGCCGGCGGGCGCTGGAACGCGAGGGCGCACTCATGACCTCTCTCGAAGAACGCTGGCCCGGCCCGCACGGCATCGCCGCCGGCCTGGTGCGCCGCTATGAGGAACCGCACCGCCGCTACCACACGGTCACGCACCTCACCGAGGTCCTCGACCACGTCGACGAGCTGGCCGGCGAGGCCGCCGACGCCGACGCCGTACGCCTGGCCGCGTGGTTCCACGACGCCGTCTACACCCCGATGAGCGGTGACAACGAGGAGCACAGCGCCGTCCTCGCCGAGCAGCTCCTCACCCGCGCCGGCGTGGACGCCGGCACCGTCGCGGAGGTGGCGCGCCTCGTACGGCTGACCGCCTCGCACGAGGCCGTGCCCGGCGACCGCAACGCCGCCGTCCTGTGCGACGCCGACCTGGCGATCCTCGCCGCGGGCCCCGAGCGCTACGCCGCGTACGCCGCCGCCGTCCGCGAGGAGTACGCCGAGGTCGAGGAAGACGTCTTCCGCCGAGGCCGCGCCGCCGTCCTGCGGAACCTGCTCGCCCTGCCCTCGCTCTACGGCACCACGCCCGCACGCGAGCGCTGGGAGACCGCCGCCCGGCACAACCTGGAAACCGAGCTCACGCTTCTCGACCCCCGCTGAGGAGTCCACGATGGGCGAGCGGTACATCACCGCCGACGACGGATGCCGCCTCTGGACCGAGACCACCGGCACCGGGCCGCCGGTCGTCCTGACGCACGGCGGCCCCGGCTGGTGGGACATGTTCGGCGACCTCACCGGCATGATCGACGACCTGGCCACCGTGCACCGCTGGGACCAGCGCGGATGCGGCCGCTCCGAACGCCGGGGCCCGTACTCCATCGCGCGCTCGGTCGCCGACCTCGACGAGGTCCGCCGGCACTCCGGGCACGACCGTGTCACCGTGCTCGGCCACTCGTGGGGCGCGGAGCTGGCCCTCCACTACGCGGTCGCCCATCCCGGAAGGGTCACCGCGCTCGTCTACGTCTCCGGCCCCGGTCTCGGGCGTGCCTACCTGCCCGAGTACAAGAAAACCGTCGCGGCCGTCCTGGCGCCCCACAGCGTGCGCATCGATGAGCTGACGGGCAAGGACCGCACGCCGGACGAGGACCACGAGCTTCTGCTGCTGCGCGCCTCCGCCGGGCTCGCGGACCGCGACGGCGCGCTTGACCGGATGCGGCGGCTCGCCACACCCCGCTACGAGGCCAACGATGAGTGCGCCAAGACGATCGGCGCCGAGATCTCCGGCCAGTCCGAGAGCGACCGGATCGCCGCCTGCCGGACCCTCGGCGTGCCGGCGCTCATCGTCCACGGCGCGAAGGACCTCCGCCCGCCGACGGTCGTCGACTCGCTCACCGAGGCGCTGCCGGGCGCCGCGCGGGTCGTCATCGACGACGCCGCGCACTACCCCTGGGTCGAGAACCCCGCGGCGTTCCGCACCGCGGTGCGGGAATTCCTAGCGTGAGGCCGTCTTGCGGCGGCGAAGGCCGGCGCGGTGGAGGCGGGCGACGAGCTCCTGGCAGCCGGTCGGCTCCGCGCCCAGGCCGAGCGCGGAGTCGTACAGCTCGGACGGCACGTCGTAGTGGTCGCGGTCGAACGCTCGCGGCGGCATGCCCAGACGCTCGGCGAATCGGTGCAGTTCCTCGTATGACGAGTCGCTGACCATGTGCGACCAAAGACGCCCCCGTGCGGGCCACAGCGGGCGGTCTATGAGGATCGTCACGGCATTAGAGTGCCACAAGTAGATCTGCCTGCGAGGAAGCGGCTCAATGGACGTACGCGAATACATCGATGCCAACGCGAGCGGGTTCTTCACCGCGCTCAAGGAGTGGCTCGCCATCCCGTCGATCTCCGGCGACCCGGCACGCGTCGGCGACGTCCGGCGCTCCGCCGAGTGGCTGGTGGAGCACCTGCGCGAGACCGGGTTCCCGGTGGTGGAGACCTGGGAGACCGGTGCGGGTGAGGGGCTGCCGACGGTCTTCGCCGAGTGGCCGGCCGACGACCCGGCGGCGCCGACCGTCGTCGTGTACGGCCACCACGACGTGCAGCCGGTCGAGCCGCTCGCCGAGTGGGACACCGATCCCTTCTCGCCCGAGGAGCGCGACGGCCGGATCATCGGGCGCGGCGCGTCCGACGACAAGGGCCAGATCCTCTTCCACACGCTCGGGCTGCGGGCCGGCATCGCCGCGAGCGGCCGTACGGCACCGCCCGTCACGATCAAGATGCTGGTCGAGGGCGAGGAGGAGTCCGGTTCGCCGCACTTCGCGCAGCTCCTGCGCGACCGCGCCGACCGGCTGACCTGCGACGCCGTCGTCATCAGCGACACGACGATGTGGGCGGCCGACGTCCCGTCGATGTGCACCGGCATGCGCGGCCTGACCGAGGCCGAGGTCTCGGTGTACGGCCCGTCCTCCGACCTGCACTCCGGGTCGTTCGGCGGCGCGGTGCCCAACCCGCTGCACGCGATGGCGCGGCTCCTCGCCGGCCTGCACGACGACGACGAGCGCGTCACGCTCAAGGGCTTCTACGACGGTGTGGTCGAGCTGACCGCCGAGGAGCGCGAGCTGTTCGCCCGGCTGCCCTTCGACGAGTCCGAGTGGCTCGCGACGGCGGGCGAGAGCCGCGCCGCCCACGGTGAGGAGGGCTTCACCACCCTGGAGCGGATCTGGGCGCGCCCGACCGCCGAGATCAACGGCATGTGGGGCGGCCACACCGGGCCGGGCGGCAAGACCATCGTGCCGCGCGAGGCGCACGCCAAGATCTCGTTCCGGCTGGTCGCCGGGCAGGACCCGCGGCTGGTGCAGGAGGCGTTCGCCACCTATATCGCCGAGAACGCCCCCTGCGGCGTCGAGGTGAAGGTCCGGTTCCCCAGCGCCGGTGTGCGCCCGTGCTTCTCACCGATCGACTCGGCGGGCGTGCGCGCCGCCAAGCGCGCGATGGAGAAGGCGTTCGGACGCGAGGTGCTGTTCACCCGCGAGGGCGGCAGCGGCCCGGAGGCCGACCTCGCCGACATCCTGGACGCCCCGCTGGTCTTCGTGGCCGTCGGTCTCGACGACGACCGTATCCACGCGCCCAACGAGAAAGTCGAGATGCCGTTGCTGCTGAAGGGCGCCGAGACCGCGGCGTACCTGTGGGACGAGTTCGCCGCCGGCCTCTAGAGAGGTGTCCACGTGATCGAAATTCCCGAGTCCCTCGACTGGCTGGCCCTCTCGCGCAGCACGCTCGACCGGGTCGGCGAGCGGCGCCGCGACGAGGAGTGGCTGGCCGCGGCGTGGGATGACCCGCGCAGCCGCGTGGTGGTGGTCGACGACGGCATGGTCCTCGTACGGCCCGAGCCCGCCCTCATGCTGTTCGGCGCCGGACAGGTGCCCGAGGGCGAGCGCTTCCTGCTGGGCGTCGACGGAGACGGCGTCGCCTATTTCGGGGTCTCGGCCCCGCTGCCGGTGATCGAGGGGACCGAGCCCGTCGACCTGCGGAAGGCCGGCGCGCTGCTCAGCGACCGCGACGCGGGGCTCTTCACGCAGGCCGTCGCCCTTGACGTCTGGCACGCGACGCACCGCCACTGCCCGCGCTGCGGCGCCCTCACGAGATCGGCGTCCGCCGGCCACGTACGGATCTGCACGGCCGACGGTTCGGAGCACTTCCCGCGTACGGACCCGGCGGTGATCATGCTGGTCCATGACGACGACGAGCGGATCCTCCTGGCGAGCGGCAACAAGTGGCCGAAGGGACGGATGTCGATCCTCGCCGGCTTCGTCGAGGTGGGCGAGTCGCTGGAGCAGGCGGTCACGCGTGAGGTGCGCGAGGAGGTCGGCGTGACGGTGGAGGACTGCCGTTACCTCGGTAGCCAGCCCTGGCCGCTGCCGCGCAGCCTCATGCTGGGCTTCTTCGCCCGCGCCGTGGCGGGCCAGGAGCTCCACGTGGACGGCGAGGAGATCAAGACGGCGCGGTGGTTCACGCGCACGGAGCTGCTCGACTCACTGAGGTCGGGCGACCTCCTGCTACCGGGCAAGGTGTCGATCGCCCGGCAGCTGATCGAGACCTGGTACGGCGGAGAGCTGCCCGGCGACTGGTGAACCGGCGTCTCAGGCGGTCCGGAGCGCCGGCTCCGGGCCGCCTGCCGTCCTTCAGTACGGCAGCAGTTTGCCGGAAGGAGTGCGCAGGTCCAGATCGTTGGTCTCGGCCGGGCGGGGGCGGCGTTTCGGGGTGATGCGGATGCGCTGCATGGGGGTGGCTCCTGTCGAGGTGGGGTCAGGCGGCTGCTGAGAGCCCGAGGGCCGATGAAGGGCGATCGTATGACCGTCCGATGGGCGTCCGACAGTGGCGGTTCGAGGGCTTCTTTCCGTGTTCCGGATGGGTGGGAGGACACGGGAATGCGGATCGCGGCCCGTGCCGGGGCATCGAGGTCGGCGCTGGCTCATGGCACCTTCCTCCTTTCCCCTCTCGGACCGGGTTTTTCCAACGATCGGGCCGCTTACGCCTCGAACGATCGTCTTTTTTGGACAGTTCGTCAGCGAAGGCAGCCCCCATCAGTGAGGGATGCGAGTGCTACCTGCTTTGGTATGGGTAGCACCAATGCTTCTCCGGCCCGTCTGGGCGAAGCTGGGGTCATGGCTGTGCGGTGCGTCATTGTCGACGACAACGACAGATTCCTCGAAGCCGCCCGTGACGCGCTCGAACGCGACGGGATCGCCGTTGTCGGCGTGGCCTCCTCCTGCACGGAGGCCGTGACCAGGATCGATGAGCTGAGTCCCGATGTGGCGCTCATCGATGTCTGCCTGGGCGAGGAGTCCGGATTCGCACTGGCCGAGCAGATCGCCGGAGAGGGCGTGAACCGGCCTCCGGCGGTGATCCTCGTGTCGACCTACGCCGAGAGCGACTTCGACGACATGGCCGAGGTGAGCGCCGCGTGCGCCTTCCTTTCGAAGACCGAGCTGTCGGGCGACGCGGTACGCGCCGTCCTCCAATCGCAACCGGAAGCTCCCTAGCTAGCGGCTCTCCAGGAAAGCGATCACGGCGAGGACGCGCCGGTGGTCGTTTTCGGTCTCGGGTAGCTGCATGCGGGTGAGGATGCTCCGTACGTGCTTCTCGACCGTTCCCTCGGTGATCCACAGGCGGTGGGCGATGCCGGCGTTCGAGCGGCCTTCGGCCATCAGCGCCAGAACCTCGCGCTCGCGGTCGGTGAGGCCTTCCAGGGGGTCGTCGCGGCGCCGTATCGACAGCAGCTCCTGAACCAGGCCCGGGTCGACGACCGAGCCGCCGTGGGCGATCCGTTCGACGGTCTCGACGAAGTCGTTCACCTCGGTCACGCGGCCCTTGAGCAGGTAGCCGACCCTGCTGCCGGCCGACAGCAGCTCTGTGGCCTGCTCGACCTCGACATGGGCGGACAGCAGGAGGATGCCGACCGCCGGGAACTCGCGCCGGATGGTCAGCGCCGCGTCCAGGCCCTCGGTCTCGTACGAGGGCGGCATCCGGATGTCGACGATGGCGACGTCGGGCTCGGATTCTCGGACACGGTCGAGTAGCTCCGCGGCGTCTCCCGCCTGCCCGATGACCGTGAACCCGGATCGCTCGAGCAGACTTGAGAGTCCTTCGCGCAGCAGGATGTCGTCATCCGCAAGTGTTATGCGGACGCCCCGTTCCGCCATCTGCCCTCACCCACCGTACAGTGATGTGTTAGAGACTAACTCATTCCGGCCGGTTTCCGCTGGTCATGAGGATGTGCTGTGAAAGCATGGGCGTCACGTTCCGTGCGCAGGGGTCCTGACGCGCGACGTGGCCTGGGCCGCCGCATGATTGCCGCGAGCGGAATTTTGGCCTGTCTGATGATCGGCACCTTCATCCTCCTGTACGGCGCGATCGCGGGTCTGCGCGACTCCGAGCGGCTCACCGACAGCTCGCAGGCGGTCCTGGCCTCCGTGAACCAGCTCGAACGCCTCATCGTCGACCTGGAGACCGGTCAGCGGGGCTACGTGATCACCGGCAACTCCGCCTTCCTCGCCCCCTGGCAGGCCGCGCGTGCCGCCTATCCGGGCGAGGCACGGAGGTTCCTGCGGCTCGCACACCAGGTCGGCTCGGGCCAGAGCGAGCGCGCCGCCCGCATCGTGCGCGACAGCGACTCGTACGTGCGCGACTACTCGATCCCGCTCGTGACCAGGGCACAGCAGGTGCCGGGTGCCAAGCAGAGCGACCAGGTCACCGCGGAGGGCAAACGCCGCGTCGACGCCCTGCGTGCGCAGTTCGACGAGTTCGTCGGCGTCCAGCGCGGACTGGCCTCCACCGAGCGGAAACAGGCCATGGCGGCCTCGCGGGAGGCGACGATCACGGCCGCCGGCGCCGCGGTGGGCTCGCTTATTCTGATCTTGCTGTTCACGACGTACCTGACCCGTGCGATCGTGCGGCCCGTGCGCCGCGCGGCCCTGATGGCCGGCGGGCTGGCGGGCGGCGACCTGACCGTGCGGATGCCGGAGACCTCGCTCGCCGAGATCGGCAGCCTCGAACACGCCTTCAACACCATGGCGCAATCCCTGCAGACCAGCCACGACCGGCTCCGGCGGGTGGCGGGTGACCAGGCGGCCCTGCGGCGCGTGGCGACGCTCGTGGCACGTGCGGTCTCGCCGCACGAGGTCTTCAAGGCGGTCGCCGGCGAGCTGGGCCGCATCCTGGACGCCGACTTCATCGTGATCGACCGCTTCGAGACCAACCGGATGGAGACCGTGGTCGGGTCCTGGAAACGGGCCGGCCATCCCGAGCCGGTGCCGCCCGTCGGCTCGCACTGGTCGCTGGAGGGCCCGAGTCTGGAGTCCGAGGTGCTGCGGACCGGCCGCCCAGCACGTACGTCGGACTACGAGCACGCCACCAGCGGCATCGGCGTGTGGGCGCGTACGCGCGGGATCAAGTCGGGCATCGGAGGCCCGGTCGTGGTCGAGGGCCGGCTCTGGGGCGTGATCATCGCCTTCATGTCCGGGCGGGAGGCGCAGCCGGAGGGCACCGAGGAGCGGATGCTGGAGTTCACCGAGCTTCTCGGGACCGCGCTCGCCAACGCCGAGAGCCGCGGCAAGCTCACCGCGGCCCGCGCGCGCCTCGTGGCGGCCTCCGACGAGACGCGCCGCCGCATCGAGCGCGACCTTCACGACGGCGCGCAGCAGCGTCTCGTCTCGCTCGGGCTCGAACTGCGAGCGGCCGAGGCCGCCGTGCCGGACGGCCACAGAGAGCTGAAGGAGCAGCTCTCGGCGACCGTACGCGGGCTCACCGGGGTGCTGGAGGACCTGCAGGAGATCTCGCGGGGGCTGCACCCGGCCATCTTGTCCAGGGCCGGGCTCGTACCCGCTCTGAAGGCTCTGGCGCGCCGCGCCGGGGCTCCGGTTGAGCTCAGCGTGCACATCCCGCGCCTGGACGAGCGGCTCGAGGTGGCGATCTACTACATCGTTACCGAAGCCGTGACGAACGCCATCAAGCACGCGCAGGCGTCCACGGTCTGGGTCGAGCTGGAGATGAAGGCCACCGGGGTGCGGCTGTCCGTACGTGATGACGGCGTCGGGGGAGCCGACGTCGGCGGCGGTGCCGGCCTCATCGGGCTCAAGGACCGTGTCGAGGCCCTCAGCGGCGTGCTCGACGTCCAGAGCCCTTCCGGTGAGGGCACGACCCTTCTGGTCCACATCCCCGTCTGGGCGGGCTGACCGCTCTTCTCCGTCGCATCGCCGCACGATATGTCCGTATCTATTGACGACGGACTCATGTGGGCGTAAACAAAGGGAAACCAAATCGAAACGGCGGTGAAGCAACACGATGTGCGCCGACGAGGAGATCCCGTGCCGGAGCGGTGCCGGACACCACGTGGCGATGGGCGCCGGGCAGGCCGGATCATGATCGTCACGCTGACGCTCAACCCGAGTCTCGACCGGACCATCGAGGTGGACCGCCTCGTCAGGGGCACCATGACCCGCGCGACGTCCGCGCGGCTCGACCCCGGCGGCAAGGGGGTCAACGTCTCCCGCGCCTTGCTCGCCAACCAAGTGCCGTCGGTCGCGGTGGTCACCGTGGGAGGGGCGGACGGCGATCAGCTCGTACGCCTGCTGGAGGCCGACGGCATCCCGTTCCGCGCCGTCCCGGTGTCCGGACGGACGCGATCCAACGTGACCATCGCCGAGCCTGACGGCGTGGTGACCAAGCTCAACGAGCCCGGCGAGCCCCTGTCGGCGAAGGAACTGGGCGCCGCCGCCGACGCGGTGCTGGCCGAGACCGAGACGGCCAGCTGGGTCGTGGCGTGCGGCAGCCTTCCGCCGGGGGCGCCCATCGACATCTACGCCCGGATGTGTGAGTTCTTCTCCTCAGCCGGCGTACGCGTCGCCGTCGACGCCAGCGGCCCCGCGCTGCTGGCGGCTGTGGAGGCGAGGCCGGCGCTCATCAAACCGAACCGGGACGAGCTCGCCGAGGCCGTCGGCCGCCCGGTGGACAGCATCGGCGACGCGATCGAGGCGGCGCGGGAGCTACGTGGCCGGGGCGCCCGCAGCGTGCTCGCGAGCCTCGGCGCCGACGGCGCCGTACTCGTCGAGGACGGCGGAGTGGTGATCGGCGAGGCGCCGATCGCCGAGGCGAGGAGCACCGTCGGCGCCGGAGACTCCCTGCTCGCCGGCTTCCTCGCAGCGGGGGCGCGAGGCAGCGAGGCACTGGCCGAAGGCCTGGCGTGGGGCGCGGCGGCGGTCTCCCTCCCCGGGAGCAACATGCCGCGCCCGCAGGACATACGCCGAGACATCGTCCGCATCAGCGCGCGGCCGGACCTGGACCGGTCGCTCATCGCTTGACCCGATACGCAGAATACCGACCCCCAAGGAGGCCCTCATGGCCACTGCGTACACACCGAAGATCACCGGTAGTGGTCCCAAGGCTCATGTCCAGCGTGTGGGTGGATACCTGGCCGGGATGGTGATGCCCAACATCGGGGCGTTCATCGCCTGGGGGCTGATCACCGCGCTGTTCATCCCGACCGGCTGGCTGCCGAACAAGCAGTTCGGCGCGCTGGTCGACCCGACCATCAACGTGCTGCTCCCGGTGCTGATCGGCTACACGGGCGGGCGGATGGTGCACGGCCAGCGCGGCGCGGTGGTCGGCGCGGTCGCCACGATCGGGGTGGTCGTCGGCTCCGGGATCCCGATGTTCCTCGGCGCGATGATCCTCGGGCCCACGGCGGCGTACGTGCTCAAACGCGTCGACGGGTTCACCCAGGAGAGGACCGGCGCCGGGTTCGAGATGCTGGTGGACAACTTCACCGCCGGGATCGTCGGCGCCGCGGCCGCGGTGTTCGGAACCTGGGCCATCGGGCCGATCGTGCGGCACGTCACCGACGCCGCGGGGAACGGCGTCGAGTGGCTGATCAACCACCACCTGCTGCCGCTGGCCTCGGTGCTGATCGAGCCGGCCAAGGTGCTGTTCCTCAACAACGCCGTCAACCACGGCGTGCTGGGCCCGCTGGGCGTGGCCGAGGCGGTCAAGCACGGCAAGTCGATCCTGTTCATGCTGGAGTCCAACCCTGGTCCCGGCCTCGGCGTGCTGCTCGCCTACCTGGTGTTCGGCCCGAAGCGGCTGCGCCCGAGCGTGCCGGCCGCGATCGTCATCCAGTTCCTCGGCGGCATCCACGAGATCTACTTCCCCTACATTCTGATGAAGCCGCGTCTTATCCTCGCCTCCATGGCCGGTGGCGCCGCGGGGATCGGAATGTTCATGGTCACCGGCGCGGGCCTGGTCGCCACCCCCTCGCCCGGCAGCATCTTCGCGTACGCCGCGGAGACCCCCAGAGGCGGCTACTTCGGAGTCTTCGCCGGAGTGCTCGTCGCCGCCGCCGTCTCGTTCGCCGCCGGTTCGGCGCTCCTCGGCTTCGGCCGGCTCGCCGAAGACGGCGAACCCGAGACCGAGCCGGTCTCGGAGACCGAACCCGCACCGCCGCGGACCGCATCTCAGGAAGCGTGATCGACATGAACGGTAAAGACGTCCGCAAACTCATCGTGGCCTGCGACGCGGGAATGGGCAGCAGCGTCATGCTGGCGAGCCAGTTGCGCAAACAGCTCAAGAAGACCGACGTCACGGTCGAGCACACTCCGGTCAACTCGATCCCGGCCGACGCCGACATCGTTGTCTGCCACGAGGGCCTGGCCGCGCGTGCCAAGGCCGGCGCGCAGGGCAAGCCGATCGTGACGTTCCAGGTCTTCCTCGGGGATCCGGCCGTGACCGGGCTGGTCGCCGCGATCAAAAACGGAGGTGAGGTCCGTGCCTGAGCTGCTCGACCCCGCGACCGTACGCCTCGACGCCAAGGCCGCGGACCGCGACGACGCCATCCGCCAGTGCGGAGCCGCGCTGGTCCAGGCCGGCGCCGTCGCCCCCTCCTACGTCGACTCGATGCTCGAACGCGAGGAGTCGGTGTCCACGTTCGTCGGCGAAGGCGTCGCCATCCCGCACGGCACCCTCGCGGGGAAGGACGCCGTGAACCATGACGCCGTGTCCTTCGTCCGTTTTCCGGACGGCGTCGCGTGGGGCGGGCAGCACGTCGTCCTGTGCATCGGCATCGCCGCGCGGGGGGACGGTCACGTACGCCTGCTGAGCGAGCTCGCGCAGATCCTGCTCGACCCCGATCGGGCGCGGGCGTTGCGCGAGTCCGACGACATCGACGAGGTGGTACGGCTGCTGCGGCCGTCCGGAGAGGACGAAGAAGAGTGAGGGTCGCCCGTTTCCACTCGCCCGGTGACATCCGCATCGAGGATGCCGCCGAGCCGAGCCCCGGCCCCGGAGACGTCAAGATCCGGGTCCGCAACTGCTCGACCTGCGGCACCGACGTCAAGATCTCCAAGTTCGGTCACCACCACATCAGGCCGCCCCGCGTCATGGGACACGAGATCGCCGGCGAGGTCGCCGAGGTCGGGGCCGGTGTGACCGGCCACCGGCCGGGCGACCGCGTGCAGGTCATCGCGGCGATCCCGTGCGGCCGGTGCGAGGAGTGCCGGCGGGGCCGGATGACCGTGTGCCCGAACCAGGAGTCGATGGGGTACCACTACGACGGCGGCTTCGCCGAGTACACGGTCGTACCGGCCAAGGTGCTCGCCGTCGACGGCCTGAACCGGATCCCGGACGGCCTCGGGTTCGACGAGGCGTCGGTCGCCGAGCCGCTCGCCTGCGTGCTCAACGGACAGGAGCTCGCCCGCGTCGGCGACGGCGACGACGTCGTCATCATCGGGGCCGGCCCGATCGGCTGCCTGCACGTACGCCTGGCGCGCTCGCGCGGCGCGGCGCGCGTTTTCCTCGCCGACCTCAACCCCGAGCGGCTCGCGATGTCCGCCGAGCGGGTGAAGCCCGACGCCGCGCTCCACGGGGCCGTCGTCGACCAGGTGCTCAAGCTCACCGACGGACGCGGCGCCGACGTGGTCATCACCGCGGCCGCCTCCGGCGCGGCACAGGAGCAGGGGCTGCGGATGGCGGCACGCCAGGGCCGCGTCAGCTTCTTCGGCGGGCTGCCCAAGGACGACCCCGTCATCGCCTGCGACTCCAACCTCGTGCACTACCGCGAGCTGACGATCGTCGGAGCCAACGGCTCCAGCCCCGCGCACAACGCACGCGCCCTGGACCTCATCGCCTCGGGCGCCGTACCGGTCGCCGACCTGATCACCGACCACCTCCCGCTGTCCCGTGTGCTGGAGGGCATCGACATCGTCGGGCGCGGCACCGCGATCAAAGTCACCATCGAACCCTGAGGAGGACCGGCCATGCCCGAGCGAACCGTGACGATCGCGTCCCGCACCGGCCTGCACGCCCGACCAGCGGCGATCTTCGTCAAGGCCGCCGCCGAGCAGCCGGTGGCGGTGAGCATCCGCGTCGGCGACGGAAAGCCCGTTCCGGCCGCCGCCATGCTCGCCGTGCTGTCGCTCGGCGCCGCGCACGGCACGGAGGTCGTCCTGGAGGCGGACGGGCCGGAGGCCGACTGCGCGCTCGACGCGCTCGCCACGCTGCTCGCCCGCGATCTCGACGCCGAGGAAGCCGATGCCTGACGCGCTGCGTGGCATCGGGGTCTGCCCCGGCCTGGCGGCGGGCCTCATCGCGCGGATGGGCCCGCCGCCGTCCCTCCCGGCGCCGCGGCCGGTCACCGACCCGGACAAGGAGGTCGCCGTCGCCCTCAGCGCGCTGGAGACCGTCGAGTCCGGGCTGCGCGAGCGCGCCGAGGCCGCGTCGGGCGAGGCCGGCGACATCCTGGATGCCCTGGCGATGATCGCCGCCGACCCGACGCTCCGGCAGGACTCCGAGACGCGCATCCGGGCCGGCGCCGACGCCCCGCACGCGCTGCGGGAGACCTTCGACGGGCACCGTGCGGCTCTCGCCGCCCTCGGCGGTTACCTCGCCGAGCGCGCCGCCGACCTCGACGACCTCGCCAACCGCGCGGTCGCCGCCGCGCTCGGCCTGCCGATGCCGGGCGTGCCGGCGCCGGGCCACCCGTTCATCCTGGTCGCCGGCGACCTCGCGCCCGCCGACACCGTGTCCCTCGACCCGTCGAACGTCCTCGCCCTGGTGACGGAACGCGGCGGCCCGACGAGCCACACCGCGATCCTCGCGCGCTCCCTAGGCCTGCCCGCCGTGGTCGGCTGCACCGGTGCGTTGAGCGCCGCCGACGGTGCGGCGGCGACGGTGGACGGCACGACCGGCCAGGTCATGGTCGGCGTGGGCGACGACGTGCTCGCGGACGTACGCGCGAGGGCAGTGGCCGAGCGGAGCAGGCTGCAGGAGGGGAGCGGGCCCGGGCGTACCTCGGACGGGCACGCGGTCGACCTGATGCTCAACATCGGCTCGGCCGCCGACCTCGCCGGTGTCGACCTGTCCGGCGTCGCCGGCGTAGGCCTGTTCCGCACCGAGTTCCTCTTCCTGGACCGCCACGACGCGCCGGGCCTGGACGAGCAGGCCGCCGCGTACGCCGAGGCGTTCCGGCTCTTCGAGCAGGGCACCGTCGTCGTGCGCACGCTCGACGCCGGTGCGGACAAACCGCTGCCCTTCCTCGGCCTGGACGAGGAGCCGAACCCCGCGCTCGGCGTGCGCGGCCTGCGCGTCGCCCGCGACCGCCCGGAGATCCTCGACACCCAGCTCGAAGCCATCGCGCGCGCCGCCGCCGAGACGGCGGCCGACGTGTGGGTGATGGCGCCGATGGTCTCCACGGCACCCGAGGCGGCCGGTTTCGCCGAGCGGGTCCGTGCCTTCGGCCTGCCGACGGCCGGCGTGATGATCGAGGTGCCCGCTGCGGCGCTGCGCGCCGGGCGGATCCTCGACGCCGTCGACTTCCTCAGCATCGGCACCAACGACCTGAGCCAGTACACCCTCGCCGCCGACCGGCAGACCGGCGGCCTGGCCGACCTGCTCGATCCGTGGCAGCCGGCGCTGCTGGAGCTGATCGCGGGCTGCGCGAGGGCCGGCGCCGCTGCGGGCAAGCCCGTGGGCATCTGCGGCGAGGCGGCCGCCGACCCGCTGCTCGCCCTGGTTCTGGCCGGGTTCGGCATCACCAAGCTGTCCATGAGCCCGCGCGCTGTGCCGGCCGTACGCGCGAGCCTCGCCGCGCACACCCTCGCCGATTGCGAGCGTCTCGCCGCGCTCGCCCTGGACACCGGCGACGCGGCCGAGGCGCGGGCCGCGGTGCTGGAAGCGTGAAGGCTTATACGCGTATGACCTCGGGCCCCGCGGCGGCGAGGTCGGCGGCCAGCCCGCTGTCGAGGCCGGTGTCGGTGATCAGGACGCTGATGTCGGACAGCGAGGCGAACTTGGCCAGGTAGTCGTTGCCGACCTTGGTGTGGTCGACGAGCAGCACGCTGCGTTGCGCGGCGCTGATCATCGACTCCTTCATGGCAGCCTCGGCCGGGTCGGGTGTCGTGAGGCCGACCTCGGCCGAGCAGCCGTTGGTGGCCATGAACGCCACGTCGACGCGCAGGCGCGCCAGCGGCCGCATGGCCCAGTCGTCGACGGTCGCGAGCGTACGCCCGCGTACCCGGCCGCCGAGCATCACGACGTGGAGATTGGCGCGGGTGGCCAGCACGGTCGCCAGCGGCGGGGAGTTGACGATGACGGTCAGCTCGCGGTCGCCCGGCAACACCTGGACCAGCCGCCCGGTCGTCGACCCGGCGTCGATGATGATCGACCCGTCGGCGGGCAGCTCGGCGAGGGCGGCCTTGGCGATGCGTTCCTTCTCGGCGGTCATCACCGCGTCGCGTGCGGCGAGCGCCGGTTCGAATCCGAGGCGCTCGACCGGGATCGCGCCGCCGTGCACCCGGCGCAGCGTGCCCGCGCGCTCCAGGACGGTGAGGTCGCGGCGGATCGTCTCCATGGTCACGCCGAAGTCCTCCGCCAGCGTCACCACGTCGACGCGGCCCGCGTCACGGGTTCGCCGGAGAATCTCCTGCTGGCGTTCCTCGGCGTACATGTTGGATTGACCACCATTTCGACGTTGTTTCAGCTTTGAATACCGCCATTTATCTGCTCGGTCAAGCGGTCAGGCGGTGCCCGAGATGGGGTGTTGACAGGAGTTGACGGCGAAGTTACGGTCAACGCAACTATAAGGAAGGTTTCTTAATAAATAGCCTCCTTGTAGCCATTTGGGGGGCTGACCTCGTACTTCGTCGCAGCGAAGGAACGCGCAATGAGCATGCTCGCCAGTCGGGCCGGTCGCAGACCCGCCCGGCTCATCTCCCTCACCATCCTCCTGATCGCCGCGTTCGTCTCCTCCGGCACCGCACCCGCCAGTGCCGCCGGAGAGCAGGTCAACGTCTGGCTGACCACGACGAACGACTCTGGTGGCCGTAACGTCACGCGCGGCCTGGAGCAGCAGACCCCCATCAGTTTCGGGAGCGGAGGCAGCGGAAGCCAGACCGTCACCGTCGACGAGGGCACCCGCTACCAGCAGTTCACCGGAGCCGGCGCGTCCTTCACCGACACCGCGGCCTGGCTGATGAACAGCAGCGGAGCGCTCAGCTCCAGCACGCGCACCGCGGTCATGCAGAAGCTGTTCGATCCGTCGAGCGGCATCGGCCTGGACTTCCTGCGCAACCCGATGGGCGCCTCCGACCTGGCCCGCAACAGCTATTCCTACGACGACATGCCTTCGGGACAGACCGACCCGGGCATGAGCCACTTCTCGATCGCGCACGACAACGCCGACGTGCTGCCGCTGACCAAGCAGGCCCGCCAGCTCAACCCGTCGCTCAAGGTGATGGCCACGCCGTGGAGCGCCCCGGCCTGGATGAAGGACAACGGCGACTTCAACCAGCCCGGCTGGCTCCAGTCCCAGTACTACGCGGCGTACGCGCAGTACTTCGTGAAGTACGTCCAGGCGTACCAGGCCCAGGGCGTGCCGATCGACTTCGTGTCGGCGCAGAACGAGCCGACCTGCTGCGCGGGCTACCCGTCCATGAGCTGGAACGGCTCGGGTCTGGACTACTTCACCAAGACGAACCTGCTGCCGGCCTTCCACGCGGCGAACCTGTCCACGAAGGTGCTGGCCCTCGACTGGAACTGGGACACCTACGGGAGCTACGGCGCGCCGCAGGTGGACGACACCGCGATCCGCAACGACCCCCTGTTCGGCGGGATCGCGTGGCACGGCTACGGCGGCGACGTCGGCGCGCAGACGACGGTGCACGACCAGTACCCGTCGATCGACGCCTACGACACCGAGCACTCCGGCGGCACCTGGATCGGGAACCAGCAGCAGGAGGACATGCGCAACATCATCGACTACACCCGTAACTGGGGTAAGAGCGTCGTCAAGTGGTCGCTGGCCGTGGACCAGAACATGGGCCCGCACAACGGCGGCTGCGGCACGTGCACCGGGCTGATCACCGTGCACAACGGCGACTCGCGCAGCGGCCAGGTCGACTACACGGTCGAGTACTACGACATGGGCCACCTCACGAAGTTCGTGAAGCCCGGTGCGTACCGGATCGCCTCGACCGCGAACTCCGCGGTGCCGAACGTCGCCTGGCAGAACCCCGACGGCTCGAAGGCCCTGGTCGCCTATAGCGACAGCGGCTCGACGCAGTCCCTGAAGGTCAACTGGGGCGCCGAGTCGTTCGTGTACTCGCTGCCGGCCAAGACGACCGCCACCTTCACCTGGAGCGGCACGCAGAGCGGTGGATCCTCCTCCACCGGCCAGATCACGGGCTACGGCGGCAAGTGCGTCGACGTGGCCTCGGGCAGCAGCGCGAACGGCACGCCGGTGCAGCTGTACGACTGCAACGGCAGCACCGCCCAGCAGTGGACCGTCGGCAGTGACGGCACGCTCCGCGCCCTCGGCAAGTGCCTGGACCTGACCGCCGCCGGCACCGCCAACGGCACGCAGGCCCAGCTGTACGACTGCAACGGCACCGGTGCCCAGCAGTGGTCGGAGGGCTCGTCGAAGACCCTCGTGAACCCGGCGTCGGGCCGATGCCTGGACGCCACCGGGCCCAGCTCCGCCAACGGCACCCGGCTGCAGATCTGGGACTGCACCGGCGCCGCCAACCAGCAGTGGACGCCTCCGGGCTCCTGATCCCAGCGGTCTCACCGTCACCCGGCCGAGTCCCCGGCCGGGAAACACTCCCCGCCAGGAGGACGGCAATGTTCCGTCAGAAGAAACCATCCGCACCACGATCGCGGCTGCGCACCCTCGCGGCCGCGGCCGTCCCGCTGCTGTCGGCGGGCCTGGTGCTCGGCACCGGGCAGGCCGCGCACGCGGCGGTCAACCCGGGTCCGGGCTTCCCCGCCCACTACGCCGCCCCGTACGTGGAGACGTGGGGCTCCACCTCGGCCATGGCCAACGCGCAGGCCGCGACCGGACTGAAGTACTACACGCTCGCCTTCGTCATCTCCGGCAGCGGCTGCAACGCCATGTGGAACGGTGACACCTCGATCGACAACGGTGGCTGGGAGACCGCCATCAACAACCTGCGGGCCTCCGGCGGCGACGTCATCGTGTCGTTCGGCGGCGCGAGCGGGACCGAGCTCGGTAAGGCGTGCACGTCGGTCTCCACGCTCCAGGCCCAGTACAAGCGGGTCATCGACACGCTGGACCTGACGCGCGTCGACCTGGACATCGAGGGCTCGACGCTCGACGACACGGCCGCCAACGACCGGCGCAACCAGGCCCTGGCCGCGCTCCAGCAGGAGTACGCCTCCTCCGGGAAGCATCTGGCCGTCGACTACACGCTGCCGGTCGACCCGTCGGGGCTGCTGTCGAACTCCCTCAGCCTCCTGAACAACGCCAAGAGCCGCGGGCTCGACGTCAACGCCGTGAACATCATGACGATGGACTACGGCCCGTCGATGGACATGGGCCAGGCGGCGATCAACGCCGCCACGGCCCTGCACGGCCAGCTCGGTCAGATCTGGACGAGCAAGTCCTCCGACCAGCTGTGGGCGATGGAGGGCAACACCCCGATGATCGGGGTGAACGACTCCCAGAACGAGATCTTCACCACCGGGAACGCCTCCACGCTGGAGAGCTTCGCGGCGAGCCACGGCATTCAGCTGCTCGCGTTCTGGGCGCTCGGCCGTGACAAGGCCTGCGCGAGCAGCGGCACGCTGTCCGACAGCTGCAGCGGAACCCCGCAGAGCGCGTACCAGTTCTCCCGCACGTTCAACGCGATCACCGGCGGTGGCGGCGGAGGTGGCGGCGGCCAGATCACCGGGCTCGACGGCAAGTGCGTCGACGTGGCCGCGGCCAGCAGCGCCAATGGCACGGCGGTCCAGCTCTATGACTGCAACGGCACGACGGCGCAGCAGTGGACCGTCGGGTCGGACCAGACGATCCAGGCGCTGGGCAAGTGCATGGACCTCACCTCGGCCGGCACGGCCAACGGCACGCAGGTCCAGCTGTGGGACTGCAACGGCACCGGCGCGCAGAAGTGGCAGGCAGGCTCCGGCAGCACCCTGGTGAACCCGGCGTCGGGGCGCTGCCTCGACGCGACCGGTCCGAGCTCCGCCAACGGCACCCGGCTGCAGATCTGGGACTGCTTCGGCGGCACCAACCAGCAGTGGCACCTGCCGAGCTAAGGGGTTGACGTCATGTTCTCGCGACACCGTATCGGCCTGCTGTTGCTGGCCACCGCCCTGATCACCGGTTCGGGCGGCACCGCCACGGCGGTCACCCATCCTCACGCGGCAGCCCCGGCGGCGGCCACCTTCACCGACGACTTCGACGGAGCCGCCGGCGCCGGCGTCGACCAGAGCAAGTGGCGCTTCGAGACGGGAGACAACGTCAACAACCACGAGCGCGAGTGGTACACGAGCGGCACGCACAACGCCGCGCTCGACGGCCAGGGACACCTGGTCATCACCGCGCGCAAGGACAACCCCGGCGGCTACCAGTGCTGGTACGGCACGTGCCAGTACACGTCGGCGCGGCTGTCCACCCCGGCCACGTTCACCCAGGCGTACGGCCACTTCGAGACCCGGATGAAGATCCCCCGTGGTCAGGGCATGTGGCCGGCGTTCTGGATGCTCGGCAACGACATCGGCAGCGTCGGATGGCCCAACAGCGGTGAGATCGACATCATGGAGAATGTCGGGTTCGAGCCGGGATCGGTGCACGGCACGATCCACGGGCCGGGCTACTCCGGGAGCGCCGGCATCGGCGCGGGCTACACGCTCCCCGGAGGCCAGGCGTTCGCCGACGGCTTCCACACCTTCGCCGTCGACTGGTCGCCGAACTCCATCACGTGGTCGGTGGACGGCAACGCGTACGAGACCCGGACCCCGGCCGACCTGGGCGGGAACCGCTGGGTGTTCGACCACCCGTTCTACATCCTCATGAATCTCGCGGTCGGCGGCTACTGGCCGGGTGACCCCGACGGCAGCACCACCTTCCCGCAGCAGCTCGTCGTGGACTACGTGCACGTCACGACTAGCGCTGGTGGCGGCGGTGGCGGCCAGATCACCGGCTACGGCGGCAAGTGCGTCGACGTGGCCTCGGGCAGCAGCGCGAACGGCACGCCCGTGCAGCTGTACGACTGCAACGGCACCACCGCCCAGCAGTGGACGGTCGGCTCCGACCAGACGATCAGGGCGCTGGGCAAGTGCATGGACCTGACCTCGGCCGGCACGGCCAACGGCACGCAGGTCCAGCTGTACGACTGCAACGGCACCGGCGCGCAGAAGTGGCAGGCCTCGGGCGGGGCGCTGGTGAACCCCGCCTCCGGCCGGTGTCTGGACGCGACCGGCCCGAGCTCCGCCAACGGGACCCGGCTGCAGATATGGGACTGCGCCGGTAGCGCCAACCAGCAATGGAGTCTGCCTAACTGACCCTCTCGAAATCCGATTTCCCCCCGCAAATTCCGAAAGAGGAGGCGAAAACCATGCCCATCGCTCCCCGCAAGCGCGCAGGCCTGGTGATCCTGGCCATCACGCTGCTCACCGGCATGGGCGGCACCGCGCAAGCGGTCGCCCCGCAGACGCACGGAGCCGCGCCGGCCGCCGCGTCGTTCACCGACGACTTCAACGGCCCGGCCGGCTCCGGTGTCGACCAGAGCAAGTGGCACGCCGAGACCGGCGACAACGTCAACAACCACGAGCGAGAGTGGTACACCGACGGCACGAACAACGCCGCTCTCGACGGCCAGGGCAACCTGGTCATCACCGCCAAGAAGGAGAACCCCGGCGGCTACAACTGCTGGTACGGCAGCTGCCAGTACACCTCGGCGCGGCTGAACACCTCGGCCACGTTCACCCAGGCGTACGGGCACATGGAGGCGCGGATGAAGCTCCCGCGCGGCCAGGGCATGTGGCCGGCATTCTGGATGCTCGGCAACGACATCGGCAGCAACGGATGGCCGAACTGCGGCGAGATCGACGTCATGGAGAACGTCGGGTTCGAGCCGGGGACGGTGCACGCCACCATCCACGGTCCCGGCTACTCCGGCAGCGGCGGCATCGGCTCTCCGTACACGCTGCCGGGCGGCCAGAGCTTCTCCGACGGCTTCCACACGTTCGCGGTGGACTGGGCGCCGAACTCCCTGACCTTCTCGGTCGACGGCAACGTCTACGAGACCCGGACCCCGGCCGACCTGGGCGGGAACCGCTGGGTGTTCGACCACCCGTTCTACATCATCTTGAACCTCGCGGTCGGCGGCTACTGGCCGGGTGACCCCGACGGCAGCACCACCTTCCCGCAGCAGCTCGTCGTGGACTACGTGCACGTCACGACCTGACGCGGTACGCGGGCCGGCATCTTCGTCTTCGAGGGGGCCGGCCCGTCGTGTGCGTATCGTCGTCACTCGGTGGGTATGGAGCTGTTCGGACTGTAATCGCAGCTGCGCGGGCGCGATGCCCCACATCGGAGAGGTGGGAGGCATGAAGGCCGCGCGGGCGTACCCGATCACCGAGTTCACGACCGACCTGCGCGTCGAGCACGTCGAGGAGCCGGTGCCGAGCGCGGGCGAGGTCCTCGTGCAGGTCACCGCGGCCGGTGTCACGCCGTCGGACCACGTCGTCGCCACCGGAGCCGTCCCGGCGGCCGGGCCGCTGCCGCTGACCCTTGGGAACGAGGGTGCCGGCGTCGTCGCCGCCGACCCGGAGGACCGCTGGAAGCCTGGCACGCGGGTGATGTTCTTCGCCGGGCCGGGCGGTGTCACCGTCGACGGCACGATGGCGGAGTTCGCCGTGGTCCCGGCACAGAACCTGGCCGAGATCCCGCCGAGCGTCCCCGACGAGGTGGCCGCGGCGGTGCCCATCGCGTACCTCACCGGGATGCTCGCCCTGCAGACCGGCGGTTTCGCGCCGGGAGCCCGTGTCTTCTCACCCGGAATCGGGGGAAGCGTCGGCAACGCGACGAGCCAGCTGGCCCGCGCCCTGGGCGCGTCGGCGGTGGCGAGCAGCGCCGGCAGCACGGCCAAGGCGCATGCCGTACGCGCGGCGCCGTGGGCGGACGGCATCGAGGTCGTCGACCTCGAACGCGACCGCCTGCCCGACGGGCTCGGCGGGGCGTTCGCCGGCGGAATCGACGTCGCCGTCGACGGCGTCGGCGGAACCCTCACCGCCCAGATCGCCGAGTCGCTGGCGACCGGCGGCCATATCGTCCTGGTCGGCTACTCCGGCGGGCGGGTCGCGCACCTGCCGATCATGGAGGTCATCGGCCGCCGGGCCACGCTGCACGGCTTCTCCCTGGCCGCGGTGACCGCGGTCCGGTCGGGCATCGCCTGGTCGACCATCATCGACCTGCTGGTCACCGGGCGTATCAGCCCGGTCATCGACTCCATCTACCCACTCGACTCCGTACGCGAGGCCATCCGTCACCTCATCGAGGACCGTCCGGTCGGGAAGGTCGTCATCACCGACCTGTCACGTACGCGCTGAGCGCTGCGCGACGAAGTCTCGTACGCCCATGGCCGGCCTCCCGGAGACCTCCTCGACGTCGCGGGTGGCGCGGTCGTAGCGGTTCCGCGCGTGCAACCGCGCCATCGTCTCCAAGTGCCGGCGCACGTGCCCGGGAAGATCCAGGGCGTTCAGCTCGCGGTCGCGCCACTCCTCGAACGGCACGTCGACGTAGGTGACCGGCCGGCCCAGCGCCTCGGTGAACTCCGCGGCCATCGCCGTCAGGTCCTCCGAGCGCGGCCCGGTCGGCTCCAGGATCCGCCCGAGGTACGGAGCCGGGTCCGCCAGCACGGTCGTGACGACCTCCGCCACGTCGCGCGCGGCGACCGGGGCCGTACGCCCGTCGCCGAACGGCAGCCGGATCGTGCCGTCGCGCACGGCGGAGGCGAGCCCAAAGATCATGAACAGCGGGTTCTCCAGGAAGACGGTCGGCCGTACGTGCACGACCGGCAGGCCCGACCAGTCGAGGGCCTGCTCGGAGAGCCAGTGCAGCCGGTGCTGCGCCGACTCCTCGGTGCTGGTGAGCGTCATCCCGGACACCGTCATCTGCGACATGTTGACGAAGACGTCCAGGTCGCCGTGCTCGCGCGCGACGGCCGCGGCGGTGACCGACGCCTCCAGGTACGACGCGGACACGATCATTCCGAAGTAGACACGGCGGCACCCGTCCATCGCCGCCGCCAGGTCCGCGGCATGCGTGAGGTCGCGGCGACGACTTCGGCTCCGGTCGCCCGCAGGGCCGCGGACCGGCCGTCCTCCCAGTGGACGAACGCGCGGACCGGCAGGCGCATCGCACGCAGGCGCTCGACGACCGTACGGCCGACCGCGCCGATGCTCCCGGCCGAGCCCGTGACGAGGATCGGCGCCTCGCTCATTCCCGCCCCCTGCGACCAATGCGAAAAAGCCCCGGAGTGATGCTCCGGGGCCACTCTATGCAGGTCAGCCGGGAATGGCCGTCAGGCGGGCCATCACTTCCTTGGCCGTCGGGTTGGTGACCGCGGTGCCGTCGGGGAAGACGATCACCGGGACGGTCTGGTTGCCGCCGTTGACGTTCTCGACGAACGCGGCCGCCTCAGGATCGCGCTCGATGTCGATCTCGACCATGTCGATGCCCTCGCGGGCCAGCTGGCTCTTCAGCCGCCGGCAGAACCCGCACCACGTCGTGGTGTACATCGTCAGTTCACCCGTCGTGGGCGTGGTCATGACTCTCCTCGGTCTCGGTCCTATGCGATCAAAACTCGTCAACATGCCACGGTCCCGTCTCATTCCCGGAGGGTCGGCGAGGAATGCGGCGAGTGTCCGGCCGGCCTGAGAGGATGAGCGGTCCGTGGAAGGAGGGCGATGGAGGCGGATGAGGTTCTCGCCGGGCTCGATCCCGAGCAGCGCGAGGTGGCCGAGGCCACGCGCGGACCGGTGTGCGTCCTGGCCGGCGCCGGCACGGGCAAGACCCGCGCGATCACCCACCGGATCGCGTACGCGGTGCTCAGCGGTGTCGTCGCCCCGCAGCGCGTGCTGGCGGTGACGTTCACGACGCGCGCGGCGGGCGAGCTGCGCGGGCGCCTGCGCGGGCTCGGCGCCCCCGGCGTGCAGGCGAAGACGTTCCACGCGGCCGCGTACAAACAGCTGCACTACTTCTGGCCCAAGGTCATCGGGGGAGAGCCGCCCCGGCTCGTCGAGTCCAAGCTCGCGCTCGTCGCCGAGGCCGCGCGCGTCTGCCGCCTGTCGTTCGGCCGCACCGAGCTGCGCGACGCCGCCGCCGAGGTCGAGTGGGCCAAGGTCACCCAGACACGCCCGGAGGACTACGCCGCCTCCGCGGTCAAGGCGGGCCGTACGCCGCCGGTGGACGGCGCCGACATGGGACGGCTCTACGACGCGTACGAACAGATCCGCCGCGACCGCAACCTCCTCGACTTCGAGGGCATGCTGGAACTCACCGCGGCGATCTTCACCGAGCACCAGGAGGTCGCGAACCAGTTCCGCGACCAATACCGCTACTTCGTCGTCGACGAATACCAGGACGTCAACCCGCTGCAGAAGCTCCTGCTCGACACCTGGCTCGGCAAACGCGACGACCTGTGCGTCGTCGGCGACCCGAACCAGACCATCTACTCCTTCACCGGCGCCAGCCCGTCGTACCTGCTCAACTTCACCCTGGAGCACCCCGGCGCGACCGTCGTGAAACTCGTCCGCGACTACCGCTCGACGCCGCAGGTGGTCGGCCTGGCCAACGGAGTCCTGGAGCAGGCGAAGGGCGAGACACGCGGCCACCGCCTGGAGCTGATCGCCCAGCGGCGCAACGGCCCCGCCCCCGCCTTCCACGAGTACGACGACGAGGTCGCCGAGGCCGAGGGCGTCGCACGGCGCATCCGCGAGCTGCTCGACGAAGGCGTGCCGGCGCGCGAGATCGCCGTGCTGTTCCGCATCAACGCCCAGTCCGAGCCGTACGAACAGGCCTTCGCAGACGCCGGCCTTCCATACGTCGTGAAAGGCGCCGAGCGGTTCTTCGAGCGCGCCGAGGTGCGCCAGGCCGTGGTGCTGATGCGCGGCGCCGCACGTTCGATCAACGAGGGCGAGCCGCTCGTGCGCGCCGTGCGCGACGTGCTGTCGAGCACGGGCCTGACCGAGCGGCCGCCCGACGGCCGTGGCGCCGCGCGCGAGCGCTGGGAGTCGCTCGCCGCGCTGGCCCAGCTCGCCGAGGACGTCGCCGCCGACAACCCGAAGGCGGGCCTGCGGGAGTTCGTCGCCGAGTTGGAGGAGCGGGCCGCCGCGCAGCACGCGCCGACGCTCGAAGGCGTGACGCTCGCCACGCTGCACACCGCCAAGGGCCTCGAATGGGACGCGGTGTTCCTCGCCGGTCTCGTCGAGGGCACCCTGCCGATCATCTACGCGGAGAAGAGCCCTGAGCAGATCGAGGAGGAGCGCCGGCTGCTCTACGTCGGGGTGACCCGCGCGCGCGAGTTCCTGACCCTGTCGTGGGCGCTGGCGCGCTCTCCGGGCGGCCGCAAGAGCCGCCGCCGGTCCCGGTTCCTCGACGGTGTGGCCCCGCGCAGCTCCGGACCGCCGCGCGTCGACCGCTCCAAGCGCCGCGCCGCCGCCCACGGGCCGCAGCCGTGCCGCGTCTGCGAACGCCCGCTGACCGCCGCCATCGAACGCAAACTCGGCCGCTGCGAGACCTGCCCGTCCGACTTCGACGAGGAGCTGCTGGCCCGCATGCGCGACTGGCGCGCCGACACCTCCAAGGAGCAGAAGGTCCCCGCGTACGTCGTGTTCACCGACGCCACGCTCCAGGCGATCGCCGAGCGCGCGCCGACGTCGGAGGCGGAACTCGCGTCGATCCCCGGCGTGGGCGCGGTCAAGCTCGACCGGTACGGCGGCGCGGTCCTGGCGCTGTGCCGCGGCGACGAGCTGATTGACTGATACCGCACAAAACGGTCGCCGGAGTAGGGAAGGCCACATGAACGCCGCGCTGAAGGAGCTTCTCGACCTGCTCGACCTCGAGCAGATCGAGGTCAACATCTTCCGCGGGCGCAGCCCCGAAGAGCATCGTCAACGGGTCTTCGGCGGCCAGGTCGCCGGCCAGGCCCTCGTCGCCGCCGGCCGTACGGTCCCGGCCGACCGGTACGTGCACTCGCTGCACGCCTACTTCATCCGCCCGGGCGACACGACCGTGCCCCTCGTCTACATGGTCGACCGCGTCCGCGACGGCCGCTCGTTCACGACACGTCGCGTCTCGGCCATCCAGCACGGCAAGGTCATCTTCACGCTGTCGGCCTCCTTCCAGGTGCAGGAGGAGGGCATCTCCCACCAGTCCTCCATGCCGGACGTTCCCGGCCCGGAGGAGCTCCCGACCTTCCGCGAGCGCCTGGAGAAGATCTTCGGCGACCGCGCGGAGGGCTTCGACCGCAAACGCCCGGTCGACCTGCGCCACGTCTCACCACTGAGCTGGGAAGCCGCCGAAGACCCGTCACTGACCGGCCCGGAGTCGAAAGTCTGGCTCCGCGTCGACGGCGAACTCCCCGACGACCCGCTCCTGCACGTGTGCCTGATGACGTACGCCTCCGACATGACGCTGCTCGACACCGTCCTCCTCAACCAAGGCCTGACCTGGGCCGACACGAAGGGCGCGAGCCTGGACCACGCCATGTGGTTCCACCGCCCGTTCCGCATCGACGAGTGGCTCCTGTTCGCCCAGGACACTCCGAGCGCCTCCGGCGCCCGCGGCATGGCCCGCGGCCAGGTCTTCACCCGAGACGGCCGGCTCGCCGTGTCCGTGGTCCAGGAGGGCCTCATCCGCGTGACGGAGTCCTGATTCTCCCGGCCGCCGCTTCGGTAGTGTGCGGATCGTGAGCACGCGTACCCGGACGACCCACGTCACCACGCGCAACGCGCGGTTCCAGCAGTGGGAGGCGCTGCTCACCAACCGGACCAAGCGGCACCGCTCGGGGGAGTTCCTCGTGCAGGGCGTGCGGCCGATCACGGTCGCGGTCCGTTACGGCTGGCCGCTCAACGCCCTCCTGTACGCCTCCGGGCGGAGGCTGTCCGAGTGGGCGGAAGATCTTCTGCGTGACACGAAGGCGGAGCGGGTCGAGATGGCGCCCGAGCTGCTCGCCGAGCTGGCCGGCAAGGACGACGCCGAGGTCGTGGCGGTCGCCGCGCAGCGGCCCGACGAGCTGTCGCGCATCACGCCCGACGGTCCGGTCGTCGTGTTCGACCGGCCGAGCGACCCCGGCAACATCGGCGCGATCGTGCGGTCCGCCGACGCCTTCGGGGCCGCCGGGGTGATCGTCACCGGGCACGCCGCCGACGTCTACGACCCCAAGGCCGTGCGCGCCGGCACCGGGTCGATGTTCGCCGTTCCCGTCGTACGCGCGGCGGGGCCCGCGCCCGTCGTCGAGTGGGCGGTAAAGCGGGGCATCCGGATCATCGGTACCGACGAGACCGGAACCCGGACCGTCGACGATCACGACCTGCGGGATCCGGCCCTGATCGTGATCGGGAACGAGACGCGGGGCATGAGCGCCGCCTGGCTCGCGGCCTGCGATGACATCGTCCGCATCCCCATGGGCGGTGCGGCGAGTTCGCTCAACGCCGCGTCCGCCGCGACGGTGCTTCTTTACGAGTCCGCGAGACAACGCGAGAAGAAATAAGAAATCGCAGGTCGAAAATACGTTGCCCTCATTAGGGCGGCGATCGTACGCTTCTCGCGAGCACATGAACGGCTCCGTCTGGAGCCGGTCTGAGACCAGGAAGGTGGTGGCAGTCCCGTGACGAATCTAGCGATGACGCTCTGGGCGGCCGACCACCCGCGTCCGGCCGTGCTGACTCCGTGTGGCGCCACTCTCGCGCCCGCCCCCGTGAGGATCACCGAACCCACCCGCTACGAGTCCGACTTCGGACGAGTGCGGTCTGGCGGTCTTGATCTGCGCGTGGAGCAGCATGTCCTCGCCATGTTCTCGGCTATCCAGACGAATGCCCAGGTCAAGAGCGCTAGCAAGCGCACAGCGCTGGGTCCGTACCCCTGGAGACCACCGGAGTAACCGCTCCGAGCAGGCCTCCAGGCCGCGGATCCCGACACGGGAACCGCGGCCTTTTTGTTTGGCCGAAAACCGACAGAGCCAACAAGACCAAATCATGAGAGGGGTGGAGACCTTGGGCCTCGCGCTCACCGCGATCAGCGAGAACCTGGATCTTCCCTGCCGGACCGAGCCTGAGCTCTTCTTCGCCGAGTCGCCGCAGGACGTCGAACTGGCCAAGGCGCTGTGCGCCGAGTGCCCGATCCGGCGTGCGTGCCTCGCCGGCGCCGTCGAGCGTCGCGAGCCCTGGGGTGTGTGGGGTGGAGAGCTGTTCATCCGTGGCGTCGTCGTACCGCGCAAGCGGCCGCGTGGACGTCCGCGTAAGGACGCCGCCGAGGTGGCCGCATGATTCGCCGCCCCGACTTCCCCGCACACATCGAGAAAGAGCAGCCGATGAGTTTGCTGAGCATAGAACTCTCACAGGTGCGAATACGCGAGGCCGAGCGTGAAGTGACTCACGTCGTCCAGGTCCGGGCCGTACGCCGGGCCCGGCGCGACGCCGAGACGACCGCCGTCCGGCTTCGCCGAGTGACCATGGGCTGACAGCCCTTCCGAGAGAGCAGGGCCCCGGCCAGTGACGGCCGGGGCCCTGCTCATTCATGATCGGCACGGCAAGGGATCGGCCAACACCTCGCGTTCGGCTTCCGCTCGCGATGCCCATCGGTGATGCTTGGATGGGACCTGACACGAGGGGGCAAGGGATGGTCAGCTGCACGTCATGCGGTATCACCGCGGAGTCACCACTCGGCTGGACGACCGACGTGACCAGCCGCGGCACACAGTACTTGTGTGACCGCTGCAGCCGGGAGCACCTCCGCTCGATCGAAGGCCGCCTGGACCGCGCCGACTGGTGAGCTCGGCTCGCTACTCTTAACCGGTAGATTTCGTACCGGGGAGGTCTGTTGCGGGGCTATGTGGTGTCCCAGACGAATTCAAGGGCCTTCAGTACGATCGCCGACGCGCTCGCGGCCTCTGGTCCGCCGGGGGAGACCGAGCGCCGCATCTTCGTAGAGCCGGGCAACTACCGCCAGTCCGGCTGGGAGATCCGCGGAAACGTGGTGATCAGCGCCGTGGCGGGCCTCGGCACCGTCACGATCGACGCGTCCGCCCGGATCCTGAGCGTACGCGGGCGTGCCACGCTGAGCGGGCTCATCCTGCGCAACTGGAACGCCGACTCCGACGTCCTGGAGGTCGCGGGCGGCACCCTCGTCATCGAGCGGTGCGAGATCGTCGGTAAGTCCTCCCGTGCGATCAACGCGTGGGACGGCGCGGAGCTGTTCGTTCACGACAGCCACGTCAACGACGGCGCGATCGTCTACTCCGACTCGGCCGGCGTCGTCGAGCGCACCCGGGTGACCAACGCGAGCCTGTGCGGGATCGCCCTGCACCAGGCCTGCCGGGTGACGTTGCGTGACAACGTCATCAAGGACGCCGGTGAGCACGGGATCTGGGCGACCAAGGGCGCCCTGCCGCTGATCGACCGGTGCGAGATCGTGAACTCCAAGTGCGCGAGCGTCCTCGTCGACGACCGCGCGGAGGCCGACGTCCGGCGCACCAAGATGGTCGGCTCGGGCCAGTGCGGTCTGGTCGTCCGCGACAATGCCGTCGCGCGCGTCAGCGACAGCACGGTCGCCGATTCCGGGATCGACGGCCTGTGGGTGACCGTCGGCGGCAACGCCGACCTGCGGGAGGTCTCCATCACCGGCAGCCGGCGACACGGCGCGCTCACGGACGAGCGCGGCCGGGCCCGGTTCGAGGCCTGCCGCGTCACCGGCAGCGCGAAGGTCGGAGTCACCGCCGATCCGGGCTCGCACATGTTCCTGCGCGACTGCACCGTCACCGGCAACGGCGGGTCGGGCCTGGTCTTCGCCTCCGACGCCGACGCGCGTACGGAGAACACCCGCTCCGAGGGGAACGGCTCCAAGGACAAGCTCGCCGTACAGGTCGGGGCGTCGGCCGGTACGCCGAGCCCCGCGCCCGCACCCGCACCCGCACCCGCGCCCGTTCCCGAACCGGCGCTGGCCCCCGAACCACCGCCGGCTCCGGCCACCACGGACCGGCCGAAGCCGGACGACCTGCTCGCCGAGCTGGACGCGATGGTGGGCCTGACCGAGGTCAAGCAGGAGATCCGGAAGATCGCCAAATTCCTGCGCGTCGCCGCGCAACGGCGTGCGGCCGGCCTGCCCGAAGGCCCGGTGATCGGCCGCCACGTGGTGTTCTCCGGAGCTCCGGGCACGGGCAAGACGACCGTCGCGCGGCTGTACGGACGCCTGCTGGCCGCCCTCGGCGCGGTCTCCACCGGCGGTCTCACCGAGGTCTCGCGCGCCGACCTGGTCGGGGAGCATCTCGGCGAGACGGCGCGCAAGACGACCGAGGTGTTCACGAACGCCCTGGGCGGCGTGCTGTTCGTCGACGAGGCCTACACCCTGTCGAGGAGGTTCGGGACCGGCCTCGATTTCGGCCAGGAGGCCATCGACACGCTGGTCAAGCTCATCGAAGACCACCGCGATGAGATCGTCGTGGTCTTCGCCGGCTACTCGGCCGAGATGCGGGAGTTCCTGGACGCTAACCCCGGCCTGCGGTCGCGTGTCTCGCGCGTCGTGGAGTTCGAGAACCACAGCCCGGCCGACCTGACGCTCATCGTCCGCAACCTCGCCGAGCGCTACGGCTACCGCCTGGACGACGACGCGGTGAACACCGTGCATACGCACTTCCAGCGCGCTCAGCGTGGCGACTCGTTCGGCAACGGCCGAGAGGCGCGGCGGATCTTCGAGGCGGCGCTGGAGCAGCAGGCGATGCGGCTCGCCGACGGGTCTCCGACCACCGATGAGCTCACGCTCCTGGTCCCGGCGGACTTCGATGGGGTCGTCGACACCGGGCTCGGCACCCGGGTCGGAGCGAGCCGCGATGCCGGAGACCTCCAGACCGTCCTTGACCGGCTCGCCTCCATGCCCGGCCTGGCACAGGTCAAGGAGCAGATACGCGACACGCTCGACCTGATCGCGGCCGGCCGCCGTCGGCGGGCGGCCGGCCTGAGCAGCGACTCCGTCGCCGGCCACCTGATCTTCTCCGGCCCGCCCGGCACCGGGAAGACCACCGTCGCGCGGCTCTACGGCGAGCTGCTCACCGCGCTGGGAGTGCTGGCCCGCGGCCAGGTCGTCGAAGTGTCACGTACGGACCTGGTCGGGCAGCACCTGGGCGAGACGGGCGGGAAGACCGCGGCCAAGTTCAACGAGGCACGCGGCGGGGTGCTGTTCATCGACGAGGTGTACGCCCTGTCGAGGCGGTTCGGGACGGGTTCCGACTTCGGCCAGGAGGCCATCGACACCCTGGTCAAGCTCATGGAGGACCACCGCGACGAGGTCGTCGTGATCGTGGCCGGCTACACCGACGAGCTGACCGGTTTCCTCGCGGCCAATCCGGGCCTGGCGTCCCGCTTCTCCCGCACCGTCGCCTTCACGCCGTACGACCGGGACGACCTGCTCGCCATCCTGACCCGGATGGCGGACGAGGCCGGATTCGAGATCCCGCCGGACACCCGTACGGCGGCCGGGGAGCGCATCGACACCGACGAGGCCCTGTTCGAGCAGGGCAACGGACGAGAGGTCCGCAAGCTCTTCGAGGCGATGCGCACCGCGCACGCCCGCCGCATCGCCCGCCTCGAACACGAGCCGACCCACGACGACCTCCGCGTGCTCCGCCCCGAGGACACGCGCTAGGAGGCGATCTCCGCCTCGTCGCCCTGGTCGTCGTCGGCGAAGCCGGGGACCCAGCGCAGGGCCTCGCCGCGGAACGGGCCCTCCGCCTCCAGCTGGCACAGCACACCGGTGCCGGCCGCGACGACGCGGTGGATCAGCACGTACGACGGCGGCAGGTTCAGCTGGCGTACGACGTTGGTCGGGCGCAGGTCGGTGACGCGGGCGGCCTCCTCGCGGAGCCATTCGCGGCTGAACTTGAACGTCTCCTCGATCAGCGGCTCGGCGACCGGGGCGATGAAGGCGTGCAGCGACTCGGGGTCGATCTCGACGCCCTCGCGGATGAAGTCCTCATCGCGGAGCGCCTTCTCGACCTGTTCGATGTCGCCCATGGTGCCGATGCGCATCAGCATGCCGATCCGCCGGTGGAATCCTCCGGGCAGCCGGTCGACGGCGCCGAAGTCGATGACGCCGAGGCGGCCGTCGTCGAGCAGCCGGTAGTTGCCGGGGTGCGGGTCGGCGTGCAGCAGGCCGCAGCGCGCCGGGCCGGAGAACAGGAACCGGCAGTACAGCAGGCCGGCGTGGTCACGCTGTTCCTGGGTGCCGGAGGAGATGATCGCCGAGAGCGGTGTGCCCTCCATCCACTCGGTGACGAGCACGTGCCCGGACTGGGCGACGACGGGAGGGATGTAGATGTCGGGGTCGTCGGCGTACGCCTCGGCGAACGCGCGCTGTGAGTCCGCCTCCACCTGATAGTCGAGCTCCTCGGCGACGCGCTCTCTGAGCTCGGCCAGGATCGACTTCATGTCGAGCCCGGGCATCAGGACGGAGAAGAGCCGCCCGAGCCGCGCGAGCTGGTTGAAGTCGCTGAGCAGCGCCTTTCCGGCGCCGGGGTACTGCACCTTGACGGCGACGGTGCGCCCGTCGTGCCAGACGGCCTTGTGCACCTGGCCGATGGAGGCGGCCGCGGCGGGCTGGTCGTCGAACTCCGCGAAGCTCTCGCGCCAGTCGTCGCCGAGCCCGGTGGCGAGCACCTGGTGGACGGTCCTGGCGGGCAGCGGAGGCGCGGCCTCCTGCAGCCGGGTGAGCGTCGCGCGGTACGGCCCGGCGATCTCCGGCGGCAGCGCCGCCTCGAAGATCGACAGCATCTGGCCGACCTTCATCGCCCCGCCCTTGAGCTCTCCGAGCACACGGAAGAGCTGGTCGGCGGTGCGCTGCTGGATCTCGAGGGCCACCATCTCGGCCGACTTGCCGAACGTCCTCTTGCCGACGCCCAGAGCCGTACGGCCGGCGAAGCCGATGGGGAGGGAGGCGAGTTTGGCGGTACGCGTGACGGCGCGGCGGGGGAGGTCGTTCATTCCGATGCTCGCTCGTCCGGGGGCGCCGGGGGTCTGCTGTGCACGCTGGTCGCTCCGCTCACGTTCCCATTCTCAGGGAGAGACGTCACTCGATCTATAGCGATCTGTACCAGATGTCCACTGCTGGTGCTCCGAGCATAGATGACCCGCACATGCGGGTAAGTGTGTGCTTGCTCACGGAGGCCTGCCTATAGCCTCCGGCCATGACCGATGAGCTGCTCCTGGAGCGCCACGCCGATGGCATCGTCCTGCTCACCCTCAACGATCCCCAGCGGCGCAACGCCATGGGCGACGCGATGACGGACGCCTGGCGCGAGACGATCTCCGAACTGCGCCGCGACACCGGGCTCCGGTGCGTGGTCGTCACCGGCGCCGGCACCGCCTTCTCCTCCGGTGGCGACCTGTCCTTGATCTCGGGCAGTGGCGAGGCCGAGCTCCCGAAGCTGCGCGACCACATGCTGGACTTCTACCGGACGTGGCTGTCGATCCGGTCCTTGGAGGTCCCGACGATCGCCGCGATCAACGGGGCCGCCGTCGGCGCGGGCCTGTGCCTCGCGCTCGCCTGCGACCTCAGGTACGCCGCCGAGGACGCCAAGCTGATCGCGCCCTTCACCAAGCTGGGCATCCATCCCGGCATGGCCGCGACCTACCTGCTGCCCGAGGTCGCCGGGCTGCCGCTGGCACGGGAGATGCTCTTCACCGGGCGTACGGTCACCGGCCGGCAGGCCGAGGCGTACGGGCTCGTCAACCGGGCCGTGGCGCGCGACGCGGTGCTGGAGGAGTCCCTCACTGTCGCGGCGGAGATCGCGGAGAAGGCCCCGGTCGCGACGCGCCTGACCAAGGCCGCGCTCGGCGGCGGAGGCCCGCCGAGCCTGGAGGCCGCCCTGGAGTGGGAGTCGCTGGCCCAGCCGGTGACCATGGTCACCAAAGATCTTCTGGAGGGGATCGCCGCCCGGCGCGAGAAGCGCGCTCCGAGGTTCACCGGAGACTGAGCGCAACGCGGAAAGCCCCCGTGTGCCGGGCCGCTCCCGCCCCTTCCCGGTCGGGCGCCGGTCCGGCCGACGCGGGGACCTCCACTGCGCCCAGACGCTACGAGTGAGGGCGCGAGAGCGTCAACGAAGCCTTGTGGAAAACGTTGGGGACCCCATGGGGATCGGGCGGGGTGTCGCTGTGGACAGGGTGCGAACAACCATGTGGACAGACCTGGGGATGAATCATTTGGACCGTTGCTACCTGCATCGATGCGGTCCACCCCCTGTGGAGAAAAGAAACTTTTAGATACGGTGCTACGGTGCCCCCCACAGGCGAGATAGAGGTCCGGCGTAGTTCGCGCCGCCGCCGTACGGTCACCGCCCGCCGTGATGGCGACAAGACGGTCGTGATGGTTCCGGCCGGTCTGAGCGATGCCGAAGAGCAAGAGTGGATCACCACGGTGCTCGAAAGGCTCGCCGAGCGCGAGCGCCGACGGCATCCCAGCGACGCGGCTCTCGGCGAGCGCGCCCGCCAGCTTTCCACCCGATATCTCGACGGACGCGTCGCCCCCGCGAGCGTCCGCTGGGTGAGCAACCAGAACAGCCGATGGGGGTCGTGCACACCCGACGACGGCACCATCCGGCTCTCCGCGCAGCTGCGCGGGATGCCCGCCTGGGTCGTCGACTACGTCCTCCTGCACGAGCTGGCCCACCTGCTCGTGCCGGGCCATGGGCCCGCATTCTGGAAGCTGGTCAACCGCTACTCCAAGACCGAACGCGCCCGCGGCTACCTCGAAGGCGTCGCCGCCACCGCCCGCCTGCCCCTGGCCGACGGGGAGGCCGTCACGTGACGTCGCGGTTCGCCGCGGTGCTGGCGGGTGACTCCGCCGTCCCGGCGCCTCCGGGCGTCGACCCCGCGGCCTTCCGGCTCGCGCTCCTGGAAGACACCTACGAGGTGGTCGCCGGGCTGGAGTTCGTCACGCCGGCCCTCGCGCTGACCGCGCCCGACCCGGACGCCGAGGCCGTCACCTGGCCGGGCACCGCCGTCGTGCACACGACCGGGCTGGTGCCCCTGCTCGGAGCGCTCCACGAGCTCGGCGCCGACCAGGCCGCGATCGTCGCCGGCGACGCTCCCGACCTGCCGCCCCTGCTGATCGGCAAGCTCTTCCGAGCCCTCGGCGGCGGTGAGGTCGCGATCTGCCCGGCCCGCGACGGCGGCCTCGTCGCGCTCGCCGCCCACCTGCCCGCCCCGGGCTGGCTGGCCGACGTCGACCTGGACACCACGGACGCCCCGAGCCGCCTGCGCGGCGCCGCCGGACGCCCCGGCGCCGTACGCTCCGGTCCTGGCTGGCACCGCCTGCGTACGCTCGGTGACCTCTCACGCCTCGACATGGGCCTCGAGGGCTGGGACAACACGCGCATTCTTCTCGCACCCCACTACGAGCGGACCACATGAGGATCGTCGACGCCAAGGTCATCGTCACCTGTCCCGACCGCAACTTCGTGACCCTGAAGATCACTACCGACGAGGGTGTGACCGGAGTCGGCGACGCGACGCTCAACGGCCGTGAGCTGGCCGTCGCGTCGTACCTGAAGGACCACGTCTGCCCGTTGCTGATCGGCCGCGACCCGAGCCGCATCGAGGACACCTGGCAGTTCCTCTACAAAGGCGCCTACTGGCGGCGCGGGCCGGTCACGATGACCGCGATCGCGGCGGTCGACACCGCCCTATGGGACATCAAGGGCAAGGTCGCCGGAATGCCGGTCTACCAGCTGATCGGCGGGCGGTCCCGAGAGGGCGTCACCGTGTACGGGCACGCCAACGGCGCGACCATCCCGGCCGTCCTCGACGAGGTCGCCCACTTCCTCGACCGCGGCTACCGCGCCGTACGCGTCCAGGTCGGCGTGCCGGGCCTGGACCACATCTACGGCGTCGGCAAGGGCCGTGAGTTCTACGAGCCGGCCACCGCCGGGACGGCGCCCGACGAGGAGACCTGGTCGACCGCCAAGTACCTCCACTTCATCCCGGGCCTGTTCGAGGCCGTACGCGAGCGTTTCGGGTACGACTTCCACCTCCTCCACGACGTCCACCACCGGCTCACGCCGATCGAGGCGGCGCGGCTCGGCAAGGCCCTGGAGCCGTACTCCCTGTTCTGGCTGGAAGACCCGATCTCCGAAGAACTGCAGGAGGGCTTCCGGCTGATCCGCCGGCACACGACCACGCCGATCGCGGTCGGCGAGATCTACAACTCCATCTGGGACTGCCAGCAGCTGATCACCGAGCAGCTCATCGACTACATCCGGATGGACGTCGTGCACGGCGGCGGCATCACGCACCTGCGCCGGGTCTTCGACCTGGCCGCGCTCTACCACGTGCGCACCGGATCGCACGGGGCGACCGACCTGTCGCCGGTCTGCCTCGCCGCCGGCCTGCACGTCGACGTCTCGGTGCCCAACTTCGGAATCCAGGAATACATGCCGCACACCGGCAACACCAACGCCGTCTTCCCGCACACTTACCGGTTCGAGAACGGCCTGCTGTACCCCTCGGAGGAGCCCGGCCTGGGCGTGGACATCGACGAGGAGGCCGCCGCGACGTTCCCGTACCGGCAGGCCTACCTCCCGGTGAACCGCCTGGAGGACGGGACCATGCATGACTGGTGACCGGCTGTCGCTGACGAGCCGGCCGAGGGAGGTGCCGTCGTCGGTCGGCATCGCGCACCTGGGGATCGGCGCCTTCCACCGCGCCCACCAGGCCGTCTACACCGAAGACGCCGGCGACGGCTGGGGCATCTGCGGGATCACCCAGCGCAGCGCGGGCGTCGCCGAGCGCCTCGGCCCGCAGGACGGCCTGTACAGCGTGCTCGAACGCGGCCCGGACGGCACGTCCGCCCGGATCGTCGGTGCGGTTCGCGAGGTGCTGACCGGCGACGCCACCGTCTCCCGCCTCGCCGACCCCGCCGTACGCGTCATCTCCCTGACCGTGACCGAGAAGGGCTACCGGTACGACCCGGCGAGCGGGCTCTTGCGCGACGACGCGGAGACCCGCCTGGACCTCTCCGGACGCCCGCCGCGTACGGTCATCGGCCGCCTCGCCGCCGGCCTCGCCCGCCGCGACGCCCCGGTGACCGTCGTGTGCTGCGACAACCTCACCTCCAACGGCGCGACCGTACGCCGCCTGGTCGAGGAGTACTGCGAGCGAGCCGGAATCCGCCTGACCTGCGACGTCACCTTCCCGTCCACCATGGTCGACCGGATCGTCCCGGCCACCACCCCGGCCGACCTCGACGAGGCCGAGCGCCTCCTGGGCGTACGCGACGAGGGCACCGTCGTGACCGAGCCCTTCACCCAGTGGGTGATCGAGGACTCCTTCGCCGCCGGGCGTCCCGCCTGGGACACCGCGGGCGCGATCCTCACCGGCGACGTCGGGCCGTACGAGACGATGAAGCTACGGCTCCTGAACGGCTCGCACTCGATGCTGGCCTACCTGGGCGCGAGGCATGAATTCATCTCCGACGCGGTCGGCGAGCTGGGTGACGTCGTACGCCGCTACATGGACGAGGACGCGACCCCGACGTTGTCCGTACCGGACGGCTTCCACCTCGCGGCCTACAAGACGTCGCTCCTCGAACGCTTCGCCAACCCGGCACTGCGGCACCGTACGGCCCAGGTCGGCATGGACGGCTCCCAGAAACTCCCGCCCCGCCAGCTCGCCGTGATCCGCGAACGCCTGGCCGCGGGCGCCGAGCCACGCTGGGCCGCGCTGGGAGTCGCCGCCTGGATGCGCTACGTCGCGACGGCGCGCGACCTCGACGACCCGATGGCCGCCGAGCTGCATGCGGCGACCGCGCGAGCCCACACCCCGACGTCGGTCGTCGACGCGCTGCTCGGAGTCACCGACGTGTTCGGCCCCGACCTGCGCGACTCCAGGGTACTGCGATCACTACTGGTCGAGCACCTGACGGCCCTGCTGAAAGGTGTTCGGGGCGGACCTACGCTCCGAACGTGATCCCGGATCGTTTCCGCGTCACCAGCCGAGGGTTGCTGCGATGATCCTAAGAACCATGGCCGGTGAGTGAACGATCGCGTGCATGGCATGATCCGGCCAGACGCCTGCCTAAGGGTGCGTTTGCGTCGTCAGGTCAGCTAGGAGCTCTTGTGTCTGCGGATCGACGGCGTAAAGAACGGGACCGGACTGGTACTTCTATGTTCCGAGCAACTGCCCATGTCAGGGAGGATGGAAGCAGGAAGGAGGGGAGTTCCGTGATCGTTGAGAAGACCGGGAATCTGCTGCTGGACGATGCTCAGGCCCTCGTCAACACCGTCAACACGGTCGGCGTCATGGGCAAGGGACTCGCTCTCCAGTTCAAGAGGGCCTTCCCCGCGAATTTCGACGCCTATGCGCGGGCCTGCTCCAAGGGGGCGGTCCAGCCTGGGCGGATTTTCGCCACTTCGCTGGGCGACGATCGCTCGCGGCGTCCCGAGCTGACCCGTACGCGAGCGCGCCTGCTGGCCGCACTCGGCAGGTACGCCGCGACCGCCCTCGCGGCAGGTGTGGCCGTCGATGCCAACACCTCCCTGCTCGAAGCCCACAAGCTGGTCTATCTCCTGCAGGCGGGTGGGCTGGAGCTGGGGTACCGATACGAACGCGGGCACCTGGGGCCGTACTCCGCCGACCTCGATCGGGAGATCTCGGCGATGGAGGGGCACTATCTCATCGGTTTCGGAGACGGCACGGGTGGTGCACGAGCAGATCTACGCCTGCTGCCGGCTGCCGACCAGGCCGAGAAGCGAGTCGCCGGCGACGATGAGTTCTCATCCGTGTGGCACCGGGTCGCACAGGCCATGTTCGGATATGGGTATCCCGACGGGCTGGAGCTGCTCAGCACCGTTCATTTCCTGGCACGGCAGCGGGACGGGATCGTGGACGCGGTGGAGGTGGCGCGGCAGGTCTCCACGTGGAGCGCGCGCAAGAAGCGGCTCTTCCCGCCAGAGGATGTCCGCTCCGCCTGGCACCACCTCCAGAAGGCGGCGCTGCTCGACCCGAACGCTTAACGTCCGGTGTCCATCGCCCGGAGCGCTGTCGGCGGCTGCGCCAGGTAGGGCAGCATGTCCTCCAGCCTGCGTACCTGGGGTTTCAGGTCGGCGAGTAGGGTTGATGGGTCGATCACGAAACTCTCCCGATGGTGTTGTCGTCCGCGAAGCCGCGCGGCATGGCCAGTTGTTCGTTCTCCCCGAGGACGCTCACGGTCTCCGCGTCCAGCAGAGCGGGGCTCCTCGGCGCGTCCATCGGGCACAGCAGCCACAACCCGTGCGGCCGTACGCCGGACTGCCGGGCCGCCGACGCGAGCCGGGTCAGCAGGTCCATCCCGCCCGGATACCGCGCCAGTGGCGTCGCGTCGTGCAGCAGGACGATGCCCTCGGCGGAGCGGATGTGGCCGTCGAGCCGTTCCCACGCCTCGTCGACCAGGCGGCCGAAGCCGGTACGGGCGGCGGGGGAGGCGTCGGCGGTGTCCGCGGCCACGACGGTCTCCCACCGGGGTTTTCCGCGTTCGGCCACGACCTCGCGCAGCGTCCGTACGAACATCTCGGTCACGTCGACGCCGACGACGCCGGGCAGGGACAGCAGTTTCTCGCGGACCCGGCCGGCCTGCCACAGGTACGTTTTGACGGCGAGGAACCCGCCGCGCTCCTGGGCGGTGCCGAGCCTCTGGGACACCACGTCGCCCTGCGCTCCGCTGGACGGACCGGTCCCCGGCGACCGGGGTGAGTTCCAGCCACTCGTGAGCGTTCCGCCGGGCAGCAGGTACCTGACGACACCCTGATCGTCTTGCTTGACCTCGATGTCCCGCCCGACCATCGAACCCAGCAGCGTTCGCAGCTCGTCCGGCGCCGGCAGGCCTTCCAGCTCGGGAAAGCGCGCGAGCACCCGGTCCCGGAGCTTCGCGGGCTCGATCCCCGGCTCGCCCAGATAGCCGGTGACCTGCGCCAGCTCAAGGGCCTTCTTCGGGTCGAGGTCGCGAGGGTACAGCTCCAGGCGGGCGGTGACCGCGGTGTTCCGTGACGCCGCCGCGGCCAGCGAGATCATGTCCGTGTCGGACAGCGGCAGCATGCCGGGCGGGCGCGGTACGGCGGCCAGCGCGTCGCGTACGACGGAAAGGCCGGGCAGTGGCGCGGATCCGGAGAGATCGACCAGCTCGTCCGCGCGGTTCCCCAGCACGACGGCGTATTCGAGGAGTTCCTCCTCGACCGGTGCCGTGGGGTCGTCCTCGGCCACCGATGCGATCACCACGCGGGTGTCGTTCCGGCGCCGCGCCAGGCGGGGATTGGCCAGGTTTTCCTCCGTCGCGACGGCCGTACGTACGCACGCCTGCGCGAGCGCGAGCCGGGTGCTCGTGTCGTCCAGCTCTGACCCGCGCGCGGCGAGCAGCGCCTCGGCGAGCTGCCGTGCCTCCATCACTCGCCCGTGGTCGGCCAGCAGTTCCAGCAGGGTGGCCCGCAACGCGGTCATCGCGGGAACGCTCTTGGTCCAGCGCTCCCGGGCCTTGGTGAGGAACGTGTCGACGTCGCCGGCGCTCAGGCCCGGCAGATGCTCGATGATCGCCGGCTGGGGAGCCCACACCGGAACCGGCGCCGGACGGCCGTCCTCATCCGGCGCCGGAAGAACGAGTTTCCGCAGCCGGACATCATTGACGGCAGGGAGATGTATCCGGTCACCGAGATGGCGATGTGGCTCGCAGGCCGCCCGATCCCGCGCAGCGCGCTCCTTGAGGGCGAGCAGGAGGGGGTGAGCTACGGAGATCGATTCGTGGAGTATCTCGGACTCGCCGTTGAGTCGATGAGGACGGGTATCCCGCCGGCACCGACCGTTGCCGGCAGTGACTCCGGTTTGGACATGCTGCTCGACCGGACTCTCGGGCAGGCGCTGGACCGTCTCCGCGGAACGGCGGATCTGGACGCGGCTGGGGAACTGGTGCTCGGGCTGCTGTACCTGCGAGCCCGCGACTCGGAGCAGTGGAGCGAACTGCTCAAGACTATGGCCACGCCGGAGAGCCGGGCGCTGAGCGAACGGCTCGCTAGTGCGTTCCGGACAACGAGAGCCAATCCCGGCGCTCGTGCCATCCTGCGCCGCATCCGGCCGGTCGGTTGGAGCGACCGGCGCCTCGCGAAACTCATTGAGGACCTGGACCGACTAGGCGACTACGTCCCTACGAATACGGGGACGACAGCGAGGAGCGAAGCGGTTGCGTGCCGCTGGTTCCTAGAACGTCTCGCGCTGACCGATGGCAAGCGCGGCGGGGAGTTCTTCACACCTCACGAACTCGTACGGTTGATGGCACGCCTGCTCGCGCCGGAGCCAGAGGAACGGATCGGGGACCCGTGCTGTGGTTCGGGTGGGTTTCTCGTCGGTGCCGCTGAGTATGTCGAAGAGCAAGGTGGCTCAACGTCAGAACTGTCGCTGCATGGGCAGGCGCTTTCGGAGAGATCGTTGACGCTGGCGAGCCTGAACCTGGCCGTCCACGGTCTCCGGGCCGACGTAGGCTCGCACGCCGCCAACGCTCTGCGGGACGACATCCACCGGGACCAGCATTACGACGTCATCCTCAGCAACCCGCCTTTCAACCTGAGTGGCTGGACCGACGAGGATCCGGCCGATGATCCGCGGTGGCGTTATGGTCCTCCGCCACGGAGCAGGGCTGACTTCGCATGGCTCCAGCACATCGAGTCGAAGCTCTCGGAGCGAGGTAGAGCCGCTGTGGTAATGGCGAACGGAGCGGCGATCTCCAGCAACGCGCAAGAGCGGGCGATCCGCACGGCCGTGATCGAAGCCGGTGTCGTGGTGTGCGTCATCCAGCTTCCCGACAAACTCTTCCGTTCGACGATGATCCCGGTGACGCTGTGGTTGCTCCGAAGGTCTGCTGAAGGCGAACACGATAGCGTTCTTTTCATTGACGCAGGACGTCTGGGGAAGATGGTGGATCGAACGCATCGTGTTCTTGGACAGGAGGATGTCGACCGAATCTTCTCGACACGGAAAGAATGGGTTGATCAAGGGAGATCGGCGCAGGTTCAACAAGAGCTTGATTTTGCTAGGTCGGTGACGATCGACGCAATTCGCTCATGCGATTACGATCTTCTTCCGCGTAGATATACAACACCCGCACTTGAGCTCAAATATCCGTCCAGAGAAAGGATTCGCGAGATTCGCGACGATCTGGCGATCCTGCATGATCGAGCTGCCGAAATTGATGCCGCTGTGACCGGGCGGCTAGACGGGCTCACATCATGACGGCGTGGCCTGGTGATATTCCGGACGGATGGACTCAGTCTCCACTGGGGGACCTCTGTGATGTTCTCGCCGGACCCTCTGGTGCGAGAAGCCGCTCGAGTGAAACCGTCGTGAACGGCGTCCCGGTGGTCAATCCCAAGGATCTCAGAGACGGTCGAATCGCCGCTACCGGCGCCGTCATGGTCTCCTCGGGCACCGCCGATCGGTTGCCGCAGTACCGGCTGAGTGCGGGCGATGTCGTCGGTGTTCGTACGGGAAGCCTCGGCCGTCACGCACTGGTTCGACCTGAGCAGTCAGGCTGGCTCGTCGGTACGGCGTGCTTTCGTCTGCGTCCGTCCGAAGTGGTGGCCTCGGATTACCTCGTCCACTATCTGAACAGTCCTCTAATGCATGATTTGATCGGGTGAAATGCCCATGGCGCGACGATTCCAAGCCTCAATGTCAGGACAATTCGGGGCCTGCCGCTACTTATTCCGCCGATGGGTGTGCAGTTGACAATCTCGGGTGTCTTGGGATCTCTGGACGAGAAGATTGCAGTCCATGAGGAGATCGGCCGTAAAGTTGCAGAACTGAGAGATCTGCTGTCGCCACTTCTTTTGACGGGGGCGGTTCTGTCTGCGGAAAACGATGACCAGCTTTAGGCGATTGTCGATGTCAGGTCTGATCGCGGGTGCACGGGCGGGAGTCAGGCTCTTGGGGGCACTCGCCGCAATTGCCCTGTTGATCTATGCGATTACGATTCTTGTCGTCGCGTCGGCGGCGGCTCTGTCGAAAGACAAAGAACGGCGTAAGAGTGCGCGTAAAGCTCTCAAAATTCTTGTCCCGCGATGGGAGGTCATTGGTGGGAGGGCAGGATCAAAAGAGAAGAAATAAGAATGAGGACCGGAGGCGTTGAATCCGGCGCTCGATGTCCCTTCGCCGGATCTCAGAGGCCGTGCTGGTCGAGTATTTTCATCAGGTTCCGCTTGCGCCGCTGGCCGGCGCGCAAGGCGTTGACGTACTCGGTGAACTCGGCATCTGTCCCCAGCGCGCGGTGGCAGTCGCGGGCGAGGAGCAGCAACGAAGCGATCTCCCTGTAGTTGCCGTCCCCGGTGATCTTCTTGAGGGGCTCGATGGCCTGCCGGTACACCTCCAGCGCGTCGGCCGGCCGTTCGTCGCCTACCAGGCCGGCGAGGGTCAGCCACTGCCGCCGGTCCGCTCTGCCCTTCGCGGCTCGCCATGCGGCGTCGATCTCCCCGTCGTCGATCAGAACATCGACCAAGACCGTCCCTCTGTGAACCACGTGATCTCGTCCGACCGGTACGTCCGTCAGCAGTTCCAACGCCGCAGCGCGTTCGGCCTCCCAGCATCCGGCGGCGCGCGCGGCGGAGCGTAGCTTCTGGTAGTCGGCGAGGGTCGGAGACGCGTGAAACCGCTGCCGGCGTACGGCCAGGGCGTCGGTGTGTCGGCCGGCCCGTTCGTACCGGTCGGCCACGTAGTCCACCAGACGGACATCGATGTACGGGCTCCCGGTGGTGTCCCGTAGTCCCCGCTCCGCCCATTCCAGGGCGTCGGGGCTCCGGCCCGCCGCGTCCAGTTCCTCGGCGATGGTCAGATGGGTTCCGCCGTGCGGAGCGAGATCCGCCGCGAGGAGGGCGACCAGCGCGTCCACATCGTTCTCCCCGCGAAGAATCTCCTCCATGAGGTACTTCGCGGTCCAGTCGGACGGGTCGCGCCGGAACGCCTCGGCTATCACCTGCCGGAGCCGTTCCCGTCCCGTCTCGCCCAGCAGGTCCCTGTAGTCATCGAACTCCAGCTCCGGCAGGTGCGACCACGCGCCGAGCATGTGTCCCGCCAGCCAATCGGCGAGGTCCAGCGGGTCCGTGCCGGAGGCGACGCAGGCATCCCGATGCGCCAGCTCGATACCGGCCGCGACGTCGGAGACCGCCCCCGATGAGTCGTCTATCTCCTCGTACACCTTCCCGAGCAACGTGATCGACTCCCGGGAGAGCGTCACGGCCTGCGACGCGTGCCCGGCCGCGGCCAGTGACCGGAGCACCGCCACTGCCTCCTGTGCCTGCGCCGCGAAGGCCGAGACGTCGGCGTACTCGACGTAGCCGTACTGGCTGAAACGGCGGATGTCGAACAGGTCCGCGATCCGTGCCCGCAGAACGGCGACATCGCCGCCGGCGATGGTGTGACCGGCCGCCGCCCGGGTCTCCAGACGGCGGCGCAGGTTCTTGTCCGCGGCGAGCTGTTCCCGCAGCAGCGCGAGCAGGTCATCACGTGACAGTCCCGTCAACCATGACTCCAGCCGCTCACCTCGACCGGCCTTCGCGTCCGCTTGCTCGGCTCTTCCGCTCAGCGCGACCAGACCGACCGCGACGCAGTGTTTGCAGAAGTTGCCGTCTTGCCCGAAAGGACAGTCGCAGTCGCCGGATAGGGCCCCCGCCGAGTCCGTCGTCAGGGTGACGTCGTAGTCGTCGCTTCCGGAGACCATGGCGGTGATGTGACCGGCCTCGATCTCAAGGTCCTCGACGCTGTCCAGATAGTCTCGTGCCCGGCCGAAGGAAGCAGGCCCGGCCAGCGCCCGCAGGTCGCCCTCGGTGAACAACTCCGTGATCGCCATGCTGCCCAGTCAATCGAAATCGTCCGAGCAGCGCGCCTCGATCGGCGCGTCCAGTGCCTTCACGGCAGATCCCAGTCTTGAACGGTGCTCTTCACCTCGTGTTCGGGCACGACGATCCCGAGCCTCCGCAGCCGGTTGATCACCCATTGAGCTTCAGCGAGGGGAAAGTCTTCGGCGTAGGCGAGTAGCGCTTCGTCTTCGTGGAAGTCACGGCAGTCATACAGACCGAGCAGGACTCCCAGACCGGTCTCGGCCGCCGCTTCGGACATACCCAGCGCGGCGCGGCGCTCGATGTCGTCATGGAACGGCCGGAGTGTCTCGCCAAGAATGTCGTTGGCGGCCTGAGTCTCATGCACGTAGCCCTCGCTCGGCTGGTAGCCGGCGCGGCTCACGAGGAGTCCTTGGTCGAGGGCCTTCAGAGCCGTCGAGACCTGTTCGGCGACCGCGCCTCGATCGGCCGTCCCCAAGCGTCGTGCCGCCGAGTGTTCCGCGGCCGCCAGCAGCTCGGGGCGCGTTTGCAGGAGTTCGTCGAGGACAGCGGCCTTCTCCTCTGGCGTCAAAGCGTCCAACGCGAACCGGCTCATAACGTTTCCTCCTGTGACGGATCTCGATCCGGTGTCCTGTTTCTCTATCGGCCGGTCAGCACAGGTCCGCGAAAAAAACTTCGAGTGCGGACTCGTCCAGAGCGACATGGCAGGGGGTAAGCCTGTCCTCGGTGAGTATGCCGACGTCCAATCCAACTGGAGGACTGCGGCCTGATCACCCGCCGCGACGGTGTCGGTCGCGATCTGCTCACCGAGGCGTTCGGTCAGGTCGTGCGCTGACAGGTCGGCCAGCAACGAGGACGTGAACACCCGCATGATCGCCAGATATGTCGCCCGGTCCGGCACTGTGAGATACGTGTATGCGGTCGGATGGCCTGATTCGGGCAGGGCGCGGACAGTTTCATCGCACACCTAGTGACTTGTCTCCGATGAGTTTCGGGTGCGCGGGGGATCGGAATGAGCATGCACGCGTTCATAAAGGCGGCGAGGAAGGTCCGTGCGGCTGGCTGAAGGACCGGTACGGCGTGTCCTGGCAGGTCGTGCCAGCCGTCCTCAACGACATGATCGGCGACCCGGATCCGGAGGCGGCGGCGCGGGTGACCGCGGCGATGATGTCGATGGGCAGGCTCGACATCGCCGCGCTTCGGCGGGCCCGCGCCGGAGCCTAAGCCCGCACCCGTAGACGTGAGGCCGCCACCAGATGGTGCAACGGCTCGTCGGTCATGTCAGGGAGGGCGTCGAGGGGGAACCAGCGCAGGTCGTCCGACTCCTCGCTGATCCGTACCTGCGCCCCCTCTGGAGCGATCGCGGCGTACTGGACGTCCAGGTGGTAGGAGCCGCCGTGGCACCACACGCGGTGGCGGTCGAGCCGCAGCAGGCCGGGCAGCAGGCGCAGTCCTGAGATGCCGGACTCCTCGGTGGCCTCGCGCAGCGCGGCGGCCTCCAAGGAGGTGTCCGGCCGCTCGCAGTGGCCGCCCAGCTGCAGCCACATCTTCGCCTTGGGATGCAGCGTCAGCAGCACGCGCTCGCTACGGGAGTCCAGTACGGCCACGCTCGCCGTCAGGTGGCCCGCGACGCACTCGCGCCACATCCCGTCCTCGTGGGAGGCCAGGTGCGTGAGGAACACCTGCCGCGCCGCCTCCTGATCCTGGTCGGCGGGCCGCCACGCGGACAGCACACGTACGGCGTCCGCGTGCAACGTCTCCGGCGTCACTTGTCGTCCGGCCCGTCGTCCGGGTCGGTGAAGTGCGACATGTCGATGTCGGCGCCCTTGCCTTCGACGAAGGCGTCCGGGGCGTCGAGGTCGTCGGCGGTCGGCATCAGGTCGGGGTGGGCCCAGACGGCGTCGCGGCCGTCGTTGCCGCGTGCCTCGCCCAGGCTCACCCAGAGAGCGGCGGCCTCGCGGAGGCGGCGGGGCCGTAGCTCCAGGCCGACGAGGGTCGCGAAGGTGCGCTCGGCGGGCCCGCCGGTCGCGCGGCGGCGCCGTACGGCCTCGGCCAGCTTGATCGCGGAGGGCAGCCGCCTCGTGGCGGCGGCGTTCACGACCGTGTCCACCCAGCCCTCGACCAGGGCGAGCGAGGTCTCCAGCCGGGCCAGCGTGGCCTTCTGCTGCGGCGTCTCCTCGGGAGTGAGGGACAGCTCGCCGCCCAAGGCCTGCTGCAGGGCCTCCGGGTCGTTCAGGTCGAGGCCCGAGACGGCCTCTTCGATCTTCGAAAGGTCGACCGTGATGCCGCGAGCGTAGTCCTCGACCGCACGCAGGAGGTGGGACCGCAGCCACGGGACGTGCTCGAAGAGCCGCTGGTGGGCGGCCTCGCGCAGCGCGAGGTAGACGCGGACCTCGTCCTCTTCGATCTCCAGGCCGTCGCCGAACGCCTTGATGCCGGAGGGCAGCAGCGCGCCGACGCCCGAGGGCGCGAGCGGCAGCCCGACGTCGGTGGAGCCGACGACCTCCAGCGCGAGTGCGCCGAGGGCCTGCCCGGCCTGGCCGCCGACCATCGCGCCGGCCATCTGGCGGATCATGCCCACGATCGGGCCGGCCATCGCCTCCATCTCCGCGGGCATGGCCGAGCCCATGGAGTCGACCATGCGCGCGGCCATCGGGTCGCACACCTTCGACCACACCGGCAGGGTGTTCTCGATCCACTCGGACCGGCTCCACGCCTGGGGGGTGCGGATGCCCGCGGGCATCGCGGTCGTCTCGTCCAGCCAGAGGTCGGCGAGACGCAGCGCCTCGACGATCGCCCGGCGCTGCGCGTCGAGCACGGAGGGGTCGCCCTGCTCGGCGATGTGGTGACGGGCGATGTCCTTGGCGAGATCCCAGTTCAGTGGGCCCTCGCCGCCGGACTGGTTGGACAACATGTCGGCGAATTGGTGCAACATGGCAGCGAAATCCTGCATGTTGCCACCGCCGCCGAACGGATCCTGTTTTCCGGGCTCGTTCTCGTCGCCGGGCTCACCGGGGCGGCCGAACCCGAAGGGGATGTCGCTCACAGGCTCTACCTCGGGCAGGATGAATAGGTCACAACCTTCACGTTAGCCGGTCGCAGCCCGGGGGCGTGCGATGGGAGGCTTGCTCGACTTGAGTACACGACAGGTTCGCCCACGGCGTAGTACGGGCCCGGTCGTCGCCGTCACGGGGGCGGCGGACGGAATAGGCCGCGCTCTCGTCGCGCGTCTCGCCGGCTCGGAAGAGATCAAGAAGGTCGTCGCGCTCGACGATCATCGCGGGGACGTGCCGGGGGTCACGTGGCGCGTGGTCGACATCCGTGACCCGCAGCTCACCAACCGCATCTCCGACGTCGACGTGATCGTCCACCTCGACATCGACAACTCTCCGGAGACCAACCACCGCGAGCGCCGCGCGTACAACGTGCGTGGCGCGCAGACCGTGATCACCGCGGCGGCGGCGGTGCGCGTACGGCACGTGGTGCTCGTGACCAGCGCGATGGTCTACGGAGCGCAGGCCGACAACGTGGTGCCGTTGCCCGAGGACTCCCCGCTGGCCGCCGAGCCCGACGACGGCATCGTCGGCGACTTCCTGGAGATCGAGGAGCTGGCGGCGATGGCGCCGGTGGCGCATCCCGGCATGACGGTGACGGTCCTGCGTCCGGCGCCGCTGGTCGGCGCGGGCATCGACACGGTCGTGACCCGCCACTTCGAGGCCCCGCGGCTCCTCACCGTGAAGGGCTGCGACCAGCGCTGGCAGTTCTGCCACGTGGACGACCTGGTCAGCGCCCTCGAACTCGCGATCTCCGGCGACGTCACTGGCAAGATCGCGGTCGGCTGCGACGGCTGGCTCGAACCCGAACAGGTCGAGGAGATCACCGGACGTCGCCGCTTCGAGCTGCCCGCCGTGATCACCTTCGGCACCGCGCAGCGCCTCCACCGCATCGGGGTCACCCCCGCGCCCGCGACCGACCTCCACTACGTCGTCTATCCGTGGGTCACCGACTGTGCCGCCCTGCGCGCGACCGGCTGGAAGCCCGCGCACGACAACGCCGAGGCTCTCGCCGCGCTCCTGGAGGAGGTCGCCGGCCGTCACGCCCTCGTCGGCCGCCGCCTGGCGCGCAAGGAAGCGACCATGGCCACCGCCGCCGGTGCGACGGTCGCCGTCATCGGCACCGCCGCGATCGTCCGCCGGGCGCGCCGAAAGCGCCGCGGATAACCCGTCCGTACGGCGATTTTCCTTCCTCGCAGCCACGACGCAACATGACGAAAACGCTTCGCACCTGCGGCCTTTCCTGTGTCGGCAGGGTCGCAGGTGCGGTGACGGGCGAAGTGAGGCGCCGCGCGTACGGCGGGTAGCGTTCGACGCGTGAACGTGATTCGCCTGGCCGAAATCCGCGACGTCCCGCTGTCCGTCGACGAAGTGATCACGGCGGTGGGCGACTCCGCCACGGGCGGCACCGCGATGTTCGTCGGCACCGTACGCGACGAGGACCACGGCCGATCGGTGACCCGCCTCTCCTACTCGGCGCACCCGCAGGCCGCCGACATGATGCGCGCGGTCATGGAGAAGATCGCCGCCGACCATGGCGTGCACGCGATCGCCGCGGTGCACCGGATCGGCGACCTGGCCGTCGGCGACCTCGCGGTCGTGGTGGCCGCGGCGTGCGCGCACCGTGCCGAGGCGTTCGACGCCTGCCGGGCGCTGATCGACGATCTCAAGGCCCAGGTGCCGATCTGGAAGCACCAGATCTTCACCGACGGTGAAGCGGAATGGATCGGCGCAGAGTGATTTAAAGCCCCTCGTACCGGTTACGTAAAGAGTGTCCGGTACGCGTGAGGTGGCACATATGACCGTTTTGGCTTGGTGGGTGATCCCCGTCGCCGTCGCTCTGATGTGCGGGGCGATCGGCAGTCTCTGGAGCCGGCGACCGCGTATCCACGGTTCATTCGAGGAAGTCAAACACTTCCATCGGTTCCTCGGCGCTCTGAAGCGGAATGACGCCGCCAGGCCCCGGCGGGGCGGACGGCCGACCGCGTAGGCTGCCGGGCATGTCCCGTCGTGCTCTCACTCTGCTCGTCGTCGGTTTTCTCATCCTGGTGCTGGGTGCGGTCGGGGCCGTCATGCCCGTGCCGTACGTCGCGCTGCGGCCCGGCCCCACGACCGACACGCTCGGGCAGCTCGGCAAGACCTCGCTGATCCAGATCACTGGCGCGAAGACCTATCCCACCGACGGCCACCTCAACTTCGTGACCGTCGCATACCAGGGAGGTCCGGGCAACCGCATCGACCTGCTGACCGCTCTGCGCGGCTGGGTCGACCCGAACGTCGCGATCGTCCCCGAGGAAACGATCTTCCCGAAGAACGAGCCGACCAAGAAGGTCGAGCAGGAGAACACCCAAGAGATGACCGACTCTCAGGAGGCCGCGACCGCGGCCGCCCTGCACGAGCTGCACATCAAAATGACGACCGTCGTGATCGTCGACACCGTGGAGAAGGGCCTCCCGGCCGACGGCAAGCTCAAGGCGGGCGATGAGATCGTCGCGGTCGACGGCAAGAAGCTCACCGGCGTCCCCCAGGTCAGCGGCGAGATCGGCGGCCACAAGCCCGGCGACAAGGTGAAGCTCACCGTCAAGCGCGGCGGCAAGGACACCGACCTCACCATCAAGACCGTCGCCTCCCCGGACAAGACGAGAGCCAAGGCGGGCAGGCCCGTCGTCGGAGTGGTCCTCCGGGAGAAGTACCAGTCGCCCGTCAACGTCAAGATCAGCGTGGGCGACGTCGGCGGGCCGAGCGCCGGCCTGATGTTCTCCCTCGGCATCTACGACAAGCTGACGCCGCAGAACATCACGGGCGGCCGGTTCATCGCCGGCACCGGCACGATCACCCCCGAGGGCGAGGTCGGCCCGATCGGCGGCATCCAGCAGAAGATGATCGCCGCCAAGGACGCCGGCGCGACGGCGTTCCTCACGCCCACCAAGAACTGCCCCGACGCCGTCGGCAGCGCGCCCAAGGGCCTGCGGCTGATCCGGGTCGACAACATGCACGGGGCCCTGCAGGCCCTGTCCGACCTGGTCTCCGGGCACGGCCCGATCCCCGCCTGCCCGAAGTGACGCCTGTCAGGCGAGCGTCGACGCGAGCGCGTCGGCCAGCCCCGGCAGCAGGTCGGCCCCGGCCAGCACCTGGTCGTCGCTGTCGTGGCCGCGCATCCGCATCGCCGAGTGACGCGACCCGTCCCGCAGCACGCCCACCACGAGGCGTACGTCCTCGCGCCCTGGATGCTCGGCCGGATCCCCGTCCGGCTCGTCGTCCCCGGCGGCGTCGGGCAGCAGGATGCGCTCGACGACGAGCGCGCAGCCGCCGACCTGTTCCGGCCACTCGATCCCGCCCAGCACGTCCTCGATCGGCCGGTCGGCCGGCAGATCCGGTTGCTCCAGCGCGGCGATCCGCTCGGGTTCGTTGGGGACGCCGAGCCGCTTCGCCAGCTCCGGCTCGTGTTCGTGCAGCTCAGGGGCGTCGACCAGGGCGTAAAGTCGTGGAGCCGCATCCCATCCGGCACCCGAGGCGTGGCGTTCGAGGTCGAGGACGAGCTGTTCGAGTCGGGTCATCCGCCTATTTTTTCACCGACTTGACGGGCGATTTGATCCAAGGTGGCCGGTCGTGTGGGGGAACCCGGGGACTCCTCGGTAAGTTGCCCTCACATACACCCGGCGAAGGGAGACCCTCGTGACCTTCCGGAGCCCAGGCTTTGGCGGCCGCATGCCCACAGGCCGATCGCGGCTACTCATACCCGTGATCGTGATCCTGGTGATCCTGGTCGCCGTGTTCCTGGCGTTCACGGCGGTCTGGACGGACATGCTCTGGTACCGCTCCGTCGGCTTCTCTTCCGTCTACACGAAGCAGCTGACCACGCGGATCATCCTGTTCTTCAGCGCCGGGCTGATCATGATCGCGCTGCTCGGCGTGAACATCGTGACGGCGTACCGGCTACGGCCCGCGTACCGGCCGACCTCGGTCGAACAGCAGAGCCTCGAGCGCTACCGCGCCGTCATCGACCCACATCGGCGCCTGATCGTCATCGGCCTCCTCACCCTCGTCGGGCTGCTGACCGCCTCGGCTGCGTCCGCGCAGTGGAAGATCTGGCTCGCGTTCCTCAACCGCCAGCCGTTCGGCATCAAGGACCCGCAGTTCCACAAGGACATCTCGTTCTTCGTCTTCACCTATCCGCTGCTGCGGCTGGTGCTCGGGTTCCTGTTCACCACGGTGATCCTGTCCTTCATCGCGGCCCTGGCCGTGCACTACCTGTACGGCGGCATCCGGGTCCAGGGCGTGGGGGAGAAGGTCAGCCCCGCGTCGCGCGCCCACCTGTCGGTGGTGTTCGGGGTCTTCGTCCTGCTCAAGGCCGTAGCGTACTGGTTCGACCGCTGGGGCCTGGCGCACTCCGAGCGCGGCGTCGTCACCGGGCCGTCCTACACCGACGTCAACGCCGTGCTGCCGGCCAAGACCATCCTGGCCGTCATCGCGCTGATCTGCGCGCTGATGTTCTTCGCGGCGCTGCTGCGGCGCGGCGCGATGCTGCCCGGAATGGCGTTCGGCCTCCTCGTCCTCTCGGCCATCCTGATCGGCGGCGTCTACCCGCTGCTGATCCAGACCTTCCAGGTCAAGCCGAACGAGGTCGACAAGGAAGCCAAGTTCATCGGCCGGAACATCACCGCCACCCGGCAGGCGTACGACGTCGGCGGCACCAAGATCACCGACTATGTGCCGAACACCAAGCTGTCGCCGGAGCAGGCGAAGCAGGAGACCTCGACCCTCCCCAACGTCCGCCTGCTCGACCCGGCCGTCGTCTCGCCGACGTACCAGCAGCTCCAGCAGATCAAGGGCTACTACAAGTTCCCGAACCCGCTCGACATCGACCGGTACCCCGACCCGACGTCTGACAACGCGCTGAAGGACACCGTCGTCGCCGTCCGCGAGATCGACGGCGCGCCCGCCGGCCAGGGCAACTGGATCAATAGCCACCTGGTCTTCACCCACGGCTACGGCTTCGTCGCCGCCCCAGGCAACCAGGTCGACGCGCAGGGCGCCCCCGCCTTCACCGAGAAGAACATCCCGCCGACCGGCGCGCTCGGCGTCAAAGAGCCCCGCGTCTACTTCGGCGAGCGAGCGTCCTCGTACTCCATCGTGGGCGGCGCGCGCGACCGCGAGCTCGACTACCCCGATGACAAGAGCCCCACGGGGCAGCACAACAACTCCTACGCCGGCAGCGGCGGCGTACCGGTCGGATCACTGTTCAACCGGACGCTGTACGCCCTGCGGTTCAAAGAGAAGAACCTGCTGCTGTCCGGCGCGATCAGCTCGAAGTCCCGCATCCTGTACGACCGGACACCACGCGAACGCGTGCAGAAGGCCGCGCCGTGGCTCAAGGTCGACGGCAACCCCTATCCCGCCGTCGTCGACGGCCGTATCCAGTGGATCGTCGACGGCTACACGACCGCCAACGAGTACCCCTACTCCGAGCGCACCAGCCTCGCCGACGCCACGAAAGACACCAACACCGAGAGCCGCGTCTCCGTCGCCGCCCAGACGGGCGACCGGATCAACTACATCCGCAACTCGGTGAAGGCCACCGTCGACGCCTACGACGGCACCGTACGGCTCTACGCCTGGGACCCGGCCGACCCGGTCCTCAAGACGTGGATGAAGGCGTTCCCGGGCACGGTCAAGCCGCGCTCGGAGGTCCCGCCGTCACTGCTCGCGCACCTGCGCTACCCCGAGGACCTCTTCAAGATCCAGCGCCGCATGCTCGCGAACTACCACGTACAGGACCCGCGGGCGTTCTACAGCGGACAGGACTTCTGGCAGATCCCCAACGACCCGACCAGCGAGGGCACGGTCGAACCCCCGTACTACCTGAGCGTCAAGATGCCCGACCAGACCGCGCCGGGCTTCTCCCTGACCTCGACGTTCGTGCCAAAGGGCAAAGTCACGAACCTCACGGCCTTCATGGCCGTCGACAGCGTGCCGACCAGCCCCACGTACGGCCAGATCCGTATCCTCCAGGTACCGCGAAGCCAGGTGACCCCTGGACCCGAGCAGGTCCAGAACACCTTCGAGAACAATCCGACCGTGTCCCAGCAGCTCACACTGTTGCGCGGCCCCGGATCGAGGACGGTGAGCGGCAACCTTCTGACGCTCCCGTTCGGTGGAGGATTCTTGTACGTCGAACCCGTGTACCTCCAGGCCAACGCAGGCAACGGCGCCTACCCGCTGCTGAAACGCGTCCTAGTGTCGTACGGCAACGACATCGGCTTCGGCGCCACCCTGGACGACGCCCTGAACCAGGTACTCAAAGGCGGCGGAATCACCACACCCTCCGGCACACCGCTCCAGTCCAACGAGGACATCCGCGCCGCCATCGACGCCGCCAACAAGGCGTACACCGACGGCCAGAACGCCTTGGCGAAGCAAGACTGGAACGCGTACGGCGAGGCACAGAAACAACTCAAGTCGGCCTTGGCCCAGCTGGCCAAACTACAGGCCCAAGCCGCGAAGACCCCGCCGCCCAGCAGCCCGAAACCGACCGGAAAGCCCACGTCAACCACGTCGTCGGCGCCGCCCGGCACACCGAAACCCACGCCCGCGCCGAGCGGGTAACGGGTATCGATTTGCATAGCCCGCGCGGATGCCCATAGAGTTAGGGCACACCGCAACGCGGGGTGGAGCAGTTCGGTAGCTCGCTGGGCTCATAACCCAGAGGTCGTAGGTTCAAATCCTACCCCCGCTACCACGGCAGAGGCTCGGAGGAAATTATCCTCCGAGCCTCTCGCATTTCCCGACACTGAACCGTCAGGCGAGACGCCATGACATTTTCCTTTTCGGGATTCCCGAGCCCTCGGGCGAGACGCACCTTCGCCACAACGTCGCGCGCGGCCGCACGAGGCGTGTCCTACGCCGTCGAGACCCAGCGTGCGGGCAGAACCCCTCGCACCCAAGCCACACCGCCCGAACTCGGAGCCCCGGCCTCCCAACGGAACCCCTCGCACCACGACCACCGCCGTCCGCACCTCCGCCCGAGACGGCCGCGGGCATGGTCATCAGCGCGTTGACCGGCACCCCAATCGGCCCTCCCAGCCCGTTCCGGCCGCCCTCCCGGCCCGTCCCGGCCACCCTCCCGGTCCGTCCCGGCACTCCTGCCCTTTGTGGGTCCTCCCGACCTTTGGGCCTCCCGGCCCGTCCAGGCCCTCCCATTCCGTCCGGACCGTCTCGGCCTTCCCGGCCCTCCGGGCCTGCCAGTACGGACAGTGCAGCACCTCACCCCCACCGTCCGGAGCTACCAGGCGCCTGCGAGACGGCCGAGACCAAGCCGACGCGCTGTCGGCCCGTTTAGGTCTGGCGGGCCGAGAGGACAGCCGCCCAAGCGAACTGTCCGGCGGCCGCCAACAACGAGTCGCCATCGCCAGCCGGCCTGAACCAGGCCGACCACCTCGTCGCCTTGCGTCCACCACCCGAATGCCGCCCGTCGGCCAAAACCAGCTCGACTTCCCCTCGCCTCACGACCCGCTGGCCGAAGACCCCTCGCTGTCCGTCGCCATTCAGCCTGAGCCCCCGTATGGGGTCCGAGCCGAGACGGCCGGCCTGAACCGGGCCGACTCTCTCCTACGCCCCGCGACCCGCCACCTGAATACCGCTCGTCGGCCAAACCAGACCGACTCCCTCCTCCACCTCGCGACCTGCCCCTGGACACCACTCGCCACGGCCAAGCCCCACGGAGAGCCCTAACCTCACAGCCCCGTAAGTCACCGTCGGGCGCACATGGCCCGACGCACCCCTGGGCGTACACGGCCCTGGGGGCACGTGAGCTCAGGCTCGGACATGAGCCCACCACCTGGCCCAGCCCACCCGTCCCGTCCCGTCGTGCCGCAGGCGCATCCCCCGGCGAAGCGCCGCCCCCGACATACCCGAGCGGACCGTCGTACCGGCCCACAGAGCAGACTCAGCCGAAATCGGCGGGCCAAGGTGTAGAGCCGGATAGCCTCCGGTGCGCGGTGTGGTGCGATTTCGGATCGGCGGGGGAGCCTCCCAGGCAGGATCCATCCCCCTGCGTGGGCACCAGGAAGGCAGAGCCTGCCTTGGCGCCGATGTTGCGCGTGCCACCTCGCAAGGGCTCTCGGTCCGTTCGCTGACCGCTGCCCTCCGGGAGTGGCTTGCGCCTGGGTGGCCGTGTCCGATGCTGTCGGCGTCCTCAGCGGTCTGAGGGCGTTGCGGCCGGATTCCCGGGCCACTGAAGCGCGTTGATCGCTCATGATCGTTCTCAGCGTCACGGGTGGGGCGGCGAGTGACGGCCGGGACCAGCCGCTCTCTGCTGTGAAACCCGGTCGGCCAGTCGGTCGTACGCCCCCGCTGACCCGTCGTCCGTACTCACCCGCGGCTCGACTCGCCGTCCCTGTCGTGGTCATTCCCGGCATGTGCGGTGAAGACCCATCCCGGAGTGAGAAATGAGCGCCATAGGGCGGTACGGCGCGAGTGCATCAGGGAGGCGCCATTCGGCCTTTGTCCGCCGCTGGAGAGGCGCCTAGAACACCCTCAAACCTCGGCCACGGCGCTGATTTGACCCTTGTCCCAGGCGCACGTAATGTTCTCCTCACCCAAGGGGAACGGGACGCCGGAAGGCGGCCCGGACCAAGGGGAAGCCTCGCAAAAATTGCTCGGTTCGGATCACTCCGAACAAGGCGGTAGAGTGGGGATCGCCCCGAAAGACGGGATGCAGGACGCCGGAAGTTCACGGTGGCCGGCCCGGTAGGGGACATCCTGGTAGGTGTGGTCGGAGCCGGTTTTCCGGTTGTGACCGTCGCGTGCTGGGTGCTGTCTTCGGGTGGGTGGTTCGCTTCTGGATCTTGAATCTGGGGGTTGACTAACCGGCCGAGGGTGGTAAGGTAGAAGGGTTGCCCCGGAAGAGACTCTGGTAGGGTTTCGGATGACGGCGTCCGTTTCTTGAGAACTCAACAGTGTGCTAAAAGCCAGTGCCTTTAGGTCCTCGATCAAGGCGGCTTGTGAGTCTTATGGCTTGCGGGTTTGTTCTTGGTTTTGGATTCCTTTGGCAAGATATGATTCTTGCCAGGATTTGTCTGTTACAGGTTTGGCGACCACCGATGGTGGTTGTCGTTTGGCCTTAACGGAGAGTTTGATCCTGGCTCAGGACGAACGCTGGCGGCGTGCTTAACACATGCAAGTCGAGCGGAAAGGCCCTTCGGGGTACTCGAGCGGCGAACGGGTGAGTAACACGTGAGTAACCTGCCCTTGGCTCTGGGATAAGCCTAAGAAATTGGGTCTAATACCGGATATGACCTCCCTCCGCATGGTGGGTGGTGGAAAGTTTTTCGGCCAGGGATGGACTCGCGGTCTATCAGCTTGTTGGTGGGGTGATGGCCTACCAAGGCGACGACGGATAGCCGGCCTGAGAGGGTGACCGGCCACACTGGGACTGAGACACGGCCCAGACTCCTACGGGAGGCAGCAGTGGGGAATATTGCGCAATGGGCGGAAGCCTGACGCAGCGACGCCGCGTGGGGGATGAAGGCCTTCGGGTTGTAAACCTCTTTCACCACCGACGAAGCTAACGTGACGGTAGGTGGGGAAGAAGCGCCGGCTAACTACGTGCCAGCAGCCGCGGTAATACGTAGGGCGCAAGCGTTGTCCGGAATTATTGGGCGTAAAGAGCTCGTAGGCGGTCTGTTGCGTCTGCCGTGAAAACCCGAGGCTTAACCTCGGGCCTGCGGTGGATACGGGCAGACTAGAGGTAGGTAGGGGAGAATGGAATTCCCGGTGTAGCGGTGAAATGCGCAGATATCGGGAGGAACACCGGTGGCGAAGGCGGTTCTCTGGGCCTTACCTGACGCTGAGGAGCGAAAGCATGGGGAGCGAACAGGATTAGATACCCTGGTAGTCCATGCCGTAAACGTTGGGCGCTAGGTGTGGGGTCTTTCCACGGACTCCGTGCCGTAGCTAACGCATTAAGCGCCCCGCCTGGGGAGTACGGCCGCAAGGCTAAAACTCAAAGGAATTGACGGGGGCCCGCACAAGCGGCGGAGCATGTTGCTTAATTCGACGCAACGCGAAGAACCTTACCAAGGTTTGACATCACCGGAAAACTCGCAGAGATGCGGGGTCCTTTTGGGCCGGTGACAGGTGGTGCATGGCTGTCGTCAGCTCGTGTCGTGAGATGTTGGGTTAAGTCCCGCAACGAGCGCAACCCTCGTTCCATGTTGCCAGCACGTAATGGTGGGGACTCATGGGAGACTGCCGGGGTCAACTCGGAGGAAGGTGGGGATGACGTCAAGTCATCATGCCCCTTATGTCTTGGGCTGCAAACATGCTACAATGGCCGGTACAAAGGGCTGCGAAACCGTGAGGTGGAGCGAATCCCGAAAAGCCGGTCTCAGTTCGGATTGGGGTCTGCAACTCGACCCCATGAAGTCGGAGTCGCTAGTAATCGCAGATCAGCAACGCTGCGGTGAATACGTTCCCGGGCCTTGTACACACCGCCCGTCACGTCACGAAAGTCGGCAACACCCGAAGCCGGTGGCCCAACCCTTGTGGGGGGAGCCGTCGAAGGTGGGGCCGGCGATTGGGACGAAGTCGTAACAAGGTAGCCGTACCGGAAGGTGCGGCTGGATCACCTCCTTTCTAAGGAGCACACAGACCGCACACGCCCGGGGAACCGGGGTGTTGTCGGTCCATGGCTCATGCCGCGGGCGAACGTCTCGCGGGTGGGTCCGCTCATTAGTGGAGCACTGGCTATTCACACCGCCCGGAACGTCCCGGACGCTAGTACCGCCCCGCCTTCGTGTGGGGAGTGGGAAACCGGTCCGTGGGTGACCGGGGGGTGTGAGCACACTGTTGGGTCCTGAGGGAACGGACGAGGATCTCTTCGTCTGGTCTTCTTCAGGACACCCTGACGCACTCGCCATGTTTGGTGGGGGTGTCGGGGTGTTGCAGGCTGATCCTGCCTCCATACCACACTGGAACGTTTTTGGTCTGGTGGTTTGGTGGTGGTGTTGTGGTCGGGCCTGTCCGTGTTTTGAGAACTGCATAGTGAACGCGAGCATCTTAAATTTTCTTGTTGTGTTCAAGTTTTTTAGGGCACACGGTGGATGCCTTGGTACCAGGAGCCGATGAAGGACGTGGGAGCCTGCGATATGCCCCGGGGAGTTGGCAACCGAGCGTTGATCCGGGGGTTTCCGAATGGGGAAACCTAGCACCCGTCATGGGGTGTTGCCTCCGTCTGAATTGATAGGGCGGTTGGTGGTAACGCGGGGAAGTGAAACATCTCAGTACCCGCAGGAAGAGAAAACAATTGTGATTCCCTGAGTAGTGGTGAGCGAAAGGGGAAGAGGCTAAACCATGCGCGTGTGATAGCCGGCGGGCGTTGCGTGTGTGGGGTCGTGGGAGTGTCTGTGTCCGGTCCGCTGACCGGTCGTGGAGTAAGAAAGTGTTGGAGTAGCCGAACGATCTGGAATGGTCGACCGTAGTCGGTGATAGTCCGGTAGGTGAAACTCCGATGCCTCCATATGATGCCTCCCGAGTAGCACGGGGCCCGTGAAATCCCGTGTGAATCTGCCAGGACCATCTGGTAAGCCTAAATACTCCCTGGTGACCGATAGCGGACTAGTACCGTGAGGGAAAGGTGAAAAGCACCCCGGTGAGGGGGCGTGAAATAGTACCTGAAACCGTGTGCCTACAAGCCGTCAGAGCGTGAACACCTTCGGGTGTTGTGAAGTGATGGCGTGCCTTTTGAAGAATGAGCCTGCGAGTTACGGTGTGTGGCGAGGTTAACCCGTGTGGGGGAGCCGTAGCGAAAGCGAGTCTGAATAGGGCGTCCATAGTCGCATGCTGTAGACCCGAAGCGGAGTGATCTACCCATGGGCAGGTTGAAGCGCGGGTAAGACCGTGTGGAGGACCGAACCCACCAGGGTTGAAAACCTGGGGGATGACCTGTGGGTAGGGGTGAAAGGCCAATCAAACTCCGTGATAGCTGGTTCTCCCCGAAATGCATTTAGGTGCAGCGTCGCGTGTTTCTTACCGGAGGTAGAGCTACTGGATGGCCTAGGGGGCCTACAAGCTTACTGAAGTCAGCCAAACTCCGAATGCCGGTAAGCCAGAAGCGCGGCAGTGAGACTGCGGGCGATAAGGTTCGTAGTCGAGAGGGAAACAGCCCAGATCACCGGCTAAGGCCCCTAAGCGTGTGCTAAGTGGTAAAGGATGTGGAGTTGCTGTGACAACCAGGAGGTTGGCTTAGAAGCAGCCACCCTTGAAAGAGTGCGTAATAGCTCACTGGTCAAGTGATTCCGCGCCGACAATGTAGCGGGGCTCAAGCACACCGCCGAAGCCGTGGCATCCCAGCGATACCCAAGCCGGCCTTTCGGGGCTTGGTTCAGGGGCTGGGATGGGTAGGGGAGCGTCGTGTGGGCAGTGAAGCGGCGGCGTGAGCCAGCCGTGGAGACCACACGAGTGAGAATGCAGGCATGAGTAGCGAATGAGGGGTGAGAAACCCCTCCGCCGGATGACCAAGGGTTCCTGGGGCAGGCTAATCCGCCCAGGGTAAGTCGGGACCTAAGGCGAGGCCGAGAGGCGTAGTCGATGGACAACGGGTTGATATTCCCGTACCCGCTGACACGCGCCCATGCTGAACCCATTGATACTAACCGCACGGACTCTGCTTGGTTCCTTCGGGAGCCTTGCTGGAGCGAGTGCGGGACCTGAGGTGGTAGTAGGCAAGTGATGAGGTGACGCAGGAGGGTAGCTCAGCCCAGGCGATGGTTGTCCTGGGGTAAGCATGTAGCCCGGTGTGTAGGCAAATCCGCACACCATTAAGGGTGAGATGTGATGCCGAGCCGATTTAGGTGAAGTGAGTGATCCCATGCTGCCAAGAAAAGCCTCTAGCGATGTGTGTCGGCGGCCCGTACCCCAAACCGACTCAGGTGGTCAGGTAGAGAATACCAAGGCGATCGGGTGAACTGTGGTTAAGGAACTCGGCAAATTGCCCCCGTAACTTTGGGAGAAGGGGGGCCCCTGCTGGTGACCGGACTAGCTCCGTGGAGCTGGTGGGGGTCGCAGATACCAGGGGGAAGCGACTGTTTACTAAAAACACAGGTCCGTGCGAAGTCGTAAGACGCTGTATACGGACTGACGCCTGCCCGGTGCCGGAACGTTAAGGGGACCGGTTAATCACCTTTCGGGGTGGTGAAGCTGAGAACCTAAGCGCCGGTAAACGGCGGTGGTAACTATAACCATCCTAAGGTAGCGAAATTCCTTGTCGGGTAAGTTCCGACCTGCACGAATGGCGTAACGACTTCCCCACTGTCTCAACCACAGGCCCGGTGAAATTGCACTACGAGTAAAGATGCTCGTTACGCGCAGCAGGACGGAAAGACCCCGGGACCTTCACTATAGCTTGGCATTGGCGTTTGGAGCGTCTTGTGTAGGATAGGTGGGAGACTGTGAAGCCCGTACGCCAGTATGGGTGGAGTCATTGGTGAAATACCACTCTGGTCGTTTCGAGCGTCTAACCCGCACCCGTGAATCCGGGTGGGGGACAGTGCCTGGTGGGTAGTTTAACTGGGGCGGTTGCCTCCCAAAAAGTAACGGAGGCGCCCAAAGGTTCCCTCAGCCTGGTTGGCAATCAGGTGTCGAGTGCAAGGGCACAAGGGAGCTTGACTGTGAGACAGACATGTCGAGCAGGTGCGAAAGCAGGGCCTAGTGATCCGGCACCTACGTATGGAAGTGGTGTCGCTCAACGGCTAAAAGGTACCCCGGGGATAACAGGCTGATCTTGCCCAAGAGTCCATATCGACGGCAAGGTTTGGCACCTCGATGTCGGCTCGTCGCATCCTGGGGCTGGAGTAGGTCCCAAGGGTTGGGCTGTTCGCCCATTAAAGCGGCACGCGAGCTGGGTTTAGAACGTCGCGAGACAGTTCGGTCCCTATCCGCTGTGCGCGCAGGAGACTTGCGAGGGTCTGTCCCTAGTACGAGAGGACCGGGACGGACGAACCTCTGGTGTGCCAGTTGTACCGCCAGGTGCATGGCTGGTTGGCTACGTTCGGTCGGGATAACCGCTGAAAGCATCTAAGCGGGAAGCCTTCCTCCAGATGAGGTCTCCCAACCTTCGGGTTGTAAGGCCCCCAGCTAGACGACTGGGTTGATAGGCCAGAGATGGAAACACCGCAAGGTGCGGAGTCGACTGGTACTAATAGGCCGAGTGGCTTGAACACACCTCAACAAGCTAAGCGTAAGACTCGCGTTCACTATGCGGTTCCCGGGACACGGCCAGGGAACCACACCAACGGCCGAAACACCCGATACACGTTTCGGTGGTCATAGCGAAGGGGAAACACCCGGTCCCATCCCGAACCCGGAAGTTAAGCCCTTCAGCGCCGATGGTACTGCACCGGAGACGGTGTGGGAGAGTAGGACACCGCCGGACACAAACATAGATAGGCAAGGCCCGCCACCCCCTAAGGTGGCGGGCCTTACCTCATTTAAGAACCAAGAATAGAGACGCCAAGGCCCCATCATCGATGGGGCCTTTTTTTGTTGTATTCGTGGCCGACAGGGCCGGTGAGGTGCGAAAAGACCGGGACCGGCGGCGTCGCTGCTGCTACCGTTTGCGGTAAGAGAATGATCGTAGGAATCATCAGAACAAGAGGTGTGCGGTGTCCGACGCGTCCGAAAAGGGCAAGGGCGAGCGCGTCATCGCGGTTCGGGACAGTAAGGACCCAGAGGGACCCAAGCTGTTCTTCAGCGTGAGCGCCTGGAAGGACTTCCTCGACCGCATCAAGGCGGGCAAGCACGAGCTCCCCGAAGACATGCGCCAGAGCATTGAAGGCCGCTTCACCAGCTGAACCCCGGCCACCCCAGGCCTCCCAGGGAACCAACCCAGAGGCCAGACCTCACAACGCCCGTCTCCTAGCACTCCCACCGAGTACTACGCGCCCAGCGAGGCCTCGCGGAGCGAAGGCCCGCGGAGTCGGCGTTGGTGTGTCGATTCTCCAGAAGCGACATTGGCAGTGCCCGGTCACCCGAGGCCGCCAGCCCCCGCAGCCCCAGAGCCGTCGCAGGCGCTGGATGGGACCTGAGGCCGCATCCATACCTGTGTCGCCGCCTGTTGGCACTTGAGTGTGCCTCTGCCCTCCCGTGCCAGCGCTGAGGCGCCCATGGAGAGCCGCCAAGAGGACTCACAGCCACCAGGCCTTCCCGAAGCCAGTGAACGGCGCCGAGACGCCATTCGTAGCCGCGTCGCGGACGTCGCGCTCGTCGCGCCGGCCGGATCGCTGCGAAGACCCACAGCGCAGAGCGAACAGGGTGCTGGCCGTGGGGCACTGCTGGACGAGTGCCTGACTACCGGTGCCCGTGACCCCAACCGTGCGGCGAGCTGCCACCTCGGCAGCGTGCAGCAGGCTGGAAGCCCGCCGGACATGCCTTTGGCAAGGACTACGTCTCGGGAGCGGTCGGGCAGGTTAGGGCTTGGTGAGTTGGGCTTCCGGGATTGTTGCCAGTCGGGATGCCAGAGGGTGGGGTTCTGATGTGCGGAGGCCGCGGTCTAGGAGGGTGTGTTTCTTCGCGGCCATTCGGCGGTGGGTTGTGACCGTCGTGTAGCGGGCCAGATGTTGTACGGAAGGTCGGGGGGTGGCCGTCGGTATGTATCCGTAGGACATCAGGCGTTCGGTCATCACTGTCTCGCAGAGGTTGAGTTCCCACTCTTCCAGGCCTCTGGGGCCGGCGCCGGACGTGCTCCAGCTTCGCCACTCCAATGATGCGGGCTCGGTCTGTTCGGCCATTGGCGGGGCGTACTCCTCTTCCAGGAATTCGCACAGTCGGCGTAGCGAGGCCTCGGGGTCGGCTACCAGGTGCTCGTACTGGATCTCGACGTAGGAGTCGGCGGGTAGCCGTTGGGACGCGGCGCGGCCGGCGTCGATGGCCTGGGTCCAGGTGGCGATCGCGTGGTACGTCCCCATGCGCCACGATGGGGAGCGCTTCAACGCTGCGACGCAGTCGCGTCCGTCGCGGATCACGTGCACGATCTGGGCGTCCGGGAAGAGGCGTAGGAGCTCGTCGATGTGCTGAACGTACGCCGGGCGCATGTCGCCCCAGCGTGGTCGGTTCAGGCTCCGGGCGTACGCTCGCAGCGCGATGCCGATCGCGGATCCCAGGGTCGGCGGGCCGTCGATGATCTCGGATGCGACCGTCCGTGGGTCCAGGCCCAGTTCGCCGAAGCGCGTGTCTGCGCCGGCCACGATCCACTCCGCCAGGGCTCGGCGGTTCGGGAGTTCGCGTAGGTCGCCGTAGGCTCGGCGGTGCTCGTAGGCGCTCAGTAGGAAGCGGGTCTCCGGCGCGATCGCGATGCGGGGATGCGTGCGGAGCATGAGCCGCAGCAGCGTCATGCCCGACCGCGGGCAGCCAAGAATGAAGATCGGCCGTTCCGAGGCCATCAGTATCACTCCCTCCAGGCTGCCAATCCTTGTGGATTAGGCATCCACCTGCGGAAACGTCGCAACCCTTGGGTGTGTCCGGCATCAAGGGCGCGCAACGGCCCCGCCGGATCAAATCGGTCGACGGGCGAAACGCCTCGGGTTAGCGTTCTCCCTTTGTGAGAGCCGCTCTTCAACCCTTGGCCGTCGCGGCGTTCCGCCGCTTATTCCTCGGGCGCCTGGTGTCGTTCCTCGGGAACGCCTTCGCGCCCATCGCGCTCGCGTTCGCCGTCCTCGACCTGACCGGCTCGGCCGGGGATCTGGGGCTCGTGCTGGCCGCGCGCAGCCTGCCGACGATCGCGTTCCTGCTCGTCAGCGGCGTGTGGGCGGATCGCCTTCCGCGACACGTGCTGCTCGTGGCGTTCTCGGCGCTCGCCGCGGTCACTCAGGCGGCCGTCGCGGCGCTGCTGCTCCTCGGTGAGGCGCGCATCTGGCAGCTCGCCGTTCTGGAGGCGCTGAACGGCGTGAGCGCCGCCTTCCTGCAGCCGGCGTCCATGGGAGCCCTGCCGCAGACGATCAGTCCGGCCCTGCTCCAGCGCGCGAACGCGCTGCTGCGACTTGCCGCCAACGCGGCGAAGATGCTCGGCTCGGCTCTCGCCGGCCTCGTGGTGGCGGCGGTCGGGCCGGGCTGGGGGATCGCGTTCGACGCGGCGACCTTCCTGGTCGCCGGGTTATTCTTCGCCGGGCTCGGGCTGCCGGCGAGCGGGAGCGTACGGACCGGCATGCTCCACGAGCTCGCCGGAGGCTGGCGGGAGTTCAGGTCACGTACGTGGCTGTGGGCGATCGTGGTGCAGTTCGCGTTCGTGAACGCCGCGTTCGCGGGCGGGTTCGCGGTGCTCGGGCCGGTGATGGCCGAACGCCGCCTCGGCGGTCCCGTGGTGTGGGGGCTGATCATCGCGGCCCAGATGGTCGGTTTCATGGCGGGCGGCGTGCTCGCGCTCTGGTACCAGCCGAGGTACCCCTTACTGGTGGCGACGTACGGCGTGCTGTCCTCGGTACCGATGTTCTTCTCGCTGGCGGTCTCCGCACCGCTCCCGCTGATCATGGCGGCGGCCGTCGTCGCCGGCGTGGGCCTGGAGACGTTCGGCGTGCAGTGGGACATCACCGTGCAGCGCAACGTGCCCGCGGAGGCGCTCTCACGCGTATTCGCCTACGACGCGCTCGGCTCGTTCATCTTCAGCCCGGTGGGCCAGAGCCTCGCCGGGCCGGCGACCGTCGCGTTCGGTCTCGGCGGAGCGATCGCGGTCAGCGCGGCCGTGATCACCGCCGCGACCGTGGCCGTCCTCCCGATCCACGACGTCCGCACCCTGCCGGGACAAACCCCCGCCTGACGCAGCCCGGCCAAGCGGCAGTGCCCGCCTGGCAGCGGCTCGGTCAGGCGAGGTGCTCGTCTGATGGCGGTGCCTGCCTGGTCGCAGCTCGGTCGGGCGCGACGGTCGTGCCGGGTGCTCGTCTGATGGCGACTCGATGTCGCCGGCCGCTGGACAGTTCGCTCGGGTGGCTGTCCTCTCGGCTGGCCAGGCCTAAACGGGCCGACAACGCGTCGGCCTGGTCTCGGTCGTCTCGCAGGCCGGAGTGGCAGCAGTACGTTCGGGTGTGCGGTGAGTTCGGGCAGGTTGAGCCGGCCTGGCAGCGGCTTGGCCTGACGGCGGTGCCCGGCACCGGGCACCGGTGGCCGCCTGACCGCGGTGGCCGGCTGGTGGGGTTAGCCGAGGCGTTTGCGGGTTTGGCCTCGTAGGCGGCGGCGTTGCTTGGGGTCGAGCATCAAGTAGCCGGCTGTGGGCACGCCCACCAGTACCGCTATTCCTAGGAGCTTGAGCCAGCCCGGCAGTAGCAGGAAGGCGATCAGCGCGAGGATGACCCCGATGACGATGGTTCCGGTGCGTCCCACGATCTTCTCCGTTCCGTGGACCTCGCTAAGAGAACGCCTGCGTACTGGGCAGGTGTTCCTGAACCTGAGATATATCTTGTTCGGCTCGGGGCCCTCAAGCGGAATCCGTGCCGAACTTCTCAAGAACCGTCGAGTGGAGCAGGCCGTTGCTGCATACGACGCTGCCGAGCGCCGCGCTCGGCACGCCGGACAGGTCGGTGAAGACGCCGCCGGCCTCCTCTACGATGATTTTGACGGCCGCGACGTCCCAGAGGGACACCTCGGGTTCGGCGGAGACGTCTACGACGCCCTCGGCGACCATCACGTGGGACCAGAAGTCGCCGAAGGCTCGGGTGCGCCAGACCGAGCGGGTCAGGTCGAGGAAGCCGTCGAAGCATCCTCTCTCCTCCCAGCCGTGCAGGCTGGAGTAGGAGAACGAGGCGTCGCTCAGGTCTGAGACGCCTGAGACGCGGCAGCGGGTGGCCTTGGCCAGGCTGCGGCCGGTCCAGGAGCCGCCGCCGCGTGCGGCCCACCAGCGGCGGTTCAGTGCGGGCGCCGACACCAGGCCGACCACGACCTCGTCGCCCTCCATCAGGGCGATCAAGGTCGCCCAGATCGGCACGCCGCGTACGTAGTTCTTGGTGGCGTCGATCGGGTCGATGACCCAGCAGCGAGGACCGTAGCCCGTACGGCCGAACTCTTCGCCGTGGACGGCGTCGCGTGGGCGCGCTCGCTTGAGGGTGTTGCGGAGGGTCTCCTCGACCATGTGGTCCGCGTCCGTTACAGGGGTGAGGTCCGGCTTCGTCTCGACCCGGAGGTCGAGGGCACGGAAGCGGCGCGTGGCGACATCGTCGGCCGCGTCTGCCATGACATGAGCAAGGCGTAGGTCATCCGAATAATCCGCCACAGCGTGCAACGCTACCGCGACAGCGGTATTGACAGACAGACTAGGGCGAGTGAAGTCACTAATTGATCCGGCCCGCGCGCCGATGCCGGAGCCTCCGGTGCCTGCGCTCCTGTTCGATCTGGACGGCACTCTGATCGACAGCGTCTACCAGCATGTGATCGCATGGCGTACGGCTCTGACCACGGTGGGCATCGACCTTTCGGTCTGGCGGATCCACCGGCGGATCGGTATGAGCGGTGGTCTTTTCGTGTCCGCGCTGCTCCGCGAAACGGGCAGATCGCTGAACGATGAGGAGATCGAGAAACTTCAGAAAGTTCACGCGCGGGCGTACCTCGAGCAGGTCGACACGGTGCGCGCTCTGCCCGGATCCTCCGACTTGTTGGGTTATCTCACTGAGCGCGGAGTGCCGTGGGCGATCGCGACGAGCGGCCGGATGGAGACCGCGCACAGCGCGCTGGGCATGCTCGGTCTGCCCGAGGAGACGCCGTTGATCACCCGCGACATGGTCCGTTTCGCCAAGCCCGACCCCGACCTGTTCCTGGCCGCCGCGAGCCTGCTCGGCGTCGACCCGCGCGACTCGATGGTCGTCGGCGACAGCGTCTGGGACCTGCTGGCGGCCCGCCGCGCCGGGGCGCTCGGCATCGGGCTGCAGACCGGCGGGTACGGCCGGGAGGAGCTCGAACGCGCGGGCGCGTTCCGCGTCTACGCCGACCCTGCCGACCTGCTCCTCCGCATCGACGAGCTGGGGCTCAGGCGCTGACGGCCGTCCAGGAGGACAGCAGGCGCAGGTTCTCCGCCGAGGCCGACCCGGCTTCGGCCGTGTAGGTGACGAGCACCTGGTCGGGGTCGTCGGGCAGCCGGAACGACTCGAAGTCCAGGACGAGCGAGCCGACCAGCGGGTGATGGAGGACGGTCGGCCCACCACTGGCGGAAGTCCTCGCTCCGTACCGACAGCTCGCCGACGAGAGCGGACAGCTCGGCGTCGTCCGGGTACTCCCCGGCCTTCAGCCGCAGGTACGCCACTGTCTCGCGCGCCTTGACCGTCCAGTCGTCGAAGATCGCCTGTACGCCCTCGTCGAGGAAGATCAGGCGGCCCCAGTTTCGAGACGGTGGCGCCGGCGCGCCGAAGTCGACGAGCAGCGCGGCCGCGAGGCGGTTCCAGGCGAGCAGGTCGCCGCGCCGTCCGACGACGTACGCGGGGACGCCCTCGGCCATGTCGAGCAGCCACCGCAGGCCGGGCCGTACGCGCTCGATCCGGGCAGGACGCCGCCGGGAGCGTACGGGCTTGGCGAGGTTGCGGAGGTGGGCGTGCTCGTCGCCGGAGAGCCGTAGCGCCCGCGCCACCGCGTCGAGCACCTCATCGGAGACGTTGTTCGTACGGCGTAGTAGTCGACGCTGACCCCGGCGAGCTGGGCGAGCTCCTCGCGGCGCAGGCCCGGCACCCGCCGCGGCCCGCCGTACGACCGGAGCCCGACGTCTTCGGGCAGCAGCCGCGCCCGGCGCGTGCGCAGGAACTCGATCAGCTTCGCTCGCTTGTCCATGAAGGCCAGTATCGAGCAGTTCGCCGGAACGAGGGTGGTTCTGCCGGACCCAGGAACAGGCGTGCCTGGGCGCGCCGCCGCGCCGGCTCGCAGGATCGGTTCAACGAAAAGGGAGAACCATCATGAACGAGCTGGACGAGTGGGCCCGCATGATCGACTTGAACGTGGGCGGCGTGCTGCGCGTCATCGGTGCCTTCACCGCCGACCTGTGCGGCGCGGCGGCCGAGGGCGGGGCGGCGGACCTGGTGAACGTCTCCTCGATCGGCGCGCACGTCGCGTTCCCCGGCTACGCGGTCTACGGGGCGACCAACGCCGCGGTGACGCAGCTGTCCGCCTCGCTCCGCACCGAGCTGGGCGCGAAAGGCGTACGGGTCACCAACGTCGAACCGGGTCTCACGGCGACCGAGCTGGGCGACCACATCGACAACGCGTCCTTCAGCGCCGGGCTGGAGGAGATGAACGACGCGATCGGCGCGATGTCCGCCGACGACGTCGCCGACATGGTCGCGTACGTCGCCGGCCGTCCGCCCCACGTCAACCTGCGCCAGGTCGTCATCCTGCCGACCCGCCAGGCATGACCCGGCCTCAGTCGGTGTCCTCGCCCTCACGGCTGGCGAGGAGGCGGCGGAGGGAGTCGAGGCGGACGGCGTCGGCGTGGCCCTCGGCGACCCAGGCGTCCAGCGAGCAGTCGTCCTGCAGGTGGGTGCACTGGGACGGGCATTCTTCGGCGGCGTGCTCGGCCAGGTCGGGGAAGGCCGCCACGACGTCCTCGGTGCCGACGTGGGCCAGGCCGAAACCGCGTACGCCCGGGGTGTCGATGATCCAGCCGGACGCCAGGGGGAGGGCGATCGCGGACGAGGAGGTGTGCCGGCCGCGGCCGGTCACCGGGTTGACCTCGCTGACGGCCCTCGCGGCGTCCGGGACCAAGGCGTTGACGAGTGTGGACTTGCCGACGCCCGAGTGGCCGACCAGGACGCTCATGCTCCCCTCCAGCCGCTCGCGAAGGTCGTCGACGGACTCGCCGCGCTGGGTCGTGTAGTGCGGGACGCCCAGCGGCGCGTACGTCTCCAGCAGGGAGTCGGGTGAGGCCAGGTCGGCCTTGGTGAGGCAGAGGAGCGGCTCCAGGCCCGCGTCGTAGGCGGCGACCAGGCAGCGGTCGATCATTCGCGGCCGGGGCTCGGGATCGGCCAGGGCGGTGACGATGACGAGCCGGTCGGCATTGGCGACGATCACGCGCTCGATCGGGTCGGAGTCGTCGGCCGTACGGCGCAGCGTGGAGGTGCGCTTCTCGACGCGGACGACGCGGGCGAGGGTGTCGGTCTCGCCCGTGACGTCGCCGACGATCCCGACGCGGTCGCCGACGACGACGGCCTTACGGCCCAGCTCGCGTGCGCGCATCGCGGTGACGGTGCGGGTGCCGCGCGACGCCTTGCGCACGCGCGGGCCGCCCTCGCCCTCGACGAGGCAGGTGTAGCGGCCCCGGTCGACCGCGACGACGAAGCCGCTGACGGCGTCGTCGTGGGCGGGCCGCCGCCGGGTGCGCGGCCGGGAACCCTTGCCCGGCCGGACACGGACGTCATCCTCGTCGAGCCTCGCCCAGTCGCGCGCCACGGCTAGCTCCCGACCCGCAGCATCTCCGCCCATAGATCGCCGAATTCGGGCAGTGTCTTGCCCACGGTCGCGAGGTTCTCCACCTCCACGCCGGGGACGGCCAGGCCGAGCACGGCGCCGGCCATGACCATCCGGTGGTCGTCATAGGTGTGGAAGACACCGCTGCGCAGAGGCCGCGGCCGGATCTCCAGGCCGTCGGGCAGCTCGCGCACGTCGCCGCCGAGCCCGTTGATCTCGTTGGTCAGCGCGGCGAGGCGGTCGGTCTCGTGGCCGCGCATGTGCGCGATGCCGCGCAGCCGCGACGGGCCGTCGGCCAGCGCCGCGAGGGCGGCGATGACGCAGCTCAGCTCGCTCACGTCGCCGAGGTTCACGTCGATCCCGGTGAGGGTGCCGTCGCCGCGTACGGTCACGTCGCCGCCGTCGACGGAGACGCTGCCGCCCAGCTCGCCGAGCAGGTGCCGCAGCGCGTCGCCGGGCTGCGTCGTCTCGGCGGGCCAGCCGCGTACGGTCACGCGGCCCGCGGTCACCAGCGCCGCGGCGAGGAACGGCGCCGCGTTGGACAGGTCCGGCTCGATGTCGATCTCGCCGGCGCGCAGGTCGCCGGGGGCGACCCGCCAGACGTCGGTCGCGGCCTCGACCGTCGCGCCCGCGTCGCGGAGCATCTGGAGGGTCATGTTCAGGTGCGCCGCGGACGGCACCGGCGGGCCCTCGTGGCGGACCTCGACGCCCTTGGCGTACGCCGGGGCGGCCAGTAGCAGGCCTGAGACGAGCTGTGAGGAACTGGAGGCGTCGATGGTGACCGGGCCGCCGGGTACCGACCCCTTGCCCCGCACGGTGAACGGCAGCGCGTCGCCGTCGACGTCGGCGCCGAGGGCGCGCAGCGCGGCGAGGATCGGGCCCATCGGCCGCTTTCGGGCGTACGGGTCGCCGTCGAAGAACACCTCGCCGTCGGCGAGCGCGGCGACCGGCGGCACGAACCGCATCACGGTGCCCGCCAAGCCCACGTCGAGCCTTGCCGGGCCGTGCAGCTCGCCCGGAGCCACGCGCCAGTCGCCCGCCGGCGTCTCCTCGATCGTCACGCCGAGGGTGCGCAGCGCACCCATCATGAGCAGCGTGTCGCGGCTGCGCAGCGGCCGGCGTACGAGCGTCGGCCCGCCGGCGAGCGTGCCGAGGATCAGTGCCCGGTTGGTCATCGACTTGGACCCGGGCAGCGTGACGGCGGAGTCGACCGGCCCGTCGGCGGCCGGTGCAGACCACATTGGAGGCATGACTGAAGCGTACCGGCCGCGGTTAAGCGCGATCTTGCGGGCGCGAAGGTCCGCCGAAGGTCGTGGTTCGGGCATGGGGTGGTAGATCGCGGGGCGGCCGGGCACACCGCGCCCTAACGTGGCGTCACTCGTTCAGTTCCAGGGGAGACGACAGTGGACGCGACGCCGCTCGCACGCCGCCACCGGCGTGCGGAAGTACGGAAGATCGCCGAGCCGCCGGCCCCGCTGCCGCTGCCCGGCGGGCCGTACGAGCTGCGGGTCTCGGGCCTGCGCACCCAGTGGCCGGATGGTGAGGTCGTCGCGCTCGGCGACGCCGACCTGCTGTTGCCGCCGGGACGCCGGGTCGGGCTGGTCGCCCGTAGCCGGGTACGCAGCTCCGCGCTGGCCGCCGTTCTGCTCCGTTTCGTGGAGTACGAGGGGACGGCCACGCTGAACGACGTCCAACTGCGGGACCTCGCCGGGGACGACGTGCGCGGGGTCATCGGGCTGTGCGCGAGCGACGCGCGGGTCTTCGACACCACGATCGCGGAGAACGTGCGGATCGCGCGCCCGGAGGCCACCGACGACGACGTGGTGGAGGCCCTCCGCCGCGCCGGGATCGGGCTGCCGGCCGAGGCCCTCGCGGGGGAGGAAGGCGTCGTCGTGTCCGGCGGCGAGCGTCAGCGGGTCGCGCTGGCGCGTGCGCTCCTGGCCGATGTGCCCGTCCTCATCCTCGACGAGCCGGACGCCGGGCTCACAGACGCGGCGGCCGAGGCCGTCCTCGCCGAGTTCCTGGACGCGGCCGAGGGACGTACGCTGCTGTTGATCACGCACCGGCCGGTCGTGCCGGGCGCGGCGCCGATCCTCCGTCACATGGACGAGGTGCTGGCGCTCAGCGGCTCGTGAGCCTGCCGCTCGTGCGCGCGACGCCCCGTGTGGCCTTCCGCTGGGTCTTCGCGACGCTCTTGGCGGCCTTGCGGCGCGCGCGCTCGGTCTGGCGTCCGGCCTCGGCGCGCGCGATGGCCGCCTGAAGGCGCGCCTCGTGCAGGCCCTGCTTGGCCGCCCTGATCGGATGACGGTCGATGGGCGCGGAGCCGGCCAGCAGCAGCGCGCCGAACAGTCCGGCGTTCCGCAGCAGCAGCGTGCGCTCGGAGGTGCGGTGCGAGGGGTCGTCCTCGGTCCAGAACCGGTGCTCGGTGAGGAGCGAGGGGACCATCTCGGCGGCGAGCACCAGCGTCGAGAGGCGCTGGAACTTCCCGAGGGCCAGCAGGGAGCCGGCGCCGACGCTGATCGCTCCCTGGATGCGGACGAGGGTCTCGGGGTCCTTGGACGGGAGCCAGGAGACACGGTCCGCGAGCGCCTTGAGCATCGGCGCGGCGTTCTCGGCACGGGGGCCGGGGTTGCGGAGCGTCTCCAGTCCGGTGACGACGAAAGGCGCCGCGACGAGCGGACGGGCGATGTTCCTGATGATTTGCATGGTCCGGGTCATGCCCACCGGGCGAGCGAACAAGCACGCTCGTTTGACAAGCTTGGGAGGCTGGTGGCGGGTGATGCGGACGGAAGGCGGACCGGGTCGTGTGCGGGCGGTACACCTCGGCGCGCGGGCGCCAAGAGCTGATCGACTATTTCGACATAGACGAGGACGAAGCGGGCGAACTCGCGCCCGATTTCAACGTGGCGCCGACCAAGCCCGTGCCGGTCGTGCTCACCCGTGAGGTCCGCGAGCTGCACGTCGCACGCTGGGGGCTGGTCCCGTCATGGGCCAAGGACCCCTCCGTCGGTGCGCGGATGATCAACGCGCGGTTCGAGTCCGTGCACGAGAAGCCCGCCTTCCGGCGTGCCTTCGCCAAGCGCCGCTGCATCGTGCCCGCCGACGGCTACTACGAGTGGCAGACCCTGGAGGGCGGCGCCAAGCAGCCGCACTACATCAGCCGCGCCGACGGCGGCGTGCTCGCCATGGCCGGCCTGTACGAGATGTGGCGGCCACGGGGAAGCGACGACGAGTGGCTGCTGAGCTGCACGATCATCACGACCGAGGCGACCGACGACGTGGGGCGCGTCCACGACCGGATGCCGATGATCGTCGAGTCCGACCGGTTCGGGGCGTGGCTGGACCCCGCGCTGACCGGCTCCGACGAGGCGCGGTCACTGCTGCGGCCCGCCGCCGTGGGCCTGCTGGAGTCCCACCGGGTCTCCACGGCGGTCAACAAGGTCCAGAACAACGGGCACGAGCTCGTCGAGCCCCTACCCGCGACGATCGCCGAGACCGAGAGCCCCCCGACGCTCTTCTAGGGCCTGTCTCAAGGTCCCTGTCCTACTGCGCGGCGTCCAGCTCTAGACCTTTTTGATCGCGCTGGCGACCAGGTGGATGCCGACCGGCTCGTCGTTGAGCGGTGCGGTCAGCTCGGCGCGTACGAGCCGGGGCAGCGCGTGCGGGCTCACGCTGAGGACGTGCTCGACCGTCGAGGGGGACAGCGTCGTACGCGAGCGCACCCACTCCACCTCCAGCCCGCAGTCGGTGAGCAGCTCGCGCAGCTGTTCGACGCCGAAGCACCGGGTGATCGTGCCGTCCGGCCAGGGCACCAGGACGACTTCGGAGCGTGGCACGTCGGACAGGTGGGCCCAGTAGTTCTGCTCCGCGAGCATCGCCATGCCGAGGACCAATGAGTCGACGCTCAGCAGGACGCGGCCGCCGGGACGCAGGACGCGTGCGATCTCGCCGACGACGTCCTCGGTGACGAGGTGGCGCGAGAGCATCCGGCCCTCGGCCACCACCGCGTCGAAGCATTCGGGGGACAGGAAGTCGAGGGAGGTCGGGTCGGCGACCACCGGTCTCGTACGCCCCGGGCGCGGCGCGTCGGCGTGCGTGTCGCACACCTCCACCACCGTGTGCCCGGCATGGGCCGCCTGCGTCGCGCAGCGAGCCTGTGATCCGGAGAGGTCGAGGACGCGGGACGGCCGGCGGGGAAGCCAGCGGGTTAGCTGTGCGGCGGCGACGGCCCAGTAGAACGTCCAGTAGCTCTCCAGCGACTCGGACTCGCCAACAGCGGGATGCTTCGCCGGAATCGACAGCACGGCGGCTCCTCTGGGATGCATTTCTCCCAATCCTTCCCTGTTGGAGGCGCGAGTTCACACTTCATACCGGTGTGCCACAGCATTCCTCGTCCCATGGGAATCTTGCGGCCGCGCGATGTGTTGCACAGCGTCATAACGGACACTGCCGCGTGAAAGTTCGAGGTGATGATGGCCGCCATGCTGGTGGACCGGCAAAATGCCCCGGGAACGTACGCGATATCGTCTGGTGCGTACGGTGCTGAGGCCGGCGACGGCCGAACGGAGGAGGTGGGTCAGGTTCCTGAGGCAGTGGAGACGCTGGAGCAGCGAACACAGCGCTTCGAGCGCGATGTGCTCCCGTTTCTCGACCAGCTGTACTCCGCGGCGTTGCGCATGACGCGCAACCCCGCCGACGCCGAGGACCTGGTCCAGGAGACGTTCGCCAAGGCGTTCGGATCTTTCCACCAGTTCCAGGAGGGCACCAACCTCAAAGCCTGGCTCTACCGCATCTTGACCAACACCTTCATCAACTCCTACCGCAAGAAGCAGCGGGAGCCGAAGCAGTCCGGCGCGGAGGAGATCGAGGACTGGCAGCTCGCGCGAGCCGAGTCGCACACCTCGACGGGGCTGAAGTCCGCGGAGGCCGAGGCGCTGGAGCACCTTCCGGACTCCGACGTGAAACGGGCGCTCCAGGCGTTGCCGGAGGATTTCCGCATGGCGGTCTACTTCGCCGACGTCGAAGGTTTCGCCTACAAGGAGATCGCCGAGATCATGGGCACTCCGATCGGCACGGTGATGTCGCGGCTGCACCGCGGTCGCCGGCAGCTCCGTTCGATGCTCGAAGACTACGCACGTGAGCGCGGGCTCGCCCGCGCGAACGGAGGCAGGCAGAAGGAGGACACGGCATGAGTGACCCGACGCGTGTTCTCCTCGTTTCGGCTCAGGAGGCGAAATGAGTTGCGGCAAGCCTCATGAGACGCCGTGTTCGGAGGTGCTCGGGCGCATCTACGACTATCTCGACGGCGAGCTCGACTCGGGCGGATGCAGCGACATCAAGCAGCACCTCGACGAGTGCGGCCCGTGCCTCCGGGAGTACGGCCTTGAGGAGTCGGTCAAGAAGCTGGTCAATAAATGTTGCGGGCACGATGCGGTGCCGCAGGACCTTCGGGCGAAGGTCCTCGGCCGTATCGAGGAGGTCCGCGCGAAGCTCGCCGACTGAGGCGTACGCTGGGGATCCGGTCTCACCCGGGACGCTAGGTGACGATACCTTCACGCTTTGCTCACGTTTCCCTGGGCGTCTGCGTGACCCCCGGCTCTCGGGTTAGGCTTACCACCGATTCCTCGGGCGGCTTCGTTCGAAGCGGCAGCGAGTCAAGGCAGGCGGGCCTCCGGACCAGGGGTGGGCCGGGAGTTCATCAGGGGGAGGCAGAGAATCATGCGTGAAGGCGTGTCCTGGGCTTAGGCCATAACCTCGTGGGGGCGGCATTGCGTGGACTACCCCTCGCCGCGCAGGCGTACGTCTGCACGGTCGTCGCGTTCGCGGCTTCGTGCATCGGCCTCTCGTCCCTCGGCGGCATCGACTGGACGACCCTCGCGGTCCTCGCGGTGCTGTCGGTGGTGTGCGAGTCGGTTCCGGCGCTGCTCAACAGCGCGAGCGCCCGCGTGTCGCTGAGTTACTCGGCCGGTCTGGCCTCGGTGGTCCTGCTCGGGCCGGCCGGGGCCGCGCTGGTCGGAGCCTCGGCCATCGTCACCGGCCGCCGCGACATCGGCCCGGTCAAACGGCTGTTCAACGGCGCGCAGTTCGCGCTCGCCGGCTACCTCGCCGGCGTCGTCTTCAGCGCGATCGGCGGCCACGTCGGCAGGCCGACCAACGGCTCGTTCCCCGGCATCATCACGCCCTATGTCGGGGCCGTCGTCATCTATGTCGCGGTCAACCTCGTCCTCGTCGGCGTCGTGCTCGTCCTGACGAAGCAGGCGCCGATCTGGGGCTTCCGCTGGCGCCCGCTCGGCCAGCTCACCATCGGCCAGCTCGCGTACGGGATGTTCGGGCTGCTCATCGCCGCGCCGTGGGAGGCCATCGGGCCGTTCTCGGCGTTCCTGGTGCTGCTGCCGATGCTGCTGGCCCGCTGGGCGTTCGAGCAGACCCGCGCCCAGCACCAGGCCCACTCGGCGACGATCGCGGCCCTGTGCCAGGCGGTGGAGACGAAGGACTACTACACCCGCGGCCACAGCGAGCGCGTCTCGCGCGGCTCGGTGATGATCGCCCGGATGATCGGCATGCGGCCCGAGCGGGTCGGCGCGATCCGCTGGGCCGGCATGCTCCACGACGTCGGCAAGCTGGGGGTGCCCACCAAGGTGCTGCAGAAGGACGGTCCGCTCACCGAGGAGGAGTTCGCCGCGATCCAGTTGCACCCGATGCGCGGCCTGGAGATCGTGCGCGAGATCGGGTTCCTCGACGAGGCGCTCGCCGGGATCATGCACCACCACGAGCGGGTCGACGGCACCGGTTACCCGATGGGGCTGGCCGGGTCAGAGATCCCCGAGTTCGCCCGCGTCATCTCGGTCGCCGACGCCTTCGACTCGATGACGTCCGACCGGTCCTACCGCGCGGCGCGTTCGCAGGAGGAGGGCATCGCCGAGCTGAGACGCTCGGCGGGCACCCACTTCGACCCGGAGCTCGTCGACGCCTTCGTCGCCGCGCTGGAGAGCCACGGGTGGCAGCCGGCCGAGCCGCTCGTCCCGCCGGAGGGCGAGGAAATCGAGACCACCCAGCAGGACCACGACGACCCGAGCACACCGCTCCGCGTCGCGAGCGAAGGCGCGCGGCCGTGACCGCGCCGTCGCGTCGCCGGCCCGGCTGGCAGTCGCTCGACTCCGCCCAGCTACTGCTGATCGCGGTGGCCGGAATGCTCATCATCGCCTCGGTCACGCAGGTCGGCGCAGTCGGCCTGAAGGACTCCCGCACCGCGATCCTGTTCGGCGCGCTCATCGCCGTCGGCGAGCTGCTGCGGATGTTAATGCCGGGCAACCGGGAGGTCGCGCCGATCGCCAGCGCGGGCTCGCTCGGATACGCCCTGCTCCTCCGAGTCGGGAGCGAGCCCGCGACCCACTCGGCGTTCCAGGTCGTGACGGTCACCGCCTGCGGCACGCTCGTCGGATCCCTCCCGCACATCGCCGTCGGCCGCGTCCCCGGCCTCGACGCCATGGCGCGCCGCATCCTCAGCCCGGCCCTCGTCGCCTTCGCCTTCCGGCCGGTCGCCCACTCGTCGCTGCGCCACCACTGGCCGATGCTCATCACCACCATGGCCCTGACCGTCGTGCTCGCCTGCGCGGTGGAGGTCGTGGCCGCCGCGACCATCAGGGCCGAGGCCGTCCGCACCCGCTTCGGTATCGCCCTCGGAGACGAGGCGCGGGCCAAAGTGCCACTCTGTGTCGCTTCGGGCGCCACCGGCATGCTCATCGCCGTCAGCACCTTCGTGATGGGGCCGGCCGCCCTGCTCGTGTTCACCGCGCCGATCCTGGTGACGCAGGTCGCCTTCCGGCGCTTCGCCGGCATCCGGGCGACCTACCTGCAGACCGTACGCGCCCTGTCCCAGGTCACCGAGGTCGGCGGCTACGTCGAGACGGGCCATTCCCGGCGGGTCAGCGAGCTGGCCGTAGCGATGGGCCGGGAGCTGGGGATGACCGAGGAGGAGCTCCTCGAGCTGGAGTACGCCGCGCTCATGCACGACATCGGGCAGCTGTCCCTTCGCGACCCGATCCCCGGCGGTGCGACCGTCCTCGCCTCGCCGAGCGAGCAGCGCCGAATCGCCGACCTCGGCGCCGGAGTGATCACCAAGACCGGCGTGCTCGACGAGGTCGCCGAGATCGTACGCCGCCAGTCCGAGCCCTACCGCGCCGCCGACGGGCCGGCGCCGCCGTTGGCCAGCCGCGTCATCAAGGTCGCCAACGCCTACGACGACCTCGTCGGGGCCTCCTCCGACCGTGACCGGTCGGCCGCGGTGCTCGAACGTCTCCGGGGCGATTCCGCCGCGGAGTACGACCCGACGGTGGTCGAAGCGCTCGGTCACGTGGTCGACCGCATGCGCTGAGCGGCGATCACAAGCGATTTTGTGGGTGGGCATCGCGCTACGCGAGGCGGCGGGTGGTTATCCTTCGCCCTGGGTCGACCAAACGAGGAGGAGCGTTGTTCGAGTCGGTGCTGGTGGCCAATCGGGGAGAGATCGCCCGGAGGGTGATCCGATCCGTGCGTGCGATGGGGGTGAAGGCCATCGCCGTCTACTCCGAGGCCGACGCCGATCTCCCCTTCGTCTCCGAGGCCGATGAGGCGATCCTCATCGGGCCGGCGCAGCCCGCACTCAGTTATCTCGACGTCGACGCGGTGATGGAGGCGGCCAAGCGCAGCAACGCGCGTGCCGTCCACCCGGGTTACGGCTTCCTCGCGGAGAACGCCGGGTTCGCTCAGCGCGTCATCGACGAGGGCATGACCTGGATCGGGCCGTCGCCGGCGGCGATCGAGGCCATGGGCGACAAGATCAGCGCTCGTAACCTCATGGAGAAGGCCGGCGTGCCGGTCTCCTCCGGCACCCGCGAGCCGGTCCCCGACGCCGACGCGGCGGTCGCCGCCGTCGAGGGGGGCATCGGCTACCCGGTGATGGTGAAGGCGGCCGGCGGAGGCGGCGGCATCGGCATGAGCGTCGCCTACGACGAAGCCGAGCTGCGCAAGGCCTTCGACACCGCCCGCACGCGCGCCGAGCGGTTCTTCGGCAACGCCGACATCCTGCTCGAGCGCTACGTCGAGTGCGCCCGCCACGTCGAGGTGCAGATCCTCGGCCTCGCCGACGGCACCGTCGTGGCCCTGGGCGAGCGCGACTGCTCGGTGCAGCGCCGCCACCAGAAGATCGTGGAGGAGACACCGTCGCCCGGCGTCGGCCCCGAGCTGCGCGCCCGCATGCTCGCCGCGGCGGTACGCGCGGGCGAGGCCGTCGCCTACCGCGGCGCCGGCACCGTCGAATGCCTCGTCGACCCAGGCAAGCAGGAGTTCGTCTTCCTGGAGATGAACACCCGTCTCCAGGTAGAGCACCCGGTCACCGAGCTCGTCACCGGCATCGACCTGGTCGAGCAGCAGCTGTTCATCGCCGCGGGCGAGCCGGTGTCGTTCGACGGCGTGGAGCCGCGGGGCCACGCGATCGAGTTCCGGGTCTACGCCGAGGACCCCGAGCGCTTCCTGCCCGGCCCGGGCGAGATCAAGGTGTGGGAGGAGCCCACCGGTGACGTCGTACGGGTCGACGCGGGCTACCAGGCGGGCAACGAGGTCACGCCCTTCTACGACCCGCTGATGGCCAAGCTGTGCGTGTACGGATCGGACCGGGCGCAGGCGCTCGCCGCCGCCCGCGAGGCCGTCGGGGCCTTTGCGATCGAGGGTCCGAAGACGAACCTCCCCTTCTTCACCGAGCTGCTGGACAACCCGGAGTTCGCTTCGGGTGAGTACGACACGGGCCTGGTGGACCGGATGCGCGCGCGATAGCTCCGGTCAAGGCCCTGGCCTCACAATTGCTCGACAACTGCGTCCGGCAAGCGCCGGTACACGATGAAAGGAGCCGCGGTGTCCGAGGTCCTCGCGGAGATGGTCGCGAATGTATGGAAGGTGGTCGTCGCCGAGGGCGACCAGGTCGAAGACGGCGACACCCTCGTCATCCTCGAGTCGATGAAGATGGAGATCCCGGTCCTGGCCGAGGAGGCCGGCACCGTCGCCTCCCTCAAGGTGGCCGAGGGCGACGTCATCCAGGAAGGCGACCTGATCGCCGTCATCGAGTAGACGCTGAGCGGTGGTGCGCCCGCACGCCGGCTCAGCCGGCCGTGCGGGTGCCGTGCCGCGAACAGACGGCCGTCCAGCCGCCGGGGGTCACCTGGACCACCATGCGCCGCCGGCACTCCGCGCAGTAGCGCGGTGGCTCCATCTCGCGTGCCTGGCGGCAGCGCACGTGGTCGTCACCGGATACAGGGTCTCCGCACAGGTCACAGTAGATCGCCGTCACGAGGCAGAAGCGTACTCCAGCGCTCAGAGGCTCAGTTCGTACGTCATCAGCAGGTCGATCCCGTCGGTGATCGGGGTCCAGTCGCGCTCGGGAGTGCGCACGAACCCCAGCCGATCGTAGAGACGGTGCGCGGTGTGCATGATCGACTCGGTCGACAGGCGCAGGGCCGTGCAGCCGTCCTCGCGGGCCCGCCGCACGCAGTGCCCTACGAGGGCCTCACCGAGCCCGAGCCCGCGCGCGGCAGGCACGACCGCCAGCATCCGGAACTCCGCCTCGCCCGGCGCCGTCAGCTGTGTCCACCCGCCGCCGTGGACGCAGTAGGTGACGGTCGCGGTCGGCTCGCCCTTCTCGATGGCGACGATCAGCTCGGCCTCGCGCCCGCGTCGCGCCGCGTCGCGCAGCTTGAGAACGTACGGGTCGCCCGGCAGCATGAAGCCGCCTGCGATGTAGACGGCCGCGGTGAGGTCGCCGATCTTCGCGTACTCCTCGGAGCGGGCGACCCGGATCTCGATGCCGTCCAAGGCCCCGGTGGGGGAGGGACGTGACGCGGTCATTCCAGGACTTTCCTCGCTCACGGTGCGAGCATAAGGCACTACTGGCCGGAAAGGACATCGGGAGCGCCTGTCTCACTCCGCGAGGAGTTCGGGGACATCCCGCACGTCATCGGCCGTGTAGTCGCCGGCACGCGTCTCGTCGACGCCCTCCGGCACCCGCGCGGCCTTGAAGATCGGCGTGAGGACGACGACCACGATCATGTTGATCACGAAGGCGGTCAGCGCGATGTAGGCCGTGTGGTGGAGCAGCGGGACGTCGGCGATCGACTGGGCGAAGTGCCGCTGGACGGGGGAGTGCTGCCGGTACGCGGTGAAGGTGCCGTACGCCATGGCAACCGCCCAGCCCGCGAGCAGCGCCCAGCGGTGGAACCATCGCGTGAAGAGCCCGAAGCCGAGCGACGGGAACGTCTGCACGATCCAGATGCCGCCGAGGAGCTGCATGTTGATCGCGAGGGTCTTGTCCAGGCTCAGCACGAAGACGAGCGCGCCCACCTTGACCAGCAGCGACACGACCCGCGAAACGCGCGTCTCCTCGGCCGGGGACGCGCCGGGGCGGAAGAACGCCGTGTAGATGTTGCGGGTGAACAGGTTCGACGCCGCGATCGACATGATCGCCGCCGGCACCAGCGCGCCTACGCCGATCGCCGCGAAGGCGACGCCCGCGAACCAGCTCGGGAACATGTGGTCGAACAGCAGCGGCACCGCGAGCTGTGGATTCTTGGCCGCCTTGACCGCCGAGGCGACGTCGGGGCTGGCCAGCGCCATGTAGCCGAGCAGGGCCAGCAGCCCCATCAGCAGGGAGTAGATCGGGAGCAGGGCGGTGTTCCGCTTGATGACGTCGCGGCGTCCGGACGCCAGCGCTCCCGTGACCATGTGCGGGTAGAGGGCCAGCGCCGAGCCCATCGCGAGCGTGCCGTACGCCCAGTGGGTCATGTCGGTGGTGACGAGCGCGCCGCTCGGCCTGCCGGTCGCCGGGTTGGTCTTGGCCAGGCTCGCCTGGGCGCTGCCGAAGATGTGCCCCCAGCCGCCGAGTTTCGTCGGGATGTAGAGGATCGCGACGATGATCACCAGGTAGATCAGCGTGTCCTTGACGAAGGCGATCAGGGCCGGGGCGCGCAGGCCCGACGTGAAGGTGTACGCGGCGAGCAGCGCGAACGCGATGAGCAGCGGCAGGTCCCTGGCCAGGCCCGAACCCTTGACGCCCATCACGGTCAGCACGGCCTGGATGCCGACGAGCTGGAGTGCGATGTAGGGCATCATCGCCAGGATCCCGGTGACCGCGACGGCCAGGCCGAGCGATCGGGAGCCGAACCGGCCGCTTACGACGTCGGCCGTTGTCACGTAGCCGTGCACACGCGCCACCGACCACAGGCGCGGGAGGACGAGGAACAGGATCGGGTAGGCGATCGCCCCGAACGGCACCGCCCAGAACCCCATCGCGCCGCTCGCGAACACCGCCGCCGGCACCGCGATGAAGGTGTAGGCCGTGTAGATGTCGCCGCCGAGCAGGAACCACGTGGTGAACGTGCCGAAGCCCCGGCCGGCGAGGCCCCATTCGTCCAGGTGCATCAGGGTCTGCCCACGCCGCCACCGCGCGGCGGCGAACCCCATCGCGGTGACCAGCACGAAGAAGAAGACGAATACTCCGAGCTCCACCCCGTTGACGTCGCTCATCGGCCGCGCCCCCCGCGGGTGAGGGCGTGCGCGATCGCGATGAACACCGCGGTGACGACCACCCAGAGGAGTTGCCACCAGTAGAAGAACGGGAAGCCGGCGAGTCTGGGCTTGACCTTGGCGTAGCTCGGGACGGCGAGGTAGACGACGAAGGGGGCGATCAGGAGGACGGCGACGACGATCCGCACGAGCGGGCCGGTCGAGCGCGGGTCATCGTGCGGCATCGGGGCGCCCTTTCGAAACACGGTTTCGTGGCCGCCGCTTTGAACGCGGACGATAACAACGACGTAACAGTCTGTCACCGACGATGGTCACGATCGGCGACGGACCGGCTTCACATCGTCTCAGTGCGCCAGGTTCGCGCAGTTCGTCTCGTCGGGCAGCAGCGCGCGTACCGTCACGCGGAAGGTCTGGCCGTGGTCGGTCCACTGAGGTGTCTTCGCCGCGGCACGCTCGGCCTTGGCCGCGTCGGCGCCGTCGAGGACCGTGCAGGTACGCGTCCCGACGCGGGACCCGGCCGTCAGCGGCTTGAAGGGCCACGAGGGCCCCTTGCCCGCGGCCGGCACGGCCAGCACGGCCACCCGCGCCGCGTGGTACGGCTTCGGGTCGGCGGTCAGGTCGGTCCGGGGCCACGTCGACGGGACGAGCCGCTTGAGGAAGTCCGAGGCCGGGTCGGACGTGCGGCCGGCCTGGATGATCCGAGAGGTGCGCGCGCTGCCACCGGTCACGAACGTGATGTTCTTGTACATCGCGTCGGCGACGTTGCGGTCGTCGGTGCTGTGCGGCTTCGCGAGCCCGGCCTCCGACGCCCCGGAGACCAGGCGCCGCAGCGCCGCCGGTGTCAGGTGGTACTCGGTCAGCCGCGTCCCGAGGCGGGCGATCGCGCGGCCGTCGTCGTAGAGGGAGAAGTCCGGCATTGAACCGGGCCCGCCCATCCCGGCGATGCCGCCCGAGGTCGTGGTCCGCAGGACCAGTGAGCCCCCGGCGCCGGGACTCTTCGAGGCCGGCGCCGGGTGGTCGATCTCAGCCTGGGAATTGCCCGCACACCCCGACACGAGGAGTGCGATGCCGGCGATAGCCGTTGCCGCCGCCGTCTTCATGCCGATCACCCTCAGTCTGTGCCGGCCCGCTTCCGCGAGCCCCTCGCACCGACCGTACCGGGCTGTACGGCCGGGTTAGAGAGTCTGTGACAAGGCCTTGATCGGCATTTTCAACTCGCCGAGCATCTCCAGGTCACGGTCGGTCGAACGGCCGAGGGTGGTCAGGTAGTTCCCGACGATGATCGCGTTGATGCCGCCGAGCATGCCCGAACGGGTGCCGAGATCGCCGAGCGTCAGCTCGCGCCCACCCGCGTAGCGCAGGATCGTACGGGGCATGGCCAGGCGGAACGCCGCGATCGTCTTGAGCGCCTCGACACCCTCGACCGTCGGATAGTCCGAGAACGGGGTGCCGGGACGAGGGTTGAGAAAGTTGAGCGGAACCTCGTCGGGCTCCAGCGAGCCGAGCTGCGCGGCGAACTCCGCGCGCTGGGCCACGGTCTCGCCCATCCCGATGATGCCGCCGCAGCACAGCTCCATGCCGGCGGCGCGCACCATCTCGCAGGTCTCCCAGCGCTCCTCCCACGTGTGGGTGGTCACGACGTTCGTGAAGTGCGACTTGGGCGCCTCGAGGTTGTGGTTGTAGCGGTGCACGCCCATGGCCGCCAGCTCGTCGACCTGCTCCTGCGTCAGCATGCCCAGGGAGCAAGCGATGTTGATGTCGACCTCGCGCCGGATCGCGTCCACGCCCTCGCGCACCTGGGCCATGAGCCGGGCGTCCGGGCCGCGGACGGCCGCCACGATGCAGAACTCGGTCGCGCCGGTCTCGGCGGTCTCCTTGGCGGCCTTGACCAGCGCCGGGATGTCGAGCCACGCCGCGCGTACGGGGGACTGGAACTGGCTCGACTGGGAGCAGAAGTGGCAGTCCTCCGGGCAGCCGCCGGTCTTCACCGACACGATGCCCTCGACCTCGACCTCCGGCCCGCACCACCGCATGCGCACCTCGTGGGCGAGGGCGAGGAGGTCCTCCACCTGGTCATCGGGCAGGGTCAGGCACGCGTACACCTGGCTCTCGTTCAGGCCCTCGCCCTTGCCGAGCACCTGTTCGCGTGCGACCGCGAGGATGTCCGCCGGAGCATTCGTTTCGGTCGTGGGCATCACGTTGTCGGTCACGATCGTCCTCTCATGACTTCAGGTCCCCGTACGTACGTACGAGGGAATGGCAATCCTCCCGGAATTTCCCTGCCTGGAAAGTCCCCCCGAGATGAGGAGCCAGTCCGTCGCGGGCGGCGAGCAGGAATTCCGGGCCATCGAGACGCCCGAGACGGTCGGGCAGGACTCCGGCGAGTGGTCTGGCGGTGATGGTCTCCAGGTCACGGACGTTGCAGAGGTCGTCGAGACCGGGCCGGGCCGGCCACGCGCCGATGACCACGCCGGCCGGCTCGATGCCGCGGCCGGCCATGGCCTCCAGCGTGAGCGCCGTGTGGTTCAGCGTGCCGAGCCCCGGGCGTACGGTGACCACGACCGGGGCGCCAAGCGTGTGGGCGAGGTCACAAAGGGTGGCCCCATCCTCGTCGTAGCGGACCAGCAGGCCGCCGGCGCCCTCGACGATGACCAGGTCGCGGTCGAGCGAGCGGACCTGCTCGGCGCAGGCCGCCAGGTCCAGAGGGGGCAGCCCGGCCAGCCGGGCCGCGGCGGCCGGGGACAGCGCGCCGGAGTAGCGGGCGTATTCGTGCACGTCGCTCACGCCCGCCAGGCGGCGCACCTCGTCGAGGTCGCCCGGAACCCCGGGGCGTACGCCGGTCTGGGCGGGCTTGACCACGGCGACGGAAGCGCCGCGCATTCGCGCCACCGCCGCGATCGCGGCGGTCACGACGGTCTTCCCAACGCCGGTATCGGTCCCGGAGACGACGAGCACGCTCATTGGCGCGACTCTAGCGAGTGGTGAGGTGTGGTCCGCGAGGCAGGGTCACGGGGTATCGCGCTGACGGCGGAGGCGGGTGATGAACTTGTACCGGTCGCCGCGGTACTGCGACTGCGCCCACTCGACGGGCGCGCCCTCGGTGTCGAAGGCGTGCCGCGACAGCAGCAGGAGCGGCAGGCCGACGTCGACGCCGAGCAGCCCCGCGTCGTCGGGCGTCGCCAGCACGGTCTCGATGGTCTCCTCGGCCTCGGCGAGGTGCACGTCGTAGGCGGTGGCGAGGGTCTCGTACAGCGAGCGGTGGCGGGGGAGCTCCTTGCGCAGGCCGGGGAAGCGGCGCGCGGGCAGCAGCGAGGTGTCGATCGACATCGGCTCGCCGTCGGCGAGCCGCAGCCGGTGGATGCGCAGCGCGCGCCCGCCGGGGCGGATGCCGAGCAGGCCCGCGAAACGCTCGTCGGCCGTGACGTAGCCGATGTCGAGGATCCGGGTCTCGGGGTGGAGCCCGTGGTGCTTCATGTCCTCGGTGTAGCTGACGAGCTGAAGCTCCTGGGCGACCTTCGGCTTGGCCACGAACGTGCCTTTGCCCTGGATGCGCTGCAGGCGTCCCTCGATCACCAGCTCCGCCAGGGCCTGCCGGACCGTCGTGCGCGACGTGCCGTACTTCTCGGCGAGCGTGCGCTCGGGCGGCAGCGGGCTGCCCGGGGCCAGCGCCTCGGTCAGCTCCACGAGATGCTTCTTGAGCCGGTAGTACTTGGGAACGCGGGGTTCCATCCCGAGATCAGGTGCCCGCTCAGCCGTCACACGCTCTCCTAGTGTTCACCGCCGCGCCACACCGGCGTTACGAGAAGCGTACGGGCCGATGTCCTTCATGACACGGCTCATCGCCTCCCTGACCTTTGTGAGTTCTACCTCCCCGTGTGTCGCGATGGCCGTGAGCCGGAGACACGCGCGTCCGTGCGGCACCGACGGCGGGCGGAAGCAGCCGACGCGAACACCGTGATCGGCGCAGATCCCGGCGGCGCGTACCGCCGCTTCCGGGGCACCGATGATCACTGGTACGACGGCGGCCGCCGGTGCGGAGGTCTCCAGCCCGGCCTCCCGCGCCATTTCGGCGAGCCGGCGGGCGTTGGCGCGTGCGCGGTCCGCGAGCCCGGGCTCGGAGGTGATCACCCGGAGCGCCGCGGACGCCGACCCGGCGCACGCCGGGGCGAGCCCGGTGTCGAAGACGAACGAGCGGGCCGTGTCGATGAGCGTCTCGATCACCTCGGGCGCGGCCAGCACCGCGCCGCCCTGGGAGCCGAGCGACTTCGACAGCGTGACCGTGAGCACCACGTCGGGCTCTCCGGCCAGGCCCGCGGCGTACGCGGCGCCGCGCCCGCCCGGCCCCACGACGCCGAGCGCGTGCGCCTCGTCGATCACCAGCAGGGCGCCGTGGCGCCGTACGACGGCGTGCAGCTCGCGCAGCGGCGCCAGGTCGCCGTCGACGGAGAAGATCGCGTCGGTGACGACGACCGCGTCCCTCACGCCGTCGAGCGCGGCGTCCACCGCCGCGACGTCGCCGTGCGGTGTGATCGTCACCGGGCAGCGCGCGAGACGGCAGCCGTCGATCAGCGAGGCGTGGTTGTTGCGGTCGGAGACGATCAGGCCGGGCCGCAGGCCGGTGAGCACGCCCATATTGGCAAGGTATCCGGAGGAGAACACCAGGGCCGCGGGCATGCCCGTGAAGTCGGCCAGGTCGTCTTCGAGCGCGGCGTGCAGTTCGGTCGTTCCGGTGACCAGCCGTGATCCGGTCGAGCCCGCGCCCCAGACGCGGAGCGCCTCCATCGCGCCCTCGATCAGCCGGGGGTCGCGTGACAGCCCGAGATAGTCGTTGGAGGCCAGGTCGAGCAGTGGGTGGTCGGGGGTGCGTGGCCGGAGCGTACGGCGCAGGCCCTCGGCCGTGCGCTCCCGTGTCGCGGCCGTCAGCCGCTCGAGAGGGTTCACGAGCCGCATCATTCCAGGACGACCTGCGATGATGCAGACGTGCCCACGTTGAGCGACCTGATCAAGCAGCGCACCGACCTCGACACGGCGGACATGGAGTGGATCCACGCCCTCGTGTCGGACTGGCAGCTGCTCGCCGATCTGTCCTTCGCGGACCTCGTCCTGTGGGTTCCGCTGACGGTGCGCGAGCGCGTGGCCGAAGCCACGCGGCGGAGTCCTCAGAAGGTCGATCGGTGGGTGGCGGTAGCGCAGATCCGCCCCACGACCGGCCCGACCGCCTACCCCGAGGACCTCGTCGGCAAGATCGCCTCGCACGGGCGGCGCGGCCTGGTCGACGTCGCCTGGCGTGAGGGCCGGATCTGCCGCGAGGGCGACCCGGAGTGGGGCAGCGGCATCCCCGTGCGCGAGGAGTCCATCCCGGTACGCCGGGGACGCCGGATCCTCGGCATCATCCAGCGCAGCACCAACCTCAGCTCGGCGCGCACCCCGAGCCGCCTGGAGCTCACCTATCTCCAGAGCGCCAGCGACCTGGCGAAGATGATCAACGAGGGGCTGTTCCCGTTCCCCGGCCAGGAGCCCAACCTCGCGAGGTCGCCGCGCGTGGGAGACGGTCTCCTGCGCGTCGACCGCGACGGGCGCGTGCTCTACGCGAGCCCGAACGCCCAGTCGGCGTACCGGCGGCTCGGGCTGCCGGCCGACCTCGCCGGCACCCACCTGGGCGACATCACGGCCCGGCTGATCATGGCGCCGGTCGACGACTCGCTGGCCGTGGTGGCCGGCGGGCGTGCGGCACGCGAGACCGAGGTGGAGGCGAACGGCGCGATCGTGCAGCTCAGGGCGATTCCGCTGATCGTCGACGGCGACCGTACGGGCGCGATCGTGCTGCTGCGCGACGTCACCGAGCTGCGGTGGCGCGACCGGGAGCTGATGACCAAGGACGCCACGATCCGGGAGATCCACCACCGGGTGAAGAACAACCTCCAGACCGTCGCCGCGCTGCTGCGGCTCCAGGCGCGGCGGCTGCGGGTGCCGGAGGGGCGTATGGCGCTGGAGGAGGCCGTACGCCGCGTGGGGTCGATCGCGATCGTCCACGAGACCCTGTCTCACACGCCGGACGAGCTGATCGACTTCGACGACATCGCCGACCGGGTGATGGCGATGGCGGGGGAGGTGTCCGCGGCCGAGACGAAGGTGCGGCCGAAGCGGATCGGCGGCTTCGGCGTGCTCCCGGCGGTGATCGCGACCCCGCTGGCCATGGTGCTCACCGAGTTGCTCCAGAACGCCCTCGAACACGGGCTGACCGACCAGTCGGGCCTGCTGGAGGTGTTCGTCACGCGCAGCGAGGAGCGCCTGGGCGTGCTGGTGTCCGACAATGGCAAGGGCCTGCCGGAGGAATTCGACGTGGAGACGGAGGGCAGCCTGGGCCTGCAGATCGTCCGTACGCTGATCGTCGGGGAGCTGGGCGGGGTCCTCGACCTGCGGCGACGCGACGGTGGGGGAACCGAGGTGATGCTCGACATCCCGCTGGACGACCAGACGCACCGGGCGCGGCCGTTTCCCGCCTGACAGCGACGACAGCACCCGTGATCTCATTCACGGGTGCTGCTGCGCGGGCCGGGACGCGTGTCGCCGTTGACGACGCGCCGGCTCGCGGGAGTTCTTGAGTTCAGGCCGACGCGCGGGCGCGGGCGCGAGCGTTGCGGCGCTTGAGAGCGCGGCGCTCGTCCTCGCTCATGGCACCCCAGACGCCGGCGTCCTGGCCGGATCCGAGGGCCCAGCGCAGGCAGGATTCAGTGACGGGACAGCTCCGGCAGACCTGCTTGGCCTCTTCGATCTGCAGCAGGGCGGGGCCGGTGTTGCCGATCGGGAAGAACAGCTCGGGGTCCTCGTCACGGCAGGCAGCGCGGTGGCGCCAGTCCATGCGGTCCACTCCTTAAACTTCGAGCGTGAAGCGATGACTCCACTTTGTGAACGGTTTCACGATGTCGAGAACAGCCGGGTGCTCTTCAGACTGACCCCGGGGCACGTGTGCGCGGCGCTGCGGCATTACCCGACGTCCTGCGCCTTCTAAGAGATTCGCAGGGCGCCTGGAGGGGCGCAAGGCCTTTGAGAAAGTTTTCTCAAAGTATGGTTGTCGCATTTGTCACACGACGGAAACAGTTGACGTGCGCCGATCTCAGATCACGACACGCACTGCTTTCGGCACGGCACGGAACGTGACGAAGTCGCGTTGTCCCAGGTAGTCGCCGTCTACTTGGAACGCGATGGGTCGGTGGGACCGCATCGTGAACTCCGGAAGGTCGTGCACGCCGAGGATGTGGCCGCCTTTCGGGGCCTTGCGGTTGAACGGCGGCAGGATCTGCGGCAGCACGCTGACCGTAGACAGGATGTCGAACCTCCGCAGCGCGAACAGGTCCAGTCCCGTCGCGAAACTCGCCTGCGGGCTCGGGTTGACCGGCCAGCGACCGGCGTACGTCCACGGGGCGGTGTTGGAGATGATCCCCATGAAGATGTGGCCCAGCGGCGGCTTCCCGGGTGCCTCCAGCGTCAGCGCGGGCCGTCGCCGGTCCGTCAGCATGAAGAACTGGCGGAGCGCCGTGCGGATGTAGAGCGTGGAGTAGGCGGTGGAGCCGGCCAGCCGGAGCTGTTCCACGCGGTGCACGACCTCGGCGTCGAGCCCCAGACCCGCGCAGAAGGTGAAATAGCGATCACCGGCCTGGCCGAGGCCCACCGTACGGCTACGGCCCGCGCGGAGCGCCTCCAGGACCTGTCCGGCGGCGTCCAGGGGGTTGTTCTGCATCCCCAGGGCCCGTGCGAAGACGTTGGCGCTCCCGGTCGGCACGACCGCGAGCGCCGGCAGGTCGGGAGAGGGGCCGTCGGTGAGCAGGCCGTTCACCGCCTCGTTGACGGTGCCGTCTCCGCCGAGGGCGATGACCACGTCATATTCGCCGATGGCCTGGCTCGCGAGCTCGGTCGCATGACCGCGCCGCTGGGTCTCGGCGAGCTCAAGCCGCACCTCGCCCGCGAACGCCCGCATGAGGACGTCTCGTGCTCGGCGCGACGTGGTCGTCGCCTTGGGATTGGCGATCAGTAGGGCACGCACGTGCAAAAGGGTAGCTTCACCCGGTTCATGCGAAGGCGTGGCCTCAGCGACATTCTCCGTTAAGCCGGGCTAGGGTTCCGGGGTGTCCACACGTCCCACCACTCTGATCACCGCCGCGGCCGTCGAGGCCCTCGAAGGGGCCGTCGTCCTCGCGCTCGGCGTCTACGTCGGAGCCGACGCCGTCACCGGCAGGCCGCACGACCGGGCCAGCGCCATCGCGCTCGCCTTCTTCGCCGTTCTCGCGGGAGTGTGCCTGCTGCTCGTGGGGCGCGGCTTGTGGCAGGTGAAGCGATGGGGACGCGCACCGGCGCTGCTCACCCAGATCTTCACGGTCATCGCGGCCGTCTCGATGATGCAGAGCGGGCGGCAGGCCCTCGGGGCGATCGTCATCGTGATCGCCGTCATCGGTGCCGCCGCCCTGCTCAGTCCTCCGTCGACCCGGGCACTCCTGGAGGAGTAGCCCGGGGCACGGTCAGTCGTCGGCGGTGAGGCCGTCTCGGAGCTGGGCGAGCGTACGTGCCAGCAGCCGGGACACGTGCATCTGGGAGATGCCGAGCTCTGCGGCGATCTGCGACTGCGTCATGTTCCCGAAGAACCGCAGCAACAGGATGCGCTTCTCGCGTGCGGGCAGCTTCTCCAGCAGCGGTTTGAGCGACTCGCGGTATTCGACGCCCTCAAGCGCCTCGTCCACGATGCCGAGCGAGTCGGCGACGGCCGGAGCGTCCTCGTCACCCGAGTCGGGGGCGTCGAGGGAGACCGTGGAGTAGGCATTCGCCGACTCCAGTCCTTCGAGCACCTCCTCCTCGGTCATCTGCAGGTGCTTGGCCAGCTCGCTGACGGTCGGCGCGCGGCCCTCACGCTGGGCGAGATCGCTTATCGCCTTGGTCAGCGACAGCTTCAGCTCCTGCAGGCGGCGCGGCACGCGCACGGCCCAGCCCTTGTCGCGGAAGTGGCGCTTGATCTCGCCGACGATCGTGGGCGTGGCGTAGGTGGAGAACTCCACGCCGCGTTCGAGGTCGAAACGGTCGATGGACTTGATCAGCCCGATCGTCGCGACCTGCACCAGGTCGTCGAGCCACTCGCCGCGGTTGCGGAACCGGCGCGCGAGGTATTCGACGAGCGGCAGGTGCAGCTCGACCAGCTCGTCGCGGAGACGCTGACGCTCCGGGTCGCCCTCGGGCAGGGTCTGGATGCGCTCGAACATCCGCCGCGCCCTGGTGCGGTCGGGAACCCCGTGCTCGTTGTCCGCCGTAGTGGTCTTCTCGGTCACGCGGTCACCTCGCCGGGCGGCGGACCATGCTGGTCGGTGGTCATCACGTCGTCTGCCCGCGTCGCTTCTGCAGGACGATGGTGACCCGGTCGTCGGCGCCGACCCTCGCGTCGACGTCGCCGGCGAGTGAGCTCAGGACCGTCCAGGCGAACGTGTCACGGCTCGGCTGCTGGCCGTCGACGGTGAGAACGGAAACGGCGATGCTCATCGCGTCGTCGGCCAGCTCGAACTCGCATGTCAGGTCGGTGCCGGGCACCGCCTGGGCGAGCAACATCGCGCAGGCCTCGTCGATCGCGATGCGCAGATCCTCGATCTCGTCGAGATTGAAATCGAGGCGTGCCGCCAGACCTGCCGTCGCCGTGCGCAGCACGGACAGATAGGCGCTGTCGGCCGGCAGCCGCACGGTCACCACATCGCGGACGTCAGAAAGACTGGCCGGCATGGCTGCGGTTTCCTCGGTCACGTCACTCCCTAGTTGGGGCTACCCGCTCCCTTGAAACTACCGCTTGCGCGCACCTACTCGTGCGTCCGGCACGCCTGCATGTCGTCGCGATCTTCAAACGTCCGGACGGGTTCCCGCACGCGGGAAAAGCGGTGCGCCACGCGATGAGGCCGGCCCGGAGAGCTCCGGACCGGCCACATGGGAACGGGTCAGGCGTTCTTCGTCTCCCAGAAGATCTTGCTGATCTCGTCGATCTTGGCGAGGAGGTCGTCGGCCTTGGCCGCGTCCACGCCGCCCTTCGTGCCACCGGCGCCGGCGAGCTTGGTCGCCTCATTGAACAGCTGGTGCAGCTGCGGGTACTTCTCGAAGTGCGGCGGCTTGAAGTAGTCGGTCCACAGCACCCACAGGTGGTGCTTGACGAGCTCGGACCGCTGCTCCTTGATGATCAGGGCGCGAGCGCGGAAGACGGGGTCGTCGTTGCTCTCGTACTTGTCGACGATCGCCTTGACCGACTCTGCCTCGATGCGTGCCTGCGCGGGGTCGTACACGCCACAGGGCAGGTCACAGTGCGCGGAAACCGTGGTCTTGGGGCGCAGAATTCGTGCAAGCACCTGCGTGTCCCTTCCGTTGTTCGTGGATCATGCTCCGATGTCAGACACTACTCCTGAGCCCTTACCCGAGTGATGCGAGGTACACATCGTGCGCACGGTGGAGGTGAGGGGCGAGTCCATGCTCCCCGCCCTGCGCCCCGGCGACCGGCTGCTCGTACGGTCCAGGGCCCGCGTCGCCCCCGGAAACGTGGTCGTGGCCCGTCATCCGGAGCAGGAACGGCTGATCGTGAAGCGCGTCGCTTGGCGTACGCCCGGCGGGTGGTGGCTGGAGAGCGACAACCAGCGGGCCTCCGGGCGGCAGGACAGCTGGGACTTCGGCGCCGTCGCCGACGATCTGATCGTCGGCCGGGTGGTCGCGCGCTACTGGCCGAGGCCGTCGGTCTGGCTGAGACCGGGCTGAACCACGTCCTCACCCCGGATGACGCACTCGTCGGAGCAGTAGTGGCGTGTGAGGTTCGAGGACGTGTCGAAGAAGACGTTGCCGCAGTCGGAGGCCTCGCACATCGCCAGCCGCCGGAGCCCGTCGGCGGAGATGAGCACCGCCAGGCCCATGGCCGCGCCGGCGGCGTACCGGTCGGGGATCGAGCCGCTCTCGGTGATGTGCAGATGCCACCGGTGGCCGTCGTGCCCGGACAGCTGAGGGTGGACCGGGTGCTGGATCAGCAGGGAGTTGAGGCGTTCGACGGCGTCGCACTCGTCGCCCGCGGCGACCGCGGCGAAGATCGAGCGCAGGTCCGTCCGCAGCTCACGCATGGCCTCCAGGTCCTGCCGGCGGACGCGACCGCTCATGTGCGGGCGGGTCGTCAGGAGGTCCTGGAGCGCGTCGAGATCCGTGAGCCGGTCGTCCTGGCGCGTACCGGTGTTCACGAGGCGGACCGCCAGGTCGGCGTATGAGGCGAGATCCACGGGCTCTCCTACCGCACCGTAAGAGGCGTTGCCCTGATTCGGCCATTACACCGCACCGGACCGGCCCCAGGAAGCCCGACATGCGGGGCATCATTCGTTAGATCGGCTAATGGCGACGGTAGCCGCCCTGTAGCCACCGGGCGGGATCCTGAGACCCCGCCCGGTGCACGCTCAGGTGACATCCCTCAGAGGACCTTCGAGAGGAAGTCTTGCGTCCGGCGGTGCTGAGGATCGCCGAGCACCGAGCGGGGGTGGCCCTTCTCGACCACGGCGCCCTCGTCCATGAAGACGAGGGAGTCGCCGACCTCGCGCGCGAAGCCCATCTCGTGGGTCACGACGACCATGGTCATGCCGTCCACGGCCAGCTGCCGCATGACGTCCAGCACGTCGCCGACCAGCTCGGGGTCGAGCGCGCTCGTCGGCTCGTCGAACAGCATGAGCTTGGGCTCCATCGCCAGCGCCCGCGCGATCGCGACCCGCTGCTGCTGGCCACCGGACAGCTGCGAGGGGTAGGCGTTCGTCTTGTCGGACAGGCCGACCTGGTCGAGCAGGCGATTCGCCCGCTCGCGCACGACCGCCTTCGACTCGTGCCTGACCTGGACCGGCGCCTCCATGATGTTCTCCAGCGCGGTCATGTGCGGGAACAGGTTGAACCGCTGGAACACCATGCCGATGTCCCGGCGCTGCGCCGCCACCTCGCTCTCGCGCATCTCGTGGAGCTTGTCGCCGCGCTGGCGGTAGCCCACGAGGAGGCCGTCCACCCAGAGGCGGCCGGAGTCGATCTTCTCCAGGTGGTTGATGCAGCGTAGGAACGTCGACTTGCCGGAGCCCGACGGGCCGATGACGCACATCACCTCGCCGGACTTGACCTCCAGGTCGATGCCGCGGAGCACGTGCAGACGGCCGAAGTACTTGTGGATGCCCTCGGCCTTGACCATCAGGTCGCCCGTGGGGCCGTTCTCGGTCATGACCCCTCCACCGCCGTCGGCGGTTTGACGTGGAACGTCGTCAGGTTGCGGCGCAGCCGCTGCAGCGGGGTCGGCGGCAGGGCCCGGGAGGAGCCGCGGCCGAAGTACCGCTCCAGGTAGTACTGCCCGACCGACAGGATCGACGTGATGACGATGTACCAGACGCTGACCACGATCAGCAGCGGGATCGTCTTGTAGTTGGCGTTGAAGATGTCCTCGCCGGCCTTCAGAAGCTCGGTGAAGGCCACGGTGGACGCCAGGGACGTCGTCTTGAGCATCGAGATGGTCTCGTTGCCGGTCGGCGGGATGATCACCCGCATCGCCTGCGGCAGCACGACGCGGCGCATGATCTTCAGCCGCCGCATGCCGAGCGCCTGCGACGCCTCGGTCTGGCCCTCGTCCACGGACAGGATGCCCGCGCGGACGATCTCGGACATGTACGCGGCCTCGTTCAGCCCCAGGCCGAGGATGGCCGCGACGAACGTCGTCACCAGGCTGTTGACGTCCCAGGTGATGAACATCGGGCCGAACGGGATGCCGAGCGAGATGTCGCCGAACAGGGCCTTGATGTTGAACCAGAAGATCAGCTGCACCAGTACCGGCGTGCCGCGGAAGAACCAGATGTACAGCCAGGCCGCCGACGACAGCATCGGGTTGGCCGACAGGCGCATCAGGGCCAGGACCACGCCGCCCACGATGCCGATCGCCATGGCGATCACGGTCAGTTCGAGGGTGGCGACGAGGCCTTTGAGGATGCCGCCGTCGAAGAAGTACTTCTGGAACGTCCCCCAGTCCAGGTTCGGATTGGTGAACAGCATGTGGACGAGCATCGCGGCGAGCACGATCACGATCGCGCCGCTCACCCACCTGCCCGGGTGCCGGACCGGCACGGCCTTGATGGTCTCAGGCCGTACCGGTTCCGGAGTGTCGGTCTCGGTCATCTGGTCGTCAGCCGCTCGCCCCGTTGACCTTGGGGTCGGTGATCCCGCCGGACGAGATGCCCCACTTGTCGGTGAGCTGCTTGTAGGTGCCGTCGGAGATCATGTCCTTCAGCGCCTTCTGGATCCCGTCGCGCAGCTCGTTCTCGTTCTTGGGGATCGCGATGCCGTACGGGGCCGTGTCGTAGGCGGTGCCGGCGAGCACGAACTTGCCCTCGGACTGCTTGGCCGCGTACGCCGCGACCGGGGAGTCGGCGAGGATCGCGTCGGCGCGGCCGTTGCCGAGCGCGAGGTTGGCCGCGTTCTCGTCGTCGAGCGAGATCTTCACCGGAGCGGGCTTGCCGCCCTGCTTGCACTTGTCGACCCGGGCGCCCGCGTCGGGCTTGGTGGAGGACTTGGGCGAGAGCTCGTCCTCCTGGACGGTGCCCTTCTCGACGGCGACCTTCTTGCCGCACAGCGACAGGTCGTCCGGCGCGAGCTTCTCGGGGTTGCCCGTCTTGACCAGCATGCCGGTGCCGGCCGAGAAGTAGGTCACGAAGTCGAAGCTGGCTTCACGCTGCTTGTTGTCGGTGAAGGACGACAGGCTGATGTCGTACTTCTTGCTCTGCAGCGCAGGCAGGATGTTGTCGAACTTGACGTCCTGGAAGCTGGCGGTGACGCCCAGCTTCTTGGCGATCGCGGAGCCGAGGTCGATGTCGAAACCGACGATCTGGCCGTTCTGCTTGAACTCGTTCGGCGCGTACGACGCGTCGGTCGCGATGACGATCTTGCCATTCTTCTTGATCGTATCGAGCGCGCTCTTCTTGCCCGGCGTGGTCGTCTTGGCATTACAGGCGGACAGCGCCAGTGCGCCTGCCAGAACTGAGATCCCCACCGCGGCGGCGCGATGGCGCAAAGGACCGGTGTGCACGGCGTCCTCCTATGGAGCCCGGAGCGGATCCGCCCCGGTGATGGCCAGATGGTTGGTGGACATCTTGGCCTAACCCCGCCTCAAGTGCGATTACTGCCATGAAACAATCCGACAACGGCTAACGCGGATATCCCACCGCGTCGACCGGCGGCGGCTGGGACCCGGCGGCGTTGACCTTGGGGTCGGTGATCGCGTCGCTCGTCAGTCCCCATTTGTCGGTGAGCCGGCGGTATATGCCCTCGGAGATCAGGTCCTTCATCGCGGTGAGGACGGCGTCCCGCAGGTCGTTCTGCCGCTTGGGGATCGCGATGCCGTACGGCGCCGCGTCGTAGAGGGAGCCCGAGACCTCGTACTGGCCGCCCGACTGCTTCGCCCCGTAGGTCGCGGAGGCGGAGTCGGAGAGCACCGCGTCGGCGTGCCCCTTGAGCAGGGCCTGGTTCGCCGCGGCCTGGTCGTCATAGGACATCCGGATGGGCGCGGGCCGGTGGCCCTTGCGGCAGGAGTCGATCCGCGCGCCGGCGCTCGGCTTGGTGACCGCCTTGTGCGTGAGCTCGTCCTCCTCCGTGGTGCCCTTCTCGACGGCGATCCGGCGTCCGCACAGGGAGAGGTCGTCGGGCCGCAGGCGCTTGGGGTTCCCCTTGCGCACCAGCAGCATCGTGCCGGCCGAGAGATAGGTCACGAAGTCGAAGCGGTTCTCGCGCTCACGGGTGTCGGTGAAGGACGACAGGCTGATGTCGTACTTGCCCTCCTGGAGGGCCTGCAGGATGGTGTCGAACTTGACGTCCTGAAACTCCGCCCTGACTCCGAGTTTTTTGGCGATGGCCGTGCCGAGGTCGACGTCGAAGCCGACGATCTGGCCGTTCTGCTTGAACTCATTCGGCGGATACAGGGCGTCGGTGGCGATCACGAGACGGCCGGACTTCCTGACGCGGCCCAGCGCACTGGTCGGAGCGGATTCCTTGCAGGCGATGAGGAAGGCCGGGCCCGTGACGAAGGCGAGGCCCGCGGCCAGCAGGCGGCGGGCGAGGGGACGGGGGCGCAGAGCGTCCTCCTCGGACGATGGGGAGCGGAATGAGGGGAAAAGGGTGAAATAAACATGCAAAACACGCAAGGCGGCGTTGGTTTACCGCCGCCTTGTGGGGACTAACAATGGCATAAACCTCTTACGGGGCGTGCCGGAAGCGGGTGTAATGCCCCAGTGTGGGCCCCGCGGGCCGTGGCGGTGGCCGTGGTGGTACGGTCCCCTGCCTGGGGCGCGCCGGGCAGGTGTGGAATAATCGCTCAACGGGTGACCCCCGTACACAAGAGACGACTGCGCTGTTCGTGCACCCAGGGCAGAATGCGGTCGTCTGCCCGCATTTATCGCACCTAGCAGGGGTCGCTGTGGCTGTAAAGCCTGATCAACCGCACGATTTCGACGCCGATCCGGCCTTCGCGCTCCACCGCGGAGGAAAAATCGAGATCCGCTCGACCGTTCCCGTCCGTGACAAGGACGATCTCTCGCTCGCCTACACGCCGGGCGTGGCCCGCGTCTGCCTGGCGATCGCCGAGGATCCCGAACTCGTCAACGACTACACCTGGGTGTCGAAGGTCGTCGCCGTGGTCACCGACGGCACCGCCGTCCTCGGCCTCGGAGACATCGGCCCGAAGGCCGCCATGCCGGTCATGGAGGGCAAGTCGCTGCTGTTCAAGCAGTTCGGCGGCGTCGACTCCGTACCCATCTGCCTCGACTGCACCGACACCGACGAACTGGTCGAGACGATCACCCGGCTGGCTCCCAGCTTCGGCGGCATCAACCTGGAGGACATCAGCGCGCCACGCTGCTTCGAGGTCGAGGACCGCCTGCGGGCGGCGCTCGACATCCCCGTCTTCCACGACGACCAGCACGGCACCGCGATCGTGGTCCTCGCCGCGCTGCGCAACGCCGCGCGCCTCACCGGCAAGCCGCTGGCGGAGATGCGCGCGGTCGTGGCCGGTGCCGGGGCCTCCGGCATCGCCGTCTCCCGCATCATGCTGAACGCCGGCATCGGCGACATCGCCGTGTCCGACAGCAAGGGGCTGATCTACGAGGGCCGCGACGGCCTCAACCCCGTCAAGCGGGCGCTGGCCGCCGACACCAACAAGGCCGGCCTGAAGGGTTCCACCGAAGACGCCCTGCGCGGCGCGGACGTGTTCGTCGGCCTCTCCGGCGGCACCATCCGCGAGGACTGCGTCGACGCCATGGCGAGTGACGCCATCGTGTTCGCCCTCTCCAACCCGGACCCGGAGATCCAGCCCGACGCCGCGCGCCGCCACGCCCGCGTCGTCGCCACCGGCCGTAGCGACTACCCGAACCAGATCAACAACGTCCTGGCGTTCCCCGGCGTCTTCCGCGGCGCCCTCGACGTACGGGCCCACACGATCACCGAGGACATGAAGCTCGCCGCGGCCGAGGCCTTGGCCGACGTCGTCGGCGACGACCTGGCCGAGGAGTACGTCATCCCGAGCCCGTTCGACGAGCGCGTCGCCCCGGCGGTCACGAAGGCCGTGGCCGACCAGGCGCGCAAGGAAGGCGTCGCTCGCCTCTGATCTCGTCGTATTCGACGGCCCGTGCACGAACCCGTGCGCGGGCCGTCGTCATGCGCGGGGCGGGTCTCGGCCGGCGGAGGCACAGGGAACTAGAGTGCGACGCATGTTCGCCGTCACTGCAGCACGTATCGATGCCGATAATCCGCTCAACGGGCTTGACTTCGGAGAACGCCCCGAGCCCACGGTCGAAGAGGGCTGGACGACCGTGACCGTCAAGGCCACCGCCCTCAACCACCACGACCTCTGGACGCTCCGCGGCGTCGGGATACGGAAGGACCGGCTACCGATCATCATCGGCTGCGAGGCCGCCGGGATCGACGAGGATGGGAACGAGGTGATCGTTCACTCCGTGATCGGTGACCCGGAGCGCGGCGGAGGCGACGAGACGCTCGACCCGAAGCGGTCGCTGCTGTCGGAGACCTACGACGGGACGTTCGCCGAGCGGGTGGCGGTGCCGCGGCGGAACCTGGTGCCCAAGCCCGCCTCGCTGTCGTTCGAGGAGGCCGCCTGCCTGCCCACGGCCTGGCTGACCGCCTACCGGATGCTGTTCGACAAGGCCGGCGTGCAGCCCGGATCGACCATCCTCGTGCAGGGCGCGGGCGGCGGGGTGGCGACCGCGCTCATCGCGCTCGGTTCGGCCGCCGGATACCGCATGTGGGCGACCAGCCGTACGGAGAGCAAGCGCAAGCACGCGCTGGAGCTCGGCGCGGACCAGGTCTTCGAGTCCGGGGCGCGGCTGCCCGAGCGGGTCGACGCCGTCATGGAGACCGTCGGCGAGGCCACCTGGAACCACTCACTGAAGTCGCTGCGCCCCGGCGGGCGGATCGTGGTGTCCGGCGCGACGAGCGGTCAGGTGCCGCCGGCCGAACTGAACCGCGTCTTCTTCTTGCAGCTGTCGGTCGTCGGCTCCACGATGGGCACCCGCGACCAGCTCGTACGCCTCGCGCGTTTCCTCGACACGACCGGTGTACGCCCGCTGATCGACCGGACGCTCCCGCTGAGCCAGGCGCACGAAGGCTTCGCGGCCATGGCCGGCGGCGACCTCTTCGGAAAGATCGTCTTTACGCCCTAGCCCTGGGGCTTGGGTGGGAAGACCTCCGACCTGATGCGCTGGGAGGTCTCGGTGAGCAGCTCGCGGGCCTTCGCCAGCTGATCCTCATCGAGGCCGTCCCGCGTGGCCGTGCGGATTTCCTCGACGAACTTCCGCAGCGCACGGTCGAGCTTGACGCGGGCCGTCGCCTCGGCGGAGCCGGTCGCGGTGGTCCACGCGTCGTCCCAGGTGTGGCGCCATTCTTCCTTCAGTACGCGCTTCTGGTCCCGCCACTGCGCCTTCTGCCGCTGCCACTCCTGCTTCTGGCGCTGCGTGGTCTCCTTGATGTTCTGCGAGGCGCCGACCGGGCCCTGCTTACGCATCTCGCGCGCCGCCTGGGTCAGCTCCTCGCGCAGCGAGCGTACGGTGTCGCGTACGTCCTCCTGGACCTCGCGCGCGATGTCGCGTACCGACTCCGTCAGCTCCTCCTCCAGCTCGGCGAGCTCGTCCATGCGGTGTTCGAGCTCGTCGCGGCCGGCGTCGGTCAGCTGGTAGACCTTCTTGCCCTTGATGACCTCGTGGGAGACCAGGCCCTCTTCCTCCAGCCGCGCCAGGCGCGGGTAGATGGTGCCCGGCGACGGTGAGTAGACGCCGAGGAAGCGGTCCTGGAGGAGCCGGATGACCTCGTAGCCGTGCCGTGGGCTCTCCTCCAGCAGCTTAAGCAGGTAGAGCCGTAGCCGCCCGTGCCCGAAAACTGGACTCACTGGTCCTGCTCTCCTTCGTCGCTCAGCGCGGCGGGGTCGGGCCGGCTGAGCAGTGTGATGGCGCCTGAGACGGAGTTGACCTTCAGGGGCGCGCCGCCGCCGCCGAGCGTACCGGTGAAGAGCTTGGGAACGGAGCGTTCGTCCCGTTTGAGCTCCTTGAAGGCCGAGTCGATGCGGCCGCTCATGGAGTTGAGGGTGACCTCGGCGGAGATGGACTCCGGGAGGCGCATGGTGACCTCGCCCGACACCGTACGGACCTGGACGGCGCCGCCGTCGCCGAGGTCGACGTCAGTGGTGATCTTTCCGCTGAACGAGTGCGCGCTGAGCCGGTCGAGACGGCCGTGGACGAGGGATAGGTCGCCGGAGACGGTGTTGAAGCTGACCGAGCCGCTTACGCCCTGCGCCTCGATCGCGCCGGTCGCGGTGGTGGCGTCGATGGTGCCGGTCATGCCGTCGAAGGTGACGTCGCCCGAGGCGGTCTTGACGCTGACGCGGCCGGACATGCCGGTGACGACGGCGTTCGCCGTGACGAGGTTGAGGGTGATCGGGCAGTCCGCGGGCACCGTGATCGCGATGGTGGCGCGGCCCTTGGTGTTCTGCACCCACTGCAGGACCCCGTCGAGGCCGCTGCGCTTCTGGGTGAGGGTCAGCATGCCGGCCTCGTGCGCGACCTCCAGGGGGTGGCCCGAGATCTCGCTGACGTGCAGGGACGGTCTCTCGCTGCTCGGCAGGATCGACACGGTGCCCGCCACGATGTTCGCCTTCAGGGCGACCACGCCGTCAAAGTCGATCTTCGTGGGCTCGTCTATCGTCCAGCGCGCCATGGCGCGGGCTCCTTCCGTCGGAACGCTCACCTAAGACGATATATCGCGTTTGACGAAAGTCAAGATGTATCGCTTCTTGCCGAGGTGATCAGTCGTCGTCCTCGTCGCCCAGCCGGGCCAGCCAGGTCGCGAGACGCTCGACCGGCGTCTCGAACTCGGGGTTGAGGTCGACGAACTCCCGGAGGCGGTCGGCCATCCAGGCGAGCGAGACCTCTTCTTCGCCACGGCGTTCGAGGAGCTCCTCGATGCCCCGGTCGGTGAAGTACATGAGCCGTTCACGTCCGTTCGATGCTCAAGGGCCGAACCGGCGGCCCGGACGGCACTGTGCCCCGCACGCCGGGCGTACGGGGCACAGTGGCGATCAGTGGGTCACTCTTCGCCGAAGATCGCGGCGAGCAGCCCCTGCTGCTCGGCCGCGTGCATCTTGGCCGATCCGACGGCCGGCGACGAGCTCGCCCGGCGGGACACGCGCTTGATCTCGCGTCCCTCCAGATGCGGCGTCATCTTCAGCGCCATGAACGGCCACCCGCCCATGTTGGCCGGCTCGTCCTGCGCCCAGATCAGCTCGGCGTCAGGAGAGTATTTGGCCAGCTCCGCCTGGATCTCGTCGACCGGCAGCGGGTAGAGCCGCTCGATCCGCACGAGCGCGGTCGAGGTGTCGCCGGCCTTCTCCCGCGCGTTCACGAGGTCGTAGTAGATCTTTCCGGAGCTGAACACGACCCGGTTCACGTTGCCCGGCTCGATGGAGTCACCGATCACCGGCAGGAACGAACCGGAGGTCAGCTCCGACGTCGCCGACGTCGCCGCCTTCAGCCGCAGCATCGACTTCGGCGTGAAGACGATCAGCGGCTTGTTGCGCGGCGACAGCGCCTGCCAGCGCAGCAGGTGGAAGTAGTTCGCCGGAGTGGTCGGCTGCGCCACCGTCATGTTGTCCTGCGCGCAGGACAACAGGTAGCGCTCGATCCGCGCGGACGAGTGGTCGGGCCCCTGGCCCTCGTAGCCATGCGGCAGCAGCAGTACGACGCTGGACTGCTGCCCCCACTTCTGCTCGCCCGACGAGATGTACTCGTCCATGATCGACTGGGCGCCGTTGGCGAAGTCGCCGAACTGGGCCTCCCAGCAGACCAGGGCGTCCGGGCGGGTCATCGAGTAGCCGTACTCGAAGCCCATCGCGGCGTACTCGCTCAGCAGGGAGTCGTGCACGTAGAACTTCGCCGTGCCCTGACCGAACTGCTTGAGCGGGGTGTACTCCTCGCCCGTCTTGCGGTCGAACAGCACGGAGTGCCGCTGACCGAAGGTGCCGCGCCGCGTGTCCTGGCCGACGATGCGCACCGGACGGCCGTCGATGAGCAGCGAGCCGAGGGCGAACATCTCACCGGTCGCCCAGTCGATCGCGTCCTCTTCGACCATCTGCGCGCGCTTCGCCAGCAGCGGCTGCACCCGCGGGTGGGGCGAGAAGCCCTCCGGGAGGTTCAGCTGCGTGTCGAGGATCCGCTTGACGGCCTCTTCGGAGATGGCCGAGGAGACGCCCGCGTGGTCGACCGGGATGTGCTCGATGTCGGGCTTGGTGAAGCTCTCCTGCGGGGGCTCCTTGATGGCCTCACGTGTCTCGCTGAACGCCCGCTCCAGCTGCTGCTGGTAGTCGCGGAGCGCCTGCTCGGCTTCTTCGACGCTGATGTCGCCGCGGCCGATCAGCGCCTCGGTGTAGAGCTTGCGCACCGAGCGCTTGGCGTCGATGAGGTCGTACATGAGCGGCTGCGTGAACGACGGGTTGTCGGACTCGTTGTGGCCACGCCGCCGGTAGCAGATCATGTCGATGACGACGTCCTTGTTGAACGCCTGCCGGTACTCGAAGGCCAGCTGGGCGACCCGCGCGCACTGCTCGGGGTCGTCGCCGTTGACATGGAAGATCGGCGCCTGGATCATCCGCGCCACGTCGGTGGCGTAGACGCTGGAGCGGGAGTACTCCGGGGCGGTGGTGAAACCGACCTGGTTGTTGACCACGACGTGCACGCTGCCGCCGGTGCGGTAGCCGCGCAGCTGGGAGAGGTTCAGCGTCTCGGCCACGACACCCTGGCCCGCGAAGGCCGCGTCGCCGTGGATGAGGATCGGCATGACGGTGAACCCGCCCTCGCCGACGTCGAGGATGTCCTGCTTGGCGCGGACGACGCCCTCGGCGACCGGGTCGACGGTCTCCAGGTGGCTCGGGTTGGCCACCAGCGAGGTACGGATCTTCGAACCGTCGCGCGCGACGAAGTCGCCGTCGGCGCCGAGGTGGTACTTCACGTCGCCGGAACCCTGGGCGCTGCGGGGGTCGAGGTTGCCCTCGAACTCACCGAAGATCTGGCCGTAGGACTTGCCGACGATGTTGGCGAGGACGTTGAGGCGGCCGCGGTGGGCCATGCCGATGACGACCTCGTCCAGGTGTGCCTGCGCGGCGGAGGTGATCACCGCGTCGAGCAGCGGGATCAGGGACTCGCCGCCTTCGAGCGAGAAGCGCTTCTGCCCGACGAACTTGGTCTGCAGGAACGTCTCGAACGCCTCGGCCGTGTTGAGGCGGCCCAGGATGTGCTTCTGCTCCTCGCGGTCCGGCTTGACGTGCGGGACCTCGACGCGCTCCTGGATCCAGGCGCGCTCCTTGGGGTCCTGCATGTGCATGTACTCGATGCCGACCGTGCGGCAGTACGAGCCGCGCAGCACGCCGAGGATGTCGCGCAGCATCATGGTCGGCTTGCCGCCGAAGCCGCCGGTGGCGAACTCGCGCTCCAGGTCCCACAGGGTGAGGCCGTGCTTGAGGACGTCCAGGTCGGGGTGGCGGCGTTGCGTGTACTCCAGCGGGTCGGTGTCGGCCATGAGGTGGCCGCGCACGCGGTAGGCGTGGATCAGCTCGTGGACCCGCGCGACCTTGGCGACGTCGTCCTCGTGGGTGGCGCTGATGTCCTGGACCCAGCGGACCGGCTCGTACGGGATGCGCAGAGCCTCGAAGATCTCGTCGTAGAAGTCGTCGTCGCCGAGCAGCAGCTGGTTGACGCGGCGCAGGAAGTCACCCGACTGGGCGCCCTGGATGATGCGGTGGTCATAGGTCGACGTCAGCGTCATGACCTTGCTGATGCCGAGCCGCGCGAGGGCCTCGGAGGAGGCGCCGGCGTATTCGGCCGGGTATTCCATCGCGCCGACGCCGATGATCGTGCCCTGACCGGGCATGAGGCGCGGCACCGAGTGGACCGTCCCGATGGTGCCGGGGTTGGTCAGGCTGATCGTGGTGCCGACGTAGTCGTCGATGGTCAGCTTGTTGTTGCGCGCCTTGCGGACGACCTCTTCGTACGCCGCCCAGAACTGGCGGAAGTCGAGGGTCCCGGCCGCCTTGATGTTCGGCACCACGAGCTGGCGCTGGCCGTCGTCCTTCTTCAGGTCGATGGCGAGCCCGAAGTTGACGTGCTCGGGCTTGACCAGCGTGGGCTTGCCGTCCACCTCGGCGTACGAGGAGTTCATCTCCGGCATCGCCTGCATCGCGCGGATGATCGCGTAACCGATCAGGTGTGTGAAGGACACCTTGCCGCCGCGACCACGCTTGAGGTGGTTGTTGATGACGATGCGATTGTCGATCAGCAGCTTGGCCGGCACCGCGCGGACGCTCGTCGCGGTGGGCACGCCCAGGCTGGCCTCCATGTTGGTGACCGTGCGGGCGGCGACGCCGCGAAGCCGGATCTCCTCGGCGCCCGCGGCGGGCGCGGGCTCGGCGGCGGGCTTCTTCGCGGCAGGCTTGGCCGGGGCCTTGGTCTCGGCCTTGGCGGGCTTACCGTCGCCGACGGGCGCGGGAGGCGGTGTCGGAGGGGCGGCCGCGGCGTCGGCGGGAGCCTTCGCCGGGCGGTCCGGATGGTAGTCGGCGAAGAAGTTCCACCAGGCTCGGTCGACCGAGTTGGGATCTTCTTGATATTTCTGATAAAGCTCGTCGACCAACCACTCGTTCGGACCGAAGTCGGGAGTGTGAAGGTCGGCGGAGGATCGCGACGACTGGGTCGACACGGCGGAGATCGCCCTCTTCCGCGCTCGCAGGTGGATCTGTAACCGACACAAGGCTACTCGTCCGCGCGTGTAATCGTGTCACGGCGGTGGGTACTGGGTGGCCTGACCGGTCACTTTATGCGATCTCTACGCAAGAGAGGCGGTCACTTTGTCATATACGGGTCGTCCTTGACCATCCAACTGTGACGTCCGTCTCAGGAAGCGTTCGGCGGGTCGCTGATTCGGGCGAGGAAAAAGACGGCTTCTGTTACGGGATGGCGCACGATGACGGTGAATTCGCGGTCGACGCTGAATTCCAGTGGAGTGCTGAGGTCCATGCCCGCCGGAACCATGATCACAGCGGTGGACGCCGCGCCCTCGAACCCTTCCTCGTCGACGTCGAGGACCGCCTTGTGCTCGACCCGGTCGATGCGGAGCGGCTCGGGGCTGATGCCGGAGAAGTCGGCGTCATCGCCGAACGCCGTGACGACGCCCAGCCCGCCGAGCGGGCCCGCGAGGCTCGCCTGTCCCTCCACGCGGAACCTGGGCAGCGAGAGCGAGACCTTCACCGGCTTCGCGGCGTCGTAGAGCCGCCGGAGCGCCCCCGGCGACGGTGTGCCGCCCATGATCACGTCGACCGCCACGCCGCCCTGCGCCGGGATCGTCACCATTCGCAGGGCGTCCTCCTCGGCGTACGGGAGCCGCTCGACGGTGCGCATCATCGGGACCTCGCGGTCGCCGCCGGGGCCGTGGAAGGTGCCCATGCTCGTGGCGTTCGCGGAGAACTTCTTCCGCCAGGCGACCTTGAGGTAGAGCGCATTGACGATCACGGCGAGGGTCTCCGCGGCGATCGAGCCGGCGGGCAGCAGGTCCTTGATCAGGTCGCGGGTGTTCTTCGCGACGTCGGTGTTGATCGCCCGGCGCGCGCCTTCGGCGTCGCCGGCGAAGTCCGCGCCGTGGACGGCGGCGCCGGGGAAGCCCGCCATGGTCCGCTGGAACCCGTCCTCGACGGGCAGCCCCTCGCGGGTCCACAGCGAGTTGGCCACCGCGATCTCGGCGTCCTCCAGCGCGGCGGCCTCGGCGAGCCGCGGCCCGTCGGGCGCCGTGCCGAGGGCCTCCGTCAGCTCCTGGTAGGTGTCGCCGCGCGCGCCCGCGGCGGCCAGCCCGAGCGCGGACGCCACGGAGTAGGGCGACCAGACCAGGTCGCCTTCGGATGCCAGCCGCCCGTTGAGGTTCAGCGCGAACTCGTACATGCGCACGACGCTACCCCGCGGGCGGATCAGGTCCAGGAGATGTCCGGGCCCTTGGGTACGATGCCGGCCGGGTTCAGGTGCCGGTGGGTCTCGTAGTAGTGCCGTTTGATGTGGTCGAAGTCGGTGGTCTCGCCGAAGGCCGGGATGGCGTAGAGACGCCGCGCGTACGCCCACAGGCGGGGGTGGTCGGCGATTCGCCGAAGGTTGCACTTGAAGTGGACGTAGTAGACGGAGTCGAAGCGCGCCAGCGTGGGGTAGAGGCGCACGTCGGCCTCGGTCAGCCGGTCGCCGACCAGATAGCGGACGCCGTCCAGCCGCTCCTCCAGCCGGTCGAGCGTCGCGAACAGCGGGTCGAGCGCCTCCTCGTACGCCTCCTGCGTCCCCGCCATCCCGGCCTTGTAGACGCCGTTGTTGACGTTGTGGAACACCTCGTCGTTGAGCTCGTCGATCTCCGCACGCAGCCCGGCCGGGTACAGATCGGGTGATCCGGGCCGGGCGAACTCCGCGAAGGCCGACTCCATCATCAGCGTGATCTGCGGATAGTCGTTGGTGACCATCCGTTCGCGCACGGTGTCCCAGACGCACGGCACGGTGACGCGGCCGTCGTAGGCGGGGTCGGTCGCGGCGTACAGCTCCGACAGGAAGCGCGCGCCCGTGATGGGGTCGCGGCCGTCGGGCGAGAGCGTGAACCGCCAGCCGCGCTCGTCGCGGATCGGGTCGACGATCGTGACGCCGATCGCGTCCTCCAGGCCGAGCAGCCGCCGTACGATCAGCGCCCGGTGCGCCCACGGGCAGGCCAGGGAGGCGTACAGCCGATAGCGCCCGGCCTCGGCGGGGAATCCCTCGTCGCCGATGCGGTCGGTGAAGTGGTTCGCCTGCCGTACGAATCGGCCGCCGGTCATCTCGCCGCTCACGATGCCAGGCATGATGGTCATCCTCGTGGACGACGGGTATTCAGACCACCGGACGATCCGGCGGTGTTCCCCGCCCCCTACGATTATCGCCATAGAGTCGCCGGAATCGGGATGTTGATTGTCCGTGGGCCAAATCACCGACGCCCTCCTTAACCTGCATGGACCGGTCATCTACGCCGTCGTGGCGGCGCTGGTCTTCGCCGAGGCAGCGCTGTTCTTCGGATTCGTCTTTCCGGGTGAGACCGCGATCGTCGTCGCCGGGGTGCTGGCCAGCCAGCACCGCGTCTCGCTGCCCATCCTGCTCGTCGTGATCGTCCTCGCGGCGGTGACGGGCGACTCGGTCGGGTACGAGGTCGGCCGGCGGTTCGGCGACCGGCTCCTCGACATGAAGGCGATCAGCAAACACCGCGCCAAGGTCGGCAAGGCGCAGGACCTGCTGCGCCGCCGGGGCGCGCTGGCCGTCTTCATCGGCCGGTTCACCGCCGTCCTGCGCGCGATGATGCCCGCGCTGGCCGGCAGCGCCAAGATGCCGTACGGCCGGTTCCTCTCGTTCAACGCCCTCGGCGGCATCGTCTGGGGCGTCGGCTTCACCATCGGCGGCTACCTCGCCGGCACCGCGTTCGAGCACGTGGCTCAGTGGGCCGGGCGCATACTCGCGGCGGTCGTCGCCGTGGTCGCGGTGGCCGCGATCGTCGTCTGGTCGATACGCCGCAAGCGCACCGAGTCGCTCGCGGAAGAGAAGCCCGAGGTCGTCGCGGGCCGCTGAACCCTCCCGGGTCCGCTTCGGTCCGCTGGTGCAGACTGTGCTGAGAACTGGTCACGAGGAGGGTGCGGACAATGGCGGAACTGCGGTTCGACGGACGGGTGGCGATCGTGACCGGGGCGGGCCATGGGCTCGGCCGGCGGCACGCGCTCGAGCTGGCCTCGCGCGGAGCCAAGGTGGTCGTCAACGACCTCGGAGGCGGCGTCGACGGCAGCGGTGAGTCCACCGGACCGGCCGCGGAGGTCGTCGAGGAGATCGTCGAGAACGGCGGCGAGGCCGTCGCCAGCCCCGACAACGTCGCCACGTCCGAGGGCGCCGAGGCGATCGTCCGTACCGCGCTCGACGCGTTCGGCCGGTTGGACATCGTCGTGAACAACGCGGGAATCCTGCGCGACAAGTCCTTCAAGAACATGGCGCCCGAGGAGTTCGACCAGGTGATCGCGGTTCACCTGCGCGGATCGTTCCTCGTGACACGCGCCGCCTGGCCGCACCTGCGCGAGCAGGCGTACGGCCGGGTCATCATGACCTCCTCGCCCGCCGGGCTGTTCGGCAACTTCGGCCAGGCCAACTACTCCGCGGCCAAGATGGGCCTCGTCGGCCTGACCAAGACCCTCGCCGCCGAGGGCGCCAAGTACGGCATCAAGGTCAACGCGATCGCGCCGATCGCCTGGACCCGGATGACCGAGGAGCTCGTCCCGGCGGAGTTCAAGGACCGGCTCAGCGTCGAGCACGTCACGCCGGTGGTGCTCTGGCTGGTGCACGAGACCAACGAGAGCAGCGGCGAGACGTACTCCGTGGGCGGAGGCCGCGTCGCGCGCGTCTTCGTCGCGGAGGGGCCCGGCTTCGTCCAGAAGGACGGCCTGAGCGTCGAGGACGTCCGCGACAACTGGCGCCAGATCAACGAGACCGACCCCTACCTCGTGGCCGCGAACCTCGGCGAACAGACCGCGGCCCTGTTCGAGGCGCTCAAGTGACCGAGTCGGTGACGGGCCAGGTCGAAGGCCCGCTCACCGGCGTCGAGTTCGAGCGGCGCGGCGGGACGGCGATCATCACCCTGTCGCGGCCCGAGCGGCTCAACGCCGTCACGGCCACCATGGTCGAGGAGCTCATCGCGATCCTCGACGGGCTGATGACCGACACCGCCACACGCGTCGTCGTGCTCACCGGCGCGGGCCACGCCTTCACCGCGGGCATGGACGTCCACGGCGGCGGTCCGGGCTCCACCGACGACGGGCACGAGGGCGCGGTCGCGCGGGTCTACCGGGGCATGGCGCGCGGAGGCGACCTGATCATGCGGCTACGGGAGATCCCGCAGCCGGTGGTCGCGGCCCTGCGCGGCCCGGTCGTCGGCATGGGCATGTCCTTGGCGCTGGCCTGCGACCTGCGGGTCGCCGCCCCGAGCACGAAGTTCATCGCGCCGTTCCTCAAGATCGGGTTCTCCGCGGGCGACCTCGGGCTCACCTGGATGCTGCCGCGCCTGATCGGCACGTCGCGCGCCGCGGAGATCTTCTACCGCGCGCGGTCGGTTACCGGCGCGGAGGCGTACGACCTGGGGCTGATCGCCGAGCTGACGGAGGAGGGCGCCGACCTGGAGGCCGCCCTCGCGCTCGCCGATGAGCTGCTGAGCCGGTCGCCGTTCGGGCTGCGTCACACGAAGGAGCTGCTGAACCTCTCCCTTGACGCGCCGGGCCTCCGCCAGCAGCTCGCGGTGGAGAACCGCACCCAGACGCTGGCGTTCTTCACCGAGGACCTCGCCGAAGGGCTCGCCGCCACGATGGAGAAACGGTCCCCGGAGTTCCGCGGCCGTTAAGGCGTTCTAGACGCGGAAGTCGGCGAAGTCGAAGCCGGGGGAGACGACGCAGCTCACGAGTACCTCGCGGTCGGTGGCGGGGCGGGCGGCCTGCCACACGCCGGCCGGGACGATCACTTGCGGGCGCTCGCCGTTCTCGGTGTCCGGCCCGAGGGCGACCGTCTCGGGAGTGCCGGGCCGGTCGCCGTCGCCGCCCAGTGTGAGCGTCAGCGGCCCGCCGCGGTGCCACAGCCACACCTCGTCGGAGCGTACGGAGTGCCACATCGACTCCTCGCCCGGTCCGAGCAGGAAGTAGATGCCGGTGGCGCTGGATCGCTCGCCGCCGTGGGCGCGGATCTTCACCGAGGTGCGCCAGGTCTCGCGGAACCAGCCGCCCTCCGGGTGCGGAAGGAGGTCCAGGCTCTCGGCGATCGGCGGCCTTGGCTGCAGGCCGGTCACCCGGCCGCCCGGGTTGCGCCGCGCGTAGCGGATCTCCTCGACCGTCGAACGGTTGATCGCGCCCGGCAGCGGCATCGGCGTACGGCCGAGGTCGAGGGCGATGACCTGCTCGTGAGGGTTGAACGCGTCGTTGGCCAGCGCGACCGCGTCTTCCTCGGGCGAGTAGGCGGCCGACTCGTCGCGGAACGGCCGGTCGGGTTCGGCCAGCCACGCGTTGAGCGTCGTGAGTAGCAGCACGCTTCCAACCTTACGGTCCGGGGAGCCACATCGATGACCATGAGTCACCCGCCGTCACGCAGGGGTGTCGTCGATGCGCGCTTCCTTACTGGACGTGGCGGTCTCGTCTCTATGACGGAATCCGGTTAAGATGCATCTCGACTTTCGTCGAAGGGGATCTGACATGGAGCCGTACCGCGAGGCGAAGCCTCCGAACCTCCGGGCTTCCGACGCCGAGCGCGACGCGACCGTTCTGCGGCTGCAGACGGCCTTCGCGGAGGGGCGGCTCACGGATCAGGAGTTCGACGACCGCATGCGGACGGCGCTCGCCGCGCGTACCCACGCCGACCTCGACGAGCTGGTCGGTGACCTGCCCGGCGCCGCGCGTGCGCCGGTGCCGGTGTCGTCGGACGGCCCGGCTCCGGGTCGCTACGCGCTCGCGTACAAGAACAGCATGCGTCACGCGGGCCCCTGGCGGGTGCCCGGAACCTTCCGCGCGGTGGTCTACAAGGGCTCCGGAGTCATCGACCTGCGGGCGGCGGAGCTGACCGAGACGATCACCACGATCATCGCGATCGCCTACAAGTCCAACGTCGAGATCATCGTGCCGCCGGGCATCCGTGTCGAGGTGAGCGGAGTCGGCGCCACGCGCGACGGGGAATTCACCGGCGCCGCGCCGGCCGACGGCCGTGTCGTGCATGTCCGCGCATTGGGTTACAAGGGGCGTGTGGACGTTCTCACCCGAGCTTCCAGCTGATGCCCGTTCTCTCTCCCAAAGCTTCCATTCGAACCTTTGTGGCTTGCTAAGCGTCGTATTGCGGAAGCGTTTGCTGTACAACGGAAACGCTCCGTCATTGTCGACGTTTGGGAGAGAAACTATGCGAATGAGCCTGGTTAAGGCCGTCACGCTGGGAGCTGCTTCGGCATTCATCCTGGTACCGGCAGTGGCGGCCCCCGCGTTGGCGTCCCCCGCCGCCGCGCCGGAGGTCCAGGCGCAGTCCAATCCGACGCTTCACTACGGCGACAAGGGCGCCGCGGTGAAGACCCTGCAGACGCGCCTTAAGGCGCTGCACTACGACCCGGGCACGATCGACGGCGTGTGGGGCACCAACACGAGCTTCGCGGTGTGGGCCTTCCAGAAGGTCAACGGAATCAACCCGAGCTCGAACGCGGGCACGAAGACCTGGTCCGCGCTGGCGCACCCGAAGACGCCGAAACCGATCGCTCCCAATGGTGCGAAGAGCCGCGCCGAGGTCAGCATCAAGCACCAGCTGCTCTTCGTCTACAAGAGCGGCAAGCTCGTGCTGATCAGCCATATCTCCTCTGGTTCGGAACAGCGCTACTACTCCCAGGGGCACTGGTCGGTCGCGCACACCCCGCGCGGCACGTTCAAGGTGTACCGCAAGGCCGCGGGCTGGGAGACCTCGCCGCTCGGCAAGCTGTACAAGGCCAACTACTTCACCGGTGGCTACGCTATTCACGGTGAGCCCGCGGTGCCGCTGCATCCGGCGTCGCACGGCTGCGTGCGGATCCCGATGGGCACCTCGAACATCGTGGCCAAGCTGCTGCCGCTCGGTACGAAGGTCTACGTCCACAGCTGAGCCCTTCGAAGGTGAAGGCGCCCTCTCGTCTGGGAAATACGTGCCGATCATGGTGGTTTGGGCCTCCGTCGTACCGCGAAGAGCGGTTTGATGGACCCTTGCACGGACGTCCTGTGACGAGAGGGTGAGCGTGAGCACGACCGGCAACGAAGCGTCTTCCGGGCAGCCGTTCGGCGATGCCGCGGACCGTTCCGCTCAGGAACCCACGGGTGGGGACCTGGAGCGCCGGTCGAACGGGAAGGACGAACGCCGCCGGATGAGCGAGCGGCTGGCCGAGGCGGCCGGCGCCGGGGAGACCGGCCGGGTTCCGGGGATGCCGAACACCTCCCCGTGGCAGCGCTCGAACGCCGTGTGGCACCGGGCCGGCATCGACTGGGAGCGAGCCGAACCCGAGCGCCCCGGCGCCCGGCAGGCGGCCGGCGCGCCGCAAGAGGCCGCGGTCTACCCCGCCGCACGCCCCGAACTCGCGAGGCAGCCCGCCCCTGATGACTCCGACGGCGCGGAGCCCTGGGGCCCGTCGAAACGCGGGCGCCGAATGCCCACCATCCCGATCCGTACGGTCGCGATCGCGGCCGTCGCGGTCGTCGTCGTGGGCGGCGGCGCGTACGCCCTGTTCTCCGGCGGCGACGGTGACGACGGCACGCCGAAGAAACCGGTGGCTCAAGGCGCGGCAGGCGCCGACCAGCTCTTCGCGGCCGACCCCGCGGCCAAGACCGATGGTCGTGCCCACACCCTCGCGGCGGTCGCGGCGTCGGACCGCACGGTCGTCATGGCAGGCTCCGAGCAGGGCGGCGTCTACTCCCGCGGGCAGTTCCTCGTCTCGGGCGACAGCGGGCGCACCTGGTCCGTCGCGCAGGTGCGCGGCGCCGACGGCGGCGACCCGCCGCAGGGGGAGTACCCGCGTCTTCTCGCCGGCGGCAGGGGAGCGTGGGCGGCGCTCGGCGGCATCGCGCTCGGCCGCACTCCCGTCACGAGCGTGCCGTGGACGAGCCATGACGGGCGTACGTGGACCCGTCAGGCTCCCTCGAGCGCCTTCGTCCCCGGTGACCGGGTCGACGCGCTCGCCCGTACGAGGGCCGGGTTCGTCGCGGTCGGCACCGCGACGGTGAAGAACGCCGCGCAGGCCGTCGTGTGGACCTCCGGCGACGGCGCCGTGTGGACGCGTCTGGGAGCCGACCAGCTCAAGCCGCCGCCCGGCGGCACGGTGTCCGGCCTGTCGGGGGTCGCGGCCAACGGCGACGCGGTCCTCGCGCACGGCACGCTGACGACCAAGACGGTGACCAAGAAGCACGGCTCCAAGAAGAAGACCACCCGGACGAAGACGAGCGAGGGGTTCTGGCGGTCACCCGACGGCGGCCGTACGTGGACACCCGTCTCGGTCCCGCAGGCCGACGGCTCCTCGGGCCCGGCCGTCGCGATCGCCGCGACGAAAACGGGCTTCTTCGCCGTACGTGAGGGATCGCAGCGCACCGGCAAGGGGAAGCACGGCAAGAAGGTTCGGAACTGCGTGGTGTTCGGCTCGCCGGACGGGCAGAAGTGGGCCGTCACGGCAAAGCTCGCCATACCCGGCTACACGAGCGTCGCCGGGCTGTCCGGTGGCGACAGCGGCCTGACCGGGCTGTTCACGCTGTCCGGTGACAAGACGGCCGTCATGACCAGCGACGACGGCGGCTTGTGGCACATCAGGGACACCCTGCCGCACGGCCGGGTCGTCACCGCCGCGGTGCGCACCTCTCTGGGCCCCGTCCTCGCGGAGCACGTGGACGACGGCAGCGCCCACCTCACCTTTCCGGGCGGCGATGATGTGAACCTCGCCTCGGTCCCGGGCGCGGTGCACCCCGAGCGTACGGTCGCCGGGATCATCGCCGACGCGGGCCGTACCGTCGCGTTCGGCAGCACGAACGGCCACCCGGCGCTGTGGACCTCGCCGAACGGCACCGCGTGGACCCGTGCGGCGCTTCCCGCGCCGGCGAGTGTTCCGCAGCGGCTCACCGGCGCGGCGCACGGTCCCAAGGGCTGGCTCGCGGTCGGCGGCGGAGGCGGCCGGCCCGTGGTGGTCACGTCGGCGGACGGGAGCGAGTGGCGCGGGGTGTCCGGCAAGGCGTTCACCGGCATACCCGTGGCGGCGGTCGCGGGCGGCGGCTCCTACGTCGTCGTCGGCCGTGACGGCGGCGCCGCGGCGGCCTGGTACTCCACGGACCTGAGCCACTGGAGGCACGCCGGCGGCGCGGCAAAGGGCGACCTCGGCGGCGGAAAGTCCCCGCAGCGGGTGATGAACGACGTCGCGGCGGGCTCGTCCGGGTTCGTCGCGGTCGGGGCGCAGACGAACACGGAGACGGCGCAGCCGGCCCTGTGGACCTCCTCCGACGGAAAGAAGTGGGCGCTGTCGGCGTCGCCGCCCGCGCTGCCGCAGGGCGTGACCGAAGGAGCTCTGTCCCGGGTCGTCGCGCGCGGGAACACGCTGGTGATCACTGGGCGCGCCGGCACGCGCGCCTTCGCGGTGGTCTCCTCGGACGGCGGTCGCACATGGCGTCCGGCGCCGCTGCCCGGCGCTGATCAGGACGGCTCGGTCACGGCGGCGACGGCGACGCCGCACGGGTTCGTGCTCGTGGGCACCTCGGGCTCGGACGTGATGATGTGGACGTCGGCCGACGGCGCGACCTGGACCGCCTCGCGTCCGCGCGGCCACGGCCTCGACGGCCCCGGAGTGCAGCGGCTCACCGGCGTGACCGTAACGGGGACGACCCTCGCGGCCGTCGGGTTCACCGGCGACTACCGCGGTGACGGTTCCACGATCTGGCGGCCCGCGCTCCCGTAGAACACCTTCGCGGCCGCCCCTCGGGGGCGGCCGCGGCGTGTCCGGTCAGTGGACGTGCAGGTCGACCCCGAGCAGCACGAGAACCCAGAGGAAAACGGCCAGCAGGGCGCTGAAAACGCGTTTCAGCAGGCCGAGGGTGATGTAGCCGTGGTCCCACGCGACGTAGATGCCGACCAATACATAAATGAGCCCGACAAGGCTGAATCCGCCTCGGAGACGCATACGGACCTCCTTCGCTCGATCATGAACGAACGCGGGATGCCCGTTATAAGCGCTTCAAAACTGTTATGGGTGAAGAGTCCCTTGTGTCGCATCAGGGGGCGGCCGATAGACGGCCGCCCCCTGCATGGCTCACTTCAGGCGAAGGCGCACGACGCTCGGGTCGTGGTCGCTGGCCTGGACGTTGTACTCGGCGTTGAGGTGCACGACGTCGTAGTCGTAGTGCTGGTGGGCCAGTGAGGGGCTCAGCAGTATGTGGTCGAGCACCTCGGAGTTGCCCTCGTAGACGTACGTGTAGCGCTCCGACAGCGGCAGCGTGGACGGCAGGTCGAGCAGGCCCGTGTCGGTCAGGGTCTTGACCTGCGTCGAGAAGTCGAAGCAGTTCAGGTCCCCGGCCACGATCAGGTCGGTCTTCTTGCCGGCGCTGCGGACGAAGTTCGCCACGACGGCCGCCTGGCCGCTGCGCTGCGTCTCGCTCGGCTGCCGCAGGGGCTGGTAACGGCCGGACAGCGGGTCGTCGCCGCCCTTGGAGTTCCAGTGGTTGGCGACCACGATGATCTTCTTGCCCCGCCAGGTGAACTCCCCGGCCAGCGGCTTGCGGGAGTCCTTCCAGGAGGCGTCGTCCGGAGCGAGGCGGCCGGGGCTGTAGGTCAGCTCGCCGTTCTCGATCGCGGTCGCGTTGGTCGCCGTGCCACCGGGCTTGTCGACGAAGGCCAGGCCGCGGTCGGTGCGGAACAGGAAGCCGACGCGGATGTTGCCGCCGGGCTCGCCGCCGTCCTGGTCGTTGACCGGGTCGATGGAGCGCCACTCGTACGACGGGCCGCCCGCGGCCTGGATCGCCGCGGTCAGCTTTGCGATGGTCTGGTCGGCGGCGACGACGCCGTCGTCCTTCGAGCCGTCGTTGTCCTGGACCTCTTCGACGTTGACCAGGTCGGGCGAGGCGAGGTTCTTGACGATCTCGTCGGCGATGCCGGAGAACTTGGTCGCGGGGTCGGTCGGCGCGAGGTTCTCCACGTTGGCCGTGGCCATCGAGAGCTCGTCCTTGTCCGCCGCGCGCGTGGACTCGCGCGGCAGGTTCCCGTGCTCGACCTCGGGCGTCGCCGTGAGGTGCAGCATCGGGTCGCCGAAGCCGTAGTCGAGCACGCCGACGTTGCGGCCCGGCAGGCGGTCGCCGACGTCGACCTTCGGGGTCTTCGACAGGACGTCGTCGAGGATCAGCCGCTCGGGGTTGAAGTCGTCCCGCTGGGCCACCACACCGCCGCGCTTGGTGTGGACCGATGCGCCCCTCGTCACCACGGCGAACTCGCCGAACTTGTTCGTCGGGCCGACGACCTGGGCGTTCTCGAGTTCGAGGCGCATCCCCTCCATCGACTCCCAGTAGTCCAGGCCGTCCTGGCGGGGGTCGAACTTCCCGGAGGTCTCGACGTCACCGGTCGCGTCGTTCTCGATCACCTTGTGCGGCGTCGAACGGATCACCGTGGGGGCGGGCAGCGTGACACCGTGCCCGCTCGCCGTGATGGCGGTCGCGGCCAGCTCGGTGGTGGTCAGGTTCGTCGCCGTGTTGGAGGGGCGGTATTCGTTGACCGTGCCGTCCACCGTGACGGCGTCTCCGGCGGCCACGGTGGGCTTGGTCTTCGTGTAGACGAAGACACCCTCCGACGTCGCCGGATTCCGGTCCGGACGCGGGTCCTGCATCCAGAAGCCGGTGGAGGTCAGCGCGGTCACCACACCGGGTACGCCGGTGACCTGCTGCCCGTTCAGCGGCGAGATGTGCGCGGCCCCCTGGATGTCATGGATCCGCACATCCGCCTGGGCGGCGTGCGCGAGCGGGATCGGCGCGACGACCGCGACGGCTCCGATCGCGGCGATTGCGAGCCTGCGTGGGGATTTCCTCACGTGTTCTCCATAGTCGGGACTGATACACCGAAGATGAAGAATGTCGACTATGTGGCAGTTGGGGAAGTGGTTGAGGGAAGCTTCACCGCCCCGACATCTCGTTGTGACCGCTATCGCGGGCGGTCCACGCGCACCTCAGGGCACCGGAGCGGCGAAGATCACGGACAGCGTCGATCCGGTGCCGGAGAGCCCGGTCGGACACGCCCTAGTCGAAGAGGACGACCTGGCGGATCGCGTCGCCGCGTTCGAGGGTGGCGATGGCGTCGTTGAGGTCCTCGAAGCGGATGCGCCGCGTGATGAGGCTCTCCAGGTCGATGCGGCCGGCCCGCCACAGTTCCACGAGGCGTGGCACGTCGCGGCGCAGGTCGGAGCCGCCGTACAGCGAGGCCTTGAGGTTCTTGCCGTCGAAGAGCAGTTCGAACGCGTTGAACCGTACATCGTCGTCGCGCGAGCCCGCGCCGACCACGATCACGTCGCCGCCGCGCCGCGCGAGATCCCAGGCGGCGCGGATGGTGGCACTCCGGCCGACGACCTCGAAGGCGTAGTCGAAACCCTGCCCTCCCGTGAGGAGGTTCCGCGTCTCGGTGGCCTGGTCGGGTGTTGCCGTGTGGGTGGCGCCGAACGTCTTCGCGATCTCGTGCTTGGACTCCAGCGGGTCGATCGCCAGGATCGTCGCCGCGCCGGCGGCCCTGGCGCCCTGGATCACCGACAGCCCGACGCCGCCGCAGCCGACGACCGCGACCGCGGTGCCCGGCCGTACGCCGGCGGTGTTGGTCACCGCTCCGACGCCGGTGGAGATGCCGCAGCCCAGCAGCGCGGCGTACTCGTACGGGACGTCATCGGCGACCTGGACGCACGCCTCCCACGGCACGACCATCTCCTCGGCCCAGGTGCCGCAGCCGGCCATGCCGTACGCGGGCGTGCCGTCGCCGAGCCGGTATCGGGGCTTGGTGAAGCCCTCGATGACGTATTTGATGCACAGGAACGGCCGCCCGGCCACGCAGTCGGGGCACAGGCCGCAGGCCGGGGTCCAGCAGACGACGACGCGGTCGCCGGGCGAGACCGCCGTGACGTGCTCACCGACCTCGACGACGTCGCCGGACGCCTCGTGGCCGATCACCGCGGGGTACTTGTTAGGGAGGGTGCCGCTCAGGATGGAGAGGTCGGAGTGGCAGACGCCGGTGGCCCTGATCCTGACCTTCACCTCGCCCGGGTCCGGCCCGACCGCCGTCGCGTCGTCGCGCAGCTCGACCTCTTTGACGCCTGATCCGTGGATCACAGCGGCTCGCACCGTGCACACCTCCTGGCAGGGGACGTTCAGTCCTCGTCGATCGAAAGCGCGGCCTTGGGACAGGACCGCACGGCGTGCCGTACGCGATCGTGCAGGTCGGGCGGGGGATCCGGCGCGACGATGCGCAGCTCGTCGTCATCGCCTAGATCGAAGACGTCGGGCACGAGCCCGGCGCACACGCCGTTGGCCTCGCAGGCGAGCAGGTCGACCCGGACCTTCATGACGTCTCACCCTCCTAGCTTGCGATGGTCCCAGGAGGCGACGCGTACCGGCTCGACGACATAGGCGTGCCGCTTGGCGGCCGTCTGCTCCACGACCGAGCCGATCGCGTCGTCGTCCTCGTCCATCATTCTGGCGACGACTCTGTGGCCAACATACCGAACGTCGTTCGGATCTGTCAGGACCCGTACGGAGCCGTAGATCATCGCGCCGCGCAGCTCGAGGTAGTCCGCGCCCGCCTCGACCAGGCACGTGACCCGGGGATCGCGGGCGAGATTGCGCGCCTTCTGGGAGGAACGGTACGTCCAGAACGCGATCTTCCCGTCGACCAGCCCGGCGAACATCGTCACCAGATGCGGTGTGCCGTCCGGATTGATGGTGGCGATCTGGACTTTGGCCTGCTCCCGCAGAAGCGCGGCGACCTCGTCCTCTGTCATGGCGATACGGGAGCGCTGACCCACGCGGGCCAGCAGAACACGCCGCGCTCCGTACCGGCAAGCCTTGTCGACGGTTAACACAACCTTCCGGACCGTCGCCGACGAGGAAACGGCTGCTATCCGAAGGCCTGGGGCTGTCCTGACAGGTCGTCGAGGGTCGGGAAGGAGCTCTGCGCGCCGGGACGGCGTACGGCCGCGGCGCCGACCCTTGCCGCGAACCTCGCGGCGGTCGCCAGGTCGTCGCCTCGGGCGAGGCGTACGCACAGGGCTCCGGTGAACGCGTCGCCCGCGCCGGTCGTGTCCACGACCTCGGCCTTCGGGCTGGGGACGTCGGTGGCGCCGTCGCGGTCGGCCACGGTCGCTCCGTCGGCCCCTCGGGTGATCACAACCGACCTTGGGCCGCGTGACAGCAGGCCGGACGGGTCGGTGGCGCCGAGAAAGTCCGCCTCGTGTTCGTTGACGACGAGCGGGTCGCACAGGGCGAGCAGTTCGTCCGGTACGGCGGCGGGCGGGGACAGGTTGAACACCACGCGGGCGCCCGCGGCGTCGGCCGCCCGTGCCGCGGCGAGCACCGCGGGCAGCGGGATCTCCAGTTGCAGTGACACCACGGATCCCGCCTCGAACAGCGGGCGCGCCGCCGCGACGTCCTCCTCCGACACCCGTGCGTTCGCGCCGGGGGAGACGATGATGCTGTTGTCGCCCTCGGGGCCCACCGTGATCAGGGCGACGCCGTTCGGGCCCGGCGTGGCGATCAGGTGGGAGATGTCCACGCCGTCGCCGCGCAGCGCGTCACGGACGAAATCGCCCTGCCCGTCGGTGCCGGCGCGGCCGAGGAACGCCACCCTCCCGCCCAGGCGCGCGGCGGCGACGGCCTGATTCGCGCCCTTGCCGCCGGGATGGGTCTCCAGGTCGGAGCCGAGCACGGTCTCACCGGGCGCGGGCCGCCGGTCGACACGCGTCACGAGGTCCGCGTTGACCGACCCGACGACCAGGACCTCGAACGTCGCTGTCACTGTGCCTCCTACGGTTCGCCGCATGAGCGGCGGATCACGAGATGCGCGGGGAGTACGACCGAGCGGGTGGCGCGATGGGCGATGCGGTCCGTCAGGGCGTGGACCGCGCTTCGGCCGAGTTCCTCGGCGGGCTGGCCGATGGCGGTGATCGGTGGGTCGACGTGGGCGAACCATGTGACGTCGTCGAAGGACGCCAGGGCCACGTCGCGGGGGATGGTCAGACCGCGTGCCCGGATCTCGTCCAGTGCGCCGAGTGCCATCAGGTTGTCGCCCGCGAAGATCACCTCTGGGGTCTCCGGCAGGTCGAGGAAGCGGGCCGTGATCGCGCGTCCGCTCTCCGCCTGGAAGTCGCCGGTCCCCAGGTAGTCACCGCGTACCTCCAGGTCGTACGCGCGCATGGCGTCGTCGAACGCACGAGTGCGTTCGCGGCCCGTCGACAGCGTCTCCGGGCCGGAGATGAACGCGATCCGCCGGTGACCCAGCCCCCGAACGTGCTCGATGAGCCGGTGGATCGCCTCGGTGCCGTCGGCGCGTACCGACGGCACGTCCAGACCCGGCAGCGTGCGGTCGAGGAACACCAAGGGTTCGCCCGCGCGTACGCACTCCTCGACGAGCGGCGTGACCTCGGCGGTCGGGCAGATCAGCAGGCCGTCGACGCGCTGTTCGAGGAGTGTGCGGACGTAGTGGTCCTGCCGCTCGGGACGTTCGTCGGCGTTGCCGATGACGACCGTGTAGCCGGCGGCGCGTGCCTCGTCCTCGACCGCGCGTGCCAGCGCGCCGAAGAACGGGTTGAGGATGTCGCCGATGACCAGGCCGAGCGTACGGGTCGCCTCGGTGCGGAGTGACCGCGCGACCGCGTTGGGCCGGTACCGCAGGGTCTCGGCCGCCGACAGGACCTTGGTACGCGCCTCCGTGCTCACGTTGGGGCTGTCGTTCAGCACACGGGAGACCGTGGCGACCGAGACGCCCGCGTGGGCGGCGACGTCCTTGATGCCGGCCAACCGCCCTCCCTCTCGTGGAAACGATTACATGACAGCATATGGCTAGAGTGCGCGGGATGGACACGACGATGCCCCCCGACCTGCTCCGCGCGGCCGAGGAGGCCAAAGGCTTCATGCCGGTCGCCGAAGGCCTCGCGCTGTACGACCTCGCGTGCGAGTACGGAGTCCAGGGTCCGATCCTGGAGGTCGGCACCTACTGCGGAAAGTCGGCGATCTACCTGGGCGCCGCCGCGCGTACGTCCGGCTCGGTCGCGATCACCGTCGACCACCACCACGGCTCGGAGGAGAACCAGGCCGGCTGGGAACACCACGACCCGTCCCTCGTCGACCCGCGTACGGGACGCATGGACACGCTGCCGACCTTCCGCCGGACGATCGAGGATGCGGGCCTGGAGGCCGAGGTCGTCGCGGTCGTCGGCGCCTCGCGTACGGTCGCGCGGCTCTGGAAGACCCCGCTCGCCATGCTGTTCATCGACGGCGGCCACGCCGAGGACGTCGCCCAGGCCGACTACGACGGATGGTCGCCGCACGTCATGAGCGGGGGAGTGCTGGCGTTCCACGACATCTTCCCCTCGCCCGAGGACGGCGGTCAGGCGCCGTACCGCGTCTACCGCCGGGCCCTGGAGACGGGCCGGTGGCGAGAGCAGCGCGTCGAAGGATCTTTGCGCGTGCTCGAACGCGTCTAGGGCCTGACCTGCATTAGAGCGAAGCCGAGGAGGTTCTCGCCGCGCCAATGCTCTGGTGTGCGGGCCTCGGGCTGGTCGGCGGACAGGCCGATGCCCCAGATCCGGTCGTACGGGCTGGCCTCGACCAGCACGCGGTCGCCCGTGCTGCGCAGGAACGCGCGCAGTGGAGGGTTCTGGCCGAATTTCGCGTCGTTCGCCGCGACCACCAGGTCGTAGCGGTGCGCGGCCCAGGTGTCCTCGTCGAAGCCCTTCACCTTCCGGCCGGCGCCCTTGGCCTTGCCGGGGTCGTCGTCGGACAGCACCCGGTGTTCGGACTCGGCGTCGCCGAACAGCCGTGCCTTGCCCGCCATCATGAAGTGCTCGGCGGTGGCGTACCGCACGCCGCGCATGGTGCCTGATCCTCCTGGGTGGGGCGACTTCCGGCAAGGCGGTTTTGTCGTTTCATGTCACGAAACTGCGCTGTCAGAACTTGTCAAAATGGCAGCATTGGCTTGGTGTTATATTGATGGAAAATATGTCGTTGTATTGCGTTGAATGATTAACGCAATATGGTTTGGGCGTACGGACGTGGCCCCCATAAGGAGATCCTCATGTCCCGTCGTTCATTCATCCGTCTCGGTGCGCTGGCCGTGGCCGGCGCCGCCGTGTTCGCCCCCGTCGCCGCCCAGGCCTCACCCCCGCCGGCCGCCGCTTCGGTCATCACGCCGTCCATCGCGGCGTCCACGGTGTTCGCGAACGCCGAGACCTGGCACCCGCACACGGCGTCGAGAGTCCCGTACAGCCAGAGCGCGACCCACAACGGCTACCGGACCGACTGCTCCGGCTACGCCTCCATGGCCCTCGGCCTGGCCAAGCCCGGCCTGAACACCGTCGGCCTCGCGGCGAGCTCCGTCAGCACCCCCATCGCGATGGGGAGCCTGGTGCCCGGCGACCTGGTCATCGACTCGACCGGCGACAGCAACACGCGCCACGTCGTCATCTTCGAGAAGTGGGTCAGCAGCGCGCACTCCTCCTACTGGGCCTACGAGCAGCGCGGCAGCTACGGCACCGACCACCGCACCCTCACGTACGGCCTGAGCTCGGGCAGCGAGTTCCACGCCTACAAGCCGAAGGTGCTCAGCTGATCCGACGTATTCGCCGGTGGTGCCGTAAACGGCACCACCGGCTTTTTTAATTGGCGGAATAAGAAACTATGAAGTCTCTCGGCGAAGTCGCAGTTCCTGGCGCAGGAGTTCGGTGATCTCGTCGGGGCGCTCCAGGTTGGGCAGGTGGCCGGCCCAGGGGAGTTCGTGATGGCGAGCGCCGGGGATCCGCTCCGCGAGCAGCGCGGCGATCTCGCGGAAGTCGGCGAAGTCGTGACCGGCGGACACGGTCAGACATGGAGCCGTGATCAAAGTCGGGTCCACCTCCGGTCTCGACGGCGCGAACTCCTCGGCCGCCGCCAGTTGCACGTCGAACGCGTGGCGCTGCATCCGGCGGACGTGTTCGCGTACGGCGTCGCCGGCCTCGGGGCCGAGCCAGGTGCCGACGTTCAGCTCGACGGCTCCCGCGACGTCGCCCGCCTCGAACAGCGCGTCCTCCCGCTCGTCGAACGCCTGCAGTTCGTCACTGGCAGGGTGTCCCTGCATCGCCGAGCAGAGCAGCACCAGCGCCGTCACCATCTCGGGCCGGCGCGCGGCCATCTCCAGGGCGACCTTCCCGCCGTATGAGGCCCCGACCAGTGCCGCCCGCGTGATGCCCAGCGCCGCCAGCAGGTCGAAGACGTCATCGGCGTTCCCGTACGGTCCGTCCGCCACGGGGGACTCGCCGAACCCCCGGAAGTCGGGCCGGACCACCCGATACCCGGCATCGACGAGGGCCTGCCACTGCGGATCCCACATCCGCCGGTCGCATACCGAGGAGTGCAGCAACACCACCGCCGGCCCGTCGCCGGCCACATCGTGAAGGAGAGTCATCCGGCGGACGGTAGCCCCGGACACCACCCGGTGTCGCTTGGTTTTCCGCCGGCGACGAGAGCACCCAGCCGAAAAATGTCCGGTGTCGATCTTTGTCAGAACCTGTCAAAATGCCATGACACGGTTGTGTCGAACTGATGGAAAGCGCATAGTCGTATTTGCACTCAATGATAAAAGCAATATGGTGCAGAGCGTACGGACGTGACCCCCCAAAGGAGTTTCCTCATGTCCCGTCGCTCATTCGTCCGCCTCAGCGCGCTGGCCCTGGCCGGTGCCGCGGCGTTCGCGCCCACCGCCGCTCACGCGGCCCCGCCAGCCGCGGCGGTGGCCGCCACCAGGGCGTACGCCCCGTCGATCGGGGCGGACCAGATCTTCGCGAACGCCGAGACCTGGCACCCGCACACCGACCAGCGCATTCCCTACAGCCAGACGGCCACGTACGGCGGCTACCGCACCGACTGCTCCGGCTACGCGTCGATGGCGCTAGGCCTGGCCGCACCCGGCCTGAACACCGTCGGCCTGGCCGACGGTTCGGTCAGCACCCCCATTGCCATGGGCGACCTGCAACCCGGTGACCTGGTCATCGACGCGACCGGCGACAGCAACACCCGCCACGTTGTGATCTTCCAGAACTGGACCGACGATTCGCACTCCTCGTACATGGCCTACGAGCAGCGCGGCAGCTATGGCACCGACCACCGCACCCTGACGTACGGACTCGACGCGGGCAGCGAGTTCAGCGCCTACCAGCCCAACGTCCTGGGCTGACCGTTTCACACAACGGCGGCACCGCGAATAGGCGGCGCCGCCGTTGATAGGCCATCTTCACGCGGCGTCAGCGGCGGACCCGGTCGGCCAGGGCGGGGGCTTCGCAGCCGCACGCCACCGGGTCGGCGGGGTCGCACGGGCCCAGGGAGCGGCCGGCGATCTCCTTGAAGATGCGAGCGGACGGTGACGCGTCTGCCAGGGCGTCGGCGGCGAGGATGACCGCCGCCGCCGTGTACGTCGAGCGGTCGCCCGGAAAGTGGCGTTCGTTGGCGAACTGCCAGCCCGTCCAGTACGAGCCGTCCTCGTGGCGCAGGTGCTGGATCGTCGCGAACAGCTCGCGCGCCCGCGCCGTCTCGCCCATCGCGTCCAGCGTCAGGACCAGCTCGCACGTCTCCGCGCCCGTCACCCACGGCTCGTCCGAGACGCAGCGGCACCCCAGGCCCTCCGCGACGAAACGGTCCCAGTGCTCGTAGATCCGGCGGGACGCCGCGGTGCCGCGGAGCGGGCCGCCGAGGATCGGGTAGTACCAGTCCATCGAGAAGCGTGATTTGTCGGCGAACGCCTCCGGGTGGCACGCCACCACATGGCCGAGCTGGTCGGCGGCGAGTTCCCAGTCGGGCTCGGGGGAGCCCAGGCGTTCGGCGAGGGCGACCGCACAGCGAAGGGACTGGTAGATCGACGAACAGCCGGTCAGCAGCGCCTCGTCGGCGATGCCGCCGTCCGGATGGCGGATCCACATGATCTCGCCGCGGGCGGTCTGCAGGTCGAGGACGAAGTCGATGGCGCGGCGTACGGTCGGCCACATCCGCTGGGCGAAGCCGACGTCGCCGGTCAGGACGAGCTCATGCCAGACGCCCACCGCGATGTACGCCGCGTGGTTCGACTCGCCGCCGGGCTCGGTCACCTCGCCGACGACCCACTTGGCGGGCCACGAGCCGTCCTCACGCTGGACTCCGCGCAGCCATGAGTAGGCGCGGCGCGCCTCCGCGGAGAAGCCCGCGACGGACAGGGCCATCGCCGACTCGACGTGGTTCCACGCGTCGACGTGGCCCGGTACGCCCTCGACAGGTGCGAACCAGGGGATCGCGCCCGAGGGTTCCTGCTGGGCGGTGATGCTGCGAGCGGTGGCGACCAGGTCGCCCGAGGTCAAGATCCCGGGTACGGCGTCAGGCCGCCGCATTGGCCCGCTCCCGCGAAGCCGGTACGGCCGGCTTGGTGAAGTAGACGACGACGCTCTTGCCGATGACCGGGTTGAGGACACGCTCGGCCAGCCGTGTCGCGAGCGGGCGTTTCATGATGTCCCAGACCAGGACCTGGTGGTACGCCTTGGCCAGCGGGTGGTCGTCCTTGTTGACGCCGACCGCGCATTTGATCCACCAGTACGGCGCGTGCAGGCCGTGGGCGTGGTGGTGGCCTCCGACGCGGAAGCCGGTGGCCTTGAGCTTGGCCTCCAGCTCGGCACGGGTGTAGATGCGAACGTGCCCGCCGGGCGCGGTGTGGTAGTCCTCCGACAGGGCCCAGCAGATGCGCTCGGGCAGCCAGGACGGCACCGTGACGGCGAGCCGGCCGCCGGGTTTGAGCACCCGGAGCAATTCGCTCATCGCGGCCATGTCGTTCGGGATGTGCTCCAGCACCTCCGCGGCGACGATCTTGGAGAAGGAGTCGTCGGGGAACGGGAGGTTCAGGGCGTCGCCGGTCACGCTCTTGGCCGAGGCGCCCGGGGGGACTTCGCCCTCCAGCTCCATGGCGCCGAACATGGACGCGACGGCGGCCAGCTCCGACTCGTCGCGGTCGAACGCCACGACGTTGGCGCCGCGCCGGTACAGCTCGAACGCGTGACGGCCGGCGCCGCACCCCATGTCGAGCACATGCTCACCGGGGGAAATGCGGAATCGATCAAAGTCCACGGTCAGCAGGGCCGTGCTCCTTCCGTGCGGCGCCCGCCCGCTGGGCGATGGCGTCCTTGTAGTGCCCTACGGTCGCGCGGGCGACGGCGGACCAGGTGAACCGCTCCTGGACCCGTGCGTATCCGGCGGCGCCGACCCGCTCACGCTCTTCGGGTGAGTCGTGCAGCCGGCGCAGCACCGCGGCGAGTTCCTCGACGTCGCCCGGCTCGACGAGGATCGCGGCGTCGCCGACCACCTCGGGCAGCGCGCCGGTGCGGCTGGCGACGAGCGGCGTACCCGAGGCCATGTGCTCGACGGCGGGCAGCGAGAACCCCTCGTACAGGGAGGGGACGACGGCGATCTGGGCGCTCGCGAGCAGCGAGCCGAGCTCGTCGTCGGAGACGCCCGAGACGAAGCGGACGCGTTCGCCCATGGACAGCTCGGTGACGAGCCGGTCGGTCTGGCCACCGGGCGTCGGGCGGCCGACGACCACCACGTGCACGTCGCGCTCGGTGGCGACCTTGGCGACCGAGCGCAGGAGCGTCGCGACGCCCTTGAGCGGCGAGTCGGCGCTGGCCACGGCGACGATCCGGCCGGGTACGCGCTCGCCGCGCGGGTGGAAGATCTCGGTGTCGACGCCGAGCGGCAGGATGTGCACCTGCTCGGGCGGCGCCTGGAAGTCGTGGACGATGTCGCGTTTGGAGGATCCTGAGACGGTCAGCACCGGCCCGATCCGCTGGGCGACCCGCGCCTGCATCTTGACGAAGCCGTACCAGCGGCGCTTGCCGAACTGCTGCTTCAGCCCGCTCGCGGCCTCGATCTCGATGCGGCGGTCGACGCTGATCGGGTGGTGGATGCTCGTGACGATCGGCAGCCCGAGGCGCGGGATGGCGAGGTTGCCGTATCCGAGAACCTGGTTGTCGTGCACCACGTCGAACATGAGGCGCCGTTTGCGAAGCTCGCGCAGCACCCGCAGGCTGAAGGTCAGCGGCTCGGGGAAGCCTCCGGTGCGCATGTGGGCGAATTCCAGGACGTCGATCCAGTCGCGGTACTCCGACAACTTCGGCGTGCGAAAGGGGTTCTCGTCGGCGTACAGGTCGAGGCTCGGAACGCGGTGCAGGACGATGGCGTCGCGGTCGAGGTCGGGGTAGGGCTGGCCGGAGAACACCTCGACGTGATGTCCGAGGTCGACGAGCTCGCGGGACAGGTGCCGGAGGTACACCCCCTGCCCTCCGCAGTGCGGTTTGCTCCGGTAGGAGAGCAGGGCCACGCGCAATGGCTCGTCTTCCTCGCTCACGCGCCCAGTCCCTTCGGCAAGCCTGTCGGTGGAACTTAGACCATAACCTGACAGGTCTTACCTGCGGGTTCGATATTAGGCGTCAAGTCCAAAAGGTGGCGAACGCCACCATTTCGGGTGCGTTGAGACGTCCGGAGACGAGCGCGCGGCGTGAAGGCCGGGAGCGACTGCGGAGAATGGGCCGAAACGAGCTGAGGCGGGCGGAGACGGCCGGACGGGGCGTACGCCGGGCGCGGGCGGACGCGACATGTGCCGCCGGTCTGGACGGCCACAGGTCAAAGTGCCGAGAGGAGTGCGGAAGGTAACGCGGTTCCGGCACGCCGACCCCCGGCCGAGACTGCTCGGGCGGGGGCCATTCGGTCGGTCTTCAGGCGATCAGGCTGTCGAAGTCGCCGGCCTTGGCGCCCTGGATGAGCGCCTGGATCTCGGCCTTGGTGTACAGCAGGGCCGGTCCGGCAGGGTGGCGGGAGTTCCTGACGGCGACGCTGCCGTCGGGCAGTTGTGCGAGCTCGACACAGTTGCCCTGGGAGTTGCTCCGGTGGCTCTTCTTCCAACTGACGACCGGAAGGTCGGTGGCGGGGATGCCGTTGTATATCCGGTACTTCATCTATGTCTCCTGAAGAATCCTGCTCAGGATCTCGGCGGTGTTGTCCGGAGGTGCACTGACCACACAGAGGCGTTCCATCGCCTCCATGTAGCAATCCACGTCGTCGCGCCTGTCCAGGTACAGCGCACTGGTCAGTTGCTCGACGTAGACCACGTCCGGCAGGTCCGATTCGGGGTAACGCAGGATGGTGAACGCCCCGGCCTCGGCGGTGTGACCGCCAACGCGGAACGGCAGCACCTGGAGGATGACTCCGGGCAGCTTGGTGGCCTCGATCAGGTATTCGATCTGGCCACGCATCACCTCTGGTCCCCCGATGGGACGCCGCAACGCCGCTTCGTCCACGACCGCCCACAGGCGGGGTCCGCCTTCGCGCGTGAGCAGCTTCTGGCGGGTCTTTCGCAGGCTGACCCTTTGCTCGATCTCGTCCGATTGGGCGGAGGAGTTGCCCAGGGAGATGACGGCGCGCGCGTACTCCTCGGTCTGCAACAGGCCCGGGATGAACTGCACCTCATAGGTACGGATCAGCGCCGCGGCCTCTTCCAGACCGACGTACGTCTCGAACCAGCCCGGCAGAACATCGCCGTACCGATGCCACCAGCCAGGGCTGTTGGCGTCCCGGGCGAGGGACAGCAGGGTCTCCCGATCGCTCTCGGCGGTCACGCCGTACAGAGTGAGCAGGTCGGACACGTCGCGTTCCTTGAACCCGACGCGGCCCAGTTCGAGGCGGCTCATCTTGGAACCGGAGGCGCGGATGGCGTATCCGGCCTCCTCGCGCGAGATGCCCTGCCGTTCTCGCAACCGGCGCAGCTGCGCGCCGAGGAGTCGGCGAAGGACGGTCGGTCCTCCGGCGGGCTGCGCTGTGTCCACCCCTACCTCCATGAGCATTGGTCAGCGCAACAGTGTGCCATCCCTCCTGTCGCAATCAGAGTACGCACGGTCATTTGCACGTGCATCGGGCCTTGCATCTGCAAGTTATGTCGAGCAGGATAGCGCGCGGGCACTTCGATCACTGATCGCCAGAGGATCGCGAATGACGGCAGGGCACGGAGCGCGCTGGATGACCGAGGGAAGCGTCGACGAGGCGCAGGAGTGGTTGTCGGCCATCGCACAGGGCGATGGGCCGTGTGACCGTCGTACACCTGCGGAACCCATCGGCTCCAACGCGTCGAGCGTCGGGCTGGCCGCCGTCCCCGAGTCGGTGAAGCAGGCACGTGACTTCGCACGTACGGCCCTATTCGGCTGGGGCCTCTCCGCGATCGACGACGAGGTGCGCCTGGTCGTCTCCGAGCTGGTCACCAACGCCATGCGGTACGGCGCCGGGCTTTCCCCCGCCGACGGCGACCTTCCCATCCGGCTCACCCTGCTCCGTGCGGGTGACCGTCTGACCTGCGCCGTCACCGACCCGAGCGATCAGATCCCGGTGCACAGGGAGCCTGACTTCGCGTCCCAGAACGGCCGTGGCCTGCATCTCGTCGAGGCGTTCAGCGACTCGTGGGACTGGGTGCCGCTGCCGGACCGGGGCAAGGTCGTCTGGGCCTGCTTCCGCTGCGAGAGCTGAGACGTCACCCTTTTCTTTCCTTCGGTACCGCGCTCTGTGGCGGTTCGGTCACCTCAGAATCACGGCGACCGCGACGAGTGCGCACGCGCCCGCCACGGCCGCCGCCACACCGCGGTGCAGCGCGGGCGGCGAGCCCGCGCCTTTCAGCCGCCGCCGTCGTCCGCAGGCGATCACGGTCAGCGCGACCGGCGCGATCAGCGAGAGGACCCCCGCCGGGAAGACGACCTTCAATGCGATCAGCGTGGTGGCCCAGGACGACAGCATCGTCCGCAGCCAGGCCAGCTCGGTGCGCTCCGCCTGGAGCCCGGAGGTCATGTCGCCACGACGCTGACCAGCGTCGCGGCGAACAGCACCGCCACGCACGTCGCCAGGAACGCCGGCAGCGGATCGCGCGGGAGCCGCACGCCGAGGCGCATCGCGAGCTGCGCACGGCGCCAGTTCCGGTACGCCGCCGGAGCGATCAATACGCTCAGAGCGATCGTGGCCGTCCCGATCTCGTGGTGCCACGACGGCAGCCGTACGCCGCGGATGCCTCCCGCCAGCGGCAGGCCGAGCGCGATCAGGCCGAACGATGTCCGTATCCAGGCGAGGAGCGTGCGTTCATTCGCCAGGGAAAATCGGTAATCAGGCTCGTAACCTGGTTCGATGCGTCCCACGTTCCTCCTCCACCTCTTTGATGGGCCTGGCCGGGAACGTACCCTCGGAGGCGGCCGAAATCGCGGTGGGGGAGTCTGATGCTCGTAACGATCGGTGAAGCGCTGGCCGTCATGAACGCCGCCGAGCCCGGGCCATTGCGACATACCCGTACGTTCCACCTCACGATCGCGGGGGCCGAGACGAACGTCGCGATCGGCGCGGCACGGCTCGGCACACGCGTCGCGTACGCGGGGCGGGTCGGCGACGACGAGTTCGGCCGGCTCGTGCGCTCGACGCTGCGCGGTGAGGGCGTCGACGTGTCCGCCCTGCACACGGACTCCTCGGCGCCGACCGCGCTCATGGTGAAGGAGCACCGGCTGCCGGGCGTCATCGGCGTCAACTACTACCGGTCGGGAGCGGCGGGTTCGCGGCTGACCGCCGACGACCTTCCCGTCTCGCTGATCCGCGACGCCGGGCTGCTGCACGTCAGCGGCATCACGCCGGCGCTGTCGCCGGAGGCGCGGGCGGCGGTGTTCGCGGCCGTGGAACTGGCACCGCGCGTGTCCGTGGACGTCAACTACCGCTCACGCCTGTGGGCGGCCGACGAGGCGCGGCCTGTGCTGGCCGACCTCGCGGCGCGCGCCGACATTCTGTTCGCGGGCGAGGACGAGGCGGAGCTGCTGACCGGTTCGTGCGCACCGGAGGCCCTGGCCGGGTTCGGGGCGTCGGAGGTGGTGGTCAAGCGCGGCGCGCTCGGATGCGTCGCCTTGTGCCTGGGGGAGCCCTTGACCTGCCCGGCACGTTCCGTGCGCGCGGTCGACAGCGTCGGCGCGGGCGACGCGTTCGCCGCCGGCTACCTCGCGGACCGGCTGGCCGGGCGCGAGCCCGCCGAGGCGCTGCGGACCGCGGTGACGACAGGCGCGTTCGCGGTCACCCAGCACGGTGACTGGGAGGGGCTGCCGTTCCGCTCCGAGCTGAACCTCCTCGACCAGGAGGACGGCACCGTCCTGCGGTAACGGATAAGTGCGGCTTGTCTATTCTGCCTCCCTGATCAGGGAAAAGGTCGGTCCTGATCTCCCCTTCCGGTCTTGTAATCGCCATCGTGCCCATGCAGCGTGGATCTGTCAGGCGCTGACCGGCGCTGTTTCGGCTCGTGAGCGGGGGGATCGTTCGGCATGACCGCGCAAGGGAGAACGACCAGGGCGAAGGCGGCGTCTCGCAAGAAGACGTCGTCGGCCAAGACGATGCGGGGTGGCAGGACGACGCCGAGCAGTAAGGGCTCCTCGTCCAGATCCGCGACGAGCCGCGCGAAACCGGCGAGCAGGTCCGCGTCGAGCCGTACGGCGACGGTGCGCACGTCGGCGGCGACCAGATCCGGATCGGCCGGCACGGCGACGAGCCGCGCGAAGCCCACAGGCCGGACGACCACGGGCCGCGCGAAGTCCGCGACGAGGTCCGCGTCGAGCCGTACGAGGAGTACGGCCACCAAGACCACACCGAGCCGCAAGACGTCATCGGCCAGGCCGCCGCGGCGCAGCGTGCCCGCCGGGCGCGCGTCCGCGAACGGGCGTGCGGCGAAGCTGGCGATTCCCGTCCTCACCCCGAAGCTGAAGGTCGTCCGCGTCCGGGTTCCTATGGGCGGCGCGTCGTACGTGAGCGACGCGGGTCACCTCGTGTCGGGCTTCCTGCCGCCGCCGGACCGGCTGATCTTCTACAGCGGCCTCGGAGCCGCCGCGGTGTTCGGCGTCATCGACTGGCCCGTTGCCGCCGCGATCGGTCTCGGCACCATGATCGCCCGCAAGGCGGCGCGCTCGCGCGGAAAGGCACCGAGCCGGTCGCCGCAGCAGCAGAGCACCGCCAAGTCCTGAGCTTCGAACCGCCCGGCACGCCGACGGACTCCGCCGCGACCGGCAGAACGCCTCGGCCTCGCAGCGACCGGCCGCGGAACGCCACCACGTCCGGAACGCGCCGCCCGACCGGCGGCGCGCCCGGCGGATCGCGGCGCCGCGCCCCCTCACGCCGCCTGACCGGCGGCACGTCCGGGGTGCGGCGTTGTGAACCGCCGCACGGTTTCACGTGAAGCGGAGCTCCTCGCACGCTGCCAGGCCGGCGGCGTGCACCTGACGGGCGCCGCGGTGCCCGTCGCGCCGAGATCACACGCCTGACCTGCGGCATGCCCGCAAGAGCCAACCGGCGTCTCGCCGCCGTCTGAGCACGTACGGATGAGGACGCATCGACAGTGAGCGGTGACGGGAATGCGTCGCCGACGTACCGAGCCGGCGGCTGATCGCCGGGATCAGGAGTTTCGCAATGCCGCTGGGACGAGTCCTCACGGGTGCGGCCGGACTGCCTCTCACCGCACTCCGTGCGGTCGCGGGGACGGCCGATCCGCGCCAGGTGCACCGGGTGCCTGGGCGTACGCACATTCCGGTGCGCGGCGTGCACCGGCCGGCGAACGAGGCCATGGCGTCGGACCTGCGGCGTGAGCTGCTCGACTTCGCCGGCGTGGCCCGTGCCGAGGTGAACGGGCCGCTCGGGCTCGTCATGGTCTTCCACGACGGCGAGATCCCGGTCGACCGGCTGATCGAGATCGTCGACGGCGTCGAGCGGCGGCACGAGGTCCACACCGAGCCGTTCGCGGGCATCGCGCATCCGCCGGACGGGCAGGCGATGGTCCGTGAGGCGGCCCTGGTCGGCGGGTACCTCGTCGCGGGCGGCGCGGCCGTCCTCGGCGGGTTGCTGCGTGGATCGCGCGTCCCTCCGGGCATCGCGACGCTGGCGTCGATGGCCGACGCGTCGCCGCAGGTCAGAGCGAGACTCGAACGCAAGGTCGGGCGCACGAGAACGGACTGGTTCATCGGCACGGGCGTCGCGGTGACGCACGCCCTGGCGTTCCAGCCGACCGGGCCCATCATCAACTCCGCGCACCGCCTGATCAGGCTGGCCGAGATGCGCGGCCACCTGCAGACCTGGAACAAGCGCAGCAAACACTTCGACGACGGTGACGGCAGCTTCGACGCGCCCGCCCTCAACGTCCCGCCGCGGCCCGTCCCGCTGCCCGGCGGGGTCGTGGAGAACGCCACGTGGACGATCCCGGCCGCCCTGGCCGGTGCTTTCGGCACGTACGCGATGACCGGTGACATCGGCCGTGCCCAGGGCGTGCTGGCCTCCGGAGTGCCGAAGGCGGCACGTCTGGGGCGGGAGGCGTTCGCCGCCCAGATCGGCATCGCGGCCTCGACCCGCGACGCCGTGGTGTTCCAGCCGGAGGCGCTGCGGCGGCTGGACCGCGTCGACCGGATCATCGTCGACGTGTCCGCGCTCCGCACCGGGCAGCTGGTCATCGAGGAGGTCGTGCCGCTGTCGGAGGACACCGCGCCCGAGGAGGCGTACGAACGCGCCTACGCGCTCGTGGACCTGACGCGGCTGAGCGCCCGCCACGCGGAGGGCCCCTGGGCGATCGCACCGCACAAGGCGCCACGCGGCAAGGCGCACGAGGACCCCACGAAGGCGATGCGCGAACGCGGCGCGACCGTCCTGATGCTCACGCGCGACGAGAAGCCCGTCGCCTTGGTCTCGGTCGTCGCCGAGCTCGATCCGCTGGCCGAGGCGATGCTCGCCACCGGGCGCCGGGCCGGCGCGGTCTTGGTCGCCGGGGCAGGCGTCGGCGTGCGCAGCCGGGTGACCGTCGACGGCACGGTCGCCGGGGGAAGCCGCCTGCTCACCTCCGTGCAAGACCTGCAGGAGGAGGGGCACGTCGTCATGCTCATCGCCGTACGAGGTGGCGCCGCGCTCGCCGCCTCGGACGTCGGCGTGGGCATCCTGAGCCCGTCCGGCCACCCGCCGTGGGGTGCCCACATCCTCTGCGGCCCCGGCCTGTCCGAGGTCTGCATGCTGCTCGACGCGCTGGTCCCGGCGCGTGAGGCAAGTGCGCGCGCCGCGCGGATCGCGGTCGTCGGGTCGGCGGCCGGCGCGCTGCTGGCCGCGACCGGCAGGCCGGAGAGGTCGGCCCGCCGCGCGCAGCTCGCCGTCGACACCGCGGCGGTCTCCGCGCTCGCCGTCGGCACCTGGGCGGGGGTGTCGGCGGGCCGCCGCCCGACCCCGCAGCCCGCGGACCGTACGCCCTGGCACGCGTGGCCGGTTCAGGCCGTGCTGGACCGCCTGGACTCCTCGACCGCGGGCATCGCCGAGGACGAGGCCGGCCGCCGCCGTGTCGACACGGGCGAGGAGGTCCCGGCCGCCCCGAGCTTCGCGCGGGTGACGCTCGAAGAGCTGGACAACCCGCTGACACCCGCGCTCGCGGCCGGGGCCGGCGTCTCCGCGGTCGTCGGCTCGATCACCGATGCCGCGCTCATCGGCTCGGTGCTCTGTGCCAACGCCGTCATGTCCGGGGTCCAGCGCGTCGGCGCGAACCGGGCACTGAAGCAGCTCGTCGACATGAGCGCCGTACGCGTGAAGCTGCGCCGGCCCGGCGAGGAGGGCGCGAAGGTCACCGCGGACCAGCTGGTCGTGGGCGACGTCGTCGCGCTGAGCGCGGGCGACGCGGTGCCGGCCGACTGTCGGCTGCTGTCCGCCGATGGCCTGGAGATCGACGAGTCGAGCCTGACCGGCGAGTCGCAGCTCGTGGAGAAGAGCGCCCGGGTGAGCCTCGCCGGCACGGTCGCCGACCGTACGTCGATGCTCTACGAGGGGTCGGTCGTCGCCGCCGGAGAGGCGGTCGCCGTGGTCGTCGCGACGGGGCTGCGCACCGAGATCGGGCGTACGGCGCGGCTCGGCGAGCGGCCCGCAGCGAGCGGCGTCGAGGAGCGGCTGCGGTCGCTGACCAAGGTCACGCTGCCGATCGCGCTCGGCGCGGGCGGGGTGCTGTTCCTCTCGGACCTGATGCGCGGCCGTCCGGTCGCCAGCGCGCTGGGCCCCGCGGTCAGCCTGGCCGTGGCGGCGGTGCCGGAAGGGCTCCCGTTCGTGGCGACCGCCGCGGAGCTGGCCACGGCGCGGCGGATGTCGCGGCGCGGCGCCATCGTGCGCAACGCGACGACGATCGAGGCCCTCGGCCGCGTCAATGTCCTGTGCTTCGACAAGACCGGCACCCTGACCATGGGCAAGCTCTGCGTACGGCAGGTCTCGGACGGGATCGCGACCACGCCGGTCGACAGCCTCACGCCGGTCGGCCGTAAGGTCGTCGCCGCCGCGCTCCGCGCCAGCCCGCAGCCGAACGGCGGCCCGCTCCCGCACCCGACCGACCAGGCGATCCTGCGGGCCGTGACCGACCTCGGCATGGACGTCTCGGAAGGGCTCGGCGCCTGGACCCGCGTCGACGAGCTGCATTTCGAACCGGCGCGCGGCTACCACGCGGTGCTCGGAGAGTCCGGAGACGGGCAGCGTCTCAGCGTCAAGGGAGCTCCGGAGGTCATCCTGGAGCGGTGCGTGACCTGGGAACGCGAGGACGGCCTCATCTCCTTCGACGACCAGGCGCGCGAGAAGGTCGACCAGGAGATCGACCGGCTGGCCCGTCTCGGCTACCGAGTGCTGGCCATCGCCGAGCGCCGGGCGTCCGGGCGGCGTGACCTCACCGAGTCGCGCATCGGCGAGCTGTGCCTGCTCGGCCTGGTCGGCATCGCCGATCCCGTACGGCCGACGGCCGCCGCGGCCGTGGCCCGGCTGCGCAAGGCCGGCGTGGACATCGTCATGATCACCGGCGACCATCCGACGACGGCCGAGGCCATCGCCGCGGAGCTGGGCCTCCTCAACGGCGGGACGATCATGACCGGTGCCGAACTGGACGCCCTGGACGACGAGAAGCTGGCCGAGGACCTGGAGGAGGTCTCGATCTTCGCGCGGGTGAGCCCGACGCAGAAGGCGCGCGTCGTGCAGGCGCTACGGAAGGCCGGCCGTGTGGTGGCCGTGACCGGCGACGGCGCGAACGACGCCCCGGCGATCCGGCTGGCCGACGTCGGGATCGCGCTCGGCGAGCACGCCACGCCCGCCGCCCGCGAGACCGCGGACATCGTCATCACCGACGAGCGCATCGAGACCATCACCGACGCGATCGCCGACTGCCGCGCCATGTGGCGGTCGACGCGCGACGCCCTCGCCGTGCTGCTCGGCGGGAACCTCGGCGAGATCGCCTTCACCCTCGGAACCGGCCTGATCAGCGGGTGCAGCCCGCTGAACGTCCGCCAGCTCCTCCTGGTGAACCTCCTCACCGACATGCTCCCGGCCATCGCGCTCGCGGCGCGTCCGCCTTCGGGGGTCAGCCACGAGGAGCTGCTCACCGAGGGCCCGGAGCATTCACTCGGCGCCGCGCTCACCCGCGACATCGTCATCCGCGGCACCGCCACGGCCGGCGCGGGCATGGTCGCCTGGCTGCTCGGCCGTATCACGGGCACACGTGCGCAGGCCGACACGGTCGGGCTCGTCGCCCTGGTCGCCACGCAGCTCGCGCAGACCGTCGCGGCGGGCGGCCGTGACCCGGTGGTCATGGGCGCGGGGTTCGCGTCGTTCGCCGCGCTGGCGGTGATCGTCCAGGTGCCGGGTCTCAGCCACTTCTTCGGCAGCCGTCCGCTGCTGCCGCACGGCTGGGCGATCGGGCTCGGCTGCGCCATGCTGTTCGCGGTCGCGGCGCTGCTCGCCACGCGGCTGATGGACACTCCGGAGATCACGTCGTCGCAGGTCCTGGAGGGGTCGACTACGTAGAGTTCACCTAATAGTCACGTTGGGGCGTTGCGTTCAAAACGGTCAAACGTGCATACTCTGGTCGAAAGTTTCCTTCGATCAGAGTTAGGTGCTCCCCCGTGCCGGACCTCGTTACCACCGCCCTGACGAAGACCCTCGTGATGCTTCTCGAGGCGCTCCTCGCCCGACTGATCCTTCACCTCTTGCGCTCCATGGCGTACCGCAACGTCGTGCGCGTCTGACCCGGAAGCCCGTCACTCCGCGCCGGTGGCCGACGGGTAGTTGAGGCTTTCCTCCATCAGGGAGAAGACCTCGTCCAGCACGTCGGACAGGCGGCGGGACCGGCCGCGCGAGGCCATCACCTCGAACGCGCTGCGGAACGCGCAGCCCGAGGCGCCGGCCGCGATGTGGGGCCGCAGGTCCTCATCGGGGTCGACGCCCATGCGTGCGGCGATGACCCGGGTGATGTCCGCCTGCTTCTTCTGGCCGTGCTCCAAGCTGCGGCCGGAGATGGCGGGGCTGGCCTCCATCATCTCCTGGATGCAGACGAAGCGGTCGGGGTCGAAGCCGTAGTCGCCCTCTTCGCAGGCGCGGATGACGGCGACGCTCGAGTGGCGCAGTGCCGTCATGACCGGCTCGTCGGCCGGACGAGCCGCGAGCTCCTCGATGAGCGTGGCGAACTGCTCCTCGTGGAATGTCAGGACGACGTCTTCCTTGGATGCGAAGTAACGGAAGAACGTACGGGAGGACACGTCGACCGCGTCCGCGATCTCCTCGACCGTCGTCGCGTCGAAACCCTTGTCCTGGAAGAGCCGGAAAGCCGCGTCCACCAACGCCTCGCGAGTGCGCTGCTTCTTGCGCTCACGTCGCCCGGCCGTGGGCGCGCAGCCCTCGGCGCAGCCTTCGATGGCCGTCGTCGCCTCCATGTCCGCAGAGTAGTCGATCGTCATATCGACGTCCATCGGTCGCTTCGTGTTGTGACAGTAGTCATAGTGCGACTTTAGTCGCTTGACGACATGTGTCACTCCATGACAGATTTCGGATACTCGAACTTTCACGGAGGCAAGTTCATGTCCCAAGCGACACTCGCGTCCCGCCCGGGGGCGCGGGCACAACCGGGCCGTACGGGCCACGGCCATCCCTGGATCACACTCTTCGCCGTCGCGCTCGGCGTGATGATGGTGGGGCTGGACGCCACCGTCGTGTCCATCGCGAACCCCTCGATCGCCACCGATCTGCACGCGGACTTGTCCGGCCTGCAGTGGGTCACCAACGGCTACCTGCTCGCCCTGGCCGTCACGCTGATCCCGGCCGGCAAGATCGCCGACCGGTTCGGCCGCAAGAGGACCTTCCTCATCGGCGTGGCCGGGTTCGCCGTCGCGTCAGTGATGGTCGGGCTGTCCGGCGGCATCGGCATGGTGATCCTCTGGAGGGTCGTCCAGGGCTTCGCCGGAGCGCTGCTCCAGCCCGCGAGCCTGGCGATCATCCGCAACTCCTTCCCGGCCGAGAAGCTCAACGCCGCGATCGGCATCTGGGGCGCCACCGTCGGCATCTCGATCGCCGGTGGCCCGATCGTCGGCGGACTCCTCGTCCAGCACGTCAACTGGGAATCGGTCTTCTTCCTCAACGCGCCGCTCGGCCTGGTCGCGCTCGGCATCGGCCTGTGGGTGATCCGCGAGTCGCGTGACGAGAGCGCCACCGGGTCCTTCGACATCTTCGGCGTGCTGCTCCTGTCCGGGGCGCTCTTCGCCCTCGTCTGGGGCCTGATCAAGGCCGGCACGCTCGGCTTCGGCGGCACCGTGCCGCTCGTGTCCTTCGCCGTGTTCGCGGTGCTCATCGCCGGGTTCATCGTGCGTGAGCTGATGGCGTCGCACCCGGTCCTGCCGCTCAAGCTGTTCCGCTCGCCGTCGCTGTCCGCGGCGACCGGCCTGCTCGTGCTCGGCACCTTCGCGCTGTTCGGCACGATCTTCTTCATCACGCTCTACCTGCAGCAGGTGCACGGGATGAGCCCGGTGCAGGCGGGTGTGCGGATGCTGCCGATGACCGGCATCTTCATCGTGTCCGCGCCGCTCGGCGGGGCGCTCACCCAGCGTTTCGGCCCGCGCGTCCCGCTGATGCTCGGCATGCTGTTCACCTCCGTCGCCATGTTCGGCCTGTCGCGGATCGAGGTCGACGCGTCCTACAACACGATCTGGCCGTGGTTCGTGCTGATCGGCCTGGCGTTCGGCTTCATCATGACCGCGGGCACCGAGGCGATCGTGGGGAACGCCCCGGTGCAGCTCGCCGGCGTCGCGGGCGGCCTCCAGCAGACCGCCTTCCAGATCGGCGGCGTCCTCGGCACGTCGGTCCTCGGCACGATCCTGTCCGCGCGGGTGAGCGACGTCCTCGTCGGCCGCCTCACCGGAGCGGGCCTGCCAGTGCCGATCGCGGACAAGCTGACCGGGGCCAAGGAGTACATCTCCCAGGGCGTGGCGCCGGTGCCGGCCGGCACGCCCGGTCCGATCGCGCGTGCCATCACGAACGGCAGCCACCTGGCCTTCATGGACGGCTTCCAGACGTCCATGGCCGTCGCGTCGGCGGTCGCGCTGGTCGCCGCGGGGGCGGCACTTCTCGTACGCCGCGGCGAGAACTCGACCGAGGGCGCCGTCGCGCTCTGACCTGGAAACGGAGAGATCTCATGAGCCGTGCGATTCCACTGCCCGAGAGCGGCTGGGAACTCCGCGTGGGGCGGGGCAGCCAGGATCGCGCGGCCCTGGAGGTCTACAGCGGCGACGGCCTGATCGACGTGGCCGTCGCCGGTGGCCGGGGCGCCGCGCTGGTACGCGGCGCCGTACGAGGCCGCCGCTGGTCGGTCGCCTGGGGGCTCCTGCCCGGCGGCGGCGACGTGCTGGTGGAGTTCCGTACGGGCGGCACCGTGCGGCGGGCGCCGGCCGTGATGGTGGGACGGTCGTTCTGGGTGGCCGAGGTGCCGGGGAGCTTCCGCTCGGTCGAGGTGACGTCGGAGGTGGAGCGCTCGTCGTTCCGCCTGTGGAGGTTCCGTGAGCCGCGGGCCCTCAGGTCTCGTTCAGCACCTGGTACATGAGCATGTCCTGCCAGCGCCCGCCGATGTTGAGATACCTGGGCGCCATGCCGTAGCCGACGAACCCGTTCCGCTCCAGGACGCGTTGCGACCGTGCGTTGTCCGGCAGCGTCTCCGCCTGCACCCGGTGCAGTCCCAGCTCCTCGAACGCGACCCGCACGATCTCACGTACCGCCGCGGTCGCGTGGCCCCGGCCGTTGTCGGCGGCGCCCACCCAGTAGCCCACCGAGCACGAGAGGAAGGACGGCGCGCGCACGATGCCGTTCAGACTGATGCGCCCGACCACGCGGCCGGCGCCGTCGACGATGACGTGGGGCAGCGCCGTGCCCCGCTCACAGTGTTCGAGCGCGTCGCGGATGGCCGCGCGCTGGCCGTCGTCCGTGACGTACCCCGGAGACCGTGGGGGCTCGTACGGTGCGAGGAACTCCCCGTTGACGCGGAGCAGCTCCGCGATCGCCGGCGCGTCGTCGGGAGTGACAAGTCGGGTGGTGGTCACCCGTGCATGATTCCAGCCGCGAGCCGCACGCTTTCCCGCCCGTGCGGGGAATCCTCGGCAACGGTGAATACGCTCATACCGTGCGGTCGATCGTCAGGCGTTACCCCATGCCCGTCGTCTTCATCGTCGCGTTCTGCGCGGTGTCCTCCGTGTACGTCGGGATCGGCGGGTACGGGCGCAGATCGATCGTGGCCGCCACCGCGACGAACATCCACAACCTGCAGACCGACCCGCTCGGCACCCTCATCGCCTCGGCGTTCGTCGCGGAGGGGATCCCGTGGTTCTGGGTGGCGTTAGCGGTCGTCGGGCTCTTCCCGCTCACCAGCCGCTTCGGCAACCTCAAGGCCCTGCTCCTCGTCTTCTCGGCCCACGTCGTCGGCACTCTCATCAGCGAAGGCGTCGTCGCCTGGCGCATCTCGCTGGGCGAGCTCCCCAGGTCCATGCGCCTCCTCGACGACGTCGGCCCCTCGTACGTGATCGCCGCCGCGCTCGTCGCGACCCTGCTGTACGGGCCGAAGGGGCTCGGGCGTGTCAGCGGGCGCTGGTGGCGCGTCGGGGCGGCGATCGGCCTCTTACTGCTCCTGCCGAGCCTCTTCGACGGCCTCGAACACCTCGACGTCGCGGCCGTCGGGCACATCGTCGCGCTGACGACCGGCGCCGGCCTCGGTCTCCTCTACGTACGCCTGGAGCGGCGTACCGTCGCCGTTGAGCCCGCGGTGCCCGAAACACCAATGAGCTCGCGCCCCCGGTAGTGAGGCGGGTCGCCGGCTACGGCGAGCCGGGGGTCGGCGTCGGAGTGCCCGGGGTCGGCGTCGGGGTGGCGAGAGGTGAGCTGACCGGGCTCGGAGTCGGCGTGGTGGCCGATGTGGTGGGTGTCGGCGTGGTGGTCGGGTTCGGGGCCGGTGTGACCCGGGCGTCCTGCGGGGTGGCGCTCACGGAGGGCTTCGACGGGCTCGGGCTCGGGGTCTTCTTCGCGTCCGCGGTCGTCGCGTTCTGCGGAGGGTCGCCCGCTGTGACCGGGGGCCCCAGCACGCGGCTCGCCGACGCGCCCGGATGTAGCAAGAGGCTGGTGCCGTCCATGTTGGCGCCGTCGCCGTGGTTCGGGGTCGGCCACAGGGCGAGGGCTCCGGCCGCCGCGGCGACGCACGCCGCCAGGCCCAGGGTCTCGAGGAGCCCGTCGTGGCGGCGGTGTACGAACGCTTGCCGCTTCGTCCGTACGCGGGTTCCCGTCCCATGGGACGCGCGGCGGGTGCCGCGCGATCCGCGGCCCGTGGGCTCCGCGGCGTGGCGGCCCGGCTTGCGTTCGGCCGGTTCGCCGGCGGTCGGCACCGCGTGATCGGGGGCCGTGGTGCTCTCGGGAGTGCTCGCCGCGTGCCGGCCGCGCCGGGGAGCGGCGGTCTCCCCGGCGGTGATCTGACGTATCGGGTGGGTCGGGGCGTCGGCGGGGCCGTCCAGCCGGATCGGCGTACCGTCTTGGTCGAAGAGGAGGGCGTCGGCGGCGGCGCACGAGGTCAGGACGCGCGTGCGCAGCTCGGCGGGCGGCTCGTCGGGCTCGCCCACCAGCGTGTACAGCCTGCCCGTGCCCAGGGCCGCCAGCATCGTCTCGTCGTGGACGGCACGTCCGCCGAGGACCGAGGCGGCGGCGTCGTCCATGCGGCGCTGCGCGACGCGGATCAGGAGCTTCGTCGTGTCCAGGGCGAGGCCGATGACGCGGGCGATCGAGTCGGTCTCGAACGTGCCCGACAGCGCCAGCACCTCGCGGTGCTCGGGACGCAGGCGTGCCACCGCGCGGTGCAGGGGCTCGGCGGACGGGTCGGCGGGAGCGGTCCGCAGCAGCGCGCCGCGCCGGAGGCACTCGTCACGTGCGAGGGCGTACAGCCACTCGGGCAGCGTCTCGTCGTCCGGGACCGTTCCAGATTGCCGGGCGGCGGCGACGAACGTGTCGCGTACGGCGTCCGGGGCCTCGTCGCCGACCATGACGCGGCAGTACGCGTGAAGCCGTCCGGCGTGCTCGTCGTAGAGCAGGCCGAACACCTCAGGGTCGCCCGCGCGCAGCGCTTCGGTGGGGGACACCGTTCTCCTCCGTCCCATTCGCTTGGGGGGCCGGGCCTGGCCCGCATATAACCGTGGAAACCGGATGATAGCGGGCCAGGTCGCTCACGCGACAGCGTTGACCGGCCGCAATTCGTCGGCGTAGCTCACCGAGGCGCGCCTCATCACGCCGCCTTCGTCGATCGAGTACTGCCCCAATCGCCACAGCGGAGGGGAGTAGGCGTGGATCGAGACACTCTGGTTCGCGGAGCCGACGAGCCGGTGGATGTGCTCGGGGCCGAAACAGAAGGACGTGCCCGCCGAGACGGAGGTCTCGACGTGGGGACCGCCGATGCGGGGGTTGCACTCCTTGAGCGTGCCGGCGACGACGGCGACCGCCCCGGCGGAGATGTCGTGATCGTGCCAGCCGGTGTCGTTCTCGGGGGTCCAGCACAGCAGCCAGACGTCGACGTAGTCGTCGCGGTAAATGGAGACGTAGTGGCGTCGTCCGTCCGGGAAGTCCACATCGTCGCGCCATGACTCTTCGCGGCGTGCCAGATCGTCCACGAGCTCACGGAGCTCGCGTTTGTCCAGGCACCGCTCTGGCAGCGACTCGAAGAACATCGGATCACTCCTTTCCGGTCAGCAGTCGGCCGGGGTTGACTTCTCTGATGGCGTGTTCGGCGGCCTCACCGAGGCCCAGATCGCCGAACGGAGGGGCGTACGGCCGGTCGGAACCGCACACGATCGTGTCCACGCCGAGCGCGCGCACGGTCGCGTCGATGGCGCGGGGCCCGTACGAGGACGTCTCGACGAAGGCGTGCCGGTCGACCTCGCCGCGCCCGCCGCCGCGCGCGGCGAGACGCTCGCCGTGCAGGGGCGCGAGGCCGGCGAGGAGTGCGAAGCAGATCCGCAGCCGGGGGAACGACCGCCGCCCGTGCGCGCGGAACGCGAACCACGAGGCGTGCATCTGCTGCACGTAGGGGACGAGTGCGGGCCACCATGGCGGTCCTTCGACCACCGGCGCGGGCCCGGGATGCAGGAACAGTGGCAGTCCGCGTTCCTCGAGGACGGAGAGCAGGGGGCCGCACCGCTCGTACCCGGCGCCGTCGAGCAGCGCGTTCGCGGGAAGCTGCAGGCCGGCGAAGCCGCGGTCGAGGTCGCGGGCCAGGGCCGTCGCGTCGATCTCACGTACGCAGGCCGCGGCCCAGGCGCCGAACGCCGCGGGCAGGGCCTCCGCGTCGGCGTGGTAGGCCTCGATCAGCGGCAGGGCGTCCTCGGGGGCCAGCCACTCCACGCCGACCGGCGAGGAGAGAGACGTCAGGACGAGGTCGAAGCCGTCTTCGCCCGCGAGCGCGGCGCGGCGCGCGACGTCATGATCCGCCGGATCGATGTCGAAGGGCGCCTCTCCGTCCAGGTGGAGTGTCCAGCCGTCGAGGCGCGGCGCGGCCGTCCGGGCGCGGAGAGCGTCGGCGAACGCGGCCCCCCACACGTGCTGGTGAACGTCGGTACGCACAGCCCTCCTCGCTAGTGAACCGGTTTACTGAACCGCATCAGTGTACCGCTTAAGTAAACCGATTCACCAGCTCAGCGGCCTCGCGGCGTTCACCTGCATGTTTCAACACGTTAGCGACATTTCGGATTATTGATGCGGTTCAGTAGGGAAGGGCCCAAATCACGATTGTGAGCGGAGGTACGCATGGCTCGACTGACCGTCGACGGCGTGCATGAGCACGTCAGCGGCGTGTGCTTCAAAACGGGCCCTCCGGGGCAGGTCGGCGCCGAGACCGAGTGGTTCGTCGTCGACCCGCACGACCAGGGCCGGAATATTCCCATCGGCCGCCTGCGGGCGGTCATGGGCGGCGCCGGACCGCCGCCCGCCGGCAGCCGTGTCACCTACGAGCCGGGCGGCCAGCTGGAGCTCAGTTCGCTCCCGCAACCGGGGATCATCGCGGCGCACGCGGCGCTCGCGACGGACATCGCGCACGTGGGGGCACATCTCGGCAAGGACGGGCTCGCGCTCGCGGGACGGGGGACCGACCCGCGTACGCCCGTCTTCCAGCTCGACGAGGGCCGCTACAAGTGCATGCGCGTGTACTTCGGGGATCCGGGACTGGCCATGATGTGCCGGACCGCCTCGCTCCAGGTCTGCCTCGACATCGGCGCGGACGAGAAGGACGCGGCACGGCGCTGGCAGCTCGCCCACGCGCTCGGGCCGATGCTGGTGGCGGCGTTCGCGAACTCCCCGGCACCGGGGTCGCGGTCGGCGCGGCAGGTCATCTGGGAGGCGCTCGACCGCGGCCGTACGGGGCCCGTGGTGGGGGACGACCCGGTGGCGGCCTGGGCGGGGTACGCCCTCGACGCCAAGGTCATGCTCCTGCGCAAGGGCTGGGTGCCCGACCCCGGCATGACGTTCCGCGAGTGGCTCACGACGGGCGAACCCGACGTGGACGACCTCGCGTACCACCTGACGACGCTGTTCCCACCGGTACGCCCGCAGGGCTGGCTGGAACTCCGGATGATCGACGCGCTGCCGCTGGCGTACTGGCCGGTGCCGATCGCCGTGGTCGCGGCGCTGATCGAGGACCCGCTGGCATCCGACGTCGCCGCCGAGGCGACCGAGCCCGCGGCGGACCGCTGGCGTGAGGCGGCGCGCGACGGGCTCTCCGACCCGGTGCTCCTCCGAGCCGCGGGCCGCTGCTTCGAGGCGGCACGCGACGCCCTGCCCCGCCTCGGCGCGAAGGACCTCACGCCGATGGTGGACCACTACATCGAGCGATTCGTCGAACGAGGACTCTGCCCCGCCGACGCGCCCCCGCAGAGGGAGGAAGCGAGATGGACCTGAAGGAGCGGATCGCCGCGGAGCTGATCGCGGCGCGGGAGCGGAGCCTCGGTCTGACCGTCGGCGCGCTGGACGATCAGGACCTGATCGCGCAGGTCTCGCCGATCATGTCGCCGCTCGTATGGGACCTGGCGCACATCGGGAACTACGAGGAACAGTGGCTGCTGCGCGCCGCCGCCGGCGCCGACGCCCTGCGGCCGGACATCGACGACATCTACGACGCGTTCGAGCACCCGCGCGCTGAACGGCCCGAGTTGCCCCTGCTGAGCCCGGCCGAGAGCCGCCGCTACATCGGCGAGGTACGCGAGCGGGTCCTCGACGCGCTGGAACGCCTCCCGCTCACCGGCGCCCTCGCCGGGGGCGGCTTCGTGTTCAACATGGTCATCCAGCACGAGCACATGCACGACGAGACCATGCTCGCCACGCACCAGCTGCGGACGGGCGCCCCCGCCCTGCTCGACCCGCCGGGGAACGCGCCGCCGCGCGGCGCGGCCGGCGGCGAGATCCTGGTGCCCGGCGGCCCCTTCCTCATGGGGACCTCCGACGACCACGCGGCGTTCGACAACGAACGCCCGGGGCACACGGTGGACGTGCCGTCGTTCTTCATCGACGCGACGCCCGTGAGCAACGCCGCGTACGCCGCGTTCGTCGAGGACGGCGGGTACGGCGACCCACGCTGGTGGCACCCCGGCGGACGGGAGTGGCTCGTCACCTCGGGCAAGCGGACGCCCGCGTACTGGAGCCGCGACGGCGACGCGTGGCAGCGGCGCCGGCTCGGCCGTACCGAACCGCTGCCCATGAACGAGCCCGTGCAGCACGTCTGCTGGTACGAGGCGGACGCGTACGCGCGGTGGGCGGGCAAGCGGCTGCCCACCGAGGCCGAATGGGAGAAGGCCGCGAGCTGGGACCCGATCGCCGGCCGCAAACGCCGCCTCCCCTGGGGCGACTCCGGAGAACACGCCAACGTCGGCCAGAGACTGCTGCACCCGGCGCCGGTCGGCTCGTACCCGGACGGAGCGTCCGCCTACGGCGTCCAGCAGATGATCGGCGACGTCTGGGAGTGGACGTCGACCGACTTCCACGGCCATCCGGGCTTCCGTTCCTTTCCGTACAAGGAGTACTCGGAGGTGTTCTTCGGCAGTGACTACAAGGTGCTGAAGGGCGGTTCGTGGGCCACGCACCCCGTCTCGGCGCGGCCGACCTTCCGCAACTGGGACTATCCGATCCGCCGGCAGATCTTCGCGGGTCTCCGCTGCGCGAGGTCGCTCTGATGTGCCGCCACCTGGCGTACGCGGGGCCGCCGCGCACCCTTCACGAGGTGCTGTACGCGCCGGAGCACTCACTCGACGTCCAGGCGTACAGGCCGCGGATGTCACGTGCGGCCGTCCTCAACGCCGACGGCTTCGGGGTGGGCTGGTACGACCCCGGACGCACCGCTCCCGTCCGGTACCGCCGTTCCCAGCCGATGTGGACGGACGTCTCGTTCGCCGACATCGCGGGCGTCGTACGCGCCGGGTGCCTCGTCGCCGCCGTCCGATCGGCGACGGTCGGATTCCCGGTGGACGAGTCGTGCGCCCAGCCGTTCACCGACCACCGGCACCTGTTCAGCCACAACGGCGTCATCGAGGACTTCGGCGCGGTCGAGGCGAAGCTACGTGAGCTGGCCGGCGACCTCGCGCCCGTCCCGGACGCGCGCGCCCCGGTGGACTCCGCGCTGCTGTTCGCCATCGCGGCCGGGACGTGGCGCGACGGCGGCTCACTCGCCGACGGCCTGATGAACGTCATCGAGACCGTCACGCCCATCGCCTCCGGGCGCTACAACCTGCTCGCCTCCGATGGCGACTCCCTGGCCGCCACGGCCTGGGGCGACACGCTCTTCGTCCTGCGCGGGACGAGCGAGCCGTACGTCGTGATCGCCTCCGAGCCGCACGACGACGGACCCGGTTGGGAGGAGGTGCCGGACCGATCACTCGTGATCGCCGAACCGGGCGGCGTGACCATCACTCCACTTTGAGGAGACTGCCTGTGCCGATCATCGAGAGCTTTCTGACCGCCGACGACCTTGGCAAGTCACTCCGCGAGGACGTCGCCGACGGACTCACCGCGTTCCCGAAGGCGCTTCCACCGAAGTGGTTCTACGACGAACGAGGAAGCGAGCTCTTCGAAGAGATCACCAAACTTGAGGAGTACTACCCGACCCGGCGGGAGCGCGAGATCCTCATCGAGCGCGCACCGGAGATCGCGAAACTGACGGGCGCGCGCACGCTGATGGAGCTGGGCGCGGGTTCAGGGGAGAAGACCCGCCTCCTGCTCGCCGCGCTCACCGAGACACTGCGTACCTACATCCCGGTGGACGTCAGCGGCGACTTCCTCGCCCAGGCCGCCGACCAGATCGACGCCGACCATCCAGGCCTGGAGGTGAAAGCGGTCGTCGCCGACTACGAACGCCACCTGGACCAGCTGCCGTCCGGCGAACGGAGACTGATCGCCTTCCTCGGCGGCACGCTCGGCAACATGGACACGCGTCAGCGCCCGGCCTTCCTCGGCGGCCTGCGCGCCACGATGGAGTCCGACGACGCGCTGCTCATCGGCGTGGACCTCGTGAAGTCGGCGTCGCGGCTGGTCCGCGCGTACGACGACTCCCGTGGGGTCACCGCCGACTTCAACAAGAACGTCCTGCGCGTCATCAACCGGGAACTGGACGCCGACTTCAACATCGAGCGCTTCGACCACGTCGCGGTGTGGGACCCGCGCGAGGAGCGCATCGAGATGAGGCTCCGCTCGACGCGCGCCCAGACCGTACGAGTCTCGACCCTCGACCTCGTCGTGGAGTTCGCCGCGGGGGAGGAGATGCGGACGGAGATCTCGTCGAAGTTCCGGCGGGAGCGGTTCGAGGCGGAGGCACGGTCGGCGGGTCTCTATGTGGATCAGTGGTGGACCGACGAACGGGACGATTTCGTTCTGAGTCTTGTCCGCCCTCGTCTATAGGGTTAGGGGGATGACCCAGCAGCGAAAACGAGCGACGATCCGCGAGGTCGCCAAAGCGACCGGCCTGTCGCCGGCCGCGGTGTCCTACGCGCTGCGGGGCATCCAGACGTCCTCGGAGACACAGGAGCGCGTCCGCGCCGCCGCGGCCGAGCTCGGCTACGAGGCCCATCCCATCGCCCGTGCGCTCGCCAGTGGGCGCACGGGCATGGTGGGCCTGCTGTGCGGGTCCCTGGAGGACCTGTGGCAGCAGTCCCTGGCGGTGGGCATCGGGCGTGCCCTGTTCGCACGCGACCGCTACGCGCTGATCCTCGACGCCGCCGGCGACCCTGAGAGAGAGCTGGCCCTCGCCCGCCAGCTCCGCGACCAGCGCGTCGACGGCCTGATCGTGCAGCCGCTCGACCCGGCCGCGGAGCTGTGGGCGGAGCTGGCCGAGACCCTCCCGGTCGTGTCGATCGGCGACTCCCTGCGCGGCGGCCACTCCTATGGCGAGGTGGTCTTCGACAACCGCGCGGGCGTGACCCTGGCCCTGGAGCACCTGTTCGCCCTGGGCCACCGCCACATCGCCGTACTCACGCCCACGGGCGCCCGCACCCCCGACCGCCCCGCCGACGTGCACGTCAACGCGGAAGCCGAACGCCTCGGCGTACAAGTCGACGTGGTGACCTCACCTCAGGCCCTGGGCGCCGCCACGGACGTCGCGCTGGGCGTGCTCACCGCCAGACGACGGCCGACGGCCCTGTTCTGCTTCTCCGACTCCATCGGCTACGGGGTCTACGCGGCAACGCGAGAGCTGGGCCTGGAGGTCCCCGGAGACGTCTCGGTCTCCGGCTTCGACAACCACCCGATGTCCGCCCTGATGACCCCGCCGCTGACGAGCGTTGACTGGGACATCGAGGGCATCGTCCACTCGGCCGTACGCGTCATCGTCGGCGCCATCGAGGGAAAACCCCGCCGCCGCCGCATCGTCTGCGAGCCAAGCCTGCTACAGCGAGAGTCCACCGGCTTCGCCCGTCTTTGACGTGTGCCGGGGTGACAGACGTGCCGTAGCTGTTTGTCGGCGGTTCACAGGGTTGCGGGCGCGGCCTTGCCGGGGTGTTACCGGAGGTCTAGCTTCCGCTTCAGGGCGCTGTGTTGAAACCGCCCTCGTCAGATCGTCGCGTAGCGGGCGGAGAGCCTCATGCGAAAGCTTTGGTCTGTATTACTCGTCCTCGTCGCCGTGGTCTCGCTCTCGGGCGGGACCGTCTCACCGGCGGCCGCATCCACCTACACGGTCACTCCGGGCGGCGCCTTCAGCGGAGGGGCGACAACTTCGCTTCACGTCCAGGACACCATCACGAGCACCACGATCAACTGCGCCGGCTCGTCGTTCTCGGGGACGATCGGGTCCGGGACGTCCGCCATCGCCACCATCACCTCCATGGGCCTGACCTCCTGCACCGGCCCGACCGGGGCCTTCTCGATATCGGTGCCCTGCCTCCCGGTCACCCTCTCCGCCGTCGGGTACAGCGGAGGCGTCACCACGGTGAACCTCGGCGTCTGCCTTTCCTTCAGCGGACCGTTGTGCTCGTTTGCGCTCAACGGATCCCTGCCCGGCCACTACACGAACGCCACGGCCGTGCTCGCCCTCTCCGGAACCCTCACCGTCTCGGGGTCAGGGTGCTTCGGGCTCATGAACAACGGCGACGGCGTGCTGGTGAACGTCGCGTACCGCATCAGCCCTCCGCAGACCATCACCAGTCCATAGCGTGCGCCGCCAGGGCGTGTTTCAAAGGCAGGTCGGCCAGTCGTTGATGGCGATGTGCAGGGTGGCAGCGGCCAGTCCAGTCGGTGGCGATCGCTCGCCGAACAATCGGCCAGATACGGCCCGGCTACGTAAGTCTTATCGATCTCGCAAATGTGTGTCTGGCATATAGGTCAGCCAAAATATGGTATTTGAGGCCGAGGGTTTTTGCTAGCGATATAATTTTCGGACAAGAGGCACGTCGGGAAACCTCTGGCCTAGTATGTCTGATATGAAGCAGAGAGTCGCACTTGTGAGTAGTAATATTGTTCTTATCGATTGGGACAACACCATGAGGGGCGGCTTTACTCTGGTCGATTGGGTCAGTTTTCTTGCCGACTCCAATCTATTCGACAAGGGCGTCGCAGCAGAGATACTTGACACGATCAAGCGTCATGGTGACGGTGAGCTAACTTATGAGGAGATGGCCCGAGCATCCACTGCATTGTATGCTAATGGGTTGGCTGGCTATCAGGTCGCAGCTGTCGAACAAGCTGCCTTGAAATTTGTGCAACTTGATCAAGTGCACCTCCATTCCTTTGTGTCAAGTCTGCTCGCAGCGCTTAAGGGCAACGATATGACCATCGTGGTGGTTTCTGGGTGTCCGGTCGAACCGCTAGAGGCCTACAAGGACATCTTGAACTTGGATCATATTTACGCGCTCCAGGTTGGCGTAAGTGGCGGTAAATATGTTGCCGAACTGGTCGAAAATCCGGCAGGATTTGATGGCAAGAAAGCGGTAGTCGAACGGTTGACGGAAAGCGGAGATTCGGTCGCACTGGCCATGGGTGATTCCAGTGCCGATCTTCCGCTGCTAAATGCTGCGAACTATGGGATTGTGGTAGACAATCCAAGTCTGATGGAATCTAGTCCAACCATCCATCACATTTCATCTGAAGCGGATCTCGCGGAATTTGATGGAATCCTTCATCTCGTCGAGAGCGCGCAAGAGTCCTGGAAGAAGCCGCAATGAGCATATTAGGGCCTATCGCGTCGGCCTTAATCGGCGTGGTCGCAACCCTGGTCGTCCAGGAGCTGGCCGAGTGGGTGAGGTCGAAATTCCATGCGAAGCATGGCGAATTCACTGGGCGCTGGTTTGGAATTCTCCTCGCATCCGGCGGGAAAGGCGAACGCCATGAGGTAATGAAGGTCCACCAGCGTGGCCAGGTGCTTGAGGTCGCGATCAAGCGGTACTTCCCGCTTCACGAGGCGGGGCGGAAGTGGAAGATGACAGCCTATTGCCATGGGAATGTTCTGATCGGAGTATTCTATACGGTGGTACCGAAGAAGGATCCGTCGAGCTATGGGGCGATCGTCCTCCACCGAGACCATCGCATAAAAGAGGCCACGGTATGGCGAGGCTACTATATTCGACCTGACTCTGGAACTCTTGAACAAATCGCGAATGGAGACTTTGAGCGCCATCCTATTGTTTGGCAGCAAGATAAACCTGAAGATCGAAACTTTGGTGGTCTAGCGCTTCCGGCCTCGGGAGATGCCGCCCTGAACAGTGCTAAGACTAAGACGACGAACAATCCCGCCAGGCCCGGTGGGCAGCGGCAGAACCCTTGAAATACGCGAGGCCGGCAAGGACGTGTTCGGACTGGACCACTCGCAAGTCCACACGTATCCGGCGCTGCTTCGCCGCCTGCTGCTGGCCATTGCCGCCCTGGCCATCTGCGCCATCACCAGCGCCCGGTCCCGCCCGCCATCGGCTCCGGTCTCCTGGCTTCCCATCACGCGGAAGTTCACCACGTCGAGGTGGTCGCGGCCGAGCTGGCGCAGGTTCTCCTCGACCTGCCCCCTCAGTCGCTCCGGCGTGGCCGTCAGCCACGCGCCCGACGGATCACGGCCCGGACCGACCTTCGTGGCGATGACCAGGTCGTCGGGGTACGGAGCCAAGGCCGCGCCGATGAGCTCGTTGGCGGAACGCAGCGGCGAGAAGTAGAACGCGGCGGTGTCGATGTGGTTCACCCCGAGACCGACCGCCTGGCGCAGCACCCCGATCACCCGGTCACGGACACTCGGCTCTCCATCGGGACCACTCGTCAGCCGCATCGCGCCGAACCCGACCCGATTGACCGTCAGGTCACCAAGTGTCCAGGTACCGGCGTCCGCCGCAGTAGTCATGATCCGAGCGTAGGACGCAGCCGCAGAAGTACGCTTGTTCTCTACCTAGGGGCTAGGTAGAGTTAGGGCATGAGTAGGCGTGATCGTAAGGCTTCCGGCCCCCGGATGACGTTGCCGACGCAGCTGGTGCTGCGGGCGTTGCTGGCCGAGCCGACGCATGAGTTCTACGGGTTGCAGATCGGGCAGGCGGCGGGACTGCCGTCAGGGACGGTGCATCCCATCCTGGCGAGGCTGGAAGGCTTGGGCTGGCTGGAGTCGCGGTGGGAGGAGATCGATCCCGCCCAACAGGGCCGGCCGCGCCGCCGCTACTACCACCTGACCGAGGACGGCGCCGAGCGCGCCCGGATCGCGTTGGCTCAGGCCCGCACCCAGGTCACCGACCTGCCCGTGTTCAGGACCCGCCCGGCGGGCGGCAACGCATGACCGCCGCGACCCCCGCCGCCGACGCGCTGGCCAACCTTGCAACAGTCCGTGAGCGCCTTGACCGCGCTCTCCGTAACAGTAACCGCGCCCTCGCCCGCGATCGTGCCCTCGACCGTAACCGTGACCGCGACCTGCGCGACGTCTTCACCGACGTCCTCAACATCGCCTTCGACCTCACCGGCGCCTTCGCCCGCACCCGCACACCTCCCCTCGACGACGTCGACATCGCCTACGCCACCGCCCGTGACCTCGCCGTCCACCTCGACGTTGATGTTGACGTTCTCGTCCTCGCCCACGCCTGCGGTCGGGCCCTCGATAGCGCCTACTCCGTTGAACACATCCGTGACATCAACCTCGGTGGGGGGTTCATCGAGCTTGTGGGGCATGCGCGTGCGTGTGCCATGGAGTTGGAGAAACGCTGGGCGGCCGACTCTGAGAGTGGCGGTCGGTCGGGGGAGGGGATGGGTGTGGTGGTGGCGGGTGCGGCGGCCCGGGTGGCGACGTGGGCGGTGCGGATTCTGCCCGTCGCCGATCGGGCCCGCTATGGCGAGGAATTCCGCGGCGAGCTATGGGAGCTGGCGGCGGCCGGCGGCGGACGTCGCCAGCAGTTCCGCCATGCCGTAGTGCTGCTTTTTCACGGTCCGCGACTCCGTGGTGAACTCAAGGCCTGCCACGCGCGCCGGGCGGTGTCATGAAACCGGCCTCCAAAACCGCGGTGAAGCTGGTCGGCGGGGTGAGCACGATGTCGGCGCTGGTCTCGGTCGTGGCGCTTGTAGGTGGCGCGGCGGCGGCCGGGCCGGTCGCGGCGCTCGGCGTGTTGCTGGCGGCGCTGTGCTGGGTACTCAACGACACCGGCCGGTCGGACCGTCTGGTGCAGGTGATCCACGCCGTCCGCGGCACCAGCGCACCACCACCCCACGAACACGACCATCCCGCCATCCAGCCTGGTGGAACCGCGTGACCGAATCCGTACGGAACCGGGGCTCAGTGTGGGCCGTGGGTGGCGAGGCGGGGGAGGAGGTCGGTGGCGGTGGCGATGTCGCCGTCCAGTGGGCGGTCTTCCACTCGGGGGTCCAGGGCTTCCGTTACCAGGGACCACACGTCGGACAGGCGGCCTGTGGGTGCCCTGTTCTGCATGCGGAGGGCGCGTACGGCGGCGACCAGTTCGCAGGCCAGGACGACTCGGTACGCGCCGATCGCCTCCGTCGTCGCCCTCGCCGACTGGGTGGAGAAGCCGGCGTGTTCCTCTACTCCTCGGGACAGCACGGCGCTGCCCAGTGCGGACGGTGTGGCCAGGCGGCGGATGTCGGCGATGGCCGAGTGGGCCACGTACTCCAGGATCATGATTCCTGAGCCGTGTTCGCCCGGTGCGGCCTGGAATGGTTCCAGGCCGGTGAAGTACGGCTCTACCAGTGTTCCCAAGCGTGCGGCCGACAACGCCGCCGTCTGGAACATGGCCGCGCGTAGGGCGTCCAATGCCAGCCCCACGTACGCGGTGTGGAAGTTGCCGTTGTGCCAGACGGCGTGGTTCGCGACGTCTACCAGAGGGTTCTCCGACGGGGCGTTGATCTCTCGGGTGACGATCGTCTCGGCGTGTTCGGCGGCGTCCAAGGCCGGGCCGTGGACCTGGGGGAAGGCGCGGTAACCGTACGGGTCCTGTACGCGCGCCGGGGTCAGGGTCTCGTCTTCCAGCAGGCCGCGCATCGCTTCGGCGATCCGGCGGCGGCCCGGGTGGGCGTGTTCGTGGACCGGGGCGCCGTACGCCTCGGCGGAGCCGCGTACGGCCAGCAAGGACAGGGCGGTCACCGGGACCGAGACGCGCAGCAGGATGCCGATGTCCAGGCAGGCCAGTGCTGACTCGCCCAGCGTGGCCGCGTTGGAGCTGATGAAGGCCAGCGCGTCGGCGGGGCGTAGCGGGAAGGTCGGGCCTGGGGCGCCGCCCTGCCAGGGGCGTTCGCCGATCAGGCACAGGGCCGTGGAGGCCAGTGCGGTCAGGTCGCCGGTGCCGATGGCGCCGTACGCCGGGATCGGGGGGATCAGCCAGCGGTTGATCACCTCGGCGAGGGCTCCTAGGACGTCCGGGTCGACGCCGGAGCCGCCGGCGGCGATCTGGTTGAGGCGTACGAGGAGCATCGCGCGTACGACCTCGGCCGACATGAGCGGGCCGGCGCCGCCGGAGTGGCTGCGGAGGAGACGGAGACCGTGGGTGTCGTCGCCGTCCAGGGAGACGTTTCGGTTGGCGCCCACGCCAGTCGTACGTCCGTAAACGGGCTGATGTTCCGTTATGTCCCGTACGACCAACCATGCCCGTCTTGCACGTTCAACGGCTTGTGGCAGAACTGTAACAATGGCCCCGTCTCGCGCCACTCCGCCTACGATCTCGCAGGTCAACGCGTTACCGTTGACCGCTACGGCCGTTTGATTCATCTACCAGCCCTCATGGGCCGAAAATAAGCCACTATCTTGACCTCTCCCGGATACCTCAGGGGCTGAGACACACTTGATCAAATTTGACGGCGTCAGCAAGCGTTACGCCGACGGCACCGTGGCGGTCGACGATCTCACCCTCGAGATCCCCACAGGGCAGATCACCGTGCTGGTCGGACCGTCCGGCTGCGGCAAGACCACGTCGCTTCGGATGATAAACCGGATGATCGACCCGTCCTTCGGGACGATCACCATCGACGACAAGGACATCCGCGAGCAGAACCCCGCGGAGCTCCGCCGCGGCATCGGCTACGTGATCCAGCACGCGGGACTCTTCCCGCACCGGACCATTGTGGACAACATCGCCACCGTCCCGTACCTCCTCGGCTGGAACAAGAAGAAGGCGCGGGCCACGGCCATGGAGCTGATGGAGCGCGTGGGCCTGGACACCAAGATGGCCGCGCGCTATCCGTACCAGCTGTCCGGCGGTCAGCAGCAGCGTGTCGGTGTCGCTCGTGCGCTCGCCGCCGACCCGCCTGTCATGCTGATGGACGAGCCGTTCAGCGCCGTCGACCCGATCGTGCGCAAGAGCCTCCAAGAGGAGTTCCTCCGGCTCCAGACCGACCTGCAGAAGACCATCGCCTTCGTCACGCATGACATCGACGAGGCCATCAAGCTCGGTCACAAGATCGCGGTCTTCCAAGTCGGCGGCATCCTCGCCCAGCACGCCTCGCCCGAAGAGCTGCTCGCCAAGCCGGCCGACGGCTTCGTGACGGAGTTCCTCGGCGGAGAGAAGGGCTTGAAGCGCCTGCGCTTCAATCGCGAGCTGGATGCCGAGACCGACGTTGAGACCGACACCGAGGCGGCCGAGCGGTGACCGTACTCGCGGACGGCGGTGAGCCGATCGTCCGGTGGGACTGGATCGGCGACCACACCGATGAGCTGACCACGCTCACCCTCCACCACCTGAAGCTCGCCCTCCTGCCGATCCTGTTCGGCCTGATCATCGCGGTCCCGCTCGGGATCTGCTGCGTACGCTGGCGGTGGCTCTACCCGCCGACCCTGGGCGTGGCCAACGTCCTGTACGGCGTGCCGTCGCTCGCGTTGTTCATGCTGTTCATCCCGTACTTCGGGATCGGCAGCGGCGGGCAGGCGGACTTCACGATCATCATCCCGCTGACGTTGTTCTCCCTGTCGGTGCTGGTGCCCAACGTCGTCGACGGGCTGCGGTCGGTCCCCGACCCGGTACGCCAGGCGGCCACCGCAATGGGCTTCGGCACGCTGCGCCGGCTGGTCCAGGTCGAGTTGCCGATCGCGGTCCCGGTGGTCATCGCGGGCGCCCGCGTCGCCGCCGTCGCCTCCATCAGCCTGGTGAGCGTCGGCGTGCTGATCGGCAACGGCGGGCTCGGGCAGCTGTTCATCGACGGCTACTCGCGTGACTTCACGACGCCGATCATCGTCTCCTGTGCGCTGATCATCATCCTCGCGCTGGTGAGCGACGGTGTGCTCGTGGGTGCGCAGCGGCTGCTCACGCCGTGGTCCCGTACGAGGAGGGGTGCCTGATGAATCTCTCCGACCAGATCACGTCGGCCTGGAACTGGCTCACCGCCTCCTCCCACTGGAGCGGCGGCGACGGCATCCCGCACAGGCTCCTCGAACACCTCGGCTACAGCGCGCTCGCCCTGGCGATCGCGATGCTGATCGCCCTCCCGCTCGGCGCGCTCGTCGGGCACACCGGGCGCGGCGGCTTCCTCGTCGTCAGCTTCGCGAACCTCGCGCGCGCCGTCCCGACGCTCGGCCTGCTCCTGCTCGTGGTGACGGTCACCTCGATCGGCCTGACCCCGGTCATCGTCCCGCTGATCGCGCTGGCGACCCCGCCGATCCTCGTCAACACCTACGAGGGCATCCGCGGCGTCGACGCTGACATCAAGGACGCGGCCAAGGGCATGGGCATGAAGGGGCCCGGCGTCCTGATCAAGGCCGAGATCCCGGTCGCCATGCCGCTCATCCTGCTCGGCATGCGCACCGCGGCGATCCAGGTCGTCGCGACGGCGACCATCGCGGCGTACGCGGGGATCGGCGGTCTCGGCCGCTACATCGTCGACGGGCTCTCCCGCAAGGACTACCCCTCGGTCGTCGGCGGCTCCGTGCTCGTCGTCCTCCTCGCCGTGGTCGTACAGCTCACCTTCATCGGGCTTCGCCGGACACTCGTGTCCCGTGGCCTGCGTGGTTCGCGTACTTCGTGATCAAGGAAAGGGACCAATAATGATCCGCATAGTTCGTGGTGCCGCGCTCGGCGTGGCCCTCGCGGTGGCCCTCACCGCGTGTGGGGGAAGCAGCAAGAAGGACAACGGCAACCCGCTCGACCAGAAGCCCGCCGGTGGCTCCGGCGTCGTCGTCGGCTCGGCGAACTTCCCTGAGAGCCAGCTCCTCGGTGAGCTGTACGCCCAGGCTCTTGAGGCCAAGGGCGTCAAGGTCACCCGGAAGTTCAACATCGGCAGCCGCGAGGTCTACTACGACCAGGTCAAGTCCGGCGCCATCACCGTCATGCCGGAGTACAACGGCGCGTTGCTGACCACCTCGGTCGACAAGACCAGCGAGGCGGTCACCACGGCCGACGTCAACGCCGCGCTCCAGAAGAGCCTGCCGTCGTCCCTGGCGATCCTCCAGTCGTCCCAGGCCGAGGACAAGGACTCCGTGACGGTCAACGCCCAGACCGCCGCGAAGTTCAAGCTGAAGACGATCGCGGACCTCAAGGCGGCGGCCGGCCAGGTCACCATCGCGGGGCCGTCGGAGTTCAAGACCCGCCAGCAGGGTCTCGTCGGGCTGGAGAAGAAGTACGGCCTGAAGTTCAAGAAGTTCCAGTCGTTCGACGCCAACGGGCAGACGACCCTGGTGAAGCTGTTGAAGAACAACAGCATCCAGGCCGCCGACCTGTTCACGACCGACCCGACCATCTCGGCGAACAAGTTCGTCGTGCTGGAAGACCCGCAGAACGTCTTCAGCGCGCAGAACGTCACGCCGCTCATCTACAAGTCCGGCGTGAACGCCGCCGCCCAGGCCGCCCTGAACGCGGTCTCGGCCAAGCTCACCACCCAGGACCTGCTCACCCTGATGACCAAGCTGGTCACCGACAAGGACGACCCGGACACCATCGCCAAGGGCTGGCTGACCCAGGCCGGCCTCGGCTGATCTCAGCATCATTCCCAAAGGGCCCTGATCCGTACGGATCAGGGCCCTTTTCGTTTGTATATTCCTTAGGTTCTGATCCGTTTCAGTAAGAGACACTGGATCTCACCTGAATTCCGTGGAAAGGGGCGCAGTTGCGGTACGGCCGTCCACTGCGCTCCGAGGATCCGAGCCGCGTCCACGGATATCGCCTGACCGGACGGCTCGGCGAGGGCGGGCAGGGCGTCGTCTACCTGGCCGTCGGCGACGACGGCGAGCCGGTCGCGCTCAAGTTGCTCCACTCGCGGATGCTCGACGACGCGGACGCGCATCGCCGGTTAGTGGACGAGATCACGCTCGTACGCCGGGTCGCGGACTTCTGCACCGCGCGGATCCTCGACTTCGGCGCCGACGGCGACCGCTCCTTCGTCGTGACCGAGTACGTCGACGGACCGTCCCTGCGGACGTTGGTCGAGGCCGAGGGCCCGATGAGCGGCGGCGCCCTGGCGCGGCTGATGGTCGGCACCGCTTCGGCGCTGGCGGCCACCCACCAGGCCGGCGTCCTGCACCGGGACTTCACCCCGCACAACGTGCTCGTCGGCCCGGACGGCCCACGAGTGATCGACTTCGGCATCGCGCGAGCGCTGAACACGGCCGCGACCATGACGAGTGGCATCGTCGGGACCCCCGCGTACACCGCGCCCGAGATGCTCGGCGGAGACACGCGGTCCGGGCCCGAGTCGGACATGTTCGCCTGGGGCGCCACGATGGCGTTCGCCGCCACGGGACGCGTCGCGTACGGGAGCGACTCCGTGGCCGCGGTGTTCGGCCGCATCCTGCACGACGAGCCCGACCTGGACGGCGTGCCGTCGCCGTTCCACGAGGTACTGAGCCGATGCCTGGACAAGGACCCGGAGCGGCGCCCGGCAGCCCACGAGGTGCTGCTTCAGCTGCTCGGCTACCAGGACGTCAAGGCCGCGTCCTCGGCGATCGAGCTTCCCGACGGCATCATGCGCGCGGACCGGATGACCGTCGACCGGCCCGAGATCACTCCGCTCCCGGCATCGCGGACCGAGTCGCGCCGCCTCCGGAACCGGCTCGTCATCGCGTCCGCTCTCGTCGTCGTCGCGCTGTGCGCCGGAGGGACCTACGCGCTCACCCACGACGGCCGGCCGCCGAATTCCGCCGGTACGCCGCCGGTCGTGCCCCCGCCCGAGGTCACCGTCGGATCGGCCGACTTCGCCGAGAGCAGGCTGCTCGCCGAGATCTACGCGCAGGAACTCCAGGCCAAAGGTTACCGCGTGACGAGGAGCTTCGACCTCGGCCAACGCGAGGCCTACCTCCCCAAGGTGGAGTCGGGCGCCATCGACGTGATCCCCGAGTACACCGGCGCCCTCGCCACGTCGCTCAACGGGTCCAGCGACCCGATCAAGGCGTCCCAGGTCGACGGAGTGCTCCGCGAGGCCCTGCCGCCGCGGCTCCGGCTGCTCACTCCCTCGGCCGCGGAGGACAAGGACTCCGTCACCGTGACCAGGAGGACCGCCGAACTGTACGGCCTGCGGAGCATCGCGGACCTGAAGCCGGTGGCCGACGCGATCGTGATGGGCGGCTCGCCGGAGTTCCAGACCCGGCATCAGGGACTGGTCGGCCTGCGCGGCACGTACGGGGTGGGATTCCACAGCTACCAGCCGTTCGCCACCGACGACGCGAGCACGATGGTCCGCCAGCTCAAGGAGAACGTGATCCAGGCGGCCAACCTGTTCACCACCGACCCGTCGATCGCCGAGAACGGGTTCGTCGTCCTCACCGACCCCGAGCACCTGTTCAGCGCGGAGAACGTCACGCCGCTGATCTACCGGTCGGCGCTGAGCACGGCGGGCGTGAACGCACTGAACGCCGTGTCGGCCAAGCTGACCACCCACGACCTGCTCGCCATGAACACCCGGGTACAGGTGAACAAGGTCGACGCCTCAGTAGTTGCCAGAGACTGGCTCCGCCGCGCCGACCTCATCAACTGACGCACTCTCGATCGTCGCGACCTCTACGCACTGGTGGCCGTTGGCGCCGCTGCGGGACGACTTCCGCCAGTTCATTCCGTCCACTCTTCCATCACTCTCTCGATTAGCTCGATGGACCCCGTGCTCAAACTCAAGCATGTTGTCTCGGAGAAGGGGATGCGCAAGGCATGCTGTGGGTGACGGACAGGACGGCAGAGGTGCGCAGCAAGTGACCTGCTCGGGCTGCGGTGGAAGCGGAAAGGCTTGAGCATGAAGGCCGTGACGTTCGCCGCACTTCCGCCAGTAGATCGACGTCTGTTCATTCCCGACAACGTATGGATCGTGGAGAACGAGACATGGGTGCGCGTGTCACGCCATGAGGACCCGTCTAAGTGGGAACGTATGGTGGCGTCCGAAGACGCTATAACGACCGAACTCAAGGACGATAAGTGGCCCATATCGTCGTCATCTTCCCCTGCCGTCATGGCGCACATGATTTCAGTGCTAAGGCTCAAGCCGGGTATGCGGGTGCTGGAAATCGGCACCGGTACCGGCTGGAATGCCGCATGTTTGGCCACGCTTGGCGCCGAGGTGGTCTCTGTCGAGATCGACGCTCCTATCGCGGAGCAAGCCCGTATCAGCCTGCGAAAGGCGGGCTACGGCAATGTAGTCGTGGTAGCCGGGAACGGCGAACAGGGCGTGCCAGAATATGCCCCATTTGACCGCGTTCTAGCCACTGCGGCGATTCACACCGTTCCCTATGCATGGGTGGAACAGTGTAAGGATGGGGGGCTTGTCGTGACTCCCTATACCGGTGAGGGGCATCGGTGGGCGCTGCTCGCTCTCACCGTCTCTGACGGGATCGCAACGGGAGGGGCAGAAGGTACGGCGTCATTTATGCCGCTGCGTGGGCAAGGACTGTCCCAGATGGACCAGAACGCCATCGAAAACCATGATGACCTTCACGTCGAAGTTAGTAGGTCCGGGCAGGTTCTAACCTATTCTTGACCAACTACAGACCGCGAGCGCGGAGAACGTCACGCTGCTGGTCTGCCGGTCGGCGCTGAGTACGGCTGGCGTGGCGCGCTCGACGCCGTCCCGGCCAAGCTGACCACCCACGACCTTCTCGCCATGAACACCCGGAATCAGGTGAACAAGGTCGACATGTCGGTGGTGGCCAGGGACTGGCTACGAAGAAACGGCCTTATCGGCTAGCCGCTTCACTTTCCTGATCGACCGTCGCGACTTCCACACACTGTTGGCCGTTGGCGCCGCTGCGAGATGACTTTCGCCAGTTCAATTCGTCCACTCCGCCATCACTTCCTCTATCAGTTCAATGGACTCTTTGGGAGGGAGGGCTGCTTCGCGAATATCTTCCCAGATTTTCGTGATCTCGGCAACCTCGTGCTCTCCCTCGACCACTTGTCCGTCCAATGTCGTGTCCAGGTTGGCGAGTTCCGTTTTATTGAATCTCACGATCATGAACGGACCGGCCGGGTAGTACTCTGCCCCTAAAGGCACGAGTTTTACTACGATGTTGGGTTGAGACGCGAGTTCGCGCAGCCGGGTCAACTGTTCCGCCATCACCTTCTTGTCGCCGAACGTGCGCCGGATCGCACACTCGTCAATGACGAAAATGCACATGGGCGGGTTCTCGTCGGTCAGTATTGCTTGCCGCTCGATCCTGCGCCGAACTCGCTCCTCGATATCGATCGACGAGTGTCGGTTGTATTGGAGAACGGCGCGCGCGTACTCAGGCGTCTGGAGCAGGCCAGGGATGACGAACAGCTCGAAATTCTGTAGCAGGTTCGCGTGAGCTTCGGCCGTCAGCCATTTGTCGTCCCACTCCGTGGGGATTTCGCGTGTGACCCACCGTTCGAAGTAGCGCGCCAGGTAGCCGTTGGTGCCGAGCGCCGCGTCACAACGTTCGACGTCTTGAATGTGCGGCGTGCGCCTGCCGTTGATCCACTGGCTCACCGTGGAGGCGGCGACGTGGAGTTTCTCCGCGAGTTGTCGACCCGTCAGCCCGGTGGCCTCGCACGCGAGCCCGAGCTCTTTACCCCAGCTGTCCAGTGCCGTCTCGCGTTTCGGTGCCATTTCGGGATTCACATCCTGACGTGAATATTGATCGGAGCTTCTCTGGCTTTCGACGGTGCTTCGTTGCTTCACAATCTTAACGGCCGACCGCGAATATGTGACCGGAATAAACCAGCAATGGAAGGAGTGTCACATGGTCATCAATGCCGAAAGCGCGGACGAGTTGATCAAGCGGCTGGCCGTCATGTGCGAGCGTCAGGGGCTCGTGACGAACGTGATGGAGCCGTCCACCCGGATCAAAGTGTTCGCGCCGAGCGGGAACGCGCATCTCGACGAGGTGGTGTCACTGCGCCCGGACGGGAGCGAGGTGCTCACGTGGTTCTGGTCGTGGGGCGAGCCGATCTGTCCCGCCACCGAGATCGACCGTGCCGTGAAGCGAATCGAGAACGTCGTCTCGGTGAGGCTCGCGTGATGGCCCCGCCACCGGTGAGCGAGGATCCGCTCCGGCGTTCGATCGAGACGTTCCATCGGGTTCGCGCCGAGGTGAGCGCGGAGGGCGTGTCGTGGCTGTGCGTCCTCCAGCAGCTCGAACTCCTGATCCGCCGCTACCCCGAACGCGCTCGCGCCGTACTGGCCGACGTCGACCGCGTCCGTGAGACCGCACCGCACACGGCCGTACGGACGAGGTCGACGCCGGCCACCGGAGACCACGATCCGACGCCCCGCCGCCCGCAGCATGCCCGGAGATGAGAATGAACACCGTCCCCGAACCGGAGGGCGTCGGCAGCCCGATCGCCTCCCTCGCCCTGCCCACCGAAATCATGCTCTGCCTCGCCGTCACACCGAACCCGCCGGAGACGATCGGCGATCTCCTGGCCCTGGTACGGGAGGACCGTCTAGGCGAGGTCAGGGGCATCGGCCCCGCCCGAAAGCGCACGATCGAAGTGAGCCTCAGACTCGCCGGCTGCGACCTCGGCGAGCGCCCCGGCCGTCAGTTCTTCCTACGTGGGAGGTCCCGTTGATGGTCCGCCGGCACGACGACGGCCGGGACGCCGACCGCCTGCTGGGCGAGATGTGGAGCCCAGAGCGCGTCGCCCGCCTGATGGAACGCGATCTTCCGCGGCCTGCGAACGAGCCGTTCTGGTCCAGACGCCGCCGCACGATTCTCCGGATACGCCATGGCCTGCGGTCACTGTTTTGTGCCGACCACGTGTCTGGCCGGGCGTTCACCATCGGTTCAGGCTCAGAGTAAGTAGTTCCCTACGGAGGGTGACCAATGACCGAGTCCCTGTACGAGGAAGACCTGGACCTGATCGTGTGCTCACCGGATGGTGAGTCGCGCGCCGAGCTGTTCCGGGTGGGTGACGTCTTCCCCATGGACCCGATCGGCCACATCCTGATGGCTCCGGGTACCAGCGCAACCGAGGCGCGCCCATGGGGTCTGCGCTTCCGAACCGTCCCGCAGCCGCGAGCGGGCAAGCACGAGGGCGGCACCTCCGAAGTCTCGACCAACAACGACGGCAACACCTCCGAAGAGGTACAGAGCGACTGATGCCGACGCGAACCGTGGTGATCCTCACGGAGGATCGCGACCTTACCGCGGACCGAGTCGCGGCTGAATTGGCGCTTCGGGGTACCCCGGTCATCCGGATGGCGACCAGCGATTTTCCGCAGCGGATCAGCATGGCGGCCACACTGGGCGCAGACGGATGGCAGGGCACCCTTGCGCTCTCATCCGGTGACGAGGTGCCCCTGACCGACGTGGGCGCGATCTATCGGCGGCGGCCTACGCAGTTCAAGATGGACGACGGGATGTCCTCACCGGAGAGGACATTCGCCTACGGGGAGGCACGACGTGGATTCGGCGGCGTGCTGAACGCGCTCGCCGTCGGCGGGTGCCTGTGGGTCAACGCCCCTGCCGCAGCGGCGGCGGCGGAGTACAAGCCTCTCCAACTCGCAACCGCGAAGGCGGTCGGTCTGAACGTACCCGCGACGTTCATCGGGAACGACCCGGTGAAAGCACACGCGTGGGCGAAGGCCCTCGGCCGGCGAGTTCCCTTCAAACCTCTGTCCGGGGTGTGGCACGCGGACCAGGGGCAGCTCGGAATCATCTACACCTCACCAGTTGATATCTCTGAACTGCTCGATCCTGCGTTTGGGCGTACTGCGCAGCTTCTCCAAGCGTTCATCGACAAGCGCGACGAGGCGCGGGCGATGGTCATCGGCAAGCGGGTGTTCGCGGTCCGCATCATCGCGGGTAGTGACAGGGCCGCGATCGACTGGCGGTCCGACTATGACGCCCTGGAGTACGAACCGCTCGATCTCCCCGAGGAGACCGCCACGCGGCTGATCGAACTGCACCGGAGGCTTGGCCTTTCTGTCGGTGTCGCGGACCTGTGCCGTGATACCGATGGCACCTGGTGGTTCTTGGAGACCAACCAGAACGGCGAATGGGGCTGGCTCTCCGAAGAGGCGGGCTTGCACATCGCCTCGGCCGTCGCCGACCTCTTGGAGGCAGAACCAGCGTGGGGCAGATGATCGGGCCTGAGAGCCTTGCCCGTGACCTGGAGGCCATGGGGGTACTCACGGAACCTGCGGTCCGTGACGCGCTCCTTGCCGTCCACCGGGAGAAGTTCGTGCCAGGCCGCGCTTGGGTTTCACCGGACGCGACAGGGGCGACCGGTTACGCCATCGACGCTGCGGCCGATCCTGACGCCTGGCGGCTGGCGGCCTACCGGAACGCTTCGGTGTGGCTCCAGGCAGACGACGGGAGAGGAGACCCGGCCACGGGAGGAGGCACTCCCACCTCGACCATTTCCGCCCCGGGCGTGGTCGTGGAGTTCTTGCAGCTCCTGGCCGTGCGTCGAGGGCATCGAATCGGAGAGATCGGCACGGCCTCGGGCTGGACGGCCGCACTCCTGGAACGGCTGGCCGGGACGTCCGGGGCGGTGTACTCCGTGGAGGTGGACAAGGCGGTCGCGGCGGTCGCGGCGGCCAACCTGAAGGAGATCGGCAGCGGCGTGACGGCGATCGTCGGAGACGGCGCGTTCGGAGTGCCTGAAGCCGAGCCGTTCGACAGGTGGCACGTGACGTGCGCGATCACGGACGTTCCTCCGGAGTTGATTCGCCAGACAAGGCCAGGAGGCTTGATCGTGGCTCCTTGGCAGGCCGGTGGCCCCAACGGTCACCTGCTTCGTCTCACCGTCACCGGAGAACAGACCGCAACGGGAACCCTTCATGGCATGGCGAACTACATGCTCATGCGGTCTCAGCGGGTCGGCCGGCGTTGGCAGGCTCACCACGCCGACCAGGCAGAGGCGTCCACCACCGCCCTGGATCCTCGGGAGGTGGCAGATGCCGGGCTGGGCGCGGCACTCGCCATCGCTGCCCAGGTGCCAGGCGTCGCCTGGCACTCGGTAACCGATGGAGCGGGGGCCGTCTCGCTGCTCCTGTTCGATCGCAACGACCCGGGCGGCTCCTGGGCGGCGTGCGACCACGAGCCGGGCGCGTCACGCTTCACTGTCACGCAGTACGGCGAACGGCATCTATGGACGGCGGTCGAAGCCGCGTTCCTGCGCTGGTGCGACTGGGGCCGTCCCTCCCAGGAGCGGTTCGGGGTGAGCATCGACGGCAGTGACCTGTCCGTCTGGCTGGATGAGCCCGGGCGGCTGGTCGGCTGACGGCCGGGACGACGGTCTCTTGCCGGGCCGGCCACCCGCGACCTGCTCGCCATGAACACCCGGATTCAGGTGAACAAGGTCGACGTGGCGGCCGCGGCTGAGCGGTCTCATCAGCCGATGCAGGTCAGCCGGGTCATGTCGCTCTCCTTCGGCTTGAACACGCTCTCGAAGTCGCCGATGTGCGTGTCGCCGCCGGAGGCGGTGGAGGCGGCCTTCGGCAACGTGGCCTGGAAGTCCGTTCGCCACTGTTTCGCGAGGTAGTCGGTCAGAACGGCGTTGATCCGCTCACAGTCGGCGCGGTGGCCCCTCAGTAGGCCGACGCCGTAGTACTGCGTCTCTCCCCAGGTGCCCGACTGCACGACCCGGTACTTTTTGCCGCCGGCCTGCAGGTAGCCCTCCAGGACGAGAGTGTCGGTGAAGACCGCGTCGACTTTTCGCTGGTCCAGGAGGCCGACGCACTCCTTGGTGGTGCTCGCCTGCGTGCTCATGATCGCGCCCGGGATCTTGACGGAGGCGCCGGTCGTGGTGCCGACCGTGCACACGCTCTTGCCCTTCACGCTGTCCGCGCCGGACGAACCGTTCTTGATCCTCTTGTCGTTCGCGCGTACCAGGAGCGCCTGCGGGCTGACCATGTACGGGCCCGCGAAGTCGATGCCCGAGTCGTTGCGCTGCGGGGTGATGGAGAAGATCGCGATGACCAGGGTCACCTGCCGGTTCTGCAGCTCGCTGACCCGGTCGGCCGAAGTGAGCACGTGGGTCGTGGTCTGCAGGTGCAGGCCGGTGCCGAGCGCGTGCATGACGTCGATGTCGAAGCCGGACGGGTTGACGTCTCCCACCGCGAATCCCGGCCTGTCATCCACGACACCGACGATCAGGGTCGAGCCGCACAGGAGAGAGGCGTTCGTGTCGCACCGCTGGTCGTGTGAACCGCAGCCGGGGACGGCGGCGAACATCAGGGCGGCGACGACGGCCAAGGTCTTGGTCATTCGCATGCGGACTCCGGCTCCGATGTCAGCCGTTCTTGAGGACGGCACGTGGCACGGACAGGTCGACGGCGCAGTTCTTGTCCTGACGGTCGTTGACGACCAGGAGGTCCAGGTGAACGTGTGTGGCCCCGGCGTTGAGTGGGATGAGAATCGGGGTGTTCGGCGCGGCGGTGACCGAGATTCCCTGGTTGCCGTTCATCGCCGGTGTCACGCGCAGAAGGGTTTCGGGAGTGCAGGTTCCCTGTTCGGGATTGCGGTCGGCGACGTTGACGGTAATGGCCAGCCGCCGACGGAATTGGGGAATGTCCATATCGACGTCGGTGATATCGCCCGGTAATACGCCGCGATTGTTTCTCAGCCCGACGTGGGCCGTCACGTCGATACTCCTGGTGGCGCGGTGGTAGGCCCATCCCGCCCAGCCGGCAGAGCCGGTGGCCTCCACGGCAAGAGTGAGGACGACGAGCCCGGTCCACACGACCCGGTCGATCCGGGGAATCCGCACGGCCTTGAGGCGGTCCTGGAAGAGAGTGAGGATGCCCACGGCCACCCCGATGAGACCGCCGACGCCGGCCACCGCACGTGAAAGCCCGTCAGTCAGGAGGGCGACCAGCACTAGAAGCAGGAAAGCCCAGGCCACCGCGGTCAGTGCGGCGAGTTTGAACAGGCGCCCTCTCTCGTCGGGCGCCCTGCCTTTCGAAGACACGTCTGGCGGCATCTTCGTCTCCTCTGCCCACCCGAAGCCGGAATTGCGAGGAAAGGGTGCATACGACCGCTATGGTAAGTCAATTCTCCGGCTGTCGCCTGTTCTATCCCTTTACGGTCAGCAGCGGGCGCAGTTCGGCCACCGGAGTGGCGACCTCGGCGCGTTCGAGGCTGGAGACGACCGGGCCGATGTCCTTGTAGACCCACGGCGCTTCCTGCTTGAGGTCGCGCCGCCAGGCGGTCATCACGTCGGTCCGGCGGGCGACGCCGGGGTCGCGGTGGTCGAGCGGGGTGACGACGCGGAAGTCGCGCAGGAAGGCGTCGAGGTCGTCGTCGTTCGCCTTGGAGGCCACGCCGCGCGGCACGCAGCGGCCCGCGCCGTGGCAGGCGCTGGCGAGCGTACGCGGGTTGCCGTGCCCGCGCAGGGCGTAGCTGGCCGCCCCCATCGAGCCCGGCACGATGACCGGTTCGCCCCACATCGCGTACGGGCCGTCCGCCACGGCGGCGTACCCGCCCGCGGGTGTCGCGCCCTTGCGGTGCACCACCGTGCCGTCGTCGTTCTGCCACAGCAGGTTGTGCGGAGCGTCGTAGACGAGGTCGGCGGTGAGGTCGCCGCACTCGGCGGTGAGCGCGGCGCGCATCATCAGCGACAGGAAGAACCGGTTGCCGACCGCGAAGTTGGCCGCGTTGCCGAACGCGTCGAGGTAGCGCCGCCGGGGTCTCTCCGAGCGCTCGTCCAGCGACATCGGGATGATCTTGTTGTCCGGCACCGGGAGCTCGTCCGGCCACGCGGCGCGCGCCAGGTCCATCCCGGAGGCATTCGCCTGATGCCCCAGAGACAGCGAGCCGCTGTGCACCATCAGCACCACCTGCCCGACGCCCAGCCCCCAGGCGTACGCGGCCTGCCGGTCGTGTACGGCCGCGACGTACTGCAGCTCCGCGAAGTGGTTGCCGCCGCCGACGCTGCCGATGATGCTGTCGTAGCTGGTGCCGCCCGCGCTGTCGATCCAGTCGCGGAACGGTTCGGCGGTCGTCGTCGGGTACGCCGACCCATGGACGCGTCCGGGGCGTGAGTCCTCGGGCCGTACGCTCGCCCAGATCCCCTCGGCATCGCCGGGAACGCCGAGCAGCCCCGGCAGGCCGTCGCGCAGGAGCGCCTCCCGCTGGAGACCCGACAGCGCGATCCGCCGCCCGCCCTCGAAGAACAGGTGCCGCAGCCGCCCTTCCAGCGCGTCGAGCCGCGGGCGTACCTGGTCGGCGGTGAGCGAGGTCGCCTCCAGCCGCATCCCGCAGTTGATGTCGTTGCCGACCGCCTTGGGGATCAGCGCGCCGCGCGTCTTCAGCACGGTGCCGATCGGGATCCCGGCGCCCTTGTGCAGGTCGGGGGTGAGTACGACGCGTTCGATCGCGGCGTCGCCGAGCCGCTCCAGGGTGTCGGCGGTCTGGAGCACGGAGAGGATCTCATCGATCGCGCTGGACTCGATCGGGACGTCGGCGCCGGCGCAGATGTCGACGGGGATGTCGTAGGGATTGGGCAGCCGGAGCCAGTCGTCGTCGACCCGGACCAGCCGGGGATCGTGCTGAGCCATGATTCCTCTCTTACGGTCGCCGAACCATAATCACGGCGAGCCGGGCCGGTCGACCGAATATCGACACCTGCGGGCTGCCACCCGAGTGGTTGCGATCCGGCTGGACCTGGTACGCGTGCCGGTAGCGGGGATCTGCGCAGTGAACGGCTAGGCGTTTCCTCAAGGCCCGCAGTGTTCTTCTGGGTGGAAAGCCGTCCACGAAGGAGCTGAGGATGACCAACCGCCTGGCCACCGCCGTCGCCGCCGGTGCGACCGTCCTGGGTGCCACGGGACTGATGGCACCCGCCGCCATGGCAGCCACCACACCCGCCGCCGTCACACCGGCCATCACGTGCGGGACCCACCAGCAGGACGTGGGGACCACCCGCTCCTCCTACTTCGGCAACTGCGCCGGCAACGCGGTGAACATCCACGTCTGGCTCATCTTCATCGCGCCGGGCAGCGACCTCCCCCAGAGCACCTACGTGGGCGACCATTGCGTGCCCGCCCAGACCGACTACCTCATGGGCACGACGTCGACCAACGTCAACCTCGGCGGTTACGCGGGTATCGAGGACGGCACCTGCTGATTCGATCCGCCTTGAGATGAACCAACCCTCAGGCCGCTGCCACGACTCGCGCGTGGCAGCGGCCTGGCGGACAGAGACATCCACCCGGATGAACAAAAACACGGTGGTCCCGGTACGTGACCGGGACCACCGATGGGTCATCGACTCTGAATGGCGCGTGCGCTCCGGATCGTGGAGATGCTCACCGCGAGGAGCCAGTAGCTGAGAATGGCGCCCATCAAGGCGGTCGTTCCCCAGCCGTTGGCGCTGTAGAAGAAAGCGGGCTTGTTACCGAAGAACAGCGACGGGATGAAAGCGAAGTTGACCACCGCCAGGACATAGGCGGAACGGCCGATCCAGCGGGGCAGCGCGCGGGTGCGGCCGATCGCGTACCCGACGGCCGCCAGGAAGATCCCGAGCAGCATGCGGCCGATGGACCCGTACAGGATGTAGGTGCCCGGCACCGTGATGGTGGGGTCGATCGGGTGGTCGGTGGCGATGACGGACCCGGCTTCCAGGCCGCTGGAGACGAGGGTGACCAGCGTGTAGCCGATTCCCGCCGTGTAGGCGAGGCTCCCGGCCCATTCGTGCTTCGGGCTCACCGTTTTGATGAGTTCGCGAAAGCCCGTCATGAAGAGCAGAAGAAAGCCAAGGGCCAGGACGCCGATCAGGAGCCGGGACAGGACGTTCGAGTCCGGCGGCGGGCCCGAGTAGACGAAGTACAGCGGCACTTCGGCGATCAATGCGACCGCGGTGGCGAGGCAGGAGAATCCGGTGAAGCGGCGTGCGAGCGACTCGTTCATTTCAGGGCCTTTTCTGCTGGCGGATCAACCGGATATCGGCTGCTGAAATGAATACTGCTGTAGCAGGCCATAGCTTGTCGGTGTGCGTAAGAGGCGTCTTATGGTGGACCTGGCACCACCATGAAGGCTCTACCTGGGGCCATGGCCGGTTCAGCATGAAAATCACGTGAAACAGCACAGGGCGACCGAATATCGTCGCCGGGGTGACTGATGGATACCGGTACGTGGGCCCTCCGGAAGTGCTCGCCGCCGTACGGCCGTGCGATGAGGGCGAGCCCGTCACGACCCGCGCCGCCCTGATGGCCTGGCTGACGAAACGAGCCGAGGAGCGGACAGAACCCTTCACCTTCGTCGTGGACCTGGAGGGAGTCCTCCGGGTGGCACCGCGCCGAAGCGAACACGTCGCCTGCGCCGCAGGCCGCCCCGTCCTGAGCGCCGGCGAGATCACCTTCCACGACGACCACACGGTCACCGAGATCAGCAACCAGTCGACCGGTTACTGTCCGGCCCCGGCGTCATGGCCCGCCGTGGCCGCCGCCCTCGACCGAGCGGGCCTGCACCACCCCGGCCGCTTCACCGTCCCGATCGTCTTCCGCCACTGCCCGGAGTGCGGAGAGCGCAACCTCGTCAAGGACGACCACTACGTCTGCGCCCTCTGCGACGCCGACCTTCCGGAGACGTGCCCTGAAGGTCAGGAAGGGTGGGGCGCCGCCGGCTGGTCATGAGGTCTACGAGAAGCAAGACACCGGCTGGCGGAATGAATCTTGCTAAGGCGGCCGAAGTCGTTGCTGGGCAAAAGAAACCTCTTGAGGGATCTACCTGCCACCATCGTCTACCTGAGTGTGTGGCCCGACAGGCGGCGCAGTTCTCGTAGTGAACGTGCCCCCGCGCCGGTGCGGTTCACCCCAGTTCGCCGGGCACCAGGGCCCTGACCTGGGCGGCGGGCAGGCGGGCGAGCATCGAGCGGCCGCTCGCGGTCAGGTACGCGGGTATGCAAACGCCGACGTCGGTGACCAGGGTCACGTGGTGGCGCGGCTGTTCCTTCAGGAGGTAGAGCGTCTCCGATCCGTGCAGCACGCTCAGCTGGACTATCTCATCGACCCGGTCGACGAGGCGTATGCGGTGGCGGGGCACGAGAATCCGGTGGAGGTGCGCGCGATGAAATCGGCTGCTGAAATGAATCCTGCTTCAGCAGGCCATAGCTTGTCGGTGTGCGTAAGAGGCGTCTTGTGGTGGACCTGACACCACCACGAACTCACCGGTCGGCCGGTGAGGGCGGGCAGGGCGTCGTCTACCTGGCGGCCGGAGTGTCCATGACGATCCGGCCGCATACCCGATTAAGGTCGACCGTACGTACCGGCTCTGTGGTGAGTGCTACGCAGTGGCCACCGTGATGGTGTTGGCAGGCTCACCGCACCTCTCGACGGAGGCCCGCATGCGGCATCCGCGCGACCGGACCACGTCCGAAAGGACCATGCGGGGCTCACCGTGAGCGGCGATGCTGGGAACCATGAAGAGCGCTGCGCGTAACTCCGGCCTCGTGGTGGTGGGGCTCGCCGTCGCCGTACTGGCGGCGGGCTGTGCCAAGAAGCCCGTTCTCAGGCCTGGAGGCAGGCGTGTCACCCAGGCGCGGGAGGCCGCACGTGACCGGCTGGACCGCGATCTCGCGGCGATCGCCCAGGGCGTCCCCGGGTTCCGCCTGCTGGCGAGGGTCGAGGTCGACACCTGCAGCCGAGGCCGGCACGACTGGAAGACCAAGGACGACTTCCGGTCGGAGTGCCATCTGCGGGTGGCGGCCGCGTACATGTTCACCGGCGAGGTCGTTCCGCGGGCCATGGAGCTGCACTCAGTGCTGACCGGGCATGGCTGGACCGCCGGATGGCCTGACGACGGCGGGATTCCGAAGCTGCTGAAGGAATACTGGGACGCCGGGCGTGACCGGCCGCTGTACGACCCCGGGCCGCCGGAAGCGACCTACCTGCAAGGCAGACCGACGCCGCCCGGCAGCAAGAGCCTCACCGACATGCCACGCACGCTCCGGGTCCACCTCACCTCGGCCGACCTGCCCGACGATCGCCAGATCGGAGGTACCGCCGAGGACATGGCCACCGACCACGTCCGGGACCACGGCACCGACGGCCTGGAGTACCACCGCACGGTCGACGGCACCCCCTGGGCCGCACCGTGGCGCGCTGCCCGCAAGCCCGGGGCCCGCCTGGCGGTGCTGACGTTCGACGAGCACTACGCCCGGAACTGACCGGCCTCGTTCCCGGTCAGGGTGCGTGGCCGGAGAGGCGGCGGGTCAGTTCGGCGGAGGCCTCACGGGCGCGGGCTGCCAGGGACGGCCAGTCGTCTTCCGGGCGGGAGTCGCGGCGGAACGTCACCGTGATGGCCGCCGCCGGGCGGCCGACGTGGTCGAAGCTGCACGCGGCGATGCTGGCGAAGCCTTCGGTCACGTGGCCGTCCTCGACCGCCCAGCCGCGGCGTACGTCCTCGGCGAGCAGGCGGCGCAGCTCGCGCAGCGTACGAGGCCCGGCGCCCGTGCGGTTCACCATGTCGCCGGGGACGATGGCCCTGACCTGGGCGGCGGGCAGGTGGGCGAGCATCGAGCGGCCGCTCGCGGTCAGGTACGCGGGCATGCGCACGCCGACGTCCGTGACCAAAGTCGCGTGGTGGCGTGGCTGTTCCTTCAGGAGGTAGAGCGTCTCCGACCCGTGCAGCACGCCCAACTGGACGATCTCACCGACCCGGTCGACGAGGCGTACGAGGAGCGGGCGTGCCAGGCGTTCTAGGGGGCCCTGGCGCAGGTAGGCCGACCCGATCTCGAACGACGTCACGCCCAGGCCCCACAACCGATCCTCGGGCAGGTACGTGACGAAGCCGTCCTCGGCCATCGCGGAGAGCAGGTGGTACGTGCTCGATCGTGGCATGCCCAGCTCGCGGCCGATCACCGAGGCGGCCAGGGGGCGGGCGGAGGAGGCCAGCAGGCGCAGCACCGCGAGTGCCCGCCGTGCCGCCGGAACCTGGTCGTCGGCCATGGCCCACCTCCCACCTTTCAGTGTCTCGCATGCCAGACAGAAGCGGGCGATGACCGCTCCTTGCGGGCGGGTCCGTAACGTGCAATAGGGGTATGGAAATGACCGTGGCACAGAGTGTCGCCGTTGGGGTGGGGCCGGTCGCGTTCGGCGACGTCGTCGCCGTGGCCCGCGATGGCGCTCACGTCTCCCTGACCCCAGAGGCCGTCAAGGTGATCGCGGCGTCTCGCGCTCACGTGGACGATCTCGCCGCGCGGCCGACGCCCGCGTACGGCATCTCGACCGGCTTCGGCGCCCTCGCCACCCGGCACATCCACGAGGAGCTGCGGGCACGGCTCCAGCAGAACATCGTCCGCTCGCACGCCGCGGGCTCGGGCCCCGAGGTCGAGCGCGAGGTCGTACGGGCGATGATGCTCCTGCGGCTGAGCACGCTCGCGACGGGGCGTACGGGAGTGCGCCCGGTCACCGCCGAGACCCTCGCGGCCCTGCTCAACGCCGGCATCACGCCCGTCGTGTTCGAGTACGGCAGCCTCGGCTGCTCCGGCGACCTCGCCCCGCTGTCGCACGTCGCGCTGGCCCTGATCGGCGAAGGTGACGTCCGCGACGCCGACGGGCGGCTCGTCCCCGCCGCCGAGGCCCTCGGAAAGGCCGGCATCGCGCCGCTGGACCTCGTCGCCAAGGAGGGGCTCGCCCTCCTCAACGGCACCGACGGCATGCTCGGCATGCTCGTGCTGGCCATCGAAGATCTTCGCCGCATCTTCCGCGCCGCCGACGTCGCCGCGGCCATGAGCGTGGAGGCGCAGCTCGGCACCGACCGGGTCTTCGCCGCCGACCTCCAGGAGCTGCGCCCGCATCCGGGCCAGGCCGCCAGCGCCGCCAACCTGCGGGCGATACTCGCCGACTCCCCGATCATGGACTCCCACCGCGGCCCGGACTGCACGCGCGTCCAGGACGCCTACTCGCTGCGCTGCTCGCCGCAGGTGCACGGCGCGGCCCGCGACACTCTCGCGCACGCCGAGCTCGTCGCCTCGCGTGAGCTCGCCTCGGCGGTGGACAACCCCGTCGTGCTCCCGGACGGCCGCGTCGAGTCCAACGGCAACTTCCACGGCGCCCCGGTCGCGTACGTGATCGACTTCCTGGCCATCCCGATCGCGGACCTGGCCTCGATGTCCGAGCGGCGTACGGACCGGATGCTCGACACGGCACGGTCCCACGGTCTGCCGGCGTTCCTCGCCGACGACCCCGGCGTGGACTCCGGCTACATGATCGCCCAGTACACCCAGGCGGCGATCGTCTCGGAGCTGAAGCGGCTCGCGGTGCCGGCCAGCGTCGACTCGATCCCCAGCTCGGCCATGCAGGAGGACCACGTGTCCATGGGCTGGAACGGCGCGCGCAAGCTGCGGCGCGCCGTCGACGGCCTCACCCGCGTCGTCGCCATCGAGCTGATGACCGCCGCGCGCGCCCTCGACCTGCGCAAGCCCTTGCGCCCCGGTCCGGCCGGCAGCGCGGTCGTCGCGGCCCTGCGCACCCGCGTGTCCGCCCCCGGGCCCGACATCTACCTCGCCCCCGAAATCGCCGCCGCCGTCGACCTCGTACGTGACGGGTCCGTCGTCGCCGCCGCCGAGTCCGTCATCGGCCCTCTCTCATGAAGGAGAACACCATGGGACCTCGTCCCGTCAGCGCGCCGCGCGGCACCACGCTGAGCACCAAGGGATGGCAGCAGGAGGCCGCCCTTCGCATGCTCATGAACAACCTCGACCCCGAGGTCGCCGAGCACCCCGACGAGCTGATCGTCTACGGCGGCTCGGGCCGGGCCGTGCGGTCCTGGGACGCGTTCGACGCGATGGTCCGCTCGCTGCGCGACCTGGAGGCCGACGAGACGCTGCTGGTGCAGTCCGGCAAGCCGGTCGGCATCATGCGCACCCACGAGTGGGCGCCGCGCGTCCTCATCGCCAACTCCAACCTCGTCCCGCAGTGGGCGAACTGGGAGGAGTTCCGCCGCCTGGAGTCCCTCGGGCTGACGATGTACGGCCAGATGACGGCCGGTTCGTGGATCTACATCGGCACGCAGGGCATCCTGCAGGGCACGTACGAGACGTTCGCCGCGGTGGCCGCCAAGAGGTTCGGCGGCGACCTGGCCGGCACGATCACGCTGACCGCCGGGCTCGGCGGCATGGGCGGCGCGCAGCCGCTCGCCGTCACCATGAACGGCGGCGTCGCGATCTGTATCGAGTGCGACCCGTCCCGCATCGACCGCCGTGTCGAGCACCGCTACTGCGACGTGCGCGTCGACAGCCTCGACGAGGCACTGCGGCTCGCGACCGAGGCGCGCGACGCCCGGCGCCCCCTGTCGATCGGCCTGCTCGGCAACGCCGCCGACATCGTGCCGCAGCTGCTCGCCATGGGTGCGCCCATCGACATCGTGACCGACCAGACCGCCGCCCACGACCCGCTCATGTACCTGCCGCGCGGCGTGGCCTTCGCGGACATGGCGACCGAGCGCGACAAGGACCCGCAGGGCTTCACCACGCGGGCCCGCGAGTCGATGGCCGTGCACGTCGAGGCCATGGTCGGCTTCCAGGACGCCGGCGCGGAGGTCTTCGACTACGGCAACTCGATCCGCGGCGAGGCCCAGACCGCGGGCTACACCCGCGCCTTCGACTTCCCCGGCTTCGTCCCGGCCTACATCCGGCCGCTGTTCTGCGAGGGCAAGGGCCCGTTCCGCTGGGCGGCGCTGTCCGGCGACCCGAAGGACATCGCCCGTACCGACAAGGCCATCCTCGACCTGTTCCCGGAGAACGAACCGCTCTCCCGCTGGATCAAGATGGCGCAGGAGAAGGTCCACTTCCAGGGCCTGCCCGCGCGGATCTGCTGGCTCGGGTACGGCGAGCGCGACCGCGCCGGGCTGGAGTTCAACAAGCTCGTCGAGACCGGCGAGATCAGCGCGCCGATCGTGATCGGCCGCGACCACCTCGACTCCGGCAGCGTCGCGTCGCCGTACCGCGAGACCGAGGGCATGGCCGACGGCTCCGACGCGATCGCCGACTGGCCGCTGCTCAACGCGCTCGTCAACACCTCCTCCGGCGCCTCGTGGGTGTCGATCCACCACGGCGGCGGCGTCGGCATCGGGCGTTCCATCCACGCCGGCCAGGTGTCGGTGGCGGACGGCACGCCGCTCGCCGCGCAGAAGCTGGAGCGCGTTCTCAGCAACGACCCGGGCATGGGCGTGATCCGCCACGTCGACGCCGGCTACGACCGGGCGGCCGACGTCGCGGCCGAGCGAGGCGTCCGCGTTCCCATGCGCGAGAGCTGAGCGCCGTGGACTACGAAGGCATGTGGAGGTCCCTGCTCCCGGTCGGGCTCGCGCGCGGCGGCGGCTACCGGCGCTTCTCCTGGACGGCGGCCGACCGGGAGTGCCGTGAGTGGTTCGCGGAGGAGGCGGCCCGGCGGGGGCTCGCCCTCCAGCCGGACCACAACGGCAACCTCGTCGCCTGGTGGGACGTTGACGGGTCCGACCGACACGACGCGGTGCTGACCGGCAGCCACCTCGACTCCGTGCCGGACGGCGGGGCCTTCGACGGGCCGCTCGGCGTCGTGTCCGCGCTCGCCGCCGTCGACCGGCTGCGCGAGCGCGGCGTGACCCCGCGCCGTCCGCTGGGCATCGCCGTCTTCACCGAGGAGGAGGGCGCGCGGTTCGGCGTCGCCTGCCTCGGGTCGCGGCTCATGACCGGCGCGATCTCTCCCGAGCGGGCCCGCGGGCTGCGCGACGCCGACGGCGTGACCTGGGCGGACGCGATGGCCGCCGAGGGGTACGACCCGGACGCGATCGGCATGGACCACGACTTCCTGGACAAGATCGGCTGCTACGTCGAGCTGCACGTCGAACAGGGCCGCGCGCTGGAGGCGCCCGTCGGCGTGGGAAGCGCGATCTGGCCGCACGGCCGCTGGCGGTTCGACTTCGCCGGCCAGGGCAACCACGCGGGCACCACGCTGCTGAAGGACCGGCGCGACCCGATGCTGCCGTTCGCGCGCACCGTGCTCGCCGCGCGCGACGCCGCCGAACACCATGACGCCGTCGCGACGATGGGCAAGGTCAGCGTCACGCCGAACGGCGTCAACGCGATCCCGTCCCTCGTACGCGCGTGGCTCGACACCCGCGCGCCGGACGACGACGCCGTACGCGCCACCGTCGCGGAGATCCACGCCGCAGCCGAGGACGCCGCGCGCCGGCACGGAGTCGACGTCGGCCTGTCGGAGGAGTCCTACACCGAGGTCGTGGACTTCCGAACGGACCTGCGCGACCGGCTCGTCGCGGCCCTAGGCGGGGTCCCCGTGCTGCCCACCGGGGCCGGGCACGACGCCGGGATCCTGTCCGCGCACGTGCCGACCGCGATGCTGTTCGTCCGCAATCCGACCGGCGTGTCCCACGCGCCGGAGGAGCACGCCGAGACCGCGGACTGCCTCGCCGGGGTTACGGCCCTCGCCGACGTGCTGGAAGACCTGGTGCGCGGGTGAGGTACCACGCCGAACACGCCTGGCTCGGCGACTCGGTCGAGTCCGGCGTGCTCATCGAGATCTCGGGCGAGAGGTTCACGCGGGTGACACCGGGCGTGCCCGCGCCGCCGGACGCCGTACGCCTCGCCGGGCTCACCCTGCCCGGCATGGCCGACGCGCACTCCCACGCCTTCCACCGCGCGCTGCGCGGGCGCGTCCAGGCCGGGCGCGGGACGTTCTGGACCTGGCGGAACCAGATGTACGAGGTCGCCGCACGCCTGGACCCCGACTCCTACCACGCGCTCGCCACGGCCGTCTTCGCCGAGATGGCCCTGGCCGGAATCGCGTGCGTCGGGGAGTTCCACTACCTCCACCACGGCACGGACGGCACGCCGTACGCCGACCCGAACGCCATGGGCGCGGCCCTCATCGAGGCGGCACGCGACGCCGGGATCCGTATCACGCTGCTCGACACGTGTTACCTGACCGGCGGCATCGGCCGCGAACTCGAAGGACCGCAGCTGCGCTTCGGCGACGCGACGGCCGAGGCCTGGGCGTCCCGCGCGTCCGCGCTCACGACCGGCGGCCACGCGCTGGCCGGCGCCGCGATCCACTCCGTACGCGCGGTGCCGCGCGCGCAGATCGGCGTCGTGGCCGCGTGGGCACGGGAACGCGGCGCGCCCCTGCACGTCCACCTGTCCGAGCAGCCCGCCGAGAACGAGGCCTGCGAGGAGGCGTACGGCCGCACGCCCACACAGGTGCTCGCCGAGGAAGACGCCCTGGACGAGCGGACGGTCGCCGTCCACGCGACCCACCTGACCGTGAACGACATCGCCCTGCTAGGCGGCGCGCGTACGGGCGTGTGCATGTGCCCGACGACCGAACGAGACCTCGCCGACGGCATCGGCCCCGCGCGGGACCTCCGAGCCGCCGGCGCGCCGATGTCACTGGGCTCGGACCAGCACGCCATGATCGACCTCTTCGAGGAGGCGAGAGCCGTCGAGCTGAACGAGCGCCTCCGCACGAGGAAACGCGGCCACTGGACGGCGGCGGAACTGCTCACCGCAGCGACCCGAGACGGCCACACCGCCCTCGGCTGGCCGGCCGCCGGCCGAATCGAACCAGGCGCGTACGCCGACCTGACCACCGTCACCCTCGACTCGGCACGCCTGGCAGGCGCCGCACCGAACCTCCTGCCCGAGTCAGTCGTCTTCGCGGCGACCGCCGCCGACGTGCGCAGTGTCGTCGTCTCCGGCCGCGAGATCGTGCGCGACGGCCGGCACCTGCTGGTCGGCGACGTACCCGCGGCGCTGTCCGAGTCGATCAGGGCCGTCACGGATTAGGCTCGCGGCGATACGCGGGTAGCCGCGCCGCCCCGGCCGACCTTTCGCGGCGACCGCCGCCGACATGCCCGTACCGTGACTGGTCCCGCTGTCATTCCCCATGCATCCCACCGGCATCCCCTGACGGCGATCCGTCTCGTATACGAGACGGATCGCCGTCAGGAGGTCTTCGGCACGGCGGGAGAGGGTGCGATGCTGGCGGCGTGAGCACCGTCATCACGAACATCGGGGAACTGGCCGGGGCCGTCGAGGACCGCTGGCTGATCAAGGACGCGGCCCTGGTGATCGAGGGTGATCGCGTCGTGTGGGCGGGAGAGGCGCGAGACGCCCCGGCGGCCGACGAGGAGTACGACGCTGAGGGGCGCGCCGTGCTGCCGGGGTTCGTGGACTCCCATGCCCACCTGGTGTTCGCCGGAGAGCGGGCCGAGGAGTTCGCCGCGCGTATGAGCGGCGAGCCGTACGCCGCGGGCGGGATCCGCACGACGGTGGCGCGCACCCGCGCCGCCTCCGACGGTGACCTGCGGGCGAACGTCCGGCGGATCGTGGGCGAGATGGCGCGGCAGGGGACCACGACCGTCGAGTGCAAGTCCGGCTACGGGCTGACCGTCGCCGACGAGGAGCGTGCCGTCCGCATCGCGAGCGAGCTGGTCGATGAGGTCACCTACCTCGGCGCGCACGTCGTGCCCGCCGGTACGGACCCCGCCGAGTACGTACGGCTCGTCACCGGGCCGATGCTCGACGCCTGCGCTCCGCACGCCCGCTGGATCGACGTCTTCTGTGAGAAAGGGGCGTTCGACGCGGATCAGACACGGGAGATCCTGACGAAGGGCGTCGCCGCCGGGCTCGTCCCGCGGCTGCACGCCAACCAGCTCGGCCACGGGCCGGGGGTACGGATCGCGGTGGAGTACGACGCCGCGTCCGCGGACCACTGCACCTACCTGTCCGACGAGGACGTCGAGGCGCTGGCCGGCTCGGACACAGTGGCGACACTGCTGCCCGGCGTGGAGTTCTCCACCCGCCAGCCGTATCCGGACGCCCGGCGGCTCATCGACGCCGGCGTGTGGGTCGCGCTCGCCACCGATTGCAATCCCGGCTCCTGCTACAGCTCCAGCATGGCGTTCTGCGTCGCGCTGGCGGTGCGCGAGATGCGCATGACGCCGGAGGAGGCGGTGCGCGCGGCGACCGAGGGAGGGGCACGCGCTCTGCGCCGGTCCGACGTGGGGCATCTGAGGCCGGGGGCCCGCGCCGACGTGCTGGTGCTCGACGCGCCGTCGCACATTCATCTCGCTTACCGCCCTGGAGTTCCCCAGACGGCCCGAGTGTGGCGCGAGGGTACGGTCGTATAACCGCAAGGGGTGCGACGCTCCGGCGAATTCCGCGTTGTCGGAGGTCAGGCGGGTGGACGAAACATAAAGGTCGTTGATGTGCGACCCGCTTCGGCCACGATTCGCCATTGACTGATAACCCGCGGTCATCCAATCTAAGGATTGCACTGGCCCTATCCCCTCGGGAGCCCATGATGCGCGTCCTTGACCGTCCTATGCCTCGGTGTGGTTTTCACGCTTAGCGGAGTGAGCGAGAAACAGGAGCTCGAGAATCGGCCGACCCAAAATATGGTTCGGTTATATCTACCTGTCACGAGGCAAAATGATCAATGTTCTCATCGTAGAGAATATGAACCTGATTCGAGGCGGCCTGATCGCCCTGCTTTCCGGTCATGCCGATATGTCGGTGGCCGCCGCCCTGGATTCCCCCGACAAGGCGCTGGCAGCAGCCGCCGAGTTACATCCCGACGTCGTCCTCATCGGGGCGGGTGTCGCCGTGGAGGGCGGCTTCACCATCGCCCGGTCGCTCAGAGAAGCAATGCCCGAATGTGCGCTCGTCATCATGGCGAACCGCCGGCGGCCCGGCGACTTACGCCGGGCGGTGACGGCGGGTGTGATGGGCTATGTCCTGATCGACGCACCACCCGACTATCTGGCCGACACGGTTCGCCACGTCGCCAAAGGGGAGCGCGTTCTCGACTCGGAGCTGGCGTTCGCCGCGCTCGGGTCGGTGCAGAGTCCCCTGACCGAACGCGAAGTCGACGTGCTCCGCCTGGCCGCCCAGGGGGCGTCGTCAGCGGAGATCGCGAACGACCTGTTCCTGTCGGTTCGCACCGTCCGTAACCACATTTCGAGGATCATCGGCAAGGTCGACGCGCGCAACCGGGTGGACGCCATCCGCATCGCCGACGACGCCGGATGGTTGTGATCGGGGTCTAACCCCCGTAGGCCGGAGCCGGGCCCGCCCCCGGCGTCGGTGGCGCGGACCAGTGACCGTGCAGGTCCTGGTAGAGCCCGCATCGGGAGACAAGATCGTCATGAGTGCCGAGCCAGGCGCGTGTGCCGTCGAGCACGAGGATCCGGTGTGCCCGCCGGGCCGAGGTCATGCGGTGCGCGATGACCATGAGCGAGCCGGGCCGAGCCGCGAACGCGCGTTCGGCCCGTTCTTCGGCGGCCGCGTCCATGTGACAGGTCGCCTCGTCCAGCACCACGAGCGGCGCCGGTGACAGGTACGCGCGCCCGAGCGCGATGAGCTGGCGCTCGCCCGCGGACAGCGCCGCCGGATCCACCTCGGCGTCGTAGCCGCCGACCCGCGCGACCAGCTTCGCCAGGCCCACCCGTTCGACCGCCCGGTCGAGCGCGTCATCGGACGCCTGCGGGCACAGGTAGCGGAGGTTGTCCCGCAGCGTGCCGCCGAAGACGTAGGCCTCCTGCGGGATCAGCGCGCGGACCGCCGGGTCGACCTCGGCCGCCGGAGTCCCGCCGAGCGTGACGCTTCCCCGCTGCGGGGCGAGCGTTCCGGCGATCAGCAGCGCGAGCGTGGACTTGCCGATGCCGCTCGGGCCGACGACCGCCAGGTGCTCGCCTTCCGGGATCCGCAGTGACAGGTCGTCGATGACCGGCTCGGCCTCCGGCCCGTACGCGAAGGTCACGCCGGTCAGCCGCACCTCCGCGCCGCCCGGCGTGCCGGCGCGCTCCACCGGCTCGACCTCGCCGGCCTCCAGGACGCGGCCGAGTGTCACGGCCATCCGCAGCCCGCTCCCGCCGAGCCCCTGGATGATCGTGGAGAGCGCGGGGGTGAGGCCCTGCAAGACGTACGTGATGGAGCCGAGCACGACACCGGGGGTCGCGCCGTGCCGGATCAGCCACGGCGCTGCGGCCAGGATCAGCAGCAGGGGCAGCCGCCCGCCCACGGCCAGCGCGATCGTACGGCCCGCCGTTAGCCGGGCCATCGACCGCGCGGTGGCCGCCTGCGCGTCGATCAGCCGCCCGATCTCGGCAGCGCGCTCGTCCTCCGAGCCGCACGCGGTGATGTCGCGCAGGCCGCCGGCCAGCGCCGTCGCAGACTCCGCGACGCGTTCCTCGGCCAGGATCAGCTCCCGCTGGCGCGTGACCGAACGGGAGACCAGCGCCAGGAACAGTGCGAGGCCCACCACGACCGGCGGCACCACCAGCGCGAGCGTCACCGGCATCAGCGAGGCCAGCCCGATCAGCGCGCCGGTCAGCGTGAACACGAACCCCTGAACGATCGTCAGCACGCCCGAGAACGTGTCGCGCACGATCTCCACCTGCTGGCTCAGCCGTGCCACCGCCGCGTCCCCGGTACGCCCGGTGCGGACGGACTCGTCGACGGCGCCGCGTACGACGTGCCGTACGAGGCGGTCGCGCATCGGCTCCACGATCCCGGCCAGCGGGCCGTACGCCCGTGTGCCGCCGACCGCGCCGACGATCGCCGCGCCGGCGATGACCGCCAGCCACTCCAGGCCGTCGGTGGTCCGGTGCGCGATGAAGGCGTCGGTCGCGCCTGCCACAGAGCGCCCGAAGACCAGCACCGGCACGGCCTGGAGCGCCGACCACACGGAGAACATCACCAGCCGGCGCGGACTGCGGCGCAACGCGGCGATCAGGATCCGGCGCGTGTCACTCAACGGAAGACCTCGCGGTACTCGGCGTGCGCCCAGAGTTCATGGTGCGGCGCGCAGGCGCGGATACGGCCGCCGTCGAGCCAGGCCACCCGGTCGGCACGCGCCGCCGTACCGGCCCGGTGCGCGATGATCAGCCGCGTACGGCCGTCGCGGGTCAGGACATCGCCGACCTGCACCTCCGTCACCGTGTCCAGGCTGGAGGTCGCGTCGTCAAGGATCAGGACGCGCCCCGGATGCGCGAACGCCCGCGCGAGGCCCAGGCGCTGCGACTCGCCGCCCGACAGCGGCGCCTCACCGGGCGGCGTCCGGTAGCCGAGGGGCAGGCGGCGGATGAACGGGTCCGCGCACGCCGCGCGCGCGGCGGTCTCGGCGTCGCCGCCGATCGCGTCGGCGATGGTCGGCCCGAACAGCGACGGCCGGGCGAAGGCGTACCCGACCGCGTGCCGCAGCTCGTCGTGGCCGAGCGATGTGAGCGCGACGCCGTCCAGCAGGATCTCGCCCTCGTCGGGGTCGGCCAGCCGCCCGGCCAGCGCGGCCAGCAGCGACTTTCCCGATCCGGAGCGCCCGACGACGGCCACCGAACCACCGCCGGGGATCACCAGGTCCAGGCCGTCGATCACCTCGGACGTCGACACCTCGCGGAACTCCAGGCGTCCCGGCCCCACCGGGAGAACGGCGTCGCCGTACGCCGGCGCCGGCCGATCCATCACCGCGTTCAGCCGTGCGGCGCCGGCGCGGGCGCGGGCGAGACGCCCGAGCTGCGCGATCACCGGGCCGACGTTGGCGCCGAGGCCGGAGTACTGCGTCGCGGCGAGCAGGCCGCCGGTGGTGAGCCGCCCATGGGCCAGTTCGAACCCGGCGACCGCCAGCACCGCGACCTGCAGCAGGGGCACGGCGAGCGTGCCGCGCCCGGCCATCGTCGCCTGGATGCGCCACGTCGCGTGGCCGTGCTCGGAGAGCTCGGGAAGAGGTTCGAGGATCCGTTCGGTCTCGCGCCCGGCGGTGCCGGCGGCCGCGACCGTACGGTTGCCGGCGAGGGTCTCCACCAGCCGCGCGGCGATCCGTCCCTGGGCGTCCAGATAGCGGGTGACGACCGCCGAGGTGTCGCGGACGAACGACCGGAGCAGCACGGCGATGGCCGGAAGGCCCAGTGCGAAGGTCAGCGCGATCCACGGGTCGAGAAGAACGAGGGCGACGATCCCGCCGATCGGGGGAACGGCGGCGGTGATCGCGAGAATGACGGCGGACGGCGCGTACGCGGTGTCCGCGGTCGCCGTGACGGCGCGGCTGGTCAGGTCACCGGCGGGAAGTCCCGCCGCCGGTCCGAGACCCAGCACGCGCCGTACGAAGAGGTGCCTCATCTTGGCGGTCGCGTTCGCGGTGGCCGACCCTGCCGACAGATCGGCCAGGACGTCGCCGGCCATGGAGGCGGCCACCAGACAGGCGTAGACGACCGGCCACGTCATTGTGGCCGATCCGCCCAAGACACCGTCGACCGCCCGGCCGAGCACGGCCGGGAGCAGCGTCGCCACCCCGACCTCGACCGATGAGGCAACGGCGAGCAGGCCCGCCCAGCCGCCGCCGTAGCGGACGGCACGGAAAACGAGCCTGCTCACCGTCATCAGTCTCCTAGCCGTCGTGGCTCCGGCCATGGGCCTCGGGGCCACGGTCCAGTCGTCAGAGGCAGAGAATGACGCTGTGCGAGCTGTGGCAGAGCAGGCTCAGCGTGCTGTTGTACTCGCCGCCGCCCCCGTGGCCGCCGGGGGTGGTGCTCATGCCCTGCATGTCGAGAAGAGCCATTCGAATCATCTCCCGTGAAGAGGTGGGTCGGCCTTAGCCGTAGGTCAGAGGCAAAGAATGACGCTGTGCGAGCTGTGGCAGAGCAGGCTCAGCGTGCTGTTGTACTCGCCGCCGCCGCCCCCGTGGCCGCCGGGGGTGGTGCTCATCCCCTGCATGTCCAGAAGTGCCATTGTCGTTGTCACCCCCTCGCCATTCGGATCGTCGTGGATTCCGCGAGGGTTCTCGCGGGAGGCTCTGGTGCCGCCAGGAACGGCAGGTGGACCGGCTTGTCGTGGAGTGCGGCGCCCAGCGCCAGCAGCACACCCGCCGTTCCGGTGGCGAGATCCATCGACAGCCGCAGCAGGTTCTCGCCGGGGAAGGCCAGCCCGCCCTCGTACGAGAGCGCGTGCCAGGCCAGGTCGCGTACGTGCGTCTCGGCGCGCGGGTCGCTCTGGCGCGCCAGGTGGAGCAGCATGCCGGCGCGCCCGGTGAACAGCGAGGACTGCGCGTAGTAGCGCGTGAGGGCGGCGTCGCGGATCGGCTTGCGCGCGGCGGCGAACCGCTCGTTCTCGCGCAGGGCCAGGAAGTCGTCGATGACCAGGCCGATCCCGACGCTGCCGCGCCCGAGGTAGGGCAGCATCCGCGTGTGGTCCTCGACGTGCATCGCGCCGTTCTTGTCGGTGACGCAGCCATCGAGGTCGAGGTCGATCGCGCGGGCCGCGAGGTCGAGGAGGACCGGGTCACCGGTCCGCTGGTACAGCCGGATGAACATCAGCGCCGGTCCGGACATGCCCCGCATCAGGCCGGGCCTGGCCGGCGGCCCGTCCGCGGCCATGACGTGGTCCGCGACGATCTGCGCGGCACGCGTCGCCGCCTCGCGCAGCGCCGGCGCGTTCAGCCGGCCGGCCAGCAGGTCGAGGTTGAGCGCGATGCCGGGCAGGCCGCCCTGCAGGTCGATGCCCAGCTTCTCCCAGCGTTCTGCCAGGCAGATGTCGACGACCTTGGCGGCCTCGTCGAGATGCCCGAGATGGGCGAGCCCGTACGCCGCGCCGTGCAGGCCGTCGTAGAGGCCGAGCCCCTGGTTCGGCGCCGGGTTGGTGGCGTGCTCGATCAGCCAGTCCTCGTACCGGACCTCGCAGCCGGTCACGTCGAGGGCGTACAGAACACCGGCGGCGCCCCACGCGAGGCCGAGGCCGCCGCTGCCGAACTGCTGGATGTCGCCGGGGAACAGCCGGTCGTCGCGCTCGGGCGTCGCACTGGCGAAGATCGCGGTGCTCAGGGCCTGGCGTGCGTCACGCCAGCCGTCTGGTTCCGGAACGAGCCGGGGGATCGTGTGGCCGCCCGGCTCGTCCCGGGTGATCTCGTCGACCGCGGACCGGAGGAACCCCGGGGTGACCGGGAACCAGTCGGTGATGACCTCGGCCAGGTGTGCGGCCTTGGAGCGGTCGAGCATGAAGAGGTTCGTCGTCGGAGTGAAGAGCGCGATCTTCAGGCAGGCGAGGCCGTACCGGTCGATCGAGAGGCCCCGCCGGTCGGGCGGCGCGAGGAACCCCGGGTTGGCGATGATCTGCCGGCCACCGTCGGACGCGAGCGCCGCCGCCTCGAAGTCGATCAGGGCGACCGTGTCGTCCGGGCCGACCATGATGTTGAACATGTGCAGGTCGTTGAAGGCGATCCCGCGCTCGTGCACGGCGTCGATGACTCGCTCCGTGCCCTCGTACACCTTCATCGCCCAGGCCGCGTAGTCGGCGAGGTCGCGGGGGTCGGGCACCGGGTCGAGCATCGGGTGACGCTCGGCGAAGAAGGTGTTCAGCGGCCGTCCCTCGACGAACTCCTCGACGAGGAAGTGGTGATCACCGACCTCGAAGTAGTCGAGCGCCGCCGGCACCCCGTCGACACCGTCGAGAAGCTTGAGCATGTCGTACTCACGACGGAGCCGCGTGACGGCGTCGGCCCCGTCGGCGGCCAGCCCCGCGTTCGGCCGCCCCTCCTTCAACACGACCTTCGCCCCGGACCTGGTGTCCTCACCGAGATACACGCCGCCGCCGTTGGAGAAATGCAGCGCCTCGGTGATCCGGTACGGCACGCCGGTCATCGTCACGGCGTTGCGCGCCTCCAGATGCGGCGCGAGACAATCGGGCAGAGCGAGCCACGGCGGAAGCGAGAACACCGGATCACGCCGGTCGGGAACGAGAGTGCCGGTGTCGTCTTCGAGCGCGGCCACCAAACGACCGTCGTCATCTTCGCAATAGCGCTCGACGAATCCGCCATAGCGTACGTAGAGAGGTCCTTCGCCGATCCGCAGGTCACTCAGGATATACGGCCCGTGCTCACCTTCCAGCAAGGCGCCGAGCTCGTCGAGAATACGCTCGAACTCCGCCTCGTCCCGCGGATAGATGGCCACGAGTTTCCCACTCGCACCACGCGGTGAGTACTTCGCGTTCCGCATGAGAAGGTTGTCTTTGCTGCGGAGATGCTTGAAGGAGATGCCGCGCGGAACACAGTAGTCTCGTACGCGTACGAGCACGTCAGCGGCGTTGTCGTGGGCGGTGGAGACGTGGATCTTCCATCCCTGTTTCGGGATTTCGCGCACCGGGGGGACGTAGATCGTCCATTCGCCGTGCTGAATTCGCTCCCAGCCTTCGGGAAGAGGATCATGCACGATGGAGAAGGGCCGGCTCTCTTGTCCATCAAGGACGTCATAGAAGAGCCTGTCCTTCATGCAATACACTTCGTACTGCTTTTCCACCTGAAGTGTCCTCTACTCGGAAGTCGTTCCGGCCGGAGCCTGGATTCGTTTGCGTTCCGAGAAGAAACACTCGCAGGATGCGCGAGTGAAACCTAGGGACAAGTATCACCAATGAACCGTGAAGATATCCCATAGGTGGATGTGAGTCACAATGCGTGACAATGAGGCGCAAGCGTAAAAGTCCTGTATAAGGCCGTTTTAGAACGTCTTTTCGCGACCTCGGCAGGGGGCGTCCGGGCAAAGTTCGTGACATCCCGGCCATGACCGTGTGGCGGCAGGGGGCGCCGAGACCGATGGGATTTCGATGATCGTTTGGGCACGTCGCAGGGGCCGGCTGGACTACCTTGTGGGCTCCTGAGCGTTTCACTACTTCTCGCGTACGGGTAGTAGCAGCTCGTATTCATGTTGACGGACGCGTGGGTCCCCATAAGGGGGTCTACCTCTTCCTGGGGCATGTGCGCGTCGTGGCGGATCCTCTGGAGCTCGGCGATGAGGCGTGCCCGCTGAATGACAGGGCCGGGATCCGCGACCATCGTTACCCCCCTCGCCGGCAGCGATCAGAGAATCGTTGTCTTCTCCGGAATCTCGCTATCAGCCGCCTTCCTACACGGACGATGCACGCCGCGCTCGGAGTCTTCGCCCTGGTCGTCGTGATCGCCGTGCTCATCGGTAGCGGCGGTTGACGCGGACCAGCGGCGGCCGGTCGGGTGCGACGTAGTCGACCGCGAGGACCTCGGCGACGAACAGGACGTGGTCGCCGGCCGGCAGCCGGTGGCGGGTCTCGCACTCGAAGGCCGCCAGCCCGTCGCTTGGAATCAGGGCGTCCGACCGCGGGCCCCGGTGGTGGGGGAGGGCGGCGAGCAGGAGGCGGGCGCTCGGGCGGCCCTCGGCGGCGAAACGGCCCGCGACGGCGCGCTGGCCTGCGGAGAGGACGGTCGCGGCCCAGCGGTCGCACCGGTGCAGGACTTCGCTGAGGTAGGACTCCTCGGCGACCGAGACCATCACCAGCGGGGGATCGAGGGACACGGAGGCGAACGCGGTGACGGTCGTGCCGATGTCGTCACGACCCTCCCGCACGGTCACGACGACCACACCGGTGGCGAACGTCGCCAGCGCGTCGGTGAAGTCATTCACTGGTCAGCGGATCTCCCAGTTGCCGGGGAGCATCAGTGGGCCGTTCGACGGTAGGCCCAGGCGGGTGGCCAGGACGGACATGGAACCCCAGGCGTCCAGGCGTGCGGTTGCGGCTGTGCGGTCCTCGCTCGACTCGGCCGGCCGAAGGCGGTCGAGGGGGGAGACGTGGGGGTACGTTCGGACCGGGGCGTCGGCCGGGAGTCTTGCTCGGCGGCGGGCCGTGTCGATGGCGAGGGCGATGCCGCCCAGTTCGTCGACCAGGCCGTGTTCGTGGGCGTCGGCGCCGGTCCAGACGCGGCCTCGGGCCAGCTCGTCGACGCGTTCGCGGGTCAGGCCTCGGCCTTCGGCGACCTTGCCGACGAAATCGTCGTACACGCGATCGAGGAACGTGTTGACCCTTGCCCACTCCTCCTCGGTGAAGTCTCGGGTCGGGGCGTACATCCGGGCGTGGGCGCCCTGTTCGACGCTGCCGAGCCCTACGCCCAGGCGGTCGAGCAGCTCGCCGACGACCGGTTTGCCGACGACCACGCCGATCGAGCCGGTCAGTGTGCCGGGCTGGGCGATGATCACGTCCGCGGGGGCGGCGACGAAGTAGCCGCCGGACGCCGCGACGTTGCCCATCGAGATGATGACCTGTTTGCCGGCCTTGCGGGCCAGGACGACTTCGCGCCAGATCGTGTCGGAGGCGACGTACGAGCCGCCGGGGCTGTCGATGCGGAAGACGATCGCCTTGACCTTGGAGTCCTTGACGGCCGCGCGGAACGCGGCCGCGACGGTCTCCGACCCGATGGACGAGCCCTGGCCGGGCAGTGCGCCGCGTCCGCTGCGGCCCAGGCGGATCGCGCCCTGGCCCTGGATCAGCGCGATGCCGTCCTGCTGCGGTTTCGGCAGCCGCCGGGCGAGGCCCTGCTTGTAGCGGGAGACGTAGCGGAGCCGTGCGTCCTGGCCGACGGCGGCCCGCAGCTCGGCGTACACCTCGTCGCGGTAGACGAGCTTGTCGACGAGGCCGGCTTCGAGGGCCTCCGTGCCCAGCAGCGGCGCCTGGTCGATGAGCTCGCGTACGCGCTCCTCCGGCAGGCCGCGACCTGCGGCGATGCCGGCGACGAGCTGTTCACCGGCGGAGGCGACGAGACGACCGGACATCTCACGGTGCTCGTCGGTGTAGCCGGTCTCCATGAATGTGTTGGCGGCGGTCTTGTACTCGTGGCGCTTGGCGAACCGCGGCTGCACGCCGATCTTGCCGAGGGCCTCGTTGAAGAACGGCTCCTCCAGAGAGACGCCGGTCAGCGCCAGGTCGCCCGAAGGCTGGAGGTAGATCCGCTCGAACGCGGTCGCCAGGTAGTAGGGGACCGTCCCGCGGGTGACCTCGCCGAAGGATTCGGCCCAGGCGATCGTCAGCTTGCCCGCGTCGCGGAACGCGCGCACCGCGTCGTGCAGTTCTTGCGCCATGGCCAGCCCCACGCGCTGGCCGCCGACCTTGGCGATGAGCGCTTTGACCCGAGGGTCGGTGCGGGCCCGGCGCAGGCCGTCGAGGACGTCCCGCAGATGGGTGCGCCGCATGCTGAGCAGGGCCGACACCGGGTCGGCCGGCTGCCCTTCGACGATCCCCTCGGTGAGGTCGAGTTCGAGGATCAGCGCGGCGTTGCGCCGATCGCGTGCGTCTTTGAGCAGGTCAACGACTGATCCGGCATCCACCATGACCCAACCTTACGGTGCCGGGCGTCGCAGCGGCGCTGGTGTGCACGGAGAGTGCGTACCGCCGATACGGGGGGTTCACCTGACCGATGGGTTGTCCGTGTTGCCTGAGACACGTAAGGGCTCAGCTCGCTGACTTAGGGGTCCGAAATGCGCCAATGTCCTCAGCAAACTCTTGTGTCAGATAACGCGTTATGTAACTATCGGGGCGCTTGATCGACTTGCTAACCCCCCCGCCGGCAAGCGATGCACCTTCTCGTTCGTCGAACCGCGCGCCTTCCCGTGCAGGTCGACACTGAGGCCTCATGCCCGCAATCTGGCGGATTGTCAGGTTTTGGCGGACTTTCGTGAAGGAAGGTGCACTGTGGCCGGAGGATCAGCGAGAGCCATCGTGGTCCTCGGGGACATCCCCGCGACCGGCCACTTCGGGGACGGTGCGGCCCTGCGCGGGCCGGCGCTGACCTCTCCCGAGGAGGCCACTCCGGGTCTGCTCGATCTCGCCGCCCGGCATCTGCGCACAGCGAACGACGGCATGCTCGTCGTCTACCCCGAGTGGCAGGCCGAGCAGGCGAAACGCCTCATGAGGCTGACCCGTGGAGTGCTCGACACCGACCAGGTCGCGAGCATCGGGCTGAAGTTGCCGCCGCTCGCGTGCTCGGTCGTCGCGGACCTGCTCTCCCTGTCCGCGCCGCATCTGCAGATCGGCTATCTGGCCGGTCTGGGACGGCGTCTGGAGAAGGAGATCATGGCCGGCGCCCGGCTGGCGACGGTGGCCAAGCTGGGGCACATCGAGACCAAGCTGACCGAGCACATGGCGTCGTTCAGCCCGGGCTCGGGGTTCCTCGGCTGGGTCGCGCCGGACGGCCGAATCGACAAGATCTCTAAGCGCAAGCCGCTGCGCGCGCCCGAGTTCCGCCCGACCGATCCGGTCCATCTGCTCGTCTCTCCACAGGGAACGGATTTCCCGGAGTTCGAGAAGGAGTTGACGGCGAGTCTGCGTCCGCAGGTCGTCAAGACGGTCGCCGCGCAGCCTCTCGGTGAGACCTACTGGGGCACCCGCAAGCACGTGGAGTTCGTCGCGTTCAGTGCGCACACCCACGCGCTGTCCGAGATCGTGCGCGGCACCCGCTTCTGGATGTGCCGCTGGTGCCGCCAGCCCGCGTCGCTGGAGATCTGCGCGATCTGCGGGATGTTCCAGGAGCCCGCCAAGGACGCCGCGGCACGAGCGCCGGAGACGGCTCCTCGGACCGTTCCACGCGGCCCGGGTCTGATGGCCCCGGCCTTCCCGACCAAGTCCGAGCCGGCGAAGTCCGAGCCGGCGAAGGCCAGCGCGAAAGCGAAGGAGCCCGCCGCGGCCCCGTCGGGCAAGAGGACCCCCAAGCACGCCGCGGCCGACGAACGTGCTGTTCCGTTCCGCCGCCGCCGGCCCGCCGTGGCCGACGACGAACCATCGGACACCGAAGACCCGCCGGAGACCGGCTCGCCGAACGGCGCGGTCTCCGTGTCGCAGAACCCATGATCCCCAGGCACCCGGTGCCCAATGACCCCCGAAGGGAAGCCGGATGAACCCCCGTCAGCGGCGCGGAGCCGTACTGCTGATCTTGGCGACCATTGGCGCGATCGTCGTTTTCGTGAGCGTCGTCGGATATGTGGGTTCGGTGCGCGCCGAGGTCCGCAACAAGATCTCGGTCCTCCAGCTCACCAGACCAGTCGCGGCCTACACCCCGGTCGACGAAAGCGAGGTGAAGCGGGTCCAGGTGACCGCGGCCGGAATGCCGAAGGACGCCCTCCTCAGCGACCTGCAGGACCTCACCGGAAAGGTCGCCGCCACGGACGTCCCCGAGGGAGCACTCCTCGAGAAGGGCATGTTCGTCAACGCCCCGACCCTGCAACCCGGACAGCGTGAGATCGCGATCATGATCGACGCCGAGACCGGAGTGGCCGGCAAGGTGCAGCCGGGCATGCTCGTCGACATCTACGCGTCGTTCCAGGAGCAGAACGGGACGCGGCAGAAGTCGTGCTCCATGCGCGTCATCAACAAGGCGCGCGTGATCAACGTCGGGCAGCTGCGCAAGCAGAACGGGCAGAACCCCAACGACGTCACCCAGGTGGTGCCGGTCACGTTCGCGCTGAGCGTCGGAGACAGCCTCAAGCTCACCTACGCCGAGAGCTTCGCCGCCAAGGTACGGCTGGCGCTCATCGGAGGCCGCGGCGACGAGGTCTCCAAGAAACTGGGTCCGGTATGCGCAGCACCGGTTGCGAGGTGATGAGATGAGCGTTCGCGTTCTCCTCGGGGTGGCCGTCCCAGAACTGGCCACGTCGTTGCGTACCCAGGTGGACGAGCTGACCGATATCGACATCGTCGGTATCGAGGCCACCTCCGCCGACGTGGTGAGTGCGGCCGGCCAGGATCCGCTGCTCGACGTCGTCCTGGTGCACCAGGAGATCGAGGGCATGTCCGCGATGGACCTCATTCGCGAGCTCGCGATGAGGCACCCGCACCTGGCCGTCGTGGTCATCGCGGACGACGCGTCGGCCGCGATCTACGGCTCGGCGATGGAGGCCGGGGCGCGCGGCGTCGTCTCGAAGGAGTCCAGCCAGGCCGAGCTGCAGAGCCGCATCGGCTCGGCGGCGGAGTGGTCCCGTACGATGCGGCGCCACTTCGACCCGGCGAGCACCGGCGTCATGCCCACGCGGATGGGCAAGATGATGGCGGTGTGCGGCGCCAAGGGCGGCACCGGCGCCACCACGCTCACGATCCAGCTCGCGCTGCGGGCGGTCGCCGACAAGCAGCAGGTCTGCATCGTCGACCTGGATCTGCAGAAGGGCGACATTCCCAGCTACCTGGACATCACCCACCGGCGGAGCATCGCCGACCTGATGGCCACGGCGGCCGAGCTCGACGGCGTGATCCTCGGCGAGGCGCTCTACATCCACCGCGACGGCCCGCACGTTCTGCTGGCCCCGCCGGACGGAGAGCTGGCCGAGGACGTCAGCGCGCGCGCCGCACGCCAGATCCTCAGCGGCCTGCGGGCACGGTACGACGTCGTGATCGTCGACTGCGGCACGTACATGACCGAGGCCAACGCCGTCGCGATCGAGCTGGCCGACGACGTGCTGGTCGCGGTGACGCCCGACCTGCCGTGCCTGCGCGCGGCGCAGCGCCTCGGCAAGATGTGGGAGCGCCTCCAGGTCCGCAAGCGCGACGACATGTCCGTCGTGCTGGTGCGAGCCGACCGCAAGAACGAGGTCCAGCCGGACTTCGCCCGCAGGCTCCTCGGCCTGCCGATGCTCAAGGCGACGGTCCCGGCCGCCTTCCGCTCGCTGGAGGAGGCGACCAACACCGGTGCCCCGAAGTCCGTGGACAACGGCGACTACCGCAAGGCGGTCACCGCCGTCGCCCGCGAGATCGGGCTCGTCTCCAGCGGGGAGCCCGACGGAAAGAGCCGAGGCAAGGGCGACTCGGGCGTCGCGATGACCGAGTTCGTGGTGCTCCTCCCGTTCATCGGGCTCCTCCTGCTGCTGATCTGGCAGGCCATCCTCGTGGGCCTCACCTCGATGTACTCCAGCCACGCGTCCGCCGAGGGCGCGCGGGCGGTCGCGGTGCTCGGCTACGACGATCCGGGCGCGCGGGCCGAGGTGGAGCGCCGTGCGGTCGCACGGGTCTCCGACCAGTGGGGCGACCGCCAGCACTTCCACCTGTCGGTCGAAGGCGAGTACGTGAAGGTCACCATCGACACCCCGGCCGTGCTGCCCGGGATGCACGGCCCCTGGGGCATCAGCACCAAGGCGAAGATCGTTTATGAGGACGGGGGCGACATGTGATGAGCACGAACCCGCGTGGGTCTCGTCGCCGGGGACACGGCGACGACGGTGCGGCCATCACCGAGTTCATCGCGATCCTGCCGATCGTGCTCGTCATCATCCTGGTCGCCTTCGAGGCGCTGATGGCCGGGACGACGGTCGAACGCGTGGAGAACGCCGCGCGTACCGGCGCCCGCCTGGCCAGCCAGCGGCAAGAGGCCAGCACCTGTTCCGGGTCGGCGCTGGACGCCATGCCCGGATGGCTCGATGACCGCCACGTCGACGGTGGCTGGGACGGAAGGGGCGTTTACTGCCACGTGCGCGCGGAGGTCCCGGTGCTGTTCCCCGGGGCGCATCTCGACTTCACGATCGACCGTACGGTTCGAATGCCGGTTGGGTGAGCCATGGCACTGAAAGACCGCATTGAGGACAGCCGCCACATCGTCGCGGGTAAGACGAGCGCGGCCGGCGTGTCCATGTGGCGGAAAAGACTCCTCGAGGAGATCAACCTCGACGAGCTGACCAAGCTGGACCTCCCGCAGCGCCGGGCCAGGCTGGAGAAGGTCGCCGGCCACATCATCAGCCGTGAGGGCCCGGTCCTCTCACCCGGCGAGCGCGGCGCGCTGATTCGACGGATCGTCGACGAGGCCCTCGGCCTCGGTGTGCTGGAACCCCTGCTCGCCGACGAGAGCATCACCGAGATCATGGTCAACGGCCCGGACGACGTGTACGTCGAGCGGGCGGGCCGGATCCAGCGCATCGAGACCACTTTCGCCAGCGAGGACCAGCTCTACCAGACCATCGACCGCATCGTCGCCCAGGTGAACCGCCGCGTCGACGAGTCGAGCCCGATGGTGGACGCGCGCCTGCCGACCGGTGAGCGCGTCAACGTCATCATCCCGCCGCTGTCGCTGGTCGGGCCGGTCCTGACCATCCGGCGGTTCCCCCGCGCGTACTCCGTCGACGAGCTGGTGCGCGCGAAAAGCCTCGACGAGCACAGCGCCGTGCTGCTGGCCTCGTTCATCCGCGCCCGGCTCAACGTGGTCATCTCCGGAGGTACCGGTACCGGTAAGACCACGATGCTCAACGCGTTGTCGGCGTTCGTCCCCAACGAGGAACGCATCGTCACGATCGAGGACTCCGCCGAGCTCCAGCTCGACCAGGAGCACATCATCCGGCTGGAGAGCCGCCCGCCCAACATCGAGGGCGAGGGCCAGGTCGCCATCCGTGACCTCGTGCGGAACTCGCTGCGTATGCGGCCCGACCGCATCATCGTCGGTGAGGTACGTGGCGGTGAGACCCTCGACATGCTGCAGGCCATGAACACCGGTCACGAGGGCTCGATGGTGACCGTGCACGCCAACTCGGCCGACGACGCGATCTACCGGTTGCAGACCATGGCCAGCATGAGCGACGTCAAGCTGCCGTTCGAGACCGTGCGCGACCAGATCAACAGCGCCGTCGACGTCATGATCCACCTCGGCCGCGGTGTCGACGGCTCCCGGCGGATCTCCGAGATCGCGGCGGTCGCCTCGAACCGCCGGGAGCAGTTCCGGCTGCAGACCGTCATGCAGTTCGTGTCCGAACCCGTCGGTGTGGACCGGATCGTCCGCGGCGAGTACGTGCACAATCCGGTTCCGAAGCACCTCGCGAACCGCCTGTTCACCGCCGGAGAGAGCGTGCCTCCCGTGTTCGGCGTCGGCGACGACGAGTCGTTGCGGAGGAATGTCCAATGAACCTGCCGTACCCGGCGATCCTGGCGACCCTGGGCGTCACACTCGCCGCGGCGACCTGGTCGATCTCCGATCTCGCCGCAGGCTATGAGCAGCGGCGGAAGCTCCAGGGCCGGACCATGGCCGACGACGCCGAACGCCGCGCCGACAGCCTCCGCGGCAGGTTCGACTCCCGGCTGCGCCGTACGGAGCTGGGCCGCCTCATCGCCAAGCGCCTCGTCGCGGCCAACATGCGGATGAGCGTCTCGACCTTCCTGATCCTGATGGTCGTCGGATTCGTCGGAGCGCTCTACCTCATCGGCAGCTACCTCGCGCCCGTGTTCGGCGTCGCGGCCGGCGTGGCCGTGATCTTCCTGTTCTTCGCCTTCCTCCGACGCCAGGAGGCACGGCGGCGCGAGGAGTTCATCGGCCAGCTGCCCGAGCTGGCGCGTGTGCTCTCCAACGCGTCCGCCGCCGGCCTGGTGATGCGCACCGCGATCGAGATGGCCGCCGACGAGCTGGACGACCCGGCCAGCACGGAGCTGCGCCGGACCGCCGACTCGCTGCGGCTGGGGCAGGCCACCGACCAGGCCCTGCACGAACTCGGCGAACGGTTGCCGTCGCGTGAGCTCGCCGTGCTGGTCAGCACGCTGATCGTCTCGTCGCGTTCCGGTGGCTCGCTCGTCACGGCGCTGCGCAGCATCGCCAGCACCCTGGAGGACCGCAAGGAGATCCGGCGCGAGGTCAAGACCATCATGGGTGAGGCGGTCGTGACCAACTGGGCGATCGCCATGATGGGCGTCGGCATCCTGTTCGTCGTCAACCTCGTCTCGCCCGGCGTGCTCCGCACGATGAGCGAGCACCTGGTCGGCCAGGTCATCCTCGGCGTCAGCTCCATCATCTTCATCATCAGCCTGGTCATCATCCGGCGCATCACACGAATCGACATCTGAGGCCGTCATGGAAATCCTGTTGATGGGCGCAGGAGGAGCGATCTGCTTCATCCTGGGAGTCTGGGGATTCGCGCTCATGCGGTCCGACGAGCGCGTGTCGCAAGACCTCCTTCTCACGCCGGAGAAGGCGAAGTCGCAGGCCGACGTGACGATCCTGAACCAGATCGCCGACGTCCTGGGGCGGCCGTTCACCAAGCCGATGCTGGAGCTGCTGGGCCCGCGGCGCCGCCGGATCCGCCGGCGGATCGACGCGGCCGGACGCCCCGGCAACATGACCGTCGAGTCGTACGCCCGGCAGACCGCCGGTCTCATCATCCTCTTCGTGCTCCCCGGGATCCTCTTCCTGCTTCAGGGGCAGACGTTCCTCGGCATCCTCATCATGTTCGGAGTCGGGCAGAACGAGCTCCTGCTCGCGGTCCGCATGCGGCAGCGCCAGGACGAGATCCAGCGGATGCTCCCCGACTTCCTCGACGTGCTCGCGGTCACCGTCACCGCGGGCCTCGGCTTCCGGCACGCGCTCAGCAGGGTCGTCGACAGCATGCCCGGCGCGCTGGCGGAGGAGTTCACCATCTCGCTGCAGCAGATGGAGCTGGGTACCCCGCGTCGCGAGGCGTTCGAGGACCTGCGCCAGCGCAACAGCGCGGAGATGCTCGGCCAGTTCGTCACCGCCATCCTGCAGGCGGAGGAGCTCGGTGCTCCACTGGCGACGGCGCTCATCGAGCTCAGCACGGACATGCGCCGAGAGTCGGCGCAGTGGGCGAAACGCAAGGCACAGCGCATCACTCCACGAATCACTGCGGTCTCAGCCGCTCTCACGCTTCCGGCGATCATGGCGATCGTCGTGGGCGGGATGTTCTACTCGTCAGGAGCTGATCTCGGTGGTCTCCTCCGCTGACCGTCAACGCCGTCTCGGTCCGATGGTGCCGGCCCGCGTCGGGCTGGCGTTCCGGCTGCTCATGCAGTTGCGAACCTTCACGGCGACGATCACGCTGCTCCTCGTCATGCCGGGACACCGGCCGACGTTCGTGGTGCTGCTCGTCTCCTTCGCCGGGTTGTCCTGGATCGCCGGCCGGCACTGGCAGCTGATCGTCCCGCGGCTGCTCGTGCACCCGATGCTCGTGGCGGCGGACGTCGCGGCGTCGTTCACGGCGCTCAAGGTCGGCGGGCCCACCGGGCCCTTCTTCCTCTCCACCGTGGTCACCGCCGCCGTCGCCGGGCTGCTCTTCCGCTGGCCGGGCATGCTGGCCATCTCCTCGATCCAGGTGTTCTGGTACTACCTGACCCTCGCCGGCGCGCACGTGCCGGCCGGCGACCAGACGTTCCAGGTCCTGGTCGGGCAGCCCCTGTACTACCCGCTGATCGGGTTCGCCGGCGTGGCGCTCCGCCGGCTCATCGACGACCAGGCCGAGGCCGAGTCGACGGCCGCCGCCGCCGAGGAGCGCGCACGGCTGGCGCGCGAGATGCACGACTCGCTGGCCAAGACGCTGCGCGGCATCGCGATGGCCGCGGCGGCACTGCCGATGTGGACCCGCCAGGACCCCGAACGCGCGGTCGAGGAGTCGGCGCGCATCGCCGCCAACGTCGAAGTCGCCTCGCGGGAGGCGCGTACGCTCATCAGCGGCCTGCGGGACGACCGGCTCACTCTGCCTCTCCCGGTGGCGATCCAGGCCATCGCCGACTCATGGAGCGAGGACCACGGCATCGGCGTACGGTGCGCTCTCGACTCCCGCGCCGACCTGCCGCTGCGCGCACGCCACGAGGCGATGGCGATCTGCTCGGAGGCCCTCGCGAACGTCGAGCGGCACGCCGCCGCGAGCACGGTCGACCTGCGGCTCTCCACGGAACGCGGCACCGTGGTACTGACCATCCGCGACGACGGCAGGGGGTTTCAGATGACGAGCGTCGAGGAGCTGGCGCGCGACGGGCACTACGGCCTGCTCGGCCTGTGCGAGCGGACCGAGCGCGCCGGCGGCACCGTCTCGCTGACGTCCGAACCGGACCAGGGCACGACGGTCACCGTCACGTTCCCCGCCGCCGGACGATCACGCGGAGACCTCCGGGTCGCGGAGGTGGCCTGAGTGGATTCGCCCCGTGTGATCGTCGCCGATGACAACGCCGTCGTACGATCGGGCCTGATCTCCCTGCTCCAGGCGGGCGGCGTGGAGGTGCTCGCCGAGGCCGCGGACGGTGAGAAGGCCATCGCCCTCGCCGAACGCCTACGCCCCGACCTGGTGCTCCTCGACGTGCGGATGCCGCTGGTCGACGGCGTGACGGCGGCCCGGCAGCTCGCCAAGTCGACGAGGGTGCTCATGCTGACCTACACCGACACGCCGGAGGTCATCCGCGCGGCGATCGGGAACGGCGCGGCCGGCTACCTCGTGCACGGCACGTTCACACCGGAGGAGCTCCTCGACGCCGTGCGCAAGACGGTGAACGGGGCCAATCCGCTCTCGCCCGCGGCCGTCGCGGTCCTCGTCGGCGCCGTGCAGAGTCACGCGATGGCGCCGCCGGAGTCTCCGAGCAGCCGCTTCGGCCTGTCCGCGCGCGAGATGGAGGTCATGGAGCTCGTCGCGCAGGGCTATCCCAACGGCGCCATCGCGTCCCGCCTCTTCGTCGCGGACAAGACGATCAAGAACCACGTCAACCACATCTACGCCAAGCTCGGAGTGACGACGCGGGCGGCGGCGATCGCCCTGTGGCTCGGATCCGGAACCGTACGGGAGGGCTGGTCGTGACCCCCGTGGGGCTGCGGACCCAGGACGCATTGGGCCCCCGCCCAATCGGAAACTGGGTCGGCGGACCCTGGGAACGCCCCTTCCATGTCCGTACCGTCTTTATCAGCAAGCGGTATGGAAAATCGGGACGGCACACCCGGGAGGGCATGAAATGAATCCCATGATTCCGCTCTTCGTCACTCTTTCGACCTTTGTCGGAGACCAGGCGAAGCGTATCCAGAAGCGTTACACCGGCGACGACCGCGGCGCGAGCATCGTCGAGTACATCGCCCTCCTGTTCATCGTCGCGCTGATCGTTGCCGCTGTTCACGGCTCCGGCATCGACCAGACGATCAAGGCGAAGGCCGTCGCGGCCGTCAACAAGGTCTTCAGCTCGGCTGGCGGATGAGCCTAGAATCTTCCCCTATGTGGCGGAGGAGATCACCTAAGGTGATCCCCTCCGCCACATTGCTGTTCTCCTGCGGCGCCTCTGGCGGACCACTGGAAAGGTGACAATGCGGGCTTCGATGAAAACGCATCCCTCCAAAGCGGCCCTGCTCTCCGGCAGGGCGGCATTTGTGCGTTTTGTGAGCATCGCGTCGGTGCTGATGCTGCTGACCGTCTCCGGATGCGACAGCGACGAGAAGAAGACGGGCGACGACGGCGGGAAACCGGTCACCGGCGGATCGACGGTGGCCGAGAAACCGATCGCGTCGGAGCCGATGGAGCACGAGGACGGTACGGCCCACGTCGACCTGCTCGCCATCGACCGCACCGCGCAGAACACCGTCACGCTCCGGCTGCGCGTCGTCAACGACGGGCAGCAGAAGCTCCGGCTGCTCACCGGCCTGAAGGACCAGGCGCCCGACTCGCCCGGCTCCGAGCTGGCGAACGGCATCACCCTGGTGGATGGCGCCGCCGACAAGGTCTACTACCCGCAGACGACGAACACCGGCGCGTGCCTGTGCAGCGACGTCACCAACATCGAGGTCGCCCCGGGCGGGCACCAGGAGCTGTACGCCATCTACGCGGCGCCCTCCTCGAACCGCGTCACCGTGAACGTCCCGGTCTCCGTCCAGTTCTCCGACGTGGCGATCGGCCAGGGGCAGGCGCCGCCCGTTCCCGGCCAGCCCGACCCGGCGAAGGTCTCGCTCGGCCAGCCGAACGTCCGCTCCCTGATCAACGCCAGCGAGTCGGCCGTGGAGGAGCTCGACGACGACGGCGTCAACCGCACCCTGCGCCTGTCCGCCGACGTGCTGTTCGCCTACAACAAGGCGGTTCTGACGTCGAAGGCCAAGTCCGTCCTGAAGAGCACGGCCGGGCAGATCGACGGGTCCAAGGGCAGCACCGTCAAGATCGACGGCTACACCGACAGCACCGGCGACGACGCCGTGAACCAGCCGCTGTCCGAGCACCGGGCCCAGGCCGTGCAGAACGCCCTGAAGAGCCTCGTGACCCGGGAGGGCATCACGTACCAGTCGGCCGGTCACGGGTCCGCGGACCCGGTCGCCAAGAACGACGACGCGTCGGGACGCCGGCGGAACCGCAGGGTGACCGTGACGTTCGCCAAGCCGCCTGAGGCCCAGACCGCCGCGCCGTCCACCGGCCCGCCCTTCCGCTGGACCGGTGGAGGGAAGCTGCCCGTCCTCGCGACCGCGCGACCGAACTTCCACGCCTCCGGCAACACCACCATCGAGGGCGCCAACAACCTCCGGTTCGACGTCAACAGCGTGCACCGCGAGCCGAGCGGCCTCGTGACGCTCGTCTGGACGGTGACCAACGTCGCCGGCCAGGACCAGATGGTCGCCGGCTCCTTCGACAAGTGGCTCTCGCTGGAGTACCCCGGCGCCACCACGACCTCCGGCGCCAGCCTGGTCGACGAGGCGGGGCAGATGCGTTACTGGCCCTCGCGCGACAACAAGGGCGTGTGCGTGTGCACCTCGACGAGCGAGGCCGTCTACGCCGTCCAGACGCTCAAGGCGAACGGCAGCGTGACCTACTCCGACGTCTACAAGCCGCCGGCGAACATCTCCAAGGTCGACGTGCAGGTGAGCTGGTTCGCCGAGAAGCTCGACGTCGGGAGCGTCCCGGTCAAGTGAGTCACTGGAGCTTCCACACCGCGTAGCCGATGGCCGCGGCGATGAAGACGACTCCGAGCACGATGGTGCCGTAGCCGCTCTTCACCTGGCCGCGGCCTGACGGGCTGTCGATGCACGCCTTGCGCGGATCGGCGGGGTCGTAGAGCACCGGCACCTGGGCGCCGCGGGCCCGCGTGAGGTAGAGCGGCTCCTCGTTGACGTTCGAGGTGGTCTCCACCTCGGCGCCTTCGAGGGTGCGGAACCGCAGGACGGGATAGGTCGTCGACTGCCCGTCCCGCCGGTCGGCGTGGATCCCGGTGACCACGCCGGTGACCCGCCGCGCCCGCGCGCGGAAGCCGCGCGCCTGCCGCAGCGACCGCATGCCGCCGAAGACCGCGAGCACGCCGAGCCCGCCGAGGAGCAATCCGAACAGCACGGTCCTCATATGTCCGCCCGCCTTTCCGGTGAGGCGTCACATCCTCGTCACCGGCGGTTCGCGGTGGCAAGGTTTGCGCGTGGACCCGGTGAATATGGGCCCGACATTGGGTCCGGGGGCCCTGTGAGCCCGGTCCGGGATTTCGTAACGTCGCGTCTCATGTGGGAGCGGTCAAGAACGGACCGGGGCGCCTCGACGGTCGAATATGTCGCGCTGATGCTTATCCTGGCAATGGTGGTGTCGGCGGCGACGCTCGTCATCCCCAATCCGGTCGGCGATGGCATGAAGGCCGCGATCTGCAAGCTCTTCAACGCGGCCACCGGTGGCAATGCCGATTGCGGGCGGAAGTCTTTCGACTACAAACCGTCGCAGGCCGCCTGCGTCACCGGCCAGGACTCCAATAAGGTCGGCGCTTCGGTGACCGCTTTCAGCGTCAAGATCGGGGACAGTTTCCAGCTGCTCCGCATCAAGACCGCGGACGGCCGGGAAAAGGTCGTGGTCGTCCCCGTCGACTTCAAACTCGGCGCGGTCGGGCAGGAAGGCCTGAAGTTCAATCTCGGCGGAGACGCCTACGGTCTGCACGGCGGCGGCAAGGTCGAGGGCGCGGTCGGGCTCAAGTACGGCGACACGTGGTCCTTCCCGAGCTCGAAGGACGCCGACCACTTCGTCGACGACCTGAAGTGGGACTGGGGCCGGCGCGAGGCCGAGCACCTCAGTCCCATCCTGTGGGGCTTCGACAAGATCACCGGCTGGGAGCCGAACACCCCTGACCCGGACAGCCGCCAGTGGGACGTCAGCGTCGAGGGACTCGCCAACTTCGGTGTCAAGTTCGGCAATCTCCAGGAGAACAACGGCGAGAAGTCGGTCACCGACATCGGGACCGGCGCCGAGATCGAAGGAAAGGTCGGAGACGGGGTCGGCATCCTCAAGGAGGACCACAACCCCACCAATCCGAACGACCCCACCTACCCGCGTACCTCGGTCATCTTCAACGTCCAGGGAAGCGTCAAGGGCGGCGGAAAGGTGCTCGGCTTCGGCCCGTCCGGCTCCGCGGCCTATCTCGGGCAGACCAAGGTGACCCGCGACAGCAGCGGCAAGCTCGTGAGCATCACCTGGACCACCACGCACGACGAGTCGAGCAGCATGGGCTACAAGGAGCCGGGCAAGCCGACGACCGGCTCGGTGAAGGACTCCGACAAAAAGGTGACCACGACCAGCACGACGGTCAACTTCGACGACTCGAACCGCGCCCTCGGCGACCAGTGGATCCAGGACAACGCGTTCCTGATGCCGCTGCAGACCGTGCGTAACGCGTTCGACCCGAGCGGCAGCTACTCGACCCAGGAGCCGGGTCCGGGCGCCAGCGCCTTCGACCAGCTGATCTACAACCAGGCCGTCGTCAGCAAGAACACCTACGCGGGTGACGTCGACGAGTACGGGCTCGGCGCGTCCGCCGGTGAAGGGCTCACGTTCGGCGTCGATCTGAGCTATGAACACGACAAGCAGCGGTTGGTAGGCTCCCAATACCTTGACGCGCCCCAAAACGGTCAGCGCAACTTCGTCGAATGGCCGGAATGCCAGAACGCCGGCTGAGAGAAGGGAAACCATGCGCCGGATCGGGTCGTACGGAGTCGTGACCGCGGCGCTGCTGCTCGCCGCCGCCTGCTCGTCGGGGGGCGGCACGACCCCGTCGGGATTCGTGCGGGTGAAGGGCTCGAAGGTCTCGGTCGCCCATCCTGAGAGCTGGCGGAAAGGCACGCCCGCCTCGAAGATCATGACCGCCACCGCCTCGTCGCCGTCGGAGGACGCCGAGGTCGACGTCATGGAGAACTTCCTGACCGGCGCCAGCAAGGGCAGCGAGGACATGCTGGTCGACACGGTCGAGACCGGCCCGGCGATGAACAGCACGGGCTACCACCGCACCCACAACGGGTCGGTCGACGTCAAGGGAGCCAAGGCGGCCGTCCGCGTCGAGTACACCTTCACCGACCAGAACAGAGGTCCCTGCCAGGCCGTCGACATCGGCATCCTGGGCAAGGACGAACAGATCCACGCGGTGCGCGTCATCTGGCAGCGCGGCAAGCTCGACAAGAAGACGGTCAACGGCATCGTCGATTCGATCCAGGTGAGCTGATCATGCTCGGTCTCCTGCGCGCCTGGGCCGGCGCGATCCTCATACTGATCCTCGGGATGGTCATCCTGGCCGCGCTGACCCCGCGTACGGCGCCGGGTGAGACGATCTCGGTGTCGGACCAGGCGTTCCGCATCCACCTCCCGTGGCTCGTGATGACCGTGCTCATGGTGGTCGTCGCGACGGTCCTCCAGTGGGAGAAGACCACGACGAGGCAGCGGCTGCTGGCCACGCTGCCCGTTCCCGTCCTGGGCATCCTCGCCTGCGTCGCGATCGGGGCCTCCGGCGCGACGTCGGCGGTGACCGCGCTGCTCTACGTCGTGGAGGGAATCCTCGGCACGGCGGCCGGCCTGTTTATCACCAGCCTGATCGGTAAGACTCCGGACTCCGCCGCACATCCCTATCCCGGCTGAGACGTCCCGAGCGGGCCGGAGTCAGGTGGACACGATGACCAGAGCCGAGCGGCCCGACACTCGTGGCTCCGCCCTCCCGTACGTGCTGATGCTGGCCTTCGCGGCCGTGCCTCCCGTCGTGCTCGAGCTGATCAACATTTTCGGCGACCACAGCGTGCCCGAGGGGCAGTGCCAGGGGCTGGGCTGGGGATGCGTCCTCTCGGCCTCCGACACCGCGAAGCTGCTGCTCCTGTTCGTGGTCCCCGTGTGCGTCGTGTGGGCGGCCGGAGCCGCCGTGGCGCTGACGCTGCTGCGACGGAGCGAGAGGTTCCGCCGGCGGCCCGTGATCGTGCAGGCGCTCATCCCGGTGGCGCCGACATTTCTGCTCCTCCTGCTGTACGTGTTCCACTGACCGATACGGGGGCCCACTCACAAAGGGCCCCCAGGCCCTGGCAGGAAACGCGCCTCACAAGCAATCCTTTGTGTCATGCGAAGGCGAACAGGGAGGCGTGGGAGTGGACGGCGGTTCCTGGCCGTTGTCGCGTTCGTGCCGGTCATGCTGTCATTGGCGGGGTGCTTCGGGATCAAAGAGGATCCCAGGCTCGACTCGTCACTGAAGAGATACCGCGGAGACGGCTTCTCGGTCGGTTATCCGAAAGAGTGGGCACGCTCCGCGTCGGGTGAGAAGAGTGTTCCGGGCTCGTTGTTCGAGGTCATCGACCGGGCGGAGGCGAATCAGTCGATCGGCTCGTTCGACATCCTGACCTACTGGGGCCGCGACCAGCTTCTCGACGACGTGGTCTCGGACTTCATGCGGGTCAGCCGTACCCAGCAGAACTTCGAGCTCATCGGCCAGGAGCGCCTCGACATGGACGGGCGCACCGGTTACCAGGTGCGTAAGGAGTCCGACGGGTGGCTGGGGACGTCGTCCCAGCGGCTCCACACGGTGGACTGGTTCGCGCAGTTGAAGAGCGGCACCGTCGTCGACGTACGAATCGGTTTTCCCAGCGACCGTTACGACTTCACGATGGTCTCTTCGATCGGCCGGTCACTGGCCGTCGACTGAGCCCTGTTTGGGCCCCTGGGCCCTGTTCCTCGCTCACTGTGATCTCTAGGTTTCTTTTCGAGGAAACCAGGACCGTACTCGGCAAGGGTAGGGGCTTCTGCAATGAGGCTACGCGGAGACAAGGGCGCTGCGACGTCGATCCTCGTCATCATCATGTCATTGACATTGGTCGCGGCAATGCTGCTCCTCAGCAAGATAGCCCGAGCCAACGATTTGCGGACCAGGGCTCAGACGGCGGCGGACGCGGCCGCGCTGGCCGGTGCGGCGGAGATCCGCGACCGGGGCGCGAACGACATCGTCCGCGGCCTCATCCCGATCGGCGAGATCTACAAGAGCGCCTCGGAACAGGCCGCGAAGGAGTACGCGCAGAAGAACGGCTCGGTCGTCGACAGCGTGCACGCCTCCGGGTACTTCGGTTACACGGTGAAGGTCACGCTGCACACCGAGGCGTGCGAGCCCAAGCCGGGCCACGGCCAGCGGGCCGACCACTTCACGTGCGACCCCCACGAGGACGGCTACCACGGCAAGGCGACCGCCATCGCCCACGTGACGTTCCCGTCGTGCCGGCCGCGAGGCATCGGCGGCACCGGCAAGAAGCACGGCCCCGGATGGGTCCCTCCGACCATCGGCCTCTTCTGCGGCGGCTTCCCGATGGGCAGCTTCGAGGCGGCCCGCCGGATGTTCGCCGTACGGCTGGTGGACGAGGAGGAGGGCACCCGGTTCAACCCGGACTACTCCACCCGCGACAAGGAGACGGGCAAGCGGCTCGCCGACCTGTACGGCTGGACCGGCGCGGAGTGGGTCTGCCTCGACGCGCTGTGGACGGGCGAGAGCGGCTGGAACCACCTCGCGGTGAACCCCACCTCCGGCGCGTACGGGATCCCGCAGGCCCTGCCGCCGCAGAAGATGGCCAAGTACGGGTCCGACTACATGACCAACCCGGTCACCCAGATCCGCTGGGGCTTCGACTACATCTCCACCCGCTATGTGAGTCCCTGTGCCGCGTACGCCTTCTGGCTGAGCCAGTGGCCGTACCACTGGTACTGATCTGAGAGGCGCGTCGTTGCTCATCTGGCTGGTGCCGCTGTGCACCATCGCCGGGGCGGCCGCTGGGTGGTTCTGCACGCCGCTGGCGTCGGGCTACTTCGAGCGGCCGCTCCGCTGGGCCCGCCCCGGCATCGCGGTCACCACGGCCGTGGTGTCCGGGGCGTTCGCGTGGCGGTTCGCCGGGCGGGCGGAGCTTCCCGCCTACCTTTACCTCGCGGTCGTCGGCTCGCTGCTGGCCTTCATCGACGTCGCGGTGAAGCGCCTGCCGAACCCGTTCACGCTCCCGTCGTACCTCGTCGGCATGGCGCTGCTGGGCCTGGCGGTCCTGTTCGGCGGCCACCCGATGCGGCTCGCGCACGCGGCGATCGGGCTCGCCGTGCTGTGGGGGCTGTACGCCGTACAGCACCTGGTCGCGCCGGGCGCGATCGGCTGGGGCGACGTCAAGCTCGCCGGAGTGCTCGGCCTCTACCTCGGCTGGCTCGGGGCATCGGCCTGGTGGCTCGGCACGCTCGCCGGCTTCGTCATCGGCGGCCTGTACGCCACGGGCGTGCTCGTCACTCGCCGCGGATCGCGCAAATCCGAGATCCCCTTCGGTCCGTTCATGATCGTCGGTGCCGTCGTGGGCATTCTCGCGAGCTGACCGTATTTGACAAATAGCGCCGCGTGAACCGTTGACTCGGCGTGTTTTCCCGCTTCCGGGCCCATGGATTCTTTGGGCCCGGATTTGGGTCGGTGGGCCCACGCGTTGCGATCTTCCTTTTCTTATCGTTGCCCCCGTCCAGGCGATGGGGAGGCGGTACCGCGGTGTTGCGACCACGCACGAAGGACCATGGAGTGGCGACCGTCGAGTACGGCGCGCTTTTGCTGGTCCTCGCCGCCGTTGTGGGAGGGATGTTCGCGTCGGACATCCCCAGCCGGGCGGCGTCAGGCGGCGTATCGGCGATCTGCAAGATCTTCTCCGACGGGAACTGCTCGCGGAAGAGCGACTCGGTCGCGGCCGGCAAGGGCGGCACGAGCGACTGCAAGGCGTTCTGCCCGACGAAGAACAACCCGATCCATCCCTCGGACCCGGTGACCGCCGCCACCAAGGGCGGATACGTCGCGATGGGCGACTCCTACTCCTCCGGAGAAGGCGCGAGCAAGCAGTACCTGGGCAACAGCGGAGACACCGGATGCCACCGGGCGCCGGGAGCGTACTCACAAGATCTTCAGCAGGACTTCACGTTCCAGGACGGCGCGAGCTTCGTCGCGTGCAGCGGCGCCACGACCGACGGCGTCATGAACGGATGGCACGGCGAAGGATCGCAGCTCGACGCGCTGAGCCCCCGTACGACGCTGGTCACCCTGAGCGCCGGCGGCAACGATGCGCACTTCGCGGACGTGATGACCAAGTGCGTGCTGGACGCCCACTTCTCGCCGGGCGACCTGTGGCCGGGACACGCCCCGCATCCGGACCGGTGCCAGGGACAGCAGCAGGACATCCAGAACTCCATGAACGACATGTTCGGCGGGAGCCCCTCGAAGTACCAGCGCTTCCTGGAGACGATCCACGAGAAGGCGCCGAACGCCCGCATCATCGTCGTCGGGTATCCGCACCTGTTCCCGGACCCGCCGACCGGCAACTACGCCACCATCAACAAGGGTGACCAGCAGTTCCTCAACGGCGTCGAGGAACAGCTGAACAACAAGATCCGTGAGACGGTCAACGCCGTGGACAACGAGTTCTACGGCAACGGCCAGCAGAAGATGGGCAGCGTCGAGTTCGCCGACAACACGGACGGGCTCAAGGGACACGAGATCACCACGAAGGATCCCTGGATCAACGGGATCGACATCTGCGCGGGTCTCGGAATTCCCACCTCGAACCAGAACTGCAAGTCCGGCAAGATCCTGCCGTCCGTGGGAACCGGGACGTTCCATCCGACGGCCGAAGGGCAGAAGGCCTTTGAGGAGGCCGTACGCCGGCAGCTGCAGACTGGTCCGAACCGAACCCTTTACGATCCCTGATCGGCCGCCATATCCGTTGTCGAGCCGATCGAGTAGCGTTGGGCCGCCAGGGTCCTTTGAGTAAGGAGCGACAATGGGTGGGAGGCTGCTGCGGTGGTCGGCCGGAACGGCGGTGATCGTCGCAGTTCTGGGCGGGTGTTCCGACGGCCGGTCTCCGGCGCGCGCGGTTAAGACGCCTTCGTCTCCGGCGGCGCGACCCGCGCAGCCGGCCTCGGCGATCACCCAGGACCGCCTCCAGGGCGCGCTCCTGCAGAACTTCGGGAAGCTCACCGCGTTCACGACCCCGAAGAACGGGCCGTACGACGCGCTCCCGGCCGCCGACGTGGCCGCGGGAGCCCTCGAGCTCCCCTCCGGTGTGGCGGTCAAGCCCTCCAAGTGCTCGCCCGTGCTCTGGTCCGGCCCCGCCGCCAACGTGTTCGGCAAGGCGCCGTCCGCCGCCGTCGTCCTCCGCAAGCCGGGCGACACCTCGGCCGGCGGCGTACAGGCGTGGGACGAGCTCGTCGCGCTGAACGGCCAGGCCCCGCAGGCGGTGCTCGGCACCGGTCCCAAGACCGGCTGCGACACGATCCACGTGGGCGCCGGGAAGAGCACCCTCACGTTCGAGGAGATCAAGCTCCCGGCGCTCGGCAAGGGGGCGCGCGGCGCGCAGCTCACGCCGTCGTCGCCCGACAGCCGCCGCACCTGGGTCGTGACGTTCCTCGGCCAGGCCTACGCCGGCGTGATCCTCATGCAGGGCCCGGTGACCCAGGACGACGTGAAGGCCTTCGCCATGGCCGCGTACAAGAACGCGGACCAGAAGCTGGGCTGATGACGCCGGGCCAGGGCCTGTCGTAAGGCTCTAGGCTCGCGTCCATGGGTGACGGCGACGGATGGGCGAACTGCGACGCGGGACACCGGCACTGGGGACGCCACGGCGCCGCCGGGCTGCTCCTGTACTCCATGGAAGACGAGCCGCACGTCCTGCTGCAGAAACGCTCCCTCGTATCGATCGGCGGCGGCACCTGGGGCCTGCTCGGCGGCGCGCGCCACAGCTATGAAGAGCCCCTGGCGGCGGCGCTGCGCGAGGCGTCCGAGGAGAGCACCCTCGACCCGTCCGCCGTACGCCCGCACTGGCTCTCCACCGAGACGCACGGCGGCTGGTCCTACGACACGGTGATCGGGTCCGTGCCCGCGCGCGTCCCGGTGGAGGCGAAGTCGTTCGAGACGGCCGGCGTCGCCTGGATCGCCGCCGGCAAGGTCACGGAGAAGAAGCTGTTCCCGCCGTTCGCCGAAAGCTGGAAGGTCCTCTCCCGGTCGCTGTTCCGGATGACGATCGTCGTCGACGCCGCCAACGTCATGGGCTCGCGCCCCGACGGCTGGTGGCACGACCGCAGGGGCGCGGCGGAACGCCTGCGCGACGAGCTCTCCCAGATCACGTCCCTGACCGGCGTCCCGAACGCGGTCGCGGACGTCTGCTTTCCCGACATCGTCCTGGTCGTCGAAGGCGCCGCCCGCGGCGTGGAGAGCGGCGATCGCGTCACGGTCGTCTCCGCTCCGGGCAGCGGCGACGACACGATCGCCGACCTGGCCGCGCCGCAGGCCACCGACGAGCGCCGCCTCGTCGTCACCGCCGACCGCGAGCTGCGCGCCCGCTGCGAGTCCACGGGCGCCTCCGTCACCGGACCTCGCTGGCTTCTCGACGCCTTGCCGGCTCCCCGGTGACAAGATCTTCTTCCGGATGCCGGAGCCGACCAGGAGACACGCCATGAACACCACGAGCGAGCCGGGCCGCGTCGCGATCGTCACCGGCGGATCGGCCGCGCCGTCGCCGAACGCCTGGCCGCCGACGGCATGAGCGTCATCGTCCACTACGCGGGCCGCCACGACCGTGCCGACGAGGCCGTACGCGCCATCACGGACGCGGGAGGGAGAGCGACCGCGGCCCGCGCGGACGTCGCCGAGGAAGGCGAGGTCACCGCCCTGTTCGACACGGCGGAGCGAGAGTACGGCGGCGTGGACGTGGTGGTCCACACCGCCGGCATCATGCTGCTCTCGCCCCTGGCCGACCTGGACCTCGACGAGTTCGACCGCATGCACCGCACGAACGTCCGCGGCACCTTCGTCGTGAACCAGCGGGCCGCACGCCGCCTGCGCCGAGGCGGCGCGATCGTCAACTTCTCGTCCTCGGTCGTGAAGCTCGCCCTCACGGGCTACAGCGCGTACGCGGCCACCAAGGGCGGCGTCGACGCGATCACCCTGATCCTCGCCAGGGAGCTGCGGGGCCGGGACATCACCGTCAACACCGTCGCCCCGGGCCCGACCGCGCCCCCCATCGACCACCTCGCCGGCATGGCCCCGCTGGAACGCCTGGGCGTCCCGTCCGACATCGCCGAAGCCGTCGCGTTCCTCGCCGGCCCGGCCCGCTGGATCAACGGCCAGACCATCTACGCCAACGGCGGAGTGATCTGACGCCGGACGTGAAACGGGCCCCGGGATCGCTCCCGGGGCCCGTCTCGTGTGGTGCGGTCAGTCGAACACGCGGGGCTGGCGGGGGAGGACCACGTGGGCCGGGCCGCGCCACTGCCGTTCCGCCGAGAACGGTGAGGCGGACGAGCCGCCGTCGCCGTACACGACCGGCAGGGTGACCTTGCTGCCCTTCAGGTCCACCGTCACCGACGCGCCCGTGGCGGGCTCGTCGTACTGGGTGTCGGCGTCCACTCCGGTGAGGATGAGGGCCAGGCGGTGGCCGGCCTTGAAGCGGTAGTCCTCCGGCAGGAGTCCCCACTTCACGGTGTACGACCTGCCCGGCTTCAGCGCCGACGGGTGGCTCAACGACGTACGGTTCTGAGCGTCGAGGTAACCGCGGCCGACGACGTTCACGTCCGACGTGATCGTGTCGGTGACCACCTGCTTGTAGCAGGCGTCGTCGGCCGTGGTGCTCTCACCGTTGCAGTCTTCGGTGGCGAGCGTCTTCACGCCGGATCCGGCGCCCAGGTAGTTCACCCGGTCGTCGGTGCCGTAGTCGACGAGCAGGGCGCCGAGGTCGGCGGCCGGCTTGTCGGAGGTGAAGCTGAGGCTCACCGACGGTGTGCCGGACACCCGTACCGTGCGCTTGAGCGGCGGCGTCACGTACGCGAGGCGGTACGGCTGTGCCGTCGTCGGGTCGCTGATGAGGTCGCCTTCGGACATCTTGGTGTCGGTGAACGACCCGGTGCCGGACGACGCCGAGGTGCCGAGGGAGCCGTCGGAAGAGGGCCGCAGGCTGAGGTGGGCGGCGTGCGGCGCGGGCCAGTCGGACTGGGTGACCCACTGGTCGGGGTCGGTCTCGATGTCGGCGCGCGGCTGCCTCATGACGTCATTGGGGATCCTCTGCAGCCAGTGGTCGAACCACTGGTGCAGGGTGTCCACCCAGGCGGCGCGGCGGAAGTCGAACGGGTCGACGTGGCCGTACTGCGACAGCCATACCTTGCGCGGCACGCCGCGCGCCGCCAGGCCCGCCCAGAAGGACGAGAAGTGATTGGGCTTGACGTTCAGGTCGTTCAGGCCCTGGATCGCGAACACGCTCGCGTGGACGCGGCGCACGTCCGAGACGGTGCCGGTCCGGTAGTTCCGCTCGTCCCAGAAGGAGTTGTAGTTTCCGGTGGCGTCATCCTGGCCTGCCGCGAGCGCCTTGTTGACCGCGGCGCACTTGGCGGGCGGGTCGGTGTCGACGGTCTCGGCGAGGCCGTCCTCTTCGCCGCCGAACCACAGCGTGCCGTTCATGCGGCTGTAGTCGTACCAGGAGCTGATCGCCGAGATCGGCACGATCGTGTCGAGGCCCTTGACGCCGGTCGCGGCGACGGCGTTGGCGAGCGTGCCGTCGTAGGACTTGCCGATCATCCCGGTACGCCCGGTGGTCCAGGACGCCTTGACCTTCTCGCCGCCCGCGTCGAACGCCGTGCCGCGGCCGTTCAGCCAGTCGACGACGGCCTTGCCGCCGAGGACGTCGGAGGCGCCGCCGGAGGTCGGGCAGCCATCGGACCTGGTCGTGCCGTCCATGTCGACGTTGAGCACGGCGTAGCCGCGCGGCACGAAGTAGTTGTCGAAGAACAGCGGGAACTTCGACGGGTTCCCCGCGGCGTCGTACTGCTTGCGCTCCGACTCGTTGCCGCGGCCGAGGCTGTCGTAGTACGGGCTCTCCAAGATCTATTGCCACATGTGGCCCAACTCATTCGGGGGCGAGCCACACCGCCCCGAGCGGAGGCACGCGGAGCGCGGCCGACGCGGGCTGCCCGTGCCAGGGCTCCTGGTGGGCGTGCACCTCGCCGAGGTTGCCGACGCCGCTGCCGCCGTAGTCGTACGCGTCGGTGTTGACGAGCTCACGCCAGCGCCCGGCGCGCGGCAGGCCGATCCGGTAGTCCTCGTGCGGCATGCCGGAGAAGTTGACCACGCAGACCAGCGGCGAGCCGTCCTGGGCGTACCGCAGGAAGGAGATCACGTTGCCCGCGACGTCGTCGGCGTCGATCCAGCCGAACCCCTCGGGCGAGGCGTCCAGGTTCCACAACGCCGGCGTGGACGTGTACGCCCCGTTCAGGTCGCGTACGAGCCGCTGCATCCCGAGGTGGTAGTTGTCCTCGGCCTTGTCCAGCAGCCACCAGTCGAGGGACCGCTGCTCGGCCCACTCCGCGCCCTGGCCGAACTCCTGGCCCATGAACAGCAGCTGCTTGCCCGGATGCGCCCACATGTACGCCAGCAGCGCCCGCAGCCCCGCGAAGCGCTTCCACTCGTCGCCCGGCATCTTGCCCAGCAGTGAGCCCTTGCCGTGCACGACCTCGTCGTGCGACAGCGGCAGCACGTAGTTCTCCGAGTAGGCGTAGACCATCGAGAACGTGATCTCGTGATGGTGGTAGCCGCGGAAGAGGGGCTCGTGGCTCAGGTAGTTGAGCGTGTCGTGCATCCAGCCCATGTTCCACTTGAAGCCGAACCCGAGACCGCCCAGGTGGGTCGGGCGGGTCACGCCGGGCCAGGCGGTGGACTCCTCGGCGATCGTCATGATGCCGGGGGAGCGCTTGTAGCAGGTGGCGTTCATCTCCTTGAGGAAGTCGATCGCCTCCAGGTTCTCCCGGCCGCCGTAGATGTTCGGCGTCCACTCGCCCTCGTCGCGCGAGTAGTCGAGGTAGATCATCGAGGCGACCGCGTCCACGCGGATGCCGTCGATGTGGAACTCCTCCAGCCAGTAGCAGGCGTTCGCGACGAGGAAGTTGCGCACTTCGGAGCGGCCGAAGTCGAAGACGAACGTGCCCCAGTCCTTCTGCTCGCCGCGCCGCGGGTCGCCGTGCTCGTACAGCGGTGTGCCGTCGAAGCGCGCGAGGGCCCACTCGTCCTTCGGGAAGTGGCCCGGCACCCAGTCCATGATCACGCCGATGCCGGCGTGGTGCAGCCGGTCGACCAGGTGGCGGAACTCATCGGGAGTGCCGAACCGCGACGTCGGCGCGAAATAGGAGGTGACCTGGTAGCCCCACGAGCCGCCGAACGGGTGCTCCGAGACCGGCAGCAGCTCCACGTGGGTGAAGCCCATGTCGGCGACGTAGGCGACCAGCTCGTCGGCCAGCTCGCGGTAGCCCAGCTCGGCGCGCCACGAGCCGAGGTGCACTTCGTACACGCTCATCGGCGACCGCAGCGGGTCATAGGACTTGCGCCGCGTCACCCACTCGTCGTCCTGCCACTCGTAGGAGGAGGTGAAGACCTTCGAGGCCGTCGCGGGCGGCTTCTCGGCGTACAGGGCCATCGGGTCGGCCTTGCGCCGCCACACATGGTCGGTGCCGAGGATCTCGTACTTGTAGTTGGTGCCGTCGCCGACGCCGGGCACGAACAGCTCCCACACGCCGGTCGAGCCCAGCGAGCGCATCGGGTGCGCGCGGCCGTCCCAGTGGTTGAAGTCGCCGATGACGCGCACGCCGTCGGCGTTCGGCGCCCACACGGCGAACGCCGTGCCCTCCACCGGCCCGAAGGCCGAGGAGTAGGTGCGCGTGTGCGCGCCCAGCGCCTTCCAGAGCTCCTCGTGGCGGCCCTCACCGATCAGGTGCAGGTCGAGCTCGCCCAGGGACGGTGCGTGCCGGTACGGGTCGTCGTGGACGACCTCAGGACCGTCGTGGTAGGACACCGCGAGGCGGTAGTCGGGAATCTCGAGCGGCTCCTCGCCCGACGGCGACGCGCCGCTCAAGGCGGCCTCGAACACGCCCTCGTGAACATGCCGCATCGGCTGCCGCTCGCCGTCGGGGAGGACGACCTCGACCCGTGACGCGAGCGGACGCAGCGTGCGGATGATGATGCCGTCGCGGTCCAGATGCGCGCCGAGTACGCCGTGGGGGTCGTGGTGCTCTCCGCCGATCAACCGGTCGATCTCGTCGTGGGTGACCCGCGCCATGGAACTCCTCGGAATGTTCTGGGGGGCTGAACCCACCTAAGCCTGCCCGCTCCAAGGAGATTAACCCCATGTCGGACGTCGGACCGGGTCGGCGCGGTCGAGCCGCCGGAAGACTCTCCCCTTACAGCGAGTTTGAGGGGACTTACAATTCAGTCAGGGCCGGTGCCGCGGAAGCCTCCGCGGCCTTCTGGGGGATCAGGTGCGCCCCGGCGAGGGCGCGGGGCGGCCCTGAACGGCCGAAGAGGCCCCCGTCAGTTCACAGAGACGGGGGCTCCTTCGGCGGAACCCGCTCAGGCGGTCGTGGCGCCCGGCGAGGGAAGGGCGTTGAGCGTGGCGATGGAACCCAGCGGGATGTACAGCCAGGACGGCCGGTTCCGCGCCTCGTACATGACCTCGTAGACGGCCTTCTCGCACTCGAAGGCGCGCACGATCACCTCGTGGGCGATCGGATCGATGCCGCCCGCCTCGGCATAGCCGCGGCAGAAGGCCGTGCGGTTGCGCTCGGCCCACTCCGTGGCGCGGGACTCCAGCTGGTCGGGGTGGCCGGAGACGGCTTTGCTCGAGACCAGCAGGTGACGCGCGGCGTAGTCGTAGGAGCGGAGCATGCCCGCGACGTCGCGCAGCGGGTGCGCCGGCCGGCGGCGCTCCTTCAGCGGCGCGGCGGGCTCGCCCTCGAAGTCCAGCAGCATCCAGCCGGTCTCGGTCCGCATCACCTGGCCGAGGTGGTAGTCGCCGTGGACGCGTTGCGTGACGAGGGGCTCGTCGATCTCGGCGAAGGCGTCGAAGGTCTCGCCGAGCCGGTCCGCGTACGGCGCCAGCTGCGGCACCGTGGCGCACGCCTCGGCGAGGCGCGCGTGCATGTGGTCGGCCAGGTCGCGGATGTCCGACGGCGGCAGCAGGCTCGTGCCGAACGCGTTCGCGAGGTCGCGGTGGACCGCCGCGGTCGCCGCGCCGAGGCGCTCGGACTCGCTGGCGAAGTCGCCGCCGACCTCGTCGGCGTGCAGGTCGGCCTCGGCGTACAGGTCGCGGACGCTCGTGCCGGCGAGCTGCCAGCCGTCCGTGCCGGTGCGCAGGAACTCCGACAGCATCGCGCCGGTCGACAGGGTCCCGTCGAGGTCGCACGAGACCCAGCCGTACAGCGTCGGGATGTGCTTGCTGCCCACCTTGGCGAGCCCCCGGCCCAGTTCGAGATCCGGGTTGATGCCGGGGGTCAGGCGGCGGAACAGCTTGCACATGTAGGTGTCGCCGAAGATGAGGTTCGTATTGCTCTGCTCGGCCGGGCTCGCCAAGCTGTCCAGCTTGACGTCGAGCGGAGCGAGCGAGCGGAACGACAGTGGTCCGGCGTCGCCGTTGACCGCCATCTGCTCCAGCAGGACACGCGTGAGCTCCGGATCGTGCACGGCGTCGTAGACGTGCACGTCGTCGAGCCACCCGATCGCGGCGTATTCCAGCCGTCCGGGCAGCTCGCGCCGCAGTCCTACCGGAATCTGATAGCGGTCGGTCACGTCACCTTGGCGTACCGTGACCACCAGGTGGTGCAGTGCCGGATCTCCCACGACCAGCTCTGTATCGGTCAGGATCGAGATCCCGTCGATTCCCCGATCCTTGCCGGCGAACCACCGCTGGCGTGGAAGCCAGTCCTTCAGAAGGTCGTCTAGTCGCTCGGACAGCCGCACTGACCACGTCACCTCACTGTTCCGCCTGTCTCATCCATATGGCTACGCGCCATCACCCCCATGGCCGGTGGGCAGGAGGAACCAGTAGAACCCATGCCCTGGGAGCGTCAGAAGATAGGGCAATTCCCCAATTGGGGGGAATTGAACACCTCCCATGCACTCGACCGGGTTGACGCCCTCGAAGCGCCGCAGGTCGAGTTCGACCGGCTGGGGGAAACGCGACAGGTTGTTCACGCACAGTACGCGATCGTTCCCGTACTCCCGCACGAAGGCGAGCACGCTCGGGTTCGATGCCGAGAGCTCCGTGTAGTCGCCCACGCCGAACACGGGGTGGCGCTTGCGGATCTCGATCATCTTCCGCGTCCAGTGCAGCAGCGAGCCTGTGTTGTTCTGCTGCGACTCGACGTTGATCGCCTGGTACCCGTAGATCGGGTCCATGATCGTCGGGAGGTAGAGCCGCCCCGGGTCGCAGTTGGAGAAGCCCGCGTTGCGGTCCGGCGTCCACTGCATCGGCGTACGGACGCCGTCGCGGTCGCCGAGCCAGATGTTGTCGCCCATCCCGATCTCGTCGCCGTAGTAGAGCACGGGCGAGCCGGGGAGGGACATCAGCAGGGCGGTGAACAGCTCCAGCTGGTTGCGGTCGTTGTCCAGGAGCGGTGCCAGCCGCCGGCGGATGCCGATGTTGGCCTTCATCCGCGGGTCCTTGGCGTACTCCGAGTACATGTAGTCGCGCTCTTCGTCCGTCACCATCTCGAGCGTCAGCTCGTCGTGGTTGCGGAGGAAGATGCCCCACTGCGCGTTGTCGGGGATCTTCGGCGTCTGGGCCATGATCTCCGAGATGGGGTAGCGCTGCTCGCGGCGCACGGCCATGAAGATGCGCGGCATCACCGGGAAGTGGAACGCCATGTGGCACTCGTCGCCGCCCGTGGCCGGGTCGCCGAAGTACTCCACGACGTCGGCCGGCCACTGGTTGGCCTCGGCCAGCATCACCCGGTCGGGGTAGAGCCGGTCGATCTCCTTACGGACCGTCTTGAGATAGTCGTGCGTCTCCGTCAGGTTCTCGCAGTTGGTGCCCTCGCGCTCGAAGAGGTAGGGGACCGCGTCGAGACGGAACCCGTCGATGCCGAGGTCGAGCCAGAAGCGCAGGACCTCCATCATCGCCTCTTGCACGGCCGGGTTGTCGAAGTTGAGGTCCGGCTGGTGGCTGAAGAACCGGTGCCAGTAGTACTGGCCGCGCACCGGGTCGTACTGCCAGTTGGAGGTCTCGGTGTCGACGAAGATGATCCGCGCGTCGGAGTAGCCCTCGTTGCTGTCGGACCAGACGTAGAAGTCGCCGAACGGGCCGTCCGGGTCCTCCTGGGAGGCCTTGAACCACGGGTGCTGGTCGCTCGTGTGGTTCATGACCAGGTCGGCGATGACCCGCAGGCCGCGCTTGTGCGCCTCGTCGATGAGCTCCACGAAGTCACCGAGGTCACCGAACTCGGGGAGGATCTTCATGAAGTCGCTGATGTCGTACCCGCCGTCGCGCAGCGGCGACTCATAGATCGGCAGCAGCCAAATACAGTCGATGCCGAGCCATTGCAGGTAGTCCAGCTTCTCCGTCAGCCCCCGGATGTCTCCGGTGCCGTCGCCGGTGGAATCGTAGAAGCCCCGGATGAGCACCTCGTAGAACACGCAGTTCTTGTACCAGTGAGGTGCGTTCGGCTTCTCACGTGTGAACGTGTCGGGGACCGGCTCAACGCTACCGGCGCCGAGCAGGGGATCGAACTGGCTCAACTCTCGCCTCTCGAGACCATGAAGATGTGGGCAGGCTGGGTGTGCGGATCGAGGCGTACGTAGTTCGACTGCCGCCAGGAGTAGGACTCGCCGGACAGTCCGTCATTGACGATGAACTCATCCGCCCAGTCGAGGCCGAGTGCCGGCATGTCGAGATGGACGGTCGCCTCGCGAACCTGATGTGGATTTAGATTCACGATGACCAGCACGACGTCGCCGAGGCTTTCGTCCTGCGGCTCGGCGGAGGTCACGCGCTTGGAGAAACAGATCAGCTCAGGCTGGTCGACGTTGTGGAACCGTAGGTTACGAAGCCGGTGCAGCGCCGGGTGGGCTCTTCGCAAAGAGTTGAGCGTGCCCAGGAGCGGCGCCAGGCTGCGGCCTTCGCGTTCGGCAGCCTCCCAGTCCCGTGGCCGGTACTGATACTTCTCCGAGTCTCGGTATTCCTCGCTGCCCGGGCGTACGGGCGTGTTCTCACACAGCTCGTAACCGGAGTAGACGCCCCAGGCGGGCGAGAGCATCGACGCGAGCACGGCCCGCACCACGAAGGCCGGACGGCCGCCGTGCTGGAGGTACTCGTGCAGGATGTCGGGTGTGTTCGGGAAGAAGTTCGGTCGCATGTACGGCGCGGCGGGCCCGGACAGCTCGCGGAGGTACTCCTCCAGCTCGCCTTTGCTGTTACGCCACGTGAAGTACGTGTACGACTGGTGGAAGCCGATCTTGCCGAGCGTGTGCATCATCGCCGGCTTGGTGAACGCCTCGGCGAGGAACAGCACGTCGGGATCGGTCTCGGCGATGCTCCCGAGCAGCCGCTCCCAGAAGGCCACCGGCTTGGTGTGCGGGTTGTCCACGCGGAAGATGCGGACGCCGTGGTCCATCCAGAGGCGTACGACCCGCTCGACCTCGCGGTAGATGCCCTCGGGGTCGTTGTCGAAGTTGAGCGGGTAGATGTCCTGGTACTTCTTCGGCGGGTTCTCCGCGTACGCGATCGACCCGTCGGCCCGCGTCGTGAACCAGTCGGGGTGCTCTTTGACCCACGGGTGGTCCGGCGAGCACTGGAGCGCCAGGTCGAGCGCGATCTCCAGCCCGAGGCTGTTCGCGTACTCCACGAAGGCGTCGAAGTCGTCCATGCCGCCGAGCTGCGGGTGGATCGCGTCGTGGCCGCCGTCGGCCGAGCCGATCGCCCAGGGCGAGCCCGGGTCGTACGACTCGGCGTGGAGCGTGTTGTTCGGGCCCTTGCGGAACGCCGTGCCGATCGGGTGGATCGGGGGCAGGTACAGGACGTCGAAGCCCATCTCGGCGACGGCGGGCAGCCGCTTCATCGCGCTTCGGAACGTTCCCGACTGGGGGCCGCGCCGTCCCATCGGGTCGTACGTGGCGCCCTCCGAGCGAGGGAACAGCTCGTACCAGGAGCTGTAGAGCGCCTGCTCGCGCTGCACGAGGAGGCGGCACCAGTCGGAGGTGGTCACGTGCTCGCGCAGCGGGTGGCGCTCGATCAGCTCGTGGACCTCGGGGGCGTTGGCCGCCTCGAACCGGGAGACCGCCGGGATCGCGATCTCGCGGAGCGTGCGCACCACGCCGGTGAGGGTCGAGCGGTCGCCGGCCGGGACGGTCTTCGCGGCGCGCTCGAACAGCCGCGCGCCCTCCTCGCACATCAGCTCGACGTCCTGGCCGCGCGGGATCTTGATGGCGGCGTCGTGCCACCAGTGCGCGAGCGGGTCGCCCCACGCCTCGACGCGAAAGTGCCAGGAGCCCATACGGGTCGCGGCGACCTCCGCGGTGTAGCGGCTGGTGCCGGGGACCGTCTCGCGCATGAGCGTGAGCGGGCCGCAGACCCCGTCGGGGTCGCGCAGGACCACGCCGGCGCCGAGCATCTCGTGCCCCTCGCGAAATACGGTGGCGCTGACTTCGAAGTCCTCGTCGGGGACGGATTTCGCAGGCCAGAGGCCAGAATCGACCACCGGCTGCACGTCGAGGATGGGGATACGTCCGATCATCGCTGGCGAGCGTACCGACGCGGACGCCGGGTCAACCTCGTCTTCGGAAATAAATGATCTTTCTTGACCGGCGGTGCCGCGGGGAGGGGTCTGCGTGCTCGGCGAAGGCTCGCGCATAGGGTCTCCGTTGCCAATATCCGGTACATGAAACAGGGGATTCGTCGCGTTCGATGATCAGTTGGACGTCTCGGCGAAATACCAGGGGGGCCGAACGTCCGGCAGATCGTACGTGCATCCGGACTTCAGTTGTCGCCTGCTGTGATGGTCCGGGTGCCGCGAGTGCCCCACGAGCCTGTGGCATGACGGCCTGCGGGCCGCGTATCCGCCGGTGAGCCGGTGAGGATCACCCCTCGGCCGTGCTCCCGGCCAATGTTCGCATCGAACAGCGGATTTCGCACTCCCCAGAGCCGATCGGCCGCCACGAGCGAGGCAAATCTAGGGCTATGCCAGGTCCACGATGTGAACGGGTGGGCGGTTCAGGTCGCGAGCATGCCCTCCCACCGATTAGTGTCGCGCTGCGTGAAGGCGATCCGCAGATTCACCGTACGCACCGTGCTTCCCGAGCCGCTTCAGCCGCTCGAGGAACTCGTTCTCAACCTGCGCTGGTCATGGCACCCCGAGACGCTGGACCTTTTCGCGTCGGTCGACCCCGACCTGTGGGAGGAGACGCGGCACGATCCGGTGAGGCTCCTCGGCGAAGTGTCGGCCGAACGCCTGGCCGCGCTCACCAACGATCGGCGATTCCTGCGAGCGCTCGACGACGCCGTCGACGATCTCCGGGAGTACATGACCGCCCCACGGTGGTACCAGTCCTTGTCCGACGCGCCCGCCGCCATCGCCTACTTCTCACCCGAGTACGGCATCGCGGCCGCGCTTCCGCAGTACTCCGGTGGCCTGGGAATCCTCGCCGGTGATCACCTGAAGACCGCGAGCGACATGGGCGTGCCGGTCGTCGGCGTCGGCCTGCTCTACCGCCACGGCTACTTCTCCCAGTCGCTGTCCCGCGACGGGTGGCAGCAGGAGCGCTACCCACCGATCGACCCCGCGGGCCTGCCGCTGACCCTCCTTCGCGAGGGCGGCGTCGGCGTACGCGAGGGCGACGAGGGCGACACGCCCGTACGGATCACCATCAGCCTTCCGGACGGCGCCGTGCTGCACGCGCAGGTGTGGGTCGCCCGTGTCGGCCGGGTTCCGTTGCTGCTCCTCGACTCCAAGGTCGAGGAGAACGACGCCGCCGCGCGTGACGTCACCGACCGCCTCTACGGCGGCGGCACCGACCACCGGCTCCTGCAGGAGATGCTGCTCGGCATCGGCGGCGTGCGCGCCGTACGTGAGTATTCCCGCATCACCGGCAGCCCCACCCCCGAGGTGTTCCACACCAACGAGGGCCACGCCGGCTTCCTCGGCCTGGAGCGCATCCGCGAGTACGTCGACGGCGGCCTGACCTTCGACGAGGCCCTCGAGGCCGCGCGAGGCGGCACGGTCTTCACCACGCACACTCCGGTCCCGGCCGGCATCGACCGGTTCCCGCGCGAGCTGATCAAGAAGTACTTCGGCGAGTCGGACGAGGGCGGCAACGTCCCGACCGACCGGATCCTCGCGCTCGGCGCCGAGACGTACGACGAGGGCGACCCCGACGTCTTCAACATGGCGCTCATGGGCATGCGGCTCGCCCAGCGGGTCAACGGCGTGTCCCAGCTGCACGGCGAGGTCAGCCGGGAGATGTTCGGCGGCCTGTGGCCGGGCTTCGACACCGACGACGTGCCGATCGGCTCGATCACCAACGGCGTCCACGCCGACACCTGGGTGGCGCGCGAGATCATCGACCTCGCCAAGCGCGAGCTGCCCGACGTCGTCGAGAACAGCCGCGGCTGGGACGGCGTGGAGAAGGTCTCCGCGTCCGAGATCTGGAAGATCCGCCGCACTCTGCGCGAGCGGCTCGTCACGGACACCCGGCGCAGGCTGCGCGAGTCCTGGCGCCAGCGCGGCGCCAGCGCGGCCGAGCTGACCTGGATCGACGACGTCCTCGACCCCGACGTGCTGACCATCGGCTTCGCGCGGCGCGTGCCGTCGTACAAGCGGCTCACGCTGATGCTCCGCGACGCCGAGCGGCTCAAGTCGATCCTGCTCCACTCCGAGCGACCGGTGCAGATCATCATCGCCGGCAAGGCGCACCCCGCGGACGAGGGCGGCAAGCGGCTGATCCAGGACATCGTCCGGTTCACCGACGACCCGGCCGTCCGCCACCGCATCGTGTTCCTGCCCGACTACGACATGGCGCTCGGCCAGTCGCTTGTGCAGGGCTGCGACGTCTGGATGAACAACCCGCTGCGCCCGCTGGAGGCCTGCGGCACCTCGGGCATGAAGGCCGCGCTCAACGGCGGGCTCAACCTGTCCATCCTCGACGGATGGTGGGATGAGTGGTTCGACGGCAACAACGGCTGGGCGATCCCGTCCGCCGACAAGGCCGCCGACCCCGACCGCCGCGACGACGTCGAGGCGGGCGCCCTGTACGAGCTGGTCGAGGACCACGTCTCGGCGCTGTTCTACGACCGCGACGGCGAGGGCATGCCGCGCCGCTGGATGGAGATGGTCAAGCACACGCTGGCCACGCTCGGGCCGAAGGTCCTGGCGGGCCGCATGCTGCGCGACTACGTCGTCGGCCTGTACGCGCCCGCGGCGGTCTCCGGACGCCGGCTCGCCGACGACGGTCACGTCGCCGCGAAGGAGCTCGCGACGTGGAAGCTGCGCGTCCGCAAGCTGTGGCCGGAGGTCTCGGTCGAGCACGTCGAGTCCAGCGGCGTCGGCCAGAGCCCGCAGCTGGGCTCACGGCTCTCCGTACGCGCCACGGTGGTGCTCGGCGGCCTCTCGCCCGAGGACGTCGCCGTCGAGGTCGTGTACGGCGGCGTCGGCGAGACCGACTCGCTGGTCGACCCGTCGTACGTGGAGCTCACGCACGACGAGACGATCGACGACGGCCGCCTCCGCTACGCCGGCGACGTGCCTCTCGACCGTCCGGGCGCGTTCGGGTACAGCGTGCGCGTCGTGCCGCGGCACGACATGTTCGCCACCCGCGCCGAGATGGGCCTGGTGGCCATCCCGCCGGCGCCCACCGGCATGACCAACGGCGACCTGCGTTAGGTCCGTTCTCCGGAGTGACCTTGATCCCGCTACGGCGGGGTCAGGGTCACTTTTCGTTCCGCTCGCAGTCAGCAGGCCTGAGCGGGCGGCAGGCGGCCTGCGGCGAAGGCGGCGGGAGAGACGCCCATCAGTGAGCGGAAGTCGGCCGTCATGTGCGACTGGTCGTAGTAGCCGGCGTCGGCGGCCAGCCGTGCCCAGGCGCCGTCGGCTCCCTGGTGGGCACCGGCCAGCACGCGGCGTACGCGGTCGATGCGGGCGAAGCGCTTCGGAGGGATTCCGAGCCCGTCCGTGAACAGGTCCCGCAGGTGGCGTTCACTGACCGCGACGCGCCGGGCGAGGGCCCGTACGGGCTCCGGGCGGTCGGCCATGGCCCGAGTGGCGGCGTGCAGGAGGTCGCTGCGGCGCAGGTCGTCCGGTGTCTGGCGGGCGAGGCGGTCGATGAGGGCCTCATCGAGGCGCTCGATGACGCTCCTCGCGTCCGGTCCGAGGCGGACCAGGTCCCGTACGAGCCGGTCGCCGCAGGGACCCCAGAGCCGGCCGATCGGCACCGCGTCGTTGACGATCTCGCTGACCGGTACGCCCAGCAGCGGCCGCGCCCGGCCGGGCCGGATGCGGACCCGGACGCAGAACGGCACGTCCTTGCCCGGGTGGTACGAGGCACCGGTGCGCGGTCCGATGACCGTCAGGTCCGAGCCCTGGTCCGGCGTCGTGCGGAACACCAGCGTGGTCGCCGCGTCGGGCAGGTGGGTGAGCGGCCCTTCGTCGTCGACCAGGACCTCGCCCGCCCAGGCGACCCAGGCCCCCAGCGCGTTCGTCACGCCCTCCACCGTAGGCGGCGGTCAGCCGAACGCGGCGCGGTGATCGCGGGCCCAGGCGTCGAAGTTGCCGGGCGGGCGGCCGAGGATCCACTCGACGTCATCGGTGATCGTGGCGTTGCGGCCCGCGTGGACGTATCCGGCGCCGTCGATCACGACGTCGGCGAACGCGGGGTCCGTCCCGGCCGCGAGCATCTGCCTCCGCGCCGTGTCAAGAGGGACGTCTACGCACGTGACCGTGCGCCCCAGTACCTTCTCCAGCCTCGCGGCCTGGTCGGGGACGCTCAGCGGCTCGGGGCCGGTGAGGGTGCGGACCTCGCCCGTGAGGTCCGCCGTCGTAAGCGCGCGGACCGCGACCTCGGCGACGTCGCGCGGGTCGATCACGCCCTGGGCGCCGGTCCCCATGAGGTTCGGCACCGGTTCTCCCGTACGGATCTGAGCGGCCCAGCCCAGAGTGTTCGAGGCGAAGGCCGACGGCCGCAGCAGGGTCCACTCCAGGCCGCTCTCGCGTACCGCCCGCTCTCCCGGAAGGTGCCAGGACCCGACCCGGCCCTCGCCCGTGCCGATGGCCGATAGCTTCACGACCCGGCGTACGCCCGCGGTCCGGGCCGCCGCCAGCATCGCCAGGTCGTGCGCTGCAAGCGACGGGCCGGGCGCGCTGAGCAGGAACAGCGCTGTGACGCCGTCGGCGGCGGTCTCCAGCGAGTCGCGATCGCCGAAGTCGCCGCGAACGACTTGGACGCCGGCCGGTACGGAGGCGCGGGCGGGCTCGCGGGTCAGGGCGCGGATCCGCTCGCCCCGCGCGGCGAGGAGCCGCACGACGCCGCTGCCGACGGTGCCGGTGGCACCCGTGATGAGGATCATGCGGCCAACGGTGCCGCTCGCCGCCGGAGGCCGATAGGAATTTTCGGCACGCCCTAAAGGTCGTTCAGGGCGTCGTAGGCGGGCCGGAGGACGTCATTGAGGGTTCGACGGCGAACTTTCACCTTCGGTGGTTCCAGGAGGCGCAGGAGCAGGCCGGCGGGCATCGCCGGCGCGGGCGGGCGCGGGTGGAGCGCCGCGGGGGCCCAGAAGTCGTCCAGGCGGTCGGCAAGCCCCGGCTCGGCCGTGTCGAGAGGCTCGGCCGGTGCGGGTTCGCGGCGGCGCAGGCCGGTCAGGAGGCGTTCCTCGGTGCGCCCGTGCCAGGCGAGGATCAGGAACGGGTCGTCGTCGAACGCCTCGGCCAGGAGATAGAGCACCGCCGCGCCGTGCTTGCAGGGCTCGCCCCAGTCGGGGCAGCTGCACATGATGTGCAGGTCGGCCGGTGACCCGGGGAACAGCGAGACGCCGAAGGCCGCGAAGACCTCCTCGATCTCCGGCGGCATCTCCCCGGCCAGCAGCCGGGCGCGGAAGACCGCCTGCGAGGCGAGGACCTCCTCGATGGAGTCCCAGATCGCGTCGTCGATCACGCCGATGCCGACCGCGACGTCGTACGGCTCCGGGGCCGAGCCCTGCACCGTGGCCGTGACTTCGTATGCGTCGACCTTCAAGCCGGTCACCTGGCCCTTGCGGGCGTAGGAGCGCCCACGCGCCAGCCGGCCCTCGTCGGCGAAGGACTCCAGCACGTCGACGAACCTGCGCGACCACCAGCGCTCGCCGATCGAGCCGCGTTCGCCGCGCGCCCGTATTCCGCCCTCCACCGGGCGCGGCGGGTCGTGGAACGCCATCAGTCGCTCACCGCCTCGGGCCCCAGGCGTACGACGTCGCGCAGCTCCGAGACGGACAGCTCGGTGAGCCAGCTCTCGCCGGTGCCGACGATGCGCTCGGCGAGGGACTTCTTGCGCTCGATCATCTCGTCGACGCGCTCCTCCATCGTGCCCACGCAGATGAACTTGCGCACCTGGACGTTCTTGGTCTGGCCGATGCGGAACGCCCGGTCGGTCGCCTGGTCCTCGACGGCGGGGTTCCACCAGCGGTCGACGTGGACCACGTGGTTGGCGGCGGTGAGCGTGAGTCCCGTGCCGGCCGCCTTCAGTGACAGCAGGAACACCGACGGCTCGGAGTCCTCCTGGAACCTGGAGATCAGCTCGTCGCGGCGCTGCTTGGTGGTGCCGCCGTGCAACCACAGCACCGGCCGGCCCAGCCGGGCCTCCAGGTGCGGCCGCACCATCGCGCCGAACTCCGCGTACTGGGTGAAGACCAGGGCCTTCTCACCCCGCTCGACCACCTCTTCGCAGATCTCCTCCAGCCGCTCCAGCTTCCCCGACCGCCCGGCCAGCCGTGAGCCGTCCTTGAGCAGGTGGGCGGGGTGGTTGCAGACCTGCTTGAGCTTGGCCATGGTGGCGAGGACGAGACCGCGCCGCTCCATGCCGGCACTGCCGGAGATCTGGTCGAGCATGTCCTCGATCGTCGCCTGGTAGAGCGAAGCCTGCTCGGGCGTGAGATTGCACCAGACCTTGATCTCCTGCTTCTCCGGCAGGTCCGTGATGATCGTCTTGTCCGTCTTGAGCCGGCGCAGGATGAACGGCCCGGTGGCACGCGAGAGCGCAGCCGCCGCCTCCTCGTCGCCGTGCGCCTCGATCGGCACCGCGAACCGCTCACGGAACGCCGCCCGCGGCCCGAGCAGCCCCGGATTGGCGAACTCCAGAATCGACCACAGCTCGGTCAGGTGGTTCTCGACGGGCGTGCCGGTGAGCGCGAGCCTGCTCCGCGCCGGAATGCTCCGCACCGCCTGCGCCTGCCGCGTGCCACTGTTCTTGAGCGCCTGAGCCTCGTCACAGACCACCCGATCCCACGCGATCGCCGCCAGCGCCTCCCGGTCCCGCGTGGCGGTGCCGTACGTGGTGAGCACGAGATCGGCGGTGGCGACGGCCTTGGCGAGATCGTCTCCCTTGTGCCGCCCCCCGCCGTGATGAACGTAGACCCGAAGCTTCGGAGTGAACCGCGCCGCCTCCCGCTGCCAGTTACCGACTAGCGACATCGGCCCGATCAGCAGCGTCGCACCGGGAGCTCTCGTCTCCCGCTCGGAGGCGAGCAACGCGAGCGTCTGCGCCGTGTTGTGACACAACATCCCGGCGGCCACGTAGTTGTGGTGTTCGAGCACCTCGGCGTCGTAGACCCAGCCCTCGTAGTCGACGTCTTCGATCGAGACCACACGAGCGTAGAACGCCTGCCGTCCGGCACGCTCACCGAGCTTTTCGCGGATCTCTCCAAGGCCGACACCGGGAACGCCTTCGACGTTCGTGTTCGGCGGAACCGCACAGATCGCATCCAGCTTGGCCTGCTTCTCCGAGTGCGCGATGCCGACATGTTCCCGGAAGAGGCGGGCGCTCGGACCTCCGATCAGCCCCACGGAGTATTGCCGCTTGATCTTCGTGCCGTTGGTCGCGCACTTCATCCTGGTCGAGATACGAAGCCAGATTCCGAAACGTCTCAGCATCACGGACAGCTGCTGCATCAAGAACGGAGACGCGGAGAAGATCTCGATCGTTCGCGTCTTGGCATTTATGGAAGATTCCGCCGCGAAGTAGTGGCGCAGGAACAAGCGCAGCGTGGCGTCGTCGGCCGAGACGATGAAGTCGGGGATCTTCTTGTGGGTCCAGTTTTCGGACTCGTGTCCTTCGCTGATCTGCCAGGCGAGGATCACGGTCAGGTCCGGGTCTGCCGGCGAGCCGTCGTGGAGCAGGTGCGTTGGCACGCATACGCGGTCGCCTGGGCGGAGGTCATTGGTCCAGTCGTTCAGGCCGAGTAGCCGGTGGCGGCGGGTCACCGTTATCGAGGTGCCGTCGTCCAAGGTTATCTTGCGGAGCGGTTCGCGAATGTGCTGCCGGTAGAGGCGTGATATCTTCGTCGGCACGATTCGGCCGGTCTTGTCGATGGAGTTCGTGGTGAGTGGTTCGGTGGGCTTCGCCCACTCGCCTTCGCCGTCGAACTCGGCCGGGCCGGAAAAGCGGGCCCATGCGTCCTTTGCTCGGACCAGCGCGCCGTTCACCAAAACGGGCGTTTCTGGTGCAAAACACTTCCCAAGCCCCATGTCGTCCGCCAGAACCGCGCCCAGGCCCAGGCCGTCCAGGAACGACAGCCAGGACAGGCCGCGCTCCTGGTACGGGCGCAGGGTGCCCTCGAAGCCCTCCGGGGTCGGGATGGGCTCCAGGCGGCGGTCGGCTTCGCCGGACAGCAGGTCGCCCAAAGCCCCGTCGGCGTCGATCTCCAGCAGCGGGAGCGTGTCGTCGCCCGCGTGGATGGCGGCGCGTACGGCCTGGGCGGCGGTCATCGTGCCCTCGCGGCCACGGCTCATGAACTCCAGGGCGGCGGTGAGCTGGGCGTCGTCGAGCTCGACCCAGCGGCCCCGCAGGCGGACCAGCGGGGCCTTCAGGCGGGCCAGCTCGGCCAGCTCCTCTTCGGTGATGTCCTCGCCGTCGACGGCGAGGTCCCAGCGGAAGTCGACCATGTCGTCCAGGCCGAAGCCGGAGGAGACCACCGCGCCGCCGCTGCCGTCGCCCTGGGCACGGGTGGTCAGTTTGGCGCCCAGCCGCGAGCGGCCCGCCCACTGCGGCAGTTGCACGCCGAACCCGGCGGCGGCCAGCAGCGGCGCGACCTCGCGCAGGAAGCGGAAGGCGCCCTCGGCGTCGGTGCCGACGCTGGTCGGCGTCGGGACGCGCAGGGCCCAGGCCGCCTCCGGGTAGAGGCGGATCGCGCGGCCAAGCCCGGTCAGGAGGATCTCCTCCGCGTCGGCGACCGAGGTGACCTCGCCGGTCCAGATCGCCCCGGCCGGGACGTAGAGGCTCGGGTCGTCGGTGCCCTGCAGGGCGAACTGCACGGTCCACGTGCCGCCCGGGTCGTCCTCCGGGGGCTCGGCCAGCCGGAAGCACACGCGCATCGGGCCGGTCGTGCGGCGTGCGGCGGCGGCCCAGGCGTCGAGCTCGGCGGCCAGGTCGTCCGGGTCGTCGCCGGGCTCGCGCGCCACCACGGAGGAGGGGCCGGTCAGCGCCGCGACCCAGCGTTCGGCCAGGGGCAGCCGGTCCGGGGCCCGGCCCGTACGCTCCGCGAGCAGCGGATGCGGGACGATGCCGCGCACCGCGGCGTCGGTCAGGTCGGTCAGCGCGTCGAGGAGCACCTCCGAGGCGCTGTCTCCGGCGGCCCAGCACGCGGGCGGCATGGCGAGCGCGAGCTCGCGGAAACGGTCGGCGTCGGCGCCGGTGATCACCGGTCGCCAGCGGGCCGTGAGGTCGCCGTCTTCGCGCAGCAGCGCGGGCAGGACGCGCCCGCGGCCGGCGAGGTAGAGCGCCTCGTCGGTGACGAGGCCGAAGAACCGCAGGTCGGAGCCCTGTACGACGTCTTCGGCGTCGTCGGGGGAGCGGAGCAGCGCCATCGCGGCGAACGGGTCGAGGGCCAGCGCCGGGATCCGCCACCGATGGGGCTCCGGAGGCCGCGACGACGGCTCGCGTGCCAGCTCGGGCGAGGGGAACGGGCCGCTCGCGGTGCCGGGCAGCAGCATCGTGGGCTCGACGCGCATGGCTCCGGACGTACGCGCCGCGTAGGAGGTGCCGTCGAAGTCGGGTGCGGCGAACGGATGGGGCGCCGGTACGGCGCGGATCCGTGTCGTCGTGGGCAGGGCGGAGTCCTCGGCCCACAGGCAGAGCGCGCCACCGTGCCAGATGGCGTGCGCGACGAGCATGATCGTCCCCCAAGGTCGCTCCGGACCAGCCGCAAGCTACCAGGCCCATCCGACGGTCGCGGGCCGGGAAGCTAGGCTCTCCCCGCATCCGCAACGATCGCATCGGAGAGCAAATGGGCGAGCTCGTACGCGTCGAGACCGACAAGGCCGTCGCCACGATCCGGCTGGACCGGCCGAAGATGAACGCCGTCAACGCCGTCCTGCGGGACGAACTGGCCGAGGCGGCGCGCGAGGTCCACGCCGATCCGGACGTACGCGCCGTGATCATCTACGGCGGAGAGAAGGTCTTCGCGGCGGGTGCGGACATCAAAGAGATGGCCGATATGTCGTACGCGGAGATGACCGAGCACGGCCGGAAACTGCAGTCCGCGCTGAACTTCGTCGCCGCCATCGGCAAGCCCGTCATCGCCGCGATCACCGGATACGCCCTCGGCGGCGGCCTGGAGCTGGCGTTGTGCGCGGACTTCCGCGTCATGGGGGAGTCCGCGAAGGTGGGCCAGCCGGAGATCCAGCTCGGGGTCATCCCGGGCGCCGGCGGCACGCAGCGGCTGCCGCGGCTCATCGGCCCGTCGAAGGCCAAGGACCTCATCTTCTCCGGCCGTCACGTGAAGGCGGACGAGGCTCTCGCCATCGGCCTCGCCGACCGCGTCGTGCCGGACGACCAGGTGTACGCCGCCGCGACGGAGATGGCCGCGCGGTACGCCGACGGCCCGGCGGTGGCGCTGCGGGCCGCCAAGGAGGCGATCGACGCTGGCCTGGAGGTCGACCTGGCCACGGGCCTGGAGATCGAGCGGCTGCACTTCGCAGGGATGTTCGCCACGGAGGACCAGAAGACCGGCATGCGCAGCTTCGTGGAAGAAGGGCCAGGCAAGGCCAGATTCACCGGGCGCTGAGCGGAACCTCTGCCGTACGCGAGACGTCACATGTCCTGAAATCTCGGCGTCGGTCGAGGAGATAGGGGGCCGGTGTGGACGAAGCGACGCTGCCACCCGCCGCGCAGTCTCGGATCGGGCAGGCCCGGCAGGCGGGCACCTGGACGTCCAGCCTGAGCGTCAACGAGTTCGCCGGACTGCGGTCGATCGGGTTCGAGCCGGTCGGCCAGGTCATGGGGAGCACCGTCCACAACCTCGGCTGGTGGTACCGCGCGCAGATCGACTGCGGCTATCGCCGGAGCGTCTTCGGCGGCGGCGGCGCGTACACGATCACGTCCGGCATGCAGGGCGCGTGGGGCGGCTACGGCGCCTACATCGACACGCTCTACCGTGCGCGCCACACCGCGATGAGCCGGATGGCCGCCGAGTGCGCGGCGCTCGGCGGCGACGGCGTCGTCGCGGTGAGCCTCACGATCGCGCCGTTCCAGGGGGCGGCGAACCACCTGGAGTTCCAGGCGGTCGGCACCGCGGTGCGCGCCACCGGGAACCAGCGGCCGGGCCGCGTCTTCCTGTCGCACCTGAGCGGCCAGGAGTTCGCCAAGCTGATCGACGCTGGCTGGGTGCCGGTCGACCTGGTGATGGGCGCCTCCATCGGCGTCCGCCACGACGACTGGCGTACGAACTGGTCCACCGGGCGGTTCGCGCCCGCGCAGGAGGTGGCGGGCTGGACCGAGCTGGTCTCGGTCACCCGGCACGAGGCGCGCACCCACTTCTTGACCGACACGGCGCGCACCGGCGCCGACGGCGTCGTCGTCTCCGGCATCGACATGCGGGTGCACGGGCGTGAGTGCAACTACAACGACGAGCAGCACGACCACGTCGTCGAGACGACCATGATCGGCACCTCGATCGCCGAGTTCCGCAGGTCACACCATCCGTCCCGCTCGCTGACGATCATGAGGTTGTAGAGACATGACCGATCCCGTCTCCCAGGGAGTCCCCTCCGACGCGATGGCGCGCCTCGCCGAGCTGCGGCCGGGCTCGCCCGGGTCCCTGTTCACCAGCGACCTGTCCGTCAACGAGTTCCTGCTCGTCCGCGAGGCCGGCTTCCGGCCGCTCGGCCTGGTGCTCGGCAGCTCGATCTACCACGTCGGCATCCAGGTCGGCCGGTGGAGCAAGAACATGGAGCTCGACCAGCTCTCCGGCGCGATGTACCACGCGCGTGAGCTGGCGATGACCCGCATGGAGGCCGAGGCCGACCAGCTCGGCGCCGACGGCATCGTGGGCGTGCGCCTGCGCGTGGAGTTCCGTGAGTTCGGCAGCGACATCGCCGAGTTCATCGCCATCGGCACCGCGGTGAAGGCCGACGACACCTCCCAGAACTGGCGCAACAACAAGAACCAGCCGTTCACCTCCGACCTGAACGGCCAGGACTTCTGGACCCTCATCCAGGCCGGCTACGCGCCGGTCGGGATGACCATGGGCACCTGCGTCTACCACGTCGCGCACCGGCGGCTCGGGTCCGTGCTGGGCAACATGGGGCAGAACGTCGAGATCCCGGAGTTCACCCAGGCGCTGTACGACGCCCGTGAGCTGGCCATGGCCCGCATGCAGGCCGAGGGGCAGGCGCTGCACGCCGAGGGCATCGTCGGGGTCTTCCTGAACCAGTTCCACCACCAGTGGGGCGGCCACACGATGGAGTTCTTCGCCATCGGTACCGCCGTACGCCCGCTGCGCGCCGACCACGTCATCGCCAAGCCGCAGATGGTGCTCGGGCTCGACCGCTGATTCACTTACCGGTATGGACTTCGACATGGTGGCCGCGGCGCTGCGCGCGGACGCGGCGGACGTCGCGACCTATGCGCGCGTGCTCACCGGCACGCTCGCCGAAGCGCTGCCGCCCGGCAGCGTGACCGTCGAGCACGAGCGCAGCCTCAGTGACAAGCTCCGTGGGCGCGTTGGCCACCCGAGCCGCATCGTCGTACGCCTCGGCGAGCGCACGCTGTTCCTGGAGGGCAACGGCCGTCCGGTCGCCGAGATCCACCACGAGGTACGCGGCGTGGTGCTCTCGCGTGACCAGGTGACCCTCGACGTCTGGGTGCAGACGCTGGCGCGTGAGCTCGTCGCCTCGGCCGATGCCAACGCGCGCGCCGCGGCGGCGCTGCGCGACCTCGTCAGGGGACAGTCATGAAGGTCTTCGTCTCGGTCGACATGGAAGGCGTCTCTGGGCTCACCGACCCGGAGGAGATGAAGGCAGGCGGGCGCGGGTACGAACGCGGCTGCGAGCTGATGACCGCGGACGCGAACGCGGCCGTCGCCGGGGCGTTCGACGGCGGCGCGAACGAGGTCGTCGTGACCGACGCGCACGGCAGCACCAAGAACATCCGTGCCGACCTCATCGACGAGCGCTGCACGCTGATCCGCGGGCCGTACCGGCCGCTGCGGATGGGACAGGGGATCGGGCCGTCGCACGACGCGGCCATGTTCGTCGGCTACCACGCACGCGCGGGCGTGCCGCACGGCGTGCTGAACCACACGTGGATGGGTTATGAGATCCAGAACCTCTACCTCAACGGCGAGGTCTGCGGTGAGATCGGGCTGATCGCCGGCCTGGCCGGGTCGATGGGCGTGCCAGTGGTCCTGGTCTCCGGCGACGCGGCGGCCTGCGCGGAGGCGCGCGACCTGCTCGGCGACGTCGAGACCGTCGAGGTGAAGAAGGGCATCGACCGCTACTCCGCCGAGCTGCTGCCGCCGGTGCGCGCCCAGGAGATGATCCGCGAGGCGTCCGCGCGCGCCCTGGCGAGCCCGGAGCGGTTCCGCCCGTATGTGGTGCCCGCGCCGTACACGCTCGGCATCGACTGGGCGTCCACGACGATGGCCGAGTCGTGCGCGATGATCCCCGGTGTGAAGAGGCTGGGCCCCCGGTCGGTGGAGTTCACCAGCGACGACTACGCCGAGATCATGGCGGTGCTGGGCATCCTGGCCACCATCGGCGGCGGAGCGGGCTGCACGGGCCAGCAGTACGGCTAGGGTTCGGGACCATGTGGGGACTCTCGCTCGAACCGGCTCTCGACCGTACCGATCTGCTCGCCGGGCCCGTCGTGGAGGCGATCCGCGCCTGGAAGGGTGACGATCCCTTCCAGGTCGCCGAGATCGACCCGGAGCTGGCCGACACGGCGGCCTTCTGTGAGCGGTACGGGGTGCCGCTGGAGGCCTCGGCCAACTGTGTGATCATCGCCGCCAAGCGCGGCGGCGAGGTGCGCCAGGCGGCGTGCGTGATCCTCGCGACGACGCGCGCCGACGTGAACGGCGTCGTCCGCAAGCGCCTCGACGCCCGTAAGGCGTCGTTCGCCCCACAGGAGAACGCCGTCGCCGCGTCGTCCATGGAGTACGGCGGGATCACCCCGTTCGGGCTCCCGGCCGACTGGCCGGTCCTGGTCGACCAGGCCGTCGTCGCGCAGCCGTACGTCGTCGTCGGCAGCGGCGTGCGCCGCTCCAAGCTCATCGTCCCTGGTACCGCGCTCGCCGCGATCGCCCAGAGCGAGGTCATCGAGGGCCTCGCCCGCTGACCGGATGATCACAGACGGTGTGGTGATCATGTACGCGCGGTGAACGGCTAGGTGTTTCCCTGGATTCCGCGGTGTTCTTCTGGGCGGGCAGCCGACCACGAAGGAGCTGAGGATGACCAGACGCCTGGCCACCATCGTCGCCACCGGTGCGACCGTCCTGGGTGCTATGGGGTTGACCGCGCCCGCCGCCACGGCGGCGACCACGCCCACGGCCCCCGACTACTTCCTGGGCACGACGTCGACCGTCGACAACCTCGGCGGCTGGGGCGGCAGCGTGCAGGGCACCTGCTGACCGGGTCCGCTCCGAGGTGAGCCGCCGCCGTGACCCGCGGGCGGCGGCTCAGCCCAGTGCCGCTCCGATCAGGCCGATGGGCGGTGAGCCAAGGTCGAGCAGGGCGCGGTGGAAGCGCTGGTGGGAGTAGCCGTCGCCCCAGGCCTTGCGGGCGCGCTCGCGCAGCCGAAGGATCTCCAGCTTGCCGTGCGTGTAGCGGCCGTAGGTCGGGTCGAACAGCGCACGCCCGGCCTCGGCGCGCGCGGCCGACCCGGTCAGGTGCGTGTCGGCCTCGAAGCGGCGCGCGCCGTCCTCGAGCGTCATCGTGCCGGTGTGCACGCCGATGGCGCACGCGAGCCGTGTGACGCGGACGAGGGCCTCCAGCCACACCCCGATCTCGAATCTCGGGTCGTCGGCGAGGAAACCCTCCTCGACGCACAGTTCCTCGACGTAGTGTGCCCAGCCCTCGGCGAACGCCTCCGAGTGCAGGATCCGGCGCACGTCGGAGGGCGCGTGGCGCAGTGCGCGCCCATGGGAGAAGTGGCCCGGCGCGACCTCGTGGACGGTGATGCCGGGCAGCGTGGTCGCGCTGAACACCTGGAGCCACGACTCGACGTCGTCGGCCGGCCAGGACGGGTCGGGCGGGACGATGTAGTAGCAGGAGGGGGCGTCGGTCTCGCCGGGCGCGGCCCAGCTCATCATCGCCATCGCCCACCGCCTCGACTCCGGCGCGAGGCCGACGTGGCACTCGCCGTCGTGGTAGGGCACGAGGTCGCGTTCGCGCGTGAACTCCAGTGCCCGCTCGGTCCAGTGGCGGGAGGCGTCGATGACGCCGTCGATGTCGGGGTGGTCCGTGACCAGGTCGCGGCACACGTCCAGCGGCGCTTCGTAGCGTCCGGCACGCGCGCAGGCCTCGGTCAGGCGTTCCATGAGCCGGTCGCGCTCGCGGTCGGCGTCCGCGGCGAGGGCGGCGATGTCGACGTCGAGGGCCTCCGCGTCGCCCATCAGCCTCGTCAGCGCCCGCTCGCCGAGGGCGGCGTCCGTGGAGCCGTTCTCGGCGAGGTCCTCCAGGTGCGCGACGAGCCGTGCGTGCGCGGCGCGTGCACGGTCGCCGGTCTCACCGGCATCGGCGGGGATGCCGCCGACCAGGCCGCGGACCCCGCCGAGCAGGGCGCGAGCGACCGGCGCGGGCACGAGGTCAAGCGTCGCGACGGCCGCGTCGACGGTCTCGGGCCACGCCGCCAGGTGCCGCAGCCGCGCCGCCGCGCGCTCTTCGGCGGGGGCGTACTCCCGGTCGTAGCAGGCCAGGTCGAGGGCGTTCAGGTGGTCGAGCGGGCTGCGGCGGTGCAGCTCCAGCTCCGCGTACATGACGCGGAGGCGCTCCTCGACCGCTCTCAGGTGGGCCTCGTCGTGCGCGTCAGGCAACGTGTCGCCGTCGCCGAGGCGCGCCAGCGCGGCGCGTACGCCGGCGACGGAGTAGTCGGGGACCAGCCCGTCGTACTCGTGGCGGCCCGCGAGCTCTCGCACCTCGGGCATGAGCAGGTCACACGCCGCGCGCAGCCGCGGTGGCAGATCCTCCATGACGCCCGACACTACCGGGATCGCGACCGGGATCGCCTTCACCGAGACCGGCCGGAACCGGCTAGGACCCGAATTCCAAGGAACCATAGATCGCTTGTCGGCGTCGAAACGGTCATGTACGTGAAGGGGCTCCAGACACTGGGCTCCTACGACCTGCTCGAACAGGTCGGTGAGGGGGCCACGTCCGTGGTGTACCGCGCCACGGACGAGTACGGCCGCATCGTCGCGATCAAGGAACCGCGCCGTGAGCTGGCGCAGGACCCGGCCATTCGCCGGCGTCTCCAGACCGAGGCGCGGACGATGGCGCGGGTACGCAGCGGCTACGTCGCCGAGGCGTACGACGCGTGCCTGACCGGCGAGCGGCCCCACATCGTCACCGAGTACGTCCCCGGAGTTCCGGTGAAGGAGCTGGTGGGCACCTACGGCCCGATGCGCGGCGACGCGCTGGTCGCCTTCACGGCCCGGCTGGCGCTGGGCGTCGCGGCGATCCACGGCGCGGGTGTGCTGCATCGCGACCTCAAGCCCGGCAACGTGATGGTCCTGAAGGGATCCCCGAAGATCATCGACTTCGGCATCGCGCAGGAGTCGCGTGCCGCGCAGGAGACCCAGCCCGGCATGCTCACCGGCACACCCGGGTATGTCGCTCCGGAGCTGATCGACGGCGGCCGGTCGAGTGAGGCGTCCGACGTCTTCTCGTGGGCGGCCACGGTGGCCTTCGCGGCGACGGGCCGTCCGCCGTTCGGTGCCGGCTCGCTCCACGGTGTCTGTTTTCGTGTTCTTCGCGGGGCCGCGGATCTCGAAGGAGTGCCGGAGCCGGTGCTGTCCGTCCTGCGGCTCGCCATGCGGCGTGACCCGGCCGAACGGCCCTCCGCGGCGTGGATCGCGGCTCGTCTCTCCGATCACGAACCCGCGGCGGTGCGATGAGGTTGTCGCTATTGCGACCATCTCAAGGTGACTTGCCCAGGTATCGTGACGGAACTATGGAGGGGGTAGAGACGTCCGAGGAACATATCGGCCGATACCGCCTGCTCGAGAAAATCGGGGAAGGCGGCATGGGTGTCGTGCACCTAGCCGCCGACCCTCAGGGCCGCCGGGTCGCCGTCAAGGTGCTCCGGCCTGGAGTGGCGTCCGACCAGACCGCACTGCGCAGGCTGGCGCGCGAGGTCGACTCGATGCGGCGGGTGCACAACCCGCACGTCGCGGAGATCCTCGACGCGGACGTCACCGCCGAACCGCCCTACGTCGTCACCCAGTTCGTTCCGGGACGCACTCTCGAGCAGACGGTTCGCGACCGTGGACCCGTACGCGGCCAGGCCTTGCACCGGCTGGCCGCAGGACTCGCGAGCGCGCTCGCCGCCATCCACAGCGCCGGGATCATCCACCGCGACCTGAAGCCGGGGAACGTCATGTTCCTCGAGAGCGGGGAGCCGGTGGTGATCGACTTCGGCATCGCGCAGGGCGTCGACGCGACACGGCTGACCGCGACCGGCCTGGTCATCGGCACGCCCGGCTACCTCGCACCGGAGATCATCGAGGGTGAGGACGCCGGCGCGCCCGCCGACGTGCACTCGTGGGCCAGCACGGTGGCGTTCGCCGCCACGGGCCGCGCGCCCTTCGGCTCCGGCACCTTCGAGTCGATCTTCTACAAGATCATGGAGGGGCGGCCGGACCTCGACGGCGTGCCGGACTCCCTGCTGCCGCTCGTACGCGCCGCGATGGCGCGCAACCCGGCCGAACGCCCCACGGCCCACGGCCTCGCGGGCCTCGCGTCGCGCATCGACACGCTCGACCAGACCATGTTCGACCGGCCCTCCGCGCCCAAGACCAGGCCGCTGACGGCCGTGGCCGCGCCGCCGCCGGCGAGCCCGCGCGACTTCCGCGGGCAGCTGCCGCCGGCCGCGCCGCCTCCGCCCCCGCCGTACGGCCAGCCCTCGCCGTACGGGCCGCCGACACAGCCGCCCCAGCAGGCGCCGCGCCCTGACATGTCGCCCAAGCCCGACGGCCCGAAGCCGTACGGCCTCTACCGGCTCCTCAGCTTCCTGCTCCTCGCCGGGGCGGTCGGCCTCGACATGATGCTGCCGTCGATCGCGCTGGTCCTCGTGCTGTTGTCCGTGCTCCTGCTGCGGACGGCCGATCGCGCCCACCGGACCCTCACCGCCAAGCGCACCCGGCGCGGTCCACGGCCCTCCGACGTCGTCGGACTGATCGTCAAGTCGCCGTTCTCGATGGTGCGCGCGGGTCTGACCATGCTGTTGTTCAGCCCGCTCGGCATCCTCGCGGGCGTGATCGTGCTGTTCATCGCGTTGGCGTCCAAGAACGGCGTGACGATCGCGCGGGCGGTGTCGCTCGGCTTCGCGGCGTTCATCATCACCCAGTGCCTCGGCCCCGGCAGCGAGCCGGCACGCCGCCAGCTCGCCCGCATGTGGGGCAGCATCGCCCCCCGCCGGGACCGGGCGCTGATCGTCGTGGGCATCGTCGGGTTCCTCGTCTTCGTCCTGGTGTCCTTCTCGCTGAGCCAGGCGCCCGACATGAGGCCGTTCGACTTCCCCCGTCTCAGCCACCACCTCGTCCAGCTACGTCACTTCATACGGGGCCATTCCGGCAACTGACCGGAGCCGGTCCCACCAGAGAGAGCCCCGATGACCTCAGTGGAGGATCGCGTCGGCCCGTACCGCCTGCTCGCCAAGCTGGGAGAAGGCGGCATGGGGGTCGTCCACCGAGCGGCGGGCGCGGACGGCCGCGAGGTCGCGGTCAAGCTGGTGCGGCCGGAGTTCGCCCGTGACGCGGCGTTCCGCCGCAGGCTGGCCCGCGAGGTCGACACGATGCGGCGGGTGCACAGCCCCCACGTCGCCGAGATCGTCGACGCCGACGTCGACGCCGAACGCCCCTACATCGTCACCCGCTTCATCGATGGCCTTCCCCTCGACGACGCCGTACGCGCCCACGGGCCGCTCTCCGGCAGGCCGCTCGGGCGTGTCGCGGCCGGGCTGGCCGACGCGATCACCGCGATCCACGAGGCCGGCGTCGTCCACCGCGACCTGAAGCCGAACAACGTCATGCTCGTCGGCGGCTCGCCCGTGGTGATCGACTTCGGCATCGCGCACGCCGTGGACGCCACCCGCCTCACCCAGACCGGAATGATCGTCGGCACTCCCGGCTACATGGGCCCCGAGATCATCAGCGGGGCACGCCCCGGCCCGCCCCTCGACGTGTACGGCTGGGCCGCCACGGTGACGTTCGCGGCGACGGGCCGCTCGCCGTTCGGCACGGGCGCGCTGGAGGCGGTGATGGCCCGCATCCTCGCCGGCGACCCGGCCCTGGAGGGCGTGCCGACCGGCCTGGAGCCCCTCCTGCGGGAGGCCCTGGACGGCGACCCGGGCAGGCGTCCGACAGCGGCGGAGCTGACGACACGCGTACGCGAGGCCGACCTGGGCGCCGCCGCGGTCTCCACGGCGGCTGTGCTCTCAGGCAGGCCGCCTGCGACGGACGTCCCGCCGGAGACCTCTCTCGACGGAGCGGCGGCGCCTCAGGAGGCACGGTCCGGTCGGCGGGTGCCGCTCGGGGTCTACCGGGTGATCGGGTCCCTGATGATCCTCATCGCCATCGTGGTCTGCGCCGTGCTGCCGTTGACGGGCGTCGTCATGGTGGTGCTCGCCGCCTGGTACCTGCGGGCGGGCGACTCCGCGGTGCGCTCGGGGCGGTTCACGGTCCGCGGCGCCGGGGACCTGATCGTCGCTCCGGCCCGCGCGCCCGGCAGCGTCGCCGTCTCCACGATCATGCTCGTTCCGGTCCTGACCTACGCCGGGATCGCCGCCGGTCTGGCGGGAGCGGCGCTGTCCGCCGAGAGCATCCTGGCCCGCGACCTCGCGTCCGAGACGATCACCTCGCTGACCGCGCTCGTCTTCGGGTACGTCATGCTGGCCGGCCCCGGGCTGAAGGCGCCGCGCCGCCAACTGGTCCGTCTCCTGTCTGCGGTGGCGCCCGACCGGCGCGCGACCGCGCTCACCGGCGCCGCGATCGTCTTCGGTCTCGTCCTGGCGGTACGCGAGGCGCTCCTGACGGGCCAGCACTGGTGGCCGATCGGCCCGCCGTACGGCGTCCTGAGCCACCTGACGGACCGCGTGAAGGACCTCCTTCACCGCTCTTGATCCGGGCGCGCCGTCCGGCCGTACGCGCGATGGGCTCGTGCGCCGGTAGTGTTCCGTTCCCATGACGCCGGACGAGACACACGCCGCCGAGCGGCCTCGCGCCGACGGCCACACCGTGGACGCCGTGGTCGAAGGCTGGGCCCGGCTCTTCTCGTACCTGATCGTCGCGATGGTAAGCGCGTTCGCGGTCATCCTGCCGTTTCCCGGGCTCGTCCTGGCCCTCGCCTCCGCGTCGTACCTGCGGGCCGGCGACGTCCACGCCCGACGGCACGGCGGTGGGCTGCTCCGGCTGCTGGCCGGCCCGCTGACCACACCGTTCGACCTCCTGCGCGGCGCCGCGGGCACGCTCGTCAGCCTGCCGTACGCCGCGGTCCCGGCGGTCCTCGTGCCGCTGGCGGCCATGGCGACGGCCGCCCTGCACATCCAGGTCGACCCGCTCGTCGGCGCGGCGTGGGGCGCGGGCGCGGCGGCGTACGTCATCGTGGCCGCGCCGGGCGTCCGCGCGCCGCGCCGCCAGCTGTTCCGGATCTTCACGGCGTTCGCCCAGGGGCCGCGCCGGATCGCGGGGGCCGGGGTGCTGCTGTGCGCGCTGACCCTCGTGTCGGTGGCGTGCGCGATCGTGCTCCACCCGGAGTTCGCCCCGATGTACGAGCTGAAGAACTCCATCGCGCGGGAGCTGGTGAGCTTCCAGCGTTCGATGCGGCACTCAGTGTCCTAGGTCACGCACGTCATCCAGGGTTTTGCACCATCCCTACTGGCGGGTAACATCGGGCCGTACGCCTGCCGGTGCCCCGAGGCCGACCACGTTTCGAGCGGCTGGCAGGCTTACCGTGCGAACGCATCAGCCCGCGCCGGCCCGATCGGGCGGCGCCCGTCGTGCCGGAGGCGCGCGTAAATGAAGTACGCAGGGAGGGCGGACACGTAATGAACATCGTCGTCTGCGTGAAGCAGGTCCCCGACACGGCGACCGAGCGCAAGCTGAAGTCCGACGACAAGACCCTCGATCGCGAGTCTCTCGACGGCGTCATCAACGAGCTCTGCGAGTACGCCATCGAGGAGGCTCTGACGATCAAGGAGGCCCAGGGCGGTGAGGTGACCGTCCTCACCATGGGCCCCGACAAGGCCGCCGACTCGATCCGCAAGGCCCTGGCGATGGGCGCCGACAAGGCTGTCCACGTGACGGACGAGGCGCTCCACGGCAGTGACGGCCTCTCGACGTCGTACGCGCTCGCGCAGGTGCTCAAGAAGATCGGGTTCGACCTCGTCATCCTGGGGTCGGAGTCGACCGACGCCCGCATGGGCGTGCTCGCCTCGATGCTGTCCGAGCGGCTCGGCGTCCCCCAGGTGACGCTCGCCAACAAGGTCGAGATCGACGGCACCTCGCTGAAGGCCCAGCGGCTCACCGACTACGGCTTCGACCGCGTCGAGGCGACCCTTCCCGCGGTCGTCAGCGTCGTCGAGAAGATCAACGAGCCGCGCTACCCCTCCTTCAAGGGGATCATGGCGGCGAAGAAGAAGCCGGTCGAGAAGCTCGGCATCGCCGACGCCGAGATCGACGGTGCGAAGGTCGGCCTCGCCGGCGCCTCCACCGAGGTCGTCGACTTCGCCGAGGCTCCGCCGCGCGAGCAAGGACAGATCGTCAAGGACGAGGGCGATGGCGGCGCGAAGGCCGCCGAGTTCCTCGCGTCGAAGAAATTCATCTGAGAGGCGGGGAAATGGCAGAGATTCTCGTCCTCGTCGACCACGTCGACGGGGAGGTCAAGAAGGTCACCTTCGAGCTCCTGACGCTGGCCCGCCGCCACGGCGACGCCGCGGCGGTCTGGGTCGGACCGGGCTATGAGGGCGCCAAGGACAAGCTGGCCGAGTACGGCGCGTCCAAGGTCTACGTCGCCGCCGACGAGGAGCTGACCTCCTACGTCGTGGCGCCGAAGGCTGAGCTGCTGGCCCAGCTCGTCGCGGACGCGTCGCCCGCCGCGGTGCTGGTGGCCGCGACCGGTGAGGGCAAGGAGATCGCGGGCCGGCTCGCGGTCCGTACCGACTCCGGAGTGCTCACCGACGTCGTCGACATCGCCGACGGGCTCGTCGGCGAGCACTCGATCTTCGGTGGCGCGACCGTGGCGCACGCCAAGGTCTCCAAGGGCACGCCGATCTTCGCGGTACGTCCCAACTCGACGGCCCCCGAGGCGTCTCCGTCCACCCCGGCGGAGGAGCAGGTGTCGGTGACCCTGTCCGACGCCGCGAAGGGCGCCAAGGTCGTCGAGAAGGTCGTCCAGGAGAAGGGCGAGCGCCCGGAGCTCACCGAGGCCGCGATCGTGGTCTCCGGTGGCCGCGGTGTCGGCGGCGCCGACAACTTCAAGATCATTGAAGGGCTCGCCGACTCGCTCGGCGCGGCGGTCGGCGCCTCGCGTGCCGCCACCGACGCCGGCTGGTACCCCCACAGCTTCCAGGTCGGCCAGACCGGCAAGACGGTGTCGCCGCAGCTCTACATCGCGGTCGGCATCTCCGGCGCCATCCAGCACCGGGCCGGCATGCAGACCTCGAAGACGATCATCGCGATCAACAAGGATCCCGAGGCGCCGATCTTCGAGCTCGTCGACTACGGCGTCGTGGGCGACCTGTTCCAGGTCGCCCCGCAGCTGACCGAAGAGATCACCAAGCGCAAGTAGCCCGACGGGCCTCGCGGTTCGCCGCGGGGCCCGTCGTCGCTCAGTGGCAGCCCTTGAAGAGCCGGTGGTAGTACGCGCTGTCACGCGCCGGGCCGGGCTTGGCCTGCTGGACGAAGAGCATGACCTGCCGGGGCGCGTACGGCTCGGCGTTCGTGACGTACCAGCCGTCCGGGATCTTCCCGGGACCGACGTTGTCGGTGTAGTTCGGCCGTGCGAGGTAGTTGAAGAGTGCCGCGGACATCCCGTGCCGCTTCAGGATGGCGAGCGCCGCGCCGACGGTCTTGCGCCGGATGTCCACGCAGTGCAGCTCCTCGCCGGGCGCGAACGCGCTGACCGTGCTCTGGTACTTCTCACCCGGCCGCGCCGAGCGGCCGAACATGATTCCGGCCTCGCCGCGGTAGCGGATCGGGATCTTCACCCCCACCGGGCACGCGCCGCCGCCGGTGTAGCACTCGCCCTTCGCGTTGATCGTCTTGATCCCGGCGCCGCCGTCCATGAAGACGACCGTGCCGACGACCGACGGTGAGGTCGGGACCAGCCGCAGGTCGATGTTCAGCCCGTGCGCCGCGAACTCCTTCCGGTACCGCGCAGGGTCGGCGAGCGGATCCCTCACCCGGACGACCAGGTACTTCCCCTGGGTGGAGAAGGTGAGTGCGGCGTTCACGGGGTGATCCGGGCCGGCGGAGTGCATCCTGCTGCCCGGGTGGACCGCGTAGATTCCGGCGACGACCGCCGCCGCGGCCGCGAGCGTCACCCCGAGAGGCAGGACACGGCGGCGCCTCGCAGCCGTCTCGTGCACCTCGGTGGCCATGATCCGCTCCGCGAGATCGGCTCGGGTGTCGGTGCCGACCAGGCGTGCGGCCTCTTCGTCCGTGACGGGGGCGAGCCGCCGGATCGCGTCGATGGCGTTCATGCGTGTTCTCCGTTCACAGCGTGGGCCGGCGGGCGTACGGGGGTCTCCAGGGCGCGGGCGAACCTCCGGCGCGCCCGGTGCAGCCGGATCCGCACGGCGTTGCGCGAACAGCCGAGCGCGATCGCGATCTGCCCGGCGTCGAGGCCTTCCCAGCCGACGAGGGACAACAGCTCCCGGTCGTCGTCGGACAGGCCGCGAAACGCCACGCCGACGGCGTCCAGGTCGGTGACCGTGTGGTCGGTGGCGGAGGCGAGCTCGGCGCGCAGCCGCTCGCCGAGGGCCGTACGGCGGCGCTCGCCGCGGCGGTGGTTGGCCAGCACGAGCCGGGCCACCCCGTACAGCCACGGCCGCGCCCGGTCGCCGGCCGGCACCTGGTCGAGCCGTCGCCAGGCGACCAGGAACGTCTCGGCCAGCACGTCCGCGGCGTCTTCGCCGTTCCCGGTACGGCGCAGGGCGTACCCGAGAACCGGATCGTGGCAGGCGGCGTAGATCTCTTCGAATCTCCGCCGTCTCTCATCGGGAGGACGCACGCTCTCTCCTACAGGTGTCGGGATAGGGGCATCCCGTACGTGTCCGCACCAGGGAGAGCATTTCGTCCCCGGCGGCACCGTGGTGGCTGCCGCCGGGAAACCGAGGGTCAGGCGGCGACGGCCAGGGCCTCGCGCTCGATCTCGCGCTCGCGGGCGACCGCGACGAGGCGGCGTACCGGGACGTACCGGGAACCGCCCGCGATGACCAGGCCGAGGACGACCGCCACGCCCAGGCCGATGCGCAGCGACGACACGTCGGACAGGAACCCGATCACGACCGGGCCCAGGATCAGGCCGCCGTATCCCATCGCGCCGACCTGGGCGACCGCGGGCGCCGAGCGTCCCGGCGCGATCGTGCCGGCCACCGAGATCGTGATGGGGATCACCGTGCAGATCGCCAGCCCGGTCAGGAAGAGCCCGGCCAGCGCGACGTACGCCACCGGAGCCAGGACCACCACCAGCACCGACACGGCGGTCGCCAGCCCCGCGTACGTGAGCAATGGGCGGGTGCCGACGCGGGTCCGCAGCCGGTCGCCGACGACGCGGCCGCTGAGCATCGCCGCCTCGAACAGCGGGTAGCCGAGTGCGGCGACCGCCTCGGGCGCGCCGAGCTCGCGGCTGAGGTAGAGCCCGCTCCAGTCCGCGATCGAGCCCTCCATCATGAACGCCGCGAAGGCGAGCCCGCCGACGAGGTAGACCACGAAGGGCAGCCGCGTACGGCGCTTCTTCGCGGTGGTCACGGCCTCGTCGGCCACGTAGGTGCGCCCGATGACCAGCGTCGCGGGCAGGGCGATGATGGCCCCGCCGGTGAGCGTCTGGGAGAAGGACAGCCCGGCCGCCGCGCTGAGCGCGCCGAGCGCTCCGCCGGAGATGGCGCCGGCGCACCAGCCGGCGTGCATGCCGTTCATGACCGGCCGTCCGTACGCACGCTCGACGGCGCTGGCCTGGGCGTTCATGCCGACGTCGGTCAGGCCGAAGGCCATGCCGAACAGGGCGACGGCGACCAGGAGCAGCGGCCAGTCGGGGGCGTTCGCGACGAGCGCCAGGCTGATCGCGGTCAGCGGCGCCGTGATCCGGAGGACCGGGCGGCTGCCGACGCGTGCCATGACGCCCCGCAGTCCCTGCATCGCGATGATGGCGCCGACTCCCCAGACGAGGATGGCCACGCCGATCTTGCCGTCAGTGAGACCGAAGCGGCTCGCGAGAGCGGGTGTCCTCGACACCCAGACTCCGCAGAGCATGCCGGCCTGGGCGAACGTCAGAATCGTGCCCAGGCGCGCTCGGGTCAGAACGCGAAACGTCATGTATTTCACCTCTTTCTGATTGCGCACGGAACGGCCGGCACCCGATGGGTGCCGGCTCGTCGTTGCGTCTCTTGCTGCTAGAGAAGGTCGAGCAGCCGATGGCGCAGCGTTTCCAGCTGCGCCTCGTCGTACAGGCCCGGATCGTGCACGGCGACCTCCCAGAGGCCTTCCGCTGCCAGGCGGGCCATCTGCGCGCCCACCGGGTCCGGATCATCGGCCGGATCGCGGTGGTGCCAGCGATGCATGGCCTCGCGGACCTGGGCGAGCAGTGCCGGGTCGGCCGAGGCCGCGCTCACCGTCGCCCATCGTCGCAGGAGCCGGGACTGGTCACGGTCCATGACCACCGCGAGGTTCGCCTCCACGAAGGCGCGGGTGTACGACCCGGGCCCTCCGGTGTCGTACGAGGCGATCAACGCGTCGAACTCCGCCACGAGCCGTTCGACGAGGCCTCTGACCAGGGCTTCCTTTGTGGGGAAGTGGTAGAGGAGCCCGCCTTTGCTCACCCCGGCGCGGTCGGCGACCGCGGCGATGGTGAGCGCCTGCGTGCCCTGCTCGCACAGCAGGGCCTCGGCGGCGTCGAGGAGGGCGTCTCGTTTCATGGCGTTTTCTACTATACCGTCCGGACGGTATAGCGCGTCAAACGCGTACGGCCGCCCGCGTGACCAGGGCCGCGAGGTCGCGCGCCGTGCCGTCGTCCAGGGGTGCGTGCTCCACGAGCAGGCGGTACCACAGCACGCCGTAGACCATGTCGACGAGCAGGGTGACGTCCACCTCGGAGGGGATCTCGCCGCGTTCCGCGGCGCGCTCGAACAGGCCGCGGAGAGTCGCGCGGCGGCCCGCGAGGAAGCGCTCGCGGAAGGCCTGGCCGAAGGCCGGGTCGAGAACGGACTGTGCCATGAGGCCGACGAGCACCGGCCCCTGTTCCTCCCTCATCCGGAACGTCGAGGTCAGGAACGCCCGCAGGTCGGCACCGAGTGACCCCTCGTCGGGGATCGGGATGTCGGCCGAGGCGCGGTCGAGCATCGCGTCGAGGACGACGTCGGCCTTCGAGGACCACCAGCGGTAGATCGTCTGCTTGCCGACGCCGGCCCGCGCGGCGATCCCCTCGATGGTGAGCTCGCCCGGCCCGCGGATGAGCAGCTCCTCGTGGGCGGCCTTGAGGATCGCCTGGCGTGCCGTCTCGCTGCGTGGGCGCCCGGGGCGCCGGCCGGTCTCCGACATGGCCGCGAGTTTACAGGACGCGGCGTCTCGATATAGATTGGAGACGCAGCGTCTAGAAATTAGGAGAACGATCATGCGCGTAGTCGTGATGGGCGGAACGTCGGGCATCGGGCTGGCGACCGCCGAGGCATGCGCCGCGGACGGCGCCGAGGTGACCGTGACCGGCCGCGACCCCGTACGGCTCGCCGCCGCCGCCTCGAAGGTGACCGGCGCCGAGGCCGTCGACGCCACGTCCGCGGAGGAGGTCCGCGCGTTCTTCGCCCGGCACGGGCGCTTCGACCACCTCGTGCTCGCGGTCAGCGGCGCGACCGGAGCCGGCCCTCTGCGCGACCTGAAGGCCGACGACCTGCGTGCGGCCTTCGAAGGCAAGTTCTTCCCGCACTTCGTCGCCGCCCAGAGCGCGCTCGACACCATCGCCGAGGACGGGTCGATCACGTTCGTGACGGCGGCGAGCGCACGCGCGGCGCTGCCCGGCACCGCCGGCCTCGCCGCGGTGAACGGCGCGCTCGAACGCGCCGTGCCGCCGCTCGCGGCCGAGCTCGCACCGCTCCGCGTCAACGCGGTCTCGCCGGGCGTCATCGACACGCCCTGGTGGTCGTGGCTGCCCGAGGAGCGGCGGCGCGAGCAGTTCGAGGCGTACGCGGAGCAGACGCCGGCGGGCAGGGTCGGCCGTCCCGGAGACGTCGCCGACGCCGTTCGTTACCTGATCGGAGCCGGGTTCGTCACCGGGGCCGTCATCCCGTGCGACGGCGGCCTCGCGCTCTGACCCACTGCGGCCATCACCTCCCGCGAAGGCGCGGATAGGCTGATAGGCCATGGTGTACCTGGATCACGCGGCGACCACGCCGATGCTGCCCGAGGCGATCGACGCGATGACCGTCGAGTTCGCGCGCGTCGGCAACCCATCGTCACTGCACGCCTCCGGCCGCCGCGCGCGGCGCGTCGTCGAAGAGTCCCGCGAGATCATCGCCGAGACGATGGGGGCACGGCCCAGCGAGGTCGTGTTCACCAGCGGCGGCACCGAAGCCGACAACCTCGCGCTCAAGGGCGTTTTCTGGGCCCGCAGCGCCGCCGACCCGGCGCGTACGCGCGTGCTCATCAGCGCCGTCGAGCACCACGCGGTCCTCGACTCGGCGCACTGGCTGGCCGAGCACGAGAGCGCCGAGGTCGAGACGCTGCCCGTCGACGAGCACGGCCGCGTACGGCCCGAGACGCTGCGCGCCGCCGTCGAACGCGACCCCGGCTCGGTCGCCGTCATCAGCGTGATGTGGGTGAACAACGAGGTCGGCACCGTGCAGCCGATCGCCGCCCTGTCCGAGATCGCGCGCGAGCACGGCATCCCGTTCCACACCGACGCCGTTCAGGCGGTCGCGCACCTGCCGGTCGCGTTCACCACCGACGCGATGACGGTCACGGGCCACAAGATCGGCGGCCCGGTCGGCGTGGGCGCGCTGCTGCTCGCGCGCGGCCTGGACCCCATGCCCGTGATGCACGGCGGCGGCCAGGAGCGCGACGTGCGCTCCGGCACCCTGGACGCCCCGGCGATCGCGGGCTTCGCCGCCGCGCTCGGCGCCGCCGTGTCCGGCCGCGAGGCCGAGGCCGAGCGCCTCACGAAGCTGCGCGACGACCTGATCACGCGCGTCCACGAGGCCGTGCCGGGCGCGGTGCTCAACGGCGACCCGAAGGACCGCCTGCCCGGCAACGCGCACTTCTCGTTCCCGGGCTGCGAGGGCGACGCGCTGCTGATGCTGCTCGACGCCCGCGGCATCGAGTGCTCGACGGGCTCCGCCTGCTCGGCCGGTGTGGCCGAACCCAGCCACGTGCTGCTGGCCATGGGCGCCGACCTGCCCCGAGCCCGCGGCTCCCTGCGCTTCTCCCTGGGCCACACGTCGACCAAGGCCGACGTGGACGCCACCGTGGAAGCGATCGCCCCTGTCGTCGAACGCGCCCGCCGCGCCGGCTCGCTCTAGGCACACCGCGCCGTCTCGCGCGGCCGCGTCGGACAAGCCTTAAGGCGTGTCTGACAAAGTCCGGCTGCGTGGTGCACAGGCGGCGCCTCGCCGCGTTGCCGCCTTGCGACGCGCCGCCTGTGCACCGCTCGCAACGAACGTGATACATCGGACGCGCCCTAAGGGCGGTAGGGCTCCAGGGCGTCCCAGGCGGGGTCGGGGCGGGTGGAGACCTTGGCGCGGCCCTCGGCCCACGCCGCCGCGAGCTGGTCCAGCTCCGCGACCACTCCGGACTCCGCGTCCACGTACAGGTGGAACACCCGGCGGCCGTCGCCCGTCTCCTGGGCGCCCAGTACGGCGCGGGCGCCCATCTTCTCGATGGATTCCTCGAAGCCGCGCAGCGCCGAGGCCGACGGCTCGACCGGCAGGCGGTCGGGGTTCGTGCTGGCGTACGGCAGCGTGACCGAGACGTATAGGTCGCAGAGCGGGTAGTCCTGGCGGTGCAGCGGGAAGCGTACGGCGACGCGCGCGGTGTGGCCCAGGGGAGTGCGGCCCTCGCCGACCAGCCACGCGGGCTGGGCGAACGGCGCCGCGATCTGCTCGACGACCGACGGCAGCATGCTCGGCGGCAGGGCGTCCATCGGCTCGTCGGCGACGGTCGTCACGTCGCCGACCCAGCGGGCCGCGTCGTCCTCACCGAGCGCCCAGTCGAGCACCCGGCGGGTGAGGCCGAGCCGGATGTCGTCCGCCACGAACAGGAAGTCCGGGTGGTAGGACGTCACGTCGACGCGGGCGCGCGCGGCGTCGGCCCGCAGGCCCATCCGCACGTACTCCAGGTCGAACTCGTGTTCGTCGACCTGGAGTTTCCCGCTCAGCTTCGACGCGTCGGCGGCCCGCGCGGCACGGTAGTCCCATGCGTCGTCGGGCGCGCTCTGCAGCCAGCGCTCGGCGATGCCGCGCAGCTCCTCGACGCCCTCGCCGGTCAGCGTCAGGGTCGGGCCCGAGCCGACCTCCCACTTCAGGTCCGGGTGCAGCGCGCGCACGTGTGCGGCCATCTCGTCGGCGACGTCCGCGGGCACGCCCTCTTCCAGGCGTCGGCGGGCGGTGGACCACCAGTCCCAGAACTGTGCGATGGCTGCTGTGTGCGGAGCCGCGTCAGCGGAGCGCCGGAAGATTCCCATAGTGCGCTCAATCGTATGCGGGCCGGGCCGATCTCCACGCGCCGAAAACCGGTAAGCGGACATGACCTCTGACCGCGTACCCTCGAACAGGTCATGACTCTTCGCGTACTCGCCGCCATGTCCGGCGGCGTCGACTCAGCCGTCGCCGCCGCACGCGCCGCCGAGGCCGGCCACGAGGTGACCGGCGTCCACCTCGCGCTGTCCGCCAACCCGCAGTCGTACCGCACCGGCGCGCGCGGCTGCTGCACGCTGGAGGACGCCCGCGACGCCCGCCGGGCCGCCGACGTGATCGGCATCCCCTTCTACGTCTGGGACATGGCCGAGCGGTTCGACCGCGACGTCGTCCAGGACTTCGTCAGCGAATACGCCGCGGGCCGTACACCCAACCCGTGCCTGCGCTGCAACGAGAAGATCAAGTTCGCGGCGCTGCTGGACAAGGCGCTGGCGCTCGGCTTCGACGCGGTCTGCACCGGCCACCACGCGCGCCTCGAAGACGGCGGCGTCCTGCGGCGCAGCGTCGACCTGGGCAAGGACCAGTCCTACGTCCTGGCCGTCTGCACGAGGGAGCAGCTCGCGCACGCGATGTTCCCGCTCGGCGACACGACCAAGGCCGACGTACGCCGCGAGGCCGACCGCCGAGGCCTGGCCGTCGCCGACAAGCCCGACAGTCACGACATCTGCTTCATCGCCGACGGCGACACGCAGGGCTTCCTCGCCGGCCGTCTCGGCTCGGAGAAGGGCCCGATCGTCGACTCCTCCGGCGAGGTGCTCGGCGAGCACGAGGGCGCGTACGCCTACACGATCGGCCAGCGGCACGGCCTGCGGCTCGGCCGTCCGGCGCCCGACGGGCGGCCCCGCTACGTCCTCGACATCTCCCCGGTGACCAACACGGTGACCGTCGGACCGCGCGAGGCCCTCGACGTCCACGAGATCGTCGGCGAGCGCCCGGTGTGGCTCGCCGAGCCGCCCGCCGAGCCGCGCGAGTGCCGCGTGCAGCTGCGCGCCCACGGAGAGGTGCACGACTGCACCGCGATTCTCGACGGCGACACCGTGCGGATCGCGCTGGCCAAGCCCGCGCGCGGCGTCGCCAAGGGCCAGGCCGCGGTGCTGTACGACGGCGACACGGTCCTGGGCTCCGCCACCATCGCGGTGGCCGCGCCGAGCATGGTCTGATCAACTAGAGGCGTCACCAGGCCTTCCTTGGGGGGATCATGAGATTCGGAGTGTCGACCTTCGTCACCGACGAGGGCATCGAGCCCGCCGTGCTCGGCCCCGCGCTGGAGAAACGCGGTTTCTCCTCGCTGTACCTCGCCGAGCACACCCACATCCCGGTGAGCCGGGAGACCGCGTACCCCGGCGGCGGCGACCTGCCACGGGTCTACTACCGCACGCTCGACCCGTTCGTGACCCTCGGCGCGATCGCCGCCGTCACCGAACGCCTGGAGCTCGGCACCGGAATCGCGCTGGTCGCGCAGCGCGACCCGATCATCCTCGCCAAGGAGGTCGCGTCGCTCGACCTCATCTCCGGCGGACGCGCGGTGCTCGGCATCGGCGCGGGCTGGAACCGCGAGGAGATGCGCAACCACGGCACCGACCCCAAGACCCGTATGGCCCTGATCCGCGAATACGTCCTGGCCATGAAGGAGATCTGGTCCAAGGACGAGGCGGAGTTCCACGGGGAGTACGTCGACTTCGACCCGATCTTCTGCTGGCCGAAGCCGCTCCGCACCCCGCCGGTCCTGGTCGGCGGCTGGGGTCCGAAGACGTTCGACCGTGTCCTGGAGTACGGCGACGGCTGGCTGCCCATCGCCGGCCGCGCCAACGACGGCGAACTCGCCAAGGGCATCAGAGAACTACGCGAACGCGCCGGCCGCCACGTACCGGTCACCGTGTACGCCGCCGCACCCGAACGCGAGATCATCGACCACCTGACCGAAGCAGGAGTGGACGAGATCCTCCTGTTCCTCCCGACCAAGCCCGCCGCCGAAACCCTCGAACGCCTCGACCGCATGGCCGAACTGATCACCTGACCTCGTGCCACGGCCAAGCCCCGCCGGACACGCCTCAGGGCGCGCCCAGTGGATCGTCCGCCTCCCGGGTGGCGGCTCGCCGCTTCGTCGGTCGCCGGCCGAACCAGGCTTCTCCGCCTTGCGAGCCGCCACACGCACACCGCTCGCCACGATCAAGCCCTGCCGGGCGCGCCTTGCGGATCTTCTGCCTGCTGCGCGGCGTCCAAGGCCCGCCGGGCACGCCCTAGGCTCGGGCTGTGCATGACTTCCCATGGCGCGCCGGGTTCGCCACCGGCACCGGTTCGTTCCCTGGTAACCGCCCGGCCGAGACGTTCCCGGTCGTTCTCAGTGAGCTGCCCGACCTGCCTCACCTGCCGGAACTGCCGGCGCGCGGGCCCGGTGCCGACATGATCGGGCGGACCGCCGGGCTGCTCGTCGATCTCGCCGTCGGCCTGCAGCCGTCCGGCTGGAGGTTCGGTGACCGGCCCGGGCGTGACACGGCGCGTTCGCGCGGTTACCTCGCCGAGGACCTCGACACGCTCGAAGAGCGGCTGGAGGGCTACTCCGGCCCGTTGAAGATCCAGGTCACCGGCCCGTGGACCCTCGCGGGCGCCGTCGAGACGCGTAACGGGCAGCGGGCGCTCGCCGACTCCGGGGCGGTGCGCGACCTCACCTCCTCGCTCGCGGAGGGCGTCGCCGCGCATGTCGCCGACGTACGGCGGCGGCTGCCGGCCTCGACGGTCCTGCTGCAGCTCGACGAGCCGGGGCTGCCGGGCGTGCTGGCCGGCACGGTGCCGACCGCGAGCGGGTTCTCCCGGGTGCGCGCCGTCGAGGCGCCGGTCGCCGAGGCCGGCCTGCGGCGGGTGATCGAGGCCACCGACGCGTTCCCGGTCGTGCACTGCTGTGCGCCGCGCGCGCCGTACGGGCTGATGCGCGCCGCCGGGGCGAAGGCGCTGGCGGTCGACGCGTCGCTGATCCGTGACGAGGACGCCATCGGCGAGGCCGTCGAGGCGGGCACCGGGTTCCTCATGGGCGTCATTCCGGGCACCGGCACGAGGCCGCCCGACCCGGAGCGTTCGCTCGTGCGGTTGCGTGAGCTGTGGCGCCGCCTGGGCTTCACCCCCGCGTCTCTCGCCGAGGCCGTCGTCGTCACGCCGGCGTGCGGTCTGGCGGGCGCGACTCCGGCGTACGCGCGCGCCGCCCTGCGGCACTGCCGGGAGGCCGCCAGGATCCTCCGGGAATCGTCCGAGGACTGACCCATGCTCGTCCCGATCTCCAGGCGAGCCGCGTTCGGAACTGTCGGTGGCCGGCGGGAGAATAGGCTCGTCAGCACGCGCACGCAGGGGAGACAGACGTGGCGACAGGCGTATCCGACGAGTCCAGGCAGCGTCACGCCGAGCTGAGCCAGGAGCTCGACGAGGCCAACTACCGCTATTACGTCCTCGACTCGCCGACGATCAGCGACGCCGACTACGACGCCGCGATGCGGGAGCTGCTCGCGCTGGAGGCCGGGCACCCCGATCTGGTCACGCCCGACTCGCCGACGCAGAAGGTCGGGGCGCCGATCACGACCGACTTCGAGACGGTCGAGCACCTCGAGCGCATGCAGAGTCTCGACAACGCCTTCAACACCGACGACCTGTCGGCGTGGGTGACGCGCGCGGAGAAGGAGGTCGAAACGGTCGCGGCCTTCCTGTGCGAGCTGAAGATCGACGGCCTCGCCGTCAACCTGACGTACGAGAACGGCCGCCTCGTCCGCGGCGCGACGCGCGGAGACGGCCGCACGGGTGAGGACATCACCCACAACATCCGCACGATCGAGGCCATACCGACCCAGCTGAAGGGGGACGACGTCCCCGACCTCCTGGAGGTCCGCGGCGAGGTCTACCTGCCGGTCGAGGCGTTCGAGAAGCTCAACGAGGGTCTGGTCGAGGCGGGCAAGGCGCCGTTCGCCAACCCGCGCAACGGCGCGGCGGGCTCACTGCGTCAGAAGGACCCGCGGGTCACCGCCCGGCGCCCGCTCAGCATGATCGTGCACGGTTTCGGCACGTGGCGCGGTGGCGAGCATCCCGAGAGCCAGTCCCACGCGTACGAGCTCATGCGCGCCTTCGGCCTGCCGGTCAGCGACCGCTACAAGGTCGTCGACGGCCTCGACGCCGTGCGCGAGTACATCGAGCACTACGGCGCGCACCGCCACGAGCCCGCGTACGAGATCGATGGCGTCGTCGTCAAGGTCGACCAGCTCACCCTGCAGCGGCGGCTGGGCTCGACGAGCCGCTGGCCGCGCTGGGCGATCGCCTTCAAATACCCCCCGGTCGAGGTCAACACGAAGCTCCTCGACATCCGCGTCGGCGTCGGCCGCACCGGCCGGGTGACGCCGTACGGCGTGATGGAGCCGATCAAGGTGGCCGGCTCGACGGTGGCGTACGCGACGCTGCACAACGCCGACGAGGTCAAGCGCAAGGGCGTGAAGATCGGCGACACGGTCGTGCTGCGCAAGGCCGGAGACGTCATCCCCGAGATCGTCGGCCCGGTCTCCGACCTGCGCGACGGCACCGAGAAGGACTTCACGATGCCGTCCGGGTGCCCCGAGTGCGGCACCGAGCTGCGGGCGCAGAAGGAGGGCGACGTCGACATCCGCTGCCCCAACGCCCGCACCTGCCCCGCGCAACTCCGAGAGCGCCTCTACTTCGTGGCCGGCCGCGGCGCCTTCGACATCGAGGCGCTCGGCTACGTCGCGGCGACCGCTCTCACGCAGCCGCTGGAGCCGGAAGACCCGCCCGTCAAGAACGAGGGCGACCTGTTCCACCTGACCGTCGAGCAGCTCAAGCCGATCAAATCGGTGGTGCGCGAGCAGCGCACCGGCCTGCCCAAGATCGATGAGAAGACGGGGGAGGAGAAGGTCGTCACCTTCTTCGCCACCAAGGCGGGCGAGCCGAAGAAGACGGTCGAGAAGCTCTTCGAGGAGCTGGAGAAGGCCAAGCAGCAGCCGCTCTGGCGGGTGCTGGTGGCGCTGTCGATCCGCCATGTCGGGCCGACCGCCGCGCAGGCCCTGGCGCGTGAGTTCCGCTCGATGAAGAACATCATCGAGGCCTCGGAGGAGGCGCTCACCGCCGTCGAGGACGTCGGTCCCACGATCGCCGCCTCGGTGAAGGACTGGTTCGCGGTCGACTGGCACCAGGAGATCGTGGAGAAGTGGCGTGTCGCGGGCGTCCGCATGGAGGACGAGGGCAGTGACGAGGGGCCGCGGCCCCTCGAAGGCGTCACGGTGGTGATCACCGGGTCGCTCGACACCTACAGCCGCGACTCGGCGACCGAGGCCGTGCAGACCCTGGGCGGCAAGGTGTCGAGCGCGGTGTCGAAGAAGACCGGGTTCCTGGTGTTCGGAGACAGTCCAGGATCCAAGTACGACAAGGCCGTCAAGCTCGGCGTACCGCTTCTCGACGAGGCCGGCTTCCGGATTTTGGTGGAAAAAGGGCCGGATGCGGCCACCGAGGCGGCTGTGGTCGCTGAAGAGTGACGCCATCTTTCTCGCCACTTTCTGACCTGCGCAAAGATACCGTACGGTATCGTCTGACTACTGACGTGCCGGACAGCCCCACATTTCGGGCGTAACGGAACGTACGCAAGCGGTTTCGCGAAGTTGCCCAAAGGTCGTAGTCTCCCCTCAGCACTACCTGTGTCCGTCCAAATACCATCGCCTCCCAACAAAAACGGATCTGGTTGGTATAACCCCCCGAGGACGTGATGAAGGACCCGAACAACACGCGGGACACCGTCCCCCGGCGCGGATCCCCGATGTGGGCCTATGTCGCCAGTGTCACTTCGGTCGGCGTCGTGGTCCTCGCCACCTCGCTCGCCTTCCTCAGCGCCGACGACCTGCGGAAACTGGTCGGCAGCCCGCTCTTTTGGATCCTCGGTGCCCTCATCGTCTTCGGTGAGCTCAAGCCGATCATCACCCCGGGTTCGACGGAGACGACCGGCGCCACGATCTCGACCACCTTCGCCTTCGCGACCCTCCTCTACGCGGGCCTGCCCGCGGCCCTGCTGCTCCAGGCCATCGCGACGGTCGCCACCGGCGTCCTGCGCCGCCGTGCCCTGCACCGCACCGCGTTCAACGTCGGGCAGTACACCCTGAGTTTCACCGCGTCCGGCCTGGTGCTCCTGATCTTCGGCATCGGCTCCTCGCCGACCGGCACCTGGGTTCCGGCCGGCGCCGACCTACTCCCGATGGGCCTCGCCGGCGCGGCGTACTTCCTGGTCAACATGGCGCTGGTCAACGGCGCGATCGCGTTCCACGAGCGTGGCTCGATCATCAAGGCCATCCGCTGGAACCTCGCCCTCCAGCTCCTTGTGCAGAGCGCCCTCCTCGGGCTCGCGCCGCTCGTCGTCGTCGACATGAGCCGGTCGGCGGCGTTCCTCCCGCTGTTCCTGCTGCCGTTCGTCGCGGTCTACCTCAACGCCTCGGTCTCGGTGAGCCGCGAACACCAGGCCCTGCACGACACGCTGACCGGCCTGCCCAACCGCAAGCTGCTGATCCTCCGCACGGAGGAGGCGCTCGCCGAGGCACGCCACCAGTCCGAGCGCCGTACGGCCCAGGCGAACGGCCAGGAGCCGGAAAAGCAGCGGGTCGGCCTGTTCCTGCTCGACCTCGACCGGTTCAAAGAGGTCAACGACACCCTCGGCCACCCCACCGGCGACCGCCTGCTCCAGCTCGTCGCGCACCGCCTCACCCACAGCGTGCGCCCCGGTGACCTCGTCGCGCGGCTGGGCGGCGACGAGTTCGCGGTGCTGCTGCCCTCCGTGCGCGACGCGCGCGCCGCCCGCGAGGTCGCGGCCCGGCTGCGCGCCGCCCTCAACGAGCCCGTACGCCTCGACGGCAACTCCTTCGACCTGGAGGCCAGCGTCGGGATCGCCCTCCACCCCGACCACGCGCCCGACTTCGAGCTGCTGCTCCAGCGCGCCGACGTCGCGATGTACGTCGCGAAGGAGAGCCGTACGGGCGTGGAGATCTACTCGCCCGACCGCGACCGAAACTCTCCCGAGCGCCTCGGACGACAGGGCGAACTGCGCCGCGCCATCGACCGGGGCGAGCTGGAGCTGCACTACCAGCCGAAGGTCTTCCTCGCCGACGGGCGTCCCGCGGGCATGGAGGCCCTGCTGCGCTGGCGTCACCCGACCAAGGGCCTGCTCACACCGGGCCAGTTCCTCCCGGTGGCCGAGCAGACCTACCTCATGCGCGGCATCACCGGCTTCGTCGTCGACGCCGCGCTCGACCAGGTGGCCGCGTGGTGGAAGGCCGGGCTGCACGTCCAGATGGCCATCAACGCCTCCGGCCGCGACCTGCTCGACTCGACGCTCGCCGAGACGATCGCCTCCGGGCTGCTCCGCCACGACGTGCCACCGCACGCCCTCCAGTTGGAGATCACCGAGCGGATCCTGATGACCGAGCCCGCCTACGCCGCCGACACGGTCAAGGCGCTCGCCACGCTGGGCATCCCGCTGAGCCTCGACGACTTCGGCACCGGTTACTCCTCCCTCGTGCGCCTCAAGAGCCTCCCCGTCGAGGAGATCAAGATCGACTCGTCGTTCGTCGGCCGGCTCGGCGAGGCGGGCGACAACGCGGTGATCGTGAAGTCGATCGTCGACCTCGTGCACACGCTCGGCCTGCGCTCGGTCGCCGAGGGCGTCGAGGACGCCGAGATCGCGAGCGTGCTACGGCGCATGGGCTGTGACGCGGCGCAGGGCTACCACTTCCGCCCGCCCATGACCGCGGCCGAGGCCACCGTCTGGCTCCGCGAGCACGCCCCCCAGCTCGCTCCGCAGTGACTTCGCCGGCGATCATGCCTGAGTAAACCGGTCGGTGCGGGGGTGCGGGGCCCTCTAGGATTGAACCGAACCCCATCGATCGCAGAAACGGTTTCCATATGTCCGCCATCACCCGCGACGAGGTGGCTCACCTCGCACGGCTGTCCCGGCTGGCGTTGAGCGAGGACGAGCTCGGACACCTCGCCACCCAGCTCGACGACATCATCTCCGCGGTCGCGCGGGTGCAGGAGGTCACGGCGGACGATATTCCGCCGACCTCACACGCCCTGCCGCTGACCAACGTCTTCCGTGCCGACGAGGCGCGCGCGAGCCTGACGCCCGACCAGGCGCTCGCCTGCGCGCCGGCCGCCGAGGAGCAGCGTTTCAAGGTTCCGCGGATTCTGGACGAGGAGGCGTGAGCGACCGATGAGCATCATCAAGAAGACCGCGGCCGAGTTGGCCGCGCTGATCGCCTCGAAAGAGGCGTCCGCCGTCGAGGTCGCCCAGGCCCACCTCGACCGCATCAACGCCGTAGACGGCTCCGTCCGCGCGTTTCTGCACGTCGACGAGGCCACCACGCTCGAACAGGCGCGTGCGGTCGACGCGAAGATCGCTGCCGGTGAGCGGCTCGGCCCCCTGGCGGGTGTGCCCATCGCGCACAAGGACGTCTTCACCACCAAGGACATGCCGACCACCTGCTCCTCAAAGATCCTCGAGGGCTGGCGGCCGCCGTACGACGCGACGATCACCGCGCGGTTGCGCGCCGCCGGCATGGTGATCCTCGGCAAGACCAACATGGACGAGTTCGCGATGGGCTCCTCGACGGAGAACAGCGCGTTCGGCCCGACGCACAACCCCTGGGACCTCACCAAGATCCCCGGAGGCTCCTCTGGCGGCTCGTCGGCGGCGGTCGCCGCGTACGAGGCGCCGCTCGCCACCGGCACCGACACGGGCGGCTCGATCCGCCAGCCGGCCGCGGTCACGGGCATCGTCGGCACCAAGCCCACCTACGGGGCGTCCTCGCGTTACGGCCTGATCGCCTTCGCGTCCTCGCTCGACACCCCGGGCCCGCTGGCACGCACGGTCCTGGACGCCGCGCTCCTGCAGGAGGCGTTCGCCGGGCACGACCCGATGGACTCCACCTCGATCGACGCGCCGGTTCCGCCGATCGTCGAGGCCGCGCGCCGCGCCGACGTCGCGGGCCTGCGCGTCGGGGTCGTCAAGGAGTTCGCCGGCGACGGCTACCAGCCGGGTGTGCTGGCCCGCTTCAACGAGACCGTCGAGCTGCTGGAGTCGATGGGCGCCAAGGTCGTCGAGGTGTCCTGCCCGCACTTCACCTACGCGCTGCCCGCGTACTACCTGATCGCGCCGTCGGAGTGCTCCTCCAACCTGGCCCGCTTCGACGCCATGCGCTACGGCCTGCGCGTCGGCGACGACGGCACGCGCTCGGCCGAAGAGGTCATGGCGCTCACTCGGGCCGAGGGCTTCGGCCCGGAGGTCAAACGCCGCATCATCCTCGGCACCTACGCCCTGTCCAGCGGCTACTACGACGCCTACTACGGCAAGGCCCAGCAGGTCCGCACCCTGATCGCACGCGACTTCGACGCCGCGTTCGAGCAGGTCGACGTCCTGGTGTCGCCGACGACCCCGACGACCGCGTTCCCGATCGGGGAGCGGGCCGACGACCCGATGGCGATGTACCTCAACGACCTGTGCACGATCCCGTCCAACCTGACCGGCAACGCCGCGATCTCGGTGCCGTGCGGCCTCGCCGAGGAGGACGGCCTCCCGGTCGGGCTCCAGATCATGGCGCCGGTCCTCGGCGACGACCGGGTCTACCGCGTCGGCGCCGCCGTGGAGAAGGCCCTGCAGGACCGCTGGGGCGGCCCGCTGCTGAAGGAGGCTCCGGAGCTGTGAGCACTGAGACGCTGGTGCCCTACGACGAGGCACTGACCCGGTACGAGCCGGTTCTGGGCATCGAGACGCACATCGAGCTGGGCACCAACAGCAAGATGTTCTGCGGCTGCGCGACCGTCTTCGGCGCCCCGCCGAACACCCAGGTCTGCCCGGTCTGCCTCGGCATGCCCGGGTCCCTGCCGGTGACGAACCGCGCCGCGATCGAGGGCATCATCAAGATCGGCCTCGCGCTGAACTGCGACATCGTCGAGTGGTGCCGGTTCGCCCGGAAGAACTACTTCTATCCGGACATGCCGAAGAACTACCAGATCTCGCAGTACGACGAGCCGCTGTGCGTCGACGGTCACCTCGACGTCGAGGTCGACGGCCGCACCTACCGCGTCGAGATCGAGCGCGTCCACATGGAAGAGGACACCGGCAAGTCGCTGCACGTCGGCGGCGCCACCGGCCGCATCCACGGCGCCGACCACTCGCTCGTCGACTACAACCGGGCCGGCATCCCGCTCGTCGAGATCGTCACCAAGCCGATCGTCGACACGGGTGTCGCGGCGCCGCTCGTGGCGCGTGCGTACGCCACCGAGCTGCGCGAGCTCGTACGCGCCCTGGACGTGTCCGACGTGCGCATGGAGGAGGGCTCCATGCGCTGCGACGTCAACGTGTCGCTCATGCCGACCGGCTCCTCGACCTGGGGCACCCGCTCGGAGACCAAGAACGTCAACTCCCTGCGCTCGGTCGAGCGGTCCGTGCGCTCGGAGATCGAGCGCCAGGCCGGAGTGCTCGACGCGGGCGACCGCGTCGTCCAGGAGACCCGCCACTTCCACGAGGACACCGGCACGACCACGAGCGGCCGCAGCAAGGAAGAGGCGCAGGACTACCGCTACTTCCCCGAGCCCGACCTCGTGCCGATGGCTCCCGCGCGCGAGTGGGTCGAGGAGCTGCGCGCGTCACTGCCGGAGCTGCCCGCCGCCCGCCGCGCCCGCATCCTGCGCGAGTGGAGCCTCAGCGAGAAGGAGCTCCAGGACATCGTCAACGCGGGCGCGCTCGACCTCATCGAGGAGACCGTCCAGGCGGGCGCCGAGCCCTCGGCCGCCCGCAAGTGGTGGATGAACGAGCTCTCCCGCCGGGCGACCGCCCAGGGGGTCGAGCTGACGGACCTGCCCGTGACCCCGGCGGACGTCGTACGGGTGAGTGCGCTGGTGGCGGACGGCACCGTCAACGACAAGCTCGCCCGCCAGGTCTTCGACGGCGTCCTCGCCGGCGAGGGCACCCCGGACGAGGTCGTCGAGAAGCGCGGCCTGAAGGTCGTCAGTGACGACGGCCAGCTGGTGGCCGTCATCGACGAGGTCATCGCCGGCAACCCGGACGTCGCGGAGAAGGTCCGCAGCGGAAAGGTGGCGGCCGCCGGAGCCCTGGTCGGGGCCGTGATGAAGGCCACGCGTGGCCAGGCCGACGCCGGCCGCGCGCGCGAGCTGATCCTGGAGAAGCTGACCGGCTGAACGACACCGCGCCCCGGCGATGCGGCACCTTCGGGTGACCGCGTCACCGGGGCGCGTACGTCTCAGATTGCGGACTGGCGGTAGATGTCCAGCAGATCTGTGCCCTCCGCGTCCCACAGGTCGAACAATTCGCCGGTCTCGTGGGTCTGGAGGTAATCGGCTTCCGCGGCGGTGATGGGGACGAGCGTGACGAACTGCGCCTGAAGCTCGTCCTTGGCGTTGCGGAAGAGGTTGAACATCTCGTCCGCGCGAGGGTGCGGAGCGGCCAGGAGGCCGAAGATCGAGGTACCGGGGATCAGCGGCTCGTCGTTGAGGAAGCCGTCGTCGTACTCCACGTCCGCCCCGTTGCGCACGGCCATATCGGCGAAGACGTGTACGAGGAAGGCGGCCTCGTCCTCCTGGCCGGGCTTGGCCGAGCAGGCGAACTCCAGGGGCAGCGGCGACCGCATCGCCTGGAAGCGGACTCCCGTGGTGACCGCCGAGACCATCGGGCGTTCCGGGTGATCGTGGATGCCCACCGCGAAGCCGCGGTTGCGCCCCTCGATCTCGGCGGACTGGGCGTAGCGGGTCGTGCCCAGGTAGCGCTCGACGTGGTCCAGGAGCCCTTCGAATCGCTCGGGGTCCGAATGCGGATAACTCACGATCGCCACCCTAGAGGTCTCCTGCGCTGGAGTCAGGAGACGGGGATCACCAGGATGCGATCGTCGACGGAAGACGGGTCGCCGCGCCCGTCGCGGTTGCTGGTGCTCACCCACAGCGAGCCGTCGGGGGCCGCGGCGACCGCGCGCAGCCGTCCGTACCGGCCCTCGAAGTGGGCCTTCGGCTGGCTCACCGTGCCGTCGGCCGCGACCGGCACCTGCCACAGCCGCCGCCCGCCGAGGCCGGCCGCCCACAGGGAGCCGCCGGCGTACGCGAGTCCGGACGGTGACGCCTCGTCGGTGCTCCACGTCAGCAGGGGAGCGGTGTAGCGCTTCCGGTCGCCGCCGAAGCCCTCCACCACCGGCCAGCCGTAGTCGCCGCCCTTCGTGATGCGGTTCACCTCGTCGAAGCGGTCCTGGCCGAACTCGGTGGCGAACATGTGCCCTCGCGGATCCCACGCGATGCCCTGCACGTTGCGATGCCCGTACGTCCAGACCAGAGTGTGGAACGGGTTGCCGGGCGCGGGGTCGCCGTCGAGGGTCATCCGCAGGATCTTGCCGCCGAGCGAGGAGCGGTCCTGCGCGAGGCCGCCGCGGCCGGTCTCGCCGGTGGAGGCGTAGAGCAGGTGGTCGGGGCCGAACGCGAGCCGCCCGCCGTTGTGGATCGGGCCGCGGGGGATCCCCTTCACCAGGGTGCGTTCGTCGCCCAGCCCGTGGCCGTCGTAGGAGAAGCGCATGATCCGGTTCTCCGACGCGGCGCTGTAGTAGAGGAAGACGAAGTGGTCACGAGAGTACGAGGGGGAGACGGCGACGCCGAGCAGGCCGCCCTCGCCGGCCGGAGAGACGCCGGGCACCTTGCCGACGACGCTCATCTTCCCGGCGGGCGTGACCCGCAGAAGGCGCGCGGTGTCCCGTTCGGTGACGAGCGCGTCGCCGCCGGGCAGGAACGCGATCGCCCAGGGCACCGACAGGCCGGTCACCAGGTCGCGAGGGGTGCCCAGATGTCCCGCCGGCGACGAGCCGGCCGAGGACGACGGCGGTGTCGAGCCGCCCGCGTGCGGGGCGGGAGAGGGTGATGAGCAGCCGTACGCGGCGAGCGCGCACGTGGCGACGAGGATGCGGAGCCTCACTTTGGTCAAGTTCCCATCTCGATTCCGAACGAACATCATCAACGCTCCGTGATCGGCCGGGTGCGAAAACGGTCTTGACATACGGGTCAGGCCACCCCTTGCCGCCCGCATCGAACGCCGCTGGATCCGGTAAAGGCTTACGCACACCGTTTTTGCGACATGACAGACGATTGCACACCGCGACTTTCCGCATTTCGCGGGACGTGCCGGTGAACATCTCGAATACGTCAGCCGACGATTACCGAACGTATCGATTGAGGCCTTGCGGAAGCCCGTCCTCAATCGCTCCGTGACATTCGCACCGTAGATTGAACCCTGAAGCTGACCAGCGTGACCGCCGCGCGCACCCGTGGCCGGAGACCCCGGCAGGTGTCGGCGCGGCCTGCAATTTCAACCCCCGGTGCCCCGCTCGCGGGACACCACCTCGCAGAGGATGACACGGCACTTGACAGTCCGGTGGTACGCCGGGTCTGAAAACGACCTGAGGCTCATGGGCGGCTTGGGAGCCACGGCTCCCGTCCGGGGCGTTTCCATTACGGAACGACCAGGGACCATTGCGCAGGAAGCGGGTCGGCGATGAGCGGCAGAGCGGGGTGGCGGCGCTGGAGCCTCCCGGCGGCGGTCCTCCCCTTCGGCGTGCCCGCCGCGCTGGCCGTGATCCAGGTGCTGGCCCTCCTGCTCGGATGGGGCGATGGCGCGTACGGGCCCTGGCTGACGGCGTGGGCCGCGGCGGCGGCGGCGACGTCCCTGCTGTGCGCGGCGCGGCGTGCGCCGCACACCGCCGCGGGCCGGGGTGAACGCGACGTCTGGCGCTGCTTCGGCATCGCCGCGGCCGCCTGGGGCGCCGGCGCGACGGTCAACGCGGTCTCCCGGTTCGTGATCAGCCGTACGGTGGTCGCGGTCTCGCCGGCCGACCTGTTCTTCCTGATGGCGCCGGTCGCGATGGCGGCGGGCTTCATCCTGCCGCTGCGCCTGCCGCGCGGCGCGCGCCCGTGGCTCCGCTACCTCGCCGACACCTATGTCTGTGCGTCCGCCCTGTTCGTGTTCGGCTGGGTCTCGCTCTTCGACCGGATGTACCACCTGTCGGGCGAGAGCTGGGGCCAGTTCTTCATCGAGCTGCGCTACCCCCTCCTCGACGCCGCGCTGATCTGCGCGCTGCTGCCGGTCGCGCTCGGCGCCCTGCGCGGGCACCACCGGTCGCTCGCCGTCGCGTACTGCTCGCTGGTCCTTCTCGCGGCGTCCGACGTCGTGTACGTGGCGCTGCGGCTGAACGACGCCGGCGCCCACGGCGTCTCGGCCGGCGCCGTACGCCTGGCCGGGCTGCTGCTCCTGGGCATCGTCCCCTGGGTGGCGCGTGGAGAGTGGCTCGCCGACGAGGGGCGCGCCCCGACCCTGCGGCCCGGCATCGCGCCCGCCGCGGCGGCCGCCGCGGCGGCGATCTTCGTGGCCGGCCACACGCTCACGGCAGGGCGCGACCTGCGGCCGATCGTTCCGGTCCTGGCCGGTTCCGCGGTGCTCGTGATCCTGGCGCGGCTGGGCGAGCTCGTCGGCGAGAACGCGCGGCTCCGCCGCGCGGTCGACACGGGTGAGGAACACTTCCGCGCGCTCGCCGAGAGCATCAACGACGTCGTGGTCATCTGCGGCCTCGACGGCGTCGTGCAGTACGTCAGCGCCGGGGCAGAGCGCTCGTACCAGTACACGCCCGAAGACCTGCTCGGCCAGACCGTGTACGACATCGTCCACCCCGAGGACCTGCCGCGCGTCCTCGACGCGGTGACCTCCCTCACCCGCCCGTCCGCCGAGGGCGCGGCCGACGCCGTCGTGCGCGTCGCCTGCCGCGTACGCGCCACCGACGGCACGTGGCTGCCCACCGAGTCCACGATCACGCGTTACGGCCGTACCGTCGACGGGGCCGCCGACCGGCTGCTCATCACGACCCGCGACTTCAGCGAGCAGGCCGCGCTGCAGCGCCAGGTCGCGCACCTGACATTCCACGACGGGCTGACCGGCCTGCCCAACCGCGCATACCTCGAAGAGCGCGCCCGCGAGGGCGTGGCCTGCACCGAGGGCCCCGTCGCGGTGATCTTCGTGGACCTCGACGGCTTCACGGCCGTCAACGACTCCATCGGCCACGCCGGCGGCGACCAGGTCCTCACCCAGGCGGCCCGGCGGCTCCGCGCCGGCGTGCTCGCCAGCGACACCGTCGCCCGCTGGGGCGGCGACGAGTTCGCGGTGCTCATGGAGAGCGCCACCGAGGTGCAGTCCGTCGTCGACCTCGGCGAGCGCCTGCTGCGCGCGCTGTCCGGCGAGCCGTACCGGGTGGGCGACCGCGGCATCGTCCTGACCGCCAGCGTCGGCATCGCCTTCACCGAGGAGGGCGTCGACGGTCTGGAGCTGATCCGCAACGCCGACATCGCGCTCTCACGCGCGAAGAACCTCGGCGGCGGCCGGGTCGAGGTCTTCGCCGCCAAGATGCACGCCGACGTCATGCGCCGGCTCGAACTCGGCAGCGACCTGCAGCGCGCGCTCACCGAGGGCGAGTTCTCCGTGGAGTTCCAGCCGGTCGTCGAGCTGGCAACCTCGCGGGTGACCGGCGTCGAGGCGCTGCTCCGCTGGTGGCGCGATGGCGTGTCGGTGCCGCCGGAGGATTTCATCGGCACGGCCGAGAAGTCCGGTCTGATGATCCCGCTCGGCAACTGGGTGCTGCGCGAGGCGTGCGCCCAGGTGGCGCAGTGGCGCGCACGTGACTGGGACATCGGCCTGTCGGTCAACCTCCGGTCGCGTGAGATCGCCGCGCCGCAGTTCGTCACCTCGGTCGCGGAGGCGCTCGCCGACAGCGGGCTGGCCCCCGAGATGCTCACGCTCGAGGTCGAGGAGGAGGTCCTCGTCGACGGCGCCGACGAGGTCATCACGCGGCTGGCCGCCCTGCGAGACCTCGGCGTGCGCCTGGCCATCGACGACTTCGGCACCGGGTACGCCTCGCTGGCGTTCTTGCGGCAGCTCCCGGTCGACGTGATCAAGATCGACCCGTCGTTCGTCGCCGGGCTGGGCCGCGACGAGACCCTCACCCTCCTGACGCGCACCATCGCGCGGGTCGGCAGCGACCTCGGCCTGACCGTCGTCGCCGAGGGCGTAGAGCGTCCCGAGCAGATCGAGCTGCTGCGCGAGATGGGCTGCCCGCGCGTCCAGGGCTACCTCGTCTCACGGCCGATGACGCCGACCGGCATCGAGGCCCTGGTGCAGATCAGCGGGCGCGGTCAGGCGTCCATTCCGCTGCACGGATCGGTGATCTCCGCGAGCTGACGTCCGGTAGAAAACTTTCGCCTGGTCAGATTCGTCGGAAATCGTTGACGTAAGCCGATCTCTCCGAGATCGTTACCGGCGACCCCACCGTCAGTGCGGAGGCTGCCGATGCGCATGCGGCGCAATATCCTCGTCGCGGCGACCGTGGCTTTGGCCGGTCTAGGGACCGGCCAGGCCCACGCCCAGCAAGCAAGCCCGGTCCAGGCGACCCGGCAACAGTCCTTCGTCCAGGCGGCGAAGGCGTACCACGTTCCGACCAACCTCCTCCTCGCGGTCTCCTACCTGGAGTCGCGATGGGACGCCAACAAGGGCCGGCCGAGCGTCAGCGCGGGCTTCGGCCCCATGCACCTGACCGACGCCACCCTCACCCCCGGCTCGGAGCACTTCGCCCAGGGGAGTGAGGACCCGAGAGGCGACACCTCGCGTCCGGCCCTGCGCCCGAAGGCCTCCATGAGCCACCCGCAGGCCGCCCCGACCGCCGCCGGGCAGACGCTCCAGCAGGCCGCACGGCTCACGGGTGCGACGCCGCAGTCGCTGCGCACCGACGCCACGGCCAACATCCGCGGCGGCGCGGCGCTGCTCGCCCGCTACCAGCGCGACCTGGGTAAGCCGCTGAGCGCCGACCCGGCCGCCTGGTACTCCGCGACGGTCCGCTACGGCGGCACCTCGTGGTTCGCCGGCCAGGCGTACGACGTGCTCCGCACCGGCGCCGCCCGCACCACCGACGACGGGCAGCAGGTCACGCTCGCCGCCACGCCGGGGCTGAAGACCGCCGCGCCGGAGGCCGGTGACACCCGGACCGAGTGCCCGAAGGACCTCGGGTGCGAGTGGGTGCCCGCGCCGTACCAGTCGCTCGACCCGAACGACCCGACGGCGTACGGCAACCACGACCTGGGCGACCGGCCGAAGAGCCAGAAGATCTCCTACATCGTCATCCACGACACCGAGGGCACCTACGACACGGCCATGGGCCTGGTGAAGGACCCGACGTACCTGGCGTGGAACTACACGGTCCGCTCCAATGACGGCCACATCGCCGAGCACCTCAAGTCCAAGGACGTCGGCTGGCAGGCGGGCAACTGGTACATCAACGCCAAGTCCATCGGCATCGAGCACGAGGGCTTCCTCGCGCAGGGCGGCGCCTGGTACACCGAGGCGATGTACCGGAGCTCCTCGGAACTGGTGCGCTACCTGACCAAGAAGTTCGACATCCCGGTCGACCGCGGCCACATCATCGGCCACGACAACGTCCCGGCCACGACCGCCGCCGGCGTGAAGGCCATGCACGAGGACCCTGGGCCGTACTGGGACTGGGCGCACTACTTCAGCCTCCTGGGGCACCCGTTGCACGCGACCGCGGGCTCGCACTCCGGCGTCGTGATGATCAAGCCGGACTACGCGAAGAACCTCGTGCCGTACACCGGCTGTGACGCGAACGACCCGGCTGCCCTGTGCCCCGTGCACGGCGGCGGGTCGATCATGCTGCGTACCGAGCCGAAGGCGGACGCTCCGCTGGTCAAGGACATCGGCAAGCACCCGCCGAACGGCGACGCGACGATGAGCGTGTACGACCACAGCGCCCGCGCCGCGACCGGCCAGCACTTCGCGGTGGCCGACCGGCAGGGTGACTGGACGGCGATCTGGTACCTCGGTCAGAAGGCCTGGTTCTTCGACCCGAAGTCCCAGCCCGCGGCGGTCGGCGCCGGCGGCTACGTCGTGACGCCAAAGCCGGGCGCCGCGTCCGTGCCCGTCTACGGCCGCGCCTACCCCGAGGCCGAGGCGTACCCGAAGGACGTGCCGGTGCAGGACCTGGCGCCGATGCAGTACACGTTCGCCGCGGGCCAGAGCTACGCGGTGCTGGGTGCGGCCACCGGGGAGTACGACTACTCCTCGACCTTCGACGTGTCCACGCACGCCATCGTGCGCGGGAAGCTGAAGTACTACGAGATCCAGTTCGGCCACCGCGTGTACTACGTGAAGGCCGACGACGTGGTGCGGAAGCACGTGTCGTAAGTCGTTTCCGTACGCGGACGCCCGCCCCGATCAACGGCGATCGGGGCGGGCGTCCGCATTTTCGTGTCTTGAATTCTGAGACAACCCGTCCACGAATTTGACGCGGACCCTGAAGTTCGCCATGGTTGGGTCCATGAACCGCAACCTGATTCTCGTACTTGGTCGGCGCGCCAGCTGACTGAGATGGCTTGCGCGCTCCCCTCGATCGCCTGACGGCGCGGGGGGTTTTTTGTTGGCATGACCCCGGGGCCCGCGACGTCTCACCCGCGGGCCTGCCACGTACGGCGCATGACCGCGAGCAGAGCCCAGTGCTCAAGAGAGCAAGGATCGAGCAGATGACCGAACGCATGACCGGAGCCCAGGCGCTCGTCCGCGCGCTGGAGCAGGTCGGTGTCGACACCGTCTTCGGGATACCCGGGGGAGCGATCCTCCCGGCGTACGACCCGCTCTTCGACTCGCGGCAGGTCCGGCACATCCTTGTACGCCACGAGCAGGGCGCCGGGCACGCCGCGCAGGGCTACGCGCAGGCGACGGGCAAGGTCGGCGTGTGCATGGCGACGAGCGGTCCCGGCGCGACGAACCTCGTCACGCCGATCGCGGACGCCTACATGGACTCCGTGCCGATCGTGGCGATCACCGGGCAGGTGACCAGCGCCGCCATCGGCACCGACGCTTTCCAGGAAGCTGACATCTCCGGCATCACGATGCCGATCACCAAGCACAACTTCCTCGTCACCGACCCCGCCGACATCGGGCGCACCATCGCCGAGGCCTTCCACATCGCCTCCACGGGCCGCCCCGGTCCGGTGCTCGTCGACATCGCCAAGGACGCCCTCCAGAACGAGGTCGACTTCATCTGGCCGCAACCGATGCAGCTGCCGGGCTACCGGCCCGCGATCCGGCCGCACGCCAAGCAGGTGCGCGAGGCCGCGCGCCTGCTCGGCGCCGCGAAGCGCCCGGTGCTGTACGTCGGCGGCGGCGTGATCAAGGCGGGGGCCTCCGCCGAGCTGCGCGCCCTCGCCGAGCTGACCGGCGCTCCCGTCGTGACCACGCTGATGGCCAAGGGCGCGCTGCCCGACAGCCACCCGCTGCACATGGGAATGCCCGGCATGCACGGCAGTGTCGGCGCCGTCGGCGCCCTGCAGCGCGCCGACCTCCTGGTCGCGCTGGGCACCCGCTTCGACGACCGCGTCACCGGCCGCCTCGACACCTTCGCGGCCGGCGCCACGATCGTGCACGCCGACATCGACCCGGCCGAGATCTCCAAGAACCGCCACGCGGACGTCCCCATCGTGGGCGACTGCCGCGACGTCCTCACCGACCTCCTCGTCGCGGTCAAGAACGAACAGGCCGCCGGCCGCACGGGCGACTACGAGGAGTGGTGGCGCCAGCTGAACGCCTGGCGCGAGACGTACCCGCTCGGCTACGAGACGCCCGGCGACGGGTCGCTCTCGCCGCAGTACGCCATCCAGCGCATCGGCCACATCGCGGGCCCGGACGCCCTGTACGTCGCGGGCGTCGGCCAGCACCAGATGTGGACCGCCCAGTTCATCGGCTACGAGAAGCCGGGCGCGTTCATCAACTCCGGAGGCCTCGGCACCATGGGCTTCGCCGTGCCGGCCGCGATGGGCGCCAAGCACGGCCGCCCGGACACCACCGTGTGGGCGATCGACGGCGACGGCTGCTTCCAGATGACCAACCAGGAGCTCGCCACCTGCGCCATCGAGGGCATCCCGGTCAAGGTGGCCGTGATCAACAACGGCAACCTCGGCATGGTCCGCCAGTGGCAGACGCTGTTCTACAACAAGCGCTACTCCAATACCGACCTGCAGCAGGCCCGGCGCATCCCCGACTTCGTCAAGCTCGCGGAGGCGTACGGCTGTGCGGGCCTGCGCTGCGACAACGCCGCGGACGTCGACGCCACGATCCACAAGGCGATGGAGATCAACGACGTGCCGGTCGTCATCGACTTCATCGTCCACCAGGACGCGATGGTCTGGCCGATGGTCGCCGCCGGCACCGGCAACGACGACATCAAGATCGCCCGCGACATGGCACCCGACTGGGGCAACCGTGACTGAGGAGTGCTTCCGATGAGCAAACACACGCTTTCGGTGCTGGTTGAGAACAAGCCGGGCATCCTCGCTCGCGTGGCCTCCCTGTTCTCCCGGCGCGGGTTCAACATCGACTCGCTCGCGGTCGGCACGACGGAGCACCCCGACATCTCGCGGATGACGATCGTCGTCAACGTCGAGGACCGCCCGCTGGAGCAGGTCACCAAGCAGCTCAACAAGCTGATCAACGTCATCAAGATCGTCGAGCTGGACCCGGGTGTGTCGGTCGAGCGCGAGCTCGTGCTCATCAAGGTCCGTGCCGACCAGGAGACGCGTTCCCAGGTTCTGGAGACGGTGCAGCTCTTCCGCGCCAAGGTCATCGACGTGGCCGTGGACGCGGTGACGATCGAGGCGACCGGCAGCAAGGACAAGCTGGAGGCCCTGATCAGGGTCCTCGAACCCTTCGGGATCAAGGAACTCGTCCAGTCGGGCATGGTGGCGATCGGCCGTGGTGCCCGCTCCATCACCGATCGCTCGCTTCGGGCGATCGAGCGTAGTGCTTAACCTTTGTAAGAGAGGCAACGCAAGTGGCTGAGATCTTCTACGACAACGACGCCGACCTGGGCGTCATCCAGGACCGCCACGTCGCGGTACTCGGATACGGCAGCCAGGGGCACGCGCACGCGCTCTCGCTGCGCGACTCCGGAGTGGACGTTCGCGTCGGCCTCCCGAAGGACTCCAAGAGCCGGGAGAAGGCCGAGAACGACGGGCTTCGCGTCGTCACGCCCGAAGAGGCGTGCGAAGAGGCCAACCTCACCATGGTGCTCATCCCCGACCACCTGCAGCGCGCGCTGTACAAGGACGCCATCGCGCCGTCGCTGGTCGAGGGCGACGCGCTGTTCTTCGGCCACGGTCTCAACATCCGCTACGGCCTCATCGAGCCGCCCGAGGGTGTCGACGTGTGCATGGTCGCGCCGAAGGGCCCGGGCCACCTCGTACGCCGCCAGTACACCGAGGGCCGCGGCGTGCCGGTGCTCGTCGCCGTCGAGCGGGACGCCACGGGCAAGGCCTGGCCGCTCACCCTCTCGTACGCCAAGGGCATCGGCGGCACCCGGCCGGGCGCGCTGAAGACGACGTTCACCGAGGAGACCGAGACCGACCTGTTCGGCGAGCAGGCCGTGCTGTGCGGCGGCGTGTCCGAGCTGATCAAGGCCGGTTTCCAGACGCTCGTCGACGCCGGCTACCAGCCGGAGGCCGCCTACTTCGAGTGCCTGCACGAGATGAAGCTGATCGTCGACCTCATGTACGAGGGCGGCCTCTCGCAGATGCGCTACTCGATCTCCGACACCGCGGAGTTCGGCGACTACACCCGCGGCCGCCGCATCGTCACCGAGCAGACCCGCGAGGAGATGCGCAAGATCCTCGGCGAGATCCAGGACGGCACCTTCACGAAGGAGCTCGTCGAGGAGTTCGACGGCGGGCGCGAGAACTTCCTCAAGCGCCGCGAAGAGGAGCAGAGCTCCGCGATCGAGCAGACCGGCGCCAAGCTCCGCCCGATGATGTCCTGGCTGCAGGACTGAGAACGCACTGAGGGCGCGCCACCGTCACGGTGGCGCGCCTTCGACGTTCGCGAGTCAGGCCCGCCCGAGGAAGATCGGGTTGGTGAAGGCGGCCATCGTGCCGTCCGGGTGGCGCACCTCGGCACGTATGTAGGGGGCGACCCGTGGCCGGGTCTTCCAGGTGAGCGGGCCCACCGGCTGTTCCAGCATCTGGCCCTCGTCCGTGATCAGCCGGATCACGCCCGCGGGCACGCCCTCGACGGTCATCGAGACGGTGACCTCGTCGCCGGGGTCGACCTTCAGTCGCTCGCCGATGCCGGCGTGATGTGAGCCGGACGAGGCGGTGAAGGTCAGCGACACCGCGGACGACTCGGCCACGTACAGCCGCCCGGCCTTCACCCCGGCCAGGATGTCGGCCTTGGTCAGGTCGTCGGCGAGCACGACGTTCTGCGGCAGGCCGAGGGTGTTGGCGCGCTGGTGCGAATCGCTGTCGCCGACCGCCGGGAGCCAGGTGCGCCGCGAGGTCAGCAGGCCGTTCCACATCTGCAGGGCGGCCTCGTCGTCGAGGGTCCACGGGCCGTTCCACACCTCGATGGCGTCCAGGTGCTCGTACCCGAACTTCCACTGGCAGCCCAGGCACGGCGTGAACGGGTGCGCGGACACCGCCAGCGCGCCGTGCTCGTGGATCTCCCGGACGACCCGCGCGATCTGGCCGTCGACCGCGCGGTAGCGCCAGTCGATCCAGGTGCCGGCGGGCAGCCCGAGCGCGGTGTAGTGCCCGTTGCGGGTGGTGACCTCCTCGCCGTCGATGATCAGCAGGTCGTCGGTGGCGTGGTGGCCCCAGATGCCCGCGGCGCTGGAGGTGTTGTGCTCGGTGGAGACGATGTAGTCGAGGCCGTTGGCGCGTGCGGTGGCCGCGATCTCCTCGGGCAGCCACTTGCCGTCGGAGTGCACCGAGTGGATGTGCATGTCGCCGCGGTACCAGGCGCGGCCGCGGCCCTTGGCCCGCAGCGGGGCGTGGGAGGGCACGAACGGCTCTCCGGGCTCACCGAAGCGCAGGGTGACCTCGACGGTCCAGTTCATGCCCTGCGGGGCGACCGTGTACGGGGCGAGCGTGACGCGCCACGTGCCGGGCCGCACCGGGCCGGGGAGGTAGCCCGGCGTCGCCTCCGTACGGCTGATCGTGAACGAGTCGCGGGCGCCACCGGACCAGCCGCGGAAGCCCTGGTCATCGAAGCAGCCGAGGTCGAGCGCGTTGCCCGGCTGCCCGGCCGGCGGCTGCGGCTTGTCGTAGGAGTACTTCACCGAGATCTCGCGCACACCGCGCGGCACCTCGACCGGGACGTAGACCCAGTCGGGCGCGCCGATCTCCTGGTGTCCGGAGATGGTGCGGGTCTGCTCGGCGCCTGGCGCGGCGGCGGCGAAGCTCAGCGGGTCCATCGTCACGGCGGCTCCTGCGATTCCGGAGGCGAGCAGGAACCGCCGGCGGTCGAGTTCGGGTGACACGACGTCTCCTCTCGGCGGTGATCATGATTCTTAACGGTCCGAGTGGCCGAGAGGTGACGCCGAAGTGATCAGTGAACCGGCTAGCGACGCACGACGGCGGCCTCCATCTCGCTGAGGAAGCCCTCCGTCTCGTCGTCGGCGACGTGGGCGAAGACCGGGACGTCGCTGGTCGGGAGGTTCTCCATGGTCGCCTGCAGCAGATCGTTGGCGACCCCCGGGTCGGCGCCCTCATCGACGACGACGTGCAGCATGAGGCCCTCGACACCGCTCGGCATGCGAACGTCGGAGATCCAGACCCGATCGACCGTGGGGTAGTCCGGGAGCTTCGCGGTGATGCCGTCCCGCAGGTGGGGGACCAGATCGTGCTCGCTGGCGCGGAACGCGACCTCGACGTCCTCGTCGACGCCCATGCCCTGGGTGACGAGATAGCCCTGGATGTCGCTGAACGGGATGAGCGCGGCGTCGTCGCCCTCCGGGTCGACGACCAGCGCCTCGACCTCGCCGCTGCGCGCGATCTCCAGGAGCAGCGCCGCGTCGGCCTGCTGGAAGGTCTCGTTGTCCGGCTTATCGGCGTACGCCTCGGGCGCGGTGAACCCGGCCAGGGCCACACTCTCGTCGTCGAGCTGCCCGACGAGCACGGAGCCGTCGGGGTTGGCCACGATGAGGATCCCCCCGTCGACCAGCGCGCTCAGGATCTCCTCGGGTTCGCCGCGACCGGCGAGAACCTCGGCCAGCTTAGGGTTTCCATTAGCCATGCGCCCGACCCTAGTGCGTACCGGCGCCCTGCCGGGTGTCATGTGTCCGGGCACGTGCCTCGTGCTCGTGGCCAGACTCCGCCGCCGTGGGGGTTTCGAACTGTTCGGCGTTCCATGAGCAAACGTGATCGAACGTGTGTTTAGGTGAGTGTTGTGAAGTTGGCCGAGTGGGCGCGGAAGCAGGGTGTGCATCCGCAGACGGCGTATCGGTGGTTCCGGGAGGGCCGGATGCCGGTGCCTGCTCGGCGACTGGCGTCGGGCACGATCTGGGTCGAGGTGGCGCCGGCGGCGGCGGGTGGCCGGGTGGTGGTGTACGCCCGGGTGTCCTCGCATGACCAACGTCAGGATTTGGATCGGCAGGTCGCCCGGCTGACCGGCTGGGCCGCGTCGAACGGCTACGTGGTTGCGGAAGTCGTCACCGAGGTCGGGTCTGGGCTGAACGGGAAGCGGCCGAAGTTGCGGCGCATCTTGTCAGACCCTGCCGCGGTGGTGGTGGTCGTGGAACACCGGGACAGGCTCGCCCGCTTCGGCGTGGAGTATCTGGAGGCGGCGCTTTCGGCGCAGGGCCGCCGTGTGGTCGTGGCCGACCCGGGTGAGGCCACCGATGATCTGGTGCGGGACATGATCGAGGTGCTCACAGGCATGTGCGCTCGCTTGTACGGGAGGCGTGGTGCTCGGAATCGGGCGATGCGCGCGGTGACCGCAGCCAAGACCAGCGACCCGGAGCCGAAGGTTGTGTGATGCCCAGGTTCGAGGTCCCTGAGGGGTGGACGGTCCAGGCGTACCGGTTCGCGCTTGATGCGAGTCCGGCTCAGATACGTGCGTTCAGGTCGCATGCTGGTGGCGCTAGGAAGGCGCATAACACCATGCTTGCTTTGGTGATGGCGGTCATGGGTCAGCGGGCGGCGGAACGCTCTTATGGTGTCGCGGAGGATTCTCTCACTCCGCCGCTGTCGTGGACTCTGCCGTCGTTGCGGAGGGAGTGGAACCCTCGTAAGGGCATGGTGGCGCCGTGGTGGGGTGAGAACTCCAAGGAGGCGTACAACACCGGTCTGGATGCCCTGGCGCGAGGGCTGGAGGCGTGGTCGAAGTCCCGCAAGGGCGAGCGCACCGGAGGGCCGGTAGGGTTCCCGCGGTTCAAGTCCAGACGATCGTGCGACGCTCCAGGCAGGTCCCGGCACATGTTGGAGCCTGCCCGCATCAGGTGGTGGGCGTGAAAGCCGATGCTCTGCTGGTGGTCGCTACCCCGGCCGGGCGTGAGATCTCCCGGACGCCCGCACCGAAGCCGCTGACGGCGGCCCAAGACCGATTGCGGGCGCTGCAACGCAAGGCCGCCCGGCAGGTCGGCTCCTACGACCCGCGTACACGGGTGAAACGAGAGCCGTCGAAACGATGGCAGCGGACCCAACGCCGGATCGGCAGAACGCATGCCCGCGTCGCGGCGATACGCCGCGATGTCCTGCACAAGGCCACCACCGGCCTTGCGCAACGCCACCAGGTGATCACCGTGGAGACGTTGAACGCATCCGGCATGCGCTCCAGCGGAGGCGCGTACAAGCGGGGACTGAACCGGGCACTCGCCGATGCCGCACTCGCGCAGGTACGGCGGATGCTCGGCTACAAAACCACCTGGTACGGCTCCACTTTGGTGGAAGCCGGCCGCTACTACCCCTCATCCAAAACCTGTTCGGCCTGTGGCAGGCGAAAGCCAAACCTGACCCTGGCCGACCGGACATTCGTGTGTGAGCACTGCGGCCTGATGATCGACCGTGATCTCAACGCCGGAATCAACCTCGCCCGCCTCGGCGACACCCTGCACACGGGGGGAACGAGGCCCGGTACCGGGAGTGGACCGGCCGCCAACCACCGGGTTGGAAACGGACGTGGAGCCACGCAGGAGACCGCGACCACACCAGTGGTCAACGCAGCAGGCCATGAAACGTCAACCCGGCACGACACCACCGCTGGTGTCAATCAGACCGGGATCGCCCCGCCGGAAGGCGAGGCTGCCTAATGGAACAGAGCATGCCCACGTTTGCTCACCAGAAGGCAACGGTATGAGGTAGCACGCAGTGCCTCCCACCCCCCACCGGGGTCGTTATCGAGACAGGGGATCCGTCCGTTGAGCAAGCCCATAGTTCTCGTCGCCGAAGAGTTGTCACCCGCGGGCATCGCCCTGCTGGAGTCCGATTTCGAGGTGAGGCACACCAACGGTGCCGACCCCGCCGGGCTGCTCGCCGCGGTCCAGGACGTCGACGCGATCATCGTGCGCAGCGCCACCAAGGTCGACGCTCCGGTGTTCGCGGCCGCGCGGCGGCTCCGTGTCGTCGCCCGTGCCGGCGTCGGCCTGGACAACGTCGACGTCGAGGCCGCCACCAAGGCCGGCGTCATGGTCGTCAACGCCCCGACGTCGAACATCGTCACGGCCGCCGAGCACGCCATCGCGCTGCTGCTCGCGACCGCGCGCAACGTCCCGCAGGGGCACTCCTCGCTGAAGCAGGGCGAGTGGAAGCGCTCCAAGTACACGGGTGTCGAGCTGCAGGAGAAGACCGTCGGCGTGCTCGGCCTCGGCCGGATCGGCGTGCTCGTCGCCCAGCGGCTCGCCGCGTTCGACATGAGGGTCATCGCCTACGACCCGTACATCCAGGCGCCGCGTGCCGCGCAGTTCGGCGTGCAGCTGGTCACGCTCGACGAGCTCCTGCGCGAGAGCGACTTCATCACCGTGCACCTGCCGAAGACCAAGGAGACGCTCGGGGTGATCGGCGACCGCGAGCTGCACCTGGTCAAGCCGTCCGTGCGCATCGTCAACGCGGCCCGCGGCGGCATCGTCGACGAGAACGCCCTCGACCAGGCGCTCAAGGACGGCCGTGTCGCGGGCGCCGGCATCGACGTGTTCTCCACCGAGCCGTGCACCGACAGCCCGCTGTTCCAGCACGACAACGTGGTCGTCACACCGCACCTCGGCGCGAGCACGCACGAGGCGCAGGAGAAGGCCGGTACGCAGGTCGCCCGGTCGGTGCGCCTGGCGCTGTCGGGGGAGTTCGTACCGGACGCGGTCAACGTCCAGGGCGGCGCGGTCGCCGAGGACGTCAAGCCCGGCCTGCCGCTCGCCGAGAAGCTCGGCCGCATCTTCACCGCCCTGGCCGGCGGCGTGCCGGTGCGCCTGGAGGTCGAGGTCCGCGGTGAGATCACCCGTCACGACGTGAAGGTCCTGGAGCTGGCGGCGCTCAAGGGCGCGTTCACCGACGTGGTCGAGGAGACCGTGACGTACGTGAACGCGCCACTGCTGTCGCGCGACCGCGGGCTGGAGGTCACGCTCCTCACCAGCGAGGACAGCCCCGACTGGCGCAACCTGGTCACGGTGCGCGGCACGATGGCCGACGGCGGGACCGTCTCGGTATCCGGCACGATCACCGGCCCGAAGCACATCGAGCGGATCGTCGAGGTCAACGGCTATGACATGGAGATCGTGCCGACGCCGCACATGGCCTTCTTCGCCTACAGCGACCGGCCGGGCGTCGTCGGCATGGTCGGCAGACTGCTCGGCGACGAGGGGATCAACATCGCGAGCATGCAGGTCGGCCGGGACGAGAAGGGCGGAAAGGCGCTGATCGCGCTCACCGTCGACTCCGCGATCGCGCCCGAGATGATCGACGCGATCGCTCGTGAGATCGGTGCTGACCAGGGGCGTCGGGTGGATCTAGACGACTGACCTGGGACTTCGTGAGGGTCGTCTCAGTATCTGGGATTTATGGCCGAGAGGCGAGACATCAACGCTACGCGCGGGTAACGTCAGAAGTGCCATGCGACGCTTCGTACTGCTCCTTCTTCGCCGCGGCGGGGCCTGACCATCGGGCAGGCCGGCGACCCGCCGCGGAGTCGTTCGCCGGCTCTAAGCCCCGCGAAGCGTCTACTGTCGACCTCACGGAGACGGATCCCCATGGACTCGATGTACGCCCTGAAGCCCGCTGAAGAAGCCGCCGAGGAGGCCACCCGAGCCGTCCAGATCGCTCTGGACCGTCGTGACAACGGTGGTTCCTCGAGCAGGTGACCCACCACTGAAAGGCCGCGGCGTTCTCGCCGCGGCCTTCTTCTCATTTCGCGGCGTCGATCGCCAGTGCCAGGGCGCCGATCAGAGGCGCGTCGTCGACGAATGAGGCGGCCTGCACGGGCGGCGGAAAGGGCACGGCGCGGCTGACCGCGCACCGCAGGGCCGACAGGAAGGCCGTGGCCATGCCGCCTCCGACGACCACGCGCTCGGGGTCGAGGAACGTCGTGAGGTTCGCGACGGCCGTGCCGACGGTCGCCGCGGCGTCGTGGAGCAGCGCGGCCACGGCGGGTTCGTCTCGCATCGCGGACAGCTCGACCGCGGTCACCGGACGGCCGAGCAGCGCCGAACCGCGTGCGGCCAGGCCGCTGCCGGAGGTGTACTCCTCCAGCGGCGCGTGGCCGTGGGCGTACCCGGGTTCGCCGGGTTCACGCAGCAGGTAACCGATCTCACCGGCCGCGCCGTGGGTGCCGGGGACGACCCGGCCGTCCACGATGATCGCCGCGCCCGTCCCCGTGCCGAGGTTGACGTAGAGGCCGACACCGGTACCGGTGAGGCCGCCCCAGTGCAGCTCGGCGGTTGCGGCGGCGTTGACGTCGTTGTCGACGCGCAGCGCGGACACGCCCAGGCCCTCCTCCAGTAGCGCCGGGAGGGCCAGGCCGTCCCATCCCGGAACGTTCGGCGCGAGCCGTACGCGGCCCTCTCTGATGACGCCGAACGTCGAGACCCCGGCCGCGGCGAGGCGGCCGGGGGTCTCGTCGACGAGTTCGCGCGCGGTGACGAGGACGCGCCGCAGGACCTCTTCTGCGCCGTCGGTGGCGCGCGTCTCGATCCGTGCCGTACGCAGGCGTTCACCGGACGCGGTGGCGGTCGCGAGGGCGACCTTCGTGCCGCCGAAGTCGATGCCGAGGACGAACGCGTCCGTCACGCGGCGCCCTCCCGGGCGTTCTCGAGGAACGGCTCGCGGATCTCCTTGGGACCGAACGGCCACGTACGCTCCGCGCGGGCCCAGATCAGGAAGGCCACGACGCCGGCGGCGAGCCAGGCCAGCGACAGCAGGATCGGCTTGGTGCCCGCCGACTTGTAGATGTAGAGCCAGCCGACCATCGCGACGACGCTGGGCAGCGGATAGAGCCACATCTTGTACGGCCTGGGCAGATTCGGCTGGCGGCGGCGCAGGACGGTCACGGCGACGATCTGGGCGACGGACTGGATGAGGACGAAGACCGCGGTGAGCATGCTGATCACGTCGGTGAGCGTGAACAGCGACCCGATCGCGGTGACGACGCCCATGGCGTACAGGCCGGCCGTCGGGAAGTGCAGGCGCGGGTGGAGCCGGCCGAACCACGACAGGAACACCTTGTCCCTGGCCGCGTTGTAGGGCACCCGCGAGCCGCCGAGGAGCCCGGCGAAGACCGAGGCGAACGCCGTGATGATGATGCCGACGGTGAAGACCTGCGCCGCGCCCTTGCCCCAGGCGCGCTCCAGCACGAGTGAGGCGACCGAGCTGGAGTCCTTCGCCTCCTGCCAGGGCACGACGCCGAGGACGCCGACCTGGAGCAGGAAGTAGAGGCTCATGATCCCGACGATGGCGTAGACGATCGAGCGGGGGATGACCCGGCCCGGGTCCTTGATCTCCGCGCCGAGGTAGGCGCTCGTGTTGTAGCCCAGGTAGTCATAGATCGCGATGACCAGGCCCGCGCCCAGTCCGGTGAGGAACTTCGATCCGCCGTCGTCCGGGAACGTGAAGGCCAGGTGGGAGCTGAAGTGCGTGAACGCGGCGATGATCACGCCGAACACGGAGATCAGCATCACCACGAAGAAGACCGAGGTCATCTTGCCGATGTCGCCGATGCGCCGGTAGAGCGCGACGACCACGACCAGCACGACGCCGATGGCGACCACGTGGCCCAGGGTGGACAGGCCGCTGCCGTGGACGAGTGACGGCCACAGGTACCCGCCGTACTGCACCAAGCCGATCACGCCCGTCGACATGATCAGCGGGATGAACAGCACCGCCGACCAGACGAACAGGAACGGCATCAGTCGGCCCGTACGGTACTGGAACGCCTCGCGCAGGTAGAGGTAGCTGCCGCCGGCGCCGGGCATCGAGGCGCCGAGTTCGGCCCAGATCAGGCCGTCGGCGATCGCGATGATCGCGCCGACGAGCCAGCCGAACATGGCCTGCGGGCCCTCCAGCGTCGCGATCATCACGGGGATGGTGACGAATGGCCCAATGCCGCACATCTGGGTCATGTTGACGGTTGTGGCTTGGAACAGTCCGAGGCGTCGTTCGAACCCCGGGGTGGGGGGATTCGCCATGAGGGTCTCCGTTCGCGCGGACCAAGGTGGCCTTGTCCTGGGAAGATGTCCCCATGGCAGAGTAAGGGAGGGACCCTAACGAATCAATACGCACATGGTCGTGCGGTCCGTGATACCAACATGTGGGAACCGGCGGGAGGGGACGCGTGACGATCGGAACGGCCAACACCACCAGCGTGTTGAGGATCATGAACGAAAGGGCCGTGTACGAGCGGATCCGGGTACTGGGCCCCGTGTCACGGCCCCAGCTCGCCGCGGCCACCGGCCTGTCGAAGCCGACGATCTCCCTCGCGCTGGCCGACCTGGAGCGCGCGGGCCTGGTCGTCTCTGCCGGGCACCGCACCGGCAACGCCGGCCGCGCCGCCGTGCTCTACACGATCCGTCCCGAGGCCGGATGGGTGATCGGCCTCGACGTCGGCCGTGAGTGGGTGCGCGCCGCTCTGGTCGACCTCAGCGGCGAGATCGCCGTACGCCGCGACGTACGGTCGCGCGCCGAGGACGCCGACGAGCTGATCGAGCAGCTCGGCGGCATCGTCGACGGGCTCGCGGAAACGGCCGACGGCGACATCATCGACATCGTCCTGGGCACCCCGGGGGTGCACGACGCCGAAAAAGAGCGCCTGCACCTCGCACCGAACCTCCCCGGCTGGGAGGTCCCCGGCGTCACCGCCCGTCTCGCCTCGCGGCTGCCGGTGCCTTTCGTGATCGAGAACGACATCGCGCTCGCCGCGCTCGGCGAACAGGGGTACGGCCTGGGCGCGGGCCTGCGCCACTTCGTCTACGTGTCGATCGGCACCGGCGTCGGCATGGGCGTCATCGTCAACGGTGCGCTGTACCGCGGCGCGCGCGGCGCGGCGGGCGAGATCGCGTTCCTGCCGATGGGGGAGACCGACCCGTTCGCCCAGGCGCCCGCGACGCGCCGCCACGGCATGCTGGAGTCGGTCGCCTCGGCGCCGGGTGTGGTCGCGACCGCGCAGCGTCTCGGCATGGACGGCACGATCACCGCCAAGCGCGTCTTCGACGAGGCGCGCGACGGCGACCCGGTCGCCGCGCGTGCGGTCGCACTCGAGGCCGACCACGTCGCGCGCGCCCTGGCCGGAGTGATCGCCCTGCTTGACCCCGAGCTGGTCGTGCTCGGCGGCGGCATCGGCGGCCACGGCGCGGACGTCCTACTGGGGGAGGTGCGCGACCGGCTGGAGTCGATCACGCCGCTCGGCCCGCCACGCCTGGAGGTCTCGCCGCTCGGCGACGACGCCGTCGTCCTGGGCGCCCTGGCGACCGGCCTGGACACCGCGCGCACGCTGGTCTTCGACCGCGCGGTGACCGGAGCGGATCAGGTGTGATTGTTCATCACATGAGACGGTTGTTCAGGCACTGAGACGCTCCGCTAAGGTACGTCCATGGCTTCTCGCAGCATCAGGCTCGCCGTGATCCCCGGTGACGGGATCGGCCCCGAGGTCGTCACGGAAGGACTCAAGGTCCTCGACGCGCTGGGGCTCACGATCGAGCAGACGTCGTACGACCTGGGCGCGGCCTACTGGCACAAGACGGGCGAGACGCTGCCCGACTCCGTGCTGGAGGAGATCCGCGGCCACGACGCCATCCTGCTGGGAGCGGTCGGCGACCCGAGCGTGCCGAGCGGGGTCCTGGAGCGCGGGCTGCTGCTGCGCCTCCGGTTCGAGCTCGACCACTACATCAACCTGCGGCCGGTCCGCCTCTACCCCGGGGTGGTCACACCTCTCGCGGGCAAGCGGCCCGAAGACATCGACATGGTGGTCGTCCGCGAGGGCACCGAGGGGCCGTACGCCGGCGCCGGCGGTGTCCTGCGGGCCGGCACCCCGCACGAGGTCGCGACGCAGGAGAGCGTCAACACGGCCTACGGCGTCGAGCGCACCGTCCGCCACGCCTTCGAGGTCGCGGCGTCACGCCCGCGAAGGAAACTGACTCTGGTCCACAAGAACAATGTTCTCGTCTACGCGGGTGACCTCTGGTCGCGTACCGTTGACGCCGTGGCCAAGGAATTCTCCGACATCACAGTCGACTACTGCCACGTCGACGCGGCCACGATGTTCTTCGTCAGCCAGCCGGAGCGCTTCGACGTCGTCGTCACCGACAACCTGTTCGGCGACATCCTCACCGACCTGGGCGCGGCCATCGCCGGTGGCATCGGCCTGGCGGCAAGTGGCAACATCAACCCGACAGGGGCCGCGCCGAGCATGTTCGAGCCGGTCCACGGCAGCGCTCCCGACATCGCCGGCCAGGGCAAGGCCGACCCGAGTGCGACCATCCTCTCCGTCGCCCTGCTCCTGGAGCACCTCGGCCTGCCGGACGAGGCCCGCCGGGTCGAGCAGGCGGTATCCGACGACATCATCGAACGGCAGGGCGCATGGGTCGCGCGCTCGACGAGGGAAGCCGGCGATGACATCGCGGAACGAGTAACCGGCTAGGGCGCGCCTTCCGTAAGGAAAAACTCCGGGCGCGCCCACGGCGCGCCCCTTTTTGCGCTGCCGTGATGGAGGAGATGACCCAAAGTACGACAATGATGGGCAAGAGCGGCAACGGGGCCGCCGCCGCGAGAGGACCTCAGATGAGCAACCACTTCGACATCCGGCTCTCCGAACACCGCATGCCGGTCGAGGAGCGCGAACGGCTTCAGGAGAATCCCGGATTCGGCCAGGTCTTCACGGACCACATGATCACCATCAAATGGTCCCAGGAGGAGGGCTGGCACGACGCGTGCCTGGAGCCGTACGGCCCGCTCTCCCTGGACCCCGCGACGGCCGTCTTGCACTACGCCCAGGAACTCTTCGAGGGCCTGAAGGCCTACCGCCAGGCCGACGGCTCGATCGTCACCTTCCGGCCGTACGCCAACGCGGCGCGTTTCCGCACGTCGTGCGAGCGCATGGCGATGCCGCCCCTGCCCGAGGAGACGTTCGTCCGCGCGCTCGAACTCCTCGTCGACACCGACCGCGACTGGATGCCGACCAAGGAGGGCCACAGCCTCTACCTGCGCCCCTTCATGATCGCGACCCAGCGCGGGCTCGGCGTGAACAGCCCGTCGTCGTCGTACCTGTTCCTCGTCATCGCCTCTCCCGTGGGCGCGTACTTCCCCGGTGGCGTGAAGCCGGTCTCGGTGTGGCTCTCGGAGGACTACACCCGTGCCGCGCCCGGGGGCACCGGCGCGGCCAAGTGCGGCGGCAACTACGCGGCGGCCTTCGTGGCCCAGGCCCAGGCCGTCCGCGAGGGCTGTGACCAGGTCGTGTGGCTCGACGCGAACGAGCACCGCTACGTCGAGGAGATGGGCGGCATGAACCTCTTCTTCGTGTACGGCTCCGGCGCCGACGCCCGCGTCATGACCCCAGCCCTGACCGGCACTCTGCTGCCGGGCATCACCCGTGACTCACTGCTGCGGCTGGCCCCCGAGCTGGGCATCCCGGCGTCGGAGGGCCGCATCTCGACGGACGAGTGGCGCGAGGGCAACGCGTCCGGCGAGCTGACCGAGGTCTTCGCCTGCGGCACGGCCGCCGTGATCACCCCGGTGGGCCGCGTGAAGAGCGCGTCTGGAGAGTGGCTCGTCGGCAACGGCGAACCGGGCCCGGTGACCATGCGCCTCCGCGAGGAACTCGTCGGCCTGCAGTACGGCGGCGGCGAGGACCGCCACAGCTGGATCCACAAGATCGGCTGACCTGGTGCCGGGGCGCCGCTTTCCTGCGAGCGCCCCGGCATGTCTCAGGATGTAAGACGAGGGTTTCAGTAAGTGGCCCGGTGTGGAAGACTCGTTGACATCATGCGCTGCAGCCTTCTCATTATCGGCGGGCGCGCCGGTTCGTAACGAACATCGCCGGCGCGCTGACCTCTCACGACCGTGAGGGGTCATTTTGCTTTCTGGAGCACCTGCGCTCGCCGGGAAACATCCAAGGGGGACTCGAGCCCATGAATGACGACGGCTTCCACGTCTACGACACCACGCTGCGCGACGGGGCCCAGCAAGAGGGCCTCAACCTCACCGTCGCGGACAAGCTGGTCATCGCGCGTCACCTCGACGATCTGGGAGTCGGGTTCATCGAGGGCGGCTGGCCCGGCGCGAACCCCAAGGACACCGAGTTCTTCCGGCGAGCACTGAACGAACTCGATCTCAAGCGCGCGCAGCTCACCGCGTTCGGCGCGACCCGCCGTGCCGGTGGAAAGGCCGCGGACGACCACCTAGTGGCCGCGCTGCGCGAATCCGGCGCGCCGGTCGTGACCCTTGTCGCCAAGAGTCACGACCGGCACGTCGACCTGGCCCTCCGCACGACACTGGAGGAGAACCTCGCGATGATCCGCGACACGGTCTCCCACCTGCGTGCGGAGGGCCAGAGGGTCTTCCTGGACGCCGAGCACTTCTTCGACGGATACCGGTCCAACCCGGCGTACGCCCTCGAAGTCGTCCGTACGGCGGCGGAGGCGGGGGCGTCCGTCATCGCGCTCTGCGACACGAACGGCGGCATGCTTCCCGACGAGCTCGCCGACGTGGTGGCCGAGGTCGGGGAGTCCGGGGCGCGCCTCGGCATCCACTGCCACGACGACACCGGCTGCGCGGTCGCCAACACGCTCGCCGCCGTACGCGCCGGTGTGACGCACGTGCAGGGCTGTGCCAACGGCTACGGCGAGCGCAGCGGCAACGCCAACCTCTTCACCGTCGTCGGGAACCTCCAGCTCAAGCGCGGTTACGACCTCGGCGTACGCCTTGATGAGATGACGCGTATCGCGCACTCGGTGTCGGAGGTGACCAACATCGCGCCGAGCTCGCAGCAGCCGTACGTCGGGATGTCGGCGTTCGCGCACAAGGCCGGGCTGCACGCGTCGGCGGTGAAGGTCGACCCGATGCTCTACCAGCACACCGACCCGGCCTCGGTCGGCAACGACATGCGCATGCTGATCTCCAGCATGGCCGGCCGCGCGTCGGTCGAGCTGAAGGGACGCGAACTCGGGTACGAAATGGACGGCGACAAGGCCAAACAGGTCGTCGACCGGGTCAAGGAGTTGGAGTCCGCCGGCTACACCTTCGAGGCCGCCGACGCCTCCTTCGAACTGCTCCTCCAGGAGGAGGTGCACGGCGAACGCGCCCGCTACTTCGTCGTCGAGTCGTGGCGGACGATCGTCGAGCGCCGTCCCGACGGGTCGACGGTCAGCGAGGCGACGGTCAAGCTGCACGCCAAGGGCGAGCGCATCGTCGCCACCGGCGAGGGCAACGGCCCGGTCAACGCCCTGGACAAGGCGCTGCGCTTCGCCCTCGAACGCATCTACCCCGAGCTGTCCGGCTTCGAGCTCATCGACTACAAGGTGCGGATCCTCGAAGGCACCCACGGCACCGAGGCGCGTACGCGCGTGCTCATCGGCTCCAGCGACGCCGACGGCGAGTGGAGCACCGTCGGTGTCGAGGACGACGTCATCGCCGCTTCGTGGCAGGCGCTGGAGGAGTCGGTGACCTACTGCCTCCTGCGCGCGGGCCGTGACCCGGCCTGATCTCAGGCCTTGGGCACGACCTGTTCGACCACCTCGAAGGACCAGAGCTCGGCGCTGCTGGAGGCCGGGCCCTGGTGGCCGCCCTGCTTCGCCTCGGCCGCGGCGCGGGAGTGGCTCTTCTCGAACGACTGGCTCTCGGTCCAGTGCTGGAAGTCCTCCTCGCTGCGCCAGCGGGTGTAGACGAGGTAGCGGTCCTTGCCGTCGGCGGGGCGGAGCAGCTCGAAGCCCTCGAACCCGTCGGCGTTCTCCACCATCCCGGCCCGTTCGGCGAAGCGGCGCTCCAGCTCTTCCTTCATGGGCTCGGGCACGGTCAGCACGTTGATCTTCACGACGCTCATAGGGGCATTCTCGCGTGGAGGGTTCGCCCTGGCGTGCAGGGGCCGCCGGGAGAGCCTCTCGTACTGGTCGTCGTGGCGCTTACACGTGCGTATGCACGTGCAAATGATCAGAGCTAATTTCTGTTTGCTGACTATCGCCGATGCTATGGGCCAAATGTCGCATTGCGTGAGCAGCGGTGATGTCCGGTGGCGGTTGCCAAAAAACCGTTCGGAATCTAAGTTGGCTTTCCTGGTGTTTCCGCAGGTCGAGCACAGGAATACCGTTTCGGTAGAGACGCGAACATTCCGCAACTTCTGCGAAAATTTGCGCGAAACGGTGGCGCGTGGTGCTGACACGGCGTCACACTCGGCGCACGGCCGTGGTCGTCGCCGGAAACGGCGACGGCCCCCTGCTGCACACAGGAGGCCGCCACCAATTTTCACATTCAAACCATAAGGAGATTTGAACGGCTATGACTGTACGCACTCTTGGCCCGGGGGGCCAGAGGAACGGCACGGGAGGCTCTGATATGCGCAGCGATTCCCACGTCTCACCCCGTACGGGACTCCTAGGGCGGTACGCGACCTTCGTCGAGGCCCTGCCTGGACTCCTCCCTGCGGGCAGAGCCGAGGACGACCTCGTCGATGAGACGACCGGCGCCTGATGGCAGCCCCGGCATCCACCCGATGCCCGCCGCTGCGCGATGACCACGACGCCGAACTCCTGTTCATCGCCGAAGCCGGCCGCCTGCTGGCCGAAACCCGCAGAACCGGGGGAGTCGAAGCCGTCCGCTCCGTAACCGCGATGCTCGACCGCCAGCAACGCCTGGCCGCCCGCCGAGCCCTGGAAGGCCCTCCCGAGGTCTGACGGACCACCATCCGTTCTGTGCCGTCGGGTGCCTTCCCGAGGTCTGACGGCCACCGTGAAGGCCCTTTCGAGGTTCTGCGACGGACCACCGTCCGTTCTGTGCGTGCGGCCGGAGGCCATCCCGAGGCCTCTGACAGGCCACCGTCCGTTCTGTGCGTGGGTCGGAGGCCTTCCCGAGGCCTGACGGGCCACCGTCAGTTCCGTGCCGTCGGGGTCACGGCGGTGTTCGGAGCTCTCCTGCGCCCGGACCTGGGACGTACGGGCCGGGGCCGCCGATGGCGCCATACCTGCGGGTCCGAGCGGGGGCCGGACCGACGTGGGGGTGTCCGGGACCGATCGGGTGCCCGGGCATCGGCGCCACATGATCGGTTCCGGGCCAATGCCGCATGAACCAGCGGGCCTATCGCACCGTCGAAATGACAGGTGGCGGGCGAAAGGTGACGCAGTAATGGGTAAGTCGGACGAGCACAAAACAGGCCAGTTCTCCTCGGTCTTCGAGTCGACCGGAGAGTTCCGGGTGGCCGGCCCTACTCCCGAGGACGGGCTCTTCGACGCCTTCTTCGCGACCGAGGAGAAGAAACCACGCCGAGCCCGAGGCCTCCGCCGCTGGTCCCGCAAGGGCACGGCGGGTAAACCGTCCGACGAGGGCATCCCGCCGGAGAACACCACCCGGCCCGCAGCCCAGGCCCTGCCAAGCACCCCTCTCACGTTGTCGCCGTTCATCACCCCCGAGACCTCGCCATCCGCCAAACCCCCTCTCCCACGCCGAATCCGGCAAGCGACCCCGGCCATCCCAACCTCCCGGCCGGCCGGTACCGAACCCCCGCCGCCAGCAGGCACCACTCCGACATCGCCGGAAAACACCCCCGCAGCCGTCCTCCCGCCCGAACCCGAGGCACCCACCGAGGAAACATCGGCCGAAACGGAGAACCCGGCAGAGACACCCCGCCCAGACCACCCCACGCCGCCACACGAGCTCCAGGGCGAGGTCCCGCTGGCCCGCGAGGCCCAGGGCGAGGTCGCGCCGACCGGCGAGCTCCAGGATGAGGTCCCGCCGACCAGCGAGCTCCAGGGCGAGATTCCATCGGCCCACGAGCTCCAAGACGACGTCCGACCGACCCGCGAGCCCCAGGACGACGTCCCGCCGACCCACGAGCCGGCGCCCCAGAACACCCCGCTCGAGGCGGCCCCCCTGGGCAGGCTCCTGCCGGCCGGGCCCTCCGAACAGGCCACCCCCGACCCACTCCTGTCCGATGACGCCGAAGACTGGATCTGGTCCGAGGATCCTCCAGAGAACAACGAACCAGCCGGCGAGCCGGTCGAACAGGCCGAGACGCCCACGCCCCCGGCCGAACAGCCTGACAAGGCCACCGAGCCGGCCGCGGACCCGGCCGCCGAGATCCACGAGCCCGATGACTCGCCCGATACCCTCGATGAGGATGTCGAGACGCCCACCCCGGTCGCGGACACAGCCGAGCACCCGGACATGGATCCGCCCGAGCAGCCCAGCACGGAGAACGCACCGGCGGTGACGTCGGCCCAGCACCCCGAAGCGGACCGCGAGCCGCTCCAGCAACTCGATGCGGACGACGAGCCGCTTCAGCCGTTCGGCGCGGACAGCGAGCCGGTCGCGGAATCGGACCAGAGGCTCGGCACGGAGAGCGGGTCTGCGGCCGAGTCCGGCGAGCCGTCCGGTCCGAGCGACGAATCGGCCGCGGAATCAGATGTCGAACTCATGGTGGCCGACGAGCACGGCGAGGCGGATGAGGAGCCGTCCCATGCGGCTGAAGCCGAAGCGCGCGAGCGGACCGATGAGAGCGGTTCCGAGCCGATGGATGCCTCTCCGGACTCCGGGGGGCCCGAACTGAAGCCCTATCGGACCGCGATAACGGCCGTACACATGATCCCGAAGCGCCCTGTCGTACCTGCCACTCCCGTGGACACTTCCGACGCGGAACCTCCCACCTCAGAGGAACTTTCCCCGTCGGCCGAAACTCCCACGCCGGATGCCGAGGACGAGAAATCCGACGAACCGATGCTGCATACCCCCGGCGACGACCGCCCCACGGACGAAACGAAGATGGACGCCTCCACCGACGCGGACGCTCCCGACGAACGACCCGCGGACGATACGGCGATGGATGCCTCCGCCTTCCCCGACGTTCTCGACGAAACGCCCACGGACGAAACGGCGGTGAACGCCCTCTACGTCCCGGGCGTTCTCGACGACACACCCGCGGACATGACCATGGCCGAATTCTCCGAGCCACCCAGCGCCGCCCACGAGCCACCCAGCGCCGCCCGCGAGTCACTCGACGCGGCTCACGACCTGCCCAGCGCCGCCCACGAACCACCCAACGGGGCTCACGAGTTCGCCGGCGCCGCTGACGAGCCATTCGGCGCCGCCCACGAGTTGCCCGCCGACGCGACCCTGGCCGACGCGCCCGTACTCGCGGCGCCCATCGCGGAGGAGCCGGCCGACGCGACCCCGTCCGAAGCGTCGATGATCCTCACGGCGTTCGACGACATACCGATCCAGGTCATGCCATTCGACGACGCAACCGCCGTTGACCCACCCCCGCCGGCGGAACCGCCAGGCGAGGACATGGCCCCTGGGACTCACGTGATGCCGTCCGCCTCCACCGACGCGACCGCGGTCGACGCCTCGACGTCAGATGCCTTCGAGAAGACGCCCGACGCCGCGGGGCCGGAAACTTGCGTGCTGCCGGAACGTTCGGCCGAATCTCGCATGGCAGACGCCCCAGGAGCGGACGATCACACAATGCCGGGCATCTCGGACGACAGCACGGCGGTGGACGTCTCGGGGTCGGGAACCCGCGTGATGCCAGGTTTCTCGGACGACGCCACCGCGACGGACGTCTCGTCGGCTCCCGACGCGACCGTTGCCGACATCTCGGCGGAGATGTTCATCGCCCGGTCCTCGGCGATGCATGGCGAGGCGTCTCCCACCGATGACGGCGCGTTCTCGAATGCCGGGCTCTCCGCCGACGTGCCACCTCCCGCAGGAGCGTCGCCCGTACACATCACATCCACCTATGCCGAGCCCCCTGCGAGCGCGGACGCCGACGGCCACACGCCACCCACCGACCACATGTCACCGGCGAACGCGGGCTTCGCGATGCCCGTCGACCACATGCCGCCGACGAACGCGAGCTACGCGGCGCCCATCGACCACGCGCCGCCGGCGAACGCGGGCTACGAGGTGCCCGTCGACCAGGTCACGTCCACCGACTACGCGACGCCGGCCGGTGCCAGGTCCGCCTACCCGTCACCGGCGAACACCGGCCCCATGTCCTACGCGGCTCCGTACGCACCAGGGGGCGCCACCGGATACACGGCACCGCCGGTGAACGCGGGAACCTCCGCGTTGGCGCTCCCGCCCGGCCCCTCCGCGTACGTGAAGACTCTCGGCGAAACGGGACCCGCGAGCGACGCCCCGTACCGTGGGCCCTTCGACCCGCCGGGCTCCTCGGGCGGTGACCAGAACGGCCCGCCCACCGGCCCGAAGGCCCTGCCTTCCAGGCCTAAGAAAAGCAAGATCACCGTCCTCGTCGCGGCCGGGATCGCGATCGTGCTGGCCGGTGGTGTCGCTTTCGCCGTGTTCCGGGACAACGGTAAGAAGGCACCCGCATGCCCGAGTACGACCAACAAGGCGTGCGCCTCGCAGGCGGGTAAGAGCACGGCCCCCGTGGTCGGCCCGAAGTTCGCCTACCGCACCGTCGAACGCGACGTCGGCTACTTCGAGGGCACGATCATGATCGTGAACAGGACCGGCTCGCCGCTGGCCAGGTGGACGCTCTCGTTCACCTATCCCGGCGCCGACGTCCACAACGCCTGGGAGGTCACGCTGAGGCAGCCCGGCCAGTACGTCATCGTCGACAGCAAGGCCGGTGCGAGGCCGATCGCGCCCGGTGCGTCGTTCGAGGTGAGGTTCGGCGGGGCCGGCAGACCGGTGATGCCGGTCGACTGTGAATTCAACGGACAACCCTGCGGCTTCACCCGCTGACTCCACTTATCCACAACCCGCCTCCCATGGCTTCGCGCACGCCCGATGCTCGATAGCCTCATGGCGTGCGTATCGCGAGGTTCATCAAAGACGGGAATCTGTTCTTCGGCGTGGTCGATGACGACCAGACCATCGCCACCGTCGCGGCCCATCCGTTCGGCGAGCTCCAGCTCACCGGCGAGCGGCAACTGCTGGCCGACGTACGGCTGACGGCGCCGATCCTGCCGAGCAAGGTCGTCGCGATCGGTAAGAACTACGCCGAGCACGCTCGTGAGATGGGCGGAGAGGCTCCCGAGGAGTCGATCATGTTCATGAAACCCTCCACGTCCGTGATCGGGCACCAGGAGGGCATCGTCCACCCGTCTCTGTCCGAGCGCGTGGATTACGAGGGCGAGCTCGCCGTCGTGATCGGGCGGCTGTGCCGGGAGGTCCCGGCGCAGCGGGCGAGCGACGTCATCCTCGGTTACACCTGCGCCAACGACGTCACAGCCCGCGACCTGCAAAAACGCGACGGCCAGTGGACTCGCGGCAAGGGTTTCGACACGTTCTGCCCGCTGGGGCCGTGGATCGAGACCGACCTTGACCCGTCCGACCTGGCGATCGCCACGACGGTGAACGGCGAGATCCGCCAGTCATCGCGTACGAACATGCTGCTGCACGGCATCCCCGAGCTGATCGAGTACGTCACACGGGTGATGACGCTGCTGCCCGGAGACGTCATCCTCACCGGCACCCCGGAAGGTGTGGGGCCGCTGAAGGAGGACGACGAGGTCTCCGTGACCATCGAGAACATCGGCACGCTCACCAATCGAGTGATCTCACGTGACTAACGAAACCCGTGTGCGCTTCGCGCCCTCGCCCACCGGCATGTTCCACGTCGGAGGCGCACGCTCCGCGCTGCACAACTGGCTCTTCGCCCACTACACCGGCGGCACGCTGGTCCTGCGGATCGAGGACACCGACACCTCGCGCAACCGCCCCGAGTGGACCGAGGGGATCATCCGCGCGCTCGCGTGGCTCGGCATCGACGAGGACCAGTACGAGGGGCCGGTCTTCCAGTCCGCCAACAGCGAGCGCCAGCAGGAGGCCGTGACCCGCCTGAAAGCGGCGGGCCGCGCGTACTTCTGCGACTGCACGCGCGACGACGTGATCGCCCGCACCGGCGACTCGTACAAGGGCTATGACGGCCACTGCCGTGACCGCGGCCTGGAGGCGGCTCCCGGGCGCGCGCTCCGGTTCCGTACGCCCGACGAGGGCACGACCATCGTCGTCGACCTGATCCGCGGCAAGCCGGCCTTCGAGAACGCCACCATCGAAGACTTCGTGATCGCCCGCGGCGACGGCTCCGTGCTGTTCCTGCTGGCCAACGTCGTCGACGACATGACCCAGCGCATCACCCACGTGATCCGCGCCGAGGAGCACCTGTCCAACACGCCCAAGCAGCAGCTGCTCTGGGAGGCCCTGGGCGCGCAGCCGCCGATCTGGGCGCACGTGCCGGTGGTCGTCAACGAGAAGCGGCAGAAGCTGTCCAAGCGTCGTGACAAGGTCGCCTTGGAGGCCTACCAGGCCGAGGGCTACCTCGCCGAGGCGATGCGCAACTACCTCATGCTGCTCGGCTGGGCGCCGTCGGGCGATCGGGAGATCGTCCCCTGGAGCGTCATCGAGGACGAGTTCCGCCTGGAGGACGTCCACCCGTCCCCGGCGTTCTTCGACGTGAAGAAGCTCCGCGCGTTCAACGGCGAGTACATCCGCGCCCTGCCGGTCGAGGAGTTCATCGAGCGCTGCGACCCGTGGCTGCGCGAGCCGCACGCCCCGTGGGCACCGGAGCGGTTCGACGCGGGTGTGTTCGCCGAGCTGGCGCCGCTCGCCCAGACGCGGGTGGCGCTCCTCGCGGAGATCACCGCCATGGTCGACTTCGCGTTCCTGGACGAGCCGGAGATCGACGAGGCGTCCTGGAAGAAGGCCATGAAGGAGCCGGCCGCCGAGATCCTCACGTCGGCCATCGCCGCCTTCGAGGACGTTCCGTGGAACGCCGAAGACCTCAAGGCGCGCACGGAGGCGATCGGCGTCGAGCACGGGCTGAAGCTCGGCAAGACGCAGGCGCCGATCCGCGTCGCGGTGACGGGCCGTACGGTCGGTCTGCCGCTGTTCGAGTCCTTGCAGGTCATCGGCCGTGAGCGCACCATCGAACGCCTTCGGAAGGCTCTGACGGCCCTCACCTGACCGAGCCCGGCCGACCTGGAGATCCGCGCCGCGGCCTGCGCACGGTGGCGGCGGAGAGCGCTTTCCCCGGGGACGCCCCACATCGTTTCCGCCGCCACCTCTCCGAGAGGCGCACCGATGACCGCACGCACCCTCGGCGTCGTCATGAACGGCGTCACCGGCCGGATGGGAACCCGCCGGCACCTCCTCCGATCGGTGCTGGCGATCAACGAGCAGGGCGGGGTCACGCTCTCCGGCGGCGAACGGGTGCTGCTGCGTCCCGTCCTCGTCGGGCGCGACGCCGCCAAGCTCCGCGACCTCGCCGAGCGCCACGGCATCGCCGACTGGACGACCTCGCGCGAGGAGGCGATCAACGATCCCGGCACCGACGTCTACTTCGACGCCCAGGTGACATCGGCGCGGGTCGAGGCGGTCACCGAGGCGATCGAGTCCGGCCGGCACGTCTACGTCGAGAAGCCCACCGCGGAGAACCACGCCGACGCCGCCCGACTGGCACGGCGCGCGAAGGCCGCCGGGGTCAAGAACGGCGTCGTCCAGGACAAGCTCTTCCTGCCCGGCCTGCTGAAACTTCGCCGCCTCATCGACGGAGGCTTCTTCGGCCGGATCCTGTCCGTCCGAGGCGAGTTCGGCTACTGGGTCTTCGAGGGCGACTGGCAGCACCCACAGCGTCCCTCCTGGAACTACCGCGCCGAAGACGGCGGCGGGGTCGTGCTCGACATGTTCCCCCACTGGGCGTACGTGCTGGAGAGCCTCTTCGGCCGCATCGAGGCGGTCACCGCCCGCGCGGTGACGCACATCCCGACGCGTACGGACGAGGACGGCGAGCCGTACGCCGCGACCGCCGACGACGCCGCGTACGGGATCTTCGAGCTGGAGGGCGGCGTCATCGCCCAGATCATTGCGTGCGCGTCAACCGCGACGAGCCGGTGGAGTTCCGGGTCGACGGCACGCACGGCAGCGCGTTCGCCGGCCTGTGCGAATGCCGCGTCCAGCACCGTGGGACGACGCCGCGACCGGTATGGAACCCCGATGTCCCCGCGACGGAGGACTACCGTCGTCAATGGCAGGACGTCCCGGACAACGCGGATTTCGCCAATGGTTTCAAGACTCAATGGGAGATGTTCGTGCGGCACGTCGTCGAGGACGCGCCGTTCCCCTACGACCTCGCCTCCGGAGCGCGGGGCGTGCAGGCCGCCGAGGCGGGCCTGCGTTCTTCCGCCGAAGGCCGGCGAGTCGAACTCGAGGTGGCTACATGATCACGCGTGAGAACCGCATGCTACGGCGGCCGGTCCGCCGTTCCCTGCTGCTCCCGTCCGGGGGCGGAGCCCTGGAGTCGTATCCGGTGCGGGAGCCCGTCCCCTGGCCGCTCCCGCGCACTCCGCACACGTCGCGGGTCGCCTACGCCGCCGCACACGTCGTCGCCGACCCGTACGCCGACCCCTCGCCGGCCGCGCTCGACTGGGACGCCACCCTCGCCTATCGCCGCCACCTCTGGTCCTACGGGCTGCGGGTGGCCGACGCGACGGACACCGCCCAGCGAAGTATGGGCCTCGACTGGAACACCGCACGTGAGCTGATCCGGCGCAGCGGAGGCGAGGCGAAGGCGTTCGGCGACCCGTACGACGTGCTGGCCTGCGGCGCGGGCACCGACCACGCGCCCGGCGCGCGCACGCTCGACGCGGTCGCCGGGGCGTACGAGGAACAGATCGAGGTCGTCGAAGGCGCCGGCGCCCGCGTGATCCTCATGGCCAGCCGCCGGCTCGCCGAGATCGCGCGCGGGCCGGAGGACTACCAGGAGGTGTACGGGCGGCTGCTGCGGCAGGCCGCCCGTCCGGTGATCCTGCACTGGCTGGGGGAGATGTTCGACCCGGCCCTGGCCGGCTACTGGGGGTCCGACGACCGCGACGCGGCCACCGAGGCGCTCCTCACGCTCGTCCGCGAGCACGCGACGAAGATCGACGGTGTGAAGGTGTCGCTGCTCGACGCCGCCCACGAGACCCGCCTGCGCGCCGAGCTGCCGGACGGCGTACGGCTCTACACCGGCGACGACTTCGACTACCCGTCGCTGATCAAGGACGGCAGCGACGCCCTGCTCGGAGTCTTCGACGCGATCGCCCCGGCCATCTCCGCCGCCCTGACCGCGCTCGACAACGGCGAGACCGAGAGCTACGACACGATCCTGGCCCGTACGGTGCCGCTGGCCCGCAAGATCTTCGAGCCGCCGACGTACAACTACAAGACCGGTCTGGTGTTCCTCGCCTGGCTGGCGGGCCACCAGGACGCGTTCACCATGGTCGCGGGCGCGCAGAGCGCCCGGTCGGTCCTCCACCTGGCCGAGGTGTTCCGGCTCGCCGACCAGGCCGGCCTGCTGCCCGACCCCGACCTGGCCGTACGCCGCATGCGCGCGTTCCTGACGACCGCCGGCGCCGTGTGAGCCGTCTGTCGCTCAACCAGTGGACGACCCGGCGGCGGTCCGTCGCCGAGGCTGTGTCCGCCACGACATCCCGGCGATCGGCCTGTGGCGTGAGCACGTCGCCGAGCAGGGCCTCGACAGGACGGCGGCGCTCGTACGCGACGCGGGCCTGCGCGTCTCGTCGCTGTGCCGCGGCGGGTTCTTCACCGGCGACGACGGGCTGGACGACAACCGCCGCGCGATCGACGAGGCCGCCGCCCTCGACGCCGCCTGCCTGATCCTGGTCGTCGGCGGCCTGCCGGACGGCTCGAAGGACCTGCCGGGCGCCCGCGCCCGCGTCGCCGACGCACTGCGGGAACTGGCACCGTACGCGGGGGAGCGCGGCGTACGGCTGGCCGTCGAGCCGCTGCACCCGATGTACTGCACCGACCGCGCGGTCGTGTCCACGCTGAGCCAGGCGCTCGACCTGGCCCCGCCGGAGGTACGGCGTGGTGGTCGACGCCTTCCACGTCTGGTGGGACCCCGACATCGAACGCCAGATCGCACGCGCCGGCGACCGGATCGCGAGCTTCCAGGTGTGCGACTTCCTCGTCCCGCTCCCGGCGGATCCCCTGCTCGGGCGAGCGATGATGGGCGACGGCGTGATCGACTTCGCACCCCTCCGCGCGGCCGTCGACGCGGCCGGCTACACCGGCGACATCGAGGTCGAGATCTTCAACGCCGACGTGTGGGCGGCCGACCCCGACGAGGTCCTCTCGACGATGAAGAAGAGATTCGCCGAACTGGTCCTCTAGCCAGGGGGCGTTTCCGGCAGATCCGCTGTCCGGCGTCGCGGGGTACTGACGACGCCTGGGCGACGGCGGGACTTTTGAGACAGGCCCTGGCCGCGTTGTCGTCTCCTCCGCCTAGCGGCGCGCGGCGACCGTGCGCGTGGCCAGGGCCAGCAGGAGGAGCGGGACGATCAGGTACGCCGTGCGGAGGCCGATCTGGTCCGAAAGCCGGGCGAGCAGGAACGGCGCCCCGCCGATCGCCAGGCCCGACGCGAGCGCGGCACGGGCGGCGGCACGGTTCGGCGCGTGCGGCCAGGCCGCGATCGTACGGCTGACGGCGGTCGGGTAGAGCAGTGCGACGCCGCCCCCGGTGACCGCTAGCCCGATCGCGGACACCACCAGCACCGGAGCCGCCCAGAACACCGCGAATCCGACGGTTGCGACGCCGATGCACACGAGCATCAGGGCACGGTCGTTCGGCATCCGCCGGGTGATCGGTACGGCGAGGGTGCGCCCGGTGGCCATTCCGACAAGGAACAACGACGCCACCGCCGGGGCCGCTCCCGACGACGTGTCATGCCAGTCGATCACCGCCGACGCCGCCCAGAACACCATGCAGAACTCCACGCTCACCGCGAACAGGACCTCCACCCAGGGCCCGAGCAGCCCCTTGCCGGGGTCGACCGGCCGGTCCGGGTCGTGCTCTGAGGGCTCGGGCAGGGGAATCCGCCAGGTGGTCACCACGATGACCACCAGAAACACGAGCGGCACCACGAGGTAGCCGACCCGCCAGCCGAGTCCCGTGGCGAGCGCACCAGCCACCGCGAGCGGCGCGAGCACCGACGCGCCGCTGGCGAGACCGTTCGCCTCGCCGACCGCGGCCGACGGCGCATGCGGGTGAAGCGACGCGAGCAGGGCCGGGATCACCTGGATGAGCAGCGCGCCACCGGCCCCGAGGAGCATCGCGCCGACCAGCGTGACGGCGCGTACGGGCGCCGCGAGCAGCACACCGCCGACGACCATGAAGATGATCGCGACACGCATGGTCGTCCCGCGCCCGATCCGGTCGACCAGCGGCCCGCCGACGGCGCCCACCAGGAGCAGCCCCACGGCGAAAAGCGTCGGATAGAACGCCACTGCGGCCCGGTCCGCGTGCAGATCCTCCTGCAAGGGCACCAGTACCGCACCGAGCCCGTTGAGCAGAAAGCTCAGACAGCTGAGCACCGCGTACAAGAGCCAGGTGGTATTTCCCCGCGACAGACCGCCCGATTGATCCACAAAACGGAGACTAGCCGCGCCGCGTGCTGTCCCGGAGCACGACCTCCGCCGGAACCGGCACACTCACCGCTGCCTCATCGAGCGCGAGATCCAGAACACGCTCGCCCATCTCCGCCAGCGGCAGCCGTACGGTCGTCAGCGCCGGCACGAGGTCCCGGAGCGTCGGAATATCGTCGAAACCGGCCACGGCGAGCGTCCCCGGAACCTCGACACCACGCTCACGAAGAGCCGCGACCGCACCGACCGCCATGAGATCGTTCACCGCGAAGAGGCAGTCGACGCCTGTGATGTCCAGCTTCGCCGTCGTCTTGAAGCCCCCGTCACGATCAAAGGCGCCGGGAATCTCCTGAGCTGCGGGCAGCTTCAGCTCGGCCAGCCCTCGCGCGAAGCCCTCCGTACGCTCACGCGCCGTGAGCAGTTCCGGCGGCCCACTGAGAACGGCGAACCTCCGATGCCCTTCCGCCGCGAGAGCATGAGCCAGTTGCCTGGCCCCATCAAGATTGTCCGGCGCGACCGTAGGCACACCGAGCAGATCCTGCCCGATACAAGCGACCCGCCCCCGGTGTCCCTGAACCGATCGAGCTCCTCCCGCAACCGCCGGGACGTCCCCGTCGTCCGACTCCCCACGAGCAACACGACCCGAACCCGCTGAGCCCGCATCGCCGCCACGTAAGTGATCTCCCGCTCCGGATCCCTGCCAGTGGCCCCCACCATCACCACCAGCCCCCGCCGATCCGCCGCCCGGCTCGCCGCGCCACATCATCCAGAGTGACGCTCGGCAACGCACGGCCTCCTGCTGCTCTTCGGGCAACCTCAGGATTACACGAGCCCGTGCCCCACGCCAGCGAAGACCCGATTCACGTTCGCGAGCAGTGGTCAACGTCCGCTAAACTCGTCGAAGCGCTGACGGACCCGAGGTTCGCAGGGCAGTGGGGTATGGTGTAATCGGCAGCACGACTGATTCTGGTTCAGTTAGTCTAGGTTCGAGTCCTGGTACCCCAGCACATAGTCTGACTTGCGGCGGGAGTCTCAATGAGACCCCCGCTCTTTTCATTTCCACGCCCGCCAGGGAACAGGGAACGATCTTGAGGTCGGATGCCGAATTGCACTGCGGGGCCTGCGAGAGCGGCATTAGAAGTCCGGCTCCTCGTGCGGGCGGGGGACCTCCTGGCCGGTGCAGCAGCCGGCTATTTGATGCGCAAGGCGCGGCGGGTGGGCACGCAGGTGGATACCGCGGTCGATCACCTCCGCGGCGGTCATCGCGTCCGGATGGTGCTGAGCACGATGGTGAGCATCGCGCAGGCGTCATCCTCGACCGGCCATCTCGAGCCGTGGGAACTCACGGATCGACGCGCGCGGGCATGTGCTTGTCGAACCATGTCACGACACGGGTGGCGAAGTCGGTGACGGCCGGGTAGGCGCGGATGCCATGGCCTTCTTGCGGGTAGATGGCGAGCACCGACTCCACGCCGTGCGCGAGCAGTGCCTGGTGGAACTCCTGTGCCCGTCCTGGTACTCCAGCACATGGCCTGACCTGTAACGAGACTCCCGCTCTCCCATTCGATCGGCCTAAGATCCCCGCCGTTTCGTTGGCTGGAATGGTCGCTGCGGCCGTACGCAGCGCGTCGAGGACAGGGGTCAGCAAAGGGTGTTCTTCGGCGCCACGGCGTACGGCGGTGAAGACCCGGCGGGTCGCCGCGATGCCGGCTACCGGCCGGACGGCCGCCTGGGACAGGTCGAGGTCACGCAGTGCCGAGCGCGGGACGAGTGCCACCCCGGCGCCCGCCGTGACGAGGGCGACGACCGCTCGGAAGTCATCGGAGAAATGCTCCAGCCGCGGCTTGAAGCCTGCGTACTCACAGGCAATGAGCACTACTTCGTGACATGGATTCCCGGGGTAGGGGCCGATCCAGGGCTCATCCGCCAGAGCCGCCGCCGGAATCGTCTGCGTCCGCGCCAGCCGATGGCCGCGAGGCAGTACGGCGTCGAACGGCTCGGCGTACAGCGGCACCCGGGCCAGCCGATGGTCGTCGGCGTTCGGCGCGTCGCGATATTCGACGGCGACGGCGACATCGGCCCGGCCGTCGAGCACCATGGGCAGGCTCTCGTCGCCTTCGGCGTCGCGCACTCGGATCTGGATACCCGGGTGATCAGTGCTGAGGGCGGTGATCGCCGGGGCGAGCACAAGAGCGATGCCCGTGGCGAAGGCCGCGACGGTGACCTTGCCCGCCGAGCCGGAGGTGTACGCCGCGAGCTCGGCCTCGGCTCGCTCCAGCTGGGCCAGGACCGCGTTGGCGTGGCTGAGCAGAATCTCGCCGACGGGCGTGAGCCGCATGCCCCGACCGTCGCGTTCCAGGAGCTTGTGCCCGACCTCCTGTTCCAGCGCGGTCAACTGCTGGGACACGGCGGACGGGGTGAGATAGAGCGCGCCGGCCGCGGCGGTCACCGTGCGATGTTCCGCCACGACCCGTAGCGTTCGAAGCCGCCGTGCGTCGATCACATTTTCATCCTGCCAGGGTGTCGCGGGCGGTGATGAAGCAGGTCACGGCCTTCTCCACATCGGCGGTGGTGTGAGCGGCCGACAGCTGGACCCGGATCCGGGCCTGCCCGTGGGGGACGACGGGGTAGGAGAAACCGATCACGTACACACCCTGTTCCAACATGAGGTCGGCGATACGCGCGGCCTTGGCGGCGTCGCCGATCATGACAGCGACGATCGGGTGGTCGCCGGGGATGATCTCGAAACCGGCGTCGGTCATCCGTGTACGGAACAGCGCCGTGTTCTCGGCCAGCCGTTGACGCGGCTCCGCGGAGTCTGCCAGCAGGTCGAGGACCTTGAGCGATCCGGCGGCGATCGCCGGTGCGACGGAGTTGGAGAACAGGTAAGGGCGGGAACGCTGGCGCAGCAGCGCGACGATCTCCGCGCGAGCGGCGACGTAACCGCCGGACGCACCGCCGAGAGCCTTGCCGAGTGTGCCGGTGATGATGTCGACCCGGTCCATGACGCCATGGAGTTCATGAGTGCCGCGGCCCCGTGGTCCGGTGAAGCCGACGGCGTGCGAGTCGTCGACCATGACCATCGCGTCGTGGGCGTCGGCGAGGTCGCAGATCTTGTCGAGGGGGGCGACATGGCCGTCCATGGAGAAGACACCGTCGGTGGCGATGAGGCGGCGCCGGGCACCCGACGATTCCTTGAGGCGTTGTTCCAGCTCGGCCATGTCGCGATTGGCATAGCGCAGACGCCGGGCCTTGCAGAGCCGGATGCCGTCGATGATGCTCGCGTGGTTGAGAGCATCGGAAATGACCACGTCGTCTTCATTGAGCATGGTCTCGAAGACGCCTCCGTTGGCGTCGAAGCAGGAGCTGTAGAGGATGGTGTCCTCGGTGCCCAGGAATTCGGAAAGCCTCGCCTCCAGTTCCTTGTGGACCTCCTGGGTGCCGCAGATGAAGCGGACCGAGGCCATGCCGTAGCCCCAGCGCTCCAAGCCCTGCTTGGCGGCCGCGATCACCTCCTGGTGGTCGGCCAGGCCCAGGTAGTTGTTGGCACAGAAGTTCAGTACCTCTTCCGCGCGGCCGTCCCGGGTGACGGAGACGAGTGAGCTTTGGGGCGTGCCGATGACTCGCTCGGGCTTGAGCAGCCCGGCGTCACGGATCTCATCGAGAGTCGCGCGCACATCGGCGCGTACGGAATCGAACATGTTGAAGATCTCCTTTGTCGGCCATTTGGGCTGGGCGGCTGAGATCAGGCGGTCCAGTCGAGGATGACCTTGCCGCCACGGCCGGTCGCGGCGTCCTCGAAGGCGGTCTCATAATCCCGGTAGGAGTAGCGGCCGGTGATCACTGTGCTGAGGTCGATTCCGCCTTCGAGCAACACGGACATCGCGTACCAGGTCTCGAACATCTCGCGGCCGTAGATCCCCTTGATTGTGATCATCGAGGTCACGATCCGTGAGAAGTCGACCGCGAAGTCCTGCGGCGGCAGACCGAGCATGGCGATCCGGCCACCATGCGTCATATTCGCGATCATGCCTCGAAGGGCGGCGGGATGGCCGGACATCTCCAGACCGATGTCGAAGCCCTCGCGCAGGCCTAGCTGCCGCTGGGCCTCATCGATGGAATGCTCGGCGACGTTGAGCGCAAGGCTGACACCGACCTTCCGGGCGAGTTCCAGACGGTGGTCGTTGACATCGGTGATCACCACATTGCGGGCGCCCGCATGCCGGGCGACGGCGGCGGCCATGATGCCGATCGGGCCGGCACCGGTGATCAGGACGTCCTCGCCCAGCACGGGGAAGGACAGCGTGGTGTGGACGGCGTTGCCGAAAGGATCGAAGATCGCTGCGATGTCAGGGTCGACGGACGTCCGATGGACCCAAACGTTGGATGCCGGCAGGGCCACGTACTCGGCGAAGGCGCCGTCGCGGCCGACACCGAGACCGATCGTGTTACGGCACAGGTGACGTCGGCCGGCGAGACAGTTGCGGCACTCACCGCACACCAGGTGTCCTTCGCCGCTGACGAAGTCGCCCACGTTGATGCCGGTGACGCCTGACCCGGTCTCCACGACATCGCCGGCGAACTCATGACCCAGAACCAACGGCGGACGGACGGCCCGCCGAGCCCAGCCGTCGTAGGCGCGGATATGCAGGTCGGTGCCGCAGATCCCCGTGCGCAGCACCTTGACGAGAACGTCACCGGGCCCGACGGCCGGCTCGGGGACGTTCCGCAGCGACAGGCCGGGCCCGGCCTTCTCCTTCACCAGTGCTTTCATCCATGACTCCTGCGCGATGGCGGTTCCACACCGTACGTGGCGACGGGGGCCCAGCAGAGGAACGCGCAAGGGCGACCATGAGCCACACCGGGATGCGAGCGCCGGGCTATCAATGTGCCCGATAGCGGGTCATCAGTCCATCGACGTTTTCTTAAGGCCGACGACAGCTTTACTTCATGAGTACAGCCGACCCATCATTTGTCCCTCTGGGTAGTGAAAATACCGTGATCGGTCAGGATGGGATGTTCGGGGAGTCGGTCGCGGTCAATGATTTCGCCGTCTTTGACGACGTAGGTGATTCGGCCGTAGTTCTGTGGGTCGGCCATCATCAGCTTGGAGCCTGCCTTTATCAATCGACGGGAATTGTCGTCCCGGACAATCGTGGCCTGCCGCCAAAGGTCCGATAGTTGGGTGTCGTCGCGGATCTCGGCCGGTGTTGTCGCCATGCTGGACGAGATCGACGCCTGACTCGATCGCCATTTTCAGCGCTTCTGGGGTGAGGACGCAGGCCTGGGCGGTCAGTCCGGCGGTATGTGCCTCGTCGACGATGGCGCGTTGCGCGTCCGGTGAGAGCGCGAGGAACCTGTAGTGCGCGTGCGCGCTGGAGGCGTACTTGACGAAGTCGATACGGCTCGACCGGATGTAGCGTCGGACCGCGGCCCGGAGTGCTGTGGGAGCAACGAAGGTTGCCTCTGAAGCATGCGGCTCGGAAGGTGGCTCTCAGCGCGAGAAAGAACGATGCCATGGTGACTCTGCGTGAAACCGGTCATGACCGTGACGTGCTCTGCAGGCCCCAGGCAATGGTGATACCTCCGAAGGGAGCTTCCATGTATCGACCTTCAGCTTTGTCGATCTCGGTTGCGGTTCTATGCCTTGGGGCTGCGGGATGCGCTGGATCTTCGAGCCGGACCGGCAGCGGATCTGGATCGGACCATTACGCGAGCAATGGCACATTCACGATGGCAGTGACGGGTGATCCGGGCGCTTTTGACCCGTATTTGAACGCGACGACTTCTAGCCTCGCTGCTTTGGCGTACGACTCGCTGGTGCACGTACAGCCGGACGGGAAGGTCGTGTCCGGGTTGGCCGGCACGTGGGACGTGGATGCCCACCACGCCAAGTTCACGCTCCGGGAAGGCGTCACATGCTCCGATGGCGCGGCGCTGACGGCGAGTCAGGTCGCAGCGGCGATCACGTTTGCGGGTGATCCGGACAACGGCGCTTATCTGTATGGCCTCAGAGTTCCCGCGCTGCCCTTCAAGGCGACCGGTGTTGATGCGACCAGAACAGTCGAGATCGATATGAAGGCGCCGTTCGGATTCCTGGTGAACACGGTCGGAGTGCTACCGATCGTGTGCGCCAAGGGAATGAAGGATCGCAAATTGCTCGTGTCCAAGTCCGACGGGACCGGGCCGTACGTTCTTTCCGAGGTCACGTCAGGCCAGAGCTACACCTTCACTGTGCGGAAGGACTACCGGTGGGGCCCGGGCGGCGCCGGCACGAACGCGCCGGGCACTCCCGCCAAGGTTGTTCTGCGAGTCCTGGAGAACGAGTCCACCGCCGCCAACCTGCTGCTGTCAGGTCAGTTGAACTTCGCGGCGATCGGCGCCGACGACGCGGAGCGGCTCAAGGCGAAGGGCTTGACGAAGGTCGATGTGCCTGGACCAGGGGCTTGGCTCTGGTTCAACCAGATCGGTGGGCGCCCGACGGCGGAAAAGGCGGTACGACAAGCGCTGGTCCAGGCGCTCGACCTCAACGATGTCATCAAGATCAACACAAAAGGAACCGGCGGAAAGGCGACTGGGCTCATCTCCATGGGCCCCAATCCGTGCTCCGGGGACACCCTCGCGGGACAACTGCCCGGGTTCGATGTCGCGGCCGCCGAGTCCTTGCTCGACCAGACGGGCTGGACGAAGGGCGCCGATGGGGTTCGCCGTAAGAATGGCAAACCGCTGGAGCTCGATTTGCATTATGTGCCGGCCATGCCGAGTAACGACAAGCAGACGGCGGAGTATGTTGCCCAGAAGTGGGGCGCTATCGGGGTCAAGGTTCATCTCGCCGCCGATACGCTGATCGGTCGCACTCAGGTCTTGTATGAGAACAGCAACTACGACGTTCACATGTTCGGATTCGGCGTGTCGCTTCCGAGCCAGGCGATGCGGTTCGTTTCAGGCCCGGTTCCACCGAAGGGGCGCAACATCGCCGGCATCGATGTGCCGCGATACGGCGAGCTTGCCGCAAAGGCCATCACGATGACGCCGCCGGCGTCGTGTCAGTACTGGCGCCAGGCCGAGCAGGCACTCTGGCAAGGTGTGAACCCCGTGCCGATCGCGCAGAAGCCATGGGTGTACTACCTCCGGAATGCTCGAGCTCAAGCGACGAGCTTTGACATCCCGATCCCCACCAGTCTTCGAGTGCTCGGCTGACATGCGTGAAGTCACAGTGAAGCGCACGTTCGGTCCCGACGACGCCCGGCGCCTCGTGTTCATCCGGGACGCCGGGTTCGTCGGCAAAGGCCGACTCGGTTTCTACACGGTCGCGGAGATCGACGACGAGTTGCGCGAGACGCGGAGCGTGTGGGTGTTCGACCGGGACGGTTCGAGCCGGAGGCGAGTCGGCGAATGCCTGGGCGATGTGGCCTCGGCATCGCCGTCGCCCGATGGGGCGACCGTCGCCGTCCTCGCGGACGTGAACGGTGGACGGCAGATCTGCCTTGTGCCGCTGGACGGTGGCGAGGTCCGCGTGCTCACCGGCCTTCCGCAGGGCGTGACCGGATCGCCGGTGTGGTCGCCCGACGGCTGCTGGATCGCGTTCACAACAGGTCCCAGCGACCAACGTGACCCATCGCTGCCCTATCGCGTCGACCGGGCGACCTACCGTCTCGAGCGGGCGGGTTATCTCGACGACGTTGTCCAGGACATCTATCTCGTGGCAGTCGGGACCGGCGTGGTGCGGCGGCTTACGCGCGACCGATGTATGAACAGCGAGCCGCGCTGGTCGCCGGACGGACGCTCGATCTGCTATCTGGTCTCATGTCACCCAGATCGCATCTGGAACCAACTCCCCGAACTCCATGTGCTCACCGTGGCGACGGGGGAGTCGCGTGTGCTCCTGGGGGAGTGGGGCGGCGTTTTTCGCGCCGAATGGTGCCCGGACGGCGAACGAATCGCGTTCATAGGTCTTTCTGCCGACCGAGGGTATCTCCTGCCGGAGAAGTGGGACCTGTGGACGGTCAGTGCCGCAGGCGGTGAGCCCGAGTGCCGTACCGGAAACCTTCTTCCCGGAGTACGTGTGGGGATCCAGGCGGACTCGATTTCCTTTGACTTCGCCGGCACACGGATCTGCCCACATGACGACGCCGCCTATGTCAACGGGCAGGTCGGTGGTGATGTCGTGATCTATCGCGTCGGGCTCAGCGGCGCGGAATCCGTCGAAAGAGTCGTCGTCGGAGACGAGTCCGCCTATCTCCTGGACGTCGACCAGGCCGGTTCTGTTCTCTACGCCGCGACGTCATTCGTCAGGCCGCCGGACTTGATGCTCGACGCGGAACGCATCACGGCGCTGAACGACGATCTCCTCAGCGGCGTCGTCCGCGCCGATGTGCAGGCCTTCGAGGTCGTGGCGGATGACGGCCTGCGGACGGAGGCATGGGCGTTGACCCCGCCCGGAGAGAACGGTCCGTGGCCGACGGTTCTCTACATCCACGGTGGACCGTACGCCGCGTTCGGAAGCACTTACATGATCGACTTCCAACTGCTCGTGGGCGCGGGGTTCGCTGTCGTCTTCCACAATTTCCGCGGCTCCCACGGTTACGGCAGCGCGTTCTCCCAGCAGATGGTGGGCGTATGGGGACCCGCGGGAGCGCAGGACCACCACGCGACCCTGGATGAGGCGATCCGCCGTGGCATCGCCGACCCCGATCATCTCGGAGTCTGCGGGTATTCGCATGGCGGTTTCGCCACCTGCTGGCTGGTAGGGACGTCCAGCCGGTTTCGAGCGGCGGTGGCCGAGAATCCCGTCACGAGCTGGGCGAGCGCCTTCAGTACCACTGATCTCGAATCGTGGATTGAGCTCGACATCGGCGGAACGCCGCACGACATCCCTGACGCCTACCACGAGCTCTCGCCGCTCACATATGCGCAGAACTGCGAGACTCCTCTGCTGTTCGTCGTCGGTGAGGCCGATCTACGCTGTCCACCGGCCGAGTCGGAGCAGTACTACCGGGTCCTGAAGCGGAACGGAATTCCGGCCGAGATGCTCCGGCTGCCGGGCAGCGACCACCTTGGAACCTGGCACGGTCCGGTCTCAGCGCGTATCGCTCAAAACGAGGCCCTGGTGGAATGGTTCACCCGGTTTCTGCTCTAGCCCGTCGGGAGATCGACCAGGGGAAGGACGGGAGACGCGCCGATGTTGGCAGAGCTTCAGATGATCACCGATGCTTTGGCCGGACGGCTGCGCCGGTCGGTGGCGATCGATGATCCGCAGTTGCGGCTGCTGGCGCACACCCCTCACCAGGCCGAGACGGTCGGCTGGCAGCGAGTGCAGTCGAGCATGCACAGGGACGCCACGAAGGAATCGCGTGAGTGGGTGTTGAAGAGTGGCATCGCGACCGCGACCGCGCCGGTGCGGATCCCCGCCAATCTCGACCTGGAAGTGATCGCGCGTGTCTGCGTGCCCGTCCGATACGAGGGGAGCCTGCTCGGCTACCTGTGGCTGCTGGACGCCGACCCCTCGGTCAGCGACACCGACGTCGACCTGGCCACCCTGTCCGCTGACACCATCGGCAGGCTGCTCCACCACCAACGGCTTCTGAGCGATCAACGCCACGAACGCGACCAGGAGCTCCTCCTCGACCTGCTGTCCGGCGACGACTCGGTCCGTGAAAGCGCTGCGCACCAACTGATCACCGACGGGCGGCTGCCCGAACGGGCCCGGGTGGCCGTACTGCGGCTGCAGAGCCGACCCGACAACCAGACGGCGATCGACACCGCGCTGCGGAACATGACCGGTCGGCTCGCGCCCCTGCACGCCATCGCCGCCAGCTCTGAAGCCGCCACCGGCGTACTCCTTGTCGGGGACCGCCGTCCGCCGTCCGCGGCCCGGCTTCAGGCGATCGCCGAGAACCTGCGCGAACAGATCACCGCGTCCACGTCCGGCGACATCAGCGTCCGGATCGGCATCGGACCCGTCGTCGACTCGGTCACCCGGGCGCACCACAGCCACACCTGCGCCCAGCACGCGCTGAAGGTCGCGGCCCGCGTCCCCGGGTTCACCGCGATCACGCCTTGGGACGCCGTGGGCATCTACCAGCTCCTCGTTCAGCTTCCACCCGACCAGTTCGCCGACACCACCATCCCCCCAGGTCTGCTGCGCCTTCTCCAGACCGACGACTCAGGGACACTGGTCGACACGCTCGAGATCTACCTCGACGAGGCCGCACGCCCCAGCGCCACCATCGAACGTCTCCACATCCACCGAACCAGCCTCTACTACCGGCTCCATCGCATCGAACAGGCCACCGCCATGGACCTCGGCAACGGCCACGACCGCCTCACACTCCACCTCGGCCTCAAAATGGCGCGCCTCATCGGCCTACGACACCAACCATGAACGCGAGATCCACCATCGAACCGGTCTTCCCCGACCCGCTCTAGCCGGACGCGCCCTCCGCCGGTGGCATGTACCGCTCGAACCACCCGAGGAGGCGCGCCGCGGCGTCGATGCGTGCGGGGAATCCTCTGACTCCGTGACCTTCGTACGGATAGACGACGAGAGTGGTCTTGACGCCCTGCTCGCGTAGCGCGTTGTGGAACTCGACCGCCTGGCCTGGTGGGGTGCAACGGTCGAGCGCACCGGCGATCAGGAGGGTCGGTGTGCGTGCGTTGGCCGCGTGCATGACAGGGCTGCGGTCGAAGTGCCTGCCCGCAGCCTTGTACGGGTCATCGCCGAGGTAGCTGGTCCCGATGTTGGAGCTGTGGTGTTTGCTGTACCAGTCGGTGACGGGTGCGACGGCCACGGCCGCAGCGAGGTTCGTGTCCTGCGTGACCAGCCAGCACGTCATGAAACCGCCGTAACTTCCGCCGGTGACCCCGACTTTTGCAGGGTCCGCCACGCCCATTTTCACCAGTGCGTCGATGCCGGCGCGGATGTCGCCGGCGTCGGCACCACCGGCGTCGCCGAACACGGCGCGGGCAAAGTCCTGTCCGCGGCCTGTTGATCCGCGTGGGTTGGCATGCAGTACCGCATAGCCGCGGCTCACCAGCAAAGGGGTGAAATCCTGGCCCATGCGCCAGCGGCCGCGGAACGATGACACCGGGCCTCCATGGACGACGACGACCAGCGGGAACGGGCCCTCGCCCGGCGGGCGGCACACGATCCCTTCGATGTCCCACCCGTCCGGCGCCCGCCAGGTCAGGAGCTCCGCCTCACCCGCGACCGACCGCAGCCATTCGGTGCCGGGGTTGGCGAGTGATGCGAGTTCGGTCGTGCCGGCCGGGCGAATCAGGGTGATGGCCGGTGGCCGGTCATAAGACTCAAGGGCGAGTGCGGCGGTGCCGTCGGGTGCGAACGCCGCCGCCGGGTTGCGTACGCCGGACGTCGCCTTGGTGCACAGCAGCTCGGTGCGCTCGCCCGAATCGGCATCGAGCCGGCCGACGACGGTCTCGACTCCGCGTATCCCGGTATAGCCGAGTCGGTCTGCGTCGATCCATTGCAGTCCGCTCACGTCGACATTCGCGGTGTCGATCGACCGTACCGTCCCGTTGGGAAGGTCGATGAGCCGGATGTCGCCGGCCACGATCCCGCGGTCACTGCACGCAGCCTCGACCACGGCGAGCCGCGTGCCGTCCGGCGATCCGGCTGGACACCCCAGCTGTGCCGCGGGCTCGTGGACGATCGACGTGCCGCCGGTCAGGTCGATGACCGCCAGGCTGGCGGAATACCAGGCCTTTTCCTCCGGATCGCCATGCGACACCACGGCGGCGACGCGGTCCGAGCCGAGCCACGCGCTCTCCCACACGTTCAACCCTCGAGGCGACAGCGGACGGACGCTGCCATCCGCGACCGTGTAGAGCCAGAGTGTGCGCCAGGCGTTCTCGCTGGGTTCCCCGCTGACCTCCGGAAGCCACGGCGGGACGTCCCCCGGGTCGGACGCGGTGGTGCCGGACCCCTGCGCACCGGCCAGGTCAGCACCCCGACCCGCTACGCCCAGCAGGACATGGCGGCCGTCGGGTGACCACGCACAGTACTCGGCGGTCCCCTCGACCGGCACGGCCACCGCCTCCCCCAACCCCTCGCGCAGGAGGTGCAGACCGAAGGCGCCTTCGTCGGATCGATCCGACAAGAACGCCAGTGACGTTCCGCAAGGCGACCAGCGTGGAAAACGGTCCTGGTACGCGCCGGCCGTGATCACACGCAGACCCTGATCATCGACAATCGCGATGCGGGCGCGCCCGCCGGCCTCCAGCCCGTCGAAGACGGTTCCCGTGAACGCCACCGCGCGCCCGTCGGGCCGCACCGCGAGCTCGTCCGCCGCCGTCACCCGGCCGAAACCCGGCTCCATCGAACGTCGGAAGAACGTCTCGGCGGCCCGGTAGATCGCGCTGTCCCGGATATCTCGGTCCATGATCTCTCCATACGGCGCTTGAACCGGGCAGGGAAGAGGCCCGCGACTCTCCAGCAGATATAGCGGTCGTGGATGCCGTCGTACCACCGCCGTTGTCCAGGGACCACGACGAACTCGTACCGTTCGCCGACGAGAAGCAGGGCGTCTCGCAACGATCATTTCGTCGGTGTCACTGTCACCATCGGCCCGATGCTGGACGCCGCGATCGCGGGCACCGTCAGCCATCCGCCGGACGGTCCCCTAGACCCGCCCCGCGAGGCGTCCGCCCGCACGACCTTCGAGGTCACCGCCGAGAACAGCCTCGAAGCCGCCCGGCGCCTGCACCTCGCCGGAGAAGACGGCATCGCCGTCCTGAACTTCGCGTCGGCGCGTAACCCCGGCGGCGGCTACCTACGCGGAGCGAAGGCACAGGAAGAGGACCTCTGCCGCCACGCCCTCCTCTACCCCTGCCTCCTGGAGGCACCCGACTACTACGCCGCGCACCGCGCCTCCCCAGACCTGCTCTACAGCCACCGCGTCATCTGGTCGCCCGACGTACCCGCGCACCGCGGCGTCGACGGGCGGCTGCTGACCGAGCCGTACCCGGTCTCGTTCCTGACCTCGCCCGCACCCAACGCCGGCGAGGCGCTGCGCAAGGACCCGGACGCGGGGGAGGCCATCGGGCGCGCACTACACGAACGTGCCGGACGCGTGCTGGCGGTCGCCGCCCACCACGGCGTACGGCGGCTGGTGCTCGGCGCGTGGGGCTGCGGAGTGTTCCGCAACGACCCCCGCGAGGTCGCCGAGGCGTTCCACGCCCACCTCACCGGGGAGTTCACGTCGGTATTCGACCGGCTGGTCTTCGCAGTCTGGGACCGTACGCCCGACTCGGCCAACCGCGCGGCCTTTGCCGAACGCTTCGGTGAATAGCCGGCCAGGAGACTCGTGAGGCGGCATGCGGCAGCGTTGCCCCTGGGGGCGGCCGGGACGAGAGGACCGATCTCGTCCCGGCCGGTGGGTCATGTCAGGAGCGGGTGCCAGCCGTCGCGGTAGCGGACGCCGTCACGTCGGAGCCGGACCTCGTCGTGCCAGGTCCCGGGTACTGGTTCGGTACGGACCAGTTCGGGGCGATCCACCCCGACGCACACGTTCTCGCCGGACCACCACCAGCCGCAGGAGCGTGCCAGTGCGGCCCACGCCGCGTCCTGCTGCCCGTACCAACATGCCGGTAGAGGCCCGCCATCGGCCAGCGCGTTGTGGATGGGTGTGCGGAATCCGTTGGCCAGGCTCCGGTGTATTGCGGTGCGGATGCCTTGGTACAGCACGACGCCCAGGGGGACGCCGGCTGCGCGGACAGGCCATGGCCGAGCCATTCTTCTCGGATCTTGAAAGCTTCTTGCCACCGGTCATGAGCGCTCTTGCTACGGGTGGTGACAACAGCATCGGCGGCGTCGTGGCGCCGCACGGGCGCGATCAACGCGCGGGGGCGTTGCCGCCCTTTCGGAAGGAGATCATGCCCCGATAATGACCTGCGCATCACGGTATGCGCAACCAGTCGACCGAATCCCACGCCGTATTCGGGCGATTCGCATCTGACATTTCAAGGGCGCTGACCAGGTAAGCGCCCCGGGCGCCGATCCGGCTGCGGTCGTCCGGTTGCTAAATGGAGCATCCTCCGCTTAGGGTGGCAGGGTACCGGAGGGCTCTCCGGTTGGAGGTCGGTGTGACCTCGGTGCCATGGACGGGAACAGGAGCACCGTGACCATCAGCAGCATGTTCCACCACGAGATCGCCGGACGCGCCGGGACGACAGCGCCGTTCGACCAAGGGCGCACGCCATAGCGAGCCCGCCTCGGAACTTCGACGGGATCAGGCCAGGCGGCACGACGTCCGTCGGCCCCCGGCGCATTTCAGGAGATGCAATGAACTCCACCAATTCAACCGCCATTTCACTGCGCGTAAACGGCGAAACACGTTCGCTGACGATCGACAACCGCGCCACTCTGCTCGACGTGCTGAGAGAGCGGCTTGACCTGACCGGGACGAAGAAAGGCTGCGACCAAGGGCAATGTGGTGCCTGCACCGTCATCCTCGACGGCCGCCGGGTCACGTCCTGTCTTCAGCTCGCCGTCGCCGTCGACGGGCGTGAGGTCAAGACCATCGAAGGTATGGCCGACGGTGACGAGCTGCACCCCGTCCAGCAGGCCTTTCTGGAACTCGACGGATACCAGTGCGGCTACTGCACCCCCGGGCAGATCTGCTCGGCGGTCGCCGTGATCGAGGAGCATGCCGCCGGGTGGCCGAGTGCGGTGACGGCCGACGTACGGCCTGAGGCCGGGCCGCCGGTGCTCGACGACGACGAGATCCGGGAGCGGATGAGCGGCAATCTCTGCCGGTGCGGAGCGTACGTGTCGATCGTCAAGGCGGTCGCCAAGGCGGCGGCGGAATGAGGACGTACCGGCGGCCGGGCGAGGTAGCAGAAGGGGTGAGGGTGTGAAGGAGTTCGGGTACCGGCGGGTGGCGGATGTCTCTGAGGCGGTCGCGGCCGGGCAGGAGAGCGGGGCGCGGTTTCTCGGGGGTGGCACCAATCTCGTCGACCTCATGAAGACCGGTATCGAGCGGCCGGGGCTGCTCGTCGACGTTCGTGGGCTGCCGCTCGACGCCGTTGAGGTCACCGACGTCGCCTTGAAGATCGGGGCGACGGTGACCAATAGCGATCTTGCCGCGCATCCCGAGGTCAGGCGGCACTTCCCGGCTCTGGCGCAGGCCGTGCTCGCGGGTGCTTCAGGGCAGCTGCGCAACATGGCGACCGTCGGAGGGAACCTGTTGCAGCGCACGAGGTGCGGCTACTTCTCGGACACGACCCAGCCGTGCAACAAACGGAATCCCGGTAGCGGCTGCCCGGCCGTCCAGGGCGCGCATCACAACCATGCCATTCTCGGCTGGTCGGAGCACTGCGTGGCCGTGAACCCCTCGGACATGGCGGTCGCGCTCGCCGCCTTCGACGCCGTCATCGACATCCACACAAAGGATGGGCCTGCCACCATCGGGCTGGACGACTTCTACTCGCCGCCCGGTGACACACCGCACCGTGAGACGACGCTGCCCGACGGGGCGCTGATCACCGGGGTGACCCTTCCGAGAGCGCCCGTCGCAGGCCGTTCCCGCTACCGGAAGGTGCGCGAACGGGCCTCCTATGCGTTCGCCAACGGGTCGGTCGCCGCCGCCCTCGACGTTCACGACGGCACCGTACGGGACGTGCGGCTCGCGTTCGGGGCCGTGGCGTCCCGGCCGTGGCGGGCGCGGAAGGCCGAGCAGGCTCTGATCGGCGGGCCCGCGACGGCCGAGGCGTTCGCCAAGGCCGCCGACGTCGAGCTGGCCGCGGCCGAACCCCTGGAGCACAACGCGTACAAGGTGCCCCTGATCAAGAATCTGGTCGTCGCCATGCTCACCGAGGAGGCCGCTCGATGACCACTCCCACCGTTCCGGCGACCGTCGGGACCGCGCAGACCCGCCTGGAGGGCCGCGCCAAGGTCACCGGGCAGGCCCGTTACGCCGGTGAGGTTCCGTTCGCGGAGCTCGCGCACGGGTGGCTGGTGACCTCGACCGTGGCTCGCGGGCGGATCCGGCTCATCGACACCGCGCCTGTTCTCGCGATGTCCGGTGTGCTCGCCGTTCTGCACCACGAGAACGCCCCGCGTCTCACGCAGGGCGTGGGCATGATGGGGCCCGACGCGACCCTGCAGGTCCTGCAGGACGACCGGGTGCCGCACATGGGCTGGCCAGTGGCGTTGGTGGTCGCCGAGACGGCCGAGCAGGCGAGGGAGGCCGCCGGCGCGCTCGTCGTCACGTACGAAGAGGAGCCGCACGACGTCGCCTTCCACAACGACCACGAGGGTCTCGGCGCGCCCGAGGAGGGTCCTCTCGAGAGGCCGGATGTGGAGAAAGGTGACGTCGACGCGGAGCTGGCCGCGTCCGCGCTCACGGTGGACCAGGAGTACACGACTCCCGACGAATACCACAGCGCGATGGAGCCGCATGCCGCGGTCGCGCGCTGGGAGAACGGCCGGCTGGAGGCGATCGACTCCAACCAAGGATCCTATGCCATCGCCCAGGACCTGGCCCAGCTGTTCTCCCTGGACGCGGCCTCGGTGCGCGTACGCTCCGAGCACGTCGGCGGCGCCTTCGGGTCCAAAGGCCTGATGCGCCCGCACCTCGTGCTCGCGGTGATGGCCGCGACAACGCTCGACCGGCCCGTACGCGTCGTCCTCACCCGGCGGCAGATGTTCTCGCTGGTCGGGTTCAGGCCCGCGACCGCGCAGCGCGTACGCCTCGGCGCGGACTCCGCCGGGCGGCTGCGGGCGCTCGACCACGACGCCGCCTCGTACTCCTCCAGGATCAACGAGTTCGTGGAGCCGACCACGCAGCCCAGCCGCATCCTGTACGCGGCCGACGCGTTGCGCGCCCGTACGAGAGTGGTGCGGCTCGACGTGCCGACACCGTCCTACATGCGCGCTCCCGGGTGGGCGCCCGGCTCGTTCGCCCTCGAGTCGGCGATGGACGAGCTCGCCGAGCAGGCCGGCCTGGACCCGATCGACCTGCGGCGGCGTAACGAGCCCGGGGAAGGGCCCGCGACCGGACTCCCGTTCACCAGCCGCAACCTCATCGCCTGCTTCGACGAGGGTGCGCGCCGGTTCGGCTGGGCGGGCCGTGACCTGCGTCCCGCCCGGCGAACTGACGGGCGCTGGTCGCTCGGCACCGGCATGGCCACGGCGGTCCACGCCGCCGGTGTCGCCCCGTCGACGGCGTCCGCGACCGCCGAGGCGGACGGCACGTTCACCGTACGGATCGGCGCGACCGACATCGGCACGGGCGCGCGCACCGCGCTCACCCAGATCGCCGTCGACGCGCTGGCCACGACCCCGGAGAAGGTCCAGGTGAAGATCGCCGACAGCGACTTCGGGCCGGCGTTCCTCGCGGGCGGTTCCATGGGCACCGCGTCCTGGGCCTGGGCGATCACCGAGGCGGCGGCGGCGCTACGGGAGCGGCTGACCCTCGCGGAGCCGATACCGCCGGAGGGGATCACCGTGCGCGCCGACACGACGGAGGTGGTCGGCGGCCAGGAGCCGCAGGAGCGCCACGCGTACGGCGCCCAGTTCGCCGAGGCCGCGGTGGACGAGACCACCGGTGAGGTGCGCGTACGGCGGCTGCTCGGGATCTACGCCGTGGGCCGGGTCGTCAACCCGCTGACCGCGCGCAGCCAGCTCGTCGGCGGGATGACGATGGGGCTGTCGATGGCGCTGCACGAGGAGGGGATCAGGGACACCGCGTCCGGAGGCCTGGTCAACGCCGACCTCGCGGGCTACCACGTCGCCTCCAACGCGGACGTGCCCGTGATCGAGGCCGACTGGGTCGACGACCCGGACACCTACGACCCGACCGGGATCAAGGGCCTCGGCGAGATCGGGATCGTCGGGGTCGCCGCCGCCATCGCGAACGCCGTCTGGCACGCGACCGGCGTACGCCACCGGAACCTCCCGATCCGCCTCGACCGGGCTCTCACGCTCTAAGGGCGTGTCTGACGGATCCCTGTCCGGCTGCGCGAACGTGATCCGTCAAACACGCCCTAAAGTCTGCGGCATGCCTGCACCGTTCGATCTCCGGGACCGCGCCGCGCGGTGGCGATTCATCGAAGGATTCGCCGCCGCGTGGGTGGCACCGCTTCAGCCGGGGGACGGCTGTCATGCCGGCGACCTGGACGCCGCCGAGGGCCGGCTGGATGTCGCCCTTCCGGCCGCGGTACGAGAGGCGTACGCGCTGTTCGGAGCGCGTCCGGATCTGACGAGCAGCCAGGACGAGCTGCTCGCGCCGGACGAGTTCTACCTGGTCGACGACGTGCTCGTCTTCCGCGTCGAGAACCAGGGCGCCGCGTGCTGGGGCGTGGCGCTCACCGGGGAGGCGGACCCACCGGTCCTCGTACGGGCCGACCTCGCCGACCAGGACGCCGAGGTCTGGGAGCCCTGGATGGACCGGTTCTCGATGGCCTGCGCCGAGATGGTCCTTTCCGAGTCCCTGTGCGAAGAGGAGCTCGTCGACAGCCGCGATCCGCAGGACACGGACGCGGAGGCGCTTGCGGCGCGCTACACGCGGATCGCGGTGCCGGACCACCCGACCGGCCAGGTTCCGCCGGTCAGGTGGTTCGCCGGCCCGGACGTGATCCTGCGGGACGCCGCGGGCTGGCTCAGCGTTCGCGCACGTACGCCCGAGGCGCTCGACGCCGTACGTGCCGACCTGCCCGGTCACTGGCTCGGCTGAGCACGGCTGAGCACGGCTCGCGAGACCCTGACGGCCCGGGGAAGGCCTGTCAAGAGAGTGGTTTGGAGTCGTAACAGCGGGCCGGTATGCTTCAAGTGTCGGTAGCCAGGGTAAGAGCTTTTGTTCTGGCTGATCGGCGAGGTCGCCCGGCTCTGATCGTGACGACCGCTTCTTATGTACGGGATGGGTTCGCGAAACCCGGTTCGTGCAAGGGGAAGAGGTCCGCTAAGCTAGGCGTCGCCCGTAAGGGAGACCAAGCGGGCAAAACAGCAGGGTCCCGTCGTCTAGTGGCCTAGGACGTCGCCCTCTCAAGGCGGTAACGCCGGTTCAAATCCGGTCGGGACTACCAGCCAAGGAGCTGACCGCAATACGCGGTCAGCTCCTTGATTCGTTTTAGGGCTGAATCCATCGCCCGCCTCCTTACCCGCCACATCCCATCAAGATCACCGGCTGGCTCCCCGCATGGGGCCGCCGTGTCAGCGGATGAGCGCCAGCACCTCGTCACGCGTCAGCGCGGCCCCGCGCGAGAACGACGCCGCGTAAGCCGCCTGCCCGATCAGGCCCTCGGCCAGGGCGGCCACCCGGGCGGCGTCCGGGTCGTCGGCCACGGCCAGCCCGCGCAGCGCGACCCCGCCGCCGAGCAGCAGCGCGGCGCGTGCGCCGTCCCCTTCGAGCACGGCGAGGCCGGCCATGCCCTCCGCGACGCCCGCGACCGTACGGAAGTCGCCGTCGACCAGCCCGAGGTCGAGCGCCTCCCGGAACAGGTCCCGCGCCTCCGCTCCGTCGCCCGAGGCCTCGGCGATCCGGCCCAGGGCGACCAGGATCCGGGTGCGGGGCAGGTGGACGCCGAACGAATCCGTCGAGCAGGTCTCCAGCGCGGACCGGTTGAGCGACCGCGCCGAGGCGAGGTCGCCGCGGCGCCGGGCCACCTCGGCGAGCCCGTGCCAGGCCTCGGACGTCTTCTCGGGCGCGCCCGCGCGGCGCGCGTATTCCATGGCGCGCTCGTAGCAGCCGCGCGCGCCGTCCAGGTCGCCGGCGCGGTTGAGCCCCTCGGCGCGCAGGAACAGCATGTCGCCCATGTCCTCGGCGGAGTCGAGCTCGCGTACCAGGTCGAACGCCTCGTCGGCCAGCGCGAGCGAGCGTTCCTGGTCGCCGCGCAGTCCGGTGAGCCGTGACAGCTCCGCGAGCAGCCCGGACAGGCCCCAGCGGTCGCCGATCGCGCGGAAACCGGCGACGCCCTGCTCGAACTCGGCCTCCGCCGCGCCGACCTCGCCGTCGAACAGTTTCCGATACCCCCACCCGAAGTGCCGCAGCGCCCGTGACCACGGGTCGAGGCTCATCAGGCGCTCCTGAAGTTCGACGTCGGCGTTGGCGGGGCCCGCGCTCAGCGCCCACAGGAGGGTGGCCATCGGGCGCAGCGGCGGGCGGTCCTCGTCCAGGGCGGACATGATCGACCGCACCTGTTCGTGATGGTCGCGCAGCTCGTCGCCGCCGGCCCCGGCGAACCTCGCGACCATGACCGTGATGACGTACTCCTCCTCCAGCCCGGCGGGCGGAGACAGGCCGACCACCCGGAGGAGCTCGACGGCGATCGGCGCTCCCTCACTGCGGAGACCGCGCAGCCACCAGTACGACGCGAGGGCGGCGAGCATCCGGAGCGCCGGCGCCCGGTCGGCGCGTACGGCCCAGCGCAGCGCGGACAGCAGGTTGCCGTGGTCGGCGTTGAGCCGCGCAAGCCAGTCGAGCTGCTCGGCCCGGCGCAGGTACGGCTCCGCGGTCTCGGCGAGCTCCAGGAAGTAGGCGGAGTGCGCGGCCCGCATCCGGTCCTGCTCGCCCGCCTCGGCGAGGCGTTCGGCGCAGAACGCGCGGATCGTGTCCAGCATCCGGTACCGCCCGCCGGCGTCCTCGACCAGCGACTTGTCGATGAGGTCGGCGAGCAGTCCGTCGACCTCATCGGCGGGCAGGCCGCAGACCCGAGCCGCCGCGTCGAGAGTGGCGCCGCCGGTGAACAGGCGTACGGCCGGGGAGGCGAGCACCTCGGCGGCGGTGGCACCGGACGGAGGGAGGGAGAGCGGCGGCAGCGGGCACAGGGCCTCGCCGGTGATGCCGAGCACCTCCCGGCTCGTGGCGAGGACCCGCAGGTCGGGGGAGGCGCCGAGCAGGCGGTGGGCGAGCCGCGCCGCCTCGTCGACGACGTGCTCGCAGTTGTCGAGGACCAGCAGGACCTTGCGGTCGGTGAGGGCCGAGACCAGCCGCCCGGCGACGTCGGGCTGCGCGGCCGGTGAGTGCGGCAGCAGGCCCGAATCCCGCAGGCCGAGCGCGTCGGCCACGGCCTGCGCGACCGCGCCCGGAGCCTCGCCGACCGGGGAGAGGTCGGCGAAGCACACCTCTCCGGTCTCCCGGCGGCCCGCCTCGCGCAGGAGCGCCGCCGCGCGGCGCGGGTCTCCGGCGGTCAGCGCACGCCGTCCCTCGGCGGCGAGCCGTTCGAAGCGGTGGACGTCGGCGGTGTCGGGGTCGGAGGCCAGGCGGTACCCGGCGCCGTCGAACTCCACGAGCCCGCCGGACCCCAGCCCGCGGCGCAGCCGGGAGACCTGGGACTGCAGGGAGCGTACGCGCGGTCCGCCGACCGGCACGATCTCGCCGTCGTCGGACCGCACCTCGGTGGCGCCCAGGATGCCGAACCACATGGGGGTGATTGTCGCCCATCGGCGGTCCACGCCCGGCGAAATCGGAAACAGTATTGATTTAGATCAATATTGACGCTAGTGATACGTCTTGCGACCATGCGGCCATGCCCGCCGATCTGGTCCGTGAGTTCGCCGCCACGCCGCAGCTGTTCGCGACCTCGCCGCTGTACGGGCGGCTCGGTCCCGTCGTCGCCGCCGACGAGCGCCTGCTGGCCATCGCCGCGCAGGCGCGCAGCGGCCAGGTGGCGTCGAACATGCTCCTGGCGGCCGTCCATTACCTGCTGCTGCGCGACCCCGGCCATGAGCTCGCGGCCTGGTATCCCTCGGTCGGCGGGGGCGCGACCGGCGATCCCGGCCCGGCGTTCACCGCCTTCTGCCTCGAACACCGGGAGGAGATCATCGGCCTGCTGCGCCGTCGCCTGGTGCAGACGAACGTCGTGAAGCGTTCGTCGGCCCTGCGCCTCGGCATGGCCGAGGTCGCGTCGCTGACGTCCGAGCCGGTGACATTGGTCGAGGTCGGCTGCAGCGCCGGTGCGCACCTGCGGTTCGACGAGTACCGCTACGAGATCGGCGGCCGTACGTGGGGGAGGGCCGAGTCACCCGTCGTCGTACGTACGCGGTGGCGCGGCGAGGGCCCGCCGCCCGACCTCGACCGCCTGCCGGTGATCGCCGGCAGGTACGGCATCGACCTCAGCCCGATCGACGTCGCCGACCCGGACGAGAGGCTGTGGCTGCGGGCGCTCATCTGGCCCGAGAACGGCGTTCAAGCGGTCATTCAGGAGGAGGCGCTCCGCGTCGTCGCCGCCGACCCTCCGCCGATGATCGCCGGGGACGCCGTCGAGGTGCTGCCCGAGGTGGTCGCGGGGATTCCGCGCGGCACACCGGTGGTGGTCTTCCACGCCGCGACGCGTATGCACGTCCCCGCCGGCCGGCGCGAGGCGTTCGACGCCGTCATCGCCGGGATCGCGCGGGACTACCGGCTGTTCCACCTGTCGTTCGAGGCGTCTCGTCAGGTCGAGTCCCCGAACTTCGCGTTGGAGCTGAGACACGACGATGTCGCCGTCCGCACGCTGGCGGTCGGCGACGGTCATGCCGAATGGATCGCTGGTCGTTGATCAGGGAGTGGCGAACATTGCCCACACGGCCTTGCCACCGCCGAGCAGCGGTGTCCAGCCCCAGGCCCGGCTCATCGCCTCGATGATGTGCATGCCCCGGCCGGTCTCGGCGACGTAGTCGGGTTCGAGCACTCTCGGTGCGTTGTCCGCCGGATCGGTGACCATGCACACGAGCCGGCTCTCATAACGCACGAGCACGAGACGCATGATGTCCTGGGAATGGCACCTTAATCCGTAACGGATCGCGTTCGTCACCAGCTCGGACACGACTACCGCAGCGTCTTCGTAGAGCTCGCTCAGGCTCCATTCGCTCAGGGTGGCCTTCGTCACATGACGGGCGATCCCCGGGGACTCGACCTTGCCCGGCAGATCTGTCGTCGTGACGAGCGGTCGGTCGACCGCCGGGTCCGGCTGTGTGCCGAGGGGCGAGAGCCAATCGTCCCATCCCTCGTCGTCAAGCGGGATATCGGCGGTGTCGCTCAGTGGCGGGATGTTCATTGCGAACCCTGAAAAGTCGTGTTCGTCGCAAGGCGCCCGGTGCGCCCGGTTCCGCTATCTTGCTCCTCAAGTCGTGCAGATGCAAGCACGCATGCACGCTCAGATGCACGTGCATGTGCACAGGGCGATGTGGTGCGGGGGGAGCGGAACCGGCACGCGTCACAGAGCGCGACCGGGTGAAATCCTCGATGGACGGCTTGGAGGGGCGAGATGTATCAGGCCTACAACGGCATGTCGGCTTCCTGCCTGCGGGAAGTCAGCTGGCTGAAGAGCCGAGTGAGCAACCCCAGCGGCAACTGCGTGGAGATGGCGGAGCTACCCGATGGCGACATCGCGGTCCGTAACTCTCGGTTTCCAGACGGACCCGCGCTGTTGTACACGCGTGCCGAGATAGACGCGTTCATCCGCGGAGCGAAAGACGGCGATTTTGATCACATGCTCGCCTGAGGCTTCGGTCACATGCTCGCCTGAGGCAAGCGCTTTGCAATAGCGACCGGTAGTGGGACACTAGGCCGATTCGGAGCATCCCAGGGAGCGCACAGATGATCGGGTCTCAACCGCACGGTGAGGTGACCGTCAGTGACATGTTCGGTCCGCATCGTGGCGGGCCGACAGTGCTGCGGATCGTTCTGGGATCCCAGCTGCGGCGGCTGCGCGAGCAGTGTCAGATCACCTGCGAGGAGGCCGGCGAGGCGATCCGGGCATCCCATTCGAAGATCTCTCGGATGGAGCTCGGACGCGTTCGGTTCCGCAGCCGCGATGTCTCCGACCTGCTGACCCTCTACGGCGTCGATGATCCCGCTGAGTGTGCGGCGATGCTGGCGTTGGCTGATCAGGCGAATGAGCCTGGTTGGTGGCATTCTTATGGCGATATTCTGCCGGGCTGGTTCGAGGTTTATATCGGGCTGGAAGAGGCGGCTTCGCGGATTCGTTCGTATGAGGTGCAGTTCGTTCCTGGTTTGTTGCAGACGGAGGATTATGCGCGTGCGGTGACGTTGCTGGGTCATCCGGATGCTCCGGGGCATGAGGTGGAGCGGCGGGTCGGGTTGCGGATGCGGCGTCAGTCGTTGTTGGAGGGTGCGGATCCTCCGCATTTTTGGGCGGTGGTGGATGAGGCGGTGTTGCGTCGTCCGCTGGGTGGTCGTCCGGTGATGCGGGGGCAGTTGCGTCATTTGATCGAGGTGACGGAGTCCTCGAATGTGACGTTGCAGGTGGTGCCGTTCGAGTTGGGTGGGCATGCGGCTGCTGGTGGGCCGTTCAGCATTTTGCGGTTTGCTGAGCGTGATCTGCCGGATGTGGTTTATCTGGAGCAGTTGACGTCGGCGTTGTATTTGGACAAGCGCGATGATGTCGATCATTACCTGGCGGTCATGGAGCGCCTCTGCATCGACGCGGAGCCGGCCACCCGCATCCGCGACACACTGAACGGCATCCTCAAGGAGCTCTAGGGGATGTACGGGAGGCCGCGCGGCGGGCCTCCTTGTCCGCACGTTTCGCACGCTCGTGCTCCCGCTCGGCCGTCCGCGCCTCACGCTCCAGCCGTGCCCGTTCCTCCTCGGTGGCCCTGACCTGCGTTCGCAGCCAGTCGAGCCGCTCGTCCACGTCCGTCAACCGTGCCCGCGCCGTCTCCAGTGCGGCCGCCCACTCGGCGAGGGCGCTCGCGGCCTCCTTGGCGATCCGGGCGGCCTCCTGTGCCTCCGCCTCCTGCCGGGCGCGCTCCCGGCGTTCGTCGGGCCGCGACGGCCGTGGCTTACGTGCGGGCGCCAAGCCGCCGAACGCCCCGAACCCGGCATGACGCATCGGATGGTCCAGCCGTCCCTCCCGTACGGCGACGGCCGCCGACGGGTCGGCCACGGCGGCCCGCAGCGTGTCCTCGACCTCCGTCGCGAAGGCGTCGCTCAGCGGTCGGCCCGCCTCGCCGGCCAGCGTGCGGGCGCGGCCCACGAGGTCGTCGACCATGGCGGCGCGTTCGCGCTCCAGGTCGCCGAGGTCGCCCCCGGACGACCACGCCTCGCGCATGCGATCGCCCAGGTCCAGCAGGCCGGTCACCGAGCCGTCGCGGACCAGGAGGTTCACCGCCCACGCGGACACCGTCGGGCGGCGCAGCGCCGTCAGCCGTCGTGCGTCCTCGCGGGTCAGCTCGCCGACCAGCCGCCGCCGGGTGGCGACGAACTCGGCCGGGGCCACGCCGTACAGCTCGTCGGCGGCGGCGGTGAACTCCACGCCGTCATCGTTCCCCGGCGGGCCGCGAGCGGAAACGGCGGGACGAGGCGTCCTCCTGGGCCATCCGGCGCAGCGCGATCAGCACCTGTTCGTACACGACGCTGGTCGCGACGGCGGTCTGCACGGCCGTGCCGCGCTCGGCCTCGACCGGGACCGCGCCGATCTCGTACTCGGCCAGGCGCGCGGCGGCCTCGATGTAAGGCCGCAGGTCGGTCAGGACGATGGGCACGCCCAGGCGGCGCAGCGCGACGAACGCCTGCGCGAGAAGGTCGCGGGTCGGGGCGTCCGGCCGAACCTTCCAGCCCAGCTCGCCGACGATCGCATCGACGTCCTCGCGCGCGGCCCGCCAGGCCGGGTTGCCCGGCTGCGGTTCCGCGCCCGGGCCCAGGGCGTACTGGGCGGTGCCGAGCAGCTCGTGCAGCCCGACGGCCTCGTCGTCGATGGCCGTGACGACGCGCTTCACCGAGGCGATCGGCAGGTCGGCCACCTCGCGGAGGGTGCGGATCAGGCGGAGCCGGTCGAGGTGCCGCTCGTCGTATTCGGCCCTGGTCGCGGCCGTCGGAGCGCCCTTCGGGAGCAGCTCTTCGCGGATGTAGTACTTGATCGTCTGTACGGACAGGCCGCTGCGGTCGCTCAGCTCGGAGATCTTCATCGGTACCCCCTCTCTTGACTGGATACTAGCGCTATCCAATAATTGGAGAGTGTCACTATCTAACTTGGAGCCCGCGATGGAGTACACCGTTCTCGACCAGGACCGGGAAGAGACCGTTCGGCTCGACGGCGACCTGCGCGCGCCGCTGGACGCGCCGCTGTTCGGCTGGACGCGCGAGCCGCACGGCTGGTGCCGCGGCGACGCCTGCGTCCCGGCGTTCCGCGCGCGTGAGGCGGAGAGCGACGGCGGCGTCGACGTGGTCGCCTTCGCCGTCCTGACCGGCCGTACGGCCGTGGTCGATCGCGAGGAGCGGGTGATCGCCTTCGCCGGCGGCCCGGTGCTCAGGGCGGGAGAGGCGCCGGACTTCACGCTCGGCGGCTGGTCCCTGTCCGGCGCGCGCGGAACGAAGGTCGCCCTGGTGTTCTGGGCGTCGTGGTGCGGCTGCCGGTACGACCTGGCGGCCTGGGAGGAGCGCCACGCGGAGCTGAAGGACCACGGGTTCACGGTCGTCAGCGTCGCGTGCGACCGCGATCCTGAGCACGCCCGGCCCTGGATGGACGGCCTCACGCACCCCGCCCTCATCGATGACGGCGGCGTCGTCGCCGAGCGCTACAACGTGATCAACGTGCCGACCGTCGTGTGGATCGACGAGGACGGCCGGATCGCGCGGCCACAGGACACCCAGACCGCGACGGACCTGTTCCGCTCCATGAACGGCATCGATTCGGAGACCTCGCTCGCCGCCCTGCGCCGCTGGGTTCTCGACGGGGACAAGGGTCTCACTGACGCCCAGGTCGGCGAGAACTTGCGCGTCCCCACCCCGGACGAGATACGGGCGCGGGCGCACGCGCGTATCGCGGTGTGGCTGACGCGCCGGGGCCGTACGCCCGTCCGGCACGTCGACGAGGCGGCGCGGCTGGCGCCGCACGACGTGACGATCCGGCGTGGCCTCATGCCGATCACCGGTGTCGATCCGTTCGGCGACGCGTACTTCGCGCTCAGGGAGGAGCTGGAATCGCGCGAGATCGCGATCTACCGCCCTCTGGAGACGGCGTGACTCAGGCGCCCCGGCGCATCGACTCGGAGATCTTCTCGGCCGCCCCGACGACCGGAGCGGCGTGCAGGCGTCCGGGGGAGCGGGTGAGGCGCTCGATCGGGCCGGACACCGACACGGCCGCGATCACGCGGTTGCCGCTGCCGCGGATCGGCGCGGAGACCGACGCGACGCCCTGCTCGCGTTCGCCGACGCTCTGGGCCCAGCCGCGGCGGCGTACGGAGGCCAGGGTCGTCGCGGTGAACTTCGCGCCGCGCAGGCCGCGGTGCAGACGGTCGGGCTCCTCCCAGGCGAGCAGGATCTGGGCGGCCGACCCGGCCGTCATCGGCAGGGCGCTGCCCACCGGGACCGTGTCGCGCAGGCCGCTCATCCGCTCGGCCGCGGCGACGCAGACCCGCACGTCGCCCTGGCGGCGGTAGAGCTGGGCGCTCTCGCCGGTGAGGTCGCGCAGCTGGGTCAGGATCGGCTGGGAGACGGCCAGCAGGCGGTCCTCGCCGGCCGCCGCGGCCAGCTCGGCGAGCCGCGGTCCGAGGATGAAACGCCCCTGTGTGTCGCGGTGGACGAGGCGATGGTGCTCCAGCGCGACCGCGAGCCGGTGGGCCGTCGGCCGCGCGAGCGAGGTCGTCTGCACGAGCTGAGCCAGCGAGGCGGGACCCGCTTCAAGGGCGTTCAGGACGAGGACCGCTTTGTCAAGTACGCCGACTCCGCTAGAGTTGTCCATGCTTCGATACTGCCGTCTCGCAATCTGAGATGCAAGTCATGGGCAGAGAAGCCCTGGTTCAAGAAGAGGTGGAGTGATGGGCCGGACACTGGCGGACAAGGTTTACGACACGCACGTCGTGCGAAGCACCGAGGGCGAGCCGGACGTGCTCTACATCGATCTCCATCTCATCCACGAGGTGACGAGCCCGCAGGCGTTCGACGGCCTGCGCCTGAGCGAGCGGAAGGTACGGCGGCCCGATCTCACGATCGCCACCGAGGATCACAACGTCCCGACGACCGACCTGCTCGCGCCCATCGCCGACCCGGTGTCCCGCACCCAGGTCGAGACGCTCCGCAAGAACTGTGCGGAGTTCGGGGTCCGGCTGTACCCGATGGGCGACGCCGGCCAGGGCATCGTGCACGTCATCGGCCCGCAGCTGGGCCTGACCCAGCCGGGCATGACCGTCGTCTGCGGCGACTCCCACACCTCGACCCACGGAGCGTTCGGCGCGCTGGCCTTCGGCATCGGCACCAGCGAGGTCGAGCACGTTCTCGCCACCCAGACGCTGCCGCAGAGCCGGCCCAAGATGATGGCCGTCACGGTCGACGGCGCCCTCCCGTACGGCGTCACCGCCAAGGACCTGATCCTCACGATCATCTCCAGGATCGGCACGGGCGGCGGCCAGGGCCACATCATCGAGTACCGCGGCGAGGCGATCCGCTCGCTGTCGATGGAGGGCCGCATGACGGTCTGCAATATGTCCATCGAGGCCGGCGCGCGCGCCGGCATGATCGCGCCGGACGAGACGACCTTCGCCTACCTGGAGGGCCGCCCGCACGCGCCGTCCGGCGACGACTGGGAGGCCGCCAAGGCCTACTGGCGGTCGCTCGCCACCGACGACGACGCGACGTTCGACCGTGAGGTCGTCATCGACGCCTCCGAGCTGACCCCGTTCGTGACCTGGGGCACCAACCCCGGCCAGGGCGCCCCGATCGCGGCCGGCGTGCCCGACCCGGCCTCCTTCGACGACCCGACGCGGCGCGCGTCGGCCGAGCGCGCCCTGGAGTACATGGGGCTCACCGCAGGCACCCCGCTGCGCGACATCACGGTCGACACCGTGTTCGTCGGCTCCTGCACCAACGGCCGCATCGAGGACCTGCGCGCCGCCGCCGACGTGATCAAGGGCCGCAAGGTGGCCGACGGCGTCCGCATGCTGGTCGTGCCCGGCTCGATGAAGGTCAAGGCGCAGGCCGAGGCGGAGGGCCTGGGCGAGGTCTTCTCCGCCGCCGGCGCCGAGTGGCGCGAGGCGGGCTGCTCGATGTGCCTGGGCATGAACCCTGATCAGCTCAAGCCGGGGGAGCGCAGCGCGTCGACCTCCAACCGCAACTTCGAGGGACGGCAGGGCAAGGGCGGCCGTACCCACCTCGTCTCGCCCGCCGTCGCCGCGGCCACCGCCGTCAGCGGTCGCCTGACCGCCCCGGCCGACCTGTAAAGGGGATCACCCATGGACGCCTTCACCACCCACACCGGCCGTGCCGTGCCGCTGCGGCGCGCCAACGTCGACACCGACCAGATCATCCCGGCGGTCTGGCTGAAGCAGGTCAGCCGCACCGGCTTCGAGCGCGGCCTGTTCGGCGCGTGGCGGGAGAACCCGGACTTCATCCTCAACCGGCCCGAGTACGAGGGCGCGTCGATCCTGGTCGCCGGCCCGGACTTCGGCACCGGCTCCTCGCGTGAGCACGCCGTCTGGGCGCTCCAGCAGTACGGCTTCCGCGCCGTCGTCTCCGCCCGCTTCGGCGACATCTTCCGCAACAACGCCACCAAGATGGGCCTGCTGCCGATCGAGCTGCCCGAGGACGTCGTGGAGGGCCTCCAGGACGGGATCGAGGCGGATCCCGCCAAGGAGTTCACCATCGACCTGGGGAAGCGCGAGCTGAGCACCGGCGGGGAGAGCCTGTCGTTCGATCTGGACGACTACACGCGCTGGAGGCTGCTGGAGGGCCTGGACGACATCGGCCTCACCCTGCGGCACACCGACGCCATCGCCACGTACGAGGAGAGCCGTCAGCACTGGCTCCCCGTGACGGCCTGAGCGACGCCACGCCCGTACGACGGCGCTTTCCGGCCAGGAAACGGCGGTGAGAGTGGACACGACGACCGGACCTCGGTGGGACGACCCGGAGCTGGACGCTCTGGCGGAGGGGCTGCGACAGGCGCATGAGCGCGTCGCGGCCCTTCCGCTGCTGGTCAGACCCCATATGACGCGGCATTTGCTGCTCATCACAGATCTTGCCAAACGCGACTCGGTGCTCGCGCTCAGGCGTCTCGAATCGTTCCTTCAGGATCTTGAAGGCGATGAAAACGTGCCCTGAAGGGCGTTTCCGCTTGCGACACAGCCGAAAACATCGACCATGGGTGATTGTGTAGATGCTGCAAGTCCCCTAGTTTCGAGCGAGCAAGGGGGAAGAGGAGTAACCCATGAACAAGCGTGAGCTCGTCGACGCTGTCGCCGAAAGAGTCGGCAGTAAGAAAGTTGCGACGGAGGCCGTGGACGCGATTCTGGACACCATCCAGAGCACCGTGGCCAAGGGGGAGAAGGTCGCCATCACGGGCTTCGGGTCCTTCGAGAAGGCCGACCGGCCGGCTCGTGAGGCTCGAAACCCCGCGACGGGCGCCACTATCAAGGTCCCCGCGACGTCGGTTCCGAAATTCAAGGCCGGCGCCGACTTCAAGGGAGAAGTCGCCGGCCCTAGGAAGAAGTAGGCACTACGCCTGCGGCGCCCGGAGGGACTGTCTCTCCGGGCGCCGTCTTTTCCCAGATCAGGGCAGCGGAAACGTCGAGAGCGTCACAACGGTGATCCGCCCGTCGGCCATGGCCAGGTTGACCCGCTGGCCGAGGCGCAGCAGCCGCAGGCCGCCCGCATCGAACGCCGCCTGGTCGAAGGCGAGCTCGCTGCCGTCGTCGAGCAGCACACTGCCGGTCCGGGTCCCCCGGTCATACTCCTTCACCGTCGCCTGCATGGGCTGAAGCCTAGGGCCTGTCTCGAAGTTCTCGTTCGTAGCGCAGTAGGACAGCGGACTTCGAGACAGGCCCTAGTCGCAGGGGACGGGCAGCAGCGTGGCGACCGAGGCCGTACGCGGGCCCACGCCCAGCGCTACCGCCGCCCGCAGGTCGTCGATCGTGTCGACGTCGCGGCGGACGCTCGGCACGTCGTCCATCTCCAGCTCGTACGCGCCGCGCTCGCGGTGGCGGGCGCGGGAGCCCGCACCGAACGCGGGGGAGAACCCGGCCTCCGGACGCGCGGTGTAGAGCGTCGTGCCGATGCCCGCCGCGTCGGGCATGAAGGCGTTCGGCGCCACCGCCGCCGCCTCCAGCACCCGGTCCAGCTCCTCCGGCCGCAGCGCGGGAAGGTCGGCGGACAGGGCGCCGACGGCGCTGTGCGGCGCCAGGAGACGCGCCTGGGCCGCGCCGTGGACCAATGCGGGGTTCAGGCCGCTGTCGGGCTCGTCGGGCACGATGACGGCGCCCAGCGCCGACAGAGCGGGCGCGGCGACCTGATCGTCGGTGACGACCACGACCCCCCGCACCCGCGACGACCGCAGGACGGCCGATACCGTGTCGGTCGCGATGGCGAGCGCGAGCCGTTCCCGATGCGGCCCGGCGGGCCCGGACAGCCGGGACTTCGCCCGGGCCAGCGGCTTGACCGGCACCACGAGCGTCCAGGTGAGTCGATGGGTACGAGACATGCTGGGTCGACACTATGCGGAACCAACCGCGACACTTGAGGGCACCCCGCGTGTCGCGGGACGAATTGAGGAGTTGGGCAATGAGCCATTCGCCCGCATGGCGCACGGGGGTCGTGGGGTTCTTGAGGCCCCTGTTGTTCTCGCTCCTGAAGCGGGACTGGAAGGGGCAGGACAACATCCCGCGCACGGATGGTGTGATCATCGCCGCGAACCATCTGTCGTGGTCCGACCCGTTCGCCCTGGCCCACTTCGTCTACGAGTCCGGCCGCTTCCCCGTCTACCTCGCCAAGGACACCCTCTTCAAGGTCTTCGGCGTGAAGAGGGTCCTCCGCAAGACCGGCCAGATCCCGGTCTACCGTGAGCGCGCCGACGTCGCCCTGGCGCTGCGCGACGCCGAGGAGGGCCTGCGGAACGGCGAGTGCGTGATCTTCTATCCCGAGGGCACCTGCACGCGCGACCCGAAGCTATGGCCGATGACCGGCAAGACCGGTGCCGCGCGCGCCGCCCTCGCCACCGGCGTCCCCGTCGTGCCGGTCGCGCACTGGGGCGCGCAGGAGCTGTGGCCGTACGGGACCAAGACGTTCCGGCCGTTTCCGCGCAAGACGATGCACGTGATCGCCGGGCCGCCGGTCGACCTGTCCGCGTACGAGGGCAGGCCGCTGGACGCCGAGACGCTCGACGCCGCCACCGCCGACATCATGCGGGCCATCGCCGGCCTGCTCGGCGAGCTGCGCGGTGAGCAGGCCCCGGAGAAGCTCTTCGACTACCGGGAGGCACGCCGTGCCGAGCGGGCCGGCAAGGACAAGGGGGCAGCGGCCTCTTGAAGATCGCCGTACTCGGATCAGGGTCATGGGGCACCGTCTTCGCCAAGGTTCTCGCCGATGCCGGCGGTGACGTTCTCATGTGGGGACGCCGCCCGGAGCTCGTCGGCGCGATCAACGAGCGGCGGCAGAACCCCGACTACCTCCCCGACCTGACACTCCCGGAGCGGCTGCGCGCCACCAACGACGTCGCCGAGGCCCTCGACGGCGCGGAGTACGTCGTGCTGGCCGTCCCGGCTCAGACGCTGCGCGCCAACCTGACGGAATGGAAGCCGCTGATCCGCGCGGAGGCCGTGCTCGTGAGCCTGATGAAGGGCATCGAGCTGGGCACCTGCAAGCGGATGAGCGAGGTCATCCGCGAGGTCGCCGGCGTGCCGGAACGGTACGTCGCGGTCGTGAGCGGGCCGAACCTCGCCCGTGAGATCGCCGGGGAGCAGCCGTCCGCGGCCGTCGTGGCCTGCGCCGACGAGCCGACCGCGCAGAAGCTCCAGCTCGCCTGCATGACGCCCTACTTCCGCGCGTACACCAACCTGGACGTCGTCGGCTGTGAGCTCGGCGGCGCGGTCAAGAACGTCATCGCCCTCGCCGTCGGGATCTCCGTCGGCATGGGCATGGGCGACAACGTCAGCGCCCTGCTCATGACGCGCGGGCTCGCCGAGATCGCGCGCCTCGGCGCCGCGCTCGGGGCCGACCAGCACACGTTCGCGGGCCTGGCGGGCATGGGCGACCTCATCGCCACCTGCAGCTCACCGCTGTCGCGCAACCGCACCTTCGGCGAGAACCTCGGCCGCGGCATGAGCCTGGAGGAGGTCATCGCCGTCACCAAGCAGACGGCCGAAGGCGTGAAGTCCTGCGACGCGGTCCTGGAACTGGCCCGGCGTCATCGGGTGGAGATGCCCATCACGGAGGCGATCGTGGCGGTCATGCACGGTGGCCTGAGCCCCGTGGACGCCGGGCGGCTGCTGATGTCGCGGACGCCGAAACCGGAGCGCTACGGAGTGAGGCCGGAATGATCCCCGAACCCGGCCGCGGGGAGAACACCCGCGCGGTCAAGCTTCCGCCCGCGCCGATCCCGAGCCAGACACCGTTCGGCACACCCGTCTACCGCTCGTCGACGTTCGCCTTCGACACGTCGCAGGAGTACGCCGACGTGCTCGGCGACCGCGCGCCCGGCTACGTCTACGGCCGCGTCGACAACCCGACCGCCGACGCCTTCTCCGACGGAATCGCCGCCCTGGAGGGCGTACGCCTGGGCGACGACGTGCGCGGTCAGGGGTTCGCCTCCGGGATGGCCGCGATCAGCGCGGTCTTCCTGGCGTTCGCGCACGCCGGGGCGCACGTCGTGGCCCCGGCCGCGGTGTACGGCGGCACGTACGGGCTCCTCGCCGACCTGCTGAGCAGGTTCGGCGTGGAGGCCGACTTCGTCGACATGACCGACCTGGATCAGGTCAGGGCGGCGATGCGCCCGACCACGCGCGTCGTGTGGGCTGAGACGCTCGCCAACCCGACCATGGTCGTGGCCGACCTGCCGGCGCTGGCCGAGGCGGCCCACCAGGGGGGCGCCCTGCTGGCCGTCGACTCGACGTTCGCGACGCCGGTCGTGTGCCGCCCGCTGGAGCACGGCGCCGACCTGGTCGTGCACTCGGCCACCAAGTACATCGGCGGGCACAGCGACGCCACCGGTGGCGTCGTCGTGGGGCGGAGCGCGCTGATCGCGCCGATCCGCGCGATACGCGTCCACACCGGCGGCATGCTCGCGCCGGACGAGGCGTTCCTGCTCCGGCGCGGGCTGGAGACGCTCCCGCTGCGAGTGCGGCGGCAGTGCGACACCGCGGCGGTGCTCGCCGCCTCGATCGCCCGGCACTCCGCCGTGGCCCGCGTCGATTACCCCGGCCTCGCGTGGCATCCGGGGCACGAGACGGCCCGCAGGCTCTTCGACTCCGGACCGGAGGGCACGCGGTTCGGCGCGGTCGTCACGATCACGCCGCACGGCGGGTACGAGGCCGGCATGGCCCTGGCCGACGGCATGCGGCTCGCCGTCGTCGCGACCTCGCTGGGCGGCACGCACAGCGTGGTCAGCCACATCGCCTCCACCACGCACCGGCAGATGGACTCACGCGCGCTCGCCGCTGCGGGCATCGACCCGGGCGCGGTCCGGCTCTCCATCGGCCTGGAAGACGCCGACGACCTCATCCTCGACCTGACCAACGCTTTGACCGCTGTACACCGGCCACAGGGCGAAGACGGGGCATTCGTACCGTACGCCGGAGACGGTTGATAGCGTCTTCGGCCGGGTCGGGATGCCGTGTAGGGTCGGTGGCTCGCTGCCCGGCGCAGGTGAGAAGAGGTGGATCCGTGAGCAAGGTCCGTGTGGCCGTCGTGTTCGGCGGCCGAAGCTCGGAGCATGCGATCTCCTGCATCACGGCGGGCAGCGTCATGGACGCGCTCGACAAGGAGCGCTACGAGGTCGTCCCGGTGGGCATCGCGCGCGACGGCCGCTGGGTCCTCGCCGAGGGCCAGCGGCTCGCGGTGGAGGGCGGGAGGCTGCCCGAGATCTCCGGCGACGGGCTGCCGCTCGCCCTGCCGTTCGACCCGCAGGCACGCGGGCTCGTCGTCGTGGAGCCCGGCGAGGTGCCGCGCACCCTCGGCGACGTCGACGTCGTGCTGCCGCTCCTGCACGGCCCGTACGGCGAGGACGGCACCATCCAGGGCCTCCTCGAACTCGCCGGGGTCCGCTACGTCGGCGCCGGGGTCTTCGCCAGCGCGGCCAGCATGGACAAGGCGTACATGAAGGTCATCTGGCAGGCCGCGGGCCTGCCGGTCGGCCCGCACGTCGTCGTCGGCGACCGCCAGTGGCGCCGCGAGCGCAAGCGCATGATCGACGAGATCAAGGAGCTGGGCTGGCCGGTGTTCGTCAAGCCGGCCCGCGCCGGGTCGAGCATGGGCATCACCAAGGTCGACTCCGAGGCGGGCCTGGAGGCCGCCGTGGAGGCCGCGCGCGAGCACGACCCGAAGGTCGTCGTCGAGGCCGCCATCGTCGGCCGTGAGGTCGAGTGCGGCGTTCTCGAAGGGCTGGACGACGGCCCGCCGGAGGCCAGCCTGCCCGCCGAGGTCCACGTGGGCTCCGGGCACGACTACTACGACTTCGAGGCGAAGTACCTCGACGACGGCCTGCGCCTCGACATCCCGCCGGACCTGCCCGCCGCCGTAGTGGAGAAGGTCCGCAGGCTGTCGGTGCAGGCGTTCGAGGCGCTCGACTGCGAGGGCCTCGCCCGCGTCGACTTCTTCTACACCGACGACGGCCGCGTGATCCTGAACGAGATCAACACGATGCCCGGATGCACGCCCGCGTCGGCCTTCCCGAAGATGTGGGCGGCCACCGGCCTCGACTACCCGGCGCTCGTCGACCGCTGGATCCGTACCGCGCTGGCGCGCGGCACGGGTCTGCGCTGATCCTTCAGAAAGCGATCTTGCCGGTCTTGTGCAGGGTCTTCGCGTCGTTGGCCTGCAGCCCCTGAGGTGAGAGGGTCCAGAGCGTGTCGCCGACGAGCAGCGAGCGCTGGACGCCCGCGTGGCTCACGGCGCCGTCCTTGTCGATGCCGGACGCGGTGACCGTCAGCACGGTCGCGCCGCCCGGCGTGGGCAGCACGGTCATGCCGGTCTTCGGCCAGTACAGGAACGCGTGCGGGTCGAGCTCCGCCGCCGACCAGCCGGATCCGACCTTGTATCCGTCGACCTTCTTCGGCGCCGCCGGGTCCGACACGTCGAACAGCGACACCTGGGTGCCCTGCGGGCGGCCCTTGGAGTCGGTCTCCTGGCCGACGCCGATCAGACGCCCGTCGCCCGCCGGGTGAAGGTATGCCGAGTAGCCGCTGATCTTGAGGCTGCCGGTCGCCTTCGGGTGTGCGGGGTCGCGCAGGTCGACGGTGTAGAGCGGGTCGGTCTGGCGGAACGTCACGACGTAGCCGACCGGGCCGATGAACCGCACCGCGTAGATGCGCTCGCCGCGGCCGAGGCCGCCGATCTTTCCGATCTGCTCCAGGCGCGGGCCGTGCCGTCCGAGGACGTAGACCGTGCTCGTGGAGGACGCGACGTCGCCGGGACGCTGCGGCGTGGTGGTCGTCGCGACCCGCAGGTTCCCCTGGTACTCCGACATGGAGTACTGGTTGATCAGGTCACCGGGCACCGACCCGGAGGCAGTGAACCGCGGCCGCCCGTTCGCAGGCAGGTCGAAGCGGTAGATGTCGGTCTTGGACTGGACCGGCAGCAGCGTCTTCGCGTCGGGCGGCGTCCGCCCGTCCTGCGAGACGCGGTCGGTGACGTAGAGGGCGTCGCCCGAGCCGTAGACGGTCTGGCCGCCGGCCGTGACGCTCACCGGCGAAGCGTCGGCCATGTCACCGGCCAGGTCGACCGACAGCACGGAGATGAGCGAGGTGCCGGTGAAGGACGGCGGGTGGCTGACCTCCTGGCAGGGCACCTTCTCCTGGCGCGTACGGCCGTCGCGGGTGACGCTGTATCGGGGGAGCCACGCGTCGAGCGGCGCCTTCTGGACGATCGCGCGGTTCGCCGCCGTGCCGTCGGAGCTCTTCGTGTCCTGGCGGCGCGACGGGAAGTCGATATGGGGCGTCGAGCGGACGACCAGCCGGGCGACCGAGCCGGTCTGGCGCGCGTCGACGTAGGAGCCGTCGAGCTGTATCGAGGCGACCACGCGCGGCGCGCTCTTGATGTCGACGAGGACCGCACGCGGACCGCGGTCCTGCGCGGGCTGCGACGGCTTGCCGATGTCGTCGCGGGGATAGAGGACCATCGGGCGCATGATGACCAGGACCCGGTCGCCGCTGAGCAGCAGGTCGTCGGAGGCCCAGCCGGCCTCGGCCGACAGCTCCAGGGTGCCGGTCTCCTTGCGCGACGCGACGTCGACCACCTGGAGGGCGCCACCGGAGGCGGTCACGATGCGCCGCCCGTCGGTCTTGACCACGTCGGGTTCGTCGGCGCCCGGTTCCTGCGCGTTGGTGGTCGAGTGGTCGGCGGTCTTCCCGTCGGGGACGCTCGCCCGCACGTCACCGGGGACCCGGCCGCCCTCCAGCGGGTGCATGATCGGACCGTCGGCCAGCCCGTACGGCCCGACGTGCGCCGATGTGGCCTTGCGCAGGCCGGACAGCAGGTCGGAACAGTTGTCGTAGGCGACCAGCCGAAGAGACGGCGAGGATCGCTCGTGTGTGCCGGCGCCGCCCGCGACGCATCCAGCGATGATCAGCCCGGCGGCAGCGACCGCGATGGCCGGCCGGGCGCCTGCTTTCGCCTCGGTGCCCATGTGTCTTGGACGACGGCGCGCCCACCACGGTTCCGGTGAATTTCAGTTGACAGACCCTTAAGGCCTCTGAAACCGGTGCGAAACGCCTGACATGCAGGCTCAAGGTCATCGATCGCAGCGAGAAGGGAGCCGCACCTTGCTGTTCACGCCGGCCGTACCGCTTCGGACCGTGAAGTACGTTCCCGGCCACGATCACTGGCATCCCGACCTCCCACCCGTCGCGGAAGTGATCGCCGGCGGCTCGGTCCGGCTCCACTGCGAGGGCCGCGGCATCCTGTGCGGTCCGGTCGGCGTCGTCGGCGCCGAGCCGGGCGACCTCGTCATGGTCGAGATCCTCGGAATCGGCCGCGCCGACGGCCACCACGCGGCCGGCGGGCATCCGGGGATCCTCGGCTGTGCCCCGTCGCACGCGATGCTGCGGAACGCTGAGGGAACGCCGCCCGGGCACCCCGAGCCGGTGCGTGCGCGGTGCCGCGCGCTCACGCCGAGGGCCCAGATCCTGATCCCCGTGCACGTCGAGGCCGCCCGCATCTCGGCCGGCGACCTGCACTTCCCCGAGCACGGGCGCTGCGGCACCCGTGACGGCTGGGTCGACCTTCGGGTCCACCTGACCAAGCGGGGCGTTCGGCGTTTCCGGATCACCGAGCCCGTCGTCATGCCGGTGACGACCAGCTCGCTGGACGCGACCGTCGCGGGGATCACCCCGTACGTCGCCTGAGGACGTGGAGGAGGTGAACGCCTAAGGAACCCGACGGACACCGTCAGGAGGCACCTCGCCGGGGGTGCGACTCGTCTCCCGCACCCCCGGCGGCACGGTTCACCTCGCGGAACGGCTCAGGCGGCCAGCGGCGCGTCGAGGCGCTCGGCCATCTCCCGCATCCGCCGCAGCGCTGCCAGCTCCATCTGCCGGACGCGCTCGGCCGAGACGCCCAGGCGGCCGGCGATCTCCCGGCGGCTGTGCTCCGTGCCGTCCTCCAGGCCGAATCTGGCCCGCAGGATGACCGCCTCGCGTGGCTCCAGCCGGTCGAGCATGCCGTCGATGATCTCCAACTGGACCCCGGCCATGGCGGCGTCCTCGGGGGAGGGCGCGCTCTCGTCGGCGAGCAGGTCGCCCAGCGAGGTCTCCTCGTCATCTCCGACGACGGCGTCCAGGCTCGCGGGGGTGCGGTCCCAGCGGTCCAGCTCACCGATGCGCTCGACCGGCAGGTCGAGCTCGGCGGCGAGCTCCTCGTTGGTGGGCTCCGCGCCGGTCAGCAGCACCAGCTCGCGGCGTGCCTTGCGCAGCCGGTTGACGTCGGTGTGGACCGCGCCGGGCAGGCGTACGCTCCGGGACGAGTTGGCCAGCGCGCGGCCGATCGCCTGCCGGATCCACCATGTGGCATAGGTGGAGAACTTGAAACCGCGGCGCGGGTCGAAGCCCTCGACGGCCCGTATCAGGCCGATCGTGCCCTCCTGGATCAGGTCGAGCAGGCTCAGGCCGTCGGTCGGGTAACGCCGAGCCACCGACACGACCAGGCGGAGGTTCGCCTGGATGAAACGGTCTTTGGCGCTGTCGCCGCGCGCGGCGACCTCTTCGAGCTCTTCGGCGGTCGCGCCCTTGGGCAGGGTGCCGCCGTCGAGATGGTTGTGGGCGAGCAGCCCGGCCTCCATGGCCAGGGCCAGTTCGATCTCCTCCTCCGCCGTGAGCAACGGCGTGGCGGCGATCTCGTCAAGGTAGGCGCCGAGCAGGTCGCCATCGGCCGCCCGCCCTGGCCGCCTTATGCGCCTGCCGCCGTTCGTGGTCGCCGCCATGGCCAACCTCGCTCTCGCATCGGATCCCTTAGGGATCAACGCCCGTGCCACCTTCGCTGTTCCGCGATACCCGAATGTCGGGCTCGTCAACATGACGAAGGACACCCCTGTGCGATTCGCGGGATGTCCTTCGTCACACTGCCGGCATCACCCCGGCTCAGGCGCGGACGACCTGAACTTCGAGGTGGATGTCGACCTTGTCGCCGAGGAGGGCCTTGTCGCCGCCGAGCGGCAGGTTGAAGTCGATGCCGTAGTCCTTGCGGCTGATCGCGGTGGTCGCGGTGAACCCGGCGCGCGTGCCGCCCCAGGGGTCGGCGCCGACACCGTTGAACTCGACCTCGAGCGTGACCGGGCGGGTGACGCCGCGGATGGTGAGCTGCCCGTCGACGAGGTAGTCGTCGGCGTCGGCTCGCACGCCCGTCGTGGTGAAGGTGAAGGTCGGGTACTTCTCGATGTCGAGGATCTCGGCCGACCGTACGTGCGCGTCACGGTCGGCGTTGCGGGTGTCGATCGACTTGATCTGGATCTCGACGTTCGCCGAGGACGCCGCGATGTCGTCGGCGATCTGGACCGCGCCGGTGAACTCCGTGAACGAGCCGCGCACCTTGGTCATCAGGTGGCGGATGACGAACGAGACCTCGGTGTGGGCCGGGTCGATGTTCCAGGTGCCGGTGGTGAGTCCGAGGTCGGTGATCGTGGCGGTCATGCGAGTTCCCCTTGTTTGAAGATTCAACAACAATCGCAGCTTAGTTGAACCTTCAACAGAAAAGCAAGTGCAGGATGAGAGCGTTCGCGCGCGGGGAGTCTCTAGGGCGTGCGGGCTTCGCGGAGGCGCCGGGCGGCGTCCTCGGGGCGGATGTCGCTCACGAAGGCGCCCATGGCGGCCTCCGAACCGGCCAGGAACTTCAGCTTGCCTGCCGCTCGCCGGCTGCTGAACAGCTGAAGGTGCAGGTAGCCGAGGTCGCGGTCCTCGGTGACCGGTGCCTGATGCCAGGCGGAGACGTACGGCATCGGCACCCCGAACAGCAGGTCCAGGCGGCGCAGTACGTCGACGTACAGGGCGCCGAAGGCGTCGCGCTCTCCGGAGGTGAGCCCGGTGAGGTCGGCGACCTTGCGGTGGGGGAAGAGATGCACCTCGAACGGCCAGCGCGCCGCCTCCGGCACGAACGCCGTCCACAGGTCGTTGGCGCCGACGACCCGCACCCCGGCCGCGCGCTCGGCGGCGAGCACGCCGGAGAACAGGTCGCGGCCGGTGCGCTCGCGGTGCGCGCGGGCGACGTCCATCATCCGGGCCGTACGCGGGGTCACGAACGGGTAGGCGTAGATCTGGCCGTGCGGGTGGCTCAGTGTCGCGCCGATCTCCGCGCCGCGGTTCTCGAAGCAGAAGACCTGCGCGACTCCGGGCAGAGCCGACAACTCGGCCGTGCGGTCCGCCCACGCCTCGACGACCGTGCGGACCTGCTCAGGCGCGAGCGTGGCGAACGACGCGTCGTGGTCGGAGGAGAAGCAGACCACCTCGCAGCGCCCCAGCCCCGGCGTGGCGACGCCCTCGGCCGGGCGCGCGGAGTAGGACGGCGAGCGGTTCTCGAAGACGACGACCTCGTAGCCGGAGGCGGGCACCTCGGTGGGCCGGCCCGGCGCGGACGGGCAGAGCGGGCACTGGTCGCTCGGCGGCAGGTGGGCGCGGTCCTGGCGGTGTGTGGCGATCGTCACCCACTCGCCGAGCAGGGGGTCGAGGCGCAGCTCGGACGACAGCGGGGGAGGCGGCAGCGTACGGGTGTCGGGCGCGGACCGGTCGGCGTCGTCGCGCCGATCGAAGTAGATGATCTCCCTGCCGTCGGCGAGAGCGTTGACGGTCCGCTTCACAGGCCCGGCTCTGCGGCGGTCTCGACGACGATCAGCTCGCCGACCTCCTCGGCCACCAGTGCGCGCACCTCGTCCTCCAGTCCGGAGTCGGTGACGAGCACGTCGGCGTCGCCCAGCCGGGCGATCGTGCTGAGACCCACGGTTCCCCACTTCGTGTGGTCGGCCAGGACGGCGAGACGGCGCGCCGCGCTCACCATCGCGCGGTCCGTCTCGGCCTCCATGATGTTCGGTGTGGTGAAACCGGCCCGCGTGCTGATGCCGTGCACCCCGAGCAGCAGCAGGTCGACGTTGAGGGAGCGGATCGCGTTCACGGCCACCGGGCCGACCAGGGCGTCGGAGGGGGTGCGGATGCCGCCCGTGAGGACGATCGTCTGGTCGGGGCGGCCGGCGCGGTAGAAGACGTCGGCGATCTGGACCGAGTTGGTGACGACCGTCAGCTCCGGGACGTCGGTCAGGTGGTTGGCGAGGGTCCACGTGGTGGTGCCCGCGGAGATCGCGACGGCCGTGCCGGGGCGTACGAGCTGGGCGGCCCGCCGGGCGATGGCGTCCTTCTCCTCGCGCTGGCGTACGGACTTGGCGGCGAAGCCCGGCTCTTCGGTGGAGGCGGCGCCGACGGTGGTCGCGCCACCGTGCACCTTCGCGACGAGGCCACGATCGGCCAGCACTTCCAGATCCCGGCGGATCGTCATGTCCGACACACTGAACTCGCGTACGAGGTCGGCCACGCGTATTCCACCACGCTGCTGGACCAGGTCCAGGATCGCCTGTTGCCGCTGCTGGGCGAGCATCGTCCCCCCTCTCCGTCACCGGTCGCCGCGTGCAGCGTGCCGCTAGATCCGACACATGTCAACACCAACCACCGGTTTCCAAATTGACTCTTGTTGGTTTGTGTTTGGACTGGTACGAATGGCGACACATCGCCTGGTAACTGAGTGGAACGTCGGGGCAACACGGGACCAGGTCCAGCACCCGGAAGGAAGGCAGAGAATGGCCCGGATACGCAGGCCAGGAGGCGCCGTCATCGCGATCGGCGTCGCCGTCGTCCTCAGCCTCAGCGCCTGTTCGTCAGGTAAGGAGAGCACCTCCACCAGCTCGGGCAAGAAGGTGTCGGGGAAGATCTCGATCGCCTACCTGCAGAAGCAGGGCGACCAGCAGTACTTCATCGACGAGGCCCAGGGCGCGCAGGCCAAGGCCAAGCAGCTCGGCAACGTCGACGTCAAGGTGGTCAACCTCGGCAACGACACGAACAAGGCCGTTTCGGAGACCCAGGCGGCGATCGCCCAGAAGGCGAACGGCGTCATCATCGTGCCGCCGGACCCGGCCGTCGGACCGCAGATCGTCCAGACCGCGAGCAGTGCCAAGGTGACGCTGCTGTCCAGCGACGACCAGATCTGCAAGAACGGCACCGACCCTTCGAAGTGCGTCAAGGACCAGCTCGTGCCCCGGGTCGGCTTCTCCGGCACCCAGATGGGCGACCAGGTCGGCGCGCGCGCGGCCGAGGAGTTCAAGAAGGCCGGCTGGAAGCCCGAGGACACGGCGATCATCTCCGCCTGGAAGCAGGACGTCACGGTCTGCACCGACCGGGTCGTCGCCGCGCAGAAGGCGTTCGAGCAGGGCGCCGCGACCAAGGTGAAGGTCATCAAGGTCGGCACCGACAACACACCGCCCGACGCTCAGTCCAAGACCGCGGCGACGGTGTCGGGCCACCGTTCCGTCAAGCACTGGATCGTGTGGGGCTGCAACGACGAGAACGTCTCCGGAGCCGTCACCGCCATCCAGAACGCCGGCTACAAGGCCGCCGACATCGACGGCGTCGGCCTCGGCGCGTACCTGGCCTGCAAGGACTGGGGCTCGGGCAAGGCGACCGGCATGCGGGCCGCCCTGTTCATCAACGGCTTCGACGTCGGCGGCCTCGCCGTGCAGACGCTGGTGAGCAACCTCCGCGACGGCACGCCCATGCCGCAGGAGGCGTTCGCCCCGACGAAGATGGTCGACGCCACCAACTGGAAACAGGCCGGCGTCAAGTGCACCTGAGCTGAGGACCGGCGGGCATCCGCAGCCCGCCGGTCACCTTGGGGACGCCGTGATCCGCCGTCCCGCTGTGCGCGTTCCCCACCCCAGAGGAGACACCGATGCGCACCGTACGCTCCCTGGCCTCGGCCGCCGTCGCCCTCGCGATGAGCGTCACCGGTGCCGCGACGATCACCCTGGCCTCGGCGCCGCCGGCCGCGGCCCTGGACAACGGCCTCGCCCTGACCCCGCAGATGGGGTTCAACAACTGGAACGCGACGCACTGCGGGGCGGACTTCAACGAGGACATGGTCAAGGGCATCGCCGACCTGTTCGTGTCCTCCGGGCTGAAGGACGCCGGTTACCAGTACGTCAACCTCGACGACTGCTGGGCTGCGAAGGACCGTGACGTGAACGGCGACTACGTGCCGAACGCGACCCGGTTCCCGCACGGCATCAAGGCGCTCGCCGACTACGTGCACTCCAAGGGCCTGAAGTTCGGGCTCTACACCAGCGCCGGCACCATGACCTGCGCGCAGACGATGCCCGGCTCGCTCGGCCACGAACGCCAGGACGCGAAGCTGTGGGCGTCGTGGGGCGTCGACTACCTCAAGTACGACAACTGCAACAACGAGGGCGTCGACGCCAAGAAGCGCTACACCGACATGCGTGACGCACTCCTGGCCACCGGCCGGCCGATCCTCTACTCGATGTGCGAGTGGGGCGAGAACCAGCCGTGGCTGTGGGCCGAGGACGTCGGCAACTCCTGGCGCACCACCGGCGACATCTCCGACAGCTACTCCTCGATGCTGTCGATCGTCCACCAGAACATGGCACTGGCGAAGTACGCCGGGCGCGGCCACTGGAACGACCCGGACATGCTGGAGGTCGGCAACGGCGGCATGAGCGACGCCGAGTACCGGTCGCACTTCAGCCTCTGGTCGGAGATGGCCGCGCCGCTGCTGATCGGCTCCGACCTGCGCAAGGCCTCGGCCGCGACGATGAAGATCCTCACCAACAAGGAGGTCATCGCCGTCGACCAGGACCGGCTCGGCGTCCAGGGCGTCCCGATCAGCACCGACGGCGGCCGCGACGTCTTCGTCAAGCCGCTCGACGGCGGCGACCGCGCGGTCGCGTTGTTCAACGAGTCGGACGCGCCGCAGCGCATCACCACCTCGGCCACGGCGGCGGGCCTCCCCAAGGCCTCCGCGTACACGGTCCGCGACCTGTGGGCGCACACCACGTCCGAGACCGCCGGCGCGATCGCGGCGACGGTCCCGGCCCACGGCACGGTCATGGTGCGGGTGTCGCCGAGCCGCGACTGGGTAAGGTACCCGCCCGCGGTGGACGCCGGCGTCGGCCTCCCGGTCGCCTACCCGGGCGCGATCCCGATCATCCAGCCCGGCGTCCCGGCGAAGGTCACCACGAGCGTCACCAACTCCGGGCGGCTTCCGGCGATCGACGTCCGCGCGAGCCTGACCGGCCCGGACGGCTGGGACGTGCGCGCCACCTCGCGGCGTACCGCGCCGGTGCTCACCACGGACCGGCGGCTCGACACGACCTGGACCGTCACCCCGCCGGCCGGCACCGAGGAGGGGACCTACGACCTCACCGTCACGTCCGCCTACCTGGGAGCGTCGGCCACCTCCACCGTGCAGGTCTCGGTCCTGAAGCTGACCGCCCCGCCGTCCGGCTCCTCCTATCTGAGTGACCTCGCCTGGCTGCGGGCGACGAACGGCTACGGGCCGGTGGAGAAGGACACGAGCAACGGTGAGTCCAAGGCGGGCGACGGCCACCCCATCACCATCGGCGGCGCGGTCTACCCGAAGGGACTCGGCGCGCACGCGCCCGGCTCGATCGAGTACTACGCGGCCGGCACGTGCACATCCGTCTCGGCGGACGTCGGCGTGGACGACGAGAAGACGGCCAAGGGCTCGGTGACGTTCGAGATCTGGGCCGACGGGAACAAGGTCGCCGACAGCGGGCGGCTCACCACGGACGACCCGGCGAAGCACCTGACCGCCGACGTCGGCGGGGCGTCCTTCGTGCGCCTCATCGTCACCGACGGCGGCGACGGGAACGACAGCGACCACGCGGACTGGGCGGACGCCCGGATCACCTGCACCTGACCCTCTGTGCGGGGCGGCCGACCGGCCGCCCCGCCCGATCCCTCCCGAGGTGGGCGATGCCCGAGGAAACCGAGCTGAGCGCTGTCGGCATCTCCAAGCGGTTCGCCGGCGTACGTGCCCTGAACGACGTCACGCTGGACTTCCCGAGCGGCACCGTGACGGCCCTGATGGGTGAGAACGGCGCCGGGAAGTCCACCCTCATCAAGATCATCAATGGTGACTACCTCCCGGACGAGGGCAGCGTCACGCTGGCCGGGAGGCCGCTCGGCCTGCACTCGCCCGCCGACGCCCGGCAGGCCGGCATCCGGGTCATCCCGCAGGAGCCGGAGATCGTGCCGCACGTCTCGGTCGCCGAGAACGTCTACCTCGGCGCGCTGCCCCGCAAGGCCGGGCGTGCCCTCGACCGGCAGGCGCTGCGCCGGCGCGTCCGCGCCGACCTGGAGCGGCTCGGCTTCGAACGCGTCCTGAACCCCGACACCCTCGGCTCACGGCTCACACCGGCCCAGCGCCAGCTCGTGGAGATCCTGCGGGCGCTGACCACGGACGCGAAGGTGATCGCGTTCGACGAGCCGACCTCCTCGCTGTCCGAGCACGAGGTCGAGGCGCTGTTCACCCTGATCCGGCGGCTGCGCGAGGACGGCCTCGTGGTGATCTACGTCTCGCACCGGATGCAGGAGATCTTCCGCCTCGCCGACCGCATCGCGGTGCTGCGCGACGGCGGCCTGGTCGGCGTGCGCGACGCCGCCGACACCGACGAGAACGAGATCGTGCGGATGATGGTCGGCCGCGATCTGTCCGCCATGTTCGCCCGCGAGCACTCCGCGACCGAGGAAGTGGTGCTGGAGGTCGACTCCGTCACGACCGACGACGTCAGCGACATCAGCCTGACCGTGAGCGCGGGCGAGGTCGTGGCCCTGGCCGGGCTCGTCGGCGCGGGCCGCTCGGAGCTCGCCGGGGCGCTGGTCGGCGACCTGCCGATCCGGTCGGGCCAGGTGCGCGTGGCGGGCCGCCGCGTACGCCTGCGCCAGCCGCGCGACGCCGTGCGGGCCGGCATGGGGTACGCCCCCGAGGAGCGAAAGGCCCAGGCCCTCCTGCTCGAACGCTCGGTGCGCGACAACATCTCCCTGGTCGTCCTCGACCGGCTGCGCCGCTTCCGCGTTGTACGGCGGGGTGAGGAACAGCGGCTGACCAAGGAGTACGTCGACCGGCTCAACGTGCGCACGCCCGGCATCGAGCACGAGGTGCGCAAGCTGTCCGGCGGCAACCAGCAGAAGGTCGTCCTCGCGCGCTGGCTGGCGCGAAAACCCAAGGTGCTCATCCTCGACGAGCCCACACGCGGCATCGACGTGGGCGCGAAGGCCGAGATCTACCACCTCATCGACGACCTCGCGCGCTCGGGCGTCGCCGTCCTGGTCATCTCCTCCGAGCTCCCCGAGGTGCTGGGCCTGGCCGACCGCATCATCGTCATGCAGAACGGCCGGATCACCGGCGAGCTCGACCGTGAGGCCGCCACCGAGGAGGCCCTCCTCGAACTCGCCATGGCAGAGGACCTCTCCACGTCCATCTCGGAAGGACAGGCATGACTCCGACAACCACCACCCGAGAGCCGGCCGAAGCTCCGCCGAGGGAGGGGGCCCTGCGGAGGGCTCTGACCGCGCTCGGCCCCCAGAACCTCAGCCTGATCGGCGCGCTGGTCGTGGTGGTCGCGGTCTTCAGCTGGCTGAACTCCGGCTACCTGTCGTGGTCGAACGTGCAGGTGATCGGCGAGGCCGTGACCGTGGCCGGCCTGCTGGCGGTCGTGCAGACCGTCGTCATCATCTGCGGGGCGCTGGACATCTCCGTCGGCTCGCAGACCGGTATCGCCTCGGTCATCTCGGCGATGGCGTTCATGTCGACGGGCCACAACCCGTACCTCGGCATCCTGGCCGCCGTCGGCGTGGGCGTCGCGGCCGGCGTGCTCAACGGGCTGGTCATCGTGTACGGCCGGGTCAACCCGGTGATCGCGACCCTGGCCACGCTCGCGGCGTACAAGGGCGTCGCGCAGCTGATCTCGGGCGGGCGTGCTCAGGGGTTCGTGCTCGGCGACGACCTGTTCATCTTCGTCGCCCGAGGCAAGATCGCGGGCCTGCCGGTGCAGGTGTGGATCCTGGCCCTGGTCGCGGCCGCCGTCCACCTGATGCTGAAGTACACCGATATCGGGCGGAACGTCTATGCGATCGGCGGCAACGACACCGCCGCCCGGCTCGCCGGCATCAACATCAACAAGTACCTGGTCGCCGTGTACGCCCTCGCGGGCGTCATCGCCGCGTTCGCCGGCATCATCCTCACTGCCCGTACCGGCTCCGGGCAGCCGACGAGCGGCAGCGAGGGCCTCGAACTCCAGTCGATCACCGCGGCCGCCCTCGGCGGCTGTGCGCTGAAGGGCGGCAAGGGCGGCGTCGGCGGCACTTTGCTCGCGGTCGTGCTGCTCGGCGCCCTCAACAACGGCCTCAACGTCGTGGGCGTCAACACCTTCTGGCAGAACGTCGCCCAGGGCGCGCTCCTCGTCGTCGCCGTGATCATCCAGCAGCGGCGCAGCGGTGAGAGGGCGGTCGGCCTGCCCACATGACCGGCGACCTCCGATGGGCGAATTTCACGGCGTGACGGGGTAGGCATGTGTCGACGCCGACAGCGGGAGGGCACATGCTGGGACTTCCGGACACAACGCGGGCGTGCCTGTTCGATATGGACGGCGTGCTGACGCGTACCGCGAAGGTCCATGCCGCCGCGTGGAAGCGGATGTTCGACGAGTTCCTGCGCGAGCGCGACGGCGACTCCTTCACGCCTTTCGACCCCGTCGCCGACTACGACGAGTACGTCGACGGCAAGAAACGCGAGGACGGCACCCGGTCGTTCCTGGAGGCGCGGGGGATCACCCTGCCCGAGGGCTCACCCGACGACCCGGCCGGCGGCGAGCCGACCGTCGAGAGCCTCGGCTCCCGCAAGAACGACCTCGTGCAGGACGTGATCCGAAAGGACGGCGTCGAGGTCTACGACGGGTCGATCCGGTACGTGCGCGCGGCGCGCGACGCCGGGCTGCGCACCGCGGTCGTCTCCTCCAGCGCCAACACCGCTGCGGTCCTGGAGGCCGCCGGGATCGCCGGCCTGTTCGATGCCCGCGTCGACGGCCTGACCGCCAGAGAGCGCGCGCTCGCCGGGAAACCCGCGCCCGACATGTTCCTCGCCGGAGCCGAGGCGCTCGGCGTGCCGGCGTCGCGGGCCGTGGTCTTCGAGGACGCCCTCGCCGGTGTGGAGGCCGGCCGGGCGGGCGGCTTCGCCCACGTGGTCGGCGTCGACCGGGTCGGCCAGGCCGGCGCCCTGAAGGAACACGGAGCGGACGTCGTCGTCAAGGACCTGGAGGAACTGCTGTGACGCGGACCGTATGGCCGGAAGGAGAGACACGGTGATCCCGCACCCCGCGTACGCGGTCGAGCCCTGGTGCGTGCGCGAGCAGGGCCTGGACCTGGACCTGCTCGCCCAGAGCGAGTCGGTGTTCGCCCTGTCCAACGGCCACATCGGCCTGCGCGGCAACCTCGACGAGGGCGAGCCGCACGGCCTGCCGGGCACCTACCTCAACTCGGTGTACGAGCTGCGCCCGCTGCCGTACGCGGAGGCCGGTTACGGCTATCCGGAGTCGGGCCAGACGACCATCAACGTCACCAACGGCAAGCTGATCCGCCTGCTCGTCAACGACGAGCCCCTCGACGTCCGCTACGGCGAGCTGCGCTCGCACGAGCGGATGCTGGACCTGCGCGCCGGCACGCTCACCCGCAAGCTCGAATGGACCTCCCCGGCGGAGGACTCCGTCCGGGTGACCACCGTGCGCCTCGTCTCCCTCGTCCAACGCGCGGTCACGGCCATCTGCTACGAGGTCGAGGCGGTCGACAAGCCGATCCGCATCGTCGTCCAGTCCGAGCTGGTCGCCAACGAGGCCCTGCCGGCCTTCGACAAGGACGACCCGCGCGGGGCCGCCGCCTTCGGCGAGCCGCTCCTCGTGGAGGACTGCGTCGCCGCCGACCAGAGCGTGATCATGGTCCACCGCACGCGGGAGAGCGGGCTGCGGGTCGGGGCGGCCATGGGCCACGAGATCGAGTCGCCGGACGGCTCCGTCAGCACCGACGCCTCCGGCGACGTCGGGCGCGTCACTGTCGCGACCCGGCTGGAGCCGGGGCAGCGGCTGCGCCTCATCAAGTACGTCACCTATGGCTGGTCCAGCCAGCGCTCGCGGTCGGCCGTCCACGACCAGGTGATCGCCGCGCTGGCCGGCGCGAAGCTGTCCGGCTGGGAGGGGCTCCTCGCCGAGCAGCGCAAGTACCTCGACGACTTCTGGGCCGGCGCCGACGTCGAGGTCGACGGCGACGCCGAAGTGCAGCAGGCGGTGAGGTTCGGGCTCTTCCACGTCCTCCAGGCCGCCTCGCGCGCCGAACGCCGCCCGATCCCGGCCAAGGGGCTGACCGGTCCGGGCTATGACGGGCACACCTTCTGGGACACCGAGTTGTTCGTCCTGCCGGTGCTGACCTACACCGAGCCTCACGCCGCGGCCGACGTCCTGCGCTGGCGCCACTCCACGCTGCACCACGCGCGTGCCCGTGCCGAGCAGCTCTGCCTCGCGGGCGCGGCGTTCCCGTGGCGCACGATCTCGGGCGAGGAGTGCTCCGGCTACTGGCCGGCCGGCACCGCCGCGTTCCACATCGGCGCCGACATCGCCGACGCCGTCGTCCGCTACATCACCGCGACCGACGACGAGGAGTTCGCCCGGGACGTCGGGCTGGAGCTGCTCGTGCACACCGCCCGGCTGTGGCGGAGCATCGGCCACCACGACGCGCACGGGAGGTTCCGCATCGCGGGCGTCACCGGCCCCGACGAGTACAGCGCGCTGGCCGACGACAACGTCTTCACGAACCTGATGGCCGCGAACAACATGCGCGCCGCCGCCGACGAGGCCGAACGCCACCCCAAGGAGGCCGAGCGGCTCGATGTCACCGACGAGGAGACCGCCTCTTGGCGTGACGCGGCGACCGACATCCACATCCCGTGGGACGAGCGGCTGCAGGTGCATCCGCAGAGCGCGGGCTTCACCGAGCACGCGCCGTGGGACTTCGAGAACACCCCGCCCGAGGCGTACCCGCTGCTGCTGAACTACCCGTACTTCGACATCTACCGCAAACAGGTCGTCAAGCAGGCGGACCTGGTGCTCGCCATGCACCTGCGTGGCGAGGCGTTCACCGACGAGCAGAAGGCCCGCAACTTCGCCTACTACGAGGCGCTGACCGTCCGCGACTCCTCGCTGTCCGCGTGCACCCAGGCGGTGATGGCGGCCGAGACCGGTCACATCGACCTCGCCCACGACTACCTGGGCGAGGCGGCGCTGATGGACCTGAACGACCTGGAGCACAACACGCAGGACGGCCTGCACATCGCCTCCCTCGCCGGAGCGTGGACCGCCCTGGTGGCGGGGTTCGGCGGCATGCGGGTGAGGGAGGGACGGATCGGCTTCGCGCCGCGGCTGCCCGGCGGCATCAGCCGCCTGGCCTTCCGCATGAGGTTCCGCGGGCGGCGCCTCAAGATCAGCGTGACCCACCACGAGGTGGTCTACGAGCTGCTCGGCGGAGATCCCCTGGAGATCACCCACAACGGCACACCACTACGGCTGAACGGCGGCCCGGTCCGCCGCGAACTTCCCGACCTGCCCGTACGCGATGGCCTCTCCCAGCCCGCCGGCCGCACACCCCGGCACCGCAGCACCGTCTAGAGGGACCCGTCGGGGTTGGCCGGGATGGCGGTCTTGATCGGGCCGGCCAGCTCGATCAGGACGTCGCCCGGCGGCGCGTACTTCGGCGGGACCGTGACCTCGACGTACGCCGCGCGGCCCACGGCGGTGAACGTCACCGGGCGTCCGGTCGGCACGCCGAGCCAGGAGATGCCGTTGATCACGGACAGCTCCGACGTCGGGTGGAGCTGCGCGGGGCGCGGTACTCCGCAGCGCACCACGATCGCCGGAGAGCCCCAGGCGTTCACCAGTGGCGACGACGGGTCCGTCCCGCGACGGCCGGAGGAATGAACCTTGGCCGGCAGACGGTCGTGCAGCGCGCGACACACTTTCGTCGCCGCGGAGTTTGGATGGGGGACAGGGACCTCGACGGAACCGGCGGCGCATCCCGCCACCAGAACCGCCAGACCGACCGCCGTCAGCGCACGTCTCATCACCGGCGGCAAGGCGGCAGGGCGATCAGATGTGAACGATCGGGCAGGTGAGGGTCCGCGTGATCCCATCGACCGACTGGATCTGTGCGACAACGAGCCTGCCTAGCTCATCTACGTTGTTGGCCTCGGCGCGGACGATGACGTCGTATGGTCCTGTCACGTCTTCGGCCAGGGTCACGCCCTGAATGCCGGAAATCTCGCGCGCCACGTCGGCAGCCTTGCCGACCTCGGTCTGGATGAGGATGTAGGCCTGCACCATCACGTCCTCCCTGGGACTGCCGTCAGGCGGCAACCGTACCCTGTCTTCGCAGGAGGTGGGTCATCACCATCGGGGAACTCGGCGAGTTCGGGCTGATCGCCCGGATAGCCGCACGTCTGGGCCCTGGGCCCGCCGTCGAGCTCGGGCCGGGCGACGACGCGGCGATCGTCCGCGCGCCCGGTGGTCGCGTCGCCGCGACCACCGACCTGCTGCTCGAAGGACGCCACTTCCGGCTCGACTGGTCGCCGCCGTACGACATCGGGCGCAAGGCCGCCGCGCAGAACCTCGCCGACGTCGTCGCGATGGGTGCTCGGCCGTCCGCGCTGCTCGTCGGGTTCGGCGCGCCGCCGGAGACCGCACTCGACTGGGTCGACGCCCTGTGCGACGGCCTGCGCGACGAGTGCGCCGAGGTCGGCGCGTCGGTCGCCGGGGGCGACATCGTCCGCGGTGACAGCGTGCTGCTGGCCGTCACCGCCCTCGGCGACCTCGACGGCCCGGCGATCACACGGTCGGGCGCGCGCCCCGGCGACGTCGTGGCGGTCTGCGGCCGCCTGGGGCACGCCGCGGCAGGCGTCGAGCTGCTCACGCGCGGTCTGCGAGAGCCCGAAGCCTTGATCGACGCCCACCGGCGCCCGCGGCCTCCGTACAAGGTCGCTCTGGGTGCCGCGGGGCTCGGCGCCACCGCGATGATCGACGTCAGCGACGGGCTCGTACAGGATCTTCGTCACATCGCCGAGGCGAGCGGTGTCCTGATCCGGCTGGACAGCGCGGCCGTGCCCGGCCCCCCGGTGCCGGACGCTGTGCGGCTGGCGCTGACCGGGGGCGAGGACCACGCGTTCGCGGCAACGTTTCCGCAGGCCACCACCATCCCAGCCGAGTGGTGGGTGATCGGCGACGCGGTCGAGGGTGCCGGCGGAGTGGTCGTCGACGGTCGGCCGTACGGGGTCGGTGGATGGGACCACTTCCGGTGACCGAAAAGGTGAGTTGTCGCTGTTCGCACCACTCGTCTGGTAGGCACGACCGGTGTGCTTTTGGTATACATCCCGAGACCGGAGAGGGACGGGATGGGACGACACACCAAGGACGTGCGTGACGGGGATCCGGCCGAAGACGACTCTCGCCGGAGCCGGGGGATCGGCAAGGTACCGCTCCTGCCGGCCGTCTCTGGGGTCGTGGTGGCCGGGGTGGTCGTGTCGGCGCTCAGCACGAAGCAGATCGCACTGAACTTCACAGGCGGGCCGCCGGCCGCGCAGGCCGGGCAACCGCCCAGGATCGAGGACTCACCCCTGCCGCGTATCACGACGGGCCCGCGCACCGCGCGCGACGACTCGTCGCTGAGCCCGCGCGAGGGCACCCGCGCGAGCCGTGGCACCGGGCGCAGCGTCGTCTCGGTCGCGTTCCGCAAGGTCTCGACGTGGACGGCCGGATTCCAGGGACAGGTGATCATCACCAACCGCAGCCGGACACCCGTCAGCGGCTGGACGCTGATGTTCCGCTACCCCGGGACGAAGATCATCTCCGTCCGCGACGCACGGATCGTCCGCACGGGCGTCACGCTGATCGCGCGCAACCCCGCCGACCAGCCGTCGATCGCACCGGGGCGCTCCGTGACGCTGCGGTTTACCGCCGTCGGCACCGGGACACAGACGTCGGCCTGCTCGTTCAACGGCGTCACGTGCTGACCGTACTGTGAGGGGCATGACGACCCCTCCTCGCGTCCTGACGGTCGCCGGCTCCGACTCGGGCGGGGGAGCGGGCATCCAGGCCGACCTCAAGACCATGCTCGCGCTCGGCGTGCACGGCATGAGCGTCGTCGCGGCCGTCACCGCGCAGAACTCCGTCGGCGTCCAGGGCTACTGGGAGCTGCCGTCCGAGGCCGTACGCGCCCAGCTCGACTCCGTGCTCTCCGACATCGGCACCCAGGCCGTCAAGACGGGCATGCTCGCCTCCTCGGTGCTGGTCGAGACGGTGGCCGACGTTCTCGCCACCGTGGACGCGCCGCTCGTGGTCGACCCGGTGGGCGTGTCCAAGCACGGCGACTCCCTGCTGGCCCCCGGCGCGGTGGACAGCGTGCGTACGGCGCTGCTGCCCCTCGCCACGGTCGTCACACCGAACCTCCTCGAGGTCGAACAGCTCACCGGCGTCAAGGTCGTCGACGAGGCCGGCCTGCGCGAGGCCGCCGAGGCGATGAAGGCCCTGGGCCCGTCCTGGGTGCTGATCAAGGGCGGCCACCTGGCCGGCGACGCCGTCGACCTGCTGTTCGACGGCGTCACCGAGCACCGCTTCACCGCCCCGCGCCACGACAACGCCCACACACACGGCACGGGCTGCACACTCGCCTCGGCCATCGCCTCACACCTCGCGCTGGGAGCGGACGTCGTGACCGCCGTCGGCCGCGCGAAGGAGTACGTGACGGGCGCCATCGAACACGGCTTCCCGCTCGGCGCGGGCATCGGCCCGGTCGACCACGCCTGGAAACACCGCTTCTAGCCCCTGGCTCAGGTCACCGCGACGATCTTCGCTTCGACGAGGCGGGCGTTCTCGACTCGTAGCAGCCCGAGGGTGCCGTGCGGCTGGCGGCGTCGGTCGGTGGGTGAGCCGGGGTTGAAGACGCGTACGCCGTCGCCGGTCTCGTCCATCGGGATGTGGGAGTGCCCGAAGACGACCAGTTCGGCTTCCGGGAAGCGGTGGTGCATCCGGCGGGTGCGGCCGGTCGCCGCGCCGCTGTCGTGGATCATCGCCACCGGCAGTCCGTCGAGATCGAGCTCAAGCGTGTCGGGCGCGCCCCACGCGGCCACGTCCGTGCCGTCGTTGTTGCCGCGCACCGCCTTCACCGGCGCGTACGCGGCGAGCTCGTCGAGCACTGAGGGGACGCAGACGTCGCCGGCGTGCAGGATCAGGTCGGCGCAGCGCAGGTGCCGTGCCACCGCGGCCGGGCAGCCCTTCCAGCGGCGTGGCGCGTGCGTGTCGGCGAGCACCACGACTCTCATCGCACCATCGTCGCGCGGACGCCGGCGGCGTGAGGGTGGCACCCCGGAAAAGGCTGATCGGCCGGCCCGTGTGAACGAGCCGGCCGATCGCTGTGCCCGGTGAGAGCACGGTCTGTGAGAGCGCCTTGCGGCGCTCAGGTGTGTGCCGTCAGCGTGCGAGCGGGCGAGTGACCTTGCCCGCCTTGATGCAGGACGTGCACACGTTGATCCGCTTGGTGGTGCGGCCGACGACCGCACGCACCCGCTGGATGTTCGGGTTCCAGCGGCGAGGGGTGCGGCGGTGCGAGTGAGAGACGCGCATGCCGAACCCCGGCCCCTTGCCGCAGACGTCGCAGACGGAAGCCATGGATGCGCTCCAAAAAGTTTAGAGGGATGCCCGGATTCGGGCGCTCGTCGAAAGAGGTCCCACACGGGGACCCGCTGGCAAGAATAGCCGACGCCGGCCCGCCCAGGCGAATCGCCGTGACGGTGGCCCCGAATCAGCGCGTGTCTCGCATGATGTCCGGTAAGTCTATTGGAGACGGATACCTCGGGAGGTGACATGGGAGACGTTCTCGACGCCGCGGCCGTGCGGCGCTGGTGCCGCCTGGCGGCGGACGCGCTCGGCCGTACCCGGGCCGAGATAGACGCGCTCAACGTGTTCCCGGTGCCCGACGGCGACACCGGCACGAACCTCCACTCCACCGTCCTGGCGGCCTCCGAGGCCGTCGACGGCCTGCCGGAGGACGCGAACGCCGCCCGGGTGTGGCGCGCGGTGGCGGACGGCGCGCTGTTCGGCGCGCGCGGCAACTCGGGTGTGATCCTCAGCCAGGTTCTGCGCGGCATGGCCGGGGTCCTCGGCGAGGGCGGCGGGCTCGGGGAGGCGCTGCGGACCGCTTCGGCGCTCGCCCACCGGGCCGTGGCCCATCCGGTCGAGGGCACGATGCTGACCGTGCTCCGTGAGGCAGGTGAGGCCTGCCCGGACGACGGTGACCCGGGCGCCGCGGCCTGGACGGCCGCGCAGGCCGCGCGCGTCTCGCTGCGGGAGACCACGAACCGCCTTGAGGTGCTTGCCCGCAACGGCGTCGTGGACGCCGGGGCCGCCGGGCTGTGCGTCGTCCTCGACACGCTCGCCGCCGTGACCAGCGGTGAGTTCCCCGAGACGTACGAGGTGCCGCGCCGCACCCACGAGCCGGCCGCGCCCTCGCCGGAGGAGGACGAGCCGGCGGGCGGCGCCTATGAGGTCATGTACCTGCTCGACGCCGGCGAGGCGTACATACCGAGGCTGCGCGCCGAGCTCGACCGGCTCGGCGACTCGCTCGTCGTGGTCGGCGGCGACGGGCTGTGGAACGTCCACGTGCACACCGACGACGCCGGACCGGCCATCGAGGCGGGCGTGCACGCCGGACGCCCGCACCGCATCCGGGTGACCTACCTGCGGGCGGGGCCGGGCCGCCACCACGCGCGGCACACCGGCCGCGGCGTCGTCTCGGTCACCCGCGGCGAGGGCCTGACCGCCCTGTTCCATGAGCACGGGGCCCGGACCGTACGCCGGGAGTCCGGCGGCGTGCCCACGCTCGCCGAGCTGACCGAGGCGATCGTGCTGGCCGGTGACGAGGTCGCGGTGCTGCCGAACGACCAGTCGGTCCTGCCGGTGGCCGAGGCGGCGGCCGAACGCGCCCGCGAGGAGGGCGTACGCGTGGCGGTCGTCCCGGCGCGCGCGTCCGCGCAGGGCCTGGCCTCGCTCGCCGTGCACGACCCGCTGCGCCGCTTCGACGACGACGTGATCGCGATGACGCGCGCGGCCGGCGCGACGCGGTTCGGCGAGCTGCGGACCGCCGATGAGGAGGCGGTCACGAGCGCCGGCATCTGCCGCAGGGGCGACACGCTGGGCCTGATCGACGGCGACGTGGCCGTCATCGGCGAGGACCTGCCGGCCGTCGGCGTACGGATTCTCGGGCGCATGCTGTCCGGCGGCGGCGAGCTGGTCACGCTCATCACCGGCTCCGAGGCCCCGGCCGGGCTCACCGAGGCCGTGCTCGACCACCTGCGTTCCCATCGCCCCGACGTGGAGGTCGCCGTGTACGAGGGCGGCCAGGACCGCCATCCCCTCCTGATCGGGGTCGAGTGACCGGGCCGTCGGCCGAACACGGCGCTCCCGGCTGTTGTAGGAAGGTGCCGTGACAACACTCGACCAGCCGCTGGTCAAGGCGGTGGGAGCGAGGGCCGCCAAGAAACTGGCCGCCCTGGACCTGGAGACGGCCGGCGACCTGCTGCGCCACTACCCGCGGCGGTACGCCCAGCGCGGCGAGCTGTCCGACCTGGCACGGCTCGCCGAGGGCGAGTACGTCACGGTGATGGCCGAGGTGGAGAAGGTCCAGGGGCGGCGGATCACGAAGAAGCCCGGTTACATCCTGGAGGTGACCGTCACCGACGGCAGCGGGCGCCTGACGCTGACGTTCTTCGGCACCGGCGCCCGCATCCCCGAGCGCGAGCTGCCGCCGGGCACCCGCGGCCTGTTCGCTGGGAAGGTCTCCTTCTACGGGGCCAAGCGCCAACTGGTCCATCCGGAGTACAAGGCGATCGCGGCCTCGGCCGGAGAGGACGCCGCGCGGGAGTTCGCCGAGGAGCTCATCCCGGTCTATCCCGCGACCAAGGGCCTGACGTCCTGGCAGATCGCCGACTGCGTGCGCATGGTCCTCGGCACCGTCGACGTCGGCCCGGACGCCCTTCCGCCGGAGGTCCGCGAGAAGTACAAGCTCATGGACCGGGACGACGCGTTCCAGCGCGTTCACCAGCCGCAGAAGCGTTCGGACGAGTGGGCGGCGCGCCACCGGCTGAAGTGGGACGAGGCGTTCGTCCTGCAGGTCGCGCTGGCCCAGCGGCGGCGCGCCGCCACCGCCCTGCTCGCGACGGCGCGGCCGGAGCGCCGTGACGGCCTGCTCGCCGAGTTCGACAGGCGGCTGCCGTTCGAGCTCACCGGCGGGCAGCGCGACGTCGGCGCCGAGATCGCGGCCGACCTGGCGCGCTCCCACCCCATGCACCGGCTGCTCCAGGGCGACGTCGGCGCGGGCAAGACCATCGTCGGCCTGCGGGCTATGCTCCAGGTCGTCGACGCCGGCGGCCAGGCCGCGCTGCTCGCCCCGACGGAGGTGCTCGCCCAGCAGCACCACCGGTCGATCCAGGCGATGCTGGGCCCGCTCGCCGAGGCGGGCCGCCTCGGCGGGGCCGAGCACGGCACCCGCGTGGCGTTGCTGACCGGCTCCCAGGGTGCCAAGGCACGGCGCGAGGGGCTCCTGGACGCCGCGTCGGGCGCGGCCGGCATCGTCGTCGGCACGCACGCCCTGCTCCAGGAGCACGTGCAGTTCGCCGATCTCGGCCTGGTCGTCATCGACGAGCAGCACCGTTTCGGCGTCGAACAGCGCGACGCGCTACGGGAGAAGGCCACGGGCGGGCGCCCGCACGTCCTCGTCATGACCGCGACGCCGATCCCGCGCACGGTCGCCATGACCGTGTACGGCGACCTCGACACGTCCTCGCTCACTCAGCTTCCCGCCGGCCGCTCGCCCATCGCGACCCACGTCGTCCCGTCCGCGAACCGCGTCTACTGGGACCGTACGTGGGAGCGCATCGGCGAGGAGGCGGGCAAGGGGCGGCAGGCGTACATCGTGTGCCCGCGCATCGGCGAGGAGGAAGGCGACGAGGGCGATCTGTCGGCGGGCGAGGAGACCGACGGCGAAACGGCGCGGCGGCCTCCGCTGGCCGTGCTGGAGGTCGCGCCGAAGCTGGCGGAGGGGCCGCTGCACGGGCTGCGGATCGGGGTCCTGCACGGGCGTCTGCACCCGGACGAGAAGGACGCCGTGATGCGGAGCTTCGCCTCGGGCGAGCTGGACGTCCTGGTCGCCACCACGGTGATCGAGGTCGGCGTCGACGTGCCCAACGCCACCGTCATGGCCGTCATGGACGCCGACCGGTTCGGTGTCTCCCAGCTCCACCAGCTGCGCGGCCGGGTCGGCCGTGGAGAATTCCCCGGGCTGTGCCTGCTCGTGACCGACTCGGACGAGGAGTCGAAGGCACGCGAGCGCCTGAACGCCGTCGCCTCGACGCTGGACGGCTTCGAGCTGTCGCGCCTCGACCTCGAACAGCGCCGTGAGGGCGACGTGCTCGGTGAGACGCAGTCCGGCCGCCGGTCGAGCCTGCGGCTTCTCACGCTGCTGCAGGACGAGAAGATCATCCGCAACGCGCGCACCGAGGCGGCCGCTCTCGTGGACGAGGACCCCGAGCTCCTGTCCCACCCGGCGCTCGCCGCCGAGCTGGCCGCGCTGATCGACGAGGATCGCGCGGAGTACCTGGAGAAGGCCTGAAATTTCCTATCTAACCGATTGACATAGGTGAGGATGGTCGTTCACGATCATTCTGTGTACCGGAGAGATCGGCTCGTCGCGCGGCTCCACGTCGACCTGCGCCGCCAGGCCAGTGCGCTCTGTCGCCGGGGATGAGTCACGTCAGGTCTCCTACGCGAACGATCCTCCGGAGGACCCATGACCGTCATCGGCCTGCCCGCCCCGCGGGCCTCGGAGGAGGCGGGCGACCGGCTCGCCCGCACCCTCGCCGACCCCGATGCCCGTCGCCGCCACGCCGCCGCCGACGCCCTCATGGACGAACGCGAGGTGCTCGTCGGCGAGAACGGTGTCCGCGACCTCGTCCAGGCCGCGACCGGCGGCGCCGACCCGTACGTGCGCGCCACCGCGGCCGAACTGGTCCGCGCGATGCGGGTCGCCGCCTGGGAGATCTACACCGAGGCGCTGGGCCGCGGCGACGACGCGCGCACCCAGACCGTACGCGGGCTCGCCGTCCTGCGCGCCGGGGCCGAGCTCGGCGAGGTGGCGCTGACCGACCCGGACTTTCGCGTACGGGCACGCGCCACGTCCGCCCTGGGCGGCCTGGACTCCCGTACCGCCATCGGGCCGCTGACGAGCGTCCTGGACGACGAGGTCGTCGTCGTACGCCGCACCGCCGTGCACGCCCTGGAACGCTGGGCGCCGACCCGCCACTACGCCCGAGCCGCCCTGGCGACCGTCCTGGCCGACCCGGACCCGGGCGTACGTGCGGCGGCCCGCTGGGCGCTCGGTGGAGCGTCTGAGGCACAGGTGCTCGCGGAGCGAGAGTTCTGACGCGCCGACTCGGACGTGGTTTCGGCGGGCGTTCACTGGTTACTCTCCCGAAGTGGAGCAGAAGAGCGACTTCCAACTCCCCGTCGCCGCCGCGCCGGCGTATCTGACCGCGACGGTGGCCGCGGTGTCGGCCGCCGGGGCGCTCGTCGTCATCGGGCTCGTGGGCTATCTGGTGCTCGCCGTGGGGAGCTTCTCCGGCGAGCCCGAAGGGCTCGTGTCCGTCTTCTTCCCGATCCTCGCGCTCGGCCTGCTGGCGTCCGCCGCGGTCATGGCGATCCTCGCCCGCTCGGAGTTCCGCCTGCTCAGGAACCCTCCGGTCTTCACGAGCGACGGCGTACGGCTCCGGGTGTTCGCCCGGCGCGGGTACGACGTCTTCGTCCCCTGGGAGCGGGTGTCGCGGATGCGGGTCGCCGAGATGGGGCCGCGGCCGTTCCTCATGGTGCATGTCCCCGAGGCCGACGATCTGGTCGGAGGCGACCCGGAGAAGGCCGAGCGGCTGCGCCGTACCGAGCGCCGGTTCGAGGGCGCCGCCTTCGTGTACGGGCTGCGCGGTGCCCTCATCCACGCCGAGGACCTGGGGGCGGTCGTCGACCGGCTCAGCGAGGGATCGGTCGCGCTGGACCTCTGACGCATCGGGCCCCGGCGGGAGGTCGCCGCCGTCGGAGAAGGGGCGAGAACGAAAACGGCCCGCCGAGATCCTCGGCGGGCCGCGTTCGCCTGACGGGCGCTCGCGCGAGCGCCCGTCAGGCGAGGGTCAGGGGCGTGCCCTGAGCCGCAGGCGCGACCCGGCGACGCCGGCCGCCCCGGCCAGCACCGCGGTCGCACCGACGAGCGCCATGGCGCCGATCGGGCCGCCCGTGTAGGGGAGCGCGTCCTTGGCGATCGCCAGCGATCCGGCCGACGCGGGCTCGGCCACGACGGGCGGGGGAGACGCCGGAGGAGGCGTCGGCCCGGGCGGGGTCGGCGGCGTCGGGGGCGTGGGCGGCGGCTGCGGGGTCGGGTTGGGCCGCGACCCGCAGCCACGCGGCACGCCGACGCAAAGGCCCAGCGACAGCTTGACGTGGCCCTTCCCGACGGCCACCTTCGCCGGCGCCTTCACGTTCAGCGCCGGGCCGCGGCCGTCCTTCGCGGGCGTGCCGAGCGGCACGTGCACCTTGACGGGCAGCTTCACGTGCAGGCCGCTCCCGTCCAGGCGCACGATGTCGCCGGAGTTGGAGTCCGTCCGCGCCGCTGGTTTGTTCAGCAGGCCGTCGACGGTTTTCCCGAGGGAGCCCGTCAGATCACCGAGCCCGCCGGTGTCGGCCTGGGCGGCTTGGGCCATGCCGCTCATGGCGGTGAAGCCCACTGCTGTGACACCGGCGGTCATCGCCAGTCTCGTGCGTGTTCGCATAGGGGGAGTCTCCATGTCGGGCGAGCGGGAGAACGCGCTCCAGAGGCCCCGGCGTCGTGTGGTCCGGCTTCCCCCGGCGGGCCACAGATCATCGCGTCCGTCGACACCCGTGCTCTGGAGGCGGCCCCCCGCGGGCGCCAGCCGTACGGTTAGCGACCAGTTTGTCACTTCGTGTGGTTTTCGCAACGAAATTTGACTGCTGAGTCAGGGCGTCACCGAATCGATATGGGCGCGCCGGATCCACGGCACACTGGGCGGGTGACCCGAGTCATCGCAGGAGCCGCCGGAGGGCGGCGGATCGCCGTGCCCACCGGCCGCGACACGAGGCCGACCAGCGACCGGGCGCGCGAAGGCCTCTTCGCCAGCGTCCAGTCCCAGCTGGGGGACCTGCGCGGCCTGCGGGCGGCCGACCTGTTCGCCGGATCCGGCGCCGTCGGCCTGGAGGCGCTGTCGCGCGGCGCCGCCCACGTGCTGCTCGTCGAGTCGTCGCCGCGTGCCGCCAAGGTCATCAGGGCCAACATCGAGGCGCTCGGCCTGCCGGGAGCCGAGCTCGTCACCGACCGGGTCGAGCGGGTGCTGCGCCACCCGGCGACCGCGCCGTACGACCTGATCTTCGCCGACCCGCCCTACCCGGTGGGTGACGAGGCCGTCACGGAGATGCTGGAGGCGTTGCGCGACAACGGCTGGCTCGCCGCGGACGCGCTGGTCGCGGTGGAGCGCGCCACGCGCGGCACACCGGTCCACTGGCCCGATGGATACACCGAGGGCAGGGCCCGTCGTTACGGCGAAGGGACGTTTTGGTACGGTCACGCCGCAGGACACTGACTCAGCGAGGGGGACCCGCCTCATGCGCCGTGTTATCTGCCCGGGATCGTATGACCCTGTCACGAACGGACACCTCGATATCATCAGCCGCGCGTCGCGGCTCTACGACGAAGTCGTCGTCGCCGTGCTGATCAACATCTCGAAGAAGAGCCTCTTCACCGTGGACGAACGGGTCGAGATGATCGGCGAGGTCACCAAGGAGTACGGGAACGTGGCCGTGGAGAAGTTCCACGGGCTGACCGTCGACTTCTGCCGGGAGCACAACATCCCGGTGATCGTCCGGGGTCTGCGCGCGGTCAGCGACTTCGACTACGAGCTGCAGATCGCGCAGATGAACCACCAGATGGCGGGGGTCGAGACCATGTTCATGGCCACGAACCCGCTCTACTCGTTCCTCTCCTCCAGCCTGGTCAAGGAGATCGCGCAGTACGGTGGAGATGTCTCCGGGCTGGTGCCCAAGTCCGTTCGCGACCGGCTCACCCGTCGCTTCACGGAGTCCTGACCCGGCGCGATCAGGTGGCCGAGTTGGGCGAACGGCCATCCGTTCGGTAACCTTTCTAATCGACCTTGCCCGACGACGGTGATGCGCCATGCCTCACGGAAGCAGGAAGAACCTGACTCGCATCGATCCCCGCGACCCATTCGTGATCGACACCATCGCACTGGGACGCAGACCGGGATCGATGCGCGAGGAATCCCGCGACGTGCCGGCTCCGGCGGATCTCGGTGTCGAGATGGTCGGCGTCCCTTCCGGAGTCGACGTCGAGCTGGACTTCCGGCTCGAAGCGGTGATGGAGGGTGTGCTCGTCTCGGGCACGGCGCGTGCGCCCCTCAAGGGGGAGTGCGCGCGCTGTCTGGATCAGGTCACCTCGTCGATCGAGGTGGAGTTCCAGGAGCTCTTCGTCTACTCCGACACTCGCTCCGGCGAGAGCGCGGACGACGACGAGCGCCGTCTCGAGGGAGATTTCATCGATCTCGAGCCCGTGGTCCGGGACGCGATGGTGCTCGCACTGCCGCTGTCCCCGCTGTGCCAGGACGACTGTCCCGGCCTGTGCGCGGTCTGCGGGGTCCGGCTGGCCGACGCCGAGCCGGACCACCATCACGACGCCGTCGACCCTCGGTGGGCGGCTTTGCAGGGCATGTTGGATCAACGACAACAAGACGGGGAGGCCTGACGTGGCCGTACCGAAGCGGAAGAAGTCGCGCAGCAACACACGGCACCGTCGCTCGCAGTGGAAGGCCCAGGCGCCCACGCTTGTGCGTTGCCCGCAGTGCCGCGACGAGAAGCTGCCGCACACCGCGTGCCCGACGTGTGGCACGTACAACCGCCGTCAGGTCATCGACGTGGCCTGAGCGACGCATCCGGGGGTGGCCACGCGCCGCCCCCGGCCCGTCTCGCGATGAAGACACGCCCGAGGCCGTGGCGGACGCCGGAAACGACCCGGCGTCGACCTCGACCTCGCGGAGCCTTCCGCTGAGGAGCACCGTGAACCCAACCCGTGACGCGGCCTTCTTTCAGGGGGCCGGGTGAAACCCGACCATTCGGCGGGCGACCGCAGCGCACTCGAAGAGTCCCTCGGCGTCTCGCCCGACCCGGACCTGCTCGAACGTGCGCTGACCCACCGGTCGTTCGCGTACGAGAACGGCGGGCTGCCGACCAACGAGCGCCTGGAGTTCCTCGGCGACTCCGTTCTCGGCCTGATCGTCACCGACACCCTCTTCCGCGGCCATCCCGACCTGCCCGAGGGGCAGCTGGCCAAGCTGCGGGCCGCGGTCGTCAACATGCGGGCGCTCGCCGGAGTGGCACGCTCGCTCGACCTCGGCGCCTACATCCGGCTGGGCCGCGGCGAGGAGGGCACCGGAGGGCGCGACAAGTCCTCGATCCTCGCCGACACGCTCGAAGCCGTGATCGGCGCGGTCTACGTCGACCTCGGGCTGCCGGCCGCCGACGTCCTCGTGCACCGGCTCTTCGACGCGCTCATCGCGCGGTCGGCGGGCCTGGGCGCCGGGCTCGACTGGAAGACCTCGCTCCAGGAGCTGACCGCCACGGAGGATCTCGGCGTGCCCGAGTACCACGTGGAGGAGAGCGGCCCCGACCACCAGAAGACCTTCCGCGCCTCCGTGGGCGTCGGCGGTGTCGAGTACGGCCGGGGCGCGGGGCGCAGCAAGAAGGAGGCCGAGCAGCAGGCGGCCGAGGCGGCGTGGACGGCCATCCACGAACGCTCCGCGCGCGGCTCGAGCTGAGGCGCGCGTGCCCGAACTGCCCGAGGTCGAGGTCGTACGCCAGGGCGTCGAGCGCTGGGTCGGCGGCCGTACGGTCGCGACCGCCACGGTCCTGCATCCGCGTGCCGCGCGGCGTCACGCCGAGGGGCCGGCCGACCTGGCCGCACGCCTCACCGGCCGTACGGTCGAGGGCGCGCGGCGGCGAGGCAAATACCTGTGGCTGCCCGTCGGCGACGACGAGGCGCTCCTGGCCCACCTCGGAATGAGCGGCCAGCTGATCGTCGGTGAGCCCGGCCGGCCGTACGAGAAGCACCTGCGCGCCCGGCTGACCTTCGACGACGAGGGGCTCGACCTGCGCTTCGTCGACCAGCGCACCTTCGGCCACCTCATGCTGGCCGCCACGGTCGACGGCATACCGGAGCCGATCGCGCACATCGCTCCCGACCCGCTGGAGGACGCCTTCGACGAGGAGGCGTTCTTCCGCGCGCTGCGCCGCCGCCGTACCGGCATCAAGCGGGCGCTGCTGGACCAGTCGCTGATCAGCGGGGTCGGCAACATCTACGCCGACGAGGCGCTGTGGCGGTCCAGGCTGCACTGGGCGCGCCCGACCGAGACCCTGACCAGGACGGAGGCCAAAAACGTCCTGGCCGCCGCGAGAGAGGTCATGGGGGCGGCGCTGGCGGCGGGCGGCACGTCCTTCGACAGCCTGTACGTCAACGTCAACGGCGAGAGCGGCTACTTCGAACGGTCTCTCAACGCCTATGGCAGGCGCGACGAGCCGTGCCCGCGGTGCGGCACCCCGATTCGGCGGGACGCCTTCATGAACCGGTCCTCCTACACCTGCCCCACCTGCCAGCCACGCCCCCGCAGGGGCCACTTCTGAACGGGCGGCGCGCCTGGCCGAATTCGGCCGCCCCGACCTGACCAACGCCTCTTGCTCCGCGGCCTTTGCCGTGCCCGGCGTCCGTCACGGAGCGTGTCCGTATCACCGAAGGTGATCGCCGTGTCTCACGGTGTTGCTCCGGCACGCCACCGCGACCTGCGGGGCGGCACGGCGGCGGTGACGGGAGTGGTGCCTGCGCCACTAGGATCGCCGATCGTGGACGAGCAGGTGCGGCTGACCGCGTGGGTGCGGGGCAGCGTTCAAGGCGTCGGTTTTCGCTGGTGGGTGCGTTCTCGCGCACTCGAACTGGGCCTGAAGGGTTCGGCGAGCAATCTCGTGGACGGCCGTGTCGAGGTCGTCGCTGAGGGGCCGCGGGCGGCCTGTGACTCATTGCTCGGATTGCTTCGCGGAGGCGCCACACCGGGAATGGTGTCCGGAGTCTCTGAGCGGTGGACAGAGCCCCGCGGAGACCTTCGCGGGTTCAGCGAACGGTGATCGCTCCCGGAAGTCTGCTAAACTCGCATAGACAGGTTGTTACGGGTCTGTGACATCTGTCTTGACCGGCTCGCCGGCCGGTGCGACCCTAGTTGTAACGCGCATCTTGTGACACTCGTGTGCGCGATCATTCCTGCTGGTCACTCAGCGTGGAGGACCCTTAATCATGGCGAAGGCTCTACTCGGCCACGTCGGCGGTCCCGACCCCCGCATGGTTGCGGAGATGCGGCGCCTTCAGGCACGTGTCCGTGACCTGGAGGCCGAGCTCGTACGGCTCCAGACCGAGAACGACACACTCGCGGCTGTTTCCGACGAAGAGGTGATGGCGCTCCGCGTCAAGGACCGCGAACCAGCACTGACCTGACGGTCGGCGCTTATGTAAAAGGGACGTCGATCATGACGTCCCTTTTTGTTGCCCGCGATTTCCGGTGAACCTTACGGGCCGTTCGGTTTCGGCCACGGCCCGGCAATCACTTCGGAAATGCGGGTGTGATCATGATCGCCGCTGGCCAGCATCTCGGCGACGGCGAAAAAATGTGAGTACGGCCGCCCGGCGATATGCGACGCCCGGCAACGGCGTGACACGCCTTCCGGCACATGCCGCTCCTTTACCGATTCCACATCCTCTGTGTCATCGGGATTCGGCATATCGAGACGTCCGGAATTCGCGGACGTGCCCGGCACGGAGCGGACGTTCTTCCGTAGACGCCACGCAACCCTAGCGATCGTGGCACATTTGGGGATGTCGGATACCCGGCCCGCAGGGCACCGGCCGGTATCGTTTCACATGGCCAGAGGGCTCGGCCGCGTCCGGCCACGCTTCCCGCGGGCCTCGCAGTCTCCACCAGGAAGGGACCGGTAGCCGCGTGTACTTGAAGAGCCTCACGTTGCGCGGCTTCAAGTCCTTCGCATCTTCGACGACACTGCGGCTCGAGCCCGGGATCACCTGCGTGGTCGGCCCCAACGGCTCCGGCAAGTCCAACGTCGTCGATGCCCTGGCCTGGGTCATGGGCGAGCAGGGCGCCAAGTCCCTGCGCGGCGGCAAGATGGAGGACGTCATCTTCGCGGGCACCTCCTCGCGCCCGCCCCTCGGCCGCGCCGAGGTCCTTCTCACGATCGACAACGCCGACGGCGCGCTGCCCATCGACTACTCCGAGGTCACGATCAGCCGGCTGATGTTCCGGTCCGGCCAGAGCGAATACTCCATCAACGGCGACTCCTGCCGCCTTCTCGACGTGCAGGAGCTGCTGTCCGACTCCGGCATCGGCCGCGAGATGCACGTCATCATCGGTCAGGGGCAGCTCGACCGGATCCTGCACTCGGGCCCCGAGGGCCGGCGCGCGGTCATCGAGGAGGCCGCCGGCGTCCTGAAGCACCGCAAACGCAAGGAGAAGGCGCTGCGGAAGCTGGACGCCATGCAGGCGAACCTCACGCGCGTCCAGGACCTCACCGGCGAGCTGCGGCGTCAGCTCAAGCCCCTGGGCCGTCAGGCGGAGATCGCCCGGCGGGCCGCCGTCATCCAGTCCGACCTGCGCGACGCGCGGCTGCGGCTGCTCGCCGACGATTTGGTGACGCTGAACCACCGGCTCAAGCAGGAGGCCGCCGACGAGGCGAGCGTCCGTGAGCGCCGCGCCGGCGTCGAGAAGGCCCTGGCCGACGCCCAGCGGCGCGAGACCGACCTGGAGGCCGAGGCGGCCGTGCAGGCGCCGCTGCTGGCCCAGGTGCAGGAGACCTGGTACCGCCTGTCGTCGCTCAAGGAGCGCCTGCGCGGCGTCGGTGAGGTCGCCGCCGAGCGCCACCGGGGCGCCGCCGACGCGGGGGAGGACGACCGCCGCGGCCGCGACCCCGAGGACATGGAGCGCGAGGCCGCCGAGGTCCGTGAGCAGGAGGAGGTCCTCGGCGCACGCCTGGAGGCGGCCGAGGACGCCCTGGCCGGGTCCGTGGAGCTACGGGCCACCGCCGAAGAGGCCCTGGGCGTCGAGGAGCGCCGCCTGCAGGCCGCGGCGCGCGCCGCCGCCGACCGCCGTGAGGGCCTGGCACGGCTGCGCGGCCGTGTCGAGGCGCTCGGCAGCAAGATGCAGGCCACCGAGGCGGAGATCGGCCGCCTCACCGGGGCACGTGCCGAGGCCGCCGAGCGGGCGCGCGCCGCCGAGGCGGAGTTCGACTCCCAGGACGCCCAGGTCGCCGAAGACCCCGAGCTGGCCGCCGAGCACGAGCGCGCCCAGGAAATCCTCGAACAGGCCAAGGAGGCCGCCGACCACGCGCGCGACGCCGTCGACGAGCCCCGCGGCGCCGTCAAGGAGGCCCACGACGCAGTCGGGGCGGCGCGCGGTGCCGACCAGGCGGCGCAGAAGGAGGCCACCGCGCTGCAGGCGCGTGTGGAGGCCCTGGAGCTCACCATGGGCAGCGCCGCCGACGGCGGCGAGGTCATCCTCGCCGCCGGGCTCGACGGCGTCCTCGGCACGGTCGCCTCGCTGCTCTCGGTCGAGCCCGGTGCGGAGGTCGCGATCGCCGCCGCGCTCGGCGCCGCTACCGAGGCCGTCGCCGTCGCCTCGCTCGACACGGCCGAGGCCGCGCTCACGCTGCTGCGCGCCGACGACGCGGGCCAGGCCGGCCTGGTCGTCGGCGACGGCCCGGCCACGCGCGGGGAGCGCGCCTTCCTCGCGGGCACCGCGTGTCACGCCGCCGACCTGGTGAAAGCCGCCGAGCCCCTGCGTACCGCCGTCGACCACCTGCTCGACGGCGTCGTCGTGGTCGACGACCTGCCCGCGGCCGCCGCGCTCGTCCGCACCTCGCCGAGCCTGCGGGCGGTCACCCGCGACGGCGACCTGATCGGCGCCCACTGGGCACTCGGCGGGGGCGGGGGACGCCAGAGCCTGCTGCAGATGCGCACCGCGCGCGACGAGGCCGCCGAGCGGCTGGCCGCTGCCCAGGCGAAGGCCGAGCACACGGTCGCCGCCCTGGAGGAGGCGACCTTCGCCGAGCAGCGCGCCCAGGCCGTACTGGAAGAGGCGCAGGCGGCCGTCGGCGAGGCGCAGGGCGGGGTCAACCGCGCCCAGGGCGTACTGGACAAGGTGCGGGCGCGGCTGCGGGAGGCCGCCGCCGAGGCCGCGCAGGAGGCACGGCACGCCGCGCGGCTGCAGGCCGCCGCACAGGCCGCCCGCCAGGAGGTCGAGCGCCTGTCCGCGTCCGTACGCGCCGCCGAGGAGGCGCGCGAGCAGGACGCCGAGGCCGCCGCCGCGCTCCGCGAGCGGCTGGAGATCGCCGAGGCCGAGCCGCTGGAGCAGGACGACGAGGACGCCGGCCGCCGCGACGAGCTCGCCGGCCGCGTCCAGGAGCTGCGCGGCACCGAGATGGAGGCCCGGCTCAACGTCCGTACCGCCGAGGAACGGGTCACCGCCATCGCGGGCCGCGCCGAGGAGCTCCTCCGCGCCGCCGCGCGGGAGAGGGCCGAGCGCGCGCGGGCCGCCGAGCGCCGCGAGCGACGCGCACGCGACGCACGCGTCGCGCAGGCCGTCGTCTCCGGAGTGAGCCAGGCGCTGGTCCGCATCGAGGTGTCGATCATCGCCGCCGTCGCCGAGCGCGAGGCCGCCGAGGAGGCGCGCGCCGCCCGCGAGGCCGAGCTGAAGACGGTGCGCACGAGCGTCCGCGAGCTGACCGGCGAGCACGAGAAGCTCGTCAACGTCGCCCACGGCAGCGAGGTCGCACGGGCCGAGCAGCGGCTGCGCCTGGAGCAGATGGAGGAGCGTGCCCTGGAGGAGTACGGCCTGGAGGTGGACGTGCTCCTCGCCGAGTACGGCCCCGACCAGCTCGTGCCGCCCCCCACCGACGCCGCGGAAGACGCCGTGCCGGAGCGCTACGACCGCGCCACGCAGGAGAAACGCGCCAAGCAGGCCGAGCGCCAGCTGACCCAGCTCGGGAAGGTCAACCCCCTGGCCCTGGAGGAGTTCGCGGCGCTGGAGGAGCGGCACGCCTTCCTCACCACCCAGCTGGAGGACCTCAAGAAGACCCGCCGCGACCTGCTGACGGTCGTCAAGGAGGTCGACGAGCGGGTCGAACAGGTCTTCACGTCGGCGTACGAGGACACCGCGCGGGAGTTCGAAGGGATCTTCTCCCGGCTGTTCCCGGGCGGCGAGGGGCGGCTGTCGCTGACCGACCCGGAGGACATGCTCACGACCGGCGTCGAGGTCGAGGCGAGGCCGCCCGGCAAGAAGGTCAAGCGGCTGTCCCTGCTGTCCGGTGGCGAGCGTTCGCTGGTAGCCATCGCGTTCCTCGTTGCGATCTTCAAGGCGCGCCCGTCGCCCTTCTACGTGCTCGACGAGGTCGAGGCCGCGCTCGACGACACCAACACCCAGCGGCTGCTCGGCATCTTCGAGGAGCTGCGTGAGTCGTCGCAGCTGATCGTCATCACCCACCAGAAGCGCACGATGGAGGGCGCCGACGCCCTCTACGGGGTGAGCATGCGCGGCGACGGCGTCACCCAGGTGATCAGCCAGCGGCTCCGCGAGGCCGAGCCCGCCTGACGCACCTCCGCCGAATCAACGGGCGGGGGGAGAGATCCCGTACGGTCTCGTTTCTGCGAGACTGGGACACGCTATGGACTACCTGTACCTCGCCCTCGCCATCGTCGTGCTCGCGGTCGTCGCGGGCGGGCTGCTCCTCCTTCGCGGGCGGAGGGGCCGTACGGCCCCACCGCCACAGGCGCCCACCGGCGCCGGAGGCACGGTCCTGGACGACGAGGCCACCGCCGCACCGTCCGCCCAGGCCACGGTCACCGAGGCCCCGCCCGAGATCGAGCTGCCGCCGCCGTCCGCCGGCCGTCTCGTACGCCTGCGCGCGCGGCTGTCCCGCTCGCAGAACGCCCTGGGCAAGAGCCTGCTGGCGCTGCTGTCGCGCGACTCGCTCGACGACGACGCCTGGGAGGAGATCGAGGACACGCTCGTGACGGCCGACGTCGGCGTCGTGCCGGCCCGGCAGATCGTTGACGACCTGCGCACCAAGGTCAAAGTGCTCGGCTCGCGCGACCCCGCCGAGGTGCGCGCGCTGCTCAAGGACGAACTGCTCACCCAGATCGGCAAGGACCTGGAGCGCGGCATGCGCACCGAGCCGCACGGCAACCAGCCCGCGGTCGTCCTCGTCGTCGGCGTCAACGGCACCGGCAAGACGACCACGTGCGGCAAGCTCGCCCGCGTCCTCGTCGGCGACGGCCGTACGGTGCTGATGGGCGCGGCGGACACGTTCCGCGCCGCCGCCGCGGATCAGCTGCAGACCTGGGGCGGCCGCGTCGGGGCCACGGTCGTGCGCCGCGAAGAGGGCACCGACCCGGCGAGCGTCGCCTTCGAGGCGGTCAAGAAAGGCATCTCGGACTCCGTCGACACGGTGATCATCGACACCGCCGGCCGGTTGCACACCAAGACCGGGCTGATGGATGAGCTCGGCAAGGTCAAGCGGGTCATCGAGAAGCAGGCGCAGGTCGATGAGGTCATCCTCGTTCTCGACGCCACGACCGGCCAGAACGGCCTCCAGCAGGCGCGCGTGTTCGCCGAGGTCGTCGATGTCACCGGCATCGCGCTGACCAAGCTCGACGGCACGGCCAAGGGCGGCATCGTGATCTCCGTCCAGCGTGAGCTGGGCGTTCCGGTCAAGCTCGTCGGGCTGGGCGAGGGGCCGGACGACCTCGCGCCGTTCGAGCCCGAGGCCTTCGTGGACGCCATCCTGGGGGACTGACGGCGCCGGCAGGATCGTCGGGGACGGCATTCTCACCGCACGTGCCGTTCCCGATGGTTCGCCGGGTCGTCCGGGTGGGGGTCTTCCTGCTCGGTCCATACCGCGATCTGGGTGCGGGAGCAGAAGCCGAGCTTGGTCAGCATGTGCTCGACATGGCCCTCGACGGTGCGCTGGGAGATCACCAGTTCCGCGGCGATCTGCTTGTTGCTCATGCCGCGGGCGATCAGCCGGGAGATCTCGAGCTCCCGCCGCGTGAGCGGCGACGGCGTCCCCGGCTTCTCCGCAGGGGCGTCCTCCTCCTGCAGCGCGTACGCCAGCGCGTCTCCGATGGGCATGCCGGAGCCGCGCCGCGCCGCGGTGTCCAGGCCGCTCTCACCGAGTGCACGGAGGACCTCGGCCTGGCACTCGGCGTGGAACGGGTTCAGGTGCCGGTATCCGGACACCGGCACGCCGATCGCCTGCCAGGTCCCTTGCGACCGTGAGAGGGCCTGCAGCACGCCCAGCAGCCTCCCGGCCCTCTCATGCCGCCCGTCGGCGGCGGCGCACCAGGCCAGCAGCGCCAGGTCGAGCGCGATCCCGCGCGGGTTCATGAGCGAAGCATGGAACGCCAGGCTCTCCTTCGCCAGGGCGGTGGCGTGCCAGGTGTCGCCCTCCCGCCAGCGCGCGATCCCGAGCATCGTCAGCAGGTACGCCCGGTGGAGCCCCTCGTTGTGGACGTCGCACAGCGAGATGCCCTCGGAGGCCGCGACGGCGGCGGCCCGCGTGTCGCCCACGAGGGTCCGGGCCGCTGAGAGCCAGCCGAGCGCCTGCGCGAGGCCCGACAGGTCGCCGGTGCCCTGGTGGCGGGCGACCGCCTCCTCGCACAGGCCGACCGCCGCCGCGCCGTCGCAGCGGTCCATCGCGATCAGCCCGGAGTAGAGCGCGATGCCCGCGAGAAGGGACTCATCAAGATCGTCGCCGAGCCCATGGCACTCCACCAGCATCGCCTCGGCCGCGACGGTCTCTCCCTGGATGACCGCCAGCCAGCAGTTGATCAGCAGCGCGCGCCCTCGCAGCGGACCGGGCTCGTGGTCGGCGGCGAGGGCCTGTGCCAAACGGCGGCGTCCCTCCCCGAGGTAGCCGGTGATCCAGTGATAGAGGAGGTCGGCGGCGATGGCCATCCCGACGCCCTCCTCGCCGGGATGGCCGAAGCAGTAGTCGAGGGCCGAGCGCAGGTTGGCGTTGTCGGCCTTCAGCCGCTTGAGAAGGGGCAGCTGCGACGGGCCGAACAGCCGGGCGCGCGCGTCGGCCGCCAGCTCCTGGTAATGGTCGCGGTGCCGTCGCTGCAGGCCGGCCTCCTCTCCGGACTCGGCGAGCCGCTCCCGGCCGTACTGCCGGATGGTCTCCAGTAGCCGGTACCGGCTGCCCGGCGGGGTCTCGTCGCGGACCAGAACCGACTTGTCCACCAGCCCCGACACGAGGCCGAGCACGTCGTCGCGCGCGATGCCGTCGCCGGAGCACACCGCCTCGGCCGCCTCCAGGTCGAGGCCGCCGGAGAACACCGAGGCGCGCGCCCAGAGCAGTCGCTCCTGCGGCGTGCACAGGGTGTAGCTCCAGTCGATCAGCGCACGGAGGGTCCGGTGCCGGGGCGGCGCCGCCTCCGACCCGCCGCCGAGCAGCTTGAACCGGTCGTCCAGGCGGTCCAGCAGCTGTCGCAGCGACAACACCCGCAGCCGTACGGCCGCGAGCTCGATCGCGAGAGGGATGCCGTCGAGGCGGCGGCAGATCCGCTCGACGGTGTCCCGGTTGTCGGCGGTCACCGTGAAGTCGGGCAGGACGGCGCGCGCCCGTTCGCTGAACAGCCGCACCGCGTCGTACTGCGCGAAGGCCTCGGTGGGGAGCGGGCCGGTGTCGGAGGCGGGGAGTGACAGCGCCGGAACGGCCAGCGTCTGCTCGCCCGCGATGCCGAGGACCTGCCGGCTCGTGGCGAGGATCCGCAGGCCGGGTACCGACCGCAGCAGCGACGTGACCAGCGCGGCGCACTCGTTCAGCAGGTGCTCGCAGTTGTCGAGAACGATCAACGGCGACCGGTCACGCAGGTGGTCGATCAGGACGTCCAGCGCGGGGCGCGGTGTGTTGTTCTGCGTCCCCAGGGCGTGCAGGACGTTGTAGGCGAGCAGTTCGGGGTTCTCCAGCGAGGCCAGCTCGACCAGCCACACGCCGTCCGGGAACGCCCGCCGCACCTCGGCGGCGACACGAAAGGCGAGCCGGGTCTTGCCCACCCCGCCCACGCCGGTCAGTGTCACCAGCCGTGATCTGGACAGCAGGCGTTTGACGTCGGCGACCTCACGCCGGCGCCCGACGAAGCTGGTCACCTCGGCCGGGAGTCCCCGTGCCAAGGCGTTCATCGCGACTGCCATCACCGCACATCCTGCGCCCCGACCTGGAGGGGCCTGTCATCTCACTGTAGGCAGCACGGGATCGGGCACGAAATCGCGGATCACCACACATGTCAGTGAGGACGCCGAAACACATTCGAAACACGAAGCGGCAGGTTTCACACCGCCGAAACACTCATGCCCCGCAGGTGAAACGGGTCTGCTCGAAGCTCCAGATCAGAATCGACCTCCTCACCGAAGGGACGCCGCATGCCGCCGGACGTTCTCAAGCTCTTGAATTCAGGCGACACCGCCTGGCTGCTGGCGAGCTCAGCTCTCGTCCTCCTCATGACCCCCGGCCTCGCGTTCTTCTACGGCGGTATGACCCGGTCGAAGAGCGTCCTCAACATGCTGATGATGAACTTCGCCACGATCGGCATCGTCAGCGTCCTCTGGGTCCTCTACGGATACTCCCTGGCGTTCGCCAAGGACGTCGGCGACCACGGATTCATCGGCGGCTTCGGCAAAGTCGGCCTCAAGGACACCCTGATCAGCGCGTCCGGCACCTCGCCGGAGATGGCGTTCGCGAGCTTCCAGCTGATGTTCGCGATCATTACGCCGGCACTGATCAGCGGCGCGATCGCCGACCGCGTGAAGTTCGGCGGCTGGTGCGCCTTCGTCGCGGTCTGGACGACCGTGGTCTACTTCCCGGTCGCCCACTGGGTGTTCTTCTTCGGCGACCTGACCACGACCAAGGACGGCGGCTTCCTCGCCGACCACATCGGCGCCCTCGACTTCGCCGGCGGCACCGCGGTCCACCTCAACGCCGGCATGGCGGGTCTCGCGATGGCGCTCGTGATCGGCCGCCGCATCGGGTGGCCCAAGGAGCCGATGCGGCCGCACAACGTCCCGTTCGTGCTGCTCGGCGCCGGACTGCTGTGGTTCGGCTGGTTCGGGTTCAACGCCGGGTCGGCGCTGGCCGCGAACGCCCAGGCGTCGGTGGCCTTCATGAACACCCAGGTGGCCACGGCCGGGGCGGCACTCGCGTGGATCATCGTGGAGAAGATCCGGTACGGGAAGTCCACCGCGCTCGGCATGGCCTCCGGCGCGGTCGCCGGACTCGTCGCGATCACCCCGGCCTGCGCCGCGGTGAACCCGGTGGGCGCGATCGTCGTCGGCCTCGTCGCCGGCGCGCTGTGCTCGGTGGCGGTCGGCATGAAGACCAGGTTCGGCTTCGACGACTCCCTCGACGTCGTCGGCGTGCACGCGGTCGGCGGTGCGGCGGGCGCCCTGCTCATCGGGTTCCTCGCCACCCCGACCGTGACCGGCATCCTGACGCCCGCCAAGGGCGACGGACCGGCGGGCCTGCTGTACGGCGGCGGGCTCGGCCAGCTCGGCAAGCAGGTGACCGGCGTCCTGGTGGTCGCCGTCTACTCCTTCGTCCTGACCTGGATCATCGGTAAGGTCCTGGACAAGATCATGGGGCTCCGCGTCAGCGAGGACGTCGAGGCGGCAGGCATCGACCTGGAGGTCCACGCCGAGAGCGCGTACGACATCGGCACCCCGCGCGGCGGCTCCGGCGGAGGCTCCGGCTTCCTCGCGGGACTACGGGCGGACACCGCCCCATCCAAGGACGCGCCCGGCGACACGAAGGTGGAGGCTGAGGCATGAGACTCATCACCGCGGTCATCAAGCCCTTCAAGCTCGATGACGTGAAGGCCGCGCTGGAGGCGTTCGGCGTCCACGGCCTCACCGTGAGCGAGGCGAGCGGATACGGTCGCCAGCGGGGGCACACGGAGGTCTACCGGGGCGCGGAGTACAAGGTCGACCTCGTTCCCAAGCTGCGTGTCGAGGTCCTCGTGGACGAGGACGACGCCGAGGACATCATCGATGTGATCGTCAAGGCGGCACAGACCGGCAAGATCGGCGATGGCAAGGTCTGGTCCGTGCCGGTCGAGACGGTCGTGCGGGTCCGCACGGGCGAGACCGGACCGGAGGCGCTGTAAGAGTGACGGACGCGATCGGGGTGACGCGGGGCCCGGACGAGGCGATTCCTCGGCCGGGCCCCGGTGTTCCGGCGGGCGCCGGCGCCGCCCGCGCGGCACTGCGCGAGGCGCGCGCCCGCCGTACCGGGGAGCTCGACCGTGGCCTCGCCCGGCTGCTCGGCACCGAGCCGGACGTCGCGCTCGTGGCGGTGGGCAGCCACGGGCGCGAGGAGCTGACCCCGGGCGGCGACCTCGACCTGGTCCTGCTCCACCGCGACCGGCCCGGTGTCGCGACCCTCGCCGACCGGGTCTGGTACCCGATCTGGGACTCCGGGCAGCGCCTCGACCACTCCGTGCGCACCCCGGCCGAGGCGCGGGCGGTCGCACGTGAGGACCTCAAGGCCGCGCTCGGGCTCATCTACGCACGCCACGTCGCGGGCGACCCCGAACTGACCGGGGAACTGCGAGAGACGGTTCTTGCCGACTGGCGCGCCGACGCGCGCCGCCGCCTGCCCGAGCTGCGGGAGATGACCCGGCGGAGGTGGCAGGACGACGGCGAGCTGGCCTTCCTGCTCGAACCCGACCTCAAGGAGTCTCGCGGCGGGCTGCGCGACGTGCACGCGATGTACGCGGTCGCCGCCGCCTGGGTCTCACCCGCACCTCCGGAGCGCGTCAAGGACGCCTACGGCCTGCTCCTCGACGTCCGCCACACCCTGCACGACCTCACGGGCCGTGGCGGCGACCGCCTCGTGCTGCAGGAGCAGGACGCGGTCGCCGCGGCGCTGGGCCTGCTCGACGCCGAGACGCTCCTGCGCTCGGTCGTCGAGGCCGCCCGCGTCATCACCTTCGGCGCCGACCACGTGTGGCGCCGCGTCGCCCGCTTCTGCGCGCCGCCCGGACGCCCCGTGCGCAGGCCGCTCGCCGACGGCGTCGTCGAGCACGACGCCGAGGTCGTCCTCGCCAAGGGCGCGAACGTCGCGAAGGACCCCGTGCTCGTGCTGCGCGCCGCCGCTGCCGCCGCACAGGCCGGCCTGCCCCTGTCGATCGCCACGGTCGACCGGCTCGCCGCCGAGACCCCGCCGCTGTCCGTCCCGTGGCCGCCGGAGGCGCGCGACGCGCTGGTGACGCTGCTGGGCGCGGGCGCCCCGGCCATCGGCGTGTGGGAGGCGCTCGACCAGGCCGGCCTCATCGAGCGGCTGCTGCCCGACTGGGAGCGCGTGCGCAACCGGCCGCAGCGCAACCCCGTGCACACCTTCACCGTGGACCGCCATCTCGTCGAGACCGCGACCCGCGCCGCCGCCCACACTCGCGACGTGTCCCGCCCGGACCTGCTGCTGATCGGCGCACTGCTCCACGACATCGGCAAGGGCTGGCCCGGCGACCACTCCAGGACCGGCGCGGTGATGGCGCGCGACATCGGCGAGCGGCTCGGCCTCGAAACAGGCGACGTGCGCGTTCTCGAGACCGTCGTGCGCCACCACCTGTTGCTGCCCGAGACCGCGACGCGACGCGACCTCGACGACCCGGTGACGATCGAGACGGTCGCCGAGACCGTCGGCGACCCCGTCGTCCTGGAGACCCTCGCGGCCCTCGCCATCGCCGACGGGCAGGCCACCGGCCCGGCCGCCTGGGGCGCCTGGAAGGCCGGCCTGGTCGCCGAGCTCGCCCGCCGCGTCGCGGTCGTGCTCGCCGGCGCGCCCGCGCCCGTCACACCCGAGCCGACGCCCGCGCAGCTCGCGCTCGCCCGGCACGGGGGCGGCGCCGTACGCGTGACCGGCTCGCAGATCATCATCGCCGCGCCCGACCGGCCGGGCCTGCTGTGGCAGGCCGCCGGCGTGCTCGCCCTCCACCACCTGGCCGTACGCGGCGCGCGGGTCGTGTCGTGGGCGGCGACGGCCTCGTCGCCCGAGGCGGAGCCGACCGCGGTCCTGGAGTTCATCGCGGTGCCGGAGTACGGCTCGGGCCCCGACCCGGCGGCGCTCGAGGCCGACCTGCGGCGTGTGCTCGCCGGGCGGCTCGACGTCGAGCGGCGGCTCGAACGCCGCGCGCGTTCGCACCGGCCGCGCAAGGGCGTCCCGGCGGCGCCGCCGCGCGTCACGCTGATCGACGACGCGTCCAGCACGGCCACTGTCGTCGAGGTGCGCGCCCACGACCGGCCGGGCCTGCTGTGGCGCATCGGCCGCGCGCTCGGCTCGTCGGGCATGCAGGTGCGAGCGGCGCACGTGGAGACGCTGGGCGCCGAGGCGGTCGACGTCTTCTACGTCGTCGACGCCGGCGGTCTCCCGGTCGCCGACGAGGAGCGCCGGTCGGTGATCCGTGCGGACATCCTGGACGTCGTGCGCTGACACACCGCGAGGTGGCGTGGCGCAGACCGGCCAGTGAAGATCGACAGAACACCCTCCAGGGGCATTGACGGTGCACGGGAGACAGGTGAGGCTTCAGGGCGTTCGCGATGCCTGGGAGGCCCCTCGTGCATGACAGTCTTCTCGCCCGTACGCTCGTGGTGACCGGTGTGGTCGCCGCCGCGGCACTGGCGGCGCCGCCGGCCGGCGCGGCGCGTACCATGGTCGTCGACCGAGGTCACGACCGTACGATCACGTTTCACACGCACCGGGCGGGCGAGACGCTCGTCGACGTCACGGCCGCCGCGCCCGGCGTGTCCTGGGCGGTCAAGGGCCACGAGTCCGCGGTCCTCTCGCTGTACGTCGACGGCCGTTACGCCACCGACGACGTCGTCCCGGAGGCCTACCCGATCAAGCGGTCGTTCGCGCTCGGGAACCTGAGCGCCGGACGGCACCGGCTGAGCCTGCGCTTCGCCGCCGATCGCTCCGCGGGTTCGCGCGTCCTGGTGAGCACCGTGCGGATCCGCACGGTGGCGCGCGGCGCGTCCGCCTACACCGACCTGGCGCACGCCCCGGTCCTGTACGGCCGCAACGGCGCGGACTCCGGCGGGCCGTTCCAGAACGCCTTCACCGACACCCCGCTCGTCGCCTGGCACGAGGACGTCCCCGCCGCGACGTCCGGCCACCGCCTTCTCACCTACTCCTACATCTGGAGCAACGAGGACGGCGGCACGTCGACGCCCCAGCTGATGGCGCGCTGGGGCCGTACGACCGACATCGAGTGGATCTACCAGGTCGAGCTCGACGAGCACGGACTGCGCGTGCCCGGAACCGCCGTCATCCAGTCGCCGAACCACGTCACGAAGCCGTTCACCGGCACGTACGAGGGCGATCACCCGTTGCTGGAGACCTGCACTCTCAACAACAACATCTGCGACGTGATCACCGACCCGATGCGGTTCTCGCTGTCGACCGCGGAGAGCCTCGCCGCCACCACTCAGGCGCGCGAGGAGGTCATGGACCGCAACCCGTGGACGTACCAGGTGTCCGTCGCCGAGTCGCGCCGCGAAGGCAAGGTGGCGGCCGACCCGCCGACCACCTCGACGACCCTCATCGCCGACCCGCGGGACTACGTCTACCTGGTGGTGCGCAAGGTGACGACCGGCCCTCCGAACCCGCCGAACGGGTCGAGCTGGCTGGGCCTGTCCGTCGGCGTGAAGCTGAAGGGCGATCCGACGATCTACCGGTCGGACCACCTGTTCCCGGACCGCTCGATCCAGCGCGACATTCCGGCGGCGACCACGGTGCAGCTCCCGCACGGCACCAAGGCCTCGGACGTCGAGCAGATCACCGGCCTCCGCGTGCTCGGCGCGGGCACCGACACCGGCGGCTCGATCCAGGTTCAGGCGATCAACCGAGCGTTCTTCCTGGGCGGCGACGACCTCCCGCAGGCGTCGTTCGTGACCGGCGCGGCCTCGGCGACCCTCACTCCGTCGAACCCGACGGCGGTCCTGTACTCCGCGGCGTCGTAGCCGGGCGGCCGGCCTCTTCGCTCAGAAGGGGCCGGTCAGCTCGCCGAGCTTGGAGGTCAGCACGAGGTTCTCGGAGTAGTCGACCGGGACGGCGATGACCGAGACGGCGTCCGAGGCGAGGGCCTTGCGCAGCGTCGGCAGCAGCTCGCCGGCGGAGGTGATCCGATGGCCCTCGGCGCCGAAGCTCTCCGCGTACTTCACGAAGTCCGGGTTGGCGAACCCGATGTGGGACGAGCGCCCCATCTCCAGGTCCATCTTCCACTCGATCAGCCCGTACGCCTCGTCCTCCCAGATGAGGACCGTGATCGGGATGCGCTCGCGTACGGCGGTCTCCAGCTCCTGGGAGTTCATCAGGAACGCTCCGTCGCCGGTGGCGGCCAGCACGCGGCGCGCGGGGCGTGCGAGCTTCGCAGCGATCGCGCCGGGCACCGAGAAGCCCATCGAGGACAGGCCGTTCGACACGAGCAGGGTGTTCGGCTCGTACGTCGGGTACATGCGCGCCATCCACATCTTCACCGCGCCGGTGTCGGCGAGCACGATGTCCTCACGGCCCATCGCGGCGCGGATGTCGGTGACGATCCGGCGCGGCGACAGCGGGAAGCGGTCCTCGGACCGGCCCTGTTCGAGCTCCTCGCGCACCATCCGCCGGATCTTCTCGCCGGTCTCGCCCTCGTCGAAGCGGCGGTTCACAGCGTCGCCGAGGGCGCGCAGCGTGTGCGAGATGTCGCCCTGGATGCCGACGTCGACCGGGTAGTGGTCGTCCACCTCGGCCGGTGACCGGTGGATATGGATGATCTTCTTGTCGCCGTTCGGGTTGATCTTGACCGGGTCGAACTCCTGGAGCTCGTAGCCGACGCAGATCAGCACATCGGCCTCGTCGAAGCCGAAGTTGACGTAGTCGCGCCGCATGAAGCCGACCGCGCCGAGGGCGTTCGGATGGTCGTCGGGGAAGACGCCCTTGCCGTTGAACGTGGTCGCGACCTTCATTCCGAGCCGTTCGGAGAAACGGACCAGCTCGTGGCCCGCCCCGTCACGCGTCGCGCCGTGGCCGGCGAGGACGATCGGCCGCCGCGAGGGGGCGATGACCTCGGCCGCGCGGGCGACCTGCGAGGGGGAGGGCTCCTGCGGGCGTACGACGTTGACCGGGAGCGGCGTGAGCGCGGCGTCCACCTCGGCCGCCTCGACGTCCTCGGGGATCGCGAGGTAGACGGCGCCGGGACGCTCGGTCTGGGCGGTCTTGAACGCCTTGCGCACCATCTCGGGCAGCGCCTCGGCGGTCGGCGCCAGCTCGGCCCACTTGGTGATCGGACGGAACAGGGACACCAGGTCGACGATCTGGTGAGACTCCTTGTAGATGCGGTCGAGGCCCACCTGGGCGGAGATCGCGACCACCGGCGTGCTGTTGGTGGTGGCGTCGGCCACGCCGAGCTGCAGGTTGATCGCGCCGGGGCCGAGCGTCGCCGACGCGACGCCCGCGCGGCCGGTGAGCCGGCCGTACATCTCGGCCATGAACGCGGCGCCCTGCTCGTGGCGTACGAGGATGTAGCGGATCGACGAGTCGTTCAGCGCGTCGATGAAGTGGATGTTCTCCTCACCCGGGATGCCGAAGACGTACTCGACGCCTTCGGCCTCCAGGCAGCGGACCAGCAATCGCGCGGCGTCCGCCTTCGTGTCCATACGGACCGTCTCCCCAAGTAAGAGCGTGTGTACCCGTACTTGCGAGCGTGCGGGGAGCGGCGGGCATTCCGCGGTGTGGCCAGGGTCACCTGGCCCAGGGCGGCTCGACCGTACGGCCGTTCAGCGTCGCCCGGATCCCGGCGGAGGTGCAGACGAGGACGTGAGCGGCCTCCTCGCCGTCGTTGGCGAGGCCGAACAGGACGCCGGGCGGGACGATCAGCGCGTCGCCGGGGCCGATCTCGCAGCGCTCGCCGCCGAGCGTTCCGTGTAGCCGCCCGGTCCGTACGACGAACACCTCCTCGCGGTCCACGGTGTGCGGCTCGCCCTTGACGCCGGGCGCGATCTCCAGGTGCCAGATCGCCAGCTCGGCCGAGCCGCGGCTGGGCACCGCGATCGGGTGGGCGGTGAGGCCGTGGAAGTCGATCCTCTTCGCGTCGGCCAGTGTGCTCACGGGCATGGGGTCCTCCTTCGATATGGTCAACTTGCTTGACGAGTTAGAAGGTAAAGCAGCTTGTCTATATGGTCAAGCTGCTTGTCTTGTTTGGAGGGTTCGATGGAGATCCCCGCGCTGCTGGGCATGGCGCTCCACGCCGTGATGGACGAGGTGCACGCACGCCTGGCCGAGGCCGGCTTCGACGACGTACGCCCCGCGCACGGGTTCGCCTTCCAATACCTGTCGGTGCACGGCGGCGCGACCGCGGTCCAGCTCGGCGAGCACCTGGGCGTCACCAAACAGGCCGCCGTCCAACTGGCCGACGAGCTGGAGAAACGCGGCTACGTCTCGCGCCGCCCGCACCCGACCGACCGGCGGGCGCGCGTCGTGATCCTGGCGCCGCGGGGCTGGGCGTGCGTCGAGAAGGTCGTCGCGTTGTGGGCGGAGATCGAGGCGCGCTGGGCCGCCCAGGTCGGGCCCGAACGCCTGGCGGCACTCCGGCACGACCTCACCGCGTTCGTCACCGCCGCCGGGTCGCCGCCGATCCGCCCTCTGTGGTGACCCGCTACCGAACGGTCTCCGAGCGGATAGTGTGTGAGATCGATCCCCGAAGCTCCTAGGACTGGTCCAGACACGTGTTCGAGACGCTTTCCGACCGGCTCACTACGGTCTTCTCCTCGCTGCGCAGCAAGGGCAAGCTGTCCGAAGCCGACATCAACGCCACCGCGCGCGAGATCCGAGTCGCCCTCCTCGAGGCCGACGTCGCGCTTCCCGTCGTCAAGGACTTCGTCGCTCAGGTCAAAGAGCGAGCACGAGGCGCCGAGGTCTCCCAGGCCCTCAACCCCGCCCAGCAGGTCGTCAAGATCGTCAATGACGAACTGATCAACATCCTCGGCGGCGAGACCCGGCGGGTCCGGTTCGCCAAGAACCCGCCCACCGTCATCATGCTCGCCGGTCTGCAGGGCTCCGGTAAGACGACCCTCGCGGGCAAGCTGTCGCGCTGGCTCCGCAACGAGGGCCACGCGCCGCTCCTCGTCGCCGCCGACCTTCAGCGCCCCAACGCGGTGCAGCAGCTGCAGGTGCTCGGCGAGCGTTCCGGCACCCCGGTGTACGCCCCGGAGCCCGGCAACGGCGTCGGCGACCCCGTCGAGGTGGCACGCCTCTCGATCGAGCACGCCAAGCGCTCCCAGCACGACGTCGTCATCATCGACACCGCGGGCCGCCTCGGCATCGACGAGGAGATGATGCGGCAGGCCGCGGACATCCGCGACGCCGTCAACCCCGACGAGATCCTCTTCGTCGTCGACGCCATGATCGGCCAGGACGCCGTCACGACCGCCCTGGCGTTCGTCGACGGAGTCGGCTTCGACGGCGTCGTCCTCACCAAGCTCGACGGCGACGCGCGCGGCGGCGCCGCGCTCTCGGTGCGCCACATCACGGGCCGCCCGATCATGTTCGCGTCCACGGGCGAGAAGCTCGAGGACTTCGACGTCTTCCACCCCGACCGGATGGCCGGCCGGATCCTCGACATGGGTGACGTCCTCACCCTGATCGAGCAGGCGGAGAAGGCGTTCGACGCCGAGCAGGCCGAGAAGATGACCGCGAAGTTCGCTTCGGGGGAGGACTTCAGCCTCGAGGACTTCCTCGAGCAGATGCAGATGATCCGCAAGCTCGGCCCGATCAAGAACCTCCTCGGCATGATGCCGGGCATGGGGCAGATGCGGCAGCAGATCGACGACATCGACGACCGCGACCTCGACCGCGTCGGCGGCATCATCAACTCGATGACGCCCGAGGAGCGGCGCACCCCGAAGATCATCAACGGCTCGCGCCGCGCCCGCATCGCGCGCGGCTCCGGCGTGACCGTCACCGAGGTCAACAACCTCGTCACCCGGTTCTTCGACGCGCAGAAGATGATGCGCCAGATGGCCGGCGGCATGGGCATCCCCGGCATGCCGGGCACCCGGCGCAAGGCCGTCAAGAGCGCGCCCAAGAAGAAGAAGGGCAAGCAGCGCAGCGGCGACCCGCGCAAGCGCGCCCAGGAGCAGAAGGCGCCGTCACAGGACGGCCTGCCCCAGGGGCTCCCGCCGGGGCTCGGTGGCGGTCTGCCCGGTCAGCTGCCGCCCGGCTTCAAGATGCCCGACCTCACCAACATGCAGGATCCGAAGAAGAAGTAGCCGCCGTTTCAGCCTGGTATGAGCCGTGGTCGCCGCGTGAAAGAGGCGACGCATCGCTGATCGATTGCGTCTTCGGTGCGATCGTCTGGCAGAATGGCAGGCTGGAAACGCGGTCAGTCGGGGACCCTCTCACGCCCAGGCGAGCCGTGGTCCTTCCGAGTGGCAGCCCTTGGTCCCCACCCGGCGGCCGTCCACTCATCCATTCGAATCTGGAGAACACCACACTCGTGGCAGTCAAGATCAAGCTTAAGCGTCTGGGGAAGATCCGGGCTCCGTACTACCGGATCGTCGTTGCCGACTCCCGCACCAAGCGCGACGGGCGCGCGATCGAGGAGATCGGGAAGTACCACCCGAAGGAGGAGCCCTCGCTGATCGAGGTCAAGTCCGAGCGGGTGCAGTACTGGCTTGGCGTCGGCGCGCAGCCGACCGAGCCGGTCCTCGCGATCCTCAAGGTCACCGGCGACTGGCAGAAGTTCAAGGGCGAGCCGGGCGCCGAGGGCACCCTGCGGGTCGCCGAGGCCAAGCCCGACAAGGTCGAGGTCTTCCAGGCTGCCGTCAAGGAGACCATGGACGAGACCGGCGGCAAGGCCACCACCCCGAAGTCCAAGAAGAAGGCCGAGCCGAAGAAGGCCGCCAAGAAGGACGAGGCGAAGGCGGAGGAGCCGGCGCCGACCGAGGCCGCGTCTGAAGCCAAGAGCGAGGCCTAAAATGCTCGAGGAAGCGCTCGAGCATCTGGTACGCGGCATCGTCGAGCACCCGGACGAGGTCCGGGTGCGCGCCCGCCGTCTCCGCAACGGCAGGGTCCTCGAGGTGCGCGTGCACCCCGATGACCTCGGCAAGGTCATCGGACGCAACGGCCGCACGGCCAAAGCACTCCGGACCGTCGTCGGCGCCGTCGCGGGCGGGAAGTACGTCCGTGTCGACCTGCTCGACCTCAATGAGGCCCGCTAGTGCTTCCTGGCATTTTTCGCGGGTTCCGGTCATGACCGGCGGAGCGGCCTGATGCTGCTCGCCGTTGGCCGAATCGGTCGCGCTCACGGCATCCGTGGCGAGGTGAGCGTAGACATACGCACCGATGACCCCGGCGCACGCTTCGCGCCGGGGTCATCGCTTGCCACCGACCCCGAGTCCGCAGGCCCCCTGACCATCGAGACCGTACGAGAACACACGGGCCGCCTGCTGGTGCGCTTCGCCGGCTACACCGACCGCACGGCCGCGGAAACCCTCCGCGGCACGACGCTGCTGGTCGACTCCGCCGACATCCCGCCCACGGACGACCCGGACGAGTTCCACGACCACGAACTCATCGGCCTCAGAGCGGTCACGGTGAACGGCGCCGAGGTAGGCGAGGTCGTCGACGTCGAACACCACGGCCAGGACCTCTTGATCGTCCGCGACGAGAAGGGCAACGACTTCCTCGTGCCCTTCGTCAGCGCGATCGTCACCGAAATCGCCCTGGAGTCGGGGCTAATGACCCTCGACCCGCCGCCTGGACTGCTCGACTGATTTCGCGGTGGGTACCTCCTCGTAGGAGGTGGGGCGGGTCCCCGGCGGCTCATTTGATGATCGCTTCGGATATTAGCCGGGCGGGTTCGTCGAGGTCGGGTGGCGGATGGTGCTCGGCCTGGGCATTCTGTGCTCGATTGGGATGTCTTCGGCCAGGGGGCCTGATGCTCCTCGGCCTGGGCGTTGTGCGGGTCCTTAGGAGCCTTCGTGTGGCCGCGGTGGCTCGGGTGAGCGTGTGGCCGGGGTGCCTTGGGTGAGTAAATGGTCCTTGGCCGGGCCGGGATGTCGAGATCGGTGTGGCGGCTCCGTCCCAGGGGCAGATGCGGCCGGTGTGGCCGCACCATCGCACGTACCGGAAGGACAGCCGCCATGGCCATCGCCGAGGATCTCGACCGTGCCACCGACTCGCAGTGGGACTGGGTCGCCGAGCACACCCGTACGTATCTGGCCTCGGGCGGCACCGAAGGTCATGAGAGCAACGGCGTGCACACCCTCGTACTCGCCACGACCGGACGCCGGACCGGTACGCCTCGCCGCACCTGCCTGATCTACGGCACCTCGGACGGCGAGTACGTCGTTGTCGCTTCCAAGGGCGGTGCCGACGAGAACCCGGCATGGTTCATGAACCTCGAGGCGGACCCCAGCGTCGGAGTGCAGGTCGGCGCTCGCCGGTTCACCGCACGCGCCCGCGTCGCGTCTTCGGCCGAGCGCGCGACCCTCTGGGCCCAGATGGTGAACATCTTCCCGCTCTACGACGAGTACGCGCAGAAGACCGACCGCGAGATCCCGATCGTCCTGCTCAGCCCGCTGAATGCACCCCGCTAGCGCAAGGCAAGGCGATGGTTCGGGGTTGAGCCGCCAGGGGAGGCGCATGGGAGTCCACGTCGGGCACGGGTCGCTCACGACGTACTCCGCGAACGATCCCCAGTGGGTGAAGCCGAACTGAGTCTGGCGCTCGCAGACCTGCTGGCCATCCTGCTTCGCACACCGCAGACCGCACACCGCACACCGCGGGCGCACCACGCGCACCCCGCGCGTACCGCGCACCGGCCGCACACGCGGATGACCCGGTCGGTGACGAGGTCGCCGGACCGGCGCTCTACCTAGAGCCTCCGCCCCACCTTCGATCGCCGGACCTCCACTTCGGGCCAGACGGCCTGCCACCTTTCTTCAACCTGACCTTCCAACACCGGACCTCCACTTCGAGTCAGAGGGCCTGCCGCCTTTCTCCAGCCTGTCGCCCCTCGGCCTGACCTCCCTGGCTGCCTGCTGGCTTCCCCGCGCTACCCAGGCTCGGCCTGCCAGCCCCGCTGGCCGGCTTCAGGCGCCCGGCCGTGGCCTTCCCCTGCCTCGGGCTCCTGGCGGGCCAGCGGTTCGGTTCGTACGTGCCATGGTGGATATGCACCTCGGATGGCCGCTGCGACCGGCGGATGTGGGCGAGGAGTGGCTGGTTCGTCCGCTGCGGGACGACGTCACGTCGGAGGATCTTCGATGTCCGGTGAGTGTCGGTGGGGCCGGTAGGTTCATTCGGGATCGGCGGTCACCGGCTGCTGCCCCGTCGGGTTCGCCGGACCTACCCAGGCGGCGGGAAGCCTGGAAGACCGGTAAGTTCCTGCGGATCGGCCGGTTTCACAGGGCGGCCCGTACCCGGTCGTTTCGGCGGCCTCAGACTCAGACTCGTACGACGGAGCGACCCATGAGACTCGACATCGTCACGATTTTTCCCGAGTACTTCGCGCCGCTCGACGTGTCGTTGCTGGGCAAGGCGCGTAAGCGAGGTGACGTCGACGTACACCTCCATGACCTGCGGGGATGGGCGCACGATCGGCATCGTACGGTCGACGACACCCCATACGGCGGCGGGCCCGGCATGGTCATGAAGCCTGAGCCCTGGGGGGAGGCGCTCGACGGCATCGTGCCTCCGCCGGAGCGGGCCCGGCTCGTGGTGCCGACGCCCAGCGGGCGGCCGTTCACGCAGGAACTCGCGGTCGAGTACGCCGCCGAGCCGTGGCTGGTGTTCGCGTGCGGGCGGTACGAGGGCATCGACGCGCGGGTCATCGAGGACGCGCGGGAGCGGATGCCGGTCGACGAGGTGAGCATCGGGGACTACGTTCTCGCCGGCGGAGAGTCGGCCGTGCTCGTGATCATCGAGGCGGTGACGCGGCTGCTGCCCGGTGTACTGGGCAACGCCGTCTCCGTCAGCGACGATTCGTTCGCGCCCGGCCGGATGGAATCGCTCCTCGAAGGACCGGTTTACACGAAGCCGCCGAGCTGGCGCGGGCGGGACGTCCCCGACGTGCTCATGTCCGGCAATCATGGAGCGATCGCCAGGTGGCGGCGTGATCAGGCGCTCCGCCGTACGGCCGCGAAACGGCCCGAGCTCATCGGCCGGAACACCCTCGACGACGCCGATCGCCGTACGCTCCAGGAGGCCGGTTTTCCGATCGACGGTGAACATATGGCACACTGAGATGTCGACCCGGCTTCATGCTGGGCGTGTTCCGACTTCCCAGAAGACCCCATCGCGTCACGGTGTTGTCTGCTGTGCGCGTGATTCAACACGAGGAACCCCAGTCATGCACACCCTGATCCAAGAGATCGAGAAGGCCGCCAAGCGGTCGGACGTACCGGACTTCCGCCCCGGTGACACGCTCAAGGTTCACGTGCGCGTGACCGAGGGAACCCGGAGCCGTATCCAGGTCTTCCAAGGCGTGGTCATCCGGCGTCAGGGCGGTGGCTCCCGCGAGACGTTCACCGTCCGCAAGGTGAGCTACAGCGTGGGCGTGGAGCGGACCTTCCCGGTCAACAGCCCGTCGATCGACAAGATCGAGCTCGTCACCCGCGGTGACGTACGCCGCGCCAAGCTCTACTACCTGCGCGACCTGCGCGGCAAGGCTGCGCGCATCAAGGAGAAGCGCGACAACTGAGCCCGCGAAGCTCTCGGTCCGCCCCGGACGCCCTCACCGGCGTACCGGGGCGTACTTCGTTCAACGTCTGAATCCGCCTCCGCCACGACGGGCGACACGCGTACGCTCGCGGCCTTCGGGGCTCCGGGGCATTAGGCTTCCCGGTGATGACAGACGACGAGCAGGGGCTGCGCGACCCCGCGCCCACCTCCGGTGGCACACGCCACGACGCATCCGGCACGCCACGGGACGGCAGCGGCCGGGGGCCGGAGGAGCCACCGATCACGGATGACTCCGACGACGACGACGGCGGCGAGCGGAAGAAGAAGAGGTCGGGTTCCTTCTGGAGGGAGCTCCCCGTCCTGGTCGGCGTGGCGCTCATCCTGGCCCTGCTGATCAAGGCGTTCGCGGTCCAGGCGTTCTACATCCCGTCCCAGTCGATGGAGAACACCCTCAAGGTCGGCGACCGCGTCCTGGTCAACAAGATCGTCTACCACACGCGCGACATCAAGCGCGGAGATGTCGTGGTCTTCAACGGCCTCGACTCGTGGGACCCCGAGGTCCAGTACGCCACCCCGAAGAACCCCGTCTCCAGGCTCCTGCGCGCCATCGGCAGCGCCTTCGGCGTCGTCCCGGGCGAAAAGGACTACATCAAGCGCGTCATCGGCGTCCCAGGCGACCGCGTCGCCTGCTGCGACTCCCGCGGCCACGTCACCGTCAACGGCCGACCGCTGACGGAGACCTCCTACATCTACGTCGACCCTCAGAGCGGCGACCAGAACCGACCGTCCGACACCAAATTCAAGATCAAGGTCCCCGAGGGCCACCTGTGGGTGATGGGCGACCACCGCGAGGTGTCGTACGACTCCCGCGGCCACCTCGGCGACCCGGGCGGCGGCACGATCCCCGAGAGCCGCGTCATCGGCCGCGCTTTCGTCGTCGTCTGGCCACTGGGCCGCTTGAAGACGTTGTCGATCCCGCAGTCGTTCGGCACCGCCGGCCTGGCCTTGCCAGGCGCCCCGCTGGCCTTGGGCGTCATCGGCGCCACCCCGATCGCCCTGCTGAACCGCCGCCGCCGTACCCGCCGCGCGTCAAGGTGAGTTTCGGCCTACTGGCCGATTCTGAGACGTACGCCGCTCGGCCCGGCGCCCTCGGCGCCTCGCCGACGTGGCCCTTGTGTTCTGAGGCGAGCTTGGTACGGGGATCTCAGACGTCACACCTTCGGGCCTCTGGCGTTGAAGCAGGAGCGCGCACGAAGCCGGCGGATCGGCTTCGGCCCATTCGGGGCTCGTGGAGCAGAGGCTGCGTAGCGGCGGTCTGTTCGGGTGTCCGGGCTTCGGGTCATTTGGCGCGTTCGGGGCTGTTGGATCGCGCGGCGGTGGCCTGTTCAGGTGTCTGGGCTTCGGGTCAGCTGGCCCGTTCAGGCCTGTTGAAGCGCACGGCCGTGGCCCGTTCGGGTATCTCGTCGGCCGCGAGGCATCCCCGGGCCTGCGGTGTCGAACAGGATCGGGTGGAGCGTGCAGGCGCGGCCGGCGTCGTGGTTCGGAGTCGCTCTCCGATCGGAGATTCCGCCGAGCTGGCCCATCCACCGACGGGGTGGCCGGGTTGATGATGGTTCACCGGGTTCGTCCCGTCGTGCCGTCCGTCCAAGTGCGTACGGCGGGTTTGCGGTGATGGCCGCCGACCGGTCGCGCCGCCGTTGAGTGCCTGGCGTGCGGAGATCCAAAAGAGGAGCGGTGTCCCTTTTGGGGGCTCCGGGGTTCGAGCACGAGTCAGGTCCCGGGCGACGTACGCTGCGTGTTGTGCACATCGATGTCCGGGCTTTTCGCCCCCGCGGCCTCACGCCCCGGCGCGACGCGGGTCTGTACGCCTATGAGCGTGTGCTCGAACGCGCCGGCCTGGGCCCCGTCGCCGGAGTCGACGAGGCGGGCCGGGGGGCCTGCGCCGGACCGCTCGTGGTCGCCGCCGTCGTCCTCGCACCGGAACGGCGCCGTCGCCTCGAAGGCCTCGCGGACTCCAAGCTCCTCACCCCCGCCCGCCGGGACAGCCTCTACGCCGAGATCACGGCCACCGCACCCGCGTGGAGCGCGCTGATCGTGTCCCGCGAGGAGATCGACCGGGTCGGGTTGCACCGCTGCAACATCGCCGGAATGCGCCGGGCGCTGGCCGGCCTCGATGTCGTCCCCGGATACGTCCTCACCGATGGCTTCCGCGTGCCGGGACTGGTCACACCGGGTCTCCCCGTCCCCAAGGGCGACCGCGTGGCCGCCTGTGTCGCCGCCGCGTCGATCATCGCCAAGGTGACGCGAGACCGGATCATGACCGAACTGGACCAGGAGTACCCGACCTACGGCTTCGCCGTTCACAAGGGATACGTGACCCGCGCGCACGCCGCCGCGCTGGAGGAGCACGGTCCTTGCCCCGAACACCGCCTGTCGTTCGTCAATGTGGCCCGTGTCATGGAAGGGGGAACCGGACAAGGGGCGCCAATCATGAAATCTACTGTTGAAAAGGACCCTTCCGTCCCTGGGGAGATCGAATGGGACGCGTCAGAATATGAGGACACGGCCGGCCGGGCGGACGTCGCCTGAGCCAGGTACGGGGGAGGGGAACCAGCCATGAGCGCAGAGGACCTCGAGAAGTACGAGACCGAGATGGAGCTCCAGCTCTATCGCGAGTATCGAGATGTCGTGGGTCTGTTCGCGTACGTTGTTGAGACCGAGCGCCGGTTCTACCTCACGAACACCGTCGATCTTCAAGTGCGCAGCACCGAGAACGGTGAGGTCTTCTTCGAGGTGGCCATGCAGGATGCCTGGGTCTGGGACATGTACCGCCCTGCGCGCTTCGTGAAAAGTGTGCGGGTTGTGACGTTCAAGGATGTCAACGTCGAAGAACTCTCCAAGAGCGACCTGGAGCTCCCCGAAGGCTGACCGACGAGCACCGCGGCGCGCGGCCTGACGTACGCCGGAACGCCGCGAAGTCTCTCTTGATCGAGTGGGTTTTCGCCTGCGAGGCGGACCGTACGGGCACCTGACGGGGCCGTGAGGCGCGGCGCCGAGGGGAGCGGCTCGCCGCTCCGTCGTCGGTGCACGACCGAGGCAGGCGGCCTCGATTCTCCGCGTTGCCAACTGCACGAGGCCATGGCCCGTTACGCATGGGACCAGTTGGATATCTCCATTGGTCATTGCCCAATCGGAGGCAGTCAGCGCAGCAGCTCCGGTGGGCTCCATGGGTCCCCGTTCTCCTGACGATCCGCGTCGCGATTTTGCCCCGGCGATTGAGTGGCGTGGCTCAGCTGGGTCCGGAGGCGTTCCACCGTTGTGGCGGCGTGGTCGGTGGGCCGTGGGCGATGCGAGGGTTCGCTGGTCAGGCACGGCGGAGTTTCCATCCTTTCGCGGAGCGTTCGACGAAGCCGCCGGCAGCCAGGGCGCCGAGGCAGGACACGGCGGTGTCAAGGCTTACTCCGGCGGTCACCGCGATGCGCGCGGCACCGACCCCACCACGAGATGGGAGCGCTTCGAGGACGTCTCGGGTAGTGGGGGAGAGACGATCGAGGTCGAGGACCGGGCCTCGCCGTTCCGGAGCCAGGTCGTCGCCGATCAGGCCGACACGATCGAGGATCTCGGCTGTTCCCGTCACGCAGACGGCTTCGCCCCAGTCACGGAGCAGGGTGTGGCAGCCCGCCGACATCGGTGACGTCACCGGCCCCGGAACGGCCATGACGGCGCGACCCAGGTCACGAGCGTGGCGGGCCGTGTTGATCGCTCCGCTGCGCCGCGCGGCCTCGACGACCACGGTGCCTCGCGTGAGCGCTGCGATCGTACGGTTGCGGATCAAGAAGCGCCGCCGGGTCGGTGTCGCTCCCGGCGGGAACTCGCTCACCAGCAGCCCGTACCGGGCGATATCCGCGAACAGCCCGGTGTGCGGGCTGGGGTAGGTCACATCGACTCCGCAGGCGAACACGGCCACGGTCACGCCGTCGGCGGCCAGTACCCCGCGATGAGCGGCGGCGTCGATGCCATAGGCGCCCCCGGAGATCACCGTCCACCCTTGGTCGGCGAGTTCCGCGCCCATCTCTGACGCGACGTGGACCCCGTACGGAGACGCCGTCCGGGATCCGACGATCGCCACCGAGCGCAGGCACGCGAACCGGAGATCCTGGTCGCCACGCACCCACAGCGCGTAAGGCTGTCCGTTCCCCAGGTCGGAGAGCTGAGACGGCCACTCGGCATCACCCGGACAGACGAGCCGGTCCCCCCGTTCCTCACAGTCCGCGAGCAGCCGCGTCGGGTCCACGTCCGGTAGACGGGCATGCCAGGCGGCGAGCCGTTTCGTGAGCTCGGGCCGATCAGAGCCGGCCGGAGGAGGCTCGTCATCGGCGGAAGGCGGTTCGCCGGCCTGGGTCACTTCCCCGGACTGGATCACCTTCAATGCGCCCTCCGCGCCCTCAGCGGCGATCAAGCGCCCCAAGTACTCATCGCCGGGTTCCGCGATGTGGGTCAGGACGGCACGGGCCAGTCGTTCCTCGCTGGAGACGGTCATGGACGTCGCGGGGTACCTGGGCGTCAGGCATCCCCTTCCTCCTATCAATGACGATGCGGCGGTGCGGGTGGGCGGTGTGGACTGGTGGTGAGAGCGAGAAGCGAGGGAGGCGTGGCGGCGGGCGAGCGGTGATGGTGTGCGGCGAGGGGCGAGGCAGCGATGGCGAAGGTGAGCGTGTGGTCAGGTGGTGAGGCCGCCCCAGAGGCCCAAGGCTTCGTTGATCTCGTCGGATGATGGGGTGTCCTTGCCGGCCAGGTCGGTGAGGGTCCAGGCGACGCGGATTACGCGGTCGAGGCCTCGGGCGCTCAGGCGGCCGTCTGAGAGTGGGCGGTCGAGGGTGGCTAGGGCTCGGTGTGGTGGGGCGAATTTGCGGCGGAGTTCGCGGGCGGGGACGTCGGCGTTGGTGCGCCAGGGCATTCCGGTCAGGCGTTTCTGGGTGCGGTCGCGGGCCATCAGGACGCGTTCAGCGACGACCTTGCTCGACTCCGCGAGTTCCAGGTCGTAGCGGAGTTCCGCGCGGGTTACCTCTCTCAGGCGGGACTTGAGGTCTACGCGGTCGAGGAGTGGTCCGGACAACCGGGCGAGGTAGCGGCGGCGTACGGTCGCGGCGCAGGTGCAGTCGCGTTCCTTCGGGGCGGCGCATGGGCAGAAGTTGGCGGCGAGGAGCAGGGTGAACCTTGCGGGGAAGCGTGCGGTCGCGCCTGAACGGGAGATCACGACTTCGCCTTCCTCCAGGGGCTGGCGTAAGGCGTCGAGCACGCCGCCGGTGAACTCCGGGCTCTCGTCGAGTTTTCTGAACGTGCTGGTGTTCGTAATGACTCTGACCTGCTCGTCCACGTTGTGGACATGTTCACGACGTTGGCAGATCGTCCAGTCCTGTGGAGAGGGACGAGGTGTAGGGTCCGCGTTTAGATGTCACACGTCGGTTCCGTGACCTGCGAGTTCTTTTGAATCCACACTCGTGTGTCACCTTGGTCATTCCGGGTTCTGTGTCATTTCCCTTGCGGTAGCCACAGTTGTCGCCCGTAGAGGTTTCCCAAGCGCGGCCTCGTCACGCTGCTCGGCGAGGTAGGCGTTGACCTAGGCTTCCAGGGCGGTGGCGAGCATCCGCCGGGCGCCCTCGCGCACGATCTCGTCGATTAGCGAGCCGGATTCGGCCGTACCGTCGACGTTAACTACGGTAAGCATGGGCGTGGTGCCCTCCCCGCCGACGTTGGCGCGTCGGCCTTCTCAGTGACCGTCGAAACGATCACTCGGGAGGGTATGCCCTCACAGAGCCGATCCACAGGTCTGAGCATTGCTGCGAACCTCTTGGTTCCGGGACAGGACACGTCCAATTGCACCGTTACGTTCAGTTCACTTGCAGGCACGGCTATGGTGAACAACGCAGAGCTGAAGCAACGGGAGGCTTCGGTGGGGCACGCAGACGTGAAGCGGGCCGCGTGTATCAGTGCGTTTCTGGCGGTTTCAACGACGTCTGATGCCGAGGACCTGCCCTCGATCGCGGACGTGGACCCGTATAGCGAGTCGGGCGGCTCCCGCGAGCTGTACATCGCCTTGAACAGGAGCCCCTTGTATCCTGACCCTGGGTGGACAGCGAGCTTGATTCCGCGCTGCGGGACAAGGACTTCGTCTTGCTGGTCGGCGGTACGAAGGCCGCCCGATGGCGGGCCGGCTGGGACGTCGTACGCCGCGACCTCCCTGATGCCCGGTTCCTGGTGCCGCGGCCCGGGTTGTCGTTCTGGCCACAGCCGAGTCCAACGTCCGTGGATACCTATTGTCGACCGAGGGGCGGCTCGGTCCGACGGCGCGGCTGGTGCTGGAGCAGGCCGCTACGGTCGTCTTGCCGAGTGATCCCGTCGTGCGGACGGAGCGGAACGAGCGGCGAGTATCGGTAGGGACCAACGCGCTTGCGTCCGACGGGGAGTCGCTGAGTGATGAATCCGCGCGGCGCTGGCAGGAGGGCCTGCGCATCTCCGGTGCCGCCGCTGGCACCGGAGCGGATGAAGCGGCCGGCCTATGCTCGATGCTGGTTCAGGCCGCAGTGGATTGGCGTCGCATGGGCCTGTTCCGTCCCATCGCAGAAGGCGAACTACGGGAACTGACCCGCCTCGGACCGATGTTCCCCACGTCGGAGCCTGACGACGCACGCTGGGCAGACGCACTGAGCTGGGCTCTGACCGCGCCGCTAGAGGCCACGACGGCGCTTATTGAAGAAGTGCGCGCGGCCACCACGCCAGCGCCCGGTCGCGCGTTCCTGGCAGCCGATTTCCTCACTTCCCACCCAGACTTGCCTGAAGTGCCGCTTCAAGCATGGGAGTTCGCACTGCGGCGCTGCGACGCATTCGAGCTGGTCGGGATCGCCGAAACCGCGCGCAATAGCGGCAGATCCGAGGTCGTCGATGCGGCGCTGCAGCAGGCCACGCTCAGCGCCGAACCGTTCGTCGCCTCCTACGCCGGTTTCCGACTCGGCAACGATCGCGGTGAACGCGGCGACACGCCCGGGGCAGTCGCTGCCTATCAGCAGGCAGTAGCGGACGGCAGGACCGACGGTGATGTCCGCCTCCTGCGATACGACAGGTCGGACGCCGCATCGGATCAGGAAGCTGCCAAAGAACCAGCCGAGTCTGTATTGGCCGCGCTAGCCTGCTTTAGCCTGGGGCAATCGCTGGCGGACCAAGGTCGTGCTGTCGAGGCGATCGCCACCTACCGCGAGGCGATCAGCATGGACGACCCGATCAGCACCATATTGGCCGCACACAACCTCGGCTGCCTGCTGGCCGACCAAGGTGACATTGCAGCGGCACGCTCCGCGTTCGAGCAGGCGCTCACCGCCTGTGCCTGGGCGGGCGATCCGGCAGGAGTACTCGGGCCAACGGCGCATGATCTAGGCGATCTGCTGGAGATGCAAGGAGAGACTGCGGCCGCGTTGATCGCGTTCGAGATCGCCGTCGACTCCGGCCACTCCAGCGCGGCGCCGCGCGCCGCCCGCCGGATGGGGAGTCTGCTGAACACGCGGGGCGACAAAGTGGAAGCTATGGCGGCCTTCCGCCTCGCCGTCGAGGCTGAGGAGGTCGAAACCGCGTCCGCCGCCCAGGTCCAACTCGCAGAGATGATGGAGCAGACCGATCCGGAACAGGCGGTGTCGTTGTACCGGAAGGCGACCGCTTGTGGCATTCCACTCGTCGCGGGCCTGGCGCTGACCTCCCTGGGTCAGTTCCTGCACAGGCGCGGTGATCTCCTCGGCGCCGAGCAAGCCTTCCGGCAGGCCACGGAGCCGGGCCGCGCGAAGCCCGCAACGGCCGCCGAGGCAGCGCTCCACCTCGGCATGCTGCTGGAGCAGCAGAACGACACCGATGGCGCGCTGTCCGCCTACCGCGAGACGATGCGCTCCGGTGATCCGCAGTCCGCGCCACCGGCAGCGTACGGCGCCGGGCGCCTACTTTTGCAGCGCCGCGACTTCACGAATGCCCGGGACCTGTTGGAACTGGTAGCCGACTCTGGACATCGGCGCATAGCCGCGACGGCGCTGAGCGCGCTGAGCGAAACCCTGCTGTGTATGGGAGATCCGCTGGGCGCCCGATCAGCTGCTGAACGCGCTTCATTGTCTGAGGATCCAGCCGTGCGGCAGAACGCGATGGGACAACTCGAGCGGGTGCTGCGCAGCACGGGCCAGCACCGCACACCAGGCCAAAACACCAAGCCGCCATCTAAGGATGTGTGAAATCGACGTGAGCCGTGACAATGCGCTAGACGCCGACGATCGCGCGCATAGTGGGCGTTCCGACCTGCATACCCGCCTGGCTGAGCTGACCGAGGCTCTGGACGCCTACGGTCTGAACGTCGTGCGCCAGAACGTCTACCACGACGAGGACACAGCCGGGACCGGAGACTTGGGCTGGCTATGGTTGTGCGCCACGCCGCGTGTATTCCCCGACGAGACACACGACCTCATGGCGCGCTACAGCACAGCCGACAGCGACTGGCTGATCTCCGCACCTGACGGCCGGACCCAGCGCATCCCGGCCAATGGCGCCCCACCCGCCGCCACGATCGCCGAATTGCTGCGGCCCACCCGCGGGGGTACGGCGACCGAGCACATGGTGCTGCGCGACCTCCCCGACTGGGTATCGCTGGTGCTCAGTGGAGCCGCCACATCCTTGATGATTCCGTTCGTCCAAGCGGTCGCCGGCAAATCGGCCGACGACGCGTACGCGGGTCTGCGTGCTCGGTTGGCCCGCCGCGGCAGGCCCGGATCGGACCCCTCCGCCTCGGCGAACGCTGATGCAGAACCCGCAGAATCCGCCAAGGAACCCTCCATATCGGCCCCGCCCACCCCACCCGAGGGCTCCGGTTTCGTCAGCATGCACGACCCGGAGGCCGACCTCCAGATCGTAATGCCCGATCCCATCCCGCTTGAGGCCGTACGTCAACTGACCGCCATGGACCGGTCCGAGCTGCGGAACCGGATGCTTGTCTGGGACGACAGCAGGCAGGAGTGGATGCGATGTCGCCGGAGCTGAACCCCACCGACCTGGACGCCGATTCCGACCCGCAGGCTGATCCGATCGCCCGGCGCCTCAAGGCCTATTTGACGTCCGACGATCTCGACCTTCTCCTCGACCCCGAAGCCGACCGGGAGGCAGCCGCCCTCCTCGACGCTGCTGTCCGATCCGTCGTCAACGACATGCGCATCGACGTGCAGCCCTGGCTGTATCTTCTCCGCGAAACCGGCTGGCTGTTCTGGCTGCGTGCGCAGACCGACCTCCGGCGCAACCCGCTGAAGAACCGGGATCTTTCCCTCGCCCTCGTCCTTCTGGCGCCACTGCGCGACGCCGCGCCGTCGTCTGTGCCGGCACTGGCGCTCGAGTCGACCCCGGCCGCCGAGCAGCCGAGTACTCCGCAGGTGGGCCTCTGGAACAGCTTTGCAGTTCAGGTCGTGGGACAGGAGGGGGCGCACGATCGCACGGTCCTGCTGGCCGCGGCCGCGGTGATGCAGTTGGGCATCGTCATGGCCGAGGACATGACGAGCTGGGCCGGATCCACGGGCAATACTGTGCACAGCCTGCTCCTGCTGCACGAATACGATTCCGACCCTGAATTCCTCGCCGGAGCCGTCAACCTGGCCCGGCAGTTGGTGGCCAGGGTCTCGGAAGACGCACCCGAGCATCTCAACTACCTGACGCGATTGTGCGAAACACTGCGATTCACCTACACCCTCCATCAGGAGCCGCAGGTACTCGCCGAGGCCATGGTCCTGGCCCGCACGGTGGTCACCAGGCTGCCACCCGACCACCCTCACCGACCCGACGCGGTGAACAACCTCGCCGGGCTGCTGTTCCTGCGCCACACCGACTTCGGCGACTCGGAATCGCTGCGAGAGGCCGTCAGCCTCTCCCGGACTCTGGTTGACGAACTGCCGCCGGGTCACCCCGCCCGAGCACGGGAACTGAACAATCTGGCCCACCAACTCGAGGCGTTCCTCGACGTGGACAGTGCGGCCGGCAAGAGCGCGGACCCGGCGCTGTTGGACGAGATCATCGACCTCGGCCAGGCGGCCCTCGCCGCCCTCACCTCAGACGCCAACCCGGACCTGCACACCACCATCGGTGCCAACCTCGCCCGATGGCTCAGTCTGCGCGCCCGGAGCGGCAGAGCCGACGAGCAGACGGCCGACCTCACCGAGGCCATCCAGCTCGCGCGGCAGGCCCACAGCAGCGCGGAGGGCAGACCGACTGGAGTAGTACTACGAGCCCTGACAGACAGCCTGGACGAACGGTATGCCCGTACCCGCGATCCCGCTGCTCTGGCCGAGTCCATAAGCGCCCTGCGCCAGGGCCTGGCCACCGCCCGGGGCCCCGCCCAACTGGCCTCCCGGCGCTACCTGCTGGGCGCGGCTCTCAACAACCGCTATGTGGAATACGGCGGGTCGGAGGATGCCCGAGAGGCCGCAGCTCTGCTCCGCAAGGTCGCGAGATCCGCCACCGAGAACATTGGCAGACGACTCGACAGCGCCTTCTGCGCCGGCAAGCTGGAGATCAACCTGGAGGACTGGCCGAACGCCGCCGATGATCTCGCTCTCGCGGTCCGCTTGCTACCGGAACTCGCCGGCTGGCAGCTCCCGGCTGGCGGCCGGGAACGCCGGCTGGCCGCCTACGCGCCGCTGCCCCCACTCGCCGCCTCCTGTGCACTGGCCGTCGGCTCAGCGACCCAGGCACTGGAGGTCCTGGAACAGGGACGCGGGCTGCTGTATGCCGAAGTCTCGGCGATTCGCGTCGACCTGGAACGGCTGTGGGCCGAAGCCCCCCACCTCGCCGCAGGACTGGAAGAGTTGCCAACCCGCCTGCGGTCTACGCCCGACGCGGACCAGCGCCACCGACTGGCCGAGGAACGGCAGCACCTGATCGAGGAGATCAAGGGCGTGTCGGGGTTCGAGAACTTCCTCCGGCCGCCACGCCTGGAGGAGATCCTCGACGCCTGTCGCGACGGACCGGTAGTCGTCCCGATGCTCGGCCGCTACGGTTCCGACGCTCTACTCGTCACGCGGAACGGTGTCCGCCGTCTGTCGCTGCCCCGGCTGACCATCGACACCATCCGGCGTCTCACCCGTGATCTGCTCGGCGGTGCCGAACTGGCCCTGAACGACCAGGTCTCCCCGGCCCGCCGGAACCTGGGCGAATACTCCCTGCGCACTGGCCTGGCCCTCCTGTGGGACGCCGTCGTGGGGCCCGTGTTCGATGCTCTGCGGGACGACCTGCGGACCAACCTCGGCGTGCAGAACGGGGTCGCCCTGCCCCGCCTGTGGTGGTGCCCCATCGGGCCGCTGAGTTCTTTCCCGCTGCACATGGCCGAACGCCGCGAAGAAGGCAGCGCGTTCGCTCTCGCGGTGTCGTCCTACACCCCTTCAGTCCATGCGCTCGGCCGCATGCGCTCCTGGCGGCCCAGTCCAGACAGCCGCCCCTTGGTGGTCACCCTGCCGCGCACTCCCGGAGCATCGGACCTGCCAGCCGCCGACGAGGAGGCAGCGCTGCTCACCAGTGCCTTTCCCGGCGCCCGTCTGTTGCGCGGGCGGGCCGCCACCCGCGAGCGCCTGCTGGCGGCCCTCCCAGATCACGACATCGTCCATGTCGCTTGCCACGCCGGACACGATGCGGACCGTCATTTCGAGAGCCACCTCGCCTTGTACGACGGCCGACTGCACATCGGCGACATCGCAGCCACCCGCACCGACAAGGCGGGCCTGGCATTCCTGTCCGCCTGCGGGACCGCCCGGAACCGCCTTGACCTGCCGGACGAGTCGCTGAACATCCTCTCGGCCTTCCAACTCGCCGGGTTCAGCCACCTGGTCGGCAGTCTTTGGCCGGTGGCCGATCAGGCCAATACCCGCCTGGTGAAGGCCTTCTATGAATACCTGGCGGACGATCAAAATGCGTCCATCGCCGAATCCCTCCACCACGCCGTGTCCGGGTTGCGAGAGCGGGAGCCCGAACGGCCCTCGCTTTGGACGGCCCATCTGCACATCGGCCCCTAAGCAACTCGGGTGGGCCAGGTGGGCCTCACAGCTGCTGGGGCCGAGGCTAATCACCCATGCGGGGCGCCTGCGACTGCCCTTGCGGCGGCTGGCTCCACAGGTTGGCGCAGCTCGGCTCCTTCACAGAGACCTGGCAGACGCCCTCACCATGACGCTCCAACAGCCGAACCCGTCACGACAACGACCAAGAACACATCACTCGATAGTGTGGCTATGTAGACCTGCGAGTCCGCGAACGGTGTCCCAAAGGCCACCCATGGGACACCGAGACGCGGAAAGGGACACGGGAACGCGGATCCTACACGAGGGTCAGTGGGACGCTACTGGACGTGCCGTGGCGCGGTGGTTATCTGGGGTAGTTGAGCAAACTTGCTGGTCAATGGCTTGAAGCGCAGTCCGCCATGTTCGCCACGTAGATGATGCCCGGCAGGCCGTACCTCGGCGACGATGGGCTGCCCCCGGCCCAAGATGACGCGGGATGACGCGCCTCTTGGCCAGGTCCAGCACTCGCGGGTCGTTGGGCGGGATCTGAGGCAGCGGCACGCCCTCATTATCTGGGGTAGTTGAGCAAACTTGCTGGTCAACGGCTTGGAGTGCAGTCAGCCATGTTCGCCACGTAGGTGATCCGCATCGTGGGTTAGTTGTGAAGCCCGTGAAGCCTTCAAGACAGGAGGTGCTCGCCGTCGTCGCCGCCGAGCAGGATGGTGAACCGGTCGATGTCGGAGCCGAGGTCGGTTGCGTCATAGCCCAAGGTGCCGACGACCCCTGCGAAGGAGGCTTTGGCCTGGTCGTCGGCGGTGATCCAGTCCTTGACGAACTGGAGTAGTTCGGCGAGTTCGACCGCGTCTTCGGTGGCAAGCCGGATCGTGGACATGGCTCAGCCTGCGGGTTCGGTGAGGCGGGCCGGGTAACGGCTGGTTCATGCGTCCGGTACCCCTCGGGCTCTCAATGCCTTCTCCTGATGCCGAGCAAGCACATCGATCCGACGAGGCCGAGCAGGATCGCAGCGAACGGGGCGAGCAAGATAGCGACGTCGTTAGCAACGGCGGCTCCGGTTAGGCCAGCCTGAGGCGAATCGGAACCCAGCCAGCCCGCAAAGACAGTGGCTAGCGGCGGATAGATTTCTCCAAATCCATACCGCATGAAGGTGTAGGTGGACACTCCGAGTAGCTGAAAGCCGATGAAACCAGCAAGACTCTTAGTATCCCGATCGAACCGGCGCGCGAAGAAGCAAGATACGGCCTGAAACGGGCGGTTAACAGCATCACGACACTTGAGGAAGACAGCCCCTTCGGTGTAACGCACTGCGACGGCGAGTTTGCTGAGCTTGCCGGGGACGTCGAGAATGACCTGTTCCCACTCGTCCTCGAACTCCAATCGAATCTCAGGGGGCTGGTCGGCGTTGATCACCCGAGCGGCCCAGCGGGCCATGCGTCGGGCGGCCCACGGGGCCAGGTCACACGTCTCATTGACGGCCAGTCCCGTCACCACCGCGAGAATGATCTCCCCGAACATCATCCGGCACCGCCGAATTCGACGCCGGGACATGCGGTACCGAGTCCCGGCCGGTATGTCTTCGGCGGGCGCTGGCGGACGGACCGCTCCAGCGCTTCCGGTCGACGCTCGACCAAAAGTTGGCGTACCGCACCCAAACCGCGATCCGTGAGCTGGTAGAGACGGCGACGCGGTTTGCCGGGCACAGGGTTATCTTGCTCCCAGCGCGATCGAAGCCAGCCACTGTCAATCATGCGCTTGAGGATCTGGTAGACGGTCGGACCACCACGACCGGTAGCCTCAAGGATCGCCCAACCGTACGATTCTTCCCCACGCAGATGCGCATCTAGAAGATGCTCCGCGACGTCGATGAACGCTGCTGAAATTCGTGTCTGTCGACCTCCCATGTGCCTAGCATAACCTAGGTCATGCAAGCGCCTACCTGTGCCGAGGTGGCCGATGTCTCATGAGACATGCCGACCGATTCTGGAGACCACCGCCCTCAGTCGCGTCGCCGAGCATTCGAGACGGCGTCGGGGCGCGTGAGCCACCGCGTTCAGCCTGCTGCGCGGCCGCCTTCCTCACCACCCGCCCCACCCTGCTCGACACGTACGCATCGGCGGACCTGCTCGACGCGGACCTGGACCACGTCGTGGCCGAGCTGGTCGCGCTCGTCGCCCAGAACCACCACCTCACCCTGGTCGGCGTCGCCGACTGCCTGCTCGCCGAACGGGACCGGCTGCGCGCGAAGGTCCGCGCCGACCTGGAATGGGTCGGCCGCCAGGCCGCCGAAGCGGAGGACCGGGCCCGGCAGCTGACCGGCACCCGTACGGGACTGCTCGCCCAGGTCCTGGCCTGGGAGGACCCCGCCGAGTTCGGTAAGGACGGGAACCTGCGCGAGACGACGCTCGCCGAAGCCGCCGGGCGGCGCCCGCCGGCCGGGAGCGGGAACACCGCCAGGCGAGGTGACCACGGTTCGGGTGGCTGGCCATGGTTCGCACTACGTGCCCGACCCCACCAGCGACTGGCCAAAGGCGCTATGCGGCTTCTGGTGGGCGACAGAAGAAGGCAAAACGATCACGGGCGAACCAAGCTGTCCCGAGTGCCGCCGCCGCGTTTATCTGGGGTAGTTGAGCAAACTTGCTGGTCAATGGCTTGGAGCGCAGTGCGCCATGTTCGCCACGTAGGTGATCCGCATCGTGGGTATTGGTCGAGGCCGTCGCCGGCGCAGCTGGCGGCGATGATGCGGTGGCTGGTGGACGAGCCGCTCCCGCGCGCTGATCTGCAGAAAACTGTTTCGGGCCGAAACAGTTTTCGCTGACGGACCGACCCTCCGCTGGCGGCCGGCCCTCGCCTGCCACCGTGATCCGGCTGCGCACCCGCCTCGGCGGCCGCACCACAGCCGGTTCGGGCCGAACGGGCTTGCCCACGTCAGACCGTGCCTGACGTGGCTTACATGACGAAAGAACCCCCGGATATCCGTTCGCGACGTCGCTCAACCCCCACGTGGCGCACATGAAAGACAGCCGTACGGCACCCCAGATAACTGCGCTCCTCAGGTAGTCGGGTCGGCGCGCTTGAGTACAGCCGCCCCGTCATAACCGCGCATGATGTCGCGCTCTTCGCCGCTTAGGTGCGAGCGCGGTGAGCGATCCAGAGCGCGATCAGGATGAGGGAGAGCAGGAGAGCCAGCCGAAGGAGAACAATGAGGGCGGTCCAGCGTCTCCGGCGATGCCCCTGGATGGTGATCGTGGCGTTGGCCGGATCGCCAGGAGGGACGGATGCTATGAGCCAGTCGCGGTTGACGGTCAGGCTGATGAGCCACCTACCGTCGTCGTGTTGTCTTACGTCGCGGACATCGGCTCTGGACCAGCCGCAGGTAAGTGCTGCTGCGAGTGCTGCATCGACAGCCTCTGGCTCGGTGAGCGCGGCCGGGGCTGAGGCTTGTACTGAGTCGGGCGCGGGGTCGCTTGTCTGTCGGGATCGCCAGCGTTCTCGAACCGAGTGGAACTTCCGGGTTGCCTCTTGGTCCCGCCGGAACATGCGCCGGGCCATCGCGGTAAGGAACGAGTCGGCACGGTTCCCGATCACGCCGGCGACCGCTGCGGTCCCGAGATAGGAAGCGACTCGCACGGCAGCCGAGATCTGCTTGAACGGATCTGGTCCGCTAAGCCAGCCGCCTAACCATTGGAGGAGGCCGCCGCCTGCGACCTCAACCACAGAGTGCCTATCGAGGTATTCCTGCTCTTCCTCCGTCAGCTCCCGGTGCTCATTCGGTTCGTAGTCCGCGCTCATCCCTCTCCTTTCCTCGCATGCCCTCACTGTGCCGGATTGGCAAACGGGCGACCAGCTGCCAGTGAAATGGCCGTGGCAGTTGAACGTCGGCAAAGCTGGATCTCCTGGACGCTGACCTGCATGCGAACGCCTCCGGAACATGTGGACCGGGGGCGTTCATTGACCCTTTTTCATCCGCGCGGGGAGCAGCGCTGATCACGTCGTGATCGCGAGTTGCGGGTTTGCCTGCTGACGTAGAGAAGCTCCTGGTAGATGGGTTGATCACCACAACCGAACCCGTCACGACCAGGAGCTTCTGGGTGTTGTTCTACCGTGCCGCCGTCGATTTGTCGCGTTCAACGCTGAATTACGTGGCGGGGATCATCCGCCGTCACCGCAAGGCGATCGGGTCGACATGGCGCCTGCTCACTCCTGGCCGGCAAGCGCTGCTGGTGCTGGTCCACCTCCGCAAAGGGTGAGACGTTCGAGCAGGCAGGCGCGGGGTTCGAGGTGTCGACATCGACGGCGTGGCGGTACGTGGAGGAGGTCGTGGCGCTGCTGTCGGCGCGTTCACCCAAGCTCACGCAGGCACTGGCGAAGGCCAAGAAGGACGGCCTGAGTCATCTGATCCTGGACGGCACGCTCATCTATACCGACCGGGTCCGCGCGGACCGGCCCTACTATTCCGGCAAGCATCGGGCGCACGGAATGAACGTCCAGGTCATCGCCACACCGGACGGGACGATCCTGTGGACGTCCGGGGCGCTGCCGGGCTCCACCCACGACCTGACCGCCGCCCGGATCTAGGGGATCTTGCGCGAACTCGAACGCGCCAGGATCCTCACCCTCGCCGACAAGGGCTATCAGGGCGCCGACACACCCGTCGTCATCACGCCGTACAAGGGCCGCAACAAGCCGGAGTCCCAAAAACAGGCGAACCGATCACACGCCAAGCTCCGCGGGCCCGGCGAACGCGCGAACGCGCAGATCAAGACATGGAGACTCCTCCGCAAGCTCCGCAGCAGCCCCAGCAAAGCCGGGCACCTCGTCAAAGCCATCGCCGTCCTACAGAACTACGAGATCACCCGAGGATGAAAAAGGGTCATTCTTCCTGGGCGTCTTCCGAGATGTGTTGCTTGTGCAGCAGGACCGCCGTCGGGCCCACCCGGCTGACCAAGTGAGCCCGACGCGCTAGGGGAACCACCGTGTGGTTAGAAGCCGACGGGCCAGACCCGCGCGGCCGCAGCACAGAAGTCTCTGGCCGTGACGGTGAGCGTTGAGGCGAGAAAGACCATAGTGATCTGCTCGGGCGTCCAGCGGACCACGACGAGGATCACGATGATGACCACTACAGAGACGGACAGACGGGTCCTGGGCGCCGGCGGACTTGGAACGGGCAGGCTTACGCGGGTGATTTCACCAGGCATGGCAGCTCTTTCTCGCTGAGAGCCAGCCGCCGCACGCTCCGGCCAAAGAGATACCGGCGGAAAGCCCCTCGGTAAACAGGTACCGCCATCGTTCTCGCCGAAGAAACCGCCCACAAGCCACACATACGCCACACATTTCGCACCATGCTTCCGCTCGGGTTTCCCGAGGTACCGCATTAGAGTTTGTTCAGGTCGCAGTGAGACCGTGCAACTTTCAGTGCCCGTCTCACCTGAAGACTCGCTGAGAGCCTGGTCGCCGTACGCTCCGGCCAAGAGATACCGGTGACCAGGCTCTTCGTCCCCAGGCCAGGCTCTTCGCTCCCGGGCCAGGCTTCGTGAACGAGACGAAACGGTCTACAGGCCGACGCTGGCTGAAAGCCTGCTCGACAACGGCGGCGCCAGCCCAGTGCGTTCCGCTACACGCCCGCCGCGTGGGCGTTCGCTGAAGACGTCCACCAACGGGTGACGGCGAATCACTGCATGACGGAGGCCGGCGAGCATACCGATGCCCTCATCACCCGAGTCGGGTGATGAGGGCATCGTGGAATCAGAGACCTGTTGGGCCGGGGGCGGGAGGCTCAGTGGGGCCGGCCGGGGAAGTGGGAGTTCTCAGGAGCCGGGCTGCGTGCCCCGGACGATGTCGAACCAGTCGAGGAACTCGGCCACGGTGCCGATCTGCTTGACGCGGGCGTGCAGGGCCGTCTGGTCGTGGCCCTGGAGAAAGTCACGTCCGACCACGCTGGCACCGCACCCGCACCTGCACGGCCTACCGTCCACGTCTTCGTCGTCGAAGTAGGTGACGGGGTTGCGCATGCCCTGGACGGGAGATTCCTTGCCGACGTACTTGTCGTAGACCGGGTGCCCGCTACGCAGGATCTTTCCGTTGATGACGCTGCGGCCGGTGTGTACGGGCTCGATGTTGTCGATCTCGATCGCCTGCCGGACTTTGCCCTCGAAGGTGACGATCATGAACTGTTCGTTGTTGGCGCGGGGGCCCAGCTTCCAGCAGCCGTGGTTCGCGTCGTAGAGCGCCAGATCACTCATCGTCTTAGAGAAGCCGACTCGGTCGCGGCCAAGCTCATCGGTCTCGGGATCCACGATTCGTTCGGCTGCCAGCGTGATGTGAAGCATACCTACCTCCTCCGAATAACCCTTGTGTCGGGATGTAAGAAGTATCACCCGCGAAGGCGATAAATGCAATCGCTGGCCACACGCTTTATTGATTAATCCTGAAGGGGTATTTTTCGGTGATCTTCGGTGGATCCTCGTTCACGTTCATCAGGCGGTCGTTAGATGAACACCCGGGCTTGAGGACATCGGTAGTCAGCGTCGAGCGCGGTGACAGTGGCGCGGACTGCCGTGCTCGTGGTCGACTACCCCCCGTTCAGTGATGTTCTTGGGCTTGGATCGGACGACCCGGCGTACGCTTCGCTCATCCTCCGACTGTCTTGTCGAAAGGGCCTCGATGACGCAGCGTGCGACGAATGGGTGGAACTACGACGAGGACCGGACGTATCACGGGGTGCAGGACGACGACGGCGCGAACGACCGGATCGAGATCGAGCTAGCCGAGTACGGCCCCACTGAACGGGATGGCGTGTACGTCCTGAAGACCTTGTATGAGAACCCTCACCCGCCGCTGGTTGGATCCGGCCTTGGCTGGGGTTACAACGGCACTGGCACCAGCGCGACCGCGCTGATCATCCTTTGGGACGCGCTCGGACAGGAACCCTCGCCCGACCTACGTGAGGACTTCTGTGCGGACGTGTTGTCGCAGTTCTGCGATGAGTTCCGCATCCGCCGCGGGGCGGTCCTGCGATGGGTCCGCGGCTGGTGCGTCGAACAGGGCATTGACAACCTTCCGCCAGCGGTACGTGAGCTTTCCCCGATGGATCCGGGGTCCTATGCGCCGCGACCGGAAGCGATCAGGCAAGCGCGGACACGCAAGGCCAAGGAGCCGCCGCCGGCAGTGACTTGACGGCGCACTGATCCCGGTCGCCACGCCAAGGTCGAGTGCGGCGAGTTCAGGCCTCGGCGTTGAGTGCCGGTAAACGACCGTCTGCCGACACTCGTCGCCGCGGCCACGAACCCGCAGGTGGGCAATGTCGAGAACCCGCGTCGGAAATCAACGTCGGTGAACGGTGCGGCCAGTAGATTCCGACACGTGCTCATCGGCTACGCGCGGGTCTCGACCGCCGACCAGAATCCGGACCACCAGATCGACGCCTTGCTGCGGGCCGGCGTCGATCGTGACAACGTCCACCTCGACACGGCGAGCGGCGCCAAGGCCTCCCGCCCGAAACTCGACCTGGTCGCTAACGACTGTTCCGTTGTTCCAAGCAACGGCTCCTGCCAGTCTTAACACCCGACAAGACCACCATGCGAATCGCTGCCCAAGCAGGTGGATTTTGGAATCGCTACGTTCCTAGCGACCACGAACAGTGACAATTCGTGCCGGTCTCACGGTGAAAGGGCCGTACGGCCGGAGTGAGATGGGTGAGACCAAAGGGGGCGGAAGGTCCGAGGCTCCCTTCCGACGCGGGCTTGGCTAGGGCACAGTCGAGGCAGGAAGCATCAGCGAAAGGGGAGACGATGGCTGAGGATCGTGAACCCGCTGAGCCGACATCGGACTACGTGGGTTGGACGGGACGGTTCGGCCGACGCGGGCGTGGCCGGGCCGGTGGGCTCGGCCGACGCCGGCGCCGAGGGGTCTTCCGACGCCTCCGTCCACACTCCCCAGTTCCAGAAACGCCAGCCCCAGCAGAAGCAGCAGAAGCGATCACGGCCCTCGTGCATGTCGCGTCCTACCTGGGGACCGCGGCGGTCGGCGGCGTGATCGGGAACCGGGCGGACGCGGCCCTGACTGCCGTCACCCGACGGGTTTTGCGCCGGCACCGGCAGGCCGGTCGGTTATTCGGCGCAGTCCGGGACCGTTGGCAGTACCGGCAGACGAGTGCTCCGGTCCCCGGGCCAGCGACCACGGCAGCCCCCCTTATCGAACAAGAAGCCGTCGACGCGGCACTGGCCGCCGCGATGGCCGACGGTTGGTCCTGGGCCCGGGTCGTCCACACCGGCCTGCGAACGGACGGTGTGTGGCGGGTCAATCTGTTCGCCGACACTGAAATACTCACGGTATTCATCCCTCCTGGCGATCCGGCCCGCGCCACGATCAAGATCTATGGCCCTGATCGCACGAAACGCCGCCATCGCCGAAGATAAATGTGCGCAGGTGAGGACGCCAGCGAGCTGGCGATAGAGGCAAGTCGATGTCGCTCGCCGAGATCGTCCTCGCAGTCGTTGCGCTCTACGAGGCGGCGACCGTCGGACTCATGGCACACCCGACCACAGGCAGTGATCACTCTTGAGAAGCCGCGGAGAATACAGATCACTCGATCAACGGCTCCTGCCAGTCCCGAGGCCGCCATACGCGTATGGTGATGCTACAAAAAGTAGTGCACTACGTTCAGTAATCATCGCTGCATAGCAGTAAGGCCTGGTTCCCACCGCCCTAGGAAGCAAAGCGGGAACCAGGCCTCGGCGCCGCGAGGGGCTCAGGGATGGCTTCCCTGGGCCCCTTTCTCGTTTGCCTGGCTAGTGGTGCCAGGTCAGCAGGAGGATGACGGTCCGCCAGGTCATCAGCAGCACGCTGCTGATGACCTTGACCCACCACCACCTGCCAGGAGTACGGCCCTGCCGCTCGTTCGCGTCAGCGCCGCCGCGGAGCCTCCAGAAGATCTTCTTCACCATCTGGAAAACCTCCACTCCGGGTGTCCAGCCCAGCGCCGGAGGTGGCGCTGGGGCAGGGGGCAACCGCCCGGTTCCGGTCGACCCGTACGGCCCCGACCGAACAGCGAAGCAACGTGGAAAGCAGCAGAACAGCAAGCCTATGGGAGAGTCGCGACACTGGGTTGCGAGACAGCCTCACTCGCACCAGGTGATATCACGTGCCTCATTACCATCTCCCGGCCCGGCGTGTCCGGCCTACCCTTCCCGGTGGGCTTCTGGTGTCAGGACTCGGTGGAGGAAGCCCTCTCGGGTCTCTTCGTCGAGGGTGCCGTCGAGGGCCAGGGCTGTGCGTATCGCATCTTCGCTGACCGGCCGAGGGATGCCGAGTTCTCGTTCGGCCTCACCGATGATCTCCTGAATCGCGTGACCTGCGACGGCAGGGGCGTGGCGGATGAGCCAGTCGAGTAGGTTGGCGATCTGGAGGCCGATCGCGACGTGCTGGTCGTAAGGGGAGTCGCCGGTGATGTCGAGGTCTTGGCGGATTGAGCGCTCGCGTGCCTGATCGTTGGCGAATTCGTGCAGCACGGACTGTCGGATTGCGGCGGCTAGGTCGTGGACGGGGACGATCTGGGTCAGGTTGGCCGCCACGTCCCAGCTGAGGGTCTCGGCGACTTCCTGGACGGCGGACTCGGTCCGCCAGCGCAAAGCCCAGCGTTTACGCCAGGTTGGGTGCTCCCACAGGCGGGAGAAGAAGGTCCGGCTGAATCGTGTCCATACCTCGGTGACGCCGGCTGGCAGTGTGCTGTCTTCCCGTTTGGCCGACACGGCCTCGATCAGGCCGTCGTGGGACCGTCTGCGTTGTTCGGCCCATTCCTCGGCGACAGGCCGCGCCCACACGCTGCGGCCGTGGACAGTCGCCTGCGGCAGTGGTACGTCGCCTTCGCCGCGTGAGACGTAAGCACGCAGGGTCGATGCTCCGATACCGGCGATCTGTGCCATCTCCGTAACGCTGACGAGCTGGTCGCCGGTCAGCTCCGGAGCGGCGAGAGTGACCGTGCTGTCAGTCAGACTTCCGTGACGGCGGGAAGCCCACAGTGCGAGGTCGTCGCGCCAGCGGCCGGAGGGGGCAGCGTCGACGTCCAGTTCGGTGATGGACAGGAGCCGGGCGCGTGCCGGGTTGCCGCCCTGCAGCAGGTCTTCGGCAGTGACCGTCACCGCGGCGGGGACAGGCCGCTGGTAGTACTCCTCGGTGGCGCCGTCCCACAGTTGGCCGGGCCGGTACCAGGTGGCGCCGTCCCACCAGTAGCCGCCGGATCGGAACAGCAAGGCTGTTGGTGTCATGAACATCAGGACTGTGTGGATGGCGGGCCCGTCGAGGTCGCGGTACACGATGACGGAACGGCCGTGTTCGGGGTGCCAGCGCACCACCCAAGCCAGGTCGTGTCGAAGCGGGTCGGTAGTGAAGGCCATCCACCCCCCGTCCTTGCACTTGTCCGTCCGGCCGTGCATGCCTTCGCCTTTGTGCCGGCCGATGGCCTCGATCGCTGCTGGGTCCTGCACGGGGATGTGCTGGTCGTCGACGAACGGCAGGTCCGGGATCGGGTGGTCGGTCCGTAGACCGTTCGCCACCGCACGGTAAGTGTACAGCGTCATACGTGCCCCTCTCGGCGCCTTCGTTGTAGCTGTCTACAGCATAACGCTGAATTCCCTACAGCATTCCCGGCGAGGGGCTGATCTTTCGGAGCACCGGCCACCGCCGGCGCGGACATGACGCAGCTGCCGCATGGTTGTGGCGTGCAGCGTCGATCACATGGTCGAGCTGCACCAGCGTGGAGAGGGAGGAGGCGGCCGAAAGTCGTCGTGGCCGTCCCACGGGTGCGGCCGGAAAACGACAGAAACGGGTCGCGCCACCGTTATCTGGGGTGGTTGAGCAAACTTGCTGGTCAATGGCTTGGAGCGCAGTCCGCCATGTTCGCCACGTAGGTGATCTGCATCGTGGGTATTGGTCGAGGCCGTCGCTGGCGCAGATGGCGGCGATGATGCGGTGGCTGGTGGACGAGCCGCTCCCGCGCGCGAATCTGCAGAAAACTGTTTCCGGCCCGAAACAGTTCCCGAACGTGCCTTACGTGGCTGACAGCTCATCAGGACTCTGACCAGCAAGTTCGCTCAACTACCCCAGATAACCGCTGGACTGAGGTGATCGGCAGGTTTGGCTCGGGAGCAGCGGGTCGGCACGGGGGCTGCGGACGCGGCGGCGGTTGAGCTGGGGATCTCGCGCCGACCTGCTGCCCGGCCGGTGAGCAAGGGCCGCTACGTCAGGGCCGCGAAGTCGGCATGGGCCTGCTGCACGGCGTCGGGGTAGGTGCTGGCCTTCTCGTGCTCGGCGAGCGCCCGGTAGATGCTGGCCAGCGAAGGGTTCTGGCCCTTGTTCTTCCCGGTGGGGATGATCAGGTCCTTGCGGATGTCCTCCACGCGCTCGCCGGCGGCCTTGCGGCGCAGGACGGTGTGGAGCATGTCATCGGTCATCACGGGACGGCGGCCGCCGTGGTTGCCCTTGCGGGCGGCGGCGTCCAGGCCCTCCAGGGTCGCCTCGCGGATGGCTTCGCGTTCGGTCTCGGCCATCGCGGCGAAGAACGCGAACAGCATCCGGCCCGGCCCGGACGGGTCGTAGGTCCCCGCGAGTGGCCCGGCGAGCATCTCCAGGACCAGGCCGTGCGCGGTGAGGTGGTCGGCCAGCGCGGTGAGCTCGGCGGCGTCACGGCCGAGACGCTTCATCTCGTACACGGTGATGATGACGCGGCAGTGCGGGGCGTGCGCCTTCACCTCACGGGCGGCCGCGAGCGCGGCCTCGAACTGGGGGCGGACCTTCACGCGGCTGGAGATCTTCTCGGCGAAGATCTTCTCGCGGGGGATGCCGTGCCGGGCGAGCGCGTCCAGCTGCGACTGCAACTCCTGGGTGAGAGAGGAACAGCGCGCGTAACCGATCCGGATGTCGGCGGTGGCCTGGTCGGGGTCGATCGGCGCGGGCGGCGCCGTGCCCGGCCGCCACGGCTGCCCGGGCCCGCGGTCGGCGGGGGTCTGTACTCGCAGCAGCTTCGTCAGCCGTGGAACCTTCAGGAACCGGCCGGTGTGGTAGGTCCCGGCCACCGCGCCCGAACGCGACCGGCAGGGCGATCCGGCCGCGACGTCACATCGCGGGCATGGGTGACGTTCGACCTCATCCGCGTCACGGGTGATGTTCGGATCATCGGCGGAAACAGTGGTCGATTCGGCGCGTTCACGGGGTTCCGGGACCTTGACCATCCCCAGGGCCTCTCACAAACATTTCCCAGAACCTCATGATCGACGATTTTGAGTGAGAACGGGTTCTGAGAAGAAATCGGGCCCGATCGCCTCCTCGATCAAGATCAAATATGGGCCTGGTGTTCTTCTCTGGCAATAGAGCGTTTCTGAGAGAGACCTTTTATCTTCAGTGCCCCCGCATCACCAACTGCGCCTGAAGATCGTCTTGAACGCATTGACGAACCGGCCCCGGCTCTGCTCTGCGATCCCTAGGTTGTCGAGCGCGATGCCTTCGCCGTGCCGGTCGCCGGTCTCGCGGAAGATCGCGGCGGCGTGAGTGAGGGTGGTGATGGCCTCCTCGAACCGCCCCACCCTCCGCAACGCGATCCCGAGGTTGCCGAGCGCGATGCCTTCGCCGTGCCGGTCGCCGGTCTCGCGGTAGATCGCGGCGGCGTGGGTGTGGGCGGTGATGGCCTCTTCGAACCGCCGCACCTCCCGCAACGCGATCCCGAGGTTGCCGAGCGCGATGCCTTCGCCGTGCCGGTCGCCGGTCTCGCGGTAGATCGCGGCGGCGTGGGTGTGGGCGGTGATGGCCTCCTCGAACCGCCGCACCTCCTGCAACGCGTTCCCGAGGTTGTTGAGCGCTGTGCCTTCGCGGTGCCGGTCACCGGTCTCGCGGCAAATCTCCAGATCTTGCTGGTGGGCGGTGATGGCCTCTTCGAACCGCCGCACCTCCCGCAACGCGATCCCGAGGTTGCCGAGCGCGATGCCTTCGCCGTGCCGGTCGCCGGTCTCGCGGTAGATCGCGGCGGCGTGGGTGTGGGCGGTGATGGCCTCCTCGAACCGCCGCACCTCCTGCAACGCGTTCCCGAGGTTGTTGAGCGCTGTGCCTTCGCGGTGCCGGTCACCGGTCTCGCGGCAAATCTCCAGATCTTGCTGGTGGGCGGTGATGGCCTCTTCGAACCGCCGCACCTCCTGCAACGCGATCCCGAGGTTGTTGAGCGCCATGCCTTCGGCGTAGAGGTCGCCGAAGTGTTCGGCTTGGTGGAGGGCTGCGGTGGTGAGGGTGATCTGCAGGTTGAAATGCCGTCTCCAGGCCAGGTAATCGGCGAGGGGGAGGGGGAGGTCGCGGGTGTGTTCGCGGTGGCGGTTGGTGGCGGGAGTGCTGGTGATGGTGGCGGTCAGGTTGTCCAGTTCGGTGTCCAGCCAGCGCAGTGCGCTGTCGCGGTCGGGGAATTCCGCGGATGACGGGTCTGCCATCGAGGGCCGCTGAAGGTGGGCACAGGCACGCTCGGCGGTGGCCTCGTAGTGGTCTAAAAGACGGTTCAGGGCATGGTCGCCGTCGTGCGGGTCGTTCGCGTCGGTGCCGGCGTGGGTGAGGTGCTGGGCGTACAGGCGCAGCAGGTCGTGCATGCGCCAGCGCTGGTCGTCGGGATCGGGTTCGATGTCGTCCGGATCGGGTTTGACGGGTTCGATGAGGTGGGTCCGGGCCAGGTCGGTCAGGGACCGGCGTGTGGTGGTGTGGTCCCAGCCCATCAGCGCGGCGGCGGCCGGGGTGGAGATGTCGGCGCCGGGGTTGATCGGCAGCAGCCGGAACAGCCGCTGCAGTTCGCCGGTCAGGCGCCGGTAGGACATCTCGAACACCGTGGTGATAGTGACCGCCCCGTCGCGCATCTCCGCCAGCCGCTGCTCCGGCGGCCGCAGCGCCTTGGTGATCGCCTTGGGTGTGAGTGAGGTGTTTTCGGCCAGCAGCGCCGCGACGATCCGCAACGCCAGCGGCAGCCCCCCGCACAAGGCGGCCAGCTGCTCTGCCGCCTCGGGCCGGTCGGTCAGCCGCCGGTCATCGGGAAGGCGGGTGTGCAGGGCCGCCTGGAGCAACGCGACCGCCTCGCCCGCACGGAGAGCGTCCAGGTCGATGAGGCGGGCGTCCAGGTGGGCCAGGCGTTCCCGGCTGGTGACCAGCGCCCGGCACGAGGGATGAGCGGGCAGTAACGGCAGCACCTGAGCGGGATCAGCGACGTTGTCGACGAACACCAGCACCGGCCGGCCCGCCGTCGCGTACCCCTCCAGCAGCGACCGGTACAGCACCAGCTGCTCTTGCTCATCCGCGGGAACGTGCTCGTTCGGGACCGCCATCGCCCGCAGAAACCCCGCCACCGCCCGCCCGGCGTCCAACCGCCGGCCGGGGTCGTAGCCGAACATATCCACGAACAGCACACCACCGCCGAACCAGCCGCGATCCAGCGCTTTCCGGGCGGCTTGGACCGCAAGCTCGGTCTTGCCGATCCCGCCCATCCCGCCGACCGCCGTCACCAGCACCGCCCCACCGGCGGCCCCGTCACCTGCCCCGCCATCCGGGCGCGGCGGCGTGTGCGGCGCGAGCACCCGCAAGACCTTCTCCACATCATCGGCCCGGCCGGTGAATGACGGCGAGGCTGCGGGCAGCCCCGCCATCGCAGGCGTGATTTGAGCGGGCAGCTGCAACGTGACGTGCTCACCCTGCACGACCACCCCGACGATCACGCTGCCCGTGATCGTGTTCCGGACCTCACCCATCGCTGTCAGACCACCTCACCGCTGCCGGCAGCGTCCTGGCCGGCCGCAGCGTCAGGATCGGCTGGTTCCGGCTCGGCCCGGGCCGGGCCGCCGACAGATCCGATCGAACCGGACTGGATCACCGTCCCGGCGATCGCGCTGCCGGAGATGGTGTTCACCACCCCACCCGCAGGCCGGCCCTCCTGCCCGGCCGGGGCCGCGTCGACCTGCCCCTCACCCCCTCCACCGCCCGCGACGGTCAGCCACCACTGCAAGCCACCCCCCACCATCACCAGCACGCCGGTAGCAGCCCACCACGCCACCGCCCACCGCTGGGTCAACATCCCCGTCGCCACATTCACCGCCGCAGCGACCACAACGGTCCCCGCCCCAGCCGCTCCCCGCAATAAAGCCCTGCTCCCCACGACCCCTCCTACCTACTCCCGAAATACGTCCGGTGACCACATTGTCGCCACCCGCAAGCCCGCAACACACCCGGTTCACCCGGACCCGTGACCGACCACTCCCGGACATCAGGCACACACCACCGTCCAAGACCGTGCAGACGACTCCGGACAATCGTGCAAACGACTTCGGAAATCGACAGCCGCGGCCACGAACCCGCAGGTGGGCAATGTCGAGAACCCTCGTCGGAAATCAACGTCGGTGAACGGTGCGGCCAGTAGATTCCGACACGTGCTCATCGGCTACGCGCGGGTCTCGACCGCCGACCAGAATCCGGACCACCAGATCGACGCCTTGCTGCGGGCCGGCGTCGATCGTGACAACGTCCACCTCGACACGGCGAGCGGCGCCAAGGCCTCCCGCCCGAAACTCGACCTGGTCGCTAACGACTGTTCCGTTGTTCCCCGAGGCCGCCATACGCGTATGGTGATGCTACAAAAAGTAGTGCACTACGTTCAGTAATCATCGCTGCATAGCAGTAAGGCCTGGTTCCCACCGCCCTAGGAAGCAGGCACGTATGCAGACCGAGCTACTCGACCGGCAACGCTGGAGAACCCGCGTCGAACTCGCCAACGCGATCTTCGAGTACATCGAAGGGTTCTACAACCGCCACCGACGCCACTCCGCCCTGAAATACATGAGCCCGATACAGTTCGAAACCGCCCACCCGTCGAGCCCGATCTCCTCACCCACGAGTCCGTGAAACGGGGGCAACATCAAGGTGTCCGTGCATCGGGGGGAACCTCAGTTGGCGACCAGCGCCTCGATCACCTGCCCATGCGTGAGACCAGCCAGATCACGCACCGGACACGCCTCATCCACGATGTCGCGGATACACAGCCGGGAGGAGAAACCAGCCACCACCGGCAGCGCCCCAAGCAGCTTCTCCACCGACGAAACACCGAACCGCGCATGTTGTCTCACACGCCAGCAGCCTGCCGCCTCCAACAACTCCAACCAACCCACCGCACCGCACAAGCCCTAAAGATCAACATGTGCGGAAAACGGGCCTAGCCAAAGACCGCCGCCGCGACATCACCCGCAAGACCAAGAACGGCCTGGAAGCCGCTCGCAAACGCGGCCGTGTCGGAGGCCGCTGTCTCCATCGGTGGTCCTCCGGTCCGGGGGAGAATCCATCAGTGTGCCGCAACCAATCAACCTTGCGTGACCCCTGTCCGAGTGGGGTCACCGGCCCCCTACCGTCCGCGTTCGTGTTGTACATTCGCAGCGCGCGATGTGATCGGGGGAGACGAACATGACGTATCTGGTCGAGTTGCCGGTGAAGACACGTGACGGATCGGTGGACGTCGTCAAGGTCGAGGTCACCGGGCCGGCCGAGGGCCTGGTGCGGGCGGCCCGGCCGGGCCAGGTCGTCGCACGTGCGGCGCGCTCGCTGGACGACATGCTCGCCGGAGTACGCCCGGTCGCGCAGAGCTTCATCGAGGGCCTCTCCGACATGACGCGCACTCCGGACGAGATCAAGCTGGAGTTCGGGATGTCCCTGTCCCTCGAGGCCGACGTCGTGATCAGCAAGACGTCCGCGGAGGCGACCTTCGCGGTGTCCCTGACCTGGAAGAACCCATCGACCGAGTCATGACCTCGCCCATCGCGGGGTTAGGGCCCTGTTTCAAGGTGGGACGTTGAAGCAGGGCCTTGGACCGAAGGCGCTCAACGCGGCGGTGCTGCGGATCGCGGATGCGCGGGGCGATCCGGTGGGTGTGGGCTTCCTCGTCGCCTCCGACCTGGCGGTGACCTGCGCGCACGTCGTCTCGGCCGCGCTCGGCCTCCCGGAGGATCGGGCGCCGGACGGTTCGGCGCGGGTACGCGTCGACCTGGCGCTCCTAGGCGGCCCGCCCGTCGAGGCGTCCGTCGAGCGTTGGGCGTACGACGACGACGTGGCCGTACTGCGGTTCGCCGTTCCGCCGCCGGGCGGCCACCCTGTCCGGCTGGTCGAGCCGGGCGACGTGTGGGAGCATCCCGCGCGGGCCTTCGGCTTCCCCGCGGGGCGCGACGGCGGTGTCTGGCACTCGGGCCTGCTGCGCTCCCGGCAGGCCAACGGCTGGGTCCAGGCCGACCTGGCCGGGTCCGGCTACCGGGTCTCCGGCGGGTTCAGCGGCGGTCCCGTCTGGGACGAGACGCTCGTCGGCGTCGTCGGCATGATCGCGGTCGCGGAGTCCGGCGAGCCGCCGGTGAGCTACCTGATCCCGACCGGCGGGCTGCTCGAGGCCTGGCCCTCGCTGCGCGAGCTGGCCCTGCCGCCGTCGCCGTTCCGCGGCCTGTCGGCGTTCCGGGAGGCCGACGCCGCGATCTTCCACGGCCGGGGCGAGGAGAGTGGCGAGCTCGCCGCGAAGGTCGCGGCCGAGCCACGTGTGTGCCTGGTTGGCCCGTCCGGGTCGGGCAAGTCGTCGCTGACCCTCGCCGGTGTGCTCCCCCGGCTGCGCGCGACCGGCTGGACGGCGGCCGTGATGCGCCCGGCCTCCGGCAGCGGTCCGCTCGCGGCCTTGGCCGCCGCGCTGCTGCCGCTGCTCTCCCCAGGCGCGGACGCCACGGCGCGTCTCACCCGCGTACGCGACCTCGCCGGCGTGCTCGAGGACGGTGGTCTCGCGGACGTCGTGGCGAGCGTGCTCGAGCGCACCGAGGCGGCGCGGCTGCTGGTCGTCGTCGACCAGTGCGAGGAGCTCTTCGCGCTCGAGCCCCGGGCCGCCGAGGCACTCGCCGACGTGCTGTTCACCGATACGCCGCGGGTCCACGTGCTGACCACGATGCGCGCCGACTTCATGGAGACCGCGCTCGCGCATCCACGGCTCGGTCCGGCGCTGCGGCGGAGCGTCTACGCGCTCGGGCCGATGGGGCACGAGCGGCTGCGGCGGATCGTGACCGAGCCGGTGGAGGCGACCCCCGGCGTCGCGTACGAACCCGGGCTGGTCGACCGCATCCTCACCGACACCGGTGACGCGCCCGGCGCGCTGCCGCTGCTGGGCTTCACCCTCGACCTGCTCTGGCGGCAGCAAAGCGGCGGGCTGCTGACCCACCGGGCCTACGAGGACCTCGGCGGCGTCATCGGCGCGCTGGGCGCGCACGCCGACCGGGTGTGGGCGGAGTACGTACCGGTGGCGGACGAGCCGGCGACCGAGCGGCTGTTCGCGCGGCTCATCCGCCTTCCGCTCGGTTCGGCCGCCGCGACGCGGCGCGTCGCCGTACGCGCCGAGCTGGGCGACGAGGAGTGGGCGATCGCGGTACGCCTCGCGGCGACCCGCCTGCTGGTGACCGGCCGCGACGCCGAGGGCGCCGAGACCGTGGAGCTCGCCCACGAAGCGCTGATCACCGGCTGGAACCGGATCGGCTCCTGGGTGACGCGCAACCTGGTGTTCCTCACCTGGCGCGAGTCGCTGCGCGTCGATCTCGGCCGCTGGGAGCACGCGGACCGCTCACCCGACCTGCTGCCGACCGCCACCGGCCTGGCCGCCGCCGACCGCTGGCTGCGCGAACGCCCCGGCGACCTGAGCGACGCTGAACGCGCGTGGTTCGAGCTCGGACGGGCGCACCACCGGTCGCGCACCTTCCGCCGGCGCGGCCTGTGGTCCGTGCTCTCCGTCCTGACCGTGCTCGCCCTGGTGCTGGGCTCCCTGTTCGCCTACCAGCGTCACGTCACCGCCGACCGCGACGCCCTCGCCGACTCCCGCGCCCTGGTCCAGGCCTCCGTCGACGACGCGTCGCAGGACCCCGTCGAGTCGGTGATGCTCGCCCTCGCCGCCTACCGCGCCAACCACACGCAGGAGGCCCGCAACGCCGTTCTGCGCGCCTACCTGGCGCACCGCGGGGCCACCCGCGTCCTGTCCGCCCCGCTCGGGCCGGTCCTCGACCTCCAGGCGAGCCGTGACGGCGACGTCGTGCTCGCTCGATCGGGCCAGGACCGGGCGACGCTGTACACGCACGCCGCTGGCGGCATGGTCCACCAGCGCAGGCTCGGCCCCGACACGGGGGTGATCGACACTCTGGTCTCGGCGAACGGCCGTCGCATCGGATTCATCGATGAGGACGGGTCCCCCGAGTGGTACGACGTGGTGGACCGCGACCGCGCGACCGTGAGCGGCCCGCACCATCTGCCGGCCGCGAGGGAGGCGAACCGGTCCTCCCTGGCCTTCAAGCACGTCGCGGCCGCGATGTCGAACGACGGACGAGTGATCGCGGCGATGTTCGGCGATCACGTCGTGTGGTGGGACCTCGCGACCGGCTCCCTCACCCGCGTTCCCCTGCCACGCGCGTCCGCCAACGGCGACGTGTGGTTCGGCCCGGCCGATCGGACCGTCCTGACCTGGATGGGCTCCGCGAAAGAAGGTGCCTCGCGCGTGGTCGTGGTCGACTCGGTCACCGGCGCTATTCGCACCATCGCGGCCGGGGTCGGCGAAGACGGCGCCTGGCGGGTGTCGGGCGACGGGACGACGGTCGCCGCCTGCCGCGTCCGCGGCGGCAAGGCGACCGTGACTGCCTACCGCGTCACGGACGGCGCCGCGTTCGGGCACCCCTACCGAATGAACGGCGGCTTCTGCGACGTGTCCGCGGTCGACGTCACCGGACACCTCGCCGCCGTCGGCCTCGACCCGGTGAGGCTGGTCGACCTGGACCGGGGCCGGCAGATCTCCGAGACCGCGATGCCGGACACCTCCGACGCGTCCAGCTCCTATGGCCACCTGGTGCGAAGCGGCGATCATCTCATGATCATCAGATGGAACGGGGGCCGGATCGCCATGACCGAGTTGCCCGACTCGCCGCAAGAGGCGGCCATCAGCCAGGCCGTTGTCACGAACGACGGCAGCACGCTGATCGACCTGGTGAGGGGCGGAGCACGGCTCGTGACCGTCCGCCCCCAAGGTGGCAGGCCGCTGGCCTCGTCGGCGCGCGCGGCGCCGTACTGGGAACAGCCCAACGACCTTGTCATCAGGACCAGCCCCGACGGAACCCTCCTCGCGGACCGTGAGGGCCGCGACCTCGTCTCCATCCGTGAGATCTCCTCGCTACGGGAACGGGCCCGGGTCACCACCGCTCCGCCGCGAGGTCCCGGCACGGCGCTCCTCGCCTTCTCCTTCTTCTTCAACGGGGACGGGCGGCTGGTGACCAGGTCCGGCGCGGTGGTCCAGGAATGGGACCCGTCCACCGGCCGACAGCTCGCGAGGTTCGACGCCTCGGTCCTCCACCCGGTCCCGGACGACGCCGGCGATCTCCAGTTCTCCGCGTTCCCGCACCCGTCGCACGACGTGGTGGCGTTCGTCGTCCAGGGCGATCCGGTGCTCCGCCTCGTCGACCTGCGTACCGGCAGGGTCGTCGACAGCGTGCGCACCGGGGACACCGCCGGCGTCCAGTTCGATCCCGGCGGACGCTACTTCCGGCTGCTGCGCCGCGGCGGAGGCGTCGAGCTGTGGCGCCGCTACCCGCTGCGCAGGGAATTCGGCCCGCTGCCCGGGACGGGCGACACGGGAACCGTCACGTCGTTCCTCGACGGCCGGGGCCGCTTCCTTGTCGCCTCCGACGACACCATCCGCATCTACCGGATCGGCGAGCGCACCTACCGGGACTCCTACGACCTGAGAGCTCCCGGAACCACGACCCTCTACGAGTTCTTCGACGTGTCCGCGGACGGCCGAACCGTCCTCTACTCCTCCGACCGCCCCAACGAGTCCCTCATCCTCGATCCGAAGATCTGGACACACGAGCTGTGCGCGGCCATCGGCCACCGCGACTTCACGCCGGACGAGCGCGCGTCGGTGTCCGCGGCGATCCCGGCCGGACCGCTGTGCACGCCATGAAACCCGGTTGAGCGGGCCCGTTCTCGGCCCTCCTGTCCCGCTCCCGCCGGTCCAGATCCCGCAGCAGGCCTGCGGCGCGCTTGGCCTCCTTTGGGTGGGGTGCGGCGGTTCCGGAATACGGCAGAAAGGGGCCGCGGTCAGGTCAGGCGGGTAGCTCGGAGTCGTGGCGGCCGACGCCTTCTCTACCGCCAGACTTCCCAGGCCGTCGGTGGTACTAACGCCCGATAGGGCCGACGACGTCTACCGGCACCGTTTTACCGCTGCCCACGAACTCGGCCACCTGCTGTTGCACGGCGACACTGCGCCCGGTGATTCGCAGCAGGAGCGAGAAGCCGACATCTTTGCCGCTGAGCTCGTCACCCCACGTGACATGATCCGCCCGCTCCTGCCGGCGAGGCTGGATTTCAACGCGCTCAACGAGGTCAGCCAAACTTGGGGCGTATCGCTTATGTCGCTGATCTACCGGTCCAGGGAACTCGGTCTATTCTCGGAGGCCACCGCACGCCGCGCCTACCAGCGCCTTACACAGATGGACAAGCTCGGCATCGTAGCCCCCGAACCGGTCACCAACTATCCCGGCGAGACGCCCTGCCTGCTTTCCAAAGCCTTCGCCCTAGCCGAGACGCAAGGGCTCACCTACAGCGCCCTCGCCCGCGAGCTGAAGTGGCGAATCCCTCGACTACGGCTGCTACTGGGTGAGACCGACACCCGGCCCGCACTACGACTCGTCTAATCCGCCGACGGGTTGCGAGGCGGGGAGTGCACTTCTTCGGGTGCTTGCCGTTCGGCCGACGTCGGACCGCCTACCTGTCTTGCGTTGCAGCGCAAACTCCACACGGCTGACCAGCGAGGACGCGCGACAACCCCTCGCCTGGCTCCGCGCGCAGAGGTGCTAGTGGAGGTGCTGGCGTGCTATATCGCGCCACGCCGAGAAGGCTCAATTGCAAACTCTGCCAAGCCGGGAAGACTGTCTGACCAGGCAAGACGCGACGACAGGTCCGGGGGCATTGTGCGGAGGTTCGAAGGCGAGACATGGTTCTTGCTGTGTCCGATATGCGGGGCTTTGCCTCATACGACGTGCTTGGAGGACGGGGAGGAGTTGTTGCGGGTTCATCCATCTCGGAAGATCTCGATCGCTGAGCGGAATCGCCGCGCGGTGGAGGGCTGGGTTCCTCCGGAACTGGTCGCCCGCAGGGCGTCGGCATCGGTTCCCCGCCAGCTCGATCACCGCTCACAGGGCCAGACTCCTGGGATCGCTCCTACGCGAGCCGCGGCCAACGCCCGCAGGGCCGCTGGGTCGTTTGCGGTTCGTTCGTCGGGCGGAGGTGGCCGCAGCGGAGTGTACCCGGAGGCGGGGACGTTGCAGAGCGAGGTGTGGAAGTTCCTCACCCAGGCGTCCGACAGCGACGGGCTGGTGAAGGTCTCCAAGTATCAGATCGCGGTGGGAGCCGGCTATCTGGACGGGAGTCGGGACTGGAACGCCAACGCCAAGAACAGGATCAGGCTGATCCTCGGGTTCTTGCAGCAGCGCGGAGTGCTCCAGTTAGTCGCCCCGCCGAGCGAGCGGGGTGCGGCGGCGACCTATCAGTTGCTCCACCTGTGGCGGCCCAAACCGGACCGGCGCCAGCCCCCGTGCCGTGACCCGTGGATCCTCGCGTTCGAAGAACGGGCTGCCAGCTGGGCAGCTGAACGTCAGCGTGTCTGGAGGCCCGTGTGGCTGGCGGTCATCGCCTCCGCGGACCGGCGAGGACACTTCCGCGGAGAGATCGCTGGCTTCGCAGACTCAGCCACCGAACGACTCGGCGCTCTGGTCACCGACGAAACCGTCGCCAGAATCTTGAAGTGGAGCGTCGATGCAGGCCTGACCGAAGAGGTGTTCTGCGGCCACCCCAGCGAATACCGCATCCGCATCCCACGAGACAACCAACCAGCGAGAACGAGGCCGGAGGCGATCGTACGGTAGCGAGGCTTGCGTCACCGTCCCGGCGGGCTGACGCAGTAACGGGCCTACTCACCAATCAGGCGGATCTGCTGCGGCTTTAGCCAGTCGGCACCGCGATACGCCGGACCTGGCGCTGGAGCTGCCAACCGGGACCGCAAGACCATCCCAGGGCTACGCTCGGCCGAGTGGCCGATCTGCGTTCGGGCACCGTCGGAATACCTCGAACTCCTCAAAGACCCCGACTGGCCCTCCAACGCCCCCTTCGCGGAGGACGACCTACTGCGCGGATGTCGAGAATCGAACGCTTCCCGAACGCCTGGGAAGGGTGTTTAAATCCCGTCGTGGAGGACGTGATGCACCACTGGCTCCCTGATCGCCACCTCGGCGTCGCCGCGACGCTGTCGCACTCGGACGAGCTGATCGGGCAGGCCGCCGACCTGCTCTTCGACTACCAGACCCAGCCCAGCGGCGTCATCGGCTTGGCGGAGGTGCCAGCGGGCCAGTTCAGTCGGTCCGTCGTCGAACGAGTGGCTCCGATCCCCCGCAAGGTCCCACTGCTCGTGGCCGACGCGCTGGTGGCACTGCAGGCCGCCCTCGAGCATGCGCTGTTCGCCGAGGTCGAGTTCCTGGACGGCTCACCGCTGGACAAGACGGCGGCCAGACTCGTCGAGATGCCCGCGTCGGACACCTACAAGAAGTTCGAGGAGTGGCAGAAGCAACGCGCGAAGAAGGGGCCACCGTCACTGCGGGCCGGCAGCGAGCTCGTGCGGCGGATCGACGGCCTGCAACCCTTCCACCGCCGGAAAGACCCGCACATGCACCCCCTGGCCCGGCTGGTCCTCCACGCGAACCACGCGAAGCACAGGACACCGGCGATCACGGCTGTCCGCATAGCCGCCATGTACCAGGACGACCAGAGGCCTCGCTCGATCCGTGACCTCCCGCCACGCTCTGAGGAGCCGCTGCGCGTCGGCGACGTTATCGCCCAGACCCCGATGGGCGTCCAGGTCCCCACGACTTTGTTCCCGACGGTCGGGATCAACCGGCCAGGCACGGACCGGTGGCCGGTGCTGATGCAAGAACTCGACGAGATCTCCCATTGGGTCCGCACCCAGGCGGTGCCACGCCTCGTGACAGGCATGGAGCCGCCCGAGCCCGCACTCCCGACGCGCTACGAGATCGCCATCGGGCACGAAAACGAGCGTCAGGCGATGTCGGCGGGATCGACGACATCGGCCGCAGAGCGCCACAAGCAGCGCTTGGTCGCGGCGACGGCCCGGGCCGACCTCACCGACACGATCAGCCAGATGGACGGCTCCCCGAGCGCCCGTCAGATCACGGCCTGGCTGGCCCAACTGACCGACGAGGACGTGCTCGACCGGACGGCCCGGCTGAAGGCGACCCACACCTACGACCCCGACCTGATGCTGCGCAACATCGAGGTCCTGAAGCGCCTGCGCGAGGAGGCCCTGGAGTTCGCTCGTGACGGCGGGTCTACACCGAGTGGCGCTGGATGAGCGCGGCCACGCAACCAGGTACGCCGGACTAAGTGGCCTGGTCGGGAAGGGCCGCCTGTATCTCTTCTCGGATCGAATCGAACGCGCTACGAGTAACCGCGACCAGCCGCCCCCAGGTGTCCGCCCAGTCGTACGGCGGATAGGGGATGCCCAGGGTCTGATGCGCGGCGACAGCCTTCTGCTTGGCGTCCCCGTGCTGCTGTCCGTGGCGGATGTGGTTCACCGTCAACAACAGTTCGACGGCGTCCTTGACGCGCTGCTCCGCCTCGGCGGGCAGCCCTGACGGCAGGTCCTTCTTGAGGGCGGCCAGCGCGCCGAACTTCGGCGGCGCCTGAGCACTCAGCGGGACGATGCAGGATAGGACATCAGCGAGAGCGCTCATCGCCGAGTTGAACTCCTCCTGGGTGACGCACGGCTGAGCGAGCCGGGCGCAGCTGTCGGCCTGCAGGTTTGCGAACAGCCGCCGACCGGTCTTTACCTTCCACGTGGTGTCCAGGTATCCGATCGCCAGCGGCAGGTCCATCGGCTCGGACCGGGGCGCTATCGCCGGGATCGGCGCTGGCGTGAGCATCTGCACGATGCGTTCGACGTAGCCGTCGATGGAGTCGATCCCGCGCAGGGCGCGGATGCCCGACAGGCCGGTGATCAGCCGCACCTGCCACCACCCGCTGTCGCCGGACCGGCCGCTCATGACCGACCACGCGCGCGGCGGCTCGTCCTGCAGCACTTTGCCCACCGCCGCAACCAGCAGGTCGTCGGCCTCTGGCGGGCGGAGGCGCTGCAATGTCAGTTGCTCCTTGACTTCGTCGGAAGTGAGGGTGGCCTCGACCTCCTCGGCCGGATCCGGCGTGATGGACCTTTCCTTGTCGGTGATCAGCCGCAAGGTGGTCAGGAATGCGTCAAGGAGCGGCTCGGCGCCGAGGACGAAACGAAGGCCTGCCGCGGTGAGCCGGACAGTGGCCTGGTTGTCCTCGTGTCGCGTGGAACGCTCGACGAGGGCGTACTGCGACGCGTCCTGGTCGCTGACCAGCGGCGGCATCGACGCGAACACGGCCGCCGCGTTGATGCCCTCGCCGTCGAGCCTCATGTCGACGTACTGCCAGATCGGCCAGTCTCCACGCGCGCTGAAACCGTCATAGACGACCTGCAGCAAACGAATCTGATCGCCAGCGAGCCCGTCCGGTAGGAAGGAAGGAGAAGCCTCGGTGCTCATCCGCTCATGGTGGCAGCGCGCCGAGCACCACGCCCACCACATTTTCATGCGCGAGGGCACATGGCCCCGTTGAAAATAGATGCTGGTGGCCCGTTCGGAGGTGCCTTGCTCGGAAATTCGGCAGAGTGCATGGGACCGAGCTGCCGTTCGGCCGCCGTTGGAGCGCCTACTTGCCTTACGTGGCGGCGGCCGGCCGTCCACTGTCTGCAGGTGAATGACGCGACGGTCGGTGCGTTCGCCTACGGTACCGAAGTGCACCTAAGGACCGTCCCCAACGGAGAGCCTTACGGTCCACCGATCAAAGTCGGTGACCCCATCAGCTCCCTGCACACGCTCGACATCTCGGGCACATGGGTTTATCTGGCCGTCGGCTTGACAAATAGCGAGACTCTCGTTCTGAAGATCCCCGAGTGCCGTGTCGTCTTCAAGACCAGTACCCAAACCGGCTCCGACCACGTCCTTCTCATCCCTTCGGAGCAGCGCGGCTTCCTGCTGTTCACCGATGACCGCGACGGCAGACACCGCGTCTTTGCTCCCACCGCCCCGACCCCTCGCCGCGAATTCCATTTCCCATCCTCAATCCACGGCCTGGCGCAAGGCCCATCCGGCGAGCTCATCATCACCACCGACGACCACGTCGCCGCAGTCTCCCCCGCCACCTGGCTCACCCCTAACGAACAAGAACAACCCTCGCCCGCATAGGCCAGGGTCTCGAACCAAACCCTGGAGCGGATGATGGGACCGAACGTGGCTGACATGCCTGAACAACCCCCGGATACATGTAAGGCACGGACCAGTGGACCCTACATAACGTACATGGATGACCGCATAGAGTTACCTCAGATAATGCAGATTTCGACGGGCCGGGTTGCACTGTCGGATGCCTGGGCTGACATCGACGGACGCGAGCTGGCGTTGTCGATTGAGATCACGAGTCCTTATCCTCTTTCCCTGCCAAAAGCGCGCGCAGAATCTCCGCCCGTTGTTCGGGCGAGCTGTCACGGAGAGCCAGCACGACGATCATCAGTTGCGTCACTGCCCGGACGGTGAGTCTGCAGAGGCCGACAAGGGCCAGCCCCAGGACCAGCTTGAAAGCGATCGCGGGCGAGTTGCTGAGCTGCTGACAAATGGCCACGGGCACGCCTCCATGCGACGTGCCCGTGTTGACGACAAGTGCCCGTGTGGGGATACTCCCCCTCCTCGCGGAGGGTCTCTCCCGCCTCGGTGATCAAACGTCCGAGGCCGACCTTGCCGGGACAAGAAAAGTTTTTTCTATGGTCAGACTAGCCCGGCATGAAGGGCATCTGCCAGCGCGGTTCGCACATCCGAACGGTCAGTCTCCTCTGTCAAACGGGGGAACGATCTCGTGTCCGTCGCACTCTCTTAGCCGCGGCCAACAGCCGTCCGCCCCCTGCACCCGCTGCTTCCTTTAGCGTCGGCGAGGACTGATCAATCGTCTGTGCTGAGCTGGGCGTTCACGTCCGGGTCCACGTTTGTGACGTCAGTGAGGTCGCTGTGCTCTTGGCCGACGAGGAGGAACTCGGCGAGGTCGGCTTCGAGGCGGGCGATGCGGGTGTCGAGGAAGCGGCTATTCTCGCGGGCGGCCTTGAGCCGCTCGGTGAGCTGCTGGTTGTTGGTGGTGAGCCTTCGGTTCTCTTGCCGGAGTGTCCGGTTTTCGGTGGTAATCCTCTCGATGGCGTCGGCGGGCAGGTCGAGTGCGAGGTCACGTATCTGGCCGAGCAGTTGGCCGATCTGGCTACGTTGGTTGTTGATCTCCGCGTAGGCGGCTTTGAGGGCGTCCTCGGCGTTGAGTGCCCGGTCCTTCCAAGGCCCGGCCAGGTCGGCCGGCCGGCTCCGGTTCAGCGATGCTGTGGCCGTCGTGCCCGCCCTCGCTTCGGCGAGGAGTCTCTTGGCTTCGTCGTTTTGGTAGAGGAAGGTCCGGGAGACCTCGGCTCGGCGAGCGACCGCCGTAAACTCGATCTCCATGTGGTCGTGGCGCATCTGCTTGAGCGTGGTGCGGACGCGCTGGAGCATCAGCTCGGTGGTGTTCTTGCGGGCCTGGATGGCGGCCTCGGTCCGCGCCGGTTCGGTGCTCATTCGTCTGTCTCCTGGGCGGCGAGGGCGGCCAGTTCGCTGGCCCGGAAGTTGAGGCTCCAGATCCGCTGGAAGTAGTCCTGGGGGCGGCGCATGTCCAGGGAGAGGGCCTGGTCGAGGAGGCCGAGGCCGGAGAGGGCTTTCTCCAGGCCTGCGATGGCGCGGGCGGTGGGCTCGAAGGTCGCGTGTAGGAAGTCGGCGAATTCGTCGGTGGGGGCGCGTTCGGCTAGGGATCGCCATTGCTCGGCCTTGCGCCTCCAGTAGAGGAGGTCGGCGCCGGAGAGGACGAACTTGTCGCAGTTCGTGCAGTCCAGGTTCCAGGGGCAGGTGCCGCCGTCGACGACGGGCTGCCAGGTGCAGATCCCGCCCTCGGCCGGGGTGCCTCGTTTGCTGAGGTCCAGGGCCAGCGCCATGGCCTCGTGCTGGGAGAGCGGGGTCTCGCTGCTGGAGAGCAGTTCGCCGGGGTTGGCCGAGCCGGGTCCGGCGACCCAGACGGTGCTGAGCAGGTCGTCCAGGTCGGAATGGTTGACCTTGGCGTAGTGCTCGGCCATCCGATCGCTCACCTGTCCGAGGTAGCGGCGGATGTGGGCGAGGCTGGCCCCGGCGGCCAGGAGCTTGGTTGCCAGGGTGTGGCGGGCTTGATGGGCGACGTTCCCTCCGAGGTCGAGGCCATCGAGCCACGCGCCGAAGCGGTCGTTGAAGTGCCCGTAGGAGATGGACTCCTCTTCAACCGGGTTACGGATCCTGCTGGGGAACAGCGCGATCCGGGTGCGTTCTTCAGGGGTGGGGTAGCGACCGTGACGGTGCTCGAATCGGGTCAGGGTCTTCTCGCGGCGGGCGTCGATTCGGGCGTAGAGGTACTCGGGGATGCGGATGCCGTCGTTGTAGTTGCCGACCTTGCTCTGGTCATGCCAGAGCATCGGCAGAGTGCGGTAGCGGCCGATGCAGTCCAGCTTCAGTTTGATGATCTCGCTGCAACGACGCCCGGTGTAGACGATCGCCTCCCAGATGTCCCGCAGCCCGTTGTCGTTGGGGTCGAGCTTCGCGAACCCGCGGAGGTTGATCTCGTCGGCCAGGGCGCGGGCGACTTCGTCAGTGAAGGGGTTGCGGGAGCGCTTGGGTTTGCCGCCGGCGGTAGGGAAAGCCGTGATGAATCCCCGGTCCAGGCCGAGCGCGTCGGCGTGGCCGGTCTCCAGGGCCCAGAACATGACGCGGCGGCTGTAGTTGAAGACGGCCTGCAGGCTCACATCGCTGACGATCGACGGCTTCCCGTCGCTGCGGACCATGCCCAAGGAGTTCAGACTGTGTCGCTGTCGATGCCGGTGGTCGGCGACGAACCGCTGGGCGTGTTCCACTCGCAATGCCCGGGGGGCATGGCCGCCGTTCGGAGCGTCGATCTCCAGGAAGGCGCTCACCTCGACGTAGGCCCGCCGGGTTGCGTCGAAGGGTCCACGGCTTCTGGGGCACTTGGGCGAGCGCAGGGTCTCGGCCAGATACTCCCAGAGCAGGTCGCGCAACCAGCGCTGGGAGACCCTGGTCAGATCGAAGTAGCTGTGGGCGTCGGAGAAACGGCGGCCGAAGTGGTCGGTCTCGATGTAGCCGGCGTCCTTGGTGTCGGCGGGACTGTAGTAGATGCAGCGCAGCCCGTTACCGATCTCCAGGAACATCATCCGGGCCTGGGAGTTGTAGGTGTGGCTTCGGCGGGGCAGGCCGGGGCAGCTGGTGTCGGCGAACTCCACCAGCGAGGCGAAGTCACCGTGCCGGCAGTGGTCGGCGAGCCGCTGGATGGCGCTCCAGTCCCAATTCGATCGGTTCTTGATCTGGGCGTGCTGGTGCAGACCCCATTGGATCTCCGCCTTGACCAGCGGTCGTAGTCCTTTCAGGTTGACCAGGCCGATCCGGTAAGCCGGGGTCGCGGTCGCGCACCATTTCTGGAACGCGGCCCGGTCGGAGTACTCGGTCGGGCCAGTCGGATCGTCCCGGCGGGCCATCGAGGCCCGGGCACCCCCCGGCGATCCTGCTTCCCTGTAGTGACGCTGGTGGTAAGGGCAGAGGCCCACGAGGGCGGCTGCCGGGTCGGGACACACCTTGACCCGGCAGCCGCCGAAGCCTGGAAACGGAGTCTGTGTGGCCAGCCACTCCTCCAGCGCTTCGCCCCTCGGCCGTCCCGCCTGGCCCCATCGGTCCGCGTGGCTTTTGCAGAGCCGCACGGCCCTGCGCGTGATCGGCCGGTCGGGACAGACCAGGCAGTGCGCCGGAGGAAGGCCCTCCTTCGGCTTATAGGGGACGGCCGTGGCAATGAAAGCCGCCCGCCTGCTCCCCGCTTCCTGAGCTTCGCGCCACTCCTTCCGGTGCGCATGGCAGAGGTTGGCCCCCACCACCCGGACCCGCTCGCAGCCGTCCACGACGCATTCCCAGCCGAAGACCGGGTGCTGCGGTGGCAGGAAGATCAGGTCGGCGCGGTAAAGCGGGTCGAACCCTGGCGCGTCCATCAGGGCCGTGAGCAGTTCCAACCGGTCCCGCTTGGCCCGTCGTTCGTCGTCGTTCCCGAGGATCTTCAGCTCGATCATGACTCGCCCCAGACCTGGTCGAGGGCAGCCATGAACTTCGGATCGTGTAGATCGGTGTGGCCGTAGATCTCCTCGACGGTCTTGGCCGAAGCCCAGCCACCCGCGTCCCGCGCGTAGACGGAGTTGCCGTTCGATGCCTCCAGAACCGCCGACGCGAAAAAATGCCGCATGGAGTGGGGGTTCGTGCGGCCCAATCCAAGCCGTCTGCCGGCCCGGCCCATCATCTGCCGGACTCCCGCCGTAGAGAGTGGCTCGCCGCTTTGCGGGCCCTTCAGCTGAACCAGCAGCATCCCGTGCGTCACCGCCCGCGGATACTCCGTCGTCAGGTACTCGAAGTAGGTGTGGACCATCGCCGGGCTCGCCCGCCGAATCTGACCGCCGCGCACGACCCCGTTCTCGATCACCCACGGGTACTTGGTCTTGGCCCGGCTCCCGTTCGGGTTGACCTCGCGATGGCAGATGTGCGCGTGCGGTGTGACGCACTCGCCGCAGTCCGCGTTCTCCCTCAGATGCAGGTCCACCAGGTGCAGCCCGCACAACTCGCCGACCCTGAATCCGCCGTCGGCCAGCCAGGTCACGATCATTCGGTTCCGCGCCGACTTCAGGTCCTCGACCAGCGTCTCCCGAGCGCCCTCGACGGGCAGCTTCGGATGCCGCCGCCGAACCGTCCGCGCTGGCCTCAGCGGGTTCGCCGGAAGCTCCCTCGCGATGTGTCCCAGGAACATTCGCTGCCGGTCGGCCTTCGTCGGTAGCCGCTTCTGGTCGAACTCGCGCGCCAGCTCCCGGCCGATTCCTTGCGTCCCCTGGAACCGGTAGAAGCCCTTCAAGCACGCGGCCGCGAGGTCCAGTGAGCTCTGTGAGTAGGGCTCCTTGCCCGTCCGCCACGGCCTCCCGAACGGCCCGGCGTACTCCGCCCCGACCGCAGCCATGTACCGCTCGAGCTCCCGCATCGTCACGGTCTCCGGCGTCAGGCCCTCGAACTCCAGCCACCGCAGATGATCTACCAATAGGTACGCATACGTTCGATCCGTCCCACCGTTGCAGGTCCGAAGGAGCCCATCCGCCAGCCGATGCACCGCCCCGTCCGGATACAAGATCGTGTAGGTGGTCCTGCCCGATGGGAACACCACCTCCTGCACCCGCAATGTCCCAATGACGGGCTTTCGCGCCATCGATACCTCCCAAGGCCACAACGACGTCCTGTACGTCGGAGGTTGTGAGGTTAAGGAGGACTGGAGATCCACAGGGGGAGCCACACCGACATCCCGTACACGATCCGTAGCGTTCGGTTAGATCGAGGAACAGGACACCGCGATGGGCCAGGGACGCGGCGCCAGGCTGGATCTGCCGGTTGCTGCCGCCGCCGACCAGGGCGGCGCGGGACGCCGTGTGGTGCGGTGCGCGGAACGGGGGGCGGGTGATCAGTGGCTCTCCGGCGGGAAGAGTGCCGGCGACCGAGTGGATCGCGGTGACCTCCAGGGCGGCTTCGTGGTCGAGGTCGGGGAGCAGCGTCGGGAGGCGTTCGGCGAGCATCGTCTTGCCACAGCCGGGTGGGCCGGTGAAGCAGACGTGGTGACCGCCGGCGGCGCTGATCTCGAGTACCTTCCGCGCTTCGGACTGCCCGCGTACGTCAGCCAGGTCGAGCTCGCCGCGCCGGGCACGGGAGCGGGAGGCGAGCCCGTCGGCGGCAGCCGTGAGCGTTTCTTCGCCGGACTTCGCCTCGTCGGGATCGGCCGGCGGTGGCAGGTCGCGGAGTCTGGCCAGGAGGGCTCTCAACGACCCGACTCCGATGACTCTCACGCCGGGAACCAGTGAGGCCTCGGTGGCGTTGCCGTTCGCGACGATCACCGTCTTGGCTCCCGCTTCGGCGGCGGACAGGACGGCGGGCAGCACACCGGCCACGGGACGGACGCGGCCGTCGAGGCCCAGCTCGCCGATCATCACCGCTCCGGCGCAGGCGTCCGGCGGCAGCGCCTCGTTCGCTCCGAGTAACGCGATCGCGATGCTGAGATCGAATCCGCTGCCCCGCTTCGGGAGGCTTGCGGGGAAAAGGCTTACGGTCACGTGCCGGTTGGGATATTGCTCCCCGCTGTTGAGGATCGCCGCGCGTACACGGTCGCGAGCCTCACTGAGTGCGGTGTCGGGGAGGCCCACCAAATGGAGGCCGGGGACGCCGCTGGTGATGGCCGCCTCGACGTCGACGATGTGGCCGTCGACGCCGAAGAGCGCGACGGCGCGAGTGCGTGCGAGAGCCATCGTCAGCAGACCCCCTTGTGATGATCGATGCTGAAACGCCCAGGGCCGACGGCGACCAGGCCGAGGATGTCGATGCGGACCTCGCTGTGGCGGATGCCGTGTGCGGCGAGCCAGCGGTCTGAGAGCCTCCGCAGGCGGGTCGCCTTGGCCTGGGTGACGGCTTCGGCGGGCGTACCGAAACCGGTGCTGGAACGGGTCTTCACCTCGCAGACGACGAGCTCCGGCCCGTCACGGGCGACGATGTCGAGCTCGCCCTCCGCACAGCGCCAGTTACGGTCGACGATCACCCAGCCCATGTGGCCGAGATGTTCGGCCGCCGCGTCCTCACCGAGCCGCCCGAGAATGTCTTTCGCGCGCATGCCCTCACCTCCGGCTTCCGAAGTTGCCGGATGTTCGCGGTCCGTAGTAGTGGAATCACGTTCTGTGGATAACGTCGAGATTCGCCGCGGGCGCTGGCGGAGGGTCATGGTCCATCGGGCCAGAGAGGGCGTTCTTCTGGGGTGATGAGGGTGGGGGCGTCCTCGGGTGTGGGGCTGCTCTTGGGCCACCAAGGCAGGAGGCGTACAGGGGCGAGGCCGAGTAGGGAGAGCGGGTCCAGGTACGTGTCGGCTTGCAGGAGGCCCCAGTGCAGGCAGGGGGACTGGCCGCAGTGGCCGAGGGTGTTCTGGAGGTGGCCGATCCTTGTTCCCGTCGCTACCTTCTGGCCGGCGTGTACGGAAGGGGTGACAGGGAGGTACGTGGTGCGCAGGGTGCCGTGGGTGATCGTGATCACGCCTCGGCCGGCCAGGTCTTGGGCGTACGTCACCCGGCCCGGGCCTGCCGCGTACACCGGTTGACCGTCGCGGGCCGCCAGGTCGACTCCGCGATGGCCTGCCTCCCAGGGGTGAGCGGGCGGGGAGAAGGTGCGGAGTACGCGTGGGGGCGGGCGTAACGGCCACTGCCACTGGACGGGGGCGGGTGAGGTCGACAGTGCGGCGACGGCGACGGCGATTCCGCTCCACATCATGACTCCGATTCCACCCTCACCTTGCGCTGGCCGTGAGGGGAAGGTGTTGTCCCAGTCGAGGGGCGAGGGACGATCTCACGACATCGGTGGTCGTGTTGAGGTGCCCGGTGCCCGGTGCCCGGTGCCCGGTGCCCGTGCTCGGTGTTCGGGGCTGGATGGTGAGGGTGCAGGCAGGCGTGGGTTTTTCTGGTCGGCTCTGGGTGGGGAGTTTCGGTCTTAGCCGGAGGTCGTCAGGTGGGGAGCCTGGGATGATCTGGTGGTGAGGGGGCGGCGGAGGCGTTGCTCGGTTCATGTTCTCGAGGCTTTAACAGGCCTGGTCGCGCTCGCCAGAGGTGCGGTGAGATGTGGATAACACAGCGGTGAATTGCGTGGATTCCACGTCAAGGGCGGGCCGCCGGTACACTGACCTCACGGTCGCATGGCCGAATTCACGCGCCCGCCGGTCACCGGTCTTGGTGGGGCTGCCTTCTCGGTCCGTAGCAACGCTACGGCAGGGGCACGCACGGGCGCAGAAACAACCGGGACGTGGCCCAGCGATGGGCCGGACAGGAGGACACGGGCTAATGACTCCCGTCGTCACCATGAAGCAGCTGCTCGAGAGCGGCGTCCACTTCGGGCATCAGACCCGTCGCTGGAACCCGAAGATGAAGCGTTTCATCTTCACCGAGCGTAACGGCATCTACATCATCGACCTGCAGCAGTCGCTGTCCTACATCGACCGCGCCTTCGACTTCATCAAGGAGACCGTCGCCCACGGCGGCACGATCCTGTTCGTCGGCACGAAGAAGCAGGCGCAGGAGTCGATTTCGGAGCAGGCGCAGCGCGTCGGCATGCCGTACGTCAACCAGCGCTGGCTGGGTGGCATGCTCACCAACTTCTCCACGGTGCACAAGCGTCTGACGCGTCTGAAGGAGCTCGAGGAGCTCGACTACGACGACGTCGCGGGCTCCGGTATGACCAAGAAGGAGCTTCTCATGCGCAAGCGTGAGAAGGACAAGCTCGAGCGCACCCTCGGTGGTATCCGGGACATGGCGCGTGTGCCCAGCGCGGTGTGGATCTGTGACACCAAGAAGGAGCACATCGCCGTCAACGAGGCGCGCAAGCTGGGCATCCCGGTCGTCGCGATCCTCGACACCAACTGTGACCCGGACGAGGTCGACTACCCGATTCCGGGTAACGACGACGCGATCCGCAGTGTCAGCCTGCTCACCCGTGTGGTGGCGGACGCCGTCGCCGACGGTCTGATCGCCAAGGCCGGTGCCGCTCCGTCCGGTGACGAGAAGCCGGCCGCGGTGGGTGCCGCTGAGCCTCTCGCCGAGTGGGAGCGCGAGCTTCTGGAGAACAAGGCCGAGGCCCCCGTCGTCGAGGAGCCGAAGCCCGAGACGGCCGCGACCGAGTCGCCCGCGCCTGAGGCCGCTCCCGCCGAGGCCACGGCGGAAGAGGCCACGGCGGAAGAGGCAAAGCCGGAAGAGGCCACGGCAGAAGAGGCCAAGGCCGAGGACGCTCCCGCCCAGGACGCCTGACGACGACGACCGACGACGAGAGAGACACCACCACAATGGCGAACTTCACCGCCGCCGACGTCAAGCGGCTACGGGACCTCACCGGTTCCGGGATGATGGCCTGTAAGAAGGCTCTTGAGGAGGCGGACGGCGACTTCGACAAGTCCGTCGAGCTGCTGCGCCTCAAGGGGGCGAAGGACGTCGGCAAGCGCGCCGAGCGCACCGCCGCGAACGGCCTGGTCACCGAGCACTTCAACGGTTCGGATGACGGCGCCGTGCTCGAGCTCAACTGCGAGACCGACTTCGTCGCGAAGAACGAGCAGTTCATCGAGTTGGCCGACCGGATCGCGGCGTTCGCCGCGAGCACGGACGCGGCCGACGCGGCGGCGCTGCTCGCGGCCGAGATCGAGGCGGGCAACACCGTCCAGCAGGTCATCGACGAGGCCAGCGCCAAGATCGGTGAGAAGATCGAGCTGCGTCGTTTCGCCCACTTCAAGGGTGTGTTCGTGGCCAGCTACCTGCACAAGTCCGACCCGTCGCTGCCGCCGACCACCGGCGTGCTGGTCGAGCTGGACACCGAGAACGCCGAGGTCGCCAAGGACGTCGCGCAGCAGATCGCCGCGATGGCGCCGAAGTACCTCACCGTTGACGACGTTCCCGAAGAGATCGTCGCCAAGGAGCGGGCTCTCGCCGAGCAGATGACGCGCGACGAGGGCAAGCCTGAGCAGGCGATCCCGAAGATCGTCGAGGGTCGGGTGCGGTCCTACTTCAAGGACTTCGTCCTGCTCGAGCAGCCGTTCGTCAAGGAGAACAAGAAGACGGTCGGCAAGGTCCTTCAGGAGGCCGGCGTGAGCGTCAAGCGCTTCGCCCGCTTCAAGGTCGGCGAGCTCTAAGCCGGCCGGAAGAAGGACGAAGACAGATCACGAAGAGCGAAGGAGCCGCCGCCGTGCAGGAGAGAGAAACCACCCACACGACGGCGGCTCAGTCGTCTCACGGCTGGACCCGAGTGTTGCTGAAGCTGTCCGGGGAGGCGTTCGCCGGCGGTGGTGGCCTCGGGATCGACCCCGGTGTCGTGCAGCACATCGCCAAGGCCATCGCCGAGGTCGTGACCGAGGGCGTGCAGGTCGCCGTCGTGTGCGGCGGCGGCAACATGTTCCGCGGCGCGCAGATGTCCGAGCGCGGCATGGACCGCGCCCGCGGCGACTACATGGGCATGCTCGGCACCGTCATCAACTGCCTGGCCCTGCAGGACTTCCTGGAGAAGCTCGGGGTCGACACGCGAGTGCAGACCGCGATCACGATGGGGCAGGTCGCCGAGCCGTACATCCCGAGAAGGGCCATCCGTCACCTGGAGAAGGGGCGCGTGGTGATCTTCGGAGCGGGCATCGGCCAGCCCTTCTTCTCGACCGACACCGCGGCGGCCCAGCGTGCGCTGGAGATCAACGCCGAGGCCGTGCTCAAGGGCACGCAGGTCGACGGGGTCTATGACTCGGATCCGAAGAAGAACCCTGACGCGCTGCGGTTCGACCGGCTCGACTACGGCGAGGTCCTGCAGCGCGGTTTGAAGGTCATGGACGCCACCGCGATCAGCCTCTGCATGGACAATGGCCTTCCCATCGTGGTCTTCGACCTGATGGGCGAAGGCAACATCGTACGGGCGGTCCGTGGTGAGAAGATCGGCACATTGGTAAGTCCGGCGGAGAGCTGAAACAGGAGTCTCAGGTGATCGACGAAACCCTCCTCGAGGCCGAGGAAAAGATGGAGAAGGCCGTCGGTGTGGCCAAGGAGGACTTCACCGCCATCCGCACCGGCCGCGTCACGCCCGCCATGTTCAACAAGATCACGGCGGAGTACTACGGGCAGCCGACGCCCATCAACCAGCTGGCGTCCTTCCAGCTCCCCGAACCGCGCATGGTGATCGTTCAGCCCTTCGACCGGGAGTCGATGTCGGCGATCGAGAAGGCGATCCGCGAGAGCGACCTCGGGGTCAACCCGGGCAACGACGGCAAGATCATTCGGGTCGTCTTCCCCGAGCTCTCCGAGGAGCGCCGCAAGGAGTTCATCAAGGTCGCCGGGCACAAGGCGGAGGATGCCAAGGTCTCGATCCGCAACATCCGCCGTCACGCCAAGGACGCCCTGGACAAGATGACCAAGGCCGGCGACGCGGGCGAGGATGACGTACGCCGTGCGGAGAAGGAGCTCGACGACTTCACGCACCGGCACGTCGCCAAGATCGACGAGTTGCTAGAGCACAAGAAGGCGGAGTTGCTCGAGGTCTAGTGGTATTCGAGCAGGCTCGCATGCCGGCCCCCGAGATTCCGGAGGAGCAGGCGGACACGGGCAAGAAGAAACGCGGACCGGGCCGTAACCTCCCCGTCGCCGTCGGCGTGGGCCTGGGGCTCGGTGCCGTCGTGCTGTTGTCGCTCTACACCGTCAAGGAGATCTTCCTCGGCGTCGTGGTCGTGTTCCTGGGCATGGCCGCGTGGGAGCTCGTACGCGCCTTCACCGCACGCGGAATCAAGATCCCGTGGCAGCCGCTGATGGCCGGTGGCCTCGTCATGATGGTCACCACGTACGTCTGGGGCGCGCAGGCGCTCGTCGCGACCTTCGGGCTGACCGTGCTCGCGATCCTGCTGTGGCGGCTGCCGAACGGCCAGGACGGTTATGTACGTGACGCGACGGCCGGCGTCTTCGCCGCCGCGTACGTCCCGTTTCTCGCCGGGTTCGTGGTGCTCCTGCTGGCCGCCGACGACGGACCGGACCGCGTCATCGTCTTCATCGCCGTGACGGTCGCCAGCGACATCGGGGGCTTCTTCGCCGGGTCCTTCCTCGGCCGGCACAAGCTGGCCCCCTCGATCAGCCCGAAGAAGACCTGGGAAGGTCTGGGCGGCTCGGCGCTCACGTGCATGGTCGTCGGCGCGGCACTGCTGCCGTGGCTGCTGCACGGCGCCTGGTGGCAGGGTGTCGTCATCGGCGCGGCCGGGGTGTGCTCGGCGACCCTCGGCGACCTCATCGAGTCCGTGATCAAGCGGGATCTGGGCATCAAGGACATGGGCACGCTGCTCCCCGAGCACGGCGGTGTGATGGACCGCCTCGACTCGCTGCTCGCGACGGTCCCGGTCGTCTGGCTGGCCCTTCAGGTGTTCGTACCGCCCGCGTAGCAGGGGATGCTCCTATGGATGTCAAGCTGCGAGTTCGAGATCGTTTGCGGTGATGATCTGGTAGAGCTCGCGGGCGATGTAGCGCTTGAGGCAGCGGATGATCTCTTTTTTGGAGAGGCCTTGTTTGGTTCGTCGTTCCATGTAGGCGTGGGTGCGGGGGTCCCAGCGCAGACGGCAGAGGGCGACGCGGTAGAGGGCGGCGTTGGCTTGCCGGTCGCCGCCGCGGTTGAGGCGGTGGCGGTTGGTCTTGCCGCTGGAGGCGGGGATGGGTGCGACGCCGCAGAGCATGGCGAAGGCGGCCTGTGAGCGGAGTCGGTCGTGGTTTTCCCCGGCGGTGACCAGGAGCTGGCCGGCGACGTCGGTGCCGACCCCGTTCGCGGCGACCAGGCCGGGGCAGATCGCGGCCACCAGGGGGTCCAGGAGTTCGTCCAGATCAGTGATCTCGGCGGTGAGTTGCTGGTGGCGGCGGGCCAGTGACCGCAGGGCGATCTTGGCGGCTGTTGCGGGACTCGCGGCGTCGGCCCGGTCGGGCCGCAGGTTCGCGCAGGTGATGATCAGCTCCTTGACGCCCAGGCCGCGCAGTCGTTCGCGCAGTTCGTCGGGGGCGGTGACGATGAGGGCCTTGATCTGGCGCTGAGTGTCGGCGCGCTGGTCGATGGCGGAGCGGCGGGCCACTCGCAGGTTACGGAGTGCTTCGATGCGGCCATCTCGCTGTTTGGGGGTGCCGGTCCGGTCGCCGGCCAGGGCTGCCTTGGCGGCGGCGATGGCATCGATCGGATCAGACTTGCCCTGGAAACGGCGCCTCTTGCGGTCGGGCCGATCGACCTCGATGACCTCAATGCCTCGGTCGCGCAACAGCCGGGCCAGCCCGGCCCCGTAGACGCCGGTGCCCTCGACCCCGACCCGCACCAGCCGCCCAAAACCCTGCATCCAGGCCAGCAGCGCGGCGTATCCGTCCGGGGCGGCCGGGAACTGCTCGCTGCCCAGCACCCGCCCCACCTGATCGATCACTGCAGCGGTATGGGTGTCGGAGTGGGTATCGACTCCACCGGCGATCTCGATGATCGCGGTGTCTTGGGGTGTAATGGAGCGCATCGTCGTCCTGTCGTCGTGACCGAGGGGCAGGGCGGCACGCACCAGCCGGCAACGCGGACAAGACAGAGATGGGGCCTCTGGCCAGGCTCCTATGAAGTCACAACGCCACGTCCAGTGAGTGCACGTGAACACCCCCCGACCTGGGCCGACAGATCCCGTTAAAGACCCGAAGTCAGTCAGTCGCTGGATCAGACCCCGTCGGGAGGTGTTCACCTACATCATCTCTGTCAGTCGCCGACGACCCAGCTGCGGCCCTTGCGGGCCAGGCGTTCGATCAAGGCGTCCGGGCCCTCGTCCTTGCCGAACTGCCGCTCGGCCTCGGTGATCGGCACGAGCCACAGCCACTGCACCGGGTCGCCGCCGAACGTGAAGCCCGTCATGTCCGGGGCGTCCGGGCCCTCCAGGCGCGCCGGGTTGTCGAGCAGCAGCACGCCTTCCCAGCTCGGCCCCAGCGGGAACGTCTGAGCCTGGTGGTACCACTTCACGTTGTCGCCGGACTCGAAGGACGTGACCGCACGCCAGGGATACTCCGCGAGCCACGGGAAGATGCTGCCCGCCCGCTGGCTCGGCATCGTCGTCGCGACCGCCAGTTCGATCCGGGCGTGCTCGCCGACGTTGTCCTCGTACAGCTCGACGGTGGGCATCCGCTGGCAGCTCATGCCGACGGTGCTCAGCACGTTGTACGACCGGTCGCCGCGCGCCGGGCGTTCGGAGACGCCGACGAGTGGCTGCTCGGCCGCCGAGCCGTCCGGGCGGCCCTGGCGGCCGACGTCGTGCCAGTAGTAGCCGCCGGGGCCGAGGCGGCCCAGGAGGTGGCCGAGGGCGGTCTGCTGGAAGCCCTCCCACGAGCCGGGGGCGCGCCGCCACTCCCAGAACGCCTGGGCGCGCTGGATGCGCGGCCCGAGGTCGTCGATCTCGTCGTCGAGCGCGAACGCGAAGGGGCTGCGCCCGATCGCCTCGCTGCTGTAGCCGGGCACGCCGAGGTCGACGCCGGACCAGCCGGGGATGACGCACAGCGGCCGGTCGTTCTCCAGCAGTGCCGCGCCGTCGCCTTCCTCGAACCACACGACCCGCAGGGACCGCGGGTCGAGGGCGGGGCGTCCGCGAGGGTGCCGGGTGCGGACGGCCGGCATGGCGGGGACCTGGCCGGCGTTGAGCCGTGCCAGGTCGGCGTGTTGCGGGGCTTCACGGTGGTTGGCGACCCAGGACGCCGCCACCGTCTTCCCGTCCCTCCTGCGGAGGTACGCCGCCGTGGCGACTTTGTCGTGCTCCACCTCCAGGACACGGCTTCCGTAGGGACTCGTGTCGCTGAGCAGGACCCGCGTCTCCTGCGGTGATCTGCGCAATACCGGCATAGGGATGGACTGTAGTGATTCTGAGCCCCAAGGGGGGAGCGACCCCCCGTGCGAAAGCGGTTCGAAGCGCACCCGGCCGTCTGCCACACTGGAACGGTCATGACAGCTCAGCTGACCTTCGCCGCTCCTCGTCGGGCGAAGCCGCCCCGCCACCTCGCAGACCTCTCCGCCGACGAACGGCGAGAGGCGGTCGCCGAGATCGGCGAGAAGCCCTTTCGCGCGGATCAGCTTTCACGCCACTATTTCAGCCGGCTTACCGACGACCCGGCCGATATGACCGATCTTCCGGCAGATACGCGCGACCGCCTGGTCGCCGCGCTGCTTCCGTCGCTGCTGACCTCCGTGCGCCAGCAGACCTGCGACGACGGCACGACGCGCAAGACCCTGTGGAAGGCGTTCGACGGCACCCTCATCGAGTCGGTGCTGATGCGCTATCCCGACCGGGTGACGATGTGCGTCTCCTCCCAGGCCGGATGCGGCATGAACTGCCCGTTCTGCGCCACCGGCCAGGCCGGCCTCACCCGCAACCTGTCGACGGCCGAGATCGTCGAGCAGGTCGTGGCGGGCGCCCGCGCGCTCGACCGCGGTGAGATCAGCGGTGGCCCGGGGCGCGTCAGCAACATCGTCTTCATGGGGATGGGCGAGCCGCTCGCGTCGTTTCCCGCCATCGTCCGTGCCATCCACCGCTTCAGCGACGCGCCGCCGGCCGGTCTGGGCATCTCCCAGCGCAACATCACGGTCTCGACGGTCGGGCTGGTGCCGCGGATCCAGCAGCTCGCCGAGCTCGACCTGAAGGTCCGGCTGGCGGTCTCGCTGCACGCTCCGGACGACGAGCTGCGCGACGAGCTGGTGCCGATCAACACGCGCTGGAAGGTCGGCGAGGTCCTCGACGCCGCCTGGGCGTACGCGGCCCGCACCCGGCGGCGCGTCTCCATCGAGTACGCCCTGATCAAGGACATCAACGACCAGGCGTGGCGCGCCGACCTCCTGGGCCGGCTCATCAAGGGCCACCCGGTGCACGTCAACCTGATCCCGCTCAACCCCACGCCGGGCTCCAAGTGGACCGCGTCGCGGCCGTCGGACCAGACGGAGTTCGTCCGCCGCCTGGAGGCCCACGGCGTGCCGGTGACGGTACGGGACACGCGTGGCCAGGAGATCGACGGGGCCTGCGGGCAGCTCGCCGCCCAGCCCGAGTAGACCCCTGTCGGCCGACCGGCAACTCGTGAAGAATGCTTCGCATGTCCGTGTTTCCGCGTGCTGTTCGGGGCTATCGATGCGACCAGGTGGACGCGTTCGTCGCCCGTATCGAAGGAACTCTCGGCAGACGGCCGCTCTACGCCGCGCCGGTGACCGCCGTCGAGATCGAGGACGTGAAGTTCGGGACGGCGCTGCGCGGATACCGCATCCAGCCGGTCGACGAAGCGCTCGACGGGTATGTACGCGAGCTGGAGACCCGCGGCGTACGGAGCCGGATGGCCTCCACGGACTCCGACCGGCTGATCGGCCTGGTGCGCAACGTCACGTTCACCCGTACGCGCCTCGGCGAGGGGTACGACGAGCGGGACGTCGACGCGTTCCTCGACCAGATGATCGTCCTGCTGGGTGAGCACCGGGCGCTGGCCAGCAACGTCCGGGCCGCGCGGTTCCGCACGACGCGGGTACGGGCGGGCTACAACCAGTCCGAGGTCGACGGTTTCCTCGCCCATCTGACGGACGAGATCGAGCGCGCCCGGCACGGCTGAGGACCCGGCGTCCGGCCGATGGCGCACATGGATCGCGCAAGCGGGAGAATGCCGACCATGGACTGCGTGTTCTGCGAGATCGTCGCGGGGAGCCGACCGGCCCACGTCGTGCTCGACGACGGGCCTGTCGTGGCGTTCCTGGACACCAGGCCGCTGTTCAAGGGGCACGTGCTCCTCGTGCCGAGGGTCCACTACCCGACCCTGCCCGACCTCCCGGCCGACCTCGTCGGCCCGTTCTTCACCGCCGCGCAGCGGCTCGCCGGGGCGATGGAGACCGAGCTCGGCGCCGCGGGGTCGTTCGTGGCCATGAACAACCGCATCAGCCAGAGCGTCCCCCACGCGCACACCCACGTCGTCCCGAGGAACCCCAAGGACGGCCTGCGCGGCTTCTTCTGGCCCCGCACGAAGTACGCGTCCGAGGACGAGGCCCGCGACTACGCCGCGCGCCTGCGGGAAGCCCTCACGTGACGATCACCGAGACCGCCGAGCCGTCGGCGCCGGCCGGCGGGGGAGGACGCCGCCACGCGATCGCCGTCGGCGCGCTCACCACCGTCGTCGCGACCCTCTACTCCGTGTACGCCCTGGTGCGGTTCTGGACCTTCCGCACCACCACGTACGACCTCGTGATCTTCGACCAGGCGGTGCGGCGCTACAGCCGCTTCCACGCGCCCACCGCGATCGTCAAGGGCGTGCACAACGGCTTCGGCCCTGACTTCAGCGTGCTCGGCGACCACTTCTCGCCGATTCTCGCGGTGCTCGCGCCGTTCTACTGGATCCACGACGGGCCGCAGACGCTCCTCGTCGCGCAGGCCGTGCTGCTCGCCTTGACGATCATCCCGCTGTGGGCGTACGCGCGGCGCAGGCTCGGGGCGTGGCAGGCGTACTGCGTGGCCGGTGTGTACGCGCTGGCGTGGCCGGTCGCCGAGACGATCGCCTTCGACTTCCACGAGATGGCCTTCACCCCGGTGCTGTCCATGCTCATGCTCGAACGCCACGACGCGGGCCGTCGGCGCTGGTCCGCGCTCGCCGCGGTGGCGCTCCTGCTCGTCAAGGAGGACATGGGCCTGCTGGTCGCCGGGTTCGGGATCTACCTGCTGACGCGGCGCGCCGACCGCCGGGAGGGCGTGGTCTTCGTCGTGGCCGGGCTGGTCTGGACCTGGCTGGCCGCGCGTGTGCTCATCCCGGCGTTCGGCGGCGCCGCCGACTACTACTGGGCCTACGACGCGCTCGGCCGTGACCTGCCGCACGCCGCCGGGCACGCCCTCACGCACCCGTGGGACGCGGTGCGGCTGCTGTTCACGCCGCACGTGAAGGTGACGACGATGCTGTGGCTCGTGGCGCCGCTGCTGATCCTCCCGCTCGCCTCGCCGATCACGCTGTCGGTGCTGCCGCTGCTGGCCGAACGGATGATGTCCAGCCGGTTCGGGCACTGGTGGGAGCCGAGATTCCACTACAACGTCGCGCTGGCGGCCCTCCTCATCGCGGCGGGTGTCGACGGCGCGGTACGCCTGCGCCGGATGCGCCTGGACCGCGTGTGGCCGGTCGCGGCGCTGGCGGTCACCGTGGCCGTGGTGCCGCACTTCGCGCTGGAACGGCTCTTCGACCGCGACTTCTACCGGCGTGACGCGCACGCGAGGGCCGCGGCGGAGGCCGTCGCGGCCGTCCCGGACGGTGCCGTCGTCGAGGTCTCCAACGAGGTGGGGCCGCAGCTGTCCCGCCGTGCCCGCGTGCTGCTCTGGGACGACCGGCCGCGCTGGGCCCCGTGGGTGGTCGCCGACGTCGGCCAGGCGGTCTTCCCGTTCAGTTCGGTGCCGAAGCAGCGGAGCCGGGTGCGTTCGCTGCTGAGCAGCGGATACGTAGTCGCCCGTCGTACGGGCGACTACGTGGTCCTGAAACGCCCCGGCTCCGTGCCCGACCTGCGGGCGACGCGCTAGCTCATTCCGTACGGAGACGGGCGGGCGCGATGGCGTGGCGGAGGCGTCGCCGCGAGCCCACGGACGCCGCCAGCACCGCGCCGAGGACGGCCAGGCCGCCCACGAGGACCCCGTTCGCGAGCGGCAGCAGCCGCCAGGCCTGCTGCGGAGGCGCCGAGTCCAGCAGTGAGACGAGGCCGGTCAGCGCCGCGATCACGCACGGCGGCACTGCGGCGATCAGTGCCTGGCGTACGAGGACGCGGCGCAGCTCGTGCTCGGAGGTGCCCGAGGCGTGGAGCCCGGCCAGCACGGCGCCGTTCTCCAGGAGGTGCTCCGCCTGGTGGACGAGCAGGGCCACGGTGGTCACGGCGATCCCCACGAGCAGGGCGGCGCTGACGAGGGCGAAGCTGGTCTTCCAGAACGGGTCCAGCCGATCGGGCTGGGAGAGGATCTCCTCTTCGAGGATTCCGGTGATGGTGCCGATGATCGTGGCGAGGCACACCACCGCCAGGGTGCGTCCCCACGGCCGTGCGTCTGCCTCCAGGGTCCGTGCCGCGAGCAGTGTCTCCGCCGTACGCGCGCGGTCGCCGACGACCCGCGCGGAGAACCAGACCAGGCGGGTCGTCGAGAGCATCAGCCCGACCAGCAGCAGTGCTCCGCCGACGAGGAAGGTGAGCCGCCACGGCATGATCGTGAGCCCGATGCGGGAGAGCGACGCGCAGGTCAGGAACACGGCGCCGAGGGCGACGACCACCAGGCCGTACCAGTGGGGCCGCCCCTGCCGGGAACGGCGGGTCACGCCGAGCGGGGTCGCGACGACGTGCCGTCCGGCGAGCAGTCCCGAGACGGCCGAGACCATGATCACCAGGGCGATCGCGGCGACGGACCGGACGGGCGGCATGCCGAGGCCGGACAGACCGGCCAGGGAACGGCCGCCCCACCACAGCGGCACGAACACGACGGCTCCGATGACCGCGCCGATCATGCCGGACCGCGCCGTCTCGACCATGCCGAGCAGCCGTACCTGCCCGGGTGTCGCCCCGGCGAGCCGTAGCGCGGCGAGGCGCCGCTCGCGGTCCGCGGTCGCGAGCCGGCCCGTCTGGTAGAGGAAGGCCGCGACCGGCAGGACGAGCAGGCAGAGCGCGAACGCGGTGCCGCCGCGCGTGCCGGGATCGGAGACCGGGCCGAGGCTCTGGTCGAGGTGGCCGTGCAGGGCGAGTACGCCGACGGCGGCCAGCAGGAAGAGGGCGGCGAGCGCCGCGCCGGTGGCCTGCAGCCGCCTGCGGGACCGCTCGGCGGGCGATCCGCCGCGGCCGAGCATGCCGGCCACCGGGAACAGCGTCCTCACGCGACCACCCCGCTCGTCGCGGCGCCGTCGCGCATCACGATCTCGCGGTCGGCGTGCGCGGCGATCCGATTGTCATGGGTGACGATGACGACGGTCGCGCCGTTCTCGCGCGCCGCGGTCAGCAGCAGCGACAGGGCCCGCTCGCCCGCGACGGTGTCGAGCGCGCCGGTCGGCTCGTCGGCGAAGATCACCTCCGGCCTGGTCACGAGGGCGCGGGCGACCGCGACCCGCTGGAGCTGGCCCCCGGACAGCTCCGCGGGCCGCGAGCCGGCCGCGTCGTCCACGTCGAGCCGCGTCAGCAGGTCGCGTGCGGCGCTGGCGGCCTCCTCGCGGTCGTGGCCCCCGAACATCAGGGGCAGCGCGATGTTCTCGGCGGCGGTCAGCTCCGGGACGAGCCCGCCGAACTGGAACACGATGCCGAAGTTGTCCCTGCGGAGCCGTGTGCGGTCGGCCTCGCCGAGGTCGTCGATGCGTTCGTCGCCGTAGCGGACCTCTCCGGAGTCCGGCCGCAGGATCCCGCTGAGGCAGTGCAGGAGCGTGGACTTGCCCGAGCCGCTCGGCCCGGTGATCGCGACGGTCTCGCCGCGCTCGATGCCGGCGGACACGCCGCGCAGGGCTCGCGTGCGCCCGAAGGTCTTCTCGATGTCATGGGCCGCCAAGATGGTCATGCTCGGGTCTCCTCGGAAAGGTCGGCGATCCGCTGTCCGGCCGTCGCGATCCAGCGCAGATCGGCGTCCAGGTGGTGGAGGGCGTAGTCGATGGCGAGGGACTCGCCGGCCGAGACGCCGTCGGCGTTCCGGCGGCTCGTCAGCTCGCGCATCCGGTCGAGGTGCGCGGCGCGCTGGCGGAGCAGATAGCCGTCGGCGTTCCCCTCCGCGATCAGCGCCAGCACGACGCGGGTGAAGAGCGCGCTGGAGACGTACGGCGCCGGCGGCTCGGTCTCGGCCAGCCAACGGCGTACCTCGGTGGTGCCCTCCTCGGTGATCTCGTAGACGATGCGCTCGGGCCCGGCCTCCTGCACCGTGCCGCTCACGGCCACCCGGCCGTCACGCTCCAGGCGTTGCAGCGTGGCGTAGACCTGTCCGTAGGCGATCGGCTTCGCTCCCGGAAGCCGGTCGTCGTGTTCGCGTTTGAGTTCATAGCCGTGCTTCGGCCGTTCGGTGAGCAGGCCGAGCACGATGTGCCCGATCGACATGGCCGGAACTATACACTCAATGTATTCACTGAGTGAATAGATGGCCATGAAGCGACCCGGCCGCCATGTATCAGCTGGTCAGTCGCGCGCGATGGCCTCGATGTGGGCCGGGACGCCGAGCCCGCCGGGCAGCGCGGGGTCGGGCACGGGCGGGCGTCGTCGTATCTCCATGGGAACGACGCCGGCCCACAGGCCGAGCTCCGCGTCCGGCCCGTCGCCGTCGTCGGGCGGGCCTTCAGAGATCTTCACCGACGCCTCGTCCAGGGAGAGGGCGAGCAGCGTGGTCGCCGCCAGCTCCTTGCGGCTCGGCCGGCGCGCGTAGTCCCACTGGCCCGGCGCGATGTGCTCACTCAGCACCCGGAGCCCGGCGAGCTTCTCGTCGCCGGTCAGGACGCGCGGGTGGCCGTAGATCATGGCGCAGCGGTAGTTCACGCCGTGCTCGAACACCGAGCGGGCCAGCACCAGGCCGTCGACATGGGTGACCGTGACGCAGACCGTCGTGTCCGCGGTCAAGCTCCGGCTCGCCACCGACCCGTGGAAGAACAGGTCGGTGGCGTCGAAGCCGTACACCGTCGGGACGACCATCGGCGCGCCGTCGGTCACCACGCCGAGGTGGCACACGAACCCGGCCCGCAGCACCTCGAAGAGGGCCGTACGGTCCGTGCGTCCCTTCTCGCGCAGTCGGCGGTGCCGGGTCCGCTCCGTACGTGACAGGTCCATCGGTCAGATCTTGGTCCACGCCTCGGTGAGAACGGCCCGCAGGATCCGTTCGATCTCGTCGAAGTGTTCCGGGCCGCAGATCAGCGGAGGCGCGAGCTGGATCACCGGGTCGCCGCGGTCGTCGGCCCGGCAGACCAGCCCGGCGTCGAAGAGCGCGTGGGACAGGAAGCCGCGCAGCAGGCGTTCGGACTCGTCGTTGTCGAACGTGAGCTTGGTGTCCTTGTCCTTGACCAGCTCGATGCCGTAGAAGTAGCCGTCGCCGCGCACGTCGCCGACGATCGGCAGGTCGCGCAGGCTCTCCAGTTTCGAGCGGAACACCCCTTCGTTGGCCCGGACGTTGTCGAGGAGCTTCTCCTTTTCGAACAGGTCCAGGTTGGCGAGCGCGACGGCGGTCGATACCGGGTGCCCGGCGAAGGTGATGCCGTGCAGGAACGTCGCCCCGCCGTCGTTGAACGGCTCCATCAGGCGCTCGCTCACGAGCATGCCGCCGAGCGGTGAGTAGCCGGAGGTCAGGCCCTTGGCGAAGGTGATGACGTCGGGCTGGTAGCCGTACCGCTCGGAGCCGAAGTAGTGGCCGAGCCGTCCGAAGGCGCAGATGACCTCGTCGGAGACGAGCAGGACACCGTGGCGGTCGCAGATCTCGCGCACCCGCTGGAAGTAGCCGGGCGGCGGAGGGAAGCACCCGCCGGAGTTCTGCACCGGCTCCAGGTAGACCGCGGCGACGGACGAGGGACCCTCGCGGACGATGGCGCGCTCGATCTCGTCGGCCGCCCACCGTCCGAACGCCTCCGGCGAGTCGCCGTGCTCGGGCGCCCGGTAGAAGTTCGTGTTCGGCACGCGTACGGACCCGGGCACCAGCGGCTCGAAGGGGTGCTTGATGTCGGCCAGGCCGGTGATCGACAGCGCGCCCATCGACGTGCCGTGGTACGCGATCTCGCGGCTGATCACCTTGTACCGGCCATGCTGCCCGGTCAGCTTGAAGTAGTTGCGGGCCAGCTTGAACGCCGACTCGACCGCCTCGGAGCCGCTGGTGGTGAAGAAGACACGGTCGAGGTCGCCGGGCGCGAGGTGCGCGAGGCGCTCGGCCAGCTCGATGGCGTTCGGGTGGGCATAGGACCACAGGGGGAAATAGGCGAGTTCGCCGGCCTGGCGGGCCGCGGCCTCGGCGAGCTCGCGGCGGCCGTGCCCGACCTGGGAGACGAACAGGCCCGACAGCCCGTCCAGGTAACGGCGGCCCTTGTCGTCGAAGACGTAGGCGCCCTCGCCGCGCACGATGACCGGTACGTCGGCGTCCTTGTAGGTCGACATCCGCGTGAAGTGCATCCACAGGTGCCGCTTGGCAGCGTCCTGCATGTCCATAGGGCTGTCGCCCTCCTTGCTCTGGCTCACCGGGTCCCCCAGGAGTAGATCTGTTTGCGCAGCTTGAGGTAGACGAAGCTTTCCGTGCTGGTCACCGAGGGGATGGAGCGGATACGGCCGAGGAGTTCGAGGAGATCGTCGTCGCTCTCGCAGACCAGCTCGGCCAGCAGGTCGAAGGAGCCCGCCGTGATCACGACGTAGTCGATCTCCTCCATCGCGGAGAGGGCGTCGGCCACCTGGTCGAGGTCGCCTTCGCACTTGATGCCGATCATCGCCTGCCGGAAGAATCCGAGGGAGAGCGGATCGGTGACCGCGACGATCTGCATCACTCCGGATTCCAGCAGCCGCTGGACCCGCTGACGCACCGCGGCCTCGGACAGACCTACGGATTTCCCTAGTGCCGCGTACGAACGGCGCCCGTCCGCCTGCAGCAGCTCGATGATCTTTTTGGACGTCTCATCGAGGGTCACGCCTAGACGTCGCCCGTTCGGTGGCTTCCGTGCGGGCGGTGCGTGGTCGTCGCTCATCGAGTCCCTCCTCGATGCGACATCGTGTCACCATTGTCCGGAAAGTCAAGGAATCCGTCGTGATATCCGATCTTAACAATGGATTCCCTTGTTTCACACGGATTGTTCTGCCAGGGTCGGGGCCATCCGAATCAGTTTGTCCGGAGGCCGAGTGTGACTCTGCGAAACTTCGTCAACGGCGAGCGCGTCGACGCAAAGGACGGCCGCACGTCCGACGTCATCGACCCCAGCACGGGAGAGGTGTACGCCCAGGCGGCGTTGTCCGGATCCGTCGACGTCGACGCCGCGATGACCGCGGCGTCGGATGCCTTCGAGACGTGGCGTTATGTGACGCCACAGGAGCGAAGCCTGGCCCTGCTGCGCATCGCCGACGCGATCGAGGCCAGGGCGGAGGAGTTCGTCCAGGCCGAGTGCCGTAACACCGGCAAGCCGCTCCAGCTCACCCGGGACGAGGAGATCGGCCCGATGGTCGATGAGTTCCGGTTCTTCGCCGGCTGCGCCCGGCTGCTGGAAGGCCGCTCGGCGGGTGAGTACCTCGAAGACCACACCTCGATGATCCGCCGCGAGCCCATCGGCGTCTGCGCGCAGGTCACTCCGTGGAACTACCCGATGGTCATGGCGACCTGGAAGATCGCGCCCGCGCTCGCCGCCGGAAACGCGGTCGTCCTCAAGCCGTCCGACACCACGCCGGTCACGACGCTCCTGATGGCCGAGATCGCCGCGGAGTTCCTCCCGCCGGGCGTCTTCAACGTCGTCTGCGGCGACCGCGACACCGGCCGCGAGCTGGTCGCGCACAAGATTCCGCAGATGGTGTCGGTGACCGGCTCCGTACGTGCCGGCAAGGAGGTCGCGCGGCAGGCCGCCGACAGCCTCAAGAAGGTCCACCTGGAGCTCGGCGGCAAGGCGCCCGCCATCGTCTTCGACGACGCCGACGTCGAACGCGCCGCCGAGGGCATCGCCGAGGCCGGCTACTTCAACGGCGGCCAGGACTGCACCGCCGCGACCCGCGTGCTCGCCGCGCCCGGTGTGCACGACGACCTCGTCGCCGCCCTCGCCGAGCAAGCGCGGGGCACCAAGGTCGGGCCGCCGTCGGACGAGGACGCGTTCTACGGCCCGCTGAACAACGCGAATCAGCTTTCCCGTGTCAGCGGCTTCCTCGACCGGGTGCCCTCCCACGCCGAGGTCGTGGCGGGCGGGCATCGGGTCGGCGACCGCGGCTACTTCTTCGCACCCACCGTCGTCAGCGGCCTCGACCAGGACGACGAGATGGTGCAGGACGAGGTCTTCGGGCCGGTCCTCGGTGTCCAGCGCTTCTCCGACGAGGAGGAGGCGGTGCGCTGGGCCAACGGTGTGGAGTACGGCCTGGCCGCCAGCGTGTGGACCAGGGATCATCAACGCGCGATGCGGATGGCGCGGCGGCTCGACTTCGGCGCCGTCTGGATCAACACGCACATCCCGTTCGCATCGGAAATGCCGCATGGCGGCTTCAAACACTCTGGCTACGGCAAGGACCTGTCGATGTACGGATTCGAGGACTACACCCGGATCAAGCACGTCATGAGCTACATCGGAGCCTGACGTGACCGAGACCAAAGAAGCTACGGAAAGCGCGCACGAGACCGACCTTCCCGCGATCGAGATGACCGGGATCGTCAAGACCTTCCACGCGCGCGGCGAGGCCGTCAACGCCGTCAAGGGCGTCGACCTGTCCATCGGCGAGGGGGAGTTCTTCTCCCTGCTCGGCCCGTCCGGCTGCGGCAAGACGACGACCATGCGCATGATCGCGGGGTTCGACGAGCCCACCGAGGGCCGGGTGTTCCTGCACGGCCAGGACGTCGTGGGCGTGCCGCCGAACCGGCGTGACGTCAACATGGTGTTCCAGTCGTACGCCCTGTTCCCGCACATGAGCGTCTTCGACAATGTCGCGTTCGGACTACGCCGCAAGAACGTCGACAAGGACGAGACCTCCCGCCGAGTCGGCGAGATCCTCGAGATCGTCGACCTCACGGGCCGGGAGAAACGCCGTCCGCGTGAGCTGTCCGGCGGCCAGCAGCAGCGCGTCGCGCTCGCACGCGCCCTGGTGAACCGCCCCAGGGCACTGCTGCTCGACGAGCCGCTCGGCGCTCTGGACCTCAAGCTCCGCCAGGCGATGCAGGTCGAGCTCAAGCGCATCCAGCGCGAGGTCGGCATCACGTTCGTCTACGTCACTCACGACCAGAGTGAGGCGCTGACGATGTCGGACCGCATCGCGGTCATGAACGACGGCCGCGTCGAGCAGCTCGGCACGCCGAGGGATGTCTACGAGCGCCCCGCGACCAAGTTCGTCGCCGGGTTCATCGGCACCTCGAACGTCCTGTCGGGCACCGTCGACCGCGTCGAGTCCGGGGTGGGCGTCGTCGTGCCGGTCGAGGGGGAGCGCATCCTGGTGCCGGGCGTGACCGCGCCCGGCGACGCCGTCGAGCTGACCGTACGCCCGGAAAAGATCGACGTGCGCGCCGAGCGTCCCGGAGAGGACGTCTGCTCGGTGCGCGGAACGGTGACCGAGGTCGTGTACCTCGGCATGTTCACCAACTACAACGTCACGACGTCCACCGGGGCCGAGGTCGTCGTGTTCGTGCAGAACGTCTCCTCCGCGGATGACGTCGCCACTCGGGGGGACAGCGTCTGGCTGTCGTGGGATCCACGCCACTCGTACGTGATCGGAGCCTGACCGATATGAGCCCGTCCATGAACACAGATCCGGCGTTTCTGCGGGGCATGACCGGGAGCCGCCGTGACGCGCTGCGCCTCTTCGGCCTCGCGGGTGCGGGACTCGGCCTCGCCGCCTGCGGCGTCAAGGGCCAGAAGGCCGCCCCGCCGAAGGAGAACGACGTCCAGAAGTACTGGTCCGGCAAGACCAAGCACGGCCATGTGAACTTCGCGAACTGGCCCCTCTACATGGACAAGGGGCGGACTCCGCTGAAGGAGTTCACCCGCGCGACCGGGATCTCGGTGACCTACCGGGAGGTCATCCAGGACGACCCGCAGTGGTTCGGCAAGATCGCGCCTCAGCTCGGCGCCGGGCAGTCGATCAACTACGACATGATGGTCGTCACCAACGGCGTGGAGCTCACCAAGCTGATCGAGCTCGGCTACCTCGTGCCGCTCGACCACACGAAGATGCCGAACTTCGCCAAGAACGCCGCGCCGACGTACAAGCAGGAGTCCTTCGACAAGGGCAACGTCTTCAGCGTCCCGTACGCGACCGGGATCACCGGCATCGCCTACGACCCGGCCAAGACCGGGCGTGAGATCACCAGCGTGCAGGACCTGTTCGACCCGAAGTTCAAGGGCAAGGTCGGGATGATGTCCGACTCCCAGGAGATCGGGAACTTCGGGATGTTCGCCACCGGCGTCGACCCGGAGAAGTCCACACCGGACGACTGGAAGAAGGCCGGCGCCAAGCTGCAGGAGCAGAAGAGCGCCGGCATCGTCCGCAAGTACTACGAGCAGGACTACGTCGAGGCCCTGACCCGCGGCGACGTGTGGCTGACCATGGCCTGGTCCGGCGACATCTTCCAGCAGAACCTCTCGGAGAAGTCGAACCTGAAGTTCGTCATCCCCAACGAGGGCGCCACGATCTGGACCGACAACATGATGATCCCCAAGTCCGCGGAGAACCCGGTGGACGCCATCATGTTGATGGACTACTTCTACCAGCCGGCCGTCGCCGCCAACCTCGCGGAGTTCATCAACTACGTGACCCCGGTGCCGGGCGCCAAGGACGCCATCACCGCCGACGCGGCCAAGGCGACCGGATCGGACCAGAAGGCCCTGCAGGCCCTGTCGACCAGCCCGCTGGTGTTCCCGTCGGACGCCGACTACGCGAAGCTGCGGCACTACCGGTCGCTCACGGCGGCGGAAGAGAAGGACTACAACGCCGTCTTCCAGCACATCACGGCGGGTTGATAGATGCGCAGGCGCCTCGTTCCGTACCTCCTGATCCTGCCGGGGGGCATGTGGCTCGCGATCTTCTTCGTGGTGCCGATGGTCGTCATGTTGTCGTTCTCGCTGATGCAGGGCGACATCGTGAACGGCTTCCAGCTCACCTGGCACTGGCCGAACTACAGCGACGGCCTGTCCACCTACTCCGACCAGCTCGTCCGGTCGCTGATCTACGGTGTGCTGGCGACGGCGGCCTGCGTCGTGCTCGCCTACCCGGCGGCGTACTGGATCGCGTTCCGCGGGGGTGCGCGCAAGGCCACGTACCTCCTGCTGATCCTGCTGCCGTTCTTCGTGTCGTTCGTGCTCCGGACGTTCTCCTGGAAGTTCCTGCTGGCCGATGACGGCATCGTCCTCGGGCCTTTGAAGGACGCCGGCCTGCTGCCGCAGGACTTCCACGTGATCGCCACCGGGTTCGCCGTGGTGGCCGGACTGACGTACAACTACCTGCCGTTCATGGTGCTGCCGATCTACGTGGCGCTGGAGCGCGTCGACCCGAAGCTGATCGAGGCCGCGCAGGACCTGTACGCCGGCCGCGCGCAGGCGTTCGTCCGGGTGGTCTTCCCGCTCTCGCTGCCCGGGGTGTTCGCGGGCGTGCTGATGACGTTCGTGCCGGTGAGCGCCGACTACGTCAACGCGACGGTGCTCGGCGGCACGAACAACACGATGATCGGCAACATCATCCAGAACCTGTACCTGGTGAACACCGACTACCCGCAGGCCGCGGCGCTGTCCTTCACGCTGATGGCCATCCTTCTCCTCGGGATCTTCCTGTACGCCAAGGCGCTGGGCACCGAGGACGTCCTGGAGGTGGCCACCCGATGACCGCGACCGCTGCCGAGCCGGGCGTCGACCTGGAGCCCGCGCCGCGCCGTACACGAGGCCGCCTGGGCGACCGGTTGCTCTACGCCTACACGTGGGCGATCATCGTCTGGCTGTGCCTGCCGATCGCGGTCATGATCGCGTTCGGGTTCAACAACACGAAGGGCCGCCTCAACCTTACGTGGCAGGGCTTCACGTTCAAGTGGTACACCCACCTGTTCGCCGTGCCGGACCTGACCACGGCACTGGTGAACTCCCTGACCATCGCGATCCTGTCCACCCTCGGCAGCGCCGTGCTGGGCACGCTGATCGGGCTGGCCCTCGGACGGTTCCGGTTCCGCGGGCAGGGCTCGTTGAACCTCGTGCAGTTCGCCGCGATCTCCGCGCCGGAGACCGTGATGGGAGCGTCGCTGCTGTCGTTCTTCGTGCAGCTCGGCGTGGGGCGCGGCTACTGGACGATCGTCATCGCGCACATCATGTTCTCGCTGTCGTTCGTCGCGATCACCGTACGGTCGCGCGTGCTCACCCTCGACCCTTCGATCGACGAGGCGGCCCGTGACCTGGGCGCGACCGGCTGGACGGCGTTCCGGCTGGTCACGCTGCCGATGATCTTCCCGGCGATCATGGCGGGCGGGCTGCTGGCGTTCGCGCTGTCGATCGACGACTTCATCATCACGAGCTTCAACAGCGGGTCGACCCTGACGTTCCCGCTGTGGATCTGGGGTGCGCAGAAGAACGGCCTGCCGCCGCAGGTGAACGTGATGGGGACGCTGATCTTCGTGGGCGGTGTCCTGCTCGCCGTCGGGAACACGATCATCTCCCGCAGGCGTCGCTGAGACCCCATGGACGTTCTGAAGGCGCTCGCCGAGGCCGTGCCCGAGCCGTACTGGCTGGCCGACCCGGCGGCGCCGGAGGCGGGCGCGGCGCTGACCGGCCGTACGACCTGTGACCTGGCCGTCGTCGGAGGCGGCTACACGGGTCTGTGGACCGCGCTGCGGGCCAAGGAACGCGACCCGTCGCTCGACGTCGTCCTGCTGGAGGCCGACGTGGCGGGCGGCGCGGCGTCGGGGCGCAACGGCGGGTTCTGCTCGTCGAGCCTCACACACGGCATCGGCAACGGCCTCGCCCGCTGGCCGACGGAGATCTCCACGCTCGAACGCCTCGGACGGGAGAACCTCGACGGCATCGAGGACACTCTGCGCCGGTACGGCATCGACTGCGAGTTCGAGCGCACCGGCGAGCTGGAGGTCGCGACCGAGCGCTGGCAGGTGGCCGGGCTCGGTGAGCTGGCCGAGGAGGCCGCAGCCGTCGGGCGCCGCCTCGACGTGCTCGACGAGGACGCCGTACGGTCCGAGGTCGGCTCGCCCACCTACCTCGGCGGCCTGTGGGACCGCGACGGCGTCGCCATGGTCAACCCGGCCCGGCTCGCGTGGGGCCTGCGCGAGGCGTGCCTGACCGCGGGCGTCCGCGTCTTCGAGCGCACGCCCGTACGGTCGGTCCACGATGAACGCGGGGTGCTGCGGCTGCGGACGCCGTACGGGCTCGTCACCGCCGCGAGAGCCGCGCTGGGCACCGGAGGGTTCCCCGCGCCGCTGCGGCGCCTGAGGCACTACATCGCGCCCGTCTACGACTACGCGCTCGTCACCGAGCCGCTGTCGGAGGCGCAGCTCGCCTCGGTCGGCTGGAAGAACCGCCAGGGAGTCGGGGACGGCGGGAACCGGTTCCACTACTACCGGCTGACCGCCGACAACCGGATCCTGTGGGGCGGATACGACGCGATCTACCACTTCGGCGGTGCGGTGCGCGCCGAGCTCGAACGCCGCCCGGAGACGTTCGCGACGCTCGCCGCGCACTTCTTCACGACGTTCCCGCAACTGTCGGACGTGCGGTTCACCAACGCCTGGGGTGGTGTGATCGACACGTGCAGCCGGTTCTGCGCCTTCTACGGCACCGCGCACGGCGGGCGCCTGGCGTACGCGGCGGGCTACACGGGCCTGGGCGTGGGCGCCACGCGCTTCGGCGCCGACGTGATGCTCGACCTGCTCTCCGGGACCACGACCGAGCGGACCCGGCTGGCGATGGTCCGGTCGCGGCCGGTGCCGTTCCCACCGGAGCCGCTCCGGTACGGCGTGGTCCAGCTGACCCGGTGGTCGCTGGCGCGCGCCGACGGCAACCAGGGCCGCCGCAACCTCTGGCTGAAGACCCTCGACGCCTTCGGCGTCGGCTTCGACTCTTAGTCGTCGCCCGAGCCGAAGGCCGCCGCCGAGATGTGGAGGTAGATCGACTCCGGCTCGGGGACGTACTTGACCGTCGAGAGGGCCTGGTCCTGGCCGGCCGACTCCAGCACGACCGTGCCGTACCCGAACACTCGGCCCATGATCGGCCGTTCGACGGTGAGGTCGGTGATCTTCGAGAGCGGCATCATGTCGACCCGGCGCTCGAAGAGCCCGGTGACGAGCATGACGCGCACCTTGGTGACGGCGAAGAACTCGTCCGTCCACTCGAAGAGGGCGACCAGGAACCGCGCGATGACCAGCAGCCACAGGCACCAGATGCCCGTCAGGATGATGGCCGGGCCGATGAACACCGTCAGGATGGCCGCCAGGACCATTCCGCCGACCACCTCGCCGAGGTGGCGCAGGAGGACCGCCGGGTGACGGCGGATGATGACCGTGTCCTCGATTTCGTGCGGTAGCAGGTACCTCTTCAGATGGTGCGGATTGACGTCACGGACCGCCATGAATGCCGGAAGCTGCACGTGCCGGACTCTACGCGGCATTCGCGTGCGGCGTTATCCCCTTGGAGCGACAGATCATTGCGCCGGACGGAAACTTGGGGTCCGGCGCCGCTCAGTCGCCGGTCACGCCGTCGAGCATCTCGCGCAGAATGTCGATGTGACCGTTGTGCCGGGCGGTCTCCTCGATCATGTGCACCAGCACCCAGCGCAGCGTCACGCGGCCGCGGCGGCGCTCCACCTTCGCCTCGGTGTCCAGGTCGAGCGAGCGGGCGATCTCGTTGTTCCGCACGCACTGCCGCTCGTAGTCGGCGAGCAGCCGTGCCAGGGGCACGTCGTCGACGCGGAACTCCCGGTCCGGGTCCTCATCGGTCCACGGCCCGTCGTCGGGGACGGAGAGCATCACGTGCTCGAACCACGACCGCTCGACCCAGTAGAGATGGCTGACCAGACCGGCGATCGTCATCAGCGGCGACGACGCGAGCAGCGGCCGGTGCGCGAGGTCCTCGGCCAGCCCTTCGGTCTTGGTGAAGACGGTTGCGCGGTGGCGGTCGAGCCACGCGATGAGCATCGTGCGCTCATCGGCGGCGTAGGGCTCATCGATGCGTTCCATGAGCGGTGATGATGCTCCGTGAGAGGAGCCGGCGCAAACAAATTGAAGGCCTCCGGGAGGGGCTCGTCCCGGAGGCCTTCAACAGGGGTGTTTCTGGCGGGGGCTTAGAAGACGGCCACGCCGTACGCGGAGAGCGCGGCCGTGACGGGCTGGAAGTAGGTCACGCCGCCCGAGGTGCAGTCGCCGCTGCCGCCGGAGGTCAGGCCCAGGGCCTTGGAACCGGCGTACAGCGGGCCGCCGCTGTCACCGGGCTCCGCGCAGACCGTGGTCTTGATCATGCCGCTGACGCTGCCCTCGGCGTAGTTCACCGTCTGGTTGAGCGCGGTGACCGTGCCGCTGTGCGTGCCGGACGTGCTGCCGCGGCGCGTGACGGTCTGGCCGACGACGGCGTTGCCCGACGAGGTGATGTCCTGGCTGCCGACGGTGCCTCCGTGCGACACCGAGCCGGTGTACTTCACCAGGGCGTAGTCGTGGCCGGGGAAGCTGCTCCCCTGGTTGGTGCCGAGGAGGCTGGTGTGGCCGGAGTCGGCGTACCAGGTCGAGGCGACGTTCCCGCAGTGGCCGGCGGTGAGGAAGTAGTACGTGCTGCCCTTGACCACGTTGAAGCCGAGCGAGCAGCGGTAGCCACCGCCCCAGATGGCGTCGCCACCACTGATCTTCGTGCTGAACACGCCGGGGGTGTAGGCGATGCGGACGGCGCTGCCCAGCGCGCTCGCGGCCGAGGTCACCTTGACCAGCTTGGCGCCGGTGACGGTGCTGTCGACGGTCAGGACGACCTGGTCGGTCATGGGGTCGACACCCCAGGCGGTGCCTGGGACCTTCGCGGTCCGCTCCAGCGTCGCGGTCGCCTGCTGCAGCTGTGCGCCGCTGAGCGCCACGGTCTTCGGCACGGCGCCCGCGGCCCGTACGGCCTGCGCGTCGGCCTTGGACGTGACGTTCACGACGAGCTTGTGCGACGAGGCGTCGATGTAGGCGCCGGCGGAGCGGGTTCCCAGGTGCTGCGCGATCTTCGTCGCGACCACCGAGGGGTCGGGTTGCGAGGTGGATGCCTGGGCGGTTGCGGCGAGAGCGGAACCGCTGATCAGTCCAACGGCTGCGACGATCATTCCGGCACGACGAGGTGCGGTGAACCTCACAGGAGCCTCCCTGACGGGGTGGCGGGTACGCCCCGGTGGCGTGACCCAGTGGGAGCCTGGTCATCGGGTCCGTTTCAGGGCGGACGGAGGTCGCTCTGACACGGGGCGGGGTCCGATTTACCTTGCCTGAGCAGAGACTCACAAAGTCAGTAAAGATCTGCAATATTCCCGGTAAGTCCGGAATCGGCCACGCGGAGGCGGGTTAAACGTGCGTCACGTGTGGCGTCGGCGCGGTCACCCGGCGGATTCGGAACCCTGTGCGCGAGTGAATAAAAGTCAAGAGGAGTCTGAGAGTTCCCTGTAAGTCCCTCGGGCGGGCCACGAGAGGGTGTCCGTATGTGAGAGCCTTGCCTGACAATGGACCATCCATATTTCACAGCATTCGTACTGGTCGTGGGCTTGATCGCGGCGATGGCCGCGCAGTGGCGCGGCTGGCGGCCGTCCCTGTACGTCGCCCTGGCGGTCGGTATCGGGCTGCGGGTGGTCTTGTTGATCACTGCGGCCGCCGACTCATGGCAGCCCGTCGACTTCGCCGACGGCTTCAAGCCCGCCGGGCTCGCGATCCTGCACCACCAGGACCCCGTGCTCGCGACCCAGGGCTCCTGGCATTTCCTGCCGATGATCCCGTACTTCTACGCCCTCGCCCTGTCCACCGGGCTGCCGTGGGAGATCGCCGGACGCCTCTGCACGATCATCGCGGACGTCGTTCTGATCGTGCTCGTCGGGCGCCTCGCGGGCCGCAAGTACGGCGCGCAGGCGCGGTTCCAGTACGCCTGCAACCCGATCGCCCTCCTGATCGCGGTCATCCACGCGCAGGTCGAGCCGGTCGCGCTCGTGTTCCTCGTCGCCGCCTACCTCGCGGCGCAGACGACGCGCGACGCGAGCCGCAGCACCCACGGCGCCATGAACGCCGCGTGGGCCGGTGCCCTGTTCGGCTTCTCCCTGTCGGCGAAGAGCTGGCCGATCATCTTGCTGCCGGTGCTGCTCGCGATCCTCCCGACCTGGCGCCAGCGGCTGTACGGCCTGGTCGCCGCGGGCGCGGTGCCGTTGTTCTTCCTCGTCACGCTGCCGCTCGTGGTGGACTCCTCGTGGTCCGACATGCTCAACGTCGCCCGCTACCTCGGCGAGGTGCGGCCCATCGTCGGCGAGTGGGGCTGGACCGCCGTGATGACCGGCGGCGACTGGCAGCTGGCGTCCACGGCCGCCGGCATCGGGCAGATCATCCTCTACTCGACGATCCTGCTCGTCATGTGGCTCTGGTGGCGTTCGGACCGCATCGACCAGACCTCGGCGATCCTGCTGGCGTTCATGGTCGTGACACCGCGCATGGGCGCGCAGTACCTCATGTGGTTCGTGCCGTTCCTGTGCGCGCGCCCGACGCGCTGGAGCAGGCCGGCCATGACGCTCGCCGCCGTGTGGGCGGGGCTCGGCTACATCTACCTCACCCAGTTCGACGACAACGGCTGGTGGATCAACCACGAGTGGTGGTCCCGCAGCTCGATCGCGGTGATCCCGCTGTTGATCCTGGCCATGCCGTGGACCCGCCGCGCCGGACGTCCCGTCCGCGACGCCGAGGTCCCCGAGACCGAGCTGGTGCCTGCCGCGACGCAGTGACCCCTCCCGTGATTACCCTGGCGTAGGAGCCCGCGGCATTCGACAAGGGAGGGTGGCATGACGGAGTTCACGCCCGAACCCGGCGAACTCGAGGACGACGGCGTCCTGCAGCCGGCCGACGCGCTCGACGACGACGATCTCGGCGCCGACCCGCTCGACACGGGCCTGGCGCCCGCCGACCGCTGGTCGGCAGGGATGGGCTACGGCTCGACGGAGGCCGAGGCGCGCGCGGGGGAGTCCCTCGACCAGCTCCTCTCCGAAGAGGAGCCGGACCTCGACCCCTATGCGGAGGACACCTCCGCCGAGGAGCCGCGCGCGGGCCGGCTCGTCGCCGACGACGAAGGGGCGCACAGCCCGAGACAGTCCGGCCTCGTCGCCACCGACGTCGGCATCGACGGCGGGGCTGCCGGAGCGGAAGAGGCCGCCGTCCACGTGACGGACGACTTCGAGCGTTAGGACCTGTCTCAAGGTCCCCGTCCTGCTACGCGGCGCTCGTTCACGGACGAGGACTGTGAGACAGGCCTTAGTGACTGTTGGGTAGGGTTTCGGCCCGCTGGGCGGTGCCCGTGCGGTGGCTGAGAGCCTCCTGGAGGCGTTCCGCCGTCAGGGCGTACGCGGTGACCCCGTCATGCCCCGTCATGGTCTCGGCGGCCAGCAGAGCGTTCAGCACGGCCTCCTCGGTGGCGTCGATCACGCCGTGGAGGAGCGGGTCGAGGTACGTGTCGGGGAGCACGTTCACCTGGAGCACGCGCGGAGGCCGCACCCCCAGGGCGCCCGACGGCAGCCTGCCGCGGTTCGCCGTGGAGAAGGCCAGGAAACCGTCGCCGCTGCTGTTCTCGCCCGCGCCGCCCGTACACGCGATGCCGAGGCCGGCCCGCTCGGCGAGCCGCCGGCACTGGTGGGGGAGCAGCGGCGCGTCCGTCGCGACGATCACGATGACCGACCCGGCCCCCTCGAACTCCGGCGGCACCGGGCGGGGAACATCGTCGATCACCAGCGAGACGCCGCCGCCCGTGAGGCGCTCGCGCCGCCCGTGGTTGGCCTGGAGGAGCACCCCGATGGTCCAGCCGCCCTCCACGACCCGGGACGCGGTGCCCGGTGCCGCCGCCGACGCAGCCCTGGGCGACCGGCCCGCCGCGCGCCGCGGCGCGGGCCTCGCGCACGTGCTCGGTGGTCACGTGATGGCCGTCGATGTCGTTGAGGACGCCGTCCCAGGTCTCGCCGACGACCGGCAGCCCCCAGGGCGTGTCTGACGGATCCCTGTCCGGCTGCGCGGTGCGCAAACGGCGCCTCGCCGCGTTGTCGCCGGCCGAAACCAGGCCGACTCCCTCCTCCGCCTTGCGACCCGACGCCTGTGCACCGCTCGCTACGAACGTGATCCGTCAGACACGCCCCAGGCGCCGCGCCCGCGGCCGCGTATCTCGGCGTCGACCAGCGCGTCGCGGACGACGCTGACGCTGTGGCTGTTGGTCAGGCCGATCGGCGTGGTCAGCATGCCGCCGTCGCGGAGCCACGCCGTACCGGTCAGCTCGCCGTTGCCGTTGAGCCAGTGGAAGCCCGCGTACAGCGGCTCGTCGAAGATCGAGCCCGGGTGCGGCAGCACCACGGTCACGCCGGTGCGCACCGGGCCTTCGCCGACCCGCAGCGGCCCGTCGCCCCTGATGATCGTCGAGTGCCCGACGCGCACCCCCCCTCGACGTCGGTGATGGCGTTGTGCGGGCCGGTCCTCATGAGCCCTCACCGCGTACGGAGTCGAGGGCGAGCAGAGCGATGTGCAGCGACACGCAGGACTCCACGTCCTCCAGGTCGGTGTCGAGCACCCGCTCGATGCGCCGCAGCCGCTCGTACAGGGCCGGGCGGGACAGGTGGGCCCGCTGGGCCGCCAACGCCTTGTTGCGCCCGCTGGCGAGGTAGAGCCTCAGCACGCCCACCAGGTCGCCGCCGCGCTGGGCGTCATGGGTCAGCAGCGGCCCCAGCTCGCGCTCGACGAAGGTCTGCAGCCGTGCGTCGCCGCGCAGGAGGTGCAGCAGGCCGCGCAGGCGCAGGTCGGGCAGGCGGTAGAAGAGCCGCTGGTCGTTGCGGCGCGCCGCGACGTCGGCGACCTGCTCGGCCTCCAGGAACGACCGGCGCACGTCGCGGATGGATTCGACCGTCGACCCGGCCGCCATCACGAAGGTCTCGCCGCCGCCCTCGCGCACGCGGCCGGTCACCGGCGGGGCGGCGCGGTGGGCGCGCAGGCGGCGGGCGACGTCGCCGAGGATCTGCTCGTCGGCCGCCCGCGCCGGCAGGGAGGCCAGCACGCCCACCCGTGCCTGCGGCGACCCGTCGTCGAGGGTGCCGACCAGCGCGGTCAGGCCGGCCTCCCGGCACGCCGTCGCGGTCGCGTCGGCCAGCTCCGCCAGCGTGGCGACGCCGTTCGCGTCGTCGGGCTCGCCGCAGTCGCGGGGGAGGACGACGATGCCCAGCAGCCGGCGGCCGGTGAGCGGCACGCCGAGGGCGCGGGCCCTGGCCGCCGCCTCCTGCGGGTCGGAGTAGGCGTGCGCCAGGATGCCGGTGATCACCGAGCCGTGCGCCTGGCGCTCGACGCTCTGGGCGTGCTGTTCGAGCAGCCGTCCGAGGGCGAGCGTCGTCGCCGCGCGCTCGATCAGGACGAGGTCGCGGGGCGTCGGCGGGCCGTCGCAGGCGATGATGAGCCGCCCCCAGTCCTCACCGCGCGCGCCGACCATGGTCACCAGCCAGCGGGACGACTCGTCGAACGCGGTGCGCTCTTCGGGCCGTACGGCCCGCGACCGCGTCTCCCAGCTGGTGAGCAGCTCGGTCGGGTCGGTGCCCGCGGTCTCGGCGGCGAGCACCTGGTGGGCGAGGTTCTCCAGCACCACGGGGCGCCCCGCGAGGCGTACGACCTGGCGCAGCACGTCGACCAGTGGCGCGCCGTCGACGGAGAGCTGCGTGAAGACCTCGTGCAGCTTCTCCGACGTGCGCAGCTCGGCGAGCTGGGAGTCGATGATCTGGGCGTGCACGGCCTCGGCGACGTCGACGAACGGCGTCTCCCTGGCCCACGCGATCAGCGGCAGGCCGTACTCCTCGGCGGCCGCGACGAGCGCGGACGGCAGCGTGCGCGCGTATTTGCGGCCCAGCTCGACGATCAGCCCGCTGACGCCGACGTCGGCCAGCTCCGCGACGTAGGTCCGCAGCCGCTCGGGCTCGTCGGGCAGCGCGATGCCGGTGGTCAGCACCAGCTCCCCGCCGCGCAGCAGGTGCGCGATGTCGGTCACCTCGGCGCTGTGCACCCAGCGCACGCGGGAGTCGAGGCGGTCCGCGCCCGCGATGACACGAGGCTCGCCGCGGCGGACCGCGTCGAGACGCAGCACGTCGGCAAGAGTGGGCAGCACGCTCGTGATGGTATGAAACGAAAGAGAGGAGCGCAGATGAACCTGCTGGACACGGCCGAGATCACGCGCGAACTGGTTGGCACACCGGGCTGGGAGCGTGACGGCGACACGATCGTTCGAACCCTGACGTTCAAGGACTTCAAGGAGGCGATGGCCTTCGTCGACCGGGTGGCCGAGGTGGCCGAAGAGGTCAACCATCATCCGGACATCGCGATCAGCTGGAACAAGGTCACCCTCACCCAGAGCACCCACGCCGCGGGCGGTCTGACCGAATACGACTTCAGCCTGGCGCGCCGGATCAACGCCCTCTGAGGGGCGCCGGAGCCGATCAGGGGGTGACAGGTCGTAAAGCGGCCTGCCGAATTCTTGGCATTCTGTCGGGTGGCGTCCCGGGCGGACTTAAAGGAAGACTCGGTGTATGTCGGACTTGCTCGCACGTCATCGCGCTGTCATCCCCAACTGGGTGCCCCTCTACTACGACGAGCCCATCGAGATCGTGAGCGGCAAGGGGAGCCGCGTCACCGATTCGGAGGGACGGACGTACCTCGACTTCTTCGCGGGGATCGTCACCAACACGCTCGGTTACGACGTCGCCGAGGTGCGGGAGGCGGTCGAACGCCAGCTTCGCACCGGGATCGTGCACACCTCGACGCTCTACCTCCTGCGCGGCCAGGTCGAGCTGGCCGAGAAGCTCGCCCGTATCTCGGGCATCGACGACGCCAAGGTGTTCCTCACCAACTCCGGCACCGAGGCCAACGAGACGGCGCTGCTGCTCGCGACGTACGCGCGCAAGAGCAACCAGGTGCTCGCCATGCGGCAGAGCTACCACGGCCGCTCCTTCGGCACGATCTCGATCACCGGTACCGCCTCCTGGAAGAACAGCGCGCTGTCGCCGCTCAGCGTCTACTTCCTCCACGGCGGTGACCGGGCACTGCCGCAGTTCCGCGGGCTGTCGGACAAGGAGTTCATCGACGTCTGCGTCGCCGACCTCCAGCACACGCTCTGCACCGTCGTCGGCGGCGACGTGGCGGCGATCATCGCCGAGCCGATCCAGGGCGTCGGCGGCTACACCTACCCGCCGGACGGCCTGTACGCCGCCTACCAGGAGGTGCTCGCCGAGCGCGGGGTCCTGTTCATCGCCGACGAGGTGCAGAGCGGCTGGGGACGCACCGGGCAGAACTTCTGGGGCTACCAGAACCACGGCGTGAAGCCCGACATGATCACCTTCGCCAAGGGCCTCGGCAACGGCTTCGCCATCGGCGGCGTCGTGGCGCGCGGTGACCTGCTGGACAACCTGCCGGCCATCGGACTGTCGACCTTCGGCGGAAACCCGATCTCCACGGCGGCGGCCAACGCGACACTCGACTACATCCTCGACCACGACCTCCAGGCCAACGCGGCACGGCTCGGCGGCCGGATCATCGAGGGCCTGCGGACCGCCGCGGAGCCGCTGTCCACGGTCACCGAGATCCGCGGCAAGGGCCTGATGTTCGCCATCGAGCTGACCGACGCCGGGCTGGCCGGACGCCTGCTGGAGGAGACCAAGGCCCGCGGCCTGCTCGTCGGCAAGGGCGGCCTGTACGGCAACACGGTCCGTATGGCGCCCCCGCTCAACCTGTCCGAGGATGAGGCGGAGGAAGGACTCCGCATTCTCATCGACGCGATGGAAGCACTCTCATGAAGCAGATCACCCACTGGATCGACGGCAAGCCTTGGACCGGCGACGCCGAGCGCCGCGGCGACGTGCACGACCCCGCCACCGGTCAGGTGAGCGGGAAGGTCGACTTCGCCTCGGCCGAGGACGTCGACGCGGCCGTGGCCGCGGCGCGCCAGGCGTTCCCGGCGTGGCGTGACGCGTCGCTGTCCAAGCGGGCGACGATCATGTTCGCCTTCCGCGAGCTGGTGAACCGCCACCGCGACGAGCTGGCCGAGCTGATCTCCTCCGAGCACGGCAAGGTGCGCTCCGACGCCGCCGGCGAGGTGGCACGCGGGCTGGAGGTCGTGGAGTTCGCCTGCGGAATCCCGCATCTGCTCAAGGGCGGTTACTCGGAGAACGTCTCGACGCGCGTCGACTCGTACTCCATCCGCCAGCCGCTGGGCGTCGTCGCCGGCATCACGCCGTTCAACTTCCCGGCGATGGTGCCGATGTGGATGTTCCCGGTGGCGATCGCGTGCGGCAACACGTTCGTGCTCAAGCCCTCGGAGAAGGACCCCTCCGCGACGCTACGGCTGGCCGAGCTGTGGCAGGAGGCCGGACTGCCCGACGGCGTCTTCAACGTCGTGCACGGCGACAAGGTGAGCGTCGACGCTCTGCTGGCCCACCCCGACGTACGCGCGGTGAGCTTCGTGGGCTCGACGCCGATCGCGCGCTACGTGTACGAGACCGGAACCGCGCACGGCAAGCGCGTCCAGGCTCTCGGCGGCGCCAAGAACCACATGCTGGTGCTGCCCGACGCCGACCTCGATGCCGCCGCCGACGCGGCCGTGTCGGCCGGCTTCGGCTCGGCGGGGGAGCGCTGCATGGCGATCTCGGTCGTCCTGGCGGTCGACCCGGTCGGCGACGAGCTGGTCGCCAAGATCAAGGAGCGCGTCGCCGGTCTCACGGTCGGCCCGGGCGACGACAGCGCCTCGGAGATGGGCCCGCTCGTCACCCGGCAGCACCGGGACAAGGTCGCGTCGTTCCTCGACGGCGGCGTCGGCCAGGGCGCCACGCTGGCCGTCGACGGACGCGAGCACCGGCTGCCCGGTGGCGAGGGCTTCTGGCTCGGGCCCACGGTCCTCGACCACGTCGGCCCGGACATGGACTGCTACAAGGAGGAGATCTTCGGGCCCGTCCTGTCGATCGTCCGCACGCCGTCCTACGACGCCGGGATGGAGCTCATCGCGGCCAACCCGTATGGCAACGGCACCGCGATCTTCACCAACGACGGCGGCACCGCACGCCGGTTCCAGAACGAGGTGGAGGTCGGCATGATCGGGGTCAACGTCCCGATCCCGGTGCCGATGGCGTACTACTCCTTCGGCGGCTGGAAGGCGTCACTGTTCGGTGACACTCATGTGCACGGCACCGAAGGCGTCCACTTCTACACGCGCGGAAAGGTCGTGACGTCTCGCTGGCTCACGACGTCTCCGCCCAGCGGAATCGTCGCACCGGGTTCAAGTGTGCGCGATGGGGTCGACCTGGGGTTCCCCACCAACGGCTGATCGTTGTGCCGTGACCGCATCCCTGACGCTTCGTGGGTGCGGTCGCGGCGGCGGCGACAATGACGCAATGTCGCGCCCATTTCCTGTCCCGCGACTTTCCTGCGCTTTTCCGGCGACCGAATAATAGGGACCCGCATTTCGCTTCGTACCGTGTGGTATTTCCGGTCGGGGCGAAAATGCCGTCGCCGCGCACGGCAGGAGAGGTCTAGATCGCGGAGGGTGGCCTCTCCCGTGCGATTAGGTCACCATGGGGCGACGGGGTGTTCGGCGAGATCAGCGCGTTGCGCCCGCCGATACGCGGTGTACCGGCGGAAACGCGGAAGATCGTAAGGAAGATCCTTTTTGCGTCGTCGGGGCTGCTCGCATGCCGATCCGGGAGTTCGCCACTAAACGCTGTTGAGCGGGCAAGCTACAGATAATAGCTTCGGGTCTTGACCTGCTCTGTGTCATACGACACACTTCGTTTGTCGATATTTGTTGGCGAAAAAACAATAGATGTTCCCCGTGCCAGGGAGCCCTCCATGTCTGCCGACGACTCGCTCGACCAGTCATCGTCCTCGCTGCCAGTGATTCTGGCGGCGCGTTACCCCCAGTGGACGATCTGGTTCGGGCAGGCGACGCGGAAGTGGTGGGCGCTACCCCCGGCCGGACGGGACGCCGGCGACTTCGTCGAGGCGGGAAGCGTGAAGGAGCTCGTCGAGTCGATCGAGGCCATGCAAGTACGCCGGCGCACCACCACGCCGCCAACGCCGAACGCCATCCTGTTCGGCGAGGCGGAGACCTCGCGGGCCGGCCGCGTCCCCGCGGCCGCACGGTCCTTATGGGGTCACCGATGAGCCAATCTCCACGGCCTGACCGCGCGGCCGCCCCAAAGCCGCGGTCTCGGGTGAGCAGTTTCCAGTCACGCCGCCTCCCCCTCCAACACCTCCGTGACAGGCGTGACCGGAGAGGGGCGCCCACCCGGGGCCGCGTCGGCGTCCGGACAACCGCGTAGCCCCCGGCGCGGTTGTCCGGACCCCCCTTTTTTTCGCCCTCGGCTTTTTCCGATCGCTTCAAGGTTTGCAGCGCAAACCTGTTGGCAATGCTCCCCGCCGTGCGTATGGTTTGCAGCACAAACCGGTCTGGGAGAGTGGCGTATGGAACGCGAAGAGCTCGAGTCGGCGGCGGCGAACTACTTCTACCTGCGAGGCCTCTTCTCGGTCCCGGCGGGAGTCCTGATGATCCTCTCGGGGCTGGGCAACCTGAAGTGGGGCCCGTTCGGCCACGCCTGGATCTTCGCCGGGGCGGTCGTGGTCGCGGCGGTGGGGTACCTGCTGATCGCCCGCTACTACGCCGAGCGGTACGGGCGGGTCACGCTGACGATGAGGGCCGGGTTCAAGGCCGGCGCGGCGGCCGCCATCGGCGCGGTCGTGGTCGTGGGCGCGGTACAGGCCGACTGGTCGGCCGATGTGCCGCTCAGCGCCACCGCCTGCGCGTTCGGCTTGATCATGCTGGCCTCCTACGCCGTCACCGTCGGCGTGAGACTCCACCATGCGATCATCTGGGGCGGGGCTCTGGCGGCCGGCCTCGTGCCCGTCTGGGGAGAGGCGGGGCCCGACGTCAAGATCAACGTGGGGCTCATGCTCGTGGGGGTCGCGACCATCGCGACGGGGATCTTCGACCACGGAGCCCTGCGGCGCGGTTTCGGACACGCCGGTGCGTGAGCCGGAGCACGAGGAGGACTTCACCCTCGACCGCCTGATCCACGAGCCGGGACGACTCGCGATCCTCACGGTGCTGTCGGCGGTGAAGGACGCCGACTTCCTGTTCCTGCAGCGCGCGACCCGGCTGACCAAGGGCAATCTCTCCAGCCATCTCGCGAAGCTGGAGGACGCCGCGCTGGTGACGATCGAGAAGAGGTTCGTGCACCGCAAGCCGAACACGAGAGTCGCGCTGACGGCCCTCGGGAGAGAGCGCGTCGCACGTCACTGGGACCAGTTGGAGCGCCTGCGGAACTTCTCGGAGGAGTCGGTTCCGGAGTAGGGCGCCGGGTCCCCATGTCCCGGCCGCCCCGCCCATGTCGTTACGCTCGCCGCAGAGGTCTTCTCGAAGGAACAGGAGCGGCATGAGGCGTACGCGGATGTTCGCGGCGGCTGTTGCGGCCGTGGCACTCGGTGTCGCCGGCTGCAGCGGGGGCGGTACGGCGCGCCCGGTGAAGGAGATCAACGCGGCCCAGACGGTGGGCCAGGGCGAGGGTTCGCTGGCGCTGGTCAGCTGGAACGGCTACGCCGAGGCGGGCGGCAACGACCCGCGGGTCGACTGGATCACGCCGTTCGAGAAGAAGACCAAGTGCCGGGTCAACATCAAGTACGCGGCGAACCCGCAGGAGATGCTCGCGCTGATGTCCAAGCCGAACCTCCACTACGACGGAGTGGCGGCCACGCCGGAGATCGCCGGGAAGCTCATGGCCGACCAGCAGGTCGTCCCGATCAACACCGACCTCGTCGAGAGCTACAAGGACCTCGAACCCGCCTTGCGCTCCCAGCTCACCAAGGGCGGCAAGCACTACGGGACGCCGTTCACCTGGGGCGCGAACCTCCTGATGTACGACCAGCGGGTCGTACGCCCGCAGCCGGACAGCTGGGGGGCGATCTTCGACCCGGCGCAGGCGAAGAAGTACGCCGGGCGCCTCGTCGTGCGCGACAGCCCGCTCACGCTCGGGGACGCCGCGCTCTACCTGCGGGCGCACAACCGGAAGCTGAAGATCAAGGACCCGTTCGCGCTCACGTCCAAGCAGCTCGCCGCCGCCGCGGCGCTGGTCACCAAGCAGCACCCGCTGGTGAAGAACTACTGGCTCAACCCGTCCGACGCCATCGCGGCCTTCGCGACAGGGGAGGCGGCGCTCGGGCAGGTCTGGCCGTACCAGGTCGACGTCCTCAGCCGCAGCGGCCGTCCCGTGGCCGGTGTGACGCCGCGCGAGGGCGTCACCGGCTGGATGGACGCCTGGATGATCGGCGCCCGCGCCGATCACCCCAACTGCATGTACCAGTGGCTCGACTGGATCAGTTCGCCCGAGGTCCAGGAGCAGGTGGCCGAGTGGGACGGCGTCGCGCCGGCCAACCCCGAGGCGTGCGGTCGCGACCGGCTGCGCCCGCAGTTCTGCACCGCCTACCACGTGGGGGACCGGGGCTACATGAGCCGGGTCGTCTTCGCCCGCGCGCCCTCGAAGGACTGCGCCGTCGCCAAGTCGTGCGCCGACTACGCCGCCTGGAACCGCGCGTGGCGTGTGGCGCGAGGAGAGGCCGTCGCCGCACACAAGCCCGGATAAGTGAGACGCGCGCCCGGCCGCCCCCGCCGGGCGCGCGTCTCGTTCGGGCGTCCTGAGCTCCCCCCGGACCCAGGACGCACCTTCCAATTAAGTCTTCGTATCGCCCGGTCAGGCCTTGACTCTCGCGCGCCTGCGCACCGGCTGCGGGATGATCCGCAGCGCCGGGACACAGTCGTCGCAGGCGAACACCCGTGAATCGTCCGGCAGGCGTCCTACGTGCGCTCTCGGCCGCGGCCACTTCTTGTGGCACACCACGCAGGCTTCTCCGTCACGCTGCGCGCGGGTCAGACCGTCCGGGTCGAATGTCGGTCCGGAACGGGCCATGAAGTTCCCCCTGACTCCTCGGCTCCGCTTCGGCCTCCATTTGTACCGGCGTGCGGGTGTGGCCTCAGTAGGCGGGATTACAAGATCGCGTAAAGACCGGCGCTGCTGGGGGGATCATGCGGTTTCGCGAGGTCGGAGCGGGTGTCAGGGATTTTCGATCGTGATCCCGAGGGTGCTCGCGAGGTCCGCGAGCTCGGCCTCGAAGAGCGCCTCGGGGTCTTCGAGCAGGAAACTCACGTGGCCGAAGACCTCCATCGTGACGAGCCCGTACAGCCGGACCCAGGCGCCGGCGTACAGCCGGATCACGCCCAAGGGAAGGCCGCTGTCGTCCAGGCCGCACACACCCGCGAACGACCGCAGCTGGGTGCGCAGGTCCTCGGGGATCTCCTCGTCGGCGGGCACGGGGAAGGGCCGGTTCTGCCACAGCTCGATGAAGAGCGCGAAGAAGATCCCCCCGAAGCGCGCTCCGGCGGCGTCGGAGCCGTCCTTGGGCGCCGGTTCGTAGCCGGGCACCGGCTCGCCGAAGACCATCCCGAACTCGGGCCGGTTGTCGAGGGCCCAGCGGCGGAAGGTGCGCGTCACCGCGACGAGGCGTGCGCCGATGTCGTCCTCGGGCAGCGCGTCGCGTGCCGCCTCCATCGCGTCGCTGACCTCGTTGATGTAGCCCTCGATCATCGCGGCGATGAGATCGCCCAGGCCCTCGTAGTAGCGGTACAGCGCCGGGGCCGTCATGCCGATGGCGCGGGCGATGCCTCTCAGCGAGATGCCGGCCGGTCCTTCGGTCCGCAGGTGCTGGCGGGCCGTCTCCTTGATCTCGGTGAGGGTCGAGTCGCGCAGACGTTCCCGGCGAGTTGGCGGCACGGTTCTCCTTGACATGAATAAACGGCGTGTGCTTTGGTGAACACCGTTAACAAGTTAACGCTGTTCACTGTAGTGATTACCGATAACAGGTTATCCGGAGCAACACCATGTTCGAATCTCTCGGCCTCTTCGTCCACCGACGGCGCAGATGGGTCATGGCAGGCGCCCTCGTCCTCATCGCCTTCGCCTCCATTTGGGGCACCCGGGTGTTCGGCGCCCTCAAGGGCGGCGGCTTCGAGGACCCCGCATCCGACTCCGCACGTGCCGTCAAGATCATCAACGAGCGGATCGGCCCGGCCGACGGCGACCTTGTCGTGCTCTACCAGAGCGACTCCATGACCGTGGACGACCCGGCCTTCCAAGCCTCCGTCACCGGAACACTGGCGAAGCTTCCCAGGAGCGAGGTCCTCGGCGCCGCCACCTACTGGAACACGCACTCGCCCGCTCTCGTCTCCAAGGACCGCCACGCGACGTACGCCTCGGTCCGGCTCAGCGGCGCCGACGACGAGGCACGCCAGAAGACGTACGACAAGATCCGTGACGACCTCGCGGCTCCGGGGCTCACGACGATGCGCGGCGGGCCGGTCGCCGTCGGCAGCCAGCTGAACCAGCAGACCGCCAAGGGCCTGGCGCGCGCCGAGATGATCTCGACGCCGATCCTGCTCGTGCTCCTGGTCATCATCTTCGGCAGCCTGGTCTCGGCCCTGCTGCCGCTCACGATCGGCGGCGTCGCGATCCTCGGGGCGTTCACCGCGCTGCGGGTGCTGACGTCCTTCACCGACGTGTCCACCTTCGCCATCAACATCGTGACCATGCTCGGGCTCGGCCTGGCCATCGACTACGCGCTCTTCATCGTCACGCGGTACCGCGAGGAGCTGGGGCGTACCGACTCCGAGGGCGAGGCCCTCGCCAGGACCATGGCCACGGCGGGCCGTACGGTCGCCTTCTCCGGCATCACGGTCGCCATCGCGCTGGGCGGTCTGCTGTTCTTCCCGCAGATGTTCCTGCGGTCGATGGGGCTCGGCGGGATGGCCGTCGTGCTCGTCGACATGCTGGCCGCGCTCACGATCCTGCCCGCCCTGCTGGCGCTGCTCGGCAAGCGGGTCGACTCGCTGCGTCTCGTACGGCGGCGCGCGCCCTCGCCGGACCGCGGCGCCTGGTCCCGGATCGCGCACAGCGTCATGCGTCGCCCGGTCGTGTACCTGGTCGGCGCCGTCGTGGTGCTGCTCGCCCTCGGCGCGCCGTTCCTCGACATCCGGTTCGGCAGCGTCGACGTGCGCTCGCTCCCGCCCGGCGCCGAGGGGCGTACGGTCTCGGCCACCCTTGACCGCGACTTCGCCCACGGCGCGCTCTCGCCGATCGACGTCGTGGTCACCGGAAACGTCACACGCCCCGACCTGGACGCCTACCTCGGCCGCCTGCGCGCGACGAAGGACGTGGCCGCCGTGGACGTCGTCGCCACCGGGCGGGACGCCGTGCACGTCGCCGTGCGGACCCCCGACGACCCGCAGTCCAAGGGCGCGCGCGACCTGGTGAAGCGGATCCGGTCGCTGCCCGCGCCCACCCGGTCGTACGTGGGAGGTGAGACCGCGCAGCTCACCGACCTGCTCGGCAGTCTCGGGCGGGTGCTCCCGTGGACCGCGCTGTTCGTGGCGGTGGTCAGTTTCGCCCTGCTGTTCGCGGCGCTCGGGTCGATCCTGCTGCCGCTCAAGGCCCTCGCGATGAACATCCTGTCCCTCAGCGCGGCGTTCGGCGTGATGGTGTGGGGCTTCCAGGACGGCAACCTCGCCGGCGTTCTCGGCTTCACCTCGACGGGGTCGGTGGAGGCATCGCAGCCGGTGCTGATCCTGGCGGTCGCGTTCGGTCTCTCGATGGACTACGAGCTGTTCCTGCTGAGCCGCATCCGCGAGGAGTGGGACCGCACGGGCGACAACAGTGCGGCGGTCGCCACCGGGCTCCAGCGCACCGGCGCGATCATCACGAACGCCGCGCTGCTGCTCGCCGTCGTGATCGGCGCCTTCACGACGTCCGGGATCATGTTCATCAAGCTCATCGGCGTCGGCCTGCTCGCCGCCGTGGTGGTGGACGCCACGCTCGTACGCGCGCTGCTCGTGCCGGCCACGATGCGGCTGCTGGGCCGGGCGAACTGGTGGCTGCCCAGGCCCCTGCGGCGGCTGCACACGCGGATCGCGCTGCGCGAGGCCGGCTGAGGCCCGTCAGGGGGCCGGGTGGCCGGCCCCCTGACGCGGAGCCAGCGACTTCTCCAGGCCGGCGCCTCGGCGCGTGTAACCGCCGGAGGTGTACGGCTCGGCCTCGTCGGGGGCGTCGAGCCGCAGCACCGAGAACCCGCGCCGCCGCGCCAGATCCTCCACCTCCGACAGCAGCATGCGTGCGATGTCCGGCTCGTGGAACTCGGGCCGGACGTACACGCCGGTGACCTCGGCGGTGTCGTCGCAGAGCCGCCGCATCCCCGCGCACCCGACCAGCGCGTACGCGTGCCGGGCGACGACGAAGACCGCTCCGACGTCGGAGCGCGGCAGGCCGCCGGAGGTCCCGGAGACGGTGGCGCGCTCGGCCTCCTGCTCGACGCGGAGGCCGAACGCGATCGGATCGTCATGCGACGCCACGACCATCTCGACGGATGGGCTGATCCTCATGCCGGAACATTAGGGATCACGAGGGTGTCCGCGCAGGTGTTTCGGCCGGTCTCAGGCCCGCTGCGCCGTGTCGTACACGCGGCGGATCGCCGCGCCGAAGTACGGGCCGTACATCGTCGCCGGGTCGTCGGCGTACTTGAAGCTGCTCACCGACGTGACGACGCCGGTGCCCGTGCCCGCGTCGAACCGGGTCAGCCACGGGCCGCCGCTGGAGCCCTCCGTCATGTCGCAGCGCAGCCCCTCGTCGCGCGTGATGCGGCGGGAGTCGGGATAGGTGCGCCCGCTGCAGTAGGTCAGCCGCTCGCCGTCGTAGCGGCCGCCGGCGGGGTATCCGAAGCCGTAGACCAGCGCGCCGCGCGGCTGGTCGAAGGCGATGCCCTGGGCGCCGACCACGTCGGCGACGTGCCGCCCGCCGCTCGCGGCCATCGCGACGAGGGCGACGTCGAAGTTCTCATCACCGGTGCGCGACCACGTGTCGGGCACGAAGACGTGGCGCGCGGTGAACGAGCCGTACGGCCGCCGGCCGTGGTCGTAGCCGGGCACGTAGATCCAGTTGCGGGCCCACGCGCCGGTGACGTCCTGCGCGCAGTGGCCGGCGGTCACGACGAGGTCCCGGTTGGCGCTCGTGACGGTGCCCGCCGAGCAGACGTAGTCGCCCCCGTTGATGGTGAAGAAGACCTTGCCGGTGGTGGCGCGCACCGCGCCGTGGAACGTCCACGGAGCACCGGGGCTCGTCGCGCCCTGGCGGCGCGCGCCGGAGCCGGGGATCGTCACCGGGGGACCGGCGGCCGGGACGGTCTTCGGGCCGGTCCGCGGGCGCGAGGGCGGGATGAGCGCGCGCTGCATGCGCTCGGAGGTCCAGTATCGGAGGGTCGCCGACCGGGCGGACATGATCACGTGGTCGGTCACGCCTGCCACCCCCGGTGTGGGGTGGGACGTCGCCGGGCCGAGCATGCCGAGCACGGCGCCGATGGCGGGCACGGCGAGGGCGATGGGGGCACTGTTGGACATGAGCCAAAAGTGTGCAGCACGCAGGGTGATCATACGCTCACTTCTGGTAAAACGGCGTTGGTGATCAGGTGTTCTGTGCTTTGTCGAGCGGCCTGGCGCCCGCGAGGTCGCGCGGAGGCGAGAATGGAGGCGTGACTCGTGACGAGAGCGCCTCCGCGGCGGACCCCAAAGACGTGGTGATCCTCGGCTCGACCGGATCGATCGGCACCCAGGCCATCGACGTGATCCGGCGTAACCCGGACCGCTTCCGCGTGGCCGGGCTGGCCGCCGGCGGCGGGCGCGTCGATCTCCTCGCGCGCCAGGCGCTCGACCTGCGGCCCGACGTCGTCGCCGTGGCGAAGGGCTCGGCCGCCGAAGACCTCCAGCTCGCCCTCTACGCCGAGGCGCAGAAGCGCGGCTTCTCTTCCGGCGACTACAAGCTGCCACGTCTCCTCGCCGGGCCGGGCACGATCGCCGAGATGGCCGCGTGGCCGTGCGACATCGTGCTGAACGGCATCGACGGCGCCGCGGGCCTCACCTCCACTCTCGCCGCCCTCGACGCCGGGCGTACGCTCGCGCTGGCCAACAAGGAGTCCCTGATCATCGGTGGCCCGCTGGTCAAGCAGCGGGCGAAGCCGGGTCAGATCGTGGCGGTCGACTCCGAGCACTCCGCGCTGTCGCAGTGCCTGCGCGGCGGCACCCGCGCCGAGCTGCGCCGCCTGATCGTCACCGCCAGCGGCGGGCCGTTCCGCGGCCGTACCCGCGCCGAGCTCGACGGCGTCACTCCGGAACAGGCGCTCGCCCATCCGACCTGGGCGATGGGCCCGCTCATCACGATCAACTCCGCGACGCTCGTCAACAAGGGCCTCGAAGTGATCGAGGCGCACCTGCTCTACGACATCCCGTTCGAGCGCATCGAGGTGATGGTGCACCCGCAGTCGGCGGTCCACTCGATGGTGGAGTTCACGGACGGCGCGACGATCGCCCAGGCCAGCCCGCCCGACATGCGGCTGCCGATCGCGCTCGGCCTGGCCTGGCCCGACCGCGTGCCCGACGCCGCACCCGGCCTCGACTGGACACGGTCGCACACGTGGGAGTTCTTCCCGCTCGACGACGAGGTGTTCCCCGCCGTGCGCCTGGCGCGGGAGGTCGGCACGGCCGGCGGCACCGCGCCCGCGGTCTACAACGCCGCGAACGAAGAATGCGTCGAGGCGTTCCTCGGCGGGCGCCTGGCGTTCACCGCGATTGTCGACACGGTCGCGCGGGTAGTTTCCGATCACACGAACAGCTCATCCGAAGGCGGGCTCAGCCTCGACGACGTGCTCGCGGCCGACGGGTGGGCGCGGACGCGGGCACGGGAGCTGACGGCCGGTTGACCTACCTTCTCGGTGTCGCGGCCTTCGTCCTGGCCCTCCTCGTCACGGTGGTCCTGCACGAGGCCGGTCACTTCCTGACCGCCAAGCGGTTCGGGATGAAGGCGACGCAGTTCTTCGTGGGGTTCGGCTCCACTCTGTGGTCGCGGCGCCGGGGAGAGACCGAGTACGGGGTGAAGGCGATACCGCTCGGCGGGTTCGTGCGGATCGTCGGCTACACGCCGATGGAGAAGGTCGACCCGGCCGACGAGGCGCGCGCCTTCTACCGGCAGCCCGCCGCGAAGCGCGCGGTGGTGATCGTCACCGGGGTGGTCGTCAACATCGTGCTGGCGTTCCTGCTGCTGGTCGTGCTCGCGACGGCCGTCGGCATCCCCGCCGCCGACGGCGCCACCACGGTCGTACGCCGGGTCTCGCCCTGCGTGTCGGCCACGACCACGTGCACCGCGCGCGAGCCCGAGTCGCCGTCGAAGAAGGCCGGGCTGCGGGCGGGCGACCGGATCGTGTCGTTCGGGGGCCGGCACGTACGCGACTGGGACGGGCTCGCCGCCGAGATCGAGAAGGCCGCGCCGGGCGCGAGGGTCGAGGTCGTGGTGGTGCGAGACGGGCGCACGCTCACGCTGCCGGCCGTGCTCGCGAACTTGAACGGCCGCGGCTACTTCGGCGTGGAGCCGGCGACACGGACGCGGACGCTCGGTCCGGTGGCCGCTACGAGGTTCTCGGTCCGGTTCATGGGCCAGATGATCTCCTCGATCGGGTCGGTCATCGTGGACATCCCGCACGCGATCCCGAAGCTGTTCTCGCCCGACCGTGCCAGTACGCCCGGCGGCCAGGCGGGGAGCGTCATCGGCGGTGCCGAGGCGTCCGGCCAGGTGTTCTCCTCCAGCGCCACGTGGCGCGACAAGCTCTCGACGTTCATCCTGCTCATCGCGTCCCTCAACCTCTTCGTCGGGCTGCTCAACGTGCTGCCGCTACTGCCGATGGACGGCGGCCACCTCGCGGTGCTGTGCTACGAGCGGATCAAGGCGGCGGTGTTCCGCGCGCGGGGGCGGCCCGAGCCCGGCCCGGTCGACATGACCAAGCTGATGCCGGTGACGTACGTGGCGGTGCTGATTCTCGTCGGTCTTGGGATGCTGTTGATCCTGGCAGACCTCATAAATCCGCTGAAAATGCCGCAGTAGCGCCTTCGTGTGCGGAGGACCGGTTCGGTTGCCTAGGCTGTGGTTCGACCGTCTAACCCAAAATTGGAAGGAGGACGCGGCGCTTCCCCGGAGCCATGGCTCCGCGCCGCGCGACCGATGAGCGTCGATCTCGGGATTCCGCAGGCCAAGCCCAGGCCGATCGCCCCGCGCCGGAAGACGCGGCAGATCATGGTGGGTTCCGTGCCGGTGGGCGGCGACGCTCCGGTATCGGTTCAATCGATGACGACGACCCTCACATCCGACGTCAACGCCACGCTGCAGCAGATCGCGGAGCTCACCGCGTCCGGCTGCCAGATCGTGCGCGTGGCGGTGCCGTCGCAGGACGACGCGGACGCGCTTCCCGCGATCGCCCGCAAGTCGCAGATCCCCGTCATCGCCGACATCCACTTCCAGCCCAAATACGTCTTCGCCGCCATCGACGCCGGATGCGCGGCCGTCCGGGTCAACCCCGGCAACATCAAGAAGTTCGACGACAAGGTCGGTGAGATCGCGCGGGCCGCCAAGGACGCGGGCGTGCCGATCCGCATCGGCGTCAACGCCGGCTCCCTCGACAAGCGCCTGCTCCAGAAATACGGCAAGGCGACCCCCGAGGCGCTCGTGGAGTCCGCGCTGTGGGAGTGCTCGCTGTTCGAGGAGCACGACTTCCGCGACATCAAGATCTCGGTCAAGCACAACGACCCGGTCGTGATGGTCAACGCCTACCGGCAGTTGTCGGCCAAGTGCGACTACCCGCTGCACCTCGGCGTCACCGAGGCCGGCCCCGCCTTCCAGGGCACCATCAAGTCCGCGGTCGCCTTCGGCGCGCTGCTCGCCGAAGGCATCGGCGACACCATCCGCGTCTCGCTGTCGGCCCCTCCCGTCGAGGAGGTCAAGGTCGGCCTGCAGATCCTGGAGTCGCTCAACCTGCGTGAGCGCGGCCTGGAGATCGTGTCGTGCCCGTCCTGTGGCCGCGCCCAGGTCGACGTGTACACGCTCGCCGACCAGGTGACCGCCGCGCTGCAGGACTTCCCGGTCCCGCTGCGGGTCGCGGTCATGGGCTGCGTCGTCAACGGCCCCGGCGAGGCGCGCGAGGCCGACCTCGGCGTCGCCTCGGGCAACGGCAAGGGCCAGATCTTCGTCAAGGGCGAAGTCATCAAGACGGTGCCCGAATCCGCGATCGTGGAGACCCTCATCGAGGAGGCCGTCCGCATCGCCGAGGAGATGGGCGTCGACGTCACGGGCGAGGGCCCGGGCGCCGACGTCAGCGTTACCTGAGCGTCGCCTGACTATAGTTTGCAGAGCCCCTGACCGCCTGGTCAGGGGCTCTTTTTGTCATGGCCGGAGTTTGGCCACCACTGGCCGTGCCTCTCCCGGCGGCAAATCAAACTCACCAGAATCATGCGCTACCGCCACGAACCGGAGTTCTTGGCGTGCTCCGAGTGAAAGGGGTTACGTGAAAAAGCTTGCAATCACGGCGGCTGTGGCAGGGGCCGGCCTGGTCGGACTGGCTCTCATGCCGGCGGCTGCGCAGGCGAGTCCCGCTCGGCCGTTCTCGAGCCCGAGCTGGTCGGCGTGCACCGAAGAGGGCCTCGAAGGCCTCCAGTGCGCCAGCCTGCAGGTCCCGCTGGACCACAGTAAGCCGAACGGTACGAAGATCACCCTTGCGCTGTCCAAGTTCCAGCACACCGGGACGACCGGTTACCAGGGATCGCTCCTGGTCAACCCGGGCGGACCCGGCGGCACCGGCCGTGACTTCGCGTCGCGCGTGGCGGAAGGCCTGCCCGACGGCCTCAAGGCCACCTATGACGTCATCGGGTTCGACCCGCGTGGCGTCGGCGGCAGCACCCCGTCCCTGACCTGTGACGCGAACTACTTCGCGCCGGTGCGGCCGGATTACATCCCGACCACCCAGGCCATCGAGGCGACCTGGCTGAAGAAGTCGGCCGGCTACACCAAGGCCTGCGGCACCAAGTACGGCTCGCTCCTGAACCACATGAAGACCACCGACGCCGTCCAGGACATGGACAGCATCCGCGAGGCTCTGGGGCAGCAGCAGATCAACTACTACGGCGCCTCGTACGGCACGTACCTGGGCTCGGTCTACGCGACCATGTACCCGTCGCACGTGCGCCGCATGGTGCTGGACAGCAACGTCAAGCCCAGCGACGTCTGGTACAACGCCAACCTCGAACAGGACAAGGCCTTCGAGGGCAACATCAACGCCCTGTTCGCCTGGGCGGCCAAGTACGACTCGATCTACCACCTGGGCACCACCCAGCAGGCGGTTCGTGACGAGTACTTCGCCGCGCGCGCGGCGCTGGCCAAGTCCCCGGCCGGCGGCGTCCTCGGCGGCGACGAGCTCGACGACACCTACCTCGTCGCCGGGTACATCGACCTGGGCTCCTACTGGCCCTACCTCGTCAGCGCGCTGTCGAAGTACAAGGCCGGCGACTCCTCGGCCCTGGTCACGGCGTACAACACGCTGGGCGCCACGCCGGACGACAACGGCTACGCCGTCTACAACGCGGTGCAGTGCAGCGACGTCCAGTGGCCGACCGACTGGGCCAAGTGGCGCAGCGACAACGACAAGCTCTACAACGGCGGCTACAAGTTCGAGACCTGGGGCAACGCCTGGTACAACGCTCCGTGTCTGACCTGGCCGGCCCAGGCCGGTACTCCGGTGAACGTGGGTCACGCCGACGGCATCCCGCCGGTGCTGCTGTTCCAGGCGACCAACGACGCCGCGACGCCGTTCCCTGGCGGCGTGGAGATGAACCAGCGGCTCAAGGGCTCGCGCCTGGTCATCGAGGACGGCGGCCGTACGCATGGCGTCGTCGAGCGCGGCAACGCGTGCATTGACGACAAGTTCGCCGCCTTCCTGACCGACGGCACCCTGCCGGCCAACGAGTCCCACTGCGCACGTCTGCCCGAGCCCGTTCCGCCGTCCTCCGGCGTGACGGCCAAGGCCCAGACCGCGCCGCGATTCCCGGTGGCCCTTACCAAGTAGTCAACCGCTGAATCGGCGAAGGCCCTCGGTATTCCGATGCCGGGGGCCTTCGCCCGGCTTGAGTTCCTGGCTGGTCATCACGATCAAGCAACAGTTGAACTCGCCCCTTTCGCCTTATTTCCCCCAAGCGCCACAATCTGCCCATTCGTATCTGCGCTGACCCGTCGCCGGGTCATGCGCGCGAGGGGGTTTCGTGAAGAGACTTAAAGTGATCTCTGCCGTGGCGGGCGCCGGAATCGTCGCCGCCACCGTGACGGTCGTGACCGTACAGGCGCAGACGCCGTCGTCGAACGCGTCGCAGGCAGCGGACGTCACGCCGACCGCGGGCTCGATCGCGTGGGCCAAGTGTGACGACCCGTCCCTGGCCAAGTCGCAGTGTGCCCAGGTGAAGGTGCCGCTGGACTACCGTCACCCGAACGGCAAGAAGATCTCGGTCGCGGTGTCGCGTCTCAAGCACACCGACACCGCGCACTACAAGGGCGTGCTGATCGCCAACCCCGGCGGCCCCGGCGGCAGCGGGCTGTACCTCTCCGAGGGGCTCGCGGGCTGGTTCGCCGGCGTCGACCACCCCGAGATCGCCGCCCAGTACGACATCATCGGCTTCGACCCGCGCGGCGTCGGAGCCAGCAAGCCCGCCGTCAGCTGTGACCCGCACTTCTCCGACCCGGTGCGCCCGGACTACGTCCCGCACACCCGGAAGGCCGAGCAGGCCTGGAAGAAGAAGTCCCAGGCGTACGCGAAGGCCTGCGCGAGCAAGTTCGGCTGGCTGCTTCCGCACCTGAAGACCACGGACGCCGCCCGCGACATCGACGCGATCCGCGCGGCGCTGGGCCAGAAGCAGATCAACTACTACGGCTTCTCCTACGGCACCTACCTCGGCGCGACGTACGGGACGCTGTTCCCCAAGCGCGTCCGGCGCATGATCCTCGACGGCAACGTCGACGACCGCGGCGTCTGGTACGACGCCAACCTCGAACAGGACAAGGCGTTCGAGCGGAACATCAAGTTCTTCTTCGGCTGGATCGCCAAGTACGACTCGGTCTACCACCTCGGCACGTCCGAGAAGGCGGTCGAGAAGGCGTATTACACGATGCGCACGAAGGCCGGCAAGGCCGCCATCGGCGGCAAGATCGGACCGGACGAGCTCGACGACACGTTCCTGAACGCCGGCTACAACACCGGCTGGTACGAGCCGATCGCCGAGGTGTTCTCCGGAGTCGTCACGAAGGGCGACGCCAAGTCGCTCGTCGACTTCTACACCGACAACATCTTCGAGGCGGACGACAACGGCTTCGCGATGTACAACGCCGTCCAGGCCGCCGACGCGCGCTGGCCGCACAACTGGACCAAGTGGCACCGCGACGCCGTGAACCTCTACAAGCACGGCTACAAGTTCAACACCTGGGGCAACGTCTGGTTCAACGCTCCGGTGGCGTACTGGCCCTTCCAGGCCGGCCCGAGCCTGCGGCTGAACGGCCGGGGTATGGCGACGGCGCTGCTGGTCCAGTCGACGCTGGACGCCGCGACGCCGTACCCGGGCGGCGAGGAGATGCACAAGCTCCTGCCGTCCCGCCTGGTCGCCGAGATCGGCGGCAAGACCCACGCGAACACCCTCAACGGCAACGCGTGCCTGGACGACAAGGTCGCGGCGTACCTGAACACGGGCGCCCTGCCGGCGAGCAAGCCGGGCACCGGACCGGACGTCACGTGCAAGGCGCTCCCGGACCCGGTTCCGTCGAGCGTCAGCGCGGCCACGGTCGCGAAGAAGGTCCCGAACCGTCCGCTCATCGGGCGTCCGTGACCTGATCGATCCTGAAGGGCCCCCGGCGTACGCGCCGGGGGCCCTTTGCCTTCCGTTTCGCCGGATCCGAGACGGAACGCGGTGTGCCGCACCATCCCGCCGATCTCCGGGCGATCCTGCCGTACCCTTACAACGTGAGCGGAGCGAACCACGATGCCGTGCCCGCCGCTCACAAGGCATCGATCGACCACCGCACGGTGAGGGACGGCCGAGCGGGCGTGAACCAGGAGACACCGTGAGCCCGGTGCTGCGGACCTCCCCGGTCCGGCTTCTCGACGACCGCCATCTCGAAGAGGCGATCGCGATCCTCGACGCCGAGCCGGTCTCGAACGTCTTCGTGAGCTCGCGTGTGCACGTCGCCGGCCTCGACTCCGGCCGGCTGGGCGCCCAGATGTGGGGTTACCACCGCGGTGGCCGGCTGACCTCCCTCTGCTACTCCGGCGCGAACCTCGTGCCGGTCGCCGCCGACTCCGAGGCCTCCCGCTACTTCGCCGACAAGGCGCGCTCGCAGGGGCGCCGCTGCTCCTCGATCGTCGGCCCGGTCGCCACCGTCACCCAGATGTGGAGCTCGCTGCGCCCGTCGTGGGGCCGCCCGCGCGCCGTACGCGCCGCTCAGCCGGTCATGTCGACGACCTCCCCGTCACTCGTCGCCCCCGACCCGGACGTGCGCCGCGTCACGATGCGGGAGTTCGACACGATCTACCCGGCCTGCGTGGCGATGTTCACCGAGGAGGTCGGGGTGTCCCCGCAGACCGGCGACGGGGGAGTGCTCTACCGGGCGCGCGTCGCCGAGCTGATCCGCTCCGGACGGGCGTTCGCCCGCATCGACGACGGCCGGGTCGTGTTCAAGGCCGAGATCGGCGCGGTCACCCCGCACGCCTGCCAGGTGCAGGGCGTCTGGGTCCACCCCGAGCTGCGCGGCCGCCGTTACGCCGTCCACGGCATGGCCGCCGTCATCGACGAGGCCCTGCGCTCGATCGCGCCCGCCGTCTCGCTGTACGTCAATGACTTCAACGCTCCCGCCAGAGCCACGTACAAGCGCGTCGGCTTCCGCGACGTGAACACCTTCATGTCCGTGATGTTCTAGCCGAACCTCCTCAGTAACCGGAGAAGGCCGGACAGTAACCTTTCGGTTCGCAGCCGAGGGCTCACCGAGTAGCGCCTGATCGCGTTGATCTCCTCGGGCACGACCTGCCAGACGGCCCATTGGCCGGGGTTGAAGGCGTACTTGTCGCGGCCGTTCCACAAGACGCCGTGGCTCTGCAGGAAATTGTCCATCATGGGGGCGATTTGCGGGGCCCTGTGGGCGATGCTGATCAACTGCTCACGGCCAGGAGTGCTGGTCAGGGCGACGATTTGTCTAAGGTTCGGGGCGGTGGTCGCAAAATCACGTATTTCCTGCTTTGCTGCTGGATGGCTTGACTCGGGAAGGGCCGGCCCGCCGTAGAGGAAGAAGAGGAGGTCGAGCAGGTGGTCGCGGGCGGTCGCGCGGAGAATGATCCGCGGCGGCGGAGTCCGCGTCACCGGGTTCTCTCTCGGCCCGTACGGGGAATTCACCATGCCTGGCAAACGTGGGCCATGACGCCGGCGTGACTTACTTTCGAGCCACAGGAAACTTTATGGTGTTTTGTGAGGCCTGGAATTTGCAGGTCCCTGGTGATATGCGGATCAAGGGCGGGGAGACCTTGTGAAGATCGAGCTTTCGCGGGACCGCGACGTGGTCGACGTGGCGGTCGGTGACGGGCAGCACGGCAACGCGCTGTCGCGTACGGACTGGCGCGACCTGGAGCGGACCTTCCGCGAGCTGGCGAGCGACGACGAACTGCGGGCCGTCGTCGTGCGCGGCCAGGGCGGGGTGTTCAGCACCGGATCCGACATGCGCGAGTGGGTGCTGGCCGACATCACCGACGTCGCGGAGGACTTCGCGGCCATGGAGGCGGCCTTCACCGCGATCGAAGAGCTCCCGGTGCCGGTCGTCGCGCAGGTCGAGGGCGTGGCGGCCGGGGCGGGCTGCCAGCTCGCGCTGGCGTGTGACCTGCAGGTGCTCGCCGAGACCGCGCGCATCGGCATGCCGATCGCCCGGCTCGGCATCTTGGTCAGCCCGGCCTTCGCCGCACGCCTGAGCATCCTGGCCGGCCCGGGCACGGCCCGCGAGCTGCTCTACACCGGCCGCCTCGTGCCGGCCGCCGAGGCCGTACGCCTAGGCCTGGCGACTCGCTGCGTCCCGCAGCCGAAGCTCACCTCCGCCACCCGCCGCCTGGTCCTGTCGGTCACCCGGAACCCGGCCGCCTCCATCCGCGCCGCCAAGCATGCCGTCGACGCCGCCCTCGCGGCCCCCAGAGCCGCCGCGAAGGCCCAGGCCGGCGGCCCGCCCGTCGCCTACGAGGACTTCAAGCGCGGAATCTCCACGTTCCTGAAGCGCCCGCACTAGGGCACGTCTCAAGGACAGAGGACTTTGAGGCAGGCCCTAACGGACCAGGGCGTCCAGGAGGCGGTTCAGTTCGGCGGCCGGGTCGCTGGTGAGGCCCGCGTGGACCGGGCCGGGCTGGACGACCGTGCTGCGGGGGGCGGTCAGCCAGCGGAAGCGTTTGCCCAGCGGCTCGTCGGCGGCCTGTCCGGCCCTGGGGCCGCCGCAGCAGCGGTCCTGTACGGCGGCCAGCGCCGCTCGCAGGGCGCCCAGGTCGAGACCGGGGTCGAGGGCCTGGAGCCGGTCGGTGTCGACGTGCACGAGGCAGCCCAGGAAGTCGCCGGCCTGGCAGTAGACGATCACGCCGACGTTCATGGACTCGCCGCGTTCGACGCGGGGGACCACGCGCAGGGCGGCGTACTCGAAGACCTTCACGGGTTCAGCCAGCCGGGGCGCTCCGAGCCCTGCGGGGACCCGTGCGGGACGGCCGGGCGTGCCGGGCCGATCTTCGGCAGCCACGGCTCCGGATCGGACGCGCGGGCCAGCAGCTGCGTGACATAGGCGGCGGCGACCTCTTCGGGCGCGTCGAAGCCGGGCTCGTCGGTCAGCCACTCGGCGGGGACGAGGGCGACCACCTCGCGCAGGAGGTCCTCGGTCACCTTCGGCGCGAGCGAGCGGCCGGCCTCGGCGAGCTCCGCGTCGTCGATGAAGGTCGCCAGCACGTGGTCGTCCGCGTCGTACGGCCGGGCGACCAGGTTGGCGGCCCGCGCCCAGGCGTGGTGGAAGTAGAGGCTGGCGCCGTGATCGATCAGCCAGACGTCGCCGTGCCACACGAGGAGGTTCGGGTTGCGCCAGCTGCGGTCGACGTTGCCGATCAGCGCGTCGAACCACAGCGTCGCCGCCGCGAACGACGGCTCGGGGGTCCAGGCGAGAGGGTCGAAGCCGAGCGAGCCCGGGAGGTAGTCGATGCCGAGGTTGCGGCCGGGACTTGCCTTGAGCAGGTCCTGGACGTCGGGGTCGGGCTCGTGACGGCCGATCACCGGGTCGACGTCGACTGTGACGATGTCGGGAATCCGCAGGCCGAGGCGGCGGGCGAGCTCGCCGGCGACGACCTCGGCGATGAGGGCCTTACGCCCCTGCCCCGCGCCATGAAATTTCACGACATAGGTACCGAGGTCATCGGCTTCCGTGATGGCGGGAAGCGACCCGCCCTCACGGAGTGGTGTCACATAGCGCGTGGCGGTGACGTTCGGCAGCACGGGCATACCGTATCGAGAGGGTGGCGGCATGCGGGCGACGGGCACCCGCATGCCGGCCCCCGGTGAATCCGACCAGCTGCTCCGGGCATGCGGAGCCAATGCATGCTAGGCGCGGCTTCTCGGGGTCGTGTGATGCATATGCCACATGCACGGGAGGCTGTTTCGAGGGATGGCGACCTTCGAGGTCACGGGGGTGGTCCCGTACGCTCGTCCCCGGAGGACAAACAGGTATCCAGAGGACACAGTGCTGCTGTTTCGCTAAGGGGCGTCCATGAGTGACATTCGCGACATAGAGGTTGCGGCTGCGATGACGGATCTCGACGTGCTGGACGAGATCCAGCGCCGGGTGCTCTGGCTCGCCGTGCGCATCGTCGACGCGGCCAACCGGGAACGCGAGACCGGCGACGGGGTGAAGGTCGGCGGACACCAGGCGTCGAGCGCCTCCCTTGTCACCGCGATGACCGCGCTGTGGTTCCACTACCTGCGCGCCGAGGACCGGGTGAGCGTCAAACCGCACGCCTCGCCGGTCTTCCACGCCATCAAGTACCTCCTCGGCGACCTCGACCGGTCGTACCTGACCACTCTGCGGGCCCGCGGCGGCCTCCAGTCCTACCCGAGCCGTACGAAGGACCCCGACGGCGTCGACTTCTCCACCGGATCGGTCGGCCTGGGCGCGGCGGCGCCGCTGTTCGCCGCGGCCGTGCGCCGCTACGTCGACGCCCACTGGACCCCGGAGGGCCGCGGCGCCGAGCAGGCACGGTTCATCGCGCTGCTCGGCGACGCCGAACTCGACGAGGGCAACGTCTGGGAGGCCATCGCCGACCCCGCCACCCAGGGCCTCGGCAACGTGATGTGGCTCGTCGACTTCAACCGCCAGTCGCTGGACAGGGTCGTTCCGGGCGTGCGGATCGCCCAGTGGCGCGGCCAGTTCGAGGCGGCCGGCTGGCACGTCGTCGAGGTCAAGTACGGCCGGCGGCTGCGCGAGGCGCCCGCGGCCGTACGCGGCTGGATCGACCTGATGTCGAACGAGCAGTACCAGGCGCTGTTCGGGCAGGAGGGCGCGAAGCTGCGCGAGATGTTCCTCGACGGCGCGCCCGCGGAGGTCGGCGACGTCGTCGCCGGGCTGCCCGACGACGAGCTCTCCGATCTGGTCAAGGACCTCGGCGGCCACGACCTGATCGCGATGCTGGAGGCGTACGCGCAGTGCGACGCGGTCACCGACCGGCCCAGCGTCGTCTTCGCCTACACCGTCAAGGGGTACGGCCTGCCGATCGCGGGCAACCCCCGCAACCACTCGACCCTGCTCAGCGCCGACCAGATCGGCGCGCTGCGCGACTCGCTCGGCCTGACCGACGACTGGGCGCGGTTCGAGCCCGCGAGCCCCGAGGGCATCCTGTGCAATCGCCGCCGCGAGGAGCTGCGGCGTACGCCGGCGCAGAAGGCGCTCGGCGTCGCGGTGCCCACGGCCACGGGCGTGCGCACGTCGCGGCCGGTGTCCACGCAGGACGCCTTCGGCAAGATCCTCGTCGACCTGTCGCGCGACGAGAAGGTGTCGCCGTACCTGGTCACCACCGCCCCCGACGTCGCGACCTCGACCAACCTGGCCGGCTTCATCAACCGTACGGGCGTGTTCACCCCCGCCGAGCAGCGCGCCTGGAGCCCCGACCCGCTGCTGAAGTGGACCGAGAGCCCCAAGGGCCAGCACATCGAGCTCGGCATCTCCGAGATGAACCTGTTCCTGCTGCTCGGCCAGCTCGGGCTCGCCGGCGACCTGCACGGGCGGCCGCTGCTGCCGGTCGGCACCGTGTACGACCCGTTCGTGTGCCGTGGGCTCGACGCGTTCATCTACGGCGTCTACTCGGGCGCCCGGTTCGTCGTCGCGGGCACACCGTCGGGCATCACCCTCGCCCCCGAGGGCGGTGCGCACCAGTCCACGATCACCGCCTCGATCGGCCTGGAGCTCCCGAACGTCACCTACCTGGAGCCGTCGTACGCGACCGCGCTGGACTGGCTGCTCTGCGACGCCTTCGGCCGCATCGCGGCGGGCCCGTCCGAGACGACCACCGCGGCGCCCTACGAGGACGGCGCGTACTACTTCCGGCTGACGACACGCCCGCTGGACCAGAAGCCGTTCGAGGAGGCGCGCAAGCGGCTCGGCGACGCGGTGCTGCGCCGCCAGGTGCTCGCCGGGGCGTACCTCCTGCACGAGTCCGAGGTGGAGGGCCCGGCCGTCTACCTCGCGGCGACCGGCGCGGTGATGCCTGAGGTCCTGGCCGCCTCGCGCGAACTGGAGGAGGAGGGCATCGCGGCCCACATCGTGGACGTGACCTCCCCGGACCGCCTCTACTCGGCCTGGCAGCGCACTCTGCGCCAGGGCGTCCGCACCGCGACCACACCGTCCGAGGCAGGCGTGCTGCGCGCGGCCTTCTCACGGGGGAGCCGCGCGCCGGTCGTCACGGTGCAGGACGCCGCCTCGCACGCGCTCGCGTGGCTCGGCTCGGCGCTGGGTGTGCCGTGTGTGCCGCTCGGCGTCGACGAGTTCGGCCAGTCCGGCTCGATCCCGGAGCTGTACGAGCTGCACGACCTGCTCCCCGGCTCCATCGTCAACGCCGCACTGGCCGCCCTGTCCCTCTGAGCGCGGTCAGCGCACGACCTTGATCCGGACGGTCGCCGTACGCGTGCGGGCCGGGAGCGCCGTCGTGTCGACGGTCAGGTACTCGCCGTCGTCCTGGCGGCCGTCCGGCAGGATCTTGGCCTGCAGCGCGAACGGCCGCGTGTCGCCGGTGACGCCGTCGATGCCGAAGTCGTTGTCGTTGCTGATCACGAGCGTGCGCCCGTGATCGGTGGTGGCGACGCCCTCGATCTTGTCGTGGCCGAAGAAGCCGCCGGACGGGTCGAGGCCGGTCAGCAGGCCGCCGAGGTCGACGTCCAGGGTCTTGGACACCGGGACGACACCCGCGGCGGCCAGCGCGGCCTTCGCGTCCGCGGTGGCGTCGTCGCCGGTGAACGCCTCAAGGCTCTTGCCGCCCAGCAGCAGGCCCCGGTGAGCGTCGTACGCCGGGTTGGCCGGGCCGACGTCGGTCGCGCCGGACAGGTCGACACGGAACAGCTTCTTGTACGCGCCGGGTTCGAGGCCGCCGTCACGCTCGTCGACGAGGAACGTCGTCGGCCCGATCGCGGTGATCTCGCTCACCGCGCCGCCGTTGTCCTTCGGGTCGTCGAGCAGGTAGACGTACTCGTGCGTCTGATGCGTGCGCAGGTCGTAGGTCACGATGCGCACCGGGGCGACGTTCTTGGTCTTCTTCGTGAGGTCCGGCTGCTTCAGCGCCGCCTGCATGACGCCGACGAGCGTACGGCCGTCGGGGGTGATGGTCAGGCCCTCCATGCCCTTGTTCGGTTCGCGGGCCGACAGCTCCGCGGGGAGTGAGCCGTCGAAGGGGGAGAGGCGCTTCGTCGCGCGGCCACTCGCGTCGAAGCGGGTGATGAACGGGCCGTACTCGTCCGACACCCAGAAGCCGCCGTCGGGCGTCGCGACGAGACCCTCGGAGTCATAGCCCGCGGCGTCCGGGGCCAGCGGGGTGCCGTTCAGGTCGACGAGGTTCTCGCCGGTGGCGGCCTGCGGGTTGACCCGCCCGTCGTACGGGGTGCCGTCCGCGGCGCGCAGCGGGATCGTCCGCTCCAGCACGGCGTTGTCGCCGGTCAGGCGGAACCTCCCGATGGCCGGCTGGAACGCCGGCAGGGGAAGGATCTTCTCGTTCTCCAACGGGCCGTCGACGTTCGGGCCGCGGTCGGTGAGGCCGTAGACCTCGCCGGGGCGGCCCGGCACCGGGGCGAGGGACGAACCGTAGGCCCCGCCGGTGATGGTCACCCCGCCGATCGTCGCGATCGGCGGGAGGTGTGTGGAGTACAGGTGGACCGCGTCGCTCACCGTGTACGTGAAGGTGTCGGTGCCGGTGAACCCGGCGGCGGGCACGTAGCGGAACGACCCGTCGGGGTCCACGCTCAGCGAGCCGTGGGCCGGCGAGGTGTGCGCGACCAGCGTCGCCGGGTGTCCGCCGTCGTTGCGGCGCACGCCGTCGCCGAGTACGTCCAGCGTTTGACCGGCGCGTACGCGGTAGGCGTCGTCACGGGTGGCGGGCAGGTGGGTGCGCGCTCCGGCGACTCCACCGCCGATCAGGGTCAGAGCCAGCGTGCCTGCGGCCGTGGCGTTCCAGCGCTTCATACCGGTCCTCTCTCGGCCCGTCGCACGACGTGCCGCGAGAAGTCTGGTGACCACGGGTGGACGCCCCTTGTCGCATCGCTGAACCGCAGGTGGCCCGGGGTCGTACGCGCTGGTCCTGACTTTCTGCGCTGACTTCGCTCTTTATCCCGTCAAGCAACTGTAATACCTTGTGTGACGGAACATGTACGGTCCGCGACCGGCTCTCCCGCTCAGGCCCGCTCGCCTTGTCAACGAACCTGCCTCACGTAGTGGAGACACCACTTCATGTCGACGACCGCATCGGTCCCCGGCGACCAGGACTCCCGGCGCTGGATCGCCCTGCTGTTCATCGCACTCGCCCAGCTGATGGTCGTGCTGGACGCCACCATCGTCAACATCGCGCTGCCGTCCGCCCAGCGCGCCCTCGACATCTCCGACGGCGACCGCCAATGGGTGATCACCGCGTACACGCTGGCCTTCGGTGGCCTCCTCCTGTTCGGCGGCAGGATCGGCGACCTGATCGGGCGCAAGCGCACCTTCCTCATCGGGCTGGTCGGCTTCGCCGCGGCCTCGGCCCTCGGCGGCGCGTCGTACGACGAGCGCATGCTGCTCGGCGCACGCGCGCTGCAGGGGGCGTTCGGCGCGCTGCTCGCCCCGTCCGCCCTGTCTCTGCTCGCCGTGACCTTCACCGCGCCGAAGGAACGCGCCAAGGCGTTCGGCATCTACGGCGCCATCGCCGGAGGCGGGGCCGCCATCGGCCTGATCCTCGGCGGCGTGCTCACCGAGTACCTGAACTGGCGCTGGGCGCTGTACGTCAATGTGCCGATCGCCGCCCTCGGCCTCCTCGGCGGCTCGATCTTCATCAAGGCCCACGCCCCGCGCAGGCGCGCCCGGCTCGACGTCCCCGGCGCGGTGCTGGTGACGACCGGGCTGATCTCGCTCGTGTACGGGTTCACCCGCGCCGAGTCGAAGGGCTGGAGCGAGCGCGGAGTGATCGGGCTCTTCACCGTGGCGTTCGTGCTGCTCGTCGCGTTCATCGTCGCCGAGAGCCTCACGAAGGAGCCGCTGCTGCCCCTGCGGGTCGTCCTGGACCGCAACCGCGGAGGGGCGTACCTCGCGGTGGGCCTGTCCGTGATCGGGATGTTCGGCCTGTTCCTGTTCCTCACCTACTACCTGCAGACCGTCAAGGAATACTCGCCCGTCGAGAGCGGCCTCGCCTTCCTGCCCATGACCGCGGGCATGATCACCGGCTCGACGCAGATCTCCGCGCGGCTGATGAACCGCGTGCCGCCGCGGCTGCTCATGGCGCCCGGCCTGCTCGTGGCCACGGGAGGAGTCGCGCTGCTGACCCGGCTCCAGGCCGACAGCTCGTACGTGACGCTGGTCCTGCCCGCGCAGATCCTGCTCGGCCTCGGCCTGGGCTCGGCGTTCATGCCCGCGATGAACCTCGCCACCCTCGGCGTCGACCTCCGCGACGCCGGCGTGGCCTCGGCGATGGTCAACACCTCCCAGCAGGTCGGCGGCTCGATCGGCACCGCGCTGCTGAACACCATCGCGGCCGGCGCCACCACGGCGTACCTCGCCGACCATGCGCCGGCGCCCGGCCTCGCCGCGATCGGGCTGGTGCACGGGTTCACCGTCGCGCTCTGGTGGGCCGTCGGGGTCCTGCTGCTCGCCGCGCTCGCCGTCGTCGTGCTCGTCGACAGCCGTGGCGAGCGGCGCGTCGTGCCGGTGCCCGTCGTGCCGGTGCCCGTGGAGCGGTCGCGGGAGCTGGTGACGGTCGGGGCGGTCACCGAGCCGGTCGCCGCGACGGCGTACGCGCCGGTCACCGCCTCCGGTGGAGGGTTCGGCACCCGGGTCGGCGGCCACGTGCACGGCGCCGACGGCGGTGCCGTCGCCGGCGCCGCGCTCACTCTGATCGACCTGGGCGGGCATCAGATCGACCGGGGCGGCACCCGCGCCGACGGCTCGTACACGCTGGCCGTGCCCGGCGCCGGCGCGTACATGCTGATCGCCGCCGCCGACGGCCATCAGCCGCACGCCGCGACGGTCGTGGTCGGCGGCGAAGCCCTCTCGTTCGACCTGACCCTGTCCGGCACCCCCGGGCTCGCCGGCCTGGTGCGCGACGCCGCGACCGGATCCCCGATCGCCGGTGCCATGGTCGTGGTCACCGACGTGCACGGCGAGGTCGTCGCCTCCACCGAGACGGGGCCCGACGGCGTGTTCGCCTGCGACGACCTGCTCACCGGCATGTACGTCGTCGCGGTCAGCTCCCGCGGCCACCGGCCGAACGCCCTGCCCGTCCAAGTGTCCGGCCAGGCCACGACCCGATGCGAGATCGAGCTGCGAACCGGCGTCCGCGTACGCGGCGAGATCCGCGCGGGCGCCGGTTCGCAGCCGCTCGCCGACGCCCGCGTCACCCTCGTCGACCTCGCGGGCAACATCGTCGCCGTCGCCATGACCGACCCCGACGGCACGTACGCCTTCGACGACCTGGACCCGGGCCCGTACACCGTCATCGCCAGCGGCTACCCGCCCGTCGCCGCCGCGCTGACGGTCGGCACCACCGGCGAGGAGACCTTCGGGCTGACCCTCGGCTACCCCGAAGACCACAGAGGAGAGCAAGAGTGATTCGCGTACGGATCCGCACCGAGGACGGCTGGGCCCTGCCACACGCCGTCCTCACGGTCGCCGACATGACGGGTCGCCAGGTGTCCCGCGCCGAAGCCGACGCCGACGGCGAGGCACGCTCCACACCACTGCCCACGGGCCGCTACACCGCGATCGTCACGGCGATCGGCTACACCCCATCGGCCTCCACCGCCATGATCGGCACCACCGGCCCCGCCGAACTAGGCACGGTCACCCTCGCCCGTCAGGGCGGCCAGGGCCTGCCCCCACCCGGCCCATGGACCATCGACCCGGTCCACTCCGGCATCCGCGTCACGATCCGCCACCTGGGACTGTCCAGCATCCACGGCCGCTTCTCGGAGTTCGGCGGCCGCATCCAGGTAGCCCCGCACGTAGAACACTCGTCTGTGGAAGCCGAGATCAAAGCCGCCACCGTCGACACCGCGAACTCGGCCCGCGACGAGCACCTGCGCAGCGAGGACTTCCTGGAAGTGGAGCGCTACCCGCTCATCCGCTACGAGGGCACGCGTCTCGTCCCGTCAGGCGCCGACCACTGGACCGTCCACGGCATGCTGACCTTGAAGGACGTCCACCGCCCGGTCGACCTGTCCTTGTCCTACCTGGGCACCGGCCCCGACCCGTGGGGCGGAACCCGCGCCGCCTTCCGCGCGACGACCGAACTGAAACGCGAAGACTTCGCCATGGCCTACAACCAGACCCTGCCGGCCGGCATCGGCGCCCTTGGCGCGACCCTCCGCGTCGAACTGGACATCCAAGCCGTACGCGGTGAACGCCTGCCCCAGTCATGAGAACGCCTGAACACCGGAGCCGAGCGCTCTGTCCACCTCAGCCTGCCTATCGGGGCAGCCGAACGGTGAGGGAGTAGAGGCGGGTCGTCTGTGTTGCGCCCTGGTTGTCGTCGCTGACCAGGAGGAGGCGCAGGCGGCCGCCTGGCTTGTGGGCGGTGATCGTCATGCCCTCGATGTTGTCCAGGAGCGGGTTGGGCTGGGGTTGTTTGGCGGTGGCGCCCAGTGACGGGCAGGCGGCGAGGTCGGCCAGCAAGGTCTTGTGGATGAGGTGGACGTTCCGCTGGCCCGTCAGGTCGTGGGTTCGGCTGACGTTCGTCGCGTGGTGGAGGTCGGCGAGGTAGAGGCGGATCGTGTTGCCACGTTCGCGGTGAAGCCGCGTTCCAGGACCAGGAGGCGGCCGTCGCCGGTCGCGGTGATCTCTGAGACTCCCGGGCCGCCAGGGGTGACCGGGTAGGCGTACTGGGATGACAGGCGGAAGTCGTGGCCCTTGCGTTTCCAGGTCTGGAAGCGCAGCAGGTCGGCGCGGTCGCCGGACAACGGGCCCTCCATCGAGGCGATCAGCGTGCGGCCTCCGGGCTGCAACGTGAGGCCCTCGAAGGTCAGGTTGGTGGTGGCGCGGCCGGCCGGGGTGACCTGGAGGTCTGGTGGTACTGGCAGGCGGCCGACGATCTTGCCGTCGCGGGTGTAGCGGCGGATCGAGGGTTCGGTTTCGGAGGTGATCAGGCGGGTGCCGTCCCGGTCGATGGCCAGGCCTTCGGAGTCGAGAGGCTTGCCCGTCTCGTCGGCCAAGGCGATGACGCCGGTGGGCTGGTGGGTGCGGGCGTCCAGAGAGAACAGTGACGAGCGGTCGGCCAGGGCGGCGATTCGGCCCGTGGTGTCGACGGCCAGGGCCGACAGGTTCCCGACGAACGTGCCGACCACCTGTCCGGCGCCGTCCTCGCGGCGAACGGCGGGCCCGGCATGACGGCGCGCCTCGACCTCGGCTACCGCCGCCCGACCCCGCACAGCGTGCCGCTCACCGTCGAGGCGACCGCCGTCTTCGTGATGCCGGGCCCTACGCCTTGTGCGGGGGAGTGAACGACGGGCCGCCGTTCCGCGGGGAAGCGGTGCGGTCGGCGAGTTCGGCGGCCATGCCGTCGAGGTCGAGTCCCTGCCAGGTCAGCTGCCGGCTGAGCGAGTCCATGATCGTTAACGTGACGTGCAGGAAGAGGTCCGGCGCGAGCCGCCGCACCTCGTCTTCATACACGCGATGAGCCTCCGGGTTGCCGGTCAGTGCGGCGAGCACGCCTGAGCGGACGCGCTGGCTCATCGCCTGCCACACCTGCTCGCGCTCGGGAGTGTTGCTCTGGCGCCAGGGGCCGTCGTAGTCGAGCCCGCGCACCAGGTCGCCGGCGGCGCTGCCCGTCCGCAGGTCCCACAGCACGGCCCAGTACGCGATCAGCCAGTTCATCCCGGCGAGAACCCGGAGTGGATCGGAGTCCAGGTCGCCGAACAGCTCGGCCTGCGGACTGTCGCCCTCGCGGAAGGCGAGCGCCTCGATGCGGACCACGTCGTCCATCGCCAGCCGCTCGGGGGGAGGCCTGCGGAGCACGGTCGTACGCTCCGACGTCGAGTCGTAAAGCTCGACGGCGTCGTCGTCGGAGAGAGACGACCATGTGTACGACTCCGGCATGATCACTATCGTAGGACGAATAGCGCCGGTTTGTGGTTCCCCTCGGAACGAACTGTGGCGCGAGGAGGTTCACGGGGCAGGTATTGCCCTATCGTGAAACCTGTTCATCTTGTGAACGCCGACCGAGCGTATTCCGGCGGCCATTCATATTCGATTTCTATTCGTGTCGTTTTCATCGGGCGTTGAATGCCGCCCGAGTCACGGCCGACGCGAAGTCGTCAGATGGGTATTGGATCATGAAAGGTTCGGGCGCTGAGCAGGCGCTCACGTGCGGATCCGTGCTGATGGTGTCCGTGAGATGGCGGCTCCGTTGCGGGGCGACCCGGTGACCGTGAGTGAGGCTCGGGCGTCCGGCGGGCGTATGTCGCCTGGATGTCGGCATGGCGGGCTGCACTATGGATGCTGGAAGTAAGCCGCCCCTCGAAGACGATCATCGACCCGAGATCAACGGATTTCATCGGCGTCCGGAAGGCGGGGAACTCGCGGGGGCGTTGAATTCGGCTATGAAGAGCGCTACATGGACCGGTCCACGCGCTGATCACGGATTAGTAAAACGGGCGGGTGTAAAAAGCGAAAGGCCGGTCCCGCTGCCACCCGGAACCGGCCTCTCTGGCGCCTCCGAGGGTCCGACGCGCTGGACCGTACGGCACGCATGGCCGGCGATGCGATGGCTGCCGCAGGGGAGCCGGCCGATATTGCCTACTATACCGATAGGAAATGCAATGTAAAGTCCGGGGCGTGTGTCTAGGCCAGGGCGTCCAGGACCTGGCCGTACATGCCTTTCCGGATCTTGGCGATGGCGCGGCCGGCCTTGGGGGCGAGGGCGGCGGCGGTGGCAACGGCCGTGGTCAGGACCTCGGCTTCGGGGGCCGTCTGGTGGACGATGCCGGCCGTACGCGCCTCTTCGCCGCCGTAGCGGCGGCCGGTGACCATCGCCTCGTGCGCGGTGACGGCGGGCAGGCGCGCCTGGAGCAGGGCGCTCATGCCCGGCGTGAAGGGCAGCCCGAGGTCGACCTCGGGCAGGCAGAAGTAACCGCGGTCGGCGCGCATGATCTGGTGGTCGTGGGACAGGGCGAGCATCGCGCCGGCCGCGAACGTGTGGCCGTTCATCGCCGCCACGGTCGGCATCGGCAGGGTCAGGAAGCGTGCGAACAGGCCGTGCACGCGGTCCAGGTACGCGTCGGCCTGGTCGGAGTTCTCGCTCAGCCAGGCGAGGTCGAGGCCGTTCGAGTAGAACTTCCCGGTGCCGACCGTGACCAGGGCGCGCGGCCCCTCGGCGTTCTCCAGTTCGTCGAGGACCTTGGCGATCTCGTCGAGGAGTCCTGAGGTGAAGCGGTTCTCGCCGTCGTCGAGCCGCAGGATGTGAACGTCTCCGTCACGCCTTAGATCGATCATGCTGTCCTCTCGCGCGGTTACCCGCAGGTAACTCTAGAGGATGCGCCCGCCGGTCCATTCCGCCCCCGGTGAGGGGCCGCAGGGCTATAGCCTGGCCTGCGGCGGCACGCCGCCGTTTCACCTGAGCAGAAGAGGACGGCATGAGCGAGGAATCCGGGTCCGTCGAGATCGTCTTCGTCGACGGCAAGGATGTGCCGATCAAGCACAAGCATGCCGACCGCATGGTCGTCATGCGCGACTCCAGCAAGCCCGACGGCGACGCGCTGTACTACACCGCCGCCGAGTGGGAGGCCTTCATCCTCGGCGTCAAGGACGGCGAGTTCGACGACATGGTCGAAGACCCGCGACAAGGCTGAGCCCTCACCCGTCTTCTCGTATGCGCCGCCCGCGTAAGTCCGCGGACACGCGGCGCGGGTCTCCCGGTGGCAGCGCCGTCGACAACCGGCCGAGGATCTCCAGGTCGTCCGCTCCCGTCTCCGTGTACGCCCACAGGGCGTCCAGGTCACCGCGGTGCAGGAGCTGCCTCCGTAGCTGAGCGGTGAGCTCGTCGCGTTCGCACTGGATGGCGGGCGACTCCGAACGCGGCAGCAGCGGCCCGCGGTAGAGGCGTACGGCCGCGGCGGTCTCCCCGGATGCGAGCAGCCGGCGTACGGTCAGGAAATCGGCGTCGACGTCGCAGTCCAGGCGGTACGGCTTGGCACGCACCACGTCGCCGAGCTGGGCGCGGAGCCGGTGGATCTCGGCGCGTACGGTGACCGGGTTGCCCTCGTCGCCGTAGAGGCGCGCCGACGACTGCTCGCAGGTGAGGCCTCGCGGGTGCAGTGCCAGCAGCGCGAGCAGCTCGGCGTGGCGCAGCGACAGTGGCACCCGGCGGCCGTCGACGAACGCGCACGGCTGCTCGTCGCCGAGCAGCCGCAGGACCAGCGAGGAGCGTGCGTCGGCCGTGCCCGTGGTGCGCAGCAAGAACGCCTGGCCGAGTGTCTCGGCGACCGCGGTGCGGCCGTCCGGGAGTGTGACGCGCCCCCCGGCCTCGGGGGCGGGGATCCGCCGGCCGCGCCAGCCGTCCGGTTCGGACGCGAGGACGCGCCCGGTCGCCGTCACCAGCACCCGCGTGTCGCCGTGCAGGTGGCGGCCGTAGCGGGCGCGCAGGCGTTCGTCGCGGTGGTTCATCTCCAGCGCCAGGCGGGCCTCGGTGAGGGACGCCGCGGCCTGGACGAGGGAGACCACGGCCGGGTGCAGGCTGTCGAAGGTGCCGCTGATGTCGACGCAGCCGATCACCTCCGTCGTGTCGGGGTCGGTGATCGGGGCGGCGGCGCACGACCACGGGTGCAGCACGCGGGCGAGATGGTCGGTGGCGCGCACGTAGACCGGTGCGCCGACGGTCAGCGCGGTGCCGATGCCGTTGGTGCCGATCGACGTTTCCGACCAGCGGAAACCCGCGCTCAATCCGATGCTCTCCGCGTCGCGGCGCACGCAGGGCGGGCCTTCGCTCCACAGCACGTGACCGCCGGCGTCGGCCACGACCATGAGGTGCGCGGTCGCGTCCGCCATGGTCCGCAGCGACTGGCGTAACAGGGGAAGGTGGCGGTCGAGGGGATGGCCCTCGCGCGCGTCGGCCAGCTCGTCGGTGTCGAACACCAGGGGGGCCGCGCGGGTCTCCGGGGCGACGCCGGCGGCGAGCGAACGCCGCCACGAGTCGGTGATCAGTGCGGTCGGCCCCGATAAGTCGGCGGCCGGACGGACGTGGTGCGTGAGCTCATCGCGGTAGTGGGTGTTCCGCATCCGGGCATCTCCATCGGCGTGCCTGCCACGAGCATCGGTGTCCGGGGGCCGTGACAGAGCGGATCCGCGAGAACCTCACCCCGAGTCGGTCGCGGAGCGCAGTCGATCGACTGCAACCTGTTTGCAACCCATTATCTCCTAACGTGTTCGATGCGGCACTGCGAGTGACAGCCTTCATTCGTACGCAGCCGCGCGAAGGCGGTCCGCCCGGACCCGTTTGAGGGGACGGATCCGGCGCGCCGCGTGTGCGCCCGCCGCCGCTGGGAGCCTCAGGGAGAGGGGTGTCTCCGGCGGCGGGTGGCAATCGTCCTCACGTGCGCGGCTCCGGGCCGACGCCGTGCAGGAGAAGGCTGAGCGCCTCGGCCGTGCCGGAGGAGTCGCCGGTGGCCAGCCGCCGCAGCGCCAGGCCGTACAGGAGGGCGACGACGCCGGGCGCCTTGCTCTCGGCGTCGTCGACTCCGAGGGCGGCCAGCACGGCCGCCGCCAGCCGGTCGTACGCCGCCATGGAGCGGATGGCCGCCTCGCGAATCACCGGGTCGCGCGAGGCGTGCAGGTGCAGCTCCAGTGTCGCGACCTCTTCGGGGCCCGAGGGGAGGCCGGCGATCGCGGTCTCCACCGCCGACGGCGCCTGCTCCGGGGTGATCCCAGCGAAGCCCGCCGCGATCGCGCTGATGCGCTCGATCTCCTCGTCGACGTGCAGGCCGAGGCCCGCGCGCAGGAGGTCGGCCTGGCTCGGGAAGTGGTAGGTCAGCGAGCCCAGTGACACGCCTGCGGCGGCTGCCACCCGGCGGTTGGTGACCGCGACCATCCCGTGTTCGCCGATCAGCCGGAGCGTGGCGCGGAGGATGCGTTCGCGTGTGTCTTCCATCGGAAATTTCTCGAATCAGCGCTGAACGTGCCGAATGGTGGTATCTGGGTCTTTCCGGACACTGTACGGTCAGATTATCGTTCGTTCGAACGAACGGGAGGTTCTCTGTGATCGAAGGACTCGCCGCCGACGCGAGACGACTCGCCGCCGGCGAGGTCTCCTCGCGCGAGCTGGTCGAGTACGCCCTCGGCCGCATCGAGAACGACACGCTCGGCGCCTTCCGCGTCATACGCGCCGATGAGGCCCTCGCCGAGGCGGACAAGGCCGACCAGTGGCAGGGCGAGCGGCCTCCGCTGCTCGGCGTCCCTGTCGCGATCAAGGACGATACCGACCTCGCGGGCGAGACCACGCCGTACGGCTCCCACGGCGACCATCTCCCCAAGACCGCGGACAGCGAGATCGTCCGGCGTCTCAAGGAGTCGGGCGCGATCATCGTCGGCAAGACCACGACGAGCGAGTTCGGGCAGTGGCCGACCGGCGACACCGCCGCGTACGGCCTCGTACGCAACCCCTGGAACCCCGAGCACACGCCCGGCGGGTCCAGCGCCGGATCCGCCGCGGCGGTCGCCTCCGGCATGGTGTCGGCGGCCGTCGGCTCCGACGGCGCCGGTTCGGTGCGCATCCCGGCGGCCTGGACCGGCCTCGTCGGCCTCAAGCCGCAGCGCGGGCGCATCTCCACCTGGCCGCACCTCGACCCGTTCTACGGGATCACCGTCGCCGGGCCGCTCGCGCGTACGGTCGAGGACACCGCGCTGCTGCTCGACGTGCTGACCGGCAACCACCCGGACGACGTGTACCGCCCGCCCGCGCCGGGGGAGCCCTTCGCGCGGGCCGCCGCACGCGAGCCCGGCCCCCTGCGCGTCGCACTGTCCTTCCGCACGCCCTTCGGCGTGCCCGGCAAGGTCGACGAGGACATCCGCGCCGCCGTGCTCCGGCTCGCCGGCATCCTCACCGACCTGGGCCACCAGGTGTTCTCCGCCGACCCGTCGTACGGCGCGATCGCGCTGAGCTTCCTGCCACGCGGCACCACCGGCGTCGCCGACTGGCTCGAGAGCGTCCCGAACGCCGCCCCGGAGGCCGCCACCCGCACCGAGGCGATGCTCGGCCGCCACGTCGGCCGCCGCCTGCTGCCGGTCGCACGGCGCGTCGAGCCGATCCTGCGGAGGCGAGTCGGGAAGATCTTCGAACGCGCGGACGTCGTTCTCACGCCGACGACCGCGCAGCTGCCGCTGAAGGCCGGCGCGCTGCAGGGCCGCGGCTGGTGGGAGTCGGGCAACCTCTCGACCGCCGCCTGCCCGTTCTGCTGGGCGTGGAACGTCCTGGGCTGGCCGGGCATCAGCGTGCCGGCCGGGCTGAGCGGCACCGGCCTGCCGATCGGCGCGCAGTTCCTCGGCCGGGAGAACGACGAGGCCACCCTCCTGATGCTGGCCTCACAGCTCGAAGCCGCCGAGAACTGGCCCGACCGCCGCCCCTTCAACCCGGCGACCGCCTAGGCCGGTCATCACCTGCTGTTATGGCGTCCGTAATGAGGGTGTGAACGGCCGTCGGCGTGGGTGTGGTCCATGTGCTCGGGTTTGCGGTTTCGGGGCTGAAACCGGGATACCGCCGCTGGTATCGGAGCAGACATTACGATTGGCCGGTCAGGCCGTGATTCCGGGGGAACGTCGGGGGAACCGTGCAACGTAAGGCTTTGTGGATGGTGATCGCCGGTGTGACGGTCATCGTCGTCGGCGCGGCAAGCGGAGGCGCGTACGTCCTGCTCCGTACGAAGGGGACCCCGGAGGCGACCGCCGGTGACTTCCTCGCGGGGTGGGGCAAGGGCGACCTCGCCGCGATGCGCACCGCGACCCTCGCCCCGCCGTCCGACTTCGACGAGCAGTACCAGGCGCTGCGCTCGGGCATCGGCGTCACGCAGGTCCAGGCGAGCCTCGGACGGGTCGTCAAGCGGGGCGGCGAGGCGACCGCGCCGTTCACCGCCGACCTCAAGCTGCCGATGGGCACCTGGCACTACGACGGGCGCCTCCTGCTGAAGACCGACCACCGCATGTGGAAGATCGTCTGGTCGCCGGAGGCCATCCACCCCGACCTGCACGCCGGGCAGCACTTGCAGACCTCCTTCCGCTGGCCCCGGCGCGCCCAGGTCGTCGCCGCCGATGGCACGGCCATCGACGGCATCAACGCCGGCGGCTCGGTGCAGCAGCTCGTCGGCGGTGTCGCGCGCATCACCGACAAGCAGGCGAAGAAGCTCGGCACCTCCTACGAGCGCGGCGACATCGTCGGCCGGTCGGGCATCCAGCAGCGCTTCGACCGGCGGCTCGCGGGCTCGCCGTCGGCGTCCATCTCCGTCGCCGACGCCTCGAACCACACGGTGAAGACCGTCGGCGGGTTCGCCGGGAAGCCCGGCCGTGACGTCAAGACCACGCTCGACCCGCACATCCAACAGGCCGCGGCGAGCGCGATCCAGGGCCAGTCCAAGCCCACGTCGTTCGTCGCGATCCGCCCGTCGAGCGGGCAGATCCTCGCGGTCGCCAACGTCCCGGGCGGGTTCGACCGTGCGATGCAGGGCATCTACCCGCCCGGGTCGACCTTCAAGGTCGTCACCGCGTACGCCCTGCTGCAGAGCGGCCTCAGCCCCTCCGACAAGGTGTCCTGCCCGAAGTCGGCCAACGTCGGCGGTCAGGTCATCCACAACTCCGAAGGCGAGGAGCTCGGCGACATCACGTTCCTCGACGCGCTCGCCCACTCGTGCAACACCGCTTTCGCGCTGCAGACCCACGCGCGGCTCAGCCCGAGCCGGCTGACGAGCGCCGCCTCGCTGTTCGGCTTCAACCAGAAGATCGACCCCGGGGTGCGGATCAACGCGGGCAGCTTCCCCACGCCGACGAGCGACTCCGAGATGGCCGTCGCCGGGTTCGGTCAGGGACGCGACCTCGCCAACGCGCTCAGCATGGCCGGCGTCGCGGCCGGGGTCGCGGGCGGCACCTGGCGACCGCCGACGTTCGTGAGCGAGCCCCGCGTCCCGCAGAAGGCGAAGGCCGGCCGGCTCGACGCACGGCTCAGGAACGAGCTCGTCGGCATGATGCAGGCCGTGGTGACCAAGGGCACCGGGAAGCCGGCGCACCTGCCGGCCGGCACGGCGGGCAAGACCGGGACGGCCGAGTACGGCAGCGCCCACGGCAAGAAGGCACCGCCCACACACGCGTGGTTCATGGGCTTCCGCGGCGACGTGGCGTTCGCCGTCGTCGTCGAGGGCGGCGGCTTCGGCGCGAAGGCCGCCGCGCCTCTCGTCGGGCGGTTCCTCAGAGCTCTTTGAGGGTCTGCCGCGACAGCTGGTCGGCGTGCCGGGTCGTCTCCGGCAGCCGGTGCCGCGGCGCGAGCCGCAGCGTCAGCGCGCAGGCCGTGTCGAGGTCGGCGCGGTGGCCGACGGAGACGAACACCGGCCGGACCCCCGTCTGCGTGCGCAGCGACCGCGCGACGACCTCGCCTTGGTCGATGACGTCGCTCCGGTCGCCGCGGGTGAGGCCCGGCTCCTCGTGGGAGCCGACCAGCCGGGTCTTGCCCACGCCGATCGACGGCAGGCCGGTCAGCACGCCGAGGTGACACGCCAGCCCGAACCTCTTCGGGTGGGCGAGCCCGTGTCCGTCGCACACCAGCAGGTCGGGCGTGACCCTGAGCGCGCGCAGCGCCTCGACCAGCGCGGGCAGCTCGCGGAAGGCGAACAGGCCCGGGACGTACGGGAAGCGGGGTGTGTCGACGACGGTCGACTCCTCGACCACCTCCAGGCTCTCCGCGTCGAGCACCACCACGGCCGCGGCCAGCCGGTCGGCGGCGTACGTCACGTCGAGCCCGGCCACCGTACGCACCCGCTCGGGCCCGTGCGAGGTGAGGTCGGCGAGCGGGCGCAGCCGGTCCTGGACCGCCTCGGCCTCTTCGGCGGTCGACGGCCAGGGGTGCGGGTCCGCTATCTCCACTACCGGGGGCCGATCGCGTCGTAGGCCGCCTCCAGCAGCCGGTACGCCCGCGGACCGCCGGAGATCTCCTCGCCCATGCGGTTCGGGATGTAGGCGATCGTGAGGCCGCTCTCGAGGTCGGCGAGGCTGATCGACCCGCCGAACCCGATGTGCCCGAACGCGGTGTCCCACGCCGCCGGAGGCGTGCGGAACATGTCGGAGGGCCGCATGAATCCCAGCCCGAAGGAGCTGGTGATGTGCGTAACGGTGTCGGGGCCGTCGACGCGGCGGCGCACGGCGTCGTGGAGCGTCGCCTCCTGGATGATCCGCCCGGCGAGCAGGTCGCGGTAGAACCCGGCGAGGGCGCGTGCGGTGGTCACCAGGCCGAGCGCCGGCCAGCCGGCGCGCAGCATCTCCGCGTTGTTGTTGCCGCCCGCCACGGCGGTGATCGACGGGTTGCCGAACGTCCTGCTGATCAGGCTGTCCGGGGCGGCGAAGTCGGCCATCATCCGTGCCGCCGTGTCGGAGAGGTCCGGCGCGGGCCGGTCTGCGGCGCGGCGCCCGGCGCTCAGGCGCGCGGTGCGCTCGATCACGTCGTCGGGCGCGCCGACGTGCAGGTCGAGCCCGCGCGGCCCGGCGATCTCGTCGCGGACGAACTCCCGGACCGTACGGCCCGCGTGGCGGCGGACGATCTCGCCGGCCAGCCAGCCGTACGTCAGCGCGTGGTAGCCGTGCGAGGAGCCGGGCTTCCACTGCGGCTCCTGCGCGGCGAGCAGCTCCGCCATCGCGGCCGGGTCGTGGGCCTCGGCGGGGGGCACCTTGCGCTCGAAGGCGGGCAGGCCGGCCTGGTGGGTGAGCAGGTGCTCGGCGGTCGTGGCCTCCTTGCCGTGCGTGCCGAACTCCGGCCACCACTCGGCCACCGGGCCGTCGAGGGCGTACGCGCCGCGCTCGGCGAGCAGTAGCGCCGCCGTTCCGGTCACGGGTTTCGCGCAGGAGAAGGCCAGGCAGGGCGTGTCGCGGTCCCAGGGACGCCCGCTCCGGCGCTCGGCGACGCCGCCCCACAGGTCGACGACGAGCCGGTCGCCGACGTAGACGGCGACGGCGGCGCCGAGCTCCTCGCCCTGTTCGAAGCCGTGGCGGAACGCCGTGCGCACGGCCTCGAACGCCGGATCGCAGGAACCCTCGATCATGTGCTTTCTCCTGGAAGGAATCTTCCCCACCTGCGGGGACGTCTGATTCCACAGCATTTCACGTTCTGGGACACCGGGAGGAAACGTCCAGGTTGGCGGGCTGTGAGCGATGCACTCCGGAGGATGACTGGATTACTAACCAGCAGTAAACCGGCAAATACGTGGAGCGATACCCGCAAAATAGGTCAAACAACGTATTTAATCTTCGCTGCTCATTTCCTAGCCTCTAGGGCGTAGATCCGCATGGGGGGTGGGAGAGGGAGGCCATCATGGGTGGTGTGTCCTGGGCCTGAGGGTTCACATGTGCGGGGCGGCCGGTCGACCGGCCGCCCCGCAGGCACGTCCGGGCAAGGCCGTAGGGTCGTCTCCAGACGATGGGCGAGAGCGAGGAGGACCGATGGCGGGGTTCCGGCACGTGGTGCTGTTCCGGTGGCGCGAGGGCGCGACCGACGAGCAGAAGCAGATCCTTCAGGACCGGCTGGGCGAGCTGACCGGCCTGATCCCCGAGATCGAGGCGTACGCGATGGGCGCCGACGCCGGGGTCAACGCCGGCAACTTCGACTTCGCCGTCGCCGCGGACTTCGCCGACCGGGAGGCGTACCTCGTCTACCGCGACCACCCGGCGCACCGGGCGGTCATCGAGGAGCACCTCAAGCCGATCCTGGCCGAGCGCGCCGCGGTCCAGTACGCCCTGTAGCCACACCGGTGATCGCGTAGCGCGGCGTACTCCCGCGGAAGTACGCCGCCCGGTGAAGTGTCATCGTGGGCATGACGCTTCGGCGACGTCGTACCGCCAATCTCGTGATGGACATACGAACCATCTCGAGGTGATCCCCCATGCACGACGGGCCGCTCGCACGCCTGGCGCGATCCTGTTACCGGCGACGGCGCCTGGTCCTGCTGACGTGGATCGTCGGCGCCGCGGCCGTCATCGTCGTCGGCTTCGGCTTCAAGGCGCCGGCCGACGACGACTTCACGGGCGGCGGCACCGAGTCCGCGCAGGCCCAGGACCTGATCAAGAAGCACTTCCCACAGCAGAGCGGCGACACGGTCACCCTCGCGATCCGCGCCGACGGCGGCGTCGAGGCGGTACGCCCGAGGGTCGACAAGGTGATCGGCTCGCTCGCGCACGCCCCCCACGTCGTCTCAGTGACCTCGCCGTACCAGGCGCCGGGCCAGATCTCCGCGGACCGGCGTACGGCCTTCGCGCCGGTCCAACTCGACGCGGTCGCCGCGAAGGTCCCGGTGACGGACGTCACCAAGATGATCTCCGATGTGCGCGCGGCGTCGGGGGACGGGCTGACGCTCGCGCTCGGCGGCGCCGCCGTCACCACCGCCGAGACACCGGCCGGCGGGCCGAGCGAGGGGATCGGGCTGCTCGCGGCCGTGATCGTGCTGCTCATCGCGTTCGGCTCGCTGCTGGCGATGGGCCTGCCGATCGTGACCGCGCTGTTCGGCATCGGCACCGGGCTCGCCGGCATCGGCCTGCTCGGCCACCTGCTGCCCGCGCCCGGGTTCAGCTCGATCGTCGCCGGCCTGATCGGGCTCGGCGTCGGCGTCGACTACGCGCTGTTCATCGTCACGCGGTACCGGGAGGCCCTGGCGGAGGGCGCCGAACCGGAGAACGCCACGGTGCAGGCCATCGCGACCGCGGGACGCTCGGTGCTGTTCGCCGGGATGACCGTGGTCGTGGCGCTCCTCGGCCTGTTCGTCATGCAGCAGCGGCTGCTGAACGCGGTCGCCGTCGCGGCGTCGGTCACCGTCCTGATGACGATGATCACCGCGATCACGCTGCTGCCCGCGCTGCTCGGTTTCACCGGACGACGTATCGACCGGTTCCGGCTGCCGCTGCTGGGCCGTGGCACCGGGCGTCCGCTGTCCGAGCGGTGGGCCGGAGTGATCCAGCGGCGGCCGATCATGGGCGTGCTCGTGCCGGCCGTCGTCCTGCTCGCGCTCGCCGTGCCCGCCCTGTCGATGCGGCTGAGCTTCCCGGACGCCAGCGTGCAGGCCCACTCCACGAGTGGCTACACCGCGCACCGCGTCCTGGCGGGCGGCTTCGGCGCCGGGTACGACGCGCCGCTCGTCGTGGTGGCCCGGCCGCCCGCCGACGCGGCGCGGGTGGCCGAGGCGGTCGGGCGTACGCGGGGCGTCGCTTCGGTGACGCCCGTCCGCACGAGCCGTGACGGCGCCGCCGCGCTCTTCATCGCCTACCCGAGGAGCGGCGCGCAGGACGCCGCGACACCCGCCCTGGTGCACCGGCTGCGCGACGGCGTGATCCCGCGGACCACCGGCGAGAGCACGGTGTACGTCGGCGGGCCCAACGCGGGCGCGATCGACTTCTCCGACTCCGTCACGACCCGGCTGCCCTGGCTGATCGCGGTCGTCGTCGGCCTGTCCCTGCTCCTGCTGCTCGTGCTGGTGCGGTCGGTGGCCATCGCGATCAAGGCCGCGGTGATGAACCTGCTGTCCATCGTCGCCGCGTACGGCGTGCTGACCGCCGTCGTCCAGTGGGGATGGCTCGGCCACGCCCTCGGCTTCCCGGTGCACATGCCGGTGACCGCGTGGGTGCCGCTGTTCATGTTCCCGATCCTGTTCGGGCTGTCCACGGACTACGAGGTCTTCCTCATCTCGCGGATCCGCGAGGAGTACGACCTCGGCGCGGATACGAGGACGGCGGTGACCCGCGGCCTGGCGCGTACGGCCCGGGTGATCACCGCGGCCGCCGCGATCATGGTGTGCGTGTTCTCGTCGACGCTGCTCGGCGGGGACGTGCAGGTCAAGCAGATCGGCCTGGGGCTCGGGGTGGCCGTGCTCATCGACGCGACGATCGTGCGGATGGTGCTCGTCCCGGCCGTCATGGAGCTGCTCGGCTCGGTCAACTGGTGGCTGCCGGGCTGGCTCGGCCGGATCCTGCCGGGCGCGGAGCCCGCGCGCACGGACCGGCGGGTCCCGGTGCCCGTCGGCGAGTGAGCACGCGGGTGCCGCCCTCGCGAGGGCGGCACCCGCGCACGCCGGTCAGGGAACGGTCAGCCCGACCACCTGCGGGTCGTGGTCGCTCACCTGGTCGGCGAACTCGGAGTTGACGTGCACGACGTCGTAGCCGTGCGCGGCGCCGTTCAGCGACGCGGACAGCAGGATGTGGTCGAGCACCTGGGAGTTGCCCTCGAAGTCGTACGTGTAGCGCTCCGCGTCGGGCAGCGTCGCGGGCAGGTCGCTCAGCCCGGCGGCGTCCAGCGTCTGCAGCGCGGTGGAGAACTCGTAGTCGTTGAGGTCACCGGCCACGACGATTCGGGCGTTCGGGTCGATCGCGGTGATCTGGCTCACCAGGCCGGCGACGATCGTGGCCTGGCCGGTTCGCTGCGCGACGCTGACCTGGTTCGGCGGCTGGTAGCGGCCCCACTCGTAGTCGTCGCCGCCCTTGGAGTTGAAGTGGTTGGCGATGACGAACACCGGCTTGCCGCCGAAGAGGAACTTGCCGATCAGCGGCTTGCGGCTCGCGTTGAAAGCCGGGTCGGTAGGGGAGAGGCGGCCCGGGTTGACGGTGAGGCCGACCGGGTCGGATGAGTCGCCGGTCGACGTGACGCCGACGGCCTGCGTCGAGGTTCCGGCGGTGCCGGGAGCGAAGGACAGCTCGCCGACGTCGGTGCGGAACAGGAAGCCCTGGCGGATGTTGCCGCCCGGCTCACCGCCGTCGGCGTCGTTGACCGGGTCGATCTCCTTGTACGTGTACGGCGGGCCGCCGGCACTGGAGATCGCGGCGATGAACTTCGCCCAGGTCTGGGTCGCCGAGACCGTGCCATCGTCCGTCGCGCCGTTGTTGTCCTGGATCTCCTCGATCGCCAGGATGTCGGGTGCCCGGAGGTTGTTCACGACCACGTTCGCGAGGCCGTCGAACTTGCTCTGCGGGTCGCCGGGGGCGAGGTTCTCCACGTTGAAGGTCGCTACGGACAGCCGTCCGGCCGGGACCACCGGAGTGGTCTCCTTCGTGATGGGCCCGGCCACGCGGGTGAGCGGCGAGGTCAGCTCCAGCATGAACATGCCGGCGACGTAGTCGACCGGGCCGACCGCGGGGCCGGAGAAGTGGTCGCCGACGTTCACTCCGGCGGGGGTCGAGTGGGCCAGCACCGCGTCGTCGAGCGTGATCCGCTCAGGGTTGTGGTCGGTCTCGCGCGTCACGATGCCGCCGCGCGTGGTGCGGACGCCCGCGTTCGCCCCGTTGTCCCCGACGATCGGAATCTCGCCGTACGAGGCCGCGTACGGGCCGACCGCGACCGGGTTGTTCAGCTGGACGCGCATGCCTTCGAGCGACTCGTAGAAGTCGATGCCGTCCGTCGTCGCGTCGAACGTGCCGCCGGTCTCGACCGAGCCGTTCGCGTCATCGTCGATCACGGCCGACGGCGGCACCCGTCCGCCGGTCCCGACCACGATCGGCGCGGGCAGCGCGCGGGTGCCGAGGTGGGTGACGGACGGGCCGGTCAGCTCGGTCACGCTGAGCGCGCTGGTGCCGGACCGGAACTCCGAGACGGTGCCGTTCACCGCGACCTCGTCGCCGGCCGCCACCGACGGCGCGGCGCTCGTGAAGACGAAGACGCCTTCGGAGGTGGCGACGTCGGCGTCCGGGCACGGGTCCTGCAGGAAGAAGCCGTTGGACTTCAGCGCCGTGACCACGCCACGTACGTTCGTCACGGCCTGGCCGTTCTTCGGCGAGACGTGGGCCGCGCCCTGGATGGCGCGGATGCGCGTGCCGGTGTAGCCGCCGCAGTCGCCACCGCCTCCTCCGCCGGCCGAGTTCTGCGGGTCCGGCGCGCCGGCCGCGAAGTCGGTGGAGTTGTGGTCGGTGTCGGCCTCGGGGTTCGTACGGGCGAGCGAGGTGGTGTTCGAGCCGGCCGCCGACGGCGAGCCCTCGTAGCTGCTCGCGCCGCCGTATCCGAGGAAGTCGCGTACGCCTGATGCGGTCGAGCATCCCGTGGAGCAGGTCAGCGCCGTCGCGGTCGTGCGCACGGCGACCTTGCCTGCGGTCGCCGACATGTTGGTGGTGCCGGTGGCGTCGGGCGCGGGGAGCGCGGCGCCGGTGCTTCCGCCGGAGGCCATCTTGACCAGGTACGACGCGCCCGCCGCGATCGAGCCTGACAGCGAGGTCACCAGCCAGCTCGCCCCCGAGGCCGAGGCGTACTGGACCGACCAGCCCGCGAGGGACACCGAGGAGCCGCCGCGGTTGTGAAGCTCGACGAAGTCGTTGACGTACGGGGCGCCGCCGTTGCCGCCGCCTCCGTACACCTCGGCGATGACGACGTCGGCCGACACGGCCTGGGCCTCCGGCGCGGCGGCGAGGGGAATCGTGAGGATCGCGGCGGAGAGCGCCGCGATCGGCACTCTCCATCTCCCGCCGCGCAGAACCGATCTGGACACGCGCATACCTGCTCCCTGGGTGACGCGGATGACGATCACGCTGTTCGTATCCCAAGACCGCAAACACGGACATGTCGGAATATGACGAGTTGATGAGCGTCCAGCGGCAACCGGTCGCCTTCCCAGGGAGGGAGCCGGTTAATGTCCGCAAACGGTCAAGCGTTCATGACCTCACGCGTGGACGGCCATGCCGTCGAAGAGGACCTTGACGTACTGGTCGGCGAGGTCTCCCGTGTCGAGGCCGCCGCCGGGACGGAACCAGCGGGCCGTCGGCCAGATGGAGTCGCGGATCAACCGGTACGTCAGCCGGGCGTCGATGTCGCCGCGGAACAGGCCGGTCGCCTGGCCACGCTCGATCTGGCCGACCCACATGCGCTCGGTCTCCTCCTCGGACCTGACGAGGTAGGCGAACCGCTCGAACCGCACGAGATAGTTCCAGTCGTTCTGCAGCACCACGATGGCGGCGCGGTGCGTCACCAGCGTGCCGAAACAGCCGTGGACCAGCTCGGAGATGGTCGCGCGCGGGTCGCCGCCCCTGGCCAGGGCCGCCTCGGCGGCGACGGCCAGCTCGTCGAGGAACGACGAGAGGATCTCGACGACGATCGACTCTTTGGAGTCGAAGTGGTGGTAGAGGCTCCCGGACAGGATCCCGGCCTCGTCGGCGATGTTGCGGACGGTCGTGGCCTGGTAGCCCTTCTCGGCGAACAGCTCGGCGGCGAGACGCACGAGGTGCTCGCGCCGCCGCGAGGCGACCGCCGTCGAGCCCCTGGCGCGGCGGCGGGCACCGGTCGCAGCCCGCCGTCCGGTGTTCTCGCCCGTCGAGGTCATCGCCCCAGTATGGCCGTTCCGGTCGATCATCAGCCTGCCGCGCGGCGCTTTCGGCGGCGGCCCGTACCCGCCGGCAGGCTCTAGGCTCGTAGCCGGCCAGCATGATCTTTTTCGCCGATGAGAGGCCTTGTATGCCGCGCGCGATCGTGTTCGACCTCTTCGGGGTCATCGCCCTTCCCCAGTCACCCGAGTCGTTGCGCCGGATCGAGGGCATCGCCGGCGCGGGCGCGGAGGAGCTGTGGGAGGCGTACTGGGCGCTGCGCGAGCCGTACGACACCGGCCAGCCGAGCGAGGAGTACTGGGCGGCGATCGCCGCGAGGCTGGGCGTGCGGTTCGACGACGACACCGTGCGCGCGCTCATCGCCGCCGACCTGGACAGCTGGTCCGGTGTGGACCCGGAGATGGTGCGGCTCGTCGGCGAGCTCGCCGACGAAGGACGCACGCTCGGCCTGCTCTCCAACATCGTCGTCGACCTCCTCCGCCACTTCGAGGAGCGGCACGGCGACTGGCTGGCCCACTTCACCGAGCGGGTCTACTCCTGCGACATCGGCGTGACCAAGCCCGATCCGAAGGCGTACGAGCTCGCGGCGTCCCGTCTCGGCCTCACGCCGCGCGACTGCGTGTTCGTCGACGACCGCCCGGTCAACGTCGAGGCCGCCCGCGCCACGGGCATGCACGCAGAGGTCTACCGCTCCCCGGCCCAGGTACGCGAGCTGCTCGCCTCGCTGCCACTTCTTTGAGATTGCGAGGCGCTTGCAGCTGCCCGGAGGGTGCTGTTGTCGAGGTGCTGCAACGGGATTCCGGGGTCATTCTGGCGGTATGAGCCGTATGGACGCCGCCACCCACCACCACGAGCACCCGCATGAGCACGCGCTCCGGGCCCGCCTGACCCACGTGCTCCGGCCGCACTCCCACGAGGCCACCGACAAGGTGGACGCCGCCATGGAGGCCACCGCCGAGGGGATGCGGGCGCTGTGGACCTCGCTGGCCGTGCTCGGCGTGACCGCGGCCGTCCAGGGCGTCGTGGTGGCGATGTCGGGGTCGGTGGCGCTGCTCGGCGACACCCTGCACAACGCCGCCGACGCGCTGACCGCCGTGCCGCTCGCGTTCGCGTTCCTGCTGGGCCGCCGCCCGCCGACCCGCCGCTACACCTACGGGTACGGGCGGGCCGAGGACCTGGCCGGGGTCGCCATCGTCGCCGCGATCGCGGTCTCCTCGGCACTGGCCGCCTGGACCGCCGTCGACCGACTGGCCCACCCGCGCGGAGTGTCGGACCTGCTCGCCGTGGCCGCCGCGGCCCTGGCCGGGTTCGCCGGGAACGAGCTGGTCGCCCGCTACCGGATCCGTGTCGGGCGGCGGATCGGTTCGGCCGCGCTGGTCGCCGACGGCCTGCACGCGCGTACGGACGGGTTCACCTCGCTCGCCGTCCTGCTCGGCGCGGGCGGCGTCGCGCTGGGCTGGACCTGGGCCGATCCGGTCGTCGGCCTGCTCATCACCGTCGCGATCCTGTCGGTGCTGCGCCAGGCGGCCCGCGAGGTCTACCGGCGCCTCATGGACGCCATCGACCCGGCCATCGTCGACCGGGCCGAGCAGGCCCTGGCGGCGACCCCGGGCGTCCTTGCCGTCGGGCAGGTGCGGCTGCGCTGGATCGGCCACCGGCTGCGGGCCGAGTGCGAGGTCATCGTCGATGATCGCGCGACCGTCGTCGAGGCCCACCGGGTCGCCGTCGACGCCGAGCACGCGCTCATCCACGCGATCCCGCGCCTGACCGCCGCGCTGGTCCACGCCGACCCCGCCTCGCGTGACGGCGCCGACCATCACGCGGCCCTGACCGGTCACCGCGAGGCCGCCGCCTGAGTCAGGAGGCAGACCAGCCGCTCCACTGCTCGACGGTCATCACGATGACCGGTCCGGTGGGCGGCTCGTCGCGGTACTGCGCGTAGCGCCCGGTCAGGAGCGCGATGGGCTCGGCCATGGCGTCGGGCTGGTCGACCACGGTCGCCCTCCCGTCGGCGCGCACCCACCACAGCCGGGTCCAGTCGTCGTCGTAGTGGTCGGCGAGCACGGACACCTGCGGGTTGATCCGGATGTTGCGCAGGCGTTTCAGGTGGCGCGTGGTCTTCGGCTTGGCGTCGACGGCGCTGTAGAGCAGGTCGCCGTCGACCGTGAAGGTCATCACGACCAGGTGCGGGTGCCCGTTCAGATCCGCCGTCGCGAGGCGTACGACGGGCGCCGACGTCAGCCGCTCGCGTGCGGCCTCCTCCGACAGCCTCATGCTCCGAGAGTGTCACGCGTCAGGTGCCCTGAGCCGAGGCGCCCCTATAACAAACGTATTGCGGTCTATTGACACGTAATGCCTTCGCGGGTTCCTCTTCGTGGGAGCGCTCCCACAATGCGTCCAACGACCTGAGAGGGGTCCGTCAATGAGGGTCACCAGGCATCGAGGGCGAATCGCCCTGGCGGTGGCGCTGTCCGCCGTACTCGCGGCGACGGCGTGCTCCGGGGACGACGGCACCGCGAGTTCCGACGGCGACGGCGGGAAGATCACGCTGACCGTCGACGACTTCGGCACCTTCGGCTACCAGGACCTCTACAAGCAGTACGAGGCCCGGCACCCGAACATCAAGATCAACGAGCGGAACGTCCCGAAGCTCGACGACTACACCCCGCGGCTCCAGCAGTGGATCGCGGCGGGCGCCGGCGCCGGCGATGTGGTCGCGATCGAAGAGGGCATCATCGTCAAGTTCAAGGCCCAGCCCGACAAGTTCGTCGACCTGAAGAAGTACGGCGCCGCGTCGTTGCAGGCGAACTTCGTGCCCTGGAAGTGGCAGGGCGGCATGAGCCCGGACGGCTCCAAGCTCATCGGGCTCGGCACCGACGTCGGCAGCATGGCGCTGTGCTACCGCCGGGACCTGTTCAAGAAGGCCGGGCTGCCCTCGGACCGCGACGCGGTGACGAAGCTCTGGCCCACCTGGGACGACTTCATCAACACGGGGAAGACGTTCACGGCCAAGGTCGGTGGCGGGACGAAGTTCATCGACAGCCCCGAGACGTACTACAACACGATCCTGATGCAAGAGGCCGGCAAGGGCGCCAATCAGACCTATTTCGACCAGGGCGGCAAGTTCGTCATGGAGTCGAACCCGGCCGTGAAGGCGGCCTGGGACGAGACCGTGAAGATGTCACAGGCGGGGCTCGCCAGCGGCGTCCAGTTCCTGTCCGACCCGTGGAGCCAGGCACTGAAGAAGGACGCCTTCGCGACCGCGCCGTGCCCGGCCTGGATGCTGGGGCTCATCAAGCAGTTCGGCGGCAACGCCCAGAGTGGTGAGTGGGATGTCGCAGGGGTGCCGGGCGGTGGCGGCAGCTGGGGCGGTTCCTGGCTCGCGGTGCCGACCCAGAGCAGGCATCCGAAGGAGGCGGCCGACCTCGTCGAGTTCCTGACGAGCGCGCAGGGCCAGGTCGGGGCCTTCAAGGCCGCCAACAACCTGCCCTCCTCGCCGCAGGCGCTGAACGATCCGGCGGTCAAGGCGTTCTCCAACCCGTACTTCAACGACGCGCCCGTCGGCCAGATCTACGCTCCGGCGGCGACCAGCCTCAAGCCCGTCTACCTGGGAGCCGACAACCAGGAGGTCCGGCAGGCGGTCGAGTCGGACCTGCGAGCCATCGCGCAGGGAAAGCTCTCGCCGGGCTCCGGCTGGGGCAAGGCCGTCTCCGACGCCAAGAAGGCGGCCGGCACGGGGTGAGTCAGGGCGGGCGGCGGCTCCTCTCCGGGAACCCGCCGCCCGCTCCCACGGCTCGCCGTTCCCGTGAAAGGACACCCGATGGCCATCGATCCGCCGCCCGCCCCGGCCGCGCGGAGCCGCGTACGGTCCAGGCTCTCGCGGCTGGACCTGACCCTGTCCCCGTACCTGTACATCTCGCCGTTCTACCTGCTGTTCATGGTGTTCGGCCTGTTCCCGCTCGGCTACACCTTCTGGGTCTCCCTGAACCACTGGGAGATCATCGGTGACCACGAGTTCATCGGCCTGCGCAACTACACGACGCTGCTCGCCGACGACCAGTTCTGGAACGCCGTCGGCAACACGTTCGCGATGTTCGCCATCGCCACCGTGCCGCAGCTCCTGCTGTCCCTGGTGCTCGCGAGCGCGCTCGACCGGCGGCTGCGGGCACCGACCCTGTTCCGCATGGGGGTGCTGCTGCCGCTGGTGACCTCGGTCGCGGCGGTCGCGATCGTCTTCACGCAGCTGTACGGCCGCGACTACGGCATGGCCAACTGGATCCTGCACTTCTTCGGCGTCCACAAGGTCGACTGGCAGGCGAACAAATGGTCGGCGTGGCTCGCGGTCTCCACCATGGTCGACTGGCGGTGGACCGGCTACAACGCGCTGATCTTCCTCGCCGGCATGCAGGCGATCCCTCGCACCCTGTACGAGGCGGCGGCGATCGACGGCGCGTCGCGCGCGCGGAGGTTCTGGAAGATCACGGTGCCGCTGCTGCGGCCCACGATCGTCTTCGTCTCGATCGTGTCCACCATCGGCGGCCTCCAACTGTTCACCGAGCCGCTGCTGTTCAACAACGGCTACATGAACGGCGGCTCGCTCCGGCAGTCACAGACCGTCGCGATGTACATGTTCGAGAACGCCTTCCAGCGCTTCCAGTACGGCTACGGCTCGGCGGTCGCCTGGATGCTCTTCCTGCTGATCCTGATCTTCTCGCTGGTGAACTTCCTGATCATCCGCCGTCTCGCGGGAGGCCGGACATGAAGGCGTTCGTCGCACGCCGTACGCGGGGAGCCGTCGCGGGGTCCGCGCGGCTCTGGCGCGCGAGCCCCCTGACGTACATGGTGCTCATCTTCGGGATCGCGCTGTCGGCGTTCCCGCTCTACTGGATGTTCGTCGTCGCGACCCGGACGAACGAGATCGTCGGGGCGGTGCCCCCGCCGTTCATCGCCGGGCACCACCTGGGGGAGAACGTCCGCCGCCTGTTCGCCAACGAGCAGGCGCACTTCGCCAAGGCGCTGGTGAACTCCGCGATCGCCTCGCTGTCCGTCGCCGCCTCGACGGTGTTCTTCTCCTCGCTGGCCGGGTTCGCCTTCGCCAAGCTGCGCTTCCGCGGCCGCAACGCGCTGCTGCTGGTCGTTGTGGCCACGATGATGGTGCCGGTCCAGATGGGGATCATCCCGCTCTACATGGTCATGGTGCACCTGCACTGGACCGGGAAGCTCCAGGCGGTGATCGTGCCGTTCCTGGTCACCGGGTTCGGGGTGTTCATGATGCGGCAGTACACCGCGCAGGTCGTGCCGGACGAGCTGATCGAGGCGGCGCGCGTCGACGGCGCGTCGACGTTCCGGATCTTCTGGAACGTGGTGATGCCGGCCCTGCGGCCGGCCGCCTCGGTGCTGGCGCTGTTCACGTTCATGCAGACGTGGAACGAGTTCATCTGGCCGCGCGCGGTGCTCAACCCCGACAACCCGACCGTGCAGTACTCCCTGGCGCTGCTCAACAGCGCCTACTTCAACGACTACACGCTCATGTTCGCCGGGACCGTCATCGCGATCGTCCCGCTGTTCGTCGTCTTCGTGGTCTTCGGCCGCCAGATCATCGGCGGAATCATGGAAGGTGCCGTCAAAGCATGACAACACAGCGATTTCAGGCGGAGACCCAGCTGCTCTTCCCGGCCGGCTTCGCGTGGGGCGCGGCGACCGCGGCGTACCAGGTGGAGGGCTCCGTCACGGCGGACGGCCGCGGCCCCTCCATCTGGGACACCTTCGCGCACACGCCCGGGGTCGTGCTGGGCGGCGACGACGGCGACGTCGCCGTCGACCACTACAACCGGTACCGCGAGGACGTCGCGCTGATGTCCTCGCTGGGGCTCACCGCGTACCGGTTCTCGATCTCCTGGTCGCGCGTGCAGCCGTACGGCTTCGGCCCGGTGAACACCAAGGGCCTCGACTTCTACAAGCGGCTCGTCGACGCCCTGCTCGCGGCCGGCATCGAGCCGTGGCCGACCCTCTACCACTGGGACCTGCCGCAGGGCCTGGAGGACGCCGGCGGCTGGCCCGTACGCGACACCGCGTACCGCTTCGCCGACTACGCCGCGCTCGTGCACGACGCGATCGGCGACCGGGTGACCAACCTGACCACGGTGAACGAGCCCTGGTGCGCGGCGTTCCTCGGGTACGCCTCCGGCGACCACGCCCCGGGCCGGCGCGAGCCGGAGGCCTCCCTGCGCGCCGCGCACCACCTGCTGCTCGGCCACGGCCTCGCGGCGCGCGCGCTGCGCGGCGGCCGTACGAGAGTGGGTGCGGCGGTCAACCTCTACGCCGTGGCGCCCGCGAGCGAGGCCCCCGAGGACGTGGACGCGGCGCGGCGCGTCGACGGGCTGCAGAACCGGCTCTTCCTCGACGCCCTCCTGCGAGGGCGGTACCCGGACGACGTGCTCGCCGACGTCGAGCCCTACGACCTGGGCGTACGCGACGGGGACCTCGATGCCATCGGCGAGTCCGTCGACATGCTCGGCGTCAACTACTACAACCGCTTCATCGTGACCGGCAGCGACGGCGCGGCACCGGCGATCACCTCGCCGTTCGCGCAGGCGTCGCCGTGGCCCGGCAGCGAGCACGTCGGGTTCGTCCAGGCCGGCCGGCCGGTGACCGCGATGGGCTGGGAGATCGACGCGTCGGGGCTCGCGGAGGTGCTCACGCGGGTCGCGGAGGAGTACCCGCCCGTCCCGCTTTACGTCACCGAGAACGGCGCCGCCTTCGACGACGTCGTGGCGGACGGCGAGGTCGACGACCCCGACCGCGTCGCGTACATCGACGCGCACCTGCGGGCCTGCCACGAGGTCCTGCGCGCCGGCGTGCCGCTGCGCGGCTACTTCGCCTGGTCGCTCGTCGACAACTTCGAGTGGGGCTGGGGATATGCCAAGCGGTTCGGCATCGTCTACGTCGACTTCGCGACGCAGCGCCGGATCCCGAAGACCAGCGCCCGCTGGTACGCCTCCGTGATCGAGCGGGGAGGGATCGGGATCGGCAGAATGAAGACGTGAGCAGAACACGAGATCTCCGGTGACCGCCGTCGGGCGGCCGACCCTCGAAGCGGTGGCGGCACGAGCGGGGGTCGGCCGCGGCACGGTCTCCCGCGTGATCAACGGATCGCCGAAGGTCAGCCCGGAGGCGCGCGAGGCCGTGCGGCAGGCCATCGACGAGCTCGGCTACGTCCCGAACCGAGCGGCCCGCACGCTGGTCACGCGGCGTACGGACACGGTGGCGCTGTTCGTGTCCGAGTCCGAGGAACGCGTCTTCGGCGAGCCGTACTTCGCCGGGATCATCCGGGGGATCAGCGCCGGGCTGAGCGGCACGGGCCTGCAGCTCCTGCTGGCGATCGCCCGGTCCGCGGAGGACCACGAGCGTTTCGGGCACTACCTGACCGGCCAGCACGTCGACGGCGTCCTGCTGATCTCCCTGCACGGCGGAGACCCTCTGCCGCGTCACCTGGAGGAGCGTGGGGTGCCGGCCGTGCTCGGCGGCGCGCCCGTCGGCGTCGACCCGGTGAGCTGCGTCGACGCCGACAACCGCGGTGGCTCCCGTGCGGCGGTCGAGCACCTCATCGGCCTCGGTCGCCGCCGGATCGCCACGATCACCGGCCCGCAGGACATGCGCGTCGGCGTCGACCGGCTCAGCGGCTATTCCGACGCGCTGTCGGCCGCCGGGCTGGGCGAGCTCGTCGCGATCGGTGACTTCAGCGAGGAGTCCGGTGAGCGCGGAATGCGGGAACTGCTCGCCCGCGAGGCCTCGCTGGACGCCGTCTTCGCCGCTTCGGACCCGATGGCGATGGGCGCGATGCGTGTCCTAAAAGAGCACGGACGGCGCATTCCGGGCGATGTCGCCGTGGTCGGCTTCGACGATTCGCCGACCGCGAGGCACACCGATCCGCCGCTGACCTCGGTACATCAGCCCCTGGAGGCGATGGGCCGCGAGATGGCCAGGCTGCTCGTCGCCCGCATCCGCGGAGAGCCGATAACTCAGTCCATGGTCATTTTGGACACGCATCTTGTCGCACGGGAATCCTCTTTTGCGCAACACTGATCAAATGCAGTCGCTCCTCGCCGGCAGGTACCGGCTCCGTCAGCGGATCGGCAGCGGTGGCATGGCTTCGGTCTGGCTTGCCCGCGACGAGGTGCTCGTGCGCCCCGTCGCGGTGAAGCTGATCGACGCCGACCTTGTGCGCGATCCGGCATTCCGCGAGCGCTTCCGTGAGGAGGCGCGCGCCGCCGCGGCGCTGTCACACCCCCACATCGTGACCGTTCACGACTACGGAGAGTCCGACGGGACCCCGTACATCGTGATGGAGTTGCTGAACGGCGGCACCCTCGACCAGATGTACCCGATCTCCGACGTCACCCGGGTGATCGGGGACGTCGCATCGGCTCTGGCCGCCGCGCACTCCGCGCACATCGTCCACCGCGACATCAAACCCACCAACATCTTCGTCACGTCCTCCGGCGTGAAGGTGCTCGACTTCGGCATCGCCGACGACGCCCACATGGGCACGCCCGGCTACCTGCCGCCCGAGCACGACCTGTCGCCCTCCGCCGACGTGTACGCCCTCGGCGTCGTGTGGTTCGAGGCCGTGCGCGGACGCCGCCCGGACGCGGGGGAGACCTTGGGCGGCCTGCAGGAACGCTGCGTCGCCCAGATCGCCTCTGCCCGTCCCTCGGCGGCCGAGATCGCCGCGGCGCTGAGGGCCGAGCCCGCCGCCGCGGCGGCGCCGGCCACCGTCACGGGCCCTCGCGCGCGCGTCCTCGCCGAAGCGAAGCGCGCGCCCCGCCGCCTCATCCTCACCGGGAGTGGCGCGGCGGCGTCCGCGGCGATCGCGCTGACCTTCGTCCTGGGCGGCGCGGCGCTGAGCCCGATGGCCGCGCCGATCGCCGCGTCCTCGCCGAAGAACCCGCCGCCGGGCAGCCTGCAGGCCGACCGGCGTGCTCCCGTCTACTCCCGGCCCTCGTCCCCGCGTCCGTCCGCCGCGCGGACGGCACGGATGGCGGGCTCGGGCCAGGGCGGTCGGGACCGTCCGCACCTGCTCTTCGCGACCCCGCCCGGTACGATCGCAGCCCTGGCCAAGATGCACCACACCGTCGACCAGGGCCTGCTGTCGAATGAGGTGCTCCCGGACCTCGGCCAGGACCTGGACAAGGCCATCACCGACCTCAGGTCGGAGCTGCTGGACGGCAAGCGGGTGAACGTGAAGAAGCGCCTCGCCGAGCTGCGCGCCAAGATCGACGCCGGCGCGCAGCAGGGCGGCCTCCTCCAGTCACGTGCCGACGTCCTGACGAAGACCTTGGCGGGCCTGTAGGGTTCTCCGCCGCGCCGCGTACCTCATCGTGCGTGGCGCGGCGCGGTCAGCGGCGCAAAACGAGCTGGGCGTAGGCCGCGAGGGTGGACCCGTCGACGAGCTCCCCACTCGTGATCATCCGCTCGAACTCGGCGCGCGGGAACCACTGCTGCCGCATCCCCTGCTCCTCGGGATCTCGATCCGGCTGCCCGGCCGTGAGCCCGGTCGCGAGGAACACATCGCATCCCTGGCTCGTGAAGCCGGGCCCGATCGCGAACGACCCGATGCGCTCCAGCACCGCGGCCGAGAGCCCGGTCTCCTGCACCAGCTCCGCACGTGCCAGCTCCTCGGTACTGGTCTCCCGGTCATCGGACCACGTGCCCTGCGGAAACTCCCACGATCGCCGCGACAACGCGTACCGGTACTGCTCCACGAGGTGGAACCCGTCGTTCTCCGTCGGGATGATCAGCGCCGCCGTGGGCTTGTCCACCACTCCGTAGACTCCCGGCGACCCGTCGGGATGCCGGATGTCGTCCTCCCGTACGGACATCCACCGGTTCGCATAGACCACGCGCGTGGCGATCTGGATCATTCCCTCAGCCTGCCACGGACCACGCGTGCCGCATGGTCCGGTAGCCGATGACGGTGATTCCCTCGCGCCGGATGAGTTCACGCGCCGCCGGTGACGTCAGGAACGCGTGGTCGGTGCGGCGGACGCGCCAGCCGGGGTCGATGCCACGTGCCTCGGCGTCGTCGAGGCCGGGGTGGACCGCCCACTCGCTCACCCCCGCCGGCAGGGCGTGGAGCAGCGCGGCGTAGCGGGCCGCCTTGTCCCGTACGGAAAGGGAGAAGCTGTCCAGGAAGTCGTGGTCGACGACCGGCAGGCCTCGCGACCGCGCCGTGGCGCGACCGCGCTCCAGCCAGACCCGTACGGCCAGGCCGTGCTCTCCGGCCAGCGCCATCGTCAGGTCGAAGACATCATCGCGGCCGCCGTCGGCGAGGCAGTGGAAGTCCAGGTGGGTCGGGGACAGCCCGGCGGCGGTCGCGGCGCCGATCTGGGCGCGGAACTCCAGCTCGACCTCGTCCAGGCGGGCACGGGCGAGGAGTTCCTCGCGGCGGGCGGCCGGGTAGAGCGAGCCCGTCTCGTCGAGCAGCGAGGGCACTCTCTCCCTCGCCGCCAGGGGCCCCCACCGCTGGTCGTCGCACACCAGCGTGAGGTGGATCCCGAACGGGATCGCCGGGTGCCGCCGGAGCAGTCGCATGGCCTCCGGCGCCGCCGGGCACGGCGTCATGAGGCTGCAGGAGGCGGCGATCCCGTTCTCGATCGCGTCGATGACCGCGGTGTTGATCGCCGGGTACATCCCGAAGTCGTCGCAGTTGACGATCAGGACGCGCGCGTCGGCCGGGAACCCCAGCAGCTCGTTCGAGGTCACGTACGGCCCCTTCCCGCTCGGGGCCCTACATGACCGCCGCGATCAGCCAGCGGCCTCCACGACGTCGGCGACGACGCAGGTCACGTTGTCCGGTCCGCCGTTCGCGTTGGCCAGGTCGACCAGGCGGCCTGCCGCCTCGTCCAGGCTAGGCGTCGACGACAGCACCTCACGCACCTCCGAGGCCGGCACGACCGTGGACAGGCCGTCCGAGCACAGCAGGTAGCGGTCGCCCGGGAGTGCGTCGTGGAGTTTCAGGTCGGCCTCGACCTCGCCGCCGTGCAACGCCCGCAGCAGGAGCGAACGCTGCGGATGCGACGCCACCTCCTCCGGGCGAAGCCGCCCTTCGTCGAGCAGCGACTGCACGTAGGTGTGGTCCTCGGTGATCTGGAACAGCTCGCCGCCGCGCAGCACGTACGCGCGAGAGTCGCCGACGTGGACCAGGGCCAGGCGGGAGCCCGACCACAGCATCGCGGTGAGCGTGGTGCCCATTCCCTCCAGCGACGGGTCGCAGTCGAGGATGCCCCGCAGGGCCGCATCGGCGTCGCGCACGGCGCCGTCGAGCACGTTCAGCAGGTCGCCCGAGGGCACGCTCACGTCGAGCGGGCGCAGTGCCGCGATGGCGGCGGCGCTCGCGGGCTTGCCGCGGCCCGCGCCGCCGAAGCCGTCGGCGACCGCGAGCAGGCGGTCCCCGGCGTACGCGGAGTCGGCGTTGTCCTCGCGGACCCGGCCGATGTCGGACCGCACGGCGTACCTGATGCCGAGTGTCATGGTGGTTTCGTCCTTCCCGCACAGCTGGTCGACGAGGAAGGCGGCCAGGTCGCGCCGGGCGGCGGTGTCGGCCTCGACCCGCTCCCAGTACGCCGCGACCTCCGCGGCGGCGGCGGCCGGCGGCAGGTCGCACACCGCGCGGATCCGCGCGAGCGGCATGCCGAGACGCCGCAGCCATGCGACGAGTCGTGCCCGCTCCAGCTGCGACGGTTCGTAGAAGCGGTAGCCGGAGACCGGGTCGACGTACGCGGGCGGCAGCAGGCCGAGCTCGTCGTACAGCCGCAGCGCCTTCGGCGACAGCCGTGACGCCCGCGAGAATGCCCCGATCGTCAGCGAACCCATGCTCGCCCCCCTCAGGTGGTCGCCTCGATGCTGGGCTCTCCCCTTGGGACAAGGTCAAGGCGACACTCTCCGCCGCGCTCGGGCGGTTCTTCGGCACCGGGATGCCGGGTTGTGTAGGAATGGTGCTCGTGAGGACCTCAGTGACCGGAAACCAGGATCCCGCGGACGAGCCCGCCTGGGCCATGCAGTTCGCCCTTCGCGTCGAGAAGACCGCGCCGCCGACGCATCTCTCGGTCTGTGAGGCGGTCGCGATGGCCGCGATCACCCTGCTCACCGACCCGAGGGCCGAGCCCGGCGGAGAATGGCACGAGGCCGTCGCGACCTGGGAGAAGCGGCGGATCCGCAAGGTCGTCCGCCGGGCGCGCGGCGCCCGCTGGGACGCGCTCGCCCACCTGCCCGGAGTGCTGGTCGACCATGAGGGCGCGCTCGCCAGGGCGTTCGTCCCCGGCCCGGTCACCGAGGTGCCCGCCGAGATCTCCAAGCTCCAGGTCGGCGGCACCGACCTGGAGCGCGAGGACGAGCCGAAACCGCCGCCCGCCCCGCCGTACGCCCTGGTCGGCCTGAACCCCGGCGTGCCCATGACCACGGGCAAGGCCGCCGCCCAGTGCGGTCACGCCGCTCAGCTGCTGCTGTGGAAGACCGGAGCCTGGCCGGGCCTGCGCGTGCGCGTCGCCGAGCCGGACGACTGGCACCGCATGGCCGGGCGCGCCGACGTGTCCGTACGTGACGGCGGCTTCACCGAGGTCGCCCCAGGAACCCTGACCGCCGTGGCGCGCCTGGTCACCTGACCGGCTCGGTCTCCGGGTCGTCCGGGGGAGCCTTGCGGCGTACGGGCAGGTCCTGACGCGTGGCGTCGCCTCCCCGTACGTGCGGGTCCTGCCGGGTGGCGTCTTTCTTCTGGACGGGCAGGTCCTGCCGGGTGGCGTCCTTCTTCTGGACGGGCAGGTCCTGCCGGGTGCGGTCCGACGCCGCCGGAGACCGCCTCTCCCCGGACGGGAGGGGTTCCGGACGCGTCATCGCGTGTTCCCTGGGCGCCACCGGCCGGTCCTTCGGCGGGGACACCGCCCGTTCGCCGAGAGCCGGGGCCGGATCGGGCCGCGGCTCGGCGGGCGCGTCGAGCGCGATCTCCTGGGTGTCGAACCGGGGGCCGGAGGTCGTCACGTGCCGTGGGCCCAGTGTGTACGTCATGGTCAGCAGGCCGCCGAAGGCGACGCAGAAGAGCCCGTGCTCGATGAGCCGCGCCAGGTCGCCGTGGACGGCCGCCAGCACCGCCAGCAGCGCGAACTCCGCGGTCCAGCCCGAGAGCGCGCCGAGCAGGAGGGTCCCGTTGTGGCGGACCATCGAGAGCACCGCCGCCACGGTGAGCAGCAGCTCGATGGTCTTGGCGCCGATGAGCAGGCCCGTCACCGCTCCCGAGCCGAGGGCGAACATGGCCCCGGCGTCCTGGTGCAGGCGTGACCAGTCGGCGAGTTCGAGGATCTTCACGACGCCGAACGCGATCAGGAAAACGCCTACCGGACGGCGGAGGTCGCCCCGGAGCGCACCGGGCTTCGCCGGCGGCTGTGACTGCCCTGCCTGGTCCACTGGACCCCCTATCTGCCACCCGTAGGACGCATCGATGCGGCGGTGAGTTCACGGCGTCGTAAGCCTAGAACCGTAAGGGTTTTCGGCGTGGGATACGCGCGGAGCCGGCACGTGTCGCGGGGGAGTGCCGGAGAGGGGGAATCAGACACGTTCGGTGATGCTCATTGCACCCCGCGTGCCGTCGCGTGATGCTGAGCTCGTCGGGCCACGTCCGTGGAAGAGAGGTGATCCGATCGTGTCCAATGATGCCGCCGCCTTAACGCGAGCGCGTATCGCATATCTGGAAGTCCTCGGAGACGAGCTCCGGGGAAGAGGTTTCGCCGTGCGTCTGACCATCCCACGGGAAGGACCGCCGAGCCTGCATGTGGTGAACCCACGGGCATCGGCCCTCGCGGAGAACATCCTCGCCGAGACCACCGAGGGCGGTTGGTGGTTCTGGTGGTCCTGGGCGGAGCGCATCGCTCCGGCCGAAGACCTCCGAAGCGCCGCGGACCGCGTCGTACGGGTCCTCGCCGCGACAGGGGAGTACAGCTCCTGAGACGGTGCTGGAGGCGACCTGAACCCTCCAGCACCGAACTCCAACACGGGCTTCCAGCACGGGCCTTCAACACGGGCTCGCCGGATCAGCCCTCGAAGCCGCCGTACGAGCCGCGGTAGAACACCAGCGGATCCCCGTCGTGGTGTTTCTCCAGGTGATGAACGCGGGCCACGACGATCGCGTGGTCGCCCGCGGCGTGCTCGTCCTCGATCGAGCATTCGAGCCAGGCCAGGGCACCGTCGATCACCGGCCCTCCACCGGGCGACCTGGTCCACTCCAGCCCGGCGAACTTGTCCACGCCCCGCGCGGCGAGCTGCAGGCAGACGTCGTGCTGCGCCTCGGACAGGATGTTGACGCAGATCCGTCCCGCCTCGCGGATCCGCGGCCAGGTCGAGCTCGCGTGCGCGACGCAGAACGCCACGAGCGGAGGGTCGAGCGACACCGATGTGAAGGCGTTGATCGCCAGGCCGGTCGGCTTGCCGGTCGCCGGATCGATCGCGGTGACGGCGACGACCCCGGTGGCGAACCGGCCGAGGATGTTGCGGAACCGCTTGCCGTCGATCCCGGTGACCTTGTCGGCCGGGTGCGTGACCGCCCGGCGGCCGGGGGGACGTGCGATCGAGCCGTATGCGGACGAGGTCGCGGCGGTTGCGCCGTCGGCCATGACCCGAACCCTTCTCTCGGCTAAGCACGTGTCAGTCCGCCGAAATCTCATATATCCGGCGCATCACAATTAAAGCCCCAGATCTACTCGAAGATTCCGATCGGCCGCATATATCGGCCGAAGGACCTACGCCCTCCGCTCGGCGGTCACCGGCCGAGGCGGTGGTCGTACGGGGCCGCGACGAGGCTCTCGGCTGCCGGGGGCGGGCGCACTGATCCTTTTTTTCGCCCGGACCGTACGTTGGATTTGGGCCTATCGGGTAAATTCTTGGCTCAAGGTCGTGTCAGTGCCCTCCGCTATGGCTGGCCTGACGTGCGATTTCAGTGTCATCCCCTCGACTCCGATCGCAGCATCCCCCGCCGCAGGCCCACAGGAGGCCGCTTGTTCTTCGGCATCATCCTCGGGCTGATCGCCACGGTTCTGTACAACGCGGGTTTCGTGCTTGAGAAGCGCGCCCTGCGGGACCTGCCGCCCATCAGCGTGCGCCAGGTCGGCACTCTCCTCCGTGTGCTGGCGACCAGCCGTGCCTGGGTGACCGGCTTTCTGGTCATGGGCATGGGAATGGCCTGTCAGGTCGTCGTCATGTCCCTCGTGCCGCTCAGTGTCGCCCAGCCGATCCAGCTGGCGGGCCTGGCGCTGCTCGTGGTGTTCTCGGCCGTGTACCTGGGCGAGCGCACCACGCCGCGCGAGTGGGCCTCACTGGGCGTGCTGGCGCTGTCCCTCCTGCTGATCTTCCTGTCGATGGAGGAGACGAGGCTCGGCCTGCACGCCGGCACCGGGGTGATGCTGGCGGTGGTGGTGGGCACGGTGCTGGTCGGCGTCGGAGCGTTCGTGGCGGCCATACGCTCGGGCTCGCGCAGCGGCCGCCCGGTCCCCGGCCTGCTGTACGGCGCGGCCTCCGGTCTCCTGTACGGCGCGGCCGGGCTGCAGACCAAGGGCGTCTCCGGCTTCCTCGCCGACGGATCCCACCACCTCGTCGGCCGGACCTTCGCCTCGCCCTATCCCTACCTGTACTTCCTCGTGTCCGGCGCGGGGCTCGTGCTGTTCCAGACCGCGCTGCAGCGCGGGCGCGCCTCCATCGTGGTCCCCGTCTCCAGTGTCGTCAGCGCGGTCTACACCGTGCTCGTGGGCACGGCGGTCTTCGGAGAGCCTCTGCCGCAGGACCCCGCACGCCTGGCCCTGCGTTCGGCGGGGTTCGTCGCGGCGATCGCGATCGTGGCGTTCATGCCCCGTCACGACGACGATCGCGAGCCCGTGGTCAGCACTCCCGCTCTCGTGCCCGACCGCGTGGGCTGATCCGGGACGGGGCCGTCTCCGGACCGTACGGCCAGCCACGCCAGCCAGCCGGCGCCCACGACCCCCCAGAACGACACGAGCCGGTACAGCGCCACCGCCGCGCTCGCGGGCACCGCCAGCGCCCCGAAGGCCACCAGCGACGCCGCCAGGCTGCTCTCGATGGCGCCGATGCCTCCCGGCAGCAGCGGAAGCAGGCTGCCGGCCGCCTGGGCCGCGAAGTAGGCGATCGTGACGGCGTACAGCGCCGAGTGCAGGCCGACGGCGCGGGCCGCCGCGTCCAGGGACAGGATGTCGAACACCCAGTTGAGCAGCGACGTCCCGGTGAGCGCCGCCCAGTCGGCCGGGCGCAGCCGCAGGCCGGCGCGGCCTTGACGCAGCCGTTCGGCGGCGGGCCCGGTGAGCCGGTTCCGCCATGCGAGACGCAGGAGAGCGGGCCCCCACCACCGCCACGCGAGGGCGGCCAGGCCGACCAGGGCGGCCAGCGCCGCGAGCGCGACGGCCGCGAAGCGCCGCGAGTGCGGCTCGGCCAGCAGCGCGAGGAACCCGACTCCGGCGTACGTGGTCGTCATGATCACCCCGCCGAGCAGGATCACGGCCGCCGCGAGCTGAGGAGGCGCCCCCGCGCGCCGGTACTGGCGGAAGTTGAACGCGACGCTCACCGCGGGCCCGGCCGGCAGCGTGGTGGACAGGGCGTTGCCCGCGTAGGTCAGCCGGACCGCGCGCAGCAGCGACATGCGCACCCCGCCGGCATGGAGCAGTCGCCGCTGCACCCGCGCGAACATGCTCATGGAGGCCAGCTGGGCGATCACCACGCAGGCCAGCCACGCCGGGTTCGCGTGGCGGGTGATGTCCCAGAGCGCGCCCGCGTCCGGCAGTTCGTCGTGGAACGCCACGACGGCGGCGCCGGCCCCGGCGGCCATGACGCCGCGCAGGACCCAGCGGAGACGCCGGCGCGTGCCGGACGGCCCTCCCGGTCCCGGCATCGCGTTCACCCCCGCCACGAACAAGCCGCGGCGTGATGCTATCGGACAAATAGGACTTTAAGGTCGATAGCGCTCAGTAGCCTCGCGTGCGACGGGCGGCGGGCCGCGCGCCACGGCCGGACCCGCCGAGGCCGATGCGGTGGAATGCGCGGACGAACTCACCGCCCAGGTTGACCCCGGCGCCGAGCGCCAGCGCCACCGAGATTCCGCCGATCAGGGTCAGCACACCGGAGACCGCGGCGCCGGTGTTCAGCTCGATCATGCCCCGGTAGATGGCGGTTCCGGGCAGCAGCGGCGCGATCGCGGGCACGATGTACGGGAGGGCGGGCTCCTTCTTCCAGCGCGCCAGGATGTTGCCCAGGGTGCCCACGAGCACCGCGCCGATCGCCGCGGCCATCAGCGGCGCGACGTCGCCGGAGCGTGCCAGCACGAACACGACCCAGATCAGCGCCCCGCCGATCGCCGCCGCGGGCAGGACGATCCGCGGTACGGCAAGCGACACCGCGAACGCCAGGGAGACGGCCGCCGACGCGATCACCGGCACCGGCCGCAGCGTCACCGGCGCCGCAGGCAGGTCCTTGACGTCGATCGGGACCCCGAGCCGTACCGCGGTGTAGACGCTCACACCGAGCCCGGACACGATCGCGGCGCCGATGAAGAAGACCTCCAGCAGCCGGGCGCCGGCGCTGACCAGGTCGCCCGTGATGCCGTCCTGGATGCTGGCGACGAGGGGGCGGCCCGGCAGCAGGGCCACGATCGTCCCGGTGACGATCGTCGACGCGCGGGCGGGCGCGCCGGCCGCGATCACGACCGCGGCGCTGCTCGCGCCGATCGAGGCCGCGAGGGCGAGCTGGAAGAACTCCGCGACGCCCCGGCGGGCCAGGATCACGGCCGCCCGGTCGGCGAACACGGTCGCGACGAAGGCCGTCCCGGCGACCAGCGGCCCGCCGCCCGTCATGACGCCGGCCGACGCGGCGATCACGCCCAGGGCCAGCATCATCAGCCAGGGCGGGTACGGCCCGCGCCCCCGCTTGATCCCGCGGAGCCGCGCGAACGCCTCGTCGAGGCCCAGGGCCCCGATGCTGGCCTCCTGGATGAGCGCGTGGAGCGCGACCAGCCGCCAGTACGCCGGGTTGCGCCGCCTGATCGCCCGCGCCCCGGTGACCGGAGAGGCGTCACCGCCCGGGTGGACCGAAACCGAGATCACGGTGAACGTCACGGCGACCTCGCACCGCGGCAGCTCGTAGGCGACCGCGAGGCTGAGCATCGACTCGTTCACCCGCTCGGTGGCCTCCCCGCTGGCCAGCAGGAGCTCCCCGACGCGAAGGACGAGATCCACCGCCCGGTAGGACACCAGGTCGCCTGGTTCTTCCTCAGGCGGCTCCTGATTGTCGTTCCCCATGAGGGTCCGCCAGCTTTCTCGCAGTCGTTCCCGGCTCACGCTCATACGCGCGCTCGTAACCTCCCGGTCGTGGTCTCGACGGGTGAGGTTACCTACTGTGGCGGGGCGGTCTCATCTTTCGGGCATTGGGTACAACTCGGCAGGAGTCAGACCCGGGAAGGCCGTGGGCGGCGCATCGCGCCAGCGCACGGCGCGTACGGTCGCCTCCTGCATCGCCAGCGCGGCGTAACGGCGCATCGACGGGTTGGCGGTGCCCGCCAATGCGGCATAGCCGGCGGCGACACCGTCTTCGAGCCTCGCGGCAAGCTGGGCGGCGGTGCGTGGTGAGGAAACCGGTGAGGGCAGCCGGTAGGCCGCCGCGGCCGGAACCGGGGTGCCTCCCGCCGCCTCGACGAACGAGCGCAGCCTGTCGCGGTGGGCGCGATGCGCGTTCCACATCAGGTCGGCGGTCTGGCGCTGCCCGCCGAAGAGGCGCGGGCCCAGCACGCCGTAGCCGAAGATCGCGACGTGCTCGGCGGCGAGCGCCGTCTGCAGCTCGGTGAGGGAGTCCGCCGCGGTCATGACGCCAGGACCTGGGCGTGACCGGCCTCGCAGGCGCCGATGCTGGCGAGGAGCTGGGCCAGGCCGGGAGCAGCGCGGCGCACCTCGTCGGCGCGCGCCGCGGCCGCCTTGCGCTCGGCGTTGCGGAGGGTCGCGACGGCCATGGCCTCGCCGCTCGGAGCGGTGGCGGTGGCACGTGGCTCAGGGGTGGTGGTGCCGATGTTGGTGCCGGGCACGTAGTGGCGCTTGAGCACCGCCAGGTGCTGGGCGTGGTGGTCGCGCAACGGGGCGAGCCGGCCGGTCAGGCGCTGGTGCGCCGCCAGGACCGCGGAGTACAGCGCGATGAGCTCGGTCTCACTCTGGATCACCCCCGCCAGCAGGGCGACGTCGGGTCCGGCGGCGGGGGCCTCGGCCCGCCCGGTGGTCGTGCATCCGGTGGCCGTGGCGAGCAGCACAGCGGAGCCGCCCAGGACCGCGCGCCGTGTCGGAGCCGCGGACCGCAGCGATTCCAAGCGTGCCTCCGTTCATCGTCTTCCACTCAGGTGCGCAAGCATTCCACAAGGGCGCGCCCGTCGGCTCCCGATGCGGCACTGGGGGCTCCTGGCTGTGGATAGTCTTGGGTGGCGAGTGGACGCATCGGGCGCCCACCGCTCTATCGGTCGTTAGGAGGTCCCCATGAGCGTCGAAACGGATTCCGACAACGCTCAGCGGGGCCGGCGAGCGCCCGGGCACCAGGCGCGCGCCGCGCTCATGCGGCTGCTGGAGCCGGTGGTCGCGGGCGCCGGGTTCGATCTCGAGGACGTCCTGGTGACGCCGGCCGGCCGACGCCGGCAGGTACGCGTGATCGTCGACGGCGACGACGGGGTCAGCCTCGACGACGTCGCGGTGGTGAGCCAGGCGATCTCGGCGGCCCTCGACGGCAGCGAGGCGATGGGCTCGGGCCCGTACGTCCTCGAGGTGACGTCGCCCGGAGTTGACCGTCCCCTCACCCAGCCGCGCCACTGGCGGCGGGCGAGCGGCCGTCTCGTACGCGCGACCCTCGCCGAGGGCGAGGAGATCACCGGCCGCGTCACGACCGCCGACGACGACGCCGTCACGCTCGACATCGACGGCCGCGAAAGACGGCTCGGCTACGACGAGCTCACCCGCGGGCTGGTCCAGGTCGAGTTCAACCGACGGGGCGGCGACGACCCCGACGGCGACGAGGACTAGGGGGAAGCCTCGTGGACATCGACATGACAGCTCTGCGCAGCCTCGAGAGCGAGAAGGACATCTCTCTCGATCTCGTGGTCAAGGCGATCGAGGAAGCGCTGCTCATCGCCTACCACCGCACCGAGGGTGCCGCGGTCAAGGCCAGGGTCGAGCTCGACCGCAAGTCCGGCCACGTCACGGTGTGGGCGACGGAGACGCCTCCCGAAGAGGACGAGCCCGCCGAGGCGGCCGTGGAGGCCGCGGTCGCCGTCCCGGTGCGCGAGTACGACGACACTCCGACCAACTTCAGCCGGATCGCGGCGACCACCGCGAAACAGGTGATCCTGCAGCATCTGCGCAACGCCGAGGACGAGCTGACGTTCGGCGAGTACGCCGGGCGTGAGGGCGACATCGTCGCCGGCGTCATCCAGCAGGGCAGGGACCCTCGCAACGTCCTGGTCGACCTCGGCAAGGTCGAGGGTGTGATCCCGCCCGAGGAGCAGGTCCCCGGAGAGAACTACGAGCACGGCGAGCGCATCCGCTCCTACGTCGTCCAGGTGAAGAAGGGGCACCGCGGGCCGATGGTCAAGCTGTCCCGCACCCACCCCAACCTGGTGAAGAAGCTCTTCGCCCTGGAGGTCCCGGAGATCGCCGACGGTACGGTCGAGATCTCCGCGATCGCCCGCGAGGCCGGCCATCGCACGAAGATCGCGGTACGGTCGCGTAAACCGGGAGTCAACGCCAAGGGCGCCTGCATCGGGCCGATGGGCAGCCGCGTGCGCAACGTCATGCACGAGCTGCACGGCGAGAAGATCGACATCGTCGACTGGTCGGACGAGCCGGCCGAGCTCGTTGGCAACGCCCTCTCACCGGCCCGGGTCCACCACGTCGAGGTTCTCGACGCCGAGGCGCGGGTCGCGCGGGTGATCGTCCCCGACTACCAGCTGTCCCTCGCGATCGGCAAGGAGGGGCAGAACGCCCGCCTCGCCGCCCGCCTGACCGGATGGCGTATCGACATCCGTCCGGACACCGAAAGCGGATCATCGCCCGAAGGGGAGCATGCGGCCGGTCCCGCCGACGCGCCGACGCGGTAGACTCATGAATTGTGGTCGTGCCGCCCCACGGCGTACTTGCGTGGGCTGTCGGGTTTGCACGGTCAAGTCCGACTTGTTGCGCCTGGTAGTGGTCGAGGGCTCTGTGGTCCCTGACCCGCGTGGGCGACTGCCGGGACGAGGTGCCTCCCTGCACCCCGACCCGGCTTGTCTCGAACTGGCGGAGCGTCGTCGGGCGTTCCCCAGGGCTTTTCGCCATGCGGGACCGCTCGACCTGAGCGTTCTCCGCCAATGGTTCGGGACACAGCAGGACGGTTCGTAAGCGACGTCTAGTCGGAAGCAGGTCGAGATTGCTATGAGCGCTCGATGAGCACGCAGCAATGATTACCGCAAGGTAGCGACGGTCCGAGGACGTACCCCGGGCCGAGTAGGGAGTGCAGTGGCAAAGGTCCGGGTATACGAGCTCGCCAAGGAGTTCGGTGTCGAGAGCAAGGCCGTCATGGCCAAGCTCAATGAGATGGGCGAGTTCGTCCGTTCGGCGTCCTCGACGATCGAGGCGCCGGTAGTTCGCCGACTCAAGGAAGCTTTCGGAGGAGCCGCCGGCAAGTCCGACGGCAAGAAGTCCCCGGCTCCCAAGCCGGGTCCCAGGAGGCCGGTTCCCAAGCCGGCCGCACCCAAGCCCGAGTTCAAGCCAGAGGCGAAGGCGGAGGCACCGCCCGCGCCGGCCGTACCCGCGGCCCCCGTGCCCGAGCCGCCGGCTCCGCCGGTCGCCGCGCCGCGGCCCGACGTCCCGCCGGTGCCCGAGGCGCCCAAGCCCGCCCCGCGTCAGCCCGCTCCGCGCCCCGCCGCGCCCAAGCCGGCGGCGGCGTCTTCGGCGCCTGAGCAGACCGACGCGCCCAGGCCCGGCCCCAAGCCGGGTCCGGCGAGCAAGCCCGCGCCCGGCCCGAAGCCGGGTCCGCGCAGCGACCGTCCCGCACCCGGAGGCGGCGGTGGCCAGCGCCCCGCGGCGCCCGGCCAGCGGCCCGGCGGCCGTCCGCGCCCGGGCAACAACCCGTTCTCCTCGACCAACACCGGCATGGGATCCGCCAAGCCGGGGCCGCGTCCCGGCCCCGGTCCGCGCAGTGACCGTCCGGCGGGCCCGCGCAGCGACCGTCCCGGAGCGCCTCGCGGCGACCGTCCGGCCGGCGCTCCGCCGCGTCCGGCGTCCGGTCGTCCCGGCGCTCCCGGCGCCGGTGGTCCCCGTCCGAACCCGGGCGGCATGCCGCCCCGGCCGGGAGGCCCGCGTCCGAGCCCGATGAACATGCCGTCACGTCCGCAGCGCGACTCCGGTGGCCCCGGAGGCGGCGGTGGCCGTGGTCGTCCCGGTGGCGGCGGTGGCGGCGGAGGCCGTCCCGGCGGTGGCGGTGGCGGCGGCGGTCGTCCCGGTGGCGGCGGTCGTCCCGGCGGTGGCGGCGGCTTCGCCGGTCGTCCGGCCGGTGCCGGTGGCGGCGGTCGTCCTGGCGGCGGTGGCGGCTTCGGCGGCCCGCGCCCCGGTGGCGGTGGCCGTGGCCGTGGTGGCACGCAGGGTGCGTTCGGCCGTCCGGGAGGACGCCCGGCACGTGGCCGCAAGTCCAAGAAGCAGCGGCGTCAAGAGTTCGACAACATGCAGGCGCCCGCCATCGGCGGCGTCCGCGTTCCCCGCGGCAACGGCAAGACCGTTCGCCTGCCGCAGGGCGCCTCGCTCACCGACTTCGCCGAGAAGATCGGCGCCAACCCGGCGTCGCTCGTCGAGGTCATGCTCCACCTCGGTGAGATGGTGACCGCGACCCAGTCGGTCAACGAGGAGACCCTGCAGCTGCTCGGTGCCGAGCTGGACTACACGGTCCAGGTCGTCAGCCCCGAGGACGAGGACCGCGAGCTGCTGGAGTCGTTCGACATCGACTTCGGCGAGGACGAGGGCGGCGAGGAGCTGCTCACGGCCCGCCCGCCGGTCGTCACCGTCATGGGTCACGTCGACCACGGTAAGACGAAGCTGCTCGACGCCATCCGCAACGCCAACGTGGTCGCCGGCGAGGCCGGCGGCATCACGCAGCACATCGGCGCCTACCAGGTCGCGACCGAGGTCGACGGCCAGGAGCGCAAGATCACCTTCATCGACACCCCGGGTCACGAGGCGTTCACCGCCATGCGTGCCCGTGGCGCCGAGACGACCGACCTGGTCGTGCTGGTGGTCGCCGCCGACGACGGTGTGAAGCCCCAGACCACTGAGGCGATCGACCACGCGAACGCGGCCGGTGTGCCGATCGTCGTCGCGGTCAACAAGGTGGACAAGGAAGGTGCGGACCCCCAGCGGGTGCGCGCCCAGCTCACCGAGTACGGCCTCGTCGCCGAGGAGTTCGGTGGCCAGACGCAGTTCGTCGACATCTCGGCGAAGCAGCGGCTGGGCATCGACGACCTCCTCGAGGCCGTCGTGCTGACCGCCGACGCCGAGCTCGACCTCCGGGCCAACCCCGATCAGGACGCCCAGGGCGTCGCGATCGAGGCTCACCTGGACAAGGGCCGCGGTTCCGTGGCGACCGTGCTCGTGCAGCGCGGCACGCTGAAGGTCGGCGACTCGATCGTCTGTGGCGAGGCCTTCGGCCGCGTCCGGGCGATGCTGGACGAGAACGGCGCCAACGTCGAAGAGGCGTCGCCGTCGCGTCCGGTCCTGGTTCTGGGCCTGTCGGCCACGCCGGGTGCCGGCGACAACTTCATCGTCGTCGACGACGACCGGATGGCACGCCAGATCGCCGACCGCCGTCAGGCGCGCAAGCGCAACGCCGAACTGCTCCGCAACCGCGGGCGCCGCACCCTCGAGGAGCTCTTCAAGGACCTCGAGAAGGGCGAGCTCCAGGAGCTGCTGCTCGTCGTCAAGGGCGACGTGTCCGGTTCGGTGGAGGCCCTGGAAGACGCGCTGCTCAAGATCGACGTCGGCGACGAGGTCGGTCTGCGAGTGATCCGCCGCGGTGTCGGCGCGATCACCCAGGACGACGTGAACCTCGCGCTCACGTCCGAGGGCACCGTCATCGTCGGCTTCAACGTCCGTCCCGAGCGCAAGGCTCAGGAGCTGGCGGACCGCGAAGGCGTCGACATCCGCTACTACTCGGTCATCTACCAGGCGATCGAGGAGATCGAGGCCGCACTCAAGGGCATGCTCAAGCCCGAGTTCGAAGAGGTGCAGCTCGGTACGGCGGAGATCCGCGAGGTCTTCAAGGTGCCGCGTATCGGCAACGTCGCCGGTTCGATGGTCCAGTCCGGCACGATCAACCGCAACAGCAAGGCGCGGCTGGTTCGCGACGGCGTGGTCATCTCCGACAACCTCACGGTGTCGTCGCTCCGCCGGTTCAAGGACGACGCGACCGAGGTCCGCGAGGGCTTCGAGTGCGGTATCGGCGTCGGCTACGGCGACATCAAGCTCGGCGACATCATCGAGACCTTCGAGATGCGGGAGAAGCCGCGCGTCTAGCGCGTCTTCTGCCGGTCTCGCCGGTGGCCGTGTGAGAGGTGGCGTGCGGCGATCCGCACGCCACCTCTCCATTGGCGGCCCTGTCACGTGATGTGGAATCGGTCGCGGAGGTGACCGCCTGTGTATGTGGGAGCACTGACACTGGACCTCTTGCTCGGCGACGTACGCTCGCTGAAGCAGAAACGCGCCGTGGTCCGCCCGATCGTCGCCGAGGTACGACGGCGGTTCCCGGCGGTCGCGGTGGCCGAGACGGGCAACCTCGACCTGCACCGTCGGGCGGAGATCGCGGTCGCGGCCGTTTCGGACAGCGCGAGCAACTGCGCCGAGGTGCTGGAGGGGTGTGAACGGCTCGTCGCCGGACGGCCCGAGATCGAGCTCCTGTCCGCGCGGCAACGGCTCTTCAACGACGAGTCGTGAACAGGCGGCCGTCGATTTGACCGCGCGGAGGCGGCGTGCCCGGCCTTCGTCGCGTATCGGTGAGGGCTCAGCCCGGCGGGCCCCTGCCGCCGGGCGATGAAACTGGAGGAACTGTGACCGACCCCGCGAGGGCTCGCAAACTCGCAGATCGCATACAGCAGATCGTCGCGGAGATGCTGGAGCTGCGGATCAAGGACCCGAGGCTCGGCTTCGTCACCGTGACGGACGCCCGCCTGACCAACGACCTGCGGGACGCGACGGTCTACTACACGGTCTACGGCACCGACACCGAGCGCGCCGACAGCGCCGCGGCGCTGAACAGCGCCAAGGGCGTCATCCGCTCCGAAGTCGGCAAGCGCACCGGTGTGCGCCACACCCCCAGCCTGACGTTCGTGCCGGACATCGTGCCGGACAACGCCCGGCAGATCGACGACCTGCTCGAGAAGGCGCGCGCCGCCGACGACCGCGTGGCGAAGGTGGCCGAAGGCGCGAGTCCCGCCGGGGAGGCGAATCCCTACCGGGAGCCCCGGGACGAGGAGGATGTTGACGAAACAGACAGCGACAGTGGCGACAACGCGGGATACTCCGGGTCGTGAACTCCGCGCCGCGTAGCGTCGCCGCCATCACCACCGAAGAGTGGGAGACGGCGGTCGGCGTGATCGAGGCGGCCGGCTCGGTCTGTCTGGCCTGCCACGTCTGCCCTGACGGCGACGCCCTCGGGTCGATGCTCGCCTTCGCCCAGGCGATGCGGTTCAAGGGCAAGCCGTTCACGGCCTCGTTCGGTGACGCGTTCGTCATTCCGCAGATCCTGCGCTTCCTGCCCGGCCTCGACCTGCTCACCCCGCCGGGCGCCTTCCCCGCCGAACCCGAAGTCATGATCACGTTCGACGCGGCGAGCAGCGACCGGCTCGGCACGCTCCGCGCCAACGCGGCCAAGGCACACGAGCTGATCGTTCTCGACCATCACTCGTCGAACACGAGGTTCGGCAAAACGCACCTCGTCGACCCGGACGCCGCCGCCACCGCGGCGGTCACCGAGCGGCTCATCGGCCGGCTCGGCGTCCCGCTCACCCACGACATCGCGGTCGACCTCTATGTCGGCCTGGTCACCGACACCGGCTCGTTCAAGTACGCGGCGACAACGCCCGACGTGCACGCGCTCGCCGGGCGCCTGCTGGCCACCGGCATCCGGCCCGAGCTGATAGCCCGCGAGGTCTGGGACCGCGCGCCCTTCGGCTACCTGCCCGTGCTGTCCGCCGCGCTGGGCCGCGCCCGGCTGGAGGCGGACGTCGCGGGCGGTCTCGGCATGGTCTGGACGACGGTGACCCGCGCCGACCGCCTCGCCCACGGCCTGCCCTACGACCTGCTGGAAAGCGTCATCGACGTCGTACGCCGCACCGACGAGGCCGAGGTCGCCATCGTCTTCAAGGAGGACGACGACGGCGCGTGGCAGGTGTCCACACGGTCGAAGGGACGTGTCGACGTGGGCCTGGCATGCGTGGCCCTCGGCGGTGGCGGTCACCCGGCCGCCGCCGGATTCACCCTGCACGGAGAAGTCGAGCCGACCGTCGCGCGCCTGCGCGAACTCCTCACTCAGATCGAGGTCGCTACCCGCACATGAACGGACTTGTCATCGTCGACAAGCCGGCCGGCTGGACGTCCCACGATGTCGTGGGCAAGATGCGTCGGCTGGCGGGCACTCGCAGGGTCGGTCACGCCGGCACGCTCGACCCCATGGCCACCGGCGTGCTCATCGTCGGAATCGACAAGGCCACCCGGCTCCTCGGCCATCTCGCGCTGACCGAGAAGACCTACGACGCCGTGATCCGGCTCGGCCAGACGACCAACACCGACGACGCCGACGGCGAGGTCATCGCCACCGCGTCGGCCGCCGACGTCTCCGAGGCCGCCCTCAGCGCCGAGGTCGCGCGGCTGACCGGGCCGATCGAGCAGATCCCCCCGCAGGTCAGCGCGATCAAGATCGACGGCAAGCGCGCGTACAAGCGCGTGCGTGACGGCGAGGAGGTCGCGCTCAAGCCCCGTCCCGTCACCGTGTACGACTTCGCCGTCGGCGAGCTGCGCTCCGAGGGAGACCTGCTCGACGTCACGGCGACCATCACCTGCTCCAGCGGCACCTACATCCGCGGCCTCGCCCGCGACCTGGGCGCGGCGCTGGGCGTCGGCGGTCATCTCACCTACCTGCGGCGCACCCGCGTGGGCCCGTACGACCTGCCGCTCGCGCGCACGATCGAGCAGCTGACCGAGGAGCTGACGGTGCTGCCGCTCGGCGAGGCCGTGGCGGCGGCGTTCCCGCGTCTCGACGTCTCCGAGGACGACGCCCGCAAGATCGCGCACGGCGGGCGGCTGGGCGCGACCGGCCTGGGGCCGGGACCGATCGGGGTGTTCGGGCCGGACGGCACGCTGCTGGCGCTGATGGAGGAGCACGGCCCGGTGTCCAAGCCGCTCGCCGTCTTCGTCCCGTAACACGGTCCCGTAACACGGTCCCGCAACACGGGCTCAGTGCGTACGCCGGCGGTCGCGGAACGCCGCGACGTTGGTGCGGTTCGCGCAGGCGGCGGAGCAGAATCTCCGCCGCCCGCCGCGTGAGTCGTCGGCGTACACGAGGTCGCAGCCGTCCGCCGCGCAGACACCGACCCGGTCGAGGCCGCCGTCGCACAGCAGCTCCGACAGGTTCATCAGCGTGGTCGCGTGGAACCGGTGCGCCAGGTCGGCCGCCGGCGGCGCGTAGTGCACGTGCAGGCCGTGCTCGTCGTGGTCGGCGAGCCGTGGGTGCATCGGCACCTCCGCCAGCAGGTCGTTGATCAGGTCGACGGCCGCCTCCAGCGTCGCGGCCTCGAAGAACGGCCGGAGCTCGCGCGCCCACGTGCGCAGCGCGGCGGCGGTGGCCGGGGTGAAGCGCTCGACGAAGAATCCATGGCCGGCCAGGAGCGCGCGCAGCGCGTCGTCGCCGTCGTCTCCGCCGGCGACCGCGTTGACGAGCGCCGCCGCGGCGGCGACGCCGTGACTCTTGTAGCCCGTGGTCCGCATCGCCCCATCATCGCCGACACGGCCCGGATGGTCTCCGCACGCGTCGATCTTCAGTGCGAAGTGGCCCGCTGTCATCCGCACGGCGCGGCTCATGGCAGTCTAGGTACACCGCGAGAGAGGTGGACAGGTGCGACGCTGGCATGGCCTGGACGATGTGCCGAACGACTGGGGCAGGTCCGTCGTCACCATCGGAGTCTTCGACGGAGTGCACCGTGGACACCAGCGCATCGTCGCCCGCGCCGCCGGGCTCGCTCATGACCTGGGGCTTCCCGCGGTGGTCATCACGTTCGACCCACACCCGGACGAGGTCGTACGCCCCGGTTCGCACCCGCCGCTGCTGTGCTCGCCGAAGCGGCGGGCCGAGCTGCTCGCCGCGCAGGGCGCCGACGCGGTGATGGTGCTCCCGTTCACGCTGGAGCTGTCCCGTATGGGGCCCGACGAGTTCGTGCAGTCCGTCCTCGTCGACCGGCTGCACGCCGCGCGCGTCGTCGTGGGGGAGGACTTCCGCTTCGGCCACAAGGCCAAGGGCAACGTCCCGCTGCTGCGCGAGCTGGGGGACAAGTACGACTACGAGGCCGAGGGCATGACCCTCGTGGCCGACGGAGAGCCGATCTCCTCCACCTCGATCCGCGCCCTTCTGTCGGCGGGCGAGGTGGCCACGGCGGCGCAGCTGATGGGCCGCCCGCACCGCGTCGAGGGCGTGGTGGTCCGCGGCGCGCGCCGGGGCCGCGAGCTGGGCTTCCCGACGGCCAACCTGGAGACGCTGCCCTACACCGCCGTCCCCCGTGACGGTGTGTACGCGGGATACCTGCTCTGCGACTCCGAGGACTATCCGGGTGCCCGCTGGCCGGCGGCGATCTCCATCGGCACCAACCCGACCTTCGACGGCGCCGAGCGTACGGTCGAGGCGTACGCCCTGGACCGCGACGATCTCGACCTGTACGGCGAGCACGTCGGCGTCGACTTCACCGAGCGTCTGCGCGACACCCTGAAGTTCGACTCCGTCGAGGCCCTCGTCGAGCAGATGCACCGCGACGTCGACCGATCCCGCGAGCTGACCGCCGGGTGAACTCTGCGGAACGATCGAAGGGCCGGGAATCCCCGGTCACCGGGGCTTGTTCTAGGCTTGACGGGGCACCAGGCTCGACGTGGTACCGTGACTTGCCGCTGGGAAGTGACCGGCAGTAGTCGGCTGCCCGCGGGGGCGCGATGGCTGATCAAGCCATGGCCCATCCACTTCGGAGACTGTGGGTACGCATGGTTTCCGGGTGTTTCATCTCGATACCGCGTACCCGATAGAGAAGGAGAGCTGTGTCGCTCGACACTGCCGCCAAGAAGCAGATCATGGACGAGTACGGCACGACCGAGGGGGACACGGGTTCGCCCGAGGTCCAGGTCGCCGTTCTCACCAAGCGCATCAACGAGCTCACTGAGCACCTCAAGACCCACAAGCACGACCACCACAGCCGTCGTGGTCTGCTGCTGATGGTCGGCCGTCGGCGTCGCCTTCTGAAGTATCTCCAGAAGAAGGACATCAACCGATACCGTCAGCTGATCGAGCGTCTCGGCCTCCGCCGATAGCGTTTGAGAGGGAGCGGCGGCGCCGCTCCCTCTCTTCGTAGAACCGCATGAGCCCGTGACCGTCCGCCCTGGTGTATCGGGGGCCGGTCCTCGGTAGTGGCCATCGGATCCAGATCCGACGGCTTCGATCGAAGACCGGCACCTCTCCAGAGAGCGTTGCACCTCCGGCCAACGGCTACGGGCATTCACTGAAGCCAAGGAGGATCCACCTGTGGAAGGTGTGAAAATCGCCGAAGCCGTCATCGACAACGGCTCATTCGGACAGCGCACGATCCGGTTCGAGACCGGACGTCTCGCCCGTCAGGCGGCAGGATCGGCCGTCGTCTATCTCGATGACGACACCATGATCCTGTCCGCGACGACCGCGTCGAAGAAGCCGAAGGAGAACCTCGACTTCTTCCCCCTGACGGTCGACGTCGAGGAGCGGATGTACGCCGCGGGACGCATCCCCGGCTCGTTCTTCCGCCGTGAGGGCCGGCCCAGTGAGGACGCGATCCTCACCTGCCGCCTCATCGACCGCCCGCTGCGTCCTTCGTTCAAGAAGGGCCTGCGCAACGAGATCCAGGTCGTCGAGACGATCCTGGCCCTCAACCCCGAGCACCTGTACGACGTCGTCGCGATCAACGCCGCGTCGATGTCCACGCAGATCGCGGGCCTGCCGTTCTCCGGCCCGATCGGCGGCGTCCGCGTCGCGCTGATCGAGGGCCAGTGGGTCGGCTTCCCGACCCACCCCGAGCTGGAGCGCGCGACCTTCGACATGGTCGTCGCGGGCCGCGTGCTCGAGGACGGCGACGTCGCGATCATGATGGTCGAGGCCGAGTCGACGCCCCGCACGCTGAACCTCGTCGCCGAGGGCGCCGTCGCGCCGACCGAGGACACGGTCGCCGAAGGCCTCGAGGCGGCCAAGCCGTTCATCAAGGTGCTGTGCAAGGCGCAGAGCCAGCTGGCCGCCCAGGCGTCCAAGGAGACGGCCGAGTACCCGATCTACCTGGACTACCAGGACGACGCGTTCGCCGCCGTCGAGGGCGCCGCGCGCACCGAGCTGGCCCACGCGCTGACGATCGCGGGCAAGCAGGAGCGCGAGACCGAGCTCGACCGCGTGAAGGCCCTGGCCCTCGAGAAGGTCGGGCCCGACTTCGAAGACCGCGAGAAGGAGATCAGCGCCTCGTTCCGCGCGCTGACCAAGAAGCTCGTGCGCGAGCGCGTCATCGCGGAGAAGGTCCGCATCGACGGCCGTGGTGTCAAGGACATCCGCCAGCTGACCGCCGAGGTCGGCGTGGTGCCGCGGGTGCACGGCTCGGCCCTGTTCGAGCGCGGCGAGACCCAGATCATGGGCGTGACCACGCTGAACATGCTCCGCATGGAGCAGATGATCGACACGCTCAACCCCGAGCGCACCAAGCGCTACATGCACAACTACAACTTCCCGCCCTACTCGACCGGTGAGACCGGCCGGGTCGGCTCGCCGAAGCGGCGCGAGATCGGGCACGGAGCGCTCGCTGAGCGCGCGCTGCTTCCGGTGCTGCCCACGCGCGAGGAGTTCCCGTACGCCATCCGGCAGGTGTCGGAGGCCCTCGGCTCCAACGGCTCCACCTCGATGGGCTCGGTCTGCGCCAGCACGATGGCGCTGCTGTCCGCGGGTGTGCCGCTGAAGCAGATGGTGGCCGGCATCGCGATGGGCCTCATCAACGAGGGCGACGAGTACGTCACGCTGACCGACATCCTCGGCGCCGAAGACGCTTTCGGCGACATGGACTTCAAGGTCGCCGGCACGCGTGACCTCATCACGGCCCTGCAGCTCGACACCAAGCTCGACGGCATTCCGGCCACCGTGCTGGCCGCCGCGCTGAAGCAGGCCAAGGGCGCACGCCTGGCCATCCTGGATGTCATGCAGGAGGCCATCGAGAGCCCCGGCGAGATGAGCCCGCACGCTCCGCGGATCATCACGATCAAGGTTCCGGTCGACAAGATCGGCGAGGTCATCGGCCCCAAGGGCAAGATGATCAACTCGATCCAGGACGACACCGGCGCCGAGATCACGATCGAGGACGACGGCACGATCTACGTCGGCGCGACCGACGGCCCGTCGGCCGAGGCGGCGCGGCAGGCGATCAACTCGATCGCCAACCCGCACATGCCGGAGATCGGTGAGCGTTACCTCGGCACCGTCGTCAAGACCACGACGTTCGGCGCCTTCGTCTCGCTGCTGCCCGGCAAGGACGGCCTGCTGCACGTCTCGCAGATCCGTAAGCTGCACGGCGGCGCCCGTATCGAGAACATCGACGACGTCATCAAGGTCGGCGAGAAGGTCCAGGTCGAGGTCACCGAGATCGACTCGCGCGGCAAGCTGTCGCTCGTGCCGGTCGAGGTCGTGGAGCGCGAGGCCGCCGAAGGCGGCTCGGACGCACCGGAGGCCTCCTCCGACGGCGCGAGCCGTGACGGCGGCGGCGAGGGTGGCGGCGAGCGTCCGCGCCGGCGCCGTACGCGCACCGGTGGCGGCCGTGGCGACAGTGGCGGCGACCGCAACTCATGACGCTCCTCGCACGCGAGCAGGAGCCTGGTACGACCTGCACCGTCCACCCCGGCGCCGATGGCGCCGGGGTGGTCCGGCGAACGGTCCTGCCGGGAGGGCTGCGCGTCGTCACCGAGACCATGCCGACCGTACGCTCGGTCGCCTTCGGCATCTGGGCCGGCGTCGGGTCGCGCGACGAGTCGGTGGCGGACGCCGGCGCGAGTCACTTCCTCGAGCACCTGCTGTTCAAGGGCACGGCGAAGCGCACCGCGCTGGAGATCTCCTCGCTGATGGACGCCGTCGGCGGTGAGATGAACGCCTTCACCGCCAAGGAGTACACCTGCTACTACGCGCGGGTGCTCGACTCCGACCTGCCGCTGGCGATCGACATCGTCTCCGACATGGTCACGGCGTCCCTCATCGAGAGCCAGGACGTCGAGGCCGAGCGCGGGGTGATCCTCGAAGAGATCGCCATGCACGACGACGACCCGACCGACGCGGTGCACGACGAGTTCGCGACGGCGCTGTTCGGCGACGCGCCGCTCGGCCGTCCGATCCTCGGCACGGTCGACAGCATCACCACGATCGCGCGCGACCGCATCGCCGACTACTACAACGAGCGTTACGTCGCGCACAATCTCGTGGTCGCGGCGGCCGGCAACATCGACCACGACGAGGTCGTACGCCTCGTCGAGGCCGCGTTCGAGAACTCACGCCGCGAGCTGGGCCGGCGGCCCACCGGCCCGCGTGACGGAGGCCCCGGTTCGCCGACGGGCGCGGGAGTCCGGTCCATCGACCGGCCGACCGAGCAGGCCAACCTGATCCTCGGCACCGCCGGCATCACGCGTACCGACGAGCGCAGGTTCGCCCTCGGCGTGCTCAACGCCGCGCTCGGCGGCGGCATGTCCTCGCGCCTCTTCCAGGAGATCCGTGAGCGGCGCGGGCTGGCCTACTCCGTGTACAGCTACAACTCCCAGTACGCCGACACCGGCATGTTCGGTGTGTACGCGGGCTGCCTGCCGGCCAAGGTCGACGAGGTCCTCGAGATCTGCCGCGCCGAGGTCGACAAGGTCGCGCGGAAGGGCATCACCGCGGAGGAGCTGGAGCGCGGCAAGGGTCAGCTGCGCGGGTCGTTCGTCCTCGGCCTGGAGGACACCGGCTCGCGGATGAGCCGCATCGGCAAGAGCGAGCTGGTCTACGACAAGCTGCTGTCGGTCGATGAGATCCTCGGGCGCATCGAGGCGGTCACGCTCGACGACGTCCGCGAGATCGGCGCCGAGGTCCTCGGCCGCCCGATGACGCTCAGCGTCATCGGACCGTTCGAGGGCCGCGCCTTCACGCTGTAAGAGCACCCCGGAGCGCCGTGACCCACGTGGTCACGGCGCTCCGTCGTCGGTAGGCTCGTGCGCCGGACCACGGGGAGGACGCCATGATCAAGGTCGGGGTGCTGGGAGCGCGCGGACGCGTCGGCGCGGAGCTGTGCCGGGCCGTCGACGCCGCGGACGATCTCGAACTCGTCGCCGGCGTCGACGTCGGAGACTCGCGCGAGCCCTTGGAGGCCGCCGAGGTCGCCATCGACTTCACCCACCCCGACGCCGTCATGGACAACCTGCGCTGGTGCGTCGACCACGGTGTACACGCCGTCGTGGGCACCACCGGCTTCGACGACGCGAGGCTCGCCACCGTACGCGAGTGGCTGGCCGGGCGGCCCGGCGTGAACGCCCTGATCGCCCCCAACTTCGCAGTCGGCGCCGTGCTGATGACGCAGTTCGCGCAGAAGGCCGCTCCGTTCTTCGACTCCGTCGAGATCGTCGAGCTGCACCACCCGAACAAGGCCGACGCGCCCAGCGGCACCTCCCGCCGTACGGCCGAGCTCGTCGCGGAGGCGCGGGAGAAGGCCGGCGTCGGCCGCTCGCCCGACGCCACCACCACCGGCCTCGACGGCGCGCGCGGCGCCGACGTCGACGGCGTACGCGTCCACTCCGTACGCCTGTCCGGGCTCATCGCCCACCAGGAGGTGCTGCTCGGCGGGCACGGCGAGACGCTGACGATCCGGCACGACTCGATGAGCCGCGAGTCGTTCGGCCCCGGCGTGCTGCTCGGCGTCCGCCGCGTCGGCGACCTCCCCGGCCTGACCGTCGGCCTGGAGTCCCTGCTCGGCCTCTGACGCGTCAGATGTTCAGGCGGTCCAGCAGCGTCGAGATGAGGGTGTGCACCGACTCGCGCTCGCCGTACCGCAGGTAGCGGCGCACCCGGCCGAGCGTGTCGACGCGCGTACCGTGGCCGAGGCCGGCGCGCAGGTGGAGGGCGCCGGCGCGGCCGGCCGGTCCCAGCCACCACACGGCCTCCCGCGTGTGGCGGCGCAGCACCTCACCGGCGTACGCTCCGGCCAGCACGACCAGGTCGCCGTCCACGAGGTCCTCGTCCGCGTCGCCGGCGGCGAGGCCGTGCACGTGCCGGCGTTCCTCGATCGCGTCGTCGACGAGCGTGAGCGACTCCACGGTGCCGTCGAGGCCGTGCTCGGCCGCGAACAGGGCCGCGTTGGCGCTCTGGAGCGTGTCGATGTCGGGCGAGCCGTCGAGCAGGTTCGGATACCGCGCCGGGCGGCCCGTGGCCGGCCGCGGGCCCGCGCCGCCGCCGATCATGGCGGCGATGTCGCGTTCGCGCAGGTAGTCCAGGACGCTCTCGGGTGGCTCGCCGTCGCTGTGCACGAGCACCGTCGAGCGGTGCCCCGCGTCGCTCAGGGTCTCGGCGTACGCCAGCACGCCGGTCAGCTTGAGCAGCAGCTGTACGTGGTCGAGCGACTCGCGCTCGGGTGACCAGGCGCCGGCGACGATCCAGAGTCCCTGGTCGCCGTCGGGTGGCCCCGTCACGAGGTCGACGGTGTCGATGTCGGCGAGGCCCACTGGCTGGAACTCCGTAGGGGGATGTGTCGCTGGGAGTGAACATTGTCGCGCCCGCACCCATGCGTGCGCACTTCGACCCGCCGTGGTCGGGGCGGTTTCGGCAGTACGGTCGGGAACGAATATACTTCTCGAACAGAAGTATTTTCCTTGGTCCCGCGAGGTCTCATGACGAGATTCCTGATCGAACCCGCTCGCCCGGCGGCGGTGCGCGAGCACCGGTTCGCGCCCTGGTTCGCGGTGTCCTCGGTCTGCGTCGGCGCCTTCATGGGGCAGCTCGACGCCAGCATCGTCACGCTGGCCTTCCCCGCGCTGCAGCGTGAGTTCCACGCGTCGCTGGCGGCGGTGCAGTGGGTGTCCCTGGCGTACCTGCTGGCCCTCGTCGGGCTCCTCGCCGGGGCGGGCCGCCTCGCGGACGCCTCGGGCCGAAAGCTCATCTACCTGTACGGCTTCGTGATCTTCACGGCGGCCTCGGCGGCCTGCGGCTTCGCGACCTCGCTCGGCGCCCTGGTCGCCTTCCGCGTCGTACAGGCGGCCGGGGCGGCGATGCTGCAGGCCAACAGCGTCGCGCTGGTGGTGACGAGCGTGCCGAGGGCCAGGATGCGCGCCGCGCTGGGTGTCCAAGCCGCTGCGCAGGCCCTGGGCCTCGCCCTGGGGCCGACCGCCGGCGGGCTGCTGGTCGGGTCGGCCGGCTGGCGCTGGGTGTTCTGGGTGAACGTCCCCATCGGATGCGCGGCCGTCGTCTTCGGCCGCTACCTGCTGCCGCGTACGCGCGAGCGCGCGTCGGCGGACGGCTTCGACGGCGCCGGGCTCGCGCTGCTGGCGACGGCGAGCACCGCCCTGCTGCTGGCGATCTCAGGAGTCTCGGGCCTGGGCCTGCCGCTGTGGGGGATCGCCGCGCTGGCGGTTACGGCGGCGGCCGCGGCGGCGGGCTTCTGGGCGCGTGAGCGCCGTTCACGCCGCCCGCTGGTCGACGTCGCGCTTCTGCGCGCCCCGGCGGTGTCGGCCGGCCTGGCGGGCGCCCTGTGCGGCTACCTGGTCCTGTTCGGCCCGCTGGCGCTCATCCCGCAGGTCCTGACGTCGCGCGGCATCGGCGCGGCGCACGCAGGCGCTCTGCTGACGGCCCTGCCGGCGGGCTTCGCCCTGGCGGCCCTGACCGCCGACCGCGTACTGCCCCGAAGCCTGGGCAACCGCCGCCGCTGCGTGACGGGCGGAGCCGTGGCGACCGCGGCGGCGGCCGGCCTGGCAGCGACCTCGGCCGGCTCGGCCGCCGGAGTGACGCTGCTCGCGATCCTGGGCCTGGGACTGGGCCTGTTCATCCCGGCGAACAACACCGCCATCATGGCCGCGATCCCGCCGGCCCTGTCGGCCACCGCCGGAGGCATGGTGAACATGACCCGAGGGGCCGGCACGGCCCTGGGCATCGCCGCGGTGACCCTGTCCCTCCACCTGACGGGTACGGACAGAACCGCCCTGGCCGTCCTCACGGCCGCCGCCCTCCTGGCGACGGCCACCGGCTTCACGGCCCGGACCCCCGATGCGCCGAGCCGGACGTAGCGGGGTCACTCCGGAGGGATCGGGGGCGGTGACTCGGCGAGGGTGTCGACGGCTCTCGCCAGTTCTCGCAGGCCGGGGAGGGCCTCGGCCAAGGCATGCTGGTGGTGTTCGCCCAGCATGCCGAGGGCGGCGGCCAGGATCGCGGTGTTGGTGGCCTTCCAGCTGTCGACGGCGTGCCGGCCGTCGGGCGTGAGGGTCAGTGCCACGGCGCGGGCGTCGTCGGCCGCGCTCCGCCGTGCCAGCAGGCCGCGCGTGTGGAGGGCGTTGACGAGGGTCGTGACGGAGTTCGGGGCGAGCATGAGCCGCCGGGCGATCCGGCCGGGCCGGATGCCGGGGCTGCCCGCCACGCAGGCCAGTACTTCGAGCTGCGCCACCGACAGAGGGTTGCCCGGGTCGGCGGCTCGCGCGGACCGTCGCATCGCACGCCGCAGCCGCGCGACGGTGTCGGCGAGCAACTCGCCGACGGGGACCTCGTCCGGAGCGGACCGTCGTTCACTGGACGCCATGGTCGATTGTCCCTCTATCCGAGGGGATCAGTAGGCCACCACGCGAGAGACGCCCTCGCGCGATCACAGCGGAACGAAGCCGTACTTCTCCATGATGGTCCGGGCTCCGGGGGTGCCGAGCCAGTCCACGAACGCGCCGGCGACGTCGTCGTGGTGGCCCAGGCGTACGGCCGCCGCGACGTAGGTGGCGACGACGTTCTGCTGTGCCGGGATGGCCACGCTCGTCGCCGAGACGCCCGCCGAGCGCATGTCGGTCAGGTAGACGATGCCCGCGTCGGCCACGCCTGTGCGTACCCGCGTGAGGACCGTGCGCGCGTCGGCCTCCTCCGAGGCCGGGCGTACGCTCACGCCCGCCTTGGTGAGCACCTGCTGCGCGTACCGGCCCACCGGGACGGTCGGGCCGCCCAGGGAAACTCTCAGCCGGGGGTTCGCCAGGTCGGCGACTCCGTGGATCCGTTTCGGGTTGCCCGGTGCGACGACGATCGTCATCGAGTTGCGGGCGAAGACGCGGCGGCCGGTGACCAGCTTCGACACGCCGTCCATGGTGGCGGTGTCGGCGGTGGCCAGGACGTCGGCGGGCTCGTGGTCCTCGACGTCCGCGGCGGCCTCTTGGGAGCCGACGAACTGGAATCGCACGCTCACGGTCCTGTGCGCCGCTTGGAATCCCGTGCCGAGCTCGGCGAACGCGTCCGTGAGGGACGAGGCGGCCAGAACGGATAAGGTCACGCGGTCGTCACCGGAGGCGATGCCGCAGCCGCTGAGGCCCAGCACGAGCACGACCGCGGCCGCGAGGCGCGAGGAATACGGCATGCGCGCGAGTTTAGGGATCATGATCCTTTATGGGGGGACGCAACGCCGTCAGGCGGGATAGGCGTGCGTTTCGGCGGCTTTGACGGCGGCCCACACCGAGTCGCCCTCCACGAGCCGGAGCTCGGCCAAGGCGGCGGTCGTGACGTCGGCCGCCGCGGGCACCGGACCGTCGAGGTGCACGCGCACCTGGCCGGCGTGCGGCTCGATCCCGCCGATCTTCGCCTCCCACAGGTTGCGGGGGCTGCCCTCGGGGCGCGTGCGGAACAGCGCCACTGCCGACGGCGGGAACGCCAGGAAGACCTCTCCGCGCAGCGACTCGGCGGCCTCCAGCGTCGGCGCGTCCGCCGAGCCCTCAGAGCCCTCCAGGAGGACCGTGTGCCCGTCGGCCACCCCGCGATACAGGTTGAGGCCCACGAGGCGGGCGACGTAGTCCGTACGTGGATGCCGGGCGACCTGCGCCGGGGTGCCCTCCTGGACCAGCCGGCCGTGCTCGACCACGACGAGCCGGTCGGCGAGCGCCATCGCGTCGAGCGGGTCGTGGGTCACCAGGACGGCGACCCCGTCGAACTCGGCGAGGTGGCGGCGCAGCCGGGCGCGGATCTCCAAGCGGGTGTGGGCGTCGAGCGCGGACAGCGGCTCGTCGAGCAGGAGCAGCCGCGGCCCCACGGCGAGGGCGCGGGCGAGCGCGACCCGCTGGGCCTGCCCGCCGGACAGGGTGCGCGGCCGCCGGCCGGCCTGGTCGGCGAGGCCGACGCGCTCCAGCCAGCCGGCCGCGACCTCGCGCGCCTCCTTCTTGCGGACCCCGTGGCAGCGCGGCCCGAAGGCGACGTTGTCCACGACGGACAGGTGCGGGAACAGCAGGTAGTCCTGGAAGACCATGCCGACCGGACGCCGCTCGGCGGGACGGTCGTGCCAGTCCTGCCCGCCCAGCCGGATGTGGCCGCCGCTGAGCGGGACGAGGCCGGCGAGCGCCCGCAGGGCGGTGCTCTTGCCGGCGCCGTTGGGCCCGAGGAGGGCGACGACCTCGCCCGCCTCGGCGCTCAGCTCGATGTCGAGCGTGAAGGCCCCGCGCCGTACGACCAGATGGGTGTCGATCACCGGAGCCTCCGTACGACGCCGGTCATGAGATCCAGCGCCCGCGCAGGCCGGCCAGGACGACGACGGAGACGGTGAACAGCACGAGGCTGAGGACGATCGCGGCCTGCGGGTCGTTCTCCAGGGCGAGGTAGACCGCGAGGGGCATCGTCTGGGTGCGGCCGGGGAAGTTGCCGGCGAACGTGATGGTCGCCCCGAACTCCCCGAGCGCCCGCGCCCAGCACAGCACCGCTCCGGCGCCGATGCCCGGAGCGATCAGCGGCACCGTCACCCGCCGGAAGATCGTCCAGCGGGACGCGCCCAGCGTCGCGGCGGCGTCTTCGTACCGCAGGTCGGCGGCGCGCAGGGCGCCCTCGACGCTGATCACGAGGAACGGCAGGGCCACGAACGCCTCGGCGACCACGACCCCGGCGGTGGTGAACGGCAGCGTGAGCCCGAACCAGCGGTCGAGCCACTGGCCGATCAGCCCGCTGCGGCCCAGGACGAGCAGCAGCGCCACGCCGCCGACCACGGGCGGCAGGACCAGCGGCACCGTCACCAGCGCGCGGACGAACCGCAGGCCGGGGAAGGACGCGCGGGCCAGCGTCCACGCGAGCGGCACGCCGAGGACCAGGCACACCGCCGTCGCGACCGTCGCGCTGAACAGCGACAACCGCAGCGCCTCACGGATCTCCGGCTTCGCGAGCCGGGTGCCGATCGTCGACCAGGGGGCGCGGTACATCAGGCCCACGAGGGGGAGGACGAGGAAGGCCAGGCCCGCGAGGGACGGCAGCACGAGCACCCAGGGCGCCCGGCGGTTCATGTGCGTCCGGCGGGCAGGGTCATTCGGCGCGCTCCACGACGACGTTGGTCGACTTGATCACGCCGGCCGCGATGACGCCGGGTTCGAGCCCCAGCTCGTCGGCGGCCTCGCGGCTCATCAGGGAGACCACCCGGTAGGGGCCGGCCTGGATCTCCACCTGGGCCATCACGCCGTCGCGTACGACATTGGTGACGATGCCACGCAGCCGGTTGCGCGCGGACGACATCGCGTCACCGTGATCGGAGGGTGAGCGGACGAACGCGGCCAGATCGGCCCCTGAAACGATCCGGTGTCCGTGCTCGTCCCGCTCCGCCGGCAGACGGCCAGAGTCGATCCACCGCCGTACGGTGTCGGCGGACACGCCGAGCACGGTCGCGATCTCACTGATCCGGAACTGCGTCACATTGATCAGTATAGGGACGCAGAAGCGGCCGATATCCGTGGATCAGACCATGAGTTACCACTGATCACGGCCCTTGCGGCCCGCATGTGCGTCAGAGCCCGAGGCCGATCGCGAACAGCGCGCCGAAGATGATCTGGAGACGCCCGGTCTCGCCGAGCACACCGATCAGCTCCGGTCCGGTCGCGCCGCGCAGCACCCGGCTGGTCGGCGAGATCGCCCAGAGCGCGGCCGGCAGCGCGAGGATCGCCCAGGGCCGGGTGACCGCCACGATCGGCACGCACACGAACGAGGCGATCGTGCACCCGGCGTAGAGCAGGCGTGTACGGCCGTCGCCGAGCACCACCGCGAGGGTGCGCTTGCCGGTTTCACGGTCGGTCGGGATGTCACGCAGGTTGTTCACGACGAGCATGGCGCACGACAGCAGCCCGACCGGCACCGCGACGATCCAGGTCGCCCACGGCAGGCCTTCGAGCTGCACGTACGCGGTGCCGACCACCGACACCAGGCCGAAGAACACGAACACCGAGATCTCGCCGAGCGCGCGGTAGCCGTACGGCCGGGACCCGCCGGTGTAGAACCAGCCGGCCGCGATCGCCGCCGCGCCGACCAGCAGCAGCCACCACGTCGTGACCGCCACGAGGACCAGCCCCGCCACGGCCGCGAGCAGGAAGCAGCCGGCCGCCGCCGCGAGGACGTGTTTCGGCCGTGCGGCGCCCGAGCCGACCAGGCGCATCGGCCCGACGCGTACCTCGTCGGTGCCGCGGATGCCGTCGCTGTAGTCGTTCGCGTAGTTGACGCCGATCTGGAGCAGCGCGGACACGAGCAGGGCGACGACGGCGCGCCACCACACGGCGTGGCCGAACCCGACGGCGACACCTGTCCCGACCACGACCGGGACGATGGAGCTGGGCAGCGTACGAGGCCGCGAGCCGGCGACCCACTGGGGGAGCGTGGCCACTATCGGATGCGTTCGGCGTCGACGATCATGAAGGTGATTCTTCCGGATCGTCCGTGCGGCGCAGCCTCAGGGTCAGCAGCAGCCCGACGCACAGCAGTCCCGCGGTCGCGAAGGCGGCGCGGTCGGTCGCCACGGCCAGGCTCTCGTCGGCGGCGCGCGCGGCCCGCGGGTCGTCGCGGTGCAGGTCGCGGGCGAACGTCCCGGCGGTCTCGCGCAGCCGCGTCGCGTACACCGACCCCTGCTCGGGCGACAGCCCGGCGCCGCGAAGCCGGTCGGTCATCACGTGGCTCAGGCTCATCGCGAACACGGTGCCGATCAGCGCGATGCCCAGCGCCGAGCCGATCTGCCGCGCGGTCGACTGGGTGCCGGAGGCCAGCCCGGCACTCGCGGGCGGCACGTCGCGCAGCACGATGCTCGTCAGTTGCGCGGTGGTCAGCCCGAGGCCGATGCCGTAGACGAGCATCCAGGGCGCCAGGTCGAACCCGGTGGTGTCGGCGCGGGTGGTCAGCCCGATGAGCAGCACCGAGACGACCTCCAGGGCCATTCCGGACTGCAGCATCCGCACGGCGCCGATGCGGCGTGAGAGCCGCGCGGCGAACCCGCCGGTGACGAGGGTGCCCGCCGCGAGCGGCAGGATCGCGACGCTGACCTGCAGCGGGGAGTTGCCGTGGACGTCCTGCAGGAACAGCGGAAGCGTGAACATCAGCCCGAGCTCGCCGACGCTGATCAGCGTGGCCGCCAGGTTGCCTCGCCGGAAGTCGGGGATGCGGAACAGCGCGAGGTCCAGCACGACCGGCAGGCCGGCCGCGGCACGCGCGCGCTCCAGCACCACGAGCGCGGCCAGCGCGAAGCCCCCGGCCACGAGCGCGACGGGTACCGGCGAGATCCCCTCGGCGGGCCACTGGAGCGGGCCGGCGGCGAAGGGGCGGGTGAGCCACCACCAGCCGTACCGCTGGCCCTCGATCAGCGCGAACACGATCGCGCCGAGCCCGGCCGCGCTGAGCAGCGCGCCGAACCCGTCGATGCCGAGCCGCGCCGTACGGTCGCGGGTCTCCGGGACCAGGAACAGCGCGCCCACGATGATCACGGCACCGATCGGCAAGTTGACCCCGAAGGCCCAGCGCCAGCCGTACGACGTCGCGAGCCAGCCGCCGAGCAGCGGACCGAGCGCGGCCATGCCGCCGATGAGCGATCCCCAGATGCCGAACGCCACGGAGCGATCGCGGCCGGTGAAGACGGACGTCACCGTGGAGAGCGTGGCCGGCAGGATCATGGAGGCGCCGACGCCCTGCAGCAGGCGCGCCCCGATGAGCGCCGCACCGTCGCCCGAGGCGGCGGCGAGAAGACTCGCGGCGATGAACACGGCCGTGCCGAGGACGAACATCCGGCGCCGCCCGTACACGTCGCCGGCCATCCCGAACGGGATCAGCATCGCCGCGAAGGCCAGGGAGTAGACCGAGTTGATCCACTCCGCGTCGGCGGTGGTCAGGCGCAGGTCGCCGATCACGCGGGGAAGCATGACGTTGACGATCGTGGCGTCGACGATGATCAGGGAGACACCGAGGCCGATGATCACCATGCCCAGCCAGCGCCGGCGGCCCGGGGTACGGGGCGTGGCTGTGGGCACGGCGGAGGCCGCGCGTACGGTCATGGAGGTCCGGGCCGGTTCACTCGACGCTGGATGGATTCTCAACATACTCCCGCCTGCCGGGAGACCCCTCCCAGGGGGCGGTGGACGATTCGTCCCACTGGCCTCATGAGCGGTGAGCACGGACAATATCGCCGTGCGAAACTCTGAGGCCGACCTCGAACGCATGTCCCTGTCTCGCCTGCTGGCCGTCGCGGGGCATGTCGTCGCCATCCGCTGGCAGCGCCTCATGGTGAGCTACGGCCTCACCCCGCACGGGCTCGCGGTGCTGGCCGACCTCGAACGCGGATCCGCGCTGACCCAGCGTGAGCTGGCCAAACGCTGCGGTGTCGCCCCGTCGACCCTCAACCACACGGTCGATCACCTGGAGCAGGCCGGCTGGATCGAGCGCCGCCGCGACGACTCCGACCGCCGCCTCGTACGCCTCGCGCTCACCGAGACCGGGCAGCGCCAGCTCCAGCAGGTGCAGGAGGAGGCCGCCGGCCGGATGGAGCCCATGCTCGACCACCTCGTGCCGGGCGACGAGCCGGCCGTCCGCCGGTTCCTCGTGGAGACCGTCGCACGCTTCCAGGCGCTCGAAGAGGAGCGGGAGGGCGCTCTCAGCCATCCCAGGCCCGACCGGTTCTGACGGGGCCGGTGTTGTCAGAGGGAGGCGATAGGTTTCCGCCATGTCCTTCGACCTCCTGAAACTCCTGCCGGACGAGTGGCGTGAGCGCGTCGAGCCGTTCCTCGACGCCGACGCGACGCGGCGGCTGAGCGAGTTCGTGGCCGCCGAGTACGACGCGGGCCCCGTCTACCCGCCGCGCGCCGACCTGTTCAACGCCTTCCGCCTGTGCTCACCCGACCAGGCGAGGGTGCTCATCCTCGGCCAGGACCCCTATCACGGGGCCGGTCAGGCCCACGGCCTGAGCTTCAGCGTCCGCGACGGCGTGCGCGTCCCGCCGTCGCTGCGCAACGTCTTCAAGGAGCTGGGCGAGGACCTCGGCCTCCCCAAGCCCGAGACCGGCGACCTGACGCCGTGGGCGAGCCGCGGCGTGCTGCTGCTCAACGCGGTGCTGACCGTACGTGCCGGCAAGGCCGGCTCACACGCGGGCAAGGGCTGGGAGGAGTTCACCGACGCGGTGATCCGCGCCCTCGACGCACGAGAGCAGCGCGTGGTGTTCGTGCTGTGGGGCGCCTACGCGCGCAAGAAGAGCGCGCTCGTCACGCACTCCCAGCATGTCGTCCTGGAGGCGGGCCACCCGAGCCCGATGAACCCCAAGGGCTTCCTGGGCAGCCGCCCGTTCAGCGCGGTCAACAAGGCGCTGGCCGACGCGGGCCTGGCCGAGATCGACTGGAGCCTCGCGCCCAGCTGATCAGGCGATGCCGGTGTGCAGCCGCACCATCGACACCGGCTCGCCCATGTCGACCTTGCTGTGGGCGCCGTCGGGCGCCCACCCGGCCGAGGTCAGAAAGCCCCTGAGCACGTCATCGGCGGCGAACACCCAGGTCACGACCGTTTCGCAGCCGTCGTCACGCAGATGGTCGACGGTGGCGGCCAGCAGCCGGCTGCCGTGTCCGGCACGCCGCCGCGCCGGGTCGACGAGCAGCGACAGCAGCTCGCCCGTCTTCTCCGGGTCCTGGTCGCCGTCGGAGGCCGGCGCGTGCGCGGCGAACCCCGTGATCACGCCCTCCTCGACGGCGACGAGCAGGCGATGCCGCGGCGTCGGCGGCGCCGCCACCGCCTCGGCCCAGCGCTCACGCCACAGACCGAGCGCCTCCGCCCCGGTCATCTCCGCGAGAGCCGGCGCGGGTATGACGGAGCCGTACCCCTCACGCCAGGCACGCACCTGGATGTCCGCGACCGCCTCGACGTCGCCCGGATAGGCCGCCCGCACTCCGACAACACTCAACGGTGCCCAGCTCCATCCCCTCGGATCCGCAACGGTTCCGCACTCTAGGGCACCGGGGGACTGCTCTCGGCGGAGGTGGTCGCCGCGTCGCGGCGGCGGGCACGGTAGGCGCGGGTCTTGGTGCGGTTGCCGCACATGCGCATCGAGCACCAGCTGCGGGAGCGGTTCTTCGACGAGTCGATGAAGGCCCACTGGCACGTGGCCTCCCGGCAGACCTTGAGGCGGCGCCACAGGCCGTCCGCGCGTGCCTCCACGACGGCCGCGGCGATGCGGGAGAGGCCGCCGCGTACACCGCCGCGCACCGGCAGGAGCATGCCCTCCTCCAGCGACACGCGCAGCGGGAGCAGGGCGAGGGCCCGGTCGAGGTCGTCGGGGAGCGCCACGGACGCGGGCTCGTGGTGGCCGAGCATGGCGGCCCGCAGCCCCTCGCGGAGCATGACGGCGATGGCCAGGTCGGCCTCCTCGGCCCGCGCGCCGGCCGGCGTCAAGCCGTGCTCGGCGAGCCAGCCGCCGAGATCGGAGGGGGCTCCGAGCTCGTCGAAGTCGCAGTCGACGTCGTAGGTGTTGACGAAGTCGCGCAGCAGCACGGCGCTTTCGTTCATGGTGCCTCCCCTTGCCGACACCAGCGTACTGAGTTCACTGGTTGCCGGCCAGAGCCACACCTGTATACGGTGAATGCCGGTGTCGAGAGGGGCCGTGTTCTACCCGGCCGACGACGGGTTCCTGGTCGAGCGCGAGACGACCGTGAGCCACTACGAGGTCTTCGCGAGCTCCGACGCGAAGCGGGCCGCGCCCGTGGCCAGTTCGGCGGCCGACGCCGCCGACCCGTAGCTGAGCCGGGCGTACGGCCCGGACGGCTCGGCGGGGAAGTACGGACGGCCCGCGCCGACCAGGACACCGGCACGCAGCGCGCCGGCGGCGAGCGCGACGTCGTCGGTGCCCTCCGGCAGGGCGAGCCACAGGTGCAGGCCTCCGAGCGGGAGTGAGACGGGCGCCAGGCCACACGAGGCCAGCGCCGCGGCGAGCGCGTCGCGCCTCCCGCGCAGCTCCTCGGCGACCGTACGGAGGTGGCGGGGCCACGCGGGGGAGCCAACCAGCTCGACGGCGGTCTCCTGGAGCGGGCGGGCGACGAAGAAGGAGTCGACGAGCTGCGCCGACCGTACGCGCTCGGCCACCGGTCCACGGGCGACGACGGCGGCGACGCGCAGGCTGGGCGCGGTCGCCTTGGTCAGCGAGGAGATGTGCACGACCCGGCCCTCGCGGTCGGCGGCGACCAGCGGGGGAGGGGCCGGCGCGATCGCCAGGTGCCGTGCGAAGTCGTCTTCGATCACGAACGCCCCGGCGGCGCGCGCGACGTCGAGCACCTGGTCGCGGCGGCCGGGCGCCAGCACCGCGCCGGTCGGGTTGTGGAACGTCGGCTGGCAGTACACCGCGCGTGCGCCGGTGGCCGCGAACGCCTCCGCGAGCAGCTCGGGCCGCAGCCCGTCCTCGTCGACCGGCACCGGCACGGGCCGCAGCCCCGCGGCACGCGCGCAGGCCAGCGCGCCGAGATAGGTCGGCGTCTCGACCAGCAGCGGCGCGCCCGGCGGCAGCAGCGCCCGCAGGACGAGCGTCACCCCGGCCTGCCCGCCGCCGGTGATGGTGACGTCCCCGGGCGCGACGTCACCGCCGATCGTGCGCGCGAACCACTCGCGCAGCTCACGTACGCCCGGGAGTGGCGGGCGCTCCCACGCGCCCGGCCGCCGGGCCGCGCGCGCCGCGGCGGACGCCAGGGCGCGTACGGGCTGCAGCGAGGGGGCCAGATAGCCGCCGCTGAGCGCGATCACGCCGTCGGGCGGCGGCGAGAGCAGGGCGATGACGCCGTCGGCGTCGACCGTCCGGTCGGAGAGCGGCACCGCCTGCCAGCTGAAGTCAGCGGGCCGGTGCGGGCTCGGGCGCGACCGCTCGGCGACGTACGTGCCGCTGCCGGGCCGTGCCACGACGAGGCCCTCGGCGGCGAGCAGCCCGATCGCCCGCGACACCGTGACGGGGCTGACCTGGTGCCGGGCCGTCAGTGTCCGGCTGGAGGGCAGTCGTGCGCCGGGCCGCAGCGCCGCCACCTCGCGCCGCAGCTCGGCCGCGAGAGAGGCGATACTGCTATCGTCATTCATGAGAGACGACGATAACGCTACTGTCCCCCGTCCGATAGCGCTGCCCGTCGGCTTCGGCGCCGCCGCGCTCGGTGTGCTCGCCTTCTCCTTCTCCTTCCCCGCCACCTCGTTCGCGCTGCGCGGGTTCGGCCCGTACACGATCGGTGTCGGGCGTGCGGCGGTCGCGGCCGTCCTCGCCGCCCTCGTCCTCCGCCTGACCCGCTCGCCACGGCCGCGCGGCGGCTTGTGGGGCTCTCTGGCCGTGGTCGCCGCCGGCGTCGTCTTCGGGTTCCCGGTGCTGTCCACACTCGCGCTCGGCCACGGCTCCACCGCCTCCCACGCCGCCGTGGTGGTCGGCCTGCTGCCCCTCTCGACCGCGGTGTTCGCGGTCCTGCGTGCGGGGGAGCGGCCGTCGCTCCTGTTCTGGGCGGCGAGCCTGGCCGGTACGGCGTGCGTCGTCGCGTTCACGTTCCGGAACGGCGCGGGCCGGTTCTCCGCCGCCGACGTCCTCCTGTTCGGCGCGCTGCTCACGGGCGGCTTGGGATACGCGGAGGGCGGCCGGCTCGCGCGCGCGATGCCGGGCCGCGACGTCATCTGCTGGGCGCTGGTCCTCGCCGCTCCGGTGACCGTGCCGCTGACCGCCGTGCTCCTCGTGGCCGGGCCGATTCGCTGGAGCGGCGCCGCGCTGGGCGGCATGGCCTATCTGGCCTGCGTGTCGATGTTCCTCGGCTTCTTCGCCTGGTACGCCGGGATGGCGAAGGCCGGAGTGGCGAGAGCCGGGCAGGTCCAGCTGGGGCAGCCGCTGCTGACCCTGCTGTGGTCGTGGCTGCTGCTCGGCGAGCACGCCGGAGCGGGTGCGGTCGTGGCGGCCGGCGGCGTCCTCGTATGCGTGCTGGCCGCTCAGCGGGCGAGGGTCGCCGGCTCGCCGCGACGTGCGCTGGCGGTGGACGTGGGCGGCGCCGATGGCTGATTTCACGATGAAAGACCCCATTCCAGACGTGTGAGCAGGCCGGACCCGGCCGAGTCACCGGTTGTGGCCATGTCGCCCCTTGACGGACGGAACGCGCGCCGAGACGCTGCCAGCGGGAGAAAGGCGATGGCCGGTGCGGATCGCACCGCCGGTACGGGGGTGCGCGTGGGCGAAGACGAGGTCAAGGGCGACGGATCGTTCCGGGGCGTTCTGACACCGTGCGACGTGTGCTTCGAGGTCGGCGAGCTCATAACGCTGCAGGGACGGCCGCCGACCGCGCTCCGGGTCGGTGAGTGCCCCCAGTGCCATGGAGCCGGGCACGTCCACATCGAGTGCACCGAGGACGAGGTCGACGAGGTCGTACGCGGCCTGCCGCCGAGCCGCCGCCAGGTCGCGATCCGCCGCGCGTTCGCCGGCGTGGGCCTGTGCGCCGCCTGCTTCGGCGCGGGCGTGGTCGCCTCGGTCGAGTGCGACGAGGGCGAGATGCCCCTGGCGTACTCCGAAACCCCGTGCCCCAGCTGCCGTACCTCCGCCTGACCTGCCGTTCAGGGTCGATGGACGGAGTGGTCCCAGGGCTCGTTTATCGTGGTCAGCCGCCGGGTGCGTCGGTGGATGTTGCACCGGTTCATGCGATGGATCACGCAGTTCGCCCGGTGACCAAAAAGATAAATAAATATGGCTACTAAGTGACATGCGAGTGCGATCAGCTGGACTTCGACCTTTGACGCGTTGGTCGGTCTGCTCCATGTATGGGTGCGAGCGCCCGGTGTGGCCGTCGGCGCGGTCAAACCTCGGCATCCTGGGGAAGGTTTCACCGGGACCCGTCGCGCTGGGAGGTATCGGAGGATGTACATGGAGGAGATCGCCGCACGGTCGGCAGGTCGGCTCGAAGAGCTGAAGTCCGACTATTCGGGCTGGAGGTTCGGGCTGGGCGGCTCGGGCCACTGGTGGGCGGTGCGCGGAAACGACTTCGTGCGCGCGCTCAGCCCAGAGGATCTCGCCGACAAGCTCGACCAGCACCTCGCCGGTGGAGGCGACGGCTGAAAGCGGGCTGACGGAAGGGTGCGCGCATCGGCAGGGTCCGTCCGGCCCCCTCGCGAACGGCGAGGACGGCAGGGTGCGGAAGGGTGCGCGCATCGAACTCAGGGCGTCCCTGGCCAGGTATGAAGGCCAGGGTTTGTCCGGCGGAACGGGCCGCGGCGCGGCGGCTCGCAGCATGACCTCGGCCGTCGGCCGGAACCGGTAGAGCCTCGGAACATCGCACGCGTACCTCACGAGAGGTGCGCGTTTTTTCGTGCCCGGAGAGCGGGGAACGGGAGGTGCGCGCGCCTCGGTCGCGGGCGCGCCGATCGGGTAGATGATCGGCGCGAGAGAGCCCCAGACCCCGGCAACCGAGGCGCGCATCCTCCGCCGGGAGAGGCTCCGCCAGCCCCGCCAGACCCCGGCGGAACCTCGTCCCGATTACTTCAACGCACGAGAGGCCGACAAGGTTCACCGGTAACGCCGGTTTTGCAACAAACGATGTTGAGAAGACGCCGCCAGAGCATGTCCCCCCGAGCGTGTTCTGGCGGCGTCGTCGTCTCCCCAGGCGTCGAAAGACGTCATGAGAAGGCGACACAGGGGTGCCCGCAGGTCCCCGCCGGGGGCGATGCCCGGTAAGTTCGGAACATGGCACCCAGCACCGACGCCTCGCCGACCGGGCGAGACGAGTCCGCGCCATTCGGCCGGATGCTGACCGCGATGGTCACCCCGATGACGCCCGAGGGCGCCGTCGATTACGACGGGGCCGCGCGGCTCGCCGCGTACCTCGTCGATGAGCAGCGCAACGACGGTCTTGTCGTCAGCGGCACGACGGGCGAGTCGCCCACGACGAGCGACTCCGAGGACGAGCTTCTGCTGCGGACGGTCATCGACGCGGTCGGCGACCGCGCGACCATCGTCGCCGGTGTCGGCACGAACAACACCGCGCACACGCTGAAGCTGGCATGCCAGGCGGAGGAGGCGGGCGCCCACGGGCTGCTCGTCGTCACGCCGTACTACAACAAGCCACCGCAGGACGGGCTCGCACGCCACTTCACCACCGTGGCGGACTCGACGGGCCTGCCGGTGATGCTCTACGACATTCCGGGACGCACCGGCACCGCGATCGCGACGGAGACGCTCGTACGCCTCGCGGCGCACCCGCGGATCATCGCGGTCAAAGACGCCAAGGGCGACATGTTCGCCGCGTCGAAGGTCATGGCCGAGACGGACCTGGTCTTCTACTCCGGCGACGACGCGCTGAACCTCCCCTGGCTCTCGGTCGGGGCGGCCGGGTTCGTCAGCGTGGTCGGGCACGTGGTCGGCGCCGACCTGCGCGACATGATCGACGCGTTCCTGGCCGGCGACACCGAGCAGGCGAGGGCGATCCACCGCCGCCTGATCCCGGTGATCACCGGCATCATGACCCGTACGCAGGGGGTCATCGCGGCCAAGGCGGCGCTGTCACTGCTCGGCCTGCCCGGCGGAGTGGTGCGCCCGCCTCTCGTGGACGCGACACCGGAGTTCACCGCCGCACTGAGGGAGGACCTCGTGGCCGGCGGAGTAAAGATCTTGGAGGGTCCGTGAGCGGACCAGAGCACCACATGGCATCGCCGGGAAGGCGAGCCATCTGAACAGCGAGGAGGGCGCGTGACTGACGCGCACGACGAGGCCCCCGTTCGATCGAGCGAGGGGCACTACGACCGATGAGCCATCCACATCCCGAGCTCGGCCCGCCGCCGTCCCTTCCGCACGGCGGGATGCGCATCGTGCCGCTGGGCGGTCTCGGCGAGATCGGCCGCAACATGACGGTCTTCGAGTTCGACGGCCGTCTGCTCATCGTCGACTGCGGGGTGCTGTTCCCCGAGTCCGAACAGCCCGGCGTCGACCTGATCCTGCCGGACTTCGACTACATACGAGGCCGTCTCGATGACATCGAGGGCGTCGTTCTCACGCACGGGCACGAAGACCACATCGGCGCCGTGCCGTACCTGCTGCGCGAGCGGCCCGACATCCCGCTCATCGGCTCGCGGCTCACGCTCGCCCTGATCGAGGCGAAGCTCACCGAGCACCGCATCAAGCCGGTCACCGTGCAGGTGCGCGAAGGCGAGCGGCGGTCCTTGGGGCCGTTCGAGTGCGAGTTCCTCTCGGTCAACCACTCGATCCCGGACGCGCTCGCGGTCGCCATCCGGACCCCCGCGGGTCTCGTGCTGGCCACCGGCGACTTCAAGATGGACCAGCTGCCGCTGGACGGACGCCTCACCGACCTGGGCGGGTTCGCCCGGCTCGGCGACGAGGGCATCGACCTGCTGATGTCGGACTCCACCAACGCCGAGGTCCCCGGCTTCGTCACGAGCGAACGGGACATCGGCGTCGTGCTGGCCGACGTCCTGCGCACCGCGGAGAAGCGCGCCATCGTCGCCTGCTTCGCCTCGCACGTGCACCGGGTCCAGCAGGTGCTGGACGCCGCGCACGCCAGCGGCCGCAAGGTCTGCTTCGTCGGCCGCTCGATGGTCCGCAACATGGGCGTCGCCCGCGACCTGGGCTACCTCCAGGTGCCCGCCGGGATCCTCGTCGAGCAGAAAGAGATCGACGTCCTGCCCGGTGAGGCCGTCGTCCTGGTCTGCACCGGCTCGCAGGGAGAGCCGATGTCGGCGCTGTCCCGCATGGCGAGCCGCGACCACCAGATCCGCATCGAGCAGGGCGACACGGTGATCCTCGCCTCGTCGCTCATCCCGGGCAACGAGAACTCCGTCAACCGCGTCATCAACGGGCTCACCCGCTGGGGCGCCCGCGTCGTGCACAAGGGGAACGCCCTCGTGCACGTCTCGGGCCACGCTCCGGCCGGCGAGCTGCTGTACGTGCTGAACATGACGCGTCCGGGCAACTTCATGCCGATCCACGGCGAGTGGCGTCACCTGAGCGCCCACGCGCGGCTGGCCCGGCTCACCGGAGTGCCGGACAACAACGTCGTCATCGCCGAGGACGGCGTGGTCGTCGACCTCGTCGACGGACAGGCGTCCATCGTCGGCTCCGTGCGCGCCGGCTACGTCTACGTGGACGGCCTGTCGGTCGGAGAGATCACCGAGGCGTCGCTGAAGGACCGGCGCATCCTCGGCGACGAGGGCTTCGTGTCCGTCATCATCGCGGTCGACTCCTCCAGCGGAAAGCTGGTCGGCGGACCCGAGATCCACGCGCGGGGCGCCGGAATAGAGGACTTCGGCCCGGTCATCCCGCGACTGGAAGAAGTCCTCCAGAAGGCCGCCGCGGACGGCGTCAACGACCCCCACCAGCTGCGCCAGGTCGTGCGCCGCGCGGCGGGCCGCTGGGTCAACGAGCGCTTCGGGCGCCGCCCGATGATCATTCCGGTCATCGTGGAGGTCTGAGGTTCCGGCAGAGGACGGCGTGCCGCGCAGGTGCGACACGCCGTCTCTTCACGTCGGATTCCGTACGGTCCCGCGCTAATCTCGCCAACATGGCCACACGCACGCCCGGAGGAGCCAAGGGCACCTCCGGCGCGCGCGGCAAGACCACCGCACGCAAACCGGCCGCGAAGTCGGGGAGCCGCACCACCAAGGGCCGCGCTCCCGCCAAGTCCGCGAAGGGCAAGGGCCGCGCGCCTGCGTCCAGGAAACCGGCCGCCAAGGCGCGCAAGCCGCAAAAGCCCGACCCGATCGGCCAGCTCGTCATCGGCTCCGCGCGCGTCGTCGCGCGGTCCTGGCGGATCGCCGCCCAGGGGGTCGGCGGAGGGGTGCGGGCGGTCGGCAGCAACGCCCGCGACCTGGAAGTGGAGCACCGCCGCGACGGGCTCGGCCTCGCCAACCTGGGGCTGGCCATCGTGCTCGCCGCCGCCACCTGGTGGTCGCCCGACGCAGGCTTCCTCAAGTACTGCGGCCGTTTCGTCCGCGACGGCTTCGGCTCGCTGTCCGGCCTGTTCCCGGTGATGCTCACGCTGCTGGCCTGGCGGCTGTTGCGCCATCCCGAGCGCAACGGCGACATCGGCCGTATCGGCATCGGCTGTGCCGCGCTGACCGGCGGCATGCTCGGCGTCTTCCACATCGCGCACGGCCTGCCGTACCCCGACGACGGTGAGCACGCCCTCCAGTCGTCCGGCGGGCTCGTCGGCTGGCTGCTGTCGGCGCCGCTGGCGGGCACGGTGACGGCCTGGGTCGCGGTGCCGCTGCTGCTCATGCTGGCCGGGTTCGGAGTCTTGGTGATCACGGCGACGCCGGTGCACCTGGTGCCCGACCGCCTCGCCGAGCTGCGCGATCGCATCATGCTGCGCGACCCCCCCGAGCCCGACCCGGCCGAGGAGGAAGAGGAGACGCCGGCGAAGCCCGCCAAGCGCTCCCGCAAGGGCGACGTCGAGCTCGGCGAGTACCGGAAGCCCTACGACACTCCGGTCGTCGCGGCGCCCGGCGTGCCCGACGAGGTGGAGTTCGAGGAGGACGGGGTTCCGAGCCTCGCCGACGAGTTGCTCACGCCCGTGCGCACTCCGGCGCCGCCCGACCCGACGCCGCCGCCGAAGGTCACCGAGCAGCTGACGCTGTCCACGAGCGGCGCGGGCGACGGCACGTACGCGCTGCCGAAGGCGACCGTGCTCAAGGCCGGCTCGGTCGTCAAGCCGCGGACGAAGGCCAACGACATCGTGGTGAACGCCCTGTCTGAGGTGCTCGACCAGTTCGGCATCGACGCGCAGGTCACCGGCTTCACCCGCGGGCCGACGATCACCCGGTACGAGATCGAGCTGGGCCCCGCGGTCAAGGTGGAGCGCATCACCGCGCTGACCAAGAACATCGCCCTCGCGGTCAAGAGCGCCGACGTGCGGATCATCTCCCCGATCCCCGGCAAGGCCGCGATCGGCGTCGAGATCCCCAACACCGACAAGGACATCGTCAGCCTCGGCGACACCCTGCGCGCCTCGGTGGCGGTCAACGACCACCACCCGATGGTCGTCGGTCTCGGCAAGGACGTCGAGGGCCGTACGGTCGTCGCGAACCTCGCCAAGATGCCGCACATGCTCATCGCGGGCGCGACCGGCGCGGGCAAGTCGACCTGCATCAACGGCCTCATCACCTCGATCCTCATGCGCTCCACGCCCGACGAGGTGCGCATGGTGCTGGTCGACCCCAAGCGGGTCGAGCTGACCTCCTACGCCGGGATCCCGCACCTGATCACCCCGATCATCACGAACCCCAAGAAGGCGGCCGAGGCGCTGCAGTGGGTCGTGGGGGAGATGGACCGCCGCTACGACGACCTCGCGGCCTCGGGCTACCGGCACATCGACGACTTCAACAAGGCGGTCGTGGCCGGCAAGCTCAAGGCGCCGCCGGGCAGCGAGCGCGTCTACACGCCGTACCCCTATCTGCTGGTCATCGTCGACGAGCTGGCCGACCTCATGATGATCGCGCCGCGCGACGTCGAGGACTCCGTCGTGCGCATCACCCAGCTCGCCCGCGCGGCGGGCATCCACCTGGTGCTCGCCACCCAGCGCCCGAGCGTCGACGTCGTCACCGGGCTGATCAAAGCCAACGTCCCGTCCCGGCTCGCGTTCGCGACCTCCAGCCTCGCCGACAGCCGCGTCATCCTCGACCAGCCCGGCGCGGAGAAGCTCGTCGGCCAAGGCGACGCGCTGTTCCTGCCGATGGGCGCCAGCAAGCCGATGCGGCTGCAGAACGCCTACGTCTCCGAGAAGGAGATCCACGACGTCGTCGAGCACTGCAAGAAGCAGGCCACGCCCGACTACCGGGACGACGTCTCCGTCGCCGAGCAGCGCAAGCGCGACATCGACGAGGACATCGGCGACGACCTCGATCTCCTGGTCCAGGCCGCCGAGCTGATCGTCTCGACGCAGTTCGGATCGACCTCGATGCTCCAGCGGAAACTGCGCGTCGGATTCGCCAAGGCGGGCCGTCTCATGGACCTCCTGGAGAGCCGTGCCATCGTCGGTCCCAGCGAAGGGTCGAAGGCACGCGATGTGTTGGTCAAACCCGATGATCTGCCAGGTGTTCTGGCATCGCTGCGGGGAGAGTAGCGGCCGGGATCTCGGGGTAGCTGACATGTACAGCGTTGCAGGGCCGCTGAACGCCAAGAAGTTCCCAGGAGGCGCGGAGTGACCATCGGTGGCACCCTCGCGAAAGCCCGTCAGGACGCCGGCCTCACCGTCACGCAGGTGTCCGGCAGAACCCGAATCCGCGAGACCGTGATCCATGCCATCGAACGTGACGACTACACACTGTGCGGCGGAAATTTCTACGCCCGCGGGCACATCCGGAGCATCGCCCGGGTGACCGGCATCGACTCCGAGCCGCTCATCGGGGAGTACGACGACGCCCACGGCGGCTCGCCGCAGGCGATCCCGGCATGGCAGGCGTTCGAGCCGGAGACGCCGGTGAAGATCGTCGACCGCCGGTCGCCGAACTGGAGCGCGGCCATGGCGATCGCGCTCGTCCTCGTCGTGGCCTACGGGGTCGTGCGCGTCGCGACCGGCCACGAGTCCCACAAGGCCGCCGAGCGCGCCGCCGCCCCGGCGGTGGCGGCCACCCCCACACCGACACCCACGCACGCCAAGGCCGCGCCGGTGCACAAAGGCGTGACCGTACGCGTCAAGGCCAAGCGCAACAGCTGGCTCAACGTACGCGACGCGAAAGGCAAACAACTGTTCAGCGGCGTCATACGGGAGGGTCAAAGCCACGAGTGGTCCAGCAAGCAGCGCTTGCGCCTGCTCATCGGCAACGGCGGCGGCCTCCGGCTGACCGTCAACGGCAAGGACATCGGCGCGCCGGGCGTCGGCGGCCAGGTGATCCAGCTCAGCTACGGTCCCCACGACCCGGCCAAGACCTCGCACTGACGACGATCCGGGCCAGCGGCGGCCCGGCACGCGCGGGCCAGTACGGTATGGAGCATGTCCACCCGCCGTACTGAGCCCGTACACGCGTTCGTCGCGCGCAGGGCCGGAGGGGAGCGCTCCGCGTGAGCACCGCCGACCACTCTGCCGCCCCGGCGGAACGCCGTACCGTCTCGCTCGTGACCCTCGGGTGCGCACGCAACGAGGTCGACTCCGAGGAGCTCGCGGCGCGGCTGGAGAGCGCGGGCTGGACCCTCGACGACTCCGGTGACGCCTCGGTCGTCCTCGTCAACACGTGCGGGTTCATCGACGCGGCGAAGAAGGACTCGATCGACACGCTCCTCGCCGCCTCCGACTCAGGCGCGAAGGTCGTCGCGGCGGGCTGCCTGGCCGAGCGGTACGGCTCCGAGCTGGCCGAGTCGCTGCCCGAGGCCGACGCGGTGCTGAGCTTCGACGACTACACCTCCATCGGCGAGCGGCTCGACGGCGTACTGACCGGCGCCCCGCAGGAGACGCACGTCCCGCGTGACCGGCGGAAGCTGCTGCCGCTCACCCCGGCCGAGCGGTCGGCCTCCCCGGTGCACGTGCCGGGCCACGGCGCGCCGTCCGACCTGCCCGAGGGCGTGGCGCCCGCGTCGGGCCCGCGCGTGATGCGCCGCCGCCTCGGCAGCGGTCCCGCCGCGCCGCTGAAGCTCGCCTCCGGCTGCGACCGGCGCTGCACTTTCTGTGCGATCCCGGCATTTCGCGGCGCGTACGTCTCGCGGCGGCCCACCGAGGTGCTCGACGAGGCGCGCTGGCTGGCCGGCCAGGGCGTCCGCGAGCTCGTCCTCGTCAGCGAGAACTCCACGTCGTATGGCAAGGACCTGGGCGACCTGCGCCTCCTGGAGACCCTGCTGCCCGAGCTGGCGGCGGTCGAGGGCATCAGCCGGGTCCGCGTCAGTTACCTGCAGCCGGCCGAGCTGCGGCCCGGCCTGATCGAGGTCATCGCCGGGACACCGGGCGTCGCGCAGTACTTCGACCTGTCGTTCCAGCACGCGAGCGGCCCGCTGCTGCGGCGGATGCGGCGCTTCGGCGACCGCGAGCGCTTCCTCACGCTGCTGGAACAGATCAGAGCCCTGGCACCCGACGCGGGCGTGCGCTCCAACTTCATCGTCGGGTTCCCCGGCGAGACCGAGCAGGACGTCGAGGAGCTCGCGGAGTTCCTCACGGCGGCGCGGCTCGACGCGGTGGGCGTCTTCGGCTACTCCGACGAGGAGGGCACCGAGGCGGCAGGGTTCGAAGACAAGCTTGACGTCGCCGAGGTGGACGCCCGGCTCGCCGACCTGAGCGTCCTCGCCGAGGAGCTGACCGCCCAGCGCGCGGAGGAGCGCCTCGGCTCGATCGTCGAGGTCCTCGTCGACGAGCCCGGCGAGGGCCGCGCGGCCCACCAGGCGCCCGAGATCGACGGTGTCGTGACCCTCAAGGGTGACGCGGCGGTCGGAGAGATCGTGCGCGCGCGGGTGTCGGAGTCGATGGGCGTCGACCTGCTCGCCGTCGTGGACCGGGCATGACCCTCTCGGCCGGCGGTGACCCGATCGCAGCGGGAGAGGACCCGATCGCGACGCCGACCGCCGAGCAGGCGAGCATCTTCAACGTCGCGAACCTCCTGACCGTCGTGCGCCTCGCGCTCGTGCCGTTCTTCCTCTGGCTGCTGTTCACCGACGGCATCTGGTGGCGGCTCGCCGCGCTGATCGTCTTCGCGCTGGCCTCGGTGACCGACCGGATCGACGGCGAGCTGGCCAGGAAGCACAACCTCGTCACCGACTTCGGGAAGATCGCCGACCCGATCGCGGACAAGGCGCTCACCGGCTCCGCGCTGGTCGGCCTGTCCCTGCTCGGCGAGCTGTGGTGGTGGGTCACGGTCGTGATCCTGGTGCGGGAGATCGGCATCACCCTGCTGCGGTTCGTGGTCATCCGGTACGGAGTGATCGCCGCGAGCAAGGGCGGCAAGCTGAAGACCATGCTCCAGGTGTTCGCGATCGGGTTCTCCGTGATGCCGGGTCCGATCGACCCGCTCCGCTGGGCCCTCATGGGAGCCGCCGTGCTGGTCACCGTCGTGACCGGCGCGGACTACATCGTCAAGGCCTGGAGAGTGTGGACGGATGGTCGTTCGAGTCGAGCTGCTGACCGTAGGTGACGAACTGCTGCGGGGTGACATCGCCAACGGCAACGCCGTCTGGCTGGCCCGGCGGCTGACGCAGGCGGGCGCCGTGGTGACCCGCGGCGTGGTGGTGCCCGACGAGCTCGACGCGATCGGGGAAGCGCTCGACGCCGCGCTGAGCCGCGCCGACGCCGTGATCATGACGGGTGGCCTCGGGCCGACCTCGGACGACCTCACGCGTGACGCGCTGGCCGCCGCCGCCGGAGTGAAACTGGTACGCGACCCCGACGTCGAGCGGCGGCTGCGCGAGCGCACCCGCGAGCGGAACGTCCCGCTCGCCGAAGACGCGCTGCGCATGGCCGACGCTCCCGAGGGCGCCACGCTGCTGCACAACCCGGCCGGCACCGCGCCGGGCCTGCGGATCACCCTCGCGGGCGGCGTCGTCTACGCGCTGCCCGGCGTCCCGTCGGAGATGCGCGCGATCACCGAGGAGTCGGTGCTGCCGGAGCTGGCGGGCACGGTGACGGCGTCCGTCGTGCTGCGTACCGCGACGGTGTGGGAGTCGGTGGTCTCGGACCGCCTCGGACCGATCGAGGCGATGCCGGGCGTACGGCTCGCCTACTACGCCGCGCCCGGTGAGGTACGCGTGCGGATCGAGGCCGACGGGGAGGACCTCCTCGCCGAGGCCGACGCTGCGGCGCGCGAGCTGCTCGGTTCCGCTCTCTACGGGGTGGACGAGATCACGCTCGACCGCGTCGTCCACGGCCTGCTGGCCGAGCGCGGCGCGACCGTCGCCGTGGCCGAGTCGCTCACCGGCGGCCTGCTCGGTGGCGAGCTGACCGAGATGGCCGGCTCGTCCGCGACCTTCGTCGGCGGTGTGATCGCCTATTCCACGCCGCTGAAGCACGCGCTGCTCGGCGTTCCGGAGGACCTGCTGGCCGCCCACGGCGCCGTGCACCCGGACGTCGCGGCCGCGATGGCCACCGGCGTCCGCGAGCGCCTGGGGGCCTCGTACGGCCTCGCGGTGACCGGCGTGGCGGGCCCGGAGCCCCAAGACGGCAATTCGGTCGGCACCGTTCATATTGCGTTGGCCGAAATCAATGGTCGTGTCACGGGCCGTTCACTGAATCTTCCGGCTCCTGCGGACGGCCGACGCGCCCGTGGACCGATCCGCAGAATGACCGTCGTTCACGCCCTTGACCTGCTAAGGCGTACTTTGCTTTCCCTTGAAGCCAGCGCCCCGTGGGCCGGCTGACCGGCTAGATCGGGAAGAACCAGGGTGATTACAGCGTTACGTCGGAAGCGAACATGAAAGCTTCGGTCTGCCAACTGCCTCGTCAAGGCAGGTACGGTGGAACCGATAGAGGGGTCAGGACTCATCGGAGGGAGCGAGACATGGTCCTGCTTCGTCAGCTGCTCGGCGACGTACTCCGGCAGCTGCGGCTGCGCCAAGGCCGAACCCTCCGGGAGGTCTCCGCGGCGGCACGCGTGTCGCTGGGTTATCTGTCCGAGGTCGAGCGAGGGCAGAAGGAAGCATCCTCGGAGCTGCTCGCCTCGATCTGCAAAGCTCTCGGGGTGCCGCTCTCGCACGTGCTGCGTGACGTCTCCGACCAGCTCGCGCTGGCCGAGCTGCAGCAGGAGCCGGTGATGGCGGGCGCGCCCGAGCACGAGCGCATCTCGGCGGACAGCATTCCGGCCACGCCGGAGACGATCGAAAGCGCCTTGCGCGCCGACATGGTGGCGGCCTGACGGTCGCCCCCCGACACACCAGGACACTTCGCGTGCCCCGGTCGCGTTCCGACGCGCCCGGGGCACGCGGCATTTGACCTGCTCTGTACGTCGAATGGCGGTTACCCATGAGGTCGCGGGGGAGGTCCGCCATGAGCCAGATGAATGGCAAAGGGGGGACAAAACGATGCCCACAGTGAAGAGTCCGCTGACGGAGGACGCCCGGAAGGTCACCGGGACGATGTTGCAGGACGCCCTGATCGACCTGATCGACCTGCACCTCGTCGCGAAGCAGGCCCACTGGAATCTCACGGGCCGCAACTTCCGCTCGATCCACCTCCAGCTCGACGAGGTCGTCGATCTGGCACGCGACCACGCGGACACGGTGGCCGAGCGCGCCGTGGCGATCGGTGTCAACCCGGACGGCCGGGCACGTACGGTGGCCGACCACAGCAGGCTGCACCAGTTGGACGCCGGGTTCGTGAACGACGACAAGGTCGTCGCGGCCATGACCGACATCCTGGCCGAGATGAGCACGCGGTTCCGTGAGCGGATCGACACGACCGACAGGCCCGACCCGGTCAGTCAGGACCTGCTCATCGCCGCGGCCCAGGACCTGGACAAGCAGCACTGGATGTTCGCGGTCCAGTGCTGAGAGTGCTCAGCCGGGCGGCGACACGCCCGGCTGACACGAAGGACACCAGAATGTGATCCGCTCCTGCGGCCGGTCGCCCTGGTCCGCGCGGCGGATCGGGGTTCCGCATCTGCGGCACGGGCACCCGGCGCGTCCGTGCACCCACGTCGTCTCACCGGGCCGCAGCACGCCGGTGGTGCTCTGGCCGGTGCGTTCCTTGTTCGCGTCCATGAGCGTGCGGGCCAGTTCGACGAGCGCGCCGAGGTCGGCGACCTCGGCGACGGCCTGCCAGGGGTTCAGCCCGCGCAGGAAGAGCGACTCGGCCTTGTACATGTTGCCGATGCCGGCGAGCCGGGTCTGGTCGAGCAGCGCCTCGCCGACGGGCCGCTCCGGATCTTCGAGGAGGCGGCGTACGGCGTCCTCGGCGTCCCAGCCGGGGCCGAGCAGGTCGGGGCCGAGATGCCCCACCACCCGGTCCTCCTGGGCGGTTCTGACCAGCTCCACGATGCCGAGGGAGTAGCCGGCCGCCTGCCACTCGGCGTTCGCGAGCACGAGGCGTACGCGATGGTCGCGCGGTATCCGCGCCGAGGCGGGCCGGATCCGCCAGGACCCCTCCATGCGCAGGTGCGTGTGGACCGTCACGTCGCCGTCGACCCGGATGAGCAGGTGCTTTCCGCGGGAGACGGCGTCGCGTACGGTGCGGCCCGTCAGGTCGGCCGTGGCGGCCTGCGGCACACGGAAGTCGCTGAGGGCGAGCACGCGGCCCGCGAGCGCCCGGTGGAGCCGTCGCGCCGCCGCCCACACCACGTCCCCCTCGGGCACGGGAGGCGCGCTACCTGCGGAAGACGGCCGAATCCCAGGCCGCAGGGTCTTCGGTGAGCGCCTGGACGGCGGGAGGCAGCTCGCCGGAGGCGACGTCGGCGAGCATGACCTGCTCGAGAATCGAGCGTTCGCTGGCCCGTAGGGCGATCCAGACCGTCTGCAGGGCCTTGGCCGGACCCTCGTAGCCGAGATCTTCCGGCCGCTCGCCGCGCACCCCTACGAGGGGGCCGTCGATCGCCCGGATGATGTCGGCCAGCGAGATCTCGTCAGCCGGATGGGCGAGCCAGTAGCCGCCCTCGGGGCCCCGCTGGCTGCGGACGAGCCCCGAGCGGCGCAGCTGGCTCAGGATGTTCTCGAGGAACTTCGGCGGGATCTGCTGGGCTTCGGCGAGCTGGACCGCCGTCACGGGGCGTTCGCCACCGACGGCAAGTTCGGCGGAAGCGCGGAGCGCGTAATCGACCCGGGCGGACAATCGCATGACTTGATTATCCCGCTTCCGGGGAGCTGATCACGCCACCTCCCCACCTTTTATGTGCTGGTAAGGCCGATGATCTCTGCCGCGGCGATCGCGTTGGCGCGGGTCGCGCCGTATGTCGCGACGTACGCGACGCCGTTCGGACGCCATACGGGAAGGCCCATCTCGACGACGACGGCGTCAGGACGCGCGGTCAGGAGACGCGACACGAGAGCGCGGTGACTCTCGTAGCGGTGCGCGTCCCGTACGACGATGACCAGCGGGTTTCCGTCGGCCTGCGCCAGCAGGGCCGACGCGTCGTCCGTCTCGGCGGCGACCGTCACGGTGTCCGGCGCCCACGGCCCGAGACCCCACGGCACCGGCCCGACGGCGATGTTCGACGGGGCCCGCAGCTGCAGGACCACCGGCGCGGAGGAGACACGGGGAGATCCGGTGACGCTCACGGCGCGTCGCGCGGCCTCTTGGCCGATCGAGCGGTCCACCTCGGCGGTGCCCGCGTTCGCCAGCCACCCCTTGAGCCGTTCGACGCGCGCCGCGGCCTCTTCGAGGCGCTCGGCGGGCAGCCGGCCCTCGCGTACGGCCTCGATGATCCGCTCGCGGATCGCGCAGACGCTGTCCTCGTACTCCTTGGAGCCGAGGCAGAGCAGGTCGGAGCCTGCCAGCAGGGCGCGCACGGCGGTCTCGGGGATGCCGATCGCGTCGCTGGCCGCCCGCATGTCCAGGGCGTCGGTGACGACCGGCCCGTCGTAGCCGAGCGTACGGCGGAGGAGGCCGGTGATCGCGGCGGGGGACAGGGTCGCCGGAACCTTACCCGTGAGGGCCGGGACGCGCAGGTGCGCGGTCATGATCGACTGCACGCCGGCCGCGATGGCGGCACGGAACGGCACCAGCTCGCGGCGCTCCAGGAGCGGCATGTCGGCGTCGACGGCAGGGACCTCCAGGTGGGAGTCCTGCGACGTCGCGCCGTGGCCGGGGAAATGCTTGGCGCAGGCGGCCACACCGGCCTCCTGCAGGCCGGTCACGGCGGCCGTGATGTGCCGGGCGACGAGCGCCGGGTCCGAGCCGAACGCCCGCGTGCCGATGATCGGGTTGTCGTCGGCGGTGTTGACGTCCGCGGACGGTGCGAAGTCGAGGTTCACCCCCGCCTCGCGCAGCTCGGCGCCGAGCGAGCGGTAGACCCGCCGAGTCGCGTCGACGTCGTCGAGCGCGCCGAGGGCCGCACTGCCCGGATACGGGCTCCCGGTCTCGTGTGCCAGCCGCGTGACGTCGCCGCCCTCCTCGTCGATCGAGACGAGGGGCGCGGAGTCGCGCCGCAGCTCCGCGGTGAGCGCGGCGAGCTCGCCGGGGCCCGGAACGTTGCCGTTGATGGCGAACAGTGTGACGCCGCTCAGGCCGCGCTCAAGGCCCTCGCGCACCCAGCGCGGCGGCGTGGCGCCGGGGAACGGCACGAGCAGGGTCGCGTTGACGAGTCGTTCGAGAGACGGGTCGTTGCTCATGGGACGCTCACCACTCCTCGTTCGATGCATGGTCACTGCGGGCTCACCACTCCTCTTGCTCATCCCTTCACCGCCCCCGCGACCAGGCCGGACACCATGCGGCGCTGGACGAGGAGGAAGAAGGCGATGACCGGGAGCGTGAGCAGCGTGGACGCGGCCATGATCGGCCCCCAGTCATTGCCCGATCGGGCGAAGAAGAACTGCAACATGATCGGCAAGGTCGCTTTGTCCTGGTCCTTAAGGAACGTGTAGGCGAAGATCAGCTCGTTCCAGGCGGTGATGAAGGAGAAGATGCTCGTCGCCACGAGCCCGGGCGCGACGAGCGGCAGCAGCACCTTGAAGAAGGTCCGCACCGGCCCGGCGCCGTCGATGGCCGCAGCCTCCTCCAGTTCCCGCGGAACGGCCGCGACGAACCCGCGCAGCATCCAGATCCCGAACGGCAGCGCGAACCCGACGTACACGACGACGAGGCCGCTCAGGCTGTTCAGCAGCTCCAGGTGCCGCGCGTCGATGAACAGCGGGATGACCAGCGCCTCCGCCGGCACCATCTGCACGACCAGCAGCATGATCAGGAAGACCGTGCGGAACCGGAAGCGGAACCGCGCCACCGCCGTCGCCGCGAGCAGCGCCAGCAGCCCGGAGATCAGCACGGTCGAGATCGCCACGATCGCGCTGTTGGCGAAGTAGTGCCAGAACGAGACGCCGGCCACGTCGCCGCTCAGCACCGTGGAGAACTGGTGCACGGTCGGGTGCGCGGGCAGCGGGTGCGGTGTGGAGCTGAAGATCTCCTGGTTCGGCTTGAACGCGGTGGAGACCATCCAGAACACCGGGAAGGCCGACAGGACGAACACGCCGAGGCCTGCGGCGTTCAGCGCGCAGCGCCGGAACGTTCGCGCGTTCATGCCACTCCCTCCTGACGGATGATCATTCGCGTGTAGACGGCGGTGACGACCAGCACGATCAACGTGAGGACGACCGCGATCGCCGAGCCGAGGCCGTACCGGGCGTTGAGCGAGCCGAACGCCTCGGAGTAGCCGTACAGCGACAGGTTGAACGCGTCGCGGTTGGCCAGCCCGGACAGCACGAACAGCTGGGTGAAGACGCGGAAGTCCCAGATGACCGAGAGCACGGTCAGGACACCGAAGACCGGGCGCAGCAACGGGACGGTGATCTTCCAGAAGCTGTTCCAGGGGGTCGAGCCGTCGACGCGCGCCGCCTCGTACAGCACGCCGGGCACGGTCTGCAGGCCGGCCAGCACGGACACGGCCACGAACGGGACCGACATCCACACGATGCAGATGGTCAGCACGACGTAGGTGGGGAACGGCGTCGCGAACCAGTTGTAGTCCTGCCAGCCGGTCCCGACCAGCCCGTCGGGCAGCGCGTCGAGGAGCCAGCCGACCAGGCCGCCGGTCGTGCCGAACAGCCAGGCGAAGATGATGGCGGCGGTGACCGGCGGCGTCGCCCAGGCGATCAGAATCCCGCCCGCGACGAACGTCGACATCCGCTTCCCGAGCGCGTTGAGCAGCAGGCCGACGAGCGTCCCGATGAGGAGCGTGGCGCTCACCGCGACGACCGCGAACAGGATCGTGTGGCGGAACGTGGTCCAGAAGAAGCCGTCGCCGAGGATCTGCCGGTAGTTGTCGAAGCCGACGTTCTCGGCCGGCTCGCCGCGGAGCTGGCGTACGCCCACCTTCTGGAAGGACATCTGGCCGATCTGGAACATCGGCCAGATGAGCAGCACGCCGATGACGACGAGGGTGGGCAGGATCAGGAGGTACGGCCCGAAGCGTGGGCGACGGCGGGAGGGACGTGCCGGGCCGGAGGTCTTCCGGCCCGGCACGCGCCGCACCGCCTGGGCGGTGTCGAGCATGCGGGTCCGCTCCCTACTGGTTGAGCAGGGTCGCGGCCTGCTGGTCGGCCTTCCTCAGCTCATCGTCGGCGGACTTGCCCTGCATGATGGCCTTCATGGCGTTGGGCAGCACCTTCTTGGCGCCTTCGTAGTCCGCCCAGCCCTTGCTGGTCGGGGTGAACTTCACGCCTGACGCGGCGGCCTTCGCGAACGGGCCCATGATCGGGTCGCTCGTGTACGCGGAGCCTTGCAGGACGTCGGTGAACTGCGGCAGGAACTTCAGCGTCGAGGCGAACGCCTGGGCGTTCTTCTTGTCGTCCAGGGTGGTCAGGTAGTCGAACGCGACGTCCTGGTACTTGCTGTCCTTCCAGACGGCGAGGTCGGAGCCGCCGGAGAAGACCGGTGCGGTGCCGCCGGCCTTGCCGGGGATCGGGAAGACGCCCCAGTTCTTGGCGTCCTTCTTGTTGATCTTCGTCAGCTGCGGGAGCGCCCAGCTGCCGTCCATGTACATGCCGACCTTGCCGAGCGCGAAGTCCTGCTGGGGGCCCTGCAGCTCGTTCTTGCCGACGTACTTGTCCGAGGCGACCTTGTCCTTGTTCACCAGGCCGGCGTAGTACTCCACGGCCTCTTTGGCCTGCGGCTGCGACAGGGTGCCGGTCCACTTGCCGCCCTGCTGGGTCGCGACGTCGCCGCCGTTGGCCCAGACGAAGCTGAGGATGCCGTTCGTGAAGTCGCTCGGCGCGGCGATGCCCGGGACGCCCTTCTTGTCCTGGATCTTCTTGGCCGCGGCGGTGAGCTCGGCCCACGAGGTCGGCGGCTGGATGCCCAGGGAGGTGAACCAGTCCTTGTGGTACCAGACGGCGCGGACGCCGCCGTACCAGGGAGCGGCGTAGGTCTTGCCGTCCAACTGGTCGTTGGCCAGCGCGCCCTTGTTGAGGGTCTTGCCCTCGGCCCATCCGGACATCTTGTCCGTAATGTCGGCGAACGCCCCCTGTTCGGACCACGACTGCACGTCGGTGTTGCCGACCTCGGTCACGTCCGGACCCGAACCACCCGCGATCGCGGTCTGGAACTTCTGGGTCGCCTGCGGCCAGGGGATGTACTGGACCTGCACGTCCGTCTTGGGGTGCTTCTTCTGGAACTCGACCTTCACGCCGTCCAGGAACTTGGTCTGCTCAGAGCTTCCATCGCCCATCTGCCAGACCACGATCTTGGCCGGGTCCTCGCCCTTCTTGGCCGTGGTGTCGGACTTCTTGCCGCCGCAGCCGGTGACGGCGACTGCGAGTACGGCGGCCACGGCGGCTGCCTTGCGGTACATCACACTGGACTCCCTTCGGTCGCCCCGCTGATGCGCCCGGCCGCTCTAACTGGTACTCATGCGGCATGGCGTGCGCATTGCTGGCGAGGCACCTCTACAGTCGGGGTTGTGGGTCTGCCGATTCCGGATTATGGGCCAACGGATGCTTTCGACTAAACTAACAGGAAAGTTTCCTTATCAAAAAGCCTGTTAGCGGATCGAGATGGAAGGTGGCCGGATGATGCCGAGTCGCCCGGGGACACCGAGACTGCTGCGCGAGCTGAACGACCGGTCGGCGCTGGACCTCCTGGTGAGCTCCGGACCGCTCACTCGCGCCCAGATCGGGGAACGTACGGGACTGTCGAAGGTCACCGCGTCCCAGCTTCTGACGCGTCTGGAGGAACGCGGCCTCGTCGCCGTGGTCGGAGAGCAGGCGGGCGGCCGGGGGCCGAACGCCGCGCTCTACGCCGTCGTGCCCTCCAGCGCGTACGTCGCGGGCCTCGAAGTCGGGCCGAACGTCGTGACGGCCGGGATCGCCGACATCACCGGAAGCGTCGTCGCCGAGGTGAACGTCGACCCGAACGGTGCCGAGGACGCCGTCTCCGTCGTGCACAGCGCGGTCGTGAAGGTGTGCCGGTCCGCCAAGGTGCCGCTGTCCAAGCTGCGCTCGCTCGTCATCGGCACGCCCGGCGTGGTCGACCCGCGCATCGGCGACGTCGAGTTCATCTACGACCTGCCGCACTGGCACGCCGGGATCCTGGAGGCGCTCCGCCGCGACCTGCGCCTCCCCGTCACGATCGAGAACGATGTCAACCTCGCCGCCCTCGCCGAGCGCGCCCACGGCGCGGCCAGCGAGGTCGACGACTTCGCCCTGCTGTGGGCCGACCGAGGGCTCGGCCTCGCCGTGATGCTCGACGGGCGGCTCCACCGCGGCGTGTCCGGCGGCGCGGGCGAGATCGGCTACCTGCCGGTCCCGGGCGTACCGCTGCCGGAGAAGAACACCGAGTCGGTCACCTGGGGCATGCCCGCCCTCGCCGGCGGCCTCGGCGCCCTCGCCGGCGCCGACGCCGTACGCGACCTGGCGCGCGGCCACGGCATCGACGCGCCCTCCGCGACCGAGTGCGTACGCGCCGCGGTCGACGCGGGAGCCTCCGGCGGGCCGTTCCTGGACGAGCTCGCCGAACGCCTCGCGTACGGGGTGGCCTCCGTGACGATCGTGCTCGACCCGGAGCTCGTGGTGATCTCGGGGGAGCTGGGCCGCGCCGGCGGCGAGCGGCTCGCCGGTCGCATCCAGGAGGCCGCCGGGCGTATCTGCCCGACCCGGCCGCGCGTCGGCATCACCCAGGTCGAGGGCAACCCCGTCCTCCGCGGAGCGTTGCTGGCCGCCCTGGAACGCGTACGGGACGAGGTCTTCTCCAGCGAGGATTAGAAGACCCTGTGATTTCTCCCATCACTTACGGATGCTTTCGGCTGCGTTGATAGGTTCGGCGGCGTCTGTGTTTTCCGATCGGGAGGCCGTAAGTGCCGAATGTCCAGCCGCTCGCCGGCGGGGATCCTCAGCAGGTGGGATCCTTCGAGGTCACCGGGCGGCTCGGGGAGGGCGGGCAGGGCATCGTCTACCTCGGGCGCGGCGGTACCGGCGCGAACGTCGCGATCAAGCTGCTGCACGCCCAGCTGATCGAGGACGAGGCCGCCCGCTCGCGCTTCGTGCGCGAGGTGGAGGTCACCAAGCGGGTCGCCCGCTTCTGCACCGCCCAGGTGCTGGAGGCGGGCATGGCGGACACCCGCCCGTACATCGCCAGCGAGTACGTCGCCGGGCCGTCACTGCACCAGCAGCTCCGCGAGGAAGGCCCGCGCCAGGGCTCCGCGCTCGACCGCCTCGCGATCAACACCGCGACCGCACTCGCCGCGATCCACCAGGCCGGCGTGGTCCACCGCGACTTCAAGCCCGGCAACGTCCTGATGGGCCCCGACGGCCCGGTCGTGATCGACTTCGGCATCGCGCGCGCCCTCGACGCGAGCGGCTCGATGACGAGCGCGGTCAGCCAGGTCATCGGCACCCCCGCGTTCATGGCGCCCGAACAACTCGCCGACGGCGTCATCGGCCCGCCGACCGACATGTTCGCCTGGGCCGTCACCATGGCGTACGCGGCCAACGGCGCACCCGCCTTCGGCCACCGGTCGATCCCGAAGGTGATCAACCGCATCCTGAACGACGAGCCCGACCTGGGCGTCCTGGAGGGAAGGCTGCGCGACATCGTCGCCGCCTGCCTGACCAAGGACCCGTCCCGCCGCCCCACGGCCCGCGCCCTCATGGACGAGCTCATGGGCCAGGGCCCGACGTCGGCCCTGTCGTCCTCACAGGAGTCGTACGCGTCGGCGCCGACACGGACCGGCCCGTCCTTCGGCGCGAACCACGACGGGAACACAGAGGTGAACCCGGCCGCGACCGCTGGCCGTCCTGGTGACAGTGCGACGCGAACGCCCGGCCCGTACGGCACGCCCGAGGCCGGAACGATGCGGATGCCCGCCTACGGCCCCGGCGACCGCGGCCTCTACGGCCCGAGCACCCATGGGGCGGGCGACCATGGCTTCGGCGACCACGGCGGCGACCCGCGGGGGATGCCGCCCGCCGGCCCGTACGGGGAACCGAAGAAGCGGAGCCGCGCGGCCTGGATCATCGCCGGCGTCGCGGCCGGGCTCGTCGCACTGATGGTCGGCGTCGCGATCGCCTCCTCGGGAGGAGACGATGGCGACAAACAGGCCGCCGCCCCTCCGACGGAGCAGCCCGCCAAACACCCCCGCCCGATCCGCCACAAGAAACCGGCACCACTCCCGACCTCACAGCGCCCGACGATCCTCGCGAACCCGCACACCCCCCAGGGCCTGTGCGGTGCGGGCTTCCGCGTCATCGACGTCCACGGCCTGGGCGGAGCCAGGGTCTACCTGCTGTACAAGACACAGACGGGTTCGAACTGTGTCGTCACGATGGTCCCCAGGTCCGCCGGCAAGGTCCCGATGAGCACGTCGCTCATGGTCAAGGGCGGCGGCCACCAGGCGAGATCCGGCAACCTGCAGTTCTACGCCGGCCCGGTCCGCCTCCCCGCGAAGGGCAAGTGCGTGATGTGGGGCGGCGCCTGGAAGACCGCCCGCTGGATGAGCGGCTGGAGCCACTGCCGCCGCTGACCCTCCTCCCAAAGCGCCGCCAGAGCCGCCTTCAGCGAGTCAGCCGTACGGCGGCTGCATAAGCGCCCTACGGAACGATCGGTCTCGGAGTGGCCAGGCCGTGGCGTGCGAGTCCCACAGCGTTGGCCGTCAGCGACCGGGCTTGGCGGTGGCGGGTGTCATTCCGTGGCGGTCGGATCAGGATCGCAGGCGTAGGCCTCTTGGCGTCGGGTGGAAGCCGGCGGACTCCAGGGCCGCGGCCAGAGGGGAGCCGACGATGGACTCGCCGTCCGCACGTTCGACGGTGAGTTTGCCGAGGGCGCCCTCGCGGACGGCCAGGGCCAGGGCGTCGACGGCCGGTTGCAGGTTGTTTTCGCCCCACGAAAGCAAGGTCTTGCCGCCGCGTTCTACGTAGACGACCAGGCGACCGTCGACCAGTACGACCAGGGCGCCGGCCTTGCGGCCCGGTTTGTGGCCGCTCGCGGTCTCGCCTGGGCGGTCGGGCCAGGGGAGGGCGGCGCCGTACGGGTTCGCGGGGTCGGTGGCGGCCAGGACCAGTGCCCGTGCGGCTTCCGAGGACGTGGTGGCGCGCAGGCGGTCGACGGCGCCCGGCAGGGCGAACTGGGCCGCGCCCAGGCCGTCGACGAAGTAGCCGCGGCGGCAGCGGCCCGTCTCCTCCAGGGCGCGCAGCACCGGGTAGACGGCGGCGAAGCCACCTGGGGTGCGTTCGGCCATGACGGCGCCGCGGATCACGACGCCGTACCGGTCGAGGAGGGTTTCGGCCAGGGCGTGGCCGCGGCGGGTCGTGTCGTTCTCGCGGTCCGGCAGCAGCCACCAGCGGCCCGCGACGGTCGGAGGGCCGGTACGGGACGGCATCACCGGCCGGCGTCGTGTGCGGGGGCGGTGCGTGGTGCGGCCCGAGCCGAGTCTGGCCCGCAGCGGCGCGAGAGTGTCGTTGGTCAGGCGGCCGGCCCACACGAGGTCCCACAGGGCGGTGACGAGGTCGCCGTCGTTCAGGGATCCGATGCGGTCGGACAGGGTGCGGAAGAACACCGCGCCGCCGTCGGAGAGCGCGTCGAGGACCTTCTCGTGCAGCGGTGTGACGGTGATGTCGGCGGGCTCGGCCATCAGGAGCGGAGCGGTGTCGGCGAGGTAGAGTGACACCCAGCCGTCGCCGCCGGGCAGGCCGCCCTGGCCGGCCCACACGACCTCGCCGGAGGCGGTCAGCTCGTCCAGCATCGCGGGGGAGTAGCCGGGCACCCGCGCGGGCAGCACCAGCGACTCCAGGGCCGACGCGGGCATGGCCGCGCCCTGCAACTGCTCGATCGCCTGGACGAGCGCGTCCATGCCGCGCAGGCGGGAGGCGCCGATGCCGTGCCAGGCGGGCAGGAAGCGGGCGAGGGCCTCGTGCGGGGACGGCTCCACCTCGGCGCGCAGCCGGGCCAGAGAACGCCGCCGGAGCATACGCAGCACGCCCGTGTCGCACCACTCGGTGCCGCGCTCGCCGGGGGTGAACTCGCCCTCGGCGACGCGCCCGGCCGCGGCGAGCCGGCGCAGCCCCTCGCTCACCACGGCGACGCCGAGCCCGAACCGCGTGGCCACCGCGGACGCCTGGAACGGCCCGTGGGTGCGCGCGTAGCGGCTGAGCAGGTCGGCGAGCGGGTCGGCGACGGGTTCGAGGAACGCCTCGGGCACCCCGACGGGCGGCGGCACGCCGAGCGCGTCGCGGAGCCGTGCGGCGTCTTCGATGGCGGCCCAGTGCTCTTCGCCCGCGACGCGTACGCGGATCGCCCGGTGCGTCTCCTCCAGCGTGGCGAGCCACCGCGGCGTGACGCCGCGCTCGGCCAGTTCGGCCGTCGTGAGCGGGCCGAGGACGCGCAGCAGGTCTGCGGTGCTCTCGACGTCGCGGGCGTGCCGGTCGGCGGGCAGCCGCTGCAGCTCGCGGTCGGCCTCGGCGACCGCCTCGGGGTCGAGCAGCTCGCGCAGGTCGGCCTGGCCGAGCAGCTCGGCCAGCAGCGTGGAGTCGAGGGCGAGGGCCTGCGCGCGGCGCTCCGCGAGCGGCGCGTCGCCCTCGTACATGAACGCGCCGACGTAGCTGAACAGCAGCGACCGGGCGTACGGCGAGGGCACCTGCGTCTCGACGTCGACCAGCCGCGCCTTGCGCCCGGCCAGGTCGCGCATCAGCGTGACCAGCCCGGGTAGGTCGAAGACGTCCTGCAGGCACTCGCGCACCGTCTCCAGCACGATCGGGAACGAGGCGTACTTGCTCGCGACGGTGAGCAGCTGCGCGGCCCGCTGACGCTGCTGCCACAGCGGCATCCGCTTGCCCGGACGATGGCGCGGCAGCAGCAGCGCGCGCGCCGCGCACTCGCGGAACCGTGACGCGAACAGCGCCGACGAGCCCAGCTCGGCGGTGATGATCTGCTCGATCTCGGCGGGGTCGAAGACGGCGATGTCGCTCGCCGGTGGAGCGCTGCCGGACCCGAGGTCGTCGATGGCCATGCCGGTGTCGGGGACGCGCAGCACGATGCCGTCGTCGGAGTGCATGGCCTGCGCGTCGACGCCGTACCGTTCGCGCAGCCGCGTCGTCATCGCGAGCGCCCACGGCGCGTGCACCCGCGCCCCGAACGGGGAGTGCACGACGACCCGCCAGTCGCCGAGCTCGTCGCGGAACCGCTCGACCACCAGCGTACGGTCGTCGGGCACGTAACCGGTGGCCTCGCGCTGCTCGCGCAGGTAGGCGAGGAGGTTGCCGGCGGCCCACTCGTCGAGGCCCGCCGCGCGCACGCGCTCGCTCGCCCGCTCGGGCTCCAGCGCGGCCAGCTCGCGGCTGAACGCGCCCAGGGCGCGGCCCAGCTCGGCGGGCCGCCCCAGCGTGTCGCCGTGCCAGAACGGCAGCTTCCCCGGACGCCCCGGCGCGGGGGAGACCAGCACCCGGTCGGGTGTGATGTCCTCGATACGCCACGAGCTGGCGCCGAGCACGAACACGTCGCCGACGCGGGACTCGTACACCATCTCCTCGTCGAGCTCGCCGACCCGAGAGGCCTTTTCCCCGACGAGGAAGACGCCGAACAGGCCGCGGTCGGGGATGGTGCCACCGCTCGTGACGGCGAGCCGCTGCGCGCCCGGACGCTGCCGCAGGACACCGGCCACCCGGTCCCAGACCAGGCGCGGGCGCAGCTCGCCGAACTCGTCGCTGGGGTAACGCCCGGCGAGCATGTCGAGCGTCGCCTCCAGCACCGAACGGGTCAGCGTCGCGAACGGCGCGGCACGCCGCAGCAGCGCCTCCAGCTCGTCGACCGGCCAGTCGTCCATGCTCACCATCGCGACGATCTGCTGGGCGAGCACGTCGAGCGGGTTGCGCGGGTAGCGCATCTCCTCGATGCGGCCGTCGCGCATCCGCTCGGCCACGACCGCGGTCTGCAGCAGGTCGCCCCGGTATTTGGGGAAGATCACGCCCTTGGAGACCGCGCCGACCTGGTGACCCGCGCGGCCGATGCGCTGCAGCCCGCTCGCCACCGACGGCGGCGACTCGACCTGCACGACGAGGTCGACGGCGCCCATGTCGATGCCCAGCTCCAGGCTGGAGGTCGCCACCACGGCCGGCAGCCGGCCCGCCTTGAGCGACTCCTCGATCGTGGACCGCTCCTCCTTGGAGACGGACCCGTGATGCGCGCGTACGACGTCGGCCGCCGCCCCCAGCGCGACACCGGCCTGCGCCATCACCTCGGCCGGCGCGCCGCCCTCGGGGAGCGCCTCGTCGCGGCGCTCGTGCGACAGCTCGTTGAGCCGCCCGCTCAGCCGCTCGGCCAGCCGCCGCGAGTTGGCGAACACGATCGTCGAGCGGTGCGCCTCGATCAGGTCGAGCACGCGCGCCTCGACGTGGGGCCAGATCGACATCCTTTCGGGCTCGCCGGTGTCCGATAGACCGCCGGCGGGCTGACCCAGCTCGGTCATGTCCTCGACCGGGACGGTGATCTTCAGCTCGACCTCTTTGCGGTGCGGCGGCTGCACGACCGTCGCCGGGCGCGGGCCGCCCAGGAACGCCGCGACCTCCGCCACCGGGCGTACGGTCGCCGACAGGCCGATGCGCTGGGCGGGGGTGTCGAGGAGGGCGTCGAGCCGCTCCAGGGACAGCGCCAGGTGGGCGCCGCGCTTGGTCGCGGCGACCGCGTGCACCTCGTCGACGATCACGGTCTCGACGCCGCGCAGCGCGTCTCTCGCCTGCGAGGTCAACAGGAGGAACAGCGACTCCGGCGTCGTGATCAAGATGTCGGACGGGCGGGTCGCGAAGCGGCGGCGCTCGTCGGCCGGGGTGTCGCCGGAGCGTACGGCCACGCGCACGTCGGGCTCTGGCAGGCCCAGGCGCTGCGCGGTGCGCCGCAGCCCGGTGAGGGGCGCGCGCAGGTTGCGCTCGATGTCGACGGCCAGGGCCTTCAGCGGCGAGACGTAGAGCACCCGGCAGCGCCGCTTGGGATCTTCGGGTGGCGGGTCGGCGGCGAGCCGGTCGAGGGACCACAGGAACGCCGCGAGGGTCTTGCCGGAGCCGGTGGGGGCGACCACGAGGGTGTTGTCGCCCTGGGCGATCGCCTCCCACGCGCCCTCCTGGGCGGCCGTGGGCGCGGCGAACGCCCCGGCGAACCACGCACGGGTGGCTTCGGAGAAGCGGTCGGTCGGGGTCACCTTGCCATCGTGCCTCCTGCCACCGACACAACCGCAGGCCGGTAGCGTTCAGGGCGTGCGCATCACCGTGTTCTGGGAACGAATGAACCAGCAGTTCGGCGAAGGGTATGCCGAGAGCGTGGCCAAGGACTACGTCATGGCCGGGCTAGGCGGCCGTACGATCGAGCAGGCCCTCGCCGACGGTGTCGCCGCCAAAACGGTGTGGCAGGCCGTCTGCGGCACGTTCGACGTGCCGCAGCGGCTCAGATGACGGCGATCGCGGTGATCAGGCCGACGGTGACCTGAGTCGCGCCGAGCAGGATCGCCGACGGCTCCATGGTCTGCTTCTTCATCAGCGCGGCCACGTCCACGGCGAGCAGGAGCCGTACGATCGTCACCGCGATCTGCTGCGCGATGATGCCCACGAGGCCCCACACGAGCGTCGCGATCAGCCCTTCGAGCAGCTTCCCGCCGGACGCGAAGATCGAGGAGGCCACGACCAGGCCCACGGCCACGATGCCGCAGACGGCCAGGAGGGTCGCGTTGGCGTTCCGTTCGGTGCGGATGATCGAGGTGAGCCGGCCCGGTGTGGCCATGTCCACCGCGAAGAACCCGATCAGGAGCAGCACCAGGCCGAGCGCCGTGTACGCCGCGATCGCACCGGCGCCCTTGCCCAGAGCCGATCCGAAGCCTTGCGAGAACGCCAGAACCATCTCGATCTCCTTTTAGTCGGGCTCAGCCCAGAAGCGGGTCCGCAGCGCTGATGCGATGCGGAACGAATGAGGACGTGTCGTCGGTGATGAGCCCCGACGTCTCACGGATGCCGAGCCCCGCCGACTCGTCGCCGACGACCCAGGCGCCGAGCACGGGGTGCTCGCCGTCGAAGTCCGGCAGCGGGCACAGCTCCTGGAACACGAAGCCCTCGGCGCCGTAGTCGCCGTCGGTCGTCGTCTGCACGCCGTCGGGTGTCACGATGCGCATGCTCGCCCCCTCGCGTCCGAGCAGCGGCTTCTGCACGTACGACGTCAGCGACCCGGGGGTGCCGAGGAACGTCGGCAGCAGGCTCGGATGGCCGGGGTACAGCTCCCACAGGACGACGAGGAGTGCCTTGTTGGAAAGGAGCATCTTCCAGATCGGCTCGATCCAGTTCGCGCGCGTGGCGTGACGGCCGAACTCCTCGGCGACGATCCATTCCCAGGGGTACAGCTTGCAGAGCGTCGTGATGTCGGACTCGTTCAGGTCCACGAAACGCTCGCGCAGGGAGTGCCAGCCGATGTCCTCCATCGCGATCGCGCTCGCCTGGATCCCCGCCTGCTCGGCGGTCTCCTGCATGTACGCGATGGTCATGACCTCTTCGCCGGTCTCGTCCTCGTTGGTCCAGGCGAAGTGCGTCAGCCCGGGCGGCGAGATCTGCTTCCAGCGGTCGACGAGCCTCTCGTGGAGGGAGTTCCACTGGTCATCGTCCGGGTAGACGTCCTGCAGCCAGTACCACTGCACGATCGAGCTCTCGACCAGCGCCGTCGGGGTGTCGGCGTTGTACTCCAGCAGCTTGGGCGGGCCCGAGCCGTCGTACCAGAGGTCGAAGCGTCCGTACAGGTGAGGTTCGCGCCGCCGCCACGACGCCTCGATCAGCGGGCGCACCCACGGCGGGATGGCGAACACGTCGTACCGGCCGGTCGTCACCACGTGCTCGACCGCGGCGAGGCACATCCGGTGGAGTTCCTCCACCGTCGCCTCCAGCGCGAGGACCTCCTCCATGCCGAAGACGTAGTGCACGGACTCGTCCCAGTACGGGCGGGTGAGGTGCTCGGGGTGGGAGGTCCGGTGGTAGGCGAGGCCTTGCGACTCGACGATCTGGTCCCAGCGCGGGCGCGGGTCGGACGCCTCGCGGCGCACTCTCAGCCTCCCCGCGAGCTGGAATGGTGGCTGGAGTGGCCGCCGAAGCCGCCGCGGGAGATCACGCGGCCGCCGCGTGAGGTGATCCGGCTGTTGCGGGGGCGAATGGTGGTGCCGCGCCCGATATAGCCGCCGCTCGAATGGCCGCCGTAGTACCAGTAGTAACGGCCGAACGAACCGCCGTTGTCGCAGTAGTAGTCCGGTACTACCCGGTGGGAGGAACCGCGCGAGGCCTGCCCGTCGACGCAGGTCGCGGAGGTGCTGGAGGAGCAGGCGACGAGTGTGAGGGAGAGAACGCTCAGAGCGCTGAGTTGCACGGCGCCGGAACGCATTCGCCGCGAGGCGTTCTGAGGTGGCATTTGGCGGTCATCCTCCAGAACTGGGGTCGATGACCGGTAAGTCTAGAGCCGCGACGACGTTATCGGAGAGGGAAACTCAGGTAGAGATCGGCGGGTTCGGACGCCGAAGGAAGATCGCTGACCTGTCCGTCGCCGACCTCGACCACCCGCCACACGCCGTCCGTACGCCGCGTGAGATCCGTCGTGATGAACCGGCAGCCCAGCGAGCGTACGCAGGGGGCCGCGAGGTCGGTACGAGGGTTCGGGCAGCGGTCGGGAGTGTCCGGATGCGGGCCCACCAGCACCGGCTCGCCGTCGACCCACCAGACGCGCGCCTCGCCGCCCTGGAACGCCTCGAACTCGCGGACCACGATGCCGCCGCTCAGGGAGTCGCCCTGCAGGTCGACGAAGCGTGACACGATCGAGTGCAGCCGGCCGACGTCGGAGACGTCGGGCACGAAGCACGCCTCGTGCCACTCGTGCTTGCGCGACTTGACGTAGTCCTTCACGATCACCGGCCCGGAGCACAGCGAGCGTACGAGCTCGGCCAGCCTCCCTTCGTCCGGGACCTCGCCGGGGGAGAGGGGCAGCCACACGCTCGCCGGAGTGACGCCCGCGAACGTCTCGTACCAGCCCGGCAGCTCGTGCGCCTTCTGGTAGCCGTCCGGCGGCACGGCGAGCGCGATGTTCTTCGCCGCGAGGGCGGAGGCCAGCGCCGCGTACTCCACGGTCGTGACCATCCAGCCGCGGTACCAGGCGACGCCCAGATCGCCGGGCACACGGCGGACGGCCTCGGCCGCGTCGCCGCGCCGCAGCGCGTCATGGTCGATGAGCGCGACCGAGCCGCCGAGCGCGCGTACGGCGTCGGCTTCGCGCTTGAAGTGCTCGTCGACCCGCTTGGGACTGAGCGGATCGGTGCACATGAGAATGGTCACCGGCATGATCCTGGCCTCAGGGTAGGCCAAGACTCGCGGTGATTTCCGGACGATTCGGCGTGTGAGGCCGTGGTCGAACGTGTGTTCGGCTAGGGTTATCGAACGCGATGTTGTCCACAGTGGCTCCCCGTACTCTCGAAAACTGTCGGCGGACAGCCGTAACGTCGCACTCGACAAGCAGCAGGCATCGACTCAGCAGGGACACCTCATATGGCATCAAACGATCGCGAGAAGGCCCTAGAGGTGGCGCTCGCCCAGATCGAGCGGCAGTTCGGCAAGGGTTCCGTCATGCGGCTGGGCCAGGAGGGGCGTCCCCCGGTCGAGGTGATCCCGACCGGCTCGATCGCCCTCGACGTGGCCCTCGGCATCGGCGGCCTTCCGCGCGGCCGCGTCGTCGAGATCTACGGACCGGAGTCCTCGGGTAAGACGTCCCTCGCCCTGCACGCCGTCGCGAGCGCGCAGAAGAACGGCGGTATCGCCGCGTTCGTCGACGCCGAGCACGCGCTCGACCCCGAATACGCCAAGAAGATCGGCGTCGACATCGACGCCCTCCTCGTCTCACAGCCGGACACCGGCGAGCAGGCCCTCGAGATCACCGACATGCTGATCCGCTCCGGCGCCATCGACGTCGTCGTGGTCGACTCCGTCGCGGCCCTCGTCCCCCGAGCCGAGATCGAGGGCGAGATGGGCGACAGCCACGTCGGCCTCCAGGCCCGCCTCATGTCCCAGGCCCTCCGCAAGCTCACCGGCGCCATCAACCAGACCAAGACCACAGCGATCTTCATCAACCAGCTGAGGGAGAAGGTCGGCGTCATGTTCGGCTCGCCCGAGACGACGACCGGCGGCAAGGCGCTGAAGTTCTACGCCTCCGTCCGCCTCGACGTCCGGCGCATCGAGACGATGAAGGACGGCACCGAGGCCGTCGGAAACCGTACTCGCGTCAAGGTCGTCAAGAACAAGATGGCGCCCCCCTTCAAGGTCGCCGACTTCGACATCCTCTACGGCGTCGGGATCAGCCGCGAGGGCGGCCTCATCGACATGGGCGTCGAGCACGGCTTCGTCCGCAAGTCCGGCGCCTGGTACACGTATGAGAGCGATCAGCTCGGGCAGGGCAAGGAGAACGCCCGCACCTTCCTCAAGGAGAACCCCGACATCGCCAACGAGATCGAGAAGAAGATCAAGGAGAAGCTCGGAGTGGGGCCGAAGCTCGACGCGGACGCGAGTTCGCCCGCGACACCGCCCCCGATAACGCCGGCCGAGAAGCCCGTCTCGACCAAGCGCGGCGGCCGAAACGCCCCGAAGCCGGGCGACTCCTGAATAATTGGACGATGATGATCCCTCCTGGCGGGTGGCGGCGTCGCACTCCGCACCGGACCGAGGCCGGCGCGGAGACCTTCCCCGGCGGCGTCGCCCCCGCTCAGGAGTCCGACGGCAGCACGTCCCGCTCCGGGCCCGGAGCGACGACGACACCCCTGCCGGAGGGCCGGCATCCGGGAGCCCGGCGACCCGGGGTCGGTCCCGGCCTGACGGCCTGAGGCGAGAGCTTCGCCAGAAGCGAAATGGCCACCGACGGTTCCTGCCCACCGGGCAGGGGGCGTGCTTGCCGTGGGCCGGGCTTTGTCGGGTCGGGGGCCGGGGCCGCGCTCGGATTTCGTCGGGCTCGGGCTAGGGTTCCGCGACTACCGGAGCGGGCGCGGGACATCGGCGTGTGGATGACCGCCTGGTCGAGCGCCGCCCCTACGGAGTGTCCGGTGGATCTTCAGTCTGCTGCGCGACGCCAAGGCACCAACGCGGCGCCGGGCGGACGCGGTGCCAACGTGGCGTCGACGTGCCGATAGGCCGACGTGGTGCCGATATGGCGCCAGCGGGCCGACGCGGCGTCAGCGTCGCGGCTCGCCGTGTTGGCGTCGGTTGCCGGGCAAAAGCAGGTCGGCTTCCTTCTCCGCGTCGCGGCCCAGATCAGGCTGGCTCCCCCTTCTACTTTGCGACCGACTACCTGGACACCGCTCGCCACGGCCAAGACCCACCGGACGCGCCCCGAGGCGGGCCCTGGTTCTGAGGAACGGATATGAAGCGACCTCGCTCTGACGCGCAAGACCCTGCCGGGCAGGAGAGTTCGGAACGCTCGGGAGACAGGCAGGGAGAGCGGTCCGGTTCGAAAGGAGCGCGGAAGTCGGAACAGCAGACCGACCCAGCGTCGGCCGCGCGGGAGATCTGTCTCCGTCTGCTGTCCTTCTCTCCGCGTACGCACGCGCAGCTCGCCGACGCGCTACGCCGTAAGGACATCCCCGACGAGGTGTCCGAACAGGTACTGGGCCGTTTCACCGAGGTCGGCCTCATCGACGACGCCGCGTTCGCGAAGGCCTGGGTTCAGTCCCGTCACGCCGGCCGGGGCCTGGCCCGGGGCGCCCTCGCAGCGGAACTGCGCCGCCGGGGCGTGGCCGACGACACCGTGAAAGACGCCGTCGAAGAACTCGCTCCCGAACAGGAAGAAGCCGCCGCCCGTCGCCTGGTCGCCAAACGTCTCTCGGCGACCCGAGGCCTCGATCCGGTCAAACGTACCCGCCGCCTCCTGGGAGTACTGGCCCGAAAGGGATACCCCGCCGGCCTCTCATACCGCCTGGTACGAGAAGCCTTGGAGAACGAGGGCGCCGAGAACGTCCCCGATCTCCCCTACGACGACTGAAAGCCCGACATCAGCCCCGGCGGTCCCGGCGGTCCGCCGGGACCTCCATAGCCGGTACGCCGGGCGGCCGAGGCCGTCCCGACGCTCCCTGCCGTGCGGATGGCCCGCACGACGCGGAGCTCATCCGCCTGGACGGTCAGGGGTGTCGTCCGCACGCCACAGATCGTCGGCCGTGTGGGGGCGATTCCGGGAGGATTCGCGTGGTTCTGGGGTCTCAGGGCATGTCAGCCCCGTCACCCCCGTGACCCCTGTCTTCCCGTCATCTCACGCAACGTGCCGAAACCCACGTCAACTCTCCGCGACCCCCGTCACACCCGTCTCCGCGACCGTCGCGGGCCCCTCCTCGCGCCGCAGCAACCGAGTCAAGTTCTTGAGTCAAATGGCCGCATCCGGGCCCGAGGGTTTAGTGCAGGTTTCCGAGGTTTCGGACAGGTTCCGGGTGCTCTGCGACCTGGTGACCGGCGTATCAAGCGTCTGGTGATTCGACCGGAAGCAGAAGTCTTTCCTTGCCCATTACCTCCCCGACGCTTACGGTTACGGCAGTGAGGAGTTACTCCGCGCAGCGCGGATTGCCATACGTACGCAGAAGTTGACGAACTGAGAGGTTTCCGAGCCGGCTCCCGAGGCCGGTCTTTCGGTTTGCAGGGTTCTGGTTGACGCCGGAGCCCTGATGGTTGTGCCCCGACGGCTTCGGCCGGTGGTCCGCACCGCACGTGGTAACCCCTTGCGCCGCATCGCCCGTTATAGGGCGCTGCCCGCGTCGAGGAAAGGGGTCAGTGCCGTGATCTTGGGTGTCATAGCTGCGGCACTGCTCATCGTCCTGGCGATCGTCGTGCTCGTCATCGTGATCATGCTCCGGCGGACTCTGGCGGCCGGTAAGGCCGGTGTGCGGAGTGAGGAGCTCGCCGGCGCCGAACTGAACGCGAAAGAAATCGTAGCGCGGGCCGACGCTCAGGCGCAGCAGATCATCGCGGATGCCGAGGGCAGGGCCAGAGAGACGTCGGCGAGCGTACGGGCCGAGGTCGAGAGGGACGTCAAGGCGCTCAAGGACGACATGCGGCCGGTTCGGGAGGACCTGGAGCGGCGTGAGACGCGGCTTGGGGAGCGTGAGCAGCGGCTCGATGACGAGGTGCGCCGGCTCGAAGACCGTAAGCGGGAGATCGATGAGGCCAAGCATGCGCTGAAGGAGCGCAAGGCCGAGCTGGAGCAGGTCGACGAGGAGCGCCGCAGGGTGCTTGAGCAGGCCGCCGGGCTCACCGCCGAGCAGGCCAGGTCGGAGCTCGTCTCCGCCATCGAGAACCAGGCGAAGCGGGACGCCGCCCTGATCGTCCGTGACATCGAGACCGAGGCGCGTGGCGAGGGCGAGAAGCGTGCGCGCAAGATCGTGACGTTGGCGATTCAGCGGATCGCGACCGAGCAGACGGCGGAGTCCGTCGTGTCGGTGCTGCACCTGCCCAGTGACGAGATGAAGGGCCGCATCATCGGCCGTGAGGGGCGCAACATCCGGTCGTTCGAGACGACCACCGGTGTGAACCTCATCATCGACGACACGCCAGAGGCGGTGCTGCTGAGCTGTTTCGACCCGGTACGCCGCGAGGTGGGACGACTCACGCTGGAGAAGCTCGTCCTCGATGGCAGGATCCACCCGCAGCGCATCGAAGAGGTCCACGAGCACTGCAAGACCGAGGTCGAGCAGCTCTGCGTACGCGCCGGTGAGGACGCCCTCGTCGAGCTGGGCATCACCGACATGCATGAGGAGCTCGTCGCGCTGCTCGGCCAGCTGAGGTACCGCACGTCGTACGGCCAGAACGTCCTCAAGCACCTGATCGAGTCGGCGCACATCGCGGGCATCATGGCGGCCGAGCTGGGCCTTCCGACGCTCCAGTTGAAGCGCTGCACTCTCCTGCACGACATCGGCAAGGCGCTCACCCACGAGGTGGAGGGCAGCCACGCGCTGATCGGCGCGGAGATCGCCCGCCGGTACGGCGAGGACGAGGACGTCGTGCACGCCATCGAGGCCCACCACAACGAGGTCGAGGTGCGCACCGTCGAGGCCGTGCTCACCCAGGCCGCGGACGCGATCAGCGGCGGCCGTCCGGGGGCGCGAAGGGAGTCGCTGGAGGCGTACGTCAAGCGCCTGGAGCGCCTGGAGGAGATCGCCACCGAGCGCGAGGGCGTCGAGAAGGTCTTCGCGATGCAGGCGGGGCGCGAGGTGCGCGTCATGGTCCGCCCCGACTCCGTCGACGACATCCAGGCCCAGGTCATCGCGCACGACATCGCCAAGCAGGTCGAGGGCGAGCTGACCTACCCGGGCCAGATCCGGATCACGGTCGTACGGGAGTCGCGGGCCACCGAGTTCGCTCGCTGAGTATCGATCAACTACACTCCGGCGTTCTCGCATGAGAATGCTGATTTTGTGACGGTGTGTAACAAGCTAGGTGCCATTCGGATAAATCACCGTCTGTTGCTCTGACGGTTCACCAGGTGACAAAGCGAGCCAACTCGTCATAAAACTGGTCAAATCGTGCTTTTGGCGACGTGATCCGTATAAGCTCTTGGCCGTTCGTCGACCGTCGACACGCGGAACACCAGTCCTACGAGTGACCTTCACCGACCGACCTACGCGCCTGGCCTGCAGCGGGACCCCCCTCCACCGCGACTCAGGGCGTGCACGACAAGGAGCGACGTGACGGGTACCCCCACCCACGCCTCCGGCGCAGACCAGCCGGGATCACACGGAGAGCATATGCTCCAGCGGCTTCTCGGTACCGAAGACCGGGCAGCCGCGTTCTATGACAAACAGCTACTTAATCATCTGAATCCGCAAATGCAGGAATTCATTGGCCGCCAGGAAATGGCGTTCGTGGCGACTGCGGACAGTGACGGTGAGTGCGACTGCACCTTCCGGTCCGGGCCTCCCGGGTTCGTCCAGGTCGTCAACGAACGGACCATCGCCTACCCGGAGTACCGGGGCAACGGAGTGCTGGCGAGCCTCGGCAACATCAGCGAGAACCCTCACGTCGCCATCCTGATGGTCGACTTCTTCGACGACCTCGTCGGGCTCCACGTCAACGGCGGCGCCCGGCTCCTCTCCGCGGAGTGGGCCACCGAGCACGGCCTGGTCAGCGAGGACACCGCTCCAGGACGGCGTGCCGAGGGCTGGGTGGTGGTCAACGTCGAAGAGGCCTACATCCACTGTTCGAAGAACATTCCGCTGCTGCGCAAGGGGGACCGCAAGGCGCGCGTGGCGGACAGGTCGGTACGTCCGGCGGGGGCCGGCTACTTCGTCGGCGACGAGGAGGACGTGAGAGTCCGTGACCTGGCGGCGGTCCCGGGGGCGCGGTCGAGATGAGCGTTAACATTTCTCTCCTGCGAGAGAGCTGGATACTCGTCGCGGACCGGTCGGAGAAGGTGGCCTCGGAGTTCTACGGCATGCTCTTCTCCCGCTATCCGCAGGTTCGCGCGCTGTTCCCGATCGTGATGGAGTCGCAGCGGGATCGCCTGGTCAACGCCATCACTTATGTCGTGATCAATCTGGACGACCTGGGGATGGTGACGGCCTATCTCCGCGAGCTCGCACGTGACCACCGAAAGTTCGACGTACGGCCCGAGCACTACGCCGCCGTCGGCCGGTGCCTCATCGCCGCCCTGCGGGCCAACGCCGTCGACGCCTGGAAACCGGAGTACGACGAGGCGTGGTCGGAGGCTTACGAGCTGATCGCCTCGGTCATGATCCAGGCCGCCGCCGAGGACGAGACGGTCGCGCCGCCGTACTGGAGCGCCCGCGTCGTCGGCCACCAGCAGCGTACGCCGGAGATCGCCGTCATCACGGTGGAGCCCGACCAGCCGTACCCGTTCCATGCCGGTCAGTACGCCACGATCCAGACCGCGCGCTGGCCGAGGATCTGGCGGTCGTACTCGATCGGGAACGCCCCGCGCCCGGACAACCTCCTCACCTTCCATGTGCGGGTCGTTCCCGGCGGCTGGATCAGCACGGCGCTCGCCCACCACACGAGCATCGGCGACGTGCTGCTGCTCGGCCCGCCGCGCGGCACGATGACGCTGCCCACTCCGAGGCCGGACCGCCTGCTGTGCCTCGCGGGCGGCACCGGCCTCGCCCCGGTCAAGGCGCTCATCGAGGAGACGCTGCGGTCGAGCCAGCACCCGGACATCACGCTCGTCCACGGCGTACGGCGGCAGCATGACCTCTATGACGACGATGACCTGACGCGCATGACCCTGGCGCCGGGACGTCTCCGCCTGGTCGCCGCGGTCTCCGAGGACCCCGACCACCTGCCGCACCGTACGATCGCCGACGTCATCGGCCCGGAGCACGTCGAGGACGTGCCCTCGACGTTCGTCTGCGGGCCGCCGGAGATGGTGCTGGCGACGCTCGACCACCTCGCCACGCTGGGCCTGCCGTCGCACGCGATCCGCAGCGAGCCCGACGCCGGAGGCATGGCGCAGCGGCTGCGCGTCCACGTCCCGACCTGAGCGAATGAGCCCCCGTCCCGCGAAGGACGGGGGCTCGGTCGTTCTCTACGGAGTGTTCGGTCCGCGGACCGTGAGCTTGACCGGCGTCACGTCCTTCGGGTCGAAGCCGAGCGTCTGCCCGTAGAAGGACAGCTCCGCCTCCAAGGAGGCGATCACGGTGTCGGCACGCCGGAAGCCGTGCGCCTCGCCCTCGAATGTCAGGTAGGCGTACGGCACCTCCTTGCGTGCCATCGCCTCGGCGAAGCGCTCGGACTGCGGCGCCGGCACGATCGGGTCGGCGAGGCCTTGCAACAGCAGGACCGGGCAGGCGGCATTGGTCGCGTGCGTCATGGGCGACCGCTCCTTGTAGGTGCGCTCGAACCCGGGAATCGGCCCGATCAGGCCGTACAGGTACTTCGACTCGAAGTCGTGGGTCTCCTTGAGCCAGCCCTGCGGGTCGGAGATGCCGAAGTAGGACGTGCCCGCCTTGAACAGCCGGCTCTGCGTGATCGCGCAGAGCGTGGTCCAGCCGCCGGCGCTGCCGCCGCGGATGGCGAGGCGTTCGGGGTCGGCGGCGCCGTTGCGCACGAGCGCCTGGGCGGCGGCGACGCAGTCCTCGACGTCGACGACGCCCCACTGGCGGCGCAGGCGCTCGCGGTACGAACGCCCGTAGCCGGTCGACCCGCCGTAGTTCACGTCGATGACGCCCAGGCCGCGGCTGGTGAAGTAGGCGATCTCCAGGTCCAGCACGCTCGACGTCTGGCTGGTCGGGCCGCCGTGCACGAACACCACGTACGGCGGCAGCTCGCCGCCGGGCGCCTGCGCGGCCGGATTGGACGGCGGGTAGACGAAGGCGTGCACCGCCCGCCCGAACGGGCCCTCCAACTGCTGGGCGCGCGGCAGCGGCAGGTATGCGGTCTCCGGCAGCCTGTCGATCTCGCCGCGCAGGATCTTGGACTGCCCTGTGTCGGCGTCGACGATGACGACCGACCAGGGGATGTCCGGTGCGCCGGCGACGCCGACGATGGTCCGCCCGTCGGCCGACAGCTGCGGCTTCCAGTCGGTGAACGGCAGGTCGAAGTCGACGAGGTCGGCGGTGTCCGGGTCGTACAGGCCGAGACGCTGGTCGCCCTGCCCGTGCAGCACCGCGACGCGGCCGTCGTCCAGGACCGCGTACGGGCGCCCGCCGAGCTGCCACAACGGCCCGGCGAACTCCTCCTCGGCCGGGTAGAGCGCCTGCGGCGACTCGCCGTACAGACCGATCTCATAGAGGTTCCACCAGCCGGGCCAGTCGGAGACGACGTACAGGCTGGACTCGGTCAGCCAGGTGGGCGCCAGCGCCGACTCGCTCAGGCCGCCCTTGACCGTACGCGGGTGTTCGAGCGTGCCCTCGGCGTTGAAGACCGCGACGCGCACCTCGGTGCCGTCCCAGGGCATGCGCGGGTGGTTCCACTGCACCCACGCGAGGTGGCCGCCGCCGGGCGACGGCGTGGGGAAGGCGTAGAAGTCGGCGCCGCTCGTCAGCTCGCGGACGCTCGACGGGTCGTCGGTCGCCGAGCCGTTCAGCGGGACCGTGACGATCGCCCGGCGTACGTTCCCGGCCTCGTGGGCCTCGCGCACGCACCACACCTGGCGGCCGTCGGGGGACAGCGAGAAGTCGGCGTAGCGCAGCCCCGCGGGCTCGGCCGGGGCGGGCGTCAGCGGCAGCGGGGACTCGCCCGGCGTGAGGCGGTAGAGCCGCTGGTCGTCGTAGTTGGCGAAGACGACGTCGCCGTCGGGCAGCGGGAGGTAGGCCCGTCCGCCGTACTCGTGCACGCGGGTGCGGGCGTCCCACGGCGCTGGCAGCAGGTCGACGCCGGACCGCACGATCGTCGTACGGCCGCCCCTCTCTGGGCGGGTCTCCTGCCACCAGACCCGATCGCCGTGGATGGTCGGGTAGCTGAGCCGAAGACGGGCACGGGCCACGTCGGCGGCGGAGATCGGAGAGGGCCAGGATCCGTAGGGGGCGGTCGCACGAGCGGTCATATCGGAATCGTCTCGCAAACCAGTGGAGGATGGGGCCCCGACCCGCGACATAGCGCGCTGAAGATGGATGATCGAGACACATGGCCACGGTGTCCCTCGACCGGCTCCACCCTGACCCTCCGGGACAAACGAACGGGCCCGCTCCGTGCCACGATGGGCACGGTGCGGGCATCAGGCAGGTCGGGCGGCTTTACGCGCTGAACTTGATGTGCGCGACCTTGACGTTCTTGGCGACGTGGTTCGCGAGGATGGCGACCCGGAAGGTCTGCTTTCCGGACGGATTCTTAATCCATTCGGAGAGGTAGCAGAAGTTCGACTCGGTCACGTTCCTGCAGTTCTTCGTCTTGTCCGGGCCCGGGATCGGCCCGAGGACCATGGCGATGGCAGCCGCGCGATTACAGTAGACGGCGCCGGTGATATAGATCTTGCCGGGGTGGCTCTTGCTCGTGGTGGCGTCGACATAGCTGCGGCACTTGATGCTGTAGGTGTAGCCGACCTGGGTCCAGGCGCCCCACTGCTGGTGACCTGCCGCGGAGGCGTTGGTCGCGGGGAGCGCGACGCCGGCGACGATCAAGGCCCCCAGGCCGATCGAGGTCGCGGTGTTTCGGAGCAACTTCATGGAAAACTCGTCCTCCCGTTGAGACTAGTCAGCTTTCCCCCGAAATCTGACTATCTGTCAGTAAGGACACTAGTTACGGCAGTGCCGGACGTGCAATTGGGATAAAAACGACTAAACGCTATTTAGGGCCGACTCTCGCGTCTTACCCGAGGTCAAATGCGCAACGGGGCGGATAGCGGAAAATCTCCGCTATCCGCCCCGTTGCGGGAGACGAGACGCGTCAGACGGCTGAGCCGGAGTCCAGACCTGCGGCCGGTGGGACACCGGTTCCGGTCCCCAGAGTGCGCCCAGCGCTCTTGCGGCTGGTACGGCTGCGCCGTTCCAGCCAGTTGGCGAAGAAGCTGAGCGACAGGTTCATTGTGACGTAGATCGCGGTCACGATGACGGCTGCCGGTATCAGGTTCCCGAACTTGCCCTTCACCTGGTAGAAGCCCGAGTTGAGCAGGTCCTCGTAGGCGATGATGTAGCCGAGCGCGGAGTCCTTGAGCAGGACCACGAGCTGGCTGACGATCGCGGGCATCATCGCCGTGATGGCCTGCGGTACCAGGATGCGCAGCATCACGCCGCTCTTGCGCAGCCCGATCGAGTAGCCCGCCTCGGACTGACCACGCGGGATCGAGTTGATGCCCGCACGGACGATCTCGGCGAGTACCGCCCCGTTGTAGAGCGTCAGACCGGCGACCACGGCCTGGAATTCGGTCACCGGCGAGATGACCCGCCCGAACGCGTCCGCGATGATCGGCGGACCGGCCAGCGCGAAGTACATCATGATCAAGACGGGGATGGCTCGGAAGAACTCCACGATCGCCCCGGCGGGGAGCCGGATCCATCGATGGTCCGACATCCGGGCGAGGCCGAAGGCGACGCCGAAGATCAGCGCGAGAACGGCCGCGACGATGGTCGCCTGCAGGGTGTTCCACAGGCCATGCCAGATGTAGTTCTGCCACACGTTGGCATGGCTGTAGGGCTTCCATAGCCTGCCGTCGAGCTGGTGTTTCTGGTCGAGCTTCGCGATGAGCAGGGCGAGGATCCAGAGGAAGGCCAGCCCGAAGACGATCGTGAGGAGCAGGTTGCGCCTGCGCGCCCGTGGTCCCGGTGCGTCGAACAGGACCGACGGCTGCTTTTTGCGCGCACGGGAGGGCACCAGGGGCGTCATCGGACCACCGCCAGCCGCTTGGCCAGCCATCCGAAGAAGTATCCGGTCGGCAGGGTGAGGATCATGTAGCCGATGGCGAACCCGAGAAAGATCGGGACCGTGCCGCCGATGTCGTCGAACATCTGCTTCATCACTGCGGCAGCCTCCAGGGAGCCCGCGACGAGCGCCACGGAAGTGTTCTTGATCATCGCGATGAGGACACTGCCCAGCGGTGAGATGACCGAACGGAACGCCTGCGGAAGCACGACGTACCGAAGCGACTGGAGAAACGTCAGCCCGATCGACCGTGCCGCCTCAGCCTGGCCCAGCGGCACGGTGTTGATACCGGCTCGAAGTGACTCGCAGATGAACGCCGCGGTGTACACGGACAAGCCGAGGACGGCGAGCCAGTAGCCGCTGACGTTCGCGTCGGCGTGGCTCCAGAGGCCGAGTGTGTCGCGAAGGCCGAGACCGCAGAACAACAGGATGAGCGTCAGCGGGGTGTTGCGGAACAGGCCGACGTAGAACGTGCCCGCAGCGCGAAGCATCGGGACGGGTGAGACCCGCATGCCGGCGACGATCGTGCCGAGGATCAGCGAGAAAACCGCGGCGGCGGCGGCCAGGCGCACCGTCGTCCAGAAGCCGCCCAGGATTTTGCCGAAGTTGTCGAAGACCGGTGCGAAGTCGAGCAGGTTATGCAAGTTCATGGCACTCCACCGAATAGTCCGAGTGCCGGTGAACACAGGGGTTCACCGGCACTCGACGCAACGAGAGGTCAGCTGCAGCCCACGGGCGCCGGCACCGTCGTGTCGAACTTGAGACTCGTCTCTCCGAACTCCGCCTGGAGGTACTGCTTAGCGGATCCGTCCTGGTACATCTGGGCGATCGCCTTGTTGATCGCCTCGCAGGACTTGCTGTCGCCCTTCTTGATGCCGACGCCGTACTTCTCGTCGGTGAACGGGGCGTTGACGACCTTGACCGAGGTGCCCTCGCGCGCGGCGAAGCCGGCGAGGATGGTGTTGTCGGTGGACACCACGTCGACGCTGCCGCCCTTGAGCTTCGTGATGCAGTCGTCGTAACCGTTGGCGGGGACGGTCTTTGCGGCGACCGCTTGGTTGATCTCGTTCGTGCCCTTGGTGATGTTCTGCCAGGAGTTGGACCCCTGTACGGCGCAGATCTTCTTGCCCTTGAGGTCGGTCAGCGACTTGATCGAGGTGTCGTTGGCCCGGACCATCAGGTCCTGGTGCGCGACGTAGTACGGGCCGCCGAAGGTGATCTTCTTCTGGCGTTCGGGCGTGATCGAGTAGGTGGCGATCACCATGTCGACCGTGCCGGTCGTGACGAAGGAGTCGCGGTTGGCCGACCGCGCCTCCTTCCAGGTGATGTTCTTCTCCTCGACACCGAGCTGCTTGGCGATGTACTTGGCGACATCGATGTCGAAGCCCTTGACGTTGCCGTCGGGCTGCTTCTGTCCGAGGCCGGGCTGGTCGAACTTCACGCCGATGGTGAGCTTCTTCTGGCTCTTGGCCTTGTCGACGACCGAGCTGGCCTTCTTGGCGCCGCAGCCCGTGACACCCATCGTCGCCACCGAGATGGCGGCGAGGGCGACCCCGAAATGACGTACTCGCATTCTCGATCCTCTACTTCTCATGCCACTACCGCGGCGCGGCCGGCGATCATTGTTTTCAGTGCTTCAGGATCTTGGAAAGGAAGTCCTTGGCGCGTTCGCTGCGCGCGTTGGTGAAGAAGTCTTCGGGGGTGTTCTCCTCGACGATCTGGCCGTCCGCCATGAAGACCACTTTATTGGCCGACGCGCGGGCGAATCCCATCTCGTGGGTCACCACGACCATGGTCATTCCCTCGGCGGCCAGGTTGGTCATGACGTCGAGCACCTCGGAGATCATCTCCGGGTCGAGAGCGGACGTCGGCTCGTCGAAGAGCATCACCTTCGGCCGCATCGCCAGGGCGCGCGCGATCGCCGCGCGCTGCTGCTGGCCGCCGGAGAGCTGCGCCGGGTACTTCTGCGCCTGCGTCGCGATGCCGACGCGCTCCAGGAGTTCCATGGCGTGCTGCTCGGCCTCTGCGGCGCCGACCTTCTTGACCTTCGTCGGCCCAAGGGTGACGTTCTGGAGAATCGTCTTGTGCGCGAAGAGGTTGAACGACTGGAACACCATTCCGACGTCGGCGCGCAGCTGGGCGAGGGTTTTGCCCTCCTCCGGCAACGGCACACCGTCGATTTTGATCGTCCCGCCGTCGATCGGCTCCAGCCGGTTGATCGTCCGGCACAGGGTCGACTTGCCGCCGCCCGAAGGGCCGATCACTACCACGACCTCGCCGCGGTGGATGGTGAGGTCGATGTCCTTCAGGACATGCAATTCGCCGAAGTACTTGTTGACGTTCTCAAGCACGACGAGCGGGCCGCCGCCACTGTCGCCCGCCTGTTGCTGGGCCGCATTGGTGTCCGTCATGGCCGCAAAGCGTACGTCATCCGCAGAACACCGTCCGTCATCCGATATACCGATCCGATCACGTTGCACCTCCGCGTTCCGTCCGTGTTACGCCTGGTGAACAGGATCCATCGCGCGGCCCGAGTCCTGCCGGTCGCGCGGCGCGCGTACCCTTTCTTCTTGAGATGAGCGCGCCCAGGGGATTCCACGACCAAGCCCGTACCTATGAAATACGTACGTACGGCTGCCAGATGAACGTCCACGACTCCGAGCGCCTCGCCGGGCTCCTCGAGGACGCCGGCTACGACCGCGCCGTCGAGGGCGCGACGCCCGACGTCATCGTGTTCAACACGTGCGCGGTCCGCGAGAACGCCGACAACCGCCTCTACGGCAACCTCGGCCACCTGCGCCCCGTCAAGGACGGCCACGCCGGCATGCAGATCGCCGTCGGCGGCTGCCTGGCGCAGAAGGACCGCGACACGATCGTGCGCCGCGCGCCGTGGGTGGACGTCGTGTTCGGCACCCACAACATCGGCTCGCTGCCGGTGCTGCTCGAACGCGCCCGCGTCCAGGACGAGGCCCAGGTCGAGATCAAGGAGTCGCTCGAGACGTTCCCGAGCACCCTGCCGACCCGGCGCGAGTCCCCGTACGCCGCCTGGGTGTCGATCTCGGTGGGCTGCAACAACACGTGCACCTTCTGCATCGTTCCGTCGCTGCGCGGCACCGAGAAGGACCGCCGTCCCGGCGACATCCTCGCCGAGATCGAGGCGCTCGTCGGCGAGGGCGTCCTGGAGGTCACGCTGCTCGGGCAGAACGTCAACTCCTACGGCGCCGAGTTCGGCGACCGCGGCGCGTTCGCCAAGCTGCTGCGTTCCTGCGGGGAGATCGACGGCCTGGAGCGCGTGCGCTTCACCTCGCCGCACCCGCGCGACTTCACCGACGACGTGATCGCGGCGATGGCCGAGACGCCCAACGTCATGCCGTCGCTGCACATGCCGCTGCAGTCGGGCTCCGACACCGTGCTGAAGGCGATGCGGCGCTCCTACCGCCAGTCGCGCTATCTCGGCATCATCGAGCGTGTGCGTGAGGCCATCCCGCACGCCGCGATCACCACCGACATCATCGTGGGCTTCCCCGGCGAGACCGAGGACGACTTCGAGCAGACGCTGAAGGTCGTGCGAGAGGCGCGGTTCTCCGGCGCGTACACCTTCCAGTACTCCAAGCGGCCCGGCACGCCGGCCGCCGAGATGGAGCACCAGGTGCCGAAGGAGGTCGTGCAGGAGCGGTACGAGCGTCTCGTCGCGCTCCAGGAGGAGATCTCCTGGTCGGAGAACAAGAAGCAGCTCGGACGCACCCTGGACGTCCTCGTCGCCGAAGGCGAGGGACGCAAGGACCAGCGCACCAACCGCATGTCCGGCCGCGCCGCCGACAACCGCCTCGTCCACTTCACCGAGGCCGAGGCGGCGCGCCCCGGCGACCTGGTGACGGTGAACATCACCTACGCCGCCCCGCACCACCTGGTCGCGGACGGCCCGGCCCGTGGGGTCCGCCGTACGGCGGCGGGCGACGCGTGGGAGCGCGGTGCGGCGCCGCCCAAGGGCGTGTCGCTGGGGATGCCGGGCATCGGGCGGCCTGCGGCCGCCCCGGTCACCCCGGCCTGTTCGTGACGCCGAAGTGCTGATCGCGGCGGCGGTCTGCCCCCACCCTCCGATGCTCGTCCCGGAGGTGGCCGGCGGCGCCGCGCCTGAACTCGACGCTCTCCGCGGCGCCTGCCATGTGTCCATCCGCAGCCTCGTTCCCGGTGCCGATCTGCTGGTCGTGGTGGGGGCGGGCCCGGAGACGCGTGACTTCGGCGCGGACGCCGCGGGCACTCTCCGGCCGTACGGCGTCCCGGTCACCGTCGGGACGGGCGAGCCGGTGCTGCCACTGTCGCTGACGATCGGCCGCTGGCTGCTCGGCGAGCGCGAGGCCGTCTTCCAGAGCATCGCAGAGGACGCCTCGCCCGTAGCGTGCGCGCGGCTCGGCGCGGAGCTGGCCGCCCGCGCGCCGCGGGTCGCGCTGCTGGTCATGGGGGACGGCGCGGCGTGCCGTACCGAACGCGCGCCCGGCTACTTCGATCCGCGGTCCGCGGAGTTCGACGCCGGCGCCGCGCTCGCCCTCGCGTCGGCCGACACGGGCGCGCTGTCCCGTGTCGACCCTGGCCTGGCGGCCGAACTGCACGCCGCCGGGCGCGCCCCGTGGCAGGTGCTCGCGGGCGCGGCGGGAGACGGCCGGTTCACCGCGGAGCTGCTCGCCGACGAGGCGCCGTACGGCGTCGGCTACCTCGTCGCGAGCTGGGTGCGCCGCTGAAAGCGCTGTTCAGGGCTCGTCAGGGTGCTGACGGCGTGCGGCATCCTCGTTGGCGCGGGCGGCCTTCTTGGCCTGCTCCTGAGCCTTGTCGATCTTGTCGGCGTACTTGCCGCCGGTCCTCTTGTCGGCGAGGTCCCCGGCCTTGTCGATGGCCTTGTCGACCTGGCCGGCGTGCTGGCTGAGGAAGCCCTTGACCTTGTCCACGAGCGACATGAATCCCCCCGGATTCTCGGTCGGACGCCGAAGCTCGGTGCCCGTTATGCGAAGCCATACCCCCAAGAGGGCCAGAATTAAGCACGTGACCGTGCGTAATGAGAGAACGAACGAGCCGGTGAAGGAGTGTCCGTTGGACGTGATCGCCGTTGTGGGGCCGACCGCGGCCGGGAAGTCCGACCTCGCGGTCGAGCTGGCCCTGCGGCTCGGTGGTGAGGTGATCAACGCCGACTCGATGCAGCTCTACCGCGGCATGGACGTCGGCACCGCCAAGCTCACCATGGACGAGCGCCGCGGCGTTCCGCACCACCTGCTCGACATCTGGGACGTCACCCGCGCCGCCAGTGTCGCCGACTACCAGGAGGCGGCGAAGAGGGCGATCGAGGAGATCACCGGGCGTCGGCGGGTGCCGCTGCTGGTCGGCGGGTCGGGGCTCTACGTGCGCGCGGTGCTGGACGACCTGGAGTTCCCCGGCACCGATCCGGGCGTACGCGCCCGGCTGGAGGACGAGCTCGCGGAGGCGGGAACGGCGGCGCTGCACGCGCGGCTGGCCGGCAGCGATCCGGACGCCGCCGCGGCCATCCTCCCCAGCGACGGGCGGCGGATCGTCCGCGCGCTCGAGGTGATCGAGATGACGGGACGGCCGTTCACCGCGTCCATGCCCTCCTACGCCGACGTCGAGGACCGCACGGAGATCGGGCTGAGCGTCCCACGCCCGGAGCTGGACGCGCGCATCGCGCTGCGCGTCGAGCGCATGTGGTCGGCCGGGCTCGTCGACGAGGTGCGCGCGCTGGAGCCGTACGGGCTGCGCGACGGGCGCACCGCGAGCCGCGCGCTCGGTTACGCGCAGGTGCTGCGGTTCCTGTCGGGGGAGTCGACCGAGGAGCAGGCGAAGGAGGAGACGATCCGCGCGACCCGGAGGTTCGCCCGCCGCCAGGAGTCCTGGTTCCGCCGCGACCCGCGCGTACGCTGGATCGACCACGACGCGACGATCGAGCACGCGCTGGCTACCATCGAGACATGCGTTTCGTAAAGGGCCACGGCACCGAGAACGACTTCGTGATCCTGCCGGACCCCGATGGCTCGATCGAGCTCACCCCAGGGCTCGTCGCCGCGCTCTGCGACCGGCGCGCCGGCATCGGCGCCGACGGCCTGCTGCGGGTCGTGCGCACGAAGGCGCTCGGCCGCGACGACGACGCCGAGTGGTTCATGGACTACCACAACGCCGACGGCAGCATCGCGGAGATGTGCGGCAACGGTGCGCGGGTCTTCGCCCGCTATCTCGTCGAGGCCGGCCTGGCCGCCCCCGGCGACCTGCCGATCGGCACGCGCGGGGGAGTGCGCGCGGTCCGGCTGGACGCGACCGGTGACGTCACGGTCGACATGGGCGCCCCGGACGTCCGCGGCACGAGCACGGCCGTCGTGGACGGCGTCTCGCGCGAGGGCCTCAAGGTCCTCACCGGAAACCCGCACCTGGCCTGCGAGATCTCCACTCCCGTCGCCGGGCTCGACCTCGGCCGCGCACCCCTGGTCGACGCCGCCGACTTCCCGGACGGCGTCAACGTCGAGCTCTTCCGGCCGGTCGGCGACGGCCGGGTCGAGATGCGCGTGTACGAGCGCGGCTCCGGCGAGACGCGCTCGTGCGGCACCGGCGCGGTCGCCACGGCCGTCGCCGCCGCCCACGCCGAGGGCCGTACGCAGGGCACCTGGGAGATCGCCGTTCCGGGTGGAGTGGTCTCGGTGATCCTCGACGGCACGACGAGCTTCCTCCGCGGCCCCGCCGTGCTCGTGGCCGAAGGGGAGATCCGGCCCGAGTTCTTCCGCGCCTGACCTCAGGCAACCGGGCTCGTCAGCGCGTGGAACCCGGCCTCGACCATGCCGGCGTCGACGTCATCGAGCAGGATCCGCTGCAGGACGAAGCCCGGCATCACGCACAGCAGCGTCGCTCCGACCGCGTACGTGTCGGTGTCCGGCGGAAGCCGTCCGGTGTCGCGCATCCGCTCGGCGAGCCTGATCCAGCAGACGCGCGTGTCGGTGAACAACCGCCGCACCAGCAGGCCGATCACCGGGTTGTGCACCGCCTCGGCCCAGCCCTCGGGGGCGACGCGCAGCGACCCGTCTTCCACCAGCAGTGACTCGAGGCGTTCGCAGACCCGCCGCATCACCTCCGAGAGCGGCGGCAGCGGCTCCTCGTTGACGATCTCCTCCACCAGCCCGCCGATGATCATCTGGCCTTCGGTGGCGATGGCGCGGACGATGTCGTCCTTGCTCTTGAAGTAGCGGTAGACCGCGCCGGCCGACAGCCCGGACTCGGCGAAGACGTCCTGCATGGACGTCCGGTGGAAGCCCTTGCGGCCGAAGCACCGGCGTGCGGCGTCCAGGATCTGCTGACGCCGCTGTTCCAGGTGGTCCTCGCTGACTTTGGGCATGGCCACATCATAAAACGAACGTTCGTTCTTGACAATGACAGACCCTCCTGCGAGCGTGGGTTTCGGCAAAAGAGAACGAATATTCGCTTTTTGGAGGCACGGTATGGCTCGTCGCCGTACGTTCCTGCTCGCGCTGATGGCCGTCGTGATCCAGGCCGTCATGGTGCTCGCGTTCGCCTGGCCGGCGTCGCGCGTCGCGCCGCGCGAGGTTCCCCTGGTCGTCGCCGGTCCTGGGCCCGCCGCGACCGCCGTCGCGCAGCGGCTCGGCCAGAACGGGGCGTTCCAGGTCGAGCGGGTGACCGGCGAGGACGCCGCCCGGCGCGCGCTGACGGACCGGCGAGCATACGGCGCGGTCGTCGTGGGCCCGGCGGGGCCGCACCTGCTCGTCGCCTCGGCCGCGAGCCCGGTCGTCGCCCAGCTCCTGGCGCAGACGGCGCAGCGGATCTCCGGAACTCCGGCGGCGGCTCCCGTGGACGTCGTCGCGGCGGACCCCGACGACCCGCGCGGCGCCGCCTTCGGCGCGCTGGTGCTGCCGCTGGTCATGTCGAGCCTGGCCGGAGGCGTCCTGCTGACCTTCCTCGCCGGCTCGATCGGCCGGAGGGCGGCCGGTCTCGTGATCTTCTCCGCCGTCGCCGGGCTCGTCACAGCCGCGATCGTCCAGTTCGTCCTACCGGTCATCCCCGGCCCGTACGCCGCCGTGGCCGGTGTGATCGGCCTGACCACCTTCGCCGTCTGCGGTGCGGTCACGGGCCTCGGTGGAGCGCTCGGCCGCGCCGGTGTCGGTCTGGGCGCGGTCACGATGATGCTCGTCGCCAACCCGCTTTCGGGCGTCACGGCCGCGCCGGAGCTGCTGCCGCGGCCGTGGGGCGCGGTCGGCCAGGCCCTCCCGGCCGGCGCGGGCGCCACTCTGCTCCGCTCGGTGTCGTTCTTCGACGGGGTGCGGTCGGCCGTACCGCTCACGGTCCTGGCCGCCTGGTCCGCCGGCGGCCTCCTGCTCCTGGCCGTCGCCGGCCTGCGGGCACGTCGTACCGCCTGATCCGGCCTGCGGGCGTGTGAATCGCCCGACCTCGCGGACCCTGCGCTGATACCAGAATCGGGTTCGGTTACGATTGGGTGCGTGCCCCCGGTAAAGCGACAGGCCCGAGCGGAACGGACCCGTGCCGCGCTGCTCCTCGGCGCCCGCGCGGTGTTCGAGGAGCGGGGCTTCCTCGACGCCAAGATCAGCGAGATCTGCGAGCGGTCCGGCGTCGCGTACGGGAGCTTCTACACGCATTTCACCGACAAGGACTCGATCTTCGCCGAGCTGATCGACCAGATGCTGGCCTCGCTGCTCGCCGTCATGCGGGCCGAGCCGCTGCACGGCGAGGGTCCCGAGGCGCGCATCACAGGGGCCAACCGCGCCTACCTGCGCGCGTACCAGGAGCACGCCGCGTTGATGGCGGTGTTCGAGCAGGTCGCGACCTTCTCGCCGTCGATGCGAGAGACGTATTCACGAGCGTGGGGCGTCTTCTACGACCGCCAGGAGCGCGCGATACGGGGATGGCAGCGGGACGGCCTCGTCCCCGTCGACGTCGATCCCCGTACGGCCGCCGTGGCCCTCGCCACGATGATCGGCCGTACCGCCTACACCTGGTTCGTCCTCGACCACCCCCACGAGGAAGAAGACGTCGAGCAGCTCAACAGGCTCTACTGCCGGGCGATCGGGATTCGGTCCGCCCCTTAAGGAGACAGTGTGGACTTTCGAGACACGCCGGAGGAGGCCGCGTTCCGTACGGGGCTGCGCTCCTGGCTGGAGGAGCACTGGGACGGTGGCTCCGCCGGACGCGGCCGGGGCGACTTCGAGACCCTGCGCACATGGGGCGGGCGCCTGTACGAGGCCGGCTATGTCGGGCTGACCTGGCCCGGGGAGTTCGGCGGGCGTGGCCTCTCGCCCACGTTCCAGGCGATCTACCTGGAGGAGATGTCCCGCGCCAACGCGCCCGGCCACCCCGGCGTCATCGGGCTCAACATGGCCGGGCCGACGATCATCGCGTGGGGCACCGACGAGCAGAAGCAGCGCTACCTCAAGCCGCTGCTGTCCGGCGAGGAGATCTGGTGCCAGGGCTTCTCCGAGCCCGGCTCCGGCTCCGACCTGGCGGCCGGGCGTACGAGCGCGGTCGCGGACGGGGACGACTGGGTGGTGAACGGCCAGAAGGTCTGGTCGTCGTACGCGCACGTGGCCGACTGGTGCATCCTCGTCGTGCGCACCGACCCCGAGGCGCCCAAGCACGCCGGCCTGTCCTACCTGATCGTCGACATGCACGCGCCGGGTGTCACGGTGCGGCCACTGCACCAGATCACCGGCGACCCGGAGTTCAACGAGATCTTCTTCGACGACGTGCGGGTACCGCGCACGTCGATCCTCGGAGCGCCCGGCGACGGCTGGAAGGTCGCTATGACGACCCTGCTGCACGAGCGGGGAACCCTCGGCTTCGCGCTGTCCTCGGAGCTGGAGCGCATGGTCAACCAGCTCGTGAAGCTGGTCAAGGAGCCCGGTGCGGACGGCCGCCGTCCCGCCGACGACCCGCTGATCCGCGACGCGGTCGCCCGCGAGTGGATCGAGATGCAGTCGCTGCGCTTCACCAACTACCGGTCGCTGACGACACTCCTGGAGACCGGCATCCCCGGGCCCGAGGGTTCGGGCGTCAAGCTCGCCTGGAGCGAGGCCAACCAGCGGCTGACCGCCCTCGCGCAGTCCCTGTTCGGCCTGCACGCGCAGATCACCGGCGACGACGCGCCGTGGGGCGGATTCTGGCAGTACTGGCAGCTCAGGTCCCGCGGCAACACCATAGAGGCCGGCACCTCCGAGATCCTGCGCAACATCATCGCCGAGCGCGTCCTCGGCCTGCCGAAGGGGCGTTGACCATGGACTTCGCGTTCTCCGAAGAGCAGGAGCAACTGCGCGGGTTCGCCCGCGACTTCCTCGCCGGCCGCTACGACGACACGGCGCTCGCCCGTATCGCCGACTCCGAGACCGGCGTCGACGACGAGGTGTGGGGCAAGCTCGCCGAGATGGGCTGGCTCGACTCGGAGCTGACCTTCCTCGACCAGGCGGTGCTGTTCGAGGAGACCGGCCACCGGCCGCTCCCCGCGCCGTTCCTGTCCACGATGGCCCTGGCCGCGCCCGCCCTCGGCGACGAGGCGGCCAAGCGGATCTCCGAGGGCACACTGAAGGCGACGCTCGCGTGGGCCGAGCCGGGACGCCCGCAGGGCCTGTTCGACCCCGTGACCGCCTCGGTCTCAGGCGGCCGACTGACGGGTGAGAAGGTCCTCGTCCCCGACGGTGCGTCGGCCGACCTGTTCGTCGTGACCACCGCCGACGGGCTGTACGCCGTCGACGCGGCCGACGCCCGTGTGACGCCGCACGCGACGATCGACGGCACCCGCCGGGTCGCGGACGTCGGCTTCGACGGCGCGCCCGCGCGTGTCCTCGCGGCCGGCGAGGACGCGCGTGCCGTTCTCGGCCGCATCCGCGACCACGCGTACGCCGCCGTGGCGCTGGAGAGTGTCGGCGTCACCCAGCGTGCGCTGGACCTCCTCGTCGCGTACGCGAAGGAGCGCGAGCAGTTCGGCCGCCCGATCGGCGTATACCAGGCCGTGTCACACAAGGCGTCGAACGTCTACGTCCGGCTGCAGGAGGCGCGGTCGCTGGCCTACTGGGCGGCGTGGTGCGTCTCGGAGGGCGACGACATGGCGCGCCAGGCCTGCCTGTCCGCCAAGTCCTTCGCCGCCGACACCGCGGTGTTCGCCTGCGAGAGCGCCATCCAGGGCCACGGCGGGATCGGCTTCACGTGGGAGCACGTCCTGCACCGTTACTACAAGCGTGCCCAGTGGCTGGCCGCCTTCGACGGCCCGTCCCGCACCCAGCGCGCGGAGGTTGCCGCCTTCCTGCTGGACTGACCCCTTGGTGACGTCAGGTGATGATATCGTCACGCATTGTCATTTCGGCGTCCGGAGGGGAGTATGGCGGGCTTCCTGGTGGTGAGGTGTCGCGTGACCGCGGCGGCGTTGCTCCTGGTGGCGGGCTGTGGCACACGCGGCGTCACACCCGTGGCGAGCCGCGCGTACGACATCGGGCGCGCGCCGCGTGAGCAGGTCGGCGACGGCGGCACGCTGCGGCTGGCGACCACGGAGTTCCCCGCGCAGTGGAACTACTGGCACCTCGGCGGCACCGACCTCGACACCGCCCGTACACTGCGCGCGATGATGCCGTGGCTGTTCCGGAGCGACCAGAACGGCACGGTCACCGCCGACCCCGACTACCTCACCGGCGGCCGGGTCACCCGCACCCGGCCCAAGCAGGTCGTCACCTACGACATCAACCCGAAGGCGACCTGGTCGGACGGCACGCCGCTCGGCTACCGCGACTTCCGCGCCCTGTGGCGGGCCTGCGACGGCCACGACCCGGCGTACGAGGTCACCGCCTCCACCGGCTACGAACGCGTCGAGAGCGTCGAACGCGGGATCAGCGACCGGCAGGTGGTGGTGACGTTCGCGCGGCCGTTCGGCGAGTGGCGTGCGCTGTTCAGCCCGCTCTACCCGGCCCGGATGATCTCCACTCCGGCGGCCTGGAACACCGCCTGGTCGAACCGGATCCCGGTCACCGCCGGGCCGTTCCGCCCCGAGCGGATCGACCGTACGGCCGAGACGATCTCGCTCGTACGTGACCCGGCGTGGTGGGGCCGCCGGGCGAGGCTCGACCGTGTCGTCTTCCGCCGGCTCGCCCGCGACGCCATGCCCGAGGCCTTCGCTAGTGGCGAGATCGACGCGTTCGACGCCGGCGCCGACGCCGCGGTGTACCGCCGGGCCGCGACCGTGCCCGGCGCCACCGTGCGCGGCGCGGACGGACCGGACTTCTCCCAGCTCACCCTCAACGCCGGCGCACCGGCGCTGGCCTCGGTCGACGTGCGGCGCGCGGTGATGCTCGCCGTCGACCGGCAGGCGATCGCCCGCGCGGTCCTGCCCGGCCTCGGCCGCGCGGCGCGCCCGCTCGACGACCACGTCTACGTGAACACCCAGCGCGGCTACCGCGACAACGCCGGCGACCTCGGCGCGTACGACCCGGTGCGGGCGCGATGGCTCCTCGCCAGGGCCGGGTGGCGGCTCGACGGACGCGTCCGTCGGCGGAACGGCCGGCCGCTGGCGCTGCGCTACGTCTACCCGGTGAGCGCGGCGGCGAGCCGGCAGAGCGGCGAGATGATCCAGGAGATGCTGGGCCGCGTCGGGATACGCCTGGAGCTGCGGCCGGTGGCCGACGGGGCCTTCTTCGCCGGCCACCTCATCCCGGGCGACTTCGACCTGGCGCCGTTCTCGTGGATCGGCTCGGCCTTCCCGATCTCCGCCATGAGGTCGATCTACGGCCGTCCGCGCAAGGGTGGTCTCCAGCAGAACCTCGCGCGGGTCGGCTCCCGGCGGCTCGACGCCCTGCTGGACCGCGCGATCGCCGAGCCGGACCCTGCGAAGGCCCGGTTCTACGCGAACCGGGCCGACGAGATGATCTGGCGCGAGGGCCACTCCCTTCCCCTCTACCAGCGCCCGCAGATCGTGCCGGTCCGGTCGACGCTCGCCAACTGGGGAGCGTTCGGCCTGGCCGACCCGGTCTGGATGGACGTCGGGTTCACCCGCTAGCGGGGCCGCAGCGGTACAGGGCGCCTGCCGAGGACGAGGTGCCGCCGTACTCGGAGGCCTCGACCACCGTGCAGTTCTTCGTGACCCACGAGGTGACCGCGGCGCCGCCCCCGCCGGGGCCGCCGCCACCGGTCAGGACGTAGCGCAGCCTCCCGGCCTTGACGAGCGCCTGGAGCCGCTCGACGGTCATCGCGTTGTCGCCGCCGGTGAAGCCGAACATCGAGATCACCGGCTTCCCGCTCCGCAAGATGATCGACGAGGCGGTCTGGGAGTCGCTCACCGCGACGAGCCAGGTGGCGGTGCCCTGGTTCTTCTCCAGGTAGGAGATCATTTGCGGGCTCGTCTCGCCGCCCATGCCGCCTCTGCCCGGAGCGCCGCCAGGACCGGGCGGCCGCGCGTTCGGCGGAGCGCCGGGAAGATCGCCCCGCTCGATCATCTGCCGGATCCGCGCGGGTATCTGCCCACCACCGGGCATCCCACCACCGGGTCGCATTGTGCCGAGCCCGGGTCCGCCGAAGCCGCCGCCCGAGGACGGTCCCGCGAGCGGGTTGGTGCCGTTGGTGCTCGTCGACGCCGCGGAGACCGCGTACGCCGCCGGTCCGGTGAGACCGGCCAGCAGGCCGGCCGCCGCGGCGACGATCGCGAGACGGGCCGGCGCGCCGAACCGCGCCGCGAGCAGGCCGAGCACGGCGACGACGGTGAGCACGGCCACCGTCCAGGCCGTCCACGGATGCCACGACGGCGTGCGGCGCAGCACGGTGAAGGACCAGACGCCGGTGCCCGCGATCGCGAGCGGGAGCACCCAGCCCCACGCCGCCGTCCGGTGTTCGAACAGCGTCACCGCGCCGATGCCGGTCAGCGCGCCGACCGCCGGGGCCAGCGCGGTCGTGTAGTAGGGGTGCATCACGCCGTCCGCGAAGCTGAACACCGCGTAGTGCACGAGGAGCCAGCCGCCCCACAGCACCAGCGCCGCGCGGGCCAGGTCGGTGCGAGGCCGCCTCCGGTAGAGCAGCAGGCCGGTGACGAGCGCGAGCGCGGCGAACGGGAGCAGCCACGAGGTCTGCCCGCCGAGGACGTCGTTGAACAGCCGCCAGGGTCCGGACGCGCCCGAGAACCCGCCGCCTCCCCTTCCGCCGGGCCCGCCGCCCTCATCGCCGGTGACCCGGCCGAGGCCGTTGTAGCCGATGACGAGGTCCCACACCGTGCCGTCCGTGCTGCCGCCGATGTACGGGCGGCTGCCCGCCGGGATCAGGTCGACGACGACCATCCACCAGAAGCTGGAGACCGCCAGCACCGCTCCGGCGGCGAGCAGGTGCCACACGCGGCGGAGCACGCCGCCGGGCGCGAACGCCAGGTACGCGAGCGCCAGCGCGGGAAGCAGCACGTACGCCTGGAGCATCTTGGTGTTGAAGCCGCAGCCGAGGAAGAACGCCGAGGCGAGCAGCCAGCGCACTCGCCCGGACTCCAGTGCCCGCTGGCAGGCCCAGGCGGCGAGCAGCAGCAGGAGCACCAGCAGCGTGTCCGGGTTGTTGTCCCGGTTGATCGCCACCGTGATCGGGGTCAGCGTCATCACGAGCGCGGCGACCAGGCCGGCGGCCGGCCCGAAGACGCGCCGCACCATGGCGTACAGCACGCCGACCGCGGCGACCCCCATGACGACTTCGGGCAGCAGCAGGCTCCACGTGGAGAACCCGAACACCCGCGCGCTCAGCTCCATGACCCACAGCGCCATGGGCGGCTTGTCCACGGTGATGAACGACCCCGCGTCGAGCGAGCCGAAGAAGAGCGCCTTCCAGCTCTGCGTGCCGCTCTTGACCGCGGCGGAGTAGAAGCCGTTCGCGTAGCCGCTGCGGGACAGGCCCCAGGCGTACAGGATCGTGGCCGTCAGCAGGATCGCGGCGAGGGCGGGCCGCGCCCAGCGGGGGTCGCCGGGCGGGCCGAGCATGAGCCGCCGCACGCGGCTCTGGGGAGCGGGCCGCGGCGTGGCGGGCTCGGAGAGCTGAACGGTCATCGGGAGGGCTCCTGGAGGACGGCTTCCCGCCGCGTACGCCGGGGGTGGAAGACCCAGGCGCGCAGCAGCACGAAGCGGATGACGGCGGCGAACAGGTTGAGGCCGAACAGTGCGCCGAGCTCGATGAGCCGGGACGCGTCCGGTGCCGCCGCGTGGAGGACGGCGAGGCCGCCGGTGCTGACGCCGAGGCCGACGAGGAAGGCGACGCCGCCTTCCATCTGGTGCCGCACCGCGCTCCGCGAACCCCTGACGCCGAAGGTGAAACGGCGGTTCGCGGCGGTGTTGGCGACGGCGGCGAGCAGGTACGAGACGACGTTCGCGCCGATCACCGCGAGGAACGGGCGCAGCAGCGCGTACAGGACGAGCTGGGCGGCGGTGCTGAAGACGCCGATGACGGCGAAGCTCGGGAGCTGCCTGCGCATGCCGTGCGGCAACCGCGCCTCCTCCATACGCCGGGGCACCGGCACCCGGAACGCTCCGGACAGGACCCGGCGTCCGACCCGCGCGATGCCGCGCAGGTCATCCAGTGCCGTACGGACGATGTCGACCCGGCTGTCGGGGTCGTCGACCCAGTCCACGGGCACCTCGTGGATGCGCAGGCCGTTGCGCTCGGCGAGCAGCAGCAGTTCGGTGTCGAAGAACCACGCCTCGTCCTCGACGGCCGGCAGCAGCGCGCGTACGACCTCGGCGCGGCCGGCCTTGAAGCCGCACTGGGCGTCGGAGAATCGCGCGGCGAGCGCGGTCCGCAGCAGCAGGTTGTACGCACGGGAGATCAGCTCGCGCTTCGGCCCCCGTATGACGGCCGAGCCGCGCGACAGCCGGCTGCCGATCGCCAGGTCGCTGTGGCCGGACACGAGCGGCGCGACCAGCGGCAGGAAGGCGTCCAGGTCGGTGGACAGGTCGACGTCCATGTAGGCGACGACGTCGGCGGCGCTGGTGCCCCAGACGTGCCGCAGCGCCCTGCCGCGTCCCTTGTGGTCCAGGTGGACGGCCTCGACCTCGGGGATCTCTAGCCGCAGGCGCTCGGAGACCGCCCACGTGCCGTCCGTGCTCGCGTTGTCCGCGATGGTGATCACGAAGCGGTACGGGAGCCTCTCGCGGAGGTAGGTGTGCAGCCGGCGCACCGTGGCCGCCAGGACGCGCTCCTCGTTGTACACGGGGATGGCGACTTCGATGAGGGGATCGCGGGATCCGTCCAGGACGTGCGCCGGTGGCCGCTCCATCAGCCCGAGGCCTGGAGGTGCCGGGGAGGTCGTCAGCTCGCTCATGGGACAAAGGTCGCCAGCCAGCGTGGGAGCGATCTGAGCCGTCCATGAACCGGAGATGAGAAACCGGCTCTCATATTCCAGGCAGGCCCTAGAGTCCGCGACCGCCGTCTTTGCCGCCGGAGCCGCCGCCTGCCTCCGCGTCGTCGCCGCCCAGCTCCGCGCCCTCTGGAGGCGCTGGGGAGCCGGGCAGCCACAGCCACGCGAGAGTGCCTCCGCCGTCGGCCGGGCCGAGCCGGATCTCTCCGCCGGCCTCACCGACCGCGCGCGCGGCGATCGCCAGGCCCAGTCCTGAGCCGGGCAGCCCGCGCGCCGACGGCGAACGCCAGAACCGGTCGAAGACGTACGGCAGGTCCTCGGCCGGGATGCCGGGGCCATCGTCCCGTACGGTCAGCTCGCCCTCGCTCAGCCGTACGGTCACGGTGCCGTCGGGCGGGCTGAACTTCACCGCGTTGTCGAGGAGGTTCACGACGGCGCGCTCCAGCGACGCGGCGTCCCCACGGACGTACCAGGGCGACGTGGTGGCGTCGATCCGCAGTCCAGGGCCGCGCAGCTCCGCCCGGCGCACCGCGTTGCCGGCGACGTCGTGCAGCGCCACGACCTCGTCGGCGGCCGTCCCGTACGACGCTTCGTCACGCGCGAGGTCGAGCAGGTCGCCGACCAGGCTCGACAACTCGACGAGCTGGGCCTTCACGTTGACGAGCAGTTTCCGCTTGTCGTCATGGGGCAGCGGCCGGCCCGTGGTCTCGCTGCGGATCATCAGGTCGACGTTGGTGCGCAGGCTGGTGAGCGGCGTGCGCAGCTCGTGCCCGGCGTCCACGATGAGCTGCTGCTGGCGGTCGCGCGAGCTGGCGAGCGCGCGGGTCATGGTGTTGAACGACCGGCTCAGCCGGGCGATCTCGTCCTTCCCGTCGACCGCGATCGTGGTGTCCAGGTCCTCGGTGCGCGCGATGTGCTCGACGGCGTCGGTGAGGCGGTCGACGGGCCGCAGCCCGGCTCGCGCGATGAGCAGTCCGGCCGTCGCCGCCCCGAGCACGCCGACGGCGCTGACCGCGACGAGCAGCAGCGCCAGGCTCTGCAGGGACCGCTCGATCGGCGCGAGCGGCCGTGCGACGGAGATGGCGGTCCCGGGCAGGTCGGGGCGGGTGAAGACGCGCACGTCCGTGCCGTCGGAGGTCTTCCCGTCCCGGTAGGTGGCGCCTTTGACGCCGCGGGCGACGGCGATGTCACCGGAGGTGAGCACCAGCGGGTTGGTCGCGCCGGGAGGGGCGCACGACATGCCGTTCCGCCACACGACCTGGACGGTCGGCAGGAAGCCCTTCAGCCGGTCGTCGTCGGGCCGCTGATTCTGGCAGATCCCCAGCGGCGAGTCGCCGCCGCGGCCGCCCAGGTGCGGGCCGGGGCCCGACAGCGACTGGTCGAGCTGGTCCATCAGCCGCCCGCGTACGACGAACCAGCAGCCGACCGCGCAGGCCGCGACCGCCACGGCCACGGCCAGGCTCGTCAGGACCGCGAGCCGGGTGCGCAGGGAGAGCCGGCTCATGTCTCTCGCAGGACGTAACCGACGCCGCGCACGGTGTGGATCAGCCGGGGGGCGCCGGTCTTGCGCCGCAGATACATCACGTAGACGTCGAGGGAGTTGGAGGCGGGTTCGAAGTCGAAGCCCCACACGTTCTCGAGGATCCGCTCGCGGGTGAGGACCTGACGTGGGTGGTCCAGGAACATCTCCAGCAGGGAGTACTCGGTGCGGGTGAGGTCGAGGTCGCGGCCGTCGCGCGTGACCTCGCGGGTGAGGCGGTTCATCCGCAGCCCGCCGTACTCGGTGACGTCGGCGGAGGAGCCGTCCGAGCGCGCGGTCAGCTCGCTGCGGCGCAGCAGGGCGCGTACGCGCGCGAGCAGCTCGTCCAGCTCGAACGGTTTGACGAGGTAGTCGTCGGCGCCGGCGTCGAGCCCGGTGACCCGGTCGCCGATCGTGTCGCGCGCGGTCAGCATGAGCACCGGGAGGGTCTCACCGCGTGCCCGCAGCCGGCGGCAGGCGGTCAGGCCGTCCAAGCGGGGCATCAGGACGTCGAGGATGACGAGGTCGTGCCGTGCCTCGTCGAGGCGCTCCATCGCGTCGAGCCCGTCGACGGCGGCCTCGACCTCGTAGTCCTCGAAGACCAGGCTGCTGACCAGGGACTCCCGGACCGCCGGTTCGTCGTCCACCACCAGAATGCGCACGTCTAGCACGCTAACCGGCGTCGCGTCCGAATCGGCCCTTCGATCCGGCCGGAGACCGCTTTCTCATTGAAAACTCAGGGAAACGCGACCTTGACCGCCCGGCGGTTCGGGACGAAGCGAGGGTTCCAGATGTACAGGCCGAGATCGCTCTGCGAGACGCCCGGGCTCACCGGCAGCGTCGAGGCGACCCTGACCAGGTAGCCGGCGCCGGCCGGGATGTACTGGTCCTCGTCCTGGGTCGTGGGCGCCGGATATCCGAGGGTGTTCACCACGTTCGTGGTGTCCGGGAGGGTGCACATGTCCTCGGGCGCGCCGGGCTGGGGCATGCAGCGGTTCGTGGCCAGCACGCTCTCCGGGACGAGGGAGCGCCGGACGAACAGGTCGGCGGGGAAGTCCAGCAGCGCCGGCGCGGTGCCCGTGTTGGTGATCACGTAGTCGATGTAGGCGTACGTGGTTCCCGAGGGCGGGCGCGTGCGCGTGCCGGCGAAGGGGTGCGCGGAGGTGCCGGACTTCACCGCGGCGAGCGAGTAGGTGAAGCCGTCGGGGGTGCTGACGTCGAACGCGTCACCGGTCTTGGGCTTGACGTGGGGCCGGGCGTCGAGCGATCGCGTCTGCCCGGTCATGGTCCGCGGCACGGGCTCCGCCTCGTGCCCATGGCCGCGCTTGACCACGAGCACACCGCCCACCGCGGCGACGGCCACGACACCGGTCACGCCGCCGGCGATGCCCAGGCGTGCGGTGCCACGGGCCTGCTTGCGCCGTCGGTGAGAGTGATAGCTCGAATTCAAAGATCATCCCCCCGGATGCACGGAGCTCGGATGCGCCCCGTGACGCAGAGGCGCCCATTGTGGTGGGGGCTCATTGCGTCACGGGGGCAAAACATAGCAAGACCGCACCCGTCAAATCTCTGACATTCGAGATGACCTATTGTCAGGGAGCCATCCATGACAACAGGACCACCGACTGGAGCAGAGTGAGGACGCACATTCCAGCGAGAAAGACGAGACTCCAAATGACCACTCGCCGGAAGATGTCACCCTCCTTGCCGTCCAGGCCGACCGCCGCCGCGGCGATCGCCAGGTTCTGGGGGGAGACCATCTTGCCGAGTACCCCGCCGGAGCTGTTCGACGCGGCGAGCAGGACCGGTGACAGGTGCGCCTTGCCGGCCGCGGCGACCTGAAGGGCTCCGAACAGGGAGTTCGATGAGGTGTCCGACCCCGTCACGGCCGTGCCGAGCCAGCCGAGGATCGGCGACAGGAACGCGAAGAACCCGCCGGCGCCCGCCATCCACGTGCCCAGGGTTATCGTCTGTCCCGAGGCGTTCATCACGAAGCCGAGTGCGAGCACGAGCATGACCGTGAGAATTGCCCAGCGCAATTGCACGAGGGAGTCTCGATAGGCGCGAAGTCCGCGCACGACCGAGATCCGCAGAGCGACCATTGTGAGCACTCCGGCGATGAGCATCTGGGTTCCGGGCGTCGTCAGATAGTTCAACGTGAAGGAGGTCAGCGACAACGGTTTGCCACTCGCGTTCACCAGATGCAGGCCGGGCCAGTGGACGATGTGCGTGGCCTTGTCGAGTTCCTTTTTCACCGGCGTTATCTGGCAGACCACGAAGACCGCGATGATGATCGCGTACGGCAGGTAGGCCCGTACGACCTCGGCCGGCGCGTCCGGGTTCGCCACGCGGTGCTCGAACTCCGGCGTCGTCTCGTCGGAGGCGCCGCCCGCCACCACCGCCTGAGGCGTACGGCGCGGGCGCGACCGCACCATCGCCATGACCGCCGCCGCGGACAGGAGCGAGGCGACGACGTCGGCCAGGGGCACCGAGATGAAGTTCGACGTGACGTACTGCGTGACGGCGAAGACGACGCCGCAGCCCACCGCGACCGGCCAGGTCTCGCGGATGCCCTTCTTCCCGTCGACGATGGAGACCAGCACCAGCGGCACGAACAGGGCGAGGATCGGCGTCTGCCGCCCGACCATCGCGCCGAGCGTGTCACTGGACTGCGAGGTGACCTTGCCGAGGGTGAGGATCGGCGTCGCCATCGCCCCGAACGCCACCGGCGCGGTGTTCGCGGTGAGGGCCAGCACGGCCGCCTTGATCGGCTTGAAGCCGAGTGCGATGAGCATCACGGACGTGACCGCGACCGGCGTGCCGAACCCGGCCAGGGCCTCCAGCAGCGCGCCGAACGAGAACGCGATGATGATCGCCTGGACGCGCTGGTCGTCACTGACCCGCGCGAAGGATCTGCGCAGCACGTCGAAGTGGCCGGTCTCCACGGTCATCGTGTAGACCCAGATCGCGTTGATGACGATCCACAGGATCGGGAAGAAGCCGAACGCCGCGCCGTCGGTGCCGGCCAGCAGGGCCTGGCCGACCGGCATGCCGTACGCCCAGACGGCGACGACGAGGGCGACGGCGAGAGCGATGATCGATGCGACCCAGGCCCGCATCCGCAGGACGCCGAGCAGCACGAACAACGTGAGCAGCGGCAGTGCGGCGACGAGCGAGCTCCAGGCCGGCGAATGGGCGATGGGATCCAGCACCTGACGGTACATAAGGGGGTCACCTCCGGGTGAGCGGCTCCTTACCGGTCCCCCGAATGGACGCGTCCAGCACCTCCGCGGTGTGGGCCACCGCGATCTCCTCGCCACGCCGGCGCAAGGCCGTGGCGATCTGAAGGGAGCAGCCCGGATTGGCCGCCACCAGCAACTCCGCCTCGGTGGCCGAGACGTTCCGCGCCTTGCGGTCGCCCAGCTCACCGGCACTCTCCGGCTGGAGGAGGTTGTAGACGCCCGCCGAGCCGCAGCAGATCTCCGGGTCGGCGATCTCCTTGATCTCCAGGCCGGGGATGGCGGCCAGCAGCTCGCGGGGCTGGGCGCGAACGCCCTGAGCGTGCGCGAGGTGGCAGGCGTCGTGGTACGCGATCATCATCTCCAGCGGATGCCGGGTCGCGCGCGGGCCCAGCTCGGCCAGGAACTCGGTGAGGTCGCGTGTCTTGGCGGTCAGCTCCGCGGCGCGCTCGGCCCACTCCGGATCGCCGGCCAGCACGTCGGCGTAGTCCTTCATGGCCGAGCCGCAGCCCGCGGCGTTGACGACCACCGTGTCGACGCCCGCGAACGACTCGATCGTCTTGCGCGCGAACGCCCTGGCCTCCTCGGCGCGCCCGCTGTGCAGCGACAGCGCGCCGCAGCAGCCCTGGCTACGCGGGATGACCACGTCGCAGCCCTCCGACGCCAGCACCCGCGCGGTCGCGGTGTTGACGCCGGGGAAGAACTCCCGCTGCACGCAGCCGGTCAACATGCCGACGACCGCACGGCGCTCGCCGCGCGCGGGCACGTGGTCGGGCAGCCGCGCGGCCTTCGCACGCGGCGGTGCGAGGCGCTCCATCGCGGCCAGGGTCGGCGAGACGCGCGCGAGCAGCGGCGAAAGGTTGATCTTGGACGCCTGGTAGGCGCGCAACGGCAGGCGCATGGCACGCAGCCGTTTCGGATACGGGAAGACCGCGAAGATCGCCTCGCGGAGGAGGCGGTCGCCGCGCGAGCGGGGGTGCTCGTCCTCGACCTGCGCGCGGGTGACTTCGATGAGGCGGTCGTACTGGACGCCGGACGGGCAGGACGTCACGCACGCCATGCAGCCGAGGCAGCGGTCGAAGTGCTCGGCCATCGAGTCCGTGAGCGGAGCGCCCTGCTCGTGCTGGCTCATCAGGTGGATGCGGCCGCGCGGGGAGTCCATCTCCTCGCCCCACAGCTGGTACGTCGGGCACGTCGGCAGGCAGAAGCCGCAGTGCACGCAGTCGTCGAGAAGCTCACGGAAGTCGTCCATCAGATCCCTCCCGCGAAGCGTCCCGGCGACAGGCGCCGCCCGGGGTCGAACTCGTCCTTCACACGGCGCATCAGCGGCAGCGCCGGGATGGGGCCCCAGCGTTCGAGCTCCATGCCCGCCGGGGCGTCCAGCACGACGACGTCGCCGTGGGAGCGCAGCCGCGCGAGCGTCGCGGGCGCGCCGTCCGCCGGGAAGGCCGCGTGCCAGTGGCCGCGCCCGGCGCATCCGCGCAGCCGCACGGAGTCTTCCGCGAGGAGCGCCGGCAGCGCCGTCGGCACCGACCGCACTTCGGCGAGCACTTCGCCCTCGGGGAGCCGTCCCCACCACGCGGGCGGCTCGGCGGAGACGTCGCCGCCGATGAGCTCGCGTGCGGCCTCGGCACGCAGCCGTACGGCCTCGGAACGCCCTCCAGGAGGGTCACGACCGTGGTGCCGTCCACCTCGATGGCGGCCGGGACGAGCGCGGAGTGCATCAGCGCCTGCGTCATCGCGTGCGCACGCGATGCGTCGGCGGCGGTCGCGGTGACGTACGCCGGGCGCGGGGCAGCGGATGCAGCCGGAACGCGACCTCGACGATCAGGCCGAGCGTCCCGAGCGACCCGGTGAACAGCTTGGCGAGGTCATAGCCCGCGACGTTCTTGACGACCTTGCCGCCGGCGTGCGCGACCACGCCGTCCGCGCGGATCACCGTGATGCCGATGAGCAGGTCGCGCGGCGAGCCGTACAGCACCTGGCGGGGCCCGGCGGCGCCGGCGGGACCGCGCCGCCCAGGGTCGCGCCGGGCACCAGGCCGTCGAGCGCGAGCTGCTCGTCGGTGCCGGCGAGGATCTCCTAGGTCGTCGAGCGGCAGCCCCGCCTCGGCCTTGACGACGAGGTCGCCGGCGGCGTGCTCGATCACCCGTCCGAGGCGCCGCTCTCGACGATGAGGTCGCAGCGCGCGGGCGGCGCGCTCCAGCGCATCTTGGTTCCGGCACCGCGGGGCACGACCGCCAGCCCGTGTTCGGCGGCGACCCGCATCAGCTCCGCCGCCTCCGCGACGGACGCGGGCGCGGCGACATAGGAGGGCAGACCCCCTGGACCGCGTCGCCGTCCTCGGCAGGCCGTGTCTCGCCGCCTTGGCGAGGGCGTCGATCGTGTTCATCGAACGGCTCCGCTTGCCGCTCTCGACCAGCGGATGGACGCCCCTGTCGCGGCCCGGAACCTCGCCGCACAGCCGGGGTGTCGGGTACCCTTGCCGGGGTTGCACAGGCCGGCCGGGTCGAAGGCGCACCGCACCATCTGCATCGTGTCCAGGTCCTCCTCGGTGAACATCCTGGGCATGTGCTTGGACTTGTCCACGCCGACGCCATGCTCCCCGGTGATCGAGCCGCCGTCCGATGCACAGGTCAGGATCTTTCCGGAGACCTCCTCGGCATGTTCTCCCGCGCCTCGACCGCGCCGTCGAACAGTACGGAGCGGATGCAGGTTCCGTCGCCCGCGTGGAACACGTTGGCGTCGCGCACGCCGTTGGCCTGGGACAGCTCGTCGATGGCGCGCGAGGACCTCCGGCAGCGAGGATCAGCGGGATGACGCCGTCCTGCACGATGTAGTCCGGGCTGATCCGGCCGCCCGCCGCGAACGCCGACTTGCGGCCGCGCCAGATGAGCCTGCGCTCGGTGTCGCCGGCCGCGACCCTGGATCTCGAACGCCTGGTGGCACCGCTCGCGCACCTGCTCGAACTGCCGCTCCACCTCGGCGACCGGTCAGTCGACGATCAGGACCGCTCCGGCTCCGTCGGGGTAGCCGCACCGCACCGCAGCCTCGGCGGCCTCGATGGAGAGCGCGTCCATCATCTCGATCGCCGCGGGCACGACACCGGCGGCGATGATCGCCGACAGGCCTCACCCGCGTCTGATCGAGTCGAACGCCGCCAGCAGGGTCTGCACCGTCTCCGGCACGCGTGTCAGCCGTACGGTGATCTTCGTGGTGATGCCGAGGGTGCCCTCGGAGCCGACGAAGACGCCGAGCAGGTCGTAGCCGGGCCCCTCCGTCAGCTCGACGATCTCCCCGTCGGGTGTGACGACATCGCAGGCCAGCACGTGGTTGACGGTGAAGCCGTACTTGAGGCAGTGAGGTTCGCCGGAGTTCTCCGCGACGTTGCCGCCGATGAGCGATCTGCTGGCTGGAGGGGTCGGGCGCGTCGTCGTCGCCGTAGGGCCGCGCGGCCTTCGTGACGTCCAGTTCATCACGCCGGGCTCGACGACGGCCCGCTGGTTCTCGACGTCGATCTCCAGGATGCGGCGCGCATGCGCGAGAGGTGACGATCAGCACGCCGTCGGTGCGGGGGAGCGCCCCGCCGGCAGCCCCATGCCCGGGGCACGCGCGATGCACGGGACGTTCTAGGCCGCGAGGACGCGTACGATCTCCGCGATCTGCCAGGCCGTCTCGGGCAGCACCACGACCCCGGGCGTCGCCCGATGGTAGGTCAGCCCGTCGCACTCGGTACGTGCGCAACTCCGCGGGATCGGTGATGACGTTCGACGATCCCGCGATCGCTTCGAGCCGCCCGGCCAATGTGGCAAGCGTGGTGGTAGCATCGCCGTTCCTTAACCCCCCCGGTTCCAACCCTGTCGGTCGGTCGCCGTCTCCGGGCCCGGATCGGGCCCGGAGACGGATTTCCGGTGTCAGGGCATGGTCTCGTACGCCGGAATCGTGAGGAAGTCGGCGTAGTCGTCGGCCAGCGCGACGTTCTTGAACAGCTCCACGGCCTCGGCGAAGCGCTTCTCGTCGTACGCGTCGCCGTAGGACTCACGGATCTTACCGAGCTCCTCCTCGATGAGGCGCTCGACCAGGTCGGTGGTGACCTTCGGGCCGCCGGACAGCTCGACGTCGTTGTGCAGCCACTGCCAGATCTGCGACCGGGAGATCTCGGCGGTCGCCGCGTCCTCCATCAGGTTGAAGATCCCGACCGCGCCGTTGCCGCCCAGCCAGGTGGCGATGTACTGCAGGCCGACGCTGATGTTGTTGCGCAGACCGGCCTCGGTGATCTCACCCGGCGTCTTGTCGACGGCGAGCAGGTCCGACGCGGACACCGACACCTCCTCGCGCTTGCGGTCGCGCTGGTTCGGCTTGTCGCCGAGCGCGCCGTCGAAGACCTCGCGGCAGATGTCGACCATGCCGGGGTGGGCGACCCACGACCCGTCGAAGCCGTCCTCGGACTCGCGGGTCTTGTCCGCGCGCACCTTCTCGAAGGCGGCCTTGTTGACCTCTTCGTCGCGGCGCGACGGGATGAACGCCGCCATGCCGCCGATCGCGTGCGCGCCACGCTTGTGGCAGGTGCGGACCAGGAGCTCCGTGTACGCCCGCATGAACGGCGCCGTCATCGTGATCGCGTTGCGCTCGGGCAGCAGGAACTGACGGCCACGCGCCCGGAACTTCTTGATCACCGAGAACAGGTAGTCCCACCGGCCGGCGTTGAGGCCCGCGGAGTGGTCGCGCAGCTCGTAGAGGATCTCCTCCATCTCGAACGCGGCCGGGATGGTCTCGATCAGCACGGTCGCCCGGATCGTGCCGCGCGGCACCTCCAGCAGGTCCTGCGCCAGGTTGAAGACGTCGTTCCAGAGACGCGCCTCCAGGTGGCTCTCGATCTTGGGCAGGTAGAAGTACGGTCCCTTGCCCTTGTCGAGCTGGCGGCGGCAGCAGTGGAAGAAGTAGAGGCCGAAGTCGAAGAGCGAGCCGGACATGCGCTTGCCGTCGACGAGCACGTGCTTCTCGTCCAGGTGCCAGCCGCGCGGGCGCACCACGATCGTGGCGAGCTCGTCGTCGTCCTTGAGCGCGTACGCCTTGCCGCCCGTCTCGAAGTCGATCGTGCGGTCGAGGGCGTCGCGGAGGTTGAGCTGGCCGCCGACCATGTTCTCCCACAGGGGAGTGTTGGCGTCCTCGAAGTCGGCGAGCCAGACCTTCGCCCCGGAGTTGAGGGCGTTGATCGTCATCTTGCGGTCAGTGGGACCGGTGATCTCGACACGCCGGTCTTCCAGACCCGGTGCCGGGTCGACCACGCGCCAGGTGTCGTCGTGCCTGACCTCGGCGGTCTCCGGGAGGAAGTCGAAGCTTCCACCGGCCGTGAGCTCCGCCTGGCGCTCGGCGCGCGCGCCGAGCAGCTCGCGGCGCCGGTCGCCGAACTCACGCTGGAGAGTGGCGAGGAAGCCCAGCGCGTCGGACGTGAGGATCTCGTCGTATCGCTCGTTGACGGGGCCTGTCAGCTCCACGCCTGCGGGGTCGGCCATCTGCCTGCCCTTTCGTATAGTGAAATAATACTTCTGCCTAGTGGAAGCCTAATAAGGCGTTCGCGAGCCGGTCAAAGCGGGGGTACGACCACTCCCTACCCGCGATCACGCGTCGCAGTGGGATGCGGGCGTCCGCGTGGGGATATATCCAGGTGTGCGATCTGCCGCGCCGTGGCAGCATCGGGGAAGATCCGAGGACGCTTCGGTGTTCATAGGGGGAAGATGTCTACTTTTTCGTTTGAAGAGGCGGAGCCGTTGACCGGCGAACTCGACCTGGAAGAGCGGCAGGCGCTGCGCCGCGTCCCAGGGCTCGCTACCGAGCTCGAAGACGTCACCGAGGTCGAGTACCGGCGGCTGCGCCTCGAACGGGTCGTGCTCATCGGCGTGTGGACCGGGGGCCACGCTGGAGGACGCCGAGATTTCGATGGCCGAGCTCGCGGCGCTCGCAGAGACGGCCGGCTCCCAGGTGCTGGACGCCCTGATCCAACGCCGCTGGCACCCCCGACCCCGCGACGTACGTAGGTTCGGGGAAGGACAAGGAGCTGCGCGACATCGTGGCGGCAACGGGCGCGGACACCGTCATCTGTGACGGCGAACTCACGCCAGGTCAGTTGCGTCAACTTGAGGATGTCGTCAAGGTCAAGGTCATCGACCGGACGGCGCTGATCTTGGATATCTTCGCCCAGCACGCCCGGAGCCGTGAGGGAAAGGCGCAGGTGGAGCTCGCGCAGCTCTCCTACCTGTTGCCGCGGCTGCGCGGCTGGGGCGGAACCTGTCGCGGCAGGTGGCGGGCGGCCGCGGGCGCGTCGGCATCGGCGGCCGGCCCCGGGGAAACCGAGACGAGATGGACCGCCCGCATCCGGGCGCGTACGGCCCGGCTGCGGCGCCAGACCGGTATGGGCCGCGCGGGACACGAGCGGTCCGGCGGCGCCGCCGCCAGGTGCCGGCGGTCGCGATCGCCGGCTACACGAACGCCGGCAAGTCCAGCCTGCTCAACCGCATGACCGGCGCCGGGGTGCTGGTCGAGGACGCCCTGTTCGCCACCCTCGACCCGACGGTACGCCGTGCGGGCACGGCGAACGGCCGCAGGTACCCCCTGGCTGACACTGTCGGTTTCGTCCGTCACCTCCCGCACCAGCTGGTCGAGGCCTTTCGCTCGACTCTTGAGGAGGTCGCCGACGCCGACCTCTTGCTCCACGTCGTCGACGGCTCCGACGCCGACCCTGAGGCCCAGATCGCGGCAGTCCGCACGGTGCTGGGCGATCGGCGCCGGCTCGTTCCGGAAATCATCGTCATCAACAAGGCTGACCTCGTCCGACGAGTTGGCCGTCTCCGCCGCGCCGCCAGCGCCGCCCGCTCGTCGTGTCTGCCCGTACCGGCGACGGCCTGGACGACCTGGTCGCGGCGGTCGAGGCCGGGTTGCCGCGCGGTCCGCGAGGTACGCGCGCTTGTGCCGTACGAGCGGGGTGACCTCGTCGCCCGGGTGCACCGCCTGGAGAGGTGTTCTCCCAGGAGCACACCGCCGACGGCACCCCGCTGCACGCCCGCGTGCCAGAGCGCATGGCCGGCGAGCTGGAGCCGTACGCATCCGCACAGGTGTGAGCACCCGTCGGAGCGGAATCCGGGCCGCGGAGGTTCCGGATTCTGTGTTCCTTTCCTGTTCGCTCCAACCGCCATGCCTTCCTGAGGTATTGTCAAAGCGCCTGTAGTAGCCGGCCAATGGGCGGTTGGAGAGTGACAAGCCGGCAAAGGCTGTACAGGCTGGCCTCATTGCACTACCTTGACGAAACCGAAGTTTGAGGGTTCGTTGCTCCAGGTGGTCGGATGACCAGCCGTTCAACCGCACTTGGGTCCGCTGGCAGTGTTGCCGGCGCAATCGAGCGAGAGCAGGTGACCCGCTGCATGGCGTCCGGACACCTTTCACCGGCATGCGACCGCAGATTCGGGCGGTGACGCGATGACCGTCCGTTTGCTGACGAATATCGGGCGTCTGTGGACCGGTATGGATGTGTGCAGCAACGCGGCCATCCTCATACACGATGAGCGCATCGTCTGGGCCGGGCCGGCCTCGGACCTCCCGCAGAGCGTTCCCGGGGTCATCGACGACATCGTCGACGTCGACCACGTGGAGAACCTCGGCGGCGGGCTCGTCACCCCCGGCCTGATCGACGCTCACTCCCATCCGGTCTACGCCGGAAACCGCTGGGCCGAGCTGGCCATGCGCACGAGTGGCTCGTCCAACAACGAGATCGTCGCCGCGGGCGGCGGGGTGGCGTCCACGGTGACCGTGACCCGCGGCACCGACCCCTGGACCCTCTGCAACAACGTCCGCGAGCGGCTCCGGCAGTGGGTCTACGCCGGCACCACGACGATCGAGGCGAAGACCGGCTACCATCTCACGCGCGACGGCGAGCTGGCCGACATCCGCATGCTGCGCTCGCTTGAGGAAGAGCCGTCGATGCCGCGCATCCATGCGACCTTCCTCGCCGCGCACGTGCTGCCGCCCGAATACTTCGGCCGCCGCCGCGACTACATCGAGGCCGTCCGGCTGTGGGCCGGCGACGCCGCCGCCGCGGGCGCGGACAGCATCGACGTCTACTGCGACGAAGGCCACTTCACGGCCGACGAGGCGCGCGTCCTGCTGATGACCGGCCAGCGCGTCGGGCTCAAGGCGCGGCTGCACGCCTGCGCCAACGAGCGGACGGGCGCGGCGCAGGTCGCGGCCGAGGTCGGCTGCGCCTCCGCCGACCTGCTCACTGAGGCCAACGACGACGACATCAAGGCGCTCCACCACGGCGGAGTCGCCGCGATGATCTGCCCGGGCAGCGCCCTGCACAACGGCCGCACCCCGCCGGTGCGCGCCCTCCTCGACCGCGGCGTCACCCTGGCGCTCGGCACCGACCATAACCCCGGCCAGTGCGGCATCACCTCGATGCCACTGGTCGTGGGCCTGTCCGTCGCGATGTTCGGCCTCAGCGTCAACGAGGCGCTGCGCGCCGCGACCTTGGCGGCGCAGCCGCGCTGAGAGTCAACGACCGTGGCGCGCTCTCCCCAGGCATGTTCGCCGACATCGTCTTGTGGGACGCCGACCACGAAGGCGCCTTCGCCTGGTCGTTCGGCCTCCGCGCCCAGCGCGTCTGGCGCGGCGGCATCCCCGTTCAGTTCTGTAGCCGTCGAGGGCGATCGTCGTCGCCAGTCCCTATGAGCCCGTTCGGCGCCTGGGCTCCGGCGTTGGTGACGGTGTAGGTCACGCCGCTCGGCCCGCGGTAGCGCGCTCCCTACGACCGCCTCGACGGCTTCGCTCTCCCGGAATTTTTTTTTTTTTTTTTTTTTTTTTTTTTTTTTTTAAAAAAAAAAAAAAAAAAAAAAAAAAAAAAAAAAAAAAAAAAAAAAAAAAAAAAAAAAAAAAAAAAATGGTCGGAGCGGTAGTGCGGCACGATCGCGTGGTCGATCAGTGCCCATCCCCGTCACTTTTTTTTTTTTTTTTTTTTTTTTTTTTTTTTTTTTTTTTTTTTTTTTTTTTTTTTTTTTTTTTTTTTTTTTTTTTTTTTTTTTTTTTTTTTTTTTTTTTTTTTTTTTTTTTTTTTTTTTTTTTTTTTTTTTTTTTTTTTTTTTTTTTTTTTTTTTTTTTTTTTTTTTTTTTTTTTTTTTTTTTTTTTTTTTTTTTTTTTTTTTTTTTTTTTTTTTTTTTTTTTTTTTTTTTTTTTTTTTTTTTTTTTTTTTTTTTTTTTTTTTTTTTTTTTTTTTTTCGTCGGCTGGTTATTTTCTATCGCTTCCGGTCCAGCGCAGTGATGGGACGCTCGGCTCCTGTGCTCGTACGGCGGCGGGGTCGTCGACGAGCTCAGGCCCTGCAGGTCGGGGGCCAGGACGCAAGCGTACCGGCGCTGCTATCCTCCGCGTAGGCTCAGCGCGTCGTCTCGCAGGAGGTCGGTACGGTCACGGTCCGCGTCCTCTGCGCCCTGGGCGGGGCTGGTGGTACGGTCTTCGGCCTGTTTGCCGTTCCCGCCGCGCGCCGACCATCCCAAGTGTGCGAGCTCGTCGGCGAGCTCACCCGGACGGTCGAAGTAGTCGGCAGGTCTAGATCTGCTGGCCGCAGGCCGAGCTCGCGGAGCGCCGAGAGCTCCCAGTCGGCCCCGCTCCGGCGGACGCTGGGCTGGGCCGCGTCCATCGCGTTGGTGATGACGGCGACCGGCAGAGGGCTGCGGCAGGACGCGCGGTCAGCCGAGCGGTTTAAATCCCGCCCAGACGTGAAATTATTATCCACGGAGCGGAAGCCTGGCCACCCACCGGCTGGGGTAGAGGTACATCGACAATATGTACTGTCCTTGCCGTGCTCATGGCCGCCGGTACTCCTACTAATCGGCCCGTAAGGCAATCATGAGCCTTGGCTTCGGGGCCCGAACGATCTGGTTCCAGGAGCTTCCTTTGGTGTGCGTGCACTGGTGCATACCTGGTGTACGGCTCGGGGGAGCGGCCCAGCGGGCGGGCGGTACCCGTGACGACGTGCCGGGGTCATCGCCAAGTCGCCATGGGAGAGGTACATGCGCACGATCGCCGGTCCGTGCCTCGGCGTGTCCGATCGCGTCATCCGAAGCCAATCATCGAGCCTTGGCTTCGGGGCCCGACGATCTGGACCCCCGGTGTTTGACGAAGCTCGCAGACGATCCGGGCCTCGGCGCCATGGTCCTGCTCGTTCTGGGGGCACTCCATCGCGGGAGCCGCCCCGCTTTACCACTCCCTCTATGTAGAGCAGCGGGTTGCGGTCGTGACCGATTCCACCGCATGCCCACCGCCGGAGGACCAGAGCGGCTCGATATCACGCCCGCGAAGGGAAAGGGCCGTACCTTCCGCCGACGACGTGATCGCCGTTCGCATGGGATCACCGTGGTTTCGCTGCGGTCGCCGCTGCAGCTCGCCGTCGGACCGGCGACGATCATAAGGATAGAACATGTGACGACTCATGCATGCCAGAGCGCTGCCCGAGGCGTACGCGACTGGCGGCCCGTCAAGACGTCGCGGCCTTCGCCCGAACGGTTCCGGCGGGCGTACAAGGAGGCGGCGCGTTATCCCTTTCGGGCACCTTGTGCCGACGCCGTCGCCACAAAGCTTGTCTTGTACGGCGGAGCGCCGCGAAAATCCGATTGATCCCTAAGATATCCCGGCGACATCGTGGTCGCCATGCGGGCGCACGAGATCAGGGCGAACTACGACCGGACCTCGATCGTCGTCTACCAGGCGTACTCCCCGGCGATCGGCCGGCCTGCGGTCGAGAAAGGCCGTTTCACGGCACCGTTCTCCCGTACCCGGATGACCTGGATCAAGCCGTCGTTCCTCTGGCTGATGGCGCGCAGCGGCTGGGGCCGTAAGCCGGGTCAGGAGATGATCCTCGCCGTCCGAATCACCCGTACGGGCTTGGAGGAGGCGCTATCGCAGGCGTCAAACCGCGGGAGGGAGAGGTTTCAGGGGGAGAGGGACCCGGAGCCGCCTGGGGCGGCCGGGAAGCACGAGATCCAGGTGGGACCGGCACGCATGACCGGTACGTCGACGAGTGGATCCTCGGCATCGAGGACGTCACGCCGCTCGCACGGAAGATCAACGCGCTCCGGGACGGCCACACGAGCAGAGCCAAGGCGCTCCTGCCGAGGGAGCGTGTGTACCCGGTGTCTCCGGAGCTCGCGCGGCGGATCGGCGTGGATCTCGGTCAGTAGTCGCGGCGGGAGACGACCACACCGAGAGTGCCGGGTCCGACGTGGGCGCCGACGACCGGACCGGCCTCGCCGACGAGCAGTTCGTGCAGGCGGGGGACGCGTTCCTTGAGACGGGAGGCCAGCGACTCGGCGCGGTCGGCGGCGGCGATGTGCTGCACCGCGACGTCGACGTCGGCGTCTCCGGCCAGGTCGACGGCCAGTTCCTCCATCCTCGCCAGCGCCCGCGAGGCCGTGCGTACCTTCTCCAGAGGCGCGATCCGCCCGTCGGAGATGTGCAGCAGCGGCTTGATCATCAACGCCGAACCGAGCAGGGACGCTGCCGCGCCGATACGCCCGCCACGCCGGAGATGTTCGAGAGTGTCGACGTAGAAGAGGGACCGAGTTGCCCGTACGCGGCGAACCGCAGCGTCCGTGACCTCGTCGAGCCCGCCCCCGGCCGCCGCCGCCATCGAGGCGGCCACGACCGCGAACCCGAGCCCCATCCCGATGGACCGGCTGTCCACGACCTCGACCGGAATCGACGCCTCACCGGCCGCGAGCCGAGCGGTGTCGACCGTGCCGGACATCTCCCCAGAGAGGTGCACGGAAGCCACCGCGACGGCCCCGCCCCGAGCCGCCTCCTTGTAAGCCTGGTGGAACCGCTCGGGCGAGGGCTGAGAGGTCGTCACCGGCCGCCAGTCGCGTACGCCGTGGGCAGCATTCTCTTCAAGGATGTCCCCGTCGATACCGACCTGCAGCGGAACCACGGTGACGCCGTGCGCGGAGATGAAATCGTCGGGAAGGTAGGCGGTTGAATCGGTGACGATCGCGACCGCTGATCTCATAGAGAGGAGTCTAAAGCGGCGGAGGCCGACCGATACGCGTGTACTCAGGACATTCCAGCAAGCTTGTAGAGCACAAGCGACCCGGCGACGGCGACGTTGAGACTGGCCCCGGACCCGATCATCGGAATCTCGACGACGTCGTCCAGCAGATCGAGCGCCTCGGGCGGTATGCCCGTCTGCTCATGCCCGAGCACCGCGACCGTACGCCTGGGAGCCATCGAGAGATCCGCCAGCCGCACGGCGTTCTCCGCGAGCTCGACCCCGACCACCCACGTATCGGCGGACCGCTGGTCATCGAGCCAGCGCGTAGGGTCGTTGACCCAGTGCACACAGGTCCTGCGCCTCAGTGTGTTCCCACGCGCGAGCGCCTGCGGGACCCAGGAGTGGCGAGGAACCGCAAGACAGGCGCCGACGGCGTCACACGTACGAAGCAGAGTGCCGAGATTGACCCCGTGCAGAGGCCAGAGTGGCGCGGCGATCAGATGGTCCCAGCACCGATGCGAGCGCGCGCGGCGTACCTGCTGGAGCTCTCTACGAGAACTCACGCGAACAGCCCGGCTCATCGCCTCGGGGCGCGAATGCCCTTCACAACGTTCATCACTGACGCCCTTAGCGGCGGACGCGAGCCATCACCAGCCCAGGAGATCCCCAGGCGAACGACACCGATACTACGCCGCCCCCGGAAGCCTCCGTGTGACACAGGACGGCTCCGACGGATGCGTCGCGGTAGTTATCCACAGAGTGGATTCGACCTGTCGCGGGGTGTGAGGGCGGACTTAGCGTCAGTGCCATGAAGCGCCCGCCGTCGTCATTGCCTCTCGACCGCCTGAGAGAAGCGTTCCGCCCACCTGAGTCCTTCGGCAGCCCGCCCGGCCCGAGATTCCAGGCCCCATCAGGCACCGCCTTAACCCAGACCTAGGGGGGGGGGAGAGAGTCCACTCCAGCCGACCCCCATCCCTCTTACGTAGCCACAGTTGGCGGCCGAAGGAACGATACGACGGGCTCCAGAGCCCGCCCGATATGAGCACAACACTGCGACGACACGGCCAAAGTGATCGTTTCCCACAGGACGGCGGCTGCGCAGACAGTGCTCGGCCGACGCCCATGATGCGGACCGCGCGAGGGGGGAGGGACAGGAGAGTCGCTGGCCGGCGCGCGACAGCAGGGACGATGACTGGACAGCGGACGGCAGTACGGACTGCGGTCGGTCGACGGGCGGCGATTCGGGCATACGCCTGGCGGAGGGCGGAACCGATGGAGCCCGGCTGGTCGGCGCATAGCGGTGCGGAGGGCGGGTGGCCGCTGAGCAGTCGGCTTCGGGGTTGCCGGTTCGATCCAGGTCTGTCCGGCGTCCGAGTGCTGGCCGTCGTAGGGGCACTGGCCGCGCTGATCGCCGGCGTTCTTCTCTGGTGGTCCCGACCAGAGCCACAACCCGCGCCACCACCCGTCATCCGCCCCGCCGCCCACCCCATCACCATGCCGACCGGAACCAGCGCGTCAGCGGAATCTCCGAGCCCATCCGCGGCGGTGCTGATGGTCGACGTGGCCGGCAAGGTACGGCACCCCGGAGTGGTCAGCCTCTCCACCAGCGCGAGGGTCATCGACGCGATCAAAGAGGCAGGCGGCCTCCGCCCGGGCACGAAAACCGGAACCCTCAACCTCGCCCGCCACGTGATCGACGGAGAACAGATCCTCGTCGGAATCAAACCGTCCGACGCGGCATCGGGCACCACCCTGCCGGCACCAGGCCAACCGGGATCCCCCACCGGCGCCACTATGCCTGGCACCCCTATGGACCTCAACGCCGCCACCGCCGCCCAACTCGACCAGCTACCAGGCGTCGGCCCGGTGCTCGTCCAGCGCATCGTCGACTACCGGACCCAGCACGGATCCTTCCGTTCCATCGACGAGCTTCGCCAGGTGTCCGGCATCGGGGAGGCCAAGTTCTCAGACGTGAAAAGCCTGGTGAGGGTATGAACTCCAAGCCCTCGCCACCACCGAGGGAAGAACTCCGCACGCGCCCCCAACCCCCCCCAAGCCGCCACCAACCCCCACAACTACCCCCCCCTTCGCCCGACGACTCCGAAGCACCGCCCAAGCCGCCCCGCCCCGACCTCCGCCTGGCCGGTCCCGCCATCAGCGCCTGGCTGACCGCTCTAATCCTCCTCACCACCGACACCGCCATCGCGTACGCGACAGCCGTCACCGCCTTCGCCGGCGCCGTGACTCTGCTCGCACGACCGCTGACCCGTTCACGAACCGCCTGCACGAACGCACCCGATCAGAACGCTCATCCGCCGCCTCATGTTCGACAAGCCCAGCGAGGAGCGGCCGATCGCGAGTCCGGCGGCTTACGCATGGCGGCCATAGCGGTACTGATCTGCGCCGCCGCGTCGGCAATCGGAGTGGCGTTGAGACTGACCGCTGTCGCATCCGGACCCGTACGTGCGCTCGCGGTACAGGGACGGACCGCGAACATGGAAGCAGTGGTGACCGGCGACCCGAAAACAAAGGTGAAGGAAGGAGCGACCCGCCACCGCGAAACGGTGCTGCTCCCTGCGCGGGTAGAAGTGGTCGAACAGCGACGAGTACGAGTACCCGTCCTCGTGATCGCCGCCGAACCCGCCTGGAAAGACCTCCTGCCCAGCCAGAGGATCCGCTTCACCGCGCGTCTCATACCGCCAAGAGGCGGCGAGCTCCTCGCGGCCGTGGTTCTCGTAAGAGGCCCGCCGCACCGAATCGGCTCACCATCGCTAATCCAGCGTTCGGCGAACACGATCAGATCCAGGCTGCGGACCGCGTCCAGCGGGCTCCCGCCTGACGAGCGCGGCGTCCTGCCAGGGCTCGTGGACGGTGACACGTCACTCGTCCCGCCGGACCTGGCCGACGCGTTCGAGAAGGCCGGGCTCACGCATCTCATGGCGGTCAGCGGCGAGAACCTCTCATTGATCATCGGCGCGGTGCTGTTCTTCGGGAGGTTCACCGGACTCGGCCGCCGCGCGGGCCCGCTGCTCGCGGGAGTGTCGATCCTCGGATTCGTCATCGTCGCGCGTCCGTCGCCGAGCGTGCTGCGCGCCACGGTCATGGGAGCGGTCACGCTCGCGGCGGTCGTCGGCGGGCGCGAGAGAAGAGGCGTGCCGGCCCTGTTCGCCGCCGCCCTCGTCCTCGTGCTCATCGACCCCGAACTGGCCCGGTCGTACGGCTTCGCGCTCTCGGCCATGGCTACGGCCGGCATCCTCATCCTCGCGCCCATATGGCGACGCGGCCTGAGCCGGAGGATGCCACCACGCCTGGCCGAGCCGCTCGCCGTGGCCGCGGCGGCTCAGGTCGCCTGCGCTCCTCTGCTCGCCATGCTCGGTACGGGCGTCGGCCTCGCGGCCGTTCCCGCCAACCTGCTCGCGGCTCCCGCCGTCGGGCCGGCCACGCTGCTCGGCGTCATCGCCGCAGCCATCGCACCGCTGTCCCTGCCCGTCGCCCGGCTGATCGTCCTGCCCGCGGGAGTCGCGGTCGGCTGGATCACCGGCGTCGCACGCTTCTTCGCCCGCGCACCGTACGCCGCCCTGGGCTGGCCGGCCGGACTCACCGGAGCGTTGCTGCTCGTCGGCGTCATCACCGCCGGCGCGTACGCCCTGAAACGCCGGCACCCTCGCCGGATCATCGCCGCCGTACTGGCGGGCGTCACCGTGATCGTCATCGGGCTACGCGTGGTCTCACCGGGCTGGCCGCCGCGCGGCTGGAGGTTCGTCACGTGCGACGTCGGTCAAGGCGACGGCCTCGCCCTGTACGCCGGGCCGCGCCAGGCCGTCGTCGTCGACACCGGCCCGGATCCCCGTCCCATCGACCGCTGCCTGCGCGACCTCGGCATCAGCACCGTGCCGTTACTCGTCCTCACCCACCCGCACGCCGACCACATCGACGGCGTTCCCGGCGTCCTGCGCGGGCGCGCCATCGGCACCGTCGTGATCAGCCCGGACAGCGGCGGAGAGGAACGCCGCCTGCTTCCCCACCAGCGAATCCAGGCGGCAGAGGTAGGCGACATCTGGAGCATCGGACCGCTGACCCTGACCGTGCTCGGCCCCCTCGGCACCGAACACGTCACCACCCGCGATCCCGGCACCCCGGTGAACAACGCCAGCGTCGTGCTGCTCGCCCGTTGGCCCGGCCTGACCGCGCTGCTCCCCGGCGACGTCGAGTTGGAAGCCCAACGCGAACTGGTCGACGCCGGTGTGCCCAGAGCCGACGTACTGAAGGTCCCGCATCACGGCTCGAAGAGTCAGGACCCGGCGTTTCTCGAAGCCGTACACGCCAGAGTCGCCGTCACATCGGTGGGAGCGGACAACGATTACGGCCATCCGGCCCCCTCGACCATGGCCGCCCTCACCCGCCTGGGAGAACGCACTTACCGCACCGACCATGACGGAGACATCGCCATCGCGTGCTCCCGCGACGGCCCCTCCGTCGTCACCAGACACTGATCCGACGGAGCCAGAGGAGGTCAGCCTTGGTCGAAGACATCCGCGACGATCTCGTGCGAGCGGCGGCGCGCCGCCGGATCCGCGACGTTCGTGGACACCATCAACTCCTGCGGACGCGTGCGTTCGAGAAGCTCGCGAAGACCCTTGCGAACCGTGTCGGGGGCACCGACGACGTGAGAGTCCGTGATCGTCCGAATCGCCTCGTGCTCCTGCGGCGAGTACGGATACGCCAGAGCCTCTTCGGGCGTGGGCAGCAGACCGGGGTTCCCGGCCCGCAGGCGCAGCATCGAGAGTCCCAGCGGCGCGGCGAGACGCGTGGCCTCCTCGTCCGTGTCCGCCGCGACGACGGCGGCGGTGACCATCGCGTACGGCTCGGTGAGCGGCCCGACCGGCTCGAACGTCGAGCGGTACAGCTCAAGCGCCGGCTCGGTGAACCGCGAGCTGAAATGGTGCGCGAAAGCGAACGGCAGGCCGAGCATCCCCGCGAGCTGCGCGCTGAAGCCACTCGACCCCAGCAGCCACACCGACGGCGGATTCTCCCCGGCGGGCACCGCGAGGATGCGCGGGTACGAGCCGTCCAAGAACGCCCTGAGCTGCGAGAGCTCCTCCGGAAAGGCGTCCGCGGTGATGTCGGGAGTGCGGCGCAGAGCGTACGCGGTGGCCTGGTCGGTGCCAGGGGCACGGCCGATTCCCAGGTCGATCCGGCCCGGGTGCAGTGCCTCCAGCATGCCGAACTGTTCCGCCACGACCAGCGGCGCGTGGTTCGGCAGCATCACACCGCCGGACCCGACCCGTAGCGTGGAGGTCGCCTCCGCCAGGTGCGCGATGAGCACCGCGGGGGAGGAGCTCGCGATCCCCGGCATGCTGTGGTGTTCCGCCACCCACATGCGGTGATAGCCGAGCCGTTCGATGACAGGCGCCAGATCGACCGTGGCCCGCAGGGCGGCTCCCGGTGTCGTTTCCGTGCTCACCGGCACGAGATCCAGCACTGACCTGCGGACGTCGGTAAATTCAGCCACATTGGTGACAACTGACCGCTTAAGGCTTGGATTCCCGCCTCTCGTACGGATCGCCCCCTAGATGACGGCATCATTGGACGATGAACCGAGGACTGTCAGGTGCCCGGAAGCCGCAGGGACTCATGCTGCGCGCCATGCGTTCACCCTTGTGGCTGTACCGGCGGGACCTGGGCTTCCTCCTCGGCAAACGCTTCCTCTACCTCGCTCACCAGGGCAGACTCTCCGGACTCCGGTACGAGACGGTGCTGGAGGTCGTCCGCCTAGACCACGAGACCGGCGAGGCGATCGTCATCGCGGTCTGGGGCAGCCGTGCCGACTGGGTCAGGAACATCCGAGCCGGCCGCGCGCTGGAGATCCGCATCGGACATCTGAGATTCGCCGAACCCGAACACCGCTTCCTCCCGCCGGAGGAGGTCCGCGCCGCCCTCGTCGCCTACCGCGACGCGTACCCGATCGGCTGGCGGCTCATCACGTCTGTGTTCCCCATGCCCAACGACCCCAAGAACGACGACCTCGGCCTCATACGCGCCGTCGCCTTCCGCCCGCCAACATTTCCGAGGTGACCGCCCCCCCCCCCCTCGTCTTATCCTCCCGCCCCTGCCAACGTCCCCCTGCCCGGCGAGATGCGCCCGGAGCGCGCTCCGTCGCGCGAGGCTCGTCGCCGTCTTGAATGCCGTGCCGATGCGACGGAACGTCCTCGATCTCGTACGGGCCGCAGTGTTGCGCCGGGCGAGGCCATCCCGTCGACGCGGTTACGAACCGGTGAGGGGGGCGACCTGCCAGGCCTCTAGAGCAGCACGATCCGGTCCCAGTCCGTCGACTCGACCGAGGGCGCCGACGCGTGGGCGGCGGCGATCGCAGCCTGCAGGCCGTACGGGCCCAGACCGCGACGCCGTGCCTGGACAGCGCGGCCAGCCCACTGCGGATCGCCGAGAGGTCCCACCGCCGACGGTCCTGGTCCTCCAGCAGGATCGGCGAACCGTCCGGGCCGGTCGGGCCGGGAAGCGCGCGGCCGTCAGTCGCACAGAGCGAGCAAGACGTGCACCTCGGCTCGTCCGGACTGCAGCGAGACAAGCGTGCGGGCCAGCCGGAGCGCCTCGTCGCGACGTCGGGGCGTAGCAGCCGGTCGCCAGACGTCGCCGCGACCCCTCGGTGAAGATCTCGTGGTCGACGCTGCGCACGCCTCCCAACCGCTCCCGGCGCTCGCCGGCCGGCTGCAGGTCGAACGGCACCCCGGTCGCCGCGATCGTCTTCTTCGCCCGGGTGATGCGGGCCTGCACCGTCGGCACGGATACGAGGAACGCGCGGGCGATCGTCGGGACAGCCGCAGACTGCGACGGGTAGGTGCAACCCGAGCCTCGGGGAGGCACCGGGGCAGCTGACGAACATCAGCGCCTGGATGTCGTCGTCGATCCTGTCGGGGTCGATGTCCTCGTCGATCACCGGGCGGCCGCCAGCAGGGCGTACCGGTTCTGCAGGCGGTACGGCGGCGGAGCGCGTCGTGGCCCGCCGCCGGGCCGTGGCCATCAGCCAGCCGGCCGATTGGCCGGAGGGGTGGCGGCCACGACACCAGCGCTCGGCCACCGCCTCCGTCGGCGTCCTTGGCCATCGCCGTGCGATGTCAGGGAGACGATCCGCGCCGTCTCGTCCGCCAGACGGCCTCGACGTCGGCCGTACTCATCAGGTCTGGCCGGTGCTCTCGCGTCGCGGAATGTTGGTAGTGGACTCCTCGTCGTCCTGCGGTATCTCGTCCTTCTCGGTCACCCGCCGTACCTCGATCTTGGAACCGGGACCGACGGGACCGCTGGCCCCTCGACCGCCTCCTGCTTCGAGGCGACGTCGAGCAGAAGTAGCCCCCGAACGTTCGCTGGTCGCGCCGTCCTCCGTAACCACCGGTCTCGCGGCGAATCACAGACTCCCGGCCGGCCTGCAGCCTCGCCGAGGCGCCGGGGTTCGTCCCCTCGCGTCCGTCGTGGCTCAAGCTTCACCCCCATCACGCCGCGTTCGACTCTCGGTGCCCCGCATGATCAGCATGTACTTCGCCATCGCGTTCTCCTCGTCCGTCGGGGCCGCCTCTCGGCCCTCGATCCCACATGTCGAACGAGCGCCCGCGGATCGACACAGTCCCGTAGAAACTTCGCCCGACGGCAGGTCTCTCCTACCCCGTCGCTCGTCACCGAGTCTTCGTCGCTCTCGGCTTATCGCTCGGAGGGAGCTCACCTCTGGGAAGTCCTTCGGCCGGCGCAGCGAGCCCCCGCCGCGCCGCGGCTTCTCTGTCGCTCGCGACTTCGCCGGAGCGGTTGGGTGCGTGGGGTACCTCGGTGACGTGGGATGCTGCAGGCGTGTCTTCCGAACGTCTCACCCTGGTCGTCGGCGACGAAGAGCTGCTCGTCGACCGGGCGATCGCCGACGTCGTCGCCGCGGCACGTGCGCGCGAGACGGACGCCGAGGTTCATGAGCTGACTCCGTCGACGCTGACGAAGGGGGCGCTCGTCGAGCTGACCTCCCCGTCGCTGTTCGGCGGCGGGCGGGTCGTCGTGCTGCGTTCGGCGCAGGACTTCGGTAAGGACCTGGCCGGCGAGATCGCTCGTTACGCCGCGGACCCGGCCGATGACATCGATCTCGTCCTCGTGCACGTCGGCGGAGTCAAGGGCAAAGCTCTGCTGGAGGCCTTCACCAAGGCCGGCGCCCGCAAGGTCACCTGCCAGAAGATCACACGTCCTGGCGAGCGGATCTCCTTCGTACGCGCCGAGGTCCGTCGGGCCGGGGGCAGCATCGGCGAGGAAGCCGCCCGCAACCTTCTCGACGCCGTCGGCACCGACCTGCGCGAACTCGCCAGCGCCTGCAGCCAGCTCGTCGCCGACACCGGCGGCAGAATCAACGACGAAGCGGTCGCCCGCTACCACCGCGGAAGAGCCGAGGTCAGCGGCTTCACCGTCGCCGACCGTACGGTCGAGGGCCGCCTTGCCGAAGCCCTCGAACAACTCCGCTGGGCCCTGTCCACCGGCGTCGCCCCCGTACTGATCACCAGCGCCCTGGCGCAGGGTGTCCGGGCACTGGCCAAGGTCGGCGACGCCCCCCGAGGCCTACGCGGCGCCGGCCTGGCCAAGGAACTCGGCATGCCGCCGTGGAAGGTCGACCGAGTACGCCAGCAGTTGCGAGGCTGGAGCTCAGAAGGCGTAGCCCGGGCCATTCAGGTCGTCGCCGAAACCGACGCCCAGGTCAAGGGCGGCGGAACAGACGCCGCATACGCCCTGGAGAAGGCCGTCGGCCAAATCGTCGCCGCCCGCAGCGGACGCTGACCACCACCGGACGCGAAGAGCGCACGACAAGAAGAGCGCACGAAGGCGGCCGTTTCGCGGCCACCATCGCCGGCTGCCGACTGCCGATTGCGGATTGCCGACTGCGGATCGCTGACGGCTCGCGGGTCTGGTGGTCGGTCGCTAATCCGGGAGGGTGTTGGCCAGGTCGGGTGGCGGCGGTTGGGCGATAAATCGGTTTCGTCTCTGGCGGAAATGCTCGACTCTGGAGTGATGAGTACCAATTCAGAACCGCGCCTTGGGGTGGACTTCGGGCGGGTGATTCAGGGTGGCGCGGCGCCCTCCGGGGGCGCGGACACGGTCTTTCTTGATGGAGGGCTGGAGGAGGCGATGCGGACGCCTGCGACTGTGGGCATGTTCGACGTGTTGCCTGGGCTGGTCGAGCGGTTCGACGGTCAGGCCTGGATCATTTCCAAATGTGGCGAACGCATCCAGAAACGTACGCTGCAGTGGCTTGATCACCACGATTTCTATCGGCGTACGGGGCTGCCCGTCGGCAACGTGCGGTTCTGTCGCAAGCGTGCGGACAAAGCGGCGCATTGTGCCGAGCTCAACATCACTCACATGATCGACGACAGGGCCGACGTGCATGTGGCGCTTAGAGAGCTGGTGCCGCATCTCTACCTGTTCGGGCCGCAGAGTTCTCCGGCGCCTCCGTGGGTGCGGCCCGTGTTGACCTGGGCCGACCTCGAAGGCGAGTTCAACACCGCCTGAAGCTTCGGCGAAGACCTCAGGTCCGAGACGTAGGGCCCGATGAAGACCTCAGGTCTGAGACGTCAGGCCCGGCGGAGAGGTCAGGGGCGAGTCGTGACGCCCGAGATGTGAGGCCCGACGGAGACGTGAGGTTCGACGAAGAGGTCGGAAAAGACGGAGACGTCAGAAGCAACGTTAGGCGCCGCATGACAGGGACGCCGTGTGAAGGCGCGGGCGGTCGAGGAACGGTGCACCTGTTCTGGGCGTCGGCGTATGGCTCGCTGAGGAGTTCGGCACGGCACCGAACGTGCCACGCCCAGGCGACCGCCTTCAAGCCCGAGCAGCCACTCAAACACCGACCGTAGACAGCACAACGACGCCGTACCCCTCAAGGGCACGGCGTCGGTGACGCTTCAAGAACCTACTTGGCCTGCAGGGCGGCGGCGCGCTTGGCGATCGCTGCCTTGCGGTTCGCGGCCTGGTTCTTGTGGATGACGCCTTTGCTCACGGCCTTGTCGAGCTTGCGCGAGGCGCTGCGCAGCTGCGCGAGGGTCGCCTCGGTGTCGCCGGACTCGGCGGCCTCGCGGAACTTGCGGATCTCGGTCTTCAGCTCCGACTTGACCGCCTTGTTGCGCAGACGGGCCTTCTCGTTCTGCTTGTTCCGCTTGATCTGGGACTTGATGTTCGCCACGAAAGAAGCCTCAGGTGTAAGTCGATGGAATGGGGGCGCGGGACCATCACACGCCCACACGCAGTAGAGCAGCCTACCAACCTCCCCACCAATCCCCAAACCACACCCCGCCGACACGAGGCGAAGCCGACACCCGGGCACCTGAGCGGCACGGAGCATCCGTGCGGCATGGGACGATGGAGGACGCTAGAACCATCTCTTCGCGAGGAACCCGGTGCCGCTCGTACCGAACCACACCGATCCCGCGGTGATCCGCAACTTTTGCATCATCGCGCATATCGATCATGGCAAGTCGACCCTGGCCGACCGGATGCTGCAGCTCACCGGTGTGGTCGAGGAGCGCCAGATGCGCGCTCAGTATCTCGACCGCATGGACATCGAGCGTGAGCGCGGCATCACGATCAAGAGCCAGGCCGTACGCCTGCCGTGGAAAGACCACGTCATCAACATGATCGACACGCCCGGTCACGTCGACTTCTCGTACGAGGTGTCGCGGTCGCTGGAGGCGTGTGAGGGCGCGGTGCTGCTCGTCGACGCGGCGCAGGGCATCGAGGCACAGACGCTGGCCAACCTGTACCTGGCGCTCGAGGCGGACCTCCACATCATCCCGGTCCTGAACAAGATCGACCTGCCGGCCGCGCAGCCGGACAAGTACGCGGACGAGATCGCCGGGATCATCGGCTGTGAGGCGTCCGAGGTGCTGCGGGTCTCCGGCAAGACCGGCGTCGGCGTCGCCGAGCTGCTGGACAAGATCGTCGAGACCGTGCCCGCTCCCGTCGGTGACCCGGACGGCCCGGCCCGTGCCTTGATCTTCGACTCCGTCTACGACACCTACCGGGGCGTCGTCACGTACGTCAGGGTGATCGACGGCCATCTCTCGCGCCGCGAGAAGAGCCTGATGATGTCGACCGGGGCCGCGCACGACACCCTTGAGGTCGGCGTGATCTCGCCCGAGCCCACGCCGACGGCGGGTCTCGGTGTCGGCGAGGTCGGCTACCTCATCACCGGCGTCAAGGACGTACGCCAGGCGCGGGTCGGCGACACGGTGACGAGTGCCGTGAAGCGGGCGAGTGAGCCGCTCGGCGGGTACGAGCATCCCAAGCCGATGGTGTTCTCCGGGCTCTATCCGGTCGATGGCGACGACTACCCCGAGCTGCGCGACGCCCTGGACAAGCTCCGCCTCAACGACGCCGCGCTGATCTACGAGCCGGAGACGTCGCTTGCGCTCGGGTTCGGCTTCCGCTGCGGCTTCCTCGGCCTGCTCCACATGGAGATCGTCCGCGAGCGGCTCGAACGCGAGTCCGGTCTGTCGCTGATCTCCACCGCGCCGAACGTCATCTACCGCGTCGTCATGGAAGACGCCAAAGAGCACACGGTCACCAACCCGAGCGAGTTCCCCGAGGGGAAGATCGCCGCGGTGTACGAGCCGATGGTCAAGGCCACGATCCTGTCGCCGAGCGACCACATCGGCGCGATCATGGAGCTGTGCCAGGGCCGCCGCGGCGTGCTGCAGGGCATGGACTACCTGTCCGCCGACCGCGTCGAGATCCGCTACACGCTGCCGCTCGCCGAGATCATCTTCGACTTCTTCGACCAGCTGAAGTCGCGGACCCGCGGGTACGCCTCGCTCGACTACGAGCCCAGCGGCGAGCAGGAGTCCGACCTCGTCAAGGTCGACATCCTGCTGCAGGGCGAGTCCGTCGACGCGTTCAGCCAGATCGTGCACAAGGAGAAGTCGCGCGAGTACGGCCTGATGATGACGGCCAAGCTCAAGGAGCTCATCCCGCGCCAGCAGTACGAGGTGCCCATCCAGGCCGCCATCGGCGCGCGGATCATCGCCCGCGAGAACATCCGCGCCATCCGCAAGGACGTCCTCGCCAAGTGCTACGGCGGCGACATCTCACGGAAGCGCAAGCTGCTGGAGAAGCAGAAGGAGGGCAAGAAGCGCATGAAGACCATCGGCCGGGTCGACGTGCCGCAGGAGGCCTTCGTCGCCGCGCTCTCCACCGGCACCGGTGCCGGCACGGACAAGGGCAAGAAGTAGCGAAATAGCGGTGCGACCGTCCTGGTTGTGGTGACCACACTCGACGGTTGGAGCAGGCGATGGATCTTGGCCGTGTGGGCATCTGGAATGTCGGGCTGCGCGACGAGTCTCCGGGCGCCGCGGGGGAGATCCGTGAGGCGGCGGCGGAGCTGGAGTCGCTCGGGTACGGCGCGGTCTGGCTCGGCGGCAGCCCCGGCGTACGTCATGCGGTGCCCCTGCTGGAGGCGACCTCCCGGCTCGTCGTCGCGACCGGGATCCTTAGCATCTGGGAATACGAGGCCGCCGACGTCGCGGCGGAGCAGGCCGCGCTGGCCGGCCGATTTCCGGGGCGTTTCCTGCTCGGTCTCGGCGCGAGCCACGCCGCCCTGGCCAAGGACTACAGCAGGCCGTACTCCACGATGGTCGACTACCTGGACCGGCTCGACGTCGAGGGCAACCGGCCGTCCGAGCGTGTCCTGGCCGCGCTGGGCCCGCGCATGCTCGCCCTGTCCCGCGACCGTACGGCCGGCGCCCACCCGTACCTCATCAATCCCGAGCACACGGCGCGCGCACGTGAGGTCCTCGGCGACGGTCCGCTGCTCGCCCCCGAGGTCAAGGTGGCGCCGGACACCGACGTCTCCCGGGCGAAGGACTCCGCCCGCGATCATCTCGCGCTGTATCTGCGGCTGCCGAACTATGTGAACAACCTGCGGCGCCTGGGGTTCGGCGACGAGGACTTCGCCGATGGTGGCAGCGACCGGCTCGTCGACGCGATCTTCGCCGTCGGAGGGATGGAGGCGGCGCGGGAGCGCGTGGCCGCCCACCACGAGGCCGGCGCCGACCATGTGGTCGTCCAGATCATCTCCGGCGACCGCCGGGCGCTTCACCGCCCGGAATGGCGTGACCTGGCCGCCGCTCTCGACCTGAAGTAGCCGATGGAACGCTCCGGTTCCGTACGTGGACGCTCTCGGACCGGACGGTAACGCGTCTTTCGGATGGCCGGGACGGTCGTTCCGCAAGGGCTGAAGGGTGGCTTCAAGGGGAGAAACTCGTTACGTCCGGTCGGCGGCGTGTCGTCACTTGAGCCGTGCATATAGCAATAAGCATGGACGAAGGGTGCGGACTCGGGCATTCCTGGAACCAGTGCTCCGTGTTTTCGTGTCAGGCGAGGGTAAAGACGCGGTGTTCGGGGTTCAACGGGAGGAAAATTGGACGCTGCCATGGCGGGTCCGGGGGTTCGCCGCGAAACCGCATCCCGTGATGCGGACGGCTGCGAGGCTCATGGCAATGGCATGAACGACAGCACCGCGCCGCCGGCCGGTGACGACGAGGCAGAGGCCGCGGTACAACTGCCCGTGGCGATCGTCCTCCGAGGGGAGGACCGGTCCGTCGCAAGCGGCCGCCGGTTCGTACGCGACATGCTCGGCCGCCGCCATCCAGCGGTGGACAAGGTCTCACTCGGCGTCAGCGAACTGGCCACCAACGCGATCAAACACACGCCCAGCGGCGACGGCGGCGAGATCAAGATCAGGCTCACCGTCACGGGCCCGCTCGTACGCGCCGAGGTCACCAACGACGGCAGCACGATGCCCGACAAACCGCGCACCCACTACGACCCTGACGCCGAGGACGGGCGCGGGATCCTCATCGTCGAGACCCTCGCGGAGTCCTGGGGCGTCACCGAGCACGCCGGCGCGACGACGGTATGGGCGGAATTCTCCACCGGCCACCGCTCACCGAACGGCCACCGCCCGCCCGGCTGAGGCGACGAGGAGACCGCCCGGCCATCGTGGAACCGGGCGGTCCTTAGGGGGACCGTACGGGTCGCGTCGACCGACCCGCGAGGCGGCCGCAATCGCCTCGTCAGCGCCAGTCCGGGGGCGAGCGAGGAGGGCTCGTCCTGGCCAGGGTGACCACGGGCCTGAGGACGCGACCGCTGACCACCCGGCCTGTCGAGGCCGAGGCCCCGTCGCGGGTGCCGGTCTGGGACCGAGTGGGGAGGCTCGTCCCGGTCAGTGTGACCGCCGATTTGAGGGCGCGACCGTCAACCGCCCGGCCCGTCGAGGCTGGAGGGTGCGGGACTTCGTCGGTCTGTGGCTCTCGGCGTGGGCATGGGGTGTGGGGCGGCACACTTGAGGGGTGCCTTCCACGCTGCCGGACGGAGATCCGGTTCCCAGTGACGGGGCGTTGCCCTTCAGCGCGCTCGACGGTCTCGGGAGCCGTCCGTTCGGGTTCTATGTGCACGTGCCGTTCTGCGTGACCCGGTGCGGCTACTGCGACTTCAACACCTACACCGCGACCGAGCTGAGAGGTGCTTCGCGAGAGTCGTACGCCGACACCGCGATCGCGGAGATCCGGATGGCGCGCAGGGTGCTGGGAGACGTCGACCTGCCGGTGCAGACGGTGTTCGTCGGCGGGGGGACGCCGACGCTGCTCGACGCCGGTGACCTCGGCAAGATCATGGACGCGATCGGCAAGGAGTTCGGGCTCGCCGATGGAGCCGAGGTGACGACCGAGGCGAATCCCGAGACCGTTGACCCGGCGTACCTCACCCGGTTGCGTGCGGCGGGGTTCACGCGAATGTCGTTCGGCATGCAGAGCGCGCGGGAGCACGTGCTGGCGGTGCTCGACCGTACGCACACGCCCGGGCGTCCGCAGCAGTGTGTGGCGTGGGCGCGCGAGGCGGGGTTCGAGCACGTCAACCTCGACCTCATCTACGGGACCCCCGGCGAGAGCGACGCCGACTGGCAGGCCAGCCTGGACGCCGCGATGGACGCCGCGCCCGACCATATCTCCGCCTACGCCCTGATCGTCGAGGATGGCACCCGCCTGGCAGCCCGCGTACGGCGCGGGGAACTCGCCGCGCCCGACGACGACGCCATGGCCGACCGCTACCTCGCCACCGAAGAGACTCTCGGGCGCCACGGCCTGCACTGGTACGAGATCTCCAACTGGGCGTCCGACGACGAGGCGCGCTGCCGCCACAACCTGTTGTACTGGACCGGCGGCGACTGGTGGGGCGTCGGACCCGGCGCGCACAGCCACGTCGGCGGCACCCGCTGGTGGAACGTCAAACACCCCGCCGCGTACGCCGAACGCCTCGCCGGGGACGCCAGCCCCGCCCACGCCCGCGAGGTCCTGGAAGCCGCCGACCGCCGGTTCGAACGCGTCATGCTGGAATTGCGCCTGGCCGAAGGCTGCCCGCTCGGCCTGATCGAGAACGGCACCGCCGCACGCCGTGCCGTCACGGACGGCCTGCTGGCACCGGAGGCGTACGAGGCGGGCCGCGCCGTCCTCACCCTGCGCGGCCGCCTCCTCGCCGACGCGCTCGTCCGCGACCTCACCTGACGGCGGCCCGCCCGGTCAGTGGACGATCGGCCGGCACACCAGCGGGGGGCTTTTGGGGCTCGCGTCGGTCGGCGCGTGCGGCGCCGATGATGAGGGGGTCGGTGCGGCCGCTCGTCCGGGACCTGATCTGACGGTGGCTCGCCTGGTCAGTGGATGATCGGCCAGCACACCAGTGTGGGGGCCTTGTAGAGCTCGCGTCGGCCGGCGCGTACCGCGCCGATGATGAGGAAGACGGTGTGGGTGACGGCGGCCGCGACGACCAAGGGGACGGCCAGCAGCAGGACGGCCGGGCCGACGCCGCTGACCGCAGCGGTCACCGCGATCAGGACACCGCCGACGAAGACGATCAGGTACGTGAGCATCAGGTTGAGTGCCTGCGCCGCGTGGGAGCGCACGAACGGTGAGCGGTCCTTGCGGGATAGGTACACGATGAGCGGTGGCAGGAAACCGAACGCCAACTGGCCGAGGTACGCCATCAGCGCCCACGTCGTGTCGTCGGCCGAGGTGATGCCCACAGTCTCGTAGTACGAGCCGGGGCCGTACGCGGCCGGGCCGTACGGCGCGGCTGGACCGCCGTACGGCTGCCCGTAGGGCGGCGGCTGCGGGCCGCCGTAGCCGTACGCGCCAGGAGGAGGGCCGTACGGGCCCGTGGCGCCGCCGTACGGCCCCGGGCCGGCGTTCTGCGGCCAGGCGACGGGAACGTCGTCGTACGGCTCAGGACCGGCGTTCGGCGGCGAGCCGGGGACGTCGTCCTGGGGTTCGGGGCCGGGAGAGGAGGGCTCCGCGGGGTCCCGTGGCCGGTCGCCGGGGACGTCGTCGTGCATCTCTGCTCCTCAGCGGACGATGGGCCAGGCGATGATCGGGGGAATGCGGTACCACTCGCAGCGGTTGGCGCCGATCGCGGCCTTGATGATGCAGAAGGACTCGGCGGCCAGCACGGCCAGCGCCACCATCAACCCTGTCACGCCGATCCTGAAGGCGAGCGTGAACGACAGGATGTTGGCCACCGACATCACGATGAACAGGTTCAGGGCCTGCGCGGCGTGGAAGCGTGCGAACGGCGAGGTACGGCGCTTGACCGCGTAGACGATCGCCGGGGCGACGAAGCCGCCGACGAACAGGCCGATGTACGCGGGCACGGCCCACCGCTCGTCGTCCTCGGTGACGAGGCCGCCGCTGGTATGAGGCTCCCCGCGGCGCTTCGGGGGGTGGTCCGTGACGGTCGAGGGAGGGCCGTACTGCGGCTGCGGGGGAGGCGCCACGTACTGCGCGTGGCGATTCGGCGACCCGTACGGGGGACCGCCGCCCGGCGCATAGCCCGGCAGGTTGCCCTGTCCATATCCCTGCCCGTAGCCCGGCCGGCCACCGGATCCGTACCCGGACGGACCGCTCTGCCCGTACCCGGACCCACCGGACTGCCCTTGCCCGGACCCGGACTGCCCGTACCCGGACCCGCCGCCCGAGCCGTGGCCCTGCCCGCCGTTCTGCCCGTACCCGGACCCGTTCTGCGGCGGACGCCCGCCGTGGGGCGGCCTGCCTCCGTACGGAGCCTGGCCGTAGGGCGGCCGGCCCTCAGGGCCTCCGGACGCCTGGGCGGCACCCGGCGGACCGTATCCCGGCCGGTTCCGGCCGGGATATCCTTTTCCGGGCTGCTGGCCATAGGTCATCGCGCGTACCCCTCCGGGCAAAACGTCAGCATTTATCCGCACGAAAAGCGGTACTGCAGTTTATGGGACGCACGGAAAGTACCAACGGTTTCGAATCACCCGGAAGGAGCGGTCACAAAGTCGATCAGCTCCTCGACCCGCCCCAGCAAGGCGGGCTCCAGGTCCGTGAACGAACGGACACGCCCGAGGATCGACTGCCACACCTCGCCCGGCTCGCCCTTCCAGCCGAGAGCGGAGATGACCCCTTCCTTCCACGGCACCCCGCGCGGCACCGAAGGCCATGCGGAGATCCCGAGGACGGACGGCTTGACCGCCTCCCAGATGTCGATGAACGGATGCCCGGTCACCAGGACGTACGGGGAGGAGACCTGCGACGCGAGGCGGCTCTCCTTCGACCCCGCGACCAGGTGGTCGACGAGCACGCCGAGCCGCCGTGAGGGCTCCGGCCCGAACTCCGACACGATGGCGGGCAGGTGGTCGACGCCCTCCAGGTATTCCACGACGACGCCTTCGACGCGCAGGTCGTGGCCCCAGATCTTCTCGACGAGCTCCGCGTCGTGCCGGCCCTCGACGTAGATGCGGCTCTCCTGGGCGACACGTGCGCGCAGGCCCTGCACCGCGATGGAGCCGGACGCCGAACGGGCCTTACCCGCCGAGCGCACCGGGCGTACGAGCGTCACGGGTTTGCCGTCGAGCAGGAAACCGGCCTTGGCCAGCGGGAAGACCCGCCGCTTGCCGTGGCGGTCCTCAAGGGTCACCGCGTCCTTCGCGCAGGCCACGACCGCACCGCAGAAGCCGCTGGAGGGGTCCTCGACGACGAGGTCCGGCTCCGCGGCGATCTCGGGGATCGTGCCTTTCAGCGGACGTCGCCAGTCGCCCGCGAGAACGTCTTTGGCGTAGTTCTTACTCCGCACGCGCCGCACCGTACCGGGACCAACCAGATCGAGCCCGGACCAACACGCACGGCGGGTAGTGTTCGCGCGATCGACGTCCGCACGAGGTATTCGGAGCGGTCGAATCGCCGTGTCGTCGGCGGCTCGCCGTACACTTGGCACTCAAGAACATGGAGTGCCAAGTCCGAAGGCCTGCGGCCAGGGGAGGTGAGTGCGTGCTCGACGACCGGAAGCTGGCTGTGCTCCGGGCCATCGTTGAGGACTTCGTGTCCACCAACGAGCCCGTGGGTTCCAAGGCGCTCGGCGACCGGCACAACCTCGGCGTCTCACCGGCTACGATCCGCAACGACATGGCCGTTCTTGAGGAGCTGGGCTACATCGCCCAGCCGCACACGAGCGCCGGGCGCGTGCCGACCGACAAGGGCTACCGGCTGTTCGTCGACCGTCTGTCGACGATCAAGCCGCTGTCCTCCCCGGAGCGTCGCGCGATCGAGACGTTCCTCGCGAACGCCTATGACCTCGACGACGTCGTGACCCGTACGGTCCGGCTGCTCGCGCAGCTGACCCGGCAGGTCGCCGTCGTCCAGTACCCCTCGCTCTCGCGTTCGGCGGTCCGGCACATCGAGCTCGTGCCGATCGGGCCGGAGCGGCTCCTGCTTGTGATCATCACCAACACCGGCCGGGTCGAGCAGCGTGCGATCGAGATGACCGAGCCGGTCTCCGAGGATGCCATCGCCCATCTGCGGGCGGTGCTCAACACCCATCTCGACGGATGCTGGCTCACCGACGTGCCCGTGGCCGTGGCGGACCTGCCCGACCGGGTGCCGTCCGACGAGCGGCTTCTCGCCGCGACGGTGCTCTCAGTGCTCCTCGAGTCGCTGATCGAGAAACATGAAGAGAAGATAGTCATCGCCGGCGCGGCGAACCTCGCGCGCGCCGACTTGTCCCAGAGCCTCCGCGACGTGCTGGAGGCCCTGGAAGAACAGGTCGTCCTGATGCGGCTGCTCGGTGAGGTGGGAGATCCCACGAGTCTCACCGTGCGGATCGGCACCGAGAACCTCCACGAGAGCCTGCGCACGACATCGGTGGTCGCCACCGGATACGGCGCCGGCGACCAGACGGTCGCCCGGCTCGGCGTGCTCGGCCCGACGCGGATGGACTACCCCGGCACGATGGGAGCAGTACGCGCAGTGGCACGTTACGTCGGACAGATTCTGGCGGGGTCATAAGTGGCGGCCGATTACTACGCGACCCTCGGGGTGCGCCGTGACGCGGCAGCGGACGAGATAAAGAAGGCATACCGCCGTCTCGCACGTGAGCTGCACCCGGACGTCAACCCCGACCCGGCGACGCAGGACAAGTTCAAAGAGATCACCCAGGCGTACGAGGTCCTCTCGGACCCCAAGAAGCGTGAGATGTACGACATGGGCGCGGATCCGTTCGCGTCCGCGGGGGCGGCCGGCGCCGGGTTCGGCGGCGGTGCGGGCTTCCCGTTCAGCGACATCATGGACGCCTTCTTCGGCACCCAGGCCCAGCGTGGGCCCCGTAGCCGGGCGCGGCGCGGCCGCAACGGCACGATCCGCGTCGAGCTCGACCTGTCGGAGACCGCCTTCGGCACCACCCGCGAGCTGACCGTCGACACCGCGATCGTGTGCACGAGCTGCACCGGCGCGGGCACGGCCCCGGGCACCCAGCCCGAGGCCTGCGACATGTGTCACGGGCGCGGAGAGGTGCAGCAGGTCACCCGGTCGTTCCTCGGCCAGGTCATGACCTCGCGCGCCTGCCCGCAGTGCGGCGGCTACGGCAGCGTCATCCGCACGCCGTGCCAGGAGTGTTCCGGAGACGGCCGCGTCCGCACCCGGCGCACGATCAAGGTGCGCATCCCGGCCGGTGTCGAGAACGGCACCCATATCCAGCTCGCCGGTGAGGGCGAGATCGGCCCCGGCGGCGGGCCGGCCGGCGACCTCTTCCTGGAGATCGTCGAGCGCGCTCACGCGATCTTCGAGCGGCAGGGCGACGACCTGCACTGCACCGTCCAGGTACCGATGACGGCCGGCGCGCTCGGCACCTCGCTCATCGTCGAGACCCTCGACGGCCCGGAGGAGATCGACCTGCGGCCCGGCTCCCAGTCCGGCCAGGTCATCCCCATGTACGGCCGGGGCGTCAAGCACCTCAACGAGACCGGCCGCGGCGACCTGATGATCCACGTGAACATCGAGACGCCCACCAAGCTCGACGAGGAGCAGGAAGAGCTGCTGCGCAGGTTGTCGGTCCTGCGCGGCGAAGAGCGCCCGCCCGGAAAATTCTCCCCGGGGCAGCAGGGGTTCTTCTCCCGGCTGCGCGACGCCTTCAATGGCCGCTGACCCACGCACGACGCGATGAGCCCTCCGGTCTTCCTGGCGGAGGGCTCACGCCTCGTGTCCGACCGGATCCTCCTCGACGGTCCGGAGGGCCGGCACGCGGCGGCCGTACGCCGGCTGCGCGTCGGCGAGCGTGCCGACCTCACCGACGGGGCGGGCCTGCTCGTCGAGTGCGTGGTCGCCTCGGCCGAGCGCGACAGCCTCGTGCTGGAGGCCGTGGCCCGGCGCCGTGAGCCGGCGCGGGAGCCGCGCATCGTCGTCGTGCAGGCGCTGCCCAAAGGCGACCGCGGTGAGCTCGCGGTCGAGATGATGACCGAGGTCGGCGTCGACGTCGTCGTGCCGTGGGCCGCCGAGCGTTGCGTGACGCGGTGGCGGCCCGAGCGCCGCGACAAGGCGCTGGGCCGGTGGCGGAGCACGGCGCGTGAGGCGGCCAAGCAGGCGCGCCGCGCGTGGCTGCCGGACGTGACCGACCTCGCCACGACCTCTCAGGTCGCCCAGCGCGTCGCGGGAGCGGCTCTGGGGGTCATCCTGCACGAGGCGGCCGACGGGCCCCTCAGCGGCGTCGAGGTGCCCGCTGAGGGAGAGATCGTGCTTATCGTCGGCCCCGAAGGCGGCCTGAGCGACGCCGAGGTCGCCGAATTCGCGGCGGCAGGCGGACGGCCGACCCTGCTCGGGCCTACCGTGCTGCGAACCTCGACCGCCGGTGTCGCCGCAGCCGCCGTACTGCTGGGGCGCACCGGGCGCTGGTGAGAACGCCCGTCAGGGCGACTCCTGCGCGGACGGCTGCACCCCGCCGCCCCCCGGTTCGCTCGACGGACTGTCGTCCGGCGGCGACACGGGCGGGGTCGTGGGCTCCTCCGGCGTGCTCGGCTCCGAAGTGGGCTCCTCGGGCGCGCAGATGAGCGTCGACTTCGACGAGGACACCGGCCCGGTGCTCGGCGAGACGGTCACCTCGCCGGGCGGGCAGCTGCCCTTCACGATGTGCTTGCCCGACTTCGCCGGGAGAGGCGTCGGGCTGCCGGACGAGACGCTGGGGCTCGGATACATCGAGCCACCGGGCATCGACCGGCTGTCGGACACGCCGTCACCCGGCACGGAGTGCCCGTTGTCGCCGGGGGAGTCGATGCTGAAATGGCCCGTCTGGACGAAGTTCTTCAGCGCCGGGGTGGCCGAGACCGCCGCGATGGAGATGAATACGGCGGCGCCCACCGCGGCGAGAGGGCGCAGCCATGGTGCGGCGTACCACAGGCCCAGACGGCGGTCCCGCCGCTTGTTGATCTTGGAGCGGATCAGCTCAAGCCCGTCTGAAGAGGGCACGACCGCTTCCGCTTCCGTGTTCAAGATACGGCGGAGACGATCGCCGTACTCGTCGAAGGGTTCGGTCATTACAAGGACTCCAGAACGCTGCGCAGCGCGGCCATTCCACGCGCTGTGTGGCTTTTGACGGCCCCCCGGCTGATACCCATGGTCTGGGCGATGTCCGCCTCGGACAAGTCACCGTAGTAGCGGAGCACCAGTGCTTCACGCTGCCGTGTGGGCAGCGAGCCGAGCGCCTTGACGACCGCGGAGCGCTCGAGCTCCACGATGGCGCCGTTCTCGGCGCTCGGTGCGTCGGGAAGCCCCTTGGGGGCGTACTTCTCGACGACGGCACGGTGCCGCAACACCGAACGTGACCGGTTCACCACCGACTGACGTAGGTAGGACAGAGCCTTGTCCGGCTCTCGGACACGACGCCATGCCCCGTGCATGGCGACGAAAGCGTCCTGGACGACCTCCTCCGCCGTTGCGACGTCTCTGACGAGAAGTGTGGCGAGACGCACCAGCGAACGGTAGTGAGCACTGTAGAGAGCGGTGACGGCCTGGTCAGCATCCCAGGCGACTGCCACAGCCCCCATCGTGCTCCGGGCCACGAGGGTTTCGGTCACATCAGTGGGACGCCCGTCTTCACCGTCTGGTTTACGAAAGGGCATTCCTTCTCTCGCCTTATTCCCGCCGTCGGTGCCGTCAAGTTGTGCCGCCATGGTAGGACGAAGCATTGGATCGGCAAGTTCGAACGAACCTGACCGGCCCTTGGACGGGGCTAGAGAATCCGCGTGCCGGGGGGTTCACGTGACAGCAACGATAGCCAGCCAACCTGAGTACTGGCCGCAGAGACCTGTAACGATTCTCGGGCGTCCGTGCGCGCGCCGACCGCGATAGCATTCCCTGACCGTGGGGCGAAGGAGAGCTCAGTGACAGAACAGGACTGCTTGTTCTGCAAGATCGTGTCCGGTGATGTGCCCGCGACCGTGGTCCGTGAGTCCGCCCGCACGCTGGCGTTTCGCGACATCAACCCGCAGGCGCCGACACATGTGCTGGTCATCCCGAAAGAACACCACGCCAACGCCGCCGCGCTGGCCGAGTACGACGGCGGGCTGCTCGCCGAGCTCATCAGCGAGGCGCATCATGTCGCGGCCGACGACGGCGTGGCCGACAGCGGATACCGGGTCGTCTTCAACACGGGCCCGGGGGCGGGGCAGACCGTTTTCCACGTCCACGCCCACGTGCTCGGCGGGCGCGGGCTCAACTGGCCGCCGGGGTGACTCTCCGCTGGTGAGTGACCCGAAAATGGTCGGCGCGGGCCGGTAGCATGGCAGATACACAGCCGGGGACCCATCGTGACCGGAAGGCAGGGGCGAAAAGGCCGCAAGGCCGGGCTATGGCCGATTCAACGCATACCGCTGACGCAGCGCAGGACGATAGCGCGCGCACGCAAGTCAAGATCGTGGTTCCGGACGACCACTCGATGGTCGCGCTGCTCGGTTCCAGAGACGAGCTCCTCCATGTGATCGAGCACGCCTTCGGCAGTGACGTGCACGTCCGTGGCAACGAGATCACGATCACCGGCCCCGCCGAGGAGACCGAGCTCGTCACGAAGCTCTTCGAAGAGCTTCTCGACCTGCTCAAGAGCGGCACACCGCTGAGCGAGGACGCCATCGAGCGCAGCCTCGCGATGCTGCGCTCCGAGACGACGGAGCGGCCCGCCGAGGTCCTCACGCTCGACATCCTCTCCTCACGCGGCCGCACCATCCGCCCCAAGACGCTCAACCAGAAACACTACGTCGACGCCATCGACCGGCACACGATCGTCTTCGCGATCGGCCCGGCCGGCACCGGCAAGACGTACCTGGCGATGGCCAAGGCGGTGAAGGCGCTTCAGGCCAAGGAGGTCAACAGGATCATCCTGACGCGGCCCGCCGTCGAGGCGGGCGAGCGCCTGGGATTCCTGCCGGGCACGCTCTACGAGAAGATCGACCCATACCTGAGGCCGCTGTACGACGCGCTGCACGACATGATCGATCCGGACTCCATCCCGCGGCTCATGGCGGCCGGCACCATCGAGGTGGCGCCGCTGGCTTACATGCGCGGGCGCGCTCAGCCGACCTTCACGCCGGTTCTGACGCCCGACGGCTGGCGGCCCATCGGCGATCTCCAGGTCGGCGATCTCGTCGTCGGCTCGAACGGAGAGCCGACCCCGGTCCTCGGTGTCTATCCGCAGGGTGAGAAGGACGTCTACCGCGTCACCGCTCAGGACGGGGCACGGACCCTCTGCTGTGGCGAGCACCTGTGGACCGTCCGTACCGCCTCCGACAAGCGTCGTGGCGAGCCGTGGCGGGTCCTGGAGACCCAGGAGATGATCGGCGACCTGCGTGCGGCCCACGCCTCGCGCTACGAGCTGCCCCTGCTCACCGCCCCGGTGTGCCTGCCCGAGCGTGAGGTCCCCATGGACCCGTACGCGCTGGGCCTGCTCCTCGGCGACGGCAGTCTGACCGGCTCCACAACGCCGTCCGGCGATCCCGCCGCGCTGGGGAGGCCCGGCGTCGAGGTGCGCCACAGGGGAGACGCCGACCACGCGCCGAATCGCGTGACCGAGCCCGGCGAGGTCGTCACCATCGCCGACCCTGTCACGGCGGTGGCGTGTGAGCTGGGACTCCGCGGGTCGCGATCGCACTCGACGTTCGTCCCGGACGTGTACCTGGAGAACTCGGCAGAGGTCAGGCTCGCCGTGCTCCAGGGGCTCCTGGACGCCGACGGCGAGCCGGTCACGCAGGACCGCACCTGTCGTGTCCAGTTCACGACGACGTCGAGCTCGCTCCGCGACGACGTCATCGCGCTGGTGCGGTCGCTGGGCGGCGTCGCCGTCCGCCATGACGCCCACGTCGTCGAGATTCGCCTGCCCGAAGGTGTCGAGCCCTTCCGCCTCGCACGCAAGCGCGAGAAGTACCACGAGGCCGGGGGCGGTGGGAGGCCGATGCGCTTCATCGACTCCATCGAACCCGCGGGGCGTGAGGAGTGTGTGTGCATCCAGGTGGCGGCGGAGGACTCGCTGTACGTCACTCAGGACCACATCCTGACGCACAACACGCTCAACGACTCCTTCATCATCCTCGACGAGGCGCAGAACACCTCGCCCGAGCAGATGAAGATGTTCCTGACCCGCCTCGGGTTCGGTTCCAAGGTCGTCGTCACCGGTGACGTCACCCAGGTCGACCTGCCGAGCGGCAACCAGAGCGGGCTGCGCGTCGTCCAGGACATCCTGGATGGCCTCGACGACATCAGCTTCCGTACGCTGACCAGTAAGGACGTGGTCCGCCACAAGCTGGTCGGAGCGATCGTCGACGCGTACAACCGCCATGACGAGCTGAACCAGCCGCCGCAGATCAAGGGCGGTTCGCGCAAACGGGGGAGACAGCAGTGAGCATCGAGGTGCTCAACGAGTCCGGTGACGCCGTGGACGAGGCGACTCTGTCGGCTCTGGCCACGCATGTGATCGACGGCATGAGCGTGCACCCACTCGCGGAGCTGTCGATCGTCCTGGTGGACGAGGCGGCCATGACGGAGCTGCACGAGAAGTGGATGGGCGAGCCCGGCCCGACCGACGTGCTGGCCTTCCCGATGGACGAGCTGCGCCCGGGGCACGTCTCCGGTGGCGCCGAGGACGCACCGGTCGACCCGGCGCTGCTCGGCGACGTCGTGCTGTGCCCCGTCGTCGCGGCGCGGCAGGCGAAGGACGCGGGCCACAGCACCGAGGACGAGCTTCACCTGCTCTGCACGCACGGCATCCTCCATCTGCTCGGCTACGACCACGCCGAGCCCGACGAGCACAGGGAGATGTTCGGCCTGCAGGCGGAGCTTCTCGCCTCGTGGCGTCGAGCCCGCGCGCACTCCTCATGATGACGTTGAGCTGGCTCATCGTTCTCGCCGCGGCGCTGGTCGCGGTGGCGGGCCTGTTCGCCAGCGCGGAGACGGCGCTGGCGCGTATCTCACGCGTGCGCGTCGAGGAGCTCGTCCGCGACGAGCGCCGGGGCGCGGTGCGCCTCGCCGAGGTCGTCGCCGACCCGCCGCGCTACCTCAACCTCGTGCTGCTGCTCCGGGTGAGCTGCGAGCTGGCCGCGACGGTGATCGTCACGGTCGTGTGCACCTCGTGGATCGGCCGCACGTGGGGCGCGTACGCCACGGCCGCCGCCGTGATGATCGTCATCAGCTACATCGCGGTCGGCGTGACGCCGCGCACCCTCGGCCGCCAGCACGTCGTCCCGGTCGCGCTGGCCGGCGCCGCGGTGATCCACCCGCTGGCCCGCGTGCTGGGCCCGCTGCCGAAGCTGCTGATCCTGCTCGGCAACGCGCTCACGCCGGGCAAGGGGTTCCGCGAGGGGCCGTTCGCCTCCGAGGCGGAGCTGCGCGACCTCGTCGACCTGGCCGAGCAGCGGCGCCTGATCGAGCCGGACGAGCGCGAGATGATCCACTCGGTGTTCGAGCTGGGCGACACGCTCGTCCGCGAGGTGATGGTGCCGCGCACCGACATCGTGTTCATCGAGCGCGACAAGACGCTGCGGCAGGCGCTGTCGCTGGCGCTGCGCAGCGGGTTCTCCCGCATCCCCGTGGTGGGCGAGAACGAGGACGACGTCGTCGGCATCGCCTACCTGAAGGACATCGTCCGGCGCAGTCACGAATACCGCGACGGCGAGTCCGTGGAGCAGGTCGAGTCGATCATGCGGCCGGCGACGTACGTCCCGGACAGCAAGCCGATCGACCAACTGCTGCGCGAGATGCAGGCGCGGCAGATCCACTGCGCGGTGGTGATCGACGAGTACGGCGGAACCGCCGGCCTGGTCACGATCGAGGACATCCTGGAGGAGATCGTCGGCGAGATCACCGACGAGTACGACCAGGAGGACCCGCCCGTCGAGCACGTCGGCGACGGCTCGACCCGGGTGACCGCACGGCTGCCCGTGGAGGACCTGGCCGACATCTTCGACGTCGACATCGACGTCGACGATGTCGAGACCGTGGGCGGCCTGCTCGCGCACGCGCTCGGGCGGGTGCCGATCGCCGGCTCCCAGGCGACGGTGGCGGGTCTGCGGCTCACCGCCGAGGGCCTGGCCGGCCGCCGCAACCGGATCAGCACCGTGCTGGCGCGGCGCCTGCCGCCGGTCCATGACGAGGAGCCCTCCGGTGACCGCGAGAACGCCGACGCCTGACCGAAGTACTCTTGGCGCTGTGAGCGAGCTCGATCCCGAAGACACGAAGATCATCACTCTGGCCCGGTCGACGCGTGCGCGCGCGGGCGCGCCCGAGGGGGCCGCGGTCCGCGACGAGACCGGCCGCACCTACGCCGCGGGCCCGGTCGACCTGCCCTCGCTGAAACTCACGGCGTTGCAGGTCGCGGTCGCGATGGCGGTCTCCAGCGGCGCGGAGGAGCTGGAGGCGGCGGCCGTCGTCACCAGCGAGGAGTCGCCCGACGTGGCCGCCGTACGCGATCTCGGGCCGAAGGCGCCGGTGTTCGTCGCCGGTCCTGACGGCGCCCTGCGGACCGTTCTCCGGAGCTGACGGGACGCCGTACGGCCCGAAGTACGCGACAATCAGGATGTGACCTCGCCACAGACATCGACCGGCACCCGGTTCAAGTCGGGCTTCGCCTGCTTCATCGGGCGTCCCAACGTGGGCAAGTCCACGCTGATGAACGCCCTCGTCGGCACCAAGGTGGCGATCACCAGCAGCAAGCCACAGACGACCCGGCGCACCATCCGCGGCATCGTGCACCGGCCCGACGCCCAGCTCGTCCTCGTCGACACCCCCGGCCTGCACAAGCCGCGCACGCTCCTCGGCGAGCGCCTGGACAGCCTGGTGCGCTCGACGCTCAGCGAGGTCGACGTGATCGGCTTCTGCGTGCCGGCGAACGAAGCGGTCGGTCCCGGCGACCGTTTCATCGCCAATGAGCTGTCGCAGGTGAAGAAGACGCCGGTCGTCGCCGTGGTCACCAAGACCGACCTCGCGAGCCGCGACCAGATCGCCGAGCAGCTCCTGAAGGTCTCGCGGCTGGGGGAGTGGGCCGACGTCGTGCCGTGCTCGGCCGACTCCGGCTTCCAGCTCGACGTGGTGAGCGACCTGTTCGTCGACCGGCTGCCCGAGGGCATGCCGCTCTACCCGGAGGGCGAGCTCACCGACGAGCCTGAGGCGATCATGGTCGGCGAGCTCATCCGCGAGGCGGCGCTCGAAGGCGTACGCGACGAGCTGCCGCACTCGATCGCGGTGGTCGTGGAGGAGATGCGCCCGCGCGAGGGCCGCGACGACCTGGTCGACGTCCAGGCCTGGCTCTTCGTCGAGCGGCCCAGCCAGAAGGGCATCGTGATCGGCCCCAAGGGCGCCCGGCTGAAGGACGTCGGCACGCGCGCCCGCATGCAGATCGAGGCGCTGCTCGGCGCCAAGGTCTACCTCGACCTGCGGATCAAGGTCGCCAAAGACTGGCAGCGCGACCCCAAGCAGCTGCGCCGCCTCGGCTTCTACGACTGAGGCACGTCACAGCCGCAGCTGAAACTCCACGCTCCGGTCCATCTCGCGAAAGCCCATCCGGACGTTCAGGGCGCGTACGGCGTCGTTCGAGCCGGCGTTCCACGTGAGGATCCGGCCGACGGACGGCTCGCGTTCGCGTACCCAGGCGTACATCGCGGACTTGAGCGCGCGGCCGAGGCCGTTCCCCCGGTGCGCGTGGACCACCGCGGTGTCCTCCTGCGTCGCCCAGGGGCCGTCGCCGTCCACGTGGACCTCGGTGTATCCGGCCGGGGCGTGCGAGGCGGTGTGCCGGGCGACCATCGTGTAGCAGCGGATATTCCACAGGTCGTTGACGCGATCGCGCGCCTCGACGCGGTCGGCGTCCCAGACGGTGTCGTCCCATTCGAGATCGCCGGTCGGAGCATCGTTCATGGTGGTTCGCAGCCGTGCCATGTCGGACCGCAGGTCCGGCGGGCAGGCGCCGGCCCAGCGCTCCAGCTCATATCCTCGGGCCGGCGCTGTCACCTCCAAGGGCGTCTCGGCCAGGTCGAGCACCTGCCGGAGTTCCTCCAAGGCGTGCTCGGTGCCCGCCGAGCGCGCGAACGCCGCCCCCGGCGACGACGCCAGGGCATAGCCGATCAGGAGGCGCCGGCCGTGCGCGCGTACCCGCCCGGCGACGTGGTCGAGCAGCTCCTTGCCCCGGCCCTGCCTCCGGTGGTCCGGGTGAACGAGGATCTCCGCCTCCGCCGCGTGAGTGTTCTCACGCTCCGGGAGCTCGAACCAGGCGCCGGCCGTGCCGTCCTCGGAGATCCAGATCTCACGGGGGTCGCCGTACAGGCCGTAGGTGACCAGGCCGTGGAAGCAGGCGTACGTCTCGTGCGGCCCCTCCGGGTCGTCGGCCCGGAGCGCGGCGTCCCGCAGGTCGAAGAGGCGGCGGAGCCCGGTAGCGTCGTGGGTGGAGAGCCGTGCGAAACGCATGGTTTCACTGAACAGCAGGTTCCCGAAGATCCGCTACCGGTTTTTCGTAGAGTACAAATACGGCAAGATCGGCATGATTCCGGCATTACATCCAGATCAAGGAGGAGACTGTCAGTGCTGTTGATCTTCGGTCTTTCCGTCTTCTTCCGTACCGTCGGGGAGGGCGAGTTCCACTGTCCGAGCTGCGGAGGCGACCGGCGCTATCGGCAGCGGGTCGCCCGGCGGTGGTTCACGCTCTTCTTCATCCCGGTCATCCCGCTGAACACGGTCGGTGAGGTCGTCGAGTGCGGCACCTGCCGTACCCGGTTCAACCTCGGCGCGCTGCGCCTGCCGACCGCGACGCAGATGGCCGCGGCGCTGCCCGCTGCGATGCGGGCCGCCTCCGTCGTCGTCCTCACCGCCGGCGCCCCGGACGACTCCGCCGCCCGGGCACGCGCCATCGAGGCCGTCCGCGGGTACGCCGCCGGCGACTTCGACGACGAGGCCCTGGACGGCGACCTGGCCGACCCGCCCGACGGGTCCGGCGAGGTCATCGCCGAGGCCGGTGCCCAGCTCACGACCGAGGCACGAGAGTGGTTCCTCGCCCAGGTCGTGCGGATCGCCCTGGCCGACGGCGCGATCACCGCGGGCGAACGGCAGGCCCTGCACTGGGTGGCGGAGCGGCTCGGGATGACGCCTGCACACGCCGTCGGTGTGATAAGCACCACCGAGGGAGTGGCCCGCGAGTGAGCGGGTGGCGCGCCGCCCGTACTCTGGGCCGCGACGAGGAGGAGATCGTGACCGAGAAGACCGCACTGGTGCGGCGGCCGAGCCCGCGGCTCGGCGACGGCATCGTCACCCACATCGAGCGGCGTCCGGTGGACGCCGCGCTTGCCGCGCGCCAGCACGACGACTACACCGCGGCGATCGAGGCCGCCGGCTGGCGCGTCCGCTGGCTGCCGCCGGCCGACGATCTGCCCGACGCCGTGTTCGTCGAGGACTCCGTCGTGGTCTGCACCGACCTGGCCGTCCTGAGCCGCCCCGGAGCACCGGAGCGCCGCCCGGAGGTCGAGTCGATGGAAGAGGTGATCAACGACCTGGGGCTGGAGACCGCCCACATCGACGGCGAGGGCACCCTCGACGGCGGCGACGTCCTGCAGGTCGGCAACACGGTCTACACCGGGCGCTCGGGCCGTACGAACGAGGACGCGATCTGCCAGCTGACCCGGCTGCTCGCCACGCGGGGCCGCCGGGTCGTCCCGGTGACCCTGGACGGCTGCCTGCACCTGAAGTCCGCGATGACCGCGCTGCCCGACGGCTCGCTGATCGGCATCCCCGAGCTGGTCGACACCGGGGCGCTGCCCTACCTCGGCGTGGCCCTGGAGCCCACCGGCGCGCACGCCGTCGTCCTGGGCGAGAAGCAGGTGCTGCTCGCGGCGTCCGCCCCGCGTACGGCCGACTACCTCGCCGCCGAGGGCTACGAGGTCACCGTGGTCGACATCAGCGAGTTCGAGAAGGTCGAGGGCTGCGTCACCTGCATGTCCGTCTTGATCTCGGCCTGATCACCGCCGTTACGGCGGTGATCGGGTCTTCCTGCCGCCGTCTCGGCAGCTGAGACGGGATTCGGGACATCGGCCCTGGTCTGTTAGCTTGATGACGTGCTGCGCGAGCTGCTCCTCCTTAGCGGCCGCGGCGGGGCCCTATAAAGGCCGGCTCCCTCGCCGCGGGGCTTTGACGTGACCGTCGGCCGTCGGCACTTCTCACCGGGAGCACGGTTCTTCATCATGAGACGTTTCCAGCAGCAATCCAGCCCCATGCCCATCCACCGCTACGCGCCCTTCGCGCCGGTGGACCTGCCGGACCGCACCTGGCCGGGCAAGACGATCACCAAGGCCCCGCGCTGGCTGTCCACCGACCTGCGGGACGGCAACCAGGCGCTGATCGACCCGATGAACTCCACGCGCAAGCTCGCCATGTTCGAGCTGCTGGTCCGCATGGGCTACAAGGAGATCGAGGTCGGCTTTCCCTCCGCCAGCCAGGTCGACTTCGACTTCGTACGCCAGCTCGTCGAGGAGGACCGCGTCCCCGAGGGCGTGCGGATCTCCGTCCTGACGCAGGCCCGCGAGGAGCTGATCGAGCGCACCGTCCAGTCCCTGGCCGGTGCCCCCGACGCGACGGTGCACCTGTACAACGCGACGGCGCCGCTGTTCCGGCGCGTGGTGTTCGGCATCGATCGCGCGGAGTGCAAGGCCCTCGCCGTACAGGGCACGCAGCACGTCATGAAGTTCGCCGAGAAGTACCTGGGCGACTGCGAGTTCGGCTACGAGTACAGCCCCGAGATCTTCGTCGACACCGAGCTGGACTTCGCGCTGGAGGCCTGCGAGGCGGTCATGGACGTCTGGGAGCCCGGCCCGGACCGCGAGATCGTCCTCAACCTGCCGTCGACCATCGAGCGCTCCACCCCCAACGTCTACGCCGACCAGATCGAGTGGATGAGCCGCAACCTGTCGCGCCGTGAGCACGTCGCGCTGTCGGTCCACCCGCACAACGACCGCGGCACCGCGGTCGCCTCGGCCGAGCTGGCCGTGATGGCCGGCGCCGACCGCGTCGAGGGCTGCCTGTTCGGCAACGGCGAGCGCACCGGCAACGTCGACCTGGTCACCCTCGGCATGAACCTCTTCGCCCAGGGCGTCGACCCGGAGATCGACTTCTCCGACATCGACGGCATCCGGCGGACCGTGGAGTACTGCAACCAGATCGCGGTCCACGAGCGGCACCCGTACGCCGGCGACCTGGTCTACACGTCGTTCTCCGGCTCCCACCAGGACGCCATCAAGAAGGGCTTCGACGCTCTGGAGCGCGATGCGGCCGCCGCGGGCGTGCCGGCCGACGAACACCGCTGGGCTCTGCCGTACCTGCCGATCGACCCGAAGGACGTCGGCCGCTCGTACGAGGCCGTGATCCGCGTGAACAGCCAGTCCGGCAAGGGCGGCGTCGCGTACATCATGAAGACCGAGCACTCCCTCGACCTGCCGCGACGGCTGCAGATCGACTTCTCCCGCGTCGTGCAGGGGCACACCGACGGCGAGGGCGGCGAGGTCACGCCCGAGCAGATGTGGACGATCTTCGAGCGGGAGTTCCTCACGAACGGCCCGCGCGTGGGCCTGCTCGCGCACCGGGCCGCGTCCCGCGTCGATGAGAAGGACGTCATCAACGCCGACGTACGCCTGGACGGCGAGATCCGCGAGATCGAAGGCGTCGGCAACGGCCCGATCTCCGCGTTCATCGACGCGCTCGCCACCATCGGGGTGCGCGTGCGGGTGCTCGACTACGCCGAGCACGCCCTGTCGTCCGGCAGCGACGCCAAGGCCGCCGCGTACGTCGAGTGCCAGATCGGTGACCAGGTGCTGTGGGGTATCGGCATCGACGCCAACACCGTCACCGCCTCCCTCAAGGCCGTCCTATCGGCCGTCAACCGTTCGGCATGACCTCGTCGACGAGCGTACGGAGCGGGCCGTGGAGGTCGGCCTCACCGACCCGGACCGTACGCTCGCCGATCTCGATGTCGTAGACGTAGCGGTCCGGGAGGCGCCGGAACTCCGGCAGGTCATCGAGCCGTATCTCCCGCAGCAGGCCGGCCACCGCCGGCCGGTCCGCCGTGTCGATCTCGGCGCGGCGGACCAGCCCGGCGAACCCGCCGCTGCGGGTGACGGCCACTCTCACGCGATCTTCACGCCCACCGTGGTCCAGGCCCGGCGGACGGCGTCGCTCTCCATGCTGTGCACACCGAAGAGCTTTCCCGCGGTCTCGTACGTCATGTCGGCGAACGTCGCGAAGTCGGCGGTCGACGGCAGCTGGTGGCCGGTGAGCGTCTCGTACCAGACGCGCCCGGCCTTCTCCCACGCGTGACCGCCGATCGCGGTCGCGGCGAGGTAGAAGGCGTGGTTGGGGATGCCGGAGTTGATGTGCACCCCTCCGTTGTCCGCGGAGGTCTCCACGTAGTGCGCCATCTCGGCGGGCTGCGGGTCCTTCCCGAGGCCCGGGTCGTCGTACGCGGTGCCCGGAGCCTTCATCGAGCGCAGCGCCTCCCCGTGCACGTCCGCGGTGAACAGGCCCTGGCCGATGAGCCAGTCGGCCTGGTCGGCGGTCTGGCCGAGGTGGTACTGCTTCACCAGCGAGCCGAACACGTCGGACAGCGACTCGTTGAGCGCGCCGCTCTGCCCGTGGTAGTCGAGGCCGCCGGCGTGCTGCGTGACGCCGTGGGTCAGCTCGTGCCCGGTCACGTCGATCGGGCCGGTGAACGTCGCGAACAGCCGCTGGTCGCCGTCGCCGTAGACCATCTGGGAGCCTTCCCAGAAGGCGTTGTCGTAGCCGGTGCCGTAGTGGACGCTCGCGATCATCGGCAGGCCGGCGCCGTCGATGGAGTCGCGGCCGTAGGCGGTCCTGTAGAAGTCGAACGTCACGCCGAGCCAGTCGTAGACCTCGTCGACGGCCTTGTCGCCGGTCGCCGGGCCGCCCTCGGACCGTACGGTCCTGCCCGGCAGGCTCTCCTGGTGCCCGGCGTCGTCGAGCGTGCGTTTCGCGGACGCGGGCCCGACCGCGCTCGTCAGCAGCGGACGCGTGCCGGGCGGCGCGGCATCACGGATCTGCCGGTGTTCGTCGTCGATGACCAGGGTGCGCCGGGCCAGCTCGCGCACGCGGTCGTCGTCGTGCCGCTCGGCGGCGTGTTCGAGGACGTGTGGTGGAACGATCGCGCATCTCATGCGATCACGTTTGCACGGAGAGTGATCGTCCCACCACTCTGCGCTCAGGCCGGATGTGGTCACCGAGCGTGAGTTTCCGTCCAGGATGGGCAGGGTCTACCAGTCGCCCCCGCCGTCGTAGTCCTCCTCGATGACCTCGACCACGTCGACGTGCTCGACGTACTCGACATGCTCGTGGTGGTCATCGTCGAGCAGCTCGTTCACGACCATGCCGCCGACGAAGCCGGCCGCGCCCGCCGCGACGACCGAGCCCACTCCGTAACCGTCACGGTGGTGGTGGCGTTCGGGGTACTCCTGATAGCCGTAACCGGGCTGGGCGTACCCCTGCTGCGGATAGCCCTGCTGGGGGTAGCCCTGTTGCGGGTAGCCGGGCTGCGGGTAGCCGTTCTGGCCGCGCAGATGGTCGGTCCAGCGTTGTGCGCACCCGCCACACGTCCGGATCGGCCTCGGCACTCCCCACTGCGGAGTCCACGAGATCTCCTGTGTGCCCGGACCATGGGAGGCGTCGAAGAAACAGGTCAAAATCTCTCCTCAGTCGGCTCTGCTGAGCACAGCGGTAATACGACAAGTTGGACGCTAGCGCGTTCCACGCCGGTTCCACCTGGTTCGTGCGGGACAATGGGCGGGTGAGTCTTTATCGGGACGAGGGCATCGTGCTACGCACCCAGAAGCTGGGCGAAGCCGACCGCATCGTCACGATCCTGACCCGGCGTACCGGGCGTGTGCGCGCCGTCGCGAAGGGCGTGCGCAAGACGAAGTCGCGGTTCGGGGCGCGGCTGGAGCCCTTCACCCACGTCGACCTCCAGCTGTACGAACGCCGCTCCCTCGACCTGGTCACCCAGGCCGAGACGCTGCGCCCGTACGGCGAGCGCCTCGCGATCGACTACCCGCGCTACACGGCGGGCACCGCGATGCTGGAGACGAGCGAGAAGCTCACGCCGGTGGAGAAGGAACCCGCGCTGCGGCAGTTCCTGCTGGTCGTCGGGGGTCTGCGCACTCTCGTCGAGGGCGGCCACGACCCCCGGCTGGTGCTGGACGCCTTCTTCCTGCGTTCGCTGGCGATCGCGGGATACGCCCCGGCGCTGGAGGACTGCGCGCGCTGCGGCGAGCGCACCGGCCGTGCGTTCGCGATCGCCGCCGGGGGAATGGTGTGCAGCTTGTGCCGCCCGCCCGGCTCGGCCAGCCCCGCCGAGGCGACGATCGGGCTGATGCTCGCGCTGCTGCGCGGCGACTGGCCGCGCGCCGACTCCAGCGAGCCGAGACACCGCGTCGAGTGCAGCGGCCTCGTCGCCGCCTACCTGCAGTGGCACCTGGAACACGGCATCCGCTCCCTCAGGCACGTGGAACGCGAGGCGCCGAGCGAGCGAAGCGGCCGCCCGAGGGACGAGGGTGTCCGCGTTGCGAGTGAGAAGCCGAGTGTGACCTTTGAGCCCGAACGCGAGGCGCCGAGCGAGCGAAGCGGCCGCCAGAGGGACGAGGGTGTCCGCGTTGCGAGTGAGAAGCCGAGTGTGACTGTTGAGCCCGGGTGCGAGAAGCCGAGCGTTGTTTTCGATTCTTGAGGAGACGAATCCGCATATGAGGCGTGTTGTACAGCCGCCGGACCCGCATGAGAGCGGGGCGAAGCCGCCGGAGATCCCGCGGGAGTTCGTTCCCAAGCACGTGGCCGTGGTCATGGACGGCAACGGCCGGTGGGCGAAGGAACGCGGGCTGGCGCGCACCGAGGGTCACAAGATGGGGGAGTACGCCCTCTTCGACGTGATCATGGGGGCGATCGAGCTCGGCGTGCCGTACCTGTCGGCGTACGCCTTCTCCACGGAGAACTGGCGGCGGTCGCCGGACGAGGTCCGCTTCCTGATGGGGTTCAACCGCGACGTGATCCGCCGCCGCCGCGACCAACTGCACGCCATGGGCGTACGGGTGCGGTGGGCGGGCCGCCGTCCGAAGCTGTGGCGTAGCGTCATCAGCGAGCTGGAGGACGCCGAGCGGATGACCGAGCACAACGACGTGCTCACCCTGCAGTTCTGTGTCAACTACGGGGGCCGCGCGGAGATCGCGGACGCGGCGGCGGCGATCGCCCGCGACGTGCAGGCCGGGAAGCTGAAGCCCGAGAAGATCAACGAAAAGGTCTTCGCGCGCTACCTTTACCGGCCCGAGGTGCCCGACGTCGACCTGTTCCTGCGCCCGTCGGGCGAGCAGCGCAGCTCGAACTTCTTGGTCTGGCAGGCCGCGTACGCCGAGTTCGTCTACCAGGACGTGCTGTGGCCCGACTACGACCGTCGCAACTTCTGGGAGGCGTGCGAGCAGTACGCGCGCCGCGATCGTCGTTTCGGCGGAGCCGAACCCAACAAGGTCACAGCGCAGACGTGAAAAGGCGGAGGCCGCCGGCTGGATGGCCGGCGGCCTCGCTTCGTACGTGGTGGTGCTTGTTTCGTCAGCCGACGTTGACGGCGCTCCAGGCGGCGGCAACGGCGTTGTACTCGGCGCTGCCGGAACCGTAGAGGTCCGTGGCGGCGTCAAGCGACTGGGTGCGAGCGGCCGCGTAGTTGGTGCTCGGGCCGAAGTGCGCGGTCAGGGCCTGGTACCAGATCTTCTCGGCGGCGGTCCGACCGATACCCGAAACGGTGGAGCCGTTGCAGGTCGGGCTGTTGTAGTTGACACCGTTGATCGTCTTCGCGCCGCTGCCCTCGGACAGCAGGTAGAAGAAGTGGTTGGCGATGCCGGACGAGTAGTGCACGTCCGTGTTGCCCGCGCCACTTGACCAGCAGTCCAGCGAAGCGCCGTCCTTGCTCGGCTGGTCCATGTAACGGAGCGCGCCGCCACCGACGAAGATCTCTTCGCCGATCAGGTAGTCGCCCACGTCGTTCGCGTTGTTGGCGGTGAACTCGACGTTCGTGCCGAAGATGTCGGAGGTCGCCTCGTTGAGGCCACCGGACTCACCCGAGTAGATCAGGCCGGCGGTACGCGAGGTGACACCGTGGGACATCTCGTGCCCGGCGACGTCGATGGAGTTGAGCGGGGTGAACTGTACGCCGTCACCGTCGCCGTAGGTCATGCAGAAGCAGCTGTCGTCCCAGAAGGCGTTGTCGTAGCCCGAGGAGTAGTGCACGTTGTTGTGCGAGCCCACTCCGTCGTTGCCGATGCCGGTACGACCGTGGATGTTCTTGTAGTAGTCCCACGTCTCGTTGGTGCCGTACTGCGCGTCGACACCAGCGGTCGCCGGGTCACTGGTCGTGCCGTCGCCCCAGTGGTTGTCACTGTCGGACATCGGGGAGCCGTCGTCGCCCGTGCCGTGGGCGAGGTCGACGGTGTAGGTGTCACCGCGCGTCGGGTCCTTCAGCAGGTAGCTGCTGCCGGACTGCGTGGTCTCCAGCGGAACGGTGCCGCTGTAGAGCGACTGGCCGTCACCGGCGACCTTCGGGCCCACGGCCTTCGTGCCGGCCTTGGCCTCGGCGCTCTTCGCGGCGTGCGGAGAGAGGAGGGTCATGACCTGTTCGGCGGAGCTGATCACCGTGTTGCTGGCGGCGTCGACCGTGACCGAGATGCGGCTCGGCGTGCCGTCGGCCTGCTTGCCGGTGGTCGTGACCTGCCATGCGAGCCGCGGGGTGCCCTTGAGGGCGTCCACGACGAGCTTGGCGGTGCCGTGCGCGGTCTCGTGCGTCGCCTTGGCGGCCGTCTTCGCGGCCGTCTTGGCGGTGACCTTCGGCGTGGTCGTGACCGCAGGGGCCTGGCTGAGCGTCTGGTTGACGCCGAGCCACGTGCCCTTGGCGTCCTGGTTGACGACGAAGTCGCCACCCAGCACGGGCAGGTTCTTGTAGGTGCGCACCATCCGGGTGTGGGTGGCGCCGCTGTGGTCGGCGATGACCTGGGTGGCGCGGAATGCCTGTCCGGCACCGCCGTACACCGCACTGGTGTGCGATGCGACGGCAGAGAGGGCTCGTTCCGCGGCTGCGGAACGGGCCTGCGGGGACGTCGGCGGGGTGGGGGCAGCGACAGCGGCCTGCTGGACCATCGCGGTGAGCGCGGTGGTCAGCACGGCGGCTGCGACCGTCCCTGCACGTCTCCTCATAACCGATCCTTCCTGGGATCGTTGCGCGGTGACCGCGGAGACTCCCCAGAGAAGGCCCGCTATGTGAGGCCCGTCACCGCAGTCATTGTCATTGAAGAACGATTTGCTGACCGAGTCGCATACACAAACTGCACAAAAAGTCAGGACATGGGTAAGATGCGACATCATGCGCGGCATCCCGCTAGTCCGCGACACCCCCGCTCCGGTCGCGGACGAAAGCCTTCCGAGCACGCTGAAACACGCGCTGCACCAAGTCGAGGAGCTGGGACTACGGGGTGAGCCCGACGCCGCCCTCGAACGCCTCATACAGGTCGCCGACGATGTGCCCGGCAACGCGTCCGAACAACAGGTCGCCGTCGCGGAGCACGCGATGGTCCTGGAACGCCTCGGTGGCCGATACACCGTGGCCCAGGAGATCTGTGACGCGGCGCTCGAACGCCTGAAGGACGCCGCCGCACGCGGCCGCGTCCTGCTGGCGCGCGGCCGGGTGAGCAAAGGCTCCGAGCGGCGCCGGTCGTACACGGCCGCCCTCACGGAGTTCTCGGTCGCCGAGGACGAGCGCGGCAAGGCGCTGGCCCTCGGTGGCCTGGCCTTTCCCTACGACGACGATGACGAGCTGTCCCTCGGTTATCGCGTACGGCTCGGCACGGACGGGCTCCGGCTCGCCGTCGCCTCCGGCGACCCGTACTCGATCGCCCTGTGCGCGGGCAACCTCGCCGCCTGCGAGACCTACCTCGGGAGCCCCTCGGCCCTCGACCGCTGGCGCCAGGCGGTCGAGCTGATGCCCTCCGAGATCGACGCGCAGACCGCGCCCGTCGTCTCGCTCAACTACCTGAACTGGTCCCTCACCGCCACCGGGCTGGGCGAGTACGCCGTCGCCGCCCGCGCGGTGAACGAGGGCGCCGCGCTCGCCCGCGGTGTGCGCTGGGACCGTACGTTCGCGGCCGTGGAGGCGGTCATCGCGCTACGGCGCGGTGAACTGGCCGCCGCCATGGTGGCCGCCGAGCGCGTCGCCGGAGACCAGGGCGAGGCCGGGGCGATCGCGGCCGTGGTCAACGCCTCCTGCGCCTACCAGCGCGAGGCACGGCCCGACATCGGCCCCCTCGACGCCGCCGTCCCGGCCGTGGTCGGAGCCAGCGAACAGCTCGGCGTGCTGGCGCTCGCCGAGCAGGCCCGCATCCGCGCCGCGCGTCGCGAGCCGCAGCCGCACCGCGGGCTCGTCGCGGCGCTGGACACGGCCCTGCAGCGCGGACGCCGGTTCGGCTGGGAGGACCTCGTCGTCGTCCTCGCCGAGATCCGCCCGGCCGAGGCCGAGATCTTCCTGGCGCGCCTCGGCGACCTGTGGCCGCACGGGCGCCGCGCGCGCACGGCGCGCCGCTACATCGACGGGCTGCTCGCCGGCGACCACGACATGCTGGTCCAGGCGGGAGAGGAGTACCTCGAACTGCCCGAGCCGCTCAGCGCGGGCCAGGCGTTCCACGCCGCGGCGCGGGCCGCGACGGACCCGCAGGCGGGCAACGAGCTGCGGCTGCGCGCGGTGGAGCTGTTCCAGGCGGCCGGCGCGGACCGGTCACTGGCCGCGGTGCTCCGCGAGGGACGCCTCCGGCGCAGCCCCTCGCTGCCGAGGATCCCGGCGAGCCAGCGCAACGTCGTGCACGCCGGCCTGACACCGCGCGAGCACGAGGTGGCCATGCTCGCCCAGAAGGGACTCACCGCACGGGAGATCGCCGGCCGGCTGTCCCTGGCGGAGGGAACCGTGCGCAACCATCTGCTGCGCATCCGCGCGAAGTTCGGCGGAGTCCGCAAGCACCGACTCGGAGAGATCCTCGCCATCGACGATTAGGGCGGCGCCTCGCCGGGCCATGACCGGCCTGGCGAGGCGCCGGTCAGCTCAGCTCTGGTGGTCTCCGCAGGTGCCGAAGACCTCCACGGTGTGGGTCACGTCGCTGAAGCCGTGCTCGGCCCCGACCGCGGCAGCCCAGTCCTCGACGGCCGGGCCCTCGACCTCGACCGTACGCCCGCAGACGCGGCAGACGAGGTGGTGATGGTGCTCGCCCGTGTGGCAGGCGCGGTAGATCGCCTCTCCGTCGTCGGTGCGGAGGACATCGACCTCGCCCGTGTCGCTCAGGGCCTGCAGGGCCCGGTACACCGTGGTGAGCCCGATCTTGGACCCCGATGACCGCAGGTGGGTGTAGATGTCTTGTGCGCTCCGGAACCCATCGGTTCGGGAAAGCGCGTGTCGAACGTCGTCACGGCGGCCGGTCATCTGGTCACCGTACGGCGCATGCGGACAAGTCTTCCAGTTCCGACGGCCACCAGGAAAACGGCCATGGCGAGCAGCACGATCGTGGGGCCGGGCGCGATGTCGGCGTCCACCGACACCCACAGGCCGCCGACGGCCGCGAGCACCCCGACGACCATGGCCAGCCCGATCGTCGCCTTGAACCCGCGCGTCACCTGCTGCGCGGCGGCGACCGGAACGACCATCAGGGCGCTGACCAGCAGCAGCCCGACCGCGCGCATCGCGACCACCACGGTCAGCGCCGCCGTCACCGCGATCAGCAGCGACAGGAACCGCACCGGCAGGCCGCTGGCGCGGGCCACCTCCTCGTCCTGGCAGAGCACGAACAGCTCCCGGCCGAAGATCGCGAGGATGGTCAGCACGGCGATGGCGAGCCCCGCGACCACGTACAGGTCCTCGGTGCTGACGCTGCTGATGGAGCCGAACAGGTAGCTGTTCAGGTTGGCGCTGCCGCCGGACAGGTTCGCGAACAGGACGCCGCCGGCGAGCCCGCCGTAGAACAGCAGCGCCAGGGCGACGTCGCCGCCGGTCCGTGTCCGTACGCGCAGCAGCTCGATCGCGACCGCGCCCAGCCCGGAGACGATCAGCGCGAAGATCGTGGGCGACGAACCGGTCAGCAGGCCGAGACCGACGCCGGTGAGCGCGATGTGGCCGATGCCGTCGCCGAGCAGGGCGAGCCGTCGCTGCACGATGAAGGTGCCCACAGCCGGGGCGGAGACGCCGACGAGCACCGCGGCGATCAGCGCGCGGCGCAGGAAGTCGTACGACAGGAGTTCGATCATGACAACAGCCCCGGCTCCTCGGCGGGCGCGTGCGGGTGTACGTGGTCGTGGCCGGGCCGCGCGCACTCGCCCTCCGGTATCGGGGGAGTGCCCTCGTGCACGACCCGCCCGGACTCCAGGACCACCGACCGCGTGATCAGCGGCTCCAGCGGTCCGAGCTCGTGCGCGACGAGCACGACCGTACGGCCCTGGACGACCAGGTCGCGCAGGGTGCCGGCGAGGGTCGCCTGGCTGCGCGAGTCGACGCCGGCGGTCGGCTCGTCCATGACGAAGGCGTCCGGCTCGCCCGCCAGCGCGCGGGCGATGAGCACCCGCTGCTGCTGCCCGCCGGACAGCTGCTGCGCCGGGTCGTGGGCGCGGTCGGCCATGCCCACGGCGTCGAGCGCCGAATCGACGGCCGCCCGGTCAGCCGCCGAGAACGGCCGGAACCGCGACTGCCGCGCGATACGGCCGGACGCGACGACCTCGCGTACGGTCGCCGGCACGCCGCCGCCGACGGACAGGCGCTGCGGGACGTACCCGATGCGCTTCCAGTCCTTGAACCGGGCGGGCGGCACGCCGTACAGCTCGGCGCGCCCGCCGGACAGCGGCACCAGGCCGAGCAGCGCCCGTACGAGCGTGGACTTGCCGGAGCCGTTCGGGCCCATCACGGCGAGCACCTCGCCGGGCTGAACGGCCAGGTCGACGCCCCGCAGCACCGGGCGGCGGTCGAGCCGCACCTCGCAGCCACTGAGGGCGAACGGAATGCTCATGAGCACCCCAGAGCCGACCGCAGCGCGGCGAGGTCGCGGCGCATGATCGAGAAGTAGTCGTCGTGAGATCCCGGCTTCACTCCCTCGACGGGATCGAGTACCTCGGTCCGCACTCCGGCCTCCTGCGCGAGTGTGGCGGCGGTCTTCGGGCTGGCCAGCGTCTCGGCGAACACGGTCGTGGCGCCGGTCCGCCGGATGAGCTGCGTCAGGTCGGCGATGCGCCGCGGCGCGGGCTCGGCCTCCGGGTCGAGCCCGGTCACGCCCACCTGCGTGAGACCGTACCGGGACGCCAGGTATCCGAACGCGGAATGACCGGTGACGATGTCCTTCCGCGCGCACGCGCGCAGCCCGTTTCCGAACTCCACGTCGAGCGCGATCAGTGCCTTGGTGACCTGCGCCGCGCGCGTACGGTAGCCGTCGGCGTTCTTGGCGTCGACCTTCGCGAGCCGCTCGCCCAGCGCCGTGGCGACCGTCGCGAAGCGTACGGGGTCGAGCCACAGGTGAGGGTCGCGCGCGCCGCCGGCCTCACCCTGAGGGGCGGGCAGCGTGGCGACCAGAGATACGGCGTCGAGCGAATGGTGTTCGGCGTGCTCGTGGACGGCCTTGTCGACGGCCGGCTGCACGCCCTTGACGTAGAAGGCGAGCTTGGACTCACCGACGTCGATGACCTGCCGCGGCGTGAGCTCCAGGTCGTGCGGCTCGGCACCGGGTTTGGTGAGGTTCTGCACCGCGACCGTGGCGCCGCCGACCTGGCCGGCCATCCAGGCGAGCGGGTAGAACGCCGCGACGACCTTGGGCCTGCCGTCGTGCGCCCGCGCGCCGCATGCGCTCGCCAGGAGCACGCCGGTGAGCGCGAGCGGCAGCAGTCGTCGGTTTCGCACGCTTCGAGTATGAATGAATATGAAAATGATTGTCAAAACCGTCTATGTCTAACTCACGAGCTTGATGACCGCCAACGCGAGGATCACCAGAGGCACCGCGAGCCGTACGGCCTTGTGCGACGCACTACGCGTGGGCGACGCCATGAACGTGAACCACACGAGCAACGCCAGCATCGCCAGCAGCACCCCGCCGACCACTCCCTGCGCGGCCATGCCGGCGATCAGGAACGCGGGCAGGACGATCAACGGCACCCAGCGCGGCAGTTGGTGCAGGTAGAGGAAGAACACCGCGGAGCGGCGCTGCAGCGTGTTTTTGTTGGAAGACACCCCTCCATGGTGGCGCATCCCCGTCCTGCCCGAGACCTCCGACAGGCGAACCGGCATCATGGGCGGGTGCTGGCCATCACCCGATACCGCGTCCCCGAACCCGACGTCGAGCGTTTCGTCACGACCGCGGAGGAGATCCTCCGCCTTCTCTCCGGGAGCCCCGGATACCGCTCCGGGCGCCTGGGCCGCGCCGCGGACGACCCGTCACTGTTCGCCATGGTGTCGGAGTGGGAGGGGGCGGGCTTCTACCGGCGCGCGCTGGGCGCGTACGAGATGCGGCTGGCGCTCATCCCCCTGTCGGCGCTCGCGGTCGACGAGCCCGGGGCGTATGAGATCGTCGGCCGGTAAAGCGCGGGGCGGATGCGGCCTTAGAGGTCGCAACCCTCAGAGCGCCGCCCGCCCGAGCCCTCTCGCCACCCGTGACCATCGTGAGACGACGATGATCACGGAGGAAAGCCGATGCGACGCGCGGGCCTGGCCGCCGGACTCCTGAGCTCACTGGTCCTCACCACACCACTCCCGGCCCTCGCGTCCCACGGATCCACCGTCGACTACCAGGGCCTGCGGATCACGGTGCCAGTGGGTTGGTCGGTCCGCCACCTGGGGTCCACGGAGTGCCTCCGCTTCGACCGCCACGCCGTCTACCTGGGCGCGGCAGGCGTGGACCAGGACTGCCCCGCGCACACCGTCGGCCGTACCGAGGCACTCCACGTGGAACCGCTGAACGACCAGACGGCGTCCTTCGTGTCCGGAATGCTCGACCAGGCGCCCCAGGCCACGTACGTGGGCGGCCTGCGCGCCCTGACCGTCCGCGACCCCGGCGCCGGCGAGGTACGCACGGCCATACCGGCCGCCCGTGCGCTGCTGACCGGCTCGTACGGCTCCCATCCTCATGAGCTGGACCGCGTGATCGCGGACATCGTTCCCGTACCGGACGAGAGCGCCGCCGAGCGCCATGGCACCGCCCCACGCCGCTGGGTCACCGGCCGAGGCTTCGACACGTGCACGGCACCGCGCCTGGCCGCGATGCGAGCGTGGAAGAAGCACTTCGTAGCCGCCAACATCTACATCGGCGGCCCGGCGAGAGCATGCCCGGACGGCCGGCTGACCCGAGGCTGGGTGACCGCCGTACGCTCGATGGGCTGGCGCCTGATCCCCACTTACGTAGGCCCCCAGGCCCCGTGCAACGGCACCCGCCCCCGCTTCACGAGAGCCACCGCCGCCCTGGCCGGTCAGATCAGCGCCGCCGACGCCGTCGACCGAGCCTCGGCCCTGGGCCTGCCTCCACGGAGCCCCATCTACCTGGACCTGGAGGCGTACAGCCGCCACAACGACCGATGCCGCCAGGCGGTCCGGTCGTTCCTGGACTCTTGGACCAGGGGATTGCGGGTCCTGGACTACACGTCCGGGGTGTACAGCAGCGTGGGCAGCGGCATCCGCGACCTGGGAACGGCGGAGGGCATCGCCAAACCCACCGCCATCTGGTTCGCCCACTGGGACAAGAAGCACCGGGTGCACCACGACAAGTACATGCCGGGAACATGGTGGCCGGGCCACCGGAGGATCAAGCAGTACCGCGGCGACCACTTCGAGAAGCACGGTCACTTCCGCCTGCACATCGACAGCGACGCCGTCGACGGCT
>CAVTOG010000012.1:0-170584 GCA_963736325.1 uncultured Actinomycetota bacterium | reverse complement strand
GCGTGCACGGTCTTGTCGTACCGGCCCGCATCCACCCAGCTCACCGCAGCGAGCATCTCGACGATGGCCAGACCTCGACCGTTGAGGTCGGTCTCGGCCGCCACTCGTGCTTCGGGCAGCTGGGGGAAGGGGTCCCGCACGCGCAGGTGGATGTACCGGTCGCCGTTCAGCACGCCGAGCCAGATGCCTGGCTCGACCTTCTTAGGCGGGGCGTCGTGGGTCAGCGCGTACTGAACCGCGTTGGTGACCAGCTCAGACGTCACGAGCGTGGCCGCGTCGACGGACTCGGGATCGCACTGGTCGAGCTGAGCCGCGGTGAACCGCCGAGCGGCGCTCACGGCGTCGGTGGCGACGGCGACGCGGCGCCAAGACGGGCCGATACCCGTCGTGGTGAACACAACACGGCCCGGCGCATGCAGTGGATGGAGCATCGGATCTCCCTTGGGCTGGGAGGTGGGCCGTAACCGACCCACGACACGGTGTTGCTTACTATGCTCCGTCCAACCTCGTTTTAGCAATTGGCTAATGACTATTGGATGTAGTCACTTGGTGAACTACTCTTTGGATCAGGTCAATTGGGAGGTTCATGCATTGGTGTCCGATTCTGATGCCACTGCTCTACGATCAGTGACCGATGGCTTCCCAGAAGGCCCCGGAGAGGACGAGGAAGAGATGGCCGACTCTCGGCACAGCCCGACCGTGCGCCGACGTCGCCTCGCCCGGGAGCTGCGTAAGTACCGTGAAGCTGCCGGCTTCACCGCCGACGAGGTGACCAAAGAGCTGGAGTGGGCTTCCGGCAAGGTCAACAAGCTTGAGCGCGCGATCACCGTACGCCCGCGCGTCACCGACATCCGCGTCCTGCTGGACACGTACGGGGTGACCGACGAGGCCGTTCGGGAGGCGCTCCTCGCGCTGACCAGAGACGCTCGGGAACGTGGCTGGTGGACGGCGTACGGACCGCTCGAAGATGACTACGTCGAATTCGAGAGCGAGGCGACGAAGATCTCGTCCTGGCAGCCGCTCGTTATCCCTGGGCTGCTTCAGACTCCGGAGTACGCTCGCGCCCTGCACCGTGGCTACCTGGAGCGGGACGAAGAGGAGATCGATCGTCTCGTCCGGCTTCGGATGGACCGGCAGCAGATCCTCACCGGCGAGAATCCGGTCCGTCTGTGGAGCGTCATCGAAGAGACCGCGGTGACCCGGTCGTTCTCCTCGAAGAAGGCGAAAACCGAACAGCTCCAGCGGCTTATCGATACCGACGCTTTGGACCACGTCGAGGTCCAGATCATGCCCCTGGGCGTCGACCCGCACCCAGGCCTGTCCGGCAGCTTTGTGATCCTGGACTTCGATGACGACCCCAGCCTGGTCTACCGCGAAATGCGGCCCGAGTCCTCCTACGTCGAAGGTCTCGCCAAGATCGAAGAGCGGCGACGTGTCTTCCAGCACTTGAGCGCGACGGCGCTCGGGCCCAAGGAGTCGATCGCCTGGCTCAGGCGATTGGCCGCCGATGAGTAAGAAGAGGTAGAACCCGTGTCCGAGAACAGCTCCACCTGGCGTAAAAGCAGCAAGAGCCAGGGCCAAGGCGGCGGCGACTGCGTAGAAGTCACCACCGTCGAAACTCGTAGCGCGTAGCCAAGCAAGACCGAAGGCCCCGGGATCACTCCCTGGGGCCTTCGCCTAAGTACCGGAACTCCAGTCGACCAACATTCGATTGGCTGATACCGGCGTCGCTAGCACTGAGGTCGCAAGGTGCTTGGTCGGCTCCGCGTCGGCCGGTTACCGACCAACGTCGCCTTGTACCAGGTCAGCATCGCCCAGGTCCTCGGCGACAATGGCACAGCCATCGCCCACGCCAAGCGCATCAACCCTTCAGCGTTGCCGACCGCCGACCGCCGAACGTCAAGGCCGGTACTGGATCGACGTGGCCCGCGCATGGCACCAGTGGGGCAAGACCGAGCACTGCTACCAGGCGCTGCGGTCGGCCGAACCCGCCGCTCCCGCCGAGGTGCACTACAGGCCCCCAGTCCGCCGTATGACGCGAGACCTGCTGCGCACAGGCTGGCGTGGAGGACTACTTGGACTGCAAGAATTCGCGAGCCGCGTCGGCGCCCTGGCGTGATCCACCTCTGACCAGGAAGATTCCAGCGCGGTTATCGGACGTCGCAGGATCAAGCCTGATGGCATCGTTTGAGCTGGCGGCGTGTCGAGATGAACAAGCGGGCCATCGGCTGTCATATTGCCGTGGGCGGCAGTGGGCGCCTTGTCTGGTGGCCGAGTCCGGCGTTGGCCACCGTGGGACAGAAGGGCTTGGCCTTCCCGCATCCGTCGATAGTCGTTCAGAGCCACGCGTTGGTTCCTTCGCATGCGTCAGGCCGGGTGACGCACCCGGAGGATCACCATGCCTTCTTCGCGTCTTCAGGAACTAGCTCGCCAACGGGTGGAATACACCTTCGAGCCCTATCAGCGGGCCTTCGAGGAGCTGCGGAAGCTCGCGCCGGACAACGCGCCGATCCCGGTGGCACGCACCCACCAAGCCGCTCTGGAAGCATGCATTCTGGAGGAACTCGGCTGGCTCGACCATTCGCTATGGCCGACCGGCACGATGATCTTCGGCATCGACTGGATCACCCCACGCGCCGACGAGTCGGAGATGAGCATCTCCAAGGCATGTCTCATCGAGTTCATCAAGCACGTGATGCCCGTCATCGCGAACGGCGAGATCCACGGTGTCCCAGGCCTGCGGCCTCACCACGCCGGCAACCAGGTGGTGCTGTCACGCCCCGGTCTTCCGGCGCGGATCCGCGTGAATGTGGTCCCATCGGACTGGCACAAGGCCACCGCGATCGCGCTGGAGGAGCGCCGCCAGGACCATGACGGCGAACCGCCACCCCCGCTGTGGATCCTGTGCCCCAACGACTGGCATCCCGCCGAGACAGTCTTCGTCGACAAGCTGCCAGACAAGTACGGCGTCGGACGCCATCACTATCGAAGCAGCGGCCCTCTATCAGCGATCTTCCGGCGCATCCCGCTCCTGAACTCCGGTCCGAACATCGACTACTGGAAGGTGTGGACCAACGGCGCCGGCCATCCTGCCCACACCTACGACATTCATATGCTCTGGGCGAATGGAGCTCCCCACGCCACGGTGCTGGAGCGGCTCTGCGATCCCATCTTCGGCATCGAAGCATCACTCGACCCCAGCCGCTCTTCTTGCAGGTGCGCCCCCGACATCCACTGCGGAATCCGGCTCAACCACCGGGGGCCCTGCCGCCACCTCTACCTACGCCGCGATATCGAACCGGTTCGCCTCCGCGAAGAGGGCACCTCGTTCCTCAGGCAGCGCTACCGAGCAGAGCTTCAACGCCGTGCCGCACTCTGCAGCGCCCACCAATACGTCTACTGATCCTGGGCTCGCGCGCAAGGACTCGCAGTACCGGCCAGGGACGAACGTTCTCGGCAGGCCGCGACCGTAGGACAATGACGGTCATCACGGAGAGGACACCCCAGGCCAGCACAGGGGCTGAGGAACATCCATGTCGGATCGTGCGCTAAGCCGTCATCGCTCCTGGTGAGCGGCCGGTGGGCGTACGACTGCACTGGCTCCTCGAAGTCTGCCCACAGGTAACGCCCCTATTATCTGCGGCATCACTGTTCATGACCTGCAACGACATCGCCGGGCCGCCGTGCGAAGCGCCCCTGTTATCTGCGGCAAGGGCGAAGCCGTGTCCGCCATCGTCCAGCTCGTGACCGGGAAGGCGCTGACGGTTCGGTCGGCCGGCGACGTCTTCCTCGGCTCGCTCGGCAACCCGAACACCCGCCCGCAACTACGGCATCGGCGTGGGGAAGGTCGCCGAGAGGCTGGGCGAGCATCGGCCACTGGCGGCGGTGGCCGACGACGAGGTCGGTGAGGCGCTGGAACTGCTGTGGAGCACTGCGGCGGTCACCGCCTGGAACGCGCGCCGCGCGGCGGTGCTGTTCTGGCTCAGATGGTGCGCAGGTCGTGGCTGGTCCACTATCGGTCGGCGTCGCCGCCGCCCCAGCCGCGGTGGACGTAGTAGAGCTTGCCGTTGTAGACGGCAAGCGCGGGATTCGTAGCGCTGCCGTGCGCCGGGAACATCTCTTCCTCGCCCAGCCGCTGCCGGACTCGAAGACGGTGCACCACAGATTGGTGTCCTCCGTCGGCGCTCCCGTGGTGACCGGGAAGAGCATGACCAGCGAGATCCACGGCGACACCAGCGAGCAGCCACACCCCTTGGAGACGGCCTTGACCCACGCGTCCTGCGCGGTCACCACCAGGCTGATCACCTCCGCCAAGCCGGAGGGCAGGAACTCACCGACCACGTCGGCGATCAGGCCGCGCAGCGACCCGATCGTGTCGATCGCGGCCTGATTGCAAACGAGCTTGAAGTCCTACCGCTTCTTTTCGAACTTGATCCCCTCTCCCCGCATGGCCAACTCATCACGGGCATGCCTGGCCCGCTCCAGACTTCCGACGACGGAATGTAGTTGAGAATGTCCGCCTCACCCGACGTGTGGTCTTCGACCCGGGATGCCTCGGTGGTCATTGTGCGTTCTCCTGTCCGCCGCACGCCTTCGCCCCTCACAGGGAGGCATGCGGCAATGACTCATGGTACATAAATGACTACTTTCAGTCACTCCCATACCCTGTCATCCACGGCACCCGATCTGGCTTAGCGACCCTGGTTAAGCGTCACTGAATCAGGAGCATTAGGGCCGTTGAAGAAACAGTGCTGCATTCACCGTGAATCGCTTTGGGTGCCCGGCTCAGCTAGTGGGGCGGCCAGCGTCGGCGGTTTCGGCGAATTCTCGTAGGCGGTCTGACGCGACGATGGTGATGTGCTGGCGCATTTTCGGCGGGCGTGTTAGCCCTCGGCAGCGGGCGCTCTAGTTGGTGGGACTTGCCGCTCTGTGGACAGCGAGAATCGCACCGTTGGCCTACCTCAGGGCAGCCACGAGTGGCGCCCACAATGGATGTGAGCTTTCCGGGACGACAAGGTGGGCGTGCTTACGGGCTCGGGTCATAACGACGTACAAGAGCTTTGAGCCGTTATAGAAAGGCTCGTCCTCGTGCCCGTAGTACTCCTCAGGTCCCAGGAGCAGGATGGTCGTGTCGGATTCGCGGCCCTTAGTCTGGTGGAGGTTCATGACCTGGATAGGGAGTCGGCGGGTCGTGTGCGAGCCTACGAGGGTCTCGTCGCGCGTGCGAAGTAGCTCATCGGAGACCGCCTCGACACTGAGGTCCTCATTCAGGAGGCGTAGTGCGTTACGGGTCTGCCGTGCGGCTTGGATCCAGGTTTCCTGGCCACGGTGGGTGCCGACCCTGCTATACGCGTTCGTGATGACGTCGGCCAGCCGGTCAAGGTCAGGTTGGTCCCCACCCGCTGCCCGCAGGTCAGAAGCCAAGTTCTGAAGCGCCCTGAATAGCGCGGCATTGCTCTGAGGGTTGAGCATCTGGCCTGCCAGTGGGGGCATCTTATTTCCACCCTGGACGGCGGTGACGTAGACGGCTAGAGCACGCAGCACCGGCGCACTGTACCCGAGGGCGTACCGCAGCAGAGCAAGCTGGGCGGGTAGTGCTTCTCCGTACGCTTCGGTGAAGCCGACCTGTTCATGGGAGAGGCTGGCTGCGGTGAGCGCGTCCGATAGTCCCGTCGTTGCGGCGATCGTGTGGGTGAAGATACTGACGGTGTCACCCTTACGACGCGCTTCGCGGGCGATGGCCACAACCTGGTTGTGCCCGGTCCCGTGTTGTATACGGGTGACGGACAGTCGACCGGAGTCTGCTGCGGCGCGGATGGCCGGGTGGCTGAAGTCGCGGCGCCGGGCGGCCTCAGCAGCTGCTGGAAGCATGCCACTTGGGTCACGATAGCTGGCTGGCGGCAGTGGGATCTTGACGGCGCCGGGCAGAGCTGCGGCGGTGTCGATGCGGGCGTTCGCGTCGACGCCCTTCTTGAAGGTGTAGATGCACTGGTTGGCGTCGCCCAGCAGGATCCTTTGGGCGGATGGTGCGATGAGTTGGAGGAATTCCCATTCTTCCGTGTCGGTGTCTTGGAACTCGTCGCAGATCACGATTCCGTACCGGCCGCTGTAATGGTCGCGGACTTTCGAGAGGGCCAGCAAATCGCTCGCGGCCGGGATCAGCTCATCGTAGGTGAGACCGGCCGGAGCTCCCTTTACCAAGCTATTGGCCTTACTCAGCACGGTCTGTGGGGCCGGGTATCCGTGGTGAGCTCCAAAGCTGCAGATGATACGCCAGGCGAAGCCGTCGAAGGTCGAGACCTCCAGGCGCGGACCGAAGGCGCCGATCACGTTGGCCGCACGGTCGATGATCTGTGCCACAGCGGTGCGGGAGAACGACAAGAACAGGGCACGTTCCGGAGCGGGCAGCCTTGTCCTCCGCCCGTTTCGCACCGCTGTCCGCCGAGCCGTGGCGAGTTTCTCATCGGCCCGCTCGATGTGTTTTCGAGCGGCGGCGACTGCAGTGGTCGTCTTCCCGGTCCCCGCGCCGCCGAGAACTATCACGGCCGGTGCCGTGCTCGTGACGACGGCGAGTTGCTCATCATTCGGCTTGTAGTTCATCCCTCTTCTACCTGGGGCCGCGAGATCTCGGGGAGGTCGATGAGGTCAGGACCGCTGTGGTTGGAGCTGGCAGCAGCGATCGCGTCGAGTGCCGCCACCAACACGGGCGGGTGGGGCGCCGGTTCGGGCACTATGGCCTCTTGTGGGTCAGCGGACTCAGATACCGCCTGCAACTCGCTGTAGACAGCTTCCAGGACCGGCTCATGCAGGTTCTTGTCATGCACCGTCTTGCACAGTTTGGTCACGGTGGCTTCGCTGACGCCGTCGGACATGGGGTCTGGGACTCCATAGTCGGTGAGGATGGCGCTAGCAGCGGCGATCGTGCCGAGATCGATCCCGGCGAGCATGGCCTGCTCGATAGCGCCTGGTGGCAGACGGACCACGACATCGCAGGACGCTTTGACTTTGGCGATCTGTAGGGCGCTCTGCGGCGTGTCTTTGTCGCGGTCAACGACGCCGATAACGCGGAAGCCGAGCTGCTTTGCGAGGTCAGCAACGCGCGGGATTTGGTCGATGCCGCCGTCACCACCGGTACCAGCGGCGACGAGGCGCACGCCGTAGGCTGAGAGCGGCAGCCTGCTCGGCGGGCACCGGCGGTCCGCCATGCTCAGGACCGCCACGTCGTGCGGCCCCTCGGTAATCGCAACAGCCGGCGCCGTAATAGCAGGGAGAAGCTGTGTGTGCAGTTGCCGCAGCGCGGTGAGCTTCTTACGGTCGGTGATCTTCGCGATCTGGTGGTGTGTACGAAGGCCGCCATGGCGGACCAGGCGTACGACCTCACTCGGCTCGAACGCCCGTGCGGCCTCTGGGCGTCGCGTCGACAGCCACACCTGGCCGGACTGATTCCGTGTCAACGAGGCGAGGTGTTCTGTGGTGGCGGCGTCCATCTGATCGCCAAAGTCCTCGGTGAGGACAACCGCGCCGGGAACGTTGGCCAGCAGCATCGCTTCGGCCATCGAGAGGATGGCGGTCACCGTGCTGCCGTGATTTGGCAAGGCGAGGAGCCCGGAGGTGTCCAGACACAGAGCTGCCCTCATCGTCCGGAGGAGGGCAGCAACGGTGCCGTCCTCGGCGAAAAAGCCGACCTCTCGGCCCGTGATCCTGGTGTCTCCCAACCGGGTTCCGGTGCCGCCAACGGCCAGGACGGCATCGACAGCCTCGGTGATGGCGGGGCTTGCCGACAGGACGGAGACAGCATCGGCGACGGTGTCATGCAGCGTCTCAAAAGCTGCAGCAGCTGCCTTGGGGTCGAGGTCGTCGATGAACCGGCGCAGGTTCCCGCCAGCACGTAGTTGGAAGGGAACGCCCGTATTCAGGGTAATTACCGGCAGTGCGCGGCGGGTCGCGGCAGGCACTCGCACGTAGTGACCGGCGGCCGGGTTGCTTCGGGCAGGGTAAAACACCACCGTCTCCAGGGCCTCGGCATCATTGTCGTAACTGAGCCGGTAAGTCAGCCGGACGCAATGGGGCGCGTCTGGGTCGGCGTCGTCGCTGTCGCTCGCGGCACCAGACGGGTCCAGTGGTTCGAGGGCCCCGTCGACCATCTGCTCGACCTCGGGATCAAGGTCCGTCAGTGTCACCTCGATCTCCGCGGTCTCCACGCGGCAGGGCACTGCCGAGAGGCCGCCGGTGGACCCGCTTGCTGCATCGTGTGCCTCGGTGTCGTCGGCCGATACGCTGGTCTCCTGGTGCAGGTCGGTCAGCGAGGCGTTACGGGCTGCGTCAGGGACGAGTACGCGCGCGAGCGCCTCGGTGGTGTCCGTCCGGCCTGCGCGAGGAATCCCAGCAAGAACAACATGGCCGTTGGGTCGAAGGTCCAGCTGCTTCCAGCCGCGGAAACCTGAGATCTGCAAGCGAGTGACGCGCACAGCTCCAATCATCCCTTGAGACGGCCGATTCGGCACGGCCCTTAGCCACAAGAAAGGCAGACAGAACGTGCGGGAGCCGCCCGTCCTCGGCGGCCGGGTTGGAATCGACGGCTTGTGTGACCGAGCAAGCTCAAGACCGACCTGTAAACCACCGAGTGAGAGCCGGTGACTCTTAGTAACCAATAAAGGCATCCGCTGGGAGGAACCCCGTCTTACGGTTCCGGCGTCACTTATCTAGACGCTTTGCGTTGGCTTCGCGACTGTGGGCTGGGACCGGGCTTGGTGCTGCAGGCCGCCACAGTCAGCGAAGCGAGCGACGCGAAGGCAAAATACATCAGCCGCCGAGGGTGTCCTGAGATCATTCGCGAAAGGTAGGCCCGACTCCGGAGGGGGTTCCGGCGGTCCTTCAAGATCGTTCGCGTAGACCAAGATCCGCCCTGGAGGCATACGACACCGCCTCGCCATAACGGACGACCCAAGATCTTTAGCTCGCCCCTCTCGCGGTCAGCGTTGCTATGTCGCGACACTTCAGTGACGATGGTGGGGTGACTGGTACATGGGTACTTCAGGCCGTGTCGACCCTTGGTGCCGGTGGCGCGATCGGCGCGTTCGCAACCTACATCGCGGGAAAGCGTCAGGCCGAGACGGCGCAGGCAAACGCGGCGCTGAATGCAAGGACTCAGATCGAGGTCGCCGATCGCCAGCATCAAGCACAGCGCGTAATCGAGGAAGATAAATTCCGTCGACAGATGACGGCGGAAGGTTACAAGCATTTGATGCTTTGGCTTGACGATATTAAAAGCACGATCGACGAGATTTGGGACCACATTTGCACCTCAGGCCCTGATCATCAGCAGGCTGCGGCCAAACTTCTGGATGACTGGCCCTGGAAAACGCTACATCCATCAAGAGATGCCGCGTCGGTTCGCCACTACTGGAGCGACTCCGTCAACAATCTTATCGCCGATATCGCCGAGTCCTCATCTAAATTCTGCAATGCAGGCAGGGTTGCAAATAGTCATCGTGAATCAAATAGCGAGGATCTAACGATCCGCCGACAGGCACAATCGGATGTCTGGGAGAATCGCGACACGATGCTTAAGACGATGAATCACATCTATCGGATCACCCGCAACGAACTTCTCGGAAGAGAAATCGCCCTACACTCGCGCTGACCATCCTTCTAGGTGTATTGGTCCGGAGGGTTATTGATGCGGGTGATGGGTGGTTGGCCGCCGATGGCGGTGTGGGTTCGGTGGTGGTTGTAGGTGTGGAGGAAGTCTTGGAGGGCGGCGGTGTGTTCGTCGTTGCTGGTGTAGCGAGACTTGTATGAACCTCGCCTGAGGCAGTTGCGACCATCTTGTGGGATGCGTTCCTGACCTGGCGCATCAGCAGCTCCGAGCTACCGATGCGCCAGATCAGACATGCCGCTGCCGCGGGGCACATGGCAGCTGATGAAGTCGCCGTCCACCTGCAAGCCGACCGCCGTTCCGCCGTCGCTGCCGCGTTACCCTCAATTTCATGGACTCCGCGATCACGACCCTCCTCCAGCGGCTTGTTGAAGGGCCAGCGTTCCTGCTGCTGGGGCAGGCGCTCGGTGATCCCGTTGGCCCCGTTCCGCAGCCCCCCCTGCCCGGCCCGGACGCGGATGCGGCCTACGCTGCGTATGACCGGCTAATGAGCGCGCGGCCGGTTCCCGGGTGGCTGTCGGACGCTGCCGACTACCCGTGGAACGGGGTGTTCACGTCCCGGATCGATTCATCGCTACTTGATGTGTTCCGGCGGGACTGGCGCAGAGTGGTACCGACCGCGCGGCCGCAGATCGGCAGACACCCGAGGTCGGCGACAGAACTGCAGTTGCGGTACCTGTTCGGAAGTCTGGGGCTGCCCGGAGACGAGCGTCCGCCGTCCGATCCGATAGCGGAAGCGGAAGCGGAAGCCAATGCAGCTGAGACGCTGAACGCGCTGGCAGACACGATCATCACGCCTCGGGGCGTGCTCGTCATCGATGGGTACCGGGCAGATGACTGGCTGCGGCCACGGGATCTATACACCTTTGCAGCCAGGCTCCAGGCGCATCAGGCTCATCTGTTCTCGGCCGCCGACGACCTTCTCGCCGATCCCTTCATCCGTGCCGCGCAGGACAAGGGTGTGCTGGTCACGCACCGTGAAACATTCGGTGAGGCGCTGTCTGGGCTTGAGGACGCTGGCCGGCTGCAGCGGGCGACAGCCGGACGGGGAGGGCAGGGCGGGCGGTTCATCCCGGTCGGCGACAGCTTCGCTGCAGTAGGCATCGACACCTGGAACCGAGTGATCGGCGCGGCCCGGCCGGTCAGCACCGACTTGCTTGAGCCATTCACCTCTGCGTCACCTGCGATGCGATACGACCGCTTCCGACACTTCCTCGGCACCGGCGAAGGACAGCCGCAGTGGAAAGCGGTTGCAAGCGGCTATAGCCTGCAACGCGACTTCGAGCCGGTGCTACTGCAGCGGGTACAGACGGCCCTAGGGGAGTTGGGGCTGCCCGAGCCGGTCGTCGTCGCCGGGCAGACGGCCACCGGCAAGACGATCGCGCTGTGCGCACTGGCGCTTGAGGTGGCGCGTTCTGGCCGGGCGGCAGTCCTGCACCGGTCAGTCCGCGGTGAGCGCCCGACGCTGGCGGACATTGAAGCTTTCGCGTCGTGGGCTGACCATGCCCACGGCCTGCCGACTCTGCTGGTGTGGGACGGCATGATCGACGTCGATGAGTACTACATGCTGCAGCGCCAGCTGAACTCGCGGGGACAGCGGGTGCTCATCGTCGGCAGTAGCTACCTGTCGCCACAGCCGATCAATCAGCGGTACCACATCATCACCGTGGAGCCGACGCTGAGCACGGCGGAGATCCGCCGGGTGTCCGAATGGCTTACTTCGTTCGGCGTGCCCCTCCCGGAGAGCCTGATCGAGGAGCTGGACTCATCCTTCCTCGCGTTGCTCTACAGGCTGCTCCCTGAGACAGAGCGGGGTCTGAAGCTCGGACTGGTCAGCGAGGTGCGCGCGGCCGAGATCGGACTGGAGCGGCTCTCCAGGTCCACGGCCTGGGACAGTGAGGCGCGGCTCACCGCTGTCGGGCGTGCGCTCGCCGATGCGGGCATCCTCCTGGACGCGCTACGGCCAACGGAACGCCCGGACGCGGAACTGGTCAGCCTCTCCTTCGAGGAACGCAGTGCCGCTGAACAAGTCACCTCGATGGTCCTCGTCGCCGGCCGTCGGGGCCTGCGAGTCCCGCTGGAGCTCGCATTGCGTGTACTCGGCAGGGAGGGCGCCAGCCAGCTTGTTGACCTGGTGAAGAGATTTGACATCTTCCGCTGGACCGAGGATGACAGCGGCAGCCAGTTCCTCGGCACACGTACGCCGCTGGAAGCCGAGTTGCTCGCCCAGGAGGACTTGACCCTCCAGACTGAGGTCGAGGTCGCCGTCAAACTGATCACCAACCTGCGACCGGTGCTGAACCGGTGGGGCGGCGGAGAGGTCCAGTTCATAGCAGACCTGCTGGAGAAGATCGGTCCACAGTCCGTCGATCGCCGGTTCGCCCCTCACTACCTGGAGCTCGCGGACGCCTTCCGCGAGCTGCGGCAAAGCCGGGGCCACACCCACCACCGCCTGGCCTTCCTCGAGGCGAACCTGACGCGCGAGTACGTCAAATGGGCGCAGCAACACGACGTCATCTCCCGCGAGGATCGACTCCAGGCCCTGCGTGACGTGCAGCGCATGCTAGAAGACACTCTCGAGGAAGCCGACGCGTCATCCCAGGCCCGGCTGAACCTGCTCGTCGAGCTCGCTAGCGCCGAGGGGTCGCAGATCTTCGAGCTGGTGGAATCCGGTGACGACGCGGCGTCCTCCCAGGTCCCCGCCCTTATGAAGGACATAACCCGGGCGGCGCTACAGGCCCGCGCCCTGGATCCCGAGAACGTCTACCCGGTCGACGTCATCGCGTGGACCACAAGGGACGCAGTGAAGTCCGGCGTGCTCGCCCAGCAGGACCGGCTCGACCTGCTGGCCAGCGCCCAGGCGTCGCTTGAGTCCCTCGATCCCGATGCGCTCAGCCCCAGCCAGCTGGCCAAGTACGACCTTCGCCATGTCGAGATGGGAGAACTGCTCAATGACCCGGTCATGCAGACCGAGCACCTGGTCGCGCTAAGCAACAACGACGATCCCGCCGCATACTACTTCCTCGCGCTGATTTCCGTGCGCGGAGGAGGCGATGGGCTGGAGGTGGCCGTCCGGGCCCTGATGCAGGCGCCCGCGGAGGTCCGCTCCGACTGGCGGTGCTCGCGACTGCTGCTCGACCTGTTCTGGGAGTCGAAGACAGGCAAGCGGTTCCTGCGCGGGGAGCGTGAAGTGGTGCCGTTCAGCGGCGATGACTGGGACGAGTGCTTGTCGATCGCCGACGCGATCCCCGATGCAGGGGGCTACGACCGGTACCGACGGGACTTCCTACGCGGCCTTGCCCTATTCCACCGGGGGCACTACCAGGCTTCGGAAGGGGTGTTCCGCCGGCTCGGCGAGGAATCACGGGACCTGTCCTCTCGCGTCATCTCCAAATACCTCGCTTCTGGCCCCGATGGGACGCCCAGGAAATTCACCGGCCAAGTCGTATCAGCAACCCCTGACGGCCGCCGCGGCAGGCTCTGGGTGAATGAACTGCATATTGAGGTGCCGTTCATTCCCCGGCGCTTCTCAATGTCCGACTACAGGACACGGGGTGACAGCCTGCCGTCGTTCCACATCGCTTTCAACATGCGCGGGGCACTAGCCGACCCGATCACCAGCTGGCCCTTCCACGCCACGGGGCGGCGAATCGATGCACTCTGAGATCACGGACTTCAGGAAACTCTGTAGCACCCTGTCGCAGCATCGGCGGATCTCGGTAGGCGAGCCACTCGACATGTCCTTCCTCGCATCCTGGCCCGCTGACGTGCAGACCAGCGCGGACTTCGCCGGGCTGGTCTCGGCGGCCTACCAGATGTGGCGGGAGACCTGGAATTTGGACATCGGATTCCTGCTCGGCCAACGACGTGAAAGCGCCGCCCGTGATTTCGACCTCCTAATCTACCATTTGCGCACGGCCCAACAGCATGCCGACAACACCGACGCCTTCGCCCGATTCACTGAATGGACAACGAACGCCTGCGCTGGCCGCGCCCCGGCGACGGCGGACGACTGGCTGTCTTGCGGTACGGCACTGATGATCAAGCTTAACGAGGGAATACTCGTGCTATCTCAGACCGCTGCGAGGCGAGACAAGTCCTTCCGCTCCGCATGGCACGCGAAAGTGAGCGAGACCTCGGAGGCCGCCATCACGCGGGTGGTGGCTGATCTCGGATTGCGGCTGAGGGAGGGGCAGCGCCAGCACCACACGCGCAAGGTCGTGGGCCGATGGAAGAAATACCGGTTGAAGCCGGGCGAGAATGCGGCAGAGGTCCTGGCCTCGTTCGCCGAGGAGGAACTCCTTTCCCTCGTGGAACCGCTGCCGTGCAGTTACCAGGACGTCCTCGCTGAGCTCGGGGTGCTTGGCTCACCCGAGGCAGTCTCCGCGCTGCACCTAGCCCACGCCGTGGCTGAGATAACCGGCACTTCGGGGGATGCCTACCTCAAACGACTCAGGGAGGCATGGACGCTCCTGCGTCCATGAGCTCGGTCCGGGTGTTCTCTCTGTGTGAACCGAGCCGGTCAGGTGACCTCCGATCAGACCGCCGCGGGCGCGGCTGACGGCTCCTCCGTGCGGGCTGGCGAGGTGCGCACGGAGGATGATCCTTCTCACTCCGGCTGGCTCACGTCACCACGCTCGTCCAGTCCTCCGGCGAGGCCGACCTGCTTGACCAGCCGACCCCAGCGCTCACTGCGATCGAACTCATCGGCTACGGCCTTGCCCGACGGTAGAGCACCCTCAGCAGTGCGATTGGCGACAGTCCATTGCCATGCCTCCCGCTGGACACTCGAATCAGCTCGACTACCGCCCCTCGACAGGGCACGCCGTCTCCGAGTCCTCCTAGCCGCGCGACGCCCGGCCTCGTTTGGAGAGCTCCCGAGATCAAGGGCACTATCGGCAGAAGACTGCTGTTAGCACTCAGACGAAACCGCAGGATCAGTAAGAGCGCCATAAGAAGCTGCCATGAGCAGACTCAGAGCTGAATGAGAATTTCCATAACCCGTAGATGTCACTTGCGACACGTATGAGCAGCGGTGTTCGGACGCAGAATCCCCCGAGTTGGTGTACTTGATCTGCCGCATCAGCAGCTCATATGAGCCGATGAGAGCAAAGCTTGGCCAGCCGGCGACAACCCGTCCGACCGCTGACGGTTCGGCTGCAATGACATTGGCAGCCAGGCTCGCGGCGCTGCCGATGATGAGCAGTGTCCAGGGGAGCAGACCACTGCGCCTCTTGCAGCGGGAGTCTTGTAGCAAGCACATCGACGAAACGACGATCATGCCGTCCACCGATACCGGAAGCAGTCCCGCCGTCCACGACCCCTCGCCGTAACGCCGGACCAGCAGGTACATGTGCTTGTACGAGACGATCGCCGCGATGACCGCGAGCATGATCACACTGATGGTCGTCGTCCATCGAATCGCCCGTTCCGTGCCATCGGACCTTAGCTCTGCCACGGCCGATCAGCCCTCCGCCCCGTCGACCAGGGCAACCACGTCGAGCGGAACGTGCCCGAGCGGGATGATCATCCGTGGGCAATTGGTTCGAGTCCCCCCTCGGACACCAACCGGTTTCCTATATGGTCCTGGTCGACACCTTGCCTGACCAGGACCTTTTTCTTGCTCGGATGGTAGACAAGCTGGAGGCTTAGCCCCGCGTAGATCTTCGCCTTCCGCTCCGGATCCGCGTCGGCCAGCAACTTCACCAGGTTGCCTAGGCGCTCCAGCTTCGCGACGAGATCGGCATGATCGAGCGCCTGCCGCGGTTGGGTTCGTACCTTGCTCAGGCGCACCTCGGCCGCGACCTTCTGCGCCTGAACCTCGCGGATCCACTCCGTCACGATGGCCGGGTCCGCGCCGGCCTCCAGCGCCGCGCGGTGCTGGGCGAGCTTGCGCTCGCAGTCCGCGCGCGGCGAGGACTTCCACCGGCTCTGCCCGGAGGTGGTGTTGTGATACGGATCTCACATCGCACCCGCGGCGGCCGAGGTCGTTGACTCCGGGAGATCGGCGGTCCAGATCGTGACCGGCAGCCCCGCCTCAGCCAGGCAGACCGCAGTGGTCAAGCCTGAGACTCCGCTCACTACCGCGTCGTACATGGTCCCGACGGCAGTTCAGCGGGTGTGGCGGGCGAGCGCCGTTTCCCAGCTCTTATACCGGTGATGTTGGGTCTAGCTAGAAACGGTAGATGGAGTGAGCCGGGGGTCTATTGTCCTTGAGCTCGCGCGTTCTCGACGCGGCGGCGCAGTAGCTGGACCCATTGGTTATCCGAGTCTGCGGGGTATTCAGCGGTCTGGGCGCCAGGGGATGTTTCGATCAGGTGCAGGAGAGTCCAGGCCAGCCCGTAACAGTCATCCGGGCCGAAGCCGCCGAGGAGTGCCATGGCCTCTTCGCCGGTGACTGGAGGTTCGATTCGTTCGAGGAGGTCCTGCGAACGCTGAATCGTTTCGACCGACTGCTCCTGGTCGGGCAGCGGTCCCATGGCGAGGAAGTCCGCGACAGCTTGACGGATTGGCATGGAAATCTCCTGGGAGCGTGTTCTTAGAGCATGCCTATCGATCGATAGTAGGCCTGGAGCTTGGTGATGCCCGGATCGAAGTACGAGCGGTCGCCGTGTTGGAGCTGGCCGATTCGGCGAACGTCCTCGATATCGCGGTCGAGCACCGTGCCGAAGGGTAGACCGGTCTCGGCGGCCCTGGTGGCCCGACCCAAGGCACCGTAGGTACGGGTGAGCACGTGGTCCGCATGCGTCATCACAATCGCTCCACCCTCGTCGCGGGTGGTGAACCCGAGCGCGGCCTGGGGCATGTGGTGTGGAGTGAGGCCGTCACCGGGCACGCCTGGGTCGAAATCTCCGAAGCGTCCGGCGTCATTCTCGTGGACGACCTTGTACGCGGCGAGACCAAGCGGATCGATCCACGCGAGCGGATTCTTGACGTAGCGGTGCGGGTTGGGAGCCGGCCACAGCCCGAGAGGGTCGGCCGAGATGTAAGCCGCGGTATCCGGGTCGTAGTACCGGTTGAGGTTGTAGTGCAGGCCGGTTTCTTCGTCACGGTACTGTCCGGGAAAGCGCAGCGGGCAGTCCACCTCGGCCGGCGAGGAACCGATCGCTGTTCCCCACAAACCGGTGGTCTGGTGCCAGGCGATGCGTCCATCGGGAGTGACCAGTTCAGTCGGGGTGCCGACCAGGTCTGTGACGATCGCGTAGAAGGCGGCGTCGATCCGTGACTGCGACGCGTTCAGCGCCCAGGAGCGGTGGATCTGGGTCAGGGCCCGATGGCCGTCGGGTTCCCAGTCCCAACTGGTGGCGTGGGCTCGCCTGTCTGGGGTGATCCTCACCTGTTCGGCCAGCCGGGTACCGTCCCAGGAGTACCACGTCGTGTCCAGGACGGTGCCGCGGTCGTCGACGCGCCCCTTCGACGTACGGCGGCCGATCGGGTCGTAGGTATAGCGCCAGTTCCCCTCCGGCGTGGTGGCCGAGACGAGACGGTCCTGAGCGTCCCAGGTATAGGTCCACTGCCGTACCTGCCCGGACAACGTACGCCGCACTGTGCGCACCAGCCGGCCCTGTGCGTCGTGCTCGTAGGTCGTGCGGCCGGCCCGGCGTACGAGGGTCCCGTGACAGTCACGGTCGCCGCGGACGTCATCGTCACCCGGGGCGGCGGCCTGGACCGTGTTGCCGAGCACGTCGTACGCGTAGGTCTCGGACCAGGTTGGTGTGTGTACTGAGGTGACCTGGCCGACCGGGTCGAGGTCGTAGCGTCGAAGGCCGTGGGAGCTGTCGTCGATCTCGACCGGGAGTCCGTCCGGCCGGTAGGTGTACCTGCGTCCCTGCATGAGGCGGGGTGTCGTGCTCTGGCCCGGCCGGTCGTAGCTCCAGGCCGCCTGTGTGACGAGGCGGCTGGACGGGTCGAACTCCTGGGATATCGCCACCCCGGGTCCGAGGTGGCGGCTCGTCTCGCGCCCCACCGCATCGTGCCGGAACGACAGGGCCCCACCCGGGGCGGTGAGCGTCTCCGGGAGCCCGAGAGCGTCGTAGGTCCACTCCGACACGGCTCCGGACGGCGTCGTACGGTGGAGGCGGCGGCCGAGCACGTCGTACCGGTTCGTCAGCGTGCGCCCATCCACGGTCTCGGCGAGGACCCGACCACGCTTGTCGCGGACGTACTCGAGGGTGGAGTCCGGGCTCTCCGCGCGCACGAGCCGACCCACCGGATCGTAGGTGAATCGATGGCGCCCGCCGTCACTCATGTGGCGTTCGATCATCCGCCCGGCCGAGTCACGGACGTACCTTGTCGCCTCACCCGCGCCGTTCACGCGCTGGACCAGCCAGCCTGCCGCATCGTACCGATACGTCGCGTCCCGGCCGTTGAAGTCGGTCTCCGACAGGAGGTTGCCGACAGCGTCATAGTCGTAACGCCAAATGAGATTCATGGCGTTGGTGACCGAGATCAGACGCAGTTCGGTGTCGTAGGCGAAGTGATGGCCGGCCCCCGACGGGTCGGTGCGGGCGATCGGGATGTCGAAGGGACCGTACTCGAAGGTGGTGAGACCGCCGGCCAGGTCACGGTACTCGAGGAGGTTGCCCTCCCCGTCATAGCTCCACTCCTCCCGCCCGCCGTCCGGACCCACCCGCCATACTGGGCGACCCTCGACCGTCCAGCCGATACGGGAGACCGCGCCGACGGCGTCCGTGAAGCTTGTGATCCTGCCGAAGGCGTCGCGATCAAGGCGTGATCGCGCACCGAGCCTCCCTGTCACCTCGACAGGCAGGCCTGCGCCGTCGCATGCGTACCGCGTCACCTGTCCGAGCGCGTCAACCGTCGCGACCAGGGCGCCGCGTTCGTCGTACTGGGTTCTTGTCGTCGCTCCACCGGGGTCACTTACGGAGGTGAGGTTCCCGCGTTCGTCGTACCCGTACCGCCACTGGGCACCGTCCGGGCCGATGACGGTCTCCGCCAGCCGCAGGCCGTTGTAGGAGACCTGAACCGCCGTACCGTCGGGTTGCTCGATCCGTACGGGATCGCCGTTTTCATCCCGAATGTAGCGGGAGGTGTGGCCGCGAGGATCGGTGTGGGCGAGCAGCCGGCCGTACGCGTCCCATTCGGACCACCTCGTGTTGCCGAGAGGGTCGACGACGGCGCTCACCTGACCGCGTTCGTTCAGGTGGTACGTGGTGTCGCGGCCGAGAGAGTCGGTGACCACCGTCATGCCCGCGTGATAGACGAGGGTGGTGTTCAGGCATCCACCTGGACCTTCGCCGGCGATGCCGCGGCCACGCTCGTCGTAGGTGTAGGCGTACCAGTGGTCGTTGGTGTCGGTCCAGCGGGTCATCCGCCCCGCGGCGTCGTACTCAAAACGCGTCGGCACGCCCGAGGAGTTATAGACCTCCGCCAGCCGCCCGGACCGGTCGTATCCGAAACGCTTCAGCACCGGCTGGTCGGCGGCGTTCAGCAGCCTCAGTTCGGTGATCCGGCCACCGACAGTCCGCACGCCGATGCGATAGCCGCCCGAATGGCGTACTTCGGTGAGGTTGCCGTTGCCGTCGTAGTCCAGGTCTATTCGGTTGCCGTTGCGGTCGGTGATCGCCTTGAGGGGCAGGACCATCGCCTGACCGCGCGGGATGCCGGCGTTCGGCTGGGACGCGAAGTGGAGGATCCGGCCCTGTTCCGGGTCCGCGACCGAGTAGCCGTGTTCGCCGTACGAGAGCGGCCAGCGCGGTCCGCGTTCCGGCAGCGCCGGCTCTCCTGCCATCGGGATCGGATAGACCAGCACGAGGCCTTCGGAGCCGACCAGGCACGCACCGAACGAGTCGACCTCAAGGCGCTGGTCCAACGTCGACGACCACGAGGGGCCGAACCACCGTCCGGTTCGGTACGACGAGATGTGGGTCCGGTCGAGCACCAGCGGCAGCACACCGGCCAGTTCGACGTCGACCTGATGCAGCAGAACCTCACCGCTCGCGACGTCGATCGGGTCCTTTGTCGCGGTACGGTCACCGACCTTCTTGGCGGTGTCCTCCCCTGCCTTGGCCGCGTCACGTGCGCCCTGGCGTGCGGCGTCCTCCGCGCCGTCCTTGGCCACGGCTTCCGCGCCGTCCTTGACGCCGTCCTTCGCGGCGGCCTTGACTCCGTCTTTCGCCGCGTCCTTGGCAACGCTCTCGGCGGCGTCACCGAGGAGGTCTTTGACGACGGCGTTGATGATGGTGGCCTCGCCGCCGGCCATCAGACGGCTCCGAGGATCGCGTTGACGGCCTCGTTGATGATCGCGTTGACGATCTTCTGCTGGATCTCCTTGAACACCGGGATCTCCAGCAGGGACGCACCGAACGTCACCGCGGCGGTCGAGATCGCCTCGATGATCTCCATCAACAGGATCGTCAGCTGAACGATCACGTTGATCTTCAAGGCCAGCACGATTCCGGCGCACACCATCAAGATCGCGCCCAGCGCGTGAGCGGCCGTCGCGCCCTTCTTCAGGATCTGCGCGGGGGACTTCTCATGCTCCCAGCGGGCCTTGAACGCCTCGATCGCCGGGCCGCTGTTCCCCGACCACACCTCCTGGGCGGCCCGCTCCGCGTCACCACTGATCTGCTCCAGATGGCTGCCATAAGCGGTCCAGGCCCCGCCCAGCTCGAACAACCGCTCCTCATCGATCTCCGGCCAATTGAAACCCAGGTCATTCAACAGGCGTTCCAGCTCACCCGGCAACGTCATCCCCACGGCTACAGGCCCTTACCGACCTGCTTGGCCGCGGTCCCGGTCGCCTGATCCGCGTTGTCATACTGATCCGCCATCGTGTGGATCGCGTCCCCGAACGACCCGAACGCCTTGGCCGCCGAGTCATACGACGTGTGCGCCCACTGCAACACCGCCTGCCGCGCCGAATCAGCCTGCAGACCCTCCAACGTCCCCGCGAGCACCGCCGGATCCAACCCGCCCGCATCCACCTGCGACGTCTGAGCACGCAGATCCTCCAAGGCGACGTTGACCGCCACCACGATGTGCGCGCACAACTCCTCAGACCCCAGCCGCAGCAACCGCGGATCGACACTCAACCCCTCGACACGGCCACCGGAGACCGCCGAAACCGAGATCCGGCCCTCGGCGGCCGCACCTTCCCCGCGCAGCGGCTCCGCAGGCTCACCCCTCGGCGTACTCCCACCCGCGCCTGCGGACCGAAGCGACCGCAAAGCCCGCCGCGTGTCATCCAGCAGACGCTCGAACCCGCCACCATCCAGATCGCCGCTACCCATCGGACCCCCATCACGACGATTGGCCAGGAACGCGCTTGATCGTAGCTTTACCCGGAAAGTCATACAAGAGCATGACTTGACCCAGTCATATAGTGTGGGCGTCGGAGACTTTTTCGATATAAAGGACCTGCACGCATTCGGCGACGAGTCCGGGCTAACTAAGCGTCACCTTTAGAAGGCCGCAGAATTCAGATACTGTCCGGTGCCGGCGGATCGTTCGCGCAGCTTGGCGACGAGCCGGTATGCGGTCGCCGTGTTCCTGCGTACCCACGACTACCGGGCTCGGCACCCCGCTGCCGACGCATCAATCGGCACGATCGCGCAACTGCTCGTCAACCACCTCGCAGGTCAATCGACCAATACGTAGGCAGCCCGATTATCGGTGAGCGGCGCCTGCTCGGGGATGCCCCCGCACGGCGGGAAGTCACCTTTAGACGTGCGGTTGGCCATAGCCCATTTGTCATGCCTGCTGTGGGGTTCCCGAATCCCCCGAACGGCCTCTTCGGGGCAACGAATGCTGCACCCGGGTCCCATCATCTGCACCGCCACGGGATCCATCTGAAGAACCTATGAGGTCGAAGACGCCATCCGCATGAGACTTCTTTGAGCTGTCGGGTGTGCGCCTCCCGGCCGCGGACGTTCTGAGGGCCTCGCCGATCTTCACCGGCGGCCCGATCACCCTCGACATCCGCCTGGTCGGCCACCGCGGAACGATCACCATCCGCGCCATGGCCGACTGCGACCACGCGATCGTCCGTACCGCTGATGCGGCGCTTCACGGGCTCGTCGGCTCTGAGGTCTCGCAGGTCAGATCGTTCAGGCCTCGGAGGCCAGGCCGGTGAGTACACCCCCGCTGGACTCGTTCACAGGCCTTGACGTCTGCCGTACCGGCTGCTTAAGTTTTCGGATTATTAAATAACCCGGTTACTGAGTAACCAGATTTTTGGAGGGTGCATGGCGGCCAGCGGCAAGGTTCCCCGGCGACAGTCGGTGACGAGGGAGCAGCTCCTCATTTCGGCGGAGGCGTGTTTCCTCGAACGCGGTTTCCAGGGTTCGTCGGTGGAGTGGCTCGCGGCGGAGGCGGGCTACACGCCTGGCGCGATCTACTCCAGCTTCGGGGACAAGGCCGGCCTCTTCCTGGCGGTGCTCGATCGCAGGGCCGAGGCTCAGCTGGTGCAGTGGCGGACGGCGGCGGCATCGCCGAACGCCGAGTACGAGGTCTCGAAGATGCTCGAGAAGCAGCTCACGGACGACGAGTGGATGCGCTGGTCCAGCGCCTACTACGAGTTTTACGGCTTCGCCGTGCGCGAGCCCGAGGTCATGGCGGAGTTCAAGGCGATCTTCCGGCGCAGCGGCAAGGGAGTCGGGGCCGCGCTGGAGACGCTCGCGGCGCGCAGCTCCCTTCCCGCGGACGACTTCGTCCAGCTCGTACGTGCCGCGACCAACGGGCTGGCCCTCATCGCGCTGCTCGACGAGACGACGGACGTGGCGAACCTGATGGCGACCCTCCTGAGCAGCATCCAGAGTCCGGTCCGGCGGAAGGACGCCCCGTGACCGTCGGCCTTGATCCCGCCGATCTGTTCGACCTGCGGTTCGTACGGGACGCGCGGCTGTCGCCGGACGGCAGGCAGGCCGTCTACGCGGTCTCCTCGACCGATCGGGCGGAGCTGACGGAGACGTGCGTCCTGCGGATCATCGACCTCGTGACGGGTGACACGCGCCTGCTCACCGGCGAGGACGGCCACGTGTCGTGCCCGCGGTGGTCGCCCGACGGGAGCCTCATCGCCTACGTCGAGAAGGCGGAGGACGCCTCGTCCCTGATGGTCGTGCCCGCCGCCGGCGGGCCGCCGCGCCGTCTCGGCTCGCCTGGCCGCGTGGTCGCCGGCGCACCGAGCTGGTCACCGGACGGCCGGCGCCTGGCCGTGGCTGCCGGTACGCCCGCGGCGGCCGACCGGCACGTGATCCGCGTGACGCGCCGGGTGTTCCGCGCCGAGGGGGTCGGCCTGCTCGACACGCGGCCGCTCGGCATCGACATCGTCGACGTCGACGGTGGAGGCGCGCGGACGCTCGTCGAGGAGCCGGAGGTGTTCCACTGCACCGAGCCGCGGTGGTCACCTCGTGGTGACCGCGTGCTGTTCCTGGCCAGTTTCGACCCCGGCTCCGCGATGAGCTACTTCCCCCAGCTCCGTACGGTCGACGTGAGCTCGGGAGCGGTGCGCGACGTCCTGGGCGCGTGGGGCGGGTGCCGGGCGGCCGAGTGGCTCCCCGACGGTCACCGGATCGCCTTCCTGGGCGCGGTCGCCGGTGACCGCTCGATCCCCAACATGGACCTGTGGGTCGTGGGCGACGACGGTGTGCCCGGCCTCCGGTCCACGGACAATCCCGGCCTCGTCGGGTGCCGTGCCATCCAGGACATGCCCATCTGGGACCTCATTCTGTCCGGCGGCCTGGTCGTGGTGTCCGGCGACCACGCGTACGTGACCGTGCAGAGCGGAGGCGAGGCCGGGATCTGGAAGGTCTCCCTGGACGGCCCGCCGGACCAGCGCCAGCTCGTCGGGGGCGAGCGGACCTGCATCGTCCTGGACGGCCGCCCCGATACCGGCCCGCTGTTCGTGGCGACGGACATGCTCCATCCCACCGAGCTTCACCTGGCGCCGGAGTCGGGTGAGGAGCGCCGACTCACCTCCCTCAACGACAAGGTCCTGGACGGCTGGCCGCCTCTGCGGTCCGAGCACCTGCGCTTCTCCGCGCACGACGGCCTCGCGCTGGAGGGCTGGTTCCTGACCCGTGAGGACTCGGCCGGCCCCCAGCCGACGGTGCTCAACCTCCATCAGGGGCCCTACACCAGCGTTGGGCACGCCTTCCGCTTCGACCTCCACCTGCTCGCCTCGAACGGCTTCAGCGTCATGTTCGCCAACTTCCGCGGGTCCACGGGCTACGGGCAGGAGTTCATGGACGCGATCGGCGACGACTGGGGGAACGCCGGGTTCCCCGACCACCTGACCACCATCGACACCGCGATCGAACGCGGCCTCGCCGACCCTGACCGCCTCGGGGTCTGGGGCGCCTCTCACGGGGGTTTCGCGACCTCGTGGGTCGTCGGCCACACCGGCCGGTTCGCCGCCGCCGTCGCCGAGGCGGCGATCACCGACTTCACCAGCGCCTACTACACCTGCGACATCCCCGACGTCTACATAAGACAGTTCGGCGGCCGTCCACACGAGGTACCAGACCTGTACCGGGCCCGGTCACCGCTGACGTTCGCGTCTAACTGCACCACCCCGATTCTCATGCTCCACTGCGAGGGCGACGTGAGGTGTCCGCTGAACCAGGCGGAGGCCTTCCACCGCGCCGTCCTCGACGCCGGTGGCGTCAGTGAGATCGCCGTCATCCGCGGCGGCAACCACCTCGCGGATGCGATGGGTGTTCCCTCCGTGCGCCTCGCCCAGAACGAGGCGCTGCTCGACTGGTTCGTTCGCCATCTTCCAAGGGAACAGCGATGAAACCTGCCAATGGCGTCGTGTACCTATGCACGGCGGCTCTCCTCACCTCGATCGCCGGCTGCGCCGGTCACTCCGGTACCGGGTCCAAGAGCGGCGGCGACGAGTTCGTCCTGGCCCTCCCCGCCGACCCGCAGAACCTCGACCCGAACGGGCCCTTCGGCCGCATCCGCTCCAACCTGCAGATGACACGCCTGCTCTATGACCCCCTCGTCAACATCGGAGCCGACGGCAAGGCCGTGCCGGGCCTCGCGGAGCGATGGACGGCCACCGGGTCGAAGATCAGCTTCCAGCTGCGCGACGACGTGACCTGCGCCCACGGCGAACGGCTCACCGCCTCCGACGTCGCCGCGAACTTCAAGTACGTCCTCGACATCAAGAACGCCTCGTCCGCGCGCGGCACCGCCGTCCCGCCCGACGTGAAGGTCTCCTCCGACGACGCCTCGACGGTGACCCTCACCACGTCGACGCCGCCGACGTTTCTGCTGAGCCAGCTGTCCACGTTCGGGATCGTCTGCCCGGCGGGGCTGAAGGACCGAAAGAGCCTCGTCCACGGCTCCGACGGCACCGGACCGTACACGGTCACGAAGGCGACCATGGGCAGCGAGTACCGGCTGACCCGCCGGACCGGCTACGCCTGGGGCCCGCCCGGCGACCCGGCCGGATCGCCGCCCAAGTCGATCGTCGTCCGCATCATCGAGAACGAGACGACGGCGACCAATCTGCTGCTCTCCGGCGAGGTCAACGCCGTGGCCGTACGCGGCACGGACCAGACGCGGCTGGGCAGGAGTGGCCTGGCCTCGCACACGTTCCGCGAGCCGATCGGGCAGCTCTGGTTCAATCAGCGGAAGGGCCATGTCACGGTCGACGACAAGCTGCGCGCCGCACTGATCCGCGCGGTCGACATCGGCCAGGTGTCGAAGGTCGCCTCCCAGGGCAAGGGAGTGCCCTCCGAGGGGATGCTCCAGGAACCGCTCGTCTGCGGTGCCGTGCCGCCCGCGTCCGCCCTGCCCAGACTCGATCGAGCCGCCGCGGAGTCGATGCTCACCGCGGCCGGCTGGACCCGCGGTGCGGGCGGCTGGACCAAGGACGGCCATCCGCTGAACCTGACCCTCATCTACCTGACGTCGCTGGGCCCGACCGTGAAGTCGGGGGCCGAGCTCCTCGCGCGAACCTGGACGGACTTCGGGGTCCACGCGACCGCCAAGCCGCTGACCGACGCGTTGTTCGGCACCACGCTCATGAGCACCGGCGACTGGGACGTGGTGTGGGCGGTCAACTACACCCTCGTCCCCACGCACCTCATGGGGTACGTGTCGGGCGACGAGCCGCCGGACGGGAAGGACTTCGCGGGTATCCACAACGGCCGCTACGAGCGGCTCGCCAAGGCGGGCGCCGCGGGCACCGACTGCACCGCCTGGAACGCCGCCGAGACGGACCTGTTCACCTCCACCTCGATCGTGCCGTTCGACGACATCAAGGTGCCGGTCTTCGCCAAGGGCGCGACGTTCGCCCTGGGCGCCGGCGGGCAGGTCCTGCCGACCACGATCCGGATGCGCTGACCGGTGGACGCCGTACCGCGACGAGCGCAGGTCACCGCGGCTCGCCGGGGGCGGCGTCCACTCGTCTCACTGCGACGACCGGCTCCCGGCCACGCTGGAGATGGCGGGCCTCGCGGTCGTGCGCTATGTCGGCGACGTCATCGCCGTGATGTACCTGGGCCGGGTCGTCGAGTACGACCGGGCGCCGAACCCGCCGACCCCCGTCACCCGCCCGCTGCCTGCCACTTCGGCGAGGCGCCCTGATCAGGACCTTCCGGGGAGGTCGTCGGTGTCGAAGAGTCTCTCGATCTGTCCGCCGAGCCGGGCCCAGTGGGACGCGGAGCGTTCGGCGGCCGTGCCGAAGTCGCCTCGGGCGCACAGCTCGATGAGGTCGTGGTGATGGTCGATCGTGTCGCGCCCGCCGAGCAGGGTGGAGAACTTACGGAAGAGGATCCGGTCGATGACCGGGTGCAGTTGGTCGACGAGACGGGCCAGCACGGGGTTGCCGGCGGTTTCGACGAACACGGAGTGGAATCGGTCGTCGGCGGTCAGGGCGGCGGTGACGTCGAGGGCTTCGACGGCCGCGGCGAACGCGTCGTTGTGCCGGCGCATCGCCGTCAGGTGGTCCGCGGTGAGCTCGGGGGCGCCGGCGCGGACCGCGACACCGTGCAGGGCTTGGAGGACGTCGAGGGTGGCGGTGACCTCCTTGCGGTCGAACGCCGCGACCCGGGTGTAGACGCCTGGCTTGGACTCCACCAGACCGGCGTCGGCGAGCCGGACGAGCGCCTCGCGCACCGGTGTGCGGCTCAGGCCCAGCCGGGTGGCCACCTCGGTGTCCTTGATGGCCTCACCGGGCTCGAGTTCTCCGGAGATGATCGCCTCGCGGAGGATGTCGTACGCGGTCGACCGCATCAGCTGCTTCTTGACGGGGCTTCGATATTCTGCGAGCGGCATACTGCGTACTGTACGACCGCGTTCCGCGTCTCACCGGCTTCTTTGGCGCTCGGCGACCGCCGCGACGACCGCGCCGGCCAGCACCTCGGCCGGGTCGATGACCGGGACCGGCGCGTCGTCCGGGCCGAAGACCAGCGGGATCTCCGTGCATCCCGCGATCAGCGCCTGTGCGCCGCGCGCCACCAGCCGCCCGCCGATCTCGGCGATCGCGGCGGCCGGGGCCTCGCGGAAACCGGACTTCACCGACCGGACGGCCTCGGTGACCTTTTCCTGTTCGTCGGCCGTGGGCGTGACGGTCGCGATGCCGCACGCGGCCAGCCGGTCCTGGTAGAGCCCGGCCCGTACGGTGCCGGCCGTGGCCAGCAGCCCGGCCCGGCGGACCGGCGGGCCGAGCGCGGCGACGCGCCCGACCGTCTCGTCGATCATGTGCACGATCCGGACGCCGACCTGCCGCTCGACCGGGCCGAGGAAGGCGTGGGCGGTGTTGCACGGCATGGCGATCAGTTCGGCGCCGCCGTCGGCGAGGAACCGGGCGCCGCGCAGCAGCCAGCCGGTGGGGTCCGCGCCGCCGTCCAGGAGCGCGGCGGTGCGGTCGGGCACGCGCGGGTCCGACCACAGCAGCACCCGGAGGTGTTCCTGGTCGATCCGCGCCGGCGTCGCGGCGACCAGCTTGGTGAGGAAGTCGGCGGTCGCCGCCGGGCCCATGCCGCCCAGGATCCCCACGATCGGCTTGACGGGTGCCTCGTCCATGCTGCGACCTGTCCATTCATAGCGATACTCTGCACGCAGGACGCAATATATCGGAGGATTCCATGAACCGTCTCCCCGCCGCCGCGTACGAGCGTGCCGAACGCATGCTCGGCCACCACCGGCCGCGGCTCGCGCTGCGCGCACGGGTGCGGCCGAGGTGGATCGGTGACGGCGCGACGTTCTGGTACCGGGTCGACACCGAGCGCGGCGCGGAGTTCACGCTGGTCGATCCGGACGCGGGCGTACGGCGGCCGGCGTTCGACCATGAGCGCCTGGCGCGCGCCCTCGCCGACGCCGCCGGGGCGGAGGTCGAGCCCTTCGACCTGCCGTTCCGCGAGATCGATCTCACCGGGGACGGGGTCGCCTTCGACGCCTTCGAGGCCCGCTGGACGTGCCGGTTCCCGGACTACACGTGTGCGCGCGACGGCGCCCACCGGCCACGGAACCCGCTGGAGTCGACGTCGCCGGACGGCCGGTGGGTGGCGTTCGTGCGCGAGCACGACCTGTGGCTGCGGTCGGTGGACGGCGGTGAGGAGTTCGCCCTGACCGATGACGGCACGGCCGAGTACGCCTACGGGGTCGACTCCGACCGCGCCCCCAGCCGCCGGTTGCTGAGCCGACTCGGGCTCTCCGCGCCGCCTCCCGTGCTGCTGTGGTCGCCGGACTCGCGCCGCCTCCTGACGCACCGTACGGACCAGCGCGAGGTGCCGATGATGCACCTGGTCGACTCCGCGCCCGACGACGGCGGACGGCCGAGGCCGCACGGCTACCGTTACGCGCTGCCGGGAGACCCTCGCCCGCAGGGGGAATGGCTGGTCGCCGACGTCCTCACGCGATCGGTGGTGGCCGCGGCGACCGGTCCGTTCGTCTTCCCGTTCAACTCACCGATCGTGTCGGGCCGTGCGTGGTGGTCGGCCGACGGCGGGACCGCGTACTGCCTCGGCGGATCGCGCGACGGGCGCACGCTGCGCCTGACCGGCATCGACGCCGCGACCGGCGAGGCCGCCACGCTGATCGAGGAGACCGGCGACACCCGGGTCGAGCCCGTCCAGGAGGCGGCGCTGAAGCCGATGGTCCACGTGCTGCCCGGCGGCCGCGAGGCGTTGTGGTACTCCCAGCGTGACGGCCGGGGCCATCTCTACCGTTACGACCTCGGCACCGGCCACGTGGCCGGGCGGGTCACCGAAGGCGCGTTCACGGTGCGGGAGATCCTGCACATCGACGAGGCCGACCGGGTCGCCTACCTCAGCGTCTCCGGGCTGGTGCCCGCCGACCCGTACCGCCGCTCGCCGGTGCGCGTGAGCCTGGACGGCGGCGACCCGGTCCCGCTCACCGACGACGAGCTCGACCACGTGGTCATCGCGCCGGACCACGGCCGCTGGTTCGTCGACTCGGCCTCCGCCGTGGACACGCCACCGGTGACCACGGTCCGCGGACGGGACGGCTCGGTGCTCGTCGAGCTCGAACGCGCGGACGTCTCCCGCCTGCGCGAGGTGGGCTGGAGCCCGCCCGAACGGGTCCGCGCGACGGCCGCCGACGGCACGACCCCGATCTACGGCGTGCTGTACAAGCCGTACGGGTTCGCCCCGGACCGGAGCTACCCGGTGCTGGACCACGTCTATCCCGGCCCGCAGACCTGCCGGGTCCCGCCCTCCTTCGACCAGGGCGACTTCGGGTTCGACGCGGAGGCGGCCGCAGCGCTCGGGTTCGCCGTGCTGGCCGTCGACGGCCGGGGCACACCGGGCCGGGACAAGGCCTTCCACGACCACGCGTACCGCAACCTGGGTGCGTGCGGCCTGGAGGACCACGTCGCGGCGCTGCGCGAGCTCGCCGAGACGCGGTCGTGGCTGGACCTGGACCGGGTCGGGGTCTTCGGCCACTCCGGCGGAGGTTTCGCCACCGTACGCGCCATGGCGCTTTTCCCCGAGGTCTACACGGTCGGGGTCGCCGAGGCGGGCAACCACGACAACCGCCACTACAACGCGACCTGGGCCGAGACCTACGACGGGCCCTACGATCCGGACGCCGGCGCCCGCCTGTCCAACACCGAGCTGGCGGGCGACCTGACCGGCCGCCTCCTGCTGGTCCACGGAGAGTTCGACGACAACGTCCCGGCATCGCTGACGTTGCGGCTGGTGGACCGGCTCATCGCCGCCGACAAGGACTTCGACCTGCTCATCGTCCCGGGCGCCGAGCACGGATTCATCGGCTACCGGCACTACGTCATCCGCCGGCGATGGGACCACCTCGTCCGGCACCTCATGAACCGCGAGCCGCCGGAGTACCGGCTCGCCGACATCCCGATCGGCCCGGACCAGATCGAGGCCGTCCTCGGCCGGGCCCACGCCACGTAAGGATCTCAAGTGCCAGTCACCGAAGCCGCCCTGAACGAGCTCTGCACCCAGACCATCGAGAAGCTGGACGTCACCGGCGCGCAGATCGCGCTCGTCGTCGGTGACACGCTGACGCACGCCGAGGCGGGCATCGCCAACGCCGAACTCGGCACCCCGGTCACCGCGGACACCTGCTTCCAGATCGGGTCGACGACCAAGGTCTACACCGCGACGCTGGCGATGCAGCTCGTCGACCAGGGCCTGCTCGACATCGACCGGCCGGTCTCCTCCTACCTGCCGGACGTACGCCTCGCCTCCGCCGGAGACTGGCGCGCCATAACCCCACGGCGACTCATGTCGATGACGAGCGGCATCGACAACGGCCCGTACACCGACACCGGGCGAAACGACGACTGCGTCGCCCGCTACGTGGACCTGCTCGCCGAGATGCCGCTGACCTTCGCGCCGGGCTCGGCCTACGGCTACAGCAACGCCTCCACCATCGTCACCGGCCTGATCATCGAGACACTGACCGGCCGGTGCTGGGACGAGGTGATCCGCGACCGGCTGCTGCGACCGGCCGGCCTGACCGAATCGGTCAGCCTCCCGGAGGAGCTGCCCTACCACCGGATCGCCGTCGCCCGGCCTGGCGAGGACGCCGTACGCCGGTGGAGCCGCGGCCGCGCCGGCGGGCCGTCCGGGGCGTCACTGGCGACCAGCGCCCGCGACCTGGCACGCTTCGGTCAGGTGTTCCTGCGGCGCGGCCTCGCCGCCGACGGCACCCGGCTGCTGTCGGAGTCCGCGGTGGCCACCATGCTGTCGCCCCAGGTCGAGGTCCCCGCACGCGTCTTCGCAGACGGCTGGTGCGTCGGGCCGTACCGCAAGGTGTGGGGCGGCGTCGAGGTCTTCGGGCACAGCGGGACCACTGGGAACGGCTCGTCCACGCTGCTCTGGATCCCGGAGCGCGACATCGCCATCGCCACCATCGTCAACACCCCGTCGCGCGGCTACCCATTCGCCGACGCGATCTTCGACAGCGTCCTCCGCGACGGACTCGACCTGCCCAAACCGCCGCGCCCGGAGCCGAGCCCCCAGCCGCCGGGTGACACCGCCGCCTACGAGGGACGGTACGGCTCGTACGGCATCGACTACGACGTCACCCGGCACGATGACGCCCTCGCCCTCACGTCCCGTCGCACGCGTGACCACCACGCAACAGGCCAGGGCCCGGAACCCATCCGTACGGTGCTGCGCCCGATCGGTCCCCACCGATTCCTCCCCGACGACGATGCCGTCACAGAGCACCACACCTGGGACATCGCATTCACCGTCGATGACAGCGGCCACGCCGTGCTGCTGCACAACGGCGCATTCACCTCATGCCGGACCGATGCCTTTGTGGTCGGCACTTGACGACGCCGCGCAGACGTACGTCATCGGGCCGCCGTGACGATCTCGGCCATGATCTCCTTGATGTTCTCCTGGCCCACCCAGTGTCCCGCGCCCTCGACGAAGTGCTCGATCGGATGGCGGAGCTCCTTCGCGATCGACTCGGCGATGGATATCGGTACGTTGACGTCCTCTGAGCCGTGGTGGAGGTGCACTTCGGTAGTGATCTCCGCGAGGCGGAATCCCCATGGTTCCTGGAACATCTGGTTCTCTCGTACCGCGCCGGTCACACCGTCGCGGAACGCGTCCGTGAGGGACGCGGCGTGGATGTCGATCACGCCGGGCAGGGACAAGATGGCCCGGTCGCGAGCCAATTGTTCACCGTGGATGCCCTCCAGCAGGGCGACGGTCCCCGCGTGGTCCATGCTCTTCTCTCGCCACTGCTTGAACACTTCGGTCAGGCCGGCAATGTCCTGACGAGCCAAGGTGAAGAGTCGGCGATTCGTCTCCTTTAGTTTTTCGTCGAACTCCTTGCCTGCGCGCGAGGCGCCCGTCCCTCCGATGAGGATCGTCGTGGTCACCGAAGTTCCGAGGCCGAAGGCGATGGCGAGCGCGTGCGGGCCGCCTCCGGATTCGCCTACGGAGGCGAAGGAGTCGAGCCCGATGTGTTGGGTGAAGTTCGCGATGTCGTTGGCCCAGTCGAGCAGAGTTCGTCCGGGCAGTTCATCCGAGTGTCCATAGCCCGGTTTGTCCATCGAGAGCCAGCGCACGCCTGCCGCCAATGCCTGGAGGTGGTACATCGCACCGGAGATTCCCGAGACGGGAGTTCCGGGATTGAAGATCGCGGGCACTCCGGAGGGATCTCCGAGCTCGTACCAGGCCAGCCGGCGCCCATCGGGAAGGTGCATCGATTCCGGTGGCGGAATATCGCTCAAGGACGGCACCAACACATCGCTTGTGTGTGGACTCATCTAATGCGCTCCTGTCAATTGCTCGAATATGGATGCGAGCATCGATGGCCGGCGGGTGAGACGTTCTTCGACGTCCGCCAAGGCCGCTGTGCAGAGGCCCACATTCACGCCAAGCCAGCGAGTGGGTTCGGGCCCCCACAGCGGCGATCCGTGGTTGACGATCGGAAGATCACTAAGTGTGGATCGCGTTTCGGTGATCTGGCTCGCCAGAACGCGGCCGGCGAGGTTGCTCATCGCCACTCCGTCGCCCACATAGGGCCCGGCCCACGCCAGCCGCCGCGAGTCGTCGATTCCCACCGAAGGGTACCAATCCCGGGGGACGCCGAGCGGGCCGCCCCAGGCATGGCTGATCGGGACGTCGGCGAGATCTGGAAACAGGCTCGTAAGGCATTCGCGCAACCGGCGGTGAATGCGCGGACTCACGTCGAATCGCGAATCCACACGGGAGCCGAAATGATATGGGGCACCTCGTCCGCCGAAAACAATCCGCCCATCGCGCGTCGCCTGACCGTACACGCGGAGGTGTCGCAGATCGTTGAACGCGATTCCTCGGGTCAGGCCGAGCGACTCCAGAAGGGCGGGTTCGACCGGCGAAGTCGCGATGACCAGTGAATAGAGGGGCACGACCGATCTGCGGAACCCGGCAAGCGAAGCCGTGAATGCCTCCGTGGCACGAACGACGGTGGTGGCTTGAACGACTCCGCGCTTCGTGGCGACGGTTCCTGGTGCGATCTCCTGTACCTCTGTGGCTTCAAAGATCTCGCCGCCCATGCGCTCGACGGCTCGCGCCAGGCCGCGGACCAGCCGTCCCGGATCGAGGGTCGCGCAATGATCCGTCCACAGCCCTCCTAGCGCATCCTGCATGTCGATGCGCGAAGCGGCCTCGCGAGGCGCCAGCAGCTCCCACTGCGCAGGCATGCCCAATGCGCGAGCGCGCTCGATGGTCGCCTCCGCGCGGCGAAACTGAGCTCGCGTGCGAGCCAAGGAGAGATATCCCGCCTTGCGGAACCGCGCGTCGATACCTTCCTCTTTCACAACCCGGCCGACCTCCTCGACCGTTTCGTTCAGTGCGCTCTGAAGATGTAGCGCGGCGCGGGGAGAGGACAGCTTGGCGACTCGCTCCATGGAGACCGGAAAGATTCCAGAACACCAGCCGCCGTTCCGCCCTGAGGCGCCGAATCCGATGTGTTCCTTCTCCAGAATCGCCACGCGAAGAGTTCTGTCCTGCTTGAGCAGATAGTAGGCGGTCCATAGACCCGTGAATCCCCCGCCGACGATCGCCACGTCCACTGTCAGATCGGAGTCGAGAGCGGACCGGGCTCCTGCGACGTCCATGCCTTCGCGCCAAAGCGCGGTGCCGCTGGAGAGGAAGGGGAGAGCGCCGGTGTCGTTTCTCCGGCGATCGGACCGGTCCGATCTCATCACGATCCTCGATTCGCAAGTGACACAGGACGACTACGGCGCTTCGCCACAAGTCTTTGTGCCGGCGCCAGGTACATCAATGTGAATTCGGAACACCGGAGCCGCCACAGTTCATACATCTGTAGGACTGCGGTACGGAGCCGCGGAGTGAGAGCAAGATCGACCATTACCTTGCATGGAGCGACCAGGTGTGTCTATACGTCCCCACCTGGACGGCTGTACGTTTGTATGAGAATTCCACCCGGGAAGGAGCGCAAATGATCTCGGTCGACGGATTGGCGGCGACCCGGCGACTCGGGCTGAGCTACCTTGCCGGAGCGCAAGGCGGGGCTCGGATCGTCACTTGGGCTCACGTTTGCGACCTTCCTGATCCATGGCGATGGTGCGAGCCGGGCCACATCGTGATGACGACCGGTGGCGGGCTCCCCGAGGAGGAAGCGGATCAGGCCGCGTGGCTCGAGACTCTGATCGACAGCGGAGTGAGCGCATTGGTCCTCGCTCTGCACCCGGACGCTCCGCGCGTACTACCCGGTTTGATCCAGGCCGCGGACCATGCTGGTTTTCCGGTTCTCACGGCGAGCTTCAACCTCGAGTTCGTGACCGTCGCACGAGTCGTCATCGAAAGCGCCGTGCAGACGGAGCGCGAGCGGCTCGCGACCACGAAGCGCGTGTACGACCTCTACCTGACCGCTTTCCGCACCTGCGACGACCTTTCGGATCGCCTTGCCACGATCGGGCGGGGGCTGGGGTGGAGTCTGGAGCTCGTCGTGGGCGAACGCGCGTCGAATCCGGATCCCCTCGACGCCCTCGGCGGGGATCACACCGCGACAACGATCGAGGTCGAGATCAATTCGCGTCGGCGAGCATGTCTGCGGGCAACCCGTACGCGCACCGCGCACCATGACGCCGGCCTGTTGCAACACGTGGCCGGGATCGCGGCGCTTGAGCTGGAACAAGAGGCGCTCGTCCGAGACAGGCAGCGCGAATCCGGTGCGAACACCCTTCAGGCGCTCTTGGACGGCCAGTTCGCACTCGCCTCGGTCTTTCCGGAGATGCGCGAACGTGGCCTCGCCGACCCGATCGTTCTGGCCTGCTGGACCTCGAGTGATGGTCCGATGCGGCACGAAGACGTTCATCACCATGCCGCGCTCGGCGTCATGAACCCCTACATCGCCGCCACGCCGGAGGGCTTGTTCGCGATCATCCCGGACCGGGCCGATCTCCTCGTCACCCTGGCCGATCACATGTCCACGGCATCCGTGGTCGGCGTGAGTACGCCTCTCGTGCCGAGTTCGAATGTCGCTGACGCGCTGCGACAAGCGAGTCTTGCCGCACGTCGTGCGCTTGAATCACGGACACGCTACTGCTCGTACGGAGAGATGAGCCGGAAGGGCAGCCTGCTCCCGCGCAGCATCGCCGAGTCCGAGGATCTCGTCGAGAGGATTCTCGGTCCGCTCCTGGTGTACGACGCGCAGCATGGGACCGACCTCATGGGCACGACGCGCACCTTCCTGACGAACGACAGAGTTTGGCGGCCGACAGCGGTCGAGCTGAACGTCCATCGCCAGACGCTCGTCTACCGGCTCAGGAAGGTGGAAGCCCTGACCGGTCTGAAGCCCACTTCGACCATAGGCACCACGGCACTGTGGCAGGCCTTCCAGGCCATGGACGTCCTCAACGCCGTCGAACGTCTTCCCGGCGGTGCTGCGACACATGTACCACGACCATCCTGAGCTGAGTACACCTGTCGCATGGTGACGATCCCCGGACGCCCACGATGATCGTCGGCAAACCAGAGGAAGGGCGACCCGAATGACACCCGACGAGTGTGACCTCAACCCCGACCTGGAGGTGGTCGCGGGGAACAAGGCACGGTGGAATACACCCGAGCACCGGCGACGAGCGTTCCATGGACTCGGCGCGGTGGCGCGCTACAGCATGTCCTTTCGGGCTGCTCGAATCGCCCGGCTCGAGAAGGACATCGATCTTTCGATCTCGACCCGCGACGACGTACTGCGCCTCACCGCGTTGCCGGCTTTCTCGGCGATGGTCGTGGCGAAACCCGGCCGTATCCTGTTCGAGCGTTTCGCGCCGGATTTCTCCGCGGCGCAGGACCACAGCATCCAGTCGATCACCAAGACCATGGTGCATCTGATCATCGGCCGTCTTGTCGCAGCCGGCGACATCGATCTCTCGACGCCTGTCGGCGACTATCTCCCCGGCCTCGGTAGCGGTTATCGGACCGCATCCGTTCAGGACGTGCTGGACATGAACGTCGTCAACGAGTACAGCGAGGACTTCACGAATCCTGAGGCGATGTACTACGTCCACGAGGAGGCGATGGGATGGCGCCTGCCCGTGCCCGGCAGAAATGAGCTGCGCATGCGGCCGTTCCTTTGCTCTATTCGCAGCGACGACACGCGGAACCCCACCGGGATCGCGAACTACAAAGACGCGAACACCGACGTACTCGGGTGGCTCGCCGAGGTTGTCAGTGGCCGCTCACTCCGCGAGTACCTGGCGGAGATCGTCGATGCCGCCGGGCTCGCCGGCAAGTTCACGATCACCACCGATCGCGACGGCGTACCCGTGATGGACGGCGGTGGTTGCCTGACCGCGCGGGATCTGGCCCGCTATGGCCTGCTGTTGCTCAGACGAGGCCAAGGGGTGGACGGGACCACCGTGGGGAGTGCCCGGTTCATGGAGGCGAGTCTCCGTGGAGGGGTGAAGTTCCGATCGCGGGCCTATCCGGACGACCTGCGGTATCACAACCAGCTGATGACCGATGGGCGCTTCGTCGGCCATGGCGGCTACGGGGGCCAGTTCCTGCTCGTCGACCTGGTCAGCGAGGTCGTGTGCGTCTTCATGAGCGTGTCCGAGGAGAAGGACGGCCTCTCGGCCGAATACATGACCCGAGTCGTCCCGATGCTTCGGGAGATCGCCCACGGCGCCTGACCGTGGGCTAAAGCGCCGAGAGCGTGGCCACGAGCTGTCTGCTGTAGGGATGCTCTGGGACGCCGTAGAAACGAGCCACCGAACCATGCTCCACGATCTGGCCGTCGCGGAACACGGCGATGTCGTTGGCGACATAGCGGACCGCGGCGAGATCATGCGAAATGAAGACCGACGCGAACCCGCGCTCCTCCTGAACGTCGCGAATGAGATTGAGGACCTGAACCTGAACGGACGCGTCGAGCGCGGTGACCGCCTCATCGAAGACGACCAGATCCGGGCGGGAGATGATGGCGCGTGCGATGGCGACACGCTGACACTGGCCGCCGGAAAGCTCATGCGGACGTCGCCGGGAAATCGCCGGGTCCAGGCCGACGAGCTCGAGCATCGCCTCGACCTCACGGAGCAACCGGTGGCGTTCTCGCATGCCTGAGGTGACGAGAGGCTCGGCGACGGATCGCCAGACATGGAGCCTCGGGTTGAGGGACCGGTCGGGATTCTGCAACACGACCTGCATGCGCCCACGTAGCGAACGAGACCCGTGATGCCGGGCAAGTGGCCGACCGCCGAACTGAACCGTCCCCGCGTTTGGGCGGACCAGGCCCAGGAGCACCCGGCCCAAGGTGGTCTTGCCAGAGCCGGACTCGCCGACGACCCCCAGTGTCCGCCCAGGTGCGAGCTCAAGGTCGACACCGCGAAGGGCGTGAACGGGGTGCCTGCGTCGGCCGCGCGCGTGGTAGATGACGTGCACGTCCCTCAGCGCGAGGAGCGGCTCGGCAAGGGTGCGATGAGCGGTCATTCGTCCTCCATCCGGGGCGCCGGCTGATCCGCGACCAGGTGGCAGCACGCCGTACGCGTTCCGTCGAGGGCCTCGAGTGAGGGACGCTGATCGGCGCAGATATCGATCGCATCCGGGCATCGCGGCGCGAAGGCGCACCCTCTGCTCGGGCCGGGCAAGACCGGTGGAAGACCGCCGATCGCGCTCAGGTGTTCCCCTGGCTTCTCGGTGCCGGGCACTGACCCGATCAACGCCCGGGTGTAGGGATGAAGCGGGTTCGCCAGAACCGAACGTGTCCGGCCGGTTTCGACGACACGTCCCGCGTACATCACGGCTATTCGATCCGTGAATCGTGCGACGGCATGAAGATCATGAGTCAGAAGCAGCAGCGCACACCCCTGGGACCTGCAGCGATCGACGAGTAGCCGGAGGATCTCCTCGCGCATGGTCGCGTCGATCGCCGCGGTCGGCTCGTCGGCGATGAGCAGCCGCGGGTGCTGGCGCAGAGCCATCGCGATCGCGACTCGCTGGGCCATGCCGCCCGAGAGCTCATGCGGAAAGGCACGCAGTACTCGTGGTACCTCACGAAGTCCGACCGAGGCCAGCGCGTCCGCCGCCGACTCGCTGGGAGCAGTGCGGCGGGACGCACGATTCATCTGACGTTCGATCCGCATGGTCGGGTCGAGCGAGGAAATGGGATTCTGGAAGATCAGCCCCACGACCTTTCGACGCACGAATCTCAGCTCGTCGGCCGAGCAGCTGAGGACCGGAACGCCGCCACCCACCTGAAGGCGACCGCCCACGTGTCTCGCATTGGCCGCGAGCATGCGCCCGGCCGCCATTCCGAGGCTGCTCTTGCCCGATCCGCTCTCGCCGACGAGAGCCGCGATCTCCCCCGCGTCTACGGTGAGCGTCGCCGAGTCAAGGGATCGAACGCGTGCACCGGATCGCTCGTACTCGACCTCGAGGTCTCGTGCGGCCAGGACCGGTTGCTTGTCGAGGAGGGGCATTCGGCTCTCTCCCACCTGTTGTGGACGGCTGCCGGCGCTCATCGCCTGGCCTCCGCCGCCAGTACGTCAAGCCGATCGCGAAGGGCGTCCCCGGCGAGGTTGACCGATGTGATGGTCAAGGCCAGAACGACTCCCGGGATGAGGACGAGCCATGGTGCGATCGACAGATAGACGGCGCCCTCTTGCACGAGTGATCCGAGTGACGCATCGGGTGCCTGGACACCGAGGCCGAGAAAGCTCAGGCCGCTCTCGATGAGCATGCTCACGGACAGCGCGTAGGTGGCCTGGACGACCGCGGTGCCGGCGATATTGGGCAGAACATGGACCGCCAGGATGCGGAGTGAACTCGTGCCCCCCACTCGGGACGCGACCACGAAGTCGCAGTCGACCACGCCGAGCGCCGCGGCGCGGACCACTCTCAGCATGAGCGGCGTACAGATCAACACGATGCTGATCAGTGCCCCGGTCTTCCCGGGGCCGACAATGGCGACGATCAGGATCGCGAACAGCAGTGCCGGGAACGCGAACATTACGTCGGCGCCGCGGATGATGAGCTCGCCTATCCAGCCCCGGAAGTAGGCGGCCAGTACGGCGAGGGCGACGCTGAGAACGGCGGTGGCGATCACTGCGCCCCCGGCGAGGATGAAGGTCGCCCGCAATGCCTGGGCCAGCCGTGGGAGCTCCGACCTGCCGAGCGCGTCGGTGCCCGCGATGAAGCCGTCGGATGGGCTCGCGAGCCGCGGACCGGAGTTGACCTTGTACGGGTCACCGAGCGGCAACCAGTCGGCGAAGACCGCGATGGCGACGAAGAGGCCCAGCACCACGAAGCCGAGCCTGCCGAGCAGGTCACGCTTTCCCGAGCGGCCGTGGTTCGTCTTTCCCACGCGGGCCGCACCTCGATCGAGGTCCTTGGCGAACATCACGATCTCGGTCCGATCCGCACTCGAGGGTCGATCACGCCGTACGCGAGGTCGGCGAGCATGTTGACCGCGATGAACACGGCCGCCGCGACCAGGACGGCACCCTGAACGACGGCGTAGTCACGGCGCGAGATCCCGTTCAGGACCGCTTGCCCCATTCCTGGCACCGAGAAGAGGTTCTCAACGATCACGGCTCCGCCCAGCACTGATCCCACGAAGGTCGCGATCACGGTCGTCATCGGTATGGCGGCGTTGCGAAGCACGTGATGCCAGACGATCGCCGGTGTCGACTCACCGCGCGCCACCGCCGCTTTCACGTGGGGCGAACTGAGGGTCGCGGCGATCGCGTCGCGGCCGGTCCTGACGACCATTGCGACTCCGAACAGTCCCAACGTCAGCACGGGCAATGCCATCGATCGCAAATTGGCGACCGGGTCGGCGGTGAACGGCGTGTAGCCGCCGGCGGGCAGGCCCAGCGAGTAGCGTGAGAATAGGTAGACCAGCACGCTGCCCAGGACGAACTCCGGCGTGCTCATGGCGACGGCGCCGATCAGTCGACTGGTGCCACGCGCGATGGTGCTCTTCGCCATTCCTGCCACGATCGCGGCGGGAACTCCGACGAGCGTGGCGAACGCCGTCGCCAGGAAACCGAGCTCACCGGTGACCGGGAGCCGCTGACCGAGCAGGCCCGCGACCGGCTCACCCGTGCCCATCATGACGCCGAGATTGCCGCCGAGCAACTGCTCCAGCCAGAGCACGAACTGGACCACCAGGGGCTTGTCCAGACCGTACTGCCTGGCCACATTGGCTCGAGCGAGTTCCGACGCCTGAGGGTTGAGCACCACGTCGGTGTAGCTGCCGGGTACGAGGTGCAGGGCGGCGAATACCAGAGCCGACACGACGAAGAGCGTCGCGAGGCCGGTGGCGACCTTGCCCACTACGTACGCCGCCGAATGGCTCACTCTGGTCACCGGACGCCGAACGAGGCGAGGTGCCGGAGTGGGACCGAGTACGCCTCGACATTCTGGATGTCGGCGGTGATGCGGTCCGATCGGTAGGCAATGGTGTTGGGCCTTGTCACGAGAGGGATGATGCCTACCGTGGACGCGATCTCCTGACAGGCCTTCGCGAGCGCCGCGTCTCTCTTCGAACCCGGCGGGGTGACGTTGGCGGCCTCGACCGCCGCGTTGACATTCGGATCACTCTTCAGGAATGCCTTGTTGAACTCCGCCTTGCTGGGATCGTAGTAGTTGAGCACCATTCCGGGATCGCCGTATCCGCCGAAGTAACTGAGCGAGAGATCGAAGTGCGGGGTGGGCCCGAAGACCTTCTTGACCCACTCGCCGGGCGGTGGCTGCTCGATGGTCACCTTGAGTCCGATCTTCTCAAGGCTCTGCGCGAGAACCTGCGCTATGGGCTTGTACGTGGCGCCGCTGGTCGACGCCTGGATGGTCACCCTTTTGCCGGTCGCCCCGGCCTGTGCGACGAGGCTGGTGGCCTTGGCCAGGTCGGGTGAGCCGTAGAGCGAATCGACCGAACACTTGCCGAAGGCCGGCGCGACCGCGGCCGATGGCACTCCGACGCCGCCGAGCGCGATGGCCGCGATCTGCTTGCGGTCGATCGACGATGCGAGCGCCTGTCGCAATCGGTCATCGGAGAAGATCGATGACTTCTCATTGATGTCGATGCGGTAGGCGTCCGTGGTCTCCTGAACCTTCGTCGTGATGTCGCGTTGGCCCTTCAGGATCCTGGCCGCATCGGGGTTGCCGAACACAGAGACATCGGCCGACCCATCCCGGAGAGCGGCGACTCTGGCAGCGTCCTCGGGCATGATCTTGACCGCGATGGTGTCGGGGCCTACGCCGCGTCCCCGGTGGTAGGGATTCCGCACAAGGGTCCACGATGTGTCCTGAACATGGTTCTTGACCATGTACGGACCGCTGCCGAGCATGGCCTTACCAGGGTCGAACGACTTCGCGTCGAGCTCCTTGATAGGGAGGATCGACGCCATGGGGCCCGCGAGTCCTCCGAGGAAGGAGACCTTCGGCCGGCGCAAGGTGATCCGTACCGTCTTCGGGTCGTCGGCCTTGACGGTCTTGATGCCCAGCTGGCCGGCCCAGGCGGAGGCGAGCTTGGGGTCGTTCAGCCGGCTCAGACTGCCGACCACATCGGCCGCCGTCAGTTGCCGGCCGTCCGAGAACTTCGCGTCGTCGCGGAGCGAGAAAACGTAGACGGTCGGAGATTCCTGTTTCCACGACTTCGCGAGCGATGGCGCCGGCCGCAAATCATCATCGAGCGTGACCAGGGTCTCGTATACGAGGTTGTACATCTCCCAGTCGGCGCCGTTTCCTCCTGCGTCGGTTGCCGGGTCCGTTGCGACCACATCCTGCGGTTTGGCCCAAGTGACGGTTCCACCGGCCTTCGGCTTCGTCCCGGATTTTTGGGAGTTCGTCGTACAGGCACCGAAGCCGAGCAGGCATACCGTCAACGCCGCCATGCCCCGAATCGAGATTGATCTGCGAGAGTGTGTCGTCATTTTGATAGCCATATTCGTGTCCTAGAACTTTGGGACCGGCCCGAGGATGCGGGTTAAGGAAGTGCATCCGATGGTCGGGCACAGGGAACGGCTTGGCTGGTGGCAGTCCCGACAATCCCTCGACAAGGTTTCGTACGCCTGTATGAGGTGTCATCGGGAGCGTCCTGTGCCGTGTTGACGCAGGTCGGCAGGCGTACGTCGATACGCACGCGCGCCATCAGAAATTCTGTGGGAACTCCAACTTCAGGCCGCTCTCAGGACGGTTGTCCGAGTCGACCCACCGGGAGGTGACGACCTTGCCGCGCGTGAAGAAACGGACTCCATCGGTGCCGTAGGCGTGCGTGTCACCGAACAGCGACCGCTTCCAGCCCCCGAAGGAGTAATACGCGACGGGTACCGGCACCGGGACGTTGACACCGATCAAGCCGACATGGACATCGGCCTCGAAACGGCGGGCGGCGCCACCGTCGTTCGTGAATACGGCGGTTCCGTTGCCGTACGGGTTGGCGTTGATCAACTCGACCGCCTCCGCGTAGGTCTGAACGCGCACCACCGACAGCACCGGACCGAAGATCTCCTCCGTGTAGATCTCCATTTCCGGAGAGACATGGTCGAACAGCGTCGGACCAAGCCAGAATCCGCCGATGTCACTGCGAGGCTCGGCGCCACGTCCGTCCACGACGATCTTCGCGCCCGCGCGCTCGCCGGACTCGATGAACGAGACGACCCGGTCCCGGTGCTCCTTGGTGACCAGCGGTCCCATGTCCGGCTCCGTCATCCCGTTCGCGCCGTCCCCGATGACCAGCGTGCGGGTACGGTCGGTGATGCGCGTCACCAGGTCGTCGCCGATTCCGCCGACCGCTACCAGCACGCTGACGGCCATGCACCGCTCCCCGGCGCTGCCGTAGGCCGCGCTCACCGCCGAGTCGGCCGCTAGATCAAGGTCGGCGTCAGGCAGCACGACCATGTGGTTCTTGGCTCCGCCGAGCGCCTGGACTCGCTTGCCGTGCTTGGCGGCCTGCTCGTAGACGTACCGCGCGATCGGCGTCGATCCCACGAAACTGATCGCCTGCACGACCGGGCTCTCAAGCAGCGCGTCGACCGCCACCTTGTCCCCGTGCAACACGTTGAAGACGCCGGCCGGCAGGCCTGCCTCCTTCCACAGGCGGGCGAGCCATACGGCGGCGGAGGGATCCCCCTCACTCGGCTTGAGCACGACCGTGTTGCCGGCCGCGATGGCGATCGGGAAGAACCACATCGGCACCATGGCGGGGAAGTTGAACGGCGTGACGATCCCTACGACGCCGAGGGGATCACGTCGTGAGTGCACGTCGACACCGGTGGAAACGCTCTCTGAGTGTCCGCCTTTGAGGAGATGCGAGATGCCACAGGCGAACTCGACGATCTCCTGACCGCGTGCGATCTCGCCGAGGGCGTCGGAGAACACCTTGCCGTGCTCCGCCGTGATGATGGCGGCCAGTTCCTCGCGCCGGGCATTGAGGAGTTCACGGAACGCGAACAGCACTCGGGTACGCCGGGCCAGCGACGTATGCGCCCAGCCGTTCGCCGCCGCGTCGGCGGTGGCGATGACGTGCTGGGCGTCCGAGGCCGTGGCCAGGGGGACTCGGGCGCGGACACGCCCGGTGGCGGGGTTCGTGATGTCCGCCCCGCGATCGGTCGTGCCGGCGAACGGCCTGCCGGCCGCCCAGTGCTCGATCATGACCGGGGCCGTGGGCCGGGCGAGGGTCGGTTCAGTGAACGTCAAGACACGCTCCCATCGTGGTCTGTACCGAGCCTCGGGGGATGACCGCCTGCTGCGACCCGATGAATTGTCACTACTTTCGAGTCGCACTTGGCAATCTGTATGACTGCGCCGCCGACGACGATGAGCGCGGACCGGCGGCGTATGGCCGGACCCGGCCGGGGCCTGTACGCCCGGGGGCCGGTTGCCGACACTGGCGCTGACCGGCATCGCCGTGGTGTTCGGCCGGCCCACGAGGGAGCCCAGTATGCGCGCGTTAATACTGCTGATCGGCATGGTCGTCGCAAGCTTGTCCGTCGCGCCGGCAGCACAGGCGACGCCACGCGACGCCGCGTACGTGCTGCATGCCGGAGACCGGATCTACAGCGGCGGTAGCCAGTGCGCGGTGTCGGCGTTCGCGCAAGGCGGCGGCACCGTCTACTTCATCACCGCGGGCCACTGCGTCCAGGGCTCCGACGCCTGGTACGCCGACCCCGCCCAGACGATCCGGGTCGGGACCGCTTCGGGCAGCTTCCCCGGCAACGACTACGGCGTCGGCGCGCTGGACCCGGGCATCACGCCGAGCCAGGACTTCACCAGCGTGGGAAGCCCCTTCGTCGGCCAGACAGTGATCATGCGCGACTCGACCGGCGGTGTCCACGGCGGCGTCGTCCAAGCGCTGAACGTCAGCATCGACTACGGCCCCGACGGCATCGTGAACGGCCTGATCCAGACGAACGTCTGCGCCGGCGACAACAGCGCCGGAACGCCGCTCGCCAGTGGCACCACCGTGTACGGCCTACTGGTCTCCGGCGCGAACTGCACGTCCGGCGGCACGTCGTTCTTCCAGCCGATCGTCGAGGTGCTGGCGGCGTACGGGCTCAGCCTTCTCTGACCGTCGGGTCAGCAGTTCCAGTCGACCGAGGCGCTCCCGCCGTTCGAGAAGGAGACCGAACCGCTGTGGTGCCCCCAGCACCAGCCGCCGCCGCGGCTCGCCGTGACGCCGGCGGACTGGCCCGCGTTCAGATAGCCGCTGCCGCCCGCGCCGATGCCGCCGCTCGTACCGGTGACGCTCCAGCTCACCGGGCCGCCCGACGCGGTGACCGTGATCGTGCAGCTATGGCTGTACCGCATGGAGCATCCGGACAGAATCAAGGTGCCCGGCGCGGGAGGCGGGGGCGGATTCTGCGTGTGCGGGGACGACAAGGCCGGGCTCCTCGGCGTCCTGAGCTTGGGCGTCGGGGTGGGCGTCCCGCTGGACTCGGACGGCGTCGGGCTCGGTGAGGCCGAGCCCCGGCTGGACAGCGGAACGCTGGATTCGGAGGCGGACGGGGCGCCGGAGAGCAGGTCACCGGGGCTGGACGGCAGGGCCTGATCGTTGCCGGTGTTCTGGCTGCCCGAGCCGGACAGTGCGTAGAAGGTGCCGCCGGCCATCAGGGTGGCGAACGCGACCCCGGCCGCGACGGGCAACAGGCGCGACCCGGTGCGCGGCCGCTCACGTGAGGCCCTCCGCTCGGCGCGGGCCCCGGTGCGCGGCCGCTCATGTGAGGCCGTCCGTTCGGCGCGCCCGGCCGGCTCGGCGACCGCCGGGCGCGGGGAACGCGCGTCCGCGAACCAGGAATCGTCCGCGGCGGCGAGGAACCGCTCGCGCAGGCCCTCGGGGACCGCGGCGACGGGCATCGCGTCCAGCAGCCGCGCGGTGGAGATCTCCAGGTCTCCGCGGCCCCCGCAGATGGAGCAGCCGGCGGCGTGACGGGCGATGGTCTCGCAGGTACGCCTGTCGAGCGGTCGGCGTGCCGGACCGGCGAGTGAGGCGACGCTCGGGCAGTCGTCGTGGCCGGTCGTCACCAGGAGGACCGCGACGAACACGTCGTCCAGCTCTCCCCGAGCCCGGACGACGATCGACGCGGCATCGTCCGGCGACGTGCGCAGGACCCGGGCGAGGTCGTCCGCGCGCAGGCCGTGCCGCAGGGACAGGTCGAGCACCTCGCGCTGCCGGCCGCTCAGCACCAGCAGCGCCGCGTGCACGAGCCGCCGGGTCGTCTCGTCCGTCGCGCCACCCGCCGCCTCAACGGCGCGCCGGCGCTCGGCCGACGCCACGGGCTGGCGGCGTACGCACACTTCACGCGTCACGGCGTAGAGCCGGCCACGGAACGAGCGCGGGTCCCCACCGCTCTCGGCCATGGTCAGCAGCGCGTCGAGCAGAGCCTGTGCGGCGGCCCGCTCGTCACGCAGCAGAACGTGGCAGTAGTCGTACAGCCGTGCAGCGTAAAGGTCGTACAGCCGAGCCGGTGCGGCCCGGTCGGAGCCCAGCGACTCCGCGAGCCATCGAGCCTCGGCAAGTTCGATGTTCGGCCAACCGGCCACGTGTCCTCCCGTTGAAGCGCAGGCGAGTCGCGTCCCAAAGGCCCCATACGCGGACTCAGCTAACAATTATCCCGAAAAAGCCGCGTGTTGGATGCTTCCGGGGCTCGCCGACCTCATTCTGTTACCAGCCCGTCGCTCTCCCGCCATGCACGAGCACCGCGTGCTGCTCCGCGACCGCTGAGCCCGCTCAGGCGTCGAGCAGCTTCTGGGCCTCGGACAGGATCTCGACCACCCGGCGGCCGAACGCCGCGTCGCACGCGTCGGCGCGGCCCGTACGCGCCGAGTCGAGCAGCGCGTCGATCGCGCGGTGCAGCGCGGCCACGTCGTCATCGTCACCCGGCGGCAGCGACGCGACGCCGGCGTCGCCGCGCAGCTCCAGGACGCTGCCGCAGGTCGCAGGCGGTGCCGTCAGGCTGAGCGTCGCCGTGCTCGACGCGCCGTGGACGTGCCGGCACACCAGGTGCACGGTGTCGCCGGGACCACGGGTGGCGGCGCACACCTCACGTACATCGCCGAGCACGGGCATCAGCACCGAGAGGGCGTGCGGCCCGACGTCCCACAGCGCCCCCATCTCGTGCCGCCATGGAGAGTCGTCGAACGGGCCCGCGTCCAGCGCGCCCATCCAGATCGCGTGCGCCGTGAACCAGCCGCGCTGCCCGGCCCGCTCGGCGAGCCAGTCGCGTATCTCGGGGATGAACCGGCTGGTGAAGAAGACGACCGAGGCGACGCCCGCCTCCTGGACCGCGTCCACCACGGACCGCGCGTCCGGCACGTTCGCGGCGAGCGGCTTGTCCAGCAGGAGGTGACGACCGGCTCGCGCGGCCCGCGCGGCGTACGTCGCCTGCACGGCCGGCGGGAGCGCGATCGCGATCGCCTCGACGTCGTCGATCAGCGCGTCCACGTCTTCGTACGTGCGGGTCCCGTACCGGTCGGCGATGACCCGCGCCGCCTCCGGACGGCGCCCCCACACACCCGTGAAGTCCACGTCGGGATGCGTGCTCAGCGCCGGGCCGTACGCGAGGTCCGCCCATGGCCCGGTTCCCAGGAGTCCGATGCGCATCGGTCGGCTCAGAATCCCGGGAAGACGCGTCGCAGGTCGTCCAAGGTGATCGGGTCACCGGCGAGCTTCACGGCGGCCGGGGTGTGCTCGGGCGCGTGGCGGCCGGCGAGCAGGCGCAGCCACCACTCCGCCGGCGCGGTGAGGACCGCGTCCGGGCCCTCAGGGGTCTCGACGACGGCGACCGTGTCGGCGATCGCAAGCCCGAGGGACCGCTCCGGCGACGTGGTGTGCACCGTGAGGGTCACCGCACGCCCGCCCAGCTCGGCGGGCTTGCCGAGGAAGCCGATGAGCATCGCGACCTGGTCGAACAGCAGAGCCGTCGCCTCCGGGGCGAGAGTCGCCGCCGGGTCGAACGCCACCTTGACGTCCCAGACGTGGTGGGCGAACTCGCTGAGCCGTAGCCCGCCGGCGGTGGCCAGGTCGACGGGCGCCGGCAGGAAGCCCAGGTCGATACGGACGCTCTCCCTGGTGGCCTGGTCGAGCCCTTCGTAGCGGCGTATCAGCGCCTCGTTCGCGGTCAGGAAGCCCTCGGCACGCTCTTCGCGCGTCATGGCGTCCCAGCGCGCCCAGACGCCCTGGTTGAACTCTCCGCCGGGATTGCCGGAACCGTCCAGCGCGCCATTGAGGCCGGCGAGGTTGATCTCCGCGCCGCTGCCCAGGTGGCTCAGCACCTGCGAGACGTCCCACTTGGAGGCCCCGGACGGGCGGGCGAGGTCGTCGGCGCCGAAACCGCGCACCAGCGCGGCGAGGTCGTCGTGACCCGAGCGCAACGCCTTGATCGTCTCGTCTGCTCGATCGGTCATTCGTCGTCTCCAAGGCTCGCGGGCTGTGCCAGAAGCTTAACGTTTCAACCATCTACCGACGAAGGGCCTTCCGGATGGATTCCGGAAGGCCCCAGTGTCGTGCGTGCTACGCCTTCGAGCTGATCTTGATCTTCATCGAGGTGCCGGACTGCTGGAGCACCTGGATCGTCGTGCCGGTGGCGGGCAGGACCACACCCGAGGTGGGCTGCTGGGCGAACCAGTACGTGCCGGTGTCGTCGAACAGCGGCTGGGCGGGCAGGCCCTTGATCGGGCTCGCCGTACCGCTGACGTGCAGGGTGATCGAGTCCGCACGCTTGAGCGAGAACGGAGCGTCGTACGCCGCGATCCGCGGACGCCACAGAGTGCCCGTCACCGTGCTGACCGGCGCCGGGTGCGCGTCGATCGGCAGGATCAGGCCCTCACCCGGGTGCTCACTGGTGTTGTTGTCCGGGTTCGAGGCGTCCCAGTACGAGATCAGCAGGCCGGTCTGGTATGGGAAGTGCTCCACGAAGTCCGGCCGGTCGGGGAACCCGAAGTTGTACGGGCCGGTCTTCATGTACTTGTCGTTCGGCTGGTACGTCCGGTTGGACGCGATGTAGTAGTTCGGGAAGGACTGGGTCTCGGTGCCGGTGGTGGCGCGGAAACCGTCGAGCGTCCATCCGTTGGCGCCGCTCTCCGCGCCGTCGGTCAGCACGGTCTGGCCGTCCGCCGTGACGGTGATGTCGTCGGCGAAGAACCCGTTCAGCGCGACACCGCCGTCGCTGACGTACCTGAAGCGGAACAGGATCTTGTTGCCCGCGACCGAGTCGAGCGGCACGTTCATGTCGGCCCAGGCCCCGTTGGTGCTCCCGGTCAGCGCGGGCGCGTCGCCGGAGTCCCGCTGGAACGGCTGCCCGTTCACCGTGCCGTCCAGCGTCTTCCAGGTCGCTCCGTCGTCCGAGGACGCCTGCGCGTACAGGTAGTCGAAGTCCTGCTCGATGTCGTAGCGGGCCTTGAGGCTGACCGACGCCGACGTCTTGCCGGTCAGATCGATCGACCTGGTCATCGAGGTGTCCAGGTTGTCGCCCTTGCTGCTCCACCACTGGTTGGCGCCGGCGTACGGCTTCCCGTACTGGAAGGTCTTCGTCCTGTCCGGGAGCTGTACGACCGCGGCCTGCTCCTTCGCCGAGTTGTACTCGTGCGGGCCCAGGTCGAGCGTTGCCGTACCGCCGGACTTGATCTGCGTGTAGTTCAGCCAGCCGAGCTGCAGCTTGGACCAGGCGTCAAGGTCGTTGGCCCGCAGGCCGACCGGCTCGCCCTTGCCGGACACACGGTCCTGCGCCATGAGCGACCACCAGTTGATGCCGTTGTCGCCACCGGCGGTGTCGTACAGGTCGGGCAGGCCGAGGTCGTGGCCGTACTCGTGGGTGAACACCGAGACGCCGCCGTTCTCCGGCTGCATGGTGTAGTCACCGATCCACATACCGGTGTCACCGATCTGGGTGCCGCCTGCCAGGTTGCCGGCCGGGCCGGTCGTGTTGTTCTGGTAGGCGTAGGAGCGGTGGCTCCAGATGGCGTCCTCGCCGTAGATCGGGTCGCCGTCGGCCTGGTCGCCGCCGGCGTGAACGATCTGGAAGTGGTCGATGTAGCCGTCCGGCTCGTTGAAGTTGCCGTCACCGTCGTGGTCGTAGCGGTCCCACTGGTCGAACTGCGCCAGGTCCGCCTTGATCTCCGCGTCGGTACGGCCGGCCGCGCGCTGGGCGTCGAACCACGCGTTGACGCCGTCGCGCACCAGGTCGTAGGCGTTGCTGCAGATGGTGCCGCCGCAGGGGTACCCGTTGGACCGGCCGTAGCGGGCCTCGTTGTACTTGACCTTCACCCAGTCGGTGACGGTGCCCTCGACGCTGTAACGGCCGGACGACGCCCGGCTGTAGAAGTTCGCGAGCGAGTCCTTCTTGGGATCGGTGGAGAAGTACAGATCCTGGAAGTGCTGCCGGTTGAAGTCCGGCTGCCAGATCGTGGAGTTGTCCTTGGTGGTGTCCGGCTGGGGGATCTGGTTGTGCAGCGGACCATCGAAACGCGTCGGGCCGGGGGTGGTGGCGTCGGTGTCCTGGTCCGGGTACTTCGGGTCACGGTCGTCGCCGAACTCCGCGAGCACCGTGAAGATCTTGTCGGTCTTCTCCCTGGACAGCTCGACGTACTGGTCGACCTTGTGGGAGGCCTTGCCGGTAGCGGTCTTCGCCGAGAGCTTCGTTCCCAGCTTCACGACGGTGCTCGCACCGCGCTTCTCGACGTGCTTCTTGCCCTTGAGCACATCGGTCAACGCCGTCTGGCGCAGTGCCCTGCGCTTCTTCTCGGCGGTGCCGACCAGCTCGTCTGACTGCGTGGGCTCGGCCTTGACCTGCCTGCCGGCCGGTGGTGGTGCCGCGGCCACGGTGGGGACCACCGTGGCGAACCCGGCCACCACGAGGGCGGCCGTGGTCATGCCGGCGAGAACTTTGCGTCGCAACACTTCCTCCAAGATCACGAAAGAGGCCGGCCGTCACTGCTCAGCAGGCGCCGGAGTTGCGAACTTTAATCCGATTGGGAAGCTTCGGATATATGTCGAAACGAACTTTGAGAGGGAGATATTGGGCGACTCTTACTAAGTGGCCCCGCCGTTTCTGTGCGAAGGTCTCAATTGGGACACGGTGAGGCCGCAGGGATGCCGCGGATGCGGTGTGACCGGGGTCAAAACGGCGCTTGACCAGTCCCCGAAGCCACCCCGACACGCCTGGGGAGCGGTTGCCATCCAATCCGGTCGCCCGGGAGGCACGCCGATCCCTATGATCATGCCGAGCCGAGGAGACCGGGGCTCACGAGGCGGGGTGCCGGTCCGTGAGGACCGTTGATGCGCCGACCCATGAAAGGGAAATTCGACGTGATGAAGAAGCTGCTGACGACGGCTGCTGCCTGCGGTATGGCCGGTGTGCTGACCGCGGCCATGGCCGGCCCCGCCGCGGCCGCCGAGCAACTGTGCTCGACGACGGAGAACGCCCCGTTCTACGCGAGCGTCGACGGATGGGGAGGCGAGTCGTACCTGTTCACGCTGAGCGGGGGCCGCGGTTTCCGCGCGACCGACCTCTACAGCGACGACTCCAACCGCTACTGGGTCCACGGCCACGGCGCCGAGCACCCGGACCGCGAAGGCTGGGTCCTGATGAGCCACACCGACTGCTGCCCTGGCTGCTGACCGACGCCACCTGCGACCTCGCCCAAGAGCCCGAATCCGTTCATCGAATCCGGGCTCTCGGCAACGAATGAGGCTCAGCAGCCGCTCGGGGAGCCGTTCGTGTCGGTGACGGTCTGGTTGAAGAGGGTGGCCGCGGGGTCCAGGTCGTACAGGGAGAACATCATCGTTCCCGCGAGGCCGTTGCAGTGGAGGTAGTCGGCCTTCGCCTGGATCGAGCGGGCGTTCTCGCCGGTCCAGAAATTCGTACCGTCATAGAAGTACGCGGCCTTGGCCGTGTCGTCCCAGAACGTGTCGGCGGCGTTGTCGACCACTCCACCCAGTTCCTTGTACATGCGGACGCCCGGCACGTTGCCCGAGTCGGCGGCGCCCGGGGCGGGGGCGCTCGCGGACTGGTACAGGCCGTTGTGGGCGCCTGCGGAGACCCCGGTCCAGCCGCGGTAGTAGAACGGGACGCCGATCGTCAGCTTGCTCGCCGGGAAGCCGCCCGCGATGCCGTACTCCGGGTCGCCGGACGTGTACGCCTTCACCGTCTCGTCGGTGCTGTACTTCGACGTTCCCGGCGTCACCGGAGGCATCGGGTCGTCCGGGTTCTCATAGATCGGTGCCTGGTGGTTGGTCGGGCCGGTCGGTTCGAAGCCGCCGTGCATGTCGTACGTCATGGCGTCCGCGAAGGTCAGGTACTGGCCGATCTTGTCGGTCTCGATCCCTGCGGAGATCTTGTCCTGGCCGGACGGGAGTGCCGCCGACAGGGCGTACGAGTGGCCGTCGACCTGGCCCTGGGCGTTCAGTTCGGAGCGGAACTCCGCCAGCAGGGCCGTGAAGTTCTGCTTGTCCGCGGCGGTGTGGTGGTTGCCCAGGTGGCCGCCGTCGGAGGCGGGGTACTCCCAGTCGATGTCGAAGCCGTCGAAGATGCCGGCCGCGGTGCCCGCGCCGCCGTACCCGCCTTGTGCGGGCAGGTTGCCCTTGATGAACATGTCGACGCAGCTGGAGACGAACTTCTGACGTGACGCGGCGCTGGCCGCGACGTCGGAGAAGTACTTGGAGTAGGTCCAGCCGCCGATGGACAGCAGGATCTTCAGGTTCGGGTGCTTCGCCTTCAGCTCCTGGAGCTGGTGGAAGTTCCCGACGATCGGCTGGTTCCAGACGTCCCCGGTGCCGTCGACGCTGATGTCGGAGCCGAAGCTCTTCTGGTAGTCGGCGAAGGCGTCCTCGGCGCCGTCGCCGGCGTTCGGGTCGCTCTCCCCGCCCGGGTCCGGGTCGGTGGCCTTGGATGCCTCGAAGCAGGTGAGGTTGACCGGGTCGATGTTCTCGAAGTCGTAGATCAGGTAGTCGAGCTTGCCGGCCATTCCCTCGGTGTCGACGTTCTTGGGGTAGAACGCGTTCTGGTAGATCGACCACTGGTCGTAGTAGGCGACCTTGATGCCGCCGCTGGTGGCCGCGGCTCCGGTGGTGTTGGCCGGGGCGGCGGTGGCGTGGGACGGCAGGGCCAGGGCGGTCAGGAGGAGGGCGGCGAGTCCGACCGCGACGCTCCGAAGTCTGGGCGGGGTCTTCGGCATGGGGGTCCCTTCCGAAGTGGCGGAGGTCTTCTCTTAGGAAACTTTCCTAAGAGTTGCCGTGATGATAAACCTGACACCGGGTCACGGCAAGGCTCAGCTCATGATCTGCAGCTTCGGGATCTCGGCCCGAATGAGGTCCACGTTCTTCACGTTCCTCGCGCTCGCCAGGTAGAGGTGACGGAGAGTGCTGAGGGAGGCGAGCGGCTCCAGGTCGGCGATCTCCACACGCGTCAGGTCGAGATGCCGTAGCCCCCTCAGCCGATGGAGGTACGGCAGGTACTCGCTCCCGGGCAGGACGACCACGATGTCGGTCAGCGAGCACTGCGCCAGCACCTCGTTGGCGTACTTCTCGGGAACCCGCGAGCCGAACCAGGCGTTGACGAGCGCCTTGCGGACCTCCTTGGCGGCGTGCCGCGCGAAACGCCCGAGAAGAGGGATCGCGTCGTCTCCGCCGGCGAGGATCGCCACCTCGATGGTGGCCGCCGCCTCCTCCGCCGTCAGATGCCGGTGGGCGGCGATGTCGGCGACGAGGTCGAAGACGAACCCGCCGGCCTTCGCGAGGTTCCGTGCCTCCTCGGAGGTACGGGGCGGGAGGAGCCGCCGGGTGCGTTCCTTGATCAGTTCGGCGTGGTGCGGGGAGACCCACTCGATGCCGGCGACGCACGCCGCGGCGAGCAGCCACAGGACCCGTGCCTGGTCGGGGGTCTCGGCCGCCTCCGCCTGCGCCGTCAGGCCGGCCAGGAGGTCGCGCCGGTCCGCGTCATTGTGGCTCTGGCCGGCCGCCATGATGATGACGTCGCGGTAGAGCGGATCCCCGGCGTTGTGGATCACATGGTCGAGGTTGTGATCCTGGAAGACGGCGGACGCCGCGAGGAAGTCCTGGAAACCGGGGTGGCGGAACTCCACGAGTTCGTTGGTCGATTCGCGCAGCACGGCCTCGGGCACCCCCGGAGGCAGAGCGTCGCGCTCGATCGTACGGCGGCCGTCCAGCGTCATCCGCATGGCGACGTCCGAGAGGATCTCCCGGCCGGGCTCGGCGGGTCCGAGCAGCCTGACCAGCGCCGCCTCGAACAGGGCGTCACGGCCGCGCGGGAGCGAGCCGTCCCGGCTCAGCGCGCAGAGCATCGCGCACAGCATCGGGTTGGTCGCCAGCCGGGCCAGGTCGCGCCGGGTGGCGAGCGTGCCGATCAGCCGCCCGGCCTGCTCCGCCGGCTCGGCCCCGCCTACGGGTGCCGGGGTGATGGCGTGCCAGCGGCGGATGAAGTCGTCCACCTGGTTCGTCGTCATCGACTCCAGCCGACCGGTGGCGAACCCCAGGCGGGCGAGCCGCTCACGCTGGCCGGTGTCGAGCGCGTCGGGCCGCGACGTCAGCACGAACCGCGCGTCCGGATACAGCAGGATCAGGCTCTCGATCCAGGACATGAGCTTGGGCCGGTACGGCGCGGGGATCTCGTCGACACCGTCGACCAGCACGATCGCCCGGCGCTGCCGGAGCATTTCCGCCACCCAGTTCTCGGGCTTGCCCGCCGCGACCTCGACGAACTCCTCGGGCGACGGAAGGCGCAGCCCGTCCCGCGTGACGAAACGGCGAAGTCTGAGCAGGAACGGCATCAGCCCCCGGTCGCGCCATTCGTCGAGCTGAGAAGGCAGTTCGTTCTCGGCGACGCGCAGCGCCAGGCGCTGGAGCAGCGTCGTCTTACCCGCCCCCGCCGAGCCTTCGACCAGCATCCGCGGATACGCGGCGAACAGGTCCTCCGGCCGGTTCCCGTCCTCGCCCGTCAGCAGTACGGAGAGGTTCACGTACAGCCGCGCGTCGGCGTGCGCGACGGTGGTCGCCTCGCGGTAGGCCGCCTCGAATGCCGCGGAGCGTTCGTCGGCCTCGGCGATCCGCTCTTCCAGCACGGCGAGTTGCCGCCGGATCTCCACGAACGTGCGGTCCTGGAATTCGGAAGGGTGGGTGAAATGCTCGACCAGATGCGTACAGGAGCCGAGCAACAACACGTCGTACAGGGCGTGGGCGCGGTCGTCGATCAGAGCGGCGGCCGCCTCCGGCGCGGCCAGACGCATCTGCTCGACGAGCCGATCCGGATCCAGGGCGGACTCCTGGACCAGGTCCAGCTCCACGGCGTCGAGGGCCATCAGGGTGATCGTGAGGGCCCCGCTGATCCGTGCCCCTTCGGAGCCGAGAAGCCGCAGGCCGGGCTCGCCGTCGAGCACCTGGAGGGTCAGCTGGTGCACCAGCCGCCGCACGTCCTCCTCGACGGTCTCCTTCTCGGTCGGGCACTGCCATGCGAGCCGCTCACGCCAGTTCACGGTCAGCGTGGGCGCGGCCGGAAGTATGCGAGCGACCAATTCCGACCAGACCGGGGAAACAAGCCATGTCGACAAGAAAGGATCCATCGCAAACACGACCTAAGCAGGGCAAATACCGGACGGTGCGACCTTAACGCTCTGTGAACTGGCTCTATTCCTAGAAAATCAAGCTCATCCGCGCAGACCGATCGCGTCGACGGGCGGCGCGCCCAGGACCCGCCGTAGAGCAGACCCGCCGGGTTCGGGTTGAGTTGTCCCTACCCGCGTGGGGCGTAGAAGTGGAAAAGGCCGTCGATCCCGTCCAGGTCGACGAGAGCCTCGCCAAGATCGCGCGCCCAGCCGTCGTCGTCGCGCCGCGCCGATGCCGCGACCTCGATCGCGGAGGGTTTGGCGGCCCCCCACAGCGTGGCCTGGCGTGCTGGTTGGTCGCGCTGGTCGTGTTCCCACCACAGCGCGACCTGCTCCAGCTGTCCCGCGACACCCGGTCCTGGAATCGTTCGGCCGTAGGTTCGTTCCCACTCGCGTGTGCCCGGGTGCTCCGGGGCGTCCGGAGTACGGCCGTGGGTTGCGCGGAGCTCATCCAAGACCAGACACCAGCGGTACGGGGCAGTGAACCACTCCTGTTCCTCGCCGTCGCAAACGTCTCCACCCTCCAGTCGGTCGCGCAGGACAGAGACAAGGTGAGCGGCGAGGCGGCCAGGGTCGAAGCGCGGCACGATGACGGAGGCGCGGGAGGCAACCGCGGCGTCGACGGCGTGGGAGAGGACACAGTCGCTCAGACGCGCTGGGAGCGTACGTAGAGCGTCGAGGGTCCGTGGCCCGGGAATGGGTGAGTTCCAGCCTGACAGGTGCGCGGCGGCGGTCAACTCGACCCACAGCACGAGCGACGGGTGGTCGGCCAGAACCCGCTGCGCCGTACGCATGTCTCGCAGCGTGCACGGCGAGGAGTGGCAGTCGGCACCGCAGGTATCGCTCCGCGGCGTGACGAGGAGGCCGGGTGAGGCGAGCCGCACGGGCCGGGTGCTCTCGTCGGCGGTGCCATCGGGCATCAACACCAGGTGCGGGTAGTCCATGCCGTCCGTGAACACGGCACCCTCGCCGGGCCGGAGGGTGACCAGGAACCGCGACTGCGCCTCGGTGATGTTCATGGTCGCGCCGACGACGTCACGGTCGTCCTTCGCGGGGAGTCGGTGGACGATCTTGACCGCGGTGTTCTTGATGACATCGGGCACGAGTTTGGAAGGGATCTGCTCCGCGACGATCAAGCCCTCTCCGTATGCCCGGATCTCGGCGAGCAGTCCGGCGAACATCTCCACCGCGTGCGCTGCCGGCCCAACGCCCTCGTTCCGCCGGAGCAGCCGGTGTGCCTCCTCGAACACGCTCAAATGCTGGAGGCGCGAGGCGGTGCCGCCTTCGGCGTGCTTGCGCATCCGCAAGTACTCGACCAGGCGGACCAGGACGGTCCCCATGAGGAACGCCTTGTCGCGATCATCGCCGACGTCTTCGATCTCGAAGACCACGTTGCGGGTCAGGAGGCGCCCGAGGTCGACCGGATGACCTCCTTCGAAGAACCGTCCGGTGGTCCCGAGGCGCAGGCTGGAGAGTCGGACGCGGATGAATCCCCGGACGTTGTCGGTGATCTCCTTGCCGTACCCGATCTCGGTGACGACCTGCTCGGCAGCGGCCTGTAGGTCCGCCAGTGTCGGATAACGGGGCATGACGCCGGGTGTACGGGGCTCGCCGAGGGCCAAGTCCCAGCCGAGCCGCTCGTAGCAGCGGGTCAGAGCGGCCGAAAGGACCTGCGGGAACGGCTCATCGGACTCGAACGCGGCCAGGAACAGCGCGCGTACGAGGTCGGCGTGCGTCTGTAGGGGGAACGCCCGCCCTTCCGTGTCACGCGCGGGTTCGAGAGGGTTGATACCCGCCGCGATCGCGTCCACGTCGCCGGGCCGGATCACGACCACCTCGGTGTCGGGCACCCGTGCGGCCATCAGCCGGTATTCGGCCTTGGCCGGCTCGACCACCAGCCACGGCACCCCTAACGCCGTGGCAGACGCGAGCAATCCCCGGACGGTCTGGGACTTGCCGGCGCCGGTCGCTCCGCATACGAACGTGTGGCGGTTCAGGCTCTCCATAGAGACGGAGAGCACACCGACGGCCATCCGATTGCGATCGAGGACCTGTCCTAGCGGCACTCCTCCGGCCCCCGTCTCCGGCGTGACGTCGAACTCGTGGCGCACCACGAATCGCACGCCGGGCACCTCGCGCACGGGTGGGCGAGCGAGCGCCGCGACCAGCCTCGGACCGGCCTCGAACGGCCGCTCCGCCGGCGCCAGCGCGTACGGGAGACCGTCCAGATCGGCGGACGCACACGCCAGAGCCGCGACTCGGGCGGCGGACCGATCGCTCATGCCACCGGCGAGAAGGTGCACCCGCCACAGTCCGTTCGACGTGCCCTGGCGCAGCTCACGGTGACGGTGCTCGAGCCGCAGCGCCCGTACCTCATGCTCGGCGGATCGCTCGGCCATCGACCGCGCCGACGACGCCAGGTCGGCCGCTTCCTCCGCCAGTCTCCCGACCTCGCGGGCGCTCACGGGCTCGGCGAGCAGCAGCCACGCGAATGGACGCGTCCACACCGACAGCAGGCAGTCCTCCAGCGAGGGCCGCTCGCCGGTGGCGTCGGCGTGATCCTCCGTGAGCAGGCCGTCGACGACGGCGCCGATCCGGGTCCAGACCGGCATCTCGCCCATCGCGTCCGCGACGGCCCCGGCCGGCAACATCCGCCCACGCCCGCCCGCCGGCAGGCTCAGCACCGCCTCACCAGCGTCCTCCTCGGAGATCAGCCCTGAACCTCCAACGAACACCTCAACCGGCCCGCCGACCTTCGCCCGTCGCCAGCCGATCAGCACAGGACCGTCCCCGTGGTAGGCGGAGACGAGCGCCGCCAGTCGCTGCCCTCGCCCGTCATCTCGCCCGGCAGAGTCGTCTCCATCGACGACGCGCCCGCGCGGCACTTCGCCCAGGCGGCACGCCGCCAGCCCCCGCACGACGTCCCATACCGGCTCCATCGCCGGTCAGCCGTTTCCGGTCCAGGCCATGAGGTTCTGGAACAGCTCCGCCTGCTCGATCGCGTCATCGAGCGCGTTGTGCGTGTGGGGACGGCGTGAGAGCAACTCGGCGGGCATCTGCCTCTTCGTCGAGCGCGAGATGAGGGCACCCGCCTTGGCGGCGTACAGCGTCTTGATGTCCAGATGGCGAGAGTGCCCGAACGGAGAACCGCCGGCCGCGAACCGCAGGAAGTACCAGTACAGCCACATCCAGTCGAAGCCGAGCGGATAGGCGACCACGACCGGTGACATGCCGGCCGCGGTCTCGGCGACCCACGCGCCCGCGGCGTTCATCGCCTCACCCGGATCGCGCCCCTCCCGCGCGAGCCTGTCGCGGTCCAGCCCGCTGACCGCCAACGCCTCCGGTTCGAAGGCGTCACTGATCGGCTTCAGTTCCGCGTAGAACGTCTGTGTGTCCGGAGGGCTGAACCCGTCCTCGCCGGAGACTCCGCAGGCGGCCATGCCGAAGCTGAGCATGGAGTAGGGGCCGGGGATCGGCCCGTCGGCCTCCACGTCGATCGAAAAGTAGGCCTCACGCCTGGCCACCGGTACGCCTCGCAATCTCGGGCCTCGGCCCGCTCCTCAGTCGAGAAGGGCATTCTCCTCCCAGCTCTGCGAGATCTGCGGCAGCAACAGGAGGAGTCGCTCGCGGCATGCCGTCACCGCCGCAGAGTCGTACTCGTCCTCGCGGGTGGTCGCGTCGAGCCGCCAGTCGTTCGCCTCATCACTCGGGCGCCACAGGTGGACGTTGACGCCAGGCGTGATCTTTCCGCGACCGGGTGTGTCCTTCCAGAGGTTGTCGATATCGGCGATCCGCATTCCGGTCGCCTCCCGGAGGAGCTGCACCGAATGACCGCCGAGGTCAGCGGTGAAGTGGAAGTCGAACAACGTCTTTATGCTCATCGATCAGCCCACTCCTCTGGTTCGGTCAATTTCCAGTCGCTGTCACGCAGCCCTGCGGCCGGTCCTCGGCTGTCGAACGTGGCGATCGTGACCTCTCGCCCCAATTTGTCCTGCCAGCGATCGCTCCAGTCGTAGAGCGCCGGGGCCACCTGCTCCAAAAGCCGGTGCTTGTAGTGACCGCCATGCCCGGACCTCCAGCCGATCTCCGGATTGGCCGCTTCGGCCTGCCGAAACCGTTCGGCCAGCTGGTCACTGGCGACTTGCAGGTCGTAGTCGCTCGGATCATCTGCCACACCGAGTTTGTGCATGCTGTCGAAAAATGGTGCGGCGGGTTTGCCATCATCTGTGGCGAATCCGGCTCCTCGATACACCGCGACCGCATCGTCCGCTCGCCGTTCCCTCTGGTCCTCTGGTAAGTCCTGATGATGATCTGTGATCGCGGAACGCACGTCCCCTTCGGTCTGCGGAAACGACTTACTGGGGTTATATGAGCAGAACTGGGCGGCGGACCCCTTGAGGCGTACGTCCGCGTCACTGATGTCCTCTTCGCCGAGCGCCTTGTGCAGGTCTTCCACACACGTTGCCCACTGTTCCGGACTGATTCCCAAAGGAGCGCGACGCTCGAGCATGTCCCGTACCTGGTCGGGCGTGACCTCGGCGAAGGCGTATTCCCGGTCCGTGAACTCATAGCCTGAACGGTCTCTGACCTCCGGATATTCGGAACGCTCCGCAGACGCGTCCGGCGCCTCGTTGGCCCGGGCGACCTCGGCACGGCCCTCACTTCGGGAGGGATATCCGGCGACTCCGGGATTGTCCGGCGGGAGATGCTCGACTGAAGCCAGGGGCTCGTCCGCGCCCTCGACCTCCTCGGCGCGGTCGACGGGGTCAGCGGCCATGCGCTTACCTCCTAAAATGACCGAGTTCGGCTAGTCGCACGAATTCAAGAATTGAAATAATCCCGGTAAACAGGGATAGTGACAAGGCCGCAATCGGAGCTTTGGTCAGCGCTTGTCCGAGTATGGCCATATAAGTTTGATGGCGGGGGCGAGAGGTAAGGAGCGGGTTCAAGATCATGGCCAGCGAATCGGTCGATCTATATTCCCTGCTGAAGCGCAGGTCTCTGCTTTTCTGTCCCGAACCACGACTGGGATGGACCTTCCAGGACCGCCGGGCGGCCTACACACCCTTCACCGCTCCCCAGCCGCAGCCGGAGGGGCTGCCGTCATATCTAGAGCGGCAGATCACGGCGACCGAGAGGATCTCGCGGCAGCGTCTGACACGCGTATTGCCGGTCAGCATCATTGCGGCAACGGCCTTCGTTCTAATTTCGGGCTACGCGCCTGGCGAATTTTCGTTGACCATAATGTCGATCTCGCTCGAGTTCGTCGTGGCCGCGTCGGTATGTCTCGTGTGCGGTGCCGGACTCACGTTCATCGCGGTCACCGCGCGGCGGCGGGCCCGCGAGACGCTGCGGCTGGCCCGACGGCAGGCCGAGAACGCCCACGAGGAGGCGACGCGGGACTGGCGGGCACGACGTTGGCAGCACGAGACCCACGAGCGCGCTGCGGCGGACGCACGGGCGGAGTGGGGGGCGGTGCCGCGCCCGTTCCGTGCGCGGCGGCTTGACGTGTTCGGGGGGACTCTATGGAGCTGGGAGGCGCTTCTCAGCACGTACGGGGCGTCCGCGCTGGCCATCGGTCCACTTCTGGTGATCGACCTGTCGCGCGAGGTGGTCTGCGGCGAACTCGCGAGATTGGCACGGGCAGCGGAGGTCTTGGTGGATACCCAACTGCTCCCCTCACAGCTCGCGACCTCGACGTTGCTGTCGGACCTCGGGACGCGCGAGCTGGTGGACGCCATAGTCGAATCGATGTACGGCGGAACTCCGGAGGCCTCCCGGACCGAGCGCAGTATGGACGACCGAATCTTGACCAGTGTCTGCGACGCCCTCGGCGACGAGGTGTCTCTCGCGCGAATCGGTGCCGCACTGCGCGCTCTCATGGGCGAGCCCGACGAATCGACGGCTTTGAACAGGGACGAGCGGCGTCTTATCGCGAATGAGCTGTTCAGCGTCGAGTACCGCCGCCAGGCGCATGCGAGCATCTCTCGCATCGAGTCCTACATCCACCCCATCGAGCAGCTCGGCGAATGCGCTGGCCTGCCCGGCTACCTGACCTGCGTGGCGCTGGACAGCCAGGCCCGCAACGTACGGTCGGAGCTACTGACGGATCTGATCGTCCAGTGGCTGACGCACCGCGTCGTAACCTCGGACGCCCCTCGCCCATCGGTGGTGGTGGCCGGTGCCGACGAACTGGCGCGCCGCCACCTGGACCGCCTCTCCGATGCTCTGCGAGCGTCGCGGAGTCCCGCTCACCTTGCTGTTCCGACGCCTGCGTGAGGAGACCTCCGGCGAGATGATCGGGGGTGGCGCGGTCGCGTTCATGCGGCTGGGGAATCACGAGGACGCGACGCGGGCCGCGAACTTCATCGGGCGTGACCACACGTTCGTGCTGTCCCAGATCACCAAGAATGTCGGCGGCAACGAATCTCACACCGGCTCCGAGACCGAGAGCGGCGGGGAGTCCGACACGATCAACGTGTCCCGGTCGGTCGGCACATCGACGAACCATGGCGTCACCCGTTCTTCGGGGGTGAACCACACCGGCCTGTTCTTCGGCCGCACCACGTCATCGGGCGACTCGCGAACCCACGGCGACGGTACGAGCGAGACCGAGACCTTCGGGGAGAGTCGCACCGTGTCTCGCAACTGGTCCAGCGCGTATTCCTACGCCCGTGGGACGAACTGGAGCGACGCCGACACGACCCAGCGGGTCTACGAGTACGCGATCGAACCGGTCACTCTGCAGCATCTGCCCGACCACGCACTCCTGTTGGTCGAGACCCATCCGGAGGGCGGCCGCAGACTCACTCCGGTCGAATGCGATCCGGCGATCGTCACGCTCGACCGTGTCGCCACCACCCGGCTGCCCGACGCCACGGCGTCGCCGAATCCGGTGGCGTCGTGGGCCGAGAGCCCAGCCGTCACGCCGCCTCGCGAGCCGCTACCGTACGCGCCGGGCCCGCCGCCGCAGACGGGTTAGTGCCTGCCTCAAGGTCCTCGTCCGTAGCGAGCGGTGTCCAGGTGGTGTCTCGCAAGGCGGAGGAGGGAGTCGGCCTGGTTTTGGCCGGCGACCGAGGACAACGCGGCGAGGCGCCGCCTGGACACCGCACAGTAGGACAGGGGCCTTGAGACAGGCCCTAGTGAGCGAGTGCCGCTCGTAGTCGCTGAGCACGGCGTACGGCGAGGGGTGGCAGACCGAGCAGGCGTCCCATCCGGTCGCTCTCAACGTCGTCATCCGCCTCGATGGACTCCTCCAGTGCCGCGAGCATCGCCCCTCCGAGGCCGAGGCCAACGACGTACGCGTCCGCGCGGAACTCGATCCGATCGGCGGAGAACCGCGACAGCAGGACCCCGACCGCGGCCAGGAAGGCCGGTACCAGTGCGACCGCGAAGGCGGCCGTGACGACGAGTGCGAACAACGCCTTCACCAGGAACGCGATGGGCACGCGCCACCCCATCACGACGCGCCATGTCGCACGTAACGGACGCCGAATCCAGTCGGCAAGCCGCAGCACGACACGCGTCGGTAAGAGGAGCCACCTATGACAGAAGACCGGGAGAGCGTTCACGCCGACATGGTGGCTGAGCTCGTGGGCGAGCACCGCCTCCAACTGGTCGGCCGGCAGGGATTCGAGGGCGTACGAGGTGACGGCGACGACTCGGCCGGCCATGGCGGGGGCGTTCGGCTCTCGCGATTCGACGATCATCAGCTCGACCTGCCCGGCGGAGATTCCGACACGCCGCAGCGCACGAAGCACTGGGTCCCTGAGCATGCGCAACTCGGTGTTGTCCGGCATACGCCGGCCACGTTCCGCACCGGCGACGCTCCTACGGAACGAGGACACCGCCACCGGACCCAGCACCCACACGACGATTGGGACGACCGATGTCCATACCGGCGCGACGAGGGTGAGCCCCCATGCGACCGGCACGGTGATCGTCAGTGCGCCCGCCAACGCCGGCAAGAGGGCGAGCACCGCGATCAGGCTTTCCCACACTCCGGACTGCGGCGGGCCTTCTTGAACGGTCTCGTCGGCTCCGGCGGTCATTTGGTCAGAGATAGCCCGACTTGTGCCAAGTCGTCAATGCACATCACGCCGCTTACTGGCGTAATACACACAAAATGCCAGAACCCGCATGGCCAAGAATTCGCACACTTGTTCGAATTCATTGGCGGGCCGATATCACCTAAAGCCGCACAACAGCCGCGCCCCCATCGACGCCTGCGTCCCCTACGAGCGACGCGAGACGTTCGCGCGCGTCGTACGGAGCGACCCGGTGTACCTGGCCGAAACCGACCTCAAGTGGCGTTCCGCGCTCAACGGGGATACCTGAGCTCCCGCCACGGCCAGCGGCCCTTCAGCTCCACCTCCAGGGAAAGGCTGAGGAAGGTACGGACCAGGACGATCACGGCGAGGACGCCGACGCTGGTGAAGGTCGGGGACACCGCGACCGTACGGATGATGTCGCCGGCCACCAGGAACTCCAGGCCGAGCAGGATCGCACGGCCCAGGCTCTGCCGGTAGAGACGGTAGGCGTCGGCGCCGCGGCTCAGCGTCCGGTGGGCGAAGACGCACGTCGCGAACAGGGCTCCGCAGACGATGATCACCACTCCGGCGAGGTCCACGCCGGAGCCGATGTCGGTGACCGTGTCCGCGAAGCCCATGCCTTGAGTCTCTCCGTCAGGGCCTTCGCGCGAACCCCGTCAGTCGGCCACGAGGCGGTCCGCATAGGCCGGCCGCCGTGGGACGCGGCGGTGGTCTCGCTCGCGCTGACGGCGGACGACGTACGTGCCGGGAGCCACGCCGGTGGCGCCGTGTTCGGGGTGGATGAGGTAGGCGACCTCCGTGGTGGTGAGGGCGCCGAGGGCCAGCTGCAGCGGGTCGTCGACGCGCGTGGTCCAGCGGCAGGCGCCGTGGTCGGCGGTGAGGGTGTGCGGGTTTCCGCCCGCGGCGCCGCGCAGCAGCTCGACGCCTTCGGGTCGTACGCGGGTCCAGTGAGCGGTGGCGGGGACTGTCACGTCGTCCAGGATCTCCAGTGGGATGACGATCAGGTCGCCCTGGGCCTGGAGGCCGTCGACGACGGGGATGGCGGTCTGGCGTTCCAGGTGGTCGAGGACGCCGAGCCCGTACCGCCGGCGGCGGCCGTCGCGTTCGACGGAGCCGTTGACGGCCAGCAGCACCCGGATGGGCGAGCTGAACGGCAGGTCGTACAGGTGGAGCTCGCAGCCGGGGTTGCCGGGGTCGGGAGCGGTGGCGACGAGGTCGAGGCCCGCCTGCTCGATGTAGGCGTCCCAGCCGATGCGCTCGATGGCGCAGCGGCGCACCTCGATGTTCCCCTCGGCGGCGATCCGGTCGACGGTCGGCTCGTTGATGGCGCGGTGGCCAGTCGGCTGGGCAGCGCCCAGTCGCCCACCAGGTCGGGCGCCGAGGTCAGCCGCAGCCGTGGCAGGCCAGGGCCTGGCGGTGCGGCACCGGGTGACTCGACCCAGGTGAATCGGGGTGGTGACGCGCTGACGAGGTCGTACAGCGCGGTGATGGCCGCTTCGGCGGTCGGACGGTCGGCGGGATCGGTGGACAGCCCGTGGCCGAGCCACTCGTCCCTGATGGTGATCGCTCGACGGAGGCGTTCGACGTCGAGCTCGGACTGACTGCGGGAGGACGCCGTACTCGGCGTACGCGCCCCGCTCATCGGCCTGGGGCGTTACCGCCCTTCCTGTTGATCATGCTCCGATGGTGACATCGAACGACGGTCCGGCGCAAGCGTCACATTTACAGCCGGACCGCGATCAGGTCGGCCGAGGCCGCGGCGCGCTCGCCGGCGCAGCGTGCGACTCCAGGCGAAGGCCGATCACCGCGCTGCGCGCTCCTCCTCGGTGCTGCGGCAGGTCGGCGTGGCGCGGGAGTCGTTCGGCGCGGTCTCCGGCGGGGAGACACGCGGCGTACGCTGCGGGGCCGACACGGGCTCGGGGGCGACGTCGGTCTCTACGCGTACGCCGTGGCGGTCCGCGAGCTTGCGAGCCGACTCCTCGCCCTCCGCGCTCAGGGAGCCGTGCACGGCCAGCAGGAGCCGGGCGCGCAGGCCGGGTGGCAGGGCGCCGAACAGGCCGTCGAGGACCGGCCACGGCGACGAGCCCGCCTCGAACGTCTGGCCGGATACGCCGATGTCGAGGCGCACGGTGTCCTCGGTGACCGGACGCCGGATCATGAGCTGTTCGGGCAGTTCCTCACCGGCGGCGTCGGCGCGGTAGAGCCACAGGCCGGCGCGGGTCACGGCGAGCCGCCACACGTCGCCGAGGCTCAGCACGCCGCGCGCCTCGTCGGCGACCTCCATGCCCTCTACCGGCGGATGCCAGCTCTCCAGGCGCGGGTGCGGCACACTTCCGTCGCGCGCCGGCGGGCGGCAGAGCACCGAGGCGGCAAACGGCGACCAGGTCGGGCGCCCGTCGGCGTCGACGAGCACGACCCGCTGCCCGGCCGCCGCCTCGGCGGGGTCGTCGCCGCCGTCGTAGGCGAGGTCGACCGGCAGGCCGGTGAACACCTCGACGTCGAGCCCCAGCTCGCGCGAGAGCGCCTGGCCGAGCGGCAGCAGGTCGCCGCCGCCGGACGGGACCAGGCGAAGCGGGTGCCGGCGCAGGTCCGGCCCGGCGACCGCCGGTGGCAGTGCGGCGTCCGCACGCGGGCCATCCGGCGCGCCGAGCGCCGGTGACAGTGCGGCGATCAGGTCGGCGGCGTCCATGCGCGGGCCGCCCGGCACGCCGACCAGGATCGACGGCCGTTCGTAGTGCGGCGATACCGCGTACGGCAGGTCGCCGAGGCCGGGCTCGGGCGATCCGGCCGGGCGGACGAGGACGCCGGCGGGCACCTGGGTGATCTCGCAGGGGCCGCCGGGGACTCCGGCGGCGAACGCGCCCTGCCACGTGGGCGCGGGCCAGCGCGGGCCGAGGGCCTGCGGGGCGGTTTCGGGGGCGAAGGACCACCACTGCGGCTCGGAAACGTCAGTGTCCCCGGCGCGTACGAACAGCATGCCGCCGGGCGCCAGGACGACGTCTCCGGCCGGCGCGACCATCGGGACCTCCCAGGCGTCCGCGATCCGCTGTGCGAGGGCGGGCCGGTCCACGCCGGCGGCGCCCGCGCCGGACATCGCCAGCACGAACCGCGGGCGGCGTCCCTTCAGCCGGGTAAGGAGCTCGGCGAGGTGCGGCCAGAGGGCGTCGGCCCCGTCGTCGGGCACGGCCACGACGATGAGCGTCGCGTCGGCGTCCGGCGTGATGTCGGCGACCGGCGAGAGTTGCTCGTCGGACCACGCGTCCGCCACGCGGAGGACGAAGGCCTCGCCGATCTCTTCGACCGTCACGGTGCCCGGGGCGGAAGACGGTGCGGCCTTGCCGGGCTCCGGGGTCGCAGGCGCGCCGTCACGGCCCTGTGATCGACGCGCGGAAGGCCTGATCATCAATCTCTCCTCACACCGGCGCGTACGCGCACGGCGGTTCGGCCCAGGTCATTCGGCGCCTGCGGACAGGCGCCTAGAGTACGACCGCCCAGGCTGTCACGGGTTCCGTACGGCGTGTCGATATTCATCGATGTCGTCCCGCGGTGCCTGCGTCAGACGGCGCTCCACTTCTGGTTCGTCGTTCCGCCGCACGACCACAGCTGGAGCGGGGTGCCGTTTCCGGTCTGCTGATCCTTCACGTCCACGCACTTGTCCGCGCCGGTGTTGACCAGGTCTCCGGCGCCGTTGAGGTCGAACTGCTGGGCGGGGCCTCCGTGGCATCGCGCGAGCCGAATGACGGTGCCGTTGTCGGAGGATCCCCTGGCCGCGTCCATGCACTTGCCCATGGCGCGCACAGTGCCATCCGGCTCGAATCTCCATCTCTGCCGTCGGCCGCGGCCGCAGTCCCAGATATCCAGCGGCGTGCCGACTTTGCCGATGCCGCCGCTCACGTCGATGCACCGATGGGACGCGTAGCTCACCAACAAGCGGGTCGAGCCGGCCTTGACAGGCGGGAACGGATTATGGACCGGCCCATTCGGCGGTGGAGTAGCGCCGCCACTTCCGCCTTTGGTGGTAGAGGGCTTCGCGGCACCGGGCGTGGAGTGCACGGGCGACGACGCCGAATCCGGCGTACCGCTTTTCACCGGGAGGCCTGGAGACGGGGCGCTGGACGGCCGGCTCGGGACCGGCGCGCCGGGGTACGTCGCTCCCGGGCCGGGAGCACCCGCGGCGAACTTCACGTGGTGGTGCTCCGAACGTCCCTGGGAGAACATCACCGCGACGGGCACCGCCACGAGTACGGCGGCGGCCAGCACGCCGAGGACGACGAGCCGCCCCCGCGAGTCGCGCCCCACGCTCGCGTGCAGCCGTGACACGGGCACGACGGCGTTCGTGACCGGTTCGCCGTCGAGCACGGCGGCCTCACCGAGCAGCAGGCTCAGAGGTGAGAACAGTTCGGCGTCGGGGATCGCGGTGACTCGCGGCAGGACCACGGCGCGCCGGATCTCGACCGCCGGGTTCCGCTCGTGCTCATCCGTCACGTCGGCCTCCGGGGACCGGCCCGCGCGACGCGGCCGGGCGTCGCCGGCGTGCTGCCTCTGCCATCACTGTTCTCCTCATGTCACCAATGGCCCATTGTCAACCGCGTACCGCCCATTTACCGCACATGACGTGCCATGTCGCAAATGAGCGGCGCCCGCGCGGCGGCCGTCTTCGGGCCAACGGAGGCGCTTTTTGTCCATATCTTGTCAAGCTGCGCCTGGTTTGTGCAGAGAATGCATCTTCAGGCCGATGCCTGTGCGTGTCATCACACCGCGCCGCCTGCGATGCGGGACCTTCCGGCGAGCCGTTCACCAGCGCGAGGCGGCTCCGGCGAGGGTGCCGGGCTCCCACTCGGCACATGGTCCGGGCCCAGGATCATCTCGGCGATCCGGCGCCCGAGGTTCGGCGGCGGGCCGTCGCGCATCGTGGGCGGTCGATCGCCACACAGGTCCGCTGCGACGCCCCCTGCCGGGGAATGACTCACGCAGGGTCATTGAATACGCACTTTCGGTGATCCGAATACCGCGGCCGCCATTCCCACCGGGAGCACAAACGCCCACGGGTTACCTACGTCACGACCGGCGTATGGCATTCTCGGCCCTTGAGGCGGTGACCATTCGCCGCGGAACGCAGGAGGTAGCGCGGTGGCGAGCTCGGGGAACGACTGGTCGATGACCTCCGGCGGAGAATGGGCGCCACGGGGAATCGATATCTCTCAGCCCAGCATCGCCCGCGTCTATGACTACCTCCTCGACGGCAAGGACAACTTCGCCGCCGACCGTGTGGTCGGCGACAAGATCAAGGCCGCTCTCCCGGAAATCCATCTCGGCGTGCGCGCGCAGCGCGCGGTCCTGCGGCGCGCGATCTGCTTCCTCGTCGGCGAGCTCGGCATTCGCCAGCTCATCGACATCGGCTCCGGGCTGCCCACGGCGGGCAACGTGCACGAGATCGCGCGGGAGATCGCTCCCGAGACGCGCGTGGTCTACGTCGACAACGACCCGATCGTGCTGGCCCACGCCCGCGCGATCCTCGCCGGCACCGGCCCGACGGTGATCGACCGTGACCTGCTGGAGCCGGAGAAACTCCTCGACGACCCGACGCTGCGCAAGGTGATCGACTTCGAGCGGCCCGTCGGGCTGCTGCTGTGCGGCATCGTGCACTACGTCAGCGACGAGGAGGACCCGGCGGGCATCATCGCAAGGCTGACGGCGCCGCTGGCGTCGGGAAGCCATGTGTTCCTGCATCACCTGGTGGAGGCCGGCACTCCGGGTGAGAAGGCCGCCGAGACCGCGATGCGCCAGGGCATGGGACGCGGCTTCTTCCGTACGCCCGATCAGGTCCGTGGTTTCCTCGACGGCCTCGACCTGGTCGAGCCCGGCCTCGTACGGGTCCCGGAGTGGCGCCCCGACGGCTCCGAGCCGTCCGCCGACGATCACCCGGTGCTCCGCCTCGCCGTCGCGGCGGCGGGCCGCAAACCCTGAGTCTGTCGATTCCGGCGGTCCCCGTTCGTTCAGAGGGTGAAGAACCTCTCGACGGGAGCCGCGCATGTCCTTCACCGACGAAGAGATCGCCTACCTGCGGTCGCAGCCGCTCGCCCGCGTCGCGACCCGTTCCTCCGGCGGGCAGCCGGACGTGGTCCCGCTCGCCTTCGAGTTCGACGGGGCCTGTTTCTGGGTCGGCGGCACCGGCGAGGCCGTCCGCAGGACCCGCAAGTTCCGCAACGTCCTGGCCGGAAACCGCGAAGTCGCCCTGGTCGTCGACGACATGGTGTCCTTCGACCCGTTCATCGCGCGATGCGTGCGCGTCTACGGCCGTGCCGAAGACCCCGTCGAGAGAGTCGGGCTCGTCGGCCCGGGGACCTACATGCGGATCACGCCGACCGTCTCCTGGAGCTGGAACATGGCGGGAGAGCCCGCCGGTGGCACCTGGTACGAGGCGCGCCGGGCGGTACACCCGCCGTACAGTGAATAAACGGCCGGATCGACCGATTCGGCCTATTGCCGCTGTTCAGGGAGATGAGCGGTGAGACCAAAGGGCGGTCCGCGTGGCGGGTTGACCCGCCGCAGCGTCCTGGCGAGCTGCCTCGTCGCCCTGCTCGCCATGGGCACGTACGCCCTGCTGTTCACGGTCATCTTCGATCTGCGCAGCGCCACGAAGGTCTCGGCGCACTCCGGGGCCGTACTGGCCTCGTCGAACCGGTTGGAGCGGCTGGTGACCGACCTCGAGTCCGGGGTGCGCGGGTTCATCATCACCAACGACGGCGACAGCCTCCGGCAGTGGGAGGCGGCCCGCGGTGAGCTGCCCGACGAGTCCGCGTCGCTGGAGCGGCTCGCGGCGGGAAGCGGCGCGGACCAGGAGCAGCGGGCCCGCCGGATCGTGCAGGACTCCGAGGCCTACATCCGGGAGTACTCCGCCCCGCTGGTGGCCGACATCCGCGCGAACCCTCGCTCACAGCGGTCGGTGACGACGATCGAGGAGGGCGAGCGCCGTCTCACGCTGATCCGCGCCCAGTTCGACCGCTTCCAGCAGATCCAGCGCGGGATCTCCTCGTCCTTCCAGGAACGCGCCGACCGGGACGCCCGCCGTGCCACGATCATCGCCACGTCCGGGGCCGCGGGGGCGCTGTTCCTGATCTTCTCCTTCTCCGGTTATCTGACCCGGAAGATCCTCCGCCCGGTCCGGCGTGCCTCCCGCATGGCCTGGGCGATCACCGCCGGAGACCTGTCCGTACGGATCCCCGAGACATCACGCGACGAGATGGGCTCGCTGGAGCACGTGTTCAACACGATGGCGAGCACTCTGGCGACGAGCCAGGAGGAGCTGCGCCGCGTGGTCTCCGAGCAGGGAGCGCTCCGGCGCGTGGCGACGCTCATCGCCCGCAGCGTCTCGCCGATCGAGATCTTCAGTACGGTCGCCGGCGAGCTGGGCCGCTTCGAGGGCGCCCACCACACGATGATCATCCGCTTCGCCCCGGGCAACACGGCGCTGTCCGTCGGCCACTGGTCGGCTCCGATGTTTCCCCACCTCAAGCCGCCGTTCGACGGGCACTGGCCGATCGAGAAAGGAACCTGCGCGGAGGCGGTACGCGGGTCCGGCAAGCCGGCACGCGTGACCCACGACGCCTCCACCAGCAAGATCGGCATCTGGACCCGCCAGCACGGTATGCACCAGGTCATCGGGGCCCCACTGATCGTCGACGGGAACCTCTGGGGCATGGCGACGATCCTGTCGTACGACACCGTGCCGCTGGCGGCCGACACCGAGACGCGCATGCTCGAATACATGGAACTGCTCGCCACGGCGATCGCGAACGCCGAGTACCGCAGCAAGCTCCTCGACTCCCACACCCGCATCGTCGCGGCCTCCGACGCGGTGCGCCGACGCATCGAATGCGACCTGCGCGATGTGACCCAGCAGCGTCTCGTCTCCCTTCAGCACCGCGTGCGCACGGCCATCTCGGGTGTCCCTCCGGACCAGGTGAGGCTCGGCGAGCAGCTGACACGTACCGCCCAGGGCCTGTCGACGGTGCAGGCGGACCTGCAGGAGATCACACGTGGACTGCACCCCGTGGCGCTCTCACAGAGCGGCCTGCGGCCCGCGCTGAAGGCGCTCACGCAGCGCTCCCGCGTGCCGGTCGAGCTCGACATACGGCTCGACCAGCGTCTGAAAGGCCACATCGAGGTCGCGATCTACTACACGGTCTCCGAAGCCCTCACCAACGTGGTCAAGTACGCCCACGCCACGAAAGTACGCGTCGACCTCGCCATCGAGGACCACTCCCTGCGGCTCTCGATCCGCGACAACGGGCTGGGCGGCGCCGACCCGGCACTCGGATCCGGCCTGGCCGGGCTGAAGGACCGCATCGAGGCGCTCGGCGGGGAGCTGGACATGACCAGCCCCGCCGGTCGCGGCACATCGCTGCTGATCACGATCCCGATCGAGACCGCACAGCCGCCCCACCCCGACACGTCGACTCCTGGCACGCGCGCCTCATCGTGACCGCGGATCGCCCGTCCGTTCGGGAGATTCGCGTACGGGCGATAACGTCGAAATAGGCGACCCCCGCGCAGCGCCATCCGATCGCGACGTGAGGGGGGATCTCGTGCCGGACGTGGTACGGGACCGTTTGGAGCTGCACCCGTCTCGGGCTGTCCGGTGGCTCACCTGGATCTTCGTCTCGGTGGGCACGGGCGCCGCCGGCCTGTACGGCTCCATGGCGCTGCTCGCCCATTTCACGGAGCCAGAGCTACTCGCCTCGACGCTGCTGGTCGCGGTGATCCTCATCGGCCGTCCGCTCGCGAGCCTGGGCGGCCGCACGGTCCTGGACTCCGACGGGATCACCGCCCGCCGTCCGCCGGCACGCATCCTCCGGATCCCGTACGCGGAGGTGACCTGGGTCGAGGTACGCCAGGGGCCGCTGAGGGAGGTGGTGACGCTGCACCGGTCCAGCGGCCTCCCGGTGAGGCTCCGCGCGCCCGTGCGGCTGTGGTTCCGCCGCGACCCGGAGTTCGAGCGCGGGGTGGCCGAGATCTGCTCCCGCACCGGGCTCCCCGCGTGCGCCGAGCGCTTCCACCTGGGCCTGACGCGCTTGGTCGCCGCCTTCACGTTGACCGCGGCCGCCGTGATGCTCATCTTGATCGACCCGCCGTGGAAGAGCGACGTGTGGCCGTTCCAACCGCACGCTCGCGCCCTGCCCGACACGTGCCGGATCTTCGACACCGAGGCGCGCCGGTTGATGCCGAGGGCCGAGGTGGACCGGGCGTTCAGCGGCAGCACCGACGACGGGCACGTCGAGCGCCACGCCTGCCGGTGGCGGTCGGCGTACGCGCCGAACGGGATCCGTAGCCTGAGCGTCGAGTACCAGCTCGACCACGGGATCGGGCCGGAGAGCGACGCCGACGAGGCTCACCAGGCGTTCCGCAGCGACACGCACACCGGCGGCGGCGAGCGGTCGATCCGGATCCCGCGTACCGGCGACGAGGCTCGCATGATCACGGCGAAGCCCGACGGGAGCTTCGAGGCCGTCATCGTCGCGGCGCGCAAGGCGAACGTCGAGGAGAAGATCGAGTTCGTGCTGCAGAACGCCGGCGCGGAGGGCCGGGTGGCGGCGATGGCGAAGGAGCTCGCGCGGACCGGGCTGGCCGAGATCAGGTTCGTCTGAGCGCCGTCTCAGCCCTTGTAGGTCCAATGCCAGCTCTCGCTCGGGACGTCGTTCACGAACCCGTACGTTCCGGCGTGCTTGCGCAGCCACGTGAGAGTGCGCGCGTCGCGTACGTCGATGTCGGCGCTCAGCCCGAGCCCGTGCGTGCTGCTGCCCGGAGGGGCGGCGAGGTTGCCGGTGCCGTCGAGGTACTGCTGGTAGAGCGACGCCTGCTCGCCGTAGGTGCGGTAGCCGGAGTTGACGCGCAGGTCGTGCCCTGCCGAGCGCGCCGCGGCGTCCATCTTGCGGAACTCCCCGGCCGCCGCCTTGGTCATCTTCTCGCCCTCGCCCACGGAGCCGAGCTTGCTGGGCGGCACCCTGCCGTTCGTCAACCCGCCGACTCCGGGCGACGGGAGCTTCCCGCCGGAGGACGCCGGAGGTTTCTTCCCGGTCAGGCGCCTGCCCTTCACGATGACGCCGCCGAGGAGGGCCTCCTTGACCGCGCGCTCGCATGAGTCGGTGGTCGGCCCGATGGACTTGACGAACGTGCGCGCGTCGGAGCGGCTCCACTTGCCGTCACCACCGTCGGCCTGCTCGGCGAGGCGGCGGACCTTCTCCGCGTACGCGCCCTGGCGCTGGAGCCGTGACGCGGCGAGCGTGAGCTGGGTCGGCGCGTCGGCGGCGGCCAGCACGCCCGAGATCAGCGTGGCGAGGGACGGGTCGCGCAGCGCGACCCGCGCGGGCTCGACGTCGGTGGCGAGCCGGCGCAGCGCGAGGCGTGTGTGCTCGACGCGGCCCGCGGAGTCCTCGAACAGGTGGGAGAGCCGGGTCAGCTCGGCCAGGTCGAGCACCACGCGGCCGCTCGAACTCTTCGGCGTGCCGTGCCCGTGACCATGCCCGTGGCCCCCTGAGGAGGTCACGGCCTGCGCGGCCTTGCGCGCCGCGCCGAGGTGGTCGCGGTACATCCCGTTCGTGTAGGTGGACCAGGGCCGGAACGACGAGCCGTGCGAGGAGATCGACCACGCGGCGCGGGCGTTCACGGCCGGGTCGAACAGCTCGGCGTCGGACTTCAGGTGGAAGGCCGCGCGCCGCTCGGGGCCGAGCGCGCCGAGCATGTTGACCTGCCACAGACCGTACGAATTGTCCGGTGGTACGGCGTTGTGCGAGTGCGGGTCGCCCGACGACTCGGCGAGCGCGACGGCCACCGCGGTCGTCAGCGACCGGCCGCGGAACCCCGCGTCGTACGCGTGCTGGGCGATCTGCCGAGGGGTCAGGACATGAGACACGGCTGTTCCTCCAGAGCCCCCGCGAGCAGGTCGGTCAGGGCATCGTGCACGCTCTCGTGGTCCGCGGCGGTGACGGTGTACGCCGCGTCGTGCGTTTCGTGCGGTTCGTCGTCTCCATCTTCGGCGGGTGCGACCGTCCAGAGCCCGGCGGTTCCAGCGTCCAGCCAGGTGAGAGCGTCGGCCGTACGGGAGTCACCGCTACGGCTCACGGTGCGAACGGTGACGAGGACCCGCATCAGCGACAGGATCTCGGCGAGCGAGGCGGCGTCGGGCTCGTCGAGGCCGTCGCCGCGCAGTAGCGCGGGAAGGCGTTCCCCGCCGCCTTGCGCCAGCAGGGTCTCCGCGCGGTCGAGGGCCTCGCCGCCGACGACGAATCGGTCCCGCGTCGCGACGGCGCGCTCGTACGGCGGGATGAGCGGCCCGGAGACCGAGAGCGCGGCCGGCGGCTCCGCCGCGCGCAGCTCCCAGATCGACGGCGCGCGCTCGGCGGCCAGGACCATGCCGTTCGCCGACCGTCCGAGCACGTGGCCGCGCCGCCCGGCCGGGCCCGCGTCCCGCAGGATCTCGACCAGGGTGTCCGGGGAGAGCAGCGGGTCCAGCGCGTGCCGGGCGGACTCGGTCAGCGCGACGTCCGTGTCACGCGCCTCGGCCAGTCCGCGCGCCAGCAGGCCGCGTACGGCCACGGCGTCGGCCACGCCCAGCTCCTCCGCCGCCCATCCGGACTCGAAGGCGGGCAGCGGCGTGACGCCGGCCAGCCGTGCCGCGGCGCGCAGGTCGTCGGAGGACATCGCGCACGGGAGCAGCGTGGTCATCCCTCGCCCTCCATCACGGCGCCCTCATGTCCCGTGATCACGACGTTCTTGGGCCGCGAGTGGTGCTCGACGGTCGGTTTCAGGGGCGCGGCGTCGGCGGCGCGGCGCAGGAGCGACAGCAGCATGACGAGCATCGCCTGCTGGTCGTGCAACTCCCGCACGCGGCGGTCGGTACGCCAGCGGAACCGTCCCGCGCCCGGCCCTTGCCAGTGCAGGTTCGCCGTGCCGGCGCGGATCTGGTCGACGACGTCGTCGATCCGCCGGATCTCGGCTCGTACCTGGTCCTCGGCGTCATGCCAGACCGCCACGTGATTCGCGTCGAGCTGCTGGCCTGTACTCATCGCCACCTCCCGGTGCGCCGAAGTCTTCCGCCCCCGTACGCGCGGGGAAATGGAAAGGGTTTCCCATACCGGTGGGTAGGCCGCGGCGGTTAGCGTTTGCCGCACGGGAGATGTGCCCTGCGGATTCCAACGGAGGTGAGCGGTGCGGTACACCGGCACCGGCTCGACATGACGGCCGGAACGCTGCCCGGCCTCGGACCGTGCCCGGACGGGGATCCGGAAGCGATCCGCGCGGTCGCGGCCGACCTTCGGCGCATCGCCGGCACGCTCGCCGGCGCGTCGTACCCGACCGTGGACTCTTGGCGCGGACCGGCAGCTACGCGGGCACGCGCCCTGCTCGGCTCGGCCGTCGACAAGGCCGGCCACAGCGCCGACGACCTGCGCGCCTGCGCCTCCTCGCTCGACCACGCGGCGCACACTCTTGAGACGGAACAACGGGCCTGGCGGCAGGCGAAGCAACGGGCGGATGAGGACAAGCCGTGACGACGATCTCGGTCGACGCCGATGACCTGAGCGGCGCCGTGCCGCAGGTCGAGCACCTGATGTCGCTGCTCGACGGCGCGGCGCGCAGCCTGTCCGGGATCGCGGTGCCCGCCGGCGTACCGGCGGGAGTGGCCTCGCAGGTCGCCCACACGACCTCGGCCGCCGCACGCGCGCTGCAAGCCGAGTCCCGCGCCCTCGCCTCGCTCCCCGCCGATCTGAAGCGGCGCGCGGCTGCCGCCGCGTACGCCGAGATGTCGCAGTACTTCGCCGGGGCCGGCTGGGGCATGAAGGCACTCGGCATGTTCACCGGGTCGTTCTCGATCAACTCGTTCTCCCGCGCGATGGCCATGGGCGTGGGCTTCAACTCGGTACGCGCCGGGCTCGCCGCGGGCGAGACGTACAAGGGCGGCTCGTGGTCGGCCTTCCGGCTCAGCTCGACCGCCGCCCGCGAGGCGGCCACCACACGCGGCGTTCCGGCCGCCCTCGCGAACTTCTCCAAGTACGGCGGCAAGGGACTCACGGGCGCGGGGTGGGCCCTCAGTGCGTACTCCAACGCCACCAACCCGAGCCTGACCACCGAGCAGAAGATCGGGCGTACCGGGGCGTCGGTCGCCACCGGCATGGGCGTGGCCGCGGCGTCCGGCGCCGCGACCGGAGCACTCCTCGGCGCCGAGGCGGGCCCGCCCGGCATGCTGATCGGCGCCGCCGCCGGGACCGCGTGGTCGCTGGTCGACTACAAGCTGCACATCTCGAACAAGATCGGTGACGCGGCGGCGGACGGCATGGACGCGATCGGCGACGGCGCGAAGGGCGTCGCGCACGGTGCCGAGGATGTCGCGCACGGCGCCAAGGACGTCGCGAACGGTGCGAAGAACCTCGGCGGCAAGGCACTCGGTGCCATCGGTCTTTGACCCGCGCCAGGCCCGCTGGGAGCGGGTCGAGGCGCCGGCGTGCCAGGGCGGGGTCCCGGCGGTGGTCCGCACCGCCGCCCCCGCCGAGCTGACGAACGTCGCGCCGGACGCGCTCCTCGAAGACGCCACGGCCGGGCTGACCGGCTGGTTCCCCGAGGTGCTCGCCATCGACGCGATCGTCGATCCGCCCGAGACGCGCCGCGGCGCGACACGGCTCCTGCACGCGGCCATCGACCGCCACGGCGGCGGCATGGCGATCGAGACCCTGCTGCGCCGCGACGGCGAGGTGACCTGCTGGGTCTCCCCGGCCACCCGCTACACGACGGAGCTGGCCGCGGCCCGCCGCGCGATGGCCGGACGCCCCCCGCTGAACGCCAAGGACGAACCGGAGCCGGCCGGCGTACCGGTCGCCGAGGCGCGGCTGACCGTGGCGCGTGCGACCGACGGCCGTCGGCCCCGCGTCTGGACCATCCAGCGCCGCGGCCCCGTCGCCCACGCCGTACTGGACGACGCCGAGCCGGTGCGGCTCGCGGCGTCGGCGCTGCCGGTGTGGTTCTCGCTGGTCACCGATATGGGCCCGCGTCCCGCGCCCCGGGGCAGAGGCCTGCTGATCACCTCCAGGGACACCCTGGAGCGGCTGCTCGACCTCACCTCGCCCGACGAGGACGCGGTGCGCACGACGCTGGAGGACCCCGGCCTGTCCGGAGACGAGGCCGCCGGGCTCGCCGCCCTCGTACGCGGCCTCGCCTGCCGGTGGTCGCTGGAGTGGTCCTGTGGGCAGGACGACGCGCAGGAACCGGCCGACGACGGCTGGAGCACGGCGAGCGTGACGCACCAGGGCCGGCTGGAGGTACTCGACGCCGGCGAGCACGGCCTGTGGCGGGTCCTGACCGACCTGCCCGCCGCCATCGCCGACGACCTGCCCGACGACGAGGAGCCGGTGGCACTCGTACGGTCCGCCACCTCCGACGTCTGGCAGGAACTGGCCCTCCTGGTGGCCGGCCGCCCTCGGAGCTGACTCCGGACCGCCGGTGCCCGGCCATTCCTCTCGGGTCCGTGATCTTCCTGGCCTGGGTCCGCACGGCTACGTCGAGTCGTTCACCACCTGGGTGCGCGACTCGACGTGGCCGTGACGGGTCAGGGCCAGACGCAGCCGAGCGACTCGTTGTCCTCGGCTCCCCAGCCTGCCGGGTCGCTCGTGATGCTGTAGTGGCGTTCGGCGCCGACGTCCTTCCACACCCGGTAGAGGTGCAGGGTGCCCGGGACACTGCAGTCCATGAACGTGGCCATCTGGGTCGGGCCCTGCCAGTACGGGTCGGCGTAGGAGACCTGGTGCGAGTAGAAGTGGTTGTTGGCCATGCCGTTGCACTTGTTGCCGCCGGCCGTGCAGAAGAAGCCGTTGATGAGCTGCGGCGTGGGGATGGCCTCTCCCACCTTGTACCCGTAGCCGACGTGGTACGCCGTGCGCCCGAATCCGGCGGGGATGGTGCCCTTGGGCCGCAGTGCCCAGACGTCGAGGCTGTTGTGCTCGTAGATGTAGTAGTCGACGAGCGCCCACGGCGAGTAGTGGATCGCGATCTCGGTGCCGATCGGGTAACTGCCGGGTGCCTGGTCCTGCGCCTGGACCGAGTTGGTGGCGGCGTAGGGCTGCTGGATCTGCTTGCAGGTGAAGCCGCGTGCCGCGATGTCGGTGCACGCGGCGCCCGGGTCGCTGCCGGTGTAGCTCGGCAGCGAGTTGGTGGCGCTGTAGTAGGTGAGCGTGACGGGCTGCTTGATGTCGCGCTTGGTGTTCTCTACGGGGTTCTGCAGGTAGACGGTGTTCGGCTGCTGGCCGGTGCCCGCCGCCGTGGTGCCCTCCCGCCGTACGCACGCGAACCCGTCGGCCTGTACCTGGGCGCAGGCGGCGTCGATGTTCTGGCCGATGTAGTTGTGCGTCGTGCCGGTGCCGCTGTAGTAGAGGACCTGGGCCGCCATGCCCTTGGTCTCGGGTGTCCCGGGCTTGGGGTTCTGGTCGTAGACCGTGCCCGGTTTGTTCGCGCCGGTGGCGGCCACGCCGATCGTGCCGCGGCACGACATCTTGAACGCTCTGAGCCGCGCGCAGGCCTCGCCTTGGGTCTGGCCCGCGACGTCCGGCATCGTGAAGCGGTTCGGGTAGGTGACGGTGACCTTCTTGTCGGCCGGTGTCCCACCCGGATTCGGGTCCTGCGCGGACACGACGTCGAACTGCTCGGGGTCGGTGGCCGGCGTGGGATCGGCCTTGGTGGCGCAGGTGAGCTGGGCGCTCCTGGTGAGCCGGCAGGCCGCCTGCGAGGTGAGGCCGATCACGGACGGCGTCTTGAAGGCCTCGACCGGCTGCCGCTTGGACTGCCGCTCGTCCGGGCCGGAGTGGCCGTCCTGCCGGAGGGCGGGCGGCCCGGCCGGGATCCGCGAGAGGTGGCGCGGCTTCAGCGGCGACGGCTCACGTGAGGACTGGGAGTCGCGTACGTCCGGCGCCGCGCCCTTGTCGGCGAAACGCTCGTGCCCGTCGCCGTCGACGATGAGCGCTCTGCGGTCGTACTGGCTGTTGGCCCAGACGTGCCCGCCGCTGATCGTGAGGTCGAAGCCGTCGCCGGCCTGGCCGGGCACTCGCAGCGCGTCGTGGTGGACCTCGCCGGAGGTGGCGTCGACCCTCCACAGCTGGGGCTTGGAGTAGTCGGGCACGTAGACGTCGCTGCCGAGGACGACGGGCGCGTCCAGCTTCTCGCCGGAGGAGTCCGGCAGCGAGGCGCGTGCCGCGTGCCCGGTACGCGGGTCGAGGGCGGCGACCTTGCCGCTCGTACGGTCGACGGCGAGGACGTAGCGGCCGGCTCCGCGCCAGGAGCCCAGGACGACGCCACTGCCGGAGACGCCCAGCTCGCCGAGGAGGTGGGGCTGGTCGGCGTCGACGACGTAGGCGCGGCCGGTGTCGGTCACGGCGACCGGGTGGTGGTCGGCGACGGTGATGCCGGTGACCGGGGCGCCGAGGCGGATCGTCCGTACCGCGTGCCCGTTCGCGACCTCGACGACCTGCGAGGTCTTCGTGAGGACCCAGACCGAGTCGCCGCTGGGCACGGCCGTGATGATGCCCTGCTGGATGGCGACGGAGGGCGAGGCGGGCTTGCCGGGCGGCGCCAGCCGGCTGATCGTGCCGCCCTTCTTGTCGACCAGGTAGCCGCCGGAGTCGGTGGCGAGGGCGTCGATCTGACCGTCGCCGTCGTGGTTCTGCACCGGCGGGCCGGTGGGCGTCATCGTCGCGCCGTCGATGATCGTCGTGGTGCCGGTGGTCTTGTTGACGATGGCGACGCGGCCGTCCGGCAGGCGTACGGTCTGCACCGGCTGGTCGCCGGTGGCCAGCTGCGCGGCGGCCTCCGCGTCGGACTTGCCGGTCTCGCCGTTGACATGGGCGACCGTGTGCCCGCGCGAGAGGTAGGTGGAGCCGTCTCCGAGCAGGGGGCGGGAAACCGAGTAGCCGATGCCGGTCCCCACCGCGAGCACGGTGACGAGCAGCATCACGCTGACCATGGCAGCGCCCGCACGGCCGGCGGGGCCTTTGGGGAGGCGCAGCCATTCGGGGCGACGGGGTCCGCTCACTAAAATTCACTCTCCGATGCCGTTACTGCCAGCGCGGCAAGACTATAAACGGAGAACACGCGGCGATATGGCACACCTTTCCCAAATGCCGCGTCGACAGCCGCCCACCTCGGGGAGGAAACGAATGGAGCGCAGACCGGAGGATCCCGGGCTGACGATCGTGGCGAATGGGACGAGATACCGCCTGTCGCCGGGCGAGACTTTTACATTCGGACGTGCCGAGAGCTGCACCTTGTGCCTTGACGCGGACGACGCGGCGATCTCGCGCCTGGCCGGCGAGGTCGAGCGGTTCGGCGAGGTGTGGTTCGTGACGAACCGCAGCGCGAGCCGGCCGTTCTCCGTGGTCGACGGGCCAGGGCTGCGGCGGGTGCTGGCGCCGGGCCAGCGCGACGCCATCGAGGGCCGCGTACGGGTGATCGTGGACGGCTCCGGCGCCAAACACGAGCTGATCTTCGAGGGGCCGGAACCCGGCGAGGACGCGCCCGCCGAGGTGGTGCCCGGCCAGCCGACGGCCGCCGGGCAGGACGTGATGATCAACGACGCGGACCGGCTGGCGCTCGTCGCGCTGTTCGCCGGCTACCTGCACGAAGGGCGGCGCTACGACCCGAGCCCCCGGTCCTACGACGCGGCGGCCAAGCGGCTCGGCTGGCCGCGTACGACGCTGGTCAAGCGCGTGGAGTACATCCGCACCCGGCTGACCAACGCCGGGGTGCCGAACCTCCAGGGTTGGAACGCCCTCAGTTCCCTCGCCGAGTACGCCCTCACGACGAAGCTCATCACACCGGAGGATCTCCGGCTCATCGGCCAGCGCCCTTGACCGCCACCTGGGGAGGTCTTCCGATTTCGCCGGGAGCCTCGCGCGTCTAGCTTCGGTGTCACCGCGGGACCGAGGGCCCGCACCGACCTGAGGAGAAACTCGATGATCCAGGCGGATCTGCCCGAGCTGGAAGCCCTGTCCCGCCGGCTCGGCACGTGCAGCAACGAGGTCCACGACCTCAAGCAGAACCTGAGCTCGCTCATCGGCTCCACGACCTGGAGCGGAGGCGCGGCCGAGCGGTTCCGGCAGGTGTGGGAGTCGCAGTTCCGCCCGGCGCTGGACGCCATGGCGAACGAGCTGACCGACGCGTCGCAGGAGGTCGACCGGCGCAAGATGGCCATCGACCACGCCGCGAACTGAGCGGACGGGTATGGACCTCGACCTGGTGGCGCAGACGGACGGCCACGCCGTCGCCCTGACCGTCGAGGCCGACGAGCGGGCGACCGTCGGCGACCTCCGACGGGCGCTCGCCGAGGTGGTGGGGCCGGCCGACGCGCCGCTGGCCGTACGGACCGGCCCGGCCGGCTCATCGCCGGTCCGGCTGAAGGACGAAGTGCCGCTCGCCGCGGCCGGTCTGACGGCCGGGGCCACGATCGACATCGGTACCGGCAACGGCACGGTGCGCCTGGACGGCGGCTCGAGTGGTGTGCTCGAAGCCGCCGTCGTGGGCGGCCTTCACGCCGGGATCGTCTGCCCGCTCAGGCCGGGCGCTCCTCTGTCGGTCGGCCGAGCCGCCCGCGATGGCCTGCTGCTCCCCGATCCGGAGGTGAGCCGGTCGCACGCGCGGCTGCTGGCCTCCCCGGACGGCACCGGGGCGACGCTGACGGACGCCGGGTCCGCGAACGGCATCCGGTTCGGCGCGTGGCGGCTCGACGGCGAACTGCGGCTGGGCGGCGACCACGTGGTCGGGCTCGGAGAGTCGATGCTGGCCGTACGGCCGCGGGCGACCGGGGACGCCGAGCTGACCGCCGACACCGCCGGGTTCACCCGCCTGTTCAACCGTCCGCCGCGCATCGCGGTGCCGCGTGTGCTGCCCGAGCTGATCGTGCCGGTGGCGCCCGACCGCCCGCGCGGCTTCCGGTTTCCGTGGGCGACGACGCTGCTGCCGCTCGCCATGTGCGGCGCCCTCTACTTCTTCCTCCCCAGCGGATACGGCAGCTACCTGCTGCTGATGATGGGCCTGTCGCCGCTGATGGCGGTCGCGAACCTGCTCGGCGACCGGCGCTCCGGCCGCCGCGAGTACACCACCGCACGCACCGACTACGAGCGGGCGCGGGGCGAGTTCGGCGCGGCCCTCGAACACGCGGTCGCCGCGGAGGAGGTCGCCGAACGCGCGGCCTACCCGGACCCTGCGGCGCTGGTGCGGCGTACGGGCGCGAGCGGCGCCGACCCGGCCTCGACGCTGTGGCAGCGGCGACCGGGCGACGCGGACTTCCTGCAGCTGCGCGTCGGCCTGGCCGACCGGCCCGCGCGCCTGTCGCTGCGGCCCGACCCGAACGCCACGTCGCGCGCCCCGGCCGACCGGCCGGACCTGCCGACCGTACGTGACGTGCCGATCACCGTGGACCTGCCCGACGCCGGTGTGCTGGGCGTCGCCGGGCCGCGGCCGATGACCCTCGCCGTCGCCCGCGCGCTCATCGTCCAGGCGACGGCGCTGCACTCTCCCGCCGAGCTCGGCCTGGTCATCATCACCGGCCGCGACACCGCCACCGACTGGGACTGGGCGACCTGGCTGCCGCACACCCTGCCGGCCTCGTCGGCGTTCGCGTGCACGCGCATGGTCGCCACCGACGCGACGCAGGCCGAGGCGCGGCTCACCGAGCTCCGCCGTCTCGTCGACGAGCGGGCCGCCGAACAGCGCAGCGCGCTGGGCCAGGGTCCCCCGCCAGGTCGCGCGATGATCGTCGTCCTCGACGGCGCCCGCCGGTTGCGCGACCTGGCGGGGCTCGGCGAGCTGCTGAGCACCGGCCCGGCCGTCGGCGTCCACGTGCTGTGCCTGGACACCGAGGAGAACGCCCTCTCCGACGAGTGCGGCGCGACCCTCGTCGCCGCGACCTCTTCCGGGGCGCGTGTCACCCTCCGCCGTACCGGATGCGCTCCGATGGAGGACGTGCTCGCGGACGGGCTGGTCGCCGAGGCCGCCGACGCGGCGGCACGCGCGCTCGCGCCGCTGCGGCTGCTCGGCGAGCGCGGCGGCGACTCGGCCCTGCCCGATCGCGCGGACTTCCTCGGCGTCGCCGGGATCGACCCGGTCACGCCCGCGACGGTCGCGAAGCGCTGGCGCGCGAGCGCGAACGGCCGGTGCACGACGGCCCTGCTCGGCGTCGGCCCGACCGGCCCGGTCAGCGTCGACCTGAAGCAGGACGGCCCGCACGCGCTGATCGCCGGAACCTCGGGATCGGGCAAGTCCGAGCTGCTGCAGACCCTGGTCGCCTCGCTCGCCTCCTCCAACACCCCCGATGCGCTCACGTTCGTCCTCGTCGACTACAAGGGCGGCAGCGCCTTCGCGGCCTGCGCCGACCTGCCGCACTGCGTCGGCCTGGTCACCGACCTCGACGGGCACCTCGTACGCCGGGCGCTCGACTCGCTGTCGGCCGAGCTGCGCCGCCGCGAACGCCTCTTCGCCGCAGCCGGCGCCAAGGACATCGAGGACTACTGGGCGCGCACCGGCGCGCGCCTGCCGCGCCTCGTCATCGTCGTCGACGAGTTCGCCTCGCTCGCCGAGGAGCTGCCCGACTTCGTGTCCGGCGTCGTCGGCATCGGCATGCGCGGCCGGAGCCTGGGCGTGCACGTGATCCTGGCGACCCAGCGGCCGGGCGGTGTGGTCACCGCGGACCTGCGCGCCAACCTCAACCTGCGCATCTGCCTGCGGGTGACCTCGGCCGCCGAGTCCCTCGACGTCATCGACACCCCCGACGCCGCCCGCATTCCGGTACGCCGCCCGGGCCGCGCGTACGTGCGCACCGGTCACGGCGAGCTGACCGCGTTCCAGGCCGCGCGTGTTGGCCGTCCCCGCGCGACCGAGACCGGCGAGGGGGCCGACGGCCCTTCCGTACGGGTGTCGATCCGCCGCATCGAGGCCCTCGGCCGTACGACCGCCGGGCCGCAGGTGAGCGACGAGGACGCCGCGCACGGGCGTACGGACCTGACCGAACTGGTCGAGGCGATCCGCGGCGCGGCCGAGGACGCGGGCCTGACCGGCCCGCCGCGCCCGTGGCTTCCGCCGCTGCCCGACCAGGTGGCCCTGGCCGAGCTGCCCGAGCCGCAGAAGCTCGCCTGCCCCGCCGCGGCCGCGATCGGCCTCGCCGACCGGCCGTCGGACCAGGCGCAGGAGGCGTTCACGCTCGACCTCGAACGCACCGGGCCGGTCGCCATCGCGGGCATGGCGCGCGCCGGCCGCTCCACCGCGCTGCGCACGCTCGCGGCCTCGCTCGCCACCGGCGCGTCACCGGCCGACCTGCATCTGTACGCGATCGACTGCGGCAACCAGGCCCTCGCGTCGCTCGCCACGCTGCCGCACTGCGGTGCCGTCGTCGACGGCGCCGACACCGCGCGCCTGGAACGCCTGATGAACGCCCTGCACGCCGAGGTCGGCCGCCGGCAGCGCGTGCTCTCGGCGGCCGGCCACGGGTCGCTCGCCGAACAGCGCGCCGCGGACGGCGAAGGCTTCCCGTACATCGTCGTGCTGCTCGACCGGCTGGAGGCGTTCTTCTCCCGGTACGCGGAGCTGGACGGCGGGCGGATGGTCGACCGCGTCGAAGAGCTGCTGCGGACCGGGCCGGGCGCCGGCGTGACGATGGTGCTGACCACGGACCGGTCCGGTTTCCACCACCGGGTCTCCTCGGCCGTCGCGGCCCGGCTGGTGCTGCGGCAGGCGACGCCCGACGACGCCGCCGCGTTCGGGCTCGACCCGCGCACGGCCCCGCGCCACATGCCGCCCGGACGCGGCGTGTGGACGGTGACCGGCGAGGAGGTCCAGATCGCGCTCCTCCAGCCGGACGCCTCCGGCACCACGCGCGCCGGCGCGATCGAGCGGCTGAGCGGCACCCTGTCCGACTGGTGGAAGGAGGTCGACGCGTCACGGCTGCCCCAGCGTGTCGACCCGCTACCGGAAGAGATCTCCCTCGCCGAGGCCGAGGCGCTGCGCGTGACCGAGCGCCCGGCCGGGACGGCGATCTGCACGCCCGCGGTCGGCGGCGACCAGCTGGGCCCGATCGACGTCGACCTCGCGGCGGCCGGGAGCGCGTTCCTGATCTCCGGGCCGCAGCGGTCCGGACGGTCGACCGCCCTCGCCGCGATCGTGACGAGCCTCGCCGGGCGTACGGACGGCGCTCTGCCGGTGCTGGCGATCGCCCCGCGCCCGTCGCCGCTGCGGGACCTCGCCGGGCTGCCGGGCGTCCTCGACGTCCTCACCGGCGACCCGGCCGACATCGCGATCCAGGTCGCGGACGCGGCGGTCACCGGCCCGGTCGCGCTCGTGGTCGACGACGGCGAGCTGCTGAGCGCGCACGCGCTCACCGAGGCCCTCGAAGCGTTCACGCGCGGCGCGCGTGACACCGGGTCGGTGTTGATCGCCGCCGCGACCACCGAGGACGTGATGGCCAACCCGTACCGAGGCTGGCTCGCCGCAGTGCGTCGTCCGAGGTCAGGCCTGCTGCTCAACCCGTCCACCCACGTCGATGGCGAGGTGTTCGGGCTACGGCTCCCGAGGTCGCTCGGCGGCGGCTGGCCGCCCGGGCGCGCGCTCCTGGTCCAGCGAGGCGAGATCACGCCCGCGCAGGTCTTGATGCGGGTAAATTCACAAGGCGGGCTGACCGGATGAATCTCTCGAAAGGGACATCCGTCTGCCATTCGGGGGCCGCCGCACACGCGACGGCCGTGGACGGCCGATGATTGAGGTGGCGACCCCGGTGACGACCATGCCTTCCGTGGCGGGCGTGCGACTGCTCGGTGCCGTTCCCTCCGGCGGCCCGGTCGCGCGCGTACCGGCGGTCCGCGACGGTGTCCCCGTCTGGTTCATCCTCGTCACCGCCGACCTCGACGCACCCCTGCGCCGCCGCGTCCGCACCGAGTCCGCGGACCTGGAGGCCCTGTTCACCCGGCTCCAGTCCGCGCCCGTGCTGCCGCTGACCGACCACGGCCAGGACGACGACGGCCGCCCCTTCGTCCTCTCGGCACGGCCCGGCCCCACCCTGCGCGAGACCCTGGACGGCCCCGCCTCCCCGGCCGTCGTCCTGGCCGCGGCGCGCGCCCTCGCCGAAGGGCTCTCGGCGCTCGCCGGGCAGGGCCTGATCGGGCCGCCGTCCGACATCTGCCGCGGATCCGACGGCACCCTGCTGCTCTCCGCCCCCCTCCCGCCCGCCATCGCCGAGCTGGAGTCGGCCCTCGGCGACGGAACGGGCGACGAGCCGCCGGAGGTCCTCGCCGGCGGCGACTGGTCGCCCGCCGGCCAGACCTACGCGTGCGCGTCGATGCTCTGGACGCTGCTCGCCGGAAAGCCGCCGTACTCCGGGCAGGACCAGAAGCTGGCGCGCCTCACCGGTGCCCCTCCGAAACCGTTCGAGCGTGCCGGCGTCAACGAGGCCCTGGTCGACGTCCTGCGCTCCGCGCTCGCGTTCGACCCCGCCACCCGGCCGTCCGACCCGCGCGTGCTCGCCGCGGCGCTGGAGAAGGCGTCGCCCGCGCCCGTCGCGCACCACCCCACCATCCCGCCGCGCAACCCTGCCGTATGGCAGCTGGGCAGCCGGTACGAGCTGGTCAGCCGGATCGGCGGCGGCGCGTCCGGCCAGGTCTGGTCCGGGCGCCGCCGCGAGGACGGCCTCCCCGTCGCGGTGAAGATCCTCCGCCGCGAGCTGTCGGAGGACCCGCAGACCGTCGACCGGTTCCTGCGCGAGAGCCGCATCCTGCAGAGCATCCGCCACCCGAACGTCGTCGAGATCCACGACTTCGTGAAGGAGGGCGAGGTCTTCGGCATCGTCATGGAGCTCGTGGAGGGCGAGGACCTCCGGCACGTCGCCGCGCGCGGCCCGCTGCGGGTCACCGAGGCCGCCGAGCTGCTCGCGCAGTCGGCGAGCGCGCTGGCCGCCGTGCACGCCGCCGGCATCGTGCACCGCGACGTCAAGCCGGAGAACATCCTGGTCACCGACCACGACGGCCGGCGCACCGCATACCTGTCCGACTTCGGCATCGCCCGCGCCATCGCCGGGTCCGCGCACACGCAGCTGCTCGGCACACCCGCCTACCTCGGCCCCGAGCTGTGGGCCGGGCGGTCGCCGACGACCGCCACCGACATCTACGCGCTCGGCATCACCGCCTACCAGTTGCTCGCCGGCCACCTGCCGTTCGACGCGAACAGCCAGGAAGGCATGATGCGGGCGCACCTCGAACAGGTGGTCTCGCGTCCGGACGGCTTGGACGACGCCGCGTGGGCGCTGATCACGGCCTGTATGGAGCGCGCCCCGGCGAGGCGTCCCGACTCCGCCCAGGTCGCCGCCGGCTGGGCCTCGCTGGCCGGGTCGGCCGTCCTCGCCGGCCTCACGATCCCTCCGCCGGCAACGCCCCCGGCCGCCGTCGCCGACCGCGAACCCGACCGCGACCCCGCCCACGGCACCGTCATGTCGGCTCGTGCCCTGCCCCGGCGTCCGGAACCGCCCGCGCCACCGCGCAAGCGCCGTCGCGTCCCGATCCTGGTCCTCCTCGCGGCGGCGCTCGCGGGAATCGGCGGCGGGGTCGTCTTCGCGACGCAGCACCACGGCGGCGCTCCGAAGAAGCTCGACACGACTCCGTCCGCCAAGCTCGGCTACTACCCGGTGCCCGCCTCGACCGTCGTCTCGGGTTCGACGGCCACGCTGACCTGGAGCAAACAGACCGACTCGCTCCCGGGCTTCGCCGGGTACGTCGTGTCCGACGTCAGCGGCCGTCCGGTCTCCCGCGTGCTGGCGAAGGGCGTGAACTCCTTCACGGTGCACGGCCTGCGCGCGGGCCGGCAGTCGTGCTTCGTCGTGCTGACGCTCGCGACCGCGCCGCCGCCGGGCCCCGCCGCCCAGCCCGCCACCTGCGTCACGCCACCGCCCCGACCACGGAACTCATAAAAGGACCGTCTGATGTCGCACTATCCCACCGAGCACCGTCCGGCCCCCGGCGGCATCGCCGAGCTCGCCAGGGCCGTCGTCGCCAACGTCGAGCAGGTCCTGCACGGCAAGACGGAGGCGATCGGGCTGGCGCTGACCTGCCTGCTCGCCGGTGGACATCTGCTGATCGAGGACGTCCCCGGCACCGGGAAGACCTCGCTCGCCAAGGCGCTCGCGGCGAGCTTCGGCGGCAGCGCGCACCGGATCCAGTTCACCCCCGACCTGCTGCCGACCGACATCACCGGCGTCTCGGTGTGGGACCAGAACCGCGCGGTCTTCGAGTTCCGTCCCGGCCCGGTCTTCTCCAACGTCGTCGTCGCCGACGAGATCAACCGCGCCTCGCCGAAGACCCAGTCGGCGCTGCTGGAGGTCATGGAAGAGGCGCAGGTGACGGTGGACGGCGTCGCGCACGCCGTGCCGACGCCGTTCCTCGTCGTCGCCACGCAGAACCCCATCGACATGGAGGGCACCTACCGGCTGCCCGAGGCCCAGCTGGACCGCTTCCTGATGCGCATCTCGGTCGGCCACCCGAGCCTCGCGGTCGAGGAGGAGATCCTGTCGGGCCGTGCGCGCTCCGCGCCGCCGAGGCTGTCGCCGGTGACGTCGGCCGAGCACCTGGCGCAGGCCCAGCAGTCGATGTCGGCCGTCCACGTCGCACCCGAGATCGCGCGGTACGTCGCCACGATCGCCCACGCCACCCGCGAACACGACGCGCTGCGCCTCGCCGTGAGCACCCGCGGCAGCCTCGCCCTGCTCCGCGCGGCCCAGGCGAACGCCGCCTGCGCCGGGCGCCACTACGTCGTGCCCGATGACGTCAAGGCGACCGCGGCGGCCGTGCTGACGCACCGGCTGGTCCTGTCCGCCCAGGCCGAGGTGCGCGGGACCACCACGGCCGGCGTCCTCGCCGAGGTCCTCGACGGGGTCCGCGTACCGGCCCTGTCCTCCTCGCCGCAATGAGCCGGTCACCCGTCACGGGGACCGGTGTCGGGCTGGCGGTGCTGACGGCCGTGTCGTACGCCGCCGGCGCCGCGCTCGGCTACCCGGTGCTCATCGCGCTGGCGGCCGGATCGGCCGCGATCCTGCTGGCCGGCGCCTGCGCCGTGACGATCCGTCCGTCCGCGCAGCTCACCCGGAGCGTCACGCCGGACCGTACGACCGTGGGTGAGCCCGCGCTGGGGCGCATCCAGGTCCGCAACGCCTCGCGCTGGCCGAGCGTCGCGTTCACCGCCGTCGACCGCGTGGGGTCCGAGACGGTCACCCTCGAGGTGCGTGCCGTCGCCGGTGGCGGCGTGCGCGCGGTCAACTATCCGGTGCCCGCGCCCAGGCGCGGCCGGATCTCGCTCGGCCCGCTCACCGTGGAGCGGCGCGACCCGTTCGGCCTCTTCCGCTGGGCGCGCCGCCAGACCGGCGACGACGTGCTGTGGGTGCATCCGCGCGTCCACCTCATGCGCGCGCTGCCGGTCGGCGTCGTCCTCGACTACGAGGGCCGCACCCACGAGAACGCGCGGCTCGGCACGGTGACCTTCTCCGCGCTGCGCGAGTACGTCCCGGGCGATGACCCCCGCCAGATCCACTGGCGCTCGACCGCGCGGCTGGGCACGCTCGTCGTGCGCGAGCACGTGGACACGACCGAGCCGACGACGACCGTCGTGCTCGACACACGCACCGAGGCGTACGACGCGGACTCCTTCGAGCATGCGGTCGAGGTGGCCGCCTCCGCCGTGCGTGCGGTGGAGAACATCGGGCGGCCGGTCACCCTCCGCGTGCTCGGCGAGGCGCCCGGCACCGGCCCGGTGCTGGACCGGCTCGCGCTGGCCGGACTCGACTCGGGCGTCGACCCGATCGCGCTGATCGGCGCGGTGGACCGTACGCCGGGGGGCGGCGCGCTCGTGGTCATCACCGGGGAGGCCGAGGCCGGCCTGCTCACCCGGCTCGCCGAGCAGCGCCGCAGGTTCCGGCCGGTCGTGGTGATCTCGGTGCTCCGCGCGGCGTCGTCGTCCGGCACCGGCCTGCGGCGCCGGCCCGGCATGGTCGTGCTCACCGCCAAGTCGGCCGCCGAGGCCGCGGTCGGCTGGAACCGGATGATCAGTGGGGACGTGGGATGAAGGCGGTACGTCTCGTTCGGGCCCTGCTCGCCGGGCTGCTCGGCGCTTTCGCCGGGCTGGCCTTCGGGCCGGTCTTCGGCGGCGTGCCCGGTCCGGCGGCGTTCGTCGCGGCGCTGGCCGCCGCGACCGGCGCGGCGACCGTCGTGGCCGTCGCCGCCGTGCTGGCCCCGAAGCTCTCGCCGACCCTGCTCGCGGTCGGCGGCGCGCTGGCCGTCGCCGCCGTGGCCGTGACGATGACCGGGTCCGGGGTGAAGGTCATGGATGGTCCGTGGCGGCTGCTGACCGGCGCGCTGCCCGCCGACCCGGCGGGCCCGCCGCTCGGCATCGTCGCGCTCGCGGCGGGCTGGTGCGCGCTGCTCGCCGGGCTGCTCGCGGCGTACGCCGGCAACGCGCTCGCGCCGGCGGTCCCGCCGCTGGTCTGCCTGCTCGCCGCGCTCGGGCTCGGCGCGTCCGGCCCGGCGCTGCCCGCCTGGTACGCCCCGGCGGGCGTCGCGCTCGTCCTCGCCCTGCTGTTCACCGGCCGCAGCGCGCCGCCGCGGCCCGGCGTGCTGGTCACGGCCGTGGTGAGCGGTGTGATCGCGGTCGCGGTGACGGTCTTCCTCGGCCCGGCCGCGCCCGGCGCGGACACCCGCGCACCCGCCGACGCACGTACGCTCGTCTCCGCGCCGGTCCTGCCACGCAGCGGGGTGAGCCCGTTGCAGCAGTACCTCGCGCTACGCGACGAGACCCTGCCGCTGAAGATCACCGGGACGACCTCGTTTCCCCGCGGGCCGCTGCGCATGGCCACCCTCACCCACTTCGACGGGACGTACTGGACGGTCGTCGGCGACTTCCGGCTGGCCGGCAAGCGGCTGACGATTCCTCCGCCCGCCGGCCACCCGGTCACCGTGCACGAACACGTGCGGATCGACTCGAAACCTCTCGACTGGGTGATCGGCCCCGGCCGTACGACCCGGCTCACCGTCGCCGGCATGGGCGTCGACGAGGCCACCGGTGACGTCGCGGTGCCGGTCGGAACCGACTCACCGGCCGCGTACGACGCCACGTCGGTCGTCGACCAGGTCGGCGCCGGCGTCCTGCGCTCCGGCGACCCGTCACCGTCGGGCGCACCGCTGACGCCGCCGCTGCCCGGCACGATCCGCGGCTTCGTCGAGCGTACGGTCGCCGGTAAGACGTCACCGTGCGATCAGCTGGTCGCGCTCTACAAGGCCCTCAAGTCGAGCGGTGAGTTCCGCTACGACCAGGCGAAAGACGTCACCGGCGGCCACGGCTACTACCAGATCCAGCGCCTGCTGCGGTCGCGGCGCGGCACGAGCGAGCAGTACGCCAGCGCGTTCGCGGTGATGGTGCGCTCGCTCGGCCTGGACGCGCGGGTCGTGATGGGGTTCCAGCCGCACTACCAGGGCAACGCGTTCACCGTGTCCGGCAGTGACGTGGAGGCCTGGGCGGAGGTCCGTTTCGAGGGGTCCGGCTGGGTCACCGTCGACCCGAGCCCGCGCGACAACCCGATCGGCACCCGCCCCGACCAGCCGACGACCACGACGCGGACCGGCCAGATCGACGACCCGCTGAAGGACACCACCAAGCCCACACAGGGCTCGCACGCCGGATCGAAGGGGAAGGGCCCGATCTCGGTAACGCCGTCATCGGGCCACGGCCTGCTCCTCCTGGCCGGCGTACCGGCCGCCGCGATCATCCTCCTGCTGCTCCTGGGAATCCCGGGCGCCAAGGCCGCCCGTCGCGCACGCCGCCGCCGCGACCGCTCACCACGGCGCGCCGTGCTCGGCGCCTGGTGGGAGACGGTCGACCGGTTGCGCGAGGCCGGAATCCCGGCCGGCCCCGGGCTCACCACGGGCGAGGTCGCCGGCCTCATCGGCCACGTGCCCGGCGTGCGCACACTGGCGTCGATGGTCGACCACGCCGCGTACGCGCCGGACGCCACCCCGCCCGACCTGCCGGCACGCGCCTGGACGGCCGCGACTGAGATCCGCAAGGACCTCCGCGCCCGAATGCCGATCCGCGTCCGCGTCGGCGCGTCCCTGAACCCACGTTCCCTCTTCGTGCGAAACCGTTAGTCCTCTAGAGGAGGGAAGCGGACGACGCGGACGGGGCTCGGGCAGTGGCGTTCGAGGGCTACGGCCGGGCAGCGGTGCAGGCGTGCCGACCAGCGGGTGCGGATGCGCGCCCCGACGTACACCGCACCGGCGGCGTGGTCGAGGGCGCAGGAGCCGAGTGCCTCGGCCGGGTCTCCGTCGGCGACGACGTACTTCCACCTCACCTCGAGGTCGGCGAGCAGAACCGTGCACTGCAGCCATGCCTCGAGTTCGAGCTCGTCACGCCACTGCGACGCGTACGCCTGCGTCTCCCAGGCCAGGTACTCCATCGGCAGCGGACCGCGCCGTACGTGTAACGCGACCAGCAGGGCGTCGCCCGCCGACGCCTCATGCGCGGCGGCTCGTAGCGCCTCCCGGCCGGACTCGGTGCCGTCGACGCCGGCCACCACCACCCCGCCGATCCCCATATCTCTCCACCTGACTTTCCGGCGGACCCGTAGCCGAGGGAGGTACGAAGCCATAATTGCCATCCGACTACTATCTGTAGCCGAGTCAGGCCGATCAGGCGAGTGAGTTAGACAGAGAGTGGCGAAGGAGGCTCATGCCTCTATCCCGCGCGGCCACCATCGGCAGCCCCACCGGTCACGTACGGCTCAGGGCCCGAGGGTCCTCCGCGCCGCCGCCCGGCGCGAGACCGCGTCGGCGGTCGAGTCCGTGCCGGGGCGGGTTTACGAACAATCCTTTCGGATGTCTGACCGCTTTCGACAACATCCTTCCCACAGGACGCTTTACGTATAGCATTCGGCTGTATAGGCGCTAAATAGGGATATGCGTAACCGACCGTTGGCATGTCCTTGCGACAGCCGGAGGGTTTACGCGTGACATCGCAAGAGTTCTCGCAGACAGGCGACGGAGAACGGCGAGCGGGGCCCTCCGAGATCTCGTTGGGTGTTCCGACGGCGGCCCGCATGTACGACGCGGCGCTGGGCGGCAAGGACAACTTCGAGGTCGACCGGGCCGCCAACACCACCCTTTACAACAAGGTCGGTGAGCAGCGGATCCGCTCGACGGCGATGGAGAACCGCCGTTTCCTGGCCCGCGCGGTGCACTACCTGTCACGTGAGTGCGGCATCCGGCAGTTCCTCGACGTGGGCTCCGGCCTGCCGACGGTGCGCAACACGCACCAGATCGCGCAGGAGGCCGACCCCGGCTCGAAGGTCGTCTACGTCGACATCGACCCGATCGTCGCCGTGCACGGACGCGCCATCCTCGCCGGCGACAACACGCGGATCGTCACCGCCGACATGCGCAAGCCGTCGTCGATCCTCGACCACGACGACACGAACGAACTGCTCGACTTCACCCAGCCACTGGCCGTGCTCTTCGTCGCGGTGTTCCACTTCCTGCCCCCCGAGGACGACCCGGCGGGGATCGTGGCGGCCTTCCGCGCGCGCCAGGCGCCCGGTTCCTACGTCACGATCTCGCACCTGACCAGCGACGGGATGCCGGAGGAGGACCAGGAGGGCTGGAAGGCCGGGTTCGCCGGCTCCACCACGCAGCTGGTCCTGCGCCGTGAGCACGAGATCCGCGACCTCTTCGACGGCTACGACCTGGTCGAGCCGGGTCTGGTCCGCCCGTACACCTGGCACCCGGACGCCGACGGATCGCCCGAGACCACGTCGCTGTTCGCCGGCGTCGGAAAGCTCTCCGACCGCTGAGGCCCGCCCCCTGTCCATGCCGGGGCCCGCGGTCGTACGGTGATCACGAATTTTCGAGGAGGCGGGATGCTGACCGTCGATTTGGTCAGGGCCGGCGCGCGCCGGCACCGAGACCGTGTGGCCCTGCGGTACGGCGATGCCGCGCTGACGTTCACCCAGGTCGACGAAGCCGCGAACCGGCTGGCGAACGTCCTGCTCGGCATGGGCGCCGAGACGGGCGAGCGGGTCGGCCTGCTGGTCGGCAACGGGCTGTGGACGGTGCCGCTGGACTTCGCGTGCCTCAAGGCCCGCGTGTGCCGGGTGCCGCTGAACTCACGGCTGTCCGCGGACGAGCACGCCCGGATGCTCGCGGACGCCGGCGTCCGCACTCTCGTGTACGAGTCCGCGCTCACCGAGCGGGCCTGCGAGCTGGCCGAGCGGCTCGACGGACTGCGCACGGTGAGCCTCGGCGCGGGGCGTACGGGCGACCTGGACCTGCTCGCCGAGATGGACCGCGCGTCCGCCGCCGACCCCGGGCTGCCCGCCGAGCCCGACGACGTGATCCTCGCGCTGTACACCTCGGGCACGACCGGCACGCTCAAGGCCGCTCAGCACACGCAGGCGAGCTACGCGGCGATCGCGGCGAACATCCTGGGCAACCTGGTGAGCCCCGTGCGCGACGACGTCATGCTGCACGCCGCGCCGCTAATCCACGCGAGCGGCACGTTCGTGCTGCCGTTCTGGCTGCGGGGCGCCGGGGCCGCGATCCTCGACGGGTTCGCCCCCGAGCCGTACCTCGACGCGATCCCGCGCTTCGGCGCGACGCACGCGAACCTGGTGCCGACCATGCTGCAGATGCTGCTGGCCTCCGGTGGCGCGTCCGCCGACATCGGCCCGCTGCGGTCGGTCGTGTACGGCGCCTCGCCGATGCCGCGCCCGGTGATCGAGGAGGCGATGGCGGCCTGGGGGCCGATCTTCAGCCAGTACTACGGGCAGACCGAGGCGCCGCTCTGCATCTCGGTGCTGCCCGCGGACGACCACGTCGGCGACGACGCGCCCCTCGGCTCCTGCGGCCATCCGTCCGTCGACGCCGAGATCCGGCTGATCGGCGACGACGGCGCCGACGTCGCCTCGGGGCAGCCCGGCGAGGTGGTCTTGCGCGCGCCGTTCACGATGGCGGGGTACATGAACGCGCCCGAGCTGAACGACGCGGCCTTCCTGGGCGACGGATGGCTGCGCACCCGCGACGTGGCGCGCTTCGACGAGCGCGGCTTCATGTACCTCGTCGACCGCACCTCGGACATGATCGTCAGCGGCGCGTACAACGTGTACCCGCGCGAGGTCGAGGACGCGCTGCACGCGCACCCTGCGGTGGCCGAGTGCGCGGTCGTCGGCGCACCGGACGAGCGCTGGGTGGAGGCGGTCGTCGCGTTCGTCGTGCTGCGGCCGGGAGCGTCGGCGACCGGCGGCGAGCTGACCGAGCACGTACGCGCCCGGCTGGCCGGCTACAAGGTGCCCAAGCGCGTGGAGTTCGTGGACGTCATCCCCAAGAGCGCCGTCGGCAAGATCCTCCGCCGTGCGCTCCGCGACCCGCTCTGGGCCGGGCGCCGCTGACGCCGGCTACTCGCCGCGCCACCAGCGGGCCAGGCCGCCCCACCGGCGGCGCTTCACCGGCGCCTCCGGCTCCGGGGCCTCTGTGACCGGAGCCGCGGGCGGCTCGACCGTACGCAGGCCCGTGAAGCCCGGCCGTGGGCCGACGGTCACCGGCGGGAAGCGCACGGGCAGCGAGACCAGCGCGCGGTGGAACGGACCGGGCCGCCAGTCGAGCTCATCGGCCGGGACCGCGAGCGTCATCTCCGGGATCGCGTCCAGGAGCTTCTCGATGGCGGCGGAGGCGATCAGCCGCGCCTGACGCTGCGCCGGGCAGGTGTGCGGGCCCGCGCTCCACGCGAGGTGGGCGCGGTTGCCCTCCCGGTGCCGGGCCGTCAGCGACGGGTCGTTGTTGGCGGCGGTGAGGCTGATGACGACCGGCTGGTCCTTCGGCAGGCGCGTACCGGCGAAGTCGACGTCCTCGACCGGGTAGGTGATGCCGAAGTTGGCCAGCGGCGGGTCCGTCCACAGGACCTCGTCGATCGCGTCCTCGACGGGAAGGCTGCCGCCGGACAGGTCGCCGGCGAACCGGCTGTCGGACAGCAGGAGGCGCAGGCAGTTGGCGATGAGGTTCTGCTCGGGCTCGGTGCCGGCGCCCTGGAGGGTGAGGATCTGGTGCATGACCTCCTCCACCGTCAGCTTCGCCGGGTGCGAGATCAGCCAGGAGGCCACGTCGTCGCCCGGCTGCTTGCGCTTCAGCGTGACCAGGTCCAGCACGGCCTGCCGGAGGACCGCGTTGGCCTTCTTGGCGTTGACGGTGTCGAAGATGCCGCTCATGCCCTCGACCAGGCGGTCGCCGAGCTCCGCCGGGCAGTCGAACATCTGGTTGAAGACGAGCTGCGGCAGGGCGCGCGCGTAGTCGGCGATCAGGTCGGCGCGGCCCGTCGGGGCGAACCGGTTGATGAGCGTATCGGCGCTGCGCTCGACGCCGGCGCGCAGGGCGTTCATGTCGATGCGGGCGAGGCTGTCGGTCACGACCTGCCTCAGCCGCGCGTGCTCGGCGCCGTCGGAGTTCCGGCAGTTCGGCCGGTACATCATGATCGGCAGCACCGGGCAGTCGTCGGGGACGGTCCGCTGCCACCCGCGCGCGTCCTTCTGGAACGTGACCGGGTCGCGTAGCACGTCCAGGGCCGCGTCGTAGGAGGTGACGAGCGTCGCGGGAACGCCCGGCGCCAGGTCGACCGGTGCCATCGGCCCGAACTCGCGCAGCCGCGCGTACACCCGCCGGGGATCCTTGGCGAAGTCCGGTCCGTAGAGCGCCTCGCGGTCGCCGTGCGCGGGACAGCCGTCGGTCACGAGGACTCCTGGTCGGTCGTCTCGATGAGGTACCTGACGAGGGAGATCAGCGCGCCTGCCGAGGACTTCTGGTCCCGCGCGTCGCAGCGGACGAGCGGCGTCTCCGGCAGCAGGTCGAGCGCCTCGCGCACCTCCTCCTCCGGGAACGACGGCGCGTCCTCGAACTCGTTGAGCGCGACCGCGTACCGCAGCCCCTGCTCCTCCAGCAGGGACATGACGTCGAACGAACGCTCCAGGCGCCGTGTGTCGGCGAGCACGAGCGCGCCGAGGGCTCCGGTGGCCAGGTCCTCCCACAGCGGGGTGAAGCGCTGCTGCCCGGGCGTGCCGAACAGGTAGAGCACGAGTTCGTCGCTGAGCGTGATGCGGCCGAAGTCCATCGCCACCGTCGTGGTGGTCTTCTCGGGCACGCCGGAGACGTCGTCGACGTCGGCGCCGGCCTGCGTCATCAGCTCCTCGGTCCGCAGCGGCTTGATCTCGGACAACGTGCCGACGAACGTCGTCTTTCCGACGGCGAAGTGACCGGCGATCAGGAGTTTCACCGAAGTGCGCACCGTGTCGCGCACGTAGATCCGGTCAGAGGCGAGCGCGGAGTCCATCCAGCACCTCCCTCAGCAGTCGGTCCTCGGGTGCCACGGTCTCGGGCATCGGTGCCCGTGTGGTGATGTGCCCGCTGTCCACGAGGTCGGAGAGCAGGACCTTGGTGATCCCGACGGCCAGGCCGAGATGCCCGGCGACCTCGACGACGGAGAGCGCGCCGCCCTGGCAGAGCTCCATCACCCGGCGTTTCTCCGGGCTCAGGCCCACCGTGCGGGCCTTGGTGGCCATCACCAGCGTGACCAGGTCGAAGATGTTGCGTGTCGGGTACGCCCGCCCCCCGGTGACCACGTGGGGCCGTACGAGGGCCCGGTCGTCCCGGGGCGTGCTCACCGCGGGCTGCCCACGTCACGGCGTGGCGGGGTCGTGAGTTCCTTGCCGAGCCGTTGGACCAGCTCCTGAAGCCGGAACGACACGGCCTCCATGTCGACGTTCTCGCCGGCCGAGACCGCCAGGTACGCGCCGGGCCCGGCGGCGACCAGGAAGACGTACCCGCCGTCGAACTCGGTGATGGTCTGGCGCCACGTGGTGTTCTCGTCGCCACAGAACTCCGCCGTGCTGCGGGCGAGCGACTGCAGGCCTGACATCCCGGCCGCGTGGCGTTCCGCGTCGTCCAGTCCGATGCGCTCGGAGTAGGCCATCAGCAGTCCGTCGGCCGAGAGCAGGATCGCGTAGCGCGTCTCCGGCATCTTCAGCGCGTCGTCGAGCATCCACCCGAGTTTGTTCGTCACGGCGTTCATGCCTGCGGCTTTCCTTCGGTGTCGGGTGGGGTGGTGGAACGGCCTGAGCGCGTGCCCCGCTGCCAAGCGCCCAAACCGGCGGCGACCTGGCGGGCCGGACGTGGTGAGCCGACGTTCTGCTCCGGTGCGTCCGAGCCGGTCTCGGACCCCTCTGGTCTCTCTGACTTCGGCTCGGCGGTGGCCCGCCGGCGTTTCGGGAGCCCTCCGGCGGTCTTCGCCGGGACGTCGGCCGGCTCGGCGGGCGACGGCCCGGTGGCCTGCTCGGGCGGCTCGGTGATCCGTGGCGCGGGGGTGGGGCGTACGGCCCGCGACAGGTTCTCCACGCGAGTGAGCAGCGAGGTGGGAAGGAAGACCACGGCCCGCACTCCGCCGTACGGCGACCGGGTGTCGACCGACACGGTGAACCCGTAACGGGCGGCGAGCACGCCGATGAGGGCGAACCCGATCTGCGGCGGGTCGCCGATGCGGTTGATGTCGATCGACTCGACGCCGGACAGCAGGTGCTCGGCCCGCTTCAGCTCCTCGGGGTTCATCGCGACCCCGGCGTCGTCGATCACGATGGCGACGCCGTTGTGCGCCGGCTGGAAGTTGACCTCGACGGAGGTGTTGGGCTGGGAGTGGCGCGCCGCGTTGTCCAGCAGCTCGGCGACGGCCAGCACCACCGGCTCGACCACGCGGCTGAGCACGGCGACGTTCGCGTACGGGTGGACCTTGACGCGCAGGTAGTCACGGATCCGCGAGGTCGCGCCGCGTACGACGTCGGTGAGCGAGGAGGACGACCGCTGCTGCCCGGGCCAGGACCCGCACAGGACCGCGGTGGCCTGCGCACGGCGTCCGAGCTGGGCGTTCATGTGGTCGATCTTCAGCAGGCCGTCGAGGACGTCGGGGTCGTCGTGGCGCGACTGCATCGCGGAGATGGCGAGCTGCTGTTCGTTCGCCAGGCTCTGCACGCCGCGCATCATGGACTTCAGGGTCGACTTCGCCGACTCGTCGGCCCGCGCCTTCGCCCGCTCGACCGAGTCGGCGTACATCGGCATGACCGACTCGAGGCTCTCCCCGAACGGAGTGCCGGACACCTTGGGGTTCTTCGGTCCGGGTATGTCGACGGGCCGCTCGTACAGCGTCTCGGCCAGGGCCGGCAGGCGGACCGTGACCAGGTGGCGCACTTCCGCCGCGCGTGAGTGCTCCGCGCCCTCAAGATCGTGGAGGCGTCCGCGCAGGCGCGTCGTGATCTTCCGCTGCCGTACCAGCAGCGCCACGACGATGATGATGATCACGACGGCGGCCGCACACCCGGCCGCCACCGCCAGCATGGGTTGCTCCATCAGATCCTCGCGGGCAGGGGACGGGAGGCGCGGCAGCCGGGCCGCTCGTCGTACCTCATAGAGCGAACCTGACAAGTTTGACGGGTGAAATCCGGCGAAAGTCCAGAAAGGTTACATCGGCGTAATCTTAGGACGCCAGCGCCCGCCGACCGCGTCCGAGGGGAGCGGAAGGCCCCTCCGAACGGCTCCAGAAAGTGACCGCGCAGGTCACGATAGGTCGACGCGTGCGCCTCACCGGCGTCAACCGTCCGTGGCGACCACGTGACGCGATCGGTGGTCGTCGCCGATCACATTTGGGCAGATCACAAACCGGGTGTTTCGGGCTGGTCGATCCATTCCCACCCTTGAGTCGTATGCTGACAAAGGGGGAGAAATGGCTGGTCAACAGCGTGCGGCGAGGCCGTCGCCGACCGCCACGCGGCCGATCCGCGGCCGGGAGAATGAGCGGAGGGCTCTGCTTCACCTGGTCGAGGCGGCCGAGGCGGGACACTTCGGTGTCCTGCTCGTCGACGGAGAGCCGGGTTCCGGCAAGAGCCTCCTGCTCGACGAGGCCGCGCGTACGGCCGCCGCGCACGGCCTGCCCTGTACGGCGGGGCCCGTGCCGCCCGGCAGGCGCGGTCCCGCGCTGGTGAGCCTGGACGACCTCCAGTGGGCCGATCCGGCCATGCTCGGGGCGCTGAGCCGGCCCGGCCACCGGCCCCTGGCCTGGCTGCTGGCCCGGCGCACCGCTCCGTGTTCCGACGCCGCCGGCCGGCTGTTCGACCTGATGGAACACCACGGGGCCGGACGGTGTGTGCTCGCCCCGCTCGGCGAGGACGCCATGACCGAGATCGTCATCGACGTGCTGGGCGCACGGCCGGACACCGGCCTGACGGACCTCGTGGCCGGTGCGGGCGGCAACCCCGCACTGCTCACCGACCTGCTGACCGGCCTGCTCGACGAAGGCCGGATCCGAATCGCCGGGGGTCGCGCGCGCCTCTCCTCCGTGCGGCTCCCGGTCCGTCTCCGCGTCACCGTACGCCGGCGGCTGGATGACCTCGCCCCCCGTACGCGGCGGCTGCTGGCCGTGGCGGCGGTTCTGGGGCGCTCGTTCGCCGTCGAGGACGCCGCCGAGATCCTCGGCTCGACTCCGGGTGCGATCCTGCCCGAGCTGGACGAGGCGCTCTCGGCCGGGATCCTGGACGCCGCGCCGGACACGTTGTGCTTCCGGCACGACCTCGTACGGCGTGCCGCCGCCGACGCGGTGCCCGCACCCGTGCGGCGGGCACTGCACCGGCAGGCCGGCGAACTGCTGATCCGGCGGCGCGGCTCGGCGGAGGCCGCGGCGTCGCACCTGGTCATGGGCGCGAGCGCCGGTGACGCCCGCGGGCTCGCCGGGCTCGACCGCGCCGTCGGCGAGGTGTGCCCCGAGGCCGCCGCCGACCTGGCCGTACGCGCGCTGGAGCTCACCGCCGGCGACGACACGGACCGTCACGCGCGTACGGTCACCGCGGTCCGCGCCCTGGCCGCCGCCGGGCGCGCCGATGAGGCCGAGTCCCTCGCCCGTAGCGCGTTCTCCGCGCCGATGCCCCCGGTGCCGTGCGCGCGGCTGCGCTGCCTGCTGTCGGAGATCCTGCGCGTACGTGGGCGGCCGCGTGAGGCCGTCGCCGAGGCCGAGGCGGCGCTGGCCGAGCCGCGCCTGCCCGGAGCGTTCCGCGACGACGCCGCGCTGGCCCTGCTCACCGCGCGGACCGGCGCGGGCCAGGACACGCGTGCGCGCGATCAGGCGGCGGCGATCGTGTCCGCCGCGAGCGACCACGGCAACGCCCTGGTCACCACCGCGCTGACGGTCCTGGCGCTGGCCGAGTGGGACGCGGGGCGGCTGGCGACCGGCATCGGGCTGGCCCGCGAGGCCGTGCGCCGCGCCACCTCGGTGAGCGCGGGGCCGCGCATGACCCTGGCCATGCTGCTCGCCGACGTCCAGCTCCGCGACGAGGCGCGCACGCTCCTCGCGAGCGCCGGGGAGCCGGGCGGCCACACGGCCGCGTTGCCGGCCGGGCTCCGCGCACGGCTGGCCCTGGCCGAGGGCCGGTTCGGCGACGCGCTGGCCGAACCCGCCGATCCCACGCTGCTCGCCCTGGCCGCGCTCCGCTCCGGGGACCTCGACACCGCGCACCGGCACGTCGCGAGGCCGCCCGGGGGCCCCGCGTACGCGTGTGCCGGGTTCGCGCTGGTGGCGGCCCAGGTCGCCGAGGCGCGAGGCGGCCGGGTGCGGCTCCGCCCGCTGTGCGAGGAGGCTCTGGGCCACGCCGGCGCGCTGGTGCGCGACCCCGCCGCGGCGGCCTGGCTGACCCGGACCGCGCTCGCTCTGGACGACCGGACACGGGCGCACACCGTGGTCACGGCGGCCGAACGCCTCGCGCGTGACAACCCCTGCTTCCCCTCTCTCGGCGTCGCCGCACTACACGCACGCGGCCTGTTCGACCAGGACGCACGCGCCCTGGAACACGCCGCGTCCGAGCACGCCGAACCGTGGGCGCGCGCGTCGGCGGCCGAGGACCTGGCCGCGCTCGCCGCCTCACCGGCCCGGGCCGTGGAGATCCTGGACCGCGCGCTGACCGGCTACGACACGATCGGGGCGGCACGAGACGCCGCGCGTGTACGGCGGCGGCTGCGCCGGCTCGGCGTGCGGCGCCGTCACTGGAGCCGGGCGGACCGGCCCGTCTCGGGGCTGGCGAGCCTCACCGAGACCGAACGCGGCATCTCGGAGCTGGTCGCGCAGGGGCTCACGAACCGGCAGATCGCCGACCGGCTCTTCATGAGCGTGCACACGGTCGCGTTCCACCTGCGCCATGTGTTCCGCAAACTGGAGGTCGGCTCCCGCGTGGAGCTGACACGCCTGATGCTCCAGCGGACCGCGTGAGCCATCCGGCGGTCAGGTGTCCAGATCGGGCTCCTGGTATCCCACGGTGAGCCGGCCGTTCTCCAGCCTGACCTCGGTCACCGCGCCGACCTCTGCGTCGCCGGACAGCAACGCGCGCGCGATCGGGGTCTCCACCTCGCGGGCGATGAACCGGCGCAGCGGCCGGGCCCCGTACACGGGGTCGAAGCCCTCGCACGCGATGAAGGCGCGTGCCTCCTCGCTCACGTCGAGGGTCATCCGGCGCTCGGCGAGGCGTTCGCGCACGCCGCCCAGGATCAGGTCGACGATCAGCTCGATCTCGTCCTGCGTCAGCGGCTCGAACAGCACGATCTCGTCGACGCGGTTGAGGAACTCAGGCCGGAAGTGCGCCCGCAGCGCCGCCATGACGCTCTCGCGGACCTCGGGCGGGAGCCCGCCGTCCTCGGTGGCGCCCTCCAGCAGCAGGTCCGAACCGACGTTGGACGTCATGATCAGCACCGTGTTGCGGAAGTCGACCGTACGGCCCTGCGCGTCGGTCAGCCGCCCGTCGTCGAGCACCTGGAGCAGGGCGTTGAAGACGTCCGGATGCGCCTTCTCGATCTCGTCGAACAGCACCACGGAGTACGGCTTGCGGCGTACGGCCTCGGTGAGCTGGCCGCCCTCCTCGTAGCCGATGTAGCCGGGCGGCGCTCCGACCAGGCGGCTCACGGTGTGCCGTTCCTGGTACTCGCTCATGTCCAGCCGTACGAGGTTGTCCTCGGTGTCGAACAGCGCCTCGGCGAGGGCCTTGGCCAGCTCGGTCTTGCCGACGCCGGTCGGCCCGAGGAACACGAACGACCCGATCGGCCGCCGCGGGTCCTTCACCCCGGCGCGCGCCCGGATGATCGCGTCGGTGACCAGGCGTACGGCCTCGTCCTGGCCGATGACCCGCTCGTGCAGGATGTCGTCGAGCCGCAGCAGCTTCTCGCGCTCGCCCTCCCGCAGCCGGCTGACCGGGATGCCGGTCCAGCGGGACACGACCTCGGCGATCTCCTCGTCGGTGACGGCCTCGCGCAGCAGCCGCTGGTCGCCCTGCTTGGCCGCGAGGCGGTCCTCCTCGGCGCGAAGCCTGCGCTCCAGCTCGGGGAACACTCCGTGCCGCAGCTCTGCGGCGCGATCGAGGTCGTACTCCCGCTCGGCCTGGTCGGCCTGGCGCCGGGTCTTCTCGATCTCCTCGCGGATCTCCTGGACCCGCCGGAGCGCGTGGCGTTCGGCCTCCCACCGGGCGCGCGTGGCGTCCGCCTCGCTCCGCAGGCGTGCCAGCTCCGCGCTCAGCTCCTCCAGCCGCGCCCCGCTCGCCGGATCCTCCTCCTTCTCCAGCGCCGCCGCCTCGATCTCCAGCCGCGTGACGCGCCGCGTGAGCTCGTCCAGGTCGGCGGGCATCGAGTCGATCTCGGTGCGCAGCTTCGCGCACGCCTCGTCGACCAGGTCGATGGCCTTGTCGGGCAGGAAGCGGTCGGAGATGTAGCGATGGCTCAGGGTCACCGCGGCGACGATCGCCGAGTCCTGGATCTGCACGCCGTGAAAGACCTCCAGGCGTTCGCGCAGGCCGCGGAGGATCGAGATGGCGTCCTCGACCGACGGCTCGTCGACAATGACCGGCTGGAACCGGCGTTCGAGGGCGGCGTCCTTCTCGATGTACTTGCGGTACTCCCGCACCGTCGTGGCGCCGATCATGTGCAGCTCGCCGCGGGCGAGCATCGGCTTGAGCATGTTGCCGGCGTCCATCGAGCCCTCGGTGACGCCCGCGCCGACGACGTTGTGCAGCTCGTCGATGAAGACCAGGATCTGCCCGGCGGCGGCCTTGACCTCGTTCAGCACGGCCTGCATGCGTTCCTCGAACTCGCCCCGGTACTTCGCCCCGGCCACCAGTGCGGCGAGGTCGAGGCTGAACACCGTACGGCCGCGCAGGCCCTCGGGGACGTCGCCGCTCTCGATCCGCTGAGCGAGACCCTCCACGATGGCGGTCTTGCCGACGCCCGGGTCCCCGACGAGAACCGGGTTGTTCTTGGTCTTGCGCGAGAGGATCTGGATGACGCGGCGGATCTCGGCGTCGCGGCCGATCACCGGTTCGAGCCGGCCCTCGCGTGCCTCGGCGACCAGGTCGCGCCCATACTTCTCCAGCGCCTCGTACGCCGCCTCGGGCTCCGACGAGGTCACCCGCTGGTTGCCGCGCACGGACCCCACGGCCTCGGCGAACTTCTCCGGCGGCACCCCGGTGATCACGTCCTCGTCGATCAGCGCCATCAGCAGGTGCTCGACGGAGACGTAGTCGTCCCGCAGCCGCTTCGCGGACTCCGCGGCCCGGTCGAGGACGCTGCCGAGCCGGCGCGTGGCGCCGGGGGGCGCGCTCTGCCCGGTGACGCGGGGCCGCCTGCCGAGCCGCGCCTCCAGCTCGTTGCGCAGCAGGCTCGGCTCGACGTTCGCGCGTTCGAGCAGCCGCCGGCCGAACCCGTCGGGCTGGTCGAGCAGGGCCATGGCCAGGTGCTCGGCGTCGACGTCGCTGTGGCCGCGCTCGGCCGCGCAGGAGCGCGCGGACGCCAGGGCCTCGCGCGACCTGTCGGTCAGCGTGTTCATGTCCATGATCGGCCTCCGTACCGGTGGCGTGTCGCCGACTCCAGGGCGGCGATGCGGTCGAGCAGGTCACAGACGAGCCCGACCGCGGCGTAGTTGAGCGAGAGGCCGGCGCGCAGCCGCTGGACCCGGTCGACGGCGGTGAGCTGGGAGGACGTGAACCACAGTCCGCCCGACGTGTCGCGCTCCGCGTCCAGGACGCCGAGCGCCACCAGCCGGCGGACCAGCTCCGGGTGAAGCCCTGCCGCACGCGCGAACGACTCCAGGTCGAACCGCAGCGGGCGCATCAGCGCGTACCTCATCGCCGCTCCCTCGGGTCGAATGACGACGCGGCCGCCAGCTCCTCGAACAGCTCGCGTTCGCGCGTCGTCGGTCTGTTCGGCACGACGATCCGCACCTCGGCGAACAGGTCGCCGGACCCGCCGCGCGGACTCGGCAGGCCACGGCCGCCCAGCCGCAGCCGCCGCCCGCACGACGTGCCGGCGGGCACCGAGACCTTGGCCTCTCCGCCCGGCGTCTCGACCGGAACCCGCGCGCCCAGCGCCGCCTCCCACGGCGAGAGCGACACCTGTACGTGGATGTCGCGCCCGTCGACTCGGTAGCGGGGATCGGGCGCGATCCGCACGACCAGGTAGAGGTCGCCCGGCACGCCGCCCGCGCCGCCTCGGCCGCCCTGACCCGCCAGCCGGATCCGCTGGCCGTCGGTGACCCCGGCGGGAATCGTCACGTCGATCGTCCGTACGCCGCCCGGCCCGGAGACGATCACCTTCCGGTTGCTCCCGTGGTACGCCTCGTCGACGGAGATGACGATCTCGGTCTCCTGGTCGGCACCGGGCATCGGCCCTCTCGTACCTCCGTGGTGCGTGCCGAACATGCCCCCGAACAGGTCCTCGAAGTCGACGCTCCCGAACCCGTTCGCGGAGGTCTCCTGCCCCGCGTACGCGGGCTCGGCGCCCTCGGGCATCCGGCGGAAGTCAGGGCCGAAGGCGTCATAGCGTCTCCGCTGGTCCGGATCGTTCAGGACGGAGTACGCCTCGGAGACGTCCTTGAAGCGCTCCTCCGCCTCCGGCGACCGGTTCACATCGGGGTGATAGGTGCGGGCCAGCTTCCGGTACGCGCCTTGGATCTCCTCCTGGCTCGCGCTCCTCGGCACGCCGAGGACCTGGTAGAAGTCACGGTCCCGCGCCATCGTCGCTTCCCTTCGCGACCACGACCTGGGCGGCCCTCAGCTGGGTGTCGCCCTCGCCGTATCCGGGCCGCACAACCCGTACGACCGTGCCGTCGGGCGCGTCGCCGGCGGCGTCGACGCCGACCGCCTCGTGCAGGCCGGGGTCGAACGGCGCGCCTTCGTCCTCCCGGCGCGGGTACCCGAGACGCGCGATCACCTCGTTGGCCTGGTCGAGCACCGACCGCACGCCGTCGACGACCGTGGACGGATCGGCGTCGGCGTGTTCGAGGGCGCGTTCGAGGTTGTCCAGCACGGGAAGCCACTCGGCGGACGTGCGCGCGCGCTCGTCGGCACGCATCCGCGTCGCGTCCCTGGCCGTGCGCTTACGGAAGTTGTCCAGGTCGGCCAAGGCCCGTTTCCACTGGTCTTCGAGCTCTTTGATCCGCACGTCCGGATCCGGGGCATCCTCACTCATCGGTCGTGAACTCCGCGTCGATCACGTCGTCCCCGCCGGACGGCGGAGGCTGCCGCGGCGGCGCGGCGGCGCCGAGGGAGTGGTAGACCTGCTGGAGCTCGGCCGACAGCAACCGCAGCCGCTCGAGCGGAGCCTCCTCCTTGATCGCCTGGCGCGCGTCGGAGACCAGCAGGGTGGCTCGGGCCTTCTCGTGCTCCGGGACGTTCGAGCCGAGTTCCTCCATGCGCTTCTCGACCTGATACGTCACCGAGTCCAGCCCGTTGCGCGCGTCGATCATCTCGCGCAGCCGCGCGTCCTCGCCGCTGTGCTCCTGCGCGTCGTGGACCATTCGCTCGATCTCGCTCTGGTCGAGGTTGGTGCTCTCGCTGATCGTGATGTTCTGCTGGGCGCCGGTGTCCTTGTCGCGCGCCGAGACGTTGAGGATGCCGTTCGCGTCGATGTCGAACGTGACCTCGATCTGCGGCTCCCCGCGCCGGGCGGGCCTGATGTTCTCCAGGCGGAACCGGCCGAGCGTGCGGTTGTCGGCCGCCCTCTCCCGCTCGCCCTGCAGGACCACCACGTCGACGGCGGTCTGGTCGTCCTTGGCGGTGCTGAAGGTCTCCGTGCGCCGCGCCGGGATCGTGGTGTTCCGCTCGATCGTCTTGGTCATCACTCCGCCGAGCGTCTCCAGGCCCAGCGACAGCGGCGTGACGTCGAGCAGAACGACGTCCTCCACCTCGCCCTTGAGCACACCGGCCTGGATGGCGGCGCCGAGCGCCACGACCTCGTCCGGGTTGACCGTCATGTTCGGGTCCTTGCCGCCCGTCAGCCGCCGTACGAGGCTCTGCACGGCCGGGATGCGGGTGGAACCACCCACGAGGATGACCTCGTCAATGTCGTCGGCGGTGACCTTCGCGTCGGCCATGGCCTGCCGCATCGGCCCCTCACAGCGTTCCAGCTGGTCGGAGATCAGCTGCTCGAACGTGGACCGCATGAGCGTCATGTCCAAGTGCTTGGGCCCGGAGGCGTCCGCGGTGATGAACGGCAGGCTGATCGTCGTCTGCGTCACCGTGGACAGCTCGATCTTGGCCTTCTCCGCGGCCTCGAAGAGCCGCTGCAGCGCCTGCGGGTCCTGCCGCAGGTCGACGCCGGTGTCCCGCTGGAACTCATCGGCCAGATGATCGACGATCCTGCGGTCGAAGTCGTCACCGCCCAGATGCCCGTCACCGGAGGTCGCCCGGACCTCCACCACGCCGTCACCGACGTCGAGGAGGCTGACGTCGAACGTCCCGCCCCCAAGGTCGAAGACGAGAACCGTCTCGTTGCCCTTCTTGTCCAGCCCGTACGCGAGCGCCGCGGCCGTGGGTTCATTGATGATCCGCAGGACCTCCAGGCCGGCGATACGGCCCGCGTCCCTGGTCGCGTGACGCTGAGCGTCGTTGAAGTACGCCGGCACGGTGACGACCACCTCGGTCACCCGCTCGCCGAGGAACCGCCCCGCGTCGTCGGCGAGCTTGCGGAGGATCATCGCGGAGATCTCCTCCGGGGCGTACTGCTTGCCCCCGACCTGGAACCGCACCGCCCCGTCCGGACCGGGAACGACGTCATAGGTGACCGCGGTCATCTCACTGCCCACCTCGTCGTACCGCCGCCCGACGAACCGCTTCGCGGAGTAGATCGTCCCCTTGGGATTCAAAATCGCCTGCCGCCGGGCAAGCCGCCCCACGAGCCGCTCCCCCTCGGGCGTGAAGGCCACCACGGAAGGCGTCGTACGATCCCCTTCACCATTGGGGATCACGGTGGCGTGCCCCTCCGTCATCGCCGCGATCACGGAGTTGGTCGTTCCAAGGTCGATTCCGGCTGCTCTGGGCATCGTGACCTCCCACTACGGCGTCGTCTCCTTCCGACGCTCGCCGCAGGACGTTTCCGGCACATCCTCCAGATGAGTAGTTATTTCGGACTGTGCGACGATCGGCCGATGTCGGACGAACTGCGGCTTCGGCGCATGGTCGCCATGCGGGACAGTGAACGGATGCTCTCCGGGCGCAGGACGCCCACGATGCGGGAGGCGCTCGCGGACATCGAGGCGGGCGGGGATCTGGATCGGTTTCCCGACAGGTACGGCGATGGGCCCCGTCACCATCCTCGAAGAGCGTGTGGCCGGGCTGCTCGGCACCGAGGCGGCGGTGTTCTTTCCCACCGGGACCATGGCTCAGCAGGTCGCCCTCCGGTACGGCGCGGATCTTTCCGGGCGGCCGACCGTCGCCTTGCACCCGCTCGGCCATCAAGAGGTGCACGAGCGGCACGCGTACGCGAGTCTCAGCGGATTGCGCAGCGTCTGGCCGACGGCCGCTCCTCGGAATCCGGACGCCGGTGAGGTCGCGGCGATCTCCGAACCGGTGAGTACGGTCGTCGTCGAGTTGCCGCTCCGCGATGCCGGATTCGTGCTGCCGACCTGGGATGAGCTCGTCGCCGTGGCCGCGGCGGCCAGGGGCATCGGGGCGCGGGTGCACTTCGACGGTGCGCGGATCTGGGAGTCGGCGCCTTACCTCGGGCGCTCCTTCGGCGAGATCGCCGGCCTCGCCGACAGCCCCGCGTGTTCCCCGAGCCACCCCACACGAACGCCTTCCGTCTCTGGCTTCCGTACCCGGCGGAGAAGATCAACGATGCCGTGCTCGCGCTCGCCGAGGAGGAGAAGGTGTGGTTCGCCGGCAACTGGCAGGACTCCGGTGTGCCGGGCGTGGCGATGGTTGAGATCACGACCGCCGCCTCGTCTATCGAATGGACCGCCAAGGACATCGCCGACGTCGGCGCCCGCCTCCTGGACCGCCTGAACTGAGACTCTCTGTGTCCGTGACGACACGCTGGGTATTCATGATCAAGGGCGCCCGGCTCCCGTGACGAAGGGAGCAGGATGTCAGTCCTCGCCTGGCGGACGGCATGCGCCGCCCTGATCACCCTCGTCGTAGGAGCCTCTCCGGTGTCCGCCGACGACGCCGACCCTCTGCGGTTCCTGCCGGTCAGGCGCGCCTGCGCGAGTACGGCGCCGCCCGGCCAGGCGACCTGCCTCGCGCTGGTCCGCACCGACGTGACGGCGCGCCGGGGCGTACAGCCGTTCGTGACGCCCACCGGGCTCGGGCCCGCCGACATCCAGCGGGCGTACGCCTTGCCCTCCTCGACGGCGGGCGAGGGCCGGACGGTGGCGGTCATCGACGTGTACGACGACCCGAACGCCGAGGCCGACCTGGCCGTCTACCGCGCGCAGTTCGGGCTGGCGCCCTGCACGACCGCGAACGGCTGCTTCAAGAAGGTCAACGAGCACGGCGGCTCCCGCCTTCCGCCGCCCGACTCCGGCTGGGCACAGGAGATCTCGCTCGACCTGGACATGGTCTCGGCGGCCTGCCCGAAGTGCCGCATTCTCCTAGTCGAGGCGAGCAAGCCGGTGCTCGCCACGCTCGGCGTGGGCGTCAACACGGCCGTACGCCTGGGCGCGCGGTACATCTCCAACAGCTACGGCGGCGCCGAGGACGCCTCGGCGCCCATGCTCGACCGGAACTACTTCGACCACCCTGGTGTCGCGATCACCGCCGCGTCCGGAGACGGCGGATACGGGGTGCTCTATCCGGCCACGTCCCCGCACGTCACGGCCGTCGGAGGCACCTCGCTGACCCGCGCGGGCAACGCGCGAGGCTGGCGCGAGACCGCGTGGAGCGGCGCCGGGTCCGGATGCTCCGCGAGAGGTGTGAAGCCCCCCTGGCAGACGGACACCGGCTGCGCCCGCCGTACGGTCGCGGACGTCTCCGCCGTCGCCGACCCGAAAACGGGCGTCGCCGTATACGACACCTACCGGTTCGGCGGCTGGCTCGTCGTCGGCGGCACCAGCGCCTCGACACCGATCATCGCCTCGGCGTACGCCCTGGCCGGGGTACCACCGGCCCGGGCTCTCACGGCCTCCATCCCGTACGCCCACCCGGCGGCGCTCAACGACATCGTCTCGGGCAGCAACGGCACGTGCAGCCCGGACTACCTGTGCACCGCGCGCCCCGGATACGACGGCCCGACCGGTTTGGGAACCCCGAACGGTGTGGACGCCTTCCGCGACACCATCCCGACGCTCGCCGGGCCGGAGCCTCGCCGCAAAGAGCACCGAGCGCACCGGGCCGCGCGGCAGGCACAACGCCGCTCCGGGATCGTGGCCGTACAGGCCCCATTGACCGTCGTCCGTGTCTCGACCATCAGGCGGCTCACCACGAGCCAGGCGCGCCGGCGGTACGCGGCCGACTGCCCGCCCTGGGATCCGGGCGACGACTACTTCGACGACCCTAGGGACGCAGCGCCAGACCTTTGAGCGTGACCTGGGGTTCACGTACCGGATCGTGCACAACCGGTGGCCGGGGTAATCGCCGACCGGGCCGTCACCGGACGGCACCGCCGGTCAGCCGTCGCACGTCGCCGTGACGAACCCGCTGCGGGACTCCGACCTGATCGGGCAGCCGTACGATGCGGCCAGGTCGGACAGGTCGTGGCTCTCAGGCCGCCAGCCGTTCCGCGCGAGCCGGCCGGCGGCGTCCTCGCCGAGCCCGCCTTTCCACAGCGACGTGTAGCCCTCCAGACGAGGCAGGGCGCTGCGGGCGGCGGAGCCACCGCGTTCGAACGACAGGCGGCTGCCGGCGGCGGACAGGTCGCCGATCGCCCGCAGCAGGCGGGAGGCCTCGTCGGCGTCGAGGTAGATGAGCACGCCCTCGGCGAGCCACGCGGTCGGCGTTGAGGCGTCGAAGCCGGATGACGTCAACAGGCCGGGCCAGTCCTCCCGCAGGTCGGCAGGGACGACGACGCGTTCGCACCGCGGCGACGCTCCGGCGGAGGAGAGCCTGGCCTCCTTGAAGGACAGAACCTCGGGAAGGTCGATCTCGAAGACGCGAACCCCGGACGGCCACTCCAGCCGGTACGCCCGGGTGTCCAGGCCGGCGGCGAGGAGCACCACCTGACGGCAGCCGGCCGCGAGCAGGTAGTCGTCGTAGAACCGGGTGCGGATGACCGCATGAAAGGCGAGCCGGGCACCCGGATGGTCACGTGCGGCGGCCGAGTTACACGTCGCTCACTCCTGGAGAGATCGCGGTCCTCGAAGACGCGCTGAAGAACCCCGGCAGTCCGGTCAGCGCGATCCAGGTCCGTACCGGATTCGCGCAGAGTCACGTGTCCGCGTCGGTGGCGCGACTGAAGGAACGCGGGCTGATCGAGACGACGCCCGACCCCGCGGACCGGCGGCGGACGAGGGTACAGCTGGCACCGCACACCAGGCGGGCGATCCTCGCGCGGGCCAGCGGCTCCGCCGACGAGATCATCGCGCGGATCGCGCCAGACGCCGAACAGGCCGAACGCGTCAACCGGCTCCTGGAGGAACTGGCCGAACTCCTACTGTGAGCGCCGATGCGACAGAGCGCCGCCGGTCGGCGCCGATCTACTTCGACGGATGTCGCGACCAACTACCGACGGCCGGCGCCGATCGCCTCCAGGGGCGTCATCGACGATACGACGACCGCGGTGCGGCGGGTGAGGAAGCTCGCGGTGAAAGTGCGGCCGTCGTGGCCGCCGGCCCAATGCCATTCGGCGGCGAGTGAGTGCACGGTCTGTAACCCGCGGCCACACTCGGAGAGGTCGTCGGGCTCGGGGATGGCGGGGACCTTGTGGCTACCCTCATCCGTCACCGAGACGGCGGCACCTCCTGACCAGCGGCGTACTTCCAGGAGGAAGCGCCCCCCCGGCTCGGAGGAAACGGTGTGGCGGAGCGCATTGGCGGCGAATTCACTGACGACGAGCACCGCGTCGTCGACGTCCGGCAGGTCGGCTAGGAGGAAGCTCGCGAACTCGCGGGCTTGTCGCACATACTCGGCCAGGCCGGGAAACGTCCGGCGCCAGACGAGGTCGCGACCTTCTGGATACACCTCCATGGCGGACCCTTCTCAATCGATCATGGTCAGGAACCACGGCCCCGGACTCAACTCTCCCCATGCGGAGTCCGGGGCCGCAGTTCCCGCGAAACGGTGAGGAGAGAATCGTCCTCACCGCTGTGCGCGAGCCGGTGCGCCGGTTGCTTACCGGTGCGACCGACTCACGCGGATCGCTAAGACTGATACGGGCCGCTCTCCTCTGCGGAAATCGCAGAAATTAAGCGCTCCGTAGTCGTACGGTTACACTCTGGCCCACGGACATGATCCAACGCAAGTGATTCAGCGCATTATGTGAGGAAACAATGCCGTACACCCCAACGATCGGCGGCCGTCAACTCGCCAGAGAGCTGCGTCACCTGCGAGAACGCAAGGGAATGACGGGCGAGCAGGCCGCCGGCACGGTCGGCTGGGAGCAGTCGAAAATCAGCCGCATGGAGAACGCCAAGATGCGGATCACCACCGGCGAGGTGATGGAGCTCTGCGAGGCGTACGAGATCGAGGGTGACGACCGAGCCCGGCTGATCAAGCTCGCGCGCGGCGCACGGCAGCGCGACTGGTGGCACGAGTACACGAGTCTCGTGAAGAAGGGCTTCATCGACTACCTCGCCTTCGAGGCCGAGGCGAAGACCTCCATGGGCTACGAGGCTCAGGTGATCCCCGGCATCCTCCAGACGGAGAACTACGCGAAGGCGATCCTGCGGGGCGCGCAGCCGCGGCTGCCCGAGGAGATCGACCGTGGCGCGGAGCTCCGCCTCGCGCGGCAGAAACGCATCACCGCCTCAGACGACCCGCTCAACGTCTGGGCCGTCATCGACGAGGCGGTCCTTCATCGCGTCATCGACAGCCCCGCCGTCATGAAAGATCAGCTGGAACATCTCCTCTACCTCGGCGAACTCGCCACGGTGTCGATTCAGGTGCTCCCGTACTCGACCGGAATTCACGCGGCCATCGACGGGCCATTTGTTCTTCTGGCCTTCGAGAACTATCCGGACCTGCTATATATCGAGCACCTGATGGGGTGCGTCTACCTGGAGAAGCCGTCCGAAACTACACGAGGGCGCATGGTTTTCGACCACCTGCGATCAGCAGCGCTCAACACCGGTGAATCCGCCGGCTTGATCCGCGAAAAGATAAAGAACATGTCCTGAACAAAAGGAAGGCCGTGAGATGACGAAGCCGAGTCTTTCCCCTGGCCTGTGGCGTAAGAGCAGCCACAGCGGCAACGGCGGCAACTGCGTCGAACTCGCCATCGCCTGGCAGAAGAGCAGCCGGAGCGGCAACGGCGGCAACTGCGTGGAAGTCGCACGACTGTCCGCGGGGTCCGCGAGCGCGTGACCCCCGCCGGACCGTTGCGACCTTCGTCGCCGGGAGCCGGATAGCACGATGAGTCGTACGCTCCACACACGCCGACCACCCGGGTCATCCTGTGCCGGCGCGAGGATCGGCCGGCGTGTGCGGGGCGTACTCTCACTTCCGAGATAACGACATAAATGACTAATTCGCCCAAATGGGCGACAGTTCACTCTGCCCGCCGAAGAATGGCCACGTGCGCGTGTGATGGCGCACCGTCAGGCGATTATCCGCAGATAGTGTGGGGACGCCCGCGTCCGTACGACGCGGGGCGCAATCGCCGGTGAGAAGGGGAGTGAGCCGGGTGGATGCCGAGCCTCCGAGTCCATCGTCCGGTGTCATCACACCCGACCTCGACTTCCTGGAGGAGACCCTCCGCACCCTCGACGTGTCCGGCGTACGCGACAGCGGCGGGCGGCTGGCGACGCGCTGGCAGTGCTACAGCATGTTCTTCACCCTGTCCGACGACGACGTCTACTCCGCCCGTACGATCTACGACCGCTACTTCACCATCGAGGAGAAGGCGGCGCTCAGAGCCGTCCTCGACGAGTGGAACCGCGACACCACCGGACTGAAGGTCTACACCGCCACCGACGACGACGGCACGGTCATCATCGTCAGCGAGGCGACGATGCACGTCGACGGCGGAGTGGCGGCCGGCCAGTTCGCGGCGACCACGACCGCCTGGCTCAACGCCGCCGGCTCGTTCCACCTCTGGCTGTCCCAGCGGCTTCCGCTCGCCGGCCTCGACGAAGACGACTAGGTCGTGCCGCCGAGCGCCGAGAGGGCCTCGTCGGTGAGGCGGAATCCCGTCCACTCGTCCATCGCGACGGCGCCGAGCGACCGGTAGAAGCCGATCGACGGGGCGTTCCAGTCGAGGACGGACCACTCCAGCCGCGCGTACCCGCGGCGTACGCACTCATCGGCGAGCTCGGTCAGCAGGGCACGGCCGAGCCCGGAGCCGCGCAGCTCGGGCCGTACGAACAGGTCTTCCAGGAAGATGCCGTGGGTGCCGCGGAACGTCGAGAAGTTCAGGAACCACAGCGAGAAGCCCGCGACCGCCCCGTCCACCTCGGCGACGTGGCCGAACAGCGCGGGCGACGGGGCGAACAGCGCCGACCGGAGGTGGTCGGCGGTCAGGTGGCACTCGTCGGCCAGCCGCTCGTACGCGGCCAGATCGTGGACCAGCCCGGCCACCGCCGACAGATCCTCTTCCCGTACGCGGCGAACGCGAGGGTCGGCCACCCGGACCTCCTTGAACAGGGACGAACACGGCGGGCCCGAACCGGCCCACCAACGCACCCTAGTCGCCGCCTGGACGGCCGGAACTCACGGCTTCGGCACATTCCCTAGTGAACATCGGCTCACTATGTACGAGGGCGCCCGCGTCGGCCTACCGTTGAGTCGGTCCTGGGCTTCCCCGGACGCGAAGGAGACGGCGTGGCGCACGCAGTTGAGCAGGTAGGAATCCCGCGTGTTCCGGTGTCGTTGCGGTGGGACGGCGAGCCGCCGAGTTCGTACGTCGCGCACGACGACGGCATCGTGATCAAGGCGGGCCCGCACACGGATCTCTACATCGATCCGCAGCGTACGTCGGCGGTGTTCGACGCGCCCCGCCTCCTCGCCTGCGCCGAAGGCGACTTCCTGCTCAGCGCCCGCGTGAGCGTGGACTTGGGGCAGCCCTCGGACGCGGCCGCCCTGCTCGTCTGGCTCAACGACCGCGCGTGGGCCAAACTCGGCCTGGAGCTGTCCTCGCAAGGCGAGCCCGAGATCGTCTCCATCGTGACCCGAGGCGCGTCGGACCGCGCGAGCGGCTTCCTCGTGCCGGGCGAGCACGTGTGGCTGCGGATCGCGCGGGTCGGGGCGGCGTACGCCTTCCACGCCTCGACGGACGGGAGCTACTGGCGGCTGATCCGGCATTTCTCCCTGTACGCCTGCGACGCGCCCTCGTACGGTTTCATCGCGCAGTCGCCGATCGGCTTGGGCTGTACGGCGGCGTTCGACGGAATCTCCTTTGAACAGGCATGCCTGGCCGACCTTCGTGACGGTTCCTAGAGTTCCGGCCTTCATGACGTGACATAACCGACACCCTCCTAAATCGCCCATCAGGGTCAAGAAGCCCACGGATGGGGAGAGAGGAGAGGTGGAACCGACGAAGAGAAGTGAGTTCGTCGTCGTCGCGAATCGTCTCCCTGTCGACCGGATCACCGGTGATGACGGCGAGGCCACGTGGCGGCGTAGCCCGGGTGGCCTCGTGACGGCGATCGTGCCCGTCATGCAGAGCCGTGAGGGGGCCTGGGTCGGCTGGCAGGGATCTCCCGACGAGGACCTGGAGCCGTTCGACGCCGAGGGCATGACGCTCATGCCCGTACGGCTGTCGGCCGAGGACGTCGAGCTGTACTACGAGGGATTCTCCAACGCGACGCTGTGGCCGCTGTACCACGACGTGATCGCCCGGCCGGTGTACCGCCGCTCGCTGTGGGACGCCTACGTCAGGGTCAACCAGCGGTTCGCCCAGGCTGCGGCCGATGTCGCCGCCGAAGGCGCGGTCGTGTGGGTGCAGGACTACCAGCTGCAGCTCGTCCCCCGGATGCTGCGCGAGCTGCGCCCCGACCTGCGCATCGGGTTCTTCCTGCACATCCCGTTCCCGCCGATGGAACTGTTCCAGCAGTTGCCGTGGCGGCGGCAGATCCTCGAAGGGCTGCTCGGCGCCGACCTCGTGGGCTTCCAGACCCGCGACGGGGCGTCCAACTTCGTCCGGCTGTGCCGGCGCTTCTGCGACCTGAAGACGCAGCGGCACGAGGTCATGCTCGACGACCGTACGGTGCGGGCGGGCTCCTTCCCCATCTCGGTCGACGCGAACGAGCTGGTGACGATCGCCGCCGAGCCGGACGTGCAGGAGCGGGCGGCGCAGATCCGCGAGGACCTCGGCAATCCCGGCTCGATCCTGCTCGGGGTCGACCGTCTCGACTACACGAAGGGGATCCAGCAGCGCCTGCAGGCGTTCACGGAGCTGTTCGAGGACAAGCGGCTCAAGGTCGGGGACGCGGTGTTCGTGCAGCTCGCGACGCCGAGCCGGGAGCGCGTCAAGGAGTACCGCATCCTGCGCGACGAGATCGAGCTGCAGATCGGCCGCGCCAACGGCCTGTACGCCGAACTCGGCACCCCGATCATCGACTACCTGCACACCTCGTACACGCGTAGGGAGCTGGCGGCGCTCTACCTGGCCGCCGACGTGATGGTGGTGACCCCGCTGCGCGACGGCATGAACCTCGTCGCGAAGGAGTACGTCGCCTGCCGCGCGGACCTGAAGGGCAGCCTGCTGCTCAGTGAGTTCGCCGGCGCGGCCAGCGAGCTGCACCGGGCGTTCATGGTCAATCCGTACGACATCGCGGGCTTGAAGAACACGATGTACGAGGCGATGCACGCCGGACCGGTCGAGCGCGCCCGGAGGATGCGCTCGATGCGGCGGCGTGTGATCGAGCACGACGTCGACCGCTGGGCGCGGGAGTTCCTCGCGGACCTGGAAGGCGAGCCGGCGGAAACCTGACCGTGCGCGGCGACCCCCGAGGCGCCGCGCTCGCGTCGGCTACTCGCTCGCGCCGGGCTCCGAGTGCGCGGTCGCGCCGTCCGGGGTGGCGTGGGCGGTCGCGCCGTCCGGGGCCGCGTGCGCCGTCGCGCCGTCGGGCTGGGCGTGGGCCGTCGCGCCGTCGGTGTGGGCCTCGTCGTCCTTGTCCGGCTTCTTGGCAGGGTCCTTCGCCATTGGATCTCCTAACGTCTGGGCAAGTACGGCAAAAGTAGCGAAATCCGGTCAACATCGGATCAATGCGGACTAAGTGCTCCCGCCAGCAACGTCCGTACGTCCTCGGCATCGGGCGCGGAGAGCTCGTCGAAGATCGTGAGCGCCTGGTTCCAGCACCCGCGTGCCCGGTCCGTCGCCCCGATCTCGGCCAGGGACCGCCCCAGCACGACCAGCGCGCGTCCCTCTCCGAACCGGTGGAGGTTCTCCCGGCTGGCGGCGAGCGACATCTCGGCGTCGGCGATGGCCTCGGAGAGATGGCCGACGCTCAGGTGCGCCTCGGCACGGCGGTAGAGCGTGTGGTGCTCCCAGAGCCGCTGGGCCGCGGCACGGAACGCGCCGAGGCACTCGGTGAACCGGAGGATCGCATCCTCCTGCCGCCCGGCGCCGTGCAGGGCGATGCCGAGGCTGTAGGTCGCCTTGGCGGTGCCGACCGTACTGCCGATCTCCTGGTAGGTGTGCAGGCCACGCTCGGCCGCCTCGACCGCGTCGCCGGTACGGCCGAGCGCCATCGCCGTACGCGCGAGGTTGCCCAGGGCATTTGCCTCGGAGTTGCGCGCGCCCATCGTCCGGAAACCCTCGACCGCCTGGCGGAGCAGGCCGAACGCGTTCTCGTGGCGGCGTTCTTCCATCGCGATGACGCCGAGCCCGTTGAGCGCCTCCGCCTCGATGACCAGATCGCCGGTGCGGCCGGCCTGCTCCGCCGTGCTGCGGAACGCCTCCTCGGCCTCGGCGAGCCGGAAGCTCTCGTGCAGGACGAGCGCCAGCGTGTAGCCCGCGCGGCACTGGCTGATCGCGTCACCGTTCTCCAGCGCGGCCGTGATGACGAGGCGCGCGGTCTGCTCGAACTCCCACAGGTGCGTGCCCGACATCGTCAGGGGTTCGAGGGCGAGCAGAAGGTCTGCGGCGATCGGCAGGTCGGGGGCGTCGCCCTGGGTGGCCTCGGCGATGACCGCGCACAGGTTGGCGGTCTCCTCGCCGAGCCAGCCGAGCGCCCGCACGGCCGTGGTGAAGTCACAGCCGGTGGCCTCGGGCTTGGACAGGTGGTCGAGCGCCGTGTCGTCGGCCTCGATGACACGGAAGGCGTTGCGCGCCGAGGCGAGGTAGAAGTCCAGGAGCCGGTGCGGCACGCAGGCCCGCGCGTCGGGCTCGTCGTACCGCTCGGCCTGGCGGCGCGCGAACAGCTTCAGCAGGTCGTGGTAGCGGTAGCGGCCCGGCGCCGGCGTCTCCAGGAGGCTCGCGTCGACGAGGGACTCCAGCAGGTCTTCGGTGTACGGCTCGGGCAGGCGCAGGATCGCCGCCGCGGCGTGCAGCGAGATGTCGTGCACGTCGGGCAGCGCGAGCAGACGGAACGCGCGCGCCTGCTCCTCGTCGAGCTGCCCGTACCCCAGCTCGAACGTCGCGGCCACGGCGGTGTTGCCGACCCGCATCTCGTCCAGCCGGCGGCGCTCGTCGGTCAGGCGCTCGGCGATGGTCGCCACCGACCAGTTGCGGCGCGAGGCCAGCCGCGAGGCGACGATGCGCACGGCCAGGGGCAGGAACCCGCAGGCCGCGGCGACCTCGGCGGCGACGTCGGGCTCGTCCTGTACGCGCTGCTCGCCGGCGATGCGGGCGAGCAGCGTGACGGCCTCGTCGGTGACCAGGCCGGTCAGGTCGACGGTGTGCACGGCGTGCATCCCGGCCAGCCGGGACCGGCTCGTCACGATCACCGCACAGCCTGGAGAGCCGGGCAGCAGTGGCGTCACCTGCTCGGCGTTGCGCGCGTCGTCGAGCACGAGGAGCAGCCGCCGGTCCGACAGCCGCGTGCGCAGCAGCGCCGCGCGCTCGTCCCGTCCGGAGGGGATCTCGGGGTCGGAGACGCCGAGGGCGCGCAGGAACGCGCCGAGCACGGCTTCGGGGTCGGCCGGGTCCGGCCCGGCGCCGCGCAGGTCGGAGAACAGCTGCCCGTCCGGGTAGTGGTCGCGGACCGCGTGCCCGACGTGCACGGCGAGCGTCGTCTTACCCATTCCGCCGATTCCGGCCACCGCCACGACCCGCATCGCCGTACGGTCGCCGCCGGTCAGGGCCTCCTTCAGCTCGGTCACGGTCTCGGCACGGCCGGTGAAGTCCGCGACGTCGGCGGGGAGCTGCGCCGGCATCGGAGGCGGGCGCGTCGGCTCGGGCGGGTGTGCGGCGCCTTCGGCGGCTGGCGGCGCGCCGGCCAGCGTGGGGTCGCCGGACAGGATCCTGACCTGCAGCTCGGTCAGCTCGGTGCCGGGCTCGATGCCCAGCTCGTCGATGAGGACGCGCCGCGTGTCGGCGAACACGCCGAGCGCCTCGGCCTGCCGTCCGCACCGGTACAGGGCGAGCATGAGCAGCCCGCGCAGGTGCTCGCGCAGCGGATGCTCGGCGGTCAGCGCGGTCAGGTCCGCCACGGACGCGGCAGCGCGTCCCAGCTCCAGCTCCATGCCGAAACGCGCCTCCAGCACGGAGAAGCGCTGCTCGGTCAGGCGCGCCCGCTGGGCGTCCGCCCACGGCCCGTGGATCCCCGAGAGCGGCTCGCCGCCCCAGGCGTCGAGGGCGTCGCGCAGGATACGGGCGGAGGTCTGCGGGTCGCCCGCGCGCCGGGTACGGTCCGCCGCGGCGACCCGCTGCTCGAACACGGTCAGGTCGAGCGCGTCGGGCGGGAGGGGCAGGGCGTACCCGCCGGCCTCGGAGATCATCACGGTCGCCTTCTGCCGGGCCGCGCGTTCCGGCTCCAGTACGGTGCGCAGCCGCGAGGCGTACGTGCGCAGGGCGGTCATCGCGCGCGCCGGAGGGTCTTCACCCCAGAGCGCGTCGATCAGTTCCTCGGCCGTTGCCGTCCGGCCGCGCCGCAGGAGGAGAACCGCGAGCACGGCTCGCTGCTGAGGCGTGCCGAGATCGAGCTCGACCTCGTCACGCCAGGCCCGTACGGGCCCGAGCACCGCAAAGCGCAGGGCGTCCATGTCCTCCCCAAGGGGGGTGAAAACCCGATTATCTGTTGAGGATAGAGATCTGCCCGGGGCCAAACATCCGTGAGATCCCCGACATCTCGCGAATCAGAGCCGGTCGACGGCGGTGACGTGAAGGACCGCGCGGCCCTCTTCGTCGGAGGCGGCCAGGTCGACCTCGGCGCTGATGCCCCAGTCACGGTGGCCCGCCGGATCGTCGAAGACCTGGCGGACGCGCCAGAGCTCCTTCTCCTGCTCGATCTGCAGGAGCTTCGGGCCGCGCGCGTCGGGACCGGTGCGGATTTCGTCGTGCTCCTCGAAGTAGGCGTCGAGGGCGTCCGCCCACCCGTCGGCGTCCCACCCGTCCGTGGAGTCGAGCTCGGCCAGGTCGTGGTACCTCTCCAGGGCGGCCAGCTCGACCCTGCGGAACAAGGCGTTGCGGACCAGCACCCGGAAGGCCCGCTCGTTCGCGGTGACCGCGGTCGGCGTCTCCTCGATCTGGATCTGCTGCTCGGCGGTGGGGTTCTGGAGCTGCTCCCACTCGTCGAGGAGGCTGGAGTCGACCTGGCGGACGAGCTCTCCGAGCCACTCGGTGAGGTCCTGGAGATCTTCGGTCTTCAGGGAGTCGGGAACGGTCTGCTGCAGGGCCTTGTAGCCGCTCGCGAGATAGCGCAGCACGATGCCCTCGACGCGTGCGAGCTGGTATTCCGCGACGTATTCGGAGAACGTCATCGCGCGCTCGTACATGTCGCGGACGACCGACTTCGGCTGGAGCTGGTGGTCGGCGACCCACGGGTGCCCGCGCCGGTAGATGTCGTACGCGCCGTAGAGGGTGTCCTCCAGCGGCTTGGGGTACGTGACGTCCTGCAGGAGCTCCATCCGCTCCTCGTACTCCACACCGTCGGCCTTCATCTGGGCGACGGCCTCGCCCCGTGCCTTGTTCTCCTGTGCGGCCAGGATCTGGCGGGGGTTCTCCAGGATCGACTCGATCACCGTGAGCACGTCCAGGGCGTACGACGGGCTGGACGGGTCGAGGAGCTCGATGGCGGCCAGCGCGAACGTCGACAGCGGCTGGTTGAGCGCGAAGTCCTGCTGCAGGTCGACGGTCAGCCGGGCGTACCGGCCCTCCTCGTCGGGCTCCTCCAGCTGCTCGACGACGCCTCCGGCCAGCAGGCTCCGGTAGATCGCGATGGCCTGCGAGATGTGCTTGCGCTGGCGCGAGCGGTCTTCGTGGTTGTCGGTGAGGAGTTTCTTCATCGCCTGGTACGCGTTGCCGGGCCGGCCGATGACGCTGAGGAGCATCGCGTGGCTGACCTGGAACCGCGACTGCAGCGCCTCCGGCTCGGCCGCGATCAGCTTGGTGAAGACGTCCTGGTCCCAGTTGACGAAGCCCTCGGGGGCCTTCTTGCGCTGGACCTTGCGCCGCTTCTTCGGGTCGTCGCCTGCCTTGGCCAGGGCCTTTTCGTTCTCCACGACGTGCTCGGGCGCCTGCACGACGACGAAGCCGACCACGTCGAAGCCGGCTCGCCCGGCGCGGCCCGCGATCTGGTGGAACTCTCTCGCCCGCAGGCGCCGCACGCGCACACCGTCGTACTTGCTGAGCGCGGTGAACAGGACGGTGCGGATCGGGACGTTCACCCCGACGCCGAGCGTGTCGGTGCCGCAGATGACCTTCAAAAGCCCGGCCTGGGCGAGGCGCTCGACGAGCCGTCGGTACTTGGGCAGCATCCCGGCGTGGTGGACGCCGATGCCGTGCCGCACCAGCCGCGAGAGCGTCTGGCCGAACTTCGTGGTGAAGCGGAAACCGCCGATGACCTTGGAGATCTCGTCCTTCTCCGCGCGGGAGCAGACGTTGATGCTCATCAGCGACTGGGCGCGTTCGGCCGCCGAGGCCTGGGTGAAGTGGACGACGTAGACCGGCGCCTTCTGGTCCTGGAGCAGCTCCTCGATCGTCTCGTGGAGCGGGGTCACGCGGTATTCGTACTTCAGCGGCACCGGCCGCTCGGCCGAGGTGACGACGGCCGTCGGGCGGCCCGTGCGCCGTACGAGGTCCTCCTCGAACCGCTGCACGTCGCCGAGGGTCGCCGACATCAGCAGGAACTGCGCCTGCGGCAGCTCCAGCAGCGGGATCTGCCACGCCCAGCCGCGGTCGGGCTCGGCGTAGAAGTGAAACTCGTCCATGACGACCTGGCCGATGTCGGCCGAGGCGCCGTCGCGCATCGCGATGCTCGCCAGCACCTCGGCGGTGCAGGCGATGATCGGGGCGTCGGAGTTCACGCTGGCGTCGCCGGTCATCATCCCGACGTTCTCGCTGCCGAACATCGCGATCAGGTCGAAGAACTTCTCCGAGACCAGGGCCTTGATCGGCGCGGTGTAGAAGGTGACCTGGTTCTTCGCGAGGGCGGCGAAGTGCGCGCCCGCCGCGACCAGGCTCTTTCCGGACCCGGTCGGGGTGTTGAGGATGACGTTCGCCCCGGAGACGATCTCGATGAGCGCCTCTTCCTGCGCGGGATACAACGTGATCCCGCGTTCGCTCACCCACTCGTTGAAGGCGTCGAAGACGGCGTCGGGGTCGGGTCGGGCGGGAAGTCCGTCGATGAGGCGCACTCCCCCATCTTGCCCGCAACCCCGAGTGCCCGGTCCGGGGCTGAAGTGTTACGTAAGGGTTCTAGCATCAGAGGACGTGACAGAGTCCGGATATCTGCGTTACCCCCACCTTCATGGTGATCTGCTGACCTTCGTGGCCGAGGACGACGTGTGGATCGCGCCGTTGTCCGGAGGCCGCGCCTGGCGCCTCTCCGACGATCGGGTACGGGTCACCCATCCGAGGTTCTCCCCGGACGGGCGATGGGTCGCGTGGACCAGCAGCCGGAACGGCGACCACGAGGTCCATGTCGCGCCGGCCGACGGCGGGCCCGCCCGGCGTCTCACCTACTGGGGCGCCCCTGGCACCCGGGTGTGCGGCTGGACGCCCGACGGGGAGATCATCGCGGTGACGTCCTGGCGGCGTGCCTTCACGCACCGCACCCACGCGTACGCCGTGCCGGTCGACGGCGAGCCCGCGCGGCCCCTGGGCTTCGGCCCGGCCGGGGCGGTGAGCGTCGCGCACGGAGGAGCCGTCGTGATCGGCACCGTGCCCGGACAGGAGCCCGCGCACTGGAAGCGGTACCGGGGCGGTGCGATGGGACGCCTCTGGGTCGACCGGGGCGAGGGGTTCGCGCGGGTCCACGCCGACCTGCGGGGCAACCTCGACTGCCCGATGTGGGCGGGCGGCCGGCTGGTGTTCCTGTCCGACCACGAGGGCGCCGGGCACCTCTACTCCAGCGAGCCCGACGGGTCCGGCCTGCGCCGACACTCGGAGGAGAGCGGTTTCTACGCCCGGCACGCCAGCACCGACGGCGTACGCGTCGTCTACCAGCGGGCCGGCGAGCTGTGGCTGCTGGACGACCTCGACGGCAAGCCGTCCCTTCTCGACGTACGCCTGGGCGGGCCGCGCTCGGCACGGCGCCCGCGCCCCGTCGATACGAAGATCGAGGACCTGTCGTGCGACCACACGGGCCGCGGCAGCGCCGTCGAGGTGCGCGGCGGGGTCCACTGGGTCACCCATCGCGACGGGCCCGCGCGTGCGCTCGACGCGACTCCCGGCGTACGCGCGAGCCTGCCGCGGGTCCTCGGAGACGACGGCGAGGTCGTCTGGGTCACCGACGCGGGCGGCGAGGACGCCCTGGAGGTCGGTGCCACGGCGGGCGCCGATCGGCCCGCCGCGCGGCGCCGCCTGGCCGCCGGGCTGATCGGCCGCGTCGACGACCTCGCCGCCGCGCCCGACGGCAAGACCGTCGCGGTCGCCGCGCACGACGGGCGTCTCCTGCTCGTCGACGTCGCCACCGGCGAGGTCACCGAGCTGGCCACCGGCGGGGACGGCCCGCCCACAGGGCTGTCCTTCTCCCCGGACTCCGCCTGGCTCACCTGGTCACAGCCGGAGGCGCGTCCCCTGGCGCGTATCCGGCTCGCGCGCGTCGCGGACCGTACGGTCATCGACGTCACGGACGGCCGGTTCAGGGACATCGAGCCGGTGTTCATGGCCGACGACGCCTACCTGGTCTTCCTGTCGTGGCGCGGCTTCGACCCGGTCTTCGACTCCCATTTCTTCGACCTGTCGTTCCCGTTCGGCTGCCGCCCCTACCTGGTGCCGCTGGACGCAGCCGCGGCGTCGCCGTTCGAGCCGACCCCGCAGGGCCGCGCGGTCTCCGCCGAGAGCGACGACGACGATGACGAGACGTCGCCGTTGGACCTCGACGGCATCGCCACGCGGGTCGTGCCCTTCCCGGTGCCCGACGGTCGCTACTCCTCGCTGCGGCCGGTCAAGGGCGGCCTCGTGTGGATGCGGACGCCACTCACCGGGATGCTCGGCGAGGGCGGGAACGACGACGCTCCCGTACCCGTCCTCGAACGCTACGACCTGGCCAAACGCACATGTGAGGAGATCGTGAGCGGGCTCGACCACGTTGAGGTCAGCGGCGACGGCAAGCGCATGGTCATCCAACGTGACGGTGCCCTGCGGGTCATGTCCACCGACGGCTCCGGCGACGACGACACCGTCACGGTCGACCTGGACCGGCTGCGGATCGTCGCCGACCCCGCGGCCGAGTGGCGGCAGGCGTACGCCGAAGCGGGACGGGTGGTCCGCGACTACTTCTGGGCCCGCGACATGAACGGCGCCGACTGGGACGGCGCGCTGGAGCGGTACCGGCCGCTGCTGGACCGGATCGCCACGCCGGACGACTTCACCGACCTCCTGCGGGAGGTCTTCGGCGAGCTGGGCGCCTCACACGCCAACGTCTTCGGCGGCCGGCACCGTACGAGCCAGTGGATGGGCCTGCTCGGCGCCGACCTGGAACGTGACGACGACCGGCTCTGGCGTGTGATCCGGGTGCTGCCCGCCGAGACCTCCGACCCGAACGCACGGTCGCCGCTCGCGGCCCCGGGCACGCGGGTGAGCGCCGGCGACGCGGTCGTCGCCGTGGATGGGAGGACGGTGGACGAGGTCGCCGGTCCCGGGCCGCTGCTGGCCGGTTCCGCGGAGACGCTCGTCGAGCTGACGCTCGCGCCGGGCGCGGGCGGCCCGGCGCGCCGCGTCGTCGTACGGCCGCTGTTCGACGACAACCGGCTGCGCTACCAGGCGTGGGTCGCCGCCGCGCGCGCGAAGGTGCGCGAGCTGAGCGGCGGTCGCCTTGGATACCTGCACATCCCGGACATGGACGGCGCCGGTTGGGCGCAGTTCCACCGGGACCTGCGCGGGGAGATCGCCGAGGAGGGCCTGCTCGTCGATGTGCGCGGCAACTCCGGCGGCTTCGTGTCCGAGCTGGTCGTGGAGAAGCTCGCCCGGCGTGTGGTCGGCTGGGACGTCGGCCGTCACCGCGCCCCGGTGAGCTACCCGGCGGACGCCCCGCGCGGGCCGGTCGTCGTCCTCGCCGACGAGCACACCTCCTCGGACGGCGACGTCCTCACCGCCGCCGTACGCGCGCTCGGGCTCGGCACGGTGGTCGGCACCACGACGTGGGGCGGCGTCATCGGCATCCATTACCACCGACTGGTCGAGGGCACCGTGATCACGGTGCCGCGCCACGCGACCTGGTTCGACGGGCACGGCTGGGATCTGGAGAACCACGGCGTCGCACCCGACGTCGAGGTCGTGATCACCCCGGGCGACTGGGCGCGCGGGGACGACCCTCAGCTGGAGACCGCGGTGCGGATCGCGATGGAACGCCTCGCCGAGCGGCCCGCCGCGATGCCTCCGCCACGTCCCTAGTACTCGTCGACGACGGCGCCGACCGGTGAGAACCGGCCGGCGCCGTCGCATGTCCATCTCTGTTCCAAAAAGTGATATCACTATGCTAGATTCCTGCCATAGCGCAGCAAAGGAGCGGAACATGACCGTCGAGATGCCTCGACCGCAGGTGAACGAGCGGATCGCCCACGGACTGTCCGGATGGCCGGTGCTGGGAATCGCCATCGTCGCGACCGCCGGCGGGGTCGCACTGATCGCGACGGGCGCCGTCCCGCTGATCCTGGCCGGCGTGCTGTGCGTCATAGCCGGCGCGATCGGCTTCGGAGGGCTCACCGCCGTCGCGCCCGGGCAGGCGCGCGTGGTGCAGCTGCTCGGCCGGTACGCCGGCACGATTCGTACCGACGGGCTGCGGTGGGTCAACCCGCTGACCACGCGCAAGCCCATCTCCACCCGGATCCGCAACCACGAGACCGAGCCCGCCAAGGTCAACGACGCCGACGGCAACCCGATCGAGATGTCCGCCGTCGTCGTATGGAAGGTGGAGGACACCGCCAAGGCCACCTTCGAGGTCGACGACTTCGTGGCGTTCGTCGCCATCCAGACCGAGACCGCCGTCCGCCACATCGCCGGCAGCTACCCGTACGACGCGAACGGTGAGGGCCAGCTCTCCCTGCGGGAGAACGCCGACGAGATCACCGCCAAGCTCTCCGAGGAGATCACCGAGCGCGTCGCCTCCGCCGGAGTGCGGGTCATCGAGTCACGGATCACGCGCCTGTCGTACGCGCCGGAGATCGCCCAGGCGATGCTGCGCCGCCAGCAGGCCGGCGCGGTCGTCGCCGCCCGTCAGCAGATCGTCGAAGGCGCGGTCGGCATGGTGGAGTCCGCCCTCAACCGGATCGCCGAGAATGACATCGTCGATCTCGACGAGGAACGGAAGGCGACGATGGTCAGCAACCTGCTGGTCGTGCTCTGCGGCGACCGTGACGCCCAGCCCGTCGTCAACGCGGGCTCGCTCTACCAGTGACCGCGGGCGGCGACGAGCGCCCGGCGGAGGACGCGCCGCGGGGGCGGGGCGAGCGCAAGAAGGTGCTGCTGCGGCTCGACCCCGCCGTCCACGACGCGCTCGCGCGGTGGGCCTCGGACGAGCTGCGCAGCACCAACGCCCAGATCGAGTTCCTGCTCCGCCGGGCACTCAAGGAGGCCGGGCGGCTGCCCGGCAACGTAGGACGCATGAGGCGTCCGGGCCGCCCTTCCAAAGAGGAGACCGACTGATGAACCTTCCCGACTCTCTCCCGGCGCGGCTCTACCTCCTCGCCTACGACACCGAGAAGAACCGCCTGACTTCGCGCACCCAGCTCGGGCTCGTCGTACGCGCCGCGGCCCTCAGCGAGCTCTACCTCGAACGCCGGCTGACCGACGACGGGGGCAAGGCGAGGGTCGTCGACACCGGCCCCACCGGCGACCCGGTGCTCGACGAGATCCTCCAGGACATGATCGCGAGCGAGCCGCGGTCGTGGCAGCGCTGGGTCGCCCGGCGCGAGAGCCGTGCCCCGCGCGCCGTACGCGACCAGTTGGAGGCGGCCGGCTGGCTCAAGGTCGAGCGCCGCGCGATCCTGCCCGACCGGGTGGAGCTGCGCGAGGCGTACAAGGTCAAGCAGTACGTAAGCGACATCAGGACGGCGCTCCAGCGGCCGGCCGGGCAGGTCGATCCGCGGACCGCCGCCGTGTTGGCGCTGGCCGCGCGTGGCGAGTTCAAGACGGTGCTGTCGCGCGCCGAGCGCCGCTCGCACGGGCACCGTCTCGCCGAGCTGTCCGACGGGCCGGTGGCCGACGCGCTGAAGAAGGCATTGCAGTCGAAGCGTGCCAACGCCGCGTAGAAATGGCTCGGAGATTCTTGATTCAAGAATTCCCGCCCTGGGAATGAGCTGCTAGGCGATTGACCGATCGGCAGTTCCGGGGGAAAAGGGGATTTCATGTCCGCACGTACTCTTATCGCATCGGCCAGCGTGCTCGCCGTCGTCGGAATGGCCTCGACGGGCGCTATGGCCGTGCCGCGTGCCGCGATCGCCGCGGGCTGCGGCGTGCTTCAGACGGGGGCGTCGCCGGTGGCACGTGCGGCCGTGCAGGCGGCGTGCGAGCAGGTCGGAGTCTGGTACTCCTGGGGCGGCGGGCACGCCGGGACGCCTGGTGCGAGCTTCGGCCACTACGACGGTCACGATCCGGACAGCCGGAACGACGGGCAGCGAAAGGGCTTTGACTGCTCGGGACTGGTCCGTTATGCGTATTACCGCGCGACGGGCAGCGACATTCTCAATGGCCCGGCACACAGCCAGTTCCAAACTTCTCACGCCGTCGCGCGATTCGCACCGAATCGGGGGACCGGCCCGCTGTTGCCGGGTGATCTGTTGTTCTACGGATCCGGCGGCAACATCCATCATGTCGCCATCTATATTGGCAAGGGACAAATGGTGGAGGCGTACGAGTCCGGCACGCGCATCCGCGTCACCGGCGCCAGGACCGGCGGCGACTACGCCGGCGCGGTCCGGATCAACGGCGCCGGCGCCCCGGCTCCCGCTCCGGGGCCGGGCAAGCACATGGTCAGCACGTTCGCCGACGCCGTCGGCTACCGGGGCCCCAGCACCGCGGACGCCCAAGGCGTCCTGAACAAGGGCTCCAACTACGTCTACTGCCGCGTACGGGGCGCCAGAGTCGGCTCAGGGTCGCAGTTCAACCACTGGTGGCTGCGCACCGACCTCGACCGCACCTACCCCGGCAAGAACGGGCGCGGCGCGTACGTCTCGGCCTACTACCTGGCCCGCTGGGGCAACGACCAGGCCAAGGACGTCAACGGCGCGGACATCCCCGACTGCTGACGAGCGACGCCGCCCTGCGCCGAGCAGGGCGGCGGTCCGCTATGAGGATCAGTCCTTCAGCTCGGCCTTGACCTGCCGCCATTTCGGCAGCATCTCCGCCATCTGGTCGTGCAGGAATCCGAAGAGCGCCACCGTCTCGACCATCCGGGCTCCCGCCGGAGTGTCGACCCCCAGGGCGTCGACACCCTCCTGGGCGCCGGCCTGCCAGCGGAGGAGCACCTTCTCGCGCTGGAAGATCACCTCGTGCCAGGTCTCGCTGTCGACGACGTACTGATCGCGGCGGGTTCCGAGTTCGCGTTCCTTCCGCACCATGTTGAACTGGACCAGGAAGCGCACCGCGCCGGAGATGGCGGCCGGGCTGACCTGGAGCATCTCGGCGAGCTCGGCGGAGGTGAGGCGGCCCGAGTCGGTGGCCTGGAGCGCGGCGAACACGCGGGCCGGCATGCGCTGCAACCCGGCCTCGACCATCGCGGACGCGAAGTGCTCGATGAACCGGGCGACCGCCTCAGGGTCCCGCTCTGCCACGCGATCAGCTCCTTCAGAACGGTCGCCAGCCTACTACGTTTTACTAACTTCACGAAGTTGTGAAAACAGTGTAGCTTGTGAACCATGACAGACGCGATATCCGTGTCCGGGCTGGTCAAGACCTTCGGACGAACGCGCGCGCTGGACGGTCTCGACCTGACCGTACGGCCCGGTGAGGTGCACGGCTTCCTGGGCCCGAACGGCGCCGGAAAGTCGACCACCATTCGAGTGCTACTCGGCCTCCTGCGTCACGACTCCGGTGACGTACGGCTGCTCGGCGGTGACCCCTGGCGTGACACGGCGGAGCTGCACCGGCGCCTCGCGTACGTGCCCGGCGACGTCACGCTGTGGCCCAGCCTGTCCGGCGGCGAGGTCATCGACCTGCTCGGGCGGCTGCGCGGCGGAAACGACCCCAAGCGCAAGGCGGAGCTGCTGGAGAGGTTCGAGCTGGACCCGCGGAAGAAGGGCCGGGCGTACTCCAAGGGCAACCGGCAGAAGGTCGCCCTGATCGCCGCGCTCGCCTCCGACGCGGAGCTGCTCATCCTCGACGAGCCGACCTCCGGGCTCGACCCGCTGATGGAAGAGGTCTTCCAGCAGTGCGTCGTCGAAGAGCGCGACAGTGGCCGCACCGTGCTGCTGTCCAGCCACATCCTGTCCGAGGTCGAGGCGCTCTGCGACCGGGTGAGCATCATCCGCAAGGGCCGCACCGTGGAGACGGGTTCACTCGCCGACCTGCGCCACCTCACGCGTACGTCCATCTCGGCCGAGCTGGCCAATCCGGCGGACGGCGTCGCGGCCCTGCCCGGCGTGCACACCTGCGACGTCGAGGGCTCACGCGTTCGCCTGGAGGTGGACACCGACAAGCTCGACGAGGTGCTGACGCACCTGGTCAAGGCGGGGGTCCGCAGCCTCACCAGTCAGCCGCCGACGCTCGAAGAGCTGTTCCTGCGCCACTACGAAGACGAGGCGGCGGACCGATGACGGCGACGGCCGGCACCTCCGAGCTCCTCAAACTCGCGCTGCGCCGCGACCGGATCATGCTGCCGGTCTGGGTGTACGCGCTCACGGCCACCGCGGTCGGAACGGCGTACAGCACCAAGTCGCTGTACGACACCGCCGCGGCCCGGCACGACTTCGCCGCCGGCATCGAGAGAAGCGCGGCGAACCTCGCGATGGAAGGCCACGTCTTCGACGCGAGCTCGGTCGGCGCGGTCAGCGTATGGAAGATCATCGTTACCGGGGCGGCGATGGTCGCGGTCATGAGCCTCCTCCTGGTGGTGCGCCACACGCGCGCCGACGAGGAGTCAGGACGGCTGGAGCTCGTCGGCGCGGGCGTCCTCGGCCGTTCGGCGGCCCTGGTGTCCGGGCTGCTCACCGCGTTCACCGCCAACATGGTGCTCTTCGTGCTGGCCGTGGCGGGCCTGATCGCCGTGGGGATGCCGGCGGCGGGGTCGGTCGTCTTCGGGGTTTGCTGGCTGGCGACCGGGATGATGTTCGCCTCGGTGGCGGCCGTCACGGCGCAGCTCACCGAGAGCTCGCGTACGGCCAACGGGCTGGCGCTGTCGGTGCTCGGCGCGTCCTTCCTGCTGCGGGCCGTCGGCGACGCGGCCGGCGACGGCGGCCTGCGATGGCTGTCCTGGTTCTCACCGCTCGGCTGGTCCGAGCAGATGCGCCCGTACGCCGGTGACCGCTGGTGGGTGCTCGTCCTCCCGGTGGTGTTCGTCGCCGCCTGCCTGGGCGCGGCCTTCGCGCTCGTGGGCCGCCGTGACCTCGGCGCCGGGCTGATCCCCGCCCGGCTCGGACCGGCCGACGCGGCCCCGGGCTTGAGCAGCCACCTCGCCCTGGCGTGGCGGCTCCAGCGCGGCGTCCTGCTGGCGTGGACGGTCGCCTTCGCCCTGTCCGGCGCCCTGCTGGGCAGCGAGGTCGACAACGTCGACAGCCTGGTCGGCAACAGCAAGGGCACCCAGGACCTGATCACGAAACTGGGCGGGAACGGGAACATGGTCGACGCGTTCCTGGCGACGATGTTCGGAATCCTGTCTCTGCTGGCCTCTGCCTACGGGGTTCAGGCCGTGCTTCGGCTGCGGGCCGAGGAGACCGGGCAGCGCACCGAGGCCCTGCTGGCCACGCGTGTCTCCCGTGTCGCCTGGGTGTCCGGTCACGCGATCATCGCGCTGCTGGGGGCGACGCTGCTGATGCTGACCGGCGGGCTCATGGTCGGCCTGGTCCATGGTGCGCGCGCCGGCGACATGGGCACTCAGCTGCCGCACGTCCTGGGCGCCGCCGTCGTTCAGCTGCCGGCGGTCTGGGTGCTCACCGCGATCACGATCGCCATCTTCGGCCTCGCACCCCGCCTGGCGATGGTGGGCTGGGGCGTGCTCGCGGCCTTCCTGATGCTCGGACAGCTCGGCCCGGTGCTGCGGCTGAAGCAGTGGGCGATGGACGTCTCGCCCTTCACCCACATCCCGAAGCTGCCGGGCGATGAGATGCGTTACACCCCGGTCGTGTGGCTGGTCGTGATCGCCGTCGCGCTGACGGCCGCGGGCCTGGCGGGCTTCCGCCGTCGCGACCTGGGCTGACCTGCTACGGAGCCGGGCGTACGGCGTCGTGCGCGGCCGAGATCGGGACTGCGCTGAGCGGCCGAAACTCCCTGAGCAGGGCGGACTCCTTCCCGTAGATCTCGCTGGCCACCAGGTCGGCGAGCAGCGGGGCGAGGATGACGCCGCCGTCCCCGGTGACCGAGTAGACGCGGCCTCCGTCCAGGAAACCGGCCGTGATCCGGTCGCTCTCGCACCACCCCACGCGTACGCGATCGGCGCGGACCCCCTCGGTGTGGGACAGCGCGCCGGGAAGGCGGTCCAGCAGGGCGGCGGTGACGCTCTCCTTCGGCGGCAGGTCCGGGTCGACGGGGACGTCGCGGGCCCGCAGCAGCAGCCGGCCGCCGCCGTCCGGGCGTACGTCCAGGTCATTCGTGCTCAGGACGCGGGACATACGGGCCGGCAGCGGCGTGGTCGTGACCAGCTGACTGTAGGCGGAGGCGCTCGTCGCCGTGCCGAGCAGCGCGCCCGCCCAGCGGCCCGCGCAGACGACCACCACGTCGGCGTCGCGTACGGCGCCGCCGGCCAGAGTGACCCTCGCACTGCCGAGCTCGACCTCACGCGCCGCCGCGCCGAGCTCGATACGCGCCCCGCCCTCGCGCGCCTCGCCGAGGAGGCGGCCGAGCAGTTGCGAGGGAAAGACGTGGCCCTCTTCGGGGAAGAACGCGTAGTCGGTGTCGTGCCGCTGGTTGAGCGCCGGCTCCATCTCGGCGGCACGGTGCGCGGTGACGCGGTCGACCGCGTACTCCCTGGCGCCGAGGCGTTCCACGCGCCGCGCCAGCTCGGCACGGTGCTCGCCGTTCGCCCACGCGAGGTGCCCCGTACGCACGAACACGTCACCGCGCAGCGCGTGATGGGCGTGCACGGCGGCATGGCTCAGCGTGAAGTACGGCTCCGACCCCGTGTCGTCGGCGTGCACCCACCCGAAGGCCGTGCCGGTGGAACCGGCCCCCGGGAAGCGCTCCTCCAGCACGGTGACCCGCGCGCCGCGACGGGTCAGGCCGGCGGCGACGGCGGCGCCCACGATCCCGGCGCCGATGACCACGACTCGCACGAAGGGCTCCTCTCGCTCCGCGTCATACGGAGTCCTGATCGCGACCGTAGCGGCGGGTCCATCGCCGGAAGGCCACGTCACGGTCGGTGTCGCGCCAGGTCATCGCCGCTTTACGGCAGGAACTTGAAAGTTGAAGTATTTGATGTACCGTACGGAGAAGCGATTGAGCATTCAACTACACCTCGGGGACGGCTCATGTCTCGGCGCATGCCTGTGATCTACCTCGGCCACGGGGCGCCCCCACTGGCCGACGACCCGCTGTGGCCCGGCCAGCTCGCCGCCTGGTCCCACGACCTCCCGCGCCCGGCCGCGATTCTGGTCGTGTCCGCCCACTGGGAGTCCGCCCCGGTCACCCTCGGCGCCACCGAGACGGTGCCGCTGACCTACGACTTCGGCGGCTTCCCCGAGCACTACTACCGCGTTAAGTACCCGGCCCCGGGAGCACCGTCGCTGGCGAATCAGGTCCGCGCCCTGGTCGACGGCCCCGTCCACGACCATCCGGCCCGCGGCCTGGACCACGGCGCGTACGTGCCCCTGGTCGAGATGTACCCGGACGCCGACATCCCGGTGCTGCAGATGTCGATGCCCACGCTGGACCCGTCACGACTCTTCGCCCTGGGCCGCCGCCTCGCGCCGCTGCGCGACGAGGGAGTCCTCATCGTGGGCAGCGGCTTCTTCACCCACAACCTGCGCGGCCTGATGTGGGGAGCGGGTGTGAACGAGGCGCCGGGCTGGTCCCGCGAGTTCGACGCGTGGGGTGCCGAGGCACTGGCCGCGGGCGACGTCGACGCACTGCTCGACTTCGCGAACCGTTCCCCGTCCGGCCACATCGCCCACCCGCGCACCGAACACTTCGCCCCGCTGTTCGTCACCCTGGGCGCCGGCGAATCCGACCTGCCGTCCCAGCACACCGTCATCGACGGCTTCTGGGGCGGCCTGGCCAAACGCTCGATCCAACTGGGCTGACGCTGGGGGTCCTGCACGAACCTGGTGCGCGGGGGCGGCCGGGACGTGCAGGGCCCTGGTCAGGCCTTCTTGGCCGCGGCCTTCATCTCCTGCTTGTAGGAGCGGACCTTGCCGAGCGAGGCCTCGTCCACGATGTCGGCGACCGACCGGTGTGATCCCTCGTCGCCGTAGTTTCCGGCGGCCTCACGCCAGCCCTCGGGACGTACGCCCACCTGCTTGCCGAGCAGCGCGACGAAGATCTTCGCCTTCTGCTCGCCGAACCCCGGCAGCGCGCCGACCCGTTTACGCAGGTCGACGCCGCTGGCAGCCTCGGTCCAGACCTGCGTGGCGTCCCCGTCGTACCGGTCGACGATGATCCGGCAGAGGGCCTGTACGCGCTTGGCCATCGCCTTGGGATAACGGTGCAGCGCCGGCCTCTCGCTGAAGACGGCCTCCAGCGCCTCCGGGTCGTAGTCGGCCAGTTCCCCGGCGTCCAGGTCGTGCCCGAGCCGCTTGGCCAGGTCGTACGGTGCGGAGAACGCGCGTTCCAGCGGAACCTGTTGGTCGAGCAGCATGCCCACGAGCAGCGCCAGAGGGCTGCGGTTCAGCAGGTCGTTGGCCGCCGGCTCGATCGGCAGTGAGACGGTCATGGCCTCTACTTTTCCACAGGCTGTTGATAACCGCAGGTCAACGCGCATCTGCGTGGCTTGTACACGATCTTCCCACCGAACCGAACGAGCCCCCGGACTTTCGTCCGGGGGCTCGTCTGCTCAGGACTTACAGGACGTGCAAGCCGTAAGCGTTGAGGGGCTCGGTCACCGGCTGGAAGAAGGTCGTTCCACCGGAGGAGCAGTTGCCGCTGCCACCGGAGGTGAGACCGATCGCGGTGCCGCCATCGAACAGCGAGCCGCCGCTGTCGCCGCCCTCGGCGCAGACGTTCGTCTGGATGAGACCGTTGACGATACCGTCGGGTCCGTAGTCGACCGAGACGTTCAGAGCCTGCACGGTGCCGCCGTGCACGCCGGTGGTGCTACCACTGCGCTGCACCGACTCGCCGACGAACGCGTTGGCAGCGCCCGTGATGTCCCGGGTGCTTCCGTTGTACAGGTCAACGTTGCCGCTGGCCGGCACACTGCCGCCGTACTGCACGAGCGCGAAGTCGTCACCGGGGAAGTGACTGTCCACGGTCGAGCCGATGAAGTTACCCGGGTCGTCCCACCAATTCGCCTCGACATTGCCGCAGTGGCCCGCGGTGAGGAAGTAGTTGGTGCTTCCGTTGGAAACGTTGAAGCCGAGCGAGCAGCGGTACTGCGTTCCCCAGATGGCGTCGCCACCGGAGATCCGAGTGCCGAACTTCCCGGCCACCGTCTGCATCCGAGCCGCCGCGCCCGAGCTCTTCGCGACCTTGGTGACCTTCGCGAGCTTGGCGCCCGTGACAGTCTGGTCGGTGGAGATCACGAGCTGGTTGGTCAGAGGGTCGATCCCCCAGGCCGTACCAGCGACGTCGGCCGACTTCATCGCACCGGCGACCTTGTTGAGCTGCGCGTTGCTCCGAGCGACGAGCCTCGGCGTAGCTCCTGCGTCCCGAACCGCCTGAGCGTCCGAGCTGTGGGTGATGGTGACGACCATCTTCCCGTGGTCCATGTACGACCCGGCGGTCGCGTTGTCACCAAGCGACTTCATCACCGAGCCGGCTGCCGCGGCAGCCTTGATGGCGGGTGATTCCTTAGCCGTGGTCGCCGCGTGCGCGGCGGGGGACACGACGAGGGCACCGACGGCGAGCCCGGCGGCAGAGACGATCAGTCCCTTTCGCCCGGCGGATCCGAGGATCCTCATAACAGCCTCCCTGCGGGGGATTCCGGACGTGCCCTGATAGCACGCCCAGGCACGGCCTGAGAGGCGGCGATCTCACTCACGTGCGTCTGGGGAGACAGGTGAGGTTGAACGCCACTGTTCAGCCAATAGGAAGCATCACTGAAAGGTAAAGGTTTGCACAAGTCGCAAAATGTGACCAACTTTTGCCTGACTGTAGGCATCAGAACATTCTTGACGTAAAGTCAAATTGTCGACTATTTGATTAACTTCGAGATCTTTTTATTGATCAGGCATAAAGCGGCGGTTGCCTTGATGCCCGAATAGCATCCGATGCCAAATCAGTTCATCGGATCAGCCGCTGCCTTACTGCATGAGACGCGCCACTGGGAACGTTTCGGAGTCGCTTGATTCCGTCCCGTTACCGTGCATCGGCGAAGACGGCATCGACCCTGTTCTGAAGATCCTCGGGCCGTACCGGTTCCGCGCTCAGCAACGCGGTGACGGACTCTCGGGCCACGAACCGGAGTTCGGTGTCCAATGCCTCTTCGCTGAGCGCATCGAACAGCAGGAACGGAGCAAGCCGCAGAAGACGCATCAGAAAGTCGCGGAGCGCAGCGCGCTCGTTGATCCCACGCAGGTCGAGCCCGCTCCACGTCCTGAGGATGGCCTTGACCACGTGAGGGCTTCCGCCCAACGCCCTGCGCCGGGTGTAGATCTGGTCGAAGGCGTCCTCGCCGAAGATCTTGAGAGCCGCGTAAGGGTCGGGTTCATCAGGTGAGTGGACGAGCTGCGCGCGCCACCACATACGACCGAAGGTGTGCCGCGTGAGGTCGGTGCCGAGCACGCGGTCGCCCGGGGGGAGCGGATATCGCCAATAGGCGACGTCAGGCAGCAATACCAGCGCCATGAACGCCCAGACATCCCCGGACGCCGCTTCGGCCGGCACGACCCCCATCTTGGAATGAAGAGCGGCGGCGAGACGCAGATCGAAGGATCCCCGTAGCTTCCGTGTGGACTCCTCGGGGAAGCCGGCATCCCCGGCAAGTTCTAGAACCAATGCACGCAGTTGCGCAAGCGTCTCCTCTGAAACACGATCACCGCCGGTGGCCACATAGACGGATGACGGGTGATTCGTCGCGGCATGCCGAGTCAATTCGGCCAACTTCAGATCTCGATATTTCTCGTGCATCGGCTTGGCCGTGACGGCGAGCAAGCGCGGGAACAGGAGACTCATCACAACACCTCGAATATCTTCACGGCCGCCTGAAGCTCTGATGCGAACAGAGTGGGCGAATGAGTGAGTCGTAGACGAAGGTCGTTGATCGATGATCCTGGGAACAGATGATGGAACAGCGCCGATAGCGTGGCGCCGAGCGTGTCATCCGGAAATTCCACACCGTCTTTGAAGTCGTCGTCGCGGAGGGCATGTTCGATCATGACGCGCGCGACATCCGCGTAAACCGACGACAGGACCACCTTGTCGACGGTGCGTGGTCTGCCCGCGTTCTTAAAGGCCGTCGCGACGAGACCGTTCTGCTCGTTCACCAGGAGCAGGAGCGACCCCATGGCGGCCCCGTAAAGGTTGCCGCTGATCTGCATGTGCCAGGCGGCGCGGTCCGGAAAGGAGGTATTGGCAAAGTCGATGACCGACATCGGAAACTGCGGTGCGTCACCCTGCAGACGGAGAGATCGGCGATCACTCCAGAGCACTGAGCCTGCGCGGCGGGGAACGCTCGAGGGGCCATCGGCGCAATGCTCGGACAGCACAAGCGCGGTGTCCAAGAGAAGGATCCCGCCTAGGTCGGCTCCGGTCAGCAAGGCCTCGACCTCGACGTGGGTCGAGCCGGGATCATCGAGCCGGATCTGGTCCGCGGACGCACGCAGGTTGGAACCCGTCGCGGTCCACACGACGGCCAGCGTCAAAGGAGTGCTTTCCGGAAGACCCGCTTCGGCCCTGGCCCGGTCCAGGTCCACGTCGATGGAGCGGCTCAGATGAAGATCCATCTGATAGTCCCAGTCGGGCAGCACCTCGGAAAGCGGCGTCTCACCGTCATCGGTGACGAGCACCCAGCCGGCGGCCTTCACGACGTCGTCAGACGGCGCCCGATACGGGAGCGCCCGGCGACTCATGATGCCCCCACCGCGTCAACCGTGATGTCGATCTCGGTCACCGTGTCGGGCGCCGGCCGGACGATCACATGCCAGACGTCATCACCGCCTTCGATGACATGTGTAGGCAAGGTGAACAGATTGCCCACAGCGTCCTTCCATCCGACGAGGAGCGGCATTGCCGCGCCGATAGGGGGTTCGCTTTCACGCATGCCGGCTGCGTTCAAGATCACGGCGAGCTTGACACTTACGCGATGTGATCCAGGGGCGGGCAGCCGAAAGTCTTGAATGAGGACGGAGCCTTCAGACCATTCGTCGTCGTAGTACGGATCGCGAACGTACTCGACACGTGGACGTCGTCGGCCGGAGGCGCCATTCCCTGCGCCACCGAAAGGCGAATCGCCGGATGCCGCATCGCGCCCATCATCACGATCGTTCGCCGCGCCGCCTCCTGGATTCTGAGCCGACTCTGTCTTCGAAGTCCTCTCGCCGACCGCCTTTCCGTAGTCGGGGGCTCCACCGGTGCCCCAAGCCCCGCCCACCAGGCTGGAGAACATCGTGCTGGCGGCGCCGAGTGCGACGTGTGCGGAGCCGGCACGTACATTGCCACCGAGGCCGAGTAGGCCGTCCAGTGACTCTTGTATGCGTTTGAACGTCATGCGGATGAACGTGCTCTCGGGAGCGTCCAACGACTGCGGATTCCACGCGTCATGTGTCGGTGGCTCGGCCTTGGCGTACACTCCGTCCATGGCCGCGTCCGCGATGAAGACCCCGGCGTACGACTGAAACTCACTGGGAGGTTTGGGCCCAGCGTGATAAGTGATCACCAGCTCGGCGGGGCGCATGAGGCATACGTGATGAACGAGATTCTCGATACCGACCATTCGAGAGGCGCTCGTCCCCTCGAAGGCCGGAGCGGTTCGCTTGACCAGACCCAGTCGGCCCAGGAACCTCTTAGGCTTGAAACACTCCAAACCTTTTCCGCCGCGGCCTCGCAGATCCTCATAGGCCGCAACGAAAAGGTTCAGGGGGCGGGTCTTGCGTGGATCGGGAACAGGATGCTCGATACCATCGCAGCTCACGGAGAACGTCATCGTCGGCGAAGCCTCCGGCGAGCCGAGCATCTTCGGCCATAGATGCCAGGTGATCGTCTCGGCCATGTATCCGGCTGCCTCTGAGGGTTCGAGCTCGTCGAGGCTCGGGTCGACGACGACGATCGTGGTCCCCGTCTCGTTCGACGCGAAGGCCTTCAAACCGAGTCGGTGTGCCATCGCATCGGCTTCGGCGCCGATCAGGGGCTCGACGACCTCTCCGGAGGTGTCGCCCCACCAATGCCGGCCCGTATAGCGCGTCTTCCCTCCAGGATCGTTCGCGATGTAGCTGTTCCACAGTGCGCAACCAATGAGTCGAGTCTCGTGCCCGCCGTCGACCTCGCAGCGCGTGTGGATCAAGATCGTTCCCGGCTTGGAGGCCAGATAGAAGACGCCCTTGCCGAACCCATAAGTGCCGCCACCGAGTTCCGTGTCCCGAGGCTCCCCGATGTTACGAACGAAGGACACGAAGTCGTGGTTCTCCGTCGCAGTGCTGTCCGCACGGGTCGGACCGCCCAGGCCACACGTCCGACGATCAGAGATCGCCATCACACGAATACTGCGCTGCAACGACTCGCGGAGTGGGAGGTGCTCGTTGAGCGGAGCGTCCCGTAGTAGAAGGTCTCTCCACACGGTGGCGTGGGCAGGTCCGACCGTCCACATGTCGATCCGATAGTCCACCGGACCCGTGCGGTCGTGGCGGCGGGCATCCCAGCTGTTCTGCGCCGACTCTCGCACCAGAATCGTCAACAGGTCCAGTTCGGGACGTCCGAGCTGGTTACGGATGCCTTCCGCGGTGCTGGCACCCTCGGGTGGAAACGGCTGAGAGAACCAGGACGGTCCGTTCACGAGGACTCCCGGAGGAGAGCGGCCAAGTGTTCGTTCACTCGATGCATCTTCAAGGCGTTCGGGGACTCACTGGAAAGGTCGATCGTGTACGAGACGTCCAGAACAGTGATCGGGATACCGGCCGCGGCGAGATCGTGGCCGGTCAGTCTCGGAAAGGGCTCGGCCACCTCGTACCAGTGTTCCTCTGCAATGACGAAGCGGAGGCCACGGTAGTGATCGAGGTCCGTGGAGTGATAGCCCGCATCTGCCAGGAGGCCGAGCAGCGCGCTCTCGTCATCGCACAGCCGCAGGGCTCGATCGACCAACTCGATGAGGTCCTCACCCTGCCCGGATGTCCGTTCCAAGCGGTACCAGACCAGTTGGAGCGACCCGTTCATCGGCGCCTCCAACTGGTCCAGGCCATGAATCCGAACGCGGCTCTCTGTACCGGCTGAGGACTTCACCTCTACCGCCGTCGTGTCGGAGGCGAAATCGTGGCGATGGCCGGCGGGCCCGAGCCAAAGCCGATGGGCATCGGGGTCCTGCTCCAAAAGGCGCACGAGCACCGTCAACTCCCCGAACAGGCCGATCTGTTGCTCTGGCCCGAGCGGTGCGCTCTTCGACTGAAAGAGCGCCCTCCACTGATCGAGCACACGGTAGAGGGACTTGAGCGGGTTGTTCGGGACGGATTCGGTGGTCGTGAGGATGTCCGAGCAGAGTGTCGTGAAGAGGTCGTTGAGATCAGTACGCAGACATCCGAGGTCCGCATACGTCTGGTAGGTCTCGCTGTCCTCCAACACGCGCCGTCGCATCAAGAGGACGGGGCCTTCCAGGCCACATCTCACTTTCTGATTGGAAGCGATGGGCACGAGCACGTGTCGATGCCCATCGTGATCGACGGCGGCTGCCAGTCTTCCGTGGGCGGTTTCGACCGGAAGTTCGGATACACGCAGCCTCCGTTCTCCAGACGCCCGCTCGGACTCCAGACGACTCCAGTGCAGGTCGATGAGGTCCCGAAGATCACTGTTCATCCGGCCGCGTCCTCTGCGTCGACCGGGCTGAAGTCCTCTTCCTCGATCTCGATGCCGGACAGATCCGCCGAGATGTACTCCATCCACTCGACGGCGCTGTCCTTGCCGGGCTCTGGGAAGATCAGGCCGATGCCGATGATGTGGTCCTCGGCATTCAGCGGCATACGTCGCTGCTTCTTACGTTTAGGCGGTACGGATTCCTTGTCGATGGGGTAGAGCACGAGCAGCCCGGTATCCGGCAGGCGGAGACGACGTTCGGCCTTGATCTCTTTCTCCGTGAACCCGGAGACCTCGCCCACAAGGTCGACTGCGGCGTCCCGACGGCTCATCAGCGTCTTGATATCGGCGAAGTCGGATTCCGTACTGTCGAGCCTGGCACGGATAATCCGTCCGACCGAGACGCCTGGGGTGAACTCAAAGTTCCGATCATCCGGATCGATCGGATTGCCGACGATCGCTACGTTCCATCGCCGAAGCGATCCAGCGGCTCGGACGCGCTTTTCGATATAACCGATGAGTAGCCCTGCATCACATTCCTGAGACCTAACATGGAATCGGTAGGTTCTCAGAAAATCGATCACATGTTCGCAAGGGACGTCCCTGAAGACATGACGTCCTTCCTCTGGCCGCTTCTCCATTCTCGCGGCGTCATGAACCGCATTGGCGATCAGCGCCTTCGCCGCCGCCTGGTTGCCAAGACACCAATCGGCGTTCGTGTGAAAGTAGCGGGTCTGGATACGTCGTCCGCCGTACGAATAAGCCGCCTTGACCGCGTGCTTCATCTTCGCTGCCGCCGTCACCCGCAACGCGGGATGCGTGCGTAGCCGTACCGCGAAGGTCAGGGGAGTCTCGTCTTCAGTCATATAGATGTCGATGTCGCGCCGCATCTCCGTCTCGACCGTCGCGAGGTGACGGAACCACTCCTCGAGCTCTGCGGTCATCCAGATCCGCGGAAGGTCCGCATACCCATCGCGGTAGCCGAACCACCGCCCCATCTGCAACAACGTGTCATATGCGGACACGGCACGTACGAAGTAGCTCACGGACAGTCCTTCGAGCGTGAGCCCTCGGGAGAGAGTGTTCCCGCCTACCGCGATCGCGACGATCGGGCCGTTCTCGTAGTCGAGCCTGTCTTCGCTGCTGGAGTTGTCCATGATGATCCGGCAGTCATCGAGCACTCCGGCCAACGCGTGGAGCAGGTCATCGAATTCGACCTTCACTTCGCCGAAGTCCTCTGCCGGCACCTTGGACGTCTCCGTCTCCCAGAGTTCACGGAGGTCTGCAAGGAACTCAGGATCGGCAAGGCAAGCCGCCGACCTGGCACGAAGACGCTCCAGCGGCACTCGAAAGCCATCGTGGACGGCCGTGTTGACGCTGGTGTGGATGAGCATCGTGTTGTGCGGATTACCGGTCCTGCGTACGCGCCGGGCGGCGGTGCTCAACCAGAAGTATCGGACGGCGTTCCGGAGCGTCTCGGTGAGCTCGGGGGTGAAGCCCTCGACGTCCGATTTCTTCAGCGGGCGCACGCATTCGACGTCGTCGTCCGGGACCATGCGGATCATGTCGTGACCGTCATCGACGTCCTCCGGGCTCTCCCCGTCGAGGGCGTAACGACCGAACAAGACCTCAGTACCGACATGCCCATGGGGCTTGGGGAGGCTGACGATGAAGTCCTCCGGATAGAGATCGTCAGCGCTGGGCTTGATGAGCAGGTTGGCGAACGGCGACGCCGTGTATCCGACATAAGCCGACTTGGGCAAACGCCCCAGGATCTCGCGAACCAGTGGGTTGATCGACTTGGTGGCGGGAGTCGCCTGGTCGGCCTCGTCATCGATGATGAGCGCGGGGCAGTCCTTGAGATACTCCGCGGCACCGCTCAGCCACTTGGAGAGCTTGCGCAGGATCGTGGAGTTCTTCTTGACCACGCACAGCACGTGCGTCTCATTGCTCTTGCCGAAATACGACGCCGGATTCGCGGTGGGCGTGAAGTCGGAGTTGAGGTCCGTGAGCTGGGACCATCGCGTCTCGTTGGGCTGCACGAGCTGTTGGACGAGCCGCGCCTGAGTCTGTCTGCGCAATCCGTTATGGACACCTGCGAGGACGATGAACAGCTTGTAGCCGCGATCCGCGGCCTTGGCCATCACCGCGGTGAAGTTCGTGGTCTTACCCGACTGGACGTGACCGACGACCAGACCTCGAGTGGCGAAACCCTTCTCCCTTGGATGACTCAGCAGTGACACGATCCGGGTCGTCGACGCGTCAAGGCTGTCGATGGCGGGGTCCTGCCGCCATCCCGCCTTCACAAGAAGGTCGACGATCGCCGGCCAACATTTATCCTTCGGCTGCGGGCCCGTATACCAGGTGTCACGGTTGCCAGAGACCACGGTATGCGGTTCTTCCAGTTCTCTGATCTGGATGGTCCGCTGCTCGTGCCTCTCTCGGATCTTCTGGATGACCTCCTGCTCGATGCCGAAGTTCTCCAGCCTCTTCACTGCCTCCGCAGGCGTGAAGGCGTCCAGGAGGGCCTTGAATGTGTCGTAGTTGTCATCGAATTCGTCGTACATGAGGTCCCCCGTTTCCGACCCGATATCAGCGAGCTGCCCGACGGGGCGCGTTGCGGCCGTACACCGCACCCCCATGGAGCAATACTCTCAAGCCGGACAATCCACAGTGTCCACTTCGTCGACCTTGAGACGACATTCGAGACGAGGGTCGCCCGCGCCGCAATTTTCGAGATCATGGACGAACCGGACAATCTGGAGCATGGCCTCGAGTCCCTACGTCGGATGCCTCTCATAAGGGACGCGCTTGGACGACACGCCGTTTACACCCTGGATCGACGGACGGAGGCGTGACCCGTCGGATCATCCGACGCGCGGCGGATGAAGCCGGCATCGGTCTCGGCCCCGCGACGCGTCCATCACGTATGCCGCTTCCTGTCATCCGGACCCGACGGCTCGATAACATCGAGTCCTACCTCGCGCGCCTCACTCGATCTTTTCCGGCATGATCGCTAGTATTCGAACTCAAGTTCGACATGACACGGGCTCGGTCACCTCGTCCCCCCACGACACACGGAGGGTTGGTGCCGGAGCCGATGTCCGATCCCCTAAGGTTTAAAGCCATGTCTCCGAGACTCCGAGTCATCGACCTTTTTGCCGGTTGCGGCGGGCTCTCCGAAGGATTTCGCGAGACGGGATTCTTCACGCCGGTCGCGGCGGTGGAAAAGGACCTTTTTGCGGCCGCCACCTACGCCGCCAATTTCGGCGAGAATCATATTCACTGGGGAGACATCGCGGACTGGGTCGACGGCGACCTGCCCGAGGCCGAAGTCGTGATCGGAGGCCCGCCATGCCAAGGATTCTCCAATCTGGGCGCCAAGCGTGAGGACGACGAGCGCAATGGGCTGTGGAAGCGTTACGTCGAGACGTTGAAGAAGGTCAAGCCCAAGGCGTTCGTCATCGAAAATGTCGACCGTTTTCTCAAGGCTCGCGAGTTCCAAGCCCTGAAGGCCGAACTTCTTGTCGGTGGCCGCCTTCAAAACTACGAGATCGACTATGGCATTCTGAAAGCAACCGACTTCGGCGCCGCCCAGCTCCGCCGCCGCGCGATCGTGATCGGCACACGCAAGGACATCGATAAGATCGAGATTCCTGAACCCCACGTCTCGTCGACGGAATGGCGTACCGTAAAGGCAGCGCTCAGTGGCCTTGACGAGAAAATTCCACTCGAGCACACCGAGTTGCCGGTGGGCCGAGAGGTAAGTGTCTTCGGTAGGTCTGTTCCAGGCCGCTATATGGCGAACGAGCTCCATATCACTCGGAACTACACGAAGTTGTCCAAGGATCGCTTCGTGGAAATTCCCTATGGCGGCAACCGATTCGACCTTCCTGAAGACCTCAAGGCCCCTTGCTGGAAGAAGCACACCACTGGATCCGGTGATGTGATGGGGCGTCTCCGCTGGGATCGGCCCTCGGTGACGATTCGGACCGAGTTCTTCAAACCGGAGAAGGGCCGCTACCTGCATCCCGAACAGCCTCGTGCGCTCACCCATCATGAGGCGGCTCGGATTCAAGGCTTTCCGGACACCTTCGAGTGGTGCGGTCCCAAGCTGGAGATCGCCCGGCAGATCGGCAATGCCGTTCCCATCCCTTTGGCGATCGCGCTGGCCAGGCACGTGGCCAACGGGCTCGGTGTCTCCGGAGTGCAGTGATCTTCGTTCGTCGCGGTCGAACCGTTCTCTAGAGTGGACGCTGTGAGCCTTGAACGACCGACTCGGGCCTTGAACGAAGGCGTGCGTAAGAGCATGCAGGCGAACAAGGGCCGGGACACCAAACCTGAATTGGCTCTGCGGCGGGCCGTGCATTCCCAAGGGCTTCGGTATCGGGTGTCCATGCGTCCGCTGCGGGCGGTGCGTCGAACCGCTGATCTCGTCTTCACGCGACGGAAGGTCGCCGTCTTCATGGACGGCTGCTTCTGGCACGGCTGCCCGGAGCATCATACGAAGTCAGCGACCAACGCCGAATACTGGGCGGAAAAGGTCAGACGCAATCGTGAGCGGGACGCGGAGACCGATCGCTTGTTCCGCGAGGCGGGCTGGCTGGTGATTCGGGTGTGGGAGCACGAAGACCCCGTCCATGCCGCCGGACAGATCGCCAAGAAGGTCATCGCCCGCGGACCGTGACTCCGGGCAACGGAGCACCTTTCATGCTCACGCTTCGCGCTACGAACCTCGGGAAATACGGAGGTTCGCTAGTTACCCCATACGGGAAGAAAGCGCGAGGGGGGTGCGATGCGCAGGGGCCGGTGGGTGGGGTTGGTGGTCGGGAGTCTCTTCATCAGCGGTTGTGCGTCGCCGGGGACGCCTCGGCCGATGGCCAGTGATTCCAGTTGGAATCGGGAGCGGTTCCTTCGGGCTCATCCTCCCAGCGGTACCCCGACGGCGGAGCCGGCGTTCTTCGGGAAGCGGGTTGGGGCGCTCTTCTCGCATGACACCAAAGGTGACCATTTCTGTACGGCCAGTGCGGTCGACAGTCCCGGGCGGAATCTGATCATCACCGCTGCCCACTGTGTCCACGCCGGCCGGGGTCGGGGCTATGTCGGCAACCTCGTCTTCGTCCCTGGTTACCGGAACGGGAATGCGCCCTACGGGGTCTGGAAGGTCAAGGCGCAGGTCGTCGATCCTCGGTGGGAGACGAGCTCTGACCCTGACCTCGACGTCGGTTTCGCGATCCTCGACCCGCTGAACGGCAAGAATATCGCCGACGTCCTCGGCGCGAACCTGCTCGGGGTCGGGCAGGGCTACACGAACATCGTGCGGGTCACCGGCTACCCTACGAGCTCCGACAAGCCTGTCACCTGCATCAACAAGACGACTCGCGCCTACAAATACCAGATGCGGTTCGCCTGTAACGGCTACGCGCCGGGTACCAGTGGCAGTCCCTGGCTCACCCACTACGACCCTAAGACCCGGCGGGGCGAGGTCGTCGGGGTGATCGGTGGTTACGAGCAAGGTGGGGCGGAGGACGAGGTCTCCTACTCCGCCTACTTCGATGATGACGTGCGGCGGCTTTATGAGGAGGCCGTACGGGAGAGCGTCGGGAACTAGGGCAGGCTGTCTTCATGAGCGTTGACGTCGTGGTCATCGGCATGGGGCCTGGTGGGGAAGAGGTCGCGGGCGGTCTGGCGGAGGCCGGGCTTGACGTGGTCGGGGTCGAGGATCGGCTCGTCGGGGGTGAGTGTCCGTACTGGGGCTGTATCCCCAGCAAGGCCATGGTCAGGGCGGCGGACGTGCTGGCCGAGGGGCGGCGGATTCCCGGTACGGCGGGGGAAGCGCGTATCGAGCCCAGTTGGCGGCCGGTCGCCGCGCGCGTGAGTGAGGTGACCTCCGGTTGGGACGATCAAGGTGCCGTGGACAGGTTCACCGGTAAGGGTGGACGGCTCGTACGGGGCAAGGGGCGGATCACGGCGCCGGGTGAGGTCACGGTCGGTGGCGAGGTGATCCGTGCGCGGAAGGGGATCGTGGTCGCGACCGGTACGGCGCCGGTCGTGCCGCCGATCAACGGGCTCAAAGACACCCCGTACTGGACGAATCGGGAGGCCATCGAGGCCGAGGAGCTCCCGGAGTCGATGATCATCCTGGGGGGCGGGGCGATCGGGTGTGAGCTGGCGCAGGTGTTCGGGAGGTTCGGGACCCGGGTGACGGTGGTCGAGGCGTCCGACCGGCTGATCTCTCAGGAGGAGCCGGAATCCGGGGACCTGGTCCGGAAGGTCTTCGAGGCCGAAGGTATCGAGGTGCGTACGCGCACGCGGGCGGACAGCGTCCGGTACGACGGCGGTTTCGTCGTCAACGGTGACATCCGTGCTGAACGCCTGCTCGTGGCCATCGGCCGCCGTACGAACCTCGAAGGCATCGGGCTCGCGGCGGTCGGCCTGGACGAGGGCGCGCGGTTCGTCGACGTCGACGGCCGGATGCGGGCGGCCGACGGTGTGTGGGCGGTCGGTGACATCACGGGCAAGGGCGGCTTCACTCACGTCGCGGTCTACCAGGCGCGTATCGCCGCGCGGGACATCCTCGGCCAGGACGGCCCGGAGGCCGACTACCGCGCGCTGCCGCGCGTCACGTTCACCGACCCGGAGGTCGGCGCGGTCGGCCTCACCGAGAAGCAGGCCCGCGACCGGTACACGGACGTCCAGGTCCACGGCACCGACCTGGCGAACAACACGCGCGGGTGGATCCAGCGGTCCGAGGGGTTCATCAAGCTGATCGAGGCCGGCGGCAGGCTCGTCGGCGGTACGTCGGCCGGTCCGATGGGCGGTGAGATCCTCGGCGCGCTGACGGTCGCGGTGCACGGAGAGGTCCCGACCGAGCGGCTCAGGAACATGATGACCGCCTTCCCGACGTTCCATCGGGCCATCGAGGCGGCACTCGGCTGAGCGTCACGCCTCGTCGCGCGAGCTGATCGCGGGCCGTTCCTCCGGCGGCGGCAGGACGTCCGCCACGTAGATCCGGTTGAGCGCGATCCGCAGCTTCACGACCGGCCGCCGCGCGTCCCGTGACTGGACGCCCTCCGCGTCCGTCTGGGGCATCGGAATCGGCCGTACGGGGCGCCGACTGCGCATGACCGCCTCCTCTTCGGAGGTGAGCGGCCGTTCCTTCTCGATGAACTCTCCGGTGGGCCGGCGGACGATGATGCCCGTCTCCAGGCCGTGCCGGAGCGTGCCGCGTTCGCGGCGCTGCAGGCCGAGCGCCATCCTGCGGCCGACCTCGAAGCCGACGAACGGCCCGACGATCACCGCGATCCGGAAGATCCACGTCAGGCCGAACAGCGGGATGTGGAACGCGTTGGCGATGATGTCGTTGCCGCCGGCCAGCCACAGAATGCCGAAGAACGTCGCGCCGGCGACGCCCATGCCGACGCGGGCGGGGACGTCGCGCGGCCGGTCCAGCAGGTTGTGGACCTCGTGGTCGCCGGTCGCCCAGCGTTCGAGGAACGGGTACATGGCCAGGCAGGTGAAGAGGAGGCCCGGGACCACGAGTGCCGGGATGATCACGCTCATCGGGAGCGTACGGTCCAATACGTTGATCTCCCAGCCGGGCATGACGCGCAGTGAGCCTTCGAGCCAGCCCATGTACCAGTCGGGCTGGGATCCGGCGCTGATGGCGGCCGGGTTGTACGGCCCGAACAGCCAGATCGGGTTGATCTGGAAGAAGGTCGCCAGCAGCGCGATCGCGGCGAGCACCCAGAGGAAGAACGCGGTGGTCTTCACGATGAAGACCGGCCAGAACGGCTTGCCCACGACATTGTGCGAGGTACGCCCCTCGCCGGGGAACTGCGTGTGGGTCTGCCGCCAGGTCAGCACGACCGCGTGCAGCGGGATCAGCGCCAGCAGGATGCCGGGGATGAGCAGGATGTGGACGGTGAAAAGCCGGGGGATGAGCTCACTGCCGGGGAACTCCCCGCCGATCACCCACATCGCCAGGTACGTGCCGACGATCGGGATGGAGAGGATCACTCCCTGGAGGATGCGGAGGCCGGTGCCCGAAAGCAGGTCGTCCGGCAGGGAGTAGCCGAACAGCCCGTTCAGGATCGCGAGCAGGAACAGCACGACGCCGATCACCCAGTTGAGCTCACGTGGCTTGCGGAAGGCGCCGGTGAAGAAGTTGCGCAGCATGTGCATGACGATCGCGGCGAGGAAGACGACGGTGGCCCAGTGGTGGATCTGGCGTATGAGCAGGCCGCCACGGATGTCGAAGCTGATGCGCAGCGTCGACTCGTACGCCTTGCTCATCGTGACGCCGCGCAGCGGGACATAGGACCCGCGGTAGACGACGTCGGCCATGCTGGGGTGGAAGAAAAAGGTCAGCCAGACGCCTGTGAGGATGATGATCGCGAAGGAGTACATGGCGATCTCGCCGAGCATGAAGGTCCAATGGTCCGGAAAGACCTTCTTCAGCGCCTTCTTGAGGAATCCCGCCCCGCCGAGCCGATCGTCCATCCCGCGGACGAAGTCGATCATCATCGGCCCCCCGCCCTCGAGTATCGGCCTTCCCTCCTAGTGATACCTGCTGGCCCGTAACGCAAAGCGACCGGCCTGCCTCTTTTAGCCACAAATCAAGAAGGCGTGACGTCGGCACACGAACCTCGGCACAAAAAGGGGCCGGCCGGGCCCCGGAGCGAGGGGGGGAAGTGCTCCGTGGACCGGCCGGTTCCGGGGTGGCCGCGTGGGACGGGGTGCGGCCTGGGCTGCCTGGGGTCAGGCGGCGGGGGTCAGGGGAAGGGGTGACCGCGTGGGGCGGTGTGGGGCGAGGGTGTGGCCGTCAGGGAAGAGTTCGCCGGTGTCGTCGAAGACCACGATTCCGTTGCAGAGCAGATTCCATCCCTGTTCGGGGTGGCGAACGAGTGTACGAGCCGCGACATGATCGGGCGCGTCCGCGTTCGGGCACGGAGGCCGGTGTCGGCACATGACACGCTCCCCCTTCACATTCGGTCCTTGGTCTCTTACATCCACCACAGTGCGCGCTCCGCGGCCTGGAGTCTGCACTGCCAGCACCCATTCCCATGGCCATGCCAGCCGCACCCTGATCATTCCTGCTAGCCGGTAGAGCCCTTTGCCACACGGGGCTCTGAGCACGCGACCGGCTGGTCTACCGTTCAATGGTGCGCAAGCTCCCTCGCGGCCGGCGTGCCGACGTCCTCCTCTCCGTGGTCGTCGGCGTCGTCGTCGTGATCGGCACCGTCCTGCACGAGGGCGGGTTCGCGCTGTCGGACACCAAGGCCTACGCGATGGCCGCGATCGGCGCCGCCACGCTGTCCGTACGCCGCCGGTTCCCGGTCGCGGCGGTCATCGTGGCCGGCGCGTCGACCGCGTACTACTACATCGGGCCGTTCCCCGACGGACCGGAGATGATCACCTTCGCGATCATCTCCTACCTGGCCGTCGCGAACGGCGAGCGGCTCGCGGCCTACGGCGGCACCGCCGTGGCGCTGGCCATCTTCGCCTGGGCGGAGTTCGTGGTCGGGCCGGGCAGCGTCGCGCGGTTCCTCAGCGTCCTGGCCTGGGTGCTGGTCGTCCTGTGCGCAGGCGAGGTCGCCCGCTACCACAGCGCGTACCTCGGCGAGGCGAAGCGGCGGGTCGATGAGGTCGAGCGCACCCGCGACGAGGAGGTCCTGCGGCGCGCCACCGAGGAGCGGCTCCGCATCGCACGTGAGCTGCACGACGTCCTCGCGCACAAGATCTCGCTGATCAACGTGCAGGCCGCCGCCGCTCTTCATCGCCGCGACGCCGACCAGGCGTTCGTCGCGCTGGGCGCGATCAAGGACGCGAGCAAAGAGACGCTTCGGGAGCTGCGCACGACGCTCGGCGTGCTCCGCCAGGTCGACGAGGAGCAGCCGCTCAGCCCGGTGCCCTCCCTCGACCGTCTCGACGAACTGATCTCCCGTACCAAGGACGCCGGGCTCCCCGTGCGCCTCACGGTCTCCGGTGAGCACCTGCCGCTGCCCGCGCCGGTGGACCTCGCGGCCTTCCGCATCGTCCAGGAGGCGCTGACCAACGCCGTACGCCACGCGGGTTCGGCGACCGCGACCGTGCTCATCCGGTACGCCTGCGACCGGGTGATCGTGGAGGTCTGCGACGACGGCCGTGGCGGCGAGGCGACCGAGGGCAATGGCATCCGCGGCATGCGCGAGCGCGCCGCGACCGTCGGCGGCACCCTCGCCGCCGACTCCCGCCCGGGCGGCGGCTTCATCGTCCAGGCGTCGCTCCCGCTCCACGCGACCGCCTGACCACTCACGCCGCGTACGCCTCGTGCACCGGCACCTCGCGCATCGTCCGGATCGGCGACAGCGCCAGGATCAGCGGGCAGACCAGCGTCGACACGGCGAGGACGAGCAGGGTGGCGCGCAGGCCGACCCACGTGCCGAGGCCGCCAGCGGCCAGCGGGCCCAGGAAGCGCAGGCCCTGGGAGAGGAAACGGCTCGTCGCGTTCATCCGGCCGAGCATGCCCGGCGGGCAGACCAGCTGGCGCAGCGACATCGCGGCGGTCATGTTGACCATGCCGGCGGTCGTCAGAGAGGTGAAGGCCAGCGTCACGATCCACTGGCCGGCCGGTCCACGCGGGACCAGGGCGGTGACCGCCTCCAGCGGCGCGGACAATAACGCCCCGAGGATCACGGCCCGGCTCATGCCGATCCGGTCGATCAGCGTTTTGGCGACCATGCTGCCGATGACCCCGCCGATGAGGCTCAGCCCGTAGACGAGGCCGGCCGCCTGGTAGCTCCAGTGCAGCTCGGTGATGACGTACAGCAGCCAGATGGCGTTGACGCCGGCGAGCATGAAGGCGGCGACGGCGGTGGACAGGACCATGACGCGCAGAAGCCGGTGGGTCAGCACCATCCGGAGCCCCTCGGAGATCTCCGTGCGTAACCGTGCCTCGCCCGTCCGCGGATCCGGCTTGGGCTCGCGGAACCTCATCAGGGCCAGCATCACGGCCCCGACCACGTACGAGCACGCGTCGACGCCGACCGCGCGCGCCGCGCCGAGCAGGCCGACCAGGAAACCGCCCACGCTGGGCCCGGCCATCTCGGCGAGCCCGCGTCCGATGTTCATCCGGCCGTTCGCGTCGACCAGCCGGTCACGGCCGAACATCACGAGCGGCAGGGACAGCACCGCGGAGTCGAAGAACACGCCAAGCATCCCGACGACGAGCGCGACGATATAGAGGTGCACGAGCGTGACCTGCGCGAACATCGAAGCAGCCGGGATCGAGCCCATCGCCACCGCGCTGCCGGCCGCACAGGCGATCATCAGCGGCCGTCTTCGGGTCCGGTCGACGACGGCGCCCGCCGGGAGCGAGACCAGCAGCACCGGCAGGGCGCCGGCGGCGGTCAGCGCGGCAACGCCGAAACTCGACGCGCGCAGCGTGACGATGGCGACCAGCGGCACGGCGAACCGGCTCACCTGGGTACCGAACTCGTCGACGATCTGACCGCTCCACAGCAACAGGAAGTCCCTGTCCCGCCACAGCGAGACTCTCGTGCTCGGCATCCACCGAGCCTAAGACGCCGACGTCCCGCTCGGGCCGCACCGGATCGGCGGGGAGGGGCGGGCGGTGTGATGATGAGGGGGTGGATTCCCCCATCAGGGTCATGCTCGCGGACGACCAGAACCTCGTACGCGCCGGTTTCCGGTCGATTCTCGACGGCGAGGACGACATCGACGTGGTCGCCGAGGCGGGCAACGGTGAGGAGGCCGTCCACGCGGCGGTCGCCGAGCACCCCGACGTGGTGCTGATGGACATCCGGATGCCCGTGCTGGACGGCCTGGAGGCGACGCGGCGGATCGTCGCGGACAAGCGCCTCTCCATGGTCAAGGTCGTGATCCTCACGACGTTCGACCTCGACGACTACGTCTACACCGCGCTGAAGGCCGGGGCCAGCGGGTTCCTCGTCAAGGACACCGACCCGGTCGAGCTGATCCACGGCGTGCGCGTCACGGCGCGCGGCGACGCGCTGCTCGCGCCGTCGGTGACGCGGCGGCTGATCGGGGAGTTCGCCTCGCGGCTGAAGGACCCGCCGCGCTCGGAGAACCTCGACGCCCTCACCGACCGGGAGCGCGAGGTGATGGCGCTGGTCGCGGCAGGCCTATCCAACGACGAGATCGCCACGCGGCTCGTGGTCAGCCCGCTGACGGCCAAGACGCACGTCAGCCGCGTGCTGACCAAGCTGGGCGCCCGCGACCGCGCGCAGCTCGTCGTGCTCGCCTACGAGTCGGGCATGGTGCGCCCGGGCTGGCTGGGCTGACCGCCCTACGCTCCACGGAGTACGCCGGGCCGCCGCCATGCCTCCCTGGATGTACACGGGATGTAGCTCCCAGCCGGACGCCCCGGCACCCTCCGCACGGGTTGAGTGACGTTCGCACATCCACTCGGCCCTGGAGGCCCGTTGAGCTCCCTCACGCTCGCAAGGCTGCTGTTCGCCGTCACCGCCGGCACACACTTCCTGTTCGTCGCGCTGACGCTCGGGCTCGCCGCGCTGGTCGCGATCATGCAGACGCGCGCGGTCCTGGGGAACAGCGCCGTCCACCTGCGGATGGTCCGTTTCTGGGGCCAGCTGTACGTCATCAACTACGCCGTCGGCATCGTCACCGGGCTGCTCATGGAGTTCCAGTTCGGGCTGAACTGGCCAGGGCTGACGGACCACGCGCGTGACGTCTTCGGCGCGCCGCTCGCGATGGAGACGCTCGTGGCGTTCTTCATCGAGTCGACCTTCCTCGGCCTGTGGATCTTCGGCTGGGACCGGCTGAACCGCTACGCCCACCTCGCACTGATCTGGATCGTGACGCTGACCGCGTACGCCTCGGCGTACTTCATCCTGGTCGCCAATGGCTTCCTGCGGAATCCCGTCGGGTACCTGCGCTCCGGCGCCGACCTGCGCGTCGACAGCGCCACACGGCTGTTCACGAACCCGGCGGCGCTGCTTCCGCTCGGCCACGTCGCCGCGGCGGCGTTCCTGGTCGCCGGGTTCCTCGTGGCGGGGGTGAGCGGCTGGCATCTGCGGCACACCGGCGACGACGAGGTGTACCGGCGGTCGCTGCGGTACGGCCTGGTCTCGATCGTGGCCGCGATCCTGCCCTCGATCGGGTTCGGCGTGTTCCAGTTCCCGTACGCGAAGGGGGGCGAGAACACACCGGCGCTCGCCGGGATCATGCTGACGCTGATGATGCTCGCCTGGTTCTGGATGTTCGGGATGGCGGTGGTCGCGCTGGTCAAGCTGGTGCGGAGGCGGCGGCCCCTGGCGGGCCGGTTCTTCTTCCCGATGCTGCTGCGGAGCCTCGGCCTCGTCTACTTCGCCGTGCTGGCCGGCTGGATCGGCCGTGAGGGTGGCCGCCAGCCCTGGCTGATCTACCACGAGCTGCGCACCGAGGACGCGGTGCGCCCGATGAGCACGGCGGCGATGGCCTCGGTGACGGCCGGTGTCTCGGTGCTGTTCCTCGCGCTGGTCGTCGTGAACTACACCCTCCTGCGGAGGTACGCGCGGCGCGGGCCGGACGGCTCGGCGCTCGGACGCGTGGAGACCGCCGCCCTCGATCCCGTTCCCTCCTTCTGACCGGAGCGACTCCCGTGAACACCTTCGCATTCGGCCTGCTGAGCTTCTTCGGCATCGGCTACTTCGTCCTCGCGGGCGCCGACATCGGCGTCGGCATGCTGATGCCCTTCCTCGGCCGTGAACGGCGGCTGACCCTCGCGGCCGTCGCACCCTTCTTCCTCGGCAACGAGGTGTGGCTGGTCGCGTCGGCCGGGCTCTTGACCGCGCTCTTCCCCGGCCTGGAGGACCAGGTGTTCGGCCGGGCCTGGGGCGCGCTGGTGGTGCTGGTCGCCGGATGGATCGTCCGCGACATGGGCCTGTGGCTGCGCGGCCGTCTGGAGGGGCGGGCCTGGCAGTCGTTCTGGGACGGCGCGACCGTGGCGGGAAGCTGGGCGGTCGCGGCGTCGTGGGGCGTCGCGGTCGGTCTGCTCATGGGCGGCGGAGCGCCGCTGTTCGCCGTCACGACCTGCGGCCTGTTCGCCCTGCACGGCGCGGCCTTCGCGGCCGTACGGCTCGGCTCGCCCGAACCCCTGGCGGTCGCGCGCCGCGTGGCGCCCGCCGCGCTGGTCACCGGGGTCCCGTGCGCGATCGGCGCCGGCGTCGACCACCTCGGCCGTACGCTGCCGGTCGCGGGCGGGCTCGCGGCCGTCCTGGTCGTGGCCTGGCTCGCGCTCGCCACCGGCCGTACGTCAGCGGCGCCGGCCGCGTCCGCGCTCGCCATCGTCACCGTGCCGCTGCTCGCCGCGCTGAACGCCCCCGGCGCGTCACTGGCCGACGGCGCGTCCATGACGCTCACCGTGGCCGGGATCATGGTGCCGCTCCTGGTCGCCGCCCAGGCCTGGGTGTGGTGGACCTTCCGCGGCCGCGTGCGCGGGCCGTCGTACCTGTGACGTACGCGCTGATGGCCCTCGTGCAGGGCCTTCTCGTGGTGGCGCAGGCGGATCTGCTGTCGCGTGCCTTGTCCGGGGGCGGGCTCCTGGTGCCGCTGCTGGCGGTCGCCGGTGGGCGGGCCGCGCTCGCCGCGTGCCAGGGCACGGTGTTCGGGCGCACCGCCGCCCGGCGCAAGCGTGAGCTACGTGAGCGGCTGCTGCGGCGCGGCGCCGACGTCACCCTGCTGGGCCGCGGCCTGGACGCCCTCGATCCCTACTACGCCGGATACCTGCCGCAGCGGTACGCCGCCGTGGTCGTGCCGCTCGCGGTCCTCGTGCGGCTGGCCGCCGCCGACTGGCCGTCGGCGCTGGTCATCGCGGTGACGCTGCCGCTGATCCCGGTGTTCGGCGCGCTCGTCGGCGCGGCGACCAAGCGGGCCACCGAACGCCAGTGGGGCCTCCTGCACCGCCTCGGAGGCCACTTCCTCGACGTCGTCGCGGGCCTGCCGACGCTTCGCGCGTACGGACGGGACGCCGCGCAGGCCGGAGTGGTCCGCGCGATGGTCGACGGGCACCGGCGGGCGACCGTGCGGACCCTGCGCATCGCGTTCCTGTCCTCGTTCGTGCTGGAGATCGTGGGCACACTGTCGGTCGCGCTGGTGGCGGTGCCGGCCGGGCTCCGGCTGCTCGACGGCTCGCTGGACCTGCGGACGGCGTTGCTGATCCTGCTGCTCGCGCCCGAGGCGTACCTGCCGTTGCGGGTCCTCGGCACCCGCTTCCACGCCGCCGCCGAGGGCCGTGCCGTGCTGGACCAGGCCGGTGCGCTGCCGGCGCCGGCCGTACGGTCCGGCGCGCGGCGGGCGACGGCGGGCCGCATCGAGGTGGAGCGGGTCGTCGTGCGGTACGCGGACGGCCGCGCGCCGGCGCTCGACGGGTTCTCGCTGGCCGTCGAGCCCGGGGAGCGCGTGGCGCTGACCGGGCCGAGCGGAGCCGGCAAGAGCACGCTGCTGCGGGCGGTGCTCGGCCTCACCGGACTCGCGGAGGGCCGGATCCTCATCGACGGCGTCGACCTGGACGAGCTCGACCTCGCCACGTGGCGCCGCCTCGTCGCGTACGTGCCGCAGCGTCCGCATCTGTTCGCGGGCACGGTCGCCGACAACATCCGCCTGGGCCGCCCGGACGCCTCGGTGGACGCCGTACGTGAGGCCGCCGAGGCCGCCTCCGCGCACGGCTTCATCACGGACCTGCCCGGCGGGTACGGCGCGCGACTCGGGGAGCGCGGCCTCGGCCTGTCGACGGGCCAGGGGCAGCGCGTCGCGATCGCACGCGCGTACCTGATGGACGCCCCCATCGTGATCATGGACGAGCCCACGGCGCGGCTCGACGTGGCCGGCGAGGCCGCCGTCGCCGAGGCCGCCGTGCGCCTGCTCCGCGGCCGTACAGCCCTCTTGGTCGCCCATCGCCCGGCCCTGCTGGCCGTCGCCGACCGGGTCGTGCACCTGACGCCCCGCGAGGCGGTGGCGTGATCGGCAGGCGGCACCGCGCCGGGCTCGTACGCGCGGTGCTCGCCGGCACCGGAGCCGAGCTGTGCGCGATCGCGCTGATCGCCAGCGCCGGATGGCTCATCGCGCGGGCCGGGCAGCACCCGCGGCTGTCGGTGCTGGGCGTCGCCGTCGTGGGCGTGCGCGCGTTCGCGCTGTTCCGTGGCGGGCTCCGGTACGCCGAGCGTCTCGCCGGCCACGACGCGGCGCTCCGCGTCCTCGCCGACCTGCGCGTCCGCGTGTACGAGGCGCTCCGCCTCTCGGCGGGCCCGATGCCGCGGGACGCGGACCTCGTGCGGCGGATGGTCTCCGACGTCGAGGCCGTCCAGGACCTGCTGCTGCGCTGCCTGCTGCCCGCGACCGTCGCCTGGACGGCCGGCCTGAGCGCGGTCGCCGCCGTAGCGGCCCTGCTGCCAGTGGCCGGCCTGGTGCTCGCGGCCGGGGTCGCCGCCGCCGGGGCGGTCCTGCCCGCCCTGGCCGCGCTCGCGGCGCGCGCGAACGCGCGCCGCGCGGCCGGTGCGCGTACCGACCTGGCCGTCCACGGCCTGGACGTGGCGCGCGGTGCGGACGACCTCGCGGTATTCGGCGCGACGGACCGGTTCGTCGCGCGGGCCGGCGCCGACGCCGCGCGCCTGGCACGGCTGGAACGCCGCGCCGCCGCGGTGGAGGCCGCGGTGGCCGCCCTCGGCACCGCCGTGCAGGGGCTCACCTCCGTCGGTGTGCTCTGGGCCGCGCGACGGCAGGGCGCCGACGATGTCCTGGTCACCGTGCTCGCCCTGACCGCGCTCGCCGCCGTGGAGTCCGTGCTGCCGGTTGCGGACGCCGCGCGGCGCCTCAGCGAGATCCTCCCGTCCGTCCGCCGCGTGACCGGCCTGCTCGCGACACCGCCTCCGGCACCGCACGGCACCCGCGCGGTGCCGGTGTGCCCGGACATCGAACTGGTGCGGGTGCGGGCGGCGTACGGTCCGGTGGTCGCCCTCGACGGTGTCGACCTGCGCGTTCCGGCGGGCCGCAAGATCGCGATCGTGGGGGCGAGCGGCGCGGGCAAGAGCACGCTGCTGGCCGCCCTGTCCGGCGAGGTGGTCACGGGCGGCGTCGTGCTGCTCGGGGACATGCCTCTGGCCGCCTACGACCCGGCCGCGGTGCGGGCGGCCGTACGCGGGGTGTCCCAGGACGGGCACGTGTTCGGCACGACGGTCCGCGCCAACGTGGCGCTGGCACGGCCGGAGGCCTCAGCGGACGACCTCGACTCGGCGGCGTCGCACGCCGGGCTGCTCGGGTGGATCAGGTCGCTGCCGGCCGGCTGGGAGACGCCGATCACCGGCGGCGAGGTGTCCGGCGGGCAGCGTCAGCGGCTGCTGCTCGCCCGCGCGCTGCTGGCCGACCCGCCGGTGCTCGTCCTCGACGAGCCGGCCGAGGGCCTCGACCTCGCGACGGCCGACCGGCTCGTCACCGGGCTGCTGTCCGGCGAGCGCACGGTCGTCCTGGTGACCCACCGGCTCGCCCCCCTGACGGCGGCCGACGAGGTGATCGTGCTCGATCGCGGGAAGATCGCTGAGCGCGGCGCGCACGAGGACTTGATCGTGCGCGCCGGCCCCTACCGTGACCTCTGGGAGGCAGAACGCCTCCAGGCGACCGGACTCCCTACTCGACTGCCGTGAAGAGCTGGTGCATGATCCCCCGTCGGTGCCTGCCGTGGTAGCCGGCCTCGACCATTTTGGCCGGGTCCAGGTCAGCGAGGTAGTCACTCTCGGCGTCGATGAGCCGCTCCAGCTCTCCGCGGTCAAGAAAGACGCCTTGACACCCCGCACATTCCTCGATCACTACGCCCTTACGCTCGTGTGAGTCCCACTCACCCGAGCACTTCGGACAGGTCAGCCCCGTGTCCGCCATATTCTGCTCCCCTGTGAATAAATCCGGCGATCTCGTAAGAGTAGTGACGCAAGAGCCGCCAGGGAATCGTCCTTTCAGCGGATAATTCGGCCAATGCCCCACCGCCGCGACCGGCTCGGCCGTGGTGCGCCCGCGCGCCTACGGCGCCACACGGTCAGGCCCGCGAACAACCACAAGATCCCGGACTCTCCGACGATGGCGATGGCGACCATGGTCGCCCACGAGATACGGCCCTCCCGCAGTGCCCCGGTGGGCGCGAGCGTGGTCAGCTCGGAGATGCCTTCGGCCGCGGAAGGGGACGGCGAGACGGCAGGCGCGATCTCCGGCGACGGCACGACCTGCTCGGGCGCCGGAAGCTCGGGGATCACGGGCAGGACCGGCTCGGCGGAGGTCTCCGGGACGGCCGCCGCCGGGGTCTCCGAGGTGAGAGGCATCACGCGGACTCCGCCGAGCGGTTTCACGGCGGACCCGGGCTTCGCGGGCCGGTGCGGGACCGGCGTCGCCGGGGCCTTCGGGATGCGCACGACGTACGGCCGCGGGCTCGCCGCGGCCGGGACGGGTACGGCGGTCGAGACGGATATGGCAGTCGGGACGGGTACGCCGGCCTGGACGGGTACACCGGCCTGGACGGGTACACCGGCCGGTGACCCGACCGGCGCGGAGTCCTCAGGCGGCGGAGACCCGACCGGCGGAGACTCTCCCGGCGACGCGGACGGCTCGGGCGGCGGTGAGGATTCGGGGGCGGTCGGGTCGTCGGTCTGCCACAGCGCGACCGTACGCGGCGCGGGGCCGGGCGTCGCGGGTGAGCCCACGATCACCAAGGCCGCGATACCCGCCAGAACCGACAGCGTGCTCGGAACGCTCTTCATGACGAGGTGTCCCCTATGCCTGAGTTTGTGGGTCCTGGGGGACGGGGTGACGAGCCCCGACAGGGCCTCCACTACGGAATATAACCGCTCCAACACACAACGTAACATCGGACCTATGGGTCCGTTTCGTCTGGCGAAAGGGTTCTTTCGTAAGATGCCCCGCAAGGGGGATGGAGAGGAGACATGGTGACCGAGGACCCGGGGGCACGGTCCGCGTCCGGTGTGCGTTCCCTGGAACGCGCCTTCGAGCTGCTCGAACACCTCGCGGACGCCGGCGGCCAGCTCGCCCTCACCGAGCTCGCCGAGGCCTCCGGCCTGCCGATGCCCACGATCTACCGGCTGATGCGCACGCTGGTCAACCGGGGATACGTCCGCCAGGACGCCTCCAAGCGCTACGCGCTCGGGCCGCGGCTCATCCGCATCGGCGAGACGGCCGGCAGGCTCCTGGGCTCGTGGGCGCAGCCCTCGCTCGCCAAGCTCGTCGACGAGGTCGGCGAGACCGCCAACATGGCGGTGCTGGACGGCGACGAGGTGATGTACGTCGCGCAGGTGCCGTCCCGTCACTCGATGCGCATGTTCACCGAGGTCGGCAGGCGAGTGAACCCGCACTGCACCGGCGTCGGCAAGGCCCTGCTCGCGCAGCTTCCCGAGACCACCGCACGGGAGATCGTCGGCCGTACGGGGATGCCCGCGCACACGCCGCGCACCATCACCGACCCGGCGGCGCTGCTGGTGGAGCTGGCCAGGATCCGCGAGGACGGCTACGCCCTCGACGACGAGGAGCAGGAGATCGGGGTGCGCTGCGTCGCCGTGCCGATCATCGGCACGCCCACGCTCGCGGCGATCTCCATCTCGGGCCCGCAGAGCCGCCTCCCGCACGAGGTGATCGACCAGGTCGTGCCGTCCATGCGCGACACCGCCGCCCGCCTAGCCCGCCACCTGGCGCCCTAGTTGGATTGGTCTCCATGGGGTAGGTGAGCTTCATGGATGAGCTGACTGTCGCCGTACTGGGCACCGGGATCATGGGCGCGCCGATCGCACGCAACCTCCAGCGTGCCGGGATCGGGGTGCGGGCATGGAACCGCACGCGGGCCAAGGCCGAGCCGCTCGCCGCCGATGGGGTGATCGTGTGCGACGAGCCCGGCGAGGCCGCGCACGGGGTGGGCGTGGTCGTGACGATGCTGCACGACGAGAACGCGGTCGAGCAGGTCATGGCCGGTGTGCTGCCCGCGATGGAGGAAGACGCCGTGTGGGCGCAGATGAGCACGGTCGGCGCGGAGGGCGCGGACCGGCTCGCGGAGCTGGCACGCAAGCGTGACGTGCCGATGGTCGACTGCCCGGTGCTCGGCACCAGGAAGCCGGCCGAGGACGGCGCGCTGGTCGTCCTCGCGTCGGGCCCTCGGGACGAGCGCGTCGGACGAGTCTTCGACGTGATCGGCGCACGTACGCTCTGGATCGGCGAGGACACGGAGGCCTCCCGGCTGAAGCTCGTCGCCAACAGCTGGGTGCTGGCCCTGACGGCGGCCGTGGGCGAGGCCGTCGCGCTCTCCGAGGCGTTCGGCCTGGACCCGTCGTACTTCCTCAAGGCGATCGAGGGCGGCCCGCTCGACAACGCGTACGCGCGGCTCAAGACCAACGCGATCGTCGCCAACGACCTGGCGCCGAGCTTCAAGACGGGCACCGCCGCGAAGGACGCCGTCCTGGTCGCCGCCGCCGGCCGCGCCGCCGGCGCGAACCCGCGCCTGGCCGAGGCCGTACGCGACCAGATGCGCCTCGCCGTCGAGTTGGAGCACGGCGAGGAGGACATGGCCGCCGTCTACTTCGCCGCTCGCCAGGCGTGACTGTGGCCTGACAGCGCCGGCGCCCCGGAACCGGCCGCGTACGGTCCACGTCACACCCTTCCAAGACGGACAGAGGGGTGGGACGTGATGGCCACGCGCGATGACGCTCTGGATATTCTGCTCGGCCCGGTCCGCGCGAAGGTACTGGCCTCACTGGCGCGACCGTTGACCATGGGCGAGTTGGCCTCGCTGACCGGCCTCGCCCCCAGCGTGATCACCTACCACTGCGGGCGTCTCACCGCCTGTGGCCTGGTCGAACGCGAGCGGTTCGGCCGGGAGGTGCGCGTGAGCCGTACGCGGCGAGCCGAACGGCTGGCGGAAGTCCTCACAGAGTGACCCTGGCGAGGCCGCCCCTTTACGTGCTACCAACATATGTAAAGTGCGTTTCCCCCCGGAGGTCCTCCATGACGATGCGCGAGCGATACACGACCCCTGTCCAGGAAGGCACCTGGGACGTCCCCATCTCCGGTGCGGCCCGCTTCAACTGGGAGTACGACGACGGCCGCGAGCGCCTGATGTCGCTCTACCAGAAGGGCAAGGACAAGCAGTGGGACGCCCAGAAGCGCATCGACTGGGATCTTCCCGTCGACGAGAACAACGTCAACGGCATCCCCGATGAGTTCAACCCGCTCGTCGACTCCGATATCTGGCGCAAGATGTCGCAGAAGGAACGCGACGAGATGGGCCGCCACCAGGGATCGTGGCTGTTCAGCCAGTTCCTGCACGGCGAGCAGGGCGCGCTCACGGTGTCCGCGCGGATCGTCGAGACCGTGCCCGACATCGACTCCAAGTTCTACGCGGCGACGCAGGTGATGGACGAGGCGCGGCACGTCGAGCTGTACGCCAAGTTCATCGACCAGAAGATCGGGATGTACTACCCGGTCAACCAGGACCTCGCCCGGCTCCTGGAGGACTCTCTGTCCGACAGCCGCTGGGACCTGCCCTACCTCGGCATGCAGGTGCTCATCGAGGGCCTCGCCCTCGCGGCGTTCGGCGTCTACCGCGACATGTCGACCAACCCGCTGGTCAAGCAGCTCCTGGCGTACGTCATGCAGGACGAGGCCCGGCACGTCGCGTTCGGGCGGCTGGCGCTGAAGGACTACTACGCGGAGCTGACCTCGAAGGAGCGCGCCGAGCGCGAGGAGTTCGTGGTCGAGGGCTGCTACCTCATGCGCGATCGTTTCAAGGGCCGGGAGATCTTCGAGACGCTCGGCATGCCGGTCGAAGAGTGCATGGCGCACGTCGAGAAGTCGCCGATCCAGACGATGTACCGGTCACTGCTGTTCACCCGCATCGTCCCGTGCGTGCGCGACATCGGCCTATGGGGCGAAAAGGTGCAGAAGGCGTACGCGGACATGGGCGTTCTCGACGCCGCCAAATCCGACCTCGGTGTGCTGATGAAGCAGGACGAGGACATCGCCGAGGAGATCGACCGGAAGAAGCACGAAGAGGAGCTCGCCGTACGCCATGCGGAGGTGCACGCGGCCATCGCCGACGGCGCCGAGGCATGACTGTTGAATTGATCACTCTTATCGGCGACCTGGAGTAATACGATCACTCCGCGCCGACAAACACGCCGTGATGTAGCGCACAAAAACCAGCGCATTGGCCACGATCACTCACCGACGCCACCTATGGTCGGGGACTCGTGCGTGGGGCGACCCGTTCGCCCCACGCCGTTCTGTCCCCTACCAAAGGACGTTTTGTGGGTGGTTCCGGCCGACATCGCGATGATCGACGCCCTAAGACTCTCCGCATCAGCCTGTTATCCACTGCCGCACTCGCGATCGTCGCGCTCGCCGTGACCGTCGTGGCGATGGGCGGATCAGGCTCCTCATCAGCGCAGACCTCTGCGCGGAACAGGATTCCAGCGCCGGCCGACTCTGACCGGGCACTCGACCGGCCCAGCCGCGACGACGTGCGTACGCCGCTCGCGCCTCCGGAGGAAAAGCCGGTGGTCGTCGCGAAGAAGCGGCACAAGAAGCCCGAGGTCCTGGCGCGCGGCGAGTGCGAGGCGTCGTTCTACGGCACGTCAGAGTCGACAGCGAGCGGCGAGGCGTTCGATCCCTCTTCGCTCACGGCGGCGCACAGGACGCTGCCGATGGGTTCCAAGGTGCGTGTAACCAACCGGCACAACGACCGCTCGGTGATCGTGCGGATCAACGACCGGGGGCCTTTCAAACCGGGACGCTGCCTCGACCTGTCGACCGCCGCGATGCGCGCGGTGGGAGGCATTGACTCGGGTGTGATTCCAGTGACCTACGAAGTTCTCGCGCACATCTGAGGCATTCGGGCATAAAAAATGGAGCGTTCGCGGGCGGTCACCCCTTCCCCCAAAGAAGCTACGCCCGCGAACGCTCACCTTCCGACGGCCCGGATGGGTACAGATCCGAGGTCCGTGGGATCGGCCCCTTGCACCGCGTCCCCCGTTGAATCCCCCAATTCATCGCGGTGCGCTGGACCTTCCTAGTGGTCTGGTGGTCTCGCAGCAACCACGTTACGGGCGACGTTCGGCGAATCCGTCCATCCGTGGTTGACACTTGGGCGTACAACCACGGTTGACCTGCTAGTTTGCTGTTTATTGGTACTCATCGGCCGCGGGGTTGAGGTTGGCCGGGGAGACCGCGACCAATGATCACACTGTGGCTTTGGAGGCGCGTTCTTGAGGGCCAGGCGGCCCATCAGTCCCGCCGATGTCCTCCTGTCGGCCGGGCTATTTGTCCTGTTTATACCGTACGCCCAGCGCCATCACGGTTCGCCATTCGTGATCCTTCTCTCGGCGCTCAACGCCGGCGCGCTACTCGGCAAGAAACGCCTTCCCGTCCTCACTCTCGCCGCCTGCCTCGCCCTGTCCGGCGCCCTCGCGGTGATCCTCCGCCATACCTACCCGGTCACCCCCGCCGACGTGATCGCGCTGTACGCGGTCGGCCGCTACTCCGCGCGCGGCGTCGCCCTGGCCGCGGCGATCACCACGCTGGTCATCGGCTTCACCGCCGCGGCGGTGTTCGAGCGCATCCCGAACTACAGCTTCCACAACATCGCCGACCTCGGGTGGGTGCCGTTCGCGGTCCTGACCGGCGCCTGGGTGCGGACCCAGCGCACGTACCTGATCGGTGCCGAGGAACGTGCCGAACGCGCCGAAAGCGAACGTGAGGAGGAGGCGCGCAGCCGCGTCGCCGAGGAGCGCCTGCGCATCGCGCGCGAGCTGCACGACATCGTCGGGCATGCCCTCATGTCCATCAACGTGACCTCATCGGTGAGCGCCCGGCTCGCCCGCCGCGACCCGAAGGCCGCGCGCGACGCGCTGTACACGATCAACGCGCTGAGCGGGTCGGCGCTCGGCGAGATCCGCAGCACGCTGAGCCTGCTGCGCGCCGGCGGCGAACCCCTGACGGAGCCCGGTCACGGCCTCGACGACCTGCCGGGCCTGGTCGACGACGCCCGGCTGGGCGGCCTGCCCGTGACGCTCCTGGAGTACGGCGACCGGCCGGACATGCCGGCGATCGTCGGGTTCACGGTGTACCGGATCGTCCAAGAGAGCCTGACCAACGTCGTACGGCACGCCAAGGAGGTCACCCGCGTGGCGGTCACCGTGACATTCACGCCCGAGAGCGTCGACGTCGCGGTCACCAACGACGGCGCGCCCGCCGATCTACGAGGAGAGCCCGGCATCGGGCTGCAGGGCATGCGCGAACGCGCCGCCGCCACCGGCGGGCGTCTCGACGCCACGGCCCTGCCCACCGGCGGTTTCCGCGTGCACGCGCGGCTGCCCCTGAAGGAGTACGAGCCATGACGATCCGCGTCCTTCTGGCCGACGACCAGACCACCGTACGCGCCGGTTTCCGGCTTCTCGTCGACTCGACGGCCGACATGCACGTCGTCGCCGAAGCCGCCGATGGGAAGACCGCCATCGAGGCGGCGCGGCGAACGTCCCCGGATGTGGTGCTGATGGACATCCGGATGCCCGGCATGGACGGCATCGAGGCCACACGCCGCATCACCGACGACCCGATGCTCTCCGGCGCGCACGTGCTGATCCTGACGACGTTCGAGCACGACGAGTACATCTTCGGCGCGCTGCGCGCCGGGGCCGGCGGGTTCATGCTGAAGGACGCCGACCCGGACGACCTCCTGGACGCCATACGGGTCGTCGCGTCGGGAGAGGGGCTCCTCGGCCGCGGCCTCACCCGCCGGGTGATCAAGGAGTTCGCCGCCCAGCCCGCTCCCGTCGAGACCTCGGCGGAGCTCGACGTCCTGAGCGAGCGCGAACGCGAGGTGCTGCTCCAGATCGCCGCGGGGCTGACCAACGAGGAGATCGCCACCGCGCTGCACCTCAGCCCCGCCACCGCCAAGACGTACGTCCACCGCATCATGACCAAGCTCCAGGCGCGCGACCGCGTCCAGCTGGTGATCATCGCCTACGACAAGGGACTCGTACGGCCGCGCCCCTCGGAGTGAGGCCTTCGACGAACGTCACCAGTTCGGTGGTGACTAATGTCATCACGAACGCAGGATCGGGCACACTACGCCTCCGGCCTGCGCAAACCTAGCGTTGTCCCCATGAACGCGATCAGCTTCACGGGCGTGTCGAAGACCTACGGCGACGTACGCGCCGTCGAGGAAATGGACCTCGAGATCGGCGCCGGGCAGACCGTCGCCCTCCTCGGCCCCAACGGCGCCGGCAAGTCCACCTCCGTCGGGATGCTGCTCGGTCTCGTACGGCCCTCGGCGGGCGAGGTGCGGGTCTTCGGCGACTCTCCGGACGCCGCCGTGAAGGCCGGCCTGATCGGCGCGATGCTGCAGGACGGCGCGCTCGTCCCCGGGCTGACCGTAGGTGAGGTCGTGAGCTTCGTCCGCGGCCTCTACCCCGACCCCATGCCGCTCGATGAGATCCTCGCTCTGGCGAACCTCACCGACCTGGCCAAGCGCCGCGCCGACCAGCTCTCCGGCGGACAGGCGCAGCGCGTCCGGTTCGCGATCGCGATCGCCGGCGCTCCGCGGCTCCTCGTGCTCGACGAACCGACCTCCGCGATGGACGTCGAGTCGCGCCGCGCCTTCTGGAAGAGCATGCGGGCGTACGCCGAGGGCGGCCGCACGCTTCTATTCGCCACGCACTACATGGAAGAGGCGGACCAGAGCGCCGACCGGGTCATCGTGGTGGCCCACGGCCGGATCGTCGCCGACGGCACCCCCGGAGAGATCAAGGCCTCCGCGGGCGGCAGCACCGTCAGCTTCACGATCGGCGAGCAGCCCGCGTCCGGGCTCGACGTCCTCCCCGGCGTCACCGCGGTCGAGGTGCACGGCGCGACCGCGCGGCTCCGCTCCTCCGACCCCGACGCGACCGTGCGGGCGCTGTACGCCACCGGCATGACCGTCCGCGACCTGGAGGTCAAGGGCGCCGGCCTCGAAGACGCCTTCGTGTCGCTCACCGGCGACAACTGACCTGAAAGGACGCACGTTGCCTGCCTACATCGCCCTGGAGATCCGGCGGATGTTCCGCGACCGGCGGTTCGTCACCTTCACCGTGGCCGTTCCGGTCTTCTTCTACCTCCTGTGGTCCAACATCCTCGCCAAGAACAGCGGGGTCGACACCGACACCGGCCTGGACGCCAAGACGTACCTGCTGATCTCGATGTCCTCCTTCGGCGCGATCGGCGCCGCGCTGACGACCACGGGCGCGCGGCTCGCCGCCGAACGGCAGAGCGGCTGGCTGCGGCAGCTTCAGGTCACCCCGCTGCGCGCCTGGACCGTCATCACGACCAAGATCATCGCGTCGATGTGCCTGGCGCTGCCGGCGATCGTCCTGGTCGGGCTCACCGCCTTCGTGACCCAGCACGTGCACCTGTCGCCCGGCCGGTGGGCCGCGATGGTGGGCCTGATGTGGGTCGGCACCCTGCCGTTCGCAGCGCTCGGCACCCTGATCGGCTCGCTCGTCGGCGCGGACGCCGCCCAGCCCATCACGGTGGCGTGCTACTTCGGCCTGTCGATCCTCGGCGGCCTGTGGATGTCGGTCTCGGTCCTGCCGAAGACCATGCGGCACATCGCCCACTGGACGCCCTCGAACCGCTTCGCGGACCTCGGCTGGAGCGTCGTCGCCGGTCACGCGCCGCCCGCCTCGGACATCCTGGTCCTCGGCGTTTGGACGGTCGTCCTGGGCTCGCTCGCCATCGTCGCGTTCCGACGCGCTACCGTTCGGTCCTGATGAGCCTGTTCATGTCCCCCGACACCGCGACCGCCGCCTCGGCGTCGCGGTGGCGGCGGATTCTCTGGGTCTGCCTCGGGCTGGTGTACCTGCTCATCTGGCCGCTGGGCCGGATGTTCGGGCACGGCCACTCGACTGCCCAGGCCGTCGTGGGGGTGGTGGCCCTGGCCGCCTTCGCGGGCACCTTCATCGGCCTGGTGATCGCCAACAACCCGTGGAACAGCGAGACCACCCGCGCCACGTGGATCCTGCTCGGCGTCTGCACCGCGATGACGATCATCTACCCGGCGGCTCTCGGGGATGACTGGGGCGGGCTCCCGATCTACCTGGGCGTCTCCTACGCGATGACCCTGCCGCCCGCATGGGCGGGGCGCGGCGTCCTGGTCGCGGCCGGGCTGAGCCTGGTCGTGAACCTCGTCGACGGCAGCCCGAGCTTCACGGCGGCGCTGCTGACGTTCGAGACGATCACGGTCGGCATGCTGATCCTGGGCTTCCGCACCAGCCGGCTCCTCGTCATCCAGCTGCACGAGGCCCGCGGCGAGGTCGCCCGGCTCGCCGCCAACGAGGAGCGGCTGCGCATCTCGCGCGACCTGCACGACCTGCTGGGCCACACGCTCTCACTGATCGTGCTGAAGTCCGAGGTGGCCTCCCGCCTCGCCGACCGCGACCCGGAAAAGAGCCTCAGCGAGGTCAAGGACATCGGGACGGTCGCGCGGCAGGCGCTCACGGACGTACGCGAGGCGGTGTCGGGGTACCGGCAGCGCAGCCTGACCGACGAGCTCGACAATGCCCGCGGGGTGCTGGACGCCGCGGGCGTCGACCTCACCATCACGACCTCGGGCACCCCGCTGCCCGACCGGCTCGACGGCCTGTTCGGCTGGGCGGTGCGCGAGGGCGTCACGAACGTCGTCCGGCACGCGCGCGCCCGTACGGCCACGATCACCGTCCGGCGCATGTCCGGCTCGGCGATCCTGGAGATCACCGACGACGGCGTCGGGAAGGTCACGGAGGGCCACGGGAACGGCCTGAACGGGCTCGGCGAGCGCGTCGCCCTGTCCGGTGGCACCGTGGAGGCCGGTCCCGGCCCGCACGGCGGGTTCCGGCTGGCCGTGGACGCGCCGCTCAACGCTCCTCCCGTGACCACGAGCGACGCGGCCCATGCCTGACACGGTGATCCGGGTGATCCTCGCCGAGGACCAGGGCATGGTACGCGGCGCGCTCGCCACCCTCCTCGGCCTGGAGGACGACATCGAGGTCGTCGGCGAGGCCGCCGACGGCGACGAGGCCCTCAAGGTCGCCGCTGCCACTCTTCCCGACGTCGCGCTGCTCGACATCGAGATGCCCGGCAAGGACGGCATCGAGACCGCCGCGGCGCTGAAACGGGCCCAGCCGGACTGCCGCGTCGTCATCCTCACGACCTTCGGCCGCCCCGGCTACCTGCGCCGCGCGATGGAGGCGGGCGCATCGGCATTCCTCGTGAAGGACAGCCCGGCGCGCGAGCTCGCCTCGGCGATCCGGCGCGTCCTCGCCGGTGAACGCGTGATCGACCCGGACCTCGCGGCGGCCGCGCTGAGTGCCGGCCCCAACCCGCTCTCGCCCCGCGAACGCGGCGTGCTCGCCGCGGCGGCCGACGGGTCCACGATCGCCGACGTGGCCCGCACCCTGCACCTGTCCGAGGGGACGGTGCGCAACTACCTGTCCTCGGCGATCCGCAAAACCGCGGCCCGCAACCGGATCGAGGCCGTACGCGCGGCGCAGCGTCAGGGCTGGCTCTGAGACGTCCGGTAATCCGGACCGCTCGCCGAGACGTCCAACCAGTGCGATCATTCGACCTGGGGGCAGGCGATGAGGGTCAGACCGATGGGCCGTCGCGGGGTGGGCACGATGACCCCGTTCATGGACTACGGACCGGACTGGCCGCCTCCGCCGAAGCCGGCGCGCCGTAGGTCCCATCCGCTCCTGCGCCGATGCGTCTCGGTCACGCTGCTATGGGTGATGGTCTGGGCGGCCTGCGCGGTGGCCCTGCACATGCGCCCGGCGTACGAGCTGCGGTCACCCGCCACCCACGCCGCGGATCGAGGGCACGCGACAAAGCGGTGAGCGAAACTTTGTGACGTTGCCCTCGTACGCCGCACACGCTCCGAAAGCGACAGTCAGCCGAATCCGTCGCTAAGGAGGCCTTTCACGTGTCCAACACCCAGGCAGCAGTGGCACGCCCGGCGGTACTCGGCGATCTCGTCCCTGGCCGGCTGGTCCGCGACGTCGCGCTCGTCGCCGGCGCCTGGCG
>CAVTOG010000011.1:0-718179 GCA_963736325.1 uncultured Actinomycetota bacterium | reverse complement strand
GTGAACGTCGCAGAATATGCGTCGGCCGACCACTTCTCGGCCAGTCCCGAAGCGAATGAGCCGTCTCGCTGTAGATTGACCAATGAGTCGTAGGCCAGCTGGTAGGCACTAAAAACATTGCTGTGGTAGGGATCGAAAGTCCCCAGATCCTCGTTCAAGACCATGGTAAATGTGCCATTCGTGGCATACTTCACCGGTCCGGAAGAGCCGCTGGGCCGTGATGCTGATCCCTCACAACCTGCGACTACGAGGGACACCGCTGCAGGCAAGACGAGCAGCAGCGACGATCGGCGCTTCATAGGAACTCCCAGATGTAATGCCGCTAAGATCCTGACCATCAAGAATTTGCCGTCCAACGAATGGCGGCCAAGGCGCGGTACCTCAAGGTGGGAGAAATCAACGCTTGTGGCGTCTGGGATCCATTTCTACCTTTATGAAGGCGCGAATCAGAAAATGTTACTCGCTGTCGCGCTCTATTGCTGAGGCCCAGAACGTACCGGCGAGCCGACAGTGCGGCAATATTTGTTGCTCTGATAACACGGCAGAGGCGCCCTTGGCCTCGGTTCCTTCTTGGGTCCGGCTATCTGCGTAGCCCAGGTTGGGCGAACGCTGTCGCGTCACGCCGGGCCAACAGGCAACAGACGGCGATAGCGGTCGACACCGTTTCACGGCGATCCTGCGAAGGTCGTTCCGGTCGTCAGGAGGTCGCCGTGTCGAGTCAGCACGTTGTCGTGGTCGGCGGTGGCGTCGTCGGGTTGGCGACGGCGTTCCACCTGCGCCGTCGAGGTGCGGAGGTCACCGTACTCGAGGCCGATCACGTTGGTGCCGGTGCCTCCTGGGGCAACGCGGGCTGGTTGGTGCCCGTGCTGTCCGCGCCGCTGCCCGGGCCGGGGATGATACGGGCGGCCGTACGTTCGCTCCTCGATGCCGATGGCGCGTTCTATCTGGCTCCGAGCCAGGTGCTGCGGCTGGCGCCGTGGCTGGCGCGTTTCGCCCGCGCCAGTTCGCGCCGCCGTTACCTGGAGGGCCTGCGGGCGACGGCGCGGCTGGCCGAGCGGGCGGTGGACGCCTTCGACGAACTCGCCGCCGAGGGGGTGGTGTTCGACATGCGCGCCGACGACCTGGTGTTCGCCTGCCTCGACGGAAGCAAGGCCGGGCAAACGCTCGCCGAGTTGGCACCGATGCGCGCGTACGGCTGTGGCGTCCCGGAAACGGTCGAGGACGGTGACGCGCTGCGGCTGGTCGAGCCGGCGCTCGCTCCGGCGGTCGAAGCGGGCTTCGTGGTCAACGGCGGCCGCGCCGTGCGGCCGGCGTCACTGCTGGCCGGGCTCACCGAGCGCCTCCGGGCCATGGGAGTCGCGGTCCAGGAGGGCGCGCGCGTCACCGGGTTCGACCACCACGCCGACCAGGTCACCGGCGTCCGCACCAACGACAAGGCGTACGCGGCCGGTGCGGTGGTACTCGCAACCGGAGCGTGGACCGGAATGCTGACCCGGCGACTGGGCGCGCCGATCCCGCTCCAGGCCGGGACCGGCTACAGCCTCTCAGTGGAGCCGCGGGTGCCGCCCCGAACGTCGCTCTACCTCGTCGAGGCGAAGGCGGGCACCGCCCTCCACGATAACGGGCGCCTCCGGATCGCCGGCACGATGGCGCTGAGCGGAATCCGGCCGCGGCCGGACCGGCGCAGACTTGAGGCTCTGGTACGGTCAGTACGTCCCTACCTGCATAAATGGGAACCCGACTCGGAATCCGAGTCATGGTCGGGCATGCGGCCCATGACGCCCGATGGCGTCCCGTTGATCGGCGTCCTGCCCACGGCCCGCAACGTCTACCTGAACACCGGCCACGGAATGCTCGGCGTCACCCTGGCGGCCGTGTCAGCCTCCGAACTGGCCACGCTGATCCTCGACGGCGTCACCTCCGACCTGATCGCACCGTTCACCCCAGCGCGGTTCTCCAGGCGGAGATGAACGACTGACCCTACCGACATCTCCGGCCGCAGGTCGCAACGATCCGGCGGCGGAGCGACGGGAGCCGTGAGGAGAGGAACGATCACGACGGAACGAGCATACGGCGCATGCGGCCTCGATCGATCGAGCCTGTGCGCCACCGAACCGAGCAAGGAACCAGATTGAGCGAGGAACTACAGCAGGTCATCGAGGCGTTGGCGCGGCGCCTTCATCGCGCCGTGGCGATCGACGACCTTCGGTTCCGGCTCATCGCGTACACCTCTCACAGTGGTGAGGTGGATCCGGTCCGTACACGGGTCATCCTGGACCGGGAGGCGTCGCCGGAGATCATCCACTGGATTCGTCAGTTCAGACTGCCTCGGGCCGAAGGCGCGGTCCGAATACCGCGGAACGACGCAATCGAGATGTTGCCTCGCGTGGTGATACCCGTCCGCCATCAATCGGTGCACTTCGGCTATTTGTGGCTTATCGACGTCGATGAGTCGCTGGCCGATGAGGAGCTACTGATCGCAGAGGCGGCGGCGGTCGACTCGGGTGAGGTCTTGTTCCGAGAGCGAGTGGTGGCCGAGCTTCGCCGCGCACAGGTAGGTGCGCTGGTACGGGATCTGCTGTCGCACGACGAGACAGTGCGTACGCTCGCGGCGACCACCCTGGTGGAGACCGGGGCGTTCGCTCCGCGGGATGCCGTCGTCGCACTGGTGCTGCGGCCACTCGCGAAGGCGGGACAACAGGTCGTCGAGGATCATCGGCTGGCCGCAGCGGCGATCCTGGATCACTTCGCGAGTAAGGCGCCACCACGCGAGTGCCTGACCTTGGTTCGCCCCGATCATGCCGTGCTGCTTACGACGGATGCGGCGCTTCGGCGTCGTCGGCGGATGCCCGAGGACCTGCAAGCCAGCACCGCCAGGCAGTTCAGGAGCGATGACCGGCTGCTGGGCGTGGTCGTGGGCATCGGAGCCGGGATCCCTTCGCTCGCCGACGCGCTGACGTCGTACAGGCAGGCATCGCACGCGGCCAAAGTCGCGGAGGTCATGCCCCTCTTGCGGCCCGTCGCGCGCTACACCGAACTCGGGGTCTACGCGCTGCTGCTTCGCATGGGGGCCGATGAACTGGCAGAGGATGCGCTGCCGGAGCAGGTACGCCGGCTGCTGCACCAGGAGCCCGGATTGCTTCGAACGGCCGAGGTGTACCTGGACCGTGCGGGCGACAGCCGCCTGGTCGCGTCAGAGCTGGCCATACACCGGGCAACGGTCTATCAGCGGCTTCGGCGCATCGAACAGGTGGCGATGATCGATTTTGCGGATGGCGAGCAGCGGTTGGCAATGCACCTCGGGATCAAGCTGGCACGCCTCCTGAGGCTCTGGTGGGCGACCTGAGGACGACAGTCTTAGCGTGATCGGCGTCAGATGGGCGAAGACAGTCGATAGACGGCCTCGTATTCATCGAGCGATGCTAAGCGGTACAAGCGATTCGAACCCGTCTACTCCAGGCGATCAACCTGCCGACATCAACGCCGACAGCGGGATTCGGTAGCCCCTGAAGACAACAGGAACATGTAACAAAGGAGGGGCTTTATGCACTCGCCGAACGCCCGCACTGACGCAGGCGAAGAAGTCGCCGTCACCAGGCGATACCACGATGGCCCCGCCGACGCCATCGGCGACGTCCGCGTACGCGGTCGGTTCTTCACGCAGGAAACCGAATCAGGTCTGATAGCCGGTGCCACATGGAACGTAATGTTCGTCATCGACCGGCCGGTAAAGGACGTATGGCCGGTGTTCAAAGACTTCAATGCCTGGCAGAACTCGTTTGGACACTACTACTCCGGTGTGGTGGGTGACCTGGAGGGTCGAACCTTCGCCCTCGGCACGGCCGATGACCTGGGTCCGCCGCGCTATGAAGTGCTAAAGGTCATACCCGAATATCTCATCGTCATACGGCAGCCCATACCTGACGACGAGGGCAACGGCGGAATTAGCCCAGGCTTCCATGCATTCACGCTCAGTGAGCACGCCGGAAGTACCACGATCACCGCAACGATGGAACACTCGACGCGCACGTCGGATCTGTCGGAAACGGACGCGCTCCGCCGTTGGCAGGAATTCGCGCCCGAGTGGCAGCAGAAATGGCGCGACATCTTCATCCCGGCCTTGCGGAAGCTCGTTGATGAGACATAACTGCCCTGACCAGGCCGCACCGACCGTCGGCCTTGGAGGATCCATGAACCAGAACAGCAGTGCGGGCAGTCCCCGCCGGCAGCACAAATCCACCGGCGCCACAACCGATTCACCGCGTGGCAGGCATCGAGGACCGCATGCCAAGTCCGTGGCCGTGGCCATTGTGAGCGTCACCACCATGCTGACATTGGTCTCCTGCAGCGGCCGAAGCCTCGACCCTTCCGTTAAGAGCGGCGCAGCTATCGATTCGTCAAGGACCACACTGCGAATCGCGTGGCCGCAAGAGCCTCCGTCATGGGACTTTCTCACAAATCCGGCCAATGCGATCCGGGGGATCATCTCGCTCAACGTCGTGGAACCACTGCTTGAGCAGGACCGTACCGGAAAGATCAATCCGCTCCTCGCATCGTCGTACACAGTGAGCCCCGATCGCCGCCAGTACGTCTTTACGATTCGCTCGGCGAAATTCCACGACGGCTCCGCACTGACCGCGGCCGACGTTGTCTATTCACTACAGCAAAGCCGTAAGAGTTCACTGCCCAAGACCGCTGTACCGCTTTCCCAGGTGGAGACGGTCACCGCCAAGGGTGAACACCAGGTCAAAGTCACCTTGAAGAGACCGAGCAATGCGTTCCTACTGGCACTGGCCGGTGATTCGGGTCTGATCATTAAGGCGGGTAGCGCAAGTGGCCTGGCGACGCATCCACTGGGTACCGGCCCCTTCAAGTGGGGGAGTTGGCGCCATGGCGTCGACGTGACCCTCGGACGCTTCGACGGCTACTGGGGAAAACAGGCGCATTTGGCGAACATCGATGTTCGCTTCATCACCGATGAGAATTCCACGATGAACCAGCTTCGCGCAGGTCAGATAGATTTCACGAGCGCGACGAACTGGGATCAGGTCAAGGCGTTCAAGTCACAGGGGACTGCCAAGGTCATCGCGCTGTCGGGCTTCGGAACGAACTACCTGGCCCTCAACGCCAAGCTCCCCGCGTTCCACGATTCACGCGTCAGGCAGGCCATCGCCATGGCGATCGACCGCAAGGCGATCACCGAGGGGGTGTTCGCCGGCAGTCAGAGCACAACGTGTGTGTGGGTGTGGCCAGGCCGGCCCGCGCCCACCAAGGACTGCCCCTACCCCTACAACCCCGCCGAAGCGAAGCGCCTCCTCGCCACGGCCGGAACGACGGGCCTCAAGGTGGAACTGAAGTACCACGTCGGTGGACGTTGGTACGCCCCACAGGCCGATCTCGTGGCAGCGGACCTCAAGAAGATCGGCATTACGGTCACGCGGTCAGTGCGAGACACCCCCAGCTTCTTCAAGGAGGTACTCCAGACCACGCCGGCGCAGTATCAGATGGCCTTTCTTGCCAGCGGTGAACCACTGAGCAACTGGCGATGCCCCAACGGGTGGTTCTTGAACCGCTGCGACAAACAGTTCGACGAGATGCTCGACAAAGCGGATGCGGCGCCGAGCCTGTCCGAGTACGCCTCATTGACCGCTCAAGCGAACCTGCGGCTGGCCAAGGAGGCCTACCTGATCCCGCTCAATGAGGTCAGTCCCGCCTATGTCATGAACCACTCACTCGATGGGATCCAGGGCTGGCCGAATCAGCTGAGCAGCATTGACATGAGGGGGATCTATTGGACGAAGTAGGAAATCTCGCGCCTCATGAACGATCGGTGCGGGACAGACTAAGGAGATCGGATTGACCCGGCTGGTGATTCGATCTCTGGGAACCCTGCTCCTGTCCGCGATCCTGGGTTCGATCATGATCTTCGTCTCCCTGCGGTTGCTCAGCGGCGACATCGCAAACGTGATCCTCGGCGATTCGACGAGCAAGGCGGCGGCCGATGCGTTGCGCGCTCGGTTCGGCCTGAACAGATCATGGCCGGTGCAATACCTGGACTGGCTCGGCGGGGTCGTGACAGGCAACCTCGGCTCGTCGTTCGCCAGCGGCTTCGACATCGGGGACGAGATCCGGCACCGCCTGCTCGTCACGGTTCCACTGGTGGTCTGCTCGTTGACGATCGCGGCACTGATCGGTCTCGCCCTCGGTACGACGGCCGCGCTCGGCGCGAAGAGGCCCTACGGAAGGCTCATCGATGTCGTGAGCCAGATAGGGATCTGCGTTCCGGTGTTCTGGCTCGGGTTGCTGCTGGTCGGACTCGTGTCGATTCGATGGCGACTGTTGCCCGCGGGCGGATTCGGCTCCTGGTCCGATAACCCCGTCGATGCCGTGAAGTCCTTGGTGTTGCCGTGCGTCGCTCTGATCGTTCCACTGTCGGCGATCAACACACGGTATGTACGCATCGGCATGCTCGAAGTGCTCGGGGATGACTACATCAGAACGGCTCGTGCGAAGGGCCGGACGAGAACGTCGGCCGCATTGACACACGGTGTGCGCAATGCGTCGATCCCGCTGATCACGGTTCTGGGGCTACAGATGGGAGGTCTACTCGGTGGCACCGTCATCGTCGAGGTCATCTTCAACCTTCCCGGGCTCGGAACCCTGCTGTTCGATGCCGTACTGGGCCGCGAATTGATCGTGGTTCAGTCCGTGGCATTCGTCCTGCTGCTGGTGATCCTGGTGCTAAACACCGTCACGGACATCTTGTACGGGGTGCTCGATCCCAGGTTGCGAACGTCTCACCAGCCGCGTCGCGGCGTCGAACGGAACACGGTGACGCCATGAGTCGCCCGAAACTACGGCGCACACTCCGGCACACCAACCTCGTCGTAGGCCTGACGCTCGTCGCCGTTTTCGTGCTCGGGGGACTGCTGTCACTTGTGTGGACGCCGGTCGACCCGACAATGGTGGACGTACCCAAGCGCCTCGCCGCGCCGAGCGTTGCTCACCTGCTGGGCACGGATCAACTGGGCCGCGACACGCTGAGCGAACTCATGGTCGGAGCGCGCTACTCCCTCGTCGTGGCGGTCCTCGCAACCAGCGCGTCGATCCTGCCGGGAGCCCTCCTGGGGTTCACCGCGGCCGGCCGAGGCGGTCTGCTGGACCAGGTCATCATGCGACTCGCCGACGTCTTCCTCGGCTTCCCCGGCCTGATCGTCGCACTGTTGTTCGCGACGGCCATCGGCCCGGGCAACCTGACGGTGATCGCCGCGATCGCCGCGTGGTTCATTCCGTCGGTCACGCGGTTGGTACGTGGCCCCGCCAAACAGGTGTTGGCGACCGACTATGCCCATGCGGCGACCGGCTACGGCAGGCGGCGACCGTACATTCTGGTTCGGCATGTGCTTCCGAACGTGCTGCCACTGATCATCGTTCAGACCTCGATCATGCTCGCACTCGCGATCCTCTCCGAAGCAGGCCTGTCGTATCTGGGATTGGGGACCCAGAGGCCGGACGCGTCCTGGGGACTGATGCTGAACGAAAGTCAGGCATTCACGCCGACACACCCGCTACAAGCGGTGTTTCCCGGTCTCGCCATCGTGTTCGCGGTTCTCGGGTTCAACCTTCTGGGAGACGGGCTGCGCGCATGGCTCGACCCGCGCCGGACATCACAGGGGAGCATTCTGTGAGCGATCACGACATGGGCCTGCTATTGCGGGTACGCGGCCTGTCTGTCCGCGTCGGTGATGTGCCGATCGTCGACCTTGACGAACTGATGCTGAGACGGGGACGCCATCTGGCGATCGTCGGCGAGTCAGGCTCGGGCAAGACGATGACCGCGATGAGTCTGGTCGGCCTTCAGCCCAGCGATGCGGTCGTGTCCGGTTCCGCCACTTTCGCCGACAATGAGCTGATCGGCAGGTCCGAACGGCAGTGGCGGACTGTCCGCGGTGTGCACATCGGCGTTATCTTCCAGGACCCCCAGCGGGCGCTGAACCCGATGATGCGCGTCGGCCGTCAGGTCGAAGAGACCCTGAAGCTCCATCAAAACCTGTCACGCGGCGAGCGTAAGGCTCGCGCCATCTCGCTGCTCGAACGCGTCCGGCTTCCCGACCCCGCTGCCATCGCCCGTCGCTACCCCCACCAGCTGTCCGGCGGCCAACGCCAGCGCGTGCTGATCGCCACCGCCATCGCATGCGATCCGCAGTTGCTCATCGCTGATGAGCCAACGACCGCCTTGGACGTCACGGTCCAAATCGAGATCCTTCAGCTACTCAAGGATCTCAGCGCGACAGCCGGGATGAGCGTCGTCCTCGTCAGTCACGACCTCGGAGTCGTACAGTCCCTGTGCGACGACGTGGCCGTGATGTACGGCGGCCAGATCGTGGAGAGCGGAGCGACGGGAACGGTCATCGCCACGCCCCGCCACCGGTATACGAAGGCTCTCCTCGATGCGAATCCACGTCTGGACTCGCCCGGGCCGGCGATGACGAACCAGCCGCTGCGGAGCATTCCCGGCACCGTTCCCGCAGCCGGACGCTTCCCCGACGGATGCCCCTTTCGCGGACGCTGCGACGCCGAGGTGCCCGACTGCGCTCTCCCACCACCGTCGATCGCCGGGGACGACGGCCACACCTTCTACTGCTGGAATCCGATCACCTACGAAAGCCCCGCCATGCCCGCAGAGGAACACCGATGACGCTCGTCGACGTTCGCAATCTCTCGTTCACCTACGGCAAGGGGTCGCCGTGGGGGCTCAGCGACCTGTCCTTCAGTATCGAGGCCGGTGCCGCACTCGGCATCGTCGGCGAGTCGGGATCGGGAAAGTCCACTCTCGTACGCCTCCTGTGCGGGCTGCAGCGGCTACAAGGCGGCGACGTGTTCTTCGACGGGACGCGACTGCAGGACTGGTTCTCCCAACGTCCCCGTGCGTTCAGAAGCAAGAACCAGTTCGTCTTCCAGGATCCGGCCAACTCATTCGACCCGCGAATGCGGCTCCGCACGTCACTGGCAGAACCGAGTAAGGCCCTCACGGGGCGGGCGCCGTCATCCGATGAGCTGATCCGGTGGCTCGACGAGGTCGGTCTGGCCTCGGACCTGCTGCCCCGCTATCCCCACCAGCTTTCGGGCGGTCAACTGCAACGCGTCGCCTTGGCGCGTGCACTCTCGGTGTCCCCGGAGATTCTCTACGCCGACGAATCCACCAGCGGACTCGACGTCTCAGTACGGGCCCAGGTGCTGAACCTGCTCAGTGACCTTCGGAAGACGCGTCAGCTCACGCTGGTGCTCGTGTCACATGACTTGGCGGTCGTCAGCCAGGTCTGCGACACCATCATCGTGTTGAACGAGGGTCGCCTGGAAGAGGCGGGACCGACATGGAAGGTCCTGTCGGACCCGCAGGCGCCGTACACCCGGCGGCTCGTGGCGGCGGCGAAAGCCGTATCGGTGTCGGCCGCCTCCCACCGAACCGAGCACGCTCCAGAGCCCAGAACGCCAGAGGGAGGAACGTCGTGACGAACTGGAGAGCGACCGCATCCGACGTCCGTTGGGATATCCGTCCCTTCATCGGCGGAGAGTATGGATCGTCGGAGTCGGACGAGCACTACGAGAACATCGACCCGGCGTCGGAGGAACCGCTGTGCCTGGCTCCCAGTGGCAGCCCGGCCGACGTCGATGCGGCCGTGCGCGCCGCACGTGACAACGTGAGCAGCTGGTCGCGGACACCGCCTGCGCGCCGGTTGGACGTTCTCATGCGGCTCGCCGATCTGATGGTCGAGCACAGCACCGAGCTCGCACTGTTGGACAGCTTGGAGATGGGCAAACCGATCAGCGCGTCGCTTCACGACGCCGGCTCCCTAGGCCCGAGCCTGCTGCGCTCATGGGCCGGCTTCGCCGACAAGCTGTACGGCGCGAGCGCGCCGCTCACCCCCGGGAACCTGTCGTTCAACGTCTATGAGCCGCGGGGTGTCATCGGCGCCATCACCCCCTGGAACTTTCCCACGGTGGTAACGGTGTTCAAGCTGGGACCGGCGCTCGCGGCGGGTAACGCGGTCGTGCTCAAGCCTTCGGAACTGTCCCCGAGCTCAGCTCTCAAGCTGGCCGAACTCGCGGTCGAAGCCGGCCTGCCCGCCGGAGTGCTGAATGTCGTACCCGGGCTCGGAAAGACGGTCGGCGCCGCACTCGCGCTGCACCCCGATGTAGATCTGCTCTCCTTCACGGGATCGACGGCCACCGGCCACAAGATCATGGAGCTCAGCGGCAGGTCGGGGGGCAAGCCGCTCCTGCTCGAATGCGGCGGGAAGTCACCACAGGTCGTTTTCGGCGACGCCGACGACCTGGATAACGTCGCCGACGCGGCCGTACAGAGTTTTCTGTGGAATCAGGGGCAGGTGTGCAGTGCGCATACCCGGCTCATCGTCCAGGACGACATCAAAGACGCCCTGCTGGAGAAGATCGTCGTCCGTGCGCGGGGATACGAGCCCGGCGATCCGCTGGATGAGACGACGACATTCGGTCCGCTGGCGAGTCCAGACCAGCGCGACCGGGTCAGGACCTACATCGATGCCGGTCTCAAGGCCGGTGCCGACGCGGTGTTGCGGGGAGCGGTGCGAGAGGCGGGCGGATGCTTCGTGTCACCGACGATCTTCGATCAGGTGCACCCCGACATGTCGATCGCCCGGGAAGAGATCTTCGGACCAGTGCTGTGTGTGCAGAGCTTCGAGACCGAAGAGGAGGCGATCGCGCTGGCGAACGGCACAGAATTCGGCCTTTCCGCGACGGTGTGGACTCGCGACCTCGGACGAGGAATGCGTCTGGCGCACGCCATCCGAGCAGGAAAGGTGTCCGTTCGCACCTCAGGGCCGGCGGGTCCTGATTCGGGTTGTGTCCTGAGCAACGAGCCGCAGAAGGCCTCGGGATTCGGCTCTGAGATGGGCATCCGAGGGCTGCAGTCGTACTCGACCCTGAAACTGGTCGGCTTCCATGGCGCATGACGCCCGTTCCGTGGTCTTGCGCGGTGGTCACGTCTGCGACCCCGGCACAGGCCTGGACGGCCAGGCTGATGTCCTGATTCAAGACGGTGCGATCGCAGGGATCGGATCGGACGTACAAGCGGCCGGGGACGTGCGGGTGCTCGACGTCAACGGCCTGGTCGTCGGACCGGGCTTCGTCGACCTGCACAGCCACACACATTCCGTCGCGGGACACCGGCTGCAAGCGATGGACGGGGTCACGACCGCGCTGGATCTCGAAGCGGGTCTGATGCCGGTGGACCGCGCCTACGACGCCGCAGCCCGGACGGGACGTCCGTTGAACTACGGCTTCTCGGCGTCTTGGGCGGGGGCACGCGCGCAGGTGCTGCTCGGTGAGGCGCCGGACGCGACGTTCCAGGCGACGCTCGACCTGGTCGAGAACGTGGCGTGGCAGCGAACCTCCTCCCCGACCGAGCGTGCGGCCTGGTTGTCGCTACTGGAAGCGGAGATCGCTGACGGCGCTCTCGGGATCGGCGTTCTGATGGGCTACGCGCCAAGTACGGAACCGGCCGAGTTCCTCGCCGTGGCCGGCCTCGCGGCGGCCTCCGGCGTGCCGACATTCACCCATGTGCGCGAACTGGTCGAAGCAGACCCGGCCACACCGATTGACGGTACGACGGAACTGACGATCGCCGCGGCCGAGACGGGCGCGGCGATGCATCACTGTCACGTCAACAGTTCCTCCCGCCGCCATGTCGATCGTGTGCTGGCGACGATCGACAAGGCGCGGTCCGAAGGCGCACGGGTCACCGTGGAAACCTATCCGTACGGTGTCGGGTCGACGGCGATCGGCGCATCCTTCCTCGATCCTGAACGGCTGCATATCCGTGAGCTGCGTCCGTGGAACCTGGTCATCGCAGCCACCGGGGAGCGAGTCGCCGACACGGCCCGGCTCCGAGCGTTGCGCCGCATCGATCCCGGGGCCGCCTGCCTGATCGAGTACTTCGATGAAAGTGGTCCCATCTCGTCGGGATTCCTCTACAAGGCACTCGCGTTCCCGGACGCGATTGTGGCCAGCGACGCGATGCCCGTCATCTGGCCCGGCCAGGTCTCGGACAGCGACGAGTGGCCGCTGCCGGTCGGCGGCCGCACTCACCCGCGAACGGCGGGGACCTTCACCAAAGCACTGCGCTTGATGGTTCGCGAAACCGGCACGTGGGACTGGCTGGAGGCATTCCGCCGTTGCTCTTACCTGCCGGCGCGGGTACTCGACGACGTGTCTCCGGGTGCCCGTTTCAAGGGTCATCTCGGGATAGGCGCCGACGCCGATGTCGTAGTGCTCGACCCGCGGCAGGTCAGCGACACGGCGACGTACCTCGATCCGACGAGGCCCGCACAGGGGGTCCACCACCTACTCGTCGGCGGAACCTTCGTGGTTCGTGACACCGCCCTGCAACCGGATGCCCGGCCGGGCCGTGCCTTGCGCGGCAGGGCGCATTGATCACAGCCGGCGAGGCGAACGTCTAAATAGGGAGCACTTCGGGATGCGAAATTCCAGGACTGAGCCAGACCTTGCCGTCGAAGTCGACGAGCGGTCGATCGATGCTATTTTCGCCGAATTCGACCAATGTCACCTTCCAGGTGTCGCCGTCGGGATCGCTGTCGGGGGTCAGCCGGTCTACCGCAAGGGATTCGGTCTCGCCAGCATGGAGCTTCCGATTGTCCTCTCGCCGACGATCCGGATGCGGATCTTCTCGACGACCAAGCACTTCACCTGCCTGGCCTATCTCCTGCTTTGTGAGGAAGGTAAGGCGGCTATCGACGATCCCATCGGCAAACACCTGCCCGAGCTCAATGCGGTGACGCGTGAGATCACAATGCGGCAACTGATGGGACATCTCAGTGGGCTTCGCGATGTGAAGGATCTCTGTCTTCTCTTCAGTGGCAGCGGTCGCCAGGTGTCAAGCGCCGATCTGCTGGCGTTCTATGACGATATTGATGATGTCAACGCTGCGCCAGGAACGTCATGGAGTTACAATAACGGCGGCTACCTTATGTTGACCACAGCCATCGAGCGGATAACCGGCCAGACGCTCGAGAACGTTTTTTCTGATCGAATCTTTCGGCCCGTCGGAATGCATGACAGCCTGGTACGCCGGCGGGATTCGGACTTCGTTTCCAACAGCGCCACCTTGCATATGATGAATTCGGCCGCTGGTTATGACCGGTCGTACCTGGGCATCGCGTCCGCCGGCGAGGGAGGGATCGTCTCGACCGTCGACGACATGCTGCGGTGGCTTGACCACATGGACGCACCGGTGATCGGAGCGGCGACGACCTGGGCGGCCATGAAAGCGAGCCAACGGCTGGCCAACGGGACCGCGACCGGATACGGGCTGGGCCTCATGACCGGATTCCATCGCGGCGTGGAAACCGTCCACCACGCAGGCGGCGGCATGGGCGGGAACTCGCAGATGCTGAAGGTGCCGGCCGCAGGTGTCGATATCGTCATCATGAGCAACCGCCACGACGCCTCGAGCATCCTGCTGGCCGAGAGGATCATCGACGCCTGTCTTCCTGGGCTTGAGCCGGTCAGACGGGCCGAGCCGAGTCGGCTCGTATGCGGCACCTTCCAGTCTCCGACCACCGGTCGGGTCCTTCAACTGCGCGCGAACGGCGAGCAGCAGATCGCCACGCTCGACGGCGTCGACATGATCGTCGAACCTGACGACGACGGTGTGCTGTGGCCAACCGGAACGGCCGGACACGTAAAGGTGGCAGTGAGAGTCCCCGGCCCGGCCAAGGACCCGTCATCGATCCATATCAGCGACTTCGGCAACACTGATGAGCTCCACGCGGTATCACCACCACCCGAAGCCGACGACTTGTCGATCATCGGCTGCTATCGCTCCACCCCGACCCGTACCAACGCATCGATCTGCGCGACTGGCGACGGAATCATGCTGCGCACTACCGGTCGTTTCGGATCGGCCGAGTTCAGGTTGCACCGCATCGGCGCCGACATCTGGCGGGCCACACTGAACGGCATAATGCCCTGGGGAGGAATTCTGTCATTTGACAACGACCGGACGCGGTTCGATTTTTCCTCGCCTCGAACTCATGCGCTGCCCTTCAGGCGCATGGATGATTGCCGTTAGTCGGCAAGGACGGTGGGTCGGATTACGGACCGGCCCGGCCGGCACGCGTCCGACGCCGCAGGCGGAGGATGCATACCGGCCATCGGCATGGGTTCAGTGGTAGTCGCCCGGATCGTCGTATTCGATCTGTGAGGTGGGATGAAAGGGGCCGGTGACGATCTGGCGGATGAACCGGCCATTGTCGAGGATTTCTTCAGCGGAGGCCTCGTAGGTGAACTCCTGGCCGGGCTGCAGCCGCCGCCTGCCGATCACGACGCTCCTCTTGACCCAGAAGATCGACGCCCACGGCGAGCAGTAGTACATCGAACCGGTCGGCGCGATGTCACCACGCCTCAGCGCGGCGTTGATCTGTTGCTGTATCCGCAGGGTCTTACCAGGGTTGGGATCGTGCCGCCACATCTCCTCGATCGCCCGGCGCGCCTGGGGGTCGCTTTTCCAGCGTGGCAAGGAGCCTAGATCGGTCAAGCACCACGGGTCGAAACCGCTTGTCCCGGGCAGCGGGAGCCTGGCACCTGATAATCCGTTCTTCGCCGTGCCCGCGTCGCGGTAGCGCTTCAGCAGGCTCGGCATCGCGATGAGCTGACCCAGGTGGTAATAGGTCTCCAGGGCGTGCTGCAGGCGCTGCTCGATGAGCTCGTGAAGTGCCTGACTCGCCCCCGGCTCAAAGACGTTCGCGGCATAGTCGGCCGATGACGAGGCCTCCGCGGCGATCTGCCGCAGCCGGTCGAGGTCGGCCCGGTGCCCGTCATCGGCGCACGTCGACTCGAACGTGCCCAGGGCCACATCAGCGTGTTCACGGATGGCGGCGCCCGCCGCGATCATGGCTTCCAGGTGAACGGCCGGGCACGGCTCGATCTCCACCCAGCCGGGCAGATCGGCAGGCAGGGGTACCGTCTCGTCCAACCGGTACGCCGGATTGGCTGCGGCCTGGCGTGCCAACGACAGCCACTGCTCGACCTGGCCGAAGAACGCCCAGACCTGCTCGGCGGTCACCTTGGGCAGGTAGCCGACCGTACGCGTGTCGGCCCGGTAGTCCGCCGCGATCATCTTGTCGCCCAGGGTCTGCAGCACATAGGCGTTCCAGGCGTACAACTGCTGTGCGGCCGCCGCTACCGGGGCGCCCCATGAGTCGATCCCCTTGGCCGCCAAATCATGGCGCACCGCCTCGGCGTCGTCGAGCACCCGATAGACACCGATCCCAGCCCTCTGGATCGACTCCAGGGTCTTGGCAGGGACCTCGTTTTTGTAGCCTGCCACGACACGGGTCAACAACCCCGGACTGTCCGCCATCTTTCTCCCACCGTCGATGTGCTCGCGTGCTGTACTTCGACGCACTCGGCGATATCCGCGTTCCAGGCGGGCTTGGGCATTGGGATGACGGCTCACCAACCGGATCGTCGCATGTCAAAGCGGGATGAATGATTCGGTACCGGGTTGAAGCTTCCACATCGTTCCGGTGCCTATTTCGTAGAACCAGCCATGCAGTCGCAGGCGACCGGTGGACAGTCGCCTGGCCACCTGCGGGTAGCGGCGGAGCTTGTTCATTTGAGCGATGAGGTGATGCCGTCCAGGATCGCCATCGCGAGGCGTGGTCATGCCTCGCCATCGGTGGGTGCGCAAGAGCCAAAGGCGGGTGACCGGAGCCGAACGGACCGAGTACGGGTTGAGCCGGGCACCGACTGCGCCGCAGCGGGTATGGCCGAACAGCACCAGGTCCTGAACACCTAGCATCTGCAGGGCGTACTCGATCGCGGCGGCCTCGGCGTTCAACCGGCCCCGCCGATAGGGCGGTATGACGTTGCCGGCCGTACGGAGCTCGAACAGGTCGCCTGGATTGGCGCCCGTGATCAGTGAGGGGATGACCCGGGCGTCGGGGCAGGAGATGAACATCGCTTGCGGTACGACGTCGGACTTCAGGACGGTGAACTCGCGACGGGCCGAGACCTGCTCGTGGAACGTCCGGGCATGATCGATCAATGACTGCATGGTGGAGTCCTTCACGCTGAGGTGGCGATGACCGGAGGATGAGCGTCCGGACCTGCTGACGCGGTCCGGGCCCCGCGTCAATGGCGGGGACCTCCATCGCTCAGCAGCGGAAGACCAGCAACTCCTCGTGCGACGGTCCTTGCTTATGCCGCCTCACCCGCTCGGCGTACGCCACAAAGGTGGCGTGCGCGGACATTGCGGGGGATGAGGTGGGCAGGGCGATGGACCAGCCAAGCGGTGAGCCGCCGGAACGAGACGGCGATGCGACTTTGGTGGTGATGCCCGCGTCGCAGTGCTCACGCGGTTGCGGGCAATCATCTGGGCTCTGATCGCGGCGGGCCTCTGAAGCGGGCGCGTCGCTTTCGGCCGGATGCCCCGCCTGAGCGGAGGCGGGCGGAATCAGCGGGTGATGGTAACCGTGAGGGAGGGCTCCATGCAGCAACAACACGACAGCGACCAGGACCGCTGGTGCGGCCAGCGTCAGCTTCCGCATCGCCTGCCCGGGTCGCATCTGATCTCGCTTCATCTCAATCACAGAAAGTGTAGTTGCAACTACTCAAAGTAGCAGACCTAAGGTGAGTTATCATCGCCGCATGGCAATTGATTCCGGCAAGGGAATGGATATGCCGCTGGACGACTTCGCGCCGGCCGCCGCGCTGTTCCGATCGCTGGGTGACCCGGCCCGGTTGTCGATCCTGCGGCAGTTGGGTGACGGCGAGGCGCGGGTGGTGGATCTGACGCGTCGACTAGGGCTGGCGCAGTCGACGGTGTCCAAGCATCTGGCCTGTCTGCGGGACTGCGAGCTGGTGGATTACCGCGCCGAGGGCCGCCAGTCCTTCTACTTCATCGCCACCCCGGAGCTCCTGGATCTGCTGCGTTCCGCCGAACAGCTGCTGGAAGCCACCGACCACGCTGTCGCGCTGTGCCCCACGTACGGTACGGCGTCTCGGGTGAATGAAGCCGGGGTGTCATGACCGCGCCGGCGATGGGTCTGGCCCCGGACCGCCGCGACGTGCTCGCGCGCCGGGTGCGCCGGCTTGTGGCGGCGACCATCACGTACAACGCCGTCGAGGCGGTCGTGGCGATTGCCGCCGGCACGGTCGCCACCTCTGCCGCGCTGGTGGCGTTCGGGCTGGACTCGGTGATCGAGGTCGCGTCCGCCGCCGCGGTCGCCTGGCAGTTCTCCGCATCCGACCACGCGGTCGTTGAGCGCCGGGAGCGCCGGGCGCTGCGGGTCATCGCGATGTCGTTCTTCGCGCTGGCGGCCTACGTGACCGTCGAGGCGGTCCGGGCACTCGCCGGGGCGGGCAGGGCCGAGCATTCGATGGCCGGGCTGGTCCTGGCGGCGCTTTCTCTGCTGATCATGCCGGCACTGTCGTACGCCCAGCGTCGCGCCGGCCGCGAGCTCGGCTCGGCCACCGCGGTGGCCGATTCCAAGCAGACCCTGCTGTGCACCTACTTGTCGGCTGTGCTCCTGGTCGGACTCGGCCTCAACAGCCTGTTCGGCTGGTACTGGGCCGATCCCATCGTCGCCTTGGTCATCGCCGTGGTGGCAGTCAAAGAGGGCCGCGAGGCTTGGCGCGGCGAGATCTGCTGTACGCCTGCGCCGCACCCGCAGGTCAACGCCGAGGCCACGACACACGCCACCTGCAGTCCCGGCTGCGACTGCTGTTCCTAACCGGCCTCTGGCCCGGTGGCCGATTCTGCCGGGCGATGGACTGGTCCGTGGGAGTCGTCGCAGTGCTCTGGGTCGGTGTCGCCTGCCGCTGCCGATGCGTGGTCGACCTGGAGTGTCGTGTGGGTGATCCGGTACGTCTCGGCGAAGACGGCTTCCAGATCGGCGCGTACGGTGTGGCAGTCCTTGCCGTCGGCGACCAGGACGTGGGCGGAGGCGGCCGGCATGCCGGAGGTGATCTCCCAGATGTGCAGATCGTGGATTTCGGTCACGTGCGGGCGGGCCGCCAGGGTCCGGCCGATCGTTTCAGGTGCGAGTCCGGCGGGAGCGGCCTCCAGGAAGATCCGCCCGGACTCGCGGACGAGTCCGTAGCCGGCCTTGAGCATGAGAGCGACCACGACGAGGGAGGCGATCACGTCGGCGCGGGCGAAGCCGGTGAACACCATGATCAGGCCGGCGATCGCGGTGGCGATGAAGGCGTACAGGTCGGTGAGGATGTGCTGGAAGGCGCCCTCGACGTTGAGGCTGGTGCGGTTGGCGCGTGAGATCATCCACGCGGCGCCGATGTTGATCACGACACCGACCAAGGCGGTGGCCAGCACGAGTCCGCCGGTGACCTCAGGGGGTTCGACCAGGCGCCGGATCGCCTCATAGGCCAGCCACACCGACAGCAGCAGCAGGGTGAGCCCGTTGGCCTGGGCGGAGAGGATCTCGGTGCGCTTCAGCCCGAAGGTGTAGTTCCCGCGTGCGGGCTTGGCGGCGAGTCGCATCGCGACGATGGCGAGCACGATCGAGGCGGCGTCGGTGAGCATGTGCGCCGCGTCGGACAGCAACGCCAGGGAGTGCGCGATCAGGCCGGCGACCACCTCGCCCGCCATGTAGACGACGATCAGGACGAGAGCGCCCGCCAGCCACCGCTGGTCGGCGTCCGCGCTCACGCCGTGGGAGTGCCCGGCGTGTCCGCCGCCGGCGTTGCCCCGCTCGTCGTGAGCGTGCGGGGTGTCGTGGAGATCATGCCCTGTCATTCGGCGTCTCCGAGGGGAGAGGGGGTGTGTTCTGGGTGGGCGGCGGCCGGTGCGTGGCCGATGTGGGTGAGCGCGAGGTCGAGCAGCATCCGTACGTGCGCGTCGGCGAGCCGGTAATAGGCCATCCGCCCCGCGCGGCGTGCGTGCACCACTCGATGCGCGCGCAGCAGGCGCAGATGGTGGGAGACCGCTGACTCGCTCGCCCCGGCGACCGCGGCCAGATCACACACGCACATCTCACCGTCGAGTAGCGCGACCAGCACTTTCAGTCGGCCCGGATCCGCGAGGCGATCGGGTCACCGCGTGCGGATGGCTGCTGAGCAGGCGCTGCGATGGCGTACGCCGGGTGGATCGGGTCTCTTCGGACTCGTACAAGCTTGACAAGCAGGTAGATAAGGTATCACACCTCACACCCCAGGAACTAGTCGGCCCGCCTGCGCCTAGATGACGCGCCACAGCCAGCAGGCTCGGTATCGCCAACGGGCGTGCAGCACAATTAGAGGACGTCATGAATTCGAGATCGTTTTCCTATCGGAAACCGGTGGCGCTAACCTCGATGGCAGCGCTGTTCCTCGGTATCGCGAGCTGTGATGGAAGATCGAATCAGCGCGAGCCGGTACGGTATGCAAAAAATGGCACTCTGAACATTGGGATCGTGGACGATCTCGCCGCATTCGACCCATATGGCCCAAGCGCGTTCGGGGAGTCCTATCTTGCGTATGACCCTCTTGTGAACTTGCGGCCGGATGGAAAATTCGTTTCTGGTTTGGCCGAGAAATGGTCAGCCACCGCAAAATCGGCAAGTTTCACGTTGCGTCCGGGGGTCACGTGTTCCGATGGGGCGCCGCTGACAGCCAGCCAGGTTGCGACCGCGATCTCCTACGTCGGCGATCCGAAGAACAAGTCGGCGCAATACGGTGTATACACGCCGACGACGCCGATGAAAGTATCCAGCGACGACGCCTCCAGAACCGTAAGCATCAAACTGGAGAAGCCGTTCGGATTTCTGTTGAATACAGTCGGGCAGATGCCCATCGTCTGCGCCAGGGGACTAAAGAACCGAAAGCTGCTCGCATCCTCCTCCGACGGGACCGGCCCATTTGTATTGACCAAGGTTGTTCCCGGCGAGTCCTATACCTTCACCGTCCGCAGAGACTATGCCTGGGGGCCAGGAGGCGCACGAACCACCGCACGAGGGACACCGGCGACGGTCGTGATGCGAGTGATCCCCAACGAAACCACACGAGCCAACCTGCTGGTCTCGGGCGAGTTGAACATCGCTCCGGTTGTGGGCCAGGACGGGGCGCGCCTGGACAAGTCAGGTCTCGGCCACTACAACGTGCCCTTGCCTGGGAACTGGCTTTGGTTCAACCAGATCGGCGGTAGACCCACCGCCGACATCCGCGTTCGCCAGGCACTGATCCGTGCCCTCGATCTCAACGAAATCATCAAGGTGAACACCGGCGGGATCGGCAGTGCGGCGACGGGACTGATCACGGTGGAGCCCAGGCCGTGCCCCGGCGACACGATCGCCAATCAGCTTCCTCGCCAGGACGTCGCTCTCGCTGGGCAGCTTCTTGATCAGGCCGGCTGGACGAAAGGGGCGGACGGTATTCGGCGTAAGGGCGGCAAGCCTCTCTCGCTGAACCTGCACTACGTCTCCATCCAATCCGATTACAACAAGCCGACTGCCGAACTACTGGCGCAGCGATGGAAGGCGATCGGAGTTGACGTGAAGTTGACGTCCAATACGTGGCTCACGGCGACAAAGGACATCTTCCAGGCGAGCAACTACGACATATACACGACAGGTTTCGGGTTCGGCCTTCCCAGTCAGATGACGCCATATCTCACCGGGGTCAATCCGCCCGACGGAACAAACATGGCCGGCATTCAGAACAAGGACTACGTTGCACTCGCGGCTAAGGCGGCGAGTTTGATAGCGCCGGACGCGTGTCGCTACTGGAATCAGGCCGAGCAGGCTCTTTACCGTGAACTGGATCCCGTCCCGATCGCGAATCGCCCCGAGCGGTGGTTCATCAGCCGAGCCAAGGCCCAGACCGCAGGTTTCCAGATTCCCGTTATTCCCACCAGTCTTCGCGTACTTCAATAGCGCGGTCATGCGCCGCCGGTGTTGCCTTGTGCCGCAAGAGATCGAGGCATGCTGGCTACGGGCTGTTTTAGGATCGGCATCGATCAAGAATTCATAGAAGGCAACAAGTCGTCGCTTCCCTCGTTGGCCGGATGTAGCGATGATCCCCCTAAAGAGAGGGTGTGGATATCTATGACAACAATGACAGATGATGTCGCTATTGTCGGGGCGACGCTGATCGACGGTAATGGATCAGTGCCCATAAGGGATTCCGCGATCGTGATCCGCGGTGAGCGGATCGCTTGGGCGGGGTCTTCCGCCGACCTCGATGCCGCTGAGGACCGGCGAGTTGTGGACGCCGCAGGGAAGTTCGTTATCCCGGGCCTCATGGACGCGAACGCGCACATGGTGTTCGATTTCCGCCCGGAGGTTCTGCTTCGGTACGAACCTGGTCGCTACGACGACCTCATTACCGAGGCGGCGCAAGTCGCACTTCGAGCTGGCATCACAACCGTCTTCGATACCTGGGGCCCGCTTGAGTCGTTGCGTCGTGTGCGGGACCAGATCAACAACGGAGCGGTCGAGGGCAGTCGAATCTTCATCGCTGGAAACGTCGTAGGGAATGACGGGCCATGGTCATTTGACCTCATGGCCTGGGCAATCCGCGGTCTGACAGAGTCTCTGGGATCAGCAGTGATCAACGAGGTGAACCAGCACTGGGAGCAGGGTGTCGGTGGCCAGCTCGCCTGGATGTCCGCTGAAGAAGTCCGTGTCGCCGTCCGCGAGTACATCGCGACCAGTGGCATCGACTTTGTCAAACATGCATCGAGTGCGCACGGCACCAAGAAGTTCTTGACGTTCTCCCCTGATGCCCAGAGAGCGATCGTTGAAGAAGCGCACAGCGCCGGTCTCACCGCGCAGGCGTGCGTCATGACCCCGGAGGCGACAAAGGTGGCGATCGAGGCCGGTGCGGATCTCCTCCAACATGTCAACTCCAGCGGCATCCGGCCCCTACCGCCCGAAACGATCAACGTGATCGCCACACGGCGGCTTCCGTGCGCGGCCGCCCTCCACACAGACCGTTACATGACTGCGGTCAACGAGAACGCCAAAATGGGCAGCGACCCCTGGGGGCAGAGGCTGCTCGTCAAAGACGGCAACGCCAGGGAACTCATCAAGGCGGGTGCCAAACTGCTGCTCGCCACCGACGGCGGAGTCCTGGGATCCACTGCCGAGACGAGCCCGATGTACGCCGACTGGGTTTCCGGAGTCGACGTTCCTGTCCATCTTGGCCGGTCGCACGTGCAATGGTTCAAGGCTGCCGTCGAGCGGGCAATGGATCCCATGGAAGCTTTGGCCTCCGCGACACGGAACATCGCCGAGGCCTATGGCAAGGGCAGCGAACTCGGCACGATTGAGCCTGGCAAGCGCGCGGACCTGCTCGTCCTGGACGCTGATCCACTCGAGGACCCGGAAAACTATGCTCGCATCGCCCACGTCGTGAAGGACGGCAAATGGGTCGATCGTGACGGCCTCCCCGAGCACCCCGTACTAACCCTCGACGCCTAGGCCGGTCTCACGATGCGCTTGGAAGATCGCGGAGCGATGCGAGCAGCGATCTCGGCGGCGAATGACAGGGAGACAGCTATCGCCTGAAGAACCGCGACCTGGACCGCGGGAATCCGGTGCTCACCGAGCGGCACGCCCGGCGGCCCGCTCCTTCGAAGCCTCGCAGGTCGCCCCGGACCGCTACGTACCGGATGCTCGCCCCGATCCGGCCGGCATCACCGCCCGCCCCGACTACGTGAGGGCCGCGCGGCGGGCTTCGTGTGCACGCGACTCGGCGACCTGGGTTCGATGGAGGCCCTGCTCGACGGATACGCCGCCACCCTCGTCCGGTCCGGGCCGCCATAGCGCCGGAACGACTCCTGGCGTACGACGTGGCCGACGGCTGGGACCCGCTGTGCGCGTTCCTCGGCACCCGGGTGCCCGCCGAACCATTCCCGCACCTGAACACATCGGCGTCGATCCAGCACCGGCTGAGATGAAGAAACAGACCAAAGCGGCCGGTCGCGCCAGTCGTAGGCAATCCTCACGTTCGCCGCGAGAGCGGCGGATCCTGGAAGCGGATCAGTGAACGGGCCGGCCGCCATAGGGCGGCCGGCCCGTCCGTTGCCGTGCCTGACCTCAGTGGGAGAGGTCGAGGGCGCGGCTCAGAGTGTGGAACAGGTCGGTCTGGTCGGTGATGCCGACGACGCCTGCGGCCTGCGGGCCCTGGGCGGCGATTCGTACCTCGGTGCCGGTGTGCTCCTGGGAGGAGCCGGGCTTGGTGGTGGCGTAGTTGATCTTCATCTGGGCGCCGTCCGCGGTGATGAGCGTGGCGGTCTGCCCGGGGCTGTCGGTGGCCAGCGGGACGATCTGGCTGGTGTGCCCGTGGTCGGCCGTGACGACGACGAGGGTGTCCTTGTGGTGGCGGGCGTACTCCAGCGAGGCCTTCACCGCGTTGTCGAACTCGATGTGCTCGCCGATCTGGCCGCACGGGTTGGCGGCGTGGTCCTGCTTGTCGATCGAGGCGCCCTCGATCTGCAGGAAGAAGCCCTTCCTGCTGTGCTTGGACTGGGCGTCGAGAAGGTCGATGGCCTTGCCGGCCATGTCGGTCAGGTGCGGGCCGCTGAAGGCGGCGTTGGGCGTGCACCGGGCCGGGGCGGTGCCGCCGACCTTGGCCAGCGGGCCGGTCATCTCCAGCGACATGTTGGAGTCGGCGAACAGGCCGAGCAGCTTCTTGCCCGGCGTGGCGCTCTTGAGTCCGGCGGTGTCGGTGACGACGTTGTAGCCGGCGGCCTTGGCCTGGTCGATCACGGTCTTGTCCTTGTACGGGCCGGCCTTGATCGTCTGGGCGAAGCGGGCCTTTCCGCCGCCGAGGTAGACGTCGGCGCCGGTCTGTACCTGCTGCTCGGAGATCGAGCCGGGACCGCCGTTGACCTTGTCCTGCAGCGGGCAGTTGGCCATGTCGGCCGGGCCTTCGCAGCCCCGGTCCGCGACGTGCGCGGTCAGGACCGCCGGGGTGGCGTCGCCGAGTTCGGCCGTGGTGACGTCGCCGGTGCGGAACCCGGCCTTCTTGGCCAGCTCCAGCACGGTCGGCACGGGCTTGCCGTCCGGGGTCACCGAGATGGCCCCGTTGTAGGTCTTGTGCCCGGTGGACCAGCCGGTGCCGCTCGCGGCCGAGTCGGTGACGTAGTCGGGCTTGCTCGGGTCGCTCTTGGTCAGCGCGTACGTGGTGTACTCGCCGGTCAGCGGCAGCGTGTCCATGGCCAGCCGGCCCGCGGCGCCCTTGGCGTAGTTGCGGGCGATGGTGATCTCCGAGTCGCCCATCCCGTCACCGATCAACAGGATGACGTTGCGGGCCTTCCCGCCCTGGAGCGCGGACCGAACGGTGTCGGTCTTGTCGCCACCGGAGGCCAGGGTCGGCAGCGCCGCGGCCCCGGTTAGCACCCCGATGGCGACCACCGCGACGGCACCACGGCGGATCAGCCTCGATGATGAGGTCATGTGGCAATTCTCCTCTGCGGGGAAACGAACGATGGCAGCAAGCACACGCCACCAGCGCCCCATGGCGAGCGACCCCGAAATTGGCAAAACGGTGGCAAATCTCAGGTAAAGAACCCCTGCTCAACGCGCCGGTCCTTTGGTGTCGCAGTCGTCCGGCGTCGAGGTGAAGCGCGGCGATGCCGGCGTTCTCTGCGGGCTGTGATCGTCAGGGCGGTGGCGGTCATCGTGGGGAAGAGGCCCTGATGCTCGATTCCACCTGAATCAGCAGGTCACCGCCCTGAACCCGATATTCGAGCGGAATATCGTCCGGTCGCGCACTTAGTGCGAAGTCCTGAGTTCCCGCTTACCGTGCGTGCCAAAGATGCCGATAGTCGGCTAATCGCGTATTTTCACACATACTTAACTCGATATTTAACAAAATAGTACATAGTCGTCAGGGGCAAAGGTCCAGATAGTGGGGGTATCCCCCGCTATCAGAAGGGCCCCCGAATGCAGAGGATTCTCGCTGCGAGCCTGACGACCGTCGCCATGACGGCGGCGCTCGCCGTCCCTGTCACCATGGCCTCGGCACCCGCGTACGCGCAGACGTGCTCGCAGAGCTACCTGCCGCTTCCCGACCCGTCGTGCCAGCCCGGCGCGTTCAACCCGGACGTCACCCAGTCCACGATCGGCTCGACCATCTGCGTGTCCGGATGGACCGACACCGTACGCCCGCCGACCTCGTACACGAACCCGCTGAAGGTCCAGCAGATCGGCGAGTACGGCTACAGCGACACCAGCACCGCCGACTACGAGGAGGACCACCTCGTCCCGCTCGAACTGGGCGGCGCCCCCCGCGACCCGCAGAATCTGTGGCCCGAGCCTCGCTATGACGCCGGCGGCGGCACCGCGGGTGACAAGGACACCGTCGAGAACAGGCTTAAGAAGGACGTCTGCGCGGGCACGATGACCCTGTCGGCCGCCCGGAACATCATGGCCACGGACTGGCGGCAGGGGCTCACCCTCAAGTGAACCGCTGAGACCGTCTTACCGCTCCGGCTGACGGTCAACGACCCGTACCCCGGCAGGCCCGCGAAAGATTTCGGGCCTGCCGGGGACGTTTGCTTCATGGTCCTGGCCGTCACCGCGTCGTCGCGACAACCTCGTCCTCGGCTACAGAACGTGACATATGCCCTATAGATAAGATCATCAACTTGAAACGCCCTGGCGCAGCTGCGGAGGACGGCCCGCGAGCGAGGAGTAGATGAACATGGCGAGCGCGCACGAGCCGATCGCGGTCATCGGTATGGCATGCCGGTTCCCCGGAGGAGCCGAGTCACCGGAGTCGTACTGGGACGTTCTGCGCAAGGCCGAGCCGGTGCCGCTCGTCGCGATCGCCGATCGTGAAACCGGTCATCTGCGGCCTTCCGGATCTGATGGCCCGCAGGTACCGCCGGCCGCCTTGCTGGATGACATCGACGGGTTCGACGCGGCGTTCTTCGGTCTCACCCCGACGGAGGCGGCCGTGCTGGATCCCCAGCATCGCCTGCTGCTCGAGGTCTCCTGGGAGGCGTTGGAACGTGCCGGTCAGTCTCCTGAACGGCTCGCCGGGACGAACACCGCCGTGTTCACCGGGATCATCAGTCCCGACTATCTCCACCGCCAGTTCCAGGCCGACCCCGCTCACCTGAGCCCCTACACGTTCACCGGCGGCATGCTCAGCATGGCCGCGGGCCGGTTGTCCTATCTGCTCGACCTGCGCGGTCCCGCGCTGGCCGTGGAGTCGGCGTGTTCCTCGTCGCTCCTCGCGGTGCACCACGCCGTACGGCAGCTTCGCGGCGGTGACTCCGATCTCGCCCTGGCCGGTGGCGTGAACATCGCCCTCCTCCCAGAGCTGTCGACCGTGCTCGCGCGCATGCACGCGTTGTCCGGGGACGGGCGGAGCCGGACGTTCGAGGCCGGCGCGGAGGGCTACGGCCGTGCGGATGGGTGCGGGGTGGTGGTGCTCAAGCGGCTGTCCGATGCCTTGGCCGACGGGGACAACGTGCACGCCGTCATCCGCGGCAGCGCCGTGAACCAGGACGGCCGGTCGAGCGGCATCACGGTACCGAGTCAGCGAGCGCAGACCGACGTGATCAGTGCCGCCCTGGCCGACGCCAGCCTGGAACCGCTCGACGTGGGTTACGTCGAATGCCACGGCACGGGTACGGCGGTCGGCGATCCGATCGAGGTCGCGGCGATCGGATCCGTCCTGGGGCGGGCACGCCCCTCCGACCGGCCGTTCCTGCTGGGCTCGGCCAAGTCCGTTGTGGGTCACGCCGAGGCGGCGGCCGGGATCGCCGGGTTCATCAAGGCGGTCCTGTGCGTCCAGCACGGCGAGGTGCCGGGCCAGCGCATCCACGAGCTCAACCCGGCGCTCGGGCTGGACGCCTTCCACGCGGAGATTCCCCGCACGACCGTCGACTGGGAACCACCGGACCGCGCCCGCGTGGCCGGTGTGAGCGCGTTCGGCTTCAGCGGCACCAACGTCCACGTGCTGCTGGAACAGCCGCCACCGGCCCCAAGGGCGGAGGCCTCCGGCCGGTCCGCTTACCTGCTCGCACTCTCGGCGAACAGCGAGGAAACGCTGCGTACGCTCGCCGGGCGCTACGCCGAGCACCTGCGTGCGGACACGAGCGCGACGCCGGCGGACTTCTGCCACACGGCGAACACGGGTCGCTCGCACCGGCCCTGGCGTATGGCCGTGGCCGCAGCCGACTCGGCCCGGCTCGCGGACGGCCTGGCGGCCGGCACGGGGATTCGCCGCGTCGAACGGCAGGGGCCGCCGCGGCTCGCGTTCCTGTACTCCGGCCAGGGCTCGGTGCACGTCGGCATGGGCCGCGCGCTGTTCGACCACGAACCCGTCTACCGTGAGGCGATCGAGGAGAGCGACGCCGCCGTACGCCGCTTGTCCGGCCGCTCCCTTATCGACCACATCTACCCGGCGGACACCGACGGCGACGGCGAGCCGCTGATGGACGCCGCGATCGCGCAGCCGGCGCTGTTCGCCGTCCAGGCCGCCCTGACCCGGCTGTGGGCGTCGGTCGGCGTCACGCCCGAGGCGGTGGCCGGGCACAGTCTGGGCGAGTACGCGGCCGCGTGCGCCGCGGGCGCGCTGGACTGGGATGAGGGGCTGGGCCTGTGCGTGGAGCGGGGGCGCCTGACGAGCACCCTGCCGCCGGATGACGGGGCGATGCTGTCGGTGTTCGCGTCGCCCGGCGAGGTCGAGGAGCTGGCGGCCGCGCATGGCGGGCGTGTCGAGATCGCCGCGTACAACGGGCCGGAGGAGACCGTGCTGTCCGGTGCCGTGGAGGCGGTCGAGGAGATGGCGGAGCTGTTCGCCGGGCGGAACGTCTCGACGCGGCGCGTCCCGATCACGCACGCGTTCCACTCCCGGCTGATCGATCCCGTGCTCGACCCGTTCGAGAAGCTGGTCGAGCAGGTTCGGTTCACCGATCCGTCGCTGCCGTTCGCCGGGAATCTCACCGGAGCCCTGGCCGGTGAGGAACTCCAAGACGCCCACCGCTGGCGCCGGCACATGCGCGAGCCCGTGCGGTACTGGGACGGCGTGCGAACGTTGCTCGACAGCGGCATCGGCTGTTTCGTCGAGATCGGCCCGGGCAGCACGCTCACCGGTGTCGGCCTGCGCGCCGCACCCGAGAGCGCCTCATGGCTGTCGTCCCTGCGAAAGGGACAGGACGACATGCGCCACTGGCTGACGGGCCTCGGCACGCTCTACACGCACGGAGTGCCGGTCGACCTCTCCGGGCTCGACCGTGGACGTACGCCGCGCCGCCGCGTGCTGCCGACCTATCCCTTCGAACGGCGCAGGCTGTGGCTCGACGGGCTGCACCGGGTCGCGCAGCCGGGAGGCCGCCAGGACGGCACACTGCTGGGGCGCAGACTTCTCTCCCCGTCCTCCGACGCGCAGTTCGAAACCGTTCTCGCCTACGACCGGCAGCCCTTCCTGGCCGACAGCGCCGGATTGGTGCACGTCGGCGTCTACGTCGAGCTCGCCGCGGCATGCGCTCGTCATCTGGGCGCCGACGACGCGCTGGAGCTGGAGAACCTTAAGATCACCGAGGCGCTGGTGGTCCAGGAGGGCGCCGGGCGCACCGTGCACACCGTCGCCGGCACCGAGCCGTCCGGCGACATCTCGATACGCGTCGCCGCGCTGGAACGGGAGACCGGTAAGGGGGGACGCTGGTGTGACCACGCGCGTGTCATCGTGCGCGGGCGGCGGCGACCGGACACCGAGCGGCACGACCTGACGCGACTCACCGAGCCGGCCGTGGAGCAGCGTTCAGGCGAGGACTTCTACGAGGCCATGCGCTCCGAACGCGGTCTCGACCTAGGGCACCGGGTCGCCCTCATCGACCACATGTGGCGTACCGATGACACCGCGATGCTCGCCCGCCTGCGGGCACAGGCGGACACCGCGTTCGCCACCGGATTCGACCTGGGCGTGCTCGACGCCTGCATGCAGCTCTTCAACGCGCTGGTACCCGCGTCGGAGGGATTCCTGCTGTTCATGGGTCTGGGCGCACTCGACCTGACCGGTCTCCAGCCGATCACCGGACCGCTGTGGGCACGCGCCGAGATCGAGCACGAGGGCGAGCAGGAGGTACGCGGGCGCATCCAGGTGATCGACGCCGATGGCCTGGTCATCGCGCGCGCACGCGACATCGTCATGCGGCGCACATCGCTCGAGGTCCTCGCCGGACTCGGAACGTCTCGGCAGGCGACGCCCGCGAGCACGTCGCGGGAGACGACGCTGGAGTCGTTGCGGGGGATGTCCCTCGACGACGTACGGAAACGCCTCGTGGCCGAGGTACGCGGGATTCTCCTGCCCATCGTCGGTGTGGCGGACGCGGACCTCGACGACGAGGAGCTCCTGCCCGCGATCGGCGTCGACTCGATCATGGCGACGCAACTGCGCAATGCCATCTCCAGCGGGCTCGGTGTCACGATCCCGCTGCATCGCGTGCTCGACGGTGCCAGCGTGGCGATGCTGGCGTCCGACCTCGCCGAGGCTCTGGCGTCGGACGGGTTCCAGGAGGACGACGCCGCCTGGCAGGCCGGCCGTGTTTGAGCTTCCGCCCTCGGTGGCGGAGATCGTGGACCGTGGTGTGGAGCTGTGGGCCGAGGACGGCGGGCTGTGTTTTCTCGCTCCGCCGGATGTACCGGCCGCCGACATTCGCTCCGCGGTGCGTCCCGTGCGGGATGACCTGGTGTCCTTCCTCGCCGGTGGCAAACGGCTCGCACCCGCGTTGCTGATCGAGCGCGGGCGGATCGAGTATGCCGATGTGCCGAGCGCGGTCCGCTCGCTGACGTTCGAGATCACCGGGCCCCTTGACGACGGCGCGCTTCAGGCGGCGCTGACGGCACTCGTCGCGCGTCACGAGGCACTCCGCACCGCGTACCCGCGCATCGGCGACAGGACGGTGCGGCTGGTGCATCCGCCGATGCAGGTTCCCGTACCGTGCTTCGACGGCGACGAGCCGCGGTACCCGCCGCGACCGCATCCCCGTCGGCCGCCGTTGCTCACCGCCGCGCTGGTCCGGTGCGGTGCCGAGGAGCATCTCCTGATGCTCACCGTGCACACGGTCGCCGTGGACGGGATGTCGCTGGCGCTGCTGTTCGAGGAACTGGGGGAGCTGTATGGCGACGCCGGCCACCCGGCGTCGATCCCGGAGGCGCCGTCGCCGCAGGCGCAGGTCAGGCGGGAACACGCCTACCTGGCGAGCCCCGAGGCGGCGGCCGCACATGACTACTGGGCCGGGCGGCTGGCCTCCGCTCCGGCTCTCCGCGGAGGGCCGGGCGAACCGGGCAAGGCCGGGAGCATCCCGCTCACCGTGCCCGAACCGCTCGTGAGCGCGGTACGCGACCTCGCCTCCGCGGAACGGACGACACCCTTCGCCATCCTGCTGGCCGCGTACGGGATGCTGTTGTCCGAGGTCACGGGCTGTGACGACGTGACGATCGCCGTACCGGTCGGGAACCGCTGGCATTCGGACGACGAGCGTACGGTCAGCGGCGCGCGCGACCTGCTCTTGGTACGGCTCGCCCTGGACAGCACGGCCACGGACGCGATCGCCGTGACGCACCGCGAACGGCTCAATGCCCTGGCCCACGGCCGCCTACCTTTCGAGGCGCTGCCGGCCGACGTGGCCCCGCCGCGGCGTCCTGGGCGCACCCCGGTCTTCGGAGCGGTGTTCGGGTTGCAGACGTTCGGCGAACGCCTCGCCCTGAGCCTGCGCGGCGTCACGGTGACCATGCGGAACCTGCCGATATCGCCGCCCGACGCCGGAATCGATTTCGGCCTCATCCTGTGGCCACGGAACGGCGAGCTGTACGGGGAGCTGGGAAGCGACGGTGCCGCGGTGGACGTGGGGGAGCTGCCCGAGGTCGGGCGGCGTTTTCTCGCGATCCTGGATGAGCTGGTGGACGGACGGCTGGAGGAGGCGCGGGCCGAGGAGGTCCGTGGCGTGCTCGATGCGGATCCGGTGGTGGCGGATTTCGCGCTGGATGAGCGCGTGGGGCGTGTCGTGGCGTATGTGGTGTTCGGCTCTCGAGCGGATTCGGACGTGGTCGACGGCCTTCGCCGGAGGCTGTCCATGTTCCATCCGGCGCCCTTGCTCGTCCCGGTGGTGAGTTTGCCGCGAGTCGCGGTGCTGCGGGAGGTCCCGGTCACCGATCCGGCGACGCTGGCCCGATGGGAGGCGGAGTTGGGCGTACGCGCTGGAACCGCCGTTGAGGTCGAGGTCGTTCCATGCGATTCCGCCGGCGGGGCGGTCGCCGCGCAGGAGGTCACGGTCACCGGACCGGCTCTGGAGGACATCTCGCTGGTGGACCGGTTCGGCACGAGCGTCGTGCCGCGGGTCGTCGAGGGATGAGGAGCAGATGAACACGGTCATCGGCACCGAGGCACCGCCCACCTGGCAGGTCGCTCGTGTCTGAGCTTCCGCCCTCGGTGGCGGAGATCGTGGATCGCGGCGTTGAGTTGTGGGCCGAGGACGGTGAGCTGTGCTTCCTCGCCCCTCCGGACGTGCCGGTCGCCGACATCCGTTCCGCGCTGCGTCCCGCACGGGATGACCTGGTGGCCTTCCTCACCGGTGGCAAACGGCTCGCACCCGCGTTGCTCACCGAGTGCGGGCCGGCCGGGTACGACGAGGGACCGAACGCGGTCCGCTCCTTGACGTTCGAGATCACCGGGCCTCTCGACGACGGCGCGCTTCAGGCGGCGCTGACGGGACTCATCGCGCGTCACGAGGTGCTCCGTACCGCGTATCCGCGCATCGGCGGGAGGACGGTCCGTCTTCTGCACCCGCCGATGCCGGTGCCCGTACCGTGCTTCGACGGCGACGAGCCGCGGTACCCACCGCGACCGACCCCCTTCCGGCCGCCGCTGGTCACCGCCGCGCTGGTCCGGTGCGGTGCCGAGGAGCATCTCCTGATGCTCACGGTGCACGGGATCGCCGTGGACGGCATGTCGATGGCGTTGTTGTTCGAAGAGCTGGGGGCGCTGTACGACGACGCTGCCGCAGGCCATCCGGTCTCGATATCGGAGCCGCCATCCTCACAAGCGCAGGTCAGGCGGGAACGCGCCTACCTGTCGAGCCCCGAGGCCGTGGCCGCGAAGGACTACTGGGCCGGGCAGCTGGCCTCCGCTCCGGCGCTACGCGGCCGGCCGGGCGCCCCGGGCAAAGGCGGGAACTCACCGCTCACCGTGCCCGAACCGCTCGCGAAAGCGGTGCGCGCCCGTGCCGCCGAGGAACGGACGACGCCCTTCGCCGTCCTGCTGGCCGCCTACGGCCTGCTGCTCTCGGAGATCACGGGCTGTGAGGACCTCACGGTCTGCGTACCGGTCGCGAACCGCTGGCACCCGGACGATGAGCGTACGGTGAGCGGCGCGCGCGACCTGCTCCTGCTGCGGCTCGTCGTCGACGGCACGGCCACGGACGCGATCGCCGTCGCGCATCGCGAACGCCTCAACGCCCTGGCCCACGGCCGTCTGCCCTTCGATGCGCTACCGGCCGGCCTGGCCCCGCCGAGGCGTCCTGGGCGCAACCCGGTCTTCGGGATGCTGTTCGCCCTGCAGACGTTCATGGACGGCGTCGGCCCGCGCTTCCGGGGCGTGAGCGTGACCATGCGACAGCTCGCCATACCTCCGGTCCACGCCGGAATCGATTTCGGTCTCATGCTGTGGCCACAGGACGGCGAGTTCCGTGGGGAACTCTCATGCGACGGCGCCGTGGTGGACGTGGGGGAGCTGCCCGAGGTCGGGCGGCGTTTTCTCGCGATCCTGGGCGAGCTGGTGGATGAGACGCGCGCCGAGGGGATTCGCGGTGTGCTCGACGCGGATCCGGTGGTGGCGGATTTCGCGCTGGATGAGCGTGAGGGGCGTGTCGTGGCGTATGTCGTGCTCGGCTCTAGTGCGGACGCGGGTGTGGTCGACGGCCTTCGCCGGACGCTGTCCGTGCACCACCCGGCACCCTTGCTCGTCCCGGTGGCGCGTTTGCCTCGGGAGGTAGAGGGCGGTGTCGACATCGCGGCGTTGCGAGAGGTCCCGGTCACCGATCCGGCGACCTTGGCCCGGTGGGAGGCCGAGCTCGGCGTCCATGCCGGAACCGCTGTCGAGGTCGAGGTCGTTCCATGCGATTCCGCCGGCGGGGCGGTCGCCGCGCAGGAGGTCACGGTCACCGCACCGGCTCAGAAGCTGGAGAATCTCTCGTTGGTGGACCGGTTCGGCACAACCGTCATGCCGCGCGCTGTCGAGGCAGGTGGCGGTGCCGACCCGCGAGGTCGCGAGTAGCGCCTTCACCGGGTCTACCGAGGTCAAGTCCGTCGCGGCCGTGCCGGCGGATGCAGCGGTCTCAGCCGGTGGGCGTCGTCGAACAGCACGCGTACGGCCAGGCGTCCGGCGATGAAGGCGGCGAGGACGGCGGCGGCGAGCAGCATGTACGCCACGACGATCTGGTAGCGGATCGCCGTCAGCGGGGCGACTCCGGCCATGATCAGCCCGGTCATCGCGCCGGGAAGGCTGATCAGCCCGACGACCTTGGTGGAGTCGATCGAGGGAATCAGCGCGGTGCGCAGGCTGGTGTGCTGATGGGGTGCGAAGGCGTCGTCGCTGGACAGGCCGAGCGCGAGCCGCGCTTCGATCTTGGAGCGTGCGGTGGTCACCTCGTCGCGGATCCGTACGAGGACCAGCGATATGGCCTGCATGGTGTTGGCGACCATCATGCCGCCGACCGGGATGACGACGCGGGCGTCGGAGGAGACCACCTTGAGCACCAGCAGGACGCCGATCGTGGCGCCGGTGGACACCCCGGTGGCGATGATCGCGATCACGTGCGCCCTGGGCAGGCCGGCCGCTCTTCTGGCGGAGACCGGTGCGGCGAGCAGGACCATCATGGTGAGCCAGCCGAGCGAGCCGATCAGGTCTGTGTGGCGGAACACCACCAGGAGCGCCGCGCCGACGGCGGCGAGCTGGACCCCGGACCGTAGCGCCGCGACGACGATGTCACCGACGATGTGCATCCGCCCTCGCCAGGCCACGAGCACGGCCACGAGTACGAGCACGGTCGCCGTCGCCACCCCGGCCCAGGTCGGGACCTCGGTTTTCACACGTGCTCCCGGAGATAGGCGGTCCGACCGCCAGCGCCCGTGCCAGGCACACTCGCTGCGCTTCACCGCCGGACAGCCCGGAGGTGCCACGCGCGTGCATCTCGGCGGGCAGATGCACGCTTTCGAGCAGAGGTCCGGCCTCGTCCGAGGTCAGGTCCGGCCGGCCGACGCGCAGGTCCTCCAGCACCGTCTCGGTCAGGAGAACGGGCTGCTGGCCGACCAGCCCGACCTTGCGCCGCAGCTCGAGGACGTCAAGGGTCGGCAACGGCTCCCCGTGCAGGCGTACGACGCCCGCGACGGGCTCCTCCAGCCGGTTGAGCAGTCGAAGCAACGTGGACTTGCCGGCGCCGCTCGCTCCGACCAGAGCGGTCGCCACGCCCGAGCCGATCTGGCAGGTGACGTCGTCGAGCACCAGCGCGTCGCCGCGCCGCACACTCACCCTCTCCAGCGTGAACGCGATGCGCCGCACAGGCCACCTCCCAACGCGAGACGTATCTTATGCACCTGACAGGTGCATGAAATCTCTGAACGGTGTCAACGGTAACATGTACCCAGTCGGTATATAAAAGTCGGGCGATGGGGATCTCACGCGACATGGACCATGAGAAGGGAGGCGGCCCGATGGCCGTCGAACCGCTCGTCTACGCGCCGCGGAGCGTGCCCCCGCCCGGGGAGACTCTCAAGGAGACCCTGGACGTACTCGGCATCAGCCAGGCGGACCTGGCCCGCCGCACCGGGCTGTCGACCAAACACGTCAACCAGATCATCCAAGGGGCGGCGATCCTCAGCCCTGAGACCGCGGTCCTGCTCGAACGCGCCACCGGGCTGCGCGCCGAGGTGTGGAACGGCCTCGAAGCGCAATGGCGCACCCAGCGGCAACGCGAGCAGGAGACCCGGATCCTGGAAGGGCAGCTGTCCTGGCTCGACAACTTCTCCCTCCCCGAACTCGTCGCACGCGGAGTACTGACCGACGAACGCAGGTCCGCCGCCAACCTGCGGACGGTGCTGGAGTTCTTCGGAGTGGCCGGCCCCCAGGTCGCCGAGAACCTGTGGAGTGGCAACCGCGCGACGTACCGGAGGTCCACCACCGGAACACCTGACGAATACGCCACCCAGCTCTGGCTGCGCCTGTGCGTGATATCGGCCCGCGGCCGGCACTGCCGGCCGTACCGCCGCACGGCCGTACTCGAACTCATCCCCGCACTCCGGCCCCTGACCCGGCGCGAACCCGGCGCCTGGCTCACCGAACTCCCCGCCATGTGCGCCGAGGCCGGGATCGCCGTCGTCTTCGAACCGTCCATGGCCGGAACTCACATCTCGGTGGCCACCCGCTGGCTGAAGCCCGAGAAGGCCCTGGTCGCACTCGGCGACCGCTTCACGAGGACCGACCACTTCTGGTTCGCCTTCCTCCACGCGATCGGGCACCTCCTCCACCACGGCAAACGCCCGGTCTTCCTCGACGACGACCCGGTCGACAACCCGGGTCGATCACCCCAGGAAGACGAGGCCGACCGCTTCGCCGCCGCCACATTGATCCCACCGCACTTGGACGACGACTACCGGCGGCTGCGCGCCCATCCCAAGCCGTTCACCGGCATTGAGGCCTTCGCGGCACAGGCCGGAATCGCCGAGGGCATCGTCGTCGGCCGCCTCCAGCACGACGGCGCACTCCTCCCCGGCGAAGGCGACCAATACCTGAAGCACGTCGACTTCTGAGCCGGCCACCGATCCGGCGACTCCGTGAGGGCGGGCCGGCGCTCATGCCGTCACCCGCTCACGCCTGGGCGTTCGCAGGACCACCGTGAGCAGGAGCGCGGTGGCGACGCACGCCGCCGCGTTCACGGCCAGCGCGAGGCCCACCCCGCTCAGTACGGTGTGCGGGCTCTGGCCGCCGAGGGTATGGATCCGCGCGGTGGCGATCGCGGACATGACGGGAATGCCCATCGTGATGCCGACTTGCTGGCTCATCGTCGCCAGACCCGTCGCGAGGCCTTGTTCCTCGTCGGGCAGCCCCGACGTCGCGGTGACCATGAACCCGACGATCGCCACCAGGTTCGCGATCCCGCCGACGAACGTCGCCCCCAGCAGTACGGCGATCCACCAGGGCCGCTCGCCGAGGAAGACCAGGGGCACGGTCGCCGCCGCCTGGACCAGGAAACCGGTCACAAGGGCGTTCCTGCTGCCGAACGCGCCGATGACCTTGGGGCCGGCGATGCCGCCGATGACGGTGCCGGCGCCCAGCACGGCGAAGGACAGGCCTGCGGTCAACGGGGTGTATCCCAGGACCTTCTGCAGGTAGAGCGTCAGCAGGAACACCACCGACGTCTCGGTCGCGAACGCCAGCAGGCCGGCCACATTTCCCCAGCCGACGGCCCGCCGGCGCAGCACCCGTATCGGCACCAGCGGCTGCGGCACCCGCTGCTCGATCACCCAGAAGAGGAGCAGCAGCACCACGCTGGCGATGAGCGGGCCATAGGCGTACGGACTGGCCCAGGTTTTCTGGCCGGCCTGGGTCAGCCCGTACACGGTCGCCAGCAGGGAGAGGGTGACCGTGACCGCGCCGGGCACGTCGAGCGAGGGCCGGCGTTCCGGCCTGCTCTCGGACAGCACCATGGGGGCGAGGACGAGGACCACGACCGCGACGGCGACGTTGACGAAGAAAGCCAGCCGCCAGCTCAGCAGATCGGTGAGCACACCGCCCAGGATGGCGCCGGTCGTGAACCCCGCCGCCATCAGCGCGCCGTTCAGGCCGAGCGCCTTGTCCCGTACGGGGCCCTCCGGGAACGAGGTGGTCAGCAGCGACAGCGCCGCAGGTGTCACGGCCGCGGTCGCCAGGCCCTGCGCAACGCGGGCGACGATCAGCACCCATGGCGTACCCGCCGACCCTCCGACGAGAGAGGAGACTCCGAGCACGGCGATACCGGTCAGGAACACCCGCCGCCGGCCGAACAGGTCGGCGATCCGCCCGAACAAGAGCGTGAACCCGGCGGCGCACAGCGAGAACGCCGTAGCGATCCACTGCAGGCCCGCAAGAGAGAACCCGACATCGGCGCCGATCGCCGGCAAGGCGACGTTCAGGACGGAGAAGTCGACGGCCAGGGTGAAACTCGCCGTCAGCAGCACGCCCAAGATCAGGCGGTCTCGGCCACCGATGCGTGCGCCGGGCGATGTGCCGCCGACATAAGGGGACGACTGGTCAACGCCGGTCATGCCACGTGATCCCTTCCGGAGTCGGTACGCGGGACGGTGTGGCCGTCCCGCGTACCGACTCTGGAAGAAGTCCGGGATCCGCTGCCACGCCCGGTCCGATCAAGCACCACGCTGCCTGGCACCGGCAGGGTGAGGCACACACATCGGCACATCGGCACAATGGAAAACGTGAACGAAACGGACGCGTCGGCAGGCTGCCTCAGCGAGTTCCTCCGCAGCCGCCGGGCCCGGCTGAGCCCAGAAGACGCGGGAATCGTGTCCTACGGCGCCCGCCGCGTCCCCGGGCTACGGCGTGAAGAGCTCGCCCAGCTCGCCGGCATCAGCGCCACCTACTACACCCGTCTCGAACAGGGACAGAGCACCAACGCCTCCGAATCCGTCATCGACGCGATCGCCCGCGCGCTGGGCCTCGACGACGACGAGCGCACCCATCTGCACGACCTGGCGAAACCGGCAGGCGACAAGCGCCGGCGCGCCGCACGTCCGGACACCGCCCGTCCCGGCACGGTGCGCCTGATCAACGCGATGACCGACGTCCCCGCGGTCGTCATGGGCCGCCGTACCGAAGTCCTGGCCTGGAACCGCCTCGGACACGCACTGCTGGCCGGACACTACGACTTCACCGCTCCGAGCCGCCCGGCCGATCGCCCCAACCTGACCCGGATGCTGTTCCTCGCCCCCCACACTCGCGAGCTGTACGCCCGGTGGGACGAAGAGGCCGCACGCGCCGTCGCCTCCCTCCGCCTGGTCGCCGGCCGCCACCGCGAAGACCGCGGACTGGCCGACCTGGTCGGCGAACTGACCCTCAAAAGTGACGCCTTCGCGGCCCTGTGGTCCGAACACCCGGTCCACAACTGCCTGTCCGGGCACAAACGCTTCCATCATCCCGAGGTCGGCGGCTTCGAGCTGGAGTTCGAAATCCTTCACCTGCCCGACGACACCGGACACCGGATCCTGACCTACACCGCGATCCCCGGCACGCCCTCAGAGCTGACGCTACGACTCCTCGCCGCCCACACTGCGAGAACGGTCACGCAGCCTTTTCGCTTGAGTGGCCGTCATGGCTCACAGCCGTCATCAGGCGCGTCGCGAACTGCGGGCCGTGAATCGCTAGACCCAACGCCGTTCGGTTAGGCGTTAGGCGAGAGGGCTGTTCGTCAAGGGCGGTGAATTGAGGGCGAAAGTCACATCGAGCCGTTGAAGAAGTTCACGAGTGCCAGTGCCGGTTTTTCCACGACGGTTACGTTGATCACGGCGAGTGCGGCGAAGAGCAGTGAGAGCAACGCCGAGGCGGTGCCGAACGACGCCAGCGTGCGCCTGGTTCGCCTGTCGGATGACCCCGTGAACCTCTTCCACAGCAGCACGCTCGTGCCGATGAGGACGAGCGCCAGAATCGGCGCCATCACGACCACCGCCACGTGGTACCCGACATTGTCGTCGATCATCATTTGGAGGGCGGGCGAGGTTGGGTGGCCCGTGTTCCGGTATTCGGCGAGCCGCTGCCTGACCTGTTCGAACGTATCGCCGAGCGCTCCGTGGGTCGTGCCGACGGGCAGTAGCGTCAACACCGAGGTGAAGGGCGCCACCGCACCCTGGATGTTGGCCACCAATGCCGCCACCGAGACCACCACGAGAATCGTGACGAGAACACCGGCCGACGCGAAGGCGGCCCCCTTGCCCGTGCCGAGACCGCCGGCCCTCAGGAATGCCTTCCAGAGAAGAACACAGAGCGCGATGAGCACGATCAGCAGGATCGCGGTGATCGCGGCCTTGGCCACATGGAAACGGGACCAGTAGTCGACAAGCCTCTGCATGCCCGGGGTGAAAGCCCGGTCGCCGGACCTCCAGTACTCGATGAACGCGCCGTTGACGGCTCTGACGAGCGTGCGCTGATCGGAGAGGCCGCCCTCCGACCCGTTCGCCGCCAGCATGGGCGGCGCGAAGACGAAGGCGGGGACGAGGACCATGGCGAGGGCGGTGAGTATCGCGAGCGCGCGGCCGTGGACACCTGCGGATCGCGTTGGGATCGCGGGACTGGACAAGGAGATTCCTTCGGTTCATGCCGATGTCAGAACGCGAATCACGATGCCGGACCGATGGCCGCGCAGTCATCAAGGCACACCACACACTCTGAGGTGGGGCTAGCCACACCATGACGCAGGGAAGCTCTTCGACGGCAAGATCACACCCAGTAATCGAAGTGCTTTATATCAACCGCTTGACACGGGCGTGAACGGGGCGTTTCCTATCTCTCACCACGAAACCCCCCAGGAGGAACCGTGCGGGTCGTCGATGGAACACAGAGGAGACGCGGGCAGGCTGCGCCGCGCCGGATACGTGCGGGCCTCGTCGCGGTGGTCGTGGCGACGGTGCCGCTGAGCGCGTGCCGGTCGACGGAGGCCGCCGACACGAGTCGGCAGCCGAAGGCGAGTGGTCAGGTCGGCGACCTGCTGACGATCGGGCAGGCCGCCGCGCCGCCGACCCTCGACCCGGGCAAGGCCGTGCAGAATTACGCCTGGTTCGAGCAGCTCGCGTACGGGTCGCTGATCGTCCGCCACTCGGACGGCACCCTCGGCCCGGGCATGGCGGCGTCGTGGCGCTACGTCGGAGGCGGCAACAAGGTCTTCGAGCTGCGGCTGCGTCCCGACGTGAAGTTCTCCGACGGCTCCGTGCTCACCGCGCGCACGGTCGTGGAGCACTTCAAGTACGTGGTCAAGTCGGGCGGCCAGTTCGCGCCGTTCTTCGCGGGCGACACCTTCGAGGCGACCGGTCCGCTGACCGTCACGATCAAGACTCCGAAGCCGAACCCCGACCTGCCGACGCTCCTCACCCAGGACGATGTCGTCGGCGGCGTGATCGGTGACGGCGGGCTGAAGGACACCAAGAAGCTCGGCACCCAGACGTTCGGCGCCGGGCCGTACCGGCTCGATCCGGCCCAGACCGTCTCCGGCGACCATTACACGTACGTGCCGAACCCGAACTTCTACGACAAGCCGTCGGTGCACTGGAAGCGGATCGTCTTCAAGATCATTGCCAACCCGCAGTCGACGCTGAACGCCATGAAGACCGGCCAGGTCGGCCTGACGCAGGGCGATCCCGGCACCCTCGCCGCCGCGAAGCAGGCCGGGCTCACCGTCACCTCGACGCCCCTGCTGTGGGTGGGCGTGACGCTCGCCGACCGCGACGGCAAGCTCAGCAAGCCCCTCGCCGACGTGAAGGTGCGCCAGGCGCTCAACTACGCCACCGACCGCGCCGCGATCACCAAGGCGCTCTACCCGGGCAACGGCGACCCGACGAACCAGCTCACGGTACCCGGCGGGTATGGCTTCGACGCGGGACTGAACACCACCTACCCCTACGATGTCGCCAAGGCCAAGCAGCTGCTGTCGGCCGCCGGCTACGGCAGCGGCTTCCCGCTCAAGGTCGTGACGGGGGAGTACGGCGGCATGCACCTGGTCGCGCAGGCTCTCGCCCAGCAGTGGAAGAAGGTCGGCGTCGACCTGCGGGTGACCGACTACGCCAACGCGAACCAGTACAACTCAGACGCCTTCGGGGCCAAGTTCCCCTCCTTCATGACGATCTTCGGCCAGCAGCCGATCTGGACCGAGGGACCGAGCCTGTTCCTGCCGCCCGCTCTGTTCAACCCGTTCCACACCTCCGACGCCGCGCTGCGGTCGCTCTACGACAAGGCCGCCCGCGCCACCGGGCCGGCCAAGGAGAGCGCCGACCAGGCGGTGGAGGCCTACCTCGTACGCCAGGCGTGGTTCGTGCCGATCCTCACGAACGGGCTGCCGTTCTACGCGACGAAGAAGGTCACCGGCACGACGGTCAGCCCGAAGGCGCCGCTCGTGTCCCTGTACGAAGTCGAGCCGGCCGCGTGATCCGCGCGACGCTCCGGTGGTTCGCCTCGTCGGTGGTACTGCTGTTCGTGGTGACCGTGCTGACGTTCGTGCTGACCTCGCTCGCACCCGGTGACGCCGCGAAGACCGTGCTGTCCGGGCAGACGACGAGCTACACGCCCGAGCAGTACGCGCAGGTCCGCCACCAGCTCGGCATCGACCGGCCGCTACCGGTGCAGTACTGGCACTGGCTGGACCGGCTGCTGCACGGCGGCCTCGGCACCGACCTGTTCAGCGGGCAGCCCGTCACCCAGGCGCTCGACGGCCGCCTCGGCGCCAGCCTGTCCATGATCATCAGTGTGGTGGTCGTGTCCGGGCTGGCCGGGGTCGGGCTCGGGGTGTTCAGCGCGGTGCGGGGCGGCGTGGCCGGCCGGGCCGTCGACGTGCTGTCGCTGCTCGGCCTCGCGGCGCCGAACTTCTGGCTCGCGCTCGTCCTCGTCGAGGTGCTCGCGGTCCAGGTACGGCTCTTCCCGACGACGGGCTACACGCCACTCGGCGACGACCCGGCGGGCTGGCTGAGCGGCCTCGTCCTGCCGGTGCTGACCCTGTCGGTCGGCGCGTCGGCGTACGTCGCCCGGCAGACGCGGGACTCCATGTCCGACGTGCTGTCGCGCGACTTCGTCACCGCGCTGCGCGCCCGCGGCCTGCCCATGCGGTCGATCGTCGGCAAACACGCGCTGCGCAACGCCGCCATCCCCGTCGTGACGATCCTCGGCGTCCTGTTCGTCAGCCTGCTCGGCGGCACGGTGCTGATCGAGAGCGTCTTCTCCATCCCCGGGCTCGGCCAGCAGGCGGTCACCGCGAGCGGCACCCACAACCTGCCGATGATCGAGGGCGTCGCGTTCTACTTCACCGTCGTCGTTGTCGTGGTCAACCTCCTCGTCGAGGTCTCCTACCGTTGCCTCGACCCGAAGGTGCGCAGCTCATGACTCCCGCCGGGAAGGCTCGGCGACCGCTCGCGATGGTCGCGGCGGCGTACCTGGTCGTGCTGGTCGCGGCCTCGGCCGCCGCGCCGCTCCTCGCACCGTACGAGCCGCAGACCCAGGACCTGAGCCGGGTCCTCACCGGGCCCGGCGGCGGCCACTGGCTCGGCACCGACCGGCTCGGCCGCGACGTCCTCAGCCGGCTGATGTACGGCGGGCGGGTCACGTTGCTCGACGTCGCGGAGGCCACCGCCGTCTTCCTCCTGCTCGGCGTCGCGCCGGGCGTGGTCGCCGGCTACCGCGGCGGCTGGGCCGACCGGATGGTGGTGAGATTCGCCGACCTGCTGCTCGCGGTGCCGGGCATCGTGGTGCTGCTGATGATCGTGGCGATCTTCCCCGGCAACGACACGGCGACGATGGTCACGCTCGGGGTCATCGGCTGCCCGTCGCTGCTGCGCACCGTGCGCGGGTCGACGCTCGCGATCCGCGGCGAGACGTACGTGCGGGCGGCGCGGCTGTCCGGCCTGCGCGGCGCCGCGATCCAGCGCCGGCACGTCCTCCCACGGCTCGCCGGACCGATCATCGTGCAGACCTCACTGTTCTGCGCGACGGCCCTGCTCGCCGAGAGCGGCCTGTCGTTCCTGGGCCTCAGCCGCCCCGAGGCGCAGGGACCCAGCTGGGGGAACATGGTCGCCGAGGCCTCCAGCGCGATGACCCAGAGCCCATGGCTGCTGGTGCCCACCGGCGGCGCGCTGATGCTGACCGTGATGGCGTTCGGGCTGGCCGGCGACGACGTACGCGACGCGACGGCCGCCCGGTCGCAGCGGCCCCCGTCGCTGCGACGGCGCCCCGCGCGTCCGGCCGGACCCGTTGACCTGGACGGCGCGCTGCTGTCCGTGCGGGGCCTCACCGTCACCCTGCCCGGCGGCACCGTCGTACGCGACGTCGGCTTCGACGTCGGGCGCGGCGAGGCCGTCGGCATCGTCGGCGAGTCCGGCTGCGGGAAGAGCGTCACCGCGCGCGCCGTCCTCGGGCTGCTGCCCGGCGGTGCCGTCGTCACCGGCGGCAGCGTGGTCTTCGACGGCACCGAGCTGACCGGGCTCGGCGAACGCGCGCTCGGCCGGATCCGCGGCGCGGGCATCGCGCTGATCTCCCAGGACCCGATGAACAGCCTCGACCCCACGTTCACGGTCGGGAGCCAGCTGCGGGAGGTGATCCGGCACCACCGGCCGTCGAGCCGCCGCGCGGCGAACCTTCGCGCCGAGGAGCTCCTGCGGATGGTGCGGCTGCCCGACCCCGCGTCGGTGCTGCGCGCCCGCCCGTACGAGCTGTCCGGCGGCATGGCGCAGCGGGTGTCGATCGCCCTCGCGCTCGCGGCCGAGCCCGCCGTGCTCATCGCCGACGAGCCGACGACCGCGCTCGACGTGACCGTGCAGGCCGAGATCCTCGCGCTGCTGCGCGAGCTGCGCGGCACGCTCGGCATGGCGGTGCTCCTGATCACGCACGACTGGGGCGTGCTCGCCGACCTGTGCGACCGCGCCGTCGTCATGTACGCCGGCGAGGTCGTCGAAAGCGCGACCGTCGAGGAGCTGTACGCCGCGCCACGGCACCCGTACACGCGCGCGTTGCTCGCCGCCGACCCGCACCTCGCGACACCGGACCGGCCGCTGCCCGTCATCACGGGCGGTGTGCCCCGGCCCGGCGCGTGGCCGCGCGGCTGCCACTTCGAGCCACGCTGCGCGCTGGCGACGTCCGACTGCGCGGAGAAGAACATCCCGCCCGTGCACCCGGATCCCGGGCGCATGTCCCGCTGCATTCACGTCGAGAGGCTGGTGAGCCGATGAGGCTGCTGGAGGTCGAAGGCCTCACCGTGCGGTACGGCCGCGGACGGCGGCGCCCGCCGTTCACGGCCGTCCAGGACGTGGGCCTGACCGTCGAGAGCGGGCAGACGGTCAGCGTCGTCGGCGAGAGCGGCTCGGGGAAGACGACCCTCGGCAACGCGATCCTCGGGCTCGTGCCGCCCGCCGCCGGGCGCATCGCGTTCGCCGGGGAGGACGTCACCCACGCCGGCGCGCGCCGGCGCCGCGCGCTATCGGCCGAGATCCAGGCCGTCTTCCAGGACCCGTACGGCTCGCTCAACCCCGTACGCCGCATCGGGCAGACCCTCGAAGAGCCGCTGCTGGCCCACGAGCGGCCGTCCCGAGCCCGGCTGCGCGAACGCGTCGGCGAGACGCTGCGCCTGGTCGGGCTCGACGCGGACGCCGCGGACCGCTATCCGTCGCAGTTCTCCGGCGGGCAGCTGCAACGCGTCGCGATCGCCCGCGCGCTCATGCCGTCGCCACGCCTCATCGTCTGCGACGAGGCGGTCAGCGCGCTGGACATGTCGATCCAGGCCCAGGTGCTCAACCTGCTGCGGGAGCTACAGGACGAGCTCGGTGTCTCGTACCTGTTCATCACCCACGACCTGGCCGTCGTACGGCACGTCTCGCACCGGGTGGTCGTGATGTACCGCGGCCGGGTGATGGAGACCGGCACGGCCGCCGAGGTGTGCGAACGGCCACGCCACCCGTACACGCGTGCGTTGCTCGACGCGGCGCCCGTACCGGACCCGGTCGAGCAGAGGGCCCGTCGCCGTACGGTCGCGGCGACCGCGTCCGCGCCGCTTCCGGGCCCCGGTTGCCCGTTCCGCCACCGTTGCCCCCAAGCGGCCGACGTGTGCGACACCGACCCGCCCGCGCGCGCCGTCGGCACCGGCGTCGTCGCGTGCCACCTGTACATCCCAGCCCGAAAGGCCGCCACCTCATGACCCTGCCCGCCCCCGTCGCCCGGTTCCTCGACGCGAATCCGGACGTGCCCCTCGACCACCTCACCGTCGCGGAGCAGCGGCAGTACATGCGCCTGGCCATCGACCTGAACTTCCTCCGCTTCGGCGCGCGCGGCCCGGAGGTGCACTCGGTCACCGACCACGACGTGCCGGTGGACGGCGGCCAGGTGGTCGCCCGTGTGTACCGGCCCGGCCCCGAGCCGGCGCTGCCCGCGCACCTGATCCTGCACGGCGGCGGATGGTGGCAGGGCTCCATCGACGACTACATCGGCGACGCGATCTGCCGGCAGCGCTGCTCCGAGGCGCACGTCGTCGTGGTCTCGCTGGATTACCGGCTCGCGCCGGAGCACCCGTTCCCGACGGGGCTGAACGACGCGTACGCGGCGCTGCGCTGGATGGAGGCCGAGGCGCGGACACTCGGGATCGACCCCGCGTGCCTGTCCGTCGGCGGCTCGTCGGCGGGCGGCAACCTCGCCGCGGCCCTCACCCGGCGGGCCCGCGACGAAGGAGGGCCCGGCCTGGTGTTCCAGCTGCTGGAGGTGCCCGTGCTGGACCTGACCGGGAAGACCGCCCGCGACGCCGTCCGCACCCCGGTCGAGGACGCGATGATCAGCGCCCTGATGTCCGGTGTCGGTCACTACATAGGCGACGATCCCATCCGGGCGCTCGACCCGTTGGTGTCGCCGCTGCACGCCGACGACCTGTCCGGCCTGCCTCCCGCGTTCATCCTCACCGCCGAGTTCGACCCGCTGCGCGTCGAGGGCGAACGCTACGCGGAGCGGCTGCGTGCGGCCGGTGTCCCGGCGAAGGCCGTACGCCACGCCGGGGCGCTCCACGGGTCGTCGATGCTCACGCGCGTCTGGGACCAGGCCGCGGACTGGCAGCGGGAGGCCACCGCCGCACTGCGCGCGGCACACTGGGACGGCGGGACGAGCATCCGCGCGTACGGCGGATAATCGTTGCCGTCCGGCGAACACCGAGGGGGAAACAGCCAGATGCCCGACGACGTCACCATCTACCACGTCGCCGCGGAGGCGGGCGTCAGCATCTCCACCGTCTCGCACGTGCTCAACCGGCCCGAACGCGTCAAGGCGAGCACACGGGAGCACGTCCTGGGCGTCATCGACCGGCTCGGGTTCATCCCACGGGCACAGGCGGTCAGCCACGCCCGCACGAACATGCCGCGCATCGGAGTGCTCGCCCCCTTCACCGCGCACGACTCGTACCGCCGCCGCCTGTCGGGCGTGCTCACCGAGTCGGCCGGGCGGTCCAGCGACATCGTGGTGTTCGACCAGGTCTCGGCCGCCGTCGCCGTCGGCCCGCTCCTCGACAGCCTGCCCGTCACACGCCGTCTCGACGGCCTCCTGATCATGGGCCTGCCGCTGGAGGAACGCCTCATCAAGAGGCTTTCGCAACGCCACCTGCCGACCGTCCTGGTCGACAGCGACCGCCCTGAGTTCACGTCCGTCACGATCGACGACGAGCACGGCGGCTACCTGATAGCCAAGCACCTGATCGACGGCGGGCGCCGCGACTTCGCCGTGGTCAGCGAGCCGCAGCGCTCCCACGCGTACCTCTCCCAGGGCGAGCAACGCCGGGTGGGGTTCCGCAAGGCCGTCGCCGAGGCGGGCCTGGACCCGTCGGCGGTGCCCCTGGTGGCGACGACACGCGACGTCGCCGGCGGCCGCGCGGCAGTCCGCGACCTGGTCCGCGAAGGCCGCCTACCCTCCGCGCTCTTCGCCCACGAGGACATCCTGGCGGCCGGAATCCTCCTGGAATGCCGCGCCCAGGGCATCGACGTGCCAGGCGACCTGGCAGTGGTCGGCTTCGACGACGGCCCGCTGGCCGAGGGCCTGGACCTGACGACCGTCCGCCAGCCACTGGAGGACTCCGGCCGCGTCGCCGCCCGCCTCCTCCACGAGGCCATCGCCGACCCCGACCAGCCCGTCCAGCACATCCGCCTGCCGCTGGAACTGGTGGTCCGCGCCACCGGCTGAGGCTCACCGCGTCCTGGCCGAACGACGGCCGGGTGCGGCGCCCGCTGTGGGCGCCGCACCCGGCCGTACCGTGGGTCAGCCCGGCGGCACGATCATTCAGACGTGCGGGACATGACGTTGATGACGATGCCGAGGGCCACGGTGGCGAGGATGAGCCAGCATCCCCACCCGACGTCGCCCGGGTTGTAGCTCTGTCCCGGAGCCCGGCGAAGCGCCTCGAAGGTGATGAAGTCGGCCACCACCGCGAACTCCGCGACGCAGGCGAGAACGAACAGCCGCCGAGAGCCGGAGATCGCGAAGAGCGCCGCGACCACGGCGATCCCGATGACGATCCAGCCGACCACGCCGGTGCCCTCCGGCATCGTGTGGGGGTCGATCAGCGCCCGGAGCGGCACGTCGATGCCTCGAGTGTGGCCGACCCAGTAACCGGTCGCTCCGATACCTGCGCCTACCTGGGTGACCACGGCGGCGAGTCGCATGGCGGGATTCATCTTGAGGGCTCCTTCGCGGGGGACGGGAGGATGCGGCCGAATACCGGCGAGGTGTCACGCCGCCGGTTGTCAATGTCGTTGACCACGCCATGAGACTAAACGGTTCGGACCGGCTCCCTAAGGGGGCGGAAGGATCACTTCCGAAATGTCGTGAAGGCCGTCCAAAGCGGTCGCCGCTCGCGCCGAGCCGGCACGGCGGGACAAGCGATTCACAAGCGCGTTCTGAGACTCTGACGGCGCCCCACGTCCCGCCACTTTTCGGAGGTCCCCAGGTATGCGTCTCCTCCACCGGATCGGAACCGGCGTTCTTCTCCTCCCGGCCGCGGCCACCATCGCCATGGCCGGGCCGGCGAACGCCGCCACGGTGTCCTCGACGGCCGCCGTTCCCCAGTCGGCTGCCGCCGCCGCCGACCAAGCCGGGCCGCTCAGCGCCGGTGACGGCACGATCGCCGGTGCCATCGCTTGGATGCAGAACCACGCCGGCAACACCTCCTATGAGGGTTACTGCGAGAAGGCCGTGGAGAACGCCTACGGCACCACGGGTGTCTGGGCCTCCGCGATCGCGCACTGGAACGCCGGAGTCCACCACACCGGGTCGACGGCGCCCAAGGGTGCCTTCGTCTACTGGAACACCAGCCAGTTCGGCCATGTCGGCATCGCCGACGGCAACGGCGGGTTCTACTCCAGCAGCATCAACGGCCATATCGGCCACGCGACCAGTGTGAGTCACTTCGTGAACTACCTGGGCTGGACGAACGCGCAGGTGCCCCACAACTGACGTCCGCGCCGCCCACGGCTCTACGGCTGTGGGCGGCCCGGCCGGCTCGCCGCTCCCAGCTGCCGCCGCGTCTTCGCCTCCCAGACCGGTACGTCCAGCCGGCGGAAGAGGGTCAGGGCCTCCTGAAGGTGTTCGATCTCCCGGCCGACGTCGCCCATCTGGCACGCCGTACGGCCGAGGCTCCACAGCCACGCCGTCTCGGCGAGCCCCAGGGAGACCGCCCGGCGTACGGCGGCGGTCAGCGTGTGGCGTTCCGCCTCGAACCAGGCCAGCGGATCCGGGGGGGCGTCACCGGAGACCGCCGCCTCCGGCAGCCGCACCCGGCGGCTGTGCAGGGCCTCGTCGGCGCGCAGCGCGAGCGTCAGCAGCCGCTCCAGCACGCGGGCCACGACGGACCGCCTGTCCGGCGGGGACTCCACGGCGAGGGCCTGCTCGCGCGCGAAGATCCGGACCAGGTCGTGACAGCGGTAGCGGTATCCGCCGAGGGGATCGGGGCGGCTCACCTCCAGCAGCCGCGCGTCGACCAGCGCGTCGATGATGTCCTCGGCGTCGTCGGCCGAGCCGTCCAGCAGTGCCGCGACCATTCACGCGTTCACCTCGGGCAGGTCGAGCAGCCCAATGAGCCGGAACGGCCGCCGGTGCTCGGGCGCGAGCGCGTCGTGGCTGATCGCGATGCTGGAGCGCACCTCCAGGTCGCCCGCGGACAGCCGGTCCAGCCGCCGGTGCTCGTCGGCGAGCCGGCCGGTGAGGCGCTTGAGCGTCCAGTCAGGCCGCCCGGCCAGCCGGGCGGCGGCGATGCGGACCGCCAAGGGGAGGCCGCCGCACTGCGCCACGAGCGTGCGCGCGTCGCACGGCTCGGCGTTCGTACGCTCACGGCCGATGACCCCGGCGAGCAGGTCGACCGCGGCCCCGGTGCCGAGGACGCCCAGTTCCAGGGTGTGCGCGTACTCCAGGCCGATGAGCGGCGTCCGGCTGCTGATCAGCACCCCGCAGCCGGGCGTACCCGGGATCAGTGGGCGCACCTGGGCCTCGTCGGCGGCGTTGTCCAGCACGAGCAGGACGCGGCGTCCGGCGAGCCGGTCCCGCATGAGCGCCGCGCGCTCGCTCGTATCGGCCGGGATCTCGCGGGGGCGTACGCCGAGGAGCCGCAGGAACCGGTCCAGCGTCGTGCCCGGCGTCATCGGACGCTCGGAGGGGCCGCCGAGGTCCGCGTACAGGCGGCCGTCGGGGTACCGGTCCGCCAGCAGGTGGGCGGCGTGCACGACGAACGCGGTCTTGCCGATCCCGGCCATGCCCCCGACGGCGATCACCGCCGGGACCGACTCCGACGGTGGGAGCGTGAGGACCCACTCCGTCTCCTTCTCGCGCCCGGCGAAGTGCGGGATGTCCGGCGGCAGCGCGCACGGGCTCGGTTCCTCGTCCCGGCCTTCGAGGCCGAGGGAGGCGTCGGCGACGAGGATGCCGCGCTCCAGCCGCCGCAGCCGGGAACCCGGCTCGACCCCCAGCTCGTTCACGAGCGTGTGCCGGACGTCCTGGTAGACCTCCAGGGCGTCGGCGCGGCGGCCGGCGCGGTAGAGGGCCAGCATGAGCTGGGCGCGGAAGGTCTCGCGCAGCGGCTGGGCGGCGGTCAGCGCGGTCAGCTCACCGATCAGCTCCCGGTGCCGCCCGAGGCGGAGGTCGGCCTCGATGCGGCGTTCGAGGGCGTCGGCCCGCATCTCCGCCAGACGTCCCGCCTCGTCACGCCGCAAGGAGTCCGACTCCACGTCCTCGAACGGCTCTCCCCGCCACAGGGCGAGGGCTTCGCGCAGGCGGGCCGCCTCCGCCGCGTCGCCCCAGATCCGCTCGGCGAGCTCCTTCACCGGAACCGGCCGGTTCGCGCGGAGGATCAGCGTGGCGAGCAGCGCCCGTTGCTTGGGCGCGCCCAGAGGAATGCGCCGGGCACCGTCGCTGATCTCCAGCGGTCCGAGAATGCGCAGGTCCATCGCGTCTCCTGGGCGGCGGGCGGGGGATAAGGCCGCCCGTCGCCCAGAATGCCAAATTTTGATCGCGAATGTCGCGATCGGTCAGGTGCGAGTGTCAGACGGCCGGCGCCCGTGCTGGTCTGCGTCGCGGTGCGCGTACCGGGGGCCGCCGGGCATGAGGTGCTTGTGCACCAGCTTCCGCCAGCGGCGCTGCCGATAGCGGAAGATCAGGCGCCCGGTGAACGCCGTGAGCCCGGTGAGCGGGCCGGCGTCGATCTCCACGGTGTCGCCGTAGCGGCAGCGGTCCGGGCCGAGCGGCTCGACGTGCAGCGTGTGGTTCCAGGCCTTGATCGCCCCGCCGTGCTCGCGTGAGCGCATGGTACGGGTCGTGTCGTCGAGTTCGACCAGATGGATCGTGTGCCGCCATAGCGGGACGACGTGGAAGAGCGTGAGCCGGCCGCTGCCACGGTCGGACTGCCGGAACCTGCTGCTCTGACCGGTCAGGACAGGAAATCCGAACAGGCCACGGGTGACGTAGAGGAACGAGACCGGATGCTGCATCGCCTCCCAGACCCGGTCGGCGCTGGTGGGCAGCTCGGTCTCAAGGTTGATGGTCTTCATTGGTGCCCCTTCGGCGTTCTCTCCTAAAATTGTGAGTGATTGCTCGGTTTATTGGCTACTCGCGTTTTCTCCGAACACGGCTACTCGGCGGGCACCACCAACCGCATCGCGGAGGAGGCCGGGCACTCCATCGGCTCGCTCTACCAGTACTTCCCGAACAAGGACGCGATCCTGGCCGAGCTCGTCACCGCCCACGCGGAAGCGGGCATCGCGGCGATCGGCCGGCGGCTGGACGCGGGCCTGCCGGACTCACTGGAAGACAAGATCAGGCTGTTCGTACGGGCGACCATGGACAACCATCGCGACGACCCGGCACTTCATCGAGTGCTGTTCGAGGAGGCACCGCGCCCTCCCGAACTGCTCACGATGCTGCGCACCGCCGAGGAGCAGGCGATCACGACCGCCCGCGCCCTGCTCGCGGCCGACCCGCGGGTACGGGTCGCCGACCTCGCCATGGCGGCACGGCTGGTCGTGAACTCCATCGAGTCGCTCGTGCACCGCTTCTACTCCTGGGGGGAGCCTGAGGAGGCCGAACGGTTCGAGAACGAACTGGTCGCCATGCTCTCCCGATACCTGACGTGATCAGGTCGAAGGCGGTCCCTGCGGGCTGAGCAGTGTCATCCGATGGTCTCGCAGCCGCAGTGTCAGCACCTGGAACGGGCGGAGGGTCAGCGGGATGCAGCCGTCGGAGCTCGGTGCGATCGGCTCGCCGCCCAGCGGGCGTTCGAGCAGGTCGGTCACTTCCGCGCCGGCCAGCGGGAACGACGCGCGCAGCCGGGTGCTCGCCCGTCCGCCCAGCGACTCGTACAGGCGGACGACCACGTCGCCGGACCGGTCGTCGGCGAGCTTGACCGCCTCGATCACGGCGGCGTCGCCCTCGACGCTCACCAGCGGATCCGCACCGGAACCACCGCCGGCCGCGACCCGGAGCGGGAGGTTGAGGGCGTAACCGCCCGCGACGGCGTCGGCCACGGTCGCGCCGGGCAGCAGCGTGTACGTCATGCGGTGCCGCCCCTGGTCGGCCTCGGGGTCGGGGCTTCGGGGCGCGCGGACGAGGCTGAACCGCGCGGTCGTCGTAGTGCCGCCGTCCGTGCGTGTGGCCCGGGTGACGTCGTGCCCGTACGTCGAGTCGTTGATCAGGGCCACGCCGTAGCCCGGCTCGGCGAGGTGGATCCAGCGGTGGCAGCAGATCTCGAACCGGGCCGAGTCCCAGCTGGTGTTGGTGTGCGTGGGCCGGAACACGTGACCGAACTGGATCTCGGCGGCGGAACGGTCCGCGTGCACGTCGAGCGGGAAGGCGGCCTTGAGGATCCGCTCTCGCTCGTGCCAGTCGATCTCCGTGTCGACCCGCACCGCGGGGCTGCCCGCGGTGACCGAGATGACCTGCGTGATCCGGGAGTCGCCGAACGACCGCTCGACACGGACCGAGGCGATCAGCGGTCCGCGTTCCACGACCGTGACGGCGTCGGCGCCGGTCAGGTCGGTGTGCCGCCGCCGGTAGTGCCGGTCGATGTCCCAGGCGTCCCAGTGGTTCGGCAGGTCGGTGTGCAGCTGGAGGAGGTTCCCGTACGCCCCCGGGGCGAGCACCTCACGGCCGGCGACCAGGTCGCGGACCGAGGCCAGCAGGCCCGCGTCGTCGACCTCGACCCGTACGAGGCCGTTGTCGAGCGTACGTCCGGTCACCGTGACCGGCGCGGGCGGTGTGGCGCCGCCGAGCGGCGCCGACCCCGAACCGGGGGCCTCGGTGAAGACGGCGGCGGACCCGTCGCCGAGAGGCTGGGAGTCCAGCCCTTCGGCCAGCTCGCGCGGCACGGTCACCACCTCGGCGCGCGCCCGCGGGCTCGCGTTGAACACCTGGCCACCGGGCAGCACGGCGACGGCGTCGCGGATGATCTTCTCGAGATCGGCGCGGACCCGCGCGTAGGTGGCCTCGGCCTCGCGGTGCACCCAGGCGATCGAGCTGCCCGGCAGGATGTCGTGGAACTGGTGCAACAGCACGATCTTCCAGAGCCGGTCCAGCTCGTCGTACGGATAGTCGAGCCCGGCGACGACCGCGGCGGTCGCCGACCACAGCTCGGCCTCGCGCAGCAGGTGCTCGCTGCGCCGGTTGCCGGCCTTCGTCCGCGCCTGAGTCGTGTACGTCGCGCGGTGCAGCTCCAGGTAGAGCTCGCCCGACCAGACCGCGGCGTCCGGGTACTCGGCGCGCGCCGCCGCGAAGAATTCGTCCGGATGCTCGATCACGACCTTCGGTGAGCCTTCGAGGTCGCGCAGCCGCCGGGCCCGTTCCAGCATCTCCCGGGTGGGGCCGCCACCGCCGTCGCCGTGGCCGAACGGCAGCAGCGACCGGGTGCCGCCGCCCTTGTCCATGTAGTTGCGCACCGTGTGCGCCAGCTCGTGGCCGTGGAAGGTGCCGTTGTAGGTGTCGGCCGGAGGGAAGTGCGTGAAGATCCTGGTGCCGTCGATGCCCTCCCACCAGAACGTGTGGTGCGGGAACTTGTTCGTCTGGTTCCAGGAGATCTTCTGGGTGAGGAACCACTCGTTGCCGGCCAGCACGGCGAGCTGCGGGTACGCCGCGGTGTAGCCGAACGAGTCGGGCAGCCAGACCCCGTGGGTCTCCACCCCGAACTCCTCGAGGAAGAACCGCTTGCCGTGGACGAGCTGGCGGGCCAGGGCCTCGCCGCCGGGCATGTTCCCGTCGGCCTCCACCCACATGCCGCCGACCGGCGCCCACTGACCGGCCTTCACCGCGTCCCGCATGCGCTGGAAGATCTCCGGATAGCGCTCCTTCACCCAGGCGTACTGCTGGGCCTGCGGGCCGGAGAAGACCAGCTCGGGGTAGTCCTTGGCCAGCGCGGTGACGTTGGCGAACGTACGGGAGGTCTTCCGCCGCGTCTCGCGGATCGGCCACAGCCAGGCGCTGTCGATGTGCGCGTGGCCGGTGGCGGAGATGGTGTGGGCGCTGGCGTGCGCGGGCCGGGCGATGACGTCCGCGAGGGCGGCGCGGGCACGGGCGGCGGTGCCCGTGACGTCGTGAACATCGAGGTCGTCCAGCATGCGTTCGAGCGCGCGGAGGATCTCGTGGCGGCGGGGATCGTCCGTGGACAGCTCCCGCATGAGCTCCGACAGCACCTCGGTGTCGAGGCGCAGGTGCCAGACGTCCTCGTCGAGAACGGCCACGTCGGCGGCGCCGAACCGGTAGAGCGGCTCGTCTCCGGCGGTGGCCTTGTCGCCCAGCGGCGTGGGGACGAAGCCGCCGCCCAGGATGTCGGGGTTGGCGGCCATCTCGACCAGCAGGCCGACCTTCTCACCGGTGATCGGGACGTACTGGTTCATCGGCTCGATACCTTTGACCGGCCGGCCCTCCAGGTCGTACACGAGCCCCTCGGCCTGGAACCCGGGACCGGCGCCGGTGAAGCCGAGGTCGAAGACGGCCTCGACGCGGCGGCCCGCCCACTCGGCCGGCACCGTCGCCGTGGCCCGCAGCCAGCTCGTCGACCACGGCGCGCCCCATCGGGTGCCGGCCTGGAACGGTTCGTAGTCGGCGGCCAGGGCCTCGGCGACCGGTACGGGCTCGCCGGGCACGTGCCACACCTCGAGCGTCATCGGAAGCCGCGCGGCGTACGTCGCGGGGATGATCCGCTCCCGGAGCACTCTGTCCAGCCGTTCCTCGGCCTGCCTGCGGTCGTCGTGCATCAGTGGCCCGCCTTCCCACGGAGGTACCCCAGTTGAGGGAGGTTCGCCTCATACCGTGCCAGTAGCCGCCGCGCGACGGAAACCAATCTAATTCAGATAATTCCGACCAAGTTAGTAGATTTATCTGGTGGGGCGCGTTAATCTCCGATCATGGACTCCTGCCTGACGACCCGCGGCTACGTGGACTTCTGCCGCATCGCCAGCGCTCTGTGTCAACGCTGACGGTCCCCACGGCACGGCACGGCACGGTACGGCCCGATCGCGGCCCTGTATTCCGCGCCTTCTGGTTCTCCGGTGACTCGCGTACGCGAGGCGTAGTCGATTCCGTTCGGATTCTGTCGTCATGCCCTTTGGCATCCGGCCTGGACCGAGCGTGCCCGGTCGCGTCCTGCCGTCGCTGACGCCCGCGTTCCCGCCCGCCGTACCGCGGGCCTCATTCGCCCTGGCTACCTCGACATCCGAACGGAGCCAAACCCCAATGACCGCCATCGCCCCCTGCCCGGGCCCGTCGGCGCCGGTCGACGCCGCACTGTTCCGTCACGTGTTCCGGCGCCACCCCGCCGGTGTCGCCGTCGTGACCGCCGACGCCGGACGTGGCCCGGCGGGTGTCACCGTGACCTCCCTCGCATCACTGTCGGCCGAGCCGCCTCTGCTCTCCTTCGGCATCTCGGCGACCGCGTCGACCTGGCCGCACCTCCGGGACGCCGGCACCGCCGTCGTGCATCTGCTGGGGGCGGCGCACGCCGAGCTGGCGCGGACCTTCGCCACCAGCGGTATCGACCGGTTCGCCGCGCCGACCCGCTGGGGCCGGCTTCCCACCGGCGAACCCGTCCTGGACGGCGCCGCCACCTGGCTGCGGATCTCGCTCGAGCACCGACACCCCGTCGGAGGTTCGCGCCTGGTCATCGGCCGGGTCGAAGAGGCCGGGCTCGCCGAGACCGGCGGGCCTCTGCTCTACCACGACGGCGGCTACCACACCCTCCAGGAAACCCCCACGAGAGTAGGAACCTCATGACCACGCCGTCCCTGAACCCGGCCATCGGGGCCCGCCGCATCCGGCGCACCGCACGTATGGCGCTCGCGGGCGCCGTCGTCCTGACCGCCTGCGAGAGCAACGGCTCGGGCGCGACCCTGGCGCTGTCGGCCTCGCTGCCGGACAAGGTCCCGAGCGGCACCGTGATCCGGATCGGCGACCCGACGATCCAGGCGATCGTCCAGGCCTCGGGTCTCGGCAAAGAGCTGACGGCCGCCGGCGTGAAGGTCCAGTGGGCCAACATCAGCGGCGGCCCCCAGAGCATCCAGGCCTTCCGCGGCGACAAGCTCGACTGCAGCTCGGTCGCCGACATCCCCTCACTCTTCGCCGCCTGGACCGGCACGCCGACCAAGATCATCTTCCAGGCCGTCACGATCGACCCGCTCCAGCACCCCACGTACGAGCTGGGCATCGCTCCCGGAGCGAACGTCACCTCCCTGGCGGATCTCCGGGGCAAGAAGATCGCCTACAGCGCCGGCCAGGCGCAGGGCGCACTCGTCCTGCGCGTGCTGCAGAAGGCGGGCCTGACCCAGAAGGACGTCCACTTCGTCGACCTGACCAGCACGGGCGACTCGTACGTCACCGCGCTGGGCGGCAAGGCCGTCGACGTCGCACCGCTCGGAGCCGCGAACGTGAAGGTCTACGAGGAGAAGTACCCCGCGGGCAGCGCGATCCCGACCGGCATCCGCGACGACGCGTCGACCCTCTACTGCCTGACGAGCGCGGTGAAGGACGCGCCGAAGGCCGCCGCGCTCAAGACCTACGTCTCGGTCCGCACCAAGGCGCTGCTGTGGAAGAACAAGCACCCCGCCGAGTACGCCAAGGCGTACTTCGAGGACAGTCAGGGCCTGAGCGCCGCCGACGCGAAGACACTCATCCGCCTCGGCGGGGAGACGGGTATCCCGGCGACCTGGGACAACGCCGACGCCCGTCTCCAGCAGACCGCCGACCTGCTCGCCAAGGAGCAGGACCACAAGAAGCTCGACGTGAGCACCCTCGTCGACCGCCGCTTCGAGAAGGTCGAGGCGGCCGTCGCCGGCTCCGCCGTCGTCACAGGGGACGCCTCATGACCACGACCCGCTCCATCGACACCCGTGGCGCAGCCAAGGCGGCCGCCCCGGAGGTCGACACCCGCGTCGTACGCCGCCGGCTCGGCCCGGGCCGCCGGATCACGTTCTCCTCCTGGGTGGGCCCGGTCGTCCTGCTGGCCGTCTGGGCCATCGGCTCGAAGACCGGATTCATCGATCCGGCCGTTCTCACGGCGCCGTGGGACGTGGTGACGGCCTTCAAGGACCAGTGGACCGACCACGACCTGCTCGGTGACATCGTCGCCTCGCTGGAACGGGCGCTGCTCGGACTGGCCTTCGGAGTGACAGGCGGCACGCTGTTCGCCGTGGCCTCGGGACTCTCGCGGATCGGGGAGTCCCTGATCGACGGGCCGATCCAGATCAAGCGGTCGGTGCCCACGCTGGCGCTGATCCCGCTGTTCGTCGCCTGGTTCGGCATCGGCCAGGAGATGAAGATCGTGACGATCGCCCTGATCAGCATGATCCCGATCTACGTCAACACCCACAACGGGCTGCGCGGCATCGACGGCAAGTACGCCGAGCTGGCCGAGATCCTCGGGACCGGGCGCGGCGAGTTCATCCGACACGTGGTGCTGCCAGGCGCGATGCCCGGCTTCCTGCTCGGAATGAGGTTCGCGGTCACCTCGGCGCTGCTCGGCCTCGTCGTGGTCGAGCAGACCAACGCGACCAGCGGCATCGGCCACATGATGACGCTTGCCGAGGAGTACGGCCAGACCGAGGTCCTCGTCGTCGGCCTGGTGCTCTACGGCGTCTTCGGCTTTCTCGCCGACACCGCCGTCCGTCTCACGGAGAGGAAGGTGCTCGCATGGCGACGGACGATCGAGGGCTGACCGAGGAGTCGCCGAACCCGGCGGTCCGGGTGCGAGACCTGCACCGCGCCTTCAACGAGAGCGGAGGCGTCCTGGCCGGTCTCGACCTGGACATCGCGCCCGGTGAGTTCGTGGCGCTGATCGGGCGCTCCGGCACCGGCAAGAGCACCCTGCTGCGGGCCCTCGCCGGACTGGATCGGGAGGTCGCGGGCCATGGCCGGATCGTCGTCCCCGACGCCGTATCGGTGGTCTTCCAGGACTCCCGGCTGCTGCCCTGGAAGCGGGTCCTGGACAACCTCGTCTTCGGGCTGCGCGCCGGCGACGCGGCCGAACGCGCCAGGCGGGCACTGGCCGAGGTCGGCCTGGCGGGTCGCGAGCGCGCCTGGCCGTACGAACTGTCCGGCGGCGAGCAGCAGCGGGCCTCGCTGGCCCGCTCGCTCGTCCGCGAGCCTCAGCTGCTGCTGGCCGACGAGCCGTTCGGCGCGCTCGACGCGCTGACCCGGATCAAGATGCACGTCCTGCTGCGCAGGCTGTGCGAGGTGCAAAGGCCGGCGGTCCTGCTGGTCACCCACGACGTCGACGAGGCCATCGTCCTCGCCGATCGAGTGATCGTGCTCGACGGCGGTGTCGTGCGCATGGACGTACGCGTGGACCTGCGGCACCGTTCCCAGGCGGACCCCGGATTCGCCGAACTGCGGGAGTTCCTCCTCGACCAGCTGGGCGTCAACGAGGAGCGATCGGGCGGCCGCTCGCCCTCGGTCTTCACTTCGGGAGGACTTCGATGAGCAAGAACACGGGCAAGCTGTACCTCAACGCGTTCCTGATGAGCGTGGGCCACCACGAGGCGTCATGGCGGCTCCCCGAGAGCGACCCGTACGCCGGCTGGAGTGTCGAGCACTACAAGAACCTGGCCCGGATCGCCGAGCGCGGGAAGCTGGACTCCCTCTTCCTGGCCGACAGCCCCGTCCAGCAGGACGACCCCGGACGGCGGCCGACCGGCAAGCTGGAGCCGACCGTCCTGCTGACCGTGCTGGCCGGTGTCACCGAACACATCGGGCTGATCGCGACCGCTTCGACGTCGTACAACGAGCCCTACAACCTGGCGCGCCGCTTCGCCTCGATCGACCACGTGAGCAACGGCCGGGCGGGCTGGAACATCGTCACGACGGCGGGCACGGACGCGGCCCGTAACTTCGGCCTCGACGACGTACCGCCGCACAAGGAACGCTACGAGCGGGCGGCGGAGTTCATCGAGGTCTCGACGAAGCTGTGGGACAGCTGGGCCGACGACGCGGTCGTGGCCGACAAGGAGGCGGGCGTCCACGCCGACGCCGCGAAGGTACGCCCGATCGACCATCGCGGCCGGTTCTTCCGGGTGGACGGGGCACTCAACGTGCCGCGGTCGCCGCAGGCGTACCCGCTGCTGGTGCAGGCGGGCTCCTCGGAGGACGGCAAGCGGTTCGCCGCGCGATGGGCCGAGGCGGTCTTCACCGCGCAGCAGACGCTCGAGGAGGCGCAGGCCTTCTACCGCGATCTGAAGAAGCGCACGGCCGCGCTGGGACGCGACCCCGAAGGGATCAAAATCCTCCCGGGCATCGTGCCGGTCATCGGCGACACCGAGGCGCAGGCACGCGAACTGGACGCGGAGCTGGAGCGGCTGATCAGCCCCGAGTACGCCAAGAGACAACTGGCCGCGCGCTTCAAGCTCGACCCCGCCGCCCTCGACCTCGACGAGCCGTTGCCGGCCGATCTGCCGGGCGAGGATGAGATCGAGGGCGCGAAGAGCCGCCACACGCTGATCGTCGACCTGGCCCGCCGCGAGAACCTGACCGTGCGCCAGCTGATCGCCCGGCTGGGCGGAGGTCGCGGCCACCGCACCTTCACAGGTACGCCGGTGCAGGTCGCCGACGCGATCGAGCAGTGGTTCGCAGGCGGCGCCGCCGACGGTTTCAACATCATGCCGGCGGTGCTGCCGTCGGGACTGGAGGCGTTCGTCGACAAGGTCGTGCCGATCCTGCAGGAGCGCGGTCTGTTCCGCACCGAGTACGAGGGCCGGACGCTGCGGGACCGCTATGGCCTGCCACGCCCGGTCAACCGCCTCGACGACGTGGCCACAGAGGCGAGCGCCTGATGGCCGCACCGACAACCAGAGGACAGCATCGATGAGCATCCCCCTGCGCCCCTTCGGCCGTACCGGCGTCAAGGTCAGTGCCCTCGCCCTCGGCGCCATGATGTTCGGCGAGCGAGGAAACCCCGACCACGACGACAGCATTCGCATCATCCACCGGGCGCTCGACGCCGGCATCAACCTGGTCGACACCGCCGACGTCTACAGCCAGGGCGAGTCGGAGACGATCGTCGGCAAGGCCCTCAAGGGCCGGCGCGACGAGGTCTTCCTCGCCACCAAGTTCCACGGTCAGATCGGGTCCGACCCGCACCATTTCGGTAACTCCCGGCGGTGGATCGCCCGCGCTGTCGAGAACAGCCTGCGCCGCCTGCGGACGGACCATATCGACCTCTACCAGGTGCACCGTCCCGAGGAGGACACCGACTTCGACGAGACGCTCGGCGCTCTCTCCGACCTCGTACACCAGGGCAAGATCCGCTACATCGGCACGTCGACGTTCGAGCCGTCGGCGATCGTGGAAGGTCAGTGGATCGCCGAGAGGCGTGGTCGCGAGCGGGTGGTGGCCGAGCAGCCGCCGTACTCGATCCTGGCCCGCGGTGTCGAGCGGGAGGTGCTCCCGATCGCGCGGAAATACGGCCTGGCGGTGATCCCGTGGAGTCCGCTCGCGGGTGGCTGGCTCACCGGCAAGTACCGCAGGGGAGGCGCGCAGCCGCCCACGAGCCGCGGCGGCCGCCAGCCGGGGCGGTTCGAGATCGACGCCCCCGAGAACGCCGCCAAGCTCGACGCCGTCGAGGCGCTCGCCCAGGTGGCCGAACAGGCCGGCCTCTCACTGATCCATCTCGCGCTGGCGTTCGTGCTCGAGCATCCGGCCGTCACGGCGCCGATCATCGGGCCCCGTACCTTCGAGCAGCTCGAAGGGCAGCTCGAAGCCGCGCGGACGCGGCTCACCGCCGACGTCCTGGACGAGATCGACAAGATCGTGCCGCCGGGCATCACGTTGTCCGCCCGCGATCAGGGCTACCAGCCGCCGGCGCTTACCGATCCGGCGCGCCGGCGCCGCGGCTGAGCCGGCTCGAACCGATCGGGAGACGACATGAGCCTGAAGTTCCTTTGGTACATCCCCAACACCGTCGAGACGGGACACCGGGGCGACGACGCCGTCGACGGCTACGGCACACTCGACCACACCACCGACCTGGCCCGGACCGCGGAGGAGCACGGCTGGTCCGGGGCTCTGATCGGCACCGGGTGGGGCAGGCCGGACACGTTCACGGTCGCCACGGCGATCGCGGCCCGCACCACGACGTTCCAGCCGCTCGCGGCCATCCGCCCCGGCTACTGGCGGCCGGCGCACTTCGCGAGCGCGGCGGCGACCCTGGACCACCTCGCCGGCGGCCGGCTGCTCATCAACATCGTCAGCGGACAGGACAACCTGGCGGCGTACGGCGACGTCGAGGGCGACCAGGCCCAGCGTTACTCGCGGACCAGGGAGTTCATGCGGATCGCCCGGCGGCTGTGGACCGAGGAGCACGTCACGTACGAGGGCGAGCACTTCGGCGTCACCGACTCCACGGTGACCCCACGGCCGCACGGAACCGGTCCGCGTCTGTACTTCGGCGGCGCCTCCGCGGCCGCGGAGCGGGTCTCGGCCACCGAGGCCGACGTACAGCTCTTCTGGGGCGAGCCGCTCGACGGCATCGCCGAACGCGTCGACCGGCTCCGCCACCTCAGCGCGGAACTGAACCGCGACCTGCCTCCACTGGAGTTCGGGTTGCGGATCACCACGCTGGTCCGCGACACGACGGAGGAGGCATGGAGGGACGCGGAGGCGAAGGTCTCCGCCATGGCGCAAGGCTCCGGGACGCTCATCGGCCGGCGCCGCGGCCCCGCCGTCGGGCAGCGGCGACTGCTCGATCTGGCCGCGCGCGGCGAGGTACTCGACAGCTGCCTCTACACCGCACCCTGGACGGTACGGCGGCGGAGGCGCGGGCACGACCTGGCTGGTCGGCTCACCCGACGACGTCACCGTCGCACTACGAAGGTACGCCGATCTGGGCATCCGACACTTCGTCCTCTCCGACACGCCGTACAAACACGAGACGGCCCGAGTGGGCGACGCCCTCATCGGACGACTCCGCGAGTCGGTGGGGGAGCGGCCTCCGCCGGAGCCGGTGGGCTATCCCTAGTGCCGTTTCAGTTTGGCCCAGGCGGTCTCCAGGGCTGCGATGTCGTCGTCGTCGAGTAGATCGTCGAACACGTCCGCCAAGGCGGCGCGCCGGGTGGCGTCGGCCTCGGCGAACGTCTTGCGTCCGTCGGCGGTCAGTGCGATGTGGACGGAGCGGGCGTCGGTCGGTGACGGGGTACGGGCGACGAGACCGCGTGCGTGGAGTGCGTCGACGACGCGGGAGACCTGACTGCGGCTGAGCAGGGTTTTGGCTCCGAGATCGGATGCTGCGACCGGTTCGGTCTGGCTGTTCAGCCAGAGCATCGCCTCGAACCAGGACATGGGGAGATCGTGGGTCCGGACCAGGGCCTGGTCGACATGCGCGCTGAGGGTGATTCCGGCCCAGATCAGGCCGTAGAAGGCGTGATCACGAGGGGAGAGGTCGCCCATGGTGAGGTCGGTGCGCGGCATCCCTTGAGTCTATCGAGTTGCGTGCGCGTACACACGATTGTAATGTGTGTGCGCACGCACATAATTTCCCCTTCACGAAGGAGCTCGAACATGGCCCCGCAGATCGTTCTCATCACCGGCACCTCCTCGGGTATCGGCCTCGCCGCGGCGGTGGCCACGGCGAAGGAGGGACACCGTGTCATCGCCACGATGCGCGACACGGCCAAGGCCGGGCCGTTGCTCGATGCCGCCGCCGAGGCCGGGGTCGCCGAGTTGCTGCAGGTGAAACGCCTCGATGTGGTCGACCCGGTGACGATCGCGGCATGTGTTGACGAGGTGATCGCCGAACACGGTCGTCTCGATGCCGTGGTGAACAACGCGGGCGCCGGGTGCGTGGGCACGATCGAGCAGATGAGTCTGGATGACGTGCGATCGAGCATGGAGGTGAACTACTTCGGCGTGGTGGCCGTCACCCGCGCCGCCATGCCGCACCTCCGGAACTCCGGTGGCCGGCTTGTCACGGTCAGCAGCGTCGGCGGTGTTGTCGGTCAGCCGTTCAATGAGGCGTACTGTGCCGCCAAGTTCGCGGTCGAGGGCTTCATGGAGTCGCTCGCACCGGTCGCCGCTTCCGTCGGCGTCCACGTGAGCGTTGTCGAGCCCGGCGCGGTCGCCAGCGGATTCGTCGAGAACCTGGGCATTGACATCCCGGCCATGATCGAGGCGGCCGGTCCCTACGCTCCGGCGCTCGGGGTCTACATCGACCGGACCCTGAAGGAGTTCGACAACGCGCAGACTTCGGAGGAGGCGGTCGGCCCGGTAGTCGAGGCGCTGACGGCCGAGAAGCCGCAATTCCGCCTCCAGACATCCGACTGGGCGCGCGAGTTCGTCGGCATGAAGCTCACCGACCTTGACGGCGCGGAGATCCAGCGCCTGACCGGCAGCTGGGTCAGCTGATCACGCTCGATATTCCGAGGAGGAGTCGCGCAAATTCCCATGGCGCCGGCCGACACGGGTGGCTTCACGGAGGAAGGTGTGTTGTTCGGTTCGGGCCAGGCGGGCCATCTCGATGGGGTAGCCGTTGAAGCCGTGGGGTGTTTCTGGCCATATGTGTAGCCGTGTTGTGTTGCCGGTGGTTCGCCAGCGGGCTTCCATGAAGAGGGTGTCGTCGAGGAGGTGGTCGGTGTCTCCGATGGTGAACAGTGCGGGTGGTAGGTCTCGTAGGTCGGCGTAGAGCGGTGAGATGTCGGGGTCCCGGGTGTGGTGTCCGGGGGTGTATTGGTCGGTGAGCCAGGTCATGTCGGTGAGTGTGTCGTCGGCTGCGTGTCGCACGCTGGGGGTTGGTTCCATGTCGAACCAGCCGTAGATCAGGTTGGCGGCGCGGAAGGCGCCGGTGATGCCGTGCCGGTCCCGCAACCGCAGCAGCGTCGCCACGGCGAGGTTGGCGCCGGCCGAATCCCCTCCGATCGTCAGCGCCCCTCCAGCGGCGAGCGCTTCGGTGCCGTGGTCGAGTAGCCATAGTGCGGCGTCTTCGCAGTCGTTGATGCCGGCCGGGTGGGGATGTTCTGGCGCGAGCCGGTATTCGACGCTGACCGTGCACATTCCGGTCGCTTCGACCAGCGACCACAGCACCGGGTCCTGGTCGGCGGCCGTGCCGAAGGCGAAGCCGCCGCCATGCAGGAACAGGTAGACGCCGGTCGGCGGCGCGTCTTCGGGGGTGAGCACCCGTACCGTGATGTCACCGGCCCGGCCTGGGATGGTCAGGGTCCGTGCCTGGGGCAGGAGCACCGGCCTGCCGGAGGGCGAGTACTCGCCGGCCTGGAGTCGGCGTCGCGTCTCCGCCACCGGCGTCGTGTGCAGCCCGGGCATGCCCGCCCGCAGGGCGTTCCTTTCCGCGAGGTATGCCCGCAACTCCTCCAGCACTACGGCTTCGACCTCAACGCGTCCGTTCGTCCCGCACCGTGCCGTCATCCTGCCGCCCTCTCGAAGAAAATGCCGCCGCGCGCAGTGCCGTGATGACCAGCAGGGACACGGCCCGGCAGCGTGGCCACGGCACGCGTGGCCACGCTGCTCGGGTGGAGGAAGGTTCCTCTCATGATGCCGGCGTGAACCTTGCCAAGTCGCGGAAGGTCATCTGGGTGGGTTCGACCGGGGCGAACACCGGAGAGATGCGATCCGAGCGGTAGATGATCACAGTTGGCTTCGTCACGAGCGGGATGAAGTAGGCCGAGTTGTTCACGCTGGCGCACGCGTCGGCGAATGCCTGCTTCTGGTCGGGGCCGGCGGGCGTCGTCAGCGCCTTGCGGATCAGTGCGAGGTTCTTCGGGTCGAGGTCGTCGCTCTTCCCCGAGGTGGCAGAGATCTTGGGGTCCAGGTAGGCGAGGATCTGGGCGAGGCCGCCACCGCCGGTGTACCAGTTCAACGTGGCGTCGAACGTGCCCTTGACATAGTCGTCGATCCACGCACCGCTGTCCTGGACCACGATATCGGCGTGGACTCCGATGTCGTTCAGGTTCTGCTGGATGACCTGGGCCATCTGCGGTGCCCGCAGTGCTCCGAACGCCGGGACGACCGTGAGGCGGAAGCTCAGGTTGCCGACCCCGGCCTCCTTGAGCAGCGCCTTCGCCTTGTCGACGTCACGGCCGGTCGCGCCGAGCACTCCTGCGGGGTCACAGGCGCCCGGGACCGCTCGTGGTGTGATCGCGGTGATCTGCCCGAGCCCGCCCAGAGCGGTGTCGACGAGTTGCTTGCGGTCGATGGCGAGCGCGATGGCCTGCCGGACCCGCGTGTCGCGGAGCTTCGACTTGGCCCAGAGCGGGTTCATCCGGATGGTGTACATGTCCGTGGTCTCCTGCACGGTGACCTTGAGCCTGGGATCGCCCGCCAGGATCTTCCGCACATCGGGATTGGCGGTTTCCGCGTAGTCGACCTGGCCGCTGCGCACGGCTGCCAGCCTCGAGGCGTCGTCCGGGATGAATTTGAGGTCGAGTTCTTTCGCCTTGGGTAGCCCCTTCTGCCAGTAGTGGGGGTTCGGCGTGAACGTCCACGAGACGCCCTTGACGTGCTGGCCGGAGATGAACGGTCCGGTGCCGAGCAGGTCCTTGTCCGGGTTGAACGAACCGGCGGTCAGTTCCTTGCCGGGCAGGACCCAGAACGGTTCGAGACGGACCGGCAGGTCCGGCAGCGGCGCCTTGAGCTTGACGTCGACCGTCAGCGGGTCGACGGCGCTCATCGTGTCGATGTTCGGGAACAGGCCTATCAGTGTGGCGGTCTTCTTGTACGCCTGCCAGGTGGCGACGACGTCGTCAGAGGTCATCGGCCGGCCGTTGGAGAACTTGACGCCGTCGCGAAGCCGCAGGCGCCAGGAGGTGTCCGAGGTCTGCTTCCACGACACCGCCAGCCCCGGGCCGACCGTCAGGTCCTTGTTCGGCCGGGTGAGCGGTTCATAGACGAGGCTGAAGATCTCCCACGCGTGGACATCTCCCGCCTTCATCGGGTTGATGCCGGCCGGGTCGGTCTCCTTGCCCCAGACCAGGGTGAAGCCGTTCTTCCCGACGGACGACGCGGCGCCATGCATGCTGCACGCCGTCGCCAGACACATCACCATCACGAGCTGCATCACACGCCGCACTGATCTTCTCCTATCCCTCACAGTCATCTGGAACATCTGATGACGGTCGCTGATATATTGAGTGAGGTTGGTGTAGCATGACACAGCGTCGGCGGAGTTGGCTAGATGGCCTATCGTTGATGTTCCAACTGAATCGGAATGAGAGGGTGCGATGCCGCCAGACCAGATCGGTCGGTCGAACGCCGATGACGCCTATCAGGCGATCCGGCAGTTGATCGTGACCATCGGGATTCCGCCCGGTGCGGCGTTCACCGAGGGTGAGCTGGTCGAGCGGACAGGTATCGGGAAGACCCCCGTACGCGAGGCGCTCCTGCGGCTGAAGACCGAGAGCCTGATCATCGGGCAGCCCCGGGCCGGTTATCGTGCGGCGCCGGTGACGCTGAAGGAAGTACGCGACACCTGCCGGGTGCTCAGCCAGCTGGAGACCGTGACCTCCAGGCACGCCGCGGGCAACGGCAACGGCAACGCCCGCACGCTGCTACATCCTCTTCAGGCCGAGGTCGAAGAAAGCGTCATCTCCGATAAGAAAGGCCGGACCACCGACGCGTGGATCCAGGCCGACCTGCGATTCCACCTCGCCCTCGCCCGCAGCCACGACAACCTCGTACAGGCCGACATCATGACCAGGCTCGGCGAATCGGTCCTGCGCTTCGGCTACCTCGCACTCGCCCTCGGCGCCTCAGGCGACACCCTCGCCCACGAACACGACGACCTCCTCCAAGCCGTCGCCGACGCCGACGACACCGCCGCCTCCGACGCCATCGCCGGCATCTGGCGCGAGACCGAAACCAAACTCGTCTCCACCCTCTCCACCGCCGAATCCGTACAAAGCGCCAACGTCGCCCTCACCCGCGACAAGAACACCTTCTACCTCGACGCCGCACCCCCCGGCCCCACACTCCCCGACGTATTCCAATCCAGCCTGCGACCCGGCACCACACCACCCGGACCCACCTCATGACCCAGGGAAAAGAGGGCTCCGGTCCCGCCCTGGAGAGGGAGCCGTGGGAGCCGATGCTTCCGACTATCCCAGACTCACCGCTCGAGTCAGTCGGACCTAGATCGACTCTTCTGCACGAATACCCTTTAATGCGGATAGAGCGGCACGTGGCGGCATTGCGAAACACGAAGCGATCTCCGTATTTCGGTACGGCTGTGGATTTTTAATCCATAGGTTCTGGTTCGAGTCCCAGGCGCCCTACCACTCCAAATGGCATCTGACCTGGTGTTGCGTGCTGCTCCGTACGCAACAGACCGAAGCCGCCGAAGATGTACGTGTGCCGGGACTCAACCCAACAGGCGAGCCTCTCCCGTCGGATGCCAATTCCAGAGACGCTCGGGACCTTGTTGAATTACGAGACTCAGAGCGTCTACTGTCACCTCACAACTGGGGAGTCTGTTGCCTAGGTTTGCGATAATCGGCGCTGCTTGCTGCCGACCGGTGCTATAGCAAAGTGTCATATGCGGGCTCCATGTTTGGAATTTAGTGCCCGTATTGTCAGGTCGTCCGGTTGCGAAATGTGTCGCAGCTTGCGCAGCTTCGAAAAGAGGCTTCAGTGCCTGATCTTGCTGCACCTTAATAACTATGGCCTCTGGATGGTAAAAGAGGTTTCCAAGAGACACTTGAATGCGAGGCAGTTCTGATAGAAGGCGTTGCGCGTGAGCGATCATTTTGGTGATCTGCTTGCCGGTGATGTCATCCGTTGATCCAACGACCAGCGTAGTTATGTGGAGCCACTTTAGTGGAGTCATGTGCAGATCGCGGAATACAGCCAGCCGATCTTGTCCAAGCTTCGCAATCGCCCGTGCTTGCGGCTGTCCGCCCAGCAGAACGTGCCAATACACCATCCCGCAGTCGGGGTGCACTTCGGGGCGGTTCTCCCAGCGATTGACGAACTGTCGAGGGAGTGGACTCATTTGATCTCCACGGGGGCGGCTTCTTTGAAGGTTTGAATTTCCCGACTTAGCTGTACCGCAAGCGAAGCACTCGCAAGCGGAGACCGGTGCAATAGATTGTCGAACTTGTCCAGGTAGCGGGTGATGGTGCTAATGCGCAACTCTGGTGCGACTTTCAGTATCGGAGAAATCTCTTTGATGACTCCGTCTAGCGCACCTTTCATTAGATAGGCAATTCCGGCCCCCGCCCTGATCTGTGCCCAGTTGGCAACCGCTCCATCATGTCCGTTCACCCAGCAAGCATCCGCCATTTCGGCCGCGCGCAGTGCTCCATCGGCGTCTCCCGTATAAATCGCAACTGAAAGCGCAAAGACAGCTTGGCGCTCTATTGGGAAAGACCAGACAGTTCGATCTCCATAGCTGCGCTCACGCAGATCCTCGGCCGCGTCCTGCGCACGCTGCAAAGCGCGGCGAGCCCTGTCGCCGTCGCCAAATAGTGCGATTGCGTTGGCTTCTCGGTATGCTAACTCGACCCTGGTAGGGGTCTGGGTACTAACCTCAAAACCCCGACTTGCAAGTTCTGCGGATTTAACGTATCGATTTTGCCAGCGCGCGGTTTTGGATTGAACACTCCAAGCTTTTGCTTCGTTGGAGCCGGCTTCTTGGGCAAATATCAGTGCGGCTGAGCCGTAATCAGCCGCCTTTTGGTCTTGTCCAAGATCTCCAAGTAGGAGGCAAGCGTGGGCGAGTAGATCTGATTCGATTCGCAGTAGTTCGCGAGTTTGTCGGAATCTCTGCTTGCCGCTCCGAAGTAGCTCTTGTGTCTGACGGTGAAGACCAAGAACCTCGGCGAGAACCTTCTTTGCGGGGATCTCGGTATGCACTTTAGTGAGATATATGCTTGCGCGCGCGGTCTGTTCAATCGCATCATCACTTGTGTTGCTGCCGCTAATCCAGGCTATGGTTTGATGAATGTCATCAATATGTGTGACATTTGCGTGATTGGCTGCTTTTGGGTGACTGTACTCTGGAGCGAATAGTGTGTATTCGTCGATTTCGAATATGGCGGCGAAGAATGGCTTGTAAAAATCGCTTACTCCGTGCTTTCCGGCCTCCCATTCCTTGATCATGTGAATTAGGCTTTGGTCACTCGGGAGCGCTTTTCGGGAGTGCGCACGCAGACGCTGGACCATACCTCTGCGGGACCAGCCACGATCCTCGCGTTCGGCACGCAACCGTGCGCCGACTACCGCCTTGTCTGTGGCTATATCAAACGCCCCCCTTCATGGGGAGGGGAGAACTTGTCTCCCCTGTTCTCCCCTCGGTCTCCGCTGTTCATCTTAGACGCGGAGTTCTTCACTGTCCGTACGTGTCATTCACCCCGTTGTGGCGGGTGGAGATGGGATACCGGACGGGATCACGACAGGAGTCATCAGCATGTCCGCAACTAAGCCGACCGAGGCTCTGCGAACCAGTGCGAATGAGTTGATCAAGCAGTTGGACAACGCGTGTAAGGATCAGGGGCTCGCAACGGACATTCTTGAGGCGTCGACCCGGATCAAGGTGTTCGCTCCGAGCGGCAACCCCGCGTTTGACGAGCTGGTTACGCTTCGGCCCGAGGTTGACGAGGTACTCATGTGGTACTGGTCGTGGGGTTCGCCGATCTGCCCGGCCGACGAGATCGATTGGGCCGCCGCGCAGATCGCGAACGTTGTGGGGGCGACGCGTGCATGAGGGCCCTGAATGCGGCTCCCGTGGCGGCCGACGACCTTGCGCGCGCGGTTCAAGACTTCCAGCGCACTCGCGCGGAGGTCAGCGCAGAGGGCATCTCGTGGCTTTGTGCCGTCCAGCAGCTTGAGTTCCTCGTACGTCAGTACCCGGAGCGTGCACGGGCGGTGCTGGCCGACATCGACCGTGAGCGGTGCGCCAGAGCGCACGCAGCGGTCTTCCTCGCGCGCCCCTTGAGCGGGTCGAGCGTGGGCGCCTAGACGGGGCGCGTCCCTGTTCGGCGGCCAGAGGTTCTATCCCATGGTCGCTGCGACGGCAGAGCCTCTAGCTACCTACGGATCGGGGCAGGGGCGCGGCCCAACATTCCAACACTCGATAGGAGGACATCCCTGTGAACGACCGTCTCGGCCATCTCTCACCCGAAGTGGCCAGCATGGTTTGTCAGTTCGAAGAGATCCTTGGCGATTTCGCGGTGGACGGTGTCGCGTACGGCGGCATGCGGCGCTCGGAAGTGAGGGACGATCCCGAGCCGAGCGACGACGCGGCGTGAAGCGCGCGTATGAGCCCCAGACAGTTCTTCCTTCGTGGCCGGCCCGATCCTTTGAAACACGACTTACCTGATCTACCGCATAACGACGCGGTCTAAAACGCGCCGTGCCTCTGGCCGGTAGCACCTGTAGCGCAGTCCGCCTTGACAGGTGCCACCGAGGGCAGTTCGCAGAGGCGCGACGTCCAAGCGCACCGCGTGCCCGGATACGCATCTGACGTCTATTGGTTGCGGCCCCCCGTCCGGGTGCGCGGTGTTATTCGACATTCTCTGAGAAAGGCATACCCCTAATGTTCCTCGCGTGTCTAAATTGCGAGCACTCTGCCTGTAGCGGGAATTGTGGGTGTGTGAAACGTGTAGCGAGTCGGAAAGGCACGGCTCTCCTACTAATTGGATAGTGCCCAGGTCTTTCGCCGACGCGATACGAATATTGAACGGCGAACTTCCCCGCTCACTAGAGGACGGGGCAGAGCAGAAGGAGGGCGTTCGGTGGCTGATTTGCACGGAACCAGCGTCAAGCCGGCCGGGCCGTGTATCTACGACCAGGCCGGCTCGGGGGCGAGTCGCGTGGCCCCGAGACAGAAGGTCCGGGCGTACCAGCACGAGGCGCGTTGCGCCGCGACGGGGCAACAGCCAAAGGATCGCGACACATAGCTCAATCAGCACGCGAAGAGCGTCACCAGGTGTTAGGAGATGTGCAGTGACCACAACGACTGTCGAGACCGGCATTCACGCTGATATGCCCGATCCGTTCCACACGGGATGGAATCGCCTCAACGGTGTAACCGTGGAAGGCAGCACGATCACGATCACTCCCGGCGAATACTTCTTTCGGTACGAGAACTCCACGTGGCTCGTCTGCGACTGGGAGGACGTCCGACGGGACCTGCTCAACGCGCAGGAGAGCCCGGATACGGCGCTAGAACAGATCGTGCTGGACTACATCACCGCCCACGGCCACGTCACAAGCGATCCGGCTGAGGTACTGAACACCGCACAGGCGGTGTACTCCTACCTCTTCCGGGAGGAGCACCTCTCGGACCCGGCGATCGAGCGGATGGGGGTCACGGCTCGTGACCTGCGCATTCTGATCGAGATGGGCACCATGATGGCGCTCAACCGGATCGAGGAGACCGGCAAGATCAGCAACATCGGACCGGCCTGGATGTTCGGCGAAGCCGCCAAGGTCGTCTTCGACCTGACCACCAGCGACGCCGAGAAGATCGACGAGCTGTATCACGGCACGTGGTTCAACGAACCCCGCCGCCTGGAACAGGTGAAGGCCCACGCCGCCCTCGGTGGCCGGCTCGTGCACGGCTGCCAGAGCGGCGTGGAGATCAACATGGCCGGCGGGTGCGTCGCACCGTACGGCACCGACATCACTCGCTTCCGGCGGGAGCTGGGCGAGTGCCGTACCGAGTGGATCGAGCGGGTACGCGCCTGTGGCAAGTAGCTCCGAGAAGGGGCGGGCGGCTGTCGCCGTCCGCCCCGCCACGCTGAACACCCTTGCCGATCGTCTCGGCATCACCATCGAAGAACGCGAAGAGATTCGAGTCTGGTCCATGTCCGGAGTGGAACGGCTGTTCCTCGCCGACGGAACGACGGCGATCCTCAAATTCGCGGATGAGGCCTTCCGATTCGAGCCGCAGACACTCAAGCACGCGGCACGGCACGGTGCGCCGGTTCCCTCGCTCTGGGCCTACCTCGATCAGGACGACGGAAGCACCGTCATGATCATGGAAGATCTCGGATCCGAACGGCGCGAAGCGAACCTGAGCGACGCCGCAAAGGCCGCAGTGGCCGTCCATGCATGCCCCGCGCCGCTCTACGGCGACGTCCTTGACGATGGGGGTCTCGCAAAGCTTCCGAATCGGGCGATCGAGTGGCTCGACGCGCTCCAAGACGCCGACCGGTGGCCCGACTCCGAGGCCTTCCGCCGAGACCTCGAACGCCTCGCCAGGGTCGCGGACCGACGGGCTCAGGGTGCGGAGATACCGCCCTACGGCATGTGCCACTCGGAGTTCCACCCGACATCGATTCACATTGGTGACGGTGACCGGCTCACTGTCATGGACTGGGCGCGCGCGTACACCGGCAACGGACTCCTAGACCTGGTGTCGTGGCAGGGCACACCCGACCCCCTGAACCTCGACGCCGTGTCAGAACTGATCACGGCCTACGTTGCAGCAGGCGGCGCGAAGGATGCGCAGGCAGAGCGGGGCGGTCTGCCCGCCCACGTCTGGGCGGGTGGTTGGGACAAAATGTGGGTCGTTGAATGGTTCCTTGAAAGCTGCTTCCGATGGGCCGATCCCGACAACGACCGGGCCATGAAGAAGGCCATCAGCGTCCACCTTGCGGAGGCAGTCCAATGTCTGACGACCTGATGCAGGTTCACCCGACACAGAGCCTCGTCACCCCTGGAGGCGAAGGGTACGAGATCGACATCGAGATGGTTCCGCTGATCCGTCGACTGTGGGACATGGGACTGACGACCAAGGGGTGTTGCCAGGACTTCGGCGACTCGATCCTGAACAACGGCCACCGGTCCACCTCACCCGGCGACTCCCGGCAACGCTTCGCCGACTTCTACAAAGACCAAGCGTGGCTCAAGATGCCCACCGACGACGCCGCAACTCTCGTCGCGATGCTAGGCCGTCACCAGAAGTTCGCGGAGCGGATGAGGCGCTGGACGCATCCCGAGGCGTGGATGAACATCGTCTACATCTTCCCCGAAGAAGGTGGCGCGAGCGTGGCCAACGCGGCACAGCTCCACTTCCCCCGCGCGCAACTTTCGGAGCTAGTGGAAGCGCTGACCTGGATACCGGCGGCGTGAACTGGTCAGACCTGCCGGGGTCGGCCGAGCGGTAGTCCCATCACCTCGCGGAACACGCGCATCACGTTGCCGCCCAGCACTTTCGTGACGTCCGTTTCGCCGAACCCGCGCCGGACCATCGCCTCGGTGAGCCTCGGGAGATCCGACGGGCGCGTGATCTCGGACTCGGCGAACTCCTCGACGCCTGGTGGCAGCGGTCCCGGGCCACCGAACACGTGCCGCCGGTAGTCGTCGACGAAGTCCGGACCGAGACCGACGTGATCGATTCCGGCCGTCGCCGCGATGTGCTCGATGTGGTCGACGACCCGTTCGGCGGTCGGCCGGTCCGGGTCGATGAAGTACGGGACCGCGGCGGCGACGCAGACCACGCCGCCCAGACGGGCGATCTGACTGATCTGCTCGTCGCCGAGGTTGCGATGGATGTCGGTGATGGCGAGGCAGCCGGAATGAGTCGCCAGCAGCGGGCGCGTCGCGAGTTCGAGGACGTTCTCGACACCGCCGCGTCCCAGATGGCTGAGGTCGAAGACGATTCCGAGCCGCTCCATCTCCCGGAGCACCTCGATGCCCTCGGGAGTCAGGCCGCCTCGGGACGTCTCGTCGAACGCGCTGCCGTCGGCGAGGAGGGTCCGGCCGAAGTGCGCCAGGGACGCGACCCGTACGCCGACGCGCGCCATCGTCTCCGTCAGCCGGGGATCCTGCCCGATCCCGTGGGCGCCCTCCAGCGCGATGACCAGCGCGATCTTGCCGGCATCCACGGCCGCGCCGATGTCGGATGCCGTGCGGCAGAGGGCGACGTCGGACGCGTGTTCGGCGGCGAGTTCGTGGATGCGTTCGATCAGCAGGAGGGTGCGGCGCAACGCGCCTTCGGACTGGAACCGCTCCTCGACCCAGACCGGGAGTACCTGTACGTCGACGCCGCCCGCGCGGAGTTCGGGAAGCCAGAACTCCGCGAAGTGCCGTGGCCGCTGCCGCCGGTCGAAATGATCGACCAGCAGGATCAGATCGTTGTGCGTATCGACGACCGTGGCCTCGGCGTGCAGCGCGCGAGCGTCCATGAGAGTCTCCCTTCGCCTGAAACCGGGGCGCTTCAGTGGTCCGTCCTCGGGCTGGACAGGTTCGCGAGGAGCTTCTGGGTGTACGGGTGCTCGGTCTGACCGTAGAAACGGGCGACGGGGCCGGTTTCAACGAGTTCGCCGTCATAGGCGACGGTGATGCGCTGGGAGACGTATCGGACGGCGGCCAGGTCGTGCGAGATGAAGACGGCGGCGAAGCCGCGCTCCGCCTGCAGGTCCCGGATCAGGTTGAGGATCTGGGTCTGTACGGACACGTCGAGAGCGGTCACCGCTTCGTCGAAGAGGATCAGTTCCGGGCGGGTGATGATCGCTCGGGCGATCGCGACGCGCTGGCGTTGCCCACCCGACAGTTCGTGTGGGTGGCGTTCAGCCAGGGATCCGTCCAGGCCGACCAGGGCGAGCGCTTCCTCGACGGCGGCCCGGCGGTGCCTGCGGCCGACGCTCCCGGTGATCGCCAGGGGTTCGGCGATGGAGCGCCAGATCCGCAGTGAAGGGTTGAGCGACCAGTCCGGATTCTGCAGCACGACCTGGAGCCGGCCCCTGAGCCGCCTGGCGGCGCCGCGCCCCGTGACGGGGTGACCGTCGAACCGCACCTGCCCGCCAGTGGGACGGATCAGCCCGAGTATCGCCCGGCCGAGCGTGGTCTTGCCGGAACCGGACTCGCCCACGACCCCCACGGTCTCGCCGGCGCGCACGTCGAGAGAAACGCCGCGAAGCGCGTGCACCGGTTCGGCGCCACGCCCGTGCCCGGCGTACGTCATGGCGACGTCACGGACGACGACGACCTGCGTGGACGCTGACGGCTCGTCGTCACGGACGTGAGCGGCCGGCGGCCGGTCTTCCGCCGGAGGCCCGGCGAGCCTGGTGTCATCGCCCTCGGCGTCACCGGAGGCAAGGTGGCAGCAGACGATGCGCTCGGCGAGCGGCCGATGGGCGGGGCGGATGGTGAGGCACTTGCGCATCGCCTCGGGACATCGGGCGGCGAACGAACAGCCGTCGGCGGGCTCGCGAAGGACGGGCGGGACGCCGGGAATCGCCACCAGTCGCTGCCCGGGCCGCTCTTTGCCGGGAAGGGCGCTGAGGAGAGCACGGGTGTACGGGTGCGTGGGGTCCGCCAGCACCTCGTCCGTACGGCCGTTCTCCACCACCCGTCCGCCGTACATCACCGCGATGTGAGAGGTGTAGGCGGCGACGGCGTGCAGATCGTGGGTGAGGAGTAGCAGCGTGCAGCCTTGCGCGCGGCATCGCTCGACCAGCAGCCGCAGGATCTGGCTCCGCAGCGCAGCGTCCACCGACGCGGTCGGTTCGTCCGCGATCAGGAGCCGTGGGCCGCGGCTGAGCGCCATCGCGATCGCGACGCGCTGTGCCATGCCGCCGGACAGCTGATGCGGGTAGGACCGCAGGATCCGGGGGATGTTCCGCAGGCCGACCTCCTCCAGCGCCTGTTCGGCCGGCACGTCGGAGGTGAGCGCGAGCTGGCGGTGGATCCGCATCGTCGGGTCCAGGGCCGCGATCGGGTTCTGGAAGATGAATCCGAGGACGTTCCGTCGCAGGTCGCGCAGGGTCCGCGGATCGCATTGCAAGACCGGTGTGCCGGCCACCTCGAGTTGCCCGCCGACGTGCTCGGCGTTGGAGGCCAGCAGCCGGCCCGCGGCCATGCCGAGGGTGCTCTTGCCCGATCCGCTCTCGCCGACGACCGCGGTGATCTGTCCCGCCCGTACGGTCAACGACGCCGAGTCCAGCGACCTGACCCGTCCGTCCTTGGTGCGGTACTCCATCTGAAGGTCGGTCGCCGCCAGCACGATCTCGCTCATCGTCGCACCTCCACACCGCGGACATCGAGTACGTCCCGGAGACCGTCGCCGAGCAGGTTGACCGACATGATGGCCAGCGCCAGCAACACGCCCGGGATGAGCACCAGCCACGGCGCGATCGACAGATAGACCGAGCCCTCGTGCACGAGCGAGCCCAGCGACGCCTTCGGCGGCTGCACCCCCAGCCCGAGGAAGCTCAGGCCGCTCTCGATCAGCATGCCGACCGACAGCGCATAGGTGCCCTGCACCACGGCCGCTCCGGCGACGTTGGGGAGTACGTGCACCAGGATCATGCGGAACGGTGTCGCTCCGCCGACGCGCGCCGCGAGCACGAAGTCCCGGTTCACCACGCTGAGCGCCGACGCCCGTACGACGCGGATCATCATCGGGCTGGAGATCAGCACGATGCTGATCACGGCACCCGGCTGTCCGGCCCCCGTGATCGCCACGATGAGAATCGCCAGCAGGATCGACGGGAACGCGAACAGCACGTCCGCCGCCCGGGTGATCAATTCGCCGATCGCTCCCCGGTAGTAGGCCGCGACCATGCCCAGCAGCACACTCAGTGCCGCGGTCAGCATCACCGACGCCCCGGCCAGCAGGAACGTGGTCTGGACGCCCTGCGCGAGGCGTGGCAGCACCGAACGTCCCAGTGCGTCGGTACCCGCCGGAAACCTCGCCGACGGGTCGGCGAGCCGAGGCCCTGCGTTGATCGCCTCCGGGTCGCCCAGCGGCAGCGACGAACCGAACACGGCGATGAACGCGAAGCCCGCGAGTGCCACGACGGCCAGCCGCGACAGCGCGTCCCCGGCGAAGGGCAGACGTATTCGCCGCAGTCCGACCGCCGTCCAGGAGGCGGGAACGATCGCGCCTCGTGGCTGGGACCTCATCGTGCTGGATCTCATGTGTTCCCCTGGGCGATTCGTGGGTCGATGACCCCGTAGGCGGAGTCGGCCAGCATGTTGATGGCGATGAATGCGGCGGCCCCGACCAGCACCGTGCTCTGGACGATCGCGTAGTCCCGCCCGGCGATGCCGGCGAGTACGGCCTGGCCCATTCCCGGTAGCGAGAACAGGGTCTCGGCGATCACCGCCCCGCCCATCAGGTAGCCGACATAGGTGGCGAGCACCGTGAGGACGGGAATCGAGGCGTTGCGCAGCACGTGATGCCGCACGATGTGCGGCAGGCTCTCGCCCCGCCCGACCGCCGCCGTCACGCTGGGTGCGCTGAACACGCCGGCGACCGCGTCCCGACCGGTCCGTACCACCACCGCCATACCGAAGACGCTCAAGGTCATGGCGGGCAGCATCATCGCCCTGAGGTTGCCGCCCGGGTCGGCGGAGAGGTCGACGTACCCGCTGACCGGCAGTCCGAGCGAGTAGCGCGAGAAGAGGAACACCAGCACGCTGCCCAGCACGAACTCGGGCGTGCTCATGGCGATCGCGCCGCCCAGCCGGCCGATCCCGCGGCTGACGCGACGGCGCGCCATCCCGGCCGCCAGCGCCAGCGGAATGCCGACCACGACCGTGAAGATCGTGGACAGCGCCGCGAGTTCGACGGTCACCGGAAGCCGCCGCGCCATCAGGCCGGTGACGGGTTCGCCGGACTGCAGCGACACCCCGAAGTCGCCGGCCACCACATGACGCAGCCATTGCAGGTACTGGACCGGCAGCGGGCGGTCGAGGCCGTACTGGCTCGTCAGTGCCTGGCGTGCGTGCGGCGACGACAGCGGACCGAGCACGATATCGGCGTAGCTCCCCGGCACGAGATGGATGGCGCCGAAGACGAGCAGCGACACGACGAACAATGTGCCGATGGCGCTCAGCGCTCGCCGCGCCACGTATCGCGCGCGGCCGGCCAACCGGCTCACCGCACACCGGACCTTGCGAGGTGGAGCAACCGCCGCGGCCGTACCGCCTGATCGCGTCGCCCGTTCGACATTTCGTTCCTTTCGGAGCTGAGGGATGAGGTCTGCGGCACTCGCCGGTCACGCCAGTCGGACGCAGCGAATCCGGCGAGCCTGCGGGTGTCCGAGTCGCAGTTCCGCGCGGTCGGCGGAGAACCGCACCGTGACCAGTGCGTCGCCGCGGCCGGTCGGCGACGGGACGGCGGCGAGGAAGAGATCGGGCTCCAAGGGGCGAAGGCCGACCGTGGACCGGCCGGAGAACCGCAGCCGGAGCCCACCGTCTTCGGGGGCCTCCACCTGGAAAACCGCGTCCAGTTCCGCGCTGTAGAACATGCCGGCGTAGGTCGCGTCCGCGGCATCGGCCGCCGCGGGCTGGAGCCGGCGGCAGTGTCGCGGCGCACCGTGGTCGGGGCGGACCACGATGCCCGCGGCGGTGGATTCGACCTCGAAGCCGAGCACGTCGTCGACGAGTCGTCCCCGCGCGCCGAGGCTCAGCGGCAGCGCCGACGTACCGAACCGCAGGGTGAACCCATCGCCCGCCGGACACAGGGCGTAGACGACATCGGCGTCGTCGTCGAGATACCGTCCGGTCAGACCGGTCACGTCGCCCGATACCGGCGTCCGCTCCGCGTCGTCGGCGTCGTCGGCGTCGTCGCGTGGCGGCAGGAGCCTGTCGAGGGCCCTTCTCGCCAGCCGGCCGGCGGGCAGGTCCGCGGAGTTGGAGAGAACGATGGCCGCCGCACCGTCGTCGGGCAGTACGAGCAACTGGGCGCGGTATCCCGCGTCAGCGCCGGAGTGCGCCAGGGAATGCCGGCCCCGATAGGCGCCGGCGATCACCCCGAAGGCGTACCTGAGCTCGGTGCCGTCGGTCAGGGTGCAGCACCGTTCGAGCAGGGACCGGGCATCCGGAGTCATGGTGTGCCGCGCCCAGCGAGCGAGGTCGTCGACGGTCGTGTTGAGACTCGTCGCGCCGGCGTTGGAGTACGACAGCGCCAGCCGGCCGTACGACCCGTCCGCTCGGCGGTAGTAGGAGTCGGCGCGCCGTGGCGTGACCTCATGATGGTCGTCGAGAAACGCCGTGCTCGTCATGCCCAGCGGACCGAATATCCGCTCCGCACAGAATTCCCGCAGGCGTTTCCCGCTGACCGCCTCGACGACCGATCCGAGCAGCGTGTACCCGGTGTTGCTATAGGAGTACTGCGAACCCGGCGGGAAGTTCAGTTCCCGCTGACGGGCCACGAGGGCGACGATGTCCTCGGTCGTGATCACGTCCTCCATCCGGCGTCCGCTGAGCACGGTCAAGGCCCACTGATCGCGCAGTCCGCTGACGTGGTGGACGAGGTGCCTGAGGGTGATGTCGCCGAAAGGGAACCAGTCCAGATGCGCCGCGACCGGGTCGTCGAGACCCAGCCGGTTCTCCTCGCCCAGCTGCGCCACGGCGTACGCCGTGAACTGCTTCGACAGGGACGCCACGTGAAAGACGGTGTCGCGCGTGATCGGCGCCTGATGCTCGATGTTGGCCAGCCCCCGGGCCGCGACGCTTCGAAGCTCGCCGCCGGCCAGCACACCGACCACCGCGCCAGGGCCGTCCGGGTCCACGACTCCGATCGCCAGGTCCTCCAGCGATCGCCGTCCGGTCAGGTCGTCGGTGTGCACCGAACCGCTCCCCTTCTCGCCGCTACGGTTGTTTCACGGTGAACTCGGCGAGGTGCCGCAACGGCACCGCGTACCCCTCGGTCTGGGGGATCACCGCGGAAACCTTGTTGGCCCGGTACGCGACGACCGTGTCCTTTGAGATCAGCGGGATCATGTTGGCGTCCTGCGCGATGCGGGTGCATGTGTCGCGCAAGGCCGTCGCACGTTCCGGACCGGGCGGGACACTGCGGCTCTTGTCGATCAGCGCGTAGAGGCCGGGATCCGGTTTCATCCACGCCTTGTTGAACCGGGCGACGGTCGGATTCCACCACGGCAGCACCATGGACGGATCCGCCCAGCCGGCGAACCACGACACGTTGAGATCGAAGTCGGCCGCCTTCCCGGAGTACACCCGCTTGGTGATCTCTCCGAGCTCGAGCGGAAGGATGCGCACCTTCAGCCCCGCGGCCTGCAGGTTCTGCTGCAGGACCTGGGCTATCGGCGAGGCCATCAGGACGCTCGACGAGGTGATGATCCCCACCTCTTTGCCGGTCGCTCCCGCGGCTTGGACCAGCCCCCGCGCCTGCTCCACGTTGGGTGTGCCGTACGGAACCGCGGCCGGGTCACACGTCCCCGGGAAGGAGACCGACGCCGCCGCCGTCGGGCGCCCGACACCTGCCAGCGCGACATTCCCGATCTTCGCCCGGTCGATCGACAGGGACAGTGCCTGCCGCAGCCGGTCGTCGCTGAAGATCGACGATTTGGCGTTGACGTCCAGCCGGTAGTAGTCCGTGGTCCGTTGCACCACCGTCTTGACGGTCGCCTGCCCTTTCAGCAGTCGGACGGAGTCCGGGCTGTCGAAGGTCGTGACGTCGATACTGCCGTCGCGGAGCCCCGCGGTCCGGGCCGCCTCGTCGGGCATGATCCGCACGAGCATCTTGTCGGCCTTCGGCAGGCCGGCCCGCCAGTAGTACGGGTTGCGCGCGAAGGTCCACGATTCGTTCTGCCGGTGCGAGACCACCTTGAACGGGCCTGTCCCGAGCAGCTGCTTCGCCGGATCGAACGTCTTCGCGTTCAGCTCCCGCATTGGCAGGATCGACGCCTCGCTCCCGGCCAGGGCCGCGACGAAGTAGGTCCTGGGCTTGACGAGGGTGAATGTCACCTGCTCCGGACCACTCGCCGTCACCGACTTGAGGCCGAGTTCCCCGGCCCAGAGCGTGTCCAGCGCCGGGCTCATCACCCGCTTGAAGGTGCCGACGACGTCGTCGGCGGTCATCTCCCGGCCGTTGGAGAACTTCACGCCTTTGCGCAGGTTGAACACGTAGGTCGTCGGAGACGTCTGCTGCCACGACTCGGCCAGCGCCGGGACCGGCTTGTTGTCGTCGAGATCGACCAGACCTTCGTAGGCCAGATGGAGCAGGTCCCACGCGATGCCGTTGCCGGCGATCGTCGGATCCAGAACGTCGATCTCGGTCGGCTTGGCCCACACCAGCTGCCCGCCGGACTTCGCCGGCGTGCGGCGGCTGCCGCCGCCGCACGCGGCGCCCATCGTGGCCGTCATCGTCAGCGCGACCGCAACAGAGATCGCGCGTCTCCGTGCGCGGTGGGCACGCCGCCCGTGTGTATCCGGCATCTGCTTCTCCTGTCGTTGATCAGGTCGTTTCGTGGGGGGACCGACCGCGTGGGCCGGTCGTGGTCAAAGTCGTACGGCCCCGAGCCGGGAGGAGAAGAAGTCCGCGACCTTGCGCCAGAAATAGCTGTCGTGCGCGGAGTCGTACCAATGCGGCTGCTCGGGGAGAACCACGAACTCGTGGTCCTTACCTGCGCGGATGAGGGCCTCGGACATCTTGACGGAGTCCGACCAGGCGGGATGGTCAGAGGTGCCGCAGCTCATCAGGAACGCGTTCGTGAGCTTCGGCGCGAGCGATACGGCACTCAGCGATTCATAGAGTCGTGGGTTGTCCGGGGGCAGTCCGAGGTAGCACTCGAAAAGCACGCTGGAATACAGGTCGGAGCACGGTGAGTACGAGACTCCCGCCCGGTAGACGGTCGGCCGGTCGACCAGCAGCCGGAACGCCGCGTACCCGCCCCAGGAGTGGCCGATCACCCCGATCCGGTCGCCGTCGATGAAGTCGTGCCGGTCGGCGAGCTGGCGGATCGCGGTGGAGTGGTCCCCGACCAGCGGACCGCCCCAGTCGTGGTAGACCGCGTCGTGAAACGCCTTGGACCGCTCGGGCGTCCCACGGCCGTCCAGCAGCACCGTCACATAACCGAGCTGGGACAGCGCCCGAGCGGCTCCGGTGTAAACGCCGCCCTCCCAGTCGTGTTCGACCGCCACCGACTGCGGTCCGCCGTAGACGAACTCGATGAGCGGATAGCGCCGGGTGGCGTCGAAATCGGCGGGGAAGAACATCACGCCCCACAGCTCGGTTGCCCCGTCGGCGGCGGTGACCACGAACTGCTTCGGCGCGGTCCAGCCCGCGTCGTCGAGGCGAGAAGTGTCGGCCTCGGACAGCTTCGCGAGCACGGTGCCATCGCCGCGTCGCAGCACGCTTACCGGCGGCCGGGCGGGCGTGGACCAGGTGTCGACGAACACCGCGCCGGTCGGGGCGAACACCGTACGGTGCACACCCGCCTCGTCGGTGAGCCGCTCGACCTCACCTCCGGTGACCGGAACCCGGCACAGGTGCAGGTCGTACGGTCTGGTCCGGTCGTGCCGCGCGGTGAAGTAGACATATCCGTCGACGATCCGCTCGACCTGCCGTACGGGCCATGCGCCCTCGGTGAGCTGCCCGAGCGGCCGGCCGTTCGGATCGTAGGCGTACAGGTGCTTCCACCCGTCGCGTTCGGAGAGCCACAGGATTCGCTCGCCGTCCGGGGTGGGCCACAGGCCGAGACCGCGCCCGACGTAGAAGTCGTGATGGATCCGTACGAACGTCTCCCCGGTTTCGGCGAACAGTTCCCGTACCGCCCCCGTTTCGGCGTCGGCGGCCAGGATCTCGGCCCGACGGCAGTCCCTGCTCATCCGTACGACGAGGACCTCTGAGCCATCGGGACGCCAGCCGGCGAACACCGGATAGGTGTCGGTGGTGTCTCCCAGGTCCAGCTCGACCGGCGCCCCGTCGTGCACGTCCAGCAGATACAGGGTGAAGCGCTCCAGCGCGCCGCCGGCCCTGGGGAAGTGCCGGTACACCACCTCCGCCTCGGTCTTGAGGTAGTGCGCCTGCGCCGACCGGGCCACGCCGCGATGATCCACCTTGTACGCCGCCAGCTTGGTGCCGTCCGGCGACCAGTCCGTCACTTCGCCGCCCTTGACCGGGTCGAGCACGTCGAACCGCCACTCGTGTTCGGGCGTGCCGTCGGTGGTCCACGGCACCGCACGGCCGTCGTGGGCCGACCGCCGCACGATGTTTCCGTTTCGGGTCGAGGCCCAGAACCGGCCGTCGGGGGAGAGGGTTTCCGCGACCGGTTTCGTGCCGAGCCACGGCACCGTACGCCGGTAGGTCTGGGGCGAGCGCGGCGGGATGTCGTAGACGCTCATGAGGCGCAGGTCGTTCGCGCCCTGGCTCGGCCTCGCGCTGACCTCGGCCGTGTCGAGGTCCACCGTGACGGTGTTCTCCCCCAGCCGCGCGGCGATCACCCTCGGCGCCACGAACGCCATCCGCGCGAACGGCAGCCCGCGCCCGGGCGGGGTCTCTCCTGTCGCCAGCCGGATCCCTTCCCGTACGCCGGCGACGTCGACCAGCTTCGACCGCTCGCCCGTGGCCGTATCCACCAGCCAGCCACGGCGCTCGTCGGCGGGACCGTCCAGGTACGCCAGCGAGCGGCCGTCCGGCGACCACTCCGGCACGACGCGACCGCCCACCGTCAACGACCCGAAGTCGCCGTAGAAGAGGTCGAATCGGGAATAACGAGTACTCACCATCGCCGTAGGCCTTTTCGTACTTGTGGGTGACGTGTCGTCGAGTTAGCCAGGGCGGATCGACGAGCCGGGACTGCCCCTCGTCGCGCCGGGTGCCTGCCTTGCAGGCGTGGACTTCACCGCCGGGTCCGGGGTCCGCGTCGAGGCGGGTGCGGGCCCGGCCGGCGTGCCAGTCAGAGTAGGGGACGTGCGATCCGAGCGCAATGGGTTATTGGTGGCCCTTAACCGTTTTCTAGAATTTCTGGTAGCTTGATGCGCAGCTAGATGCCATGGTCTATGGACCACTATTAACCCTTTAGGAGGTCCGTGCATGGATTGGGCCGCCGTCGACGCAGCGATCGACACACACGCCGAAGACGCCTTCACCTTCCTGGCGCGGCTCGTCTCCGCCGCCAGCACACTGGGCGCCGAAGCCGGCGCATTGGACGTCTTCGCCGAACGCCTCACCGAGCTAGGCCTCACCGTCCGGCGAGTGCCGGTCCCGCCCGATGTCGGTGGTGACCCACGTGCGGGCGTGACCCAGCCACTCGACGACGTCGCGCGGTACGACGTGGTCGGCACCACCGGCCCCGAGCAGGGACCCGCACTGCTGCTGAACGGGCATATCGACGTCGTCCCCGCCGAATCGCCCCAGCTGTGGACGTCGCCGCCCTTCCAGCCACGCCGGGAGGGCAACCGCATGTACGGCCGCGGCGCCGGCGACATGAAGGGCGGCATCGCCATGGGCGTGCTCACCCTCCAGGCACTGCTGGAGACCGCTCCGGAGATCATCACCGGACCGCTGTCGTTCCTCGCCGTCGTGGAGGAGGAATGCACCGGCAACGGCACACTCGCCGCGGCGGCGGACGGAGTGCTCGGCGACGCCGTCGTACTCCTCGAACCCACCGACCTCGACATCGTCGTCGGCGCGATCGGGGTGCTGTGGTGCGACATCGACGTCGTCGGCCGCCCCGCCCACGCCCAGGCGGCCCACCAGGCGACCAACGCGATCGACCTGGCCATGCGGCTGGTGGACGGGTTGCGCGCGTGGTCCGCCGACCTGGCGGTGCGCCACCCCGACCCGGTGCTCGGCGACACGCTCGGCCTCTACAACCTCAACGTCGGCCAGTTGACGGCCGGAGACTGGCCCTCCAGCGTGCCGGCCACCGCCCTGCTCCGCCTCCGGGTGGGTTTCCCCCGAAGCTGGAGCCCCGAGCAGGCCGAACGCGAGGTGTCCGCGGCCGTCGTCGGCATCGTCGCCGCAGCCGGCGACTTCCCCGCCGAACCACGGGTCCGGTTCACCGGATTCCGCGCCCCGGGCTACCTGGTCGACGACGCCGACCCCGTGGTCCGCCTCATGGCCGACGCCCACGAGTCCGCGCACGGCCGGCGCCCGAAGACGCTCGGGCTCACCGCCACCAACGACGGCCGAATCTACGTCGAGCACTTCGGCGTCCCGGCGCTGCTCTACGGCCCGTCCGCGAGCGACATCCATGGCATCGACGAGTCGGTCGACCTCGATACGATTGTCGCCGGCGCCCGCACCCTGGCGCGTTTCATCGCCGGCTGGTACGCCCTGCCCGAGGGCAAAGTCGCCGTCACAGAAGAGGTGACATGACCTCACCGCTTGACCTGGACTTCTTCGGTGGCATCGACCGAAACCGGACCGAGGCCCTGGCGCTGCACGGCGGCAACCGCAACGTCGCCGACCAGATCATCGACCGCATGGTCACCGCGATCGCCCTGGGCGTCTACGTCCCCGGCCAGCAGCTCCCCACCGAACGCGAGCTGGCCGAGATGCTCCAGGTGTCCCGTACGGTGGTGCGCGAGGCACTGCACCGGCTCGCCGAAGCCGGCTACATCGAGATCCGCCGCGGGCGCAACGGCGGATCGTTCGTGGCGGCGGGGTGGGGACCGGACTCCGCGGAGATGATCGCCAGGCACCTTCTGCCGAACTGGGACCGGTTCGAGGCGGTCTTCGACGCCCGCAACCTCATCGAACCGCTCATCGCCCGTACGGCGGCGGAGCGGCGCACGCGAGCGGACGTGCGCGCCATCATGAAGGCCCTCGACCTCTACCGGGACGCCGACGGCCGGGACGCGTCACGCCAGGCCGACGAGCGGCTGCACCGCGCGATCGCGGGCGCGACGCACAACCCGGTCCTCGTCGGGATGCAGCTGAAGATCCGCTCGCTGCTGAGCCTCAACCTCGGCGCGGAGCCGTACACGGAGAAGATCCGCCGTACGGCGGCGCACCAGCACGCCGAACTCGCCGCGGCCGTCGAGGCGGGCGACGGGGATCTGGCGGCGAGCATCACCAGCGAACACACCCAGCTCACCGAGAAGCGCATGCGCGACCTCGTACGCCGCGTCCGCCAGGCACAGGCGCAGAAATAGCGCTTACGGACTCTCTTCGCTGATCGGGTTGCGAAGGGTGCCGATCCCTTCGATGTCCACTTCGCATATGTCGCCCGGCCGCATCCATAGCGGTTCGGGTTTGCGTCCTGCGCCGACTCCGCCGGGGGTGCCGGTCACGACGAGGTCGCCGGGTCTTAGTTCGGTCCACGACGATATGTACGCGATGAGTTCGGCGATGCCGAAGATCAGGTCGTCCAGCCGGGCCTGCTGCACGACTTGCCCGTTGAGGCGTGTGCGGATCTGGCGGCCAGTGAGGTCGGTCAGCTCGTCCCGGGTCACGATCCATGGTCCGCAGGCTCCGGTGGCGGGGAAGTTCTTTCCCGCGGTGAACTGGCTGGAGTGATATTGGAAGTCGCGGACCGATCCGTCGTTGAAGCAGGTGTAGCCGGCGATGTGCTCGGTCGCCCGGTCGGCGTCGACGTGCCGGGTGGGGCTGCCGATCACGACTGCCAGCTCGCCCTCGTAGTCGAGTTGCGTGCTCTGGCGCGGGCGCACGATCGGCTGTTCGTGGCCTACCAGGGTGTCGGCGTGGCGCATGAAGATGGTCGGCCGGGCGCTCTTCGTACGGCCCATCTCTGTGGCGTGCGCGCGGTAGTTGAGCCCTACGCAGAGGATCTTCGAAGGGTCCGGTACGGGTGGGAGCAACCGTACGTCTGTGAGCGCGACGGTCGAGGTCGATCCGGCGGCCGCCGCGGATATGTCCATCAGGCCGCCTTCCCGTAGCGCGGTCGTGAGGCTTTGCGGGCCGTGGCTCCCGAGGTCGGTGATCCGTTCGCCGTCGACCACGCCCCACGAACGGGCGCCCCGGTGCTCGAAGGAGACGATTTTCATCGGGCTACGCCCCGGTGGCCGTTCACTCGAGTGTCCGTCCGGCGTCGGGACTTTCGAGGAAGACGTTCGGTTTGAGGAAGAACGCGATGAGCAGCGCGCCGTTCGGTGCGGTCGCGCGGTGCCGGTTGCCCTTCGGGCGCCATGAGAAGTTGCCGCTGGTGGTTTCACCCTCGGCGTCCACGATGCTGCCTTCGAGCACGTAGGTCTGCTCGATCTCGACGTGTTCGTGCAGCGGCAGGACCGCGCCCGGCTGCCACCGGAACAGCGCCGTGAGCAGGCCGGTCTCCGGCTCCTTCAACAAGATCTTCATCTCGATGCCGGGGAAGCCGGTCGGTTTCCAGGGCAGCGCGTCGGTCTGGACGTAGCGGGACGCCAGCGCGGGGAGGGCGTTGAGTTCGTCGGCGAACGGCGTAATCGGGGGCACGGGAGGTGCTCCTTTTCGTTTAAGGTACGAACGCTCGTTCGTTTAGGATAGCTCATCGACGCGTGGAAGGGAGAACTCAATGGTCGAGGTGTGTGCCGAACTGGTCGGTAGCGTCTGGAAGATCCGGGCGGCTGTCGGCGACGTGACCCAGGAGGACGATGTCCTCCTGGTGCTGGAGTCGATGAAGATGGAGGTGCCTGTTCTGTCTCCCGTCGGTGGCTCGGTGCTGTGTGTCCTCGTCAGTGAGGGTGACGCGGTCGTGGAGGGGCAGGTCCTGGTGCGGATCGGCGGAGAAGGGTGAGTTGACGAACGGTCGCTCGTTTGTTTATCGTCCTCGTGAACGAACCCGTACCGGCCAATGGACGGGGATCGCGATCGATCGATGGAGGGAAAACGTGGGTCTGTGGTTCGAGGAGCTGACACCGGATCGCGAGCTCGAGCATGCGGTCCGCCGCACCGTCACCGAGACGGACAACCTTCTGTTCAGCACGCTCACGATGAATCCGCAGCCGCTCCATCTCGACGAGGAGTTCGCGAGTGGCACGGAGTTCGGCACCCGCGTGGTGAACGGCCTGTTCACGCTCTCGCTCGTGATCGGTCTCAGCGTCTCGGACATCTCGCTGGGCACGACGATCGCCAACCTGGGCTATGACGTGGTGGAGATGCCCGCACCCGTGTTCGTCGGGGACACCATCAGGGTGTCGTCCCGGATACTGCAGGCGCGGGAGTCTCGGTCGCGACCGACCGCCGGGATCGTCAAGATCGAGCACCTAGGTCACAAGCAGGACGACACGTTGGTCTGCCGCGTCGTCCGCAACGCGCTCTTCCGTAAGCGGGATGCCGCATGAGCGGCCCACGACGGCGCCGTTCCGTCCTGTTCGCACCGGGGCACCGGGCGGACCTGCTGGCGAAGATGTCGCGTTGCGCGCCCGACTGCGTGGTCCTCGATCTCGAGGACGGCACACCGGACGATCGCAAGGCCGACGCCCGCGGCATCGTCGCGAAGGCGTTGCAGGACATGTCCTTCGGTGGCGCCGAACGCATCGTGCGCGTCAATCCGATGGGAAGCGAGTACGCCGCCGACGATCTCCGCTGGCTACGGGAGGAGTCCCTCCAGGTGGACGCGGTGCTCATCCCGAAGGTCCAGGGCGTGGACGACCTCGCGCAGTTCGAGAAAGGCGTCGGCTCCCGGTTGCCGCTGTGGATCCTGCCGACTGAGTCGGCGGCCGGATACGCGCGGCTTTCGGAGTCCGTCGCTCATGCGGCGGTGACCGCGGTGATCTGGGCCGCCGAAGACTTCGCCGCCGACATCGGTGCGGCGGGCTCCCGGCAGGACGACGGTGAGCTCTGGGAGGTCTTCCGGGTCGCGCGCGCCCAGACCCTCCTCGCCGCGAAGGCAGCGGGGGTGGACGCGATCGACACCACGTACGTCGACCTGGCCGATCTCGATGGCCTGCGCCGCGAAGCCGAGCACTGCCGCCGGATGGGCTTCGACGGCAAGGCTGCGATCCACCCGAGCCATATCGGCGTGATCAACGACGTCTTCACGCCGGCGGACGCGGAGATCGCGTACGCCGAGAGACTCGTCGCCGCGTTCCGGGCGGCGAACGGCGGAGCCATCCGGTTCGAGGGACGGATGGTCGACGCTCCGCACTACCTCCAGGCATTGCGCGTTCTCTCGCGCGCGGGACGGGAGGAGGACGATGTCTGATCCGATCGCGAACGACCGTGCTGAGCGCGTGGCCGAGGCCAGGGCGACAGCGCGGCTCGGCGGCAGCGAACACCATCGCGAACGTCACGTTCAGGCCGGCAAGATGCTGGTGCGTGACCGCCTTCGGCTGCTCCTCGACGAGGAGACCTTCGAGGACGGCCTGCTGGCACGCACCCGGGACGGCTACGCGGCCGACGCCGTCGTCACCGTCGTCGGGAAGATCGAGGGGCGGACCGTCTGCGTCGTCGCGAACGACTTCACCGTCAAAGCGGGCACCTGGGGGCGGAAGACGTTCGAGAAGATCACCCGGATGCAGGAGCTCGCTCTCGAACTCGGCGTGCCCATCGTCTACCTGATCGACTCCGCCGGCGCCCGCATCAACGAGCAGGCCGAGAGCTTCGCCGGTCGGCGGGCCTGGGGCAACATCTTCTACGAGCAGATCCAGCTGTCGGGTCGCGTCCCGTCGATCAGCGCGATGTTCGGGCCGTCGCCGGCCGGATCGGCGTACCTGCCGGCGCTCTGCGACTGCGTGGTCATGGTGCGCGGCCAGGCGACCGCCTACCTCGGGTCGCCGAGGATGAGCGAGATCGCGACGCGAGAGAAGGTGACGCTCGAGGAGATGGGCGGTGCCGAGATGCACTGCACCGTCTCCGGTTTCGGCGACATCCTCGTCGACGACGAGCACGCGGCGATCGAGGCGGTACGCCGGTACCTGTCGTACCTGCCACCGAACTGGGAGCACAAGCCACCGTCCGTCGAGCCCGTGCCGCCGGCACCCGGCAAGCCGATCGAGGAGCTGGTGCCCCAGCGGGAGAACGTCGCCTTCGACATGAAGAAGGTGATCAACGCCTTCGTGGACGAGGGCACGTTCTTTGAGATCAAGGCCAAGTTCGCCAGAGAGCTGATCACCGGGTTCGCCCGGATCGGTGGAATGTCGGTCGGCCTGGTCGCCAACCAGTCGATGCACAAGGCCGGTGCGCTCTTCCCCGATTCCTCCGACAAGGCGGCCAAGTTCATCTGGCTCTGCAACGCCTTCGACGTACCGATCATCTTCCTGCAGGACATCCCCGGTTACATGATCGGCTCCCAGGTCGAGCGGCAGGGAATCCTGCGCCACGGAGCCAAGATGCTCTTCGCCGTGGCGGAGGCGACCGTGCCGCGGATCGTCGTGCTGGTCCGTAAGGCCTACGGCGGGGGTTACCTGGGGATGTCCGGAAGTCCCATGCGTCCGACGGCGGTGATCGGCCTGCCGACCGCGATGGTCGCGCTGATGGGACCGGCGGCGGCGGTCAACGCCGTCCACGCGGGCCGTCTCGCGGAGTTCGACGACGAGACCGAGCGCGCCGCCTTCGCCGCCGCACGCAAGGCGGAGTTCGAAGCCGAGCTCGACGTGGTGCGCATCGCGAGCGAGAACGCGATCGACGCCGTCGTCACCGGCTCGGAGCTACGCGATGAGCTCGCCCAGCGGCTGAGCGCCTACCGCCTCAGGCCGTCCGCGGTCCAGCCCCGGCGCAATGGCGTCTACCCGGTATGAGAGCGCGCATGTTCACCAAGATCCTCGTTGCCAACCGAGGCGAGATCGCGATCCGCGTGTTCCGCGCCTGCCGTGAGCTGGGAATCGCGACGGTCGCAGTGCATTCCGAGGCGGACCGCGCGGCGCTGCACGTGGGCGCGGCCGACGAGGCATTCGACCTCGGCCCCGGCCCGGCCACTGAGAACTACCTCGACGGAGAGAAGATCCTCCGAGCCGCCCGGCTGTCGGGTGCCGAGGCGATCCATCCCGGCTACGGCTTCCTGGCGGAGAACGCCGGCTTCGCCCGTGCCTGCGCGGACGCCGGGGTTGTGTTCATCGGGCCACCGGCGGACGCGATCGAGGCGATGGGTTCCAAGACCAGGGCTCGTGAGCTGATGCGAACCGCGGGAGTCCCGATCGTGCCGGGCACGACCGAGCCGGTGGCGACCTATGAAGACGCGCTGCTGATCGCCGGCCGTGAGATCGGTTATCCGGTGGCCGTCAAGGCGGCCGCGGGCGGTGGTGGAAAGGGGTTCCGTGTCGCCCTCGCCGAGGACACCCTGAAGGAGGCGTTCGACGGGGCGGCACGCGAGGGCGAGCGCTTCTTCGGCGACGCGGCCGTCTATCTCGAGCGGTATCTGACCGATCCGCGTCACGTCGAGGTCCAGATCCTCGCCGACACTCAGGGGCGCGTCATCCATCTGGGCGAGCGCGACTGTTCGATCCAGCGCCGTCACCAGAAACTCGTCGAGGAGTCGCCGGCGCCGCCGTGGGTCGTCGACCAGGGTCTGCGTGCGCGGATCGGCGAGATCGCGGTCAACGCGGCCAAGGCCGTCGGGTACGTCGGCGCGGGCACGGTCGAAGGCATTCTGCACGACGGCGAGTACTTCTTCCTGGAGATGAACACGCGTGTGCAGGTCGAGCATCCGGTCACCGAGATGACGACCGGCATCGACATCGTGCGGCAGGGCATCAAGGTGGCCGCCGGAGCGCCGCTCGACGTCACCCAGGACGACGTCGTGCTCAGGGGCCACGCGATCGAATGCCGCATCAACGCGGAAGACGCCTCGCTGAACTTCATGCCGGCACCGGGCGTCATCAGCGCCTACCGCGAGCCCGCGGGTGAGGGTGTGCGGGTCGACTCGGGCGTCACCACCGGCAGCGAGGTGGGACCGTTCTACGACCCGCTGATCGCGAAGCTGATCGTGTGGGGCGCGGACCGCGAGCAGGCGACGCGCAGGATGCGGCGCGCGCTGGCCGAATATGAGATCGAGGGTCTGAAGACCCTCCTGCCGTTCCACCGGGCCCTGCTCGCGTCGGATCAGTGGGCGGCCGGGTCCACCTGCCGTGACCTGCTCACCGACCGTTCCTGGCTGCGGAAGCTCGCGACATGACAGAGGAAATCGGCCCGCTGGTCGTCGGCGCCGTCTTCACATCGAGCGCCGTGACCGTGACGGAGTCACACGTCGTCGCCTTCGCCGGCCTGACCGGCGACTGGATGCCACATCACGTCGACGAGGAGTTCGCGCGGCGATCCGGCTTCACTCGCCGCATCGCCCACGGACCCCTGACACTGGCACTGGCACTGGGGCTCGGGACCCAGCTCAAGATCTTCGAGAACCAGGTCGTCGCGTGGCTCGGCCTGGACGACGTACGCGCGACGGCGCCGGTGACGTTCGGCGACACGATCCGCGTGCGCATCGAGGTGAGCGTGCTGCGCACGACGCGCGACGGGAACCGCCGGGTGGGTCACCTGCACTACGTCGTGGTCGACCAGCACGACACGGCCGTCATGAGCTTCACCAACAAACTGCTCCTCTCCGACGTGCCGGCATCGCACGCCGGAGACGAGCGCCGATGACCGCCGGCGGCGGCCTCCCCGAAATGGCGGGATGGCCGGTTCACCGCCGGCGCTCCAGAACCCAGGAAGCAGATGCGACGTGGTGAGATCCGATGATTCCGCGGACGCGACGCGCGAACCCGTGTTGCGCACCGCGCGTGATCAGGGCGTCATGACGATCACACTCGACCGGCCGGCCAAACGCAATGCCCTCGATCCGGCACTCATGCGTGCGCTCACGGAGGCGTTCGGCCAGGCCGGGAGCGACCCCGACGTTCGCGCGGTGATCGTATGCGGGGAGGGGCCGGCGTTCTGTGCCGGTATGGACCTGGCGGCCTTCCGCGAAGGTTTCCGGCCCGACGTCGAGGACCCGGGCTTCCCGTTTCGCGCCGTTCCCCCGAAGGCCCTGATCGCGGCCGTGGACGGACCGGCCGTCGCCGGGGGGCTCGAGCTCGTGCTCGCCTGCGACATCGTGGTGGCCACGCCGCGGTCGACGTTCGGCCTCCCGGAGGTATGCCTGGGCCTCATCGCCGCAGGAGGGGGAATGTTCCGCCTTCCCCGGCGCTGCGGTGGCGCCGTCATGGAGATGCTGCTCACCGGCGATCCGGTGTCGGCCGAGGAGGCCTACCGGCTCGGCATCGTGCACCGGATCGCCCGTCCGGACGGCCACCTGGTGGAGGCACAGAGGATCGCCCACCAGATCGCCGGTGCCTCGCCGTCGGCCGTGACGGCCACCTTGAAGGTCGCACGCGACGCCCTGGGCGTGGCCGAACGTTCGTCGTGGCAGGCGACGGCCGAGCACTGGGCGCGGATCGTCGACGCCCATGACGCACGCGAAGGCGTCGCTGCCTTCCTGGCGAATCGGACGCCGGAGTTCCGTTCCGGCGCACCTGAGCCGCCTGACGACGTTTCTGCTGGTAGCGGGGGAGACCGGCGCCATACGAAGGCACATAGTGAACACAGAGGAGGAGATGGCCGTGCTGACAGTGCGTGAAATGGTCCGGCGCAACCGCTACCGCCGTCCGGACGCCGAGGCGATCGTGGACGAAACGAGACGGCTCACCCACGCCGAATTCACCGACCGGTGCTGGGCGCTGGCGGCGGGTCTCCTCGAACGCGGCGTACGGGTGGGGGACACCATCGGCATCATGGCCGGCAACGGCGTGTTCTCCGCCGAGACGTACGCCGGAACCGGCGTGGCGGGCGCGGTCGCCGTCCCGTACAACTGGCGGAGCGCGACGCCGGAGCTGGTTCACCAGCTGAACGACTCACGCGCGAGGATCGTGCTGGCCGAAGAGGAATGGCGGCCCGCCCTGGAGGAAGCGCAGGAGCAAGGTCTCGAATGCGAGCCACTGATCATCTACGAAGGCCCGGAATACGACTCGTTGCTGCGCTTCGGCGGTGAACCCGAGGTCGTCGTCGGTCCCGACGACGGGGCGGTGATCATCTATACCGGCGGCACCACCGGAGCGTCGAAGGGCGTGCTGCTGTCGCACGCCAACGTCTTCTCGAACTGCGTGAACGAGATCTACGACACCGACATGGTGAGGACCGATCGGACGCTGCTGACCACGCCGATGTACCACGCGGCGGCGCTCCTGCACTGGTTTTTGCCGCATCTGCTGCTCGGCGCGACGTCCGTGTTCGTGCGTTCCTTCGACGAGGAACGCGTCCTGAACGCGATGGAGAAGGAACGGATCACGAACCTGTTCCTGATCCCCAACATGCTGCGCCGGATCCTGACCAGCGGCCTGGCGGCACGCCATGACCTGGGCGCCCTACGGCGTCTCTATGTCGGCGGGGCCAGTTTCAAGATGCCCGACAAGCTGGCGGCGCGCGAACAGCTACCGGGGGTCGACTTCTACTACCAGTACGGCCTGACCGAAGGCGGGCCGATCGTGACGCGGCTGCGCCCGGAGGACATGTTCCGCGAAGAGCTGGACGGTTCGATCGGCCAGGAATTCCTGCTCACCGAGGTGAGCATCCGCGATGAGGACGGCCACGAACTGCCGCTCGGCACGCCGGGGGAGATCTGCGTGAAGAGCCCCGGGGTGATGCGCGGTTACTTCAACCGGCCCGACGCCACCGAAGAGGTGTTCAGGGACGGCTGGCTTCGGACCGGCGACGTCGCCGCCCGCGCCGAGGGCGGCTACTACTTCTTCCACGACCGGCTCAAAGACATGATCAAGACCGGCGGGGCGAACGTGTACTCGGCAGAGGTCGAACAGGTCCTCTACGGCCACGCCGCGATCCTGGAGGCCGCGGTCCTGGGTGTTCCCAGCAGCGAATGGGACGAGGAAGTGCGGGCCGTCGTCGCACTGCGGCCGGACATCACGGCGACAGAGGAGGAGCTGCGCACGTACTGTCGCCGGTTCCTGGCCGGCTACAAGGTGCCGAAACGCATCGCGATCGTCGATCTCTCGGTGCTGCCGGTGAATCCGAGCGGCAAGATCCTCAAGCGCCGCCTCCGCGGTCAGGACCTGTGGACCCCGGTGACGTGAGCCGATGGAACACAAGGGACGCCTCGCGGCCAAGCGGACGGTCATCACGGGTGCGGGCGCGGGTATCGGCCGGGCCGCCGCACGCCGCTTCGCCGCGGAACAGGCCATCGTGCTGTGCGTCGACCGTGACCCGGCGACCATCGAGGAAACGGTCTCGCTGATCGACGACGAGGGCGGAGTGGCCACTTCGATGGCCGCGGACGTCACCTCCCCGGCGGCCATGGGCGAGATGGCGCGCGTCGCGGTCGACCGGATGGGCGGGATCGACGTGCTGTACGCCAACGCCGGAATCGCGGGAGCTGGAACCGTCGATGGCACGGGCGTCGACGAGTGGCGGCGTGTGATCGAGGTGAACCTGACCGGCACGTGGCTGTCCGCCCGTGCCGTCGTGCCGGTCATGCGCGAGCAGGCGGCCGGATCGATCGTGCTGCAGGCGAGCATCGCGGCGCTCGTCGGGGTGCCGGACGCCGCTCCGTACTCGGCTGCCAAAGGCGGTGTGCTGGCGCTCGCGCGGCAGATGGCGGCGGATCTCGGACCCTGCGGGATACGGGTGAACAGCATCTGCCCGGGCACCGTGCCCACGGCTCTGGTAGCGGAGATGGCCGATCACCACTCACGGAACGGGACTCATGATCCGGCCGAGGGCCTGCGGCGCCTGGGGGCGAAGCAGCCACTCGGCAGGCTCGGAACGCCAGAGGAGATCGCCGAGATCGCCGTCTTCCTGGCCTCCGACGAAGCCTCTTTCGTCACCGGGAGCGTCATAGTGGTGGACGGTGGCGCAACAGCCGTCTGAGGACCTCTATACTTACGAGCGCCCATTCATTTCGCGCACGAGGGACCCATGCCACCGAGGACACGAGGACAACGCCGCGGCGACGACACCGCCGAGCAGATCCGACTCGCCGGCATCCGCCTCTTCGCACGATCGGGGTACCAGGCGACGACGACCCGTGACATCGCCGCCGAGGTCGGCATCAAGGTCGGCAGCGTCTACAACCACTTCGCCTCGAAGGAAGATCTGCTCTTCGTCATCATGCGCGGGGTCATGGTCGACCTCGTCGAGGAGGTCGAGCGGGTCGCGGTCGCTCACCCCGATCCGGTCGAGCGGATGCGGATGATGGTCGCGACCCAGGTCCGGCTGCATGCGGAGCGCGCCGAAGAGGTGTTCATCGGCAGCTCCGAGCTGCGCAGTCTCGAAGGGGCCCGGCTGGCCGCGATCGTCGAGCTTCGCGATCGTTTCAGCGCCCTCTTCGAGAAGGCCGTCGAAGACGGCGTGCGCAGCGGCGTGTTCCATGTCTCCGACGTGAAGATGACGACCTTCGGGGTCGTGGCGATCGCCATCCACGTGGCGACCTGGTACAAGCCGAACCAGCGCCTGTCGGTCGACCAGATCGCCGCCGTGTTCGCGGACTTCGTCCTCCGTGGGCTGACCAATCCCGACGAGCAGGCGCCGATGCCGTCTCCCGCCGCGGTGACGCCCGCGCGCGGCTGACCGCCGACATCCTTCTCCGGCCAAGGCCGGGAATATCTCGCCGAGCAGGTTTCGCTCGTTCATCACTCTGGCCTCCGTCGCCCTTCTCGGATATATTAACGAACGGTCGCTTGTTTGTTAGGAGAGAGAACATGGCAGAGCGAACATTCGAAGATCCGGTGGGTGTCGCCGGCGGCGCGTCGGACCTGACGCGCCGTCCGGAGCTGGCAGAACTCATCGCCGACCGGCGGCGCTTCTTCCGCGGCGCGTGGAGCGCGCTCGGCGTCGGCTACGCCGGCTTTCTGGTCCTGCCCGCGGTCGCTCCGGACGTCTTCGCGGCGCGGGTCGGTTCGAGCCTGAGCGTCGGAATCCTGCTCGGTGTCGCCTACACAGTGCTGGTGTTCGCCCTCGCCTCGGCCTATGGCCGGCGCGCGCGACGCTGGGACGCGCTCACCGACCGGCTCGCCTCGACGGCCGGGCGCGGGGAGCGTGACGACCATGCCGGCTGAATCGCACCTGAACGGCACGGCCCTGGCCGCCAGCGCGGTCATCGTCGGGCTCACGCTCCTGGCGACGACCTTCGCCGCCCGGCGGGTCCGCACGGCGTCTGATTTCTGGACCGCCGGTGGCCGCCTCTCGGGCCGCAGCAACGGGTTCGCCATCGCGGGCGACTTCCTGTCCTCGTCATCGGTCCTCGGCTACACCGGCCTGCTCTTCCTCTTCGGCGTGGACGGGATGATCTTCGCGGTCGGTGTCAGCGCGTCGTGTCTCCTCGTGCTGTTCCTGCTGGCGGAGAAGATGCGCAACCTCGGCCGTTTCACGTTCGCGGACGTCCTCTCCGAGCGGCTTCGCGCCCGGCCCACGCGCTCGGTGGCCGCCGTGGCCACCCTGGTGATCGGCCTGTTCTACCTGCTGGCCCAACTTGTGGGAGCCGGTGTCCTCTTCGAGGCGCTGACCGGGATGCCCTTCGCGGCGAATGTGATCGTCGCCGGCGCCCTGATGCTCGTCTACGTGCTCTTCGGCGGCATGGTGGCCACGACCTGGGTCCAGATCATGAAGGCGGCGCTGCTGCTCGTGACCATCGTGGTGCTGGTCGCCCTCCTGCTCGGCAGGACCGGGCTCAATCCGCTCGACGTCGTACGCGGGGCGATACACAACTCGCCGCACGGGGCCGGGTATCTCAAGCCGGGACTGACGTTCCACGGCCCGATCAACATCCTCGCCGCGGGGCTGACGGTGTCGCTGTCCGCGGTCGGGCTTCCTCATGTGCTCATGCGCTTCTTCACCGTGCCCGACGCACGTGCCGCCCGCTCTTCGGCGCGCTGGGCGATCGGCTTCATCGGGACGTTCAATCTCCTGGTCGTCCTCCTGGGATTCGGCGCACTCGCGGTGCTCGGGGCGTCCGCTACCAAGCAGGTCGGCGCCGGAGGGAACCTCACGCTTCCCGTACTGGCCGAAAGGCTCGGCGGAGGCGCCGGAACCACGGGCGGCGACGTCCTGCTCGCGATCGTCACCGCGATCGCCTTCGTGACGATCCTCGCCATGACCGCCGGCCTGGTCCTGTCGGCCGCGGGCGCGGTCGCCCACGACCTCTGGTCGAACCTCCTGCGGCGTCCCGAGGCGGAGGAACCACGCATCGGAAGGTTCGCGGCCGGCCTTCTGGTCTCCGCGGGAGTCGCGGTCGCGATCTCCATCGGCGATGGTACGAACGTCACCTACCTCGCGATCTTCGCGACCGGCACCGCCGCCAGCGCCGTCTTTCCCGCGTTGCTGCTGACCCTCAACTGGCGCGGGATGACGACGGCCGGAGCGTTGACGGGGATGCTCACCGGGCTCATCAGCTCCGTGGTGCTGATCATTCTGAGTCCCGCGGTCTGGCCGGGCGGTCCACAGCACGCGCCGATCGACCTCAGCTTCCCCGTCATCGTGTCGGCACCCCTGGGGTTCCTCGGCTGCTGGCTCGGCAGCCTCATCGACCGGGAGCGTCCGGACGGCGTGGCGTACGAGAACCTGCGGTTCCGTGCGCTCACCGGGATCGCCGTCGCTTCCACCCATGCCGAGGGTGCCGAATGAACGCGGGCGGCGGCGCTCCGAACCCCGAGCCGTCGTGGGGCCGGGACCTGGGACTGCTCGACATCGGTAGCCCGTGCGGTCGGCTGACCGCCGAGGCCGTGGCCGACCGGTTGCTGATCACCGAGACCATGCACCGCTACGGGTGGGCCTACGACGAACGCGACGGTGACGCGCTGCGTGACTGCTTCACCGAGGACACCGTGTTCGAGGCCAGTATCGCCGGTCACTCTCCGATCGGACCCTTTCGTGGGCGGGACGCGTTCCTCGACTGGCTCACCGCCTTCTGGTCCGAGCAACGCGACCAGCGGCGTCACATCGTGCTGAACCCGATCATCAACGACCTTCGTACGGACTCTGCCGTCGCATTGAGCTACATGCTGCTCACCTCGGCACAGGACGGCGCGATGCGTGCGACGACGACCGGCTTCTACCGCATGCGGATGCGCAAGCACGACGGTGTATGGCGCATCGAGGACTTCTACGCGGGTTTCGACACGCCTTTCTGAACGAGCACGTGAGTGGAGGAGACAAATGAAGATCGGCGTGCAGACCTTCGTCACGGACGAGACCATGACCCCCAGCCAGTGGGCCTGGGAACTCGAGAGCCGTGGATTCGACTGCTTCCTGCAACCCGAGCACCCGCACGTACCGGTGAAGCAGAGCACCGACTACCCGGAGGCGTACGGTGGCGGACAGATGCCGGAGTTCTACAAGCGGCCCTACGACCCGTTCGTCGGGTGTGGATTCGCGGCGGCCGGAAGCACGAAGCTCCTCGTCGGAACGGGAATCTGCCTCGTGGCGCTGCGCGACCCCGTCATCACGGCGAAAGCGGTGGCATCGGTCGACCGGCTGTCCGGCGGGCGGTTCATATTCGGGGTCGGTTTCGGGTGGAACGCCGATGAGTTCGTGACACACAAGCAGCCGTTCCGGCAGCGTTTCTCGCTGGTACGGGAGAAGGTGGCGGCCATGCGGGAGCTCTGGCAGCATGACGTCGCCTCCTACGAGGGTTCGCATGTCCGGATACCGCCGAGCTGGTGCTGGCCGAAGCCTCTTCAGCGGCCGCATCCGCCGGTGTACGTCGGCGGTTCCGGCCCCACGTCGATGCGAGAGGCCGCCGCCTGGGGCGACGTCTGGTACCCGACGGCGCCGACCGGAGATCCGACACTCGAGAAGAGCGCCCCGCGATTCCGTGCGCTCGTCGAGCAACAAGGACGCGACCCGGATCGAGTGGGCCTGGCGGTCGCGGCCGCTCCGCCCGATCCGGCGCTGCTGGCCGGCTATCGGGACCTCGGCGTGCGGCTTGTCACCCTCCGGCTGCGATCGAAGCCGAGGGACGAGGCACTCGCCGAGCTGGACGTGGTGACCAAGGTGCTGGAGACCGTCCGTCGTGGGTGACGGCCGCCGTGGGGGGAGGGGCACACCATGAGGTCGGGCATCGTACTGAGCGACGGTGAGCACGCGGTCGCCGAGGCGCGTGCCGCCGAGGCCTTGGGATTCGACCGGGTCGCGAGCGGAGAGCACGTCTTCTTCCACGGGCCGACGGAGAACGCCTTCGTCACTCTGGCCGCGGCAGCGGCGGCGACCACCCGGATCCGTGTCCTCACGGCGGTCACGCTGCTCCCGCTCTACCCGCCGGCGCTGGCGGCGAAGATGGCGGCCACGCTCGACCGAGTCTCGTCCGGCCGCCTGGACCTCGGACTCGGCATGGGCGGAGAGTTCCCACGGGAGTTCGCGGCCTGCGGCGTTCCCGTCGCCGAACGCGGCGCGCGCTTCGACGAAGGACTCGAAGTGCTCGACGGCCTGCTCTCCGGCCGGACCGTGTCGTCCTCAGGCCGTTTCTCGACGCTGGACGGCCTGGCACTCGATCCTCCAGCACGTCAGCGGCCGCGGCCGCCGATCTGGCTGGGCGGCCGCAAGGAGCGCGCGATGCGCCGCGCCGCGCGCCACGCCGACGTGTGGATGCCCTACATGTGCACGCCGGAGATGTTCGCGACGAGCCTCGCGACGGTGCGTGCCGCCGCGGGTGACCTCGGGCGTACGGAGACGGTCGGCGGGGCGCTCTTCGTGTGGGGCTGTGTCGCGCCCGACGGCCAGTGGGCCCGCCGGGCCGCCGTCGAGACGGTCAGCGAGGTCTACGGACAAGACTTCGCGCCACTCGCCGATCGGTACCTGCTGGCCGGCACGGCTGCCGAAGTCACCGCCCGCCTGGCCGAGTACGCGGAAGCGGGCGTCGACGACGTAGTGATCGCGCTCGCCTGCCGGCCGGCCGATCGAGAGAGCGTGATGCGCTCGTTCGCCGAAGACGTCCTGCTGTAGATCCCCTGACCTGTACAGGCGACCGTGACGAACGGTCGCTCTAGATGATTGGACGATGATCTTGTCCGGCAAAGCGATTGCCAGTTTCCTGCCGCTCGCCGATCGTGCGGTCGCCGAATCCGAAGCCTTCTACCTGAACGAGCATGTGCCGCTGGCACGTGAACTGCTCGCCCGGCATCCGGCCGTCGTCGCCTACAGCACGATCCTCGCGACGGCCCAACTCGGCGAAGACGGTGACTGGGGCAGCCCGGTATCCGCCTGGCGCTTCATCACTCAACACCTTGGCCAGGCTCCGGTCAGCGGGGACGTCTTTCGCCCCGAAGACATGGAGCGTCTCACCGAAGACCATCTGCGTTGCCTGTGGCGCCTACGGCGATGCGAGGTGGAAGAGCGGACGGTCCTCGACCGAACGAGCGGCCAATCGGCGCTGGCGACCTATCTCATCGAGCTGGACATCGCGGATGAGTCGCGTCGTTCGACCGCGGAGGCGCAGCTGGAACACCTGCTCGAAGTGCTCGCCGGCGCAGCCGATCGAGTCGAAGGAATCCGGCGCATCACGAACAACCTCGTGCTGCGTGAGACGCTGTCGATGCCTATCGAAGCGGACGGCCAGGCACTGACCGACGACTATCTGGGCGAGACCGACAAGTTCGCCTACATCGAGGTGGTCACCGACGACGCCTTCTGGGGGGCACGGCTGTTCGCGGACGGGACGGTCGCCGGAGCGCTGTCGGACCTCGGAGCCTTCAAGCTCGCGGCCGTCTATCAGACCGAAGAACGATGCGGCTTCGACAAGCGGCCGCTGTAGACCTCCCGGCCGCGACGACAGGCGCATGAGACTCAAGCCGTTCCAGCACGACGGTGCCGTGTGTACGCGTCAACGGCGACGGCGGCGATCACGACGCCACCGGTCACGATCAGTCTCAGTCCCGATGACAGCGCCATGGAATCGAAGAGATTGTTCACGACACCGATCAGGAGCACACCGGTGGCAGTGCGCCACATCGCCCCTTCGCCGCCGAACAATGAGGTGCCACCGACCACGACCATGGTGATCGTGTTCAGCGCAGCCGTATCGTCCATGCCGGCCTGGCCGACACCCGTGCGGGAGGCGAGGATGATGCCGGCGAGCCCGGCGCATACGCCGGAGATGACGAAGGTGCCGCCTCGGATCGTGCCCACGCGCAGACCGGCCAGGCGCGCGGCGTCAGAGTTCCCGCCGATCACGAAGACCGATCGACCGTAGACGGTTCCGTGCAGTACCAGACCGCCGACGAGAGCGACAGCGGCCAGTATCAGCACCGCTATCGGAACCCCGAGCGCGCTGCCCAGTCCCAGCGTTCCGAGTCCGGTGCCAGGTGAGAACGGCGCTGAATGCGAATACAACAGCGTCGCCCCGGAAAAGATGGAGGCGGTGCCGAGCGTTGCTATGAAAGAGTTCACCCGGAAGCGTGTGACGGCGATTCCACTGCAAAGGCCGGCGAGCCCCGCGATCAGGATCGATATGATTCCCGCGACTATTAGCGAGATATCATGCACGGCCATGCTCGCGAATAGCGTTCCGGCTAGTGAGAGAATGGCTCCGGCCGACAGGTCGAAGCTTCCGCCAATGATCACGAACGTCATGGCGACGGCGATGACGCCTTCAGGTGCGGTCTGTGCGAGAAGGTTCTTGATGTTCCCGATGTCGAAGAACCCCGGGTAGAGGACCTGAGCCGTCACGGCGAGGGACACGAGGATCCATACCATCGCGAAGCCAAGGACATATCGCGTTAGGAATCGGGTAAGGGCTTGGTTCACAGTTCCTCCAAGGAGACGGGCTTGGTGGCCGGCGCATCAGGAAGTGCGTCCTCGATCCGGAACGCCAGCCGCAGAATCGCTGCCACGCTCAGCTCGTGCACCCCTCGGCAGAGCAGGCCGGCCAGCTTGCCCTCCGTCATCACGGCGACGCGGTCGCAGGTGGAGGTCGCAGGCCGTCTCTCCAAGGGCCAGTCCCTGTGCCTTGCGATCCTCCGGAATCAGCGCGATGCCAAGCCGCCTGGCCTGGCGCGGACCGTGGGGCCAGGGCACTTCCCGGTCATTGATCCACAGGCGCCCGCTCGTCGGCTTGTGGAGTCCCATGAGGGCGCGCAGGATCGATGTCCTGCCCGATCCCACCAGCCCCGCCAGGCCCAGGATCTCGCCCGCGGCGATCTCGAAGGAAACATCCGTCACGCATCGCGGGACGGTGAGACCTTCGACCCGAAGCAGGGGCTTAACGGAACGCGAGTCCGGCCCGCTCTCGCGCGGTCGGCTCGACGGCTCCTCTCCCAGAAGCGCGCTTCCGATCATGCCGACGCCGCGCTCGCCAAGCATCGCCCGCACCATCTGGGACTTCGTCCAGTCGGCCCTGGCCCGGGTACTGTCCACGCGCCCGTCTTTCAGGACCGTGATCACGTCGGACACCCGTAGGACCTCGTCCAGGTTGTGACTGACGAGCACGACCGTACGGCCCAGGTGCTTGACGAAGGCGCAAGAGTTCCGGAGGGCCCGCCGCAGGCAGTCCCCGAAGCCGTGTGAATCAGGTGGCTTCGATCAGTAGTCCGGATGGAACGTGCGCACGTTCTGCTTCGTGACGAAGTAGAGATCTTGGGATGCGGGCTGGTCAGGCTGTAGTGCGTGACCCGCGTTCGGTATGTAGCGCGGCCCGGCGATTTCATGCTGGACGGCACCGACGATGGACCTGATGGCCGCAGTGATCTCGTGTCGGGGATATTGCGCCACGGTCATCTCTAGTTGGCCGGACTCGATGAGAGGTACAGCGCCCTTCTCACCACCAAGCTCCGCGACCTTGACATGACCCAGCCTGCCCGAACTCTTGAGCGCCCGGAGGATCCCGATTGTGACGTCTGAGTACGCCGACAGAATTAGAGATACGTCAGAGTGTGCCTGCAGCAGGTTCTGGGCCAGGGAAAATCCCTGGTTGATGGTGAAGTCGGTGTTCTTGCTGCCTACCACCGTCCAGGCGGGGTGCCTGGGGAGGAACTCCTTGAGCGCCTGCTGCATGTTCAGTGTCAGAGGATTCACTGCCGGCCCGTAGAAAAAGCCGACCTTATGCGGACCCGGATTGAGAACGGCGAGCTTCTCCAGCCACTGTTCGAGACCTGTCACCGTGTAGGTGCCGCCGATATAATTCAGGACTCCGGCGGGGGCCTGTGCTGCGCCTTCCTTGTCGAACAGTCCGCAGATCGGGAGATCAATGGTCGAGACGATTATTCCCTGGCTGGGGGCCGTCTGGGGCAGCATCGTGCACGTCTGGTTTCCGCCGGGCCAGAGCACGATCAATCCATAGTATTGCCTGCTCTGGATGGCGTTCTGAATCTCGTTGAACTCGACTGAAGGGTCGAAGTTGCTGTCCGCGAATATGGTGATTTTGACGTTGGCGGCAGTCGCTTCCTTCTTGGCCTGGTCGATCGCCGACTGCAACCAGTTGTTGCCGCTGCCGGGGAGGAACAGCGCGATCTTCGCCGGCCCCGGGCGTACGGTCACGGTCCGCCCTTGGCCGACGGGAACATGGATCGTCCGGGACGGGCCGCCGCCGGCCGTCGTGGTGCTCGCCGCCCCGCAGCCGGCTGCCAGAAGCGCGCAGGCCAGGGACAGGCTCAGTGTGGAATCTCGTATCGCTCGAACGCGCATTGATCTCTCCTCATGGGGTCGAAATCCGCGAGGTGACGCGCTCGCGTGCCGTGGAGCAGAGAAACGAGCGCCTGTTCGTTGACGATACACAGGCGTAACATGGATATCAAGCGAACGCTCGTTCGTATCCGCGAGGGTGTGGCGGCGCCGTTGCCGTGATGACTCCTGGCGTTCAAGTCCTGGTAGTCGGTGATCCCGGCCGAGCGGGTAGCGATGTCACGGACGGCGGCGCCGCCGCTCGATCTCGTCGACTTGGGCGAGTGAGAAGCGGTCGCTCGTTCGTTACAGCGCAAAGCGTCGGAGGCGTTGGCGAGGTGGAGGGCGTGGGGGCGGGCGCAGCTCCCGACCGGCGTCCCGCCCCGCGTGCTCTGTCCAGGGTGGTCTCGGCGGGTCCATCACCTGGTGACACCATTGTGCCCACTGGCCACTGCTTCGACGATTGCCCTTCGGGCCTCGCAGTAGTCAGGGAGAACGGGATGTACCACGAACTCAGGACCTATCGAGTTAAGTCGCCCAACATGATGCAGTTCCTGCATCGCCGTATGGAACGACAAATGCGCCATTTGTTCGCTGAGCACGAGATGAGGCTGATCGGCGTCTGGGAGATGGCCGTCGGGCGTGAGATGCCGACGTACATGTACATGCTCGAGTGGGACGATCTGGCACAGCGCGAACAAGGATGGCAGTCCTTCTACGCCGACCCCAGGGTCGCGGAGATGAACGAGGCGACCTATCGCGAGGCCGGTGGCGATCTGTTCCACGACTTCGACGTCGCCCTGCTCAAGCCGGCCGCGTACGTCGGCGACCGCGAGGGGGACCGGAAATGACGGCGCACGCCGAAATCCACGACGAGCAGGAGCGGATCGACCGCTTCGACGAACGGCTCGCCTCGGACGGCGTTCGCGGGTTCTGGTCCATGCTCGCCGACTACGAGATGTCCGAGCCGGACAATCCCGAAAAGGGCGGGCTCTGGGCGCATCGCGACTACCGGGAGCTCGCGTACGAGGCGCTCGACGCGATTCCGATCGAGAAGGCCGACCGGCGAAATCTGTTCTTCAGCAATCCCGGACTCCCGGGGTCCGGAGCGATCACCCAGCGACTCCTCGGAGGCGTGCAGGCGATCAATCCCGGTGAGACGCAGAACGTCCATCGGCACACCGCCGCGGCGACCCGGGTTCTCCTGGAGGGGACGGGAGGGTTCACCACCGTCGCGGGCGGCAGGTGCGACCTCGAGTACGGCGATGTGGTGATCAATCCGAACGGGCTGTGGCACGAGTCCGGCAATGACGGTGACCGGCCGGTGCTGTGGATGGACGTGCTCGACCTGCCGCTCACCAGGATGCTCAACGCCAACTTCTTCGCCAATGACTATGCGGAGACCGTCGATGGCGTGCGCACCCCCCGTGCCAACCAGACGGTGAGCGGCCTCACCGACAGATCGGCCATCGCCTACGGGACGGCCGGCGGCGTTCGTCCGAGCTACTCATCGGCGGGATCCGAGTACGGCTCCGTCCAGCTGCTCTACAAGTACGCCGCCGGCCGCGCCCTGCTGGATCGGCTCCGGGCCGAGGCCGGCAGCCCGTACGACGGTCTCAGTCTCGAGTACTACGATCCCGCGACCGGAGGACCTGTCCTGCGGACACTGGACGTCCATCTGCAACTGCTGCGCGATGGCGAGCGCACGCTGCCGCTCCGGCGTACGTCGGGGACGATCTATTGCTGCCTGGAGGGTTCGGGACGAACCGTGATCGACGGCGGCGAATTCGACTGGGGCGAGCGGGACATCTTCGTGGTGCCCGGCTGGTCATGGCGTCACCACGAGGTGAACGCGGGAGACGCGGTGCTGTGCGCCGTGTCCGACGCACCCGCCCTTCGCCGGCTCGGGCTACTCATCCGAGAACGCGAGGACGGTTCGGGCAACGTGGTGCGAGAGTGGGGCTGAGCCGATGAGACTTGTCACGTTCGCACTGGCCGACGGGGTCGAGCGGCTGGGACTCCTGCGCGGCGACGCCCTCCACGCGATGGCGTTCCCTCCGGGGCCGGAGGCGATGCTCCGGTTCATCTCCTCGCCGGCGGACGAGCGCCGGGCCATGGCGGACACCGCGTCGAACGGACCGGTGTACGGCCTTTCCGAGGTGCAGATCATGGCTCCGATACCGAGGCCGTCTCGCAACGTCTTCTGTGTGGGCAAGAACTATCGCGAGCACGCGGCCGAGTTCCACGCCAGCGGCTTCGACCTGGGGTCCCGGACACCACGCCCCGACCATCCGGTGTTCTTCACGAAGGCGACCACCTCCGTCCTGGCCTCGGGAGGCACGATCAGATCCGGGCTCGACCCCACCGGCACCACCGACTACGAGGGTGAGCTGGCCCTGATCGTCGGTGTCGGTGGCCGGGCGATCACGGCCGGCGACGCGCTCGACCATGTGTTCGGGTACACGGCCTTCAACGACGTGACCTCCCGCGAGCTGCAGCGCCGGCACGGTCAGTGGTTCCTCGGCAAGAGCATCGACACCTACGGTCCGATGGGGCCGTGCATCGTCACGGCCGATGAGATCGGCGATCCCGCCGCACTCGGGCTCCGGCTGGAGGTGAACGGTGAGGTAAGGCAGTCCGCGCGGGTGTCCGATCTGATCTTCACGATCCCCGAGCTGATCGAATGCCTGTCCGCGGTGGTGACCTTGCAGCCGGGAGACGTCATCGCCACCGGCACGCCCGCGGGCGTGGGGATCGGCCGGACACCACCGCGTTATCTGGCACCCGGTGACCTGGTCGAGCTGACCATCGACGGCATCGGCCGGCTGTCGAATCCGGTGGCCTAGGCGACCGGAATCGACAGCCGGGCGGGCTCCCGGCGGGGTCTTCGTTCTGCGGATGCCACAGGACGCAGGCGGTCAGACGCCGACACGCTCCAGCCGCATGGGCAGCTCGTTGTCCCGCCCGGCCGGATGGGCTGAGGCCCGCGGGGGCGCGATCAGCTTCAGCTGCTGCAGGCGGTCGAAGGTCGCGCTCTCCGGGTCCGCGGTGTAGACGACGAGCATGTGATGCTCCTGACCGGCCACGAGGAAGGTCTCGTACTGGACGGTGAGCTCACCGACGACCGGATGCTGGAAGACCCTGATCCCGTGCGTCTTCTCGTGGACGTAGTGGGTGTCCCATAGCCGCCTGAAGTCGGCGCTGCGCGACGACAGCTCGGCCACCAGCGACGCCAGGGTCTCCTCCAGCGGCGGGCGCTTCGTCGCCAGGCGCAGGATCCCGACACTGTCCATCGCCGCGACCTCCCAGTCGCCGTACAGCGCGCGGGCGGCGGGGTCGAGGAAGATACGCCGCGCCATGTTGCGCTCGCCCGCCGCAAGGGCGCCGAAGTCCGTGAACAGCGCCGCCGCGAGCGGATTCCACGAGAGCACGTCCATCCCGCGATTCATCAGCAGCGCGGGGTGGTCGGTGATCCCGTGGACCACGTAGTCGAGTCCGTGGCGCAGGTGATCCGGCTTCGAGGGCGTGATGGCACGCGGATGACGGGCCAGATCGAAGAGGTGGGACTCCTCGGCCGGTCCCAGCCGCAGGGCCTTGCTGATGGCACGCAGCACGGCCTCCGAGGGGTGCTCGGCGCGTCCCTGCTCAAGCCGGATGTAGTACTCGGTGCTCAGGCCCACAAGCCCCGACAGCTCCGCGCGGCGCAGGCCGGGAACGCGGCGATGCCCGGTGTGCGAGAGACCGACTTGTTCGGGTGATACCAGCCCGCGCAAGGTCCGGAGGTAGTTGCCCAGCTCGTTGTCGCTCACGACACCCACGCTAAGCAGCGGTTATCCCGTCTGTCCAGCGTGAGGGTGGCCCTGATAGGTCCACTCAAACCGGGATCCACGTACCGGCGCACCCATTGTCCGCGCCTGGCTGTGATCGCAGACTGTCCCCACGTTACCGAGAGGTTACGGCCGAGTTTCCCGCGTTCGTGGACACACCGAACACCGATGGGCCCGGCAGTTGGAGACCTCTCGACCCACTGGTCCCGAAGTACTGGTGCAGGAAGGAAATCTCATGCGTTGGCCAGCAAAGCACTTTGATTCGTACCGCCGGAGGTCGCTGAGCGTGGCGGCCGGCCTGGCCGCGCTCTTTCCGCTGACGGTGAGCGCCTGCTCCGCCGGCGGCGTGGCCCAGCCGGGCGCCGGCGCAGGCAAGGCCCGATCCCTCGTCGTGGACGGCCGCGTCATCAAGGTACGCGGTGACCTGCGGGTGGCGTTCTTCGCGCCGTTCCTCGGCAACGCCGCGATCCAGCAGGTCCGCAAGACCGTGGTGGACAAGGTGGCATCCGTCCCGGGAGCCAAGGTCACCGTCTTTGACGCCAACGGCAGCCCCACCACCCAGGTGAACCAGATCGAGAACGCGGTGCAGTCCCGCCGCTTCAACGTGGCCTTCGTGATCGCGGCCGATCCCGTTCTCGAATGCAAGTCAGTGACCCAGGACATGCCGAAGGCCAACATTCTCGTCGGCGTCTTCAACACCCCGATGTGCGGGACCTGGAGCAATGAAGGGGGCGGCCTGCGGGCACCAGGAACCTTCGCGTTCATCGGCGGCACGCACACCATCGACTATTACACCGACTATTTCACCTGGATCGCGAAGCAGAATCCGGGCCCGCAGAAAGTTCTGATCATCACCGCGCCGCAGCTGAACGCGATCGCCCAGGCGATCGACAAGGCGGTCGCCCGGGTCTCGGCGAAGTACCCGGACTTCAAGGTCGTCGACGAGGCGTACACCGACTACTCGGTTCCGATGAGCTTCACCAAGACGCAGACGATGGTCCAGGCGCATCCGGACGCCACCATTCTGTACACCGGCTACTCGACCTCCGCCCAAGGCGCGGTGAAGGCGCTGCGTGCGTCGGGCCGGCTCGGCCGCGTCAAGATCTACGACAAGGGCGGATCGCAGTGGGCCGCGGGCGCGGTCCGTGACGGTCTCATCCAGTCGACGACGCCCGAGGCACAGATCACCTCCGGGGCCCAGCTGATGCAACTGCTGATCGACGCGTTCGACGGCAAGGTGACCGAGCCGACGGTGATCCTGCATGACGGCATCAAGCTCCTGCCGGGCGCCACCCGGACCGGCTTCGAGGTGTTCACGAAGGACAACATCGACCAGTGGAAGCCCGAGGTGCCATGAGCCTCGTGACCTCCCGGCCGAAGCCCGTCGACGCAGTGCGCGTGTCCGGCCTGCACAAGTGGTTCGGCGGCACCCACGCGCTCAGGGACGTGTCGTTGACCGTCGAGCAGGCCGGCATCCACTCGCTCGTCGGCGAGAACGGAGCGGGCAAGTCGACGCTGCTAGGAGTGCTGGCAGGCCGGATCGGCCCCACCGGCGGACGGGTCGAGTTCTTCGGCGAACCCGCTCCGGTAGGTGATCCTCGTGCGGCCCGCCGAATCGGGATCGCCGCGATCTACCAGGAGCTGACCATCGTCCCGGAAATGAGTGCGATGGCCAACGCGTTCCTCGGTCACCCGCCGGCGAGGCTGGGCTGGCAGGGTGCGCGGGCGATGCGCGCCCGTTTCCTCGAACTCGCCGAAGAGTTCGGGGTGTCGGTCGATCCGCTGGTTCCGGCCGGCCGGCTGTCCACCGCCGACCAGCAGCTCATCGAGATCATGCGGGGTCTGCAGGCCGACGCGCGCATCATCTTGTTCGACGAGCCGACGGCGAGCCTGGCCGCGCCGGAACGGGCACGTCTGCACGGCCTGATGCGGCGGCTGAAGGCGCGCGGCGTCACGATGATCTTCGTCTCGCACAACCTCGAGGAAGTGCTCGACCTGAGCGACACGATCACGGTCTTCCGCGACGGCGCCCTCACCCGGACCGCGCCGGCCACGCTGTGGACCAAACCGGAGCTGGTCCGGCGCATGCTCGGTGACGTCAGCGACCGGCTGTCCCACGCGCTGATCGGCGATGCCGTGGACGCGCCGGCCGGATCGCCCGCGGCGCCCGCGGCCGCCGGCGACCGGAGAATCGCCCTGCGCCTGGAGGGGATCACCCTGCCCGGCGTCCTGCGCGGTGTCGATCTGGAGGTGCGGGAAGGCGAGATCGTCGGGATCGCCGGTCTCGTCGGGTCCGGGAGGACGTCCCTGCTCGGCGCCCTCGCCGGGCTGAATCCGGCGGCCCGCGGCCGGGTGAGCGTGGCCGGGCGGACCGCGAGCGTCCCTCGCACCGTACGGCAGGCCCGCAAACGGGGCATCGCGATGGTTCCCGAGGACCGCAAGAGCCAGGGCCTCGTGCTCACCCTGTCGGCCGCCCGCAACATCACGATGTCCGATCTCGGCGGTGTGGCGCGCGCCGGGTGGATCGTCCGGCGCACCATGAACGCGAAGGCGGCCGAGGCGGCGACGCCGTTCGCCTTCGACCCTCGCCGGATGTCCGAACCGGTCGGCAATCTGTCGGGCGGCAACCAGCAGAAGGCACTGCTCTCCCGGTGGGTCTACGACCGGCCCGCGGTGCTGCTCGCCGACGAACCGACCCGGGGCATCGACATCGGTGCCAAGGCGCACATCATGGCCGCCCTGAAGAAGTACGCGGTGGACGGCACGACCGTGCTGATCGTGTCCTCCGAATTCGAGGAGCTCATCGCCCACTGCGATCGCATCGTGGTGCTGGCCAGAGGACGTATCGCCGGGGAGTTCCGGCCGGCGATCGAACAGGTCACCGAAGGCGATCTGTTGAACGCGGCGTTCGCGCGAGAGGAAAAGCTCGATGGTTGATCCGTCACCGCAGATCACGGATGCCGGCCCCCGTCCCATCGAGGTGGCGCTCCGGCCCAGCTCGGACCTGGGCACACGCGCGTGGGCATGGGTGTCCAGGCTCGGCGTGGTGTGGTTCCTGGTACTGCTCGTCATCGCGGCCCGGATCATCTACCCGAGCTTCACGCAGAGCGGGAACCTGCAGAACATCCTGTACCAGAACGCGCCCATCGGCCTCATCGCCGTCGGCATGACCTTCGCCATGATCAGTGGAGGGTTCGACCTGTCGGTCGGCGGGATCGTGGCCCTGTCGTCGGTGACCTGCGCCAAGCTGGCACTCACCTGGAGCCTGTGGGAGGCCGGCGCCATCACGCTGCTGCTCGGTCTCGGCCTTGGTCTGCTGAACGGGGTACTGGTCACCAGGTTCGCCATCAACCCGTTCATCGCGACCCTGGCGACGGCGTCGATCTACTCCGGCGCCGCGTACCTGCTCTCCGACTCACAGCCGATCGTGGTCGACAGGCCCGGATTCCTCTGGATCGGGCAGGGCTCGCTGTGGGGGCTCCCGATCTCCATCTGGATGATGGCGCTGGCCTTCGTCGGCGGCGGGCTGGTACTGGCCGGGACCGTGTACGGGCACCGCATCTACGCCGTCGGCGGCAACAGGGAGGCGGCCAGGCTCGCCGGCATCCGGATCGACCAGATCCAGATCACCAGCTACATGATCGTCGGGGTGATGGCGGCACTGGCCGGCATCACGCTGTCCTCCCGGCTCGGCGTCGGCCAGGCGGACGTCGGCGCGGACATGACCCTGGACGCGATCACCATCGTCGTCATCGGCGGCACCTCGCTGTTCGGCGGCGAGGGCGCGATCTGGCGGACGGGCGTCGGCCTGCTGCTGCTCGGCGTGATCATCAACGTCGCCGACTCGGAGGGGTGGAACGGGAGCCTGGAGAACATCCTGAAGGGCTGCGTCCTGCTCGGGGCCGTCGGCCTGGATGTGTTCGTACGGCGGATGAGGGCCGGCCGGGTGCGGAGCACATGACCCCCGCTTTCGCACGGAAGGTGATCGTCACCGTCGCGCCGACCGGGGGCTTTCTGACCTCGGGAGACACGCCGTACGTGCCGCTGACGCCAGAGGAGATCGCGGCGGACGTCGTCGACTGCCACCGGGCCGGCGCGAGCATCGCCGCCCTGCACGCCCGTCGGCCGGACGGTCAGGCGACCTGTGATCCCGCCGTCTACCGGGAGATCAACGAGCGGGTCCGCGACCGCTGCGACATCGTCGTCAACAACTCGACCGGAGGCGGCCTCAACGGCGATCTGCTCGGGCCCGGCGGCTCCGGCCGGCTGGAGGTCCTGATCGAGAGGCGCGAGATGGCCGTCGAGGCCGGCGCGGAGATCTGCAGCCTCAACGCGATGACCGTGCTGGCGTCCACCGATCGCGAGGACGTCCTGATGAGCACCTCGCGAGCCCAGGCCGGGGCACTCGCGCGGCGGATGTACGCCGCCGGCATCAAGCCGGAGTGGGAGGCGTTCGGCCCGGCGCATCTCGTGCCGGACATCGTCGACCTCTCGAGGGCCGAACACCGGCCGTGGATCAGCCTGTGCTTCGGCCTCGACCGTATCTTCCAGGGCGCGGTGCCCTTCACACCGCGCGCGATCCAGTACCTGGTCGATCTCCTTCCGGACTGCGAGTTCAACGTGAGCTGCCAGGGCGACGACCAGCTCGCGGCGATCACGATGAGCGTCCTGCTCGGCGGACACGTCCGGGTCGGGCTTGAGGACGCGATCCGTGACCCGTCCGGTGCGCTTCGGCCGAACGTCTGGTTCGTCGAGCGTGCCGTGCGGATTCTGGCCGAGTTCGGCTGCGAACCGGCGAGCCCGGCCGAAACCCGCCGAATTCTGGGCCTCGGCTGAGGCGCGCAATTACCGCGCGTTGAGTAGGCATATCAGGGCTATCCATTAGATCGCTCATCGTCCCTAAAGTGGTTCTCCGGACATCGGTATGGAAAGACAGGAAATGAAACTTCGAACCATTGGCGGAAATGGGCTCGCGGTAGCGCCGATCGGCCTCGGATGTATGGGCATGAGTTCGTTCTACGGCGCGCGCAGCGACGCGCAGTCGATGGCGACGATCCATCGAGCGCTCGATCTCGGCGTCACCATGTTCGACACGGCCGACATGTACGGCCCGTGGACGAACGAGCGGCTCCTGGGCAGAGCACTGGCCGGCCGGCGGGACCGCGCCGTCATCGCCTCCAAGTGCGGTCAGGAGATCGACGACAACGGCGTCTGGACCCGACGGATGAACGGCACGCCCGCGTACATCCGCAAGGCCGTGGACGGCTCCCTCATGCGGATGGGCGTCGATCACATCGACCTGTACTACCTCCATCGCGTGGATCCCGGCGTGCCGGTCGAGGAGAGCTTCGGTGCACTCGGTGAGCTGGTGGCCGCCGGAAAGGTGCGCCATCTGGGCATCTCGGAGGCGGCGGCCGACACCATCCGGCGGGCGCACGCCGCAGCGCCACTGGCCGCCGTGCAGACCGAGTACTCACTGTTCACCCGGGACATCGAGGACAACGGAGTGCTGGCGACCTGTGCCGAACTCGGGATCGGGTTCGTCGCCTACGCACCGCTCGGACGGGGCTTCCTGTCCGGTGCCATCCGGTCGCTCGACGATTTCGCCCCCGACGACATCAGGCGCAATTCGCCGCGTTTCCAGGGAGAGAACTTCCAGAAGAACCTCGAACTGCTCGACGAGGTGATCCGCCTGGCCGGCGAGAAGGGCATGACCCCCGGCCAGCTGGCATTGGCGTGGGTGCTGGCCCAGGAGCCGTCCATCGTGGCCATTCCGGGAACCCGGCGTATCGCGAACCTCGAGGAGAACGTCGCCGCGGGTTCGCTGTGCCTGACGAATGAGGATCTCAAGGCCTTGGACGTCATCACACCGCGCGGGGCGGCGGCCGGTGAGCGATACGCCACGGAATTTCTCCGCACGGTCCACCTGTGATCCCGACTGCCCTGCCCAATAGGAGCAATGACATGACCACGATCGAGTTCGGTTCGGTATCCATCACCCAGGTCAAGGAACTGGAGGAATGGAGATTTCCGGCGAACCAGCTCTACCCCGACCTGACGGCGGAGGCGTTCGACCAGGCCGTCGCCGCCTGGGGTGCCCGGCTGGCCGACCCGGCCACCAAGGAACTGATGCTCGATATCAACTGCTTCATCGTGCGCACCCCCGAGCAGATGATCCTGATCGACGCCGGCAACGGCAACGACAAACACCGGCCGGTGACGACGCCGCACCACATGTTCAAGACCGACTTCCTCGCCCGGCTGGAGTCGGCGGGTGCTCGCCGTGATGACGTCGATGTGGTGGTGGCGACCCATCTGCACCAGGACCACTGCGGTTGGAATACCATGCTGGTCGACGGAGAGTGGATACCGACCTTCCCGGGCGCCGTGCATCTGCTCTCCCAGCGGGAACTACGGCACGTCGCCGACTTCGGCCGTACCTCGCCGGAGGGGACGGTCGAGTACGACTTCTACCGGACCTTCGAGGACACCATTCAGCCGGTGCTGCTCGCGGGCCTGGCACGGATCCTGACCGACGAGCACGTCCTGTTCGACGACGGCCGTACCAGGGTGTGGATCGAGGAGGTGTCGGGCCATACCCCTGGGCACCTGATCGTCCACGTGCAGCACGGTGAGGAGCGCGCCGTGCTCAGCGGAGACGCGATCCATCACCCCCTGCAGCTGGCCGATCTGGATCTGCCGCAGGTCGGCGACGTCGACCCCCGGCATGCCGCGAAGGTGCGTCGGCGACTCATCGAGGACTGCTACCGGCATAACACCCTTCTGATGACGGCGCACTTCCCCGGACCGGGCCACGTCATCCGTGAGGATTCGGGCCAGTGGGGCTTCAGATGGTCGTGACCCGGCCGTCGCGGGTGAGCGAGGGCCGGCATGGCTGAGCCGCCATTGGGCCGGACGGTGCGGGCGGCGGTGCTTCACCCTGGCGGCCGGCGCCTGAGCGTCGAACGGGTGCACCTGGACGCGCCCGGGCCGGGCGAAGTCAGGGTCCGCGTGGAAGCCGCGGGAGTGTGCCACAGCGACTACCACTACATGAGCGGTGATCTCACCTGCCGCCTCCCCGCGGTACTCGGCCATGAGGGCGCCGGCATCGTCGAAGAGGTCGGCCTGGGAGTCTCGTCCGTACGGGCCGGCGACCATGTGCTCTTCCTATGGCGGGCCGGGTGCGGAGCCTGCGGGTACTGCGCGGCCGGAAGGCCCGCGTTGTGCGGTGCGGGCCAGGAGGCGCGTAAGACCGGCACCCTGCGGTCGGGGATGAGCAGGTGGCGGAACGAGGCCGGCGACGTCTTCCACTTCCTGGGCGTGTCCTGTTTCGCCGAACAGACGGTGTGCCATGAGAGTTCGGTGCTGAGGATCGACCCGGACGTCTCGTTCCCGATCGCCGCGCTGGCCGGATGCGCCGTGATGTCCGGCGTCGGTGCGGTCATCAACACCGCTCAGGTGCGCCCGGGCATGTCGGTGCTGGTCATCGGTGCGGGCGGGGTCGGGCTCAGCGCGGTGATGGGCGCCCGCCTGGCCGGTGCCCGTCGCGTCGTCGTCGCCGACATCTCGCCGTCCAAGCTCGCGCTCGCGGCCGATCTCGGCGGCACCGACCTCATCGACGCCGGACGGGAGGAAGACCTGGCGGCGGCGGTGGCCCGCATCGAGCCGGAGGGTGTCGACCACGCGTTCGAGGTGATCGGGAATCCTGCGACGATCGCTGAGGCGATCACCTGCGTTCGGCGGGGCGGTGCGGTGACCGTCGTGGGTCTGTCCAGGGCCGATGCGCAGGTCCAGGTGAACGCGCTGGATCTCGTCCTCGGTGAGAAACGGCTCCAGGGCAGCATGCACGGGTCCTCCCGGCCCCACCTCGACTATCCACGCCTGTTCGAGCTGAGCGCCCGAGGCGTGCTGCCGATCGGGCGGCTGATGTCGCGCGAGTACCCGCTCGAAGAGATCGCCACCGCGTTCGACGACATGGTCGCCGGCCAGGTGGCGCGAGTTCTGATCCGTCCACAGACCTGACCATGCGTGCACACCAGATGAGTTGCACCAAGAGACCCGGAGGACCTCCATGACCCTGAGTCCACATGCGGCGGCCGTGCTGGCGGCCTTCGCGGACGCGCCCACCCTGGACCTCTCGACCACGACCGCCGTGGAGTTTCGCAAGGCGTTCACCCCGCCCAAGGGGGAGGGATCCGCGGTCGCGAAAGTGGTGGATCTGGTCATCGACGCGGACGGCCGCGAGATCCCGATCCGGCTCTACCACCCGTTCGCCGAGGGCAGCGTGCCCATCACGCTGTTCCTGCACGGTGGCGGGTTCGTGATCGGCGACATCGACATGACCGACGCGGTATGCAGAAACCTGGCTCTCTCGTCCGGCAGCATGGTGGCCTCCGTCGACTACCGCCTCGCTCCCGAGACGCCCTTCCCGGGAGGTCTGCAGGACGCGATCGCGGCTCTGGAGTGGGTGAACGCGAACGCCGAGAGCATCGGCGGCCGGGCCGATCTGATCGCGGTCGCCGGAGACAGTTCCGGCGCCAACTTCGCGGCGGTTCTCGCGCAGCGCTCACGCCACGCCGGACCTGCGGTGTGCCATCAGCTGCTCTTCTATCCCGTGCTCGATGCCCGATTCGACAGTGATTCGTACCGCCGGTACGCGAGTGGTTACCTGCTCACCGCCGACCTGATGCGCTGGTACTGGAGCCAATACCTGACGGATGAGACGCAGGGCGATGACGTGCTGGCCTCTCCCGCGCGGCAGCGCGATCTCCGAGAGGTGCCGGCGGCGACGATCCACGTCGCCGAATACGACGTGCTGCGCAGCGAGGCCGAGCGGTACGCCGCCGACCTGACCGCCGCCGGTGTCGCCGTGGAACTCATCCGATGGCCCGGCCAGATCCACGGATTCCTGCTGCTTCAAGGCACCGACGCGGACGCCGACGCCGCGGTCGTCCAGGGCGGCGCGGCCCTCAAGGCCGCCTTCTCTCGCGACCACTGAGCTCGCCTTCACCGTATGGGTTCTCCGGCACCTCAAGGATTCGCGACACAGGAAATGAGCTGCGCATGAGCCGACGACAGTTCGTCAACGACCCCGATCAGGTGGTGCCTGAGGCGCTCGAAGGACTCGTCCTCGCGCACCCGAGACTGCTGCGGCTGCACCACGACCCCGCGTACGTGACCCGGGCCGAGCCCGCCGCCGGGAAAGTCGCTCTCGTGTCCGGCGGCGGCTCCGGGCACGAGCCGCTGCACACCGGCTTCGTCGGTACCGGCATGCTCGACGCGGCCGTTCCAGGCGCCGTCTTCGCCAGCCCGACGGCGCTGCAGGTGGCAGCCGCGACGACCGCCGTGGACACCGGGCAAGGCGTCTTGCAGATCGTGAAGAACTACACCGGCGACGTGCTGAACTTCCGTATCGGCGCCGAGATCGCCGCCGACGACGGCATCGCCGTCGAGCAGGTTCTCGTCGACGACGACCTGGCCTCCGAACGCTCCGACGGAGAAGGCCCCGGGCGGCGCGGCACCGCCGCGGTCGTGGTGGTCGAGAAGCTCTGCGGCGCTCTCGCCGAGCAAGGAGCCGATCTGGCAACGCTGGCGCGGTTCGGCCGGACACTGGTCGGCGACGCCCGCAGCATGGGCATCGCGCTGGCCGCCGGCGCGCACCCCGGCGACCGCGCCCCCGCATGGGAACTGACCGACGACGAGGTCGAGCTGGGTGTCGGCATCCACGGCGAGCGGGGCGTCGGCCGGCGTGCGTTCGCGGGCGCCGACGAGCTTACCGCCGACCTGCTCGACCGGCTGGTCGCCGCGCTCGGCCTGGGCCGCGGCGACGGCGTGTTCGTCGTGGTGAATTCGCTCGGCGCCACGCACGGTCTCGAGGTCGCGCTGGTCCACCGGGCCGTGCATCGGCAACTGGCCGGGCGCGGCATAGAGGCGGCCCGCAGCCTGGTCGGACCGTACGTCACGTCGCTCGACATGGCCGGGCTGTCGATCACCCTGGTACGCGCCGACGACACCCGCGTCGCACTCTGGGACGCCCCCGCCCGTACGCCCGCCCTGACCTGGTGAAAGGCACCCCATGAACGCTTCCGAGACCCAGGACTGGATGCGGCGGTTCTTCGCCGCGTTCGACCGCGAGGAGCAGACCCTCACCGACCTCGACCGCCGGTCCGGCGACGGTGACTTCGGTGCGAACCTGCGCTCCGCCCTCGGCCGCGCCCGCACCGCGCTCGACAACACCGAGACCGCCACCCCAGGCGATGTGTTCGACGTACTCTCGACCGCGTTCCTGCACACCGGCGGCACGTCCGGCCCACTGTTCGGCATGTGGTTCCGGCAGCTGGCGAAGGCCACTCGCACCGAGACGATCGGCGTGGCCGAACTGGCCCGTGGCGTCGCCGACGGGACCGCGACCGTGCAGCGGCTCGGCGGCGCGAAGCCGGGCGACAAGACCATGGTGGACGCGCTGATCCCCGCCGGTGAGTCCCTGGCCGCAGCGTCCGGCAGCCTGGACGACGCTCTGGCCGCAGCGGCTGTCGCCGCCCGATCCGGCGCCGAAGCGACGGCGGCCCTGCTCGCGAAGCGAGGCCGGGCCAGCTACGTCGGCGAGGTCGCCCGAGGCGTCCTCGACCCGGGCGCGGTCACGGTCGCCCTTCTGATCGAAAGTGCCCGCGAAGAACCCCTAGCCAAGCCGCCATGGAGTCCAGGCAACCACATCGGCTCGTGCGGACTAGCGTCGTTGACCGACCGGCCCAGGTGCGGTCGGGGTGGGATCTCCGTTTCCATATTCGAGCGCTACAAGTCGGTCGCCGGATTGGTACTTCGGGCCACGACGAGAGCCTTGATCGATATCGCGTGAAGCTCTCCATGGCGCACGTGTGGCATAGATTGCGACGTTGACTTGATGGCGGCGGACTCGAAACTCAGCAGGCGTGAGACTGCCCAAGCGCACTGCTGTCTGAACCTGCGGTTCGACGCCCGAAACCTGGTTTTCGAGTGGTACTGATCCATGCACGGAAAACTCACCCAAGGCTGCGGATGCCTTACATCTAAGAGGTACTCCATCGCGGGATTACGCATTGTCCGCGGTGGCGGCAGAGAAAGTTTCGTGGGCCCTGTCTTGATCGAGAAGTGCGTGGATCGGCCGACGAGGTCAGGCGATAGATTCCAGACGTACAAAACATCTATCCTACTTCTCTTGGCCATGTTGTAGCGCTTCGCGCCAACTCCTGCCGGGATCGGAGTGTGGGATGACTGGCACGAAGACGGGTCGGCCATCAGGTTCCCGCTGGTCGGACGGGCGGGCGAACTAGCCAGAGCCGGGATGTTGCTGGAGGACGTGGCACAGGGCCGCGGGCGGGTGCTGCTGTTGGGCGGACCGGCAGGCATCGGGAAGTCTCGACTGACCGGTGAGATCCTTACGCTGGCCGCTCGGCGCGGGTTCGTGTCCCTGTCGGGTGGCGCGCAGGTACTAGGGCAGGGGCTGGCGTACGCGCCGCTGTTGGAGGCCCTGGGCCCCTATCTTGTCGGGCTTGAGCCGGCCCGGCGGGTGCGACTGGTGGACGGTCTGCCGGATCTGGGTCGCTTGTTCGCCGAGTTGCACCTACCACCGGTGACGCCGCTGGGTGACCCTGCCTTGGAGCGCACGCGGCTGTTCGAGGCGGTTGCCAGGCTGCTGGGTCGGCTGGCGGGGCAGGCGCCGGTGGTGCTGGCCATGGACGACCTGCACTGGGCCGATGCAGCGACCGTGGAGCTCCTGCACTACGTCGCGCGCGGTATCGGCGCGCAGCGCCTGCTCGTGGTGGGTGCTTACCGCACCGACGAGCCGGTGGAAGCGACCGTCCTGCATATGTTGGTGCGCGATCTGCGGCGCGCGGGGCTGGCAGAGGAGCTGGAGCTGCCGGGGCTGACAGGCGAGGCGATCAGGTCGCTCGCCGCGGCGGTGCTCGGCGGCGACCCGCCGCGGCCGCTGGTAGAGATGCTTGTGGCACGGGCGGTCGGCAGCCCGCTGATGGTCACCGCGTTGATGCGTGAGCTGGTCGCCAGCGGTGGGGTGTTTCGTAGCGGGGGCGCGTGGGTGGTGGGCGCAGGGGCGCTGGATCTGGTTCCGGTCGTCGTGCATGACATGGTCGTCGGGCGGCTGCGATGCCTGGCCGCCGAGGACCGCGCAGTGCTGGAGCTGGTCGCTTTGGCCGGGGACGCGGCCTTCCCGCCGACCCTGGCCGGTGTCCTGGGCATCGACGAAGGACTCCTGATGGCGCGACTACGAGCGTTGGTCGAGGTGGGGCTGGTCTTTGAGGTGGTGCAAGGCCAGGACGTGGGGTATCGCACCAGCCATCCCGCCTACGCCGAGGTCGCCTACAGCGAGCTGGGAGAGGCGGCACGCCGCCGGCTGCACGGCAAGATCGCGGAGGTACTGGAGCGGCACCGCCCCGGCGACACCACGTTGCTCGCCCCGCACTACCGGGGCGCCGGTGGCTACGTCGCCGCCGAGCGGGCGCTCGAGGTCCTGCTGGCCGCCGGGGAGCAGGCGCTCGAGGTGCAGGCCGGCGCCGAAGCCGCACGCTATCTGGAGGCGGCACGGTCACGCGCGACGACGCTGGGAGACGACCGACAGGCCGCGGCGATCCTGGAGCGGCTGGGCGAAGCGGAGGAATTAGCCGGCCGGACCGCCGCCGCGATGGCCGCCTGGGAAGCGGCAGCGGACACTTACCTGCGTCTGGACGAGCACGAGGCGGTCGCGCGGGTCTGCCATCACTTGGCGTTCGCAGCGTGGGACCAAGGCCAGGTCGAGCGCGCCTGGGCGCTGCTGACCGACGGGCTCGCCCTGGCCGCATCTGATGCCGAGCTGATCAAGCTACGCGAAGCACGCGTCCGGATGCTGGGCCGTCTGGGCGAACTCGACGCAGTGGAGGCCGAGGCGGACGAGTTGCTGGCGCTGGGAGAGCGCCATGGCCTGCCCCGTGTCGTCACCTACGCGAACCTGTGCCGCGCCTACCGTCAGGAACATCGGGGCGACTACGAGCAGGTCCGGCGAACCTGCCTGCATACCATCGCGGCCGCGGAACCGGTCGGCGACCTGCTCGTCACCGATCACGCCTACCGGCAGTTGATCTCGCTGGAACTGACACTTGGCCGGCACGACCAGGCGCGGTCGCTCGCGCGGACCGCCCTGCGCCTGGCGCGTACGACCGGTATCCCGACCCAAGAGTCCCTAGCCCTTTGCCTGCTCGGGCACGCCGAGTTCTTGGCCGGCGATTGGGACGAGGCGCAACGGCTGGCGACGGAGGCGCTGTCGCTGGGGCACCGGGTGGGCAGCGCCCGAAGCATCGCCCTTGGTCTGACCTGTCGTGCGCTCGTGCTCGTCCATCGAGGAAACCTGGCCGATGCGGTCGCCTGCCTGACCGAAGCCCGCGCACGCTTCAGCGAGCGGCTGCTGGCGGACCGCCACTTGTTCAGCCTCATCGAAACCGTCGAGTCCATGATCGCGCTCGAGCGCGGCGACCCATCGCGCGCGCTCGCCATTGCCGAAGGTCACGCCACGAGCGCGCTCACCTTCCGGCCGTGGCAGCTTGCCACGCTCGGCGAGAGCCAGGTGGCGGCCGGCCGGCCCGCCAGTGCCGCGCTCGCCACCGCCGCACAGATCGCACGGCTCGACGTCACGGCCCCCTACCTGGCCGCGCTGGCCGCCCGGCTGACCGGCCTGGCAGCCCACCAGCGTGGCGATCACGAGATCGCTCGGCGGGATCTGCGCCGGGCTGCGGAAGGGTTCGGCGAGCTCACGATGCCGTTCGAGGCCGCCCGGTGCCGGCTGGCATGGGCCATGGCCGCGGCCACGGAGCATCCGGAGGACGCCGTGATCTCGGCCCAGGAGAGCCTCACCACCTTCACCGGGATCGGTGCCCGCCGGTTCGCCGACCGGTCGCGCGGCCTGCTGCGCGACCTCGGGGTGCGGCCGGCGCCGGCAAGGCGGCGAGGCCCACCCGCCGGTGGGCTCAGCCAGCGTGAAGCCGAGGTCGTACGGCTCGTCGCCGAGGGCCTCAGCAACTCCGAGATCGCCCGGCGGCTGGTGATCAGCCCACGCACCGTCACCACCCATCTGCAGCACGTGTACGCGCGGCTGGGCATCGGCTCACGGGTGGCGCTGGTCCGCTACGCCGTCCGGCATGACCTGCTGTAACGGTCGGCCACGGATACGAGAGGTGGCGCGGCCGGTACGTAGCGCCGGGCCACCGCCGGAGCGAATCCGGCTTCTGGGGCCCTGACAGGGCGGCCTGCTGAGCCGGCCGGTGACGCCACCGATACGTAAGGCGGCTTGGCCGGTACGTAGTGCTACGGATGGGCCGCGTCGTCGCCGGCGCGGATGCTACATGGCAGACATCAGTCGACGGGGCGACGAATGCGTGCCGGGGGCCGTGTCCGGGAAGCGGGGGAGTAGATGAACGAGCGCGTCAAGGTCGTGGTGACCGCCTTCGACCCGATTTCGAAGGCGGGGGTGGTGAGCCAACTCCGGCACCGGCACGAGGTCACCCTCGTGGAGCGAACGGAGTCGGGCGCCGTCGGGCTGATCGTGGTGGACCGGCTCGACGAGCAGGCGATCCAGGCGATCCGGGCGGTGGCACGCCAGGGCGCGGCGCGGTTGGTCGTGGTGGCGACCCAAGTGGACAGCGGCGACCTGCTGGCGGCGGTGGAGGCCGGGTGCTGCGGCCTGCTGCGCCGGGTCGATGCGAGCCCGGACCGGCTGGTGGCGGCGGTACGGTCCGCGGTGGCCGGCGATGGCACGTTGCCGCCGGATCTGCTCGGCAAGCTGCTGGAGCAGGTGGGGCGGCTGCAGCGCGAGGCACTGGCGCCCCGCGGGCTGACCGCCTCAGGGATGAGCCTGCGAGAGATCTCGGTACTCAAGATGGTCGCCGAAGGGCGGACCACCGGCGATATCGCCAAGGCGCTCAGCTACTCGGAACGTACCGTCAAGAACATCTTGCGGGACGTGACGAGCCGGCTGCAGCTGCGCAACCGTACCCAGGCCGTGGCGTACGCCATGCGGGAAGGGCTCATCTAGGCCGCCGGCCGAACCGGCTCGGCCGCGGCGCGAGCGTACCGGCGGCGAGTAGCGGGTCCTCGTGCCCATGGGTGTGGCCGATCACCTGAAAGGTCAGCGGTTCGGCAGGGGGGCCAGAGAACCGGACCTGCACGTGGGCGTACTCGATGGTGCCGGGGTGGACGACCAGCTCAGCCGGGGCGCACACCACGGACAGCGCGCGATCCGGGCTCCGGCCGGCCAGCCGCAGCCGTACCGTCTCGTTGCCGCGGTTGGCCATGCGGAGCTGATGGCGGGCCGACCGGCGCCGCTGCGCGCGCGGTTCGAGCTCGAAGGAGACGTCGAAGAACGCGTGCACCGCCAGCAGCTGTTCGGCGAGCGCCGACGAGCCGTCCCGTTCCGAGGTCGCCAGTAGCGCGAATGGGCTGTGGCCGGCCCGTACGTGAGCCGCCCGGGGCGGGTGGAACCCGACCCGTACCACGCCGGTCTCCTCCGGGCCGAGGGCCAAGGCGGGCGGGGTGACGGTGGCCCAGCTGACGGCCGTACCGATGACTTCGAAGGTGAACCGGTCGGAGGCCAGGGCGGTGTTGTGCACCCGCACATCGCACCAGGCCTGACCGCCCGGTTCGATTCCGATCGGTGCCTGCGGCAGCACCAGCTGGGCGGACATGAGGCGACCGTAGGCACAGAGCGCGCGGCGCCGACCCGCTTTTGAGGAACACCTTCGGCACGCCACCGCCACCCGGAGGGGCGCCTGGGCAGCGTCCAAAAGGGCAATCGGGCTGCACGAAGGTGGGATCGCCCGCCGCTGTCCGCCGCGCCTCGCCCGGCCCACGCTAGGGAACGTGATCCATGAGGTGGACGAGGCGATCCGTACGATGATCGACCGGGACGTGCTGCGCGGATCCGGCGCCGAGGTGGTCTTCGACGCGCCGACCAAGGACTGGGCGGCTCGCCGTAACTCACCCACCATCAACGTCTACCTGTACGACATCCGCGAGGACGTGAAACGGCGCGAGCGCGGCCTGATCGACGAGCGTGACGACCGGGGCCGGGTGGTGAGCCGGCGGCAGCCGTCGCGGCACTACACGCTGTCCTACCTGGTGACCGCGTGGACCCAGCGCACTGAGGACGAGCACCGGTTGCTGGCTGCGGTCTTGAGCTGTTTCCTCCGGTACGACCGGCTGCCGGCCGACGTCCTCGGCGGTGCGCTGGATGGGGTGACCGCCCCGCTGGTGATCGGGATGCCGCCGTCCGAGGACCGCTCGTTCACCGACGTGTGGTCCGCACTGGGCGGCGAGCTGAAACCTTCGCTCGACCTCGTGGTCACCGCACCGTGGGACACCAGCCGCCGCTACGAGGCGGGCCCGCCAGTCCTCGAGGGCATCGCGCTGCGGGTGGTCGACACCACGACCGGCGTGTCCGAGAGCCCCTCCTTCGCCGGCCGGCGCCACGCGCGTCGCGAAAGGACCGAGCAATGATCATCTGCACCCAGTGCGGCAGGCAGAGCCCGGACGGCAGCCGGTTCTGCACCGACCCCGACTGCTTCGCGTACCTGGATTGGGAGGGACGGGGCCAGCAGACGACGACGTCGATCGGGCGGCCGTACCACGGCGAACGGCCGGCAGAGCGGCAGATGCGGCCCGGCCCGCAGACCCACGCCGTGCAGGTCACGCTGGCCCAGCGGGAGGTCGCGGCACAGCTGGGTACGCCGGTCACCGTCGAGGTGCTGGTACGTAACAACGGAACCATCGTCGAGGAGCTGACCGTGGTGGTCGGTGGCCCTGCGGCGGTGTGGGCGAGCGTGGAGGCGCCGGAGCTGTCACTGTTCCCCGGGGCGGAGGCCACCGCCCGGGTCACGTTCACGGCGCCGCGCGCACCGACGACGCCGAGCGGCCCGGCACCGTTTCAGATCAGCGCCAGGTCGCAGGTCAACTTCAACGTCGCCGGCAGCGAGTCGGGGATCCTCACGGTCCAGAGGTACGCCGAGCCGTCCACGCAGCTCAGCCCGCACACCGCGAGCGGCCGGTTCGGCGGCAAGCACCGCCTGACCGTGCAGAATGACGGCAACGTACCGCTGCAGGGGCCGGTGTACGTGAGCGACCCTGACGAGCTGCTGCAATTCACCGTACGGCCGCAGGTGCTCGGGATTCCGCCGGGCGGGCGCGGTGTCACGGTGATCCGCTCCAAGCCCCGCAAACCGATCTGGTGGGGTACACCGGCGCGTCGCCCTTTCAAGATCCAAGTGCAGCCCGTGGGGTTGCCGCCGGTCGAGTCCGACGCCGCGTTGGAGCAGATACCGATCGTCCCGCGGGGCATGCTTCCGGTGGCCGGGCTGGCGCTCGCGGCGGCGCTCGGAGTGGGCGGTTTCCTCGCACTGAAGGCGAACCACCACCCGGCCGCGTCGGTGAATACCCCGGCCGCCGCGGTGACCACACCGCGGGGTGGCGGGCAGAGCAGTGGAGCCGGTGCGTCCAGTGCGTCGCCGTCGAGTACACCGGCGCCGACTGCGTCGCCGTCCAGCACACCGGTGTCCAGCACGCCGCCGTTCGACGGCGGTGTGGTGGTCAATGGCGGCTTCGAGGGCCAGCCGTCCGAGGGGTTCATCGCGCCGTGGTCCAAGCGCGGTACGGGCGACAGCCAGGTCGAGCAGGGCAACGGCAAGGCGCACTCAGGCGAGAGCTCCGTGACGCTGCGCGGCCACGCCGACAAGGAGTGGAACGACATCATCCAGACCGTCGACGTGCGGCCGAACACGAACTACCGGCTCACCGCGTGGATCCGTACGTCCGACAATTTCTCCGACGGCTACTTCGGGATCCGGGACGGGACGAGCCCATCGGGCAAGCACGCCGAGGTCCCGATCGGGGCGACCCGCGAGTACGCGGAATTCAGCGTCGACTTCAACTCCGTCGGCAACACCCAGATGACGATCTTCATCGGCAAGTACCAGTGGGGCACCGAAACCTTGGCGCGGATCGACGACGTGTCCATGAAACCCCGTTGACCGACCTTTCAGGCATCCCCGTGAGCTAGGAACGAACACCTCGAAGGAGACCTCACATGCCCCACTACCAGTCACCCGGCGTGTACGTCGAAGAGGTCGCCTCAGGCGCCCGCCCGATCGAGGGTGTCGGCACCGCGGTGGCCGCCTTCGTGGGGCTCGCCGAGGCGGGTCCGTACGACCAGCCCGTGATGGTCGGCAACTGGACCCAGTTCACCCAGACGTTCGGCGAATTCGTCGACGGCTGCTACCTGGCCCACGCCGTGTACGGCTTCTTCCTCAACGGCGGTGGCGGCTGCTATGTGATCCGGATCGGCGGCGACGGCACGGCGGACTCCGCGTACGCGCAGCTCGGCGGCTACCGGGTACGCGCGATCGCCGGCGGCAAGGCGAAGGACGTGACCGTCGAGGTCACCGAGCCCGACGGCGACGGCGCGCCGGACGGCAGCTTCAAACTGGTCGTCAAGCAGGGCGGCAAGGTGGTGGAGACCTATGACCGGCTCACCACCACGGGGGGCCGTACCAACCTGGTCACCGCGGTGAACACGCGGTCGAAGACGATAACGATCGACGCTCCGGCGGGCACGGTGGAGGCACCGCGGAAGGGCAGCGTCACGCTCTCCCCGGCCGAGGTGGTGAGACCGGAGCTGAGCCCGAAGCACTACATGGGCGACGGCAACGGCGCGCGTGCCGGACTGGGTGCGCTGGAGGCCGTGGACGAGGCGACGATCGTGGCAGTACCGGACCTGATGGCGGCGTACCAGCGGGGCGCGATCGACCTGGCCGGCGTCCAGGCGGTGCAGCGCGCGATGGTCGACCACTGCGAGTTGATGGGTGACCGGGTGGCGATCCTGGACCCGCCGCCGGACCTCGGCCCGCAGCAGGTCAAGGAGTGGCGCGCCGAGTCCCACATCGATTCCAAGTACGCCTGCCTCTACTACCCGTGGATCACGGTCGGCCACCCGGCGAACGGCCGGCAGATCACGGTCCCGCCGAGCGGCCACATGGCCGGCGTCTGGGGCCGCAACGACGACACCCGGGGCGTGCACAAGGCGCCGGCGAACGAGGTGATCCGCGGCGCGCTGGCCCTCGCGACACAGCTGACCCGGCGGGAGAACGACGCGCTGAACCCGGACGGCATCAACTGCATCAGGTCCTTCCTCGGCCGCGGCATCCGGGTGTGGGGGGCCCGCACGCTCTCCAGCGACGCCGAGTGGCGCTACCTGAACGTACGGCGGCTGTTCAACTTCCTTGAGGAGTCGATCCTGGAGGGCACCCAGTGGGTGGTCTTCGAGCCGAACGACCACGCGCTGTGGGCCAAGATCCGCCGCACCATCGAAGCCTTCCTGCTGATGCAGTGGCGCCAGGGTGCGTTGTTCGGCAGCACTCCGGACGAGGCGTTCTACGTCCGCTGCGACGACGAGACCAACCCCGCGGAGAGCATCGACGCCGGACAGGTGGTGTGCGAGATCGGCGTCGCGCCGGTGAAGCCCGCCGAGTTCGTGATCTTCAGGCTGTCCCAGTTCTCCGGCGGCACCAGCCTGGTCAGCGAGTAGCCCGAGACCACGTTAAGAGGAGATGACTCATGGCACTGGAAGCACTCGACGGAGCCGTCGGCCACTCGTTCGGCCTGGAGGTCGACGGGGTGATGATCAAACAGATCACCGAGGTCAGCGGCCTGAAGTTCGAGCAGGACAAGATCGAGTTGAAGGAGAACACGTCCGACGGCAAGTTCATACTGCGCAACCTGCCGGGCCGGCCGAAGGGCGGTCAGATCACGCTCACCCGGGCGCTGACCGAGGACAAGAGTTTCGACAGCTGGATCAAGGACTCCCGCTTCGGCAGGATGTCCGCGGTCCGCAAGACCGGCGCGGTGGTCGTCTTCGACTACGAGAACAACCCGATCAAGCGGTACAAGCTGATCAACGCGTGGCCCAGCGCGCTCGAGCTCGGCACCATGAAGGCCGGCGCGGCCGACGTCCTCACCGAGAAGCTGACGGTCGCCTTCGAGGACATCGGGGTCGAATGATGCGCCGCAGCCAGGCCGTCACCTCGAAGCCGCCGTCCGGCGGCGCGTCGCCGGACGAGTTGCACACCGAGTTCCGTTTCGAACTGCCTCGGGGATACGTCGACCAGGCGGGCACCGCACACAAGTCGGGCACGATGCGGCTCGCCACGGCACGGGACGAACTCGTGCCGCTGCGCGACGACCGGGTACGCGAGAACCCGGCGTACCTCACCGTGGTGCTGCTGTCGCGAGTGATCACCCGACTCGGCTCGATCACCGACATCCATGTCGGCGTCGTCGAGGACCTGTTCGCATCGGACCTGGCCTTCCTGCAGGACCTGTACAAGCGGGTCAACAGCGAAGGCCACACCCGCGCCGAGGTCCGCTGCCCGAGCTGCTCGTACGACTTCACGGTCAACCTGGCCGGTGGTCGCCTGGGGGAATCGTGACGTACGCGACCGAGGACCTGTACCGGGAGGTCGCGTACCTGGCTCACCACGCGCACTGGGCGCTGGACGAGGTGCTGGATCTCGAGCACGTCGACAGGCGCCGGTTCGTCACCGAGATCTCCCACCTCGTGGATCGGAAGTAGCACCATGTGGCCGTTCCGCCGGAAAGCCGCCCCCGCCCCGCCCTCCGTACGGCAGCCGGGCTGGCGGCGACTGCCCGCGATCCAGCGGATGGTCACCCCGATCCCGTTGACCGTCGGCACCACGTCGTTCTCGGACTCGCTCGTCTCATGGCACAACCCGTCGCGGCTGGCCGGGCTGGGACACGCGGTGCTCCCGGACGCGCCCGCCGGCCAGGTCTCCGGCCTCGCCCGGCGGGCCCCTGCCACCACGACCCTTGAGCCGCACACCCCCGCGCTGCGCTCCAGCGGTGACGGCCTGGATCTCGGACACTCTTGGGCGCTGGAGCAGCCAAAGCCGCCTGAGATCACGGTGAGAACTCCTCCCGCCGGGGCCGGGACAGACGTGCTGACGGGGTCCGCGCGGCCGGCCGTACAACGGTCGGCGTCGCTCACGACGGCGGCTCCGCTTCCACCGGCTCACACGTTGCCGTCCCTGGCACCTCGGCATGCCCGGGGCGAGCCGGCCGACGAGGCGGTGGCGACGCCCGGCGACGAGCAGACTGCGACGACGGCTCGCCTCACACCAGCTCCGTCACCGGAGACGGCCCCGGACCCGCCGGATGTCGCCGCGCCACTGGCCGGCGGTGCCCCCGTGGCCGCCGACCAGCACCCAGCGCCGGACCGCGTGCCGGGCTCCGCGCCGACCTCCGGCTTGGTCGTTTCGCCGTCCTCCGAGCCGGCCCTGCCGTCGAACGGCCCGTGGCCGCCGCGCCGGCTGGGTCTCGGCGCTCCGCTGGCCGAGCGGCCCCGCGGCGCGTCCGTGCAGCGCAACGCGTCCGGCGCCCCCGGGCCAAACGCGTCCGGACAACGCCGCGGATCCCGGCAGAGCAGCGCGCCCGTGCAACGCAGCGGGTTGCCGAAGCCGGAGCCTGACCAGGAACCGGCTTGTGAGCCGGTCGAGGTTGCGCCGCTGCTTGATGGCGGCACCACCGAACCCGCACCCGAGGCACTGCCCATCGGCCCGACGCCGGTCGCGCAGATCGATGGCGGGACCACGGAACCCGCACCCGAGGGACCGTCTATCGGCCCGACGCCGGTCGCGCCGACGGTCGAGGTCCCGCTGAACACGGCGCCGTCCGCGGCACCGGTGCCGAGCCGGCCGTTGGTGGGCGCCACGGCTCAGCGCTCGGCTCTCGCTACCCCGGCCGGCCCGCCCCGCTTCGACACCGGCTCCCCGGCCCCGAAGCCACCAGCCGGCCGGCCCGCCCACGCGGACTTGGTGCAACGGTCCGCCTCAGTGCAGCGGTCGCCGGCGGTCACGTCGACGATCAGTGCCGCGCCGGCCCTCGTCTCGGCGCCCACCCCGATCGGGACACCGGCGGTGATGAGCGAATCACCGCAGGTCGGCGCGGACTGGTCGGCGGTGCGGCGGGTGGCCGACGGCGTACCCGCCGGCACCGAGGGAGCGGAGGCGAGGGTACAGCGGGCGGCGGCGAGTAGCGCGACGGCAGCGGCCCCTGAGGGGCGGTCCGCGGCGGAGCTGGACGACCTGGCGCGGCGACTGTACGAGCGGATCACCACCCGGTTGAAGGCCGAGCTCCGGCTGGACCGGGAACGGGCCGGCCTGACATAGGAAGAGGACCAGTGGCGAACGAACTCCCCATCCCCGCTGTAACCGTCGCGTTCAAGGTACGCATCGACGGCCGCGACCTCGGGTCGTTCACCGGCTGTGACGGGCTGGGCTGTGAGGTGACGATCGAGCAGCGCCAGGAGGGCGGCAACAACGGGTACGTCCACCAGCTGCCCGGGCAGATCAAATACCCCAACGTGAAGCTCATCCGGGCGCTGACCAAGGAAACCGAGAAGGTGGCAGCGTGGTTCGCGGAGCTGGCCAACGGGGTCACCCGTACCACCGCGCAGATCGTCGCGATGACCGCAGAAGGCACCGAGGTGTGGGAGTGGAAGCTACGCGGCGTGGTGCCGGTGAAGTGGCAGGGGCCGGCGTTCTCGACCGAGTCGCCGAAGGTGGCGCTCGAGACCCTCGAACTGGCGCACCACGGCTTCCTGCCGACGAGTTGAGGAGGGCGCGATGAGCCTGGAGAAGGCGTACCTGACGTTCATCGAGCCGTCCTCGTCGGGCGGGAAGCCGGATGGCGCGATCTCGGTGAACGGGCGGGGCAGGCTGGAGTTCCAGTTCAACCCGAAGGAGTACACCGTCGCGAAGTCGGCGGACTGGAAGCGCAACTCCACCGCCGGGGCCAAGAGCACCTCGCCCGCGCAGTTCACCGGGTCCGGGCCGCGTACCCTCTCGCTGGAGGTGTTCCTCGACGCCACCGACGGCAGTGGCAGCGTGGCCGACAGTGTGGACGTGCTGTTCGCCTGCATGACCCCGGGGCAGAAGACGATCGGCAAGAAGAAGCCCTCGCCGCCGTTCGTACAGTTCGGCTGGGGCGGGCGAGTGCTGTTCGTCGCGATCGTCAAGCAGGTCAGCGCGAAGTTCACCATGTTCAAGCCGGACGGCACCCCGATCCGCGCCGCCTGCACCGTCGTGCTGGAGGAGTACGGCGCCGACGAGCAGAAGCAGAACCCGACCTCCGGCGGGCTGCATGCGGTGCGCACCCACATCATGGTCGCCGGCGACACGCTCCAGTCCGTCGCGTACCGCGAGTACGACGACCCGACCGCCTGGCGCGCGCTCGCCGAGGCGAACGGCATCGACGACCCGTTCCGGGTACGCCCCGGCACCGCACTCCAGGTTCCGATGGCGGGAGGCTGACGTGCCGCAACTGCAGACCCACACCAGCACGTTGCAGGTCGCGATCGACGGCAACCCGCTCGAGGACACGATCGCGGGACTGCTGGCGTACGCCACCGTGGACGACAGCCGGGTCGAGCCGGACCTGTTCACGCTCGGGTTCCGGGACCAGTACCGCGAGGTGATCGCCAAGTCCCGGGCGAAGATCGGTGCGACCGTGAAGATCTCGGTGATCGCCGAGGGCACCCCGGCCGCCGGGACGGAGCTGCTCACCGGTGAGATCACCGCGCTGGAGACCGACTTCGACAGCTCCGGCGCACTCACGGTCATCCGAGGGTACGACCGTTCGCACCGGCTTTTCCGTGGGCGGCGTACCGAGACGTACGTGCAGGTCACATACGCCGACGTGGTGCGCAAGGTGGCCGAGCGTGCCGGTCTGCGGCCCGGCCGGATCGACCGCACCCAAGGGGTCCACCCGCACGTCGCACAGGCCAACAGCACGGACTGGGCGTTCCTGCAGCGGCTCGCCCGTGAGGTCGGATACGTGCTCGCCGTGGTCGACGGGAAGCTCGACTTCCACACGCCCACCGACGCGGAGACCGGCCCCGGCGAGAGCGGTGCGCTGGAGTCCACCGACCCGCTGAACCTGGTGCTCGGCTCCAACGTGCTCCGGCTGCATGCGGTGGTCACGGCCGCCCATCAGGTCGACCAGGTGGAGGTACGCGGCTGGGACGTCGCCGCGAAACGCCCCCTGGTCGCCACCGCGCCCGCGCGGACGTCCAGCGCCACCATCGGGACCGCCCCGGACCGGTTGGCCGGGCTGTTCGGTGGCGGCAGTCACGTGCTCGCCGACGCCCCGTACGGGCGGCAGACCGATGTGGACACCGCGGCGTTCGCGCTCGCCGACAACTACGCCGCCTCCTTCGCCGAACTCGACGGAGTGGCGCGCGGCAACCCGAAGCTCAAGGCTGGGGCGGCCGTACGGCTGAGCCTGGTGGGGGAACCGTTCGACGGGAAGTACACGCTGTCCGGGACCCGGCACCGGTACGACCCCGACGAGGGCTACACCACCGGGTTCACCGTCTCGGGTCCTCGGCAGCGAACGCTGTTCGGGCTGGTCAACGGGGCCGCGGCTGGCGGCGGCTCGGGGGCCGGCGGGCGTTCCAAGGTGTCCGGGGTGGTGATCGCGCTGGTCAGCGACACCGACGACCCGGAGAAGCTGGGCCGGGTCAAGCTGCATTTCCCCTGGATGTCGGAGTCGTACACCACCGACTGGGCCCGGGTGGTACAGCCGGGCGCGGGGAACCTGCGCGGCGGCATGGTCCTGCCGGAGGTCAACGACGAGGTGCTGGTCGCCTTCGAACACGGAGACATGTCCATGCCGTACGTGGTGGGCGGCCTCTACAACGGTGTGGACAGGCCTCCCCTGACCGACGACCTGATCGACGCCACGAGCGGCGCGGTCAAGCAGCGCGGCTTCGTCTCCAAGGATGACCACCGGCTGGTGTTCCGCGATGCACCCGGCGAGTCCACGGTCACCCTGGCGACCGGCGGCGGCCACGCGGAGTTTCTGACTCTGGACCACACCAACTCCAAGGTGTCGATCCACGCGGAAGCCGGCGAGATCGAGATCAAGGGCGGCACGGCGATCACGATCAGCACCGACGGCGACCTCACCCTCGAAGCGGCAGGCAGGCTCGCGCTGCACGGCAGCACGGTATCGATCCAGGGCGACGGCCCGGTCGAGGTCACCGGTGCCCCGATCAAGCTCAACTGACCCGTCGCCCGGCTCCGGCCGCGGCGGCACGGGACCCGCCACCGGCCCCGCCGCGCGGCGGCCGACCTGGAAGGAGACACCTCATGGGAACACCCGCCGTGGTGGCCGGTGACCGGATCACCGCGATCTGCGCCGTGCACCAGGTTCCCAATCCGGCGTCGGGGGTGCCGCAACCGGCGCCGCCGCTGCCGTTCTCGGCGCCGCTGATACAGAGCCTCGCGAGCAGCGTGCTGATCGGCGGCAAGCCGGCGGCGGTGGTCGGCTCGTCCGGGCTGAACACCCCGCCGCACGTCGGGCTGCACGTCAGCGACCCGTTCATGGCGCCGCCGACGCAGCAGGGCACCGTCGTGGCGGGCAGCGGCACCGTACTGATCGAGAACCGGCCGGCGGCGTATACCGGGGCTTCCTGCACGATCTGTGCCGGGCTGCCCGGCACGCTCAGCGGCTCGGCCGCGACAGTCCTGATCGGAGGCTGAGCGATGGGGCAGGAGCTCATCGGCGCCGGGCTGGCGTTCCCGCTGCACACCGACGCGGCCGGCGATCTCGCGTTGGTCGGCCGGGAACGCAAGGTCGAGGAGAGCATCCGGCTGATCCTGGGCACCGCGTACGGGGAACGCCCGATGCGGCCCGAGTTCGGCTGCGGGATCCACGACTTCGTGTTCGCCCCGGCCGGCCCCACCACGATGGGCCGGATCGGTGTCGAGGTACGCGCCTCGCTGCACCGCTGGGAACCCCGGATCGACGTACACGAGGTGCGGGTGAGCGTGGACGACGTCGACACCGCAACCCTCTACATCGACATCCGGTACACGATTCGCGGCGACAACGACCCACGCAACCTCGTCTTCCCGTTCTACATCATTCCGAGCCACGACTGAAGCGAGCGCTGACATGTCCCTGACGACGCCGAATCTCGACGACCGCCGGTTCCAGGACCTGGTCGACGACGCCAAGCGGCGCATCGCCACGCTGTGTCCGGAGTGGACCGACCACAACGTCTCCGACCCTGGCGTCACGCTGATCGAGACGTTCGCCTGGATGGTCGACCAGCTCGCGTACCGGCTCAACCGGGTGCCGGATCGGCTGTACGTGAAGTTCCTCGAGCTGATCGGGGTGACGTTGTTTCCGCCGGTGGCGGCACGGGCCGACGTCACGTTCCGGCTCACCGCGCCGCAGGAGAACACCATCATGATCCCCGCCCGCACCGAGCTGGCGACCTCGCGTACCGACGTCGCGGAGCCGATCGGGTTCACCACCACCGCGCCGCTGGAGATCGTGCCCTGCGCGGTGCTCAAGCTCGCGGCGAGCATCGGCGGTGAGGTACGGCACCACTCCGACACGCTCGGCGGCAACACCGGGTTCGCCTGCTTCTCCGCCACGCCGCGCCCGGGCGACGCGCTGCTGGTCGGGCTGTCCGAGGCGGCCGGCTCGTGTGCGGTGGCGCTCCGGCTCGCGATCGCGAAGACCGCCGGCGCCGGCATCGACCCGAACAACCCGCCGCTGCGCTGGGAGGCGTGGGACGGCACGGCGTGGCGTACCTGCGCGGTGGACCGGGACGAGACCGGCGGGCTCAACCGCAGCGGCGAGATCGTGTTGCACGTACCGCCGGGGCACGAGAAGTCGGTGGTGGATCGGCAGCACGCCGCCTGGCTGCGCTGCCTGGTGGTGCCGAACGAACCCGGGCAGCCGGCGTTCGTCTCCTCGCCCACGATCGACGGGGTCGCCGGGTTCACCATCGGCGGTACGGTCCCCGCGGTCCAGGCCGAGGTGGTGCTCGCCGAGTCGGTGGGCGTCTCCGAGGGTGTACCGGGGCAGCGGTTCCGGGTGCAGTGGGCGCCTGTACTGGTCGACGACGAGCCGTTGGTGGTCGAGGTCGCCGGCGAGCCGTGGACGGCGGTGCCGGACTTCTCCGGCAGCGGGCCGGAGGACCGGCACTTCTGCCTCGACGCGGCCACCGGCGAGCTGTGGTTCGGGCCGGCCGTGCGGTCGGCCGACGGATCACTGCGCCACTACGGCGCCGTACCCCCGAAAGGCGAGACCCTGGTGGTACGGCAGTACCGCACCGGCGGCGGCAAACGCGGCAACGTGGCCCGCGGCGCGATCAACGTGGTCAAGCGGTCGCTGCCGTACGTGAAGTCCGTGGAGAACCGGGCCGGCGCCACCGGTGGGGTCGACGCCGAAGACATCGAGAACGCGAAGCTGCGCGGCCCGCTGTCGCTGCGCAGCCGCGACCGGGCCGTCACCGCGGAGGATTTCGAGCACCTGGCCTTGCAGGCCAGTCACCAGGTCGCGCGGGCCCGCTGCATCCCGGGTGAACCGGGAATGGTGCAGTTGCTCGTCGTCCCAGACGTGCCGGACGTGGCCGGCAAGCTCGCGTTCGAGCAGCTGGAACTCTCCGACGTGCTCACGGCGGCGGTCACCGCGTACCTGGACGAACGGCGGGTTCTCGGCACCCGGCTGCGGGTCGACCCGCCGCGCTACCGGGGCGCGACCGTGGTGGCACGACTGCGGGCCCGCCCCGGCGGCGACGAGCGCACCCTGCACGCCGACGCACTGCAGGCGCTGTACGACTACCTGCACCCGCTGCGCGGCGGCCCCGAGGGGGACGGCTGGCCGTTCGGCCGGTCGCTGCACGCAGGCGAGATCTACGCCGTGTTCCACAAGATGACCGGCATCGAGCTGGTCGAGGAGGTGCGGCTCTTCCCCGCGAACCCGGTCACCGGCAAACGGGATGCCCCCGTCAAGCGCATCGACCTCGCGCCGTACGAGCTGATCTTCTCCTTCGAACACCAGGTCAAGGTGGTTGTGTCATGACCGCGGTGGTCAACCGGCGAGGGGCCGTGGCAGGGCTGGAATCGGCGTACCCGGTGCTGCGGGGATTGCCGGCGATCTACCACGAGCACGATTTCGTGCGCCGATTCACCGTCGCGTTCGACGAGGCGCTCGCCCCGGTGTTCACCACTCTGGACTGTCTGGAGGCGTATCTCGATCCGGCGCTGGCACCGGATGACTTCGTGTCGTGGCTGGCGCACTGGGTCGGCGTCGCCGAGCAGCTTCCCGTCGACGACGGGCGCCGTCGCCGGCTGGTCGCCTCGGCGGTGCGGCTCTACCCGTGGCGGGGCACCGTACGGGGGGTGCGGGAGACCGTACGGCTGCTCACCGGGGCGGAACCGCAGCTCGTCGAGCCGGGGCGGCCCGGGTCTTCGGGGCCGTACGCCATCGTGCTGAAGGTGCCGCGCACACCCGGGCTGGATCTCGCGCGGCTGCGGGCCGTGGTCGCCGCCGGGATCCCGGCGCACCTGACGTGGCGGATCGAGTTCACCGAGCCGGAGGAGCGCACGCCTCCGATCCGGGGCGCCGCCGAGGCACCGCGCCGGCCTCCGACGCAGGTTCAGGCCTGGCCGCCTGAACCGCCCCGACAACCGCCGCCTGGCGGGCAGTGATGTACGCCGACGCAAGCGTGACCTACCTACAGGAACGGGTAGGCCGGCTGCGCGTCCGGGTACGAGCCGCCGTGGCCCGCCGCCGTGCCGCCGACCCCGGCGCCGACGACCCGTTCCGGGGCCTGTACGTCTCCGACGCCGAGGTCGACGACCTACTCGACGACGATCGGGTACGCCCGCCAATCGGCCCGGACGACGCTCCGCCGCCGTACCCCCGCGACGGCGGGACCGGGGACGAAGCGGAGCGTGCCGGCGGACCGGAACCGCGGCTGAGCCGGTTGGCACGGGCGTTCGGGTTGAGGCCCTTCGACGAACAGCTGCTGCTGGTGGCACTCGCCCCCGACCTGGACCCCGGCTTCGAGCGGCTGTACGCCTACCTCCAGGACGATGTGTCGCGACGCCGGGCGTCGACCGGCCTCGCCCTGGAGCTGTGCGGCGGCCCGGCCGCGCTCGGCACCTCCCGGCTGCGCCTGATGCACCCGTCGGCGCTGGTCGACAGCGGACTACTCGCCGTCGAGGAGCCGGAGCGGCCGTTCCTCACCCGAGGGCTACGGGTGCCGGACCGCGTGCTCGCCTGGCTACTCGGACATGACGAGCCGACCCCCGAGGTGGCCGAGTTGCTGACGGTGCCGAGTGGGATGGCCGTCGGCGATCCCGACATGCTGGCACGGGCGCTGCGCGACGGCGTGCGGCTGGCGTACCTGCAGGAGCCGGTGGGCGGGGCAGGGCTGTCGCTGGCCGCGGCGGCGGTCGCGCGGGCCGGGTCGCACTGCCTGGCGATCGACCTGACCCGGCTCGGCCCGCCCGGCACCGAGTCCGCGGTGGCCGCACCGTGCGGCCTGGAGGCGCGGCTGTCCGGGGCGGTGCTGGTCGTCGGCCCCGTCGAGGTGCTCGCCGACCGCGGTGCGGCGGCGGTGCGCGGCTTCGCCCACCTCCCGGCGCCGCTGGTGCTGCTCGGCGGACGTACCTGGGATCCGCGCTGGTCGGACCGGGTACCGCTGGTGTTGCCGGCCCCGGCGCCGACACCGTACGAACGCGAAGCGATCTGGCGGGCCAACCTGCCGGCCGCCGACGGCGAGCAGGCGACCGTCCAGTTCCGGCTGACCCCGGAACAGGTGGTGCGGGCCGCGACAGCCGCGACGCTGCGCGCGGCGTCCCACAGCCGGGCCGTCACCGCCGACGACCTGCGCCACGGCGCCCGCGCCCAGAACGCCGCGGGCCTGGAACGGCTCGCCCGCCGCATCGAGCCGAAGGTGAGCTGGACGGACCTGGTGCTCACCCCGCCCGTGGTGGCACAGCTGCACGAACTCGTCAGCCGGATACGCCGCCGCGACCAGGTGTACGGAAAGTGGCGGCTCGGCGCGTCCTCGTCCAAGGGGCACGGCGTGAAGGCCCTGTTCGCGGGCGAGTCCGGCACCGGCAAGACCATCTCCGCCGAAGGCATCGCCGGCCGGCTAGGCCTCGACCTGTACGTCATCGACCTGTCCACCGTGGTCGACAAGTACGTCGGCGAAACCGAGAAGAACCTCGACCGGATCTTCGACGAGGCGGACCGTGTCAACGGAGTGCTGCTCTTCGACGAGGCGGACGCGCTGTTCGGGAAGCGTACGGAGGTAAAGGACTCACACGACCGGTTCGCGAACGTGGAGGTGGCGTACCTGCTTCAGCGGATGGAGTCTTTCGACGGGCTCGCCATCCTCACCACGAACCTGCGCTCCAACATCGACGACGCGTTCCTGCGCCGAATCGACGCGATCATCGAGTTCCCGATGCCGGACGAGCCCGACCGGCGGCGACTCTGGGAGCTGAACCTACCGCCCACCATGCCCCGCACCGGCAGACTGGATCTGGACTTTCTGGCCGCCTCGTTCAAACTGTCCGGCGGCAACATCCGCAACATCGCCGTGGGCGCGGCCTTCCTCGCCGCCGACGCCGACCGGCCGGTGTCGATGGCGGAACTGATCCGCGCCACCGAACGCGAATACCGCAAGCTCGGCCACATGGTGGTGCCACAGGAGTTCGGCCCGTACTACGACCTGCTCGCGACCGACAACTGATGAGGGTCACACAGCGCCAAGCCGCTTGCTGCGGAAGCCGATCGGGTCATCAAGGATCGCGTTGATCGCCTGGGTCACCCGCTGTTTGTCGTCGTTCACTCGAAGACCCCACAGCGACCGGTACGGGTGCGCCTCGGCCCAGGCGTCCAGACCCTCGTGCATCTTCTTCTCCAACTGGAGCATGACCGGAACCATGAAGCCGAACTCTGCGAATTCCGGAAGCTGACCCAACTGGCTGAACAACGACGGGTCGACCCACGCTTTCTCGGCGAGTCTCTGGCGTGCCCTCAGCCCCTCCTCCGCGGCACGAGGGTGAAGCGTCCCTGGCTCGCCTGTCATCAGCGCCCTCTCATACACGCCCTGGGCGTCGATGATCTGAATGGCCCGCGCCCGGAGTATGTCCGTCAGCCGTACCCGCCGGTCAATGTCGATAACGTCGAGGCCGATCAGCGCCGCGCCGCCGACCGCCACGACCGCCGGCAGCGCCAGGTCGAGGGTGCCGGCCGAGAGTTCGGTGGCGACCCGCTTGGCGGCTTCCTCCATGAACCACTTGAACAGCTTCGTGTAGTCGGGTTTCAGGTAGGCCTTCGCGGTCGGCGTACAGGACACCTTGTACGTGTTGCCAGGCTCGTCGGTGAACGCGAACGACAGCGGTTTGAGAGAAACGCTGATCTGAGGCTGGACGAATTCGATCTGGCCGTTCTTCGCGTCGAACAGTTTGATGGCGAACTTCGGGTCGAACTGCTCTCCCGAGAGCGACCCTTCCAGGCCGAGCGAACTCTCGTTGCTGCCGACTTTGCGGTTGATTTTCGCGGACGGAACCCAGTTCCCGGCCCACTCACTGCATACCTTCCCGAACTCGCGGCTCACCTCGGCCTCGTACGCACCATTGGTGGCGGAACCCGTGGCTTTGGTGCCGCCCCCGCCGGCGGCCGGGGCGGCGGTGGCAGGGGTACGGATGTCGACGCCGGAAGCGGGGCGGGGCTTCGTGGGGTCGGCGAGCGCGACCTCCCACGAGAGCGTGGCCTCGAACGAGACTCCGACGGTGGCGTAACCGCCGAGGCTCTTCTCGAACGGATTCGGTGCGGTCGGCGCGAGTGGAGTCGGCACGTGCGGCTTGGGAACCTCGATCTTGAACGCTTCGCCGGAGATCTTGCCGTCACTCGACACCTTGGGCAGGTCGGGGGCGGCTGTTGCCTGCTGGGCGGCCGCATTGCCCGCTTCCCTTTGGAGTGCGCCGATATGCCGCCGCCGGGCGCCGGTGTCGCCGTGAGCCGGAATCCGTGGCGCTCCCGTCAGCCGGGTCTGGTCGGCCGGCTGGGCGCGGAGTGTGTCGGTTGACACCGTCCGCTCGAGATCGGTCTGCTCTCTCCCGTGATTCATCACCGGAGGCTATGACGACTCCCGCGCCGAATCTCCGGTCGTACAGGTCGGCTGCGGGACACCGTCTGGTGCCCGTTCGGGCATGTCGTCTGCACCCCTCGCGGCCCGCGCCGCCCTCCCGGCCGTGTGGTCCGACTTGCCAGGCTCGGGGGTACGACACTGAGCCTGGAGGTCCGGACATGCGCGGACATGAGCACGATCTGAACGTCGACGCGGATGCCCGGTCAGCGAAGCCGGTCGCGCACGGGGCCGAGTCTTTGTTGGCGCAGCGCAGCGTTGCGATGCAGGACGCGAGCGCGCTCAATCCCGCCGCGGTGCTGCACCTGCAGCGTACGGCCGGCAATGCCGCGGCCGGTGCGATGCTCGAACAGTCGCCGGTCCTCGACGTCGTCGGCTCCGGGGGTTCCCCGTTGTCGGAAGGCCTGCGTACGGACATGGAGCAGCGGTTCGGTGAGGACTTCGGGGACGTGCGGCTCCACACCGGAGCTGCGGCGCAGGAGTCGGCGGCGAGTGTGCAGGCGAATGCGTACACGGTCGGTAATGACGTGGTGCTGGGGGCGACCGCTCCGTCGTTGGACAGTGATGCGGGGCGGCGCACCCTTGCCCATGAGCTGACCCACGTGGTGCAGCAGCGCTCGGGCCCTGTGGCGGGTACGCCGACAGGCGACGGGATCTCGGTGAGCAGTCCGGACGACTCGTTCGAGCAGGCGGCCGTGCGTAACGCCGACCGTGTCATGTCGCAGGGTCACTCCGAGACGATGCCGGTACAGCGCGAGGACGACGAGATCGCGGGCCTCGCCGTACAGCGGCAGGCCGGTGAGGAAGAGGAGCCGGGTGGTGGCACCGGCCATACGTAGGAGGCTGTTCGGTGAGTAAGTAACTCGACGGATTGGCCGGGCCCTCGTCGTGGCGGATCCTGTAGACAGGCATCGGCGAAGGAGCGATGAATGTCCGGTCACAACCGCCACGATCTCCTGCCGCTGGACCGGGCGGGTCAGGTGCAGGAGGTGGTCGGCCGTAAGGCCGGGACGCTCGCGCGTCTGCGTGCGGCCGGCTTGCGGGTCCCTGACGGGTTCGTGATCCCGGCGTCGGTGACCGTCCTCGACAACGGCCTGAGGGAGGCCGTTCTGAAGGCGGCTTCCCGGTTGGGCGGGGGACCGTTCGCGGTCCGGTCCTCAGGGGTGGACGAGGATGGCGAGCACGCCTCCCATGCCGGCCAGTACACCACCGTCCTCGGGGTCGGGTGCGACACGTCGCTGCTGAACGCGATCGAGGAATGCTGGTCGTCCGGCCGCTCCGGTCAGGTGCGCGCGTACCGTACCGCCCGCGGCCTGCCGCCGACGGCGAGCCTTGCCGTACTGGTCCAGCGGCTGGTTCCGGCTGAGGTGGCCGGCGTCGCGTTCACCGCCGACCCGGTCACCGGCGACCGTACCCGGACGGTGGTCAGCGCCGTGCGTGGCCTCGGCGATCGTCTCGTCAGCGGCGCCGCCACCCCGGACGAGTGGGTGGTGCACGACGGCGCGGCGGTGCGCCGCGATTCTGGCGAGGAAGCGATCGACGCCGGGCAGGCGTGCGCCGTGGCCGAACTGGCCAGGAGGGTCGAAGCCCATGAGGGGGTCCCGCAGGACATCGAGTGGGCACTCAGCGATGGTGAATTATTCCTGCTCCAGGCCCGGCCGATCACCGTCCTCCCCGAAGCGGACTCCGTGCCGGTGCCGGTCGACAGCGACCCGCCGCCCGGATACTGGATCCGGGAGGCCAGCCATGCACCGCGACCCTGGACGCCGTTCACCCGGAAGCTGATGACCGTACGGAACCCTGCCTTCCGGCAGATGATGGCCGAGTTCGGGTTCCTGCTCGACGGCATCGCCGTGCGTGACATCGGCGGTTGGGAGTACATGCGGCTGGTCCCGCTCGGCGGCAAGGACCGGCGCAGACCGCCGGACCGGCTCATGCCGCTGCTGGTTCGGGCGGTGCCATCGATGCGGGCCCGGATCCGCGACTGCGTGGCGGCCATGCGCTCCGACACGGCCGGGCGGCTCATCCGGCGCTGGTACGACACCTGGCTGGAGGAGCTCACCGGAAGCATCGCCCGGCTGCGGGACACCGACCTGGACGGCTGCCCGGACGACGTGCTCGACCGGCACCTCGGCGAGGCGCTCGCCCTCTACGACGAGGGTGACGTGATCCACATGCGCCTGCACGGCGCGATCGTCATCGTCCTGAGCGAACTGATGTTCGCCTGTCAGGAGTTGCTCGGCTGGGACGATACCAAGGTCATGGCCCTGCTCTCCGGCCTGTCGGGTATGTCGACCGAGCCGGCCCGCCGGCTCGCCGAACTCGCCGCGCTCGCGCGCACCCGCCCGGGCGTGCGGCGCCTCCTCGACGACACCGGCGCGGCGTCCGGCGCGATCCTGCCGGGCGCCGATCCGGAGTTCGCCCGCGCGTTCGCCGCCTACCAGCGCCACTTCGGCTGCCGTGGATTGCGTTACGAGGTGGCCGAGCCGACCCTCGCCGAGGTTCCGGACGTGACGCTCGGACTCATCCGCGACCAGCTCGCCGGCGGCTACGACCCGCTGAACGCGGCGGCGGCGCTCGCCGAACGGCGGGCGGAGACGGCCCAAGAGGCGCGGCGCCTGCTGGCCACCGACCCGGCCGCCGACCGGGAACGCTTCGAGCATGCGCTCGCCCGCGCGGAGCTCGCCTATCCCGTGCGGGAGGACAACGCCTTCTTCACCACCAGCGCACCGACCGCGCTGATCCGCCTGGCCGCCTTGGAGACCGGGCGGCGGCTCGCCGACCGCGGCCAGATCGCTCGCCGCGACGACGTGTTCTACCTGGAACCACAGGAGGTGCGATCGGCGCTGCGATCCGGCGCTGCGCAGGACGCTCTGATCACGAGGCGCAAGGGCGAGCGGGCCTGGGCGCTGGCCCATCCGGGGCCGGCGTCCTACGGCACCGACCCCGGGCCGCCGCCGTCGATGGAGGCGCTGCCGGCCCCGGCACGGCAGGCGATGAAGGCGCTGCTGTGGGGGGTGGAGAGCATCGTCGCCACACCCCGGGCCGACGGCGGCGAGGGGGAGCGGCTGCGCGGTCTGGCCGCCTCGTCCGGTCGCTACACCGGACCCGCACGGATCATCCGCGGCGAAGACGAGTTCGGCAGGATCCGGGCAGGCGACGTGCTGGTGTGCCCGACCACCTCGCCGGTCTGGTCGATGCTGTTTCCCAGCATCGGCGCGCTGGTCACCGACACCGGCGGCATTCTCTCCCACCCCGCGATCATCGCCCGGGAGTACCAGGTCCCCGCGGTGGTCGCGACCGGACGGGCGACCGCCCTGCTGCGCGACGGCGAGACGGTCACCGTGGACGGGAACGCCGGGACCGTGGAACGCCACCGATGATCCCCGACACCTAACCCCAGACACCCTGAGAGGTAGACCCGTTTGCCTACCTCACCGACGTGGTGACCGCCGCCGGCGCGCTGGAAGCCGGCAGGCGTCTGGGGGTTCCGGAACGGCCGGAGCGCGGCGTCGCCACGCTCGCGGCCGACTGCGAGCCGACCACCCGCGGTGCCATGCTCCTCCTGGACGCACTCACCGCAATCGGAGGCATACGCGCTGACCGTGATGGCCGCTATTCGAGCAGTACAGGGTCACTCTGGCGGCGCTGATCGAAAGTGCCCGCGAAGAACCCCTAGCAAAATGACCTTGGTTCTCCACCGGCTCACTTTCGTTCGGTGGTGTTGATCGCGACAAGCTCGATCTCGAAGCCGTCGTCGTTTTCCAGGTAGGCGGCGTAGTGCTCATCGCCACCAGCGTGTGGATGCCGGTCGGGGAACATCAGGTGCCAGCCGTGCGGTGTCGATTCGGCAGCCAGATCCTCGACGAGGATGGCGTCTTCCACATGGAAGGCCAGATGGTTCAGCCCTGGCCGGCTCACGTGGCCACCGCCGAGGCTCGTTCGACGAGGTGGCCGTTCTCGAAATCGGCGAGGTCGCGCTGCTGGAAAGCGGTGTGGTCGTCCTGCCGTTGGCGGGTCAGGCGAAGCCAGTCCGATGACGTTGCCGGCACTGATGTCAGGTGAGGGTGGACCGTACGGCTTCTTCGGTTCGCGCGACGACGGCATGCCCGTCGTCGGTGGTGATGATCGGGCGCTGGATGAGGATTGGATTGTCGGCGAGTGCCTGGATCCAGCGGTCGCGGTTTTCGGGGGTGCGTGGCCAGGCGTCGAGTTCGAGCCGGGCGGCGGCGCTCTCGCCGGTCCGTGTGATGTCCCAGGGGTCGAGGCCGAGCCGGTCCAGTACATCGCGGATCTCGGACGCGGTCGGCGGGGCGTCCAGATAGCGGCGCACCGTGTACCCCGCGTTCTCGGCATCGAGGATCGACAGCGCGGCCCGGCACTTGGAACAGTCGGGGTTGATCCAGATTTCCATGCGATGTCTCTCAGGAGTCGGCCAGGGCGAGGAAGTCGCCGTGTGAAGGGTGTCGGGGCTTCCCAGAAGCGTGGAAGTGATCGTACGTGAGGCCGGTCGGCCCCGCCGTGAACGTCGCGGTCGCGTGTCCGGCGGCGGTCGGTCGTCTGATCGTGAGCCTGTGTGGAACGATGACCGTCATTCACGATCCCGACCATGGAGGTCTCACGGAACCACGTCGCCGCGGCCACCGGCACGGACCCCGCCGAGACCCATCGGACATGGGCGCAAAGCAGCAGCGAACTGCGCCTTGCGTGACGCACTCTCCGTATCGGGCTGACGGAGTCTTCGAGCCGACTCGACCAAATCAGGTAAGTACCAGCCATTCGGGAATCCCATGGAATATTCGGAGGCGCGCATGCCGCTGACAAGGCCCGGGGCCGACATACTGCTCGACGACGTCGATGTCGAGCGCATCCGACGGGTCATGGAATTCACCCGCTCGTTAAATACCGGCCAACTGCTCGCAGAGATCCTGCCCGGTGGCACACCCGCGCACGTCGCCGCGGAGATCGCGCGGCACTGCCGATTCGCGCACGGCTCGGTCATGGTCTTTCCGTCCGGTCGGCCAGAGGCCTCCGCCGCCCGGCTGACCGGTATCGGGCTGAGCCCCGGGTCGCCGCGGCCGAGCACGGTCGTACGCGAAAGACTGGCACGAGAATATGGCATTCCCGAAGCGGATCTGCAGGTCCAGATCGTGCACGCGGCCATTTCCGGTGACGGTCCCGATCCCTCCGCCGAAGTCGAGATCTTCCTCTGTTCGGTGAGGGACGGCGAAGGATTCAAACGGCTACTGGACGACGAGCGCGAGGCCAACCACGAAACGCATTTCGCGCTCGATATTCTCGCGCCCGAGCCGCATCTGATGGAACGGCTGTGGGAGCTGCTCACCGGCCCAGCGGGAATGGCGCCCGACGGTGGCGGATTCAACCCCCACGAAGGCCCGAAGGGCCGTACCGTCCTGTACTTCCGCACCGAGGGCCTGGTCGCCTCCCAAGGGTGGCCGCGCAGGCTGGAACTGCTGGTCGACGGCCATCATGAGCTGCTGGCCACCCACCTGCGATCGTCCCGTTCGGCCCGCACCGAGCCGGAGCCGCCCACCGACGAGGAAGCGTCGCGGCGGATGCTGGAACTGCTGACCGGTGCGTGGACCACCCAGGTTCTGTGTGCGGCCGCCGAGCTCGGCATCGCCGACCATCTGAAGTCGCAGCCCGCGACCAGCGCCGAACTCGCCGCGCTGACGGACGCCGACCCTGACCTGCTGCACCGGGTGCTGCGGTACCTGGCCTCGCTCGGGGTCGTACGCCGAGAAGATCAGCGGTGGAGCCTGACCAGGCTCGGCATGACGCTCCGAACCGGAGCGTTCCGCGACGTGGCCCGGCTGTACGGCGGGATCTTCTACCGTAGCTTCGGCTCCCTCGCACATTCCGTCAGGACGGGCGAGAACGCCTTCGAGCACGCCCTGGGCCTGCCGCCGTTCGACTACCTCAACGAGCATCCCGACCAGGCCGGCGTCTTCCACGGCGCCATGGCGGCCGGGTCGTCGTGGTTCAGAGGCGTCCCCCAGGTGATCGACTTCACCGACGCGGGCACCGTCATCGACATCGCGGGCGGCCGCGGTGACCTGCTCCGCCACATCCTGACGGCGGCCCCAACCGCCCGCGGAGTGTTGTTCGACCAGCCTGCGGTGGCCGACGCGGCCCGAGAGGAACTCGAGAAGGACGGCCTGCTCGACCGCTGCGAGGTCGTCAGCGGCGACTTCACCGAGCGGGTACCGGAGGGCGGCGACGTCTATCTGCTCTCCCGCATCCTCCACGACTGGGGCGACGAGCAGTGTCTGAAGATCCTGACGAACTGCCGTCAGGCCATGCCGGACACCGCCCGGCTGGTCATCATCGAACGCCCCATCCCCACGGACGGCACACCGTCCCTCGCCATCGCCTGGGACGTGCACATGGCCGTCAACAACATCGGCGGGCGAGAACGAACCTACGAGGAGTACCGCCGGCTGCTACGCCTAGCCGGTTTGCAACTGGCCGACGTCCGCCCACTCGCCCTCGACATGGCCGCCTTGACCGCGGTGCCGACCGGCGGCTCGTGACCGCAATGGCCGAGTCAGCGGCAGGTTCGCCGGGCTTGCCGGGTGGTTCTTCATGCATCGACCCATTCGAGCAGGTCGCCGGGCTGGCAGTCGAGTACGCGGCAGATGGCTTCCAGGGTGCTGAAGCGTACGGCCTTGGCGCGGCCGTTTTTCAGTACGGCCACGTTCGCCGGTGTGAGGCCGACCCGTTCGGCGAATTCGCCGACGCTCATCTTGTGTTTGGCCAGCTCGACATCGATCCGTACCACGATCGGCATCAGATTACCGCTCCCATGTCGGTCCGCAGCGTGGTGGCCTGCCGCAGCAGTGCACGCATCACCACTATCAAGAGGCCGACCACGGCGACGATAGCCCACATGATCGCGTCCCCCCACGCCAAGGAGGCGTCGGTGGAGATGCGGTCTTTCTCGACCGGGGTGAGAGCCCGCCCTAGGCCCTGCGATGATATATCGAGTATCGATCGTGACCTATCGACCATCAATCGATACTGTCCGTTTCGCGGGGATATGTGCGGAGAGTGGGACCGGCATCGGCCATCTGTGGCACTGGTAGTGATTCCGGACGGTAGGTGATACTCAAACGGACAAAGCGTGGATCTTTTCTTCGTTGACTTGATCGTCTCGAAGGGAACCGGTGCCCGTGCCAGTTGACATGTCGTACCTGATCGCCGATCAGGATTATTACGAGCCATGGGACACCATCGATCAAGGTCCACGTTTCGGCGCGGGGCGAATGCCGGCCGGCTGGACGCGGCGCGACTCCGGCGTGTGGACTCACTGGGGTCCGGCCGGCCTGGTCCTTCCCGATCAGGGCTGGAAAGTGCATGTGTCCAGCTCCTTGCCCGACGCGCAGTCCGTGCTGGCGGTCGTGGCGACGGCGTGCGCCGAATTAGGCGTCCCATTCAAACACCTGGCCGGCCACCGTACGTTCCTGCTGGCGCACGACAAGCACGCGAACAGGGTGCAGAGCGGAAAGTTCTGCACCCTTTATCCACCCACCGAGAAGTGCGCGTCGCGGATGCTGAGGCGGCTGGAGGAGGATCTTTCCGGGATCAGTGGGCCTTTCGTGCTCTCCGACCGGCGTTTCGGCGCGAGCGAGTGTGTCTCCTACCGTTACGGAGCGTTCCGCGGAAGTACGCGGGTCGACGCGGAGGGCAACCACGTGCCCACCATGATCGGTCCGGACGGTTCGGAGATCGATGACGAGCGCCGGCCGGTGTTCCACCTGCCTCCCGGTCTCTCCGACCCGTTCCGGGAGATCGTTCCGGATGCCGCTTCGGGCCCGGTCACGCTGAACGGCTACACCTTCGAGACCGTGCTGCGGCACAGCAATGCCGGTGGCGCCTACCGGTTCCGTTCCGCGGACGGCGGCCCGGTGTTCGTCAAGGAGGCGAAGGCGCACAACGGTTACACCGTCGACGGTGCCGACGCCAAGACGCGGCTGAACGCCGAGTACATGGCCCTGCGGGTGATACATGGCCGCGAACCCGGCCTGTGCCCGCGGCCGGTGGAACTCTTCCACCACTGGGAGCACAGCTATCTCGTCACCGAGTGGATGCCCGGTATGCCGCTGTACCGGTGGATGGTGATGAACAATCCCGCGCTGAGCATCGGGCGGGACCCCGCGGCGTTCGACGAGTACCACCGCCGCAGCCTCGCCCTGCTCGACCAGCTCGACGAGCAGCTGAACCGCCTGCACGAGATGGGCTACGTCTTCATCGACCTCAGCCCGACCAACGTGCTCGTCGACGACGACGACCGGGTACGGCTGGTCGACTTCGAGGCGGTGCAGCCCGTCGAGGACGTACGGCGGATCATGGGCACTCCCGGCTACCTGCACCCGGACGCGCAGTCCGTGGCCAGGCACGACCCTCTTGAGGTCGACCGGTTCGGGCTGGCCGCCCTGGCGCTGCTGCTCGTGTTCCCTCTGCATGAGGTGGCCGAACGGCATCCGCGGGTCCTCGACCACCTGCACGCCGATCTGACCGAGTTCGCACCAATCGCCCCGCGGCTGTGGCAGCGGGCCGCGAGCTGCCACGACCGAACCGGAGACTCCGGCCTGCCCACGCCGCAGGCCGTACGCGAGGACGTCGTCGCCGAGCTGCGCCGGCTGGCCGACCGGACCGCGGACACGCTGGAGGCGATGGCCCGGCCCGACCACCCGGTACGGGTCTACCCGACCAATCCGCTGGGGCATGAGACCGACACCCGCGCCGTCGCCGCCGGAACCGCCGGTGTGCTCCACGCGCTGCACAAGGCCGGCCGCGCCTGCGACCCGGTCGTGGTCCGGCGGTTGAGGGACGACGCGCTGGCCGCGGCCGACACTGCCGCTCCCGGTCTGCTCTACGGCAGCGCCGGCATCGCCTGCGTACTGGCGGAGCTCGGCCAGGACGACGCCGCCGGGAAGCTGCTCGCGGAGGCGGCGGCTCATCCGCTGAACGCCACGTCCGCCACGCTCGGCGGCGGCGCGGCCGGTACGGCGCTCGGCCTGCTGGTCCACCACCGGCGCACCGGCGAGCAGCGTTGGCTGGACCTGGCCGGGCGGCTGCTCGAACGCCTTCCGTGCGGTGACGAGCTCAGCGCCCGGCTCAGCCCGGCCAACCGGTCCGGGCTGGTCGGAGGGCGGGCCGGTGTGGCACTGGCGCTGTACGGCCTGTATGGCCGCACCGGGGATTCCCGCCTGTTCGCCCAGGGAATGCGGCTGCTGGGGGAAGAACTCGCCTACGCCGAGCCCATTCCGGTGGACGCCCTGGGCTTTAAGACCACGCACGCCGACCGCCGCGTGTACCCCTACCTGTTCGCCGGCAGCGCGGGATACGCCGCCGTGCTCTCCCGCTACCTCGCGCACCGCCCGGACGCGGAGTTCGACGCGGCCGACACCGACTACGGCGCGGCCGATGTGCTGGAACGCTGCCTGCGCGCCTGCTCGGCCCGTTTCGCCGTGTTCCCGGGACTGTTCCCGGGCGTGGCGGGGCTCGCCGTGACACTCGCCGACGCCGGAAAGCGGCTGGGCCGGCCCGAACTCGTCGATTCCGCCCTCACCAGCGCCCGCGGCCTGTTCCGGTACGCGATCCCGCGCGAGGACGGGGTGGGCTGGCTCGGTGAGCCGGGCCAGCGGCTGTCCGCCGACCTGTGGTCCGGCTCGGCCGGAATCCTCCTCGCCCTGAGGCATCTGACGGATTCCGCCCCCCTTGACACCCTCGGTGAACACCTGGCCGCGCCGAGGGAAGCCGTTGCTCCAGCGCCAGAGGAAAGGAGTGGTCAGCATGGAGGAGGTTCTGCGTTTGCAGGGTGAGGTGGCGATCCAGGAAGAGCTCGCCTGCAACGTGCTCACCATGAGCAGCAAGGGCAGCATCTGCCTGTGACGCCGTAGCCTGCCGGGCACGGCGACATCCGTGCCCGGCAGGACCGGTACGCGTTCAGCCGGTGGGCGCGAGCCGCCCGGCCCGTAGGGTCGCCGAGAACTGGTCGGACAGCGTGCCGAGCATCTCGTCGGCGGCGGCCTCGACGGTCGTCGTTCCGTTCTCGTCCACGGTGATGTGGCGGTCGAGCACGAACCAGCCCTGCAGGATGTGGCCGGCGCCCATCGAGGACAGCACCGGGCGCAGGGCGTAGTCGATGGCCAGTACGTGCGCGGTGGTCCCGCCCGTGGCCAGCGGCAGGATCGTCTTGCCCGCCAGCGCGTACTGCGGGAGCAGGTCGAGCAGGGACTTGAGCAGGCCGGAGTAGGCCGCCTTGTAGACGGGTGTGCCGATGACCACGCCGTCGGCGCGTTCGAACAGTTCGGTGGCGGCGACGATGGCGGGATGCCCGAAGTCGGCTCCGAGCAGGGCTTCGCTCGGGAGCGTGCGCACCGCCAGCGAGGTGACCTGGTGGCCCTGGGCGGCGAGCCGTACCCCGACGTGGTCGAGCAGCCGGGCGGTACGGGAGGTAGCGGACGGGCTTCCGGAAACGGACAGGATGCTGGCCATGTGATGTCACCTCGTGGTGGAGAGGTCGAAACAGGACTCGTGCTCAGCCGAGGCTCTCGACGACCACGACGGGAGCGCGGACCCGTCCGGAGCGCAGGCGTTCCAACCACTGCACGATGTGGGCGGCGACACTGCGGTGGTCGATGTCGTTGAGGACGTCGTGACGGCCTCCGCGGATGGTCACCAGTTCGGCTCCCGGCAGCCGCGCGGCGATCGAGCGCGCGGTCGCCGGTGCGGTCAGCGGGTCGGCGTCGCCGTGCAGGAGGAGCACCGGCAGGCCGATCCGGTCGAGGGGGAGTTCCGCGGACAGCAGCGCGGCCGGGAGCGGTCCGGACAGCGCGCTGCGGGTGAACCGGGAGTCCTCGGTGAGCCGCCGCCGGTGCGCGGGACGCGCGGTTCGCGCTTCGAGCTCGTCCTCCCACGGCCGCCCGGGCGTCGCGTCGGCGAGGCCGGCGATCGGCGACGCCGGTCGCGGCCCGCACCACCTTGGGGTACTCCGGATCGTCCAGCGGGGTCTGGACGATCTTCCGTACCGCCGCGTCCAGCTCCGCGGGCGTCGTGCGGCCCGGGTTCATCAGGCCCGCGTCGCCGAACAGGACCTGGAACGCCTGGGCGGTCGAGTCGCGGCCGGCGAACCCGTCCACCGCCAGCGCCTTGGAGTGCTGGACGTAGATGATCTGGGTCGCCTGGGCCGCCGGGATGGTCTCGATGGTCGGCTTGAACCCGACCGCCTGGAGCTGGGCCTGAAGCTGCTGCGAGAGCGTGCCGGGATCCGACGAGGTGCCCCATTTGAGCGTGTCGGCCGTGCCCGGGGCGGCCGGGCCATCGGCGCCGCAGGCGGCGAGGAGCAGTGACGAGCCGGTGGCGAGGCCGAGCCCTAGGAAGGAACGTCTGCTGGGGTCTGTGTTCATGTGGGGGCGAGTCCACCTTTCGTGAACGGTCGTGGTCACCGGAGGGGCGGCAGGCTCGAGAAGATCCGGGCGATCCTCGGGAACGGCTCATGGCTCGTTACCGGGAGAGGGCGAATGACGCGGCGCGGGGAGGGCTCAGCCGATGACGGCGGCCCTGATGCGGGTGCCTAGCAACACAGGCCGCTGGCCGTACGTCGGTAGTCGACGAAGCGGCAGACCACGCTCGGATGCGTCGAAGTCATGGCTCCATCGTCGCCTTGAACAGCAAATCCTGTCAATAGCCATCTAAATATGTCTTTTAGAACACGCCGCTCAGAGGCGGGACACGGGGTGAGTCGCGGCCTCGGCCGGATGGAGCCAGACCGGCCCGCCGGCGCCTTCGACCCGGACGGCGCCGGGCGGAGGATCGGCCGATCCGGTGAGCAGGGCGAGGTCCGGTCCGGTGACGCTGCGGTGGCGTTCCAGGAGTTCCGCGGCCGTACGGCGCGGGACGCCGAGGTGCAGGCCGGGAGCCACGCGCGTGGCGGCGTCGGCGTACTCGCCGAGCTCTCGCCGGCCGGGCACCACCGCCTGCCCGCCGGGACCTTCGAACACCAGGGTGGGCAGGGCGTACCGGTACCGCTCGCCGACCTGCTTCGCCCGGCCCGGATGTGGTCCCGGTCCCTCGGCGGTGAGGGCCTGGGGGAGAGGCGCACGTGTCTCCGCCCGGTCGCGGCGGACCGCGGAGCGCACTTCGGCCGAGGCCAGATCCCGGCTCAGCCGGGCGTGGTCCAGGCCCGGAACGCCGGTGACCGCCTCCAGTGCGGCCTCGACGCCGTCGGCGGGTGTGCCCAGGATGAAAGTGGTCTCCCGGAGCCGGCGCAGAACGAGCTCGGCCACCTCGGGGCCCTGCGCCTCCGCGGCCTTGGCCGTGAACGAGGACGGCCAGCTGCTCTTCGCCACCCACCGCAGCCGTTCCGCGTACGGCGCCCCGGTGTGCGCGGCGATCCCGGCGATGTAGCGGTGATACCAGGCGGCCTCCGCGCCGGGATCCGGCGCCGGATCGTCGTCCTCGTCGAAGAGGATCCCGTAGACCCGGCGCCATACGGCACGGCCGTCCAGCGCGGTGCGAAGCCAGCGGAACTTCGGTTCCGAACCCCAGGCCCACGGGCAGGCCGGGTCGGTGAACTCCACCACGGTCAAGGAGCCGCCGGTGGTCATGGCCGGTCGACGGGCGCCCACAGGCTGGGCAGGTTCACCACGACGCCCTCCTGGCTGCTGCGCGAGATCACCACGACCGCCTCGGTCTCGCCGGGGTTCTCCTCACGATGCGGAGCGTACGGCGGGACGAAGATGAAGTCGCCGGGCTCGGTCTCCATCCGCACCTCGGCGTCACCGTCGGCGAAGACGAACACCGGATTGCCGGACACCACGTAGATCGAGGTCTCCGTCTCGCCGTGATGGTGGTCGCCGGAGTTGGTGGCCGGTGCCACCAGAGTCTTGCCCATCCAGAGCTTCGACGAGCCGACCGTCTTGCCGGAGACGGCCTCCAGTCGGGTCATGCCGAGGGTCTGGCTCGTCTCTCCGCTCAGGTCCGCGCCGCGAATGTGCCGTAGCTCGCCGTGCCAGTGGTCTGTCATGAGGGCTCCCGCCGGATCTCAGGTGCTGAGGGCCGCGTCGCGCAACAACGACGCGGCGGGCTCGGGTGGTTCGTCCGCCAGCAGGTCGGCCAAGGTCACGCCGACCAGAATGTCCTCGAACCGTTTCTGGAGTCCCGACCAGAACTCCGACAGCCGGCCGGCCGGCCCTGGATAGTGCCGGCCGCCGAGGCTCTCTCCGTGCACGGTCATCAACTGGCCATCGACCGCGGCGACGATGGCCGCCAGCGAGATCGAGGCCGCGTCGCGGCTCAGCCAGTAACCGCCCTCGCAGCCCCGCTGACTGCGCACCAGCTCGGCCCGCCGAAGGTCACGGAATACCGCCTTGAGGAAACGGTGCGGGATCTCCTGAGACAGGGCGATGCCCTCACAGGTGAGCGGCCGCCCGGTATCGGCGGCGAGCTCCAGGAGCGCGCGGATCGCATAGTCCGCTCGTGCCGAGATTCGCATGGCGACCTCCCTGAGATGACCTGCCACCGGAGTCGCCGTACGCTATCAAATTAGCCCCCATCTGGTGTCTATTCAATCGGGATCTCGGCGCGCAGCATGGTTCCGCCACCCACGGGGCTTGCGATCTCCATGTGTCCGCCCAGCGCGCTGACACGGTCGATGAGGCCGATCAGGCCCGAGCCGCCGGCCGGATCGGCGCCCCCGATCCCGTCGTCGCGTATCGACAGGTGGACGAGCTTGTCGCTGATGGCGAGGTCGACGTACGCCATGGGCGCCTGTGAGTGCGCGGCGACGTTCGCCAGGGCCTCCGCGATCATGTAATAGATGGACACCTCGAGGTGTTCCGGCAGCCGGCGGTCGGCGGGCATGTTTAGCTGGACCGCGACCGCGGACCGGCGGGCGAGCACGGCCAGCGCGGGTCTCAGGCCGCCCCTGGTGACGATCGCGGGATGCAGGCCACGCGAGATCTCCTGTAGCTCCGTGACGGCGTTGGTCACATTCTGTGTGGCGCCGGACAATCGTTGCCTGAGCTGATCCAGTTCCGGTGGTATCGCATCCTCGATCGCCCGCATCTCGAGGCTGAGCGAGACCAGGTTCTGCTGGGTTCTGTCATGCAGGGCACGCTCGATCCGGCGGCGAGTCTCGTCGGTGGCGGCGAACACGCGGGCGCGAGAGGCGATCAGGTCGGAGTGGCTCTGGGCGTTGGAGAGGGCCGTGGCGGCGAGTTCGGTGAAGTCGAGCATGCGCTCCTCGGTCTCGGCCGGCAGCGGCTCGGGCGTACTCGATGACGCGATCGCCACGCCCCAGAGGTCGTGGCCGACCATGATCGGACAGCCGGCCGAGGAGGACACCCCTCGTTCGCGCAGCCTGGTGGCCAGCCTGCCGCAGCCCTCGTGGTGGATCCGCCCTGGTGTCTTCGTACGGAACACCAGGTCCGCGACGGTCCCCTTCTCCAGCTCCCAGCGCGTACCGGCGGCCACGATCTCCTCGTCCGTCCAGCTGCCGGTGGTGACCACGGCGGTGCCGTCCGGCTCGTACCGGGCTATGACCGCGTGCATGGTCCCCAGGACATCGATCATCTCGTCGGCGACGGCGTCGAACACCTCCGATGGAGGGACGCTGTGCGCGACCAGCGTCGCCAGGTTGCGCAGTGCGGCCTGCTCGTCGGCGATCCGGTGGAGGGCGTCCCGTTCCCGCGCCGTCTGCAGGGGCGTCAAGGGGACCGCGCGGTCGCGCAGATGCTGAAACGCGGGCGTCCTCCTGCTCGCCGGAACGACGCGAGTGGCGGAGGGGAGTGCCGCGTGTGTCTCACCGGCCAGAATGGCCCCCGGCTCGGTGGAGGCCGATGACCGGGCAAGGAATGAGATCGCGCCGGCCAGCAGGGCCGTGACGAGAAAGATCACAAGCGTCGCCAGGAACGGCCCCGTGGCGGGCCGCAGAACCCACAGCGGCGGGGTGACGAAGAGGTCGAACGCGATGGCACTGGCCACCGCGGTGGCCAGGCCGAGCCTCAGCCCCCACATGGACGCGATCATCAGGATGCCGACCAGGTACACCGCGTCCAGCAGTTGAACAGGCGTGACGAGGGCGAACAGGCGGGCTACCGAGCTCTCTGTGGCGACCAAGAGGACCGCGATGAGGATCCCGCTGATGAGGGAGCGGTGCCGGGGGTGGCGCGATGGGAGCGCCGACGACCTCAAGCGCATAACACACCATACGTCAGGTCGAAAAACGGCCCGGGTCGACCGACCGGGATCATGGGGGCATGTCTGTTCGTGAACTGCTCGTCCTGGGGTCGGCCAGCGCGGTTCCCACGCGTGCCCGCAACCATAACGGTTACCTGCTGCGCTGGGACGGCCATGGGGTGCTGTTCGACCCCGGCGAGGGGACCCAGCGGCAGATGAGCCACGCGGGCGCCCGCTCGCACGAGATCACATGGATCTGCGTGACCCACTTCCACGGCGACCACTGCCTCGGGGTCCCGGGCATGCTCCAGCGCCTGTCGCGGGACGGCGTCGAGCGTCCCGTCGACGCCGTGTACCCGGCCTCCGGCGCCGCCTACTGGGAGCGGCTCCGGCACGCCACGATCTTCCTCGACAAACTGGACGTGCGCGAACAGCGGCTCTCCGGTACGGAGACGACCCTCGACACCGGGGGCGCGCCGTTCTCGCTGACCGCGCGCCGCCTGGACCACAGCGTCGAGGCGTACGGGTACCGCCTCGTCGAACCGGACGGCGTCACGATGCTCCCCGACCGGCTCGCCGCCCTCGGCGTACGCGGCCCGCTGATCGGCCGGCTGCAGCGGGAGGGCCGGGTCGTCACCGAGGACGGCCACGACGTCACGCTCGCCGAGTGCAGCGTCCCCCGGCGCGGGCAGAAGGTCGCGTTCATCATGGACACGCGGGTCTGCTCCGCCGCCGTCGACCTCGCCCAGGACGCGGATCTGCTGATCATTGAGTCGACCTACCTCGACGAGGACGCCGCCCTGGCACGGGAGTACGGGCACCTCACCGCCGGCCAGGCGGGCCGGATCGCCGAGCAGGCCGGGGTGGGCACACTCGTTCTGACCCATCTGTCCGAGCGCTACGACGCCGGGGACGAGCCGAGGTTCGCCGAACAGGCCGCCGCGCACTTCGACGGCGACATCACCCTCGTGTCCGACTTCGACCGGGTCCCGGTGCCGCGGCGCCGGCCGCTGGACGGCTAGGTTCAGCACGCCGCCGGGGCGGTCAAAAGGGGGATCTCCAGAAGGAACCGTCCGGCGGCATTGAAGTCGAGCCGGACGACCACGGGCTCGGGCGCTCACGAGGCGGGCTGACCACCAAGGTCCATCTCGCGGTCGAGCAGGGGCAGAAGCCCATGTCGATCGTCATCACGGCCGGACAGCGCGGGGACTCCCCACGCTGCCATCAACGAGTGGTTGTGACCCCACGGGCGCACCGGTCTTCCGTTAACCCTTTGTCGAGGAACCGATCGGCCAGCTAAGTTCACCCAGCGGTCCGTCTCGTTCCGGACCGGTGCTCTCGAGGAGGAGGTGTGGAGCACATGCGCAGGAGTGCCCAGCAGTTGAGCCCGCGTACCGACCTTTGCCACCTCCTCACGACGGAGACACCTTGTCGCTTCGCATCACCCCACTGACCGACCCTGCTCACGGGGCGCACAGCCGACGCCTTGCATGGCTGGCGTCCGACGCCGATTCCATCCCCGTCGGGACGGCCTTTCTGCGCCTGTTCGATGGCGGACAAGAGCACCTGGCCGAATTGACCCTCCACGTCCACCCCACGGAGCGCCGCGAGGGCGTCGGCTCCCGACTCCTCGACACGGCCGTGGCCGCCGCCCGGGACAACGCCCGATCCTGCGTCAGCGCGCAGGCCGAGGCCGGATCGCCCGGCGACGCTTCCTGCCGGCCCGCGGGTTCCGCAAGGTGCTCACCCTGAGGTTCGCCCGCTTGCCCCTGGCCGACGTGGACCCCACTGCCCTTGCCAAGATCATCGAGCGTCCGCATCCCGGCTACCGCCTGGCGTCATGGCAGGGAACCGTCCCCGACGACCTCGCCCAGACGTTCGCCGCGCACCGGCGTCCTGCCCGAGCACCGCGGACACGGCCTCGGCCGATGGATGAAGGCCGAGTCGATCCGACAAGCCCACGGGCACTATCAAGACCTCGGCGGCCTCCTGACCGACACCGCCGACAGCAACACGCACATGAGGCACATCAGCGACAGCCTCGGCTACGTGCCCACACACACGACACTCCAGTACCAACTCGACCTGTAGAGACCATCGGACGACGGGCCGGACCTGGGCATCACCTGCTCCGGCCCGTCGGCACTTCCACAACAGGCCCGGCCGCTGGACGGCTAGGGACGTCTCGCCCAGGCGCTGATCAGTGCCTCGGAGGTGGTGACGAACTCCGGCCTGTCGAGAAGGGCCAAGGCGGTGTCGAGTTCATCGGAGGTGAGCAGTCCCTGATCGGACAGCACCGGTCGTACCTGGGTGAGGAAGGCTCGCCAGAACCGCTCGGCCGGCCCACCGTCACCGATGGTGAACACGTTCACCGACATCCCGATGTCGGCCAGGCCGATGTCGGCGAGCACCGCCGGCTGGCGTCGCCGTGCCCAGCCGAAGTCTCCTCCCTGCCGTTCCAGAAGCACGACCAGCGCGTCCTTCACCTTCCGCCACTCCGGGTGCGGAGAGGAGTCGAACGGGAACGTCGCGATGTCCTCCAGGACCAGCCAGCCGTTCGGGGCGAGCCACGTCGACGCCTGCTTGATGATCTCTTCCCGCTCCGGAAGGTGCATCAGCAGCGTCCGTGCGTGGATGAGATCGAACGAGTCCGCCGGAAAGTCGAGCATGCGCACGTCGCCCTCGCGCACGTCCAGGTTGGGCGCCCACCCGGCGTCCAGGTAGCGGACATCGATGTCGACGGCCGTCACATGCCCGGAGGGGTGCCGTTCGGCCATCCAGCGGGCGATCGATCCGGCACCGGCGCCCAGCTCCAGGAACCGGGGTGACGCCGGCAGCTCCCGGCCGGCCAGGATCGCGGTGGAGACCGGGTCGAGCTGCTCCTGCAGTGACCGAAGACGGTGCAGCTCACTGGGGATTTCGTGGCTCAGCGCACCGTCGCTGTAAGGATCGGTCATACGGTTCAGGTCTTCGATCATCTCAGCCAATCCTCGACGAGGCGGTACTCCCAACGAGGTGATCTTTACCGAGTGAACGTCTCCCGGCCACCAGATCCGGACATTTCGAACATATTTCGAGGGTGGCAGGCGTCACAGCACGTTGGCCCGGCGCGGTCCCTCGCGGAATCCCGACAAGCCGGCTCGCCAGTATCACGAGGCGCGGCCCCGGACGCCAGGTGTGAGCGGACGGCCTCCGGTCGGCGCCGGGATCCGACGGTTGCGTCCACCCGGGCGCCGGATACACACTCGCGAGCCGAGTGAACCATTCACTTCTCAGATCACGTACTCAGAAGGACGCGGTGAAACCGAGGTCGACACCCCGTGCGGACCGGCCTTGTCGGCCGAGTGCGGAAGATCCGCACTCGGCCGCCGATTCCGGGGTCGACGGCGTATATCGGCCGCTCCGATCTCCTCGTTGAATTGAAGCGGTGTCGTCGTAGCTGTTCAGCCGGTGTGAGTTGGAGGGTTCGATGCCAGGCTGCTGTGGCAGGAGACAACCCCGGCGAGGCCATACGCCGACGGCGAACCGCGTCCCCGGTGGCGGCCGGCGAGCGTCGTTCCACATCGCCCGACTGTGAAGTTTCCCGATAAGACGGTGCAACCCGGAGTGGAGCTTTGTCGTGACCTCTTTTTCTGCGGACGAAAGCGCACTGGCACGGCAGCTGGCGTATTGGCGTGGCGAGCTGGCGGGTGTGGTTCAGCCGACGGAATTGCCGGCGGACCGTGCGCGGCCGGCGGTGGCGAGTTCGCGTGGTGGGATCGTCGATTTCGAGTTGCGGCCGGGGTTGGTGGCCGACCTGGAGAAGCTGGCGTCCGGCCGTGGGATGACGGCGTCGATGGTGTTGCAGTCGGCGTTCGCGGTGCTGTTGTCGCGGCTGGGCGCCGGTGATGACGTCATGATCGGCTCGCCCATCGAGGGGCGTGCCGACACGTGCGTATTGCGGGTCGACCTGTCGGGGAACCCGTCGTTCGGCGTGGTGCTGGACCGGGTTCTGGGTAAGACGCTGGCGGCGTATGAGAATCAGGTCCCGCTTGAGCGGTTGGTGGAGTTCCTCGATCCCGATCGCTCGCGCGCGTACCACCCGCTGTTCCAGGTGATGTTCGTCCTGCAGGACGAAGAGCCGCCTGTCATGGAGACGGCCGAGTTCGATCTGACGATGACGATGAACGAGGTGCGTTCGGAGTCGGGGGATCGGACCCTGGCAGGGCGTCTGGGGTATGCGGTCGATCTGTTCGACCCGGAGACGGCCGAGGAACTGGCCGAGCGGTTCGCGCTGGTGCTGGAGCAGGTGGTGGCCGACCCGGCGGTGCCGGTCGTGGTCGTGGACGTGCTGTTGCCGTCCGAGCGGGACTATCTGCTGCCCTCCGTTGGCGCGGTGACACCGGATGCGGTGGATCCGGCCGATGTGACGGTGGTGTCGTTGGTGGCGGAGCGGGTTGCGGTGGCTCCGGGTGCGTTGGCGGTGGTGGGTGGTGGTGTGGAGTTGACGTATCGGGAGTTGGATGTTCGGGCGTCGGAGTTGGCGGGGCGGTTGGTGGGGTTGGGTGTGGGGCCGGATGTGGTGGTGGGTGTTGCGTTGCCGCGGTCGGTGGATTTGGTGGTGGCGTTGTTGGCGGTGTGGCGTGCGGGTGGTGCGTATTTGCCGATTGATCCGCGGTATCCGAGTGCGCGGTTGGGTGCGGTGTTGGCGAGTGCGGGTCCGTGTTTGGTGTTGGTGGATGGTTCGACGGAGCATGTGGTGCCGGTTGGTGTTGAGCGGTTGTTGGTTGGTTCGGTGTCGGGTGGTGGTGTTGGTGTGGTTTTGGAGGGTCCGCGGCCGGAGAATTTGGCTTATTTGATGTATACGTCGGGTTCGATGGGTGAGCCGAAGGGTGTTGGTATTTCGCAGCGGAATGTTGTTGCGGTGGTGCGGGAGTTGGCGGCTCGTGTGGGTATTGGTGTTGGTTCGCGGGTGTTGGCTGGGACGTCGGTGGCGTTTGATGTTTCGGTGTTTGAGGTGTTTTCGACGTTGGTGTCTGGTGGGTGTGTTGAGGTGGTGCGGGATGTGTTGGTGTTGGGGGAGCGGGATGGGTGGTCGGGGTCGGTTATTTCGACGGTTCCTTCGGTGTTCGCGGAGTTGTTCGATCAGATTGTTGATCGGGTGCGGGTGGAGACGTTGGTGTTCGCTGGTGAGGCGTTGCCGATGTCGTTGGTGAATCGGGTGCGTGGTGTGTGGCCGGGTGTTCGGGTGGTGAATTCTTTTGGTCAGTCGGAGACGTTTTATGATTCGGTGTTCGAGGTTCCGGCGGGGGTTCATCCGGATGGTCCGGTGCCGATCGGGAGTCCGTTGGACGGCGTCCGCATGTACGTCCTCGGACCCAACCTGCGAACCGTCCCGGTGGGTGTGACGGGCGAGCTCTACGTCGGCGGGGACGTCGTGGGCCGCGGCTATCTCGGCCAGGCGGAACTCACGGCGTCACGGTTCGTCGCGGACCCCTTCGGCGATGAGCCCGGCGGCCGTCTCTACCGGACCGGCGACCTCGTACGCTGGCGCTCCTCCGAGTCCGGCGGGCTCGGCGACCTGGAGTACCTCGGACGCGCCGACGTCCAGGTCAAGGTGCGCGGCATCCGCATCGAACCGGGCGAGATCGAGGCGGCCCTGCGTGCTTATCCGCCGGTGGGTCAGGCGGTCGTGGTCGCGCACGGCGCGGACTCCGCGAAGCAGCTCGTGGCCTACGTCGTCCCGGCACGTACGGCCGACCAGAAACCGGCCGCGATCGACGTGGACGAACTCCGCCGTCACGCCGCCGCGAGCCTGCCGGAGTTCATGGTTCCGGCGATCACCATGGTGCTCGACCACTTCCCGCTGACGCCCAACGGAAAGCTGGATCGCAAGGCGCTGCCGGCGCCCGAAGCCGTCGAACGGCCGTACCGCGCGCCCCGGTCCCGGCAGGAGGAGATCCTCGCCGAGATCTTCGCGGAAGTGCTGGGCATGGAGCGGGTCGGCATCGACGACGACTTCTTCGCCCTCGGCGGCCAGTCCCTGCTCGCGACCCGGCTGATGGCTCGCGTACGCGCCGTCCTGGACGCCGAGTTCGCGATCACGTCGATCTTCGATTCCCCGACGGTGGCCGGTCTGGTCACGAAGCTGTCGGACGGGCGGACGAGGCCGCCACTGGTCGCGCTGGAACGCCCGGAACAGATGCCGCTCTCCTACGCCCAACAGCGGCTCTGGTTCATCGACAAGTTCGAGGGCCCGTCGGCCACCTACAACATCCCGTTCGCGGTCCGAATGCCCGGCGAGATCGACCGCGCGGTGCTGCGGACCGCCATCGCCGACGTGATCACAAGGCACGAGAGCCTGCGGACGCTGTTCCTGGAGGACGCCTCGGGCATCGGGTACCAGCATGTCCTGCCGCCGGAGCAGGTGGTGTTCGAGCTGCCGCAGGTCGACGTCGCCGCGGCGGATCGCGAGGCCGCGATCACCGAGACGGTGCAGCACCGCTTCGACCTGACGACGCAGAACTCGATCTACGGCCGGTTGCTGCGTATCACCGAGGACGGCGATACGCCCGACACCCATCTGCTGGTGATGATCATGCATCACATCGCCAGCGACGGTGCCTCGATGGCCAGGTTCGCGGACGACCTGACCGTTGCGGTCGGCGCCCGCCAGGCCGGGCTGGAACCGGACTGGGCGCCGCTGCCGGTGCAGTACGCGGACTACGCGCTGTGGCAGCGCACTCTGCTGGGCGACGAGTCCGACCCCGAAAGCCTGGTCTCGCGGCAGCTGGAGCACTGGCGTACCGAGCTGGCGGACGTGGTCCAGCCGGCGGTGCTGCCGGTGGACCGCGCGCGGCCGGCGGTGGCGAGTCTGCGCGGCGGGATGGTCGACTTCGAGCTGCGGCCGGAGTTGCTGGCCGACCTGGAGAAGCTGGCGTCCCGCCGTGGGATGACGGCGTCGATGGTGTTGCAGTCGGCGTTCGCGGTGCTGTTGTCGCGAGTGGGCGCCGGTGATGACGTGGTGATCGGTTCGCCGATCGCGGGACGTACCGATCAGGCGCTGGACGATCTGATCGGGTTCTTCGTCAACACCTGGGTTCTGCGGGTCGACCTGTCGGGGAACCCGTCGTTCGACGTGGTGCTGGACCGGGTCCGGGCCAAGGCACTGGCGGCGTACGAGAATCAGGACGTGCCGTTCGAGCGGCTGGTGGAGCTGCTCAATCCCGATCGCTCGCGCGCGTACCACCCGCTGTTCCAGGTGATGTTCGTCCTGCAGGACGCGGGCTGGGTGGATTCGGCCGGCACCGAGTCCGGATGGGGACTGGAGTCGGCCGTCACCGAGACGGCCAAGTTCGACCTGACGATGACGATGAACGAGGTGCGTTCGGAGTCGGGGGATCGGACCCTGGCGGGACATCTGGAGTACGCGGTCGATCTGTTCGACCGGAACACGGCACGGGAACTGACCGAACGCTTCGTCCGGGTCCTGGAGCAGGTCGTCGCCGAGCCGGCGGTGCCGGTCATGGTGGCGGACGTCCTCCTGCCGTCGGAACGGGATCGCCTGCTGCCCTCCGGCAGTGGGGCGGTCGATTCCGGTGAGGAGACGGTGGTGTCGTTGGTGGCGGAGCGGGTTGCGGTGGCTCCGGGTGCGTTGGCGGTGGTGGGTGGTGGTGTGGAGTTGACGTATCGGGAGTTGGATGTTCGGGCGTCGGAGTTGGCGGGGCGGTTGGTGGGGTTGGGTGTGGGGCCGGATGTGGTGGTGGGTGTTGCGTTGCCGCGGTCGGTGGATTTGGTGGTGGCGTTGTTGGCGGTGTGGCGTGCGGGTGGTGCGTATTTGCCGATTGATCCGCGGTATCCGAGTGCGCGGTTGGGTGCGGTGTTGGCGAGTGCGGGTCCGTGTTTGGTGTTGGTGGATGGTTCGACGGAGCATGTGGTGCCGGTTGGTGTTGAGCGGTTGTTGGTTGGTTCGGTGTCGGGTGGTGGCGTTGGTGTGGTTTTGGAGGGTCCGCGGCCGGAGAATTTGGCTTATTTGATGTATACGTCGGGTTCGACGGGTGAGCCGAAGGGTGTTGGTATTTCGCAGCGGAATGTTGTTGCGGTGGTGCGGGAGTTGGCGGCTCGTGTGGGTATTGGTGTTGGTTCGCGGGTGTTGGCTGGGACGTCGGTGGCGTTTGATGTTTCGGTGTTTGAGGTGTTTTCGACGTTGGTGTCTGGTGGGTGTGTTGAGGTGGTGCGGGATGTGTTGGTGTTGGGGGAGCGGGATGGGTGGTCGGGGTCGGTTATTTCGACGGTTCCTTCGGTGTTCGCGGAGTTGTTCGATCAGATTGTTGATCGGGTGCGGGTGGAGACGTTGGTGTTCGCTGGTGAGGCGTTGCCGATGTCGTTGGTGAATCGGGTGCGTGGTGTGTGGCCGGGTGTTCGGGTGGTGAATTCTTTTGGTCAGTCGGAGACGTTTTATGATTCGGTGTTCGAGGTTCCGGCGGGGGTTCATCCGGATGGTCCGGTGCCGATCGGGAGTCCGTTGGACGGCGTCCGCATGTACGTCCTCGGACCGGGACTGGTGCCGACCCCCGTCGGCGTGACCGGCGAGCTGTACGTGGCGGGCGGCGTGGTCGGCCGCGGCTATCTGGGGCGCCCCGATCTGACGGCCTCGCGGTTCGTCGCGGATCCCTTCGGTGAGCCCGGTGGCCGCCTGTACCGGACCGGCGACCTTGTCCGCTGGCGGTCCTCCACGACGGGTGGGCCCGGCGACCTTGAGTACGTCGGACGCGCCGACGTCCAGGTCAAGGTGCGCGGCATCCGCATCGAACCGGCCGAGGTCGAGGCGGTCCTGCTGTCACACCCGATGGTGTCGGCGGCCAGCGTGGTCGTGATCGACACAGAGAACGGAAAACGGCTGGTCGGCTACGTCGTCCCGCTGCGGGCGGCGGAGGGTCTTGCCGCCTCCGGTTCGAGAGGCGCCGGCGCCGGCCACGACATCGAGTTCTACAGCGTCTCCATCGACCCCCGCGGGCTGCGGCAGTACGTGGCCGACCGGCTGCCGGAGTTCATGGTTCCGGCGGCGTTCATGGTGCTGGACCGGATGCCGCTGACCCCGAACGGAAAACTGGACCGCGCGGCCCTGCCCGCCCCCGTGTTCGAGAGCGCCGGATACCGGGCACCGCAGAGCCCGGCCGAGGTCACGATCGCCGGCATCTTCGCGGACGTGCTCGGCAAGGACCGCGTCGGCCTCGACGACGACTTCTTCGCCGTCGGCGGCGACAGCATCCGCTCCATCCAGGTGGTGGCACGGGCCCGCGCGGCCGGGCTGAGCCTCACCGCGCAGGACGTGTTCAAGCTCAGGAGCGTCGCAGAACTGGCCGCCGTCGCCGGCGAGGCGGCCGAACGCCCGGTGCTGGAAGAACTCGAAGGCGGCGGCGTCGGCCGGCTGCCCCTGATGCCGATCGCCCATTTCCTGCTGGACTCCGGCCCGCACATCTCGCGCTACACGCAGGCGATGGTGCTCGAACTCCCGATCGGCGTCGACCCGATCGGGCTGGCCGCGACGCTGGACGCCGTACTGGACCGCCACGACATGCTGCGGGCGCGCCTGGTCACCGGCGACGACGGGGCGGCGCTCGAGATCGACGCGCCGGGCACCACGTCGGCGGCCGGGCTGATCCACCGGATCCGGATGGCCGGCGATCCCGGCGATCCGGCCGCGGTGGACACCCTGCGCACGGAGTTCGACGCCGCCGCGGAGCGCCTGGACCCCGCCGCGGGCGTACTGCTCCAGTGCGTGTGGCTCGACCACGGGCTGGGAAAGCGCGGCAGGCTCGCGATCGTCGTGCACCACCTCGCGGTCGACAGCGTGTCCTGGCAGATCCTGGTCACGGACTTCAACACCGCGTGGGACCGGTTGCGGCTGGGCCGATCCGCCTCACTGGCGCCGGTGGGCACGTCCGCGCGGCGCTGGGCGTACGCGCTGCAGGACGAAGCGGTGTCGGAGGCGCGTACCGCGGAGCTGCCGCACTGGCTGGAGACCGTGCGGGGCTCCGACCCGCTGCTCGGCGACCGCCCGCTCGATCCCGCCGTCGACGTGGTGTCGACCGTCGAGCACGTCCGCGTCGAGCTGTCCGCCGCCGCGACCGAAGCGGTGCTGACCACGTTGCCGGCCCGATTCCGCGCCGGCGCCAACGACGGCCTGCTGACCGCGCTGGCGCTGGCCGTCGCGAAATGGCGCAGTTTCGAGATGGCCGAACCCACCACCCTGCTTCGCCTGGAAGGGCACGGCCGTGAGGAATCGGTCGTCCTCAACGCCGAGCTGTCGCGTACGGTCGGCTGGTTCGCCACCCTCTTCCCGGTCCGGCTCGACACGGACGGCATCGACCTCGACGAGGCGCTGCGCGGCGGACCCGCCGCCGGCCGCGCGATCAAGGCGATCAAGGAACAACTGCTGGCCATTCCCGACAAGGGCATCGGCTACGGACTGCTGCGCTACCTGAACGCCGAGACCGGCCCCGCGCTCGCCGCGCATTCGACCGGGCAGATCGCCTTCAACTATCTGGGCCGTGTCTCCGGCGCTGTGGCACCGGAGAGCCTGGACGGCGCGGTGTGGCAGCCGGTGGCCGGCGGTGACGAGCTGGCCCCGGCCCTGAACCCGGACATGCCGGTGTCGGTCACCGTCGACATCGGCGCCGCCGTCACCGACGGGGCCGACGGGCCCGCGCTGCGAGCGAGCTTCGGCTTCCCGGCCGGCGCGATCACGAGCGATGCGGTGCGAGAACTGGCCGAGCTGTGGATCGAGGCGCTCAACGGCCTGGCGCTGTTCGTGGCCGATGAGGACGCCGGCGGGCTCACCCCCTCCGACGTGCCGCTGGTGTCGATGCGCCAGAAGGAACTGGAAGAGCTGGAGCGGGCTCATCTCGGCGTGGTCGACGTGTGGCCGGTCACCCCGATGCAGGCCGGACTGCTCTTCCACGCCGACCTGGCCGACCCGGGGGCGGACGTCTACCACGTGCAGTTCGTGTTCCACCTCCGTGGCATGGTCGACGCGGCCCGCCTGCGGACCGCGGGACAGACGCTGCTGGACCGGCACGCGAACCTGCGCGCCGCGTTCGTGACCAACGCGGGCGGCACGACGGTGTCGGTGATCCGGGAGTCCGTCGAACTCCCGTGGCAGGACATCGACCTGGGCGCCCTCGACGAGGCCGAGCGCACCGCCGGCTTCGAGCGGCTGCTGGAGGCGGACCGCGACGCGGGCTTCGACACGGCCGAGCCACCGATGCTGCGGATGACGCTGGTCGCGATGGGGCCCGAGCAGTACGAACTCGTGCTGACCGCGCATCACGTGCTGTTCGACGGCTGGTCGCTGCCGCTGCTGCTGCGCGACCTGCTGTGGGTGTACGCCGCGGGCAGCGACTCCGAGCTGCCGAGGGTGACGAGCTACCGCACCTTCCTCGCATGGCTGTCGGAGCGTGACCGGCAGGAGTCGGTGAACGCCTGGCTGACGGAACTCACGGGCGTCACCGCGCCGACCCTGCTCGCCGGGCAGGCGACCCGGCCGGGCAACGGCGTCCACGAGGTCGACCAGATCGACGTGCCGCTGCCCGTCGACACCGCCCGCCGGCTCGCCCGTCAGGCCGCGGAGCTGTCCGTCACGTTGAACACGGTCGTGCAGGGCGCGTGGGCGCTGCTGCTGGCGACGATGACCGGGCGCACGGACGCGATCTTCGGCGCCACCGTCTCGGGCCGTCCGGCCGAGGTGCCGGGCGTCGACGGGATGCTGGGCCTGTTCATCAACACCATCCCGGTGCGGGCCCGCTGCGCGCCGGGGCTCACTCTGGCCGAATATCTCTCCGGGCTGCAGACCGGGCAGGCGGCGCTGCTCGACCACCAGTACATCGGCCTGACGGAGATCTACGAGGCCACCGGGCAGCGCGCGCTGTTCGACACGCTGGTGAGCTTCGACTCCTACCCGGTCGACCAGGCGGGCCTCGTGCGGGCGAACCTGGAAACGGGCATGGAGATCACCGGGTTGCGCACGATCGCCGGCAACAACTTCCCGATGGCGGTGGTCGCGGCCGCGGATCCGGATCTGCACGTGTTGCTGAAATTCCGCACCGACCTGTTCACACGGGAGCAGGTGGAGGACCTCGCGGCCCAGTTGGTGCGGATCTTCGAGGCCGTCGCCGCGGATCCGGGAACCCGTGTGGCCGCGATCGACCTGCTCGGGCCGGACGAGCGGGCGAACGTCCGCCGGCCGCTCGCGGACATGCCGGTGCCGCCGCGCATTCCCGAGGCCGAGGCGGGTACGGTCGGCGACCTCGCCGCCGCGGGGTCGGCCGTCGTGCTGGGGCCCGGCCTGCGGCCGGTGCCGATCGGCGCGGTCGGTGAGCTCTATGTCACCTGCGGCCCGGACGCCGGTGGGCAGGCCGCCGTGACGGCGGCACAGTACGTCGCCGACCCGCTGTCGGAGATCCCCGGCGGCCGGCTCTACCGGACCGGCAACCTGGTGCGCCGAATCGAACAGGGCTTGGACTATGTCGGGCGCGTGGGCGGCGAGACCGTCACGGACACGCTGGACCAGGCGCCCGCTAGGGAGTACCGGGCGCCGAGCACTTCCGATGAGGAGGTTCTGGCCGGACTGTTCGCCGAGGTGCTGGGCGTCGACCGGATCGGCGTCGATGACGACTTCTTCGAACTCGGCGGACACTCGCTGCGGGCCACCTGGCTGATCAGCCGGATTCGCTCCGTCATTGGCGTCACCGTGACGATGCGGACGATATTCGAATTCCCGACGGTCGCGCAGCTGGAACCAGAACTGCGGAAATCGACGACCTCTACTCGTCCGAAGCTGAGGCGGATGAGGGAGGAATAAGAAATGGTTCGGTCCTCGACTACGCGAAAGTCGGCGCGAAATGTATGACGTCGTTATAGTCGGTGCGCGGTGTGCCGGTGCTTCGGCAGCGTTGCTGCTGGCCCGGCAGGGGCGCCGGGTGCTGCTGATCGACCGAATGGAATTCCCTTCGGACATCATGTCCACCCTCTACATCCACCCACCCGGTGTGGCGCTGCTCGCCCGGTGGGGAGTGCTCGACGCCGTCGTGGCCTCGGGATGCCCGCCGCTGGACACGGTCAGCTACGACGTGGCGGGCCTGCGGCTGACCGCGCCCACACCACCCACCCTCTACTCCACCGTCGCGTACGCGCCACGCCGCCGGATTCTCGACGAGGTGCTGGTACGGGCCGCCGTCGAGGCCGGCGCCGAGTTTCGTGATCGGACCAGCCTGCGCGAGGTGATCCGGCGCGGCGACCGGGTCGTCGGTGTGCAGGTGCAGACCGCGGGCGGCCTCGAGTCCGTGGAGGCGAGACTGGTGATCGGCGCGGACGGCCTGGGATCGCGGCTCGCGGCGCTGGTGGACGCCCCGATCCGTACGGAAGACCAGCTGGCCAGCTGCGTCTACTACAGCTGCTGGCAGGGAATCCAGACCGGGTTCGGCTATCACGAGCGCCCCGACAGCTGGATCGCGCGCATCCCCACCAACGACGGCGTGACCATCGTGGCCACCTATTTCCCGCAGGACCGGTTCGCGAGCATCCGGCAGGACCCTCTCGCCGCGCACCTGGAAACGATCAAGCAGAACGCGCCGGACCTGCACGAGCAGGTGGCCGACGCCGAGCAGGTCGAGCGCCTGATAGGAACCGGCAACCAGCGGAACTTCTTCCGCTGTCCGTACGGCCCTGGGTGGGCGCTGATCGGTGACGCCGGGCACCATCTCGACTCGATCACCGCACGGGGCATCACCAACGCGCTCACGCAGTCCCAGCTCATCTCCGACGCGCTGGCGGGCCAGGATCTCGACGACACGTCCGGCGTCGACACCCGCCTGTCCGGCTACGCGAAGGAGTCCTACGACGTCCTCAGCGAGCCCTACCAAGCGGCGCTGGATCTGGCGAAGCTGCGGCTCACCGACTCCCGCGTGGCGCTGTTGCGCGCCATCGCCCGAACGCCGGAGCTGTCCCACCGGTATTTCGCGATGGTCGCCGGAGTCATTGACAAATCTGAATTCTTCACACCCGAAGTGGTCGACATGCTGCCGACTGCGACGGTCTGAATAAGGCGGCTTCCGATCTTGATGAGAAGACCTGGATGATGGAGCGCGAGAGCATGCTCGAGTTGGACGCGGTGCCCGACATCGAGGCCGATCGGTTGCTGACGGAGCTGGTGCGGGAGAAGACCATCGAAGTCCTCCGCACCATCACGGGTGAGGAACCCAGCGCGCTCGTCCCCGAACGGTCGTTCCGTGACCTGGGCCTGGACTCGGTCGGCGCGGTCGAGCTGCACGGCCGCCTGGTGGCGGCGACCGGCACCGCTCTTCCGACGACCATCGTCTTCGAGCACTCCACGCCCGTCGCGCTCGCACGGCACCTGTTCACCGTGCTCCGCGGGACGGAGCCGCCCGCCGACGTCGTCGTACACTCCGAACCCGCCGACGAGCCGCTCGCGATCGTGGGGATGAGCTGTCGGTACCCCGGGGGAGCGCGTTCCCCGGAGGAGCTGTGGCAGCTCGTCGTGGACGAGCGTGACGTCATCTCCGGGCTCCCGACCGAGCGTGGGTGGGACCTGGGCTCCCTCGTCGATCCCGACCCGGACCGGCACGGAAGGACCTACGTCGGCCGCGGTGGCTTCCTCTACGACGCCGGCGACTTCGATCCGGCCTTCTTCGGGATCTCCCCCAGGGAGGCCACGGCGATGGACCCCCAGCAGCGGCTGCTGCTGGAGACGTCATGGGAGGTCCTTGAGCGGGCAGGCATCGATCCCGCCCGGCTGAGGGGCAGCCGGACGGGCGTGTTCGTGGGCGCCGAGTCCCAGGAGTACGGCCCCCGGCTGCACGAGGCGCCGGAGGGCATGGAGGGGCACCTGCTGACCGGCAGCGCGGCCAGCGTGATGTCGGGCCGGATCGCCTACACGTTCGGGCTGGAGGGCCCGGCGGTGACCATCGACACGGCGTGTTCGAGCTCGCTCGTGGCGCTGCACGTCGCGGCGCGGTCCCTGCTGCGCGGGGAGTGCTCCCTGGCACTGGCGGGCGGCGTCTCGGTGATGGCCGGTCCCGGAGCCTTCGTCGCCTTCAGCCGGCTGCGAGGGCTGTCCCTCGACGGGCGGTGCAAGGCGTTCTCCGCCGCCGCCGATGGCACCGGGTGGGGTGAGGGCGTCGGCATGGTCGTGCTGGAGCGGCTCTCCGACGCCCAGCGGAACGGGCACGAGGTACTGGCCGTGCTCCGCGGCTCGGCGATCAACCAGGACGGCGCGAGCAATGGCCTGACCGCCCCCAACGGCCTGGCACAGCAGCAGGTGATCCGGCAGGCTCTCGCCGACGCGGCGCTCACGGCCGCCGAGGTCGACGCCGTGGAGGCCCACGGCACCGGTACTCCGCTCGGCGACCCCATCGAGGCGCAGGCGGTGATCGGCGTCTACGGGCGGGAGCGGCAGGCCGGGCACCCGCTCCGGCTGGGGTCGATCAAGTCGAACATCGGCCACACCCAGGCCGCCGCCGGTGTCGCCGGTGTGATCAAGATGGTCATGGCGATGCGGCACGGAGTGCTGCCCAGGTCGCTGCATCTCGAGGAGCCGACACCGCACGTCGACTGGTCCTCCGCGGCGGTCGAGCTGCTGACCGAGGCGCGCGACTGGCCCGAGGCCGGCCACCCTCGCCGAGCGGGCGTCTCCTCGTTCGGCATCAGCGGCACGAACGCACACGTGATCCTTGAACAGGCGCCGCGGCCGGTGGCCGAGGTCGCCGAGCCTTCCGCGCCCGCCGTACCCGCCGGGCCGCTGGCCTGGCCCGTCTCGGCTCGCTCGGCCGATGCCCTGGCCGCGCAGGCGGGCAGGCTGATGCCCTTCGTGGAACGGCAGGTCGACACCGGCTACTCCCTCGGCACCACGCGCTCGGCCCTCGAACACCGGGCGGTCATCCTCGGAACGACATCCGATGACTTCGCCGGCGGACTCAAGACGCTCGCCCTCGGTGATGAGGCACCCGGCGTGATCCGGGGCATGGCCTCCTCCGGTGGCAAGGTCGCCTTCCTGTTCACCGGGCAGGGCAGCCAGCGACCGGGGATGGGACGCGAGCTCTACGAGACGTACGCGGTGTTCCGCGAGGCGTTCGACGAGATCTGCGGCTACCTCGACCTCCATCTCGAACGTCCGCTGGCCGAGGTGCTCGACGACCCCGAGACGCTCGGGCAGACCGCCTACACCCAGCCCGCTCTGTTCGCGATCGAGACCGCGCTGTTCCGGCTGGTGGAGTCCTGGGGACTCCGGCCCGACTTCGTCGCCGGCCACTCGATCGGGGAGCTGACCGCCGCGCACGTCGCCGGAGTGCTCTCACTGGACGACGCGACCGCGCTCGTCGTGATGCGCGGCACCCTCATGCAGGAGCTCCCCGGCGGCGGCGCGATGGTGGCGGTCGAGGCGACAGAGGACGAAGTACGCCCGATGCTGGCGGGACGCGAGTCCGAGGTCGACATCGCCGCGATCAACGGCCCGTCCTCGATCGTGCTGTCCGGCGACGAGACCGCCGTGTCGGAGATCGCCGCCCACTGGGGCGACCGTGGCCGCAAGACCCGCAGGCTGCAGGTATCACACGCTTTCCACTCCCCGCACATGGACGGGATGCTCACCGAGTTCCGCCGGGTCGCGGAGGCGATGACGTACGAGGCGCCAACGATCCCGATGGTGTCGAACCTGACGGGGAACCTGGCGACCGCCGACGAAGTGTGCACCCCGGAGTACTGGGTCCGCCACGTACGCGAGGCCGTCCGGTTCTCCGACGGGATCCGGCGGCTTGAGGCCCACGGCGTACGGAGCTACGTCGAGCTCGGCCCGGACGCCGTCCTGAGCGCCATGGCACAGGAGTGCCTGGCCGACTCCGAGGAGCAGGCGCTGTTCGCGCCGGTGCTGCGCCGGGATCGGCCCGAGGCGGCGCAGCTGATGGAGGCCTTCGCGCGCGTCCACGCCGCCGGCGCCGGCGTGGACTGGGACGGCGTCTACGCGGATCAGAGCGCTCACCGAATCGAGCTGCCCACCTACGCGTTCCAGCACCGGCACTACTGGATGAACCAGGGCACGGGCACCGCCGCGCCCGAGGATCTCGGCCTGCGCACCCCCGGGCACCCGCTCCTCGGATCGAGGGTCACGATCGCCGAGGACGGCCGGTTGCTGCTCACCGGCAGGCTGTCGGTGGACACCCATCCCTGGCTCGCCGACCACGTCATCGCCGACACGGTCCTGCTGCCGGGCACGGCCTTCGTCGACCTGGCGATCACGGCCGGCGACCAGGTCGGCTGCGGCCTGCTCGAAGAGCTGACCATGGAAGGGCCGCTCGTGCTCCCCGAGCACGGCGCCGTTTCGATCCAGCTGGGCGTCGGCGTCGCGGACGACGGCGGCCGGCGCTCGCTCGTCCTGCACTCCCAGCCCGCCGGCGCCGCCGAGGAGGAGCCCTGGACCCGCCACGCCACGGGAGTACTCGCGCCGGCGCCGCTGCCCGTCGCGCCGGCGTCGGCGGTGTGGCCGCCGGAGGACGCCGTCGAGGTGCCCCTCGACGGCTTCTACGATCGGCTCGCCGATGCCGGATACGGCTACGGGCCGGTGTTCCAGGGGCTGCGGAAGGCCTGGCGCCGTGGCACGGAGGTCTTCGCCGAGGTCGCCGTACCCGACGGTGTCGAGGTCGGCGCGTTCGGCCTGCACCCCGCCCTGCTCGACGCCGTGTTCCACGCACTGGACGTGGTTCCGGCCGCCCCCGAAGGCCGGGTGGAGCTCCCCTTCGCCTGGACCGGGGTGGCCCTGCACGCCACCGGAGCATCGGCGGTACGCGCACGGCTGGCGCCGGCCGGCCGGGAGGGCGTCTCCCTGACCCTCACCGATCCGGCCGGAAAGCCGGTCGCGTCGGTCGAGTCGCTGATCCTGCGGCCCCTGCCGGCCGGACGCCTGAGCGGCCGGAGCGAGCACCGCGACTCACTGTTCCGCCTGGACTGGACGCCTGCCCCGGAGACCCGTGTCGCGGCGCCCGCCTGGGTGATGCTCGGCGCCGACGAGCTGGGCATCGGCGAGGGCGTCGAGCGCCATGCCGACCTGGCGTCCTTCGCCAAGGCGACGTCGCCGGCCGGCCGGGTTCCCGACGTCGTGGTCTCGCTGGCACCGGACGACCAGGCCGACGTCGTCGTTGCGGCCCGTACGGCGACCAACCGCGTACTGGAGCTTCTCCAGGCATGGCTGGCCGACGACCGGTTCGCCGAGGCCCGCATGATCGTGGTGACCCGGAGAGCGGTCGCCCGCGACGAGGTGAGCCTGGCGCACGCGCCGGTCTGGGGCCTCGTCCGTACGGCGCAGGCGGAGAACCCCGACAGTTTCGTCCTGGTGGACCTGGACGACGAGCCCGGAGCCGTTCAGGCAATTCCGCGCGCTCTCGCGTCGGGCGAGCCTGAGCTGGCCGTCCGGGGAGGACGGGTGTTCGCCTCCCGTCTCATCCGGGCCACCGGCGACGCCCAGCGGACCGGCGGCGCCTGGAATCCCGAGGGAACCGTCCTGGTGACCGGCGCGACGGGCGGCCTCGGCGGCCTGGTGGCCCGGCATCTCGCCGGCGAGCGCGGCGTCAGGCATCTCCTGCTGGCGAGCCGTCAGGGCGCCGAGGCGGCGGGTGCGGCCGAACTCCTCGCGTCGCTCACGGAGCGCGGCGCGTCGGCACGGATCGCCGCATGCGACGTGGCGGACCGATCGGCGGTCGCGGAACTGCTCGCGTCGGTGCCGTCGGATCACCCGCTGACCGCCGTCGTGCACGTGGCCGGGATCGTGGACGACGGGCTGGTCAACTCGCTCACCCCCGAGCGGGTCGACAGCGTGTTCCGTCCCAAGGTCGACGCCGCGTGGAACCTGCACGAGCTGACCGCCGAGATGCCCGACCTCGCGGAGTTCGTCCTCTTCTCCTCCGCGTCCGCGACACTCGACGGATCCGGCCAGGCCAACTACGCCGCCGCGAACGCCTTCCTCGAAGCCCTGGCATGTCACCGGCGTTCGCAGGGGCTCCCCGCCGTGGCCCTCGGCTGGGGACTCTGGGCCGAACAGGCCGGAATGGCCGGACGCCTCACCGAAGCGGACATCGAGCGGATGGCGCGCCAGGGAGTCCTCGCGCTCACCGCGGACCAAGGACTGTCCCTGCTCGACCTGGCCCTCGAACTGGAGGAGCCGGTCCTGCTGCCGATCCGCATGGATCTCGCAGCGCTCCGCGCCGCCTCGGGCACCGAGGTACGGCCGATGCTGCGAGCCCTCATACGGCAACCGCTCCGGCGTACGCAGGCCGCGGCCGGCGACGCATCGCTGCGCCACAGCCTGGAGTCGCTTCCGGAGGCACGCCGCGACGAGGTGCTGCTCGACGTCGTACGGTCCAACGCGGCGGCGGTCCTGGGCCACACCGGCTCGGAGGCGATCGACGCCGAGACGGCTTTCAGCTCGATCGGCTTCGACTCGCTGTCCGCCGTCGAATTCCGCAACCGGCTGAACACGGCGACAGGCCTGCGGCTGCCCGCGACCCTCACGTTCGACCATCCCAACCCGAAGTCGATCGCCCGGTATCTGCGCGGCCGGCTGCTGGGCGAGGAGGCCCGGCAGGCCGCCGTGGTGCGGCCGGTCGCCGTCTCGGACGACCCCATGGTGATCGTGGGGATGAGTTGCCGGTTCCCCGGCGGCGTGACGTCCCCGTCAGAGCTGTGGGACCTGGTGGAGCGCGGTGGGGATGGTGTTTCGGCGTTTCCTGCCGATCGGGGCTGGGACGAGGGGTTGTTCGATCCGGGATTCGTCGGTGAGGGCGGTTTCCTTTACGACGCGGCCGATTTCGACCCTGCTTTCTTCGGCATCTCACCGCGTGAGGCGGTGGCGATGGATCCTCAGCAGCGGTTGTTGCTGGAGGCGTCGTGGGAGGCGTTGGAGAGTGCCGGGATCGACCCGGTGGGGTTGCGGGGCAGCGATACCGGTGTGTTCGCCGGTGTGATGTACCACGACTACGGGTCTCGGGTGCGTGTCGTTCCCGAGGACCTGGCGGGTTTCCTGGGCAACGGAAGTCTGGGGAGTATCGCTTCGGGGCGTGTTTCTTACACGTTCGGTTTTGAGGGCCCGGCGGTGTCGGTGGACACGGCGTGTTCGTCGTCGTTGGTGGCGTTGCATTGGGCGGGGCAGGCGTTGCGGTCGGGTGAGTGTTCGCTGGCGTTGGTCGGTGGCGTCACGGTGATGGCTACCCCGGATACGTTCGTCGACTTCATTCGCCAGGGCGGGCTGGCAGGTGACGGGCGGTGCAAGTCCTTCGCGGACGCGGCCGACGGGACCGGTTGGTCTGAGGGCGTCGGGATGCTCGTGGTGGAGCGTCTGTCCGACGCACGGCGCAACGGTCACCAGGTCCTCGCCTTCGTACGCGGGACCGCGGTCAACCAGGACGGCGCGTCGAACGGCTTGACGGCGCCGAACGGTCCGTCGCAGCAGCGGGTGATTCGTCAGGCGTTGGCGAGTGCGGGGTTGTCGGCTGCGGATGTGGATGTGGTCGAGGCGCATGGCACTGGTACGACGCTGGGTGATCCGATCGAGGCCCAAGCGTTGCTCGCCACGTACGGGCAGGATCGTGATGCCGGTCCGTTGTGGGTTGGGTCGGTGAAGTCGAACATCGGTCATGCTCAGGCTGCTGCTGGGGTGGCGGGTGTGATCAAGATGGTGCAGGCGATGCGGCATGGGACGATGCCGAAGTCGCTGCACGTCGACGCGCCGTCCTCGCATGTGGACTGGTCCGCGGGCGAAGTAGAGGTGCTGGCCGAGAAGCGACCGTGGCTGCCTGAGGGTAAGCCGCGCCGGGCCGGAGTGTCCTCATTCGGGATCAGCGGAACCAACGCCCACGTGATCCTGGAGGAGGCTCCCGCACCCGAGCCCGTCCCCGCAGCCGCAGAGCCCGGAACCGGCTCCGTGGTGCCGTGGGTGGTGTCGGCGCGGTCGGCCGAGGCGTTGGCGGGTCAGGTGGCCCGGTTGCGGGACTTCGTCGCGGGCCGTCCTGACCTGGACCCGGTGGATATCGGGTTCTCATTGGCGACGTCGCGGGCGCATCTGTCGTATCGGGCCGTTGTGGCGGGGGCGACGCGGGAGGAGCTCCTGGCCGGGTTGAGCTCGGTCGGTGGCGAGAACAGCACCGGTGGGAAGCTGGCGGTGTTGTTCACCGGTCAGGGTGCGCAGCGCCTCGGGATGGGCCGTGGCCTGTACGAGGCTTTCCCGGTCTTCGCTTCAGCCTTCGACGCGGTGTGCGCGGTGCTGGACGAGCACATGGACCGTCCGATCCGTGACGTCATTTCCAGTGACGCGGATCTGCTCGATCAGACGGCGTATACGCAGACGGCGTTGTTCGCTGTTGAGGTGGCGTTGTTCCGTCTCGTGGAGTCGTGGGGGATAGCGCCGGATTTCGTGGCGGGTCATTCCATCGGTGAGCTCGCTGCCGCTCACGTGGCGGGGGTGTGGTCTCTCTCGGATGCCGCTGTTCTGGTGGCGGCTCGTGGCCGGTTGATGCAGGCGCTGCCTGCGGGTGGTGCGATGGCTGCGATCGGCGCTACCGAGGACGTGGTCCGTCCCTTGCTGGATGGGGTGGATGTAGCGGCGGTGAACGGGCCGTCGCAGGTGGTGGTCTCTGGTCCGGAGGCCGTGGTGGCTGCTGTGGTGGCGGAGTTCGAGGGGCGTGGTGTGCGGGTTCGGCGTTTGCGGGTCTCGCATGCGTTCCACTCGTCGCTGGTGGAGCCGATGCTGGCCGAGTTCGCCGCCGTCGCCGGGTCGGTGTCGTACGCCGAGCCGGTGATCGAGGTGGTGTCGGGGGTCACGGGTCGCCTGGCAACGAGTGAGTTGACCGACCCGGGCTACTGGGTGCGTCAGGTCCGCGAAGCGGTCCGGTTCGGCGATGTTGTGGAGACCTTGCGCGGCGAAGGCGTCGGGCTCTTCGTGGAGGCAGGCCCGGATGGTGCGTTGACCGCGATGGCCGGCGACACCGTGGGTGAGGACGTTGGTCTGGTGGCGTTGTTGCGCCGCGACCGCGACGAGGAGCACACCGCCGTGTCGGCGTTGGCTCGTATCCACGCGCGTGGCCATGAGGTCGATTGGGCGGCGTTCTTCGCCGGCCGTGGTGGCCACCGGGTCGACCTCCCTACCTACGCCTTCGAGCACCAGCGCTACTGGCTGGACGCGGGAACAGATGCGGGAGACGCGGCCGGGCTGGGGCTGGTGGCGGTCGATCACCCGTTGCTGGGCGCTGCCGTGGCGTTGCCGGACTCCGACGGTGTGATGGTGACGGGACGCCTGTCCCTCCGCTCCCACCCTTGGCTCGCCGATCACGTGGTGAACGGCGTCGTGCTCCTACCGGGGACGGCGTTCGTCGAGATGGCCATCCGAGCCGGAGACGAGATCGGCGCCGGTCACCTGGAAGAACTCGTCCTGGAGGCGCCGCTCGTACTTGTCGAGCGTGACGCGGTTCAGGTGCAGGTGGTCGTCGAGGAGGCCGACGAGCGAGGCCGTCGGCCGGTGGTCGTCCGTTCCCGCACCGGGCAGACGGGTGAGCCGTGGGCCAAGCATGCCGAAGGCGTGCTGGCGCCTGCCGCGGCGTCGCCATCGTTCGACCTGACGCAGTGGCCGCCGGCCGGTGCCGAGGCGTTCGACCTCGACGGGTTCTACCCGGAGCTGAGCGCTGCGGGTCTGGAGTACGGGCCGGTCTTCCAGGGCGTACGCGCGGCGTGGCGTCGTGGTGGTGAGGTGTTCGCCGAGGTCGCGCTGCCTGAGGGGACGTCGGCGGATGGGTTCGGGTTGCATCCGGCGTTGCTTGACGCCGCGCTGCATGGTCTGGGTTTGGGGCGTGTCGCGGCCGAGCCGACGTTGCCGTTCGCGTGGTCGGGCGTTGTGCTGCATGCGGTGGGCGCGACCGGGTTGCGGGTGCGTCTGGAAGAGACCGCGGACAACACGGTGTCGCTGCAACTGGCCGATGCGACTGGCAGTCCCGTCGCATCGGTGGGTTCGCTCGTGCTGCGAGCGCTCCCGGCCGGGCGGCTCAGCGGTCCGAGCCTGCACGACTCCTTGTTCGGAATGGAATGGGCGCCGGTGCCCGTGCCCGAACCGGCGAACGCCGGAACGTGGGCCGTTCTCGGCGCCGACCTCGGCTTCGGATTCGACGGGCCGGTTGCCGTCCACCCGGATCTGGACGCCTTCGATGGCGCGGTCGTACCGGACAACGTGGTGGTCGCCTGTCTCCCCGACGGTAGCGCGGGGGATGTGGCCGAGGCGGCCAGGCGTGCGGCGCACCGGGCCCTTGGGCTGGTTCAACGCTGGCTGGAGGAGGACCGATTCGCCGATGCCCGGCTGGTCGTCCTCACGTCCCGCGCGGTGGCGGCGGGCGACCCGGCCGATGACAAGGTCGACCTCGCGCAGGCCCCGATCTGGGGTCTGCTGCGGACCGCGGGAGTGGAGAACCCGGGCCGGTTCGTGCTGGCCGACGTCGACGTGCCGGCGGGGTGCGGCCGGTTGGTCGCTGCCGGGGTGGAGTCGGGAGAGTCCGAGTTCGCCGTCCGTGGTGGGGAGTTGCGTGTTCCGCGGATCGCGCGGACGCCGGGGTCGGCGTTGGTGGTTCCGCCCGGTGCGGCACAGTGGCGCCTGGACACCCCGGTCAAGGGGACGCTGGACGAGCTGCGTTTCATCGAGCGTACCGACGTGTCCGGGCCCCTCGAAGCGGGTGAGGTCCGGGTCGGGTTGCGCGCGGCGGGAATGAATTTCCGTGACGCGCTCAACGTCCTGGGGATGTATCCGGGCAACGCGGGACTGCTCGGCCTGGAAGGCGCGGGTGTGGTGCTGGAGGTCGGTCCGGGTGTGACCGGCCTGGTCGCGGGCGACCGGGTGATGGGGATGTTCACCGGCGCGTTCGGGCCGGTGGCGGTCGCCGACCAGCGGCTGATGACCCGGATCCCGGCCGGCTGGTCGTTCGCCGAGGCCGCGACCGTGCCGGTGGTGTACCTGACGGCGTACTACGCGCTGGTCGACCTCGCGGACCTGCAGTCGGGCGAGTCGGTGCTGATCCACGCCGCGGCCGGCGGGGTGGGGATCGCGGCCGTCCAACTGGCCCGTCACCTGGGCGCTGAGGTGTACGGGACCGCGAGCGCCGGTAAGTGGGACACGCTGCGCGCTTGGGGTCTGGACGATGCACATATCGCCTCGTCGAGGACGCTGGACTTCGAAGCGGCCTTCATGAAGGCGACCGATGACCGAGGCGTGGACGTCGTGCTGGACTCGCTGGCCCGCGAGTTCGTGGACGCGTCGCTGCGGCTCCTGCCGCGCGGCGGGCGCTTCGTGGAGATGGGCAAGACCGACATCCGCGATGCCGCTCAGGTCGCCGCCGCTCATCCTGGTGTGCGCTATCAGGCCTTCGACGTGATGGAGGCCGGCTCAGACCGGATCCAAGAGATGTTCGAGGCTCTGGGCGCGCTCTTCGAGAAGGGGGCTCTTGGTCCGCTACCGCTGGTGACATGGGACGTGCGCCGAGCTCCGGAAGCGTTCCGGTATCTGAGCCAGGGACGCAACGTCGGCAAGGTGGTTCTGTCGATCCCGCAGACCCTCGCGCCTGGGGGAACGGTGCTGGTCACCGGTGCTTCGGGTGCGCTGGGCGGGTTGGTGGCCCGTCATCTGGTCGCTGAGCGTGGTGTGCGGAGTTTGTTGTTGGTGAGCCGTCGTGGTGTTCAGGCTCCTGGGATGGGTGAGCTGGTCGCGGACCTGGAGGGCTTGGGCGCGGCGGTTCGGGTGGCGGCGTGTGACGTGGCCGACCGGAAGGCGCTGGCGGAGGTCATCGGGTCGGTCGACCGTCCGTTGGTGGGTGTGGTGCACACGGCCGGTGTCGTCGACGACGGGGTGGTCTCGTCGTTGACCCCGGAGCGGTTCGACTCGGTGATGCGGCCGAAGGTCGATGCGGCGTGGAACCTTCACGAGCTCACTGCTGAGCTCGACCTTTCGATGTTCGTGATGTTCTCGTCGGTGTCCGGTGTGATGGGCAGCGCGGGTCAGGGCAACTACGCCGCCGCGAACACGTTCCTGGACGCTCTCGCGGTGTATCGGCGCGGCCTCGGGCTGCCTGCGATCTCGCTGGCGTGGGGTTTGTGGGAGCGGACCAGCACGATGACCGCCGGCCTGGACGCCACCGACCGGGAACGGATCGCCCGTGACGGGGTCATCGCGCTGTCGGATGAGGTCGGGTTGGCGCTGTTCGACGCAGCCGAGTCGGCCGGTGAAGCGCTGCTGCTGCCAGTACGCCTGGACACCAAGAGGCTCCGCAACGGTCCGGTCCCCGCGTTGCTGCGAGGCCTGGTCGGCGCGGCACCGGGACGGCGCGTCGCGGGCAACACCCAGCAGAGTGAAGGACTCGCCGCCCGGTTGGCGGCCCTCCCGGTCGCCGAGGCGTCCGCCGAGGTGGTGGAACTGGTCCGAAGGAACGTCGCCGTCGTACTCGGCCACTCGAACGCCGAGAACGTCGACATCGACCGCTCCTTCCGCGAAGCCGGCGTCGACTCACTGATCGCGCTGGAACTCCGCAACCGGCTGGCCGGCGAGACCGAACTCCGCCTCCCCGCAACACTGATCTTCGACTACCCCTCCCCGGCGGAACTCGCCGCCTTCATCCGCACCGAACTCCTCGGCGAACAGCCCATGACCGGCGAGGCCGTCGCACCGGTCGCCGTTTCCGATGACCCGATCGTCATCGTGGGGATGAGCTGCCGGTTCCCCGGCGGCGTGTCCTCCCCCGAGGAGCTGTGGCGGCTACTCGATCGTGGCGGGGACGCGATGGCAGGCTTCCCCGCCGATCGGGGCTGGGACGAGGACCTGTACGACCCCGATCCCGGTGCTGTTGGGAAGAGCTACGTGCGTGAGGGCGGGTTCCTCTACGACGCGGCCGAGTTCGATCCTGCTTTCTTCGGCATCTCACCGCGCGAGGCGGTGGCGATGGACCCTCAACAGCGGTTGCTGCTGGAGGCCTCGTGGGAGGCGTTCGAGAGCGCCGGCATCGACCCGGCCACGCTCCGCGGGTCCCGTACCGGCGTGTACGCGGGAGTCATCTACCACGACTACGCCCAGCATGCCGTCGCCACTGACGGCGTCGAGGGCTACCTCGGAACAGGTGGCTCCGGCGGCGTCGCCTCGGGGCGCATCTCCTACACGTTCGGTCTGGAGGGCCCGGCGGTGTCGGTGGACACGGCCTGTTCCTCGTCCCTCGTGGCCTTGCACCTGGCAGGACAAGCACTGCGGTCGGGTGAATGCTCGCTCGCGTTGGCCGGCGGCGTCACGGTGATGGCCACCCCCAGTACGTTCGTCGACTTCTCACGCCAGCGTGGGCTGGCCGCGAACGGGCGTTGCAAGGCGTTCGCGGACGCGGCGGACGGAACCGCCTGGTCCGAAGGCGTCGGCATCCTGGTGGTCGAGCGCCTCTCCGACGCCCAGCGCAACGGTCACCGGATCTTCGCGGTGCTACGAGGCTCGGCGATCAACCAGGACGGCGCATCCAACGGACTCACCGCACCGAACGGCCCCTCACAACAGCGGGTCATCCGCCAGGCGTTGGCGAGCGCCGGTCTGTCGGCCGCGGATGTCGACGTGGTCGAGGCCCACGGCACCGGCACGAAGCTGGGCGACCCGATCGAGGCCCAAGCGCTCCTCGCCACCTATGGACAAGACCGTGACACCCCGTTGTGGGTGGGCTCGGTGAAATCCAACATCGGTCACACACAGGCGGCTGCGGGTGTCGCGGGTGTGATCAAGATGGTGGAGGCGATGCGGCACGAGGCGCTGCCGAAGTCGCTGCACGTCGACGCGCCGTCTTCGCATGTGGACTGGTCCGCGGGCAACGTAGAGGTACTGGCCGAGACACGACCGTGGCCGACGGCGGGCAAGCCGCGCCGGGCCGGGATCTCCTCATTCGGCTTCAGCGGCACGAACGCCCACGTCATTCTGGAAGAGCCCCCCACCGTCGACGCCGATGAGGCGGGGCCCGAGCTCGGGTCGGTGGTGCCGTGGATGGTGTCGGCGCGGTCGGCCGAGGCACTGTCCGGACAGGTGGCCCGGTTGCGGGACTTCGTGGCGGGCCGTCCTGACCTCGATCCGTTGGATGTGGGTTTCTCGCTGGCGACCTCACGAGCGCACCTGCCGTATCGGGCCGTCGTCGCGGGTTCCACGCGGGAGGAGCTCCTGGCCGAGTTGGCCACGGCCGGCGGTGAGAACACCACCAGTGGAAAGCTGGCGGTGTTGTTCACCGGTCAGGGCGCGCAGCGCCTCGGGATGGGCCGTGGCTTGTACGAGGCGTTCCCGACTTTCGCCTCCGCGTTCGATGCGGTGTGCGCGGTGCTGGACGAGCACGTGGACCGTCCGATCCGTGACGTCATCTCCGGTGACGCGGACTTGCTGGACCAGACGGCTTACACGCAGACGGCGTTGTTCGCCATTGAGGTGGCGTTGTTCCGTCTCGTTGGAGTCGTGGGGGATCGCTCCGGATTTCGTGGCTGGTCATTCGATCGGTGAGCTCGCTGCCGCTCACGTGGCTGGTGTGTGGTCGTTGCCGGACGCTGCCGCGTTGGTGGCGGCTCGCGGCCGGTTGATGCAGGCGCTGCCGACCGGTGGTGCGATGGCGGCGATCGGCGCTACCGAGGACGTGGTCCGTCCCTTGCTGGATGGGGTGGATGTCGCTGCGGTGAACGGGCCGTCCCAGGTCGTGGTCTCTGGTCCGGAAGCCGCCGTGGCCGCTGTGGTGACGGAGTTCGAGGGCCGTGGGGTACGGGTCCGGCGGTTGCGGGTCTCGCATGCCTTCCACTCATCCTTGGTCGAGCCGATGCTCGCTGAGTTCGCGGCGGTGGCCGAGAGGGTCTCCTACGCCGAACCGGCCATCGGCGTGGTGTCGGGAGTCACGGGTCGTCTGGCAACGAGTGAGCTGACCGACCCGGCCTACTGGGTCCGTCAGGTCCGCGAAGCCGTACGGTTCGGCGATGTCGTGGAGACCTTGCGCGGCGAAGGCGTCGGAATGTTCGTGGAGGCGGGCCCGGACGGGGCGCTGACCGCGATGGCCGGTGACACCGTGGGCGAAGACGACGCCGCGCTGGTGGCGTTGCTGCGCCGCGACCGGGACGAGGAGCACACCGCAGTATCGGCGCTGGGTCGTATTCACACGCGCGGCCATGAGGTCGATTGGGGAGCGTTCTTCGCCGGCCGGGGTGGCCACCGGGTCGATCTGCCGACCTACGCGTTCCAGCACCAGCGGTACTGGCTCGACGCGCCCGCGTCATCCGGCGACGCCTCAGAACTAGGCCAGGAACCCGCGAACCATCCGCTCTTGAGCGCTGCCGTGGCCCTTCCGGACTCCGACGGCGTATTGCTGACCGGACGCTTGTCACTCCGCTCCCACCCCTGGCTCGCCGATCACGTGGTCGCCGGTACGGTCCTGCTGCCCGGGACGGCCTTCGTCGAGATGGCGATCCGCGCCGGAGACGAGATCGGCGCCGGTCACCTGGAAGAACTGGTCTTGGAAGCGCCGCTCGTTCTCGGCGAGCGCGACGCGGTGCAGGTGCAGGTGGTGGCCGAGCAGGCCGATGAGCACGGCCGCCGACGCGTGATCATCCGCTCCCGCGCAGGCCAGACGGGTGAGCCGTGGACCCGCCATGGCGAAGGCGTGCTGGCACCCGCTCCGGCGACGCCGTCGTTCGACCTGACCCAGTGGCCCCCGTCCGGCGCCGAACCGATCGACATCACGGGACTGTATGACGACATGGCCCAGACCGGGCTGTCCTACGGGCCGGTCTTCCAGGGCGTACGCGCGGCGTGGCGGCGTGGTGGTGAGGTGTTCGCCGAGGTCGCGCTGCCCGAGGACACGTCGGCGGATGGGTTCGGGTTGCATCCGGCGTTGCTGGACGCGGCACTGCACGGTCTGGGTATGGGGCGTGTCGCCACCGAGCCGACGTTGCCGTTCGCGTGGTCGGGTGTTGTGTTGCATGCGGTCGGTGCGACCGGGTTGCGGGTGCGCCTGGAAGAGACCGCGGACAACACGGCGTCCCTGCACCTGGCCGACCCCACAGGACGTCCCGTCGCGTCAGTGGGCTCCCTCGTGCTGCGAGCACTCCCGGCCGAACAACTCAGCGGTCCGAGCCTGCACGACTCCCTCTTCGAGGTGGAATGGGCGTCAGTGCCCGCACTGGCGGAGGTCGGTTCCTACGCTGTCGTGGGCACCGATGGTCTCGGCCTGGACGGGCCGGTCCATGCGGACCTGGCCGCGATCGCGTCCGCGGGTTCGGTGCCTGATCTCGTCCTCCTGCCCTGCGGCACCGAGACTTCCGGCGATGTTCCCGGCGGCGTCAGGGCGGTTCTGTACCGGGTTCTGGAGACGGTGCGGGCTTGGCTCGACGAGCCTCGCTTCGAGGCGTCCAAGCTCGTGGTGGTCACCCGGGGAGCGGTCACGGTCGGTGGCGACCGGGTCGACCTCACGCAGGCCCCGGTGTGGGGGCTGGTGCGGGCCGCCCAGGAGGAGAATCCCGGCAGGTTCGTGCTGGTGGACATCGACGATCATCCCGCCTCTGCCGCGACTCTGCCCCGAGCGGGCCGCCATGACGAACCCGAGCTGATGGTGCGGGCCGGCGAGGCCACCGTGTCGCGGCTGGCCCGGACGCCCCGGTCCGCGAACACGGATCAGAAGCCGGCCTTCGAGCCGGGCGGGACCGTCCTCGTCACCGGGGCGACCGGCGCACTCGGCAGGCTGGTCGCGCGGCATCTCGTCACCGAACACGGCGTACGACGCCTGATGCTGCTGAGCCGCCGAGGTGGTGCCGGCGAGCTGGTGGACGAACTCGCCGAGCTGGGCGCCACCGTCGATTCGATCGCCTGTGACACGGCCGACAGGAAGGCGCTCGCCGAAGCGCTCGCGGGCGTACCGGCCGCTCACCCGCTCACCGCGGTGGTGCACGCGGCGGGCGTGCTGGACGACGGACTGGTCTCGTCGTTGACGACGGAACGGGTCGACGGGGTGCTGCGGCCGAAGGTCGACGCGGCGTGGAACCTGCACGAACTCACCGCCGAGCTCGACCTGTCGGCGTTCGTGCTGTTCTCCTCCGCCGCCGGCGTCTACAGCCCCTCGGGGCAGGCGAACTACGCCGCCGCCAACGTCTTCCTGGACGCACTGGCGACCCACCGGCACGGACTGGGCCTGCCCGCCATCTCCCTGGCCTGGGGAGCCTGGGGCGGAGCCGACGGCATGGCCGGAAAGCTGGCAGAGGCCGACCAGCAGCGCATGGCGAGATCCGGGCTGAGGCCGCTCACTGCCGACGAGGGCCTCGCGCTCTTCGACACCGCCCTGGGGCTGACGCGACCCGTCGTACTGCCGATGGGCCTGGATCTGCGAGGGCTGCGTTCCCAGGCGAGGTCGGTGCCCATTCCGGCGCTCCTGCAGGCGCTGATCCGGGTGCCGAACCGGCGGGCCTCGGAGGCCGCCGAGACGAAGCCGCTCTCCGAACGCCTCGCCGGACTACCGCAGCGCGAGCGTGATGGTGTGCTGATGAAGTCCGTGCAGATTCACGTCGCCGCCGTGATCGGCCATTCCGGTGCCGACGCGATCGAGCCGGAGCGGAGCTTCACCGAACTCGGCCTGGATTCGCTGGCGTCCCTCGAATTGCGCAATCGGCTGGGCGCGCTCACCGGTCTCCGGCTTCCGGCGACCTTGATATTCGACTACCCGAACACACTGTCGCTGTGCCGGTACCTGATGGCCGAGCTCATGCCCGACCTCGCGCCGCCGTCGATCGAGGAAGAACTCGACAAGTTCGAAGAACTCCTGGGATCGAGCGTGACGGACGAGAGGGAGAAGGGACGGATCGCTCTGCGTCTGCGTGCTCTGGCGGCTAAGTGGACCGACGGAGCGAAAGACGAGCCGGACGGTTCCGAACTGAATGCGGCGACCGCCGAGGAGATGTTCGAGATTCTCGACAATGAGCTAGAGGGTCTCTGACGGGCCATCGGCTCGAACGAACAGCGGACCCGGCCGCCGGCCGGGTCCGCTGTTCGTTCGAGCGACTCAGGACGATTGAGCGACCGCGTTCCGGCGGCGGGGCTGGAGGGCCGTCGCCGGTGCGACCGGCACGACCTCGAAGTTCTGGGTGGTGATCGCGACGCGCCCGAACAGGCTGTCCCGGCCGGAGACGTACAGCTTTCCGACGTTCATCTGCTTCAGCGTGGCCACGACGTTCGGCCACCGAACCGGCCGTACGAACCCGTCCAGCAGCATCTTTCGAAGACCGGCGCCGGAGTCCACCAGGCTTCCGTCCTGATCCGCGATGACCGGGATCTTGGGGTCGGTGAAGGTCAGCTCGCCGAAGACCTCTTCTTCCACCTTGTCGCGGAGCGGGCCGAACGCACCCGAGTGCATGGGAGGGCGCATGGCGTACACCGGCAACCCGCCGATCGCGCGCAGCCGCTGGTTCAGCCAGTCCAGCCGTTCCTCACGCAGGGACAGCAGGTAGATGTCGTGGTCGATGTAGCAGGAGATGTCGTACCACTCGCCTTGCTCGTCGAGCTCCCGCAGCACCTCCGCGAGGGAGTCTTCCGGGGTACGCAGGAAGGACTGCGTCACCAGGTTCGTGTGCTCATGGGCGAAGTACTCGTCCACGCAGTTGGCCCACCGGGCGGCCATCCGGACGGCCTCGGAGAAGGCCAGCCCGCCGGAGTAGACGGCGGCGGCACGGCCGCCGAAACTCGGTCCCGCGCAGACATCCGGCCGCATGCCGAGTGCGTCCTCGGCCCATTCGGCCAAGGCGAGACAGGTCACCATGAAAGAGACCTGAGAGAACTCGGTGTAGTCGCCGTCTGTCTCGCGGTAACGGTCGATGAGGGAATATCCGAGAACCTCGTCCGCCGTCTTTGTCAGCTTGCGCGCGAAAGGATTCATCAGCATGAACTTCGCCAGATCCGCAAAAGTCGTCGGACCCATCCCGGGAAAGACGATCGCGGTATCTGTCTGAGAGTCGGCGCTCACGTATCCGCCCTTCCGTGCACGTTGGTTTTCGCAACGTGACGTTACACTCATCAGGCTGTCTGCTAGGCATCGCGCGCGAGAACCTCTTTAATCGGTGGCGCGCGAACCGGCTTTCGCCCCCTAACGACCCCCTGATTTCATTTGGTCGCGAAGGCGTCTTGCCGCCCCAGATCCGACCGTGTTAAGAGTTGTGTCGTTTGTTGGCCAACTCAGTAGGCGAGGCATCAATGGCCCAGGGGACGTCCACGTGAGCCTGAAACGAGAAGGTTCGACCCGCGTGCACAGCTCAGTCGAGAACATGCACGAATTCATGCTGGCGAGCGTGAAGACAACGCCTGAACGGCCGGCGGTAATCCAGCCGACGGACGACGGTCTGAAGGTCGTGACCTACCGGCAGCTCGAACGCCAGGTCCACGACTACATGGTCTCCCTCGACGAGCTGGGTCTTGACGTCGGCGATCGCTGCATCCTGGAGTCGGACACCTCGGCCTCGGCCATCGCGATGTTCCTGGCCTGCTCCTCGCTCGGGTTGACGTTCGTTCCGGTGAGTCCGGAGACACCCGCGCAGCGGCTGATGTCGATCATCGGCACGACCGAACCCGCCCTGCATCTGCAGACCGAGAGCGGACGCCGGGAGGGCATCCCGGAGCAGGTCGGCACCGCGCGATTCGGCGAGGACGGGCTGCGCCTGGAGCGCCCGCCCGCGCCGCGAACCCGGCATCGGCGGGAGGTCACCGCCACCGACACGGCCTACATCATCTTCACTTCGGGGACGACCGGCCGGCCCAAGGGCGTGGTGATGAGCCACCGCGGGGTCACCTCGTTCTACCGGGGGATGCTGCAGCACGGCATCGTCACCAGCGCGGATCGCGTCGCCACGACCTCGCCGCTCCAGTTCGACTTCTCCCTCCTGGACATCGGCCTCGCGCTCGGCAGCGGAGCCGCCGTGGTGCCCGTACCGCGGGAGCGGCTGCAGTTCCCCAGGCGGTTCATGCGCTTCCTGGATGACGCGGAGGTCACCCACGTCAACGGTGTGCCGTCGATCTGGCGCTCGACGCTACGGAAAGAGCCCGAGCTGCTCGCCGGGCTCGAACGGCTGGGGGGCATCCTCTTCTGCGGCGAGGACTTCCCGCTGCCCGAGCTGCGGCACCTCCAGCGCCTCCTGCCCAAGGCGCGCATCGTCAACTGTTACGGGGCCACCGAGTCGATGGCGTGTTCGTTCACGGACGTGCCGAACCCCATTCCCGATGACTTGGAGCGGCTCTCGATCGGATTCGCCCACCCCGGGGCCGAGATGATGATCGTGGACGAGAACGGAAGGCCGCTCGAAAGGCCCAATGCCGTCGGCGAGATCTATCTGCGCAGCCCCGCGCTGTTCACCGGCTACTGGGACGAACCAGAGGCCAGCAGCGCGGCCCTGGTGCCGGATCCGCTCAACCGGCAATCCGGGCAGGTCGTGCTGCGCACCGGCGACCTCGCCTACCAGGGCGAGCACGGCGAACTGTACTTCTGCGGCCGCGCCGACTCGCAGGTGCAGGTCCGCGGTAACCGGGTCGAGCTCGGCGAGATCGAGCGTCGGCTGCTGGCGTTCCCCGGCATCGCCGCCTCGGCCGCCGTGTTGCTGCCCCGTGCCGATGAGGAGCCGGTGCTGAGCGCATTCCTGGTCATGGAGTCGCAGGCGCGGGCGTTCGACAAAATGGAATTGCGCGCCTTCTGCATGGAGGCGCTTCCCGGCTACATGGTTCCCCAGGAATTGCACGTTCTCGAAGAGCTTCCCGTCACCCAGCACGGGAAGGTCGACCGGACCGCGCTGGCGGCACGGTTCGGAGTCGACCATGCCTGAGAACACCGTGATTCCCCCGGAGAGCGCGGCGTGAGCGCCGGCCGGATCACTGCCCTCCGTGGAGTCCCGCCCCGCGGAATATCGCCCAACCTGGCCCTCAACCAACTGGTCGCCCAACGCCGGGCCTCCGGCGAGTCGATCGTCCACCTCGGGTTCGGCGAGGCGCGGCTGCCGGTCTTCCCTCCGCTGCTGGAGCGGCTCACCGCGGGAGCCGAACGGAACGCGTACGCCCCGGTCGCGGGTGACGCGTCGGTCCGGCGGGCGGTCGCGGGCTACTTCACGCGCCGCCGGATGCCGACCGGGCCGGACCAGGTGATCGTCGCGCCCGGCAGCAAGCCGCTGCTGTTCGCCCTGCACAAAGCGGTCCCCGGCGACGTGCTGATGCCTCGCCCCTGCTGGAACACCTACGCGCCGCAGGCCGAGCTGGCGGGCAAGACGGCCTGGGGCATCCCGATCCCGGATGAATGCGGCGGTGTGCCCGAGCCCACCGCGCTGCGCGCGACCATTCGTGCCGGGCGGGCGGGCGGCCACGACCCGCGGATCCTCCTCCTCACCCTCCCCGACAACCCGACCGGGACGCTCGCGTCACCGGCGCTCGTGCGCGAGATCTGCGCGATCGCCGAGGAGGAGGACCTGCTCATCATCTCCGATGAGATCTACCGGGACACCGTGCACGACCCGGAGAGATCGGTGCTGAGCCCAGCGGAGGTGGCGCCGGAACGCACCGTGGTGACCACCGGGCTGAGCAAGAGCCACGCGCTCGGCGGCTGGCGAATCGGCGTCGCGCGGTTCCCCGAGGGCACCTGGGGACGCCAGATCCGTGACGCCGTCACGGCGTTCGCCAGCGAGGTCTGGTCCACGCTGGCCAGCCCGATGCAGGAGGTCGCGGCGTACGCCTACGACGAGCCTCCCGAGCTCCTCGAACACCTCGCGGACGTCACCCGGCTGCACGGAACACTGGCACGGGCGGTGTACCGGTGCGCGGTCGGCGCCGGCGCCGTCTGCCGCCCGCCGACCGGTGGCTTCTACGTCTATCCGGACTTCGAGCCGATGCGCGAGGTGCTCGCGCGGAGGGCCATCACGGACTCGGTCTCATTGCAAAGCCAGTTGCTGGACGAGTTCGGCATCGCGCTGCTGGCCGGCCACGATCTCGGCGATGACGTGCACGCGCTGCGGTTCAAGGCCGCGACAGGGCAGCTCTACGGTGAAACAGCTGAGCAGCAGTGGGCGACCCTGCATGCCGACGATCCACTACGGCTCCGTCACGTCACCGACATCCTCACGAGGATCGAAGAAAGCTTCATGAAACTGTGTGCCTGACCTCGGCTATCTCCGAGGGTGATCAATTGCCTGCGAATAGTAGTTGAGAAAGTGTCCGGCCTCTTCAAGTTGAGGCTTGGCGCGTAAGGGTTTACGTCCATTCATGGGGCGCGCTATTTACCGGCCGCCGACTCTCATTTGGGATGACAGCAGTGGAGAATGAGAAGAAGCTTCTCGACTACCTCAAGCGCGCGACGAACGATCTACGGGAAGCGCGGCGGCGTCTTCGTGAGTACGAGGAGCCCAATAGTGACCCCGTTGTGATCGTGGGGATGAGTTGCCGGTATCCGGGTGGGGTGTCTTCTCCGGATGAGCTGTGGGATCTGGTCGAGCGCGGCGGGGATGGTGTTTCGGAGTTTCCTGCTGATCGTGGCTGGGATGAAGAGTTGTTCGAGCCGGGTTTTGTAGGGGAGGGTGGTTTTCTTTACGACGCGGCCGATTTCGACCCTGGGTTCTTCGGGATTTCGCCGCGTGAGGCGGTGGCGATGGATCCTCAGCAGCGGTTGCTGCTGGAGGCCTCGTGGGAGGCCTTGGAGAGTGCCGGGATCGACCCGGTGGGGTTGCGGGGCAGCGATACCGGCGTGTTCGCGGGTGTGATGTACCACGACTACGGGACTCGGGTGCGTGTCGTTCCCGAAGACGTGGCGGGCTTCCTCGGTAACGGAAGTCTGGGGAGTATCGCTTCGGGGCGTGTTTCTTACACGTTCGGTTTTGAGGGTCCGGCGGTGTCGGTCGATACGGCGTGTTCGTCGTCGTTGGTGGCGTTGCATTGGGCTGGGCAGGCGTTGCGTTCGGGTGAGTGTTCTTTGGCGTTGGTCGGTGGTGTGACGGTGATGGCCACGCCGGACACGTTCGTCGACTTCATTCGCCAGGGTGGGTTGGCGGCCGATGGGCGGTGCAAGTCCTTCGCGGATGCGGCCGATGGGACGGGCTGGTCCGAGGGTGTCGGGATGCTCGTGGTCGAGCGCCTTTCCGACGCACGGCGCAACGGTCACCAGGTCCTCGCGGTGGTGCGAGGATCCGCGGTCAATCAGGACGGTGCCTCCAACGGGCTGACCGCGCCGAACGGTCCGTCGCAGCGGCACGTGATCCGCCAGGCCCTGGCGAACGCGGGACTGTCGGCCGCGGATATCGACGTCGTCGAGGCCCACGGGACCGGCACGACGCTGGGCGACCCGATCGAGGCACACGCGCTGCTCGCCACGTACGGGCAGACCCGCGGCGAGGGCGCGCCGCTGTGGCTGGGCTCGGTGAAATCCAACATCGGCCACACGCAGGCCGCCGCCGGCGTGGCGGGTGTGATCAAGATGGTGCAGGCGATGCGGCACGGAACGCTGCCGAAGTCGCTGCACTCCGACACACCGTCGTCGCACGTGGACTGGTCGGCCGGTGAGGTGGAACTGCTGACCGAGAAGCGACCATGGCTGCCTGCGGGCAAGCCGCGGCGGGCCGGGGTCTCCTCATTCGGGATCAGCGGCACCAACGCCCACGTGATCCTGGAGGAGCCCCCTGCTCCCGAGCCCGTCCCCGCGGCCACGTCCGGGGACGGCGCGCTGGTGCCGTGGGTGGTGTCGGCGCGGTCGGCCGAGGCGTTGGCGGGTCAGGTGGCCCGGTTGCGGGACTTCGTGGCGGGTCGTCCTGAGCTGGACCCGGTGGATGTGGGTTTTTCGCTGGCGACGTCCCGGGCGCATCTGTCGTATCGGGCCGTTGTGGCGGGATCGACGCGGGAGGAGCTCCTTTCCGGGCTGGGCTCGGTCGGTGGCGAGAACAGCACCGGTGAGAAGCTGGCGGTGTTGTTCACCGGTCAGGGTGCGCAGCGTCTGGGTATGGGCCGTGGCTTGTACGAGGCGTTCCCGGTCTTCGCGTCCGCGTTCGATGCGGTGTGCGCCGCTCTGGACGAGCACGTGGACCGTCCGATTCGTGAGGTCATCTCCGGTGACGCGGACTTGCTGGATCAGACGGCGTATACGCAGACGGCGTTGTTCGCTGTTGAGGTGGCGTTGTTCCGTCTGTTGGAGTCGTGGGGGATCGCTCCGGATTTCGTGGCTGGTCATTCGATCGGTGAGCTTGCTGCTGCTCATGTGGCGGGGGTGTGGTCGTTGCCGGACTGCCGCTGTTCTGGTGGCGGCTCGTGGTCGGTTGATGCAGGCGCTGCCTGCGGGTGGTGCGATGGCGGCGATCGGCGCTACCGAGGACGTGGTCCGTCCCTTGCTGGATGGGGTGGATGTAGCGGCGGTGAACGGGCCGTCGCAGGTGGTGGTCTCTGGTCCGGAGGCCGTGGTGGCTGCTGTGGTGGCGGAGTTCGAGGGGCGTGGTGTGCGGGTTCGGCGTTTGCGGGTCTCGCATGCGTTCCACTCGTCGCTGGTGGAGCCGATGCTGGCCGAGTTCGCCGCCGTCGCCGGGTCGGTGTCGTATGCCGAGCCGGTGATCGAGGTGGTGTCGGGGGTCACGGGTCGTCTGGCAACGAGTGAGTTGACCGACCCGGGCTACTGGGTGCGTCAGGTCCGCGAAGCCGTGCGATTCGGCGATGTTGTGGAGACCTTGCGCGGTGAAGGCGTCGGGCTCTTCGTGGAGGCAGGCCCGGATGGTGCGTTGACCGCGATGGCCGGTGACACCGTGGGTGAGGACGTTGGTCTGGTGGCGTTGTTGCGCCGCGACCGCGACGAGGAGCACACCGCCGTGTCGGCGTTGGGTCGTATCCACGCGCGTGGCCATGAGGTCGATTGGGCGGGGTTCTTCGCCGGCCGTGGTGGCCGCCGGGTCGACCTGCCGACGTACGCGTTCGAGCATCAGCGGTACTGGCTTGATGCGGGGTCGGATGCGGGTGATGCGGCCGGGCTGGGGCTGGTGGCGGTCGATCACCCGTTGCTGGGCGCTGCCGTGGTGTTGCCGGACGCCGACGCTGTGGTCGTGACGGGGCGGCTGTCGCTGCGTTCGCATCCCTGGCTGGCCGATCACGCGGTCGGCGGTGTGGTGCTGCTGCCGGGGACGGCCTTCGTGGAGATGGCCGTCCGTGCCGGTGACGAGGTAGGCGCAGGCCTGCTGGAAGAGTTGGTCCTGGAGGCGCCGCTCGTTTTTTCCGAGCATGACGCGGTGCGGGTGCAGGTGGTCGTCGAGGAGGCCGATGAGCACGGCCGCCGACCGGTGATCATCCGTTCGCACACCGGCGAGAGCCCGGTGGCTGAGCCGTGGACCAAGCATGGCGAAGGCGTGCTGGCACCCGCTTCGGCAGTGCCGTCGTTCGACCTGACCCAGTGGCCTCCGGTCGGTGCCGAGCCGGTGGACGTCTCGGGACTGTATGAGGACATGCTCCAGACCGGGCTGACGTACGGGCCGGTCTTCCAGGGCGTACGTGCGGCGTGGCGTCGTGGTGGCGAGGTGTTCGCCGAGGTCGAGTTGCCTGAGGGGACGTCGGCGGATGGGTTCGGGTTGCATCCGGCGTTGCTGGACGCCGCGTTGCACGGTCTGGGTTTGGGGCGTGTCGCCACCGAGCCGACGCTGCCGTTCGCGTGGTCCGGTGTGGTGCTGTACGCGGTTGGTGCGACCGGGCTGCGGGTGCGTCTGGAAGAGACCGCGGACAACACGGCCTCCCTGCAACTGGCCGACGCGACCGGCAACCCCGTCGCATCGGTGGGTTCACTCGTCCTGAGGGAGCTCCCGGCCGAACAGCTGAACGTCCCGGCCCTGCGCGACTCCCTGTTCGGGCTGGAATGGGTACCGGCGCCGGCGAGGGCTCAGGACGAAGCCGGTTCCCACGCCGTCGTGGGCACCGATGGTCTCGGCCTGGACGGGCCGGTCCATGCGGACCTGGCCGCGGTCGCCGCCGCGGGGCCCGTACCCGATCTCGTCCTTCTGCCCTGCGGTGCCGAGACCGCTGCCGGTGTTCCCGGTGGTGTCCGGGCGGTTCTGTACCGCGTTCTTGAAACGGTCCAGGCCTGGCTCGCCGACCCCCGCTTCGAGGCATCGAAGCTCGTCGTGGTCACTCAAGGAGCGGTCACCGTCGGCGATGACCAGGTCGACCCCACGCAGGCCCCGGTGTGGGGTCTGCTGCGGAGCACGGAGGCGGAGAATCCCGGCCGATTCGTGCTGGCCGATGTCGATGCCCTCGCGGGGTGCGGCCGGTCCGTCGTCGCCGGAGTGGAGTCGGGCGAGCCCGAGTTCGCAGTACGGGGTGGGGAGGTACGCGTCCCGCGGCTCGTACGGAGGGCAGGGACGGCGGCGGCGCAGACCCTCACACCTGAGGGAACGGTGCTGGTCACCGGTGCTTCGGGTGCGCTGGGCGGGCTGGTGGCCCGTCACCTGGTCACCGAACGCGGTGTGCGGAATCTGATGTTGGTGAGCCGCCGTGGTGTTCAGGCTCCCGGTATGGGTGAGCTGGTCGCGGAGCTGGAGGGCTTGGGTGCAGCGGTTCGGGTGGCGGCGTGTGATGTCGCGGACCGGAAGGCGTTGGCGGAGGTCATCGGGTCGGTCGAGAGTCCCTTGGTGGGTGTCGTACATACGGCCGGTGTCGTCGACGACGGGGTGGTCTCGTCGTTGACCCCGGAGCGGTTCGACTCGGTGATGCGGCCGAAGGTCGATGCGGCGTGGAACCTTCACGAGCTCACTGCTGAGCTCGACCTTTCGATGTTCGTGATGTTCTCGTCGGTGTCGGGTGTGATGGGCAGCGCGGGTCAGGGCAATTACGCCGCTGCGAACACGTTCTTGGACGCTCTCGCGGTGTATCGGCGCGGCCTTGGGCTGCCTGCGATCTCGCTGGCGTGGGGTTTGTGGGAGCGGACCAGCACGATGACCGCCGGCCTGGACGCGATGGACCGGGAGCGGTTGGCGCGGGGTGGTGTCCTCGCGTTGTCGGATGAGGTGGGGCTGGCGCTGTTCGACGCGGCCGAGTCGGCTGGTGAGGCGCTGCTGCTGCCAGTACGCCTGGACATCGCAGGGCTCCGCGGGCACAGCGAGCTGCCGGCCTTGTTCCAGGGCCTTGCCGGTGCACCTGGACGGCGTATCGCGGGTAACACGCGGCAGAGTGAAGGACTCGCGGCCCGGCTGATGAACCTTCCGGCGGCCGAGGTGGCTGCCGAGATCGTGGCGCTGGTCCGCAGGAACGTCGCGATCGTGCTGGGCCACCCGAATGCCGAAGGCGTGGACGTCGACCGTTCCTTCCGTGAGGCGGGCGTCGACTCGCTGATCGCGTTGGAGCTCCGTAACCGGTTGGCCGGTGAGACCGAACTTCGGCTTCCTGCGACGCTGGTCTTCGACTATCCGTCTCCGGCAGCGGTCGCCGAGTTCCTGCGTTCGGAGCTCCTCGGCGAACAGTTGATCGGCAAGACCGTCACAACGGTCGCCGTTTCCGACGACCCGATCGTGATCGTAGGGATGAGCTGCCGGTTCCCCGGCGGAGTGTCCTCCCCGGATGAGCTGTGGGACCTGGTCGAGCGCGGCGGGGATGGCATCACGGAATTCCCGGGCGATCGCGGCTGGGACGAAGAGTTGTTCGGCCCCGGTTTCGTCGGTGAAGGCGGTTTCCTCTACGACGCGGCCGATTTCGACCCTGGGTTCTTCGGTATTTCGCCCCGTGAAGCGGTGGCGATGGATCCTCAGCAGCGGTTGCTGCTGGAGGCGTCCTGGGAGGCCTTGGAGAGCGCCGGGATCGACCCGGTCGGGTTGCGGGGGACTGACACCGGCGTGTTCGCGGGTGTGATGTACCACGACTATGGGTCTCGGGTGCGTGTCGTTCCCGAGGACGTGGCGGGCTTCCTCGGCAACGGAAGTCTGGGCAGCGTGGCCTCCGGGCGTGTCTCTTACACGTTCGGTTTTGAGGGGCCTGCGGTGTCGGTCGACACGGCGTGTTCGTCGTCGTTGGTCGCGTTGCACTGGGCCGGGCAGGCTCTGCGTTCGGGTGAGTGTTCGCTTGCGTTGGTCGGTGGCGTGACGGTGATGGCCACCCCGGGCACGTTCGTCGACTTCTTCCGTCAGGGTGGGCTGGCCGCCGATGGGCGGTGTAAGTCCTTCGCAGAGGCGGCGGATGGGACGGGCTGGTCCGAGGGCGTCGGGATGCTCGTGGTGGAGCGACTCTCCGACGCGCAGCGCAACGGTCACCAGGTGCTCGCGGTGGTACGGGGTTCGGCGGTGAACCAGGACGGCGCGTCGAACGGGCTGACGGCGCCGAACGGTCCGTCGCAGCAGCGGGTGATTCGTCAGGCGTTGGCGAGTGCGGGGTTGTCGGCTGCGGATGTGGATGTGGTCGAGGCGCATGGCACTGGTACGACGCTGGGTGATCCGATCGAGGCCCAAGCGTTGCTCGCCACGTACGGGCAGGATCGTGATGCCGGTCCGTTGTGGGTTGGGTCGGTGAAGTCGAACATCGGTCATGCTCAGGCTGCTGCTGGGGTGGCGGGTGTGATCAAGATGGTGCAGGCGATGCGGCATGGGACGATGCCGAAGTCGCTGCACGTCGACGCACCGTCCTCGCACGTGGACTGGTCGGCCGGTGAGGTTGAGCTGCTGGCCGAGAAGCGACCGTGGCTGCCTGCGGGCAAGCCGCGCCGGGCCGGAGTGTCCTCATTCGGGATCAGCGGAACCAACGCCCACGTGATTCTGGAAGAGCCCTCTGCTCCAGAGCCTGTCCCTGCTGCCGTGTCCGAGGCTGGTGTGGTGCCGTGGGTGGTGTCGGCGCGGTCGGCCGAGGCGCTCTCGGGTCAGGTAGCCCGGTTGCGAAACTTCGTGGGGGATCGGCCTGGCCTAGGCCCGGTCGATGTCGGGCTCTCGTTGGCAACGTCCCGAGCGCATCTCCCGTATCGGGCCGTGGTTGCCGGGGCGACCCGCGAAGAATTGCTGGCCGGGCTTGGAGCGGTCACTCAGGAGCGCGCCGCGGGCGGAAAGCTCGCGGTGTTGTTCACCGGGCAGGGCGCGCAGCGTCTGGGTATGGGCCGTGGCCTGTACGAGGCTTTCCCGGTGTTCGCGTCTGCGTTCGACGCGGTGAGCGCCGTTCTGGACGAGCACATGGACCGTCCGGTCCGCGACGTCATCTCCGGCGATGCGGATCTGCTGGATCAGACGGGCTATACCCAGGCCGCGCTGTTCGCTGTCGAGGTGGCGTTGTTCCGCCTCATCGAGTCGTGGGGGATCGCGCCGGACTTCGTGGCTGGTCACTCCATCGGTGAACTCGCCGCTGCTCACGTGGCGGGGGTCTGGTCACTGCCGGACGCCGCAGTGCTGGTCGCGGCTCGTGGTCGTCTGATGCAGGCACTTCCTACGGGCGGTGCGATGGCGGCGATCGGCGCGACCGAAGACGACGTCCGCCCCCTGCTGGACGGGCTGGATATCGCTGCGGTGAACGGGCCCTCCCAGGTCGTGATCTCCGGTCCGGAAGCCGCCGTGGCCGCTGTGGTGACGGAGTTCGAGGGTCGTGGTGTGCGGGTCCGGCGGTTGCGGGTCTCGCACGCGTTCCACTCTTCCCTGGTCGAGCCGATGCTCGCCGAGTTCGCCGCCGTCGCCGAGTCGGTGTCGTACGCGGAGCCGGCCATCGGCGTGGTGTCGGGGGTCACGGGTCGTCTGGCGGCGAGTGAGTTGACCGACCCGGTGTACTGGGTGCGTCAGGTTCGCGAAGCCGTCCGGTTCGGCGACGTGGTCCAGACCCTGTGCGGTGAGGGGGTCGGTCTGTTCGTGGAGGCGGGCCCTGATGGCGCGTTGACCGCGATGGCGGGCGACACTGTGGGCGAAGACGATGTCGCGCTGGTGGCGTTGCTGCGCCGCGACCGCGATGAAGAACAGACCGCCGTGTCGGCGCTGGGCCGTATCCACTCCCGTGGCCATGAGGTCGATTGGGCAGGGTTCTTCGCCGGCCGTGGTGGCCGCCGGGTCGACCTGCCGACGTACGCGTTCGAGCATCAGCGGTACTGGCTCGACGCGGGTTCGGATGTGGGCGACGCCTCCGAACTGGGCCAGGAACCCGCGAACCACCCGCTCTTGGGTGCGGCTGTGGCGTTGGACTCTGATGGCGTACTGATGACGGGACGCCTGTCCCTCCGCTCCCACCCCTGGTTGGCCGATCACGTTGTGAACGGCGTCGTGCTGCTGCCTGGGACGGCCTTCGTGGAGATGGCCATCCGTGCCGGTGACGAGGTCGGCGCGAGTGAGCTGGAAGAGCTGGTCTTGGGGGCACCGCTCGTTCTTTCCGAGCGTGACGCGGTGCGGGTGCAGGTGGTCGTGGAGCAGGCCGATGAGCACGGTCGTCGGCCGGTGGTCGTCCGTTCCCGCGCTGGGCAGGCGGGTGAGCCGTGGACGCGGCACGCCGAAGGTGTGCTGGCGCCCAACACCGAGATCCCGTCGTTCGACTTGGTCCAGTGGCCTCCGGCCGGTGCCGAGCCGGTGGACGTCACGGGGCTGTATGAGGATATGGCCGAGAGCGGGCTGTCCTACGGCGTGCTCTTCCAGGGCGTACGCGCGGCGTGGCGTCGTGGTGGTGAGGTGTTCGCCGAGGTCGAGCTGCCTGAGGGGACGTCGGCGGACGGGTTCGGGTTGCATCCGGCGCTGCTTGACGCCGCGTTGCACGGTCTGGGTTTGGGACGTGTCGCCACCGAGCCGACGCTGCCGTTCGCGTGGTCCGGCGTGGTGCTGCACGCGGTCGGTGCGACCGGGCTGAGGGTGCGCCTGGAAGAGACCGCGGACAACACGGCGTCGCTACAACTGGCCGACGCGATCGGCCGTCCGGTCGCGTCGGTGGGTTCACTGGTCCTGCGCGCGCTCCCGGCCGGACAAGGCCCGGCCCTGCACGATTCGCTCTTCGGCTTGGAGTGGGCTTCGGTGCCCGCGCCCGAGCCGGTGGGGACGTGGGCCGTGGTCGGGGACGACGGTCTTGGACTGGACGGGCCGGTCTATGCCGACCTGGCCGCGGTCGCCGCCGCGGGTTCGGTACCCGGTCTCGTCCTTCTGCCCTGCGGTGCCGAGACCTCCGACGGTGTTCCCGGTGGTGTCCGGGCGGTTTTGTACCGGGTTCTGGAGACGGTGCAGGCATGGCTCGCGGACTCCCGCTTCGAGGCATCGAAGCTCGTTGTGGTCACTCGGGGAGCGGTCACGGTCGGCGATGACCAGGTCGACCTCATGCAGGCTCCGGTGTGGGGTCTGTTGCGGAGCGCGGAGGCGGAGAATCCCGGCCGGTTCGTGCTGGCCGATGTCGATGGCCTGGCGGGGTGCGGCCGGTCGGTCGTTGCCGGGGTGGAGTCGGGCGAACCTGAGTTCGCCGTGCGGGGTGGGGAGTTGCGTGTCCCGCGGCTCGTACGGAGGGCGGGGGCGGCGGCGGTGTGGACCGTCGCGTCTGAGGGGACGGTGTTGGTCTCTGGTGCTTCGGGTGCGTTGGGTGGGTTGGTGGCCCGTCATCTGGTCGCTGAGCGTGGTGTGCGGAGTTTGTTGTTGGTGAGCCGTCGTGGTGTTCAGGCTCCTGGTATGGGTGAGCTGGTCGCGGAGCTGGAGGCGCTGGGTGCGGCGGTTCGGGTGGCGGCGTGTGACGTGGCCGACCGGGATGCACTCTCGGAGGTCATCGGGTCGGTCGAGAGTCCGTTGGTGGGTGTGGTGCATACGGCCGGTGTGGTGGATGACGGGGTGGTCTCGTCGTTGACTTCGGAGCGGGTCGACTCGGTGATGCGGCCGAAGGTGGATGCGGCGTGGAATCTTCATGAGCTCACTGCTGAGCTCGATCTGTCGATGTTCGTGTTGTTCTCGTCGGTGTCGGGTGTGTTGGGCAGTGCGGGGCAAGGTAACTACGCGGCCGCGAATACGTTCCTGGATGCTCTGGCGGTGTATCGGCGTGGTCTGGGGTTGCCTGCGGTTTCGTTGGCGTGGGGTTTGTGGGAGCGGACCAGTGTGATGACCGCCGGTCTGGACGCGATGGATCGGGAGCGGTTGGCGCGGGGTGGGGTCCTGGCGTTGTCGGATGAGGTGGGGTTGGCGCTGTTCGACGCGGCTGAGGCGGCTGGTGAGGCGCTGCTGCTGCCGGTGCGTCTGGACATCAAGAGGCTCCGCAACGGTCCGGTCCCCGCGTTGCTGCAGGGCTTGGCGGGTGCACCGGGACGGCGTATCGCGGGTAACGCGCGGCAGGGCGAAGGACTCGCCGCCCGGTTGGCGGCCCTTCCGGTCGCGGAGGCGTCCGCCGAGGTGGTGGCGCTGGTCCGCAGGAACGTCGCCGTCGTGCTGGGTCACTCGGACGCCGGGAACGTCGACGTCGACCGTTCCTTCCGAGAAGCCGGTGTCGACTCGCTGATCGCGTTGGAGCTCCGTAACCGGCTGATGGGTGAGACCGAACTCCGGCTCCCCGCGACGCTGGTCTTCGACTACCCGTCCCCGGCAGCGGTCGCCGACTTCCTGCGTTCGGAGCTCCTCGGTGAACAGGCGATCGGCAAGACCGTCACACCGGTCGCTGTTACCGACGACCCGATCGTCATTGTGGGGATGAGCTGCCGCTATCCAGGCGGAGTGTCTTCTCCGGGAGAGTTGTGGGATCTGGTCGAGCGCGGTGGGGATGGAGTTTCGGAGTTTCCTGCCGATCGTGGCTGGGATGAGGGGCTGTTCGAGCCGGGTTTCGTCGGTGAGGGAGGTTTCCTTTACGACGCCGCTGATTTCGATCCGGCGTTCTTTGGCATCTCACCGCGTGAGGCGTTGGCGATGGACCCCCAGCAGCGGTTGCTGTTGGAGGCCTCGTGGGAGGCCCTGGAAAGTGCCGGGATAGACCCGGACGGCTTGCGGGGCAGCGACACCGGTGTGTTCGCGGGTGTGATGTATCACGACTATGGGTCTCGGGTGCGTGTCGTTCCCGAGGACGTGGCGGGTTTCTTGGGTAGCGGCAGTTTGGGCAGTGTCGCTTCGGGGCGTGTTTCTTACACGTTCGGTTTTGAGGGTCCGGCGGTGTCGGTCGATACGGCGTGTTCGTCGTCGTTGGTGGCGTTGCATTGGGCTGGGCAGGCTCTGCGTTCGGGTGAGTGTTCTTTGGCGTTGGTCGGTGGCGTCACGGTGATGGCCACGCCGGATACGTTCGTTGACTTCATTCGCCAGGGTGGGCTGGCCGGTGACGGGCGGTGTAAGTCGTTCGCGGATGCGGCGGATGGGACCGGTTGGTCTGAGGGCGTCGGGATGCTGGTGGTGGAGCGCCTTTCCGACGCTCGGCGCAATGGTCACCAGGTCCTCGCCTTTGTACGCGGGACCGCGGTGAACCAGGACGGCGCGTCGAATGGGCTGACCGCGCCGAACGGTCCGTCGCAGCGGCACGTGATCCGCCAGGCCCTGGCGAATGCGGGGTTGTCGGTCGCGGATATCGACGTGGTCGAGGCCCACGGGACCGGCACGAGGCTGGGTGATCCGATCGAGGCGCAGGCGCTTCTCGCCACGTACGGACAGGATCGTGACACTCCGTTGTGGGTGGGCTCGGTGAAATCCAACATCGGTCACACGCAGGCTGCTGCCGGCGTGGCAGGCGTGATCAAAATGGTCGAGGCGATGCGGCATGGAGTGTTGCCGAAGTCGCTGCACGTCGATGCGCCGTCTTCGCATGTGGACTGGTCCGCAGGCGAAGTAGAGGTACTGGCCGAGACACGACCGTGGCCGTCGGTGGATAAGCCACGGCGGGCCGGCGTCTCCTCATTCGGGATCAGTGGAACCAACGCCCACGTCATCTTGGAAGAGGCGCCTGCTCCCGAGCCTGTCCCTGCTGCCGTGTCCGAGGCTGGTGTGGTGCCGTGGCTGGTGTCGGCGCGGTCGGCCGAGGCGCTGTCCGGCCAGGTGGCCCGGTTGCAGGACTTCATGGCGGGGCGTCCTGACCTTGACCCGGTGGATGTCGGGTTCTCGTTGGCGATGTCGCGGGCGCATCTGCCGTTTCGGGCCGTGGTTGCCGGTGCGACCCGCGAAGAGTTGCTGGCCGGGCTGGGCGCGGTCACTCAGGAGCGCGCCACGGGCGGGAAGCTCGCGGTCTTGTTCACCGGTCAGGGCGCGCAGCGCCTCGGGATGGGCCGAGGCCTGTACGAGGCCTTCCCGGTCTTCGCCTCCGCGTTCGATGCGGTGTGTGCCGTGTTGGACGAGCACGTAGATCGTCCGATTCGTGAGGTCATCTCTGGTGATGCGGATCTGTTGGATCAGACGGCGTATACGCAGACGGCGTTGTTCGCTGTTGAGGTGGCGTTGTTCCGCCTGTTGGAGTCGTGGGGGATCGCTCCGGACTTTGTGGCTGGTCATTCGATCGGTGAGCTTGCTGCTGCTCATGTGGCGGGGGTGTGGTCTCTCTCGGATGCCGCTGTTCTGGTGGCGGCTCGTGGTCGGTTGATGCAGGCGCTGCCTGCGGGTGGTGCGATGGCGGCGATCGGTGCCCCTGAAGAGGATGTTCGTCCGCTGTTGGGTGGGGTGGATGTAGCGGCGGTGAACGGGCCGTCGCAGGTGGTGGTCTCTGGTCCGGAGGCCGTGGTGGCTGCTGTGGTGGCGGAGTTCGAGGGGCGTGGTGTGCGGGTTCGGCGTTTGCGGGTCTCGCATGCGTTCCATTCTTCGCTGGTGGAGCCGATGCTGGCCGAGTTCGCGGCGGTGGCGGAGTCGGTGTCGTATGCCGAGCCGGTGATCGGCGTGGTGTCGGGGGTCACGGGTCGTCTGGCGGTGAGTGAGTTGACTGACCCTGGCTATTGGGTGCGTCAGGTCCGCGAGGCGGTCCGGTTCGGCGATGTCGTGGGGACCTTGCGTGGTGAAGGCGTCGGGCTCTTCGTGGAGGCGGGCCCGGATGGTGCGTTGACCGCGATGGCCGGTGACACCGTGGGTGAGGACGTTGGTCTGGTGGCGTTGTTGCGCCGCGACCGCGACGAGGAGCACACCGCCGTGTCGGCGTTGGGTCGTATCCACGCGCGTGGCCATGAGGTCGATTGGGCGGGGTTCTTCGCCGGCCGTGGTGGCCGCCGGGTCGACCTGCCGACGTACGCGTTCGAGCATCAGCGGTACTGGCTTGATGCGGGGTCGGATGCGGGTGATGCGGCCGGGCTGGGGTTGGCGGCGGTCGATCACCCGTTGCTGGGCGCTGCCGTGGTGTTGCCGGACGCCGACGCTGTGGTCGTGACGGGGCGGCTGTCGCTGCGTTCGCATCCCTGGCTGGCCGATCACGTGGTGAACGGTGTCGTGCTGCTGCCGGGGACGGCCTTCGTGGAGATGGCCGTCCGTGCCGGGGATGAGGTCGGCACCGGTCACCTGGAAGAACTTGTCCTGGAGGCGCCGCTCGTTCTTGTCGAGCGCGACGCGGTTCAGATGCAGGTGGTCGTCGAGGAGGCCGACGAGCGAGGCCGCCGGCGGGTGATCATTCGTTCTCACACCGGCACAGGCCAGGCGGGTGAGCCGTGGACGCGGCACGCCGAAGGTGTGCTGGCGCCCAACACCGAGATCCCGTCGTTCGACTTGGTCCAGTGGCCTCCGGCCGGTGCCGAGCCGGTGGACGTCACGGGGCTGTATGAGGACATGGCCGAGAGCGGGCTGTCCTACGGCGTGCTCTTCCAGGGCGTACGCGCGGCGTGGAGACGCGGCGGCGAGGTGTTCGCCGAGGTCGAGCTGCCTGAGGGGACGTCGGCGGACGGGTTCGGGTTGCATCCGGCGCTGCTTGACGCCGCGTTGCACGGTCTGGGTTTGGGACGTGTCGCCACCGAGCCGACATTGCCGTTCGCGTGGTCGGGCGTTGTGTTGCACGCGGTCGGTGCGACGGGGCTGCGGGTGCGGTTGGAAGAGACTGCGGACAACACGGCGTCGCTGCAACTGGCCGATGCCACTGGCAGTCCGGTCGCGTCGGTGGGGTCGCTCGTGCTGCGTGCGCTCCCGGCCGAACAACTCAGCGGTCCGAGCCTGCACGACTCGCTCTTCGGCGTGGAGTGGGCCTCGGTGCCCACGCCCGAGCCGGTGGGGACGTGGGCGGTCGTGGGGGACGACGGTCTTGGACCGGATGGTCCGGTCCATGCGGACCTGGCCGTGATCGCGGCTGCGGGTCCGGTACCCGATCTTGTCCTCATGCCCTGCTGGGCTGGTGCCTTGACCTCCGAGAGTCTTCCCTGTGATGTCCGGGCGGTTCTGTACCGGGTCCTGGAGGCGGTCCAGATCTGGCTCGCCGAGCCTCGCTTCGAGGAGTCCAAGCTCGTTGTGGTCACCCGGAGAGCGGTCACGGCCGGCGATGAGCAGGTCGACCTCACACAGGCCTCGGTATGGGGTCTGCTTCGGACCGCGAGGGCGGAGAATCCCGGCCGGTTCGTGGTGGCAGACGTCGACGTGCCGGCGGGGTGTGGCCGGCTGGTCGCTGCCGGGGTGGAGTCGGGCGAGCCTGAGTTCGCCGTGCGGGGTGGGGAGTTGCGTGTTCCGCGGATCGCGCGGACGCCGGGGTCGGCGTTGGTGGTTCCGCCTGGGGTGGCGGAGTGGCGGCTGGACACCCCGGTCAAGGGGACGCTGGACAAGCTGTGCCTCGTCGAGCGTACTGACGTGTCGAAGCCTCTTGGGGCGGGTGAGGTCCGGGTCGGGATGCGTGCCGCAGGGATGAATTTCCGTGACGCGCTCAACGTCCTGGGGATGTATCCGGGCGATGCGGGACTGCTCGGGCTGGAGGGTGCGGGTGTGGTGCTGGAGGTCGGTCCGGGTGTGACCGACCTCGCGGTCGGTGACCGTGTGATGGGGATGTTCGCGGGCGCGTTCGGGCCGATCGTGATCGCAGACCGCCGGATGATGTCCCCCATCCCGGCCGGCTGGTCGTTCGCCGAGGCCGCGACCGTGCCCGTGGTGTATCTGACGGCGTACTACGCGCTGGTCGACCTCGCAGGCCTGGGGGCGGGTGAGTCGGTGCTGATCCACACTGCGGCTGGCGGGGTGGGGATCGCGGCGGTCCAGCTGGCCCGCCACCTGGGTGCTGAGGTGTACGGCACGGCGAGTCCCGGTAAGTGGGACACGCTGCGGGCTTGGGGTCTGGACGACGCGCGCATCGCGTCGTCGAGGACGCTGGACTTCGAGTCCGCCTTCATGGAGGCGACCGATGGCCGAGGCGTGGACGTGGTCCTGGACTCACTCTCCCAGGAGTTCGTGGACGCGTCATTGCGGCTCCTGCCGCGTGGCGGGCGTTTCGTCGAGATGGGCAAGACCGATATCCGGGATGCCGCTCAGGTCGCCGCCGATCACCCTGGTGTGCGCTATCAGGCCTTCGACGTGATGGAAGCGGGCCCGGCCCGTATTCAGGAAATGTTCGGAGTCTTGGGAGCGCTCTTCGAGAACGGTGTTCTCCGCCCGTTGCCGTTGGTGACGTGGGATGTGCGCCGGGCTCCGGAGGCGTTCCGGTATTTGAGCCAGGGACGCAACGTCGGCAAGGTCGTGCTTTCGATCCCGCAGACTCTCGCGTCTGAGGGGACGGTGTTGGTCTCTGGTGCTTCGGGTGCGTTGGGTGGGTTGGTGGCCCGTCATCTGGTCGCTGAGCGTGGTGTGCGGAGTTTGTTGTTGGTGAGCCGTCGTGGTGTTCAGGCTCCTGGTATGGGTGAGCTGGTCGCGGAGCTGGAGGCGCTGGGTGCGGCGGTTCGGGTGGCGGCGTGTGACGTGGCCGACCGGGATGCACTCTCGGAGGTCATCGGGTCGGTCGAGAGTCCGTTGGTGGGTGTGGTGCATACGGCCGGTGTGGTGGATGACGGGGTGGTCTCGTCGTTGACTTCGGAGCGGGTCGACTCGGTGATGCGGCCGAAGGTGGATGCGGCGTGGAATCTTCATGAGCTCACTGCTGAGCTCGATCTGTCGATGTTCGTGTTGTTCTCGTCGGTGTCGGGTGTGTTGGGCAGTGCGGGGCAAGGTAACTACGCGGCCGCGAATACGTTCCTGGATGCTCTGGCGGTGTTTCGGCGTGGTCTGGGGTTGCCTGCGGTTTCGTTGGCGTGGGGTTTGTGGGAGCGGACCAGTGTGATGACCGCCGGTCTGGATGCGGCGGATCGGGAGCGGTTGGCGCGGGGTGGGGTCCTGGCGTTGTCGGATGAGGTGGGGTTGGCGCTGTTCGACGCGGCTGAGGCGGCTGGTGAGGCGCTGCTGCTGCCGGTGCGTCTGGACATCAAGAGGCTCCGCAACGGTCCGGTCCCCGCGTTGCTGCAGGGCTTGGCGGGTGCACCGGGACGGCGTATCGCGGGTAACGCGCGGCAGGGTGAAGGACTCGCCGCCCGGTTGGCGGCCCTTCCGGTCGCGGAGGCGTCCGCCGAGGTGGTGGCTCTGGTCCGTAGGAACGTCGCCGTCGTGCTGGGTCACTCGGACGCCGGGAACGTCGACGTCGACCGTTCCTTCCGAGAAGCCGGTGTCGATTCGCTGATCGCGTTGGAGCTCCGTAACCGGCTGATGGGTGAGACCGAACTCCGGCTCCCCGCGACGCTGGTCTTCGACTACCCGTCCCCGGCAGCGGTCGCTGATTTCCTGCGTTCGGAGCTCCTCGGTGAACAGGCGATCGGCAAGACCGTCACACCGGTCGCTGTTACCGACGACCCGATCGTCATTGTGGGGATGAGCTGCCGCTATCCAGGCGGAGTGTCCTCCCCGGGAGAGCTTTGGGGTTTGGTCGATCGTGGTGGGGACGCGATGGCCGGGTTCCCCATCGATCGGGGCTGGGACGAGGACCTGTACGACCCCGATCCCGGTGCTGTTGGGAAGAGCTATGTGCGTGAGGGCGGGTTCCTCTACGACGCGGCCGAGTTCGATCCTGCTTTCTTCGGTATTTCGCCGCGTGAGGCGGTGGCGATGGATCCTCAGCAGCGGTTGCTGTTGGAGGCGTCGTGGGAGGCGTTCGAGAGCGCCGGCATCGACCCGGCCACGCTGCGCGGGTCCCGTACCGGCGTGTACGCGGGGGTCATGTACCACGACTATGCCCAGCATGCCGTCGCTTCTGACGGCGTCGAGGGCTACTTGGGAACGGGTGGCTCCGGTGGTGTCGCCTCGGGGCGTATTTCTTACACGTTCGGTTTGGAGGGGCCGGCGGTGTCGGTGGACACGGCCTGTTCCTCGTCGCTCGTGGCCTTGCATCTGGCGGGGCAGGCGTTGCGGTCGGGGGAGTGTTCGCTGGCGTTGGCCGGTGGCGTGACGGTGATGGCCACTCCGAGTACGTTCGTCGACTTCTCTCGTCAGCGTGGGCTGGCCGCGAACGGGCGTTGCAAGGCGTTCGCGGACGCGGCGGATGGAACCGCCTGGTCCGAGGGTGTCGGGATGCTGGTGGTGGAGCGCCTTTCCGACGCCCAGCGCAACGGTCACCGGATCTTCGCGGTGCTACGAGGGTCGGCGATCAACCAGGACGGTGCTTCCAACGGTTTGACGGCGCCGAATGGTCCCTCACAGCAGCGTGTGATTCGTCAGGCGTTGGCGAGTGCGGGGTTGTCGGCTGCGGATGTGGATGTGGTCGAGGCGCACGGCACGGGCACGAGGCTGGGCGACCCGATCGAGGCGCAGGCCCTGCTCGCCACGTACGGACAGGATCGTGACACTCCGTTGTGGGTGGGGTCGGTGAAATCCAACATCGGTCACACGCAGGCCGCCGCCGGAGCAGCGGGTGTCATCAAAATGATCGAGGCGATGCGGCATGGAGTGCTGCCGAAGTCGCTGCATGTCGACGCGCCGTCCTCGCACGTGGACTGGTCCATGGGTGACGTAGAGGTCTTGGCCGAGACTCGGCCGTGGCCGTCGGTGGATGAGCCGCGCCGGGCCGGAGTGTCCTCATTCGGCTTCAGTGGAACCAACGCCCACGTCATCTTGGAAGAGGCCCCTGTTCCCGAGCCTGTCCCTGCTGCCGTGTCCGGGGCTGGTGTGGTGCCGTGGGTGGTGTCGGCGCGGTCGGCCGAGGCGCTGTCCGGCCAGGTGGCCCGGTTGCAGGACTTCATGGCGGGGCGTCCTGACCTTGACCCGGTGGATGTCGGGTTCTCGTTGGCGATGTCGCGGGCGCATCTGCCGTTTCGGGCCGTGGTTGCCGGTGCGACCCGCGAAGAGTTGCTGGCTGGGCTGGGTGCGGTTACTCAGGAGCGCGCCGCGGGCGGGAAGCTGGCGGTGTTGTTCACCGGTCAGGGTGCGCAGCGCCTCGGGATGGGCCAGGGACTGTACGAGGCGTTCCCGGTCTTCGCGTCCGCGTTCGACGCGGTGTGTGCCGTGTTGGACGAGCACGTCGATCGTCCGATTCGTGACGTCATCTCCGGCGATGCGGATCTGCTGGACCAGACGGCTTACACCCAGACGGCGTTGTTCGCCGTCGAGGTGGCGTTGTTCCGCCTCATCGAGTCGTGGGGGATCACGCCGGACTTCGTGGCGGGCCACTCCATCGGCGAACTCGCCGCTGCTCACGTGGCCGGAGTCTGGTCACTGTCGGACGCCGCAGCACTGGTCGCGGCTCGAGGCCGCCTGATGCAGGCGCTGCCTGCGGGTGGTGCGATGGCTGCGATCGGCGCCCCTGAAGAGGACGTTCGTCCGCTGCTGGATGGGGTGGATGTCGCGGCGGTGAACGGGCCGTCCCAGGTCGTGATCTCCGGTCCGGAATCCGCCGTGGCCGCTGTAGTGACGGAGTTCGAAGAGCGCGGGGTACGGGTCCGGCGGTTGCGGGTCTCGCACGCGTTCCACTCATCCCTGGTCGAGCCGATGCTCGCCGAGTTCGCGGCGGTGGCCGAGAGGGTTTCCTACGCCGAGCCGGTCATCGGCGTGGTGTCGGGAGTGACCGGTCGTCTGGCAGCGAATGAGCTGACCGACCCGGCCTACTGGGTCCGTCAGGTCCGCGAAGCCGTGCGATTCGGCGACGTGGTCCAGACCCTGTGCGGTGAGGGGGTCGGGCTCTTCGTGGAGGCGGGCCCGGACGGCGCGCTGACCGCGATGGCCGCTGACACCGCGGGTGAGGACGTTGGCCTGGTCGCGTTGCTGCGCCGCGACCGCGATGAAGAACAGACCGCCGTGTCGGCACTGGGTCGTATTCACACGCGTGGCCATGAGGCCGATTGGGGAGCGTTCTTCACCGGTCGGGGTGGCTGCCGGGTCGATCTGCCGACCTACGCGTTCCAGCACCAGCGGTACTGGCTCGACGCGCCCGCGTCATCCGGCGACGCCTCAGAACTGGGCCAAGAACCCGCGAACCACCCACTCCTGGGTGCGGCGGTGGCGTTGCCGGACTCCGACGGTGTGGTGGTGACGGGACGCCTGTCGCTCCGCTCCCACCCCTGGCTGGCCGATCACGCGGTCGGTGGAGTCGTACTGCTGCCCGGAACGGCATTCGTCGAGATGGCCGTACGCGCCGGAGACGAGGTCGGCGCGGGCCGGCTGGAAGAACTGGTCCTGGAGGCGCCGCTCGTTGTGCCGGAACGCAGCGGGGTCAGGGTCCAGCTGATGGTGAGTGGCGCGGACGAGTCCGGTCACCGGGACGTGAGCGTCTACTCCAGTCCCGCCTCCGACGCCGACAGTCCGTGGACGCTCCACGCGCGAGGCGTTCTCGCGTCCGCGCCGGCGTCCCCGTCGTTCGACCTGGCCCAGTGGCCGCCTGCCGAGGCCGAGGCGGTCGACCTCGACGGTTTCTACCCCGAGCTGAGCGACGCGGGCCTGGAGTACGGGCCGGTCTTCCAAGGACTGCACGCCGCCTGGCGGCGCGGCGATGAGGTGTTCGCCGAGGTCGCGCTGCCAGAGGACGTGGCGGGTGGGCCGTTCGGCCTGCATCCCGCGCTGCTCGACGCGGCACTCCACGGCCTGGGTCTGAGCGACTTCCTCAAGGACGAGGAGGGCGGTCCCGCACTGCCGTTCTCCTGGACCGGAGTCGCGCTCTACGCGACCGGTGCGGCGGACCTGCGCGTACGGCTCGCACCGGCGGGCGAGGGAACGGTTCTGGTCGAGGTGGCGGACGGTACGGGCGCTCCCGTGGCCTCCGTGGACTCCCTCGCCCTGCGCCGCGTCACGGCCGACCAGCTCAGGTCGCTCGAAGAGGAGACCGTCGATTCGCTGTACCGGATCGACTGGTCCGCGCTCACCGTCCCCGGTACGGCCGGGGCGGACATCGTCATGCTGCCGCCGGAGGGGCTCGCCGCGCTGGCGGAGGTGCCGGACGCGGTCGTCATGGCGCTGCCGTGCCTGGACGTGGTGTCCCCGGAGGCGGTGCGGGCGGCCGTACGCGCCGCGCTGACGGTGGTGCAGGAGTGGCTGGCGCACACGCGGTTCGAAGAATCCCGGCTGGTGTTCGCGACCCGCGGCGCGGTGAGCACGGCGACGGGTGAGGAGATCACCGATCTGGCCGGGGCCGCGGTCTGGGGCTTGGTACGCACGGCGGAGTCGGAGAATCCCGGCCGGTTCCTGCTGGTGGACATGGACGAGGAACCCACTCCCGAGACGGTCTCCAGGCTGCTCGGTCTGGACGAGCCGCAGCTGGCTGTGCGCGGCGGGAGCGTCCACGTACCCCGCCTGGTACGCACGGCGGGATCGGGCACTCCCGAGTGGGGCGGCGGCACCGTCCTGATCACCGGTGGGACCGGCGGCTTGGGCGCGGTGGTCGCCAGGCATCTGGCCGAAGTCCACGGCGTCGAACACCTGCTCCTGACGAGCAGGCGCGGGCCGGAGACACCGGGCGCGGACGAGCTGGCGGAGGCACTCGACGGTCTGGGCGCCTCGGTGCGGATCGCGTCCTGCGACGTGACGGACCGCGCGTCCCTGCGAAGCCTGCTCGGAGAGATCCCCGCCGAGCATCCGCTCACCGCCGTCGTGCACGCGGCGGGTGTCCTGGACGACGGCGTCATCGGCTCGCTGAACGGGGAGCGCGTCGACACGGTGCTGCGTCCGAAGGTCGACGCCGCCTGGAACCTCCACGAGTCGACCCGGGACCTGGAGCTGGCGCAGTTCGTGCTGTTCTCCTCCGCGGCCGGGGTGTTCGGCACTCCAGGACAGGGCAACTACGCCGCCGCGAACGCGTTCCTGGACGCGCTGGCCACCCACCGCAGGGCCGCCGGCCTTCCGGCGACCTCGCTGGCCTGGGGGCTGTGGGCGCAGGCCGGAGGGATGGCCGGTGAGCTGGGTGAGGGTGACGTGAGCCGGCTCGCCCGCACCGGGGTACGGCCGCTCCGCACGGAGAAGGGGCTGTCACTGCTGGACGCCGCCACGGTCGGCCCCGATCCCGTACGGGTGCCCGTCGGCCTGGATGTGGCGAAGCTACGCGGCGCGGCACCGCCGCTGCTGCGCGACCTGGTCCGTACGCCGGCGCGACGGGCGGCCGAGACCGGGAACAGGACGACCCTCCTGGACCGGCTCGCGGCGCTCCCGTCCGAACAGCGGACGGAGGCGCTGATGGACCTGGTACGGACCCAGGTCGCGGCCGTCCTCGGCCATGGCACCCCCGACGCGATCGACCGGGAGCAGGCGTTCAACATGCTCGGCTTCGACTCCCTGTCCGCGGTGGAGTTCCGCAACCAGCTCGGGGCGGCGACCGGCCTGCGTTTCCCGGCCACGCTCCTGTTCGACTACCCGAACGTCGCCACGCTGACGAAGCACATCGAGGCCGAACTCGATACCGGAGAAGCGACCGGCGGCGATTCGACGGCGGACCGCATTCGGGGAGTTCTGACGTCCATTCCCATCGAACGGCTCCGAGACGCCGGACTTCTCGATGCCTTGCTGGGGCTCGCCGAAATCCAGGACGAGTCGCGAGAACAGAATGAGAGTGAACGACAGGCGTCGATCGACGAGATGGACGAACAAAGTCTCATCCAGATGGCGCTCGACGGCTTGGGCGACGACCAATGATCGCCCCCGCGGACCGTGGCCGGAGACGGCCTGGGACGGGCAGGGGGTGCAGGGGTCTTGCGCCCAAACGTGCCCCGTCAGAAGACTGACCAAGTGACCAGGGGTGCGAAGGTTTCCCCTTTCGCCGGAAGCGCGGATCCGTCTGGTCTGCTTTCCTCGCGCAGCCGGTCCGCGGACTTTCTCCGGTCGCTCCCGCTATGAGACGCACGTAAATCGCGAAGAGCACGAGGCAAGAATGGCTGAGGACAACCCCAAGCTCATCGACGCCCTGCGTTCGGCGTTGAAGGAGACGCAGCGTCTGCGCGAGCAGAACCGCTCGCTGGCCGAGGCCGCGCGCGAGCCGGTCGCGATCGTGGGGATGGCGTGTCGCTTCCCCGGTGGAGTGGTCTCACCAGAGGGCCTGTGGCGGCTGGTGGCGGACGGGTGTGACGCGGTGGGGGAGTTCCCGCCGGATCGTGGGTGGGATGTCGAGAGGCTGTACGACCCGGATCCGGAGCGCCTGGGCACCTCCTACAGCCGGCACGGCGGGTTCCTTTACGACGCGGCTGGCTTCGATCCGGGCTTCTTCGAGATCAGCCCTAATGAGGCGCTGGCGATGGATCCGCAGCAGCGGTTGATGCTGGAGACGTCGTGGGAGGCGATCGAGCGGGCCGGGATCGATCCGGTTTCGCTGCGGGGGAGCCGTACCGGCGTGTTCACGGGGCTCATGTACCACGACTACGGGACCCAGACGTCGTCCGTGCCCGCCGAACTGGAGGGGCTGCTCGGGAGCGGCAGCGCCGGCAGTGTGACGTCGGGCCGGGTGGCGTACACGCTCGGGCTGGAGGGCCCGGCGGTGACGGTGGACACGGCGTGTTCGTCGTCGCTGGTGGCGTTGCACTGGGCGAGGCAGGCGCTGCGGGCGGGCGAGTGCGATCTGGCGCTGGCCGGTGGCGTGACGGTGATGGCGACGCCGTACACGTTCGTCGAGTTCTCCCGGCAGCGGGGGCTGGCGGCCGACGGGCGGTGCAAGTCGTTCGCGGCGGCCGCGGACGGTACGGGGTGGGCCGAGGGCGCCGGAGTGGTGCTGGTGGAGCGGTTGTCGGACGCACGGCGTAACGGGCACCCGGTGCTTGCGGTGATCAAGGGGAGCGCGGTCAACCAGGACGGCGCGTCGAACGGTCTGACGGCGCCGAACGGTCCGTCGCAGCAGCGTGTGATCCGGCAGGCGCTGGCGGACTCGGGGCTGTCGTGCGCGGATGTGGACTACGTGGAGGCGCACGGCACCGGCACGAGGCTGGGCGATCCGATCGAGGCGCAGGCGTTGATGGCGACGTACGGTCAGGATCGTCCGGAGGATCGCCCACTGTGGCTGGGGTCGATCAAGTCGAACTTCGGTCACACCCAGGCGGCCGCGGGCGCCGCGGGTGTGATCAAGATGGTGATGGCGATGCGGCACGGGGTGCTGCCGCCGACGCTGCACGTGGACGAGCCCTCGCCGATCATCGATTGGTCGGAGGGCGCGGTGGAGCTGCTCACCGAGGCGCGGGACTGGCAGGACTCCGATGGTCCGCGCCGTGCCGGTGTGTCTTCCTTCGGTATCAGCGGCACGAACGCGCATCTGATCCTCGAGCAGGGGCCGGCCGAGCCGGAGCCGTCTGAGGCCGGCGGCCACGAACCGGCGGTGATGCCGTGGACGTTGTCGGCCAAGTCGGTGGAGGCTCTGACGGGTCAGGCGCAGGCGTTGCTGGACTGGCTGGGCCGGGCCGGGACCGGCCCGGAGCCGGCCGACGTGGCGCTGGCGTTGTCGCGGCGGTCGGCGTTCGAGCATCGAGCGGTGGTGTTCGGCAAGGACCGGGAGGATCTGGCGGCGGCATTGGCCGGTCTCGCCGCGGGCCGGGACTACCCGGGTGTGGTGACCGGGTCCGCGCACACCACCGGTGGTGTGGTGTTCGTGTTTCCGGGTCAGGGCTCTCAGTGGCTGGGGATGGGGCGGGAACTGACAGAGTCCTCGCCGGTGTTCGCGGCGGAGATGAGCCGGTGCGCGGAGGCGTTCGCCGAGTTCGTCGACTGGTCGCTGCTGGACGTGGTGAACGGCGTGCCGGGGAGCCCGGACATCGACCGGGTGGACGTGATCCAGCCGGTGCTGTTCGCGATCATGGTGTCGCTGGCCGGGCTGTGGCGGTCGGTCGGGGTCGTGCCGGACGCGGTCATCGGTCACTCGCAGGGTGAGATCGCCGCCGCCTACGTCGCCGGAGCCCTGAGCCTCCAGGACGCGGCACGGATCGTGCTGCTGCGGTCGATGGCCCTGACGGAGGTCGCCGGCACCGGCACGATGGTGTCGGTCATCGCCCCGGTCGATGTCGTACGGGCGAAGCTGGAGGAGTCGAAGACCCTCGCGGTCGCGGCGGTGAACAACCCGTCGACGACGGTAGTGTCCGGGCCGTACGCCGAGGTGGAGGAGTTCCTGGCCGGCTGCGAGGCCGACGGGATCAAGTTCCGGCGGATCGCGGTGGACTACGCCTCGCACTCGCCGCAGATGGAGCTGCTGCGCGAGCGGGTGCTGGCGTCGCTGGCCGACGTCGCGCCGCGTTCGTCGACGATCCCGTTCTACTCCACGGTGACCGGCGCGCTCCTGGACACGGCCGAGCTGACCGCGGATTACTGGTACGAGAGCATGCGGGAGACCGTGTGCTTCGAGAAGGCCACACGCGCCGCGATGAAGGACAAGCACGGATTCTTCGTCGAGGTCAGTGCCCATCCCGTGCTGACCGTGGGCCTGGAAGAGACGTGCGAGACGGTCGGGGCCGCGACCATCGTGGGCACGCTGCGCCGTGGCGAAGGCGGACTGGAGCGGTTCGTACGCTCCGCGGCCGAGCTCCAGGTGTCCGGCGGGCCGGTCGACTGGGCCGAGTTCAGCGCCGGTGGCCGGTGGGTCGAGGTGCCGACCTACCAGTTCCAGGACGAGCGGTACTGGATCATGCCGTCGGTGGCGTCCGGCGATGTCGGGTCCGCGGGGTTGGACGCGGCCGGGCATCCCATGCTGGGGGCCATGGTGGAGCTGCCGGCCTTCGGCGGGGTGCTGCTGACGGGCAGGGAGTCGCTGCGGACGCATTCGTGGCTGGCCGACCATGCAGTGCTGGGACACGTGATCCTGCCGGGCGCCGGGTTCGTCGAGCTGGCGATGTACGCCGGGGACCAGGTGGGCTGTTCGGTCGTGCGGGAGCTGGCGTTGCAGCAGCCGCTGGTGATGCCGCCAGGTGGTGAGGTGCAGCTCAACGTCGCCGTCACCGAGGCGGACGAATCCGGTGAACGGGCGGTGACGTTCCATTCCCGTCCCGCGGATGACGTTGAGGCGTCGTGGACTCTGCACGCGCAGGCGGTGGTGACACCGCGGTCCGCCGAGGCCGGACCGTCGTTCGGGCTGAAGCGCTGGCCTCCGGCCGGTGCGCGGGCGGTCGATGTCCAGGCGGCTTACGCGGCGCTGGCCGGGCAGGGCTACGGATATGGACCGGCGTTCCAGGGAGTGCGTGCGGTGTGGCGGCGCGGGCCGGAGGTCTTCGCCGAGGTCGGTATCCCGGCCGGGGTGGATGTGGACGGATTCGGTATCCACCCGGCGCTGCTGGACGCCGTGGTGCACGCTCCGCTGCTGGCCGCGGTGGGCTCGGACACCGCTGTGGACGCCGGCGCCGAGGAGGTGCGGGTTCCGTTCTTGTGGGAGGGAGTGTCGTTGCACGCGGTGGGCGCTTCCACGGTGCGGGTGCGGATCAGCCCGGCCGGTGACGAGGCGATGTCGGTGCGGGTGGCCGACGAGACCGGCGCCTTGGTGCTGAGCGTCGACTCGCTGGTGACGCGGCCGGTCTCGAGGCAGGCGCTGGCATCGGCGGCCGCGAGTACCGGTCCGGACGGTCTGTTCGAGGTGCGCTGGACGCCGGTGCCGGGAGCCGCTTCCGAGGCCGTGTCGTGCGCCCGCTGGGACGAGGTGGACCTCGGATCGGAGGGCGGTCTGGACTCCGCGGTGCCGTCGGTGGTGGTGTGGGAGCGGGTGTCGGGACCGGATCCTGATGTGGTGGGGGAGGTACGTGCCGGGGCGCATCAGGCGCTGAGTGTGGTGCGGTCGTGGCTGGCGTCGGAGCGTTTCGCGGGCTCGACGCTGGTGGTCGTGACGCGGGGCGCGATGGCTCTGCCGGGCGAGAGCGTGGCGGATGTGGCGGCCTCGGCGGTGTGGGGTCTGGTGCGGTCGGCGCAGTCCGAGAACCCGGGTCGGATCGTGCTGGTCGACACCGACGCGGAAACGGGCGCCGGGGATGTGGCCGGCCTGGTGGCGTCGGACGAGCCGCAGCTGATGGTGCGCGGCGGTGTGGCGCACGCCGCCCGGCTCGCGCGCGCCGTGGCGCCGCCGGCCGACGGCGGTGCGGGGCTCGCGGATCTGTCGGGCGGCGCGGTGATCGTGACCGGCGGTACCGGCGGTGTGGGCAAGGCGTTGGCGCGACGGCTGGTGGAGTCGCATGGCGCGGGCTGCGTGGTGCTGGCCGGCCGCCGGGGCGCGGCCGTCGAAGGGGTCCCGGAGTTCGTGGACGAGCTGGAGGCCGCCGGCGCCGTCGTGCGGGTCGTGGCGTGTGACGTGTCGGACCGGTCGGCGGTCGCGGACCTGGTGGCCTCGGTGCCGGAAGGGTTCGTGTTGCGCGGCGTGGTGCACGCCGCGGGTGTGCTGGACGACGGGGTGATCGGTTCGCTGACCCCGGAGCGGGTGGACGGCGTGCTGGCGCCCAAGGCCGATGCGGCCTGGTACCTGCACGAGGCCACCAAGGACCTGGGCCTGGACCTGTTCGCCCTGGTGTCGTCGCTGTCCGGCGTGCTCGGTACTCCGGGGCAGGGCAACTACGCGGCGGCGAACGCGTTCCTGGACGCGCTGGCGGTGTACCGGCGAGAGTCGGGGCTTGCGGCGCAGTCGGTCTCATGGGGCCTGTGGGCGCTGGACAGCGGGATGACCGGCCACCTGGGTTCCGAAGAGGTCGCGTCGACGCGCAAGGAGGGCGTGCTGGCCCTCGGCACCGATCAGGCGATGGGGTTGTTCGACGCCGCTCTGTCGGCTCCGGCGGCGCACCTGGTCGGCGTGCGGTGGGACCTGTCCGCGTTGCGGCGGCTGGCGGGGGCGGGGGAGCTGGCGCCACTGCTGGCAGAGCTCGTGCCAGCGGCGCGCCGGACCGCGGCGGCCGGGGAGTCGGTGTCGCAGCTGGTGTCACGGCTGCGGGGCATGGACGAGGCCCAGCAGCTCCGGCAGCTGGTCGAGCTGGTGTCCGCGCAGGTGGCGGTGGTGCTGGGCCACGATCGCGCCGACGCGGTGGACGCGGAAACGCCCATCCAGAATCTCGGTCTGGACTCGCTGGGTGGCATCAAGTTGCGCAACCGCCTGCAGGCCGCGACCGGCCTGGTGCTGCCCGCGATGCTCGTCTACAGTAACCCGACATCCGAGACCCTCGCCGAGCATATTCGGCAGCAATTGATTCCGGCGTCCACCGAGGAAAGGGAACTGGTCTAGCGCAAGGCATGGCCTTCGCCGACCGGACGTACCTCACTCGAGGTCGGGTGCGGAAGATCCGCACCCGACCAAGCTTCGATATTTCGAGGATATGACCCGTTGTCGGTGCTTAATCCGTAGTCATTTCCTGCGCGGTCGACCCGTCGTTGACCAGGTTGATCGGAATGAGCTCCCGGCAGTAAATTGTGGGCGCAGCGGCGAATGCTGATTGCCGTGCGATTTCCGAGAGGGTAATGATGCTTCCTTCGCGTTCGTTCGGTATGTCGTCGGCGCAGAAGGAGATGTGGCTGGCGCAGCGTCTGACGCCGGACAACCCCAATAACCCATGTCTGGTCGCCGACCTGCAGGGCGACATCGACATCGCCTTGTTCGACAACGCATTCCGAACGCTGCTGAACGAAGCCGAAAACCTTCGGGTCAATTTCCGGGAGTTCGAGGACGGGCTCCGCCAGGTCGTCGTCGACGCCGGCGAATGGGCACCGTTCCACCACGACGTCAGCGCCGAGTCCGATCCGGAAGCGGCGGCGCAGGCGCTCGTGGAGTCCATCGCGGCGAGCTGCTTCGACCTGGATCGCGACATCCTGGTACGCGCCGGGACGATCCGGCTCTCGGAATCGCGGTTCCTGCTCTTCATGGGCTTCCACCACCTGGTCACCGACGGTTTCGGCATGGCCATGCTCGTCGCGCGCGTGGCCGAGCTGTACGCGGCGTCGCGGACGGGGCGTTCGGCGACGGAGCCGGCGTTCGGCGACGCCGGTCTCATCGCCGACGAGGACGCCCGGTATCGGGCCTCCGATCGGTTCACGGCCGACCAGGCGTTCTGGAGGGACTACCTCGCCGACCTCCCGGACCCGGTCCGGTTGCACGGTGAACGGAGCTCGGACCGCCCCGACCTGGTGCGCCGTAGCGCCGTCATTTCGCGGACCGAATTGACCGAGTGGGAGCAGGTGGCCGAGTCCATCGGCATGTCGGTCAACGGCCTGCTCTCGGGCGCTGTCGCGGTCTTCTTCAACCGGATGTGCGGGCTACGGGAATTCGTGTTCTGTGTCGCCGGGGCCAACCGCTCCGGCGCGACCGCGCTTTCGCCCGGCCTGATGTCGGGTGTGGTGCCTCTGCGGGTCGCGATGCCGGTGGACGCGAGCTTCGTCGAGGTCGCCACGGATGTGACGGAACAGTCACGTACTGTCGTGCAGCACGGGCTGTGCCAGATCTCCGATATCCGCAATGCCATCGGCGTCTCGAACGCCAACGGTGTTTTCGGACCCATTCTGAATATCATTCCGTGGGTCGAGCCGCTGGATCTCGGCGATTGCCGCGGGTTCATCACCGATCTTCGATTCGGTGCCGTACAGGATTTGACGATCACCATGCTGGGGGACGCGCGCCCCGGTCACGGAATGTCGATCTACGTCGACGGAAACGCGACGCTGTCCAGCGGGACCGACCTGTCACTGTTCCTCGACCAGTTGCTCAACATCGTACGCTCGGTCGTCGACGACCCGTACGTCCCCGTGGGCCTGATCGAGATGATGGACGAGGCGCACTCGAACCAGGTGCTGGTGGAATGGAACGCCACCGCGCGCGAGCGCGTACCGGCGACGATCGTGGAGACGTTCGCGGCGCACGTGCTCCGGACGCCGGAGGCTCCGGCGGTGGTGAGCGGCGACCGTACGCTGACGTATGCCGAGCTGGACGCGTGGTCGGACCGGTTCGCGGCCCGGCTGGCGCGACGCGGCGCCGGACCGGAAGTCGTGGTGGGGCTGGCGTTCCCGCGGTCGATCGAGTTCCTCGTGTCGGTGCTCGCGATCCTGAAGGCGGGTGCCGCGTACCTGCCGATCGACGTGAACTACCCGCCGGACCGGATCGAGTACATGCTCGCCGACACGAAACCGGTGCTCGTGCTGGCGGCGGCGGAGTCGGTCGGGGTGGTACCGCGGACCGGCGTCGAGGTGCTGACCTTCAACGATGTCGACGGCGACGCCGACGAGACGCTCGTGGGACCGTGCCTGCCGTCGAGCCTGGCGTTCGTCATGTACACATCCGGGTCCACGGGTGGCCCGAAGGGCCTGATGATCACCCACGAGGATGTGGTGGCGCTGGCGATGGACCGGCGGTTCGCCGGTCTGGAGCGGGTGCTGCTGCATTCGTCGCTGTCGTTCGACGCCTCCACCTGGGAGATGTGGGTTCCGCTGCTGGCCGGTGGTCTCGTGGTGGTGGCTCCGCCGGGGAACATCGACGCGGTGGCGCTGAGCGGCCTGGTGGCCGCGCACGGCCTGTCGGGCGCCTGCGTGCCGACCGGCCTGTTCGCGGCCGTCGTCGAGCAGGATCCGACGTGCCTGGCCGGCCTGTCCCAGGTGTGGACGGGCGGCGAGGTGCTGCCGGTCACCACCGTGCAGCAGATGCGCACGCACTGCCCGGACACGCTCGTCGTCAACGGATACGGCCCGTCCGAGATCACGACCTACTGCCTCGCGCACGCGGTGCCGCCGGACGAGGACGTGTCCGCCGGTGTGCCGATCGGTGTGCCGCTCGACAACATGCGGATGTACGTGCTGGGCGCCGGCCTGCTGCCGGTGCCGCCCGGCGTGGCCGGCGAGCTGTACATCGCCGGTGACGGCATGGCGCGTGGATACCTCGACCGGCCGTCCCTGACGGCGTCGCGGTTCGTGGCCAACCCGTTCGGCCCGGCCGGCAGCCGCCTCTACCGCTCCGGCGACCTCGTTCGCTGGGACCGCTCCGGTGAGCTGCTGTTCGTCGGCCGTGTCGACAACCAGGTGAAGATCCGTGGTTTCCGGATCGAGCCGGGCGAGGTGGACACGGTCCTGGCCGGGCACCCGCTGGTGACCCGGTCCGCGGTGATCGTGCGGGAGAGCGGAGGCGATCGGGCCGCGGGCGAGGTCACCAAGCAGCTGATCGCGTACGTGGTCGTCGACGGTGCCGAGGACCACGGTGCGATCACCGCCGATCTGCGCGGATTCGTGGCGGATCGGCTGCCGGAGTTCATGGTTCCGGCGGCGTTCGTGGTGCTGGACAGGTTGCCGCTGACAGCGAACGGCAAGGTGGACAAGGCGGCGCTGCCGGAACCGGTGTTCGGCAGCGGGGAGTACCGGGCGCCGCGGTCGACGGAAGAGGAGCTGCTGGCGGGGATCTTCGCCGAGGTGCTGGAGGTCGAGCGGGTCGGCATCGACGACGACTTCTTCGACCTGGGCGGTCATTCGCTCAAGGCGACACGGCTGATCGGACGGGTCCGCAGGGCGTTCGGGGCGGAGGTGCCGATCCGGGCGGTGTTCGACCACCCGACGGTGGCACAGTTGGTGGAGCACGTGGGCTCGGGTGTGGAGGTGCGGCCGCGCGTGGAGCCGATGGCACGTCCGGAGCGGTTGCCGCTGTCGTACGCGCAGAGCCGGTTGTGGTTCCTCCACCGGTTCGAGGGCCCGTCGGTCACGTACAACCTGCCGGTGGTGCTGCGGCTGCACGGGACGGTGGACGTCAAGGTCCTGGCCGACGCGTTCCGTGACGTGGTGCTGCGGCACGAGAGCCTGCGCACGGTGATCGGTGTCGAGGACGAGCAGGGCGCGGCCTTCCAGCAGATCCTGTCGCCGGACGAGGTCGTGGTGGAGGTTCCGACCCGCACGGTCGAGCCGGACGAGATGAGCGCCGCGATCGTGGAGGCGCTGGAGCACCGCTTCGACCTCCGGTCGGAGATTCCGATCCAGGCGTGCGTGGTGCGAAGCGGGCCCGACGAGCAATTCCTGGTGCTGTCGATGCACCACATCGCCGGTGACGGTGCCTCGATGGCGCCGTTGACGCAGGATCTGGCGGCGGCTTACGCGGCGCGTGCGGAGGGCCGGGAGCCGGCGTGGGCACCGTTGCCGGTGCAGTACGCGGACTACACGCTGTGGCAGGAACGGCTTCTGGGCGACGTGTCGGATCCCTCCAGCGTGGTCGCCGAGCAGCTCGGGTACTGGCGTCAGGAGCTGGCGGGTGCCCCGCAGCCGCTGGCCCTGCCTGCCGACCGGCCACGTCCGGTACGGCCCAGCTACCGCGGGGAGACCATCGGATTCGTGATCGGTGCGGAACTCGCCGGCGCGGTGGAGCGGCTGGCGACCGAGCACGGCGCCACGGCGCCGATCGTGTTCCAGGCAGCGCTGGCGATCCTGCTTTCCAGGCTGGGCGCCGGTGACGACGTGACGATCGGGTCGCCGATCGCCGGCCGTACGGATCAGGACCTCGACGATCTGGTCGGGTTCTTCGTCAACAACTGGGTGCTGCGGGCCGACCTGTCCGGAAACCGGTCGTTCGCACAGGTCGTGGACGGCGTCCGTGACAAGGCGCTGGCCGCCTACGAGCACCAGGACGTGCCGTTCGAGCGGCTGGTGGAGCTGCTGAACCCGGAACGCTCCTCGGCCTATCACCCGCTGTTCCAGGTCATGTTCGTCTGGCACAAGGACATCTGGCCGGACCTGTCGTCGCCCGGACTGACCTTCGAGCCGTACATGAACATGGCCGAAGGGATCCAGGTCGCGAAGTTCGACCTCACCGTGACGCTGATCGAGGCCGACACCGCCGGCAACGGGGAGATCCGCGGGTATCTGGAGTACGCGCAGGACCTGTTCGACCGGCGCACCGTCGAACAGCTCGCGGTCCGGTTCGTACGGGTGCTGGAGCAGGCCCTGGCCGCACCGCAGGCCGCGGTCACCGCGATCGAGGTGCTGGACCCGGCCGAACGGCAGCGGGTGCTGGTGGACTGGAACGACACCGCGCGCGAGGCGGTCTCGCTCACGCTGCCGGAGGCGTTCGCGGCACAGGTGGCTCGTACGCCCGACGCGCCGGCGCTGGTCTCGGCGGACGCCACGCTGACGTACGCGGAGCTCGACGCCCGGTCCGACCGGCTCGCGGCGCGGCTGGTGCAGTGGGGCGCCAGGCCGGAGACTCTGGTGGCACTCGCGATCCCGCACTCGGCGGACATGATCGTGGCAGTGCTGGCGGTGCTGAAGGCGGGCGCCGGATATCTGCCGCTCGACGTGGACTATCCGCCGGAGCGGATCGAGTTCGTGTTCGCCGACGCGAATCCGGTCCTGGTGCTGGCAGCGGCCGAGTCGGTGGCGGCGCTGCCGCGAACCGGCATCGCGGTGCGGACCCTCGATGAGGCCTCGGACGGCGAGTCGGCGCCCGCGCCCACCGGCCCGTGCTCGGCGTCGGGCCTGGCCTACGTCATGTACACGTCCGGGTCGACCGGCGTGCCCAAGGGAGTGGTGGTCACACACGCGGATGTCGTCGCGCTGGCCACGGATCGGCAGTTCGCCGGCCTGGAACGCGTGCTGGTCCACTCGTCGCAGGCGTTCGACGCCATCACCTTCGAGATCTGGGCTCCGCTGCTGTCCGGCGGCTGCGCGGTCGTGACCCCGCCGCGGGACATCGACGCGGTGGCGTTGCGCGAGCTGGTGGCCGCACACGACCTGACGGCGGCGTGGCTGCCGGCAGGCCTGTTCGCGGCGCTGGTCGACCAGGACCCGACGTGCCTCGCGGGCCTGACCCGGCTGTGGGCGGGCGGGGACGCGCTCCCCATCGCCACGCTGCGGCAGCTGTGGCAGCACTGCCCCGGCACTCAGGTGGTCAACGGCTACGGCCCCACCGAGACCACGACGTTCGCGGTGACGCACGCGTTCTCACGGAACGAGGACCTGTCCGCCGGTGTGCCGATCGGGGTGCCGCTGGACAACATGCGCGCGTACGTGCTCGGCGGCAACCTGGCTCCGGTCGCACCCGGCGTCCTCGGCGAGCTCTACATCGCCGGCGCCGGCATGGCGCGCGGCTACCTGGACCGCCCGGGCCTCACCGCCTCGCGGTTCGTGGCCAACCCGTTCGACGCGGACGGCGAACGGCTGTACCGCACCGGTGACCTCGTGCGCTGGACGCGGTCGGGCGAGATCGTCTACGTCGGCCGCAACGACTCCCAGGTGAAGGTGCGCGGATTCCGCGTCGAGCTCGGCGAGGTCGAGGCGGCGCTGACCGCGCATCCCGCCGTCGCCCAGGCCGTCGTCCTCGCTCGTGAGATCGACACCGCGAACGGATCGAAGCAGGTCGTGGCCTATCTGGTCGCGGACCCGGACAACGCCGCCGAGGACGTCGTCGCGCAGGTACGCGGTTTCGTGGCGGACCGGCTGCCGGAGTTCATGATGCCGGCGGCGTTCGTGGTGCTGGACGAGTTGCCGCTGACCGTGAACGGCAAGGTGGACCGGGCCGCGCTGCCGGATCCCGTCTTCTCCGGTGAGGTCTACCGGGCGCCGCGGTCGGTGGAGGAGGAGCTGCTGGCCGGGATCTTCGCCGAGGTGCTGGAGGTGGAGCGGGTCGGCATCGACGACGACTTCTTCGCCCTGGGCGGGCATTCACTGCGAGCGACGCGGCTGGTCGGCCGGATCCGGCGGGCGTTCGAGGTGGAGGTGCCGATCCGGACGGTGTTCGACCTCCCGACGGTGGCGCAGCTGGTGGCGCACGTACGGTCGGACGTACGGGTGCGGCCACGCGTGCGGCCGGCGGTACGCCCGGAGCGGATGCCGCTGTCGTACGCGCAGAGCCGGTTGTGGTTCCTCTACCGGTTCGAGGGCCCGTCGATGACGTACAACCTGCCGGTGGTGCTGCGGCTGCGCGGCGCGCTGGATGTCGCGGTGTTCTCCGCGGCCGTCGGTGACGTGGTCCTGCGGCACGAGAGCCTGCGCACGGTGATCGATGAGGACGACCGAGGTGTGGCGTTCCAGCGGATCCTGCCGGCCGACGAGGTCGTGATCGAGGTTCCGACGCGTTCGGTCGAGCCGGAGCAGGTCGCGGGTGCGGTCGCGGAGGCGGTGGAGTACGAATTCGACCTCGAGTCCGAGATCCCGATCCGGGTGAGCCTGCTCGCGTGCGGGCCGGACGAGTACGTCCTGGTCATCCTGATGCACCACATCGCGGGGGACGGCGCCTCGATGGCGCCGCTGGCCCGTGACCTGTCCGTGGCCTACGCCGCGCGCGCGGAGGGACGGGAACCGGCGTGGGCTCCGTTGCCGGTGCAGTACGCGGACTACACGCTGTGGCAGCAACACCTTCTGGGCGACGTGTCGGACCCCGGCAGCCTGGTCTCCACCCAGCTCGCGTACTGGCGTCAGGAGCTGGCGGGCGCCCCGCAGCCGCTGGCCCTGCCTGCCGACCGGCCACGTCCGGTACGGTCCGGCTACCGCGGCGACACCGTGGAATTCCTGATCACGCCGGAGCTGGCCGCCGGGGTCGAGGCGCTGGCGCGCGAGCACGGCGCGACGGTGCCGATGGTGTTGCAGGCGGCGTACGCGGTGATGCTGTCGCGGCTGGGCGCCGGTGAGGACGTCACCATGGGTTCGCCGATCGCGGGCCGGATGGACGAGGACCTGAACGACCTGGTCGGCTTCTTCGTGAACAACTGGGTGCTGCGGGTGGATCTCGCGGGCGGCCGGTCGTTCGAGCAGGTGGTCGACCAGGTGCGGACCAAGGCGCTGGCGGCGTACGACAACCAGGACGTGCCGTTCGAGCGTTTGGTGGAGCTGCTGAACCCGGAGCGCTCCACGGCCTACCACCCGCTGTTCCAGGTCGCGTTCGTCTGGAACAAGGACGTCCTTCCCGCCATCGAGTCTTCTGATCTCCAGGTGTCGGTCGAACCGACCACGAACGAGACGGCGAAGTTCGACCTCACCCTGCGGCTGGTCGAGGCCGAGGGCATGGGCGGCGAGGCGCTCCACGGCAGCGTGGAGTACGCGGTTGACCTGTTCGACCGGGGCACGGTCGAGGAGCTGGCGGACCGGTTCGTACGGGTGCTGGAGCAGGTCGTGGGGGACCCGGCGGCGTCGGTCACGTCGGTGGGGGTGTTGTCGGCCGAGGAGCGCTCCTCGGTGGTCGACGGATGGAACGCGACGGCCGTAGAGGTTCCGGAGTCGGTGCTGCCGTCCGTGTTCGAGGGTGTGGTGGCGGGGTCACCGGACGCGGTCGCGGTGGTGGCGGGTGCGGAGTCGTTGACGTACGCGGAGCTGGACGCGCGGGCGAACGCGCTGGCGTTCGAGCTGATCGGGCGTGGTGTGGGTCCGGACGTGCTGGTCGCGGTGGCGACTGGGCGGACGGTGGATCTGGTGGTGGGGCTGCTGGCGGTGTCGAAGGCCGGTGGCGCGTACCTGCCGATCGATCCCCAGTACCCGGGTCCCCGCATGGAGTACGTGCTCGGCGACGCGCGGCCGCTGGTGATCGTGACCGACCGGGAGACCGATCGGGTGCTGCCGGCGGTGGACGTGCCACGGGTGTACCTGGAGGACGACCGTCCGTCCGCCGACCGGGCCCCCAACGACGGCGACCGGACTGAACGGCTGCGCCCGGAGCACTTGGCCTACGTCATCTACACGTCGGGCTCCACCGGTGAGCCCAAGGGCGTGGGAGTGAGCATCCGCAGCGTGACGTCGCTGTTCGCCGGGACGGACCACTGGGCCGCCTTCGGCCCCGGCGATGTGTGGGCGTGGTGCCATTCGCAGGCGTTCGACTTCTCGGTCTGGGAGATGTGGGGCGCGCTCCTGTACGGCGGGAAGGTCGTGGTCGTCCCCTGGGACGTGGTGCGGTCACCGGCCGACCTGTGGGACGTGCTGGTCGAGCAGCGGGTGACGGTTCTGTCGCAGACGCCCGCGGCGTTCTACGCGTTGATCGAGGCCCGTCCGCAGAGCGCGGCCGGAGCGCTGCGGATGGTGGTGCTGGGCGGTGAGGCGCTGGACCCGGCACGGGTGCGGGGCTGGTGGGCGGATGTCCCGGCGCCCGCGGTGATCAACATGTACGGGATCACCGAGACCACCGTCCATGTCACGCGGCTGGAGCTGGAACCCGGCCAGGTCGTACCGGGAACGTCGCCGATCGGCGTGCCGCTGGCGAACACCCGCACCTATGTCCTGGACGAGAGCCTGACGCCCGTGCCGCCAGGGGTGATCGGTGAGCTGTACGTCGCCGGCCGCGGCGTGGCCCGGGGTTACCGCGGCCGTCCAGGGCTGACGGCGTCGCGGTTCGTCGCCGACCCGTTCGACTCGGACGGTGGACGGCTCTACCGGACCGGCGACCTGGCACGGTGGACCACCGACGGCGCGCTCATATACGTGGGCCGCAGCGACGACCAGGTGCAGCTGCGCGGATTCCGCGTCGAACCCGGCGAGATCGAGGCCGCGCTGATGGCACATCCGGCCGTCACCCAGGCCGTGGTCGTCGCCCGCTCCGACGACTCGGATGGGTCCGGTGCGGCGGATACCGCCAAACGGCTGGTCGCCTACATCGTCCCCGACCGTACGAAGGCGGCGCCCGACACCAGCGCCGACGGCGACAGCATCGACGGTGTACTGGAGTTCAGCGACGACCTGATCGTCGTGGACGGGGTCGTCACCGACCACATCGTGGGTGAGCTGCGCGGCTTCGTGGCTGGACGGTTGCCGGAGTACATGGTTCCGGCGGCGTTCGTGGTGCTGGAGAGCCTGCCGCTGACCGTGAACGGCAAGGTCGACAAGGCCGCGTTGCCCGCTCCGGTGTTCGCCGGTGGGCTGTACCGGGCGCCGGGTTCGGTGGAGGAGGAGCTGCTCGCCCAGGTCTTCGCCGAGGTGCTGGGCGTGGACCAGGTCGGCGCGGACGATGACTTCTTCGCGCTGGGCGGGGACAGCATCCGCTCGATCCAGGTCGTCACGCGGGCCCGGCAGGTGGGCCTGACCGTCAAGGCGCGTGAGGTCTTCGAGGCGCGCACGGTGGCCGCGCTGGCGGTGGTGGCCGTCGCGAACGGTCGCGCGGGCGTGGAAACGAGGCTGGAGGAGCTCCCCGGTGGCGGTGTCGGGGAGATGAAGCTCCTGCCGGTGGCCGAGTGGATGCTGGAACGCGGCGGTCATTTCGGCCGGTACTCCCAGTGGACGGTGCTGAGCCTTCCGGCCGGGATCGACCACTCGGGTCTGGTGGCGACACTCGGCGCGGTGGTGGACCGGCACGACATGTGGCGATCGCGCCTGGTCGCCGGCGAAGCCCCGACGCTGATTGTGGACGAGCCGGGATCGGTGGACGTCGCCTCTCTCGTACGCCGGGTGGGCTGCGCGGGTGTCGCCGACGATGAGTCCTGGGGCGCCTTGATCTCCGCGGAGCTGGACCAGGCCCTGGACCGGCTGGATCCGGCGGCGGGCGTGATGCTGCGGTTCGTGTGGTTCGACCCGTCCGCTGACCAGGGCGTGGCCGTCGAAGCGGACGCGCCGGTCGAGGCGGGCTCTGGCCGGCTGCTCGTGATCGCGCATCACCTGGTCGTCGACGGTGTCTCGTGGCGGATCGTCGTTCCCGATCTCACCGAGGCGTGGTCCGCGGTGCAGGCCGGCCGTACGCCGACGCTGTCGCCGGTGGGGACGTCGGTGCGGCGCTGGAGCGCCGCCCTGGCCGAGGAGGCGCGGCGTCCGGAGCGGGTGACGGAGCTGGAGCTGTGGCGGTCGATACTGCAGACGCCCGACCCGGTGCTGGGCTCGCGGCGTCTCGACCCGGCGGTCGACGTGGTGTCGACCGTGGACCGGGTGCAGGTGCGGTTGTCCGGTGAGGTGACGGAGAAGCTGCTGACCTCGTTGCCGGCGGCGTTCCACTGCGGCCCGAACGACGGTCTGCTGGCGGGTGTGGCGCTGGCGGTCGCGGCCTGGCGTCGCGGTCGCGGGGTGGCCGAGTCGTCGGTGCTGGTGAACATGGAGGGCCACGGCCGCGAGGAGGCGGTCGTTCCGGGCGCCGACCTGTCGCGGACGGTGGGCTGGTTCACCACGATCTTCCCGGTCCAGGTGGGCGTCGGCGGGATCGACCTGGACGACGCGTTCGCGGGCGGCGCCGGCGCGGCGCAGGCCGTCAAGGCGGTGAAGGAGCAGCTGCGGGCGGTCCCGGACCGAGGCGTCGGCTACGGCCTGCTGCGCTACCTGAACGCGGAGACGGCCGGGCGGCTCGCGCAGTCACCGGACGGCCAGATCGGCTTCAACTACCTGGGCCGGTTCGGCACCGACATGCCCGAGGGCGACCAAGGCTGGACGCCGATCTCCGTACTGGAGAACGTCTCGGCGGACTTCGATGCCGACATGCCGGTCGCCCATGCCATCGACATCAACGCGGTGGTCACCGACTCCGAGCAAGGACCCGTGCTGGAAGCGTTGATCACCTTCGCGACCGGAGTCCTGACGCGGGAGGAAGTAGAGGAACTGGCGGACCTGTGGTGCGCGGCCCTGACGGGGCTGGCCCGGCAGGCCGGCAGCCCGCAGGCGGGCGGCCTGACGCCGTCGGATCTGTCGCTGGTGTCGCTGAGCCAGCCCGAGATCGACGCGGTGGAGGCCCGCTACCCGAGCGTGGTGGACATCTGGCCGCTGACGGCGATGCAGTCGGGTCTGCTGTTCCACGTCATGCTGGCCGGCAAGGAGTTCGATCCGTACCAGATGCAGTTCGTGCTGCACCTGGACGGGGACGTGGACGCGAGCCGGATGCGGGCGGCCGGGCAGGCGATGCTGGACCGGTACCCGAACCTGCGGGTGGCGTTCGCCTTCGGGGCCGACGGCGAACCGATCCAGATCGTGCCGGCGCGTGCCGAGCTCCCGTGGCAGGAGATCGACCTGCGGGACCTGCCCGAGGACGAGCGCCCCGCCCGGCTGGAGGAGCTGCTGGCCGCCGATCACCAGGTGTACTTCGACCCTGCGGTGGCGCCGCTGTTCCGGCTCACGCTGATCCGGATGGACGACCAGAGCTTCGAGCTGATGGTCACCAGCCACCACCTGATGTTCGACGGGTGGTCGCTGCCGCTGGTGCTGCAGGACCTGATGTGGCTGTACGGCGAGCACGGTGACGGCTCGGCGTTGCCGCGGGCACGGAACTACCGGGACTTCCTGGCGTGGTTGTCGCAGCAGGACCACGACCTGTCCGCACGGGCGTGGGCCGGCGAGCTCGAGGGCGTGACGGAGCCGACGTTGCTGGCGCCGCAGGCGCGGGCGGCCGAGGGCATCCGCCGGGTGGAGGTCGGGCTGTCCGCCGAGGGCGCGCGGGAGCTCGTGCGCCGCGCCACCGAGATGGGCTTGACGGTCAACACGGTCGTGCAGGGCGCGTGGGCGATCCTGCTGGGGCAGCTGACCGCTCGCAACGACGTCATGTTCGGCATGACGGTGTCGGGCCGCCCGCCGGGCGTTGCGGGCGTCGACGAGATGATCGGCCTGTTCATCAACACCCTGCCGGTGAGACTGCGGTACAACCCCGGCGACTCGCTGGCCCAGGTGCTGACGGACCTGCAGAACCGGCAGGCGGGGCTGCTCGACCACCATCACCACGGCCTGGCCGACATCCAGCAGGACACCGGCCTGCGCACCCTGTTCGACACCGTCGTGGTCTTCGAGTCCTATCCCTGGGACGGCGCCAGCAGCGCGATGTCCGAGTACGGCCTCGCCATCAGCCGGCTCCGGTATTCGACGGGAACCCACTATTCGATGACGCTGATGGCGGCTCCGGAACCCCTGCGGATGACGCTGCAGTACCAGCGCGGTGTGTTCGACCAGCCGGCCGTCGAGCAGATGGCGGACCGGTATCTGCGGGTGCTCGAGCAGATCATCGCCGATCCGGACGTCGCCGTCGGCGCGGTGGAGGTCCTCACCGACGCCGAGCGGGCGCTGGTGGAACAGCGACCGGTCGAACCTGTCATCCCGGCGGTGGCCAACGACCCGTCCCTGCTGCCGGGAATGTTCGAGGCGGCCGTGGCCGCTTCGCCGGACGCGGTGGCGGTCGTGTCGGATACGCGGTCGCTGACGTACGCCGAGCTGGACGCGTGGGCCAACGCCCTGGCGTTCGAGCTGATCGGGCGAGGCGTCGGCCCCGACGGCCCGGTGGCCGTGGCGACACGGCGGCCGGTGGAATCGGTGGTGGCGCTGCTCGCGGTGGCCAAGGCCGGTGGCGTGTACCTGCCGGTCGACGCGCGGTATCCGGCCCACCTGCCGGACGGCACTCGGGTGATCCTGACCGACCACGAGACCGCCGCGGCGCTTCCGGAGTCGGGGAGTCCGCGGCTGTATCTGGACGATCCTCGCGTGGCCGTGGATCGGGCACCGGCCGACACGGACCGGCTCCGGCCGCTGCGCCCGCAGCACCTCGCGTACGCCGGTGGTTCCGGGGCGGACGGTTCGCCGCACGGTGTGGCCGTCACCCACCGCAACGTCACCGATCTGGCGGCGCGGCTGGCCGCTCGGCTCGCCATCGCGCCGGGCGCGCGGATCGTGTCCTGCCTGTCGGCGAGCTTCGACGTGCGGATCGTCGAAGCGTTCGCCGCCCTGTCCACCGGCGGCGTCCTCGACCTCACGGAGGACCTGATGACCCGGCGGTCCGGCGGGAGCACGACCGTCATCAGCACGGTGCCCTCCGTCTTCGCCGCGCTGCTGGATCGCGCGGAAGGCCGCGTCGAGGCCGACGCCGTCCTGTTCTCAGGCGAGGGACTCCCGGCCGAACTGGTCGGCCGCGTACGCGCCGCGATCCCGGGAGTGCGGGTGCTCAACTGCTACGGGCAACCGGAGACCGGGTACGCGACGGCCTTGTCGATCCCGCACTCCGACGACTGGACCGGTGCCGGAACCGCTCCGCTGGGGCTGCCGCTGCCAGACGTCCAGGTGCTCGTGCTCGGCCCGGGACTCGCGCCGGTTCCGCCGCGCGTGACCGGCGAGCTCTACATCGCCGGCGCCGGTCTCGGCCGCGGCTACCTGGACGGCCCGGACCTGACGGCGTCCCGGTTCGTCGCCAACCCGTTCGACCCGGCCGGTGGGCGGATGTACCGCACCGGCGACCTGGTCCGGCGCATGAGATCCGGTGAGCTGATGTACGTCGGCCGCAGCGACGATCAGCTGAGGGTCCGCGGCTTCCGCATCGAATCCGGCGACGTCCAGGCGACGCTCATCACGCATCCGCGCGTGGCCGAGGCGGCCGTCGTCGCACGCGACCATTCGGACGGAACACGGGAAATGATCGCGTACGTCGTGCCGGAGAACGCCGACGGCGCCGACACAACGGACGAGCTGAAGGCTTTCGTGGCGGACCGATTGCCGGAATACATGGTGCCCGCGGCGTTCGTGGCGGTGGAACGACTGCCGTTGACGCCGGACGGGGAATTGGACCGGGCCGCTCTGCCGGCGCCGGTGACGAAGAAGCAGTAACCAGGGAATGACCGGCCGAATCGACAGCGCAGTGCCCAGAGAACTTCGAGAGGTAACGTCATGATCCCGTTGTCGTTCGCGCAGAGCCGGTTGTGGTTCCTGTACCGGTACGAGGGTCCGTCGGTGACGTACAACCAGCCGGTGGTGCTGCGACTGCGGACGGCGGTGGACCCGGGCCTGATGGCCGTCGCCGTCCGCGATGTGGTGTTGCGGCACGAGAGCCTGCGTACGGTGATCGGTGAGGACGAGCGGGGTGTGGCGTTCCAGCGGATCCTGTCGCCGGACGAGGTCGTGATCGAGGTTCCGACGCGTTCCGTGGAGCCGGAACAGGTGGCCGAGGCGGTCGCGGAGGCGGTGGAGTACGCGTTCGTGCTGGAGTCGGAGATTCCGATCCGGGTGAGTCTGCTCGCGTGCGGGCCGGACGAGTACGTCCTGGTCATCCTGATGCATCACATCGCGGGAGATGGTGCCTCGATGGCGCCGCTGGCCCGTGACCTGTCGATGGCATACATGACACGGGCCGAGGGACAGGAGCCGGCGTGGGCGCCGCTGCCGGTGCAGTACGCGGACTACACCCTGTGGCAACAGGAACTGCTCGGAGAGCTGTCCGACCCGAAGAGCGTCGCGTCCGCGCAGGTCGCGTACTGGAGCCGGGAACTCGCGAGTGTCCCGCAGCCGCTGGCACTGCCCGCCGACCGGCCGCGACCGGCCAAGCGGAGCCACAGTGGCGAGACGGTGGAGTTCGCCGTGAAGCCGGAGCTGACCGCGGCGGTCGAGGCGCTGGCGCGCAAGCATGGCGCGACGGTGCCGATGGTGTTGCAGGCGGCGTACGCGGTGATGCTGTCGCGGCTGGGCGCGGGCGAGGACATCACGATGGGTTCGCCGATCGCGGGCCGCACCGATGAGGACCTGAACGACCTGATCGGCTTCTTCGTGAACAACTGGGTGCTGCGGGTGGACCTCACCGGTGGCCGGTCGTTCGAGCAGGTGGTCGACCAGGTGCGGACCAAGGCACTGGCGGCCTATGACAACCAGGACGTGCCGTTCGAGCGTTTGGTGGAGCTGCTGAACCCGGAGCGCTCCACGGCCTACCACCCGCTGTTCCAGGTCGCGTTCGTCTGGCAGAACACGATCGCGACGCCGGGGGAGGAGGTACGGCTGCCCGGCCTGGACTGGTCGGTCGAGCCGACGGTGAACCAGGTGGCGAAGTTCGACCTGAGCCTGATCATGGCCGAGGTCGACCGTGCGCAGGGCCGGGAGTTCTGCGGGTTCCTCGAATTCGCTGTTGACCTGTTCGACCGGGGTTCGGTCGAGGAGCTGGCGGACCGGTTCGTACGGGTGCTGGAGCAGGTCGTGGAGGACCCGGCGGCGTCGGTCACGTCGGTGGGGGTGTTGTCGGACGAGGAGCGCTCCTCGGTGGTCGACGGATGGAACGCGACGGCCGTAGAGGTTCCGGAGTCGGTGCTGCCGTCCGTGTTCGAGGGTGTGGTGGCGGGGTCACCGGACGCGGTCGCGGTGGTGGCGGGTGCGGAGTCGTTGACGTACGCGGAGCTGGACGCGCGGGCGAACGCGCTGGCGTTCGAGCTGATCGGGCGTGGTGTGGGTCCGGACGTGCTGGTCGCGGTGGCGACTGGGCGGACGGTGGATCTGGTGGTGGGGCTGCTGGCGGTGTCGAAGGCCGGTGGCGCGTACCTGCCGATCGATCCCCAGTACCCGGGTCCCCGCATGGAGTACGTGCTCGGCGACGCGCGGCCGCTGGTGATCGTGACCGACCGGGAGACCGATCGGGTGCTGCCCGCGGTGGACGTGCCACGGCTGTACCTGGAGGACGACCGTCCGTCCGCCGACCGGGCCCCCAACGACGGCGACCGTACCGGGCCGCTGCGCCCGGAGCACCTGGCCTACGTCATCTACACGTCGGGCTCCACCGGTGAGCCCAAGGGCGTGGGAGTGAGCATCCGCAGCGTGACGTCGCTGTTCGCCGGGACGGACCACTGGGCCGCCTTCGGTGCCGATGACGTATGGGCGTGGTGTCACTCCCAGGCGTTCGACTTCTCGGTCTGGGAGATGTGGGGCGCGCTCCTGTACGGCGGGAAGGTCGTGGTCGTCCCCTGGGACGTGGTGCGGTCACCGGCCGACCTGTGGGACGTGCTGGTCGAGCAGCGGGTGACGGTTCTGTCGCAGACGCCCGCGGCGTTCTACGCGTTGATCGAGGCCCGTCCGCAGAGCGCGGCCGGAGCGCTGCGGATGGTGGTGCTGGGCGGTGAGGCCCTGGACCCGGCACGGGTGCGGGGCTGGTGGGCGGATGTCCCGGCGCCTGCGGTGATCAACATGTACGGGATCACCGAGACCACCGTCCATGTCACGCGGCTGGAGCTGGAACCCGGCCAGGTCGTACCGGGAACGTCGCCGATCGGCGTGCCGCTGGCGAACACCCGCACCTATGTCCTGGACGAGAGCCTGACGCCCGTGCCGCCAGGGGTGATCGGTGAGCTGTACGTCGCCGGCCGCGGCGTGGCCCGGGGTTACCGCGGCCGTCCAGGGCTGACGGCGTCGCGGTTCGTCGCCGACCCGTTCGACTCGGACGGTGGACGGCTCTACCGGACCGGCGACCTGGCACGGTGGACCACCGACGGCGCGCTCATATACGTGGGCCGCAGCGACGACCAGGTGCAGCTGCGCGGATTCCGCGTCGAACCCGGCGAGATCGAGGCCGCGCTCGTGTCGCACCCCGAGGTCACCCAGGCCGTGGTCGTCGCACGAGACGATGCTTCGGGCGAGCCCGGTGTGGCCGATGTCGGCAAGCGGCTCGTCGCCTACATCGTCCCCGGCACGGCAGCGGGCACCACCGACGACGACATCGTGGCCGAGCTGCGCGGATTCGCCGCCGGGCGGTTGCCGGAGTACATGGTCCCGGCGGCGTTCGTGGTGCTGGAGAGCCTGCCACTGACGGTGAACGGCAAGGTCGACAAGGCCGCGCTGCCGGCTCCGGTGTTCGCCGGTGGGGTGTACCGGGCGCCGGGTTCGGTGGAGGAAGAACTGCTGGCGGGCGTGTTCGCCGAGGTCCTGGGTGTGGACCAGGTGGGCGCCGATGATGACTTCTTCGCGCTGGGCGGGGACAGCATCCGCTCGATCCAGGTGGTGACGCGGGCCCGGCAGAAGGGCCTCGTCGTGAAGGCACGCGAGATCTTCGAGGCGCGCACCGTGGCGGCGCTGGCGGTGGTGGCCGCCGCGAACGGCCGCGCCGGCGCCGAGCTGGTGCTGAAGGAACTTCCCGGTGGCGGTGTCGGGAAGTTGAAGCTCCTGCCGGTGGCCGAGTGGATGCTGGAACGCGGCGGTCATTTCGGCCGGTACTCCCAGTGGATGGTGCTGGGCCTGCTGGCCGGGACCGATCACGCCGGCCTGGTCTCGACGCTCGGCGCGGTGGTGGACCGGCACGACATGCTGCGGTCACGGCTGGCCGAAGGCGAGCGTTCGATGCTGGTCGGCGAGCCGGGATCGGTGGACGTCGCCTCTCTCGTACGCCGGGTGGGCTGCGCCGGAGTCGCCGACGAGAAGTCCTGGGGTGCCCTGATCTCGGCAGAGCTGGACCAGGCCCTGGACCGGCTGGACCCGGCCGCGGGCGTGATGCTCCGGTTCGTGTGGTTCGACCCGTCCGCCGACCAGGGCGTGACCGTGGAGCCGGACGCACCGGTCGAGGCGGGCTCTGGCCGGCTGCTCGTGATCGCGCACCACCTGGTCGTCGACGGCGTCTCGTGGCGCATCCTGGTCTCCGACGTCAACGAGGCGTGGTCGGCGGTGCAGGCCGGCCGTACGCCGATGCTGCCGAGAGTGGGGACGTCGGTCCGGCGCTGGAGCGCCGCCCTGGCGGAAGAATCACGGCGTCCGGAGCGGGCGGCGGAGCTGGAGCTGTGGCGGTCGATGCTGCAGACCCCGGACCCGGTACTCGGCTCACGGCGTCTCGACCCGGCCGTCGACGTGGTGTCGACCGTGGACCGGGTGCAGGTACGACTGCCCCGCGAGGTGACCGAGACGCTGCTGACCTCGTTGCCGGCGGCGTTCCACTGCGGCCCGAACGACGGGCTCCTGGCAGGTGTTGCGCTGGCCGTAGCGGCCTGGCGCCGTGGCCGCGGAATGTCCGAGTCGTCGGTGCTGGTGAACATGGAGGGCCACGGCCGCGAGGAGACGGTGGCGCCGGGCGCCGACCTGTCCCGGACGGTGGGCTGGTTCACCACGATCTTCCCCGTCCAGGTCGGCGTCGGCGGGATCGACCTCGACGAGGCGTTCGCCGGGGGCGCCGGCGCGGGCCGGGCGATCAAGGCGGTGAAGGAGCAGCTGCGGGCGGTCCCGGACCGAGGCGCCGGCTACGGCCTCCTGCGCTACCTGAACGCCGACACCGCCGAGCAGCTGGCGCAGCTGCCGGCCGCCCAGATCGGGTTCAACTACCTCGGCCGCTTCTCCAGCACCGACATGCCCGAGGACCTGCGCGACCAAGGCTGGATGCCGATCGCGGAGCTGGAGGACGTGTCGGCCGCGTTCGACGCGGACATGCCGATCGCCCACGCGCTGGACGTGAACGCGGTCGTGACCGACACGGAGTCCGGGCCGGAGCTGAGCGCGTCGTTCACGTTCGCGTCGGGTGTGCTGACGCGTGAGCAGGCGCAGGAGCTGGCGGACCTGTGGGTCGGCGCGCTGACCGGTCTCGCGCGGCACGCCGGCAGTGCCGGTGCCGGTGGACTGACGCCGTCGGACCTGCCGATGGTGTCGCTGACCCAGCTGGAGATCAACGTGCTGGAGGCCCGCCACGACGACGTGGTGGACGTCTGGCCGCTGACGGCGATGCAGTCGGGCCTGCTGTTCCACACGATCCTCGCGGGCCGCGAGCTGGATCCGTACCAGATGCAGTTCGTGATGCACCTGGACGGTGTCGTGGACTCGGAGCGGATGCGGGCGGCGGGTCAGGGACTGCTGGACCGGCACCCGAACCTGCGGGTGGCGTACGGCTTCGGAACCGACGGCGAGCCCATTCAGATCGTGCCGGCGCGGGTCGAGCTGCCGTGGCAGGAGGTCGACCTGCGGGACCTGCCCGTGGACGGGCGAGCCGCACGGGTGGAGGAGTTGCTGGCCGCCGACCGGAGCGACCACTTCGACGTGATGACGGCGCCGCTGGTGCGGCTGACGCTGATCCGGGTCGACGAGCGCCGGTCCGAGCTCGTGCTGATGGCTCATCACCTGCTGTTCGACGGCTGGTCGACGCCGCTGCTGATGCACGATCTGATCGGGCTGTACGCGGCGAACGGGGATGCCTCGGTACTCCGGCGCGTCCAGAACTACCGGGATTTCCTGGTCTGGTTGTCGCAGCAGGATCAGGCCGTGTCGGCGCGGGTGTGGGCCGATGAGCTCGAAGGCGTGACGGAGCCGACGATGCTGGCGCCGCAGGCGCAGCCCAACGACACGGCCGGGGGCATCGGCCGGGTCCAGGTCGGCCTGTCCGCCGAGAACGCCCGCGAACTGATACGCCGGGCCGCGGAACTGGGCGTGACGGTCAACACGGTCGTGCAGGGTGCGTGGGCGATCCTGCTGGGACAGGTGACAGCTCGCAACGACGTCATGTTCGGCATGACGGTGTCGGGCCGTCCTCCGGTCGTTCCGGGTGTCGACGCGATGGTCGGCCTGTTCATCAACACCCTGCCGGTCCGGCTGCGGTACAACCCGGGTGACTCGCTGGCCCAGGTGCTGACCGATCTGCAGGACCGTCAGGCGGTGCTGCTCGACCACCACCACTACAGCCTGGCCGACATCCAGAAGAGCACCGGCCTGGCGACCCTGTTCGACACCATCGTGGGCTTCGAGTCCTACCCGATCGACCGGGACGCGCTGACGCAGCCGATCGACGATTCCGGGTTCACCATCAGCCGCTCGACGCCGGTGGACGGCACGCACTACCCGCTGACGCTGATGGCGGCGCCGGACCCCCTGCGGATGTCGCTGCAATACCAGCAGGCCATCTTCGAGCACGCCACGATCGAGCAGATCTCAGCGCGGTACGTGCGGGTGCTGGAGCAGATCATCGTCGATCCGACCGTGGCGATCGGCGCGATCGAGATGGTGACGCCCGAGGAGCGGTCGCTCGTGGTGCGGCAGTGGAACGACACGGCGCTGCCGCTCCCGGACTCGACGCTGCCGGCGATGTTCGAGGCGGTCGTGGACGCTTCGCCGGACGCCGTGGCCGCCACGGAGAGCGCGCGGTCGCTGACCTACGCCGAGCTGGACGCGCGGTCCAACGGCCTGGCGTTCGAGCTGATCGAGCACGGGGTCGGGCCGGACCAGGTGGTCGCGATCGCGGCGCGGCGTTCGGTGGACTACGTGGTGGCGCTGCTCGCGGTGGTCAAGGCGGGCGGCGCGTACCTGCCGATCGACCCGCAGTACCCCGGCCCGCGCGTGGCCTTCATCCTCGATGACGCCCGGCCGGTGGTGATCCTGACCGATCACGAGACCGACCCGGTCCTGCCCGAGATGGACGTCACGCGGCTCTATCTCGACGAAGACCGTACGGGCAGCCGGCGGTCCGTCACAAACGCGGACCGGCTACGGCCGCTGCGGCCGGAGCATCTGGCCTACGTCATCTACACCTCCGGTTCCACCGGCCGCCCGAAGGGCGTCGCGATCAGCCACCGCAACGTCGCGGACATGGCGCTGCACGGCTGGCCGGAACCGGGTGGACGGACGATGCTCCTGTCCTCGGTCGCCTTCGACGCCTCGGCGTTCGAGACGTGGCCTGCCCTGATGAGCGGCGGCACCCTGGTGATCGGCCCGGCCGACGCCGGCGACGTCGACGAACTGGCGCGCATCGTCGACGAGCGGCAGGTGACCGCGGTGTTCGCGGTCCCGGCGCTGCTGGAGATGCTGGCCGCCGGTGACTACGGGCTGGAGTCCCTGGAGCGGGTCGTCACGGGCGGCGACGCGGTGTCGGCCTGGGTGATCGAGGAGTTCCAGCGCAAGCACCCCGGCGTCGACGTGGTCAACGCGTACGGGCCGACGGAGATCACCGTCGACGCGACGTACTACACCGTGGCGGATGCGGCTTCCGCGGACTGGCTGCGGACCGGAGCGGTGCCGATGGGAGCCCCGCTGCCCAACACCCGGACGTACGTGCTGGGCCCGGGCCTGGTTCCCGTGCCGCCCGGCGTGGTCGGCGAGCTGTACGTGGCCGGTGCCGGTGTCGGCCGCGGATACCGCGGCCGTCCCGGACTGACGGCGTCGCGGTTCGTGGCGGACCCGTTCGACCCCGCCGGCGGGCGGCTCTACCGCACCGGTGACCTGGTGCAGTGGAACTCCTCCGGCGAACTGGTCTTCGCCGGCCGCAGCGACGACCAGGTCAAGATCCGCGGGTTCCGTATCGAACCGGGTGAGGTCGAGTCGGTGCTGGCCTCGCATCAGGCCATCGCCCAGGCCGTGGTCGTCGCCCGCGATTCGGACGCCGACAACGGGTCCAAGGACCTGGTCGGCTATGTGGTGCTGGACCGGGAGATCTCGCTGATCCGCCAGGAGACGGTGGAGGCGGAGTCGGTCGGCCAGTGGGAAGAGGTGTACGACGACCTCTACTCCCACAAGGAGGCGTACTCCGCCGAGGACACCGACGTGGCGGACCAGGCGGCGGCGGTCGAGTTCGGCGAGAACTTCCAGGGCTGGCACAGCAGCTACTCGGGTGCGCCCATCGCGCTGAGCGAGATGCGCGAATGGCGGGCCGCGACCGCGGACCGCATCCGGGAGCTCGCCCCGTCCCGTGTGCTGGAGATCGGTGTCGGCTCGGGTCTGCTGCTGGCGCCGCTGGCTCCGGAATGTGCCGAGTACTGGGCCCTGGACTTCTCGCGCGCGACCATCGAGTCGCTGACGGAGCAGATCCGCCGGCTGAACGCCCCGTGGGCCGACCGGGTGAAGCTGCGCACGCGGCGTGCCGACGACGTGGACGACCTGCCGGCGGAGTACTTCGACACGATCGTCATCAACTCGGTCGTCCAGTACTTCCCCAACGCCGGCTACCTGATCGACGTCATCGCCAAGGCCATGAAGCTGCTCGCGCCCGGCGGCGCGGTGTACCTCGGTGACATCCGTAACAACACTCTGCTGCGCGAGTTCGCGACCGAGGTGCAGCTGGCGCACGCCGACGCCGACACCACGGTGGAGAACCTGCGCGAGCGTGTACGGCTGGAGATACTCGCCGAGCGCGAGCTGCTGCTGGCTCCGGAGTTCTTCGCGGCCCTTCCCCAGCTGTTGCCGGAGATCGGCGCGGTGGACATCCAGCTCAAGGACATGGACACCGCCAACGAGCTGAGCCGCTACCGCTACGAGGTGGTGTTGCGCAAGAGCCCGGCGGAGGTGCGGTCGCTGGCCGACGTCGCCGCGGTCGCCTGGGACGGGTTCGGCTCACCGGACGTGCTGCGGCGGCTCCTGACCGAGCAGCGCCCGGAGAGCGTACGGCTGAAGGGGATACCTCACGCTGAGGTACGGCCGGTGGTCGACATCGTACGGAGACTCGACGCCGCCGCAGGTCACCTGTCCGCCACGGAGGTCCGGCAGTTCGACGGCGACAAGGCGATGCTCACACCGAGTGACTGCCGTCGGTTGGCCGAGGAGCTCGGGTACCAGGTGGTGGTGACGTGGTCGGCCGTTCCGGGCCAGATGGACGCGATCTTCTTCCGGTCAGGTGCGGAAATTCCGCTCACGGACGTTTTCGTGCCGGAGGGGCCGGTGAACGTCCTCTCCGAGTACGTCAACGACCCGGACGCCGCCAAGCGAGTGGAGGACCTGCGCGAATTCATGACGGAACGGCTGCCCGAGCACATGGTGCCGGCGGCGTTCGTCGTGCTGGACCGGATGCCGCTGATGCCGAACGGCAAGCTGGACAAGGTCGCCTTGCCATCGCCGGTCATCACCGGTAACGCGTACCGGGCGCCGCGCACGGTGGAGGAGGAGGTGCTCGCGGGTCTGTTCGCCGAGGTGCTGGGCGTGGACCGGGTCGGCATCGACGACGACTTCTTCGCCCTGGGCGGGCACTCGCTGCGCGCGACCCGGCTGCTCGGCCGTATCCGGGGTGCGCTGGGCGTGGAGATCCCGCTGCGGGCCGTGTTCGAGTCGCCGACGGTGGCGAAGCTGACGCCGCAACTGCGGCCCGAAACGAACACGCAGGCCACGGATCCGTTCGCGATCGTGCTCCCCATCAAGGCGGAGGGCACGCGCAACCCGATCTGGTGCCTACACCCCGGCGGCGGGCTGAGCTGGGCGTACCTCGGCCTGTCCGCGAGCTTCCCCGACCGTCCCGTCTATGGGATCCAGGCCCGCGGCTTCGACGGTGTGACGCCGCTGCCCGAAAGCATCGACGCGATGGCCGAGGACTACCTGGAGCAGATCCTTCAGAACCAGCCGGAAGGGCCGTTCCACCTGCTCGGATACTCGTTCGGTGGAATCCTCGCCCACGTGATCGCGGTGAAACTGGGGGAGCGCGGCCACCGGGTCGGCATGCTGGCGGTACTGGACGCCGCCCCGCGCCACGAGGCGGACGCCTACGCGCGCGCCGACTTCGAGCGGGTCATGCGGATCGAGCTCGAGAAGTACTTCGGGAACATGCGCGGCGGCGACGACTACGTGGCGATGATCGATATCGCCACGAAGATCATCACCGACCACCACGAGATGCTGCAGACGTTCGTCTCCCCGGTCTACGAGGGCGACGCGCTGCTGTTCACGGCGACGCTGGGCCGGCAGGCGGACGATCCGTCCGGTCGGCAGAGATGGCAGTCGAACATCACGGGGGCCATCGATGAGCACGAGATCTCGTGCACCCACCACGACATGCATCTGCCGGAGAACACCAGGCAGATGGGCGCCATCATGAACGACCTGCTGGCGAGCTGGGAGTGAGGGTATGAGGTGACACCGTAACCCGCGATGAGGTGGGCCGAGGATCGGCCCACCTCATCGAATCGCTACTCGACCATCAAAGCCCCGGCGGTGGGCCCCGTTCCTACTTCATGAGACGACGCTGCTCGCTCTCAGGGAGACTGTGGACGACCAGGACGCTGCCGCAGACGGCGTGGCCGGTGACATTGATCAGATGCGTCGCCGCGTGGTCCAGGCCTTCGCGGTCCTGTTTGAATCCACCGATGATCCCGGCGCCGGAGACACGCACCTCGACGTTCTCGGGAACGATGACATAGACCGTGCTGATCCACGAGCGGACCTGAATGGTCGTCTCCGGGCCGATGAACTGGGCCTCGCGGAGATCGATCACCCCGGTGCTGATGATCGCGGTGGCGCGATACTTTTCTCCCACCACCCAGCGTCCCTTACGGACGATCGAGTTGATGATGCCGACATCTTTGGTCGCAGTCGGCGAGCTACCCGCCCATCGCATCGGCTGCAAGTCCTTCACGATGGATGCCAGCTCGCCCTTGGATTTGGCGCTGTAAACCAAATCCAAACGCTTTTCGAGTTCGTCGGAAGAGACCCGGCCATCGGCTGTGGCAGCTTGTAGTACGGCGGTAGTCCGTTCGCGGTCGGCATCGGACGCGCGGAGTTCTGTATCGGCAGCAACTGATCTATTGGAGGGAAGATTGCCGGGTGTGGTCTCGGATGGTTGTGAGGAGTCCATAATTTTGAGCATACCTCCGCAGGTTGACATCACGGCATGTCAATGCAGACTCGGGCGTCAGGTAACGCGGTCGCGGGCCGAGATCTCCCGTCGGCTCGGTTTCCAGAGGCCGCCCTGCTCGCACGCTGGGGCCGTGAAGGCGTAAGGCGTGCCTCATGCGGCCGGGACCTGCATACTTACAAGGTCAACCTGACTTCGAAATCCCCGCTGGTCGCCCATCCTTGACCGAGTCTGCGTCCGGGCAATAGCGTGATCTAAATTGAAGACGGGAGCCTTGTCTATGCGAGTTGATGGAGTCAAGATTCATGATGTGGTCGGAATAGGATTCGGGCCATCTAATCTGTCACTCGCGACCGCTCTCGACGAGCTCGGATCCGAATCTAGCGGCCACGCGATCGACGCGGTGTTCTTCGAGAAGCAGCCGGCGCTCGGCTGGCACCGCGGTATGTTGATGCCTGGTTCGAAGATGCAGGTGTCGTTCCTCAAGGATTTGGCCACATTTCGCAATCCAACGTCGCCGTACAGCTTCGTGGCCTACCTGCATTCGGAGGGCCGGCTGGCCGCGTTCGTGAACCGTAAGGACTTCTTTCCCAGTCGCCGGGAGTTCCACGACTACCTCGAATGGGTCGAGGCGAAGTTCACGAAATATGTGACCTACAATTCTGAAGTCGTGTCGGTGCTCCCGATGCGAGGCGACAGCGGCGAAGTGGATCACTTGCAGCTGGAGATCCGCGAGACCGGTTCCCTGAGCCCCACCAGAATCGTGAACACGCACAACATCGTGATATCGACCGGGCTCGCGGCCGAGATGCCGAAGGGGATCGAACGCGGCGATGCCGTGTGGCACAGCTCCGAATTCATGACCAGATTCCCGGAGCTGGACACGGCCAAGGTGCGGAGTGTGGCGGTCGTCGGCGCCGGGCAGAGCGCGGCCGAGATCCTCCGCTACTCCTACGACAACCTCCCCGACGCCGACGTGTACGCGATCCTGTCTCCTCTGGGCTACTCCGTCGCCGACAACACCCCGCTGGCCAACCAGGTCTTCGACCCGAGCGCGGTGGACGACTACTACTTCTCTTCGGAGAAATCCAAAGAGGCGGTCTGGAACTACCACCGGAACACCAACTACTCGGTCGTCGACGACGAGGTGATCCGGGACCTCTTCGAGCGCAGCTATCAGGATGAGATGAGCCGCAGCACGCGGCTGAAGTTCCTGAACCTGAGCCGGGCGAAGTCGGCCGAGACGGTCGGCGGCCGGACGCGCGTGGCGGTCGAGTCGCTGCGCTCGGGCATGGTGGACCACCTGGATGTCGACCTGCTCGTGTGCGCGACGGGGTACGCGCCCATGGACCCCACCCGCGTGCTGGGCGAGCTCGCGGCGTTCTGTGAGCGTGATGATCGGGGCCGGCTGCGCGTCGATCGCGACTATCGCGTGGTGACGGACTCGGAGATCCAATGCGGGATCTACCTTCAGGGCGGCACGGAGCACACGCACGGGTTGTCCTCGTCTCTGTTGTCCAACATCGCGGTGCGCAGCGGTGAGATCGCGAACTCCATCGCGCGGTCCTGCGACTGTTCCTCCACCGAGTTCGACGGGGACGTTGTGCCCGGCCGAAGCGGTCTGTCCGGTGTGAAGGCGGTCTGATGCTGGTTCCTGAGATGTACCGGGCGCGCCGGGCGAGCGCCATCATCGAGACCGTTCGGTGCAACCCGCTGGCCCTGGTGGCGAGCAATGGCGCGCAGACTCCGTTCGCGAGCCACCTGCCGGTCATCATCGACCAGATCACCGGCGAATCCGGCGAGGAGTCACTGGTCGGCGGCGCCCTCCTGGGACACATGAACCGGTCCAACGACCACTGGCAGGCGCTGCAGGAGGGCGGAAACGTCCTGGCCGTGTTCCAGGGGCCGCACTTCTACATATCCCCGGTCGCGTACGAGCAGCGGCCGGCGGCGCCGACCTGGAACTTCATCACCGTTCATGTGCGCGGGCGGGTCGAACCGCTGGCGGCCGGTGCGCCGACCCTCGACGTCATCACCACGACCGTGCGTGAGCTGGAGAAGGTCGCCGGCACCGGATGGGACATGACGGACTCGCTCGGCTACTTCCGGAACATCGTGCCCGCCGTCGGCGCCTTCCGCGTGCACGTCGAGTCGGTCGAGGCCATGTTCAAACTCAGCCAGGAGCATCCGGCCGGGACCCGCCGCTCGATCCGCGACCACCTGTCGGCCCACGGCGGCGGGATGAGCCGTGAGCTGTTCGAGGCCATGTGGTCGGAGGAGCTCGCGTCGGAGAACCGGGATCACGAAGCGCAGCCCGCCGGCATCGGCGAGCCCGCAGGGAAGCAGCTGAAGGGGTGACAGCCTTGGAACCGCAGGCATCGTCCGGCGAATCGCCGGACACGCTGGGCGGCTTCATCCGATCGCTCGGCGGCCCGGACTCGGCGGTGTTGATCGACGATCTGTGCACCGACCCCGTCGACGCCAAGCGGCTCGCCGGATACGTCGCGGCGATCTGTGCCCGGTTGCGCGCCGCCGGCGTGGACACCGGAGAGACGATCGCGGTCCGCGTCGGCCACGACGGGCCCTCGGTCGTGGCGCTGCTCGCGGTGGCCGCCTACGGCGTGGCGGTACCGGTCGCGGCGGACGCGACGGAACTGCCGGCCGGTCCGTTCGACGTCCGCTCCCTCGTGACCGCCGTACCGCCGGCCGGCGACGAGGCCGCAGTGATCATCGACGTGTCCGACCTGTCGGCGTTCCCGTTCGGCGACGTCGCCGAGGTGCCGGTTCGGGCGCCGGCGGATCCGGCCCTGCTGCTGTGCACCTCCGGCACCACCGGTGATCCGAAATGGGTACGGCTCTCGCAGCGGAACCTGATCGCGGCGGGGACGTTCATCGCGGGTTCGCTGCGGTTGTCCCCGGACGACCGCGGACTCTCGATGATGCCGCTGCACCACGGTCACGGGATCACGGCCGGTGTGCTGGCCCCTCTGCTCAGCGGCGGTGAGCTGATCATCATCGACTCTTCGGACCTGACGTTCCTGGAGGAGGGCCTGCGCTGCGGGATCACCTGGTATTCGGCGGCGCCCACCGTGCACGCCTCGATGCTCGTCGCGAAGCGGTCGTGGCCGGCGTGGTTCGAGTCGTTCCGGCCCCGTGTGATCCGCTCGACCTCCGAGGCCCTGCCGGCCTCCGACCGTGCGGCGCTGGAGTCGGAGTTCTCGGCCCCGGTGATCGAGGCCTACGCGCTGACCGAGGTGCCCGGGCACGCCTGTACCCAGGTGGTCGGGACCGACACCGAGCCCGGCTGGATGCCGCCCCAGGTCGGCGTCGAGGTCGAGACGGTCGACGAGGACGGGCGCCCGACCGAACCGGGTGTGCCGGGCCGGATCCGGGTGCGAGGGCCGAACCTGATGCTCGGCTACGTCGATCACGAACCCATCGTGCCGGAGGGCTGGTACCAGACCAGCGACATCGGCGTGCGCAGGCCGGACGGCCCGCTGTCCGTGCTGGGACGCGACTCGGACGCGATCAAGCGAGGGGGAGAGACCATCGCCCCGACCGCAGTCGAGTCCCTGGTGGAGAAGCACCCCGACATCGAACGTGCCCGGGTCTGCGGCATGCCGCACGAGAGCCTCGGGGAACAGATCTGTGTGGCCGTGATCACCGCACGCGGTGAGTCGGCGGCCGACGAACTCCTGCGCGAATTGCGAGTGATGCTGCCGACCAACTTGACGCCGTCGAAGCTGCGCGTCGTCAACACCTTCCCCGGGAGCCCTGAGGGAAAGATCAGAAGAAGCGACCTGCGTCCGCTGTTCGCGGGGTAGGTCATGGTGCAACTGAGTCAAGAAGCCGGTCCCGCACGGTCGGCTCCGGGATCGCTCGCCGACGTCAGCCGCGAGGTGCTGCGCCTGGCGTCCGGCGACGACGACGGCGGCCGGTCCACGGTGCTCGTGCTGAGCGACGGCTCGTCCGTCCTGAGCTGCGGTGACCTCGGCGTCGAAGCGGTGCGCCCGGTCCTCGAACGCAAGTGCGAAGTGATCGAACGCGCCACGGGGATGAGCGCCTTCCCGCTGGCCTTCGCGCGCGCCGAGCCCGCCGAGTTCGTACGGACGCTGGAACTCCTGCGGTCGAACTACGACGCGCTCCTGATCGCCGACATCGCGGCGCCGCGCTGCTTCGAACTCCAGAGGCTGCTCGGTGACAGCGCCGTCGACTGCCCGGTGCTCCACGACGATCAGCAGGGCACGGCCGTCATGGCCGCCACGGTGGTGCTCACAGCGGTGATCCGGTCCGGCCGTACGCTGGACGACCTGTGCGTCGTCGTCGTCGGCGCCGGTGCCGCCGGGTCCAGCACGGCCCGGCTGCTGCACCACATCGGTGTCGGTGAGCTGCGCGTGGTCGACTCGACGGGGATCCTGCACCCCGGCCGGGCCGGCCTCAACACGGAGAAGGCGGAGCTCGCCGTCCTGACGAACCAGAGCGGCATCCGGGGGTCGCTGGAGACCGCGCTGCGGGGCGCCGACGTATGCGTCGCGCTGTCGGGCAGCCCGATCGCCGCGGAGGATCTCACGGGGATGAACGCCAAGCCGATCATCATCCCGCTGTCCTACCCGGACATCGAGGTGCGGCTCGAGGACGCGGCGGCCCTGGGCGCGGTCTACCTCCCGGCGCTGGAGAACAACCTGAGCAACAACCTCGCCACGCCGGGCCTGCTGCTGGCGGCCCATCAGCTCGGCCTGCGGCGGCTCTCGATGCGCGATCTCCAGATCGCCGTCGACTGCCTGACGTCCCTGTCGAAGAACCAGCCCGGTCGCTCGCCCGTCCCGCGAGTCGATCCCGGGCTCCTGGCGAGGTCGATCGCGCGCGCTATCGCCGACGGGCGCGTCAGGGATCGCGAAGCCTCCGGGTGTGATTCGGCGTCCGGCTAGAGAAACGACAGATGGGCGCGGCCCGGGAGGTCTTCCGGCGCGTGAGAGGACACACCCGATGAGGAGGGGCCATGAACGGGACCACGGAACTCGACGACGAACTGTGGCTGCGGCCGTACCGGTCGGTGCGGCAGCCACGACTGAGACTCATCTGCTTTCCGCACGCCGGCGGTGCCGCCAGCGCGTACCGGACCTGGCCGCGGCACCTGCCGGCCGACGTGGAGGTCCTGTCCGCCTGCTACCCGGCGCGAGAACGCCGTTTGGACGAGCCGCCGATCGTCCGCATGGAGCAGCTCGTCGAAGCCTTCGTCGAGGTCCTGCGTCCCCTGCTGGACCGGCCGCTGGCGCTGTTCGGGCACAGCCTGGGCGCGTCGGTCGCGCACGAGGTGGCCATCCGGCTGAACGAACTACCCGAAGCGGTGCTCGCCGGGCTGTTCGTCTCCAGCCGGGTGCCACCGCACCGGCTGAAGGAGATCGAGGAGATCGAGGACGACGACGCCCTCATCAAGGAGGTCCTGAGACTCGGCCACGGGAACGCGGAGGTCTTCGACGAACCCGAGCTTCGCGAGCTGATACTTCCGGGCATCAGAGCCGACTACCGTCTCGTGGCGAACTATCCTCCGGGCCCGCGTGAGGTCATCCCCGCTCCGGTGATCTCCTACGGCGGGACCGTGGATCCCGATGTGAGCATGGAGGACGTCCGCGGCTGGTCGGAGGCGACCACGGGGACCTTCGACTGCCGTGTCTTCCCCGGCGGCCACTTCTACCTGGAGCGCCACGAGACGCAGCTGGTCCAGGACATCGCGCACCGGCTCACCGTGCTCGGCCTGGCCCCGACGTCGAGGCCGGCGCGATGAACCACGTCACCAAGGGGCTGCTGCCCTTCCGCGCGTACAAGACCTGGTACCGGATCACCGGAACGCCGGGCGGCGGACGCCCCGCGATCGTGATGGTGCACGGCGGTCCGGGCAGCACCCACGACTACCTGCAGAACCTGAGCGTGCTCGCCGCGGACGGGTGGCCGGTGGTCCACTACGACCAGCTCGGCAACGGCGGCTCCACCCACCTGCCGGACCGGCCGGCCGGGTTCTGGACGCCCGAGCTCTTCCTGGAGGAGCTCGACAACCTCCTGACCCGCCTCGGCATCGCGGACGACTACGTCCTGCTCGGCCAGTCGTGGGGCGGCATGCTCGCGGCGATGCACGCCGCAGGGCGCCCGGCGGGACTGCGCGGCCTGATCGTGGCCAACGCGCCCGCCTCCTATCCGACGTGGATCAAGGAGATGGAGGCCTTGCGCGCCGACCTGCCCGAAGGCGTCGACGACGTTCTCCGAGCGCACGAGACGGCCGGGACCACCGACTCCGCCGAGTACTTCGCCGCGGTGAGCGTCTTCTACAACCGGCACGTCTGCCGGCTCGACCCGTGGCCGCGCGACTACCAGGCGTCGTTCATGGAGATGGTGAACGACCCGACGGTCTACTCCGCGATGAACGGTCCCACCGAGTTCCACGTCATCGGATCGCTGCGGGACCGGTCGATCGAGGACCGGCTCCCCGACATCGCCGTGCCCACCCTGGTCCTGTCGGGACGGTACGACGAGGCGACGGAGACCGTGGTCCGGCCGTACCGCGAACTCATTCCGGACGCGCGTCAGGTGATCTTCGAGAAGTCCAGCCACCTGCCGCACCTAGAGGAGCCCGAGCGGTTCCTCCAGGTGCTCACCGACTTCCTTCTCGGCCTCGGGAAGGAATGACACGGCATGGACGCCGGCGGGCCCGGGTCAGGAGGCGGAAGGCTGACCGGCAGACGATTCGAGAGTCGTGGACAGCGTCGACCACAGCGTGGACGGTGTCCGGAAGTTCTCCATGTTCAGGGAGTCATCCCGGAACCTGACCTGGAAGCGGCTCTCGAGCGCGTCGAGCAGTTCGACCGTCGCCATGGAGTCGAGCCCGTAGTCGCGGAGTTCGGCGTCCCGCGGCAACGGCTCGTCACCTTGGAGGTACGGCAGGTGCTGCCGGACCGTCTGCTCAAACTCATCCCACATAGTCACTCCGGGGGTCGATCGGGCTCCTCTGACGTGCTGCACACGGACGTTAGCGGTAGCGACCCGCGCCTGCCGACCCCTACCTTCCCGGCATCAGCGACCGACAGACGGAGCACGCAATGAACGGACCGGCGCCGCGCGGGCTGTACTCCCGCTTCCTGCGCGGACTCGCACTCTCTCCGGAGGGGACGGCGATCCGGACCGGAGGGCTGCCGGTCACCTATTCCGAAGCCCACGCGCTGGCGCTGGTCTGGGCCGGAGCCCTGGCAGGGCCGAAGCCGAAGGCCGTCGGAGTGCTCGCGGGCAAGAGCCCCACCGCGTACGTCGGTGTGCTGGCCGTACTCTGCGCCGGAGCGGCGGTGGTCCCGATACGTCCCGACTTCCCGGCGGCGCGTAACAGCCGGATGCTCACCGCCTCCGGAGCGACGGTGCTCATCGTCGACCGTGAGGGCGCGAAGACATTGGCCGCCCTGGCCGAGGCCGGCGGCTCCGCCGTCGCCGGCGTCTCCGTCTTCGCCCCGGACGGTGGCCTCGACGACTCGCTGCCCTTCCCCGTGCTGGAGGCGGATCCGCGGCGCGCGCTCCCCGAACCCCGGGAGACCGGGCCGGACGATCCCGCGTTCATCCTGTTCACCTCCGGCTCCACCGGCCGCCCCAAGGGCGTGGTCGTCACCCACGGGAACACCGACCACTACTTCGGCCTGCTGGACACCCGATACGACTTCACCCCGCAGGACGTGTTCTCCCACGCCTTCGAGCTCAACTTCGACTGCGCGCTGTTCGACATGTTCTGTGCGTGGGGCGCGGGGGCGACGGCTCTCGCGATCCCGCCGAGCGCCTACCGCGACCTGCCCGGCTTCCTCGGCGAGAACGGCGTCACCGTCTGGTTCTCCACACCGAGCGCCATCGAACTGGTCCGGCGGATGGGCGGGCTGAGCCCCGCCTCCATGCCCGGACTGCGGTGGAGCTTCTTCGCCGGCGAGGCGTTCAAGTGCCGTGACGCGAGCGACTGGCAGGCGGCGGCGCCCGGCGCCGTCATCGAGAATCTCTACGGGCCCACGGAGCTGACCGTGACGATCGCCGCGTACCGCTGGGCCGGCGAGGCCACGGAGAGGTCGGCCCTCAACGGGATCGTGCCCATCGGCGCGGTCCACGACGGGCACGAGCACCTCCTGCTCGGCGACGACGGCGAGCAGGCCGGTGACGAAGGAGAGCTCTGCGTCGCCGGACCTCAGCTCGCCCACGGCTACCTCGATCCCGCCGACGAGGACGGGCGCTTCCTCGACCTGGACGGAGACCGCTGGTACCGGACCGGGGACCGGGTCCGGCGGATCGGTGACGGGCAGCTCGCCTACCTGGGCCGGCTCGACTCCCAGATCCAGGTGCAGGGGTGGCGGATCGAGCTCGCCGAAGTGGAACACGCGCTACGCGAGGCAGGGCTGAGCGAGGCCGTCGCGGTGGGTGCCGACGGGCCCGGCGGTACGGTCCTCGTCGCCTTCCACACCGGCCCTCCGGTCCCGACCCCCGAGATCGTCCGCAAACTGCGGCGGATCCTTCCCGACGGTGCCATCCCGAGACACTTCCACCGCCTGGCGGAGCTCCCGCTGAACGCGAACCGCAAGACGGACCGGTCGGCGCTCGTCTCCCGGGCGACCGAACTGCTCGGAGGAGGGCGCGGATAGGGGGTCTAGGGGTGCGTTTCGACAATTCGTCACGGTGGTTTCTGGCTGAATGGAAAGCTGACACCCGCTGTTCGGACATACGGACCGGCGCAGACTCTTACGGCATTTTGAATGAAGCCCTACCCTGATCATCGAGCCCGGTCTGCTCCGATATAAAGAAGGCAGAATTCAATGAAGGAATCGCTCGACTGCGTGGTCATCGGCTATAACGCGGGAGATTTCCAGGACTACCGTGCGATGTGCGAAGGTAGCGGTGAGGGTTCGCCGACTTTGCAGATTTATAGCAAAGAGTATCTTGAGGTTGACGGCGTGCAACTGTCCTGGATGGACGGGCTCAGCGTGCTCCGGAACAAGGCGACGGGGCGCAACGACCGTTATCATGTGGGCGAGGTGCACAACCTCGCCGGCCTTTACCTCAGCAACTTCCTTCGCAAGACGGGCCTGAGTGCCGAGGCGATCTCGCTGTTCGGCTCCGAGCAGGAGCGGCTCGCCGAACTGTGCGACCGCGATCCCATCGTCGTCGCCATCACGACGACGTTCTACGTCAACATCATGCCCGTGTTGCCCATCGTCGACTTCATCCGGCACTACGCGCCGAACGCGCACATCGTCGTCGGCGGCCCGCTGATCGACAACCTGTGCACGGACGGCGTCGGCGGGATGACGCAGGACCTGTTGCACGGGATGGGCGCCGACAGCTACATCGTGGAGTCCCAGGGAGAGGCCGCGCTGGTCGAACTCTGCCACGCGCTCAAGCACGACGGGCCGCTCGATGGCATCGCGAACCTCGTCACCCGCTCGGGCGACGGCAAGTGGACGGCCAACCCGCGTACGCCGGAGGCCAACGACCTCGACCAGGCCGTGATCGACTGGTCCGCCTTCAGCCGGGAGCAGATCGGCACCACGGCACAGACCCGCACGGCACGCAGCTGCGCGTTCAAGTGCAGCTTCTGCGACTACCCCACGCGCGCGGGCGCCCTGACCACGGCTTCGGTGGACGCGGTGCGGCACGAGCTCAGGGCGATGGCGGAGCTCGGCGTCAAGAACCTCGTGTTCGTGGACGACACCTTCAACGTCCCGCCCAAGCGGTTCAAGGAACTGTGCCGGATGATGATCGAAGAAGATCTGGGCATGAACTGGTACTCGTACCTGCGCTGCTCGAACGCCCGCGACGATGAGACCTTCGATCTGGCCCAGCAGAGCGGGTGCCGCGGCGTCTTCCTCGGGATCGAATCCGGCGACGCGACCATCCTGGCCAACATGAACAAGCTGGCGCAGGGCGAGCAGTACCGGAACGGCATCGCCAAGCTCAAGGAACGGGACATCACCACGTTCGCGTCGATCATCGTGGGATTCCCCGGTGAGAACGAGCGGACGATGCAGAACACGATCGACTTCATCAACGAGACCGGACCGACCTTCTGGCGGGCCCAGGCGTGGTGGGGCAACCCGCGCGCACCGGTCTACAAGCAGATGGACCGGTTCGAGATCGAGGGCGAGGCGTACAACTGGTCGCACCGGACGATGAACTCGACCGAGGCGGCGAATTGGTGCGACGTCATGTTCGAGAAGGTCACCGAGTCGGTCTGGCTCCCGCTGTACGACTTCGACTTCTGGGCGCTTCCCTATCTGGACGGCAAGGGGCTCGGCGTCAAGGACCTCGAGACGATCCTGCGCATCTCGCAGTCGATCATGCGTGAACGGGACTCGGCCTCCGCGGACGACGTGCGGATCAAGTCGCTGAACGACGACCTCTTCCACGCCGTCGCCGCGGTCGACATGGCTCCGTCGCGCTTCTCCTTCGATTCGGAGTGACCGGCGTCGCACCGCCGTGACGCGGCGGTGCGACACCGGATTTCTCGGCTGGACGCCGGCCGGCCCGGGGGAGGGCCTGCCGGTTTCACGAACGGCCATCGCGTTCCACTCGACTCGGGGAATCGGCGGTGTTCCATGGTTGATACGAAGATCGGAAGTGATAGGGCACCGCGCGGATTCAATGCCGGTGCGCCGGTCATGGAGCTCGCGCCGGTGGAAGCGCTCGAGCTCCTGCGCGAGCAACTGCCGGGCGCTGACTCAGGCCGGCTGATCCTGGTCAGCGGGAATGTCGCGAGCGGGAAGACCCAGTTGCTCGGCGACTTTCTCGCCATCGCCGCCCGTGACGGCGTGCGCACGCTGAACGCCGCCGGCGCGGCGGATGAGCAGACGCTCGCCTGCGGGATCATCGACCAACTGCTCATCGGCCCGTACCTGCCCCGGGCAGCGGCCGAGCAGGCCGAACGCATCATCGAGGAGTTCCGCGGCGAACCCGACGTGACCCGTATCGCCACGCACGCGGTATGGCGGCTCGCCCAGGTGGTCCTGAACCTGGCACGGGAACAGCCGATGGTCATCGTCGTCGACGACGTCCACTTGGCGGACGGAGCCTCGGTGCTGCTGCTCCAGTACCTCCAGCGCAGGCTTCGCTCGACGAGGCTGACGATCGTGCTCAGCGTCCGGGAACGCACGGGGCCGGCGCGCCGGAGCACGCCGTTCACCGGCCACGCGCATCACCACATCCGGCTCACGCCCCTGACCGAGCATGCCGTGCGCGAGCTGCTCGGCGACTGTGACACTCTCTCCTCCCTGGTCCACGAGCTCAGCGCCGGCATCCCCATGCTGGCCGATGCCCTGATCGAGGACCACTTCACCACCGGCGACATCGGCGGGCCCGCGCCGAGCGCGTACTCCGAGGCCCTGCTCTCCTACCTCGACCGATGGGACCTGCCACTGCGCGAGGTGGCCGGCTCGATCGCGGTCTACGGCGCGACGATCTCCGCCGAGGACATCGCCGGCCTCGTGGGGATCTCGACCGCCGTCGCCGAAGAGGCGAACGAGGCGCTGACCGGCTCCGGCCTGGTGACCGACGGCTGTTTCCGGCACGCCCTGACCGAGTCGGCGGCACTCGGCGGACTCTCGTCCGAGGCGCGAGCGTCGGTCCACCTACGGGCGGCCGAACTGAAGTTCCAGCGTGCGGCACCGCCGAAGGAGGTGGCCGCCCACCTGATCGCCGCCGGCTCGGGAGAGGCCCACTGGGCGATGGCGGTGCTGCGGAAGGCCGCCGAACAGGCCGTCACCGACGACGAGGCCGACGTCGCGCGGCAGTGCCTCGAACTGGCGCTCGCCTCGGCGACGGCGGACGCCGACAAGCGGTCGATTCTCGGATCGCTCGCTCGATGCACGTGGCGCAAGAGCCCGTCCGCTGCCCGCCTTTATCTCGATTCGCTGCTGGAACTGCCATCGGACGACCTCACGCAGGCGGGGGGAGCCGAGGCGGCCGTCGTCGCACGCGAACTGCTCTGGCAGGGCGACGAGGCGGGGTATCGCGGCAGGTGGCAGACGGAGGCCGGCCGGGTCGACGCACAGACGGAGACGGGGCTCCGGCTGGCCTACGAGTGGTGGTTCGGACCGGCCGGCACCGGCTTCCTGGGAGCGCCCCTCGAGAACGACCCGTGGCGGCTCACCGCGACGGCGCTGTCCGGGATCTGGCGGCGGTCCGGGAACGACGCGTCGACGGCCGCGGCCGAGCGGATCCTTAGCAGCTGCCGGCTGGGGGACGACAGCCTCGAAACCCTGATGACCGCCGTACTCGCGCTGGTCTACGCCAACAGGATGGACGAGGCCGAGACCTGGTGGCGCTCCCTCAAGGCGGAGGCCGACCGCCGCGGCGCGGTGACCTGGCAGGCCGTGCTCGGCGGCATGTGGTCCGGAGCCGTCCTTCGCAGAGGCGACGCCTCGTACGCGGTCGAACTGGCCCGGCACGTGCTCGGTCTGCTGCCGGCCCACGACTGGGGAGTGGCGATCGGCGACCCGCTCACCACGCTGCTCCTCGCGTACACGGCGGCGGGGGAGTACGACCGCGCCGCCGAGATCCTGGCGTACCACGTCCCCGACGCCATGGGCCGGACCGTCGCCGGAATCCGGTACGCCAGGGCTCGTGGCCAGTACCACCTGGCCACCGGTCAGGTGCTCGCGGCCGTCAGCGACTTCCAGGAATGCCGCCGGGCGCTCGCCGTCCTGGGAGACGACCTGCCGGTCATCGCCCCGTGGCGTGCGGATCTGGCCGCCGCGAACCTCAGGCTCGGGAACGCCGACGTCGCACGGGACCTCGCCGCCCAGCAGCTCGAACTCGCCGCCGAGACGGACGCCTACACCCGTGGCCTGTCCTTGCGGGTGCTCGCGCTCGCAGGGGAGCCGGAGAACCGGCAGCAGGTCCTCGGCCAGGCCGCCCAGAAGTTCACCGAGAGCGGCGATCGGTGGGAGGCCCGCAGGACGTCACGGATGCTGGGACGGTTGCGGCAGCGCCATTTCGCCGTGGTGTCACGCGACCAGACCTGGCGCCACGGCGCCGGCTCCCTTCCGCCGTTCCGGGTGCCGGTGGCCGACGAGGTCCGGGGCTCTCGGCAGACGGACTCGGCCATCTCGACGAGGCTGACCGCGACGTCGCGGACCGAACGGGACTCCGGTGGGGCGGAAATGATCAGCGCGGCCGAGATGCGCGTCGCCGAGCTCGCCGCGCTCGGCCTGACCAATCAGGAAATCAGCAGCAGTCTGTTCATCACGGTCAGTACCGTCGAGCAGCATCTCACTCGGGTCTATCGCAAGCTGGGGATAAGGAGCCGGACCTTTCTCGCCGAAAGGCTCAGCGCCGTGTAGGCCTTGTCCGGCCGTATCCGATCAAATTATTGACGGATGTCGGCGGGCCCTGATGTAGTGACTTGGTCAGATTGCATTTATGTGAAACGGGTATGAGGATGCGCTTCTCTCTGCGGAGAGACGCTGTTCGGATCGTGGCTGAGCGTCGTTTTCAGATTGATTAATAAATCCGTACCCGACGACAAATGGGCCGCCTCGGCGATGCCCTCTGAAGTCTCCTCGACGCCCAGATCCATCGATCTTTCAGATAGGAGACCCCGCACATGCCGAACCAGTCTCAGGACACCGGACTCGAAGAGACGACCGTACGCGAGTATTACCGCCTCGTGGACGCCGACGACGTCGACGGGCTGCTCGCCCTCTTCACCGAAGACGCCGTCTACAGCCGCCCCGGCTACCCGCCCATGCGCGGACGCGCCGAGATGGCCAGGTTCTACAGCGGCGAGCGTGTCATCGCCCGCGGCCGCCACACGTTGGACCAGGTCGTGGCGCACAACCAGCAGATCGCGGTGACCGGCTCCTTCGAGGGCGTCCTGAAGGACGGTTCGGAGGCCTCGCTCCGATTCGCCGACTTCTTCGTGTTCGACGGCCCGCGGATCGTCCGGCGGGACACCTACTTCTTCGCGCCGCTGGTGTAGCGGACACGGCCCCTGAGCCCGAGAGGACGCCTGCGTCATGCTCCAGAGTTCTGAATCACCGCGGCCGGCGGAAAGCCCTCGATCCCTCGCGTTCGGCACGGCTTTCACCGACCACATGGTCTCGATGGCGTGGAACGACGACCGGGGCTGGCATGACAGGGAAGTGGTGCCACACGCGCCCCTCGTCATGGACCCGGCCATGATCGGTCTCCACTACGGGCAGAGCGTCTTCGAAGGCCTCAAGACGCACCGCGTGCCCGGCGGCGTCGCGGTCTTCCGGCCCGACGTGCACGCGACCCGCATGCGCGCCTCGGCCCGCCGGCTCATGATGCCGGAGCTGCCCGAAGCCGACTTCCTGACGGCGGTGGACGAGCTCGTCGCCGTGGACCAGGGCGTGCTCCCCGATGACCCGGACGTGAGCATGTACCTGCGTCCGATCATCTTCGCGAGCGAGCGCACGCTGGCCCTGCGGCCCGCGCGGGAGTACCGCTTCCTGCTCATGGCCTTCCTCACCGAGGGGTACTTCGGCGCGGGGCAGCGGCCGGTCAGCGTCTGGGTCACCACGGAGTTCTCGCGCGCCGCGCCCGGCGGCACCGGGTTCGCCAAGTGCGCCGGCAATTACGCCGGCTCGCTCATGGCTCAGGAAGCCGCCAAGGAGCAGGGCTGCGACCAGGTCGTCTGGCTCGACCCGGTGGAGCGCCGCTGGGTCGAGGAGATGGGCGGCATGAACCTGTTCTTCGTCCACGGCAGGGGGTCCGGCGCGCGCCTGGTGACCCCACCGCTGGACGGCAACCTGCTGCCCGGCGTGACGCGTGACTCGATCCTGCGGCTCGCGCCCGAGCTCGGCATCCCGGCGACCGAAGAGATGGTGAGCCTGGAGGACTGGCGAGCGGGGTGTGAGTCCGGGGAGATCAGTGAGGTGTTCGCGTGCGGCACCGCCGCCCGGATCACCGCGGTCGGCGAAGTGAAGTCCAAAGAAGGCGACTGGACGATCGGCGACGGGTCCTGCGGAGAAGTGACGAGCAGGCTCTTCGAGACGTTGTCCGGCATTCAGGGCGGACGGCTGCCGGACCCGTACGGCTGGCTGCGGAGGGTTCCGCCCGCAGACCGGTAGAGCCGTCAGCCGTTCGGCGAACGTATGCCGCAGGTCCGAGTCCAGTAGCGTGGCGACTGGTAAGCATCTGTTGGGTTGGCTGGTTGGATGTGGGTGATCTGTGGTGACTAGGGGATCGGTCGTCTCGTTCGACCGGATCAAGGGGTACGGGTTCCTGGCACCCGACTCCGGCGGAGAGGACGTCTTCGTCCACGTCAACGATCTTCTGGACGACAAGAGCCTGATGGTCCCGGGGCGGGTCGTGGAGTTCATCCTGGACGAGGGCGATCGAGGCCCGAAGGCGTCCAGGGTCACGGTGGTCTCGCAGAATTCCGCGCCGGCACGGCCGGAGGTGCGTCAGGTACGTACGGAGCCGTCGGACGGCGATGACATGTGCGACGTGCTCTCGGTGGGAGAGATCGAGCGAGAGCTCACGGAGGCGCTGCTCCACACCGACGCGGCCCTGTCGGGGCCTCAGATCCTCGACATCCGCAGGCGAGTGGTGTCGCTCGCCCAATCGCACGGCTGGGTGGACCGCTGACGGATCCGCGGAACGACGAACGGCCAGTCCAGAGGACTGGCCGTTCGCATGCGTGCCGACACCGCCGGTGTGATCAGCCCTGGTCGTCGGCGCCGACGGGGGAGTCGTGGAGTTCCAGCGTGCAGCACTTGGCGCCGCCGCCCGCCTTGAGCAGCTCGGTCGTGTCGACGCCGATCGGTTCGTACCCGCGTTCCTGCAGCTGGGCCGTGAGCCGTGTCGCCGCCTTCGGCAGGAGCACGTGAAGGCCGTCCGAGACCACGTTCAGCGCGAAGAGGCAGGCCTCCTCCTCGGTGGCGAGGATCGCGTCGGGATAGCGGTCCGCGAGCAGCTCACGGCTCTCCGGTGAGAACGCCTCCGGCAGGTACATGACGTCATCGTCGTCGAGAACGGCCAGTGCCGTGTCGAGGTGGTAGAAGCGCGGATCGACCAGGGCCAGGCTCAGCAGCTCCGCCCCGAAGAACTTCTCCACCTCCTCGTGCGCCCCGGGTTCGCTGCGGAATCCCGCGCCGGCGAGGATCAGCTTGCCTGCGGTGAGGAAGTCGCCTTCGCCTTCGTTGAGCACCGTGGCCTGGCGTACCTCTTGGTAGCCCTGGGACCGAAACCATTCGAGGTAGGCCGCGGACTCGTCGACCCGCTGCGGATAGCGGAACCGGGCCACCAGCGCACGGCCGCCGGCCGCGATGGCCCCGTTGGCGGCGAACACCATGTCGGGCAGGCCTGGAACCGGTTTGATCTGATCCACGGCGTGCCCGAGCTCGACGAGCAGGTCGTGCAGCCAATACCACTGGGACAAGGCCCGGTCGGCGGAGGTCGGCCGACCCGGGTCCATCCACGGGTTGATGGAATAGCGAACATCGAAAAAGGTCGGCGCGCAGAGCAGGTAATGCCGGCGCCGTGCGGATCTCGAAAGGCCAGACACTCGGTGGCCCTTTCTGCGATGGACCGCAGGATAGCCGCGGCCCCGCCTGAGTCCCGCGGACGGCACACTGAGTATTCTGCGATATCCGGAATTGACACGGCGCGACCTCTCGGCGGAGGTCGCGCCTTCACGATACGAGCGCAGATCTTATTGAATACACCGGATGCCTGGTTCGTGTGACCGTTCTCGCGAACCAGGCTTTTCTGCTCGGTGTGAGTCTAAGAGGCGTCGCCGTCTGCCGCCATGGCCATGCGCAGGCTCTTGGGCCGCATGTCCGTCCACTGCTTTTCGACGTGCTCCAGGCATTCGGCGCGGCTCTCCTCGCCGAATACGACCCGCCATCCGTTCGGGATCTCGGCGAAGGCCGGCCAGAGGGAATACTGCTCTTCGTCATTGATGAGTACGAAGAAGCGACCGGACTCGTCGTCGAACGGGTTTGTCGTCATGGTTATGTCTCCGTATCGTGGTACGAATTTTGCCCGAATCAGGATATCGGCGAAACCTGTCGTTTACGAGCTCGCCTGAACGCGTCGGTCCAGTGCCGTGGCGAAGCTCCGCCACTCGTCGGCGAGCTGCCGCGCCATCTCGGCGACCGCGGGCGCGCAGTGGCTGGGCACGCTCTCGGCGATCATCGTCCATTCGCCCTGCTCGCTTCCCAGGGCCTCGAGCCAGCGGAGGAGCGTGCGGCCTGATTCGGAGAATCGCAGCGAAGGGTCGGTGCGCAGGCGGCTGAGCGCGATGGTCGGTGTGCGCCGGGCCGCCGCGCTGCTCCTGGACGGGGCCGCGTTGCCGGTACCGCCTCTGTTCTCTCGCTGTTTCGGCGGCACCGGGTCCTCGCCACGGAGCAGTCTGTTCCGCACGTCCTTGGCGGTGGTCGCGGAGATCTCGGCGAGCTTGGCGACTTCGCGCGTCGTGGCGTTCGGGTTCTGCTGGAACAATTCGCTGGCGCGCAGCCGTCCCTGCATGGAGTTGAGCGGGTAGCTCTCGTTGTCCCGGCCGATGCGGGCGGCGGGCTGGGGAAGGTTGGCGCCTTCCCGACGCCGGATGGCGCCGACCGTCTTGTCGGAGATGCTGACCAGTGCGGCGATAGCGCGGTCGGACCATTCCGGGTGGTATTGCATGGTGCGCAAGGCCGCGATCTTTCGCTCGGCCAGCGTCAGAGGCAGGCCGTGCGCGCTATTCAGCCGCACCGACATCACGAAGGCTTCGCGTTCGTCGCCGTCGAAGTATCGGACCGCGATCGTCGTGGCGCCCCGTCGCTGCGCTGCACGCAGGCGGTGCATTCCGTCGATCACTCGCAGAGTGTTACGATGCACCAAAATCGGAGGGAGCTCCGTATCGGCTTCCGAAAGCACTTGAATGTGCTCATCGTCTTCCGCGAGCCGTGGAGAATTCGCCGGCAAGAGTTCAGCGATTGATATCTTGGCAATGTCGCTGTCTCGTACCTCTCGGAGCTTCATTTTCCCGGTGGACCTGTCCTCCGGCAACGAACTGGCATATGTGACGGTCACTGTTCAGCTCCTTGATCGGCGGAACATCGCAGAGCCGCATAACCAGGCGGTCGAGTTCCGCTTTAGGTCTTGCCAGCGATGAGTAAAACAGCGACCGCCGGTCTCCGCGACGAAACAGGCGTAGTTGAGCGATGAGTCGTACGTGGTGATGCGACTTTCGTCGTATCACCGAGTCGGCACGCTGCGTCACGGGGGTACGGAGTTCGACAATAGGAGCTGACTTAGCGTGACCTTTCGAAGTCGCCCTGTCCAACCGGAGCGTCGATGTGTGGTCGGTTGTCACCATTTGTCTGATCAAGTCGCCCTGTAACGTCAAAGCGGCCGCAGGGCGCGGACGGGTCCGGCCGATTGTGCCTTGACAGGAGGCTCGTTGACCGTCGCCCCCCCTGAGAGGGCCGGCGCGGTTGCCGGTGGAGAACGACCCGTGTCCCGTCCGCCGGGCCGGGGGCCGTAGAACAATGTCTCCTGTGAGCCCGTATCCGAGTGCGGGTATTCAGTGCCGGGCGGAACGAATCGTCGAGCGGAATTGTGCTAGCACGCAATAGGGATGGCAGTGGATTCGGCATCGGCGGCGGCCGGCAAGATGCTACGGTCGGCTGCGGAATATCCGCATGCGGCCACCATCCGGATATTCTCGGACCCGGTATGAGTCGACCCGACGAATCCACCGGGACGGACTCCGGCGCCGATCGGCGCCGTCCTCACCGTCCGGCCAGGCCGCCGTCCGCCACCAGCGCGAGGCGGTTCTGGCCAGGTCGGCACCCTGCTTTCAACGCTGAGAGTGCGAGGGACGCGACACCGCCGACGTGACCCTCGGGGTGCCATCATCCGGCCACGCGGCCTCGGATCCACCATGACTCGATTCAGAACAGGCCTGACCCGACCGGCTATAGTGACCCGCCGTCGCAGTGAGTAGGATCGCCCCGTGCGACATTCGTCGGCACGTCTCTTGCGGCCATGAATTGCATATCGTCATGACATGGCCTGAGGTATGGAAATCGCTTTATGCCGGGGTGGACTGTGCCGGCCCCGGACTTGCGGAAGTTCGTCTCACGCGGGTGTTGAACTTGAATCAAGGCGTCTGGCCCGCTGTACCGCTCGTGCCTTGGATGATTTCTCCAGCGTCTCCGGATGAGAAGATGAGGACTAAATGACTATCGCGCCATCGGCCAACGCGATCGAGGTGGTCGGGCTCAGGAAATCGTTCGGCAAGCAGACGGTGCTTGACGGTATCGATTTCGAAGTCCCCGCCGGCACGGTCTTCTCATTGCTCGGGCCCAATGGAGCCGGCAAGACGACGACCATCCAGATCCTGACCACTCTCATCGCCCCAGACGCCGGCGAAGCGAAGATCGCGGGCCACGACCTGGCCAAGGAGCCACGCGCCGTACGTGCGGCGATCGGCGTCACCGGTCAGTTCTCGGCGGTCGACAAGCTGCTCAGCGGTGAGGAGAACCTCCTGCTGATGGCGGACCTGGCGCACCTGAGCAAGAAGGACGGGCGTGCGCGAACGGCCGAGCTGCTGGAGCGATTCGACCTGGTGGACGCCGGCAAGAAGATCTCGTCGACCTACTCGGGCGGCATGAAGCGTCGGCTCGACCTGGCGATGAGCCTGATGGGCCGCCCGGAGATCATCTTCCTCGACGAGCCGACGACCGGCCTCGACCCCCGCAGTCGTCGCACGATGTGGCAGATCGTTCGTGAACTGGTCAACGAGGGAACCACCATCTTCCTGACCACTCAGGCGCTGGACGAGGCGGACAATCTCGCCGACCGGATCGCGATGCTGGACGGCGGCAAGCTGGTCGCGGAAGGCACTCCGCAAGAGCTGAAGAAGCTGGTGCCGGGCGGCCACGTGAAGCTGACCTTCGCGGACGAGCAGAGCCTGGACGCCGCGATCGGCATTCTCGGCGACCCTCAGTGCGATCGCGGGCTGCTCTCCGTGGATGTGCCCAGCGACGGCAGCGTGGCGTCGATCAAGGGCCTGCTCGACAAGTTCGGCGACAAGTCCATCGAGGTGGACAACCTCTCCATCCACTCCCCTGATCTCGACGACGTCTTCTTCGCTCTCACCGATCGGAGTCCCGACGAGTCCGCGAACGAGACCGAAGTACAGAAAGCGAACATCTGATGAGCGCCATTGCCTTCGCGGTGTCCGATTCCAGGACGATGATCCGCCGGGTGCTCCGGCACACGATGCGCAACCCGTCGACCCTGCTGATGTCGATCATGCTGCCGCTCGTTCTTCTGCTGCTGCTGAACTACGGAATCGGGGGAGCGCTCCAGACCGGTGGGATCAAGTACATCGACTATCTGATCCCCGGAATCATCATGATGGGAGCCGGATACTCGGCCAGCGCCACCGCGGTCGCGGTGAGCAGCGACATGAGTGAGGGGATCATCGATCGATTCCGAACTCTGTCCATCTCGCGGGGCTCGGTCCTCATCGGACATGTCGTCGGCAACACGCTTCGCACCGCGGTCGGTCTCGCGGCGGTCGTCCTGGCCGGTCTCGGGATGGGCTTCCGGCCCGCCGGAAGCTCGGTCAGGTGGCTCGAAGCGGCCGGTCTCGTGCTGCTGCTGCTGTTCACGGTCTCGTGGCTCGCGACCGGGATCGGCCTTGCCTCGAAGAACACCTCGTCGGCGGCGAGCACGGCGTCGCTCATCTCGATGCTGCCGTTCCTGAGCGGTGCCTTCGCGCCGACGACCGGGATGCCGGGCTGGCTCCAGGCGTTCACGAGAAATCAGCCGATGACGCAGATCATCGAGGCGCTGCGGGCTCTGATGATGAACACCCGGGTCGGGGACCACGCCTGGATCTCTGTGGTCTGGTGCGTCGGAATAACCATCTTCGGATATGCGTGGGCGAAGTCGGTCTTCGGTAAGAAGACCGTTCGATAGGGACCGGCGGCCGATAGACATCGGCCGATCAGCTCCGGATGGACCGGCTCTCAACGGCTTCGAGTATGCCGAGCGCAACGGCCCGGTTCACGGCGTCAAGTCGTGACCGGGCCTTGAGCTTGATGAAGATGTTGGTCAGATGCCGTTTGACCGTGGCCTCGCTGACGAACAGCTTCGTGGCGATCTGCGAATTGCTCAGCGCCATTCTTACGAGCCCAAGGATCTCGATCTCGCGATCGGTCAGTGCGGTCGCGGACCGTACGATCTGCCTGTTGCCGGGCACGACGTTTCGCGGAAAGCGTGCGGCGAACATCTGGTTGTCCGCAGCGACCGATCGAAGCTCGGAGCACAGTTCATGGCCTCCGATGTTCTTCGAGAGATAGGCGGCGGCCCCGGCGTCGACCAGGCTGACCAGCAGGTCGTTGTCGCAGAACATCGACAAGATGACGATCCGTGTGGACGGCGCGACCTTGGTGACCTGCCGAATCGTCATGACGGGGCTCATGCCCGACATCTGCACGTCGAGCAGCAGGATGTCCGGCTGATACTGAGCCGCGAGTCCCACGGTCTCCGCGCCGCATCCTCCGTCGACCAGAACCTCAAGGTCGTCCTCGGCCGAAAGAATTCCGCGGACGCCCTCACGGAACAGTCGATGATCGTCGACGAATACGATTCTGATCTTCTGATTCGGCCCCGGTGCCATGCCGTCCCCTCGGGCAATTCAGCGGACATCTCGACCCGGCCTCTGTGGCCGAGGGCGGCTACGAAAAGGATCGTGTCGCCGAGAAGGTGGACTCTTTCGCTCACGGATCCGAGGCTGCGGCCCGACCGTCGGTCAAGCCGGCCTCGTGCGTTGTGATCCGGCGGATTCGCTCGCCACTGCCGGCGCCGAGCCGCTGGACGAAGCGCATCGAGCGCTCCGGCCGAGTACGGGTCGGAGCGGTGCACATCGTGGCCGGATTCCGACCTGTGTGATCACGCCGAGCCTTCCGTCGTCCACGGGCGCTGTGCCGTCATCGCGTTGTCCATCACCAGGGAGTCGGCCTCCGAGACGGAGCTGAGGTCTTCATCGTCCAGCAGGCGCGTAAGCGGCTCTACTTGGGCCAGCACACACCGATGAGGAGTCGATCGGTCACGCAGAGGGGCGACGGCTGGGTGAACAACGCCGGGATCCTACGTTAAGGTCGCGTTGTATCGTTCCAAGTTGGGCCAAAAGGCGTGAAGTGGCACCGTTTTGCCGACCGTGGCGGCGCAGGCCGGGGCGACTCGTCTCGAGCCGCGTTCGCAGGCCATGAGCGAGCCCGTCGATGACGCGAACTCGTCTCGTCGCTCGACCAAGATCACGGCGTACGCCTCCCCAGACTTCGGTTGCCCCCGGGGCTCCCGAGGAGGATAAAAAGTTTCCTCGGGGCCGTCGGCGAGGAGAGGATTACACTGCGCGTAAGTGTGCGTCAACGCGCGATCTCGTCACTCTCTGACTTCTCTCGGTGAGATAGTTCCTGCTGACCTGGAGCGATGGACCACTTTTAATGCAGTGTTTTGTTCCAACTGTTACATTTCGTGACGGATGAACGTCACCAAAAGTCGGACAAGTCGCACGAAGTTGGACAGGTTGAATGTTCACAAATAGCACGAAGGCTGCGTGATCAGCTAACGGCCGCAGGGGAAGCGCCGCAACCAACTCGTCGTGAATCCTCTGGAACAACCGACGAGCATCGTACGAACACGCCACGACGGCGACCGTGTGGTCAGAGGCGGTTCCACACGTAGGTGGGCAGGCCGTGGCTGCTCGCGTTCGGCTTCCAGAGGGCGACCACTTGGCGCTTGGCCGGGCCGGCCTTACCGTTGGCGGAGATGGCGTCCTTGTAGTGCGCGGTCAGCGGGGCGATCCTGTGGCCGCAGCCCCGTGCCTGTATCTCCTGCGCCCACGCAAGATAGGCCTGGTCGGCGTTGAGGGAGCTCTGGTACGCGGCGATCATCGACCGGCGGAGGCGGGCGCCGTTCTGCAGACGGTCGACGGCGAGCTCCTTCGACTGGGAGAGTTCCTGCTGCCGGTCCCGTACGACCTGCTGGAAGCCGGGAACACCAGCGGACACGTCGTCGCAGGTCCGCAGGCGTGCCGGTAGATGCCCGCGCGCCGTCTGACCGGACTTGAGGATCTCGTTGACGGCGGCGGCCTGCTGCGCGGTGGTCGCGGCGCCCGTCTTGCCCTCAGATGAGTGCGTCTTCTTCCCCGCCCCCGGAACGCCCTGCGTCAGGACGTAGGCCAGGCCGCCGCCGAGCAGGACCACGGCCGCGATCCCGCCAACGAGCAGCGGCATTTTCCGGCTCGTTTCGGTACGGTCGTCCGGCGGGGCGGTCATGGTCTGTCCCGCGAACGGTGGAACGCCCTGGTTCCAGTCGACCGGCTGATATCCGGGAGGTGCTGCCGGGCCTGTGCCCGGGGCGCCGAGGAACTGTGTGGCGTTGTCATGGCCGCCGGGCATCGGACCCGGCCCCGTGACATCCGTGTTCCAGCCGGACTGGTGTTCGGGCGGCGGCGGGTTGGCGTTCTGTGCGGCGGCGCCCGGCTCGAACGGTCCAGGAGGCGGCGGCTCGAATGGGGGCCGCGTCGGGTTCGTGCCCGGAGCCTCGGACGGTCGCGGGGGCGGCGAGCCCCAAGGGCTTTCGTCGTCCGCGTCCCAGTCGGGAATCGGGAGCGGCTCGGTGCTCGGATTCGGCGACTCGGGCGGCGTGTTCTTCAGCGATCCGGCGGCGAAGCGCGGCCCTGGACCGGGACGCTCACCCGACGGGCTCAGTGTGCCGCACTGTGGGCAGGCGGACCGGTCTGTTGGGACGTCGTTCTCGCACACCGGGCACTTCATGCATGGCCCCTTCTCGTCGACCACGAATCATCGGACGGGAACATTGTGCCGTCCGCCGGTGGCGAGAGCCGCACGCCCGTCCAAACCGGGGCCGGGTGAGGGCAGGGGGAGTGACTCGATGGGGTGGGGGGTGTGCAGGACCGGGCGGCCGTACCGCCGCGGTCCTGAGCCAGCCGGAGCGAGATGTCAGCCGTGCGCCACGGTCAGGGTGTAGAACTTGACCTTCGCGCCCTTGCTGGTGCTGTCGGAGGAGGACTGGTTGTAGTCGCCGGCCTTGAAGTACTGGTGATAGGCGTTGAAGGCGGACGCGATCGGGTAGCTGGTCGTGCTGCCGTTGACGGTGATCTGGATCCTGCCGCCGACGATCGCGATAACGTAGGTCCAATGAGCGCCGAGCGGCACGTTGGTCAGCGTGTGGGTGGTCTGACCGCCGTCGGGTGAGTTCTCCAGGCCGAGGACGACGTCGCCATTGGAGTGGTAGTAGAGCTCCAGCAGCGGCTTCGTCGATGGGCCGCCGCTGCCGAGGTGGATCTGCCCGACGCAGACGTTCGACGTCACGGAGACGATGCGCAGCTCCGCCGACAGCCGGTGAGTGCCGGACAATGACCAGTCGGCGGCGCTGCCGCCCGAGTTCATCTCGCGCAGCTCGGAACGGGCGAAGTTCGAGTTGGGCGTGGTCACTCCGGCCTCGGGATCCCAGAAGGTCATCGAGCCGTCGTTCTTGTCGGTCCAGAAGTACGCCGGGTTCGTGTACCCGCTCGGGCCCACGAGGCGAGACGGCGGGATCGTGGTCGGAGAACCGGGCGATCCGATCGGAAGCTGGAGCTCCCACACCGACAGGTCGAAGTTGCCGCCCGGCGCGACGGTCGGATCGAGGGCGGCGCTGCTCAGCGGCTCCGGGAGCCGGCCGCCGGTGCACGACGGGGTCCACGATCGGTCACCGGCCAGGCACGTGCCGGAGCCGGTGGCCGCGGCGTCGCCGGCGCCGGCGACGGCCGAAGTGATGACCATGGCGCCGCCCGCCGCCACCACGAGGCTCTTCCAGCCGGTACGCCGCATTCGGCCGTTCTCTGCTGTCACGGACGTTCTCCTTCACGTGTGGGCACGCGGGGCACGAAGGCGGCCGTTCGGAGAAGTGGGGGGATCCGTTCAGGCCGTGACGTCACAGTAAGTACGTGAGGACTTATTGTAAAGATACTTAACATTAACTGCCGTGCCGCCAGGGCGTACGCGGCGTGCGGCGCTCCGGAGTCAGCCCACGCCGCTGATCTTCTCGGCCTCGATGACGAATATCACGCGTACCTGGTCGCGGCCTCCGTACCAGGGGTAGGGCGTGCCGAGATACTTCTTGGCGAGCATCTCGATGTGGTCGACGGCGCCTTCGGTGGTGACCTCGAGCACCCGGCCGCGTACCTGGAAGTAGTGCGAAGGGGCGTCCGGGTCGGAGACGGCGACGGCCACGCGCGGGTCCCGCTCGATGTTCCTGGTCTTCACGTGGCTCTGCACGCTGTTGATGAGCACGTGCTCGCCATCGGTGTCGACCCAGGTCTGGGTCAGCTGCGGCGACCCGTCGGGCATCGACGTGGCGATGTGGCAGATGCTCGGCCGGCGCAGCAGCGCGAGCAGTTCGTCATTGAGTTTCACGTGGCTCTTTCGGCCGGTCGGACGTGGCGTCCTCGGAAATGTCGCCGGTAACGCTAGTCCTGTTTCTGATCGAGCTGATCGGCCGGCCGCGTGTCACGGTGCTCCGCGGCGTCGAGTTCCTTCCAGGAGCGGCCGACGAATGGTGGTGCGGACGCGAGCAGGTAGATGACGCTGAAGGTCATGAGTGTGGCCGTGAGCCCGGTCAGTTCGGTGAGGGATCCGGCCAGGAGACCGCCGAAGGGCATCCCCGCGTACGCCCCCGCGGTGATCGTGCCGAGGACGCGTGCGCGGAGACGGGCGGGGATGCGTTCGAACTCGATGACGCCGAGCATCGGGTTGATCGCTCCGGCCGCGAATCCCGCCGTGGCGGTGACGGCCAGGGCGACGGCGAACGGCGCGTCGACGGCCAGCACCAGCGGGCGGGGGACAGCCGCGATGAGGAAGGCCAGCGCGAACGTCATTCCGCGTGGAAGGCGTGCGCCCACAGCGCCGTAGGTGACCGTTCCGGCCAGCGCGCCCGCGCCGACCGCGCCGATCAGTAACCCGAACGCGCGAGGGTCGTGCAGGACGTCACGCGCGTACGCGGGCAGCAGGACCCCGCTCAGGCCCGTGTCGAGCATGTTGGTGATCAAGATCATCGCGATGACCCGGCGGAGAGGGCGTTCGTGCCAGAGGAATGAGAGCCCCTCGCTCAGGCGGGTCAGGTATCCGCCCGGCCCGGGTTCGTCCGGCTCGCGGGAGAGGCGCGGCACGCCCGAGCCGACGAGGACCGCCGAGCAGACGAACGTGGCACCGTCGACGAACAGGAGCGCGGTCGGTCCGAGCCAGGCGATCAGCACTCCGGCGAGCGGTGCCCCGATCATCCGGGAGCCCCGGTAGACGCCGTCGTACGCCGCGGACGCCCGTTCGATCGTGACGCGCTGGCGGCCGGCGAGGTCCGGGATCATCGCCTCGCGGGCCGTGTCTCCCGGTGTGGCCAGCGACCACCGGACGAACAGCAGCGCGAGCAGGACCCCGTACGAGAGGCCCACCGTCAGGAATAACGCCGGGACGGCGATCACGATGAGCCCGCTCGTCACGTCGGAGATCACGCTCGCGCGGCGCAGGCCCAGGCGGTCGACGAGGGTTCCGGCGAAGGCAGCGGAGATCACGATCGGGAGGGTCGAGGCGAACGCCGCCACGCCCGTACGCGCCACGCTTCCGGTGGTCTGGAGGACGAACCACGGCACGGCCAGCATCGTGAACGCGTTGCCCGTGCTGGAGACGGCGTTCGCGGCCAGCAGGCTGGTCAGCGGCCGTTTCACGAGGTCCCGGTCGTGCGAGGCGTTTCCGGCATCCGGTCGTGAGTTCGCGCCGCGGTCATTCACTACAAGATTTCGTGCAGCCCTTTCGCGGTCAAGGGCGGGCCGTCCCTACTCTTGCCCCATGAGCACGCAATTCGACCGGGGGCACACCGACGACCTGGCGGCGTTCGTCGCAGGCAGTCCGTCTCCCTACCATGCGGTCGCGAACGTTGCCGAGCGTCTTGAGAAGGCGGGGTTCGCGAAGGTCGCGGAGACCGACGCCTGGGACGGTCAGGCCGGTGGGCGTTATGTCGTACGCGGTGGGGCGATCGTCGCCTGGTTCGTTCCGGAGGGGGCACCTCCGGAGACTCCGTTCCGTATCGTCGGGGCGCACACGGACTCGCCCAACCTGCGGGTCAAGCCGCGGCCCGACTCGGGGGCGTACGGCTGGCGGCAGGTCGCCGTCGAGATCTACGGCGGGCCGCTGCTCAACAGCTGGCTCGACCGCGATCTCGGTCTCTCCGGCCGGCTCGCGCTGCGCGGAGGCGGTACGCGGCTGGTCACCGTCGACCGCGCGCTGTTGCGGGTGCCGCAGCTCGCGATCCACCTCGATCGGAGGGCCAACGAGGGGCTTGTCCTCGATCAGCAGCGGCACATGCAGCCCGTGTGGGGGATCGGCGCCGTCGATGAGGGAGGGCTGATCCGCTTCGCCGCCGAGGAGGCGGAGGTGGAGGCGTCCGAGGTCGTCGGCTGGGACCTCATGGTCCACGACGTCCAGCCGCCCGCGTACCTGGGCCGCGACCGGGAGCTGCTCGCCGCCGCGCGCCTGGACGACCAGCTCTCCGTGCACGCGGGCACCGCCGCCCTCGCCGCGGCCGCCGGCTCTCCGGACCTCTCGTACGTGCCGGTGCTGGCCGCCTTCGACCATGAGGAGACCGGCAGCGAGTCGGACAGCGGCGCCGGCGGGCCGTTGCTCGGACGGGTGCTGGAGCGGTCGGTCTTCGCGCGCGGAGGCTCGTACGAGGATCGGGCGCGCGCGTTCGCCGCCACCGTCTGCGTGTCCGCCGACACGGGACACGCCGTCCACCCGAACTACGCGGAACGGCACGACCCCACGCACCTGCCGATGGCGGGGGCCGGCCCGATCATCAAGGTCAACGTCAACCAGCGATACGCGACGGACGGCGCGGGCCGAGGCGTCTTCGCCGAGGCGTGCGAACGAGCGGGCGTCCCGTTGCAGGCGTTCGTCTCCAGCAACGCGATGCCGTGCGGCACGACGATCGGCCCGATCACGGCGGCCCGGCACGGCATCACCACGGTGGACGTGGGCGTGCCGATCCTGTCCATGCACTCCGCACGCGAACTGTGCGGCGCTGACGACCCGTTCCTGCTGGCGAACGCGCTGAGGGCGTTCCTGGAGGGCTGACACCGGGCCCGCTCGCGGCGAACGGTGACGCGGGTCGTCACCGACGCCGTACGCCCGCCGGGATGTGCGGGGAGTCCGGCCGGTCGTCGGGGCGGCACGGGGCCGGCGTGTCGTCCGGTGCCGTCGGCGGGGTGGGGAGCGGGATGGCCGGGGGAGGACGGCGAGTTCGTTCAGGAGCCAGCGGATTCGGCTCATCATCGGCAGGAGGCCGGCGGTGTCCGTCGGCTGACGGGACAGCAGGAGCGTCTCGGCGGTGGCCAGCGGCGGCGGACATCCGGGCCGGGTGGCCGGAGGTCGGGACGCACTCGGCAAGGGCGTCGGCGGCGTCCGCCAGAGCCTCGCAGGCCCCGGCCGTCTCGTGGACGCGTTCCGGGCGGCGGCGGGACTCCAGGGCCAGGGCGCGGATCTGGCGGTTCAGGTCCGCGTGCAGGGTGAGCCGGTGGCGTACGACTCTGGGTTTGTTGCCCCAGATCAGCGGGCGGCTCAGGGAAATGGTCAGCGAGCGGGCGACCAGGGCCAGCTGACGCAGCCGAAGGTCCAGGGCGCGGATGAGCGCGTCCACGTCGGTGGTCGTCTCGTCCTCGTCGTCGGCGTGTACGACGGGCTCCGCGTCCGGGTGGGCGGTGGCGCGGAGGAGGTCGGCGAGGGCGGTGAAGTACTGCTCGCGGGCCGCGCGTACCGTGTCGCGGGTGCTCGTCGGCAGCACCAGCAGGGCCACCGCGATGCCGATGACCGCGCCGACCGCGGTCTCCTCCAGGCGGAGGACGAGCAGGCCGGCGGAGAACTCGTGCAGCACGCTGTAGAGCTGCGCCACCATGATCGTGACGAAGAAGATCATGCTGGCGTACGAGATGTTCACCAGGTAGAAGCCGCACGACATGCTGATGATGACGGTCGCCAGCACCCACATCGTGTGGCCGGCCGTGACGTGGACCAGGCCGATGCCCACGCCGAGCCCGAGGAGCGTGCCCAGGACGCGGTTGCCGGCCTTGATGAAGGTCTCCGAACGCGTCGCCGTCCCGGTGAAGGCGATGAAGGCGGCGATCACCGCCCAGTAGTAGCGGGTTTCGGACACCTGGCGGCCGATGATGATCGCCAGCACGCCCGCGACGGCGACCTGGACCGCTTGCCGGCTGGTCAGCGACATGCGGCTGAGCGGGTTCCACCGGCCGCGCGCCGCGACGTCACCGGCCACGGACGGGGAGCCCGGCAGGAGGCCGAGCGCGAGCGTGACGGCGGGGGAGAACTCCTCGGCGTCGTCGGCGTCGTCGGCGTCCGGCGGGTCGTCGGCGCGTGCGGCCAGCGCGGTGAACTCCAGGATGGCGGTGGCGAGGTGCTGGGCGAAACAGTCCTGGTCGTGCGCCGTGACCTGGTCGAGCGTCAGGAGCGCGCGGGCGAGCTGCTGCGCTTCCCGGTACTCGTGCCGGGCCAGATGGCCGGCGATGCGGGCCGCCTCGCCGGCCAGCCGCCCCTGTGCCAGAGCCAGCGACTCCGCGGCGGTCGCCATCGCGTCGACCGCCATGTGCGCATCGAGGAGACGGCGGCGCAGGGCGGGCGCGGACTAGCCCGCCGGCAGCGCGTCCGGGTCGTCGGACCAGCCCTCGATGATCAGCGCGGCCTCGGCAAGAAGTACCCCATCCAGATCATGAAGCCGTAGAAGAAGTACGCCAGGCCGAAGCGGCGGATGAACACCGCGAGGAACATGACCGCCACGAACACGACGAGCATCCAGTGGGCGTGCCCCGCCACCAGGGTGCCCGGAAACATCCCCGCCCCGATCGCGACCGGGAAGAAGACGGCGGTGCGGACCTTGGGCCACGCTCCCGTGCCGGTCAGCGCCATCGACCCCATCATCGCGATGACGGTGCCCAGCAGCATCGAGACCAGCAGGCCCTTGGTGCCGGCGCCGATCAGCCGCCCGAAGGCGTACTCGACTCCGAGGGCGGTGGCCATCGCCGCGGCCGCGGACAGGGCCATGCGGAGCCGCTGGAGCCCTGGGTCGGAGGCGACCACCCGGTCCCAGGTCTCGGACGTCCAGCCATGCGAAGCCATCCCCGTGCTCCTCGCGACGACCGGTCCGTGAGGTAACCAGTCGGTAGTTATCGGTATGATGCCGATATCAACATGTATAGTACCGCTAATCAGGGGTGGACCGTGGACGACCAGGTCATCGGCGTCATCGAGCGGCAGACCGCCGTCCTGATGCGGCATTTCGAGCTGCTCTGCCGGCGCACCGACGTCCACGACGAGCTCGACCGCGCCGAGTACCTGATGCTGTGCACGCTGGACGACTGCGGCCCGGCGGACATCAACGGCCTGGCCACGTCACTGGGCCTGGACCCCTCCACGGCGGGCCGCCAGGTCTCCAAGCTGCAGAGCGAGGGCCTGGTCGTGCGTTCACCGGCCCCCGGCGACCGGCGCCGCAGCATCATCACGCCGACCGTCGAGGGCGTGCGCCGCATGGAGACGGTCCGCAGGCGCCGTATGGAGAGCGTGGCCGACCTGCTCGCCGGCTGGAGCGAAGAGGACCTGCGCACCCTCGGCGCGATGTTCGGCGGCTATAACCGCGCGGTCGCCGCGAAACACCTCACCGCCGCCGCGCCGGAAACGGACTCGCTCGCGCGCGCCTGACCCTGCTCGGAGCCGCCTGGACCTCGTGCGGCCGGGCCTTACCGCAGGCGCCGGGCCTCGGTGGAGGTGACGGCGGGTCCGGCCCCATGGAGGACGTGGGCGAGGACCTCGACGCCGCGGACGACGCGAGGGCCGGGGCGGTTGAAGTAGGCCGGACCGTCGAGGACCCACACCTCGACGCAGGCGAGCACGTCGGGGAGGGTGCGAGGTTCAAGGCTGATCACACGCGGACCGCCCTCCAGCACGCGCACCGCCCGCGACACCCCGTCGTACGAGACGGCGCACACATCGCACAGGTCCTGAGTGAGGATCACGTCGGGGGACAGGGCGGCGAGCAGGTCGACGTCGAGCGTGTACAGCGACGAGCCCTGGTGAGCCGCGCCGCCGACGGCGTCGGAGATCTCCCGGCTGCTCATCTCGCCGGGGTCCAGCCCGGCCGCGGTGACGACCGGCACGGATGCCACCTCCTTCGGAGGCCAGTCGCACTCGTGCGTGCGCCCGACCAGATCACCGGCCAGGCCCAGCTCGGCGACGATGTCGGTGGCGGCGGGCAGCAACGACACGATCCGCATACCGCCGAGCCTAGATCGTGTCCGGCGGGTCTTGGCCGTGGCGCAGGTAATGGGGTGCGAGGCAGAGGAGGCCCGCGCCCTAATCCGGCCGGCCCCCGCAGAGCCCCGTGATCAGGACGGCCGTCAGACGTTCGAGTCGGGAGGGGAAGTCGGCGGCGGCGTGCGCGAGGCGCGGGTCCTCTTCGTACAGCCGGGCGAGGGCGGGCGGCGGGTGGGCGGTCTGCCACAGGGAGGCGGCCAGGGCGGAGACGGTGGCGACGAGGTCGACCGCGCCCTGGCGGTCGATTCGCGGAGCGGCCTCGGTGATGACGGCGACGAGGTCGTCGAGTGCGGCGAGGGCGGTGAGCTTGAAGGCGCGGACCACCTCGGTGGAGACGTGGCGTTCGAGGTTGAGCGCCGCGTGTGCGAGCAGGTCGCAGAACAGGGGACTCGCCGCGAGTGGGCGGGTGAGCGCCGAGGCGAGCCCGTCCGGTGCGGGCGTTCCGCCGGCGCGTACGGCCTCCGCCCAGCTTTGCCACCCTTCGGCGGTGAGGTGCAGGTAGATCTCCTCGCGCGTCTCGAAGTACCGCCGTACGGCCGATTTCGCGATGCCCGCTTCGGCGCCGATGTCGGTGAGGCTGACCGCGCGCACGCCGTCGCGGAGCGCGAGCGTGCGCGCCGCTTCGAGGATCGATCGGTACCGCTGTTCCTTGTGCTCCGGCCTGCGCGCCCGCTGGAAGGCGGGCTCCCTGGTCTTCATGGCCCACCAGGTTAGCGATACGGTGTTCTCTTGTTAGGAGAACGCCGTACTGTTAAGTCCCCGCGCGGTCGAGGCCACGTGAGCTTCCTGTGACGAACCGGATCGCGGTGGGCCTGCCGGAAGTGCAAACGGCTGCGCAGACGAAGACGACGCGCTGAGAGGTTCACGTCCGGTTCTGCGAGAGCCGGGGGATGAAATTCCCCCGGTGCTCACCTCGTGCTCCGCCACGAGAACCAGGTATGGACGACCATCCACTGGTGCCTCGATCAAGACGCGGCGGGTTACGACGTCACTCGTGCGTCGGTGAGCAACGAAGCTCGTCGAGTACCTCGCACATCAGGTCGTAGCGGTCTGACCCCACGATCTTGGCGTAGTCGCCCTCCATGTCGCTGATGATCTGCCGGGTGAGGCGCATCGCGGAGCGGCCCTCTGGTGTGAGGCGTACGAGCTTGGCGCGGCGGTCCGATGGATCCTGCTCCCGTGAGAGGTAGCCACGTTTTTCCAGGTCATCGACGATTTGGAGCATGGCCGACGGGACCAGCCCGGCCCGTTGAGCGAGTTCGGTGAGCCGGTTGCCTTTGGGGTCGATATTGCCGAAGACGTGTAGGTGGGGGACTCGCAGGTCGGGGTAGCCGGCGTCGTGCGTCCGGGCCACCAGATCTTGGCGGAACCTGCGGTGGGCCTCCAGCAGGAGGTGCCCGATGTGCGTACGAGGGGTGATTGACATAGGAGTCGATATGGTACTACGGTTCCGCATTATTCAGTTACCGAACCTTTCGGAAGCCGTACTTGATCTAGGAGGATCGGTTCCGGCGCCGCGAGCGTCCACCGTGCCCCTCGTCGGCCCGCATGGTGCACAGCGCCGCCCGACTGGCCTGGCGGACTGTGCATTCCCGCTCACACATTCGAAACATCTGACGGTAACCGTGAGTCGGCCTGTGGCCATGTAACGGTGCGTAGTGAACGAAGCCGCGGATACGCACTGGAAGGGATGAGGGAGCCGTGTCCAGCAATGAAGCGTCCGTCGACATCGACGAGGGCAGGATCGATGCGATCTTCGCCGAGCTCGACCAGAGTCGGTTTCCGGGTGCGGCGGTAGGTATTGCGATCGACGGCAAACCTGTTTATCGCAAGGGCTTTGGACTCGCCAGTATGGAGCTGCCCGTTGTCCTCGCCCCGTCCACCCGCATGCGCATCCAGTCCACGTCCAAGCACTTCACCTGTTTCCTCTTCATGTTGTTGTGTGAGGAGAGGAAAGCGCGCCTAGACGATCCGATCGGGCGGTACGTGCCTGAGCTTCATCCTGTTGCTCAGCCGATCACCGTCTACCAATTGATGACTCATACCAGTGGGCTGTTCGATGTGCATGACATCCGATACAGGCTTTGCGGAACGGTGCGTGACGTACCGACCCATGAACTCGTTTCTCTCTATCGCGATATCGACGAAGTGAATTTCAAGCCGGGCACGGGCTGGTCCTACTGTAATGGGGGCTACGGGTTGCTCAGCGTCGCGATCGAACGGATCACGGACCGGTCGCTGGAGGACGCGATCCGTGAACGGGTCTTCGAGCAGATCGGAATGCACGATAGCCTTCTGCGCCGCTTCGATGACGGCTTCGTGCCTAACTGTGCGACCAACCACACGGCAACATCGGATGGCTATGAAAAGGTACCGCCGATCGGGGCTCTGTCCGGGAACGGCGGGATCGTCTCAACTGTTGACGACATGCTTCGCTGGCTTGCTCATATGGATAAGCCGGTGATTGGTAGTGATGCCACCTGGGCGGCCATGCGAACTCCGGCCACCCTTACCAGCGGCATGTCTACCGGCTATGGGCTCGGCCTGATAACCGAACAATATCGGGGGGTCGACATTCTGCACCATGCCGGCGGCACGTTGGGCAGCAATTCTCAGATGCTCAAGGTTCCAGCCGCTGGGCTCGACATCGAGGTCATGCTCAACCGCGATGACCTGTCCGCGGTCTCGCTCGTCAATCAGATTCTCGATGCCTGTCTTCCCGGCCTTGAGCCGTCGGGCAACTCCTCGACCTCATCGACCTCCGGAGTCTTCCGGTCGCTGACCAGCGATCGAGTCATCGAGCTTGTCGCCACGGAAGGCCAACAGATCGCTCGCATCGATGGCGGGGACCTGCCGGTCGTGCTGGACTCCGATGGGGTCCTGCGGCCCGCGCCCGGCCTTACGTTCTTTAAACAGACTCTCTCTCCTGTCGGTGACCCGGCGAAGCCGACGTCGATTCGCTACAGCGATTTTGGAAATGCAGAAGAACTCGTGGCCGTGCGTATCGATGAAGATCCAGATCTGACCACGATTGTCGGCAGCTACAGGTCTGACGCGACGGGAACGGACGCGACTATATGGGTGGCCGACGGCGATGCACGGCTGCGCACGGTCGGTCCGTTCGGCTGGGCGGAGTATTCGTTGGTGTATCTCGCTCCTGGAATATGGCGAACAAAAGCCGGCGCCGGACTTTCCGTCGGCGGAGTCCTGTCGTTTGATGAACAAGTCGCAGGATTCCGCTTTGCGTCGTCGCGGACACGGGGGCTGACCTTCCGGGCTATTGGCAACTGAACAAGGTACGTTTGTAAGGAGTGTTCTGATGCGCCGATTTTCCATTCTAATGACCTCTATGGCGACCCTGTCGGTTGTGGTTTCTGGTTGCGCGGGGAAATCCTCAAGTGGCAATCAGAGCGCCAGCCGGGTCAAGTACGCCAGTGGTGCCACGTTCACGTTGGCCCTACGTGATGACCTGGGATCGTTCGATCCCTACCACAGTAACCTGATCAAGGGATATTCCAAGCTGGCGTACGACTCGCTAGTGCATCTCCGATCACAGGGCGACTTTGTCTCCGGATTGGCGGAGAAATGGACAGCGGACGCACACTCGGCGAGCTTCACGCTCCGAAATGACGTCACCTGCTCCGATGGCACGCCACTGACCCCACGCCAGGTGGCCGCCGCCCTCACATATCTGGGAGACCCGAAGAACGGGTCGTCGCTCTACGGATCGCAGATCCCTTCCGTGCCCTACAAGGTAGCGGTGGACGACTCGACTCGGACCCTGACGATCACGATGAGTCACCCGTACGGCTTTATCCTAAGAACCATTGGCACCGCTCCGATCGTCTGCGCCAAAGGACTGAAAGATCCGAAGCCACTCGCCAAGACCTCGGACGGCACAGGGCCGTTCATCCTCGAAAAGGTTGTTCCGGGCCAGAGCTACACGTTCACGGTCCGAAAGGGATACGTGTGGGGACCCGGCGGTGCCAGCACCAGCGCCCCAGGAACGCCGGCCAAGATTGTGCTGAGGGTGGTCAGCAGCGAGTCCACCGCGGCCAACCTGCTCCTGTCCGGCGAACTCAACTGGGCGCAGATCACCGGTGATGACCGGCAACGACTCGATGCGCAAGGTCTCGCCCGGAAGGAACTGCCATCGGCGGGCGCGTGGCTCTGGCTCAATCACCGAGAAGGTCGCCCTACCGCCGACAAGCGCGTTCGTCAGGCACTGATCCATGCACTTGATCTCGCCGAAATCATCAGAGTCAGCACCGGCGGCACTGGTAGCGCGTCTACCGGCCTCACGACTCTGACACCGAGACCTTGCCCGCGCGACACCGTTGCCGGCCTGCTGCCCAAGTATGACGTAGCAGCCGCCGAAGCTCTGTTGGACCAGGAAGGATGGGCTAAAGGCTCAGATGGCACACGCCGCAAGGACGGTAAGCCACTCGCGCTCGACCTGCACTATGTGCCGTCGATGTCCAGTTTCGACAAGCCGACTGCCGAACTGCTCGCCAAACGCTGGGGAGCTGTCGGAGTACGCGTGAAACTCATTGCCGACGCGGTCCCCACGATGAGTCAGGTGTTGTTCCAAACCGGCAGTTATGACATCTATCTGCAGGGCCTTGGCAACAGCTTGCCCAGTGCTTATGTGAAGTACATCTCCGGCCCGGTTCCCCCTAAGGGGATCAACCTTGCCGGCATCGAGAACAAGGACTACGACACACTCACTGCCAAGGCTGCGACGATGACCGCGCCGCAGGCGTGTGCGTATTGGGAGAAGGCCGAGCAGGCGCTCTGGCGTGATGTCGACATGGCACCGCTCAGTAGCCGGCCGCTGGCCTACTACCTGAAGAACGCCCAAGCTCAGCTCAACGGGATTGACTTTCCGATCCCCACGAGCATTCGGGTGACCGACTGAGATGGCCGGCACCATGGGAGGGCCGGAAGCCACTGATCGGGTGCGAGATCACACTCGGCTGTGGCAGGAGATCACCCGACTGGGCGATGTGTGGCTGGACGACACGGTGAAGGGTATGCCGCCGAATGTTAAGCCCATTCGCGCTCGGGATATCGGCGCATCCCGCTGGAACGTTCTGGACGATCAGTTCACGATGCCCCTCCTGACGTTGAGCGCATCCGCGATGTCGCACAACCTGAACGCGATGCAGCGCTACTGCGAAAGCACCGGAGTCCATCTCGCCCCACACGGCAAGACGACCATGAGCCCAGAACTGCTCCTTCGCCAGTTGCAGGGCGGCGCCTGGGGCGTCACTGCGGCGACGCTCTCCCAGCTGCAGATCTTCCGCAGCTTCGGCATCGACCGCATCCTGTTCGCGAACGAGATCGCAGGCAAGGCACACGCCCGATACGTCTGTCAGATGCTGCGCGATGATCCGTTCGAACTGTATTCGTGGGTGGATTCGGCTCCTGGTGTCGAGCAACTGAGTGCGGCCTCGGCCGAGGAGCACCTCTCCGTACCGCTGAAGGTTCTCATCGAGGTCGGCTATCCGGGCGGCCGCACCGGCGTCCGTGACGCGGGCCAACTCTCTCAGGTCCTCGACGCCATCCTCCAGTCCAAGGGCAGGATCGTGCTCGCTGGTGTGTCTGGATACGAGGGCGCCCTGCCCGTCGAACGAACCGTGTCCGCTCAAGAACGCATCCGCGCCTATCTCACCGACGTCGCCGACGCGGTCGACCAGCTCATCGACCGGCATGCCCTTCCAGAAACGTTCCTCGTGTCCGCGGGCGGAAGCGCAACGTTCGATCACGTCGTGGCGGCGTTCACACCGCGCTGGCCCGGCAGGGCGCAGGTGATCCTCCGGTGCGGGTGCTACCTGACCCACGATCACGGCCGTTACGAGGACACGTCGCCGCTACGGTCTGCTCAAGCCGGCAAGGGCTCATCGGCGGACGACGGCCTGCGCCAGGCACTGACCTTGTGGAGCTATGTCATCTCCCGGCCAGAACCCACGCGAGCGTTCCTGTCGTTCGGCAAGCGCGATGCCGGAGCCGACTACGGCCTGCCCAAGCCGTTGCACTACGCAGCGGGGGGGAGCACCGACCTGCGCGAAATGCCCGGGAAGGTGCTGAAGATGCATGACCACCATGCTCATCTGGAGATTCCCGCCGGCCATCCGCTTGCCGTCGGCGACCGTGTGGCCTGCGGCATCGCGCATCCTTGCGTGGCCATCGACAAATGGCGGGTCGTCTACGAGGTCGACGACGATCTGAACGTCGTGGGAGCCCTCCCGACCTTCTTCTGACCCATCGACGACTTCCGGCCAGGTAGGGCCCCTATTCAGGGATGGAGAACGATGGACGGCGACATCCGAGACACCGACATCTACCGCGTGGCCGAGAGATACTTCAAAAACCTTATGGAACCGGGGTTCGGCCAGGTGACCGGGGCCGCCGATCCGGCGATTCGGCCTGGCGGGGGAGCCGTCGCGGTGACGGCCACTGTCTTCGAGCAATTGGAGGGAGTTGGCCACACCCGTATCGCGGTCGCCGATGACCAGGGTCTTCGCCTGATCACCGGCGGCCCGCACAGCGACCGGCTGCCCCGCTGGTCGCCGGACGGGCGAACGCTCTCATTCCTATCCGACCGGGCGCAGGAGGGAGTCTTCGGTCTCTACCTGCTGCGTGACGGAGTAGGCGAAGCCACCCGGGTGGCAGCGCAGGTCGACGGCACCGTGGAGTACTGCTCATGGTCGACGGACGGTGACCGGATCCTGCTCGGCGTCGCCGGCTGCGGTGCGGATCTGGCCGGTGGCCAGGGTTCGGGTACGACGAAGGTCGAGCGGGACGAAGCCCCCGCCTGGCTCCCGGACGTGGCCGGCGAACCGCGTGAACGTTCATGGCGAAGCCTTTGGGTCTATGAGCACGGCAGAGACGAGGTCCGCCGGGTTTCGGCCGACCGGTTGAACGTTTGGGAGGCGGCGTGGTCGGGCCCAGACCGGGTCGTGGCCATCGCATCCACAGACGACCCCGGAGAGGGCGCGTGGTACTCCTCCAATCTCGTGGCCATCGATCTTGCTGATGGCGTCGCCTCCGTCATTTATGAACCCGCCGATCAGTTGGGTTGGCCGGCCGCCAGTCCTCAGGGGAGCGCCGTCGCTGTCGTCGAGGCAGTGTGCAGCGACCGTTGGATCGTCGCCGGCGAGGTGCGGGTGGTCGATCCCCTGGCAAGGACGGTACGCACCCTCGACACAGCCGGTGTCGATGTGACATCGCTGCAATGGCTCGATGAACGGCGTCTCGGTCTGGTGGGCGTACGGGATCTGAGCACCGTGGCCGGGGTGGTCGACGTCGTTGACGACACCTACACGGAGCTCTTCTGCACGGATGCCTCGTCCGGTCAGCGTTACCCGCAGGCGGCGTTCTCATCCGCCGGCGCAGCGGCGCTCGTCCTGGAGAGTTACGAGCAACCTCAAGCCATCACCTTGGTCACAGCCCAGGGAACGACGGAGCTGGCTTCGTTGGCCCACGCAGGCACCGACTGGCTGCGTTCGGTGGCCGGGGCTTGCCGGCCATGCTCGTGGCAGGCGGCCGACGGCCTGCGAATTCAGGGACTGCTGTGCCATCCGGAGGGAGACGGACCGTTTCCCTTGGTGGTGAACGTCCACGGCGGCCCGGTGTGGCACTGGCGCCCCCGCTGGCGCATGGCTGTCGACGCCACCACGTTGCTGGTCAGCCGCGGATACGCGGTGCTGCATCCCAATCCGCGTGGGTCATCGGGTCGTGGACAGGACTTCGCTCGAGCCGTAGTGGGTGATCTCGGTGGGGCCGAGGTCGGCGACATCCTGGCCGGGATCGACACTCTCATCCAGGAGGGCGTGGCCGATCCATCCCGGCTTGGCGTGACCGGCGGCAGTCATGGCGGCTTCATGTGCTGCCGGCTCATCACCGAGGACGACCGGTTCGCTGCCGCCGTACCGACCTCGCCGGTAACGAACTGGTACAGCCAGCACCACACGACGAACATCGCCCAGTTCGACCGCACATTCCTGAGCGACGACCTGAATGCAGCCAAAGGTGAGCACTTCAGTCGAAGCCCGCTCATGTACGCGGGGAAGGCACGCACACCAACGCTCCTGGTGGCCGGGGCGAGGGACCGATGCACACCACCGGGTCAGGCCGTCGAGTTCCATCACGCGCTACGCGAGTACGGCGTGGAGTCGGAGCTCGTCGTCTATCCGCTGGAGGGACACGGTGTTCGTAGCTTCCCGGCGCGCATCGATGTCGCCGCCCGCCTGCTGGCATGGTTCGAGCGGTACATGCCGGCAGACACCGATGGAGCCGGGAATGCGAGGCCAAAAGCATGCTGACGAACGCGCGGGCACTGCACCATGCGGCAACGGTCGTCGACACCCACAACGATTTGATCCTGCTGGTGGCCCACTTCGATCTGCGCCGACAGCGGCGGCATTTCGCCGAGTACTGGCTCCCCGAGCTACGTGCCGGCGGGGTCGACGTACAGATCCTCCCGATCTGGGTGGACGAGCGCTTCCAGTCAGAAGGCGGTCTACGGCGCACCCTGCTGCTGGTCGAACGCATCCACGAACTCGCCGCCGAACATCCCGACGATGTCGCCGTCTGTCTGACAGGTGCTGACGTCGATGCCGCCACTGAGAAGGGCAAGATCGCCCTCGTCATCGCGCTCGAAGGAGCACACGCGATCGGTCAGGACCCTCAGCTCATCCGAACCATGGCACGAGTCGGAGTACGAGTCGTATCGATAGCGCACTTTGGCCGAACCTTTCTGGCCGATGGCAGTGGGTTCGACGACACTTCACGCGGCCGCTTGACACCGGAAGGCGTAGCCGTAGTCCAGGAGATGGAACGCCTTGGCATGGTGTTCGACATCAGCCACCTTGGACTCGGCGGAGTCGACCATGTTCTGGAACTCGCGTCGCGCCCCGTTCTCGCGACCCACTCGGCCTGCCGGGCCATCACCGACATCCATCGCAACCTCGCGGACGGCACCATCAGGCGCATTGCCGACCTGGGCGGCGTGGTCAACGTCGCTGCCGCCGTCCCACACTTCATCGACCCGCAGTGTCCCACGACCGACAGAGTCGTCGACCACATTGAGCACCTCGCTACCGTCGCTGGAATCGATCATGTGGGTATCGGCCCAGACTTCGTCGACGACTATCACCAGACCATGCACGGCGGCTGGCTGGTCCGAGGTTTCACCGGCGACGTGGTCAGCGCCGAACTGCTCCGCCCCTCCCACCTTCCGAAGATCACAGACGCGTTGGCGCGACGCGGATTCACCGAGGACCAAATCACGAAGGTACTTGGCGGAAACGTCCTTCGCGTCCTCCGCGAAGTCATGGGTATCCCGATGAACGCCTTGCACGGTGATTCTCACGACGGAACACCGCGGAGTCCGTCCTCGCCGGCGGAGAGCTGACGGCGACCGGGGCGTTGAACGTACGCCCGCCGCCGGGGCCGGCGGCGGGCGTGAGCGATCAGCCGGTGAAGGGGCCGGTCGTCACCGTGCACTTGATCTGCGTCTGCTCCGGGTCGGCGTAGGCGCAGCCGGTGCCCGGAGTGCTCGTGTATCCGGCGGGGGAGAAGAACAGGACGTTGTTGTTCACGGCCCACTGGGTGGCCCCGGTGGAGACCGGGCCGCCGGTCGACATCTCGGCCGTGTTCACGTTGTCGTACGAGGTGCCGAACGCGTACGCCTGGTTGCTGCCCCACTGGAACAGGACCGTGGTCCCCTGCTGCCGCGCGCTGCCGGTGTTCCTCGAACAGGGCCACGGCCACTTCATCCAGGTCACCTCCATCGGCGGGCGCGGCACCGCACCCGGCGTCGCGGCGTACCAGAGCGCCAAGTTCGCCGTCGAGGGGTTTTCCGGCGTGCTCAACGACGAGGTCTCATCGCTCGGCGTCAAGGTGACCTGCGCCGAGCCGGGGCTCATGCGCACCGACTGGTCGGGCCCCTCGATGACGGTACGGCCCTACCGGGCGGCGTACGAGCCCGCCCTCGGCCCGCTGGTCAGGCACCTCGCCGATATGAGAAGGCGCGAGCCGATCGACCTCGCGAAGGTCGCCCGGGTCTTCCTGGAGGTCGCCGACATGGACGAGCCGCCCCTCCACCTGGTCCTCGGCCGTGACGCGGTCGACAGAGTCGCCCGGCAGACGGCCGTGATCACCGCGTCCGATGCCCGCTGGGCCCCGCTCGGGCGCAGCGTCGACTTCGCCGAAGACGAAGCGGCTCAGGACGCCCAACGGCCTGCCTAGGGCGAGCCGAGCATGGGACCGGTCGTCTTGGCGAAGGCGGCCACGTCGGTCTCCGGCAGGTCATAGCCGTGCGAACGTGTGGGCCGGGAAGAGAACACGTGGAGGTCGCCGCCGAGTTCCTCCTCGGCGCGCAGCAGGCGTTCGGCGCAGTGTTCCTCGGGCCCGAACAGGCCGAACGCGTCGATGATCGTCGCGGCCAGGTCGCGGGAGATGTCGCTGGGGCGGTGGTCGTCGGCCAGGCCGACCCCGGCCTCGCGCAGCCAGCGCAGGTTGGCGTTGCTCGGGTAGGTGAGGAACGACTTGCCCGGCCGGAACTCCCGCCGGGGCCACTCGCGTACGTCGTCGAACGTGCCGATCGCGGTCGTGACGATGACGATCTCCTTGACCGACGCCGGGTCACGCGCGCGATGAAGTCGGCCGTCTCCGTGAGGGGACGTCCCGCCGGAACGCGGATGTCGACCTTGACGGTCATCGAAGGCCTTTCGTGGCAGGGGACGATGCGGTCATTCGGGCAGGGGCTTGCCACGGGTCTCGGGGAGGAAGAACACCGCGACGATGCCGAGCAGGTAGATGGGGGTGAAGATGGCCGCGGCGTGGCCGAATCCGCCCACGGACGAGGCGAGGGTGCCGGTCAGCACGGCGCCGAACATGGCGAGGTAGCGGGCGCCGCCGAAGATCGCGCTGATCGCCGTCGCGCGCACCGCCGTGGGGAACAGTTCGGGGGTGTGCACGGTGTACCAGCTGTAGACGCCGCCGGTCAGGAAGCCCGCGGCCAGTTGCAGCCAGGTGGCCGCCTCGGCCCCGTGCACGCCGAGGAAGACAACGGGCACGATGATCAGGCAGCCGATGAAGTACAGCTGGATGGTGATCTTCCGGCCCCATGCGTCGGAGAGGAAGCCGAACGCGACGCAGCCGGCGATCACGCCGATGTTGTAGAGCGCCGAGGCCCAGCCGGTGAAGAACGTCGTACGGCGCGGGTCGGCGACCATGCCCCCGACGTACGTGGGCAGGAACGAGCTCACCGCCCACCAGCCGCCGATGATGGCGACCGAGACCACCATCGCCGCGGCGAAGTCGCGCCGGGCGGCGCCGCGCAGCAGGTCGAGGGCGCGTACGCCGGAGCGCCGTGCGGCGACCCAGCGGTCCGACTCCGGGATGTGGCGCCAGGTGGCCAGCACGACGGCCAGCGGCAGGAGCCCGAACAGGTACATCCAGCGCCACGACAGTCCGTACGTGGAGCCCAGCAGCACCCAGAGGCCGGAGACCAGCAGGCCGCCGACCGAGAACCCGCTCTGCAGCAGGCCGGCGCCCTTGGTGCGCCACCGCTGCGGCCACGCCTCCTGGAGCAGCGACGCGCCCACGCCCCACTCGACGCCGATGCCGACACCGGTGAAGAAACGGGTGACGCCGAACATCCACCAGGTGTGGGTCAGCGCGCTCAGCCCGGTGAAGACGCTGTACACCACGACCGAGTAGATCATCGTGCGCCGGCGTCCCAGCCGGTCGCCGATGAACCCGCCGAGGATGCCGCCGGTCGCCCAGCCCGCGAGCGTGATGGCGATCAGGTAGCCGAGGTAGGCGTGTAGGCGCGGGAGTTCGCTCGCGGGCAGCAGCTCGTTCAGGGCCGGTTTGCCGGTGACCAGCAGGACGAAGGTGTCGTAGCCGTCGGCGATCCAGAACACCATGGTCAGCGCCAGTACGCCCCAGGCGCGCGCGGACATCGTCTCCGGGGAGGAGGGCCGGGGTGGACCGGCCTCGGTGCGTGCGGTCATGACCTTTCCTTGGTGAGGTGTGGAGTTCACCTCCGTGAGACCTTGTTCTCGCAGGTAGTCGGCGAAGACCTCCAGGACGGTGCGATTGGGAGCCAGGCCGTACGGCCAGGGGTCCGCGCCGAAGATCTCCTGCTGGCGTTCGAGCGCGTCCAGCAGGAACGGCATCGTGTAACGCAGCGCGGGAGCGTCCGCCAGACCGGCCAGGACTAGGCTCTTGGCCTGAGAGAACGCCTAATACAGGCTACGTGCTGCCCACGGGTGCGCTTCGGCCGCCTCCGAGCGCACGACGACCATGTGCATGATCGGGAAGATCCCGGTTCGCCGGTAGTAATCGGTCTCCCACTCGGCGTAGTCGGGGAACAGTCGGCGTACGCGGTCCTCCTCGCTCCGGAACACCGACGGCACGCGCGGGGCCATCAGGGCGTCGATCTCCCCGTCGCGCAGGCCCTGTGACAGGGGGCCCGGCACTGGGGCGATCTTGATGCGGCCGGGCAGCGTCAGTGTCTGGCGCTCGACGCGGCCCGGCTCGCGCCCCTTAGATCAGACGTCTGACGACTTTCCTTGGGCGTTAGGGGGCGAGGTCACTTCGGCACAAGGGCCTCTGACGGGATGAAATCGCCCACGCGCATGGGCCACCTTCGATGGGCGAGCCGGCGCGGCCCGCCCATCGGCGGAGCGTGTTCAGCCGCCGGCGGTCAGGGACGCCCGGCGCGCGGCGATGGAGTCGTAGTCGGGGATCCGCTCGGCGACGGGGTTCCCGGTGAAGTTGCCGACCCAGCCGTCATCGTCGTGGAAGAAACGGATCGCGGTGAAGTCGGGCTCGGTGCCCATGTCGAACCAGTGCGTGGTCTCGCGCGGGACGGTGAGCAGGTCGCCGGCCTCGCAGAGGACCGCGTAGATCCGCCCGTCGACGTGCAGATAGAAGACGCCCGAACCGCTGACGAAGTAGCGGACCTCGTCGTCGTCGTGGGTGTGCTCGGACAGGAACTTCTCGCGGGCGTTGCGCGCCTTCTCGGCGAAGCCGGGACTCCCGTCGGGGCGGAGCTGAGCCACGTCGACGAGGATGTAGCCCTCTTCGGCGACGATGCGGTCCACCTGCTCGCGGTAGGCCTCCAGGATCTCCTCCGGAGAGTCGCCGTGCGCCGGGGCGACGTTCCACTGGCGCAGGAGAACGTCGATCTCCTTCAGCGCGGCGGCGATCTCCGTGGTGTCCTCGGTCTCCAGAAGGGTTTCGGGAGAGTCGCCGTCGGTGTACAGGGTGAGGTACGTCATGTCCCGATTATCCTCCGCGGGCGGGGCGATCCCACCGTGAGAATCACCCGCCGGTCAGGCCACCGCGACGGCGTGGGCGAGCAGCCAGTCGAGGCACTCGGTCACGTGGCGGGCGCGTGTGAGATCCGGGCCCCAGGTGTACAGGCCGTGGGACGCGACGATGACCGCCGGGGTGTCCGGCTCGTACACGGCCTCGAACCGCGCGCCGAGCTCGGACATGTCCTGGCTGTTCCGGATCACCGGGACGAGGACCTCGTCGTCGTGGGCCCGGCGCCCGATCCCCTTGAGCATCTCGACGTCGCGCAGCGGTACGCCGCCGGGCCAGTGGTGCCCGGCCACGACGGCGTTGAGGGAGTGCACGTGCACGACGGCGTTCGCGCCGGACACGGCGGCGATCCGCGCGTGCAGCCCGGCCTCGGCCGACGGTCGCAGGGGCGCGAGGCCGTCCACGCCGACCGCGGCCCCGTCCTCGTCGACGACGGCGATGTCGAAGGCGCTCAGCTCGCCCTTGTCCAGGCCGCTGGCGGTCACCGCCAGCCGTAGCGGGTCGCGGCCGAGGACCTCCGAGAGGTTTCCCGAGGTGCCGCGCATCCATCCGAGAGCGGCGAACCGCGCGGACTCCGAGGCCAGCCGGCCGCCGGCCTCCAGAGCGGTGTCGAGGGCGGTCATGACGCGTCCTCCAGCAGGTCGAATGAGGTGATCGTCGGATGCGGGCCGAAGTCGGCGTCGCCGTTCGGCTCGCCGGGCCGCGCAACGCCGACGGTGCGCCACCCGCCGCTCGCGGCTGCGTCGAGCTCCGCGGGAACGTCGGACAGGAACAGCAGCTCCTCCGGCGGTGAGCCCAGGGCCTCGGCGATGCGCCGGTAGGACGGCGTCTCCTTCTTGGGCCCGGCGTTCACGGTGTCGAAGTACTCCTCGACGTGCACCGACAGGTCGCCGGCGTCGCTGTGCCGGAACCAGGGCCGCTGGCTCGCGACCGACCCGGAGGAGAACACCGCGAGCCGCAGCCCCCCGGCACGCCATCGTCGCAGCGCGGGCGGCACGTCGTCGAAGAAGTGCGAGGTGAGCTCGCCCGCCGCGAACCCGGCCGCCCAGATCTGGCCCTGCAGGGTCTTCAGCGGCGTGGCCTTGACGTCCTCGTCCATCCAGCGGTGCAGGGCCGCCACCACCTCGTCCACCGTGCCGGCATCGGTCTCCGCGCGTACCTGCTCCACCGCGGCGCGTACCTGCGGCTCCTCGCGGTGCTCCTCGATCCACGCGCGCAGGCGGGGGCGCGCGTAGGAGTACAGGACGGTGTGGACCGCGTCGGTCGCGCTCGTGGTCCCCTCGATGTCCAGGACGATCCAGGTCATCGAGGTGCCCCTTCGTGGTGAGGTATGGACGACGTCTCGTGCGCGGCTCGTCAAGAACTGTCGACGATATCGGGTGCGGGATCAGGTCCGTGCCCGAAGGTATGGGTCAAGATCGCAGCGGCCAGGGGAGTGAGGATCCTCGGATGGAGCACGTGGCCGAGTCCGGCGATCGACGTCAGCTCCGCGGACGGGATGCGATCGGCCAGGTGGCGAGCGTGAGGGGGCGGGTTCACCGGGTCTTCCGGCGCCTCGATGACCAGGGTCGGGACCTGGACTCCGGCCAGCTCGGCGCCGCGGTCGCGGACGGAACGGGACAGCCGAGTGTGCGGCGAGTGGTCGGCGTGTCGGCCCGCCAGAAACTCCTCCAGGCGCCGGAACCTCTCGGCGTCGAAGGGGAGTGTCCTCCCGTTCAGCAGGCGCCGGTGCTCGACCCGCTGTTCGATCCTCTCCTCCCGGTCTCCCGGCCGGGCCATGTCCTCCCACAGGCGTACGAGTCTCGGATCCGGGCCCGGTAGTCCCGGTGAGTCGCCCAGCGCGGGACAGCAGAACACCGTCGACGTGAGCAGCCGTTCCGGGTGGTCGAGCAGGAGCAACTGGGTTATGAGACCGCCCATCGACATCCCGACGACGTGGGCGCGCCCTATCCCGAAGGCGTCGAGGACCTTGACCGCGTCGGTGGCGAGGTCGGCGATGGTGTACGCGGCCGCGTCGTCTCCGCGGGTCGAACGGCCGGTGTCGCGGTGGTCGTAGCGGATGACGCGATGCCGCCGGGCGAGTGTGGCGAGGAATGCGCCCGGCCAGGACCGGCCCGGGGAATTGGCTCCGGCGATGAGCAACAGAGGCGGCATGTCGGCCGCGCCGAAATCCTGGGCCCACAAGCGTACATTGTCATCAATGGACACTTCCATGACCGCACCTCTCTGTTGACGTTTCATCGGAGCCCGTGCCTTAATCATGAATGCTCATGATTTGAGGAGGTACTTCGATGAGGCGTGCCGCCGTACTCGCGGGTGTGGGTGGATATCTGCCGCCACGACTGGTCACCAATGAGGAATTGGCCGCTACTCTGGATACTTCGGATGAGTGGATACGCGCGCGTACCGGAGTCGAGCGGCGCTATTTCGCGGAAACGGGAACATCGACCTCGGACCTGGCCGCTCGCGCCGGCGCGCGTGCCCTGGACTGCGCCGGGGACTCCGGAATCGTGGACACGCTCATATTGGCGACGACCACGCCGGACAGAATGTGTCCCGCCACCGCGCCGACCGTGGCCGCGAAACTGGAACTGACCGGTGTCGCCGCGTTCGACATCTCGGCGGTGTGCACGGGTTTCGTCTACGCGCTCGCCACTGCCGCCGGTCTGGTCGTCGCGGGAATGGCCGAACGCGTTCTCGTGATCGGCGCGGAGACCTTCTCCAGTATTCTCAATCCAGCCGATCGCAGCACCTCGGTGATTTTCGGCGACGGCGCCGGCGCGGTCGTGATCAGGGCCGGCACCGCCGACGAACCCGGCGCGCTCGGCCATTTCGACCTGGGCAGCGACGGCGCCGGCCGGGACCTGATCACGGTGCCGGCCGGCGGGTCGGAGGGGCGGTTGTCGGGCCGTGCCGGCGGGCCCGACGACCACTGCTTCACGATGGCGGGCCGTGAGGTCTTCTGGCACGCCGTCAAACGGATGAGGGCATCGGCGCGGAAGGTCCTCGACGAGGCCGGTCACGACGGCGGTGACATCGACTGGCTGGTCGCCCACCAGGCGAACACCCGGATCCTGGACCGGCTCGCCGACGACCTCGGGCTCCCGCGCGAACGGAGCGTTCGCAACATCGACCGGGTCGGGAACACGGCCGCGGCCTCGATCCCGCTCGCGCTGGACCAGGCACACGACGAGGGTCTGCTGCGTGCGGGCGACCGGATCCTGGTCACGGCGTTCGGCGGTGGGCTCACCTGGGGGTCGACACTGTTCACCTGGCCGGAGCTGAAGCGCCCGGTGCCGTAGCCGGTGTCAGATCCCCGACCGCGGCCCTGGGACCTTGCTCTGCGTTCGCACGGCGTTCGACCTTTTCGGGTCGAAGAGCCGGTCAGCGAATTCACAGTCCCAGCGATGGCGTTCTCCGTCGAAATTCCCGTATTCGTCGAGAAAGGTGAGATCGTCGGGCCGGAAGTTATCCTTGAGACCGGCCGGAACAGCGTCCGGATATACCTGCTCGGTATAGTGCAGCGCATAGTAGATGCTGTCGCCGCAGTCGTACTTCTGTACTCGCTCGGCGAGCGCCGGCAGATAGGCGTCAGGTGCTGCCTTCAGGATCTCGGCGACGTCCAGGAATTTTCGAATGGTCACATCCTTTCCGCTCTCGATGTAGTAGAGAAGAGTGGCCTCGACGTGAAGTTGCACGCACGCGTCGATTATCTGATCGACCGGGTCGAGCATATGGGCGGGCTCGCCGTAGAGGGTGGTCGGGACCGCCCTGTCGAGTATCTCCGTGCCATCCGACTGGACTCCGGAGATCGGCTGGAAGAGGCTGAAGCACCCCGAGAGGATGAACATCTCCACGCCGTCGTGGTGCCCCAGTTTCACGTACGGAAGGGAGACGTTCGTCAGGCTCACCTTCCAGAAGAGTTGCGTCTGCCGGTCGTACGGCGTGATGTCCATGCCGTTCGCGGACATTTTTCCCTGCCGGTATCCGAGTTCGCTCGCGATCGACTCGAAGAGGGGGACGTCCTCACGGTGCAGCAGGATGTCGAGGTCCGCCATCCGGCGGGTGCCGATGTCGCGGTAGATCTTCTCTCCGAGGACGGGGCCCTTGCGGATCGCGAACTTCAGGCCCGCCTCACCGAACCTGCGAAAGACCGGGCCGTACTCGTCGCCGAGGGCGAGGTTGCGGCGGCGGCCTCCCTCATAGACGTCGGCGTAGAGCCATCGGTAGGGGACCAGCGGACGCCCGTCTTCGGAATGGGTCAGGCGGTAGCGCGTCAGGTTCCTGCTCACCAGCGGCAGCACGGCGTGCCGGCTCGCCTGGTCGATGAAGTGTCCCCAGTCCAGGTTCTCTTCATGGGTCGTGAGAATGTCGCGGATCTCCTCTCGCTGCGCCTCGGTCAGACGTAGCCGGGAGAGGGCCAGCAGAAGCCGCATGTCGGGTCTCACCGAGCGCAGTGCGTTCTTCTCGTCGGTCATCGGTTCGCTCCCTCTTGCTGCAGGGCCGCCCACATCCCCGCGGCGTCGGCGGACATGATCGAGGTGAGCCGCTCGTCCGGGATGCTGACGGCGTACTCCTCTTCCAGATCGAGCAGGAGGTTCACGGTCGCCAGCGAGTCCATACCGTAGTCGGCGAGGACCAGATCCGGGGTGATCGGCTGCTCCTTGTCGAGGAGCGGCAGGTAGGCACGCAGTGTCTTTTCGAATTCGGCCGGCCACGGGACGCTTGACACGTTTTCGCTCGCCTGATCGTCGGGTGATTTTCGGCTTTGGACGTTCGTCACTCGAGCCCTCTCACGCTGCATCGGTGGAATTCTCGGATGAAGTTCTTCTGATCGGTGACCGCGACGGGCGTGACACCGTGCAGGATTCCGCTGCTGGGCAGGTTGTTCACGAACAGCACCGCGTCGGGTCCGAGGGCGCCCAGGTCGACACCGCACTCACCCAGGGCGGCCTCGTGGTGGCCTTCGCGAAGGACCGGCTTGCTCCCTTCGGTCGGCTCGTCGGACCACGTGAACAGGTCGTCGAAGCGCAACGTGTGCCGCCGCATGTAGGCGCGGACGTCCACGAGATGGACCGCGCCGCCCGTGAACCCCGCTGCCGGGCCGTAGACGTGTGAGAACAGCAGCGCGTCCCGGTCCATGTGGAGAGCCTTGAAACTCCATCTGCTCCCGTAGAGCTCGGGCGGAATGGCCCCGTCGGACGTCACCGTCGTCTTGATCCGGTACCCGTCCGCCGCGCCACCGTGGCCGGAACGGACCCGGAAGTCCTCCCAGACCTCGCGGAACAGCGTCTCGTTGAAGGCGCGGGCCCGTTCCACATCGAGGGTGCGGGACAGGCCGGTCACGACGACGGCACCCACGCCGGCGTCGTCCCGTACGAGCCGGTCCGAGACGGCCAGGACCAGATCCCGCGTTACCGCGGCCGTACGATCGGCGGGCAGGTGATCATGCAGTTCGACACGGATCCCGGCGAACGGCCGTAACGACCCGGCCGGGCCGGGGAGCTCCGCCATCCGGTCCAGGGCGGACCGTCGCTCGGCCATCATGTCCGTCGTCAGGCTCGTCATGTCCGGGCTCCGTTCTCGCTCGGTTCCAGGGCCGCCTCGTGCAGCAGGAGAGCGGCCAGCGCGTCGGTCACCTCTTCGGCCGGGCGGGTCCCATCGACGATCTCCAGCAGGCCGAGGTCTGCGAAGTAGGCTCCGACCTCCTCGCCGAGTCGCCGATGGTCGCTCAGACGTCTCGCCAACCGGTCGGAGCCGTCGTCACCGCGCACGGTGGCCGGCCCACCGCAGTCCGGGCAGGCGGCCTCCGGTGCGGGCAGCCCGCAGTCCGCGCAGATCCGGCGCCGCGCGACGCGCGCTCGCACCAGGTCGTCCGATACCTCGATCATCACCAGCGGCCCCAGCCGGCCGCCGCGCGACGCGACGGCCCGTACGAGATCACCGCACTGCGCGAGGTCGCGCGGGTACCCCTCCACCGCGACCGAGCGGATCCGGTCAGGCAGACCGTCGAGGAAGTGCGTGAACTCGTGCTGGACGAGGTCGTTCGTCAGCAGCTCGCCGCGGAGCAGGGTGTCGCGCATCTCCAGCCCGAGCGGATGGCCCTCCTGGGCGAGCCGTAGTCCGTAGTCGCGAACGCCGAACCGGGTGAACCGAGCGTTCCGCTGGTCGAGGGACATCAGCGCGGTGGTCTTTCCCGCTCCCGGCGGTCCGGTCACCGGATGAACGGAAACGGGGAATTCGCGACCCACGTCAGTCCTGCTCGGGCTTGGCCACGCCCTGGCGCGCGAGCAGTTCCCACCCTTGGGCGATCAGCTCCGGTTCGGCGGTGATCCGGCCCGCGGAGAGATGCTCCTCCAGTACGCGAAGGGTCGCGTACAGCCTGCGGTCCGGCGCCGCGAGCAGGAGCTCGGTGAGGTGGTAGAGCTGGTTGGTGTCGGTCGCCATCCGGGCGGAGTCGGGGAACGCGTCCGAGAGAAGCCGCGCGAGCGTCATCGGGCCGTTGTCGACGAGATAGACGGTGACGGGATCGGCGTAGAGGTACTCGATCGCCTCCGGCCAGCCCGTCACTCCCCGGACGTTCGGCGCGCGGTTCGGGTCGTTTCCTTCGAGGATGCGGACCTTGCCGTCATCCTCGATCAGGCACGCCAGTCCGTCGAGATGGCGCACCTGCGGGCCGTTGTACACGCGGGCGGGAACGTGTTTCCCGTCGTCGTCGAGAAACCGTTTCCCGAAGACGTCGGCCTGCGAATCGGTGGGCAGCCCGACGGGCAGCCGCGAGAGCCTTCGCTGGTTCATGCGGCCTTCGACGATCAGGTTCTTGTGGTAGATGAGGATCGAGCGGCCGTCCGGGAGCAGGATCTCCTGCTGGTAGTCGCGGATCTCGGTCAGCCGACCGCCTAATGCGTCGGCGAGCTCGGTGAACGTCGTGTCGTTCTCCAGGAGCACGGACCGGATGTAACAGTGCACGTCCCGCAGGTCGTCCTCGCCCAGGGTCTCGATGACCCGGGCCGCCGGCTCGACTCCGATGCGCTGGGCGTGGAACCAGTCGAGGCTGATCCGGATGGCGAAGGACGCGCGTGCCGTCTCCGGTGAGCGGGTCCGCCACGCCTCGACGAGCCGGCGGACCCGGAGCCGTGTCTCACCTGCGTCCTCGGCGAAGTGGGCGCTGGTGATCAGCTCGATCTCCTCGAGGTTCGGCGAGTCGATCTCGTTGACGAAGAGCTCGCAGAACTCCGGTTCCACCATCGGCTCGCCTCCCCCCGAGAGCACGGCCTTCCACAGCCCCATGCCGTTCATCAGCCGCATGACCGGTTCCGGTTCGCGGGCGACGCTGTAGCGGGTGAGCCGGCCGAGCGAGATCGGGGAGGCGTAGTTGCAGTGCCCGCACCCCACCGGACATTCGGAGGAGGGCCACACGTAGCAGGTCGAGGCGTGCGCAGGCCCGTGCTCCCGGTAGGCGGGCAGTGAGTCGATGATCTTCCTGCGGTGGAGGTCGAGCGACGAAAGCTCGCGCGAGGGTGCGGATGCCGCCATCTGCTTGAAAAGTGATTCGGGCATGCGAACAACTCCTCGCTCAGTTGCTGAACTGGTCTTTTATGCAATGAGTGAAGTGCTTGGGCGGGTCGGCCAGGAATGCCCGCTGTCCCGCCGGCGGGACAGCGGAATTCTCTAAAGTCGGAGATTTTGCGGCAATCAGGGAACGCTTGAGGATGACAAGATGTGGAGATGTAAGTCAAGGACGGTGCTTTGGCTCAACCGTTCGCATGAGAGACCGACGAGAAAGGCCGCGACGTTTATGGTGGCGGGTGTGGTTATCCGACTCTTCCGGTCGTGTCTGCGGCCTTATGGCCGCACCATCGCCGTGATCACGTGCCTGCAGATCGCGCAGTCGGTGGCCGCGCTCTCCCTGCCCAGGCTCAGCGCGGACGTCGTCGACAACGGGGTGACCGCCGGCGACACGGGGCATCTGCTGTGGACCGGAGAGGTCATGATCGGGCTGGCCGTCGTCCAGGTGGCGTGCACGGTCGCGGCCGTCCATCTCGGCGCGCGGACGGCGATGGCGGTCGGGCGGGACCTCCGGGCGTCGGTCTTCGAGCGCGCACTGCGCCTGTCCGTGCACAGGGTGGACACCTTAGGCGTCCCGTCGCTGGTCACCCGGACCACCAACGACGTCCAGCAGGTGCAGACACTCGTGCTGATGCTCCTGACGCTGACGCTCCCGGCGCCGTTCCTGTGCTGTGGCGCCGTCCTGCTGGCACTCGGCCAGGACGCGCCCTTCTCGCTGCTCCTGCTGGGTCTGATGGCGGTACTCGCGGTCCTCGTCACGCTGCTCGTCCGCCGGACGCACCCCCTGTTCCAGGTCATGCAGGAACGCATCGACGTCGTGAATCGCGTGCTGCGCGAGCAGATCAGCGGTGTACGGGTCGTGCGGGCGTTCGTACGCGACGGCCACGAACGAAGACGCTTCCAGGGAGCCAACGACCGGCTGGCCGACGTCTCCATCAGCGCCGGGCGGCACACGACGTTGATGATCCCGATGCTGACGACCGCGGTGAACCTCGCGAGCGTTCCGCTCGTCTGGCTCGGTGCGTACCGGATCGGAGACGGCGGTATGCGCGTCGGCGAGCTGATCGCGTTCCTCGGCTATCTCGCACTGGTCCTGGCGTCGATCATGATGATCGCCTCGCTGTTCGTGATGCTCCCACGAGCACGGGTGTGCGCGGAGCGCATCGATGAGGTCCTCGATGCCGAGCCGGGTCAGAGGCCGGAAGGGGGGCGGGTGCACCGGTTGAGCCTGCCGGGCCGGCTCGAGCTGCGCGGAGCCGGATTCCGCTACCCGGGAGCGGAGGTCCCGGTCTTCGGCGGCGTGGATCTGACCGTACGGCCCTGTGAGACCTTGGCGATCATCGGCTCGACGGGGAGCGGCAAGTCCACGCTGCTCGGCCTGGTGCCCGGGCTCTACGAGGCGACCAGCGGCCAGGTGCTCGTCGGAGGTGTGGACGTCCGTGACCTCGCTCCGGAGCTGCTCTCACGTACGGTCGGCCTGGTTCCGCAGCGGCCGCATCTGTTCTCCGGCACCGTGGCGTCCAACCTGCGTCACGGCAGGCCGCAGGCGACAGAGGCGGAGCTGTGGCACGCACTGGAAGTGGCCCAGGCACGAGACTTCGTCGAGCGCCTCGACGACGGGCTGGAGGCATCGGTGTCTCCGGGCGGCGCGAACCTCTCCATGGGACAACGGCAGCGGATGACGATCGCGCGAACACTGGTACGACGGCCGGAGATCTACTTGTTCGACGACTCCTTCACGGCCTTGGACCACGACACCGAGGCGGCACTGCGCGGCGCACTCGAACAGGAGATCGCCGACGCGACCGTGGTGATCGTTGCCCAGCGGGTGAACACCATCCGCACGGCGGATCGCATCGCGGTCCTCGACCAGGGGCGGGTGGTGGCCGTCGGGGCCCACCACGAGCTCATGGAGAGCGACCCGACCTACCGGGAGATCGTGCGCTCCCAGCTCACCGGGGAAGAGGCTGCGTGAGCGCCGTCCAGAGGCAGGTCGCGCCGTCGATGACCGGCGCGGCCCGAGGGCTCACCCCTCAGCCCGCGGAGCGGCCCCGCGGTCTCCGAGGGCCGCTCCGGCGGCTGCTCAGGCTCATGCGACCGGAGCGGCCGCTGATGCTCGCCGTCCTGGTCGTCGGGCTGGGGAGCATCGCGCTGAACGTCACCGGACCGCGCGTTCTCGCCGGCGCGACCGACCTGATCGTCGCCGGTGGACGTGACACCGACTTCGGCGAGCTGACCAGGCGCCTGGGGGAGGCGCTCTTGGTCTACGCCGGCGCGGGGCTGTTGTGGATCATGCAGGGGCGGCTGCTGACAGGGATCATCCAGAGGACCGCCCATCGGTTGCGTGCCGAGGCCGAGGCGAAGCTGGCACGGCTCCCGGTGTCGTACTTCGACGGGCAGTCACGCGGTGAGCTTCTCAGCCGCGTCACCAACGACATCGACACCGTCGCCCAGTCGATGCAGCAGACACTCAGCCAGATCGTCATCACTCCTCTTCTGATCGTCGGCGTGGTGACGATGATGTTCTGGACCTCGCCGCTGATGGCCGCGATCTCGCTCGTGACCGTTCCTCTGTCGGTGGTCGTCACGACGAGGCTGGGGAAGCGCGCGCAACCCCAGTACGCCCGGCAGGGGGCGGCCATGGGCCGACTCAGCGCCTACGCCGAGGAGGCGTACAGCGGGCACGTCCTGACGAGGACACTCGGCCCGGAACCCGAGAGCGTGGCCGCCTTCCACCGGCAGAACGATGCGCTCTTCCGGTCCGGGTTCCGCGCACAGTTCGTCAGCGGGGCGATCCAGCCCGCCATGGCCTTCATCGGAAACCTGAACTACGTGATGGCGGCGGTCGTCGGAGGCCTGCGAATAGCCTCCGGGGCCATGTCCGTCGGGGACGTCCAGGCGTTCTTCCAGTACACGAGGCAGTTCAGCCAGCCGGTCGCGCAGGTGGCCGGCGTGTCCAACTTCGTGCAGTCCGGGATCGCGTCGGTGGAGCGTGTCTTCGAACTGCTCGACGCCACCGAACAGGAGGCGGATCCCCCGACCCGGCCGTCCACCACGGAGACGCGCGGACTGGTGCGCTTCGAGGCGGTGTCCTTCGGCTACACCCCGGACGAGCCGGTCATCCGGGACCTGTCACTCTCGGTGGAGCCGGGACACACCGTGGCCATCGTCGGACCCACCGGTGCGGGCAAGACGACCCTGGTCAATCTCCTCATGCGCTTCTACGACGTCGGTGGCGGGCGGATCACGCTCGACGGCGTGGACATCGCCGCGTTGCCCCGTGACGAACTACGGTCGCGAATCGGCATGGTCCTGCAGGACGTCTGGCTCTTCGAGGGCACGATCGCCGAGAACATCGCGTACGGGAGGCGTGCCTCCGGCCGCCGTCAGATCGAGGAGGCCGCCCGCGCCGCGCATGCCGACCGGTTCATCCGTACCCTGCCGGACGGTTACGACAGCGTGATCGGCAAGGACGGGACGGCGCTGAGCGCGGGGGAGAGGCAGCTCATCACCATCGCCCGCGCGTTCCTGTCCGACCCGGAGATCCTGGTGCTCGACGAGGCGACGAGCTCGGTGGACACGCGTACCGAGCTGCTGATCCAGCGCGCGGTGGCCCGGCTCACGCAGGGCCGTACCAGCTTCGTCGTCGCGCACCGGCTGTCCACGATCCGGAACGCCGACGTGATCCTCGTGATGGACGACGGCTCGCTCGTCGAGCAGGGCACCCACGAGGAACTGCTGGCACGGCGAGGGACGTACACACGGATGTTCGAGGCCCAGTTCGCCGGTCCGAAGGTCACTTAGGCGTCTCCTCCAGGCAGGTCTCGATGGCGTCGGCCGCGGCGTGCGGACCTCCGGCCTCGTGGATGATCTCGCGCATCCGGGCCAGCCTCGCCTTGACGCCCTCGTCTTCGGAGACCTCGCGGACGGCCGACCTGAGCAGCTCGGCGGACAGGGCGGAGCCCTCCAGCCGCAGGCCCAGGCCGAGCTCCTCCACCCGCCTGGCGTTGGCCTCCTGCTCGGGCCGCTGCGGCACGCTCACGATCGGGACGCCGGCGCTCAGGGACTCCATGACGGAGTTCATCCCGGCGTGTGAGAGGAAGACGTCGGCATGAGACAGCACGGCGGGCTGCGGGAAGAACGGCCGGATCTCGACGTTCGGCGGCATCGGGCCGATGTCCGCCGGGTCGGCGTGCTCGCCGATGGCCATGAGCAGGCGCCATCGGGTGCCCGCGAAGGCGTCCGCGCACAGGCGGAAGAAGGCGGGACGGCTCGACGCGGTACCGAGGGAGACGAACAGGAGGGGACCGTCGCCCTCGGGCGCCCGCCACCCCTCGTCACGGATCCGGTAGGCCGGGCACGGGCCGACGAACCGGAAGCGCTCCCCGAACGTGTCACCCGCGAGCTGGAACTCTCGCGGGACGAACACGATGTTCAGCGTCGGAGAAGGGCCGGACATCAGCACCGAGGGCATGCTGGTCCCGTGTTCCGCGGCGAGCGCCCGTAGGCCGGTCCTGACCTGGCGGAGCGCCGCCTGCGTCGGCGATGACGCCGTGGTCTCTCCCGCCGTCCACCGGTTACCGGCGAAGCTCGGCAGTAACGCGATGCCGGGAAGCTCCAGTCTCTCGGCCAGCATCCTCCCGATCGGGGTCATCATGTCGTAACACACCGCGTCCGGAGGATCGCACGACGCGTGCGCGAGGAGCGCCGGGAAGCCGGCGGAGATCAGGCCGGCGAAGAGCTCCAGCCGCGCCGCGAAGCGATCCGGTCCCGTGTCGGTCGCCGCCGGGCCCGGGGGTACGTCGAAGTCGATGGGAAGCAGGCGCGCCCCGGCCTCCCCGAGCGCGGGCCCCCACTTCCGGTGAGTCGCGTACGTGATCCGATGCCCCCGGCGGGTGAGCTCCTCCACGAGAGGAAGCGTCGGGATGACGTGCCCCGCCGTCGGAAAACCGGTGAAGACGAAATGCCGTCGCACGGAGCGGGCTCCTAGGAGGCGGACGGAAATCCTGTGACGGACTCGTTGAGAGCGGCGTAGGCCGCACGGTCGAGGGCGTCCGCCATCCAGTCCGTGAGGTTCCGGGACGACATCGACGCCGCCGCCGCCCACCGGCTGCGTTGCTCCGGCACCAGCTTGACGGTCACCAGCAGCTCGCACTCCTGCGTGCCGTCGGCCCCCCGAGACCTCTCCGCCCTCAGCTCCTTCCTGAGAGCGTTCCTCGACCACCCGAACCGCTCCGCCCGGGCGAGCCAGTAGTCCTGCCGGTCCGCGGGGAGCGCGGCGACCTCGGCGTGGTGCTGGATGCTCAGGCCGTCGTGACGGCGACCGGCCTCGAACTTGCGGGCGACCCAGGCGTAGTTCCGGAGGGTCTGGTAGTCGAGCGCGGTGCCCTCGACCGCCCGTTTATACCTTTCGGGGTACTTCCTCTCGCCGAAGACGAGCCAGTCACCCAGCCACCAGCCCGAAGCATCGGAGATGACCCGGATCTCTTCACCGATACGCTGCCATGATGAGAGCGTGAGGTCCTCCGGGAGAATGAGTCCCGTTCTTTTGGCGAGGGCCCTTCGGTCAATACAGAGTCGTCCCATGCTTCCCTTTCCCCTTTCGTTCCCCCCGAGGCGTCATCAGTGTAAGTGGGACGAATCAGCTATTTATCTCATGTTGATCTGGCGGAGATCAGGCGGGGATCAGGAAAAGTTCGCAGACTTACTTGAATAGGGTTTCACCTGCGAAAATATGGGCCCTGGTGCCCAGTGGTGAGGATTATGCGAAAAATTCCTATGTGAGAAGGTTGACGATTGTAAAGTCACCCTCCGCGCGTGAGGGCAGGCTCACACCGATCCGAGTTCCGTGCCCGAGGCCCGGATCTGGTCGTACAGGCGTATGAGGTGTGTGCCCGGCGTCGTGCCGATCTCCTGGGCCAGCCTGCCCTGGATCTCGAGGAAGGACGTCAGCGCGTCGGCCCGCCGCCCGCTCCGGTGGAGGGCCAGCATGAGCTGCCCCCAGGTGTTCTCGTTGAGCGGGTCCTTGATGGTGAGCGCCTTCAGGTCGGCGATGACGTCCCGATGCTGGCCGAGCCGAAGGCGCGCGTCGATGAGGCTGGTCTGCGCGGCCGTCCGCCGTTCCAGCCATCGCGCGGTCTCGCTGTCGATCGGGACGGTGTGCGGCATGTCCCCGAAGGGCGTGCCGGCCCAGAGCGACATCGCTTTCGTCAGGAGCCGGGCCGTCGTGTCGAAGTCCCGATCCGCCATCGCCGCATGGCCGCGTTCGTCGAGATCGCGGAACACGTGGAGATCCAGCTCGGCGTCCCGTACCTCAATTTCATAGCCGCAGCCATGGGTGTGGATCCGTGGGCTCTGCAGGAGTTTGCGGACTTCCCATATATAGGTGCGGAGCGCACGTATGGCGCTGATCGGGGGAGTCTTCGGCCAGAGTGCTTCGATGAGCATGTCATTGGGGACCGGCTCGTTCGCGAACAGCAGGAGCGTGTCCAGAAGTGCACGGTGCTGGTGGCGCCTGACCGGGACGCTATGGCCGTCGTTGGCGGTGACCTGGAGGTTTCGAAGTATGTTGAAAAGCATACGGCTCCATTTAAGGCTCGTGTTTCCGGAGCTTCCAAAACCGCCCAGCCATTCCGTCAACTGACAACTGAGTCTCACGCAGGCTGGCAGTTTTCGTCAAGGCAGCGGGAATGGCGGGCCGTGCTCACACTTCGTCACCGGCCGCGGTTTCGGCGTCAGCGTCGTCGACGCGGCCGATCGCCGTGGGACGCCGTACGGCCACCGGGCCGTACGGCGTCACCGGTGATCTCTACGACGCCGGGGCGGGGTCGTCGGCGGTCGCCGGTTCCGACAGCGATATCAGCAGGTCGTTCAGGCCGTTGACGAATGCGGCGGGATCCTCGACGCGGGCACCGAGGGTGAGCACCGACTGGCCGTGGAGGATCTGTGCCCAGTCTGCGAGGCGCTGGTCGTCCGTCTCGTCGGCGAGCCTGCGGATGAGCGCGTGGCCGGGGTTGATCTCCAGCACCGGCTGGCCCGGCAGGCCGGAGCCCTGCATCCGGCGGGCCAGGTCGACATCGGGTTCGTTCGCGACGATGCAGGCCGGCGACGTGGTGAGACGGCTGGTCGTCCGTACGTCGAACACCTTGTCGCCGAGGGCGGTCTTGAGCCGGGCCACGAGGTCGGCGAGTTCGGTTCCGGCCTTCTCCTTCGCCGTCTTCTCGGCCTCGTCCTCCAGGTCACCGAGGTCGGCGACGCCCTGCGCGACCGACTGCAGGCGTTTGCCGTCGAAGTCGGGCAGGCTGCCGGCCAGCCAGTTGTCGACCGTTTCGCCGAGCAGCAGCACCTCGATGCCCTTGTCGCGGAAGACCTCCAGGTGCGGGCTGCTCTTGGCGGCGGCCGGCGTCGGGGCCAGGAGGTAGTAGATCTTCTCCTGCCCCTCCTTCATACGGCCCACGTAGTCGTCGAGTGAGACGTCCGGCTCGTCGGTGGCCGAGCTGGTGGAGGTGAAGCGCAGCAGCCGGGCGATGTCGTCACGGTTCGAGTAGTCCTCGACGACGCCCTCCTTGAGAACGGCGCCGAAGTGCCGAATGAAGGTGGCGTACTTCTCCGGCTCCTTCTCCGACAGCTCCTTGAGGAGCTTCAGCACCCTCTTCACCGCGCTGGTACGGATCGAGTCGACCACGCGGCTGCTCTGCAGGATCTCGCGGGAGACGTTCAGCGGAAGGTCGCTGGAGTCGATGACGCCGCGGATGAACCGCAGGTAGTTCGGCATCAGCTGGCCGGTGTCGTCCATGATGAAGACGCGCTGGACGTGCAGCTTCACGCCCTGGCGCGCCTCGGGCATCCACAGGTCGAACGGCGCGGTCGCCGGAACGAAGAGCAGCAGCGTGTACTCGTAGGTGCCCTCCATCTTGGCGTGCAGATGGGCGAGCGGATCGGCGAAGTCGTGCGCGATGTGCTTGTAGAACTCGCTGTACTCCTCCTCGGTGACGTCGCTCTTCGCGCGCGTCCACAGCGCCGACGCGCGGTTGACGACCGTCTCGGCGGGAGCCTCGTCGCCGTCCTTCTCTTCCGGCATCAGGATCGGCAGGCTGATGTGGTCGGAGTACTTCTTAACGATCGACCGCAGCCGGTGGCCGTTGAGGAACTCGTCCTCGCCGTCACGGAGGTGGAGGACGATTTCGGTGCCGCGCGCCTCCCGCTCGACCGTCTCCAGCGTGTACTCGCCGCGTCCGTCGGACTCCCAGACGACCGCCTCTCCGGCCGCCACGTCGGCCCGGCGGGTCGTGAGGGTCACGCGGTCGGCCACGATGAAGGCCGAGTAGAAGCCGACGCCGAACTGCCCGATGAGCGCCGTGTCCTTGCGCTGGTCGCCGGTCAGCGCCCCGAGGAACTCCCGCGTACCGGACTTGGCGATCGTGCCGATGTTCTCCATCACGTCGGTACGGCTCATGCCGATACCGTTGTCGGAGATCGTGATCGTACGTGCGGTCTCGTCGTGCCGGACGTGGATCTCCAGCGGCTCGTCGTCCTTCTCCACCCCGTCCCCGGTGAGCATGGCGAACCGCAGCCGGTCGACGGCGTCAGAGGCGTTCGAGATCAGCTCGCGCAGGAAGATCTCTTTGTTGCTGTAGAGCGAATGGATCATTAGGTCGAGTAGTTGGGCCACCTCGGCCTGGAACCCGAACCGCTCCTGCTGCGTCGGCGCGCTCATCGAGTGAACACCGCTTTCTCGTCGTGGTCGTCGGCATCTCTTCCGGACCTCGATCCGGATCGGCGCTCAGCGTACCGAGGACGACGCCTTCGTTCGTCCTCCGGCGCCCGACCTCGTGATCGCCGAGCACCGCGATGAACCATCCCGCCGGCCGACTCTCTGCATTCTGCCGCGGTCATGGTTCAGGTCATGACCGCGGCCGTCGGATGACTCAGTCGTTCCAGCGGAGCGGCTGGTTGAAGGACAGGATCTCGTGGATCGCCGAGACCGAGGTCGGGGTGCAGGTTCCCAGCCAGCCCGTGTAGCAGGTCTGAATGGCGCTGTAGGTGGCGTACTTGCCGTCGGTGTAGTACGGAGACCAGCCACCCAGCTGGGTGCAGCCGGAACCGTTGATTCCGCTGAAGCAGTAGCTGCCCGTCACCTGGCCGCCCGAGCGGGTCACGGCCGAGGAGGTGTCGGAGGCCTTGCAGTCGGTGACGAAGGTGAAGAACACCTGGATGACGCCGTCCGGGGTGCTTCCGCCCGCCATCGACTTGCTGCCGACGCAGCCGGGGACCGGGCCCGGGACGGACTCGGTGTGGATCGGGCCGACCGGCTTGGAGCCGGCCTCGCGCATCTTGGCCTGGATCACCGCGGAGGACGTGGGTGACTTGGTGGTGGCCGCGGACGCGGGCTCGGCGAGCGTCGCGCTGAATCCGGCGAGCGCGAGAACGGCGAAGGTCGTGGGCAGCAGTCGGCGGCGACTCTTGAGAGCGGTAGGGATCGTCATTGACCTCTCCTTGATCCTTTTGTAAATGTTCCTGTCAGGCACTTACGCAGCCGGACTATACATATGCTCATCAAGCTAGGCAATGGGCCCTTTTTCGGGCTCCTATAAGCGGCTTTTTATAACGAACAGACGGCTGATTCTGCGCGCGCCGAAATCAGAGCGGATGGCCGGTTTCGCGCAGGCGCCAGTGGCCGTCGTGGCGGGAGAGCCACGTCTGGGACAGAGGGGCGGTGTCCAGGCGCCAGAAGCAGGACACGGGCGCGCCCAGCGTGTGCAGGACGGCGGCCCGTACGACGGCCGGATGGGTGATCGCGGCCAGTCGGGTGGGGCCTGCGGGGATCCGGTCCAGCCACCGCGCCACCCGGTCCGTCAGCGCCCGCAGGGACTCGCCGCCGTGAGGGGAGGCTCCCGGGTCGCCCAGCCAGGCAGCCAGGTCGATCGGATGGTCGCGCGCCAGCTCATTCAAGGTGCGGGCGCGCCACCTCCCCAGGTCCAGGTCGGCGAGGGCGGGATTCACGGTCGCCGCCAGGCCGAGCGCGTTCGCGGTCTGCTCGCAGCGGGTCTCCGGGCCGCGGTACGCGATGTCGATCCGCTGCAGCGCCCCCGCCGCGGCGCGTGCGGTCGCGGCGCCGTGTTCGTTCAGGGGTTCGTCGGTCGGGAAGCGGGTCTCCCGCGTCGCGGACGTCGAGGCGTGAGCGATCAAGACGAGACGAACGGTCATGTGGCCCCTATCGCCGTTGACGATGGTCGATCGCGCCCGTACGATCCGGGCAAACGTGATGGTAGGGGGAAGCCGGTGGAAATCCGGCACGGTCGCGCCACTGTGTTCCAGTTTGAAAGAGCTGGAGAGTCAGACCCTCCACCGTCCAAAGCGCTCCACCGATGCTAGGGACGCCAGATCCCTGAGGAGGCCCTGACATGACAATGTCCACGCTGCCGACCACTCACACCACCCCCGTCGTGGTGCCCGGAACGCGGGCGGCCCTGTGGCTGTTCGGAACCGTCGCGTTCTGCCTTGCGGTCTACTACTTCATCGGTGTCGACCAGGGTGCGACGTCGGTGTTCGGCAACAACATGTACATCCACGAATTCGTCCACGACGCGCGGCACTTCCTCGGTTTCCCCTGCCACTGATCGGCGAGCGACCCTAGGAGTACGCCGTGGAACGGCGATTCATTCTTCGTGGGCTGCTCGTGGGCGCGATCGGCGGGATCCTGGCGTTCGTCTTCGCCAGGATCTTCGCCGAGCCGCAGATCCAGGCGGCCATCGACTACGAGAGCGGCCGTGACGCCGCCCAGGCCATCCTCGACAAGGCGGCCGGAATCCCCGCCGAGGCGGCCGACCCGGACCTGTTCAGCCGGACGGTCCAGGCCAACGTCGGCATCGGCGCCGGCATGATCCTCTTCGGCGCGGCGATGGGCGGCCTGTACGCGGTCGCCTACGTCATGGCCTGTGGCCGGACCGGAGCGCTGCGGCCACGGAACCTGGCGGTGCTGGTGGCCGCCGGTGGCTTCCTGGGCTTCTACCTCCTGCCCTTCATGAAATATCCCGCCAACCCGCCATCGATCGGCCACCCGGAGACGATCCGGGACCGCGGTGGTCTCTACCTGCTGATGGTCGGCCTCTCGATCGCGGTCCTCATCCTGGCGGTCTGGCTCGGGCAGCGGCTCAAGCCGAGATTCGGCAACTGGAACGCGACCCTGCTGGCCGTCCTGGCGGGCGCCGTGGTGCTCGGCGTCGGCATGCTCCTGCTGCCGGAGACTGGGCACCTGTCGGCGAACGCCGCCGAGTACGGCCGGCACGCGACCGAGACGCCGCTCCCGCTGCGGAACGGCCAGGGGCAGATCGTCTATCCGGGCTTCCCTGCCGACGTTCTGTTCGACTTCCGCCTCTACTCGGTGGCGGCGCAGGCGATCCTGTGGGCCGCGATGGGGCTGTGCTTCGCGCCGATGGCCGAGCGCCTGCTCTCCCGTACGGCCGCCACCGCTCCGGAACCGGTCGCAGCCTGACAGAACGGACGAAAGCCCCGGCGAATAATTCGCCGGGGCATTTCGTCGTTCCCGTACTCATAATCAACATGTAGTGGTGTTCGCCTACACGCACCACTACATGTATGGTCCCGTGGTGCTGGGTCACCCGTGCCTCACGGTGCGGACGGGAACGAGGGGAAGAGCACGTGACAGTCATCGAGGACACCGGTGTCGACCGCGCCTGCGCCGGTCTGGACGTCGATCCGCGGCGGATCACCGCCGAGGATCCGGCCGAGGCCGTACGCGAGGCCGCGGCACTGGTCGTCGCCGAACCCGCCTACTCCACGGTCGCGGCGCGCCTGCTCGCGCAGGTCATCGCCGGGGAGGTGACGGCCGGGACGTTCGCCGCGTCGGTCGCGGAGTCCCACGCCGAGGGGCTGCTGAACGACGGAACCGCGGCGTTCGTCGCCGCGAACGCCGCCGAGCTGGACGCGCTGGTCGACCACGGCGCGGACGACCGGTTCACCTACTTCGGGCTGCGCACCGTCTATGACCGCTACCTCCTGCGGCACCCGACGACGCGCCGGGTCCTGGAGCGCCCGCAGCACTTCTTCCTGCGTGTCGCGTGCGGCCTGGCCGAGACCGTCGCGGAGGCCGCGGAGCTGTACGGCCTGATGGCGCGGCTGGCGTACCTGCCCAGCTCGCCGACGCTGTTCAACGCCGGGGCCCGCCGCCCGCAGCTGTCGTCCTGCTTCCTGCTCGACTCCCCGCGCGACGAACTGGAGGCGGTCTACGAGCGGTACGGCCAGGTCGCGCGCCTCAGCAAGTACGCGGGCGGCATCGGCATCTCCTGGTCGCGCATCCGCAGCAGAGGGTCGCTGATCCGTGGCACCAACGGCCACTCGAACGGGATCGTGCCGTGGCTGCGGACCCTCGACGCGAGCGTCGCCGCGGTCAACCAGGGCGGCCGGCGCAAGGGCGCGGCGTGCGTGTACCTGGAGCCCTGGCACGCCGACGTCGAGGAGTTCCTGGAGCTGCGCGACAACACCGGCGAGGACGCGCGCCGCACGCACAACCTCAACCTCGCGAACTGGGTGCCGGATGAGTTCATGCGCCGCGTCGAGGCCGACGGGGAGTGGTCCCTGTTCGACCCGAAGGAGGTGCCCGAGCTGGTCGACCTGTGGGGCGAGGACTTCGACGCCGCCTACCGCGCGGCCGAGCGGGACGAGCGTCACGTCCGGCGGATCCCGGCGCGGCGGCTGTACGGCGCGATGATGCGCACCCTCGCGCAGACCGGCAACGGCTGGATGACCTTCAAGGACGCCGCCAACCGCGCCTGCAACCAGACCGCCGAGCCCGGCAACGTCGTCCACCTGTCGAACCTGTGCACCGAGATCCTTCAGGTGACCAGCGACGACGAGACCGCGGTGTGCAACCTTGGCTCGATCAACCTCGCCGCCCACGTCGACGGCGGCGACGTCGACTGGGCACGGCTGCGCGCCACCGCGCGTACGGCGGTGCGGTTCCTGGACCGGACGATCGACCGCGGCTTCTACCCGACCCCGGAGGCGAAGGCCGCGAATCTGCGGTGGCGGCCGGTCGGCCTCGGCGTGATGGGCCTGGCCGACGTGTTCTTCCGGCTGCGGCTGCCGTTCGACTCGCCCGAGGCCCTGGCGCTGTCGACCCGGATCTCCGAGGAGATCGCGCTGGCCGCGTACGGCGAGTCGGCCGGGCTCGCCGAGGCCGCCGGCGCGCACCCCGCGTACGACCGGACCCGTGCGGCCCGTGGTGTGCTGCACCCGGACCACTGGCCGGACGCCGAGCCGCACCACCGGCGGGAGTGGGACGCGCTGCGTGCCCGCGTGAGACGGACCGGGCTGCGCAACTCCCTGCTGATCGCGATCGCGCCGACCGCCACGATCGCCTCCATCGCCGGCTGCTACGAGTGCGTCGAGCCGCAGGTGTCGAACGTCTTCAAACGCGAGACCCTGTCGGGGGAGTTCCTCCAGATCAACACCTACCTCGTCGGTGACCTCAAGGCGCGCGGTCTGTGGACGCCGCACGTACGCGACGCGATCAAGCGCGCCGACGGCTCCGTACGCGACGTCGCCGCGATCCCGGACGACCTGCGGCGGTTGTACCGCACGGCGTGGGAGCTTCCGCAGAAGGCACTCATCGACCTCGCCGCCGCGCGCACGCCGTACGTCGACCAGGCGCAGTCGCTGAACCTCTTCATGGAGACGCCGACGATCGGGAAGCTGTCCTCGATGTACGCCTACGCGTGGCGTTCCGGCCTGAAGACCACCTACTACCTGCGTTCGCGCCCGGCCACGCGCATCACCCAGACCACCGTTTCCCAGGCCCCGGCGGAGGACGCGGTGGCGTGCTCCCTGGAGAACCCCGAGACCTGCGAGGCCTGCCAGTGAGTGAGCGAAGCGAACGAACCCGGGCCACCTCTCCGGCGAAGGAGGGCTCATGAGCCTGCTCGACCCCGGAATGGACCTGACCCTGCGGCCGATGCGCTACCCGGCCTTCTACGAGAGGTTCCGCGCCGCGATCCGCAACACGTGGACGGTCGAGGAGGTCGACCTGCATTCGGACCTCGCGGACCTGGCGCGCCTCACACCCGGGGAACTGCACCTGGTCAACCGGCTGGTCGCCTTCTTCGCCACCGGCGACACGATCGTCTCCAACAACCTGGTGCTCAACCTGTACACGCACCTCAACGCGCCCGAGGCGCGGTTGTACCTGTCGCGGCAGCTGTTCGAGGAGGCGGTGCACGTCCAGTTCTACCTGACGCTCCTCGACACCTACCTGCCCGACCACGACGAGCGGGTGAAGGCGTTCGCGGCAGTGGAGAACATCCCGTCGATCCGCGACAAGGCGGACTTCTGTTTCCGCTGGATCGGCTCGCTCGGCTCCGTGGACGAGCTGCGGACGGGTACGGACCGGAGGGCGTTCCTGCTCAACCTGATCTGCTTCGCGGCCTGCATCGAGGGCCTGTTCTTCTATGGGGCGTTCGCCTATGTCTACTGGCTGCGCTCCCGCGGCCTGCTCAACGGCCTCGCCTCAGGGACGAACTGGGTGTTCCGCGACGAGTCGATGCACATGGAGTTCGCGTTCGCCGTGGTGGACAACGTACGGGCCGAGGAGCCGGAGCTGTTCGACGACGAGCTGGCCGGCCAGGTCGTCGCGATGATGGAGGAGGCCGTCGACGCCGAGGTCGCCTTCGCGCGCGACCTGTGCGGCGACGGCCTGCCGGGAATGAGCGCCGGCGCCATGCGCGCGTACCTGGAGAACGTCGCCGACCAGCGCCTCGCCCGCCTCGGCATGCCGGTCCGGTACGGCACGGCCAATCCGTTCGGCTTCATGGAGCTGCAGGACGTGCAGGAGCTGTCCAACTTCTTCGAACGCCGGGTGTCGGCGTACCAGGTCGCCGTCGAGGGGACCGTGACGCTGGACGAGGTGTTCTGATCACCCGGCCAGCCAGATCAGGGCCTCCTCGACCGTCGCCACGGCAGGGGCGTCCGAGGGCGGCGGGCGGTCGACCATGACGACGGGCAGGCCCAGCCGCCGGGCGGCGACGAGCTTGGCGGAGGTCATGTCGCCGCCGCTGTCCTTGGTGACCACGACGTCGATGGCATGGCGGCGCATGAGGTCCAGCTCGCCGCCGACGGTGTACGGGCCCCGCGCGCGTACGACCTCCATGCGCGGCGGCGCCGGAGGCGACGGCGGGTCGACGGACCTCAGCAGGAACCAGCGGCGGGTGTCGCCGGCGAAGGCGGCGAGACCGGCACGGCCCGTGGTGAGGAAGACGCGCTCGCCGGGCAGCGCGGCGGCGGCGCCGGCCAGGGACGGCACCCGCCGCCAGTCGTCGCCCGGCCCCTCGGACCAGCCCGGACGGCGCAGCACCAGCAGCGGGACGCCCGTACGCGCCGCGGCCTCGGCCGCCGACGCGCTGATGCCGGCCGCGAACGGGTGGGTGGCGTCGACCACGGCGCCGACGCGCTCGGCGGCCAGCCAGGCCGCCAGCGCGTCCGCGCCGCCGAACCCGCCGACGCGCGTACGGCCCGCCGGCAGCACCGGCTCGGCGACGCGCCCGGCCAGCGAGCTGACCACGTCGAACTCCCCGCGGGCGTCCAGCAGCGCGGCCAGGCTCCGTGCCTCACCGGTGCCGCCGAGCAGCAGGACGCGCAGGGTCATACCGGAATGCTAGGACTGGGACACATGAGAAGGCTCATCGTCATCGGCATCGGCGCGGGCGACCCCGAGCAGGTCACCGTGCAGGCGGTCAACGCGCTCAACTCCGTCGACGTTTTCTTCGTGCTCGACAAGGGCGCGGTCAAGCAGGAGCTCGTCGACCTGCGGACGGAGATCCTCGACCGCTACGCGCGCGACCGTTCCTACCGCGTCGTGCACGGGCGCGACCCCGAACGCGACCGGGAGAGCGGCGCGTACACCGAGGCGGTCGACGACTGGCGCCGGCGCCGCGCGGACGTCTGCGAGGGGATGATCGAGCGGGAGCTCGGCCCGGAGGAGACAGGCGCGTTCCTGGTCTGGGGCGACCCTTCGCTGTACGACAGCACGCTCGCGATCCTCGCGGACGTCCTCGCACGCGGCACCGTGACCTTCGAGGTCGACGTCGTCCCGGGCATCAGCAGCGTGTCCCAGCTCGCGGCCCGGCACCGTACGGGACTCAACCAGGTCGGCGGCGCGGTGCAGATCACCACCGGGCGGCGGCTCGCCGCGGGGTGGCCCGACGACGCCGACGACGTGGTGGTGATGCTCGACGCGCACAACGCCTTCACCGGCGTCGAGGGCGCCGAGATCTTCTGGGGCGCCTATCTCGGCACCCCGGACGAGATCCTCGTCTCGGGCCCGCTGCCGGAGGTCGCCGAGGAGATCGTGTCCGTACGCGCCGAGGCCCGCCGCCGCAAAGGCTGGATCATGGACACGTATCTGCTGCGCCGGTCGTCTTCATCGGAACGCCGCGCACGTTGAGGAGCACGGCGAGCACCGCGCCGACCGTGATGCAGGCGTCCGCCACGTTGAAGGTCGCGAAGTGCCGCAGGTCGATGAAGTCGACGACCGCGCCACGCCCGACACCGGGCGCGCGCAGGAGCCGGTCGATGAGGTTTCCGGCCGCGCCCGCCAAGATCAGCCCCAGCGCGACGGCCCAGGGCGCCGACCGCAGCGACGAGGCGGCCCGCACGATGACGACGGCAACCCCGATCGCGAGCACGGTGAACAGGACGGTGGCGGCGGGAGCGAAGGAGAACGCGGCACCGGAGTTGCGCGAGACGTCGAACGTCAGCACGTCGCCCAGCACGCGGACGGGCGCCTTTCCTTCGAGGCGCGACGCCACGAGCACCTTCGTCACCTGATCCACCGCGATCCCGGCGAGGGCCACCGGCCAGACGAGCAGCCGGGCCGCAGTGTTCGGACGCATCCCGCGATTCTGGCAGATCTACTGACGGTAGATGTCAGGGGGTTTACGACAAGATCGGGCCGTACATTCCCGATCTCAGCCAAGGATGACGTGAGCCCCGAGAACGCCCCTCGCGCCGAGCGCCTGCTGATCCCCGCGACGTTCATCACGTCCCTGGGCAACAACATCCAGCTCATCGCGGCCGCCCTGATCCTCGTACGTACTCGGCAGGGGTCGATGCCGGCCGTCGGACTGCTGTTCATCGCCGTCGCCGCCCCGCAGGTCGTGCTGTCGCCGGTCTTCGGCCGCCTGGCCGACCGCCTCGACCGGCGCACCCTCTGGATCGGCTGCGACCTGGCGAGCGCCGCCGCCGCGCTGGCGCTGCCGGTCACGATGATGGCCGGCGGGCCGAAGACGGCGGTGCTCTACGCCGCCAACTTCGCCCTCGCCGTCGTCAACGCCCTGTTCGTCCCGGCCAGCAGCGCACTGATCAAGGAACGCGTACGTGCGCGCGAGCTCCCGCGGTTCAACGCGAACTACGAGATGGCGCTGCAGGCCGGTTCGCTGCTGTCGGCCTCGGCCGGTGGCTTCGCCATGCAGTGGTTCGGGGCGATGCCGCTGTTCGCGTTCAACGCGGGCACGTTCCTCGTCTCGGCGCTGTGCGTCTACGGGGTCGGGCACGGACCGGCGCGTACGGGCGAGACCGTCACCGCGGACTCCGATGACGCGCCGCCTCTCGACGTGCGCGCCCGGGCGCTCCGGCCGATCCTCCTGTACGCCCAGGGCAGCATCACCGTGACCGTCTTCAACGCCCTGCTGCCGGTCTTCATCATCGGCGAGCTCCAACGTGGCAGCGGGATCCTCGGATTGGTCGACGCCATCGGCGGCACCGGGTTCCTGCTCGCGGCGACGGTGTACCGGCTGGTCAGGCGGAGGCTGGACGACCTGCCGATCGCGGTGGCCGGGTTCACGCTCAGCGCCGTCACGCTGTTCCTTCAGCCGTGGCTCGGCCTCGCGGGGCTGATACCCGGAGTGTTCGTCGGAGCCTGGCTGTACGGCCAGGCGCGCATCGCCTCCCGCGCGCTGCTGCTGGCCTCCGTCCACGAGAGCCGTGCCGGCCGCGCTTTCGGCATCGCGAACGCCGCCGGGCTCGGCGGAACCATGGTCGTGATGCTCGCCGTGTCCGCGGTCACCACCCACGCCGACAGCCGCTACGGCTTCGCCGCTCTCGCCGTGGTCGGCGCGGTCGCCACCGGCCTGTCCGCCTGTGTACGCGCGCGGCCGGTCGAGGTGCTCAGTCCGGCCGGATGAGCCCGATGTGGGTTCTGTGTCATGTTGCCGATGACTGGAATTTACCTACATCTGTATAGATGGCCGCATGAGACGCACCGCCAGAAACGTCGCCGCCTCCGCTGTCACCGTCGTGATCGTCGGATCGGGGGTGATGTTTCAGACCGGCGTGGCCGGCGCGGGCCTGACCCGCGACCCCGTCACCGTGATCTACGACCACGACCACGCCCTGCACACGCTGAACGGCGGGGCGACCGACGACGATCTGCGGACGCGCACGGGCGAGCTAGCGTCCAGCGCCTGGGCGTTCTTCCGCGGGACCTCGCCGCTGTACTACCGCGACCTGGGCGAGCTGCCGCCGTCCGCGTACGCGACCGGCGGGGGAGACGTGTGGATCACCGGTGACGCGCACCCGGAGAACACCGGGGCCGACCGCGGCGCCGACAACACCGAGCAGTACGCGATCAACGACACCGACGACGCGTGGCGCGGTTCGTGGACCTGGGAGCTGCGGCGCGAGGCCGTGGCGCTCGTGCTCGCCGGGCGTGCGAACGGGCGCAGCGCCGATCAGATCACGACCGACGTGAACACGCTGGTCTCGGAGTACGCCCAGTGGATCAAGAAGTTCCACGGCAACGACGACGAGGCAGGCTGGCGGCTGACCTCCGACGACACCTCCGACCTGTCGAAGTCGCTGATCGGCAAGGCGGCCGACGACTCCCGCTCGGACCTGCTGGACAAGTGGACGACGCTCAGCGGCTCCACCCGTACGTTCAAGAGCGACCCGGAGCTGCAGGCGGTGCCGGACGCGACCCGCGCCGCCATCGTCGCGGCGGTCGCCGCCTACCGCGGCACGGCCGCGGAGCCGCTGTCCACGGCCGAGGCCGCGGTCAAGGACGTGCGGCGGCGGCTCGGCGCCGGTATGGGAAGCCTGGGCCGGTTCCGCTGGTACGTGCTGATCGAGGGGGATTCCTCCAGCACGTCCGACGATCGGATCCTGGAGCTGAAGCAGGAGGTCGACCCCGCGCCGAAGCAGCTCGCGCCGGGTGCGACGACGCTGACCGGCGGGCAGCGCCCCGCCATGGCCCTGCGGTGGCTCGTGAACGAGTCCGACCCGCTGGCCGGCTGGGCCGACGCCGGCGGCGTGCCGGTGCTGGTGAAGGAGAAGTCGCCGTTCGCGGAGGACCTCGAGATCGGCGACTTGACGACCTCCGCGATCTGGGACGACTCCGTACGCGACATCGGGCGGCTGCTGGCCGCCGCGCACGCCCGCGCCGACCAGGACATCTCCGGCACGGGCCTGAGCTACTCGGCCGACGCGGCGATCGACGGTGCGATCACCTCGGTGTCCGGACTGCAGGCGGAGACGACGGCCTTCGCGACGAGCTACGCGGACCAGGTCGGCACCGACTGGCAGGCGTACGTGAACGCCAAGAACAGCGGCCGTCCCCTGTTCTGAGACTCCGGGCGCGCGCTGAGGCGCGCGCCCGGACCCCCTCAGACCTTGCGGATCGAGATGGCGTTGTCGCCGAGGCCCCCGGCGTGCGCGAGGACGCACTGGTAGGCCTGGACGACGGCGACCGTCACCCAGCCCGCCGGGGATGCCTGGAGTCCGCAGATCACGGCCGTACTGCCCGCTGGGCGCCCGTTGAGGTTCGTCGCGATCTGCTGGTTGTTCAGGAGCCCGTTGGGCGTCTTGGTGCCCTCACAGGAGAAGGAGTAGGAGAGCGCGGTGGTGTAGAAGCCGGCCGGGGCGGGCCCGGTGCAGGCGGTCGCGCTGCCGCCGGACGGCGTGCGTGACGGTCGTCCGAGAAAATAGATATTTTAACGATTTGTCAGAATAGTCCGATTATGGTCATGAGGCTTGCCGACACGCGTGATCTGGTGAACGTGCCGAAACTTCATCCGGGCAGGTGAGCGATATGGCGTGGGCACTCACGTAGCCAGGTTCTTATCACCCGGGTACGGCTTAGGGGCCAATACGTCTACATTGGGGCGTTCATGAGTGGGATCCGACCACCTCCCCTACCGGCACCCCGACGCTGAGAGCGAGCATGACCAAAGATCTTCTGTCTCTGTCGCCGAATGAGTTCATCGCCGGCATCGACGCAGTCGCATCCAAGTTCGACGCCGTGACCTATCCGCAGGAGTACCTTCCCGCCGAGGACTGGGCACTCCTGGTGAGGGCCGGCGTGTTACTGCCTACTCTGCCTGAAGAGCATGGTGGCCGTTACAGCCACGTCGAGATGTGCCGGGTCGTCGAGACCACGGCCGAGTGGAACCTGGCGCTCGGCGTCTTCGTGATCGTCAACACGGCACTGTCGTTGCTGCCCATCGTGAAGTGGGCCGGAGAAGAGGCCAAACAGGAGATGCTGCCGCTGTACGCCGGCGGCGATCCGATGATGGCCGGGCTCGCCGCCACCGAACCGGGCGCCGGCTCGGCCTTGTCCTCCATGACGACCACATTCGAGGAGGTCGACGGAGGTTACCGGATCCGTGGCCGCAAGCACTGGCAGGCTCTCAGCTCCTCCGCGCACTGGTGGCTCGTCGTCGCGAAGAGCACACACCATCGCGAGTACGGCTACTTCATCGTCGAGCGCGGCGAGGGATTCCGCTGCGTGCAGCTCTACGATGCGCTCGGCTTGAAGCTGATCGACTATGGATGCAACGAGATCGATGCGATCGTCCCCCGGTACCGGAGGATCGACGCCGAGGAAGCGGGCGTCGCCCCGGTAGACCTGTTCCTGGTGTCGCGGGCGATGATGGTGGCGGCGAGTGCCGGATTCCTGCGCCGCATCAGCCGCGAGGCGCACGCGTACGTGGACGGCCGCCACATCGGGCGGAAGCCGCAGTCCAAGATCAGGTTCGTCCGCTACCGGCTCGCGGCCATCGACACCTCCTTCACCATCTGCGAGGCGCTCAACCATTACGTGCAGACGGCGCTGGACTTCAAGACCGACATGACCCCGGCGTTTCCAGCCGTGCAGGCCCTGAAGGTCGTCGTCACCGATCGGATGGTCAATGCGGCACAGTCCTACCAGCAGTTGACCGGCGGTGAAGGGTATCGCTGCGGATCGCCCTCCAACATCGCCGGTCAAGCATTCCTGGACTCGCGGGTCTTCACCATTTTCGACGGCAACAATGACATGCTCTGCCAGCAACTCGCCGTGTACTGCCTGGCCCGGCGGGCCAGGCGGCCACTCAGCGAATTCCTGGCCGACTGGCCGCTCACAGCGTCCGGCGTCGCGAAGCTCCAGATGGACCTGAGCTTCCTCGACTCGCAACTGGACCAGGAACATCAGGTCCTGGCCGGCCGCGTCATCGCCTACCTTTTCGCTGCCACCCAGGTCCTCGCGTGGGCGGCTGAGACCGGCGCCGCCCAGAGCAGAGTCGAGTCCGCCATCGAGTTCCTCAAGCACGACATCGTCGGTGTCGTCAACGAATTCCGCCTGCTGGCCACCGGAATCGTCGACGACGGCGCGGAGCGACCGGCTCCATCCCCGTCCTCGCTCTAAGACGACCAGGAAAGGGAGGAGCGGCGACTGCCGTCGGTGAGTGCGTCGCGCGACTAGCCCGGCAGGCCCTCGCGGATGTGAATCCGGTCAACGAGGTCGGCCGCCCGCTGCTTCATGAGGTCCAGCCCGGCCTTACCCCACGGGCGCGGTTCGCTGTCGACGATGCAGACCGTGCCGAGAACCGTGCCCGTGCGGTCCGTCAACGGAGCTCCGGCGTAGCTCCGGACCATGAGCGCGTCGACAATCGGATTGCCGGCGAAACGCGGATAGTCGAGAACATCGTCAAGGATCAGCGCTTTGCGCCGGGCGATGACATACGGGCAGTAGCCGGCATTGAGGGGGATCTTCTGATCCAGGATTCCTTCCACGACGCCGGCGGTGGCCGGCGGCATGTAAGCACCGCATACGAACTGCTCGTGGCCGACGAGGTTCACGAAGGCGACCGGAGCGGTGTCGAGTCGTGCGAGTTTTTGTGCTTCTAGTGCGACATCACGGGCGAACCTATCGAATTCGCTTTCCCGTGCCTGTCCCAGACCAAGCTCTCGCAGTCGCGTCGCCCGCTGGAGTGCTCCATCGTCGACGGGCGTCAGGCGGCCGGGGCCACCCATCTGGAGGGGGTCGCTGGGCACATTCGTCACGGGGGGCCTCTCCCTGTACGGCAGATCTGACAAGGTACGAATACTAGATCAGAGACTTTAATGTAGAGGGGTCGAGGGTCGACCGTCTCAGGCATCACACAATCGGTCGGGTCGGATCGGCGTCACGCACAGCTACCTTCAGGTCGGAGATGTCACGCTGAGCAATGACCTCTTTTCGGTCCGGCGGTGCCGCCGCGCTCCATCCCGGCGGTCGCGCGCGGCTTCGCCGACATCGCGGAAGCCACTCGATGAGCCGGCGGTGACGCCGGGGCGGGTACCTGGCCGTTCGGGTCATGGAGTGCGCGCACGCCGGGCCCGCCGATCTGGCCGGATGGCGCTGTTCTTCTTTCTCCGCTGAGGGATCTCACCCTCGCTCACAATTCCTTATGGGCTACTGCTGTGAACGTCTTTCCTGTCAATTGCGATAAATATTCAGGATAGGCGGGCGGTGGCGCTCCCGTGGCCGGAAGGCGGTGAGTGTGGGTGGCTGCGGGCGGCGAGAGGGCCGTTCGTGACGCGGATCCGGTCGAGCGGTCCTACGGTCGATCGTCCGGCCCGGCCGATCTTCGGGCCGTCGCCGCTGCGGCCGCTCGCTCTCCGTCCCGACCGTGGCGCTGGGGAGACAAGCCGGGCCCGTGATGGAAAAGCGAATCATCTGACCTGAACATTGACACGGCGACTTGGATCGTTTCTAATTCCAGTGTTGTAGAAGATCGCCACCACGAGGTTCTCGCTGATGAGAAGCGCAAGACACGCTGCCATCTTATCGATCTAGGAGCGGGCGATACCTTTGTGAACAGCTCCTCCATGCGAGGTGCGGCGTAATGGCGAATGTTCGAATCGATGATCGCTGATTCGTCGTGTGATCGGCAACGAGGGATTCTGTACGTAGGGTGATGTGGCGGTAGCGGTTTGCTACGTCCAGAGACGAGTTGATCCATTGTGCTGAGCAATTGATCTATAGAGCTTTTGTAGCGACCCGCTGTAGAAAGGCCCCAGCGATGTGGCCGATCAATATTCAGGGCTGAGAGGACCGATCTCATGCTGGCCAAGATCCTGGTTTGCGATCAACTACCTCTCATGCGAGATGGTCTGTGCACCCTGCTCGACGCGTTGCCCGATCTCGACGTGGTGGCGGGGAGTGACAGTTGTACCCAGGCCGCGTTGCTGGCGCGTCAGCACCGGCCCGACGTGGTGCTGATCGGCCTCTCCTCCCTCGAATCGAGCCTCGATCTCGTCCGAAGGCTGTATGCGGGCGTCCATCCCCCCGAGACGCCACCGCGCGCCGTGGTCTTCTACACCGACTGCACCGACGAGCTGGTGGCCGAACTGCTGTCCGCCGGGGTCAAGGGCCTGCTCAACCGCGAGGCCACCAGCGACGAAGTGATCGCCGCCACCCGCTCGGTCGCGCGGGGACGCACGGCGCTCGGCCCTGAGATCGCCGATCGGCTGGTCACCTGGTTCTGCGAATGCGGCGGTACGCCCCAGACGGCGCCGTGTCCGGAGCTTGCCGCGTTGACCAGGAGAGAACACGAGGTGCTCACCCTCATCGGTCATGGAATGTCGATCGACGATGTGGCGGCCGAACTGTTCATAGGCATCAGCACGGTGCGCACCCACCTTCACCGGATCCGCCACAAACTCCGCATCAGGGACCGTGCGCAACTGGTCGCGTTCGCCTACCAGACGGGAATGCTGCGCGAAGCGTCCATACGGCCACGACTCGACTCCGCCCGGGCCCAATGAGGTAGCCGAATGACGACCACCCTGAGGATGAGCGAGCCTGCGCGCATGGGGACGATGAACTCCGTTCACGAGGTCTTCGAGTACCGGACGGCTCTGACTCCCGACGCCATCGCGGTCAATTGCGGGCCCGGCCGGTACACGTACTCCGAGCTCAACGTCCGGGCCAACCGTCTTGCCCGGCGCCTGCGCGAGTACGGCGTGCGCCAGGGCGATAAGGTCGGCATCTGCGTCGAACGCTCGCTGGAAATGGTCGTCGGGCTGCTCGCCATCCTCAAGGCGGGTGGCTGCTACGTGTCACCGGACCGCAGGCAACCACGCGAGCGGCTCCGCACCATCTTCGCCGACGCCGGCATCACGGTGCTGCTCACGCAGGCTCACCTGCTGCCGGAGCTGGACGGGCTGGCCGACCGGCCGGTGATCCTCGATCGCGCCGACCACGGGCTCGACCGGCTGCCCGGCACGGACCTCGGGCTGCCCGGTGATCCGGAGAGCCCTGTCTACGTCGCCTACACGTCGGGCTCGACCGGCGTGCCCAAGGGCGTGGTGGTCCCGCACAGGGCCGTGCTCCGGCTCGTCCTCGACCCCGGCTTCCTGACCATCGGCGCGGATGACACCGTCCTGCAGCTCGCCCCGATCTCCTTCGACGCGTCCACGCTGGAGGTCTGGGCCCCGCTGCTCAACGGCGCGCGCCTCGCGGTCTTCCCGCCGTACGACCCCACCCTCGACCAGCTCGCCGAGACGGTGGAGAACGAGCAGGTCACCATCCTGTGGCTGACCGCCGGGCTGTTCCACCAGATCGTGGAGGGGCCCATCGCCCGCCTGTCGGGCGTACGCCGGCTTCTGGCCGGCGGCGACGTCCTGTCCGTCGCGCACGTCAACAAGGCGCTCGCCGCACTCCCCGGCGCGCGGATCGTCAACGGGTACGGGCCGACGGAGAACACGACGTTCACCTGCTGTCACGTGATGACACGGCCGGTGGCGTCCGCGACCGTGCCGATCGGCCTGCCGGTCAACGGCACGCAGGTTCACGTCCTCGACGAGAGCATGCGACCCGTGCCGGACGGCCAGGTGGGAGAGCTGTACGCCGGAGGCTCGGGGGTGGCCCTGGGGTACTTGGGACGGCCCGGGCAGACCGCGGAGCGCTTCGTCCCCGACCCTTTCGGCGCGCGGTCCGGCGGTCGGCTCTACCGCACCGGCGACCTCGTACGCCGGCGGCCGGACGGCGTCGTGGAGTTCCTCGGACGAGCCGACGACCAGGTGAAGATCCGAGGGTTCCGGATCGAACCGGGCGAGATCGAAGCGGCCCTGCTCGCCCGGCCGGAGATCAGCGACGCGGCCGTGATCGCCGAACGGCATGAACGTGACGGCCATCGGCTGATCGCCTGCTATGCCGGTGAGGCGGACGTCTCGGTTCCCGAGCTGCGTCGCCGGCTGGGCTCGACGCTCCCCTCGTACATGCTCCCGGCGTCCTTCGTGCGGGTCGACGCGCTCCCGCTCAACGCCAACGGCAAGGTGGACCGCGCGGCACTGCGGCGCGACCTGGAGGTCGGCCGCGAACGCCCGGACGTCGGCAGCGACTACCGGGCGCCGCAAGGCCCGGTGGAGGAGGCGCTCGCCGGGATCTGGCGTGACCTGCTGGAGATCGACGAGGTGGGGGCCGACGACGACTTCTTCGAGCTGGGCGGCCACTCACTGCTGGCCATCAAGATCATCGGGGAGATCGCCGGCACGTGGAGCGTGCCGATCGAACTCCGTGCCTTCTACGAGAACGCCACCGTGGCCGACCTGGCGCAGGTGGTCGACGAGTCGGCGCCGTGACCGGAGACCGTACGCCGGAGTGACGAGCCGTGCGGCGGTCTCAGCCGAGCGCCTGCTTCATGCCGCCGGCGATCACGTCGAGCAGCGCCGCGGGGCCGGTCAGGAAGTCGTAGTGCTCGCCCGGCAGCACCGTGTCCTCGAACCGGCCGGGTTCGGCGTACTCCCGCCAGCCGCCCATCTGCTCGGGGCGGACCTCCCGGTCGGAGTCCCAGCCGATCGCGTGCACCGTGGACGGCAGCCGTACCGGCCCGGGCGGCCGGTAGGCGCGGTCGGCCTCCACGTCGGCGCGCAGCACGCCGAGGGCCATCTCGATCAACGCGGGGTGCGGCTCGGAGCCCATGGTCCGCATCAGCCCGGCCAGCTCCTCCCCGAGCTCGGCGTCGGTCATGCGCAGGAACCGGCTGGACGGGCCGTCGTGCGGGGCCACCTGCGAGGAGACGAAGAGCCGGTCCGGAACCGGCAGGTCATGCCGCATGAGGTGCAACGCGGTGACGAAACCGGGCATCACACCGGTGCAGTGCCCGAAGAAGCCGAACGGCCGGTCCAGAAGTGGCAGCAACGCCTCGGCGAGCGGCTCGGCCAGCGCTTCGTACGTGCCGTGGTGCGGGTCGCGCATCCGGCTCTCCCGCGCCGGAAGCTGGATGAGGCAGACCTCGGAGACGCCGACGAGCCGTGGCCACCGGTGGTACATCGACGCTCCGACACCGGCGTACGGGAAGCAGAAGAGGCGCGTGGGCGCGTCACCCTTGGGCCGGCGCAGCAGCCAGTTCTGCGGTCGTGGCGAAGAGGCCATGGTCACCTCGCGAACACGTGATCAGGTGGTGGGAGCGCAATTTTCAAAGGACGGCGGATCATGCGGCACGGACAAGTCAGTCACGTCGCGAAGCGCGATGTAAAGGCCGCCGGCCAGAAGAGGGAGAAGAGCGACGCAGCGTTGACACGGCGTCCATCCGACTAAACACCGGTCGGGCTCGCGGTCAACGAGAGTACGGCGCCTGTTCATCACCGTGATGGACGCGGTGACGGCGGTCCACCGGATCTACTGGCCTGTACCCCGCGGAACAGCACGGAAAGGAAGGCGGCATGACTACCTGCCCCGAGTGCGACGGCGCCGTCGCTCTTAGTGAGATGCCCAGGGTCAGCGAGATCATCGATTGCGGCGAATGCTCCAGTGAGCTGGAGATCGTCACCGTCGACCCGGTGCAGCTCGCTCTCGCTCCTGAGGTCGAGGAGGATTGGGGCGAGTGACTCCCCGCCACGCGGCCACGCATGGGAGAACGGCGTTTCCGCCGTGTGCCGGCGCGGCGATCGGGACGCTCCGGTGAGTGCCGGGTCCGGCCACCCGGACACCGGCACCGAACCGTACGCCATCGGCCTGCTGCAATCCATGCTGCAGATCCCCTCGCCCTCCTACGGGGAGGCCAGGCTCGCTGAGCATCTGGTCGGCGTGATGCGGGAACTGGGCTTCACCGCCTACACGGACGAGGCGGGCAACGCCGTCGGCGAGATCACCCGTGGCCACGGGCCGACGGTGATGCTGCTCGGCCACATGGACACCGTTCCCGACCTAATCCCCGTACGCGCCGAGCTGGGCGCGCTGTACGGCAGGGGAGCGGTCGATGCCAAGGGACCGCTGGCCGCGATGGTCTGCGCGGCGGCCGGCGCGCTGAACTTCCGCGGGCGGATCGTCGTCGTCGGAGCGGTGGAGGAGGAGACGCCGTTGTCGCGCGGCGCGATGCACATCCGCCGTACCCACCCGTGTCCGGACGCGCTGATCATCGGTGAGCCGAGCGGCTGGCAGACGGTCGTGCTCGGGTACAAGGGCAAGCTCGACCTGCGCTACCAGGTCGAGTGCCCGCCGACCCACCCCAGCAATCCGGTGTCCAAGGCGTCCGAGCTGGCCTGCGAGGCGTGGTCGGCGCTCCTGGACCTGCTCGGCCCCGACACGGGGCATGGATCCTTCGACCTCCCGGGCGCGACCCTGGTGTCCATCCGCGGTGACCTGACGTTCGCGGAGGCCGAGCTCAGCGTCCGTGTCCCGCCCGGATACGACTCCGAGGGCCTGGTCGCCGCGCTCACCGAGCGGCTCCCGCAGGGCCGGCTCGACGTCCTCAACTCCGTGGCCGCATGCCGGGTGCGGCGCACCGATCCCGTGGTCCGCGCGCTGGCCGCCGGCATCCAGGCCCGGCAGGCTCGACCTCACATGAAGGTCAAGACCGGCACCTCCGACATGAACACCCTTGCCGAGCAGTGGGACATCCCCATGGCGACCTACGGCCCCGGCGACGGCCGGCTCGACCACTCCGACGACGAGCACATCCTGCTCGCCGACTACCTGCGCGGCATCGACGTGCTCACCCACGCGCTGCTGGAGCTGGGCGAACACTTCGGTTCCCGGCCGTCGGTGGTGCGCATGAAGAGTGTCCCCGGATGAGCGAGACGACCGGCCTGCGCGAACGCGCGCTCCATGTCCGCGAAATGATCGTGGAGATGTGCGCCAACCCGGAAGGCGGTCATCTGGGCGGCTCATTGTCGCTGGTGGAGATCCTGGTCACGCTCTACCACTCGGTGCTGCGCATCGATCCCGAACGGCCGGACGCGCCCGACCGCGACGTGCTGGTGTTGAGCAAGGGCCACGGTGCGATCGGCCTGTACGCGGCCCTGGCGGAGCGCGGTTTCTTTCCACGGGAGTGGATCGCCCGGTACGCCGGGCCGGACAGCGAGCTCACCGCCCATCCGAACTCCGCGGTGCCCGGCGTGGAGATACCGACCGGCTCGCTCGGGCACGGGCTGCCGATCGGGGTCGGCTTCGCCCTCGGCTTCCGGCTGTCGGGCAGCGACCGGCGCTGCTACGTCCTGCTCGGCGATGGTGAGCTCCAGGAGGGTTCGGTCTGGGAAGCGGCGATGGCCGCCGGCGCGTACCGCCTGGACCGGCTGACGGCCATCGTCGACTGCAACGGCCTGCAGATCACCGGACGCACCGCCGACGTGGTGGGGGTGGAACCGCTCGCCGACCGCTGGCGCAGCTTCGGCTGGACGGTGCACGACGTCGACGGACACGACCTCGACCAGCTGTCCTCCGTGCTGAGCTCGCCCCCGCCGTCCGATGGCGGGCCCACCGTGGTCCTCGCACGCACGGTGAAGGGCAAGGGTCTGCCGTTCGTCGAGGGCCAGACCCGCGGCCACTACGCCCGGCTGGGCGAGCGGCAGTACAAGCGCGCGCTCGCCGCGCTGGGCGCCGAGCGGAAGCGGATGGAGACGACATCGTGACGAAGACACCGGCGGAGGAGCCCCTACCGGTCGTCACGAAGGCAGAGGAGACCGACCCGCGCGCGCCCCGCGAGGTGTATCGCGACGTGCTCGTCGAACTGCTCGCCGACGACGAGCGGCTCGTCTGCCTCGACAGCGACACTGGTCTGTTCTCGCCCGTGGACTGGGGGCCGGCGGCGGACCGCTACATCAACCTCGGCATCGCCGAGCAGAACCTCATGGGTGTGGCCGCGGGTCTGGCGAGGTCGTCGGCGCGTGTCCCCTTCGTGAACACGATGGCGACCTTCGCGAGCACCCGCGCGCTCGAGTCGGTGAAGCTCGACATCGCGATGGCCGATCTTCCGGTACGAATCGTCGCCACCCACGGAGGCCTGTCCGCCGGCCACCTCGGATCGACCCACCATTCGCTGGAAGACCTGGCCATCATGCGGATGCTGCCCAACATGACGGTCCTGTGCCCGGCGGACACGACGGCCGTCGAGGACATGGTGCGTGCCAGCGTCGACCTGCCCGGGCCCGTGTACATACGCCTCGGCCGGGGCGCCACTCCCGGTCTCGGGCCCGGCCTGCCGCCGGTACGGATCGGGCGGGCGCAGACCCTGCGCGAAGGCGGTGACATCGCCTTAGTCGCCACCGGCCCCTATCCCGTGCTCGCGGCACAGGCCGCCGCCGAGGAACTGGCACGGGACGGCGTCGACGCCGCTGTGATCAACATGCATACGGTCAAGCCCCTGGATGTCGAGGCGCTGACCGTGGCGGCGCGAACCCGCGGCATCGTCACGGTGGAAGAACACTGGGCCGCGGGAGGGCTCGGCTCGGCGGTGGCCGAAGTGGTGGCCGAACTGGGTGTCGGATGTCCCGTGATGCGAGTGGCGGTGCCCGACATATTCGCCGCCGGATCCGGCGGCCATCGTCACCTTCTCGAACGCAATGGCATTACCGCCGAGACGGTGGTCACGCGGGCGCGTCAGGCATTGGCGGTCCACGCAGGCGGCTCCGTCAATGCGCATGGGCCGGAGAACGGAATCGGGCTACGAGCCTTGAAATGAGCCCATCGGGTTCGCGGTACAGTGCGCTCTGCTCGGCGAATCAGGAGAGGTCGAATGGTGGAAGCCGTCGTCGAAGAGCGTGATCCGACTCCGCTGTACCGGCAATACGATTTCGTCAAGTTGTGGGTGGGGCAGGGCCTTTCAGAAGTCGGTTCCCAGATCACGGAAGTTGCGCTGCCGCTCACCGCTGTGATCACGTTGCATGCCACGTCGGGGCAGGTGGGCCTGCTCAATATGGCGCGCTGGCTGCCATTCCTGCTGTTCACTCTGATCGTCGGGGTGTACGCCGATCGGACACGCAGGCTGGCGCTGCTGGTAGGCGCCGATATCGGCCGCGCGGTCATTCTCTTCGGGATCGTCACCCTCGCCGCGATCGGGCTGCTCACGATTCCGCTGCTGATCGGCTTGGTGTTCGTGTTCGGCGCGTTCAGGGTGCTGTTCGAGGTGTCGTACAACGCGTACGTGCCGTCGCTGGTCAAACGCGAGTCGCTCGTGATCGCGAACAGCAGCCTCCAGGCGACCGCCTCGGTCGCGCAGGTGGGCGGCCCGGCCCTCGGCGGGCTGCTCGTCCAGCTGGTCACCGCGCCCGTCGCGCTGCTCGCCGACGGCATCTCGTTCGTGGTATCGATAGCCGGGCTGCTGATGATCCGCGTCCGCGAGCCGCGTCCCGTACTGGCGAACCCTGACGAGGGCAACATCGCGCGCATCAAGCACGGCCTGCGGGTCGTCTACGGCAACCGATTCCTGCGCGCACTCGTCGGCGTCGCCGCCTCCTACAACTTCTTCGACAGCTGGATCCTCACGCTCTTCATGGTCTACGCGGTTCATGACCTGGGGCTGCACGCGGGGTCGATCGGCCTGGCGCTGTCCGGCGGCGCGGTCGGCGCCGTGGCCGGCGCGGTGCTGACCGGACCGGTGTCGCGCCGGGTCGGGGTCGGTGGCGCGCTGCTCGGTTCGGTCGCCGTGGAGTCGGTGGTGCTGCTCGCCGTGCCGCTCACCCCGACGCACCATCTGTTCACCCTGCCGGTGATCGCCATCGCGTTCGCGCTGAACGGAGTGGGCACCGCGATGTCCAGCGTCGCGGCGATCTCGGTTCGGCAGTCCGTCACGCCGATCGAGATGCTGGGCCGCATGACCGCGAGCTACCGGTTCATCTCCTACGGCGTCGTATCCCTGGGCGCCGCGGTCGGCGGGCTGGCCGGCGAGCTGGCCGGGGTGCGCTCCGGGCTCCTGATCGGCACCATCGGCATGGTGAGCACCATCGGCTGGGTCGTCTTCTCACCGCTGCCGAAGCTGCGCACCGTGCAGGACGCCGAGCAGTTCGCGGCGTGAGCAGGCCGTTCAGGCACCGGCCGCGGGATCCGGAGCCGCGCCGGCCGACCGCGGGAGGAGCCGCCGGCGGTGCAGCTCGGCGTAGTGCGGCCGGTGGTAGGCGAGGTAGGCGCGCAGCGTCGGGTCGGTGATCTCGGCAGGCGCCGGTCGCGGCTCGCTGATGAACTCGGTGGTGGCGCTCACCTCGGCGTGCCAGCGCCCGGTTCGCTGCCACTGGTCGATCATGCCGGAGGGCCACGACAGCGCGTCGGGGAGGAACGCGATTCCGGTCCGGCGGCAGTACTCCGCCACGATCGTGGCCGGATCGGCGACCAGGTCATCACCGTCGATGACCACCGGCACCTCTCCGGTCGCCGCGGTGACCGCGTCGAAGATCTCCCGTAGCCAGGCGAACCCGATCTCGTCCCGTCCGATGCGCGGATTGAGCCGGTGGTGAGACATGATCGCGGCGTGCGGATCCCGGACCATGAACGTGTGGGTGACGGTACGGAGGAACGCCGTGTCGGTCAGCGCGGCCGGGTAGCGAAAGTCGGTGGTGTCCTTGAAGAACACCGGCCCCCGCGTGGCCGCGGCGTAGAGCGCGTCGATCAGTTCCGGCTCGCCGTGCACCGTCGTCCCGGCCACGTCGGCCTCGCCGAAGTCGGCGAGATGGGAGAACGGCTCGTGGACGACGGTGAAGTCGCCGCGCGCCATCATCATGCGCAGGAACGCCGTGGAGCGGCACCGTGGTGCGCTCCACAGCGCGATGATCCGGTTCGGCGCCGTCATTGCTGCCCCTCTCGGCCTTCGCCGGCCGTGGCCGGCTCCGCGCGCAGGTCCGCGGCGGTCAAGGTGCGTACGCCGTCCTCGAAGCGGAACGTGAACGACATCACGTCCAGCAGGCGCGCCACCGTACGCGTCATCTCGTCATGGTCGGCGACCGTTCCCCAGACGATGAAGATCTCCCGGGACGCCACGCCGCCGGGCAGGTCGTCACCGGCCCGGCACATGCTCCGGCAGCCCTCGACGCCGGGAATGCCGAGGACCTCGCGATGCCCGTATATCTCCTCGACGCGGCACGGCCGGATGGGCGCGCAGCAGTGGTACTGGAAGTGCACCTTGTCCGTGCGCAGATCCGGCGGCCGGAAGTCCTCGCCCAACGCGAGCCGTCCGCAGATCCGCACCATGTCGACGCCGCACGCCGCGTTCGACAGGCCGTTGATCCAGCCGCCGAGGCGCCCGTTGACCTCGATGATCCGCGGCCCTTCCGGTGTCAGCTTGACCTCGGTGTGGGCCACGCCGTGCCGTACGCCGAGCGCGCGGAGGGCCCGGCCGGTCAGGTCGAAGACCTCCGCGGTCTCGTCGGCGGACAGAACACTCGGCCACATGTGTCCCGATTCCCGGAACGGCGGGATCAGCGGCAGCTTGCCGGTGATCGCCAGGTTCGTGATCCCCTCCGGGGTGCACATGCTCTCCACCGAGACGAAGTCGCCGATCGGTCCGCTCGGCCGGCCGAGCAGCCGCCGTTCGACGATGAACACCGGCTCGTCCGCGTCACCCTGAGGGCGCATTCCGGAGAACGCGTGCTCCACCACCCGTGCGCCGGACTCCGCGTCGGTTATCGCGAAGGTACGGGTGCTCGCCGAGCCCGTCACGGGCTTGATGATCGCGGGCAGGCCGACGGCGCGGAGGGCGGCGGGCCAGTCGCCGGGGGACCGCAGCGGATGAGAGGGCAGGTCGTCCACTCCGGCGTCGCGAAGCACCTGCCGCTGCCTGACCTTGTTGGTCAGCACTTTGGCCAGCTCGACGTCGTGGAACGGCAGTGACACCTCTGCGGCGAGGCGCGCGGTGGTGCGCAGCATCGGCTCACTGAACGTCAGGATCGCGGCAGGATCGAGCGCGCGCAGCTCCGCGCCGTCGGCGGAGGTGTCGCCGCGCAGCGGTACGACCCGGCCCAGCCCGTCGAGCACCGGCCGTACGTCGTCGACGTGCTCGCTGCCGGGGACGAGGAACACGATCTCGCCGAGATCCGCCAGACCGACGCCGATCTCCCAGGGCGAGACGGCGCCCTGGTCGTACACGACGGCGATGCGGGGCATGGACGGGCTCATGTGGCGTCCCTGATGGCTCCGTCGAGGGTCCGGGTGAGCTCGCCGAGTCCGGGCTCCGACCACATCGAGTAGTGGTCGCCGGGCACGACCGTCTCGGTCAGCCGTGGGGTGAGCATGCGCCATCGCGTGATGTCCGGCGACTGCGCCGCACGCACCACCAGGAGCCGGCCCGGGTAGCTCGCCGGTTCGTACGTGTGCAGCGCACGTACGTTCGCGAGGAACACCGCGTATCGCCGCTCCACGAAGCGTTCCGTGGCTCCCGGCGGCAGCAGCCCGCCGTCGACCAGCAGCTTGGTGAGCGCCGCCGCCCGGTCGGCGGCGGGCTCGGCCGGCACGTCGTCCAGCGGTGGCGTCGCGCGTCCGGCCAGCCCGGCGAGGTCCTCGACGAACAGCCTCAGGATCTCCGCGTCGGCGGGCGGCGTCACCGGTCCGAGGATCGCCGAGTCCAGGACCGCGACCAGGCCGACGTCCGCGCCGTCCGCGGTGAGCCGCTGCGCCATCTCGTACGCCACCACCCCGCCCATCGACCAGCCGGCGAGCAGGTACGGGCCGGACGCCCGCTCGGCACGCAACGCGGCCAGGTAGTGATCGGCGAGCCGCGCGATGTCCTCGGGCGGTGTCGCGTCGTCGTCAAGCCCGGGGCCGATGAACCCGCGGACCTCCCGGCTGTCCGCGCCCAGGCGCTGGGCCAGCGAGCTGTACCAGTACGGCGAGCCGGATACCGCGGGCACCAGGTAGAGCGGTGTGCCGTCGCCCGGCCGCAGGGTGACCAGCGTCGTCGCCTCGCCGGGCCGCTCACCGGAGGCCACCATGCGGGCGGCCGCCTCGACGGTGGGATCGGCGTAGAAGTCCCGTAGCGACAGCGTGCCGCCGAGCTCCTCGCCGATCCGGGCCAGCAACTGGATGGTCTGCAGCGAGTTGCCGCCCAGCTCGAAGAAGCCGGTGCGAACGCCCGGCGGTTCGACCTCCAGGACCTCGGCGAACAGCTCCGCCACCCGCCGCTCCACCTCGGTACGCGGCTCCACTCGCGCAGTGGCCTGCTGGTTCGGCGCGGGGAGCCTGTCCCGGTCCACCTTGCCCACCCGGGTCAGCGGCACCTCGTCCAGCGTGACGAACGCCGTCGGCACCATGTAGGTCGGAATCTCGTCGAGCAGGTGACGGCGTAGCTCGTCGTCGCCCGGAACATCGCCGGCGTCGACCGGCACCACGTAGCCGACCAGCCGCGGGCCGTGTGGCGGATCGGTCCGCAGGTGCGCCACCACGCCGGCCACCGCGGGATGGTGCTTGAGCGCCGCCTCGATCTCCCCGAGCTCGATGCGCAGCCCGTTCAGCTTGACCTGCGTGTCGATCCGGGTGAGGAACTGGATCTGGCCCTCCTCGGTCCAGACGCCGAGGTCGCCCGTCCGGTACATCCGCCCGCCCGGCCGGAAGGGATCGGCGACGAACCGGCTCGACGTGAGCTCCGTCCGGTTCAGGTAGCCGCGCCCCACCCCGTCGCCGCCCACCACGATCTCGCCCGGTACGCCGACGGGCATCGGCCGGTCGTGCCGGTCGAGCACGTAGACGTAGCGGTTCGGCATGGCACGGCCGATCGGCGGGGGAGTGGTCCAGGAGCGAGGCTCGCACGGGTAGGAGGTGCAGGCGACCGCGGCCTCTGTGGGCCCATAGGTGTTCACGAACCGCGCGGAGGACCGGCTCCACCGGTCGGCCAGCTCGGGCGGCACCGTCTCGCCGCCGGGCATGACATAGCGCATGTCCGGGTAGTCGCCGGGCGGTATCCGGTTCAGGATGGCCGGCGGTCCGGCGAGGAAGGTGATGCGCTCGGCCGTCATCAGCTCCGCGTACGCCAGCGGGTCGCCGCGCCGTTCCTCGGGCAGGACGACGAGGGTGCAGCCACGGCTCAGCGCGGACAGCATCTCTCCTTCGGCGAGGTCGAAGATGAGCGACATGTGCTGGAGGACACGGTCCTCGGGTTCGAGGACGCCGCTCATCCAGTCCACGAACGTGTTCAGCGCGTGGTGCTCGACCGCCACCCCCTTGGGCTCGCCGGTGGACCCCGACGTGTAGAGCACGTACGCCAGGTCGTCCTCGGAGATCGGGTCAGCAGGCGGAGCGTCGGCGACCGGCTCCTGTTCGGCGTCCATGCACAGCGTCGGCCGGCCGTCGCCCTCGGGCAGCCGGTCGAGGAACCGCGTGTGGGTCAGCACGATCCGCGCCTCGGCGTCCCCCAGGATGAACTCCAGCCTCCGCTTCGGATGGTCCGGGTCGACCACCAGGAAGGCGGCACCGGCGCGCAGCACGCCGACCACCGCGACGACCACGTCGATGCCCCGGTGCAGCGCGATGGCGACGATGTCCTCGCGCCCCACACCGCGAGCCCGCAGCCAGGCCGCCAGCGCGTCCACGCGGCGCATCAGCTCGGCGTACGTCACTTCGGCGGCGCCGGACCGTACCGCGATCCGGTCACCACGCGCGGCGGCGATCGCGGCGATGCGGTCCGGGACCGGCCGGTGATCGCCCTCCTCGGAGGGGCCCTGCCAGTGGGTCAGCAGGTCGGCGCGTTCTCGTTCCGACAGCATCGGAAGCTCGCTGACCCGCAGCGACGGGTCGGCCGCCGCGGCCAGCAGCATGTGCGTGAAGTGTCCGAACATGCGCGTGATGCGGGCGCGATCGAACAGGTCCGTGGAGTACTCGCAGTCCATCGTGAGTTCGGTGCCGTCGTCCACCACGCTCACCGACATGTCGAAGCGTGCCCGGTCGAAACCGAGGGGGACCGGCCGCGTCACGGTTCCCTCGAGCTCCAGCCGGCCTCCGGCGGTCGCACCGCCCAGCAGCTGCATGCTGACCTGGAAAAGCGGGTTCCGCGAGGGGTTCCGCGGGGGCCGGAGACGGTCTACGACCTGCTCGAACGGCACGTCCTGCGCGGACCACGCGCCCAGGCAGGTGTCCCGTACACGGCCCAGCAGCTCGCTGAACGCCGGGTCACCGGAGGTGTCGGTGCGCAGCACCACCATGTTCACCAGGAAGCCGACCAGGTCGGCGAACTCCGGCCTGCTGCGCCCGGACACCGTGGACCCGATGACGATGTCGTCGGTCTGGGTGTAGCGGCTGAGCAGCGCGTTGAACACCGTGCCGAGCACCATGAAGTCGGTGGCGTCACTGCCGCGGGCCAGCGCGCGCATGGCGTCGCGGGCGGCGGCGTCCAGGCGGGTCGTGATTATCTCGCCCCGGTAGGTGGCCTCGCCGGGCCGCGGCCGGTCGGCGGGCACCGGCAGCACCGGCAGGCCGTCCAGCCGCTTCTCCCAGTAGTCGAGCTGCCGCTCGAACGCGCCGGAGTCGGTCTGACGGCGCTGCCACGCGCAGTAGTCGGGTTGCTGGAGCGTCACCTCCGGCAGGCCGGCGTCTCGTCCGGCCCGGCGCGCGGCGTAGATCGTGCCGAGCTCCCGGTTGAGCACCCCCAGCGACCAGCCGTCCGCGACACTGTGATGCACGGTGAGCGCCAGTACGTGGCGGTCGTCGCCCAGGACGTACAGCCGGGTGCGGAACAGCGGGCCGCGGGCGAGATCGAAGGGACGGCCGACGTCGTCATCGCGGACATGCCGCCTCGCCGCGGCCTCCCGCTCGGCCTCGGGGAGGCCGGTCAGATCGCTGATCGCGGGCGCGCCGGACCCGTGCTCGGCCACCACCTGGTAGGGCCTGCCCTCATGCACCGCGAACGTGGTGCGCAGCGCGGCGTGCCGTGCGACCAGGTCGTCGAGCGCGGCGGACAGCGCGGCACGATCCAGCGGACCGGTGATCAACGTCGCCTGGCCGACGTTGTACGTGGGCTGGCCGGGCGCGAGCTGATCGAGAAACCACAGTTGCTCTTGCGCCACGGAGAGCGGCGGACGATCCGCGGGGACCGTGCCGGGCAGCGCGCGGAGCGGTGCCGCGGCTTCCGCGGTGCCGCGCAGCCGCGCGAGCAGGGCACGGCGATCCGCGGACAGATGGGCCGTGCTCGCGCCGGCATCGGTCATGGCCGTTCTCCGCTCACTCGGTTCGTCCGCGGGCGTACGGGACGTCCCGGCCCGCCTCTCGCCACAGCGCCGCCGTTCCGCCGAAGCGCACCGTCTCCGCGCGGACCATCCGGTAGTAGCGCTGTACCAGCGTGTGGCCGGTCAGCGCGCGTACCCCGCACAGGTGCATGGCGTCGCGCAGCACATCGACCGCGGTCTCCGCCGCGAGGGCCAGCACTCCCGCCGCGTATCCCGCCGTGACCGTGTCCCGTTCCGCCGCGGCCCAGGTCACCTGCCGGGTCGCCAGCAGTTCCGCCCACCCACGGGCGAGCGCGGACGACACGGTGGGCAGGTCGCGCAGCGGCGCGCCGAACTGGTGCCGCTGGTTGACGTACCGGGCCGTTTCGGCGTGCGCGCCCAGGGCCAGACCGGTCAGGTACGCCGCCTGCCGCAGCCGCGCGGCGGCGAGCACCGCGTCGCCGACCGGCGTGATGAACTCGGCCACCGGAGCGTCGGTGAAGCGCAACGGCGCCTCACCGTTCGTCCGTTGATCGGCTCGATCGACGGGGAGCAGTGCCAGACCGGTGGTGTCATCGGTCCGTGCCGGCACCACGACCAGGTCGACGTCATCGCCGGCCGGGGTGACCGTGCCGGTCGCCCGCCAGTACGGGGCGGTGCCGAGCAGCGCGACGGGCGGCCCGTCGAAACCGGCGAGCGCCACAGTGCGCTCACCGGCCATCAGCCCGGTGAGCGCCGCCTCATGGGCGACCGCGGACTCCGGTGACGTGGTGATCGCGTGCACCGTGAGCGCCGTCGCGGCGTAGGGGCAGCCGAGCCCGGCCCGCCCGAGTTCCTCCATCACCACCAGACCGGCCGGCGTGCCCAGGTGCAGCCCGCCCGCGGAGGCCGGTGCCTCGACCACCGTCGCGTCGACGGCGCGCAGCGCGGCCCAGGCGGGCGCGTTCCGGCCATGGTCGGCGGGTGGCGCATGCGGATCACCGGGCGCCGGCACCTCGGCGAGAAGGTCACGCAGTCCGGCGCGCAACCGGCGCGCCGTGTCGTCGGTCTCCGGCGGCTCCGGCGCGTACCGGTCCTCCAGGACGGTGCTCGCGACGATTCGCAGCATCACCTCGGAGGTGCCGGCCGAGATGGTGAGGCCGGGCGCCTCCAGGTAGGCGGCGTCGAGTATGCGCGCCGAGGGCGTCGCCGCGCCGGGGAACATCGCGGCCCAGGTCGCGATGTCGGCGGCCAGCTCGCTGGTGTAGTACTTCGAGGCGGCGAACGCGGTCTCGTCGACGTCACCGGCGTCCAGGCGGCGGACCATCGCGTTGGCCAGCGCGAGCCCGGCGTCGACGCGTACGCCGAAACGGGTGAGCCGCTCCACGGCCGCCGGTTCCGGGGCGGCACTGATCCGTTCGGTGGCGGCGGCATGCCAGCGTTGCGCCCGCAGCGCGTAGTCCAGGCCGGTGCGTTCCACCGCCAGCGCCGTGCTCAGCAGCGGCCAGCCACCGCCGACCTGGCCGATGACCTGGTCGGCGCCGACCGCCACGTCGTGCAGCTCGACCCGGTGGAACTGTTCGGCCGCGATGCTCGGGATGTCGGTGCGCCGCACCCCCGGAGCGCGCATGTCAATCAGGAACAGGGTGATTCCCTCGTACCGCTCGTCCGCTTCGCCGGTGCGCGCGGCGCAGAGCGCGATATCGGTGCGGTGTCCTTTCAGGCTGAAGACCTTCACGCCGTTCAGCACGAAGCCGTCAGGGGTCGCGACCGCCGTCGTGCGCAGCGCGGCCAGGTCGGAGCCCGCCCCCGGCTCGGTGTACAGCACGCTGGCGTACAGCTCGGCGCGGGCGAGCCCGGGGAGATGGCGTTTCCGCTGCTCGCCGGTTCCGGCGAGCAGCAGGAAGCGTCCGACGATCTGGATCGAGTTCACCTGGAGCGTGTCGGGCACCCCGGCCTGGAACATCTCCTCGGCCGCGATCGCCGCGTGAGAGGCGGTCAGCCCGAGCCCGCCGTACTCGACCGGCCAGTCCGCCGCGAGCAGGCCGTGCTTCCCGAGCGCCCGATAGAGGTCGCGTTCGTCGGGTTCGCGTTCGGTGGCGGCGCGAAGCGCGGCCAGCGGCCCGGCGACCGCCGGTTCGGCGAGCGCGGTGCGGACCCGGGCGCGGAACGCCGCCAGGCTCGCCGTCACGGGGTCGGTCACTGAACCGCCTCCTCGTCGGGTGCGGGTTCGGCCATCAGCTCGGCGACCGCCTCCGCGCCCAGGTGGTCCACGGCCGCCTCGTGCAGCGTCCCGGCCAGCTCCGTCACCGTGGAGTTGGTCATGAACGGGAGGATCGTGATCCCCACCCCGCAGGCGCGTTCCAGGGCCGCGATGATCCGGACCGCGGCCATCGAGTGCCCGCCGATGACCAGGAATTCGTCGTCCGGCAGGACGTCGGGCAGCCCGAGCTCGGCGGCGATCGCGGACGCGACCAGCTCCTCCCACGGCGACATCGGGGGCTTGAGCGGATCCGGCTCGGCGACGGCTGGGGCGTCGCCGAGCAGCCGGCCGACCTCCTCGTCCGACATCGTCTCCAGGCGCCGGATCTGCTCCTCCTCGCCGAGCTTGGCGAGCGCGGCCCGGTCGATGAGGACGGCGAGGTGCGCCAGCGTCGGCTCGCGGAAGAACTCGGCCAGCGCGATCTCGACGTCGAACCTGTGGGAGGCGCGGAAGATCAGCTGGGTGGCCTGCAGGCTGTTGCCGCCGGCCAGGAAGAAGCTCTCATGCACATCGGGCGCCTCGATCCCGAGCAACGGTCCGTAGATCTCTTCGGCGACGACGCGTTCGGTCTCGTTACGCGGCCCGGTGAGCCGCTCGTGGCGTTCGATGTCCGGGGCGGGCAGCCGGGCGCGGTCGACCTTGCCGCTGGCCGACAGCGGCACCTCGTCGAGCTCGACGAAGAAAGCGGGGATCATGTACGCGGGCAGGTACGCCGCGAGGTGGGTGCGCAGGGCCGTGGGATCGACGGTCCGGCCGCCGGCCGGCACCACGTACCCGACCAGGTGACGGTCGCCCTTCGGGTCGGGCCGGGCCTCGACCACGGCGGTACGCACGCCCGCGTGCTCGGCGAGCACCGCCTCGATCTCACCGAGCTCGATGCGCAGGCCACGGATCTTGATCTGGGTGTCGATCCGGCCCAGGAACTCGATGTGCCCGTCGTGCCGCCGTTTCACCAGATCGCCGGTGCGGTACAGGCGGCCGTCCGGGGCGGTGCCGAACGGATCCTTGACGAACTTCTCCGCGGTCAGCTCGTCACGGTTCAGGTAGCCGCGCGTCAGCCCGGCGCCGCCGATGACCAGCTCGCCCGGCACCCCGTACGGCACCAGGTTCAGTTTCGCGTCCACGACGTGCGCCACGTGGTTGGCCATCGGCAGCCCGATCGGCGGGGTGCCGGTCCAGCGGCCGTGGCACTCCTCAATGATCATCGTGACGGTGCACTCGGTGGGACCGTAGCCGTTGAAGAACCGCCGGCCCGGGTTCCACCGGTTGACCAGCTCGCCGGAGAACGCCTCGCCACCGACGAAGACGATCCGCAGCTCGTGGAACGGCTCGGGATCGAGCAGTTCCATCACGGGTGGCGGCATGTCGATGACCGTCACGCCCTCGGTGGCCAGGATCCGTTGCAGCTTGTCGATGTCCAGCCGCTCGGTGTCGCTGGTCAGCCGCAGCCGCGCACCGGTGAGCAGGGCGCCGAACGTCTCGAAGACCGACACGTCGAACACGGCCGCGGCGTAGCCGAGGACGCAGTCGCCCGGGGTGAGCTCGAACAGCTCCTGCACGGTGCCGATGAAGTTCACCACGTTGCGGTGCGTGATCGGCACGCCCTTGGGCCGTCCGGTGCTGCCCGAGGTGTAGAGCACGTAGGCGACGTCGTCGGGGCGATTGAGGCGTTCCGGCCTCGTCTCGGGTCGCCCGTCCAGGCCGCCGTCCAGCCGCACCACCGTGGCGCCACTGCCGGACAGCCGGTCGGCGGCATCACCCGTCGCGATGACCGCGACCGGCTCCGCGTCGTCCAGGATGCCGGTCAGCCGTCCGGTCGGGTGTGCCGGATCCAGCGGTACATATCCGGCGCCCGACTTCAGCACCGCCAGCAGGGAGACGGTCAGATCGGGGACGCGCGGCAGGCAGATCGCGACCAGGCGTCCGGGCCCGGCGCCGAGCTCGCGCAGCCGGTGCGCCAGGAGGTTCGCCGCGCGATCCAGCTCGGCGTATCCGAGGGAGTACCCGTCGCCGGTCACCGCGACCGCCCGTGGGTCGGCGTCCACCCGCTGTTCGAAGAGTTCCACGATGGTGGCGTCGGGACGTTCGCCGCCCGGCCCGTCGTAGGAGTGCAGCAACGCCGTCAGCTCGTCATCCGTCAGCATCGGCGCGTCGGCCACCCGCGTGTCCGGATCGGTCACCATGGTGCGCAGAATGCGCTCGTAGTGGGTGAGCAGCCGCTCGATGGTGGCCGGGTCGTACAGGTCGGTGTTGAACTCCACGACGACGGCCGTACCGGCGTCGTCGTGGTAGAGATTCCAGCTCATGTCGAACCGCGAGGTGCCGAAGTCCAGCGTGTGCTCCTCGGCCTCCACACCGGGCAGCGACAGGGTCGTGTCGGCGGCGTTCTGGAAGGTGAAGGCGATCTGGAACAGCGGCGAGCGTGACGGGTCGCGGGGTGGGCGTACCGCGTCCACCAGCCGCTCGAACGGCAGGTCGGCGTGGTCCAGCGCCTCGTTGATCACGACCTTCATCCGGTCCAGCAGCTCGCGGAAGGTCGGTTCGCCGGACACGTCGGCCCGCACGACCAGCATGTTGATGAGGAATCCGATGATGGAGGCGACGTCGGCGTTGGACCGGCTCGCCGACGGTGACCCGAAGATCACGTCCGTGGTTCCCGTGTAGCGGTGCAGCACGGCCGCGAACGCGGTGACATACGCGGCGTAGGCGGTGGTGTCGGCGCCGCGCGCCAGCTCCGTGAGCGCGTGTGACAGGTCGGGGGCGAATCCGCGGCGGACGAGCGCGCCGGAGTAGCCGATCTGGGCGGGGCGCGGCCGGTCGGCCGGCAGCTCGAAGATCGGCGCGTCCGCGAGCCGTCGCCGCCAGTAGGCGGTGAGCCGGTCCAGATCCGGTCCGCGCAGCCGGTCACGCTGCCATTCGGCGAAGTCGGCGTACTGGATCGCGGGCGGGGCGGGCACCGGCCCGCCGCTTCGAGCGGCGCGGTAGCCCGCTTCGAGCTCCTCGGTGAACACCCCGATCGACCAGCCGTCGAACACGATGTGGTGCACCACGAACACGAAGATGTGGTCGTCCGGTCCGAGCCGGTACACCGCTGCGCGCCACAGCGGCGGGGTGCTCAGGTCGAAGGGCCGCTGCGCGATCTCCTGGGCGAGCGCGAACCCGCGCGTCACCGCGTCCGGGCCGGTCACCTCCTCCACCGGCAGCGGTACGTCGATCGCGTCGACCACCATCTGGACCGGGCCGTCGCTCTCGTTGACCGCGTATGTGCGCAGCGAGTCGTGCCGGGCGACCACGCCCGCCAGCGTCTCGCGCAGCGCGGCCACGTCGAGCGCGCCGCGCAGCCGGTAGCAGTACCCGATGTTGTACGTCGGCAGCCCCGATTCCACCTTGTCCAGGAACCACAGGCTGCGCTGGGCGAAGGACAGCGGCGCTGGGCCCTCGCGCTCGCGGCGGCGCGGTCCGGTCGGCCGGGCGGAGGCGGCGTCCTTGAGCCGCGCGAAGAAGTCTTCCTTGCGCTGTTGATCGGTCATGCCGTCACCTCCGCCATCAAGCGGCCCTCGCCATCGCCGCGACAGTGTCCAGATTCGCCCAGACCTTCTCGAAGCCGTCCGCGTACCGTTCCAGCAGCGGCCCCGAATCCGGATGCAGGTGACGCTTCTGCAGGGTCAGCGAGTCGTCGATGACCGCGCGGGTCACCGGCCACTCGTGGTCGGCACGCGAGCCGGTACGGAACACGTCCTGGTCGGGCAGCGGCATCAGCTGGTACTGCGACATCGGCACGCCTTCCGCCCGCAGCACCCGGCGGAGCGCACGGCGCATGGCACCGGGGCCCACCCCGTCGAGACCGGCCTCGGCCGGGCGGAAACGCAGCCGGATGATGTGGTACGCGTGCGAGCTGTGCTCGGTCGGCCGTGGCACCTGGATGCCGGGCAGCCCGGCGATTCGGTCGATGAACGCGGATACGTTGCGCGCCCGTCGCGCCTCATAGTCGTCGAACCTGCGCAGCTGCGAGCGGGCGAACGCCGCCTGGATCGGGTTCATCTTCTCGTTCCAACCGAGCTGCGTCGAAACGTAGTCGCGTGGCCGGCCGGCCTCGATGACCTCGCCGAACTGCCGTGCTCTGCGGATGTGCTCGGCCAGCTCGGCGTCGGCCGTGGTGACCAGTCCGCCCTCTCCGCAGGTCGGCAGGTTCTTCGTCATCTGGAGGCTGAAGGCGCCGGCGCTGCCGAGGGTGCCGACGCATCGGCCCCGCCACGTCGTTCCATGCGCCTGGGCGGCGTCCTCGATCACCGCCAGACCGTGCCGGGCGGCGATGGCGTTGATCCGGTCCATGTCCGCGGACAGCCCGTGCAGGTGCACGGGGATGATCGCCGCGGTGCGCGGGGTTATTCGCGCCTCGATCTCGGCCGGATCGATGGTGAAGTCCTCGCCGTCGATGTCGGCGAACACCGGGACGGCGCTCTGGTGCACCGGTGCCAGGCCGGTGGCGATGAAGCTCAGGGCGGGCACGATCACCTCGTCACCCGATCCGATGCCGAGCCCGGCGAGGATGAGCTGCAGGGCGGCGGTCCCGTTGGAGACCGCGACGCAGTGCGGAGCACCCACCCGCTGGGCCCACTCCTCCTCCAGCCCGGCCACCTCGGTCTCGCCGTCGGCGTTCGCGACCAGCCGTCCGTCGTCGAGCACGCCGAGAACGGCCTTCCGGTCGTCATCGGTGACGACCGGCCAGGTCACGTGCCGCAGCGCGCCGGGCACCGCGGGGGCACCGCCGAACATCGCCAGCTTCGTCATGCGAACACCTCGTGAGCCGCCTCATCCAATGATTCGACCGCCTGTTCGTAGTGCCGGCGCAGCCGTCGGCAGTGCCGCTCGACGGTGTCCGCGATCGTCGGGTCAGAGCCCCCGTGGCCGGCCGATACCCGCAGTCCGGTCCAGGCGTGCGACACGGACGCCACGCGGCGGGCCGCCTCGCCGAGCACGGGCCGCCGCCACCGCACCGCGCAGGCTCGCAGCAACTCCGCGTGCATGAACGCCTGTGCCTGCATGGCCCAGCCGAAGGGGTACACGTCCGCGAGCGCCTCGGTGTCCTTGTCCGCCGCCTGCGCCGTCAGGCGTGTCAGATAGCGGTCCAGGCCGTCCAGGCCCGTCCATGCCGTGCCGGTGGACTCGGCCAGCATGCCGCTGATGTTGTTCCGCAGCGCGGCGTGCAGTCTCGCCTGGTCGAGCGGTGTCACCACCTCCGGCGGCGTCACCATGAGGCACCGGCGGCCGATCGGCGAGCTGCTGAAGAAGACGTCCTGGTCGTCGGCGTGGTTCGCCGATCCCCAGGCATTCAGGAAATCGCGCGCGGCGATGGTCCCGTCGAACGACGGAGGTGTGGGGTCGGCGACGGACACCTCGGCCTTCTCGATGTCGACACCGGTCACCACCACGAGGTGTGCGGCATGCACATCGTGGTACGCGGGCCTGAACGGCAGGTAATAGTTGTCGACGGCGGCGATGACCGGCCGGTTTTCACCGATCATCGACGACAGATATCGCAGCCCGTCCTCGTCGGCCGGCGCGCACCATTTCGATGTTATGTCGTGATAGGGAGAGATGCTATGTGCCGGGTCTCCGGGAAATCGGCACGGAAAGTAGAACTCCTCACGTTTCACATCTCCTGGAATGTGATTGAACTCCCAAGCCAGGCCCAGTGTCTCAAGCGGATCATGTCCGGCGTGCTCGATCACCATTGCCAAACACGCTTGTAGGCAGCTCACCGGATCTCGGTACCATGTGCGGATCGGATCTCTTAACGTCGCACATAGGGAGATGGCGTCGGTCATCCTGGCCCCTTCCCCGTTCTCGGGAAATGGTTACTCGTACGATTCGGCCAGTCGGAGGGTTATCGCGAAAACGTGAATCGCCGCGTGCTTCGGCAGTCGGAATCCGACCAGTTCGGTCTGCCGTACCACCGGGACGCGTTCCAGCCACAGCCTTCCGGTCACGCGCTGCTGCACATGGTGCGGATAGTGCATGACGTGGGACTCCAGCTTCGCGCGCTCACCGAACGCCGCCTCTCCCACCCAGAAGTCAGAGACCCTGAGAGGCTCGAAGTCGACCGTGCCGTCGCCAAAATGCAACGCCATGTCGTCCTCGGCCCTGCGTTCCCCCGCGGCCAGTAAGTACAACCAGTCGACGAGACTCCTCGGCGTTTCGATGTACTGGCCTTCGCAGCGAATGTTGTCGGGGTTCCCGTGCCCCCATTCCGCCAGCTCCAGCGGAATGCCGCCCAGTCGTGTACTGACGCCCGGGAAACTATCCACCGACAGTGAGTTCCCCCATACGTTGAACGCCCCATCGGTAAGATTGGCGCTGGTCGTCGTGCCGATGTTGTTACAATTCGGCGCGATCGTCAGCGGAACAAAACGCGAGTCGCCATCGCCGTCGGTGGTCACCATGCGTGGTTGTGCCTGCGTCATCCGACCATTTCCCTCGGGCGTTGGCATCCATACGTTCGCGAAGTCTAATCACCGTTGATAATTTACGGTATCAACGCCACGTTGAAACTGGCTTCAACGCGGCGTCTCCAAATGATCCGCGAGGTCAACGCCGAATAGCCACGATGGCCTTTCATACGAGACGGTCACGCTCGCCCGTTCCCTCATCCAGGGCCGGCCGCACGCCTTTCGTGGTCGGCCGCTTCGGAGAGCAGGCGGACCACCTGGGTCCGCGCGGACCGCGTCAGTGAGCCGAGCAGACGGTCCTTACGCCCGTCACTCGACTCCCGGAGCAGAGCCGCGACCGTGGCGGGAGACAGGTAGCCGAGTACGCTCGCCGCCTGCGGCACGGACATCGCCTCGACCAGGCGTACGGCCGTGTCGGTGCCTTTCAGTTCGTCGACGACGCCGGCCGAGGTGTGCACGCTGGTTCGCGTCAGAACCCGCACGGCCTCGGCGACCGGCATCGCGCCGATCACCGCCGCCGCGGCCACGTGGCCCGCGTAGTTCAGGGCCTGGCCGGCCAGGGTCGCCGACAGGATCTCCATGATCGACGCGGTCAGGTCCGCGTCCGCAACGGCCATCTCATCCAGCAACGCACCGGCGGACCGGGAGGGGGTGACCGCGACGATCTCGGCGCTGCGGGCGTTCGCCAGGGTCAACAGGATCCTCGCCGCCTGCCGCCCGCCGATATGGACCAGTACGTCCCGAGCCTCCTGCGGAGACAGATCAGTGAGCATCCGCGCGGCATCGCCGGCCGGCGCGTCCGCGACGAGTCGTGCCGCCTGCTTGACGGGAAGACCTCGGACCGACGTCGGGACGGGCGGTGGCGTCACGGGCGGCTTCGGCCGGCCGTTCGCCACCCTGTCGAGGGCGGCCCCGAGTTCGCCCGCGGTCATCCGCAGCCTCGGGTCCTTGACCAGAAGCCGACCGATCGCGTCGGCGAGGGGCCCTCGCCGGCCGAAGAGGGGCGGCGTCTCCCGCAGGATCGCGTACATCGTCTCCGCGGGGGTCTCCCGGTGGAAGGGGCGACGTCCTTCGAGCGCGTTGAACAGCGTGATGCCGAGGGACCACAGGTCGGCCGCGGGACCGGGATCCACCCGATGGAAGCACTCGGGCGCTAGGAAGTCGGGTGTTCCGATCACGTTGGAGGTCAGCCGTCCGCGGTCCCGGAGATGGGCGATGCCGAAGTCGACGAGGAACACCTCGTCCGCCTCGCTGATCACGATGTTGGTCGGCTTGACGTCGCGATGAATGACGCCCTGGAGGTGCGCGGCCGACAGGGCGTCCACGACGTGCAGACCGAACCGTGCGACCTCGCGCTCACCGAGAGCTCTCTCCTCGATCAGGTCGGCGAGAGTGCGGCCCTTGATGTACGCCATGACGATCCACGGCTGTTCGTCGTCGTCCAGGAAGACGTCGTAGATCTCGACGATGCCGGGATGGTCGATTCTCTGTGCCGCCTCGGCCTCGCGTAGCGCCCGCTCACGCCGGACGGCCGGGTCCTCGCCGTCCGGCGTCAGCACGATCTCCTTGAGCGCGACGGGCCGGCCGGCCTGTTCGTCGGTGGCCAGCCACACGTTGCCCATCCCGCCACGGCCCAGACGGGACGTGATCCGGTAACGGCCGCGGATCAGGCGGCCTTCGTCCGAACGCGTCAACGCGGGTCAGTCGTCGCCGGGGAACAGCTCGAAGGAGTCGGAGCTGCCGTTCGCCTCGCGGGCGCGCTCGGTGACACGGGTGTCGTGCATCTCGGCGAGCGACTCGTGCTCATAGGAGAGGTGCGGCTCGTCGTCCCGATGCGCCGACGGTGGTTCGTCGTCCGAGGGCATGGCTCTGGTAGGACCCGGATCCGGAGTCGTGGCCTGGGCCTGGGCCGGGGCAGCCGCTTCCGGCCTCTCCCAGATGTCCCGGAGCGACTCCGCGTCCTCCGGCCTGCCGTGCATGCTGATGTCGTCCTGGGCCTGGCGGAACTCGTTGCGCGCCGTGAGCTTGAGGATCTTCTCGTAGTTGCCGGGCTTCTGCATCAGCTTGACCGAGACGGGCAGGCATTCGATCAGCAGGAACAGCAGGAACAGCAGGATGTGCGCCGAACGCAGGGTCAGGTCCTTGCCGGCGACCTGGTTCAGGGCCTGAAGCCGGATCAGCAGCCCGTTGGTGGCGTTGTTCTCATGGTCGAAGGTGCTCCGCAGCGCCTTCTGCCGGGCCAGCGCGGTCGTGAGCTGATCCTGGACCGCGGGGAGATCGGCCTTGGCACCGGCCAGGCGCGCCTGTTTGGCCTGCTCGTCGGTGGCGGTCAGTTCCTTCCGGCGCTGTCCGATTTGGCCATTGACCTTGGCGACCTGTCTTTTCGCCTTGTTGTAGTCCGACTCGCTCGCACGCGCGAGTACACCATCGCCCTTACGTGTGCATCCCGAGCCGCCATAAAGCTGGCATTGCCATTTGCTGTAGAACTGCGCCGCTTGCTTTTGTTGTGCGTCGCGCTCCGCCGTCAGTGAAATTATCTTCGGATCCTTGGACGGGTCGAGCGGAACGTCACCGCCGGACGCGACCACCTTCTGCAGTCCGGCCACCGAGGCGCTCAGTCGCGCGACTTCCGCGCCGACGGAACTGCGGTTCTGCTCAGTCAGGTATGAGCTGGCCCTATCTTGCTTAATCTGGGCAATTTGGACATCGATCTCGGATTTGAAGATCCGGAGAACGAGCGGGGTCGAGATGACGACCCCGATCAGCACCGCCATGAGGATTCGCGGCACGGCCATCCGCCACCGGTGGGAGTCGCCCGCCTGGATAGTCGTGACCAGCCAGCGGTCCAGGCTCATGATGGCCAGGCCCCAGAGCAGGCTTGCCGGGATCGCGAACACCAGGGAGGTTCCGAGCGCGCTGTGCAGCGCGAACGACATGGAGATCGTGGCGAGAACGCTGGTTGTGAGAACCGCTCCGCCGATGCCTTCGAATTTCCCTCGTTCGCTCGGGCAACGATCGAGCACCTGGGGTCGCGCGCCGGATAGGACGATCAGCAACTTCTTCATCTATGCCCCCACCGCCATGATCCCCACAAGGGGAGTAACGATAGATACTCGCCAAACGCGGCAAGTGTCATTAAGCACACAAACCCTATCATTGGCCACATCCGGCCATCACCCCCCTTAGGATGGTCGACCGAAGAACACTTGGCCCAGCACTTCCTCGGTGAACTTCGCGGGATGGACGGAGCCCGCCGAGAGGGCACGTCCGTGACCTTGACAACGTGCTTAATACGGGGAGCCCATGTGATTGAGTCGGGTGAGGCCTTTCTGCGCAAGACCCTCGCCGAGGCGGTCGTCGAATTGGTCGACGACCGGCGGTTGTTCGTCGCCGAGGTCGCCGCAGACGGAATCACCACGTTCGAGCTCTATCGCGACGAAGCCGGCACACCCTGCGGAAAGGGACGTCGAGCGGTTCGGTGGGGTGACGCGGACGAATGGGAGCAGGGTGCCCTCGTACGTGCCACCAAGATCCCTCGGGACGCCAGAGTGATCCTCGTCGGCTCGCACCCTTCGGTCGACGCCGACCAGGCGATGAGTCGGCTGCGCGCCGCGCGCCCGGACGCGGCGGTCTTCACCGAGGCCGGCGCCGAGGTCCGCGCCCTGCTCCGCGAGGTCATCGAGGACGGGCCGCTGCAGCATGCGTACGACCTGGTCGTGTTAAAGGAGGACGCCACGACCGGACGCCCCGAGCTCGGATGTGAGCAGCTCTTCTCGAGCGGCACGCGCCGGGGCGAGACGGTCACGATGACTCTTCAGTGCGCGCCAAGCGACGACCACGGCACGGTGTTCGCGGTCGTGACCTGGAAACACGGGCTGCCCACGCCGGTCTCGATCGACGTCGCCAAGGTCTCGCCCGGACGTTATGAGGTCACGGCCGAACTGAGGCGGCCGGGAAAGGTGACCTTCACCGGGCTGTCCGGGCTGAGGCGCGACCACCGGAACTGGAACGACATCGTCGCGCAGGTGCCGCCCACGTACGCCACGGACGACACTCCGGCCCACCTGATCTGCGCGGTGGAGACGGCCGGCGCCACGATGACCGTCGGTGAACGCCTCGGCCGCGTGCGGCAGATGATCAACGCTGTCTCCGCGGAGCTGGCCGAACGTGCGCGGGTGTCGCTCGTGGTCTACGGGAGCCACTCGTACGACAAGGGTGTTCCGGACCGGCCGGTCGAGGTGCTCTCCTGGATGGAGCCGCCGGCATCGGCGCTGCGGACCCTCGCCGACCTGGAGGAGCGGCCCTTCGCCGACGATGGATTTCCGGGAGCCGCGCAGCTCGAGGACATGCTGGCCATGGTCGCCGATCGGCTCGCGCACGCACGGGCGTCCGGTCGTACGGTCCTGCTCACCCTCGGTGGTCTTCCGCCGCATCCGCCGAGCGTCCACCGGTCCGAGATCCTGCCGTGCCCGTACCGGAGGGACTGGGAGCAGGAGGTGCGCCGGCTGAAGGGAAGCCGTGTGAAGCTGGGCGCGATCTGCGACCGGCCCGTCGGCGAGGTCTGGCACCGGCTGGGCGGAGGCGCTCCCGCGGATCTCAACGCGGTGGACGTGCGCCGGCTCTGCGTCGACCTCGGATTGGTCGTGCCGCCGGGAGGCCGGATCCCCTTTCCGCTGCTCTGCCGACCATGAGACCACCGAGACCTGAGGAACGACCATGAGCACCGACCAGGACTCACCGCCGCCGAGCCACAACATCGCGATGTGGGGCGCGCCGACGAGTGGGAAGACCACCTTCATCACCGCGCTCGACATCGCACTCACGCGCCGTGGCTGTGAATGGGGCGTCGTCGGAGTCGACGACGCCTCGACGGACTTCCTCATCGAGGCCACCGCGAAGTTGTCCGAGGAGCACGAGTTCTTCGAGGCCACCGATCAGCTGTACAGCTACCGCTGGAACCTCATCCGGCAGAGTCCCGGCGCGACCAGAAGGAAGTTCTGGGGCAAGGCCGGCAAGGACGCGCTTCGGGTCGGCCTCGACCTGCTGGACCCGCCCGGTGGCGTGTACAAGACCAACGTCCAGACGTACGCGGGAATGCGGGAGGAACTGCTCGCCAACCTGACGAAGTGCCGCGGGATCGTGCTGCTGTTCGACCCGATCCGGGAGTTCGAGGACGGCGACACGTTCAGCTCCCTGCACGGCACGCTGGCGCGCCTCGGGCAGCGCATGCTGGCGACCGGCGACTTCCCCGACGGGAAGCTGCCCCACCACCTCGCCGTGTGCATCACCAAGTTCGACGAGCTGAGGGTGCTGCGGACGGCACAGCGGCTGGGGGTCGTGACGACCGACCCCGACGACAAGTACGAGTTCCCTCGCGTCGACGACGAGAACGCGCTCGAACTCTTCCGTGAACTCTGCAACATCTCCGCGTCCGGCAACGCGGAGATGGTCCTTACGGCGCTCGAACGCAACTTCCACACGGACCGGATCAAGTATTTCGTCACCTCGTCGATCGGCTTCAACGTCGACAGCCGCAGCGGCGTCTATGACCCGGCCGACCCGCAGAACCTCATCCCGAAGTCGGCCGCCGGCCGGTCGCCCGGAGGGTCGTCCGGGCAGTACCGCATCCGGGGCCAGATCCACCCCATCAACGTCATGGAACCGATGACCTGGTTGGCCGAGCGCCTGTCCGAGCAGAGCCCTGCCGGCGGAGGGAAGAGATGAGCGACACGACGGGGATCACCGCGGAGTGGGCTCTGTGGGGCAAGCCGGCGGGCAGCTCGGAGGACTACGAGGTCCTCGACGCGAGCCCGGGCAGGCTCGACCGGCCCACGTTCGCCAAGATCATTCTCCGCTACGGGTCCGGGGCGTCCGGGATGTCGGGGAAGCTTCCGCAGGTGACGACGAGCTGGGTCGGCGGCGGGCGCGACACCTATCTCGGCATCGCGATCCAGGACTGGTCCGACCGCGTCGACGGGGCGAGACGGCGGATCGCCGAGACGCGCTACTACTGCGTCCCGTACGACCAGGCCGCCCGCCTGCCCGCCTCCTACGAGGCGCTCTACGACGCGCTCGTCCCGCACCGCCTGCCGGTGGACGGGCCCATCGAGCTGTCCGTTCCCACCCTGGACTCCGCGCACATCGTGGACTCGGTCGACGAGACGGCCATGAACGCCGCCGCCCTGCTGCTGACCGGCAAGTACCTCTGCGTGCTGCAGGGCGATCACATCGATCTGACCGAACGGCTGCGGTTCCTGGACGCGGTGGCCGCGTTGCTGCCGTACGGCTTCCGCACCAAGCTGACCACCTCCACGCTGACCAGCAGTGCGGCGAATCACCGCATCAGGCTGTCGTTCGCGACCAACGCCAGGACCGACTCCAACACGATCCCCTGGAAGGGGCGTCCCGGAGTTCCCCTGGACGGTCTCGCCGGGCGCTACCTCGAACTCCTGAACCGTCATCCGGACACGTCGGAACTGATCGACGGACTGGCGAGGATGAAAGAGCCGTTGTCGTTCATGGAGTCCGGTGACCGGTACCAGGCTCTCTACCTCCTCGAAAGGCTCGCCGGTCCGCTGGTGCACCGGACGTCGGCTCCGGCCCTGCCCACACGGCAGGAGGCCAACACCGCGACCGCCGGCGAGCTCCTGACACGCATCGCCGACCGTCTGCAGAAACCCGAGCCGCTCGGCGACGTCTACGAGTACGTTCTCCGCCTCCAGAGCATCCCGGCCACACTCGTGCAGGAGGGACGTGAGCGCGGCCGGGAGGTCATCTTGGAGCGAGGCCTGCTCACGGTCAGGTTCGAGGCGGACTCCGCCTTCACGCTGAAGTACCTGGAAGCGATCCTGAGCGCCGGGTACGGCCCTTCTCTCACCTCGGACGGCATCAACCAGATCGTGGGCGACGCGGGCGGGCCGACACCGCCGTTGCTCCGCGCGATGAGCGCCCTCCCCATGGCCGGCGGTGTCGCCGCGGTGACGCTGGCACTCCACGCGGAGGGGGAGGAACGTCTCCGGATCCTTGCCGGGCTCAACAGCGCGGATCTGGTCGAGGCGGCCGATGGCCGACCGTTCGACGTCGAGGTCATCAGACTCGTCTGCGACGAACTCATGAGACGGGGCGCCGACTCTGAGGAGGCCGCGGCGATCGCGGCGGCGTTCCAGGATCATGGATACCTGGCGCACGCGGCCTGCCGCCTCCATCCGGAGGGTGAACGAACAGCTCTCCTGGCTCCGTGGCCTGCTGACCGCCGCCTACGGGAGCGGTCTCGACTCGAAGGAGTTCGAGGAGGTCGTCGGCCATCCGGCCGCCCTGTCGTGTGAGCTCCTGATGGTGGCGGCGATCCTCCAGTACGGCAACCGCGCGCAGGAAGAGCTCCTGCCGGCCGTCATGAAGGCGGTGATGGGCCGCTCCGGACTCGGCGAGCACACGCAGGCACAGGTCTCCGGCCTGCTGGCCCCTTCGCGCGCCGCCGCCCCGTACGACCCGCCCGGTGGCGTCCAGCCCAGTGGTGTCCAGCCTGGTGGCGTCCAGCCCACGGCCCCGGCGTACGTCGCGACCGTGGGCCCGAGCGGTCAGGACACACCCGGCGAAGGCGGTCGCGGGGGCCTGCTCGCGAAGGTCCGGGCCGCTCTGGGAGAGACACGTTTCCTTCTCTACGCGGCGCTGACTCTCGTCATCCTCACCATCGTCGCGCTGTGCCTGTGGTGGGGCACGCGGCTGCTCGCGCGGACGGACGGCGGAGATCCGGATCCCGGGCGCACGGCACCGGCGAAGACCGTGAACACCGCCGCTCCCGTGTTCCCGAACCAACCGTCCTCGCGGTACGACCGCAATCGATACCGGCAGGAGCGCCCCTAGCCGAGCGCCTCGCCGGTCAGCTCCGCCAGGAGGGTGACGAGGTCGTTCGTCCACCGGTCCACGGTCGGCGGGTTCCACAGGTCGGTGGAGTACTCGACGTAGCCGCTCAGCACGTCGCCGGCCGGGATCAGGCCGAAGGCGATCTCGCCTCGGGCGGCGGGGACGGCGAGGTCCTCGATGGCGGTCGTGACGTCCGGGAGGTCCAGTTCGGCCTGCACGGAGTTCTGGTAGTGGAAGCCCACGCGGACGCGGTCCGGGACGTCGGTGTCGGTGCGTTCGCGCAGCACGGGGGCGATCTGGGAGAACGGCATGACGTTGTCGACGGCGTTCATGGCGTTCCGTGCCGTCACCGTGACCAGGTCGCGGAAGGTCCCCGCCTCCTCGACGGGGACTCTCAGGATGAACGACGCGGCCGTGCCGGCGGCCAGGGACTCGAACTCACGCCGGACGCGGTTCGCGTACGGCATGACCATGCACACCTCCGGCTGGCCGGCGAGCCGGGAGAACAGGGTGCCCATCGCGGCGGCCGCGACCGCGAACGGGGTCACGCCCAGGCGGACGGCCAGCGTCTCCATCGACGCGCGCGTTCCGGCGGGCACCGTGAACAGGGCGATGCGGCCCTGCCCGCTGAGCTTCTCGGGGCGTGGCCGGTCCGTCGGGAGCGCCAGCCGGAGCAGAGCGCCGTCCAGCTGCCGGGTCCAGAACGCGAGACGGCGCTCGTCCGTCTCCGGAGAGGCGTTACGGCGTTCCCACCGTGCGTACTCGCCGGGCTGCGGCGGCCGCTCGTCGAGGCCGCTCGGGGTGTCGGTCGCCGCCGCCGCGTACAGCGCGGCGAGCTCGTTCAGGAGCAGGCTGACCGCCCAGCCGTCGCACGAGGAGTGGTGGAGGACCAGCAGCAGGATCCAGCGCCGCTCCCCGGTGCGCACCAGCCGCCACACCGGGAAGACCGGGGCGTCCAGGTCGAAGGGCGTACGCGCCAGGCGTCCGCTGAGCCGCTCCACCTCGGCGGCCCGCGCCGCCTCCGACCATGCGGTGAGGTCGTAGAGCGGAAGGTCGGCTCCCGGCGGACGGAGCGCCTCCTGGCACCACTCGTCGCCGAACCGCGTGTACCGCGTCCGCAGGGACTCGTGCCGCTCGACGAGGCCGGACAGTGCGGACCGCAGCGCCGGCACGTCGAGCGCGCCGGTCAGGGTGATCCGCAGTGCGACGTTGAAGATCTGCGGCAGCGGGTGGTCGCCGTGCGAGCCGACGAACGCCGCCTGCAGCTCCGTCGCGGGCGCACGGCCGGTGACCCCGTCCCGGTCGTCGGCGCGCGCCCGCTCCAGCAGCCCGGCCTTGTGCTCGCGCATCTCGTCCAGAAGGTCGGAGGTCGCGGCGTCGCGCGGCGCGTCGTACCGAAGCCGGTCGCCCTCGGCGCGGAGCACCACGCCGAGCTCGCTCAGCCGGAACAGCAGGGCGTCGAGGTTCACAGCACGCCCTCCACTCGCGCGGACGCCGCCTCAGAGGTGCGGGAGGCGCCGGCGTCGCCAAGGTACTCCGCCATGGCCCGCAGCGTCGGCCGCTGGTAAAAGAAGGTCAGCGGATACTCGGCGCCGAACACCTCGCGCACCCGGTTGACCATCCGGATCGCGCTGATCGAGTGCCCACCCAGGTCGAAGAACGACGTGTCCGCGCCGATCGCGTGCGGGGCGACGGCGAACTCCGCGGACCACAGCTCCCGCAGCCGCCGCCCGACGTCGGACACGCCGTCGTCCGGCGGGGCCGGGGACGGGCCTCCTGTGGAGAGGCCCGCCACGATCGAGGCGTCGGGTAGCGCGGCGCGGTCCAGCTTTCCGTGCGCGCCGAGCGGCAGCGCGTCCAGCACCGCCCAGGCACGTGGCACCAGGTACTCCGGGAGCCGTTCGGCGAGCGCGGCGGCGAGCCGGTCCGCGAGATCGTGCCTCGGGCCGGACGAAGCCGATGGGACGACGAAGGCCGCCAGGTAGCTCTCGCCGGAGGCCGTCCGCCGTGAGACCACCGCGGCCTCGCGCACGCCGTCGGCACGTGCGAGGTGGTAGGTGACCTCCTCCGGCTCGACCCGGAACCCGCGGATCTTCACCTGGTCATCGACCCGCCCGCGGAACTCCAGTTCGCCATGGGAGTTCCAGCGGACCAGGTCGCCGGTGCGGTAGAGGCGGCCCGCGGCCGGATCGTCGACGAACCGCTGCGCCGTCTGCTCCGGCATGCGCCGGTAGCCCTCGGCGATCCCCGCGCCGCCGACGTACAGCTCGCCCATCGAGCCCGGCGGAACCGGGCGGCCGGATCCGTCGAGGACGCGCAGCCGCACATTGTCGATCGGACGGCCCAGAGGGATGGGCGAACCGTCCTCCTCCGGGCCGACGGACGCCGTCGTGCACAGCACCGTGACCTCGGACGGCCCGTAGATGTTGACCACCTCGTACGGCGCGCCCGCCCGCGGACGGGTGCGCAGCGCGTCACCGCCGACCACGAGGAACCTCAGCGGGCAGTCCAGGGCCATGATCTCCTCGCCGAGGGCGGTCGGCAGGAACGAGAAGGTCACGCCGGCCGAGGCGTACCAGCGGGTCAGCGCCACCGGGTCGAGCCGGGTGGCCTCGTCGGCGATGGCGAGCGACGCGCCGGCGGTCAGCGCCGGCCAGATCTCCAGCACCGACCCGTCGAAACTCTGCGTGCACACCACCGCGCTGCGGTCGTCAGGGGTGAACGCGAAGCGCCGGTTCTGCCAAGCGCACAAGTTCACCACGCTGCGGTGGGTGATCGCGATCCCCTTGGGCCGCCCGGTGCTGCCCGAGGTGTGGACGACGTAACAGAGCGACCCGGGTCCGCCCGCGGGGGCGCGCCAGGCTCCGCGCGGCTCGTCGCTGACCCCGATCACGGGCACGTCCGTCTCCAGGGAGTCGTCGCCGATCAGCGCGTTCGCGCCGCACTCGGCGATGACGCTCTCGGCACGCACCCGGCCGAGGCCGGGGTCCAGCGCCATGTACCCGTACCCGGCCTTGAGCGCGCCGAGCATCGCGACGATCAGTTCCGGTGAGCGTGGCAGCCACAGCGCGACCAGGCCGCCGGGCGGCGGGTCGCCGACGCGTTCCCTGATCACCGCGGCGAGCCGGCCGGCCCGCTCGTCCAGCTCCCCGTACGTCACGACGGTGTCGCCGTGGACGATCGCCGTACGCTCCGGCGCCTCCGCGGCACGCCGTTCGACCAGGGCGTGGACGGTGGTCTCCTCGACCGGCACGACCGGCCCGTCGCGCCACTCCTCGCCGGCGTCCCCGACGAGCCGTGACAGGGGCGCCTCCGGCGTACGCGCGGCGCCGTCGAGGATCCGCCGGAAGCGGTCGAGGAAACCCGACGCGGTGCTCTCGTCGAACAGGCCGCTGTTGTAGGACAGGTGGCAGCGGATGCCCTCGGGCCGGTCGACGAAGGCCATGGTCAGGTCCGTCACCGCGCGGTCCGGTCCCTCGTCCAGGACGGTCGCCCGCATTCCGGGCAGGTCGAACGCGATCGGCTCCTCGGCCGCGAACTCCGCGTACGCCTGGAAGATCGGCGTCCGGTCGGGTGTACGGCGGCGCGACACGGCACGTACGACCGTCTCGAAGGGGGCGCCGGAGTGGTCGTAGGCGTCCAGGGCGGTGCCCCGCACCCGGCCGAGCAGCGCGGCGAAGCCGGGGTCGCCGGACAGGTCGAGCCGCAGCGCGATGGGGTTGAGGAAGAAGCCGACGACGTCCTCCGCACCCCGCGGCCGGGTGGACATCGGGGTGCCGATGACGATGTCGTCCTGGCCGGTGACGTCGTGCAGCATCGCCCCGTACGCGGCGAGCAGCGTCATGAACAGCGTGGAGCGGTGTTCGCGGCTCAGCGACCGCAGCCGGTCCGACAGCGAGGCGTCGAGCGTGTGGAAGATGCCGCGCCCCTCGAACGTCATCACGTCCGGACGCGGCCGGTCGCAGGGCGGTTCGAGGACGGGCGGGTCGCCGCCGAGGGTACGCCGCCAGTACACGAGGTCCTCCGACGCCTTGTCCGGGTCGTCGTCGGGCCGCTCGGCGGCGTACTCGGCGTACGTGCGCGTCAGCGGCGGCAGGCCGGGCGCGACGCCCTCCTCCTCGGCCCGGTAGAACGCCGAAAGGTCGCGCGCGATGACGGCGGCGGAGACGGCGTCCATCACGATGTGGTGCATCGACAGGACGAGGACGTGCCGATCCGCGCCGAGGCCTGTGAGCCGGATGAGCCGGATGGCGAACAGCGGCCCGTTCTCCAGGTCGAACCGGCGCGCGCTCTCCTCCGCGACGACCTCGCGTACCGCCGACGCCTCATCCGCGCGGTCGAGCACCGAGAAGTCCACCGTGCCGGGCGGGAGCGTGACCTGCCGCGGCTCGCCGCCGACCTCGCGGAACACCGTGCGCAGCTGCTCGTGCCGCGCGACCAGGCGTTCCGCGGCCGTGCGCAGGGCGGGCACGTTGACCGGGCCGTCCAGCCGCACCGCCTGGATCTCGTTGTGCGCGCGCTGCCCGGGGAACGTCCGCTCGAACACCCAGATGCGCCGCTGGCCGTCCGATAGCGGCACCGGAGTGCCCGACTCACCGGACTCACCGGACTCGCCGTGATAGCGCCGGCGCACCGCGTCGAGGTGGGTGAGCCCGCCGCGCAGCGCGCGCGGCTCGACGCCGAAGTCGACGAGCGCGACCACCTCGTCGGCGCCCGCGGCGCGTACGGCGTCGACGACGGACGACGCGGTCTCGACCGAGCCGATCAGCGCGCGGTCGTCGCAGTACCGCCGGTAGGCGCGGCGGAAGAGGACGTCGAGGTCGTCCTCGCTGAGCGCGCCCATGTCGACGTTGTAGCCGAGGCTGTTCGTGAACGATCCGAAGATCGACAGGGACGACCGCATGTAACGGGACAGCGGCTCGTACGCCTCGGCCTTCGCCGTCGCGTCGTCGGGGCCGACGAAGGTGTGCAGCATGACCGCCACCCGGCCCGCGTCCGGGTCGAGGCCGCAGGCGGCGCGCGTGCGGCGGTACAGCGCGATGTTCGCGGTCAGCTGCTCGACGCTCTGCGCCATCAGGTTCGTGACGATGCCCAGGTCGTGCCGGGCGGCGAGCTCGTACGACGCGGGGTTGCCGACGACCGCCGTGTACATCGGCGGCAGTTCCTGCACCGGCCTGGGGAACAGCCGGATCTCGCGCTCGCCGTCGCCGGTGAGCCGCCGCAGGCCCTCACCGCGCCACAGCGACCGCACCTGTTCGAGCTGCTCGTACATCAGCTCCTTGTGCCGGCCGAAGCGCTCGGGGAAGAAGGCGAAGTCGCCCGCGTTCCAGCCGCTCGCGCACCCGATCCCGACGCGTCCGCCCGACAGGTTGTCGACCATCGACCACTCCTCGGCCACCCGTATCGGGTCGTGGAGCGGCAGGACGACGGATCCGGCGTTGAGGCGGATCCGGCTCGTCTCGCGGGCGAGCGCCGACGCGAGGATCGCCGGGTTGGGGAACAGGCCGCCGAACGAGTGGAAGTGGCGTTCGGGCATCCAGAGCGCGTGGAAGCCGTGCTCGTCGGCGAAGCGCGCGGTCTCCATGAGCACGTCGTACCGGCCGGCCTCCCGCTCCTCGTCCTGCGGGTAGTCGCCGAAGAAGTAGACGCTGAAGTCGGGCGCGGGACGCGGGGCCGGCGGCCGTTCGCGGGTAGCGGCCGTGTTCCACGCCATCGCCGGGATGGGCTCCTCCGCGACGACCGGCACGGGTTCGGGGACGGGCACGGGTTCGGGTACGGGCGCGGGGGCCGGTGCGGCATGTACGCCGCCGAAGAAGCCCGCGGCGCGCAGGTCGCGCATCGAACCCCGCACCGCGTCGGCGACGAACTCGAGGTCGCCGTCGGAGTGCTCGGTGGACAGGAAGAAGTTGCGCCACTCCCACACGTGCACGCCGCGCAGCATCAGGTGGTGGTAGAGCAGCTCCATGTCGGCGCGGTGCTCGAACCGGAACATCGACCCGAAGTGACGGATCCGGAGGGGGAACTCCTCGGCCTCGAAGAAGCCGTTGAGGGAGCCGCACAGCTCGTCGGTCCGCGCGTTCAGGCGCTGCTGCAGGCCCGGGCCCTGTTCCTTCAGGTGGGTCAGGACCGCCTTGGCCGCGACCATCGACACGGGGTGCTGGATGTAGGTGCCGCCGAAGAAGGTCGTGTCGGCCGGCGGATAGCCGTCGTCGCCGTACTGCCAGAACCCGCCGTCGACGCCGTCCATGATGTCGGCGCGGCCGGCGATCGCGCCGATCGGGAACCCTCCGCCGAGCAGCTTGCCGTACGTCGCCAGGTCGGGCTTCACACCGTAGAGCTCCTGCGCGCCGCGCAGCGCGGGCCGGAAGCCGGTCAGCATCTCGTCGAACATTAAGACGATGCCGTGCCGCTCGGTGACCTCGCGCAGCCGCCGCACGAACTCCACGGGCCGAAGCGATGGGTTGCGGCTCTGCACGGGCTCGACGAGGACCGCAGCGATCCGGGAGGCGTGCCGTTCGATCGCGTCCAGGCTCGCAGGGTCGCCGTAGTCGAGCACCATGAGGTCGGCGACGGCGCTCGGCGGGACGCCCGTCGACACGGGCACGGTGAGGCGCTCCTCGCCGGAGCCGGACGAGCGGCCGAGGACGTTGTCGGCGTGGCCGTGGTAGGACCCGTGGAACGTGACGATGGTGTTCCGGCCGGTCGCCGCGCGCGCCAGCCGGATCGCCGCGGAGTTCGCCTCCGTGCCGGAGTTCGCGAAGGCCACCCGTTCCATGCCGGTCAGCTCGGCCAGCAGCTCCGCCGCCTCGCCGGTCTCCACCGCCCGCGGGCCGAGCTGCACACCGCGCGACAGGTGTTCACGCACGGCGGAGGTCACGAACTCCGGCTCGTGGCCGAACAGCAGCACCCCGAACCCCATCGTGATGTCGACGTAGCGGTTGCCGTCGACGTCCTCCAGCCACGAGCCGCGGGCGCGCCGCCCGGCGATCGGGTACAGCATCTCCTTGGTGCTGCTGCGGAAGCCCACGACCGCCCGGCTGTCGGCCAGGACCCGCCGGTGGCGCTGCGTCAGCTCTTTCGAGGTACGGGTCTTGGCGGTGTAGCGGCGTACGAGGTCGTCCAGGTGCGCGCGCTGGGACGCGGCGCCGGACTCGGCGACCATCCCCGAGGAGCGGGGGAGCGTGACGCGCGGGCCGTGCACCTCCGGAGCCGCGGCTTCCGTGGTCTCCAGCCGCCGCGCGATGCGCTCCGACAGCTCGGTCATGGCGGCCAGGTCCCGGTCGACGGCCGAGGACAGCGCGTCCAGCCCGCTCACTTGCCGTGCCCGTTCGCGACGATCTTCGGCCGCTCCTCCATCAGCTCACCGAGCAGCTGCGCGAGCTGCGACATCATCCGCAGCTGGATCTGGGAGAGCTGCCGCACCTGCCGCGCCAGCTCCTCCACCTCCTGCCGCGTGACGGGTTCGGAGACCGGTGGGGGAGTGGACGGCCGCTCGGCCACGACCGGCTCGGCGCGTACGTGCTCGACGGGCGCGGGCTGAACGGGCTGGGGCTGGGGCTGGACGGGCGCGGGCTGGACCGGAACCAGGTGCGGGTCGGCGAGAGAGCCCCGCTGGGCGATCAGCGCGGCGAGCAGGCCGGGTGTGCTCGCCTCCTCGAACAGCTCCCGCATCGCCACCTTGACCTGATACTCCTGCTCCAGCTCGCGCAGCACGTTGATCGTCTGCAGTGAGTCGGCGCCGAGGTCGAAGAAGGAGGTCTCCGCGGTGATCTGGTCCGGCGCGAAACCGAGATGACGTGCGGTCAACTCGATGACGCGCCGCAGGACGCCGTCGGCTGATGCCATGTTCTGCTCCAACTCGGGGGTGTTCTCGTCGATGACGGGCTCGGGTCCGGTCCAATACGTCTTGTGCTGGAAGCGGTAGCCGGGAAGCCTGATCCGCCCGCCGTCGCACCCGTCCAGCAGGTACGACCAGTCGGGCTCGGCTCCCGCGCAGTGCAACTCGGCGGCGGCCGCCCACAGCGGGTCGAGGCCGGCGCCGCGCCGAAGGGTGGCCACGGCGCGTACGCCCGGCAGCTCCCGGCGTGCGAGGGCGCTGAGCGTGGTGTGCGGGCCGGCCTCCAGGAGCACCGGCGAGCCGGCGACGGCGCGCAGCACCGCGTCGAAGCGCACGGGCTCGCGGATGTGCCGCAGGAGGTAGTCCGTGCCGGGCGTCCATCCGGCCGGCCGGGTCTCGCCGTCGAGCCCGCTGACGAAGGGCACCGTCGTCGGCCGGAATCGCACGTGCGCGAGCACGGAACGGAACTCCTCCAGCATCGGCTCCATCGCCGCGCTGTGGAACGCCCGCTCCACCGGCAGCCGTTCGGCCCGGCCGTCCACGAGCGCGCAGACACGGTCGACGGCCGCGGGCGGCCCGGCCAGGACGTGCCGGTCGCGCCCGTTGACCACGGCGATCTCGATGCCCTCGACCGAGGCGGCGAGGCGCTCCGCGGCCGCACGCTCCACCTGGACGGCGGCCATCGCGCCGGGCGGGCAGTGCGACCGCATCAGGCGTTCTCGCTCGGCGGTGAGCCGGATGCCGTCCTCCATCGAGAGGGCGCCCGCCGCGCACAGGGCCGCGTACTCGCCGACGCTGTGCCCGGCGACCACGCCAGGACGTACGCCGGCCTCACGCCACAGCGCGGTGATCGCGCACTGCAGGGCGAACAACGCCGGCTGGCCGGCCTCGTCCAGCGACCCGCCGCACCGGTCCGCCGCCTCCTTCAGCACCTCGCGTACGATCCCGAACCGCTCGCTCAGAACCGACGCCATGCCCGGGTACGCGCTGCCCTGCCCGGTGAAGAGGAACGCGGGCCGCGCCGCGTCCTTCTTCTGCCCCGGCGGGAGGACCCCGCTCGTGACCGAGCGGTCCCCGCCCGAGGCCAGCCAGTCGCCGAGCGCGCCGGCGACGTCGGCGGGCGTCGCGGCGCGTACCGCCAGCCGGTGGCGCAGGTGGGAGCGGCCCAGGACGGTCGTCGTGACCAGGTCCGCCTGCCCGGTGTCCGGGTGGTCGCGCAGGTGGGCGTGGAGGGCGCGGACGTTGCCGGCGAGCGATTCGGCGTCACGGCCGGACACGAGCACGACGCCGGGAGGCGCCGCGCCGTAGGTACGCCGTGCGGGTGCCTCTTCGAGGATCATGTGCACGTTGGTGCCGCCGAGCCCCAGCGACGTCAGGCCCGCGAGGCGCGGCGCGTCACCCCTCGGCCAGGGGTGCGCGGCCGTCGGGATGTAGAACGGGCCGGTCGCCAGGTCGAGCGCGGGGTTGGCCTCGCCGAAGCCGGCGACGGGCGGGATCACGCCGTGCTCCAGCACCAGCAGGGTGCGGATGAGGCCGGCGAGACCGCCGCACACGTCGAGGTGACCGATGTTCGCCTTTCCCGCGCCGATCGCGCAGTAGCCCGTACGGCGGGTGTCCTCGCGGAACGCGGCCGTGGCGCCCTCGAACTCGATCGGGTCGCCCTTCAGCGTGCCGGTGCCGTGCATCTCGACATAGCCGATCTGGTCCGCGGTGACACCGGCCGTCGTCAGGGCGCGGCGGATCGCGGCGCGCTGCCCTTCGGCGCTCGGCCCCGCGTACGTGGGTTTGCCGGACCCGTCGTTCGTGACGCCCCATCCGCGGATGACGCCGTGGATCGTGTCGCCGTCCTCGAGTGCCCGGTCCAGCCGCTTGAGCACGACGGCGGCCACGCCCGTGCCGCCGACGGTGCCGTCGGCGGCGGCGTCGAACGGCCGCAGCCGTCCGGTCTTGGACAGGATCGAGCCCTTCACGTAGTGGTAGCCGAGGACCTGCGGCACGTGCACGGCGGTCGCTCCGGCGAGCGCGAGGTCGCAGTCGCCCGACAGCACCGCCTGCGCCGCGAGCTGCACCGCGACCAGGGAGCTCGAACACGCGGACTGCACGTTTACGGCGGGTCCGGTCAGGCCGAGGCGGAACGCCGTGCGCGTCGCGGTGAAGTCGGCGTAGTTGCCGACCGTCATCTCCAGCCGCGACAGCCAGTCGTCGGCGGAGGCGTCCGGCAGGACGTTGTTCAGCAGGTAGTTCTGCAGGGAGTACAGGTGGTATCCGGTGGCCGCGTAGACGCCGATCCGCGTGGCCGCGTCCTCGCGCGTACGGCCCGCGTCCTCCAGCGCGTGGTAGGCGCACTCCAGGAAGAGCCGGTTCTGCGGGTCGGTGACCGTCGCCTCGCGGGCGCTCATACGGAAGAAGTCGGCGTCGAACCCCGCGATGCCGGGCAGGAATCCGCTCGCGCCGACGAAGTCGGGCCGAGCCCGGCGCTCCTCGGGCACGCCGGCGGCGGCCAGCTCCGCGTCGGTGAATCGCCGGATGTGGCAGATCCCGTCGCGCGTGTTCCGCCAGTAGGTCTCCAGGTCGTCGGCGCCGGGGAAACGGAAGGAGACACCGACGACGGCGACGCCCGTCATACCCGCTCTCCTTCGACGGACATCGCAGGGGCCGGCTCGGGCGCCGCACGCCACGCCCTGCCGCGTACGGCCAGCAGGACGATGAGCGCGCCGCACAGCGCGATCGCGAAGCCGTGGAAACCGGCGACGACGTGGAAGGGTGAGTACCGCTCCAGCAGCGCGGCGCTGACGACCATGCCGAGGCCGAACCCGGTGCTCTCGGCCGAGGCCGTCAGGCCGAACATGGGGCCGCGCCGGTGGTCGGGCAGCTCTTGCAGCCGGGTGACGTAGGCGATCTCGGTCAGCCCATCGGCCATACCGGCGGCCAGCGCGGCGGCGACGGCCAGGATCGACGGCAGCCCGCTGAAGACGAGGATGAACGACGCCGACATCGCGCAGGAGCCGAGCGCGAACGCCCACTCACCGGGCATTCGGCCCGACTTCTTGGAGTACCGGCCGATGGCCCGCTGGGCGATGATGGCGCCGATCGCCCAGGTCGCCCAGAACCGCCCGATGAACGCCGCCGGGTGGGCCGGGTCCAGCAGGCTCGAGTAGACGGGCAGGCCCACGTTGTGCGAGGAGGATCCGAGGCCGTCGGCGGTGCGGACGGCGACCATCACGGCGAGGATCGGCATGGCCCGCAGCAGCCCCAGTGCCGCCCACCGTGAGGGGCGGTCGCCGGCGGGCGGGTCCTCTACGGGCTCGGCCGCGCGCGTGGTGATCGGCAGCAGGAACAGGATCGACGCCGAGATCACGAAGCTGGTGGCGTCCATCGCGAAGGCGGCCACGTAGCCGAGCTGGGAGACGACGATGCCGGCCGAGGCGAAACCCGCCACCATGGCCAGCGACTTGCTGGTCGCGAGGAGGCCGTTCGCCCGGCCCCGTTGCTCGGCGCCGACGATCTCAGGGATGCTGCTGCGCATCGCCACCCCCGAGAGCGTCGAGCACGCTCCGGCGACGACGGCCAGCACGAAGAGAAGGCCTACCCGCGCGTCACCGGGCACCGCGATCAGTGTGACGAGCGCGACCGCCTGGGTGAGGTCCGACAGGACCATCAGGCGTTTGCGGTCCAGATGGGACACGAGACGCCCGCTGACAATTCCGGAGACCACGCTGGTCATGAGCCGGACGGCCATGAAGAGGCCGCTCGTCAGCGCACTTCCGGTGATGTGAAAAACGAATACATTGAGCGCCACCATATTGAGGTAGCTGCCATATGCGGAAATCCCGGCGCCCGCAACTAATACCCGAAAATAACGCATTGTGCGTGCTCCCGGCGATACATGCTCAAACGGCAAACGCATCCTGACATGAGTAAATCGGACACGTCAATAGTCGTGCGGAGGAGCCGGTCGCGTGCGGGAGTCGTGCCTGCCGGACGCCCGGATCGGATGCGGGGCGCAATGGTCATTCGGCCGGATGATCATGCGTCCGGCCTTTGCCCGCCGGGCATGCGTGAGGGGCGGGAGACGATTGTGCACTGTACACATCGAACGTGCACTGTGTACAGTGCACACCGATACGGCCGATCATCGCCGCGTCGGCCTGATAGGGGAGGTCACTCCGATGTCGCGCCCGGAAATAGCCCTTCCGCCGTCGCTTCCCGAGCACATTCGCCGTCTCGTCGAGACGGACATTGTCATCGGGCTACTCGAACCGAACATCCGGGTGACCGAAGAGCAATTCGCGTCCCGATACTCGGTCAGCCGCACACCCGTACGAGAGGCCATGCGCCTGCTGGAGAATCAGGGCCTCCTCGTACGGCGCAAAGGCGCCGGAGTCTTCGTCGCCGCCCGCACGACGCGCGACGAGACCGAGGTGGTCTACCGCGTACGCCGGTCGGTCGAGGGCTTCCTCACCGAACGCGCCGCCCGCGCCATGACCGGTGAGACACTCGCGAAACTCCAGCGGGTGCACGACGACTTCCGCGAGCGGCTCGGGGGCGCCGGGACGGAGCCCGACATCTCGGCCCTGGTGTCGCTGGACTCCCGCTTCCACTGGGCGATCTACGACGCCTCGGGCAGCGACCTGACCGGCGTGGTGACCAGCTACTGGGGCCTGCTCCAGCGAGAGCTGTGCAAGCGCCTCTACGAGCCGGGCCCGCCCGCGGCCTGCGCCGACCAGCACACCGGCATCCTGGAGGCCCTGAAGAAGGGTGACGCCGCCGCCGCGCGCGACCGGATGAGCGATCACCTGGAGCGCAGCTCCGACGCCGTCCTCGCGACGTACGACGGCTGAACGCCTCAGCGGCTTGAACAGTTGTGATCCGGGCCGTTCGGTCTCGCCCTTCTTAGTAGTCGGGTGCGAGGGTCACAGGCCGAGCGGCACCGGTCTGGCCGGGACCCCGTCGGCGATCAGCGCCGCCAGCGGTGTGGCCAGGTCGCGGGGCGAAAACAGCTCAGAACCGCGGTAGTCGGCGATCTCCGGCGTCTCGCCCCGTTCGACACCTCCGCCGGGAGCCGCCCATACGACCGTGCCAACCGGTTCCGGGAAAACGAAGCGACACAGCAAGATGCGGTCATCCTCATCGAGGACGACCGCACGCGCAGAGCGACGCAGGTTCATCGAAGACATCCGCGTAGGCTATCCGCCCGGCACCGGCACGACCTCTTGGAACAGATCATCTAGTCCAGCGGGCGGTCGTACCGGATGAAACCGTTGAAGCGTGCGACCTTGTCATAGAGGAGGCGGGCGGTGGCGTTGTCCTCCTTGGTGGTCCAGTACAGGCGAGCGGTGCCACGGTCGCGGGCCGTCTCGGCCACGTGCTCGATCAGCGCGCGCGCCACGCCCCGGCCGCGTACGGCCTCGTCGACGAACAGGTCCTGGAGGTAGCAGGCGTCCGCGGACCAGACCATGGGATGGAAGAGGTAGTGCGCGATACCGGCCAGCCGGCCGTCCAGCCGCGCGCCGACGCCGTGCACCACGGACCCGTCGAGGAGCCGCCGCCAGGTCGCCTCATACCCCTCGTCGGGTACCGGGGTCCGGTAGAAGGTCTTGTACCCGCGCGCCAGTACTTCCCAGGCGGCGCGGTCGTCAGGGCGGAGCGGGCCGATGTCGATCACAGTCGCCCATCCTCGCAGGGCCGTCCGGTCACCGGTCAGCCGCGTACGCGTCCGGAGTCGCGGTTCGCCATCAGGGACGTGGTGTCCACGGCCTCGAAGTCGGAGCCCTTGATGCGGCCCAGGGCGTTCAGGGCGTCGTTGTTCCAGTTCGCGTCGTGGGTGCCGCCGATGTACCAGGCGGAACCATTGTCGGCGACGATCGCGCCGTACTTCTTCAGGGCCCGCAGGATCACCTGGTCGTCGCGCGGGAAGCCGGAGACCTTCACACTGGCCTTCAGGCGCAGCCGCAGGCCCATCGGCGGCAGGGACGTGCTCGAGTCCGAGGAGGCGGAGTGCCGGGCCGGCCACAGGTAGCGTGCCGCACTGCGCGGGACCGTCATGCGGATCGCGTGGGTGATCCGGCCGGCGCGTACCTCGTCGTGCCGTACGAGGCCGGCGGCGATCGGCAGGCCGGCGGCGTCGGCGGACGTCCAGCCGGCGGGCCGCAGGTGGTTCGAGCGCAGGTCGTACACGGCTCCGGAGCCGGCGTGCCAGGACGAGCCCTGCCGGTGCGCGTCGAACAGTTCGTACAGCTTGCACGCCTTGGTGTCGATGACGATCACGTGCCGGTCGCCGCCGGCGTTCGCGCCGCCCTCGACCTGGACGCCGGCCGGGATCGGGTAGCCGACCCGGTCGCTCTCGTCCGCGTAGTCGAAGCTCACGTGGACCGCACGGCCGCCCTTCACGTAGTTGACGGGCATCCCGATCGTGGACCCGTCCCAGCTGCCCGCCCCGAAGTCGGGGTGCAGCGACCCGGACGCGCCGATGGAGCCGATGTACGCGGCGGACCGTGAGCTGACCGGCAGGTGCGAGACGTCGGCGTTCCACACGTTGTCCGCGGGGAAGAACGGGCAGCCGCCGACGCTCGTGCCGCCGGCCGCGACGACGCGGGAGCTCGCGTCGTTCCGTGTCACCCGGCGCGCCGAGTCCGCCGGCGGCCTGGAGGGAGAGGAGGAGGCGGTCTCCGGGGCGTTCCGGCCGGCGGTGTGCGGGCCGCACGCCGCCAGCGCGGCGGCCAGCGCCGTCGAGACCAGGAACCCGGCGAGCGGGCGGCGGGGCGACCTCATGTGACCTCCGGTACGGACGGATGTTCCGGAGAAGAGGAAACCAGGCGTGGCCCCTAAATGTACATAAATGTCCAGAATCTGCCGTTAGGGCGTCACTCTGGGCCTGTGGGCCGACAGGTGCGGCGCTGAGCGGCGGAGGCATGATTCACTCGCCGTCGGCGGCTTTCGTGGCGCCTTGACTCTTGTCAAGCTCGGGGGTGTTCCTGGCTATGATCACGCTTATGTCCCGCCCTTCCGAGATAGCCACCGCCATGAGCGATTTCACCACTCCTCGCTCGCGCGTCCCGAAGGCGTCGGACATCGTCGCCGCGCAGCTGCGCGGCCAGATCCTCGGCGACGCGATGCCGGTGGGCGCGGAGCTGCCGTCGGAGGCCGAGCTCATCGAGTCGTACGGCTTCAGCCGCTCGACGGTGCGCGAGGCGCTGCGGCTGCTGGAGGCCGACGGGCTGATCGTCACCAAGCGCGGCCCGGGCGGGGGCATCAGGGTCGGCCGTCCCGACATCAACCAGATCAGCCGGTCGATGGCGATCCTGTTCACCTCGCAGGCGGTCCCGCACCGCGAGTTCCTGATGTTCCGCCAGATGATCGAGCCGCCGCTGGCCGCCCTCGCGGCGAAGGCCGCGACGGACGAGCAGCGCGCCTGGCTGCTCGCGCTGGCCAAGAACGAAGACTCCGGCCACAGCGGGGTCGGCGCTTCGGTGGAGTTCCACGAGGCGATCGGGGTCTGCACGAACAACCGCGTGGCGCGTGCCGTCCTGGCGGCGATGCAGAGCGCCCTGGAGGGTCACGTCCAGGCCGAGCTGCCCGGCTCTGGCGACATCCGCGGCACCACGCAGGTCCACGTGCGGATCGCCAAGCTCATCCACGACGGCAAGGCCGACGAGGCCGAGGCCGCGATGCGCCGCCACCTCGGCGCGTTCGTCAACACGGTCGACGCGCAGGGACGGCTCGACGACATCGCCGTGCCCCGCTCGTACTGGCAGTCCAAGTAACCTCCCGCCCTTCGTCGGCATCCTGGCCGCCGACATGCTCCTCGTCCCGTCCTCCTTGGCCTGCGCCTGTAGGGATCAGAGCCACGCCGGGAGCTCGGGGGCGACCTCGCCCGGACCAGGGCGGCCGGTCAGCCAGGCCAGGAGGTCCGCGGCGGCTCCGGTCACGGTCGTCTCGCCGCCGTCGCGAACCGTCCAGGTCGTGTCGCGATCGGGCGGGGCCAGGGTCACGGCCGGGACGCCGTCGCGTCCGCCGAAGGAGGCGGTCACGTCGTCGAGCAGGGCGTCGACCAGGTCGGGCGGGACGTCGGACAGGTCGAGGCCGGTTCCCAGATCGACCGCGTGCAGCCACACCTCGCGTACCCGCATCCACGGGATCCGGGTCGCCAGCACCGGGTCACCCTGCGCGGTGCGGACCTCGTTGCTCCACTGGGGTTCGGAGAGGGCCGCGAGGCCTTCCTCCAGCAGGGTGCCGGCCGCCGCCAGGTCGGGCGACGAGGCGGTCGAGACCGTACGCCGCCGTCGTCTCGATGTCGTCCGCGCGTTGCGCCGGGCCGGAGTACATCGGCGTCTCGATCCCCGTATGCGCCCAGGCGGCGAGGCGGGCGAGGGCCTCGGCGTTGCGTGCGACGTGCGCCACGACGTGCGCGCGGGTCCAGCCGTCCAGGCGAGAGGGCGCGCGTGCGCCGGACTCCGAGAGCGCCGAGACCTGCCGGGTGAACATCGTGGTTCCCGCGCGCATCCACGCGGTCACCGTCTCGCGATCGGTCATCGGAGCCTCCCCGCAGCAACCTAGCCCCTCCCGTACGAGCCTGTCCGGACGGGTTTGCCCCTGTCGCGCTCTTCAGGGATAATGAAAACCAGTCCTAATAAGAGTGATGGAGGGTGAGTCGGTGTGTTCTTGAGTGTTCCGCCGGAGCAGCTGGGGCGGGACGACGACGCCGTGCTCGCCGAGTGCGTCCGCACCTGCCGGCCGTACGCCTGGGCGGTGATCACCCGGCTCGTCGCCGAGCTGTGGGCCACCGGTGCCGAGCTCGCCGACAACCGGGTGCCGCCGCCGGACGAGGCGGCGTGCGGCGAGCTGCTGATCGTCCTGGCGAGCGACGACCTGCGCGCGGCGCTCCAGCGGCACTTCGGGATACGCCTGGCCTTCCAGACCGGCAGCCGGGTGGCGGTCTTCCGGCCGGACGCCCACCGGGCGTACGCCGAGTTCGTCACGCCGCGCGCCCAGGTGCTCAACCACCGCCCGGCCGAGTTCTGAGTCACGCCGGTTCCTCGTACGCGGACGCCTGCAGCGTGTACAGGTCCCGGTACGTGCCCTCGCAGGCCATCAGCTCATCGTGGGTGCCGCTGGCGGTGATCCGGCCGCGGTCGAGGACGTGGATGACGTCGGCGTGGCGGATGTTGGCCAGCCGGTGCGTGATCAGCACGACCGTACGCCCCCGCATGTGCGTGCGGACGGATTCGAAGAGCGTGTGCTCGGCGCGGGCGTCCAGGTTCGACGACGGCTCGTCGAAGATGATCAGCGGCGCGTCGCGATAGATGCCGCGCGACACGGCGATGCGCTGCCACTGGCCACCGGACAGCTCGTGGGAGTTCTTGAACCGGCGGTCCAGCATGGTCTCCCAGCCGTTCGGCAGTTCCTCGACGACCTCGTCGGTTCCGGCGGAGACGGCCGCGTGGTCGAGGCGGTGCGGGTCGGCCTCGTCGGCGAGCACGATGTTGGCGCGTGCGGTCATCGGCCAGTGCGCGTGGTCCTGGGCGATCACGGCGATCCGCGCGCGTACGTCCTGGGCGTCGATGGTCCCGAGGTCGACGTCGTCCCAGGCGATCCGGCCCGCGCCCGGCGTGTACAGGGAAGGTGGCCGCGCGCGGCCTCCAGGAAGCCGGTGTAGTCCGAGAGGTACAGCCCCTGCTCGTAGCAGCTGTTCACGCCGTGGATCAGCTCCGACAGGGCGCTGCGGCTCGTGCGGATCGCCAGGACGGCCGTGCCGGCGACGGCGAGCGGCAGCCAGGCCGCGCCATCCCCGCGCCGGCCACCAGGAGCAGCGCCGGCAGCGCCGCGCGCACCCGGCCCGGCGTCGTCCCCGCCGCCAGCAGGGCCTCCAGCACGCCTGTCGTGGCGAGCAGCCCGAACGCGGTGAACACCCCTGACAGCAGGTTCAGGGCCACGGTCGCCACCGTTTCCGCGCGCCCGGTCCGCCACGCCAGCCGCAGCGCTTCGCGGATCAGCGCGGGCAGTCTCCGCGCCATCACCGTGAAACGCGCGGTCGCGGCGGCCTCGGCAATGTCGAGCCAGTGGCTCAGATCCACCTCGGCGGGAGCCTCGCCCGCCTTATCGTCGTCGTCTGTGGTCGCGTCCTGCACCGGCTCTCCCGGGGTCGAAGTCGGATACCATGGTCCGTTTCGCCGCGTGAGTCCTGTGTGTCAGCTGACACACCACCAGCGCGCGGCCAGTGCGTCGAGCGTGGGTTCCTCCGGCGTGGGCAGCTCCGTCAGGTACCAGGCAAGATCGGAGTAGCGGTGCAGCAGCGCGTACGCGAGCAGACGGCGCGACAGTGCGGGGCCGAGCCGGTCGCCGGGATACCCGTACGCGGTGAGCATCCGGCGCAGGAAGCGGGCGTCGCCACGGGAGACGAACAGCCCGACCGAGACGAACTCGTACTCCGGCGCACCCGTCATCGCGGGTTCGAAGTCGTACAGGCCGGACAGCGTCCATCCGCGCGGGCCACGTGTGGCCAGGAGGTGCTCGCGCATGACCTCGGTGTGCAGGAGCACCGTCCGCGGCGGCCGAAGCGGCACCGAGTCCAGGAACTCCGGGATCTGCGCGGCCCACCGCTCGTCCAGGCCGAGACGGCGCTGCCGCTCCGCGCATCCCTCGCGCTGCCCGGCGAGGAAGGCCTCCCAGTCGGGCGGCCCGAGCTCCCGCACGGTGACCTGGTGCAGGGCGGCGAGCGAGGCGCCGAGCCGGTCGGCGAGGCCGTCACGATCTCGCCCGGTCGTACGCGGCCAGACCTCGGTGAGCGGTTCGCCGCGCAGCCTGGTCATGAGGACGAAGCCCCACCCGTCGTGCTCACCGGCCGCCTCGACGCGGGGCGTCGGCACCGGCAGCCGCCCGTCCAGGGCACGTAGCACGCGTTCCTCGGTGGCCCGGTGCTCGCGGCGCGCCGGCGGGTAGAGCTTCAGGACGAGCCGGTCCCCGACGGCGTAGACGGGCAGCGTGCCGCCGGAGAAGCGCGTGACTCCGGCCCCGCCGTGCCCGAGACGGCGGCACAGCGCCCGTACGCCCGGACGGAGGAGCGCCTCGTTCCGGCGCACCGCCGCGAACTGTTCCTCGGTGCCCGCCTCCGGCAGCGACTCGTCCCGCACCCGGCCACCGTACGGTCGCGGCGGCGGACGTACACCTCATTTTCCGGCCGTCGGCCCCTGGTAGGAGGCCTGAACAGTCCCTGCGGGCGATGTGCCGCGCGGCGGGGGTACATAACGTGGGAGGTAGCAGATGCCAAGGAGGGCGTGACATGAACGGTTTCTACCGTCCGCGCCAGGGCCGCATCATCGGGGGCGTGTGCGCCGGCCTCGGCCGCCGCTTCGGGCTCGGGGCATGGACCGTACGGCTGCTGGCGATCGTCTCCTGTGTGCTTCCCGGCCCGCAGTTCCTCATCTACATCGCGCTGTGGATCATCATGCCGAGCGAGGACAAGTACATCGCCGCACAGATGGGCGACACGTCGTCCTACCGGCCGGAGTAGATCGCCGACGCCACCGCGTCCGGAGCCGTACGGTAGTCCGTCCGGACCGGCGCGGGCCCGTCCGGGGAGACGAGGTACGGATGAGCGCGCGTTTCGAGGAGATCGACTGGCGGCCGACGCCGATGGGGGAGATCAGCCTCCGCCGCCGGCGGGATCCGGTGCTGCGCACCGACGTGTACGAGGTCAAGCTCGACGACGACTTCCTCATGTCGAGCGCGTTCGTCGCGGGCGAGGTGGCCCTCGCCGACCTCGGCCTGGCCGAGGCGAAGGGCGGCGACCTCGACGTGGTCGTCGGCGGGCTGGGCCTCGGCTACACCGCCGGACGTGTGCTGGAGGACGAGCGCGTACGCTCGCTCGTCGTGGCCGAGGCCCTCGGCGAGGTCATCGGATGGCACGAGCGCGAGCTGCTGCCGCTGAGCCCGCCGCTGAACGCCGACCCACGCTGCCGGCTCGTGAAGGGCGACTTCTTCGCGGCGGTCGCCGGCTCTGGATCCCTCGACCCGGACGAGCCCGCACGGCGGTTCGACGCCGTGCTCGTCGACATCGATCATTCGCCGCGTCACGTGCTCCATCCGAGCCACGCGGCGTTCTATCGCCCGGACGGCCTGAGCCGTGTCGCCGGCCTCCTGCGTCCCGGCGGCGTCTTCGCGCTGTGGTCGAACGACCCGCCCGACGAGGACTTCGGCGCCGTGCTCGCGGAGGTCTTCGCCGCCTCGGCGGCGCACGTCGTCGCCTTCGACAACCCGCTGCAGGGGCGCGAGGCGACCAACACCGTCTACACGGCGAAGGTGTGAGAGGACCGCGATACCGGGTTGAACCCGTGCCCCGTCCGGTGCGCGAGCACCGCGGCCAGGCCCCGGTCCTGGTCGCGGTGCTCACTCAGCACCCGGGGGTCACTCCGCGGCTGCGGTCTCCAGGTCGGCCTCGTCGTGGGGCAGGCTGCCGATGATGTGCCGCACCCGTTCGCCGGGCAGCCGTACCTTCACGGCGACGACGTAGATGACGGCGCTCCAGACGAGGTTCACGAGGAAGCCGGGCAGGATGCCCTTGATGACGCCCTGGCCGCCGTCGAGGTCGTCCAGGTAGCTGATCAGGGCCATGCCGCCCAGCCACGGGAGCACCCAGGTGGCGCCGGCCTTCCAGTCCATCGCGTACTTCAGCTGGCCGGTGACGCCGAAGACCGCCATCAGCACGTAGTTGGCGACCGCGGCGGGCGCGTTGCCGTTGCGCGCCAACGTGCAGCCGAGCCGTGCGGTGACGGCGGAGTAGATAATGCCCGTGTCACCGGGGGAGATCACGGCGTCGACGTAGAGGACGGTCGCCAGCCAGCCCAGGCCGATCGCGGTCGAGATCGCCGCCAGCGGGCCGAAGTCGTTGGTGAACGACAGCGCGCTCCAGCCGTGCGCGAGGTCGCCCTTGCGCAGCGCGCCGATGAAGGCCACCTGCAACAGGATGTAGATGACCATGCAGATGATGACCGAGCCGATCACGGCGAACGGCACGTTGCGTTTGGGGTCGTCGCTCTCGCCGGCCAGCTCGATGCCCTGCCGGAATCCCAGGAAGGAGAAGGTGATGCCGGACGTCGAGATCGCGGTGAAGATCGCCTGGCCGCCCGAGGGGGAGAAACCGTGGCTGCTGAAGTTGGCGCCGTTGAAGGCGGTCACCAGGAACAGCACGATGACCACCACGATGACGACGAGCTTCCACCAGACCAGCACGTTGTTGATCTGGGTGATGAAGCGGACGCCGACCGCGTTGATGACGCAGAAGAGCGCCAGCAGCAGGAGTGCCACCGCGATGCCCACCGGGGTCAGCGTGTGGACCGGCTCGCCGCCGACCATGTGCTTGTCGGTGAAGTGGTACCACTTCGTGGCGTACTGCAGGACGCCGGTCGTCTCGATCGCCGGCACCACGGCCGCCGCGACCCAGGTGATCCAGCCCATCGATTAGCTGGCGAAGCCGCCGAAGGCGTACATCGGGAAGCGGATGACACCGCCGGTGACCGGGAACATCGTGCCGAGCTCGGAGAACGACAGGCCGATGAGGATGATCATCACGCCGGCGATCGCCCACGAGAGGATCGCGGCCGGGCCCGCGATGATGCCGGCGTTCATCGCGCCGAAGAGCCAGCCCGAGCCGATGATCGAACCCACGCCGGTGAACAGTAGACCGGTCCGGCCGATCTCCCGCCGTAGTTGCGGGGGTTTCGGTCCGGGCCCGTCGGGTGGTTCCTGTTCGACTGTGCGTGCTGCCGTCATCGCAGCCCTCCTTCTCCCGCGGCGGGAGAAAGCGGGATTCTCCTCGACCGCCGCGACGGATAGACCTCCGGGCCTACCCGGCTTCAGCCTTGATCCACATCTTTACGGCGATCGATGCGAATCGCCGTCCGCGGCGGCCGCGCCGCACGGCCTGACGCCCTGATCATCGGCCATCCGCCGCGCCACACGGCGATGTGAGGATCAGTCGCCGATGCCGGCGGCCAGCAGGGGAATGAGGGTCAGCTCCGGGTGCTCGCGCTCAAGGGCCCGCAGCCGCCACTTGTCGGAGAACACCGCGACCAGAGATCCGTCCAGAGTGCGGGTGAGGACCTCGATGCCGCGCCGCCCGGCGAGCGTCTCCATCGACTCCGCGTCGGTGAGCCGGGCGGTGGTGTACTCCAGGCGGCTCAGCTCGATCGGCGCGTTGAACTCGTGCTCCATCCGGTGCGCGACCACCTCGAACTGCAGCGGGCCCACCGCGGCCAGGACCGGGGCCTGGTCGCCGCGCACGTCGCTGCGCAGCACCTGCACGGCGCCCTCGCCGTCGAGCTGCTCGATGCCGCGCCGGAACTGCTTGGCGCGGCTGTTGTCCTTCGTGCGCGCCACCATGAACTGCTCGGGGGCGAACGCCGGGATCGGCGGGAAGGTGACGGGGGTCTTGACGTAGACCGTGTCGCCGACCGTGAGCCCGGCCGCGTTCGGCAGCCCGATCACGTCGCCCGGGTAGGCGGTGTCGAGCGTCGAGCGGTCGCGGCCGAACACCGTCTGGGCGTACTTGGTGGCCATCGAGCGGCCCGTCGTGGCGTGGGTCAGCGACATGCCGCGCTCGAACCGGCCCGAGCAGACGCGGATGAAGGCGAGCCGGTCGCGGTGCGCGCGGTCCATCCCGGCCTGGACCTTGAAGACCTGGCCGGAGAAGGGGCCGCCGACCGGGCGTACGTTGCCGTCGGCGTCGGTGCGCGGGGTGGGCGGGGGCGCGAGCGTGCGGACCGTCTCCAGCAGGTCGCGTACGCCGAAGTTCGGCAGGGCGGCGCCGAACAGCACCGGCGTGCAGATGCCGGCACGGAACCCTTCGAGGTCCAGGTCGGCGCCGATCTCCTTGATCAGGGCCAGCTCCTCCTGCGCCGTGCGCCAGGCCGGGCCCTCCTCGGCGGCGGCCTGCTCGGCGGAGAGCTTCTCCTCATCGGCGCGGGTCGCGCCGCCCGGCCGTCGCCGGTAGCGGGTGTACGCGCCGGTCTCGCGGCCGATCAGTCCGCGGAAGTCGCCGGCGATTCCGACCGGCCAGTTCAGCGGGGCCGGGTGCAGGCCGATGCGCTGCTCCACCTCGTCGAGGAGTTCGAGGGGCTCGCGGCCGGGGCGGTCCCACTTGTTGACGAACGTGATGACCGGGATGCCGCGGTGGCGGCATACGTCGAACAGCTTGAGCGTCTGCGCTTCCAGGCCCTTCGCGGAGTCGAGCAGCATGATCGCCGCGTCGACCGCGGTCAGCACCCGGTAGGTGTCCTCGGAGAAGTCGGCGTGGCCCGGGGTGTCGAGGAGGTTCAGCAGGGCGTCGCCGAACTCGAAACGCAGCACCGACGAGGTGATCGAGATACCTCGGCTGCGCTCCATGTCCATCCAGTCGGAGGCGACGCCGCGCCGTCCGGCCTTGCCGTGCACGGCGCCGGCCTGCTCGATCGCCGACGCGTGCAGCGCGAGCGCCTCGGTCAGCGTCGACTTGCCGGCGTCCGGGTGGCTGATCACCGCGAAGGTACGCCGCCTCGCGGTCTGCTCCATGACGTCAGAGGCAGGCACCGACTCGGTATGGACGGCTGTCACGGTGGTGATCCCCCTAGGGTGAGAATTCCGTTAACGCCCGGCCCGCAATCCTACCTTCGCGAAAGTGTCCCTCACCTTCGCACGAGGTAGGGAGCCGCCGCTGCCGTCGATCCGCCACGACCTCCACGCGCCTCAGCGGCCTGCAGTGGACCATCGACGCGTACACGCTCGTGCTGGCGAGCCTGCTGATGCTGTCCGGCTCGACGAGCGACCGGATCGGCCGCCGCCGTACGTTCCAGACCGGCCTCGTCGTGTTCGTCCTCGGCTCGATCCTGTGCGGCACGGCGCCGAGCCTCGGCTGGCTCGTGCTCTTCCGCGCGCTCCAGGCCATCGGCGGGTCGATGCTCAACCCGGTCGCGATGTCGATCATCACGAACACCTACACCGAGCCGCGGTCCAGAGCCCGGGCCATCGGCGTGTGGTCCGGAGTGAGCGGCGTCAGCATGGCCCTCGGCCCGATCATCGGCGGCGCCCTCATCGGCTCGGTCGGCTGGCGGGCGCGGACGTCTCGTCGGCAACCGGGGGCCGCGCATCCCGCGCTGATCGCGGCAGGCGTCGCGCTCGCCGCGAGCGGTCTCCTCCTCACCGGCCTGACCTCCTCCACGCCCGTCGGCACGCTGCTCCTCGCATACGTCGTCTTCGGCTTCGGTCTCGCGATGGTCAACTCGCCCATCACCAACACGGCGATGTCCGGGATGCCGCGGGCCAGGCCGGCGTCGCCGCCGCGACCGCCTCCACGAGCCGCCAGATCGGCCAGTCGCTCAGCGTCGCCGTCACCGGATCGGTGGTGATCGCCGGCATCCACGGGCCGTACGTGTCCGGCTTCGCGCCGGCCGGCCACGCGGGCCGGTGGGTCATCGCGGCCTTCGGCGCCGCGGTGTTCGCGCTGGGCATCGTCACGACGGGAAGACGAGTGAAGGCCACCGCGGCGCGTACCGCCGAACGCCTCACCGTCGCCGACCCGAAGATGCCCGTGACCACGCCCTGAGCGTCGCCGGGGAAAGATCTCATCAACGCTGAACAAGACTTGGAAACGGGCGGACGTCGGTCGGCGCCCGCCCGCTTCGCGCGTGTTCCGCTGTGCCCCTGACGCGATGCGGCGTCGCACCATCGGCCGGACGAACGTCCATTTCAGCATTGGGGAAGTCTCATGGGTTCATTCGCGCGGACAAAGGCGGCGTTGGGGCGGCCGTGCTCACGGGAGTGGCACTGACGGCCTCCTCGCCGACGGCACATGCGGCTGCGGGCCCCCCGGTGATCAGAGTCCCGTGCAACTCGGCGGCCCTCGCCGCGGCGATCACCACCGCCAACGGGCTCGGCAGGGCCACCCTGCGGCTGGCACGGAACTGCGTTTACTCGATCACGACCCCGGCCACCGCCACCGACGGCCTGCCGATCATCACCGGCATCGTCGCCCTCGTCGGCGGCCCGTCCACGACCATCAGACGCGACCCGTCCGCAGCGACCGCGTTCCGCGTCCTGGAGGTCGCGGCCGGCGCGACCCTGCTGATCAAGGGCATCGCCATCCTGAACGGCACTACCGGCGGCCTGGGCGGCGGCATCCAGAACGCCGGAACCTTGCTGGTGAGCCGCGCGACCTTCGCCGGCAACAACGCGGGCAACGGTGGCGCGATCGCCAACCTCGCGAGCGCCCACGCGATCGTCACCCGCTCCATCCTCAGCTCGAACACGACGACCGGCGTGGGCGGCGGTGGCATCATCAACTCGGGCACGCTCACCCTCTCGGCGAGCCGCGTCACCGCCAACTCGGCGCCGGTCAACGGAGGCGGCCTGAACACCCAGCCCGGCGGCGTGTCGCGCCTCGAGCACGACACATTCGAGCGCAACACGTCCGGAAGCCTCGGAGGCGGCATCTCCAACCTCGGCACGGTCGTTCTCCAGAACACCCTGGTCTCGCTGAACAAGGGCTCTGTGGGCGGCGGAATCGCCACGGGCAACGCGAACGTCGCCCTCCGCAGATCCATCGTCCGCAACAACATCCCGGACAACTGCAGCCCGCTGAACACCATCCCGGGCTGCGTCGGCTGACCTGCTCACGCGTCAGCGCGGGCCGGGCTCCGGCGGGAGCCCGGCCCGCCGCCGTGCGCGTTCACCCGAGCTTGACTTAGAGCGTGCTCGAATTCATAGCCTCTGGGCATGACAACGCCTCAACACCCGATCGGATCAGGCTTCGGAGCCCGGAGCACCGCGGACGAGGTCCTGAAAGGGATCGACCTCTCCGGCAAACTCGCCATCGTTACCGGAGGCTATTCAGGTCTGGGCCTGGAGACGACGCGTTCCCTCGTACGCGCCGGAGCCCACGTCGTCGTGCCGGCCCGGCGTCCCGGTGCCGCGCGTGAGGCGGTCGGCGACGGCGTCGAGGTCGACGAGCTCGACCTGGGCGACCTCGAGAGCGTCCGCGGGTTCGCGGAGCGCTTTCTCGCCTCCGGCCGTGGCGTCGACATCGTGATCGACAATGCCGGGATCATGGCCTGCCCGGAGACGCGGGTCGGCTCCGGATGGGAGGCGCAGTTCGCCACCAACCACCTCGGCCACTTCGCCCTCGTCAACCGGCTGTGGCCGGCGATCGAGCGCGGGGGAGCGCGTGTCGTCTCGGTGTCCTCGGCCGGTCACCGCCGGTCGCCGATTCGCTGGGACGACGTTCGGTTCGAGCACGGCTACGACAAGTGGGAGGCGTACGGGCAGGCCAAGACGGCCAACGTCCTGTTCGCCGTGCACCTCGACGCGCTCGGCCGCGGCTCCGGGGTCCGTGCGTTCTCGCTGCACCCCGGCGGCATCATGACGCCGCTGCAGCGTCACCTCGCCAAGGAGGAGATGATCGCGGCCGGCTGGATCAGCGAGGACGGCAAGGTGACCAACCCCGGCTTCAAGACGCCGGAGCAGGGTGCCGCGACGCAGGTGTGGGCGGCGACGTCACCGCAGCTGGCGGGTATGGGCGGCGTCTACTGCGAGGACTGCGACATCGCCGGGTACGTCGCGGACGACGACTCGTCGCTCGGCGGCGTGCGCGCGTACGCCACCGACCCCGCGCAGGCCGAGCGCCTCTGGGCGCTCTCGGCGGAGCTCACCGGAGTCGACGCGTTCGCCTGACCCTGAAGAGAGCCCCCGGACGCCGGACGCCCAGGGGCTCTCCGCTGTCAGAGCTCGAAGACGCCGTAGGAGAAGCCGTCTGCGCGGATCTCACCGTTCTCGACGGTCACGCCGCGGACGGCGACGCCGGTGCCGGGCGGCCGGTCCCAGGGCAGCGTCGCCGGTTCGCGCCGCGGGTTGACGACGACGAGGAACGCGCCGCCGCGCACGTACGCGAACGGGTAGCCCGTGGCGAGGACCTCGACGTCACCGCGCGTGCCGAGCGCGGGGTGTGCCCGGCGGAGGGCGATCAGGCGGCGGACCAGGTGCAGGAGGGAACCCTCGTCGGCGCGCTGGGCGGCGACGTTCGGGCGGTCCGGGTCCGGGTCGAGCGGCAGATAGAGGTGGTCGGCGGTGGAGAAACCGGCGTTCGCCGTGCCGTCCCACTGCATCGGCGTACGCGACCCGGCGCGGTTCCAGGTGGGGCTGAGGGCGCTGCCCTCGTGGACCGGCAGGTCCGGGACGTACCGCATGCCGATCTCGTCGCCGTAGTAGATCGCAGGCAGCGTCGGCCAGGTGAGCTGGAACGCGAACGCCGGGGCGAGCTGTTCGGCCGTACGCGGGCCGCAGCACAGGCGGGAGAAGTCGTGGTTGGAGGTGGGCAGCGAGATCAGGCCGCCGCCGCCATCGCCGATCGTGTCACGGGTACGCCGCCAGGCGTCGAGGAAGGTCGTCATGGACCCCTCGCCCTCGGCGTCGAAGTAGCAGGGGAGCGGTGGCCAGATGGGGTCGACCGTGCCGGTGCGGTTGCTCCACAGCGAGCGCAGCGGCTCGCCGTTGGTGGTGCCGCCGAACTGCAGGAAGAAGTCGGCGTGGAAGCCCGCCGGCACGGAGACCGCGGGGTCGCCCCACTCCGAGAGCAGCGCGGCGTCGGGGTAGGCGGCGTCGAGCCAGCCGCGCAGGGCGGTCCACAGCTTCCCGGTCTCGACGTGACCGGGGTCGTCCTTGATGAGGGAGGCGGCCATGTCGACCCGGAACCCGGAAAGGCCGAGGTCGAGCCAGTGGGCCATGATCTCCCGCAGCGCCTCTCGGTTGGCGAGCGGACCCTCGGCGTCGATGGGCTGCCGCCAGGGCTCGTCCGGCGACTGCCGGGCGTACCCGAAGTTGAGGGCGGGCTGCACCTCGAAGAAGTTCGGCAGGTAGAAGCCGGGGCGTGTGCCGGGCGAGGCGACGAACCCCTCGGCCTGCCGGTCCGACCAGATGTAGCGGTGGTCGTCGGGATCGTCGATCGCGGCGCGGAACCAGGGGTGCTGGTCGGAGGTGTGCCCGGCGACCAGGTCCAGCATGACGCGGATTCCCATGCCGCGCGCCGTGTCGGCCAGCGCGGCGAGGTCGTCGTTGGTCCCGTACCGCGGCGCGGTGGTCATGTAGTCGGCGACGTCGTAGCCCGCGTCGCGGAACGGCGAGACGAAGCACGGGCCGAGCCACACCGCGTCGACTCCGAGCCAGGACAGGTACTCCAGGCGTTCGGCGAGCCCGCCGAAGTCGCCGATGCCGTCTCCATTGGAGTCCGCGTAACTCTGCGGATAGATCTGGTAGAGCACGGCGTCGGTGAGCCAGGCCGGTGAGGGCCGATTCGGCATCGTGATCTCCTATGTAGGGGCGGTGCACGACCCTATCGAAGTCGGGAATGTCCGGACGTTGGCCTGCGTGAACACCGCAGCTCAGCGCCCTGGCTGAACCTCGTCGAACGCCCGTACGTGCTCTGGGTATCCGCATGCGAGGAGCAGTGATGCGCGCGATGGCCGGAGCCGCACTGGCGCTGGGGCTTCTCGCGACCGCCTGCAGGGGCGGCGGCGACCCCCCGCTGAACGACCGGACCGGCACCGCGCGCGTACGCCGGCCCGCGACGGCGGCGGAGGTCGGCCGGAGGAAGACGAGTCTCGGCACGACCCTCGTCGACGGCGCCGGCCGGACGCTGTACCTGTTCGAGGGGGACGCCCCCGGCAGGTCCGCGTGCGACGGGTCCTGCGTGCAGGCCTTCCCGCCGTTGCTCACCGCCGGAAGGGCGCACGCGCGCCACGGCGTGCGCATGTCGCTCCTCGGCACGGCCGCCCGGCCGGACGGCACGACGCAGGTCACCTACCGGGGGAGACCCCTCTATCTGTTCGCCGGTGACATGGTGCCCGGCGACGTCAGGGCGCAGGGCGTCGACGCGTTCGGCGCGGAGTGGTTCGCCGTGACCGGCGACAGTCCGCGGTAGTCACGCGGCAAATTGCGAGAGTAGACTCCGATTTACTATCAGGCACTGAAAACGGAGACGACTCTCATGCGGACACGTCGCTGGTGGGCGGTGGGATCCCTGGTGCTGGCCGTGCTGGCGGTCGGCATCGATACGACGATCCTCAGCCTGGCGCTGCCCGACCTGGCCACCGGCCTGCACGCCTCGACGGCGCAGCTGCAGTGGTTCATCACGGCCTACACGCTCGTCTTCGCGGCGGCGATGATCCCCGGCGGCATGCTCGGCGACCGCTTCGGCCGGAAGAAGATGCTGATCGCGGCGCTGACCGTCTTCGGGCTCGGCTCGCTCGCCGCCGCGTACGCCCCGTCGCCGGGAGCCTTCATCGCCGCACGCGCCGTGCTCGGGCTCGGCGGCGCCGTCATCCTCCCGATGGTGCTCGGCACCGTCTCCGTGCTGTTCGGCGAGAGTGAGCGCCGCAAGGCCATCGCGATCGTAATGGCCGCGACCATGCTGGCCTTCCCGGTCGGTCCCCTCCTCGGCGGCTGGCTGCTCGGCCACTTCTGGTGGGGCTCGGTCTTCCTCATCAACGTGCCGGCCGTCGCGCTCGGGCTGGTCGCGGTCGTCGCCTGGCTGCCGGAGTCGCGCAGCGACCGCCCCCGCCGCCTGGACCCGGCGGGCGTGCTGACCTCCAGCGCCGGGCTGGCCCTCCTCACGTACGGCGTGATCCAGGCCGGCCAGGACGGCTGGGGCGACACGGCCGCGGTGGCGCCGCTCGCCGCCGGGCTCCTCACGCTCGCCGCCTTCGTCGCATGGGAGCGCCGCGCGTACGAGCCGATGGTCGACCTCGTGCTGTTCCGCTCGGCGGGCTTCACCTGGGGCACCCTGCTCAGCACCATGGTCAACTTCGCGATGTTCGGCGTCCTGTTCGCCGTCCCGCAGTACTTCCAGGCGATCCTCCACGTCGACGCCATGGGCAGCGGCGTACGGCTGCTGCCGCTCATCGGCGGGATGCTGGCCGGGGTGCTGGTCGCCGACCGGCTCGCGACCGTCTCCGGCGCCAATGTCGCGGCCGGGCTCGGCTTCGCGGTGCTCGCCGCCGGCATGTTCGCCGGGTCCACGACGAGCGTGAGCGACGGCTACGGGCCGGCCGCACTGTGGAGCGCGCTCTGCGGCGTCGGCCTCGGCTTCGCGATGCCCGCCGCGGCCGACGCGGCGCTCGGCACGCTGCCGAAGGACACGGGTGGCGTGGGCTCGGCCGTCTACCAGGCCGTACGCATGGTCGGCGGCACGTTCGGGACGGCGATCCTGGGCGCCGTGCTCGGCTCCGGCTACCGCGCCGGGCTGCCCGCGGACGCGCCGCATGCCGTGCGCGAGAGCGTCTTCGCGGGTGAGCGCGCGGGGTCCGCGGCCTTCAGGGCGGAGGTGAGCGCGGCGTTCGTGCACGGCCTCGACCTGCTGCTCGCGGTCTGCGGCGGCCTGGCGGCGCTCGGCGCGCTGCTCGCCCTGGTCCTCCTGCCCCGCCGCCGCGCCGTGCCGATTCGGCAAGCCGCGCCGGAGGGCACAGAATCAGAACATGAGTCAGCTGTCTGAGGGCCGGCCCGGGCTACGGGAACGCAAGAAGGCCAGGACCAAGGCCACGATCCAGCGCGAGGCCGTCCGCATGTTCCTCGATCGCGGGTACGACGCCACGACCGTCGAGCAGGTCGCGGCGGCGGCCGAGGTCGCCCCCAGCACCGTCTTCCGCTACTTCCCGACCAAAGAGGACCTTGTCCTCTCCGACGACTACGACCCGCTGTTCATCGAGGCGTTCCGGGCACAGCCACGGGAGCTGACCCCGGCGCAGGCGCTGCGCGGAGCGCTCCGCTCCTCTCTCGCCGACCTCGCACCGGAGGAGTTCGCGGCCCAGCGCGAGCGGACCATGCTGGTGCTCTCGGTGCCCGCCCTGAGCGGCGCGAGCTTCGGCAATCTCGTCCAGACGATGGCGATCATGATCGACCTGGTGGCCGAGCGCACCGGCCGTTCCCCGGACGACCTCGCCGTCCGCGCCTTCGCCGGCGCGGCGTTCGGCCTCATGCTGGAGGTCATGCTCCGCTGGGTGAACGAACCCGGCATGGAGCCCATCGCGGCCATGGACGAGGCCGTCGCCCACCTGGAGGCGGGCCTGCCGTTCTGAGCCGAAGGGTCTTAGGGTCTGTCTCAAGGTCCTAGGAGGGGCCCATCCTGGCTAGTCTGCCGTGGTGCACGAACATACGGGTATGCGTTTTCTTACGATCATGACCATCGCGGCGCTCGGGGCGACGTCGGCCTGCGGATCCTCCGGCGGTGACGCCAAGTCGCCGCCGGCGGCGAAGCGCGCGGGGGCGCCGAAGCCCGCCGCGGTGGCAGCCAAGGCCGACATCCCCGGCTTCTCCGGGGCGGTCGAACCGAAGAGGGCCGGGCAGGTCGCGCACATCTACGGCAAGTGCCTGCACTCCTGGTACGCCAAGAAGGGCGCGGGCACCCGCGTCCACGTGGAGTACAACGGCCCGGCGAACATCAGCGTCGACCTGACGATCGGCGACGAGTCAGAGCCGCCGCCCGAGGCGCACAAGGCGTTCACCATCGCGTCCGGGCAGCACGCGAAGGACGTCACCTTCCCCGCGGTGCCGCACGCCGGCTACCCGCAGATCACCGTCACCTCCGGGCAGACCACGCTGAACTGCGACGCCGCCGCGCGCTGAGCCCGGCTCAGCCGTCGAAGTCCACGGTGACGCCGTCGGTGACCGGGGTCGACTGGCAGGTGAGGACGAAGCCGGCGTCGAGCTCCGCCTGGTCGAGCGCGAAGTTGCGCCGCATCTCGACCCGGCCGTCGACGAGCTTGGCCCGGCACGTGCCGCAGACACCGCCCTTGCAGGCGAACGGCAGGTCCGGGCGTACGCGCTGGGCGGCGTCGAGGAGCGTGACGTCGCGCCCCTGCCTCATGGTGGTGGAGCGGCCGTCCAGCACGATCGTGACGTCGCTGCAGGGTCCTTCGACCGGGGCGGACGTCTCCCGGCGCACCTCCGGCGGCGGCACGTCGTCGACGTAGAACAGCTCCTGGTGGACGCGCTCGCGCGGCACGCCCAGCTCGTCGAGGACGCGCCGCGCGTCCGTGACCATCCCGAACGGCCCGCACAGCCACCAGTGGCCGACGTCGCCGACCGGGAGCAGCAGGGGCAGCAGCGTCGTGAGCCGGGCGGCGTCGAGCCGGCCGCTGAACAGCTCCGCCTCGCGCAGCTCCTGGGACAGCACGTGGACCAGCTCGAACCGGTCCGGATACGCGTCCTTGAGGTCGGCCAGCTCGTCGGTGAACATCACCGTGCCGCTGCTCCGGTTCCCGTACAGGACGGAGACGCGGGCGCCCTTGTTCTCCAGGAGGGACGCGGCGATCGACAGGATCGGCGTGATGCCCGACCCGGCGGCGATCAGCACGTGGTGGGCGGCGATCCGCAGGTCGGGGGTGAAGGTGCCCGACGGCGGCAGCACGTCGACGACGTCGCCGGGCCTGACCTCGTGGACCAGCCACGACGACATGAGCCCGCCGGGGACCTCGCGCACGCCGACGCGCGGCGCGGCGCCGGACGGCGCGCAGATGGAGTACGACCGGCGCTCCTCATGGCCGTCGACGAAGCGCCGGAGCGTGAGGAACTGGCCGGGCTTGAAGGCGTACAGGTCGGCGAGGTCGTCGGGCACGTCGAAGGTGACCGCGACCGCGTCCGCGCAGAGTTCCCGGACGTCGGCGACGCACAGCGCGTGGAAGCCGCCACGGCCACGTGAGGCGCCGGCGGACTCAGCGGTGTCGAGAATGGTCACGCCTCAGATCTCCTTGAAGTGCTCGAACGGTTCGCGGCAGCCGTCGCAGCGGTACAGCGACCGGCAGGCGGTGGCGCCGAACCTCGACAGCTCGCGTGTGTCGTCGGACCCGCAGTGCGGGCAGCGCGTACGGCGGCGGGTGGGCCCCAGCACGAGCGGGACCGGTCCGTCGGCGCGGCGCGGCGCGGGACCAGGCGGCGCGATGCCGGCCTCGGCCAGCTTCCGGCGCCCGTCCTCGCTGATCCAGTCGCTGGTCCAGGGCGGGTCCAGCACCGTGCGCACCTCGACCCGGTCGAAGCCCGCCTTGCGGAACCGCGCCCGCAGGTCGTCGCGCATGGTGTCGATGGCGGGGCAGCCGGTGTAGGTCGGGGTGATGGACACCACCACCCCGGAGGGTGCGGCGGTCACGTCGCGCAGGACGCCGAGCTCGGCCAGGGTGAGCATCGGCAGCTCCGGGTCGGTCACCGTCTCGGCGATCGCCCGCGCGTCCATCGGCGCGCTCACCACGTCGCCCCCGGATGCGCGCCCGCCACGCTCTGCAGCTCGCAGACCAGCTCGTGCATCGCCTCGGAGTGCGCGCCGTCGCGCCCGGCGGGCCCGTCGTACGCCGCCGGCTCCGGCCGGCGCAGCGTCGCGGCCTCGATGACCGTGGCCAGCACGCCGTCGTACTCCTCGCGGACGGACGCGGGGTCGACGCCGATGCCGGCGTCGGCCAGGCGGCGCTCGACCTCGTGCGTGCGGAACAGCTCGCCGGCGAGCGGCCAGGCCGCGTCGAGCGCGTCCTGCGCCTTCCGGTGGGACAGGGCGGTGCCGTCTCCGAGCCGTACGACCCAGAGCGCGGCGTGCTCGCGGTGGTAGGTGACCTCTTTCACGCCCTTGGCCGCGATGGCGGCGAGCACGGGGTCGGCCGAGGACGCGAGGCGGTCCAGCAGCGCCAGCCGCCAGGTCGTGAACATCAGCAGCCGCACGATGGAGAACGCGAAGTCGCCGTTCGGCGCCTCGACCAGCCCGACGTTGCGGAACTCGCTCTCACCGCGGAAGAACGCCAGGTCGTCCTCGCTCCGGCCGGTGCCGTCGACCGCGCCGGCGCGCGTGAGCAGCAGCCGCGCCTGGCCGAGCAGGTCCAGCGCGATGTTGGCGAGCGCGACCTCCTCCTCCAGCTCGGGCGCGTGCGCGCACCACTCCTGGAGCCGGTGCGACATGACCAGCGCGTCGTCGCCGAGCATGAGGCAGTACGCCGCGAGGTCGGCCGGGGCGGCCCCGTCCGGCACCGACGTGTCGATGCCCGCGAGAGGGTCGGAGAACCCGGTGCCGAACGCCCACCGCGCGTCGTTGTCCTCGGTGATCGCCGTCAGAGCGTTGTCGGATGACATCGGTGCCTCACATGTGGGGAACGTTCTCGGGGATCTCGTAGAACGTCGGATGGCGATAGACCTTGTCGCCGCTCGGCGCGAAGAACGGATCCTTCTCGTCCGGGCTGGAGGCCGTGATCGCCTGGGCCTCCACCACCCAGATGCTCACGCCCTCGTTGCGCCGCGTGTAGACGTCACGCGCGTTGCGCAGGGCCATCTCGGCGTCGGCGGCGCGCAGCGAGCCGACGTGCACGTGGTTCAGGCCGCGTTTACCGCGGACGAACACCTCGTACAGCGGCCATTCCGTGCGGACGGTGTCGTTCATGCCGATTCCCTCTTCCGTGCGGCCTGCTTCGCGGCGTGAGCGGAGGCCGCCTCGCGCACCCAGGCGCCGTCCTCCTGCGCCGCGCGGCGCGTCTCGATCCGCTCCGCGTTGCAGGGGCCGTCGCCACTGATCACGCGCTTGAGCTCGGACCAGTCGATCTCGCCGAAGTCATAGCTCCCGCGCTCGGCGTTCCAGCGCAGGTCGGGGTCGGGGAACGTGACGCCCAGCGCCTCGGCCTGCGGGACGGACATGTCGACGTACCGCTGCCGCAGCTCGTCGTTGGTGTGGCGCTTGATCTTCCAGGCCATCGACTGGGCGGTGTTCGGCGACTCGTCGTCCGGCGGGCCGAACATCATCAGCGACGGCCACCACCAGCGGTTCACGGCGTCCTGCACCATCTCCCGCTGCGCCTGCGTGCCGCGCATCAGGGTCATCAGCAGCTCGTAGCCCTGCCTCTGGTGGAAGGACTCCTCCTTGCAGATCCGGATCATCGCGCGGGCGTACGGCCCGTACGAGCTGCGGCACAGCGGCACCTGGTTGCAGATCGCCGCGCCGTCGACGAGCCAGCCGATCACGCCGACGTCGGCGAACGTCTCGCTCGGGTAGTTGAAGATCGAGGAGTACTTCTGCCGTCCGGAGATGAGCTTCTCCGTCAACTCCGTACGGTCGGCGTTCAGCGTCTCGGCGGCCGAGTAGAGGTAGAGCCCGTGCCCGGCCTCGTCCTGGACCTTCGCCAGCAGGATCGCCTTGCGCCGCAGCGACGGCGCCCGGGTGATCCAGAAGCCCTCCGGCTGCATCCCGATGATCTCCGAGTGCGCGTGCTGGGCGATCTGGCGGACCATCGTCCTGCGGTACGCCTCCGGCATCCAGTCGCGCGGCTCGATGCGCTGGTCGCGCTCGATCGTGTGCTCGAAGTGCCGTTCCAGCTCTTGCGCGTCCGTTGTCATGCCTCCACCTCCCAGTGGCAGGTCAGTCGCCGGCGGGCCGCTTGGCGACCAGCGTCAGCACGTCGTACTTGGCCACCGCCGAACCGTCCTGCTTGACGACCTCGGTGTCCCAGCGCACCTCTCCGTAGTCCGCGCCCTCGCGCGGGGTGATCTGCTTGGCGGTGAGCTTCACGGTCAGCTCGTCGCCGGGCGAGGTCGGGGTGAGGAACCGGAGGTTCTCCAGCCCGTAGTTGGCCAGCACCGGGCCGGGGTCGGGCGAGACGAACAGCCCGGCGGCGAACGACACCACCAGGTAGCCGTGCGCGGCCCGGCCGTCGAAGAACGGGTTGGCGCGCGCCGCGTCCTCGTCCATGTGGACGTAGAAGGTGTCGCCGGTGAACTCGGCGAAGTGCTCGATGTCCTCGATCGTCACCGTACGAGGCCCGGCGACGACCGTGTCACCGATCTTCAGGTCCTCCAGGTGCTTGCGGAACGGGTGGACCTCCGTCTCCGTGCGCTCCGTGCCCTGGGTCCAGCGGCCCGTGATCGCGGTGAGCTTGCTCGGGGAACCCTGCACGGCGGTGCGCTGCATGTGGTGCATGACACCGCGCATGCCGCCCATCTCCTCACCGCCGCCGGCCCGGCCGGGGCCGCCGTGGACGAGCATGGGCAGCGGCGAGCCGTGCCCGGTGGACTCCTTGGCGTCCTCGGCGTCGAGGACGAGCAGCCGGCCGTGCCACGGCGCGACGCCGAGCACGACACGGCGGGCGAAGCCGGGGTCGGCCGTGACGATCGAGCCGACCAGGCTGCCCTGGCCACGCGCCGCGAGGGCGATGACGTGCTCGGTGTCGCGGTACGGCATCAGGGTGCTGACCGGCCCGAACGCCTCGACCTCGTGAGGCTCGGCGCGCTCGGGGTCATCGGCGCGCAGCAGCACGGGCGACATGAACGCGCCGCGCTCGGCGTCGGCCCCGGTGACCTCGACCTCGTACGGGTCGCCGAACACCACGCGGCCGGCGGTCAGCAGCGCCTTCAGGCTGCGGCGTACCTCCTCGCGCTGCTCCAGCCCGGCCAGCGCGCCCATCCGCACCTCGGGATCGGACGGGTCGCCGATCCGCACGCGCGACAGCCGCTCGCTCGCGGCGCGGGCGACGTCGTCCATCAGCTCGGCCGGTACGAAGGCGCGGCGGATCGCGGTGCACTTCTGCCCGGCCTTCACCGTCATCTCGGCGACCAGCTGCTTGACGAACAGGTCGAACTCCGTGGTGCCCGGGCGCGCGTCGGGGCCGAGGATCGAGCAGTTCAGCGAGTCGGCCTCGCCGTTGAAGCGCACCGAGCGGCCGATCACCGTCGGGTGGGTGCGCAGCCGCTGCGCGGTCGAGGCGGACCCGGTGAAGGCCACCAGGTCCTGCTCGGTCAGGTGGTCGAGCAGGTCGCCGACGCTGCCGCACACGAACTGCAGGGTGCCCTCGGGCAGGATGCCCGACTCGATGATCAGCTCGACCATCCGGGAGGTCAGGTACGCAGTCTGGCTCGCCGGCTTGATCAGGCTCGGCATGCCCGCGAGGAACGCCGGGGCGAGCTTCTCCAGCGGCCCCCACATCGGGAAGTTGAAGGCGTTGATCTGGACCGCGACGCCCGGCAGCGGAGTGCAGATGTGCTGGCCGGCGAAGGTGCCGCCCTTGCTCAGCGGCTCCAGCGCGCCCTCGACCAGGACCGTGTCGTTGGGCAGCTCCCGCTTGCCCTTGCTCGCGTAGGACAGCAGCACGCCGATGCCGCCGTCCACGTCGATCTGGGAGTCGGAACGGGTGGCGCCGGTGCGCGCGGACAGGGCGTACAGCTCGTCGCGGTGCTCGCGAAGGTGCAGCCCGAGCGCCTTGAGCAGCACGGCCCGCTGGTGGAAGGTCAGCTCGCGCAGCGCGGGGCCGCCCACGCGGCGGCCGTACTCCAGCGCCGCGGCCATGTCGATCCCGGTGGAGGAGATCCGGGCGATCTCCTCGCCGGTCACGGCGTCTTTCAGCGAGACGCCCTCGTCCTGCGGCGTGTGCCAGGAACCGGAGACGTAGCTGCTCAGCGGAGCCAAGGCGGCCCTCCAAAGCTCGAATTACCGACCGTACGTTCAGTCAGGATGTTACCGTGTCGGCGGCAGGGATGAAAGCATTCATTCCCAGGTGTAGAAGCCATTGCCGGTCTTGCGGCCCAGCTCGCCGCGTGCGACCTTCTCGCGCAGCAGTCTCGGCGGGGCGAACCTCTCGCCCAGCGTCGCGCACAGGTGCTCGGCGATGGCCAGGCGCACGTCGAGTCCCACCAGGTCCGTGGAGCGCAGTGGCCCCATGGGATGCCGGTACCCCAGCTCCATCGCCCGGTCGATCGACTCCGCGTCCGCCACGCCCTCCTCCAGCATCCGGATCGCCTCCAGCCCGAGCATCACGCCCAGCCTGCTCGTGGCGAATCCGGGGGAGTCGCGGACGACGACCTCGGTCTTGCCCAGCGCCCGCACCCATTCAACGGCCCGGTCACGTACGCCGCCGGCGGTCTCCGGGCCGGTCACGAGCTCGACCAGCTTCGAGGCCGGCACCGGGTTGAAGAAGTGCATGCCGAGGAAGCGTTCGGGGCGGCGCAGGGCCGCGGCCAGCTCGGTGATCGACAGCGAGCTCGTGTTGCTGGCCAGCACGGCGTCGTCCGCCACGGCCCGCTCGGCCGCGGCGAGCACCTCGGCCTTCATGTCGGCGCGTTCGGGGACGGCCTCGACGACCAGCTCGGCGTCGGACGGCAGCTCCGCCACGGCGGCGACGAGCCGTACGCGGTCCAGGACCTCGGCCTCGCCGCCGGGCAGCTTCCCGCGCTCGGCGGCACGCCGCACCCCGGCCGCGACGCGCTCCCGCGCCGCGTCGGCGGCCTCGGACCCGGCCTCCACGACGACGACCTCCGCGCCGATCACGGCGAAGGACTGCGCGATGCCGGCGCCCATCCGTCCGCCGCCGATGACTCCGACCGTCTTCGGGATGGTGCTCACTTGGACTTCCTCCGCTCCAGGAACCGCTGCATCCGGTCCCGCTTGTCCTCGGTCTCGAACAGCACCGCCTGCGCCAGGTCGTCGGCGAGCGGATGCGGCCCGTCGGCGTCCAGCACGAGCTTGGTCAGCCGCAGCGCGGCCGGGGCGTTGCGCGCCATCCGGTCCAGCAGCCGGTGCGCGTGGTCGAGCAGGTCTTCGGCCGGGACCACTTCGGCGACCAGGCCGAATCGCTCGGCCTCCTCGGCGTTCAGGGTGCGCCCGCCGAGCAGCACCTGCTTGGCGACGGACCGGCCGACCAGCTCGCCGAGCCGCCAGCACGCACCGGCCGCGGCGAGGATGCCCAGGCCGGGCTCGGGGTTGCCGAACCTCGCCTCGGGGCTCGCCAGCCGGATGTCGCACGCGTATGCCAGCTCGGCCCCGCCGCCGAGCGCGTACCCGTCGACGGCGGCCACCGTCGGCAGCGGCAGGCGCGCGATCCGGTCGAACAGCCGGCTGTTGATGCCCGAGAGCGCCTCGTCACGGCCGCGCTCCCGCAGCTCGCCGATGTCCGCGCCCGCCGCGAACGACCCTCCGTCCCCGGTCAGCAGCAGCAGACGTGGCCGCCGCTCCAGTTCGGCGCAGACCTCGTGCAACTCCTCGACCATCGCCGCGTTGATGGCGTTCCTGGCCTCCGGCCGCCGTAGGACGACGATGACCCGGTCATCCCGCTCGGTCATGGCCAGCGTCTCGGTCATGCGCACCTCTCCAGGTCAGGCGATGCTCCAGCCGATCATTCTCGACCGTACGTTCGGTCGGCTTCAAGGCCTGCGATACTCATTGCCGTGACCACCGCAGACAGCGCCAGGCCGCAGCGGCGCGGACGCCCCGGCTACGACAGGGAATCTCTGCTGCAGGTCGCGGTGAAGGTGTTCAACGAGCGCGGTTACGACGGCACCAGCATGGACGACCTGTCCAAGAAGCTCGGGATCACCAAGTCCGCGATCTACTACCACGTGTCCAGCAAGGACGAGCTCCTCCAACTGGCCGTCGACCGCGCGCTCGACGGCCTGTTCGCCGCCGCCGACGAGACCACGGCCATGTCGGGGCGCGCGGTGGAGCGCCTCGAACACCTGATCCGCGCCAGCGTCGCCGTGCTCGTCGACCGGCTGCCCTTCGTGACCCTGCTGCTGCGGATCCGCGGCAACACCGCGGTCGAGCGCCGCGCGCTGGCCCGCCGCCGCGCGTTCGACCACCTCGTGTCGGAGCTGGTCGCCCAGGCCGAGGCCGAGGGCGACATCCGGCCGGGCACCGACCCGGCGGTCACGGGCCGGCTGCTGTTCGGCATGGTCAACTCCCTCGTCGAGTGGTACCAGCCGCGCGGTGGCATGAAGGGCGACGAGCTCGCCGACACGGTCTGCGAGATCGCCTTCAGCGGTCTCCGCGTTCGCGAGTAGGTTCATGTCCTCGCATCTGCCGGATTCACAGATTCGCGACCAGCGTCGCCGGACGCTCGACGCAGTCGGCGACGAACCGCAGGAAGCCTCCGGCCACCCCACCGTCGCAGACCCGGTGGTCGAACGTCAGGGACAGCTGCGTGATCGGGCGCAGCCTGATCTCCCCGTCGACGCCCCAGGGCCGCTCGAAGATCCGGCCGACGCCGAGCATCGCAGCCTCGGGGTGGTTGATGATCGGGGTCGAGCCGTCGACGCCGAAGCCTCCGTAGTTGTTGAGGGTGAAGCTGCCGCCGGTCAGGTCGCGCGGCGTGAGCGTGCCCTCGCGCGCGGCCTCGGTGCGCCCCCGCAGACGGTCGGACAGCTCGGTGAGGGTGAGGCCGTGGGCGTCGTGGACGACCGGCACGACCAGGCCCCGGTCGGTCTGGGCGGCGAAGCCGAGATGCACCTGCCGCAGCTGGACGATCTCCTCGCGCTCGGTGTCGACGTACGCGTTCAGCTCGGGGAACCTCCGCAGGCCCGCGACGCAGATCCGGCCGAAGAGGGCCAGCGTGCCGACGCGCGTGCCGGCCTCGTTGATCTCCCGCTTGAGCTCCAGCAGGCCCGTCGCGTCGACGTCGACCCAGGTGGTGGCGTCGGGGATCTCGCGGCGGCTGCGGGAGAGCTTGTCCGCGACGGTGCGCCGGAGCCCGCGGAGCGGAATGCGAACGGGCTCGTCGGCGGCCGGACGGGACTCCGGCACCGGATCGCCTCCGTTGACGGTGGTCGTCGCCGCGATGGCGGTCTCGATGTCGCGCCGGAGCACGACGCCCCCGGCGCCGCTGGGTGTCAGCGTCGCCACGTCGATCGCGTGCGCCCGTGCGAGGCGCCGTACCACCGGAGAGATCACTCGGGGAGCCTCGGCCGTGGCCGGCGGAGCCTCCGGCGCGGGCGGTGCCGGCGTCCCGGCCCGGCGGGCGGCGCGGCGGCGGGACCTCGGGGTCTCGCTGGTGCCGTAGCCGATGAGGACGTTGCCGGAACCGGCGCGCTCCTCCTCGCGGTATCGCTCGTCGGGGACGCCCACCGCGATGAGCGGCGCGCCGACGTCGATGACCGCGCCGGCCTCGCCGTACAGGCGCACGACGGTCCCGGCGATCGGGCTGGGGACGTCGACGGCGGCCTTGGCGGTCTCGACGTCGACGACGATCTGGTCGACCTCGACGACGTCGCCGACCGCGACCCTCCACTGGAGGATCTCGGCCTCGGTGAGTCCCTCGCCGAGGTCGGGCAGGCGGAAGACCTGCTCGGTGCCGGAGGCGTTCACGCCACGCCCCCCGTCGTGAGATAGCGGGTGTCGGGCACGTCGTCGCGCTGCAGCCGGTCGAGCGTGTCCAGGATGCGGTCGACGCTGGGCAGGTGGTGCCGTTCGAGCATCGGCGGCGGGTACGGGATGTCGAACCCGGTCACCCGCAGCACCGGCGCGTGGAGGCTGTGGAAGCAGCGCTCCTGCACGCGGGCGGCGATCTCGGCCCCCACACCGGCGAATCCGGCGGCCTCACTGACCACCACGCACCGGCCCGTACGGCGGACCGAGGCGGCGACGGTCGCGTCGTCGAACGGCACGATCGTCCTCAGGTCGACGACCTCCAGGTCCCAGTCCTCCTCGACCGCGGCCTCGGCGGCCTGCAGCGCGACCGGCACCGTCGGCCCGTACGCGATGAGCGTCGCGTCGGCGCCGGAACGGCGGATCGCGGCCCGGCCGAACGGCCCGGTGCGCACCGGCAGCGTGACGTCGGACTTCGACCAGTACAGCTTCTTGGGCTCCATGAACACGACGGGGTCCGGGTCGTCGATCGCCTCGCGGAGCAGCGAGTAGGCGTCCTCCGGCGTGGCCGGTGTGACGACCTTCAGGCCCGGCGTGTGCGCATAGTAGGCCTCGCTGGAGTCGCAGTGGTGCTCGACACCGCCGATGCCGCCCGCGTACGGGATCCGGATGACGATCGGCATCTCGATCCGGCCGCGCGTACGGTTGCGCAGCTTCGCCACGTGCGAGGCGATCTGCTCGAACGCCGGGTAGGCGAACGCGTCGAACTGCAGCTCGACGACGGGACGGAAGCCGCCCATCGCCATGCCGACGGCGAAGCCCACGATGCCGGCCTCGGCGAGCGGCGTGTCGAAGCAGCGGTCGTCGCCGAACTTGGCGGTCAGCCCGTCGGTGATGCGGAAGACGCCGCCGAGCGGGCCGACGTCCTCGCCGAAGACCACGACCCGCTCGTCGCCGTCCATCGCGTCGCGCAGCGCGGCGTTGAGCGCCTGCGCCATGGTCGTACCGGCCGGATCGCTCATGCCGACGCCTCCTCGGCTTCGAGCTCGGAGCTCAGTAGCGCACGCTGTTCGTCCAGTTGCGTCGTCGGCGTGCGGTAGACGTGGTCGAACAGGCCCAGCGGCGGGGGCTCGGGGTCGGCGTTCATCGCGGTGCGCAGCCTGGCCGCGAACTCCTCGGCCTCGGCGGTGAACTCCGCGATGTCGGCGTCGGTGAGTTCGCCCTTCTTGCGCAGGTACGCCTCCAGGCGGGCGATCGGGTCGCGTTTGCGCCAGCGTTCGACCTCGGCGTCGTCCCGGTAGCGGGTGGCGTCGTCGGCGTTGGTGTGCGCCTCGATGCGGTACGTGCGCGCCTCGATGAGGAAGGGGCCGTGACCGGCGCGCGTGTACTCGGCGGCGGCCCCGAGCACGGCGAGCATCGCGACGGGATCGTTCCCGTCGACCTGCTCGGAGCGCACCCCGTACCCGACGCCCTTGTGGGACAGCGTGGGGGCCGCGCTCTGGCGCTCCATGGGCACCGAGATCGCGAACCCGTTGTTCTGGATCAGGAAGATCACCGGGGCCTTGAACACCGCGGCGAAGTTGACCGCCTCGTGGAAGTCGCCCTCGCTCGTCGCGCCGTCGCCGACGAACACGAGCGCGATGCGCCCGCTGCCCTTGCGCCGCTCGGCGTAGGCGAGGCCGGCCGCGTGCACGGTCTGGGTGGCGAGGGGCGTGCACTGCGGCGCCACGTGCTCGCGTGCCGGGTCGTACCCGCAGTGGGAGTCGCCGCGCAGCAGCGACAGCACCTCGACCGGGTCGATGCCGCGGGCGACGAGCGCCATCGAGTCGCGGTACGTGGGGAACAGCCAGTCGTCCTCGTCGACCGCGAGAACCGCGCCGATCTGGCACGCCTCCTGGCCGTGGCTCGATGGGTAGACGGCGAGGCGTCCCTGCTTGGTCAGCGCGGTCGCCTGAGCGTCGAACCGCCGTCCGATGACCATCTGCCGGTACGCCTGGCGCAGCAACTCCGGGCTCGGCTCGGGATAGCCGGGTTTGGGCCGTGCCGGGGCTCCGCCATCCGTCAGGAAGCGCACCGGGGCCGCCGAGGGCAGCAGCGTCTTCACGTCGCCTTCGGTGTTTCGGTTCGTCACGGGACGTCACCTCCTTGGTCGAGCTGTGTCGGTGAATGGTCGCTCCATGTGGCCACATGTCTCAATAGCGGCCATAAACTCGGGATATACGGCACAAATCGAGGTGTCCTGGTGAGCCACTCGTTCTTCGAAGTACCTCCATCGGCCGACCCGGCGAGACATTCGGCGGCGACGTTGGACGACATCGACCGCGCGATCCTGCGGGAACTCGGCGCGGACGGCCGTCTGTCCATGCGCGCCCTCGCCGAGCGGGTGCGCGTCTCGCGCTCCAACGTCTACGCCCGCGTTGAACGCCTCGTCGCCGAAGGCGTCATAACCGGCTTCACCGTGCGGACCGACCCGGTGCGCGCCGGCCTGGGCACCACGGCGTACGTCCTGCTCACCGTCGACCAGAACTCCTGGCGCGAGGTGTCGGAGCACCTGCGCGACGTCCCGTACGTCCACCACCTGGCGTTCGTCGGCGGCGACGTCGACATGGTGATGCTGGTCCGGACGCCCGACAACGCCACCCTGCGCGACGTCGTCCTGGCACAGGTCCACGCGGTCGAGGGCATCCGCTCGACGCGTACGTGGCTGATCTTCGAAGAGGTGCCGAGGCGCAGGGAGCCCGGCAGGGGGACCGGGATCGTCTAGGGCGCTCGTTCAGCCGAGCACGAGCGGGATCCTCGCGGCGCCCAGCGCGGCTCTCTCGGCGTCCGTCGGAGCGCGGCGTCCGGTCCCGACCAGCAGGGCGTCCTTGTCGGAGAACGACGACGGAATCGGCGCCCCGGCGATCTTCTCCAGAGACGTGCGGGCGGCTTCGAGGGTCTCGGCGGGTGGTTCGGAGACCTCGGGCAGGTGGGCGATCAGGTCGAGGTGGTGCAACGTCCATTCCACGACATATGCGGATAGGTAGTCACCCGCGGTCAGTACCTCGTCGCGGGTGCCGACGCGGGCGGCCGGATCCGCGAGTTCGGCGGCGCGCCCGGCGGCGGACCCGACGTCGTCGAAATGGAACTTGAGCCACCTCGGCTCGCCGTACGCGGCGGCCAGCCGGGGGATCAGCGCGTCGAGCGGGTCCTCACCGGTCGGGGGTTCGACGAGCTGCCAGTAGGTGATCGAGTCCACGGTCGGTTCGGTCTCGGCGGGTGTGACCAGCGTGATCAGGACGTCCTGGGCGTCGATGATCAGGTGGCACACCAGGTCCCGTACGAGCCAGCCGGTGCAGCCGGACGGCCGTTCCCAGTCCTGGCCGGAGAGTTCGTCGACCGCCCCGCGCAGTGCCGTCCAGGAGCGTGAGAAGAGATCCACTTCGGCACGGTAGTGCCGTACCGGAACGGCGGGCAAGCGCGTGCCTTTCGGGACCGAGTTATGCCAGGTAATGGAATACTTCGTGCCGGTTCTCTTTCTCAGAAAGATCATGGGTGCGATGGACACACCAGGGGACGTGGCCCGGTCGCTACAGGGGTACGACATCGTCGAGACGCTCGGTCAGGGCGGCTTCGGCATCGTCTACCGCACGTGCCAGGTCGCGGTGGGGCGCGATGTCGCGCTCAAGGTCGATAACCGGGTGCTGGTCACCGAGCGGGACAAACGGCGCTTCATGCGCGAAGTCACTGCGGCCGGCCAGCTCTCGGGCCACCCGCACGTGGTGGCCGTGTACGACGCGGGCGTGCTCGACGACGGCCGGCCGTACATGGTGCTCGAACTCTGCCCCAACGGCTCGCTCGCCGATCGTCTTCAGTCCCAGGGCCCGCTCCCGGCGCCCGAGGTCCGCGACATCGGCGTCCACATCGCCGACGCGCTCGCCGCGGCCCACAACGCCGGAGTGCTCCACCGTGACGTGAAACCCGCGAACATCCTGGTCAACCGGTACGGAACGGTGGCCCTGGCCGACTTCGGGCTCGCGGTCCTGTCCACGCCCGGAATGGAGTCCTCCGCCACGCGCGAAGCGCTCACCCCCGCGTACGCCTCACCGGAGGCGTTCAACATGGCCGAGCCGACGCCGGCGGGCGACGTGTACGCGCTCGGCGCGACGCTGTACGCCCTGCTGTCCGGCCGCCCGCCGTACTATCCGCCGGGCGGTCCGCCGAACCTGGTGGCGCTGATGGCCGCACGATTCGGCCCGGTCCCCGACATCCCGGGCGCCCCGCCGGGGCTGCTCGCGGTCCTGCGCCACGCGATGGCGTACGACCCGGCGCACCGCCCGCAGGGAGCGGCGGCATTCCGCGACGAACTGGCCGCCGCCGACCTGTCCGGCGGCGCCCCCACTCCGATGATCCCGGTCGGCGGAGGCTACGACCCGCCGACACCCCCGGGCCAGCTCGGCCCCCAGAACCCATACCCCGCCGTCGGCGGGCCCGGCCCCATGCCGCCGGGCGGCGCCGGGCACGGTCCTGTGACGCCGGGCGGCTTGGTCCCTCAGGACGTGGCCGGTCGCCACGGCGCGGCCGGACGGCCCGGCGCGGTCGAGGGGGCCGGTTTCGACCGGTTCGGGGTTGAACCGACCGGGCCGGGGCTGCCCGACGGCTCCCGGTCCAGGGCGCGGGGCTCCCATCGGGCGGACGCGTCCGGGGATCGCCGGTACGAGACCACCGGCCCCGCGGCGAGAGGCCTCAGCGGCCCGCTGCTCGCCGCGGCCATCGTCCTGGCGGTCGCCGTCATCGGCGCCGGCGCCCTGGTCGCCTACTCCATCGGCAGTGGCAGGGGAAGCGGCGGCACCTCGGACGCGGGCGCGGCCGCCAAGCCCGAGGCCGCCGGGGCCAAGGACGCCTACGGCGGCGCGGAGACCGTCACCCAGGGCTGCCCGGCCGCCGCCGTGCCGAACGCCCGCGCCCGCTGCACCAAGACCGCCGAATGCTGGGGCGGCATCGTCGCCATCAACGGCAACGTCGCCATCAACCGCTCCGACTGCGCCGCCGGCCACGTGTACGAGACGTTCGCGATCGCGCCACTGCCCTCGGACGGCCAGACGTGGAACGAGCACACCCTGGAGACCCACCCGACGGTGAAGCAGGTCTGCTCCCGCACCGTGATGGCGCAGTCCCGCTACGGCGACGCGCTCCGTTACTCGCCGGACAAGTGGTCCATCGAGGTCGTCCCGCCGTCCCAGTCCGCCTTCGACGCGGGCACGAAGACCTTCCGCTGCGTCGCCACTATCACCGGCCAGGAGGCCATCGCCGGCAGCATGTTCCGCCCCCGCTCCTAGGGTGCCCGGTAGATCTTCAGCCCGCCGCGAGGCTTTAGTCCTCGACGGCCGGCATCACGAGCCGGGTGAAAAACTCAGCCGCGAGATGTCCGCCCGGATGAAGGTGCCGTCCGGAACGAGACGGCGGGCCCGCTCGACCTGAACGTCGCTGATGTCCACACCGGTCACCTGATGTCCGGCCGCCGCGAGAGAACGAGCGACCGGGATGCCGCAGCCGCACCCGATGTCGAGCACGTCCCCACGTTCGGGCAGCCGAGCCTGCAGGCCGGCCAGCCAGGGACCGTACTCTTCCGCGGAATCGTCGCCGCGGTAGTGGTGCGAGAGGGCGTTGTAGCCCGCCCGGACCAGATCGTTCCCGCTAGGGTCCATGCCGAGCAAACTATGAGGCACGAGGACCGCTGGTCGATCTGTTTCCACCGCCGGCTCGTGAGCCGCCTGCCGTTCTGCTGCGTGCGGCGGTGCATGGCCTGGCTGCGGAGAAGCCCTGTGCCCGGTCGGCGCCGGACGCGTCATCGAGCGTTCGGCGACATGATGTTCGCCGAGGTGTCCAGCCACACATGCTGTACGTCCGGGCCGACAATGATCCCGTACCGATCAATGCCGGGACAGTCCCACGCGCGCCACCGGTCGTACGCGGCGGCCACTTCGTCCCACAGCCGCCAAGGCCCGTACTGTTCGACGTCGTAGACCTGGCGTCCGGGCGCGTACTCCACGATCGCCCACGAGCCGTCGGTCACGGCCGTCGGGTGCGTTTCCAGCAGCCACAGTGTCGCTTCCCCCGACCCGCCACCGTCCGTGCCGAGGCTGCGGCGCACGCCGGGCACGAGCGCGGAGATCGTCAGGTCCGCCGCCGGCCCGCCGGCCACGACCGCCCGCGGATCGATCCGCGTGCCCGACCGGTCCGCGTCGGCCTCATGATGCAGGTACGAGGATGACCTCCCGGTCGGGTGCCGGTGCGCGCGCAGCATCATGTAACCGGCCTGGCCCACGAACCTGCCGGTCGCCGACCCGTCGTCCAGGCGATCGAGCACGACCTTGTGACCGTACCCGTAGCCCGGCGAGTACGGCGCGACGATCCGCCCGCCGGTACGGCACTGAGCGACCAGCGCGTACGGGATCCGCGCGAGCGCGCACGTCACGTGCACGCAGCCGTACGGCGCATCCGCCGGAAACTCTCCGGCGACCACGCGCGGGTGCAGGCCCGCTGCGGCGAGCCGCTTGCCGGCGATCTCGGCCAGGCCGGCGTCGACCTCGACGGTGGCGACGCGTCCGCCGGGCCCGACCAGGTGCGCCAACAGCCCGGCCGTCCACCCCGTACCCGTGCCGATCTCCAAGACGTGATCCCCCGGCCGCGCGCCGAGCAGCCGGAGAAAGTCGACGACGACCCCCGGCGCCGATGCGGAGGAGGTGTACCGCTCCCCGGTGCCCGTCGCCGGATCTCCCGCACCGTCATCGATCTGCGTCACGATGCTGACGTCGCCGTACACCGCCCCCAGCCACTCCGGCGGCCGTGCGTCCCGGTCGATCGCGTACGGCGCGACATCGCGGACATCCGGAGCCGCCCACGCGCGCCGCGGCACGAACAGCTCCCGCGGCACCGCCCGGAACGCCGCCGCGATGTCGGCCGGCACCGGACGTTCGGAACCCGGCACGGCGAGCAGCTCCTCGACGTACGGGCCCTCGCCGGCAGGAGCGTCGCTCATCAGGACTTCTGGCCGTCGCTGGGGTGGCTCAGTGGGTCGGTGACGCCTCCGGGGCAGGTGAGGGTGGTGGTGTTCCAGCCGGCGTGGTGGGCTCCGGCCTGGTAGGCGCTCTCGTAGAAGGACAGGACCGCGGCGTACGGGTCGGGGGTGGTGCGGGCGTCGGCGTAGCGCAATATCGCCAGGTGGCCGCCGTTCTGTTCGGTCCAGCACGCCGTGGCGGGCAACAGCGGCTCGTCGACCAGGCCGCCCGGCTCGGGGGCCGTGTAGGAGTAGAAGGCCGGTTCGGGAAAGGTGTCGTCGCCGAACCAGAAGCCGGAGCTGATCACTTCGCGGGAATACGCCTCTCTCGTCACCGGGTCCTTCCCGTCCTGCGCGACGATGCGGTCGGAGAAGCGGGTGCAGGCGATGTCGAAGGTGTGCCAGAAGTGGTGTACCGGGCTGATCTTGCCGGAGTAGCCGGCGGCGAACTCCTCCAGCACCAGGTTCACCTGGCTGAGCACCTGCCAGTAGCGGGTGACCTGGACGGGGTCGTACGCGGCGTGCTCGGTGTCCTCGGCGAACGGCGGGCCGGGCAGGTCGAACGGTCGGGGTGTCGCCGGGGACGCGTCGATGCCCAGGGACTCCAGTGTCCGCAGGGTTTGCCGGTAGAAGGACGCGACCGAGTGGCCGTACAGCGGGAACGACGCCTCGTGGCCGTCGAGCGTCGTGACGAGCAGCCGGTGGCCGACGAAGTCGAAGTCGATCGTGAAGACGGCGTCGCCCGGCCGTCCCATCGGGCGCGTCGTCAGGCCCCGCCCGGTGAGGTGGAACGGCACGCCCCACCAGTGGTTGCGGCGTACGCCGGCGGCGAGGCGGATCTTGCCGACGATCTGGGCGAAGCGGTGGACGGTTTCCTTGGTGTCCCGCCAGTCGGCCAGCGGAATGGCCGGGAACAGTTCCATGCCACGCTGTTGCCCGTCGTTCCTCCCCGGTACACCTTTGCGAAGGAGCACAGGACATGCCTCACCCACCGATCGAGCCGTACGACAACGGGATGCTCGACACGGGCGACGGAAACCTCGTCTACTGGGAGGTCTGCGGCAACCCGGACGGTAAGCCGGCGCTGGTCGTGCACGGCGGTCCCGGGTCGGGGTGCTCGGCCGGCCCCCGGAGGGCCTTCGACCCGGACCTTTACCGGATCATCCTGTTCGACCAGCGGGGATGCGGGCGTAGCCGGCCGCACGCGAGCGACCCCGCCGCGGACATGAGCCTCAACACGACCGCGCATCTGCTGCGCGACATGGAGATGCTGCGCGAGCACCTGGGTGTCGAACGTTGGCTGCTGTTCGGCGGCTCGTGGGGGTCCACGCTGATCCTCGCGTACGCCGAGCGCCACCCGGAGCGGGTGTCGGAGATCGTCATCCCGTCCGTCACGATGACGCGGCGCTCGGAGGTCGACTGGCTCTACCGGGGCGTCGCCCGTTTCTTCCCCGAGGAGTGGGAGCGGTTCCGCGCCGCCGCCCCTGGGGCGGGAGACGACCTGCCCGCTGCGTACGCGCGTCTCATGGAGGACCCGGACCCGTCCGTACGCGAGAAGGCCGCCGCCGATTGGTGCGCTTGGGAGGACACAGTGCTCTCTCTGGAACCCTCCGGGCCGCCCACCCCGTACGGTGACAAGCCGTCGGCCGCGAAGCTGGCCTTCGTACGTATCTGCGCCCACTACTTCTCCAACGGCGCGTGGCTGGAGGAGGGCGCGCTGCTCCGCGACGCGGGCCGCCTGGCGGGGATCCCGGGCGTGCTGATCCACGGTCGCCTCGACATGGGCGGCCCGCTCGGTACGGCGTGGGAGCTCGCCCGAGCCTGGCCGGACGCGGAACTGCACGTCATCGGCGACGCGGGTCATAAGGGCAGCGAAGAGACGAGCCGGAGGGTGCGGGAGGCGATCGCGAGGTTCGCGCGACGCCAATGATCCGGCGATGAGGTGGGTAAGAGACCCTCATGCCTCACGCGTCTCCGGGCCACGGCGGCCAGGATGTTCGTCCTGAGGCGAGAGGACGTGTGAAGTGCGTAGAAGCGCGGTTCTGGTCCCGATCCTGTTCCTCGCCGCCTGCGGGCACGCCGGCGCCGGAACCCGCACCGCCGCCGAGACGGAAACCGTGCGTGACTACGAGGTGGGTGTCTGCGGGCACGGTTACGCGATCGCGAACATCGGCGGCCGTAACCAGAACGGCGAGTTCGTGCACACTCCGAACTTCCGGTTGACCGGCGGCACCCGGCCATGCGGGATCCATCCGGGGTGGTGGTTCCGGCCGAACCAGGTCCTGGAGATCAACGCCCGCGGCACGAACGGCGAATGGCGCCGCCTCTTCCGCACCATCGCCAAATGCACCTATGGCGGCGCCGGCCGCCGCTGGTGCGCGATCTAGCAGCAGCGGCGCGAACCGGCGGCAGATCGGGCTCAAGCCGATGTCCCGCACGCCGACCTGGCCACCGCGCTCGTGTACGTCATCCCGCACGCTCTGTCGACGGCGATCGGCGCCGAGATCCTCTTCGCGACCCGCGTCGGCCTTGGTGGCACGATGTACGAGCAGTCCCAGATCTTCAACGCGTCGGGCATCTACGCCACGCTCGCCGTCGCGGTACTGCTGATCTTCGTGACGAAACGCATCGAGGCCTGGGCTTCGCCCGACTGGCGTCGACGCCGACCAGGGGAGGACCATGAGCGGATTCGACGGGAGGGTCGCCGTCGTCACCGGGGGCGCCCAGGGCATCGGCGCCGCGACCGCGCGCCGGCTGGCCGGCGACGGCGCGTCCGTCGCCGTCCTCGACCTGAGGGCCGGCGCCGCGGACGCCGTGGCGGACGAGATCACCGCGGCCGGCGGCACCGCGCGCGGCTACGCCTGCGACGTGACCGACTCCGCCGCCGTCGGTACGACGATCGACCAGGTCGCCGCCGACCTCGGCGGGCTGGACATCCTGGTCAACAACGCCGGGATCACCCGCGACAACCTGCTGTTCAAGGCCTCCGACGACGACTGGAACGCCGTCCTCACGACGAACCTGTCGAGCATGTTCCTGTGCTGCCGCGCGGCCCAGGCCCATATGGTCCGCGCGCGGTACGGCAAGATCGTGAACCTGAGCAGCCGGTCCGCCCTCGGCAACCGCGGCCAGGTCAACTACGCCGCGGCCAAGGCAGGGGTCCAGGGCCTCACCGCGACGCTCGCGATCGAACTCGGCCCGTACGGCATCAACGTCAACGCCGTCGCCCCCGGATACGTCGCCACCGCGATGACCGCGACCACGGCCGAACGGGTCGGCGCGACCCCGGAGGAGCACCAGAGGCTGGCCGCGGAGAACACACCGCTGCGCCGGGTCGCGAGGCCGGAGGAGATCGCCTCCGTGATCGCCTTCCTGGCGAGCGACGACGCTTCGTACGTCAGCGGCCAGACCCTCTACGTCAACGGAGGAGCTCGCTGAATACCGCCGTGGCTCTGCCACCAGGGAGCGCCTCTGGCGGGGAATGGCGCGAAACAAAAGACAATTTCGAGCGCTATGAGAAAATTAATAAACCCGGTGGTGGCCACCATCTGTTCTACAAGGGGGCCAAGTGCACCGACTGACCGAGGAGACGTTGCCGGCGCTCCTGCGACGGTGCGGCCTGACGCCTCTGGGATTCGTACGGGAGTCCGGGCTGCCCACCCCGGAGCGGGTGTGGAGGATCACCATCGGAGACCGCGCGCCCGCGATCAGGGTGCCGCTGGAGGGCGACGATCTCGCGGGTCGGGTGGACGCCGCGTGGCGCCGGGCGGCTCGCCGGTACGGGATCCTCGGTGCGGGCGCGGATTTCCTGATCGCCCTCTCCTTCGATCTGCCGTGGATGAAGGTGTCGTCGGCGCCGGAGGCGCGCCTGGCCGAACACCTGGTCGGAGGCAACGGTCGGCCGGGGGAGGCCGAGTTCGTGACGATGGCCCTCGACGGCCGGGTGATGTGCGGAGTCACCACCGAGGAATACGACGTGTGGCTCGTCGTCGAGGAACACTTCGCCGCGGACACGCGAGAGCCCGAGCCTCCGGGGGAGGTCGACTTCAGCGTCCTCTCGCCCATGCGGATCAGTGCCTTGTTCCTGCCGGACAGGCTGCGCCCGCCGATCAGTGACGGCTGGGTCCTTCTCGGTTTTCACCGGAAGGCGTCCTACCTTGAGCGACTCCACGAAGTCCCGGACGACGTGATCGGCGAGCGCCCCGACGCCCAGGAGAGGTCGGCTCCGCTGACCGAGGAGGCCGCGCACGCGATCGGTGCACGGCTGAGCGTTCCCGTCGATACGGCCAGGCTCGTCTACTTTCTCGAATACCAGACGGCCGCGCAGAAAGGCGCTCAGCGCACGAAAAGGCGATTTACTACGTAAAGGCCGTCACTTGAGAGACGCGGCAGCCAGGTATTCGCCGAAGCTTGATCGGGAGCGCTCGCAGTGCCTCCCTGGGAGACGATGCTTCCGGCGTCTTCTGCGGCGGGAGAATTAGACATCCTACGTCCTACGTCCCGCTGTCGTGGAGGGGCGACCCCGCCGCGAGGTCAAGAGCGAATGACCAGGAGATGTCCGTGAGGCTTCACGATGATCACCACTCCGCGGCGAGCGCGTCCGGCGTCTCGACCAGGTGTGTTCCCGCCCCGAGGCTGAACCGCGCCGTCGAGGTGCAGGAGGCCGTCAAAGAGATGATCTTTCGACGCGGGCTCACCGCCGGCGACCCGCTGCCGACCGAGACCGTGCTCATGGAGGAGTTCGGCGTCGGGCGCAACTCGGTCCGCGAGGCGCTCAAGGCGCTCCAGGCCGTCGGCATCGTCGAGATCCGCCACGGCTTCGGCATGTTCGTCGGCCGGATGTCACTCAACGGCCTGGTCGACGAGCTGGCCTTCCACAGCCGCATCGCGCTGCAGGACGAACGCAATCACTTCGGCCACCTCATCGAGATCAGGGAGATCCTGGAGAACGGCCTCGCCCAGCGCCTCATCGACCTGCGCGCCGAGGTCGACCTGGAGACAGCGCTGTCCCCGGTCCGCGCCGTCATCGAACAGATGGAGACCCAGGCCCTCGCCGGCCCGATGGCCCCCGAGGTCGACCGCCTCTTCCACGACCTGCTCTACCAGCCGCTCGAGAACCCTTTGGCAGGGCGGCTGATCGGCGCGTTCTGGGAAGTGTACGACCAGCTCAGGGACGATCTGGGAACCTCGGACGAGACCCCCGAGTATGTCGCGCGCAAACACCGCGACATCTACACGGCCATCATCCTCGGCGACCGCGAAGCCGCCGAAACCGCGATACGCGCCCACTTCGACGGAGTCCGCTCCCGCCTGCGCGGCTGACACGTGCTTGCAAGGGGCGCACGCGCCCGTCGGTCGACCGTTACACGACGGTGTCCATGGCGTCGCCGAGCCTGGTGGGTCGCCCTCGGCGAAGGCCGGGAGGCGGTCCGGCCTCGTGGAGATGATCTCCGGAAGCCGGAACGCGCTGTACTCTTCGGTCCCCGACGTACGGCACGGAGTCGTTTCGTGGTGGAGTGCGCCCGAAGCGGGTGACGCGACGCCGGCCGCGATCGGGGCCCCGGGCACTGTGGCGAGGATCGAACGGCGATTGGGTCGGGCATGGCTCGCTTAGAGGTCGTAGGACGTCCTACGACCGCAGGTCGCTAACGGCGTGCCCTGTCGTCGTCAAGGAAAGGATCGGGAAGGTGATCTCGATATGGTGACTCTTCGTCCGCGGGCGAAATCAAATAGTCACGCACGCAATTCGTCGCGCACTGATCACGTTCCGTCACCCCATAGCTGATCCATTCTTGTAAAGGTGTATAACCCCTGTTGGGCGGGGTGCTGACTCGCCTTGTTGTCCTGCGCTTTTCCGGCGTCACGGATTAAGCGGCGTGAGGCAATCGTTGCCAGCGCTACGGTGGCGCCCAGGGGCGTCTGATGGTATTTGTTTGCTGGCATATCTGTGCAGGTCAAGCCCCGCGTGTTCGTGCGATTTTGTGCATTGACACCGATGCGGCGTCCGGCTACCGTGACTTCGTGTCAAGGACGGACTTGGCACAAACGGGGAATATAAATACTGGTCCCGGGAGCGCCGTGTGACCGGCCCGATGCATTGTGTGTTGTTTCCAGGGGAGCCTTTTCGAAAAGCGCTCGAAAGGTAGATTCCGACATTGGGTTTCGAAGCGAACACGCGTAAGCCGCGGCATTATCGCTGCGTGGGCATCGGTGTTGGCCCGGCGAATTTGAGCCTTGCCTCGCTGATGTTCGGCCATTCCGAGATCAGCAATGTCTTCTTGGAGCGCAGAAGGAGTTTCGGCTGGCACGACGGTCAGCAGATCCCTGGGGCGACCCTCCAGGTGTCGATGCTGAAGGACCTCGTGAGTCTGTCCGACCCGACCAACGCGTTCTCCTTTCTGGCATATCTCCACGCCCAGGGACGCATCCACCACTTCCTGAACGCCCAGTTCGACGCGGTGCCCCGGCAGGAGTTCCGTAACTACCTCGAATGGGCCAGCCAGAAGAATCCGAACATCATGTTCGATCAGGAAGTCCTGTCGGTCGACTTCGACTCGGTCTTCCACGTCGAGACGACCAAGGGCATCATCACCGCGGATCACCTGTCCGTGGCGGTGGGCAGCCAGCCGTGGATCCCGCCGGAGGCGCCGGCCACACAGGGCGCCAACCAGTTCCACGTGAGCGACTTCATGTCGAAGGCCCGTGACCTCGCGGGACTGCGGGTCGGGGTCGTCGGCGGCGGCCAGTCGGGCGCGGAGGCGTTCCTCGACCTGATCTCCAGGCCGACGGACCAACTGCCGCGGCGCGTCTCCTGGATCTCACGGCGGCCGAACTACCTGCCGCTGGACGACTCGCCGTTCACCAACGACTACTACATGCCGTGCCACTCCGACTACCTGTCGGCGCTCGAACCCGCCGCTCGGCAGCGATTCAACAGCGATCACGTGCTGAGCAGCGACGGCATCTCCGAGGCGACGCTGCGGCAGATCTACCAGCGGGCGTACATCCACCGTTTCGTCGACGGCGCGCCCGACCTGATCGCGTTGTATCCGAACAGCAACGTCACCGCGGTCACGGGCAATGACCCCGACGGCCCTCTGGGCCTGACGCTGACGAACAACGCCAAGCAGCACTCGGTCGAACTCGACGTGGTCGTCTGGGCGACCGGATTCCGTCCCGCGCGGATGGACTTCCTGGCGCCCATCGAGCACCGCATGGAACGCGAGGGCGACGAATACAAGATCGACCAGAGCTTCGCCGCGCATTGGGACGGCCCTGCGGATCATCACATTTTCCTGCAGAACGCCGCACGTCAGCAGCGTGGTCTGGCCGACTCCAACCTGAGTCTCGTCGCGTGGCGCAGCCAGCGCATCCTTGACCGGCTGCGTGGCGTCCGCACTGAGAATCAACTCGCTTCCTTCATCGAATGGTCCGTCAAGTCGACGACCGACCAACTTCAAGGAGCGTGAACGGGTGTCACCACCGGCCGTCGCCATCGTTGGCGCCGGAATACTCGGATGCATGATCGCGAACGAAATCGCGACCAGAACTCCGGGCCTTACCAGCACTCTTCTCGACCAGGACATGGCCGGGTCGGGAGCGACGCGCAGGTCCGCGGGCCTGCACGTTCCGAGTGGTGGCACCGACCGCGTACGACGCATGGCGGGCTACAGCCAGGAGTATTACGAGAAGCTCCGGCGTAACGATCCGGCACTGCCGATCCACCCGCTGGGCATGACCGTCGTCGCCGCGGAGACGAGTGCTCCTCATCTCCGCGACGTCCACCTCGCCGAGGCCGCCCTGACCCGTACGGACCGGGTACCGCACCCCGCGGTGGTCGTCCCGCCGGGTTCGGGCGTCTGGACCGCCGACGGATGCCAGTACGCCGACGTGTACGCCCTCACCCAGGCGATCGTCCGCGGGCTGCGCCCGCACACCGACGTACGTGAGGGCGTGCGGGTGACCGGCGTCGAATCCGGCCGCGACGGCGTCACCCTGACGCTGGGCACCGGTGAGACCCTCACCGTCGACCGGGTCGTCCTGGCGCCGGGCCCCTGGCTCGACGCGGACGTGTGGCGGACGCTGGCCGCACCGCTCGGCATCCGCATGAAGAAGATCGTCGCCCTGCACATCGAGCGGCAGCCCCACGAGGACGACCACGCCATCGTCTTCCCGGACGAGGACGCCTTCCTGCTCCCTCTGGCACACCGGGGGCACTGGCTCTTCAGCTACACCTGCAATGAGTGGGACGTCGGTCCGGAAGCACCGGTGGACGGGCTCTCCACCGAGCACCTCGCCGAGGCCCACGGGTGCCTGCGGCGTTACGCGCCCGCGCTGGTCGAGCACTCGACCTCCGGCCGGGTCTTCTGCGACGCCTACAGCCCCGATCGCGAACCCGTCGTCCGCGCGCTGGACGACGCGGGCCGGATCGTGTTCGCCGGCGCGGCGAGCGGATCCGGCTACCGGCTCGCCCCGGCGATCGCGTCGGAGGCCGCCGACCTGCTGAACCTCTCTTCGAAGGTATGGAGCCAAAGTTGATCATCAGTTCCTACGACGCCGGGGCGATGTACGAGGCGTTCGGAATCGACCTGAGCGACATCGCCCTCGGGCCGGTCGAGGAAGTGGGCGTCGGCGCGGCGTGGGCCCGTGTGCCGCCCGGCCGCAGGACCGACCCGCACCAGCACGATGAGATCGAGACCTTCGTGATCATCGCGGGCACCGGAGAGGTGACGGTCGACGGCGACACCCGCCCGGTGTCGTCCGGCACGCTCATCCAGTTCGAGCCGCTCGAGACGCACTTCCTGGAGAACACGGGCGAGAACGACCTGCTGTTCACCACGTTCTACTGGCGCAACCCGGACCGCGCGGCGCGCAAGGCCGCCGAGATCGACCGCCGCCGCTTCGACGAGCGCCCGATCTTCGCCTTCTCGACGCCGCCGACGCCCAACGGCGACCTCCACCTCGGCCACCTGTCCGGTCCGTACATCGCCACCGACGTGTTCGTCCGCTTCCAGCGGATGAACGGCGTCCGCGCCTGGCACCTGGCCGCCACCGACGACTTCCAGAGCTACGTCGCCGAGCAGGCGCGCAGCGAGGGACGCGGGCCCGCCGAGACGGCCGCGCACTACAGCGCCGAGATCCAGGCGACCCTCGAACTGATGGACATCGAGATCCACCAGTTCGGCCGTACGAGCGTCGACGAGAACTACACGCAGGACCTGCAGGCCTTCTTCTCCCGCGTGTACGCCTCCGGCAAGGTCAGCCCGCAGGAGGGCCCGGCGCTGTTCGACGGCGAGACCGGGCAGTACCTCTACGAGCCGTACGTGTCCGGGCGCTGCCCGACGTGCGCCGCTCCGGCCGGCGGCAACATCTGCGAGGAGTGCGGCGAGCCGAACTTCTGCTCCGACCTCGTCGAGCCGCGCGCCAGCATCACGGGCAACGAACCCCGCGAGGGCACCATCACGCGGTACACGCTGCCGCTGCACGAGATGCGCGACTACATCAACGAGCATCACCACCTGGGACGCGTGCCGTCCCGTATGCGTGAGCTGGCCCACCGGGTCCTGCGCCGCGAGCGGCTCGACATGGCGATCACCCACCCGGCGGAGTGGGGCGTGGCACCCACCGAGGAGGACGCGCCCGACGGCCAGGTCATCTGGGTCTGGGCGGACCTGGGCTTCAACTTCCTGCACAACATCCAGAAGCTGGGCCGCAAGATCGGTGAGGACTGGCGCGCCGACGCGCCGCAGGCCGACTGGAAGATCGTCCACTTCCTCGGCTACGACAACACCTTCTACCACTCGATGTTCATCCCGTCGCTGTACCGGCTCGCCTACCCGGACTGGGCCCCGGACGTCGACTACCACGTCAACGAGTTCTACGAGCTGGAGAGCAGTAAGTTCTCCACGAGCCGCCGCCACGCGATCTGGGGCAAGGACGTCCTCGGTCCGCACAGCGTCGACGCCGTGCGCTTCCACCTGGCGCGTACGCGGCCGGAGGGCCGCCGCACCAACTTCACGGCCGACGCCTACGACGCGACCGTGAACGACACGCTGGTCGGCACCTGGCAGCGCTGGCTGAACGACCTCGGCGCGCGCGTCGAGAAGAACTACGGCGGCATCGCGCCGGACGCCGGAAACTGGACGCCGGAGCAGAGCGGCTTCCTGTCACGGCTCGGCGCGCGCCTCACGGAGCTGACCGGCAGCCTCGGCCAGGACCAGTTCTCGCTGAACCACGCCGCCGAGGCGCTGAACGGCATCGTCGAGGACACCATCTCCTTCTCCCGGCGCGAGGGCGACACCGCCCAGATCGAGACCTGGACGAAGGAGACGCGCACCGCGATCGCCCTGGAGCTGGCCGCGGCCAAGCTCCTCGCCTGCGGCGCCGCTCCCGTGATGCCGAGATTCGCTGGCCGGCTCGCCGCCGCGCTCGGCATGCCCATGCCGTCGGAGTGGCCGCGGATCGTGACGCTGGTGACGCCCGGCACGCGCGTCGACCTCTCCCGCCAGGTGTTCTTCGGCGAGCAGCCGGAGGCCGACGCCGACCTGTCACCGCTCGTGCCCTGGCTCAGCGGCCGGGTGCGCGAGGCGCTGACGATCGAGGGCGACGAGCCGATCCACGGCAAGCGTCTCGTCGAGCTCGGCATGGAATCGCTCCAGTGCATCGTGCTCCAGTACAAGATCCTTGAGGAGACCGGCGCCGACGTCACGGTCGAGGACCTGCTCGGCGACCGGACCATCGGTGAGCTGGCCGGCTTCATCGCCGCCGACATGTCGCCCGAGGCGATCGCGGAACTGACCGAGGTGGCGCGGGCGTGAGCTGTGAACAGGTCCTGAGCGAGATCGCGTCGCGCGGTCTCAGCATCACGGCCGACGGCGAGAACCTGCGCCTGCAGGGGCCCAAGGAGCGGATCGACGCCGCTCTCGTCGGACAGATCAAGGCGCTCAAAGCGGAGCTGATCGCCCACCTGTCGGCTCCGGCCGAGCCGGAGGGCTTCGGCCTGACGCTGCTGCAGCGCGGTTACCTGATCGGCCGTGGCGACGCGATCCAGATGGGCAACGTCGCGAGCCACATCTACCACGAGATCGAAGGCGTCTGGGACCTGGACCGGCTCGAGTCGGCCCTGCGTTCCGTCGTCGCGCGGCACGGCATGCTGCGCACGCGGTTCACCGCCGACGGCCGCCAGGTCGAGGAAGAGTCGGTGGACGCGCGGATCGAGCGCCTCGACCTGCGCGGCGAGACCGCGGCCGTCCAGGAAGAGCGCAGGCTCGCCTGCCGCGAGGAGTGGTCACACCGCGTCCTGCCGGCCGACCGCGCGCCGCTCGTCGCCGTGGACGTCACGATCCTGGCCGACGACCGCATGGTGCTCCACGTCGGCCACGACGGCCTGGTCATGGACGCCATCAGCATGTTCCTGTTCTTCCGCGACTGGTGGACCGCCTACGCGGGGGAGCAGGGCGACCTGCCGGAAGAGGCGTCGTTCGAGGCCTACATCGCGGCGCTGGAGAAGGGGCGCACCCGCGCCCCGGCCGAGCGCTCCCGCACGTACTGGTTCAAGCGGCTCGACGACCTCGCGCCGCATCCGGACCTCCCGCTGCGGACGAGCCCGTCGGCGATCACGCGGCCGCATTTCACCCAGCACGTCGCGACCCTGGACGCGCCGACGTGGACCGCGCTGAAGGAGCGCGCGTCGGGCGCCGGGCTCACCCCGACCGGAGTGCTGCTCGCCGCGTACGCGGAGACCCTCGCCCGCTGGGGCGCCGGCGACCGCTTCACGCTCACCACGACGCTCGCGAACCGGCCGCCGATCCACCCGCGCATCTTCGACGCCATCGGCAACTTCTCCGAGACGATGCTGGTGGAGATCGAGCTCGACCGGGAGTCCACGTTCGAGGACCGGGCACGCGCCCTGCAGGCCCGGCTGCGGCGCGACATCGACAACCGGCACTTCTCGGGCATCGAGGTGCTGCGGGAGCTCGGCCGCCGCCAGGGCGCGGGCGAGGCCCGCATGCCGTACACCTTCAACAGCGCCGTCGGCTACGTCCACGGCGACCTCGACGGCTCGACGCTGGAGCTCTTCGGCCCGGAGGTCTACACCTCCAGCCAGACGCCGCAGCTCTGGCTCAACGGCTTCGCGTTCGAACAGCACGGCGGCGTGATCGTCCAGTTCGACAGCGTCGACGGGCTGTTCCCCGAGGGCATGATCGAGGCGATGGTCGCGGGCTACCAGACCCTGCTCGACTCCCTCCTCGACGACGCGGCGTGGTCGGCGACGACCTTCGACCTGATGCCGGAGGACCAGAAGGCCCGGCGGCGCGCCGCCAACGACACCGCGACCGTGCTTCCCGAGCGGCAGCTCCAGGACCCCTTCCTGGACCAGGCCGTGCGTACACCCGACGCTCCCGCGATCATGACGAGCGGCGCGACGATGAGCTACGGCGAGCTGAGCCGCCGTGCACGCCGTGCCGCCGCCTGGCTGCGCGAGCGCGGCACTGGCCGCGACGAGCTGGTCGGCCTGGTGATGACACGGGGACCGGAGCAGATCGTCGGCATCCTCGCCACGGTCATGGCCGGCGCCGCGTACCTGCCCATCGACGCGGGGCTGCCCGCCGAGCGCCGGCGCTACATGCTGGCCGACGGCCGGGTGCGCAGCGTGCTGACCAACGTCGCGGGCGACGCGGACGCCGACACCCTCGTGCTCGACGCCTCGGAACCCGAGGACGGCGCCGGGGCGCCGGACCACGTCGCGCCGGCCGGTGCGACCCAGGACGACCTCGCCTACGTCCTCTACACCTCCGGCACGACCGGGGAGCCCAAGGGCGTCATGGTCAGCCACCGCAGCGTCGCGAACGTCGTGGCCGACTGCAACGCTCGCTTCGCCGTCGGCGAGGACGACCGGTTCTTCGGCATCAGCGCCTTCAACTTCGACCTGTCGGTGTACGACGTGTTCGGCGCGCTGTCGGCGGGCGCGGCCGTCGTGCTTCCCGACCACGACAGGGCCGCCGACCCGTCCCACTGGCTGGAGCTCTGCGCGAAGGGCGGGGTCACCGTCTGGAACTCGGTGCCCGCGATCGTCGCGCTGATGCACGACCAGGCCACCGCGGACGGCCCGCCGCCCGCGCTGCGCCTCGTGATGATGAGCGGCGACCGCATCCCGCCGACGCTTCCGTCGCAGCTGAGGCTCCTCAAAGAGGACCTGACCCTGATGTCGCTCGGCGGCCCGACCGAGACGACCATCTGGAACATCTCCCACCCGATCGCCCTCACCGACGGGGCGGACGGCAAGGAGTCGATCCCGTACGGGCGGCCGAACGCCAACAACCGCACCTACATCCTCGACGGCGCGGGCCAGGACACGCCCGACTGGATCACCGGCGAGATCTGCGCCGCCGGCACCGGCCTCGCCCGCGGCTACTGGGGCGACGAGGTGCGCACGGCGACACGGTTCTTCCACGATGAGGCCCGCGGCGAGCGGCTCTACCGCACGGGGGACCTCGGCCGGTACCTCCCGGACGGCACCATCGCGATCCAGGGGCGCAGCGACTTCCAGATCAAGATGAACGGCTACCGCATCGAGGCCGGCGAGGTCGAGACGCGGCTGGTCGCCCTCGACACCGTCAAGCAGGCCGTGGTCGTGCGGCAGGCCGGCACGCACGGGGACCGGCTCGTCGCGCACCTCGTCGCGGCCGGGCCCGACCGTACCGGCGACGAGGCGATCCGGCAGGCGCTCCGCGAGCACCTGCCGGAGTACATGACGCCCTCGGTGTACGCCTGGCACGAGAGCCTGCCGCTGACCAGGAACGGCAAGGTCGACCGGGGGAGGCTCACCGCGTCCGCCGCGCCGGGTGCCACCGGTACGCCGTCGGCGCCGGCCTCCGGCCCGGCCACCGAGACGGAGAAGGCGGTCACCGGGCTCTGGGCCTCGATCCTGCACGTGGACGAGGCCGCGATCGCGCCGGACGGTGACTTCTACGAGCTCGGCGGCGACTCGCTGGCCGCGGCCCGCATCCTGACCGGAGTCCGCAAGAGGTTCGGCGTCAGCATCACCCTCGATCGCCTCTACGAGGTCCAGACCGTACGGGCGATGGCGGGCTGCGTCGACGCCGCGAGGAGCGCAGGGTGAACGACTTCCAGTACGACAGCGTGATCGACCATATCGCGAACCGGCGGCCGGACCCCGGCAACCGGATCTCGTTCATGCGCCTCGACGGCGCCCGCTCGCTCGACCTGGCAGAGCTGCACGAGTCCGCGGAACGCCTGGCCTGCCGGCTGGGCGACCTCGGCATCGGCCCCGGCGACCGGATCGGGATCCTCGCGGCGAACTGCCTCGAATGGGTGCTCCTCGACCTCGCGGCGCTGCGCCTCAAGGCCGTGACGGCCGGGTTCGAGCCAGGCAAGTTCGCGCCCGAGGGCGCGCTGCTGACCCGGTACGACCTCAAGATCCTCTTTACCGACCGCCCGTACGACGACCCTGGCATCCGGCCGATCTGCGAGGTCGGCAAGCTCGTCGACGAGTCCGAACCCGGCGAGGCGCCGCCGCCGGTCGCCTGGGGGCCCGGCGACGTCACGACGATCAAGTTCACCTCGGGCAGCACCGGCGAGCCCAAGGGGCTCGGCGCCACCGCCGGCAGCGTCGACGCGTCCATCTCCGCCGTCCAGGGGATGTTCGAGCACGGTCCCGAGGACAACGTGTTCATCTTCCTGCCGCTGTCGCTGCTCCAACAGCGGTACTGGATCTACTCGGCGCTCCGCTACGGCCACGACGTCACCGTCAGCACGTACGAGTCGGCCCTGCCCGCGCTGCGCCAGGCGCGCCCGACGGTCGTGATGGGCGTGCCGGCGTTCTACGAGACCGCCAAGAAGCACATCGAGGGGCAGGCGAGACGCGCCGTCGCCGAGGTCGGCGAGGACGAGGCGGTACGCGCCGCGGCCCGCAAGCTGTTCGGCGACCGGATCCGCTACCTGTGGACCGGCTCCGCGCCGGCACGCGCCGGGATGCTGCGCTTCTTCGACGGCGCCGGCCTGCCGATCTTCGAGGGCTACGGCCTGAACGAGACATGCATCGTCAGCAAGAACCACCCGGGCGCCCACCGCGAGGGCAGCGTCGGGCAGGTCCTGCCCGGCAAGAAGGTGCTGTTCGACGACGACGGCGTCATCAGCATCCACAGCGACCGGCCGGTCAACACGCGGTACGAGTACGCGGCGCCCGGCGACTCCGAGCGGGTCTTCGGCACCGGCGACGGCGTCGTGCGCACCGGCGACCTCGGCTACCTCGATGACGACGGCTTCCTGTTCATCCTCGGGCGCGCCGACGACGTGATCGTGCTGGACAACGGCAAGAAGGTCATCGTCCGGCCGATCGAGGAGCGCCTGAAGGCCTCACCGGCGGTCGACGACTGCGTGGTGTTCTGCCCGGCCCAGACCCACCTCGTCGCGGTCGTGTCCCCGGCGGCCGAACCTCCGGACGAGGCGGCGATCCACGAGCACGTCGCCGCCTCCAACGCCGTCCTCGGCCATGACGAGCAGATCAAGAAGGTCGTCATCGCCCACCCCCGATTCAGCGTCGACAACGGCTTGCTCACCTCGCAGTTCAAGCCGCGGCGCCCGCAGATTCTCGACAGATACCGAGCGGAGATCACCGCTCCCGTACGCCCGGAACGGCAGGAACCACGCGCATGACGGCCGAGCAGCAGGAAGAGACCCAGAGTGTCACGGACGGGGGGACGGTCGAGCCGCAGCGCGGCCCCTTCGCCAACCGTGACTTCCTCAAGCTCTGGGCGGGTGAGTCGGTGTCGCTGGTCGGCACCCAGATCACGGTGTTCGCGCTGCCCCTGGTCGCGATCCTGACGTTGCACGCGACCGTGTTCCAGGTCGGCCTGCTCAACATGTCGCGCAACATCCCCATCGTGATCTTCTCGCTGTTCGCGGGGGTGTGGCTCGACCGAAGACGCCGCCGGCCGATCCTCATCGCGTGCAGCCTGGGCAACGCCGTCCTCATCGCCCTCGTGCCGATCTCCTCGGCGATGGGCTGGCTGTCGATGGGGCTGCTCTACGCCATCACCATCCTGGTCGGCATCCTCTCGGTCGTCTTCGACGTCGGCGTGCTGACCTACATGCCGAGCCTCGTCGGGCGCAAGCAGCTTCCGGCGAGCAACAGCCGCATCCAGACCAGCACGTCGCTGGCCATGGTCGCCGGCCCCGGCGTCGCGGGCGCGCTCGTCGGCGTTCTCACCGCGCCGGTCACCCTGACCGCGGACGCGGTGTCCTACCTGTGCTCCGCGATCGGCCTGCTCACCATCCGCAAGCGCGAGGACGAACCGGAGCAGCCCGCCGTACAGCAGACGGTCCGCAAGTCGATCGCCGAGGGACTGCACTCGGTGTACGGCAGCCCGATCCTGCGGTCCCTCCTGGGCCTGTCGGGCAGCTTCAACTTCGTGCAGGCCGGGTTCATCACCATCCTCGTGGTGTACGCCGTCCGCGACCTGGGCCTGACCCCCTTCCAACTCGGCATCGTCATCGGCGCGACCGCCGTCGGCGGTGCGATCGGCGCCGCGAACGCGAACCGGGTCAGCAAGAGGTTCGGCGTCGGCCCGACGATGCTGGTCTCTCTCGGCGGCGCGACGCTGCTCCCGATGCTGTTCCTGATCCCGACCGGACCGGACTTCCTCTCGATCGCGCTGATGTGCGGGATCCAGTTCGTCTACGGCTTCGGTGTGCTGATGTACAACGTGCACACCGTCACCCTGCGGCAGGTCGTCACGCCGAACCGCCTGCTCGGCCGGATGAACGCCAGCTACCGGCTCGTGCTGCTCGGCACCGCGCCTCCCGGAGCGTTCCTCGCGGGCCTCATCGGCCAGCAGTTCGGCCTGCACACGGCGCTGCTGATCGTCGTCCTCATCTTCCCGTTCCCGATCCTGTGGACCCTGTTCTCACCGGTGATGAAGCTGAAGGAGATGCCGGCCGGTCCGGATGAGGACGAGGAGCAGCCACCGGTTCGGCCGGAGGAGCCCGAAGGCCCCGCTCTCGTGACGCCCGCCGGCGAAGAGGCCGACCCGAACACCGCCCGCCTGGACACGGTGGGTCTCAAGGACGGAAAGAACTCATGACCAACACGGCTCAGGCGTCGTCGGCCGCAGAGCCGCGGCACGGAGGGCTCCCGCCGTCGTTCGGCCAGGAGCAGCTGTGGTTCGTGGACCGGTTCCACTCCGACCTGCCGATGATGCACAACGTCCCGCTGACCGTACGGCTGCGCGGGACGCTCGACCCGAAGGCGCTGGGCCGCGCCCTGGACGGCCTCGTCGTCCGGCACGAGGCGCTGCGGACGCGGCTGGTCAGCGGCGCGGACGGGCGCCCCGTCCAGGTCGTCGACGCGCCGTCGGGGGCGAGCCTGACCGAGGTCGACCTGTCGGCGTCGGCGGACCCGGAGGAGGGCCTGCGCGCGCTGGCCGCCGAGGAGTCCGCCAAGCCGTTCGACCTCGCCGAGGGCCCGCTGTTCCGGGCGCACCTGGTGCGCCTGGCGGCCGACCACCACGCGCTGTTCGCCGTCGCCCACGCGGTCGTCTTCGACCGTGAGTCGGCCTCGGTGCTGGTACGCGACCTGACGGCCCTTTACGGCGCGGAGGCGACCGGCGGGGCGTCCGGGCTCGCCGAGCCGGCGGCGCGCTTCTCGGAGTACGGCGAGCGCGAGCGCGAACGGCTTCAGGGGAGCGCCCTGGAGGCGCTCGCCGGGTACTGGCGCGACCGGCTCGCCGGCTTCCCGAACCTCCAGATGCCCACCGACCGGCCCCGCCCGATCGTCGCCGACCACGTCGGCGGCGTGGAGCGGCTGAACCTCGGCGCCGGAGTGCTCGGCGGCCTGCGCGAACTGGCACGCCGCGAGGGCGCGACACCGTACGCGACGCTGCTCGCCGCCCTCCAGACGCTGCTGCAGCGCTACACGAGCCAGGACGACATCGTCGTCGGCATCGCGAACCCGAACCGCGACCGCGCCGAGCCGGCGCCGATGGTCGGGTTCCTGGCGAGCACGCTGCCGATCCGCACTGACCTGTCGGGCGACCCGGCGTTCACGGAGTTGCTCGCCCGGGTACGCGCGGCCATGGACGGGGCGTACGCGCACCAGGACCTGCCGTTCGCCAAGATGGTCGAGGAGCTGCGGGTCGAGCGCGACACCGGCCGTCCTCCCGTCTACCAGGCGGCGCTGACCTTCACCGAGGAGGCCGAGGAGTTCGCCGCCGCGGGCGTGACGGCACGGCTCGACCGGATCGACCTCGTCGCCGCACGCGTCGACCTGGACTTCTTCGCCGAGGTCCGGTCCGGCGAGCTGACCGTCGAGCTGTCCTACGCGACCGCGCTGTTCGACGCCGAGACCGCCCGCCGGCTGCTGGGCAACCTCCAGGTGCTGCTGGCCGGAGCCGTCGCGGACCCGGCACGGTCCCTGTCACGGCTGCCGGTGCTGTCGGACGCGGAGCTGCGTCGCGAGCTGGTCGAGTGGAACGACACCACGGTGGACTTCCCGAAGGTCTGCATCCACCAGCGCTTCGAGTGGCAGGTCGAGCGGACCCCGGACGGCATCGCGGCCGAGCTGGGCGACGAGACCGTCACGTACGCGCGGATGAACGCCGACGCGAACCGGGTCGCCCGTCACCTGCGCGCCCTCGGCGTCGGCAGGGAGAGCCTCGTCGGCGTGAGCATGGCGCCGTCGCCGCGGCGCCTGGCGGTGCTGCTGGGCATCATGAAGGCCGGCGGCGGGTACGTGCCGCTCGACCCGGCCCTGCCCGGCGACCGGCTGTCGTACATGATCGAGGACACCGCGATGCCGGTGATCGTCGCGGAGGACGCGACCGAGCCCGGCCTGCCCGAGACGGCCGCGCGCATGGTGCGCCTCGACCAGGAGTGGGCCGAGATCTCCGCGCTGGAGGACGGCAACCCGGGGTATGAGGTCGAGGACTCGAACCTCGCCTACGTGATCTACACCTCCGGGTCCACCGGCCGCCCCAAGGGCGTCATGGTGGAGCACCGCCACGCGTTCAACTTCATCGTCGGGATGATCGGTCACTGGCGGATCGGCCCCGACGACCGGGTCCTGCAGTTCGCGTCGCTGAACTTCGACGTGTCCGTGATGGACATGTTCATGACGCTCCTGTCGGGCGCGCGCGCCGTCCTCGCACGGTCCGAGGTCCTGCTGTCGCCGGGACGTCTCGCGGACCTGATGCGGGACCGCGGCGTGACGTTCTCCTGCCTGCCGCCTGCCATCGTGAACCTGCTGAGCGGCCAGGACTTCCCCGATCTGCGGATCGTGCTGTCCGCCGGTGAGGAGCTGTCCGGCGAGCTGGTGCGCAAGTGGCTGCGGCCCGGCCTGGAGTTCTACAACGGCTACGGGCCGACCGAGGCCGCGATCGGCTCCACGTTCAGCAAGATCGACGGCACCACCTTCCCGCCGCCGATCGGCCGCCCCAAGCCGAACTACCAGGCGTACGTGCTCGACCGTCACCTCAACCCGGTGCCCGTCGGTGTCGCCGGGGAGCTGCACGTCGGCGGCGCGGGTGTCACGCGCGGCTATCTCAACGCCCCGGAGCTGACTGAGCAGCGGTTCATCCCCGACCCGTTCCGGGAGGGCCGGCTCTACAAGACCGGTGACCTCGTACGGCGCAACCCGGACGGCAACCTGGTCTTCCTCGGCCGCATCGACGGCCAGGTCAAGATCCGCGGGCTGCGCGTCGAGCTCGGCGAGATCGAGACCGCCCTGGTCGCCCACCCGTCCGTCGCCCAGGCCGTCGTGGTCGTGGCCGCGGACCGCTCCGGCGAGAAGCAGCTGACCGGGTACGTACGCTTCGACCCGGACCTCGCGCAGGTCAGCGTCGCCGACCTTCGCCAGCACCTCGCGCAGCGGCTGCCCGCCTACATGGTGCCGACCTACCTGCAGGTGCTCGACGTCTTTCCGCTCACCACGAACGGCAAGATCGACAAGACGGCGCTGCCGGCCCCGGACGCGGCCGTGGAGGCGGCGACGTACGTCGCGCCGCGCACGCTGGTCGAGACCGTGCTCGCCGACACCTACGCACGGCTGCTCGGCCACGAGCGTGTCGGCATCGACGACGGCTTCTTCGACCTGGGCGGCAACTCGCTCCAGGCGATGCAGCTGATCACCGGCCTGCGCGACGACCTCGCGGTGGACCTCAACGTCGCGTCGGTCTTCCTCGCGCCCACGCCGCGCCAGCTCACCGTGCTGCTCTGCGATGAGCACGGCATCGAGGACGCGCCGCTCGGCGACGGCGACGACGGCGCCGAACGGCTGCAGCGCGCGCCCGGCGACCCGCACACGGGCATCGTGGCGCGTGCGGCGGAGACGAAGACGCTCCCGCTGTCCTTCGGCCAGGAGCAGATGTGGTTCATCGACCGCTTCGCGCCCGGCCTGCCGACGTACAACATCCCCAACGCCGTACGCCTGGACGGGCCTCTCGACGCCGCTGCGCTGAAGCGCGCGCTCGACGGTCTCGTCAGCCGGCACGAGGCGCTGCGGACCCGGCTCGTCGCCGACGCGGACGGCCGTCCGTACCAGGCCGTCGACGAGCCCGGCGGCGTCGACCTCACCGAGGTCGACCTGGCCGGGCAGGCGCCCGCCGAGCGTGAGGCGAGCCTGCGCGCGCTGTTCGCAGCAGAGGCCGCGCGGCCGTTCTCGCTCGCGGAGGGCCCGCTGTTCCGCACGCACCTGGTGCGGCTCTCGGCCGAGGAGCACGCGCTCGTCGTCGTCGTGCACCACGCGGTGTTCGACGGGTGGTCGATCGGTGTGATGCTCCGCGAGCTCGGCGCGCTGTACGCCGCCGAGGCGACCGGAGCGGCTGCGGACCTGGCGGAGCTGCCGGTGCAGTTCGCCGACTACGCGATCTGGGAGCGCGAGCGGCTCTCGGACCCGCCCGCAGGCCTCGTCGAGCACTGGCAGGCGACGCTGAAGGATTTCCCGACGCTCCAGCTGCCCACCGACCGGCCGCGCCCGAGGCTCGACACCTTCGACGGCGGCGTCGAGTGGCTGAACATGGGCCGCGACGCGCTGGAGGGCCTGCGGGACCTCAGCCGCCGCGAGGGCACGACGCCGTTCGTGACGATGCTGGCGGCCCTGCAGGCGCTGCTGCAGCGCTACACCGGCCAGGACGACATCGTCGTCGGCACGGTCAGCGCCAACCGCGACCGCGCCGAACTGGAGCCGCTGATCGGGTTCCTGGTCAACACGCTCGCGATCCGCACCGACCTGTCCGGTGACCCGACCTTCGCCGAGCTGCTGCGGCGGGTGCGCGAGACGACGGTCGGCGCGTACGCGCACCAGGACCTGCCGTTCGCCAAGCTCGTCGAGGAGCTGCGCGTCGAGCGCGACCCGGGCCGCGCGCCGGTCTTCCAGGTCGGGATGACTCTGGCCGAGCCGGTCGGTGAGGTTGCCGCGGCCGGTGTGACGATGCGGGTCGAGAAGATCGACCTGCTCGCGGCCAAGTTCGACCTGAGCTTCCTGGCCGAGGCGCGCTCCGACGAGCTGTGGGTGGAGCTGTCGTACGCCACGGCGCTGTTCGATGTCGAGACGGTGCGGCGCATGCTGGAGCACCTGCGGGTGCTGCTGGCGGGTGCCGCGAAGGACTCGTCGCGGCGGCTGTCGGAGCTGCCCGTGCTGACCGAGGCGGAGCTGCGCCGCGAGCTGGTCGAGTGGAACGACACCGAGATGGAGTTTCCGCGGCTCTGCATCCACGAGGCGTTCGAGGCGCAGGCGGCGCGCACGCCGGACGGGATCGCGGCCGAGCTCGGCGACGAGACCGTCACGTACGCCCGGCTGAACGCGGAAGCGAACCGGATCGCCCGCCGGCTGCGCGACCTCGGCGTCGGCCGCGACGCGCTGGCCGGCGTCAGCATGGCGCCCTCGCCGCGCCGCCTGGCGGTGCTGCTGGGGATCATGAAGGCGGGCGGCGGGTACGTGCCGCTGGACCCGGCCCTGCCGGGCGACCGGCTGTCCTTCATGATCGAGGACACCGTGATGCCGGTGATCGTCGCGGAGGATGCCACGGAGCCGTCGCTGCCGGAGAGCGGCGCACGCCTGGTACGCCTGGACCGGGAGTGGGACGAGATCTCCGCCCTCGACGGCGGCGACCCCGGCTATGACGTGAAGACGTCGGACCTGGCGTACGTGATCTACACGTCGGGTTCCACCGGGCGTCCCAAGGGCGTGATGGTGGAGCACCGCCACGCGTACAACTTCCTGGCCGGGATGGTCGACCACTGGCGGATCGGCGCCGGTGACCGGGTGCTGCAGTTCGCGTCGCTGAACTTCGACGTGTCCGTGATGGACATGTTCATGACGCTGATCTCCGGCGCACGCGCCGTCCTGGCCTCCAAGGACACCCTGTCGTCCCCGCCGAGGCTCGCGGAGCTGATGCGGGATCGCGGCGTGACGTTCTCCTGCCTGCCGCCTGCGGTCGTGAACCTGCTGAGCGGTCAGGAATTCCCCGACCTGCGGATCGTGCTGTCGGCCGGTGAGGAGCTGTCGGGCGAGCTGGTGCGCAAGTGGCTGCGGCCGGGCCTGGAGTTCTACAACGGGTACGGCCCGACCGAAGCGGCGATCGGCTCGACGTTCAGCCGGATCGACGGGACGATGTTCCCGCCGCCGATCGGCCGCCCGAAGCCGAACTACCAGGCGTACGTCCTGGACCCGCACCTGAACCCGGTGCCGGTCGGCGTGGCCGGGGAGCTGCACGTGGGCGGCGCGGGTGTGACGCGCGGCTATCTCAACTCCCCGGAGCTGACCGAGCAGCGGTTCATCCCGGACCCGTTCCGGGAGGGCCGCCTCTACAAGACCGGTGACCTGGTGCGGCGAATGCCGGACGGCAACCTGGTCTTCCTCGGCCGCATCGACGGTCAGGTCAAGATCCGCGGGCTGCGCGTCGAGCTCGGCGAGATCGAGACCGGCCTCGTGTCCCACCCGGCGGTGGCCCAGGCCGTCGTCGTGGTCGCCGAGGACCGGGCCGGCGAGCGGCAGCTGACGGGCTACGTGCGCTTCGACCCGGACGTGCCCGAGGTCAGCGTCGCCGACCTTCGCCAGCACCTCGCGCAGCGAATGCCCGCGTACATGGTGCCGACGTACCTGCTGAAGGTCGCGGAGTTCCCGCTCACCGCGAATGGCAAGATCGACAAGACGGCGCTGCCGGCCCCGGACGCGGCCGCGGAGACCACGGCGTACGTCGCGCCGCGCACCGTGATCGAGACCGTGCTGGCCGACATGTACGGCCGCCTGCTCGGCCTCGACCGCGTCGGCATCGACGACGGCTTCTTCGACCTGGGCGGCAACTCGCTCCAGGCCATGCAGCTGATCACCGGCCTGCGCGACGACCTCGCGGTCGACCTGAATCTCGCGTCGGTCTTCCTCGCCCACACTCCTCGCCAGCTCACCGAGCTGCTCCGCGACGAGCACGGCCTCGAGGACGCCGACATCGACGACCTCGCCGAGCTTTCGGACGAGCCGGCCACCACGCCCGCCGAGTAGGGCTCCTCGCTTTACAGACAGGACGGAGAAGCAGGGATGTTGTCGGATGCACAGCGAGAGTTGCTGATCGCGCGGCTGCGGAAAGGCCGCGGAGAGGCGCCAGGGGGCATCGTCCGGCGCCCCGAAGGGATGAAGGACCTTCCGCTGTCCTTCGGCCAGGAACAGCTGTGGTTCATGGACCGGTTCGCCCCCGGCGAGCCGACGTACAACATCCCGGCGGGTCTCTGGCTGCGCGGCGGCCTCGACGCCGGGGCGATGCGGCGCGCGCTGGACGCTCTCGTCGCCCGGCACGAGGCGCTGCGGACCCGGCTCGTCGCCGGCGCGGACGGCCGCCCGTACCAGATCGTCGACGAGCCGAAGGGCGCCGACCTGGTCGAGGTCGACGTCTCCACCGTCGCCGACCCGGAGGCGCGCCTGCGCGAGCTGGCCGCCGAGGAGGCGCTGAAGCCGTTCGCGCTCGCCGAGGGGCCGCTGTTCCGCACGCACCTGGTGCGGCTGGAGCCCGAGGTGCACGTGCTGGTGCTGGTCGTGCACCACGTCGTGTTCGACGGCTGGTCGATCGGTGTCCTGCTCAACGAGGTCATGGCGCTGTACGGCGCGGAGCTGACCGGCGAGCCGTCCGGGCTCGCCGAGCTGCCGGTGCAGTTCGCCGACTACGCGATCTGGGAGCGCGAGCGGCTTTCGGAGCCGCCGGAGGAGCTCGCCGCGTACTGGCGGGAGAACCTGGAGGGATTCCAGACCCTCCAGCTGCCCACCGACCGGCCGCGCCCGACGCTCGACACCTTCGACGGCGGCGTCGAGTGGCTGAACATGGGCGTCGACGTGCTCGACGGCCTGCGGGACCTCAGCCGCCGCGAGGGCACCACGTTGTTCGTGACGGTGCTCGCGGCCCTGCAGGCGCTGCTGCAGCGCTACACCGGCCAGGACGACGTCATCGTCGGCAGCGTGACCGCGAACCGCGGACGCGCCAAGCTCGCCCCGCTGATCGGCTTCCTGGTCAACACCCTGGCCATGCGGACGGACCTGTCGGGTGACCCGACGTTCACCGAGATCCTCGCCCGCGTCCGCGAGACCACCGTCGGCGCGTACGCCCACCAGGACCTGCCGTTCGCCAAGCTCGTCGAGGAGCTGAAGGTCGAGCGCGACCCGGGCCGCGCCCCGGTCTTCCAGGTCGCGATGACCCTCGCCGAGCCGATCGAGGAGACCGAGGCGGCGGGCCTGAGGATCAAGGTCGAGAAGTTCGACCTGCCGGCGGCCAAGTTCGACCTGAGCTTCCTCGCCGAGGTCCACGCGGACGAGCTGTGGATGGAGCTGTCGTACGCGACGGCGCTGTTCGACGTCGAGACCGTCCGCCGGATGCTGGGCAACCTCCAGGTGCTGCTCAGGGGCGTGGTCGAGGACCCGTCGCGCAGGCTCTCGGAGCTTCCGCTGCTCGGCGAGGCGGAGCTGCACCGAGAGCTGGTCGAGTGGAACGACACCGCGAAGGACTTCCCCCAGGGCTGTCTCCACGAGCGCTTCGAGGCGCAGGTGGCGCGTACCCCGGACGGCGTCGCCGCCGAGTTGGACGGCGCTTCGGCCACGTACGCGGAGCTGAACGCCGACGCGAACCGGATCGCGCGGAGGCTGCGCGACCTCGGCGTCGGGCCGGAGGTGCTGGTCGGCGTCAGCATGGCGCCCTCGATCCGCCGGCTCTCCGTGCTGCTGGGGATCATGAAGGCCGGCGGCGGGTACGTGCCGCTGGACCCGGCCCTGCCGGACGAGCGGATGGCGTACATGGTGAAGGACGCGGCCATGCCGGTCGTCGTCGCCGACGCCGCCGCCGTGCCGCGGGTGCCCGAGACTGATGCGACGCTGGTGCCCGTCGACGGAGTGTGGGGCGAGATCTCCGCCCTGGACGCGACGAACCCCGCGTACGACGTCGAGCCCTCGAACGTCGCGTACGTGATCTACACTTCGGGCTCCACCGGGCGGCCCAAGGGCGTCTTGGTGGAGCACCGCCAGGCCGTCAACCACGCCGTCGGCATGATCGAGCACTGGCCGGTCACACCCGAGGACCGGGTGATGCAGTTCGCGTCGCTGAACTTCGACGTGTCCGTGATGGACATGTTCATGACGCTGCTGTCCGGCGCGCGCGCCGTCCTCGCGCCGACGGACACGCTCCTGTCGCCGCCGAAGCTGGCCGCCCTCATGCGGGACCGCAAGGTGACGTTCGCGTCGCTGCCGCCCGCGGTCGTCAACCTGCTGACCGGCCAGGAGTTCCCCGACCTGAAGATCTTGATGCCGGCGGGCGAGGCCCTGTCGCCGGAGCTGGTCCGCGCCTGGCTGCGCCCCGGGCTGCGGTTCTGCAACGGGTACGGCCCGACGGAGGACACCGTCATCGCGACCTTCGCGGAGCTGGATGGCACGGTGCTTCCGCCGCCGATCGGCCTGCCGGTGGCGAACGCCCAGGCGTACGTGCTGGACAAGAACCTGAACCCGGTGCCGGTGGGGGTCGTCGGCGAGCTGCACATGGGCGGCGCGGGCGTCACCCGCGGCTACCTGAACGCCCCGGAGCTGACCGAGCAGCGCTACATCCCCGACCCGTTCAGCGGGAAGCCGGAGGCGCGGCTCTACAAGACCGGCGACCTCGTCAAGCGCCTGCCGGACGGCAACATCGTCTACCTCGGCCGGATGGACGGCCAGGTCAAGATCCGCGGCCTCCGGGTCGAGCTGGGCGAGATCGAGACCGCGCTTGTCGCCCACCCGTCCGTCGCGCAGTCGGTCGTCGTGGTCATCGAGGACCGCGCGGGGGAGCGGCAGCTCGCGGGCTACGTCCGGTTCGACCCGGACGCCCCCGAGGCCGGCGTCGCGGACCTTCGCCAGCACCTGTCCCTGCGGCTGCCCGCCTACATGGTGCCGACCTACCTGGTGACGGTCGAGGAGTTCCCGCTCAACACGAGCGGGAAGATCGACAAGTCGGCGCTGCCGGCCCCCGACTCCAGTGCGCCGACCGCGGCGTTCGTCGCGCCGCGCACCCTGATCGAGACCGTCCTCGCCGACATGTACTCCCGGCTGCTCGGCCGCGACCAGGTCGGCATCGAGGACGGGTTCTTCGACCTGGGCGGCAACTCGCTCCAGGCCATGCAGCTGATCACCCTCATCGACGACGAGCTCGCCGCCGACATCGACGTCAACGTGACCGCCGTGTTCCTCGCGCCCAACCCCCGGCAGCTCGCCGAGCTGCTGCGCGACCAGCACGGCCTCGAAGATGTCAGCCTCTCCGACGAGGAGACGGCCGAACTGATGACGTCCCTGGAATAGGGTCTCGTCGCGGCACCACAGGACGGAGAATCACAGGGATGTTGTCGGACGCACAGCGGGCGATGATGACCGCACGGCTGCGGCGCGCCCAGGGCGGTACCCCGGCGGGCATCGCGCGGCGCGCGGCGGGGACGAAGGACCTCCCGCTGTCCTTCGGCCAGGAACAGCTCTGGTTCATGGACCGGTTCGCCCCCGGGCTGCCGACCTACAACGTCGCCTTCGGCATGCGCCTGCGCGGCCCGCTCGACACCGGCGCGCTGACCCGCGCCGTCGACGGCCTGACGGCGCGGCACGAGGCGCTGCGCACCCGGCTCGTCGCTGACGCGGACGGCATTCCGCACCAGGTCGTGGACGAGCCGGCGAGCGCCGGTCTCGTCGAGGTCGACGTCTCCGGCTCCGCCGACCCCGAGGCGGCCCTGCGCGAGCGGGCCGCCTCGGAGGCGGCACGGCCGTTCGACCTCGCCGAGGGGCCGCTGTTCCGCACGCACCTGGTGCGCCTCTCGGCCGAGGAGCACGCGCTCGTCGTCATCGTGCACCACACGGTGTTCGACGGCTGGTCGATCGGTGTCATGGTCCGCGAGCTCACCGCCCTGTACGCCGCGGAGGCGACCGGCGAGCCGTCCGGGCTCGCCGAACTGCCGGTGCAGTTCGCCGACTACGCGATCTGGGAGCGCGAGCGGCTCCAGGGCTCCTCCCTGGAGGAACTGGTCGAGTACTGGCGCAAGAACCTCGACGGGTTCCAGACCCTGCAGATGCCCACCGACCGCCCGCGCCCGATGGTGGCGAGCTACGAGGGCGGCCTCGAACGGCTGCACATCGGCGGTGAGATCCTCGCCGGCCTCCAGGAGCTGAGCCAGCGCGAGGGCACCACGCTGTTCGTGACGATGCTGGCGGCCCTGCAGGCGCTGCTGCACCGCTACACCGGCCAGGACGACGTGGTCGTCGGCACCGTCAGCGCCAACCGCAGCCGGTCCAAGCTCGCGCCGCTCGTCGGCTACCTCGTCAACACGCTGCCGATGCGCACCGACCTCGCCGGCGACCCGAGCTTCACCGAGCTGCTCGTACGGGTCCGCGAGACCACGATGGGCGCGTTCGCGCATCAGAACCTGCCGTTCGCCAAGCTCGTCGAGGAGCTGAAGGTCGAGCGCGACCCGGGCCGCGCGCCGATCTTCCAGGTCGCGATGACCCTCGCCGAGCCGCCCGAGAGCACCGTGGCCGCAGGCCTGGCCGTCGAGCTGGAGAAGGTCGACCTGGTCGCGGCAAAGTTCGACGTGGGCGTCCACGTGGACGTGCGCCCGGACGACCTGTGGCTGGAGGCCCTCTACGCGACCTCGCTGTTCGACGCCGGCACCATCGGCCGCCTGCTCGGCCACCTGCGGGTCGTGCTGGAGAGCGTGATCGAGGACCCGTCGCGACGGCTGTCGGAGATGCCGGTCCTCACCGAGGCCGAGCTGCGCCGCGAGCTGACCGAGTGGAACGACACCGCCAAGGACTTCCCGCTCGTGTGCGTGCACGAGGCGTTCGAGGCCCAGACGGCGTGCACACCGGACGGGATCGCCGCCGAGCTGGACGGCGAGACGGTCACGTACGCGGAGCTGAACGCCGACGCGAACCGGATCGCGCGGCGGCTGCGCGAGCTCGGCGCCGGGCCCGAGGTCCTCGTCGGCGTCAGCATGGCGCCCTCGCCGCGCCGCCTCTCCGTGCTGCTGGGGATCATGAAGGCCGGCGGCGGCTACGTGCCGCTCGACCCGGCCCTGCCCGACGACCGGCTCTCGTACATGATCGAGGACACCGCGATGCCGGTGGTCGTCGCCGACGCCACGGGCGAGGCCGGGCTCCCGGACTCCGGCGCGGCCGTCCTGGCGGTCGACCGCGAGTGGGACGCGATCACGGCCCTGGACGCCGGCGACCCGGGCTACGAGGTCGCGGCCTCGAACATCGCGTACGTGATCTACACCTCGGGCTCCACCGGGCGGCCCAAGGGCGTGATGGTGGAGCACCGCCAGGTGGTCAACCACGCGATCGGCATGATCGAGCACTGGGGCGTCGGCTCGGACGACCGCGTGCTGCAGTTCGCGTCGCTGAACTTCGACGTGTCCGTGATGGACATGTTCATGACGCTGCTGTCCGGCGCGCGCGCCGTGGTCGCGCCGACAGAGACGCTGCTGTCGCCGCCGCGGCTGGCGCAGCTGATGCGGGACCGCGCGGTGACGTTCGCGTCGTTGCCGCCCGCCGTGGTGAACCTGCTCAGCGGCCAGGAGTTCCCCGGCCTGCGGTTCGTGATGTCGGCCGGTGAGGCGCTGTCCTCCGAGCTCGTCCACGCGTGGGTACGCCCCGGGCTGCGCTTCTTCAACGGCTATGGCCCGACCGAGGACACCGTCATCGCGACCTTCGCCGAGCTGGACGGCGCGGTGCTGCCGCCGCCGATCGGCCTGCCGGTCGCCAACGCCCAGGCGTACGTGCTGGACAAGAACCTGAACCCGGTGCCGGTGGGCGTCGTCGGCGAGCTGCACATGGGCGGCGCCGGCGTCACCCGCGGCTACCTCAACGCGCCCGAGCTGACCGAGCAGCGCTACATCCCGGACCCGTTCGGAGAAGGCCGGCTCTACAAGACCGGCGACCTCGTACGCCGGCTGCCCGACGGGAACATCGTCTACCTCGGACGGATGGACGGCCAGGTCAAGATCCGCGGCCTGCGCGTCGAGCTCGGCGAGATCGAGACCGGGCTGGCCTCGCATCCCTCCGTCGCCCAGGCCGTCGTCGTGATGTCCGAGGACCGGGCGGGCGAGAAACAGCTCGTCGGCTACGTCCGCCACGACCCCGACGGGCCCTCGATCGACGTGGCGGACCTACGGCGGCACCTGGCGCAGGGGATGCCCGCGTACATGGTGCCCGCGCACATCCTGGTCGTGGACGTCTTCGTGCTCAACACGAGCGGGAAGATCGACAAGTCGGCGCTGCCGGCTCCCGATGCCCCCGTGGAGACCGCGGCCTACGCGCCGCCGCGCACCGCGGCCGAGACCACGCTGACCCGTGTCTACGCCGACCTGCTCGGTCGCGACCAGGTCGGCATCGACGACGGCTTCTTCGAGCTCGGCGGCAACTCGCTGCAGGCCATGCAGCTGGTCACGAGGATCCACGACGAGCTGTCCGTCGACCTCGGCGTCACCGCGATCTTCCTCGCACCGACCGTGCGGCGGCTCGCCGACCGGATCGAGCAGGCGCGCGCAGCGGGCGCCCGCTCCGAAGGCCCGCTCGTGGAGCTGTCCGAGGGCGAAGGCGGCGAGCCGCTGTTCATCGTCCACGCGATCGGCGGGACGGTCCACGGCTACGCGCCGCTGGCCCGCGAGCTGGGCGGCGCGTTCACGGTGTACGGCGTCGAGGCCGCGGGCCTCGCCGCAGGGTCGGTCCCCTCGGGGTCGCTGGACGCGATGGTCGCCGCCTACACCGAGGCGATACGCGCTGTGCGGCCCGAAGGGCCGTACCACCTGGCCGGCTGGTCGATGGGCGGGGTCGTGGCCTTCGAGCTCGCGAAGGCGTTCGAGGCGTCGGGCGAGCGCGTGGCGTTCCTCGGCCTGCTCGACGCGCCCTTCGCCCTGCCGGACCAGCCCGCGCAGGCCGAGACCGCCGTCGCGGCCCGGTTCGTGGCAGACGCGGCTCGTACGCTGGGCTGGGACGCCGGCGAGGAGCCCGCGTCGAGCGCCGCCGAGCAGCTCGACCGGCTGGCGCGGCGGGTGGACGGCGGCGCCGGCAACACCGGCGCGGTGCGCGCCGAGATCGAGCACCGCTTCGAGGTGTTCAAGGCACACAATGAGGCGATCGCCGGATACCGGCCCCAGGGCACCGTGCAGGCCGACACAATGGTCGTCGGCGCGAGGCTCTCGCCGAACGCCCCGGCCGCCCCGCAGTGGGCCCGCCTCATCGAGGGTGACGTCTCGACCCTGTCCGTCGACGGCGACCACTACGCCTTCCTGCGGGCGCCGCTGGTCACCGAGGTGGCCGAGTCGATCCTGAAGTGGCGAGGAGAGTCCGAACAGCCGTCATGACGACCACCGAAGACCGCGTGACGCCGCCCCTGCAGAACCGCGTGATGCCGACCGGCGAGATCGTCTCGACGCCGGCGCGCGGCACGCTCATGGGCAACCGCGGGTGCATCCACAGTCCGGACCGCCGCCTGGGCGTCTCCCGCTGGCGCACGAAGATGTGGATCAGCTGCGTGCTGGTCTGGCGCGACGTGCGGCGTGACGTGATGCCGCCCGGCCGCTGGACCGCGCTGTTCTTCCTCGACGAGGCGACGGCACTGGCGTCCGGGCACCGGCCGTGCGGATACTGCCGTCGCGCCGAGCACACGCTGTTCGGCGAGCTGTGGCGCGCGGACAAGGGCCTGGCCGTACGCCCGCGCGCCCACGAGATGGACACCGTGCTGCACGCCGAGCGGGTCGACCGGCGCTCCCGGCGCCAGGTGACCCGCCCGGCCAAGGCCGGTGACCTGCCCGACGGCGTCATGGTCCGCCACGACGGCGTCCACGCGCTGCTCCTCGGCGGACGCCTCCTGCCGTGGTCGTTCGAGGGCTACGGCCCCCCGGCGGTCGTGTCACCGGACACGGCCGTCGAGCTGCTCACGCCGCCGACGATCGCCGGGGTCCTCGCGGGCGGCTACCGCCCGCTGCTCCACCCCAGCGCCGGCGGCTAGATGACGATGTCGGCCAGCGGGTCGGCGTCGGCGTCGGCGGCGATCCTTTTCAGGAGCGCGTGTTCCACGAAGTAGGCATAGGACGCGTAGCCGCGCCAGATCCGTCGCCATTCCTGCTGGACGGCCGCGTCGCCGACCGTGCGCCGCACGTTGTCGAGATAGGTGACGATGATGTCGGCGGCCTGCTTCGTGTGACCGGCCGAGAAATTGTCGATCGCCAGGTGCGCCTTTTCGTAGCAGTCATCGAATTGGTAATGCCGGAGTTTCTGCATCTCGTGCAGGCGCAGCTCGCCGAGACCGAACATCTCGATCGCCAGGTTGTAGCCGAGCAGCTCGTTGTAGAAGGTGTCCGGGAACATCGCCAGGCACAGCTGGTGCAGCGAGAATCCGTAGAGGTCATCGGGCAGCTCGCCCTGCTCCATGAACGCCGCTTCGCGGATGTGCGGCAGCCGTACGCCCATGCTGCCCAGCGCGGTGTGGATCAGCGTGAGGTGGTTCTTGCGCAGGTCGCCGTGGCCCATCTCGTCCGCGTAGATCGAGAAGAGCATCGCGTCGCTGGGCCGCTCGCGGTGGCCGAGGTTCCCGAGCCGGTGCAGCCAGGTGCCGTCGATCAGGGCGCCCAGGGCGTACGTGGTCTGGAGGAACACGACCTCATCGCGCTCGGGGATGACCTCGAGCGGCTTGTACGGCTCGATCAGCTTGTCCCAGTAGACCCGCTCGCACCGCTCGTAGAGGGCCTCGGGCGTGTAGTCGAACCACGTCGCGTCGGTGTAGCGGCCGTCGGCGCCGTGGACGAAGAGGATCTCCGCGTCGTCGAGGGTGTGGTTCGCGCGCTCGGCGGCGAGCGGCAGCGTGTTCGCGAAGTTCTCGATGTTGACCAGGCGGTGGAACAGTTCGCGGTCGTCGCGCGGGCGCGCCTCGGCCGTCACCACGTCGGGTGGGGCGCTGCGGGCGATGGCGGCGCTCCAGTCGGCGGCGCGCGCGTCGCCGGCGGTGTTCACCGAGATCTCGATCTCCGGGCGTTCGCCGGACTGCACCGACGCGACCCAGGCCTTGAAGACCGCGGCCTCGCGCTCGTCGAAGATCCCGAACATCGGGCCGCCGAACTTGATGGCACGGATGAAACGCGACGATTCGCCGCGCGACGGCTGGAGCTGCCGCGACTCGCGGAACTCCCGCAGGAAGGCGGCGACGTCCAGGTCCGGGTCGCCGAACGTCTCGGTGAGCAACTCGCCGCCGACGCGTACGTTGCGGTGCTGGCTGCCGGCCATCGGCGCGTGCCGGGCCACGATCTCGGCGACCTTCGACTCCAGCGACATTCCACCGCGCCAGGCGGCGAGCTCGGCGAGCAGCGCGACGTGCTCGCGCTCCAGCGTGAGCGCCAGCCGGATCGCGGTGCGCAGGCGGTCGCGCTCGGCCGGCTCGGTCAGGTCGAGGTAGGCGGCGAGCGTGTCGCGCAGGTCCGCCTCCGCCAGGGTCGGCGCGGCACCGGACAGCAGGTCGTCGACGCCGAGCGCCTGGAAGACGTAGTGGACGCCGACGACCTCGGGCAGGAAGTTGGCCGGCAGGCGCGACAAGGCGATGTAGAACGCGGCGTGCAGGCTCGTCAGCGGGCGCGCCTCGGCCTTGGCGAGGAAGTCGGCGGCGCCGGTCTCCGGCAGGACGATGTCCAGGTCCTCCAGCGCGCGGCGGCGCCGCCGGTGCAGCGAGCGCTGCGGGCTCTCCTCGCCCCGCAGTGTGAAGTACTCCGCGAACAGCCGGTTGACGACCATGGAGGGCTGGGTCGCGGGCTGGGAGATCATGTCCAGCCAGCAGCCGTCGAGCAGCCCCAGGGGAGCGCGCTGCCGCTGTACCGCGTCGCGGACGTCCGGCTCGGCGTCCCGCAGCGAGGCGATCGTCCCGGCCAATTCCGCGCGCACCGCGGCCACGTGCGCGGCGATCGCGTCCGCGTCCGCGTCGCGCGCGGGCGCATCCGAGGTGTCCTCGGCCGTGAGGAACGCGTGGATGACGCGCCGCGAGGCGAGCAGCACCGCCTCGGACTCCTGGTCGCGCAGGAGTCGGTGGAACAGGGCGTCCGGAGCCAGGGCCAGAATGGCCGCGGCGTCGTCCGAGGCGGTCTTGCCGAACTCGAAGGTGCCCGCCGGCAGCGACGCGATCGTGTCCGGGAGCTCGAAGGTCCCGTCCGGTGCGGTGGACATCAGAAGTACCTTTCGCCGGGCGTCAACGAGCGAGTTTCCGTAGCAGGACACCGATCCGCGATCCGGGAACGCTCGACGCGAGCATGTAGAAGTGGTCGCCGAGCACGTGGCCGAGGGCCGCACGGTCGACCAGGTTGATCAGAGGGTCCGCGGCGAAGGAGTGCCCGATCCGCGGGATGTTGTCGATGTAGATCTGGGCCGCCGAGAAGCCCGCCTGCCGCTCCTTCATCACCACGAGGGGCTTGAAGATGTTGGCGTGCATCAGGCCGGACACGTCGTCGAGCTTCATGCCCAGCGGGTCCAGGAGGCGGCGGTTCACCTGGCGGGAGAGGTCCGAGCTGAGCTCGTTGGACCATTCGAGCGACTTGGCCTCCTGCGCGGTCGCGCACGCGATGACCCGGTAGGTTTCGCCGCCCTCCTCGTCGGCCGACACGACACAGCTCGCCGCGCCGTCGCTGAACAGCGCGAAGTTCGACATCCGGTCGGCCTCGTCGGTGACGCGGTCGGTGGTGATGACGAGGACGCGGTGGTACCGGCCGCTCGCCACGAAGGCGCTCGCCACGTCGATCGAGGCCAGGAGGTTGACGCAGCGGTTGAGGGTCTGGCCGTAGAAGGGGATGTCGCCGAGGCCGATGCCGGTGAGGACGTTCTCCACGAACCGCCCGTGGCCCTCGGACGGGCCCGGGATACGGGTCGAGCAGAGGATCAGGGCGTCGATCGCCGACGGGTCGAGGCCGGTGGCCCGCAGGGTGGCCGCCCCGCTGTCGATCGCCAGCTCCTCCAGGCTGCGCTCGGTACGGCGGATGCCGCCCCAGCCCCACAGCTTCGCGTCCGGCGGCATCTTGAACTCCGCCGCCCGCTCGGCGAGGTTCTCGATGGTCGTGTGGTCCGCCTCGTGTTCGCCGAGTACGTACTGCGGCCCGTGCAGGAAGACCGGTGACTCGCTCATGTGTCCTTCTCGTCAGATGAGTTCGACGTGCTGGTCGGCGCGTACCACGTCCCGGAGCACGTCGACGGCCGCCTCGGGCCGCTTCTCGAAGTAGAAGTGGCCGCCGTCCGCCCAGTGGAAGGCCGGAGCCTCGCGTGTCTCGTCCGCCCACGGCTCCAGCTGGGCGGTCCCGACGTGCGGGTCCTCCCTGCCGTTGACGAGGGTGAGCGGCACGCCGAGCGGAGGTCCGGGCCGGTAGCGGTACCCCACGGCCATCCGGAAGTCCGCGATCAGGCTCGGCAGCAGCACCTCGTGCAGTTCCTCGTCGGCGATGACCTCCGGCGGGAGCCCGCCGAAGAAGCCGATCGCCTCGGCGAACTCCTTGCCCTTCAGCTCGGCGATGGCCAGCACGCGCCGGGAGGGCAGCAGCGACGGCGCCGAGCAGCCGGACGCGACCAGGTGCTTCAGCGACGGCATGTCCGCGAGCCGCCGCGTGACCTCGAAGGCGACCAGCGCGCCGAGGCTGTGCCCGAAGAGGTAGAACGGGCGGCCGTCGTCCGTCGCGCGGATCGCCTCGGCCGCGCCCTCGATGAACCCCTCGATCGTCGGGGCGGGCTCCTGCGCGCGGTGCTCGCGCCCCGGCCGGCAGACGGCGGCGATCTCCGCGTCCGCGACCAGGGCGGGCTGCCAGTCGAGGAACGTGCGCACGTTGCCGCCCGCGTGCGGGAAGCAGAAGACGCGCGCGCCGTGCGCGGTGCCGGTGTCCCGGGTGATGAACCAGTCAGATGCAGCCGTCGTCATCGCTCTTTCATCCATCACAGCTTGAAGGTGCGGGTGGCCGAGAGCGACGGGTCGCCCGGCCGTACGTGCAGCTCACCGCGGTCCGGCAGCATGACGACCGCCGCGACGGTTCGCTCACGCCGGATGTCGCCAGTGTCGGCGACGCAGATCGGCGGGACCGACATCAGCGCGAAGTGGTCCTCGGCGCCGGCGTCCGGCGGCAGCGCCGCGATGCCCGCGACGCAGGCCTTCAGCCGCTGCAGGGACGAGTTGCGCGCGAAGATGTTCAGCTCGTCGTGCGGGGCGAAGTCCGGGTGCAGGAAGTGGTTCGTGTGCGCGGGCTCGTCGACCAGGCGCACCTCGTCGCCGAGGATCTCCACGCACGCCGTCTTGCTCGTGTCGCACAGCGTCAGCGAGCGCGAGCTCGCCATCCGCATCCCCCGGATCATCTTCACGGCCTCGTCGACGCCGGACGCGGTGTCCAGCAGGTGCCGGATGGCCAGGTACGGCGGCAGCCCGGGACGCCAGTCGCCGCCGAGGACGAGGTTCAGCCCTACGGCGAGGCCGTCGCTGTTGACACCGAGGTAGCCGAGCAGCCCGCCGAAGCTGAGCACGAGCGCGCGCCGCGGCGAGCCCGGCCGCGCGACCTCCAGGACGCCGATCTGGTCGTCCAGGTCGCCGTTGAGGTCGACGGTCTGGGCCAGCACGGGGTTCTCGCCGGACCGGGCGTACGTCGTGCAGTCGCCCCTGGCCGGGATCTTCTGGTACCCCATGATCTCGCGGCGCAGCTGGAGCAGCAGCGCCTCGTCGTTGCTGATCCCGGCGCCTTCGGCCAGCCCGCGGATCTCCTCGGCCAGGTCGGGTGTTGCCACGCCGATCTCGGCGCCGTACGCGTCGAGCGCCGGCCGCAGCGAATCCATCGACACCGGTGCCGGCATGACCCGGTTGAGCCGGGCGAGCCCGTCGTCGAGGAAGGCCCGCAGGTCGTCGGCGCGTGCCGCTCCGTGCAGTCGGCCCGCCTCGAACGGACCGCTCTCGGCGCGGATGAAGGGGATCGTCATTCGGCCGCGGTCACCTTCGGGCGCGTCGACAGCTGCTCGCGTACGCCCGGCCACTCGCCGCGCAGCACGCTGTAGTACACCGCGTCGCGCCGCCGGTCGCCGGGCATCGGGTTGAAGCTGCGCAGGATGCCCTCTTCGGAGGCTCCGATGTTGCGCAGGGCGTGCCGCGCCTGGACGTTCAGCTTGTCGGTCTTGAACTCCACGCGCTCGGCGCCCAGCCGGTCGAAGGCGTGCTCCATCATGAGGTACTTCGCCCACCGGTTGAGGCCCTTGCCGTGGAAGTCCACGCCCAGCCAGGACCAGCCGATCTCCAGCCGCCCGTCGCGTTCGGCGATATTGCCGAAGCTCATGCTGCCCGCGACGCGGCCGTCGCTCTTGTCGGTGATCGTGTACGGGACGCGGCGGCCCGCGGCCAGGTCGTCGATGCCCCCGTCGAAGAACGCGTCGAAGTCCGCGTCCTTTTCGATCAGAATGACGAAATAGCGCCAGATCGCCGGGTCCATGGCGACCGCGCGCAGTGCCTCGCGGTCCTCCAAGACGGTCGGCGTGAGCCTGACGTGGTCGTTCTCCAGCGTGGTCGCCGCCGTTTCGGCCCAGGTCACGATCAGACCGCCGTTCCGGCGTGCTCAGCCAGCGCCTTGGTCACGTCGCGCAGCGTGCGCATGGCCGCGACGTCGGGCTCGGTGAACGAGGACAGGCCGACGCCGGTGTCGTCGCAGACCGACATCAGGAACAGGACCTTGTTCATCGAGGTCAGCCCGTAGCCGTCGGCCATGTCGAGGTCGAGGTCGATGTCCGCCGGGTCGACGTCGGACTCCAGCACCCGCGAGAGATTGTCCCGCGCGGCCGTCTCTATCTCAGCGTCCATCGGATGACTCCATATATACGTCGAGAACGTTTTTCGAAAGGCTCGACTTTGGAAACAACAAATTGCACTGGACTCGTCACCGGGCGTGCTTGACAGTTGCAGTGCGTCAGACTCGATATCAAGGTCACGCTAGCCGTCGGCCAGGTCTGGTGTCAATGCGCAGATTCGTCCAAATGTGGCGCGTCTGACCTGCGTAAATGCAACAAAGTCAAAAACTGTTCGGCTCGGTTTATGCGTCCCTGCCGCCACTGTCATGCCAATCCGAAAGAATCGCGTATGATCGAAGCACGCGGCCTCACCAAACGCTATGGACCCAAGACCGCTGTCGAGCAGCTGTCCTTCCAGGTACGCCCCGGCGTCGTCACGGGTTTCCTGGGCCCCAACGGGTCCGGCAAGTCGACCACGATGCGCATGATCCTCGGACTGGACGACCCCACCTCCGGCACCGTCACCATTGACGGCCGTCCGTTCCGGCGGCTCCCCGACCCGGCACGTACGGTCGGCGCCCTGCTGGACGCCCGTGCCGTGCACGGCGGGCGCCGCGCGCGCAGCCACCTGCGGTCGATGGCCCAGCTCGCCGGCGTGCCCGCGCGCCGCGTCGATGAGGTGCTCGACATCACCGGCCTGCATGACGTCGGACGGCTACGGCCGAAGGGCTTCTCGCTCGGCATGGGCCAGCGCCTCGGCATCGCCGGCACGCTCCTCGGCGACCCCGGCGTGCTGCTCTTCGACGAGCCGATCAACGGGCTCGACCCGGAGGGCATCCACTGGGTGCGCACCCTCATGCGGCGGCTCGCCTCCGAGGGGCGCACGGTGTTCGTCGCCTCGCACCTGATGAGCGAGATGGCACTGACCGCCGACCACCTCATCGTGATCGGCCAGGGCAGGCTCCTGGCCGACATGCCGGTACGGGAGTTCATCGACCGCAACTCCTCCGGGTACGCCCTGGTGCGCACCCCGGACGGCGCCGGCGAGCAGCGCGACCGGCTGGCGAAGATCCTCACCGAGGCCGGCGCGGGCGCCGAACCGGTCGAGGACGGCGCGCTCAAGGTGACCGGCCTCGCGCCGGGCCACATCGGCGACATGGCCTACGAGAACGACATCCGGCTGCACGAGCTGTCCCCGCACCGGGCCTCTCTCGAGGAGGCGTACATGCGGCTGACCAGGGGAGCGGTCGAGTTCCACGCCTCACTTCCCGGCGACCCCGTACGGCTCCACCACACACCGGAGCCGGACCCGTACGTGGCCGAGAGCGTTCCGCTCGCGCAGGAGGTCGTGCCGCCGCACGCACCCGCCGAGCCGCACGCGCCCGCGCCTGAGGCCGTGCAGTCGGAGGGGCCGTCTCGGCGGCGGGCGGGGTTGCGCGGTGCCGTCGTCTCGGAGTGGACCAAGATCAGCAGCCTGCGGTCCACCGTGTGGGCCCTGCTGGTCATGGCGGCGTCGATCGTCGGGATCGGCGGCCTGCCCGTCCTCTACTTCAACGGCTCGGAGCGTCCGGGGGAGAACATCCTCGGCCTCGGGGTGACCGGGTTCATCGCCGGCCAGCTCGCCGTCGTCGTGCTGGGCGCCACCGCCATCACCTCCGAGTACGACACCGGGCTGATCCGCACGACGCTCATCGCCTGCCCGAAGCGGGCCCGTATCCTCACCGCGAAGGCGCTGGTGCTCGCCACCACGGTCTTCGTGACCGGCGGCGTCGCGGTCGGCCTGTTCGTGGCGCTCGCGGTCACGCTGCTCGGCGCCGAGGCGGGCTCGCCGCCGCACATGGCCCTGGTGCGCGCCGTCGCCGGCGGCGGCCTCTACCTCGCCCTGATCACGCTCATGTCGTTCGCCGCCGGTGCGCTCCTGCGCCGGAGCGCTGCCGCGATCACCCTCATGATGTCCGTCATCCTTCTGCCGACCCTCGCCGGGGTGTTCGCGGGCGGGCTCTTCGAGATGGACCGCTTCGGTGACGTCCTGATCAGGTACTCGCCGATCACCATCTCCGCCTCACTCTTCAGGAACCCGCCCGACCCTGAGATGAACAGCGTCCACCTGGTCTTCCTCCTCGGAGTGGTCACCGCCATGCTCCTCGCCGCCGCGTACATGGTGGTCTCCGTACGCGACGTCTGACGCCATGAAGGTCGCGGTGATCGCGGTGGCGACGATGAGACCGGCGGCGACCCAGAGCGCGTCGCGCGCCCCCGCCGAAGCGGTGCCCGCGCGGAAGAAGACCGTGCCGAGGACGGCGACGCCCAGAGTGCCGCCGAGTTGCTGGACGGCGTTGAGCAGGCCCGCGGCCGAGCCGGTCTCCCGCGGGCTCACGCGGCGGAGCGCCGATGTGAAGAACGGGGTGGTGAACAGGCCGACGCCGAGACCGCCGACGGCCAGCGCGGGCAGGAGCGGCCACGGGTAACCCGTGGACGTGGCGTACACGCGGACGGCGGCGAGCGTGCCGGTGAGCAGGACCGCGAGCCCGGCGAACATGACGCGAACCCCGTACCGGGGGATCAGGTACGCCCCGGCGACCCAGGAGGAGACGGCCAGGCCGCAGGACCAGGGGAGCAGGGTCAGCCCGGCCGCCAGGACGCCGGAGTGCGCGCCGAGCTGCAGTTCGAGCACCACCACGAGCATCAGGCCGATCATGACGGAGAAGAACAGCACCGAGGTCGCCAGCGCCGCCGGGAAGCCCCGGTCGCGGAAGAGGCCGGGCTCCACCAGGGGCCCGGCGCTCCGCCGCTGGTGGAACCCGAACAGCACGAGCACGGCGACACCCACCGCGAGAGCGACCCAGGTCCAGGCCGGCCAGCCGGCCGTGTCGCCCTCGATCAGCGGGTAGACGACCAGGCCGATGCCGAGCACCACCAGCGCCGTACCGGCCGGATCGAGGCGCGGGCGCCGCTCGGCACGGTCCTCGCGCAGCAGCGGCGCAGCGAGGAGCACCGCGACACCGAGGGGGACGTTGACGAGGAACACCGCTCGCCAGGACGAGCCGAACAGGTCGGCGTGGGTCAGGACACCGCCGAGCACCGGCCCGCCGACCGCGGCCAGGCCCATGACCGGGCCGATGCTCCCCAGGGCTTTGGACAGCTCACCACCCTCGAACATCGCACGGATCAGCCCGAACGTCTGCGGTATGACGAACGCCGCGGCGGCGCCCTGGACGGCTCGCGCCGCGATCAGCGTCCCGGCCGATCCGGAGAGCGCGCAGTACAGCGAGGCCAGGACGAACCCGGCGACGCCGATACGGAAGACCCGCCGGCGCCCGGTGATGTCACCGAGCCGCCCGCCGGTGATCAGCAGAACCGCGAACGGCAGCGTGTACGCCGCGCCGAACCACTGGATGTCGGAGTCGGGGCCGCCCAGGTCCCGATGGATCACGGGCGCGGCGACCTGCACGATCGTGGAGTCGAGAAGGTTCATCGCCTCGGCCGTCAGCAGTGTCACCAGCGCGGCCCACCGCAGCCGGTACGGCGGAGAGAGCTCGGTCGTCATGGGTTCCCCTCGTGGTCTTCCGTCATCGAGGAGAGCGTGCCGCCGCGTACGATCGATGTTCCATCTAGGACGCGATATCCGGCGATATATTCCATTGAGCTCTTGAAAATGAGGAATATGAACGTGCTCGACACGATCGACCGCGGCCTGGTCCACGCGCTGCAGGTCGACGGCCGCGCGCCCTTCAGCCGGATCGCGACGGTCCTCGGCGTGTCGACCCAGACCATCGCGCGCCGCTACCGGCGGCTACGCGCCGAGTCGGCGCTCCGCGTGGTCGGCCTCCCCGACCCGTTCCGCGCGGGCCGAGCCCGCTGGCTGGTCCGCCTGACCGCGGGCCCGCACATCTCCCAGGACCTGGCCCTGGCCTTGGCCCGCCGCCTCGATACGTCATGGGTAAAACTGGCCTCGGGCGGCACCGAGATCGTCGCCATCGTAGACACCCCGGCCGTCACACCGGACGACGGATCGCTGTTGCTCCACGACATCCCGCGCACGGCCGGAATCACCGAAGTCTCCGCCCACTACCTCCTGCACACGTACCTGGGCGGCCCGACCGTCTGGCGCGCCCTGGCCAACACCCTCGACGACGAGCAGATCCGCCTCCTCACCCCACCCGTCGCCTCCCCACCCCACGACAGACCGGTGACGCCTGAGGGCGTCACCGTGCCGGGAGGTGACGAGGGGACGAGCCGCACGGATCCACCCGCCCGTGATGGGCGCGAGAGCCGTGCCGATCCGGCCGCCGTCTTGCTGGGCGGTGGGGGAGTGGGGAACGTGGATGGAGGTCCGCTCGCCCATGAGGCAGGGCGTGCAAGTCTCGCGGGTGCGGGTGCGGGTGCGGGTGCGGGTGCGGGTGCGGGTGCCGTACGCGGCGGAGCGAGGCTTGTGGAGGCGGATGACCGTCTGCTCGCCGCGCTGGCTTGCGACGGGCGGGCGAGTCTCGCGGATCTGGCCGGGGCCACCGCGTGGTCGGCGGCGACCGTCGCGCGGCGCCTTGCGGACCTGCGGGGGAGTGGTGCGATCTTCTACGACGTCGAGATCAGCCCCGCGTCGCTCGGGGTCACGACCGAGGCCCTGCTCTGGATGGCGGTCGCCCCCGCCCACCTCGACCGGGTCGCGACCGCGCTGGCCGCGCGTGAGGATCTGGGCTTCGTCGCCGCCACCACCGGCCGTACGAACCTGGTCGCGCACGCCCTGTGCGACGGCCCGGCCGCGCTGCATCGCTTCCTCACCCGCGACCTCGCCGGGCTGGACGCGATCCGCACGCTGGAGGCCGCGCCCGTACTGCGCACGTTGAAGGCGGCCGGGACGGTGGCGCCGGTCAGGTCACGTCGCGGCGCTTGAACGAGACGGCCGCCGCGAGCAGGAGCGCCGCCGTCCACAGCGTGAAGACGCCGAACCCCTGCCAGGCGCTGAGCACCGCGTGCGGCTGGTGGTCGGACTGGAGGATCAGCTCGCCGGCGTTGGTCGGCAGGTAGCCGTTGACGTGGCGGCCGACGTCGCCGGGCAGGAGTGATCCGAGAGTCTCCAGGACGACGAAGTTCCCGAGGGCGACGGTGAGCGAGCCGGCGGTGTGCCGGACGAGCGCGCCGATCCCCAGGGAGAACAGGCCCAGCATCATCAGGAACAGCCCGAACCCCGCGACCTCGCGGAACACCCCGGGCCCGCCCAGCGAGACGTGCACGCCCCGGTGTTCCAGCACGGCGGAGCCCACCAGGTAGGACGCGAAGCCGACAGCCTCACCGACGGCGAAGGAGGCCGCGGCGAAGACGGCGACCTTGGCCGCGAGCAGGGGTGTCCTACTCGGGCACGCCAGGACACCCGCGCGGATCGTGCCGCTGGAGAACTCCGCGGTGACGGCCAGGACCCCGAGCACGCAGATGCCCATGAGGCCGAAGCCGGCACCGCCGAAGATCACCGCGACCGGGTCGGCGGCGACCTTCGCACGGTCGGCGGCGTCCATGTCCGCAGTGGTGGCGACGGATCCGAGGACACCGGTCGCGACGGTGACGACCACGATCACGACCACCGACCAGAGCGTGGAACGGACCGAGCGGAACTTCGTCCACTCGGCGCGGGCCAGGTCGGCGAAGTGCGCGTTCGGCCGGGCCGGGACAGCGGTCATGATGCGCTCCTTGAGGTGTTCCGGTACTCGACGCTGGCGCGGGTCAGCTCCATGAACGCGTCCTCCAGCGACGCGTGCCGCGGCGTGAGCTCGTGCACCGTGACGCGTTCCCGCGCGGCCAGCTCGGCGACGTGCCTCGCCTCCAGGCCGTGGACGGTGAGGGTGTCGCCGTCCCGTACGACCCGGCCACCGGCCCCGGTCAGCGCGTCCGCGAGCCTCGGCGCGCCGGGCGTGATCACCCGGATCGTGCGCTCGGAGTGGCGCTCGATGAACTCCTTCACCGAGCAGTCCGCGAGCAGCCGCCCGCGCCCGATCACGATGAGATGGTCGGCGGTCACGGCCATCTCGTTCATCAGGTGGCTGGAGAGCAGCACCGTACGGCCCTGCCGCGCCAGATCCTTCAACAGCGTGCGAATCCACAGGACCCCGTCGGGATCCAGGCCGTTGACCGGCTCGTCGAGCACCAGGACCCGCGGGTCGCCGAGCAACGCCGCCGCGATCCCGAGCCGCTGCCCCATCCCGAGCGAGAACCCGCCGGCACGCTTACGCGCCACACCGGAGAGCCCGGTCAGTTCCAGCACCTCGCCGACACGCCGCGAGGGCAGCCCTTGCGAGCGCGCCAGGAACAGCAGATGATCGCGCGCACTACGTCCTTTGTGCACGGCACCGGCCTCCAGGAGTGCCCCGACGACCGTGAGCGGCCGATCGAGCCGCTCGTACGGCCGTCCCATGATCACGGCGCCGCCGGCGTCAGGACGGTCGAGCCCGAGCATGAGCCGCATCGTGGTCGACTTCCCGGCGCCGTTCGGCCCGAGGAAACCCGTGATCCGGCCGGCCTCGACATCGAACGAGAGCCGATCGACCGCGAGCCGGTCACCGTATCTCTTGGTCAGGTCGCGCACGACGATGGGAGGAGATGTGTTCCGCATGAGGGCCTCGGTGTGGGCGTTCGAATATGACCTCTCGATGCTCGCGACCGCGGCCTTCAGGCGAAATCGTGCCCGTACGTGGCTATGGGGTTCGGTTTACCCCACCGGCGGCGAGACGTTCTTCGACGGCATTGGCCTCTTCGTCGGCCAGCCGGGCATCTTGGGCCCGTCCGACCGCCACCAGGCGCTCGCCGAGCTCCTTCAGAGCCGTCGGCAGCTTCCACATGTGGGCGACCGGGTCCGTTTCGGTGAGATGCCTGAGGAGCACGACGGCCTCTCGTGTCGTCACGACCGCTTCCTCACACCGGCCCGTATGTGTCAGGCGTCGGGCGAGGTTCAGCAGAACGTCGGCCAGGAGAGGCTCGAAGTAGCTCGGATCGTGCCGGGCCTCTTCTCGGCGGATGACGACGGCCTCCCGGGCGGGCCCGACCGCTTCTTCATGCCTGCCGAGGGCGGCGAGTGCGCAGCTGAGGTTGTCGAGCGCCCCGGCCAGCTCCGCTCGGGAGCCCGTAAGGTCGTCCCGACGCCATCGCCGTCCGATGACGACCGACTCTTCGGCCACGACGCGGCGTTTCTCGGCATCGAGTTCATCACGGGCGGCGAGGTTGGCCAGAGCACGGCCGAGTCCACGTTCGTACCGGTCAGGATCGGCCGCGGCGATCTCACGGTTGAAGCCGCCGTGACGGTCGCGGTGAGATTGGCCCGTTCGAGCTTCAGCCATGTGAGGGCGTCGGTGTGTCCGGCGAAGTGGTCGTCGTGAACTCCATGACAGGGCCATACATACCGCATCGCCGCCGTGGTGAGCGTCGTGTAGTGGTGAAGCAGCCGATCCCAGGCGGTCGAGCGATCGTCTGGATCCGCCAGAACCCGGCCGATGCGTTCGGCGTACAGGCAAACGAGATCGTGCATCCGCCACCGCCCGTCGGTACTTCCCGGTGCGATCAGGTGCGCCCGAGCCAAGGACTCGAGTCCTCTCTCGACACGGCGTTGGTCATACGCGGTAAGTGTCGCGGCGGCGGGCGTCGAGATTTCCGGACCCGGGTTGAGCGTCAGCAGCCGGAAAAGCCGTGCCTGTTCGGGGGAAAGGTCGCGATAGGAGAGCTCGAACGCCGCGTTCACCGCGCGGTTCCCGTATGCGAGCTCGTCCAGGCGGGTACCGGCGTCGGCCAGGTCGGTGGCCATTCGTGCGAGCGAACGCCGCGGGTGGGCGGCCAGCAGCGAGGCGACGATTCCGATCGCCAGCGGCAGCCCACCGCACAGGCCGGCCAGAACACGGGCCGAGGCGGGGGCGTCCACCGTGCGGGACTCGGCCGCTCCACGAGCGATTCGGAGTTGTTCGTGTAAGAGGCCTGTTCGCCCGTGGAGGCGTTGTCGACGACCACCAGGATCGGCCGTTTCCGTTCCGCGAACGTGGCCAGGATCGAACGGTACTGGCGGACTCGATCCTGCGCCTCCGCCTGAATTCGTTCGGACGGCAGGCCGAGCGCCTGCAGACATCCGTCGAGTGCCACGCCGGGCTCGACTCTGCGCTCGGGGTCATAGCCGAAGAGGTTGACGAAGAGCACGCCTCCAGGGAACCAGCCGCGCGAACGGGCGACATGCGCGGCCTGAATCGCCAGTTCTGTTTTACCGATTCCGGCGAGACCTGCCACCGCCGATACCTGAATCACCTCCGACTCCGGATTCTCCGGGTCGAGGAGATCGAGGAGATCGAGGAGATCCTGGAGATCGGCGTCCCTGCCCGTGAAAGCGATGTTCTTGCGGGGTAGGCCACTCAGGGCGGGTTCCACCCGCGACGGCAGCTGAACGGCACCGAAGTTGATGGTGCCGGAGATGTCGCGCGCCTGGACCAGCGAACCGCCGTCGACGCGTGCGAGGTTTCGAGTTTCGTCGAATTCGGACATCGCGAGCCTGCCCTGGGTCGAACTATTCGAATTCTAGTCGTCGATCTGTTCAAGAAAGGCGCCGGATCGCACTGATCCCGGCTCGTCCTCGGCGCGGTCGCGTACCTGCTGTTCCGTGAGCCGGTCGAGCTGATCGCCCTATGGCAGGGCGTCGGGGTCACCCTCGGTGTCCAGCACGCCGCGTACCGCCCCTCACGGCATCGGCCGGTCAGGACAGTCTCGCGCGTGGGTCGAGGTAGGCGTACGCGACGTCGACGACGATGTTCGCGAGCACGATGAAGAACGCCGAGATCAGGACGACGGCCATGATGACCGGCAGGTCACCCGCCGTCATCGACATGATCGTCATCTGGCCGAGCCCCTGTAGCCCGAACACCGACTCGGTGACAAGCGTGCCGCCGATCAGCGCGCCGGCGTCGACGCCGAACTGGGTGACGAGCGGCGTCAGCGCCGCCCGCAGGCCGTGACGGTAGATCACTTTCCACTCCGGGAGGCCCTTCGCGCGCGCCGTGCGGATGTGGTCCTCGCCCAGCACGTCGAGCATCGAGCCGCGCGTCAGGCGCGCGTACAGGCAGACCTGCGACATCGCCAGCGTGATCCAGGGCAGGACCAGGTGCCGGCACCACTCCACCGGGTCGTCCTGGATCGGCGTGAAGCCGCTCTGCGGGAAGATCCCCAGCCGGAAGGCCAGGGCGTACGACAGGGTCATGCCGATGATGAACGTCGGCGTCGAGAACGCCGTCATCACCGCACTCGTGATGCCGCGGTCCAGCACCGTATGGGCCCGTGACGCGCAGAGCACGCCGAGGGCCAGGCCGGCCAGCGCCCATAAGGCGGCCGCGCCGGCGGCGACGGACAGGCTGACCGGCAGCGCGCTCTCGACCATCGGGGTGACCGGGCCCCGGTTCGCGTACGAGTAGCCGAGGTCGCCGTGCAGCAGCCGGGACAGGAAGTGCCAGTACTGGACGGGGATCGGGTCGTCGAGGCCCAGCCGGTGCCGCAGCAGCGCGAGCGTTGCCGGGGTCGCCGACTTCCGGCGAAGCGCGCCGCGGGATCAGGGGAGGTGACGAAGAAAAGGACGAAGACGCCGGTGGTGACGATCCACAGGACGAGCGCCCCTAACAGGACCCTCCGGATCAGAAAATGACGCATGGGCACCGTTCCGCGGGTCGGCCGATGGACCGAGCATCCACCGATCGTCCGGACGTTTCAAGCGAGGTGGCCGCGCCCCTGTCCGGCGGCCGTAGCGCGCCCGCGCCGTAGAGTTGAAGGCGGCGAGATGCGGGTTTCCGCTGTTCGGGGGGATGGCGGTGAGAGCATGGGCATTGCGTCGCCCGGGAGCGACGGTCGGCCCACGAATGGGGTTGTCACGCCGCATCATCGTGACGAGCGGCCTCGTGACCCTGCTCGCGGTCGTCGCGTACGTCCTGCTGTTCACCGTGATCTTCACGCTGCGCGACTCGGCGCGGGTCACGAGCCACTCGCAGGCGGTGCTGGCGTCGGCGAGCCGGCTGGAACGCCTCGTCACCGACCTGGAGACGGCCGTGCGCGGGTTCGTCATCTCCCAAAGTCAGAGCGGCCTCCGGCTGTGGGAGTCCGCACGGGCCGAGCTGCCGAAGGAGGGGGCGACGCTGCGGCGCCTCGCCGTACGGAGCGGCCCAGTCCAGGCACGGCACGCCGACCGGATCGTACGGGACGCCGAGAGGTACGCGAGTGATTACTCGGATCCGCTGGTCGCGGCGATCCGCCAGGATCCCGCCTCCGGGCGGACGCGGGCGCTGCTGGGCGAGGAGAAGAGCCGTCTCGTACCCCTGAGGGCGGAGTTCGATGAGTTCATGGTGGCCGAACGCCGTGTCGCCGCCTCCGCCGAACGGCGTGGCGACCAGGAGGCGCGCCGCGCCGCGATCATCGCCGGTGCGGTGGCGGCCGGGGCGCTGGCGCTGGCCTTCTCCTTCGCCGTGTACCTACGGCGCGCGGTCCTGAAACCCGTCTGGCGCACCTCGCGCATGGCCAGCGTGATCGCCGAAGGAGACCTCGACGTACGGATCCCGGAGACGTCGCGGGACGAGCCGGGCATGCTGGAGCGCGCGTTCAACATGATGACGTCCTCGCTGCGGGCCAGCCAGGACGACCTGCGTCGCGTCGTCGACGAGCAGGGGGCGCTCCGCCGGGTGGCGACGCTCATCGCCCACGGCGTCCCGCCGGCCGAGATCTTCGGCGCGGTCGCCGAGGAGCTGGGCCGTCTTCAGGGAGTGGACTACGCGGTCGTCAACCGCTTCGACCCCGGCATGATGGCGACGTCGGTCGGCTACTGGACGGCGCCCGGCGCGCCGGAGATCATGCCGCCCATGGGCGGCCGCTGGCCTCTCGAGAAGGGGACGACGGGGGCCGAGATCATCCGGACCGGTGAGCCGACGCGCGTGGACCTCGCGAGCCCCGTCAGCCAGATCGGACACTGGAGCAAGGCGCGCGGGATCCGGTACGTGGTGGGCAGCCCGATCATCGCGGACGGCCAGATCTGGGGCATGATCGCCACCTTCTCCCTCGGGTCCGAGGAGCCGCCCGCCACCACGGAGGCGAACCTGCAGGAGTTCGTCGAGCTGCTCGCCTCCGCCATCGTCAACGCCGGGAACCGCGACGAACTGCTCGCCTCCACCGCCCGGATCGTCGCCGCGTCCGAACGGGTCCGCGCCGGGATCGAGGCCGATCTACGTGCGGGGGCGCAACGACGCCTGGTGTCCCTGAGCCGGGACCTGCGGAAGGTATGCGCGCGCGCCCCGGACGATCTCCGTACGCGGCTGGCCGGAGTGGAACACGGCCTGGGCGCCGTCCTCGGCGACCTGCGGGAGATCAGCCGGGGAGTGCGCCCCGTGGCCCTGGCCGAGAGAGGACTCCGCGCGGCCATCGAGGCGCTCGCGGCGCGCTCGCGGGTGCCGGTCGACCTGGAGATACGGATCGGCCGCCGCCTGACCGGCCACATCGAGGACGTCGTCTACTACACGGTCGCCGAGGCCCTCACGAACGTCGCCAAGTACGCGCGGGCGAGCCGGGTGCGGATCGAGCTGACCGTGTCCGAGGCCGACCTGCGCCTCACCGTCCGCGACGACGGCGTCGGGGGAGCCGACCCACGCGGCGGCTCCGGCCTCACCGGCCTGCGCGAACGCGTAGAGGCGTGCGGCGGCACCATCGAGGTCGTCAGCCCGGTGGGAAAGGGCACGACACTGAGGTGATCTCACCGATTTTCGGTGAGGTGGCCATGCTCGAAATGGGTGAGTATGAGGGCGGCGCGGATGATGTCGCCGATTTTGCTGGGGCTGGCGGTGATGTGTTGGAGGATTCGCCAGCGCTGGGTGAGCAGGGCGAAGCCGCGTTCGCCGAGGCAGCGAAGGGCGCGTAGCAGCATGTTGTAGGTGCGGGTGTCGACGTCGGGGACTTGGCCGCCGGTGGGTTGCTTGACCGGGGTGAACACGCCGATGCCGGCGCCTTCGTAGCCGGAGTCGGCGAGTGTGGGCAGTCCGTCGGCGGCGGCCTTGTACAAGGCGGCGAGGACGTGTTCGCGGGCTGCGGTCAGGTCGTGGACCGAACCGGGCTCGACGTGGGAGACCCATAGCGGGAAGCCGTCCGGGGTGAACAGCGCCTGCACATTCCCGCCGTGGGTGTGGGCCTTGCCGGAATACCAAAGATCGATCGCCTCGCCTTTGACGCTCATCGTCGTCTCCTTACACCGGTCGGACTCGATGATCGTGCCGTCGGTGATCAGGTGCGACAGGCCGTCGTTCCTGGCGCGCCCGAGTGCCTCGTGCAGGTCGGGTGCTTGGGCGGCGAGTACCTCGATCACCTCGTCGATGTAGCGGTAGGCGGTTGCCCGCGAGATGTCGTGATCACGTCCCAGGGCGGTCGGGTCGGTGCGGTCGCGGAACCATCGCAGGACCAGAACGGCCTGCCAGAAGCAGGTCAGCGCCCTGCTGTCCTTAGGGGTGGCGCGTCGGCGGCGTTCGGCCCAAAGCAGCCGGGCGACGTGGCGTGCGAGTTCACGGGAGACATCGAGCGTGGCACGATAGGTGATCACGTGGAGCTTTCCGTAGAAGATGCTTCTTGTGGTGAGACCTCTTCTATCGGGGGGCTCCACGCCTGTTTCCGGTCAGCGATCTGTCCGCGTGTCTACCCGGATGGCGCTGTCTGTGCCCGTGAAGGCGTTACTGCCCGAATCAATTTCGCTGAGATCACCTCACTGCTGGTCGCCATCCCGATCGCAAGCTGAACATCCTCTCTGAGGGCTGTCTTCTTTCTCGTCATCTTTCGCTCCGGTGGTGCGGTGTTGAAATGCCGAGGAAATATCTCTTGCCGCTGGCCGGGAGAGCCAACATTGCGGCAACGGTCGGTCGGGCTCTGAGCCGTTGGCGAATTCGTTGGGGAAAGGCCCCTGCGTGATCGCAAGGGGCCTTTGGCCGGCCAATCGACACCGGGTCTTTAGTGAGTGAGGTGGTGATTCCTCGGGTACTGCGCGAAGGTGCTTTTGGTGAGGTTGCCGGAGTGGTTCTTACTGGTGACGACGCCGCCAGTGTCCTGCATGGTGGAGTTGTAGGTGCTGGTCACCGGGGTGCGCGACGTACGCGACGAGTCCGGCACGGCGGTCACGACGCGCGCGATGGCCACACCGGTCGGATAATGGCCGACGGCGATGGTATTGATCCTTTCCCGCTGACGTCAGATAGCGGGACGCGCGGTTAAGGGCGGCGGCGATCGCGGTGTAGCAGACGTCCGGGGCGAACAGTTCGGTGACATGGCGCCCTGTGAGTCGAACGTCACGCACAGTGCCATGGAGAACAACAAAAACATCGCGGCGCAGATCAGGATCCCGTTTCCGGTGTCCAGCATCCAGAAGAACGGGACCGAGAAGACGGCGAGGACGCGGGTCTTCCTCGCGCAGGTCAGGCCGGTCGGCGCCCGGATGGAGACCTGCGATGTCGATGTGCGGCGCCGGTGTGGTTCCGGGAAGATGGATCCCCATATGGCCATTCGACGATACGGAGCGCTCGTTCTCGCCTCGCTTCTCGCGGCCGCGTGCCTGAGCGGATGTGCCGGGGCGGGCGGTGTCCGTCGTTTCTGGACCGGTGCCTGGGCCGCGGCGGTCCAGCGTCCCAGCGTCGGCTCCCGGCCGAACTGGTCGCTGCGCGGCTTCGCGGACCAAACCGTACGCCAGGTCGTGCGCATCACCGCCGGAGGGTCGGCCGTGCGCGTCCGGCTGTCCGACCTCTACGGCACCACCCCGCTGCGGATCGCCGGGGCGACCGTCGCGGTTGCCGCCGACGGGGCGTCGGTACGTGCCGGGTCGACGCGGCAGTTGACCTTCAGCCGAGCGCGGTCGGTCGTGGTCCCGGCCGGGCGGGAGACCGTGAGCGACCCGGTGCCGTTCCGGGTGGCGCCGCTGGAGTCGCTGACCGTGACCCTGTACCTCGCCGATCCGACCGGCCCGGCGACCTTCCACTCCCAGGGGTTCACGACGAGCTACCGCGCCTTCGGCGACCATCTGGGCGACGCCGGATCCGAGGCGTTCACGCAGTTCACTCACTCCTGGTACTACCTGTCGGACGTCGAGGTGGCGACGGCCAGGCGGCCGCCGAAGGCGATCGTGGCCTTCGGCGACTCGATCACCGACGGCTACGCCTCCACGATGAACGCCAACGCCCGCTACCCCGACGAGCTCGCCGGCCGCCTCGTGGCCATGGGGCGCCCGCGCGGCGTGCTGAACGCCGGGATCGGCGGGAACCTCGTTCTCCACGACACCGCCCGGTACGGCGACGCCGCGATGGAGAGGTTCGACCGCGACGTCCTCAGCCGGCCGAACGTCGGCACCGTGATCATCCTGGAGGGCATCAACGACCTCGGCTTCAGCGAGACCGCCAAACCCACCCTCAAACCGGATCCGGTCGTCTCCGTGGCCCAGCTGATCGCGGCGTACGGGCGGCTCATCGCGCGTGCCCACGCGAAGGGCATCAAGGTGATCGGCGGGACCCTCCTGCCGATGGAGGACTCCGACCACTACAGCGTGCGGTCCGAGGTCAAGCGCGAGCAGGTCAACCGCTGGATCCGCACCTCGGGGGCGTATGACGGGGTGGCCGACTTCGACAGGGCTCTGGCCGACCGGTACGACCCGCTGCGGCTGGCCCGCGCCTACAACGGCGGTGACCATCTGCATCCGAGCGACGCCGGCTACCGCGCCATGGCCCGTGCGATCGACGTGAGCAGGCTGCCCGGCTGAGCGCCGTCGGATACCCTCCGAGCCAGGGAGCGTGATGATCGACCGCAGGCCGCGCGCAGTGATCGACGCGCCCTCCAACCTGGGGCTTCGTCCGCCGGTGGAAGTGCTACAAGCCGGCCGGGGCCCTACGCGACAACGGCCTGCTCGTACGCCTGGGCGCCGAGGACGCGGGCTGCGTGACGCCGCCGCGCTACGACCGCGGCGGCCGGCGGCCCGGTGACGGCGTCTTCAACGCGCCCGCCATCGCCGCGTACACCCGGCGGCTCGCCGGACGGCTAGGGCGTTTCTGACGGATCCCTGTCCGGCTGCGCGGTGCTCAGGCGGCGCCTCGCCGCGTTGTCGTCGGTCGCCGGCCAAAACCAGGCCGACTCCCTCCTCCGCCTTGCGACGCACCGCCTGTGCACCGCGCTACGAACGTGATCCGTCAGACACGCCCTAGGAACCCTCCTCGACGCGGGCCGGTTCGTGCTCGGCGGCGACTGCGGCATCCTGCTCGGCGCGGCCCTGGGGCTCAACCGCCGGGGCCGCTACGGCCTGGCGTTCCTCGACGGGCACTCGGACTTCCGCCATCCGGGCAACTCTCCGGGCGTGGGCGCGGCGGACGGGGAGGACCTCGCGCTGGTGACGGGCCGCGGCCAGCCGGACCTCACCGACATCGAGGGCCGCCGGCGGTACTTCCGCGACGAGGACGTCGTGGTGCTCGGCGTACGTGACCACGACGACGCGCTGGGGGAGCTGCGGGGGATCGGCGTACCGGTGTGGGAGACCGCCCGGCTCCGCGCGGACGGCCCCGCCGAGGCGGCGCGCGCCGCGCTCGCGCACCTGGAACGCGACGACCTCGACGGCTTCTGGGTGCACCTGGACGCCGAGATCATGCCCACCGTCGACAGCCCGGACCCAGGTGGCATCGGCCACGAGGAGCTACGGGCGCTGCTCGCCCCGCTCGTCGCCTCCCCGGCGTGCGCGGGCGTGGAGGTGACGGTCTTCGACCCCGACCCCGACCCCGACCTCGCCCTGGACGGCCGGTTCGCGGCGCAGCTGACCGGCACCCTGGTCCGGGCGCTTTCCGTGCTCTGATGCGAGCCGATCACAGGGGCCGTTCGGCGAGGGCCTTCTCCAGCCGTCCGCGGGCGCGGGCGGCCTGGCGGGCGTGGTAGGCGATGGGCATGTAGCGGAGGCGTTCGGGGAGTCTCGCCGTGCTGCGGGCGATGGCCTGGCCGACGATCCTCAGCCGTCGCTCGTCCGTGTCCGTCCAGGTCAGGCCCAGTATTTCGCGGGCCTTCGGCGGGAGGGTGCCCACGGTGACGAACCGGCCCAGGCGGCCGGTGGTGAGACTCAGGGGGGCGAGGACCGGGCGCAGCGCGGCAGGGGTGCCGGGCGGGAGGCGGTCCATCATGCGCAGGACGTCGTGGGCGACGCGATGGTCGACCAGGGTGTTCGCGACCATCTCCTCGAAATAGGCCCAATAGTCGGGGATGGTGGCCGGGAGCATGCGCTCGGGCACCCGCAGGATGCGGCCCAGCCGCATGAACTCCTCGAAGACCCGCTGCTCGTCCTCCGGCGTCGGCGGCTTGATCGCGAAGTAGCGTGCAGCCGAGGTGGCGGCGTAGAAGCCGGTCAGGTGCACCCACGCCCACGGCTCCGCGGACAGGGCGTGGTGCGTGCGCCCCTCCTCGTCGTCGGCGCTGATCGAGGCGTGCATGCGCCGTAGCCGGCGGCCCTCCTCGATCGCGGTCCGGCCGCCGTACACCCAGGTCTGGACGGAGGTGAAGCTCCGCACGGCGCGTCCGACGGGGTCGGTGCGGAAGGTGGACCGCTGGTCGACGACGGTGCCGATCGAGGGGTGCATCACCTGGAGCACGAACGCGCAGTTCCCCGCGAGCACCGATGTGTACAAGCCCATCTGCTCCCACAGGATCGACCCGGGGCCGAAGGGCTCGGGTTCCGCCTCGGGCCGGGTCTCCTGGCCTTCCGTCACCGTCATGGGTCCAGCTAAGCGCGAATAAGTACTTGCTTACAAGACCCTGGGGCGAGATCGCGGGAGATGTAGCGGGGGACACACGGCCCGGGACGAATGAGGGAGGGGGAGCCCCGGGCCGTGTGTCTCTATTCGATCCGGCCGGTTTCGACGGGGAGCGAGGTGAGACGCGACGCGGTGGCCGCGTCGACCGGTTTGAACGGCAGACCGGCCAGACGGGCCACCGCGTGGGCGGACCCCTCGTCCGGAGCGCTGAAGGCGCACAGCAGGCTTCCGTAGGTCGGCAGGTACATCCCGTGGACGAACCGGACCGGCGGGCCGCCCTCGCTCGTACGCCGTGCGGCGTCGGCGAGGGCGAGCTGGACGCGGGTCAGGTCACCGGGGGCGATACCCGTCGGTAGGGTGACGGCGAGATAGACGATCATGGAGGATCCGGTCTCGTACCCGGGGGCGGTCCCACTGTGGGGCAAGCCTTGCTGGGGTGTCACCTGCTGTTCCCGTCCGGTCAGGCCGCGGTCGTGAGACCGTGGGCCGGGTGCGGCCGGTGGGGCGCGACCGTGTGGCCGTCGGGGAGGAGCTCCCCGGTGTCATCGAAGATCACGACACCGTTGCAGAGCAGGATCCATCCCTGCTCCGGATGGGCGGCGATGACGCGGGCGGCGGTATGGTCGTCGGCGTTCGCCGTGGGGCATCGAGGCTGGTGCTGGCACATGGCACCGTCCCCCTTTCCCTCTCGGACCGGTCCTTCCTTCCCCTGGACCGGTTACGTCTCCTATCGTGCTCGGCGCACCCTCCGATGTCAGCGAGGTCAGCCCCCATCCCGAGGACATGCCAGCGCTACCCGGCTTGGTATGGGTAGCAGCAATGCGCGTTCAGGGTGGGGCGGGCGATGCTGTGTCCATGGCAGTGCGATGCGTAATCGTGGACGACAATGATCGTTTTCTAGAAGCCGCACGCGATGCTCTCGAACGGGACGGCATCGCCGTCGTCGGCTTGGCCTCCTCGGGCGAGGAGGCCGTTTCGACGATCGGTGATCTTCGCCCCGACGTCGCCCTGGTCGACGTCTGCCTGGGCGAGGAGTCCGGTTTCGCGCTCGCCGAGCGCATCGCCGGCTCCGGCACCGCGCGGCCCCCCACTGTGATCATGGTCTCGACCTACGCCGAGTCGGACTTCGACGACATGACCGAGGTCAGCGCGGCCTGCGCGTTCCTGTCAAAGGCCGACCTTTCGGGCCGCGCCATCCGCGAGCTCCTCAACGGCCACGCCCCGCCCTCCCAGACCGTGAACTGGGCCGCCACGCCCCCTCGCGGCGCCGCCTAAGAGTCGTAACAGAATGGTCTCCGGTCAGGTAGTCGGCCCGGCCCTCGTCGTCGAGCTCGAAAGAGCCTTTGGGATGACGCAGAACTCGTTTCCCTCGGGATCGGCCATGACGAGGAAGCCTCCAGGGTCGTACTCGGTCAGCCGCCGTCCGCCCAGGGCCTCCACTCTGGCCTGCTCGGCTGCAGGGTCCTCCGACTCCAGATCCAGGTGTAGCCGGTTCTTCCCGGCCTTGGGGCCGTCGGTGCGCTGGAAACCCACGCCCAGTCCGTGCCTGCGTTCGAGCCAGACATACGGTCCGAAACGCGCGACCACCGGCCGGTCGAGTAGTTCGCTCCAGAAGGCCGCCAGCCGTTCCGGATCGGCGGAGTCGACGATCACGCAGTTGATGTCCACGGCCACCAACCTGCCCGTAAGAGGTCCCAACAGTCCAACAGGCGAGGCGTCGCCGGCACCTTCGGGGTCATCCAGCCGCGTACGACCCGGGTGGCGCGTGCGGCGCTCCACCGTCGGCGGCAGCGGCTCGATCCGCTCCCGCATGATCCACGGCGGCTGATCACCCTTCCTCACGAAAGGTGATCAAGCCGGCACGCCGCCCCGGGAGGGGCATAGTGATCATCTGTTAGGAGCTCTAAGAGGCCTCATAGGGCGGGCGGCAGCGGATCGCGGTCAGCGGGCCGCGCAGGACGCAGGCACCCGCCGCGTATGGGATGAGGATGGTCTGGCCCGACCGGACCTCCATACCGGTGCCCGCCTCTGTCTCCAGCGTTCCGGAGCCCTCGACGATCACCACCACCGAGAACGCCGCGTCCAGGACACCGGCCGGGGCCGGGCGGACCCGCTCGGCGGCGAAATAGGCGTCCGCCGCCTCCGGGAAGAGCCGGTCGATGCCGGGCCGTACAGCGAGGCCGCCGCGGCGAGCACGGCGCAGGGCGGAGATCCGCTGGTCGTCCCAGGAACCGCGGTCGACGCACCGCAGCGCCTCGTCGAAGCCGAGACCGAGGTGGCCCGCTGCGGCGTCGACGTCGTACCCCTCCCACTCCAGCAGCACCGAGAGGTCCGTCGGCTCCTGGAGCTCGACGAGGAGGATGCCCTGGCCGATGGCGTGGGGGAGGCCCGCCGGGCAGACGATCGCGTCGCCGGCGCGCACCGGCACCCGGTTGGTCGCGGCGAGCATGTCGGCCACCCGCTGCTCGGCGACCCACGAGCCCAGCTCACCGGCCTCGACGTCGCGGCCGAACCCGAGGTGGACGACGGCGTCCGGCGCCGCCTCGATGATGATCCACGCCTCGGTCTTGCCGTACGGCGAGGCGAGGTGCGACCGGGCGAACCGGCGGTCCGGATGCACATGCAGCGGAAGCCGCTCACCGGCGTCGAGCAGCTTCACCAGCAGGGCCGGATCCGCGCCGTGCCGGGCGGTGTGCCGAGGACCGAGCCACCGCTCAGGGCTCTCGGCGATCGCCGAGGCGAGCGGCCGTCCGTCCGGCAGCGTCGTGGGCCCGCCCGGCGCGGCGCCGTGGCGCTCGGTCGTCGAGCCGATCCAGTCTTCGGGGTGGTAGGCGTCGGCCGGCGCGGGCATCCCGCGGAACCGGTCGATGCGCCCGGCGCCACGGTAGAACGAGCGCGGCATGTTGGCGGGGAGCAGGACGGGGTGCACGGCTCTCTCCTGACGGGTGCGCCTCAGGAGTGGTCGAGGAGGGCCGTGAGGCGTTTCGGGGCGATCAATCGGTAGCTGTCCTCGATGAGCTCGGCGATCTCGTCCCAGTCGTGATCGGTGTCGAGGCGGGCGCCGACCCAGCCCTTCGCGCCGACGTAGGCCGGCACGAAGAAACGCTCGGGCGCCGACGCCACCAGGGCCTGTTGTACGCCCGGCCCCGCCTTGAAGGTCATAGTCTCGCCGTCCTCGCTCGTCATGAGGAACAGCTTCTCCCGTACGCGAAAGGCCGGCGCCGTGTGGCCGCCGAACGGTTTCTCTGCCGCCTCCGGAAGGGCCAGGCAGATCTCCCGCAGCCGCTTCGCCGTCTCGTCATTCATGGGTCACACCTCCGTGATACCGGGCCGACCAGCCTAGACGCGCCCGGAGCCGCATTGACACCCCTCATACGCCGACCGCCTGGATCCGTGCGGTGGCCGTCGCCACGGCGACCGGACGGCCGTCGGGGCCGATCAGCTCGCCGGACAGGAAGCACACTTCCCTTCCGCGCTGCACGACACGGCCGCGCCCCACGAGGCGGCCGGGCCGTGCGGGGCGGAGGAACTGCACATGCAGGTCGAGCGTCGGCGCGAAACCGCCCGGCGGCAGCGTCGCCACGAGCGCCGGGCCGAGCGTGTCGTCGAGCATTGCGGCGAGGAACCCGCCCTGGATCACCCCGACCGGGTTGAGGAACGCCTCACCGGCCGCGAAGGCCACCTCGATGGTGCCGACGTCGGGATCGACCTCGACCAGCTCCCAGCCGAGCGTCGCCGCCCGCCCGGCGATCATGTCCCAGAACAACCCCTGCCTGTCAGCATCCACCCGCGCATCCAATCAGCCCCCACCGACATTCACGCGTACGCGCGGATGGCGGAGTGGGCGCCCATCGCGCACCACGCCGTCGGCGGCGGTGAGCTCCTCCACGGAGGCCATGATGTCGTCGGGAACGTCCGACTGCTCCAGCCGCTACCACGAGGCGGCCCGTTCCCAGCTCGATGCCGTACAGCCCGTCGATACACCCGTGATAGACGCGGTTCCCCACGATCACCGGGCGGCATCCCAGGCCCTTGCCGACCGTCCGCCACCAAGCGGACACGCCCCGAGGCGGTACCCATCTCGTACAGCACGCCGCTGCGGCCGTTCACGTAGACCGTGCCGCCCTTGATCAGAGGTGTGATCTCGCGAACCGGGAAGGCGCCCCCCCTTCAGCGCCGACGTCCAGCGGGGCTCACAGGTGGCGGCGTCGAAGGCGCCGATCTTGTAGTCCTGGGACGCGATCACGACGAGGCCGTCGGCCCGTCGGCGAGGTCCCCGACGTGCCGCTCCCCGCGCCGTCGCTGCTGGTGAGGCAGACGAGGCCGGTGGTCTCCGTCAGCGCGGGCTCGCAGGCGAAGGTCGAGGAACACCCCGCCCATGCCACCCGCCGATGCGCCGGGGCGCGGTGTCTCCATCGGCCGTCTCCGAACCACTCCGTCTCCGACTGAAGTGATCTTTCGGGAGACGGCAGGGCGTGGACGGTTCGGTGATCTCGGCTGCTGGACCCCGGTATCCGTGATATATGAACACTAATGTTCACATTGATGCCACTCCCGCCCCTCGACGGCCGCCGGGTCCTGATCACCGGTGCCGCCCGTGGGATCGGGGCCGCGCTCGCCCGCCGCCTGCACGCGCGCGGCGCGCGTCTCGCCCTGGCCGGCCTGGAGCCGGATCTCCTGGAGAGCGTCGCCGGCGAGTGCGGCGGCGCTCCCTGGCGACACTGCGACGTCGCCGACCGCGCGCGAGTCGAGACCGTCGTCGGCGAGCTGACCGCCGTCCTCGGCGGGCTGGACGTCGTGGTCGCCAACGCGGGCGTCGCGGCGCAGTGGCCGGTGCTCGACGGCGACCCGGCGGTGCTGGAGACGACGCTGCGGGTCAACGTCCTCGGCACGTATCACACGCTTCGCGCCGCAGGCCCGCATATCGCCCACCCGCGTGGCTATGCCCTGCCGATCGCCTCGCTGGCAGCCGCCGTCCACCCGCCGCTCCTCGGCGCGTACAGCGCGTCCAAGGCGGCCGTCGAGGCGCTCGGCGACACGTTGCGCGCCGAGCTGCGGCACACCGGCGCGAAGGTCGGCGTCGCCTACTTCGCCGAGCTCGACACCGACATGACGCGGCGTGGCTTCGGCACCGAGGCCGCCGCCGCGATGAACGGCACCTTCACCGGGGTCGCGCCGCTGCGGACCGCCGTCGACGCGCTGGAGCGCGGCATCGCCCGGAGGTCCCGCCGCGTGTGCGCGCCCCGCTGGGTCGCTCCGCTGCTGCCCGCCCGTATGGTCGTACAGCGGATCGTCGACGAGGCCGTGCGGTCGCGTACGGAAGGGGCGCTGGCCATCGCGCGCGAGGAGCACCCGCCCTTCACCACCGAGCAGCCGTGAGCCGCGTCGAGCCGGGCTCGCGCCGCGACACCGGGACGCTCATCTGGGCGTTCGCCCACGCCGCGGGCCGGCGCGCCGGAACCCGCGCACCGAGTCTGTTCCGCGTCCTCGGACGGCATCGCCGGCTGTTCACCGGGTGGCTGCACTTCGCGGGACGCCTGATGCCCGGCGGGCTGCTGGCGCGCCGTGAGTCCGAACTGGTCATCCTGCGCGTCGCCCACCTGTGCGGCTCCGCGTACGAACTCCAGCACCACACGCGGCTCGGGAGCGCGGCCGGTCTGAGCGAGGAGGACCTCGAACGCCTGCGCGAGGGGCCGGAGGCCGGCGGGTGGACACCGCGCGATCGTGCCCTGCTGCGCGCGGTGGACACGCTGCACGCCGAGCGCGACCTGGACGACGGCGCCTGGGCTGAGCTGTGCGAGCACCTGGACGAGCGCGAACGCATCGAGCTGTGCATGCTCGCTGGGCACTACGAGATGCTGGCCACTGTGATCAGGACGCTGAGGATCGATCCGGATCCGCCGCGTCGCCGGTGAGACGGCGCAGCAGATCCATGAGCGGAGCCCGCAGCGCGGGCAGCTCGCCGGGCCGCCCGGCGACCAGCGCCGCCGCCACCATCGAGCTGATCGCCCCGACCAGCATCCGTACGGCGAACCCGGGATCGGGCAGCCGCCGGAAGGCCGGATGCTCGCGGAAGCCCTCGGCGACCGCCTCGACGAAGCGTTCCTGCACGGCGAACCGCTTCTTCTGTGCCTCGGGCCCGGCCGCGAAGGACTCCAGGAAGAACACGCGGGCGATGGCCGCCTCGTCCGCGAGGGTGCCGAGGTAGATCTCCAGCGCCCGGTCGAAGCGTTGCAGAGGCGGCTCGTCGCCGGACAGCTCTTGCTCGAAGAACCGCTCCAGCATCAGCGCGCTCTGGTCGAGCAGGGTCAGGAAGCACTGCTCCTTGTCGGAGAAGTGCTGGTAAAACGTCTCTCGTGACACCCGGCTGCGCTTGAGAACGTCGGCCACCGAGGTACGGGCGTAGCCCTTCTCGCCGACCGACTCGGCCATCGCCAGCAGCATCCGCCCCCGCTGTGAGGCGCGGACGTCCTCCCGCGACAGGCGATGACGTCCACGGGGGAGCGTCGCGTAGGAACCCCGGTCGTCCACCTGTTCAGCGTAACCGTCACTCCATGCCCTTCTTGCCGGGCGTCCAGAACGGCTTGGTGAGCACCGACCGGCGCGGCCAGCCGCGCTCGTTCACGAGATGGGCGCGTACGGCCTGGACCGTTCGCGCCTCGCCGGCGACGTAGGCGGTGCCCGGTTCGTCCGGCAGTTCGAGCTCGCGCACGGCGGCCACGAGAGTGTCGGACGAGGCGGCGGACCGGCCCTCGCGGTAGCGCCACGTGAGGTCGAGCGGCAGCCGGTCCTCGGGGCCGCCGACCTCGACGACGCCGTACGCGGGCGTGTCGCCGAGGCCGCGGAGCATCGGGCCGAAGGCCACCGCGGCGGTCTCCTCGCCGGCGAACACGTGGTACGCCGAGGGCCGCGTCGTGAATGAGCCTTCGGGCTTGCCGAAGACGACCTCGTCGCCCTGGCGCACCGTACGTGCCCAGCGGGCGCCCGGGCCGTCGCCGTGGTCGAGCACGCACAGCTCGAGCTCTGATCCGTCGTAGGACCAGACGGAGTACGTGCGGCGTGTCAGCAGTCCGTCGGCCGACACCCGTACCTGCTGCCCCGGCGTCCAGGACAGGCCGGGCGCGGAGATCGTGATCTTTCGCGTCCGCGGGGTCAGGGCGCCGGTCCCGGTGACGGTGCCCCGTACGAAGAGGCGGTCGATGAGGATCCGGTTCATCAAGTCGGTCGCCACGGCGAACCTCCTATCGAGATATGTCGTGACTATAGATCATCGCGACGGCCGGAACCAGGCGGTGACGGCGACGGCGGCGAGCAGCACGGTGACCGCCACCGCCCAAGGACCAGCTGAACGCCGGGCCCGTGACGGTCGCCGAACGTCCCGGCGGGGATCAGCGGGCAGGCGAAGACGAGGACGTACGCGTCGACGATCCACGGCAGCTCGGGCGACGAGGGCCGCAGCGTGCTCGCCGACGGCTTCGGCACGGCCAGCGGCTGCTTACAGCACGATAATGATGTGATGCAACCTCCACGACAAGGCGATTCTGACGCACAGCATCTCCCTCAGGCTGACGATGGGTTAGGCGCCTGGGTGCGGCGTCACGCACGGTTGACCGAAATCGCAACGCCTACGGCGCTGTTCACCATTAGTGGAGCAACCGCTCAGCTCTTGGGGGTGACGGGGTACGACATTGTCCTTTCGGTGCTGATCGCGACAGCTTCCGGCGCGCTGTTCGCCCGGGCACTTCAGCTGCCCTCACCTAAAGGACTAGTGGCAGTTGTTTCGTGCCTGCTGCTCGTGGTCACCTCGTTCGGATACATCCTCCTGAAGGCTGCTCCGAACAGGAGCGCCCATCAACCCGCCGCAGGACCAGGCAGCCCATCGACCGCCGGCCCTGGATCGAGCCCGTCGGCGCAGAGCAGCTCGCCGAGTTCGTCCGATGCCCCCGCACCAACGGCATCCTTGGACGCCACCTCACAGGCGATCCAGTGGACCGGCACCGTGCGCATCGCGGAAGCAGGGCCGAAACTCGATTCCGTCCCTGCGGCCGAGGGCGACCAACTCGAGGCCGATGTCACTCTGGGATTGGTCGACCCGCCCCGGATCTATGGTGAGGACGGATCGATCAATCCGACGAATCTGGCTTTGTGGCCAGGCCCCGGAATGCCCGATAGGCAACAGTGTTCGGACCTCATCTCCACTCAAGGCATCCGCCATATCGAGGTGAAGACCGGAACAGTCGTCTGCGTAAAGACGCACGCCGGGCGTATCGCCGTTCTGACGATCAAGTCAACGACCAACAGTTTTAGCACGGGTGAAATGGCCCAGGCGAGTGTCTGGTCCCAGGTCTCGGATCAGAACTGAGTACCGGTCGTTGATGGCGGCGACCGACGACAGCGCGGCGAGGCGTTCGGAGCGAGCACCGCGCAGCCGGACCGGGATTCGTCAGGCACGCTCTAAGTCCCGGTGACGAGGTGGGTGCCTGCCGGGCCGCGCTGGGCGGCCCGGCCCGGCGGATCAGCGGTGCTGCAGGGCGTCGAGCGCGACGGCCTGGGCGATGACGAGGCGGCGGTCGAGGCGCGGGTCGTTGATCTCGACGACGTACCGGTCGCGGAGGGCGAACTTCTTGTCCACGCTGAACGTGATCTGCTCGTTCGCGGTGAAGTCGAAGTGGTACGGCCAGGCGAACGGCAGGCTGTCGACGTAGGGCAGGAAGTCCCACACGCGGCGCAGGATCGCGACGAACTGGCTGCGTTCGGTGCCCGTGGTGACGCCGAGGCCCGGCTGGTCCAGGTGCCAGGTGGAGGACAGCAGCGACTTGCGGAAGTCCTTGCGGAACTCGCCGATCGGCTGCCCGTCCGGCGCGGTGACGTCGTACGTGGAGGCGAGGTCGAGGCGCTTGCGCGCCTTGAACCCGAAGAGGGGGTACTGCTTCTCGGAGTCGGCGTAGACGGTGACCTGTTCCTTGAATGCCATGCGCTTCTGCTGCGCGAAGGCGACGAGTTCTCCCTCGGAGCCGTCAGGGCCCTCGGTGTGCACCTCGTACTGGTTGACCATGAGCCGCACACGCTGGCGGATGAGCAGCCGCTGCTGTGCCTGGAGCTTCTCGAAATCCATGTGTTCCATTTCCGTACGCCATTGACCTTCAGTAACGTACAGCCATCAATGAGCGTAAATGAGCACTTCACGCTTGTCGCGAGATATTGGAACACATGAGCACCTCATCGCCTCCCGGTGCGACCGCCCCCGTACGCGCGGCCGAAGAGCCGGCCCCCGCCGGCGACACGGCATCGCCACCACGGGCCGGAAGGGCTGACGCGCCCGATCACGTACTCGCACTGGACATCGGCGGGACGAAACTCGCCGCCGGCGTGGTGGATCATGCTGGAGAGGTCCTCTCCTTCGTCCGGGCGCAGACGAAGGTCGAGGAGGGCCCGGACACGGTCATCGAGCGACTGCTCATACTCGGCCACGAGGCGATGACCGAGTCCGGGCACGGCCGGGCCGCCATCACGGCGGTCGGCATCGGTTGCGGAGGTCCGCTCGACCCGGTGAGCGGGCGGGTGCAGGGCCCGCCCGGCCTGCCGGGCTGGGACGACGTTCCCATCGTCGAGCGGGTCTCCGCCGCCTACGGCCTGCCGGCCTTCCTGGAGAACGACGCGACCGCCGCCGCGCTCGGCGAGCATCGGTTCGGGCCGTGGGGCGACATACGCCACATGCTGTACCTCACGGTGTCCACCGGTATCGGAGGCGGGGTGATCTACGACGGGAGGCTCTACCGTGGCGCCGCGGGCAACGGCGGGGAGTTCGGCCACGTGATCATCGACTGGAACGGCCGGCTGTGCGGGTGCGGGCAGCGCGGCTGCATCGAGGCGTACGCCTCGGGCAGCTCCATCGCGCGCCGCGCCGCCGAAGCGCTCGCGGCCGGCGAGGCGTCCTTGATGAGCGAGGCCGCCGCCGTGACCGCCGAGACCGTGTCGTCGCACGCACGCCGGGGCGACCGGCTGGCCGTGCGGATCTGGGACGAGACCACCGCCGCGCTCGGGCGCGCCGTCGCCGTCATGGTCAACGTCGCCGAGCCGGAGCTCGTCGTCCTCGGCGGCGGCGTCACCCGCGCCGGCGACGCGCTGCTCCTGCCCGTACGCCGCCTCGCGCTCTCGCAGGCGATGCGGCCGGCCGGCGCGGCGTCGCGGATCGAGCTGTCGTCGCACGGCGACGCGGTCGGTGTGATCGGCGCCGCGGCGTCGGCCTTCCTGCACCTCGAAGACGGAGCCCTCACGTGACCACGACCATGGCCATGCTCGACGACCACCTCGCGGTGATCGAGCCGGTTCGCGGTCTCGTCCCGGCCGTCGAGGCCCTGGCCGAAGCGGTCTGCGCGCGGCACGTGCCAAGGGCGCGCTCACGGTCCTGTTCACCGGGCGGCCAAGCGGCGCGCGGCGGACCCGCCGCCGATCACGGGCTCGTCGTCTCCTCCGACCGGGCCCCCGGCGAACCCCGCCGGCTGGACCTCGACCGGCGCTCGGCGGACCGAACGCTGACGTTCCGCCACAGCTACGACGTGCGCTTCCCCGAGCGGGGCGTACGGGCGCCGCAGCCGTGGCGCCGACCAGGCGCCGCCGAGTAACGAGTACGGCCTGATCCGCCTGCCGGAGGACGTTCGCATCGCCGGCCGCGGATGATGTCAATGCGCGGACAACTTTCGGCCGTACCAGGACAGATGACCCGTGACCAGCGTCTCAGATACCGGTACGGTCTATCCGTGACAACGCGAGACCGCTCCGGCGAGCTGCGTTACAACGCCGCGCCCCAGCGCCGCGAGGAGATCCTGCGCCGGATGCGGGTCGCGGGTCATGTCTCGGCGCCCGACCTCAGTGTCGACCTCGCGGTCTCCGAACGCACCGTCCGGCGCGACCTGCAAAAGCTCGCCGAGCTCGGCCTGGCCGAGCTCGTGTACGGCGGCGCGCTCGTCCCCGGCGGCGGTGTCGCGCCCGGCTCCCCGTTCGTGGCGAGGTCACGGGCGTGCGCCGGTCAGAAGCGCGCCATCGCCGAGCTGGCCATGCGGTTCGTCGAGCCCGGCTCCACCATCGGCGTCGACGCCGGCACGACCACGCTCGCGCTGGCCCGCCTGCTGCCCCAGACCCGCGACGTCACGGTCGTGACGCACTCCCTGCCGGTCATGGCCGCGCTCGGCGAGCGCTCCGACGTCGACCTCATCGGGGTGGGCGGCCTCTACCACCCCGCCACCCAGACCTTCACCGGGCCCGACGCCGTCGCCGCGATCAGGCGGCTGCGCGTGCACACGTTCTTCCTCGCGGCGAGCGGCCTGCGGCGGCGCGGCGCCTACTGCGGCACGCCGCTCGACGCCGAGGTGAAGCAGGCCTTCATCGGCGTCGCCGAGCGCGTCGTGCTGCTGGCCGACTCCTCCAAGCTGCGCCAGACCGCTCCGGTGCCGATCTGCGACTACGAACGGCTCGACGCCCTCGTCACCGACGACGGCGTCACCGAGGACGACCGCGCGTACCTCGCGGCCGGCACCGGCCTGCTGGTCGCCGACGTCTGATCAGGCTGCGGGCTCGTCCGCGTCGACCGGCACCCCGGCGAGCGTGACCGGGGAGAGCGGCACCGGGTGCACCTCCACACCGGCGGCGTCCGCGACGACGATCTGGCCGTCCGGGATACGGATCCAGCCACCGTCGTCGTCATGCGGCTCGCTCGCGACGATGACGCCGCCGGGCTCGATCCGGTAGCAGAGCGTCTCGGCCCACGTGGTCGCGACGATATGGGAGCCGTCGGTGGCCAGCATGTTCAGGCAGGCGTCCGGGTCGAGCTCCAGCACGTCGTACAGAAGCTCCGTCACCGCGCGTTGCGGAGGGACGTCACGGTCGAGCCGCTGCCACAGGAGCGTCGCGAGCAGGGCCGCGTCGCACGCCGACTCGGGGGTGTAGGCGGGGTCGAGCAGGCCGGAGGTCTTGGCGCGGTTGAGGTGGCCGTTCAGGCTGAGCAGGCACGAGCCGTCGGTGAACGGCGCGGTCGCGGTCTCCTCGATCGGCATCCCCGGGCTCGCCCCGCGCACGGCGCCGAGCACGCACGAGGAGCGCACGCCTTCGGCGAGCGCGGTGAACGAGGCGTCCTCCTCGAACGGCACGGCGCGGCGGTACGTGGTCGCGGGCCCGGGCGCGTCGAGGGGGAACCAACCCGCGCCGAAGCCGTCCAGGTTGACGAGGTCGATGTTCTGCCAGCGAGGACGGGCGGCCTGGCGCGGCAGGCCGTACGACGGCTGGAGGATCAGCTCGGAGAGAGTTCGGGGGCTGCCTAGCCAGGCGAAATGACGGCACATCGAGGGGAGTTCTCCTTCCGTCGTGTTCTCAGGCTCCATGCGACTGTAGCCAGAGTTCGAGCAGCGCGAGCTGCCAGAGCGCGCTCGCCCCGAGCGTGGTGCGGTGCTCGCCGGGGGCCTCCAGCAGGCGTTCGACGTGCTCCTTGCGGAAGATCCCGCGCTCGACCGCGGCCGGGGAGGTGAGGGCCTCGCGGACCATGTCGAGGTACGGCCCGGACAGGTGGCGGATCGCGGGCACCGGGAAGTAGCCCTTGGTCCGGTCGATGACCTCGTCGGGGACCAGCTCGCGCGCCGCGTCCTTCAGCACGCCCTTACCGCCGGAGGCGAGCTTGAGCGCGGGCGGGCAGGCCGCGGCCAGCTCCACCAGGTCGTGGTCGAGGAACGGGGTGCGCGCCTCCAGGCCCCACGCCATCGTCATGTTGTCGACCCGCTTGACCGGGTCGTCGACCAGCATGACGGTCGTGTCGAGCCGCAGCGCCGCGTCGAGCGCCGTCTCCGCGCCGGGGGCGGCGAGGTGGCGGCGCGCGAAGTCGCCGCTGGCGTCGGTGCCGTCGAGGTACTCCGGCGCGAGCACGTCGGCCAGCTCGGCGTGCGCGCGGTCGAAGAACACCTTCGCGTACGCCTCGGCCACGCCGTCGCGCGGCACTCCGTCCAGCGGCGGGTACCAGCCGTAGCCGGCGAACACCTCGTCCGCGCCCTGCCCGGACTGGACGACCTTGACGTGCCGCGACACCTCCTGGGACAGGAGGTAGAACGCCACGGCGTCGTGGCTGACCATCGGCTCGCTCATCGCCGCCACGGCCTCGGCCAGCGCCGGCAGGAGCCGTGCGTCGTCGATCCGGATCTTGTGATGGTCGGTGCCGAAACGCGCGGCGACCAGGTCGGAGTAGGAGAACTCGTCGCCCGACTCTCCGCCCACCGCGGCGAACCCGATGCTGAACGTCTGCAGGCCGCGCTGCCCGGCCTCGGCCAGCAGCGCCACGATGAAGCTGGAGTCGATCCCGCCCGACAGCAGCACCCCGACCGGCACGTCGGACACCATCCGCCGGTCCACCGCGGTCCGCAGCCCGGCGAGGACGGCGTCGCTCCAGTCGTCGCGGTCGAGGTGACGGGTGAAGTCGGGACGCCAGTAGGTCAGGTCCTCCGAGGTGCCGTCCGCCCGGATCGTCCGCACGGTCGCGGGCGGCAGCTTGCCGACCGCGGAGAAGATCGTCCGCGGCGGCGGCACCACCGAGTGGAACGTCATGTAGTGGTGCAGCGCCGTCAGGTCGAGGTCGGTGGACACCCCGCCGCCGGCCAGCAGCGCGGGCAGCGTCGAGGCGAACCGGATCACGCGCGCGTCCCGCGTTACGTACAGCGGCTTGATGCCGAGCCGGTCGCGGCCCAGCACCACGGCGCCGGTGTCGCGCTCCACGACGGCGAACGCGAACATCCCCTTGAACCGCCGGACGCAGTCGATGCCCCAGCGGTGGTATGCCTTGATCAGGACCTCCGTGTCGGAGGCGGAGAAGAAGCGGTACCCCTCGGCGGCCAGCTCCTCGCGCAGCTCGCGGTAGTTGTAGAGGCAGCCGTTGAAGACGACGGTCAGCCCGAGGTCGCTGTCGGTCATCGGCTGGGCGGCCTTGTCCGACAGGTCGATGATCTTCAGACGCCGATGGCCGAGCGCGACGGGGCCCTGCGACCACAGGCCCGTGCCGTCCGGGCCGCGCGGCTCCATGGCCTCGGTCATCCGCGCGACCGCGGCGACGTCGGCGGTGCCGCCGTCGAGCCGCAGCTCACCGCTCAGTCCGCACATGGGCGGTTCCGTACGGGCATGGCCGTCCTTCCTCGGGGGTCACTGCATGAGCCAGGTGTCCTTCGAGCCTCCTCCCTGGGATGAGTTGACGATCCTGCTGCCGCGCGGCGCGACACGGGTCAGCGCGATCGGCACGACCACCGGTTCGGCGCCGGTGCACACGAACGCCCGCAGGTCGACGGCGCGAGCCTCCAGCCGCCCGTCCGCCAGCGTCGGGTGGGTCGACAGCGTCACGGTCTCCTGCGCGATCCACCGGTGAGGCTCGGCGAGGATCCGCGCGCGTACCTCGGCGAGCTCGGCGGGGGAGGCGTCCGGGCCGATCACGATCCCCTGGCCGCCGTACCCGTCGACCGGCTTGGTGACCAGCTCGTCCAGCCGGCCGAGCACCTCGGCGCGGCCGCGTGGGTCGCGGCACAGGTAGGTCGGGACGTTGGCCAGCAGCGGCTTCTCCCCGAGGTAGTAGCCGATCAGGTCCGGGACGAAGGAGTAGAGGGCCTTGTCGTCGCCCACTCCGTTGCCGGGGGCGTTCGCCAGGACCACGGTGCCCTTCTCCACCGCGTCCAACAGGCCGGGCCCGAGCGGGCGCCCGCGGGCGTCGGCCGCGCCGAACAGCTCATCCTCGTCGATGCGCCGGTACAGCACCCGCAGCCGCTCGCCGCCGGCCGTGTGCACTCCTTCGGCCGAAGCGGTCAGGTCCGCGGGGGTGACCAGCGGAACTCCCATCTCGTCGGCCAGGAGCCGGTGCTCGAAGTACGCGGAGTCCGGCGGGCCGACCGTGATCAGCGCGACCTCGGGGCCGGCGAAGCTCAGCGCCGCGCGCAGCACCGACACGGCACGTGCCGGGGCGGGCGCGTGCGAGGCGAGGACCAGCTCGGGCAGCACGCGCCCGGCCAGCCAGCGGTTCGCCATGGCGTACCCGATCCCGGACGGCACCCGGAGGTTGTCCTCCAGCACCGACCAGCGGCCCGCGCCGTCGCTGACCAGGTCGATTCCGGCCACGGCGCACCGCACCACGTACGGCGGCACCCTGTAGCCCGCCGGGTGCAGGCCCGGCGACTCCTCGACCGTCCAGGCGGGGAGCACGCCGTCGCGCACCGCCGCGCGCTCGCCGTACGCGTCCCGCAAGAACGCCTCCAGGGCACGTACGCGCTGAAGAAGGCCCGCGCGCAGGAACGCCCAGTCTCCGGCCGAGACGACGCGCGGCACCAGGTCGACGGGGAACAGCCGGTCCTCTTCCTCGTCGTCGACGTGGAAGGTCATGCCGAGCCGCCGCTGGACCTCGTCGCGCCGTTCCGCACGGACGCGCAGCCCCTCCGGGCCGAGGTGGTCCAGCGCCGTCAGCACCAGGTCGTACGGCCCGCGGGTGCCGCCGTCGAAGACGATCGCCTCGTCACCGGAGGCGTCGTAGCCGTCCAGCATCGTGGTCACGGCCCGGTGTGCCGGGCCGCCGCCGGGCGTCCGGCCGGTGTTGGCGCGGGTCTCGGCCACGAGCATGTCCACGACCTCGTGCAGCCCGCCGCGCGCGTACGCCCGGCGCTGGCGAGATGCCGAGGTGCCGATCGTCAGGGCCGTCTCCGTCAGCTCCGACACGAGGTCCCAGTCGCCGGTGGCCTCCAGCCGGGGCCGCAGCCGGGTCAGGAGGCGGTGCAGCAGCCGCCGCGGCGCCACGGGATCGCCGTCGACGGGGTCGATCAGCTGTCCTTCGAGGCCGGAGCGCGCGGCGCGCCACACCGAGGCGCGCACCGACTCGGGCCGCATCGACGGCGCGGGCCGCCCGTGGTTCACCGCGTCGATCTCGTCGACGACCAGGGCGCGGAACAGCCCCGTCAGCAGGATCACGTCCTCCAGGCGCGGGCAGGCGTCGGGGACCCGCAGCTCAAGGGTTGGCAGGTGCGCGGACGGGCGGACGTCGTAGTAGATCATTCCCGGGTCGCTGATGACGCCGGACCGTACGAGGTCGGCGATCATCTGGTCGTAGTCCGCCGCGCAGGCGAACGCCCCGATCGTGCCGGTGGTCGGCCACCGCGACCAGAGCAGCGTGCGGTAGCTGGCGTAGCCGGTGTCGGCGCCCAGCCAGAACGGCGAACTCGCCGACAGTGCGAGCAGCGCCGGCAGCCAGGGCGCCATCCGGTTCGCCACGGCGACGGCGAGGTCGCGGTCGCCGACGTCGACGTGCACCTGGGTGCCGCAGATCAGCTGCTCACGTGCCAGCAGCTGGTATTGGTCCAGCATGTTCTCGTAGCGCGGATCCGGAGTGACCTTCAGCGACTCCAGGTCCGCCACCGGGACCGTGCCGGCCGCCACGATGCCCAGGCCGAGGCCCTCGGCCGCGGACGCGACCTTGCGGCGCAGGGCGGCCAGGTCCTCGGCGAGGTCGGTCAGCCGTACGAACGGGCGGCTGTTGGTCTCCACGACGGACCGCTGGAGCTCCGTCTTGAAGCGCTCCGCGGACAGCTGGGCGAGGAGCCGATCCGCTCGTGGCATCAGCCTGCGGGTCTCAAGATCGACGGTGTGGAACTCCTCCTCGACCCCGATTGCCACAAATCTCGGACATTCCGCCATCAATTGAGCTTACGTGCCCCGTGGTACGGGCGTAAGTCCGTGCTGGTCAAGGCGTGGCAATGCGGTGTGATCCTTCGCCGTCGCGGCGCCGTTCAGCGCCGGATGAGGCGCCTGAGGGGGCCGGCGGCCAGGAGGGCGGCGCGCGCGGCGTTCGCCCCGCACGCGCCGTGCACCCCGCCGCCGGGATGGGCCGAGGCGGACGCCAGGTAAAGGCCCCTCACCGGTGTCTCCGGACGCCCTGCCCCGGGGAAGGGGCGGAGAAGGAACTGCTGGTGCAGGCCGCTCGTGCCGCCGCCCAGGGCGCCGCCGGCCAGGTTCGCGTCGAGGCCTTCCAGCGTCGAGGGCGCCAGCACGCGGCGGCCGACGATCAGGCGGCGGAACCCGGGGGCGTACCGCTCGACCACGTCCTCGACGCGCGCGGACATGGACTCCTGTTCGCGCTCGCCCCACGCGTGCCCCTGGGGCACATGGGTGTAGGCCCACACCGACTCGGTGCCGCCGGGGGAGCGGGAGGCGTCGGCGGTGGTCATCTGGCCGAGAAGGAGGAACGGGTCGGCCGGCAGGTGGCCCGTGACGATGTCGGCCGTGTAGTCGGTGAGCGCGTTCAGCTCCGACGCCAGGTGGACGGTGCCGGCCCGCCCGGCGTCCGGCGCGGACCACGGGATCGGGCCCGACAGCGCCCAGTCGACCTTGAACGTCGCGAAGTCCCACTGGAACCGCCGTGCGTCCTCGCGCAGCCGCGCGGGCAGGTGCTCCCAGCCGACCAGGCCGCCGTACAGGGCGGGCGCGGCGACGTCGGCGAGGACGGCCCGGCGGGCCCGCACGGCCTCGCCGCCGGCGGTGCGCACGCCCAGCGCGCGGCCCTCGCGCACGACCACCGAGGTCACGGGCGTGCCGCAGCGGACACGGCCGCCGCGCGACTCCAGCCGCCGGACCAGGGCACGCGTGAGCGCGCCCGCGCCTCCGAGGGGCACCGGCCAGCCGTACTGCTGGCCGAGCATCGTCAGCAGCCAGCCGAACACCGAGCTTCCCGCCGACTCGGGGAAGAAGTCGGCGTGCAGCGCCGAGCCCGCGAGCAGCAGGGGCCCGCCGGGCCCGGTGAACTCCTCCTCGCCCAGACGGCGTACCGGCAGGAGCAGGAACCGCAGCAGGCGCAGGCCCTCGGCCGTGCCCAGCCGGGCCGCCAGCGCCGCACCGGCGCGTACAGGCGGGAACGGCGTGAGGAGCGCGCGCAGGACGAGCGGGCCCAGGTCCTCCCAGCGGGCGTAGAGCCGCAGCCACGCCTCACCGTCGCCCGCGCCGAGGGCCTCCAGGGACGCGGCCGTACGCGCGGGGTCGCGTTCGAGCACGGCGCAGCGGCCGTCCGGCAGGGGATGGGCGAGCACGGCCGGCGCGTGCCGCCATTCCAGGCCGTGGCGGTCGAGGTCCAGTCCGCGCATGACCGGCGAGCCGGCGCCGAGCGGGTAGAACGCGCTGCACAGGTCGCTCACGTAGTCCGGGTGCGCGCCACGGTCGCTGCGCACCGCGCCGCCGGGTTCGTCCTGGGCCTCCAGCACCTCGACGTCCCAGCCCGCGTCGGCGAGGAGGTTCGCCGCGACCAGGCCGTTCGGCCCGGCCCCGACCACGACCGCGTCGGCCGTCATCCGACCGAGCGGCTCTCGGCCTCCAGCGGCGCGGAGCCGTTGAGGAACCGCTCCACCGGCAGCGTCGCCGCGCCGAGGGCGACGGCGTCCGGGCCCAGGCGGCACAGCTCGATCGAGGTCTCGGCGAACGGGTGACGCAGCGCGTGCCGTCGCGCGGCCTCGCGGATCGCGGGCAGCATCCGCTCCCCGAGCAGCAATCCGGCCCAGCCGCCGAGGATGATCCGCTCCGGGTCGAACAGGTTGATCAGGTCGCCGATGCCCGCGCCCAGATAGAGCGCGGTCTCCTCCAGCACCTCGGCGGCGTCCGCCGAGGTGGAGGCCGCCTCGACGAGCGCGGCGAGCGCGGACTCCTGGTCCTCGTGCGGCCGCGTGTGGCCGTAGCGGTCGAGGATCGCCTCGGCGCCGACGTAGGCCTCCAGGCAGCCCGTGGACCCGCAGCGGCAGGACCGCCCGCCGACGCGGACGACCGTGTGCCCCCATTCGCCGGCGCTGGACGTGGAGCCCCGCAGGATCGAGCCGTTCGTGATGATGCTCGCGCCGACGCCGGACCCGATCAGCGCGACCACGGCGTGCCGCGCGCCGCGGCCCGCCCCGAACCACACCTCGGCCTGTCCCATGGTCTTCGCGCCGTTCTCGATGTGCAGCGGCAGGTCGGTGCCGGCCCGCAGCAGCCGCTCGATCGGCACCGCGTCCCACCCGTACGTCTGCCCGTGCACGACCGCCTCGGCCCCCTGCTCGACCACGCCGGGCACACCGACGCCGACGCCGAGGACGGCGGAGGAGTCGACGCCGCCGTCGGCCAGCACGGCGGCGATGCCGGCCAGGATCCGGTCGACGATGATCTCGACGGCGTGCTCGCCGGGGTTCAGCGGATGGTCGACCTCGGCGCGCTTGGTCATCGACAGGTCGAACAGCTCGACCCGGATCCGCGTCTCTCCGACGTCCACCCCGATGACGTACCCGTGGTCGGGGTCGACCCGCAGCAAGACCCGCGGGCGCCCACCGTCGGAGTCCACCGACCCGGCCTCGACCACGATGCCCTCGTCGATCAGATCGCGGACGACGTTGCTGACCGACGCCGGGCTCAGGCCGGTCGCCCGGCTCAGCTCCTGCCGGCTGCGCGGCTGGTCGAAGTAGAGCGACCACAGCAGCACGGACCGGTTGTCCCGGCGAAGGTCGCGCACAGTGCCCCGCCTGCGCTCAGCCATCGTTCCCCTTTCACGTCTTATAACAAGTAAATCAAGAAGACGTTCACCAGCATGGCAAGGGTCGGCGGACCTCTTGACGTGTCCGTGTCGTCCGGATTAAATCACGCCATGAAATAAGTCGTGTCGCAAGGGCGCGGCACCCGCCTCGGTCCCTCTCCGGGGGCCATGACGACGTCCCGAGGACCATCGTGCGCATACGAAAGATCACCCCGGTGGCGGTGCTGGCGCTGCTCGCCGTGTCCGCCGCCGCCGGGTGCGGCAGTGGCGGCAAGTCCGACAAGTCGGCGTCCCAGACGCTCACCTACTGGGCGTCGAACCAGGGGACGAGCCTGGACAATGACAAGCAGGTCCTCCAGCCGGAGCTCGCCAAGTTCACCCAGCAGACCGGGATCAAGGTCGACCTGCAGGTGATCGGCTGGCCGGACCTCCTCAACCGGATCCTGGCCGCCACGACGTCGGGCCAGGGACCGGACGTGCTCAACATCGGCAACACCTGGTCGGCGTCGCTCCAGGCCACCGGCGCGCTGCTGCCCTTCGACGACGCGACGCTCGACAAGATCGGCGGCAAGAGCCGCTTCCTCGGCCCGAGCCTGGCCGCCACCGGCGCGCCCGGCAGGGCACCGGCCGGAGTCCCGCTCTACGGACAGGCGTACGGCCTGTACTACAACAAGAAGATGTTCGCCGCCGCGGGCATCGACCACCCGCCGGCGACCTGGACCGAGCTCGTCGCCGACGGCAAGAAGCTCACCGGGAACGGCCACTGGGGCCTGACCCTCCAGGCAGGCCAGGTCACCGAGAACGCCCACCACGCGGCGATCCTCGGAGCCCAGCAGGGCGCGCGGCTCTTCGACTCCTCCGGCAAACCGCACCTGTCCTCGCCGCAGGAGGTCGCCGCGATCAAGCAGTACGTGAACCTCATGGCGACCGACAAGATCGTCAACCCGAGCGACGCGGAGTACACCGACACGAGCACCTCGCTCAAGGAAGTGGCCACGGGCAAGGCCGCGATGTTCATGAACCAGGCGTCCGAGGGGTCGTTCAAGCTCGTCGGGATGAAGCTCGACGACCTGGGCGTCGCCCCGATCCCGTTCCCGGACCCCGCGCCGGCGGGCGGGCGGCACGTGAACAGCTTCGTCGCCGGGATCAACCTCTCGGTGTTCAAGAACACCAAGAACGAGGACGGCGCGCTGAAGTTCGTCAAGTTCATGGCGAGCGCCGCCGAGCAGAAGATCCTCAACAAGACGTACGGCTCGCTGCCCGTCGTCAGCGACGCCTACTCCGACCCGGCGTTCCAGAGCGCGTCCACCAAGGTGTTCCAGCAGGTGCTGGCCTCCAGCGCCGAGCCGCTGCCGGAGGTGCCGCAGGAGAGCCAGTTCGAGACGCTCGTGGGCGGCGCGATGAAGACGATGTTCGCCGACGCCGCGAACGGCAAGCCGATCACCGATGAGTACGTGAAGGCCAAGCTCGACCAGGCGGATCAGCAACTGGCCGCCGCCGGCTGACACCCCGCCGGCCCGCCCGAGCCGCGGGCGGGCCGGCACTCCTCGGAGGAAGCCCATGACATCCACGACGTCGCTCCCGGCCGCTCCGCGCACCCTCGCGCGACCGGACCGGCGGCGCCCGCCGCGTCAGCGACGACGCCTGGCCCTGCCGTACCTGCTGTTGCTCCCCGCGCTGCTGTTCGAGCTGCTCGTCCACATCGTGCCGATGCTCGTCGGCATCGGGATGAGCTTCCTGCACCTGACCCAGTTCTTCATACGGAACTGGTCGGAGGCGCCGGGCGCCGGATTCTCCAACTACCATCTCGCCGTCGACGTCAACGCGCCCGTCGGCGCCGCGCTGCTGAAGTCCTTCTGGACGACCGCGGAGTTCACCGTCCTGTCCGTGGGCCTGTCGTGGTTGTTCGGCACGGCCGCCGCGGTGCTCATGCAGGGCCCGTTCCGCGGCCGCAGCCTCCTGCGCACCCTCTTCCTGGTCCCGTACGCGCTGCCGCTGTACGCCGCGGTGATCACCTGGGCGTTCATGCTCCAGCGCGAGAACGGCCTGGTGAACCACTTGTTCGGCGACGACCTGCACATCGTCGGCACCGGCGCGCACGCGCCGTTCTGGCTGATCGGCGGACATAGCTTCATCGCGCTGGTCACGGTCTCGGTCTGGCGGTCATGGCCGTTCGCGTTCCTGATCCTCATGGCCGGCCTGCAGAACATCCCGGCGGACCTGTACGAGGCCAGCTCCCTCGACGGCGCGAGCTGGTTCCGCCAGCTCCGCTCGGTCACGATGCCGATGCTGCGGCCGGTCAACCAGGTGCTCGTCCTCGTGCTGTTCCTCTGGACGTTCAACGACTTCAACACGCCGTACGTGCTGTTCGGCCGGTCGGCGCCGGTGCAGGCCGACCTGATCTCGATCCACATCTACCAGAGCTCGTTCGTCACCTGGAACTTCGGCGCGGGGTCGGCGATGTCGGTTCTGCTGCTCCTGTTCCTGCTGCTGGTCACCGCGGTGTACCTGGCGGCCACGGGCCGTAGGAGGTCCAATGTCTGAGCCGCGCTGGCTGCGGGGCGTCCGCTGGGTCGTCCTGGGCGCGTTGACGATCTTCACGCTGGGCCCGCTGTACGTGATGGTCAGCTCGGCCCTGAAGCCGCTCCGCGAGGTGCAGGGGGATTTCCACTGGGTGCCCTCGACGCTCACGCTCCGGCCGTTCTTCGACATCTGGAAGACGATCCCGCTCGGCCGCTACTTCCTCAACAGCCTCATCGTGTCGACGTGCGCGACCGCCGTCTCGGTCACGCTCGCGGTGTTCGCGGCGTACGCCATCAGCCGGTTCCGCTTCCCCGGACGGCGGATCTTCTCGGTGACCGTGCTGTCCACCCAGATGTTTCCCGGCATCCTCTTCCTGCTCCCGCTCTTCCTCATCTTCGTCAACATCGGCGAGGCCACCGGCGTCCAGCTGTACGGCAGCCGGCTCGGCCTGACCATCACCTACCTGACGTTCTCGCTGCCGTTCTCGATCTGGATGCTGGCGGGCTACTTCGACTCGATACCGCGCGAGCTCGACGAGGCCGCCCAGGTCGACGGCAACGGGCCGGTCGGCGCCCTGCTGCGCGTCGTCGTCCCCACCGCGATCCCCGGCATCGTCGCGGTCGCGATCTACGCCTTCATGACGGCCTGGGGCGAGGTGCTGTTCGCCTCGGTCATGACCGACGAGAAGACCCGGACCCTCGCGATCGGCCTGCAGGAGTACTCCACCCGCACGGACGTCTACTGGAACCAGGTGATGGCCGCGGCGCTCGTCGTCTCGACGCCCATCGTCGTCGGCTTCCTGCTGCTCCAGCGCTTCCTGGTCGCCGGCCTCACCGCGGGCGCCGTCAAGTGATCCCGCTGGTGACCGTGCCCCCGCTCACCGTGTTCAGTTAAGGAGCTCCATGGACGACCTGACCGCGCTCGACCCCGGATTCCTCTGGGGGGCGGCGACGGCCTCGTACCAGATCGAAGGCGCGGCCGCCGAGGACGGCCGGCTTCCCTCGATCTGGGACACCTTCAGCCGGATCCCCGGAGCGGTCGAGAACGGCGACAACGGCGACGTCGCCTGCGACCACTACCACCGCTGGCGCGAGGACATCGGGCTGATGCGCCGCCTGGGCCTGAACGCCTACCGGTTCTCCGTGGCGTGGCCGAGGGTCCTCCCCACCGGATCCGGCGCCGTCAACGCGCCCGGCCTGGCCTTCTACGACCGGCTCGTCGACGGCCTGCTGGAGGCGGGAATCCGGCCCTTCGTGACCCTCTACCACTGGGACCTCCCGCAGGCGCTGGAGGACCTCGGTGGCTGGCCCGAGCGCGACACCGCCCACCGGTTCGCCGAGTACGCGGCGGTCGTGGCCGGGGCGCTGGGGGACAGGGTCACCGACTGGACCACGCTCAACGAGCCGCTCTGCTCCGCCTGGATCGGCCACCTCGACGGCCAGATGGCCCCCGGCAAGAAGGACCTGACCGCGGCCGTACGCGCCTCGCACCACCTGCAGCTGGCCCACGGGCTCGGCGTCGCGGCGATCCGGGCGAACGCGTCGCGGCCCGCCTCGATCGGGATCGTGAACAACCTGAGCCCCTGCGAGCCCGCCTCCGACGGCGACGCCGACCGCGCCGCCGCCGTCCGGATGGACGGGCACGTCAACCGCTGGTGGCTCGACCCGATCCACGGACGCGGCTACCCCGCGGACATGGTCGAGGTGTACGGGACCGAGCCGCCCGTACGCGACGGGGACCTGGAGACGATCGCCGCTCCGCTGGACTACCTCGGGCTCAACTACTACTTCCGGCAGGTCGTCGCCGACGACCCCGGAGGCCCCGCACCGCACGCCCGCCAGGTACCGGTGCCGGGAGCCACGACCACCGCGATGGGATGGGAGGTCCATCCGGCAGGCCTGGAGCGGTTGCTGCTCCGGCTGACCGACGACTACAAGGCCCCGACGATCTATGTCACCGAGAGCGGCTCCGCGTTCGCCGACGAGGTGCGCACGGACGGCTCCGTCGAGGACCCCGAACGCACCGCCCACCTCGAATCGCACGTCGCCGCCTGCGCATCCGCCGCGCGCCGCGGCGCGCCCGTACGCGGCTACTTCGCCTGGTCCCTGCTCGACAACTTCGAGTGGGCGTACGGCTACGACAAGCGCTTCGGGCTGGTCCACGTCGACTTCACCACCCAGGCCCGCACCGTCAAGGCCAGCGGCCACCGCTACGCGGAGATGATCCGAACCCACCACAGCTGATCCCGTCTCCATGAGATCCCCCCGCCAGGAGAGCCCCATGAGATCCCTGCCCCGCCCACGGGCCACCGCGGCCCTGTGGGCCCTGGTCCTCGCCCTGACCGGAGCGCTCGCCGCGCCGGTCGTCGCGACTGCCGCCCCCTCCGGCGGCGGCGACCTCGGCCCCAACGTCAAGGTCTTCGACCCGTCGATGTCGAGCGGCACGATTCAGAGCCAGCTCGACTCGGTCTTCTCCCAGCAGGAGAGCAACCAGTTCGGCTCCGAGCGGTACGCGCTGCTCTTCAAGCCGGGCAGCTACGACGTCAACGCCAACATCGGCTTCTACACCTCCATCTCCGGCCTCGGGCAGAACCCCGACGACGTCAACATCAACGGGAGCGTCAACGTCGACGCGGGCTGGTTCGGGGGCAACGCCACCCAGAACTTCTGGCGGTCCGCCGAGAACCTGTCGGTGACGCCGGCGGGCGGCTTCGACCGCTGGGCCGTCGCACAGGCCGCGCCGTTCCGCCGGATGCACATCCGCGGCGACCTCCACCTCGAGCCGACCGGGTACGGCTGGGCCAGCGGCGGCTACATCGCCGACTCCAAGATCGACGGTTCGGTCCTGCCGTACTCCCAGCAGCAGTGGTTCACCCGCGACAGCCAGATCGGCGGCTGGGGCAACGGCGTCTGGAACATGGTCTTCTCCGGGGTGGAGGGCGCGCCCGCGCAGAGCTTCCCCAACCCGCCGTACACCGTGCTGAACAGCAGCCCGGTGACCCGCGAGAAGCCGTACCTGTACGTCGACTCCTCGAACAACTACAACGTGTTCGTGCCGTCGCTGCGTACGAACTCGCGCGGTACCACCTGGAGCGGCGGTTCGACGCCCGGTTCGTCGATCCCGCTGAGCCAGTTCTACGTCGCCCACCCGGGTGACAGCGCCGCCACCATCAACACCGCGCTGGACTCCGGCCTGCACCTGCTGTTCACACCGGGCGTCTACCACGTCAACCAGACGATCAACGTGAACCGGGCCGACACGGTCGTCCTCGGCCTCGGCTACGCCACGATCGTGCCGGACGGCGGCGTGACCCCGATGAAGGTCGCCGACGTGAACGGCGTCAAGCTCGCCGGCCTGCTCTTCGACGCCGGCACGACGAACTCGCCATCGCTCCTGGAGGTGGGTCCGAACGGTTCGTCGGGCGGCCACGCCTCCGACCCGACGTCGATCCAGGACGTCTTCTTCCGCATCGGCGGCGCCGGCGCGGGCAAGGCGACCAACAGCCTGATCGTGAACAGCGGCAACACGATCATCGACCACATCTGGGCCTGGCGCGCCGACCACGGCAGCGGCGTGGGCTGGACGACCAACACCGCCGACAACGGCCTGACCGTGAACGGCGACAACGTGATGGCCTACGGCCTGTTCGTCGAGCACTACCAGAAGTACAACGTGGTCTGGAACGGCAACGGCGGGCGCACCGTCTTCTTCCAGAACGAGCTGCCGTACGACCCGCCGAACCAGGCGGCGTGGATGAACGGCGGCACCAACGGCTACGCGGCCTACAAGGTCGCGGACTCCGTCGACACCCACGAGGCCTGGGGCGTGGGCAGCTACTGCTACTTCAACGTCAACCCCTCGGTCGTCGCCGCCCGCGGCTTCGAGGTGCCGAACAAGTCCGGCGTGAGGCTCCACGACCTCCTCACCGTGTCGCTCGGAGGAAACGGAACGATCACCAACGTGATCAACACCACGGGCGCCGCCGCGAGCGGCACCGCCACGATCCCGAGCTACCTCGCCGGCTACCCGTGAACCGGCCGCACCTGGTCGTCTCACTGAGCGGCTGACGCTTTCACCCACCGGCCCGCGCCCGTCATGATGGGCGCGGGCCTTTGTGCCGGATGCGCGGCGTTTTATCATCCGGCCAGTGGCTGATCTTGCGTGACCGAGAACAGGGGGATCTGATGGAGGAACGGTTCACCGTAGCCGCTCGCGCGACCGGGCCCTGCGTGATCCTGACGTTCGCGGGGGAGCTCGACGTCACGACCGCCGAAGAGGCCGAGAAGGCCGTACGCGCCGCGTCCGAGACGCCTCACTCACACCTGGTCCTGGACCTGACGCGGCTGGCGTTCATGGACTCCACCGGCGTACGCGTTCTCGTACGCGCGCACCGCCAGTCCACCGACCTGCGGGCGACGATATCCCTGGCCGGGCTGACCCCGCGCGTCTCGCGCATCGTGAAGCTCACCGGCCTCGACCGGGCCTTCAAGATCCACCCCTCACTCGATGAGGCGCTCGCCACCCACGGCCTGCCTCACTAGCGAGAAATAGGCGCGCACCGTCGTGCCGCCCGGCCCGGTATGCAGGCGCACCAGGTCGGAGACCTGGTTGACCAGCAGGACGCCCCGTCCGCCGTACTCCTCCGGCCCGACGGGGCGCCGGCCCACGAGCGGGTCGGTGATGTGCCCGGCGTCGCGTACCTCGCAGACCAGGTGCGCGCCCTCGGTCCAGAGCCGCAGTGTGCCGCTGCCGCCGCCGTGCACGAGCGTGTTGGCGGCCATCTCGCCGACCACGAGCTCGACGTCGACGACGCGGTCGCGCGGGATGCCGGCGAGAAGGGCCCGCTCCACGGTCAGCGCGCGCGCCGCGCCGAGGTTCGCCGAGTCGAAGGCCAGCTCCGTCGCTGCGCCGGCGGGTTCGGGAAGCGGCGGGTTGCAGGCGAGCAGGGCGCGGTCGAGGTCGTAGCCCGGGTTGGCGCGCTCGCCATCGCCGTCGGCGAGGAGCGGGTGGGCGATGACGGCGCCGTCCAGCATCGGCCGGTCGAGGCCGCCGGCGTCGTACGGGCAGAGCATGGTGATCTCGTGCCGGTCGAAGGCCAGGTTGAGCAGCGCCTCGTGCTGCAGGCACGCCGGATACTCCAGCTCGCCGCGGCCGGGCCAGGCCGGCTCGGCGACGACGCGCACACGGACGTCCGGATGGGCGTCGGCGAACGGGCGCAGCACCCTCGGGATGATCCGCCCAGGGTTGCGCCCCGCCTCGGCCATGTCCACGAGGAGCACGCGCGCCGCCGAGCCGCCCAGCTCCGCGCGCAGCGCCTCGAGGTTCGGCCGCGGGACGGCGACCAGCACCGGTTCGCCGAGCTCCAGGCCGTGCTCGACGAACGGCACGACTTCGGCCAGGTACTCGGCGGCGCCGCGGTAGAACAGGACCCGGTGCGACGGCGGGCCGGTCACGCTCATCGCGGCCCCCGTTCCCCGCTGCTCCCGGTACGACGCACGAAGGATACGGCACCCGATCATCCTCGTCCGGCCGGCGCGTGGCGGTCGCCCGTGCGGGGCGCGCGAGCCCGGGTCAGACCGTGAGGAACCGCAGGACGTCCGCGGCGACGGCGATGACGAGAATGACCAACGGGACCGGGGCGCCCTTCGTGTCGCGGGCGCGCAGGTGGGCGGCGACCGCGCCGGCGAAGTAGACGATGATGCCGATCGTGGCGGCGATGCCTAGCGGCGCGATCCAGATCCCGACGATCAGGCCGACGGCGCCGGCCAGCTCGCAGGCGGCCAGGAACGGGAACCAGCCGAGGGGGACGCCGAGGTCGGTGATGGTCTTGGTGACCTTCTCGTCCTTGGTGAGCTTGGCGCGGGCCGAGAACGTCAGGATCGCGGCGAGCACGACTCCGACCACGACGTAGGCGATGAACATGGGCTCTCCTCTGTGCGCCGGAGTGCCGGTCTCGTGGCCGTCCGGTCCGGTTCCTGGAGATCACAACCCCGTGTGGCGATTTCTGTTCCCGCAGTGGGGTGTTCATCCACGTTGAATCGCCAGCCATCTGGGCGGCGAGGTCGCGTGCGCCCCGCACGGCGTCATCGGCGCCACGGTGGAGCTCACGGACGTCGCGCCGGTCGCGGTGCCCGACCGCGTACGCGCGCGCGTCCTCCTGCGCGGCCGGCTCGGTCTCGCGTGCCACCACGCGGGCCACGACACGGGAACCGCGCCTGTCGTCCTGTGCTTCGAGACGGACGCCGTCACGCTCGAACGCGGAGGCCGCCTGCTGGACGTTACCCCCGCCGAGATCGCCGCCGCCGAGCCGGACCCGATGGCCGAGACGGAGGCGGAGATGCTCATCCACCTCGCCGACGCCCACGAGGGCACCATCGAGCTGCTGGCCCGGCTGGTCGAGCCCCGCCTCCTCGTCGGCGTGACCCGCGTCGCCCCCGTGTGCCTGGACCGCTACGGCGTCGTCCTGCGCCTCCTGCGCACGACGGGGCACCGCGACGTACGCCTGCCGTTCCCCGCCCCGCTCCGCAACCCGGCCCACGCGGTGGTCCAGATGCAGACTCTCCTGGCCCGTGCCCGCACCTGCCCTCGCCGCCGTTCCCGCACGTGACGCTCGCGGGACAGGGGGACCCGCCGTGAACTCGCGTTCAAGCCACTTCTGGCCGGGCCGTAACTTTCCACCCGGTAACCCACGCCAAAGCGAAACGCATTAACCTGGCTCACTATCGCACTCAGGGAATTGGGTGGGACCACCGGTGGAAAACCCGGTGGCTCAGCCATGTCCCGAGCTATCCCCTAGGAGAAACAGCAGATGGTCGCCAGGGCTGTGCACGGGTTTCGGAAGGCGCGGGCAGAGGCCCGGACATGGACGCGCCGTCGCGCGGGCGCCGCGGCGCTGAGCGTGCTGCTGGCCGCCGCCGGGTGCAGCGGCTCGTCAGGCGACAAGACCGACGGCAAGGCGGCGGGCGGCAGCTTCACGTACTGGACCAGCAACTGGCAGCCCGACCAGATCGCCGAGATCGACGCCGCGTTCGCCAAGGCCCACCCCGGCATGCAGGCCAAGGGCCAGTTCATCGCCAGCTCCGACCAGTACCTGCCGCACGTGATCTCGGCGCTGAAGAGCAACACCCAGCCGACGGTACTGATCGACCAGAACCCCTCGGACCTGCCCGAGCTGGCGCAGAGCGGCAAGCTGATCAACCTCGACGGCAAGATGACGGCCGAGACCAACGGTCTCTACCCGGGCATCCGCACCTCGCTCTTCTACCACGGCCACCAGCTCGGAATGGCGCTCGCCGGCACCGGTGAGATCGCGCTGTTCTACAACAAGAAGGCCTTCAAGGCGGCCGGCATCGACCAGCCGCCGACGACGTGGACCGAGCTGGCACAGGACGCCGCCAAGCTGACGAATCCCGCGAAGAAGAAGTACGGCTTCTACGTGCCGCTCGGCGACGCCGAGTGGATCTCCTTCGCCTGGGAGCCGCTGCTGTACGCCGAAGGCGGGTCGTTCCTCAACCCGGACGGCACGGCCACCGCGTTCAACAGCCCGGCCGGTGTCACCGCGCTCACCACCTGGGTGAACCTCATGCGCAACCACTCCGCCCCCTCCACCAGCTACGCCGAGGCGGGCAGCTTCGACGGCGCGCCGGCCTTCGCCAGCGGCACCGTCGCCATGATCGAGAACGGCCAGTGGGCCCTGTCGACCTTCGACAAGGCCGGCGTCGACTACGGGGTGGCGCCGCTTCCCAAGGGTGCCGCGGGCAGCGCGACGAGCATCGGCATCGGCGTCGGGGCGCTCCTGAAGACCTCCACCGCCGAGGACGCGGCGGGCCTGGAGTTCCTGAAGTTCCTCTCGACCCCCGCCGAGGGCGCCTACCTGGCCAAGAAGAACAGTGGCCTGGCGTCGGACCCGGCGCAGGCCCAGCAGCCCGCGCTGAAGGAACAGATCGCCAAGATCCCCGGCTACAGCGTCTTCGCCGACGCCGAGCCGACCGGTCGCGTACGGCCGATCAATCCCTCCTACAACGCGATCTCCGAGGCCCTCTGGACCGAGATCAACAACGCGGTGCGAGGTAAGGAGACCCCGCAGCAGGCCCTGCAGAAGGCGGCGAAGGCAGGCGACGCGGCCCTGAAGAACCAGGGCTGATGGGCGTCACGACGACGCGAGGTAAGACGGTCGCGGCCCGCCGTACGGTGGGCCGCGACCTGCGGGCGCGGCAGCGGCACCGTACGTGGCTGCTCGCCTATCTGTTCATCGCCCCGACCGTGCTGCTCACGGCGGTCTTCTCCCTGGTGCCGCTGGGGATGCTGGCCTATCGCAGCCTCTACCACGGCGGCGTGTTCGACACGCAGCTGAAGTACTCCGGGCTGCGCAACTACCGCGACATGCTCTCGCAGGGCGGAAGCCACGCGCTGGGCGTCACCGGCACGTACACGGTCGGGTTCGTCCTGATCACGATGAGCGTCGGGCTGGCGCTCGCCCTGCTGCTCAACTCCCGCGCGCCGGGCGTGCGGCGGCTGCGCGCGCCGTTCATCATCCCGCTCGTGGTGCCCATCGTGGCGACGGCGCTCATCTGGTCGGACATGCTCGCCCCGAGGTTCGGGCTGGTGAATCGCCTGCTGACCGCGGTGCACCTGCCCGAGGTGGACTTCCTGTCCTCGCCGCGGATGGCGCTGCTCACAGTGCTGACCTTCGGCGCATGGCAGTTCTTCGGCCAGAACGTCATCCTCTACCTCGCCGCCCTGAAGGCGCTGCCGGCCGACGTCATGGAGGCGGCCGAGGTCGACGGGGCCGGCGCGTGGACCAGGTTCCGGCACATCCAGTGGCCGATGGTGCGGCACCAGACGCTCCCCATCTGGGTGATCACGACGCTGACCGGGCTGCAGACCTTCACCCAGATCTTCGTGCTGACCCAGGGCGGACCGCAGCACGCCACCCAGACCGCGCTCTACTACTTCTACAACGAGGGTTTCGTGCAGTTCGACGTCGGACGTGCCGACGCCATGGGCGTGCTGCTCTTCCTGCTCTCCCTGGTGGTCACCGTGTTCCAGATGCGCGTCATCGGCCGGAGGGAGAGCCATGCGCGCTGATCGTACGGTCGCCCGCCACGGCATCGTCTACGGCCTGCTCGGGCTGGCCGTGCTGATCGTCGTCTTCCCGCTCGTCTGGATGGCGCTGACCGCGGTGAAGTCCAACGGCCAGATCGTGAACCCGGCCTCGCCGCTCTGGCCGACCCACTTCTACTGGGGCAACATCGCGGACGCCTGGACGCAGGCGCCGTTCGCCCGCTGGTACCTCAACACCGCGATCTTCGCGATCGGCGCGACGCTGGGGCAGCTCATCAGCGGGCTGCTCGCCGGCTACGCGTTCGCGATGTTCGACTTCCCGGGCAAGCGGGTGCTGTTCATCGTCGCGATCAGCGGCCTCATGGTGCCGTTCAGCGCGATCATCGTGCCGATGTCGCAGATCCTCGCCGACCTGCACTGGCTGAACACCTACCAGGGGCTGATCGTCCCGAACATCGCCTCCGCGCTCGGCGCCTTCCTGTTCCGGCAGTTCTTCCTCGGAGCGCCGCTCCAGCTCGGCGAGGCGGCCCGTATCGACGGCGCGGGGGAGCTGAGGATCTTCGTACGGGTCTACGCGCCGCTCGCCCGCCCGATCATCGCGGCCCTGGCGATCATCTTGTTCCTGCAGAACTGGAACAACTTCCTGTTCCCGCTGATCGCGGTCAACACCACGAAGATGGAGGTCCTCTCGCAAGGCCTCTCGGTGTTCCAGAGCCAGTTCACCACCGAGTACAACCTGATCATGGCGGCCTCGCTCATCGCGATCGTGCCCGTGCTCGCGGTGGCGGTCGCGGCGCAGCGCCACATCATCGAAGGCATCACGCTCGGCGCGATCGACTGACCGGCCGGGCGGGCTCGTGCCCGCCCGGCTACGCCGGAAGCAGCGTGAGGGCCGTGACCACCAGACCCTGGCGTACGAGCCAGCGCCCGTGGAGGTCGCCGGCGAGCGGCGCCGGAGCCTCCACCTGGATCCGCGCGATGAAGCCACCGTCCACCGACGGGGTCACGATCGCGTCCTCGAAGCCGAGCCACCGCCGCGCGATGGGGAACCACGCCTTGTAGATCGACTCCTTGGCGCTGAACAGCAGCCGGTCCCAGTGGACGTCCGGGTGGGCCGAGGCCAAGCCGGGCAGGAACTCCAGCTCCTCCGGGCGTGCGATCGCGTCGAGCACGCCGTCGGGCAGCACCCCGTGCGGCTCGGCGTCGATGCCGATCGCGGTCACGTCCGTGGCGCGGGCGACGGCGGCGGCACGGTAGCCGTCGCAGTGCGTGATGCTGCCCACCACGCCGGTCGGCCAGCGTGGTGCGCCCTTGTCCCCGGTCTCGATCGGGACCGGCGGGATGTTCAGGCCGGCCAGCGCACGCCGCGCGCAGGCCCGCGCCGTCGTGAACTCGCGGCGGCGCTTGTCGACCGCCCGCGCCACCTGCTGTTCCTCTTCGTCGAACAGCTTGTCGTTCGACGGGTCGTCGGCGAACGCCTCGGACGCGACGACACCACCGGGGAGGATCTCCTCGATCACTTCTGACTCGTCTCGTGCGGGAGGATACGGCGCAGGCGGGGCGGTTTGGAGCGGCGTCGCCACTCGCGGGGGTAGCCGACGGAGACCTCCTCGTGGCGGACTCCGTCGATCCACATCGTGCGCGGGATGTGCAGGTGGCCGTACACGACGGCGGCGGCGCGGAAGCGCTTGTGCCAGGTCGCGGTGCGCTCGCTGCCGCACCACATGGCGAACTCCGGGTGGTACAGGATGTCGGTCGGCTCCCGTACCAGCGGGAAGTGGTTGATCAGCACCGTCGGCAGGCCGGGGTCGATCTCCTCCAGCCGCCGTTCGGTCTCCTCGATCCGCACCGCGCACCAGGCCTCACGGCTGGGGTGGGGGTCGGGGTGCAGGAGCAGCTCGTCGGTGCACACGACGCCGACGTCGTACGCGTGCTTCATCGCCTCGGCCTTGCTGGTGAACCCGGCCTTGAGGAACGAGTAGTCGTACAGAACGAAGAGCGGCGCGATCGCGACCGGGCCGCCGGGACCCTCCCAGGTCAGGTACGGGTCCTCGGGCGTCACGACGCCGTGCCGGCGGCAGATCTCGACCAGGCGGCGGTAGCGCGCCTCACCGCGGAGCGTCAGCGGATCCTGCGGTGGGGTCCACAGTTCGTGGTTGCCCGGAACCCACACGACGGTGTGGAAGCTCTTCTTCAGCGTGCTCAGAGCCCACTCGATGTCCTCGGCGAACTCCCCGACGTCGCCCGCCACGAGCAGCCAGTCGTCGTCGGTCTCGGGGCGCAGCCCCTCCAGGACCTCGCGGTTGCCCTCGTGGCCGACATGCAGATCGCTGATGGCGAACAGGTTCGCCGCGCCGTCACCCATGAGTACCCGCCCGGAACTGCGATGGCGCCTTCATATCTCCCCGATAGGGCAATACCGCGGAACGTACGCACCGCGGTCAATTTGGTCAGATAGATCAGAGGGCACTATGCCACTGATTCGTCGCGTTCCCAACCCCCGAAAGTTGACAGTCTTTCGGATAGTGGGCGAATACCGGCCACCGTTGCCGAAGATGTTTCCGTCGGCAACGGTCGGACCGTGCTCGGACGCCGCGCCCCCGGCCAGGCGGGGGTTACCGGTCCGTTCGGCGACAAGACAATCACCGAGCGCATTGGCCCGGTCGTCTACCAGGACATTCGATGCCGAAAGTGGGCACTTGGCCCCGGAGTGCCCGGATCGGCAGTCATCAAATCAGCAACGATACCGACGACTTGCGATTCTTCGGTCATATAGTTGTACGGTGCACGCTCAAGCCGGAACGTTGCCGACAACGGTCGTTATGCGGGCACTATCCCAATGCGACCCTGTCGAACGATGGATTCAGCGCACGGGCCCGAACACGGCGGCACTCCGCGCCGGTTCGGCCCGTCTGTCGGCGTCGCCTCGCGCGACCGCGGACATGGGGAAGTACGCGGACGTAGGCGACGGCATCGGCCTCATGGTTGAACAGGGGAAACAATGACCCCCCTCATTCGAGTACTGCACGCGGACGCCCAGTGGGTCGTGCGCGAGGGCATGGGAATGCTGCTCGACCTCCTCCCTGGTGTGGAGGTCGTGGGTGTCGCCTCCGACGGCGAGGAGGCGGTGGCGCTGGCCTCCCGCGTCCGTCCCGACGTGCTGCTGATGGACCTGCGCATGCCGGGCTGTGACGGAGCCGAGGCCGCGCGCCGGCTACGGCACCATGATCCCGGCATCAAGGTCATCGTGCTGACCGCCGACGCCGACGAGGAGTCGATCGCCGGCGCGCTGAGCGCGGGCGTGCGGGGCTACCTCGCCAAGGACTGCGGCGCCGCCGAGATGCGCCACGCCCTCCGCCAGGTCGTCGACGGGCAGGTGATGATCGACCCGGCCGTCGAGCACCACCTGATGGACGCCGTCGCCGTCGAATGCGCGCTCGCCCTCGCTCCGATCTCCGGGCACGTCCCGGAGCACCTCACGAACCGCGAGGTCGAGATCCTGTCGTTAGTGGCCGAAGGGCTGACCAACATCGCCATCGCCGGCCGCCTCATCATCAGCGAGGCGACGGTCGAGGGCCATGTCGACCACATCATGCGCAAGATCGGTGCGCACGGCCGCGCCCAGGCCGTCAGCTACGCCCACCGCTACGGCCTGTCCGTCGGCGTGATGCGCAACCACGACAACTGAGGCTCTACGTCCGGTCGCGGGGGAGGACCGCGACCGGGCACCGCGCGCACCACCTTGAACGCCGTCTCGCCGAGGAACACGCGGTGAACCGGCGCGTCCTCGCCGCTCGCGCAGACGAAGAGCTCGCCGTCGAGCCCGCCGATGTCGGCGATGGCGTCCGCGACGTCGTCGCCCTCGCAGATCTCCGCCTCGACTGCGCCGGCGTCCATGCCGGGTGTCTCGCCCGCGAGCCGTATCGCGACCGCGAGGTCGTCGCCCAGCGCGCCCAGGTCCGCCCGGTCGACGGCCGGCGTGACGAGCCGGAGCGGCACGCCCGGCCGTACGGCGGCCCTCGTCACGGCCTCGTCGCACTGCGGGCGGCGCACGTAGCCGACGGTGATCCGACGCGGGCGCCCGGCGGGCACGTGGCCCGCGGGCGTCGGCATCACGCTCTGGTGCGCGGCGTGCAGGAGGTGGCCGGCGGTGCCGCCCAGGCCGATCCGGCTCGCCGGCACCGACGGCCCGCGTCCCGCGCCACGGCTCTCCCAGGCGAGGAGCTCGGCGGGTAGGCCGCCCAGCAAAGTCTCCGCGTTGGCCGGCGTGGTCAGGGCCTCAATGCCCGACGCGCCGCGGCCTGGCGGGTGCCCGCCCGCGGCGGTGAGGCGTCCCGCGGTGACGCCCGCGATCGACGCGGTGAGCGCCAGGGCCTCGTGGCCGCCGGCGTCGTCGACGAACACGGCCAGGACTCGCCGATCGCGTACGTGGACATTCTCCGATCCGCGCCGGACACGCGGCCCCTACCGGCCGCCCGCTGGTAATGACCATGAGCCTCGTCCCCTAGACTGAGCACATGCTTGCGAGCTGATTAGGCGCACCGAGGGCGCGGCCGGGCCACGAGGGTCCTGGGCGGCGCCCTTTTCGACGTCCGCAGTCGCCCAGCCCGCCCCCCAGGAGATTTCCCACAGTGATCACTGCCAGTGGTATCGAGCTCCGTGCCGGTTCCCGTCTGCTTCTCGACGGCGCGTCGTTCCGCGTGAACCCCGGTGACCGTGTCGGCCTCGTCGGCCGGAACGGCGCCGGCAAGACCACCCTGACCAAGGTCCTCGCCGGTGAGGCGATGCCGGCCGCCGGCAGCGTCACGAGCTCCGGCACGGTCGGCTACCTGCCACAGGACCCGCGCACCGGCGACCTGGAGGTGCTCGCCCGCGACCGCATCCTGGCCGCGCGCGGCCTCGACGAGGTGATCAGCGCCATGCGCGTCGCCGAGGAGCGCATGGCCAGCGCCGAGGGTGCCGAGCGCGACAAGGCCGTGCGCCGGTACGGCCGTCTGGAGGAGCGCTTGCACGTGCTCGGCGGATATGCCGCCGACTCCGAGGCCGCCTCCATCGCCTCCAGCCTCAGCCTGCCCGAACGCGTCCTCGGGCAGCCGCTGCGCACGCTCTCCGGCGGCCAGCGCCGCCGCGTCGAGCTGGCACGGATCCTGTTCTCCGGTGCCGACACGCTCCTCCTCGACGAGCCGACCAACCACCTCGACGCCGACTCCATCGGCTGGCTGCGCGACTTCCTCAAGTCGCACCAGGGCGGCCTGATCGTGATCAGCCACGACGTCGGGCTGCTGGAGGCCGTCGTCAACCGGGTCTTCCACCTCGACGCGAACCGCGAGGTGATCGACTTCTACAACGTCGGCTGGAAGAAGTACCTCGCGCAGCGGGAGACCGACGAGCGCCGCCGCAAGCGCGAGCGTGCCAACGCCGAGCGGCAGGCGAACACCCTGCAGACGCAGGCCGACAAGATGCGCGCGAAGGCCACGAAGGCCAAGGCTGCACAGCAGATGGAGCGCCGCGCGCAGCGCCTGCTCTCCGGGGTCGAGGACGAGCGCCGGGCCGACAAGGTCGCCCGGATTCGCTTCCCCGCACCCGCTCCGTGTGGCAAAACGCCGCTCATGGCACGAGCTTTGTCGAAATCGTACGGTTCGTTGGAAGTCTTCACTGATGTCGATCTGGCCGTCGACCGGGGCAGCAGAGTCGTCATCCTGGGCCTCAACGGAGCGGGCAAAACGACGCTGCTTCGCCTGCTGGCAGGGGTCGAGGCGGCCGACACCGGCGAGCGGATCGACGGCCACGGCCTGCGCCTCGGCTACTACGCACAGGAGCACGAGACCCTCGACACCGGACGCACCGTTCTGGAGAACATGCGGTCCGCCGCGCCCGACCTCGCGGAGGTCGAGACGCGCCGGATCCTCGGCTCGTTCCTCTTCACCGGAGACGACGTCGACAAGCCGGCGAGCGTGCTGTCCGGAGGCGAGAAGACCCGGCTGGCACTCGCCACACTCGTGGTCTCCAGTGCCAACGTCCTCCTCCTCGACGAGCCGACGAACAACCTCGATCCCGCGAGCCGTGAAGAGATCCTCGGGGCACTTCGTACCTATGCCGGAGCCATCGTTCTTGTGACACATGATGAAGGTGCGGTGCAGGCGCTCCAACCGGAAAGAGTGATCTTGCTTCCCGATGGTGTTGAAGACATTTGGAGTGACGAATTTTCCGATCTCGTGGCACTTGCCTGACCTGCGGCGCAAGCTCTGAGCAAGGAAGCAGATCTTTTCTGGCGTAGTGGGTAGCCGATCGCGCGCGAATGTCTGATCATGGCGAGTGATAACGCAGCGGTCACCACATCACTACGGGAGGTACTCGTGGCCGAGACCCTAAAGAAGGGCACCCGCGTGACCGGTGCCGAGCGAGACAAGTTGGCGGAGCAGTTGAAGAAACGCTACGACTCCGGTGAAAGCATCCGCGCCCTGGCTGCCGCAACCGGACGATCGTACGGCTTCATCCACCGCATCCTCACCGAGTCCGGCGTGAACCTGCGCGGGCGCGGCGGAGCTACACGCGGTAAGAAGTCTTGAGCCCGAGCCGTGCGGTCCTGGGGGCCTCACGGCGGACTCTGACGCCCTGCTTCCCTCCGCTCTGAGCGCCGTACCGTTCGAATGTCCGTCGTGCCCGACCCGTTAAGGTCGGGCACGACGGCGGAAAGTCCCCGCCGCGACGTGCACCCTGAGGAGCGTCATGGCGGAGACCCCACCCACCGGCGCCGATCTCGAACGCGCCGGACTGCGCCTCGACATCGACGACGCCGTCGCCACGATCACGCTGGCACGGCCCGAGCGGCGCAACGCGCTGACGTTCAGCACCTGGCACACCATGGCCCGCATCGGCGCGACCCTGCCCGAGGGCGTGCGCGTGGTCGTCGTCCGCGGTGAGGGCCCGTCGTTCTCGGCCGGTATCGACCTGCGGCTGTTCAGCGCCGAGGGCATCCCCGGCGAGGACACCATCGGCGCCGGAGGCGAGGACGCCATCCTGGCGCTGCAGGAGGGCTACCTGTGGCTGCGCCGCCCCGACATCGTGTCCATCGCGGCCGTGCAGGGCCACGCGATCGGCGGCGGTTTCCAGCTCGCGCTCTCGTGTGACCTGCGCGTCGTCGCCGACGACGTGAAGTTCTCCATGAAGGAGCCTGCGCTCGGCATCGTCCCGGACCTGACCGGCACCAAGCCCCTGGTCGACATCGTCGGCGTCTCGCGCGCCCTCGAACTCTGCCTGACCACGCGTACGGTCCACGCCGAGGAGGCCGCGCGGCTGGGCCTCGCCGAGCTGGTCGTGCCCGCCGCCGAGCTCGACGCCGCCATCACCGACCTGGTCGGCGCGATCCTCGCGATCCGCCCGTCCACGGCCGCCGCGACCAAGCGGCTGCTCCGCGCGGCGCCCGCCAACACCCTGGAAGAGCAGGCCGCGGCCGAGCGCCGCGAGCAGGTCGTCTTGTTGAAGGAGCTGTCCGGCGGCTGAGCGCCGGACGGAATTTCGGGTGCCGGAGCCGGGTTGGCGCTGGGGAGCGAACTCACTCCGGAAGGAATGACTTTTGGTGACCAAGGTTCCCAGCATCACCCTGAACAACGGCGTCTCCATGCCGCAGCTCGGCTTCGGCGTATGGCAGGTGCCCGACGAGGAGGTCACCGCAGCCCTCTCCACCGCACTCGAGGCGGGCTACCGCAGCATCGACACGGCGGCCGCGTACCAGAACGAGAAGGGCGTCGGCGCGGCCATCGCCGAATCCGGCGTGCCGCGTGACGAGCTCTTCGTCACGACGAAACTGTGGAACAGCGACCAGGGGTACGACTCCGCCCTGCGCGCCTTCGACGCGAGCCTGGCGAACCTGGGCCTCGACCACGTCGACCTGTACCTGATCCACTGGCCGGTGCCTGCGAAGGACGCCTACGTCGAGACCTGGAAGGCGTTCGAGAAGCTGTACGCCGAGGGCCGCACCCGCGCGATCGGCGTCTCGAACTTCCAGCCGGCGCACCTGCGCCGCCTGCTCGCCGAGACCGACATCGTCCCGGCGCTGAACCAGGTCGAGCTGCACCCGAACCTCCAGCAGCGCGCCGTACGCGACGTCCACGCCGAGCACGGCATCGTCACCGAGGCGTGGAGCCCGCTCGCGCAGGGCGGCTCGCTGCTGAAGGACGACACCATCACGGCGGTGGCGGAGCGGCACGGGAAGACCCCGGCCCAGGTGATCCTGCGCTGGCACGTCCAGACCGGAAACGTCGTCATCCCCAAGTCGGTCACGCCGTCGCGCATCCGCGAGAACTTCGACGTGTTCGGCTTCGAGCTCACCCCAGGCGACATGAAGGCGATCGACGCGTCGGAGACCGGCGAGCGCACCGGCCCCGACCCCGATACCTTCAACCTCGGCGCCTGAGGCGTCCCGTTCAAGGTCCCGTCCGGCAACGGGCGGGACCTTCGTCGTACGCCCAGCGGCCGGTGCGGGCTCGGCCGCGCGGAGGGTGACGGGAACGTGGCCGGAAGCGCACGATTGGAATGTGGGTGGCGTCGGATACGTTGTCGCCGACGCTTACATGATTACGCAATTAGTGCTGGAGGGCCACGGTGGGGATGCCGGACAACAGCTGGATGATGATGATGTCATTCCGCCGTGACAAGGACGTCGTGCGGGAACGCCTCAAGGAGGGCACGGTACGCCGCATCGCCGGCTACGCGCGCCCCTACGTCAGGCAGCTCGTCCTCTTCCTGATCCTGAACTCGATCGCCGCGGTCATCGTCGTGGCGAACCCGCTGCTGCTCAAGGCGATCATCGACGACGGCATCGTCGAGCACCGGAGCGACGTCGTCATGTGGATGGCGATCGCGGTCGCGGTGCTCGCGGTCGTCGAGGCGGTGATCGGCCTCGGCCAGCGGTGGTACTCCGGGGTCATCGGCGAGGGCCTGATCTACGACCTGCGGACCCAGGTGTTCAGCCACGTCCAGCGGATGCCGGTCGCGTTCTTCATGCGCGCCCAGACGGGGTCGCTGGTCAGCCGGCTCAACAGCGACGTCATCGGCGCGCAGCGCGCGCTCACGACGACGCTGTCCTCGGTCGTGTCCAACGTGATCAGCCTGGTCCTCGTCCTCGGCACCATGTTCTTCCTGTCCTGGCAGGTCACGCTCGTCGCGATGGTGCTCCTGCCGATCTTCATCTTCCCGGCGAAGTTCGTCGGCCGCCGCCTGCAGAAGATCAGCCGTGAGCAGATGCAGCTCGACGCCGAGATGAGCTCGCTGATGACCGAGCGCTTCAACGTCGCGGGCGCGATGCTCGCCAAGCTGTACGGGCGCCCCGAAGAGGAGTCCGTCCGCTTCTCAGAGCGGGCGAAGCGCGTGCGCGACATCGGCGTGATCTCCGCGATGTACGGCCGGGTGTTCTTCACCTCGCTGACGCTCGTCGCCGCCCTGGCCACCGCCATGGTGTACGGCGTCGGCGGCGCGCTCGTCGTGGACGGCGGCTTCAAACTCGGCACGCTCGTCGCCCTCGCGACCCTGCTCACACGCCTGTACGGGCCGCTCACCGCGCTGTCGAACGTCCACATCGACGTGATGACGGCGCTGGTCAGCTTCGATCGTGTCTTCGAGGTGCTCGACCTGAAGCCGATGGTGGACGAGAAGCCGGAAGCGGTGCCGCTGCTCGCCACCGGCGAGGCGCCCGCCGTGGAGTTCGAGGACGTGGTCTTCAGCTACCCGGCCGCCGCCGAGGTCTCGCTGGCCTCGCTGGAGTCGATCGCGCGTGCCGACACCGCGCCGAGCAAGCAGGTGCTGCACGGCGTCACGTTCCGCGTCGATCCGGGCGGGCTGACCGCGCTCGTCGGCCCCTCCGGCGCGGGCAAGACGACCATCACCCAGCTCGTGTCGCGGCTCTACGACGTGAACGACGGGTCGGTGCGCGTCGGCGGCCAGGACGTACGGGACGCCACGCTGGAGTCCCTGCGCGGGGCCGTCGGCGTCGTCACACAGGACGCGCACCTGTTCCACGACACGATCCGCGCCAACCTCGCGTACGCCCGGCCGGAGGCCACCGACGAGGAGGTCACCGCGGCGCTGAAGGCCGCCCAGATCTGGGAGCTGGTCAGCGAGATGCCCGACGGCCTCGACACCGTCGTCGGCGACCGCGGCTACCGGCTCTCGGGCGGAGAGAAGCAGCGCCTCGCCCTCGCCCGCCTGCTGTTGAAGTCGCCCTCGGTCGTCGTGCTCGACGAGGCGACCGCCCACCTGGATTCGGAGTCCGAGGCGGCGGTGCAGCGCGCGCTGAAGACCGCGCTGGCCGGCCGTACCTCGATCGTCATCGCCCACCGGCTCTCCACGATCCGCGAGGCCGACCAGATCCTCGTCATCGACGACGGCCGCGTCGTCGAGCGGGGCCGCCACGAGGAGCTCCTCGCCGCCGAGGGGCTGTACGCCGAGCTGTACCGAACGCAGTTCTCCCGTCAGGAGGACCGGGAGGACCCTATCCTCAGCGCCTGAGACACGCCGGGGGAGTGAGGCGTACGGGGCGAGGGTACGTCCACTGTGTGAGCGTTGCGTACACCGCGCGTGCGCGCCGAGTGATCGCCCTCGCCTGCTGTGCCTGCGCAGGCGTCGTACTGATGGGTGCGCGGTCCGGTGAGCCGAGCCCGGTGTCCACGTACGCCGGGCGCGCCCGGGTCTTCGGCCTCGTGGAGGCCGGGGCCCAGGCGGCCGAGGTGCGGTTCGCGCCGGCCAGGAAGGTACAGCCGGGCGGCCCGGAGACGGTGCACCCCGAACAGGTCGGGCGTTACGCGCCGGTGCCGCTCGCGCCCGGAGCGGTGATCCGCGCGTCCGCGCCGATCGTCGAGGAGGGCGTCACCGACTACGTGCGCGGCGTACGGCTGACGCCGGCGCGGCTCAACGAACAGCTCAGAAGGCTGAGCCGCAGGCTTCACCCGATGCTGGACCGCGCCCACATGTTCGAGCTGTGGTTCGACGCCCGAGGCCGGATCGTCCGCATGCAGCATTACTTCAGTCCCTGATCGAGGGACCCATATGAACCGGGGGGATCATATGAACCGTTCGCTCGCCCTGGTGAGCGTCGTGGTCGGTGCCGGAGTGGCGCTGACCGGATGCGGCTCCAAGAAAGCGGCGACCATCGCGTCCAGCGCATCGGCCAGGTCGGCGATGTCGCCCCGCCCGACCTCACCGGCGACACGCGCCCCGTCCGCGTCCGTGACCGTCCCGGGCACCGTCAAGATCGGAACCTTCTGCCGCCCCGAGGGCGCCGCGGGCAAGACCTCCGGCGGATCCTGGGCACGCTGCCAGAAGCGCAACGGCGACTCCCGCGCCCGCTGGTACCCGCACGGCGCACCGGGCAAGGCCCGCGCCGGGCAGTACTGCTCCAAGGCCGGAGCGACCGCGACGTCCACCACCGGCACCAAGCTCGTGTGCAGCAAGAAGAGCGGCGAGACCCGCACCCGGTGGCACAAGAAGTAGACGTCCGGCGCCTTTAACCCGGACGCGCCTTCACGTCCACACAACCGCCGCACGCCCGTACGAGGCTGGGCGCAGGCGAAGTCTCACGACACGGAGTGGAAACGATGCACAGGAACAGACGCGGAGCGCGGCGCTTCACCGCCCTCCTGTTCGGCTGCGGAGCGGCCGGACTGGCCATCGGCTGGCGCTACGCCGACCGGCAGTCCGGCTAGGGCCTGTCTGACGAATCACGTTCGTAGCGAGCGCCGCGTAGCCGGACACGCCCTGGACGTGTCCGGCCTTGGCCTCACTGGGCGCGCCTCAGTCGCGGTCGCCGGTCGGGTAGCCGAGGCGGCGTAGTTCGGCGCCGGCGATCTTCTCGACCTGGGTGATCTGTTTCGGGGTGAGGATGTCCTCCCACGCGCCCACGTCGCCGTCGCCGGTGCCCTGGAAGGCGTTTCTCGCGATGCGTTGCCCCAGGTAGTCGGACATATCGCCGACGATGTCGCGCGGTCGCGCCACGAGGTCCTCGTAGCGGACCGTCATCAGCTGCTCTTCGGGGATCTGGGCCCGTAGCTTCGCGCTGAGACGGATCGAGCCGCGCCACCGCAGGGCGCACTTGACCGCGACACCGGCGTTCGGCCAGCGGACGCGTTCCGTGACATCTTCGACGCCGAAGAAGGGGTTCGGGAAGACCTCGTCGAGGTTGGCGAAGCCCGGCCGGAACCAGGCCAGGCAGCGTTCGTCGGACAGCATGCCGGCGACCGCGTCGCGTCCGTCGCGGATCACCTGGATGAACTGGGCGTCGGGGAAGGCGTCCAGGATCACGTCCGTGGTGTAGATCAGGTCGGGTGTGGCGTCGGCGAAGCGCAGGATGCCGCGCGGGTCGGCGCAGGTGCCGTCCTCGCCGATTCTGCCCAGGTCTCGGCACTCGGACGGGCACTCGGTGCAGCCGTCCGTGGTGACCTGCCAGCTCTGCGCGTACGCGTCGCGCATGACGCGGGCGGCGCCCGCTCCCTGTTCGGTCGCGATCGACGGGCGGCGGGCGAACGCGTAGACCGTGCGTACGACGTTGGGGCGTGCCATCGTCAGATGGAACGCCGCGGATCGCCTGATCGCACGGGCCAGCAGGTCCGTACCCGAGTGCGGGGCGCCCAGCAGGAACACCGGGCAGCGGACCTTGGTGCCGTTGACCACCAGGATGTGGGGGGACGTGGAGCGCATAGGTGTCACCTAGTGTGTCACCTCGGATCGCCGATCTCGTCGTCAGCCGACGACGGCCAGCGCGTCGATCTCCACCAGCATGCCGCGGCCGAGGCCGACGAAGATCGTGGTGCGTGCCGGGAACGGCTCGGAGACGAATTCCGAGTAGGCCGCGTTCATCTCCGCGAAGTGGTCCTTGTCGGTGAGGTAGACCCGCATCATCACGACGTCGTCGAAGCTCGCCCCGGCCTCCTTGAGGATGGCCTCGACGTTTCGCATCGTCTGCCGGGTCTGCTCGCCCACGGTCGGGCCGGCGAACTCGCCGGTGGCGGGGTCGACCGGGCCTTGGCCGGCGACCTGGAGGATGCCGCCCTTCATGACGCCCTGGCTGTAGTCCGCGGCCGGCGAAGGGGCCTTATCGGTGCGGATCGCGATCTTCTTACTCATAGTTCTCATCTCCGGGCGTGCACGGCACTCACAAAAAGGGATGTTAACGGCTCGCCGCGCGAGGTTACCGGAACGCGCCGCGTGTCTCACACGAAGATCATCATCTCCGCGGACCGTACGAAAGGTAATAGCGTTACGTGACGGGCGTCGCCCAAGATCGGCGCCTGACATGCGAAGGGGCGGTGGTTCGGTATGGACGCCGAAGCGTTGCGGCGGCTGGGCGAGGAACGCGTCGACTGGCGGTTCAAGGGTATGCCCGCAGATGCCGAGGGGCTCACGGTCGCGGAGCTGGCGGCCCAGCGCCGCGGCCTGTTCGATGGCGGCTTCCACCCGCCGCTCGCCGTCCTGGACGCGGCCGCCCTGGAGCACAACCTGACGACGATGCGCGACTGGTGCGAGCGGCACGGCGTACGGCTCGCGCCGCACGGCAAGACGACCATGGCGCCGCAGCTGTACGCGCGCCAGCTCGACCACGGCGCGTGGGGGATCACCATCGCCAACTTCGCGCAGCTGCGCGTCGCCCGTGCGTTCGGCGTTCGGCGGGTGCTGCTGGCGAACGAGTTCGTCGACCGGGCGGGTCTGCGCTGGGTGGCGGATGAGCTGGCGCGCGACCCGGAGTTCGAGCTGCTGTGCTTCGCCGACTCCGTACGCGGCGCCGAGCTGATGGCCGACGGCCTGGCCGGGGCCGTACGGCCCGTCGGCGTGCTGGTCGAGCTCGGCGCGCCGGGAAGCCGCGCAGGCGCGCGGGACGCGAAGGCCGCCGAGGCCGTCGCGGACGCGGTGGCCGGCGCGGCCGGGCTGCGGCTCGTCGGCGTCGCGGGATGGGAGGCGTCCATCGCCCACGGCACCGACCCCGGCAGCCTGGCCGACGTCGACCGGTATCTGCGCGACCTGCGCGCCCTCTACGAGCGCCTCGACCTTCCGGACGACGCCGTGGCGAGCGCCGGCGGCAGCACGTACTTCGACCAGGTCGTCGAGGTGCTCGGCGACCTGAACCCGGTGCTGCGCAGCGGCGCGTACATCACTCACGACGACGGGATCTACCGCAGGACCTCGCCGTTCGAGCGGGGGAAGGGCACGGCGTTCCGCCCGGCGATGCACGCCTGGGCGCAGGTGACCTCCCACCCCGAGCCCGACCTGGCGTTCCTGACCCTCGGCCGCCGCGACGCGTCCTTCGACCAGGACATGCCCGAGCCGCACACCGTGCGGCACACCGACGGCACCGTGTCGCCCGCGACCGGCAGCCGGATCAGCGCGCTCAACGACCAGCACGCCTTCCTCCACCTCGGCCCGGAGACACGCGCCGAGGTCGGCGACTGGGTCGAGTGCGGAATCTCCCACCCGTGCACGGTGTTCGACAAGTGGCAGCTCATCCCGGTGGTCGAGGACGGCGTCGTCGTCGACCTCGTGCGGACCTGGTTCTAGACGGACGCGGTGTCCTAGATGGACGTGGTCTTCGCCGGCGCGACCGTCGTCGACGGGACCGGCGGCCCGGGGTTCCGCGCCTCCGTACGCGTCGACGGCGGCCGGATCGCCGAGGTCGGCGACCGGCTCGGCGCGTCCCGTACGGTCGACGCCGCCGGTCTCGTCCTCGCACCCGGCTTCATCGACATGCACGCCCACTCCGACCTGGCCGTTCTCGCCGACCCCGCGCACACGGCCAAGGCCGCGCAAGGCGTCACTCTGGAGGTGCTCGGGCAGGACGGACTGTCGTACGCGCCCGCCTCCGACGCGACCCTCGCCGAGCTGCGCACGCAGCTCGCCGGCTGGAACGGCGACCCGCCGGGCTTCGACTGGGGCTGGCGCGGCGTGGGGGAGTACCTCGACCGGCTCGACCGCGGCATCGCGGTCAACGCCGCGTACCTGGTCCCGCAGGGCACGCTGCGGATGCTGCACGTCGGCGGGGACGACCGCCCGCCGACCGGCGCCGAACTCGACGCGATGCGGGCCACGCTTGCGCGCTCGCTGGAGGAAGGCGCCGCCGGGATGTCGTCCGGCCTCACCTACACGCCCGGCATGTACGCGGGGACCGGCGAGCTCACCGAGCTGTGCCGGGTCGTGGCCGGCCGCGGCGGCTATTACTCCCCGCACCACCGAAGCTACGGCGCCGGCGCGCTGGAGGCGTACGAGGAGATGATCCGCGTCTCGCGCGACTCCGGCTGCCCGCTGCATCTGGCGCACGCGACCATGAACTTCCCGCCGAACCGCGGCCGCGCCGCCGAGCTGCTCGACCTCATCGACCGTTCCGGCTGCGACGTCACCCTCGACACCTATCCCTACCTCGCGGGCGCGACGTCGCTGTCCGCGCTCCTGCCGAGCTGGGCGGCGGACGGCGGCGTCGGTGCGCTGCGCACGCGGCTCGGCGACCCCGCGGCGCGGGAGCGGATGCGCGCCGCGATGGAGGAGACCGGCTCCGACGGCGCGCACGGCGTGCCGGTCGACTGGTCGGCGATCGAGGTCAACGGCGTGCGGAACCCCGCCAACGCGGACCTGCTCGGCACCGTCGCCGCCACGGCGCGGCGCACCGGACGCGCGCCCCTCGACGTCGTCGCCGACCTTCTGCTCGCCGACGACCTGGGCACGTCCTGCCTCATGCACGTCGGTGACGAGGACAACGTCCGCACGATCATGCGGCACCCGTCCCACACGGGCGGCAGCGACGGCCTGCTCACCGGCGACCGGCCGCACCCGCGCGCGTACGGGACCTTTCCCCGCTACCTCGGCCACTACGTGCGCGAGACGGGCGTCCTCGGCCTGGAGGAGTGCGTCGCCCACCTCACCGGCCGCGCCGCACGCCGCCTGCGGCTCACCGACCGCGGCCTCGTACGCACCGGGTACGCCGCCGACCTGGTCCTGTTCGACCCGGCGACCATCGCGGACCGCGCGACCTACGACGACCCGCGGCGCACCCCGGACGGCATCCCGTACGTGCTGGTCAACGGTGAGTTCACCGTCGACGACGGCCACCGTACGGACCTGCTCCCCGGGCGTTCGATCCGGCGATCGGGCGGGACAGGCCCTGCTCGATCGGGGTCAGGACGGAACGACGCGCAGGGTTCGGTATCCCGCCAGTGATATCGAATCGTCCGGCACCATGACGCCGTTCAGGGCTTGGGACCGGTTGCATTCTTCGAGATAGCCGACGACCGCGTTGCTCTCCGGTGAGCCGAGGACGAGTGGGCGGACCTGTCCCGTCGGGGACAGCATGCAGGGCAGGAAGCCGATATCGCTGATGCCGTCGTGATCCGCGGTCGCCCACGCCACAACGGTCATCCGGGTGTCTTCGTGCATGGGGAGAAACGGCCAGCCTTCGCGCGGGCCGACGATGTAGGGCTCCTTGTCCCGAAAACCGGGCAGGTCGAGCGCTGAGAGCAGACGTTTGTACTCATCCTCATTCGACTCCAGGAGAAAGTCGAACACGAAGTGGCCCAGCCCGTACATGATCGGCTTGCCTTTGTACCATTCCATTCCCCGCAGGGCGTGGTGGTGGTGCCCGATGACCATGTCCGCGCCTTCGTCGACGCAGTGCCTGGCCGTTCTCGTCTCGTGGTCGGTGAGGTGGAACGGGCGCGTGTAGTCGCCCCAGTGGAAGCTCGTGATGACCACGTCGGCGCGCTCCCGCGCCCGCCGGATGTCCTCGGTCAGGCGCGTCAGGTCGGCTTGGTCGGGGACTGTCGTGATCAGTGGATGCATGCCGGGTACGTGGGTGCCGGGGAACGCGGCGCGCCAGTGATCGTATGCCCGCATCGGAGCGAGTCCGGGCATGTCGGAGCGGGCCTCGTACCCCAGGGGAAAGACACTCGCGTATGCGAGGAAGGCGACGCGAACGCCATCGGCGACAATGATCGCGGGTTCCCGCGCGTCGTCGAGGTGATCGCCCGCGCCGCACGTCCGAACGCCTCGGTCCCTCAGCCGTGACCGTGTTTCGAACATCGCTTCGTAACCGGCGTCCAGGATGTGATTGTTCGCCAATGACATCACATCGAATCCGGCGTCGGGGTAGACGTCGAGATTGTGTGCGGGGCCGCTACAACCGCGGATCGCACCGGGGCTGAGCCGCGGCTCGTCGGTATAGGCGCCCTCGAGGTTCGCGAACAGGATGTCGGGGGCGTGGAGGACCTCGCGCACCTCGTCGAAGACCTCTCGTGGATTCTCCCGATTCAGGAGAACGTCGCCCACCATGCCGATCAGTAGCCTTGACATTTCGATCAGCCGCAGACGGCTTCGAAGACGCGGAGGAAGTTCTCGCCGAGGATGCCGCGGATCTGCTCGTCGGTGTAACCGCGTGCGACGAGGCCGCGGGTGATGTTGGGGAAGTCGCGGTAGTCGTCGAACCCGATCAGGTTCTTGGTGGGATCGACGCCGTGCTCGGGTCGGAACCCGCTGTTCGACAGCCAGCCCCGGTACTCCTCCAGCACCCACTTGGGCCTGCCGAGCGGCCAGTCGGTGGCGATCGCGACGTGCTGCCAGCCGAGGGTGCGGGTGAAGTGGTCGATGTGGTCGAGCATCGTGTCCATGGTGGAATCGCCCGGGCCGAGGAAGAAGGGGATGGTGACGACGCCGACGATGCCGCCGGTATCGACGATCGCGCGGGCGGCCTCGTCGCTGATTCCCCGGTCGTGAGGGTAGCGGGCGGCGGACGTGGCATGGGAGCAGATCACCGGCCGCTCCGAGATGCGGCAGGCGTCGAGCACGGTCTGGGTGTTGCAGTGCGCGGTGTCGACGATGACGCCCAGCTCGTTGAGCCGGGCGATCAGCTTGGCGCCGAGCTCGCTGACGCCGCCGTTCGAACGCTCGGTGCAGCCGGTGGCGATGGCGTCCTGGACGTTGTAGGCGAGTTGCAGCACCCGCAGGCCGGCGTCGTAGGCCAGGTCGACGAGGCCGAGATCGCGGCTGATCGGCGGGACCGGCTGGCATTGCAGGTAGAAGGCGTGCTCGCCGGCCTCCTTCGCACGCCGGAAGTCCTCGGCGCGGACCGCCTTGTGCAGCCAGGGGAGGTGGTCGAACAGGTAGGTCAGGTGCGAGACGTCCTCCAGGAGCAGCCGTGGGTCGCCGACCTGCACCTCGTAGTGCCCGGCGGTGACGCCGGTGGCGTCCCACAGCTTCCGGTACTCGGGAAACTCACCCGACGCCGCCAGCCGTCCCGGGAGTCCCTGCGCGTGCCGCACCAGCGCGGCGATGTCGTTGCCGTCGTAGGCGGCACGCAGGATGTCGTCCATCTCCGGGAGGTACGACTGGTACGTGACCGGGCCCCACCAGATGACGTCGATGATCGTGCTTTCGGCGTGCAGCCGGGCGGCCCGTCCTTCGTCGGCGGCCGACAGGCCGTAGTCGTAGTTGCCGTACATGTGCCAAGCGCCGTCCTCGGGTGGGGGCTCAGGGTGAGTCGGGGTTCGTCGAACCGGCCAGCAGCAGTTTCAGAGTGGTGGCGAAGCCCCCGGCGATGTCGACATCGGGCTCGGTCAGCGCCTGGAACCGGAGCCCGTCGGCCACGGCGACCAGAGAGTCGGCCAGCGTCTCCAGGGGGACCCCGGGGGTCACGTCATTGGTGGCGCAGTAGACCTCGAGCAGCCGGATCACGATGTTGCGCCAGCGCATCTGGTTGCCGATCAGGGTCTGGCGGCTGGACTCGGAGATGGCGGCGATGCGGAACTCCACCATCGCCTTGTTCCACTGCGGCGTGAACAGCACCGACACGAGGACCTTGCCGAAGATCTCCGGCTGCGCGCCCAGCTCCCTCGCGTCGGCGATGAAGTCCTCCCATACCAGGGCCCGGGCGTCGGCGAGGCGGGCGACGCACGCCAGGAACAGGTCCTCCTTGCCCTTGAAGCTCGAGTAGATCGCGCCCTGGGAGAACCCCGCCCGGTCGCTGATCTCGCCCATCGAGGCCGCGAAGTAGCCGCGTTCCTGGAAGGTCTCCGTCGCCGCGTCGAGTACCTTGGCGCGGGTCTCCGCCTGCTTCTCCGCAGCGGTCTTTCTGGGCATGCACGCCTCCTCCGACCACGCAGCCGCCGAGCGGCCGTGAGATCGGTGCCGGGTTGGGGATGTCATCCAAGTGGATTGCGAAGCTATCTAGATAGCACCGCTATGTCAATGGCCGGTTGGTGAACCCGGCGATCGGCCATCAAGCCAGGTCATCGCAGATAGACCGTTGACATTGCGCTGCTATCCACATAGCGTCGCAATCCACATTGAGGCGCTATCGCGCCAGGCTCGACTCTCCCCGCCCGTACAACGGGCGCCGACCGGCTCTTCCCGTAGCGGTCTTCCCGTGACAGACGGTCCGCGGCTTTTCGCATCCGTGGGCGAGAAAGGGCACGCATGCAGCTCACAGCAATCGTCGGCGCGACGGTGATCGACGGAACCGGCGGATCACCGGTCGACGACGCGGTCGTCCTGATCGAGGACGAGCGGATCCGGTCGGTGACGAGGGCGGCGGAGACGCCGGTTCCCGAGCAGGCGACGGTGATCGACGCGCGTGGGCGCTACATCATCCCCGGCGTGATGGACGCCAACGTCCACTACGTCATGCCCCCGCCGGACATCGCGCTCCAGTACGAAGACCGCTACGAGGACCTGGCCTTGGAGGCCGCGCAGATCGCGCTGCGATCCGGGGTCACCACCGTCTTCGACACCTGGGGGCCGGTCGAACCGCTCGTCGCGACCCGCGACCGGATCGACCGGGGCGAGGTGGCCGGCAGCCGGATGTTCGTCGCCGGCAACATCGTCGGGCAGGGCGGACTGTTCTCGGAGGACATGTTCTCGGCCGGGAACGTCCTGGGCCCCGACATCGTGGACCGGATCAACCGGCGGTGGGAGCAGGGCGTCGGGCCGGACCTGCTGTGGCTGACCCCGGAGGAGGTCGGCGAACGGGTCGCCGCCTACATCGAGCGGACCGGCGTCGACTTCGTGAAGTACCTGTCCAGCTCACACCTGCAGTACCAGTTCATCGCGTTCTCGGCCGAGGCCCAGCGGGCGATCGTCGAGGCGGGCCACCGGGCCGGCCTGACCGTACAGGCGCACTCGACCTCGGTGGAGAGCCTGCGGATGGAGATCGAGGCCGGCGCCGACCTGCTCCAGCACGGCGACATCACCGGGCAGCGGTCGATCCCCGACACCACCCTGAAGACGATCGTCGAGCGGGCGCTGCCGGTCGCCGCGCTCGTCTGCACCGAACGGTTCATGTCCTGGGTCGAGGAGTGCGGCAGCCAGCTCATGCGGGCGGGCCACAACCGGATCCAGGACGAGAACGACCGGAGGCTCATCGAGGCGGGCGCCCGGCTCCTGCTCACGACGGACGCCTTCGTCTGCACCCCGCGGGTGATGAGGCACCCGGCCCGTACCCTCTGGAGGGACGCCCCGGACTGCCCGATCATCCTCGGCGAGGCGCACTTCCTGTGGCTGGAAGCCGTCGCCGAACGCGGCATGGCGCCGATGGACATCCTCCTCTCCGCCACCCGCAACGTCGCCGAGGCGTACGGCCAAGACCGCGACCTCGGCACTCTCGAACCCGGAAAACGCGCCGACCTGCTGATCATCGAGGCCGACCCGCTGGCGGACGTACGCAACTACCGCCGCATCGCCGAGGTCATGAAGGACGGCGCACTCGTCGACCGCGACGCGCTTCCCGCCAGCCCCGTTCTCACGGAGCCCGCGGACGACGAACACACTCCTGCGATGACCGTCCAGAAATAGGAGCGGCATGATGTTGGACAGACTCGGAAACCGTGTATCCGCGCGTACGGCCCTCATCGCCGTGGCGCTCGCCTTCGCCGCGGCCGGCACCGCCTGCGGCGGCTCGGCTCGCCCGTCGACCGCGGGCCAACGCGGCGGAGAGCTGGTGTGGGGGGTGTCGGCCGACGCCGACGTCATCGACCCGGCGCCCTCGAACACCGCCCTGGCGTGGCAGTTGGTCCGCCTCCCGTACGAGGGTCTGGTCGGCCTGGACGACCACCTGAAGCTCGTTCCGGAGCTGGCCGAGTCGTGGCGGCAGACCTCGCCCACGACGTACGTGTTCACGCTGCGCAAGGGCGTGAAGTTCTCCAACGGCCGGGAGATGACCGTCGACGATGTCGTCGGCAGCCTCGACCGGCTGATCGACCCGAAATCCGCGTCGTCGTGGGCCGGTCTGGTGGGCATACGCAGCGTCGCCGCGGTCGGGACCACGCAGGTCAAGGTGACGCTCGCCGCGCCGCGAACCTCGTTCCTCGCCGCGCTCGCCGGCGCCCCGGTCGCGGTGCTGCCGATGAAGGAGCTGAAGGCCGGGACGTTCGACCCGAAGAAGGAGATGGTCGGCACCGGCCCGTTCAAGGTGGTGGCCCACTCGCAGGGCGAGTCGTGGACGTTCGGCCGCAACCCGTACTACTGGCGGCCCGGCCTGCCGAAGGTCGACAAGCTGACCGTACGGGCCATGCCGGAGGACACGGCGAGGGTCGCGGCGCTCCGGCAGGGCACCGTCGACATCACGACGTTCGAGAACCCCGACGCCCTTCGGCTGCTGAAGGGCCAGCCCAACGTCACCACGATGGTGCAGTCGACCACCGACTTCTACCGGCTGGACGTCAACGCCCTGTCCTCGCTCTTCCGCGACGACCGGTTGCGGCAGGCACTGGCTCTGTCGATCGACCGGAACAAGATCAAAGACGTCGCGCTGGGCGGCATCGGCCGACCGACGGCGGCCGTGTCGGCGCCGTTCGGAGTGTGCGACCCGGCGACCCTGCCGTACGCCACCCCGGACCTTGCCAGGGCGAAGCAGCTGGTGAAGGCCGCGGGCGCGACGGGCAAGACCGTAACGATCCTGACCACGAGCGTCGTACCGATGTCCGCGGCCATCGCCCAGGTCATCCAGAAGGACCTGGAGCCCATCGGGCTGAAGGTTCGGATTCAGACCGTCGACATCGGCGAGCTGTTCAAGCGGGCGTACTCCGGGAAGGCGGACTTCGACGTGATCGTGAGCTGGTTCGCCGGCTACGCCGACCCCGGGATGACACCGATGCGGTGGAACCCCGACCTCACCCTCTGGGACAAGGGATTCGTACGGTCGGAGCCGCAGCTCAACAAGCTGCTCGCCACGAGCACGGCCACCCCGGCCGGCCCGGAGCGCACCACGGCACTGCAGGCGGTCTGCGAGCGCATCGCCCGCGGCGCCAACATCATTCCGCTGGTCACCAAGGACCTCGTCGTGGCGTACCGGTCGGACCGGGTCTCGCCACGGATCTTCCAGCTGGACGGCTACGCGGTGCCGCTGCGGCAGCTCGCCCAGTTCACCAGGAAGTGACACCCCGCGCGATGACTCCGACGCAAAGGAGCGGCCCGATGTCGCACAGATCCACGCCCACGCTGTTCAAGCGGGCGTACTCCGGGAAGGCGGCGAACGTCGACCTGATCGTGAGCTGGCTCTCCGCACACGCGGATCCCGAGTTCGGGCTGAGGGGCTGACATGGCGGCGCGGTTCGTGATGCCGGTCGATGCCGAAACGATGGAGCGGACCCTTGAGCTCAACGCCGAGCTCGAACGTCTCCGGACGAGCCGGCCGGCGGTCTACGACGTCCCGATCGAGGAGACCCGGCGGAGGCTGCGTGCGGAAGGCCTGGTCCACCTGCCACAGGCGCGGGAGCTGACCATCCCGGGGCGGGCCGGTGCGATCCCGGTGCGCGTGCTCGCCCCGGAGGGCACGCCCACCGGTGTCTACCTCCACTTTCACGGCGGCGGCTGGGTGTTCGGCGGGGCCGACATGCAGGATCCGGTGCTGGGGGAGCTGGCCGAGGCGACCGGGATGTGCGTGCTCAGCGTCGACTACCGGCTGGCTCCAGAACACCCGTACCCGGCAGCTCCCGACGACTGCGAGGACGTCGCGCGCTGGCTGGTCGACGGCGGCGCCGGCCAGGTCGGGGCGCCGGACCGGCTCGCCATCGGCGGTGAGTCCGCCGGCGCCCACCTCGCCGCCGTGACGCTGCTGCGGCTGCGCGACCGGCACGGGATCGCCGGTGCGTTCCGCGCCGCCAACCTGGTCTACGGCGTCTACGACCTGAGCATGACGCCGAGCGTCCGGCTGTGGCACGGCGCGGCCGGCGCGGCCGACAAGGCGTTGACCTGGGTGACGGACACGATCCTGCCCGGCACCGACCGGGAGTCGTGGCGGGATCCGGAGATCTCACCGCTGTTCGCCGACCTGGCCGGGATGCCGCCGGCGCTGTTCACCGTCGGCACTCGTGATCACCTGCTCGACGACACGTTGTTCATGGAGGCGCGCTGGTGGGCCGCCGGGCACGCCACCGGGCTGCGGGTATGGCCGGAGGCCGTCCACGGCTTCGACCTCCATCCCGGTCCGATGAGCGTCGCGGCCCACGAGGAGATGTACGCGTTTCTGCGGGCCGCGCCGCAGTCCTAGCGGGTCGCGTACGTGCAATTTCATCAGTCAGGGATGTGGTGTGATGCGATATTTCCTGGGCCGTTTCGCCACGGGCCTCGGGACCTTGTTCCTCGTGTCGGTGCTGGTGTTCGGTGCGGTGCATCTGATGCCGGGCTCGTACGCGGAGGTGGTGCTGGGGCCGTTCTCCTCGCCGGAGGCGCGGGCGCAGTTGACGGCGGACTTCGGGCTGGACCGGCCGTTGGTGGTGCAGTACGTGGAGTGGGTCCGGCACCTCGTGGCTGGCGACCTGGGGGTGTCGCTGGGCACGGGGGAGCCGGTGACCGGTCAGCTGGCACACCGGTTGCCGGTGACGGCCGAGCTGGCGGCGATGTCGCTCGGGCTGACGGTGGTGGCGGGCGTACCGCTGGCGGTGGTGGCGGGCCTGGCGCGAGGCCGGGTGGGCCGCGGGCTGTCGCGGCTGGCCGGATCGTCGGCGATGTCGACGCCGGACTTCGTGCTGGGCTCGCTGTTGGTGTTCGTGTTCTCACGCTGGTCGTTGGGCCTGCCGGTCGGAAACTACGTTCCGCTGGTGGATGACGTCGGCGCGAACCTGCGGGCGATGCTGCTGCCCGCGCTGACGCTGAGCGTCTTCGGCATGGCCGTGGTGGTGCGGACCGGCCGCGACGCGGTGGCGAGCGTGATCAGCCTGCCGCACGTGACCGCGACGCTGGCGCGAGGCGATTCGACGTTGCACGTGGTCGTCCATCACGTTTTGAGGAACGCCGCGATCCCGGTGGTGACGGTGCTGGCGACGTACACGGGATACCTGATGGGCGGTGCCGTGATCCTGGAGAACCTGTTCTCGCTGCCCGGGGTCGGCCAGGCGGTGCTGAACGCGGTGACCGGCCGCGACTACGCCGTGGTGGAGGGAATGGTGCTGGTCGCGGCGGCCACGTTCATCGGCATCAACCTGCTGGCCGACTTCATGTACGGCGTCATCGATCCACGGGTACGCGCGGGTCTCCAGGGCTAGGAGCTGACGAATGGTGGATGTGCGGTTGAGCAGGCCTCGGTGGCGGCTCAGCGGGTTGTTCCGTGGCGATGTGCTGTCGCGGGCCGGAGCAGGACTGCTGCTGGTGCTCGTGGCGACGGGTCTGTTCGGCGGGTGGCTGGGCCTGGGCGATCCGGAGGCCGTGAACGTCGGGCCGCGGTTGGCGGCCCCGTCGTCGCGGTGGCTCGCGGGGACCGACAGCCTGGGGCGTTCGGTGGCGCCGCGCCTGGTCGAGGGGGTCCGCACCACGTTCCTGCTGGCCGCGGTCGCCGTCCTCGTGACGGCGGCGATCAGCGTGGTCCTGGGAATGGTGGCGGCGTACTTCCGTGGTGCGGTGGGGGAGCTGATCACGCGCGGAGCGGACGTGCTGTTCGCCTTCCCGGCGTTGCTGCTGGCGATCATGCTGGTGGCGATCACCGGTCCCGGCATGACCGGGGCGGTGATCGCGATCGTGTTGATCTGCTCGCCGATGATGGTCCGCGTGGTACGGGCGGCGTCGCTGTCGGTGGTGAGCCGCGACTTCGTCATCGCCTCGCGCGTCGGCGGGGCGAGCTGGGTGCGGATCCTGCTGGTGCACGTGCTGCCGAACGTCGCGCCGACGGCCGTGGTCCAGGCCACGTACGCGCTGTCGGTTGGGATGCTGATCGAAAGCGGCCTGAGCTTCCTCGGCCTGGGACTGCAGCCGCCGAAGGCGTCGCTCGGGTCGCTGGTGCACGAGGGCACGGTGTACCTGCCGATCGCGCCCTGGCTGGTGCTGGTCCCCGGAGCGCTGCTGGCGCTGGCGATCATGGCGGTCAACCTCCTCGGCGACGGACTCCGCGACGCCCTGGACGTACGAGGGGCGGAGGTGCGCCGATGACCGCCGTACTGGAGGCCGTGGACGTGGTGGTGGAGTACACCACCCGGCACGGGCGGGTGCGCTCGCTGGACGAGGCGTCGCTCGTGGTGGAGCCGGGGCAGGTCGTGGCGCTCGTGGGGGAGTCCGGATCGGGCAAGACCACACTGGGGATGGCCACCGGCCGGCTGCTGGCCTCCAACGCCCGGCACGTCGGCGGCCTGCTGAAGGTGAACGGGACCTCGGTGTTCGACTGCGACCCCGGAGAGCTGCGCGCCCTGCGGCACGACGCGCTGGCCTACATCTTCCAGAACCCGATCGCCGCCCTCGACCCGACCATGCGGATCCGGCGGCAGATGCGCCTCGCGGCGCGAATGCCGGACGCGGCGCTGGTGGACGCGCTGGCCGAGGTGGGGCTGGAGGACGGCCCGCGGGTGCTGGGATCCTTCCCGCACGAGCTGTCGGGTGGGATGGCCCAGCGGGTGGCGATCGCGATGGCGCTGCACCGGGGCCCCCGCCTGCTCGTGGCCGACGAGCCCACCGCGGCGGTCGACGCCACCCTGCGGGCGCAGATCCTGCGGCTGCTGGCCGACCAGTGCCGCCGGCACCACTGCGCGTTGCTGCTGCTCACCCATGACCTGCACGCCGTCGCCGAACACGCCGACCACACCGCCGTGATGTACGGCGGGCGTGTCGTCGAAGCCGCCCCCACCCGCGACGTGCTCACCGACCCCCGGCACCCCTACACCCAGGCGCTCATCGGAGCCCTGCCCGGAGAGGAACAACCCGGCCGGCGGCTGCGGGCGATCAGCGGAACGCCCCCAGTCCTGCGCGGGCCGTCCCCCGGATGCGCCTTCACCCCCCGTTGCCCCCACGCCGCCACCGACTGCCCCACCACCCGGCCGGCGTACGCCACCACCGCGACCGGTCGCCACATCACCTGCCACCTCCACACGCGGGAGACGACACGATGACGACCACGGATCCCCTGCCGGGCGAGAATCGCCGGCCGGTGGCGTCGCTGCGGGACGTACGCGTGACCTACCGCACCGGTCATGGGCGTCATCGGCGGATCGTGAACGCCCTGAACGGGGTGTCGGTGGAGGTGGCGGCCGGCCGGACACTGGGCCTGGTGGGGGAGTCGGGCTCCGGCAAGACCACCTTGGGCCGCGTGCTACTGGGGCTGGTCCGGCCGGCCGGCGGGGCGGTGGAGTTCGCGGGCACGCCCCTCACCCGGCGGCGGGTGAAGGGCCGGCTGCAGGTGGTGCTGCAGAATCCCGACCATTCGCTGAACCCGTTCCTGCCGGTGTGGCGTTCGGTGGCCGAGCCGCTGGCCGTGACGAGGAGCCCGCGCGCCTCGCGGCGGGCCGCCGTGTCGGAGATGCTGACGCTCGTGGGTTTGGACCCGTCGCTCGCGGATCGGCATCCGCACGAGCTGTCGGGCGGGCAGCGGCAACGAGTGGCGGTCGCGCGGGCGATCATCACGCGTCCCGACCTGATCGTCTTTGACGAGGCCGTCACGGCCTTGGACGTATCGGTGCAGACACAGATCCTGAATCTGATCGGAGACCTGCAGAGCGAGTGGGACTTCGCGGCTCTGTTCATCAGCCATGACATCGCCGCCGTGCGCTATATCGCGCACGACATCGCGGTGGCCTACCGGGGAAAGCTGGTGGAGACCGGCCCGGCCGCGGCGTTCTATCCGACCGCCGGGGCCGATCACCATCCGTACACCAGGCAGCTGCTCGCAGCCCTCCCCGCCGCGGCTAACGGGGCGGAGTGCCCATGACCTCGCGCAGTACGCGGAGAGCGTTGCCGCCGAGGACCTTCTTGACGTCGGTCTCACCGAAGCCGCGCCGCAGCATCGCTTCGGTGAGCTTCGGAAGGTCGGAGGGACGGGCGATCTCCGCCGGGTCGTACTCGCCGGTCAGCTCCGGCCGGACCGGCCAGCCGCCGAACACGTGCTCGTAGTAGTCGTCGATGAAGTCCGGGCCGATCCCCACATGGTCGATGCCGGCCGTGTTGATGAGGTGTTCGATGTGGTCGACGACCCGCTCGGCGGTCGGTTCCTTCGAGTCGATGAAGAACGGGATCGCCGCGGCGACGCACACCACGCCACCGAGCTCGGCGATGCGCCGGATCTGCTCGTCGCCGAGGTTGCGGTGAATATGCTTCAGCCGCAGGCACGCCGAATGCGTCGCGAGGAACGGGCGTGTCGCCAGCTCCAGCACCTGGTCGACGCCGACCAGGCCGAGGTGGCTGATGTCGAACACGACACCGAGGCGCTCCATATCCTGGAACACCTCGATCCCCTCCGGCGTCAGGCCGCCGCGAGCGGTGTCGTCCAGGCCGCTGCCGTCGGCCAGGAACGTCCGGCCCATGTGCGCGAGGGAGACCACGCGTACGCCGGCGCGCGCCAGCGTACGGATCAGCCGCGGGTCCTGGCCGATGCCGTGTGCGCCCTCCAGCGCGATGATCAGGGCGATCTTCCCGGCGTCGACGGCCGCGTCCACGTCGGCGCCGGTCAGGCAGAGGGCGACGTCGTCGGCGTGCTCCGCCGCGAGCTCGTGGATGCGCTCGACCAGCAGCAACGTGCGGCGCAGCCCGCCTTCGGACTGGAACTGCTCCTCAAGGCAGATCGGCAGCACCTGTACGTCGACTCCGCCCGCACGCAACTCGGGCAACCAGTAGTCCGCGAAGTGCCTGTACTGCTGCCGCCGGTCGAAGTGATCGACGAGCAGGATGAGGTCGTTGTGCGTGTCGACGACCACGGCGTCGTGGTGCAGCGCACCCGCGTCCATCAGTGAGCCTCCTGAGTGAAGGATGTCCGGCGGGCCCGTCCCACGACGTGCCTCATCAGCGAGCCTAGGGACAGGTTCGGGGCCCGTGCCTCCGATGAATGTCGAGCGTCCTCGGCCGGAGCCACGACAGATGTCGAAACCGGGTCGTAGTCCTCGGGCCGGTCACGCCTGAGCGTCCCATACGGCGCGGTAGACCCGCATCCAGTTGGCGCCGAGGACCTTGGTGACGTCGTCGGCGGTGAAACCGCGCTCGAGCAGCCGGGTGGTCAGGTTCGGCAGGTCGCGCGGTGTCGATATCCCGTCAGGGTAGTGGTGCGGCGGCGGCGGGTAGGTGCCGGCCTGCCAGATCCCCGAGCGGATGAGCTCGTCGTAGTTCTTCTGGGCCTGTTCGAGCGGGCACACCTCGTGCTGGCCGAGGTAGTAGTCGATGCCGAGACCCGTGTGGTCGATGCCGACCAGATCGGCGACGTAGGCGATGGCGTCGATGAAGCGGTCCAGCGTCGGCTTGGTCTCCGAGCCGAGGAAGCTCGGAAAGCCGGCGGTGCCGACCACACCACCGGTGTCCGCGATCGCCTTGATCAGGTCGTCCGGTATGTTGCGCAGCGAAGGGTGCAGGCCCCGTGGGTTGGAGTGGGTCGCCACGACCGGCGCCTCGCTGACCTCGACCGCCTCCAGGCTCGTGCGTACGCCGGTGTGGCTGCAGTCGACGATGACCCTGGTCTCGTTCAGTCGCCGTACCAGGGCGATGCCGAACCTGCTGATGCCGCTGTCGGTGCGTTCCTCGGCGCCGTCGCCGACGCGGTTCTTGGTGTTGTAGCAGAGTCCGATGATGCCGACGCCGAGTTCCTTGTACAGGTCGATCAGGTCGAGGTCGTCCTCGATCGGGTCGGTGCCCTGGAAGTGCATGGCGATGCCCATCCGGCCGGCCGCCTTCGCCGCCTCGATGTCGGCCGCGCCGTGCACGGGGGCCAGGGTGGGATCGGCGGCGATGGTCCTCTTCCACCCGGCGATCGAACGCATCGCGCCTGCGGCCGAGTCGGTGCCCGACACGCTCGGGACGGTGAGCGTGACGCCGCCCTCGCGGTACCAGTCGAGGTACCGCCTGTCCCTGGCCAAGGGGCAGACCGCGTCGATGACGATCGCCTCGGCGTGCACCTCGGCGGCGTTGACCTCGGGCATCTCAGATCCTTTCCAGATAATTGCCTAACACCCGACATGTAATACCTTAGAGATGATCGCGTCAACCGTCTCCTCTCGGCGGCCCACGGTGATCACCGTCACCGCAGTACCCGGACGCTGGTCGCGATGGGCGTGTCGCGTCCGGTGGCCCGCGCCTCGGCCCTGTTCAGGTAGAAGGTCCACGCCTGGTTCGAGATCGGCGGCAGGTCGACGTCGCTGAACATCCGTAAGGCGGATGTGGGCGCGGTCGGCCGGCACGTCGCCGGCAGTCGCAGATATTAAGGTGTAGTACATCACGCTTTATGTGCCCAAAGCGGGTCGCCGAGCGCCGGTCTCGGCGTTGATGTGGGGCTTTGCTCATGATATGTAAGGTATTACGTATGGCCGGCTCGTCGACCGGTCTCAGTCGATCGAGGTGACAACGTCATGAGTGAAACAGCGGTAAGCGCCACGTTGGCGGAACGACTTCACTGGGTTCCATCGCGGTTGGCGGAACTGCTTGCGCGTTACGAGGTTCCGGCGGGTTCGGTGGCCGTCTGGCACGAGGGTGCCGAGTACGCCGCGGCGCGTGGGATGGCCAATGTCCCGGCACAGATCGAAGCCACGCCGGACACGCTGTTCCTGATCGGCTCGATCACCAAGGTCTTCACGGCAACGCTGGTCATGCAGCTGGTGGACCAGGAGCTGGTCGACCTCGATGCGCCGGTCCGCACGTACATACCGGCATTTCGGCTGAGTGATCCGGATGCCACGGATTCCGTCACCGTACGGAGGTTGCTCACTCACACGAGCGGAATCGTCGGAGACCATCTGCCCGACTGCGGCCGCGGCGACGACGTGCTCGAACGGTACGTCGCCACGCTCGCGTCCCTGCCACTGCTTCACGCGCCGGGGCGGATGTTCTCCTACAGCAACAGCGGATTCGTCGTCGCCGGCCGGCTCGTGGAGGAGGTGACCGGCCAGACCTGGGACGCGGCGCTGCGGAGCCGGCTCCTCGATCCGCTGGGGTCGGCCGGGTTCGCGACGCTCCCCGAAGACGCGTTGCGTCACCGGGTGGCGATGGGGCATCTCCCGACCGACGCGGCGCCGGGCTGGCGTGTCGGTCAGATGTGGGCCGAACTGCGATCGGGTGGCCCCGCGGGATTCACGCCGATGGCCACCGGCCATGACCTACTCAGGTTCGCCAGGCTGCACCTTTCCGGCGGGCTCACCCAGGACGCCGGACGCATCCTGTCGAGTGAGAGCGTCGCCGCCATGCAGGGACGGGAGGTGGCGGACACGCCGAGCGGACCGGTCGATGGCGACGGCTGGGGGCTGGGCTGGAGTCGATTCCGCTACGAACCCGCCGAACGCGTGATCGGGCACAACGGCGGGCAGTCGGCGACGCTGCGGGTACTGCCCGACCGCGACCTCGCGGTCACCGTCTTGACCAATGCGAACGGCGGCGTCCTGGTGGGACATCACCTCATAGAGGCGATCGTCGACGAACTGTGCGGCCTGGCCATCCCGTCTCAGGCGGCCGACCCTCATGCGCCCCTGGATCTCGCCCCGTACGAGGGCGACTACGCGCACGGCATCCATCGGCGCCGTGTGTCGGCGGACGGCGGCAGGCTGACGCTCGAAGCCGACGCCCGGGACGAGCCCGGTCAGGACGTACGGCTGACGCTTCCGACCGAGTTCAGCACGATGCGTGACGGATGGGACGTGCCGAAGAGAGGTGCGTTCCTGGAGCCGGGAGACGACGGCCGGCCATGTTATCTGCACGTCGACCTGCGAGCCTTCCGCCGAGTGGACCACTCGTAGATCCGGCCGGACGTAGAGGAATTGAACACCCCATATATAATACCTTACGCTGATAACAGCGTGACAATTCGCCGGACGGTGTTGTCATAAAGAGTGTGCGAGGGCGGACGCGTATGAGCGACGGAGAGATCGGCCTGAACCAGGGACTGGGCGGTGTCCGGCTCAAGGCCTCCAGCCTGCGGGACCAGGCGCTGCGGGTCATTCGCGCCGGCATCATCTCAGGGGAGTTGCGACCCGACCGGCTGTACGCCATCGGCTCCATCGCCGAACAGCTCGGTGTGTCCATCACTCCCGTGCGCGAGGCCGTGCTCGAACTCTCCCGGGAGGGGCTAGAGACCGAGGATGTCGTCGGTCATGTGGCGGTTGCCGGCCATCAGGCCGCCGTCGACCGGCAGCGTCGCGCCGGTGATCCACGCGGCCTCGTCGGAGGCGAGGAACAGGACGGCCGACGCGATGTCGTCCGGCGCGCCGACGCGGCCGAGGGGGTACCAGCCGCCGAGGCGGTCGAGGCGGCCCGGGTCGGTGCGCTCGCGTTCGTCCCAGCTCGCGGTACGGACCGTGCCCGGCGCGACCGCGTTGCAGCGGACGCCGTCCGGGCCGTAGCGGACCGCGACGCTCCGCGTCAGCGCCAGGATGCCCGCCTTGGCGGCGCTGTAGGCCTCGTTGCCGAAGTCGGCGAGGGCGTTCACCGAGGCGACGTTGACGATCGCGCCGCCGCGCCGCCGCATCGCGGGCAGGACGGCCTGAGTGCACAGGAACGTGCCCTTCAGGCAGAGGTCGACGTCGCGGTCCCACTGGTCCTCGCCGAGGTCGTCGAGCGGGACGTCCGTCGAGCCGCCGGCGTTGTTGACCAGCACGTCGACGGGCTCGCCGACCAGCAGGGCGCGTACGCCGCCGCGGTCGGTGACGTCGACGGCCGCCGCGCGGGCGCCGGCGATCTCCCCGGCGGCGCGTTCCGCGCTCGCCGCGTCGATGTCGGCGACGATCACGCGCGCACCCTCCGCGCCGAACCGTCCCGCGATGGCACGGCCGATCCCCGAGCCCGCACCCGTCACGACCACCAGGCGTCCTGAGAACCGCATCCACCGATCATGCCCCACGGCGAGTCAGCGGCCCAGGAACGGGCTGCGGGGCACGTGAACGTCCCGGTCGTACCTCAGGGTGCAGCGGCTCAGGAACGGGCTGTCGGCCACGTGAACGACCCGATCGTGCCGCAGGGTGGGTCAGCGGCCCAGGAAGGCGCCGCCGCTCACGTGAACGACCTGGGCGGTGACGTGGCCGGCGCCCGGTGAGGTCAGGAACGCGACCGTTTCCGCGACGTCCGACGGCGTCGCGACCCGGCCGTTGCGAGTCTGGGAGATCATCAGGCGGCGGCGCTCGTCCGTCATGGAGGCGCCGAAGAACTCGGTGTCCTCCACCATGCCCGGCGCGACCGCGTTGACGGTGATTCCACGCTCGCCGAGCGACGCCGCCAGGTCGGCGGTGAGCATGTGCACCGCCGCCTTGGCCGCCCCGTACGAGCCGCCGCCGCGCTCTCCCGCGATCGAGCCCATCAGGACCACGCGGGCCTGGTCGGCCAGCCGCGGCGTCAGCGCGGCCGTCACGAGCACCGCGCTGAGCACGTTCGCCTCCATCTGCGCGAGCCACAGCCCGCGCAGCCCGGCGAGGTCACCGTCGGCCACTTGTGGACGGTCGCGCGCGGCGTTGCCACCCGCGTTGTTGACCAGGACGTCCACCCGCTCGGGCAGCCGCGGCAGCGCCGCCTCGACCGCCGCCGGGTCCGAGGCGTCGAACGCCACCGTGCGTACGCCCAGCTCCGCCGCGGCCTTCTCCAGCACGCCCGCACGCCGCCCGGTGATCGTCACGTCCAGACCTTGTCCGGTGAGCGTCCTGGCGATCTCCCGGCCGATACCGGTGCCGCCTCCGGTCACGATCGCGGTACGCGTCATGGCTCCTCCTCCGGGTCGGTGACCCATCCGACGTTAGGGCCAGGCCCATGCTCAGGTCATCCGGGTTACGGCCCGTCCGGCAGGTCTTAGGCCTGCCGCGCGGTGTCCGGACACGCCCCAGGGCCCGTCCGGCGGGTCTCCGGCCTGCTGCGCGGCGCCCATGCCGCGGCTCGCCGCGTTGTCGTCGGTCGCCGGCCGAAAGCAGGCCGACTCCCTTCCCCGCCTCGCGACCCGCCACCTGGACGCCACTCGCGACGGCCGAGACCCATCGGGCACGCCCTAGGCTCAGGGCATGATCGGCGAATGGTTGCGGGGCGCGAGGGCCGTCACCGTGCTCACCGGCGCGGGTATCAGCACCGAGAGCGGCATACCCGACTTCCGCGGGCCGCAGGGCGTCTGGACGAAGGATCCCAAGGCCGCGGCCCTGTCGACCATCGACGTCTACGTATCCGATCCGGACATTCGCCGCCGCGCGTGGCGGTCGCGGCGCGACCATCCGGCCTGGGGCGCGAAGCCCAACTCCGGGCACGCGGCACTCGTCGACCTGGAGCGTACGGGCCGGCTGCGGGCGATCGTCACGCAGAACATCGACGGCCTCCATCAGAAGGCCGGCTCCGACCCGGACCTGGTCATCGAGGTGCACGGCACGATCCTCGACGCCGAGTGTCTCACCTGCGGCCTGCGCACCCCCATGCCCGAGGTCCTCGCCCGCGTCGACGCGGGCGAGGAGGACCCGCCGTGCCTCGAGTGCGGCGGCATCCAGAAGTCGGCGACGATCTCGTTCGGGCAGGCACTGCGACCGGAGGTGTTCGACGCCGCGCTGCGGGCGGCGCGCGGCTGTGACCTGTTCCTCGCGATCGGCTCGTCGCTCGGTGTGCAGCCCGCCGCGGGGCTCTGTGTCGAGGCGGTCGACCACGGCGCGCGCCTCGTCATCGTCAACGCGCAGGAGACCCCGTACGACCGTGTGGCCGACGCCGTGGTCCGGCAGCCGATCGGTGACGTACTGCCGTCGCTCGTGTCAGAAACGTATTGACCGGGAATTACGCCCATGTGTTTTTAGGGCTCTTCCGCTGCGGGGTGTGTTGGTGTCATGCTCTGACCCAGCACATAACAAGGAGGGGTTGATGGGCGACCCTGGGGACCCGCCGCCCCTCCGTACCGGAGACAGGGTCGCCGTCGTCGCACCCAGCGGCCCCGTCGATCCGGAGCGCGTCGAGCGCGGCTGCACGGTGCTCCGCAACCTCGGCCTCGACGTCGTCGTCGGCAAGCACGCACTCGACCGTTCGCCGGCCGGGCTCGGCTACCTCGCGGGCGCCGACGCCGACCGGGCCGCCGACCTCCAGGACGCCTGGTGCGACCCGCGGATCGCGGGCGTGTTCTGCGCCCGCGGCGGCTACGGCGCCGCGCGGGTCCTCGACCACCTCGACTGGGACGCCCTGGGCGCGGCGGAGCCCAAGCTCCTGCACGGCTCCAGCGACATCACCGCGCTGCACGCGGCCTTCGGGCGGCGGCTGAGGGTGACGACGTCGTTCGGCCCGATGGTCGCCTCCGTCATCGCCGACGAGGAGCCGGAGGCGCTCGACCACCTGCGGTCCGGGGTCTTCGGCCGCGGCGGCGCGGTCCCCGGCGCCCGCGCGCTGCGCGGAGGCCGCGCCGAGGGCCGGCTTACCGGCGGCAACCTCACCCTGCTGACCTCGCTGCTCGGCACGCCCTACTCCCCGGAGCCCGCGGCGGGCCGGATCGCGTTCATCGAGGACGTCGCCGAAGCCCCCTACCGCGTCGACCGGATGCTCACCCAGCTGATCCAGGCGGGCTGGTTCGACGACGCCGTCGCGATCGCCCTCGGCACCTGGACCGGCTGCGGAGACGTCACACCGGTGCTCGAAGACCGCCTTGTACCGCTGGGTGTCCCGATCCTGGCCGGCCTGCCGGTCGGGCACGGTCCCCGGCAGCTCACACTCCGACTCGGCGCCCCTGTGGTGCTCGACGCGGACGACCTGTTTCTTGTCCCGTCACGACCCCCCGCGGGCGAGGAGACACCTTGACCACCTTCGAGAGGCGCGACCGCAGACCGGCCGCGGCCGACGGCGACGACCCGGCACTCGACTCGCTCGTCGTGCTGGTCGCCGAGAGCCACGGCTACGGCTGCCGTCCGGTGCCGAGCGACGTGATGCTGCTGGACGGCCCGCATCGCCTGCACATCGGCATGCGCAACCTCCGCCAGCTCGCCCGCCAGGTCCCGCGAGACGACTGGCCCGCGCTCGTCGCCGACCACGTCGGCACGATCATCACGGCCATCGAGGAGCCTCTCGACTTGAGCGACTTCTCCCTGGTCAGCAGCCTGCTGCGCTCTCGCGTCTACCCGATCGAGGCCCGTACGAGCCGGCTCATCTCACGGCCGTTCGCCAAGGGCCTGATCGAGGCGGTCGTCGCGGACACGCCGACGACGGTCCGCACGGTCGTCTCCGACGACGCGGACTCCTGGCCGGTCACCGAAGACGAGCTGTTCGCCGTCGCCCGCAACGGCGTACGCGCCGACGGCCCGCTGGAGTGCGACGTCATCGACGACACCGGCATCCGCGTGCTCGAAGGCTCGACGTTCTACGCCGCCACCCATCTGGTGTGGCTGGAGTCCTACCTCGACCCGGGCCCGTACGGCGCCCTCGCCATCGCGCCCACCCGCAGCGCCATCGCGGCGTGTCCGATCCGCAAGGACACCGCCCTCCTCACCGCCGAACGCCTGCACGCCTTCGCCCGCGACGCGTACGAGGACGGCCCGGGCTCACTGAGCCCGGACCTGTTCTGGTGGCGCGACGGGGAGCTGACCCTGATCGACGCCCACGACGACGGCACCCGCCTGGCCTTCCCACAAGACTTCCTGAGCTTCCTCGACGACCTTCCCTAGTCGCGGGTGGCCTTGTGGGTGCCGTTGTGGCCGTCGAGGTCGTAGGCGGTGAGCACGAGGGGCACGTGGCTGAAGGCCTGGGGGAAGTTGCCGACCTGACGCTTCAGGCGCGGGTCGTACTCCTCGGCGAGGAGGCCGACGTCGTTGCGCAGGTCGAGGAGGCGCTCGAACAGTTCGCGGGCCTCCTCGCGGCGGCCGATCTGCTGGAGGGCGCCCGCCAGCCAGAAGCTGCACGCGAGGAACGCGCCCTCGCGGCCGGGGAGGCCGTCGACCGTGTGGTCGCCGTCGCCGGTCGGGTAGCGCTCCACGAAACCGTCGGTGGTCAGTTCGCGCTGGACGGCCTCGACCGTGCCGATGACGCGCGGGTCGTCGGGCGGCAGGAATCCGACGCGGGGGATGAGGAGCAGCGCGGCGTCCAGTTCCTTCGATCCGTACGACTGGGTGAAGGTGCCGCGTGCCGGGTCGAAGCCCTTCGCGCAGACCTCGCGGTGGATCTCGTCGCGTAGCGCGCGCCACTTGTCCAGCGGCCCGCGCCGGTCGAACCGCTCGATCATCCGCACCGCGCGGTCGACCGCGACCCACGTCATGACCTTCGAGTGCACGAAGTGGCGGCGCGGGCCGCGTACCTCCCACAGGCCCTCGTCCGGGTCGCTCCAGTGCGTCTCCAGGAAGCCGGTCATGGCGGCCTGCAGCGACCACGAGTGGCGTTCGGGCTGGATGCCGCTGTCGACGGCCAGGTAGAGGGAGTCGGAGACCTCGCCGAACACGTCGAGCTGCAGCTGCTTGGCCGCGGAGTTTCCGACCCGTACGGGCCGGGAGCCCTCGTAACCGGGCAGCCAGTCGAGCTCGTACTCCTCCAGGCGGCGCTCGCCGGCCACGCCGTACATGATCTGAAGGTCCTCAGGGCTGCCGGCCACCGCGCGCATCAGCCACGAACGCCATGCCTTGGCCTCGTCGCGGTAGCCGCTGCGCAGCAGCGCCTCCAGGGTCATCGTCGCGTCGCGCAGCCAGCAGAAGCGGTAGTCCCAGTTGCGTACGCCGCCGATCGCCTCGGGCAGTGAGGTCGTCGCGGCGGCCACGATGCCGCCGGTCGGCTCGTACGTGAGGGCCTTGAGGGTGGCGAGCGAGCGTACGACGGCGTCGCGGTAGCGCCCGTCGTAGGTGCACTGGCGCGCCCAGTCGGTCCAGAACCTCTCGGTGCCGGCGAGCGCCTCGTACGGCTCGACGTCGCGCGGCGCCGGGAGATGCGAAGGGTTCCAGGTGCACACGAACGGCAGCGAGTCGCCCTCGCAGACGACGAAGGTCGCGCGATGGGCGAAGTCGTGTCCCTCCAGCTCGACGGGGCTGCGCAGCCACACCGAGTCGGGGCCGGCGATGCCGGTCAGGTGGTCGCCGATGCGCCGCATCCACGGCATGACCCGGCCATAGTCGAAGCGGATCCGCAGGTCGAGGCGCATCGGCACGCGGCCGGAGACGCCTTCGATGATCCGGACGACGTCGGCGGCGTCTCCGCGTTCGGGCATGAAGTCGATGACCCGTACGGTGCCGTCCGGGGTCTCCCACTCGGTCTCCAGGATGAGCGTGTCACCCCGGTAGCGGCGGCGGGTCGCCTGCCCGCCGGACACGGGCGCGATCTGCCAGCGCCCGTTCTCGGGGTCGCCGAGGAGGCCGGCGAAGCAGGCGGGGGAGTCGAGCCGTGGCAGGCAGAGCCAGTCGATCGAGCCGTCGAGGCCGACGAGGGCACAGCTGAAGAGGTCGCCGATGAGCGCGTAATCCTCGATTTTTCCCGGCAAGACGGACTCCCCATAGCAGATCTCGATCAGAACCCTGTGCGTACGGTAACGCTCTAGTGGCCTGACTAAAGGGTGAATCGTCCTACCTGGTCTGTTGTTTACATATGGCGTCGTTGGTTAAGAGAGCCCTGCCGTCCGGTACGGGCGGTGGAACGTTCTACATTGGAGCAAGGAATGGACGGAGAAGCAGGTCCGGCGACGGTGCCGGACACGGTGCGGAGCCTCGTCCCCGCTCGCATCGACCGACTGCCATGGTCGAGATTCCACACCCGGATGATCTTGGCACTCGGGGTCGCGTGGGTGCTGGACGGGCTCGAGATCCAGATCGCGAGCATCGTCGGGCCGGTACTTCAGCACAAGGCCACCTTGAACCTGACGTCAGGTCAGGTCGGGTTCTCCGCGACGGTCTACCTCCTCGGCGAGGTGGCCGGCGCGCTGATCTTCGGCCGGCTGTCGGACAAGCTCGGGCGAAGAAAGCTCTTCGTGGTCACCCTCGGCCTGTACCTGGTCGCCAACGGCCTCACTGCTCTCTCCTTCAATCTTCCGATCTTCCTGCTGTTCCGTTTCGTCGCGGGCATGGGCATCGGCGGCGAGTACGCGGCCATCCACTCGGCGATCGACGAGCTCATCCCGGCGCGCTACCGCGGCCGGGTCGACCTCGCGGTCAGCGGCACGTACTGGCTCGGGGCGATCATCGCCTCGGCCGGTGAGTACGTCCTGCTCAACCCGGACGTGATGCCGCAGAACGTCGGCTGGCGCGTCGGCTTCCTCATCGGCCCGATCATCGGTGTCGCCATCTGGGGCCTGCGCAAGAACCTCCCCGAGAGCCCTCGCTGGCAGCTCATGCACGGCCAGACCGAAGAGGCCGAGCGGACGATCGCGCAGATCGAACGCGAGGTCGAGGAATCGGGTGGCACGCTGCCGCCCGTCGACGAGAGCAAGTACCTGGAGGTCCACCCGCGCGAGCAGGTGTCGTTCACGCAGGTCGCGCGCACGCTGTTCAAGGAGTACCCGGAACGCTCGCTGCTCGGGGCGACACTGATGATCAGCCAGTCGTTCCTGTACAACGCGATCTTCTTCACGTACGGCCTCGTCCTGAAGCACTTCTACGGAGTCGCCGACCATGACGTGGCCAAGTTCTTCTTCGCGTTCGCGGCGGGCAACCTGCTCGGCCCGCTGACCATCGGGCGGCTGTTCGACACCATCGGCCGCAAGAAGATGATCTCCAGTACGTACATCCTGTCCGGCCTGATGCTGGCGGTCAGCGGCTACCTGTTCAAGATCGGTGCGCTGACGGCCGTCACGCAGACGATCCTCTGGACGGTGATCTTCTTCATCGCCTCGGCGGCGGCCAGCTCCGGCTACCTGACCGTCAGCGAGATCTTCCCGATGGAGCTGAGGTCGCAGGCGATCGCGCTGTTCTTCGCGATCGCCCAGGTGTTCGGGGCGCTCGGCCCGACCATCTTCGGCGCCCTCATCGGCGACCAGGATCACCCGAACCGGGGCAACCTGTTCATCGCCTACCTGATAGCGGCCGGCATCATGCTCATCGCGGGCCTGGTCGCGCTGAGATTCGGAGTCGCGGCCGAAGGAGCGTCGCTGGAGGACATCGCGGCGCCGCTGTCCGCCGTGCGCAGGACCGTCGGAAAGATCGGCGACAAGCTCGATCCCGGAGGCGGCAAGGACTCCGGGACCGCACCGGCCTGAACAACGGCGCGCGACGGCACGGCCTCACACCGTGCCGTCGCGCGTCTGCGCGATTGAATGAGCCGGTCGCGGGCCGACACCGCCATTTTCCGTACCTCTAAGACGCACGCGACCAATCGGGCACCGAACGTCAAATCAATAGTGCGGGCGGCGGCGATCCCGGCACTTGCAGGTCGCGTTTTGCCGTGACCATTTCGCGCCACCTTGGAATGCGTCCGGCGTCACAGCGGGCGGCCCTCCAGCCGGTGCGGCGCGGTGGCGCCGTCGTGCGCCGACGTCATCTCCGACAGGCGTGCGGTCGGCGAGATGATGTCCGGATCGGCGTGCACGGCGAGGAGCACCGGGCCGCGTACGCTCCGGGCCGCCGTCAGCGCCGCCGCGAGGCCGTCCAGGTCGTGCACGTCGTACGCCGCCGCGCCGAGGCCGCTCGCCCACTTCACCAGGTCGACCTGGTCGATGTCGGTACCCGCCGTACGGCCGAACCTCGACGCCTGGTGCATCGCGATCGTCCCGTAGAGGCCGTTCTGGAAGACCACGACGAGGATCCCCGCGCCGTGGCGTGCCGCCGTCTCGATCTCCTGGCCGGTCATCAGCACGCCGCCGTCGCCCACCATCGCCACGACCGTACGATCCGGGTGCACGAGCTTGGCCGCGACGGCCGCCGGCACTCCGTACCCCATCGCGCCGTTCGTCGAGCCGAGCTGCACCTCGCCGCCGTCGAACCGCCAGTAGCGGTGCAGGAATCCCGCGAAGTTGCCGGCGTCGTTCGTCACGATCACGTCGCGGGGAAGCGCCTCGCGCAGCGCGACGACCACGTCCGCCGGGCTCAGCACGTCCGTGGCGGCCGGTGGGGCGGCGACCCGCGAAGCCGCCTCGTGCTCGCGGCTCCAGCCGAGCGTACGGCCGGGACGCCCGTCCAGCGCGCGGAGCACGGGCCCGACCTCGTCGGGAATCAGCCCGCCGGCCCGGGCCGCGGCCGTGCCGACCTCCATCACCCGGCAGCCGGACTGGGGGAACCGGTACCCCTGGCTCGTGATCTGGTCGAGCCGCGTGCCGAGCAGCACCACGAGATCGGCGCCGGACAGGGCGGCAAGGGTCTCCTCGGCGGTGCCCAGCCCCAGGTGCCCGAGATAGTGCGGATGCGAGGCCGGGAACATGTCCTGCCGCCGGAATGACGTGTAGACCCCGACGCCGAACCGCTCGGCGAACGCCACGATGTCGTCGAGAGCCTGCGCGGCCCCGCCTCCGACGACCGCGACGGGACGTTCCGCCTTCGCGACGGCCTCCGCCAGCTCCTCCGCGAACCCGGTGTCCACCGTGACCCGCGGCGCCTCCCATGTACGGGGCGCGGGCGTGTGGTCCGGCACTTCGGCGGCCCACAGGTCGGCGGGGACGGAGATCGCGACCGGGCCAGGGCGCCCGCTGATCGCGATGTCCAGGGCGCGCTCGACCAGCTCCGGGATCTCCTCGGCCGTGCTCGCCTGCGCCGCCCACTTGGTGATCGGCGTGTAGAAGGCGACCAGGTCGATCTCCTGGAAGGCGCCCTGGCCGACCCGGTCCGACTCGACCTGGCCGAGGAGGACGACCATCGGGGTGCCGTCGTAGGCCGCGGTCTGGACGCCGATCGACAGGTTCGTGGCACCGGGGCCGCGGCTCGCGAGCGCCACGGCGGGAACCCCGGTCAGCCGGCCCTCGGCCTCGGCCATGAACGCCGCCCCCGATTCGTGCCGTACGGACACCAGCTGAAGCCGGTCGTCGCACTCGACCTCGTCGAGCACCTCCAGGAAGGACTCACCCGGCACGGTGTAGAAACGCGTGATGCCCGCGGAGGCCAGCATGGACACCGTGGCTGCGGCAGCGGTCGGCATGTGTCGTCGTTCTCCGTTCACTCCACCGCGGCGTTCGCCGGAACGGTGCACCCGCATCGTATTGACCCCGTCAGCCGCCGGGGCGTGCGCACGCCGGGACCGGCTCCGTGGCCGGCGCGGGTTCCGTGGTGTTCCTTCGGCCGATCGTCATCAGCGGGATGGAGATGTGGGACAGCGGGCCGATGGCGACGGCGTACAGGAGGGTGCCCAGGCCCACGGTTCCGCCGAGCAGCCAGCCGGCCACCAGCACGGTCACCTCGATCGCGGTGCGGACCACCCGGATGGAACGGCCCCGGGCGGCGAGGCCGGTGGTCAGGCCGTCGCGAGGGCCCGAACCCAGGCCGGCGCCGATGTAGCAGCCGGTCGCGAAGCCGCCTACGAGGACCGCCACGATCAGGTACGTCCACCGGAGTTCCCATGCTCCGGGGTGGGGGAGCAGCCACAGGAACAGGTCGCAGAACAGTCCGATGAGGGCCACGTTGCTGACCGTTCCGATGCCGGGGCGCTGCCTCAGCGGGATCCAGAGGGTCAGGACCACGGCGCCCGTGACGATGATCCAGGTGCCGATCGAGAGGCCGGTCTGGCGGGCCAGGCCCTGGTGGAGGACGTCCCACGGGTCGTTGCCCAAGCCTGAGGCCACCTGGAGCGCGGTGCCCAGGCCGTAGAGGGCCAATCCGGTGTAGAGCTGGACCAGGCGGCGCACGATCACGGCCATTCCCCTCATCGACGTCGAGTAGGTCCATTAGGGCAGCTCAATGGCTTGAAAAATAAGAGCCAATCCTGAAAAGTGGCCTTATGTCTGTGCGCTCCGTCAACGCCCCGACGCTGGCCCGGCTGCTGGGCGGCCCGCCGGAGGGCCGTCCCCTCTACGCCGCGCTCGGGCGCACCCTGCGCGGCCTCGTGCTCGACGGCAGCCTCCCGCTGCGCACGCGCCTGCCCGCCGAACGCGATCTCGCCGCCGCCCTCGGTGTCAGCCGTACGACGGTCACCTCGGCCTATGACGCGCTCCGGTCCGAGGGGTACGTCGAGAGCCGCCAGGGCGCGGGCAGCTGGACCTCGCTGCCCGGCGGCGGCCGTACGGCGGCTCGGCACGGGTTCGCGGAGGACCGCATGCTCATCGACCTCGGGGCGGTGGCCCCGGCGGCGCCGTCGCGGTTCGACGAGAGCGTCGCCGCCGCCGTCGCGGAGCTGCCCCGCTACACCGAGGGCACCGGTTATGAGCCTCTCGGGCTGCCGGGGCTGCGGGAGGCCGTCGCCGAGCGGTACACCGAACGCGGTGCCCCGACGCTGCCCGAGCAGATCCTCGTGACGACCGGCGCGCAGAACGGCCTGTGCCTCATCCTGCAGGCGCTGGTCAATCCCGGCGACGCGGTGCTCATCGAGTCGCCGACCTACCCGCACGCCCTCGACGCGTTCCGGTGCCTGGGGGCCCGTCTCGTGCCCGCCGGCGTCAACACGGGCTGGGACCTGGAGCTGATGGCCGGCGGGATGCGGCAGGCCGCCGTACGGCTCGCCTACCTGATCCCCGACTTCCAGAACCCGACCGGGAGGCTCATCGGTGACGCCGACCGCGCCGCGGTGGTCGCCGCGGTGAGAGACGCCGGCGCGTACGTCGTGACCGACGAGACCTTCGCCGAACTGGCCGTCGACGACGTGACCATGCCCCGCCCGCTCGCCGCCCACGACACCGACGGCCGGGTCATCAGCGTCGGGTCGGCCGCCAAAGTGCTGTGGGGCGGCCTGCGCATCGGCTGGATCCGCGCCACCCAGGCCCTCGTACGGCGGCTCGCCGAGGCACGGGAGACCGTGGACCTGGCCAGCCCCGTGCTCGAACAGCTGATCGTCACCGACCTGCTCGGCCACATGGACGCGATCACCCGCGAACGCCGCACCGCCCTGCGCGAGCGCCGCGCCGTGCTCGTCGAGGCGCTGCGCCGCGAATGCCCGGACTGGGAGTTCGACGTGCCGCCGGGCGGCCTGTCGCTGTGGACCCGGCTGCCGAACACGTCGAGCACGGCCCTGGCCGCGGCGGGCGTCCGCCATGGCCTGCACATCGTCCCGGGCACCGCCTTCGGCGTCGACGGCGTCCTCGACGACCACGTACGCGTCCCGTACGTCCTGCCGCCGGACCGCCTACAGGAAGCCGCCGCGCGCCTGGCCCGGACCGTCGACGACGCGGAAGTCGCCCAGCCGGCCCGCCGGTCCTATGTGTGACGGGGAGCGGTCCCTCACAGTTCGGAGACCATGACAGCGGCGAGCAGCGCCGCGCGTTCGGCGAGGCCCGCGATCTCGACCGACTCGTCGGCGGCGTGCGCGCCGCGGCCACGCGGGCCCAGGCCGTCCAGGGTGGGCATGCCGAGCGAACCGGGAAGGTTCGTGTCCCCGGCCCCGACGGCGGGCCGGCCGGTGATCTTCTGGCCGAGCAGGTCGCCGACCTCGGCGAGGTGCTCGAGCAGGGAGGCGCCCGCGCCCTCGGGCCAGGTGGGACGGGTGGACAGCACGATGGCCTCGACGGCGGCGCCCGGCCGGTTCGGCGTCGCGGAGGTCAGCGTGTCCAGCACCCGCCGCTCGGCGGACGACGACGTGAAGCGCAGGCCGATCTCGGCGGTGGCCTCGCCGGCGATGACGTTGGCGCGGGAACCACCCTCGATCCGGCCGACGTTGAAGAGCGTCGTCCCGTCGCGAGGCAAGGCGGCGCGCGCGACCGCTATCTGGTCGATGAGCTCGTCGATCGCGGAGACGCCCTTGTCCGGGTCGAGGGCGGCGTGCGCCTCACGGCCTCGTACGCGAATCAGAACGCGGGTGCTGCCACGGCGCGCGGTCTTCAGCGTGCCGCCGGGGTGCGGCGCCTCCAGCCCGAGCACCGCGACGGCGCCGTCCAGGTTCCGTTCGACGACGGCGCGCCCGGCCGGGCTGCCCACCTCCTCGTCGTCCACCACGACCAGCCGTACCTGCCGGACCGGCTCGACACCGGCCGACCGCAGCGCGCGCACCGCCATCTCGACGGCGACCAGCCCGGCCTTCATGTCGTACGTGCCGGGTCCGGTGATGGTCGTCCCGTCATCGGTGTACGGCATGGTCGCGAGCCGCCCGACCGGCCACACGGTGTCGTAGTGGCCGACGAGCAGCAGGTGCGGGCCGTCGCAGGGGCCGAAGCAGGTGACGAGGTGGCCGTCGTCGCGGGTCACGACGCCGCCCGCCTCGATGTGACCGGTCCTGATCAGCGCGGCGCAGCGGGCGAGCGCGGCCGCGTCCCCGGAGGGCGACTCCGCGAGCGCGTACGCCCGGAGCCGTTCCCGCCCGAGCGGCAGGAGGCGCGTCGTCGCCTCGGCGAGCGCGGTGGCGAGTGCGGGAGAGAGGGTCATCGCCCTCCCGCCGAACCGCAGGTCACCGCAAGTGACATGCGCAAATGATACTAAACTGTCAGTAAGTGGGACGTTACGCACTAGAGCGTTGTCTGTGAGACGACTTGCCAATCTCTCCGCCGATCACCGTACGGCCGCTGACGACGTCCGCCGAGATGCGCGCCGGAGTCGAGACCTACCGCGCCGCGTTCGGCCTGCACGTCACCGACCCGGCCGTCAGCCCGCGGCTCCTCGCCGCGCTCTCGCGCAACGCCGGCTCGGTCCTCGGCGCCTTCGCCGGAGACGACCTGGTCGGCTTCACGTACGGCTTCCTCGGCTCGGACTCCGAGATCGTCTACCACTACTCCCAGGTCGCGGCCGTCCTGCCCGACTGGCAGGGGAGAGGCATCGGGCGCGCGCTCAAACTCAGCCAGCGCGAGTACGTCCTGTCCACCGGCATCACCCTGATGCGCTGGGCCTTCGACCCCGTGCGCACGCGTAACGCCCACTTCAACCTCGACGTGCTCGGCGCCACGGGCCGCTGGTTCGCCCAGGACCTGTACGGCGTCGAGGACTCCGGTCGCGACCCCGGCATGCGCACCGACCGCCTGATCGTCGAGTGGGACCTGCTCGAAGCCGCCGAACGCGACGAGCCGCCCCCGCCGTACACCGGCTGGGGCGAGGTGCGCGAGGACCGCGGGTCGATGCTGCTCGGCGCGCCACGCGACTGGGACCTGCTGGTGCGCCGCGACCGTGCCGCCGCAAGCCGGGTACGCGACGAGCTCGCCGGGGAACTGGCCCGGCTCACGGGAGGAGGGTACGCCGCGGTGTCGTGCCGGACGTGCGACAGCCGGACCGCGATCTACCGGTTCCGGCGCGAGGAGGATCCGCCATGTCGAGAGTGACCCGCTTCGAGGCGTTCCGCGTGAGCCTGCCGCTCGTGCACGCCTTCGAGACCAGCTCGCACCGCAAGTCGCACCTGGAGCACATCCTGATCCGGGTGGAGTCGCCCTGCGGTGCGGTCGGCTGGGGAGAGATCGCCTCGCCCACCGACCCGTACTACTGCCCGGAGACCGTCGACGACTGCTGGACCACGGTCGAGCGCTATCTCGCCCCGGCGCTGCTCGGCTGCGAGTGGGAGCATCCGTCCGACGTCCCGGAGCTGTGGTCGGAGATCCGGGGCCACAACTTCGCCAAGGCCGGAATGGACATCGCCTGCTGGGACCTGTGGTCGCGTGCCGAAGGCCGCCCGCTGGCCACCAAGCTCGGCGGCGAGCGCTCGCGGATCGCCGCCGGCGTCAGCCTGGGCATCGAGCCGTCCATCACGAACCTGCTCGACCAGGTCGACCGCTACGCGGAGGAGGGATACAAGAGGATCAAGCTGAAGATCGCCCCCGGCTGGGACATCGAACCGGTCAGTGCGGTGCGCTCCGCCCACCCGTCCCTCGACCTGCAGGTGGACGCCAACGGCGCGTACACCGAGGATCAGCGCGGCGTCTTCGTCGCCCTGGACGACCTGGGGCTGACGATGATCGAGCAGCCGTACGCGCCGGGAGAACTCGCCGCCCACGCCCGGCTGCAGAACCACCTCGCCACGGCCGTCTGCCTGGACGAGTCCATCGACGACCTGGGCCAGCTCGACACCGCGATCGACCTGGGCGCGGGCCGGATCCTCAACATCAAGGTGTCCCGGATGGGCGGCCTGACCATGGCCCGCGCCGCCCACGACCGCGCCGTCACGGACGGCTGGCAGGTGTGGTGCGGAGGAATGCACGAGTTCGGCGTGGGCCGCGCCGCGAACGTGGCGATCGCGGCCCTTCCGGGCTTCACCCTGCCGAGCGACGTCTCAGGCTCGGACAAGTACTACGAACGCGACATCATCGACCCGCCGGTGGTCGCGGTGGACGGCATGGTGGACGTCCCGTCGGCTCCGGGCCTGGGCCACGAGATCGACGAGCCCCGCGTACGAGACCTGGCCTCCGCGACATTGCCCTGAGCCTGAGTACGGGGGAAGCGCGAGCGGCCATGGAACATACGTGGCGTCGATGGCGGCCCCGAGGTGCGCGCCTCCGAACTCGGTGTCCTGCTCCCGCTCCCAGGCGATTCAGTGCGTCAGGTCGCCCGCCGAGCGTTCGGCGTGTTCGCCGATGAGGCGGGCGATGGTCGCGGGTTCGGTGAGGGCGACCCAGTGCGGGGCGTGGATCGGCCAGACCGTCAGGTCCTCGACGAACGGGCGTGGTGCCTCGGCGGCCAGGCCCGGGGTCACGTACGCGTCCCGGATCGGGACGATGACCTGCGTCGGGACGCTCGTACGGCGCTCGCCGGGCGTACGGCGGCCGCGGAGCATGTTGGCGCGGTAGAGGTTCACGCCGGCCGCGGCGTCGGCCGCGAGGGTGGGAGCGGTGCGGGTGCTGCCCGCCGGGACGCCCTCGGTGCGCCGCAGCACATTCTCCCAGCGGCGGGCCAGGATCAGGCGCCAGAACAGCTCGGGCAGCACCGGCGTGTGGAAGGCGGCGATGTACCAGGAGTGTGCCAGCTGCCGCAGGACGGCCGGAACGCTGGACGGGCGGCGCAGGCCCGACCGGGTCCAGGCCGCGATGTGCTCCAGGCACGGGCCGGAGATCGAGGTGTAGGAGGCGAAGCGTTCCGGCATCGCGCAGACCGCCTCCCAGCACTGGATCGAGCCCCAGTCATGGCCCGCCAGGTGCACGGGAGAGTCGGGACTGACCGCGTCGGCGACCGCACGCATGTCCGCGATGAGATGTTCGAGCCGGTAGGCCGCGCGCCCTTTCGGCCGGGAGGATTCACCGGCCCCGCGCACGTCGTACGTCACGACCCGGAACCGGTCCGCGAGCCGCTCGGCCACACCGCCCCAGACGGTGTGCGTGTCCGGATAGCCGTGCACCAGTAGGACGACGGGGCCCTGGCCGCGCTCTTGAACGGCGAGGTCGACACCGTCACCGCGAACCCGCCGCACACTTTCTGCGGCGTCCGGCTCTATGTAATTGGACACAAAATCCAATATATTGTGTCCCTGAGCTCGCCAGGTCAAGGGGCGAACCGAACGATACGCCTTCCGGCGCCGGCAAGACGGCGAATCGAACGCACTCAGGTTTCCAGGCGCTCGGCGCCGGTATAGACGTTCATCGAGGAACCGCGCAGGAAGCCGATGAGGGTCATTCCGGCCTCCTCCGCCAGGTCGGCCGCGAGGGAGGACGGCGCCGACACGGCGGCCAGCGCCGGAACACCGGCCAGCAGGGCCTTCTGGGTCAGTTCGAACGACACGCGCCCGCTGACCAGCAGGACGTGCCCGGTGAGCGGCACGCGCCCGTCCTTCAGCGCCCACCCCACCACTTTGTCGACCGCGTTGTGCCGTCCGACGTCCTCGCGCAGGACCAGGAGGTCGCCGGAGGCCGAGAACAGGCCCGCGGCGTGCAGCCCGCCGGTCCGGTCGAAGACCCGCTGCGCCGCCCGCAGCCTGTCCGGCAGGCCCGCGAGGAGCGACGTGGAGAGCCGTACCGGATCCGCCCGTACGTCGAAAGGTGAACGCTGCCGGATCGCGTCGATGCTCGTCTTGCCGCACACTCCGCACGCGCTGGTCGTGTAGAAGGAGCGTTCGACCGAGACGTCCGGCGGCGGCACGTCCGGGCCCAGGGTCACGTCGACGACGTTGAGCGTGTCGGTGTCCGCGCAGTAGCGCATCGAGACGACGTCGTCCGGCGCGCGTACGACTCCCTCGGCGTACAAGAAGCCCGTCACGAGGTCGAAGTCATTGCCGGGGGTGCGCATCGTCACCGACAGTGGAACGCCCGACAGGCGGATCTCCAGGGGCTCCTCGACGGCGAGCGTGTCCGGGAGCGCGCGCGTGCCCGAATCGTCGCTGCGCGTGATCCGGCGACGTACGGTGACTCGACCCATGCGCCCGACGCTACTCCCGCGAAGGGGAGGGTGACATGATCATCGTCGTCAGGGTTGAATGGTCGCGTGGGTATCGAGGCGTGGCCGGTGCTGCGGCAGCTGACGGGTTCCGATCGGCTGGGGCGCGGTAAGGCCGCGCGGTCGAGCCGTACCGACTCGCTCGAGCCGCGTACGGCGACGGCCGACCGGGTCGTCGACTCCGTCTGTCCCTACTGCGCCGTCGGCTGCGGGCAGAAGGTCTACGTCAAGGACGAGAAGGTCATCCAGATCGAGGGTGACCCCGGCTCTCCGATCTCGCGTGGCCGCCTGTGCCCCAAGGGCTCGGCCAGCAAGCAGCTTGTCACCTCGCCCGGCCGCCAGACCAAGGTGCTCTACCGGCCCAAGAACGGCACCGAGTGGGAGCCCCTCGACCTCGACGAGGCGATGGACATGATCGTCGACCGGGTGATCGACGCCCGGCGCCATGGCTGGGAGGACACCCGCGACGGCAAGAGGGTGCGCCGCACCCTGGGCCTCGCCAGCCTGGGCGGGGCCACGCTCGACAATGAGGAAAACTACCTCATCAAGAAGCTCTGGAGCGCGCTGGGGGCGATCCAGATCGAGAACCAGGCCCGTATTTGACACTCCGCCACCGTCCCCGGTCTGGGGACCAGTTTCGGGCGCGGCGGCGCCACGACGTTCCAGCAGGACATCGCCAACGCCGACTGCGTCGTCATCCAGGGCTCGAACATGGCCGAGTGCCATCCGGTCGGGTTCCAGTGGGTGATGGAGGCCAAGGCGCGCGGCGCGAAGGTCTTCCACATCGATCCGCGGTTCACACGGACGAGCGCGGTGGCCGACAAGCACGTGCCCGTACGCGCCGGCAGTGACATCGTGCTGCTCGGCGCGCTCGTCAACCACGTGCTGGGCGGCGGCCACGACTTCCGCGAGTACGTTCTCGCGTACACGAACGCCTCCGTCATCCTCAACGAGGACTTCCGCGACACCGAGGACCTCGACGGCCTGTTCTCCGGGTACGACAAGGACAGGCGAGAGTACGACCCGACGACCTGGTCGTATGCGGAGGAAGAGCGCGGAGAGGACGGGCGTACCCACGAGCACGGCCCCGGCGCGGCGTACGAGGCGACACCGTCGGAGACCGGCCGCCCGCCGAGCGTCGACGAGACCCTCCAGCACCCGAACTGCGTCTACCAGGTGCTGAAGCGTCATTTCGCCCGCTACACGCCCGAGCTGGTCGAGGAGATGTGCGGCATCTCGGCGGCGGACTTCCAGGAGATCGCCGACGCCCTCGTCACCAACTCCGGGCGCGAGCGTACGACCGCGTTCGTCTACAGTGTCGGCTGGACCCAGCACACCGTCGGCGCGCAGTACATCCGCACCGCAGCGATCCTGCAGCTCCTGCTCGGCAACATGGGGCGGCCCGGCGGCGGCATCCTCGCGCTGCGCGGCCACGCGAGCATCCAGGGCTCCACGGACATCCCGACCCTGTTCAACCTGCTGCCCGGCTACCTGCCCATGCCGTACGCGCACCAGCACGAGAACCTCGACACCTACCTGGAGAGCGCCGCCGGCGACACCGGGTTCTGGGGCAACAAGCGCACCTACATGGTCAGCCTGCTCAAGGCGTGGTGGGGCGACGCCGCGACCGAGGACAACGACTTCTGCTATGACTACCTGCCGCGCCTGACCGGTGACCACGGCACGTACCAGACGGTTCTCGACCAGATCGCCGGCAAGGTCAAGGGGTACTTCCTGATGGGGGAGAACCCCGCGGTCGGGTCCGCGGGCGGTCGCATGCAGCGGCAGGGGCTGCGAGCGCTCGACTGGCTGGTCGTCCGCGACCTCAACCTCATCGAGAGCGCGGAGTTCTGGAAGACCTCGCCGGAGATCGAGGCCGGTGAGACGACCCCGGAGGAGATCGGCACCGAGGTCTTCTTCCTGCCGGCCGCCTCCCACGTCGAGAAGGACGGCACCTTCACCAACACCCAGCGGCTCCTGCAGTGGCACCACAAGGCGGTCGAGCCGCCGGACGACGCCCGCAGCGACCTGTGGTTCATCTACCACCTCGGCCTGAAGATCCGCGAGCGCCTCCGCGACTCCGCGGACCCGAACGACCGGCCCCTGCAGGATCTGACCTGGGACTACCCCGAGGAGGGCTCCCAGCGCGACCCGTCCGCCGACGCCGTGCTCCGCGAGATCAACGGCCGCGATGCCGACGGGACACCACTGGCGGCGTTCACCGCCCTGAAGGACGACGGCTCCACGTCCTCCGGCTGCTGGATCTACGCCGGCTGCTACGCCGACGACGTCAACCAGACCGCGCGCCGCAAACCAGGCTCCGAGCAGTCGTGGGTGGCGCCCGAGTGGGGCTGGGCCTGGCCGGCGAACCGCCGCATCCTCTACAACCGCGCCTCGGCCGACCCCGAAGGCCGCCCGTGGAGCGAGCGCAAGGCGTACGTCTGGTGGGACGGCGAGCAGTGGACCGGCCACGACGTCCCCGACTTCGAGAAGAAGAAGGCGCCGTCGTACGTCCCGCCGCCCGGCGCCAAGGCGCAGGCCGCGATCGGCGGCGCCGACCCGTTCATCATGCAGACCGATGGCAAGGGCTGGCTGTTCGCGCCGAAGGGGCTCCTCGACGGGCCGCTCCCGACGCACTACGAGCCGCAGGAGTCACCGGTCGGCAACCCGCTGTACGCCCAGGCGCGCAACCCGGTACGCCAGGTCCTTTCGCGCAAGGGCAACCGCTATCACCCCACCGGCGGCGACGTCTTCCCGTACGCCTTTACCACCTACCGGTTGACCGAGCATCACACGGCGGGCGGGATGAGCCGGTTCCTGCCGTATCTGTCCGAGCTGCAGCCGGAGATGTTCTGCGAGGTGTCGCCCGAGCTGGCCGCCGAACGCGGCCTCGTCAACGGCGGCTGGGCGACGATCATCACCGCGCGCGCCGCGATCGAGGCGCGGGTCCTGGTCACCCGGCGGGTGCGGCCGGTGCGAATCCAGGGGCGTACCATCCACCAGGTCGGGCTGCCGTACCACTGGGGCGGCGCCGGCGTCGTACGCGGCGACTCCGCCAACGACCTGCTGCCGGTCGTACTCGACTCGAACACCCTCATCCAGGAGAGTAAGGCGGCGACCTGCGACATCCGGCCGGGGCGCCGCCCGCAGGGCCCCGCGCTGGCCGCCCTCGTACGCCGCTACCGCCGCAGGGCCGGGATCCCGGAGGACTGAGCATGGAGAACAGACTGTCCGGCCCGCTCCATGACGTCGCCGGCGACGCGGGCTACACCGACTCCCCTCCGAGGGCGGGGTTCTTCACCGACACCTCCGTCTGCATCGGCTGCAAGGCGTGCGAGGTGGCGTGCAAGGAGTGGAACGCCGTCCCCGACGACGGCTTCGCCCTCACCGGCATGTCGTACGACAACACGGGCGAGCTGGGCGCGAGCACCTGGCGGCACGTGGCGTTCATCGAGCAGTCCGCGCCGAAGCAGGTGGACGCCACGAAGTGGCTGATGGCCTCCGACGTCTGCAAGCACTGCACGCACGCCGCCTGCCTTGACGTCTGCCCGACCGGGGCGCTGTTCCGCACGGAGTTCTCCACCGTCGTCGTGCAGCAGGACATCTGCAACGGCTGCGCCTACTGCGTCTCGGCCTGCCCGTACGGCGTCATCGACCGACGTGAGGGCGACGGCCGCGCCTGGAAGTGCACGATGTGCTACGACCGGCTGGGCGACGGCATGGAGCCGGCGTGCGCCAAGGCCTGCCCGACCGACTCCATCCAGTTCGGCCCGCTGGACGAGCTGCGCGAACGCGCCCGCGAGCGCCTCGGTGACCTCCATGAGAAGGGCGTCTCGGAGGCGCGGCTCTACGGCGAGGACGAGAACGACGGCGTCGGCGGCGACGGGGCGTTCTTCCTGCTCCTCGACGAGCCCGAGGTGTACGGGCTGCCGCCGGACCCGGTCGTCACCACGCGCGATCTGCCCGCCATGTGGAAGTGGGCCGGAGGCGCCGCGCTGGCGCTCGCCGGGGGAGTGGCCGCGTCGTTCCTGGGGAGGCGCTGATGCCGCGCCGCGGCGAGGAGCGGATGGTCCCGAGTGCCGAGTTCCAGTCCTACTACGGACGGCCGGTGCTGAAGAGGCCGCGCTGGAAGGCCCCGCACCTGCCGGGCTACCTCTACTTCGGCGGCCTGTCGGGCGCGTCGTCGGTGATGGCCGCGCTGGCCGGCGCGACCGGGCGGCAGCGTCTCGCGCTGACCGGCACGCTCACCGCCGCGGGCGCTGCGGCGGCCGGGTCCGGGCTGCTCATCGCCGAGCTGGGCCGCCCCGAGCGCTTCCTCAACATGCTGCGGGTCTTCAAGCCGACCTCGCCGATGAGCGTCGGGTCGTGGGTGCTGGCCGCGCACGGTTCGCTGAGCGGCGCGGCGGCGGCCTCGGCCGTGACCGGCGTCGCGCCGAGGCTGGGCCGCGCCGCGGGCGCCGCGGCCGCGGTCACCGGGCCGGTGCTCGCCACGTACACGGGCGTGCTGATCGCCGACACGGCCGTGCCCGCCTGGCACGAGGCCTACCGTCACCTTCCGGTGCTGTTCGCGGGCAGCGCCCTGGCCAGCGCCGGATCGGCCGGCATGATCGGCGCGCCGTCCACGGAGGCGGGCCCGGCACGGCGCATGGCCCTGCTCGGCGCGGGCCTGGAGCTCGCGACGGCCGCCGCGCTCGAACGCGGCGCCGGCATGCGCGAGGAGCCCGAGCTGGTCTCCGAGCCGTACCGCAAGGGGCGCGCCGGTGTCCTGCTGCGCACCGGGCGGGCGCTGACCGTCGCCGGCGCAGCGGCGACCATGGCGGCGGGCCGGAGCCGCACCGCCGCCGTCGCGGGGGGGCTCGCGCTCACTGGAGGGGCGCTCTGCACCCGCTTCGGGGTGTTCTACGCGGGCGTCGCGTCCGCCGAGGACCCGAAGTACACCGTGGTGCCCCAGCGGGCGCGCGCCGCCGCTACAGGCGCTTGAGGCAGAGCACGTAGCTGAGGAACTTGTACTTCTCGCTCTTGGCGTAGAACGCGGTCGTGTAGCCCGAGACGCTCCTGCACTTGGACCGGTCGGACGTGCCCGAGAAGCGCTTGAGTACTTTGTACGGCGCCGAGTCGCAGTCGAGCTTGTTCATCCGCAGCTTCGGCGGCTTGCCGCTGATCTTGACGCAGTCGCCCGCCCGGACGAACAGCGACTCGTCGTACGTGGAGGACCCCGACGGCCTCGGCGTGATGCCCGGAATCGTCGGCGGCGTGTAGGACGGGATCACCGGCGGGGTGAAGGACGGGATCGTCAGCGACGGCCTGGGGATGATCGGGCTGCTGGCCGCGATCGGAGGCGTCGGCTTCTTGTCGCCGCTGCTCAGCGCCCATACGATCGCGCCCCCGCCACCGAGGACGACGAGCACCGCCACGATCGCGACGACGATCATCGGCCCGGAGTTCTTCTTCGGAGGCTCTGGAGGCGGGCCCCATCCGCCGCCCTGGCCGGGGTAGTCCGGCGGCCCGAAGCCTCCGCCTTGCTGGCCCCAGCCGCCGCCGGGGGGAGGCTGCTGACCGCCGTACGGCGGCTGCTGGTTCTGGTAGCCGCCGCCCTGGTACGGGGGCTGCTGGCCCTGGCCGGGGTACGGCTGCTGCTGTCCCTGGTAGGGAGGTTGCTGGCCCTGCCCTTGGTACGGGGGAGGGTAGCCGCCCTGACCCTGGTTCTGGCCGGGGTAGGGCTCCTGCCCGTAGCCCTCGGGTGGTTCGTGCACGGACGGCCGCCCCTCGTCGTCGCATTGACCCGCGAACGTATGTGATCGACAGCCAACTAGGACTCGATCCCGTTGGCAAACTCGTCTTTACTCTGACGATAGGGGTGGCCCAGTGGATCCCCTTGATTGCCAGATGTCCGAGTCAGGCCATACTAGGGCGCTTTGTGTTGGCCGTGGTCAGGGTGCCGCGATGGACTCGTGATGCTCATCCATCAACCGGCGCAGCGGGCGCGCCGCGGCCAGGAGAAGAGCGCCTGTGACGAGCGCGACCACGCCCAGCATCAGGAAGTACGCCGCCTCGGACATGAAGGTGCCGGCGAGCCGCGTCATCTGGCCGCCGACGGCGTCGCCCACCGCGACGGCGAGGAACCAGACCCCGATCATCTGGCTCGCGAACGCCCGCGGCGCCAGCTTGGTCGTCACCGAGAGGCCCACCGGGCTCAGGCACAGCTCGCCGCAGGTCTGGATGAGATACGTGACCACGAGCCACAGCACGGTGACACTTGCACCGTGCGCGGCCCGCTCCGCCGCGAACATCATGATGACGAACGACGCCCCGCACAGCGCCATCGCGGCCGTGAACTTCAGCGGCGTGCTCAGCCTGCTCCCGGCCTTCACCCACAGGGCCGCCGCGACGGGGGCGAGGACGATCACCATGATGGGGTTGACCGCCTGCAGCCAGCTCGACGGCATCTGCCAGCCGCCGACGGACAGGTCGGTGCTCTTCTGCGCGAACAGCGCCAGCTCGGTCGCGGCCTGGTCGTAGACCATCCAGAACACCGAGGCCGCGGCGAACAGCCAGACGTACGCGCGGAGCCGTGCGCGCTCGGCCGGTGTGATCTCGTGGCTGCCGAAGAACATGAACGCGAAGTAGGCCGCGGCCACGCCGATCGGCACGACCGTGAGCACCCAGGTCACGGTGTCCAAGGTGAACGTCCCGGTCAGCAGCGCCGCCAGCACCGCCCCGGCCGCCACGACGCCGCCGGCCGACGTCATGACGGTGAAATGACGCCGCTCACGCGCGTCGAGGCGGCGCGGAGGAGCGCCGTCGCGGAGGTGCCGGCGCCCCAGGACGTACTGGATCAGGCCGAGCGCCATGCCGACCGCGGCCATCGCGAACCCCAGGTGCCAGGAGACCTTCTGCCCGAGCGTGCCCACGACGAGCGGCGCGAGGAACGCGCCCAGGTTGATGCCCATGTAGAAGATCGAGAAGCCGGCGTCCCGCCGGGCGTCCTCGTCACGGCCGTACAAGTGGCCGACGAGCGTGGAGATGTTCGGCTTGAGCAGCCCGGTGCCGATGATGATCAGCAGGAGACCCAGGTAGACGAAGGCCGCGCCGTGCGGGACCGCCATCGTCAGGTGACCGAATATGATGACGACGCCGCCGTACAGCACGGACCGGCGCGGTCCGAAGATCCGGTCGGCGAGCCAGCCACCGGGCAGCGCGACCAGGTACACCATGGCCGAGTAGACGCCGACCAGCGCCTTCGCCGTGCCCTCCTTCAGCCCCAGCCCACCGTCGGCCGCCGACGCGGCGAGGAACAGCACGAGCACGCTGCGCATGCCGTAGAAGCTGAAGCGCTCCCACATCTCGGTCATGAACAGCGTGGCCAGCCCGCGCGGATGGCCGAGGAAGCGGCGCTCGCGCCGTACGTCCGTCGCCGATGTGGCCATGCGGTTCCCCCGAATCTCCGCGACGGCCATGAAACTGTGACTCTGGACGTACCCTCAGTGATCACTCATCGAACGACGAGCGTGTGAGTTCCCCTCCCGGTCAGCTCGCCGACGACCGTGGCGCCCGGCATCTCGCCCGCGACCAGCAGGCCGCCGGACGTCTGGGCGTCCGCGAGCAGCAGGCGGTCCTCTTCCGAGACCTCACCGAAGTCGGTGTTGGGGGACACCCAGGCGAGGTTGCGGTGCGTGCCGCCGGAGACGAATCCGTCGCGTACGGCGTCGCGCGCGCCGTCGAGGTAGGGGACGGCCTCGGCGTCCACGACCGCGGTGACGCCGCTCGCGCGCGCCATCTTGTACAGGTGCCCGAGCAGGCCGAAACCGGTGACGTCCGTGGCGCACCGGTGGCCGCGCTCGATGGCCGTACGCGACGCCGCCGCGTTGAGCGTCGTCATGGCCGCGACGGCGTGGGGGAAGATCTCGCCCGTCGACTTGTGCCGCGTGTTGAGGACGCCGACCCCGAGGGGCTTGGTGAGCGACAGCGGGATCTTCGGGCGGCCGGCGTCGAGCCGGAGCAGGCGGTCCGGATCGGCCAGGCCGGTGACCGCCATGCCGTACTTGGGTTCGGGGTCGTCGACGCTGTGCCCGCCCGCGACGTGGCAGTGCGCCTCGCGCGCCACGTCGAGCCCGCCGCGCAGCACCTCGCGCGCGAGATCCATCGGCAGGGTGTCGCGCGGCCAGCCGAGGAGGTTCACCGCCACCAGGGGCACACCGCCGACCGCGTACACGTCCGACAGGGCGTTGGCGGCGGCGATGCGACCCCAGTCGTACGGGTCGTCGACGACGGGCGTGAAGAAGTCGGCGGTCGCCACCACCGCGCGGTCGTCCTGGATCCGCACGACCGCGGCGTCGTCCCCGTCGTCCAGCCCGACGAGCAGGTCGTCGGGCCGGTCATGGTCGATGAGCCCGGCGACCACCGCCTCCAGCTCGCCCGGAGGGATCTTGCAGGCGCAGCCGCCGCCGTGCGCGTACTGGGTGAGCCGATACTTCATTTAGAGAATCTTCCGCTTGTAACGCTGACCAGGCAAGGCACTGCATTCTCGCCTATACGTACGGTGACGGCCGAGGACCCACCCCGTTGATCTCTCGTCTTGTCCGAACCGTGCCCGGCGTGATGCGATAAGTGCTTACTGATTTCGGAGGCGTGGCGATGAGTGTTCTTGAGGAGCGGGCGCGGATCGAGAAGGAGATCGAGGGCCGTACGGTCGCGCACGCGCTCCTTGAGACGGCCGAGCGCCATCCGGACGCCCCGGCCTTCAGCCAGGGCGACGAGACCCTGACCTGGGGAGAGACCCGTCGCGGCGTCCTGCGTGTCGCCGAGGCCTTCGTCGCCCTCGGGCTCGAACCCGGCGACGTCGTCGCGCTGATGATGCCGAACCGTACCGAGCACGTCCTCGCCGACCTGGGCGCGCTGCACGCCGGCGGGATCCCGACGACGCTGTACGCGACGCTCGCACCCGAGCAGATCGCGTACGTCGCTGGGAACAGCGCCGCGAAATACGCCGTGCTCGACGGGCCGGACCAGCTCGACCGCTGGCGGCCGATCCTGGCCGGGCTGCCCGAACTGCGCGCCGTCATCGTGCTCAACGACTGCCCGAACGGCGAGCCGTACGTCTCGTGGGAGTCCTTCCTGGCCCTCGGCGACGGGGAGTGCGAGCGCTGGCGCGACCTCTCTCCGGATGACACCCTCACCGTGCTCTACACCTCCGGGACCACCGGCCCGCCGAAAGGCGTCGTCATCACGCACCGCATGGCGATGTACGAGTGCCAGGTGTCGAACGACACGGCGCGGCTGCCGACGCGGAACGTCGGCGTCTCGTACCTGCCGTTCGCGCACATCGCCGACCGGGTGCTCAGCATCTACCTGCCGATCGTCCGCGCCTCCCACATCCACTTCTGCCCCGACCCCGCGCGGCTGGCCGCCGTACTGGCCATGGCGCGGCCGCACGGCTTCTTCGGCGTGCCGCGCGTGTGGGAGAAGATGATGGCGGCGATCCAGGCGGTCCTCGCCGCCGAGCCGGACGAGGAGAAGCAGGCCGCGGTCGCCGCCGCCATGGCGACCGGGCGCTCCTACGTCGAGTCGTGCGAGTACGGCCGGGAGCCAACGCCCGAGCTGCGCGAGGCCTTCGAACGCGCCGACGCCGCCGTCCTGTCCGTCATGCGCTCCTTCATCGGCCTCGACCGGGTGCTGCACACGCTGAGCGCCGCCGCGCCACTTCCCGTCGAGGTCGCACGCTTCTTCGCCGGCCTCGGCCTGCGCATCCTCGACGTGTACGGCATGACCGAGACGACCGGCGCGGCCACCGCCAACACCCCGGGCGCCTTCAAGCTCGGCACGGTCGGCCGCGCCATGCCGGGCATCGAACTGCGGCTCGCCGACGACGGCGAGATCCTCCTGCGCGGCGACACGTGCACTCCCGGCTACCTGAACCGCCCCTCGGCCACCGCGGACCTCCTCGACGACGAGGGCTGGGTGCACACGGGCGACCTCGGCGTGATCGACGAAGACGGGTTCCTGACGATCGTCGACCGCAAGAAGGAGATCATCATCACCGCGGGCGGCGAGAACATCGCCCCGTCGATGGTCGAGAACCTCCTCAAGGAGAGCCCCCTCATCGGCCAGGCCCTCGCGTACGGCGACCGCCGCCCGTACCTCGTCGCCGTCCTCACCCTGGACGCCGAGGTCGCCTCCGTCTGGGCCGCGGCCCGCGGAATCGAGGGCGACCTGGCGGCGATCACCGGCCACCCGCTGGTCCTAGAGGAGGTCGCCGCGGCCGTACGCGCGGCCAACGAACGCCTCGCGCGGGTGCAGCAGGTCAAGCGCTGGCGCCTGCTCCCGTCGGAGTGGACCGCGGAGACCGAGGAACTCACCCCGACCCTGAAACTCAAGCGCCGCGTCATCCACGACCGCTACGCCGAGACCATCTCCGACCTTTACGGGGCGGAATGTCCGGCCTCCGGGGACCGTCTTTAGAGCCCTCGCGGTCGCCGCGCCGACGCCGTCCGCAGCTGTTACGCCGAGGCCATCTCCGGCCGTTATGGGGTGGAACCTCCGGGCCTCGGGGACCGTCTGTAAGACATGGCAAGGGTCCTCACGGCCTCCGTCGCCGCGCTGATCGCGGCCTGGCAGCTCGCCGACGCGCTGACGCCGTCCGCCTTGCTGCTGGCGGCGGCCGCCCTCGTCATCGCCGGCCTGATCATCGCGATGACACGCGCGGGTGCGCGCGTCACTGCGAAGACCCCGGCCCGCCCGGCCGCCCTCGGTGACCGGCCCGTCTTCCTCCGCCTGCGCGCCCCCGACGCCGCGGGCCGCCCGCGCCCGCGCCGCCGTGGCTCCTGCCGTCGCCGCCGTACGCGAACGCCACCGAGACGACCCGCTGCGCGCCCACCGCGAAGTGACGGCCCTGTACCGGGAGTCGGGCACGTCGGCGTTCGCGGGCCTGGGCGCGGGACTGCTTCAGCTACCGTTCTTCTCCGTCGTGTACCGCCTGTTCCTGTCCCCGGCGATCGGCGGCCACGCCAACCTGCTCCTGACCCACACACTGCTGGGCGTACCGTTGGGCACCCGTTGGCTCTTCACGGCCGGCGCCCTCGGCCCCCACGGCCTGGCCTTCCTGGCATTGTTCGCCCTGCTGGGAGCCGTAGCGTGGCAGACGTCCCGCCGAACCGAAGCGACCCCGCCCGGAGCCCTGGGCAGGGTCGTGCGCCTGCTCCCGTTCGCCACGATCGCCGCCGCGGCGTACCTGCCCCTGGCCACGGGCCTGTACCTGCTGACGACGACGGCCTGGTCCGCCGCCGAGCGCGCCTTCCTGCGCGGCCGCCCGGCGACCGCGTGAGTCGGTAAGCTGACCCGCGGAGGCGTGGGGGTGCCTGGTGGCCCCCTTGGTCTTCAAAACCATAGGTCGGCGCTCCGCGCCGACGGCGGGTTCGATTCCCGTACGCCTCCGCCACCATTTTCTTTGCCGCTATTCACTGCCTGACCTGCGATGGCAGCCGCTGGGCCATACCACCGGGTGCGGAATATTCGCGGAATGATCTTGGATGCCGCCTGCGTCCGGGGCGGCGGCGCCCTGTGACGGCACCACGCGGGCACGTCCAGATCCCCAGGTCATCGCTGTAGGGCGGCTGTGATGCGGGTGGCGTGTACCCGGCGCGGCCGGTCCGGCGCCCTCGGTCGTGAGTGCGCTGCTTTGCTGTAGTGCGGCACGATGGAGCGCGAGCGGGGCGGTGACGCGGACCAAGTGGCTCTGGCCGCGTTTCGGGAGTAGGACGCCAAGCCGCCCAAGCTCAGCTCGGCCGTCGCGCCGGGGTGCAGGACCAGCGGCCGTCGTGCCAGCCGCAGGTCTGCTCGTAGCCGGAGCGGAACGACCCGAGCCAGGGGATGTCGTCCTCGTAGCGCGTGGGCGGCGGTGTCGGTGCGAAGTTCGCCGCGTCGTCGATGCTACCGCTCCCGTCGTAGCGTGCGACGGTCGGATAGGGGTAGACCGGCCGGGTCCGTACGACGGTGTCGTCCTGGCGCTTCGTGGCGACGAGCCGGTCGGGTGCGACGCCGTTCTCGACCCAGGCGAGGGTGGGGGTGAGCGCGTCGATCGCGTCCGGTCCCTGACCGTCACCGCAGTGGGAGACGCCCGGCAGCATGAACAGGCGGGCGAACCGCTGCGTGGCGTCCGTCCCGCCCATGCGCTCGGTGAGGGCGTGGTAGTAGGCGATCGTCCCGTACGGCGAGATCGCCGGGTCTGCCCAGCCGTGCCAGAGGAGGAGCTTCCCGCCCGCGGCGCGGAAGGCCGTCAGGTCGGGGTCGCTCGCGTCGTAGACGCCGGCCTGCCGGTGGATCTCGCGGAACGTCGCCGAGTCGTAGTGCAGGTCCTGGAGTGTCGCCGACGGCCGGGCGGACGGGTAGGCGAGGTACTTCAGCGCGTTCGTCGCGTTGCCCTCGGCCACGGCCGGGGCGCCGGTGGCGGTCGGGGTGACCCAGCGGGCCCAGTTCGCTTCCGCGCCCACGGGCTCACCCCCCGGGTACATCCGCCGCCCCCGCTCGTCGCGTGGCCCGTCGTACAGCTTGCGTACGGCGCCGATCTGCGCGTCGGTGAGACAGCCCGCGTTGTCGGTTCCCGTCGCGCAGCGCAGGCTCCGCGGATCGAACGCGCAGGCACGCGGGTCGTCGATCTGGCCGTCGGCCAGGCCGTCCCGTGCGTCGCACTCGCGCAGGACGGCGGCGTGCAGCGCGGGAAGCTTGGCGGCGGTCAGGATGGGCCGGCCCCGCGCGTCGGTGTTGGCCGTGGCGTGCCAGCCCGCGGACCATACGAGGAGCGAGGTGAGCAACGAAGCCGGGGCGCCGGCGACGATGCCGTCGAAGTCACGCGGGTAGCGCTGCGCCTCGGTCAGCCCCTCGTGGCCGCCCTGCGAGCAGCCGTCGAAGTAGGAGTAGCGCGGGCCTTGTCCGTAGTAGAGCGCGATGAGCCGCTTGGCGACGAGCGCGACGACGTGGTCGGACCGGTAGCCGAAGTCGACGCGGAGCTGCGGGTCGGCGCCGAACGTGGCGTCGAAACCGGAGACGCCGACGTGCCCCTCGTTGTCGGTGGCCAGGACGAAGTCGCCGCGGGTCAGCGGCACGCACCCGTCCGTCGCGTCGGCGTAGAAGTCGACGTTCCCGCAGAGTGCCGCGCATCCGATCTGCAGGTACCGCTGCCGCCACGTCTTGGTGGGGAGGAACACGTCGAACTGGATCTGCGGCGCCACGGTTCCCTTGACCTCGCAGGCCGCCGAGCCGTCCGGCGAGGTCGCCGCGGTCGCAGACCCGATGACCGCCGGAGCGCCGGGCGTCCCCGACAGGTCCTGCCCGGCGAGGGCCGCGCACTCGGTCTTCGGCAGCACCACGGGAGGGCCGGAGGACGAATCGCGCGCCTCGGCGGGCACCCCGGCCACGGCCGTACGGGGCGCGGCCTGGCCACCGCCGGCCATAACGAGGACGGCGAGGACGGCGAGGACGACCGGTAGCGCCCGGACTCCGGCGGTGCGGCCGGCGCGTCCCGGCGTCCGTCCCCGTACACGAGCACGCATGCGTGTCCTCCTCGTTTCGCGGCGTACGCGTGATCGCGGGATCTCGGCGACGCCTGCGACCTCACGACACGAGCACCCGGACGCTAAATGTGCCGCGAGCACGTGTCAATACCGAATCGGACGTCCGGAAATCGCGCCGGATCCTGGCGAAAACCGCCACGCACTCTGACCTGTTTTCATTACCGTCGGTAATCATCTGTATTCGCCAGTGCCCGTTGACGGCCATTCTCGCCGAGGTCACGACCATCGCAGCGGCAGCGGCCTGACCTGCTCGGCCCACGGAAAATTACGGAATGGTCATGAGCGACATCAGCCCGTCATCCGACTCCGCCCAAGGTCAACAGGCCTGTCGTGGAGCGAATCTCCCGCCGTCTTCAAACCATAGGTCGGCGCTCCGCTCGATCGGCGGCACCAGGTCCAGCGTCCACGCTGGCACCGGGGCGTAGCACTCGCCCGTCTCGCGCGACAGGCGCAGGGCGGCATGCTTCACGCTGCGCTTGGCCCCCCGCGGCGCCGATCGGGACAGGTAGGGGCCGCCCGGCACCGGAGCGAGTAGCTCCCGACGTGCGTCGTCCAGTGCCGTCGTCGACGTCCCGGCGCGCTCGGCGAGGAAACGCCGACGTGCGAGGGTCGCGGCGCGGCCGCCGCCGAGGCCGTGCGGCATGAGCGTCTCGTACATCACCCAGCCCCACACGGCCAGGCCGCCGTCGTCGGTCGAGTACAGCAGTGATCGGGGGATCTGACGTGTCCGCGTGGTGCCGTCACAGGACACCGCAGACCTGGACGCGAGCGGCGTCCAAGATCATTCCGCACTCGACGGCAGGGCACTGCGCTCGCTGGCACACCCGCCCGACCACGATGCAGCAGTTGTCATCGCAGGTCAGGCAGCAACGAGGGCGTCAAGCCCATGGTGCAGAGGCCAGGGCAACCGTTTCGTGGACCTTCTACCCAACCGCATTGTCACCCTGCCCTCCCGCTGAGGTCTCCAGCACGCTTCCGCCGGGACGCTACAAGGCGCCGCCGGCCGCACCCGGCATGCAGGCCGGCCACGAGACGGGCCTCTCGTGCAGCTAGCCGCTCACAAGGGGAAGCAGCTCGCTGGCCGGCACGGATGCCTCACCCGTCAGCGCCGTGATCCACGCCCTCACCGGTCTGCCGTATGCCATAGCTCCCACCGTGTGGGCCACTCCGATATGAGCAGCCAACAAGAGATTGACACTGATTTGTGATCACATATACCGTCCGTCTACGCCGACAACAGGGAGCGTGTCGTGGGCGGTAGCAAGCGAGAAAGTCAGATCTCATCCGCGTGGGAGCGGACGGAGGCGTCCGCGTCCATGGCAGAGCTGGCGGAGTCGGCGAATGTGGCGCCGGTGCAGATCGCGGATCAGGTGCTGGAGACGTTGCGAGACTGGATTGTGAACGGCCGGCTCGCTTCGGGGCAGCGGCTTCGGGTGAGGGAGATCGCTTCGCTGGTGGGCGCGAGCGTGATGCCGGTCCGTGAGGCGATCAGTCGGCTGGAGGAATCCGGTCTGGTCGTGCGTGAGCCGTACAAGGGTGCGGTGGTGCGGGGGCTGACTCAGCGGGAACTTGAGCAGGCCTATGACATCCGGATTCTGCTGGAAGGTAGTTGTGCGCGGCTGGGGGCCAATGCGATCGAGCCCAGCCAGGTCGCGGTCGTGGAAGAGCATTGGCGGCAGTTGGAGGCCGCGGCGCTGGCCGGCGATGTCCATGAGGCCTTGCGCCACGACGAACAGCTCCTCGCGACGCTGTACGCCGCAGGTGAAAACGAGGTGGCCTTCGACATTATCCGGGGGCTGTGGGATCGCTGCCGCCCGTACAAGGTGCTTTGGGCGAGTGCCTCCGAGTTCCGTGGAGGGGTCCGGATCTGGCGTTACAAGCCGGATCTCATCGACGCCGCGCGGCGCAACGACGGCGACACCGCCGAACGGATTCTGCGGACGTCCTACGAAGACGCCAAGGCTGCCCTCCGTCGCCTTATCGAGCGAGACGGGAAGCCGCCGGCATGAAGACGAGCGTGAGCGGCGGCGGTTTCAATCACCAGGCAGGCAACTGATCACATACCGATCGAATGGGAGTGCTGACAATGCAGGGGAATCGGATGAATCGAAGATTTGTACCACTGGGTGCTGTGTTCGCTACGTGTTGTCTGATGGCGGGTTGCGCAGGATCTCCGCAAACACCGGCCGGCGGGGGCGGCAGCTACGCCACGGGCGGTACCTTCACGCTGGTTCTCAGCGGGGACATGGGGGTGTTCGATCCGTATCGTGGCAATATCGCGTACACGAGCAATCTGGCGTACGACTCGCTGGTGAATCTGCGGCCGGATGGTGTGTTTGTTTCTGGTCTCGCTGAGAGGTGGGCGGCCGACGCACGGCAAGCCACGTTCACGCTGCGGCGGGGCGTCACATGTTCGGACGGCACGCCGCTGACCGCGAGCCAGGTCGCCGAGGACCTGAACTATATAGGGGATCCCAAGAACAAGTCCCTGCAATACGGGCTAAACACGCCGATCACGCCTTTCACCGTCACCGGCGATGACCGCACCGGAACGGTCAAAGTGAGGATGGGAAAGGATCCGTTCGGTTTCCTTCTGAACACGATCGGACTCGCACCCATCATGTGCGGCAAGGGTCTAAAGAATCCCAAGCTGTTGGAGAAGGCATCGGATGGCACCGGGCCGTTCGTGCTCTCCAGCGTCGTACCGGGACAGAGTTACACCTTCACGGTGCGGAAGGACTACAGGTGGGGCCCGGGTGGCGCCGGCACGAAGGTGCCCGGAACGCCGGCGAAGATCGTGCTAAGGGTTGTTCCGAGCGAGACGACGGCGGCGAACCTGCTGCTGTCGGGTGAAGTCAATATGGCGCTGGTCGATGGCCCAGACCGTACCCGGCTTGAGGCGCGGGGATTGAAGCGGCTCAAGGTGCCGACCACCGGAACCGGGCTACGGTTCAATCAGCGAGAGGGTAGGCCGGCGGCGGACGATCGGGTTCGGAAGGCGCTCGTCGAGGCTTTGAATCTCGGCGACATCGTCAAGGTCAGCACTGGAGGTGCCGGCAGTGCGGCGAGCGGCTTGGTGCTCGTCGAGCCACGCGCCTGCGCCGGGGACACCGTCCGTGGCCAATTGCCGCGCTACGACATTGCCGCGGCCGAATCGCTTCTGGACGCCGCGGGCTGGGTCAAAGGTCCCAACGGTGTCCGCACCAAGGGCGCCACACCGCTGACCATCGACCTGCATTACATGCCGTCCGTGTCGATCCAGAACAAACCCGCGGCCGAGCTGATGGCCGAGGAATGGAAGGCGGTCGGGGTGAGGGTCAAGCTCACCGTCGATACGTCCGTCTCTAACACCGAGACGCTCTTCAAGACCGGAAATTGGGACGTGCAGACCACCATGGGGAATGCGTACCTGCCCACGGCGTGGGTGCCGTACCTGTCCGGGCCGTTCCCGCCCAAGGGCACGAACCTCGGCGGCGTCAACAAGCAATACGACGCGCTTGTCGCCAAGGCGATGCCACTGACGCCGCCCCAAGCCTGCGGGTACTGGAATCAAGCCGAGCAGGAACTCTACAAGCAACTCGACATCGTGCCGATTTCCAACCGGCCGCGACTCTACTACCTGAACAAGGCACAGGCTGCGACCGTTGGTTACGAGCAGCCAATACCCACGAGCATCCGTGTGCTCCGCTGACCTTCTTCGCCTTGCACAGATCCGACTTTCCCGTGCTGTCGACCGCTTCGCGGCCTGGCGTGTAAATGGAACCCGACGTGGAGGAGGTACCGCCGATGGCCACAGGGCCTATCGCGTTCGTTGGAGGGACCCTGATCGATGGAACCGGGTCGGCGCCGGTTCCGGATGCCGCGGTCGTGGTCGCGGACGGCCGCGTCGAGTGGGTCGGGAGCGTCCGCGATCTGGATCGTAGGGGCGGGATGGAGGTGGTGGACGTCGCCGGGGATTTCCTGATCCCCGGGATGATGGACGCCAATGTGCATCTGGTGGTCCATTGCGATCCCGAGGTCCTGCTGCGATATGAGCCCGGCCGCTATGACGAGCTGGCGCTGGAGGCGGCGCAGGTCGCACTGCGGGCGGGGATCACCACGGTCTTCGACACATGGGGGCCGCTGGAACCGCTGCGCCGGGTGCGCGACCGGATCAACGCCGGCGATGCGGCGGGCAGCCGGGTCTTTTTCGCCGGCAATATCATCGGCAACGGTGGCCCGTGGTCGGCCGATTTCTTCCCGTACGGTGAACGACTGAATCCGGCGGTCGCCGAAGCGGTGAACGGGCAGTGGGAACAGGGCGTCGGCGCGGACCTGACCTGGATGCCCGCCGAAGACGTCCGCCAGGCGGTACGCGAGTACATCACCACCAGCGGCATCGACTTCGTCAAGTACGCCTCCAGCGCCCACGCGCATTTTCGGTTCATCGCGTTCTCCCCGGACGCGCAGCGGGTGATCGTGGAGGAGGCGCACGCGGCGGGGATGACCGCGCAGGCCTGCGCGCTGACCACCGAAGCGCTCAAGCTCGCCATCGGAGCCGGTGTCGACCTGCTCCAGCACGGCAACTCCACCGGCCGGCACCCGATGCCGCAACAGACCATCGACCTGATCGCCGACCGGCAACTGCCCTGTGTCACCATGCTCTACACCGAACGTTTCCTGGCCGGAGCCCGCACCGACCCGGAGTTTCCCCCGAACTGGGCGGCGACCTTCCACGCCAAGAGCGACAACGCCCGGCGACTGATCGAGTCGGGTGCCAAGCTCATGCACGCCACCGATGGCGGAGTCTTCGGTCCCACCGCATCGGTCAGCCCGTGGGTCGGCGCGCTGCTTCGGCACCCCGAGTCGCCGGCCCGCCTCGGCCACGCCCACATCCCATGGCACCGGGCCATGATCGAACACGGGATGAGCCCCATGGACGCGCTCCTCGCGGCGACCCGCAACATCGCCCAGGCCTACGGCAAGGACCATGATCTCGGCACCATCGAACCAGGCAAACGCGCTGACCTGGTCGTACTCGACGCCGACCCGCTCGACGACCCGCGTCACTACGCCCACATCGCCTACGTCATCAAAGACGGCGACATCGTCGACCGCGACCGGCTACCGGAAAGCCCCGTACTGACCCACGAGAGGTGACGAGTCGCCGATCGGCCAAAGCGAGGAACAGCCGGGCACAGGAGGTGCCCGACCGAACCCGTTGATCAGCGTTACTGCGTCTACTCTCGCGCGGTGGTTCGGCCGAGACTCATCACGCCAGGAGGCGCGCCAGCCGACGGCTGACGCACAGTCACCCGGCATGGCCGGTCCCGCGCGCCAGGCCGCGAGCGTCAGGACCAGGCCCCAGCCCTCGCTCGTCATCCTCGACGGACACCCGGTAGTACGCCCTACTTCGGCGCCTGGAAGCCGCCGATCTTCTGCTCGAGCAGTTCGGCCAGCCGCAGCGGGGTGCGGTCCTCGAACATCGGACCGATGAGCTGCACCCCCATCGGCAGGCCATCGGAGGCCCGGCCCGCTGGTATGGCGGTGGAGGGCAGGCCAGGCATGCTGGCCAGACCAGCCCAGACGAGCTGGTCGAAGTACGGGTACTCGACGCCGTCGATGTCGATCCGGCGTTCCAGCGGATTGGGGTTGTGGTCGTGCGGGAACGCGGGAGTCGGCGTGATCGGGCACACCACGGCATCGAACTCGGCGAAGAGCTGCCGCCAGCCGTGACGGTGGAGCTCGCGATGGTTGTTGGCCCCGATCCAGTCGCGGTGGCTGAACACCATCCCGCGCAGCCGCGCCGCGTCGAGACTCTGGTCATCTGCGCTCAGTCCGGCGGCGCGGGTCCGCAGCTGCTCGTAGGCGTCGACGGGAAAACGTGCGACAGAGCCCGAAAACTGCAACTGCGTGTAAAGCATGGCGGCTTCGGTCAGATCGGGCAGCAGCGGAGTGTGCCGTTCGACGCGGGCGCCGCCGTCGGCAAGTGCGTCGGCCACTCGGTTCACGCCCGCCTGCACAGCGGACCCGGTCGCGATGAGCGGATGCTCGTCGAGGACCAGGACCCGGAAGTCGCCGAGCCGCTCGTGGCGCGCGGGCGGCAGCGTCAAGTCGTGCGCCTTGCCGAGCGTCAGCGGGTCCGGTCCGGCCATGACGTCGAGCAGGAGCGTGAGGTCGCGGGCAGTGCGCGCCATCGGACCGACGACGGCGAGGTCGAGGTCGAGGGGCATTGGCGGTGCCGGCGGCACGACCATGCCGCGGGTTGCCGCCAGTCCGAGTGTCGGCTTGTGCGCATAGATGCCGCAGAAATGCGCGGGGGTGCGCAGCGAACCGGCGAGGTCGGAGCCGATGGACAGCGCGCAGAATCCGGACGCCAGGGCCGCCGCTGATCCGCCGGAGGATCCGCCCGGCGTGCGATCGTGATCCCACGGATTGTTAGTGGTGCCGTAGATTTCGTTGAAGCTCTGGATATCTTGCAGCCCCAAGGGCACATTGGTCTTACCCAGCACCACCGCGCCCGCGGCCTTGAGCCGCGACACCTGTACCGCGTCCTCGGCCGGCACATGGTCCCGGTGTTGCGGCATGCCCCAGGTCGTGGGCAGCCCAGCCATGTTGTAGGACTCTTTGACCGTCACCGGAATACCGAGCAGCGGCCGGACCTCGCCGCGGGCGCGCGCCTGGTCGGCACCGCGCGCGGCGGCCCGCGCACGGTCGAAGTCCGGCACACAGATCGCGTTGATCACCTTGTCGTCGCGCTCGATACGGGCAATCGCCTCATCGGTCAGTTCCACGGAGGTCACTTCACCGGCACGCAAGGCAGCCGCGAGTTCTTCTGCAGTCTGAAAGTTCCACTCCATGAATCCGACCGTACTGACCTCTGGCAGAGGTCATAAAATGCCGATTCGCACAACGGGATAGATGTCTCAACTCATCATGTTGCTCTCCGGCCACAGAAAACGCCTGACCGCTGGCCATGGCGACGCACGGCGGTCTGGCACACTTACAAGATGGTCACGACGGAGGCACCCCAGCGCCCCGATCGATGGCGATATGACACGGGCACCCACCCAACCAACGATTGCCGCGCACCGTGATTGTCATAGATGACCAGTTGTGACAGTTCTGCGAGCAGCCCGATCCGTGCCGAAGATCCCCAGATCGCGATTCGCACAACAGGAGCGAATCTCCCGCCGTCTTCAAACCATAGGTCGGCGCTCCGCGCCGACGGCGGGTTCGATTCCGTACGCCTCCGCCAACGTCACATCCGGCTCAGGACCAGCCTGACCACCGCGATGAACCTTCGTCCGGGCACGGAGTCGGATGCGGCGAAGGTCGTCACTCGCACCTGACCGCGGGATCTCTTGGCGGCCGCGAGCACGGAGACTCCGTCCTTCTGGGTGTAGAAGACCGCGGCCTGGCCCACGCCGCGCACGGTGCGCGTCTTCACACCCGCACTCTCCGCGACCGCGCCGACCGCAGCCTTCGGCGTGAAGGCACCTCCGGCCGACGTCGTGATCGTCACGTTGAGGGCGAAGGGGTTGTTGCCGCCGGTGCCGTACTCGCAGGTGTACATCCGGGAGCCGGACGGCCGCTCAGGCTTGTCCTCGGTCGCCTTCAGGTCTGTCCGCGCCGCGCCGGCGAGGAGTTCCTTCAGCTCCGCGGCCGACAACAGGGGACAGGCGGCGGTCACATTCGCGACCGGCCTCATCTTGCGGATCGCCGCGTGGGTGGCCGGTGGCGCGGAAGGTGTGGCACTGGATGGGCTCGTCGAAGCAGACCCACTGGAACAACTGCTCGCCAGTAGGGCGAAGCAGACCAATACGGCCATTGTTGATTTGTGCGACATATTCGGGACAGGCTAGCACCAGAGCTATCACTTGATCGCATTAACGCGAGTAGTGGAAGGCCGATCCATGCTCAAGGCCGAGAACGCCGGGACCATCACGCGTCAGGAGGCGGGAAGACCATCAGGTCTCGCGTGCGCGTGCGCGGAGCCGGTGGTTCGTTGTTCTGGCCGATGGTCAGTTCGCCCGATGCCTGGAGGAACGTGACGACCTCTCGGATGACGCCTTCCGTCGCCACTCCGTAGGCGCCTCCCAGCACTGCGCGCGTCTCCTGGACCAGCTTGAAGCGAGGCAGCCGGGTCACGAGCTCGCGGACGTTGCCCGTGATGATCGCGCGGGCGGCGATCTCCTCCTGGCGGATCAGCTCGTTCTTGAGGGCCGTGTCGCTGATCAGGGTCAGGCCCTCGCGCTGGTCGCCGAGTTCGCCCAGGTGGCGGAGCCATGCCTGGCGGGCACGTGCGGCGGTGTGGGCGAAGACCCACAGGCCGAACTCACTGCGGGTCGCGAACACCAGGTGCTGCACGGGCCGGTGGCCGATCCGGCGGTGGACCGGCATCGCGATCGACGACATTCCGGTTATCTCGGACAGGCGGCGGGCGTACTCCGCGGCGACCGCGGACGTGGCCGCGTCCAAGGCCCGCCGGCCGGCGCCCTCCGCCGCCTCTTGTGCCGTTCGGTGCCACCACTCGCCGCCGCAGGCCATGGACATGGCCTCGGTACGGGACTCGGAACGCAACGCGCGGGACACCATGGAGGGCGTGAAGTCGACCAGCACCTCCGTGCCGGAACTCCGGCTTCTGAGCAGTTTCGACAAAGACGCGAAGGTCGCGCTCGACGGCTCGACGAACAGCAGCAACGGCACGTCTGCGATCTCGCCGAAATGGTCCTGAGCCGCTCCGGGCAGGGCGACCGGGCCGTCCGGGGCGTACTCCGCGACCATGTCCGCGAGCGTCTTGTACCGCGCCGGGCTTCTCTCGACGAAGAACGTGTCGATCTCGCACGCCTGGCGCCGGACGGCCTGCAGAATCCGCTCGGCGGACGCCGGAGTGCCGTCCTCATGACGGCCAGGGCCGGCGGAACCGTCCACGAGGGTCACGCGCTCGCCCCGGGCGGCCATCGAGACGAACGTGACGAGGTAGCGGCTCAGCAGCTCCTGTTTGAACAACGAGCGCGCGGTCTCGTTGAGATTGCCGAGGAGCGCGGTCGCCATCGCACAACCATAGGAGCGCCCCGGCGGTCCGCGAAAGCGGCGATGCGTATCTCGGCCGGAGCCCGGCTCCGCGCCGGTGAGCGGACGTGCCTCGGCCGGAACGCCACGATCCGCACAGTTTCGGACAGCGCGCCGTCATGTATCCCCGTAGTCATGATCGCGGACCGGTCCCAATGATGGCTCCTCCTTGATCATTGGTTGACTGCGGAAAGTTACGATCTTGCTGCAGGGAGTGTCGTTGTGTGCATGGACCCGACAGGTCGGGAAGGCCACCCGGCACGACCTCTCACGTCAACTCGAGCATTGGATCAATATGCGCAGACAGTTTTTCGCGCTCGCCGGTTGCCTCGCGCTCGCCACCGCGACCGCACTGCCCGCATCGGCCGCCGACACGACCGTCACGTTCTCGATCACGACCGCGGGGCTGACGGTCAGCGCGCCGGGATCGGCGAGCCTGGGCTCGGTCGCCTCGGGCAGCGCCAGCATCGCAGGCGAGATCGGCCCCGTCACGGTCACCGACCTGCGAGGCACTCTCGGCGGCTCGTGGACCGCGACCGTCACCGCCACGGACTTCGTCACCGGAGGGGCAACCGGTCCCGAGACCATCCCGGTGATCAACGTCAGCTACGCACCGGGAGCGCTCGTCAGTTCGACGGGAACGGGCACCTTCACACCCGGCGCCGGCGGCATCATCAACGTGCCGCGGACCGCGTTCACCGGCACCGCTCTCACCGGTAACAACACCGCCACCTGGAATCCGACGCTGACCATCACCATTCCGTCCGCGACCGTCGCGGGAACCTACACCGGCACGGTCACACACTCGGTCGCCTGACCGGTGCCGACGAACGACGTGCGCTTTCCCAGCCTCTTGCTGGCCGTATTGGCGGCCGGGACTCTCGTCCCGGTCGTCGGCACGGCCGGAGGGTCGGCGTCGGCCGGGGTCAAGCCTCCCAGGAACCACATCGGGATGCGGCTGGTCGACGCGCCGGTCAGCGAGCGGGCCGACTCGCGCGCCTGGCGTTACATCATCGACCACCTCCCTCCGGGGGCCGTCATCCACCGGCGGGTCGAGGTGTCCAACACGACGAGCTCGCTTCAGCACCTGTCGCTGTACGCTGCCGGCGGCTCGATCCGCCACCAGAGCTTCCAGTTCGCCCCGGGACGCAGTCCGAACGAGCTGTCCACATGGGTCACCCCCGACCGCCATGAGGTGACGCTGGCTCCTCGCGGCACCGCCATGGTCAGGACCACCATCGCCGTGCCGGCGGACGCCGCTCCCGGAGAGCGCTACGCCGTGATCTGGGCCCAGGCGGCCAAGTCCGCCCCGGCTGGGGGAGGCATCGCCGAGGTGAACCGCGTCGGCGTGCGCGTCTACCTGTCCGTCGGGCCCGGAAATCCGCCGGCGTCCGCCTTCACCATCGACTCCTTGACCGCCCAGCGTGCGCCCGACGGCCGGCCGGTCGTCCTCGCCCAGGTGCACAACACCGGCGGTCGCGCCCTCGACCTGAGCGGCGACCTGAGACTGACGGACGGGCCCGGAAGCCTCAATGCCGGTCCGTTCCCGGTCCAGCTCGGCACGACCCTCGGGCCCGGCGACTCTGGGCCCGTGACCGTGCGGTTGAACGAGCGCCTGCCTAGCGGTCCGTGGCACGCGCGCATCCGCCTCGTGAGCGGGCTGACAAGAGGCAGCGCCGAGGCGACCATACGGTTCCCCGAATCCGGGTCCGCGAAGGCGGTCAAGGCGGGGACGAACCTGACCGACCTGTCCATCGTGGTGGTCGCTCTCTGCGTAGCCCTCTCCGCCGTCGTGATGATCAGAGCCATGCGGAGGCGGCGCACCGGCTCCACCTGAGCCGCGGCCGGCCGTCCGTGGCACCATGCGGGGTCATGAGTGGAACGGGGCGGCCGATGCGGATCACCTACGCGACGCGGACGGCTCCCGGCGTGGTCAACGAGGACTACGTCGTGGCCGGGCCCGACTGGGCCGTCGTCCTCGACGGCGCGACCGCGCCCGCCGGCGTCGACAGCGGCTGCGTCCACGACGTCGCCTGGCTGGTCCATCGGTTCGGGGCGGCGCTCGCCGCCGGCCTGGCGGCCGGCGGGCCCGGTTCGCTTGGGGACGTCCTCGCCGCCTCGATCAAACAGGTGTGCGCCGAGCACGCCGGCACCTGCGACCTGGCGAACCCGGACAGCCCGTCGTCGACCGTCGCCCTGGTGCGACGCACCGGCGGCCGGTTCGAGTGCCTCGTGCTGGCCGACTCACCGGTCGCGGTCCTCCGCCGGGACGGATCGGTCGCGGTCGTCGAGGACGACCGGCTCCTCCACCTGCCCGGCGGCCCCCCGTACACGCTCGGCCTCGTCCGGTCCCAGCGGAACCGTCCCGGCGGGTTCTGGGTGGCGAGCACGAGTACGGCGGCGGCGTACGAGGCCGTCACCGCGACCTTCGACGAGGACGAGGTCGCCGCGGTCGCGATGCTCACCGACGGGCTGACTCGTCTGATCGAGTACTTCGGCCACGACTGGCCCGGTGTCCTCGGCGTCCTGCGCACCGTCGGCCCGTCCCACGCGATCGACCTCGTACGTGAGGCGGAGCGGAGCCGGCCCGGTGCGTACCGCAAGCCCCACGACGACGCCACCGCGCTCCTCATCGACCTCGACGCCTGACAGCCGCGCCGGCCACGTCGCGTGCGGCGATGGCATCATCGCGCGTCAGGTGGCGACGGGCGCGGGAGGACGGGAATGGACCTGGGATCACGGAGTCTCGCGGCGCTCGGGCTGGCGCGCGACCCGGACGGTGATCCGCTGACCTATCCCGGACGGCCGCCGGGGGAGTCCGGGCTCCTCGACGGGGAGTACTTCCTCGGGCTCGTGGAGGACGCGACCGCGCCGCCAGGCCGCTGGAACATCGCCGGAGACGAGTCCCTCGACGGCGCACTTTCGCGCAGGAGACGGCCCGCGATGGAGCACCGGCGGCCCATGCTGGCCGTCGGGTCCAACGCGTCGCCGGGCCGGCTCCACTGGAAGCTGTCGGGCCGTGCCGACACGACCGTGCCGATGACGTGGGCGACGGTCGGCGGTCTCGTCGCCGGCGTGTCCGCGCACGTGAGCCGGTCCGGCTCGGTCCCCGCGGCTCCCGTCCTCGCCGACGGCGCGACGTCGCGGCTCATGGTGCTGTGGCTCGACGACGAGCAGGCGGCCGTCGTTGACGCGACCGAGCCCAACTACGACCGGTCCGCGGTGCCGGCCCCCGCCACGGTCTCGGTCACCGGAGCCGGCCGCCTCGACGACTGCGAGGTCTATGTCGGGAGACACGGGTATCTCGGCGACGCCCGTGGTGTGCCGTACACGCTGACCGACCAGGGGGAGCTGATCACCGCTCTGTTCGCCGACCTGCCCGAGCTGGCACGTACGGCCGGGACGCGGAGCCCGCGGGAGTTCGTCACACGGGCGGCGCGCGAGCCCGAACTGCGGGACCGGATACGGGAGCTGTGGCGGCGTGAGGAACGCGCCATCGGCCGGCGCGGAAGGTGAGAGAACACTTTCTCACCGGCGATGCCATACATTCCGGCCCCTGGTGCCATACCATGTGGCCATGGCCACCGAGAAGATCACCGTGACGGTGCCCGCGGAGGTGCTGGAGAGCGCGCGGGCCGCGGTCGCGTCGGGTGCGGCGCCCAGCGTGTCCGCCTATGTCTCCCAGGCCGTACGCGACCGGGCCGAGCGAGATCGGCACGTGGCCGCCGTCGAAGATCGCTGGGGGCCGTTCGACGACGATGCGACCGACTGGGCGCGCCGGATCTTCGAAAGTGGGGACGGGAACGCCCGGCGGGATTCGTGAACCTCTCCGGCCGAGTCCTCGACGTCCCCGCCCTGGTCGACCTGGCCACGGGACGTAGCCAGCACATGCGCGCGCTCGTCGGCTTCGTCGCCGCGCGCGGATACAGCCTCGTCGCGCCCGCGGCGGCACTCGCGCAGGCCGCCACGGCGGCCGACGACAGGGAGCTTCAGGAGCTCGCCTGGGCCGTCGAGAACGCCTCCGTCGTCGTCCTCGCCCTCGACGAGCGCACCGCTCTCATCATCGGCGACGCCGCACGCCAGGCGGGCATCAGCGACGTCGTCGACGCCCACGTCGCACGGGCCGCCGCCGACCGCGGCTGGCCCATCGTCACCAGCATGGAGGCCGCCGAGAAGTGGCGCTCCCTCGGCCTCAGCGTGCAGTGCCTGCCCTAGGGCCGTGCCTGGCGGGTCCGCTGTCCGTCGCTCGCTGCGAACGTGATCCGTCGACACGCCCTAGTGGTGCGTCCCGTCCTCTGTCGTGGTGAGTGCGGCGGTGAGGAGGCGTCTGCCCTCGTCGGCGTACTCGGAGTCCACCAGGATGTCGTACCGGTCGGCCGCCACGGTCGGGGACGACACGAACGCGCGCCGCTGCACGAAGTAGGCCGCCGCCGAGAAGATCGCGCCGAAGATGATGCCCAGCACGATCGGTGTGATCAGTGCTCCGGCCGTCCACGGGCTGACGATCCAGAAGGCCAGGCCGATCAGCAGGCCGATCCATGCGCCTGTGCTCGCGCCGGTGGCGAGCGCCTTGCCCATGGTCCAGCGTCCGAGTACGCGCTCCTCCAGCTTCAGGCCCGTCCCCACGATCGTCACGTGCTCCACCGGGAACTTGTGGCCGGCCATGACGTCCACCGCGTGCTGGGCGGCCGTGTGGGTGCTGTAGGTGCCCAGTACTACCTTGTGCGGACCCTCGGCGTTCTGAAAGTTCATGATCCCCCCGCTCTCGTCGTGCCCCCTTATCTTCCTTATTTGCCCAGGTAACGGAGTGAAGTCACCCCTGGTCAGGAAGCGCCATCAACGGGCGAGATGACCGCCCAGGAAGCCGAGCTGTGCCGGCAGCCGCCGTAGCCAGAAGGCGCCGTCATGACACCCGCGGCCCATCGCCCCGGCGGGCCGCAGGCGTGCGCGCAGCCGCCGCGCCATCGGCGCGAACGGATCACTGGTGCCGCAGTCGACCCGAGCGGGCACGCCGTCGAGCCGGCCGAGCCCGGCGAGCACGTCGTTGCGTGCGAAGTCGGCCGCGTCGTCGAAGGCCTGGTGGTTGGTTCTCCGTGCGTCGGCGTACGAGGCGAACAGCGCGGGCGAGGAGGCGACGACGCCCGCCATGCGCGGCGCGCCGACTGCCTCGGCCAGGACCAGCGCGCCGTAGCCGCCCATCGACCAGCCGATGACCCCGAACCGGTCGACCCGTGCGCCCTGGCGGCCGAGAAGCGGCAGCAGCTCATCGGTGATCATGCCGATCGGGTCGTCGCCGTCGGCCCGCCGGTGCCAGTACGTGTTCGGGCCGCCGTCCACGGCGACCAGCGCGAACGGCGGGACGTTCCGTACCGCGTCCGTGAGGTAGCGGTCCAGTTTGAGGCCCCGCGCGGTGCGCGGGCCGTCGCCGCCGTTGCCGTGCAACGCGACCACGACGCGCAGGCCGCGCACCGACGTCAGGCCGCCGGGCAACACCACCGAGGCCGCCACGTCGGTGTTCCGGCGGCGCGACTGGAACGTCTGCGTAAGGACCGTCCCCGTCGCCGCCGGCGGTGCCGGGAGCGTACGGCAGCGGCCGATGGCATGGTCGAAGCGGACCTTTCCCGGGAGCACGTCCTCCTCGACCAGGAGAGCGCCGCCGGCCACCGCGAGGCCGCCGAGCCCGGCGCCGCCGACAAGGAACGCGCGCCTCGAGACCATGAACCCCTCCTGATGCGTGAAATCCGGTTCAGAAGGTGTCGACGCGAGGATCCGGTGGCCGGTTCCCTCGGACCGTCGCTTCCTGTCCGCCCATGCCTCGCTGGTGCGCTATGCCCGTGATGTCCCATGAGTTCCGGCGGTCCGAAAGGGGCGTATGATTGTCGACGCCAGTCGCATGACGATCGCTATCCAGTTACGAGACGTGGTACAGGATTGCGCCTGGTTCTGTGATCGATCCTCCGCTAAGGTCGCTTACAGCGAAAGTTTCAGTAAAAGGTGTGGCGAACGTTTCTTGACGCCGTTGCGACCTACCTCAATAAAAGTTGCGCCAGGATTAGAGCTCGGCTGCGGGGTCACCTTCGGCCCGGTGGGAGAGGATCACGGTGCCCCGGCCCGGAAGTGCCACCGTTCGTAACCGTCGGCTGGCAGCGGAGTTGCGTCGCCTGCGCGAGGCGGCCGGGCTCACCGGCGACGAGGTCGCCGACCAGGCGGGATGGTCCGCCTCGAAGGTCAGCCGCCTCGAAAATGCCCGGCAGGCGCCCCGCTTCACCGACGTCAAGCGGCTGCTCGACCTGTACGAGATCGACGGCGCGCAGCGCGACCAACTGCTCCAGCTGGCCCGTGACGCCGTCCGTAAAGGATGGTGGGAGGCCTTCTCTGACGCGCTTCCTGAGCAGTACGCCTCCTATATCGGCCTGGAGATCGAGGCCGAGGCGATCTGGCAGTGGGAGACCCAGGTGATCCCCGGACTGCTGCAGACCGAGGCGTACGCCCTGGCGGTCGAGCGGTGGTCCCACTCGATCGAGGTCATCCCCCCGAGCCGCGTCGACGCACGCGTGGAGGCGCGGATCGCGCGCCAGTCGGTCTTGACCCGTGAGACTCCACTGCAGCTTTCGATCATTTTGGACGAGTCGCTATTGCTCAGGCGCTATGGTGATGCTCGCCTCATGCGCGAGCAGTTGTATCGTTTGCAAGAGGTGGCCGAGCTTCCCAATCTGAAGCTTCAGGTCCTCCCACTTGATGGACCCCATCCGATCGCTTCGGGATCCTTCACGCTCCTGCAGTTTCCGCCAGCAAGCGGAATCAAGTTCCACGATGTCGCATATATCGAGCATCTCAACGGATGCTCATATTTGGAAGAAGAGACCGAAACCTACCGGCATAGGCTCAGTTTCGAACGACTCAGTGCAGAGGCGCTCGGGCCTGCGGAATCCGTAGAAAAGATCGCTAAGATTGCCCGGGATGTGTGGATTTAACGCGAGAGGAGGTGGATAGGGTGGAAGAAGTGCGTCCCGGTATTGACTGGAAAAAGAGCTCTCGTAGTATGGCGAACGCGAACTGTGTTGAGATTGCCTCGATTCATGTGATTGCATCCGATGTTGCTCGGATGGTGTGTACTAAATAGTGCTTGAACACTGATAGCTCTATGTTGGGCGGGTCCGCTTCTCTGGCAGATATGTGAGAGGGGTGGACCTCCTATCATTTTCAACGGTGCAATGCTTACTTCGCGAAGATTGTGCCGGTATAGGGCGCGTGTCGGTCGTATTCGGCCAAGTGGCGCCGTACAGAAGATTTGGTGCGGTCGGCCAGTGTCGTCGCAGGTGAGCGGGGGTAGGTCCCCGGTTGGCCATGAATTCCGGTGGCCCTCAGGCACGTGACGGCGAGGAGTCGGTATGACCATCGGTGGCATCATCACCGCGATCATTTTCGGCGGCATCATCGGCGCACTGGGCCGGCTCCTGGTTCCGGGACGCCAGCATATTCCGATCTGGCTGACGATCCTCGTCGGTATCGTGGCGGCCTTCATCGGCACGTGGCTGGCGCATCTCCTCCATCTGAAGACGCACGGTTTCAACTTCTGGGAGCTGATCTTCCAGATCGGGCTCGCCGTGATCGGTGTCCTGCTCGTCACCGGCCTGTGGGCGAAGAGATAGCCGGCTAGCGGATTTCCGGTCGCAGGATCGGCCGGAGACGGTCGAGCACGGCGGGATCCTCGATCGTCGAGGGAACCACCACCTCGTCGCCGTCCGCGATTCCGCGCATCGTGCCGCGCAGGATCTTTCCCGACCGTGTCTTCGGCAGGGCCGGTACGACCGCGACCTCCTTGAAGGATGCCACCGGTCCGACGTGCTCGCGTACGGCCCCGATGAGCTCGCCGCGCAGCCGCGACTCTGTGATCTCCGCGCCGTTCTTCAGCACCACGAATCCGCGCGGTACCTGACCCTTCAGTGAGTCGCGCACGCCGACGACGGCGGCCTCGGCGACCGCCGGGTGGGCGCAGAGGACCTCCTCCATCGACCCGGTGGACAGGCGGTGTCCCGCGACGTTGATCACGTCGTCGGTGCGGCCCATGACCCAGAGGTAGCCGTCCTCGTCGATCGAGCCTCCGTCGCCGGTGAGGTAGTGGCCGGGGTGGCGTGAGAGGTAGGACTCGACGAACCGCTCGTCGTCCTGCCAGAGCGTCGGCAGCGTGCCGGGCGGCAGCGGCAGCCTGATCACGATGTCGCCCTCGCCTCCGGGCGGTGTCTCCGAGCCGTCCGGCTGGAGGACGCGCACGTCGTAGCCTGGCACGGCGACCGTGGGGGAGCCCGGCTTGATGGGCATCGGCTCCAGGCCGCGCAGGTTCGCCGCGATCGGCCAGCCGGTCTCGGTCTGCCACCAGTGGTCGATCACCGGCCGGTCCAAGACGCCAGCGGCCCAGTGGTACGTGTCGGGGTCCAGGCGCTCTCCGGCGAGGAACAGCGTGCGCAGTGCGGGCAGGTCGTACCCCTTGAGCAGCAGGCCGTCCGGGTCCTCCTTCTTGATCGCCCGGATCGCGGTCGGCGCGGTGAAGATCGCGTTCACGCGGTGCTCGGCGGCGACCCGCCAGAACGCCCCGGCGTCCGGCGTGCCGACCGGCTTCCCTTCGTAGAGGACCGTCGTGCAGCCGGTCAGGAGCGGCGCGTACACGATGTAGGAGTGGCCGACGACCCAGCCGACGTCGGACGCTGCCCACCACACGTCGCCGGGGCCGACGCCGTAGACGTTCGGCATCGACCAGCGCAGCGCGACCGCGTGCCCGCCGTTGTCGCGTACGACGCCTTTCGGGCGCCCGGTCGTGCCGGAGGTGTAGAGGATGTACAGCGGGTCGGTGGCGGCCACCGGCACGCAGTCGGCCGGCCGGGCGTCCGTCATGGCCTCGTCCCAGTCGAGATCGCGGGGGCGCGTCAGGGCCGCCTCCGCCTGCGGGCGCGCGACGATCACGCAGTTGCGGACCTGGTGGGACGACTGGCGCAGCGCCTCGTCCAGGAGCGGTTTGTACTCCACGACCCGGCTGCCCTCGATGCCGCACGACGTGCTGACGACGACCTTGGGCCGCGCGTCGTCGATCCGCATCGCGAGCTCGCGCGGGGCGAAGCCGCCGAAGACCACCGAGTGCACGGCGCCGATGCGGGCGCAGGCCAGCATCGCCACGATCGCCTGCGGGATCATCGGCATGTAGATCACGACGCGGTCACCGCGGTCCACGCCGAGGCCGCGCAGCACCCCGGCGAACCGCGCGGTCTCGTCGCGCAGCTCGCGGTAGGTGAAGGTCCGCTTCGTGCCGGTGACCGGGCTGTCGTAGATCAGCGCCGCCTGGTCCGCCCGGCCCTGGTCGACGTGCCGGTCCAGGGCGTTCTCGCAGGTGTTCAGCTCACCGCCGGTGAACCACCGGTAGAAGGGCGCGGCGCCGTCGTCCAGGACGCGTTCCGGTGGAGTGCGCCACCGGATGTCGCGGGCGGCCTCCGCCCAGAACCGTGCCGGATCACCGAGACTGCGTTCGTGCTCGGCCGCGTACGGACCCATGGATACCTCCGCCAGACGGGGGAGTACCAACTATGGCGATCCCTCGCCGTGTTTCGTCAAGTGGTCTGGAGAGAGTGATCAATATGCGGCGGGTGGCGCGCTCCGTGCACGACGGCCTTTGAGAAGGTCACAGAAGTGTGTTCGTCCATGGTGGTCATCGGGACCAGTCCAACGGCCTGGCGCGGCCCCAGGATCGTCGAGAGTCGCTGCAGGGCCTCGGGACGATCCAGGAGGGAGGCCGACCAAGCCGGCCTCCCCGCCTCGAGTGCCGCGTCCCCACTCCTAAGTGTGCTGCTCCGGCGGATCCGCTGGAAGTGCCTCGACCAGATTCGACATGAAGGTGGTCTGGGGATTGACGCCAGGCCATTCGACGTGGACGTTCGGGCAGCGGCGGGGTTCGGTATCGCCGTCACGCATGACCACATAGAACCCGCCAGGGTGGGAGCTGAACCCCGCGGCTTGTCCGTTCGAGCCGAGTGCGACGACGTTCACGACCGCGGAGTCGGGGAACTCCGCCGCCATGGGGGCGAGATCGGCGAGAGCGCGGCGTCCGGCGGTCGTCAGGTCGGCGCCCGCGGCCAGGCGGGCGATGAGATCACGAGCCAGGCCCGCCCGCATGGACAGCTCGCCCATTCCCGTACAGCCCACGGCTCCGTAGCGATCGTCGGCGTACGTGCCGGCGCCGATCACCGGTGAGTCACCGATGCGTCCGGGGTATTTCCAGGGCCAGCCGCTCGTGCTGACGGCGCAGGCCAGATGGCCGTCGGTATCCCTGGCGAGAAAGTTGACGGTGCCGAGGGCATGCCCCGGATCGGCTACCGGTGACATCAGCCGGGTCAGCGTTTCACGGAACGCCGAACTCCTTGGCAGCTCGCCCTCGAGGCCCTGCCGCCAGATCCTTTTCACCTCGTCGGTGAGGAGATCCTCCGGCTCCATGCCGATCTCCGCGGCGAACCGGGCGGCCCCCTCGCCTACGAGGAACGTGTGCGGCAGCCGCTCCATGACCGAGCGCGCGACCGACACGGGGTGGCGGAATCCCCTCAACGCGCCGACCGCGCCGACTCGCCTCCGTGCACCGTCCATGATCGAGGCGTCGAGCTCGACCTCGCCGAGGAGGTTCGGCAGGCCGGCGTACCCGACTCCGTGGTCGGCCTCGTCGTCCTCGACGATCCTGGCCGCGGCTTCGACGGCGTCGAGTGCGCTTCCGCCGGCGGAGAGGATCTCCCATGCGGCCGGTAGCCCGATCGCCGCGTTGCTGCTTCCTGCCACCGTCGCCTGCACCGGTCCCTCACGCATCGGTCTCCATCTCCTTGGTCGACGTGCGCTCCACGGCGCGACGGCCGGTCAGGCCGAACCGCGAGATCCCGATCGGCCGGCCCTCCACCAGGTCGGCGCTGATCCGCCCGATGATGGGGGTGAACTTGAACGCGTGCCCGGAGCACCCCGCGCCGACGACGACGGGTCCCACCCGGTCGAAGACGAAGTCGTTGTTGGCCGTGGAGGTGTAGAGGCAGCTGATCGGCTCGGCGGTATCGGGATCGACACCGGGGATCCATCTCTTGGTGTACTCGAGCAACCGGGCCAGGCCGGCCTCACTTGGTCTGAAGTCGCGCTTGTCCGGGTCAGTGGGCACACCGGTGCCGGAGACCCACACCTTGACGCCTTCGCCGGGTGTCGACAGGCCGTAGCCGGTGAAGTCGCGAGGCCGTTTGCCATAGTGCTGGAAGCTCGGCCACCGGTCGCTTTCGGACCGCGGTCGAAAATGGGCGGGCTGCTGCTGGGTCACCGTAAGCCGCGGTAGTTTCACCACGCCGTCCAGCAGCTCCGATGCCCAGGCTCCGGCCGTGACCACGACTTTCGGCGCACGCAGAGTCTCACCATCGAGCCGTACCGTCACCCCGCGATCGCTCACCTCGAGCCGTCGCACCGGCGTCTTGTGCCGGATGATCGCGCCACGAGCGGACGATGCGTCCTGCAAGGCCTCAATGGTTCGGTCCGCATCGATGCGGCCGGCGTCGGGCTGGTAGATCACGCGTTCGTCGAACCTCAGCCCGGGCCACCTCCGTTCCGCCTGTGCGGGTGTCAGTTCGTCGAAGGCGATACCCGTCCGGTGCAGCGCGTTCGCCATGGCGTCGAGGTAGGAGGGATGCCCGTGATCGACCCCGCCGGTGATCGTGAGCAGTGACGCGCCGGTCTCGGCTTCCAGTACTCGCCACTCGCTCAGGGCCCCTCGCGCGAGTCCGGCGTACAGCGGGTCGAGGGAGGCGAGCCGGAAGACCCTTGACCTGCCATGAGAGCTTCCGCGTACGTGGCCGCGCTCGAACTGTTCGAGCTGCATCACCTCATGGCCCCGCCGGGCCAGTTGCCACGTGGTGGCCGATCCCATCGCACCACCACCGACCACGATCACTTCGGCATCGGGATGCTCGAAACTCGACATCGTCCCCCCTAGCCGCACACGGAGCCGAAGACACGAAGGAAGTTCTCCCCGAGAATTCCCCGTACTTCTTCGTCACGGTAGCCACGCGCGACAAGGCCACGCGTGATGTTCGGGAAGTCGCGATAGTCGTCGAACCCGACGAGGTTCTGGGTCGAGACGATTCCGTGTTCGTCACGGAAACCGTTTCTCGGCTCGAGTTCGTCCGCGATCGCGAGGACCCACTTCGGAAGGGCGAGTGGCCAATCGGTGCCGATGGCCAGGTGCTGAGGACCGACGGTTCTCGTGAAGTGGTCGATATGATCGAGCATCGTCTCCACGCTCGGCGTGCCTTTGCCGAGAAAGGCCGGGAGGGTGGCGATTCCGATCAGCCCGCCCGTCGCGGCGATCGCCTCGGCGCATTGATCCGAGATGCCGCGATCGTGGGCGTAGTATCCGGCGGCAGCGGTATGTGACGCGATCACGGGCCGCTCTGACAGCTCGCAGGCATCGAGAACGGTCTGTTCGTTGCAGTGAGCCGTGTCGACGATGATGCCCAGATCGTTCAGCTTGGCGATCAGCTTGGCGCCCAGTTCGCTGACGCCGCCGGCGGACTTCTCGGTGCAACCGGTTCCGATCGCGTCCTGAACGTTGTAGGTCAGTTGAAGAGTCCGAAGGCCGGCCTCGAACGCCAGATCGATGAGGCTCAGGTCACGACTGATCGGAGGTAGGGGCTGGCACTGGAGGTAGAGCGCGTGCTCGCCGTTGCGTTTGGCCCGCCGGAAGTCCTCCTCACGAAGCGCCTTGTGGAGCCACGGGAGACGGCCGAGCAGATGGTCGAGATAGCAGACGTTCTCCAGGAGTTGGCGCGGATCTCCGACCGACACCTGATGGTGCCCGGCGGTGACGCCGCTGGCGTCCCAGACGGAGCGGTACTCCGGGAGCTCTCCGGCGGCCGCGAGTCGTCCCAGCAGCCCACGAGAGCGAGTGAGTAGAGCATCGTAGTCCTGATCCTTTTCATAATCGGCACGCAGCGAGGCGTTCATCGATTCCGTGAAGGATCGATAACCGACCGGCCCCCACCAGATCATGTCGACGATCGTGCTGTCCTCATGGATGCGCCGCGCACGCTCCTCATCTTTTGCCGACAGACCGTAGTCGAACGCTCCGAACGTCTCCATCCCGCATTCTCCCTGAGGCTCGAAGTCAACCAAGCATTCGGATACTCGTTGGTATTGGAGTGTTGTAGGGCATTCCCTGTGCCGTGGCCTTGGTCAGGTAGTAGAGCTGCGGCCTCGTGGAAATCGGCACGATGTCGAGGTTCCGCCACAAGGCGACCTCGGCGTCGTTCCAGTATTCGCAGGCTTCGGGAGGTGTCATGGCCGCGGCCTTCGTGGCGAGAGTGTTGTATTCCTTGTTGACGACCCCGGCCACATTCGTGCCCTTAGGTGGAATCGGCCCGGACAGGTAAGGCACGGACTGCGTCGGCAGGTTGAAGCCGAACCCGCCGAGGTAGACGTCATAGTTGCTCGTCGAGAAGAGCGACTGGTTCATCGTGGCGAAGGTTTCCGCGGTCAGTTTCACCTTGATTCCGATGGTCCCCCACTTCTCGGCGATCAGCTCGGCAGTGGGTTTCAGCGTCGGAGACAGTGATGGGACGTAGTGAAGATCGAGCGTGAAGCGCTTGCCGCCCTTTGTCCGGATGCCGTCGGATCCCTTCACCCAGCCGTCGGCGTTCAACTGACCGTTCGCCAAAGCGACGTCGTACTTGGGCATGTGGGCCGTGACGGTATCTCCCGGACAGGGGGCCGGATCCAGGACCAGGCCTGTCGCGCGATGTCCGACGCCTCCGGTGGAGACCTTGACGATCTCGTCGAGGTCCAGCGCGCTCACGAGCGACTGCCGAATTCGCGTGTCCGCCGTCGGGCGATTTCCAAGGTGGTTGAACCACAGCCAGGCCATGGGCGCGGAGCGTTCGATCCGGCGAAGGCCGCGGGCGTCGAGTCGTTGCCGGTCCTCTCCGCCGATCACGGCGAGGTTCAGTTCCCCGGAGAGCAGGAGGTTGGCCGCCGTACTCTCGTTCGAGACGACTCGGAGCACGACTTTGGCCGGTGTCCCCGGTGCGGTCGTACTCGCGCCGGCCGGGCCCCAGTCGTACCCTTTGCGCACCGTGAAGGTGTAGCGCTGGCCCGGAGCGATGTCGGTGAGCACAAAGGGACCGGTTCCATCGGAGGCCTTTTTGAGCAGGCTCGGAGTCCGCAATCCCTTTGAGCACATGATCGGCAGTTGGCCGACGGTGTTGAGCAGGAAGCCGAACGGTTCCTTCGTCATCGCGACCTTGACGGTCCGGGAGGCGTCGTCTCCGGTGGCCCGCAGCGGCACTGTTGGAACGTTGACTCCGTATTGGGGCGACTTGTTCTTCGGGTCGCTGACGTAGCCGATGGCCGCGGCGACCTGGGTGGCGGTCAGGGGCGTACCGTCCGAGCATGTGATGCCCGGGCGCAGGTCGAACGTCGCCGACCGCGCGTCCGCCGACCACTTCTCCGCCAGCCCTGATACGACCTTCCCGTCCGGCTGTATGTTGACCAGCGAGTCGTACGCCAGCTTGGCGTATCCGAAGATCAACTGGCTGTGGTAGGGGTCGAACACGCCAGGGTCGGACGCAAGTGCCATCGTGAACGTCTTGTTGGAGGCATTCGCTCGCCCTCCATCGGTGCTGCCGGACGAGCCGTTGCACGCTGCCAGGAGTAGCGCCCCGAAAAGGGTTATGGATACGGCGAATCTACGCACGACAACTCCCTGAGGTCGTGGTTGTTCAGAAGGAGGGATCCCTGGATGCCCAGGGCAGCGAGATGTGATTGATGACAGCTACCGCCGATGACTCGGCCGGCTGTTGTCGCGGTCCGGCCGTTGGTCGAGAACCGCGCGGATCATCGCTGTTCGAAGAAGCGCCGGCTGCGAGAGGTCAGCCCTCGTGTGATGACGGGGCGTCCATCGTGTCCAGCAGGCTGTGGATGAGGTCGGCCGAAGCGGTGATGTGCGTTCGGCACTCACGCTCGGCTGCCTCAGGTGCTCCCGCCTCGATTGCGCGGAGCAAGGACTCATGCTCGGTATGGCTGTCGACGACCCGCCCCGGTGGCCACGGAATCAGGTCGAACGCGGGCGCCACCCAGCGTCGTACCAGCAACGAGTGCCGTTCGATGATCCTGGACTCAAGGCTGGAGACCAGCAACCGATGGAACTCGGCGTCCGCGGCCTGGCGCTCCTGGCCGGTTCTCGCGTCCCGGTAAAGCTCGTTCTGCCTCTGTGCCGCCGCGTGAAGCTCATCGCTGAGCCCTCGTTCGGCCACGAGCCGCATGATGCCGGGCTCGAGAATGGACCGGAACGTTGTCATCTGGTGGATGATTTCCCGGTGCTCCGCGACCCAGGCGATGCGGGCCTCTCGGTTGACGCCGACCTGCTCCGCGACCCTGACGCCCGCGCGGCCTACACCGACGTGCACCAAGCCGTGCTTCTGCAGAAGACTCAGGGCCTCGAGTACCGCGTTGCGATTAACGCCGATGCGCTTAGCAAGATCATCTGCCTTTGGTAGTAGCTCACCATGCCGGACCTGCTTGAGGTCGATCATCCCCGAGATGTAGTGGTAGGCACGATCAGCCGGCGTCTGCAGTGCCGGCATCACCTCGGCCGCAAAGTCAACCTCTCGCATGCAGGGGATGGTGGCACGGCCCGCAGCTTTGAGTCAATAGCGATGCTCGATTACCGTAATCAGTTGACCAGAGTGCTTTATTAACCAGTGAGTCCGCGCGTACGGGCTGCGGCAGTGGGAGTCCCCGGTGGGATGGCGACGCCGGGTTCCGCCGCCGGATGACCTGCGCTTTCTCGATCGGGGTTTTACCCTTGCCGAGGTGTGGCCGACGGTACGCGGGCGTTCCGGCTGGCTTGACTGGCGGACATGAGAATGACCATGCTCGCGGTGGTGGTGACGGCGTTCACCTTCCCTCACCGTGCCGCACCTTCCCTGACGGCGCCTTCCGCGACGCCATCGCGGACGGGCTGAAGAAGGCGTCCAAGAAGCACAAGATCACCTTCAGGATGTTGCTGGGCGCGCCGGTCCTGCCCGCGACCGTCAACGGCGACGACTGGATCAACGCCACGAAAAAGCTGATCGGCGACCCGGCCCGCAACATCGAGTTCAACGTGGCGACGATGACCACGTCCTATTCAGGAACGCCCGGTGTGCCGGCCGGCGGCTACACACCCTCCTGGAACCACTCCAAGCTGATCGTCGTCGACGGGCAGACCGTCATCACCGGCGGTGTCAACACCTACACCGACAACTACGTCCAGACCCCCAAGCCCGTCACCGACATGATGATGGCCATCCGGGGCCCCGCGGCCGCGTCGGCGACCGCCTACATCAACCGGCTCTGGGAATGGACCTGCGCCAACCGCAACAAGCGGAACTGGCTGGCCGTCACCGGATCATGGGTGTATCCGTCGGACAAGGGCTGCATGTCACTCCTGCGTCCTCCGCCCGCGAGCGAGGCCGGCGACCTCGACATGCTGGAGGTCGGCGGGCTGGGGGTCGGCATCCAGGGCAAGGACGCCTCCTCCACCTACAAGCTGCCCGACCTCAAGCGGCCCGAAGACGCCAAGTGCAAGCTGAGCTACGCCGACAAGGACGTGGTCGACCTCGACCGGGACTACCAGACCGTCAACCCGGAGGAGGCGGCGCTACGGGAGATGGTGGCCGCCGCCACCTACGACTGGAAGAGGTTCCTGCCGCCCACGGTCCAATCCGTTCAGACGGAGCGCACCAAGAACGCGAAACGGGTGAAGGTGACCGTGCAGGCCGGCACGCACTCCGGCGACGACTTCATGGTGGCCCACGGCAACAAGATCGAGTGCAGGCACACGAAGTCCGGCAAGCGGTGCTCCTTCGAGGACGACGCCTCCATCGTCGGCAAGAAGATCGACATCATTGACGAGAAGACCCTGCGCTGGACCCAGCGGGAGGTCCCGCGCCCGTAACCGCGCCACCGCGTGAAGCCCGCCTCTTCGCCGATCGCACGATCGGCGAAGAGGCGGGCTTCATTGCGTTCCGCGCTCAATAGTGCGAACAACGTCGCGGCCACCGCGCTGGGCTCCTGATCGGGGCCGCACCGGCGGTCAGTGGCCGTGCGTCGAGGCGCTGCGGTAGTCGGTGTAGGTGTAGGGGTTGTCGAGGACCTCGGTGGCCGGTACGTCGGGGTGCATGCCGTTCGTCCACGCGTCCTCGCCGAGCCGGCCGATGAGGTACCCGGTGGTCGCGTCGACGGCCCGGCGCGCGGCGGGGAGGTCCACGCCGATGAGGCGGTGGGCGTGCTTGACGACCCGGCCGTTCACCAGCACGGTGTGCACGTCCCCGCGCTGCGCCTGCAGTGCCACGTGGCCGTACGGGTTGAGCATTGGGAACATCACCGGAGAGTCGTCGTTCTTGATGAGGACGACGTCGGCCCGCCGGCCGGGCTCCAGGCTGCCGAGGTCGCCCCGCCCGAGCGCCCGCGCGCCGCCGCGCGTGGCCCAGCGGACCACCTGATCGGCGCGCAGGTGGCAGTGGGTGACGGTGTCTCCGTGGATGTGCGCCTCCAGGTGCTCGCGGGACCGGTCCGCGCCGAGCGTCGTGCGCATCGCCGTGAAAAGGTCGCCGCTGAACCACACGCTCGTATCCATCGACAGCGAGACCGGGATGTCGTGTGAGCGCAGCGCCCAGGTCGGCGGGTAGCCCTGCCCGGCGCTCTGCTCGCTCTCGGTCGACAGCGACACGGAGCCGCCCGTCGCGGCGATGCGCTGGTAGGAGTCCGCCGACAGCGAGGCGGCGTGCACGTAGATCGTCCGGTCGGTCATGAAGCCGTTGTCGTGCATGAGCCGGATGCCGGCGTCGCCGGTGGCGCCCCACACGCCGGCGTGGGTGGTGACGGGGACGTCGAGGTCGCGGGCCACCTCGAAGGCCGCGCGTTCGGGGAACGCCGGGTCGCCGGTGACGTCGAAGGCCAGCTGGAGGCCGAGCCTGCCGCCCCTCCGCTCGGCGAACTCCCGGAACTCCGGTGCCGTGGCCCACTCCCACGGCCCTTGCTGGATGTTGCCGTACGCCAGCACGAACCGGCCGGGGACCTCCTCCAGCGCGTCGGCCGCGGCGTCGGCGTGCTGGGGCGTCCGCAGGCCGTGCGACCAGTCCACCGTCGTGGTGACGCCCGCGTCGATCGCCTCGATCGCGGACAGCAGGTTGCCGGCGTAGACGTCCTCCGGGCGGAAGATCTTGCCCCATTCGAGGTAGTACCAGACGAAGTACTGGGTGAGGGTCCAGTCCGCGCCGTAGCCGCGCATGGCCGTCTGCCACATGTGGCGATGGGTGTCGATCATTCCGGGCATGACGATGCCGCCGCGCGCGTCGATCTCGGCGGTGCCCTCCGGCACCTCGAGGGTGGTGCCGACGGCCGTGACGTGCTCGCCGGTGACCAGGACGTCGGCGTCGCGCAGGACCGTGTCGCGATCGTCCATGGTCAGGACCGTTCCGCCGCGGAACACCACCGGCCGGCCAGGTTCGATGACTCGCACGTCGCTCGATGCGCTCATGACAATGCGCTCCCTCCGGGCCGTTTCCGGACATGTGTCCGTAGAGCGGCGCTGGCGTAACGATGCTTTCGTCGCGGCCGTACTGTCAAGGGGGTGACGTCCCCGGTGTCAGTCTGCGGACTCCGGTCACGGACGTTCGTCCGTCTCGCGGACAGGAGTCGCCATACGCGTCGCGGTCATCGACGTCCTCGGCCGGCCGACGGACACCGGGCAGGGTTACCACCAGGGTGAGGAGTTCGGTGTCTATCGGCGCTCCTCGATGCTTGCGGCGGCCGCGAGCGCGACGTGGTCGTTCCACGGCCGGGCGACGACCTGGACGGCGACGGGCAGGCCATCGTGGGTACCGGCCGGAACGACGACGACCGGCGCGCCGGTGAGGCTCCACGGCAGCGTCCAGCGGTAGTCCTCTTCGGCGGACTCGCGCCAGAGCGGAGCGGGCCCCGGGGTGGCGGGGGTGACCAGGACGTCGATCCCGGCGGTGGCGACCAGCAGGCGCCGCCGGAACCGGTCCCAGTCCCACAGCAACCGCGCGTGCTGCGCGCCGGTCAGGTCCGCCCGGCCCCAGTGACGGCGACTCAGTTCGAGGGCCTCGTCGCACACGTCGGGGAGGGGCTCGTCCACGAGCGTGGCGCCCGCCCGGGCCAGAGCGTCCATGGCGCGCATGGTCGGCTCGTGCGTCTCTGTGCCGGTGATGATCCCGGCGCGCAGCTCTCGCATGTCGACCGTGTCCGGATCCGCCAGCGGTACCGGGACCGCGCCGGCGTCCAGCCCGTCGGGACCGGCGATGACCTTCAGGGCGATGGCGAGATCCTCGACCGTCGACGCCAGCGGCCCGATCACCGTCCGGCCGTCCTCCAGCGCGCCACACCGGGGGAAGTGCCCGGACAGCGGCACCCGCCCGTACGTCGGCTTGAGCCCGGCGACCCCGCACCATGCGGCGGGCAGCCGTATGCTGCCGCCCGAGTCGCTGCCCAGGGCCAGCGGCGCGGACCCGGCCGCGACGAGCGCGCCGGCGCCTGAGGACGACCCGCCGGGTGCCCGCGCGGGATCGCGTGGGTTGCGCGTCGGTCCGTGCACGGGGTTGTCGGCCATGGCCGAGGTGATGGCGATGACGATGGCGCCCGCGGCGCGCAGCCGGGCGACCGCGGTCGCGTCGTGGGCGGGCCGTCGGCCGGGGGTACCCGGATGGCCGCCGGTGGCTCCCAGTACCGGCCAGCCCGCCACGTCGATCCAGTCCTTGACGGTGAACGGGATCCCTTCCAGCGGCCGGGCGTTCCCGTCGCGCAGGCGCCGGTCCGCGGCCTCGGCCTCGGCCATGCTCCGCTCGGAGTCGACGGCGGCCACCGCGCCGATCGTGGCGGCCAGCGGGGCCAGGCCCGTCACCAGTTCGTCCACCAACGCGGTCGCCGAGCACCGGCCGGACCGCAGATCCTCCGCGATCCCCGCGATCGTGAGCATCGCAGGCCCGTGCGCGCGTCGACCACCGAATTTCACCGCGGCAGGACGAGCGCGCGGCTCTGACCGCGTCAGGTGGGCTGGAGGACGAAGTCGTACTCGGCGTGCAGGTACGGCTCGTCGATCCGCCCGCCGTCGGGGGCCGGGCCCGGCTCGTGCTCGGTGAACGGGACGACCAGACGGTCCTTGACGCCGAAGACGACGTCGCCGTCCAGGTACTTCCCGCCCGCCTCGAACAGGTGGGTGATCAGCCGCTCGTGGCCGGGTTCCTCGATGAGGAAGTGGACGTGGGCGGGCCGGAAGTGGCTGATCGCGGTCCGGCCGATCAGGTCGCCGACGGGACCGTCCATCGGGATCGAGTAGCCGAACGGCGCGATGGTGCGGACGCAGTACGTGCCGTCCTCGCGCGCCCGGTACCTGGCGCGCAGCCGCGCCTCGTCGACCTGCGGGAGCTGGGACTCGTACGCGCCGTCGCCGTCGGCCTGCCAGACGTCGAGGACCGCGCCCGGGACCGGCTCGCCCGCGGTGTCGGCGACCCGGCCGGTGACGAACAGCGGCCGACCGGGGATGCCCGCGGCCATGTCGTGCCCGTACGTCGCGGTCGGGGAGCCGTCGATGTGGAACGGCCCGAGGACGGTCGCGGGTGTGGCGGCCGGGGAGAACCGGTTGTTCAACTGGACGACGAGCATGCTCAGGCCGAGGACGTCGGAGGCCAGGATGAACTCCTGGCGCTTGTCGTCGCTGATCCGCCCGGTCGCGGTGAGCCACTCCATCGCGGCCGCCCACTCGTCCTCGGTCAGCTCCACCTCGCGGGCGAACTCGTGCACGTGACGGACCAGGGCCGTCATGATCTCGGCGAGGCGCGGCGAATCCGCGGTCGCCCACCGCTTCGCCGCCAGCTCGGTGATGTTGTTCTCGTTGACGAAGGCCATGGCTGATCGTCCCTGGAGGCGTGTGTCATCCGTCGTCGGAGGCGGCCGGATGCCACGCCGACGCGTTGACGGACTATTGTCCGGACAGCGGACACGTTGACGCCACGATGCGGCTCACCGGACCGGCTGTCAAGGGGCGCGACCACCGCCGCGTACGGCATCGACAGGTTAGCCTGCGGGTTGACGGCGGCGCGGCGTCCTCTCCCGCCCGCTCCGTACCGAGAGGTCGTGCCCATGCGCCGAGACGGCAACCCGGAGTTCATCGAGGCACTCGCCCGCGGACTCGACGTCCTTCGGTGCTTCCGGCCCGGTCGTCCCACGATGACCCTGACCGAGGTCGCCACCGCGACCGGGCTGGCCAGGCCGACCGCGCGCCGCATCCTGATCACGCTCGAGCAGCTCGGCTACGTGCGCGCGGAGGAGTCCGGCTTCGCGCTGACGCCGCGGGTCCTCGACCTCGGCATGGCCTGCGTCGGCGCCGGCGACCTGTGGGACCTGGCCAGGCCGCACCTGCGCCGGCTCGTCGAGGAGACCGGCGAGTCGTGCTCGGTGGCACGGCTCGACGGCTCCGACATCGTCTATGTCGCGAGGGTGGCCGTGCCCAAGCTGGTCACGCTGGCCGTCACGATCGGCACGCGGTTCCCGGCCTCGGCGACGTCTCTCGGCAAGGTGCTCCTCGCGGCCCTCCCGGCGGCCGAACTCGATCGGACGCTGAGCGAACCGAGCCGTTCGGGGATCACGCCGCGCTGGGCACCGTCCCGTGGCGAACTCGACGCGGCCCTGCGCGAGGTGCGCGCCGAGGGCTGGGCGATCACCGACGAACAGCTCGCCCTCGGCATCCGGTCGGTCGCGGCGCCGATCCGCGACGGTGACGGGCAGGTCGTGGCCTCCGTGAACATCAACGCCCACGCCGCGGAGACCTCGGTCGACGTCCTCGTCGACCACCACCTGCCGCTCCTGCTGCGGGCCGCCGGGGCCATCAGCGCCGACTTCGCGGCCTGGAACGCCCGGCCGATCGAGACCATGCCGCTCACGCGCTGACCGATTGACAGCCGCCCTGCCGTCGTTCAGCATTGAACGGACATTTGTCCGCTATGCGGACCGTCGGCGAGCGGGGGTGCGATGAAGAGCGGGGACGTCCCTGCGCCGCTCGACGGCCTGCTCGTCGCCGACTTCTCCCGGATCCTCGCCGGCCCGTACGCCACCATGCTGCTCGCCGACCTCGGCGCCGAAGTGATCAAGGTCGAGGCGCCGGGCGGCGACGACACGCGTACGTGGACGCCACCGGACCGCGACGGCGCGTCAACGTACTACCTGGCGGTCAACCGCAACAAACGGTCGATCAGCCTCGACCTGAAGGACCCCGGCGACCTCGCCCTGGCCCGCGAGCTCGCGGCGCGCGCCGACATCATGATCGAGAACTTCAAGCCAGGCGGCCTGCGGCGGTTCGGGCTCGACCATGAGACCGTCAGCGGCGACAACCCCGGCCTGATCTACGCGTCCATCAGCGGGTTCGGCACCGAGGGCGGCGCCTCCCTGCCCGGCTACGACCTGCTCGTCCAGGCCGCGTCCGGGCTGATGACGCTGACCGGCGACGCCGACGGCCCGCCGTACCGCGCCGGCATCTCGGTGTTCGACGTCATGACGGGCATGCACGCCATCATCGGAATCCTCGCCGCGCTCGAACACCGCCACCGTACCGGCGAGGGCCAGCACATCGAGGTGAACCTCCTGTCGTCCGCGCTGTCCGCGCTGGTCAACCAGGCATCCGCGTACGTCGCCGGTGGCGTGGTCCCGGCGAGGATGGGCAACTCCCACCCCAGCGTGTTCCCGTACGAGCCGCTGCCCACCGCGGACAAGGACCTCATCGTCATCGCCGCCAACGACGGGCAGTTCCGCCGGCTCTGCGCCGAACTCGGCCTGCCGGAGCTCGCCGACGACGAACGCTTCCTACGCGCCGGGGACCGCACCCGTAACCGTGAGGAACTGCGGCCGCTGCTGGTCGACCGGCTCAGGGAGCGGCCGGCCGATGAGTGGTTCCGCCGGCTCAGCGCCGTCGGCGTGCCCTGCGGCCCGATCAACCCCGTCGACGACGGCGTCGCCCTGGCCACCGAGCTCGGCCTCGACCCGGTCGTACGTGTCGGCGGCATCCCGACGATCCGCAACCCGATCCGGTTCAGCACGGCCTCTCCCCGTCACATGCTCCCGCCGCCAGGGCTGGACGAGCACGGCGCGCAGATCCGCGCGTGGCTGTCCGGGCCCCGCTAAGGAGTGTCCGGTGGATCCTCAGCCTGCCGCGCCCCACCCACACTCACCGGACACGCCCAGCCCGAGGAGAGACCCCGGCATGGCCGACTACCCCACGTCGCTCGGTACTTCCGACGCGGCCAGTATCCGCCTGCTCGGCCGTGACCTCGCCGGCGAGATGCTGGGCGAGGTCGGGTTCGGCGAGCTGGCGTTCTGGCTCGTCACCCTGCGCCGCCCGAACACCGGCGAAGTGCGGCTCTTCGAAGCTGTGCTCGTCGCGCTCGCCGATCACGGGTTCACCCCCACCGCGATCGCCGCGCGCCTGACCTTCCTGTCCGCGCCGGAGTCGGTGCAGGGGGCGCTGGCCGCGGGCCTGCTCGGCGGCGGCTCACGGTTCCTCGGCGTGACCGAGGACACCGGCCGCTTCCTCGCCGACATCCTGGCCGGACGCGAGGGCGACCTTCCCGGCACGCCGGACCTGTGGGACGCGCTCGCCCGCGACGCCGTCGAACGCCGCCGGGCGGCCGGCGAACTCGTCCCCGGGCTCGGCCACCCGGTACACAAGCAGGAGGACCCACGCACCCCGGTCATCATGCGGATCGCGCGCGAGGAGGGGCTCTTCGGCCCGCACCTGACGCTGTTCGAGGCGATCGGCCGGGTCGCGCCGCAGGTCCTCGGCCGTGCCCTTCCCCTCAACGGCGCGGGCGTGTGCGGCGCGGCCCTCGCCGACCTGGGACTCCCGGTCGAGCTGCTGCGTGGGTTCGCGCTCCTCGCCCGCGCCGCCGGCCTCCTCGGTCACCTCGCCGAGGAGCTCCGGCAGCCGATCGGCGGCGACGTCTACCGGGCCGTCGACCGCAACGCCCGGTACGTCCCCCCGGATCCCGCCGGCGGCTGACCTCGTACGGAGACGGCGAGCGCCGGCCGCGTCAGCCCGGAGTACGTTCTGACGCGGCCGGCGCGGTGTCGACCATCGAAGGCTTCTCTGGGGGTGAAGTCTCCCGATGATCGTCCGCCGGTGTCCTGAGGTCAGACTCCGTTCGGGAAGTACGCGACCGACCAGCCGCGGTATCCGGTGCGGTACAGGTAATCGTCCGTGCCGATCTTGTTCGGCACCGAACTGCCGACGACCTTGCCCTCACCGAGGCTCACCACGATGTGACCGGTTCCGGCCGAGTTGTGGTACCAGACCAGCGCACCGCGCGGCGGGATGCCGGTGGTGTGCATGTAGCCGTGGTCGACCATCCAGTCGCCACCCACCTCGGCGGTGGCGAAACCGGAGGAGCTCCAGCCGTACGCCTGCGCCTGGAAGCGCATGCACCAGCCCTCCTCGGCGGTGCTGCCGAGCCGCGCGAACTCGTACGAGATGGCGGCGTCGGCGCCGCGGGGGTTGGCGCGCGGCGGGGCGCTCGCGCGCGGGCAGGTCGGGGCGACCGTGCCGTCCGAGCCGGTGTAGACGTAGGCGTCGGAGATGAAGCCACCGTCGGAGATCATGTCCCAGATGGTGCTCGTCCCGTACGTGCCGGTGACGGAGCTTCCGGTGGCCTGGCAGAGGATGGTGACCGTGGCGCCGTCGGCCACCGACGCCCAGCCGTCGTAGCCCGTTCCTGGAGCGGCGCGGACGGTGAGGGCGGCGCCGGCGGTGTTGACGGTGCCGGTCGCGGCACTGGCGACGCCGGCCGTGCCGATGAGCGTGGTGGCGATGGCGGTCACCATGACCGCGGCGTGGCGGAGAGATCGCTTGCGGAGGATCTGTGGCATGGGTTGATGGTCGGAGCGGCGGGCCTCGTTGGCAATATCTGTCGGCTGTCCACATTGTGACGTTATTTCCCGACGCGTCGAAGGTGACCTCGCGTAGCGGAACGCGGGTGCGCGGTCATAGATTTCGGGCATGGACTCCCGCCGCCGCGTGCCGCGTACCGACGCCGTGCTCGCCGACCCGCGCCTGGCCGAGGCGGAGGGCCGACTGGGACGCGCGATCGTCAAGGGGGCCGTCGTGGCCGCGCAGGAGCGCGTGCGTGCCGGGGAGCTCACCGCCGCCGAGGTCGCGGACGCGGCCGTGGCGTCCCTGCCCGCCGGTGCGGCGAGCCTGCGGCCGGTGATCAACGCGACCGGCGTGCTCCTGCACACCAACCTCGGCCGCGCCCCGCTGTCGGGCGCCGCCCGCGACGCCATGGCCGACGCGGCGGGCTGCACGGACGTGGAGTTCGACCTGGCCACCGGGCGGCGGGGCCGCCGGGGCCGCGGCGCTCTCGCGGCCCTGGTCGAGGCGTGCCCGGCGGCCGAGGCGGCGCACGTCGTGAACAACAACGCCGCCGCCCTCGTTCTGGCCGCCACGGTCCTCGCGCAGGGCAGGGAGATCGTGATCAGCCGCGGCGAGATGGTGGAGATCGGCGACAGGTTCCGCCTGCCCGACCTGCTCGTCTCCACCGGAGCCCGGCTCAGGGAGGTCGGCACCACCAACCGCACCACCGCCGCCGACTACGCGGAGGCGATCGGGCCCGAGACGGGCTTCGTGCTCAAGGTGCACCCGTCGAACTTCCGCATCGAAGGCTTCACCGCGCAGGCGTCCGTGCGGGAGCTGCGCGGCATCGGCGTCCCGGTCGTCGCCGACATCGGCTCCGGTCTGCTCGCGCCCGAGCCGGTGCTGCCGGACGAGCCCGACGCCGCCACCACCCTCGCCGACGGGGCCGACCTGGTGACGGCCAGCTGCGACAAGCTCCTCGGCGGCCCCCAGGCCGGGCTGCTCCTCGGCCGCGCCGACCTGATCGAGCGGCTGCGCCGCCACCCGCTCGCCCGCGCGCTGCGCGTCGGCAAGATCACACTCGCCGCCCTGGAGGCGTCCGTGCGCGGCCCGGAGCCGCCCGCCGTACTCGCGTTGCGCGAGGACGTACGCGGCCTGCGAGAGCGGGCCGAGATCCTCGCCAAGGAGCTCACCCGCCGCGACGCCCTCGCCGTCGAGTCGGTCGCGCGGGTCGGTGGCGGCGGAGCACCCGGTGTCCGGCTGCCGAGCGCCGCCGTCAGCCTGCCCGAGGCGTACGCGGAGCCGCTGCGCCGCGCCGGGATCGTCGGCCGCGTCGAGGCCGGCCGGCTGCTCCTGGATCTGCGCGGAATGCCCGCCGACCTCGACCTCACGGAATTCGCCCGGCGCGTCGACAGCGTGCTCCCGGAGGGCTCTTAGTGCACGTCATCGCGACCGCCGGCCACGTCGACCACGGCAAGTCGACGCTGGTACGCGCCCTCACCGGAATGGAGCCGGACCGCTGGGCCGAGGAGCGGCGGCGCGGCATGACGATCGACCTCGGGTTCGCCTGGACCCCGCTTCCGTCGGGGGAGGTCCTCGCCTTCGTCGACGTCCCCGGCCACGAGCGGTTCGTCACCAACATGCTGGCCGGCGTCGGCCCCGTGCCCGCCGTGATGATCGTCGTGGCGGCCGACGAGGGCTGGATGCCGCAGTCCGCCGAGCACCTCGCCGCCGTCGACGCGCTCGGCGTACGCCACGGCCTGCTCGTCGTCACGCGCTCGGACCGCGCCGACCCCGCCGACGCGCTCGCGCGGTCCCGCGAGGAGATCGCCCGTACGACGCTCGGCGACGTCGAGGCGGTCGCGGTCAGCGGCGTCACCGGACAGGGGCTCCCCGAGCTGCGGGCCGCCCTGGCGCGGCTGGCGGCACGCCTGCCCGCCCCACGCGCCGAGGCGCCGGTGCGGATCTGGGTCGACCGCGCCTTCACCGTCAAGGGCAGCGGCACCGTCGTCACCGGAACCCTCCCCGCCGGCACCGTACGCTCCGGCGACGAGCTGATGCTCGACGGCCGCCCGGTGCGCATCCGCGGCCTGCAGGCGCTCAAGGAGACCACCGGCATGGTGGCCGCGGTCAGCCGCGTCGCGGTCAACCTGCGCGGCGTCGAACGCGACGACGTCTCCCGCGGCATGGCCCTCACCGGCGGCGGCTGGACCCGTACCGACGTCGTGGACGTGCGCGTCGACGGCATGGGGGAGTCCGGATTCGCACGTGAGCCGGTGTTGCACATCGGGTCCGCCGCCGTCCCCGTGCGGCTGCGCCACCTCGGCGGTGACATCGCGCGGCTCACCCTCACCCACATACTGCCGCTGCACATCGGCGACCGCGCGCTGCTGCGCGACCCCGGCGCCCGCCGCATCGCCGGTGCCGAGGTGCTCGACGTGCGCCCGCCGGCGCTGCGCCGCCGGGGGGCCGCGGCGGCCCGCGCACGCGAACTGGCCGCCGGCACCCCGGACGCCGACGCCCTGATCCGCCGGTACGGCCTCATCCGGCGGCCCGACCTCGTGGCGATGGGCGTCGCACCCGATACGGACCCGGTCGACGGCGACTGGCTCGCCGACCCCGAGCACTGGGCCTCCCTGCGCGTACGCCTGCGCGAGGAGGTGGACCGGCACGCCGCCGCCGACCCGCTCGATCCCGGGCTGCCCGTGGAGGCGGCTCGGTCGCGGCTCGGCCTGCCCGACCGCCGCCTGGTCGAGGCCCTGACCGTCGCGCCGCTGCGCCTCGACGGCGGCCGTGTGCACGCCTCCGCGGGCTCGGCCCTGCCGGCCACCGTCGGCCGCGCGGTGCGGCGCCTCCAGTCCGACCTGGAGGAACACCCGTTCCGCGCGCCGGAGGCCCAGCGACTCGCCGAGCTGGGTCTCACCGGCCGCGCGCTCGGCGCCGCCGTACGCGCCGGCGCCCTGCTGAAGCTCGCCGACGGTGTCGTGCTGCTGCCCGGCGCCGACGGCGAGGCGGCACGGGTACTCGCGGGGCTGCCGCAGCCGTTCACCGTCAGCGAGGCGCGCCGGGCGCTGGACACCAGCCGCCGCGTCGCCATCCCGCTGCTCGAACTCCTCGACCGCAGCGGCCTCACCGCGCGCGCCGACGACGCCCGCCGAACGGTCATCGGGAAATGACGCCGCCGGCGCGAGCCTGACAATTCGTACGTCGCGTGCGCCCAGATGGTCGTCGACGGCGGCTTCTTGGTGCAGTGAGGCTCCGCGGGCCCGCCGCCGCTCGGGGGCGTCGGGCCCGCGGTCCGGTCAGAAGCCTCCGGTGCCGTTCGGCGTGCCGACGCCGGTCGGGCCGTCCCAGCCGGGCCCGGCCGTGCACCACTTCGCCGGGGTGCAGACCCCGCCGGGGCCCGTGAGGATGTCGAACAGCGCGCTCGCGTGGGTGTAGGGGTAGTTGTTGTCGATGCTCGTGGCGTTCCCGGCCAGGCCGTACACGCCGGCGATGATCGGGGCGGCGGCGCTGGTGCCGCCGAAGACGAGCCAGCCGCTCGACCCGCCGGCCGGTGTGCTGTCGTAGACCGCGACACCGGTCGCGGGGTCGCCGACCGCGGCGACGTCGGCGTAGGCGCGCTTGGTGCACTGGGTGTTCGCGCCGGCCTGGCCGGCCAGCGGCACGCCGGCCGCGCAGCCGCCGGTGCTCCACCCGGTCTCGGTCCAGCCGCGTGCGTTGTTCGCGACGTGCAGCGAGGTGGCACCGACCGAGGTCACGTAGTGGGACGTCCCCGGGTACTCCGCGGCGCCGGAGTCGCCCGCGCTGGCGGTGATGGCCCTGCCCGGGTGGTTGAAGTACATGCCGAAGGACGTGTCGGACCCGCTGCCGCCGTAGCTGTTGCTGATCACGTTGGCGAGCGACGCCGCGGTGTTCTCGGCGGTGCCGAGGCCGGCGAATGACGCGGACGAGGCCTCGACCAGCACGATCTTGCACTCCGGGCAGACCGCGGAGACCATGTCGAGGTCCAGGGAAATTTCCTGGGCCCAGCCCGGGTCGGTCACCGGGTAGGACGTGCCGCCGTTCTGGTCGACCTTCTTGAAGCAGCCGCTCGCGGTCGTGCAGGAGCCGAGCCCGTACTGGGCGCGGTACACGTTGAGGTCGGCCTCTGCCGTCGGGTCGTCGAAGGCGTCCACGACCGCGACCGTCTGCCCCTTGCCGGCGGTGAACGACGGCAGCTTGTAGGCCGACTGCAGCTCACCGGGCGACAGGCCGGCCGGGGCGGTCCTGGCGGCGCGCACGTCCGCGGCGCTCCGGGCGACGTCGCCGCGTACGAGGGCGTCACAGCTCGCCGTCCCGGCCCGCGCGGTGGCGCAGGAGCGGTGGAGCGAGTGGTCCACCGGAGCGGCGGTGGCCGCCGATGGCAGGAAGGGGATCAGGGCGAAGACTAATCCGCCCAGTACGGCCCCGGTCACGCGTCGTCGCATGTGCTCTCCTCAGAGCTCTGGCGGGGAGGGGTACGGCCAGCGAATCGTCACATATAACCCGTGGGCTTTGGAGGTCTGAATTTCGATGATCTTTTAGCATGGGCCACTGTTCTTTCATGGGAGGCCGGTGCCGTGCTCGCCGGCATGGTTCGGCGCAGATCAGGCGGCCACTTCGGAACCCGATAGGGTGCTTTTCACTTTGATTTCCGGCCAAATGTGGACGCTCGACGTTGAACGGATGGCGACGTGACGAAATCCCCCATGGACACGATGACGGCAGGCCTCGGCACGGAGGCCCGCGACGACCTCGCCGAGCTCTACCGCGACCTCCACCGCAACCCCGAGCCGGCGTTCGCCGAGACCCGTACGGCCGGGATCGCCGCCGAGCGGCTGCGCCGGGCCGGCTACGAGGTCGCCACCGGCATCGGCGGCACGGGAGTGGCGGGCGCGCTGCGCAACGGCGACGGGCCGACCGTGCTCCTGCGCGCCGACATGGACGCGCTGCAGGTACGGGAGGAGACGGGCCTGCCGTACGCCAGCACCACGGCGGGGGTGATGCACGCCTGCGGCCACGACATGCACGTCACGTGCCTGTCCGGCGCCGCGGACCTGCTCGCGGCCCGGCGCGACCACTGGCGGGGCACGGTGCTCGCGGTGTTCCAGCCCGCCGAGGAGATCGCCGCCGGCGCGCGTGCGATGCTCGACGACGGCCTGTACGAGCGCTTCGGCGCCCCGGACATCGCGCTCGGCCAGCACGTCTTCCCGTACCCGGCGGGCACCCTGCTGCACCACCCCGGCCAGGTGGCCGCGGCCGCCCGGACCCTGGAGGTACGCCTGTTCGGCCGCGGCGGCCACGGCTCCCAGCCGGACACCACCGTCGACCCGATCGTCCTCGCCGCGGCCATCGTCATGCGCCTCCAGACGATCGTCTCGCGCGAGATACCGTCCGCCGAGCGCGCCGTGCTCACGGTGTCACGCCTGCACGCCGGCCACGCGGAGAACGTCATCCCGGACGAGGCGACGATGACGCTCAACATCCGGGCGTGCTCCCCGGAGATCATGTCCCGTGTGCTGGCCGCCGTCGAGCGTGTGCTGACCGCCGAGGCCGCCGCCTCGGGAGCGCCGAGACCGCCGGAGACCCGCGTGCTGAGCGCCTTCCCCATCACGTACAACGACCCCGACGCCACCGCGCGTCTGACCTCCTCCTTCACCGAACGGTTCGGCGTGTCGCGCGTCGCCGACCTGCAACCGATCATGGGCAGTGAGGACTTCGGGCTCTTCGGCTCTTCGGCCGGTGTCCCGTCGGTGTTCTGGGGACTCGGCTGCGCCTCCGACGACGAGGCCGCCGGTAACCACTCGCCGCACTTCGCCCCGGCGATCGAGCCGACCCTGTCCGCCGGAGTCGAGGCCCTCACCACGGCCGCCCTGACCTTCCTCCAGTAGCGGGACACGCTCATGGTCGAGTGATCATCCGCATCGCGATCGGAGACGAGACATGGCCCTGGCCAAAGAGACGATGACCGATGAGCAGCGCAAGTCCGTCGTTCTGGAGTACCTGAAGGCCTTCGACAACGGAGGGGTCACCTCCACCGGCGACGGCATTCTGGACCTGTTCGCCGACGACGCCCAGGCGTACTTCCCGAAATGGGGTCTGGCCAACGGCAAGGAGGAGATCGGCCGGATGTTCGGCGACGTGGGCTCCACGATCAGCCGGATCGAGCACCACTACGCGCACTTCAACTGGGTCTTCTCCGGCGGCGACGTCGTCGTGTGCGAGGGGACGAGCCACGGCGAGCACCGCGACGGCCCGTGGCGTTCGGGCGTGCCGGAATGGGCCGCCGGCCGCTGGTGCGACGTGTTCGAGATCCGCGACTGGAAGATCCAGCGCGTGTTCATCTACCTCGACCCGGACTACGCCGGGAAGGACACCGAGCGTTATCCGTGGCTCTCCGGCGACGCCTTAGAGACGCCGTAAATCGAGTTGCACGCCCGAATTGCGAGCCCTAGCTTGATCATGTGACGCCGCCGACTCGGCGTCACGGGCCCGCAGGTCAGCGGGTGTTCAATTCACATTCAGAAGCCTCCGGGGGAGACCTCTCATGCCGTACCAGACCCTTCAGGGAGGCCACGTCCCGATCCGGATGTGGACCGACCCGGCCGACGTCGAGTCGGCGGCGCTCGACCAGCTGCGCAACGTCGCGAACCTGCCCTGGGTCCACGGCATGGCGGTCATGCCCGACGTGCACTACGGGAAGGGCGCCACCGTCGGATCGGTCATCGCGATGCGGGACGCCGTCGCCCCGGCCGCCGTCGGGGTCGACATCGGCTGCGGGATGACCGCGGTCAAGTCCAGCCTCACCGTCGACGACCTGCCCGAAGACCTGAGCCGCCTGCGCGCCAAGATCGAGAAGGCGGTACCGGTGGGGCGCGGGTCGCACAAGGACCCGGTCGACCCGTCGGCCGTCCCGGGCCTGAAGGAACGCGGCTGGTACGAGTTCTGGAGCGGCTACGACGAGCTGGCCCCGGTCGCACGCTCCCGCCGCGGCCGTGCCACGGCGCAGATGGGCTCCCTCGGCTCCGGCAACCACTTCCTCGAAGTGTGCGCGGATGACGAGGGCGCGGTGTGGATCGTGCTCCACTCGGGCTCGCGGAACATCGGCAAGGAACTGGCCGAGTTCCACATCGAGGCCGCGATGCGCCTGCCGCACAACCAGGACCTGCCCGACCGCGACCTGGCCGTGTTCATCAAGGGCACGCCGAAGATGGAGGAGTACCGCCGCGACCTGTTCTGGGCCCAGGACTACGCACGCCGCAACCGCGCCGTGATGATGGCCCTGACCCAGAACACCGTGACCAGGTTCTTCACCGGCAAGCGCGTCCGCTGGGACGACATGATCTCCTGCCACCACAACTACGTGGCGGAGGAGACCTACGACGACGTCGAGGTCCTCGTCACCCGCAAGGGCGCCATCCGCGCGGGCGACGGCGACCTGGGCATCATCCCGGGCTCGATGGCCACGGGCACGTACATCGTCCGAGGCCTGGGCAACGAGACCGCCTTCAACTCGGCCTCCCACGGCGCCGGCCGCCGCATGAGCCGCACGAAGGCCAAGAAGTCCTTCACGGTAGACGACCTGATCGCCCAGACCGAGGGCGTCGAATGCCGCAAGGACTCGGGCGTGATCGACGAGATCCCGGGCGCGTACAAGGACATCGAGTCGGTGATCGAAGCCCAGTCCGACCTGGTCGAGGTGGTCGCCCGCCTCCGTCAGCTGATCTGCGTGAAGGGCTAGAAACCCTGCCTGACCTGGGGTAGCGAGGGCCATATGCGGTGCACTGAGCGATGGCGCTCGCTACGCCGAGGTTCTGATGTGGCGGCCGATGAAGGCGCGGACGTCGCCCAGGACCTGGTCGCGGTTGGTCTCGTTGAAGACCTCGTGGCGGGCGTCCTCGTAGATGATTTCGGTGAGGTTCGTGCCGCGGATCTGTTCGATGCCCGTTCGGGTCTCGCTCAGCGGCACCAGTTCGTCCGCGGTGCCGTGGACCCACAGGGTCGGCAGGGAGCCCAGGGTGCCGCCCGAGGCGATGGTCGTCAGGCAACGGTCGAATGCCTCGACCGTCTGGCGCTTGAACGGGCCGTGCCACACCAATTCGTCTCCGGCGTACGCCTCGCCGACCGTCAGGTCGCGGGAGAGCGTCGCCGGGTCGATCGGGATGTCCGGGATCTCGTCCAGCGCCAGCAACGCCTTGATGGGGCTCCATGGGCCCAGGACGGGGCCGGACAGGACCAGGGCGGCCAGGGTCGAGCCGTGGCGCTGGGCGTGGCGGGCGGCGATCATGCCGCCCATCGAGTGGCCGACCAATACCACCGGGAGGCCTGGGTGGGCCGTGCGGGCGCGGTTCGCGACCGTTTCCAGGTCGGTCACGACCTCCTCGAAGTCGGATATGAGCACCCGCTCGCCGTCGGAGCGGCCGTGGCCGATGTGGTCGGGGCCGTACACGGCGGCGCCGTCGCGTACGAGGAGGTCCGCCGCGTAGTCGTACCGTGCGATGTGCTCGCCGTAGCCGTGGGCCAGCAGCACGATGTGGCTCGGCCGGTCGGCCGCCCACTCGCGTACGGTGATCCGTTCACGTACTCCGGTGAAGTCCCACTGCAGTCCCATGGAACCTCATGATCATCGCTGCGGGCCAGGAACACCAGCCTCGTACGCCCGGTTGTCCACGGAATAGGCTGAAGTCGATCCATGAGGAAACGGAGGGGTGCATTCATGCTGATGGACGGGTTCGGCCGGGTGGCGACCGACCTGCGCGTGTCTCTCACCGACCGCTGCAATCTGCGTTGCTCTTACTGCATGCCGCCCGAGGGCCTCGACTGGCTGCCCAAGCCGGAGCTGCTCACCGACGACGAGGTCGTACGGCTCGTGGCGATCGGCGTGGAGCGGCTGGGCATCGCCGAGGTCCGTTTCACCGGCGGTGAGCCGCTGCTGCGCCGTAACCTGCCCGGCATCGTCGAGCGTACGGCCGCGCTGCGGCCTCGTCCGGAGATCTCGCTGACCACCAACGGCATCGGCCTGGCGCGGCTGGCGGTGCCGCTCGAAGAGGCCGGGCTCGATCGGGTCAACGTCTCCCTCGACACGATCGATCGTGACACGTTCAAGCGGCTCGCGCACCGCGACCGGCTGGAGGACGTCCTCGCCGGGCTCGCCGCCGCCGACGCCGCCGGGCTGCGCCCGGTCAAGGTCAACGCGGTCCTGATGCGCGGCGTCAACGACCACGAGGCGGTGCCGCTGCTGCGGTTCTGCCTCGACAACGGGTACGAGCTGCGGTTCATCGAGCAGATGCCCCTTGACGCGCAGCACGGCTGGACCCGCGAGAACATGATCACCGCGGACGAGATCCTCGAACGGCTCTCGGCGGAGTTCACACTGGTGGGCGAGGACGCCGGCGAGCGGGGGAGCGCGCCGTCCGAGACCTTCCACGTCGACGGCGGCACGGAGACGGTCGGGGTGATCGGTTCGGTCACGCGGCCCTTCTGCGGCGCCTGCGACCGTGTGCGCCTCACCGCCGACGGTCAGATCCGCAACTGCCTGTTCGCGCGCGAGGAGTCCGACCTGCGGGACGCGATGCGCGGCGGCGCGTCCGACGAGGTGCTCGCCGAGCGGTGGCTCGCGGCCGTGGCGGCCAAGCGGCCGGGGCACGGCATCGATGATCCGACTTTCCTTCAGCCCGCGCGCCCGATGTCGGCGATCGGCGGGTAGAAAGGACGGCGTGACGGAGCAGCCGCAGGAACACCGTGTCGAGATCACAGTCCCCCCGGACCATGAGGTCGGCGTGCACGCCAGTTTCGCCTCGGTATGGCGTGCTCAGGACTCATTCGTAATGGATTTTTCGACGGAGGTACGCCCTCCGGAGGTGACCGAGGACCCCGACAGCGGCGACACGTACGTCCATGTGCCCGCCCGCGTCGTCGCCAGAGTGCGCATCCCGCCCAGCCAGGTCTGGGAGCTGATGAAGTCGCTGGAGCAGAACCTCAGCGCGTACGAGAGGGAGAGCGGCAAGAGCGTGCATGGCGACGAGTGAGCCGTACGACGCCGTGGTCCTCGCGGGCGGCAGAGCGCGGCGGCTGGACGGCGCCGACAAGCCGGGACTCCTCGTCGGAGGGCGCCCGCTGGTCGCGTGGGTCGCCGCGGCCGTCGCCGGCGCGGGCCGGCTCGTGGTGGTGGGCCCGGAGCGCCCCGAGCTGCCACGGGCCGTCACCGTACGCGAGGAGCCGCCGGGCGGAGGGCCGGTCCCCGCGCTGCGCGTCGGGCTGGCGCGGGTCACCGCGCCGTGGACCGCGGTCCTGGCCGCCGACCTGCCGTTCCTGAGGGCGGCTCACGTCGACGAGCTGCGCCGGATCGCCGCGGGGCACGACGGCGCCGTCCTCGTCGACGACGATGGCAGGCGGCAGTGGCTCGCCGGGGTGTGGCGTACGGCCGGCCTGCTCGCCGCGCTCGGCGGCTACTCCGGTACGTCGCTGCGGGGCCTGATGGAGCCGCTCGGCCCGGCGCGCGTACGTACGGAGGGCGCCGCCTGGTACGACTGTGACACGCCGGACGACGTCGACGAGGCGTCCCGGATGATCGGGGGGAACAGTGCTCGATGACTGGATTGACGCTGTCTGTGCCGAGCTCGGCCTCGACAAGGCCGACGTGCACCGCGACCTGATTCTCGACATGGCCCGCGATGTCGCCCACGGCGTCGCGCGCCCGGCGGCACCGCTGACCGCCTATCTGATGGGCCTCGCCGTCGGCAGCGGTACGCCACTGAACGACGCCGCGGCCCGCATCACCGAGATGGCCGAGAGCTGGGACGACGGCCGGCCGGACACGAAGAAGGTGTAACCGCCGGTCGGAGTGGTAGGGGGCGTGGGAAGGCCGACACGATCTCCGGGGGACCACATGGCCGACTTTCTTACCGATATCGAGACGATTCGTGCGCGTGCGCGCGCCGAGATCGACAAGGGACCGATCACCGAGGCGTACGGCGCCGATCTGGAGCGGGTCATCCAGGTGTGCAACGAGGCGCTGGCGACCGAGATCGTCTGCGTCCTGCGCTACAAGCGTCACCACTACACGGCGTCCGGCATCCACGCCGAGCCGGTGGCCGCGGAATTCCTCGAGCACGCCGCGGACGAGCAGGAGCACGCCGACCGCCTCGCCAACCGCATCGTCCAGCTCGGCGGGTCCCCGGACTTCGACCCGGCGCGGCTGTCGGCCCGCTCCCACACCCAGTACGACGCGAGCACCGGCCTGGTCGACATGATCAAGGAGGATCTGGTCGCGGAACGCATCGCCATCGCCTCCTACACCGAGATCGCCCAGTGGATCGGCGATGGCGACCCCACGACCCGCCGCCTCTTCGAGGAGCTCCTCGCCGACGAGGAGGACCACGCCGACGACCTGAAGTCCCTCCTCGAACGCCTCCCGAAGGACCTCGCCGGCGCATAGACGGCGTCAGCGGCCGCGGGTCGAGACGATCACCAGGGCGGCCAGCGCGGTGGCGAGGGGGAGCGCGGGCGCCGCCGGACGTGCCCAGGCGAGTAGGACGGCGTCCAGCGCCGCGCCCGCCAGGGCCGCGCCCAGGACGGCGAACCGTCTCGTCGTCACCGGCACGGCGGTCTGGGCCAGTTCGGTGGCGAGCTCGGTCAGCGTGCCGGTGAGGTAGGTCGTGGCCGCGCCCGCGACCGGGAGCGTGTTCACCCCGGCGCTCTGGACGCCCATCGCGAACGCCGACATCACGAGCAGCACGACCCGCGCCGCCGGGCCCGGGTGGCCGAGGTGGACCAGCCAGCCCGCGAGCACCAGGGTCTGCGCCGCCGGGACCACCGCCACGACGGCCACGACGCGTCCCGGCCACGGGTCCGCCTCGGCGAAGCGGGTGTGGCGGAGCCAGGCCGCCGTGGCGAGCACGCCGGCGAAGTACGCCGCGAGGGCCGCCGCCGCGCGCACGAGCGGGCCGGGGTCGGCCTGGACGACCGCGAGGCCGAGCAGGACGAGGTTGCCCGTCATGACGCTGGCGAACACCGCCCCGAGCGCCGCGAAGCTGAAGGCGTCGACCGCCCCCGAGCCCAGCGCGAGCAGCACGATGACGAGGGCGAACCTGCGCGGACGCCGGGCGCGCGCCGGCCGATCGGCCATGCGGAGCCCCCCGGTACCCGTGCCGGCCTTGCCGCCGCGGTTATCCCCGCGGACGACGCCCGCGACACACGGTCAGGGGCGCTCTCCCGAGAGCCCGGCGCGGGCGCCCCTCGGCGGTCGTGCGCCGGGAGGAGGAGCCACCGCCGGGCTCACGTGGTCGCTTGAGGGGAGCGTGGCCGGCGTCCGCGTTCACCTCTGTCAGGCGTCGCTCTCCTCGACCGGTACGACGTCGCGGAGGAAGTCGCGCCGGGACAGGAACGCGCTCAGGTGCTCGCGGTGCTCGTCGCACGCGAGCCAGATCTTCCGCCGCTCGGCGTCGTGAATCTTCGGGTTGTTCCAGCGCAGGGCCCAGCGGGCGTCGGCCCGGCATCCCTTGGCCGAGCACTGGAGGGGTTCGTCGGTGGTCACGCCACCAGTCTGGCCGACTCCGGGCACCGTACGAGCCGTCTCACCCGGTCGACGCGGTCTCGGCGGACACCTTCGGGCAGAGCCGGATGACGGCCTCCACGACGCCCGCCGCCAGGTGGAGGGCCTGTGCGGAGCCCGGGCACGGGCGGCGGCCGGCGCCGAACGTCAGGTGGGCGGGTTCCACGCGCCCCGGGTCGAAGCGGCCGGGGTCGGTGAAGACCGCCGGGTCGCGGTTGGCCGCCGCGATGTCCAGCGTCACCGCGGTGCCGGCCGGAAGCGCGAATCCGGCCAGCTCGACGTCCTCGACCGTCACCCTGCGCATGGCGCGTACGGGCGGGTCGTGGCGCAGGGTCTCGGCGACGAGCGCCGCCGCGGGCCACGCGGCGGGGTCCGGCAGGCCCGCCGCCGCGCGCAGGGTGGCGGCGATCAGCGCGGCGGTCGCGTCGTAGGCCTGCAGGAGCAGCGCGATGCGGTTCGCCACGACCTCACCGTCGTCTGGGCCGAACAGCTCCACCAGGCGCGCCACCGCGGCGTCGGTGCCGTCCGGGCGCTCACCGCCGGTGAGGTAGCCCACGGAGGCGGCCGGCACCGCGGCGGCGACCGCGCCGGGGTCGCCGGCGCCGAGCGCGCGTGCCAGCACCGTCACCGGCACCCGCGAGGCCACCGAGGCCACGTCGACCGGTGCTCCGCCGGAATCCTCCAGGATCGAGGAGGTCAGCTCGGCCGCCGAGCGCTGGAGAAGGTCCGGGTCGAGGTGCGCGACCCCGTCCGCGGCGACCGCACGGCGGCGGGCGTGGGAGGCGCCTTCGCTGAAGCGGCACACGGCGGACCGCAGCCACGCGGAGGTCCCGTACGGCCCCTCCTCGCCCGCCGGGCGTACGGCGTAGCGCGGGTCGGCCAGGACGGCGCACACGTCGCGGTGGAGGCTCACCAGCGCTCCGCCGTCGGGTGAGTAGGACACGGGCCCCGGGACCGCCACTCCGGCGTCTGCGTTCATGCGCAACACCGTAGAGCCTCCACCGAACGGCCGCGCCGGGTATCCGGAGGTGTACCGATGAGGGGCGAAACGTAGCCAGGTGACCACGTATATCAACCGAAAGGAGGTAGGCGGTGCAACGTTTACCCGGATAGCGTGATCGGCCCAACGCACTGTCGACCGATTCAGGATCACGAATGATAGAGGCAAAAAACCTCACGAAGCGTTACGGCGACAAGATCGCCGTCAATGACCTGACATTCCGCGTCGAACCAGGCAGAGTGACCGGCTTCCTCGGCCCGAACGGCGCCGGGAAGTCCACCACGATGCGTCTCCTGCTGGGTCTGGACCGGCCGAACAGCGGTGACGCGACGATCGACGGCCGCCACTACAAGGACCTCGCGCGCCCGCTGCAGGTGGTCGGCGCCCTCCTGGAGGCCCGCGCGATCCACACCGGCCGCAGCGCCTTCAACCACCTCCTCTGCCTCGCGCAGACCCAGGGCGTGGGCAAGAAGCGCGTCGAGGAGGTCATCGAGCTGGTCGGCCTGACCGAGGTCGCGCGCAAGCGCGCCGGCGGGTTCTCCCTGGGCATGGGCCAGCGCCTCGGCATCGCCTGCGCGCTCCTGGCCGACCCGGCCGTGCTGATCCTCGACGAGCCCGTCAACGGGCTCGACCCCGAGGGCATCGTCTGGATCCGCACCCTGATGAAGCGGCTGGCCTCCGAGGGCCGCACGGTCTTCGTCTCCAGCCACCTCATGAACGAGATGGCGGTCACCGCCGAGCACCTCATCGTCATCGGCCGCGGCCGGCTCATCGCCGACTGCAGCACCGAGGAGTTCATCGAGCGCAGCACGGAGCAGGTCGTCGTCGTGCGCAGCCCCGACGCGGAGCGCATCGCCGAGGCCGTCGGAGCGGAGGGCGGCAAGGTCGTCCCGGGCGACGACGGGCTGCTGACCGTCAGGAACATCGAGGCCGCGCGCATCGGCGAGCTGTCCGCCGCGGGCGGTTTCATCCTTCACGAGCTCACGCCGAAGCGCGGCTCACTGGAAGAGGCATTCATGGAGCTGACGCGAGAGAGCGTCGAATACGGCGCCGGCGTTCCCGTTCCGAACCCGCAGGAGGATGTCCGATGACCGCCGCCACGACGGCGAACCCCGGAGTTCCGACCGAGACCGGACGGGCCGGGTTCGGCAGCCTCATGCTGTCGGAGTGGACCAAGATCCGGTCGGTGCGGTCCACCGTCTGGGCGCTGGTCCTCCTGGTCGTGCTCGACCTCGGGTTCACGGTCCTGTTCTGCCTCCTCACGCTGGCGTCGTGGGACAAGGCCAGCGCGGCGGACCGCGCGACGCTCCAGGCCGACCCGGCGAGCACGATCCTGGGCACGGGCTTCTTCCTCAGCCAGCTCACCGTCTGCGTGCTGGGCGTCATGGTGATCGCCTCGGAGTACTCCACCGGGATGATCCGCGCCAGCCTGCTGGCGGTGCCCAAGCGGCTGCCGATGCTGTTCGCCAAGGCCGTGGTCTTCGGCGCGCTCGTCTTCGTGCTCGGCACGATCGTGTCGTTCGGCTCCTTCTTCATCGGCGCGCCGATCCTGCACGACAAGGCGCCGGTGTCGATCGGCGACCCGGGCGTCCTGCGCGCGGTCTTCGGCGGGGGCCTGTACTTCGCGATGCTCGGTCTGTTCTCGCTGGCCATCGGTGGCATCATCCGCCACACCGCGGCCGCGATCACCGGGGTCATCGGCTTCATCCTGGTGCTCTCGCCGCTGACTCAGCTGATCCCGGGAAGCGCCGGCGACCACATCCACGCGTACCTGCCGTCCCAGGCGGGGCAGCTCATCGTCCAGGTCATCAAGCGGCCGAACGACCTGCTCACCCCGTGGCAGGGGTACGGCGTGTTCGCGCTGTGGACCGTGTTGCTCCTGGTGATCGCGGCAGTGCTGCTCAAGCGCCGCGACGCCTGACAGACGACGATGCGGGTCCGGTCATCGACCGGGCCCGCATTGGCATTTTCTGGGTCAAGTCAGAATCCGCGACCGCGTCACCGCAGGTCAGCCCCCGTGAGAATGGCGACGCCGGGAGGATACGGGGGCAATCCTCCCGGCGTCGCAATCATCGGTGTTCCGACGGGGGCCCGGAACACCGGCAAGGGCGCCCCGACGGGGGACCAGAGCGCCGGTACAAATCGTACACCGAACCCCCCCGGAGTTAGTCAAGAGATTGTCACGAGCCGATTTTGCCGCGAGGCCCAGAAATCTCGTTTCTGGGGGTTGAGTCTGGTTCATATGGGGCGAATCGGGCGGAGCTGTCGGGCTCTCTGCCACCGTTGGCGAAGATGACGGCGATGTAGGGAAGAACGACCGCACCCATCAACGCGACGAACGACAGCCACCGCCAGGCTCCTGACAGGCTGACAGCGAAGAGGATGCTGAGCCCGAAACACAGCGCGCGGATGCCCATGGTGATGAGATATCGGCGCTCTCGGTATCCGATGTCCTCCGACATCGGCCTGCGGGCATCGGTCACGGTGTAGATGGCGGGGCCGCGGCGCCGCCGGTAAGGGACCCTCACTCCTCCACGGTATGCCTCGCCGCGGACGGCCGGCACAGACCCCCGGTCACGGCCTCCACTGAGGTCACACCGGCCAGCCCCATCGCGTGCGCCAGGTCGGCGGCCAGCCCGGCCAGCCCGGCCGCCACGCCGTCCTCGCCGCCCGTGACGAGGCTCCAGAGCGCCGGACGGCCCACGAACACCGCACGTGCTCCCAGGGCGAGCGCTCGCAGCACGTCCACGCCCGTACGGACGCCGCCGTCCACGTAGACCTCCGCACGGTCGCCCACGGCGGTGGCGACCTCAGGAAGCGCCTCAGCGGTCGTCAGCGCGCCGTCAAGCTGCCGCCCGCCGTGGTTCGACACCCAGACCCCGGACGCGCCCGCGGCGGCGCAGTCAAGGGCGTCGTCGCCGCGGAGCACTCCTTTGACCACAACCGGCAACCCGGAGATGTCGCGGAGCCAGGCGATGTCGTCGTAGGTGACGTCCGGCGCCTGCTCGGCCGTCTCACGCGCCGCGCCGTCGCCGATGTTCGCACGGAAGATCTCGTCCGGGATCAGATCCGGGTCGCGGTCGCGCCGCCGGTGCCCCAGGTACGGCGTGTCACCGGTGAGCACCAGCGCGGTGGCCCCGGCCGCCGCCGCGCGGGTCACCAGGTCGTGGGTCAGCCCGCGGTCGCGCAGGACGTACACCTGGAACCACCACGGACCGGCCTCGGCGGCCACGTCCTCGATGCGCTGCGAGGAGCGCGAGGAGAGGGTCAGCAGCGCGCCGGCCCGCCGCGCCCCGCGCGCCGTGGCGGCCTCACCGCCGGCGTGCGCGAGCCGCTGGTAGCCCACCGGAGCCACGCCCAGCGGCGTCGCGAGCTCGTGGCCGAGCACCCGTGTGCGGACGTCGACCGCGGTGACGTCGCGCAGCACGTGCGGGCGCAGCGCCGTACGGCTCCAGGCGGCCTCTCCGGCCGCGAGGGTGGCCTCGTCGCCCGCGCCGCCCGCGAAGAAGTCGAAGACGTCCGCGGGCAGCGCCCGCCGGGCATCCTCCTCAAGGCGCCGGTAGTCCGCATGACTGGAGAACACAGGGGCCAGCCTGCCCGATCGGGCCGCGCCGCATGGCGGCGGGGAGGGTGGGAAGGAGGTTCACCAGGATCACGGCCAACGTCACAGCAGGAGGCACCATGTCCGAACGCACCTACCGCGTGACGGAGATCGTCGGCACGTCGCCCGAGAGCATCGACGCCGCCGTGCGGAACGCCATCAAGCGAGCCGGACAGACCCTCCGGCACCTCGACTGGTTTGAGATGACCGAGGTGCGCGGGCAGATCGTCGACGGCGAGGTGGCGCACTACCAGGTGGGCCTCAAGGTCGGCTTCCGCCTGGAGGACTCTTGAGGGGCGCCGCGCCCGTGCTCAGCTGGCCTGGCTCACCGTCGACATGTTGAAGTCGGGGATCCGCAGCGGCGGCATCGCCGAGCGGGTGAAGTAGTCCGACCACTCGCGCCCCAGCGTGCGCTGCGTCGCGCCCGCCTCGGACACACGTGACAGCAGGCCGACCGGGCTCTCGTTGAACCGGAAGTTGTTGACCTCGCCGACGACCTCGCCGTTCTCCACGAGGTAGACGCCGTCGCGGGTGAGGCCGGTCAGCAGCAGCGACTGCGAGTCGACCTCGCGGATGTACCACAGGCACGTGAGCAGCAGCCCGCGCTCGGTGTTCGCGACCATCTCGTCGAGGGTCGCCGTGGAGCCCGGCACCTCCATCAGGAGGTTCTCCACGCCCGGCGTGAGCGGCAGACCGGTCAGCTCGGCCGACTGGCGGGTCTGCATGAGCGCGTTGAGGCGCCCGTCGGAGATCCAGTCGACGCTGTTCAGCGCGAGGCCGTTCTCGAAGATCGACGACTCGCGGCTGGAGGCGTGCGCGACCACGAACGGCGCGCACTCCAGCCCCGGCGCCGCGGGGTCGCTGTAGAGCCGCACCGGCAGGTCGGACAGTTTGTCGCCGACCCGCGTGCCGCCACCGGACCGGCTGAAGACCGTACGGCCCTCGTGGGCGTCGCGGGCGCCGGCCGACCAGTACATGTACGTCATGAGGTCGGAGACCGCGCTGGGCGGCATGAGCGTCTCGTAGCGGCCGGCCGGCAGGTCGACCCGCCGCTCGCCCCACTCCAGGCGGCGGGCGAGCCCGCGCGTCAGCTCCGCGACGTCGACGTCGCGGAAGTCGGTGGTGCCGACGCCGGCCCACGCCGAGCGGGACAGGTCGGCCGTCTTGGCGTTCACCTCGACCTTGCCGGTGGGCTCGTCGAAGCGCAGCCGCAGCCCCTCGGACGTGCCGAGGAACGCCGAGCCCATCTCGTGGTGCGCGAAGCCGTACAGCCGCCGCTCGTCGCCCTCGGCCGCCGCGAACGCCGCGCCCAGCTCCGGCGCGAACCCCTCGAAGACGCCGATCGACGTCTCGGCCGGCGGGTCGTCCCACGCGCCGCCGCGGCCCGCCGCGGCCTCGTCGACGAGCGGTCCGGCGTCCTCGGCCGGGCCGCTTTCGGCCGCCGAGCGTTCCGCGGCGCGTACGAGGTCCTCGACCTGGTCCGGCGTGACTCCGGCACGCGAGACCACGCCGGTGGAGATGCCCTCGGCCTTGTGGTCGATCGCGATCACCGTGAGCTGGCGGGAGCGCGTGACGCCGTTGGTCGTGAGCGTGTTGCCCGCCCAGCGCAGGTTGGCGCCGCTGGACTCGCCGGCGATGACGACGCAGCCTTTCGTACGGGACAGCGCCAGCGCCCGTTCGACGGTCTCCTGCGGGGTGCTCACTTTCCGGCCTCCTTGACCGCGTTGAGGATGTTGACACCGCGGAACAGGGCGGAGGGCGCGCCGTGGCTGACCGGCGCGACCTGGCCGGGCTGGCCCTTTCCGCAGTTGAACGCCCCGCCGAGCAGGTACGTCTGCGGGCCGCCCACGGCCTCCATGGAGTTCCAGAAGTCGGTGGTCGTCGCCTGGTAGGCGGCGTCGCGCACCTGGCCGGCGAGGCGGCCGTTCTCGATGCGGAAGAAGCGCTGGCCGGTGAACTGGAAGTTGTAGCGCTGCATGTCGATCGACCAGCTCTTGTCGCCGAGGATGTAGATGCCGCGGTCGACGCCGGCGATCAGCTCCTCCGTCGACGGGCCGTCCGCCGCGGGCTGGAGGGACACGTTGGCCATCCGCTGCATCGGCATGCTGGACGGCGAGTCGGCGAAGGCACAGCCGTTCGAGCGCTCCTGCCCGGTCAGGTGCGCGATGCGCCGGTCGAGCTGGTAGCCGACGAACCGGCCGTCGCGGACGATGTCCCAGCTCTGCGTCTCGACGCCCTCGTCGTCGTACCCGACCGTGGACAGGCCGTGCTCGGCCGTGCGGTCGCCCACGATGTTCATGATCTTCGAGCCGTACTGCAGGGTGCCGAGCTTGTCGGTGGTCGCGAACGACGTGCCGGCGTACGCGGCCTCATAGCCCAGCGCCCGGTCGAGCTCGGTGGCGTGCCCGATCGACTCGTGGATCGTCAGCCACAGGTTGGTCGGGTCGATGACGAGGTCGTACACGCCGGCCTCGACCGACGGCGCGGCGAGCTTCTCGGCGAGATACTCCGGGATGCGGGCCAGCTCGTCGTCCCAGTTCCACACGCCGCCGGTGAGGTACTCGTACCCGCGGCCGGCCGGCGGCGCGAGCGTGCGCATCGTGTCGACGAGCTCGCCGCGCAGGCCCACCGCGTTGAGCGCCGGGTGCACGCGTACGCGCTGCTGGCTGGTGACCGTCCCTGCCGCGTCGGCGTAGAACTTGTTCTCCTTCACCTGCAGCAGCGTGGCGTCGACGTGGGCGACGCGCTCGTCGCCGAGCAGCCGTCCGCTCCAGTCGGCCAGCAGCGCGACCTTCTCGCCGGTCGGCACGCTGAACGGGTCGGTCTCATACGACGAGACCCACGTCCGCTCGCCGTGCACCGGCTCGGCGGCGAGCTCGATGCGCTCGCGGTTGATGGCGGCCGAGACCTTGGCGACCTCGACCGCCTGCTCGGCCACGCGCACGGCGGCGTCCGTCGTCAGGTCGATGCCCGCCGCGAACCCCCACGTGCCGTCCTTGACGACGCGTACGGCGAAGCCGATGTCGTCGGCGTCGATCGCGGTCTCGAGGCGGGCGTCGGACATCATCAGCGTCTGGTGACGGATGCGTTCTAGCCGGAAGTCGACGTGCTCGGCGCCGAGCTCACGCGCTCTGGTCAGCGCGGCATCGGCAAGCGCGCGCGTCGGAAGGGCGGCAAAGTCTGGATCGATCTCTCGCACAGTCGCAACCTATCGCGTCCTACAAACGACGGCGGGTCACCCTTGGCGCTCTCGCGATCGTGCTACCTACCGGTAGCCCAATAGGCTCGCGAGCGACCTAACTGGAGGGTTTCTGAATGAGTCGCTCTGTCCTCGTCACCGGGGGGAACCGAGGCATCGGGCTGGCGATCGCCCGCGAGCTCAAAGGCACCGGAGACGCCGTAGCGGTGACCTACCGCACCGGCGAGCCGCCCGAGGGCCTGTTCGGCGTGCGCTGTGACATCACGAGCGCCGACGACGTCGACGCGGCGTTCGGCAAGGTGGAGGCGGAGCAGGGTCCGGTCGAGGTGCTGGTGGCCAACGCCGGCATCACCCGCGACAACCTGCTCGCGCTGATGAGCGAGGAGGAGTTCACCTCCGTGCTCGACACCAACCTGACCGGTTCTTACCGCGTGGCCAAGCGTGCCGTGAAAGGCATGATGCGCAAGCGCAAGGGCCGCATCATCCTGGTCTCCTCGGTCGTCGGGCTGCTCGGCTCCGCGGGCCAGGCCAACTACGCCGCCTCGAAGGCGGGGATGGTCGGCCTCGCACGGTCGCTCGCCCGTGAGCTCGGTTCGCGCAACATCACCATCAACGTGGTCGCGCCCGGCTTCGTCGACACCGAGATGACCCAGGTCCTCGGCGAAGCCCGGCAGGACCAGGTCAAGAAACAGATACCACTGGGCCGTATCGCTGCGCCCGCCGAGGTGGCCGCCGTGGTGCGGTTCCTGGCCGGAGACGACGCGGCTTACATCACCGGCGCCGTCATCCCGGTCGACGGCGGTCTTGGAATGGGGCACTGAATGGGCATTCTCGAAGGCAAACGGATCCTCGTCACGGGCGTTCTCACCGACGCCTCGATCGGTTTCCACATCGCGCGGCTGGCCCAGCAGGAGGGCGCCAGCGTCGTGCTGACCGGGTTCGGCCGCCTCTCGCTGGTCGAGCGCATCGCCAAGCGGCTTCCCGAGCCCGCGCCCGTGATCGAGCTCGACGTGACGAGCAACGAGCAGCTCGAAGGCCTGGCCGGCAAGGTCTCCGAGCACCTCGACGGCCTCGACGGCGTCGTGCACTCGATCGGATTCGCGCCGCAGACCGCCCTCGGCGGCAACTTCATGAACACCTCCTGGGACGATGTGGCGACCGCCGTGCAGATCTCGGCGTTCTCCCTCAAGTCGCTGACCGCCGCGTGCCTGCCGCTGATGAAGAACGGCGGCTCGGTGGTCGGGCTCGACTTCGACGCCACCCACGCGTGGCCGGTGTACGACTGGATGGGCGTGGCGAAGGCGGGCCTGGAGTCCACCTCCCGCTACCTGGCCAAGTACCTGGGCCCGGACGGCGTACGGGTCAACCTGGTGGCGGCGGGCCCGCTCAAGACCATGGCGGCCAAGAGCATCCCGGGCTTCGAGAACTTCACCGAGATGTGGCCCGAGAAGGCGCCGCTCGGCTGGGACGTCGGCGACTCCGAGCCCACCGCGAAGGCCTGCGTGGCGCTGCTGTCCGACTGGTTCCCGGCCACGACCGGCGAGATCGTGCACGTCGACGGCGGGTTCCACGCCGTCGGATGACCTGAGCGAGGGCGCCGGGCGTGTCGCGCCCGGCGCCTCGTCATTTCAGCGCCGGCGCCGGCCGAGGACGCTCAGGTTGAGCGCCGCCACCGCGCCGATGAGGCCGGAGGCGGTCGCGACCAGCAGCGGCGAGATCGTTCCGTCGGCCTGGTCACCGGCGGCCACGAGGGTCGCCGATGACGGCCGCCTCTCGGGTGCGGCCTCCGGGATCACCACCGGATCCTGCGAGGTGACGTCGGGCAGCGAGGGCATCGGCGGCTGCGAGTCCGGGGCAGGGAAGGGCACGGACACGTCGGCGGGCGGTGCGGCGGGCCGCCCGGCCGTACCGGACGAGCCCGCGTGCCGCGGATGGGCGGCAGGCTTCGCCTTCACCACCGGCTTGGGTTTCGGTTTCGGCTGGGACGGTGCGGACGGTTTCGAGGTTTGCCCGCCGCCCGGCGACGGCGGCGGCGTGGCCGTCTGGCCGGGACTCGAGCCGAGAAGGCCGCACAGGAGACTGCCGAGCTTGCAGTCCTTGATGATCCCAGCGGGCTCCGCCGAAGCCGGCGTGGTGCCCGCGGAGAAGAACACGAGTGCGCCGGCGGACACCGTCGCCGACGCCGCTCCCAGACGTCGCCACTCATGGTTCATGGGCGTATCACTCCCCTGAAGGCCCCCCGACCACCATGTTCAACGACAGTGACCGCATCCGGTCACGGGTCAGACATCCTCCAGCTGCTCGCGGAGCAGCGCGGCGAGCCGGGTGCGGCGCGGCGTCTCGGCGCGTTCACGCAGTGCCTGCGCCAGCTGCGGGCCGGCCGCGTGCACGACGGACAGGTGGCGCAGCGCGCGGGTGAACGCGCCGACGACCAGCGGCCGCGACAGGGCTCCGGCGGCCTCGCCGGGCATGACCGCGACGACGCCCGGCCAGCGCGTGCCCTGGGCGCGGTGCACGGTCACCGCCCAGCCGTGCCGTACCGAGGCCGACGGCACCTCCGCCGTCCCCGAGGGGAACGCGACGCTCACGGTCTCACCGTCGGACCGTGCCGACACGGTGCCGAACTCCCCGGCGGACGCGCCGGGCAGGTCGGCCACGGCGACCACGCGGTCGCCCTCGTCGTACGGCCCGGGGCCGGGGTTCAGACGTTCTTTCAAGGCCTGGTTGAGCGCCACCGCGCCGGCCTCGCCGCGCTGCGCCGGAGTCACCACGACGACCTCGGCGGCCGGGATGCCGAGCGCACGCGGGATCGAGTCCGTGACGAGCTGCACGGCGCGGTGCGCGGCCTCACACGCCTCGCCCGCGGGCACCACGACCACCTCGCGGTCGGCCGGGTCCACCGGCACCAGGGAGCCCTCGCGCGCCGCCGCGGCCAGGCGCTCGATCGCGCCGCCGGGCTCGGGGCTCAGCTCGGTCACCGGGATCGCGCCGGAGGCGAGGATGTCGCCGAGCACGCGTCCGGGGGAGGGGGACGCCAGCGCCGCCGGGTCGCCGGCGAGCACCAGGTGGGTGCCGTCCATGCAGGCGTCGATGAGCGCCGCCGCGCGTTCGAGGTCGAGAGTGCCGGCCTCGGTCACGACGACGAGGTCGGCCTCCAGCGGCCGGTCCTCGCCCCGCGTGTAGCCGTTCGCCGAGGGTTCGAGCAGGCGGTGCAGCGACATCGTGCCGCCCGCCGCGGTCGCCGCGACGTCCGTCGCCGCCGTCACGACGACGCCCGGCAGCTCCGCCAGCGCGCGTACGCCCTGCTCGACGGCGCCCGGCGGGCCGGTGATCACACTGACGCCATGTTCGAGGATCGCGGCCGGCACGCCGTCCGCGGGCGGCATCGGGCCGGCGGTCGCGGTCAGCCGCGCCAGGCCCTCGGCGACCGCCTCCTCGGCGGCCGTGAGACGGCCCAGGCCGAGGAACTCGGTCCCCGACGCGTCATCCATGATCGCGGTGATCTCGCCCGTGCCGAGCGCCGCGCGCACGGCCTCGACGGCGTCACCGGGATCGAACGCCTCCATGGCCGACAGCAGGTCCTTGGCGGGCATCACGGTGTGGCCGTCACCGGCGGCGCGGAGCAGCAGGTGCACGGCGAGCGCCGGTCCGCGGCGCGGGTCGTGCGGGCCCGCCTCGGAGCCGATGAGCGCGCGGGCGAAGAAGTCCGCCTGCTCAGGGCGTACGGAGGGCAGTGCCAGCAGCCGCCAGGGGTCCTCGCGCAGGACGGCGGCGGCGTTCTCGCCCAGGCGCGCGACCGCCTCGGGTGCGAGACGCACCGGAATGTTCGCGGACGTGAACAGCTCGGACGTGTCGGAGAGGCCGGTGGAGAGTGTCTCAGTCATCCCTAGTCAGCCTAGGGCTTGACGCGTTCGATTTCCGCGCTTCGCGCGGTGGTTCGGGGTGCGAGATCGCGTGTCTCCCGCCTGGAACGAGGTCAGTCCGAGGACACGTCGTCCAAGGCGTCGCGGATCTCCGAGGGCAGGGTGATCTCCTCGGACTCCAGGATGACGGCGAGCTGCGCCGCGGTGCGGGCCCCCACGATGGGGGCGACCACGCCGGGCTGGTCGCGTACCCAGCTGAGCGCCACCGCCAGCGGAGATACACCGAGGCCCTCGGCGGCCGTCGAGACCGACTCGACGATCTGGGCGCCGCGCTCGCCGAGGTAGGGCTCGACGAACTCGGCGTAGTGCGGGGTGGCTGCGCGGGAGTCGGCCGGGATGCCCGTGCGGTACTTGCCGGTGAGGACCCCGCGGCCCAGGGGCGACCACGGCAGCACACCGACGCCGAGCTCGGCCGCCGCGGGCAGCACGTCGTCCTCCACGTCGCGGCGCAGCAGGGAGTACTCCACCTGCGTCGACACGATCGGGGAACGGCCCGGCCAGGCGCGCTGCCAGGTCGCGGCCGTCGCGAGCTGCCACGCGTCGTAGTTCGACACGCCGACGTAGCGCGCTCGGCCGGACGCGACCGCCTCGTCCAGGGCCGACATCGTCTCCTCGAACGGGGTGTTCGCGTCGAAGGCGTGCAGCTGCCACAGGTCGACGTGGTCGAGGCCGAGGCGTTCGAGGGAGGCGTCGAGGGCGCGCAGCAGGTGGCGGCGCGACGCGTCGCGTACGCCGGTGGGCGTCAGCACCGCCTTGGTGGCGATGACCAGGTCCTCACGTGCGACGAGGTCGCCGATCAGGCTGCCGAGCACGCGCTCGCTGTCACCGCCGCAGTAGACGTCCGCGGTGTCGAGGAGAGTGCCGCCGGCCTCGACGAACGCGGTCAGCTGGGAGGCCGCGTCGGCGACGTCGGTGTCACTGCCCCACGTCATCGTGCCGAGGCCGAGACGCGAGACGGACAGACCGCTCCGGCCGACGTGACGCTGTTCCATGTCAGCGGAGCGTATCGGGCGAGGCCGTGTTCGTCCGCACGTACCCGTCCTGGTCGCTAGGCTTCCAGCGTCACCCTTCACGTGATCAAGCGCCCGGTCCGCGGGCGGTCGAAGGAGATCCCACACTCGTGAACTTCGTGCAGGCCACCGTGCTCGGGATCGTCCAGGGGCTCACCGAGTTCCTGCCGATCTCAAGCTCCGCCCACCTTCTGATCGTGCCGCGGCTGCTCGCATGGAAGGACCCCGGCGCGGCGTTCACGGCGGTGATCCAGCTCGGCACGATGCTCGCGGTGCTCATCTACTTCTGGCGCGACATCCTCCGCATCACCACGACGTGGTTCCGCAGCCTGTTCGACAAGGAGCTCCGCGGGGACCTCGACGCCCGCATGGGCTGGTACGTCGGGCTCGGCACGGTCCCGGTCTCGATCGTCGGCCTGGTCTTCAGCCATGCGATCGAGGGCCCGGCGCGCAACCTGTGGATCAACGCCACCTCGCTCATCGTCATGGGCCTGGTGCTGATGGTCGCCGAGTGGGCGGCACGGCAGAAGCGCGAGATCGGCGACCTGAACCTCCGCGACGGCCTGCTCATCGGCGGCTTCCAGTGTCTGGCGCTGATCCCCGGCTCGTCGCGGTCCGGCTCGACCATCACCGGCGGCCTGTTCCTCGGCTACACGCGCGAGGCGGCGGCGCGCTACTCGTTCCTGCTCTCGATCCCCGCGGTCGTGCTGTCCGGCCTGTTCGAGCTGCGCAAGGTCGGCGAGGGCAACCTGCCGGTCGCGGGCACGGCCGTGGCCACGCTCGTGTCGTTCGTGGTCGGCTACGCCTCGATCGCGTGGCTGCTGAAGTTCCTCGTGCGCCACTCCACGCTCGTGTTCGTCTACTACCGGGTGGCGCTCGGCGGCGTGCTGTTCGGCCTGCTCGCCGCCGGTGCCATCACCGCGACCTGACCCGGCTTCACGGCCCAGGGGCTCCCGCCGGAAGAGACGGCCCTACAACCAGCCGCTCTTCCGGAACCAGCGGTACAGGCCGAAGCAGAGAGTGAGGATCAGCCCGATAAGCAGGAAATATCCGTATTTCCAATGCAGCTCGGGCATGTTGTCGAAGTTCATCCCGTAGATCCCGGCGAACATCGTGGGGATCGCCAGGATGGCCGCCCAAGCACTGATCTTGCGCATGTCCTCGTTCTGCTGCATGCCGACCTGGGCCAGGTGGGCGTTCAGCACGTTCGTCAGCAGCTCGTTGTGTGAGTCGACCTGCTCGTCGACGCGCAGCAGGTGGTCCAGCACGTCGCGGAAGTACTCCATGGTCTCCGGCAAGACGTGGACGCGGCCCTTCACGATCTCCTGCAGCACCGGCACGAGCGGGTCCTCGGCACCGCGGAACTCCAGGACCTCGCGCTTGAGCTCGTAGATGTCCTCGGTGACGGTGACGCGCTTCGGCGCGAACACCCGGCGCTCCAGCTCGATGATGTCGGTCTCGACCTCGTGGGCGATCGTGCCGTACCGGTCGACGACCTCGTCGAGCACGGTGTAGAGCACCGCGCTCGGCCCGAGGCACAGCAGCGCCGGGTCGGCTTCCAGACGCTCGCGCACCGCCTTGAGCGGGCTGCCCTCGCCGTGCCGAACCGTGATCACGAATTCCTCGCCGATGAACAGCATGATCTCGCCGACTTCGATGTCGGACGTGTCGTCGATGTAGCGCAGCGTCTTGACGACCACGAAGAGCGTGTCGCCGTAGCGTTCGAGCTTGGGGCGCTGATGGGCGTGGACCGCGTCCTCGATGGCCAGCGGGTGCAGTTTCAGCTCGTCCGCGACCTGGTCGAACTCCTCTGCGGTCGGCTCGTGCAAGCCGATCCACATGAAGCAGTCACCCTGTTCACGCGCGGCGTCCAGGGCGTCGCTCAGGTCGCCGGCGACGTCATCGCGGACCCCTTTGCGGTAGATGGCGCAATCCATGATCATGACGCATATTGTCCTGGAAGAGGGGAGTGGCGGGACCGCACATGACTTACCCGTGACCTTCCGTCGCAATCCGAAGGAGATGTCCGGCTACAGTTCACCGCGTGGCAACTCTCCTGCTGGTACGCCATGGGCTGACCAAGATGACCGGGCCGGTGCTCGCGGGCTGGACCCCGGGTGTCCACCTGGACGAACGCGGCCGTGAGCAGGCCGCCGCTCTCGCGGCACGGCTGGCGCCCGTCCCGCTGGACATGATCGTCGCGAGCCCGCTCGACCGGTGCCAGGAGACCGCGCAGGCGGTCCTGGGCGACCGCGAGGGCATGGAGCTACGGACCGACGACCGGTTCGGCGAGGTCAGGTACGGCGACTGGACCGGGCGCAAGCTGGAGGAACTGGCCAAGGAGGACCTCTGGAAGGTCGTCCAGGCCCACCCCAGCGCCGCGCGCTTTCCGGGCGGTGAGGCCATCGCCGACGCCCAGCACCGCGCGGTCGCCGCGGTACGCGACTGGAACGACCGTCTCGGGCCGAAGGCGACGTACCTGGTGTGCAGCCACGGCGACATCATCAAGTCGATCGTCGCCGACGCGCTCGGACTCCACCTCGACCAGTTCCAGCGCATCCAGGCCGACCCGGCCTCGCTCACGGTGATCCGCTACACCGAACTCCGGCCCTTCGTCGCGCGCCTCAACGACAACGGGGGCAAAGTAGACGATCTTTGTGCTGAACCCGGACAGGACAGTGACGCACCGGTCGGCGGCGCGGCGTAGGGTCTTCTCATGCCGGTCATCGCATACGACATGCCCGAAAGGTTCGTGGCGGGAACCGTTGGCCAGCCGGGCGAGCGCGCCTTCTTCCTCCAGGCGAGGGCGGGCCGCCGCGTCACCAGTGTCGGCCTTGAGAAGTTCCAGGTCACCCTGCTGGCCGAGCGGCTGGAAGAGCTGCTCGACGAGGTTCTCCGACAGAGCGGAGGCGAAGGCGACGCCGTCGTCCCCGCGGTCGCGCCCGTCGAGCTGCAGGACGACGAGCCCCTCGAGCAGCCGATCGAGGAGGAGTTCCGCGTCGGCACGATGGCCCTCGCCTGGGATCCCGATGACGAGCGCATCGTCATCGAGGCGCAGGAGGTCACCGAAGGCGAGGACGACGACGCCGAGATCGGCAGCGAGGATCCCGCGGTCGTGGTGCTCCGAGTGCGCATCACCGCCGGTCAGGCGCGTGCCTTCTCCGAGCGGGCCCTCAAGATCGTCGCCGCCGGGCGGCCGCCGTGCCCGCTGTGCGGGCTACCCCTCGACACGCAGGGCCACGTGTGCCCCCGACAGAACGGCCATCTTGGCTGAGGCCTCGATCCCTTGGACACTGGACGCATGAGTCAGCCCTCCCGGTACGACGTCGGCGGCGGCGACGGCGCACTCGACACAGAGGCCGCCGAACGCCTGCTGCAACACGGTGAGATCACCGTCGAAGGGCGGCTCGTCGCGGCGACCAACGCGACGCTCTATTGCGCCGTCGAGTACGAGGGCGTCCGCGCCAACTGCGTCTACAAGCCCGTCTCCGGCGAGCGCCCGCTCTGGGACTTCCCCGACGGCACCCTCGCCGGCCGCGAGGTCGCCGCCTACCTGGTCTCCGAGCAGATGGGCTGGAACATCGTGCCGCCCACCGTGCACCGCGACGGCCCGTTCGGGCCCGGCATGGTGCAGCTGTGGATCGACCACGACGCAGAGGCCGACCTGCTGGTCCTCTCGCGCGGCGACGACGCGACGATCCGGCGCATGGCGGTCTTCGACGCGGTCGTCAACAACGCCGACCGCAAGATCGGTCACCTGCTGCCGACGACCACCGGTCACGTGTACGGCTGCGACCACGGCGTGTGCTTCTCCGACGAGTACAAGCTCCGCACGGTCTTGTGGCAGTGGCGCGGCAAGAAACTCACGACCGAGGCCGTCGATTCGCTCCAGAAGCTCCGGCGCGCCTTCCGTAGCGGTTTCGGGGCGCGGCTGTCGGGTCTGCTCGGCCAGGGCGAGATCCAGGCGACCAGCGACCGGGTCGAACTCATGCTCAAGCACCGCATCCACCCCTACCCACCCGAGGACTGGCCGGCCATTCCCTGGCCGCCCCTCTAGCGGTCCGTACGCGGCCAGCCGCGGGCGAGGAAGGCGAAGGCGTCGGGAAGGACGCTCCGCACGAAGTTCCAGTCGTGGCCGCCCGGGCGTACATCGAGCACGGCGGGGATCCCGGCCGCGTCGAGCAGCTTCTTGAAGCGCTCCGGCTCGCCCCGTACGACCGGGTTGTCCTCGTCGGCCGCGGCCGCCAGGAAGATCCGTACGCGCCGCGCCGAGGCGAGCTCGTGGTCGGGGCGGTTCGCGGCGATGACGTCGGGACGGTCGCCGAACATGTGCGACGGATCGTCGGTGTCGAAGTAGCCCGAGATGGACGCGACGGCACCGAAGACGCCGGGGTGGCGGAGCGCGAGGTTCATCGAGCCGTAGCCGCCCATGGAGAAGCCGGCGATCGCCCGGTGCGCGGCGTCACGCCGGTGCACGCCCTCCACCGCCGGGACCACCTCGTCGAGGAGGCGGTCCTCCACCCGGTCGCGGCCGTCGACGGAGTCCGCCCACTCGGTGTCCTCGTGGTGGCTGCCGTTGCCGTCGGGGACCACCAGCACGAACGGACGGCCACCATGCGCGACGTAGGCCTCCACCCGCTGGGGGAGCCCCTCGTTCTCGACCAGCGTCGTCGGGTCGCTGGGCACGCCGTGCAGGAAGTACAGGACCGGGAGCGTACGCGTCTCCGGCACGTCGGGCCGCCAGACGTACACGCCGTAGGAGTGGTGGTCGGCCGGGTCCGTGACGTGGATGTGCGACAGGCCCGGACGGGCCGGAGCGGGCGTGTCGGCCTCGCGGGCGCCCCGCGTCGCGGCCGAGCCGTGGTGCACGCCGAGGTTGAGCGAGACGTAGGCGCCGCCCAGCGCCAGCACCAGGGTGCCGGCCCACACCGAGAATCCCACGGCGCCCGGACGGCGGCGGTGCGGCCTTCGGCGGTGCTTCGACACGGTATTCGGGGTCCCGGCGATCGTCGGGCAGGGGAGGAGCGGCACCACATTGGCACATCGGCCGTCGTACGGCCTGTGATCCGCGCCGCACTGGCCGGGTCTTTACCCTCACCTGACCTGCGGGTGGCGGGGTCCGCCGTCCAAGGCCTGCGCCCGGCGTGGATAGGCTGCTGGGTATGCGATCGTGGCCCGCCCCCGAGGTCCCCGGCCTGGCCGGACACGGCCTGCCCCTCCCGGAACAGCGACTGAACGTGCACGACTCGGCGATGGGGGCGTCGCGCCCCCTTGAGCCGGGGCCGACCGCGCGGATGTACGTCTGCGGCATCACGCCGTACGACGCCACGCACCTCGGCCACGCGGCGACCTATCTGGCGTTCGACCTCGTCAACCGGCTGTGGCGCGACGCGGGACACGACGTCGACTACGTGCAGAACACCACCGACGTCGACGACCCGCTGCTCGAGCGCGCCGTCGCCACCGGTGAGGACTGGCGTGCGCTGGCCGAACGGGAGATCGACCTGTTCCGCGAGGACATGACGGCCCTGCGGATCCTGCCGCCGCGCGAGTACGCCGGCGCCGTCGAGTCGATCCCGCTCATCGCCGACTTCATCGAGACGCTGCGCGCCAAGGGCGCCGCGTACGACCTCGACGGCGACGTCTACTTCCCGATCTCGTGCGACCCGCGTTTCGGCACGGTGAGCCGCATGAGCCCCGAAGAGATGCTGCCGCTGTTCGCCGAGCGCGGCGGCGACCCCGACCGCAAGGGCAAGAAGGACCCTCTCGACGCCCTGCTGTGGCAGGCCGCGCGCCCCGGCGAGCCGTCCTGGGACTCCCCGTTCGGCCCCGGCCGCCCCGGCTGGCACGTCGAGTGCGCCGCGATCTCGGTCCGCTACCTCGGCATGTCCTTCGACATCGAGGGCGGCGGCTCCGACCTGGTGTTCCCGCACCACGAGATGAGCGCCTCGCACGCGGAGGTCGCCACCGGCGAGCGGCCGCACGCCAAGGCGTACGTCCACGCGGGCATGGTCGGCCTCGATGGCGAGAAGATGTCGAAGTCGCGCGGCAACCTGGTCTTCGTGTCGCGGCTGCGGGCCGACGGCATCGACCCGATGGCGATCCGTCTCGCGCTGCTCGCCCACCACTACCGCACCGACTGGGCCTGGACCTCCGACGACCTGCCCCGCGCCCAGGCGCGCCTCGCGCGCTGGCGCGAGGCCGTGCTGCTGCCCGCGTCACCGCCGGCCGGCGCCACCGTCGCGGCCCTGCGCCGGCACCTGGCCGACGACCTAGACGCACCCGCCGCGATCGCCGCCGTCGACCGCTGGGCGGACGAGGCCCTCAGCGTCTCGGTCGAGGAACGCGAGAAGGAGCACGCCGGCCCGGAGCTGATCCGCACCGCGATCGACGCACTCCTCGGCATCGCCCTCTAAGGACGGTCAGTTCGTGTCGCCCCGGCGGCGGAGATAGCGCTCGAAGTCGCGGGCGATCGCGTCGCCAGTGGCCTCGGGCAGCTCGGTGGCGTCCTTCTGCTCCTCCAGCGCCCGTACGTACTCGGCGACCTCGGTGTCCTGCTCGGCCAGCTCGTTCACGCCGCGCTCCCACGCGCGTGCCTGCTCGGGCAGGTCGCCGAGGGGCACGGACACGTCGAGGAGGTCCTCCACCCAGCGCAGCAGGGCGAGGGTCGCCTTGGGCGAGGGCGGCTGCGCGACGTAGTGCGGCACGGCGGCCCACAGGGAGACGGTCTCCATCCCGGCCGTGGCGCAGGCGTCCTGAAGCACCCCGAGGATGCCGGTCGGGCCCTCGTAGCGCGCGGGCTCCAGCTGTAGGCGTGTGGTCAGGCCGGAGTCGGAGGACGCCGCGGTCACCGGCACCGGGCGCGTGTGCGGAGCGTCGGCGAGGAGGGCGCCGAGAAGGACGGCCGTCCTGGCGCCGAGCTCCATCATGATGCCGATGAGTTCCTGGCAGAACGACCGCCACCGCATGTTCGGCTCGATGCCGTGGATCAGCACGACGTCGCGCTCGGAGCCGGGCAGCTTGGCCAGGGACAGCCGTGTCGTCGGCCAGCTGATGTGCTTGGTCTCGCCGTCGACCATCTCGACGGTGGGACGGGTGACCTGGAAGTCGTAGTAGTCGTCCGGGTCGAGCGCCGCGAGGGGCACTGCGCTCCAGCCGTCCTCCAGGTGCTGGATCACCCCGCTCGCCGCCTCACCCGCGTCGTTCCACCCTTCGAAGGCGGCGATGACCACCGGGTCGACGAGCTCGGGCACATCGTCGAGCTCGACCACGCTCTGCCTCCCCGCATCCGTCACACGCGCGACGTCTTCCAGCCTATGTCCTGCGGCCGACCCGCGGCCCCTTCAAGATCAATTAGCCGTCACTTGCCGTTCGTCGTACGGACGATCAGCACGTCACAGGGGGCGCGGTGGGACAGGTTGGCGGGGACCGAGCCCAGCAGGCGGCCGGCGAGGCTGTTGAGCCCCCGGTTGCCGATCACGAGGAGATCGGCATCGCGGTCGCCGGCCAGCTTCAGGAGGGTGTCGACCGGGTCGCCCTCCACGGCGACCTCCTCGACGTCGGTCGCGCCCGCGCGCACGGCGTGTTCGCGCGCTGAGCGCAGGGCGTCGTCGGCAGGGGTCGAGCCCTCGACCTTGTACGCGAGGTCGCCGAGCCGGTCGGCGGCCTGGGCGCGCTCGCGATCCGGCATCGCGTGGTAGGCGCAGGCGAGGACGAGCTTGGCGCCGGCGTCGGCGGCGAGCCGTCCGGCCTTCTCGACCGCGATGAACGAGGAGGCGGAGCCATCGGTGCCGACGAGAACGGTGCGGTATGAGGCCACGGTGCGTACTCCTTCTGGCGATGAACCCGGCACGAAGGCCGTTCTGCAATGAATGATGTCGACATGTGACAACGCTTCAGAACGCTAGTGGTTACGGAGTGCGGCCGGGACGAGACGTCCGTCACGCGGGTACTGGCCGAGCTGATACCAAAACAAGACCTGATCGACCCCCGATAGGCTGTCCAACCATGAGCGCGACTCCAGAGACACTGCGTCAGGCCCTCCGTGATCGTGTCGTCGTGGCCGACGGGGGCATGGGGACGATGCTCCAGGCGGCCGGCCCCACACTCGACGACTTCGAGGGGCACGAAGGTTGCAACGAGGTTCTCAACGTCACCAGGCCCGACATCGTCCGCGGCGTCCACGAGGAATACTTCGCGGCCGGCGTCGACTGTGTCGAGACCAATACCTTCGGCGCCAACTTCGCCAACCTCGGCGAATACGACATCACCGAGCGCATCGAGGAATTCTCCGAAGCCGGAGCCCGTATCGCCTGTGAGGTCGCCGACGAGCTGTCCACCCCCGACCGCCCCCGCTGGGTGCTGGGCTCCATGGGCCCGGGCACCAAGCTTCCCACCCTCGGCCACGTCCCGTTCGCCGTGCTGCGCGACGCGTACGAGCGCAACGCCGCGGGCCTGATCGCGGGCGGCGCGCACGGCCTGATCGTCGAGACCTGCCAGGACCTGCTCCAGGCGAAGGCCGCGATCATCGGCGCCAAGCGCGCGATCGCCAAGGCGGGCACCGCGACGGTGCTGATCGCCCAGGTCACCATCGAGCAGAACGGCGCGATGCTGCTCGGCTCGGAGATCGGCGCCGCGCTGACCGCGCTGCAGCCGCTCGACCTGGACATCATCGGCCTCAACTGCGCGACCGGCCCGGCCGAGATGAGCGAGCACCTGCGCTATCTCGCCCGGCACGCCACCGTGGGCCTGTCCTGCATGCCCAACGCGGGCCTGCCCGAGCTGACCTCCGACGGCGCGAGATACCCCCTCACGTCCGAGCAGCTCGCCGACGCCCACGACACGTTCACCCGCGAGTTCGGCCTGTCCCTGGTCGGCGGCTGCTGCGGCACGACCCCGGAGCACATGCGCGCGGTCGTCGAGCGCGTGCGCGGCCGCGAGGTCACGGCCCGCAGGCCCCGCCCGGAGGCCGGCGCCGCCTCTCTCTACCAGCACGTCCCGTTCCGGCAGGACACCTCCTACCTGGCGATCGGCGAGCGCACCAACGCCAACGGCTCCAAGGCGTTCCGCGAGGCCATGCTGGAGCGCCGCTGGGACGACTGCGTCAAGATCGCACGTGACCAGGCCCGCGACGGCGCCCACATGCTCGACGTGTGCATCGACTACGTCGGCCGCGACGGCGTCGAGGACATGAAGGAGATCGCGTTCCGCTTCGCGACCTCCTCCACGCTGCCGCTGGTGCTCGACTCCACCGAGCCGGCCGTGCTCCAGGCCGGCCTGGAGATGGTCGGTGGCCGTTCGGTCATCAACTCCGTCAACTACGAGGACGGCGACGGCCCAGAGTCGCGGTTCGCCCGCGCCATGCCGATCATCAAGGAGCACGGCGCGGCCGTGGTCGTGATGTGCATCGACGAGGAAGGCCAGGCACGTACGGCCGAGCGCAAGGTCGCCGTCGCCTCGCGCACCATCGACGACCTCGTGGGCGTCTGGGGGATGAAGGTCGAGGACATCATCGTCGACACCCTCACGTTCACGATCGGCACCGGGCTGGAGGAGTCCCGCGGCGACGCGCGCGAGACCATCAATGCCATCCGCGAGCTGAAGCGGCGCTACCCGGCGGTGCAGACCACCCTCGGCCTGTCCAACGTCAGCTTCGGGCTGAACCCCGCCGCGCGCATGGTCCTCAACTCGGTCTTCCTCAACGAGTGCGTCAACGCAGGGCTCGACTCGGCGATCGTGCACGCCTCCAAGATCCTTCCGGTGGCGCGCATCCCGGACGACCGGCGTCAGGTCGCCATGGACATGATCTACGACCGGCGCAAGCCGGGGTACGACCCGCTGCAGAAGTTCCTGGAGCTGTTCGAGGGCGTCGACGCCGCCTCCCTGCGCGCCGCGCGCGCCGAGGAGCTCGCCGGGCTGCCGCTGTGGGAGCGGCTGAAGCGCCGCATCATCGACGGCGAGCTCGACGGCCTGAACACCGACCTCGACGAGGCCCTCGGCCAGCGGCCCGCCCTGGAGATCGTCAACGAGGTGCTGCTCGAGGGCATGAAGACCGTCGGCGAGCTCTTCGGCTCGGGCCAGATGCAGCTGCCGTTCGTGCTGCAGTCGGCCGAGGTGATGAAGACCGCGGTCGCCTACCTCGAACCTCACATGGAGAAGACCGACGAGGACGGCAAGGGCCGCATCGTGCTAGCCACCGTCAAGGGCGACGTCCACGACATCGGCAAGAACCTCGTCGACATCATCCTGTCCAACAATGGCTACGACGTGATCAACCTCGGCATCAAGCAGCCGATGTCGGCGATCCTCGAGGCCGCCACGGACAACCGCGTCGACGTCATCGGGATGTCCGGCCTGCTGGTCAAGTCCACGGTGATCATGAAGGAGAACCTCGAGGAGCTCAACTCCCGCGGGTTCGCCGGCCGCTGGCCGGTGCTGCTCGGCGGCGCGGCGCTGACCCGCGCCTACGTCGAGCAGGACCTCGCGGGCCTGTTCGAGGGCGAGGTCCGCTACGCGCGCGACGCCTTCGAGGGCCTGCGGCTCATGGACGCCATGATGGCGGTCAAGCGTGGCGAAGCCGGCGCGAAGCTGCCGCCGCTGCGCGAGCGCCGCGTCAAGTCCGGCGCCAAGCTCCAGGTCACCGAGCCGGAGAACATGCCCAAGCGGTCCGACGTCGCCATGGACAACAAGATCCCGGTCCCGCCGTTCTGGGGTGACCGCGTCGTCAAGGGCATCCCGATGGCGGATTACGCCGCCTACCTCGACGAGCGCGCGACCTTCATGGGCCAGTGGGGGCTCAAGGCGGCGCGCGGCGGCGACGGGCCCTCCTATGAGGAGCTCATCGAGACCGAGGGACGGCCGCGCATGCGGATGTGGCTCGACCGCATCCAGACCGACGGCCTCGTCGAGGCCGGCATCGTCTACGGCTACTTCCCCTGCGTCAGCGAGGGCGACGACCTCGTCATCCTGCACGACGACGGCTCCGAGCGCACCCGGTTCACCTTCCCGAGGCAGCGCCGCGACCGGCACCTGTGCCTGTCCGACTTCTTCCGGCCCCGCGAGACGGGGGAGACCGACGTGATCGGCTTCCAGCTCGTCACGGTCGGCACGAAGGTCAGCCAGACCACACAGGAGCTGTTCGAGAAGAACGCCTACCGCGACTACCTCGAGCTCCACGGCCTGTCGGTTCAGCTCGCCGAGGCGCTCGCCGAGTACTGGCACACCCGTGTCCGCTCCGAGCTCGGGTTCGCCGGCGAGGACGCCGACGACATCGAGGAGTTCTTCAAGCTCGGCTACCGCGGCGCCCGGTTCTCCCTCGGCTACGGGGCCTGCCCCGACCTGGAGGACCGCGCCAAGATCGTCGAGCTGCTGCACCCGGACCGCATCGGCGTCACGCTGTCGGAAGAGTTCCAGCTCGCCCCCGAGCAGTCCACCGACGCGATCGTCATCCACCACCCGGAGGCGAAGTACTTCAACACCTGAGCACGCGCTCGCGACGGCCTCACCGGAGTACGCCCCGGTGAGGCCGTCGCGTAGTCTCGTCCTCCGGTGATCGTCAAGGAGGCGGTGTGCAGGAGCTGCAGGCGGTCCTGTTCGACATGGACGGGCTGCTCGTGGATTCCGAGCGGCTCTGGTTCGAGACCGAGGCCGAGATCGTGACCTGGCTCGGCGGCACCTGGGGCCCGAAGGATCAGGAGTCGCTGGTCGGCGGGTCGATCGACCGCACCGTCGCCTACATGCTCGGCCTGACCGGCCCCGTCGCGCCGCCCGAGGAGGTCGCACGGAGGCTGCTGGAGGGCATGGCCGACCGCCTGAGGGCGAACGTCCCGATGATGCCCGGCGCCAAGGAGCTGCTGGACGAGGTACGCGAGGCCGGCGTCCCCTCGGCCCTGGTGTCCTCCACCAACCGTCGCCTGATGGAGTACGCCCTGGACGGGATCGGCCGGGACCGCTTCACCCTGACGGTCGCCGGCGATGAGGTCGCGCACACCAAGCCGCACCCGGAGCCGTACCTGACCGCGGCGCGGATGCTCGGCGCGGACCCGCGCCGGTGCGTGGCGCTGGAAGACTCCCCGAACGGCACGGCGAGCGCCACCGCGGCCGGCTGCCACGTGGTCGCGGTGCCCAGCGTGGTCCCGATCCCCGAGGCGCACAGGCGTACGGTCGTCGCCTCACTGCGAGACGTCGACCTGGCCCGTCTCCGCGCCCTCGTCGGGGGCCACGGCTGAGGAGGCCTCGGCGGGCCGCCTCGTTTTCGCCCTCCACCCGGACAGCGCCACGACGGACAGCAGGCCCACGGCGCCCGTGATGGCGATCGTCGCGTCGGCGGAAACGAGCTCGCCGAGCACGCCGGCCACCGCGAAGCCGATGCCCTGCAGGGCCATCAGCCCCGAGGAGTTCACGGTGTAGGCGCGGCTGAGCATGTCCGGTGGTGTGACGTCGAGGAGCAGCTGGTCGAGGCTGAGCATGTAGACGCCGAACAGCCCGCAGATCGCCAGGAGCACCAACGCGGTCACCAGGCTCGGATGCACGACGAAGAACAGGAGCGGCACGAACCCCCCGACGATGAGCGGGGTGGTGAGCCGCACGCGCCAGTCGGCCGGGATCAGCCAGATCCCCGCCAGCTCGCCGATGACCGTGCCCACCGGCGCCGCCGCCAGCCACCAGCCGGCCGCCGATCCCGGGTCTCCGCGCTCGGCGACGGCCGGCGCGGCGAGGGCTTCGGGGGCGACGAGCAGGAAGGCCGTCACCCAGTTCAGCAGGAGCACGCGGCAGAGCGGGCCGTTCCGGAGGATCTCGCCGAGACCTTGCATCGAGTCGCCCGCGAGAGACTTCTCCGTATGGCCGCGGGCCGGACGCGAGGCGAGGAACACGCGCTGGATCAGGGCGGAGGCCAGGAAGGTGCACACCTCGACCGCGAGGACCTGACGCGGCGACATCACGGCGAGCAGCCCGCCGCCCACGGCGTACCCTGCGATCTGCGCTCCCTGAGCGACCATCCGGATCAGCGAACGCCCCGGCAGGACCGCGCTGGGAGGCAGGATCTCGGGCAGCATCCCGCCACGGGTGCCCGCGGACAGGGGGGCCAGGACGCTCACGCCGAACAGCAGCGCGAAGAGTGCTGGTAACGGCGTCGCAGGCAGCACCATCACCGCGACGAGGCCGGAGCTCAGCAGGTCGCACCCCACCAGCAGGCGCCGCGCCGGGATCCGGTCGACGAGCCCGGACAGGAGAGTCCCGCCGAAGAGGTACGGGATGAGCGTCACCGCGAAGGTCAATGCCGAGAGCAGAGCGGATGTCGTCTGCCGGTAAACGAGAACGGTCAGTGCCAGCCCCGCGACGATGGAGCCCGGCATCGACACCATGAAGGCGCCGAACAGGGCGCGGAACTCCGAGGACGCAAGGGGATCGCGAAAACGTCCCGATACGGCGTGGTCGGTAGCGGTCACGGCATTGACGGTGACGTGACCGTATCCTGACCCGCGAGAGATTCGTTCAGGAGCGAATACATGGGAACAACGCGTCTGGTGGCCGGCAGTGCCGACCTGCTGCGGTGCAGATTCGCCTTCTCCCCGATCTGGGAGACGCTGAACGCCGCGCGAACTTTCGTCGACATGCGCCCGCGTCCGTACCTGCGGCCCTGGTGGGAGGCGGTGCGCAACCGCAGGCCCTCGCCCGAGCTGCTCGCGGTGCAGGCGTCGCGCGGTTACCTCCCGGGCTTCCTCAGCCCGCCCCCGAGGGAGGCCGAGCCGCGCATCGAGGACCAGCTCGGCGCCGTCCGTGCCACGCCTCCGGAACGTGTCGTCGAGGAGTTGCGAAGAGTGATCAGGGTCGGATCCACAGCCCACGGCGCATCGGCGGTCCTCGGCGGGATGGTCGCCGACCCCGTGTCGGCGCGTGACCGCCTCGCCGACCAGCTCGAGGACGCCTGGCTCCGCCTCGTGCTGCCCTGGTGGCCGCGCGTGCGCGAGCTGATCGACGCGGACGTCGGCTACCGGTCGAGGCTGCTCGCCTCCCACGGCCTCGGGCACGTCATCGGCGGTCTCAACGAGCAGATCCGGTGGTCCGGCGACACGATCCTCCTCGAACCGGGCCGTGAGGAGAGGTTCGAGCTCGGCGGCGGCGGCCTCATCCTGATGCCCAGCGCGTTCGTGTGGCCCGGTGTGGCGGCCGTTCTCGACCGTCCGTGGCAGCCGACCCTGATTTATCCCGCGCGGGGCATAGGAGAGCTTCTCAGTGGCCGCGCGGCCGCGCCCGCGGCGCTGGGGCGCCTCCTTGGCCGCACCCGGGCCCTGCTGCTGTCCGATCTCAGCGAGCCGGTCTCCACGGCCACGCTCGCGGGCCGGCACGGCGTCGGGCGCCCTACGGTCTCGGCGCACCTGTCCGCGCTGCACGGCGCCGGTCTCGTGGCCAAGCGGCGGCACGGTGGCGAGGTGCGCTACCGGCGTACGCCGCTGGGGGAGGCACTGGTCGCGGGAGTCATGCCGGGGGAGTAGCGCGGACCGTCCCGCGGAAGGAGGATCATCGAGTCATAACGTGTCATCATGGAGGTCGTCGCAGGAAAGCGGGGCGCGGACAGTGAGCGATTTCCTCCTCTTCACCATCACCCTTGTCGTCACGGGCGTGGGTCTCTTCGGTAGCTGGGCGGCCTATCGCAAGCGCGGGCTCGCCTCCGGCATGCGCGGAGCCGCCTGGTCGACGGCCCCGCTGGCCCTCTACCTCACGGGCCTGACCAAGTTCCTGTCCGACCTCGTCTTCAGCCCGGTGAAGTGGGCGGGCGTCGCCCTGTTCGGGGTCGGCGCGCTGCTCTACGTGACCTCCGGCGTGATGCTGCGCAAGGGAGCCGGCGAGGAGGAGATCACGGCGGAGCGGAAGGCCGGGCGCAAGAGTGCGCCCGCGGGCCGCGCTCCCTCGAGGGCGGTCGAGCAGCGCAAACCGTCCGCCGATCCGGACCTCTCCGAGATCGAGCAGATACTCAAAAATCGCGGTATTAGCTGATGACCTGCGCAGATGTAATTTCGCTGTGACGCTGCGCAGATGAGTGCTCACGGCTTCGTGACATCACGTGTTGGCTTGATGACGACGAGATCACAATCGAGACACGGGTACTAGCGCTGGGCTGTCCACGGGCGTGAGAGTCATCCGGTGAGAGGTAGGTTCCCTCTCGAATGGACGGATTTGTGGACTGATGTTGCCCGGTGTCCGCATGCGGAGCGGCCGGCGGTCCCTTGACGGCAACGCTGCCGAGCGTGGGAGGTACCTGTAGTGACCGCACCGATCGAGGTCTCCGGAGCCGAGACCGAGGCAGCTTCGGAAGCGGTTCTGGCGGGTTCGGGCAAGAAGGTCGAAGGGCGCTCGCTCGGCCAGATCGCCTGGATGCGGCTACGACGCGACAAGGTCGCCATGTCGGGCGGCATCCTGGTGCTCGTCCTGATCGTGATGGCCATCGCCGCGCCTCTTCTGACCTCCTGGTTCGGTCACCCGACGAGTGAGTTCCACCAGGACCTCATCGACCCGAACCTCCAGCGCCCGCTGCACGGGCCCTGGCACTCGGGCATCAGCGGGCACTACCTGCTGGGCGTCGAGCCGACCAACGGGCGCGACATCTTCAGCCGGATCGTCTACGGCGCCCGCATCTCGCTGCTGATCGCGTTCCTCGCGACGATGCTCTCGGTGGTCATCGGAGCGGTCCTCGGGATCATCGCCGGCTACTTCGGCGGCTGGGTCGACACGCTCATCGCCCGCGCGATGGACGTCTTCCTCGCCTTCCCGATCCTGCTGTTCGCCATCGCCCTCGCCGGCGTCGTGCAGGGCAAGGTGTTCGGGCTGCAGGGCAACGGCCTGCGCATCGGTCTCCTGATCTTCATCATCGGCTTCTTCAACTGGGCCTACATCGGCCGGATCATCCGCGGGCAGACGCTCTCCTTGCGCGAGCGGGAGTTCGTCGACGCCGCACGGTCGATGGGGGCGCGAGCGCCGTACATCCTGTTCCGCGAGCTGCTCCCGAATCTCATCGCTCCGCTCCTGGTGTACTCCACGCTGCTCATCCCGACGAACATCCTGTTCGAGGCGGCGCTGTCCTACCTGGGAGTCGGTGTCAACGAGCCCACCCCGACCTGGGGCGGCATGCTCGCCCAGGCGGTCCCGATCTACTCGGTCGACCCCTGGTTCATGATCATCCCCGGTCTCGCGATCTTCGTGACCGTGCTGGCGTTCAACCTCTTCGGTGATGGCCTGCGCGACGCGCTCGACCCACGTGCCCGCTGATGAAAGCTGTTTCGATCGATCGTTTCGGCGTTCGTTCCTGAAGGAGGAATGTAAGCAAATGAAGAGAATGATCCCTCTGGTGGCGACGGGTGCCGTTGTGGCCCTCGCCCTGTCCGCCTGCGGAGGCAGCGGCGAATCCAGCGGTGGCGGGGGTGGGAACGGCACCTTCAACGCGGCGATGACCGGGACCGTCAACCCGTCCACCAAGACCGGAGGCACGCTTCGCTTCGCCAACTCCGGTGACTGGGACAACGTCGACCCCGCGGACACGTACTACGCGTACTCCTGGGACTTCGCCCGTGTGTACGGCCGCACGCTCATGACGTTCAAGTCCTCCCCGGGCAAGGACGGCCTCGGGCTGGTCCCCGACATGGCGCAGAAGGCCGGCGAGCACAGCGCCGACTTCAAGACCTGGACCTACAAGCTCAGGCCGGGCGTGAAGTTCGAGGACGGCACGCCGGTCCGGACCCAGGACATCAAGTACGACGTCGAGCGGTCGCTGGACAAGAACGTCTTCCCGAACGGGCCGACGTACTTCAACGACTACCTCGACCTCAAGGGCTACACCACGCCCTACAAGGACAAGACGCCCGGGAAGCTGGGTCTGAAGGCGGTCGAGACGCCGGACGACAGCACGATCATCTTCCACCTGAAGAAGCCGTTCGCGGCCTTCGACTACTTCGCGATGCTGCCCTCCACCATGCCGGTGCCGCAGGCGAAGGACACGGGCGCGAACTACAAGCAGCACGTGGTCGCCACGGGCCCGTACAAGTTCGAGAACTACACGCCGGGCAAGTCGATGGCGCTGGTCCGCAACACGAACTGGGACCCGAGCACCGACCCGAACCGCAAGCAGCTGCCGGACCGCATCGAGGTCCAGATCGGCGTCAACGCCGACGACATCGACAACCGTCTGCTCGCGGGCTCGCTCGACGTCGACGTGGCCGGCACCGGTGTCCAGGCGGCCGCCGCCGCCCGGATCCAGTCGAACCCGACCCAGAAGAAGAACGCGGACGCCGCGCCGACCGCGCGCCTCTGGTACACCGCGGTCTCCAGCGACGTCGCGCCGTTCGACAACATCCACTGCCGTCGCGCCGTGCAGTACGCGGCAGACAAGACGGCCATGCAGACCGCCATGGGCGGCCCGCTCACCGGTGGCGACGTCGCCACGCACCTGATGATGCCGCTCATCCCCGGCAACAAGGACATGAACCCGTACCCGTCCGGTCCGGGCAACCACGGTGACATCGCCAAGGCCAAGGCGGAGCTGCAGCAGTGCGGCAAGCCGAACGGCTTCAGCACCGTCCTGTCGGCCCGCACCGAGCGGCCCAAGGAGGTCAACGCCGCTCTCGCGATGCAGCAGGGTCTCGCCAAGGTCGGCATCAAGGCCGAGATCAAGAAGTTCCCCCAGGGCGACTACTTCAAGCTGTACGCCGGCAAGCCGGACTACGTGAAGAAGAACGGCCTCGGCCTGATGATGATGGCGTGGGGCGCGGACTGGCCGGAGGGCTTCGGCTACCTGTCCCAGATCGTCGACAGCCGTGTCATCCGCACCTCGGGCAACACCAACCTGGGTGTCAAGGACCCGGCGGTCGACCAGCTCATCGACAAGGCGACGGTCACCGGCGATCTCGCCGCCCGTAACGCGATCTGGTCCCAGATCGACGCCAAGGTGATGGACGACTCCTACATCGTGCCGTTCCTCGACGTGAAGGGCCTGCTCTACCGTCCGTCCAACCTGAAGAACGCGTACGTGAACCAGGGCCTGAACGGCCTGTACGACTACGCGAACCTGGGCGTGAAGTAGCAGCCCCCGTTTCATAGAAGGCAGGTGAAGGCATCGGTGGCCGGCGGGCGGTGAACCCGCCCGCCGGCCACCGCAGCCACGCACTGTGGTCAACTTCCTCATCCGGCGCCTGGTCGCCGCCGTGGCACTGCTCATCATCGTGAGCATGGTGACGTTCGCGATCTTCTTCCTCGTGCCGAAGCTGACCGGCGCCAGCAGCGCGGATCTCGCCTCGCGCTACGTCGGCAAGAGCGCCGGTCCCCAGGCGATCCACGAGGTGGAGATCCGGCTCGGCCTGAACAAGCCGCTGGTCATCCAGTACTGGAACTTCATCAAAGGGATCATCGTCGGGGCGCACTACAACTTCGGCCCGTCGAAGGTGTACTGCGGGCCGCCGTGCTTCGGTTACTCCTTCATCAACCAGACGCCCGTCTGGCCGGACCTCCTCGACCGCATGCCGGTGACGCTGTCCCTGGCCGGCGGCGCGGCCATCATCTGGCTGCTGTTCGGCGTCACGACCGGCGTGATCTCCGCACTCAAGCGGGGCAGCGCGGTCGACCGCCTGTCGATGGGCATCGCCCTCGCGGGCGTGTCACTACCGATCTTCTTCACCGGACTGCTGTCGCTGGCGATCTTCCGCGACAACCTCCAGTGGTTCCCGGGCGCCGGAACATACGTGGGGCTCACCCAGAACCCCCTCACGTGGGCGTCCAACCTCGTACTTCCCTGGGTGACCCTCGCGTTCCTCCAGGCCGCGCTCTACGCGCGCCTGACACGGGCCGGGATGCTCGAGACGATGGGGGAGGACTACATCCGCACCGCGCGGGCGAAGGGCCTCCCCGAACGCGTCGTGATCACGAGACACGCGCTGCGTGCGACGCTCACACCGGTCCTCACGATCTTCGGCATCGACCTCGGCACCCTGCTGGGCGGCGCGGTGCTGACCGAGGGGACCTTCTCCCTGCCGGGGCTGGGCAAGTTCGCCATCGACTCGATCAACAACAACGACCTGCCGAGGGTGCTCGGCGTGGTGATGATCGGCGCCTTCTTCATCGTGCTGGCCAACCTCGTCGTGGACGTCCTGTACGCGGTGATCGACCCGAGGGTGAGGCTGTCATGACGAAGGACACCGAGGCGATTCAGCCGCCGACCTCCTTCCTCGAGGTTCGCGACCTGCAGATCCACTTCCCGACCGACGACGGCGTGGTGAAGTCCGTCGACGGCCTGTCGTTCGGCCTCGAACGCGGCCGTACACTCGGCATCGTCGGGGAGTCCGGGTCGGGCAAGAGCGTCACCAGTCTCGGCCTGCTGGGCCTGCACAACCGCAGGAACTCCCGGGTGTCGGGCGAGATCTGGCTCGACGGCCACGAGATCATCGGGGCGGCGCCGGAGGACGTGCGCCGTATGCGCGGCCGCAAGGTCGCGATGATCTTCCAGGACCCGCTGTCCTCGATGCACCCGTTCTACACGATCGGTGCGCAGATCATCGAGGCGTACCGCCTGCACAACGAGGTCTCCAAGCAGGTGGCGCGCAAGCACGCCATCGACATGCTGGACCGCGTCGGGATCCCGCAGCCGGACAAGCGCGTCGACGACTACCCGCACCAGTTCTCCGGCGGCATGCGGCAGCGCGCGATGATCGCGATGGCGCTGTCGTGCGACCCGGAGCTGCTGATCGCCGACGAGCCCACCACGGCGCTCGACGTGACGGTGCAGGCCCAGATCCTCGACCTCATCCGCGACCTGCAGCAGGAGTTCAACTCCGCGGTCATCATCATCACCCACGACCTCGGCGTCGTGGCGGAGCTGTCCGACGACATCCTCGTCATGTATGGCGGGCGGTGCGTGGAGTACGGCGCGGTGGAGGAGATCTTCGCCGAGCCCGAGCACCCGTACACCTGGGGCCTGCTCGGCTCGATGCCGCGTCTGGACCGTGATCGGGCCGAGCGGCTGATGCCGATCAAGGGCAGCCCGCCCAGCCTCATCAACGTGCCGGAGGGCTGCGCCTTCAGCCCGCGCTGCGCGTACGCGGAGCTGAACGAGGGCCGCAGCGAGACCGAGCGTCCCGAGCTGCGCGAGGTCGCGCCGGGCCACAAGGTCGCCTGCCACCTCGGGCGGTCCGACCGCAATCGCCTGTGGACCGACGAGATCAAGCCGAAGCTGTGAACAGTGAATCGGAGAGCCACTTGACCACCACCGACAGCACGGTCGTGGAGGAGCCGCGGCCGGCCGGCGAACCGGGCGAGGTCCTGCTGGAGGTCAGCGGGCTTCGCAAGCACTTCCCGGTCACCCGCGGGGCGATCCTCAAACGCCAGGTGGGCGCGGTCAAGGCCGTCGACGGGATCGACTTCGCCGTACGCGCGGGCGAGACGCTCGGCCTGGTGGGAGAGTCCGGGTGTGGCAAGACCACGACCGGCCGGATGATCATGCGTCTGCTCGAGCCCACCGACGGCAAGATCGTCTTTGAGGGCCAGGACATCACGCACGTCTCGCAGGGCACCATGCGGCCGCTGCGGCGCGACATGCAGATGATCTTCCAGGACCCTTACTCGTCGCTGAACCCGCGCAAGACGGTCGGCTCGATCGTCGGCGCGCCGTTCCGGCTGCAGGACGTCGCCACCGAGGCGGGCGTCAAGAAGGCCGTCCAGGACCTGCTCGACACGGTGGGGCTCAACCCCGAGCACTACAACCGCTACCCGCACGAGTTCTCCGGCGGCCAGCGGCAGCGCATCGGCATCGCCCGCACCCTCGCGCTCCGGCCGAAGCTCATCGTGGCGGACGAACCGGTCTCGGCCCTCGACGTGTCGATCCAGGCGCAGGTCGTCAACCTGCTGGAGGACCTGCAGGACGAGTTCGGGCTGACGTACGTCGTCATCGCGCACGACCTGTCGGTGGTCCGGCACATCTCCGACCGGGTCGGCGTCATGTACCTGGGCAAGATGGTCGAGCTGTCCGACGCGAAGGACATCTACACGACCCCGATGCACCCGTACACGGTGGCCCTGCTGTCCGCCGTGCCGGTGCCGGACCCGACGCAGCGCAGGAACCGCGACCGGATCCGGCTCCAGGGCGACGTGCCCAGCCCGCTGAACCCCCCGCCCGCCTGCCGGTTCCACACCCGGTGCTGGAAGGCGCAGGAGGTCTGCGGCAAGGTCGATCCGCCGATGGTCGAGCTGGCGCCCGGCCATCAGGTCGCCTGCCACTTCCCGGAGAACGCCCCGGCTGGCTCCGAGGACAAGATCGCGAAGGCGGCCGGCGTCACCTGACGCGCCGGGGTGGCGAACGTCTCACTCCATGCAGTTGGTGCAATCCTGCACTCATTGCAATGATTTACGGGTGAGGCGGAAAGCGGCGTACGCGACGATGCTCGCGCTGACCCTGGCCGGGTGCGGCGACGGGCGAGGCCCGGCACGGCAGGACACGACCTTCGACGAGGCCTCGTCGAAGGTCGTGCACGCCTCCGCGAAGAGAGGCGGCACGCTCCGCCTCCTCATGACCGACGCGCCCGTCTCCCTCGACCCGGGGAACACCGGGTACGCCTACGGGGCCGACCTCGCGCGCCTCTACGCGCGCTCCCTCGTCACGTACGCCTCCGCGCCCGGCCAGGCCGGCCTGCGCGTCGTGCCGGACCTCGCCGAGAAGGCGGGCACGCCGACCGACGGCGGGCGCACCTGGACGTACCGGCTGCGCCCCGGCATCGCGTACGAGAACGGCGCGCCCGTACGCGCGCGCGACGTGAAGTACGCCGTCGCGCGCAGCGGCTACACCGCCCAGTTCACCGACGGCCCGCGGGACCTGCGGGAGGCGCTCACCGGGAAGTACTGGGGGCCCTACCTCGACAAGGACCTGGACCACTTCACCGGCGTCACCACGCCCGACGACCGCACGGTCGTCTTCCACCTGAAGAAGCCCTCCGCGGACTTCGACCGCCTCGCCGCGAGCCCGCAGACCGCCCCGGTGCCCGCCGGCGCCGACACGCGTCTCGACTACGAGCGGCACCCGCTCTCCACCGGCCCGTACCGCTTCGAGCGGCACAGCATCGGCAGGTCCTTCACCCTCGTCCGCAATCCCCGCTGGCGGGACGACCCGGTCCGCAGGGCCTTGCCCGACCGGATCGAGGTGACCGAACGGGTGCCCGCCGCCGACGTCGACACAAGGCTGCTCGCGGGCACCGCCGACGCCGACCTGGCCGGCGCCGGCGTCCAGCCGGCCGCACGCGGCAGGATCCTCGCCTCGCCGGAGCTGATGGCGCGCGCCGACGACCCGCTGACCGGCCTGGTGCGCTACGCGATGCTGCCGACCGGCGTGAAGCCCTTCGGCGACGTCCACTGCCGCCTCGCCGTCCAGTACGCCGCCGACCACAAGGCCGTCCAGGACGCGTACGGCGGCCCGGTCGCCGGTGACGCCGCGACCTCGGTCCTGCCGCCGACGCTCAAGGGCGACCGGCCATCCGGCGGCTTCGCGCGCGACCTCGTACGCGCGCGTGCCGAGCTGCGCGCCTGTGGCCACCCGGAGGGGTTCACCACCGTCCTCGCCGTGCGCGCCGACCGGCCGGCGGACGTCGCCGCGGCCGGTGCGCTGAGTCGGTCCCTCGCCCAGGCCGGCATCGCCGTGACCGTGCGACCGCTGTCGGTGTACCAGTGGGGGAGCACGGCCGGGTCGCCGTCCTACGTGCGCGACCACGGCCTGGGCATCGTCATCGACGCGCAGGCGGCGGACCAGCCGACCGCGTACGGGTTCCTCGCGCCCATCACCGGCCCGGCCGTGAAGGTCAACGACCGCAACGTGATGCAGCTCCACGACGCGGGCGTGGAGCGGATCCTCCGCGCGGGGCTCACGACCACCGACCCGGCACGGCGCGCCGACCTGTGGGCCGACGCCGACCGGAAGGTGATGGCCTCCGGCGCCTTCCTGCCGCTCCTCGACGAGCGCACGGTGCTCTACCGGCCGGGCTCCCTGACGAACGTCTACGTCCACCCCGCCTACGGCACGTACGACCTGGCGGCCCTGGGGCGGCGCTGAAAAGGCCCCGGAGGGAGAATCCCTCCGGGGCCCGTCACGTACCGTTCAGTTGACGGTGATCGCCCGGAGCACGTCCATGCGGGACGCCCGCCACGCGGGCCAGGCCGCGGCGAGCACTCCGATGAGACCCGACAGCACCAGGTAGGCCACCAGCGTCGGCACCGGGACGCTCAGGACGTTCACGCCCTGGTCGGAGAGCGCCCGCTGGATGGCCACGCCGAACAGCACCCCGATGACGGTGCCCAGCAGGGCGCCGAACACCGCGATCACCACGGACTCCAGCCGGATCATCCGGCGGGTCTGGCGGCGGCTGGTGCCGACGGCCCGCAGCAGGCCGATCTCCCGGGTGCGCTCGATCACCGACAGGGCGAGGGTGTTGATGATGCCGAGTGCGGCGATGATGATCGACAGCGCCAGCAGGACGGTCAGCAGCGTCACGATCTGGTCGATGCTCTGCTGGGCGGCCTTCTTGACGTCCGACTGGTCACGTACCTGGACGTTCGGGTAGTCGCGCAGGGCGTTCTGTATGGCGTGCTTCGTCGCCGTGTCGGCCTTGGAGGCGTTCACCATCAGGGCCATCCCGGCGGGGTGCGCCGAGTGCGCCATCAGCACGGGCAGCGCCACGATCCGGCCGCTCAGCAGCTGGTTCTTCGCGTAGACCCCGGTGACGCGCACCGTCTCGGACTTGCCATCCGGGAACCGCGCCGTGAAGGCCGAGCCCGGCCGCAGGTGGGCCGAGGTCGACGTCGCCTCGTCGACGAGCATGCCGTCGCGGCCCACGTCGAGCGAGCCCGACACGAGCTTGAGCCGCGCCGCCTGCTCAAGGTCGGCCGGCGACGGGGTGGAGATGAAGCTCTGCTGGTCGGCGCCGACCTTGAACCGCCCGGTGTAGGTCTCGGTGACCTTCTCGACGCCGGGCACGGTGCGCACCGCCTTGGCGGGCTCCTCCGGGCTGAACCCGGGCGACGACGGCGTGACCATGTAGTCGGCCGCGAACGTCTCGCCGATGGCCTGGTTGATGGACGCCTTCGCCGAGGAGCTCAGCACGTTGATCGCGCTCACGAGGGCGAGCCCGATCATCAGCGCGGACGCGGTCGCGGCCGTACGGCGCGGGTTCCGCATGGCGTTCTGCCGGGCCAGCCGGCCCGGGGTGCGGAACAGCTTCGGGTAGGCGGCGCCGAGCGCCCGGACGGTCGGGCGGCTGAACACCGGCGCCAGCAGGGCGACGCCGAGGAACACCAGCGCCGCGCCCACACCCAGCACCGCGATCGGCGCGTCGCCGAGCCCGAAGCCGGTCAGGACCGCGCCGGCCGCCGTGACCACCGACCCGATGATCAGCCGGATCCGCAGCGAGCGCTGTGGCATCGCCACGTCGTCGCGCATCGCCGCCACCGGCGGGATCTTCGCGGCGCGGCGCGCGGGGAAGTACGCGGCGACGACCGTCACGACGATGCCGACGACGTAGGACCACAGGACCGGCTTGTACGTGAACGCCAGGCCACCGTCCAGGTCGGCGCCGGTCGACCGGAAGATCTGCTGCAGCAGGAGCGCGAGCCCCGTGCCCGCGGCCAGGCCGAGAGTCGACCCGACGACGCCGACACCGATCGCCTCGCCGAGCACGGCGCGGGTGACCTGCTTGCGCGAGGCGCCGACCGCGCGCAGCAGCGCCAGCTCGCGTGAACGCTGCGCGACGAGCATCGAGAACGTGTTGAAGATGATGAACGCGCCGACGAAGATCGAGATCACTGCGAAGACGAGCAGGAACGTCCGGATGAATGTCAGCAGCTGCGCCACCGCGTTCTTGTTCTCCTCGCGGACCTTCGCGCCGCTGACGGCCTCGATGCCCGGCGACGGCAGGACCTGCCGCACCCGGTCGCGCAGCGCGTCCTCGGAGACGCCGCTCTGCGCGGTGATCGAGATCGAGCTGAACTCGCCCGGCTTGAGCAGCAGCCGCTGTGCGGTCTGCTGGTCGAACGCGACGACCGTCGCGCCCATCAGGCTGCCGGCGTCGAGGATCCCCACGACCGTGACGGACTGGGCCGGCCCCTGGATGAGGACGCGGGCCCGGTCGCCGACCTTGTAGCCGGCCTTCTCCGCCGCCTTCGCGTCGACGGCGATCTCACCGGCGCGCTCGGGGGAGCGTCCCGCCTTCAGCGGGTGGTCCTTGTCGGCCGGGCTCGCCTCGATGCCGAGCTGCGGCGGGCCGTTGCCGCCGACGACCTTGCCGTTCTTTCCGACGAGCGCCGCGAAGCCGGCCACGTCGCCGTGAGCGCTCGCGACGCCGGGAACGCCGCGCACCGTCGCCAGCAGCGACTCAGGGACCGCGGGCGCCTCGGCCTCGGCTCCCGGGCCACCGGCGTCGACCACCGTCTTGGCGCGGACCTGGACCGAGACGCCTTTGCCCGTGCGCGCGAACAGGTCGTCGAACTGGCGGCCCATCGTGTCGGTGAACACCAGGGTGCCCGCCACGAACGCCACCCCGAGGATCACCGCGAGCGCGGTGAGCGCCAGGCGGATTTTGTGGGCGGCCAGGTTTCTGAGAGTGACCTTGAGGATCACGGCTTGCCGACCCCCGGCAGCTCGAATCCCTTCATGCGCTCCAGGACCTTCTCGGCCGTCGGGTCGTCCATCTCGTCGACGAGCCGTCCGTCGCCGAGAAACACCACCAGGTCGGCGTACGCGGCGGCCACCGGGTCGTGGGTGACCATGACGACGGTCTGGCCCATCTCCCGCACGGCGTTGCGCAGGAACGACAGGACCTCCGCGCCGGAGCGGGAGTCGAGGTTGCCGGTGGGCTCGTCCGCGAAGATGATCTCGGGCCGGGCGACCAGCGCGCGTGCGCACGCCACTCGCTGCTGCTGCCCGCCGGACAGCTCGCTCGGGCGGTGCTTCAGCCGCTCGCTCAGCCCGATGGTGTCGACGACGGTGTTCAGCCACTCCTGGTCGACCTTGCGGCCCGCGATGTCCACCGGCAGCGTGATGTTCTCCAGCGCCGTCAGCGTCGGCACCAGGTTGAACGACTGGAACACGAAGCCGATGCGGTCGCGCCGCAGCCGTGTGAGGCGCTTGTCGTCGAGCCCGGTCACCTCGACGTCGCCGACGAAGACCTTGCCGGAGTCGACGGAGTCCAGGCCGGCCATGCAGTGCATGAGCGTCGACTTGCCGGAGCCCGACGGGCCCATGATGGCGGTGAATCGGCCACGGGGGAGGTCGACCGACACCTCGTCCAGAGCCACGACCCGCGCGTCGCCACGGCCGTACATTTTCGAGATACTTTCCGCCCGCGCCGCGGGCGGCTGGGGATCCACTCCGGGCGGGGGCCCGTCGGCCGTCGATTGGGCGGTGCTGGTCACTTAGAGGGCTCCTCTGTCGGTCTTACTGCGATGTCGCAGAACACCGTAGACCCGCATATGAAACGACTTCTCGCCCCCGGGGACCGACTTCGCATCCGCCTGCGGGCGGAGGGTCCTCCTCCGGACGGACTAAACCTGGCCGGGCTGGATCAGACCCGTCTCGTAGGCGAATACCACGGCCTGAACGCGGTCGCGCAACCCCAGCTTGGACAGCAGATTGCCGACGTGAGTCTTGATGGTGGTCTCGCTCACCACCAGCTCCCGTGCGATCTCCGCGTTGGACATCCCGCGCGCCACGTGGCGCAGCACCTCCAGCTCACGCTCGGTCAGCGTGCGCAGGCCCGCCGGCGGTGCCGTCTCGCGCACCGACGGCAGCCGCGTCGCGAACCGGTCGAGCAGGCGCCGGGTCACGCTCGGCGCGACGATCGCGTCGCCCGCCGCGACGATGCGGATCGCGGTGACCAGGTCTTCCGGCGGTGCGTCCTTCAGCAGGAAGCCGCTCGCGCCCGCGCGCACGGCCTCCACGACGTACTCGTCGAGGTCGAACGTCGTCAGGATCAGCACGCGCGGGTCGTGGGCGGCGGCCTCCTCGCGGACGATCCGCCGGGTCGCCTCGATCCCGTCGACACCGGGCATCCGGATGTCCATCAGGACGACCTCGGGCAGCAGCGTGCGGGTCAGCTCGACGGCGCGCGCTCCGTCACCGGCCTCGCCGACCACCGCGATGTCCGGCTCGCCCTCGAGGATGAGACGAAAGCCGGTGCGCAGCAGCGGCTGGTCGTCGACGAGGAGCACCCTGATCGTCACTGAACCTCCAACGGGAAACGGGCGCGGACCTCGAACCCGCCCCCCGAGCGGGGGCCGATCCGCAGATCGCCACCATAGAGGGCCACGCGCTCCCTCATGCCCATCAGCCCATGTCCGTTCGCGTCGTCCGATCGCCCGAGGCCCGCCACCAGCCCGCGGCCGTCGTCTTCCACCTCGACCTTGAGCTGCCGGTCGGCGTACTGGATCCGCACCCAGGCGCGCGCCTGCGGGCCCGCGTGCTTCAGCGTGTTGGTCAGCGCCTCCTGTACCAGCCGGAACGCCGCGAGGTCGACGCCCGGGGACAGCAGGCGGCTCTCGCCCTCGATCCACAGCTGCACCTGCAGGCCCGTCTCCCGCAACTGGTCGACCAGGTGGCTCAGGTCGTGCACACCCGGCTGCGGCGACAGCTCGCTGCGCACGGGCTCGGCCTCGGTGCGCAGCACGCCGACGAGCCGCCGCATCTCGCCCAGCGCGGTGCGGCCCATCTGCTCGATCGCGGAGAGGGCGTCCTGGACCGACTCCGGGTCACGGTGCAGGATCCTCCGCGCGGCCCCGGCCTGCACCGTCATCACGCTGACGTGGTGCGCGATGACGTCGTGCAGCTCGCGCGCGATCCGCGAGCGTTCCTCGGTGCGGGCGGCGCGCGCGTCCGCCTCCCGCGCCCGCTCCAGCCGCTGCGCGCGTGCCTCCAGCTCGTCGAGGTAGGCGCGGCGCAGCCGCAGGCTCCGCCCGAGCCACCAGATGCCGGCGAACAGGACGGTGTTGCTCGCCCCCTGCCAGAAGTCGGAGTTGACGACGGTGCCCAGGCCGATGAAGACCGACAGCGCCACCGCGCCCGCCGGAAGGCTCGTCGCCAGGCCCCGGTGCGCGGCGACGGTGTAGAGCGCGATCAGGTACGCCAGACCCGGGCCGAGCGTGAAGTCGTATCCGGTCGCCACGAGAACCACGCACGTGGCGACCACGTAGCAGAGCACACCCACCGGGAACCGGCGGCGCACCGCGACCGAGAGCACCGCGGCGCTGCCGATCACGGCGCTGAGAACGTCGGGGTGGCGCCCCACGACGTTCGACTCCTTCTGGAAGATCATTGCCAGGAGGTAGGCGGCCGTCAGGAGCGCGGCTATGAGCGCGTCGGCCAGGAGCGGACGCGTCACGAGCCACGAGCGGCGGCGGATGACCTCGGACACCCCTTCACGTTAGGGCGCACCGGAGTGCCGTGGTGCCATCCTGCGTGGCGATCTCGTCTCCTCCCCAGGGAGGAGCGGCTCAGACGTCGTCGCGCGCGTCGCTGGCGGAGAGGGGCTCGGACGTACGCGCCGGGCGGGGCGCGGGGACGTCCGGCAGCGGCGGCGGCTCGCCCCCGAACGACGGGCAGCGCTGCTTGTGGTCGCACCAGTCGCACAGCTTGCTCGTGCGCTCGCGCCACACGCCGGTCTCCATCGCGCGGCGTATCGCCTGCCACAGCGCCTCGACCTTGCGTTCGGTCGCGCGCAGGTCGGCCTCGTCGGGCGCGTAGCGCAGGATCTCGCCGTTGCCGAGATACATGAGCTGGAGCAGCCGCGGCACGGTGCCGTGGATCCGCCACAGCACCAGCGCGTAGAACTTCATCTGGAACAGCGCGCGCGCCTCGAAGTCGGCCCTCGGCGCGCGGCCCGTCTTGTAGTCGACCACCCGGACGTCGCCGGTCGGCGCGACGTCGACGCGGTCGATGTAGCCGCGTAGCTGCAGCCCCGACGCGAGGACCGTCTCGACGTAGAGCTCGCGGCTCGCCGGCTCCAGCCGCCGCGGGTCCTCCAGCGTGAAGTAGCGCTCGACCATCGTGCGCGCCTCGGCCAGCCACTCCGCGCGCGCGGACTCGCCGTCGGGCTCCTCGGCGAACAGGTCCGAAAGCTCCGGCTCCTCGGCCAGCAGCCGCTCCCACTCGGGGCCGAGCAGCTCCAGCGCCGCGGCCGGAGTGCGGGTGCCGGACGGCATGTCGAACAGACGCTCCAGGACCGCGTGCACCAGCGTGCCGCGTACGGCGGCGGGGCTCGGCCGCTCGGGGATGCGGTCGATCACCCGGAAGCGGTAGAGCAACGGGCACGTCATGAAGTCGCCGGCGCGCGAGGGTGACAGCGAGCCGACCACCGCCACTTCACCGCCCGAGCCGATCGTCGTGTCGGGGGCCGTCATGCCCGCAACCCTAGGGGAGCGTCACGACAGAACCCCGCCGAACCGCCGGTCCCTTACGCGTAGCATCAGGGGCGTGGCAGACAGCGCGCCCCGCGGCGACGACCGTCCCGGCCGGCCGGGAATCCTCATGGGGCGCCCGTTCGGCATCCCCGTCTACGTCTCGCCGACCTGGTTCGTCATCGCGGTCGTGATCACCGTGATGTTCGAGCCGACCGTACGCCCGCCCGTCGACCGGCCGTTCAGCTATCTCGTGGCCTTCACCTACGCGGTCCTGTTGTACGCCTCGGTTCTCGTGCACGAGCTCAGCCACTCCATCGTGGCCCGCATGTTCGGGCTGCCCGTGCGCGCCATCACCCTGCACCTGCTCGGCGGGGTCTCGGAGATCGAGCGCGAGCCGGAGACGCCGTGGCGGGAGTTCCTCGTCGCGGTCGCCGGGCCACTGGTGTCCCTGGCCCTCGGCGCCGCCGGCTACGCCGCCCTGATGCTGGCGCCGCTGCCCCCGGTCATCGACCGGCTGACCGGCGCGCTCACGATCGCCAACCTCATCGTCGGCGTCTTCAACCTTCTGCCCGGCCTGCCGCTCGACGGCGGCCGGATCGTACGCGCAGGGGTCTGGAGGCTGACCGGCCGCCAGCGCACCGCCACGATCGTCGCCGGCTGGACCGGGCGCGCCGTCGCGTTCGGGGTGCTCGCCCTCAGCGCGGCGCTGTCCGCGACCGGCGGCGACCGCTGGGTCACCGTCCTGTGGGGCGCGCTCGTCGCCTCGTTCATCTGGGTCGGCGCCACCGAGGCCATGCGGATCGCGCGGGTCCGTGATGTGATCCCGCGGCTGAACGCCCGCACGATGGCGCGCCGCGCCGTACGCGTCCCGAGAAGCCTGCCGCTCGCGGAGGCGATACGCCGCGCGCGGGAGGCCGACGCCGGCGCGATCGTGGTCGTCGGCCACGACGACGACCCGATCGGCATCGTCAGCGAGACCGCCGTCAACGCCACGCCCGAGCACCGGCGGCCCTGGGTCGAGGCCGCCTCGCTCACCCGCTCGCTCAGCCCCGACCTGATCCTGCCCGCCGACATCGCCGGCGACGAGCTCGTCGCGGCCATCCGGCGCGCCCCGGCCACCGAATACCTCCTGATCGAGCCGACCGGTGAGCTCTACGGCGTCCTCGCCGCCGACGACGTCACCGAGTCCTTCGCGAGGGCCTGAGCGCTCCGTCACCCTCGATAGCCTTAGAGACATGACCGAACCCACCACGGCCGGCTCCGGCATGCCCGGCTCCGCCATGCCCAGAGCACCGCACGGGCCGTTCCGATCCGGCGACCGGGTTCAGCTCACCGACCCCAAGGGCCGCGTCAACACGATCACCCTGCAGCCGGGGAAGCTCTACCACAGCCACAAGGGCTCGATCCCGCACGACGAGATCGTCGGCAGCCCCGAAGGCACCGTGTTCCGCTCCTCCGGCGGCACCGACTACCTCGCGTTCCGCCCTCTGCTGCACGACTACGCGCTGCGGATGCCGAGGGGAGCCGCGGTCGTCTACCCCAAGGACGCCGCGCAGATCGTCACGATGGCCGACGTCTTCCCCGGCGCCCGCGTCGTCGAGGCCGGCGCCGGCTCCGGCGCTCTCACCTGCTGGCTCCTGCGGGCCGTCGGCGAGCACGGCCTGGTCTCCTCCTACGAGCGGCGCGAGGACTTCGCCGAGACCGCGCGCAACAACGTCGAGACCTACTTCGGCGGGCCCCACCCGGCGTGGCGGCTCACCGTCGGCTCCCTGGAGGACTCCCTCACCGAGAACGACGTCGACCGCGCCGTCCTCGACATGCTCGCCCCCTGGGAGTGCCTCGACGCCGTCGCCAAGGCGCTCGTCCCCGGCGGCCTCGTCTGCGCGTACGTCGCCACCACCACGCAGCTCTCACGCGTCGTCGAGGGGCTCCGCGAGCACGGCGCGTTCGCCGAGCCGTACGCCTTCGAGACGCTCCTGCGCTCCTGGCACGTCGACGGGCTCGCGGTGCGGCCGGACCATCGCATGATCGGGCACACCGGATTCCTCGTCACGGCGCGCAGGATGGCCGACGGAGTGAAGCCTCCGGCACGGCGCCGGAGGCCCGCGAAGGGCGCCCATCCCGAGGCCGCGACGGAGGATACGGCCGCCATCGACGCACCTGAGTGAGCGCAGCGTAGGCGTCGCGTGACTCACAGTAATCGATCCTCGAGGCTTTACCGGCTCGGTGACCTGTCCTTTACGGCACATGCCGAATTTCACCGAACGTCAGCGACCACCTCCGACCTGCGGAGGTTTCGATTCCGGCCGTGTGTCCCGGCGACGCCGCGACACGAGTACTCATCGGCCAGGTTACGGACGCCCTCCGGATAGGTAGGGTTTCAGTTAGGTCGTCGTCTCTGCCTGAGGAGGTGACGAGCGTGGCCGCTCGTGACGATGCCGGGGCGCGAAAGGCGCAGCACGAAAAGGAGGTCCGTGACCTCCAGACGCAGGTCTCCTTCCTAGAGGAGGAGATTTCCGTGCTGCGCCGGAAGCTCGCGGAATCCCCCCGACAAGTTCGTGTACTCGAAGAGCGCCTACACGAGGCGCAGGCAAGCATGGCCGCGGTTACGGGCCAGAACGAACGTCTCGTTGGCACTCTGAAAGAAGCCCGAGAGCAGATCATCGCTCTCAAAGAGGAGGTTGACAGGCTCGCTCAGCCACCGTCCGCCTTCGGAACGTTCCTCGCCGCGCGCGAGGACGGCACGGTCGACATCTTCACCGGTGGCAGAAAGCTGCGGGTGAACGTCAGTCCGGGCGTGGAGATCGACGAGTTGCAGCGTGGCCAGGAGGTCATGCTCAACGAGGCGCTCAACGTCGTCGCCGCCCTCGAGTTCGAGACGCAGGGCGAAGTCGTCATGCTGAAGGAGGTCTTCGCGGACGGCGAGCGCGCACTGATCATCGCGCACGCCGACGAAGAGCGCGTGGTCAGGCTGGCGGAGCCGTTGCGTGACATCCCGTTGCGCGCCGGTGACTCGCTCATGCTCGACACACGTTCCGGGTACGCCTACGAAAAGATCCACAAGGCCGAGGTCGAAGAGCTCGTCCTTGAGGAGGTCCCGGACATCTCCTACGAGGAGATCGGCGGACTGGGCCCGCAGATCGAGCAGATCCGCGATGCCGTCGAGCTCCCGTACCTGCACGCCGACCTGTTCCGTGAACACCTGCTGCGTCCCCCGAAGGGCGTCCTGCTCTACGGTCCTCCGGGTTGCGGCAAGACGCTCATCGCCAAGGCCGTCGCCAACTCCCTGGCCAAGCAGGTCGCGGAGAAGACCGGCGCCGAAGGCAAGAGCTTCTTCCTCAACATCAAGGGCCCGGAGCTGCTCAACAAGTACGTCGGTGAGACCGAGCGGCACATCCGCCTGGTCTTCCAGCGTGCGCGTGAGAAGGCCTCCGCGGGCACACCGGTCATCGTGTTCTTCGACGAGATGGACTCCATCTTCCGCACCCGCGGATCCGGTGTCTCTTCCGACGTCGAGAACACGATCGTCCCGCAGCTGCTCTCGGAGATCGACGGCGTCGAGGGTCTTGAGAACGTCATCGTGATCGGCGCGTCCAACCGGGAAGACATGATCGACCCGGCCATCCTGCGTCCGGGCCGGCTCGACGTGAAGATCAAGATCGAGCGTCCGGACGCCGAGGCGGCCAAGGACATCTTCTCCAAGTACATCCTGACGGGGCTTCCCCTTCACCCCGACGACGTCAAGGAACACGACGGATCGGCCACTGCCACGGTCGACGGAATGATCCAGCGCGTCGTCGAACGGATGTACACCGAGACCGAGGAGAACCGCTTCCTCGAGGTGACCTACGCCAACGGCGACAAAGAGGTCCTGTACTTCAAGGACTTCAACTCCGGCGCGATGATCCAGAACATCGTCGACCGGGCCAAGAAGATGGCGATCAAGGACTTCCTCGACAGCGGGCAGAAGGGGATCAGGGTCAGTCACCTGCTCGCCGCCTGCGTCGATGAGTTCAGCGAGAACGAGGATCTGCCCAACACGACCAACCCCGACGACTGGGCTCGTATCTCCGGCAAGAAGGGCGAACGGATCGTCTACATCCGTACGCTCGTCTCCGGAAAGCAGGGTACCGAGGCCGGCCGTTCGATCGACACCGTCGCCAACACGGGACAGTACCTGTAAGCAGCGAGACGGCGCGCGGCCTCCAAAGGGGCCGCGCGCCGTCTCGTCTTCCGACGGCCCTCGTGTCGTCGCTCTGAGCGTGCTCCGCGCCGGCGCGCACCCGAAGTCACCCGTGCCCACGCGTACGGTCGCGGGCCAACCCCGACGCGGCGCGGCCGGCCGGGATCTCGCGTGTGCCCGCGCGTACGCACGCCGGTCTCCTCGCGGTAGCGCGCGAGCACCGGATCTCGCGCGTGCCCGCGCGTACGGCTGCGGGTGGCTGGGGCGGCACCCAGATCTCTCGCGGCCTGGCCGACCCTGGCCGCAAAGGTCCTATGGTTCGCGCGTTACCCGCGCGTTGCAGATCACGGTGCGACCCCTCCATGGCGGTCGCCTTCCGGTCTCACAACGGTTCGCCACCGACTCCTCTCGCGGAGAGATACGCCCGGCCGGCCTCTCCGTACCGCGTGCGGGGTGCTGGATCTTAGGTCTGACCTGGGGAAACCATCGCGACACGTGCGGTCTGGCATTCCCGCCGTGCCCTTTTACGACCCGGTTCCGACCCGCCTTTCGGCGGCCGGAGGGGGCCAGGAACACGCCGCGCCTCGTCGGCCGGTGTCCATCGCGCATTAGGCTCGGGGCTATGAGTGTGCGGCGGGTAATGGGGATCGAGACGGAATACGGCATTTCCGTGCCCGGTCAGCCGGGGGCCAACGCGATGGTGACCTCCTCACAGGTGGTCAACGCATACCTCGCGGCATCGGCGGCGAAGGCACGGCGGGCCCGGTGGGACTTCGAGGAGGAGAATCCCCTGCGGGACGCCCGCGGGTTCGACCTGGCGCGTGAGGTCGCCGACCCGACCCAGCTGACGGATGAGGATCTCGGGCTGGCGAACGTCATCCTCACGAACGGGGCGCGGCTCTACGTCGACCACGCCCACCCGGAGTACTCCGCGCCGGAGTGCACCAACCCGCGCGACGCCGTCGTCTGGGACAAGGCCGGCGAGCGCGTCATGGCCGACGCCGCGAGCCGCGCGGCCAAGGTGCCCGGCACCCAGCCGATCCAGCTCTACAAGAACAACACCGACAACAAGGGCGCATCCTACGGCTGCCACGAGAACTACCTGATGAAGCGGGAGACGCCGTTCTCGGAGATCGTGCGTCACCTCACACCGTTCTTCGTGACCCGCCAGGTGGTCTGCGGTGCCGGGCGCGTCGGCATCGGCGTCGACGGCCGCACCGACGGGTTCCAGATCAGCCAGCGCGCCGACTTCTTCGAGGTCGAGGTCGGCCTCGAGACGACGCTGAAGCGCCCGATCATCAACACCCGCGACGAGCCGCACGCCGACCCGGAGAAGTACCGGCGGCTGCACGTCATCATCGGCGACGCCAACATGAGCGAGATCTCCACGTACCTCAAGCTGGGCACGACGGCGCTCGTGCTCGCGATGATCGAGGACGGCTTCCTGACCGTCGACCTGTCGATCGACATGCCGGTGGCGACGCTCCGGGCGATCTCCCACGACCCCAGCTGCAAACACCTGCTGACGCTGCGGGACGGCCGCAAGATGACCGCCGTCCAGCTGCAGATGGAATACCTCGCACAGTCGCGCAAGTACGTCGAGGACCGTTTCGGCGCGGATGTCGACGACCTCACCGCCGACGTCCTCGACCGCTGGGAGTCGGTGCTGCACCGCCTGGGCGACGACCCGATGCAGCTGTCCACCGAGCTCGACTGGGTCGCCAAGCTCTCGCTCCTGGAGGGCTATCGCACCCGCGACGGCCTTGACTGGTCCCACCCGAGGCTCCAGCTCGTCGATCTGCAGTACTCCGACATCCGCCCCGACAGGGGCCTCTACAACCGGCTCGTCGCGCGCGGGCGTATGAAGCGCATCACGACCGACGCGGACGTCGAGTCGGCGATCGAGGACCCGCCCGAGGACACCCGCGCCTACTTCCGCGGCCGATGCCTCCGGCAGTACGCCGAAGCGGTGGCCGCTGCCTCCTGGGACTCTGTGATCTTCGACGTGCCCGGCCGTGAGTCGCTGCAGCGCGTGCCGACCCTGGAGCCGCTGCGGGGCACCAAGGCCCACGTCGGGGCTCTCCTGGACCGCTGCCGCACGGCCTCGGACCTCGTGACGGCCCTGACGGGGGAGTAGCGCCCCACCGCGGATCTTTCGCCGTGGATAGCGTCGCTATCCGCCCAGGTCAGGGGCGAACCGGGTCCAGAGGGCCCGGTTCGCCGGTGATCTCGGCGCAGTCGTGACCACTATGACCGTTTCGCAGGGATCGTCGCGGGCGATAACCCCGTCATGAGACAGATCGCCGATCGCGGTGGGACACGGTGAGTGATCCACTCGTTGTCGGTGCGCGACGGTAGAGTCGTGGTCTCACGGGAGGAGTGGAGGCTCAGCATGGCGACGAGGGACACGGGCGGTCAGAAGCAGACGACCCGCCGCGAGGAAGAGGTCGACGAGACCCAGACCGCGCCGGCCGAGGAGGTCCAGGAGCGGCAGGACAAGCTCACCGACGACGTCGACGCCATTCTGGACGAGATCGACGAGGTGCTGGAGGAGAACGCCGAGGAATTCGTCCGCAGCTACGTCCAAAAGGGCGGTCAGTAGGGACATGGCCGCCTCACGGTCACCGCGATGAGGTGACGCCCGCGTTCCGATTCCGGTGCCGCGGGCGACCACCGGCGGTCTCGCGGTTCTCCCGTGCGGCGACCACGCCTCCGGCGGCGGCCGATCACGGACACGTGACCGGCGCCGTACGGGGGCTTTTTCATGCCCTCGCACGCGGCCGACCCGCCCCGGACATGGGACGTCTCCCCTGAGGGCCCCTCATGAGCCTCTTGGGTATGCGTTTTCCTCATCCGACTGGTTCGGCCGGGTTCGCCGTGAGCGGACGGGGGCAGGGATCATGAGGCATGCGCTCCACGTTCCCGTGACAGTAGGGTCTGAGTTGCGGAGGCGATCGCGTCCGCTGCCACTGGAAGGAGTCGTGTGACGCCGCAAGGTTCCGCGCCGGGACGTCTGCCGGGTACGTTCACGAGCCACAGCCCCTCGTCGTTCACCGAGTTCCTGTCGACCCACTCCCCGGGAATGCTGCCAGGCGGACGCGAGCTGCCGGCGGTCACACCGGCCGCCGAGCACTTCCCGCACGGCACCACGATCGTCGCGGTGACGTTCCCCGGCGGCGTGGTGATGGGCGGTGACCGCAGGGCGACCGCGGGCAACATCATCGCCCAGCGGGACATCGAGAAGGTCTTCCGGGCCGACGAGTTCTCCGCGATCTCCATCGCGGGCACCGCGGGCATCGGCCTTGAGGTGGTGCGCCTGTTCCAGGTCGAGCTGGAGCACTACGAGAAGATGGAGGGCCGTACGCTCTCGCTGGAGGGCAAGGCCAACCGTCTCGCGACGCTGGTGCGCGGCAACCTCGGCATGGCGATGCAGGGCCTGGTCGTCGTCCCGCTGTTCTCGGGCTACGACGAGGAGCGCGACGCCGGCCGGATCTTCAGCTACGACGCCGCCGGCGGCCGCTACGAGGAGCACGAGTTCTACAGCATCGGCTCCGGGTCGGTCTTCGCCCGCGGCGCGCTGAAGAAGCTCTACCGTGCCGACCTGTCGGAGGAGGACGCGGTCCTCACCACCCTCCACGCGCTCTACGACGCCGCCGACGACGACTCCGCCACCGGCGGCCCCGACCTGACCCGCCGTATCTTCCCGATCGTCGCCGCGATCACCGCCGACGGATACCGGCGGCTTCCGGAAGATCAGATCTCCACCTTGGCCGAGCAGATCGTCGAGGGCCGCATGCGGTCCCCGGGCGGCCCGTCCGCTCCGCTGCGATAACAGTCCGTGAACGAGTAGTAAGGAACGCCACCGGTGTCCATGCCGTTCTACGTGTCGCCCGAACAGGCGATGAAGGACAAGGCCGACTACGCCCGCAAGGGCATTTCGCGGGGCCGCAGCGTGGTCGTGCTGCAGTACGACGACGGCATCCTGTTCGTGGCCGACAACCCGTCGCGTGCCCTGCACAAGATCAGTGAGATCTACGACCGCATCGCCTTCGCCGCGGTCGGCAAGTACAACGAGTTCGAGAACCTCCGCCAGCAGGGCGTGCGCTACGCCGACGTCAACGGCTACATGTACGACCGGCGCGACGTCACCGCCCGCGGCCTGGCGAACGCCTACGCGACGGCGCTCGGCAGCGTCTTCACCGAGATGAACAAGCCGTACGAGGTGGAGATCGTGGTCGCGGAGGCCGGCGTCGACGCCGCGTCCGACCAGATCTACCGGCTGACCTTCGACGGGTCCGTCGCCGACGAGCACGGTTACGTCGCGATGGGCGGTCAGGTCGACCAGGTGGCCTCCGCGCTGGAGGAGCGCTTCGAGGAGGGTCTGGGCGTCGCGCAGGCGCTCCGCGTGGGCGTGCACGCCCTGGAGCAGCAGGACGCCGACCGCCACCTGGAGGCGGGCCAGCTCGAGGTCGCGGTCCTCGACCGCAACCGCGACCACCGCCTGTTCCGCAGGCTCCCGGCCGCCCGCATCAAGGAGCTGCTGGACGAGGCCGGCCCCGAGCCGGACGGCGGCAAGGCCGCCACGGAGGACTCCCCTTCCGAGTGACCGCCCGTTCGCCCGTCGTGACCTTTACCGGTCACGGCGGGCGTCGTCATGCCTGATCTACAACGTAAAGGTAGTGGCCGGGGCGTCCGTTCGTTCCGCCGGGCAAGGAACACGGCGCTATGGCGGTCTTGATCCCTACCGCATTTGGCTCTCTGACACATAGCCTTACGGTGTGGACAGGCGCATCTTCGGGTTGGAGAACGAGTACGGCGTAACGTGCACCTTCCGCGGGCAGCGGCGGTTGTCACCTGATGAGGTGGCCCGCTACCTGTTCCGCCGAGTGGTGTCATGGGGCCGTAGCAGCAATGTGTTCCTGCGAAACGGGGCACGGCTGTACCTCGATGTCGGAAGTCATCCTGAGTACGCGACGCCCGAGTGTGACAGCGTCGACGAACTCGTCGTGCACGACAAGGCGGGTGAGCGGATCCTTGAAGGGCTGCTGGTCGACGCCGAGCGTCGCCTCCGCGAGGAGGGGATCGCGGGCGACATCTATCTGTTCAAGAACAACACCGACTCGGCTGGAAACTCCTACGGCTGTCATGAGAACTACCTGGTAGGGCGGCACGGAGAGTTCGGCCGTCTCGCCGACGTGCTCATCCCGTTCCTCGTCACCCGGCAGATCATCTGCGGCGCCGGCAAGGTGCTGCAGACGCCGCGCGGAGCGGTCTACTGCGTGAGCCAGCGCGCGGAGCACATCTGGGAGGGCGTGTCGTCCGCGACGACCCGCTCCAGGCCGATCATCAACACGCGTGACGAGCCGCACGCGGACGCCGAGCGATTCCGCCGCCTGCACGTCATCGTCGGCGATTCCAACATGAGCGAGACGACCATGCTGCTCAAGGTCGGCGCGACCGACCTCGTGCTGCGCATGGTCGAGGCGGGCGTCGTGATGCGCGACCTGACGCTGGAGAACCCCATCCGGGCGATCCGCGAGGTCAGCCACGACATGACGGGCAAGCGCAAGGTACGCCTCGCCAACGGCCGTGAGGCCAGCTCGCTGGAGATCCAGCGGGAATACCTGGAGAAGGCGCGCGACTTCGTCGACCGGCGCGGCGCGGACCCGGTGGTCAAGCGGGTCCTGGAGCTGTGGGAGCGCACGGTCCACGCGGTCGACACGGGCGACCTCGACCTCGTGGCACGCGAGATCGACTGGGTCACCAAGTACCAGCTGATCGAGCGCTACCGCCGCAAGTACGACCTGCCGCTCAGCTCGCCGCGCGTGGCCCAGCTCGATCTGGCCTACCACGACGTGCACCGCGGCCGCGGCCTCTACTACCTCCTCGAACGCCGTGGATCGGTCGACCGGGTCGCACGTGACCTGGCCATCTTCGAGGCCAAGTCCGTGCCGCCGCAGACGACACGTGCGCGGCTGCGTGGGGAGTTCATCCGCAAGGCGCAGGAGAAGCGCCGCGACTTCACCGTGGACTGGGTGCATCTGAAGCTCAACGATCAGGCGCAGCGCACCGTACTGTGCAAGGACCCCTTCAGGTCGGTCGACGACCGTGTCGACAAGTTGATCGCCGGTATGTAGCCGCGATCTCACGCTACCTTTAGGTGCCCGCTGACAAGGTGGGGCGTTTCAGTGCTGTCTCATGCCTGCGGAAACGGTGAAAAAGATGTCTGAAGTGGAAGGCCGCGAGGGTGCGGAGACCGGCGAGGCGCAGGAGGAGGCGGAGTCGCCGCGGCCCGGTGTGAAGATTCAGGAGGCCAGGGACATCGGCCGCAGTGTCGACTTCACGGGGCACGCGCTTGGCGCCAAGAACCGCTCGGCACCGCGTTCGGGCACGCGTAAGGCGGCCAAGCGGCGCCGGATCCTCTACAGCGCCGGCGCCGTGGTCGTGGTCGCCGCGGTGGCCGTCGGCGGAGTCCTCTACGCCAACCGGCCGAAGCCGTCCGTGAAGGTGAAGGGCGCGTTCGGCAAGTCGCCCGTGCTGAGCGTGCCCAAGTCGGTTCCGTCTCCGAAGAAGGAGATCAAGGAGCTGATCCACGGCACCGGCCCGACCGTGGGCAAGAGCGACTTCGTGGTCGTTCACCTGGTCGCCTACAAGTGGAACAAGTCCGGCGGCAAGGAAGTCCTCAACACCTACACCAAGGGCAAGCCCGCCACGGGTACGTCGAGCCAGCTCACCGGCCTGCCGGCGCTGGACGGCGCCCTGGCCGGCCACAAGATCGGCACGCGCCTCGAGCTCACGCTCCCGTTCAAGGACGTGGGCGACCAGGTCGCGCAGGCGCTCCAGCTGACCAAGACCGACGACTTCGTCGTCTCGGCCGACCTGATCAAGGCCTACGGCAAGACGGCGTCGGCGCAGGGTACGGCGGTAAAGGCCGACCCGGACCTTCCCGCGGTGACGCCGGGCGCGCCCGGCTCTCCGCCGACCGTCAAGATCCCGTCGAAGTCCGCTCCGACGAAGCTGCAGTCCAAGGTGCTCATCCAGGGCAGCGGCGCGGCGGTCGCCAAGGGGCAGACGCTGGTCGCGCAGTACCACGGTGTGCTGTGGCGCAACGGCAAGGTCTTCGACTCCAGCTGGCAGCACGGAGCGCCGGCCGGCTTCCCGATCGGCGTCGGCCAGGTCGTACCCGGCTGGGACAAGACCCTCGTCGGCCAGAAGATCGGCAGCCGCGTGCTGTTGGTCATCCCGCCGAAGGAGGGCTACGGAGCGAAGGGCTCGCAGGACGGGAGCATCAAGGGAACCGACACCCTAGTATTCGTTGTCGACGTTCTCGGTGCCTACTGATCCCCCTTCGCTGGAGGTCCGCGTATGCGGCGTGCCGCCTCGACGGCCGTGCTTCTCCTGCTGGCCGCCTCAGCGGCGTGCAGCGGGGGAGGCCTGCCGGACGGACTCAAGGTGGCCGGTGTCCTCGGCAAGCAGCCGACGGTCACCATCCCCAAGTCCGGTCCCGGTGACAAGCTCGTCGTCAAGACCCTGCACACGGGCAAAGGCACGAAGGTCGCCGACGGCGATCTCGTGGTCGCCGACTATGTCGGCTATCGCTGGCATGGCGGCGACCACAAGCTGATCGCCAGTAGCTACGAGGCCGGGCGGCCCGCGGTGTTCCCGTACGGCCGCCTGGTCCCGGGCCTCAACAAGGCCCTGGCGGGCCAGCGGCCGGGCGGGCGCGTCATGGCCGTCATCCCGCCCGGACAGGGCTACGGCGCGAACGGCTACGCGCCGATGCAGATCAGCGCCGGCGACTCGCTCGTCTTCGTCCTGGACGTGATCGCCTCGCACCCCAACACCGCAGGCGCCGCGGGCCGCCCGCAACCACAGGGCGACCCACGGCTTCCGCAGGTCTCCACCGGCGCGACCCCCACGATCAAGATCCCGTCCGTACGCCCGCCGGTGAGGCTGGCGACCAGGACGATCGTCCAGGGCACGGGCCGGCCTGTCGCCCCGAACCAACTGGTCGTCTACCAGGACGTCGGCGAGGTCTGGCGCAACGGCAAGGTCTTCGAGTCCACCCGAGGCCGCGGCCACCCCGACTCCGCGGTCGTGGGCGCCCGCCAGATGATCGCCGGCTGGGACCACGCGGTGGTCGGCAAGCCGGTCGGCAGCCGGATCCTCGTCGTGATCCCGCCAAAGGACGGCTACGGCAGGAAGGGCCACTCCGCGTCGGGCATCTCGCGGAACGACACCCTCACGTTCGTGATCGACATCGTGGCGGCGTACTAGGCGGCGCGTCCGGCGGCCCCGCGTCGGGCTCGCCGATTGCCTTCGTGATCGACATCGTGACGGCGTGTCCCGTGGATCGCAGCTCCGCGTCGGGCGCCTCGCCCCGAACCACGGCTTGCCTTCGTGGCGGCGTGTCAGAGGGCGTGTCCGGCGGATCTTCGGCCTGGTCGGCCCCATCGGATCGGCCCTAACGACAAGCCGTGTTGTCTTTAGAATCGGGCCGTGGACGATGTCGAGGCCATCGCGGCCCTCCAAGACCCGGTGCGCAGGACCCTGTACGACTACGTGACCGCGCAGGACCACGAGGTCGGCCGCGCCGAGGCCGCCGGAGCGGCCGGAATCCAGCGCACCCTGGCCGCCTTCCACCTGGACCGGCTGGCCGCCGTCGGCCTGCTCGACGTGGTGTTTCGGAGGCCGGAGGGGCGTACGGGCCCGGGTGCGGGGCGGCCGGCCAAGCTCTACCGCAGGTCCGAGGCCGAGCGCGCGGTGAGCCTGCCGCCGCGTGACTACGGCCGGGCGGCCGGTCTGCTCGCCGAGGTCGTCGACGCCCTCGGCGCCGAGGGAGATCTCGAACGCGTGGCACGGCGCGACGGCCGCTCCATCGGCGCGTCGGCGTCCGCGTCCGGCGGCCTGGACGCGGTGCTGCGCGGCCAGGGCTACGAGCCGTACACCGAGGACGGTGTCGTGCGGATGCGCAACTGCCCCTTCCATGCCCTCGCGCGCGACTTCCCGCCGGTGGTGTGCGGTATGAACCTGGCGCTGCTCGAAGGAGTCCTCGAAGGGCTCGGCGAGGAGACGCTGACCGCGCGGATGGAACCGAGGCCGGGGGAGTGCTGTGTGGCCCTGGCTTCTAAAAACAATGAGCATTGACATAGAAGTCCCGTGAGTGGTCTGCTGACGGACATGACGGACCAGCACCTCGCGCAGTTCAACGTCGCGCGCCTGCGCGAACCGCTCGACGCGCCGGAGATGGCCGGCTTCCTGGCACTCTTCGAGCCGCTCAACGCCCTGGCCGACACCGCGCCCGGCTTCGTATGGCGCCTCACCGACGGCGAGACCGACGACGCGACAAACCTCCGCCCCTGCGGAACCGACGTGATCGTCAACCTGTCGGTGTGGGAGTCACGCGAGGCACTGTGGGACTTCGCGTACCGCTCGGCCCACCTCGACGCACTACGCCGCCGCCGCGAGTGGTTCCTGCGCATGGCCGAGCCGTCCACCGTGTTGTGGTGGCTACCGGCAGGAGAGATCCCCCCGGTGGACGAGGCGCTAGGCCGCCTGCACCACATGCGAGAGTCCGGCCCAAGCCCCTGGGCATTCACCTTCCGCCAGCCGTACGACGCCACGGGCGCCCTCGCCTCTACGTGATCTACAACGTAAAGGCGGTGGTCTGGGAACGCACCGACAGGCCCCGGCGAGAAACCGGCCGAGACTGAAACGAACCGACCGGCGCGGAATCTCCGGCAGCACCCGAAGATTCCGCGCCGCTCTTGGGTGTCAGGTCAGGAGGGTGGCGGCGTGGCGGCCTGCGGCGGCGACGGTCAGGAAACCGGCCAGGTCCTCGTCCAGGTTGCGGCCCATCGTCGAGACGCGGACCGGTGACTTGCGGATCGCGTCTTCCAGGCCGTCCACCGGCACGCGGACGAGTTCGTGGCGTTCGCCCAGGGGCTCGGCCTCGGCGGTGACGCGTGTGCCGAAGTCGCCGGGCAGTTCCGGTACGACGACCTGTGCGCGGGTCAGGGCGACGCGGCCGTACGCGGTGATGCTGTGGTGGGAGATGCCGCGGTGGCGTTCGCGGCCATCGGCCTCACTGACGCGCAGGGACGCCACCGGGCGTCCGCCTAGGACGCCCGCGGCGTTCACCGCCTCGCCGGCCGACACGCCGGAGAAGCCCCATCGGGTGCCGGTGCCCAGGTTGCCCGGGCCCTGCGCGACGATCGCGACCTCGGCGCCGAGTACGAGACGCGCCGCCAGCAGCCCGGTGTGCAGTGTCACCGCCTCCAGGTCGCCGCCGAACGCCTGGCCGACCGTGACGACGGCCGACAGGGCGCCCGCCTCGCGCAGCGCCGCCGACGCGCGGGAGAACCAGGCCGGCAGCGCGCCGCCGTCGGGCATGACGTACACGACGCGGGTGTCGGGGCGTTCGAGGTGCAGCCCGGCGATGATCGCGGGCAGTGCGGAGTGCAGGTCTGCGACGATCACCGGCATGCCGTCGATCGAGTCGGCGTCGCGCAGCAGCGCGTGATGCTCGGAGTCCTGCTCGTCGGCGCCGAGGACGGTGGCCTGCAACGGTGTGTAGCGGGCCTTCACGAGATGGCCCGGACCGGTGGGATCAGGCGGAAAACGCTCCGGTACGGCCACCACCATCGCGTACCCTCCGGTGCCAAGCCCCATCGCGAGCGCCGTCGTGTTGAGCAGCACCTCGTCGCCGGGCTGAGGGTTCCCGACCAATGCCGGGTAGGCGAGGGCACGCGCCTCGCCGTCGCGATCGACCGCGACGTCGAGCTCGACCGCTCCGGGCCATTCCCGGCGAACCTTGATTACCGTGCCTTTGCGCCATCGGATCACCAGGCAACGGTAGCGTCAGTGCCCACGGGGACGGGTGAGAAGGAGTGGCGATGTCACGCCGCAAGACCGAGCGGCTGCTCAATCTCGTGGTGTGCCTGCTGGCCACCCGGCGGTACCTCACCGCAGAGCAGATCCGCCAGGCCGTGCCGGGGTATCCGGAGGGCACCGAGGCGTTCAAGCGCATGTTCGAACGTGACAAGGAGGAGCTGCGCGAGCTCGGCATCCCGCTGGAGACCGGCAGCGACGGTGACGAGGAGGCCGGCTACCGGATCCAGCGGCAGGCGTACGAGCTGCCCGAGATCAAGCTGAGCCGCGACGAGGCCGCGGTGCTCGGGCTCGCCGCGCGGGTCTGGCAGCGCGCCAGCCTCGCCGAGGCGGCCTCCGGCGCCCTGCTGAAGCTGCGGGCCGCCGGCGTCGACACCGACGAGGCCGCCTCTCTCGGCATCGAGCCGAGGGTCGGCACGCACGAGCCGTCGTTTCCGGCGCTGTGGCGTGCGGTGCGCGACCGGCGTCCGGTGACCTTCGACTACCAGGGGGTCGGGCGCAGCGCGCCGCAGCGCCGTCACCTGGAGCCCTGGGGCGTGGTGAGCCGCCGCGGGCGCTGGTACGTCGCGGGTCACGACCGTGATCGCGACGGGGTGCGCGTGTTCCGCCTTAGCCGGATCCTCGGCGAGGTCGGCAACGACGGACCGGCCGGCACGGTCGTCGTGCCCGAGGGCGCCGACGTGCGGGAGATCGTGACGTCGAGCGCCAGCCAGGCCCCCGACCGCCGCACGGCCACCGTACGGCTCCGCCGGGAGGCCGCCCACGGCATCCGCCGCTGGGCCGCGAACGTCCGTCCCGACGACGCCGGCTGGGACATCGCGGAGCTGGGCTTCGCCGACGTCGAGTGGCTCGCCGAATACCTCGCGGGCTTCGCCGATGACGTTATCGTCATCGGCCCGCACGACGTGCGCGACGCCATGATCCAACACCTGAAGGCGGTCCTCGCATGAGTTCTGCGGATCGGCTCACGCGGCTGCTGGCGCTGGTGCCGTACGTCATCAACCGCACGTCGGTGAGCGTGGCCGAGGCCGCGGCGGCGTTCGGGGTCACCGAGAAGCAACTCATCGACGACCTCAACCTCCTGTGGTGCGTCGAGCTGCGCGCCCCCGACCCGTACTGCCCGATCGACCTGTCCTATGAGGGCGGCGAGATCGTCGTGAGCGAGGCGGAGTCGATCAGCCGTCCGCTGCGGCTCGACGTCGACGAGGCCGCGGCGCTGCTGGTCGCGATGCGGACCCTCGCGGAGATCCCCGAGCACGGCGACGCGCTGGGCCGGGTGATCGCCAAGCTGGAGGCCGCGGCGGGCACGGCGGCGCGGCCGAGCAGCCAGGTCGCCGTCCAGCTGGACGTACGCCCCGACGTGCTCGTCCGCGTGAGGGCCGGCCTCGACGAGGGCAAACGGTTCAGGATGACCTACTACGTCCCCGGCCGCGACGAGAACACCGAGCGCGACGTCGACCCCATGCGCCTGCTCTTGGTCGACGGCTGGTCCTACCTGGAGGGCTGGTGCCGCCGCGCCGAGTCGGTGCGGCTGTTCCGCCTCGACCGCATCGTCGCGCTGGAGCTGCTCGACGTGCCGGCGCAGATCCCCGACGGCGCCGAGCCGGTCGACGTCGACCGGGGCCTGTTCCGCCCCTCGCCGGACGACACGCGGGTCGTGATCGAGCTGACGCCGGCGGGGCGCTGGGTCGCCGACCACTACCCGTACGAGAGCGTGACCGAGCTGGGTGAGGGCCGGATGCGGGTCGTGCTCCGTACCCCCGACACGCGCTGGGTACGCCGGCTGGCGCTGAGAGTGGCCGGAAGTGGCACGATCGTCGAACCCGCCGAACTGGCCGAGCGGGTCCGCGACGACGCCGAGCGGGCGCTGAAGCTCTACGACGCGTAGGCGATGGGGATTCGCTAGTCTCGGCGGGTGCTCTGGGTGATGCTCTTCGTCGGCCTGGCCTTCCTCGGCCTGGTCGTCCTGGCCGCCTGCGCGATCAAGGTCTTCGTCGCTCTGCGCGTGCTCGGCAAGGAGATCGAGCGCACTCGTGCCACTCTGGAGCCCAGGCGTGTCGCACTTCGTGACACTGTGGAACGGCTCGACCGGGTTCGGGAGTGAGCGCGCTCGCCGGACGGCGTACGATCGTCGGAGAACCGGCCACTGCTGAAGAGGACTGTCATGGATCTTGGCCCGTGGGAGATCGCGATCATCGCGGTCGTCATTCTGGTGCTGTTCGGCTCGGCGAAACTGCCGCAGGCCGCCCGTTCGCTCGGACGGTCGATGCGGATCTTCAAGTCTGAGACCAAAGGCCTGATCGGCGACGACGACCAGCAGGACGTCCCTGTCAGCCCGTCGGCGCAGGACGCGCGTCAGCAGGCGGCGCGGCTGCGTGAGCAGGCCGCGCGGCTTGAGCAGCAGGCCGGCCAGCAGTCGCAGCTGAACCCGCCGGCGGACGGCACGACCGTCAGTGGCACGCCATTGCACCACACGGAGCAGGGCAAGCAGTCCTGACGAGCCGGAAGTCCTGGGAGACATGTCGTCGATGAAGTTGCCCCTGCGGCGTGCCACGGTTCCGGCAGCGAGCCCGGACGGGCGCATGCCGCTGATCGAGCACATTCGCGAGCTTCGCAGCCGGGTGATCAAGGCGGCTCTCGGCCTTGTCGTCGGCGCGTCCATCGGCTGGATCTTCTTCGGTCCGGTCTGGGACGTGCTGAAGAGGCCGTACGAGCGTCTCCCGGCCCAGCACTGCCTGGCCGGTAAGTGCACGCTCGTCGTTCACGGCATCTTCGACGGTTTCTTCATCCACCTGAAGGTCGCCCTGATCGTCGGGGCGATCCTGTCGTCTCCCATCTGGCTTTACCAGCTGTGGGCGTTCATCGCGCCCGGCCTGTACTCGCGAGAGCGCCGCTGGACCTACACGTTCATCGCGGCGGCGGTCCCGCTGTTCGGCCTGGGCGCCTGGCTCGCGTACGTCACGCTCGACAAGGGTCTGCGGATCTTCATCGGGCTGGCGCCGGGCAACACGACGGTGCTCGTCGGCGTGACCGATTACCTCGGCTACGCCACCGCGATGCTGCTGATCTTCGGCCTGACGTTCGAGCTGCCACTGTTCGTGGTGATCCTCAACGTCGCCGGGGTGCTGACGCACGCCCGGATCAAGAAGTCGCGGCGGCTGCTGATCTTCGGCATCTTCCTGTTCGCGGCCGTCGCCACGCCCAGCCAGGACCCCTTCACGATGATGGCGCTCGCGCTGCCGACCGTGGTCCTCTTCGAGGTCGCCGAGGTCATCGCCTGGCTGCACGACAAGCGCAAGGCGGCACGGCCCGACCCGTATGCCGGCCTGTCCGACGACGAGGCGTCCCCCATCGACATGGACGACGATATGGACGACATGGAGGACAGTCGGCCGTAGTGCGTGCACGGCTCGTCGGTGGGCTTCCGTAGGCTTGGGCCATGACCACCCCCGCGGAGCGCTATGCCGCGCACCGGCAGCGCGTGGAGGGCTTCACGCCCGCGCTGACCGAGTTCCAGGGCCTTTACGACTTCGACCTAGACCCATTTCAGGTCGAGGCCTGCCGTGCTCTGGAGAGCGGCCACGGAGTCCTCGTCGCCGCGCCGACCGGGTCGGGGAAGACCATCGTCGGCGAGTTCGCCGTGCACCTGGCCCTCGCGGGCGGTCGGAAATGCTTCTACACCACGCCGATCAAGGCGCTGTCGAACCAGAAGTACGCCGACCTGCTGCGCCGCTACGGCGCGGGCAAGGTCGGCCTGCTCACCGGCGACAACACGATCAACGGTGAGGCCCCGATCGTCGTCATGACGACCGAGGTGCTGCGCAACATGCTCTACGCGGGCTCGCCGACCCTCACCGGGCTCGCCTACGTCGTCATGGACGAGGTGCACTACCTCGCCGATCGCTTCCGCGGCCCGGTCTGGGAAGAGGTGATCATCCACCTTCCCGAGTCGGTGCGCCTGGCGGCCCTGTCGGCGACGGTCAGCAACGCCGAGGAGTTCGGCGAGTGGCTGCACGAGGTGCGCGGCGACACCACGGTGATCGTCGACGAGCACCGGCCGGTGCCGCTATGGCAGCACATGCTGGCCGGAAACCGGCTGTACGATCTGTTCGTCGACGCCGAGGAGATGGCGTCGGGGCACCCGAAGGTCAACCCCGAGCTGCGCCGGTTCGCCTTGGACGACCTGCGGCGCACCAAGGTCAACCGGGGCCGCCGCAGCGGTCGGCGACGCGAGGCACGCCCGCAGCGGTTCCGGCCGCCGGCCCGCGCCGACGTGATCGACCGCCTCGACCGCGCCGGCCTGCTGCCGGCGATCACGTTCATCTTCAGCCGCGCCGGCTGCAACGCCGCGGTCGAGCAGTGCCTCTACTCCGGGCTGCGGCTCACCACGCGTGAGGAGGCGGACGAGATCCGCCACCACGTCGAGGAGCGCACCGCCGACATCCCGCAGGAAGACCTGGAAGTCCTCGGCTACGGCGCCTGGGTGGCCGGCCTCGAACGCGGCCTCGCCGCGCACCACGCCGGCATGCTCCCGACGTTCAAGGAGATCGTCGAGGAGCTGTTCACCGACGGGCTGATCAAGGCGGTCTTCGCCACCGAGACGCTCGCGCTGGGCATCAACATGCCCGCGCGTACGGTCGTGATCGAGCGGCTGGTCAAGTGGAACGGCGAGACACACGCTGACCTGACCCCGGGGGAGTACACCCAGCTGACCGGGCGTGCCGGCCGCCGCGGCATCGACGTCGAGGGCCACGCGGTCGTGCTGTGGTCGCCCGGCGTCGACCCGAGCTCGGTCGCCGGACTGGCCGGCACCCGTACGTACCCGCTCAACTCCAGCTTCCGGCCGTCGTACAACATGGCGGTCAACCTCGTCGGCCAGGTCGGCCGTGAACGCGCCCGTACGCTGCTGGAGGAGTCGTTCGCGCAGTTTCAGGCCGACCGTGCGGTGGTCGGGCTGGCACGGCAGCTGCGGCGCAGCGAGGAGGCCCTGGAGGGCTATCTGGAGGCGGCCACCTGCCACCTGGGCGACTTCATGGAGTACGCCCGGCTCCGGCGGCGGCTGTCGGACCGGGAGAAGGACATCGCGCGCGAGCGTTCCGGCGCACAGCGCGCCGAGGCCGCCCGGTCGCTGGAGAAGCTCCGCCCGGGCGATGTGATCGTGGTGCCGGGCGGCCGCTGGGCCGGCGTCGCCCTCGTCCTCGAACCGGGCGCCGCCAAGCGCTCCAACGACCCCGCGCCTCTGGTGCTCACCATCGACCGCCAGGTCAAGCAGCTCGCCCTGATCGACTTCCGCGGGCCGGTGGATCCCGTCGAGCGGGTCAAGATCCCCTCGTCGTTCAGCCGCAAGTCCCCGCAGCACCGGCGCGACCTGGCCTCGACGCTGCGCAACCGTACGGCGAACCTCGACACACCGCGTGCACCACGCCGCGGCGAGGCGTCCGGCGAGGACCCCGAGATCGACTCACTGCGCCGCGAGCTGCGCCGGCATGAGTGCCACGGCTGCTCCGAACGCGAAGACCACGCCCGCTGGGCCGAGCGCTACTTCCGCCTCGAACGCGAGACGGTCGGCCTCCGCCGCCGCGTCGAGGGCCGCTCCCAGGTCATCTCCCGCACCTTCGACCGCGTCTGCGCGGTGCTCGAACAGCTCGGCTACCTCCGTGACGAGGAGGTGACGGAGGAAGGCACCCGCCTGGGCCGCCTGTACACCGAGGCCGACCTGCTCACCGCCGAATGCCTGCGCGCCGGAATCTGGGACAACCTGGACCCGGCCAACCTCGCGGCCGCCGTGTCGGCCCTGGTGTACGAGTCCCGCCAGGCGGAGGACGGCGCGGCCCCCCGCATCCCGTCCGGGCCGGTCCGCGAGGTCCTGGTGGAGATGACGCGGCTGTCGGAGGAGCTGAAGGAGGTCGAGAAGGACCACCGCGTGGCCTTCCTGCGCGAACCCGACCTGGGCTTCGTCTGGGCCGCCCACCGCTGGGCGAAGGGCCACCAGCTGGACGCCGTCCTGACGGAGACGGACCTGACCGCGGGAGACTTCGTCCGCTGGATCAAACAACTCCTCGACCTCCTGGGCCAGATCGCCGACGCCGCCCCAAGGGGCGGCGACCTACGCACCACGGCCGGCCGGGCCATGGACGCCATCCGCCGCGGAGTAGTGGCCTACTCGTCGGTCACCTAGGCCCGAGGGCCCCGCCCGCAGCCGAGCGGCGCCCCCGGTCCCCTTCTGGAGGCGCACGAGCCCTTCGCGGCCCGATCTCGGGCAACGCGGGACGGGCTCACATCGTTCGTCCCTGTGACGCGGCCCTGGGGCCGCGTCACACCCGCTCGTCCTGTCGAGCGCTGGGCGGGATCATTCGACCGAGAAGCCGCCCACGGGCGGGTGTGGCGGCACAGAGTCGGGCGAGTGAGCCGGCGAGATCAGCAACTCTTGGGCAGCGTCACCGAGTTGGGGGTTCCGTGCGCGTCGTTGATCTTCTTCGTGCCCTTTGTCTTGGGGTTGACCGTGATGCACTTGTGGAAAGCGCTCCACTGCAGCCTGATGACACGCTTCTGCGAGCAATGATTGTTGAAGTACACCGTCGTGGAGACATTTCCGTCCCCCCACGAGATACTGATCTTCTGCCCCTTCGGCGACGAACAACTGGCCGACTTGCGGTGCACCGCCTGGGTGCCGACGTGGGTCTGGGCCTGGGCAAAGGCGGGGGCGCCGAGCAGCGTGAGCGCGGCTCCGGCACCGACCACGGCGGGTACGACCTTGCGAGACATCATTTCGATATTCACCTCTTGTTGAGCGGGTTGCGAACAGTTTCAGGTGACCTCCTGACGCTCATCGACTGTGGTCGGGCCGCCGGGCGGCGAGTAGCGGTGTCCGAGGCAGGACATACCGGACCAACGGCTGCGGCCAACGGGCCGTCGCCCCGTCGCCCGCGACGGTGCCCGCCCGCGACGGTCAGTCGTCGTCGCGTTCGGCGACTTCGCGGAGGGCTTCGGGGGCGATGATGGTGATTCGCATGCGGCGGGTGGTGACCAGGCCGTTCTTGCGCCATACCGTCAAGGCTCTGGCGACCGTCTCACGGGCTCGGCCGATCATGGTGGCAAGCTCATGCTGGGTCAGGGGCAAGGGGAGCGTGACGTGGTTCTCAGGGCCGGGGACGCCGTAGCGTTCGGCCAGGTCCAGTAGGAGCAGTGCCAGCAGTTTCGGGCCGCTGGTGCCTACTTGGGACGTCATCCGGCGGTCGGCGTCGTCCATTCGGCTCACCATCACGCGGGCCAGGACCTGGGCGGCGTGGGCGTGGGTGTTCAGGAAGACGGCGAACTGTTCCGCCGGGACGGCCAGGGCGCGTACGCGGTTCAGTGCTTCGACGTTGGCGGAGCGGGGGCGCCCGTTCAGCCAGCCGCTTTCGCCGATCGTGTCGTGCGGGCCGCGGATCGCCAGCATCACCTCGTGGCCGTCGGCGCGGCCGGCGGTGACCTTCACCCAGCCTTCCAGGATGACGAGGACGTGGTCCGGATCGGCGCCCTGACTGCACAGGAGTGTTCCCGAGGCATACTCACGAGTCCGGCCGACCGCGCGCAGTGCGGTCCGCTCGGACTCCTGTAGTGCCTGCCAAAAACCGTGTCTGTTCGCGAGGGTCTCCTGCAAGGGGATCTCCGTCTGCGTGGTCATCCGCAGAGGTTCGCCATTGAACCTCATTACCTCCAGTGGACCTAATGAAGGGGAATTCTGTCTAGAGGCCGGCACCCGGGTCATGGGGAGTGGGGCGGGTTGTGGACCATGGCCTGGGTGCCGGCTGCCTGTGGGCCCCCTTAATGCCCGGTCGCCATCGCCGTGGCGGTGGCGCTCAGGGCGAGGACGGTGAATCCCGAGATGTACGCCCAGTTCAACGCCTGATGAGTGAGCATCTCGCGATGCCGTGTGGCCGCCGTCAGAAGCTGCAATTGGCGTACGGCGGGGGCGCGGAGTTCCGGTGCGTGGCGTGGTGTCTCGGCGATGAAACGGTAGAAGTCCTCGTGTGCGGCGGCGGTGAGGGCGTGGGCGCGTATGAGGAGGGTGAGGACGGCTCCGGCGGCAGCGATCACCGGCGCCAGGCCGATCAGCAGCAGTCCTCCGTACGGCGACCGGCTCGCCGTACGAATTGTCCCGATTTCAAGAACAAGGCCCATCATTCCGGACGCGATGATCCATCCGGAGAGGGCGGTGGCGTGGTTCGAGCGCTCGACCATGGCGAACATCGTGCTGACGCTGCCGAACGCCGCCTCGTCGTCTTCGGGAAAGGCGGGAGTCCGGCCATTGAGGATTGCTGTCATGGCCGCCCCTCTGCCGGAGTCGCAACTTTCAGTGACCCTCTCACTGAAATGAAAGCCCCTGGCGGCCCTGTTCACTGCGCCATATGACGCAATGGGCATGAAACAGTTATCCGGGGTTGGACTCCAGGGCTCCGAGCAGGCGGTTCACCGGACTGCTCAGGTTCCATTCGTCGGTCAGCTCGACGAGGCGGTCCGGATTCTTCGGGGCGCGCGGCAGGCTCGCGTCGAAGGCGGGCAGCGGGATGTCCCGTACGACCTGGACGACCGTCTCGGCGGCCCGCAGGTAGTCCTGCGCCTTCTCCAGCTTCAGCCGGCTGCCCGCCGGGAAACCGGCCGTCTCGCCGTCGGCCAGGGCTCGCTCGACCGCGCTCAGCGACCCGAACCGGGTGATGAGCGCGGCGGCGGTCTTGTCGCCGACCCCCGGCACACCCGGCAGCCCGTCGCTCGGGTCGCCGCGCAGGGTCGCGAAGTCGGCGTACGCGCGGCCGGGGATGCCGTACTTGTCGGTGACCTCGGCCTCGCCGATGATCTGCAGTGCCTTGATGCCGCGCGCGGTGTAGAGCACGCGAACGGGCTGGTCGTCGCGGACCAGCTGGAACAGGTCGCGGTCGCCGGTCACCACGTCGACCTCGCCGTCGGCGGTGGTCGCCAGCGTGCCGATGACGTCGTCGGCCTCGTAGCCCGGAGCGCCGACGATGGCGATGCCGAACGCCTCCAGCACCTCGACGATCACCGGCACCTGAGGTGAGAGCGTGTCCGGCGTCTGGTCGCCCCCGTCCGGCGCGACCCGATGCGCCTTGTACGACGGCAGCGCGTCGACCCGGAACTGCGGCCGCCAGTCGGCGTCCATGCACGCGACCACCGAGTGCGGCGACCGGTCGCGTACGAGCCGGGCGATCATGTCGAGCAGCCCGCGGATGGCGTTCACCGGGGTGCCGTCCTCGGTGGTCACCGACTCGGGGACGCCGAAGAAGGCACGGAAGTACAGCGACGGAGTATCCAGCAGCATGAGTCCACCCACCCCCACATCCTGGCAGCCTTTGAAGGCGGGTGGACACCATCCTGCCTAGTCAGGACCGTTCATTCGATCTGGATCGCGACCACGCACGTGTCGTCGTTGGGGTTGGGGGCGTCGAAGGCATGCAGGATGTGGTCGAGGACCTGTTCCGGATCGCTGCCGTAGGCGGTCGAGGCGGTGTGGAGCAGCAGGTCGAGACCCTCCTGCAGGTCACGGTCACGGCGTTCGATCAGCCCATCGGTGTAGAGCAGGAGCAGATCGCCCGGCTCCAACTGGGTCGTCTCGGTGGTGAACTCCGGGGAGTCGACCGCGCCGAGCAGGACGCCCTCCGGCGGGTCGAGCGTGACGGCCTTGCCCTCGCGGATCAGCACCGGCGGGAAGTGGCCGCCCTGCGCCCACGTCAGCGTACGGTCGGCCGGGTCGTAGCGGCCGGCGAACACGGTGGCGGTCAGCGACGACGGCCAGTGCAGCGTCAGGCGGTTGAGCCAGCGCAGCAGGCTGTCGGGCGGCGCGCCGGTGAACGCGAGCCCGCTGAGGCCGTTGCGCAGCCGGGCCATCGCGGCCGCGGCGGCGAGGCCGTGGCCGGAGACGTCGCCGATGGCCAGGAACACCCCGGCCCCGTCGACCGCGCTCGTCTCGTACCAGTCGCCGCCGACCCGTGCCGAATGGCCGGCGGGCAGGTAGCGCACGGCCGCCTTCAGGCCGGGTTTGTCCACGATGCCCTCGGGCAGCGGCAGGATCGACCGCTGCATCTCGATGGCCTGGTGGCGCTCCTCGGCGATGAGGCGGCGCTCCAGCTGGGTGCGTGAGGCCTTGAGCGCGCGCTCGCCGCGCCGCCAGCGGGTGACGTCCTGGCAGAGGCAGCGTACGGCCACGGCCGTGCCGGAGGAGTCGAGGACGGGCTCGCCCATGAGCCGGATGTCGCGGGTCTCCTCGCCGTGCAGGACGCGGAACTCGTTGTCGACCTTCTCACTGCCGTCCAGGAGGGTGCGGACGAGATGCACGGCGAGCGGGAGGTCGTCGGGGAAGACCACCTCTTTCAGCCGTTCGAGCGGCAGCGGTCCCAGCGCCGGGTCGCGGTCGAAGATCAGGTAGAGCCGCGAGGACCAGTGGATCCGGCCCGTGTCGAGGTCCCATAATCCCCAGCCGAGGTTGCCGATGCGCTGGGCGTGGTCGGTGTCCTCGGCGGGCTCGTGGTCCGGCGAGGGAGGCTCCGGGCGGTCGCGGCGGTGGCGGACGAGGTCGAGGCAGGCCGAGACGTCCGGAGGCACCTCGATCTCGACGGTGCCGGGATCGCTGAGGAGCAGGCGGGCGGCGGTGGCCGGAGTGAGGTCGCTGTCGCGCGCGATCTGCAGGAGGTGGGCGTGCGCGGCGGCGAGCCCGCAGCCGAGATGGTGGGAGAGGAAGCCCTTGGCCTGTTCGACGGGCGCGGAGGAGCGGGCGGCGCTGCGCAGTTCTTCGAGCTCCGCCTGGAGCCGCTCGATGGTGGCCCGCTGGGCGTCGGGATTGTCGTCAGTGTCGTGAGGGATGCCCATGAGATCGCCTTCGATGGTGATCGTCTGCGTTCAGATGAGTACTTTGCGTAGTCGCTCTACGCCAGGGTGAACGTGGCCGGATATGTGGGAGAGGTGCGAGGGTGCGTGCCCTCGCGTGCTGCGTACGCGCTGTTCATCCTAGCCTTCGTGCACGCTACGCGATGGAGACATTGCACACAGCGAGCGAACCTCGTTCCGTGACATGGGCTCCGCAGGCCTCGCCGGAGACGGATACGGCACCTGCGATGACACGCGAGGGGCCGGGGTAGATTGCCGGGCGTAGGTCCCGTACGAGTGAGAGGCACCGGAGTGACATCAGCGACAGCCCTGTTCGAGCCTGACCGCCTCGCGCGCGCCAGGAAGGCCATCGCCGACTCCGGCCTCGGCGCCCTGCTCCTGTCGCCAGGACCCGACCTGCGTTACGTGTCCGGCTACGACGCCATCCAGCTCGAACGCCTCACCTGCCTCGTGGTGCCCGCCGCCGACGAGCCGTTCCTCGTCGTGCCGAGGCTCGAGCTCGCCGCCGCGCAGGCGTCCCCGGCGGGCGGCCTCGGCCTGGACATGGTGGCCTGGGGCGAGACCGACGACCCGTATGCGCTGGTGGCCGGGCGCCTGCCGGGCGTGACGCGCGTGGGCCTGTCCGACACCATGTGGGCGCTCATGGCCCTGCGCTTCCGCGACGCGATGCCGGACGTCGGCCAGGTCGCCGCCGGCACGGTGCTGCGCGAGCTGCGCATGCGCAAGAGCGAGGCGGAGGTCGAGGCGCTGCGCGAGGCCGGCGGGGCCATCGACCGCGTCCACCACATCGTGCCGGCCGTCCTCAAGGCGGGCCGCACCGAGCGCGAGGTCGGCAAGGACATCGCCGAGGCGATCCTCGCCGAGGGGCACGCGACCGTCGACTTCGTCATCGTCGGCTCCGGCCCCAACGCCGCCAGCCCGCACCACGAGCTGTCGGACCGGGTGATCCAGGCCGGAGAGCCGGTCGTGGTCGACATCGGCGGCACCATGCCGAGCGGCTACTGCTCCGACGAGACCCGTACGTACGCGGTCGGCGACGCGCCCGCCGACTTCCGGGCCTACTACGCCGTGCTCCAGGAGGCCCAGGCCGCCGCACGCGCCGCCGTACGGCCCGGCGTCACGCCGGAGGCCGTCGATGCGGCGGCGCGCGACATCATCACCGCCGCCGGGTACGGCGAGTATTTCATCCACCGTACGGGCCACGGCATCGGCCTGGAGACCCACGAGGACCCGTACATCGTCGCGGGCAACACCGAGCCGCTGGAGCCGGGCATGGCCTTCTCCGTCGAGCCGGGCATCTATCCGGGCGCGCACGGGGCCCGCATCGAGGACATCGTCGTGTGCACCGCCGACGGTCACGAGAGCGTCAACCACGTGACCCGTGACCTGGTCGTGGTCGACGCCTGATCCCTCCGACGGAGGCCCGGGGAAAATCCGGTTAGTCGGACGTCCTACTATTTTCCCGAGTGCGCTTTTTCTCAGCGTCGAGAAGAAGTCATGGCCGGGAGGCGATTAGGCGATGAGCACTGACCGCGAGCTGCCGACGGCGGAGGCCCATGACCTCCTTGAGCTCACACGTGAGCTGGCCCAGGCGGAGCTGGTCCCGCGTGCGGCGGCCGACGAGGAGGCGGGCCGGTTCCCCCGCGAGGTCTTCCGCACGCTGGGCCGCGCCGGACTGCTCGGCCTGCCCTACCCGGAGGAGGCGGGCGGCGGCGGGCAGCCGTACGCGGTCTACCTCCAGGTGATCGAGGAGCTGGCGACGGCGTGGCTCGCGGTGGGCCTCGGCCTCAGCGTGCACACCCTCGCCTGCTTCCCGCTGGCCCAGTACGGCTCGGACGAGCAGCGGGAACGCTGGCTGCCGGACCTGCTCGGCGGCGAGCTGCTCGGCGCGTACTGCCTGTCCGAACCGCACTCCGGGTCGGACGCCTCCGCGCTCACCACGAAGGCGGTCCTCGACGGCGGCTCCTACACGCTCGGCGGCACGAAGGCGTGGATCACCCACGGCGGCCACGCCGACTTCTACACGGTCTTCGCACGTACGGCCCCGGACAAGAGCCGCGGCGTTTCCTGCTTCCACGTGCCCGGCGACACCCCCGGCGTCCGCGCCGCGGCGCCGGAGAAGAAGATGGGCATGCGCTCCTCGCCGACCGCCCAGATCTCCTTCGACGACGCGCGGGTGCCCTCGGGCAACCGGCTCGGCGACGAGGGGCAGGGCTTCCCGATCGCGCTGTCCGCCCTCGACGGCGGGAGGCTCGGCATCGCCGCGTGCGCCGTCGGCCTCGCGCAGGCGGCGCTGGACACCGCGGTCGCGTACGCGGGGGAGCGCCGCCAGTTCGGCCGTCCGATCGCGGAGTTCCAGGGCCTGCGGTTCATGCTCGCCGACATGGCTACGGGCGTCGAGGCTGCCAGGTCCCTCTACCTGACCGCCGCGCGGCGCCGCGACGCCGGGCGGCCGTACGCCAAGCAGGCCGCGATGGCCAAGCTGTTCGCCACCGACACCGCCATGCGGGTGACGACCGACGCCGTGCAGGTCCTCGGCGGCTACGGGTACGTCAGCGACTTCCCCGCCGAGCGCTACATGCGCGAGGCCAAGGTCCTGCAGATCGTCGAGGGCACCAACCAGGTGCAGCGCATGGTGATCGGCCGTCACCTGGCGGGCGGGCGCGTGAAGTGACGCAGGTCAGGCGCCCGTGCCGGGCCGCATGACACCGACGTCGAACGTACCGCCGCAGATCCGCAGGCCGTGCGCCGGGACGACGATGGAGGCCTTCGAGCCTGGCGGGTACGCCCGCAGGTCCGTCGCGGGCTGCCAGCAGGACGTGCCGGATACTCCCCTGTTGAGGGTGTGCAGGGTGACGCGGCCGCTCTTGCCGGGGGCGAGGTTCACGTAGTGCCGGGCCGCCGTCACCTCGTGGGCGGGCCTGCCGATCATCTCGCGGGAGTCGTCGAGCAGCGACACTCCGGGGTAGCCCTTGAGCTCGCACGTACGGTCGCCCGTGTTAGTGAAGACGAGAGGGACGTAGATGTTCCCGGCGGCCGGGCTGGGCCTGCCCAGGTGGACCTTCAGGTCGTCGGCCGTGCACATCGGGACTCCGGGCTCGCCGTCGGTGCGGACGCCGTCCTTCGTCGCGCTGGTGCCGGCCGCGCTCTTGGCCTTCGCGGCGGAGTGGTCGCCTCCGCTCACGCCGGCGGCCGTGGTGTCGTTGCAGGCGGTCGCGCCGGCGGCGACCAGTCCGGCGGCCAGAATCGCCACTCCTGCGCGGCGGGCGGTCCGTGACGTCGCGCCGGCGCCCGCGTGCGGGCCGATGCTCTTCGCGTGTTCACGTCGCATGGTCGCGAAGTTCCCCCTATTTCGGGCTCTATGCGTGATTTTCGGCCACACGTACGGACACGGTCCGTGACGGACGCGTGAGGGTGACGCACGTCTCGACAACGCCCGCTCCTGGTCAGGCGTCCAACCCAGGTGATGAGCGACGTATTGAGCGGCCTACGGCATCGGCGGTCGATCGCGGTGAAAAGGGAGTTCCGCGGCTGGACACTGGAAGACATTTACGCCCGGTACGCCCGGCCTGTCCTTGCCGAGGCGGAACACCGCAGCGAACTGGCCGACCGCCTCGTCGCCGAGACGGGCCGCATCGAGCGGCAACTCGCCTCACGGGGCCTCCGCCGCCGCACCACCCGCGCGTACGCCTTCCTGGCGGGCTACGCGAACGGCGGCCTGCGCACGATGTTCCACGCCGGCCCGGAGCCGGAGACCTGCGGGCACTCGGCCGCGCTACTTCGCCTGACCGCCGCCTGCCGCGTCGCCATCGGCTGGCGCGTCCTGGCCGCCTGACGCCGCGCGCCGTCGCTCATCCGCCGGCCGCGGCCGACGCGGGGCGAGGGGGACGATCTCGATGTCCTCCTCGGCGAGTCGCCGCCGTACGCGGTGGGCCACGTCGAGGACGTTCGGCATGTCGCCGTGCGGGCACAGGGTCGGGGTCACGACCTCCAGGTCCGTGTGGATGAGGGAGGTGACCGCCGAGCCGAGGAAGCCGCTGCCGCGCGTGATCAGGTCGAGGTCCAGACCGGTCATCGTGGTGACCCGGGCGATCACCGCGGAGCCCGGCCGGCCGACGATCGCGCCGATGGCGAACGCCGTCATCGCCGAGGGGAACCCGAACGACTGCGTCAGCCGGCCGCCGAGGGCCAGGAAGAACACCGACGAGGTGAGCCCGCTCAGCGACATCGCGAAGCTGAACGCTGGCCGTTTCCAGTGCGCCGGCACCTTGCGCAGCGCATAGTCCTCCGCCGCCTCCCGGCGGGCGTCGGCACCGCGCGGGATGAGTGACGCCTTCACCGGCGGGCCCGAAGGCCGTTGATCCGTTGGCGTGACTTCCTCTGTTCCTGTTGGGTTCGCTGCCGATACCCCCCGCCCCCGTTCTGTGGTGTTGTTCAGTTCTCGTCGAGGACGCCGGCGACCGCGCCCGCGAGCATCTTCAGGTCCGCGCCCGTGCTGACCAGCGACGGGGAGACCTGCAGTGCGCCGCCGGTGAGGAAACGGGTGACGACGCCGGCCTCGCGCAGCCCGGTCAGCACCGGGGCGAGAGGCGTCTCCGGGACGAGCTGGATCGCGGCGACGAAACCGGTGCCGGACCGCACCTCGCTTACCAGCTCGTGTTCGGCGAGCGGCTCCAGCGCCTGGGTCAGCTCGCCCTCCAGGTCGCGGGCGCGGGCGATGAGGCCCTCGCGTTCGATGATGTCGAGGTTGACGAGCGCCGCGGCGGCCGCGCTCGCGTGGCCGGAGTAGGTGTAGCCGTGCCGCCACATCACGCCCGGCCTCGTGAAGAACGGCTCGGCGACCCGGCCGGCGACGATGACGGCCCCCATCGGGAGGTAGCCCGAGGTCAGACCCTTCGCGCACGTGATGATGTCCGGATCGAGGGAGAACCGAGCGCTGGCGAACCAGTCGCCGAGCCGCCCGAACGCGCAGATCACCTCGTCGGCGACGAACAGCACGCCGGCGCGGCGGCAGGTCTCGCGGGCCTCGGTCAGGTACGCCGCCGGCACCGGGTGCACGCCGCCGGCGCCGATCAGGGGCTCGCAGAAGAACGCGGCGACGCGGCCGGGACCGATCCGCTCGATCGTCTCGGCGAGCGCGCCCGCGTCGTCGTACGGCACCCGCTCGACGCGGCCCATGAGCGGCGGGTAGCCGGCCCGGTTGTCCGGGATCCCGGCCAGGCTCGTGCCGCCCACGTGCATGCCGTGGTACGCCCGGTCGCGGACGATGATGACGTCGCGTTCCGGCTCGCCCACCTGCGACCAGTAGCGCAGGGCCAGCTTGGCCGCGGTGTCGACCGAGTCGGAGCCGCCGCTGGTGAAGAACGCCTTCGCGTCCTCCATCGGCGCGATCCCGGCCAGCCGCTCGGCGAGGTCCATGGTCGGCCGCGTCGCGAAGTCGCCGAAGTTGGAGTACGCGGACAGGCGGCGCATCTGCCGTGCGGCCGCGTCGGCGATCTCGGCGCGGCCGTATCCGACGTTGCAGTACCAAAGGCCCGCGGCCGCGTCGAAGTACCGCCGGCCGCTCTCGTCGAAGACGTACGCGCCCTCGCCTCGGTCGATGACGAACGGGCCGGTCTCGGCGATCGCGCCCATGTCCCCGAACGGATGCCAGTAGCTCATCGATCTTCCTTCCGGCATCACGGTCGCACGACCATGAGGCGTTCTTCGGTCATGTCACGCGCCGCGTAGGCGGGACCCTCTTTGGTGTTGCCGCTGTCACGTACGCCGCCGTACGGCATCAGGTCGACCCGCCACGACGGCACGTCGTTGACCAGCACGCCGCCGAAGTCCAGGCGGCGCAGGGCGTTCAGCGCGGTCGGCAGGTGCCTGGTGTAGATCGACGCCTGGAGGCCGAAGCGCGTGTCGTTGGCCTCGGCGATCGCGTCGTCGACGTCGGTGAACTCCCGCAGCGCCACGACCGGCCCGAACACCTCGTCCGCCCACACCGCCTGGGAGGCGGGCACGCCGGTGAGCACCACGGGCCACACCGTGTTGCCCTCCCGGCGGCGTTCGGTGAGCACCCGCGCGCCGGCCGCCACCGCCTCGTCGACCTGCCGCTCGACGCGGTCGGCCGCCGCTTCCGAGACGAGCGCGGACACCACCGTCGCGGCGTCGCCCGGCGGCCCGACGGAGAGCTTGGCGGCCTCCTGCGCCACGAGCGCGGAGAAATCCGCGGCGATCCCGAAGTGGACGAGGACGCGTTGCACGGACACGCAGGTCTGGCCGGAGTAGCCGAAGGCGCCCGCGGTCACGTCACGCGCGGCGCGCTCCCAGTCGGCGTCGGCGTCCACGATCACGGGCGAGTTGTTGCCGAGCTCCAGCGCGACCCGCTTGCTCCACGCCGCACGCTGGATCGCGCGGCCGGCCGTGACCGAGCCGGTGAAGCTGACGTAGCTCACATCAGGGTGCTCGACCAGCCGCCCGCCGACCTCGGGGCCGGTGCCGGGCAGCACGCTCAGGTACGCGGGCGGCAGCCCGCAGGACTCCACGAGAGTCTCGCGCAGCGCGAGAGCGGTCAGCGGCGTCTGCTCGGCGGGCTTGAGCACCACCGGGCAGCCCGCCGCGATCGCCGGTGCGATCTTGTGCGCGACCAGGTTGAGCGGGAAGTTGAACGGAGTGATCGCCCCGACCACGCCCACCGGGACCCGCACGGTGAACGCCAGCCGTCCCGCCCCCTGCGCCACGGCGTCCACCGGGACGGCCTCGCCGGTGATCGTACGGGCGGCCGTCGCGGCGGCCCTGAACGTCGCGGCGGCGCGATCGACCTCGGTACGCGCGGCCGTGATGGGCTTGGCCGCCTCGCCGGAGATCCGCCCGGCGAACTCCTCCGCCGTCCGGGTGATCTCCGCGGCGGCCGCCTCCAGGATCTCCACGCGCCGCCAGGTCTCCAGCGGATCGGTGTCCAGGCCGTGGCGCGCGGCGCGTACGGCGTCATCGACGTCGTCGCGCGTGGCCGCCGGGGCCCGGCCGACCTCGGCACCGTCGTACGGCGACCGGATCACGAACTCGCCTTTGTGCATGCATGCCATTCAAGGCGGGAGAAACCGCAGGACACAAGGGATTGTCACCCAGCGAACCAGGTGCCAAATTGTGCAGATGCACACTCCGCGTCCCGAGCTCGCCGACGCCGTCCGCGCCTTCCTCGGTCGCGCCGACGAGCTCGGCGACCTCGCAGCCGCCGAGACGAGAGACGGTGAGGACTCCTACCGCGCGCTCGTCGACCCGGAGGACCTCAGGTCCGCGTGCCGGGCCACCGTGACCCTCCTGCTGAACAAGCTCGCCGGCCTCGCCGATCCCGACGGCGAGCTCGCCCTGGACGACATCGGCCGCCGGCGCGCGCGCCAGGGCGTCGGCCTGGACGCCATGCTGCGCTCCTTCCGCATCGACTTCCGCATCGTCTGGGAACTGCTGATCCAGTGGATGGAGGAACGCCCGGCGGACTGGAAGACGTTCGTCGTGCCTCTCTGGCAGGCCGTCGACGAGATCTCGGTACGCGTCGGCCAGGCGTACCGTGAGGCCGAGAACGAGATCGTCGGCGAACGCGAGCGCGACCTGAACGCCCTCTTCGACGAACTCCTCCACGGCACCGGCCCGATGAGCGCCGTCGTCCGCCGGATCGCCTCCCGCTTCGGCCTCGGAGAACAGGGCCGGTACGTCGTCGTGCGCGCGGACGTGCGCCAGGAGGCCAAGCCCCCGGACGAGGCCCTGCGCGCGATCGGCGTGCACTCGGTCTGGCTGTTCGGCCCGGACGTCCTCACCGGCATCGTCGCCGCCCGCCCGGACGACGACGGGGCGGTGGCGGGCTACCTGCGCGACGTCCTGGCCACCCGCGCGGGCGTCAGCCCGCCGTACGCCGCGCTGCGGGACACGCGCCGCCAGATCTGGATGGCCGACGCGGCCCGCGACTCGACCCCGCCGGGCACGCGTGAGGTCGTGTTCCTCGCCGACGACCCGCCGGCGGCCTTCATCGGCGGCGCCCCGGAGATCGCCCACTACTTCGGCACGACACTCCTGGCGGCCCTGGAGGCGCCACGCCCGCAGGAACGCGCGCGCCTGCTGGAGACCGTACGCGTCCACCTGGAAGGCGACGGCTCCGTCACGGAGACCGCCCAGCGCCTCTTCCGTCACCGCAACACCGTTCTGAACCACCTGCGCCGCTTCGAGGAGCTGACCGGCCTGAGCCTGTCCCGGCCCCGCGACATCGCGACCGCCCTGCTCGCCCTGCGCGCCGTACGCCGCCTCGACCCGGCGGGAGAGAACGCCGGGGAGTCCGGAATGGAGGCATGACCCGAGCCGAAAATCCCCCGTGCCGGTGGTTGTCCGTACTGGTCAAAGGGCGGGGTGTACGAGGCGATAGGTTCTAACCGTGGAGGACATCGATCGGCAGATCGTCGGGTTGCTCGCAGGAGATGGCCGTATGAGCTTCACCGACCTCGCGCGAGAGACCGGGCTGTCGGTGTCCGCGGTTCACCAGCGTGTACGGCGGCTGCAGAAGCGTGGCGTGATCCAGGGATACACGGCGGTCCTGGATCATCAGGCGGTCGGGTTGCCCTTAACGGCGTTCGTGTCGATCAAGCCGATCGACCCGTCCGCGCCCGATGACGCGCCCGACAAGCTCGCTCATCTCCAGGAGATCGAGGCCTGCCACTCGGTGGCGGGGGAGGAGAGCTACATCCTCAAGGTGCGGGTCTCCTCGCCGCTCTCGCTGGAGGAGCTGCTCCAGCAGATCCGCGCGTCGGCGAACGTCTCGACCCGGACCACGGTCGTGCTCAGCACCCCGTACGAGGGCAGGCCTCCCAGCCTCTAGCCTCGCCTTACTGTGTAAAGGCGGCGGGCTCGTACGCACTCCGGCATGTCGGCGCAACGTCCGCGAAACGCGCCCGCGCGCACATCCGGCATGGGCGGAATCCAGCGCGATGGCACGGACCCTCCACAAGTCTTCCCAGGTAGCGCGGTGTGCAGGGGATATGCGGCCGGTTCACGAGAGTCGTCGCCTAACGCGCTCGTGGCCGAGAAGGTAGGGCGCATGTCAACGCGCATGCGCCGGGGCGAGGCCTCGGGTTCAGGGGATTGGCTACTGATGTTCCTACAGGCGCGGGACTCCCCGCCGCGCCGCAGGCAGGGACTCGCGAACGGCCCGGGGGAGTGGCTTCTGGTCTTCCTCGAGGCCGCCAGGCGCGGCCGGCTCGTCGGCGCGGGCCTGGAGCCCGTACGGGCGAGAGGTGCATGATGGTCGCCAGGATGTTCTTCGCCGCTCTGCTCGGCGCGCTCATCGGCGGCGCCGAACTGGTCGGCCGCTACCAGGACAAGCCCGCCTCCGCGGTGTTCTCCCCGTCGGGTCTGCTGTACGTCGCCGTCAACGCCTCGGCGTCGACGCTCGCTCTCATCGCCGCCGAGGCGATGGGCTGGGGCTTCGCCCTGCCGAACGGCGCGCCGCCGATCGGCGCCTCGGTCGCACAGGTCATGGCCGCCGCCGTCGGCGCCGCGGCCGTGTTCCGCTCCTCCTTCATGATCGCCCAGGACAAGGGCGTCAGCATCGGCCCGATCCTGCTCCTGTCGGGCCTGCTCAAGATCGTCGACGCGGCGATGGACCGCAAGCGCGCGCTCGGCCGGCTGTCGACCAACGACCTGCACGGTCTGTCCTTCGCGGGCGACCACGCCGCCCTGGCCGAGCTCTGCAGCCACGCCATCCGCAAGTACGAGCTGTCGGAGGCCCAGCGGCTCGGCGAGCTCGCGGCCGACCTTCGGGCCCGCGACGACCTCACCGACGCCGACAAGCTGGACTGCTTCGGGCTGGAGCTCAGCCGCCTCGTCGGCGAGCGGGCGCTGCGCAAGGCCGCCGAGCGGCTGCGCGAGCGGCCGGAACTGGAAGAGGTCCCCTCTGTGGTCGAGGAGCTTCCCGAGGAGGACGGTGAGTTCGCCTCCCGGCTGGGGGGAGGGAGACGGCTCGCGCGGCGTTCGGAATACTGAGGACCCGACCGCGCGCATCCGGCCGCGGCGGACCCGAGGAGGCGGTCATGGCCCATGCCGCGAACAAGGTCGAGGAGATGGCCCGGTCCGTCAAGCCGCGGTTGCGCGGCTGGCTGCACGCCGGGACCTTTCCGTCGGCGCTGGTCGCCGGCGTCGTCCTGGTCGCCCTCGCCCCGACCTTCTGGGCGCGGTTCGCCGCGGCGGTGTACGCGCTGACCTCATCGCTGCTGTTCGGCGTCTCCGCGCTCTACCACCGCGGGCGCTGGTCGGACCGGGGCGAGGCGCTGCTCCGCAGGTTCGACCACGCGAACATCTATCTGATCATCGCCGGCACCTACACGCCGTTCGCGCTGCTGGCGCTGCACGGCGCGGCCCGTACGGCGGTGCTGTCGGTGATCTGGATCGGCGCCGCCGCGGGCGTGCTGTTCCGCATCCTGTGGGTCGGCGCGCCGCGCTGGCTCTACACCGCGCTGTACGTCGGGCTCGGCTGGGTCGCGGCGGCCTTCATGCCGCAGCTTCTCGACGGCGCCGGCGTGGCCGCGCTCGTCCTCGTGTGCGTCGGCGGCCTGCTCTACAGCATGGGAGGCCTGGTGTACGGGCTGCGCCGTCCCGACCCGTCACCGCGCTGGTTCGGCTTCCATGAGGTGTTCCACGCGTTCACCGTCGCCGCGTACGTCGCCCAGTACATCGCGGTGTCGTTCGTGGTCTACCGCGCCGTCTGAGTCACTCGACGGCGACGCGGGTCAGCCACTCGCGCAGCACCGCGGTCTCGGCCTCGCTCAGCGTGCCGGGTATACGGCCGTCCATGGCGGAACTGAGCGCGATGGCCAGCGCGGACAGCGAGGAGGGGCCGCCGTCGGACTGATCGGTGGTGATGGCGGTCAGCACGGCATCGCGGGTGCGGTGCGACAGGTCCTCGTCCTTCTCGCCGGATGCGATCATGCTCAGCGTGATGCCGGTGCCCGCCGCGAGGAGCATGCGCACGGCGGTCTTGACCGGCACGCGCAGCCGCCCGGCGCGGGCGACCTTCTCGAGCATCCCCAGCAGGATCTGGTAACCCTCGTCCTCGGTGTCGACCTTGCGCCCCTGGCCGTACATCAGCGTGTAGAACGCCGGGTTGGACAGCCCGAAGTCCACGTGGACGTCCCAGCCTCGGCGTAGGTCGTCGACGGGGTCGTCGGTGATCTTGACGGTCTTCTTCTCGGTCAGGTACTGGTCGTAGCCGTAGTTGACGACCGCCTCGAACAGGCCGTTCTTGTCTCCGAAGTGGTGGTAGAGCGTGGGCGCGCCCACGCCCGCCGCCGCACACACGGCGCGGGTGGAGACCGGCTCTCCGCCGGACTCGGCGAGGAGGCGGGCGGCCGCCAGGAGGATGCGTTCACGGGTACCGGTATCGCTCACGAAATCAAGAATGCCCTCTTTCCTATAGCGCCGCTACCTTGCTCGTATATCATCGCTACAGTGTTTTGTGTATCGTTGATTTCGTGCTGGTGGGAGAGAGATACGTGATACGACAGCGCACGCTGGGGGATCGCCTGACCGTCTCCGAGATCGGTCTGGGCTGCATGGGGATGTCCGACCTGTACGGGCCCAGCGACGAGAAGGAGAGCATCGCCACGATCCACGCCGCCCTCGACGCCGGCGTGACCCTGCTCGACACCGGCGACTTCTACGGGATGGGCCACAACGAGCTGCTGATCCGCGAGGCCCTGCGGGGCCGCGCCCGCGACCGGGTCGAGATCAGCGTGAAGTTCGGCGGCCTGCGCGACCCCGACGGCATGTGGGGCGGCTTCGACGGGCGACCTCGGGCGGTGAAGAACTTCCTCGCGTACACGCTCCGGCGCCTCGGCACCGACCACGTCGACGTCTACCGGCCCGCGCGGGTCGACTCCGACGTCCCGATCGAGGACACCGTCGGCGCCATCGCCGAGATGGTCCAGGCCGGCCACGTACGCCACATCGGCCTGTCCGAGGCCGGCGCGGACGCCATCCGCCGCGCCGCCTCCGTGCACCCGATCAGTGACCTTCAGATCGAGTACTCCCTGATGTCGCGCGGAGTGGAGAAGGAGATCCTGCCGGTCTGCCGCGAGCTGGGCGTGGGCGTCACCGCGTACGGTGTCCTGTCCCGCGGCCTGCTGTCCGGCCACTGGACGAAGGACCGGGAGATCGGAGCGGGTGACTCCCGAGGCCGGAGCCCCCGCTTCAGCGGCGGCAACCTCGACCACAACCTGGCCCTGGTGGAGGCCCTGCGCGAGGTCGCCGCCTCCAGAGGTGTCACGGTCGCCCAGATCGCCATCGCGTGGGTCTGGTCGAGGGGCGAGGACATCGTGCCCCTGATCGGCGCCCGCCGCCGTACGCGCCTGGAGGAGGCGCTGGGGGCGCTGAACGTCGAGCTGACCGCCGAGGACCTGACCGCCATCGAGAACGCCGTTCCGTCGGGCGCGGCCGCAGGCGACCGTTACGACGCCACCCAGATGGCCCATCTCGACAGCGAACGCTGACCGGGTACGCCGTATCGCCGCCGGTCAGACGGTGCGGCGGCGATACGGCGACGGACACGCAATATCGTTCTTCCCATGAGTACACATTTCGACGTCGTCGTCCTCGGTGCCGGACCCGGCGGGTACGTGGCCGCGATCAGGGCCGCGCAGCTCGGGCTCACCGTGGCCGTCATCGAGGAGCGTTACTGGGGAGGCGTCTGCCTGAACGTCGGCTGCATCCCCTCCAAGGCGTTGCTGCGCAACGCGGAGCTGGCGCAGATCTTCTCGCGCGAAGCGAAGACGTTCGGCATCCAGGTCGACGGCGAGGTGCGTTTCGACTACGGGGAGGCCTACCGGCGCAGCCGCAAGGTCGCCGACGGGCGCGTCAAGGGCGTCCACTTCCTCATGCGGAAGAACAAGATCACCGAGTTCGAGGGCCGCGCGTCCTTCACCGACGCGAACACGCTCCAGGTCGACACGAAGGACGGCGCACAGACCGTGTCGTTCGACCACTGCATCATCGCGACCGGCGCGAGCGCCCGGCTGCTGCCCGGCACCACGCTGTCGGAGCGGGTCGTGACGTTCGAGGAGCAGATCCTCAGCGAGACCCTCCCGGAGAGCGTCGTCATCGCCGGAGCCGGCGCGATCGGCGTGGAGTTCGCCTACGTGCTGAACGCCTACGGCGTGAAGGTCACGATCGTGGAGTTCCTCGACCGCATGGTGCCCCTCGAAGACGAAGAGGTCTCCAAGGAGCTCGCCAAGCGCTACCGGCGGCTCGGCATCGACGTGCTCACCTCCACCCGCGTCGAGAAGATAGACGAGACGGGTCAGCAGTTGCGCATCACCGTCTCCACCAACGGCGAGGAGAAGGAACTGCAGGCCGACAAGGTGCTGCAGGCGATCGGCTTCGCGCCCAACGTCGAGGGCTACGGCTTGGAGAAGACCGGCGTACGGCTGACCGAGCGCGGCGCGATCGACGTGGACGAGCGGTGCCGTACGAGCGTGCCCCACATCTTCGCGATCGGCGACGTGACCGCCAAGCTCATGCTGGCGCACGCGGCCGAGTCGATGGGCATCGTCGCGGCCGAGACGATCGGCGACGCCGAGACCATGGAGCTGGACTACGTCATGATCCCGCGGGCGACGTTCTGCCAGCCGCAGATCGCCAGCTTCGGCTGGACCGAGGCGCAGGCACGCGAGCAGGGCTTCGACGTACGGGTCGCCAAGTTCCCCTTCACCGCGAACGGCAAGGCCCCCGGCATCGGCGACACCTCCGGATTCGTGAAGATCATCAGCGACGGCAAGTACGGCGAGCTGCTCGGCGCGCACCTCATCGGCCCCGACGTCGCGGAGCTGCTGCCCGAGCTGACCCTCGCCCAGCAGTGGGACCTGACCGTCCACGAGGCCGCCCGCAACATCCACGCCCACCCGACCCTCGGCGAGGCGGTCAAGGAGGCCCTCCACGGCCTCGCCGGTCACATGATCAACCTCTAGATCGTTCTGACGTGTGACACAGGTCGAGCCAGGGCCCGAAATGGGGGGACGCAGGTGTCGGAGTTGGTGGTGGAGGCCGACCCGGATGCGGTGGCGAGGATCCGGGCCGTCGTCCTGCGCGCCAAGCGCGGCTCCGCGTGGAGCGGGGCGATCGGGGGCGCGCTCATCATCGGTATCGCCGTGGTCGGCATCGCCATCGGCGGACTCTCCACGGCATGGCCGCTGTTGGGGGCGGGCGTCGGCGGAGTGCTCCTGGTCGCCGACTCACGGCGTCATTTCGCCGCGGTGCGACGGATGGCCGCGACGTGGGCGGCCATCGGCGTACCGCCGGAGGCGATGCGGCTTTCCCGGGGAGGGGCTGCGCTGTCGCATCGACGTGGCGCCGCGGCCCTGCTTCCTCCTCTGGTCCAGCGTTGGGGCGTTCCAGCTGAAGGGCGGGCGGATGCTCGCCGTGCGACTCGCGCCCGGGTCACAGCGGCGATGCCAGGGGTGAACCAGGCGCCGGACTCGGACGGAGCAGGGGCAAGGTGTGCCAACGGCGCCTCCGCGTCCTTCGCAATGCCTACGGCCGGTTCGGCGATGACCCAGTAACGGTCTAGGCGTAATGGGCGCGCAGCCGCTCGTACGCGTCCGGGGGAGCGGCGGCCGCGTCGAGGCCGAGTAGGCCGGCGCCGAGTACCGGTGGGGCGTCGACGACGATGAGTTTCGCCTGCGGCACCAACGTGGCCATCCGCTCCTCGATCGCGGTCATCAGCACGGGGTGGCGGGCGGCGAGGACGCCTCCGCCCAGGACCACGTCGACGGGGGTGTCCAGCAGGTCCAGGCGGCGCAGGACGACACCGGTCATCGCCTCGACCTCCTCGGCCAGCCGGTCGACGAGCCCGAGGGCGATCTCGTCGCCGCCGGCGGCGACGGCGAACAGGACCGGTGAGAGCTCGCCCAGGCGGCCCTCGGAGATCTCCCCGAAGTGGATGCCGAGGCCGACGTCGAGGGCGGTGCCGACGCCGAAGTGGGCGGCGACCGCGGCGGACAGCGCCGTGGCGGGCCCGCGGCCGTCCTCGGCGCGCACGCCGTGCCACAGGGCCTCGGCGCCGAGGAAGTGACCGCCTCCCCAGTCGCCGGTGACCTGGCCGATGGAGGGGAAGCGCGCGACGCGTCCGTCCGGGCCGACGCCGGCGCAGTTGATCCCGGCGCCGCACACGACGGCGACGCCCCAGGACTCGGTGCCGCCGGCGCGCAGCAGCGCGAACGTGTCGTTGCCGACGCGCACGTCGCGACCCCAGCCACGGGCCGCGAAGAGCCGGTGGAAGTCCTCTTCCTCCTCCGGCAGGTCGACGTTGGCCAGGTACGCCGACACGTGGTCGACGCCGGCCACGCCAGCCGCCGACAGGGCGCGCGTCACCGCGGAGGCGACGGAGTCCATCGCGCCCTCGGCACCGTCCGCGCCCGGCTGGAAGCCTCCGCCGCGTACCGCCGACAGCACCTCGCCGCCCGTGGTGAGGACGGCGACGTCGGTCTTGCTGTTCCCGCCGTCGATCGCGAGGATCACGCGTCCACCGCCCAGGGCAGGTGCGCGGCGTTGGCGGCGACGAGGCGGCCCGCGAGGTCGGCCGCGAGGCTCGCCTGGCCGATCAGCGGGTGGGCCAGCAGCGCGTCCGCCACCCGGCCGACGCCTCCGCGGAGCGCGGCGGAGACGGCCAGCTCCTCGTACGCGGTCACGTGGGCGATCAGCCCGGCGTACAGCGGCTCGACCGGGTGGACGGGCAGCGGATAGGCGCCGGAGGAAGTGATGCGGGCCGGCACCTCGATCACCGCCTCGTCGGGCAGGAACGGCATCCGCCCGTCGTTGCGGACGTTGACGACCTGCACGTCGCCGCGGTTCGCGGACAGGGAGGCGACCAGGTCGACGGCGGCCTCGGAGTAGAACGCGCCGCCGCGCCGCTCCAGCAGCTCGGGCTTGTGGTCGAGCGCCGGGTCGGCGTACATCTCCAGCAGCCGTTCCTCGATCTCGGCGACCTCCTCGGCGCGTGAGGGGGCGGTGAGCTGCTCGGCGACCACGGCGTCGTGCTCGTAGAAGTAGCGCAGGTAGTACGACGGCACGACGCCGAGGCGCCGCAGCAGCGCGGGCGGCAGCCCGATGTCGGAGGCGATCTCCGAGGTGTGCTCGGCGAGCAGCCGCGGCAGCACGTCCTGCCCGTTCAGGTGCACCGAGCGTTCCCAGGTCAGGTGGTTGAGGCCGACGTGCCCCAGCCGGATGTCGCCCGGTTCGACGCCGAGCGCGCGGGCGAAGCGGCGCTGGAAGCCGATCGCGACGTTGCACAGGCCGACGGCGCGGTGCCCGGCGTCGAGCAGCGCGCGGGTGACGATGCCGACCGGGTTGGTGAAGTCGACGATCCACGCGTCCGGGGCCAGGGCGGCGACGCGGTCGGCGATCTCCAGGACGATCGGGACGGTCCGCAGCGCCTTGGCGAGGCCGCCCGCGCCGGTGGTCTCCTGCCCGACGCAGCCGAATGACGGCGGGAGCGTCTCGTCGACGTGGCGAGCGGCCTGCCCGCCGACGCGTAGCTGCAGCAGCACCGCTCCGGCGCCTTCCACGCCTTCGTCCACCCGTGCCGTCGTACGGATCGCCGCCGGGTGGCCGTACCGGGACAGGATCCGGCGGGACACGCCGCCGACGAGCTCCAGGCGGCGCGCGTCCGGGTCGACCAGGGCCAGCTCCGACACGGGCAGCGTGTCGCGCAGGCGCGCGATGCCGTCGACGAGTTCCGGCGTGTACGTCGACCCGCCGCCGACCACGCAGAGCTTCAACCCTTCACCCCCGTGAGCGTGACCCCTTGGATGAACACCCGCTGGGCCAGGAAGAACACAATGATCACCGGCAGTACGGTGAGGAGCGTCGCGGCCATCGTGAGGTTCCACTCGACGTGGTGTGCGGCGCGGAACGTCGACAGGCCGACGGCGAGCGTCCAGGAGTCGGGCTTGGTGTAGATCAGCGGCCCGAAGTAGTCGTTCCAGGCGTAGAAGAACTGGAACAGCGCGACCGCGGCGATCGCCGGTCTGGCCATCGGCAGGATCACGCGCATCATCGTACGGAACTCCCCGCAGCCGTCGACGCGCGCGGCGTCCGCGTACTCCCGGGGGATCGTCACGAGGAACTGCCGCAGCAGGAAGATCGAGAACGCGTCGCCGAACAGGTTCGGGATGATCAGCGGCCACAGGGTTCCGGTCAGCTGGAACCGCGCCCACAGGATGTACATCGGCACGATCGTGACCTGCGGCGGCAGCATCATCGTGGTGATCACCATGACGAAGGCGAGCTTGCGCCCGCGGAACCGGAAGCGTGCCAGCGCGTACGCCACCGGGATGCTGGACAGCAGCATGAACAGCGTGGCCAGCGCCGCGTACAGCACGGTGTGGGCGAGCCAGTGCAGCATGACGCCGTGGTCGGTGGTCAGCGCGCGGCCGAAGTTCTCCCAGTGCCAGCTCCGCGGCCACAGGCTGCCGGTGAGCGTCTCGTTGGAGCTCATCACGGCGGTCAGGAACATGAAGATCAGCGGCGCGAGGAACATGATCGCCAGGGCGATCACGATCGCGTGCGTCGCGATCCAGTACAGGACCGCGCGCGGGCGGCGACGGCGCGCCGGGCGTCCGGTCGCCGGGGCGCGGCGTACCGCGAACGTCGTGCCGGTCATGGCGTGCATCCCCTCAGTCGTCGTCGCCGAACGCGTGGAACTGCCGGAGCAGGATCAGCGTGAAGAACATGGCCACCGCGAACAGCACGAGGGCCAGCACACAGGCGTAGCCCATGTTGAACTGCTGGAATCCCTCGTTGTAGAGCGTCTGGGGGAAGGTGAGGGACGAGCCGTCGGGGTAGCCGGGCGCGGTGGTGGTGCCCGCCTGGTCGGCGTTGCCCTGTGAGGCGTTGGCCGCGACCATCGCCTGCGTGAAGTACTGAAGTGTCTCGATGACGCCGGTGACCGCGGAGAACATCAGCACCGGCGAGATCGTCGGCAGCGTGATGTGCCGGAACTGCTTCCAGGCGTTCGCGCCGTCGATCGCCGCGGCCTCGTACAGGGTCTTCGGCACGTCCAGGAGCGACGCGAGCAGGATGATCATCACGTCGCCGATGGCCCACAGGGCCAGCAGGGTCAGGCCCGGCTTGGTCCAGGCCGGGTCGTTGAACCAGTCGGGGAGGTGGATCCCGATCTTGGCGGCGAGGGAGTTGACCGGCCCGGTGCCGGGGTTGACGACGAACACGAACGCGACGGTGGCCGCGACCGGCGGGATCAGGAACGGCAGGTAGAAGATCGAGCGAAGGATGTCGCCGCCGCGCTTGATCCTGGTGAGGAGCTGGGCGAGGCCGAGCCCGAACATCACCCGCAGCGGCACCATCACCACGACCAGCCACAGCGTGTTCTTGATCGCCTTCCAGGCGTACGGGTCCTTGAACAGGAACCGGTAGTTCGTGAGCCCGACAGGGTGCAGCTGGAACAGGTTGTAGCGGTAGAAGGAGAAGTAGACGGTGGCGGCGAGCGGGTAGGCGAAGAAGAGCGAGAACCCGATCAGCCACGGTGACATGAACGCCAGGACCCGGAGCCGGTGACGGCGGCGTGCGCGCGCCGCCGTCACCGTGCCCGGGGCCGAGAGGGACACCGCCGCGGCCATCGGTCAGCCGCCGGCCAGCTGCAGAGCGTCGTTGATCTTCTTGTCCAGGCCGGTGAGGCCCTGGTGCAGGTCGGGTACCTTCCCCGGCTCCCACTGGTCCTGGACGAAGCTCTGGAACTTCACGACGAAGTCCCCGCCGTTGATCGTCGAGGGGATCGTGGTGCTGTTGGGGTTCTTGAACACGTCCAGGAAGGTCTTGAACTGGGCCGGCAGCCTGAGGTTCGGCGACGACAGCGCCGGGATGGTGCTGGGCACGTTGCCGAGCCCGTTGGCGAAGGTCACCAGCGCGTCGGTGTTCGTCGTGAGGTACTTGACGAACTCCCAGGCCGCCTGCGGGTGCTGGGCGCCGCGCGGGATGCCGATGATGGTGCCGGTGACGAACCCGCCGCCGTAGGTGTCGGCCCGGTCGTCCTCGACCGGCACCGGCGTGGTGTCGTACTGGACCGTGGGCGCCTCGTCCTGGAGGAACTTGGTGCGCCACTCGCCGTCGACGGCCATGGCGACCTTGCCCTTCTCGAACGGGTTGGACGCCTCGAACTCCTGGCCCATGGAGTGCACGAACTTCTTGACGTTGTCGTAGCCGTACCAGTCCATGAGGCTCTTCTGCCACTGCAGGTACCGGGTCGTTCCGGGGTCGCCGGCGAAGTTCGACCGGCCCTGGGCGTTCAGCCAGGTCGCGCCGAAGCTGGGCGCGATGTGCTCGGGGACGTGCTCGTAGTACGTCACCGACGGCAGGAACCCGGCGACCTTGATGGTGCCGTCGGCGTTCCGCACGGTCAGCTTCTTGGCCAGCGCGGTCAGCTCGCTGATCGTTTTGGGCGGCTGCTCGCCCTTCATCAGGGCCTTGTTGGAGTAGAGGGCGTAGTCGTCGGCGAGCAGCGGCAGCGCGCACCGGTCGCCCTTGTACTGGGTGTAGTCCTGGACCGCCTTCGGGAACATGGCCATGTCGACCTTGTCCTTGGACAGGAACGGCGTCAGGTTCTGCAGCGCGCCGCTGGAGCAGAACTGGCCGACGTTGTTCGTGGAGAACGACGAGACCACGTCGGGCGGGTTGCCGCTGCGCACCGCGTTGAGGATCTTGGTGTCGTCCTGGCCCTTGACGAGCTTGACGGTGATGTTCGGATGGAGCCGGTGGAAGCCCGCGATGGCGTCCTCGAACGCCTTGACCTCGTGGGACGCGCTCCAGCCGTGCCAGACCTCGATGGTCTGGGCGGCCTCCGCCTTGGGGCCGCTGTCGGCCGGTTTCGGAGTGCCCGCGGTGCACGCGGCTCCGGTGCTGATGACGAGAAGGGCGGTTACGAGCCGCCAGGGACGTGAGAACACTCCTGTCTCCTTAGGGTCGTTCGGGCCGGCGGACGGTGCTGGAGAAGATCTCCTCGCGGGTCTCGGCCAGGGCGAGGTGCAGGGCGCCGGTCAGCACCGGGTCGGCGCCGACCGCGCTGAGGCGCAGCGGGGGATGGGGGATGGTCATCGTGTGCAGTTCGCGTTCGACCAGGCCGCGGAGTGGTTCGCCGCCCGCCATGGGCACGTCGCCGGCCAGGACGATGAGTTCGGGGTCCAGGACGCTCACGATCGCGGCGAGGCCGGTCGCGAGCCGGGTGGCGAGCTCGCCGAGCCCGGCGGCGGCCCGCTCGTCGCCGCCTTCGAGCGCGGCGCGTGCGCGTTCGACCATTTGGTCGGCGCGGGTGCCGCGGAAGCCGTGCTCGCGCAGCAGCCGCATCACGGCGGGTGCGCCGGCCACGGCCTGCAGGCCGCCGGTGTTGGCGCGGCCGGGCTCGCGGATGATCGGGGCGGAGGCCACCGGCATGTAGCCGACCTCGCCGGCGCCTCCGGTGGCGCCGCGGACCAGGGCGCCGCCGAGCACGATCGCCATGCCGATGCCGGCGCTGACCCACAGCAGGACGAAGTCGGAGGTGTCCGCGGCCTGCCCTCCGGCGTGCTCGGCCATCGCGACGAGGTTCACGTCGTTCTCCACCGCCACGGGACGCCCGAGACCGTCGCTCAGCCGGCTCAGCAGGTCCGGGATGTGCCAGCCGGGCAGGTGCGAGGCGTAGCCGAGCTGCTCGGTCCGCGGGTCGACCGCGCCGGGAACGCCGATCACGACGCGGTCGATGCGGCCGGCCGGGATGCTGGCGGCGTCCGCCGCACCCTCGGCGGCGGTGCGCGCGCGGGCGATGGCGTCACCGCCGTACGAGCCGGGTGTCGGCAGCTCGTACGTGCCGATCACGGCGCCCGTCAGGTCGGCGACCGAGGCCTTGATCCGCGCCCGGCGCACCTCCAGCGCGGCGACGTACCCGGCGCCGGGGTTGATGCGGTAGAGCTCGGCGGTGCGCCCGGGGCCGCCCTCGCGGATGCCGTCGAGGACGACCAGGCCGGCCTCGCTCAGCCGGGTGAGGAGCTGGGAGGCGGTGGGCTTGGAGAGTCCGGTGAGCGCGCCGATCTCGGGGCGCGTGAGGGGACCGTGTTTCAGGAGGACCTCGAGGGCCGCGCGGTCGTTGATCGCCCGCAGCAGGCTCGGGGTGCCCGGCGTCGAGGTCAACGGCGTCTCCGGGGGCGAGAGCAGGTTAGGAAACTTTCCTAACCTGCCGGTGAAGCTACGACCGGCGAGGATGAACCGTCAAGACGTCCGGCCAGGGGTGTTACCAAGCCGAGACGAGCGGTCCCTTCAGACGCTGACGATGAAGCGCGTCTTGCCGAAGGCGATCTCGTCGCCGGGGCGTACGCGGGTGGGGGCGATGATGCGGTAGCCGTTGACCAGGGTGCCGTTCATCGAGCCGAGGTCGGACAGCATCCAGGTGTCGCCGGCCCGCACCAGCTCGGCGTGCATCCGCGAGACGCTGAGGTCGGTCACGACGAACTGGCAGCCCGGCGCGCGGCCGATCAGCAGGCGGCTCAGGTCGATCGGGGGGAGCGTGAGGCGCGGCAGCCGGGGCGCGCGCCAGGCGGCCTCGATGCGCGCGGTCACCGACGACAGCGTCGTGACGGCGCCGGTCAGCCTGCGGACCAGGCGGCTGGCGGGCGGCAGGTCGCTGACCAGGGCGGTCAGCTCGGCGTGACTCCGGGCCCGTAGCGCGCTGTCGACACGGCGCTCGAACGTGTCGTTGGACAGCCTGCCCTCGGCGACACGGTCGCGGAGCGCGCGCAGGACGCGGTCACGGTCTTCGTCCGAAGCGCGTACCGGTAGGCCTTCCATGACACGAGTATCAGGACGGGAAAGTCCCGTGTCCAGTATGCGCACCGTGACCGTGCGGGGCCGCATGTCGAGGCGATGTTGATCTACAATGTAAAGGCGCCGGGCCGAGTCCAGGAGACCTCCAGGACCACCGGTTTACGGAAGACGACGCCCCGGGGCGCGGCGGCGTTCTCCACGCGCAGTCCAGGCAGCCGGAGCAGGTCCCTCAGGGCGGTCTCGGTCTCCATACGTGCCAGGTGCGCGCCGAAGCAGAAGTGCGGGCCGCGCGCGAACGACAGATGCTTGTCGCCCTCACGCCGCACGTCATACCGGTCGGGGTCCGCGAAGACCGCCGGGTCGCGGTTGGCGCCGGCGATCGAGACCCGCACGAGGTCGCCGGCGCGTACGGCGGCGTCCCCGAGGACCGTGTCCGCGACGGCGTACCGGTCGATCATCGAGGCGGACGGCTCCAGCCGTACGGACTCCTCGATCGCGCGGGGGAGCAGCGCGGGATCGGCCAGGACCAGGGTGAGCTGGCCGGGGTGGTCCAGGAGGTGCAGGACCGCGTTGGTGATCATGCCTTCGGTCGTGTCGATGCCGCCGAACATCAGCACGGCGGCGTTGGCCACGACCTCGGGCAGGGACAGCTCGCGCGCCGCGGCGGTGAGCAGCTCCGACGACCCCTCGGCGACTGCGGCCTCGACCTTGGCACGCAGCAGCCCGAACGACTCGGACGCGTCACCGTCGCGGCCTGCGGTGATCTCCGAGATCGCCGTGACGAACGCGTCGTACCAGGACCGGATCGTGGCGGCGTCCACGCCGTCGAGCCCGAGGGCCTCGGCGACGACGCCGACGGCGAGGGGGCCGGCCAGGTCGGCGCGGATCTCGGCGTGCCCGCGCGGCTGTACGGCGGAGACGAGGCGTGCGGTCTCGGCGGCGACGAAGCCGGTGAAGCGCTCCCGCGTCGGCGCGGGGCGGAAGGGGCGCGCGAACGCGTCGCGGTGGCGGGTGTGCGCGCTGCCGTCCAGCGACAGCATGCTCGGGCCGACGACCCGCGCGGTGGAGAAGCGCGGATCATCGACGGTGAACGCCGCGGCGTCGCGCATCACGCGTTGTGCCAGGTCGTGGCGGGTGACGAGCCATCCGCCGAGGGCGGGCAGCCAGGAGACCGGCTCGGTGGCGCGCAGCCGGGCGAGCAGCGGATGCGGGTCGGTGTCGAACTCCTCGATGGTGGCGCTCGCGCCGACGGGAAACCTCACCCGGCCGACACTACGACCCCGTGGACATGGGAAAGGCCGGGGGGTTCCCGGCCTTTCCCATGACTCGCTCAGTCGCGCAGGAGGACCTCCGAGGCGATACGGCTCGCCGTGGCGAGGCGGCTCGCCGCTCCGGGGGCCTCGCGGCCGTGCTCGCTCCACCATGCCTGGCCCGCCTCGGGCAGCGTGTGGATCGGGTCGTAGTACTCGTAGCGGCGCTCCAGGGCCTCCGGGTCGTCGATCTCCAGGGCGGTCCGGTAGTTCTTGGTCCAGTAGGAGATGCCGAGGTCGGTGTCGTACTCGGTGACCTGGTGCACCCAGCGCTTGCCGACGTAGGGCACGTCGCAGACGATCCGCGGGGTGGCGAAGCCGGGCAGGTAGCCCATGATCCCGTGCTGCAGCCGCTGCGCCTCCCGCAGCGACAGCCGCCAGTGCTCGCTGAACGGGATCATGTCGCACAGGTAGAAGTAGTACGGCAGCACGCCGTTGTCCTGCAGCGCGAAGCACAGGTCGAGGAGGTCCTCGACGGAGCTGTTGACGCCGCGCATCAGCACGCCCTGGTTGCGGACGTCGCGTACGCCGGCGTCCAGCATCGCCTGGGCGGCCTTGGCGACCAGCGGGGTCATCGACTGCGCCGCGTTGACGTGCGTGTGGATGGCCAGCTGGGCGCCGCGCTCGCGCGCCTTGGCGGCGAGGCGCTCCATGCCGGCGCGCACCTCGTCTTGGAGCCAGTGCTGCGGCAGGCCCATGAGCGCCTTGGTGGCGAGCCGGATGTCGCGGATGTTGGAGAGGTCCAGCAGCCGGTCCACGAAGGACTCCAGGCGCGGCCAGGGCATGTTCGCGACGTCGCCGCCGGAGACCACCACGTCGCGGACCTGCGGGGTGCGCGACAGGTAGTCGAACATCGCCTCCAGGCGGTCGGGCTGCTTCAGCCCGAACTTGTGCTTCTCGATCTGCTGGGTGGAGTTGCCGACCAGGTCCATGCGGGTGCAGTGCCCGCAGTACTGCGGGCACGTGGGCAGCAGCTCGGCGAGCACCTTGGTCGGGTAGCGGTGGGTCAGGCCCTCCACCGCCCACATCTCGGCCTCGTGCAGCGAGTCACGGCTGGCGGACGGGTGAGAGGGCCAGTCCGTACGGCGGTCGCTGAACACCGGGAGCATGTAGCGGCGCACCGCGTCGGCGTAGAACGCCTCGGTGGAGCTCACGTCCATCGTGTTGAGCATCTGCGGGGGCAGGAGCATCGACATCGTCGCGCGCTCACGCTGGTCGCGCTCGAGATCTTCGTAGAACACCTCGTCGAGCAGATCGCCCATCAGGGCGCGGAGCCCGCGGACGTTCTTCACGCAGTGCGAACGCTGCCACTGCGCCGACTCCCACTCCGCGGAGGTGACGTCGCGCCATCCGGGGACGCGGCGCCAGTCGGGCTCGGTCAGCTCACGGTGCCGGTAGGCGTAGGGCTGGGGGCGACCTTCGGGGGTCACCGCCTCTTCGACGGCTGCGGTCACATGAATCTCCAAGGTTTTTGGGTCTGCATGTTATGTTGCGTCAGTGCGACGATACGGGAAATATTTTCTTATAACCATCGTTCCCCAGCATATCTTCCACTACACACTGTCGAGGTCACGATGAACAGCTCCCCGGTCGGGCTGCACCGGGTGCTCGATCCGCCCGGTGTACTGCCCCAGGCCGCGCACCGCCTTGACCCCGATCCGCGCATCCGCGAGGACGAGGTCCGCCTGCGCCTCGAACGCCTGAACCTGGACGCCGCGTCCTACCGGCAGCTGCACACCGCGCACGGCGGAGACCCGGACGCGATACGTGCCGAGGTCCTGGAGATCATCAAGAGCCGCGGCAAGATGCACAATCCGGTGACCGGCTCGGGCGGCATGCTCATCGGCGTCGTCGACGAGGCCGGGCCGCGCTCCCCGCTGGGGCTGCGCCCCGGCATGCGCGTCGCGACCCTCGTCTCCCTCACCCTCACCCCGCTGCGCGTCGAGGACGACCTGCGCCGCTGGGACGGGCTCGGCGAGCAGGTGCCCGCCGAGGGCCACGCGATCCTGTTCGCCCGCTCGATCGCCGCCGAGCTCCCCGAGGACCTGCCGGCCGAGCTCAGCCTCGCCGTCATGGACGTCTGCGGCGCACCCGCGCTCACCCACCGCGTCGTCTCCGAGCGCCAGTCGCCCACGGTCGCCGTCATCGGCGCCGCCGGCAAGAGCGGGTCGCTGGCCCTGGCCGCCGCCCGCCGCGCCGGAGCCAAACGGACCATCGGCGTCGTCCCCGTCGAGCACGAGGCCGACCGCCTGCGCGCCGCCCGGCTCGCCGACGACGTCGTCCTCGCCGACGCCCGCGACCCCATCGCGCTGTCGAGCGCCGTCCAGGCCGACGTCACCGTCGTCTGCGTCGACGTGCCCGGCTGCGAGCACGGCGCGATCCTGTCCACCGCGCCCGGCGGTACGGTCGTCTTCTTCTCGATGGCGACGTCGTTCCCGGCCGCGGCGCTCGGCGCCGAAGGCCTCGCCGCCGACGTGACCATGTTGATCGGAAACGGGTACGTTCCCGGTCATGCCGAGATGGCGCTCGACCTGCTGCGGACCGAGCCCGGCGTACAGAAGATCTTCCGAGAGCGGGTGGAGGCGGTATGAGCAAGCTTGACCTTGATCCGCAGGTCGTGCGCATGGCACGGAACCTCGCCGAGCGCGCCGCCCGGCCGATCATCGAGATGGCCCGCACGCACACGACCGTCTCGGTCGAACGCGCGCAGCTGCGCCTCGCCGGCCTGTCCGGCGCCGACTCCGACGGACTGCCCTGGGCCAACCACCTCGTCAACGCCGTACGCGACCAGGTCGGCCTGGAACACGGCGTCGCGCTTCCCGTCTGGGACGCGCTCCTCAACGAGCCCTACGACGACCTCGCCGGGCTCGCCCAGGCCGCCGCGCTCGGCGCGGTCACCTTCCGGCTGCCCGAGGGCTCCGACGCCGACGCCGCCGCGTTCGGCGCCGCGCGCGCCGCCCGCCAGGGCATCGGCCGCGTCGACGCGCGCCGCGCCGAGCGCGACGCGATGCTGAGCGAGATCGGCGACCCGCCCAAGCCGTGGATCTACCTCATCGTCGCCACCGGCGACATCTACGAGGACATCCCGCAGGCGCAGGCCGCCGCGCGCGAGGGCGCCGACGTGGTCGCGGTGATCCGCTCCACCGGCCAGTCGCTGCTGGACTTCGTGCCCGAGGGCGCCACCCGCGAGGGCTACGCCGGGACGTACGCCACGCAGGAGAATTTCCGGCTCATGCGCGCCGCCCTCGACGACGTGTCCAAGGAGCTCGGCCGCTACGTGCGGCTCACGAACTACGCCTCCGGGCTGTGCATGCCCGAGATCGCCGCGCTGGCCGGCCTCGAACGCCTCGACATGATGCTGAACGACTGCATGTACGGCATCATCTTCCGCGACATCAACCCCCGGCGTACCTTCATCGACCAGCGGTTCTCCCGGCAGATCCACGCGCGCGCCGGCATCGTCATCAACACCGGCGAGGACAATTACCTCACCACCGCCGACGCCGTCGACGCCGCGCACACCGTCATCGTGAGCCAGCTGCTCAACGAACGGTTCGGCAAGGAGGCCGGCCTGGCCGACTCCCAGCTCGGCCTCGGCCACGCCTTCGAGATCAACCCGGCGATCCCGGACTCCTTCCGGCTGGAGCTGGCCCACGCCCAGCTCGTACGGGAGCTGTTCCCCGACGCGCCGCTGAAGTACATGCCGCCGACCAAGCACATGACCGGCAACGTCTTCGCCGGGTACCTGCTCGACGCGTTCTTCAACCTCGCCGGGATCATGACCGGGCAGTCGATCATCCTGATCGGGATGATGACCGAGGGCATCCACACGCCGTGGCTGTCCGACCGCGACCTGGCCCTGGAGAACGTCCGGTACGTACGTGACGCCTGTGGCGCGCTCGCCGAGGACTTCGTGCCGCGCCCGGACGGCTTCGTCGTCCAGCGCGCCCGCCAGGTCATGTCCGAGTCGGTGGACCTGCTGGAGCGGATCTGCGACGACACGCTGCTGACCGCGATCGCCGATGGCACCTTCGGCGTCACGAAGCGCCCCGCCGACGCGGGCAAGGGCCTCGACGGCGTCGTCGAACGCGCCGACGGCTACCTCAACCCCGTCATCGACATCCTGGAGTCCGAAGACCCGCAGGCCGCCGCCGGCGTCCCCACGTCCGCAGGGAGCGTACGAGAGTGAAACAGCGACAGCCCGAGACGGACGTACCCCAGTCGCAGGACCTCCCCTCGGTCATCAGGCCGTACGGGGACACCACCGGCGACGCGATGGTGCAGATGTCGTTCACGCTCCCGGTGCCCGCGGGCAAGCGTTCGGAGCTCGCGGCGCTCCAGCTCGCCGGGCAGATGGGCCTGGACCCCGTCAGCGTCGTGCACACCAAGCCGATGGGCCCCAACTTCACGTTCTTCATCGTGTACGGGAAGGTCAACCACCTCATCGACTACGCCGGGATCGAGGTGCCCGAGGGCCGGGAGTACCCGCTGCTGGGCGCCAAGGAGGTCGACCTGGCGATCCGCACCGTCCTGAACCGCAGGCTCGTCGTCGTCGGCGCGTGCATCGGCACCGACGCGCACACCGTCGGCATCGACGCGATCCTCAACGTCAAGGGCTTCGCCGGAGAGAAGGGCCTGGAGTACCACCGCGAGATCCAGGTCATCAACATGGGCGCCCAGGTCACGGTCGAGGAGCTCGTCGAGCGCGCCAAGGCCGCCGACGCCGACGCCGTCCTCGTCTCGCAGGTCGTCACCCAGAAGAACGCCCACATCCACAACACCAAGCAGATGGCCGCGGCCTTCCACGACGCCTACCCGACCGCCGTCGGGCCGGGCATGGGGCGCCCCCTGCTCATCGCCGGCGGACCCCGCTTCGACACCGTCACCGAGGACGAACTCGGCGTCGACCGCATCTTCGGCAAGGGCACCACGCCCGGCGAGGTCGCCTCGTATATGGTGCACGCGCTGATGCCGAACTGGACCCCCGAGGAGGAGTCGTGACCGACCCCCGCGTCGGCCTGACCGTCACCCACCGCCGCTACGTGCCCTACGGGCACGCCCACTACGGCGGGAGCCTCCTCGACGGCGCCTACGTTCTCGGCATGTTCGGCGACGTCGCCACCGAGGTGTGCGTCCGCACCGACGGCGACGAGGGGCTCTTCGCCTCCTACGACGAGGTCCAGTTCCGCGCGCCGGTACGCGCCGGCGACGTGCTGGAGGCGACGGCCACCGTGACCCGCGTGGGCCGCCGCAGCCGTACGCTCGCGTTCGAGGCGCGCGTGGTGTGCCGGGCGCGCCCCGACAAGAGCGAGTCGGCCGCCGAGGTGCTCGCCGAGCCCGTCGTCACCGTCACCGCCACCGGCACGGTCGTCGTCCCGTCGTCCTGATCCGTCCTCATCGACCGTCACCTGGCCTGCCGGGAGAGGTTGACATCGCTCCGGATCCCGATAAGTTGCCTAAACGTCCACCATAGGACTGGCCGGTCGGCCGGCCTGGGCGCGCGCCTCTTGCGCCGAGACGGGGTTGGACAGCACGCCGCACCACGGCGTCATCCGTCGAAGCCAGACGCACGATCACGCGCACGCCCGGGTACGGAGCACCTCGGCCGGCACGGGGTAGGACTCGGTAAGGGCCTGGGCACCCATCAGACAACGGACTACGCGCTCGCAACCGACGAGACGGGTTCGGTTCGAAGGGACCGCCCGGGTCCTCTTCCGTTTCCGGGCAGGTTCAGAAGGCGGACGACCGTGCCGCTTCGCCGTCTGATCGTCTCGTTCGTCTACGTGGCCGCCGGACGATAGCGTTCCCGGAGAACGGTCCGCTCATCGAGGAGTGCTGGTGGCGCAGGAGATGCTCGCCGAGGAGACCCCCACCGTCGCGACGGGCGCGCGTGGGACACGCGGCCTCGGCAGGTTCGCCCGGCCGGCCGCCGCCGTCCTGGCCGGACTGCTGCTCGCGGCGGCGTTCCCGCCGATCGGCTGGTGGCCGCTCGCGCCCGTCGCCGCCGCGACGCTCACCCTCGTCGTCCGCGACCGCACCTGGCGGCGCGCCACGGGCCTGGGCATGCTGTTCGGCCTGGCGTTCTGTTTCCCGCTCTTCGAGGGACTGCGGCCCGTCGGCTTCGACGCCTGGCTGGCCCTGAGCCTGTTCGAGGCGCTCTACTTCGCGCTGCTGGGCACCGGGCTGCGGCTCGCCGCCCGGCTGCCCGGCTGGCCCGTCTGGACCGCCGCGCTGTGGATCACCGAGGAGCTCGTACGCGGCCGGGTGCCGTTCGGCGGCTTCCCCTGGGGTCGGCTGGTGTTCAGCCAGACCTCCTCGCCGTTCACCGGCTATGTGTCGCTCGGCGGAGCCCCGCTCGTCAGCTTCGTGACCGCCCTCGCCGGCGGCCTGCTGGCCGCGTCCGCGCTCACGCTGTGGCGCGGACGCCGCGAGGGGACGACGGCGCGCGCCGCAAGGCGGGCCGCCCTCTCGCTCGCCGTCGTGCTCGCCCTCGGCGCCGCCGGCGCTCTCGTGCCCCGCCCGGCCGCGGGCCGCCCCGTGACCGTCGCGATCATCCAGGGCAACGTGCCGCGTTCCGGCCTCGACTTCCTCGGCCAGCGCGAGGCCGTCCTCGACAACCACGCGCGGGAGACCCACAAGCTCGCCGCCGAGGTACGCGCCGGGCAGGTCGCCCGCCCGAGCCTGGTCATCTGGCCGGAGAACTCCAGCGACCTCGATCCCTACTCCGACCCCGCGGCCCGCGCGGTGATCGACTCGGCCGTCCGCGACATCGGCGTCCCGACGTTGGTCGGCGCGGTCATCGACGCCGGCGACGGCGAGCACGTGGAGAATCGCGGCATCGTGTGGGACCCGGTCAAGGGGCCCGGCGCCTACTACGTCAAGCGGCACCCGCTGCCGTTCGGCGAGTACATCCCGATCTTCCGCGGGCTGCTGGTCAAGGCCATCACGCGCTTCGATCGCGTCGGGGAGTTCGCCAAGGGCCGTACGCGCGGGTCTCTCCAGCTCGGCCCCACCAAGATCGGCGACGTCATCTGCTTCGAGGTCGCCTACGACGAGATCGTGCGGGACGTCGCCGACGACCCGCTGCTCGTCGTGCAGACCAACAACGCGACGTTCGGCCGTACCAGCCTGCCGCCCCAGCAGTTCGCGATGTCGCGGCTGCGCGCGGTCGAGCACGGCCGCACGGTGCTGGTGGCCTCCACGAGCGGGGTCAGCGGGATCATCTCTCCCGATGGAACGGTCCTGGACCGCTCGGGGGAATTCACACCGGCCATCCAGGTCGAGCGCGTGCCGATGCGCACGTCGCGTACGCTTGCCGATCACCTCGGCGCCGCACCCGAGTGGGTTCTGGCGTTCCTGGGGTTCGCGGCGTGCGGGGTCGCGGTCTGGAGAACACGTATGAGCAAGGAGACCTAGCGGGTGGAGACCACGGAGGACGTCGGGCGGGTTCTCGTGATCATTCCGACGTACAACGAGCGCGAGAACCTCGAGTCGATCGTGGAGCGGGTCCGCGCCGCGGTACCGGTGGCCGACGTGCTCGTCGCCGACGACGGCAGCCCTGACGGCACGGGGGAGATCGCCGATCGGCTCGCCGCCGGCGACGAGCAGGTGCATGTCATGCACCGGTCCGCCAAGCAGGGGCTCGGCGCCGCGTACATCGCCGGGTTCCGGTGGGGCATGGAACACGACTTCGACGTGCTCGTCGAGATGGACGCCGACGGCTCGCACCAGCCGGAGGAGCTGCCGAGGCTTCTCAGCGCGCTGGAGAGCAACGACCTGGTGATCGGCTCGCGGTGGGTCAGCGGCGGCCAGGTGAAGAACTGGCCGCGCAACCGCGAGGTCCTCTCACGCGGCGCCAACACCTACTCCCGGCTGATGCTGGGCCTGCCGATCCACGACGCGACCGGGGGCTTCCGCGCCTACCGTGCCACGACGCTGAGCAAGATCGGCATCGACGACGTGTCCTCGCAGGGCTACTGCTTCCAGGTCGACCTCACGCTGCGCACCGTACGCGCGGGCCTGCGGGTCGCCGAGGTGCCGATCACGTTCGTCGAGCGCACGCGCGGCGCGAGCAAGATGAGCCGCGACATCATCGTGGAGGCGTTCCAGCGCGTCACCCAGTGGGGCGTGGAACACCACGTCGGCCGGGTCACCGGCCGACGCAACTCCTGACCCTCTACTTGAGCACGGCCTGGCACGAGTCGTCGCGGCCGGTGCCCAGCGCGATCACGGTCACGTGGTCCAGCCGGTGCACCCCCTTGATCACGATGACGTGCCGCGTGTCCGGGCCCCTGAACATGTAGTCGGCGCCGGACGTGCGCGGGTCGCCGGTGATGGGGTTGTCGTCCGCGTCGTCGGCCTCGACGTTGATCTTGGCGGGGGTCGCGACGACGCGGGTGTCGACCGCCACACCCGCCGCGGTGATCCGGTACGTCACGGTGGTGCACTGCCCGGTGTCGCTCTGCGGCTTGGGTGAGGCGGTCGGCAGCGGGCCGTTGGCCGCGGCCGGCTTCGAGGGCGCCGTCGGTGACGCGGCCGCGCCGTCTGACGCCCCGCTTCCTCCGCAGCCCGCCGCACCGAGCCCGATGAGGGCGACCAAGACGAGGACGTGGTTCCGCACGACGATGCTCCAAAAGGGTGAGGGAAACGGCGCCGGTTCTCACGGCACGCCGGGATGACTCTGAATCGTAGATCGTCCGTCACACGGCGGCCTGCACGTGACCGAGAAGATCACGTATCGATTCGGGACGAGCGAGGGACGGCACGGGATCGTCCGGACGATCCCGCTGCGCGGGCGCGTCGACGCCACGCGCGACCGGATGATCGAGATCCGGAACGCGCGGGTCGAGGGCCCCGACCACCTCGACGTCGCGACCTCGCACGGGAACACCGTGCTCAGGATCGGGAACCCGAACGTGACCATGTCCGGAGTGCGGACCTACATCATCGACTACGACGTCCCGCGAGCGCTCGTCCCGCGCGGCACCGCCGAAGCGCTGTCCTGGAACGCCGTCGGAACCGAGTGGAGAGTTCCGGTCCACGCGGTGACCGTGGCCTTGTCGGCTCCCGTGCGCATCGCCGCCGCGATGTGCCTGCGCGGGACTGGTGGTCTTAGGAGTGGCGGCCGCGGCCGTGTGGCGGTTCCTGCCGCGCAGGGTCCGGCGGACCGCCCCGCCCGGCGCGGTTTCCTCGCCGCCCGGTGTGAGCCCCGGGCCGGCCGGCGTGCTCCGGCGTGACGGTGTCGCGGGCTCGCGCGACGTGGCGGCGACCATCGTCGACCTGGCGGCGCGCGGCTACCTGCGGTTCGAGGAGACGACGTCGAGCCGGGGCAGGGCCGGGCGGCGGATCGTGCGCGGCGACCGGTCCGCCGGCGACCTGATGCCGTACGAGGCGAAGGTCGTCGAGTGCCTGATCGGCCGGGAACGGCCCCGTTACCGAGGGGGCTCGGCTGCGCTGAGCAGCCCCTGGACGGCGCGGGCCGTGATCTATGACCTGATGGAGGAGGAGACCGTACGGCGCGGATGGTTCCGCCGTCCGCTCGGCGTCCAGCGCACCCGTACGACCTGGCTCGCGGTGTCGCTCGCCCTCGCCGGAGCGGCCCTCCTCACCGCCGCGATGGTGGCGGGCGGCGTCCCGGCGGGCCTCGGCTGGCCGGCCCTCACGTTCCTCGTCGCGGCAGTGGCCGTCCGGATCATCGGCCGGCGGCCCGCGCGTACGGCCGCCGGCGCGCGGGCGCTGGCCGAGGTGAACACCTGCGCCGAGGCGCTACGGCGACGGCCTCGCACCGGAGACCCGGCGCTCTTCCCGTACGCGATCGTGTTCGGCGAGACGGCCGGCTGGGAGGACGTCTTCGAAGAGCTCGGCACCCTGCCGTGGTACGCCGCCGCGGAGGGGGCCGACCCGCGCGAGACGGCGAAGAGGATCAGGCGGCTGGACGGCATCGTCGAGCCCCGCTCCTGGGAGAATGCTCGCCGGGGGCGCTTTTCCTTCTCCTCCCGGCCGTTCGACGCGGGCACGGCGTCCGCCTCGAACCTGTGGTCCTCGTCCGGAGGAGGGTTCTCCTCCGGCGGCGGGGTCGGGGGAGGGGACGGTGGCGGCGGAGGCGGCAGCTGGTGACCGCCCCCCATTGACCGGACTCACGCCTGGCTCGCAAGATGCTCAATAAGCCGGTTTCCCCGGCCTCGGCGGCAACTCGTTCGCGGGTGCCGACCCTTTCGTTAGGAGCAGGCGATGGTCGCGTGTCGACGGGAGCGCCGGTCATGACCGGCCTGGAGCAGCCGCGTACGGTCCCGGTGGTCGGCTTCCTGGCATCGCGCGGAGCGAGGGAGATCGCCCACCCGGGCGGCACCCTGCTGGCGCATCTCCAGCGGGTGCACGCGCTGCTGGAGACGTGGGACGCCCGCCCCGCCGTACGCCTGGCCGGGCTCTGCCACGCCTTCTACGGCACCGACGGCTTCCCCGTGGTGCTGGGCGACATGTGCCGCCGCGAGGAGCTGGCAGCCGTCATCGGGGAGGAGGCCGAGGAGATCGTCCACTTCTACGCGTGCTGCGACCGCGACTACTCCTATCCGCACCTGGCGGAGGGCCGCTTCCGCGACCGCTTCACCGGAGAGGTGCTCTGCCCGCCACTGCGGGCCCGCCAGGACTTCGCCGAGATCACCGTCGCCAACGAGCTCGACATCGTCCAGGTCAACGCGGACCTGCGCGCCCGTCACGGCGAGGGCCTCCTGGCCCTGTTCACGTCCTGGCGGGACCTGCTCGGCCCGGCCGCCCAGAAGGCCGTCGAGACACTCCTGGCTTAGCGCGTGTCTGACGATCCCCTGTCCGGCCGCGCGGTGCACAGACGACGCCTCGCCGCGCCGCCTGTGCGCCGCTCGTTACGAACGTGATTCGTCGGACACGCCCTGACCCGCCGCGGCTTCGAGGGTCTCCTTCATGTCCTGGGCGCCGCGTTCCACACGGGCGCGGACGTCCGGGGCGACGGAGTGCGGGAGGACGTCGGTGATCCACACGAGGCGGCTGCCCTCCCCTTCGTCCATCACCTGGAAGGACGCGTGGTGATGGGTGATGGCCTGGCGGGCGCCGTCGACGACCGCGTACGCGAGCCGCCGCGCCTCGTCGTCGATGTCGACGATCCACTCGCGGACCACGCCGCCGTGCGGGAAGGTCAGGGTCCGCACGTCGCCGTCGAGGCTCGTGCCGGTGACGAGGCCCGGCAGGAGGCGTTCGTGGACGGCGCCGACGCCGCGGATCGCGTCCCACACCTCCTGAGGGCGTACGCCGATCACGATCTGTGGCGGATGGATGCCATCTCGGTTCTCCTCGCTCGGTCAGGCGATCGCGGGCCGGGTCCGGCGTACGCGGGCCAGCCAGGCGGGCACGTCGCCCGTCCCGCCGTCTTCGGCGATGACGCCCCGGTAGACGCTCGCGCGCAGGTCCTCCAGGACCCAGCCGTCCCCGAACGCCTCCCGGATCACGCTCTCGCCGATTTCCGGACCGTACCCGGGGCCTTCGTCGGACAGCGCCAGGACGTGCACCAGGCCGCCGTCGCGGCACGCCGACGCGAGGGCGGCCACGTAGCGGGCGCGGGCCTCGTCGTCGAAGTTGTGGAACAGGGCGCTGTCGAGGATCGTGTCGTAGATCGGCTCGGGGGCCGGGAGCAGCGCGTCGGCGACCTCGAAGCGCGCGCCGACGCCGTGCTCCTCGGCGTTGGCGCGGGCCCGTTCGATCGCGACGCGCGAAGAGTCGACGCCGCGCACGTCGTAGCCGAGGCCGGCGAGGTGGATCGCGTTCTCCCCGGTGCCGCATCCGGCGTCGAGGACCGTGCCGCGGATCCGGCCGTCGCGTGCGAGCCCGACGACGGCCGGCTGCGGCTCACCGATCACCCACGGCGTGAACCCCGTCTCGTACGCCTGCTCGAAGCCGTCCGCGGCCAGGAGCTCCCGCGCGTCGGCGAGGTCCTCCTCGGTCGGCGGGTCGTCCTGGGTGAGCCTCGCCCGCCAGTAGCCGGCGAAGTCGACCGACCGCCGGTCCAGACCCCGCTCCTCGACCAGATGCCGCCGCATCGCGCGTACGGCCCCGGCCTCGCCCGCCAGCCACGCGAACACCGGTCCCTCGGGGAACCGCGCCGCGCGTACGGTGTCGGCGAGCGCATCGCCCGCGTCGCGGTGCAGCCAGTGCACGGTCACGTCGGCGCGCGTGTCGAAGTGCTGCTCCTCACCGGCGCCGGCGACCTCGACGTACGCGATGGCGCGGGCGCCGGCCGGCAGCGCCTCGATCAGGGTGCCGATCGCCGGGAGCGCCGTCTCGTCGCCGGCGAGCAGCACCCAGTCGGCGGCGGCGATCGAGCCGGCGACCGGCCGGTCGAACTCCGCCGAGGGCCCGAACATGCCGAGCGTGTCGCCGGGCGCCGCGTTCAGCGCCCACCGCGTCGCCGGGCCGGCGTCACCGTGCAGGACGAAGTCGACGGTGACGGTGTTGCGCCGCGGGTCGTGCGCGCGGATCGTGTAGCCGCGCATCCACGGCCGTTCGTCCTCGGGCATCGCCGTATAGGCCTCGTACCAGCGCGTCAGGTCGCCGTCGGCCTCGGGAAGGCTCGGGACGGTCTGGCCCGGCCTGGGGAAGTACAGCTTCACCTGCTGGTCGGGTCCGTTCAGGGTGAGATCTCTCAGGTCGTCGCCGCCGAACCTGACGCGTGCCATGCGCGGCGTGACCCGCGCGGCCTCGATGACCCGGATGTAACGGACCGGCAGACGGCTCATTGATGCCTCCGTGAGCTGTGGTTATGTCGGCTTCAATTCTTTCATTGAAGTGCTTCCGTAGACTTTTTGTTGTCTCACGCCGGGTTCCGCGGACATGATGGGCGTGAAAGTCTCAAATCGCGGTGGAGGGCCATGTACGCTCGGCGCCATGCCTCCCGAACGGCGATTGCGGATCAGCGACCTCGCACGTACGGCCGGGATCTCCGTCCAGCAGGTCCGCAACTACGTGGACCTCGGGCTCCTGCCGCCCGTCGACCGCACCCCGAGCGGCTACCGCGTCTTCACGGCCTCGCACGCCGAGGCCCTCGACGTCGTACGCCGCATGGCCGACGGCCACGGCTGGCATCGCACCCGCGTCATCATGCGCGCCGTCCAGGAGCGCGACACCGAGACCGCACTGGCCTCCCTGGACGCCGGCCACGCCGAACTGGACCGCGAGCGCGCCGACATCGCACGGGTCCTGGGCGCCTTCGAGGACGTCGCGGCCGCCCCCACCGGCCCGCGCCGTGGAGCCCGCATCGGCGAGGTCGCCGCCGCCGTCGGCGTCCGCACGTCCGCGCTACGGCTCTGGGAGGGCCGCGGCCTCCTCCGCCCGTCCCGGTCGCGCGAGACGGGCTACCGCGTGTACGACGAGTCCGAGCTACGCCGGGCGCACGTCGTCGCGCTGCTCCGCCGGGCGCACTATCCGTTCCCCATCGTGCACGCCGTCATCGACGAGCTGCGCGCCACCGGCAGCCCCGAACGCGTACGCGCCGAGCTCGCCGCCCGCGAGCGGGACCTGCGCCGCCGCAGCCTGCGCCGCCTCCGCGCCTCGGCCGCCTTGTACGCCTACATCGCAGACCTGGGGCTCGGCCCTTCATAGTGACCTCAGCGTGTCCACGTGCGGCCGTTGTGTTACCGGATGAGCCGTTGATGCCTACCGTGGGGGCGGGGCGTAGGGGGAGAGATGACCGGAAATCCTGAGGTTCTGCCGCGCATGGCACGGTCGTACTGGCTGGCATGCGAGGCGTGGGCCGTCTCGATGCTCGCCCTCGCCATCGCGCTGATCGGCGCCATGGTGACGCACCTGATGAGCACCGCCGTCATGGCCGCCGTGCTGGCGGTCCCGCCGGTGATGGCGTTCACGGTCGCGGGGTACGAGTGGTGGACCGCCCGAGGCCACGGCGTACTCCTGCACCGGGGACACCTGCTGGCCATCGGTATCGCCGTGCTGCTGTGGCTGGACTACCCGACGTCACCGGGCGACCTCCCGTTCAACCCGTCGTCGGCCCGGCTGTGCGAGTACGTCTCCCAGCGCTCCGCCACCTGCCTGGCCCACGCCGACACGGCCCGCCTCCACAGCGACCTGGCCTGGTACGCGACGGGTGCCCTGATCCTCCTCCTGGCCCTGCCGGCCCGCCGCTCCCGCACGGCCGCCTGGTCGGCTCTGGCGGTCGCCTTCGCGGGCAGCGCCTTCGCACTCCACTTCCTGGAAGCGTTCGCCCGCAGGTACGGCATGTGACCGGCCGTTCCGTGCGGGTCGGATCAATGGCACTGCAGCTTGACGCGGACCTGACCGAAGTCGCCTACTCGCAGAGCATCGACCGGGATGACGAAGTACAGAAGGCCGAAGTCGCCGAATTGCCATTGGTCGTCGCTGTCGAGTTGAAGGAGATGGACCTCGCCGTCCCGCATGAACCCGCCCTGGAGCGGCCACGGCCAGCCGAACGCACGGTCGTGGCGGTTCCAGTCGTAGGCCGGTTGGCCGCTGCCTGATCTCCACTCGTCATGGAGGTCGAACGACTTGAACCATCGGGGCATGCCGTTCTCGTCGTCGGAATCAAGGAGATCTCGCACGACCGATTCCTGGTATTCGGGCAGGCTGATGATCGGTGCGGCGGCTACCGGACGAGGGGCGAAGACGTGCGCGGGTGCGGGAGCGGACCTCTCCACCGCGCGCCGCGGGTCGGCGGGGACGACCCGCCGGCAGCGCGGGTCGGTGCACACATCGAAACGCCGGTACTCGTCGTAGGGCAGGTCGGGTTCGAAATAGAAGAAGTTGAGCAGTCCGGAGACGGCGGGGAGCTCCTCGCCGAGCCAGGGGGCGAGGACGTCGACGTCGAGGACCGCCATGAAGTTGAGTGGTATCCCCTCGACCTGCGGCCATTCGGTGGCCGGATCCAGCAGCGCACTACCGCCCAGACGGCTCCGGCCCGCGGGTGTGGTGCCTTCGCCGGCCGGAGCGATCCGGTAGCCGCGTCGCGCCAGCGCCGCGATCCGCGGACCATCACGCTCGCCCAACGTCTCGACGCAGTGCTCCTCGATCTCGGCCAGCACCTTGGCCACGTCCATGTTCATCCGGGGCATCCAACCATTCCCCGGTGACGCTCGGCCGCGGAGCCGCACCGGCCCCGGCGAGCGACGCTGAAAGCGAACGTCGTCTGCAAACGATGTCCGGGCAGGTCACAATGGGGCCATGCTTCCCTTCGGGCTGGTGATCGCGTTCCTGGTCGTCCCCATCGTCGAGATCTACGTCATCCTGCAGGTCGGCGAGCTGATCGGCGGCTGGCCGACGGTGGCGTTGCTGGTGTTCGAGAGCCTGCTGGGCAGCTGGATCGTGCGCCGGGAGGGCCGGCGGGCCTGGCGGGCGCTGACGGGCACGTTTCAGGAGGGCCGGATTCCCGATCGGGAGCTCGCGGACGCCGCGCTGGTGCTCGTCGGCGGGGTCCTGCTGCTGACACCCGGGTTCGTCACGGACATCTTCGGGTTCCTGTTCGTGCTGCCGTTCACCCGGCCGCTGGTGCGCAGGCTGCTGACCGGGTACGCGGGGCGGCGCGTGCGGGTGGCACAGGAGAACGCCATGCGGCAGTTCACGGCGGCGAACTTCGGGGGCGAGCCCGGGCCGAACACGGACGGGCCCGTCGTACGGGGTGAGGTCGTCGAGGACGAGCGTGACACCGATCCGCGGTGAGGAAATGCCGCAGGCCGCGCCGCTCGAAGCGGCACGGCCTGGGAACGTACGGAAATCGGGTTACGCGGTTTTCCTGCGCTGTGCGCGGAGTACCGCGAGGCGCTCGGCGAGAACCTCTTCGAGGTCTTCGATGGAACGGCGTTCCATGAGCATGTCCCAGTGGGTACGGGGCGGCTTTCCCTTCTTGGACTGGGGCATCTCGCCGTCCACCATCAGGGCCGTGGCGCCGCAGCTGCGGCATTCCCAGGTCATCGGCACCTCGGCCTCTGCGGCCAGGATGACGGTGAACCGGTGGTCCTTCGGGCAGTCGTACATGACCTCCTGGCGGGGAGCCAGGTCGGTGTTTCGATCATTCTCGTAGCTCGTGGCTCCGAGTCGGGTGCCGCGAAGTGCGCGCTCGGCCATCGTGACGTGCCTCCCAGACGGCTTGCGTTCTCGTACAATGAGCAACGCTGGATACCGTCACAAGATTCCCCACCGGGCCCGGGTCCAACCCTGCGTGTACGCCTCGGTTCGGCCTTCCTCCGCGATCGTTCTTTACTTCGACGTGACCGAGTCCTTGGCCGATATTGACCCAAGGGCAGGTCAGACGCGGCGGGGGAGCGGGTTACCGGCCTCGCGGATGCCACGCGGGAAGTCGACCGTGAGCAGGAGCACGAAGCCCGCCACGAAGAAGATCACGAGCGAGATGATGGCGCTGCGGTAGCTGTCGGTGAGCTGCAGCGTGAGCGCGAACATGAGCGGCCCCATCCAGCTCGTGCCCTTGTCACTGATCATGTAGAACCCGAAGTACTCCGCCTTCCGGTCATGCGGGATCAGGTGGGAGAACAGCGACCGGGACAGCGCCTGCGTGCCGCCCATGACCATGCCGATGACCGCCGCCAGGATGAAGAACTCCACGGCCGAACCACGCTGCAGCGTGTAGGAGGCCATCACCGCGAGGGTCCAGGCGGCCAGGGACGTCAGCACGACGCGTTTGCTGCCGTAGCGGTCCGCCAGGCGGCCGAGCGTCAGCGCGCCGCCGAACGCCACGAACTGCACGATCAGCACGGCGGAGATCACGACCGACTGGCCGAGTTTCAGCTCCTCGGTCGCGTACGTCGCCGAGAGCGTGACGACCGTCTGCACGCCGTCGTTGTAGATCAGGAACGCCAGCAGGAACATCAGGGTCACCGGACGGTTCCGCAGGTCGCGCAGGGTGCTGCCGAGCTGGGAGAACCCGGCGCGTACGGCGGCGAAGGCCGACTCACCCGCGCGTACGGCGCTGGTGTTGTGCAGCGCTCGCAGCGGGATCAGCGTGAACCCGGCCCACCACAGGCCGGCCGTGGCCAGGCTGATCCGCACGGACATGCCCTTGGACAGCCCGAACTTGTCGTGCAGGAGGTACAGCACGAGGTTGAGGGCGAGCAGGAGGCCGCCGCCGAGGTAGCCGATGCCCCAGCCGCGTGAGGACACCCGGTCGCGTTCGTCGGGACCGGCGATGTCGGGCAGGAACGAGTTGTAGACGACCTCGGACGCGCCGAACGCGATGTTGCCGAGCACGAACAGGCCGGCGCCGAGCAGGTAGTGCCCGTCGCCGGTGAACCACAGCGCCACGGTCGCGACCGCGCCGAAGTAGGCGAACCCGCCGAGGAGCTCGCGTTTGCGCCCGGTGTGGTCGGTCAGCGCGCCGGCCAGGGGCAGCACCAGTACCTGGAGGATCACCGAGATCGTCACCGCGAACGGGAAGATCGCCTTGGCGCGGATGTCCAGGCCGAGCGGGTGGACGTACCCGTTCGCGTCGGCGGCGGCGCCGGCGACCGTACTGAGGTAGGGGCCGAGGAAGACAGTGACGACCGTCGTGGGGAAGGCCGAGTCGGCCCAGTCGTAGAAGTACCAGCCGCGCTGCTCGCGGCGGCGGGCCCGGAGCTCCCGCGCGTCTGCGGCCATGGGGGCGGTGGCCGAGGGGGTGGTCACGTGCGTCCTCGCTAGGGGCTCAGCGGGTGTGGTTCACATGGTGGCGGGGGCCCATAGGCCGCGGGCCGTCAGGAGGTCGCGCAGGGCCTCGGTCTCGTCGGTGATGATGCCGTCGACGCCGAGGTCGAGCAGGCGGCCCATCTCCAGGGGATCGTTCACGGTCCAGACGTGGACCTGCAGGCCGATCGCGTGCGCGTCGGTGACGAACCGGCGCGTGACGAACGGCATGCGCCCGAGATGGTACGGCACCTGCGCGCACGGTGCGGAGGAAGCCGCGGAGCGTGCGAGCCTGCTCACGGAGTGGAGCTTCAGCGCGGCGACGCCGGGCGGGCCGAGGGCGGTGCAGACCTCGTGGCCGGCGAGCAGGCGCATACGGGGCCGGATGTGCGCGAGCCGCCGGGAGGAGAAGGACGTGACGCAGACGCGGTGCCAGGCCTTGGCGTCGTGCAGCGTCGCGATGAGGGGCTCGATCGCGCTCTTGGCCTTCACGTCGATGTTGAGGCGCGCCTCGGGCCAGGCGCGGAGGATCTCCTCGAACCGGGGGATGGGCTCGCGCCCGGCGATGCGCGCCTTGGCCACCTCGGAGTAGGGGAGACCCTCGATGTCGCCTGTACGGTCGGTCACCCGGTCGAGGCTCCGGTCGTGGAAGGCGACCAGGACACCGTCGGCGGTGGCGCGGACGTCGGTCTCGAGGTAGCGGTAGCCCAGGCGGACGGCGTGCTCGAAGGCCACGAGGGAGTTCTCCGCGCCGCTGCCGGCTCCGCCGCGGTGGGCGAACGGGATCGGTCCGGGGTGATCAAGGAACTCATACGCGGGTGACACGTGCCCGAGTATGGCGCGTCGGGGTGCCGAGCGCGATTCACCTCACGACCTTACTATGTAAAGGCGGTGCCTTGGGAGAGTGCCCTCCCAAGGCACACAGCAGACACAAAACCTGCCACAGCTCGTACGCCGCATCTCGGACCTCAGGTGCACTAAGTTGTGTGCGCCAGCGGCCCGTGAGGGCCCTTCGACGAGAAAGGCACGACTATGCCGGACGCCAACGCCTACGCGGCGACCTTCGAGATCGTCGACGCCAACAAGGACGGTCACATCTCCGCGCCGGAGCTGAAGCTGCTCATGAAGGCGCTCGGCGAGGAGATCACCGACGAGGCCGCGCTCGAGGTCGTACGGAACATGGACACCAACGACGACGAGGAGATCTCCCTGGAGGAGTTCGCCGCGTACATGTCGCAGAACTCCTGACCCTCTGAGAGATGGTCACCGCGTTCCGGCGAACGTGATCCTCTCCAGCACGGTCGTGTAGAGACGCCGCCGGTCCGGGCGCGCACGACCGGCGGCGTGCCTCAGAGCGCGGACCACGTCGCCGCCGGACGAGGCCGTCCGCAGCGGCCCGCGTCGTTCGGGTGCGCGAGAAGAGTGACCGCGCCGCGTGCCCAGCGAGGCTCACCATCGAGTGGACCCGCCGGACTGCCGGCCCTCCGGTAGAGGCTCGACCTGGTCCAGGTAGGCGCCCTGCGGGGGCGGCGGTGGCCGTACCCTCCCTCAGGGTGACTCATCGACGCGGTCAGCCGCTGGCCGGTCCAGGTTTTCGGCGGGGACGGGGCGTTCGTTTCGGCGAGGGGCTAGGACGGGGCGTCGACGTGGTCATTCACTCCAGCTCCGCGCGCGTGTCGGGACGAATGGCGTGCCGCGTGCCGCAGTGCCGAACCCGTCCGAAATCGTACTGACGCCGCCCTATTTGTCCAGATCCGGCCGTCCGATTTCAGCTTCAAGCCAATTCTTTGCGTCGTACCCTTCTCCGGGTTTGTCCAATGTTGGGAGTTGAGGATGAAAGATCTGACACGGCGCGGATTCATCGCCGGAACGGCGGGGGCGGTGGCCGCCGGTGCAGTCGGGAGCAGTGCGCGGGCGATGCCGCCGCAGGCCGGAGCCGTTTCCTACGCTCAGCAGCACTTCGCCCTGCCCGACCCGGCACAGTCGGGTATTGACCACATTGTCGTTGTGATGATGGAGAACCGGTCATTCGACCACTACCTCGGCTGGTTGCCGGGCGCGGACGGCAAACAAGCCGGGTTGACGTTCACTGACAAAGCTGGTGCGGCGCACCAGACTCACCATCTGACCGTCCCGCACGGTTGTGGTTTCAACGACCCAGACCACTCCTTCGAGGGCGGCCGCAGCGAACTCAACAACGGCGCGTGCGACGGCTGGCTCCGGACCGGCAGCAACGACGAACTCTCGATCGGCTACTTCCAACAGGCCGACCTGGACTTCTACGGGCGCGCGGCGCCGGAGTGGACGGTCTTCGACCGCTACTTCTCCGGCATCATGGCGCCCACGTACCCCAACCGGATCTTCATGCACGCCGCGCAGACCGACCGGATGACGCAGTCGCTGGACCTGGCGACGATACCGACCATCTGGGATCTGCTCACGGCCAAGGGCGTGGCGGCCAACTACTACTTCACCGACGCGCCGCTCATCGCGCTGTGGGGCACCAAGTACCTCGGGCTCAGCAAGTCCATCGGTGACTTCTACACCGATGCCGCGGCCGGAACGCTGCCGTCGGTGTCCTTCGTGGAGCCGGGCTTCGTCGGCGAGGAGGTCCCCGGTACGGCCGAGGACGAGCACCCGCTCGCCGACATCCGTATCGGCCAGCGTTTCCTCGGGAAGGTCCACGACGCGGTCGTGACCAGCCCGAACTGGGAGCGCACCGCCCTCGTCGTCACCTACGACGAGTGGGGCGGCTTCTTCGACCATGTGCCCCCGCCGGTCGGCCCGGACCCGAACCCGGACCTCGGCGCGGGCCTGCGCGGTTTCCGCGTCCCGTGCGCGCTGATCTCTCCGCGCGCCCGCCGCGGGTACGTCGCGCACAACCTCTATGACCACACGTCGGTCCTGAAGATGATCGAGTGGAGGTTCGGGCTCGGTTCGCTGAGCGTCCGCGACGCGGCGGCCAACAACCTGGCCGAGGTCCTGGACTTCACCAGCCCGCCGAACCTCACGGCGCCCACCTACAACATCCCGGCACCGGTCACCGCCGCCTGCCTCGCCCCCGACCACACCCACGCTGGAGAGGACTGGCCGGAGCTCGTCGAGCACGCCCGCAAGCTGGGCTTCGACGTGCCCTCCTGAACGAGACGCCCAGCGGGGACGGGCCGGTCCCGTCCCCGCGGCCGGGCTAGATCAGGCGGGCCTTCAGGAGGCAGAAGACGTTACCTGCGGGGTCGGCCAGGACATGCCAGGGCTCCTCGCCGGTCTGGCCGATGTCCGCCGGGCGCGCCCCGAGCTTCAGGAGGCGTTCGAGTTCGGCGTCCTGATCGCGGTCGGTGGCGTTGACGTCGAAGTGCAGCCGCAGGCTGACCGCCGGGGGATGTCCGTGTCCATCCCGATTTTTTGGGACAGGGCCTTCTGGATGTTTTTGACCCGGTCGGGCGAAATTACCTTGGGGGTGCGCACCGTGGCCAGGACGAAGAGTTTGCCCTGGCGGACTTGATGGTTCTGCCGCAGCATGGCGGTGGTGGGGAACCGGGTCAATTCTCCCGTAATAACGTTATTTATTGAAGTGGTCAGGTTGCGTTCCTGGACTATCTTGATCAGGGCATTGGTCAGGAGAATGACTACCAGCACGAACCCCAGGGCGGGGACCCCGAAGCGCTTTGACAGCCCCCATTTTTCCGCCCAGGGGATTTTCCGGGCCAGGCCTCCGGCGATAAACGTGGCGCAGGAGACGATGATGATGGACAGGGCGTTGGCCAGAAAGAGCAAAAAGGACCCATAGGCGCCCTGGAAGGCCCCCACCGCCAGGCAGAGGCCGCTGTTGGCGATAGGCGGCACAATGGCCGTGGCGATGGCCACCCCGGGCAACGTCGGGCTCAGGCGTTCGTCAATCATGGCAAAGGCGCCGGCAAATCCGGCCAACACCGCCACCAGCAGGTCCAGAAGGTTGGGCTGGGTGCGGGAGAGCATTTCCGGGGTAACTTCCAGGGCCAGGGGCAGGGTCCCGAACAGGGTGGCCAGGCCCAATCCCAGAACAACGCCGACGACTTCGGCCCGGAGGGCCCGCCCCAAGAGGCGGGGTTCGCCCCGGACCAGGGCCATGGAGATGCCGAACAGGGGGGTCATGAGGGGGGCCACCAGCATGGCGCCGATGATCACCGCGGCGCTGTTGGCCACCAGCCCCAGGCAGGCAATGAGGGTGGAGGTGGCCACCAGGGCGTAGAAGCGGCTGTCCGGTTCTGAGGTGGCGCTGATATCCTCCAGCACCTTGTCCTGGCGCCCCGGCGAGACCTTGATCAAGTTAAACCACCGGAGGGCATGGCAACCTCGCTCCGAACCAGGACTATGTTGGCGTGCTCCCGGCCCAATAAAAATATCATTAAGCACTCGGGGCAGCATTGCCAGAGTGATTTAATCTTGTTTGGTGAATACCACTCAAGAAAATGCTCAGAAGGTTCAAGGGGTCTGAGGGCGCCCCTGCAAATTACCGCTCCAAAATCACCACGGCCAGGGCGCGGCCGTCTTCGTCGGTGAGGGAGAGGTGCATGCCGGTGATGCCGGCCTCGGCGCAGAGTTGGGCGGCCCGGCCGCTGACGAAAATTTCGGGCTTGCCCATGGGGTTGGGGATCACCTCCACCTCCCGCCAGCGGATGCCGTTTTTACGCAGACCCACCCCCAGGGCCTTGGAGAAGGCCTCCTTGGCGGCGAAGCGCATGGCGAAGCCCGCCGCGGCCCAGGACCTGCCCCGGCAGTAGGCGATCTCGCCTTCGGTGAAGACGCGGGCGCAAAACCGGTCGCCGTAGCGCCCCAGGACCCGCTCAATCCGGGCCACCTTCACCAGGTCAATGCCGATGCCGTAGATCATGTAAAAGCCGTTTTCCGTTTTCGGTTTTTGATTTTTCTCCGGCGAGCGTCAGGGGAAGGGGGAATACGGTGGTCGGATGGAGGTTGTAGGGGTTATTCCTGACCCCTGATCCCTGATCCCTGGCCCCCGACCCTGACTCCGCTGATTTAACTTCTTCCCTTTTTTGGGCGGCGCCGGGGCCTCCACTTTGCACATGGTGCCGGATTCGCTGCAGGCCGGGCATTTCTTGGGTTTGCAGCGGGTGTCCACCTTGTTGCCGCATTTTTCGCAGGTAAAAACGGCCATGGGTTGCCTCCAGATGAAATTAAACCACCAGGGTCGCCGCCTTCCCGGAGAGGGCTCGATGCCCCCGGCAAACCAGCGATCCTGGTGGCCCTATATTAATGAATAATACCGCGTTTCGGCAAGAGATGTTTGCAGCCTAGCACTCGGTGCCCTTGCCAGGAAGCATTCAGGTTGCGGGGAGATAAGCGAACTTCACCGGGCTCAAGGGACGTTCGCCAACGGTGGTTTACCCACGGAGAGGTAAATCACTCCGCTCCCTCCCTGCCTGCCAACTCCTGGCCCGACCTTCCCTCAGGTTGCGCTCATAGAGGCAACAAACTCAGGGTCTGTAGGGCGCGGCCCGTGTGCCGCCCCATAGGGCGGACACATGGGTCCGCCCCTACAGAGATACATTTCCGACAGAGCACAACTCAGGTCTAGTAGCCATTGGCCACTGACCATCCCTCCCCTACCCGGTCAGTTTTTCCCTCCTGGCGGGAAGGCGAACTCCATGGCCTCGTCCAGGCGCTCCACCGGGTGGAAGATGAGCTTGCCCCGGATGGACTCGGGGATCTCCTCCAGGTCCACCTGGTTTCTGGGCCGGGAGGATGATCTCCTGGATGCCGGCCCGGTGCGCGGCCAGGACCTTGTCCTTGATGCCGCCCACGGGCAGAACGTGGCCCCGGAGGGTGATCTCCCCGGTCATGGCCAGGCCCTTTTTCACCGGGCGGCCGGACAAGAGCGACACCAGGGCGCAGAGCATGGCCACCCCGGCGGAGGGGCCGTCTTTGGGGATGGCGCCGGCGGGCACGTGGATGTGGAGGTCGGCCTTCTCGAAGAAATCCTCCTCGATCCCCAGGAAGGGGGCCCGGGCCCGGATGTAGGACAGCGCCGCGTTGGCCGACTCCTTCATGACGTCACCCAACTGGCCGGTGAGTTTCAGGTTGCCCTTGCCCGGCATGCGCAGGGCCTCGATGAAGAGGATGTCGCCGCCGGCGGGGGTCCAGGCCAGACCCGTGGCCACCCCGGGCTCGGGATGGTCCAGGGCCGCATCCCGGAAAAAGCGGGGCGGTCCCAGGTACTGGGCCACGTCGGCGCTCGGTGAGCTTGACCTGCTGGCGGCCGCCTTCCGCCACTTCCCGGGCCACGCCCCGGCAGAGCGCGGCGATCTCCCGCTCCAGGTTGCGCAGGCCCGCCTCCCGGGTGTAGGAGGCGATGACCCGGCGGACGGCCTCGGGGTCGACCTCCATCTGCTCGGTCGGTGAGGCCGTGGGCCTCCAGCTGCCGGGGCAGGAGGTGGCTGAAGGCGATCTCCAGCTTCTCCTCCTCGGTGTAGCCGGTGAGTTCCAGGACCTCCATGCGGTCCCGCAGGGCCGGCGGGATGGGGTCCAGGAGGTTGGCGGTGGTGATGAACATGACCTTGGAGAGGTCGAAGTCCACCTCCAGGTAATGGTCCGAGAAGGTGGAGTTCTGCTCCGGGTCCAGGACCTCCAGGAGGGCCGAGGAGGGGTCGCCCCGGAAGTCGGCGCCGATCTTGTCCACTTCATCCAGGATGAACACCGGGTTATTGGAGCCGGCCCGGCGGATGGACTGGATGATGCGGCCGGGCATGGCCCCCACGTAGGTGCGGCGGTGGCCCCGGATCTCGGCTTCGTCCCGCACCCCGCCCAGGGAGAGGCGCACGAACTTGCGGCCCAGGGCCCGGGCGATGGAGCGGCCCAGGGAGGTCTTGCCGGTGCCCGGCGGCCCCACGAAGCAGAGGATGGGCCCCTTCATGTCGGGCTTCAGTTTGCGCACCGCCAGGTATTCCAGGATGCGCTTCTTGACCTTTTCCAGGTCGTAGTGGTCCTCGTCCAGGATTTCCCGGGCCTGGTGCAGATCCAGGTTGTCTTCGGTGGACTTTGCTCCAGGGCAGATCGATGAGCCACTCCAGGAAATTGCGGATGACCTGGTGATCCGGCGAGGTGGGGCGGGGTCCGCTTGAGGCGGTTCAGTTCCCGTTCCGCCTCCTTCATGGCGTGGGGCGGCAGCTCCGCCTCCTCCAGCCGGAACTGGAGCTCGTCGACCTCCCGGGTGGGGTCATCCCCTTCCCCCAGTTCCTTTTGCAGGGCCTTGATGTGTTCCCGGAGGTAGTAGTCTTTCTGGGTCTTGTCCATCTCGGTCTTCACCTGGCTCTGGATCTTCTTGCCCAGTTCCAGGATCTCGAGTTCCCGGTTGATGTGGGTCAGGACCCGGTGCAGGCGCTCGGTCACGTCGATGGTCTCCAGCAGTTCCTGTTTCTCCGTCTTGGAGATGTTGAGGCTGCCGGCGGTGATGTCGGCCAGCACCCGGGGATCGCTGAATTCCCGCACCAGGTTCCCCAGTTCCGAGGGCAGGTAGGGTGAGAGCTCCAGCATCTTCAGGAAGAGGCCCTTGACGTTGGACACCAGGGCCTCCACTTCGAGAGAGGGCTCGTATTCTTCCGGGATGGGGGTCACCTCGGCCACCAGGTAAGGTTCCTGGCCCACCCACCTTTCCACCCGGAACCGGTACAGTCCCTGGATGAGCAGACGCACGGAGTCGTCGTCGGCTTTGCGCATCTTCAGGATGACCGCGGCGGTGCCGACGTTGAAGAAATTGTCCGGGTCAAACCCCGTGGGCTTCTCCTCCTTGCTGGTCAAAAAACCCAGGGTTTTATCCTTGAGCAGGACCTCGTCCACCAGCTTCTGGGCCGGCTCCTCCCAGAGGGCCAGGGGCATGATGAGCCGGGGAAACAGCACCAGTTCAGTTGCCGGTAATATGGGTAGCACCCGGGGGCCGGGCTCGCACGACGGGCTCAGCGGCCACCGGGATATCGTCAGTCTCGTGATTATTGGTCATGATATCTCCATGTTCTCAGTCAGATGCGGTTATTTACCGGCCGGCGAAGCTTTCACCGGTATGGTTCGGGTTTGGGGCGCCTTCCGGGGCAGGTGGACTTCCAGGACGCCATCCACATAGCGGGCCTCCACCCCCTGGGGGTCGACGGCGATGGGCAGCGTGAAGCTCCGTTCAAAAGTGCCGAAAGCCATCTCCAGATGAATGAAGCGCCGGATGCCTTCCGGCGGGGGAGGCCGCCGCCGGCCCCGCACCACCAGTTCGTGGCCCGTCAGGGTCAGGGAAACGTCCTCGGCGGCCACCCCGGCCAGTTCCAGGCGGAGCACCAGGCCCTGGGTGGTTTCATAGAAAGTCGGCCGCCGGCCGGAAGGAAACCGAGGTTTTATGGGCTTCCAACAAGGTATCGAAACCGCGGCGCACCTGTTCTTCCAGGTGGTCGAAGTCACGGATTATTCTGATTTTTATGAGTCGGTGCATAGGTTCCTCGAAACCTTATTTCCATTAAAGATAAGACGTCTTATGAGAAAATCCAGGGATTGCATGGCGTTATCTTGAGAGTTACGGCGTAAATTATCGGGCTCGAGGCAGAATCCTCGGGCCCGGTGAGGCCCCTCGCCTTGACCGGCGGCGCAAATACTGGTAGTTTTCCAGGCATGCCGTCTCCGATCATTTGCCTGGGCGCCATCAATCTCGACCTGAAATTTCAGGTGGATGACCTGGAGGGTTTCCTTCAGCGACTGGGGCACCGGACTCAGCCGGGGCGGCGAGGAGGCCGTCTCCCGGGAGGAGGAGGCGCGCCTGACGGCCTTGCTGGCCCGGTACGGCCGGCCGGCGGGGCGCTTCGGCGGCGGCATGGCCGCCAACACCGCCTATGCCCTGGCCTGCCTGGGCCTGCCGGTGGCCCTGGTGGGCCGGGTGGGCGCATGATGCCGACGGAGAATTCCTGAAGGAAAGTCTCGCCGGGGTCGACCTGGCCCACGTGGTCACCCAGGGGGAGAGCGGCCGGGCCTATATTCTGACCGACCGGGAAGGGGAGCGCACCATCCTGGTGGCGCCCAATACCAATGATGACCTCACGGAAGCCGACATTCCCTGGGAGGCGTTGGCGGCCGCGCCTTATCTCCATCTCACCGCGTTTGCGGGAGACGGCCCCCTCGTGGTGCAGCAGCGGATCGCCGGCCGGGTCCCGGACTCGGTCCGCCTCAGCCTGGACCCGGGGGAATTGTACGCCCGCCGGGGCTGGCCGGCCCTGGAAGACATCCTGGACCACCTGGAGACCCTGCTGGTCACGGAAACCGAGTGGCGGCTGTTGGGGGGAGAACCGAAAGTGCACCCCAACTGGGCCCCGCCCGTGGTGGTGATCAAGCGGGGGGCCCGGGGCGCCAGACTGCTGACGCCGCCCCGATACCTGGATTTTCCGGTGGAACTGGGCGGCGACCTGGTGGACACCCTGGGGGCCGGCGACGTCTTCGCGGCGGGATACCTGGCCGGGCGGATCTCCGGGCCTCCATCTCAACGCCTGCGTGCGCCTGGGCAACCGGGCCGCGGCCGTCAGCCTCCGGGGCGCCGGCCGGGACAGCTACCCGGACCGGATTTTTCTGGAGCGGCAGATCGAGGCGCTGCAGGGAGGATGATTCACGGTTTCTGGAGGAAGGAACTCGGGGGATTTCGCGTGAGCCACTTCATACCGGTGCCTTACCCCCTTGCAAAACTATGAATTTTTCAAGGCAGTAAGCAGTGGCGAGCGTCGAGTTAAATGATTTACTGACAACTGGCTACTGATATCATAAGGAGAAGACATGCCCAACCTACAACTGGATACCGATTGCGAGGGCCCCCTGGCCCTCAATGACAACGCCTTTGAGCTGTGCCGGGAGTTTATCAAGCCCCAGGGGGACCGGTTTTTCCAGCAGGTGAGCCGCTATGACGACTTACCTGGCGGAGGTGGCCAAGCGGCCGGGGTACAAATCCGGTGACACCCTCAAGCTCATCCTGCCCTTTTTGAAGGCCCACGGTCTCACCAATGCCCGGATCGAGGCTTATTCCCGGGAAAACGTCACCCTGATGCCCGGGGCCGAGGGGGCCTTCAAGTTCCTCCACAGCCGGGATTTCCCCATCTTTGCGATCAGCACCGGCTACCGGCCGTTTGCCGAGGCCGTGGGCCTGAAGCTGGGCTTTCACCAAGGAGCGCATCTTTTGCACTGAGCTCGACCTGGACCGCTACAGCCTGTCTGCGGCCGAGGCCGAGGAATTAAAGCGCCTGCAAGGGGAAATCGTCGGGGCGCCGGCAATCGAACTGCCCCCCGACGCCGCCGCGGCGGCGGATTTGCCGGCCCCGGTGCAGGAGGCCATCGGGCTGCTGGACCGCATCTTCGGGGAACGGCTGCCGGCCATGGAGATCGGCGCCCTCTTACAGGAGGTCAACCCCATCGGCGGCCCCGAGAAGGCCAAGGCCGTAACCGACAGCCTGGCGCAAACCGAACTGTCCATGGCGGACATCATCTACGTGGGGGACAGCCTCACCGATGTGCAGGCCTTCGAGACGGTGCGGGACGGGAAGGGCCTGGCCATCTCGTTCAACGGCAACCGCGCATGCGGTGAACGCCGCGGAAGTGATCGTGGTGGCCGACAGCGCCTGGCCTCTGGCGATGTTGGCCTCCATCTTTCAGTTGTGGGGGAAGGAGGGGGTGCTGGAAGTGGCATCCCCGGAGACCCGGGAAAAGTCCAGGACCCTGGTGCTGCCGGAAGCGGTCATCGAGCCCATTGCCATGGGCCTGGAGGGCCACCTGTTTAACCTGTATGACCAAAGCGCCGAAAACCTGGACAAGGTGATCGAAGAGAGCCAGGCGATGCGGGCCAAACTCCGGGGCGAGGCCATCGCCGCCCTGGGGTAACTTTTTGACTACGGGACAAAATGAGCGTAGGGGCGACCCGTTGGGTCGCCCTTTTTTTACTTGGTCTTCTTGGCGTATTTTTTCGGCTCCTTGGCAAAGTGGTCCTTGCAGAGTTCGGAACAGAAGTAGTAGGTCACGTCTTCGAAGTCATAGCCGATCTTGCCTTCCTTGCCGGACAGGTCCATGTTGCATACCGGGTCGATGTCACAATGGGCTTTATCTTTGGGCATGGTCATTCCTCCTGGGGGCTCAAGTTTACTTAAACAGTAAGTCCTGGAGCCCGTGGCGTCAAGGCAGCCATCGCTCCTGCGGCATAACCGCTGGTCGATGAATTATAGCGATTGCCAAAAGTTTTTTCCGTTATGGGAAGTCTCATAAAATCCCTCCTGTCCCCCTTTAGAAAAGGGGGACTGGGGAATATGAAGTAATTGCAGTTAAAGTCCCCCTTTGAAAAAGGGGGATTTTGGGGGATTTCGAGAGCCCCCAAATGGAAGGAATTTATGGCAAACGCTATAACGCTCGGCGACGACAGAAAAATGATCCATGTAACCAGCTACCCGGCAGCCTTGCGGCCGGGCCCGGGTTGGCGGAGGCTGAGTTCCCGGAAATCGGTGACCCTGACCCCGGCCGCGGCCAGGGCGGCCTTGAGGTGCGGGCTCAGCAGCGCCGCCAGTTCCTCCTGGCGCCGGTAACGCGGGGGCCCAGCGCTTGAGCTCCGGGTCGGCAGAGAGAGCCGGGTGGCAGTAGATCTCGGTCACCCCCGGCTGGAGCCGGGGGACCAGGGCCGTCAGGTAGGCTTCGGTCATCCGCCCGTCGTTCGTCAGCCCGAAAAGGTGGTCATTATAAATCAGCCCCGCGGCCCGGGCCCGGCGCGCCGCCCGGCGGCAGAGCAGCGCGAAAATCAGGCCCTGGGCGATCTTGGGCACCGGGCCGTCCGGGGCCAGGGCGAGGGTGGTGCGCCAGTCTTCCCGGGTCAGGCGCACGGCGGGGATGCCGTATTCCCGGGCCAGGTCCGCCACCACGGGAAAGAGGCGGGGGTGAAGGTGGAGATTGAGGTGGCTGTTCAGGTGCCAGACCCGGAGGCCGGCCTCAAGGACGACTTCGATCTGGGCCGCCAGCTCCCGGCGGATTTCCGGCAGCAGGCCGGACCGGCAGAAGTAGCGCCAGCCGGTGGCCACGGGGTTGTTGGGAAAGAACCCCCGGGCATCCACCAGGTGGGGCACTGCCTTGGGGGGCAGAGCGGCCCGCCCCTGGATCAGGGTGAGGTGGACCCCCAGGCAGAGATCGGGGAGGTCCCGGGCCAGGCTCAGGGCCGCCTGGGTCCGGGGGCCGGCGGCCATCAGGCTGGCGCACGGTAGCAGCCCCTGGCGGTGGGCCAGAACCACCGCGCCGTTCAGGGCGTCGGCGAGCCCGAAGTCGTCGGCGGTGAAGATAACGGATTTTTCAGGCAAGGTTGTCTGCATAGCGGGTCAAATGGTGCATAGACGCACCTACGACCTTTTCCAAGCGAAAAATTACCCCCTCCCCTCCCCTGCCCCGTCTGCACGGCTCAGCCTCGCAGCCAGTGGCGGCCCTCCAGCAGGGCGGCCAGGGAGAGGAAATTGTAGGGGTGCAGCAAGGCGCCCAGGCCCTTGAGCCATTGGCCCTGGCGCAGGGCGGCCAGGGAATCGGCCACCGACACCGCCAGGTACTGGTAGACGCTGGGGTCCCGGTAGCAGTCGATGGCGCAGGCGTTGCAATCGTCCCGGATGGGCGGAATCCGGCCGAGATCTTCCAGGGGACCCAGGGGCTCGTCCAGATAATGGCAGCGAAAGACCTGCAGATTCCAATCCACGAACCAATACTTGTACCCCGCCAGGCAGGGAAAGCGGGCGGGGCGGCCGGTCCAGCTGCCGCTGGAGCTCGCTCAAGGCCAGCCGGGGATTGAGGATGTGGAGAGAGGTCGTGGCCTTCGATCTCCTTGACGCGGCCGAACCACTGGTAGAGCTCGGCGGGGTGAAGTCAACGGAATAGTGGTCGGCAAACCCCAGATAGGAGGAGTTCAGCCGGGTGATGGGGTAGGAAAAGGTGACCCGGCGAAACCCCAGCTCTTCCAGGAACCGGAGCATCTCCCCCAGATCATCGACCAGGCGGCTCAAGGTCACCGAGGCCACGGGGTTCAGCCCGGCCCGGCGCATCTCCGGCAGCATCTCCCGGATATGCCCGGTGAGACCCGGCAGTCCCCGGTGGGCGTCATGGGCCGCAGCCGTGGGCGCGTCCAGGGAAATGATCAGGGTTTCCAGGCCCGCGGCCTTGAGAGTCCCGGATATAAGCCGGGGTGAGCAGCGAGCCGTTGGTGCAGAGGAGGGTATGGATGCCCCAGGTCCCGGGCCCGGCCCAGGGCCGGGAGCAGGCCGGGTAGAGCAAAGGTTCGCCGCCGGTGAAGCAGAGATAGTTGACGCCCTTGTCCCGAGGACCGCCAGCCCCGGCAGAGCCGGGCCGGATCGGCCATCACCCGGGCCTCGGGCGCCACCCGGGGAAAGCTGCAAAAGCGGCAGCTGGGCGTTGCAGGCGTTGGTGACGGCAATCTGGCAGAAACCCGGCCCCCCCTGAAGCATCAGGCGGAGGATTTCCTTGACCGGTCACGGACAGCGCTTGGCCTTGGCCGCCGGGGTTTCCTGACATTGGCGCCGCTTGAACATGAAGCTCAGAAACTGGCGGCCTTCCTTGAGCAAGCGGCGGCGCTCCACCGGGTCCCGCATCATCACCAGGGCCGCCCGGGCCATGTAACGGGGCCGGAAGTAAAACCGGCGGTAGAATTGGGGCAACGCCTGGAAGATGTCGGCCGCGGCCAGGCCGGGGTAATCCACCACGCACTGCTGATAGCCGGTGGCGCCGTTGACCAGGGCGTCATCCTGCAGGAAGCCCTGCTCCCGGCAGAAATCATAGAATTCCGTGCCCGGGTAAGGGGTGGCCAGGGAGACCTGGATGGTGTCCGGGTCCAATTCGCAGGCAAAGCGGATGGAGGCCTCGATGGACTCCTTGGTCTCCCCCGGCAGCCCCACCATGAAGGTGCCGTGGACCTGGATGCCCAGTTCCCGGCACCACTTGGCCAGGCGGCGGCCCAGGTCCAGGGTGACGCCTTTGCGGATATTTTTCAAAACCTGGGGGTCGCCGGTTTCGAAACCCACCACCAGGAGGCGCAGCCCCCCTTCCTTCATGGCCTTCAGGGTCTCGTAGGAGGTGTTGGCCCGGGCGGTGGCGGACCAGACGAACTTGAGGTCGCGGAATTCCCGGCTGAGCTGCCGGGCCCGCTCGCCGTCGGCGGTGAAGGTGTCGTCGTCGAAGAAGATCTCCGCCGCCTGGGGAAAGAGTTCCAGGGAACGGCGGACCTCGGCCACCACGTTGGCCACGCTCCGCACCCGGAAGCGCCGCCCGGTGAAGGTCTGGGGCCAGAGGCAGTAGACGCAATGCCCCGGGCAGCCCCGGCCGGTATAGAAGGACACGTAGGGGTAGCGCAGGTAGGGGATCTCGTAGTGCTCCATGGTCAGGTCCCGGTGGTAAATCTCCGTGACCATGGGCAGGGCATCCAGATCCTCGATGTAGGGCCGGTCCGGGTTGTGATGGATGCGGCCGTCGGCGCGATAGCTGAGCCCCTGGATCTCGCCCCAGGGCCGCCCCTGGGCCATTTCGGTGACGGTATAGTCGAACTCCCGGCGGGCCACGAAATCCAACTGGGGACCGGCCGCCAGGGATTCCTGGGCCAGAACGCTCACCTGGGGCCCCACCATGCCCACCAGGAGTTGGGGGTTTTTGGCCTTGAGCCGGCTGACGGTGGCCAGATCATGTGGAAACGACGGCTTGGAGGTGAAGAGCACGGCCAATTCGAAATCCGCGGCCAGGTCCGCCACCTGGGCCACCGTCAAATTCTCCGGGGGGGCGTCCACCACCCGGGACTCCGGGATGAGGCCGGCGGGGTAGCACAGCCAGGTGGGATACCAGAAAGAGGTGACTTCACGGGTGGCCTGATAGCGCGAGCCGGCGCCGCCATCAAAATCCTGGAAAGATGGCGGGTTGAGCAACAGGGTGCGTTTCATGGTTTGACTTAACCTCTAAGGGGCAGTCCGCGGCGGCCAAACGATGCCGGACCGGGGCCGCATGCCCCAACCCGGCCGCCGGCCCCGGAGAACCCCTTTATATGACTTTTTATACGTGAGGATTCTATCCGAGGCTGACGCCTTTGTCCAGGGAATAGCCGGGGTTAAGGGGAAGCGCGGCCCGGGGCGCCCGGGGTCCAGGGACAGAGAGAAGTCAATCCGGCCGCGGCAAGATCGTCACCGGGCCTGACCCGGGCCTGACCTGCCGGTCGCATCGCCTCGACCCTACTGGCGGTGACTTCTCTTGAAGGAGAACTCCACTGCGGCCTTTACCGGCTTGCCCTCGATTTCCAGGACGGGATAGGCCAGGAAATTTATCGGTCCGGAAGCGGGCCCCGGTTCAACAACCAGGTCGCGGCCGCGGCTGAGTTCGAAGCGGTTGGCCGGGTGGTGGCCAAAGTAGTAGGTTGCCAGAGAAGTGTACTTGTTGCCCTCGCTGATGTCTACCGGCCACCACTTGCCGTCGGCAAAGAACTCGGCCCAGCAGTGATAACCGTCGATCCCGCCTTCGTTCCGCTCGGAAGGGATGGCCGCGCCGATGGCGAAGCGCGCCGGGATGCCTACCGACCTGGCCAGGGCAATGAAGTAGGAGTGAAAATCCGTGCAGTTGCCGGTGCCGGCGTCACAGGCGTAAACCGCGTCGCCCTTACCCCAGCCCTCACCGAACTTGATGTAGCGCATGCGGTCGATGACGTGGTCATAGAGCGCCCGGGCCCGTACCAGGTCGTCCGTCTTGCCTTTGACGACCTCCTCGGCAATCCGGCGGAAATTCTTATTGAGCGGCACCAGACGATCCGGCTTGAGGTATTGTCCCGGGCCGGGCGTCGGCGCCGCGTAGGCGGCTTTCTCCAGGCGCTTTACCTGATAGCTGATCTCAACCTTTTTGCCGCTGTCCCCGGGACCCAGTTCGAGGAAAAGGACCTGGTTGCCGTGCTGCCGTTCCGGCAAGACGCGGTGCTTCCCCGGAGCGTGGATGGATTTGACCGCCACCGTCTGAAACGCGTCCGTGGAGGCCAGGGGGAGCCACATGCGGGCGGCGCCGGTGATCGTAGGCAAGGTGGCCCGGTAGAAGAACTCGAACTCATCCCGCCCTCGGATGACACCCAGATCGCCTTCAGAAGCTTTTTTCAGGGGGATACGCTGCCAGGTGCCATCGCTTTTTTGCTCCCAGGCATAGAACGGCTTGCCGTTGAGCTTATGGACGGTGGTTTCGGTGACCTTCATGGCGGCCGGATCACCGGCCAGAAAAAAATCGACGTCATAGACGTCGCCGCTGACGTCCGCCAGGTCCACGCAGGCGAAATAGCGGCCCGGACCGAGTTTCGCCAGGTATTCGGTGTGGACCTTGACCAGCTTGAGACGAAGTTCCTGGTTGCGGAAGGGCAGCTTGAAATATCCGCCGCCCAGGCGGACCTGCTCCTGGATGTGCTTCTCGATGCCGGCCTGGATCCCGGCGGTTGGCGCCGGGGTGGCCACGGCGGGGGCCGCCGCACCCGGTGCGTCTTTGCCCTCGGTGCAGCCACCCGCCGCCAAAGCCAGGCAAACCAGCGCTGCCGCTGGTACTATCAGTGCGCCAACGCATAGCAGTTCCTTGTTCTGGACCATCAGACCCCAATCATGAGCACAGAAATTATTTCGGGTGCTCAGGCTTCGGCTGCGCCGGGGCGCCGGAGCAGGCATGGCCGGTGCAGGTGCAGGCGCAGGCGCTGCCTTCTCAGCCTTGGCCGCCGGAGCCGCCGCTTTGGCCGGAGCTTTCTTCTCTTGTCCGCAGCCACATACCAGCACCAAACCAAACATTGTCACGATAAGCCAGATCCCAAATCTTTTCATTATCGACACCTCCTGGTGAGATTGAGTGTTGCCATGGCTGGGGGAATTTTGATTACCGCTTTTATCAAGACCCCCCCTTCAAAGCGGGGATGAATCTCCCAGCAATTATCAACATATAATAACTCCTCCGGCCATGTCAACGAACTTTGCTCATATAAACAGGTGGAGCCGCCGGTGAAATTCTCGATGTGGCCGACCACGCCAAACTCTTCGTAATAAAATCCCGCCCGATCCCAGCAGGCTCGTGACCCGCAGAAGCCCTATTTTGCTCTCCCTGAGTCATCAGGTAGATATCCATCTGCCCTGGAAGAAAATATCTTTTTTAAGTCGGCCTCCTGAACCTGAGCGTTTATCGTGCCTGTGCAGCTTTCTGCCAGAACGATATAGCCCGCTCCCTTATTTAGAACTTGACGACGGGAAATTCCGCCTGGTGCAGTAATAACAAGCTACGGTCATAGAAGAAGCACTATAATACCAATTAATTCGTCTATCTTATCAGGAAAAAGTCTAAAAATTTCCTGAAGAGAATCCCAATGGCTTGCGACGTTTCGGGGTAAGAGAAGCATCCCAACCGCTGCTCAATCAGCCGCCAGAAAATTTATCCAAGTTTAGGGAAAGGCCTATCCCCATAAATGGGGCTACATTTTGATGTGAGTGGAAAAGTCTGCCTCCATTGGGGTCTTCCACCCGTATATAATTATACAAGAGGTCCCCCGTAGAAGTTGACGTCCACGACTGGCAATACCCGATAGGAGATGCGGGCAAAGAGCGGGATGGTATCGTATTCTCCGATGCCGTTGGCGATGCTATTATTCTGGCTCAAACGGAACCGCTTCGAGAGATAGGTCGCACCAAGGCCAAGCCCCAGGTCTTTCATAGGAGTATAAGTAAATTCTATTCCCCCTGGACCTGCGGGACCGGCACGCTGGGGGATCGCGAGCCGAAACTGTTCATTGAATTTCCAGTTCACTAATACAAAGGGAAAGACGTTGGCTTGTTCCAGATTATCTACAGCCCCGACCCGAAACCAATGGTGCGGTCCTCGCCAAAGGTGTAGACCGCCGCCACCGCCCCTCCATAAATCAGTGCTCTACTCCAGTTAGCCTGGGGTTCCCCGGCTGCCTGAAGGATGGGCACGACCATCAGGCCCCATTTATCAGACAGAGTATACAAGACGGGAAAGGAGCCGCCAAAAGAATGCACCTCTCTCCAGGGAATGGGAGCATAGAAATTCAGCCCTGTGAAGTGGAAATCATCAATTTCGTAGTTGCCGGCCAACCCAACTTGCAGGTCCTTGTTGACCTGGAAGCGTATCCACCTTCCGAATAAACGCTGAATACTCGAAGCGAGCCGCCGCCGGATACCTGGGACGGAAACTGATTGACCACCGCGGCAGAAAGTGGCGACCCTGGTGTGACTTGACGGGGAAGCCGGGAGGGCCCTTCGATAGAGGTCCCAGCGCAACCGGAAAGTCCCAAGAGCAGACTCAGGAAAACTAAAATGGGCCGGCCCAGACGAAATCGATTGGCTGAGGGTGTGGTAATGGGCCCGTCAGAGGCGATTAGTTGGCCGAATTTGCGCGGTTGCGGAAATAGGATTTTCATAAGAGCGCCTCTCTCAATTGAGTAATATGTATCTTAAGTTTCAGTCTCTCTAAATTTGGGTGCACCCTTATTTAAGCATGTAAAAT